>NZ_CP197235.1:0-4800000 GCF_052076005.1 Bradyrhizobium sp. 63_E2_N1_3 | reverse complement strand
AAACAAACTGTGTCCCTCGAAGAACGTCTTGCCCAAGAAGCCGTACGCTTAAGAGAGCTAGCCAAGAAGCTCCCTGCCGGCTTCGAGCGAGAAGCTCTCCTCCGCAAGGCCAGACAGGCCGAGACCGGCTCGCACTTGAGCGAGTGGTTGAGATCACCCGGACTGCAGCCGCCAGAATAGGAACACGCGAACATTTCTTCTATGCTCTCCCTCGAATGAGGGCGGCTTATGACCCGGTACTACTTCGACATCCGGGACGACACTGGTTTGTACCCGGACGAGGAAGGTCTGGAATTCGACACTCAGCAAGAGGCCGAGGTCGAAGCCGCTAGGTCGCTTGCGAACTTGGCAAAGGACTTTGCCACCATACGGCAGGACGTTTCCGTGGAAGTGAGGACAGAAGTTGAGCGGGTGTTTCAAGCCGCATTCATTTTCGACAGAAGTAGGACGAAGCAGTAAGGACGGTTCCTATTTGCGAGTCAGCAGATCTTCCCCGGGCGGCATCAGCTTCACGTAGGTGCCGCTTTCATGCTTCGATAACCAGCCGCGCTCGATGGCGTATCTGAGCCCGGCGCCGAACTCGCTCCCGCTGCCCTTCAGCTCGATCATGAACTGCCCGTTGATCCGCTCGATGTAGATGCGGCCGTCCTGCACGGCCGCGACGCTGGCCGCGAGCTCGACGAGCTTGCGCGCGGCCGCATCCGGGTCTGCATAGGGTCGTTCTGCGGTGTGCTTCATCGTCGTGTCCCATTGGCCGCCCGCGCGGCGGTGATGTGTGCGCGGTGAGGGTAGCTCTCCGCCGTTTTCCAGCTGTCGAACGTGGTGCCGCAGACGCAGCGCATCAGTGTGCTCCGGATCTCGCTGTCGAGCTTCTCGCCCCGCGCCCGCTTGGCCGCAACCTCGGCCCGCCAGTCGCGATCTTGGCGCCATTCGGCGAAGGCGGTGTCTGGGATGGTGAGCCGCAGCTCGGACCACGCGGCCTCGAAAGCCTCGCGCGCGGCTTCGAAGGTGGCGGCTATGCCACTCCGCCATGTGCCTGGCTCCATGCCACGATAGAAGCCGATGGACCAACCCCATTGATCGGCGTGGATCGGTACGCCGGCGCGCGCGCCGATGGTCCCGGTGCGGACGTCGGTGAAGTAGATCTGCCAAGATTCCTCGTGCGGATTGTTACCGCGGCGACGGGTGAGGGCGGTCATTCCACAAGAATAGGGGCAAGTCAGGCGCGGGACCAGTCGCTGGATTTTGAGGCCTGCTCTGGTCTCAGGGCTCTATCTGTTGGTCAACGCTTAAGCGCTTCGTGCGGCCAGAGCTGCACCTTGTTATCGTGCGCCGCGTAGCGCTCCGGTGATCACGCCAGTGCGCGCCGCTCGCGCTCCTCAGCCCAAGCAGTAAACGTCGCATGCGCCCAGGCCGGCGAGGACGGCGGGATCGCACCTCGGGTCTGCACCCCTCCAGCCGATCGGAGAGCAACAGCACGTCAACATAGGCGACGCCATGTTCGCGCGCGATAGGGAGATGCGGGAATGTCGTCCGCCCAACAACGTGCTTTTCTATTTCCCATAAACGCGCCGCTGACAGCCGTGCCGACCCAAGGGCTGGTCGTTCAGTTCTTCAGTCTGGCAACACACGACTGGGAAGTTTCAGATGCACTGCCGGGCGTCATAAAAGCCACCCCGACCCTCCCAGTACGTCGGCGTCCCATAGTACCGGTGGGTGCGCGCTTCCCAGTCTCGATCCTGCCATGAGTCATCACTGAACTCAGGCGCGTCCCTCAGCTGTTGCTCGGTGATGTTGGTTCGAAAACCACCAAGCGCGACGTATCGTATTTTAGAGCGCCCCACGGAATGGGGTAATGGCTATGGCCCAATCCAACAAATCCACCCAAGCTCAAGACGGCATAAGCCACGCGACCTGTGACCTTGTCGATGATGAGGTGATCAATCTCACCGATGTTCTTTCGATCTGCTCCATAAACCTCGGTCCCTTGAATGTAGGTTTTGTCGGCCTAACTCGGCCACTCCAGGGGTGTTCCTAGCTTCGGAGAATAGTGTCGCACGCCAATCATCAATCTATCGTCGTCGACATCGATTCAAACAACCTCCAGCTCCGATCCCATGGCGAAAACCTGTATCGGAAGGCGAAGTGGGCAAAGACGAGGATAATGAGGCCGCCAACTGAGCGGCCCTATTTTAGGTGGCGATTTTGGCCCCGGTGAACTCAGCCACTCGTCAATGTTGGCGCTGCTCTTGCGCGTCCGGAACGGAAGGCGCCATCCTTTGTTCAATCGTCCAGAGAGTTCAAAGGAGAAGGGCTATGATCGCTAACAGATTTATGATCTTGGGTGCGTTGCTCGCCTTCAGCGCCAACTCCGTTTATGCCGGTCCCTGCACCACGGTGAGCCGCGATGCAGGATCAGGAAATGTCCCGGGCTATACGGGACAAACCACTGGTTCCACAGCAACTGATTCTAAGCAGCAACCGCCGACATCTTCGATGAGCAAAGCCTCGGAGAATACCGCAACGTCGTCGGAAGATGCTCAGCGCCAGATGCAGAGCCAGCCGACCGCTGCCGAACAATCAAAGGCGACCCACCCCGCACCCTCTGCCCAGTCACCGGATCGAACGGCAGGCACCGTCGAGCAGACCCGCCCCGCGCCCACGGAACAATCAAAGAAGGCGACGGCCGGTGCGGCCGAGCCCGCGCCGTCCCAGAAAAAGGTAACGGCGGCCGACCAGGACTGCGAGTAAGCGCGGGGGTCAATGGCTTCAAGAGGGAACACTGGCTAAACGCCTGATATGAAGTGGTCCTCTGCACCACTGGACCGGGCCGGTGCCGATTGCTTCCGCTTCCGGTCCGAGGTTGAAGTCGATCGGCGCACGTTGGCTGCAACCCATGACAGCCTTATGCGGTCACCGACCGCACAAGGGCGTGCCGACTGGTCGACGCTCGCGCGATCTTGCCGTCCGTGCCAAAGCCGACGACGTGGAAGACTTCCTTCCCGATGGATGCCGATCGAGGCCAGCGGCTGTGTGGTGGTGTCCATGGGATGTTTCTCCGGATGCTGCAGGGTAGTCTTTCCAGACTGATCCCGCGGAGGAAGCAGCCGGTCCATCCCATTAGCGGACCTTGCGACGCGCTGGTTGGTCGTCTCAGGAGTCGCGATACCCGGTCAGTTGTGCTGACTTTCGGATGAGCCGGAGATCATATAGTTTCTTTAATGCTGCTCATCGAGACAGGACATGCCGGCATCTCCGTTTTAGCGAATGGCAGCGCGATTGCCGTCCGCACGCATCGCCCTCTCAACGAAACCGACAGTCTCTTTGTGCGGTCACGAGGACTAACCGCGCGCACGGCACGCGAAGAGCGAAGGCCGCCGGGGCTGGCTGAGTTGGCGAGCCCTACTTTCAGCTGAGCAGCCACAGAGCGAAAGAAGCGCTCCCGTCCAATGTCGTGATCGAGCTTTAGGCACGGCTGAGACTGCCGTCGGGAAAGCCGGCGGCCGATTTAAGTTGTCTCGGATTGATCTGTGGCAAATGCTGACACCGGACCAAAGACTATACTGGAGACTGGTTTATGGAGCTCTGCCATGATCATAGAGCGCTTATCCCAAGAGCATCTCAACATTGAGAAGCTGCTGGCCATCCTCGAGCGGGAACTCGAGGTATTCGACCGCGGGGACCGTGCTGACTACGAGGTCATTCACGCGGTTATCAGTTACTTCGAAGTCTACCCAGAAGTTTATCATCATCCCCAGGAAGACTTGGTATTTGCCAAGCTGAGGGCACGAGATCCGGCTGCTGCTGCGAAGGTCGGCGATCTAGCTCGCGAACACCAGAAAGGGGCCCAACTTTTGCGCCGCGTCGCTCAGGCGGTCGACGGCGTTCTCGCGGAACGTGAGATTCTGCGCGAAGATGTGGATCTTATCGTTCGGGATTTTATCGCGCACGAGCGCCGTCACATGAGGATGGAAGAACGCGATTTTTTTCCCGTGGCACTTAAGGTTCTCAAGCCTCAAGATTGGACTGAGATCGCTTCAGCCGCAACGAGTCACAATGACCCGCTATTCAGCGACGTTGCCGAGGAGCGGTTTGACACGCTGCGCGCACATATTGTGCGGCTTGAGCAGGAGGCTGACGCCGAGCGTAAGTAATCGCTATGGCGTCGCGCCATGCATTGTGCCGCGCGACGCTGAGGACGCTGAGGTCAAGCGTAAGGCAGAGTCAGAATTGAGCTGCGCCTTTGCTTGCGCGCTCACATACGCTTGCGGCCCGAAGCAGGAGGCTATGATGCCGCTCCACACCGACAATCTCGAATCGACCATGCGCTATGCATTGCTGACAACGCGTGCTATAGCCCTCTGTCCTTTCCATCCCGAGGTCATGATCCGCGTCGGAGACAGCGACGCCGAAACACATGCTTATTACCGCGCCAGAAGCATCACCAAGAGTGATGGCACGTGCTGGGAGCGTGAAGATCTCATGGAGGAGATTGTGCGCCAACTCACGGATGCGGCCGACGGCGTGTGTCCTCGGTGTGCGCAGCTGGTTGCTTCCCATAACTGACGGGCCGCGCCGTCAGGACACCGGAAAGGGAAGACCGAGGCAAAGAATCTTAGTGTTGGCTAGCTGACAGCATGCTCGTTCACGCTGGTTGGCTTTCGGCAGGATCGCGGCAAGACAAACCTCACGATGGCCGGCCTTCATGGAGACGCGCGAAGACTACTTGCTCCGGCTGGCGAGTGTTTTGGATGTTCTCGCGATGGACGAGCGGCTGATAGTTCGCGGCCGATACATTGAGCGCGCGTTCGGCGGTACGCGTGCCCTCGCGATTGCAGAGGCAGGAGTCTTTGCCCGCGCGCATGGCTGCGCGTTTCGTTACGACCGCATCAAGCGCCAAGGAGAGTTCACCCGTGTATATCCGGCAGGCGGCAGGGCGTGAAGTGGCTCGTCGAGAGCGCGGGCTACTGCCGCTCATGAGTGTGGGAAAGCCGCCAGCTATTAGCACACAGGGGCGCCGCCGAGGGTTGGCCGGACCCGCCAAAAGACCTTGCCGAGTACTGCCAGCGCCACCGCATCAGCTTCGACCGGATGCTCGGCTGCCGTCTGATGGGCCTCAACGAGCGCCGCTGCCGACAGACGTAGCTGCCGAGTGCCGAACAGCTCGCAGCGAGGTATGCTCCACTTTCGCCGGAGGATCAGGCGATTGACGCCGAGATCAGGCGCATCCTGGCCCAGCGTGGACCAATGAAGCCGCCGTCGCCGAGCCCATAGGAGGCGCGACCGGCAGCGGCTGATGACGCACCGCCGTCGGCTGAAGCGCTGAAGACGATTCCGCGGTTCGCGCTCGGCCGGCGACTCCGCTAACTTAATCCTGTAATCGGTGCCCGCCGATTGCCAATATCTCAGTCAAAACTCCCGCCGGCTCGCAAGGTCGGCGGGTTTTCTTCGACCGAGCTTCGAATGACAAATGCCAACCGAATAGTGCTGGCGCAGCTCAATACATCGTCTCTCAGGCCTTACCGAAACTCGGCGCACGTCCATGCGCAGGGCTCGGCTCAAGATCGAGCGCCTTAAGGCACGGTTAAGACGCATCGAACGGGCTACTCGGCGGTCCGACCCAGCGGACCGCTTCTAAGTACAGCAAGTTTTCGCCCACGGAACGCGTGCGAGCTACTGCGTCGCGGGTGTGGGCCGTTCGGGCTGCCGACCCGGCTGTGACAAAAGGCACTTCTGCGAGTGGCATCGTGGACCTTGCGGCAAATCTTGGAACTATATGCACGCTTACTCGCATAAGTTTTATTGCCACAGTTTTGCACCACAAAGGGATCAGCATCTGCCAATGGGGGGCATGGCCGATGAAACGAGACCTGAAAGAGCTCCGGCGGATAGAGCAGATCTGTCTAGCTGAGGCCGCGCTTGCCACGATGGATATCGAGCGGATCGGACTACTGAAGGTCGCCGAGGATTGTAGGCGCTCCGTGGACGAGATCGAGGCGCGGGCCGCCCTTCAGAGTCGAGTTCGCAGTTTTTTGGGGGTATCGTGGATACGCAGACACCAATTGGCCCGGTCGCGTGGGCGTGCGGTCTGATCGGCCTGGCGCTGTTCGTCGCGCTCTATCTTCCTTGGTAAGCCGATCGCGAGTCCATCACAAAGGCCCGCCGGTTCACGCTGGCGGCTGGGCGCTGTTCGTTATCATCGCTCTGTCCGCATGTAAGGGCTGCGCTCTGAGACCAATCGAAGGTCGGGGTCGGCGGCTATGGTCAGGGAAGCCTCGATCCGGAGCGGGTTCTCTGGAGGGCGCTCAGCCAGCACAGCCCAAGCGATGACGCCGACTGCGAAAAGCGTTGCCGTTAAAGTCCAAGGATACCGCATCATTGCGTCCTCCTTAGTCTGGTATCAAAGTCCCGATCAGGTTGAGCAGCGCCTGGTGCTCCGGACCGTTTACGCTGTCGCGCAGGAATCGGCCGATTTCAATGTACGAGGTCCGTCCTCCTGAGCCGGCATTCGGCTGATGCTTCACGACTGGCGTGCTCGAAGCTGGATGTCGCGCCAAAGACCAGACGTCGCCATTGCTGCTTTCATACAGGACCCGATCGCTCATAGCGAGCTAATAGCGCCCGCACTATTCGGTTCCTGTCGGGGATCGTGCCGACTTCGGCCTACTAATATCCTGCGGTAGGTCCTGCGTCCGAACCCAAGAGGCGTCCGCCAGATCCAACGCGCCATATCCTCAATTGGAACCTCTTCCGCAATTGACGTGTTCATCGACAGACAACCCACAGGAGTTGCCGATGATCAGAATGCTTATGTCACTCGGGACAGCAACCTTGATGGCAATCTCAATTGCCAGCGCATCTGCGAAAGACAAGCAAAGCGAAACCTTCCTTAAGAAGGCAATCGAGGGCAATTTCGCTGAAGTGAGCATGGGAGAGCTGGCGCAGCAAAACGGTCAAAGCGACGCCGTCAAATCGTTTGGCAGGATGCTCTCTACAGACCACGCTGCCGCCAATCAGAAGGCATTAAATGCTGCCCAAGCACTGGGAATGAACTCACCAGGCGGACCGAATGCGAAGCAAAAAGCTGACCATGACAAGATGTCAAAAATGACCGGCGCGGGTTTCGATAAGATGTTCGCTACCCACATGGTCGCAGACCACCAGACGGATATCGCCGAGTACAAGAAGGCATCAAAAAGTAAGGATGCTGCTGGAGAATATGCTTCCGGCCAGATAGATACGTTGCAAAAGCACCTGGACACCGCAAAATCGTTGAAGAGCGGTAATTGATCCGACGCCGGGAATTGGGGCGGCAGGATCGCGGCAAAGATATGCAAAGCGCCGGGCGGAAGATTATCCCGTCGGTTCACTGGTGCCTGGCGGATCGCTCGCGTAAGCCGGCGGCCGGGCTTAAACCTTCTAGGCCGATTGACGGGCTTGATTCTCAACGCGGTTTGGGACTCGCCTCCGGTTCGACGGCCGGTTGGTCGATTTCAGGTGCGGCGGGTTCTCGCACGATATCTTTGGAAGCTTGTCGGTTTCTTTGGAATGCCCATCCGATTAATCCCGCCAGCACGAGGACAGCTCGACAGCTCCGGCGAGCATAAACCAGTGTGGATACTCCATCCCAGAAAGCATCGCTGTTCCCGCTAATGCTCAGTGTTCACCCTCGTACCGCATCGGCTGGGTAGGCAACCGATCTTGAGCGCGATGGTTTCGACGACTGCTTGTTTTTTGGTCGGAAAGTGCGTCGCCACCAACGACAGAACACCAGCGATGCAGAGGGCCGTCAGAGCGGCGCCCGCAACGCTTACCGCACCTCGCAACAGCAACTGCCCCAACGCCCGCAACATGGCATCCGCATAACCGGGAAATGCTTAACGAATGCCGCGCGCGATCAACGGCGCTCAGAAAAGCGCGTCGCATCGCGCGGCATCCCGTCAGATCAAGGTTCCGCGCAAGCGAGCGCTGTCGGATGACTAGTAGGTGCCCGCCTATTGCGTGCTGAGCGACACGCCAAGAACAAATGCCTTAGCCGCCGTCGCGCCCGGCGTTCGCTTCAACTTCTTTGCGATCTTCGTGACACCAGTCTTTTGCCTCGCAAGTAACTTCAGCGTCTTCAGGTCGTCTTTCGTCCACTCGCGACGAACAGTCTTCTTTTTCTTGGCCAACTCGCCGCTCCTTCATTGATAGGAGCGCGGTCTAACACATGAGGCGTGGCGTGCAAACCCGCGTGAGGAAATTCATTGCCCAACGATCATTTCAACGCGCCTCACTGCTAAACTTAGGCCTTAGGCTCGTCCGGAAAATCGAAGCTGAGAAAAATGAGGGCGACCGCTCCGACGATCAAGAGCACGACGCACAGCGCCGCGATTCCGTAGGGCCACACTTAGGTCTCCGTTGGAAAGAACGAAGCCGACGCGCCGAGTATGATGGCACGCCGGCGTCGCCATGCTGAATCCGGACAGGGCAACTCGTCCGGTGACGACAGCGTAATCGGGCAACCGACGAGCAATCGAAGGCTGAAATTAAGCTTGAGCGGTAGGGTAAATGAGGGAGGAACTGCCCGACAAGCGAAGGCGTCTGCCCAGAGGAAGAAGCCGATGACCTGTTCGACTAACTTTCATGTCAAGACGCGAGGATGGGACTAGAGTACGAACGTCGTACCAAGATTAAGGACCATCTTTACCATCCACTGGCCCCTGATCGTAAAGGTCATCGGATTCGTGTTGGGTAAATCGAAATTAAAAAAGACGCTTCCACTCTTATTGAATGCCACGCCGGACAAGTCATCTGGTGAAAAGGACACGTTTTGCGTGACGTCACCGCGATGCCCCTTAATGTCCTTCAACGAAAATGGGCCGCTGAAGGTGCGCATAAGTTGCGTGTCTAATTGGAAGTCCGTGTCCGCAACACCACTTCCCGAGATTGGTCCGGAGCAACCCAACAGTGCTGCGATGTTAGCTACCCTGCTGCCAATCTTAAACGATATCGATGCGGTGCCCGACGACGTGCGTACCCTCAGCACGTGCGCAGCAATAAACCAGTCGTCCGCCTTTGTGTCTGCTGCCACGGCCGCCTCCCGCTGTAACTGAAACCTCTCGCCAGCGACTGGAGATTAACCGTCCTGTTGTCATACCCATGTGAAGAGGTTCACACGACGCAAAACGACATCGGGTGATGCGCCCATTGTGTTGTTCAACAGAAAGGCCGCAGCGGCGAACCACTGCGGCCTGCTGCCGGGTTAAAATTTATAAGTGAAATATGGGTCCAGCCCCGGCGAGATGAAGCCTACAGCGCGGGGCGGGGCGCAATGTCGTCGATGTTACACTGTGGGACAATTAAATGCGTCAGCTTCGCTGACTGAGGTGGGACTCGCCGGGGTTGGCGAAGGCGAGCCCTCAACCCCAAGGCCGCGAAAGCTAAAAGCTCCGGCTGCCTTGACGGACGCAGTAGTCTGCACCTGATCGGCGCAGATGCGAGCGTTAAAACAATATCGAAATTTGGCGGCTCCCTCAACGAAGCCAGCGTCAATTTACCGCTGATGCCCCCAGGCCGATACCCAACACGATCGCCTTCTGACGTAGCGCGCCTTCGGTTCGCTTGGTCATCTTGGCGATTTTGACGACCGGCGTGCGAGCCTTGGAGTGCGCCTTCAATTCTTTGATATTTTCCTTCGTCCACTCGCGGCGAACCAGCTTTTTCTTCTTGGCCAAAACGGCGCTCCTTCCATGTTGAAGGCGCGGTCTAACAACATGGCGCAATATACGCAACAAACGCTCTGCGCACTTACGGAGATTTAATGGCCGACAACGAACAGCTAGTTCTATCTATTTCGGCTGACACGCGGGAAAATGCAGAACCAGCAAGACAATCGAAACGGCGACTGAGGCGGTAGACGCCAAGACCACGACATCGAAGACCTTGCCGCTCGTTCTGCTCGGCACTTTGCGCCAGTGCATGGCAGTCTTCTCGCTCAGATTTTCGGCGCAGCACCAGCCCGGTCAAAGACCGGCACTTTTTCTTCGTCGTCAGGTGCTGCAGCAGATGGCGTATCTTCTGCCGCGTGCCGCAACGCTTCGGTTTGAGCGTCCAGGCCATCGACAGTTTCATTCGCCTGACTGCCGGAGTCGTGCGGTTTCGTCGGAACTTGGCTGGCGCCGGAACCAGTAACGGGATCCATTGTGCTCGACCCACGTGGCGTCCGATTTTTCTGTGTCATCGGAACCTCCCTGACGAGTCAATTTTTTCGCTCGCTGCAGGTTCCAGCCAGCAGAGTCCGCTAGCAATCGCGGCTATGCCGACGCCGCCGGTTGAAGATCTACTGGCCGCGGGATGGCAAATTGGCGCGGATCGCGATGCGCGCAACGCGGAGGTGGATCTACTGCACATGATGGAAGTCCAGCGGCGCCGCCCAGCCAGCGATGGCCGGCATTACATAGGCGGCCATCGGTGCTGACGACGGTGACCGCGGATGGCGTGACGCGGCGCGCGGTGCATCGTTGGCGGGAGGATCGGGCGGGGAAGCCGGTGAGGCCGCAAGGAGAGGTGCGGAGGAGGGCGTCGTGAGTTGGATGACGCGAGCCCGTTTGCTAGCGCCGCGGCTGCACGGACCCTGTCGTTTTGGACAGGTACGGACCTCCCGGGCTGAGCGCATGATCGCGGCTAAAGGACGAGAGCCGCGGTTATGCGACGTTACTACTTCCCGATCTTCCACAATGGCGAGACACAGGCGGACGAGGTGGGAGAGCTATTTGCCTCTGCTGAACTAGCGATCCAATACGGCGCGCGTGTCGCGCGATATATCGCCAACGATCCCGAATATGACTGTGCTGCGGGCACGGTCGTAATCGGGGTTGACGCCTCGGGAGCAGAGATCGCGCGGCACGGGGCGGGTAATGCCGCCACGCCCCAAGAAGAATAAGCATCGCGCGGTTGCCGCTCCCGAGGATTGGGACGAGGTGTTTGAGACCGGACATGACGGCTTTTCCGATCTGCGATGGGCGGGAATTGCGTTGAATAACGACGGTCGCCCCGATCGCGAAGAAGCGCGCGCCGCGTGGGAGCGGTTTGGGCGCGCGTTTCTTGAGGAGTATGCCTTCCGGAATCCGAACGGCCCAGGCCGCTACGGGCCACCGTGGGCTTTGAGCAAGTTAGGACAACCGCGCTGATGCCGCTTCGGACGCGGAAGAATAGACGCCGCAGGAGCAGCGTGCACGTGACACCGGAGGCAATTGCGTTATTCCAGCGCGGCCTGCAGGAGCGAGATCCCCACAAATTTCGCGACCTGAAGATTGCCCTGGCCGCAGCGCTTAGCCGGAGCAAATTTGCGGCTTGCTCACTAGACCGCCAGCCGCGGTCATTGATCTGCTGTGACCGCGAGCCAGTTGGGGTCGTGCTGGAGATTAGGGCGCGGCTGCAGAGAGAGATCGGGGACCATCTATGCTCCATCACCGGCTGAGGCACTGCCCGTGGGCGTCGGTGGCTGAGAGACCGATAGGGCTCCCGCCTGCACAGCATGGAGCGCATCATGGACCAGCCGTTCCCGGATTTTCTGCATAGGTCGCATCCGTGGGTATTTTAGGAGCGAGCCCAAGCGCCTTTTTCTGATAGCAACCAATCACCGGGCGACGAGTTGCCAGTTTTTCCCAACCGTCAGGGCATCCATGAGTATCCGGGATCAGCGTACGCTCGCCCGTCTGGGCAGACAGAGCGTCTCACGTCCGGAACGAGCGGAGACCGATGCCCAGCAGGCCGCAAGGCAAGGGGATGTTGTGAACCAGGTTGAGGCGACCGAAGAACTTTCCGACGTACCGGATTCGGAAAGTTCGCTGTTCGCGTTGTGCGTGCTCGGCCTGGCGGGCATCGCAACGCTGGGCTGGATCTGCGCGCTCGCCTGGATAGCGTGGCGCCTCGCCGCATGGGTGCTGTCCTGAGGTGGGTTCGCGGCTCTGAAGAAATTGGCCAAAATGCATAGCTTGCCCTTGAAACCGGTTGCTATGATCACTCATGGGTCGTGAATGGTTGTTTCGTATCGCGGTAGTTGTGCTTGGCCTTGTGCCGGTAGCACTGATCGCCTTCGTTCTCTTCGAAAGAGCGTTTCATGGATTTAGCTCAATTGGACCCGCGCTGCCGAGCGCTCCCTCCGTATTGTCAGGGAGGCGCAGCAAATGACCCGCCGTCAGCTCTGGCTTTATCAATCGCTGGTATGGGCATCAACCGCGCTTGCCCTCGCGGTAATCGCATCCATGATGTGGTAAGGCCGCCTCATTGCCGGCGCTGGCCTGTTTCCGAGGCCAGTGGCCTGATTTGAAATTCACGGTGGTTTGATTTGAAAAGTTAACTTTGGAACTGAAGGCGCCCTGTCTGCATATTAAGCTCGCGAGAACTCAAATCCTGCGGTTAGGACCCGTAAAGACGAGGTTGTGTCATGAAACAGCGCCGTCGTTTCACGCAGACCGTGTCACTGGAAGAACGACTTGCCGAAGAAGCAAAACGCCTCCGCGAACAAGCCAAAACCCTCCCCCACTGTCCTCAACGAGAGGATCTCCTCCGCAGGGCTCGGCAAGCTGAGACCGGCTCACACATGAGCGAGTGGCTGAGATCGCCCGGGTTGCGGCCGCCAGAATAGCTGACGACGATGGACCGATACGCGCTCTATTATCGTCTGTTCCTTGGCGATGATGGTAGCCGGCTACCCTACCTGCTGGCCCAATAAGTCGCGAAGGGAGCAATTTTGCTCATCATGCTGCTTCCAGCCGTGCTACTTTTTCCCGATGCGTAACGAATTGGTCTATCGTGGCGTTGTGATCGTGCTGGGGATGCTGCCGGTAGCGGCTACCGTCATTGGCCTGTTTTTCCTGTAAGGCCGTCAGCTGGATCCCGAGGTTGGTCATTCAATAGGAACGATCGTCCGACAGAAAGATTGAGCAATCGGTCTGTGGCTCGTTCCTAGGTTCGCGCCATCCACCCGGAACCGCTCATCGTCTAACGCGCGTTGGGCGATGGGTCGGTTCTCGTAGGGCCGCCTCGGTTGGCAATGCTTCCGCGCCAGTTCGCCTCAGCTGGTCGCGGGTTTCTTTTTGGCTAACCCGTCTTGGCATGGAACGCCGAAGCTGTCGCAAGTGAGCGCGAAAGCATCTTTCGCCTTCGAGTCTTCAAAGCAGAAGACCATGCCGACGTCGGCCCGATCGATCCACCAGTCGACCTTATTCTCCTTCGCAATTCGGGAAGCTTCTCCGCGCAGTAGATCGAGCTGTTTTCCGGCCGCACGGACGATCAGGCAATTTTCCTTGGGCATAATCGCGAATCCTCAAATGATGAAAGTGCACGGCAGCTTGCGCCGCGGATCAAGCTGGTGAGCCTATCACGTCGTACTCGAATGCCACTCCCTCAGGATCGTTCTCCTCGAACCACGTTTCCGCGGCATCGACCGTCGCGAAGACCTTAATCTGATCGACGTCGCCGACCTGTTTGGCGGTGTTAACGTACACAAAGACGATCATTGATCCCTCTTCAGCTTGCGCCGGGCCAGCCTTTCTTTTGTCGGAATTCCGGCACTAGTTTTCGTTTTCAAATATGGAGAAGTTAAGTGGCTTTGGGGACGGTAAAATGGTTCAACCCGACGAAGGGGTACGGTTTCATTCAACCAGATTCGGGCGGCAAGGACGTATTTGTCCACATCTCGGCAGTCGAGAAAGCTGGTTTCACCTCGCTCGCAGAGGGAGCCAAGGTTAGCTTCGACGTCGTATCCAATCGCGGAAAAGAGTCGGCGGAAAATCTGCGGGTGGGGTGAGCATTTGAAACCGCGACCCAACCGCCCGCCGAGTCACGCTGGCGCCTGTCGCTCTGTCCGCATGTAAGGGCTGCGCTCTCTAGGCCCCAACGATTGACGGGCCTTGATTTGGTCCTCTCAACGCGATTTGGGACTCGCCTCCGGTTCGACGGCCGGTTGGTCGATTTCAGGTGCGGCGGGTTCTCGCACGCTATCGTTGGAAGCTTGTCGGTTTCTTTGGAATGCCCATCCGATCAATCCCGCCAGCACGAGGACAGCTCCGGCGAGCATAAACCAGTGTGGATATTCGATCCTGGAAAGCATCGCTGATCCCGCTAATGCTCAGTGTTCACCCTCGTACCGCAGCGGCTGGGTAGGCAACCGATCTTGAGCGCGATGGTTTCGACGACTGCTTGTTTTTTGGTCGGAAAGTGCGTCGCCACCAACGACAGAACACCAGCGATGCAGAGGGCCGTCAGAGCGGCGCCCGCAACGCTTACCGCACCTCGCAACAGCAACTGCCCCAACGCCCGCAACATGGCATCCGCATAACCGGGAAATGCTTAACGAATGCCGCGCGCGATCAACGGCGCTCAGAAAAGCGCGTCGCATCGCGCGGCATCCCATCAGATCAAGGTTCCGCGCAAGCGAGCGCTGTCGGATGACTAGTAGGTGCCCGCCTATTGCGTGCTGAGCGACACGCCAAGAACAAATGCCTTAGCCGCCGTCGCGCCCGGCGTTCGCTTCAACTTCTTTGCGATCTTCGTGACACCAGTCTTTTGCCTCGCAAGTAACTTCAGCGTCTTCAGGTCGTCTTTCGTCCACTCGCGACGAACAGTCTTCTTTTTCTTGGCCAACTCGCCGCTCCTTCATTGATAGGAGCGCGGTCTAACACATGGCGCGCGGTACGCAAATCACTGGTGGACGGCGCTGTTTGACGAACCCTGTCGTTTTTGACAGGTGCGGGCCGTCCCGAGATGTGGGCATGATCGCGGCTAAAGGACGAGGGCCTCGGCTATGCGACGTTACTACTTCCCGATTTTCCACAACGGAGAGACACAGGCGGACGATGTGGGGGAGCTATTTGGCTCTGCTGAACTAGCGGCCCAATACGGCGCCCGTGTTGCTCGGGATATCGCCAGCGATCCCGATTACGATCGGGCTAGTGGCACGGTCGTAGTCGTGGTTGACGGCTCCGGTGCAGAGATCGCAAGGCATGGAGTTGAGGGGCGGGCGGAAGCGGCGGAGGTGAGTGACTAAGTTATCTTGAATCCCTTTACGCCTTTGAATGCCTCTTTGATCTTTCTATTTACGTCGCTCTTAACCAGTTCGACGGCGCGCCTTTTGATGTCACCATAGGGACCAAAGTCGACACCACAATCTTTGCAGGTGGCGTGCGAGTCATCAGTGTGGTTATCGGGCAGGGTGATCTCGGTGCAGCCGCACTTCGGGCACTTGAAGTTCACGTTGATGTTTTCGGTGGTCATTTGGTTCTCGTTTGAGCGCGTTTCGGGATGTTGGCCTATTCCAACATCTCAACCGGCCTTCTGTGTCGTGTAGCCATTGTCGATGATGTAACGGAGAAAACCGCGCGCGCGCGGTGTGATCGCGAATAGCGAACCGTCCTGAGTTCGGGTAATAAGCGTAAAAGATTCCAGAAAATTGAGCCACTGCTCAAAAGTGTAATTCTTGTAGATCTCGGGAAACGCATCCCTTGCTCGCTCATAGAATCGCTTCAGGTCATCCATGGACAGGGGACTTGAATTAAGACGCTCTAAAAGAAGTATCTGGCTGCCAAAAATGAAGTTGTAGGTGCGTTCGAAAAGACCTCCGATCAACAGGCCTGATGATAGTGTGAGCAGCTCACTGTCGTGACTATTCGGGAAGAGCCCTTGGATAATAATTTCGCCTTCTTTTAGCAGGTCGACCGGAATGGCTGCTTCGACCTTCTTTATGGCGTCACTATTCACCTTCGGCGCCGATACATTGGCCTGAGATGGCAGGGGATCGAGCGTCACAGGGCCAACTTTCGTTACCCTTGGGAGCTGAGCGACGATCGCATCGCGGAAATAGTAAGCGATCCAGCTTGCGGCGAACGGCCATGCTGCCGCCTTCACGAATTCGACCAGTAGCTTAAGGTATTCCATCGCCCGTTTCCCCCCAACCCGCCGCCACCATAAGGCGAGCCAATCGGGGAGGGCAACTAGTCTTTGGAATGGACGGCTCCATCCACTCGCCATCTTCGTTGGCCATGCTCTGTGTATGTCCGATTCGATTGACTGGAACGACGATACACCGCGCCGCCTAGCGGTGATTGCCAAACTGGCTTTCCCGATGGAGGGATGACCGCGAGCAGCCTAAGGCGAGAGGCCGAGCGCGGCCGGCTCGCCGTTGAGCGCATCGCTGGAAAAGACTTCACGTCGTTTCAGGCAATTGCCGAAATGCGGAAGCTGTGTCGCGTTGAGCGGAAACAAACACCCAGCTTTCCCCATGGGGCGTTTTCAGTGAAGCGCTCGGGGGCATCGTGGGCTGTAGCGGACCGGCCGACGCATGGGCGGCGCGCCTGCTAGGGGGGGCTGTACGCGGCCCGTAGCGCGGCCACGGCTGCGCTGCTGACGCGTACCGATGAGAGCCAGATGCGCGCCGTCGCGATTGCCCAGAGCCTGGAATGGGCCATGGAGCGTGAGGACTCGGCGGCACTGCTTAGGGTGGTTGAGGACGTGGCATCCCGGCCTGGGGCGTTCGCGCTATAATCGCAAGACAGATTCGGCGGCCAGTCACCTGACAACCATCAAGCCTGCGCCGCCGAGGCCCGCTCCAGCCGCAAAGCTGGGGCGGGCTCTACTTTCCGCCGCAGTAGGCGGCCCAATCATCCATCAGCGCCCGGCGCTTCTTAAGGGCATCCCCCCGGCGGTAAGCGCGCTCAACGGTATCACCTGCAGCATGGCCCAGCGCGGCTTCCGACACGTAGTTCTCGTGCTCGGTCTCCTCGGTTGCCCAATCCTTGAAGGTGCTGCGGAAACCATGCGTGGTCGCGTCACCACCGCCATGGGCACCGATTACCTTTCCGAAGGTCATATCGGATATAGGTCGGTTGGCGCGCACGCCCGGGAATACTAGGTGATTGAGTGACTGTGCCTTCATCGCCTTCACGATCTCAACTACGCGATCGCAGAGCGGGACTCGAAGCTCCCTCCGTTCCTTCGTGCGCGGGGCAGGGATCGTCCACGTAGCGGCATCAAGGTCAAACTCATCAAATACAGCTAGGCGGGTCTCGGCGCTTCTGGTGGCCGTCAAGATAAGAAATTCCAGCGCTCTCGCGGTTATCGTGTCGGTGCCGCGCAGGCGCCCCACGAAGGCGGGCGCGGCCTTGTAGGGTAGGGCTTCGTGATGGCCGCGCGTGGACTCGTCCGGTTTGTGGAGGACGTGCTCCAGGTTGCCCTTCCACGCGGCCGGATTGTCGCCACTACGCAGCCCCTCAACCTTGGCTGCGTCAAGCACACGCTCAATGCGCCAGCGGAGCTTCTCCGCGGTCTCCTGCTTGGTGCCCCAGAGGGGACGCACAGCCGCCAGCACGTCCTGTATGTCGATGTCCGCCAGCGCCTTGCCGCGCATCAGCTTTACGTGGTTGGTGAGGGTGTTCCGCCAACCGGCCTCGGTCTTGGCACCTCGCCACCGGCCGGCCTTCACGGCGGCGTCTATGTATGCGTCGGCGTATTTGCCGAAGGTCATCACACTGGCCGTCACCTTGGCCGCCTCAATCGCCTCAACGGCCCGGTGGGCGATTGGATCAATGCCACGTCGGAGTAGGGCGCGGGCTCCCTCGGCTCTCTGGCGCGCCTCTCCGAGCCCTATAGTGTGCAATGGGCCAATGCCCATCTCCCGGCGCTTGCCAGCGAAGCGATAGTCCAGAATCCAGTATCGGCCGTTGCCTTTGGTGACCAACCAGAGACCACCCCCATCGCGTAGCTTTATGGATTTGCTCGCCGCTATGCCCTTCACCGTTAGCGCATTTAAGGTGTGGCTCCCCATTTCGTATCCCCGCTAGCTTCCCCGCTTTTTCCCCGCTATCGGGGTACGCGCTAGCAGTAACCGCTATGGACGATATGGGCAATGGCCCTCCTACGTAACTGCGTTATAACGGCTTTTTTGCTCGGCCATATTGAATACGTTACCGGTATGGGCAAGAACAAATATCCAGCCCGGGGAGCCAAAATCCAGCAAATTCAAAGCCTTACTTGCGTTGCAATTGCGCAACACTACCCGCGGCCGCCGCGTTGGGCCCGGTGCACGGCTGTGCAGTCGACCGGTGGAGCTGGAATCGGTCGGACCATAGCCGTCCCCCAGCACAGCCGAACCAGGCGCCTATAATTCATGCTCAGAGGGTTGAACCCTCAGGCGAGGGACAGTTCGTCCTCCCAGGGTCTGCGACGGACGTTCCCCGAACATCGCATGGTAATATTGCGAGAACCGCCCGAGCTCGTAGAAGCCCTGCTGCATGGCGACAGCGGCCACGGTCGTCGAGCCGGGAACGCTCTCATGCAGAATGGAATGAACGGCACACAGCCGCTTGTGCCTGAGGAAGCTGACCGGGCCCAAGCCGAACACCTCCTGGAACGCGCGATGGAGGGTGCGGCGCGACACCCCGAGAGCGGCGCAGATCTCCGAGACATGCACCGGGCGCGTGCCGGCCTCGTCGAGATACTCCTCGACCCGGCGGATCAGCCGCCTTGCCGAAGGCAGCCAGCCGGTGTCGTCGGGCGGCAGTGACGACATCACGTTGGCCGCCATGCATTCGACGATCGATCGCTTCCAGAAATCGGCGGTCGAGGGCGTCAGGCCGCTCCTGTAGGTGCGCAGATGCGACATGATCCGGACCAGACGATGTGCGGCGATCGCGCCGCCATCGGGGTCCGCCCGGAAATGGTCGCGCCTGCGCCAGGTGTCGGGATTGCTCAGCCTCGCTTCGCCGCCGAACAGCGATGCGACCTCGTTGATGTCGAAGCGCATGGCGGCGTAAGCGGATCCACCGTGAAAGATTCCGTCATGCTCGAGCAGCGGCGGGATCACGAGCACGTCGTTGAGGCGCATGTCGAAGGACCAGTGGGTGACGCGCTCTTCGGCCGCGAGCAACATCCCGATGATCAGCTTGTCGTCGCTGGCGACGCGCTGCGTACGCATGCCGACGCTGAAGGTGCCGATGCTGAGCGAGAAATCGCCGATGCCGACATGGGACAGCGATCCGCGCAATCGCCCGCGCCCGAGCTGCATAACATCGACGTGCGAGCCGTGAACGGCCTGGTGAAGACCTTCGAAGCCGTCAAGCTTACGCGAATCAACCAGAAGGAATTGGCCCATGGCGCCACCCTGTTACTCAAGCGCGACAATTCTGCGGCAGGCGGCGGCTGAATACCACCACAACGCGAAGTGGGTACGACGAGCCGAGTTCGCGCTTTGAGGTAAATTATCACCGAATTTGACGCGAGCTGTGCACCACATGATGCTGTGGATTGAGGAATTTGCGACATGTGTCGTTAAGCCTCACCGATCGGCGCGACGTATTGGCACAAACTGCACATCACGGGCATCCAATCTTCGGATACCATTTGCAACCTAGGCGATTTCGGTGACGATCGCTCTGCGAACCGCGGGGCGAGGATGGCGGTATGGTGTTGCCGCGGGCTCGAAGGATGTGCGCAAAAGAGGGAGAGATGCTGACGCAAGTTTACGACACCCATCTCGCACCCTCGGCGCCAAGAAGAGGGGACCAGACAATGCGTCCAGAATGCCGGGCAATGTGTTCTCGTCGACGCCTGCTGAAGTCCGCGCCATAGTATCGGGTGGAATACTCGTATCGGAGTTTCCACAATGCTGCGGGCAGATACGGATCACTGCGAGTGGTTACCGGACGACGCGAAGACCGGCGAGATGGTCTTCATTCCCGGCGGGACCTTCCGTATGGGATCCGACCATCATTATCCCGAGGAGGCGCCGAGCCACCGCGTCTCCGTCGACGGTTTCTGGATCGACCGCACCTCCGTCACCAACCGGCAGTTCAAGCAATTCGTCAACGCGACCGGCCACGTCACCGAGGCGCAGATCGTTCCCGACCCCAAGGACTATCCCGGCGCGCTGAAGGAGATGCTCTACGCCGGCTCGCTGGTGTTCTCGCCGCTGCCGCGCATCACCGATCTCACCGACTGGAGCCAATGGTGGTCCTTCATGCGCGGCGCCAACTGGCGTCATCCTTACGGCCCCGGCAGCAACATCAAGGGCCTCGACGACCATCCGGTCGTGCACGTCTCCTATAGCGATGCGGCAGCCTATGCCCGCTGGGCCGGCAAGGAGCTGCCGACGGAAGCGGAATGGGAGTTCGCCGCGCGCGGCGGCCTCGACGGCGAGGAGTTCGCCTGGGGCGATGCGCTGATGCCCGGCGGCAAGCACATGGCCAACATCTGGCAGGGCAATTTCCCCGTCCAGAATCTCGGCGAGGATGGGTTCGAGCGTACCTCGCCGGTCATGGCTTTCCCGCCGAACGGCTACGGCCTCCACGACATGATCGGCAATGTCTGGGAGTGGACCTCGGACTGGTGGTCGTCAAAGCATGCCGCCGACGCCGCAAAGCCCTGCTGCATCCCGAACAATCCGCGTGGCGGCCGCGAGGACGCGAGCTACGACCCGCGCCTGCCGGACATCAGGATCCCGCGCAAGGTTCTAAAGGGCGGCTCGCACCTCTGCGCGCCGAATTACTGCCGCCGCTATCGTCCCGCCGCCCGCCACGCCGAGCCGGTCGATACGTCGACGAGCCACGTCGGGTTCAGGTGTGTGGTTCGAGCAGTCGATCCGAATTCAGTGAGATCACCGACCACAAAGTAGGAGCATCGGAATGAGCCGTGGAATTAGGAGCAAGACCGGGACGGACGCAAATGATGCCATCAATCGTCGCAATCTCCTTCTCGGGACGTCTTCCCTAGTTGCCGCCGCGGCCCTAACATCGGAGGCATTAGCGCAAGCCCAGAAGGCAGCACCAGGCGGCTCGCCGGCAGCGACATCATCCGGTCGCAAGCCGAACATCCTCTTCATCATGGGCGACGACATCGGCTGGTTCAATGTCAGCGCCTACAACATGGGAGTGATGGGCTACCGTACCCCCAACATCGATCGCATCGGCAAGGAGGGGGCGGTATTTACCGACTGGTACGGACAGCAGAGCTGTACCGCAGGCCGCGCCGCCTTCATCACCGGCCAATCGCCTATCCGAACCGGCCTGACGAAAGTTGGTCTTCCCGGCGCCGAGCTCGGCCTGGGACCGCTCGACCCTAGTGTCGCCGATGTGCTCAAGACCTACGGCTACGCCACCGGCCAGTTCGGCAAGAACCATCTTGGTGACCGCGACGAACATCTTCCGACGGCGCATGGCTTCGACGAGTTCTTTGGCAACCTCTATCATCTCAATGCCGAGGAGGAGCCCGAGAATCCCGACTATCCCAAGGACCCGGAGTTCCGGAAGAAATTCGGGCCGCGCGGCGTCATCAAATCAACTGCCGACGGCAAGATCGAGAATACCGGCCCATTGAATGCCAAGCGTATGGAGACCATCGACGAGGAATTTCTTGGCGCGGCCAAAGATTTCATCAACCGACAGCATCGGGCCGACAAGCCCTGGTTCTGCTATTTCAACTCGACGCGCATGCACATTTTCACACATTTGAAGAAGGCGTCGGAAGGAAAGACAGGTCTCGGGACCTACCCTGACGGAATGGTCGAGCACGACGGCATGGTCGGAGAACTGCTCAAGCTTGTGGATGACCTCGGTGTCACCAACAACACCATTGTCGTCTACACCACCGACAATGGCGCCGAGGCATTCACCTGGCCGGACGGTGGCTCAACGCCGTTCAAGGGTGAGAAGGCCACGAACTGGGAAGGCGGCTTCCGCGTCCCGTGCTTGATGCGCTGGCCGGGTGTCATCCAACCGGGCACGATCATCAATGATATCTGTGCCCACGAAGACTTCATCCCGACCTTCGCCGCAGCGAATGGCGATCCGGACCTCGTCGAGAAGGTCAAAAAAGGTTCAATGCTGAACGGCAAGACTTTTAAGGTCTATCTGGACGGTTTCAATCTGATGCCGTTCTTGAAGGGCGACGTAAAAGAATCGCCCCGCAAGGAATTCCTGTACTGGAGTGATGACGGCGACTTGATGGCTCTTCGTCTGCGCGATTGGAAGATCAGCTTCATGGAGCAGCACACGGAAATAGGTCCCAAGACCCCGCTTGGAGTCTGGCAGGGCAATTTCACCAAGCTTCGCGGGCCAAATCTCTACAATTTACGGACAGATCCATTCGAACGTGGGCCCGACAGCATCTATTACGCCGATTGGCAGGCGCACCGCGCATTTATGTTCGTGCCGGCGCAGGCCATTGTCGCGAAGTACATCGAGAGCTTCAAGGAATTTCCACCGCGCGCCAAGGCGGCAAGCTTCACCGTCAGCGACGTCATGGACAAGCTGACGACAACGCCTCCGGGCAAGAACTGACAAAAGCGGCCTACCGGCCGGCTGCGTTCCGGCCGGACGCTTCTCGATGAGACTGGAAGGACATGTCGGATTCCGGAACGGCGCAAACGTCAGGCTTCACAGAGCGAGCGGACACCAAACGCTCGGCCTCCCGCGATGCCGTGCTCGAGCTGAAATCGCGGATCGGAAAGTCCGTGCTTGGCCAGGATCATCTGGTCGAGAGCATGCTGATTGGCCTTCTTGCCAACGGTAATCTTCTGATCGAGAGCCTGCCCGGTCTCGCCAAGACGCGGGCAGTCAAGACGCTGGCAAAGCATCTCGCCGCTGATTTGTCGCGCGTGCAATTCACCCCGGATCTCCTGCCGTCGGACGTGACTGGCGCCGAGATCTACGTCCAGACCGACAAGGGTGGACAGTTTGAATTTCAGAAAGGGCCGATCTTCGCCAATCTTGTGCTCGCCGACGAGATCAACCGCGCTCCGGCCAAGGTGCAGTCCGCGCTGCTCGAGGCCATGGAGGAACGCCAGGTCACGGTTGCAGGCAAGACTTACAAAATGCCGGACCTCTTCATGGTGCTCGCGACCGAAAACCCGATCGAGCAGGAAGGCACCTATTCGCTCCCCGAAGCGCAGCTCGACCGCTTCCTGATGCATGTCGTCATCACTTACCCCGACGAGGCATCCGAGGGCGAGATCATCCGGCTCAATCGCGCCGAGAACGCGCAAGCACCGAAGGATCACACCTCGGAGCCGCCGCCGATCCCGCAACAGGCGATCCTGGACGCACGTGGTGAGATCGACGGCATCTTCGTCTCGGACCTCGTTCAGAAGTACATCGTCGACGTGATCTACGCGACGCGCTTTCCCGGGCGCTATGGCGAACCGCTGAGCAAATGGATCCAGGTCGGCGCCAGCCCGCGCGGCAGCCTGGCGCTCGATCGTTCCGCGCGGACTCGCGCCTGGCTCGATGAATACGATTTCGTGACGCCCGACCACGTGCGCGCGGTGATCCACGACTGCCTGCGCCACCGGATCATCCTCAGCTACGAGGCAGTGTCGCAGGGCGTTACGCCCGATCAGGTGATCGACAAGATTACCGAGCTAGTTGCGGCAGCCTGAGGCCATCATGACCGAGACATCAGCCAATATGCCAGGTGTCTATGTCGGTCTTCACGAATTGATCGCGCTCGAACATCGCGGACGCAAGGTCTCCTTCCTTCCGCGCCAACCCGTGCATAGCCTTTTGTCCGGCCGCTTTGCGTCCCGCATGCGGGGCCGGGGCCTGAACTTCGAGGAGATCAGGGATTATCGTCCCGGCGACGACGTCCGCTCGATCGACTGGAAGGTGACGGCGCGCCTGCGCAAGCCGCATATCCGGGTCTTCAACGAGGAGCGCGACCGGCAGACGATCCTGGTGGTGGATCAGCGCCTGTCGATGTTCTTCGGCAGCCGGCATGCGATGAAATCGGTGACGGCGGCCGAGGCCGCAGCGATCGGGGCGTGGCGGGTGCTAGGCGTCGGCGATCGCGTCGGCGCCGTCGTGTTCAACGATCGAGACTTCATCGAGGTGACGGCGCGCCGCAGCCGGGCGACCGTGCTCCAGATCCTCGCGGCGGTCGTCACGCAGAACCAGGCGCTCGGCGTCGGGCGCGGTCTGGTGTCCGCGCCGGCGATGCTCAACACCGCGCTCGATCATGCAAGGCGTCGGGCACCGCACGATGCCGCCGTGATCATCATCAGCGATTTCGACGGCGCGGACGCTGCAACGCGCGATATGGTCGCCGCGCTGGCGCGGCACAATGACGTCGTCGCTGCGTTGGTCCATGATCCCCTGCAAAGCGATCTGCCACCGTCGGCCAGCATGACGGTGACCGATGGCGAGTTGCAGATCCGGCTTGATGTCGGCCGTGACAGCGTCCGCAAGAGCGTAGCGCAGGTCACCCGGGACCGCCTGAAAGGCATCTTCGACTGGACGCACGAGCTCGGAATTCCCGTGCTGCCGCTGAGCGCGGCGGAGGACACCGCTGCGCAGCTTCGGCGTCTTCTTGGTGGTCTGCCGGCCGGTCGTGGCCGCGCGGCCCCGCATAACCAGACGGAGGCGGCTCTTGGCTGAGGCTACATCCGTGACTGCCGACCCGGTGGCCGGCCTAATCGACTTCCCGCTGCCGCGCGAGGTCAGCCTCTGGCCACAGACCTGGGAGGCGAGGCTTGCGATCGCCCTGCTGCTCGCGGCCATCTGCGCTACCGTGTGGCGCGTGGCGCATCTGCGCCGTGTCAACCGCTATCGCCGCGAAGCGCTCGCGGAGCTTGATAGCATCGAGCATGCGCGAAATTCGGTGCCGTCGGAGCTGTTGTCGAAGCTGACCTTGCTGGTGCGGCGCACGGCGCTCGCGGCCTTTCCGCGCGAGCGAGTGGCGCCACTGGTCGGGCCGGCATGGCTGGCCTTCCTCGATCGCAGCTGTGGAGGCGAGGAGTTTTCTCACGGCGTAGGCCAGCTGCTCGCGAGTGGTCCTTATCGGCAGATTCCGCCTGATGGCGCCGAGCTGCAATCGCTGGTCCGTCTCGTGCGCCGCTGGATCAGGGGGCATCATGCTTGAATTCGCCTGGCCATGGTTGCTTCTGCTGTTGCCGCTGCCAGTCCTGGCGTGGTGGCTGCTGCCGCCATACCGGGCGCGGCAGGCCTCGATCCAGGTGCCCTTCTTCGACAGGCTGGCGGCGGCGACCGGGCAGACGCCGCAGCGCGGCGCGGTCGTCCTTGAACGCCGCACCGTCCAGATGGTCGCGGCAGTGGCCATCTGGACGCTGCTGGTTGTGGCGCTGGCCCGGCCGCAATGGGTCGGCGAGGCGGTGACGCGCGAGGTCTCCGCGCGCGACCTGATCCTGGCGATCGACATTTCGGGATCGATGGATCAGCGCGATTTCAAAGCGCCGGACGGTACGTCGCTCACCCGTCTCGACGGCGTCAAGCGCGTGGTCAGAGACTTCATCGCCCGCCGCAAGGGCGACCGCGTCGCCCTGATCCTGTTCGGCACCATGGCCTATGTGCAGGTGCCATTCACGCAAGACCTCCAGACGGCGCAGCAACTGCTCGATCAGGCGGGGGTCGGCATGGCCGGCCAGCAGACGGCGATCGGCGACACGATCGGTCTTGCCATCAAGACGTTTGCAGCCAGCAGGGCGAAGCAGAAGCTCCTGATCCTCCTGACGGACGGCAACGATACGGCGAGCCGGGTGCCGCCCGAGCACGCCGCCGACATCGCTCGCCAGAACGATGTCACGGTCTACACCATCGGCGTTGGCGATCCCGCAGCCTCGGGCGAGAACCGCGTCAACCTCGCCGTCTTGCAGCATGTCGCGGACGCCACCGGAGGGCACTTTTTTCGCGCCGAGGATGGCGCGCAGTTGCAGGCGATCTATGCCGATATCGATCGCCTCGCGCCGGCCAAGCTTCAGACCTTGTCATGGCGGCCGAAGCTGCCGCTGTTTCAATGGCCGTTCGGCCTGGCCATCGCGATCGGTCTGCTCTTGTGGCTCTGGCTCCTGCTCGGCAGCGAGTGGCGCCGGATGAGGAGCGTCAGCCATGCGTGACGCAGCCACCATGTCCTTCCATCTCTTACGCCCGCTCTGGCTGCTCGCGCTGCTCCCGCTTGCTGTCGTGTTTGCGGTGCTGCTTCGCCGGCAAGATGTGCGCGCGCAATGGGGTGGCGTGATCGCGCCGCATCTGCTGACGCATCTCATCGTGCGGCCGGGACAAGGACGCCAAATCAACCCGCTCTATCTCGTCGCCGCCGGAATGATGCTCGGCATCATCGGCCTGTCCGGTCCGACCTGGCGCCGCGAGCTTCCGCCCTTTGTCGAAGACAAGGCACCGTTGATGATTGCGCTCGCAGTCGGATCATCGATGAATGAGACCGATGTGGCGCCCTCGCGCCTCGAACGCGCCAAGCAGAAGATCAGGGATCTGCTGGCGGCCCGCGCGGGCGCCAGGACCGGGCTCGTGGCCTTTGCCGGCACCGCGCATCTGGTGATGCCGCCGACCGACGACCGGTCCGTGATCGAGCCGTTTCTGGCCGCGCTTGAGCCAGGGCTAATGCCGGCGGATGGCAAGAACGTTGCGGGTGCGGTCGCGCTGGCGGCCGACGCGCTGGCGGCCGAACCGGTCCCCGGAACGGTCCTGCTGGTCGCGGACGATCTCGGGACCGCGGATGCGGCCGCCGTGCGGCAGGCAGCCGGACGCAATGGTCTCGTCATATTCGCGGTCAGCCCGGATTCATCGGCGCTGCCCGCTGGCGCGGACGTCATTCGGGTCAGCATCGACGGCTCGGACATCGTGCGACTGGAGCGCCGGATCGAAACGCACTTTCAGGCCGCCCAGGGCGATGCGTTCGGCACGCAATGGCGGGATGAGGGCTATTGGCTGCTGCCGCCGCTGGCCCTGTTGAGTCTTCTCTGGTTCCGGCGCGGTACGACAGTGGCGTGGGTCCTGGCTCTCTTCATCGTGACGCACGCCAGCGCTTCGAGAGCCGAGGAGACATCGCGCTTTACTAATCTTTGGCTGACGCCGGATCAACAGGGACGGCTTGCATTTGACCGTGGCGACTATGCCGCCGCGAAAACGACGTTTGCCGATCCAATGTGGCGCGGCATCTCGGCTTACCGCGCATACGATTTTCTCGCCGCTGCCGAGGAATTCTCGCGCGTTGACACGCTGGAGGGAAAATTCGCGCTGGGCAACGCGCAGGCGCAGAACCACGCTTATGAGAAAGCGCTCAAGACCTATGACGAGGTGCTCAAGGCGCAACCCGGCAACGCCGCCGCGAAGACGAACCGCGCCATCGTTCAGGCGGCGCTGGATGCGCGTGAAGCCAAGCGCCGCAAGCAGGAGCAGGATGACCCTGCACCGCCGGATGAGAAGGCCGACGAGATGCGCGTCGATCCCAATCAGAAAGGCGGAAAGAAGATCACGGTCACACCGCAGGACGTCACCACTGCCGGCGCCGCCGAGGCCTGGATGCGTCAGGTCCAGACCTCACCTGCGGATTTCCTCAAACTCAAATTCGCGATCCAGGCGGCCGCTCCAGCCCAGGGGAGGGTGTCGCAGTGAGAGTTTGGATCGGCTTCATCGCCTTGCTGCTCGGCGGCGCGCTCCCGTCGCAGGCTGTGTATGCGCAGCAATCAGTGGCGCTCGAGCCGATCGTGCAGGTGACGATCGCCCCGCCGCGAGTCGTGGTTGGGCAAAAAACCACGTTGAGTGTCCTGGTCCTGGCGCCGAACTACATGACGTCGCCGCCCGAACTGCCGGATTTTCAGGTGCGCAACGCGGTGACACGACAATTGCAGAGCGTCAACACCAGCGAGCAGCGCGATGGCGTGCCCTATGCCGGTGTGCGGTTTGAATACGCGATCTCGCCGCAGGAGCCGGGGTCCTACGCCGTCGCCAACCAGATCGTCAGGATCAAATATGCGGCCGAGCCGCCAGCCACCCGTGAGGTGGCTGTCGCGCTGCCACGCGTGTCATTCGAAGCATTCATTCCGGATGCGGCGAGCGCGCTTCGCCCGTTCGTATCGGCCAACAGCCTGACCGCCGAGCAGGACGTCAGGCGTTCGTCTGACCCGCTCAAGGCCGGTGACGCCGTGACACGAACCATCACGATCCGGGCGGAAGGCACGCCGGCGATGCTGCTGCCGCCTCAGCAATTCCCGTCTGTCGATGGCTTGAAGCTTTATCCGGCGCAGCCGAAGCTCGAGGACAAGGTCGACGGGCGCTCCGACGTCATGACGTCGACCCGCGTCGATTCCGCAACGTATATGGTGGAGCGGGCAAGTGACAATTCGCTGCCGTCCATCGATATCGGTTGGTGGAATGTCGGCAGCGGCAAGGTCGATCAGGTTCATCTCGAGGCCGTGCCGCTCAAGGGAACCGTGACTTCGGCGGTGGCGGGTCCAGCTTCTTCGAACCAATCAGCTCGGCGGTGGACGTGGGATAGCGTCGTCGACTTTATCTTCGACCACTGGCTGACGGCCCTGCTCTTGGTGGCCGTCACCGCCGGGTTCGCTTGGTTTGCTCCTCGTGTGACCCGCCGCGTTGCGGGCAATCTTCATCGTCGGCACCAGGCCTATCTTCAGTCGGAGGCGTTTGCCTTCAGCCGGTTGCGCCGCGCGATCCGCCATCGCGACTCAAAAGCGTCTTATTTTGCACTGCTTGAATGGCTGCCGCATCTCAACGCGACGCAACCTCCAATTTCGGCCGGAGCTTTCAAGGCCGCCGCACGCGATCCGGAGCTGGATCTCCAGCTTGATGCGATCGAGAGCGAGTTGTTCGGAAATCGGGGCAATCCGGCTCATTGGTCTCCACGCCGGCTGCTCCACCAATTGGTCGCCGCCCGCCGCAAGCTGCGCCCGCGCGCCGGAAGCCGGGCCACGACAGGTCTGCCCCCGCATTTGAACCCGGTCGGGACCCCGAAGGTCACCGCGTATGGAAAACCCGCGAGATAAGCAAAGCACAGGAGGCCACTCAGACGGAACGGACGATCTAGATTCGCCCTCATCCACGCCAACCAACATCGAATAAGTCAGGGAGCGTCGAATGACCAACGAGACGAAGAAGCAGAATAATGCCGTTGTTGATTCCACCTGTAGCGACCATTCGGCGATTCATCGCCGCGCCGTGTTGCTTGGCACATCGTCGATCGTCGCAACAGCGGCGCTGACATCGCAGGCACTGGCGCAGGCTCAGAAGGCGGCTCCTTCGGCGGCGCCGACTGCGGCGCCCGCCGCGGGCCGCAAGCCCAACATTCTCGTCATCTTCGGTGACGACATCGGCATCCCGCAAATCAGCGCCTACACCATGGGCATGATGGGATATCGCACGCCCAACATCGACCGCATCGCGAATGAAGGGGCGATCTTCACCGACGCCTACGGCCAGCAGAGCTGCACAGCCGGTCGTGCCTCCTTCATCCTGGGGCAGGAACCGTTCCGGACCGGCCTTCTCACGATCGGTATGCCGGGCGACCCCCACGGCATCCAGGATTGGATGCCGACGATTGCCGACGCCATGAAGACCCAGGGCTATGCCACCGGGCAGTTTGGCAAGAACCATCTGGGCGACCGCGACGAACATTTGCCGACGAAGCATGGCTTCGATGAGTTTTTCGGCAATCTCTACCACCTCAACGCGGAGGAGGAGCCGGAAGGGTACTTCTATCCCAAGGATCCGAACTTCCGGAAGCAGTATGGTCCGCGTGGCGTCATCAAATCATCGGCGGACGGAAAGATCGAAGATACTGGACCGCTGAATACCGCGCGCATGCCGACGGTCGACGAGGAGTTCCTGGGGGCAGCCAAGGACTTCATCGGCCGTCAGGCCAAGGCCGACAAGCCGTTTTTCGTCTGGTTCAACTCGACGCGCATGCACGTGTTCACGCATCTGAAGAAGGAGTCGCTCGGCAAGACCGGCAAGGGCATCCACGCCGACGGCATGGTGGAGCACGACGGGATGGTCGGGGAGTTGCTCAAGCAACTCGATGACCTCGGCATCGCTGAGAACACGATCGTTCTCTATACGACCGACAACGGCGCCGAAATCGCGCTTTGGCCGGACGGAGCCATGACCCCCTTCCATGGCGAGAAGGGCACCACATGGGAAGGCGGCATGCGCATTCCCATGATGGTGCGCTGGCCCGGCGTGGTGAAGCCCGGCACCCAGTACAACGACATTATCTCGCTGACCGACTGGTTCCCGACCCTCTGTGCAGCGGCGGGGATCCCCGACGTCAAGGAGAAGATGAAGACGGGATTTGCAGGTGCAGGCGGGAAGAACTTCAAGGTTCATCTCGACGGCTACAACTTCATGCCGTTCCTCAAAGGCGAGGCCAAGCAAGGACCACGCGAGGCGATCTATTACTTCGATCAGGGCGGCAACCTCAATGCCATCCGGTGGAACGACTGGAAGCTGAGCTTTGCCTCGTCGAAGGGAAACATCGCAACCGGCACGCGTGAGGTTACGGCCTGGTCGCTGATCACCAATCTGCGCATGGATCCATATGAGCGTGGCTTGGAGGAGGGCGGCGAGGCGATGAAATTCCTCGCCCAGAACATGTGGCTCATCGTGCCGGTGCAGGGCAAGATCAAGGAGTTCTTCTCCGATTTCGATCAGTTCCCCTATCAGGAAGGCAGTTCGCTGAACGCGGGCAGCATCAACTACGGAATGCTCCGGCAGCAAGCGGCGCTGAAGCGGCTCAACGAGCTTGAAACCCTCAAGCCGCAATAGCAACGGGCAGAAAGGACAAGTGTGCTGATGGTTAGGGTTTACGCTGTGCTGCCTGCATGTCTCGCAGCCATCTCCGTTGCGGTGGCTGTTGCGGTGGCGCAGCCGGCGGATCCCTTGCCATCGTGGAACGATGGCGCGGCGAAAAAGGCGATTTCCGATTTCGTCGCGCGCGTCACGACGCAAGGCGGAACGGACTTTGTGCCGCCCGCCGAGCGCATTGCCGTGTTCGATTTCATCAACGAAGCAAGAACAATGTGAGAAACCAAGATGCTTGAACATATGCGCGTTTTTCGGTTGACGACCTGCTTGCTGGCGCTGGCCACCGGCGCTTCTCTTCCGATCGGGGCTGCGGCGGCGGCGCCGCTTCAGCCTGCCGCCATTCACTGGGACGCCGCCACATCGTCTGATCTCATCGAAGTGCGCGCGGCCGTTCGTCGCGGCGGAGCTGCCATGGGTCCGCGCGGTGGGGCCGTGGTTCACCGCGGCGGCGCCGTGGTCGGGCCTCGCGGCGCGGCCTATCGCGGCGGCACCGTGGTGCGCGGACCGCGCGGCAACGTTGCAGTTCGCCGAACCACGGCCGTGGCGGGACGCGGCGGCTGGGCGCGGCCCGGCTGGTACGGTTGGCCGAGGGGCGGTGCCATTGCGGCGGGCGCCGCGATCGGTTTCGTGACAGCGGCCACGGCTGCTGCCTGGGCAGGTGCTGCGCCTGCGCCCGGCATGTGCTGGTACTACACCGATCCGTCCCGGACCCAGGGCTTTTGGGATTACTGCCAGTGATGGTGGGGCGCCGATCGATGTGATGCTCGCCTGCGAAGGCCAACCGGGGCGGACGCTTACCGGCCCGGTTCCCATCTCCGGACAAGATACGCGTCCGATCCCCAATGGTGGGTAGAACGATCAACAAAGTGCTGGATGGAGGTTTAGAAATGCAGCCTGGTCGCGCGCGTCTACGGGCCGAGCAAAGCCGCGATGACCGGAGCATGGAAGCCGCCGCCACTGGAGCCGATGCAATGATGAACGGGACAACGCGTCGGATTTTTGTCGCCGGCTTCCGGTTTCGAACGCGAGGATCAGCGATGAAATTGAGATATGTCTTTTGGGGATTGCAGGGGATACTTATCTGCACAGGTGCGGCCTTGGCGCAGGTTTCAAACACAATTCCCGTCACGGTCGACAATTTCATCCGTGCGGAATCCGATCTCTATCTCAGCGTCGTCGCGATTAAAGAAGGCGGCTTCGGCAGGTTCGAGCACCATCGTGAACTGTCACCGATTGATGCCCAGACCATCGTCCGGATGAACCGCGACACACTCTACTCGGCGGCTGTGTTCGATCTCGATGCCGGCCCCGTAACGGTTACGCTGCCGGACGCGGGCAAGCGTTTCATGTCTCTTCAGCTTATCAGTCAGGATGAGTATTCACCGCCTGCGCTCTATGGCGCCGGCAAGCACACCATCACCAAGAGGCAGATCGGAACGCGTTATGTGCTTGTCGGCGTACGAACGCTGGTCGATCCCAACGACGCCGCCGACGTGAAGAAGGTTCATGCGCTCCAGGACGCGATCAAAGTCGACCAGCCCGGAGGGCCGGGCACGTTCGAGGTACCGAAATGGGACCCGGTCAGCCAGAAAAAAGTTCGCGACGCGTTGATCGTTCTGGCCACAACGCTCACCGACACCAGCCGCTCCTTCGGCACCAAAGATCAGGTCGATCCGGTCCAGCGTCTCATCTCGGCAGCTGCGACGTGGGGCGGCAATCCACGGAAAGATGCCATCTATCTCAATTACACGCCGCCGAAGAACGATGGAAACTCGATCTACAAGCTCAGCGTCAAGGATGTGCCCATCGACGGCTTCTGGTCGATCAGTCTCTACAACGCTGACGGCTATTATCAGAAGAATCCGTATGAGGCTTATTCGCTCAACAACATCACATCGAAGAAAAATGCGGATGGATCGGTTAGCGTTCAATTCGGCGGCTGCGACGGCACGATTCCCAACTGCCTGCCGATCATGAGCGGCTGGAGCTACACGGTGCGGCTCTATCGCCCGCGTCCCGAAATCTTGAACGGCAAGTGGAAATTCCCGGAGCCGCAGCCGGCGAGCTAGAGGATCGACCATGAGCGGCTACGACATCTTCGCTTGGATCGTGCTCATCATTCTCGTCGTGAGCGCGATCGGCGTGGTCTGCATCGCCGGCTGGTTGCCGGGACACATCGCGAAGTCCCGCAACCATCCTTACGCGCAGGCGGTGACGGTCGCGGGCTGGATTACGTTGTTCTTCGGCTTCGCGTTGTGGCCGATTGCCTTGATCTGGGCCTATGTCGACGTACCCTCGCGCAAGGCGGGAGACGCGTGATGGCGGTCGCGATCCTCAACATCTATCTGCTGCTGCTGTTCCTGCTGGTGCGCTTCAAGGTCGTACCTTTCAACACCTTTTGGAAGGCTTCGCCGTTCATCGTTCTGGTGCTCGTGATGTTCGGGCTTCTGGTTCCGATGGGCTGGGGTGCGCCGCAAGGTAACGCGCTGGTGGTACGCAATGCCGTATCGATCGTACCCGACGTGGCGGGTGAGGTGATAGACGTGCCGGTGGTGGCGAACACTCCGCTCAAGACCGGAGACGTGCTGTTCAAGATCGATCCGACGCCCTACGCGGCGCAGGTCAAGGCCATCGAGGCCCAGTTCAAGCTTGCCAAGACGCGCCTGGGCCAAATGACGCAGCTCTACGAGCGCGACGCCGGCCGCGGCTTCGACGTCGAGCAGCGCCAATCGGAGGTCGACCAGCTTGGCGGTCAGTTGGAGTCGGCACAGTGGAATCTCGACAAGACGGTCGTGCGCGCACCGACCGACGGCTATGTCACCAACCTTGCGCTGCGCAAGGGTGCCCGGGTGGCGAACCTGCCGCTGTCGCCGGTGATGGCGTTCATTGATACTTCCAATACGATCATCGGGGTCGAGATCAACCAGATCGACGCCCGCTACGTCGCACCCGGACAGGACGTCGAAGCCACGTTCAAGTTCGCGCCCGGGCGGATCTACACTGGCAAGGTCGAAAGCGTGCTTCAGGCGATCGCGACCGGGCAGGCGCAGACCTCGGGTACGGCGGTGCTGCCAAAGGCGATCGAGGCGGCCCCCTTCATCGTTCGGGTCAAGCTCGACGATGCTGCCTTCGCCGACCGCTTGCCAGCCGGCAGCGCCGGAACGGCGGCGATCTATACTGACCATCTGAAGCCGACCCACATCGTCCGTCGCGTGGTCCTGCGCCAGCTTGCGATCCTCAACTACGTCAACCCGTTCTAGAGAGGAGCCGCCGATGAAAAAGACGATCATTGGAGCAGCTATCGCAATAGCTCTCGCGGTGTCGGGCACACACGCCCAGAGCATTTCACCGGACGAACTGAACAGCCGCAGCATCCAGCGCCGCGCCATAGAGGCCGTAATCTGGGGGATGCCGGTGGTCAACTACGACTTGATGCTCCAGGAAATGTTCGCGAAGACGGAAGGAAAGGTAGGGCAGGCGATCTATTGGGGGCGGCCGCTGGATTGGCACAACCAAACCCTGACCCCGAATCCCGACGCGCTCTATTTCATGGTGTTCTTCAACACCAAGGACGGTCCGGTCGTGCTCGACCTGCCGCCCGGCGACAATGACGGCTCGTTCAACGGCAACATCGTGACGGTCTGGCAGATGCCGCTCGAAGACGCCGGGCTTCTCGGTGCCGACAAGGGAAGCGGGGGAAAATATCTGGTTCTGCCGCCGGGGTATTCAGGCAAACCGCCGGACGGATACGTCACACTGCAATCCGATACGTTCGGCGGATACATGCTGTTCCGATCAAATCTCAGGAGCCACGGCCCCGCCGACGTCGCGACGTCCATCGCCTACGGCAAGCGGCTCAAGGTGTATCCGCTGGCGCAAGCCGAAAATCCTCCTGCGACCGTTTTCACCGACGTCAAGGACGTCAACTACGATTCGACCATCCGCTATGACGAGAGCTTCTTCGAGCATCTTGATCGCATGGTGCAGAGCGAGCCATGGCTGCAGCGCGATCGGGCGATGATCGATCAGCTCAAGACGCTCGGTATAGAGAAGGGAAAGCCGTTCCAACCGGCTGATGCGACCAAGACCCTGCTGGCGTCTGCGGCACGTGAGGCCGGGGCTCTGCTGGAAGCGAAATACGACGCCGGCCTGCCACCATTCTTCTCGACGACGAGCCGCTGGACCTTTCCCGCGCCGCCAGATCTGATCAAAGCGGCGCAAGAAGGTTATGCGGATCCGGAACAGTATCCGGTCGATCAGCGTGGCATGGCCTACAGCTACGCTTATATCGGCATCAAGCGCCTCGGTTCGGGGCAGTTCTACCTGATCTCGATCCGGGACAAGGACGGCCAATCGTTCGAGGGTGGCCAGTCCTATCGGCTGACCGTGCCGGCCAATCCGCCGGTCGAGCAATATTGGTCCGTCACGGCGTATGACCGGCAGACCCATGCGCTGATCAAGAACATGTCGCGCGCCAGCCGCTCCTCGCAGATTCCCGAGTTGCAGAAGAACGCGGATGGCTCGGTCGATATCTATTTTGGCCCGGCGGCGCCGGCGGGCAAGGAATCGAACTGGGTGCCGACCGACCCGAACCGCAAGTTCGAGTTGATGTTCCGCGCCTATGCGCCGACCAAGGCGCTTTTCGACCACAGCTGGAAACTGTCTGACGTCGAGCGGATCGCAGCGACTGTGGGAGGTGCGACGAAGAACTAGATCGCTGGGAGATGAGAAGCACAGTTTTTAGGATGGAATGAAGGACTCGACATGACGGGACACATTCGCAAAGTCGGGCTCGCGACGGCATTGGCGATGGCGAGCTTCGCCGCTCAGCCTGCGCTCGCGGCTTCAGGCGGCGTGAGCTTCTGGCTTCCGGGCATCTTCGGCAGCTTGGCCGCCGTTCCCGTAACGCCTGGATGGGCCTATTCGACGATCTACATTCACCTCAACGAAAAGGCCGGAGGAGGGCAGAACTTCGTCACTAGCGGCCGCATACCCGGCTCGGTGACCGCCGGCCTCAACGCACATGCCGACGCGTTCGTCATGGGCATCACCTACACCTCGCCGATGCCGGTGCTGGGCGGCCAAGCCGGCTTCACCGTGCTCACCGCGCCCGGCAACATTGGCGCCGGCATCGATGCGACGCTGACCGGTCCGCGCGGCAATACGATCTCGGGCAGCGCCACCGACAACCGCACGACGCTGACCGACGTGTTCTACCAGGGCACGCTGAAATGGAATCAGGGCGTCCACAACGAGCTTGTCTACATCACCGGCAACATCCCGAGCGGCACCTATGATTCCAGCCGGCTCGCGAATCTGAGTTTTGGCTTCCCCGCGATCGATGTCGGTGCCGGCTACACCTATCTCGATCCGAAGAGCGGCCACGAATTCTCGATCGTCGGCGGGCTCACCTATAGTTTCATGAACGGGGCCCTGCAGTATCAGAACGGCATGGATTTTCATGTCGACTGGGCCGCCTCGCAGTTCGTCAGCAAGAACGTTCACATCGGCATCGCCGGCTATTTCTTCCAGCAGATCACCGACGATAGCGGTCCCGGCGCCAAGCTCGGAGGCTTCCGCGGCCAGGCGGTCGGCATCGGTCCGCAGATCGGCTTCATGATCCCGATGTCCGACGGCTACCAGGGCTATCTCAATATCCGAGGCTACAAGGACCTTGAGACCGAGAACCGGCCGAACAGCTGGTCGACCTGGGTTACTTTCTCGGTCTCGCCGTCGGCGCCGGCGGCGACGAAGCCCATCGTGCGAAAATACTGATGGAGGCGTTCAGGCAGCTCCGATGACAGGAGAGAAGACCAGCAAGCGCGTATTTCGCATTGGCTTTCAGACATCGATCATCACGGTGTTCGTGGGCGTGGTGTTGCTTGTGGGCCTGACGCTGGTCTATCTCAGCTTCGAACGCGTGACCGCCATCACCAGGACGGCCGCCTCTGGCTTCATCGAGAAGGTGGCACAGCTTGGCGCCGATCACATCGACGAGCAGTTCAAGAATGTCCGCGACAATCTCGACATACTGTCCGGCCTGCCGCCGATCCAGGAGGCCGACATCGCGGACAATACGCGGCTCTACAGCCTGATGGCGGCGATGCTGCGCAACAACCCGCAGCTCTTCAACCTCTATGTCGGCTACGAGGACGGCTCGTTCATCGAGATGGACGTGATCGACCGCGCCCAACCGTCGTTCCGGAAGGGCTTGAACGTCGATGAGGATGCTGCCTTCCGGCTGGTCGTGATCTCGCGCACGACGGGGGCCGCGCCTGTCACGCAGTATCTCTCCGAAAACCTCATTCAGGTTGCCGAGGTCGCCGGACCCGCGAGCTACGACCCGCGGCAGCGGCCCTGGTATGTCGAGGCGTTCAAGAACGACAAGACGCTGTTGACCGGTCCTTACGTCTTCTACGCCACGGGCGAGCCGGGCTACACGCTGCGGACGCCGTTGAGGGAAGGGCGCCGCGGCGTCATTGCGGGTGATTTGCTGCTGAACCGGTTCGAGGACATGCTGGCGGAGCAGAAGCTCGGCCAATCAGGGCTGGCGTTCCTGTTCAACGATGCCGGGCGCATCGTCGGCCATCCCGAGATGAACCGCCTGATGGCGGAGATCCCGGAGCGGCAGGACGACCTGCCACAGATCGGCGCGCTCCGGCTGCCTGCGCTCGTGCCGGTCATCCGCTCCTGGCGGGACGGCGGCGCGGCCCAGCAGTTCTTTGCCGACGCGTCGGGCCGAACCTATGTTGCGGCGGTTCACAGGCTCGAGACGGCCGGCTCGGCCAATATCCGGATGGCGATGGTCGCGCCGCTCGACGAGTTCTATGCGCAGATCATCGACGAGCGCCGTACGCTGTTCGCGCTTGCGCTGGCCTTTGTCGGAGCCACGCTGCCATTCGCGTTCTGGCTGGGATCGCTGATGGCGCGGCCGCTGCGCAAACTGGCCGACGAGACCGACGCGATCCAGCGGTTCGAGATTACCGAGCGGCCGCGCGTCCATTCCGTCATCGCCGAGATCGAGGAGCTTGGCCGCTCGGTGTTCACCATGCGTAGCGTGGTCCGCAGCTTTGCGAGCTTCATCCCGCGCCAGATCGTGCGGCAGTTGATCGAGACCGGCTCTTCGCTCAGCCTCGGCGGCTCCAGGCGTGAGGTCACGGTGCTGTTCACCGACGTCGCCGACTTTACCGCCAAGACGGAGCGCGCCGACCCGTCGCAGGTGATGATCCACACCTCGCGCTATTTCGCGGTACTGTCGGACGAGATCATGCGGCACCAGGGCACGGTCGACAAATATATCGGCGACGCCGTGATGGCGTTCTGGAACGCGCCGGCCGACGATCCCGACCACACCGTCAATGCCTGCCGCGCCATCCTGGCATGCCTTGCGGCCAACGAAGCGCTCAACCAGGAGTTTTGGCGCGAGGGCTGGCCGCCCTACGACACCCGCTTTGGCCTGCATGTCGGCGATGCCGTGGTCGGCAACATCGGCTCGAGCGACCGGATGAACTACACCGCGCTTGGCGCCACCATCAACCTGGCGTCGCGGCTGGAGGGACTGAACAAGAATTACGGCACGCGCGTGCTGGTCAGCGCGGCGGTCCGCGCCAGCGTCGGCGATCGGTTCCTGTTCCGCAGCGTCGACAGCATCACGCCGAAGGGATTTGCCGACGCGATCGAAGTCAGTGAGCTCCGCGGCGAGCTGGCGCACGCCGATGAAGCCGAGGTTGCGATGTGTCGACGCTGGGATGAAGTCTTTGCGGCGATCGCGCAGGACGGCGCGGCCGAGACGACGCGGGTCCGGCTGTCGGCCTTCCTGCACGACTATCCCGAGGATAGCGTCGCGCTATTTCATGCCCAGCGATTTCGGTCCGCGGCCCGGAATGCGGGAGCGGCGGCATGAACATCTGTGGTCTCAATCGCCGGCAATTGCTGCGGCACGGCGCGGCGCTGGCGGCCGCGTCAATGCACGCGGCGCCAGCCATTGCGCAGGCGCGCAGCAGAATTCGGCTCGGTTATCTCCACGTTGTCGCCGTGGACGGACACATCTGGACCGGGCTCGATCGCGGCTCGTTCGACCGCGAAGGGATCGATTTCGAATTGCACGAGTTCAACACCGGACCTGAAGTCTTCGAGGCGATGGCGCGGGGTGAGCTCGACGTTCTCTCGGCCGGCGGCGTCATCTCCAACTATCTGGCGCTCGGCCGCGGCCGGGGCTTTCTCATCAACGACATTGAGGTCGCGACCGCACAGCTCTGGGTCCGGCCGACGCTCGGCGTCAAGGGGATGGCCGATCTCAGGGGCAAGCGGATCGCGACGACGATGAAGACCACGGCTCACATTTTTCTCGATCGCGCGCTGCGGGCCAACAACGTCAATCCGTCCGAGGTCGAGATCGTCAACGGCAGCATGGCCGCCGCCGTCAAGGCGTTCATTGCCGGCGAGGTGCCGGCCGTTGCGCTCTGGGTGCCGTTCAACATTGCCGTCCGCGATGCGTTGCCGGATGCGGTCAAGCTGGTGGACGCCTCCGCCTTCTACCCGCAATCCGCCGTGCTCGGCGGCTGGGCCGCGCGGATGGATTTTTATGCGGCGAACAGGGAGGTGCTGGCCCGGATCATCCGCGCGTGGGCAGAAGCGAACGACCACATGGTGCGCAACCCGGCGGCCGCAGCGGAGGCGATCCAGACACATTACGGGCAGTCGCGTCCCGCCGACATCGCGGAAGCCTTCAAGGCTCAGAAGCTCTATTCCTCGCGCGAATGGAAGCGGCTCTATTCCGACGGGACCGTCGTGAAATGGCTCCAGCAGGTCAGTGACTTCTTCATGACGGATGCCGGCGTCACCACCCCCGTGCGGGCCGCAGACTATTTCGACACGCAGCTTTACCTTGCAACCGTCGCCTGAACTTGCAGGGGGCACAGGCTCGCACGGACACTCCCTTCGGGCCATGCATCGGCCTGCCCAGCGTCCAGATCATATTTCAATGTGTTTTCAATATCCTGCGCCCGCATTCTAATGTAGCCGCGGCACCACGTCAGGTGATATCCGCCCCAGCGCAGAATCGCACTCAAGCAGTTGTGTGTGTCGGGCGCGGTCGCGTCATGAGGGCGACGCCAATTCGACCCAATTCAAATCGAGCTTGGCAGGCGCCGGATCCTTACGGAGGTGATTCCAATGCCAGACGTCCTCGACCGTTCCGAAATGGCCCCCTCGATTCTGCCGGCGGACGTTCCCGAGCTCAGCGATGATGAATGCCTGGCCTGCCTCGCGCGCGCCGTCGAGGCGCACGATTCGGCGCGGCTCGACGAAGTCGCCGCATTGATCGGCCGCCTCGCAGTCACGATCGAATAGCTCATCGATCACCTTGACGCCTCGGGTTGCGCAGCCTGGTCCGCCGGGCCAACGGACGTGTTGCGTTTTCGCGGAGCCTGTTCCAAAGATGCCGCCAAATTTCGTCCGCGGCATCGTCCGCATTGCAGGGTCCGCAAATGTCCGGTTTCTCGACCGCGCGCCTAAAAATGGTCGATGGCCAGGTGCGCACCAATGACGTCACCGATCGCCGTATTCTCGACGCGATGCTCACAGTTCCGCGCGAGGCGTTCGTGCCGATTGCCAGGCAGGCATTGGCCTATCTCGACCTCGATCTCGACGTGAGCGAAGGCGGGGCCAAGCGGTTCCTGATCAAGCCGCAGCTGACCGGCAAGCTGCTCCAGGCCGCCGAAATCGGCGAGGGGGACAACGTGCTGGTGGTCGGCTGCGCCACCGGCTACCTCGCCGCGCTGACGGCCCGGCTCGCCCGTCAGGTCACCGCGACGGAGTGTGATTCGGCCCTGGCCGCGAAGGCCAAGGATGCTTGCGCCAGCCTCGCCAACGTCACGTGCAAGGCCGCAGCCTGCGCCGAAGGGGATCCTTCTGCCGCTCCCTATGACGTCATTATCCTCAACGGTGCCTTCGAGGTGACGCCAGAGGCGCTGCTCGGGCAGCTCAAGGAGGGCGGGCGCCTCGTGGGGGTGTCGGCCCAATCCACGCCCCCCCGGGCCGTGATCGTGACCCATACCCACGGTGAATTCGGCCATCGGGCGCTGTTCGATGCCGCAGCTCCGGTCCTTCCCGGGTTGGAACGGGCCGCCGCTTTCGTTTTCTGAACGCCCGATTGAGGGCTTTGGCCCGTTAAAATCCCGTTCTGAATCAGAAGTGTGGCCCGGATGCTGCACGTGAAGAGTTTCCACCGGGAACTACCTTCAGGTGGTTCCGTTGCGCCAATTGGCAGCCTATGTTGCTGAGGGGCAACGACTCCACTCGGTAGACGGTATCCTAGCTCGCGGGCACGAGCGGGGCGTTAGAATGAACGGAATTTAAGGGATGCATGGGGTGAAGCTCTTCACCGGAGCTGCGGTTTCGGTCCTGCTGCTGGCGCTTGCCGGGCCGACGCCTGCCTTGGCGGACACGATCGAGGCCGCCTTGGTGCGGGCCTATCAGAACAATCCGCAGCTCAACGCACAGCGCGCCCAGGTGCGCTCGACCGACGAGAACGTGCCTCAGGCGTTGTCGGGCTATCGTCCCAGGGTCGCGCTGACGGCGAACGGCGGCTATCAATATCAGGATACACTGAGTTCGCCGGGGCCGGGTAACACACCAATCAACGGGCCGAGCGTGCCGCGCAGCGTGGGTGTGACCGTCACGCAGACGCTCTATAACGGCAACATCACCGGCAACAGGACGCGCGCCGCCGAGAGCCAGGTTTCCGGCTCCCGCGAAGCGCTGCGCAGCCTGGATCAGAGCGTGCTGCTTCAGGGCGCTTCGATCTACATGGACTATCTGCGCGATGCAGCTACGCTCGAAGTCCAGCGCAGCAACGTGCGCGTGCTCGAGCAGACGCTGAAGCAGACGCGTGATCGCTTCAACGTCGGCGAAGTGACGCGCACCGACGTTGCGCAATCGGAAGCGCAGCTGGCGGCTGGCAAGACGCAGGCCCTCACGGCCGAAGCAAATCTCACCACGACGCGCGCGAACTTCCGCCGCATCATCGGCAACGAGCCGACGAACCTCGCGCCCGGTTCGCCGGTGGATCGTTTCTTGCCCGCAAGCCTCGCCGGGGCAGTCGAGCTCGGCCTGATCGAACATCCCAACGTCACGGCCGCGATGTTCGGCATCGACGTCAACTTTCTGCAGGTCAAGGTCGCCGAAGGCGCGCTGCTGCCGACGATCGCGTTGCAAGTGGGGGCCACGCAGGGGAACGAACAGTCCTTGATTCAATACAGGTCGTTCAACGCGTCCGCCATCGCGCAGGCCAATTGGCAGCTCTACGATGGCGGCAATACATATTCGCTGATCCGCCAGTCCAAGGAAAACCTGGCGCAGCAGCGTCTCAACCTCGAAACCACCCGCGACCAGACCCGCGCGACGGTCGTGCAGTGGTGGGGTTCGCTGCAGGCCGGTAAGGCCCAGGTGCAGTCCGCGCAGGCGCAGGTCACGGCGTCCGAGATCGCGCTGAACGGCGTGCGCGAAGAAGCCAAGGCTGGTCAGCGTACCACCCTCGACGTGCTCAACGCGCAGCAGGCGCTGGTCAACGCGCGCGTCGCGCTGGTGACCGCACAGCACGACCGCGTGGTCGCGTCCTATCAGGTTCTGGCCGCCATCGGCCGTCTGTCGCCGCAGGTCCTCGGCCTTGCGACCACGGTTTATGATGCGAGCGTTCACTACCATCAGGTCCGCGACAGCTGGGCCGGCGTGCGCACGCCTGACGGACGCTAAGGTCCGTAGTCATCCGGTCGGCCTCGCAAACAGCCGAGGCCGACTGGTGCTTTGCTTGCAATCATCAAAATCCCTGACATAGCCTTGCCAAGAAGATGCGGGTCGATTCGCCCGGCACCTGATGTCGTGTGCGTAAAGGCTTGAGTGCCGAGGGCAGGGGCGCACCGCCGCACGTTGAGCCGTGAACTGGGGACAAGTCGGGCTGCCGCGACGAAAATGTCGGGGCGTCCGTTGCGGAACCGGCCAATCCTGTCGTGCTTGGTGTAAAACAACGCATGCGAGGGCGTTGATGATGTGGAGTCGGAGATGACGCAGCCTGCAAAGGTCACAGAACCCTCGATGGAGGAGATTCTGGCCTCGATCCGGCGCATCATTGCCGACGATGAGGCCAAGCCGCCGCCGGCCGAAGCTGCCAAGCCAGCGCCCGCTGCAGCTGCGCCGAAGCCGTCAGCAATGAACGACATTCCGCCATCCAAGGTCGCTCCCGCGAAACCTGCTGCCGAGAAGCCCGCGCCGCCGCCGGTTGCGAAGCCGGCTCCAGCGCCGCCGCCGCCCGCACCTGCGGCGGATGCATCCAATAACCAGGACGATATTGATGCTCTGCTGGCGGGGCTGGACGCGGCTACGCCTGCGCCCGAGGTCCGTGCACCTGAGCCAGAGCCCGAACCTGAACCCGACGTGCTCGAATTGACCGACGAGATGGCGGTGGATCCGGAGCCGACGCCGCCTCCGCCGCCGCCGAGCTTCCGCAAGGTCGAGCCGCGCGACGATCTGGAATTCGCCGAATCGCCGCTGCGCCTGATGCCGTCATCGTCCTATGCGGCGGTGGACTACGATGCGCCGCCGGTACCGCCCCAACAGCCGATCCTGGCCCAATCGACGGTCTCGGCGGTCGAATCCGCCTTCAACTCCCTGGCCCACACGGTGCTCAGCAGCAATGCGCGGACGCTGGAAGATCTGGTCAAGGAGATGCTGCGTCCGATGCTGAAATCCTGGCTCGACGACAACCTGCCGGGCCTCGTTGAACGCATCGTGAAGGCCGAAATCGAGCGGGTCTCGCGCGGCGGCAGGTGAGGGCGGCTCCCGAGCCCTCATAAAGCCCCTCTTATGCGCCTGTTTGGCCTGCCGACCGGCCGGCAAGCCGTTTTGCCGCCGGGCTTTCCGTTGATCTTCTCTTGGTCCTTCTTTTGGACCTTTTCGTTGACTTGCCCCCCGCGCGCGGCTTTCTAGCAGCCCATGATCGAGAAAAATTACCAGCCCGCCGATATCGAAGCCCGCATGTCCGTCGTGTGGGAGGACAGCCGTGCCTTCAGGGCCGGCCGCCCCGACCGCCGCGACGCAGTGCCCTTTACCATCGTGATCCCGCCGCCGAACGTGACGGGCTCGCTGCATATGGGCCACGCCCTCAACAACACCCTCCAGGACATCCTGTGCCGGTTCGAGCGAATGCGCGGCCGCGACGTGCTGTGGCAGCCCGGCACCGACCATGCCGGCATCGCCACCCAGATGGTGGTCGAGCGGCAGCTGATGGAGCGTCAGCAGCCCAGCCGCCGCGAGATGGGCCGCGAGAAGTTTCTGGAGCGGGTCTGGCAGTGGAAAGCCGAGAGCGGCGACACCATCATCAACCAGCTCAAGCGCCTCGGCGCCTCCTGCGACTGGTCGCGCGAACGCTTCACCATGGACGAGGGCCTGTCGAAGGCCGTCATCAAGGTGTTCGTCGAGCTGCATCGCGACGGCCTGATCTACAAGGACAAGCGGCTGGTGAACTGGGACACCAAGCTGCTGACCGCGATCTCCGACCTCGAAGTGCAGCAGACCGAGGTCAAGGGCCACCTGTGGTATCTGCGCTATCCGATCGAGGGCAAGACGTTCAGCCCCGAGGATTCCTCGAGCTTCATCGTCGTCGCCACCACGCGGCCCGAGACCATGCTCGGCGACACCGGCGTCGCGGTGCATCCCGACGACGAGCGCTATCAGAAGCTGGTCGGCAAGAACGTGATCCTGCCGCTGGTCGGTCGCAAGATTAAGATCGTCGCTGACGAATATTCCGATCCGGACAAGGGCTCGGGCGCGGTGAAGGTGACGCCGGCGCACGACTTCAACGATTTCGAGGTCGGCAATCGCCACGGCCTGGGCCGGATCAGCGTCATCGACAAGGAAGGTTGCCTCGACCTCGTCGACAATGAGGTTTACCTGCGTAACCTGCCGGAAGGCGCTTCGCAGTTCGCCGAGGAGTTTCACAAGGTCGACCGCTTCGCGGCGCGCAAGCGCATCGTCGAGCGACTGGAATCCTTCGGCTTCGTCGAGCGGATCGAGCCGCACACCCACATGGTGCCGCACGGCGACCGCTCGAACAGCGTGATCGAGCCCTATCTGACCGACCAGTGGTACGTCGACGCCAAGACGCTGGCAAAGCCCGCGATCGCGGCGGTGCGTTCGGGCGAAACGACGTTCGTGCCGAAGAACTGGGAAAAGACCTATTTCGAGTGGATGGAGAACATCCAGCCCTGGTGCATCTCGCGCCAGCTGTGGTGGGGTCATCAGATCCCGGCCTGGTACGGCCCTGATGGCAAGGTGTTCGTCGCCGAAACCGAGGAGGAGGCCGTCAGCCACGCGCTCGGCTATTACGTCGAGCAGGAGGTCATCACGGCCGAGCAGGGCCGCGAGATGGCGCTCGACCGCAACAAGCGCGAAGGCTTCATCACGCGTGACGAGGACGTGCTCGACACCTGGTTCTCCTCGGCGCTGTGGCCGTTCTCGACGCTCGGCTGGCCCGAGGACGCGCCGGAAGTGCAGCGCTATTACCCGACCAACGCGCTGGTGACCGGCTTCGACATCATCTTCTTCTGGGTTGCCCGGATGATGATGATGGGCCTGCACTTCATGAAAGAAGTGCCGTTCTCGACGATCTACATCCACGCCCTCGTCCGCGACGAGAAGGGCGCCAAGATGTCGAAGTCGAAGGGCAACGTCATCGACCCCCTCAACCTGATCGACGAATACGGCGCCGACGCGTTGCGCTTCACGCTGGCCGCCATGGCGGCGCAGGGACGCGACATCAAGCTCGCCACCAGCCGCGTCGAGGGTTACCGGAATTTCGCGACGAAGCTCTGGAATGCGTCGCGCTTCGCGGAGATGAACCACTGCGCCGTGCCCGAAGGTTTCGAGCCGGCGAAGGCCAAGGAAACGCTGAACCGCTGGATCGCGCACGAGAGCGCCCACACCACGCGCGAGGTGACCGAGGCAATCGAAGCCTATCGCTTCAACGATGCGGCCGGTGCGATCTACCGCTTCGTCTGGAACGTCTATTGCGACTGGTATGTCGAGCTCGCAAAGCCCGTGCTGCTCGGTCCGGACAGCCCCGCCAAGGACGAAACCCGTGCCATGGTCGCCTGGGCGCGCGACGAGATCCTGAAGCTGCTGCACCCCTTCATGCCCTTCATCACCGAAGAGCTGTGGGAGGTGACGGCCAAGCGCGACGGCCTGCTGGCGCTGGCGCAATGGCCGCTGAAGCCGTCCGAGCCGACGCCGGAGCAACTCGCGATGCTCGCCGCGGCTGCCGGGCCGACTGATCCGCTGATCTCGCCGGTCCTGATCATGCCGATCTTCGACCATGCCGACTTCACCGATCCGAAGGCGGAAGCCGAGATCGGCTGGGTGATCGACCTGGTCACGCAGATCCGCTCGGTGCGCGCCGAGATGAACATCCCGCCGGCAACGCTGACGGCGCTGGTGCTCGCGGGCGCCTCGACCGAGACGAAGGAACGCGCGCCGCGCTGGACCGACGTCATCAAGCGCATGGCACGGCTGTCCGACATCTCCTTCGCCGACCGCGCACCTGACGGCGCGGTCCAGCTCCTCGTGCGCGGCGAGGTGGCCGCGCTGCCGCTGAAGGGCGTGATCGACGTTGCCGCCGAGCGCACGCGCCTCGACAAGGAAATCGGCAAGGCCGACGCCGACATCAAGCGCGCCGAGTCCAAGCTGGCGAACGAGAAGTTCGTCGCCAACGCGGCCGAGGAGGTCGTCGAGGAGGAGCGCGAAAAGCGCGAGGCGGCGCTGGCCCGCAAGGCCAAGCTGCTGGAGGCGCTGGAGCGGCTGAAGCAGGCGTCGTAGAGCGTTTTCGAGCGAAGTGGAAACCGGTTCGCGTCAAGAAAACGCGTCAAAACTAGAATCTAGAGCCCGTTCCATCGGAACGGGTTCTAGGCCTCCTTCGGGAACGGCTTGCTCAAGAACTTCGAGCCCTTGACGCCATAGCGCCAGGGCAGCTCGACGGCCTTGGTGATGCCGATCCGGATGCCGGCCACCACTTCGACCTCCTCTGTCCGCGCATGCAGCGCGATCGGCGGCCGGTCCAACGGCAGGGCGTTGTGCGCGATGGTGATGCCCAGCGCCTCGGTCAGCTTGCCGGGACCCGAGCACAGCGCGTGCACCTCCTGGAGATGGCGGCGGCGGCGCATCGCGGCGATGCCATGCGTCGGCTCCAATGCGCGGATCAGCACGGCGCTGGCGGAGCCTTCCTCCTCGCAGACGAAGTTCACGCACCAGTGAATGCCGTAGGAGCGGTAGACATAGGCAAAACCGGGCGGGCCAAACATGATTTGGTTCCGCGGCGTCGGGCCATTGTAGGAGTGCGCCGCCGGCTCGGTATGATGATAGGCCTCGACCTCGACGATGAGGCCGCCGACGCCATTGACCAGCATGGTGGCCCCGATCAAATCGGGCGCGACCTCGTGGACGCTGCGGCCGAAAAACCCACGCTTCAGGGCTTTGCCGAGCCGCGGTGGTGAGGCTTTCGAGGTTGGAGCCATTCGAGGTGAGAATCGCCTGAGAACAGAGCAGGATATTGCCCATATCTGCCATGTTCCCTGAAGCGGCGCGAGCCGGGTTGCGGCAGGCAGCCAGACCGACTAGGTAGGACCTGAACAGACCGGACAGCCCATGGTCGTTATTGTCGACACCATCTCGAACCCGTTGCGCCCCCGCCACCCTGAAAAGGTGAATCGCCCTGATTCCGCTTCGCCGCCGAAGCCGGATTGGATTCGCGTGCGCGCGCCCAATACCCGCGGCTATGCCGACACCCGCAACATCGTGCGCGCCAACGGCCTGCATACCGTGTGCGAGGAGGCGGGCTGCCCGAACATCGGCGAGTGCTGGGACAAGAAGCACGCGACCTTCATGATCATGGGGGACACCTGCACCCGGGCCTGCGCGTTCTGTAACGTCAAGACCGGCATGCCCAATGCGCTGGATGCGGCCGAGCCGCAGAACGTCGCCGAAGCCGTCGCCAAGCTGGGGCTGGCCCACGTCGTCATCACCTCCGTCGACCGCGACGATCTGGCCGATGGCGGCGCCGAGCATTTTGCAGAGACCATCCGTGCGATCCGGGCCGCGTGCCCCTCGACCACGATCGAGATCCTGACGCCCGACTTCCTGCGCAAGGAGGGGGCGCTCGAAATCGTCGTCGCGGCGAGGCCCGACGTGTTCAACCACAATCTCGAGACCGTGCCGTCGCGTTACCTCACGGTGCGGCCCGGCGCGCGCTACTTCCACTCGATCCGGCTGTTGCAGCGGGTCAAGGAGCTCGATCCCACCATCTTCACCAAGTCCGGCATCATGGTCGGCCTCGGCGAGGAGCGCCACGAGGTGCAGCAGGTGATGGACGATCTGCGCTCAGCCGACGTCGACTTCCTGACCATCGGGCAATATCTCCAGCCGACCCGGAAGCACCACGCCGTGATGCGCTATGTGCCGCCCGACGAGTTTTCGTCCTACGAGAAGGTCGCCTACACCAAGGGTTTCCTGATGGTGTCGGCGAGCCCGCTCACCCGTTCGTCGCATCATGCCGGCGAGGACTTTGCGAGACTGAAGGCCGCACGGGCCGCGACTGCCCGCTGAACCGCCATGCCCAAATTTTCAAGCAAGCGCCGTGTCCATCACAGCGCGTCCGAGATGTTTGATCTGGTCGCCGACGTCGAGCGCTACCCGGAGTTCGTGCCGCTGTGCAGCGCGCTCAAGATCCGCCAGCGGATGGCCAAACCCGACGGCACCGAGGTGCTGGTCGCCGACATGACGGTGTCGTTCAAGCTGGTCAAGGAGTCCTTCACCAGCCGCGTGACTCTCGACCGCGCCAATCTGAATATCCGGGTCGAATATCTGCAAGGCCCGTTCAGCAACCTCGAGAACCGCTGGACGTTCGAGCCCAAGGGTGAGGGCGTCTGCGACGTCGGATTCTTCCTGGCCTACGAGTTCAAGAGCCGGATGCTGGCGATGCTGATGGGCTCGATGTTCGATGCCGCGTTCGCGCGCTTCTCCATCGCATTCGAGAAGCGGGCGGATGCGATCTACGGCCGGCCGAAGCTGGGGTCGTCGTAAGGCGTACTCTCTCCGCCGTCATTGCGAGGAGCCCTTGCGACGAAGCAATCCAGGGTCTTTCCGCGGAGGGATTCTGGATTGCTTCGCTGCGCTCGCAATGACAGTGAGGCTCAATCCACCGCCTTCACTACATCCGGCGGCTGCGAGGCGTAGTACGCCGCGGCCGCCTCGATCTCCTGCGGCGTCATCGCGCGGGCGATGTTGCGCATCTGCTGGCTGATGTCATTGCGCCGCTCGCCGGATGCGAAGGCCTGGAGCTGCGCCTTCATGTAAGCTTCGGACTGGCCTTCGAGCCACGGACTGCCGGTCTTGTTGTCAAGGCTGCCATGGCAGGAGCCGCAGGGCGCGATCCCGCGCATCGGCGCGCCGTAGATGACGATGCTCGGTTTCGGCAGCTGCGGCGTCGGGTGATAGGCTGCCGGCCGCGGCAGATAGGCGTAATAGTTCGAGAGATCGGCGATCTCCTGGTCCGTCAGATTGACGGCGAATGGCGACATCACGGCATTGGTGCGCGCGCCGGATCGGAAATCGTGCAGCTCCTTGTAGATGACGGCCGCGTACTGGCCGGCGAGATTGGGCGAATCCGCGCGGCTGATGCCGGTCGGGCCGTGGCAGATGGCGCAGCGCTGCGCCAGCGTCGCGCCGCGGCCGATGGCTTCCTGGCTCGGACGCGACAGCGTATGCGAGGTCAGCACGACCTCCGACAGGCGTTTTGTCTGTTCGGGCGCAGTAACGTTCGCCGCACGCTGCGGCACGCCGGCGGCGCTGCAGATCGCATCCCAGACATTGGCGAACTGAACCCAGGGCTGCGCGAAAGGCAGCACGATGAAGCCGGTGATCGCCGTCACGATCAGGATCGCGGCGGTGATGCCGACGCCAATCCTGAAATGGCTGTTGCGGAAGGTGAAGAGGTCGCGCGCGCTCATCACTGCGCTCCCACATAGACGGCCGGCACCGACGTGCCCTCGGTCAGCGCCAGCGTCACGATCGGGTAGCCGTAATTGGTGAGGGTGAGGACGATCATCAGCGCCACCCACAGCGCGTGCGTGTTGAGCGCGACCGGCACGGTCGCGGGCTGATGCACGGCCAGCGCAAAGCGGTACGGGCCGGCGTCAACCCGGGGCGCACGCATGCCACGTGCGAGGATGACGATGAACATGATGCCCGACGCCAGCAGGATGAAGCCGCCGATCGCCGAGAAAGTGACGGAGAGCGCCTGAGGCGCGATCGCGGGATCGCCGAAGTCGAAATAGGCCATGCGGCGCGGCATGCCCAGGATGCCGACCCAGTGCCACGGGAAGGTCGTGATGATCATACCGATGAACCACAGCCAGAGCTGGGTGCGGATCAGGCGGATGTCGATGAGTTCGCGCCCGGTCAGATGCGGCCACAGATCATAGGCGATCGCAAAATACATGATCACGATGGCGCCGCCGAAGATCAGGTGGAAATGGCCGGTGATCCACTGCGTGTTGTGGATCGACGCATCGAGCTGATAGCTCATGTTGATCAGGCCGCCGGCGCCGCCGAAGCCGAGCATGACGAACGAGAACGCCAGCGCCAGCATCATCGGATTGTCCCAGGGCAGCGCCTTGATCCAGCCGAATAGGCCGCGGCCGCCGCGCAGGCGCGCGGCGATCTCGACGGAGGCGCAGATCGTGAACACGGTCAGAAGCGTCGGCAGCGCGACCAGCGCCGTGAAGGCCGAATGGATGAACTTGAAGCCAGCGCCGACCTGCGGATCGGCGAAGGTGTGGTGCATGCCGATCGGCATCGCCACCACCAGGAACAGGATGAAGGAGATCCGCGCCATGCTGTCGGAATAAACCCGGCCGCCGATCGCGCGCGGCACGATGGTGTAATAGGCGATGTAGGTCGGCATCAGCCAGAAATAGACGATGGCGTGTAGCGTCCACGAGAAGAACACGCGGGCAAGACCCGCGTCGATCGTGGCCTTCAGGCCTGCCGCGACGGGAATGATCTGGAGCAGCAGCTCGAGCGCGGCGCCAACCGCGGTCCATGCCCACAGATAGGAGCCCGCGACATTGGCGAACATCGCCAGCGGCACCGGTGCGCCGGGATGGGCCTTCCGCCAGACGCGCAGATTGATCGCCATCAAGGCGACCCAGATCCAGGAGCCGACCACCACGAGCACGACGCCGAGGTAATAGAATACGTTGCCGATCAATGGCGGATAGAACGTGTAGAGCACCGAGGCGCGGCCGAGCGCGATCGGGACCATCGCCATGACGCTGCCGATCACGATCAGCCAAAATCCGGTCCAGGCCCAACGCACGCCGACGAGGCGCTGCTCCAGCGCCGACTCGCTGATCGCATAGCCAAAGCCCATCGCGACGAGCGTGGGAAAGACGTAGCCCATCACCGTGCCGTGCGCGGTCAGCGAGCGGTAATAGAGCTCGGGATTGGACAGCCAGGTGCCGATCGGGCTGCGGATGAACATCTGCCAGGCGCCGAGCGTGAGCGCGATGCCGAACACGCCGAAGGCCAGCCAGAAATGGGCGAGGATGAGTTTCCTATTCGCCAACACAGCTCAGCCTCCCGCCACCCTTCGCGCGATCGGCGAATTCGGTCTTGTTGATCACCTTGACCTTGCCCCACATGCCCTCGTGGCCGAAGGAGCAAAACTCCTGGCAGGGCATCAGATAGTCGCCGGTCCTCGTAAAGCGCATGAGCTGTTCGGAGATGTAGCCGGGCACCAGCATGGTGTTGATGTTGGTGCCCTGGATCAGGATGCCGTGGACGACGTCGGCGCTGGTGGCGCGCATCGTGATCGGCGTATCCACGGGCACCACGATGCAGGCCGGCGTGAAGGAATATTGCTGGCCGATCGCGCGCACGGTCACATTGCCATTGGCCTCCAGCACGCTGCCGAGATTGCTCTCGACGAATTCGCCGGACAGATGAATGCGCGAGGGATCGGTGGTCTCGACGCGCGGCTGCGGCATGGTGGCGCGATGGATGCCGGCGAAGGCTGCCAGAAGCGCCATGCCGACGACGATTATCACGGCAATGGTCGCCCAGCGCCGCTCGACGCGGGCCGCGACCTCGGCGCTGCCATGGGTGTGGGTGTCCCCTGCGCTCATTGCAGCGATCCGCGCGGCAGGAAGACGAAGAGATAGAAGGCAAACCACATCGCGACCACGCAGGCCGTGGCGATGCCGGCCAGCACGATCGCGCCGGACGGTCCTTGCGAGACGACTTCCTCGACGGCCTGGTCGGCGGCGGCTGGGCTGGTCGGCGGATCGGAATTGAACATGACGCCTCTCAGTTCAGCGGTGCGGAGCGCAGCTCGTTGGCCTCGCGCGCCGAGACCGGCGTGCCGCGATTGCCCCAGGCGGTGCGGATGTAGGAGACGACGGCGGCGACCTCGTTGTCGGAGAGGAGGCCTGCGAAGGGCGGCATGCCGTAGGGCATCGGATTGCCCTTGGTGCCCGGCGGATAGCCGCCGTTGAGCACCATGCGGATCGGATTGACCGCCGACTGCATCTCGATCGACTGGTTGTTGGCGAGCGGCGGCCAGTGCGGCGGCTTGCCTTCGCCCTGCGCCCCATGACAGCTCGCGCAATTCTTGTCGTAGACGGTCTTGCCGAGGCTGATCAGCAGGCTGCTCTCGGTGTTCGGCAGCGCCGAGCTCGGCGCGGGCGGAGGCGAGGGCTCCGCGATGCCCTTGAGGTACACCGCCATGGCGCGCGTGTCCTCGTCGTTGAGGTATTGCAGGCTGTTGTGCACGACCTCGGCCATCGGGCCGTAGACCACGCCGCGCATGGAGACGCCGGTCTGGAGCAGGTCGGTGATGTCCTTGATGCTCCAGTCGCCGAGACCCGCCTCACGGTTGGAGGTGAGGGACGGCGCGTACCAGTTCTGCATCGGGATCAGGCCGCCCTTGAAGGCGTCCGATTGCGAGGTGCCGCCGAGCGCGTTGATCGGCGAATGGCACATGCCGCAATGACCGAGCCCCTCGACCAGATAGGCGCCGCGATTCCATTCCGCCGACTTGGTGGGGTCGGGCTTGAACTCACCCTCGCGGAAGAACAGCGTGCGCCAGCCGAGGATGAGCTGGCGGTTGTCATAGGGAAAGCGCAGCTCGTGCGGCTTGTTCTTCTGGTTCACCGGCTGAATCGAGCGCAGATAGGCGAAGATCGCGTCGCTGTCGGCGCGTGTCACCTTTGTGTAGGACGCGAACGGCATCGCCGGATAGATCAGCCCACCATCCGGGAAACGGCCGTTGTGCATGGTTCTGTAGAAATCGTCCGCGCTCCACTTGCCGATGCCGGTCTCCGGATCGGGCGTGATGTTGGAGGTGTAGATCGTTCCGAACGGGGTCGGCATCGGGCGCCCGCCGGCAAACAGCCGGCCCTCAGCCGCAGTATGGCAGGCCGTGCAATCGCCGGCGCGGGCGAGATATTCACCCCGCGCAATGACGTCGCCGGCCTTGTCCTGCGCCTGCGCGGCCGTGATGAGCGCGGCAAGGGCCAGGAGCTTGATCGAAAGCAGCGTGATCGACAGTCTTGAGCCCATCATGCGCCTCGTCAGTTGGGCTGGCTGCCGCAGCCGAACGGCAGCGCGTAGGTGCCTTTCGGGACGGGCGCCGGGTTGGTGGGCGCGGGTCGCGTCGCGAGCCAGGCCGCAACGGCGGTAACATCTGCTTCCGTCAGATGGCCGGCGACGAGCTGCATGCAGTCCGGCGATTTTGCCGTTCGCGTGCCGTAGCGCCAGGCGCCGAGCTGCGCACTGACGTAAGCGGCGCGCAAGCCCAGCAGACCGGGGATGCCGGGCTGCATGCCGGTGAGGCCCGGGCCGTGACAGCTCACGCACGCCGGTATGTTACGACCGGCATCGCCGCTGGTCGCGAGCAGTTCGCCCTGCGCCAGCACTTCCTTGCTGACTTCGCTCGGCGCGGGCTGCGGCAGCGGCGGATGCTCGCTGGCGAAATATTCAGCCATCGCCTCCAGATACGGATCAGGCAGAAACTCCAGCAGATAGTTCATCGGCGGGTATTTGCGCCGGCCGCTGCGGAAGGCGAGGAGCTGGTTGTAGAGATAGCCGGCCGGCTTGCCGGCAAGCCGCGGGAAATAGACGTCGCTGGTGCCTTCGCCCTTGTTGCCGTGACAGGGCGTGCACGCCTCCACCCGCGCCGCCATGGTATCCGGCGGCTGGTTGGCCGTTTGTGCGGCAGTACCATCAATAGCGGCCAAGGTAGCAATAGCGATAGCCAGTGCAGTGTCGCGAGCGAACACGCCGTCGCCCTCCAAAAAGCAGGACCGGGTTGATTCCTGGCCACAGCGTAGAGCCGCATTATTGCGCCAATACAGTCGCGCGCAAGATCGGACATGGCGATGACGCTTGGTCGCGGTTGCACATTTGCGATCCTGATCGAATTCGACAAGAATTGCGTGCTTTTTGAAAACTGGCGTAACGCCGCGATCTCGCGGCGTATTCCGCCCGAGCTTTGCTTCACAAGCGGGAAGCGCGGCAATGTGGAATCCGTTCGCGCGCGCGGGTGTTCTGCCGCTTGGGCCGGGCAGACGACCTGTCATCAGAGTGCATCTTCCCGTCGGGCGACAAGTGCAGTTTGTGCCAAAACGCAGCGCGCTGACGCAACACCCCTTGCCGCAAACGGCGCACCACGAGCTCTGCCCTTCGCGAAAGGTTTGACTACAATCCGAGTCGGGCGCGGGCGCTTTATCGCGGGATCGGGGGAGATGGGACGCTGGAAGCAGGCATGGAGCGAAGAAGACCTTGGCAGGCTGAAGGTACTGGCAGGCACCAAGCCGATTGCGCTGATAGCGAAAGAGCTCGGCCGGACCCGCGGCACGGTGCTGGCGAAGGCGATTGAGCAGAAGCTCCCTGTCATTTGTCGGACGAAGCGCCAGGAACAATAATTGGATGTCGCGGAACCCATTCAGCTTCCTTGCGCCGAACGCACATGCCGGGAACGCGCGCTTGGCCGCGCTCAATTGACAGCATGGGACAGGCCGGCAGCTGGCTGACCAGATCCTGAAGGAGTTGCGTGAAGATCCTCGCGTCGACGAGCGGGCCGCGCCATCGGTCAATGTGTCGAAGGTGGTCGCCGCCGATCCCGCAGCGCCCGTCGTGGAATTGACGGTGAGCGCGAAGGTGGCGCCGTCCGACGCCGATGCGGTCAAGCAGCGCGTGCTCGACCACGCGAGCGCGCTGCTGGCGGCGGCATGACGTGGCTCAGCCGCGCGGTGACCGCGGCGTCCTGCGCTTCACCGCATGCCGGCGCGGCGAGCGGGTCACGCGGGGCCGCAGGCGGGTTGCCGCGGCCGCGCGCCGCGGCTTGGGCTGCGCCTTCGGGCCGCGGGCGAGATCCATCAGCATGCGCAATGCCTCGACCACCGAGCGCTGGCGCACGGCGGTACGGCCAATCGCGCCAAAACGATGCTCGCGATGGACGATGCGGCCGTCGCGCGCGGCAACCGCAAAATGCACGAGACCGACCGGCTTGCCGGGCGTGGCGCCGCCGGGGCCGGCGATACCGGTGATGGCAACGGCGAGATCGACGCCGGCCCGCTCCAGCGCGCCGACCGCCATCGCGGTTGCGGTCTCCTTGCTGACGGCGCCGAAATTCGCGAGCGTGCTCGCCTCGACGCCCAACATCGCGCGCTTGGCATCATTGGAATAAGTGACGAAGCCGCGGTCGATCACGTCGGAGGAGCCGGGAATGTCGGTCAGCGCGCCGGCAACCAGGCCGCCGGTGCAGGACTCGGCGGTGGCGATCGTCAGCTTGCGCATCCGGCAAAGATCGAGCAGCGAGCGGGAGAGGGCGCGTGCGTCGCTGCCGCCCATGACCTAGACGCCCCAGGGCAGGCGGATGGTGGCGCTCGCGGTAGCCGCGATGCCTTCCTCGCGGCCGGTGAAGCCGAGCCGCTCGCTGGTGGTCGCCTTCACCGCGACGCGCGAGATGTCGACCCCGGAGATCTCGGCGATGCGGGCGCGCATGGTGTCGCGCAAGGGGCCAATCTTCGGCCGCTCGCAGATCATCGTCACCTCGAGGTTGGCGACGCGGCCGCCGCGCTGCGCGACGCGCTCGATGGCGTATTTCAGGAACTGGTCGGAGGAAGCCCCCTTCCATTTCGCATCGCTCGGCGGAAAGTGCGAGCCGATATCGCCGTCGGCGAGTGCGCCGAGGATGGCGTCGACCAGCGCATGCAGGCCGACATCGCCGTCGGAATGGGCGAGGAAGCCTTTGGTGTGCGGTACCCGCACGCCACAGATCATCACGTGGTCGCCTTCGCCGAAGGCGTGCACGTCGTAGCCGGTGCCGGTCCTGATGTCGCCGAGCAGGCTGGCCAGGCGCGCTTCCTCGCGCACGAAATCCTCGGGAGTGGTGAGCTTCATATTGGCAACATCGCCTTCAAAGGTTGCGACCGTCAATCCCGCCCATTCGGCAATCGCGGCATCGTCGGTGAAATCGCTGCGTCCATCCTTTGCCGCGCGACGATGCGCCTCGAGGATGACGTCGAAACGAAAGGATTGCGGCGTCTGCGCGATTCGCAAGGCTGAGCGGTCCGGCGTGTCCTCGACATTGCCGCTCTCGCCGGTGACCTTGATGGTGTCGGTGACGGCAACGACGGGGAGCGCGGCGCCGGTGCGGCTCGCCGCCTCGATTGCGCGCGAGATCACGCCTGCCGAGACGAAGGGGCGCGCGGCGTCGTGGATGAGCACGATATCGGGCTTATGCCTGGCGAGTGCTTCGAGCCCTGCGAGCACGGAGGCCTGCCGCGTCGCGCCGCCATTGGTCGGCGGCTCGTGGCTGAGACCTGCGACCGCTGCCGTGAACATGGCGCTGTCGTCGGGGTTCACCACCGGCTGCACGGCAAACACGTCGGGGTGCCGGCTGAAGGCTTCCATGGCGCGATAGATCACGGGCACGCCGCCGATCTCGCGATATTGCTTGGGACCACCGGCGCCAGCCCGCAGGCCGCGTCCGGCCGCGACGAGGACGACTGCGGTGCGCTGTGATTTCGCCATAGGACTCAAATACTCAGTTGGTGATGAAGAGAGTCGGGGAGTGGGGTGATTGCCGCATGCCTCTAGCACGGCAGGCCCGCAAAAAAAGGGGGTTTCCCCGGATTGTGGGAAACAGCATTTTGCTGCACTGCACTTGAAAGATTTGCAGAACTGTCTAAACTGTAGGCATGACGCTTGACTGCACAAGAATTGTGCGCAAGATAGGTCATGGCAGGCGCGATGAGGCCCTGCCTACGCAACGAGACCCCTGTGACCGGCTCGGCAGTATCAGGCTCTAAGCCGTTGAAAATTGGCGATATCGAGGTCGCCACCCCGGTCTTCCTGGCGCCGATGTCGGGGGTCACCGACTCGCCCGTCCGCAGGCTCGCCGCCGAGCTCGGGGCCGGTTTGGTCGTGTCCGAAATGACCGCCAGCGATGAGCTCGCGAATGGCCACAAGATGTCTCGGTTGCGCTGCGAAGCGACCGGAATCGGGCCTCATGTGGTCCAGCTCGCCGGCTGCGAGGCGCACTGGATGGCCGAGGGAGCCCGGATCGCCGAAGCCGGAGGCGCCGACATCATCGACATCAACATGGGCTGTCCGGCCCGGCACGTCACCGGCGGCCAGTCCGGCTCCGCCCTGATGCGCGATCTCGACCATGCCGTCAGCCTGATCGATGCGACGATCGCGGCGGTGAAGGTGCCGGTAACGCTGAAGATGCGGCTCGGCTGGGACGATCACACCCGCAACGCGCCGGAATTGGCGCGGCGTGCGGAAGCCGCCGGCATCAAGCTCGTCACCGTGCACGGCCGCACCCGTTGTCAGTTCTACAAGGGCGAGGCCGATTGGGATGCGATCCGCGCGGTGCGCGAAGCGATCTCCATTCCGCTCGTCGTCAACGGCGACATCACCACTTACGAGAAGGCGCTCGCGGCGTTGGAGGCCTCCGGCGCCGATGCCGTGATGATCGGCCGCGGCGCGCAGGGGCAGCCTTGGTTGCCCGGCGAGATCGGCCGCCGCCTGAAGGGCGGGGCGGTCGAAGCCGCGCCGTCGCTCGCGACCCAGCTGCATTATGTCCGCACGCTCTATGAGGGCGTCTGCGCGCTCTACGGCCTGCGCATCGGCCTCCGGCACGCGCGAAAACATCTCGGCTGGGCGCTCGACGTCGCGGCCGATGTGAGCCGTGCGCCGGCCGAGAAGCTGAAAGCCTGGCGCCAGAAGATCCTCACCTCCGAGGATCCGCGCCTCGTCCACCAGTCGCTGCAAGATGCCTTCGACGATTTCGCATGGAGCGCTGCTGCATGAGCTCAGCTGCTGACCATCGCCGGCCGCTTCCGTCCGAGAGCGATGCGATCCTGGATGCGCTGCCCAATCCCGTGCTCATGATCGGGCCGGACGGCAAGATCGTCGCCGCCAACATCGCGACCGAAGCCTTCTTCGACATCTCGACGCAGTTCCTGAAACGGCAGTCGCTGAAAGAGCTGGTGCCGTTCGGGAGCCCCTTGCTGGCGCTGATCGACCAGGTTCGTTCGTCGAACTCGCCGGTCAACGAATACAAGGTCGATCTGGGCACGCCGCGCATGGGCGGCGACCGCCAGGTCGATCTGCATGTCGCCCCGCTGACGGAGCGGCCCGGCCATATCGTGGTGATGCTCCAGGAGCGTTCCATTGCCGACAAGATGGATCGCCAGCTCACCCATCGCAGCGCCGCGCGCTCGGTGATCGCGCTGGCCGCCATGCTGGCGCATGAGATCAAGAATCCGCTCTCCGGCATCCGCGGCGCGGCGCAACTGCTGGAGCAGCAGGCCTCGTCCGAGGACCGCATGCTGACGCGGCTGATCTGCGACGAGGCCGACCGCATCGTGACGCTGGTCGACCGCATGGAGGTGTTCGGCGACGAGCGCCCCGTGGTGCGCGGTCCCGTCAACATCCATTCCGTGCTCGATCACGTGAAGCGACTGGCGCAGTCGGGCTTTGCCCGCAACATCCGCTTCATCGAGGATTATGATCCGTCGCTGCCGCCGGTCCTGGCGAACCAGGACCAGCTCGTCCAGGTGTTCCTCAACCTCGTGAAGAACGCCGCCGAAGCGCTGATCGACGTCCCCGACGCCGAGATCCAGCTCACCACCGCGTTCCGTCCCGGCGTGCGCCTGTCAGTCCCCGGTCAAAAATCCCGTGTATCGCTGCCGCTCGAATTCTGCGTGAAGGACAACGGACCAGGCGTGCCGGACGATCTTCTGCCCAACCTGTTCGATCCCTTCGTGACCACCAAGCAGACCGGCTCGGGTCTTGGCCTGGCGCTGGTCGCAAAGATCATCGGAGATCACGGGGGCATCATCGAATGCGAGTCTCAGCCGCGCAAGACCACCTTCCGCGTGCTGATGCCGATGTATTCCACATCGGTCAAACATGCCGATCCAAGCAGCCGCGACGGCTCTGCCGGGAAGTCGTCGTCTGCGTCACAGGGGGCGAAATGAGGATTAACGATGCCCGCAGGTAGCATTCTCGTTGCTGATGACGACACCGCCATCCGCACGGTTCTCAATCAGGCGCTATCCCGCGCCGGCTATGAAGTCCGGCTCACCGGCAATGCCGCAACGCTGTGGCGCTGGGTCAGCCAGGGGGAGGGCGATCTCGTCATCACCGACGTGGTGATGCCCGACGAGAACGCCTTCGACCTGCTGCCGCGGATCAAGAAGATGCGGCCGAATCTGCCCGTCATCGTCATGAGCGCGCAGAACACGTTCATGACCGCGATCCGCGCCTCGGAGCGCGGGGCGTACGAATATCTGCCAAAGCCCTTCGACCTGAAGGAGCTGATCGCCATCGTCGGCCGTGCGCTGGCCGAGCCGAAGGAACGGGTCTCGACGCCGGACGAGGACGCCGAGATGGAGGCGATCCCGCTGGTCGGCCGCTCGCCGGCGATGCAGGAAATCTACCGCGTGCTGGCGCGCCTGATGCAGACCGACCTCACCGTGATGATCACGGGCGAGTCCGGCACCGGCAAGGAGCTGGTGGCGCGCGCGCTGCACGATTACGGCAAGCGCCGCAACGGCCCGTTCGTCGCGGTCAACATGGCGGCGATCCCGCGTGACCTCATCGAGTCCGAACTGTTCGGCCACGAGCGCGGCGCCTTCACCGGCGCCAACACCCGCGCCTCGGGCCGGTTCGAGCAGGCCGAGGGCGGCACGCTGTTCCTCGACGAGATCGGCGACATGCCGATGGAGGCGCAGACCCGCCTGCTGCGCGTGCTCCAGCAGGGCGAATACACCACCGTCGGCGGCCGCACCCCGATCAAGACCGACGTGCGGATCGTCGCGGCGTCCAACAAGGACCTGCGCGTCCTGATCCAGCAGGGCCTATTCCGCGAAGATCTGTTCTTCCGCCTCAACGTCGTGCCGCTGCGGCTGCCCCCCTTGCGCGAGCGCATCGAAGACCTGCCGGACCTCGTGCGGCACTTCTTCACGCTGGCCGAGAAGGACGGCCTGCCGCCGAAGAAGCTCGATGCGCTGGCGCTGGAGCGGATGAAGCAGCACCGCTGGCCCGGCAACGTGCGCGAGCTCGAGAATCTCGCCCGGCGCCTCGCCGCGCTCTACCCGCAGGACGTGATCACGGGCTCCGTCATCGACGGCGAGTTGGCGCCGCCCACGGTCAGCCCCGGTGCCGCGGTCCAGCAGGGCGTCGACAATCTCGGCGGCGCGGTCGAGGCCTATCTCTCCTCGCACTTCCAGGGCTTCCCGAACGGCGTGCCGCCGCCGGGCCTCTATCACCGCATCCTCAAGGAGATCGAGGTGCCACTGCTCACGGCCGCGCTCGCCGCCACCCGCGGCAACCAGATCCGCGCCGCCGATTTGCTCGGTCTCAACCGCAACACGCTGCGGAAGAAGATCCGGGACCTCGATATCCAGGTGTACCGGAGCGGGGGTTAGTCTTCCCGAACGGACGGTGGCTCAGCTCCCCCTACCAAAGCGGAGCTGAGCCTGTCCGGATCGCGCTGGCCGTTGTGGCTAACGCGGTGAGCAAAAGTCCGAATCAGGCCGAAACGTTCCGCTGGAACGTATGAATTGTTATTCAACCGCCGAGCGCAGCGTCGCGCTCATCTGATCAGCCGCGCCGAGACCGGCTGGGCGCTGGCGACGTTCGCCAGCGGCTGCTGCACCCCGAGACCATTGACCAGGAGGTCGGCGGCTACGATCAGCAGCAGCACGGCCGACACCATCATCGCGAGAAAGAACCTGTCCATGGCGGTCAAGCCGCAGGGGCGGGAATCCGTTCCCGCAAGCGAGGTTTGCCAGAACAGCGGCCTGTGGATGCGCCGGTCCGTCGCGGCGAGGGCGCCGCGGAATTGTCGCAATTCGGCAACAATGTGGTACGAATACATCAGTATCCGCCCGCCGCGGACCCCGTTTTCAGCACCATTGCCGGAATGACCAGCGCAGATACCTCGGCCGCACACTTCGACACGGCCCCAGCGGAAGAGCCCCGGCGTTGGTCGGTGCGACGCTGGCTGGCACCCCTTGCCGTGGCGATGGCGTTGCTGTCGGCCCTCCTGACCTTCCTGGTCCTGACCGGTCTCACGAGGATCGAGCCGACGCCGGAGGTGGTCCGCTCCTTCTATCTGATCAATGCGGCCACGATCCTGCTGCTGGTTGGCATCATCGTCCGCGAGCTCTGGCAGTTGATCCTGGCGCGGCGGCGGGGCCGGGCGGCGGCGCGCCTCCATGTCCAGATCGTCAGCCTGTTCTCGATCGTGGCGGTGCTGCCGGCGGTGCTGGTCGCCGTCGTCGCCAACGTCACCATCGAGCGCGGCCTCGACCGGCTGTTCTCCGGCCCGACCAAGGAGGTGATCCAGAATTCGCTGACGATCGCGCGCGCCTACATGCAGGACCACGCACAGCTGATCCGCGGCGACATTCTCGGCATGGCCAATGACATCGCCCACGCCCGGCCGCTCTACGACCAGGACCGCCGCTCGTTCCGCGAGCTGCTGACCGCCAGCGCCGGCTCCCGCAACCTGCCGGGCGCGATGATCATCGACAAGAACACCAATATCCTCGAATCGGCCGACACCGGCATGCGGCTCGCCTATTCGCCGCCGGCGCCGGACTTCCTCAGCAACGTCAACGAATCCGAGCCCGAGATCGCCGTGCTGCCGGATGCGAGCTTCGTCGCCGCGGTGATCCGCCTGCGCGCCTTCAGCGACACCTTCCTTTATGTCGCGCGGCCGCTCGATCCGAACGTCGTCAACCAGCTCAAGCAGACCGAAGTCAGCGTCGCCGAATACGCCCAGATCGAGTCGCGCCGGCTCGGCATCCAGGTCGCCTTCGCGCTGATGTTCGCGGTGATCGCGCTGACCATCCTGATGGCCTCGGTGTTGATCGGCCTCAACTTCGCCAACTCGCTGGTGGCCCCGATCCGGCGGCTGATGAACGCGGCACACACGGTCTCGACCGGCGACCTCCATGTGAAGGTGCCCGTGCACCAGTCGGAAGGCGACCTCGCCCAGCTGGGTGAGACCTTCAACAAGATGACGCAGGAATTGCGCAGCCAGCGTGACGAGCTCGTCAACGCCAGCGATCTCATCGACAGCCGCCGCCGCTTCATCGAGGCCGTGCTGTCCTCGGCGAGTGCCGGCATCATCGGCGTCGACAATTCGGGCAGCGTCGGCATCCTCAACCGCTCCGCCGAGAAGCTGATCGGGCACTCCGAAGCGGAGACGCTCGGCCATCCGCTCTCCGACGTGCTGCCCGAGCTAGAGGAGATGATGAAGACGGCGCGGGAAGGGACCCAGCGCCTGGTGCAGGGCCAGATCACGATCACGCGCGACGGCACCGAGCGCAACCTGTCGGTCCGCGTCAGCGCCGAGAAGACCAGCCAGCCGCACGACAGCTACATCATCACGCTCGACGACATCACCGAACTGGTCTCGGCGCAGCGCACCTCGGCCTGGGGCGACGTCGCGCGCCGCATCGCGCATGAGATCAAGAATCCGCTGACGCCGATCCAGCTCTCGGCCGAGCGCATCCGCCGCAAGTTCGGCAAGGACATCACCGAGACCAAGGACAAGCAGATCTTCGAGCAGTGCACCGATACCATCGTGCGCCAGGTCGACGATATCCGCCGCATGGTCGACGAGTTCTCGCGTTTCGCACGGATGCCGAAGCCGGTGATGGAGGGCGAGGACGTCGCCGACACCGTGCGGCAGGCGGTGTTCCTGATGAAGGTCGCCCATCCCGAGATCGATATCGAGGCCGAATTCAAGGAAGATCCGCTGCGCGCGCAGTTCGACCGGCGGCTGATCTCGCAGGCGGTCACCAACATCGTCAAGAACGCCACGGAGGCCGTCGAGCAGGTGCCGCCGGAGGAGCTCGGCAAGGATTACGGCAAGGGCCGCATCGACGTCGTAGTCTCGCGCGAGGGCGAGGACGTGCTGATCGACGTCATCGACAACGGCATCGGCCTGCCCAAGGTCGCGCGCTCGCGCCTCCTCGAGCCTTATGTGACGACGCGGGCCAAGGGCACCGGCCTTGGCCTGGCGATCGTCGGCCGCGTGCTCGAAGACCATGGCGGGCGTATCGAGCTGAAGGACGCTTCCGATTTCCGCGAGGGCCAGCGCGGCGCGTGGATGCGGATGCGTTTTGCGATCTCCGGTGCCCCCGCGAAGGGCGAGGGGACCGTGCAGGCATCGTCGGCCGCAAACGCGGTCACGGACATCGCCAAGCCGCCCGAAACAAAACAGCCGGCCGCCGAAACCAAAGAGGCGGCTGAAAAGACCAATGATTCAACGAAGATCGAAGCCTCAACAGGCATCTGACAAGACAGGCGCGAACCATGGCAAGTGAAATTCTGATTGTCGATGATGAGGCCGATATTCGCGATCTCGTTGCGGGCATTCTCGAAGACGAGGGCTTCGTGACCCGGACCGCCCGCGACAGCGATACGGCGCTCGCCGAGATCGCCAATCGCAGGCCGCATCTGGTGTTTCTCGACATCTGGCTCCAGGGCTCCAAGCTCGACGGCTTGCAGCTGCTGGAGCAGGTCAAGAAGGACAATGCCGATCTGCCGGTCGTGATGATCTCCGGCCACGGCAACATCGAGACCGCGGTCGCCGCGATCAAGCGCGGCGCCTACGACTTCATCGAGAAGCCGTTCAAGGCCGACCGGCTGATCCTGGTCGCGAACAGAGCGCTCGAGAACTCGCGGCTCAAGCGCGAGGTCAAGGAGCTGAAGCAGCTCGCGCCGAGCGCAAGCTCGCTCGTCGGCCGCTCGCCGAGCATGAACCAGCTGCGCCAGACCATCGATCGCGCGGCCAAGGCCAACAGCCGCATCCTGATCGTCGGCCCGGCCGGCGCCGGCAAGGAGCTGACCGCGCGCACGCTGCATACGGCCTCGGGCCGCGCCGATGGTCCGTTCGTCGTGATCAATGCCGCCGCGATCACGCCGGAGCGCATGGAGCACGAGATGTTCGGCGTCGAACAGTCCAATGGCGAGCAGCCGCGTAAGCCCGGCGCGCTCGAGGAAGCCCATGGCGGCACGCTGTTCATCGACGAGATCGCGGACATGCCGCGCGAGACCCAGAACAAGATTTTGCGCGTGCTAGTCGAGCAGTCGTTCCAGCGCGTCGGCGGCACCGGCAAGGTGCAGGTCGACGTCCGCATCATCTCCTCCACGGCGCGAAATCTCGAAGAGGAGATCGCTGCCGGTCATTTCCGCGAAGACCTCTATCATCGGCTCTCGGTGGTGCCGATCCGCGTGCCGGCGCTCTCGGAGCGGCGCGAGGACATTCCGGAATTGATCGACTATTTCATGGAGCAGATCTCGGCCGGCAGCGGCCTGCCCAAGCGGCAGATCGGGCAGGACGCGATGGCGGTGCTGCAATCGCATGTGTGGCCCGGCAACGTACGCCAGCTCCGCAACAACGTTGAGAGAGTCATGATTCTGGCCGCGGGCGGACCGGAGGTGATCATCACCGCCGACATGCTGCCGCAGGACGTCGGCTCGATGGTGCCGGCGATGCCGACCAGCAACAACGGCGAGCACATCATGGGGCTGCCGCTGCGCGAAGCGCGCGAAGTGTTCGAGCGCGACTATTTGATTGCACAGATTAGCCGTTTTTCAGGAAATATTTCTCGCACGGCTGAGTTTGTTGGCATGGAACGTTCGGCGCTGCACCGGAAGCTGAAGGCGCTCGGTGTCGGCTGACACCGCGACGTCGCGGCCGCACCTCAGGGATTAGCGAGGAAAATCATCGATTTCCGTAGTTTTTCGGGGCAATTGGGCGTGGCCTGCCGCGTGAAGCGGCTTGCCTAATAACCCGTCCTGTCCTCTAATCGAACCGCTGTTCCTCCGAGGGGGATCTCATGAGGAATGGCAACCGGAAGAGGCCCCGAATGTCACAAAGAGGGCCGCAACCGGCGCAATAAAAAGAAACTCAAAGCGAGAAAAAAACAATGGCGGCAGACCGCGCACAAAACCTACAGGACACCTTCCTCAATCACGTTCGCAAAACCAAGACGCCACTGACGATCTTTCTGGTCAACGGAGTGAAGCTCCAGGGCATCGTGACCTGGTTCGACAATTTCTGTTTGCTGCTTCGGCGCGACGGTCACTCGCAGCTTGTCTACAAGCATGCGATCTCGACCATCATGCCGGGCGCTCCGATCCAGTTGTTCGAAGGCGGCGAGGATCAGCCGGCTTGAGAGTGATCTGATTGGAACCCCGGAATTTCGACGGGGAGGCCGACCGTCCGCGGTCGGCAGGGGCGAAGCAGACGGGGCGGGTGCTTGTCATCGGCCCCTACTTGCGTGTGCGCGCGGGCGGTGCCGACGCGCAATCGGAAAGCCATGTTCAGCGTGACGCGGAGGCCCGGCTCGATGAGGCCGCCGGCCTCGCGCGGGCGATCGACCTCGTCATTGCCGACGCCATTATCGCGCCGATCAGCCAGATCCGCCCCGCGACCTATATCGGCAAGGGCAAGGTCGAGGAGATCGCCGCGCTGGCCAAGAGCCTCGATGTCGAGCTCGTCGTGATGGATTGCGCGCTGGCGCCGATCCAGCAGCGCAATCTCGAGAAGGAATTGCACGCCAAGGTGCTCGACCGCACCGGGCTCATCCTGGAAATCTTCGGCCGCCGCGCCAAGACCAAGGAAGGCTCGCTCCAGGTCGAGCTTGCGCATCTCAACTACCAGCGCTCGCGCCTCGTTCGCTCCTGGACCCATCTGGAACGCCAGCGTGGCGGCTTCGGCTTCATGGGCGGTCCCGGCGAGACGCAGATCGAAGCCGATCGCCGCCTGATCCAGGAGCGCATCTCGAAACTCGAGGGCGAGCTGAAGAAGGTGCAGGCGACGCGGCGGCTGCATCGCGCCGGACGCCAGCGCGTGCCGTATCGCGTCGTCGCGCTGGTCGGCTACACCAATGCCGGCAAGTCGACGCTGTTCAACCGCCTGACCCGCGCCGACGTTCAGGCCGCCGACATGCTGTTCGCAACACTCGATCCGACCCTGCGCGCGCTCACTTTGCCGCATGGCGGCAAGGCGATGCTGTCCGACACCGTCGGCTTCATCTCCAACCTGCCGACCCAGCTCGTCGCCGCCTTCCGCGCCACGCTGGAAGAGGTGCTGGAAGCCGACGTCATCCTGCATGTGCGCGACATCTCGCACGAGGATGCCGAGGCCCAGCAGGGCGACGTCGACGCCGTGCTGCGCCAGCTCGGCATCAATCCCGACGACAGTGGCCGCATCATCGAGGTCTGGAACAAGATCGACCGTTACGAGCCTGACAAGCGCGAAGAGCTTTTGAACATCGCCGCGCGCCGGCCGGAAGATCATCCGGCGATGCTGGTCTCGGCCGTGTCAGGCGAGGGGATCGATGCACTGCTTGCGGCCATCGAGGAACGTCTCGCCGCAAAGCGCACCACGCTCGATCTCTCCATCGACGCCGCCGACGGCGCCGGCATCAGCTGGCTGCACAGGAATTCCGAGGTGCTGGCCAAAGAGCTGCACGACGGCCGCTTCGACATGACGGTGCGGGTCGACGAGACCAAGCGGGATATCGTGGTGAACCGGTTCGATGCCGTGCCGCGCGTGGCGTGATCCGAAGGGCGCGGTGCGCCCGACCGGCCTGCGTGCGATATCGACCATATCCGCGTTTCCGGGTTGAGACGCGTAACGCTAGAATGGAATGGTCAGGCCCGGATTCTTCGCCTGCGCCTTGGTATAGGCGACGCCGTGGATCTTGATCCCGCGCTCGTCCAGCAGCGAAATGATGCCGCCCTGGTTCGACAATTCCATCGGCTTCTGCACGACGACGGCGAGCGTGCCCCCGGCCGCGATCTTCCCTGACAGGACCATCTTGTTCTTCTGCTTGTCGGCCAGCATCCAGCCGGTGAGATCGATGTCGCGATCGGCCGTATTGAGCAGCGTGACGACTTCCCGCTCAGGCGTCTTCAAGGCATTGACGAGTGCTGCGATGATGCGCACGAGTCCGTCAGGCATTTGCCCGGTCGGAGGAGCGGTCGGATCTGGCGGCTGTGTCGGAGCGCCGAGATCGATGGGGTCACCGGTCTTGTCGTCGGTGTGCCAGGCCTGGGTCTGGAATTTGAGGAAGACCGCCGTCCATAGCTTCTGATCCGGGAATTCGAACACCAGCCCGCCGTCTTGCCATGGCCCGTTGTCGCCCGAGAATCGTCCGATTGGATTTCCCTGATTCATATGGATATCGTGAATGCCGCGGCCCGGCCGGAAGCCGAAATAATTGTCCGCCTTGGTCTCCGGCCCCCATGTCTCACCGAATGCGTAGATCATCGCGCTTTCGTTTGAGAGCGCGCGCTGGACGAACTGGTCGAGCTTCTCGTTGAGGTCATTGTCGGGTCCGGGCACGGACAGCGGCAGCGGGATCATCTCCTGGGGCTGCATCAGATTGCCGCGAATGAAGTCCAGCGCGATGCTGGCCGGCTTCGGCGGCTGCGGGTGCAGGCCCTCCGGCAGCGCCGCGAGATGATCGGTGATCGGATGGACAAAGTGCGATCGCACCAGGAACTCGACTTCGCTTCCGTCGGCTGACTGCACATTGACGGCGATGCGGAAATCCGCGTTGTCGGCCACGACATGGACTTGATAGTGCGGCGACTGGCCGGTGCCGAAACGCATCGCGATCGGGCGTCCTTTGAGGACCGAATAGTGCTTTAATGGCATCGCACTCACCTGAGGTGGGATTTCGGCTGCGCGGGCTCCGTTGCTCAACTCTAGACTGCTTGTCGTGACGGTTTCATGGCTTGACTGCGATCCGCCATGACCGCCTCGCTGCATTCGGGAAAAGATGCTGACCTATATCTCCTTCGCGACCGCTTCGATCCTTGCGGGTACACCGATGGAGCAGGCCACAACGCTAGCGGCGGGCCTGCGAGCGAGTCTCTGATACCGGTTTCCCCTCACTCTTCGCCGCGTTCCACAGCGCGTCCATCTCCGCCAGCGACGCCTGCTCGAGCGTCCGCCCTTGCGCCTCAAGCGCGCGCTCGATGAAGGCGAAGCGCCGCTCGAACTTTGCATTCGTCGCGCGTAGCGCGGCTTCCGGATCGGCGTCGACGTGGCGGGCGAGATTGACGAGTGCGAACATCAGATCGCCGGTTTCCTCCGCCAGCCCCTCGCTGTCGTTGCGGTCGAGCGCCGCCTCGATCTCGTCGGCTTCTTCGCGGATTTTCGCCAGCACCGCGCGCGGGTCGTTCCAGTCGAAGCCGACGGTGGAGGCCTTGCGCTGGAGCTCCATCGCGCGCGTCAGCGCGGGCTGACCGGCCTTGACGCCCGAGAGTAACGACTTGTGCGTCGGCGTTTCCTCCGGCGGCCGGCGAGCCGCACGTTCGGCTTTCTCCTCGGCCTTGATGCGGTCCCAGACCTCCTTGACGTGGGAGGAGGCGAGGTTGCCGTCCTTGTCGGCGAAGACATGAGGGTGGCGCCGGATCATCTTGCGGGTGATGGCCTCCACGACGTCGCCGAAGGTAAAGGCATTCTGTTCTGAAGCCATCTGGGCGTGAAACACGACCTGGAGCAGGAGGTCACCGAGCTCCTCGCGCAGATCGTCGAGATCGCCGCGGCTGATGGCCTCGACCACCTCATAGGCCTCCTCGATCGTGTAGGGCGCGATCGTCGCGAAATTCTGCTCGAGGTCCCAGGGGCAGCCGGTCACCGGCGTGCGCAGCGCCGCCATGATCTCGATCAGACGGGAAATGTCGCGGGAAGGGGTCATTGCGGGGCAGTCTCCTGGCTCCAAAGCCTTATGCCAAAAGCGGCCCGCCGTTCCCAGCGCGGCGCTGCGGAACAGGCCGATTTCCACCGATTGGCGGCAGATTGGCGAGCCGCGCCCGCAGTGCTAAAGCGCGGGCCATGAGTGACGCATTTTCATCACAAACCGCCCTGGTGCTCTTTTCCGGCGGCCAGGATTCCACCACCTGCCTCGCCTGGGCGCTCAGCCGCTTTGCACGCGTGGAGACACTGGGTTTCGAGTATGGCCAGCGCCATGCCATCGAACTCGCCTGCCGCGACCGGCTGTTCGACGGCATCAAGGGGCTGCGTGCCGATTGGGCCGCAAGGCTCGGCGAGAGCCACACGCTGTCGATTCCGACGCTGGCGGCTGTGTCCGAGACGGCGCTGACGCGCGACGTCGCCATCGCGATGGGCGCCGACGGCCTGCCGAATACGTTCGTGCCCGGCCGCAACCTGGTGTTCCTGACGTTTGCCGCGGCGCTCGCCTACCGGCGCGGCATCACCCACATCGTCGGCGGCATGTGCGAGACCGATTATTCCGGCTACCCCGATTGCCGCGACGACACCATCCGCGCCATGCAGGCCGCGCTCTCGCTCGGCATGGCCAGGCAATTCGAGCTGCATACGCCGCTGATGTGGATCGACAAGGCGGCGACGTGGAAGCTCGCTCACGACCTCGGTGGCGCAGGACTGGTCGATCTCATCCGCGAGCACTCGCACACCTGCTATCTCGGCGAACGCGGCGCGCAGCATGAGTGGGGTTTCGGGTGCGGCGAGTGCCCGGCGTGCAGTTTGCGGGCGAAGGGATGGCGGGAGTTTGCGGCGGGCCGCTGAGGCCACATATTCGGTGTCATCACCCGCGAAAGCGGGTGATCCAGTATCCCAGAGACCGTGCTTGAGTCGAGAGGCCGCGGCCTACTGGATTCCCCGCTTTCGCGGGGAATGACAGCGGAGGGCTTGGCACGAGCGTGCCTCTTACCGACCTACCGAAAATCCTCCGGCCGCAGCTCGATCGGCTTACCGTGCGGCGTACGATCCGCGGCGTGGTCCCAGGCGTCGCGGTAGCGGTGCAGCGTCTCCGCCGATGCGACGCCCTTGCTTGCAACCAAACCTTCCAGCGTGGCGAGCCAGTGCAGGTAATAGGTCTCGCCCGTGTCAGGGTCGCCGGCGGCTTGGGCGCGCTTGATCTCGGAGGCCAAGGCTGCGGCCCATTCCGGCCAGGTGAACACGCCGCGCTCGTGCAGCGTCAGCGCCATCGCAAACGCATGCGCTTCCCAGGGTGCGCGGAACACCGGGCCGTCGTCATCGCGCGGAATGCTCGGAATGGCCGCCGTCGCAGCGGCCGCAGCCGGGCTGCTCATCACGCCGGGTCCAGATAGGGTTCGAAGGCGTCGATCGACACCTTCAAGGTCGGATCACCGTCCGCGCCCCAGAGGTCGCGGCCCTCGAATACGACCGTGTAAAGCCATTGCGGATTTTCGCCGAGCTCCATCGCCGCCGAATCCGGAAATACGTGGCAGCCGTGGTTCAGCTCGACGACACCGACATGGCCGCGCACATAGCGCGGCAGCCGCGTATGCGTGGTCGGATGAATGTTCTTGGCGCGGACGCGATCGCCGATGTTGAATTTTGCCGGCGCCGGAGCAGGGCGGGCGAACTTGCCGCGCACCATGACGCGCTCGACATTGGCGAGGTCGAACTTGCCGTGCTTGAGCGCCTTTGCAGGCTGCATCGCGTGGCCGGCGGCGACCTCCTCCCGGGTGAGGTAGCCCTTCTCGATCAGCATCTCCTCGAGCCCGAGAAACCATTTCTTGTAGTAGGAGCTCGAGAGATAGTCGTGCGGCGGCAGCGTCTCGCGATAGAAGCGCGAGGTGTCGATGTTGAAGGCGCCCGCCGCGCCCATCGCGCGCACCATGGCGAGAACACGCGATTCCCACTCCTCGTGAAACATCGGCTCGTTCGGCTCGGCCTCGACCTTGCCGAACCCGTCCATGCCGCCCATGTCGTGGACGCCGTTCACGAGGGCGCTCCAGGCGTCTTGGGAAAGCCGGTGCCGATCATGGAATCGCGCGTGACGAGTTCGGCGAGCTGCTCCTCACTCCAGCCTTCGGTGCCCGCGGGGCGCATCGGCAGCACCAGGAAGCGGGTCTCGGCCGTCGAATCCCAGACACGGATTTCCATGTCCTTCGGCAGGGTGACGTCGAAATCGGCGAGCACGCCGCGCGGGTCCTTCACCGCGCGCGAGCGATAGGGCGCAGCCTTGTACCAGACCGGCGGCAGCCCCAGCATCTCCCAAGGGTAGCAGGAGCACAGCGTGCACACGACCATGTTGTGTCGCTCCGGCGTGTTCTCGACCACGACGAGATGGTCGCCGACGCGGCTGACATGGCCGAGCGTGCCGATGGCCTTCGAGCCATCCTCTAGCAGCGCCTTCTTGAACGCCGGATCGGTCCAGGCCTTGGCGACGACGCGCGCGCCATTGTGCGGTCCGATCCTGGTCTCATAGGCCTGGATGATGGCGTCGAGCGCGGCCGGCTCGACATAGCCTTTTTCTGTCAGGATCGTCTCGAGCGCGCGCACGCGCAGCTCGGTCTCCGACAGCTCGGAATGGTCGTGATGATGGTCGTGATCGTGGCTCATGGCGCAAAGATAGGCGCAATGGTCCCTGCCTGTCGAGTATGCGCTGGGGCGCAACCGGGTCCCATATTCGTGAGGCCGGATGTAGGCTAGCCTCGCAGCAAAGCGGATTGGGAGACATTGGTGACGAACTTCGTGACGATCGAGAAGGGCCTCGGACCGGAGGGGCGGATTGCGGTGGTGCGGTTCGACCGCGGCGACGGCATCAACGCGCTCTCGCCGGAGGCACTGCGCCAGCTCACCGCGGCCGCGCGCAGCTTCGAGGATGATGCCGCAACGTCCGTCGTGGTTCTGACGGGCAGCACCAGCGCCTTCAGCGCCGGCTTCGACCTCAAGGATGCCGAGGGCCGCTCGCGCAAGGACATGGATCTCGGCACGCTGCGGCGGCATCTCAAGCTCGGGCCGCGTCTGACCCACGCCTGGCATGAGATGGAGCAGATCACGATCGCCGCCATCGAGGGTTTTTGCGTCGGCGGCGGCGTCGCGCTGGCCGTGGCGCTCGACTTCCGCGTGATGGGGCACGACGCGCATCTGCGCGTGCCCGAGATCGGGCTCGGCATGAACATGAGCTGGCAGAGCATCCCGCGCATGCTGCATCTGATCGGGCCGGCCCGCACCAAGCAGGCGGTGATCCTGGCCGACCAGCGCATCAGCGCTGATGAGGCCTATGAATGGGGCCTGGTGGAGCAGGTGGCCGATCCCGGCCATGCGTTCGATGCCGCCATGGAGCTTGCCCGGAAGGTCGCCGCGCAGCCGCCGCTCTCAGTCGCAATGACCAAGCTGACCGTCAACCGGCTGGCACATGCGCTGGACGATCTCGCCAGCCACATGGACGTCGACCAGTTCGCGCTGGCGAGTCTCACCGAAGACCACAAGGAGGGCATCGAGGCGTTCCTGACCCGCCGCAAACCGCGCTTCAAGGGGCGGTAGCAAGGGGCGGTAGAACGTGAAGTCAGGCCATTGATCGCGCCGCGGACAGTCCGTATACGCCGCGCTAGGACAAAAACGGCTCGGCCAACGGGCGGTACAATGCGACGACAATCGAGGGGGGAGGGCCCATGGCCGCTAGCTCGCAGACGCCTCAGGCAAAAGGGTTTAGCTGGAAGCTGATCGCGCCGCTCGTGGTGTGGCTGGCCATCTATCTGTGGCCGGTGCCGACGGGTCTCAACGCCAATCAATGGCACTATTTTGCCGTGTTCGCGGCCGTCATCACCGGACTCATCCTGGAATCGATGCCGGTCGGCGCGGTCGGGTTCATCGGGCTGACGGTCGCTGGCGTCGCCGGCTATATCGATCCCGATCCCGGCAAGTCGCTGCGCTGGATGCTCGCGGGCTTTGCCGAGAGCACGGTGTGGCTGATCGTCGGCGCCTTCGTATTCTCGATCGGTTATCGCAAGAGCCAGCTCGGCCGCCGCATCGCGCTGGTGCTGGTGCAGAAGCTCGGCCGCAACACGCTCGGTCTCGGCTATGCGGTGGCGATGTCGGACTTCCTGCTGGCACCAGCGACGCCATCCAACACCGCGCGCAGCGGCGGCATCGTCTATCCCATCATCAGCAACATCCCGCGCATCTACGGCTCCGAGCCGGGACCGACCGCCGGCAAGATCGGCACCTATGTGATGTGGACGGCGTTTGCGGCAACCGCGATTACCAGCTCGCTGTTCTTCACCGCGCTCGCGCCCAATGCGGCCGCGCTTGCGATCGCCAAGAGGACCGCCGGCGTCGAGGTGAGCTGGGCGCAGTGGTTCGTCGGCTTTGCGCCGCTCGGCATCCTCCTGATGATCCTCGTTCCGCTGCTCAGCTATGTGGTCTGCCGTCCCGAGGTGAAGCACAGCCCGGAGATCTCCGAATGGGCGGCCAGGGAGGTCAGCGAGATGGGCCCGATGTCGCGCAACGAGTGGATCATGCTGGCTCTGATCATCCTCGCGATGTTCCTGTGGATCGCGGGCTCGAGCCCGGACATCCACGTGCCGCTGCTCGGCTCGAACTTCGTCAACGCCACCACCGTCGTGTTCATCGTGATCTCGCTGATGCTGGTGACGGGCGTGATCGAGTTCGCCGACATCGTCAGCGAGAAGAGCGCCTGGGAGGTGTTCTTCTATTTCACCTCGCTGCTGACGCTGGCCTCGGGCCTCAACGAGATCGGCTTCATCAAATGGTTCGCGACCGAATACGCCAAACCGCTCGCGGGGCTGTCGCCGTCGACCGCGATGATCCTGCTGGTCGCGCTGTTCTTCTGGATCCACTACTTCTTCTCGAGCATCACCTCGCATGCGGCGGCCGTGCTGCCGGTGGTGCTCGCGGTCGGATCGGGCATCCCCGGCCTGCCGGTCACGACGCTCGCCATGCTCTGCATGTATTCGCTCGGCCTGATGGGCGTGATCTCGCCTTACGCGACGGGACCCGCGCCGATGTATTTCGGCAGCGGCTACATCGGGAAGGGCCAGTTCTGGGGCTTTGGGCTGCTGTTCGGGCTGCTCTATTTTGCGGGACTGCTGCTGATCGTGCTGCCCTGGTTGCAGATCAGTTGAGCGGGGCCGGAAGCTCATACCCCCGGCAGACGAATTTTCTTCGCCGGGGTGGGATTAGGAAAACTTCGTCCAACTCCCCGCAAATATCTGACATTGCAAGGAAGACCTGAAAAGGCGATGGTGCGTGCTGCAGTGCAGCGCGTTCCACCGGAACCCTCGCCGCGATTTCACTCTCCGTCGCTTGACGCGACCGGTTCCCGCATGCCCCACGGGGGCAGCAGGAACTGTTGTGCATGAAGGCCGCCCCCATGAACGCCCACCAATCGCTCGCGATCGGACAGAAGATCGAAACGCTTGAAGCGATTTCACCTGCCGCCCGAAACGCTGACGCGATGGTCCGTTTCGAGGGCATCTCGAAGATCTATCCGGCCTATCGCGGCAAGCCCGGCGTCAACGCGCTGCAAGACATCGACTTCGCGATTGCGCGCAGCTCGATCACCGGCGTCATCGGCCGCTCCGGCGCCGGCAAGTCGAGCCTGGTCCGGCTGATCAACGGGCTGGAGAAGCCGACCACGGGCCGCGTGATCGTCGATAACAGCGATATCTCGGCGCTGGCCGGCCGCGAATTGCGGCTGGCGCAGCGCTCGATCGGGATGATCTTCCAGCATTTCAACCTGCTGTCGTCGCGTACGGCGGCCGACAACATCGCGCTGCCGCTGGAGATCGCCGGCTGGGCCAAGTCCGACATCAAGGCCCGCGTCGCCGAGCTGCTGGCGCTGGTCGGCATCGCCGACAAGCACGACCGCTATCCTTCCGAACTCTCGGGCGGCCAGAAGCAGCGCGTCGGCATTGCCCGTGCGCTGGCGACGCGGCCGAGCGTGCTGCTGTCGGACGAGGCGACCTCGGCGCTCGACCCGCAGACCACGCGCGCGATCCTCGATCTGCTTGCCAACATCAACCGCGAGCTTGGCGTGACCATCGTGCTGATCACCCACGAAATGTCCGTGGTGCGACAGCTCGCCAAGGAAGTCGTGGTACTCGATGCCGGCCACGTCGTCGAGAGCGGCCATGTCGCCGATATCTTCACCCATCCCAAACACCCGATCACACAGTCTTTCCTGGCCGAGGTCATCGGCGACAGCCTGCCGGTCTCGCTGGCGAGCCGGATCGTACCAGAGCCGTCTGCGGGCGGGCAGGCCGTGATCCGCGTCCAGGTGCGCGGGGCAGGGGCCGGCGACACGGTGGTGGCGCGGCTTGCCCGCGAGCTCGGTCTCGACGTGGCGCTGCTGTCGGCGCGCATCGACGAGATCGGCGGCCAGCATGTGGGCTCATTGACCCTCGGTATTCCCGGTGGCGAGGACGCGGTGACGCGCACGCTCGCCTGGCTCTCTCAATATCAACTCCCGGCGGAGCGTCTCGGCTATGTCGCCTGAACTCATCAACCTCATCGTCCAGGCAACAGGCGAAAGCCTGTACATGGTCGGCATCGCGGCACTGCTCGGCACCGCCTTCGGCCTGCCGCTCGGCGTGTTCCTCGCGACCAGCCGGAAAGGCGAGCTGTTCGCGGCGCCCACCATCAATCGCGTGCTCGGCATGGTCGTCAATGCGACGCGCTCCACGCCCTTCATCATCCTGGTCGTCGCCATCATCCCGTTCACGCGGCTCATTGCCGGCACCTCGATCGGATCGACCGCGGCGATCGTGCCGCTGGTCATCGCATCGACGCCGTTCATCGCGCGTCTGGTCGAGGCCGCGATCCGCGAGGTCGATGGCGGCCTGATCGAAACCGCGTCCTCGTTCGGGGCATCACCGATCCAGATCGTTCTCAAGGTACTGATCCCCGAAGCGTTGCCCGGCCTGCTGCTGGCGCTGACGCTCGCGGTGGTCAGCCTGCTCGGCTACTCCGCCATGGTCGGTGCCGTCGGCGGCGGCGGACTCGGCGATCTCGGCATCCGCTACGGCTATCAGCGCTTCATGCCGGAGATGATGCTGGCCGTCGTGGTCGTGCTGATCGCGCTGGTGCAGCTCGTGCAGAGCGCGGGCGATTATCTGGCACGCCGGGTCAACCGCCGGCTGCGGCAGCGCTGATACTCATTCCCTGAAACTGGAGACTACAATGCGCTTTCTCGCAACCCTTGCGGCTGCAGCCTTGCTTGCGACCACCGCTCAAGCTGAAACCATCCGCGTCGGCGTTACCGCCGGCCCCCATGCCGAGATCCTGGACGTGGTGAAGAAGGTCGGCGCCGAGCGCGGCCTCGACATCAAGGTGGTCGAGTTCACCGACTACGTCATTCCGAACCAGGCGCTGGCGCTGAAGGACCTCGAAGCCAACTCGTTCCAGCACGAGCCTTACCTGAAGAACCAGATCTCCAAGACCGGCTGGAAAATTGTCAAGGTAGCCAACACGATCGGCTCGCCGCAGGGCGTCTATTCGCAGAAATACAAGAAGCTCGCCGATTTGCCGGAAGGCGCTCGCGTTGCGATTGCCAGCGATCCCTCCAACGGCGCGCGCGGCCTGATGATTTTGGCGCTGCACGGCGTGATCAAGCTAAAGGATCCGAACAACGTCTCCTCGACCATTGCCGACATCACCGACAATCCGAAGAAGCTGCGCTTCGTCGAGCTCGATGCCGCCCAGCTGCCGCGCGCGCTGCAGGACGTCGACGTCGTCTCGATCAACAACAATTACGCCGTGCAGGCCGGCCTCAATCCGGCGACCGATGCGATCGCGCGCGAGAACCCCGATGGTCCCTGGGTCAACATCCTCGCCGTCCGCGAGGAGGACAAGGACAAGCCGTGGGTGAAGCAGTTGATCGCGGTCTATCACTCCGATCCCGTGAAGGCGTTTCTTGAGACGCGCTTCAAGGGTACGTATTTGCCGACCTGGTGACGTGCCCGGCCTGCATGGCTCGAGACGCCCGCTTGCGCGGGCTCCTCACCACGAGGGTCCAATATCTCGCCGCAAAACACGACCTCATCCTGAGGGCCCGCCAGAGGCGGGCGTCTCGAAGGATGGCCGCAAGCGAGCTGCTAGCCACGACTAGTCGTAGAGTAGAAGACGCGCGCGTCAGGCGATAAGCCTCGCGCGCCGCAGTGTCTCCGAGGGCAGCTCGGAGAAGTGGCGCTTGTAGTCGAGCGAGAACTGGCTGAAGTGCCAGAAGCCGTGTTGCACGGCGACGTCGTAGATCGACGTCTCGGCGCCGCCGGCGCGCTTCAGGTCCCGCCGCACCCGATTCAGCCGCATCGCGCGCCAGTAATGCATCGGGCTCGTGCCCACGACTTCCTGAAAGCAATAGCCGAGCTTGCGCGGGCTCGCGCCGACCGCCTTGCAGACCTCCAGCAGCGACAGCGAGCGATCGCCGCTGCCATGCATCAGCTCGCGGGCGCGATCCACGGTGCGCTTGCGCGCCGTGGCGCTGCGGCCGGGATCGCTGGGCTGGGCCGTCGGCAGCATGTCCATGATCTCGACGAGGAGGGCGTCCTCCAGCGCCTGTCGCGCGGCCGGATCGTCGAACCGTTCGGATGCGGCCGTGATGGTCTCGTGAATGGCGGCGAGGTGGGCGCGCAGCCGCGCGACCGGCGCCGCCGCCATCTCGATCACCAGCAACTGGTGCCAGACGGCGCGCGGCAATTCGATGTCGAGCCGTGCCGCAAGCTCCGCGATCAGCGCCGCGCTGGCGACGACACCGCGGAGCTCGAACGCCTTCGGCGTACACATGTCGATCTCGGCGTCGATGCTGGCGATGACCTGGGAGCCCGCAACATTGGCGCCGTTGCAATTGACCTCGCTGCCGCCGTGCCAGGGCAGGCCGATGCCAAAGCTGTCGGCACCTAGCTGGCCGTATTGGCGCACCTGCTGGCTGGTGATCTCGCGGAAGACTTCGAGCCGGGGCAGGGAGAGTTGCGTGAAGCTGCCCCGGAACGCCCCGGCGCTGATCTGGTCGTAGCTCAGCCGCCAGCGGCCGAGCGTGGCGCAATGCTCGTCGACATCCGTGCTGCTCGCTTGAAGTAGATTGGCAGCCGAGTCTTGAATCGGAAGAGTTGCGCTTAAGGCCATGACAGCACGTCAGTATTTGCAAGCCGAATAGCCAGCAAGAACTACGCCAGACTGGCACGGCCATGGCCGCTGTCCAGCAAAATATTGCCGGATCTCGATAACGCCCGATGCGGCCTGTGTGCAGTCTTCTCCCTTGCCGTTCCGACATCGCAGTCGGGATGGCCTTGCGGAGGATCGAGATGCGACCGACGGACATCATGCGCGGCAGCCCGCCCACGCCCGAGGCCCAGGTGACCCGCGCCAACTGGCGCAGCTTTCCCGCCATCCGCTGGGGCTTCACCCACACCCGCGAAGTGCTGCCGACCGCGGAGGTTCGCCGCTCCGCGCATCCCACACCGATGGCAAGCGCGCCGCGCGAGCTGCAAAAGCTCAGCTTCACCGCGCCGGACGGCAAGCCGACCACGGTCGAGGCCACGTTGCGCGAAACCTTCGGCGATGCGCTGCTGGTCATGCACCGGGGCACACTGATCCACGAATGGTACGGCGACGGCATGAGCGTCACCACGCCGCATCTGATCTGCTCCATCAGCAAGTCGATCGCCGGCACGCTCGGCGGCGTGCTGGCTGCGCGCGGCCTGCTCGATCCGGAGGCGAGGGTGGTGCGCTACGTGCCGGAGCTGGAGAGCTCGGTCTATGGCAGCTGCACCGTCCGCAACGTCCTCGACATGGCGGTCGCGATCAAGTTCGAGGAGGACTACGAGGATCCGGCCGGCGACGTCGCGCGCTATCGCTTCTCCTCGGGCTGGGACGTGCCGCCGCCAGGCGTCGAGGCCGGCCATCAGCGCGCCTATCTCACCACGCTGCGCGGGACAGGAAAGCCGCACGGCAAGGTGTTCCACTACGTCTCGACCAATACGGAAGTGCTCGGCTGGGTCTACGAGCGCGCCTGCGGCATGCCTTACCATCGCATCCTCTCCGACTATCTCTGGCAGCCGATGGGCGCCGAGGAGGATGGCTCCCTCACGCTCGACAGCCACGGCATGGGCCGCATCGCCGGCGGGCTTTCCGTCACCGCACGCGATCTGCTGCGCTTCGGCGAAATGATCCGCTGCCGCGGCGTGGTCGAGGGACGGCAGGTGGTGCCGGGCTGGTGGATCGACGACATCCACGAGAACGGCGATCCCCAGGCGTGGAAAGACGGCGACCTCGCCGACATCTTCCCGGGCGCCCGCTACCGCAGCAAATGGTACACGATCGATCCGTCGCGGAACGATCTCGCGGGGATCGGCATTCACGGCCAGTGGCTCTACATCGACGCGGCCACCGACACCGTCATCGTCAAGCTCGCGACGCAGCCGAAGGCGATGGACGTTCCGCTCGACCACCGCTGGCTCGCCGCCTTCCGCGCCATCACCGCGCATCTCGCCCCGCGCTGATTTCTGGTCATCATCATGCTCGATACCGTCAAAGCCAAATCACCGATTCAAGCGGCCGCACCGCATCCGCTCGATCCTCTGACAGCCGAAGAGATCACGGCCGCCTGCACGCTGGTTCGTGCCGCCGCGACCTCGCCGGAGAACTGCCGCTTCCCGACCGTCCGGCTGGAGGAGCCGACCAAACAGGAATTGGCTACGGGCGGACCAGGGCGCCGCGCCTTCGCGCTGACGCTCGACGTCACCACGGGCGAGGCGATCGAGCACATCGTCGATCTCGGCCGCAACGAGATCGTCGGCCGCAAGGTCATTCCGAACCGCGAGGCGCCCTATGGGCAGCCGCCGGTGATGCTGGAAGAATTTTTCAAGTGCGAGGCCGTGGTGAAGGCCGATCCAGGCTGGCGCGCGGCGATGGTCCGCCGCGGGTTGACCGACAAGGATATCGAGCTGGTCCAGGTCGATCCGTTCTCCTCGGGCTTCTTCGATTTTGAGTACGAGCGCGGCGCCCGTATCGTGCGCGCCGTCAGCTTTTTCCGCGAACATCTGCAGGACAACGGCTACGCCCATCCGATCGAGGGCGTAGTCGCTGTGGTCGACCTGATCGGCGGCAAGGTCATCGACCTCACGGACGCAGACCCGATCGTGCCGATCCCGCGCAAGAAGCGGAATTACGGCGCGCATGAAGTCAAAAACCCGCGCACCGACATCAAGCCGCTGCATATCGAACAGCCGGAGGGCGCGAGCTTCAAGGTCGATGGCTGGAAGGTCGACTGGCAGAAATGGAGTTTTCGCGCCGGCTTCACGCCGCGCGAAGGGCTGGTGCTGCATCAGCTCGCCTACCAGGACGGTGATCGCAAGCGCTCGCTGATCCATCGCGCCAGCGTCACCGAGATGGTGGTGCCCTATGCCGATCCGACCGAGAACCATTTCTGGAAGTCGGCGTTCGATGCCGGTGAATACGGGCTCGGCATGCTCGCCAATGCGCTCGAGCTCGGCTGCGACTGTCTCGGCAACATCCATTATTTCGACGTGCCGGCCGCCGACAACAAGGGCGCGCCCTTCGTCATGCAGAATGCCATCTGCATGCATGAGGAAGATTACGGAATTGCCTGGAAACACTACGAATTCCGCAACGGCCTGTTCGAGGTGCGCCGCTCGCGGCGCCTCGTCATCTCGTTCTTCGCCACCGTCGGCAATTACGACTACGGCTTCTACTGGTACCTGTACCAGGACGGCACGATCCAGCTCGAGACAAAACTCACCGGCATCATCCAGACCGCCGCCGTGCCATCCGGCGAAAAGTACAAATGGGGCGGCATGGTCGACGACAATCTGGGCGGCCCAACGCACCAGCATTTCTTCAACGTGCGCCTGCACATGGACCTCGACGGCGGCGGCAATACCGTCACCGAGCACGAGTTCCTGCCGCGGCCCTGGGGCGCGGACAATCCGCACGGCAACGCGTTCGATACCACGACCCGCATCCTGTCGCGCGAGCGTGATGCGGCTGCCATTGCGAACGGCGAGACCGGCCGGTTCTGGAAGATCAGCAATCCCAACGAGACCAATTCGGTCGGCAACGCGCCGGCCTACAAGCTCGTGGTCAATCCGAGCCCGCTGATGCTGGCGCAGGAGGGCAGCTATGTGCGCAAGCGCGGCGGCTTTGCCACAAAGCATGTCTGGGTCACGGCCTTCGACAAGGACGAGAAATACGCCAGCGGCGATTATCCCAATGTCCACGCCGGCGGCGACGGCCTGCCGCGCTACGCCGCGCAGAACCGCAACATCGAGAATACAGATCTCGTGGTGTGGCACTCCTTCGGCCACACCCATGTCTGCAAGCCCGAGGATTTTCCGATCATGCCGGTCGAATATGCCGGCTTCATGCTGAAGCCGACCGGATTCTTTTCGGCCAATGCCGCCGGCGACATTCCGCCGGAGCGCAACAGCCGCAGCGTGCTGGCGGGCGACCCGAAGGATGCCGCCGGCGGCGCGTGCTGCCACGCCGGCAAAGCGTAGGCTCGTCGCGCGACAACAACGTTCGCAGCAGGCCAACCAGCGCTGGTTCGCTGGTCGCATGCGCTCGCGGTCGAATTGTCAGGGGAGTATTGCTGCCCCTTTCGAAGGGCCCGCGACGCGACGGCCGGCCGCACGTCGAAAAGATCGCTTCCAATTCCTTTCGAGAGTGATACCATCTTAAGGTTGTATTCTTTAAGGAGATTTCCCATGACCCATGCACTCAATCTCACGCTGCCGATCAAGCAGGATGCCGAGACCCTGGCAAAGCTGCGGAATCTCGAGGCGAGCTTCACTGAGAAGGTTCAGCCCGCCATCGCGGCGGCGCTGAAGCAGTCCAGGATTGTTCATTTCGCCCGGGTCGTCGTCATCGAGGACAAGTACATCCAGGTCATCACCGAATATGAGGGAACGCACCAGGAATACACGGAGTTTTTCCGGCGAGCGCTCACGCCGATATTTGCCGCGATATTTTCCCTGGCAGATACGACTGGCCTGGACATCAACGATCCCAATGCGTTCTTCGAATTCTCGAAGAACCACAACGCGCGCTCGCTGGGCACTGCGACCGACGGCTCAACCGACATCAGCGGCAACCCGTCCGGCTGGCTGTTCTCGGCTTACGACGGCATGACTGTCGCAGACATTCTGGCAAAGCTCGGGAAATAGCTTTCAGAGCGTATTTGCGCTTTCGGGATAGGCCGGCTTTGAGGCTGCCTATCGACTGACCGTTCTTGCAGGGCAGGCGCCATGGTGGATCTCGGCAATTTGCAGGCGATCGTCGCTCGAAGCTCGGCCAAGCCGCTACTTGCGGCTCTGTTGTTTAGGTTTGGCGACGCCGGCGGCGCCAGGTCCTTCCTGCGGCAATGGATACCGCGGGTCGCGGTGGGGGCGGGCCCGGACGCCGAGGGTCCCGCGTTCCACTTCATGTTCAGTTGGAACGGCATCGCGACGATGATGTCGGGTCGCGCCGACCTTGACGTCGCGCAGGGGCGGCAGCAATTCGAGGTATCGTTCGTGGACCCGGCGCAGGCGCCGGATGGCGGCATTGCGACACAGCTTGGTTTCTTCGACGCCAGCGCTCCGGCGGGATGGTGGGACGGCAAGTTCAAGTCGAGCGATATCGATCTCGCCATCCACATCGGGTTCGACACGCCCGAGCAGAAAGCCGATTGCCTCGCGCAGGTGCGGCAGTCCGCGACAGGCCTCGGTGTCCGGGAATTGTCGCTCGACAGTTGGGACGACGGCGCGCTGTCCGGCTGTCGGCCAGCCGACGGCCGCCTGCATTTTGGCTATCGTGATGGAATCACCGCGCCCAATATTGACTGGCAGGATGCGCCGGCTGCCAGGGCTTCCGACGCCGTCGATTGTCGCGAGATCGTCGTCGGCTATCCGAACAGCGATTTTCCCACTGCACCGTTCAAGCCCGGTCCATGGCAGGACTTCGCGCGCGATGGATCATTCGTCGGCCTGTCGTGGCTTTATCAGGACGTCGCGGCCTTCAACAGATTCCTGAAGGCGAATGCACCGCAGGCGGCGCCGCATGTCGGCCCGGAACTGGCCGAAGAATGGATCGCGGCCAAGATGATGGGGCGCTGGCGACACGGGTCGCCGCTGTCACGTTTTCCGGATGCACCACCGTCGACCCCGCAATTGAACGATGCTTTCGGCTATGGCGACGATCCAAACGGCGTCAAATGCCCGCTCGGGGCTCACATTCGCATTGTCAATTGCCGCGATCATCCGCTGAAATTTGCCAATCAGATTCGTTTCCCCAAGGGGCCGCCACGCGTCATACGCCGCGGATTTTCCTACGGTCCTCATCTGGAGGGCACGGAGGACGACGGCAAGGACCGCGGCATCGTAGGGCTTTTCTACTTCGCCAGGATCAACGAGCAATTCTATACCATCTTGCGGTGGATGCATCAGACCGACTTTGCCGACGCCTACATGCGCCTTCCGAACGGAGCCAACGCGCAGGATGCCTTGACTGGAAACCGGGCAGATCCAAAGGCCGAGACCCGGTTCCAGGTTCCGCTCGCGGGGGACGCCTCCGTGACGTTCCAGATGAAGCAATTTATCCGCTACAAGGGCGTCGCAGTGCTGTTTGCGCCGAGCGTTAAAGCGCTCAACACGATGATTGCCGTGCAACGTTGAATTGCCGGCTCCCGTCAGCCTTCGCATCGTCGTCGCAGCCATTCGCTCGCGGCAGCGAGTCCGCCGTTGTCACGCGTTTGCGGACAAGCGGCGAATGTTCTCACTCTAGAAGCATTCCATATCGAAGCGCTCATAGAAGCCGGCGATGCGCCTCGACGCGCAGATGGGCGCATTGGTCGCACGATTTATTCCCCGGTCTCGATAGATTCTAACTCTGCGTCTCTCGCACTGAGAATGCCCCCGCGTTAGGGCGAGAGTCCAAAAATCATTCCGGCAAAGCCGGCAGCGCGGGACCTCGCTAGACGTGTCAGACTTCCAACTTCGTTCGTGCTCCAATGCGCGTGTTCGACAGCTTCAGGTGCTTTTCTTCGGCGCTGTCAGCACATTCGCTCTCTGCGTTCCCTTCGCGCCCGTACAGGCGCAGACTCAAATTCCCACGGTCTCGGTGGAAGCGCCGGCGCAGCGCGCCCGACCCGCTTAATGAGAGTCGAGACGATGAGAGCGATATTTGGCAGGCTGCATCGCTGGGCGGGACTGCTCACGGCCGGATTCCTGTTCTTCTCCGGCATCACCGGGGCGATCATCTCCTGGGACCACGAGATCGACGAGGTGCTGAATCACCACCTGTTCGATGTCACCAGCAAAGGCCCGGCCATTCCCTCGATCGAGCTCGCGAAGATGATCGAGCAGCGCGATCCCCGCGCGCGCGTCGTCTACCTCTTCATGACGCCGGAGGAGGGGCACTCGCTGTGGTTCTTCGTGATGCCGCGGATCGATCCGGCGACGGGAAAACGCTTCGCGATCGACTACAACCAGATTTTCCTCGATCCCAACACCGGCGCGGAGCTCGGCCGGCGCTATTGGGGCGCGGTGTGGCCGGTGACGCGCGAAAACTTCGTCTCGTTCCTCTACAAGCTCCACTATACCATGCACATCCCGGAATTCTGGGGCAGCGATCGCTGGGGCATGCGCGTGCTCGGCGTGATCGCCATCATCTGGACCATCGATTGCTTCGTCGGCTTCTATCTGACGCTGCCCTCGCGACGGCGCGCCAAGACCGCGCGGGCGCCCCAGGTCACGCGCCAGCTCGAACGCGGCTTCTGGGCGCGCTGGGCGCCGGCCTGGACCATCAAGGCATCGGGCAGCGCCTACCGGATCAATTTCGACATCCATCGCGCCTTCAGCCTGTGGACCTGGGGCGTGCTGTTCGTCATCGCCTTCACGGCGTTCTCGCTGAACCTCTATTTCGAGGTGTTCTCGCCGATGATGAAGATGGTGTCGAACTACACGCCGACGCCCTATGAGCAGCGGCCCTACCGCAATCCCGACGATCCCATCGAGCCCAAGGTGACGTTCGCCGACATTGCTGCGCGCGCGGCGGCTGAGGGCAAGGGGCGAGGGTGGACCGTCCCGGTCGGCGCGCTCAGCTACGGCCCGGCCCATGGCGTCTATGCCGCGGCGTTCTTTCATCCCGGCGACGATCACGGCGCCGGCGGCGTCGGGCCGGCGCAGCTCTATTACGACAGCGAGGACGGCCGCCCGATCGGCGAACGGCTGCCCTGGGTCGGCACGGCCGCCGACATCTTCGTGCAGGCGCAATTCCCGCTACATTCGGGCCGCATCGTCGGGCTGTTCGGCCGCATCTTGATCTCGATCATGGGCCTCGTGGTGGCGGCACTGTCGGTCACCGGCGTCGTGATCTGGTGGCGCAAGCGCCGCGCCCGCGTCCGGGCGCGCGAGACGGCGGCGATGCGCCTGAGCCGGCAGCAACTCACGCCGGCGGAGTAGGGCCGGCGTGCCGCTCGATCGTCTGCGCGTTTACCGAGTCCGCTCGTTGACGATGGGCATCGCTGTCTGCAGCGCCTGCTCGTAACGCTTCGACTGACTGAGCGAAAACTTCTTCATCGCCAGCAGTTCGTCGGACGTCTTGCCTCTCAATCGGGCGACGTTGGATGTCTTGAACACGTCATCATTTGCCGCCGAAGCGTTCTGTCGAAGCGCAAAAACCCTTTCGATGTTCTGCGACAACAGCCGATTGCGCTCCACCCCTTTGTTCGCGTGCTCCACATAGTGAAGCAGTCTATCGGTGGGCATGGCGCGAGCACTGTCTGCATCGCCTTCGATGAGGCGAAGCAGCTGCTCATCAACGATATCGGTGCATAGGTCGATACATTCGTCGCATATAAAGACAGCTGGCCCAGCCACCAGCTTGCTCACTTCATGCTGGTTCATGCCGCAGAACGAACAGTAGATGGGACGATCCTGCTGGGCAGGATTCTGCACGCCAGCACTCGGCTGCGCCGCATCAATCTTGGCCGACAGAATATTCCAGTTCTCGTACCCGAACGCTTTCGCGATCAGTTCCAAAGCTTCGCTGTGAGTGGTTTGCACGGCTTTGGCATTCAAGGCATCGCGCAAGGAACGAGCCATAGCCTTCGCATCGCGGAAATCGCGCATGAGAGCACCCGTATCGGCGAACGGAGAAGATCGGTGCCTGCCTTGCCGACCCGCTCGCCAATAGCGAGGGTGAGGGCGACTTTGATACGTTCACCATCCCCAAAGGGCGCAGGCAGCGGGTGTATCGACCCAACCGAATTTTGGCGCTGGACGGCCGCTCTTGTCAACCTGAAACGGGTACATCGACACCTCCGGCCGCCGCGCAGTTTGCAGTTCAGGAGCCGATGAACCTTCCAGTCCGGCACCGGCACAAAGACTGGAGATCGCTCCCAGTCTTCCGGAAATTGCAATGAGATCGCTCGCCTTGCTCTGCCTGCTCGTTTTCGCGACGCCAACCGACGCCGCCACGCCCGAGCAGCACTATCTCGATTTACGCGATCGCTACATCGCAAAATTCTCCAAAGCCAAGGAGAACGACGAGACTTTCAAGCAGCACGATGCAGCGCTCAACGAGCTGACCGGTGTGCTGCGCGGCCTGGTCGGACCGGTCACGATCAAGGGGCTGCCGGCCGAGGGCAAGTCGAACGCCGACACGCTGTTCAAGGGCGACTCGGGCTTCGGCCATCTCGACGGTCTGGGCTTTGCCTCCGAAGGCGACAAGATGCAGGCCGTGGTGACCACCACAGGTCTGCTCAAGCACTGGCTGCGCGAGCACCGCGAAGACGGCATGCCGCAGGAGATCGCCGCAGCCTTCAAGCCGGATCGCTTCTACTATCAAGCCATCCAGGACTCGGCCTTCGCCAAATATGCCGAGCTGCCGATCACGAAGCCCGCATCCACGAGTACCGCGGTCGCCGTGCTCGGCGTGCGCGGCAACGGCGACCTGAAGGGCGCGCCGCACGAAATCGATGTCGTCGCGATCCAGGGCGAGAAGGTCTTCTTCCTCGCCGTCACCGACGCCGTGAAGACGGCCGAGATCCCGGCCTGCGAAAAAGTCTGGAAGCAGATGATGGCCAGGAAGACTCCAGAGGACGCCATGGCCAAGGAAGACCAGGCGATGGAGGCCTACACCAAATGTTTCGCCAAGGAAGCGCCAAGCCAGAGCTGGTTCGCGGGCGCGGTGAAGAAGGCGCAGAGCCAGCTGGAGATGCTGCTGGCGCGGTAATTGCGCAGCTTCACCACACTCCGCACCTCATCCTGAGGAGCCCGCAAAGCGGGCGTCTCGAAGGATGGCCACACGCGAGAGGCGGGCCTTCATGGTTCGAGACGCGCGTGCCGCGCTCCTCACCATGAGGGTATTGCAACGCCATCAGGCTAGAGCGCGCTGCCACCCAAATTCCACCCCCGTCCGCCCTCGCCAAAAATCTCATACCCGGTCGGCGTCACCACAACCGTGTCCTCGAGCTTGATGAAGCCGCGCTTCGGATGCTTCATGGTGGTCTCGATCGAGACCACCATGCCTGTTTCGAGCGGCAGGCGGGCGTCGGTGTCGTCGTAGGGGACCGGGCCCTTCGCGGTCAGGCGAGGGGCCTCGTGGCTGACGAGGCCCATGCCGTGGGCCAGGAAATCGGTGCAGTCGCGCTGGGTGATCTGGGCAAGCTGCCGTTCGGCCGCGACGTAGATGTCGCCGCCCAGAGCGCCCGGCCGGACCGTGGCGAACGCGGCGCGCTGCACGGCTTCGATCTCGGCCAGACAGTCTCTCAGTTCGGCATCGGGCTCGCCCAGCACGGCCATGCGGGCGAGGTCGCCGATATAGCCGTGATAATTGCCGCCGGAGTCGAGCGACAGCACGTCGCCTTGCTCCCAGCGCTGCGATGACGGCGCCCTGTTGTGGCTGCTGCCGCAGGCGAGCAGGCAGTATTCGAACGTCAGGCCGCGATTGGCCTCGGCGATGCGCAAGCCGTCCGACAATTGCTGCTTGGTCGTGCCGGGCCCGTGCCCGGCGATCACCTCCAGCATCGAGGCAATCACCAGTTCGGATGCGGTCTTGAGCTTGGCCAGCTCATCGGCCGACTTAACCGCCCGCAGCCGCTCCAGCACCAGCAGCGCGTCCTTGAGCTCGGCACCGGGCAGGGCGTCGGCGAGCGCCCTTCCTGCATCCATCGGCAGGAACGCCATCTCGACCCCGACCCGCTTCAAGGGCACGCCGGCATCCCGGATCAGGCCCACGGCCCGCGTCACGGCATCCACCGAGCCATTGGATTCGGTGCGGACCTGCGGCACCCATGGCGGCGCCACGGCACGCTGATGGGTTTCCAGACGGTGACCGATATAGACCGCCTTATCAGGCGCGCCCCTGGGATAGACCAGGACCGGCAGATAGCGGCTGACACCCATGGCGTCCATGTAGTCGAAGAAAATCGCGCGCTCGGCGCCCAGCAGGTACTGCACATTGTGCTTGGAGGTCGCGACCAGCACGTCGAGGCCGGCGGCGTCCATCAGCTTGTCGAGTTTGGCGGCATCGAACGGAATGGCGCGCGAGCTGTTCGCGCGGGCGGCGCTCTCTTGCATGACAGGGCTCCCTTGGGCGGGCGGTTGGGACCGCCTTGTATCGTTGACCTCTTCAGGACTGCGACGCCTAGTCTAGCACAACCTTCCACTCGCGCGCCCCAACCGAACGACCCGATGGAAAATGGAACCAGGACTGAGAGCGTCTCCAGCTAGCGTCCACGCCTGAGATCCGCTGTCGCGCGCCTGAGGATATCGTGAAGCCAGTCATGCGACGGCTCGCCCTCGATACGTTCGTGCCACAACAGCCGGACCTCGACCGGCGTTGTGGCGTAAGGCAGTTCGTACGTCGTGATGGCATGCTCACGTTCGAATGCCCGCGCCAATGGACGCGGAACGATGGCCGCGAGTTCAGAGTCCGCGAGCAGGGCGGGCAGCGCCAGGAAATGCGGCAGCGAAACAGCTATGCGCGGCGGCCGGTCGCTTTCGGACAATGCCCGTTCGAGTGCCGCGCGGTCATACATCTCCGATCGCCTTGCGAGGCCACGCTCGGAGATGAAGCCTCCGATCGCTCCCTCCTGCTCGCCGCCGAAGGAGACAACGACCAGCGGCATGCGCGCCAGGGCCGCGTTGTCGATCCGACCGAGCTTGCGCTTTCCGCCCACGATCAGCACGTCGTCATATTCGAACAACAGTGAGGTCCGAAAGCGGTTCGGCGGATCCGAGAAGACGCCGATCGCAACGTCGATGCGACCGAGGTCGATCTGCTCGGCGAGGTCGATCCGCGTCACCGGCTTGATAATCAGGTCGATCGCCGGCGCCTCAAGCCCAAGTATCTTCAGGAGCGGTGACGCCAGCACCATCGTGGTGAAGTCGTTGGCGGCCAGGGTGAACTGTCGGGTCGAGGCCGCCGGAACGAAGCGCGGCTGCTCGACCGCCGCCTCGAGAGATCGCAGCGCTTCGCGAACCTGTGGAGCCATCGTCAATGCACGCGCGGTTGGCTGCATGCCGGTCGCCGTGCGCACGAACAGATCGTCTTCCAGCATCTCGCGGAGCCGGGCGAGCGAATGGCTCACGGCGGATTGACTGAGCGCAACCCGCTGGCTCGCCCGCAGCACGCTGCGCTCCTCCATGACGGCGTCGAAGACCTTGAGCAGGTTCAGGTCCAGGGTCTTGAAGGAAACAGCCACGTGCAGGACACCGTCGCAGGCGGATCGCGCGCCCGTTGCATAACTGCGATCTATTCCAGTTAAGGCCATGCGCGCAGCCGACGCAACCGAGCAGGGCGCCCGGACCGCGACGCCTGGCCGTTCGCGCCACCAATCTGAAGGCGGTTCAGGATCACTCTGCAAGAGTTTCACTTCCGCATTCGCGCGATCCCGTCATGATCCCGACGCCGGATTTGGAGGAGATGGGCAATGAAATCCTGCGGGATGTCGATCGGAGCTTTCGGACTGGCACTGGCGCTGTTCACGGCGCCGGCTATTGCGCAGGACGGTCCGGTGAAGCTCGGCGTTCTCACCGACATGTCCTCGCTCTACGCCGACAATGGCGGCCAGGGCTCGGTGGTTGCGGCGCAAATGGCGGTCGACGATTTCGGTGGTCAGGTGCTGGGGCGCGGTATCCAGATCGTCGCGGGAGACCACCAGAACAAGGCCGATGTGGGAGCGACCATCGCGCGGCGCTGGATTGAAAACGAAAACGTCGAGGTCGTCCTCGACGTGCCGAATTCTGCGGTCGCGCTGGCGGTGCAGGGCATCACACGGGACAAGAAGAAACTGTTCCTCGCCACCGGCGCCGCCACGTCGCGCCTGACTGGCGACGAATGCTCGCCGACCGGAATTCACTGGACCTACGACACGTATGCGCTGTCGCAGGGAACGACACGGGCGATGTCGCGTCTCGGCGCAAAGTCCTGGTATTTCATTTCGGTCGACTATTCTCTCGGCGCCCAGCTCGAGGCCGACAGCCGCAAGGTCATCGATGCCATGGGCGGCAAGGTGATCGGCGCCGTGAAACATCCGCTCAATACGCCGGATTTTTCGTCCTTCCTGCTCCAGGCACAGTCCTCGAAGGCGGACGTGATCGCGCTCGCCGACACCGGCGGCGACTTCATCAACGTCGTCAAGCAGGCCGGCGAATTCGGCATCACGCAGCGGCAGAAGCTGGTCGGCCTGCTCGTCTTCATTGCTGACATTCACAGTCTCGGGCTCCAGAGCGCCCAGGGCCTGATGCTGAGCTCGGCGTTCTATTGGGACCTGAACGAGGATACACGGGCGTGGTCGAAGCGCTTCATCGCCAAGACCCAGAAGGTCCCGACCATGATCCACGCCGGCACCTATGGCGCGGTGATGCACTACCTTAGGGCGGTCCAGGCGGCCGGCACGCTGGATGGGCCGATCATAGCCGCCAGGATGCGCGCCATGCCCGTGAACGATCTCATGACCAGAAATGGCCGGATCCGCGAGGACGGCCGGCTGGTCCGCGACATGTATCTGTTTCGCGTCAAGTCGCCCGAGCAGTCCAAATACAAGTTCGACTATTACGAGCTGCTGGCGACGATTCCGGGCGAGGAAGCCTTCCGGCCGATGGAGCAAGGCGGATGTCCGCTCCTGAAGCAGCCATGATCGGCGAGGGCGCAGCCGTGCAGAGCGGCATAGACGAGATCATCGCAGGCCGTTTTGCATGCCGCGACTTCTCGGGCGCGCCGGTCGGGCGAGGGACCATCGAGCAGATTCTGCGCGTGGCACGGTTTGCGCCAAGCGGCGCCAATATCCAGCCCTGGCACGTCTACGTGCTGGCCGGCGATGCCAAAGACAGGGTCTCGGTGGCGCTGCGCGAGGCGCACGAAACCGCCCGCGACGCGCATATGTCGGAATACAGATACTACGCCAGTGATCTGCCCGAACCCTACCTGCAACGACGACAGGAGTTCGGCCGGTTGTTCTACGGTTCGCTCGGCATCGCCCAGACCGATATCAAAGCCAGGAGCGGCCAGACCGCCAAGAACTATGCGTTCTTCGGCGCGCCCGTCGCGCTGATCGTCACGATCGACCGGCGCCTGGAGGTCGGCAGCTGGCTCGACCTCGGCATGTTCATCCAGAACGTGCTGCTGGCTGCGGCAGGCCATGGGCTCCAGTCATGTCCGCAGGAGACGTTCTCGAAATACCACCGGATCCTGCGTCCGCTGCTGTCGATCCCGGCGGAGCAAATGGTCGTGTGCGGCATTTCGATCGGCCGTGCCAGGCACCAAATCGCGGGCAGGCTGATGCCGCGCGCGGACATCGCGGACTTCGCCTCGTTCGCGGGCTTTGAAGAACAAAGTGCAACCCAAATGGAAAGGACAACGCCATGGGAAGCCGAGACGAACTGATTCAGTGCAGCATTCCGTTTCTCCGCGAGGTCAAGGACATGACGCCCGGCGCGGAGATGGAGCGGTGGCTCAACCAAACCTACGGCGAGGGCAGCCAGCTCTACCAGGACCTGGCGCGGCTGATTAAGCGCGGCGTCGAGGAAGGCTGGGCGGCGAACCAGGAGGTCGACGGTCCGAACTACCGGCGCAGCCGCATCATGGATCCGACGCCTGAAACGTTCCAGTTCAGCATCACGGCCGTCTACATGAACAGCACCGATCCGCGCCGCTTCAAGGACGAGGACGACCACGACGTGCTCCGCGGGCAATATCACGGTCACCCATACGGGGAACTGAACCTGGTCGTGCCGCTGGACAAGGGCGCCGAGCTCAAGGGGCTGCAGGGCTGGCAAGGGCCTGGCTGGACCGCGCCCGACCCCGGCAGCCGGCACTATCCTGAGGTGCGCGGCGGCGCCGTCATCGCGCTGTTCTATCTGCCCGCCGGACGCATCTCCTACGACTTCGCGGCGCCGTCCTGACTGCCGGCCGGACCATCTCGGGTGACGCCGTGCGCGAGCGTCACCCGCTCAGAAGAATGCACAGCTGAGCCCGCGCGCGGCGATGCGCCGCGACGCCACGGCCAGCAACGCGGCTCACCATGAACGGTGGGGAGGGATTTCGGCGACCATGCGCCAGGCGGGCCCCAGCCCGGACCGCCACATCCGTAATTCGCATAAGGTATATTATGGAATATTTATATATACAATTAGATCAGATATTTAGATCGAATTCCTGACACCGCGCCTTCGCTTGCCGTCCGTTTCCGCGATGCGCGGCGACTGGCCTCCCGGCTCTTGACGGCTACTGTGCATGGGGTTGTTTTTCAGATTTTGAATCCGGCCCATCTGCCGAAAGCCGATATTGCCGCGACGGTGCCCGGCTGCAATAAGCGAGACCTCGCGAGATCGCAGATGACCTTCAGGCCTTCCGTCCGTATAGGTTTGCATCTCAGAACAACAACAAACTTCCGAGGAAGCAGACCCATGAGCTTTTCCCGACGCACGCTTCTCAAGGCCTCCGCCGCGACCGCGGTCCTGGGCGGCCTCGGTGCGCCCCATGTGGCCCGCGCCCAGAGCGCCGAGTTCACCTACAAATACGCCAACAACCTGCCTGACACCCATCCGCTGAACGTGCGCGCCAGGGAGATGGCGGCGGCGATCAAGGCCGAGACCAACGGCAAGTTCGACCTCCAGATCTTCCCGAACAACCAGCTCGGCTCCGACACCGACATGCTGAGCCAGATCCGGTCCGGCGGCGTCGAGTTCTTCACGCTGTCAGGCCTGATCCTGTCGACCCTGGTGCCGGCCGCGTCCATCAACGGCATCGGCTTCGCGTTCCCGGACTACGGCACGGTCTGGAAGGCCATGGACGGCGACCTCGGCGTCCATGTCCGCGGCGAGATCAAGAAGGCCGGCCTCGAGGTCATGGACAAGATCTGGGACAACGGCTTCCGCCAGACCACGTCGTCGAGCAAGCCGATCAACGGTCCCGACGACCTCAAGGGCTTCAAGATCCGCGTGCCGGTGTCGCCGCTGTGGACCTCGATGTTCAAGGCGTTCGATGCGGCGCCCGCCTCGATCAATTTCGCCGAGGTCTATTCCGCGCTCCAGACCAAGATCGTCGAGGGCCAGGAGAACCCGCTGGCGATCATCTCGACCGCCAAGCTGTACGAGGTGCAGAAGTACTGCTCACTGACCAACCACATGTGGGACGGCTTCTGGTTCCTGGCCAACCGCCGCGCCTGGAGCGCGCTGCCGGAGGATGTGCGCACCATCGTCGCCAAGAACATCAACGCCGCCGCCATTAAGGAGCGTGAGGATACCGCGAAGCTCAATGCGAACCTCCAGCAGGAGCTCGCGGGCAAGGGCCTGACCTTCAACCAGCCTGCGGTGGCGCCGTTCCGTGACAAGCTGCGCTCCGCCGGCTTCTATGCCGAGTGGAAGGGCAAGTATGGCGACCAGGCCTGGGATCTCCTGGAAAAGGCCGTCGGCAAGCTGTCGTAACGCGCGTTGGGGCCGCCGAGGTTCTTATCGAGATGGCTCATGTCGAGGTTGAGGCGACCGGAGTGGTGGGCGAGGTGGCTGTTCAGCCCCCTCGCCGATCCCCTGTGCTGGCCTCGCTGGAGCGCATCCTTGGCCTCGCCGTCGAGATCCCCGCGGCCATTCTGGTGGTCGCGGAGATCGTGATCCTGTTTGCGGGTGTGGTCGCGCGCTACGGCGTGCACCGGCCGCTGATCTGGTCGGATGAGCTCGCCTCGATCCTGTTCCTGTGGCTGGCAATGCTCGGCGCCGCGGTCGCGTTCCGCCGCTCCGAGCACATGCGCATGACGGCGCTCGTCGCGAGCGCGCGGCCGGCCTTGCGCGCCTATCTGGACGTGGTCGCGACCTGCGCGGCGCTGGCGTTCCTGGCGCTGATCGTCTGGCCATCCGCCGAATACGCCTACGAGGAAAGCTTCATCACCACGCCGGCGCTCCAGATCTCGAACATGTGGCGCGCCGCGGCGCTGCCGGCCGGCATCTGCCTGATGGCGGTGTTCGCGCTGCTGCGGTTGCTGCGCGCCGCCGATTACCGCATGGTCCTGACGGCGGTGATATCGGTTGCCGTCATCGTCGGTCTGTTCTGGCTGGCGCAGCCTTATCTGCGGCCGCTCGGCAATCTCAACCTCGTCATCTTCTTCGTCGGCGTCGCAGGCTTCTGCGTCTTTGCCGGCGTTCCCATTGCGTTCGGGTTTGGCCTCGCGATCTACGGCTATCTGGCGCTGACCACGCGGACGCCGGTCATGGTGCTGGTCGGGCGGATGGACGAGGGCATGAGCCACCTCATCCTGCTCTCGGTGCCGCTGTTCGTGTTCCTGGGGCTCCTGATCGAGATGACCGGCATGGCGCGGGCCATGGTCGCGTTCCTGGCGAGCCTGCTCGGCCATGTCCGCGGCGGCCTGCATTACGTGCTCGTCGGCGCGATGTACCTCGTCTCCGGCATCTCCGGCGCCAAGGCTGCCGACATGGCGGCGGTGGCGCCCGTGCTGTTCCCGGAAATGAAGCAGCGCGGCGCCAAGCCCGGCGACCTCGTGGCGCTTCTTGCGGCTACGGGTGCCCAAACCGAGACCATTCCGCCGAGCCTCGTGCTGATCACGATCGGCTCGGTCACGGGCGTCTCGATCGCCGCCCTCTTCACCGGCGGCCTGCTGCCCGGCGTCGTGCTCGCCATCACGCTCTGCATGCTGGTGTGGTGGCGCTACCGCCACGAGGACATGAGCCATGTCCGCCGCGCCACGGGTGGCGAGATCGGCAAGACCTTCATCATCGCCCTGCCCGCGCTCGCGCTGCCCTTCGTGATCCGCTACGCCGTGGTCGAGGGCATTGCGACCGCGACCGAAGTCTCCACCATCGGCATCGTCTACGGCGCCCTGGTCGGCCTCCTCGTCTACCGCCGCTTCGACTGGCGGCGGCTGTTTCCCATGCTGGTCGAGACCGCGGCGCTGTCGGGCGCGATCCTCCTGATCATCGGCACGGCGACCGGCATGGCCTGGGGGCTCACCCAATCCGGCTTCTCGCGCTCGCTGGCTTCAGCCATGACCGGATTGCCCGGGGGGCCTGCGACCTTCATCGCCGTGTCGATCCTGGCCTTCACCATCCTCGGCAGCGTGCTCGAGGGCATTCCGGCAATCGTGCTGTTCGGGCCGCTGCTGTTTCCGATCGCCCGTGCCGTCGGCGTGCACGAGGTGCACTACGCCATGGTGATCATTCTGGCGATGGGTATCGGGCTATTCGCCCCGCCCTTCGGCGTCGGCTATTATGCCGCCTGCGCCATCGGACGCGTCGATCCGGCCGAAGGCATCAGGCCGATCTGGGGCTATCTGCTGGCGCTGCTGGTGGGATTGATCATCGTCGCGATCTTCCCCTGGATCTCGATCGGATTCCTGTAAGGCGGCGTCAAGGAGGGTGTCGATGAGCGAGCGGCAGAACCAGTACAACATGGGCCTCGACAAAACCCCCGCCAACTACGTCCCCCTGAGCCCGCTGAGCTTCCTCGCGCGCAGCGCTGCCGTCTATCCCAACCACGTCAGCACGGTCTATGAGGGCCGCAGCTTCACGTGGCGCGAGACGCATGAGCGCTGCAAGCGCTTTGCGTCCTGGCTTGGCGGCAAGGGCATCGGCGTCGGCGATACCGTCGCGGCGATGCTGCCGAACATTCCGGCGATGAACGAGGCGCACTTCGCCGTCCCCATGACCGGCGCCGTCCTCAATGCGCTCAACATCCGTCTCGATGCGCCTTCGATCGCGTTTCAGCTCGATCATGGCGGCGCCAAGATCATCCTGGTCGATCCGGAGTTTTCGACTGTCATCACCGACGCGCTGGCGCAGATGAAGGGGCCGAAGCCGCTCGTCGTCGACGTCGACGACGCCGCTTTCAAGGGCGGCAAGCGTATCGGCGAGATCGAGTATGAGGCGGCGGTTGCGCAAGGCGACCCGGACTTCGCGGCGATCCCGCCAGGCGACGAATGGGACGCCATCGCGCTGAGCTATACCTCGGGTACCACGGGCAATCCCAAGGGCGTCGTCACCCATCATCGCGGCGCCTATCTGAACGCCGTCAGCAACATCCTCGCCGGCCAACTCGGCCAGCATCCGGTCTATCTCTGGACGCTGCCGATGTTCCACTGCAACGGCTGGTGCTTCCCATGGACCATCGCGGCGGCCGCCGGCATCAACGTCTGCCTGCGCAAGGTCGAGCCGACAAAAATCTTCGAGCTGATCAAGCAGCACGGCGTCACCCACATGTGCGGCGCGCCGATCGTCTACAACACGCTGATCAACGCACCCGACGCGCCGAAGGGCAGTGCCGCGCGCCGCGTCGTGGGCCTGATCGCCGGCGCCGCACCGCCGGTTGCCGTGCTGGAAGGCGCGGAGAGCATCGGCATCAGGCTCACGCACGTCTACGGCCTGACCGAGGTCTACGGCCCCGCCTCCGTCTGCGCCGAGCAACCCGGCTGGGACGATCTGCCCGCCGCCGAGCGCGCCAGCATGAAGCGGCGGCAGGGCGTGCCCTACCCGCTCGAGGAAGGCGTCACCGTCATCAATCCGCAGACGATGCAGGAGGTGCCCCGGGACGGCGAGACCATCGGCGAGGTCATGTTCCGCGGCAACATCGTGATGAAGGGCTACCTCAAGAACGAGAAGGCGACGAAGGAAGCCTTCGAGGGCGGCTGGTTTCACACCGGCGACCTCGGCGTGCTCGACGAGCACGGTTACGTCATCATCAAGGATCGCTCCAAGGACATCATCATTTCCGGTGGCGAGAACATTTCCTCCGTCGAGGTCGAGGACATCCTCTACAAGCATCCGGCCGTGCTGTTCGCAGCCGTCGTCGCAAAGCCCGATCCGAAATGGGGCGAGGTGCCCTGTGCCTTCGTCGAACTGAAGGACGGCGCCAGCGCGACCGAAGCCGAGATCATCGCCTTCTGCCGCACGCATATGAGCGGCTTCAAGACGCCGAAGGCCGTCGTGTTCGGACCGATCCCGAAGACGTCCACGGGCAAGATCCAGAAATTCTTGCTGCGTAACGAGGTCGGCTCGTCGAAGGCGATCTCGGCCTGAACCGAGCCGGCGCGATCAGTGCGTCTCGAGCCGCATGCCGTCGTAGGCCGGCACCACGTCCGCGGGCAGCGATTGCCGGATCACCTCGTAATCGACGTCGGCCGTCATGTTGGTGATGACGGCCCGCTTCGGCTTGAAGCGCTCGATCCAGGACAGCGCATCGTTGATGCTGAAATGGCTGGAATGCTGGGTGTAGCGCAAGCCGTCGACGATCCAGAGATCGAGATTCTCCAGCGCGCCCCAGCTCTCGCGCGGGATGTCGTTGAGGTCGGGCGTGTAGGCGGCATTGCCGATGCGATAGCCGAGCGCGGGAATCTGGCCGTGTTGGACCAGGAAGGCGGTCATGGTCACGTCGCCGCCCTTGCCGCTGATGGTCCGGCTTTCGCCGGCCTCGATCGAATGCCGGTGCAGGATCGGCGGATAGTCGCTGCCCTCGGGCGAGATGAAGCAGTAGGAGAACCGCGCCATGATGTCTTTCGCGGTCGACTGGTTGAAATAAACCGGAATGCGCTTGCGCATGTGGAGCACGACGGAGCGCAGATCGTCCATGCCGTGGGTCTGGTCGGCATGCTCATGGGTCAGGAACACCGCGTCGATGTGGTCGACATTGGTATCGATGAGCTGCTCGCGCAGGTCGGGCGAGGTGTCGATCACGATGCGCGTGGTGCCGTGGTGTGATGTCTGCTCAACCAGCAGCGAGCAGCGGCGGCGGCGGTTCTTTGGATTGTTGGGATCGCAGGCGCCCCAGCCGAGTGCCGGGCGCGGCACGCCGGCGGAGGAGCCGCAGCCCAGGATCGTCAGCGTCAGCGTCATGCGGCTCCCAGTCCTAAGATTTCACCTTGGAGAACAGGCGGAAGAAGTTTTCGGTGGTCTGGCGTGAGATCTCATCGAGCGACACGCCGCGCATTTCGGCGAGCACCTTGGCGACCTCGACCACATAGGCCGGCTCGTTGCGTTTGCCCCGGAACTTGCCGGGCGCAAGATAGGGCGAGTCTGTTTCAACCAGAATACGGTCCGACGGCAGTTCAGCCGCAAGCGCGCGCAGGGTCTCCGATTTCTTGAAGGTCAGGATGCCCGTGAAGCCGATATAGAGCCCGAGCGACACCGCCTTCAGCGCCAGCTCGCGCCCGCCCGTGTAGCAATGCAGCACGGCGCGAAACGATCCCTTGGCGGCCTCCTCCTCCAGGATGCGGCCGCAATCCTCGTCCGCCTCGCGGGTATGGATCACCAGCGGCAGGCCGGTCGCACGGGCCGCGGCGATGTGCGCGCGAAAGCCCCTCGCCTGCGCCTCCGGCGCGCCGTTGTCGTAGAAATAGTCGAGCCCGGCCTCGCCGAGCGCGACGACCTTGGGATGCCCGGTCAACCCGATCAGCTCGTCCGGCGAGATGCCGTCTTCCTCGTCCGCGTTGTGCGGATGGGTACCGACCGAGCAGTAGACGTCATCGTAGCGCTCAGTGATGGCCAGAAGCTGATTGAGCTTTCGCACCCGCGTGGAGATCGTGACCATACGGCCGATGCCGGCCGCACGTGCACGCGAGACGATCCCGTCGAGGTCTTCCGCAAAGTCCGGAAAATCCAGATGGCAGTGGCTGTCGACCAGCATCGCCCGAACGCCCTAGGCCGCCGGCTCGATGTAGCGCGGGAACGCCGGTGTTGGCGCCGGCAGCGTCGAGCCTGGCGCGATCCGTTTGGCGCCCCCGAGCATCGCGAAGTTCCGCTCGCCCGCGGGAATGCCGAGGCTGTCGAGCAGCAGGCCCGAGGCAGTCGGCATCGCCGGCTGGGCCAGGATCGCGATCTGGCGCACGACTTCGGCGGTGACATAGAGCACCGTCTTCTGCCTGACAGGATCGGTCTTGGCGAGCGCCCACGGCGCCTCGCCCGCGAAATAGCGGTTGGCCTCCGCGACCACGGCCCACACGGCGTTGAGCCAGTGATGGATCTGCTGCGTCGCCATCGCTTCGCGCGATGCGGCGATCATGCCGTCCGCCATCGCCAGAATCGCCTTATCGTTGTCGCTGAACTCGCCCGGCTCCGGCAGCACGCCGCCGAGCTGCTTGGCGATCATCGACAGCGAGCGCTGCGCGAGGTTGCCGAGGTCGTTGGCGAGATCGGCATTGATGCGCGCGACGATGGCATCGTGGTTGTAGTTGCCGTCCTGGCCATACGAGACCTCGCGCAGGAAGAAATAGCGCATCTGGTCGACGCCATACTGGTCGGCAAGATTGAAGGGGTCGACGACATTGCCGACCGACTTCGACATCTTCTCGCCCCTGTTGAACAGGAAGCCATGGGCATAGACCCTCTTCGGCAGCGAAATGCCGGCCGACATCAGGAATGCGGGCCAGTAGACCGCGTGGAAGCGGATGATGTCCTTGCCGATGATGTGCACGTCGGCCGGCCAGTAGCGCCAGTTCTTGTCGCTCTCGTCGGGGAATCCGACGCCGGTGATGTAATTGGTCAGCGCGTCGACCCAGACATACATCACGTGCTCTTCGTCGCTGGGCACTTTCACGCCCCAATCGAAGGTCGTGCGCGAGATCGAGAGATCGCGCAGGCCGCCGCGTACGAAGCTCACCACCTCGTTCTTGCGCGAGTCCGGGCCAATGAATTCAGGATGATCTTCGTAGAGCTTCAGAAGCTTGTCCTGATAGGCCGACAGGCGGAAGAAATAGCTCTTCTCCTCGACCCATTCGACTGGCGTGCCTTGCGGGCCGAGGCGCACGCCGTCGTCGTTCAGGCGCGTCTCGTCCTCGGCGTAATACGCCTCGTCGCGCACCGAGTACCAGCCGGCATAGCTGTCGGCGTAGATGTCGCCGTTCGCTTCCATGCGCCGCCAGATCTCCTGGCTGGAGCGATGGTGCTGCTCTTCGGTGGTGCGGATGAAGCGGTCGAACGACACGTTCAGACGCTCGTCCATCTCCTTGAAGCGGCCAGCATTGCGGGTCGCGAGCGCGGACGGGGTCAGGCCCTCGTTCTGCGCAGTCTGGACCATCTTCTGACCGTGCTCGTCGGTGCCGGTCAGGAAGAACACGTCCTTGCCGTCGAGCCGCGCAAAGCGCGCCAGCACGTCGGCCGAGATCGCCTCATAGGCGTGGCCGATATGCGGGCTGCCGTTGGGATAGGCGATGGCGGTCGAGATGTAGAAGACGTTGTCGCGCGCGGGCGCAGCAACGGGAGTTGCGGCTTGCGGAGCTGCGACGGGCTTCGGCGCGGGCGGCGCCTCAGGCTTCGACACCTTGGGCTTCGACACCTTGGGCTTCACAACCTTCGGCGGCGTGGCGACAGGAGCCGGTGCTGCGGTCACGGCAGGCGCGGTCACTTTCGCTTTCTTGGCGACCTTCTTTGCCGGAGGAGCCTTGCTCTTCGCCGGAGATTTGGCTGCCTTTTTGGCCGCTTTCTTCACCGCCTTCTTGGCGACGACCTGCTTCTTCGCAGCCTTCTTGCCGGCCTTCTTTGTCGTCTTCGCAGCGCTTTCCTTCACGCCCTTCTTGACGGCAGCCTTCTTGGTCTTCTTGACCTTCTTGGCAGCTTTGCGCGCGAGCGCCTTCACGGCCTTCTTCACGGCCTTGTTGGCAGCCTTCTTCTTGCTGCTCTTGCCCCTGGCGGTTTTCTTAGCTCGCGTGGCCACGACGAATTCCTTTACCGGCTTCTCGAAATTTGGAAACGAACCTGCGTTAGGTCATTATTTGGAGTATGATCCTGTCGGAAAACCGCTGCACACTTTTCCGGATCATGCTCTAGCGCGTTGCGTCCGCCAGCCAGCCGAACACCGAGAAAACCAAGGGCTTTCGCTCCAGATTGTAGGTTTCGGTGTCGCGCGCGGCGCGGACGATCTTTTCCCATACCTCAGCTAGGCGCGCAAGGCGCGGCAGATTCTGGTTGGCATTGGCCTCGTCGGAGTGCAGGCGCTCCGCAATCCAGCGATCGATGCCGTCGATGAAGGCCGCCAGCGCGACTCGATCGCTGGTGCCGAGCGAATCGCCGAGCGTGTGCAATTCGCGCGGATCGACCTGTGGCAGGCGCGCGAGCAGCGCCGCCGTGCGCTGCTGCAGCTTCAGGGCATCGCCGCCGAGCAGCGTCAGCGCCCGCGCGACACTGCCCTCGGAGGCCTCCGCGGCCTCGCGCAGCGCCGGATCGTTCGGATCGAGGTCAGCCGTCGAAGCTGCGGCGCCGATCACATCATCCGTGTCGAGCGGGCGCAGGCGCAGCTTGCGGCAGCGCGACTGGATCGTGGCGAGCACGCGCGCCGGCGCGTGGCTGACCAGGAGGAACAGCGATTGCTGCGGCGGCTCCTCGAGGATTTTCAGCAGTGCGTTGGCGGCATTCGGATTGAGCTCGTCGACGGTGTCGACGATGCAGACGCGCCAGCCTTCTGCCGCGGCAGTCGAGCCGAAGAAACCGATCGTCTCCCGCGTCTCGTCCACGGTGATCACGGTGCGCATCACGCCGCGGTCGTTGGCGGTGCGTTCCAGCGTCAACAGACCGCCATGCGAGCTGGCCGCAACCTGCCGCGCCACGGCGTTATCAGGATCGATCGCGAGGGTCTCGGCGCGCTGCACGGACGGCGCCAGCGGCTGGCCGTTGGAAAGCACGAAGCGCGCCATGCGATAGGCCAGCGTCGCCTTGCCGATCCCCTGCGGCCCGCCGATCAGCCAGGCATGCGGGATGCGCCCGCTGCGATAGGCCGCGAGCAGCGCCGTCTCGGCCTCGCGATGGCCGAACAGAAGGCTCGTCTCGCGCGGATGCGGAATGGCGGTTTCGCGTTCGGCCTGGCGCGGGCTCATAGGGAAACCACCGATGCAGGGGTGGGGAGAAGACGGTCGCGCAGCGCCGTCCAGACTCGTCCAGCAACCGTGTCGGGATCGGAATTGGCATCGATCAGGACGCAACGGCCGGGATCGTCCTCGGCGATCTTGCGATAGGCCTCGCGCAGGCCCTGGTGGAAGCTGAGCTGCTCGCCCTCGAACCTGTCCGGTGTGCCGCTACCACGACGCACGGCGGCGCGCTGCAATCCAATCTCGACCGGCAAATCGAGGATGAGGGTGAGGTCCGGCTTGAGATCGCCGATCGTGACCCGCTGCATCGCGTTGATCAGGCCCATCGGCACGCGGCCGAGGCTGCCCTGATAGGCCCGCGTCGAGTCGGCGAAGCGGTCGCACAGCACCCAGGCGCCCCAATTGAGCGCAGGCTGGATCACGGTGCGGACATGGTCATCGCGTGCAGCCGCGAACAGCAGCGTCTCGGCTTCGGGCCCGAGCAGCTTGCCCATCCCCGACAGCACCAGGTGACGCATGATCTCGGCACCCGGCGAGCCGCCGGGCTCGCGCGTGACGAGGGTGCGCATCCTGGCCGCAGTGAGGCGGTCGGCGAGCTTCTTGATCTGGGTCGACTTGCCGGTGCCCTCGCCGCCTTCAAAGGTGATGAAGCGTCCGCGTCCGGACGGTCGCTGTGCTGCGCTCTCACTCATGATCAGAGCTTCTCGGCGCCCGCGCGGAACATGCCGATCACGAGCTCGCTGGCACCGTCGATCGCGCGGCGCATGGTCGAGCCGGTGCCGATCGCTTCGGCGGCATAGACGGGCGTCTCCACCGCGATATTGCCGCTGCGCCAGACCTTGACCACGCCGACCTTCTGGCCGGCTTCGATCGGCGCGCGCACCGGTCCGCTATAGACGATGCGCGCAATCAGCTTGTCGCTGCCGTTCTTGTGCACCATCACCTTGACGGGCGTCTTGGCGACCAGCTTGACCGAGCGGCTCTCGCCGCCAAACACTTTTGCGTAGCCAACCTGCTGGTCGGCCGCGATCAGGGTGCGGGTCTCGAAATTGCGAAAGCCCCATTCCAGCATCTTCTTGGCTTCGGTGGCGCGATCCTCAGGATCTTCCAGGCCATTGACGACCACGATCAGCCGCGTGCCGTTCTGCACGGCCGAGCCGACCATGCCGTAGCCGCCCTCCTTGGTGTAGCCGGTTTTCAGACCGTCAGCGCCTTCCATCGAATTGAGCAGAGGATTGCGGTTGGGCTGGCGGATCTTGTTCCAGGTGTACTCCTTCTCGCCGAACAGTTTGTAGAATTCGGGGAAGTCGAGAATGATGTGGCGAGCGAGGACGCCGAGCTCGCGCACCGTCATCTTGTTGCCGGGATCGGGCAGGCCGTTGGAATTGCCGAAGGTCGACTTCGTCATGCCGAGCTCGCGGGCACGCTTGGTCATGAAGTCGGCGGCAAAGATCTTCTCGTTGCCGGCAATGCCCTCGGCCAGCGCGATGCAGGCGTCATTGCCGCTCTGGATGATCGCACCATGCAGGAGGTCATCGACCGAAACCTTGCTGTTGATGGCGGCGAACATGGTCGAGCCGCCCGAGGGCGCCCCGCCCTTGCGCCAGGCGTTCTCGCTGATCCGGTACTCGTCGGTCGGCTTGATGTCGCCCTTCTTGATGGCATTGAAGACGACTTCGGCCGTCATCAGCTTCATCATGCTGGAGGGCGCGCGCAGTTCGTCGGCGCTCTTCTCGAACAGGACGCTGCCGCTGGAGGCCTCGATCAGGATCGCGGTGGGGGCATCGCCATCGAAGCCGGAATCCTCGGCTTTCTTGGCGCCCTGGATGCTCTGGTTGGCGGCGTACAGGGCCCCGCCCCAGCCGATGCCAGCCACCAGAACCGCCGCGATCAGCCCGCGCGCCAGCGCCCCGGCGGAGAACCGGGTGCGACGGAGCGGAAAAAGACGAAATGCCATGGCGAAGCCCTGAGAGCGGCGTTCTAACAGCAGGAACCGGTGCGAACAACACCGGGCTGGCCGCCGAACCCGAGATTGCACGATTCTCGGCGCGCCCCTATCGTGGCACCTGATATTTCCCGACCAAACCCCTGAAACAAGGCGGAAAAGCGATGTTGTCCACCCGCGTCATCAAGGCCAACGGGATCGACCTGTTCATCCGCGAAGCCGGCCAGGGCCCGCTGGTGGTGCTGTGCCACGGCTGGCCCGAGCTATCCTACTCCTGGCGCCACCAGATCCCGGCGCTGGCGGACGCCGGTTTCCACGTCGTTGCCCCCGACATGCGCGGCTACGGCCAGAGCGCGGCGCCGGCGGACGTCGCCGCCTACTCGATCTTCGACACGGTGGGCGACGTCGTTGGCCTCGTGCACGCGCTCGGCGAGAGCAAGGCGATGGTGGTCGGCCACGACTGGGGCGCGCCGGTCGCCTGGCATGCGGCGTTGTTCCGGCCCGACATCTTCACGGCGGTGGCGGGCCTGAGCGTGCCGCCGCCATTCCGCGGCCGCGGCAAGCCGCTCGATCTGCTGCGCCAGGGCGGCGTCACCAATTTCTACTGGCAGTATTTCCAGACACCCGGCGTCGCCGAGGCCGAGTTCGAGCGTGACATCGCCCGCACCATGCGCATCGTGCTCGGCGGGCGCGGCCTTGCCGATCCCAGCGCCGCGATGTTCGTCCAGGAGGGCAAGGGCTTTCTCGGTCACGCGCTCGCCGAGGAGCCGCTGCCCAACTGGCTCAGCGAGGCTGACCTCGCCTATTTCACCGAAAGCTTCCGCAAGTCCGGCTTCCGCGGCGGGCTGAACTGGTATCGCAACCTCGACCGCAATTGGGAGCTGACGGCGCCCTGGCAGGACGCGCAGATCCATCAGCCATCGCTCTTCATTGCCGGTTCGAAAGACGCCGTCATCACCGGCCTGATCGGCGCCAAGCGCGTCAACGAGCTCGAGCGCGTGCTGCCCAATCTGACGCGGAAGCTGATCATCGAGGGCGCCGGCCATTGGGTCCAGCAGGAGCGGCCCGACGAGGTCAACGCTGCGCTGCTGAAGTTCCTGCGCGAAGCGGCTGTGCGTTAGCCGAGATCCTTTTTCATCGCGATGTGAGCGGCGCCCGCCTGCCCGGTCTCGGCAAATCCTCGCCGCAGGTAAAACCTGAGCGCGGCCGAATTGTCCGCGAGCACTGAGAGCGTCAGCGCGCCGACACCCTGCTGCCGTGCGCTCGCTTCGAGAGCGTCGAGGATCTTCGTGCCGGCGCCGCGACCGCAATCGGCCGGCAGCAGCGCGATGTCGATGATGTGCCAGTGCTCGCTTTCGCAATGAAGCAGCAGCCGGCCGATCGCGGTCCCATCCTGTGTGACGATCAGCGAGATCGCCCCCGGAAACTGCGCGGCATAGCCGGCCGCCTGGCTGCGGAACTGTTGTGCGATGATCTGGCCGACGATCGGCCCGGACAATGCCGTCGCGGTGAATTGCCCCGTCCGCACCTCCTCGAAGAGACGCCGGATGAACGGCTCGTCATTCGGGCCTGCGGGCCGAAGCCGAAGGGCCGGATCGTCCGGGACGATGTCGAGCGGCGCGCCGTCAATCATGCCGTCGCGCACTCAAGATCGTTCAGGAGCTGCCGAAAGCCGGAAAGATTCCCGCGTAGGCGATACACCAGACGATCGCCTGGGTCGGCTGCATGTTGTCGTGCGGCAGGTTCTGCCCGGTGAGTGTGACGGCGCTTGGCACCAAGGTGAGACTGCCGGGTGGCGCCGTGAAGCCGGTGAAGTTCGGGTCGATCGCAACCGTGGTCCCCGCCGCGCCGGGACCTGCCGTAGCGCCTGTCGCGCTCTTGTTGCCGAGTTGCAGGGCGTGCGTGTGCCTCGCCATGTTGTCGCCGATCAGCGTCACCGTCGAACTGCCGACGGTCTCGCCGACGACATAATTTTGCAATCCCGGGCCTTGCCCCTGACCGATCGCGACCGAACCGTTCAGGTTCGGCAAGGCGAAATTGGTCGTGCCATTGCCGCCGTAATAGGTACCGATGAGTGCAAATAACGCACTGTGACCCTGAATTGGCAGGAGCTGGCCGTCGCACGGCAGCCAGGCGCTGTTGAAGCCGCCGACTGCAAAAGGAAACGTAAAAGCCTGGATTTCTCCGACGAACGGATCTGACATGTTGTCTTTCCTTGAGACTGAATACGGATGCGTGCGCAGCCTAACCGGACGAAGGGAAGACGCCCGCGTAGCAAATGCAGTAATTGGCAACCACGCTCGGCATCATGTTGTTGTGCCCGATGCTGTTGCCCGAAGTGGCGACGCAGGGGGCCATCGTGGAGTACGTCCCGGCGTTCGCAATCGGTGCGTAGAGTTCACCTGCTGACGCCGTGGCAAGATGAAGGGTCGGCCCGGGCGTTACATCCGTTGCCGTCACGGTCGAGGACATCAGCGCATGACTGTGGGTCGGCATTTCGGCTTCGATCAGGGTGTGGTTCTCCTCACCCCCGGGCTGGCCCAGCGTATAGTTCGGAAGGCCTGTCCCCTGTCCCTGTCCGATCGGCACACGGCCGCGTAGATCGGGAAGGTTGAACGTGTTGACGCCATCGCCGCCATAGGTGGTGCCGATCACGGCGTAAAGCGTCTCAAACTGGGCAATCGAGACCGACTGTCCATTGCAGGCGAACCAGCCGTCCGGCACCCGCGGAAAGCCAAACAACCTGATCTCGCCGAGAAACGGATCTGCCATCGCATATGATCCTTTGGTGTGCGCCCGTTCCGATCCGATCGGCGAATGCGCGAATATGGGAAAATTGAAGTGGACGGATTACGTTTGCGAAAATGCGGCCGTGCAGCCGCTCAGCTTCGCGACGGAAAAATCCCCTGCGTCGCGATCAGATAGCTGATCGTGAGATAGGGCTGCATGTTGTTATGCTGCTGGTTGCCGCCTTCGTTCACCAGATTGGTGGCGGTGGCCAATGGCGTGTCGCCGCTCCCGGCTGCGGCAAAAATCTTCGTCGGGTTGGTCGCCGGCAGTGAGTTTGTCGCGAAGACGTTGCCTGTGGGAGGGACGCTCCCGCGTCCGCCTCCTCCGACCGCTGCGGACACTTGAATGAGATGATTGTGGGCCGGGAGCTGCTGCACATTGAGGCTGGCCATATACGATCCGCCGGTCATGCCCACGGGATATTGGCCGGCGCCACTCGAGCCGAGGATCGCGCGACCGCGCAGATCCGGGAGTGCAAACGTCGTCACTCCGTTGCCGCCATAATAGGTGCCGAGCAACGAGAACAGCGCGGAATTTTGCTGGATGGCCAGCAGCGCACCGTTACACAGCGCCCAACCTCTGGGAATCACTGCGCCCGCAAAAGGCATGATCTGTCCGAGAACCGGCTGTAACGGCATGCCCCCTCCCCCAAAAAACTAACGACCCGTCGCGTGATGATGCAAACCACGACGGCGGCACTTAAATTAAAGAATGAATTTATTGCGGCCCACTCGCCGAGATTGTTGAACAGCCAGCGTCGACAGTCAAGCGCAAGCGCAACCATAAATTGACAAGTCAAGCGTTTCCGTCGATTGCCATCAAAGCACGCTTTTGTTGCCGCTATGCAACGGTTCGCCGGAAAGTAGTGCCCGCGACTTGGTTCCGGCAGTTTGGCTGGCTCGCTCGCTTGCGTTGCGCACCGCGTCCCGTCAAATGCACGCAACGATATAGGCGAATAATTTCACAATCAGGGATTTTAGGCGGATGCTCTATCGAGAGCTGCCGCTAAGGGGGGCCGGTGAGTCACGCAATTGCGGTGGCCATTCCAGCGATAATCGGGAAATTGGCGGTCCCGACACGCGATGGTGAAGCTACGCCTTCGCGGATATTGCGCTCTCTCTGGCGGGCGGCTCAACGCATCTGCATCGCGGCCGTCGTGATGCTCGGCGCGATGGCAGCGGCGAACGCGGCTTGCGATCAAACGACGGATTCGACGTCGGGCGTGACCATCAACTTCACGTCGGTCGGTCAGATCTATCGCCTGTGTCTGACCGTCGGCGCAGCCGCGGCCGACGACTCGGTTGTATACGGCGTCTATTCCGTCGCGGGCACAGACGCCTTTTACAATGCACCGATCGCAAATTCGACCGGCCATTCGGGCAGCCCACTGCTCACAGCGGCCGATTATAATCCGACCACGTCAAAGGCAACTTACACATTTCACCCAACGAACCCGAACCAAAACGGTCAATCCGCGAAGGCCGGCCAGGCCGAGATCGATATCACGCTGAACAGCAAGACAGGTGGCGGACAGGACTCGATCACCCTGTATTACACGCCGGGCTGCAGCGATTTCAACGTGGGCTGCTCCGGCAGTTCGATCGCGAATACCCCTTACACGTTCACGATCAATCTACCCAGCCCCACGGTGACGTCGATTTCACCGACGACCGGGCCGCTCGCCGGCGGCACTTCGGTGGTGATCACGGGCGCCAACTTCACCGGGACGACTGGCGCGGGCGGCGTCAAGTTCGGCGCCACCAATGCGACGAGCTACACCGTCAACTCCAATACGCAGATCACGGCGACAGCGCCGGCGGGGTCCGCCGGGACCGTCGATGTCACCGTCACCAACGGCTCGACATCGCCGACGTCGGCGGCGGACCAGTTCACCTATGTCGCCCCGCCGACCGTAACCGCGATATCGCCGACATCAGGTCCAACCGGTGGCGGCACATCGGTGATCATCACCGGCACGAATTTCAGCACGACCACAGGCGCTGCCGGCGTGAAGTTCGGCGCCATCAATGCCGCGAGCTACACGGTCAATTCCAATACCCAGATTACCGCGACATCGCCCGCAGGGACTGGCACGGTCGACGTCACCGTGACGACTGTGGGCGGAACGTCCGCAACCACGGCCTCCGACCAGTTCACCTATGTGGGCGCGCCCACCGTCACTTCGATTTCGCCGACCTCGGGTCCGGGCGCTGGCGGCACCACCGTAACCATCACCGGCACCAACTTCTCAGGCGCGACGGCCGTGGTGTTCGGAGCAGCGGCTGCGACTGGCGTCACGGTCAATTCGGCGACCCAGATCACCGCGACATCGCCGGCAGGAACCAGCACGATCGACATCAGGGTGACGACAGCCGGCGGCACGTCCGCAACATCTGCAGCGGACCAGTTCACCTATATTGCCTCACCGACCGTCACCTCGATCTCACCCACTGCGGGCCCGCAGACAGGCGGCACGGTGGTGACGATCACGGGCACGAATTTCACCGGCGTCACGGCCGTGTCATTCGGCGGGACGGCCGCGACCGGCTTCACGTTCAATTCCGCGACCTCGATCACCGCGACCTCGCCGCCCGGCACCGGCGCCGTGGACGTCAGGGTCACGACGCCGGGCGGGACATCCGCGACCTCGGCCGCTGATCAATTCACCTATGCCGGCCCTCCCTCGATCACGTCGATTTCGCCGACAGGCGGCCCCCTGGGCGGCGGCACCATTGTCACGATCACCGGCTCCAATCTGTCAGGTGCAACGGCGGTGACGTTCGGCGCCACGGCGGCGGCCGGCTTCACCGTCAATTCGGCAACCCAGATCACCGCGACATCGCCTGCCGGGACCGGCACCGTGGACATCAGGGTCACGACGGTAGGTGGAACGTCGGCAACGTCCGCCGCGGACCAGTTCACCTACACCGCCGCGCCGACCGTTACCTCGATCTCACCGACTACGGGTCCGCAGACAGGCGGCACAGTCGTGACGGTCACGGGCACAGGCTTCACCGGCGCCACCGCAGTGACATTCGGCGCAACCGCCGCAACGAGTTTCACGGTCAGTTCGTCAACATCAATCACCGCGACGTCACCCGCCGGGACCAGCACCGTTGACCTCCGCGTGACCAATCCGGGCGGCACCTCGGCCACCTCCGCCGCCGACCAGTTCACCTACGTCGCCACGCCAGCCGTCACGTCGCTTTCGCCGACGTCGGGGCCGGCGGCCGGCGGCACGGTGGTAACGATCACGGGCACCAATTTCACCGGCGCGACAGCCGTGACGTTCGGTGCAACCGCGGCGGCGGGCTTCACCGTCAACTCCGCAACCTCGATCACCGCGACATCGCAGGCCGGCACCGGTACCGTCGACGTCAGGGTGACGACCACGGGCGGCACCTCGGCGACATCGGCGGCAGACCAGTTCACCTATTTCGCCGTGCCGACCGTGACGTCGATCTCGCCGACGGGCGGCCCGCTCGCCGGCGGCACGTCGGTGACCGTCACCGGCACCAATTTCACCGGTGCGACCGCCGTGAAGTTCGGGGTGACGAATGCATCGAGCTTCACGGTCAATTCCGCGACCTCGATCACCGCGACCTCTCCCGCCGGCACAGGCACCGTTGATCTCACGGTCACGACACCTGGCGGAACGTCGGCCATATCAACGGCGGATCAGTTCAGCTACGCCGCGACGCCGGCGGTGACGTCGGTTGCGCCGAATGCGGGCCTGCTCGCCGGCGGAACGTCGGTCACCATCACGGGCACCGCGTTGTCCGGCGCCACCGCGGTGAAGTTCGGCGCCAACAACGCGACCAGCTTCACGGTTAATTCGGCAACGTCGATCACGGCAACCTCGCCGCCCGGCGCCGGCACGGTCGATGTCACCGTGACGACGGCCGGAGGGACGTCGCCGACCTCGGCGGCAGACAGGTTCACCTATCTGTCCGCGACGACCACCACGGAGCTCACCTCGTCGAAGAATCCGAGCAGCTACGGCGAGTCTGTAACTTTCACGGCCAAGGTGAACAGCTCGGGCGGAACGCCGACGGGAACGGTCACTTTCAACGACGGCGGCACGCCGATCGGCACGTCTACCCTGTCGGCCGGCGTCGCCACCTTTGCCACGACCACGCTCGCCGTCGGCAATCACAGCATCACGGCGACCTACAACGGCAGTGTGGCCTTCAACGCCTCGACCTCGCCGGCTCTGAACCAGTCGGTCGACATTCCCGCCGACAGCGCCAAGCTGCGCGCCCTCCAGCTCAACGTCACCAAGATCGTGGCGCAGAGTTCGGGACAGGCGATCTCCGGTTCGATTGACACCGCGATTTCCGAAGGGTTCAGCGACGGCGGGCAGTACATCATGCCAGGCGCGGGCGGGCTGCGCGTCAATTTCGCCGCCGCGCCCGACGGCGATGAGGACGACAAGCCCAAATCCGGTCAGCAGCCCGGTTCTCAAAGTTTGAACTCCTATTCGGGCGACGGCGGCTCCGGCCGGACCGGCGGCCGCGGGCGCGGCTCCTCGCGGATCGATGACGCCTTCGCCGCGATCGATCGGGCGGCTCCGACCAAGGCACCGGCTGCGCGCTTCAGGGAGCAGAAGGACTGGCTGTTCTGGATCGACGTACGCGGCAGCGGCATCGATCAATGGGGCTCGTCCGGCAACATCGGTCAGGGGGCAACCCAGGCCACGCTCTTCGGCCAGCAGATCAACCTGCTGACCGGACTGACCTACCGGGCGAGACCCAATTTGCTGGTCGGTGTGACCGGCGGCTATGAGAACTTCAGCTACACCCAGACCGACATCAACGGAAAGCTGAAGGGCGACGGCTGGACCGTCGGTGCCTATCTCGGCTGGAAGATCATCCCGACGCTGCGTTACGACGTGGCCGTGACCTATTCCGGCATCGGCTATGACGGCACCGCCGGCACGGCCCAAGGCAACTTCAACGGCAATCGCTGGATATTCGCGACCGGCTTCACCGGCAGCTACAGCTGGGCCAATTTCAATATCGAACCGTCGGCCAAGGTCTACGCGATCTGGGAGCGGGAAAACGCCTATGTCGACTCGCTCGGCACCCAGCAGGCGGCCCGCACCTTCTCGAGCGGCCGCGCATCTGCCGGCAACAGGGTCTCCTACCCCATACCGTGGCTCGATAGCGTGCTGCTGGCGCCCTATGCCGGCGTCTTTGCCGACTATTACTTCACCCGTGACGATGCGGCCGCGATCGTTGCTGCGGGCGGCATCCCGCTCGCTTCGACACCATTGCTCCAGGGCTGGTCAGCCCGCATCACGGGCGGCATCGGCGCAAGGCTGGCGGGCGGCACTACGGTCGGCTTCGGCGCCGAACTCGGCGGCATCGGCAGCAACACGCAGATCTGGACGTTCACGGGACGCGCGCGCATCCCATTCTGATCCCTGGGCGCGACGACGGGCCAGCGGCGCTACGCCGCTCGCCGGATTTGCCGGCTTGGTACCTGCTTAGTAGAGGCCGCGGCCGCTCAGGATGCTGCGGGCCTCGGCGGCGCCGTCGGCCGATGACGGCGCGTTCTCGGTCGCATAGCGGCCATCCTCGTCATAGGACACGGCACGCGCGTTCTGGAGCGCCCGGCCCCGGCCCCGGCTGCGGCTCGAGGCCGACATCTCCGAGGTCGCGTTGAGCGACGCCATGTCGGCAGAGGTGTTGCCGAGATTGTAGGGCCGCCCTTCCGGCGTCGGAACCTCGCCGCGAATGGCGCTACGGTTCGACGATGGCAGCTCCGGCACGAAGGGCCTTGCCGAGGCAACCCGCACCATCGAGGGCGACGGCGCCGGGATCCCGGTGCGCAGGGTCGCCATCAGCTGGCGGTCGTCGGAGCCTTCCAGCGGCGCCCGGCCGACATATTCGACACGGACCTTGGCGACGCCATTGCCTTTGAATTCAAGGAGTTCAGCGGCTTTGTTCGAGACGTCGATCAGGCGGTTGCCGTGATAGGGCCCGCGGTCGTTGACGCGCACGATCAGCGATTTGCCGTTCGAGACATTGGTCACCCGCGCATAGGACGGCATCGGCAGGGTCGGATGCGCCGCTGTCAGCGAAGTCATGTCGAACACTTCGCCATTGGCGGTCAGGCGGCCGTGGAAATCGTCGCCGTACCAGGACGCCATACCCTCGGCGCGGTAGTTGACGTCCTCCTCCGGCACGTAGGTCCGACCGCCCACAACATAGGGCTTGCCGACGCGGTAGGTGCCGCCGCCTTTCGGAACCGGATCTCCAAACGCCACGACCCGCGGGCTCGAGGACACGCCGTATTTCGGATCGACCCGACTGGCGAACTTGTTCGAGGAGGCGCAATTGGCGAGCGCGAGGCAGGTCGCGACCGCGGCAACACCGCGTGCGGCCCGCAAAACCGAATCTGACCGTCGGATCCCCATGCGCCCCAAATACCACTTCGCCGGAGGCGTACCCAACCCGCTTTGGCTACGGGGGAGCCGCTGTCCGGTCCCAAAATCCGAGGCGGCCCACCACCGCGTCGGAAGCAGTAAGGATAACGCAACCCGAACACGGCGGAAATGGGGAGCCCACAGCGTTCACGCCGGGATGGTAAACGGGGCGTTCGCTTCTCCCCCGTTGATCTACGGAGCGCAGGCACCCTGCTCTGTACCACTCCTGGACATTCTGTTGCGCCAAATCCTCACTCCACCCCCATTGTCTTGTGGCTCACTGGAATTCTTTTGACTGTGCAAGGCCGCACGCGTTTTCTCGGTTGCAGGGGCGAACTGGAATTTGATGATGATCGAGACGGTTTCGGCACTGATGGGTCTGGTAAGCGCGGGGATCTTCCTGGCCCATGCGTTTGAAGGTTACCGCACGAGGGCCTGAGGGCATTCGCGCGGACGGCAAGGATCACCTCTTTCAAGACGGCACGTTCGGACAATCTTAATCGATCCGACCGAGCATCGAACACGAGAGCGGCAGGTGTCCCATGCGCAACCATGACTTCGTATCCGATGGCTTCCTGGCACTGACCGCCGGCGGCTTGTTTCTTCTCTGCTCGAGCCTCGTGGCACTGGCCTTCGCCTGAGCACCACCACCAGGCTCCTTCTTTCTAACCACAACTACACCGCGATGCAGCATACAGCTCTGTCCGGTATTGCCCTGCTCCCGTTTAGTTGATTGAATTTCTGCGTTCGGCGCCTCGACTCATTTCAAGAGGCCATCACCAACGAGGGTGACGCAAATGCTTGCTGAGAAATTTTTTCTGGTTCTGGAATCGCTGATCCGCGGCGACCGCACCTATTCCGACGGAAGCCCCCGGGTGATCAGCACCTCCCCGCACGTGCCGGTAAAGCTGCCGGACCGGAAATAGCCGTCCCCCAAACCTCCGAATCACGCGCTGCTCAGCGCAGGCCCAATAGCGAGCGGCGATAAAGGCTGTCGCGGGCCTCGCTCAGGCAGACGAAGCTGCCGTCGAAACCCTGGCCATACCGCTTCTGGCCCTTGCCGTAGTAGATGCCTTTCCTGAAATCGAGCCAGACCACCTGATCGTGCGGGCAATGACGTTGCGCCTGCGCCTCGTAGCGAAACGGCGTCAGCGGCGTCGCCGAGACCTCCGCGCCACCGGCGCCAACCACGATTGCGACGGCGACCGCGATGCCGCCGAGCCTTTTGCCGAAGCCGCTCCAAGACACCCCCGCCTCCCGATTCAAGCCCTGACTCTTTCGCCGTTCGGCACGGTAGCACGAGACTGCGCGATCTGCCGGCCGCAGCCAGCGGCTTGGCCGTCTTCCACCGGCCATCTTGTCGGGTTACATGAAGGCGAGATCATCTCAGCTCGCGAGGATGCTGCCTGAATGTCGGTTGAGCCTGGACCCGAGTCCGAACTGCGCACCGAACCCCGCCCGCCGTTGCCGCGTTTGGGCCTGCTGCCGATGATCATCTTCGGCTCGCGCTGGCTGCAACTGCCGCTCTATCTCGGACTGATCGTGGCGCAATGCGTCTACATCGTGCTGTTCCTCAAGGAGCTCTGGCATCTGTCCTGGCACGCGATCGACCTCACCGAACAGCAGATCATGATGAGCGTGCTGGCGCTGATCGACGTCGTGATGATCTCCAACCTGCTCGTGATGGTCATCGTCGGCGGCTACGAGACCTTCGTTTCGCGGCTCGACCTCCAGGGTCATCCCGACGAGCCGGAATGGCTCGGCCACGTCAATGCGAGCGTCCTGAAGATCAAGCTCGCCATGGCCATCATCGGCATCTCCTCGATCGCGCTGCTGCGCACCTTCATCGAGGCCGGCAATCTCGGCTCGAACCGCGCCGGCTTCACCGAGACCGGCGTGATGTGGCAGGTCCTGATCCACATCACCTTCATCGCCTCGGCGATCGGCATTGCCTACGTCGACAGGCTCAGCGACTCCGGAATGCGCAAGCACGCCGAGTGAGGGCAACGGCCGGCTTTCTTATTGTTTGCTTGCTTCGAGCTGCGCGAGCGCCTGGTGCAGGCACTCCTGAAGCTTCTGCGCGACCTGCTCGCGCGCCACGCCCTTGGCGGCAAGATCGCCGGACACCTTGCCCACGACATCGTCGATGCTCTGGCTCTCCAGATTGTCTGTCACCAGCGCCGTTGCGTAGCTTGCCGCGGCGTCGCCGCTGAGCCCGAGCTGGCCCGCGGCCCAGAGCCCGAGCAGCTTGTTGGACCGGGCCGTGGCCTTGAACATGAATTCCTCGTCGTGAGCGAATTTGGCCTCAAAGCCCTGCTCGCGCTTGTCGAACGTGGTCATGGTCAGCTCCAATGCGTTTTCGCTGAGGAGAATCGGGGACTGGCTGGGAGCGAACGTCTCCGTGGTTCTCGTCAGTTTAGGATCATTTGAATCTTCCTCCCGGAAGGCAGAGGCCGTCAAGCCTGCGCGGTGGTGCACCGCAGCCCGGGCGTGGGCACGGCACGCACCAGCGCCGCGCCAGCCAAATCGGCTAGGCAGAGATGTTTACCGTCCGTTAAGCAGACTCGGCGCCGGATGGGCCGGGGGACATCGAGAGCTGGCGCATGAACAAAGAGCTGCGGGAGTTTCGACGGCTTGAACGGGTCTGCCTGGAGCAGGCTGCCCTCTCCACCATGGATCTCGCGCGAAGCGGGTTGCTCAAGGTCGCCGACGATTGTCGCATCGCGGCCGAAGCGATCGAGGCGCAAGCGCCCCGCGGCGCGTTCGCCGGCGCCGTCCAGGCGCTCAAGCTGGCTTTGAGCGCAACGGGGATGTCCAACCGGCATTAGCTGCCGGTCTCCAGTTGGGAGATCGCCTCAGAAGATTGCGGGCGACGACCGCGTTCGGTCAGCCCTTCGCCTCGGCCGCTTCGCGCGCGAGCCGCTCGGCCCTCAGCCGTTCCTTATTGGCGTAAAACGCCTTCTGGGCCTCTTCGTGATCGCGCATGGCCTTTTCGGCCTCGATCCGGCGTGCGGCATCACGAGCCTGGCGCTGCTCAGGGGTCAAGGGTTTGCGTCGGAAGGAAAGGTCTTCGGTCATGCGGAGACAACGCGCAGGCAGCGAAACGGTTCCATGAGTTGAACCCGGCAGTCGATGCGGCCGATTGAAGTATCAACATATCAGATAGTTAGATGATGCATTCGGTCGGCCGGACCTATTGCGTCGACCCCGGCGGCTTGACGCCTGTGAGCGGGCACTGCGGTGCCGCGGGAATCGCGCTGCGGACGGGCGGGTCCGGATAGTATTGGGTGTTCTGCTGAACCTCACGCGCCAGCTCCGTGCCTCCGAGCAGCGTGATCAACATCAGGGCCTCGTCGAGGCCCGCGGATATTCCGCCTCCGGTCAGGCGATTGCGATCCAGCACGAAACGCGGATGTCCGTCGGCAACCTTCACCTTCGGGAACAGCGTCGGGAAGCATTCCAGGAAAGCCCAATGCGTCGTCGCCCAATGGTCGTCGAGAAGGCCCGATGCCGCGAACAGCATTGCTCCCTCGCAGACCGAGCACATGTACTTCGCACCGGCGGCCTGCCTGGTCAGAAACTGGACGTAGGTCCGGTGCGGATCGTTGATGATATCGGTGAGCGCGACTGGATCGCCGCCGGGAATCCAGACGGCATCATATTGGGTGCACTCCGCGAAGGATTTTGCGACCTCGAACGGAAATCCCCGGTTGCGAAACCGTTTCATTCCCGGCTTTGCCGCGACGATCTCGACGTCGAAGTCGGCCCAGTCGAACATTTCGAAGGGACCGGCGACGTCGAGCATGTCGACGCCGTCGTAGACGGGAATGCCGATCTTCATCGCGCGTAATCCTCCCTGCTTCCTGTGACGATCAATGTTTGTGGCCGACGGGCGTCGCCGCGGGTGTCGCTGTCGGCTGCTTGGCATGGCGCATCCCCGCCATCCCGAGGCCGCCGCCCGGCGCGTTGAGGTCGGGAACGATCGCGATATTGGCCATCATGCCCGCGTCCTCGTGGTCCAGGATGTGGCAATGCAGGACGTACTCGCCGATGTAGCGGTCGTACCGCGTCCTGACGCGGATCTGATAGTTGTTCTCGACGATGATCGTGTCGCGGAATGTGTGCCACATGCCGCAATACTGGTTGGCCAGTTGCTGCTTGTCGGCATACACGATGTCAGCTTTGCAGGTGCCGTCGGGATTATAGATCGATATCTGCTGACCGTTGGTGTTGGTGGTGGTGACGTCGATCACCTGGAACGGATTGACGTGGATATGGAAGATGTGCGGCTCGCCTTGTGCGGACAGCATCCAGTCGTCCGTGGTGTTGACCTCGCGCGTGAAGTTCACCACGTCGGGATCGTACGAGGCATTATTGACCGTGAAGGCCGGGAAGTTGATCGCGAAGGCCGCCTGCTGCTGCTGGCTGCCGGCAGCCGGCGGCGCAAGGTTTTCGAATGGCGCCCACGGCCGCAGATCGCCGTCACGCAGCCCGGTGCGAACGGCGTCCGGCAGCGTCGGATTGGCATCGTACAGCGCCTTGCCGACATAGGCCTGCAGGTCGCCGGTCACGGGCTGCCCTCCGCGCACATGGATGTAGGCCAGCAATTGCGGCGTCGTCGGCCCCTGCCCGCCGCCATTGCCGTTGGACACGCGCTCAGCCTTCGGCGCCGCCTGGTTGAGCAGGCAATAGTCACCGTCCGAGGGGAATACGACGAGGACGTCGCTGCGATAGCCGGGCTGCATGTAGTTCGATTCAAGCACGCCGCCGACTTGCGAGGCGTGCACGGTGCGCAATTTGGTCCGGGTCAGACCGTCGGATGCGATCTCGAACTGCGGGATCAGCGTGCCCGTCGAGGCGTTGCAGGCGGCCAGGAGATCGGCCTTCTGCTGCTGGCGGTTGCCGCTCAGCGCCGAGGTCGCGATCAGGTTCGTTGTACCGACCGGCGTGGCCCGCACGAGCTGAATGTTGATCGTGTCGTGAATGCCGGCATGCACGAAGCGCCAGCGCTGGATCTCGCCCGCCGGCACGGTGAGCGTCGGCTGCACGATGCCATTGACGCTGGTGAAGCGGCCATTGGTGTCCCAGATCGACGATGAGTCCAGTTGCAAGCCAAAGTTCTCGACGACGCCGGGGCTTACCGGATTGCCTGACGTCGCCAGCGGGCACGTCCACGGCGCGTTGGCGATATTTGCCGGACTGTTGGCGTTGTAGAGTCCCTGCGTGGTGTAGATCTGCTGCCACGGGCCGCCGGGCTGGTTCGGCTGGTTGGCGAAGCAGGCATAGGCGATCTGCTGAAACAGGAAGAGCTGCTCCTTGAACGGGGCGCCGTTGACGTCATGCAGGACCGTGTCGATATCGGCAATCGGCTTCGGGTTCTCCGGCGACGGTGGCGTATAGGGACGCTCGCCCTTGACGACCAGCACGCCCGAGGCGCCGCTCGCCACCTGTACTGCTGTCGAGCCATGACGGTGGGCGTGATACCAGAACGTCCCCGCCGGATGGTCGTTGGGGATGTTGATCTCATACGGAAACTTCGTCTGCGGGGCTATGTTGAGCAGCACGTTGTCGCTGTTGCCGGCAGGCGAAACGTGCAGGCCGTGCGTGTGTAGGTTGGTGGTGTTGAAGCACCCGACCAACGCCGGCAAGCCCAGCCCCTCCGGCGGATTGGGCAAACAGCTCGGGTCGTCCTTCGCGAGCTGGTTGATCAGGTCGACGCGCAGCGTATCGCCGGGCTTGACGAAGATCGCCGGGCCCGACTTGCAGCCGCCATAGGAGCGCAGCTCGACGGGGTCGAGGCCATCCGGTTGCGGATCGGTTGGATCCGGGTTGTTGATGAAGAAGCGGCCGCGCACGAAGTTGAGCACCACCGAGACGATCGAGCCGCTGCGCGAGATCGATCCTTGCGGCCGGCAGCCGCCAACGGCCGGCGCCACGCCGGCCTCCAGGGCCACGACATTGCCCTGTCCGGGCAGCGTCGGCGGAGGTTCGAAAGCACGGGGAACCGGCGCCGCGAATGCTGGAAGGCTCGGTCCCAGCGCGGCGATGACAAGACCAATTCGCCCGAAGCTCTTCATCATGTTGTCCGCCCTACTGTTCCAGAAGACTGCTCGAAGGATTGCGTGAAGGCGCGTCGGCACGCCGGCGCCGCCAGAACGGGCGCTCGGGCCAGCGCGAGACACTGCCGTAGTGTTCGCTCAGCGTCGTCGCGTAGGCCGCGGCCTCGCGCGCGACCCACGCGCCGTAGCGATCGAGAGCGGCCGCATCACCGCGCGCGAGGCAATCGCTGGCGGCATAGGCGGCGAACACGCCCGAGCGCATGGCCTTGACCACGCCATGACCCGAGATCGGATCAAAAGCGCTCGCGGCATCGCCTGCGCAGAGGAAATGGAAGCCGGCAGTCGTTGCGGCGTACCGACTGCCCGCAGGGATCAAGCGGGGTGGTTCGAGCCGAATGATCTTGCTCGCGAGCGCCGAGACGAATTGCGTCCTGGCGAGAGCTCTGCGCCAGCCGTCCGGCGTGTTCAGCCTGAGGCCGCGCGCGAGATCGGCATCGGTCATGCAGGCAAAAGCGCGCCTGCCCTGGTCGAGTGCCATCGTGTACCACCAGCCGTCTTCAAAGGCCTCGACGAGCAGTTCCGGTGCGGCCGGTCCTGATGTCGTCGCCTCGGCATAGGCCGCAATCAGGCGGTCCTGCGCTTTCGCCCGCGAACCCTGGCGGTCGGCGAGTGCGCGGGCGCGGCCCGTCGCATCGATGATCAGCCGGGCCGAATGGCTGTTGCCGTCGTCGCAAACGACCGACCAGCCGTCCGCCTCGCGCGCGAGATGACAGACCTTCGCGTCGACGCGCTCGGCCGCGCGGCAACCCGCCGCCGTGAGCCAGCCATCGAACGCCCGGCGGTCAACGCGCCATGACGGTCCGCGCGCCTCCAGCAGCAATTCGCTGGACGTCAGGCCGGCCTGGTCCCAGGAGGTGAGCGTGCGGTGCGACGGCGCAAAGCCCTGCGCCAGGAAAGTCGGCCACAGACCGAGCTGCCGCAGCACCGGCTGGACCAGCGGTGACAAGACCTCGCCTCGTCCTCGTCCCTGGCCCCGTCCTTCGCTTTGCCCACGCCGCTCGGACGGCGCGATCACGGCCACCCGAAGCTCCGGCGCGCACATCGCAAGCTCGCGGGAAGCGGCCGCTCCGGCTGGACCTGCGCCTGCAACGATGATGTCGAACGCGGCCAAGGTCAGTCGGCCCGGACTGCGTAGAACGACGCCACCACGCCGGCCGGCGCCACCGTGCCGGGCGAGCCGCCGCTGTGCGGGATGGTCCGGATCACCGAGCCGACGATGGCCGGACGCTGGTCGACGCCATTGGGCCAGGCCGGCACCAGCGAGCCCCAATAATCGTAGATCCATTCCTCGCCGCCGACGACGCCGGTGCCCTGGAAACGCACCTGCATCGGCGATCCATAGGCGCGCGATCCCTTCAGCGCGAGCGACCAGCCCGGGCCGCCGATCGTTCCGGTCAGCAGCTGCATCGGCCCGTCCGCGATATCGATCGTGCCGCGGCCGAATTCGAGATTGTTGAAGGCCGTGTTGACGTCGGGATCGTTGAGCAGGCTGCGATAGGTCCAATGTCCGACGAATGGATTGTCGCTCATGATGCCTCGCTTTTGGGATCGGGCCGCGACCCGGTTGTTCGCTCGACGCTGATGTATTTGGGCCCTTGATAACTGTCGGCGGGCTTGACGGCCGGCTCGTAGGGATTGCGCACGATGAAACCGAGCAGCGACCACTCGGTGACCATCTTGAGGTCGCCGACCGGCGTCTGCGGGACGCCGCGGCTCCACGTGGTCCAGACGTAATTGGGCTTACCGTTCGAGACCGAGGCGATCTCGAACGACTGCAATGGCCGATGCGCCGGCCACCACAATGTGGTCCAGGTCTTCTCGTCGCGCCGCAAGCGATCGTCATTGTCGCTGCCGGGCCACAGATTGTTCCAGTCGGCGTAGGTGATGTTGATCGGCTGCGTGGTGCACTCGTTGAAATCGGACTGCCAGGGCAGCCCCATATATTTGGTGAGGTCCCCCGGCTGAAGACCGGTCTCGAAGTCGTTGTCCTGGCTGAGCGGCGAGTTGACGTTGAAGGTCGGGTCGGCAATCACGGTGCCGTGGTCCTGATTGGCCTGGGCGGCGCTCTGCAGGAAATCCGAGACGCTGCGATCGGCGTTGATCCGATACGGCGCCCAGTAGATCGAAGGGTTGCGCATCACCCAGCCGAGCTCGGCGCCCGGACAAAAGGCGCCGCCGAGCACGTTGCTGAGCACGCCGCGGTCGAGCTCGCGGCCGGTCTTCGGCGGTGTCTTCGGATAAGGCGCGAAGGGTGAATAGCCGTCGGGTAGCCAGCCCTCCTCCTTCTCGTTGATGAACCAGCCGCGCGCCCATTGGCCGAGGATGAAGAGCTGGTACTCGGTGAGATGAAGAAACTTCGACGGCGTCTCGTTGGTCAGCGGATTGTCGCCGCACAACAATGGCATCAGCGGCAGCGAATGGACGCGCGACGACGCCCGGTCCTGCACCTGGAACGAATTGGCCTCGCCCGTACGGCGCAACAAATCGAACAGGAAGCGGCGCATCGGTCCGTAGGGATCGTCGGCCTTGGAATAGTGGGTCGGACCTGCGACCGCCGCCACCGCCATGACCGCTTCGCCCTGACTGGCATCGCGCAACGGTGCATCCGACGGTGTTGCCGTCGCCGTCGGCCGCGTCGCGCGTTTCGGGGTCTTTGATAATTTGTCGGGATCGAACGTGCCGCGCTGGGCCTGATCGTGCGGGTAGTTCGATTGCTGAAGGATATCGTTCAGGTATCTAAATTCATCCGGCCGGAACAGGATCGGCCAGATGTCGCGATAGAACCACGGCCGGTAGTTGCCATTCCAGGCAAGACGGCCGGCCTGCCAGTGGCGCAGCGCCGCCTCGTCGCGAAACGGGATCTGCTGCGGATCGTCATAGGTGCCGAGCGTCCCATAGATGCCGGTATCGGTGGCGAACTGGCGCACATAGAGATCGTACAGCACCTCGTCCATCGTGATCATGTCGAGGATCTCAGGGACGAAGCGCGGGTAGCCGACCACGACCCATGCCGGAAACTCGACGTCGACGTAGCGGGTCTGGCCGACCTGCTTCGAATACATGATCAGCCGTGCCATCACCGGCCCATCGGAGATGTCGTCGTACCAGCCGTCGGTGTTGGCATAGTCCTCGATCTTCGGACCGAAGCTGCCGTTGACGTCCATGCCCGAATTGCCGTGACCGCCGAGCACGACCACGCGGCCCTTGTTGTCGGTCATCATCTCGCCCAGCGTGTCGATGTCGAACGGCTGCAGGCCCCTGGGCGGGAACGTGGTGGCATAGCCGCCGGGGCCGCCCGAGCGATCGAAATGCGCGCGCCGATTGGTGGTCGCATTCACGCTGCGCGGGCCGGGATCGATGATGAGCAGGTCGCGGTCCTGGCCGGTGATGTCGGCGTTGCGGCGCGCGCTGCCGGGGGCGTAGCCATGCTCGCCCTTGAGCTCGGTGAACGGGTACCAGGAGGCCTTCTTGTTGGCGACATAGACGCGCCACTGGATGTCGACGAGCACACCATGATTGCCGCCGCCCTCCACGGCATCGCCGAGCGCCAGCGGCCTGCCTTCCGGGGACTCATCGTCATAGACAAAGATCTGGAAGCGCGCGGCCTGCCGCTTCACCCGGCCCTGCGCATCCTTGAAGGTCTTGACCGGAACAGGTGTGACCCCGTCGGGGCCGTGCAGGGGATTGCCGAAACTGTCGCAGGCCAGCGGCATCGCCGCGGGCGTTTCCGGCGCGAGGTAGAATTCGCTGTCGCTGTTGCCCAGGCGCGCGATGCCGATGCCCGGATGGATTCGATACGTCGCCATGACTTCCCCGCCGCTTTCTCAATCCAGGAAACTGATCGACACGCCTTCCAGCTTCAGAAGCTCCCTCTCCTCCTGGTAGTCGCCGCCGATCACGACCAGCGTGATCTGCAACGGGCCCTTCTTCTTGAGCGCCTGCCTGGCGGCGGCCGTGACGTCGATGCGATGGACGCGTGGCGTGTTGTGGCTGCGCCCGCGCTGATCGAAGCGCCGCGGCTGCGGCGGCGGGATATCGCAATGGCCGGGACCGCCGTAGCAGGCCCCATGTCCGAAGATCGAGATGTAGCCAGCGTAGTGCGGATTGCCCTTGATCGGCGTCGAGGCGTCGGCCCCGGGCTCGTTCAGGAAGGCGCGCACGAAGCAGGAGCGCATCAGTTGCGGCACCTGATGCAGGCGGATCTCCGCGCGTTTGAAGCTGCGCGCGGCCTGCGGCACGTTGATCGGCTGCGACACGAAGCGGCTGACCGGCGCCTCGAGCCCGACCGGCAGGAAATGCGAGCTACGGACGTATTCGTAGCCGAACGGCGCGATGTCGAGCGTGTCGCGAATGGTGTAGTTCCACGGCGACAGCACGGAATCGAGATCGGCCGGCAGCGCATTCGGATTGAGCTTCTGCCACTCCCACCAGATCCGATCGATATTGACGTGGATCGGCCAGAACACCGGGTCGTAGGAGGCCGTCAGGTTGCTGAACATGTCGCCGGAGCGCGGCTGCGAATAAAGATCCGGGCGCGCGTGGAAACGGCGCCCGCCGACCTGTACGGCATCGTTGCGGCGCTTGGCGAGCGCGCGCAGACGTGTGGTCTCGGCGTCGGATTGCGATGCAGCCGCCGCAGTCGGGGCATCTTTGCAGACATAGGTCGCCTGCCCTGCATCCGGATTCTGCCCACCGGTCCAGATGTGCATGGTGTTGTGCGGATTCTGGTCGAGGAACCCAAACGCCGCGTCGTAGATGCTGCCGCCGCCGAAGTCGCGGAAATTGTTGAGGCTCAGGATCTGGGCGATGTCGTCGGCCGACGGGTAATGATAGTTGATCGCCTGGTTGATAGTCTGTCCCTTGGGATATTCGGCCGGATAGCGCAGCGGATACCAGAGCGAGTTCGAGTGCAGCAGCGCGTCGATGAAGCGCTGGCGGTTGGCATTCTCATTATCCGGCGTGACGGCCGCATAGCCGATCTTGCTGATGACGTAGCAGAAGAAGCGGTGCTGTGAGGTGAAGGTGACGCGGTCATGCGCGAGCGCCAGGATCGCCTTCTTCTGCGCCGCCGTCGGCGCCGGGTCGAGCGCCGCCAACAGCGTCTCCGCCGCTTCCTCGGTGAGATAGGCCTTCATCGAATTCGGAATGATGCGGCCCTTGTCCGGCTCCTCCGGCCGGTACTCCGGCATCGTGAAGTCCCAGTACGGGAGCATCAGCCCGGGCTCGAAGTCCTGAAGGTTCTGTTCGAACTCGTAGAGATAAGCGCGGTGCCAGGGCAGGAAACGCTCCCAGCCGTGCTGGCAATGGTTCTGATGGATCAGCGCCTGGTTGTTGTAGTTGCGCCGGTCTTCCGGCCAGTGGTCGAGATCGTAAAGCCGGCGGAAGCCGCGGCGCAGGCGTTCGAGCTGCGGCTCGCTCATGCAGTCGATGTTCATGCGCCGCCGGGGCTCGCCGGCACCCGCGGCCGGCGAATAGCCGTCGGCAGCAACCGCAAATTCGGCGATCTCGCTCACCTTCACCGTCGCAGTCTTCGCCGGCTTGCCAGGCGCAAGCTCAACTGCGACGCTGGTCGCATCATCCGGGCAGCCGGCATCGATCCAGTCGGCAATGCGGTCGACGTCCGCGGGCGTGACGCGCTTGCCGCCCCATGGCAGCGCCGGAAACCGGCCGCCGTCGAACGGTGCTTCACCGCGCAATCCCTTGATCAATCCGGACGCGTCGCTGCGCGCATGCGGCGGGATGCAGCAGGCGTGGCCCTCCGGCACTGGAGCAACCATCTTGATGCCGAAGATCTCGGCCGCCTCCAGCGCCTGTGCGCCCTTGTCCCAAAACCGTCCAGCGCCACCATAATCAGCGGTGCTATCGCCGGCAGCTTCATCCAGGATCGCCTTCACGCGCGCATAAGCAACGGTCAATGCTTCGGTGTCCATTCCAGCCCCCGGACAGCAAGACGAAGAAGGCCGCCGGAGACTAAGCACAACTTTTGGGTGATGTCACGTAGACACGCACCTTCAACGTCGAAGCAAGCGCGAATATTTTTCGGGGTTGCGTGATCTATTTCATACAACCTTTATCAAAACGACAGATCTGGCCATGCGTCGTGCGGATGAGGCGGATGCGAGCACGAGTGCGTTGCTCAAGCTCAGCGCCGGCCATCGGACGTGTCCGGTCATCAAACGCTGCGTGATTGAGCGCAGCGTGCATTCCAGTCGTCGTGGGACGAAGCCGAGCCACACCGTGAGCGAATCCGAGCCGAACGACTGCTCGACGAAGCCGAGCTTCGCCCTTCCCGGCCTGTTCCCCCATAGGACTTGGTTTTCCCCCGCAAGCGCCAACTTCGCGTTGCCTTGCGCGGTCGACTGCGTTAAGCGACAACCATTCTCTGTCCGGAAGGGTGGCCGAGTGGTTTAAGGCACCGGTCTTGAAAACCGGCGTGCCCGCAAGGGTACCGTGGGTTCGAATCCCACCCCTTCCGCCAAAACATCAACAAAATCAATTAGTTAGCTCGTGGTTTTCGCTTCAGCGCACAATCGAACGTACAATCGTCGCTTGGTGGCGCCGTAAGCGTCGCGGTGAGATCGAGTCGATTTGTCGCAGTTCGGACGAGGCGACGCCCGATCCCAACACTGATGCCGCCGCCGATCTCATCAGCTTTCCGACGTCGCGATGGACTGTCGTGTTTCGACGCGATGCATCGAAGGAGCGACAAGACGGTCCTTGAATCACAGCGATGGCGTCGCGCATCTATCCACACCCACGACCGGCAGTAGCTCGCGAGCATTCCGCGTCGCTAGGAATCGATAATTTGACTCTCGCCTGCGCCGCGGTTCGATGGCGTCATGACCAAGGCAGAGAACAGAGCGGCGGCGAGAGCTTGGCACCAAGAGCGCATGCGTCAGCGCGCGGAAGAAGTGCGGGCCGAGGCGGTAGCAGCCGACCTGGCCGAACTCGGCCGGCTTCGCCACTACCTCATCTTTGGCAGGAAGGATCGCCGTGCCGACCGCGAGAAGCTGATGAGCGCCATTGACGACTACGTCGGTGAGATGACTGGCGACCGAACCGCGCTGCACGCCAAAAACCACAAGTGCGGGTGAAGCAGTACGGCCTGGGGACGAAGAATCGGGTAGTCGATCTGCATGAAACTCGCCGCCGAACGTGCCTTTGCCGCTCCTGAAGCCGCCGCCCGCAAACTGGTCGAGCTCGCGAAGACCATTGAAGCTGTCCAGGACGGTCGCATTCACATCGAAAAGCTCAATGCTCCGTTTCTCTACACGCTCAAGGCCACCGGGTTGGAGTTCGGCGCCGGCATCAAGCATGCAGTTGAGAAGGGCTGGCTCGAGCTGCACGAGAGCGGGACCTATGTCCGGCTGATCGACACCAGCGCAAAAGCGGCCCCAGCAAAAGACTAAGTTGCCGGGGCCGTTTGGAGGCTACCTTGGCGGTAATGGGGTCGCCAGGTGGTCATGAGCATAGGAAAAACCGGCAATCAGTTCTGTCCACTTGTGCCCAAAGCAGTATAGTTCCAGATCGGGAACGGAACCGATCGCAATGAAGTTTACAAGGGACGGCCCGCCAGCGTGACCAGCGGGCTGGTAGCGATCGTCAGGCGCAGTCGCGACCTTCGCGGGGTACGATCGAAGTACTGGCTCGTGGAGCTTCGCGCGCGTTCTCAATGTCCGAATGGAGGTTCCAATGCGTACTCCGGCCTTGGCGATTTTGGCAATCGGGATGGCATCAACAGAGCCGGCGGCAGCTCAGACGTATAATCCGGCCTTTCCGGTTTGCCTGCTCGTTTACCGCGCGGGGGCCAACTATTACGATTGCAGCTACACATCGCTGCCTCAGTGCAATGCTTCGGCATCGGGCCGCGCCGCAGAGTGCGCCATTAATCCATACTTCGCGGGCGTGGAAAACCCCGCAGCTTATCGGCGGCACGGCCGCCGCGCCTACTAGGGCATTGCGAGAGACGCTCAGCCCGCCAGCGTGAACCGGCGGGTTGCTGCTTGGGCCGCCTGCGTTTCGGTACCGCAATCCCTAGCGGCTTGTGTCGACGCTACCACCGCGCTTCTATCGGACGATCCGATCAAGACGGCAGCCCGTTATACAACCAAATATCTGATCTTTCATTTGGGTGCCTACCCGGCAACCCCTAATGCAAGCGCGCACATCGTCGCCCCACACACGGCCCTTGGTTTGAGAACTCGAGATACATCGATTGTTGCATGCCTTGTCGTTATCGGGGCATTTGGACAAACACGCCGCAAGGCCAAGTCGCTCGCCTTCTGAAAATGTCGCTTCTTGGGCGGTTGCGAGCGTCGTTGTTGTCGCCGCAGTATAAAGGGCTAGCGCGAGCGCGCTCTTTAGGATTTCTGTAGCCGACATTATCTCCTGCCTCTGTTTGAGACCTCGGAAAGCAGCGTACGCCGGATACACCACCAAGGCGCAAGGCGGCCAGGAAATATCGGATCGCGAAGTAGGCCGCCCGCGTGAGCCGGCGGGCCTGGCTTCACGGACGTATCGTCCGCTCAATTTCACGGGCCGCCCAGGTCGCAACCATCATCGCGAACCGGAAGCGCTCGCGCGTTTCCGCAGGTATTTGGATGCTGCGAATTGCGAGGCTGTTCACATGTCCGGACCCGACAGCATGCTATTGTCGGTGCGGTCATGCCGAACTGTTCGTTTGAATGGCTTCCAATAGAATTAAGTAGGACGAGCAAATATTCGGCTCTGATGCGCTGAAGCTGTTCGTACACACAAGGGTCCTGCCATGGAAATCGGGACTTGGCTGAAAAGTTTGGGCCTAGGACGACATGAGTCCCTGTTCATCGCGAACGCCATAGATTGCGATGTGTTGCCGCAATTGACAGAAGTTGACTTCGAAAAGGTTGGCATCCCACTCGGCGACCGGAAACGCCTCGTGAATGCGATCAGTGCGCTTCCCTCCAGCCTTCCCTCCACTGTCGTGAATGCTGCAATTGCGCAATACGCGGAACGGCGCCACCTCACGGTAATGATCTGTGACTTGGTCGATTCGACCGCCCTGACGGCACGCCTTGACCCGGAAGATATGGGCGCCGTCATCGATGCCTATCACGCTGCTTGTGCTCGTATCACGCGCTCCTATGACGGCTTTCTCGCCGACTTTCGCGGAGACGGCATTCTTGCGTATTTCGGCTATCCCATTGCGCACGAGGACGATCCCGAACGAACTGTAAGAGCTGCGCTCGATATCATTGCTGCTGTCGCACGGCTTGAAACCCGCGCTGGAGAACCGCTCGCGGTGCGTATCGGTATCGCTACCGGCATGGTGGTAGTCGGTGACCTGGGCGGCGAAGGCAAACTTCGGGAGCACTCCGTGGTTGGGGGCGCTCCCAATATCGCGGCTCGCGTGCAAGCCTTGGTCGAGCCGAACACCGTGGTCGTCGCAGACTCCACCCGTCGTCTCCTTGGCGATATCTTTAGTCTTCGCGACCTTGGCGCCCACCACCTCAAAGGCATTAGCGAGCCGGTGAGCGCGTGGGCCGTCCAGGGCGTCTCGGCTTCCGAGAGCCGCTTTGAGGCGGTGCGTCCGACAGAACTCGCCCCTGTCATCGGCCGCGATTCCGAGTTGGAGTTCTTGTTGGAACGTCAACGTTTGGCTCGCACGGGCGAAGGCCAGATCGTTCTCATCTCAGGCGAGCCGGGTATCGGGAAATCGCGCTTAGCAGCGGCTCTGGCTGAACGTGCAGCTAAGCATCAACCACACGTGCATTTCCGTTATCAGTGCTCGCCTTACCACGCCAACAGCGCACTTCATCCCGTGGTCGAGCAGTTGGAAAGGAGTGCCGGATTTAAGGCGGACGATCCCGTCGAGACGCGGCTTGACAAGCTGGAGGCACTCCTCTCGTTGAGAGCACCGCAAGTTCAGACGGTAGTACCACTTTTTGCTGAGCTGCTATCGATCCCATTCGCGAGCCGTTATCCAAAACCGCAGCTAAGCCCCGCCCAGCAGCGTCGCCGCACACTTGCCGCGCTGCTCGATCAATTCGAGAGCCGTTCTCGCAAACAGCCCATCCTGTTGCTTATCGAAGATGTTCAGTGGGCCGACGACACCACCCTCGAATTGCTCGACCTCATCGTAGAGCGAGCCCGACAGTTGTCTATCCTTGCGCTGGTTACCTTTCGACCAGAGTTCGAGCCTCCCTGGACCGGTCTTGCAAATGTCGGAAGCCTGGTCCTCGGACGGCTCAACCCAGATGATGTCAAAGGTGTTGCCACGCAGGTGGCCAATGGCCGAGCGCTTCCGATCGACGTGATGAAGCAGATCGTAACAAAGACTGACGGAAATCCGCTCTTCGTGGAGGAACTCACCAAGGCTGTCCTCGAAGCTGGCATTCTGATCGAATGCCAGGATCGCTATCAGCTCGGGGGACCGTTACCGCCCTTTGCCATCCCGGAAACCCTTCACGACTCCCTGATGGCGCGGCTCGACCGCCTGCATTCGGTGAAGGAGATCGCCCAGATTGGCGCCACCATCGGTCGCGAATTTTCTTATTCCTTGATGCGGGCTGTGGTCGCTCGAGAGGAAACACGGTTGCAGCATTCCCTCTCCGAACTCGAGGAGGCCGGGCTTATTTTCCGCGAAGGTGACCTGCCGGATGCCATTTATAGCTTCAAACACGCATTGGTGAGGGATGCGGCTTATCAGAGCCTGCTGAAGACACGGCGGCGGCAACTCCATGCGCAAATAGCGCGCGTGCTAGAGGAAGGCTTCCAGGATGCCGTCGTGAACGACCCTGAAATCCTTGCGCACCATTTCACCGAAGCCGGCATGCTTGAGAAGGCTACGGACTATTGGCTCAAGGCCGGAAAGCGCGCGCTCGGGCGCTCCTCCAATGCCGAGGCAGTAAAACATCTCACGAGAGGAATGGAGCTGACCCAGCAACTGCTCAGCTCGCCGCAACGCGATCGCAAAGAACTGGATTTCTATCTGGCCCTTGGTCCTGCAGTCGCCGCAACTGAGGGCGATGCCGCGGCTGAAACGTCGCGGGTCTTCTCACGGGCTCGCGCGCTGCTAGGCGAAAGTGTCAGCCTAGAAGAACGGATGACGATCCTGTGGGGCAGCTACCTAGCCCACAGTGTGCGCGCGGAGTATAGCTCAGCGCTGGAGGATGCCCGGTACGGCCTCGCGTTGGCCGCAGAGCATGATCATCCCGGCGTGGCCGTCCTAGCCACGCGCTTTATTGGACAATCATTGCATCTCACGGGTGCCTTCGCCGACGCACGCGAACACCTCGATCGCGCCCTCGCACTGTGCTCAACCAATCCAGCCACGATATCGACCTATCGCCGCTTCGGAGTCGATGACGCGGTGAACAGCCTGGCGTGGCTCTCGACGACGCTATTGGTCCTTGGCTATCCTAAACAGTCTACAACAATCGTCGAGCGTACTGAAACTCTTGCTCGAACGAGGGAACAAAGCTTTACGACGGCCCTGGCCCTGGGGAACATAGTCGTTTTGGGCACAATCGGCGGCGACGCAAAGCGCGCTTTGGCTCACGCCGACGAAGCGATATCGCTCAGCATCGAGCATGAATTTGCGGCAATTGAACGAAGAGCACGTTTTTTCCGCGGAGCGCTATTAGCCCAAGGAGGGGATCTTCAAGTCGGGATCGAACTGATGCGCGGCGCTTTGACGGCAACTTACCAAAACTCTGAACGGTGCCGCCGCACTCTCTATTTGGGCCATCTCGCCTTCGCTCATGCCCAGCTCGGAGAGCTTGAAGTTGGACTGCGCCTGCTGGACGAAGGCGTCCAGCTGGCCGAAACAACAGGGGAGAGATTCTTTGAGGCCGAGTTGTATCGTCTTCGGGGCAACATCAACCTAAAACTCGGCAGGCGTGACCAGGCAGAGGCCGCACTGCAGCGAGCCGTGGCGATTGCGCGGCAACAACAAGCTCGCTGGTGGGAGTTGCGTGCCTCGATCTGTCTCGCGCGGCATTGGAGTAACGAAGGCAGATATTTCGAGGCTTGGTCCCTCTTAGAGCCTATATACACTTGGTTCACCGAAGGTCGGGATACACCCGATCTGACAGACGCGAGAAATCTCGTGGACGCACTACGCTCAGTTTCAGGAATGAAAGATGAGCCAAAGCGTGGCAGCTGTTGACCAGCACCGCTCAACATCATGCCTGACGTAAATTGATCAGCGTCCGATCAACGCCTGCCCTTCGCCCGCTTTCCGGACTTGCCACCTGTTCGTTCAAGTTTGCTAAGGGCGCTCTCGACATCCTTGATTGCCTTCTTGAGCTGCTTCTCGCGCTTTCCAAGAATGCTCTTGAGTTGTCTTCGCTGCTCGGCGGTCAATGTCGTAAAATCGATCACCTTCGTAAACGCGATGAAGGCCATTGCTTACCTCCCGATGGTGGTGGTCGTTAGGCCGTGATCAATATGTGCAAGGCAGTGAAACAAATATTCTCCAATATCATCGACCTATAGTCAAACGGCATTTCTTCCAGAAATACTCGATCGGCCTTCCGACCCACGGGCCCTCGTGGTGAGCGCGAGAGAAAGCGGTAGCAACTGACATCGCGCTACCACGCCGTCGTTATTTCACTTCCGCTTTTTGTTCTTGAGCCGCGCCGGTCGCGAGGTGCGCTTCGTGCGACCGAGTCGGGAAGACCTTACAGTCGGAGATTTCTCGTGGGGCCTTGATCGCTGCAACAAGGCGCGGAGCGTGGCAAACTGGCGTTGATCCAGCTGATTGGCAAAGCTCTCGAAATCAGTGGCGTCACTGCCAAGCTGGCTCAACCAGACAAATGCACTGTCCAAGGTGCGCAACTCAGGCGTCTGGTATGACAGCAGATCTCGGTAATAAGTTGCCGACTCCTCGCAAAACAGATCACGCGCGATGCCATTTACGAGCCGCCGCACTCCATATTTTATCCCCGTGATAGCCGCTCCTGATATTCCATGGCTCAGCATCGCTCCGAACGTAAAGTTGTGTAGCCCTCGCAGAAACGGAGCAGTGCCGCGGTGCCGCTCGGTGAATTCAAAGGCTTGGCCCAAATAGGGATAGCGCGCGAGGGCCTCGCTTTCCTCGCCCGATGGAGGCGTGAAGCGGTCGCGCCAAAGGGCTATTTGTTCAAAGAATAGGGCGAGCTCGGGACGCGCCGAGAGATCCGCCTCAACGCCGCTCGCAAAAATCATGAAGTCGAATTCGAATCTACGATTGCTGCTTCGAACCCTTGCAATACCGCAAGCTTCGTCGATGAAACTCCATCCGCAGTCGGGGTGCCAGGCGAAATTCTCAAACTCGCGGCATCGCCAATAAGCGTCCTGTGTAGGCGGGACCGGAAGCTCCTCAAGAATGTGACGCATGAACCGCCAGCGGTCCAGGTCCGTCAGATCGCCGAAGTGGCCCAACATACCGGCAAAATTCATCCAAGTGAGTGGGTTGACCCGCGGCATCTCCGAACGGCGGAAGCAAAGGTCTACTCGCGCGGCGCCCGCCTCAAGTGCGAGAGCTGCGTTGTCAAAGGCGGATGCCCCGGCACCAAGGATACCAATGCGTTTTCCTGCAAGCTTGCGAAAATCGATATCATCGGCCGAATGTGCGTAAAGATCTGCCGACAAATGGGCGACCAGAGACTTAGGAGCGCCCCACCTGCCACTTCCCTCAAAGCCTGTCGCAAGAATGATCTTTCTTGCATACACCCGCTCAATTCCTTCGGAACGACGGAGATGGGCAAGGAAGATGCCATCCGCCGGCTCAATCAACATTAGTTCGACCTCGTTCTCAACCGGGAGGTCCAGGACGTCTCGGTACCAATCCAGATACGAGCGCCACACCTCCCGAGGGACGGTATCTATGCGACCCCATGCTCGCCGCCCAAATTTTTCCTCGTACCACGCCCGCACCGTTAGACTCGGGACGCCGAAATCAATCCCAGTCACCTCCTTCGGAGTCCGCAACCGTTCCATCCGAGCGAAACTGCGCCAAGGTCCTTCGAAACCGCGCTGGCAACGATCGATGATCCTGAAGTTTGCTATGCGCTCAAGCCTCAAGCCGAACGCGATACCCAGTCCGCTCTGTCCAGCGCCGACAACCAGCACGTCCAGAACCGGCACTCCGTCCATAAATCGCGGGACGGTCCACTCCCGAGCCGGATAGTCCAAATAAGTCAGCTCGCGTCGAACGCGCTTCGTGAGTTGGGAGACGCTCATGGGACATTCCTGCCGCTGCGCTCTTGTTCGAAATGACTTTTGCCATTCGGCTTAGTTCTGTCCCATTACCACAGGTCTGATTGCAGAAAAATCGACCGCCCGACCGCCATTGGGTTTCGCACAGAGCGATTTTGGCCCGCAAGACAGCGGGCTATTATTCTAGCGCTCACTCAAATGCTGATCCGCCCGACGATCGAGCCATCAGTTGCCTCCGATCGCGAGACACGCAACATCGACAATCAACGCGCCTATCGGGGACGATCTGAGCGTCAATCGACTGAAAGACTCAGGCTAGCTCGCCCATCAGGTAGCCTCATAGCGGCACGCTTAGCCGCGTTCCTGACGAAGTCCCCTGCCCGCCCAATCGGCGTAGTGCCGAATTTGCGCTGGTCCATTCGTAGCTCGTCACCGTAGCATTGTACGCGAGCTCCGCGCGGATCGTCAGAATTTGCAATGGGTTCAACTTCTTGGCTAGCGTTGTTTGGAGGAGCGGTGACAGATCACTGACCGCGGCTTTTGACCGTAAGTTCGGAGGACGGTTTTTCCTGAGGAATGGCTGGAAGGCTCAAACCGCTCGACGTAGAGCGCCAAACGCCGATGGAGACGGACTCTACCTGATCGTCACCGGACCAACATCGGAGTCGCATTGGCCGATTGGTGTTGCGGTCGGCGCGCTTCTACCTATTGGATAGCGCGCGAAACGCTTTCCAATATGGACCGCGCGACCTCGGAAACGCCGGTGAGGATGATCTGCACGCCGATGCAGAGCAGCAGGAAAGCTGACAGTTTCGTCACCACGCTGGTGCCCTCCTCACCGAACAGGCGCGCCATCGCGCTCGATTTCCGGTAGGCGTGATAGATCGCGGCAGTCACGGCGAACGCCACCAGAAGCGAAACGATCGATGACTGGAACATCGCATCGAGGCTGCTGGTCCGGCTAATCCCGATCGCGATGGCTGTCGCGATCGTTCCCGGCCCGGTCGTCAGCGGAATTGTGAGAGGAAAGAAGGCCATGCGCTTCATGGTCGCATGATCAGGGGACGAGACCTCGTGAGGTCCGGCCGGGCCCGAGGGCGCGTGGAGCATGGACCAGCCTGTCGCTGCGACTACGAGGCCGCCGGCAATCCGAAGCGCCGGGATTGTCACGCCGAAGAAGTTGAGGATCTGGCTGCCCAGAAACAGCGACACCAGCAGGACCACGAAGGCATATCCGGCAACCCGCAGCGCAAGGCTCGCGCGCTCGTCTTCAGAAAGACCTCTCGTCTTGTCGAGGAAGATGAAGGCCAGTCCGTAGGGATTGATGATCGCGAACAGCGCGCCGAAGCCGAACAGGAAATCGGCAACGAGCCCCGATGTGGCGATATCACGCATGCTGCGCCCGCTCCGCTCTTCGGCTTACGGGCATGTGAAGCCGGGCGCTTTGAAATCGGCCAGATTGTCGAGCGTCTTGCGCAGAACCTCGAACAGCACGGCCACCGACCAGCTGTTGGCGACACGGGCCAGCATGCCGACGAAAAACCGGGGCATCATCCGATGATACCGGATCTCACTTGTCCTTGCCGGGTGATCGCTCAAGACGCGATCTCTGCGCGCGCATGCGCTTGATCTCCTCCCTGAGCGCCTCGGCTTTTTCGTCGCGTTGCTCGCTCGCCGTTTCCAAGGGTTCGTCGCGAAGCAACTTCTGGAGTGCCTTTTCGACAGAAAGCTTGTTGGTCTCGGCCATACCAGACCTTTCTGACGCTACCGCGTCTGTCAGTACCGTGGTTGCAGTCTCAGCTCTTCGGACTGAACATGCCGCCGGCCACCTTCATCGCCGCCTCACCCATGGTCTTGGTCTGGTCGGTCAGGGCCCGCATCTGCTCCTGGAAGAAATCGGCTTGAAGCTTGAGCGCGTCCTGTACGTCCTTGGCATGGATCAGCTTGTCGCTGAGGTCCAGGGTCGCTGTGACATTGCGCTGCATGAAACTGCAAAACTCCTTCGCCTGGTTCGCGATCGGCAGAGGCGACGAACTGATCCCCTTCTCCAGCATCTCGAAATAGTCGGCGTTGGCCTTGCGCAGTCGGCCAAGTGCGTCGGTCAGCGCCGCACGGACGTTATCTGCGGATAGATTGATCTCTGCCATGACGTCTCTCCCTTCAGGTGTTAGCAGTTACGCGGTAAGTCCTCCGAACCAGGCGCCGAAATAACCGGCGTAGAGCGCGGGTACTTCGAGATTCATCGAGTGCCCGACGCGAGGCACGATCACGAGACGGCAATCCGGCATCGCATCGGCCATGACGTGAAGATCGGCTGGCAGAATCCAGCCGTCCCATTCGCCCCATAGCACCAGATGCGGATGCTTCAGCTCCGGCATGCAGCGCTCGAGCTCTCTGCTCTCTCTTTCCTTCGTGAGGTTGACCGGCGTTCCGATCCAGATACCCTCGGAGACGCCAAAGGTCTGCTCGATGATGCGATCGAACAACGCCTGGATATCCTTCAATCCCTCCCGAAATCGAGGCACGACGTTCGGCGCCATGCTCTCCGGGACGAACAGCGAGGACGCCGCGGTCGCCATGATCGTCCGTGTCAGGTCCTTGCTCGCCATCATCGCCCGAAACAAGCCGATCTGGTCTGCATTGAAAGTCATGCCGAGCGGCGTCACCGGATCGAGTGCGAACACACGCCCGAAGCGCTGCGGCTGCATCAAGAGCATGCGGGCGGCGATGATGCCGCCGGTCGAATGCGTCGCGAGATGGCAATAGCCGATGTCGAGCACATCGAGTGCCGCCAGCATGTCCTCGGCATGCTGCTGCATGGAGTAGTTCGAATAATCGGCGGCGGGCTTCGGCCGGTCGCTGTCCCCGCAGCCGCGCCAGTCGATGGCGATGACGCGCAGGCCCGTTGGAAACAAGGGCGCAGCCAGCTCGATCCAGTCCTTGCTGGCGAGATTGCCATGGATGAAGACGACGGTCACTTCGCCTCGGCCCCACTCCCGCCAGCCAAGCTCGATTTCACCCGCCTGCACCCGTGGCATAGACCGATCCTATTTGTTGAGACCGGCGGTTGGTGCCGCACCGGGAGGTGTCGGTGCCACTGGCAGGGCGGACACCACGGAACCCTTGATCATGCGATCTGTGCCAAGGGGGGATGAGGTGTCGACCGTTCCCTTCGTGACGAAGTCCACGACGTCCGCTGAATATTCCACCGGATTGTCCGTGTGGATGAAGTGCCCGGTCTCCGGATAGATCTTGAGCATCGGCCGGTTGCCGGCGTTGGTCATGCGCGTCATGAACGGCGTGATGACGTCGCGTCCGAGATCGGTCAGCCCGTTGAAAGCGGGCGTCGGGATGAACGGCTCCTTGTCACCGAAAGCGAGGAAGATCGGCGCCTTGATCTGGGTGACCCGCTCGTAAAGGTTCTTCGGATCATCCTGCTGGAGCTCGGCTCCGATCGTGTAGATGTCGAAGATGAAGACGTTGCACCACTGTTCGAGCTCCTTGGGGTTGCCCTTGGTAAGCCCGACGCGCTGCTCGGTATGGAAGCGCGCATATTCGCTGTCGCTGAAGAAGTAGCCGCTCTTCGCCGCCGACACCACGCCGGTGTCGGGGTTGCGCTTCTTGAAGTAGAAGAAGTCACGAATGCTCTGCTCGTCGCGGGCCTTCTCCGCCGCCAGGATGCCGGTCTGGTCCCAGATCTGCTTCCACTTGTCGAAGTTGCGACCGAGTCCCGGTTGGAACAGAGGTGCCTTCTTGTCTTTCGCGATCGTAATGTCGCGCGGGTATTCCTCGAGTCCGGATGGTGCTTCGAGCGCGAGGCCCTGCACCGCATCCGGCCAGGTCAGGGCGTACCCCGTGACGAACTGACCGCCCAGCGAGTGGCCGAGATAATAGGCTTTCTTGACGCCAAGCTGGTTTACGACGAGGTCGTAGATGACCTCGCGCATATCCTGCATGGTGCGCGCCGGGCTCTTATCGAGATTACCGGGCCCGGACATGCCGTAGTTCGGCAAGTCCGGCACGATCACACGCAAGCCACTCCGCAGCGCATATTGCATGATGTTGCCGTAGTGCCCGCCGAATGCGCCCTTGCCGTGGATGATGACGAGGACCTTGGGATCCTTGTCGGTGCCGGCATACTCATCCATGTAACCAATCTGCCAGGTGTTGCCGATCTTGTCCTTGGCGTTGGCGTATTTGACCGGATAGGGATAGGTCACGAAGTCCTTCCAGAAGGACTTGCTCGGATCGATGTTTTCAGCGACGCCCGGTACGCGATAACTCTTGTCGACGAACATCCCCGCGCGATCAAGGGCCGCGACGTCGTCCATGAAAGCGACGAATTTCGGATCGTTCTTGCGCTGGTTGATGATCGGGAACACGCCGTAATGGGCGACCGGACTCTCCTGCGCGATCAGGTCCGCGCCCGGCACGCGATCTACGGCTTTTTGGGCCAGCTTGAAGTTCAGCCAGAGATCGTTGGTGATGTGCATCACCAGTGTGCGCGACTGGATGCGGCCGAGATAGGGATTGACGTTATGGGTCTCACCGACCCGGTTGCGCCAGACGAGATCGACGGCGTCATAGAGCTTGGCACGGTTGGTGACGCTCAGACCGGCCTTCTCGTTCGGCGGATCCCAGTAGAATATCTCGGGCTGGACCGCGGCCCAGTTCTGGGTCGTGCGGAAGCCGAAATCGTAGCCCGTCATGCCCAGGATCGACCAGCCGAACGCCACACCCGGCATCGGGTGCTTCTCCTTGGGCAGATTGTAGTAGTCACCCTTGGTCGCCTGCCAGACCGGATCGCCCTCGATCGCGGCCGTCATCATCTGGAAGGTCCAGTTACCGACGGGGTCTTCACCGTCCGACTGTGTGGTGCCGCCGATCGGCATCAGGGCGCCGATATATTCGGGATGCATGACCCCCCACACATAGGTCTGGGTGCCGCCCATGGAGACGCCCGTGACAAGCGCGACACGCGCGACCTTCAACTCGTCGCGCAGCAGGCGGTAGTTCGCCTGCACCATGTCGTAGTAGCTGTACTGCGGAAACTTGATGCCGAGGCCGTCGGACGGTTTGCTCGCGCCCCACGTGCCCAGCGGGTCGACCATGATGACGTAGTAGCGGTCGGTGTCGATCGGCCGTCCGGGGCCGATGATCGGGACGCCTCCCGACAGGGCCGCGCCCTTGACCCACTGTTCGTACATATCGGTGGAATCGCCGGAATAATAGGAATTGATCACGACCGCATTGGTGATCTCGCCGGCGGCATTGCGCCGCGCGTTGCCGATCGCGATGTATCCGGTACGCAGCTTGCCTGCCCCGAGCGATTCCAGCGTCACGCCGCCCTCGCCGCCATTCTCCCATTTGGAGGGATTGGCCAGGTCGTACTTGCCGCCAAGCCGGAAATTCGCGATCTCATAGGTCTTTTTGAGCCCGTCATGCTGCATCTGCGACGAGCGCCGCGTGAACGGCTGGGCGACCGCGAGCGCGGTGCCGACCAGCAACAGGATCAGGCTGACGAAGCAACGCTTGAGTGCGCTTCTCCCGTTCATGACGAACTCCCTCCTGGCGGTATTTTGCGCGAACGCTAGGCTGCACCTCCTCCTGAGGTTTGATTTAGCTCAATGGAATCCTTGAGCCGGCGTTGAGGATCGTGGTCATCGTCACGCTGGCCGGTCCCCGCAATGCCCTTCCTCAGTCATGGCTCATATCGTATCCGCTATGAGCTCGACGGACCGGCGAATGCGCCTGCCTATGTGCTGGTCAACGGTCTGACGCAGTATTCCGAGCTTTGGGGCACGTATCGCGACACGCTGATCGCACGGCGGTTCCGGGTCGCTACCTTCGACCTGCTCGGCCAGGGCGTCTCCGACAAGCCCGCGCTATTCATTAATCAGGACGACCACATCGCCGTGCTGCATCGCCTGATCGGCGAACTTGGCGACAGTCCGGTCTTCCTCAGTGGCATCAGTTTCGGTGGCTTGATCGCGCTGCGCTATGCCATCGAGCATGGCGCGCGGCTGTCGGGCCTTGTGCCGATGAGCTGCTTTGCCGAGCTTTCACCACAACTGCTACTGATCGGCAACGCCTTGCGCACCGGCCTCATTCTGGGCGGCACCGGCTACCTCCAGGATCTGTTGCTGCCGATGAACCTGTCTGATCAGTGGTTGAAGCCGCTGCTGGACAAGCTCGACAACGTGAAGCGGCAGGGCTGGCTGGTCAACGACGTCTACGCCCTTCAGAACCTGATGGAGTCCTTCCTCGACTTCAAGCCGCTGACGCCGCAGCTCTCCTCAATATCCGTCCCGACCATGATCCTGAACGGCGAGTTCGACTTCCTCACGCCGCGGGCGTTGCACGAGACGTTGCGTGTGGAAATTCCCGACAGTGCGCTCGTCATCATCCCGAGGGCCTATCACGCCTTCACGCTCGAAAAGGCCGCACTAACAGCCGACCTGTTGGCGCGCTTCGCCGAGGACGTGTTGGCTGGCCGCTGGCAGGGCAACAAGCAGATCTTGATCGCGCCGGAGGATGCCGGCGGAGACTTTTCGCCGTTTCCCGCCGGCTATGACCATCTGCGCGCGATTCCGGTGCAGAGGCCAGCAACATGAGCGCGTTCTTCGGACCGCTGCCAGCCGACGGACGCGTGCCGCCGCGCCAGCAGACGCGGGTCGCCGCGTTCCTGGTTTCTGCGCATGGTGCGCTGGCACGGCAACTCGCGGTCGCCCTGCCCGCGAGATTCGATGCCGCCTGGCAGACCGAATTGAACGCGCAGTTCTATCGCGAGAGCGAGATCGTCTCGCTTCTCATGCGCGCGACCGCCTGGGTCCCGGACCTCGCGCTGGGCCCGATGGCGGCATCCTGGGAGATGGCCTGGCTCCCCGCCCCGATCGAAGGCATCGCCGATCACACCCGCGCGCAGACCACTCACCTCGCGACGCTCGCGCATGCGGTTCATGCCGGGATCCGGCCGGCGGCCCTGCTGCCGACGGAAGCGAACGCGAACGATCCCTTCGTGATGGCGCTGCGGCGCATCGAGTTCGAGAGCGGCCGGCTGTTGCAGGCGCAGATTCTGTTCCTGAAGGGCCCGGACCTCCTACCTTTCCGGGATGCCGTCAACGCGACGCTCGAACGGCGGCATGCCGAGGTGCGCAGGCTCTGGCACGAGACCCTTGCAGGCGTCGGCGTTGGCCCGCGCGAATGACCTTGCAACCTTGACGCAGATCAAAGCCGAGAGTCTGCCCGCCCCCAACATCGGTCCAGTATCCACCTGCGCCTGCCGACCGGAGTTCCGCCCATGAAGGCCGTTTCCGTCGAAGAAGCCGTTGCGATGATCCCGGCCGGTGCGAGCGTCATGGTCGGCGGCTTTATGGGCGTCGGAACCCCGGAGCGCCTGCTTGACGAACTCGTGCGGCAGAACAAGACCGGCCTGTCTCTGATCTGCAATGACGCCGCTACTCCCGGCAAAGGCGTCGGCAAGCTGTTCGACGCTGCGCTGGTCTCAAGGCTGACGGCAACGCATATCGGCCTCAATCCGAAGGCGCAGCAGCAGATGCTCGCGAACCAGATCGCCGTCGATCTCGTGCCGCAAGGCACCTTCGTCGAACGCATCCGCGCGGGTGGATGTGGCCTCGGCGGGGTGCTGACGCCGACGGGCGTCGGAACGCTGGTTGCCGAAGGCAAGCGTCAGATCGAGGTGGATGGCAAGCCGTTCCTGCTGGAGACGGCATTGCGGGCGCAGTACGCGCTGGTTCACGCGTTTCTCGCCGACTATCTCGGCAATCTCGCTTACGCACTGACCTCCCGCAACTTCAACCCGGTCATGGCGATGGCTGCCGACACGGTCATCGTCACTGCAGAGAACATCGTGCCCGTCGGGGTCATCGCGCCCGATCACGTCGTGACCCCGGCGCCGCTCGTCGATTACCTCATTACCAACGGGTGAGATCATGGACCCGCAGATCATCATCGCCCGACGCGTCGCCAGGGAGTTGAAGAGCGGAAACCTCGTCAATCTCGGCATCGGCATTCCGACCCTGGTTGCGAATTACGTTCCGGCCGATTTGAAAGTCTTCTTTCAGTCGGAGAACGGACTGATCGGCACCGGGCCGATTCCCGAGCAAGGCATGGCGCATCCGACACTGACAGACGCCGGCGGCCGCCCTATCAGCGCGCTGCCGGGTGCGGCGACCTTCGACAGCGCAATGTCGTTCGGACTGATCCGCGGCGGCCATGTCGACGTCACCGTGCTCGGCGGCCTCCAGGTCGATGCGCATGGGCTTCTCGCCAACTGGATGATCCCGGGCAAGATGGTCCCGGGCATGGGCGGGGCGATGGACCTCGTCAGCGGCGCCAAGCGGGTCATCGTCGCCATGCAACATGCCGCGAAGGGCAAGTCGAAGATCGTCAAGACATGCAGCTTGCCTCTGACCTCGGCGCGCCCGGTCCATCTGGTCGTGACCGACATGGCGGTTATCGGTTTTGCCGACGGCAAGGCGACGCTGCTCGAGACCGCTCCAGGTGTCAGCGTTGGCGAGGTTATGGCGGTGACAGAGGCCGAATTGGTCGTTCCTGACAACATCCCGGAAATGACGATCTGACGAGGTCACGACCATGCGGATATTCAGCGACTTCAACGAGATCAAATCCGCGGTCGGCAGCGAGATCGGCGCGAGCGACTGGATCGAAGTGACCCAGGATCGGATCAATAAATTCGCCGAAGCGACCTGTGACGAGCAATGGATCCATGTCGACCAGGACCGCGCCAGGAAGGAAGCGCCCGGCGGCACCACCATCGCTCACGGCCTGCTGTCGCTCTCGCTTGCTCCCCTGTTCATTCGATCCGTGATGGGTTTGAAAGGGCTGCGCAATACGCTGAATTATGGCGCGGATCGCATCCGGTATCTGGCGCCGGTGCCGGCCGGCTCAAAGCTCCGCGGCCGGGTCACGGTCGCTGAAACCGAGGACGTGCCGCCGGACGGCTTGCGCGTCAACTATCATCTCGTGATCGAGATCGAGGGCGGCAAGAAGCCCGCTTGTGTCGCCGAGCTGATCGCCCTGCACTATCGCTGAGTGCGCTCAGTCGATGATGTGATACCCGCCATCGATATAGAGAACGCCCCCGGTGATCAGCTTGGCACCATCAAGCGCCAGGAACGCGGTTGCGTTGCCGACGTCGTCGATGCTGACCAGGCTGCGCGCCGGCGCTTTGGACTGCGCCTTGTCCATGAGCTCGTCGAACTCCGGGATACCTGACGCTGCACGCGTGGCGAGCGGGCCGGGCGAGATCGCGTGCACGCGGATCCCCTTTGGGCCAAGTTCGGCGGCCGCGTAGCGGACGGCCGCTTCAAGCGCCGCTTTCGCCACGCCCATGATATTGTAGTTCTCCACCACCATCTGGCTGCCATAATAGGTCATGGTGAACATCGTGCCGCCGTTCTTCATCAGCGGCTCGGCGAGATGCGCCATGCGCAGGAATGACCAGCAAGAGACGTCCATCGTCTTAAGGAAGCCATCGCGCCCGACGTCCACCACGCGGCCATGGAGCGCCTCCTTCGGCGAGAAGGCGATCGAATGCAGCAGGAAATCGAGCTGTCCCCATTCCTTCGTAATCCGCTCGAACACCGCCTCGGTCTGCCCCTCCGTCATCACGTCCAGCGGCATGAAGATCGGCGCTTCCAGCGCCTGCGCGAGCGGTTCGACGTGTTTCTTGGCGCGATCGTTGAGATAGGTGACGGCCAGATCGGCCCCAAGCGCACGAAATGCCCTCGCGCAGCCCCAGGCAATGGACTGGTCGTTCGCGATGCCCACGACGAGGCCCTTCTTGCCCTTCAGGGCAACCTTTGCATCCGGGAACACGGGGATCATGACACCCTCTCTTGCCTTGGATTGGTCGATTGTCCGTTCATCAACAGCGACAGCGTATGCTGTGCGATCATCAGTTCCTCGTCGGTCGGCACGACGTAGACGGGGATGCGGCTGTCGGAACGCGAGATCAGTCTGGAATTGCGGGAGTTCTCAACGGGATCGAGCGTGCCGCCGAGCCATCCGAGCTGCTCGACCACGCGCGCGCGAATGTTCGCCGAATTCTCGCCGATCCCGGCCGTGAAGACGAAGGCGTCGAGGCCCTGCAAGGCGGCCGCGAGCATGCCGGCATTGAGACCGATCCGGTACACGAAATAGTCGACCGCGAGCTTCGCCTTGGGGTCGGCGCTCTCCTCCAGCTCGCGCATGTCATTGCTGACGCCGGAGAGCCCCTTCAATCCGCAGTCGCGATAAAGGAAGTTCTGCACGTTTGAGGCCGACATCCCTTTCTCGGAGATAAGATAGATCACCACCCCGGGATCAATCTGCCCTGGACGCGTTCCCATAGGGAGGCCATCGAGCGCTGTGAAACCCATGGTGCTCTCGACGCTGCGCCCGTCCTTGAGCGCGCACATCGACGCGCCGCTGCCGAGATGGGCAACGATCACGCGCCGCTTCGCGATATCGGGCGCCACGCCCGGCAGCGTCCGGGCGATATACTCGTAGGACAGCCCATGAAAGCCATAGCGCCTGACCCCCTCGGCATGAAGTTGATGCGGAATAGCATAATGGTCGGCGACGGCATCATGCGTGCGGTGAAACGCGGTGTCGAAGCAAGCAACCTGCGGCAGCGTCGGGAAATTCGCTAGCAGCGAACGGATCGGCGCCAGATTGTGGGGCTGGTGCAGCGGCGCCAGGGTCACAAATCGTTCGAGGCGGGACACGACGCCGTGGTCGATCAGGACCGGCCGCGAATAGTCCGGCCCACCATGCACGACCCGGTGACCTACCGCGATCGGTGTGACGCGAAGTTCGTCCCGCAGCCAGTCGCCGGCAACGGCCATCGCCGCCGGAACATCAGCCACAGCCTCGATCGGATAGGCCCGATCGGCCATCGGGTCGCCGCTCGGGCCACTTGCCCGCAGACGCGGTCGGCTGCCGATACCGTCCATCTGTCCCTTGATCTGACGACGAAGCGCACCGTCGCCTTCGATCGCATAGACCTGAAACTTCACACTGGACGAGCCGGCATTGACGACGAGGATCGTATCCATGGCGATCACGCGGCAACCGTCGGCGCCTTCTGGCGCCGGGCACGAGCATAGAGAGCGGCGACGGCACAGGACGCCATCCGCGCACGTGGCGAATCCGCGCGCGAGGTCAGCACGACGGGCACGCGCGCACCGAGCACGATCCCGGCGCTATCGGCCTTGGCGAAATAGGCGAGATTCTTGGCGAGCATGTTGCCGGACTCGAGGTCCGGAACCATCAGGATCTGAGCCCGCCCGGCGACCTCGGATGTGATGCCCTTGATCCGCGCGGCTTCCAGATCGATGGCATTGTCGAAGGCCAGCGGGCCGTCGAGGATGCCGCCGGTGATCTGGCCGCGATCGGCCATCTTGCACAGGGCAGCGGCTTCGATGGTCGAAGGGATTTTCGAGGTCACCGTCTCGACGGCAGACAGAATCGCCACCCGCGGCGTCTTGCCGAACCCTGCCTGGTTGTAGAGGTCGATCGCGTTCTGAATGATGTCGCGTTTGGCGTCGAGATCGGGGAAAATGTTGATCGCCGCATCCGTCACGAAGATGGTCTCTGCATAGGCAGGCACATCCATCACAAAGACATGGCTGATACGCCGGTCGGTGCGCAAGCCACCGGTCTTGGCGGTGACGGCGCGCATCAATTCGTCGGTGTGCAGGCTGCCCTTCATCAACAGTTCGCCTTTGGCGGCATGGATGAGCTCGACGCCCTTGGCCGCGGATTCGTCGCTGTGCGCGGCATCAACGATCTCGAAACCGGACACATCGAGATCGCACCGGGCGGCAGTATCCTTGATCTTCCGCGCGGGCCCGACGAGCACGGGCCGGATAATGCCGGCGCTTGCGCTGTCGATAGCACCGCGCAGCGAGGTCTCGTCGCAAGGATGCACCACGATGGTCGGCGTTGGCGGCGCGCCCTTCGCCGCCGCGATTAACCGATCATACTTGCTACCGGGCTGGGTTCGCGTCGTGTCGGCCGACATGATGTCACTCCCGATCCTGCCAATCCGCGTTACGACGCCCGTGCCTTGGGATCGAAAGGGGCGACGTTCGATGTCAACTCCGCCTCTCCGTCCAGACCGAACAGCGCGGCGACGCGCTTCAGGCGATTGGCCCGCTCGCCGGTGATGTCCTCACTCGCCGACAGCACCTCGCGCATCGCCACGAAGGCCGCACGCCGCTGGCTGGTGTCATCGGGCAACAATTTCGGGATCGCAGCGAGAGCACCTTCGCGATCGAGAAGCAGCATGAAGAACTGCTCACGCACCAGCGTCTTGAATTCCGACAGCGTCATGCGGGCGCCGGCATGGTCACGCCGGACCTGCCGCAACGCCTCGATGCTGCGCTCATCCACCATGCCGCGTGCGGAGCCAACATAAAGCAGCGCGCGGAGGGCCGCTTCGCGGAGCCCGCCCTCAGCGATGTGCGATTTTAGCTCGGCGATCCGTGCCGCGAGCATGGCGCGATGCTCCGGCGACATCTCCTGGCGGCGCGAGGGCACGGAATTTGGGTCGACGCCGACCGCGGCCTGGAGCAGTGGTGAGCCGTAGAGGTTGAGGAAGACGGCCTCGCTCAGCGCCTCCTGCGCGTCGCGCCAGCTATCCAGCGCGTGCACGATCTGCTTCGACATTTGTTCCTGGAATGACAGGAATGGATTGTCCTTTGAAGCCGGCTTGCGGTCTGTCTCGACACGATCTGCAGCCGATTTGACCGTGGACATCCAAGGGTTCTGGCTGCTGAACGCCTCGTATTGCAGCCGCAGCGGATGCATGTTGCGGGCCCATTCCGCGAGTTGGGGCGTCACCATGCCCTTCACCCACGGCCGCAAGAATTTTTGATAGGCCGAGAGATTGAGCTCCGAGACACGCTTGGCCGCAGCGAAGCGCCGCTCGTCCTCGGGCGAATTTCCGCCCATCGCGCGGATATCATCCAGCGTGCGGGCCTCGCAGCGCATCACCCACTGGCCTGCCGCAAGATCCGCATTGAGTGTCTCGTTGCCACGGGCCTCGAACGTGGCTTCGTAGAGCCCTGGCGGCAGCACGTCGATCAGGTCGATGTTGCTGGAGAACTCAGCGTGCTCCTTCTTGGCCACGCCGCCGGATACGAAGATGCCGAGATGGCCGATGCTCTCGTGAACGGTATAGACGATGGTCTGGCCATAAGCTCTGATCTCGTCGACGTCGGCGTAGCAGTCCAGGATCCAGTCCAACGCCTGCTGCGGCGGGGTGACGTTGTCGCCCTTGGAGCAGAACACAACGATCGGCGAACGAATGTTGCGCAAATCGACCTTGCGGCCGTCGGACATCTCGATCTTGCCGGCTGCGAGATTGTTGCCGATGAAGAGCTCGTCGACGATGAACTGGATTTCCTCGGCATTGAGATTGACGTGTCCGCCCCACCAGCGCTCGAAATCGAGATAGCGTTCCGCCTCGGTATCGACCTTGGAGTAGACGTTGTACTGCTTGGTCCAGAGCGTATTCGACGGGTTCTGGTTCTCGAAATTCTGCACCAGCCAGGCGCCGTCGAATTTGCCGGCGCCGAGATCGCTCGTGAGCGCCGTGAGCCAGCTTCCGCCCAGCAGGCCGCCGGAATAGCGCATGGGGTATTTGCCATGCACGCCTGCCCAATAAGCCAGCGGCGCACCGGCGATGATCAGCGGCCCGAATAATTCCGGCCGCAGTGACGCCAGGATCATGACGGCCCAGCCGGCCTGACAATTGCCGATCACGCAGGGCTTTCCGTCGGCGTCCGGATGACGGCTGATGACCGTCTCGATAAAGATCGCTTCCGCGCGCGCAATGCGTTCGATGGTCTGCCCGGGCATAGGCTCCGGAAGGAAGCCGATGAAGTAGCAGGGATGCCCCGCCTTCATGGCGACGCCGATCTCGCTATCGGCCTTGAAGCCGCCGATGCCGGGTCCATGGCCGGCGCGCGGATCGACCACGACGAACGGACGCCGGCTCATGTCGATCTCAACATCCTTCGGCGGAACGATGCGCACCAGCGCGTAGTTGACCGGTTCGTCCAGCTTCCGGCCGTCCGTGATCAATTCAGCAGCATATTGCAGCACATGCGGCGCGGTCTGGGCGACGTGCTCGCGATACTGGTCGCCACGCTGGCGCATGATGTCCAGGAACAGGACGCTGCGCTGTCCCGCATCGACCATGTATTCCACGGCCGAGGCCACCAGCCCTGACATCGGCCCATCAGGCAGCTTTAAGTCTTTGATCGCCATGTTCGACCTCGTCGTCGCGCGAGGTCATTCAAAAAGGTCGGCGGTCGCTGACGTTGATTTAGGTCAACGGTTGGCGACGGTGTTCGCGTCAATCGGGATCGACCAACCGCCCCGCGGGGGCGCGCCGCAATCGGGCCGCGGGAGAGCTCAAGTGCCGGATGCCGCAAATTACAGCCGCCAGGAGAGACTTCGCGACGGACGATTGGTCGATATCCGGGCGCTTCGCCCCGAGGACGAGCCCGACATGCTTGCCGCGCTCGAGGAGACAAGCGCTCAATCGCTCCAACGCCGCTTCTTTGTGACGAAGCGTCATTTTTCCGAACGGGAGCGCGCTTTTTTCATGGAACCCGATTTCAGAAACCACGTGGCACTGGTTGCGTGCACGGAAGAGGCGAGCCGCAGCATGATCATCGGCGGTGGTCGCTATGTCATATTCGAGCCTGGACGGGCCGAAGCAGCTTTCGTCGTGATCGATGCCTGGCAGGGACGTGGCGTTGGCGGGCTGCTGACGTGCCATCTGATCGCTATCGCCCGCGAGGCCGGATTGACGGAGTTGACCGCGGAGGTGTTACCGGAGAACGCGGCGATGCTCCGCGTCTTCGACAAGTTTGGCTTCAAGCCAGCAACGACCCGCGAACCCGGTGTAATTCACATGGCATTGAAGCTGTCCTAATACGCGGCCGGTACGAGAGCTCCAGCATCGAGAGAAATGGCGGCGGCGCGTCGCGCCACCGTCCGTTGGTACCGGCACCTCCAAACGCGCGCCCTCACCCCAGGCCTGAAGTTTCCGCCGCGTGCGATCTGTCAGGCGAGCGTCAGCCTGTTCGTCTAGCTTCGCAACATGTCGGCCGCCGACACACGCCGCCCCTCAGCAATCCCGGACACTGGCGACACCGCCCAGGGCGTCGCTGGTTGCGAGGCCCGGTTGGATTCGCGTCCATTTCCGGGCCTCGTTTGCTGCCTCAAAAGAAAACGGCGCCCCCAAAGGAGCGCCGCCCGAAACTCTTCGTCGCTGCGTTGGCTCAGTAGCCGCAGGACGCGCAGCCCATCTGCACCGGCGCGTAATAGGAATACCCCGGCGAAACCATCTCGACGCGCTGGCGCGTGGCGTATTGCGGCGGGACGCGTTCGTACTGGACGCTCGGCGGTGCCACCATCACGGTCTGCGGCACCATCACGGTGCGGTACTGCGCCGGCGTGCGGTGCGCGACGGTAGCGCCGGGAGCAACCATCACGGTCTCGTCGACGGTGCGGTATTGCGGCTGCACGTATTGCTGCTGGTAGCAGGTCTGGCACGGCGGCGGCGCGTAGCAATTGTAGCAGCCGGCAGAGGCCGCGCTCGTCATGGAAATCGCGGCGACGACTGTTGAGAAAGCGATAGCGAGAGTACGAGACATTGTGGTGGTGCCCCAGTTGCCCAAAATGGATTTGCGAAGGTCGCGAGCAGTATACGCTGCAACATCCCGAGTTGCCGAACTTCGTCGAGGCATCCTTAATGCGAACGGCCGGCTTTCGCCGGCCGTTCAGAACTTGTTGACCATGCGCGCGAGGCGCGGACGGTACAGCGCTTACTTCGTGCGCCGCTTTACCTCACGCACCGCACCGCGTGCGGCGCTGGTGGTGAGTGCTGCGTAAGCCTGAAGCGCGGTCGAGACGTTGCGCTTGCGGCCCACAGCCTGCCAGGCGGCATCGCCCTTGGCCTCTTCCGCCACGCGGCGCTTGGCGAGCTCCTCATCGGAGACCTCCAGGCTGATGCTGCGGTTCGGGATGTCGATGGCGATGCGGTCGCCGGTGCGCACCAGACCGATGTTGCCGCCTTCCGCCGCTTCCGGCGACAGATGGCCGATCGAGAGGCCGGACGAGCCGCCGGAGAAGCGTCCGTCGGTGACGAGCGCGCAGGCTTTGCCGAGGCCCATCGATTTCAGGTAGCTCGTCGGATACAGCATCTCCTGCATGCCGGGGCCGCCGCGCGGACCTTCGTAGATGATGACCACGATCTCGCCGGCGACGACCTTGCCGCCCAGAATGCCTTCCACAGCGGCGTCCTGGCTCTCGAACACGCGCGCGGGGCCGGAGAATTTCAGGATCGAGGCGTCGACGCCCGCGGTCTTCACGATGCAGCCGTCCTGCGCGAGGTTACCGCAGAGCACGGCGAGACCGCCATCCTTGCTGAAGGCATGCTCGAGGTTGCGGACCACACCCTTCTCGCGATCGCTATCGAGCTCGTCGTAACGGCGCTCCTGGCTGAAGGCGACCTGCGTCGGGATGCCGCCGGGCGAAGCGCGGAAGAACGTGCGGACAGACTCGCTCTTGGAGCGCTTGATGTCCCAGCGCTCCAGCGCGTCGTTCATGGTCGGCGCGTGCACGGTCGAGACCGAGGTGTCGATCAGGCCGGCGCGGTCGAGCTCGCCCAGAATGCCCATGATGCCGCCGGCGCGATGCACGTCCTCGACATGGACGTCGGCGACCGATGGCGCGACCTTGCACAGCACGGGTACGCGGCGCGACAGCCGGTCGATGTCCTGCATGGTGAACTCCACCTGCCCTTCATGGGCCGCCGCCAGCAGATGCAGCACGGTGTTGGTCGAGCCGCCCATGGCGATATCCAGCGTCATCGCGTTCTCGAACGCCTTGAAGTTGGCGACGTTGCGCGGCAGCACGGAGGCATCGTCCTGCTCGTAATAGCGGCGCACGATATCGACGATGGTGTGGCCGGCCTCGACGAACAGGCGCTTGCGGTCTGCATGGGTCGCCACCACCGTGCCGTTGCCGGGCAATGCGAGGCCAAGCGCTTCGGTCAGGCAATTCATCGAATTGGCCGTGAACATGCCCGAGCAGGAGCCGCAGGTCGGACACGCCGAGCGCTCGATCACCTTGACGTCCTCGTCGCTGACCTTGGAGTCGGCGGCCGCCACCATGGCGTCGATGAGGTCGACGGCCTTGGTCTTGCCCTGCAGCGTGACCTTGCCGGCCTCCATCGGGCCGCCCGAGACGAACACGGCGGGGATGTTGAGCCGCAGCGCGGCCATCAGCATGCCGGGCGTGATCTTGTCGCAGTTGGAGATGCAGACGAGGCCGTCGGCGCAGTGCGCGTTGGCCATGTATTCGACGCTGTCGGCGATCAGCTCGCGCGACGGCAGGCTGTAGAGCATGCCGTCATGGCCCATGGCGATGCCGTCATCGACCGCGATGGTGTTGAATTCTTTGGCGACGCCGCCGGCCTGCTCGATCTCGCGGGCGACGAGCTGGCCGAGGTCCTTGAGGTGGACGTGGCCGGGCACGAACTGGGTGAAAGAGTTGACGACCGCGATGATCGGCTTGCCGAAATCGGCATCCTTCATGCCCGTCGCGCGCCAGAGGCCGCGGGCGCCCGCCATGTTGCGGCCGTGGGTGGTGGTGCGGGAGCGATAGGCTGGCATGGCGGTTTCCGTCCTCGGTTGGGTCAGCCGGGCGGAAAAATGGAAGCCGCCTCAGGCCTTTCCGGCCGGATAGCGCACGGGCTGGGCGCGCGCAACGGGAACTTGCCCCGAAACGGCCCGGATCGGCCCCGCGCAGGCCTCCCCTGCTCCCGGCGCGGGTTATTGCAGTGTCGCGCCAGCGCCGGACGGACGCTGCCGTAGCTAGCGCTTCGGCTTGGGCAGCACAATTCTCCCCTGGGAGGCAATGCCGCCCCACTTGGCGGACCACCCAACTTCCGAGGCCGAGAATGGCTCGATGCCTGCATGACCCTGGGCACCCTGCAGTGCAAACAGGGCGCCCTGGGGATCCACACATCGTGCGATCCAGCAGCCATCAGGCAATTCGATCGGACCCTGGAGGATCCGGCCTCCACCAGCATTCACATGCTTCGTCGCAGCGCCGATATCGTCGACATTGAAGTAATGCAGCCAACATGGCTGCGCTACGCTCGAAAGTTTGGTCAGCATGCCGCCGGCCGTTTGCCCGCCGGCCGAAAACAATTGATACCAGTCCGCTGGATCGGTTTGAGCGTCGGCTTTCTGCCAACCCAATAGTTCTCTGTAGAAATCGAAGATCACGGTCCGGTCGGCGGCCAATAGCTCATGCCAGCCTACGCGCCCGGGCTCGTCCAGCCGGCCCGGTTTCCATCGGCCATATGTCGGTTTCTCGATCAGCCCGAACGTCGCTTTCTGCGGATCGGCAGCGACTGCTATTCGGCCAATATTGGTGTCGGTCGGCGGCACAAAGATCGTGCCTCCGAGACGCCTGATCTGCGCGGCAGCCCCGTCCAGGTCGTCGACAGCGACGTAACCCATCCATCTCGGCGTTGCCCCTGATCTCCGCCCCTCTTCCGGGATGTCCATAAGGCCGCCCAGCGGGGTGCCGCCGTTACGAAGCATCGTGTAAGGCAGTTCCGGAGTCGATTCATCCGTCACGCCCCAGCCGACGACCTTGCGATAGAATGCGCCCGCCGCCGCGACGTCCGTGGTCAGCAGTTCGTACCAAGCGAAACGTCCGAGTTGATCCGCCACGCCGATCTCTCCGTTCAAACCTGGAAGCGATTGCGGCACTGCACCAAGTTGCGCGCGCACCGAGAGCGTGGATCGTTGACGCGTTGTGTCAACCGGCCGTGCTGATTGCCGTTCATGAAGATGAATACATCCCGAACGTGCAGCCCCGCGCTTTTGTGCGCGTAATTGTTGCCCGCGTTATTTCCTGGGCGTAGACTTACCGCGGCTGGGATACTTCTTGCAATGCTCGGAGGTTCGACCATGCGGCAGGCGAAGAAGACTTCTAAAGGGAAGAAGCGAGTAAGCAAAGTCGCCGTGCCGGCGTTCGGAGCCGCCGGGTTGACGTTCTCGCTGGCGGGAGGCGCATCGGCGTCCGCCGTACCGACACCCGACGTACAACAATTGCCGCACCTTGGAACGGGCCAGGCAATCACGCTCGATGAAGAGGAAATGGCTGACGTCAGCCTGGCCACCTTCCATCTCTTCGACAAGGAAAACGCCGGTAGCCGCGTGCAGCTGGCATGGCGCGGATGCGGCGGTTGCCGCGGCTGCGGAGGCTGTCGGGCTTGCCGTGGTTGCCGATGTGGCGTCGGTTGCCGATGTGCGGGTTGTGCAGTTGGCTGTGCTGTCGGCTGTGGCGTTGGTGTGGTGGGATGCGCCGTATCATGCGCGGGTTGCTGCGCATCGTGGGGCCGCTGCCGCGTGTGCTAGACCCCGGCGCATTCCGAATGTCAAATTCACGGGTTGATAGGTCATTGGCCGGCCTCAAGAAAGGGTCCGGCCAATTGCTTGAATTCGCTACGACGCTTGCATCGGCGGCTTGCGGGTGACGGCTGAATTCGTTTCAATTCTCTGGGAAAATGCCGGCGCGCGGTCGCGACGATCCATCTTGCGCCGGGGATCTAGCGTGACGGCAACAGGATCAGCGTGCTGACTCAATGACTGCAACTCGCAAGACCCGCGTTGCGCGGCAGACCCGCAAAGACATTCTCCGATTTGCACCGAATTTCACCGCTTACTTGCTGCCTCCCGATGCGGTTTGTCTCTATTCCGAGAACCGCAAATTCTTCCTGCACGGCGAGCTCTACTGCGCCCTCGCCACTGCGATCGGGCAACACGGCAAGACCGGGTCGGAGATCATTCGCCAGCTTTCGAAGCGCTTCCCGGCCGACAAGATCGAGGAAGCAATCAAGCGGCTGCTCGATCGCCGATATGTCGTTGCGCGGACCCCGAAAGCGTTCGACGACGCCGTCGGCGGTTTCCTGGCAAGCCTCGGCATGCCCTTGGAGATCGCGGAACAAAATCTTCGCAATTGCCCCGTTCAGGTCGAGTCGATTGACGTCAAAGGCGCCAAGGAGCTGACCGCGGCCTTGGGTAAGCTCGGCGTTCAAATCGCCAAGCGCTCGCCGAAGCTCACGATCACGCTGGTGAACGATTATCTTGACGGGCGACTTGCTGAATTGAACCAGGAACGTGTGGCCGGCAAGACGTCCTGGTTGCTGGTACAGCCATCCGGCGCGTTTCCGCTGGTCGGGCCCATGTTCAAACCGGGCGAGAGCGCCTGCTGGACCTGCCTGTTCGATCGCATGATCCGCAACCGGGAGATCAAGGGGTTTCTTGACCGGGGACCGGCGCGTGCGGTTGCCATATCGCCTCTCGTCAGGGAAAGCGTCGGCAAGACTGGAATCCATTTTGCGGCGGTCGAGATCGCCAAGGCAATCGCCTCGGATTTTCGCACCGATTTGTGCGATCACATCGCAAGCTTAGACCTGACCGGCGCCGCCATCGCCAAGCACTACGTGACGCGACGTCCGCAATGTCCGACCTGCGGCAGCAGGAAGCTGAACAACCCGCGCCGATCTCCGGCCCTGGTCGAGATTGCCGAGGGCAAGAGACTCGTCATGACCAGCGGTGGATATCGCACCGTGACGTCGCGGTCGACGGTGTCGCGCTTCCGCAAGCATGTGAGCCCGCTGACCGGCGTGGTCACCCGGCTCGAGCGGATCGACGTCGACCTGCCGATGAACACCAATTACTTCGCCCAGCACAATTTCTCCGCGCCGGCCCACAGCATCGACCAGCTCAGGTCCGGATTGAGCGGCGGCAGTTTTGGCAAGGGCTCGACCGCCGAGCAGGGTGAAGCCAGCGCGCTGATGGAATCGATCGAACGCTATTCGGGCATTTTCCAGGGCGATGAGATCAGGACGACGCGCCGCTTTGTCGATTTCGCGCCTGGCGACGCGCTTCTTCCCAACGATGTCCAGCTCTTCAGCGAAACGCAGTTCAAGACCAGGTTTCTGCAGCAGCCGGACGATCCCCATCCGGTGCCCGAGCCGTTCGATCCCTCGACGAAGACCGAGTGGTCGCCGGTCTCGTCGTTGCGCGACAAACGCTTCAAATATCTGCCGACCGGCCTCCTGTACTTCTTCTATGGCGGCTTTCATACGGATTCCAACGGCTGCGCGGCCGGCAACACCCGCGACGAAGCCATCGTTCAGGGCTTCCTCGAACTGATCGAGCGCGATGCCTACGCGATCTGGTGGTACAACCGGGTGCAACGCGCCGAGGTCGATCTCGGGCGATTCGACGATTTCTATGTTCGGGATCTCCAGGCTCAATTTGCGGAAGCCGGGCGCAAGCTGTGGGTGCTCGACATCACCACCGACCTCGGCATTCCGACTTACGTGGCGATCATGCACTGGATGCAGAATGGACACGAGAATATCGAGTTCGGTTCCGGCGCGCATTTCGACCGCCATATAGCGCTGCTGCGATCCCTCACCGAACTGACCCAATTTATGTCCGTCGGCATGATGGGCGGCGCAAGCGGCGAGAAGCCGACCCTCGACGGTGTCACGCCGCTGCGCCTGGAAGACTACCCGTTCCTGACACCGAGCGACCACCCGATCGTCCCCCCAGCGCCGAGCCTCAAGCTTCACGACAATACGCGTGACCAGGTCGTCGCCTGCGTCGAGATTGCCGCCCGTGCTGGCTACGATTTCCTCGTCCTCGACCAGACACGTCCCGACGTCGAGGTTCCGGTCGTCAGAGTGCTCGTTCCCGGCCTGCGTCATTTCTATCGCCGTTTCGCACCGGGTCGCCTTTACGATGTGCCGGTGAAGCTCGGATTGCTGGACCGGCCGCGACCGGAAAGCGATCTGACTTCATTCCTTCCACACACCTGAAGGGTTGCTCTTTCGTGCGCGCTCCCCGGAAAAAGCCGACCAGGAAGATCGCGCCAGACATTGCCGCCCGATTGAGCCATCATTTCTCCCTCCAGATGCAGCCGGACGGAAACATCACCGCCATTCTGGGCGACTATTCCGTCAACCTCGGACAATTCAGCGCGGCCGCGATGGACTGCGCGCGACATCTGAGCACCGGCCTTCCGCTCGCGTCCTTTGCAGGCAAGAGCGCCATCGCGAGAGACGTCGACGCCCTGGTGCGTCGCCTGGCCCGGCAGGGGCTTCTGGAATACCGCCTCTCCTCTTCGCGTAACACGCAGGACTTCGTGGTCATCGAGCCCCAAGTCCCCGAATACTGGCCGCAGCGCGCGAAGCTGGGCAGTCGTGACACCATTGTGCTATCGCGCTTTGCCTTTCTGCGCCGGCGCGGCAACGAGCTGGTGCTGGAATCGCCACGCGCCGGCGCGTTGTTCCGGATTGGCGATCCCGCCATCGCCGCGACCCTTGCTGCGCTGTCGCAGCCTCGGAAGATCGGCAAGCTCAACCAGAAGGTAGCTTCCCCCACCCTCCATCTGCTCGAACTGTTGCTGGACAGCCAGATCCTGCTCAAGCTCGATGCGAAAGACGGAGAAGGCCTGAGGGTGAACGAAGGCGACGGCAACCTCGTACTCTGGGATTTCCACGATCTGGTGTTTCACACGCGGAGCACGGAGGGTCGGCAAGCCAATCCGGTCGGCGCCGCCTTCACCTATGCCGGCATCGTTCCGCCGTCGCCGGCGGTGCGTCCGCCCTGGGCCGGCAGCAAGATTGACCTGCGCAAATTCTCCTCCCCTGAGCCGAACTCCCGCTTCCCCAAGCTGTTGCGCGAACGCCATTCAACACGGGATTTCGACGACAAGAATCCGGTCACGCTCGGCGAACTCGCGCAGTTTCTCGACACCAGCGCGCGCGTCTTGTCCGAATGGAAGAGCGAGCCGTATTTCGAAGGCGGTTCCGACGTCACCTACAGCACGAGGCCTTATCCGTCGGCGGGCAGCGCGTACGAGCTAGAATTGTACCTTACCGTCGCGAACTGCGACGGGCTTGCGCGCGGACTCTACCACTACGATGCAGGGAGCCACGCGCTCGTCGCGATCAGCGCCTCCCCCCAACAACTCCAGGCGCATTTGGCGGCTGCCCAGTTCGCCATGGACGCGCCGGGTCAGCCACAAATCCTCATCACGATCGCGGCGCGTTTTGGGCGGGTCTCCTGGAAATACAGCTCAATCGCATATTCGCTGATCCTGAAGGATGTCGGCAGCCTGATTCAGACGCTTTATCTGGCGGCGACCGATATGGGCCTCGGCGGCTGCGCCATTGGCAGCACCAACATCGATCTGTTCGCGAAAATGACGGAGTTGGAATTCCATATCGAGGGCCCGGTCGGTCAATTCGCGCTCGGGCGCGGCAGGACGCCGGAGGTCCAAGGCTAGAAACGGGTGTCCGACGGCAAATCGACGCATGCGTCAGGCCAGTCGCCCTATTGCAGGGTCGGGTCGAGCCGATCGCGCAGCCAGTCGCCGATCACGGAGACGGCCAGCGTGGTGATCACGATGGTGGTCGCCGGCGCCAGCATGATCCAGGGCGCCCGGGTCAGGTACTCCCGGCCATAGCCGACCATGTTGCCGAGGCTGGTCATCGGCGGCTGCACGCCGAGGCCGAGGAAGGACAGGCCGGATTCCATCAGGATCACCTCGGGGAAAACCAGCGTCGTCGAAACGATCAGGGTCGAGGCGATGTTGGGCAGGATATGCCTAAGATAAATCCGCGACGGCGTCGCACCGAGCTGGCGGACGGCCGCGGCATAGCCTTGCGCATTGGCGGAGATGGCGAGGCCGCGGGCGATGCGGGCATAGCGCTCCCAGCCGAACAGCCCCATCAGGCCGATCAGCAGCGGCAGCGAATTGCCGAAGAAGGCGAGCACCGCGAGCGCCATGATCAGGAACGGCATGCTGGCCTGGAAGTCGGTCAGCATCAGCACGAACTGCTCGACGGCCCCGCGGAAATGCGCGGCGAGAAAGCCGAGCGTGGTGCCGACGATCGCCGAGATCGCAGTCGCGCCGAACGCAATTAACAGCGAGATGCGGATCGAGACGAGGAGCCGCGACAGCACGTCGCGGCCGAGCTCGTCGGTGCCGAGCCAGTGCGCGACATTGCCGGGCGCAGCCAGCCGGTTGCGCAGGTCGAGCTGGGTGAAGCTGTAAGGCGCGATTTTCTCGGCGAACGCCCCGATCACCAACATGGCGACGATCCAGCTGATCGCGAGTGCGACCGAGACAGGGATCGCGGGAAGGCTGATGCGACGGCGGACAGCCGTATCCTTCAGCGTCGCATCGGTCATGCGTGGGCTCCCTTGGCGCGGAGGCGCGGATCGAGGAAGCCATAGAGGAAGTCGACGATCAGATTGGACGTGACCATGGTCATCGCGACCAGCAACAGGATGCATTGCACGACGGCGAGGTCGCGGTTGGCGACGGCGACGACGAGCAGGCGCCCTACTCCGGGCCAGGCAAACACGCTCTCGACCACGACCGCGCCCGCGATCAGCGTGCCCACCATGAAGCCGAGGATGGTGACGGTCGGGATCGCCGCGTTCGGCAGCGCATGCGACGTCACCACCTTGCGCCACGGCACGCCCTTGGCCGAGGCGGTGCGGATATAGGGCTGGCCCAGCACCTCCAGCATGGCGCTGCGGGTGAAGCGCGCCAGCACCGCGGCGCCGCCGAGGCTGAGTGTCACGATTGGCAGGATGGCGTGACGCCAGCTGTCCTGCCCGCCCGACGGCAACCAGCCGAGCTGAACGGCGAAGACGAGCACGAGCAGCAACGCAAGGACAAAACTCGGCACGGTGAAGCCGGCGACCGCCGTCATCATCACGGCGCGATCGATTCCCGAGCCGCGGTGCAGCGCCGCGTAGATGCCGGCGGGAATGCCGAGGGCGACCTTGAAGAAGAACGCCGGCAGCGTCAGCGCCAGCGTTGCCGGAATCCGCTCCAGCACGAGTTCGATCGCCGGCCGCCCGTCGCGCATGGAGCGACCGAGCTCGCCCTTGGCGATGGCGCCGAAGTAGTCGAGGTACTGGAACCAGATGGGATCATCGAGCCCCCAGGCCTTGCGGAAAGCAGCGAGCACTTCCGGCGGCGCCTCAGGTCCCAGGATCATCAGCGCGGGATCGCCGGAGAGCCGCAGCACCACGAAGGCGAAGGTGACGACGAGCACGATCGTCAGCGCCGCGCGTCCGATCCGAATGGCAAGATAGCGTCCCATCAGGCCGCGTCCCGCGTCTCGGCCTGCGGCCCCGTCACGAGATGGCAGGCGACTTGCCTGTCACCACCGACGGCCGACAGCGCCGGCACCTCGCTCGCGCAGCGCGCGATAGCGCGCGGGCAGCGCGGATGGAAGGCACAGCCTTGCGGCCGCGCCGCCGGGTTCGGCGGATCGCCTGCCAGCACGATGCGGCCCGCACTGCGGCGGCCGGGCGCAGGTGACGCCGAGACCAGCGCCTGCGTATAGGGGTGTTCGGGACGCGCGAAGAGATCGTCGGCGCTGCCGATCTCGACGATGCGGCCGAGATACATCACGGCGACGACATTGCTGATCTGCCGCACGACTCGGAGATCGTGGCTGATGAACAGCAGCGTCAGCCCGAGCTGCGCCTGAAGATCGCAAAGCAGGTTCACCACCTGCGCCTGGATCGAGACGTCGAGCGCGCTGACCGGCTCGTCGCAGACGAGGAAATCCGGCTTTGTCGCCAGTGCCCGCGCTAGCACGATACGCTGACGCTGGCCGCCGGAGAGCGCGCCCGGATAGCGCGCGCCATGCGCCGGTGTCAGCTCGACCGCGCGCAGCAATTCGCGGACACGCTCCTCGCGTTCGGCCGGCGTGCCGAGACCGTGAATGTCCAGGGGCTCGCGGATTTGGGTGGCGACCGGTAATCGCCGGTCAAGCGCCCCCAGCGGATCCTGGAAGATCATCTGCATGCGCGCCCGCTGCGCGCGCCACGCCTTCGTGCCTGGCGCGGCCATCACCTTGCCGTCGAACCGCACCTCGCCGCGATCGGGCGGCTCGAGGCCAAGCACGATACGACCCGTGGTCGACTTGCCCGAGCCGGACTCGCCGACGAGGCCGAGCGTCTCCCCCTTGCGGATCGCAAGTGACAAGCCGTCGACCGCGTGAACCGCTGTGCTGCGGCCGAACATCCCGGAGCGCATCGCGTAGCTGCGCGAGATCGAGGACACCTCGACGAGCGGCCCGCTCATTCGGCGGCGATCCCGAGCAGCGCGCGGCGCGAGGCCCCGGCACGGATGCAGGCAACCACGCGATCGTTCGCGATCGGCGCGAGGCTCGGCACGGCAAGTCCGCACGGCTCGGCCGCCAGCACGCAGCGCGGCGCGAAGGCACAGCCGCTTGGCATGTGCGCGGGATCGGGAACGGTCCCCGGAATGGCCGTGAGACGTCGACGCGGTCCGTCGAGCGGCGGCAGTGCGCCGATCAGGCCCTGCGCGTAGGGATGCACCGGATCGGCAAAGAGCTGGTTGGCGGGCGCCTGCTCGACGATGCGGCCGGCATACATCACGGCGACGCGGTCGCAGTTTTCCGCGACGACGCCGAGATCATGGCTGATCAGCACCATCGCCATGCTCATCTCGCGGCGGATGGTCGAGAGCAGCTCCAAAATCTGCGCCTGGATGGTGGCGTCGAGCGCCGTGGTCGGCTCGTCCGCGACGAGGAGATCGGGATTTCCGGCCAGCGCCATCGCGATCATGATGCGCTGGACCTGGCCGCCCGAGAATTCGTGCGGATAGGCTTCGAGCCGCCGCGCCGCATCGGGAATGCCGACAAGATCGAGCAGCCGCCGCGCTTCGGCCTTCACCGCCTCGCCCGAGAGATCGCGATGCAGCGCCAAAGCCTCGCAGAGCTGCTTGCGAATGGTGAGCACCGGATTGAGCGCGCTTGCGGGATCCTGAAAAATCATGGCGACCCGCCCGCCCCGCACCCGGTCGAGCTCACCCGCGGCTGCGCCGAGGATCTCGCGTCCGTCGAGCCGCACGGAGCCCGAGACTTTTGCATGCCGCGGCAAGAGGCCGAGCGCAGCAAGCCACGTCACCGACTTGCCGGAGCCGGACTCGCCGACGAGGCCGAGGGCCTCGCCCTTCTGCAAAGCGAGATCGACGCCGCGCAGGACCGCCACGCCATTGAAGGCGACGCTGAGGCCCTGGATGCTGACCAGCGGCGTCACCACTTACGCCTCGAAATTGCCGGCGCGGAAATCCATCGCGAATGCCGGCGACGCCTTCCACTTGATCGACTTCGGCTTCGCGGTGAAGGTCGCGTTCTGGTGCAGCACCGTATAGGCGGGATCCTCGCGCTCGGCGATCTCGAGCATGCGGCGGAACGCCTTCTTGCGCGCAGCCCGGTCGGTCGAGGTCTCAATGAACTCCGAAAGCTTGTTCAGTTCGGCGTTGGACCACTCGCCGATCTGCTGCTGCTGGCCGTTCGGGCCGTGCTGGGCGACCAGCGACGAGACGGGATCGTTGAAGGCAGCCGAGTTCGACCAGTCGCGTACCGCGCGGGTCGGCGCGCGTTCCATGATCTGCGACCAGTTCTCCTTGGTCTCGATCTGGACGTTGAGGCCGACCGACTTCCACATCTCGACCAGCACCTGGGCGGTCGCAACCTGGTTGGTGTAGTAGTTGTTGAGCAGGCGATAGGGAATCGGATCGCCCTTGTAGTTGGCCTGCTTCAACAGATCCTGCGCGAGCTTCGGATCATAGGCCGGCACGCTCCAGTCGGCGTTGAACATGTCGCCATAGAATTCCCACTGCAGGCCCTTCGGCACGCGGGTGCGACCGGCCCACAGGCTGTCGACGATCGCCTGGCGGTCGATCGCGTGGGTGAAGGCGCGGCGCACCAGGGGATTGGCGAGCTGGGCGTGGTTCTTGTCGAACACGGTCAGGCGGTGATTGAGGATGGTGCCGCCCTGCACTTCGAACGCCGCGTTCTTCTCGATTCCGGCAATCTGGTCCGGCGGGATGTCGCAGGCGAATTGGTATTCGCCCGACAGCAGCCCGTTGATGCGGCTCGCGACCTCGGGCACTTCGAGGAAACGGATGCGCTTGAGCGGCGGCCGGCCGCCCCAATATTCGTCATGCGCTTCGAGTGTCAGCGACACGTCGGGCTTGAGCTCGACGACCTTGTACGGGCCGGTCGTAACAGGCTTGCGCGCCCAGTCGAGATAGCTCGCGGATTGCTCCCAGGCGCGGCGGTTCATGATGTCGGAGCCGTAGCGCGACAGCCGGCCCTCGATCGTGACGTCGGGCGTCGCGTTGTAGAAGCGCACCGTGTACTTGTCGACGGCATCGACGCGCACGAGGTCCGGCCAGATGCGGCGGGCAACCGCCGGCACGTCAGGCGGCAATTCCTTGCCCGGGCGCGGCGTCGGGATCTTCTCGAAGGCCTGGATGGTCGAGCGGCTCTTGGCCTCGGTCTCGCCGAACATACGCTCGCGGCTGAAGGTGAAGACGACGTCTTCGGCCGTCAGCTCGTCGCCATTGTGGAACTTCACGCCCTGGCGCAGCTTCACCTCGACGGTCTGGTCGTCGATGCGGCGCCACTCGGTGGCGAGGCCCGGCACGGCCTCCAGGCTGCCGCGCCAGTTCTTGGAGATCAGGCCCTCCCAGATCGAGGAGAAGAACACGCGCTCGCCGACGTTCGATTGCTCGCGCAGCACGTCGAGCACGTTCGAATTCGTCACCTTTTGAACGGCAATCGTCACCGACGGACGGTTGTCGGCCTGCCCGATCGCGAAGCGCGGCAGGAGAAGCGTGCCCGCGGCAACGCCGCCGGACTTCAGGATGGTGCGACGGGTGAGTTTGCTCATGACGATAAGCCCTGACCTTTGTGATGCCGGTTATTCAGCGAGACCGAGCGCGGCCAGATGGGCAGCGCCGGCGCGAACGTCGTCGTGATTGCGGAGTTCGAGGATCAGCCGCGGGTTGGAGGTCAGCCGGCCCAGCGCGCGGAACACGGCCACCCACGGGATGTTGCCTTCGCCTGGCGCCCAGTGCCGGTCGGCAAAGCCGTCGGTGTCCTGGAGGTGCACATGCGTCAGCATGTCGCCGGCGGTTTCGACGTAGTAATCGACCGGCGGAGCGCCGGTGGAAATGTGGGCATAGTTGGCGTGGCCAGTGTCGAGGGAGACGCGGACCTTGTTGCTTTCGAGCGCCTTGGCGAGGCGCACGCGGTCGCGCGGATCCTTGTCCTCGATGTTCTCGATGACGACCTCGCAGCCGATCGTCTCGGCGCGCGCGATCACCTCGGCAAGCGTCGTCTTGACGCGTTCGACGAGATTGCCGCGGTTATCAGGATAGAGGTCGAGATTGTTGTGGTCCCAGGTCGTGAACGGCGAATGGATCACCATCTGCGTCGCGCCGAGGAATTCCGCGGCATCGAGGCCCTGAAGCAGCCGCTTCGTCACCGCCTTGCGGATCAAGGGATCATGGCTGTCGATCTTGAAGCCCCAGAACGGGCCGTGAATGCCGAGCCGGCCGGTATGGCCCGAGAGCATCTGCTTGATCTCGCTGGCCGCACTCCGCCAATCGCCGTCAAGCAAATCCGCGCGGAAAAAATCCTGGATTTCGAGATCGCGCTGCCGTTCCAGAAGCCAGTCGCGGTGAGCAGGGATCGATTTGATGGACAATGCTGCGCCCAGCACCGGCTTCGACATGGCTTGCTCCTTGACCGTCAGCGATGACGGGAGCAGCGCTAGACCAGTTAAGTGACAGGCCCGTGAAATGCAGGTGCCGCGGCGATGCGCTGATGTGGACATCCCCGCCGATCGCCTGCATCGAATTCAGGCAGCAGTGATCGCAGCAGATGCGGACGAATGCACCAGCGTGCAGCATCAAGCGCGTTCGTGTCCGTAGTGATCCGGAATGGAATCCTAACCATACTTCGCGTACATCGCGCGCATCGATCGGCGGCCTTCCAGGGGCATCACCTTCTGATCGCGCTACATGGGGTTGGGGGACCGCATGGGGCGGGGGGATCAAAGGCTGGGGCAAGGTGACGAGGTCCGGACTCCTAGGCACTCCGGACCTCGGCACTTTCTAGATTGAACGCAATTTCGCGCCGCCGGCCTGGGGCCGCGCGGCGCGAAGTCGTTCTGGAGCTACCCTGCCCGCGTTCTGGAGCTACCCTGCCCGATCAGCCGTCTCAATCACTTCGGAACGTTCCGCTCGAGATCCTCAAGCCATGCCGCCGCGCTGGAATCCGACGGCGCGCGCCAGTCGCCGCGCGGCGACAATGAGCCGCCGGCCGAAACCTTCGGCCCGTTCGGCATCGCCGAGCGCTTGAACTGGCTGAAGGCGAAGAAGCGGCGCAGGAACACTTCCAGCCAGCGCCGGATCTCCGGCAGATCATAGGCCCTGCGCTTATCGGTCGGGAACGCCGGCGGCCATTCGCCCTTGGCGACATCATTCCAGGCGTGCTGCGCCATGAAGGCGATCTTGGACGGCCGCATGCCGAACCGCAGCGTGTAGAACAGGTTGAAATCCTGCAGCTCGTAGGGCCCGACGGAGGCTTCCGTGCTTTGCGGCTTCTCGCCGGGCTTGACTGGAACCAGCTCGGGCGAGATTTCGGCCGACAGGATCGACGTAAGCGTCCGGTTGACGTCGTCGCTGAACTGTTTTGAAGCGATCACCCAGCGGATCAGGTGCTGGATCAGCGTCTTCGGCACCCCGGCGTTGACATTATAATGCGCCATCTGGTCGCCGACGCCGTAGGTGCACCAGCCGAGCGCGAGCTCCGAGAGATCGCCGGTTCCGATGACGATGCCGCCATGATGGTTGGCGAGCCGGAACAGATAGTCGGTCCGCAGGCCCGCCTGCACGTTCTCGAACGTGATGTCGTAGACCTTCTCGCCTTTGCCGAAGGGATGGCCGATGTCCTTCAGCATTTGCGTCGCCGTGGGGCGGATGTCGAGCTCCTGCCACTCCGTCTGCAATGCCTTCATCAACGCCAGTGCGTTGGTCTTGCTCTCGCTGCCGGTGGCAAAGCCCGGCATCGTGTAGGCCAGGATGTTGCTGCGCGGCAGTCCGAGCAGGTCGACCGCCTTGGCGGCGACGATCAGGGCGTGGGTGGAATCGAGCCCGCCCGAGACGCCGATCACCACGCGCTTGGTTCCGGTCGCGCGCATGCGCTGCACGAGGCCGGCGACCTGGATGTTGTAGGCCTCGTAGCAATCCTGCTCGAGCAGGGCTTCGTCGCTCGGCACGAACGGGAAGCGCTCGATCTTGCGCAGGAAGCCGATGTCGGTGGCCGGCGCCTTCAGGGCAAAGGTAATCCTCCGGAAAAAGGCTTCGCGTTGCCGGCGATTATCGTCGAACGTGCCCATCAGTGCGCGTTCCTGCCTGAGCAGATCGAGATCGACGTCGGCCAGCGTGATCTGGCCGTCCTGGCGGAACCGCTCGCCCTCGGCCAGCAGCACGCCATTCTCATAGATCGAGGTCTGGCCGTCCCAGGCCAGATCCGTGGTCGATTCCCCTGCTCCGGCGGCTGAATAGACGTAGGCCGCAAGACAACGCGCCGACGTCGATTGGCACAGCAGTGCGCGCGAGCGCGCCCGACCGATCGTGATCGGGCTGCCGGATAGATTGATCAGCACGCTGGCGCCGGCAAGCGCGAGTTCGGAAGCTGGCGTCACCGGAATCCACATGTCCTCGCAGATCTCGACGCCGATGATCAGGCCTGGAACATCCTCGGCCGCGAACAGGAGGTCAACGCCGAACGGTGCGTGCAGCCCGCCAAACGCGATCGTCTCTCCGGCCATGCCGGCGCCGGAGGCGAAATGCCGCCCCTCGTAGAATTCGCGATAGGTCGGCAGATAAGACTTGGGCACGACACCAAGGACGTTGCCGCGATGAATGACGACGGCGCAATTGTAGATGCGATGACCGAAGCGCAGCGGCGCGCCGACGATCAGGACGGTCATCAAGGCCGAGGAGGCCTCGACGATTGAGGCGAGCCCGCGCTCGACCGCATCGAGCAGCGGGTCCTGCTTGACGAGATCCTCGATCGCGTAGCCGGACAGGCACAGCTCCGGAAACACGGCGACCGCCACCGACTGCTGCTGACAGGCATTGGCCGCCGCCAGGATCGCCTTCGCATTGGCCGTGGGATCGGCCACGTGGGAGGTAGTGACGCAGGCCGCCACGCGCGCAAATCCGTGGGCGTAGATCGAGTGGAAGCTCATCGAGCGCGGTACCCTTAATCTTGTCGCGGCCGCAGCCGCCAGTTCCGGATGATATGTAACCCATCGACCGGGCCCCGTGCAGGCCATCCGCCGTCATGCATAACGGATTTGCGTGTTCGCCGGCCCGGCCGGGCCAAGGCACCTGACAAGGTCAGGCGCTGCGGGCCAGCACTCCGGAGAGGTCGTTGCGCAGCCACTCGACGATCCGGGGCCAGGCATGGGCGTGGGTGCGCGCCCCCATGAACATGCCGAGATGATTGCTGGGCTCGGAGGCCGCGGCAATGAAGGCCGGCGGCGTTCCGAGCAGACCGGCGGTCGCAAGCGCCTGTCTGGCCGGCACGACGTCGTCATCGAGCCCGGCGAGCAGGAAGACCGGCGCCTTGACGTCCCTCAGATCAACCTCGCGGCCGAGCGCCGTGAAGTTGCCGCCGGCAATCCGATTCTCCCGGAAGATTCGGTTGACGATCTCCAGATAATAGGTGCCGGGCAGGTTGAGCGTCTCGGTATTCCAGCGATCGAAACGCGCGAGCAGTGCCGCGCCCTCCTCGTCCGAGAGATCCCTCTGCAATGCCGATGCAATGTCGTCGCGGCTCGGCGCCTTCGTCCAGAAGCGCAGCATCTCGTCGCCGCTGACATTGCCGCCGCCGCGCGCCACGAGCTGGTCGTAGAGCGCCTCAGGCGCATTGCGGGCGAGCCGGGACAGCGCGGAATCGATCGAGAGATCGACGGGCGCCCCCACCAGCACCAGCCGCCGCACCTTGGCGGGAAAGCGCGCCGCATAGAGCAGCGACAGCCAGCCGCCCTGGCACAGGCCGACGAGATCGACCGGCGCGCCGATTTCGTCAACGGCGACGTTGAGATCGCCGAGATAGCTGTCGATCGAGAGATAGCGCATGTCCGGCGAGGCCGAGCGCCAGTCGGTGAGGTACACCCGATCGATGCCGCCATTCTGCAGGGACTGCACCACGCTGTGGCCCGGTGCGAAGTCGGCGATCAGGGCCCGATGCAGCGCATAGGGCGCGCAGACCAGTGCCGGCTGGCCGGATTGCGTCCGCGTGCAATCGCGCAGGCGCATGGTCGCAAGCTCCAAGGCGACCGTGTTGGGCGTCGTCCACGGCAGATTGCTCGCGTCTTGTTCCGGCGGATCGCGCTCCAGCCACCAGAAGCAGGCGTCCATCGCGAGCCGCGCCGCCGCAAATGGCCATAGCAGCGGATCATTCGGAGGACGATCCGATCCACCCAGCGGTTTGCCGCCCTTCTCCACCATGACTATCTCAAGGTCCTCACAGCAAGGCCTCCAGGCTGACGATCGAAATACCGCGCTCGCGAAAACTCCGATGGGTCGCGGCCACCGAGCCGTCGAGATCGATGCCGCGGCATGCATCCTCGATGACGGCGACCTCGAACCCCGCCTTGCGGGCATCTTCCGCCGAGAAGCGAACACAGAAATCCAGTGCCAGACCGGCGACGAAGACGGTCTTCAGCTCGCGCTCGCGCAAATAGCCGAGCAGGCCCGTCGGCGTCCGATGGTCGTTCTCGAACAGCGCCGAATAGGAATCGATGCCGCGACGAAAGCCTTTGCGCACCACGAGGTTTGCCCTGGTAATTTCGAGCTCCCCATGGAATTCAGCGCCCACCGTGCCTTGCACGCAGTGCGTCGGCCACAGCACCTGGGTGCCGTAGTCGAGCTCGATGGTCTGGAACGGCTGCTTGCCCGCATGGTTCGGTGCGAACGAGACGTGATCGCCCGGATGCCAGTCCTGGGTCAGCACCACATTGGTGAATTTCGCGGCAATTCGGTTGATGGCCGGGACAACCTTCTCGCCGCCGGGAACGGCGAGCGCTCCGCCGGAGCAAAAGTCGTTCTGCACGTCGATCACCAGCAGCACGTCGCGGTCGGAAATCTGCATCGCAAGGTCCCGTTCCAGCCGTTCGGCGCGACGGGCGCCGAACGCTCCGTCCAATGTCGATCTTCCCGCGCGGCTTCGCAACCATCGACACATGCGGCGATATCGCGCCCGTCGTACCTGGGATGCAACGGTTTGGCGTTGTCCGAGTTGACTAGGCTCACCCGAGGACGGATTCTAGAGACGTTCGCAAATTGCGGATCGGATGGAGCGGAGGGAACGGTTCCCGCGAGCCTGCAGGACGCGGCAGCCACAAGATCATGAGTATCGGCAAGACAGGACAGATTCTTCTCGCCGATATCGGCGGCACCAATGCGCGCTTTGCGCTGAGCGAAAGCGCATCCGTCAGCGGCGACCAGGCCGGGCCCATCGAGTATGTGAAGGTCGCTGACTTCCCGACCGTCCGGGAAGCCATCGCCGACGTCCTTGCGCGCCGGTCCGGCGGCAAGCAGCCCAAACGAGCCGTGCTGGCCGTCGCGGGTCCCGTGACCAACAACCGCTGCGTCATGACCAACAGTCCGTGGGTCATCGACGGCAACGAGCTCCAGCCGGCCCTCGGCTTTGAGAGCGTGCATGTGCTCAATGATTTCGAGGTCGTGGCCTGGTCCCTGCCCGCCCTGAAGCCTGCCGATTTGATCCCGCTCGGGGGCCAGGACGGCCTCCCGGGCGAGCCGCTGCTGGTGGTTGGGCCTGGAACCGGCTTCGGCGTCTCCTGTCTGGTCGAACGCCACGGCGCCCGGCTGGCGGTCGTCACCGAGGCAGGCCACGCGACTTTGCCGGCGGAGACCGAGCGCGAGGAGCGCGTGATCGCGGCTATGCGCCGACGTCTCGGTCATGTCTCCATCGAGCGCGGCGCGCTTTCGGGCTCCGGCCTGCAAAACCTCTACGAGGCGCTGGCGGAGGTCGACGGCGCCCAGGTGCCGCACCGCGACGCCGCCGCCATCACCAAGGCCGCGCTGGAGGGCAGTTGCGAACTGAGCCGCGCGACGCTGGAGATGTTTTGCGCCATCCTCGGCTCAGTCACGGGCAATCTCGCGGTGACCTTCGGCGCCCGCGGCGGCGTCTACATCGCCGGCGGGATCGTGCCGCGCTTTCCGGAGTTCCTTGCCGCTTCCGCGTTCCGGGCGCGCTTCGAAGCCAAGGGACGCTTCCAGGACTATTTGCGCAGTATCCCGACCAGGCTGGTGACGAAACCCGACGCGAGCTTCGTCGGCCTGAAGATGTTCGCCGACCACAATCCGGATTGATGAGCCGCGATCGGCTCCGACGCCGTCCAGTCCGTTAACTATACACAGCTGATTGCAGCCAAGGCGCGGTTCCACGCAGGATCGTGCTTGCCCGACTGTGTCCGATGGGAAACAATTCCCGTAGTTGCGGGGGCGTGACATGCGTAAGCAGGACTTCGGTTTCGACTATCACCGCTATCACCGCCTGCTGACCGAGGCGGACGACGATGACAAGCGGCTGGCCCTGATCGAGCTCCTGATCGAGGAAAAGGCCCGCGACCGGCTGGCCGCGCAGCGCGCCTCTGATCGCGCCGCCATGACGGCCCATACCATCGCCACCGTGCTGAAGAACGGCCGCAACTGAGACTTGCGGGACCGCTCGCTGCTCGCGAAAACACGCGAGCGATTGCGATTCCGTTAACGATCCCTCGCAAGCTCGCGTCAAACTTTTTGCTCTAAGAGCTTCCCTTACCTGATGCAATTCAGGGGTCAACAAAGGGGGGAATGAACATGAGCATGATTTCGCTTGCCGCGATCCCGGTCGCCGTCGAAACCCGTTTTGCCGATTCTTCGTTCAAGATCATCTTGCTGTTCTGCTGCATGGGCCTGGTCGCCTCGTTCGGCGTGATGGCGCGCGGCATCGACCTCAGCGCCGGCCTGATCTGAGACGACGAGACATTCTTTCGCCAAATGGCCGCCCCTCACGGGCGGCCATTTTCGTTGGCGATCTCGGTACGGCGCCTTCTCGGTGAGGAGCCTTCTCAGTGAGGAGTTTTGGCGACCGCGCCCGGAAACAGCGAATCGATCATCACCTTGAGCTGGTCGAGGGAAATCGGCTTGCGCAGGATCGGCCGCCGCCGGAGCAAGGACGGCAGCAGTTCCGGCCCGTAGCCGGTGGCGAACAGAAACGGCTTGCCGCGGCGCTCGATCAGGTCGGCGACGGGATCGACGTAGAGGCCCTTCAGATTGATGTCGAGGATGGCGAAATCGTATTGCGCGGTCATCGCAAAGGCGCTCGCGTCCCGGACATTGTCCGCTTCCGCGACGACATGGTGGCCGAGTTCCTCCACCATGTCGGCCATCATCATCCGGATTAACGCCTCGTCTTCGACCAGGAAAACGGAGAGTCCGTCCGCCATATCAACCCCGCAGTCAGCTTACGAAGCTAACCATACCCGAAATGCGGAGAGGATTCACGAATTCGTGGCGGGCGCCGTTAATTCAGGCGCCCGCAATCGGATTCAACTTGATTAATCCAGCCCGCGCTCGTGACTGAGGCGCACCATCTCCTGGATGAAGACCTGCTTCTGCTTGTCGTCGAGGCTCGAATAAAGCGGCTCGGCGGCATCGGCGACGTTGCGCTGGTCGGCGGCGCGGTCGATCAAGAATTGCGATTCGTTGCGCATCTGCTCGATGATGTCGTCAGGCGGATCCCGCTTGGCGCGAGCGATCCGCAGGTTGAGCCGCTCCGCGCCATTATGCCCCAGGTAGTGCATAGCGCTCGAGAAGCCGAACCAGTGCTTCTCCTGATCGGGCGTCAGGTTCAACTCGGTCTTGATCCGCTCGATATAGGAATCGCTGTTGGCGACGATCTGCTCGGCGCTCTGTTGCGGCGCGCCGGGCTGGGTGAGGACGGTGACGTCCTTATTGTCCTTGTTGTCCTGCGGCGCATTCCTGGCTTCCTTGCTCGCCTTGGCGCCCTTGGCCGCCTTGGCGGTCTCCTTGGCGCCCTTGTCCTTGCCGGCGCCCGGCTGCTTGGAATCCTTGCTCGCGTCCTTGCTGGCATCCTTGCTCGCGTCCTTGGCAGCCGGAGCCGGCTGGTTGTTGACGCCGAGCACGCCGGTGAAGACACCGACCACGCCGCCGATCGCACCGCCCAGCACGCCGCCAACGGGTCCGGCCGCCTTGTTGCCGGCCGCGGCTCCATCCTGAACGCCCTTGACCAGGCCTTGCGCCTGCGCAACCGCGGCGGCGCCGAGCAGCACCGCGAGCACGGAGCCCAGCGCGAACCATCGCCGCAGGTGAAGTCGCGCAAGCGGCGCCGGGTTGATCATTCTGGTCTCCATCGTCGATCCGATTGTCCTGTCCGGGTGGGGGCCACCCGCCGGTTGCAACTCTATCGTTTTCGCCGCTTCGCGGTCCAGCCGCAGCCAATTGCTGTCCACGCCCGAAAACTGTTTGGCGCGAAGCGGTTATGAAGGCTTATTCGAAACTGCGGCGTAATTGCGCACGAGATGTCCCACGCTCCTTGCCCCGAAGTGTGCGTCGCAAAATGCGCCTCCGAGGTTCACCTCCGGGTGCGCTTCGCGAGACGGCGCCGCCGCGTTCCCGGACGCAACGTTAGTTCTAGACGGCGAGTCGTTCGGCTTCCTCGACAGACGGGATCAATCATGATCTGATCGCGCTACCAATTTGCTGCGCTTCGCGCGATTTCACGGCGAGGCGGTAGCACCAAGAAACGCGAACAAAAATCAAAAACAAAACTCGGAATGCCAGAGGAAACGCGAAAACAATAAAACATCCAGGTGAGGAAACGAGATGTCACGCAAGACACTGACGCGACGTCAATTTGTAGCCGCCACTGCAATGTCCTCCGCCGCGCTGATCACAGCGCCCTACGTCCGCGGCGCTTACGCCGCCGGCAAACTCTCGATCGGCTTCTGGGACCACTGGGTGCCCGGTGCCAACGACGCCTCCACCGCCATGGTCAAGGAATGGGCTGAAAAGGAGAAGGTCGAAGTCTCCATCGATTACATCACCAGCAACAACAAGAAGATCGAGTTGACGGTCGCGGCCGAAGCGCAGGCCAAATCCGGTCACGACATTCTTCAGATGTACACCTGGTGGCCGCATGCGTATGCCGAGCAGTTTGAACCGGTGAACGACGTGGTCGAGGAGGCGATCAAGCAGAACGGTGAGGTCAACGACACGGTCAAATATCTCGGCAAGGCCAACGGCAAATGGCTTGCGGTCCCGGCAACCCCGGGGAGCCAGATCAAGGGGCCCTGCTCGCGCATCGACCTCATGAAGAAGCATGCGGGGATCGACGTCCAGGAACTGTACCCCGTCGGCGCGCCGCCCAAGGCCGATAGCTGGAATATGGATACATTCCTGAAGGCGGCGGAAGCGTGCCAGAAGGCAGGTTTCCCATTCGGAATCGGTCTCGGCGAGACCACCGACAGCGTCGATACCGCGGGCGCCATCTTCCAGTCGTTCGGCGCCGAACTCGTCAACGCCAAGGGCGATGTCACGGTGAAGACCGATGAGGTTCGCCAGGCGCTCGAATACTACAAGAAGCTGATCGCCTTCCTGCCGCCGGACGCTCCGTCCTGGGACGACGCCTCGAACAACAAATGGCTGATCTCCGGCCGCGGCGCCCTAATCATGAATCCGCCGAGCGCCTGGGCGGTCGCCAGGCGCGACGCGCCGCAGGTCGCCGAGCAATGCTGGACGCACGGCTTCCCCTCCGGTCCTAAAGGCCGGTATGCGCCGTTCCTGCCCTATTTCTGGGGTCTCTGGAATTTCTCCAAGAACAAGGCATCGGCCAAGAGCCTTCTGGCTTTTCTGTCACAGCCATCATCGATCGAAAAGTTCGTCGCGGCGAGCGGCGGATACGATTTGCCGGCCTATGCGAAGATGACGACGCTGAAGACCTGGGCCGAGGTAGGCCCGCCGAAGGGCACGCTCTATCACTATCCAAATCCCTACAATCATCAGACACTTTCGATTGCGGCCTCTCCGGCGCCGCCGAAGATCGCCCAGCAGATCTACGCGCAGGCCACGCTGACCAAGATGGCGCTGCGCTTTGCGCAGGGCGAAAAGTTGGAGACCGCACTCGCCTGGGGCGAAGGCGAGTGTGAAGGCTTCATGCGAACCTAAGCCGGGGTGTGCCACGGCGGTTCACGCATCCCCGCGTGAGCCGCCAGGGCACCCCACCGTTCGATGGAATGAGCAGATCGAGCCGACACGCGGGTGCCGGCTCCGCCGTTGGACATTCCGCAAGGAAGCTTGACCCAAGGACACTGACATGGCCGATGTCGTCGTTGAGGACGGTCGCGTCGCCCGCACGGCGAGCGCGCGCAAACGGACGGGTCTGCACAATGCGTTGAAGCGGAAATCGACCGTGGCGTTCTTCCTGACGCTGCCGCTGATCCTGCTGATCGCGCTGTTCGTGCTTTACCCTGCCCTGTTCTCGATCCACCTCGCGACGCTGAACAAGTCGATGCAAAAATTCGTCGGCTTCGGCAACTTCACCTTCCTGTTCAAGCGCGAGACGTTCTGGATGGTGGTGGAGCAGTCCTGCATCTTCGCGATCACCGCCGTGTTCTTCAAGGCGCTGATCGGCTTCATCGTCGCGCATTTGGTGCACAACATACCGGCCAAGGGCCAGCGCAAATGGCGCGGCATGCTGCTGGTGCCCTGGGTGATCCCGCCGGCGATGAGCACGCTCGCCTGGCTGTGGCTGTTCGACCCCTCCTACAGCGCCTTCAACTACACGCTCTCCTTCTTCGGCATCGGTCCCATCAACTGGCTCGGCAATGCCGCCTGGGCGCGCTTTTCCGTCATCCTCGTCAACGTCTGGTACGGCGCGCCGTTCTTCCTGATCATGTACCTGGCGGCGCTGAAATCGGTGCCGGACCAGCTCTACGAGGCCGCCGCAATCGACGGCGCCAATTGGTGGCAGAAGATGTGGTACGTGACGCTGCCGATGATGCGCAACATCATCGCGATCACGACGCTGTTCTCGCTGATCGTCACCTTCGCTAATTTCGACATCGTCCGCATCCTGACCTCAGGCGGGCCTCTCGACCAGACCCAGATCTTTGCCACCTATGCGTTCCGGGTCGGCATCGAGAGCAACGACATTCCGCTCGGCGCCAGCGTCTCGCTGTTCATGGTCCCGATCCTCGCCGTCGCAGCGATCTTCATCCTGCGCGACGTCAATAAACGCGGGAACGAATCCTGATGAGCACAATAGCGATCGACAAGGCCGGCCCCCGGCGCAAGGTTAAATATGGCAGCATGAGCCGCGACCGTACCTGGGCGCTGCGCTGGTCCTATTTCTTCCTGGTGCTGTTTGCGATCTTCTTTCTGACGCCGCCGCTCTACATGGTGATAACCTCGCTCAAGAGCAGCGCGGAGATCTCGGCTGCGACCAATCCGTGGTGGGTGTTCCACCCGACGCTGGCGAACTATGTCGAACTACTGACGTCGAACCAATTCCTCCGGTTCTTCTGGAATTCGACCATCGTGTCGCTGGTGGTTGTGCTCGTCACGATGCTGATCAGCATCCCTGCCGCCTTCGCGCTCGCGCGGATGAAGTTCTGGGGCTCGACGACGCTCGCCACCGGCGTGTTCCTGACCTACCTGGTTCCGGACAGCCTCCTCTTCATCCCGCTGTTCAAGATGCTGGCGCTGGTTCAGGACATCACCGGCATCACGCTCCTGAACCGATGGTACGTTCTGCTATTCGTCTATCCGACGCTGACGGTGCCGTTCTGTACCTGGATCATGATCGGCTATTTCGCCTCGATCCCGAAGGAGCTCGACGAGGCCGCGATCATCGACGGCGCCTCGTGGCTTCAGACCCTGACGCGGATCTTTATTCCGGTCGCGCTGCCGGGCCTGATTGCCGCGACCATCTTCGCCTTCACGGTGTCCTGGGCGCAGTTCCTCTATCCCCTGGTGTTCACGACGTCCATCGACCAGCTCGTGCTCCCGGTCGGCATCACCACCACCCTGATCAAGGGCGACGTCTTCAACTGGGGCCAGATCATGACCGGCGCGCTGCTCGGTGCAGCTCCGCCGCTGGTCATCTACGCCTTCCTGATGGACTACTACATCGCCGGCCTGACCGCCGGCGCGACAAAGGGTTGATGTCTCATGGCTGACGTTGCATTGCGGAAGGTAGTCAAGCGTTACGATGATGTTGAAGCCGTGCGCGGCATCGACTTGGACATCGCCGACCATGAGTTCATCGTGCTGGTTGGGCCTTCGGGCTGCGGCAAGTCGACGACGCTGCGCATGATCGCGGGCCTCGAGGACATCAGCGACGGCGACATCATGATCGGTGGCGACGTCGTCAATGACGTACCGCCGAAGGATCGCGACATCGCCATGGTGTTCCAGAACTACGCGCTCTACCCGCACATGACGGTCGCGGAGAACATGTCGTTCGGGCTGCGCCTGAAGCACTTTCCCAAGGCCGAGATCAAGGCGCGGGTGACGGAAGCCGCCCGCCTCCTCGACATCACCGACCTGATCGACCGCAAGCCGAAGCAGCTCTCCGGCGGCCAGCGCCAGCGTGTCGCGATGGGCCGCGCCATCGTGCGCAATCCGAAAGTGTTCCTGTTCGATGAGCCGCTGTCCAATCTCGACGCCAAGCTGCGCGTGCAGATGCGGATCGAGATCAAGAAGGTGCACCAGAAGGTACGCACCACCACGGTCTACGTCACCCACGACCAGGTCGAGGCGATGACGTTGGCTGACCGCGTCGTTGTGATGAACAAGGGCCGCATCGAGCAGATCGGCACGCCCAACGAGCTCTACCACAAGCCGGCGACGCGCTTCGTCGCCGGCTTCATCGGCTCGCCCGCGATGAATTTCATCCCGTGCCGGCTGGAGGACGTCGGTGGCGCGCTTCAGATCCGTCTGACCGACCGCATCGCCTTTGCGCTGCCGCCGGCCCGCGCCACGCGCTACAACGCGCTGCCGCGCACCGACAAGCTGCTGCTCGGCCTCCGGCCCGAGCACCTCACCGAGTCGCACGCGCATCTGGGGCCGGGCGTCGAGACCTTCGACACCGTGCTCGACGTCACCGAGCCGATGGGGATGGAGACCCTGGTCTATTTCGGGCTCGACGGCACGCCGGTCTGCGGCCGCGTCGATCCCAACGCCGGCGCCAAGGACGGGGCACCCATGCGTTTGGCGATGGACCTCAACAATATGCACCTGCTAAACGAAGACACCGGCGTCGTGTTGTGACGCAGGTCCAAGAAATGCAAGCAGGCGGGGAGCGATGGCGACCAACAAAAAGAAGATTTTCGTTACACAAACTTTGTCGCAAGGGGCCCGCGCCCTCCTCACCCAGCGAGACGATATCGAGCTCGTCGAGTTTCCGAACCTGATCTCGGCCAAGGATTTCGAAGCCTTGCTGAAGAACCACGCGCCGGTTCACGGCGTGGCGCTGGGTGCCACCGCCTTCGGTGAGACCGAGCTCGAGGCCTCGAAGGACATGAAGGTGGTGACCCGCATCGGTGTCGGCTACGACGCCGTCGACGTGCCCGCCCTCTCCCGCCGCAAGGTGCCGCTGATGGTGGCGGGCAGCGCCAACTCGCCCTCGGTCGCCGAGCAGGCGCTGTTCATGATGCTGACGCTGGCCAAGCGCGCCAATGAGATGCACGCCTGCGTCAAGGATGGCCAATGGGCCAACCGGCTCGGCATGCTGCCGTTCGACCTCTACGGCAAGACCGTGCTGATCATCGGCTTCGGCCGCATCGGCAGTCGCACCGCCAAGCGCTGCCAAGCGATGGAAATGAAGGTGCAGGTCTACGATCCCTACAAGCCTGCCGCCGAGATCAAGGCCGCGGGCTGCGAGCCCGTCGCCGATCTCGACGCCGCGCTGCCCAACGCCGACTTCGTCACCATCCATTGCCCGAAGACGCCGGAAACCGTCGGCCTGTTCGATACGGCGCGGATCGGCCGGATGAAGCCGAAATCCTACCTCATCAACACCGCACGCGGCGGCATCGTGAAAGAGGCTGCGCTGTACGACGCTCTGGTCTCCGGCAGGATTGCCGGTGCCGGGATCGACGTGTTCGAGGTGGAGCCGCCGCCGGTCAGCAACGCGCTGTTCGCGCTGCCCAACGTCATCATGGCCCCGCACGTCGCCGGCGTCACCGTCGAGGCGGTGAGCCGCATGAGCGAGCAGACCGCTCGCAATATCCTGAGTGTGCTGGACGGCGATCCCATCCGGCAGAACATCATCAACCAGGACGTGCTCGGCTGAGCCGACCTCCGGGCGGGCGGTTATCCGCCCGCCTCCGGAACGCCAGAATGCGTCCCATTTTGGTGCAGATCGAGCCCCAACTCAGCCTTAATCAAACCCGCGTAATAAGTCCGGCCGCGGCGGCAGTGGGACAGACTTGCCGGCCGCGTCGAGCTGGAGGATGAACCCTTGTCAGAGATCGACCCGACCGACCACGCGCTGGCAACCATCGCCAGCATTTTGGAGCACCCCGAGCCCGTCCGCGAGACCGAGACCGAAATGGTGGTCGACGGTGAGCAGGTCGTCGCCGACGAGCATCCGATCGCCGACGAGCATGTGGTGGTCGACGAGCATGCGATGGTCGACGAGCACGAGCATCCTGTGGTCGAGGAGCAGCCGCTGGTGCCGGAGCACACCGATGCCGATGGCTACAGCAAGGTCGGTCCGGGGCCGATGGTGGCGATCCGTCTGAAATGGACGGTCCATCGCGGCGATGACGACCAGTTCTACGTCCACGAGACCATCGGCGAGCAGTCCGCGCCCGTGGTCAGCGGCCCGATGACGAGCGAAGCCGCGGTGCATTTCGTCGACGCGCACGAGGACGAGGCACATCGGCGCTTCGAGGAGCTGCGCAGCGAGATCGCCGGCCGCAGCTCGCTCGCCGATTACGAGCGCAAGGGCGAAGCCTAGCGCTCGCGGGGGCCGAGAAAATCCCGCTTCACGAGCTCGACGCCGGCATGCCGGAGCAAGTCGTAGGACGTCGTGACGTGGAAGAAGAATTGCGGGACGCTGAACGTCAGCAGCAGCGTCCGCCCGGTGAAGGGCAGCTCGGTCCCGTTTTTCAGCCTGAAGAAGACATTCCGCTCCGCCGCACTATCGATCTCGGCGCGCGACAGGCTTTCGATGAACTCGATTGACGTCGCAATGCGCGCCTGAAGCCCGGCGATGTCGTGCTCCAGCGCCGGCAGCGCCACCGGCTCCTGGTCGGCCAGCAAGGCTGGCGCGACCGTGGCATGGCGGCACGCCTCCCCTATCTGCTGCGCCAGATCGTACATGTTCGGCGCCATGCGCATGCCGAGCAGGACGGCCGGATTGAACTTCCGGCTTTCCGCATAGGCGACGCCCTTGTCCAGCAGTGCCGACAGGTTGCGCAGATACGGCACGAAGACGCCGACCGAGGCGTCATACATCGAGATCGTCACCCCAAAATTCCCTTCAATTCCGCCTCGCCAGCGACGGGCATCTGGTCTAAATCCAGGTTTCAAGAGCTGCACAATGACAGCTCGGGCATGGGTGGAAAAGAGATGATCGTTCGAATCGTGGCGGCTTTGGCCGCGGTCCTGCTGGCGAACTTTTCAGCATATGCGCAGCAGCCGGCGCCGTCGCGCCTCGACGAGATCGTCAAGCGCGGCACTTTGCGCGTCGGCATGACCGGCGACTACAAGCCTTTCACCTACCTGGACAAGGCGACACAGCAGTTCAGCGGCTTCGACGTCGACATGGCGGAGGCGCTGGGCAGGGCGCTCGGCGTCAAGGTCGAATTCGTGCCGACGGCCTGGCCGAAGCTCATGAAGGACTTCGAGGCCGACGAGTTCGACATCGCCATGGGTGGCGTCTCGGTCACGCTCGACCGGCAGAGGAAGGGCTTCTTCTCGATGCCGATCATGCGTGAAGGCAAGACGCCGATCGCACGCTGCGCCGACGTCGGCAAGTACCAGACCATCTCCGACATCGACAAGAAGGGCACCCGCGTCATCGTCAATCCCGGCGGCACCAACGAGCGGTTCGCGCGCGCCAACATCAAGGACGCCGAGATCAACGTCTTCCCCGACAACACCGTGATCTTCGACGAGATCGCCAAGGGCAACGCCGATTTGATGATGACGGACGCCTCCGAGACCCGCTACCAGCAGAAGCAGCATTCCGGCGTGCTCTGCGCGGTGCATCCCGAAAAGCCGTTCGACTTCTCGGAGAAGGCCTACTGGCTCCAGCGCGACATGGCGCTGAAGGCTTTCGTCGACCAGTGGCTGCACATCTCGATGGAGGACGGCAGCTACAGGAAGATCTACGCCGCCTGGTTCGACTAGCGACCGATCTTGTCCGTCACTCCAGATGCTTGCGGAAGAAGCTCACGGCCGCGTCGTTGAAGGCGCTGTGAAACGCTTTCCTGTCGAACCCGGGCGGATCAGTGCACAGGATCGGCGCGGCTTGGGCCAGCTTGGGCGGACATGGCGCAAGAAAGGAAAAGTGCGACGAGTTCGGCACGATCCGGAAGTCAGGGCGCGCGGGAAGCATTTGTTCCAGCGTATCGACTGAAGCGGGCACGACACCGTCGCCGCCGAGCGCCGAACGCCACAAGAGAATCGGGATCGTCACATTGGCGAGGCGCTCCCGGTTGAAAAGGCCTTCATAAAGCGGCGGATCCGCCAGCACGGCGGCTCTGATGCGGGAGTCGTGTACGGCCGCCTCTGTTGGCACAAGGCCATCGCGAATGGCCTGGCATTTTGGCGTCTTGGCTGCATCTCCGTCGCAAAGCGGAGCGAGCGCGCCGAAATCGGGGTTGCCGCCGATCACGACGAGACCGGTATAGGCGCCGCGCGAGAACCCGAACAAACCAACCCGCTTGGGGTCCAGGACCGCCGCTTCCTTCCAGGCGCCGAGCATGAAATCCGTAAGCCGCTTCATGTCGGCGGGACGCTCGACCAGGACGGAGAACTCATCGGTCCGGCTGCTGTCCCTGGCAGTGTCGCCCGGGTGATTGATCGCAGCGACCACGAAGCCGGCATCGGCCAATGCGGTCGCCGTGTCGACGTGCCCCAAAAACGAGCCGCGCCGTCCGTGCGACACGACGATCAGCGGCAGTCGACTGCCCGCTACCGGACAATCCTTCACACCCGGCAGGACGACACCGCCGCCCAGAACGACCTCGGAGGGCGGCGCCGCACAAGGTGTCCACACCATGCCCGTGAGCGCGGGGCCGCCGGCGTCCGCCGGCACTTCGATAAACCCGAGCCCCGCCGCGTGCGCCAGTGTCGCAGTAAGGCAAGCGACTACGATCAGAACAAGTTCGCCAAGTCGCGGCCATAGCATTTGCGTGTGCTTTCGGAAGCTTCAACCACAACGGTTTTAATTGCCCATCCCATACCCCGTCCAGAGCTGCGCCGCGCCGCCGTCCAACTCTGGACGGAGTTCAGCGTTATTGAACCCGGAACCGCCGGACCACGACTCATACGGTGACAGTGATCTAGATCACTTTTTGCGATCGAACCGGCGCGTAAGCGTTGGTACGGGGACCAGCTGTTCAGGAGACGGAAATGAGGAAGCTGTTGGCCACGGCCGCATTCCTTTTGGCGAGCACCGCTGCGCAGGCGCAGTACACTTTCGAATATGGCGGGCGCACCATCCGCATCGATCCGGACCGCGGCACGGTGCAGATCCCCGGCGTCTACGACAACACCGGCCAGGGCAAGGCGAAGAAAGCCAAGAAGAACGAGACGACCCCGGGCCAGCAGGCGCCGCAACAGGCCAAGGTTGATCCGCAACCACCGGCCGCTCCGGCGCCAGTTCCCGCCCCTGCCGCAGCGCCGCCCGCAACCGAACAGGCGCCGGCCGCCGCAGCGCCGCCGCCAGTTCCGCCCCCGCCCGCTCCGCCGCCGTCCGCAACCGCCAGCAACGCGCCGGCTGAGGCGGCCGTGTTGCCGCCACCTGCACCGCCTCCGGCGCCCGCTCCGGTCGGGCAGCAGGCAGCGCCCACCGTGGCGCCGCCGCCGGCCCCGACTGTGGCTGCTGCACCCCCGGCGCCGCCTCCAGCCCCCGCACCCGTTCAGGCCGCCGCCGTCGCTCCCCCGGCTCCCACAGCCGCGCCCGCGCGCGATCTCAATTCACCGCTCGGCATCTGGCTGACCGAGGAGAAGGAAGGCAAGGTCCGCATCGAGCAATGCGGCAGCAATCTCTGCGGCTATTCGGTCGACAGCAAATCGAACCAGAACGGCGAACAGGTCCTCATCAACATGAAACCCGCCAAGGACCAGAACAAGGATCAGAAATGGTCCGGCCGCATCCTCGATCCCAACTCCGGCTCAACCTACGATTCCACGATCGCGATGAAGGGCACCGACCGCCTGCGCGTGCAGGGCTGCGCCTTCGGCGGCATGTTCTGCGGCGGCCAGACCTGGACGCGCGTGAACTGACCTCGGGTATGACGTTCTGACTAAGACAAGGGGCCCGCAATGCGGGCCCCTTTGCTTTTGCACGCTGCGTCATGGCAGGTGCGCCACCTCACAGAGCCCCTTGCGCACGTGACAGCCCTCACATCGCGGGTTCCGCGCTCATGCCACGATCCCCCCATGGTCAACCAACGGGGCGTGTCATGAACGGATTTTGCAGAGGTCTCTTCGCCAGCATTGTCGCCATCGCCGTCCCGCTGACGCAGGCGGGCGCGGCGACCTCCACTTTCGACGGCGCATGGAATGTACGCATCTCATCTTCGAGCGAGACCTGCGGTAACGGCGCAACGGTCTCGATCGGCATCAGCAACGGTCAGATCGCGTCGAGCAGCGCTGTGGTTTCAGCATCCGGCCGCGTGGCCGATGCCGGCAGCATCAACGTCACCTTGAGCACCGGGATCAAACGCGCCGTCGGCTTCGGCCGGCTCAGCGGCACTTCAGGCTCCGGCACATGGCGCGGCCCCCTGTGCACGGGCACGTGGACGGCGGAGCGGATGTGATTTGCCGCGTCCCGGACGCGCTGCAACGCGCAGCGTTGCTGCGCTGAGCCGGGACCCAAGGGCTCTTGCTTTGAGGAGACTTGTGGGCCCCGGATCAGCAACGCCGCGCTTACGCGCTGCATTGCATCCGGGGCACGAGAGATTAGCCCAGCGCCGCGCCGTACTCCGCGTCGGTCACCGGCTCCAGCCAGGTCGAATAGACGCCGTCGAGCGCTTCCTGCATGGCGATGTGGCACATGCTGTTGTTTGGCGAAGCGCCATGCCAGTGCAGTTCACCCGGCGGAATCCAGACGGTGTCACCGGGACGGATCTCCTTGACGGGGCCACCCTTGGTCTGGACGCGGCCGACGCCGGAAATCACGTAGAGCGTCTGCCCAAGCGGATGGTGGTGCCAGTTGGTACGCGCGCCCGGCTCAAAGGCGACGCGCGAGCAGTTCAGCCGCGCCGGCGCCGGCGCCATGATCACGGGGTCCTGCAACACGGTGCCCGTAAAATTTTCCTTCGGCGCGCGGCGGGTCGGCCGCGTGCCTGCGACGGTGATTTCCATGGGATACCTCGTTTCCTGTTACTTCTTGCTGGCGGCGTAGCGCGCCTTGGTTTCGGCGTTCATGGGATAGAGGCCCGGCAGCACCGCGCCGTTGTTCACCTCGTTGACGATCCAGGCTTCCATCCGCTCCTGCTCGACGCCCTCATTGAGCACGTGATCGAGCATCGCCTGCGGGATCAGCACGCAGCCGTCCTGGTCGGCGACCACGATGTCGTTCGGGAACACCGCAACGCCGCCGCAGCCAATCGGCTCGCCCCAGCCGACGAAGGTGAGGCCTGCAACCGACGGCGGCGCGGCATAGCCGTCGCACCACACCGGAAGATTGGTGCCGAGCACGCCCTCGACGTCCCGCACCACGCCGTCGGTGACGAGTGCGGTCACGCCGCGTTTCATCATGCGCGCGCAGAGGATGTCGCCGAAGATGCCGGCATCGGTGATGCCCATGGCATCGACCACGGCAATACAGCCGTCCGGCATCGCCTCGATCGCGGTGCGGGTCGAGATCGGCGAGGACCAGGATTCCGGCGTCGCCAGATCCTCGCGCGCCGGCACGAAGCGCAGCGTGAAGGCCGGCCCGACCAGCCGCGGCAGGCCCGGACGCAGCGGACGCGCGCCGCGCATCCACACGTTGCGCAGGCCCTTCTTCAGCAGGACCGTGGTGATGGTGGCAGTGGTGATGGCGGCGAGGGTCTTGCGGGCTTCGGGGGACAGCGACATGGACGAGAACGAGCTCCGGATGGGCGGGAAAGAACGCGGGCATCTTGCGAGCCGCAGCCCTTGCGTCAAGGGCCAAAGGGCCAGCAAGAACGCAGGGCCGCTGGGCTGTTATGCGACGCGATAACAACGCTTTATCGTTTCCCCTTGCATTAATTTATTGGACTTGCGGGCGCATTTACGCGAAGCAAGGAAAAGCGGAACTCAAGGCTGAGCCCGCATTTCCTGAGAAGCCCGATTTCGACAGCCCTTCGACAGCTCATGGCCGCGACGCTTCCCCCGCCCCGCCTTCTGCCCAGTGGCGACAGCGCCGTCACGGTCGAATTCAGCCGCACCATCGATGACGCCGCCAACGAGCGCGTGCTCGCGCTCGACAAGGCGCTCGCAGCAAGCCCCATCGACGGCATCACCGAGACCGTTCCGACCTATCGCTCGCTGCTGGTGCATTACGACCCCGGCAAGATCGGCTTCGACGCGCTCGGCGAAAAGCTGCTTGCACTCGCCAGCCAGCCGCTGCCGCCGGCCACGAAGGCGCGGCGCTGGCGCATTCCCGTCGCCTATGGCGGCGAACACGGCATCGACCTCGAGGATGTCGCCAAGGCGCTGAACACCACGCCCGACGACATCGTCGCCCGTCACATCGCCGGCGACTACCGCGTTGCCATGATCGGTTTCACCCCGGGTTGGTCCTATCTCAGCGGCCTCGACAAATCCCTTCACATGTCGCGGCGGCAGAGCCCGCGGCTGTTCACGCCCGCCGGCACGATCTCGATCGGCGGTATCCAGGCCGGAATCCAGTGCCTGGCCGCGCCAAGCGGCTGGCACCTGCTCGGCCGCACGCCGGTCAGAACCTATCAACTCCACCGGAATCCGACCTTTCTCACCGAACCCGGTGATCGCGTGACGTTTTTTGCCATCGACCACAAGACCTTCGAGGAACAGGATCGCGCCGCCGAGGCTGGCGAGATCATCGCCGAGCAGGTGGTCGCATGAGCCGGCTCGTGATCGCCAGCATCGGTCCCGCAAGCTCCGTTCAGGACGGCGGCCGCCACGGCGCGCAGCGCTACGGCCTGACGGTCAGCGGGGCGATGGACCGTCTGTCGCTGGCGGCAGCGAACACGCTGGTCGGCAACGCGCCGTTCGCGGCCGTCGTCGAGATCGGCCCCTTCGGCGCCACGTTCACTGCCAAAGACGGCGCCGTGCGCGTCGCGATATCAGGCGCGCCGCGCAATGCGGACGTCGCCGGTAAGCCGGTGGCCATGGACACGTCAGTGACGCTCAAGGACGGCGAGACGCTGACGCTGGGCTTTGCCCGCGGCGGCGCGTTCACTTATCTGGCGATCGAAGGCGGGATCAAAGGCGAACTGGTGTTCGGCAGCCTTGCGGTGAACGCCCGCGCGGGCCTCGGCAGCCCCTACCCGCGCCCGCTGCAGGCCGGCGATGAATTCACAGTTGATGCCGCAAGCGGCGCGCCCGAGCTGCGCATCGAGCTGCCGAAGCCTGCAACAGGTCCGATCCGCGTCCTGCTCGGACCGCAGGACGACGAGTTCGACGACGCCAACAAGGCGCTGTTCCTCGATAGCGAGTGGAAGATCTCGGCGACCTCCGACCGCATGGGCTACCGGCTCGAGGGCCCGGCGATCAAGCATCTGCATGGCCACAACATCGTCTCCGACGGCACCGTCAACGGCAGCATCCAGGTCCCCGGCAACGGCTCGCCGATCGCTCTGATGATGGATCGCGGCACGTCCGGCGGCTATCCGAAGATCGCAACCGTGATCACGGCCGATGTCGGCCGCCTCGCACAGACCTCGGCGGGAACCGCGTTCCGCTTCCTTGAGGTCACCATGGCCGAGGCGCAGGAGGAGGCGCGCAAGTTCGCGCAACTCATCCGCAACCTGCCCGATCGCCTGCGCTCTTCCGATACCGTCGAGCTGAACATCGAGGCGCTCAGCGATGCTAATGTCGCGGGCTATGCGGTGAGCGCCATGGATGCCGGGACCTGGCAGGTCACGGCGGAGCCGTAAGCGACAAGACGACCAGAGGCGGAGAGCACCCCATGAAGACGATCGATCTCAACTGCGACCTCGGCGAAGGTTTTGGCGCGTGGGAGATGGGCAACGACGCCGCGATGATCGAGCTTGCCAGCTCGGTCAACGTCGCCTGCGGCTTCCATGCCGGCGACCCCGACATCATGCGCCGGACGGTCGAGCTCGCGAAGGCGCGCGGCGTCTCGGTCGGCGCCCACCCTGGCTACCGCGACCTGCACGGTTTCGGCCGCCATCCGATCGCGGGCCTGAAGGCTTCCGAGATCGAGAACCTCGTCGCCTACCAGATTGGCGCGCTGCAGGCTATCGCGACCGCGGCCGGGCACAAGGTCACGCATGTGAAGGCGCATGGCGCGCTCTCCAACGTCGCCTGCGAGGATGACATGACGGCCAAGGCGATCGCCGCCGGCATTAGGGCGGTCGACCCGAGCCTGATCTTCGTCGTGCTCGCCAATTCAAAGCTGGTGAAGGCCGGCGAAGAGGCCAATCTGCCGATGGTGCACGAGGTGTTCGCCGACCGCGCCTATGAGGACGACGGCAACCTCGTCTCGCGCAAGAAGCCCGGCGCGGTGCTGCACGATGCCAAGGCCATCGCCGACCGCGTGGTGCGCATGGTGCAGGACGGTGCGGTGGTTTCGGTCACTGGTAAGGTGATCAAGATGCGCACGGACACGGTGTGCATCCACGGCGATACGCCGGGCGCAGTCGACATCGCGCGCGGCCTGCGTCAGGCGTTGAAGGATGCGGGAATCGAGGTCGCGCCGTTCAAGCGCGGGGCGTAATCAGAACGGATGCACCGAGAGCGTGCCGAACACGATGGCCGCGATGACCGCGAAGGCGCTGTAGAGCCCAACGTGATGCATGCTCGCCCCGGTCCGACGCGAGAGCGAGCGCGCGTAGAAGTGCAGCCTGGCTTCCGCCGATAGTTCGCGCATGGTCGATCTCCAACGCCCCATTTGTGGGAGTATGAAGGATCAACCCTGGCGGGAGGCAAGATGGCGGAGAAAATAGCGATGGAGGTTCTCTGAAGGCGCCCCGTCGCAGGTGCAAATTCTCTGCACCCAAGGGTTCCGAGAATCTTATTCGTTAAGATCCGAGCCAGCTGGAACCGGCCCGGATGACGGTGGGATGACAGCCGGGCGGAGGCCTTCAGCCCCCTCCAAACAAAATTATCGAAAACAACCCCATGCACAGTAGAAGCGGCCAACGGCGCGACGTCCGGCGGTTGCGCCGCCGGGACGATTTGCGCTGATCGGCTCGCGCCTTAGTAGACGTCAGCCTGGAAGCGGCCCGTCTTCTTGAGCTCGGCGACGAAACTGACGGCCTCATCCGTCGAACGCGCCCCGAACTGCGCGACGATGTCGACCAGCGCGCGCTCGACGTCCTTGGCCATGCGTTTGGCATCGCCGCAGATGTACAGATGCGCGCCTTCGGCAAGCCAGGTCCACACCTCGCGGCCGACCTCGCGCATGCGGTCCTGCACGTAGAACTTCTTCTCGCCGTCGCGCGACCAGGCCAGCGACATGCGCGTCAACAGCCCCGAGGTCTTCATCGCGTTGAGCTCTTCCTGATAGAAGAAATCGCAATCGCTGCGCTGATGGCCGAAGAACAGCCAGTTCTTGCCGGGCGCGCCGGTCGCCTTGCGGTCGAGCAGGAAGGCGCGGAACGGCGCGATGCCGGTGCCGGGGCCGATCATGATGACAGGCGTCTTCGGATCCTGCGGCAGGCCGAAACCGTGCGCCTTCTGCACATAGACCTTGAGCTTCTCGCCCTCGGCGATGCGTTCGCCGAGGAAGGTCGAGGCCACGCCGATCCGCTTGCGCTTGCCGATGACGTAACGCACGGAGTCCACCGTCAGCGACAGCTTTCCGGGCGTCGCATTGTGCGAGGACGAGATCGAATACAGCCGCGGCTGGAGCGGCTCCAGCGCCTCGACGAAGGCCTCCGGATGCGGCCGCGTGCCCGAAAACTTCTGGAGCGCCGCCATGACATCGAGCGTGGCGGCGTCACCATCGGGATCCTCGCCCTGTGCCAGCGCCCGCGCCTTCTCGCGCTGCGCGCCGCCGGTGATGAAGGAGATCAGCTCGAACAGCGTGTCGGGCGCCGGCGACAGCGAGACGTCGTCGATCAGCACTTCGCGCAGCGTCTTGCCGTTGACCTTGGTGGTGTGGGAGGCGCCGAGCAGCGCGATGATCTGATCGACGAGGCCGACCTCGTTGCGTGCGAACACGCCAAAACTATCGCCGACGACATAGTCGAGCTTGCTCTCGGCGAGATCGAACTCGACGTGATAGGTCTCTTTCTCAGACTTCCCCTTGTTGAGCAGGCGCCGCGACAGGAACGTCGCCGCGATCGGATTGTCGCGCGAGCGGCCGGGCTCGGCGATCGTCACCGTCACGGCCGGCGCCGCCACCGCATCCACCTTGTCGGCCGCCTTGGCCGCCGGCGCCTTGTCCAGCTCCTCGTACAGCGACTTCAGCATCCGCGCGGTTTCCTTGCCGCCGGGGACGCAGAGATTGAGCCGTGCTTCGCTACGGCCCGCGATCGCCTCCGAATAGTCGTGGCAATTGTAGCCGCACTGCCCGCAATCCTGCTGCGCCATCGCGGCCATCATCTTGCGGCGCACGGGACGGCCTTCGGCGAGCTTCATCCGGTCCGCAATCGGCATGGCCTGGTCGTGCCATGGCGCTTCACCGTCGTCGCCGTCACCGGCTTGCATGACGGCGGCACCCTGCTCCGCCGACAACGGCGTGGCCACATCAGGCGACAGCAGCCCGGCAAAGAAGCCGTTGAGCCAGGAGCGCTGCGCGTCGGAGAACGGCGCGCTGGCGGGAATGATGTCGAGTTTCGGCGGGGGCGTGATCTGGTTCATGCGGACACCTGTGCATCGGCAAGCTTGCGCAGCGTTTCGCCATCATGGCGGCGCGCAAAGGACAGGAAGGTCTCGTCGGGCGACGAGCGGTGGGCGATATAGGCCTTGAGCAGTCCCTCGACCGTCTTCGGCGCGTCTTCGGCCTTGAGGTCGTGATAGACCTCCTGCCCGACATCCGCATCGGGACCGAACCCGCCGCCGGTGAAGAGGTGATAGCCGTCCACCGTGTCTTCGTCGTTGATCGGCACGCGCGCTCCGATCAGGCCGATGTCGCTGATGTAATGCTGCGCGCAGGAATGATGGCAGCCGGTGACGTGGATGTTGACCGGCTTGTCCATGGCGACGCGCGGCTCGCACCAGTCGCCGATCTCGGCGGCATTGCGCTTGGTATTGGAAGCCGCGAAGCGGCAGCCGGCACTGCCGGTGCAGGCGATCAGGCCAGCGCGGATGTGCGAGGCCTCGACCGCGAGCCCGATCTGCTTGATCGCCGCGATGGCGAGCTCGACATTCTCGTCGCGCACGCCCGATATCAGCAGGTTCTGCCAGACGGTCAGGCGGATCTCGCCGTCGCCGAGGTCCTGCGCCACTTTGGCCAAACCCCGCATCTGATCGCAGCTGATCTTGCCGAGCGTCAGCGAGACGCCGATCCAGTTCAAGCCGTCCTGCTTCTGCTTGTGCACGCCGATATGCGCCATGCGGTCCGCGGCTGGCCGCGGCGCAAACGCCTCTTCCGGCACGCGCGTGAACGGCGTCTTCAGCCGCTCCTCGACAAGCTTGAGGAAGCCGTCATGACCCATGGCATCGAGCACGTATTTCAGCCGCGCCTTGTTGCGGTTGGTGCGATCGCCATGATCGATGAACACGCGCACGATGGCGTCGGCGACGGCGGTGGCCTGCTCCGGCTTGACGATGATGTTGGAGTATTTTGCAAAGTCCTTGTGGCCGGTGATGCCGCCGAGGCCGAGGCGGAACCAGACACCGGGCTCGACGCCAAATCCATCCTTCACCTCGAACGCGGTGAAGGCGATGTCGTTGGTTTCCTCCAGCACCGCGATCCTGCCGGCGCCGTCGAAGGCGACGTTGAACTTGCGCGGCAGGCCGTAGAGCGAGCGATCGTTGAGGATGTGGTAGTGCCACTCACGCGCATAGGGGCGCGTGTCGATCAGTTCCTGCGGGTCGATGCCGGCCGTCGGCGTCCCCGTCACGTTGCGGATGTTGTCGGCGCCAGAGCCGCGCGAGCACAGGCCGAGGTCCTGGATGCCCTCGATCAGCCTGATCGCATTCTTCGGCGGGATCTCGCGGAGCTGGAGATTGGCGCGCGTCGTGACGTGACTGTACGGGCCGCAGAGATCGTCGGCGAGATCGGCAAGGCCGGACAGCTGCCAGTGCTTCATGATGCCGTTCGGGATGCGCAGCCGGCACATGTAGGAGTCCTGCGTCGGCGCGACGTAGAAGATGCCGTAATAGCGCCAGCGGAAATTGTCCGCCGGGCTCGGCGGCGCGTTGTCGAGCGCCTGCTGCCGCAGTCGCGGATAGGCATCGAACGGATGCTCGTCGCGCTTGAACTTCTCCTGGTCGGCGAGCTTCTTGCCGGCTGCGATGACCTTGTCCTGCGCCTTGATGTGGACGGCGTCGGGGCCCGTGGGCTCGGCATTGGCCTTGCCGGCGCTGCCGCCGAGACCGCGACCGACCCGGCTGATCTGCAAACCGGTCGTGAAGCCTTCGAGATAGCGTTTCTGCTCGTCGGAAAAGTCGACTGAGAGCGTATCGATTTTCATGGTCGGTAACGAAGCTCCTGCGGCCACCGGGTGGCATCGACGGAAAATTGCGCGACCCGCGAGGAACTCGGCTGGCTCAAGAAGCCGGCTGCGCACCCAACGGTCCGGTCAGCTTCGTTGCTGCGGGACTTGGCTCAGCAGGCGTCTGTGACAAGCTGGCCGCACTGCAACATACAAGTTGCGTGCCAGCTTCGATGAAATGAAAATTGCTTTGATTTCAGATGGATACAGACGAGCCCGGAAAATCGCGGTCTGGAACTCTCATGAAATTCGAGCAGGCGGCCCAAAATTTAGCCGATGATCTCTTCCGCCTAAAAACGATGCAGAACCGAATCAGGCCTTCCAGCGTCCGACCTCGAAGGCCTCCAGATGCCCGCGGATGTTACCGGGATCGAAGGCCGGGCCCGCAAATGCCCCGAACGCCGCGGGGGCTTCAGCGGGCGATGGCTGACCGAGGGCTGCGTCGTAGAGATCGGGCCGGAACACGGCCATCGCCGTCTTGACGCCGTCAGGCGTCAACGCCGTTTGCCCCCAGCGCACCATCTGCGCATAGAGCCAGGCCGCCTGGACCGGATCGGGGCGCCCTGCCCCTTCGCGTCCGACCAGGAGATAGCGACCGCTCTCGCGGAGAGTGCCGTCGGGAGAAATCTTCAGGCGCCCGGTGAGGGTTCGCTGAATGACTTCGGCATCGACGCCGATCCGTTCCGGCTGCGCCAGGATCCGCGCCGCCTCAGACAGGTTCGCGGGGTTCTCGATGAACTCGGCGCCCTTCACGGCCGCGCGCACCAGCGCTGCCACCACATCCGGATGCTTGTCGGCCCAGACCTGGCGAACCGCCAGCACCTTCTCTGCCGCGCGCACGAGAATGTCGGAGACGAAATGCAGGATGTGGCCGACGCCGAGATCGACCGCGACCGAGTTCCAGGGCGCCCCGACGCAGAACGCATCGACATGGCCATTGGCGAGGCTATCGACCATGTAGGGCGGCGGCAGCACCACGAGGCGCACATCCTCATCCGGATCGACGCCGGCCGCCGCCATCCAGAACCGGAGCTGGTAATTGTGGGTCGAGAACGGGAAGGTCATGCCGAAGGTCAGCGGATCGGCACCTAGCTTGCGACGCTTCGCGACGACCTTCGCCAGCGCTTTCGCCGTGACAAGCGGATCGAAGCGGTCACCGTCGATCTCCTCCATCAGCGCGGCATGGAGCGCCGGCGAGACCGTGATCGCATTGCCGTTGATACCGAGGTTGAAGGGCGCCGCGATCGGCACCTTGACGTGGCCGAGCCCGAGCGAGGACGCGATCGCCACCGGCGCCAGCAGATGCGCGGCGTCGAACAGGCCGATATTGAGCTTGTCACGCACGTTGGACCAGGAGACCTCGCGCACCAGCTCGACCTCGAGCCCTTCGGCGGCAGCAAAGCCCTTGTCGACGGCGACGATCAGGGCGGCGGCGTCGACCAGCGGGATGAACCCGATGCGGAGGGGACCGGTCATTTCAGCATCTCCGACGCGGTGATGATCGACTGCGCGATCTCGCCGATTTTCTTCTTCTCGCGCATCGCCGTGGAGCGCAGCAGCACGTAGGCCTCGTCCTCGGTGAGGCCCTTGACCTTCATCAAAATTCCCTTGGCCTTCTCGATGATCTTGCGGTCCTCGAGCTGCGACTTGGTGCGCTCCAGCTCCTCCTGGAGTTTTGCGAAGGCGTTGAACCGGGACACGCAGAGGTCGAGGATCGGCTTGATGCGCTCCTTCTTCAACCCGTCGACGATGTAGGCGGATACTCCCGCCTCCACGGACGCCTGGATCGAGGCTGAATCGCTCTGGTCCACGAACATCGCGATCGGCCGCTTCACGGCGCGGCTGACCTGGAACATCGCCTCAAGCACGTCGCGGCTGGGGTTTTCCAGATCGATCAGGATGATGTCGGGATCCACCGCATAAATACGGGCGAGCAGGCTCTGCATCTCGCGGATATGGACGACTTGCGTGAATCCGGCCTCCCGCAACCCTTCCTCGAGGATCGCAGCCCGGATCGGGCTTTCGTCGACAATCACGATTTTAGGCGACTGTTCGGCGCTCATAGCTCACTCACCACCCGGCGATTCATCCATAGCATGCCGGAGGGCGATGCAAAGGGTTGTAATTATGGGCAATTGGGACTAGCTCAGGCCTGTCAATCAGGCAGATTTGGATATGGATCAGACGGCTGCGCCCAAGGTCAGCTTCGTGTCACTCGGGTGTCCCAAGGCATTGGTGGATTCCGAGCGCATCATCACGCGCCTGCGCGCCGAGGGCTACGAGCTCGCCCGCAAGCATGACGGGGCCGACATCGTCATCGTCAATACGTGCGGCTTCCTCGACAGTGCCAAGCAGGAATCGCTTTCGGCGATCGGCGAGGCCATGGCCGAGAACGGCAAGGTGATCGTGACCGGTTGCATGGGCGCGGAACCCGAGCAGATCGAGCAAGCCTATCCCGGCGTGCTCTCCATCACCGGCCCGCAGCAATATGAGAGCGTGCTGGACGCCGTGCATCGCGCGCTGCCGCCCGCCCACAATCCGCATCTCGATCTGGTGCCGCCGCAGGGCATCAAGCTGACGCCGCGCCACTACGCTTACTTGAAGATCTCCGAGGGCTGCAACAACCGCTGCACCTTCTGCATCATCCCGAAGCTGCGCGGTGATCTCGTCTCGCGTCCGGCCAATGACGTGCTGCGCGAGGCCGAGCGCCTCGTCGGCGCCGGCGTCAAGGAGCTGCTGGTGATCTCGCAGGACACCTCGGCCTACGGCGTCGATCTCAAATATGCCGAGAGCCCGTGGAAGGATCGCCAGGTCCGCGCCAAATTCCTCGACCTCGCGCGCGAGCTCGGCGAGCTCGGCGCCTGGGTCCGGCTGCAATATGTCTACCCCTACCCGCATGTCGACGAAGTCATCGCGCTGATGAACGAGGGCAAGGTGCTGCCCTATCTCGACATCCCGTTCCAGCATGCGAGCCCCGAGGTGCTGAAGGCGATGAAGCGCCCTGCAGCGCAGGACAAGACGCTGGCGCGGATCAAGCGCTGGCGCGAGGAATGTCCCGATCTCGCTTTGCGTTCGACCTTCATCGTCGGCTTCCCCGGTGAGACCGATGCCGATTTCGCCTATCTGCTCGACTGGCTGGATGAGGCCGAGATCGATCGCCTCGGCTGCTTCAAATACGAGCCGGTTGCCGGTGCGACGTCGAATGCGATCGAGAATCCTGTACCCGAAGAGATCAAGCAGGAGCGCTACAACGCGCTGATGGCCCGCCAGCAGAAGATCTCCGCGCGCCGGCTGAAGCGCAAGGTCGGCACGCGCCAGCAGATCATCATCGACGAGGTCGGCCCGACGGTTTCAAAAGGCCGCTCCAAGGCCGATGCGCCGGAGATCGACGGCGCGGTCTATCTCTCCAGCCGCCGCCCGTTGCGCGTCGGCGAGATCGTCACCGCGAAGATCGAGCGCGCCGACCAATACGACCTGCACGGCAGCGTCGCGGGGTTCTGACGGCGCCAACGATCGCGTCACCTCTCTTGCGGGTCGCTGCAACCGGATATGAAGAAGGTCGTCATGCCCGGGCTTGTCCCGGGCATCCACGTTCTTCGTGCCACTGGGCAATGCGTGGATGGCCGGGACAAGCCCGGCCATGACGCTGTGGAAGCCTCTGTGCCTCAAGCTTGCAGGGAGCAGACCGTCGCTGGGCTACAGCTCCGTCAAACCAGCCATTTCGGCACCCAGCGCTCCGGGCGTCGGGCGCGGGCGAGATCGGCCTGGGCTTCGGTCAGCTTGGCGGGCTCGCCGTCGATGGTCGGGCGCACATCGTATTCGAAGTTCGTCACGTCGCTTCTCCCGACGCCTGCCGTCCGTCATGCGCGGAAAACACCTCCTTGGCTGCGAACAGCCCGTTCACCGCCGCCGGGAAGCCCGCATAGACGGCCATCTGCATGATGATCTCCACGATCTCGTCGCGAGACAGCCCGACGTTCAGACCCGCCTCGATATGCACTTTGAGCTGAGGCGCGGCATTTCCGAGCGCCGTCAGCGCGGCGATCGTCGCGATCTCTCGATCGCGCAGGCCGAGGTCCGGGCGGCTGTAAATGTCGCCGAAAGGAAACTCGATCACGTATCGTGCGAAATCCGGAGCGATGTCGGCGAGCGAGGCGACGACCTTTTCGCCGGCTCTGCCGTCAATGCGTGACAGGGCCCGCTGGCCGCGATCGAAGCGGCTTTCGGCTTGTGTATGGGCGTGCGTCATTTTCCTTCGTCCTCTGTTCATCGCCGGCATAACCGGAGATCTTGGTATCAAGGACGAGCAGGCATTCCTGGAGTTCGGCAATCTGCGTGCGAACCTGTTCCCGGTGGATTTCCAGCATCTGCCGCCGGGCTGGCCCGGTGGCTTCGCCTTCATCACGAAGCGCCGCATAACGCAACATGTCCCGGATCGGCATTCCCGTGGTCTTGAGCCGACCGAGGAATGCGATCCATGTGAGGATCGATGCGTCAAAGTCACGCTGGCCGGAACGATCCCGGTCTGCGTATGGCAGCAGCCCGACGCGCTCATAATAACGCAACGTGTGAGTCGACAAGCCGGTTCGTTTTGCGAGGTCGCCGATCTTCATGTGTGCCCGTTCTCGTACTGACGCACGTACAGATACCCCTTCGAGCGCACTCTAAGTCAAGGGGGATCGCAGGGGGATCGAAGGTGCCGTTCCCGCGAGGTCAAGATGGCACGACAGCAGAAGAATACCGGTTCGACGCGACTAGTACCTCGTCACAGAGATTATGACTCTTTGGAAGTGGCGGGGTAGGCGCCAGCCATTTTGGCGCGAGCCTTGTCTGTTGTGAACATCCATTTGATGCGGGAGCGGGCGGCATTTCGTTGTCGTTCCCAGGCGGTGATTTCGCGGCGCAGTCGCTTAGGGTCGTCGATCCTGCGATCCAGGCACTGGCCCCGCAGGACGCCGATTTCGATCTCGACCATGTTGAGCCAGCTTGCGTGTTTTGGGGTATAGTGGAACTCGAGCCGTCGCAAAATCCGCCTGGCTTCGGCGGGCGGGAACGCCTGATAGAGGGCGCCGGCGGAGTGGGTCGATAAATTGTCCTGGACGACCCGGATGATCTCGGCGTCGGGATAATGGATGTCGACGAGATCACGCATGCATTGGGCGTAATCCCTTGCCGCTCGCCGCTCGGTGACCTTGACCTTGCGCCAGGGACGATGCACGTCGAGGAGAACGAAGAGATTGACCGTGCCATTGCGACGATACTCATAATCGTAACGTTCGAGCCTGCCGGGCTTGGCCGGGATGGGCTGACGCGTTTCGCCGATGAGTTGCACCGGGCTTTCGTCGAAGCACACCACTGGCCGCCTGGAGTCGGGTGCCTCGGCATAGAGGTCGAGCACATCCTCCATGCGGGCGACGTATTCGCCGTCGACCTGCGGAATGCACCACATGTCTTTGCGCCAGGGCTTGAGGGCATTCTCGGCCAGGCGCCGCCGAACCGTCTCGTGCGACAGGCTCTTGTGTTCGGTGAGCTTGACCATCGCACCCGCCAGCAGCTTTAGCGTCCAGCGGGCACGGCCCCTTGGCGGACTGGCGCAGGCTGTCGCCACCAGCAAGGCTTCTTCCTTGCCCGTGAGTTTGCGCTCCGCCCCGGGACGCGGCTCTTCGCTCAGCGCCCGCTCCAGATTGCCTTCCACGAAGCGTCGCTTGGTCCGGTACACGGTCGAGCCGCTCACGCCGACGCTCCTTGCGATCTCCTCGTCGCTGGTCTCGGCATCGGCGGCCAGCAAAATCTGCGCTCGCTTGAGCTTGCGGGACGCATGCTTGCCGCCGCTGAGCAGCGCCCTCAGTTCGGTGCGCTCGATTTGGCTGAGTTCGACCCGATAGCGTACATTCATGGCGTGCCTCCTCGTTCGAGGCACGCACGAACAACTGAATCGGATGGCCGGCGTGAGTCCTTCGACAAAACCCTTCACGCCCACGCAGGGGCAGTATCTGGCTTTTATCCACCTCTATACCCGGCTGCATCGCAGGCCCCCGGCCGAAACCGACATGCAGGAATATTTCCGCGTCAGCCCGCCTACGGTTCACCAGATGGTCCTGACACTGGAACGCGCCCGCCTCATCAGACGGCAGCCAAGGACGCCTCGCAGCATCGAGGTCCTCGTTGATCCGAAACTCCTGCCGGAGCTAATCTGACCGCCGGACCCAACCTGTCAAAATCACTGTGCAGAGCCACTAGTCGCCGGCAAAAAAGATTCCCTCGATGTCTTCCGCTTGCCGACCTCCGGCCAGACTGACCCAACCAGTCAGTCCATTCTTGTTCCGAACGAGGAAATGGTAGCGCTCGGACGAGTCCTCCTCACGTCGGTCGCTTGCGACGAGCACCTCAACGAACTCACCCTTCGGAATGGTGCCGACCGCATTCGTCGCAGCCTTATCGAAATAGAACGTCAAGTCATGCAGCGTCTTTGACTTGAGGCCGACGTAATGAAACGGCTAGTTAACCTCCTTCAACCGGTCGTCGTCAAGGCAGTACTTGCGTCGATGGTCGAACATCGTATTGACCTGACCGGAGGCGTAGACGCAACCGTGCCGGGTATCTCGAATCGGAGGCCTTCGATCTGGTCTTGATAGAGATCGCCCGCGCCTCCAATCAGGTTAAATACGCAATTGTAGTCGGCACTACCGCCGGAGCTGCAGACAACCAGGAAGTACCTCTCCGACCGAAGGTGAAGCTTCGTTTCAAAAACGTAGGTGAGAATAACGCCGCCAGCATCGGCCTCATCGCTGTTTTTCTTTTCGTCCGGTGTGATCACGTGAGGCCGCGTGAGCGCGGGATCGGTAGCCAGCACGATCGGAAGGTCGGCAACGGCGCTTTCCACGAGCTCGGTTTGCGCGTCTGCGGCCGACGCCGCTGACATCAGCAGGATCGCGACAATCAACCGGTGACAAAGGCCGCGCATCAGCGAACTACCCCGACGAGAAGCTAATTCAATCAGCAACCTGATTGCACGGCTCCGTGACGGGATTCTGACGGTGTTCCGTCACGCCAGCCATTTCGGCACCCACCGCTCCGGGCGCGGGGCGCGCGCGAGATCGGCCTTTGCTTCGGAGAGCTGCGCCGGCTCGCCGCCGATGATCGGACGCACATCGTATTCGAAGTTCGGCATGACGCGGCCGTCGACATAGAGGCCGAATTTCATCGCGTGCCACAGCCCGAGCTCGGGCTGTGCCTTGCGCATCTCCTCGCGCAGATCGCGCAACAGCGATTCGATCGAGGCGGCCTCCTCGAACGGCTGCGGGCCGAGGGTCAGGACGCGGGCCTCGTACTGCTTGCCGACGATCGCGACCTCGAAGCGCGTCTTGTCCCAGGGCTTCTTGCCCTTGGGCAGATGCGCGGCGAGCCGCCAGCCGAGCTCGGCCATCAAGCGATGATTGGCCCAATAGTCTTCGCGATCCCGGCTCCATTTTTCCACGAAGCCGCGGAAATCGGGAAGCTCCGCGGCACCGTCGTCACACGCGGCCTTGTCGCCGATCGGCTGTCCCGCAAGCCATTTCGCGAGCTCGTCGGTCTGGCACTCGACCTCGTCATGCGGCTTGAGATCGCTCCAGGCCTTGTCAAATTGCTGCGACGTCAGCTTCGCCAGCAAGCCGTCGAGGCTCGGCGCGAGCAGCTCGTAGTCGCCCTCGGAGCCCAGCCCCACGATCGGCGGATTGTCGCGATCAAGACCCGCGCCATACCAGCCGCCGACGGCCGAGCCATCCGGCAGCCGCATGAACAGTGAAAACCTGTCGCGCAAGGGACTGCCGTCGAAGATCGGCGCCTGATCGGAGAACTGGCCTTGCAGCGAGAAACGGCCGACGCTGCCCCAGGGGCGCCCGTTCAGCCAATCGGCAAAGTCGACCAGCAGGGATGGCGCCTCGATGCCCGGCGGAAACGCGCCGCGAATGCTGTCGAGGTCGATTGGATAAGGCGTATCGGACAAGGTCTTCAAACTATCTGGTTGGTCCCGCCTTCTTGGTCTGATCCGTGATGCATTCGGTTCGAACCAAGTCGCGTCCTTCGATCACAAACGCGCTAGAGGCGCAATGGTTTCGATGTGGAAAACAATGAAACACACTGAAACGTCAAGGATTCTCTTCAAGCTGTCTGCGATCGGCATCGCAATGGCCGTGTTCGCCCTGTCCGCCGCCGCGCGATCGCCGTCAGCCGCGCAGGCACGCCAATGGTGCTATGGCGACGACGACGGGGGAAACGAGGATCAGCGCATCGCCGGCTGCTCGGCCGTGCTCAAGGCCGATCCCTCGAATGTGCGGGCGCTGGCCAATCGCGGCGAGATGTTTCGGCGAAAAGGCGACACGGAGCGTGCCCTGGCGGACTTCAACCGTGCCATCGATCTCGATCCGAAAGACGCCGACCTCTGGTACAATCGCGGCATCGCCCATGACGATCTCGGCGACACCGACCACGCCATTGCCGACTACACGCGCGCGATTCGGCTGAATGCCCGCGACGCGCTCTACTACAACAACCGCGGCAATTCCCACATCCACAAGAACGACTACGAGCATGCGATGGCCGACTACGATCAGGCCATCAAGCTCGACCCTAAATTTGCGCTGGCCTATTTCAATCGCGGCACTGCCTATCGCAACCATGGCGACGACGCTCGCGCACTGGCGGATTTCGATCTCTCGATCAAGCTCGACCCGAATTACGGCCCGGCCTACGGCAACCGCGCACGCGTCTTCCGCGACCGCGGCGACCGTGCGCGTGCGCTGGCCGACTTCGCAAAATCGCTTCAGCTCAGTCCGAACAACGATCGCGATTTCTTTGCGCGCGCGAACATGTATTTCGACACCCACGACTATGCGCAGGCGCTGGAGGATTACGATCGCTCGATCAAGGCCAATGCGAGCTATCCGGGCGTGTTCAATTCGCGTTGCATGACGCGTGCGATCCTTGGCCGCCTGCAGGAGGCGCTGGCCGATTGCGAGCAGTCGCTGCAGATGGCTCCCAACGACCCCTATACGCTGGACAGCCGCGCCCTCACGTATCTGAAGCTCGGCAATCTCGACGCGGCCATTGCGGATTACGACGCGGCGCTGAGCGCAAAGCCTGAGCTCGACGGCTCCCTCGACGGCCGCGGACTGGCGAAGCGAAAGAAGGGCGACAACGAAGGCGCTGAGCAAGACATCGCGGCCGCCAAGGCAATCAACGCCGGCATCGCGGACAGTTTTGCGCGCTACGGCGTTCAGTGACGTTCTCCCATCTCGCCGATGCACGCCGGACGGGTGTTCTTCAAAACGCCCGCTTGACAAGCCCTGCCCTTCGGCTGTAGGGACCCGCCCCATGATCAACGCTCGGACCCATCAGCGCACCGAAATGCTCCGCCGTCGCTTCCGCGACGACGAGAGGGTGCGCCATGTCCGACGACGCCGCTGAACCACTGAATTCAGCCGAGTTTTCGCAAAGGCCGCACCCGCAAGGTGCGGCCTTTCTGCTTTTTTGCGCCCTTTTTCCACCCCGTCCCCACAGGAGTTCGACATGACCACGCATCCGTATGACGCGCTGATGGACATCACCGCACGGCCCAAGGCCGTGTTCGTCCGCGGCGCGGGCTCCTACCTCTGGGACGACAGCCGCAAGCGCTATCTCGATTTCGTGCAGGGCTGGGCCGTGAACTGCCTCGGTCACTCCCCGCCCGCGATCGCCGATGCGCTTGCCGCGCAGGCCAAGCGGCTGCTGACACCGAGCCCGGCGTTCTACAACGAGCCGAGCCTGAAACTTGCCGAGCGGCTTGTCGCAAACAGCGCGTTCGACCAGGTGTTCTTTGCCAACTCGGGTGCGGAAGCCAATGAGGGCGCGATCAAGCTCGCGCGCAAATACGGCAGCCTGCACAGGAACGGCGCGTTCGAGATCATCAGCTTCGCAGGCGGCTTCCACGGCCGGACGCTGGCGACGATGTCAGCCTCGGGCAAGAAGGCGTTCGAGCCGCTGTTCGAGCCGAAGGTCGCCGGCTTCAAGAAGGCGAAGCTGAACGACATCGCCTCGGTCGAAAAGCTGATCAACGACAACACCGTCGCGGTGATGCTGGAGCCGATCCAGGGCGAGTCCGGCGTATGGCCCGCGACCGATCAGTTCCTGCAGGAGCTGCGCGCCCTCACCGAGGCGCACGGCCTGCTGCTCATTTTTGACGAGATCCAGACCGGCATGGGCCGGACCGGAAAACTCTTCCACTACGAGCACACCGGCATCGCGCCCGACATCATGACGCTCGGCAAAGGCATCGGCGGTGGCGTGCCGCTCGCAGCCCTGCTCGCAACCGAACGTGCCTCCTGCTTCGAGCACGGCGACCAGGGCGGGACCTTCAACGGCAACCCGATCATGTGCGCGGCAGGGCTCGCGGTGCTGGAGGAGATCAGCAAGCCCGACTTCCTGAAGACGGTCACCGAGACCGGCCTGCTGCTCGAAAGCGAGTTGCAGAAGGTCTCGGCCCGGCACGGCCTCGGCGGCGTGCGGGGACGTGGCCTCTTGCTCGCGCTCGACCTCAAGCTGCCGATCGCGCCAGGCATCGTCGCGCAGGCGTTCGAGGCCGGCGTGCTCCTGAACGCGCCGCAGCTTGACACGCTGCGCTTCATGCCGGCGCTGAACGTCACGCGGGCCGAGATCGCCGAGATGATCGATTGTCTCGACGGGATTTTGACCAGGGCCGGCGCGGCACGGCGGGTGGCGTGAGGCCAGTCTCGTGCCCCGGACGCAGTGCAGCGCCCCTTCGGCGGTGCGCTGCAGAGCCGGGGCCCAGCCGGTGAGATGGGTCCCGGCTCTGCGCAGCAGCGTTTCACGCTGCGGCGCGTCCAGGACACGGGAGCCGAGGATGACGAGAGACTACGGCTTCAGGATCGACGCGCCGGTGGTCTTGCGGCTTTCGAGATCGATATGCGCCTTGGCGGCGTCCTTGAGCGCGTAGGCGTGGTTGATCGGCACGTGCAGCTTGCCGTTGATGACGGCGGCGAACAGCGTGTCGGCGCCTTCCAGCAGCTCCTTGCGCGTTCCGACGTAGTCATTGAGCTTCGGCCGCGTCGCAAACAGCGAGCCGTGATTGTTGAGCTCGGCAATCGAGAACGGCGGCACGGGCCCCGAGGCATTGCCGAACGAGACGAACATGCCGCGCGGCTTCAGGCAGGACAGCGAGCCCGGGAAGGTCGCCTTGCCGACGCCGTCATAGACGACGTCGCAGCCCTCGTTGCGGCTGATCTGCTTCACGCGCGCGACGAAATCCTCTTCGTTGTAGAGGATGACGTGGTCGCAGCCATTGGCCTCCGCAAGCTCCGCCTTCTCGCGCGAGCCGACCGTGCCGATGACATGGGCGCCGAGCGCCCTCGCCCATTGGCAGGCGAGCAAGCCGATGCCGCCGGCCGCAGCATGGATCAGCACGCGGTGATGCGGCTCGACCTTGAAGGTCTTGTGCAGGAGATACCAGACCGTCAGCCCCTTCAGCATCAGCACGGCGCCCTGCTCGTGCGTGATGTGGTCGGGCAGCTTGACCAGCTTCTCCCAGGGGATGTTGCGCTCGCCCGTATAGGCACCGAGATTGTGGTAGTAGGCCACGCGGTCGCCGGGATGGAAATGCGTCACGCCGGGCCCGACGGCGATGACCTCGCCCGACGCCTCGTTGCCGGCGATGAAGGGCAGCCCCGGCGCCTTGTAGAGGCCGGTGCGATAGTAGACGTCGATGAAGTTCAACCCGACCGCATGCTGGCGGATGCGCACCTCGCCGGAAGCCGGCGCCGGGACATCGACGCTCTCATAGACCAGGGCTTCGGGGCCTCCGACCTTGTGCACACGGACGGCTTTGGTCATCACCTGACCTCCTCTCGGTCTTCTCGCCGCTGAGCGAAAGACATCGCGCCCGCCTTGTCAACTCGACCCAGATTGGAACGGCTAAACGGACGACTTGCGGACTTTCCTGCGGTTGCGCTTCGCCAGCACGTTGAAGAATTCCACCGCCGCCGAGAACGCAATTGCGAAGTAGATGTAGCCGCGCGGAATGTGGAATTGGAATCCGTCCGCGACCAGCGCGACGCCGATCAGCACCAGGAACGCCAGCGCCAGCATCTTGGTGGTCGGATGCTCGGCGACGAATCGCGACACCGGCCCCGACGAAATGTACATGATCAGGCAGGCGATCACGACCGCCGCGATCATGATCTCGATGTCCTGCGCCATGCCGATCGCGGTGATGATCGAGTCCAGCGAGAACACGATGTCGATGACGATGATCTGGACGATCACCCAGAAGAACGCGCTGCCGCCGGACTCCCGGTCGCCCTCGCCGTCATCGGCTTCGACCTCGGCGTGGATCTCGTGCGTCGCCTTGGCGATCAGGAACAGGCCGCCGCCGATCAGGATGAGATCGCGCCAGGAGAACCCGTAACCCGAAAACGAAAACACCGGCGCGGTCAGGCCGATCAGCCAGACCAGCAGGCTGAGCAGGATGATGCGGAAGATCAGCGCCAGCGCGAGCCCGATCTGGCGGGCGCGGTGGGCCTGCTTCTCGGGGATGCGCGACACGATCACCGACAGGAAGATGACGTTGTCGATGCCGAGCACGATCTCGAGCGCGGTCAAGGTGAGCAGCGCGGCCCAGGCTTCAGGACTAGTGAGGAGGTGCATCATGCGAAGGATCTTGCCAGGCGGATCAATGCGTCGCTGAAGCTGATCCAGAGCGCGATGGCGCAGAGCACGATGGTCACGCCGGTGCCGACGCGAAAATCCATCTCCAGCACGTAGAGGCCGAGCACGGCCCAGATCGCGATCAGCGACATCGTCAACCAGCGCAGCCGAACCACCCGCACCGGATGCAGCACGTGGAACGGCACGAAGGTCAGCACGACAAGCGCCGCGACCAGCAGCGTCGACCACAGCGGCGGCCAGTGCAGCAGGAACAGGTAGAACGCCGCCGCATTCCACAGCGCCGGAAAGCCGCGGAAATGATTGTCGTCCGCCTTCATGCGCAGATCGGCGAAATATAGTGCGCTGGTGACGATGATGGCGATGCCGAGCAGCGGCGCGGCCACCGGCAGCAACAGCCCGCTCGCCACGATCGCATAGGCCGGCACGAACACATAGGTGACGAAGTCGACCACGAGATCGAGCACGTCTCCCGACCAGTTCGGCTGCACATCCTTGACCTTCAGCAGGCGGGCGATCGGCCCGTCGATTGCATCGATGATCAGGGCAACGCCCAGCCACTGAAACATCGCCGCCCAATGCTCGCGCACGGCCTCCAGCATCGCCAGCAGCGCGATGGCCGCGCCGAATGCGGTGAAGATGTGCACCGAGAAGGCCGCGGCGCGGATCGCCGGTCTCGGCTTCAGGGAATCCTCTTGGGTATCCATGGCTTCTGCTATCAGAATGGGACCGGTTTGCACATCCGCCATTGCGGCGCGCGGTCGCACAATTCGCCACAAAATCAAGGAAATATAGCCGGGCTTGAATTTGCCGCGCAGCATGTCAATTGTCGTTCCATGACAGATGCATCGACACTCCATGACGCGGCCGTGATCGGCGGCGGACCGGCGGGACTGGCGGCCGCCATCGCACTGGCGCAGGCCGGCGCGCGGACCGCGCTGGTGGCGCGGCGCATGCCCTACGCCGACAACCGCACCACCGCCCTGCTCGGCGCCTCCATCGATCTCCTGGAGAGCCTCGACGTCTGGCCGCGCTGCAAGGGCAAGGTGGCCGCGCTCGAAATCATGCGCCTCGTCGACGACACCGGCCGGCTGTTCCGGGCGCCGGAGGTCCGGTTCTCCTGCCACGAAATCGCGCTCGACGCCTTCGGCTACAATATCGACAACCGCTCGCTGATGCTGGCGATGGAAGAACGCGCGGCCGAGTTGCCTAACCTCGTCCGTTGCGATGACGAGGCCGAAAGCGTCGTCATCGAAGCCGACGACGTCGCGATCCGCACGGCGTCCGCTCAATTCCTAACGGCCCAGCTCGTGGTCGGCGCCGACGGCCGGCACTCGCTGTGCCGGGAAGCCGCCGGCATCGCGGTGACGCGACGCGACCTGACGCAGACCGCGCTGACCTTCAACGTCGGCCACGCGCGCCCGCATCGCAACGTCTCGACCGAGTTCCACACGCCGCATGGCCCTTGCGTGTTCGTGCCCCTGCCCGGCGACCGCTCCAGCATCGTCTGGGTCTCGGCCCCCGCCGAGGCCGAGCGGCTTCGCGGCTTGAGCGACGCGGAGCTGTCCGCCGCGATCGAGAAGCAGTCGCATTCCATTTTGGGACGCATGACGGTCGAGCCGGGCCGCAACCTATTCCCGCTGGCGATCGAACGTCCAAAATCCTTCGGGCGCGACCGCATAGCGCTGGTCGGCGAAGCCGCCCATGTGGTCCCGCCGATCGGCGCCCAGGGCCTCAACCTTGGTCTGCGCGATGCCGCTGACATCGCCAGGCTTGCGGGCGAAGCCATCGCTGCAGGCCAGGATCCGGGCGCGCCCGACGTGCTCAAGCGCTACGACCGGGCGCGGCGTCCGGATATCTTGAGCCGCACTTTCGCGATCGACATCGCCAACCGTTCCCTGCTCAACGATTTCCTGCCGCTCCAGCCGGTCCGCGCGGTCGGCATGCACCTGCTCGGCGCCATCGGCCCGCTGCGGCGCTTCGCCATGCGCGAGGGCCTGACCCCGACGTGGCGGCGGTAGGCTCGGTTACGGAAACGCCAGCCGGCCGGTCTGGATCGCCCACATCACGCTGGTCAGCGTGACCACGGACGCGAAGGTCCCGAGCAGCACCGCGACGGAGGCGGATTCGATCCAGGCGTCGTTCTGCCGGGCGATCACGAACACGTTGAGCGCTGGCGGCAGCGAGGCCATCAGCACTGCGGTCGCAGCCCAGGGCTGCGCGAACGGTCCAAACGCCAGCATCAGGCCGAACGCGGCGAGCGGGTGGATCAAGAGCTTCACGGCGATCACGCCCGGCACCTCCCACGGCACCCGGTTGAACGGGCGGAGCGCCACGGTCACGCCGAGCACGAACAGCGCGGTCGGTGCGGCTGCGTTCTGAAGGAACGTGATGGTGCGATCGAGTGCGACCGGCAGCTCGATATGAAGCGCCGCCACGGCCGCGCCAAAGCAGGCCGACATGATCAGCGGGTTGAGCACGATCTGCTTCAGCACCACGCCGAAGGCATGGACCAGCGAGGGATGGTCGCGGTCGGAGAGCTCGATCAGCAGTGGCACGATCGTGAACAGGAAGATGCTGTCGCAGCAGAAGATCAGCGCGGTCGGCGCCGAGGCCTTCGGTCCAAGCACGGCGAGCGCCAGCCCCGGCCCCATATAGCCGATATTGCCATAGCCGCCGGAGAGGCCCGCAAGCGTCGCCTCGCGCAACGTCAGCCGTCCCAGAACCTTGCCGACGACCAGCGCCAGGGTGAACGCCGCAACCGTCGACAGCGTGGTCGCGACCAGGAACGGCGGGTTGTTCAATTCCGCAAACGGCGTCTTCGACATGATCGCGAACAGCAGCGCCGGCAGCGACACGTAGAGCAGGAAGAAGTTCATCCAGGCGAGGCCCGATTCCGGCAGCGACTTGGTCTTGCCGCAGGCGAATCCGACGAAGATCAAGCCGAAATAAGGTAGCGCCAGATTGAGGATATCGACCATTGATGAAGTGTTTTCTGAAGATTTGGGGGCTATCTGCCCCTTAGCCGAAGGTCAATTACAGATCAGGGCACTAGCATCGGCCACAATCCTGGTCTATCGACGGGGAATGATTAAAGCGAGGACCGCCAAATTCCAGATCGGACAGGTCGTTCGCCACCGGATCTTCTCGTTCCGGGGGGTGATCTTCGACATCGATCCGGAATTCAACAACACCGAGGAGTGGTGGCTGTCGATTCCCGAAGAGGTGCGGCCTCACAAGGACCAGCCGTTCTACCACCTGCTCGCGGAGAACGCGGAGTCGGAATACGTCGCCTATGTCTCCGAGCAGAACCTGGTGCCGGACGATTCCGGCGAGCCGATCCGCCATTCCCAGGTTGCCGAGATTTTCATCAAGGACAAGACCGGCGGCTACCGCCCGCGCAATCCGTCGCTGAACTGAGCCGACCGCGCTTGAAGTGAGTTTCGCCGCCATCAAGCGGCCAGCAAAAAAGGCGCTCGAACCGAGCGCCTTTTTCATGTCCGGGATTTTAGCCGCTTACTTCTGACCTGTCGGAGCCGCGCCGGGCGCGCCACCGTTCTGCTCGAGCTTCTTGCGCTGCTCGTCGGCTTTCTTCTGAAGCTCTTCCTGAAGCTTCTTCTGGGTTTCCTCGAACACCTTCGGATCGGTCGGCGGACCGTCATAGGCCTTCTGGAATTCGCCGGCGAGCGGCAGCGGCAGCGTCAAGGGTGCGCCGTTGGCATTGATCGCCTGGACAACGAGGTTTTGGCCCTTCTTCATGTTGCCGATGAGCTCGGGCGTGGCCTCGTAGTCGGACATGCAGCCATTCTGGAAGCAGATCACGTAGGGGCTCTGCAACGGCGCATTGTTGTCCACGATGATGCGGGTGCCGTGCACGAGTTGCATGCCGAGCGGCAGCGTCACGCGCAGGATCTTCTTGGGTTCGCCTTCCGGCTCGATGATCACGGCCGCGATGACCGGCTGGCCCGACTCGATGCGGCCGTCCTTGCCGGTGAAGCAGACCTGCTTGGCGTTGGCGTCCTGGCCCTTGAGGCAGAACTTGGTCCAGGGGGCGTAGATCAGCTGGATCTGCTGATCGGCCGGCTGGGCCGCCGCGCCCTGCTGCGCCGGAGCGCCCTGCGCGGGAGCCGGCTGGGCGGGAGCTTGGGCAGCCGGCGCCGGAGCCTTGGGGGCAGCCTTCGGAGCAGCTTTCGGGGCCGCCTTGGGCGCGGCGGGGGCACCGGGGGCCGGCGCCGGGGTCTGGGCCTCAGCGGCAAACGGAACGGCCAATGCCGTCGCCGTCAACAAGGCGAGAAGTCGCCCGCGCGGCCGGACGGACGCGGCCAAGTAACGGAAATTCATTGCGGAAAACCCTTTCTGAACGGGAAGTGCCCGAACCGCTCCGAAGCGACGAACCTGGCCGCGTTGGGCGCGGCTCTCTCCCCGTCAATTGAGGCGGATAAGTGACGGGCTCGACGCTCTTGCGCGATTGCGTGCCTTCTTAACGTGGCCGACGAAAAGATCAATGCCGACAAGCGTCTTTGACCACGCCTTGAACCGCTCCCTGGCCTGCGATCCGTGAAATTCCTTGTGATAGGATTCAGGCCCGCAGGTCCTCGAATCAACGTGTGCCGATGTCCATGTTCCAGCGCCTTCTCGAGGGCCTTCGTGAGGGCCTTGGCACCCGCCTCTGTCTTCTCGCCTTCGTCGTCGCCTCCGCGCTCTCCGCAAGCGGCGCACGGGCTGGGGAAGCCTATGCCATCGCGATGCACGGCAAGCCGGCGATGCCGGCCGATTTCACCCACATGCCCTACGCCAACCCTGATGCCCCCAAGGGCGGCCGGCTCACCTGGGGCATTCTCGGCACCTTCGACAGCCTCAATCCCTTCATCGTCAGGGGACTGGCCGTGCAGCCGGTGCGGAACTACGTGGTCGAGAGCCTGCTCGCGCGCGGCAATGACGAGCCGTTCACGCTCTACGGCCTGCTCGCCAGATCGGTCGAGACCGATGACGCGCGGAGCTTTGTCACGTTCCGCCTCGATCCCCGCGCCCGCTTCTCCGACGGCAAGCCGGTCCTGGCGGAGGATGTGCTGTTCTCCTGGCAGCTGCTGCGCGATCACGGCCGCCCCAACCATCGGCAATATTACGCCAAGGTCGCCAAGGCCGAGGCGCCCGACCCTCTCACCGTCCGCTTCGACCTGGCTGGCGCCAACGACCGGGAATTGCCGCTGATCCTCGGCCTGATGCCGATCCTGCCGAAGCATGCAGTGGATGTCGCGACCTTCGAGGAGACGACGCTGACCGGCCCGATCGGCTCGGGCCCATATCGGATCATGGCGGTGAAGCCCGGCGCCAGCGTGACCTTGACCCGCAATCCCGACTATTGGGGTCGCGACCTGCCCATCAATCGCGGGCTCTACAATTTCGACGAGATCAGGCTCGACTATTTTCGCGAGGCCAATGGCCAGTTCGAAGCCTTCAAGCGCGGCCTCTATGATTTCCGCGTCGAGCACGAGCCGCTGCGCTGGCACGACGGTTACGACTTTCCAGCCGCCAAAAGCGGCGAAGTGATCCGCGACACCATCAAGCCCGGCGTGCCGCAGCCTTCCGAATTCCTGGTGTTCAACACGCGCCGTCCGATCTTCGCCGACATCCGCGTGCGCCGGGCACTGACGCTGCTGTTCGATTTCGAGCTGGTCAACCGCAACTACTTCTTCGGACTCTATTCGCGCGTTGCCGGCTATTTCGCCGGCTCCGACCTGTCGGCCTATGGCCGGCCCGCGGATGCGCGCGAACGCGAGTTGCTGAAGCCCTTCGCCGCGCAGATCCCGCCCGACGTCATGGACGGCAGCTACCGCCTGCCCGTCACCGACGGCTCGGGGCGCGACCGGACGACGCTGCGCGCGGCACTCAAGCTCCTGTCGGACGCCGGCTACGATCTCGACGGCACCGTGCTGCGTAACCGCGCGACAAAAGCCCCCTTCACCTTCGAGATGCTGGTGACGACCCGCGACCAGGAGCGCATCGCGCTCGCGTTCCAGCGCGACCTCAAGCGCGCCGGCATCGAGCCGAGCGTTCGCGCGGTTGATCCCGTGCAGTTCGACCAGCGCCGGCTCGGCTACGAGTTCGACATGATCCAGAACCGCTGGGACCAGTCGCTGTCGCCCGGCAACGAGCAGTATTTCTATTGGGGGAGTGCGGCCGCCGACAATCCGGGCACCCGCAACTACATGGGCGCCAAAGATCCCGCCGTCGACGCCATGATCGACGCCCTCCTCGAGGCCCGTGATCACACAGCCTTCGTCTCGGCGGTGCGGGCGCTCGACCGCGCCTTGATCTCCGGTTTCTATACAATCCCCCTGTTTAACGTATCCGAGCAATGGATCGCGCGCTGGAATCGGATAGAACGGCCAAAGGCCACCGCGCTGTCCGGCTACCTGCCGGAGACCTGGTGGTCGAAGGGGCAGCCGCAAGCGAAGTGACGCCGTGAATCAGCCAGCCGTATCGCCGACGCTCGACACGCTGTTTCAGCGCACGCTGATGCGGCAACCGCACGCGCCCGCTTTGCTCGATCCCCTCAACAAGGCCCGCGTGACCGGCCACCAGCCGCGGCGGATGACCTACGCCGAGGCCGACACCGCCATCGAGGCCCTGTCGGCGCATTTCGTCGAATCGGGCCTGCCGGCCAATTCCGTCATTGCGATCCAGCTGCCTGCTACGGTCGAGTTCGTGCTGACAGTGCTCGCCGCGCATCGCGCCGGGCTCGTCGTCGCCGTGCTGCCGCTGCTCTGGCGCCATGCGGAACTGACCGCCGCGCTGAACCGCACCGCGGCGCGCGCCATCGTCACCATGAGCAAGGTCGACGGCGTCAGCTATTCCGACCTCGCAATGCACGCCGCCGCGGAGGCCTTCTCGATCCGCTACGTCTGCGGTTTCGGCGCCGACCTGCCCGAGGGCATGGCCTCGCTCGACGACGTGCTGGCCCGCCCGCCGGGCACCACGCGCGCCGTGATCCAGGACGGCCGCAAGGCGGCGATGATCTCCTTCGACGTCACCGCGGAAGGCTTTCGCCCGGTGCCGCGGCCGCATTTCAGCCTGATCGCCGGCGGGCTCGCGATGTCGCTGGAAGCCGACATCAAGCAGGGCGCGACCGTGATGGCGGCGTTCACGCCGATGTCGTTCGCGGGCCTCGCCTCCTCGCTCGCGGTGTGGCTGCTCTGCGGCGGCACGCTGGCGCTGCATCATCCCTTCGAGAACGACGTGCTGGAACAGCAAATCAACGAGCAGGAATGCGAGGTGCTGATCGCCCCCGCGCAGCTCGCGCTGCGGCTCGGCGATGCCGATCTCGCGGCGCGGATGCCGAGCTTGCGCAACGTGATCGGCCTCTGGCGCGCGCCCGAGCAGGTGGCGGCGAGCGATGCCTGGATCGCGCCGCATGCACCGCTCACCGACGTCTATCTGTTCGGCGAGGCCGGGCTGTTCGGCGCCCGCCGCGGCGAGGACGGCATGCCTGTCGCGGTGATGCCCGGGCCGCACGGCGCCCCGCGCGAGCAGTCCGGTTCGTCCATCGCCGGCGAGATCCTGCTGACGCCCAGGGGCACGCTCGGCCTGCGCGGAGCGATGGTGCCGATCGCGGCCTACGCACCGCCGCAGCCGGTCGGCGACACGCTGACGGCGCAGCCGCCGCGCGATTATGTCGACACCGGCTATGCCGCGCGGCTCGACCGTCCGAGCGGCGCGATCTGCATCACCGCGCCGCCCTCCGGCATCATGGCCGTCGGCGGCTACCGCTTCCTGTCCAACGACCTCCAGGAATGGGCGCGCCGGCTCGGCCAGGGCGCCCTGCTCACCGCGCTGCCCGACCGGCTCTCGGGTCACCGGCTCGCAGGGCGGGCCCAAGACAATGCCCGCGCCCGCGAAGCGCTCAATGAACTCGGGCTTAACCCCCTGATGGTCGAGGCTTTTCGCGACCGCTCCGGGCCGGTTTAAGCGCAGTTTCGACCCATCCATTGACGCTGCATTAAGGCAACCGGACTAGATTGCGCAACATCTGTTGCGTGATCAGAGTTTGCGATGTCCCAGGCGGGCCCGATCCTGTTTGTGTCCAACGCCCAGCGGCCGCCTTTCATTGCGGCACTGGACGAGGCCCGTCTGTTTCCCGTCGTCGACGCCGACTGGGCCAGCGCCGCCCGCGCGGTCGAGCAGGTGCAGCCGGCCGCGGTTCTCGCCGCGATGCATGCCGGGCACGAGCCCCACCTGGCGACGCTCGCCAGGAAGATCGCGGACCAATCGCCCTACCTGCCGTTCGTGGCGCTCGATGCTGCGGGCACGCTGCCGCAGAACGCCCTGCCCTTCTCCTCGCGCGGCGGCAATTCCGACCGCCTCGTCGCGCGGCTCCGCGCCGCGCTGCGCGTACGGACTCTCCATGCGACGGTTCTGCGCCGGCTGCCGGACGCGAAAGTCGGGTTGCCGGAGGGGGATCCGGCCCGCGATGCAACGGTGCTCCTGATCGGCCGCGGCGCAGCCTATCCTGCGCTCTCCGTCGCACTCGGCGAACGCGTCGGGGTCGTCGGCGCGCTCTCGATCGAAGCCGCGGCCAAGCATCTCAACACCCGCGATATCGATGGCGTCGTGCTCGCCGAAGGTTTTACCGCGCGCGTCACCGACGCCTTCCTCACGGTGCTCGCCGAAGACACCCGATTTCGTAGCCTGCCCGTGGTCGTCACCGCGCACCAGCTCGCGCAGACTTACGACCTGCCCAATCTCGAGCTGATCCCGGGCGAGCCGGCGATGGTCGCCGCCAACGCGCTGCCGCTGATCCGCCAGCACGCGATGGAAGCGCAACTGAGCCGCACGCTGCGCTCGATCGATGCCGGCGGCTGGCTCGATCCGCGCAGCGGCCTGCTCACGGTGGAAGCTTTTGCCCGCGATTTCGCCAAGGCGGTCGAGCAGGCTCTTGCCCGCGGCGGCGGCCTCTCCGTGGCGCGCTTCGCCTTCGAGCCCGGCAATTCCCGCGCGCAGCTCGACGCAGCGCGGATCCTGAGCCGCCTGATGCGGCAGATGGATTTTGGCGTGGCGCAGAAAGACGGCTCCGTCGTCGTCGTGTTCGCGGAGACCGACTTCCGCACCGCCCACATGATCGCCCGCCGCCTGTCGGCGGTGATGCGGCACACCTCCAATGGCAAGCACGAGATGCGCAGCGATCCCGTCGTCAGCGTGGACTCGCTGTCGCCGTCGGATACGGCGCGGTCGCTGCTCGGGCGTCTCTCAGCCGACGCGTCGCGCGCGGCGTCGTAGTCGCGCGTCAGCAATCCCTGATCACGAGCACGCCCCTTGTCCGGGGATCGTCGCGCTAAGCGCCACCATTCGCGCCCGATTTCGGGGCGGCCGCCAGAGCGGGCGTGGCCAGGAGAAAGCCGACAGTCTCGTTCAAGAGCTCGTGGGCCCGGTCGACGATGTCGTCCAGCGACATCGTCTTCGCGAACATGCGCTGTGCTTCAGCCAGCAACTGGTCGCGAGTCGGCATGCTGGACAGACGCAAATCGGCACGCTGCTGCAACAGAATGATCGCGTCCCGGACCGACAATTCGGTCTCATGGATCGACGTCTTGATCGCCTGTGCGATGTGTTCAGGATTGAAGCGAGCGGCGAGCTGCTCGGCCGCTTGCTTGATCGCGCGTGATCCCAACCGATGCTCATTGCGCAGGACCTGCTTGGGCGGCATCTTCAGATCGCGGACAATCCCGAGCCAGGACAAGGCCACCAGGATGTAATAGGTGAGATCAATCTCGTACCAGTGGAAGCCCTGTCGAGCACTGGCCTGATAGGCGTGGTGATTGTTGTGCCACCCCTCACCCATCGTGACGAGAGCGAGCAGCCAGTTGTTGCGGGAATCGTCACCGGTCACATAGCGCCTGCGGCCGTGAACATGTGCGAGGGAGTTGATGCAGAACGTGCCGTGATACACGAGCACCGTGCTCCAGAGGAAGCCGACCACGAGCCCTGACCACCCCGCAATGAGGAAGCAGAGGCCCGCGAGCACGAATGCCGGCAGAAGCTCCAATTTGTGCAGCCACATCAACTCGGGATACGACGCCAGATCCGATACTTTCACCAGATCGGTTGCATCGTGCTGCCGGTAGAAGATCCAGCCGAGATGACTGTAGAGGAAGCCCTTGTGCCGGGGCGAATGCACATCCTGCGCCGTATCCGAGTGAAGATGGTGATGGCGATGTTTGGCAGCCCACCAGAGGACGCTTTTCTGAGCGCTGCTCTGGGCCAGGAAGGCCAGGATGAACTGAAACACCCGGCTGGTCGCGTAAGCCCGATGCGAGAAATACCTGTGATAGCCGGCGGTGATCGCAAACATGCGCAACCAGTACAGAACCGCGCAAATGGTAACGGCTTGCCACGAGACGCCCGACCAGATCGCCGCGACGCATCCCACGTGGACCAATATGAACGGCAGGACCTGCGGATACATGACGTCGTCGTGTTCGTCACCGTGTTCCTGGCCTGAATCGATATTGATAGACACGCTCGCGACCTCAGAAGTTTCAATGGGCGGGGCAGCCCCGCTTTGCGGTACAAAAAACCCGCGGCCGGTAAACCAGTCGCGGGTCACACGAATCAGGTCATCAGTCGGGCACGCTATCAGCGGCGAGGCCAAATCGTCGGCCGAACTCGACGAATCGAACATGGCTGTCGTTCGATCATTCCGCAAGTGGCCATATGCCGCTGTCTTGTATCCAAGTACCGCTCCGGTGGCGCTCGGAACAATTACGCCGCCTTCTTGCTCTGCGCGAGCTGTGCCAGCTGCCGCATGATCTCCGTGGTGCCGGCGAGACGCTCTTCCGGCGTCTCCCAGTCTTGCAGGAACACCACCTTCATGTCGGGCCGCACCTTGGCGGCCTGGCCGTAGCTGCGGATGAACGACACCAGGCGGTCGGGATGGGCGAACGAATTATCGCGGAAGGCGATGACGGCACCCTTCGGGCCGGCGTCGATCTTCCCGACATTGGCCGTGCGGCAGAACGCCTTGATCGCGGCGACCTTGAACAGATAGCGCACCTCGTCGGGCAGCACGCCGAAACGGTCGCGCATCTCGGCGCCAAAGTTCTCGATCTCTTCCTCGGTGTCGAGATCGGCGAGCCGCCGGTACAGCGACAGCCGTACCGAGAGGTCGCCGACATAATCTTCCGGAATGAGCACGGGCATGCCGATGGTGATCGAGGGCGACCAGCGGTCGGCAGCGGGCTCGGACACGCCGGCCTTGAGGTTGACGATCGCCTCCTCCAGCATCGACTGGTAGAGCTCGAAGCCGACCTCCTTGATGTGGCCGGACTGCTCCTCGCCGAGCAGGTTGCCGGCGCCGCGGATGTCGAGATCGTGCGAAGCGAGCTGGAAGCCGGCGCCCAGCGTCTCCAGCGATTGCAACACGGTGAGCCGGCGCTCGGCCTGCGCGGTGATCTTCTGCTGCGCCGGCAGCGTGAACAGCGCATAGGCCCGCAGCTTGGAGCGGCCGACGCGGCCGCGGAGCTGATACAGCTGCGCCAGGCCGAACATGTCGGCACGGTGCACGATCAGGGTGTTGGCGTTGGGAATGTCGAGGCCGGATTCCACGATGGTGGTCGACAGCAGGATGTCGAACTTGCCGTCGTAGAAGGCGGTCATGATGTCTTCGATCACCGCGGGCGGCATCTGGCCGTGCGCGACCGCGACCTTCATCTCCGGCACGTTCTTGTCGAGGAAGTCCTTGACCTCGGCGAGGTCGTCGATGCGCGGCACCACGTAGAACGCCTGGCCGCCACGATAACGTTCGCGCAGCAGTGCCTCGCGGATCATCAGCGGATCGTGCGGGGCGACGAAGGTGCGCACCGCGAGGCGGTCGACCGGGGGCGAGGCAATGATCGAGAGCTCGCGGACGCCGGTGAGTGCGAGCTGCAATGTGCGCGGGATCGGCGTCGCCGACAGCGTCAGCACGTGCACCTCGGAGCGAAGCGCCTTCAGCCGTTCCTTGTGGGTGACGCCAAAATGCTGCTCCTCGTCGACGATGACGAGGCCGAGATCGCGGAACTTGATCGCCTTGCCGAGCAGCGCGTGGGTGCCGACGACGATGTCGACCGAGCCGTCGGCAATCCCCTTCTTGACCAGGTTCAGCTCCTTGGTCGGGACCAGGCGCGAGGCCTGCGCCACGTTCACTGGAAAGCCCTTGAAGCGGTCGGTGAAGGTCTTGTGGTGCTGGCGGGCGAGCAGCGTGGTCGGCACCACGACCGCGACCTGCTTGCCTTCGAGCGCGACGGCAAAGGCCGCGCGCAACGCCACCTCGGTCTTGCCGAAGCCGACGTCGCCGCAGATCAGCCGGTCCATCGGACGGCCGAGCTCGAGGTCCTTCAGCGTGGATTCGATGGCCCCTAACTGGTCCTCGGTCTCGTCATAGGGGAAGCGCGCACAGAACTCGTCATAGAGGCCCGGCTGCACCGGCAGCTTTGGCGCCTCGTGCAAATGGCGCGCGGCGGCGATCTTGATCAATTCGCCTGCGATCTCGCGGATGCGATTCTTGAGCTTCGCCTTGCGGGTCTGCCAGCCGCTGCCGCCCAGACGATCCAGCTCGACCGCGGTCTGGTCGGAGCCGTAGCGCGACAGCAGCTCGATGTTCTCGACCGGCAGAAACAGTTTTGCGTCGGCGGCGTAATGCAGCTCAAGACAGTCATGCGGCGCGCCGGCGACGTCGAGGGTTTGCAAGCCGATGAAGCGGCCGATGCCGTGGTCGGCATGGACGACGATGTCGCCGGCGGTGAGGCTCGTCACCTCCGAGATGAAATTGTCGAGCTTGCGGCTGGCCTTGCGCGGCCGCACCAGGCGGTCGCCGAGGATGTCCTGCTCGCTGATCAGCGCGATCTCATCGGTCTCGAACCCGGCCTCCAGGCCGAGCACGGCGAGCATGGTCTCGTTGCGCGGGGTCGCCTGCACCGTCCGCCAGGCGTTGACGCTGGTGGTATGGGTCAGCTTGTGGTCGCGCAGCATCGAGGTCATGCGGTCGCGCGATCCCTCGCTCCAGAGAGCGATCACGACCTTCTTGCGCTGGGCATGCAGCGCCATCACGTGGCTGACGACGGACTCGAACACGTTGACGGTGGCGTCATTGCGTTCGGGTGCGAAGTCGCGGCCCTTGCGCGCGCCGGCATCGACGATCGTCGCACCATCGGCCGGAACCGAAAACTGCGTCAGCCGCACCAGCGACATCTCGCTTTCGCGCCTGGTCCATTCCTCGTCGGTGAGATAGAGCCTGTCGGGCGGCAGCGGCTTGTAGATGGCACCGCCGCCAGGATGCTCCATCGCATCGCGGCGGGCTTCGTAGTAATCTTGGATCTGCTTGAAGCGCTCGCGGACGGCGTCCTCGGCCTGCGGCTCGATCGCGACGGCTGCGCCTTGCAGATAGTCGAACAGCGTGTCCATCCGGTCCTGGAACAGCGGCAGCCAGTGCTCCATGCCGGGATGGCGGCGGCCCTCGCTGACGGCCTCGTACAGCGCGTCGTCGCGCTCGGGCGCGCCGAACTCGGCGACATAGCCCATCCGGAAGCGGCGGATGGTGTCGGTGACGAGCTGGAATTCCGAGATCGGCACGAGGTCGAGCGAGCGCATGTCGAGCATCGTGCGCTGGGTCTCGGCGTCGAAAGAGCGGATCGATTCCAGGCTGTCGCCGAAGAAGTCGAAGCGGACCGGCTGGTCGAGGCCGGCCGGAAACAGATCCAGGATGCCGCCGCGCACGGCATATTCGCCGGGCTCGCGCACGGTCGAGGAGCGGTTGTAGCCGTTGTGCTCGAGCCAGGCGACGATGGTCTCCATCGGCACGACATTGCCGGGCGCGACCGACAGCGCCTGCGCCGCGACCAGATCGCGCGTGGGCACGCGCTGCACGATGGCATTCACCGTGGTCAGCACGATCAGAGGCTTGTCGCTGCCGGTCAGCGGCGCAAGCCGCGCCAGTGTGGTCAGGCGCTGCGCCAGGATGCCGCCATGCGGCGAGACGCGGTCATAGGGCTGGCAGTCCCAGGCCGGAAAGGTCAGCACCGGCAAATCAGGCGCGAAGAATTGCAGCGCGCGCTCGAGCTGCTGCATTCGCCCACCGTCGCGGCAGACCACGGCAAGGCTGACGGCCGGTTTCTTCGGCCGCGCGGCGATGGCACGGGCGAGATCGGAGATGACGAGGCCCTCGGCGCCCTCGGCCACATTGGCAAGCGTCAGCGCGCGGCCGGGCGTGAGCAGCTCGGCCGGCGACTTCATCCCCTGTTTCATAAATCGCCGTCCGTAATCGGGAACGCCTTGATGCGGGCAAACAGCGCGCCGGTGACATCAGCTGGCAGCACCTTGTCACCGGTGATGGCGGCATAGAGATCGGGATCGGACTCTTCGAGCAGGGTCTCGAGCTCGGACAGCTCCGCGTCGGTCAGATTGCCGATCTCGGCATCCGCGAAGCGGCCCAGGATCAGGTCCATCTCGCGCGTGCCGCGGTGCCAGCACCGGAACAGGAGCCGCTTGCGGCGATCGTCCAGCCCGTTGCTCGATCGTGTCGTTCCCGTCATGTCTCAGATCCAGTCAAACGCAGAAAGCCCGGACGTGCCGGGCCGGGGTGATATAGCCACTCGGACCGCCCCTGTCAGCCCTCGATTTGGCATGGCCCGCTGCCCGCGTGGGCGCCGCGAAAAAAGCCGTGGATGCCCGCCATAAAGCCGGGCATGACGGGCCGAAACGATCCTAGATTCGCCTGATGCGCCCCAGCCTGCTCAATCCGCTGTTTGCTCCCGTGACCAGCCTGCCCGGCGTCGGTCCGAAGCAGGACAAGCTGCTGCAGTACCTGCTCAGCCGCAACGAGACGCCGCGCCTGGTTGACCTGCTGCTGCATTTGCCGAGCCAGGTCATCGACCGCCGTGCGCGGCCAAAGATCCGCGACGCCGTCCAGGGAACCATGGTGACGCTGGAGGTCACCGTCGATCGCCATCGTCCGCCTCCGCCGCGCAATGCCCGCGCGCCCTATCTCGTCTACGCCAGCGACGACACCGGCGACGTCGTGCTGACCTTCTTCCGCGCCAAGCCCGGCTATGTCGAAAAGCTGCTGCCGATGGGCGAGAAGCGCTACGTCTCGGGCACGCTGCAGATGTATGACGGCATCCCGCAGATTGTGCATCCCGACCGCGTGCTCGACGAGGAGGCGATCGCAAAACTCTCCGGGATTGATCCCGTCTATCCGCTGACCACGGGTCTGGCGCTCGGCTCGCTGCGACGCGCGGTCGCGCAAGCGCTGCAGAAGCTGCCGGCCCTGCCGGAATGGATCAGCCCGGAGGTGATGCGCCGCTGCAGTTTTCCGTCGGTCACCGAGGCGCTCAGCCGCGTGCACCAGCCGGTCGAGCTGACAGACATCCTGCCCGAAAAACCCTACTGGTCGCGCCTCGCCTTCGACGAGCTTTTGGCCGGCCAGCTCGCGCTGGCCCTGATCCGCGCGCAATTGCGCCGCCCGGCCGGCGTCCGCAACGCCGGCGACGGTCACTTGCGCAACAAGATCATCGACGCCCTGCCCTATGCATTGACGTCGTCGCAGCGAGAAGCGACCGCCGCGATCGCGAACGATCTGCAACAACCCGTGCGCATGCTGCGCCTGCTTCAGGGCGATGTCGGCTCGGGCAAGACCGTGGTGGCGCTGCTGGCGGCCGCAGCCGTCGCCGAGGTCGGCAAGCAGGCCGCGCTGATGGCACCGACGGAAATCCTGGCGCGGCAGCACATCAAGACCATCGCCCCGCTCGCGGAGCGCGCAGGGCTGCGCGTGGCCATCCTCACCGGCCGCGAGAAAGGCAAGGAACGGCGCGAGCTGTTGGCGCAACTCGAAGCCGGCGAGATCAATCTCCTCGTCGGCACCCATGCGCTGATCCAGGACGACGTGATCTTCAACGATCTCGCCCTGGCCGTCGTCGACGAGCAGCATCGTTTCGGTGTGCGCGAGCGCCTCGCGCTGACCTCGAAGGGCGCCGCCGTCGACGTGCTGGTGCTGAGTGCGACGCCGATCCCGCGCACGCTGGTGCTGACCTATTTCGGCGACATGGACATCTCCGAGTTGCGCGAGAAGCCCGCCGGCCGCCAGCCGATCGAGACCCGCACCATATCGATGAGCCGCCTCAATGAGGTCACGGACAGCATCGGCCGGGCCTTGGAGGCGGGCAAGCTGGTCTACTGGATCTGCCCGCTGGTCGAGGAATCCGAGGCTGAAGGCACCGAGCACCTGACCAATGCGACCAAACGCTTCGAGAGCTTGCAAAAGCGTTTCGGCGACCGCGTCGGCCTCGTCCACGGCCAGATGAAGGGCACCGAGAAGGACCGTGTGATGGGCCAGTTCGCCGCCCATGAGATCGGCCTTCTGGTTGCGACCACCGTGGTCGAGGTTGGCGTCGACGTGCCGGCCGCGACCATCATGGTGATCGAGAACGCCGAACGGTTTGGCCTGGCCCAGCTGCACCAGCTGCGCGGCCGCATCGGGCGCGGCTCGGAAGCCTCGACCTGCCTCTTGCTGTACAGCGAGCCGCTCGGCGAGATGTCGAAGGCACGCCTGAAGGTCATCCGCGAGACCACCGACGGCTTTCGCATCGCCGAGGAAGATTTGAAGCTGCGCGGCGAAGGCGATGTGCTCGGCGTGCGCCAGAGCGGCCTGCCCGGCTACCGCATCGCGCGGTCGGAGGTGCACGGCCAGCTCATCACCCAGGCTAGAGACGAGGCGCTGCGTATCCTCAAGGACGATCCGAAGCTGAAGGGCGAGCGCGGCGAGGCGCTGCGGTGCCTGCTGTATCTCTACGAGCGGGACGAGGCGATCCCGCTGATCGGGGCGGGTTAGCCTGCTGTTCTTCGGCGCCCGACCTCATAAGCCGCCACATGCGCGCAGGCCAGATCCAGCAGCGGCGTGTCGATACCGAGCGTGCGGGCGCGATTGGCCATATCGCCCAGGATATGCTCCGCTTCGGTGACCGAACCACGCTCGACATCGCGCAGCATCGAAGCCTTGAGCGGCGAGTCCAGGGTGGTGAACAGTTTCCGGTCAAACTCGATGAACGGAGCGCGTGGCTCAAAACCCGACGCCGTTGCAACGGCACAGCATTCCGCGAACAGCCGGAAAATGGACTGCTCGCCGTTCGGCACCGCCAGGATGTCGCCGATACTTGCGCGCATCAGGCAGGTGATGCCGGCGAGCGTGCTGAGCTGGACGAACTTTTCCCACATGTCCTGCATGATCGCTTCGCTGGCGCGCACGTCGATGCCGGGGACATGGAGCAGTGTTTCCAGCGCGAGCGCACGCTCGCTCAGCGCCCCGTTGGTCTCGCCGAAGACGATGGTCTGATTGGCCATGAACTGAACGACACGACCATCCGCGTCGAGCCCGGCGCTGACGTTCGCCAGGCCGCCGAGGACGCGCGCAGCACCGAACTTCGCGGTCAAGGTGTCGATATGTTTCAATCCGTTGAGTATCGGCAGAATCATCGTGTTGGCGCCAACGGCCGGGGCAAACTGGGCCATCGCATCGTCGAGCGAGTAGGATTTCACCCCGACGAGCACGACGTCGAATGTCTCCTTGAGATCGTCTGCCAAGATGATCTTCGGCTGTACGGCAAAGTCGCCATGCGGGCTCACGACCTGCAGTCCATTCCGCCGCAATTGCTCGGCACGCTTCGCTCGCACCAGAAAGGTCAGGTCGCCGCCCGCTGGACCAGGCGAGCTCCGTAATAGCCTCCAAGCGCGCCTGCGCCGATCACCAGCACTCTCATTCGAACTCCGATTGCATCCATCTGTCTCCGCAGAAACAATAGCAGACGGGGCGTGCGGCGTCTCCTCCCGGTCATTGCGAGCGCAGCGAAGCAATCCAGAATCTTCCCACGGAGACAGGCTGGATTGCTTCGCTGCGCTCGCAATGACGAAGTGGATAGAGCCGGTTCAGAAGACTCACCCTTTCGCCGCGGTCGACTTTATGAAACCTTGCGCTCATGCGCAGGGTCATCGTTGTCGGTTCTCAGGGAAGCGGAAAGACGAGCCTCTCTCGAAATCTCGGGCGGAAGCTTGGACTGCCCGTGGTGCATCTCGACGTGCTCTATTGGCGGCCGGGATGGAATCCATCCGACAAGGCCAGCTTCCGTCTACGCGTCGCGGAGGCGATCGCGGGCGACGCATGGGTCATCGACGGCAGCTTCTCGGGGCTCGCCTTCGATCTCACGCTTGCGCGTGCCGACACCCTGGTCGTCATCGACCGCCCGCGCTGGCTCTGCCAGTGGCGCATTCTCTGGCGCTCCGCGTTCGATCGCGACACGACGCGCCCCGATCTGCCCGAGGGATGTCCGGAACAGTTCGACTGGAAACTGATGAAGGAGGCGTGGCGCTACGACACGGAGCGCGTGCCTGTGATCGAGGCCGAGCGCCTTCAATATGGCCCCGATGTCCCGGTCGTGCGCCTGAGACGCGACCGGGACATCCAGGGTTTTCTGGAGTCGGTTTCAGTGCACGGCGAGTGATCCATTGCCGTGACTTCGGACTGGACGGTCAGGTCTTCTTCTGCGCGACACGCGCTGCGAACGCCTTCAGCAGTGCCGCATCCACCGCTTCGCCATTCGCATCCGCGGCGAGGTGCTCGAACCAGCGCGCAAAGCCTTCGTAGATCTGGCTCGCCGGATGGTCGGGCCCGAGGAAACCCGAGATCTCCCGCATCTCCGCGACCCAGCGATAGGCTTTCGGGATCATGTCCGGCAGCGCGACTTCGAGCCGGGCCAGGACCGCGGGCTGGCTCAGCGCGAGCTCGTCGCGCAGCGCGTCAGCCGCGCCCGCCTTCGTGGCCGCGACCACCATGGCCGAGCCGATGCCGGCCAGGCCCTTGACGATACCGGCATAGGACATCTTCAGCGCGGAGGCCGCGCCGACGGGTCCCTCGACAATCCGCACGTCGAGCCCGAGATCCTTCAGCACCGCGAGATCCCCAGCGTACTCGCCGGACAGGTAGAAGGCCGGGCTCTTGCTGCCGGGCTGCGGCGGGAAGCCGATGATGCCGCCATCGACGAACGGCGCCTGTGCCGAGCCGATGATCTCCTCGATTCTTTGAACGGTATCGACATTGACCGCGTTGCAGTCGACGACGATGGGCTTCTTCTCGCGCCGGACGATCAGCGCCGCCAGGCGTTCGGCCAAAGCCACGGCTTCGCCCGGCGGCACGATCGAAAGGATGATGTCGGCCTCCGCGATCACGTCGTCCTCGGCGCCGATCATGCCGGCATCCGCGGCGCGCTTTTGCGTCGCCTCGCTGCGTCCCTTCAACGACGTCAGCACGCGCGCACCGTTTTCGCCGAGGCGGCGGGCCACGGCGCTGCCCATGGCGCCGGGCGCGAGAATCGCAATGGTCTTCGTCATCATGCACTCCAGGTCGAATTCCGAGCGAGGCGCTCAATTCAACCGGAAGACTAGCAGAGGACGAAAGTGCTTGCGTGAATGCGGCCATCCGAAACGGGAATGGCCCTACTCCACCTTCGCAGGCTGGGGCTGGAGCGCGGACGCGTTGGCAATGCGCGCGGCATTCGCCATGCCCGCGAGCGCGGCGGCTTTCTTCGGGTCGGGCGCCGAGCCCGGCTGCACAACGCCGGCCGACATGATCAGGGTCGCGGCATCTTCGGTGCTCATGTCGACCTCGACGATCTTGCTCTTCGGCACGTAGAAGAAGAAGCCCGTGGTCGGGTTCGGCGAGCACGGCAGGAACACGGAGACGTGCTCCTCCTGCCCCGGCAGGCTGCGCGCGACCTCTTCATTCGGCGACTGCGAGATCAGCACGATCGACCACATGCCCGGCGACGGAAACTCGACCAGGCCGACTTTGCGGAAGCTCGAGCCCTTGCCCGAGAACAGCGTCTCGAACACCTGCTTCAGGCCGCGATAGATGGCGCGCACCGCCGGGATGCGGCCGAGGAAGGTCTCGCCGATATCGACCAGCGTCCGTCCGATCAGATTGGCGGCGAGGAAGCCGACCAGCGTCAGCGTGAAGAATGCGACAATCAGTCCCCAACCTGGAATGACATACGGCAGATAGGTTTCGGGCCGATAGGCCAACGGCACGAACGGCCGCACCACGCCGTCAACCCAGGTGACGAACCACCAGACCAGATACAGCGTGATGGCAATTGGCCCCGTCACGACGAGGCCGGTGAGGAAATAATTGCGGAAGCGGCCCATCAGGCCGGTATGCGGTTCCGGGATGGGATCAAGCGGCGCAGGCGCGTCGTCGCGGGGGGTCATTCGGGTTCCAGGTCGGTCGCTGCACTCAAGCTAGGGTCTTCTAGCAGGTTTTGGAAGACTACCTAGCGTTCCGGCCTGATCCCTTCTGCCTATTCCACGGTCACCGATTTCGCGAGGTTGCGCGGCTGGTCGACGTCGGTGCCCATGATGACCGCTGTATGATAGGCGAGCAGCTGCACGGGGACGGCATAGACCATCGGCGTGAACGCGGCCGCCATATCGGGCATGACGATGGTGACGAGGGACTCGACGGTCGCCTCCTCCGCGCCCTTTGCGTCCGTCATCAGGATGATCCTGCCGCCGCGGGCGGCAACCTCCTGCATGTTGGAGACGGTCTTTTCGAACACGCGGTCATAGGGGGCGATGACGACGACCGGCATGGTCTCGTCGATCAGCGCGATCGGCCCGTGCTTCAGCTCGCCGGCGGCATAGCCCTCGGCATGGATATAGGAGATCTCCTTCAGCTTCAGCGCGCCTTCGAGCGCGAGCGGGAAGCTGGTGCCGCGGCCGAGATAGAGCACGTCGCGCGATTTGGCGATCTCACGCGCCAGCTTCTCGATCTGGAGCTCGGTGGTGAGCGCGTCCGACATCAGGCGCGGGATCTCGACAAGGCCATGAACGAGCTTGGTCTCGTCCTCGTCGGACAATTCGCCGCGGGCCTTGCCGGCCGCGATCGCAAGATTTGCCAGCACCATGAGCTGGCAGGTGAAGGCCTTGGTCGAGGCGACGCCGATCTCGGGGCCGGCGAGCGTCTGCAGCACGGTCTCGCTCTCGCGCGCGATCGTCGAGGTCGGCACGTTGACGACGGCCACCGTGTGCACGCCCTCAGCCTTGGCGTAGCGCAGCGCGGCCAGCGTGTCGGCGGTCTCGCCCGACTGCGAGATGAAGATGGCGAGATCGCCCTTCCGCAACGGCGCCTCGCGGTAGCGGAATTCGGAGGCGACATCGACCTCGACCGGCACGCGCGCAAAGCGCTCGAACCAGTATTTCGCGACGAAGCCGGCATAGCTCGCGGTGCCGCAGGCGGTGATGTTGATGCGCTGGATGCTCTTGAAGTCGAAGGGCAGCTTGACCGGCAGCGAGACGCGCTCGGTCGCCATGTCGACATAACGCGCCAGCGTGTGGCCGACCACTTCCGGCTGCTCGTGAATTTCCTTCGCCATGAAGTGGCGGTAATTGGCCTTGTCGACCAGCGAGGTCGAGGCGGCGTGCTTGATCTTCTCGCGCTGGACGGCGTGGCCGTCCTTGTCGAAGACCGTGGCGCCCTTGCGCGTCAGCACGACCCAGTCGCCGTCTTCGAGATAGCTGATCGTGTCGGTGAACGGGCCGAGCGCGATGGCGTCGGAGCCGAGATACATCTCGCCATCGCCATATCCGATCGCGAGCGGCGGGCCATTGCGGGCGCCGATCATGAGATCGTCGTCACCTGCGAAGATGAAGCCGAGCGCGAAGGCGCCGCGCAGCCGCGCCAGCGTCAGCTTCACCGCTTCCACGGGCTTGTTGCCGCGCGTGAGCAGATCGTCCACGAGATGCAGCACGATCTCGGTGTCGGTCTCGGTGTGGAACACCGTGCCCTTCTTCTCGAGCTCCTCGCGCAGCTCGCGGAAATTCTCGATGATGCCGTTATGGACCACGGCAACGCGTTCGGTCGCGTGCGGATGGGCATTGTTGACGGTCGGCTTGCCGTGGGTGGCCCAGCGGGTGTGGCCGATGCCGGTCGTGCCTTTGAGCGGCTCGGCCTCGAGACGCTTCTCCAGGTTCTTCAGCTTGCCCTCGGCGCGGCGGCGCGCGAGATGCTTGCCTTCGAGCGTGGCGACGCCAGCGGAGTCGTAGCCGCGATATTCAAGACGTTTGAGCGAATCCACCAATTGCTCTGCAACCGGCGTGCGCCCGAGAATGCCGACAATCCCGCACATGCGGATCAATATCCCCCAAATCGTCGAAAAATCGCCTAAACGATCCGCTCGGTCTTTAGCGAAGTTCCTAAGGAACCAGATACTCAATAATTATTGCGGATTGAGACAGCGCCGGTTCGCTTCCGATTTCGACTGCGTCGAATTGGCCGGCCTTAAACCGCGCGAATTAACTTGTTGTCAATAAGTTTGACCAACGATTCCCGGCCAGGGAGTAAGGTCATGAAAAGCTCGTCCGGCCGCAAAGGCCTGTCATCGATGTATGCCCACGCCAGCGAGACCACTGGCACGCACCTTGCGCATTGGCCGCCGCCCCAGCGCGGCAAGGAAAGCAAACCCGTCTTCGTCAAGCACGCTGCCGGAGAACCTGCGAAACGGGCCAAGCCGCGCGGCTGGCGCCTGACGCGCGCGATCTTCTCGGAATTCTCCGACGACGAATAGCGGCGCGCCCTACCACCCCAGCATCACGGCCCAGACGAGGAAAATGAGGAGCGCCCAGAACGCTAGCCCGATGACGAGGGCCAAAATCTCGGGCGGATCGTACTCGTTCATTTCCCGCAGCAGCAGTCGCCCCATCCCCGTGACGAATGTGTCAATCAGAAAACTGCTCAGATCGCGCACAAAGCGAGAGGACACCGCAGTTGGCGCTCAGTTCTCCGGCTTCTTTTCCGGCTTCTTGCCGCCGGTCTTCATCTCGCGATAGCGCGCAGCGCCGCCTTCCCGGATGGTCTGCTGATTGCGCTCCAGCGCCATGGCGTCGTCGGGCACATCGCGCGTGATCACCGAGCCTGAGCCGATATAGGCGCCGTTGCCGATCTTCACCGGCGCGACGAGAGAGGAGTTGGTGCCCACGAAGGCACCCTGCCCGATGATCGTCTTGTGCTTCTTGAAGCCGTCGTAGTTGCAGGTGATGGTGCCGGCGCCGATGTTGGAATTGGCGCCGATGGTGGCGTCTCCGATGTAGGAGAGATGGTTGACCTTGACGCCGGCCTCCAGCGTCGCGGCCTTGGTCTCGACGAAATTGCCGATGCGCGCGCCGTCGCCGAGCGAGGTGCCGGGTCGCAGTCGCGCATAGGGGCCGATCGAGACGTTCTTGCCGAGCGTGGTCTGCACGATATGCGAGAAGGAATGGATCACCGTGCCGTCGGCGATCGACACGCCCGCACCGATCACCACGAACGGCTCGATGGTGACGTCATTGCCGAACACGGTATCGGCGGACAGATAAACGGTCTCGGGCGCGATCAGCGTGACGCCTGCTTCCATCGCCGCTTTGCGCAAGCGCGCCTGCATCACGCCTTCGGCCTCCGCGAGCTGCGCCTTGGTGTTGATGCCGCGCACCTCGTCCTCGCTGGTCTCGATCACGACGGACTCCCATCCCTGTTCACGAACGACGCCGACCGCGTCAGTCAGATAATATTCGCCCTTCGAATTCGCATTGCCGATCTTGTCGAGGATCGCGAGTGCACGGCGCCCGTCGATCGCCATCAGGCCGGCATTGCACAGATCGATCTTGCGCTCGTCCGCGCTGGCATCGGCATGCTCGCGGATCGCGACCAGACGGTCGCCCTCGACGATGAAGCGGCCATAGCCGGTGGGATCGGCGGCGCGAAAGCCGAGCGCGGCGATTGCTGCGCCCTTCGCGAGCGGCGCGCGCAGCCGCGCAAAGGTCTCGGCTGAGATCAGCGGCGTGTCGCCGAAGGCAATCAGCAGATCGTCCGCGCCCCGCGCAATCGCCTCGCGCGCCGCCAGCACCGCATGCGCGGTGCCGAGCCGTTCTGCCTGCACGAAGGTGAGCGCATCGGGACGGATGCGTTTCGCCTCGTCCGCGACCGCCTGATGGTCGGGGCCGATCACGACGGCGAGCGAGGTGCCGGTTCCCTTCGGTGTGGCGGCGAGCACGTGCGCGAGCAGGCTCTGGTGGGCGACCGGATGCAGCACTTTCGGCAGGTTCGATCGCATGCGCGTGCCTTCGCCGGCGGCGAGTACGATCGTGAGGCTGGAACGGGCGGTCATCGAAATCCTGTCAAACATGGCCGAATCAACGGGCGGCGGCAGGCCGACGCCGTCATGAGCTGTCGCCTTGCTACCCCCGCAAACGCCCGGAATTCAAGTGCGACGGGGTTTTCCTGTTAATGTTCCCTGATTGATTCGGGGAAGCAGTTCGGGGCTGGGCACTTAACGTTCATGGCAAAGGATTCCGACCCACTGGCGGACGCCTTCGGGGCCAAGGAGACCGGCGGGCTGTTCTCCGGACTTCTGGCCGAGGAAAGCGCGGTCGACCGCAGCACGATGTGGCGGCTGGGCGCGTGGGGCGTGGTTGCCGTCGGCGCCGTCGTGATGGCCGTGATGGCCAATCAGGCCCAGCTCGGCTGGCGCCGTGACCAGGTTGCGTCGGCCGATCTGTCGCGCCAGGCCGACCGGCTCCAGATGCTGACCAAGGAGAGCCAGAACGAGGCCCGCCGCCTCGCCTCCGCCATCGAGACGCTGAACACCGATCGTGACCGGCTCTATTCGCGCGTCACCGTGCTCGAGCAAGGGATGGATTCCGTCACCGGCGCCATCGCCAAGCAGAGCGCGAAGCCGCAGGACGCGCCGGCGCCTGACACCCAGCCCGCGGCGCCGACCGTCGCGCCGGTCGCCTCGACGCCGGCTCCCCCAAGTGACAAGCCGCGCGCGGCAGCCGCGAAGGACCAGGCGAAGGAGCCGACAAAAGACGCCCTGAAGGAGGCCGCAAAGGATCAGTTGATCCCGCCGCCGCAGAACGCCGCCATGGCCTCGCTGGTATCGCAGTCGCCGCTGACAACGTCGGCACTGCCCATGCTTCCGCTGGTGCCATCCAAGTCGATCATGGCGCCACCCGATCCCGCCGCATCGAAGCTGACGCAGCCCGAGACGACGGAGAAGGCCGCCGAGAAGAAGCCCGAACAGGCGCCCGCCCCGACCGAGGTCGCCGCGGCGCCAGCCAAGCCGCCGGAGACGGCCGAGAGCGAGGCCCCTGCAATCGCGGTCCAGCAGACGCGCTTCGCCATCGACCTTGGCGGCGCCAACTCGCTCGACGGCCTGCGCGCGCTCTGGCGCGGCCTGACCAAGTCCAATCCCGAGATCGCGGCGCTGCGGCCGATCATCATGATCAAGGAAGGCAATGCCGGCCTCGGCATGCAGCTCCGCTTGGGGGCCGGCCCGCTGATCAATGCCGCCGCCGCCGCAAAGCTCTGCGCGGGCCTCGCCGAGAACGACCGCCATTGCGAGACCACCGTGTTCGACGGCCAGCGGCTGTCGATGCGCGGCGGATCGGAGAAGGGACAAGAGAAGACTCAGGACCGGGTTCAGGAGAAGAACGCGGACAAGAACCAGGACTCCGTCCCGCAAGCCGAGACTGCGCCGGCGCCCGCTCCGGCCGCCAAACCGGAGAAGCGCCGCCGCAGCTACTCCTCAAAACGCTCGTCGAAGCGCGAGGAGCCCGCGCCTGCCCCCGCGCCTCAGCCGCCGGCCGCACCGGCGAAGCCGGAGACGGCCTCGACGGGATCGACGCTGTCGTCGTTCTTCAGGCGGTAGGAACGCTCAAATAACAAGCATCAACGCAGGGGTGATCGACAATGGTTGATGCTGGAATCCGAGCGCGCGTTGTTCGTTTCCTGAACGGAGACTTTGTGCCGGAGGATCTGGCGCGTATTTTTCTATTTGCCAGAGATCGCTGCGATGGAAGAGAACCTGTTCAGGAAATCGGCGACTTCGTCGCTCATAAGGCCGAACGCAACAAAGGGATAGTTACTCGGGAAGTGCGCGATTGGGCTCTGATCGCCTTCTTCATGTCTTTCTTCAATAGACACCCGCCTGGGGCCAATCCGTACATCACGAACAGATCACTGCCATCCCAGTTCGTGCCTTGGCTGCACGCGACCCTCAGACGCGCTCCGCCGCGCCTCCGAAAATTCCCGATGGCGAAGGCAAAAAAGCTAGTCGAGACGATCGAACAAAAGATCGTCCGCACTAACTTCGGAACGATAAGCGTGGAACGGCTCAACGCGGAAGAGCTGGATTATATTGACAAATTGACGAGTAGCTTTGTCGTCCGGCCTGCATTTACGTCTGATCGACTGTTCACCGATCTGAAGGCAACCCTGAGAAGCAGCGGAGTGCTCGAACCCAAGGAAAGCAACGCTTTCGATCAACAAAAGCGCCTGACTGAGCTCTTCGCGGTAACGCTCATGCACGGTTGCGCTGTCGATCTAGGAGACGGCTTGAACACGACTCTGATGGCATCCGATCCAATAAATGGCGGCCCAATCAGCGTTGATGCCGGAATTCCAGTGCCCAATCCAGGGGGAGTCCCACTGGCCATCGCGACGGCGATGTACAAGACTGAGCTTTCGCCTCAGGGCAATATGGAGGAGGACCTGATTAACGCACCACAACCTTGGGCATTCGAGCTGGAATTGAGGCCCAATGGTCTCCTGTGTCGCTTGGGTTAGCCACAGCGCGCGCGAGCTCGGTCTCATCGCCTAATTGGCGATTATGCAATGGGCAGAAATATCCACCTCGCCTGTTGCCCCCTCCCGTCATCCCGACCATATTGCGCCCATGACAAAAAAGCCCTTCCGCCTCACGCCCTACCAGGTGCAGTTCCTGATCGTCGTCGGCTTCGTGTCCGTCGGCTACGCGATCTATCTGCGCTATCTCGGCATCGAGAACTCGACCGTTGGCCTCGCCTGTGACGCCGGCCTGCAGACTCTAATCTGCAAGGCGCGCACAGTCTCGACGGTGCTGTTCAAGAATTCGGTGTTCGGCATCGTCGCGCTGGTGGTTGCGACGCTGAACCTCATGCGGCCGTCGATCGTGCTGCTGACCGTCGGCATCGTCGCCGCCGGCCTCGGCATCGTGCTCTACAATGTCGTGCTGTCGGGCCTTGCGATCGGCCTGTTCATTCTTGGATTTGCTCGGCCCGCGCCCGCCACAGCGTGAACGCGAACAGCAAGTAGATCGCGCAGGTCCACAGCGACTGCCAGTTCTCGCGGCCCTCGTTGAACAGCACATAGGCGGCCGCCAGCGTGAGCAGGCCCGCGAATACCGATTCCGCAATCGGACGCTGGCCGATCTGCGGCCGGTTCAGCATCAGCACCGCGAACGGCACCACCGCCATCGTCAGCGAGGCGTAGGGGAAGTCGTGGTAGCGCGAGTCGAACACGAAGGCGAGCGCGGTCTGCGCCGCGATCACCGCGGTCACCGCCAGCGTCAGGCCGAGCACGGCGGTGAGCTTCGACCATTTGCGGCCCTCGCGCGGGCCGAGCAGATCGAGGAAGGTCGGAAGGCTGCGGCCGATCACCATCGCCTGCGCGCAGAAGATCGGCGACAGGATGCCGGCCAGAAGCAGCGCGCCCCAGTGCAGCCAGCCGCCGATGCCGTAGCTCTCATAATACATCTTGTCGACGCCGATCCCGAGCAGGGTGCCCGCTGACGTCGCCGAGATCGCGACGCCGAGCCAGGCCGAGAAGCGCGGCGTCCACGGCCGCCTGCGCAGCGTGAGGCCGGCGACCGCGAACACCAGCACGCAGAGGCCCATGCCGGCGCCCATGTACCATTTCCAGTACGGGAAATTGCTGATCGGCTGGCCCGGCGGATATTTCAGGTTCCGGCGCACCGAGTCGTACAGGCCCCAATAGCCGCCGACGGTGCCTTCCAGCTTGCGCTTCCAGGGCTGGTCATAGGACTCGATCAGATTGACGCGAAACTTGTTCGCTTTCGCCAGGCCCAGGATTTCCGAGACGACGCGCGCCTGGTTGGTGCGCGACGGCAGCGCGCCCTCGCGCATGCGCCCTTCGCTGGGCCAGCCGGTCTCGCCGATCAGGATTTCCTTGCCGGGGAACGCGACCGCCATGCGCTCGCGGATCGCCTCGACATGGCTCGCTGCGAACTTCGCCTTCACCGGAACATCCTCCCAATAAGGCAGGATGTGGATCGTGACGAAGTCGACGGCGTCATAGACCTCGCGATTCCTGAGCCAGAACTCCCAGACGTCGGCATAGGTGACGGGCACGCTGACCTGCGCCTTCACCGAGCGGATGATGGAGACGAGGTCCGCCGTCGTCATCTCGCCGCGCAGCAGCACCTCGTTGCCGACGATGACGCTGGTGATGATGCCGGGGAATTCCTTGGAAAGGCGGACGGCGAGCGCGGCCTGCTCAAAATTCTTGGCGCGGTTGCTGGAGAGCCAGATGCCCTGGAGCACCTTCAGCCCGCCGACCTTGGCGGCGATCGCCGGCACCTGGTCGAGCCCGTTCTCCATCGAATAGGTGCGGACGCAGTCGGTGATCTCCTTGAGCTGGCGCAAATCCTGCTCGATCTGGTCGGCCTCGATATGGGTCCACGCGTTCAGCGGCGACTGTTCCCCGCGGAACGGCGCATACGAGACGCATTGGACCTTGTCGGCCGGGTCGATCGGGGCGCGCGCGAGCGTGATTGGCGTGGCCAGCCACCACCACACGGCAGCAATCGCACCCAGTGAAACGAGCAGAAGCGCCAGTGGCGTACGAAGAGAAATCGGTTCCGTCCTCCGCGAGGTGCCGTCGATTACCTGCTCACGCGCCATCTGCCAAGGGGTGTGTCCGGGATGGATCCTTCCCTCCCCCGAGGAATTTACCTGCGGCCGTTCGACAGAGGCCTAGGATCGTGACTTTGCTGGACAAAATTTCAAATTCAGGTCATGGACTCGGCAGGACTTTGCCGCCGCATTGGGGACCCATTTGGACGCCATCACCGGCGAGTCCGCGAGGTCCTGGCGCGGGCGGTCAGCTGATATATTGGGGAATTCATGCGGCAACGGGTGTTCGAGTTACGAAATGCGGTCCTGCGGCAGTTCGCCGCCACCTTGGCCGTCTCCTCCCTGGTCGTGATGGTCGGTCTCGGTGGCGCCTCCGCCCAGAGCGGCACGCCCGCCCCGGACCAGGGCAAGGCAACCACCCAGCCCGCCGATGCCGCCGCCAAGGACGCCGCCCAGAACCAGCGCCGCACCGACGAGTTCGCCGAAGCAGCCCAGGTCATCAACGGCCCGGCCGGCAACCCCGAATGCGTCTGGCTCGGCCGGCGCGTGGTGCGGCTGATGTGGCGCGACGACCTCGATACCGCGTTCCGCCATCTCGACCTCTACGACCGCTTCGGCTGCCCCGGCGGCCACATCCAGGCCGCCTTCCGCTGCCTGACCCGCTTTGGCGGCCAGATCGATCCCAAGGTCGCCGAGACCCTGGACAGCCGCGTGCACGCCTGCTGGATCAACCCGGCATCCCAGCCGCAGCAGGCGTCAGCCAGCGCCTCCCAGCCGGCGGCGCCAGCCACGGGCAATTCGCAGGCCCCGCAGCCGGCCGCGAGCCCCGCGCCTGCGGCAAGCCCGACACCGGCGCCCTCGAAATAGCCGCGATCGTTTCAGCCGCCGTTCAGGAACGATCGGCGATAGAAGCGGTTGGCACTGCCGCACATTCCGAAACTGTCATGCCCTCATACGGTCATGAGGCCATGACAGTTGTGAAACCGCGCGGCAGAGGTATGCTCCATTTGCCGCGGACTCGGTCGGATCTCGGGGTCGGATCCGCTTCCCTGCCACCTCAGCCCCTTTTGGTTTAGCCGCGATGCGCGTTGTCGCCGCCGTTCTGTTGCTTGTGTCCGTGCTTCACGCCGGCATCTGGGGAGTCCTGCGCGACAAGGAACCCGCGCCCGACTTCAAGGGCCTGCTGCCCAGCGTCTCCTACGCCCCGTTCGAAGGCGCGGCGCACCCCGACATCGACAACATCCCCACCGTCGAGAAAATCCGCGCCGACCTGAAGACGCTGTCGACGATGACGCGCGCGATCCGTCTCTATTCGTCCACCGGCGGCGTCGAGCTGGTGCCGCCGATCGCGGCAGAGTTCGGCCTCAAGGTCACCGTCGGCGCCTGGATCGACAAGGACAAGGATCGCAACGAGCGCGAGATCAAGGCCGCCATCGAACTCGCCCGCAAGAACAGCAACGTCGTCGGCGTCGTGGTCGGCAACGAGGTGATCTACCGCGGCGAGCAGAAGGTCGAAGACCTCATCGACATGATCAAGAAGGTGAAGGGCTCGGTCCGCGTGCCCGTCACGACCGGCGAGATCTGGAACATCTGGCGCGACAATCCCGACCTTGCCTCCAACGTCGACTTCATCGCCGCCCACGTGCTGCCCTATTGGGAAAACTTCCGCTCGGACCAGGCGGTCGACCAGGCCGTCGACCGCTATAACCTGCTGCGCAATCTGTTCCCGGGCAAGCGCATCGTGATCGCCGAATTCGGCTGGCCGAGCCAGGGCTACAACCTGCGCAACGCCGACCCCGGTCCGTTCCAGCAGGCGCTGACCCTGCGCAACTTCGTCAGCCGCGCCGAAGCCATCGGCATGGAATACAACATCGTCGAAGCCATCGATCAGCCCTGGAAATATTTCGAGGGCGGCGTCGGTCCGTACTGGGGCATCCTGAACGCCAGCCGCGAGCCGAAATTCGCCTGGACCGGACCGGTCGAGAATCCCGACTACTGGAAGCTGATGGGAATTGCGCTGCTGGTCGGCATCCTCCTGTCGCTGCCGATCCTGCGGCTGGAGCAGCCGACCGCCAGGCAGGCGTTCCTGCTGTCGGCGACCGCCAACGGCGTCGGCGCCTGGGCCGCGACCGTGTTCGCGTTCTGGAACGACCACTATTTCATCTTCGGCTCGGCCTTCGCGCTCACGCTCGGCATGATCCTGCTTGTTCCCCTTGTCCTCATCGCGATGGCGCGCGTCGACGAGATCGCGGCGGTGGCCTTGGGCCGGCCGCCGCAGCGGCTGCTCTCCAAGAGCAAGCCGGTCGAGAACGTTCCCGAGAATTACTACCCGAAGGTCTCGATCCACATCCCCGCTTATTTCGAGCCGGTCGAGATGCTGAAGCAGACGCTCGATGCGCTGTCGCGGCTGAACTATCCGAACTACGAATGCGTCGTCATCATCAACAACACGCCCGATCCCGCCTTCTGGCAGCCGATCCAGGACCATTGCCGCGCGCTCGGTGAACGCTTCAAGTTCATCAACGCCGAGAAGGTGCAGGGCTTCAAGGCCGGCGCGCTACGCATCGCGATGGACCGCACCGCTGTCGATGCCGAGATCATCGGCATCCTCGATGCCGACTATGTCGTCGATCCCGACTGGCTGAAGGACCTCGTGCCTGCTTTCGCCGACCCGCGCGTCGGCCTCGTGCAGGCGCCGCAGGAGCATCGCGACGGCGACCTGTCGATCATGCACTACATCATGAACGGCGAATATGCCGGCTTCTTCGACATCGGCATGGTCCAGCGCAACGAAGCCAACGCCATCATCGTGCACGGCACGATGTGCCTGATCCGCCGCGCCGCGATGGACATGGCCGGCGGCTGGTCGTCCGACACGATCTGCGAGGACAGCGATCTCGGCCTCGCGATCCAGCAACTCGGCTGGACCACCCACTACACCAATCATCGCTACGGCCAGGGCTTGCTGCCCGACACCTACGAGGCCTTCAAGAAGCAGCGTCACCGCTGGGCCTATGGCGGCCTCCAGATCGTGAAGAAGCACTGGCGGAACTTCCTGCCCGGCCGCAGCCGGCTGACGCCCGATCAGAAGCGCGAATATGGCTTGGGCTGGCTGAACTGGCTCGGCGCCGAGAGCCTCGGCGTGGTGGTGGCGCTGCTCAACCTCATCTGGGTGCCGATCGTCGCCTTCGCCGACATCGCCATCCCCGACAAGATCCTGACGCTACCGATCATCGGCGCCTTCATCGTCTCGCTCGCACACTTCCTGTCGATGTACCGCGCGCGCGTCGCGATCAAACCCGGCCAGATGATGGGCGCGATGATCGCCGCGATGAGCGTGCAATGGACGGTGTCGCGCGCGGTCGCACAAGGTCTCATCACCGAGCACATCGCGTTCGCGCGCACCTCCAAGGGCGGCCTGTCCAGGATGTCGATCGAATTCCAGGCGTTCTGGGAGGCCGTGATCGGCACCCTGCTGGTGATCGGCGCCGGCGTGCTGATCGCCTCCAACAGCTATCGCCAGATCACCGAGATCTACATCTTCGCCGGCGTCCTGGTGCTGCAAAGCCTGCCGTTCCTGGCCGCGGTCGCGATCGCGATCCTCGAGCTCAGCCGCATCAACTCGTTCCAGTTCTGGCGCGACAGCGCGATCCGCACCGCCGAGCTGATCGGCCTGCGCCCCGTGGCCCTGCCGACCCCCGCCGGCACGCCGCAGCCGGTGCCGAGCGAGGTCCGGCGGGAAGCGAACTGACGAACGAACGGCCTCTCGGCGCGGGTGAAACCTCCGCGCCGGCAAGCCACCGGCGCTGTTCGGCGTGGATAGCGGGCCGCCAATCGAGTTAAAAATTCTGGTCTAAGCGGCGGAAAGCGCGAGCGAATCCCCGCCTCCGCCAAGAGTTTGGGCCGCCACTCGCGCTATTGACCTCAGCGCCCCGTCCCCCTACACAGCGCGGGCCGAAAGCATGATCCGGAAACAGCCGGTTTTTCCCCGCGACGCCAGTTGAGGCAGCGGCAAGACATGCTTCTCGAATGTCCGAAGACGATGGCGATCGATCTTGAAAGCCATCAGCGGCCATGGGAGCGCGTAGCTCAGCCGGTAGAGCACGTGACTTTTAATCACGGGGTCCTGGGTTCGAGCCCCAGCGCGCTCACCAAGCCGAAACAATAACTTGAGCGAAATCACAAGCCGACCGAAAAAGCCGTGTGTGGGCACTGTGTTGGCAAATTGATTGCCGATCTGAGCGTCGAGGATGCAGCGCGGCAATTGCTCGCGATCGCCATGAGGCCGGCGCGCTCAAGCGGCAGCACGCCCTCCCCGTCCGCCAGATCCGGGCACATGCGCTCCATGCGCGCGAAAGAGCCCCACTAGGGCCGGCGCAACACCCCAAGCAGGTCGGCGACATCGATCACATCAAGGTCTTCGCGACGGTGGGCGCCGCGGAACGATGGTTTGAGGAGAACGACCCGGAGGGCGTCGCCTTCGAATACGATGTGATCGAGTGATGTGGAGCGGATAATTAGCGCCACACCGTTGGTGGGTTCAAGGCCTCGCGACCCGCTGCTTTCAACGCGTCGGTCGAGAACTGCCCATGTGCCACGGCATCGAGCAGCTTCGAAGCAACGTACGCTCTGGCGCCCGTCTCGCTTACAGGAATATTTTCGCAAACTTCATCGAGCACCGCCCTGAGCAGCGCAGTCATTTCAGCATCAAACACGCCGAACTCCCGAAATTGAGAGGATACTGAACGCTGCACAAGCGGAATATATTCGCTTTGACCTGCCCCTGCCGATTTCCTCCAGTTGAAGTTAGAGTCCGTGACCTGCCCCTGCCGATTTCCTCCAGTTGAAGTTAGAGTCCGGCCTTCTGAAGGACGGACAGATGAAGCGAGCCAGGTTTACGGAAGAGCAGATTATTGGCGTGCTGCGTGAGCATGAGGCGGGTGCGAAGGCTGCCGATTTGGCGCGGAAGCATGGCGTCTCTGAAGCGACGCTGTACAATTGGAAGGCGAAGTTCGGCGGTCTGGACGTCTCCGATGCCAAGCGGTTGCGGCAACTCGAGGACGAGAACGCCAAGCTGAAGAAGCTGCTGGCCGAGCAGATGCTGGATGCTGCAGCGCTACGCGAGCTTTTGTCAAAAAAATGGTAGGGCCCGTCGCCAAGCGCGAAGCCGTCGCGCACCTGCAGGCCGTCATGGGTCTGGCGGAGCGGCGGGCCTGCGGCATCGTCGGCGCTGACCGCAAGATGGTTCGGTACCGATCGTGCCGACCGCCGGACACCGAACTACGCGGCCACTTGCGCGAGCTTGCTAATGCCCGTCGGCGGTTCGGCTACCGCCGGCTGTTCGTGCTGCTTCGCCAGCAGGGCGAGCCGTCCGGGCGGAACCGGATCTACCGTCTGTATCGAGAGGAAGGCCTCAGCGTGCGCAAGCGCCGGGCCCGCCGCCGCGCCGTGGGCACCCGAGCGCCGATACTGGTCGAGGCTCGGCCGAACGCCCGGTGGTCGCTGGATTTTGTCCACGACCAGTTCGCCAGCGGCCGTCGCTTCCGGGTCCTGAATATCGTCGATGACGTGACCCGGGAATGTCTGGCGGCCATCCCCGACACCTCGATCCAGGGGCGGCGGGTGGCACGCGAACTGACGGCGCTGATCAATCAGCGCGGCAAGCCGGGCATGATCGTCTCCGACAACGGCACCGAGTTCACCTGCAATGCCATGCTGGCCTGGTCGGAGGAGAACAAGATCGACTGGCACTTCATTGCGCCGGGCAAGCCGATGCAGAACGGCTTCTGTGAAAGCTTCAACGGCCGGATGCGGGACGAGCTTCTCAACGAAACCTTGTTCTTCGGCCTCGATCACGCCCGCGCCAAGATTGCGGATTGGGTCGGCGACTACAACGGCCAACGCCCGCATTCCTCGCTCGGCTATCTGACCCCTGCGGCCTATGCCGCCTACCTCACCGCAACGTGCGATCGGCTGCGCAACCCCGACCAGCTCCGCCGATCGCACGTTGCTCACACCGCGCCAAACGGCGTAACATCCGCCGAGACTCTAACCGCTACTGGGTGAAACTTCAGGGGCAGGTCATCCGGCCTTCTGAAGGACGGACAGATGAAGCGAGCCAGGTTTACGGAAGAGCAGATTATTGGCGTGCTGCGTGAGCATGAGGCGGGTGCGAAGGCTGCCGATTTGGCGCGGAAGCATGGCGTCTCTGAAGCGACGCTGTACAATTGGAAGGCGAAGTTCGGCGGTCTGGACGTCTCCGATGCCAAGCGGTTGCGGCAACTCGAGGACGAGAACGCCAAGCTGAAGAAGCTGCTGGCCGAGCAGATGCTGGATGCTGCAGCGCTACGCGAGCTTTTGTCAAAAAAATGGTAGGGCCCGTCGCCAAGCGCGAAGCCGTCGCGCACCTGCAGGCCGTCATGGGTCTGGCGGAGCGGCGGGCCTGCGGCATCGTCGGCGCTGACCGCAAGATGGTTCGGTACCGATCGTGCCGACCGCCGGACACCGAACTACGCGGCCACTTGCGCGAGCTTGCTAATGCCCGTCGGCGGTTCGGCTACCGCCGGCTGTTCGTGCTGCTTCGCCAGCAGGGCGAGCCGTCCGGGCGGAACCGGATCTACCGTCTGTATCGAGAGGAAGGCCTCAGCGTGCGCAAGCGCCGGGCCCGCCGCCGCGCCGTGGGCACCCGAGCGCCGATACTGGTCGAGGCTCGGCCGAACGCCCGGTGGTCGCTGGATTTTGTCCACGACCAGTTCGCCAGCGGCCGTCGCTTCCGGGTCCTGAATATCGTCGATGACGTGACCCGGGAATGTCTGGCGGCCATCCCCGACACCTCGATCCAGGGGCGGCGGGTGGCACGCGAACTGACGGCGCTGATCAATCAGCGCGGCAAGCCGGGCATGATCGTCTCCGACAACGGCACCGAGTTCACCTGCAATGCCATGCTGGCCTGGTCGGAGGAGAACAAGATCGACTGGCACTTCATTGCGCCGGGCAAGCCGATGCAGAACGGCTTCTGTGAAAGCTTCAACGGCCGGATGCGGGACGAGCTTCTCAACGAAACCTTGTTCTTCGGCCTCGATCACGCCCGCGCCAAGATTGCGGATTGGGTCGGCGACTACAACGGCCAACGCCCGCATTCCTCGCTCGGCTATCTGACCCCTGCGGCCTATGCCGCCTACCTCACCGCAACGTGCGATCGGCTGCGCAACCCCGACCAGCTCCGCCGATCGCACGTTGCTCACACCGCGCCAAACGGCGTAACATCCGCCGAGACTCTAACCGCTACTGGGTGAAACTTCAGGGGCAGGTCAGCTTGGCAGCGTTCGTCGCGTATTCCGGTCTGGGCTCTGAAATCCCAGCGCCTTCCAAATTGGCACCTGTCTGTCAAAGTAATGTGACAGCTTCCTCGGCCACATCAACAGGAGTTTGCAGGGCCTGCCAAGGCCCGCCAGCGTGAACCGGCAGCCTGAAACCTTCCCAGGTTTCGTACGTAAAATCTCTATCCGAGGTTTTTGTTAGTTCCCATCTCGGGGCTGGAAATGAACACCGCCGCCGGGACAATGTATTAGAGCCCGGCGGCGTATTTGTTGGTGCCTGAACCGGCGCGCGCCTCGAGCGGCGGCTTCCACCTGAATTTGTAGGGCAGATTTTTTTCTAACCTGAGTTAGTTTTTTCTATGCCCAGCGTCGACTACCCCAATTTTTCTGCGCGTAGAGCAAGGGGTCGACCGGGTGGTTCAACAACTGGGACTGGAGGATTGGGCCTGGCAAATCGCCGCCGACGTGTATCGCTTGAATCTGTATAGCCGACTCACCGGACGAGCGGCCCCGGGAGATGCCGTTTCAGACGAACAGCTTGCCAGAGCAATCCGCGAAAGCTTCACTCAAACGAACGACGGCGCCTATCGAGAAATGGTTGAGTTAGCGACCGATGCCGCTTTATCGGCCTACGATCGTGTCGTCTCACGCAATGTCAAACAGGCGCGCGCTCAACTAGCGAACTAACGGCTCGTCGGCGGATGATGACTAGCCTGCCCCGCAAGAGAACCCCGCCGACCTTGTGAGCCGGCGGGCTTATCTCTACCGCTTCAACCGGCGGCGATGCGTCATCAGCCGTTACCGGACGCCACTCCGATGCATTGATGCCGCAATCGGCGCGATGTTATGCTAGTCGCAGAACCGGGAGTTTCTCGATGCGCAAAATCGCCGCCGCTGTCATGTTTGCCCTGATCGGACAAACCGCATTGGCTCAGGACCATGTTCCAATGTACGGCGAGTCCAAGGACAAGACGGAGGCCGAGAAGGCGGACGACATTCGGGCCGAGCGCGCCTATCAACGCTCCCTCGGCAATGTTCCCAACCAGAAGGCAGTCGATCCGTGGGGAACTGCCCGCGGCGACGAAGCGAAGAAGCCGGCCACGCCGGCCAAACCGGTAGTGAAACATTCGTCCAAGGCCAAGAGCGGCAGCCCCCCCAACTAGCGAATTCTAAGGGGGGCCGCCAGCGCGAACCGGCGGGTCAGCGCTTCGCTGCGTTGCCAGCTAATTCCATCGCGAGATCTAGGGCTGCGATTCCAATTTGGTCGGTCGGACGGGATCTGCAGCGCTGTAAAGTCACCGCCTCCAACAATCGCCTCTATCATAGAGCGACGGCCGGCGAGGCTACCATCGAGCATCCAGCCAAAGCTTATGCCGTGGCGACGGCAATAGCCGGCCAATTCTTGTGAAGCGCAGAAGCCTGGTGCGTGCGGAGCCGGCTCCTGAGCGCGGTGGCCAAGGGCTACGAGTGTTGGTCCACGGGTCTGCAACCTTGGGGAAAACGCTCCCTAGGTCAGTCGGGCTGCATTTTCCGAATCAACCAGATGTGCGCGCGTTCGCGCGTGATCTTGCCGGGGGTGTGTGTGAGCCAGTTTCTGTCCGTGCTGCTATTGCTGACGACACTAACGCTGACGGTGTGTTTCGGCGTGGCTGCCTGGCGCCAGTCGGCCGGCAGAGATACCGATATTACAGCCACCATTTCACATCGGGAAACCGGCTGGAGGTCCGAACGGAGCAACTGAGACCTTGCGCTCGCTCTTGCGAGAGAGTTTTGAAGTCACCGTTGGCGCGCGCCAGTTCGATTGCGATGCCCCCGGGCTTGATCTCGAAAATGCATCGGGGCGCAGCGGCCCCTAAGTCGAGCGGCCCCTCACGGATAACGTCTCGGTGAATGAAACCGTTCGCCGCATCACGCGAAGCACTCAGGAAACAATCCGGGTCCAGTGTCTCGTCACCCACGAGGGGATCTCAAAATGATTATTCTCAAGGTCTCTGCTGTTGTTCTTGGCGCTGGCATCCTTTTCACGATGTACTCAGGGGAGCTAAGCGCAGACGTCGTGCTTGCCATCGTGTCCTGCTTGGCATGACAAGAAGACCGGCCAACGTGAACTCGAGGGCCAGTAATGCCAACTGCTTCGCTTGAACTATCTTCAGCTTTCCGGAGCCGACGTCGCAGCCGGCACACTCAGCGGCGCTCCCCCAACTGAAACCGGCCCGACAGACTTCGACTGCCGAACCATCCGCTTCCGCATCGCTGCCGACAGTCCATAGCGCGCGTTCGCTTTTCGGATCGAGGACGTGACGTCCGACATCATTGCATTCTGCAGCGTGTCGACCTTCGCGATGAGCGTGGACAGCTGTGAAGATATCTTCCTCACATCCACCCGTTCGTCCGTGATGCTCTGTCGCAGAGACAGCAGCACCATTGAATCCTGCTGCAGCAGGGCTGCATTTTGCTGCAAGGCGTGGTTGTTCTCCTGCAGCGAAGCCGTGTGTTGCTGCTGGGCCGACTGAATGTCCTTCAAGGCAGCGACAACCGGATCCGCCTTTGGCGCGGAAGCTTCCCGGCGCGGAAGCAGTTCAGCCAGACTGCTGAGATTCGGCGACGAAAGATCAGCCGGCCATGTATAGATCGCCGCCGCACCATTGATAGCCAAGGCACACACCGACAGTGCCAGGACCGATTTCCGGCTGGACCGCTTGGCCGGTGCCGGAGCTTCCGGGGCTGCGGGCTCGAGTGCTGCGACTGCGAGCGCGAGCGCCGCGGGGTCGAGTTGTTCGACGAGGCCTTGCGCCTCGGATGTCGTGGTCATGTCCATTGACCTCAAATGAGCGAGCAACAGGAAGCCGACGCCGGAACGTCCTCGCGACGGCTCCTCTACGCAGCACCCACCTACAACTGCCTAAAATTGTGGGCATTTTGGATTAATTCCACGTTAGCGACATGGCCGCCTGGCAGGCCTGGCCGCCCCGGCCGATTACGGGGGGCGAAGGGACGGAATGAGTCACGCGGCAGCCTGCTTCGAAGCACCAAAGCCGAGAGACAAGGCCCCCGAAAGGTGTAAGATTCACGGGAACCGGAGGAACGGCATGTTTGAAATCAGCGGTTTCGACACGGCAGGCGTCGTCAGCCTCAAGCGGCTGTCACTCGCGGCCGCCCTCAAGAAGGCCCGAGAGCTTGTCGAAGACGGGTGCTGGGACGTTCAGATCGTTGATCCGACGGGGCGCGTACACACCTCGTTTGAGGAGCAGGCCGCTTAGTCGTGGCGCTGGGCCGGCTCCGCGGCTAGCTCATCAAGAGCACACTGATCGAGAGCAAACTCGGCCGTGCGCCTGACGGCCCGTCTCTCAGTACCGCCGATAGTAATTCTCTGGCCGGTCCTGGAATTGTAGTGGAACCGTGCCGTTGGGGTAGCAGACACCGTCGCGGATATCGACGTCAGCGCCGTGGCCGCATGGCACCGGACGCCGGCGCATTCCATAGTAAGGCCGCGGGCCCTGATAGTATCCCTGCAGCGCCGCCTGGTCTTCGGGACGGAGATAGCCGTTGGGATAGCACATCCCGTCGCGGGCGCTCTGATCCCAATGATCACCGCACGGCGGCGGATGTCTCGGCACGCCGCGATACTGCACCTCGAGCGGGCGTTCGACAGCTGACGCCGGCGCCGTTGCACCGCCATGAAGAGCAAGGATTGTCGCATTAGTGGTGATCAACATCGAAGCGGTCCTCCAAGGCAGCAAGATAGACAACCCCTCTGAATGACGCCTGAACGAGACGGGAGCGCCACGACCATCAGGGTCGGCCGATGGCACGATGGCGGCCACCGCGCTGCACTGGACACTGCAGCTGCCTGCAGTTCCAAGGGCCTTGCCACAAAAGCCGGGAGACAACGCCCTCGAAAGGTGTAAGATTCAGGAAAACCGGAGGAACGGCATGTTTGAAATCAGCGGTTTCGACACGGCAGGCGTCGTCAGCCTCAAGCGGCTGTCACTCGCGGCCGCCCTCAAGAAGGCCCGAGAGCTCGTCGAAGACGGCTGCTGGGACGTTCAGATCGTCGATCCGGCCGGGCAGGTCTACACCTCGTTTGAGGAGCAAGCCGCTTAGCCGCCCCGCCCTTCGGCACTTTTCAGAAAGCACCCGTCCGGTCCGATCACGCTTCGCGAGCGGTGATCGTGATCGAAATGAAACCCCAGCGCCTGGTAGGGAGCGCTGGGGCGTTTTCAAAATATCAATCGGTAAAAGCAATGAGGCCTTCATAGCACCGGTCTCGAAGCGCGAGTGTGAACTGGTTCACACGGCTCCGCCGATCTTCGCGTACCGCGTCCGGGTGTGGCTATCCGCCTCGGCCGACGTTGGACGAGGCATCATTGAGCCAGCGCGCCGTTGCTTCATCGCTCCAGCCGGGGACCGCGAAGCGCACGCGAGGATTCACTTCCGTGCCGAAACGATCAACCGGAGGATGGCGTGTCGCAGGATTGTGCGCACGAGCGTGGTGCGCGGCGTCCGCAGACGTACACAAGACGATCAGGAGGCCCAGGGCCAAAACAACACGCATCGTATCGGCTCCAATCGAGTCCGTTCCCGCTCATGTAATACGCCGACCGACCCACCGCGATCTGACGCGGCTTCACAGCTAGGAGAGCGAAGCGCGAACGCGACGTTCTTGCGATCGAGCGGACCGCCGCTCAACTCCCGCGCGCCGCACCGTTGCCAACCAATTCGTTTGGGAGCACGCTCTCTCCAGGCGCTTAAGACGCCGCACAGGGAGAACCACATGAAGGAACCGGGCCTGGACGGCCGCCATCGGGACAAGGATGGCGCGATCAGCAAGAAGCACGGCAACACGCTGGTCGGTACGTTGCGGAAGATCTACGGAAAGGCATTTGCGGCCGGTTATCCCGATGCGACCCCGCTCAGCGAGGTCTTGCATCAATTGAACGAGACCTCGCTGAGCCAGTTGCGTCGCGATCACGACACCGGGCATCTCGGGCACAAGATCGACCACGCCTCGAAGTGAATGGACTTCGCTTGGCCGATTTCGCTTGGCCGACTTCACTTACCCCACTTCACTTGGCCGACGTCAGGTCGTCGAAACCGACTCCGCCGACAGCCTCTCGGACGCAGCTTGGACAGGCTGCGCGATCGGTCGCCTCGCCGTACTTGCCGTTTGAGCCCTCGCTACCCTCGCGCTAGCATGAGCCCTTTTACGGAGGCTCATTTGAAGCAGTTCATTATCATCATCGCCGCCATCGCGCTCGCCGTGACTGCTCCCGCCCGCGCGCAGGCGCTGGTCGATCCCAACAAGGTTGCCCCCGAATATCGCGAGGCGGCCGAGAAGCGCCGGGCCGAGCAGATGCGGCAACGCGAATGCGCACTGAAGGCGGATCTCGACAAGGTGCTGCCCAGGGATCGCACCGTCTATCTCAACCACTGCCTGGACACGCTGGCGGTCAAGCAATAGCGGCTGGCTGGGGCCGTCTCGATCAGACCACGACCGTAGGCCGACCTGACCGCACGATCATCTGTCGATTTCGGGCTCGTGTTGTGGACCAGCGGGCGATTTGTCGCACCGGCGCCGCGAAGACGCGGCCCCCCTCCTCACTGGCGCCGCGGCTTGCTCGGAAACAGCCGATCGCGGATGTAGCGCGAGGTCGGCGTCAGGCGGATGCCGCGCGGCTTCTGCCAGGCGGCCCGGTCGATCTCCTTCTTGTCGCCGATCTCGAGCCTGCCCTTGGCACCCTTGGCGATGAAGATCGCGTCGCTCATCTTGCGACCGGAGCGCTTATTCCTGGCCGTCACTTCCTTCCACAGGCTGATCCGGCCGAGCTTCAGCTTGGGCAGCTCCTCCTTGATCTCCCGCCGCAGGCAGTCCTTGTCGGACTCGCGCGAACGCTTGCGGCCGCCCGGGAACATCCACAGGCCGTCCGACCGCCGTCTGACCAACAATACCTTGCCGCGTTTTGCGGCAACCAGCTTGGAAGACTTCGCCATTACTGCCGTAGATCGAAAACAGAATCGCCCTATCGTAACTTGTCTAGTTGAATAGACAAGTTCGTGGGGCGCTTTGACCACAGCCCGTGCGAGCAGCTCAGCTTTCGCTCGCCGCCGCCCGGTCCTCGGTCCTGATCCAGGCCATCATCAACTCCCAGGCCACCGACAGGATGATCGGCCCGATGAACAGGCCGACGATCCCGTGGGCGAGCGTGCCGCCGATCACGCCGACGAAGATCACGATGGTCGGCGTGGTGAGGCCGCGCCCCATCACCAGCGGCTTCAACATGGTGTCGATGAAGCCGACGAGGACGAGAAACACCGTGAGCAGCAGCGCCGTGGTGACGTCCTTGGCGGTCCAGATCCAGATGATCACCGGCAGGATCACCAGGAACGCGCCGATCTGCACGATCGAGAGCAGGAGCACGATGAAGGCGAGCAGGCCGGCGCTCGGCACGGCTGCCATCTTGAAGCCGATGCCGGCGAGCAGCGCCTGCACGATGGCGACGCCGATCACGCCTTGCGCCACGGCGCGGATGGTGGCGCCCCCAAGCTCGAGAAAATGCTCGCTCTGCTCGGGCACGATGCGAAACAGGAAGCCGCGCCCGGCCGCAACCAGCCGCGGCCCATGCGGAAACAGGAAGCCGGCGACGAACACCGAGACCAGAAACTGGAGCGTGCCGAGGCTCGCATCGCCCGCAAGCGACAACAGGGGTCCCGCCAGCGGCTGGAGATAGGGCGCGACCTCGCGCAGCACCGCACGGATGTTGTTGTAAGCCTGATCCCAGAGATCGTAGAGCCAAGGGCCGACCACCGGCCACGACTTGAGCTGCTCCGGCGCCGACTGCAGCGCGAGATCGCCGGTGCCGAGCTGCTTCGCCAGTTCGCGCGCACCGTCCACCGCGCTGAGGCCGAGCCAGGTCGCCGGGCCAATGACGATGCCGAGCGTGATCAGGGTGAGGATCGCGGCCGCGGTCTTCGGGCGGCCGCCGAGGATCTTGGCGACCCAGCTGAAGGCCGGATAGAACGCGACCGCGAGCACGGCGCTCCAGGCCAGGATCGGCACGAACGGGCGGATGATCAGGAAGGTCCAGATGATCAGCAGGCCAAGCAGGCCGACCCGGATCAGGAGCTGGATGATGTCCTCTCCCGTCAGGAGCTGACGGAGACTTTTCACGGGCACGCCTTTCCTTGCGGCATTGACGCGGGTTCCGGCACTTGCGCGGCAAAGCGTTATTGCCAGCCGCGCATCCGGCGTCAAGACGACCGGGCCCGCGGCGGCGCAAGGGATCGGACCGCTGCGCCGCCCGGCGCGGCATCAGCTGTCGCCGAACGGGTTGGTCCAGTCGGCCAAGCGGTGGCGCTCCGTCCGCTCAGAAGTGGTAGTTCACGCCCACCGTGCCGGTCTGGATGTTCAGCTTCACGTTGGCTGGAGTCGCCACCAGATTGCCTGTCGTCACCGGCTGCTCGGTGATCGTGCCGAAGCCCATATAGTTGTACTCGGCCCGCACCGACCAGTTCGGCACGAACATCCACTCGATGCCGCCGCCGGCAAGCCAGCCGGTGCGATTGAAGCTGCCCGAGGCGGAACCGGCGAGCGGGCCGGCAAGGCCGTTGTTGACGCTATACTTGTCGCGGGTGAAGGCCGCGCCACCCTTGGCGTAGAGCAGCACGCGGTCGAAGGCGACGCCGAAACGGCCGGCGACCGTGGCGATGTAGTCGTTCTTCAGCGACAGGTTGAAGCCGGCACCGCCACCGAACGGGCCGCCGGCATTGAGTGTGACGCTGGACCAGGCGCCGGTGCCTTCGAGGCCGATCACGAAATTGCTGATCTGGTAGTTGCCGCCGATCTGGCCCCCGACGATGCCGCCGCTGGCCGTGGCCGAGCTCCAGGTCGCTGTCGGATCGGTCGGGTCGATGCCGGTCCATTTGCTCCAGGCGCCGCCGCCATGCGCGCCGATGTAGAAGCCGGTCCAGCTGAAGATCTGGGCCGGCACGATCGGCGCCTTCACCACCGGCGCAGGTTCGATGATGTCGGCCGCAAAGGCCGGAGTTGCCAGCGACAACAGCGCAGCTGTAAAAATCAGTTTCTTGCTCATGATCCCACCCCCAATGACTTTTGCCCTGCTCGACCAGGGCGATGGGGTGAAATCTAGCTGTCCGATCAAGGGGGCGCTTGGACCGACCGGCGGCGCGATTTGGACTGACGGGCGCTCGTCGCAAGCTTAACCGGCTCCACTGGGGGGCCAGGCCTTCGCGCGGGATAGACGCCATTGATACAACTAAAGGTAAATATTATACTCGGACATTTCCAAAGGAGAGGATACCGTGGATCCTTTACTCGCGCAGTCATACTTCAAATTGTTCATGAATTACGACACGAGGAACATAGCTGTTCTCGATCAAATCAAAGCCGCCCTACTGCAAAACCAAATGTCCACATTTCGATCTGACGCTTTGCTCTGCGTGCTGTCGCTTTTCGACCAGATGATCGTTCAACCCTACCAGGATCGATTGAGCCAGGGGAATCTCTCGTCTCCAAATAGCACCGTCGTTCTCACAGCACAGAACCTGGATGCCCAGGTGATGGATAGCTTCTATGAGTTGGTAAAAACAACGAACAACAACAAGCGCGAGTCACTTGCATCTTCCCACGACGTCATCAAAGCGATCGACGCAGCCTGGGGTACCATCTCAACTTATCTTTTGTGGGGGTGACGCCGTGCCAGCTTTCGATCCTCTGACTGCAATTGCACATTTGGAGGCCAACAAAGCGACGATTTGGCCCGACGTCACGACGCAAGATGCCTTTCTATCGGAGGCGAAGGCTCGCCTTGGCGGCCGAAGTTCGGACGACAAGAAGGAAGCGACGAAGCTGGCGGTCGAGACTGCTAAGACGCTTCTCACAATTGCTGTCGCGCTTCTGGTTGCTTCAGGGACATTGCTTCAGTTCACGCGCTCTAATGGCGTTCCGTGGCTGTCTTGGACCGTCGCCTTCTTCACCTTCAGCGTGATCCTCTTGTTCATCAGCATGAGCGCCGGCCTCTCTGCAATCAGCGGGGTCTATAAGCGTGCCGACGGACGAACGTTCCCAACCGAAACCGCTTGGTCAACGCTCCCCGTCTCGAAACGCTTGAACGTGCAGTCTCTAACGGGGGTTTTTGCTCTTCTAGCCTTGCTGATCGGGCTAGGACTTTCGGCGCACAGTACACAAACACCGGGACTGAGCCTCACGATCCCCGGCACTCAGTCCGCGCTGCCAGCGGGCCCCCTCATGATCGACGGAACATGGACCGAACTGCGCCTAAAAACGGCAGGAAACCAAGAGCTAAAACTGCCGCCGAACTCACCAACTAGCGGCCCGCTCGCGATCAACTGCAAATAGCCTTGCCATCGTGCCAGTCCTATTTCCGTGGCAGACGGCAAGTCGCCAACTTGGCTAATCGGAATTAACGGATTTTGCGTCATTCGGTTTACTTCGAAGCAAATGCTGAATCCTACGCTGGTCAGCGTGACCTAACCTGTAATTGCGGTGCAATGGCCAACAGCATCTGGACGATCGAAGAATTCACCTGCCCCGGTTGCAGCATGAACTACATTGCGACAAGGGAAGAGCACGCCGAGCCGCATTCGGGCCACTTCAAATGCAGCATCTGCAGTGGCGTGGTGCACTCCTGGTCGGGGAAGCATCACTTCTTCGGCTGGTCCGCGGTGAAGACCAAGCCGCCGGTGTTCGGGAGACGGTGGGCGGGAGTGGGTTGGTAGGCCGAGGCAAGGTTCTCACTGCCGTCGCCTGGATGGAGCGAAGCGAAATCCGGGACCAGTGTCGCTTTATTGCACGAACCCCGGATTGCGCTTCGCTTCATCCGGGCTACCAAACCCCATCGCCACTCTCGCCGTCATTGCGAGGAGCTCTTGCGACGAAGCAATCCAGAGCGCCTCCGCGGAGGGATTCTGGATTGCTTCGCTGCGCTCGCAATGACGATGTTGAAGCAACGACGCACAATGCATCGACGGAGTTCGCAGTGACACCTTGCCCGTCGTCGGGCAAAACACTTCACGCAAAATTCCCACTGCGATTGTCAGCCCTGCCGCTGTGCGGAACAATAGCGATCCTTTTATCATGGCAACTGCTACGACATAAAAAACCCGCGGCAGGTTTCCCCGCGCGGGTGTTACGAATTTCCGATGATGCCGCTCTGCCAGTGTTTTGCCCGACGTGTCAAATCCGGACGAGGCGATGCGTCGCGCCATCGAGATATCGGTAGGCTGTTCGCGTTGGACAAGTCCGAAAAGGACCTGCTTGGCACCAACTGAAAACGACGAATGCATTCAATAGCCCCGCTACTGTGTATGGGGTTGTTTTTCAGCTTTTGCTTTGAGGGCGTTTGAACGCCAGCTTCAGCGCCGGCCGCGCGGCATCAGGCCGGGATCGGCGGCGAGCGCTTTGCCGTGACGCAGGGATGAGGAACTGACGCTTCTGCTCAGCCGCGACACCGGTTAGACTCCCCTCCCCGCAACAGAATCCGACACGCAATGACCGCACCCTTCGTTCCCCAGATCGCTCTCTACCGCAACTGGCTCGCCGAGCAGCGTGGCCTTTCCTTCGCGAATTACGAGGAGATGCGGCAGTGGTCGGTGTGCGATCTAGACGGCTTCTGGCGCAGCATCTGGGACTATTACGATCTGCAATCGCCGACGCCGTTTGCGGCCGTGATCACCGAGCGCAAGATGCCGGGCGCGGTGTGGTTTCCCGGTGCGCAGGTCAACTATGCGCGGCAGGTGTTCCGGCATGTTGAGGCCGCCGACGCCGCCGGCCTGCCCGCGATCGTCAGTAGCGGCGAGGACGGCAAGCTCAACGAAACGAGCTGGCCGGAGCTGCGGCGCAAGGCGGCGGCGCTCGCGCTGCATCTGAAGGGGAAGGGCATCAAGCCCGGTGACCGGATCGCGGCCTATCTGCCCAACATCCCCGAAACCATCATCGCGTTCCTGGCGAGCGCCAGCATCGGCGCGGTCTGGAGCGTCTGTGCGCCCGATATGGCTGCGCCCGCCGTGATCGACCGCTTCAAGCAGATCGAGCCGAAGGTGCTGATCGCCTGCGATGCCGTCACCTATGCCGGCCGCCGGCATGATCGCAAAGACGTCGTCGCGGAGCTGCGGCGGTCGCTGCCGACGGTCGAGCACGTCATCCTGCACAGCGAGGCCGCGCCCGCAGCGCCGGACGCCCTGCTCGCCGACATCGTCGCAAGGACAGGCGCCGCGATCGACGCGTTCGAGCCGGCCTGGCTGCCGTTCGATCATCCGCTCTGGATCGTCTATTCCAGCGGCACCACCGGCCTGCCGAAACCGATCGTGCACGGTCATGGCGGCATCGTCATCGTGGTGCTGGCGCTGCTGGGCCTGCACAACGACCTCGGCTGCTCCTACCACAAGAACTCGTTCGGCGAGTGCTATCACTGGTACTCTTCGACCGGCTGGATCATGTGGAATTCGCAGGTCGGCGGCCTGCTCAGCGGCACCACCTGCTGCATCTTCGACGGCAGCCCGGGCGGCACCAAGGACAAGCCGGACTGGACCACGCTGTGGCGGTTCGTGGCACAGTCGAAGGCGACCTTCTTCGGCGCCGGCGCGGCGTTCTTCGCCAACTGCGCCAAGGCCGAGATCGATCTCACTGCGGCCGGCGATCTGTCGCGGCTGCGCTGCCTCGGCTCGACCGGCTCGCCGCTCAGCGCCGATACGCAAGCCTGGTTCAACGATCGCTTCGCGGCGTTGTCGAAAATCAACGGCAGCAAGGCGCAGGCCGACATCTGGTGGGCGAACATCTCCGGCGGCACCGATTTCGCCGGCGCCTTCATCGGCGGCAACCGCGAATTGCCGCAGACCCCGGGCGCGATGCAGTGCCGCCTGCTCGGCGCGGCGGTCGAAGCCTTCAGCGAGCAGGGCCGCGCCGTCATCGACGAGGTCGGCGAGCTCGTCTGTACCGAGCCGATGCCCTCGATGCCGCTCCGTTTCTGGAACGACAAGGGCGATGCGCGCTATCGCGCCAGCTATTTCGAGACCTATCTGGACAATTTCGACGGCAGCGGCCGCGGGCCGGTGTGGCGGCACGGCGACTGGCTCAAGGTCAATCCGGACGGCTCCTGCATCATCTATGGCCGCAGCGATGCGACCATCAACCGGCACGGCCTGCGCATGGGCACGAGCGAGCTCTATTCCGCGATCGAAGCGCTGCCGGAAGTGCTGGATAGCCTCGTCGTCGACCTCGAATATCTCGGCCGCGACAGCTACATGCCGCTGTTCGTGGTGCTGCGCGAGGGCACAGCCTTCGACGCTGCGATGCAGGCCAGGATCAACAAGGCGATCGAGGCCGGCCTGTCCCGGCGATTCCTGCCGAACGAGATCTTTGCCGTCGCCGAGATCCCGCGCACGCTCTCGGGCAAGAAGCAGGAGCTGCCGATCAAGAAGCTGCTGCTCGGCCAGCCCGTCGAAAAGGTCATCAACAAGGAGGCGATGGCCAATCCCGCCTGCCTCGACTGGTATCTCGCCTTCGCCCGCGACTATCTCGCCCGAACCGCATCGTAGCTTCGATCAACCGCCGCCGAAATTGGAGGGATCGAGATTCCTGTTCTCCGACGGCGGGATCGGCGGCCACCCGGGAAATTTGTACCAGCCGGGCGGGACCGGCGCGTCCTCGGGCAGATGGACGACGACGTGGTGGCGCGGGCGGGCATGATGCGCCGGCGCGGCAGCCGCCCATGCGCATGTTGAAATTAGGAGGACCAAAGCCAGGATAGACCGCATCATACGTGCTCCAGACGTCCACCCGGGCACCATGTGGTGCGGGAACCACGCTGGAACGATGCGTCGCAACGTCACGATGTCTCACATCGGCGGCATCGCTGCTGCCAGGAGACGCCGGAGATCAACCCAATTGCGCCAATGGCGTTTGGATTCCGTTCACCGATCGCCGCTAGATCAGGATGGATCCTCCGCGACGAACAGCAGCTATGGCCGATCTCAACGCAGTCCTCTCCAGGCTCAACGACCGCCTGCTCCGCCTCGAAGGCGAACTGTTCGTGCTGCGCTCGCTGGCGCGCGCGACGCTGACGGCGGGCGACGACCATGCGGCGCGCATGCGCAAGCTGGTCGAGGCCGCAAAGGTCGCGCTCGACGACGAGGCCAAACGTGAGCTCGACAAACCGACGCGCAAATATGTCGATGCGGCAACCGCGCTGGTGGAGGAACTTCTGGTCGAGCCGACCCAGGCACGGCCGCTGTTCACCGTCATCGACGGTGGCCGGCGCGACTGAGCGCGTCAGATCGGACGTATCCCGCGGGAATCCGGAGACTGAGCCTTCAGCCGGCTGAGCCCCTCCTCGATGATCGCGATCTCCTCGTCGATCTTGCCGATCGGCAGGCTGAAATCATAGCCGGACCTGCTCTTCAGATCGACCGCGAGCCGCTGCCTGTGCATCATCAGCTCGTCGAGCCCACGGCGGTTCTTCAGCCGCACATAGGCGTCCACGATCTGCTCAATTGCGCTCGGCATGAAATCGGTCCCGGCAAAAAAGCCCACGCGGCGCACCCACGCCGGCGGGACATTTTTGGTGTCGCGGTACGCAATACAAATCCGCGACGGATTCGTCGATACGACAGGCAGGTTGAGAACGCGTTACCGTTTGATGATTTCGTGATGGCGCCGGCATGAAAAGCCGCTGGCGATCACTCGCCAGCGGCCAAAGCCGGGTTCGAAAACGGATTCGGAATCAAATTTGGCCAGCCCCGGTTGGTGCATTCTAGCGGCACACGGGGGCTGCTTATGTTAGAAATGAAACAGAGGAACCGGCGGATACATCATTTGCTGTCGATGTGGCCGCCCGGCAACGCTAGTCGGTGACGCAAAAATATTTGCGCGGCAGCCTGCGGTAGGCGCTGTAGCGGTAGTACGGCCTGTAGGCGTAGCCGCGATAGAGTGCGGGCGGCTCCTCGCCGTAATAGGCGTCGTGGTAGAAATTATAGACCGGCCCTTCGACGCAACGATAGGCATCCCACGTCGGACCGATGAACGGCGCCACCCCGACCTCGGGCGGGACCGCCGGGTACGGCCCGCCGGCGCGCGCGGGCGTGGCTACGCTCAGTGCCGCGAGAAGGAAAAACCACGCGCTTCGCATGCGCTCGCTCCTGATACGGTGCAATACGCGCATGGAAGCACCGGAACGGCCGGCTGCGCAATCGCGGAGCCCGTCGCGCCCCGCGCCCGGTGCATTGTTGATAACCGGCACAAACCGCCCGCGGCTGGTGACAGGACGCACCGACGTGTTATCGGGGGATGACGCAGTTGCGAGACGGATCGGACACCCATGCGCATTACCCTCGTCGGCTCCCGCCATTTCGGCGTGACCACCCTGAACATGCTCCGGGAGCACGGCGTCCCGATCGTGCGGGTCGTCGTGGCCGACGCCGAGGATCGCCTCGCCGCGAGCGCCAAGGCGGCCGGCATCGAGGTGACAGTCCAGGCCAATCCGAAGCTGGTGGTCGCCTCTGAAATCGGCCCCGACACCGACCTGATCATCACCGCCCACAGCCACGCCCGGATCGGCAAGGACGCCCTGGCCGCCGCGAAGTACGGCGGGATCGGCTATCATCCCTCGCTGCTGCCGCGTCATCGGGGCAAAGCCGCCGTGGAATGGACAATCAAGGAAGGCGATCCGATCGCCGGCGGCACGATCTATCATCTTGCCGACCGCATGGACGCCGGCGCCATCGCCGCCCAGGACTGGTGCTTCGTCAGGAAGGGCGAGACGGCTCGCGAGCTCTGGGAGCGTGCGCTCGCTCCGCTCGGCCTCAAGCTGCTGGCCGACGTGATCGACTACGTCAAGGTCCACAAGGCGCTGCCCTCCAAGGTTCAGGACGAGCAGTTCGCCACCTTGGCGCCAAGTCTTTCGTGAGTCCTTCCCTGAGTCCTGTCCTGACGTTTACCCTTAACGTGAAGGCGCGTTGATTCTGCTTCGAAAATTGGAGCCGGAAACACAAATAAACCATTGTTTCCACAGGAACAATTTTCGCTTTGGCAATGCAACAAATTTCCGTCACATTTAGGCCGAATAAGCGTCAGCATATCAGACAGATTCAAGGACGGAATTCATGCGTTTTGGTCGCATTACGGCATTCTGTGCCGCTTCAGTTATCACCCTCGCCGCTCCCGCTTTCGCCCAGACCCCCTATGACGGCAACTGGCATGTCACCATCGTGACCAAGAGCGGCACCTGCGAGCCGACCGCGAGCTCCATGCTGACGGTTGCCGACGGCAAGATCACCGCGCCCGGCGCTAACGTTTCCGGCACCATCGGCAGCGGGGGACTTGTGAAAGTTTCGATCAATGGTGCATATGCCAACGGTCAACTCAGCGGCAACGCCGGATCGGGGAAGTGGAATGGAGCATCTGCAGGCATACCGTGCAGCGGGCGGTGGGAAGCATCGCGCCAGTAAGAAATTCGGGACCCGCGTCGTAAGCCGGCGGCTGCTGATCGCGGCCGCCGTTTTGTTTGCGGCGGGGATCGCCAACTCTGAGAGCAAGGCCCAGTCCGGCCCGTTCGCCCCGCTGGCGGGGAGCTGGAGCGGTGCCGGCACCGTCACGCTCGATGACGGCTCGACCGAGCGGATCCGCTGCCGGGCCAGATACGCCCCGATCGGACCGACGATGGAGATGTCGCTGACCTGCGCCAGCGACGCCTACAAGTTCAATCTCGGCGCCAACGTCAGGGCTGAAGGCGGCGCCATCGCCGGCAGCTGGTCCGAAGCCAGCCGCAACATCAGCGGCTCCCTCCAGGGCCGCGGCGCTGGCGGAAACTACGACCTGGTCGCCTCGACCGCCGGCTTCAACGCCAACATCTCGCTGAAGACGTCCGGCAACAAGCAGAGCGTCACCATGCGCGCGGACAGCCAGTTCCGCGGCGCCAACATCTCGCTGTCGCGCTAAGGCGGACCGCGTTCAAGCCAAAAGCCCCGGCGATTCCGCCGGGGCTTTTTTATGCGTCTTATGCGTTCGGCACGAACGCCGTGACCTCGATTTCGACCTTGGCCCGCTCGTCCACGAGACCGCCGATGTAGAGCAGCGTCGAGGGCGGAAAATTGCGCCCCAGTGTTTCCTTCCAGGCCGCGCCGATGCCGGCGCCCGCGGCCTCATATTCGCTGCGGCTGGTCAGGTACCAGGTCAGGCGGACGATATGCTCCGGACCGGCTCCGGCCTCGCCAAGGAGCTTGATGATCCGCTTCAGCGCGGTTGCGACCTGCGCCGCCATGTCAGGCGCGTAATTGCCGGTCTCGTCGCCGCCGGTCTGCCCGGCCAGCACCACCCAGCGGCCCGGCCCTTCGGCAACCACGCCGTGAGAAAAGCCCCGCGGTTTCTTCCATTCGGCCGGCTGCAAGATTTGCATGAGCGAAGATCTCCCTTTTCTTGTTGTTCAATGATGCCTTAGCACGCCGCCCTGCATCGCTGCATCCGCAGTTTTGGCCGTTGCAAACGCCGGCGATGTCGCCGATACCGGCCCTCCCCTCAGGCTCGATCGCCCGCACCAGCAACGATGACCGCAACACCGTCCAAAACGATGGCTGCACTGTGGATGGCCGGCTGGCTGGCGCTGATGCTGGTCATGGCGGTTGCCGGCCGCGAGACCACGCGCGAGCTGAACGTCTTCCAGATCATGGAAGTGCGCTCGGTGATCGGCTTCACGCTGCTGCTGCCGATCATCTACCGGGCCGGCGGTTTCAAGGCGGTCGCGACCAAACGCCTGCCCCAGCACCTCGCGCGCAACGGGGTCCATTATTTCGCGCAGCTCGGCTGGTTCTACGCACTGACGCTGATCGGAATCGGCCAGGTCGTCGCGATCGAATTCACCATGCCGATCTGGACTGCGCTGCTGGCCGCAACGTTTCTGTCCGAGCGCATGACCGTCTGGAAGATCGCCGCCATCGCGCTCGGCATCGTCGGCGTCGTCATGATCGTGCGGCCCGCCACCGGCGAGATCAATCCGGGCCAGTTGATCGCACTGGGGGCCGCGATCGGCTTCAGCATTTCCATGATCTTGGCGAAATCGCTGACCCGGACCGAGAGCGCATTGTCGATCCTGTTCTGGATGATCGTGGTGCAGATGGTCGTGGGCCTGCTGCCGACGCTCTATGTCTGGACCTGGCCGTCAACCACTCTCTGGGGCTGGCTCTTCGTCATCGGGGTCTGCGGCACATTCTCGCACTATTGCCTCGCCAGCGCGCTCCGCTACGCGGATGCAACCATCGTGGTGCCGATGGACTTCTTGCGGGTGCCGCTCACCGCGACTGTCGGCTGGCTGCTGTATTCGGAGCGGCTCGACGCCTGGACCGTGCTCGGCGCGACGCTGATCCTGTGCGGCAATCTCCTGAACCTGAAGCCGACCGCCCCGGTTCCCGCCCGCGCGCAGTGAACCTCGCGCTGACTCGCGCGACAAAAACGAAGTGGCCGTGTGATCTGGATCACGTTGGAGGGGCATTCCATCGTGCACATTCGGCCACACAGCAGCGGGTTGAATACGACGTACTGCCGTTTTGGTGGCGCGAAGTCGGGCACTTCGTGTAGGTTCGTTGCCAATTTGTTGCTGCCTGCAATTCGATTCTGTTGGGGATTTCAGATGCGCACTCTCACCCTGCTCGCTTCGCTGATGTGCATGGCGCTGTCGGTCAGTGCCGCGAAGGCCGACCGCCGTGTCGCCTTCGTCGTCGGCAACGGCTCCTACAAGAACGTCGCACAATTGCCGAACCCGCCGATCGACGCCAAGGCGATGGCGGCGACCCTGCGCAATGTCGGCTTCGAGGTGATCGAAGGATCCAACCTCACCCGCGACCAGATGACGGAGAAGCTCCTGGACTTCGGCCGCAAGGCGCAAGGCTCCGATGTCGCAGTGTTCTATTATGCCGGCCACGGCATCGCCGTCAGCGGCAGTAACTACCTCCTGCCTGTCGACGCCGACATTAAGTCGGAGATGGACGTCAAGCTCGGCGCAGCCATCAATATCGACCTGACGCTCGAGCAGACCATGGGCGACGCCAAGGTCAAGCTCGTCTTCCTCGACGCCTGCCGCGACAATCCGTTCGCCGCCAAGATCAAGTCGAACTCGGCAACGCGCAGCGTCAACGTGCAGAGCGGTCTTGCCGAGATGAAGTCGGGCGAAGGCACGCTGATCGCGTTCGCCACCGGCCCGGGCCAGACCGCGCTCGACGGCCAGGAGGGCAACAACAGCCCGTTCACCCGCGCGCTGATCGACAACATCACCAAGCCCGGCGTCGAGATCCAGCAGGCGATGACCTCGGTGCGCGCCCAGGTCAACGAAGAGACCCGCAAGGGCCAGCTTCCCTGGGGCCACACCAACCTGATCGGCGCGGTCTATCTCAACCCGTCGCAGCAGACGCAGGTTGCCAACGCAGCCCCGACCGCTTCCGGAAACGTGCCGGCGGCAGCGAGCAGCTCCGACGGTGTCGAGCTCGAATACTGGCGCTCGGTCAAGGAATCCAACAAGCCGGAAGAGCTCAACGCCTATCTCTCGGCCTATCCGAACGGCCAGTTCAAGGCGCTGGCGCTGGCGCGGCTTGCGGCGATCAAGAGCGGCCCGTCCACGGCGACCCGCAATCTGAACTCCGGGATCGATCCCGCCACCTTCACCGATGACTCCACCCAGCTCACCGAGGACCAGATCGGCCTCGACAAGGGCCAGCGCCGCGACGTGCAGCGCCGCCTGACCGGGCTCGGCTTCGACACCAAGGTGACCGGTGCCTTCACCGACGAGACCCGCTCAGTGCTGAAGCGCTGGCAGGCCGCTCGCGGTTATCCGTCGACCGGCTACCTCAACAAGCTCCAGCACAAGGCCCTGCTGTCCGAGATCGTGGCGGCCGCGCCGGCCACCGCGAGCGACGACAGCGCGAAGCCGGCCCGGCGTGCTGCCCCGGCCCAGGCCCAGAGCAGCGCACCGGTTCAGCATCGCAACAGCGGCGGCGGCGATGCCGGCGCGGCCTTCGTCGGCGGTGTCGTCGGCGGCATGATGGGCGGCATGTTCCGCCGCTGAGGCGAGACCCGGCTCCAAAACGCAAAAAGGCCCGGCGAGAGCCGGGCCTTTTTCGTGGTGGCAATGGCTAGTAGTCTTGGGTGAACCAAGGCACGAGCGTCCGGATCCGCGGCATCGCCTGCATCGTAATACTCGTCCGAGCCATCTCCGCGATGCGCGGCGCCAGTGATGAGAGATCGCCACGGCGGGTCACCAGAAGCAGCTCACGAAAAAATCCGGGGCCCGGCAGAGGGAGAGCGCTGACTTGACCAGCGTGAGCGAGCCCCTGCAACAGACACAGCGGCGTGGTGATCGCCACGCCCATCCCGGTGGCGACCATGGCGACCAGGCTGTCCGAGGTGTCAAACTCAAAGGCCCGCGGTGGGCGAATGCCCAAACGGCTCAGGTGGCGCTCGACCTGAGCGCCCGCATAGGAGCGTTCGCTGTACCGGACCAGGCGATGCCGGGTCAGGATCTCCCGCAAATCAAGGTCAGCAAATTCGGCTTCCAATCCGCGCGGCACCACCAGCAGATTTGGCTCGCGGTAAAACGGGAAGCGCTCGATATCATACAGGTCATCCATCGCATCGCATGTGATCGCCGCGTCGATCGTTCGGTGGACCAGCGCCTCGGCATGCGAGTGAGCAAGGCCCGACCAAACGGACAGGCTCAGTGCGACCTCGCCCGTCATGAGCTCCTTGACGAGGTGTGCGCCGACCGTGGCGGCATAGGAGTCGATGAGGCCGAGCCTCAGATCGACACGCTCAGGCAGTTTCGCTGCGTCCCGGAGTGCGCTGAGTAACGTGTCAAAGTCGCGATTCAGATCGCGAACACGGCCAGCAAGGATGCGGCCCGCCCGCGTCAGTGTAAGCGGCCTCCGGCTACGGTTGAAGAACGCGACGCCGATCGAGGCCTCGGCCCGCCGCACAGCCTGAGAAACCGCTGATTGCGTCATCCCGAACTGACGGGACGCCTGAAGCATGCTGCCGGACTCCGCGACGGCAGCGACAATCTGCAAGCTTCGCAAGTCTGGAACAGGTGGCGTCATATCCATAGCTTAAGCAGAAGTCATATTAACATGCAAATTGCCTTCATTATATGAATTATCCTTGTAGGAGAGCCGCATCCGAAAGCAGACTTCGGATCGTCCTAACAATTAAGCAGTCCCGATCCATGAGCGAGCAAGCGGATATTCTGGTGATCGGCCTCGGTGCCATGGGCAGCGCGGCCCTCTATCAACTGGCGAGGCGAGGGGTAAAGGCGGTCGGCCTCGATCGCTTTGCCCCGCCCCACACGATGGGATCCAGCCACGGCGAAACCCGCATCACCCGGCAGGCGGTCGGCGAAGGCCGCGATTACGTGCCCCTGGTGCTGGATACGCACCGGATCTGGCGTGAGCTCGAAGCCGAGACGTCTGCCGAGCTGCTGAACCCATGCGGCCTCGTCGTCATGGCGCCCGGTGTCGGCGAGACGTCGCACCACGGCAAGCCGGATTTCGTCGCGCGCTCGATTGGGGCCGCGCGTGACTTCGGCATCGCGCATGAAGTGATCGACGGGCGAGAGGTGGCTCATCGCTTCCCGCAGTTCCTGAATCTCCAGGGCAACGAGAAGGCCTATTACGAACCCGGCGGAGGGTACGTTTTTCCGGAGCGCTGCATCAAGGCGCAACTGACGCGCGCGGAGCAGCTCGGCGCAACGATCCGCACGGGAGTCGAGGTTCTCGCGATCGCGCAGCGCGGCTCCGCCGTTCGGGTGGAAACGTCCTCAGGCACATTCGAGGCCGACCAGGTGGTGGTGTCGGCCGGCGGCTGGAATGCCCACCTGCTCGGCGCGCCGTTTGACCGCGTGCTTACGGTGAAGCGGCAGGTGCTGCACTGGTACGAGCTCGAGGATACCAGCGCGTACCGCGCCGACGCCCCTGTGTTCATCTGGATGCACGGCGCGACGGATGTCGACTACCTCTACGGCTTCCCGCCGCTGCCTGGCGATCGTCGTCTCAAGGTCGCGACCGAGCAGTACGAGATCAACACGACGGCCGACGCCATCGACCGCACCGTCGATCCCGCGGAATCGGCTGAAATGTACCGGAAGCACGTCGCGGGGCGGCTCGCCGGCGCCACGCCGCGCGTCGCGCAGGCGGCTGCCTGCATCTACACGGTGACGCCCGATCGGGGCTTCATCATCGACCGCCATCCCGACCAGGACCGGATTTGTGTCGTCTCGGCGTGCTCGGGCCACGGCTTCAAGCACTCGGCAGGTATCGGCAACGTCGTGGCCGGAATGGTAACCGACGGTCGAAGCGCGATCGACCTCAGCCCATTCTCCATCTCCCGTTTTTCGTGACGTTTGGCACGAGCCTTGTATCTTGAACAAGCGCGCGCAACGCGCGTCGTGATCACAATCCTGGAGGCGTCATCCGATGAGAGACATTGTCCGTTCCATGATGACAGGCATCGCGGCGCTGCTGATGCTTGGCAGCGCCCAAGCCGCCGATGGCGTCGATGCCATCAAGCAGCGCGGCACGTTGAATGTCGGCGTCAAGGCTGACTACAAGCCCTTCGGCTTCCGCGATCCCACGGGAAACGTGGTCGGCATCGAGCCGGATCTCGCCGCAGACATTGCCAAGCGCCTCGGCGTCAAACTCGAACTCGTTCCGGTCGCGGCCTCCAACAGGATCGAATTTCTTCAGCAGGGAAAGGTCGACCTGCTGATAGCGACCATGTCGGACAGGCCGGAACGCCGTCGCGTGGTTCAAGCCATCGAGCCGCTGTACTATTCGGACTATGTGAACATCCTTCTCAACAAGAAGTCCGGCATCAAGGACTGGGCCGAGCTCAAGGGAAAACCCGTCTGTGCAACGTCGGGGGCCTGGTACAACAAGGACGTTGCCAAATCCTACGGCCCCGAAATCGTTGCGTTTGACGGCTCGGAGAAGCCTCTGTTCGCCATGAAGCAGGGCAACTGCATCGGCTATGTCTACGATCAGACCTTCCTGCAGGGCAAGCTGCTCGAGGACGAGTGGAAGGCGGACTACGACTTGCCCCTGAAAGGTATTTTGCCATCGCCATGGATGATCGCTGTCGCGCTCGATAATGCCAGCCTTCAGAAGCTGCTCGAAGATACGACAAAGGACTGGATGAAGACCGGCTTCATCGTGGCAGCGGAAAAGAAGTGGGGCATTACGCCGACCGAGTATTCGCTGCTCATGCACGAGCAATACAAGGACAAATAGACGCGCAGAGCGGAGCGCCAGATCCGTCTTGCGCTCCGAACAGGTCGAGCCAATGCACTGATACGAGGCATCGCCTCAACAGTTTGGTGTCGCGCAAAATGCACGAAATCGGCGACTGGTTTCAACGGCTCTACGAAACGACGGGGCTGAATTTCTCCGTATTCTACGATGCCTACGATTGGGACCGCTATTTCGGCGGGCTCAAGATGACGTTGCTTCTGAGCGTCACGACCATCCTGCTGAGCCTCGTCATCGGCGCGGTCGGCGCCTTGCTGCAAGGCAGTCCGTCCATGCTGCTGCGGTTGCCCGTCAATGCTTTCGTGGTGGTGTTCCGCAACACGCCGCCGCTGGTCCAGATCTTCTTTTTCTATTTCGGCCTCGGCACCATGCTCCCGGCCGTCGAGGCGGCGGGCATGCGCGTTCCGCTGCTGAGCAACGTCCAATGGGCCATCATTTCGCTGTCGCTGTTCGCGGGCGCCTTCAACGTCGAAATCTTCCGCTCCGGCATCGAGGCGGTGCCGAGGACGACGCTGGAAGCCGCGGAGGCGCTCGGATACACGCGCCTCAAGGCTTACGTCCATATCGTCCTTCCGCTGGCCATTCGCGTCTGCCTTCCCGCACTGAACAACAACCTCGTCAACCTGCTCAAGACGACCACCCTCGCCTACGCGATCGCCGTTCCCGAGACGCTGTATGCGGTCAAGCAGATCTGGTCGGAATCGCAGAACGTCTTCGAAATGATGGTCGTATTGCTGGCGACCTACGGCATCCTTGTCGGCGTCCTCGTCTGGCTGATGCATCGCTGGGAGCGGGCGATGCGCATCCCGGGATATGTCCGATGAATGACGCCCAGCCCGAGCACAGGCTCGCCGTTCTTCTGCCGTACTGTCCCGCGCCGACCCGGATGTCCGTGCGGATCGGCCCGCTGTCCGCCGCGATCCTCTGTTTCTGCGCCATCATGGCCGCATCCACCGCGTGGGCGCAGACCGGACCGGCGGTGCTGTCCCCGCTGCAAGTCATCGTGAAGTGGTCGCCGCTGCTGCTGCGCGGGTTCGCCTTCAACATCCTGATCTCCCTGCTGGCCATGCTGCTGGGGACCATCGCCGGGCTTGGCCTGGGTCTGGGGTTGTTGTCGGAGTTTCGACCGCTCGCCGCCGTCAGCTGGCTCCTGACTCAATTCTTCCGCAACGCGCCCTGGCTGGTGCTGCTGTTCTTCGTCATGTTTCTGGTGCCCTTCCAGGTCACCCTCTTCAAGACGACCATCCCCTTGCCGGACTGGATCAAGGCAACGGTCGGCTTCGCATTGCCTGTCATGGCGAATGTCGCCGAGGTCGTGCGCGGTGCCGTCCGCTCCATTCCGTCGACGCAATGGGAGGCGGCGGAATCGCTCTCGTTCACACGGCGCCAGACGATGTGGCTGATCATGCTGCCACAGTGCATCAAGCGCATGCTGCCGCCCTGGATGAACGTCTATGCGCTGGTCGCGATGTCGACGGTGCTGGCATCGATCGTCGGTGTTTCGGAGATGCTCACGCTGACGGCGCAGGTGCATGCCGCCGAAGGCGGCAGGCCGGAGCTGTTCGCGCCGCTCTACGGTTTCGCGCTGCTGTGTTTCTTTCTCTACTGTTATCCGATCAACCTCTGGACCGCTCGTCTCGAGCGTCGGTTCCGCATACGCTGAGGGAGCAGAGCATGGCCACAAGCTGGACTCCGGATCAGCCCATCGTCCAATGCGTCGACGTCAGAAAGTCGTTCGGAGCTCTCGAGGTTCTGAAAGGCATCAGCCTGTCGGTCAGGAAGAGCGAGGTGATCTGTATCATCGGCCCGTCCGGATCAGGCAAATCCACGCTGATCCGCTGCATCAATGCGCTGCAGCCGATCACGTCCGGCAGCATTCAGATCGAAGGCATCGAGGTGTCCGATCCCAGGCTCGACAAGCTGGCGCTGCGCCGCAAGGTCGGGATGGTGTTTCAGCAATACAATCTCTTCCCGCACAGGACCGCGCTCCAGAACGTGATGATGGCGCCGATCCATGTTCTCGGCCAGAAACGTGCCGAGGTCGAAGCGCGCGCCCGAGCGCTGCTTGCCAAGGTTCGGCTCGCGGGGAAGGAGGATACCTATCCCGGCGAGCTCTCCGGCGGACAGCAGCAGCGCGTGGCTATCGCCCGCTCGCTGGCGATGCGACCGGACATCATGTTGTTCGACGAAGTCACGGCCGCCCTCGATCCGGAAACGGTCAAGGAGGTCCTGGTCACCATCCGGGAGCTTGCCGAGGATGGCATGACATGCCTCCTCGTCACCCATGAGATGAACTTCGCGCGTGAGGTCGCCGATCACGTCTACTTCACCGACCGCGGTGTGATCGTCGAGCACGGGCCGCCGGAAGCCTTGTTTACGGCGGCCAAGGACGAGCGAACGCAGCGGTTTCTGTCGCAGGTCCTCTGAGTTCGCCGGCGCGCCGCCCTTCGGCGCCCCTGGGCAGGAGGCGCTACTTCCCCGCCGCCTTGCGCAACGCCTCGTTGATGCGGTCCTGCCAGCCCGGACCGCCCTGCTGGAAGAACTCCAGCACATCCTGGTCGATGCGCAGCGTGACCTGCTCCTTGATTCCCGGCGCTACGTTCGGCTTCGGTGGCGCCACGGCGACCTTGGCGGTCACCTTCTTGAACGCCGCCTCGGCCTCCGACCGCGCATCGCCAAGCGTGCGCGGCCGCCTCGGTTGATCCGTCATGTCCTAGATTCCCTCAAACAGAGCCGTCGAAAGATACCGCTCGGAGAAGGACGGCACTATAGCCAGAATGGTTTTTCCCGCAGCTTCCGGCCGCTTGCCGATCTGGAGCGCCGCCGCGATCGCCGCGCCCGAGGAGATGCCGCCGGGAATGCCCTCATGCCGCGCCAGCGCCCGGGTGGTCTCGATCGCGGTCGTCGAGTTGATCTTCACGATCTCGTCAATCACCGAGCGGTCGAGGATGTCGGGCACGAAGCCGGCGCCGATGCCCTGGATCTTGTGCGGCGTGTGCTGGCCGCCTGAGAGCACCGGGCTTTCCTCCGGCTCGACCGCCACGACCCGCAGGGACGGCTTGCGCGGCTTGAGCATCTGGCCGACGCCGGTGATGGTGCCGCCGGTACCGACGCCGGCGACGAAGAAATCGACGTTGCCGCCGGTGTCGTTCCAGATCTCCTCGGCGGTGGTGCGACGGTGCACCTCGGGATTGGCGAGGTTCTTGAACTGCTGCGGCATGACCGAATTCGGCGTCGTCTTCAGGAGCTCCTCGGCGGTTGCGATCGCGCCCTTCATGCCCTGTGCCGCCGGCGTCAGCACCAGCTCGGCGCCGAGAAAGGCCAGCATCTTGCGCCGCTCGATCGACATCGATTCCGGCATCACCAGCTTGAGCCGGTAACCGCGCGAGGCCGCGACGAAGGCGAGCGCGATGCCGGTGTTGCCCGAGGTCGGCTCGATCAGCACGGTGTCGGGCTTGACGATGCCGGCCTTCTCCATCGCGATGATCATGGCCGCGCCGATGCGATCCTTCACGCTCGCGGCGGGATTGAAATATTCAAGTTTTGCCAAAATCGTCGCGTTGACGCCGTGCATGCCCGGCAGCCGCTGCAAGCGCACGATCGGCGTGTCGCCAAAGGCCTCGACGATCGAAGAGTAGATCCGGCCGCGGCCGGGCTGGTGCGCTGCACCCGTGTTGGACGATGCGTCCATGATGAACTCCCTGTGACGACAATTTCTGTTTCTGCAGCGTCTCTTGCGCAGTAACGGACAGCTTGGGACGACACGCAAGCGACAATGCGGCACATGTTAAATACGCTGCATCGCAAAATCGCGTGAGCTGTAATTATCAGAAAACCAACGCATTTGTGTTGCGACCTCGTCAACTGATTCGGTCTATGTTAGACTTAGGTCTCAAAGCAGAGAGGTCACCACGATGTCAGCAATCGCTGAAGTGTTGTCGACCGTCGCACATCACCGCGCCCCGCGTTGCAGCGAGTTGCCGACCTGCGCCGTCTGCGCCGACTCGATGGTCGCCGCCGAAGCATCCGCCTACATCTCTGACCATATGATCAGCTATCTCTGGACCTGCGACAATTGCGGCTACGGCTTCGTGACCAAGCACGCCGTCAAGCAGCGGATCGTCTGCAACTGACTAGCGCGGGGCGATGTCGCCCCTCGCCCAGTCCTGGCGCGTACGCTGGTAGAACTCGTCGAACGTCCCGTGTGCGATCGCGTCCCTGATGCCCTGCATCAGGAACTGGTAGTAGGCGATATTGATCTCGGAGAGCAGCATGGCTCCCAGCGTCTCGCCCGCCTTGACGAGATGATGCAGGTAGGCGCGCGCGTAGTTGCACGCCGACGGCCAGGAACTCTCTGCGTCGAGCGGACGCGGATCGTCGGCGTGGCGCGCGTTGCGCAAATTGACCTGGCCGAAGCGCGTGAAGGCAACGCCATGGCGGCCATTGCGCGTCGGCATCACGCAATCGAACATGTCGATGCCGCGCTTGACCGCTTCGAGGATGTCGTCCGGCGTGCCGACGCCCATCAGGTAACGCGGCCGCTCTCTCGGCAGCATCGGTGCGGTCTCGTCGATCATCGCCAGCATGACCGCCTGTGGCTCGCCGACGGCAAGACCGCCGATCGCATAGCCGTGGAAACCGATTGCAACGAGGCCTTCGGCGCTGGCGTGACGAAGCTGCGGCACGTCGCCGCCCTGCACGATACCGAACAGCATGTAGCCGTCCGGCGCACTCTCGAAGGCGCGCTTGCTTCGCTCGGCCCAGCGCAGCGACAGCCGCATCGCCCGTTCGATGTCGTCCCGCTCGGCCGGCAGCCGCACGCATTCGTCCATCTGCATGGCAATGTCGGAGCCTAGGAAGCGCTGCACCTCGATCGAGCGCTCCGGTGACAGTTCGACCTTGGCGCCGTCGATATGCGAACGGAATGTGACGGCGTTCTCGGTGACCTTGCGCAGGTCCGACAGCGACATCACCTGGAATCCGCCGGAATCCGTCAGCATCGGCCCGTTCCAGCCGGTGAACCGCTGCAGGCCGCCGAGCGCCGAGATCCGCTCGGCGCCGGGACGCAGCATCAGATGATAGGTGTTGCCGAGCACGATGTCGGCGCCGGCCTCGCGCACCTCACGCCAGTGCATGCCCTTCATGGCGCCGGCGGTTCCGACCGGCATGAAGGCCGGCGTCCGCACCACGCCATGCGGCGTGGTCAGGCGCCCGGTGCGCGCGGCGCCATCGGTGGCGAGCAGCTCGAAATGATTGGGTAGACCTGTGTCGGGAAGATTCATGGTCGTGCTTATTGCGTGTCGGAAGAGGCTGATCAACCCGCTCGGACCACACCAGAGCCGACTTGTGGCTCAGACCGGGACACATTTGACGCCGACTTGATCGCCCGGCGCGCTTGCCAAACAAAACGATACAGTGTAGTTTTTGCGCGGGGCTGGACGAGATGCCGCGGTGAATTTTGCCGGCGGCAGTATTTGCGTGATCGCCAGCCACCGACAATGCCCTCCGCTTCATGTTCGACCGAAATGTCCGGCCCCTCGCGCGGCTGGATCAGACAGACAGGCGCCCGCCTGACCGGATTCCTGGTTCTGGCGTGCAGCCTGGCACTCGGCGCCTGCACCTCCCTGCCCCGCACGCCCTATACGGCCGCCGAGGCCAGCACGTCGCGCGTGCTCGATATCGACGGCCTGCGCCGCTACGCCGACGAGCCCGTCACGAAATTCAGCTTCGAGAAGGACACCAGCACCGCGACGAAGTCCTATCTGGCGCTCTCCGGCGGCGGCGCCGATGGCGCCTATGGCGTCGGCGTGCTGAGCGGTTGGACCGCTGCCAGAACCCGTCCCACCTTCTCGGTCGTCTCGGGCGTGAGCACCGGCGGCCTGATCGCACCCTTTGCGTTCCTCGGCTCGCAATATGACGACACGCTCAGGGAGGTCTACACCAGCGGCATCGCGGAGAGCCTCCTGAACGATCCCAGCATCATGCGTGTGCTGTTCGGATCCGGCCTGTTCGGCAACACGCGGCTGCGCGAGCTCGTCGCCCGCTATGTCGGTCCGGAGATCATGGCGCAGGTCGCGCGTGAAAACGCCAAGGGCCGAAAGCTGCTGGTGGTGACCACCGATCTCGACACCCAGCGGACCGCCATCTGGGACATGGGCAAGATCGCAGCGGTCGGAACACCCGAGGCGCTAAAACTGTTTCGCGACGTGATGGCGGCTTCCGCCAGCATTCCCCTGGTGTTTCCGCCTATCATGATCGACGCCGAAGGCCAGGGCCGCAGATTTCAGGAGATGCATGTCGACGGCGGCGTGACGGCGCCGGTGCTGACGCTGCCGGAAGCCCTGCTCTCCCAGGACCGCCTGCCCGGCAACGCGCGGATGAACATCTACATCCTCGTCAACAAGAAGATCGAACGCAATTTCGAGCTCGTGTCCAACAGCACCATCGACGTCGCCTCGCGCAGCCTGTCGTCGATCACCCAGTCGCAGACGCGCTCGATCATCTTCTCGACCTATGATTTCGCCAAGCGCAACAATCTCGGCTTCCACCTCTCCTACATCGCGCGCGATTACCCCGCGCCGCCTTCGGAAGGGTTCGACACCGCCTATATGCGGGCGCTGTATCAGTACGGATACGAGAAGGCTGCCTCCGGCCAGGCCTGGACTTCGAAGCTGCCGTGATCTCTCGTGACGGAACGAGACCGTGCCGAAACCGTTGACGATATGGCCAATTCGGCCAGATTCGCGATGACGCCCCCGCTCCCGCGCGATATAGAGCAAATGACGACGACTAGAAGCGCGCAGGAATCATTGGGCATGGGATTGACTGCGACCAAGACAAAACCGGCAGCGCCACGGCGCGAGTTGCCGAAATCACGCGGCGGCCGCCCGACGAAAACCGCTGCGATCGAGCGCGATCAGCGGCTAATCGAGGTTGCCACCCGCCTGTTCCTTGACCGCGGCTTCGACGCGACCTCGCTCGACGCGGTCGCGGAAGCCGCTCGGGTCAGCAAACCCACCGTCTATTCCCGTTACGGGGACAAGCGCGGCCTGTTTGCCGCCGTGCTGAGGCGCGAAATCGCACGCTGGCTTGCGCCGCTATCGGCAGCCGCCGAGACCCAGCTCTCCAGCGCCTCGGACATTTCGGTCGAGCAGCGGCTGGTCGAGATCGGGCGCGAGATGCTGACCTTCACCTGCGGGCCCGATGCCGTCGCATTCAGCCGCATGATGACGTCACAGGCCATCAACTTCCCCGACATCGCCAAGCTCGGCAAGGAGGAAGGCTGGCTGAAGGCCGTCGCCACCACGGCCCGCTTCTTCGACCGTCTGGTGGCGCAGGGCGCACTCGACGTCGACGACACCACGATCGCGGCAGAGGTGTTCCTCGACGTCGTCGTCGGTCACACCCACCGCCTGGCGACGTTCGGCACGGCGCTGGAATTGAAGGCCGCCGAGAAGCGCATGCGCGCGGCGATCAAGCTGTTTCTCGCCGGTGCGCTGGGACCCGCAGACCGCATCCAGAGCACCGCAAAAGGCACACAGCGGCGGCGCCCGTCCCGCTGACAATTCCGTGAGTGCGACGTTTCCCCTTCGAGGTTACGCCCGCGTCGTTGACCAAAACAAAACGATACGGTATGGTTTAGTTATAAGCGATACGGACCGCTTTTTCACCAGCCCCAAAGGGGTCCGTACCGCCGAAGATCGCCGTGCCGGGTCCAGCCCGCTGCGACGCTCCGCGGCCGGCCGATGCCCAAGGTCGGCCGCGAATTCTTTACGATCATCCGGCACACTCGCTGGCCGAGGGTTTCGAGCATGACGACAGCCAAACGATTGACCTCGCGATTACTTGCGATCGCCTTGCCCGCGCTGCTCCTTGCCGCGCCGGCGCAGGCGACCGTGGCCGCGGGCACGCCGACCGCGCTTCACGGCGACACAGATGGTGATGCCGAAGCAGACCGCCAAGCGGTCAGCCGCGAAATCGAACGATTCCGCAGCTCGTCGATCTCGATCGGCCAGGCCATGGCGATTGCGGAAGCCCGTCATGCCGGTGCCACGACGGCGGATGTGAGTTTCGACGGAGCCTCCGGCGTGCCGGTCTACCGGGTGAAGACCCTGCACAACGACCGCATCTGGCGCCACACCATCAACGCCGCAACCGGCGAGCTCGTCGGCGGCGAAGCCGCCCTCCCCCTCGCCGAACTCGATCTCGACGACCGCAGCAACCTCGCGGCGCTCGGTGCCATCAAGCACCGCCTTGCGGATGCCGTGCACGTCGCCGAACGTGCGGCCTCGGGCAAGGCGATCAGCGGCGGACTGGTGCGCGAACGAGGCCGGCTGAATTTCGCGATCGTCGTCATCAGCGGCGACAACCTCAAGGAGGTCATCCTGGAGCCGCCGGGCGCCCGGGCGAAATAGCGGCGGCCACAATCCCGCCGAAAAGCCATTGACGGGCGCGAAACTCTCCCGCATAAGTCGCCGCCATGTTCACGACCACCAAACGCACGACTAAAACCACCACGGCCTTCGGGGCCCGGGGAGGCGTGCGCGCGTAGGTCGTCGACTTAAACGCAATCCACTCTACCGAAGCTCCGACCTCTGGTCCGGGGCTTTTTTGTTGTCTTCAGCTCAATGCAATGGAGGAGAATGTGAGTAACGATCCCGTCGTCGCGATTGTCGGCGTCACCGGTGCGGTGGGCGCCGAATTCATCGCCACCATGGACAAGCGCGGCTTTCGCGTCGGCAAGCTCAAGGCGCTCGCAAGCGCCCGCTCGGCCGGCAAGACGGTGTCGTTCCGCGGGCAGGACGTCGTCATCGAGGAATTGACCGAGCGCGCCTTCGAGGGCGTCGACATCGCGCTGTTCTCCGCCGGCGGCAGCATCTCCAAGAAGTTCGCGCCTGTAGCGGTCAAGGCCGGCGCCGTCGTGGTCGACAACTCCTCCGCCTTCCGCATGGACCCGAACGTGCCGCTGGTGATCCCCGAGATCAACGCGAACCGCATCCGCGACCACAAGGGCATCATCGCCAACCCGAACTGCGCCGCCATCACCGCGCTGGTGCCGCTCTGGCCGATCCACCAGAAGAACCGCATCAAGCGCGTCATCATCTCGACCTACCAGGCGGCCTCGGGTGCCGGCGCCGCCGCGATGGACGAGCTCGTCGAGTCCACCCGCGCCAATCTCAACGGGCAGGTCTATACGCCCAAGGTGATGCCGCACCCCTACGCCTTCAATCTCTTCAACCACAACACCGCCGTCGACCCTGATACCGGCTACAACGACGAAGAGACCAAGGTCATCAAGGAAACCCGCAAGATCTTCGAGGACGAGAAGATCGCCATCGGCGTCACCTGCGTCCGCGTGCCGGTGCTGCGCGCCCATTGCGAGGCCATCACCTTCGAATGCGAGAAGCCGATCGGCGAGGACCAGGTCCGTGCCATCATGGCGCAGGCGCCCGGCGTGAAGCTCGTCGACGACCGCGTGAAGAACTACTTCCCGATGCCGATCGACGCCTCGGGCCAGGACGACGTCCTGGTCGGCCGCATCCGCAAGGATCTCAGCGATCCCTCAGGGCATTCGATCTCGATGTTCGTGGCGGCCGACCAACTGCTCAAGGGCGCCGCGCTGAACGCGGTGCAGATCGCGGAGCTCTTGCCGCAGCGCGTGATGGCGTAACGGAAGGTGTCGTAGGGTGGGCAAAGGCGCGCAAGCGCCGTGCCCACCACTTCTCTCGCGCATTTAAGAAAGATGGTGGGCACGCTTCGCTTTGCCCACCCTACGGCGCCGAAATTAGTCGCGCGCCCGAAACAACAAGCACGCATCCCCGTACGAATAGAACCGGTATTCTTCCGCGATCGCGTGCGCATACGCCTTCTGCATCGCTTCGAGCCCGGAGAACGCCGACACCAGCATGAACAGCGTCGACTTCGGCAAATGGAAATTGGTCAGCAGGATATCGACGGCACGGAAGCGATAGCCGGGGGTGATGAAGATCGACGTCTCGGCCGCGAACGGCTGGATGGTGCCGTCCTCGCCGGCCGCGCTTTCGAGCAGCCGCAGTGACGTCGTGCCGACGGCGATGATGCGGCCGCCGTTCTGCCGTGCGGTGTTGAGCCGCTCCGCCGTTTCGGCCGAGATCGTGCCCCACTCGGCATGCATCTTGTGGCCTTCGGTGTCGTCCACCTTCACCGGCAGGAACGTCCCTGCCCCGACGTGCAGCGTGATGCGGTTGATGCCGACGCCGCGGTCGCTCAGCGCCTGCTCCAGCGCCGGGGTGAAATGCAGGCCGGCGGTAGGCGCCGCGACGGCGCCTTCATTCGCCGCGAACATGGTCTGGTAGTCCGCGAGGTCCTGATCGTCGGGCGTGCGCTTCGAGGCGATATAGGGCGGCAGCGGCGGGCTGCCGAGATCTTCGATCGCCTGATCCAGCGCCGGGCCGTGAAACGAGAATGACAGTGTCACTTCACCATCGGTGCCCTTGGCCTCGACCTCGGCGTCGAGATGGCCGAGCAGGCAGACCTTACCTTCGTTGCCGAAACGGATGCGGTCGCCTGCCACGAGCTTTTTTGCCGGCTTCACCAGCGCCTGCCAGCGCGAGCCGTCGAGGCGCTTGATCAGCGTCGCCTCGATCTTGGGCTCGGTCTCGCGGCCGATGCGGCGGCCCTTGAGCTGCGCCGCGATCACTTTGGTGTCGTTGACGACGAGCTGGTCGCCCGGCTTCAGCCATTGCGGCAGCTCGGAAATGAGCTGGTCGCGCAGCGCGCCGCCTTCCACGACCAGCATCTTCGCGGAGTCGCGCGGGCTCGCCGGGCGCAACGCGATGCGCTCGGCGGGCAGATCGAAATCGAAGAGATCAGTGCGCATGTCGGGCTCAGCGCCACGCAGTCAGACCCTCATGGTGAGGAGGCGCGTAGCGCCGTCTCGAACCATGAAGGCCGAGCTGCAACAGCGGGGCCTTCATCCTTCGAGGCGCGCGTTCCGCGCTCCTCAGGATGAGGGTTGAGCGATTACTCCGCGTCCGCGGCCATCCGCGCCTTGACGATCTTGTCGGGGTTCTGGACGGGCTCGCCGCGCTTGATCTTGTCGACGTTCTCCATGCCCTCGGTGACCTTGCCCCACACCGTGTACTGATTGTCGAGGAAGCGGGCGTCGTCGAAGACGATGAAGAACTGGCTGTCGCCGGAATCGGGGCTGGCGGCGCGGGCCATCGAGGTGGTGCCGCGCACATGCGGTTCCTTGTTGAACTCGGCCTTCAGCTTCTTGCCGGAGCCGCCGGTGCCGGTGCCCTGCGGGCAGCCGGTCTGCGCCATGAAGCCCTCGATCACGCGGTGGAACACGATGCCGTCGTAAAAGCCCTCGCGGACCAGTTCCTTGATGCGCGCGACGTGGCCGGGCGCGAGATCGGGCCGCATCTCGATGGTAACGGGGCCCTGCGTGGTCTCGAGGATCAGGGTGTTTTCGGTGACGCTCATGCTCGTCTCTCTTGCGTTGGGGGTGAAGTCTTCCGGTTACGGAACTGGATCGCGAATGGACGTCCCGCGGCGGCGCCGGCCATTGCATCGGTAAATGGCATCGGCGTGCAGCGTTGCAGCGCCTCCATCACGGCGACCCGGTATTGCAGCCGGTCATTGTCGGAGGCCTCCGCGGATTCATAGGTAATCCTCGGATGGCCCAAAATGTTTCCGGCCCGGTTAAAGCTCACGACGACGGTGATGTCGATAGGGCGAGCCTTGCTGGGCGGCGGCGGCTTCCAGCAGGTCCGCAAGTGCTGGAAGATGTCCTGGATGGTGTTGACCTCTGCGTCTCCGGCGGCCGCGCCGGAAACGCCTGAAAGCAGCAGCGCGGCAGCCAGCAGAAGCCTATTGCCATAGCGCGCCATGGCCCCATCCTATTTGATGTCGGAAGCGACCTGGACCTTCACCATCTTGTCGGGATCGGTGACGGCACCGCCGGCCGAACCGGGCGGTGCCTTCTTCAGCTTGTCGACGACGTCCATGCCCTGCACGACCTCGCCGATCACGGTGTACTGGTTGTCGAGGCTGCCGCCGTCCGCGAACATGATGAAGAACTGCGAGTTGGCACTGTCGACGCTGTCGCCGCGCCGCGCCATCCCGACGATGCCGCGGGCGAAATGAACCTTGGAGAATTCCTGTTTCAGGTTCGGATATTTCGAGCCGCCGGTGCCGTTGAATTTCTCGCCGTCGCCGGTCTGGGCCATGAAGCCGTCCATGACGCGATGGAACGGCACGTTGTTGTAATAGCCCTCGCGCGCGAGCTGCTTGATGCGCTCGGCATGCTGGGGTGCAATGTCGGTCCGCAGCTTGATGACGATGCGGCCCTTGGTGGTGTCGATGACGATGGCGTTGGCCTTGTCGAGATTGGCCGGCAATTGCTGCGCCACCGCCGGGACCGCGCTGAAGAGCGCGGCAAAGATCGTGGCAAGAATTGCGAGACGACGGATCATGAGAACTCCGGATCAGGTAGGATGAAGAACTGCGCCGTTATCCGGCGAATTTGGCCTTGAGCAGGTTGGCGACGAGCGGCGGCACGAAGGTCGAGATATCTCCGCCCATGGCCGCGATCTGACGCACCAACGTGCCGGTAATTGGGCGGACGGCCGGAGAGGCCGGCAGGAACACGGTTTGGACGTCGGGCGCCATGGCGCCGTTCATCCCGGCGAGCTGCATCTCGTAGTCGAGGTCGGTGCCATCGCGCAGACCCCGAATCATGACAGTCGCGCCGTGCCGGCGCGCCGCAGTGACCGCAAGATCGTCGTAGGTCACGGCATCAAGCGTGCAGCCGACCTGGGCCGCGACCGGCCCGCAGACGTCATGGAGCATCTTGAGCCGCTCCTCAATTGAGAACAGCGGCTTCTTGCCGGGATGGACCCCGATCGCGACCACGAGCCGATCGCACAGGGGGACACTGTTCCGGACCACGTCCAGATGGCCGTTGGTGATGGGGTCAAAGGAACCCGGATAGAAGGCGATACGCGGCATGTCCCCGTCCTACCGCGCCCGGCCCGGTCCGGCAAGCCAGACGGGTTCCCTGCCGGTTTTTCGGCGGCGCCGAGTCGGAATTCCCCGAATTGTTTCGTCCTCGGGACGACCATGAAACAAAACGAAGTGCGAACGAAACCATTTCGGGCGTCCGCGAAGACGTCCGGAAACTGGCCATGGTTACTAATCCACCCAACGAATGACGGGCCGCACAACTGGGCGTAGCGGCCGCATCACAGGGGACCGTCAATGATCAAGACCATCTCGGCCATCGCTATTGCTGCGTTTGTTGCCGCCGCTCTCACCGTCCTTCCCGGTTTCGCTCCGTCCGTCGAAGCAAGCGTCCCGCAGCCGCTGGCCAAGAGCGACCGCCTCGATATCCGCACCGTCGGCAGGGACTGCTCGCAGCAGGCTTGGCCGAACTTCGAGGCATCCTGCCTGCGGCAGGCCGGCACCAAGGCCAATATCCGCGAGGCCCGCCTCGTGACCGCCGACCGGACCCCGTAGTCGGGGCTGTCAGCTTCGCGTCATATAAACCCCGAGATGAATCCCATGGATATTTGCGACGTCCCGTCGCAGACTGTCTGATGCTCGCGCCCGTCGGAATGGCCCGGCGGGCGCGATCCCATCGGGGGGTCGACCTTGTCCAGTACGCCCGCAGTCGTTTCCGGCCATCACCCTGACCCTCTGCCGATTGCCATGACCATGGGCGCCCTCGGGGTTGTCTATGGCGATATCGGCACCAGCCCCCTCTACGCCCTGAAGGAAGCCGCCAAGGCGGCCGCCCATGGCGCTACGGTGACTCCCGAAGCTGTCCTGGGCGTTGCCTCGCTGATCCTCTGGGCGCTGCTGCTGATCATCTCGCTGAAATATGCGCTTCTGATCCTGCGCGCGGACAATCGCGGCGAAGGCGGCATCGTCGCGCTGCTGGCGCTATTGCATGCCCGCCACGCCCAGCCCGGCACCTGGCGCGCGCATCTCCTGGTGGTCGGCCTCGTCGGCGCTGCTCTCCTTTATGGCGACGGCGCGATCACCCCGGCGATCTCGGTGCTCTCAGCCATCGAAGGCCTCAAGGTCGATGCGCCCTCGCTCGCGCCGGTCGTCGTGCCCATCACCGTCGCCATCCTGATCGGGCTGTTCATGATCCAGAAGCAGGGCACGGGCTTCATCGGCCGCATCTTCGGGCCGGTGATGCTGGCCTGGTTCTTCGTGCTGGCCGCGCTCGGCGTCCACGGCATCGTCAAGGCCCCGGCTGTGCTCGCGGCACTGAGCCCGCTCTATGCCTTCAACTTCCTGATCCACCAGGACTTCCACATCTCCTTCGCGATCCTCGGCGCCGCCTTCCTGGCGGTGACCGGCGGTGAAGCGATGTATGCCGATATGGGCCATTTCGGCCGCTTCCCGATCCGGCTTGCCTGGTTCGCGATCTGCCTGCCCGCGCTGGTGCTGAACTACTTTGGGCAGGCCGCGCTGCTGATCACCGATCCCGCGATGATCGAGAACCCCTTCTTTCAGCTCTGCCCGGACGCCCTGCACTATCCGCTGGTCGCCTTCTCGGCGCTCGCGACCGTGATCGCCTCGCAGGCGATCATCTCCGGCGTGTTCTCGCTGACCCAGCAATCGATCCAGCTCGGCTTCCTGCCGCGCATGCAGATCCGCCACACCACGAGCCACGCGATGGGCCAGATCTACGTGCCGCTGGTGAACTGGCTGCTCGCTGCCGCAACGCTCGGCGCGGTCCTGAGCTTCGGCACCTCGGAAGCACTCGCCGGCGCCTACGGCATCGCGGTGTCGCTGCTGATGGCGATCACCACGCTGCTCGCGGCCCTGGTCGCGATCCAGTGGGGCTATTCGCCGTGGATCGTGGTCGCCGTCAACGGCTTCTTCTTCGTGATCGACGTGATCTTCTTCTCCGCCAATTCGATCAAGCTGTTCGAGGGCGGTTGGTTTCCGCTGCTGCTCGCGGCCCTCGTCGCCTTCATGATGCTGACCTGGCGCAGCGGCGTGAGGCTGGTCGAGGCGGCGCGCGCGAAGCTGCGCCAGCCCGAGGAGGACCTGATCGAGACCGCGGTCAACAAGTGCAGGGCCAGACTGCCCGGGACCGCCGTCTTCCTGGCATCCGCGCCGCGCGGCGTGCCGCTGGCGCTGACGCAATTCGTCAAGCACAACCACGTGCTGCATGAGCGCATCGTCCTCGTCACCGTGCTGATCGAGGAATCCCCGCACATCACCGATGAAGACCGCGCCGAGGTGATCGAGATCATCCCCGGTATCACCCGCGTGGTCCTGCACTACGGCTTCATGCAGAATCCGACGATCTATGCCGGCCTGACGCTCGCCTGCCGCCAGGGCAAGCTGCCCGGCATCGACCTCTCCGACATCACCTACTATGTCGGCCGCGAGACCATCATCCCGAGCGAGGACATTCCGGGCATGTGGGTCTGGCGCGAAGGCCTGTTCGCCTTCCTCCAGCGCAACGCCGAACGCTCCGCCGCGTTCTTCGGCGTGCCGACGAGGCAGGTGGTGGAGTTCGGCACCGAGCTGGAGATCTGATCGTCGTGCGGATCGCCCGTTCAGGGCAAGGCAGGCTTCGCACCACGCGTCTCGATGAGATGCCGATCACCGACAGGTAGAGCTCGTCACGCTCCGCTTACCCGGGAGTGTGCGACATTCGCGCGCACCTCAATCTTGTCTGGCCCATCACCAGACATACGCAGCAACAAATTCCAATGTTTTGTCGATCAGTTAGCTTCGCTTTTTTAGAAGTTCTAAGAATGTCTCCAATTATGACGTTTCGAGTGATTCAAAATTCGTCCAACTCGACGCTCGCAATGTCGCCATCTAACACGCGCGCGGGTGCGAAGTCGCGTGAGGTCAGAAGGATCATCCCGCCGGCGCGGCGATCGCCGGATGGGGCGCTGACATGGAATGCGATGGACACGGCCTGCGTGGTCGTGCGGACTATTTTTTAAGGAACACTTTCAAGAGCACAGCCAGCGCACTCACGCTCGGCTGCTTGCTGATGGCCGTCACGCCGGTGAACGCGCAGAACACTGGCCAATCCGGTGCATCCGCGTTGCCGCCGGTGACAGTCGACGCACCCGTTCAGCGCGCGCAACGTCCGGTCCAGGTCCGGCGCAACGCATCGGCGCGGCGCAGTGCGAGCCAGCGGTCCGCTCAACAGGCCAACCGTTCGACAGTACAGCCGGAGCCCCAAGCGCTGGTGGGAACAGCAGCACGCGTCAATGCCGGGACCAACGGATTCGTCGCAACGCGCGCCTCTGGCGCGACCAAGACGGATTCATCGATCATGTCGACGCCGGCATCGATCGCCGTCATCACTCGCGACGAAATGAATGTGCGGCAGGCGCAGAGCATCCGCGACCTCTTGCGCTACGCGCCAGGAATCTATTTCAGCAACGATACCGATTTCCGCTTTCAGAACGTCAGCGCGCGCGGCTTCAGCCTCGAAACATATCTGGACGGGCTGCGGCTCCAGGGCGGACCGTTCGGTGCGCCGCGGGTCGATCCCTATTTGCTCGAGCGCGCCGAGGTGATCACCGGGCCGGCATCAATTCTCTACGGCGCCGCATCGCCCGGCGGCATCCTCAACCTCGTCAGCAAGCGCCCGACTGAAAATCCGTTCGGAGAAGTCTCCCTGCAAACCGGCTCGTTCAACCGGATCCAGGGCGCCTTCGATGTCGGCGGCCCCGTCGACAAGGACAAGACGCTGCTCTACCGCGTCACCGGTATCGGCCTCAACGCCGACACCCAGGTCGACAATATCGGCGAGCAAAGATTTTCGATCGCGCCGGCCTGGACGTGGCGTCCGAGTATCGACACCACCATCACCTTCCTGACGAGCTACCGGCAGGACCCGAAGGGTGGTGCCTTCGCGCTCTTGCCGATCCAGGGCACGCTGGTGCCGGGGACGTTCGGGCAGATCCCGCGCAATTTCTTTGCCGGCGATCTCAACTACGAGACTCTCAAATACAAGCAGGCAACCGCCGGCTACGAGTTCGAGCATCGTTTCGACGACGTCTTCACGGTGCGCCAGAACGTACGCTACCTGCACAATGAGCTCAGCTATGTCGAGGTGCAGCCCGGCGGGTTCACGACGACGGGCGCGGGCGGCACGCTCCGGCTGGTCGACGGCCGCACGATCAACCGGAGCTACTTCTCGACCAACGAGAACCTCGACACATTCGCTGCCGACAACCAGCTCCAGGCCAAGTTCAACATGGGACCGCTGCAGCACACGGTGCTTGCCGGCCTCGACTACCAGCGGTTCGACTTCAACAATCTCGCCCGTTTCGCTGCCACCAACACGCTCGACATCCTGGCGCCGAACTACACGCAGAACATCGCCGTCCCCACGGCGCTCTTCCAGAACCTCGACCAGCACCTGTCGCAGCGCGGCCTCTACGTCCAGGACGAGGCTAGGCTCGGCCGGCTCACCGTCCTCGGCGGAGTCCGCTACGACTGGGCCGAGGGTAATACCCTGGCGCAGAACACCGGCGTTCGCGTCCTGAACGACGACCAGAAGCCAACCGGCCGCATCGGCGCGATCTACAATTTCGACAACGGCATCGCGCCCTATGTCAGCTACTCGACCTCGTTCCAGCCGACCTCGGTCGGCACGCTGCTGAACGGCCAGCCGTTCAAGCCGACCACCGGCGAGCAGTATGAAGGCGGCGTGAAGTATCAGCCGGTCGGGACCAATCTGATGTTCACTGCCGCGGTCTACGATCTCAAGCAGCAGAACGTGGCAACGGTCATCAGCGGCCCCGGCATTCCCGCCAACACCACGGCGCAGGTTGGCGAGGTCAGCTCGCGCGGGTTCGAAGGATCCGTCGTCGGCAGCCCCCTGCCCGGCCTGAGCCTGCGCGGGCAGTACTCCTATCTCGACAACCGGATCAGCTCGCCCCAGGACGTGAATTTCGGCAAGCGGCTCGCCAACGTCCCGATGCACACCGCCTCGCTCTGGGCCAACTATCTGGTGCAGGGCGGTCCCGCCACCGGCTTCGGCTTCGGCGGCGGCGTCCGCTACGTCCACGACATGTACACGACCAACGCCAACAATCTGACGGTTCCGACCATCGTGCCGGGCGTCTTCCTGCCCGCCGCCACGGTGCCGGCCAGCACGGTGTTCGATGCGGTGCTGTCCTATGATTTCGGGATGCGGTATCAGCAGTGGAAGGGCCTCAGTGCGGCGGTGAACGTCAACAACGTGTTCGACAAGACCTATGTCTCGTTATGCACGGCCGGCGGCTGCCGCTGGGCGCTGGGGCGCACGGTGCTGGCGACGCTGACCTACCGGTGGTGAGAGGATGACAGCACAGTCAGTCAAATGGTGGTCGCTGGTCCACAAATGGACCAGCCTAGTCTGCACGCTATTCCTCCTGATGCTTTGCATCACCGGGCTCCCACTGATCTTTCATGACGAGATCGACGAGCTCTTCAAGTCGGAAGCCTCGGCCCGGGAGCTCCCGGCGGATACTCCGCAGGCTCCGCTAAGCCGGCTGGTCGACGCCGCCAAGGCGCGCTATCCGCAGCGCTACCTCCAGGTGCTCGGCTGGGACGACGATCGCGCCAACATCGTCAACGTATTCCTCTCGGCTACGCCCGAAGCTCCCCCCGGCCAACGTTTCCTGAAGCTGTCATTCGATTCCAGGACCGCGGAACTGATCGGCGAAGACACGCAGCAGGGCGGCCTGATGAGCGCCATCCGCATATTCCACCGCGACATGTTCTTGGGGTTGCCGGGTGAACTGTTTCTCGGCGTCATGGGCCTGCTGTTTGTCATCGCGATCGTTTCCGGCATCATGCTCTACGCGCCCTTCATGCGCCGGCTCAACTTCGGCACGGTGCGTCGTATCGGCGCGTCGCGGGTCAAATGGCTCGACCTGCACAATCTGATCGGCGGAGTGACTCTCATATGGCTGCTTGCCGTCGGCGTCACCGGTGTCATCAACACGATATCGTTGCCGCTGTTCTCCGCCTGGCGCGCGGAGGTGATGCCGGAGCTGATCGCGCCGCACTTGGGTAAGCCGCCGCTTGCGAAATGGGCCGACGTCGACGACGTCATGGCCGCAGCACGTCGCGCGCTCGACGGCAATACGCCGGCCAGCATCATCTTTCCGACGGTCGCACGGTTCGGGACACCACGGCACTTCATCGTCTGGACCAAGGGCACGACGCCGATCACCTCGCGCCTGTTCACGCCCGCGATGCTCGACGCCGAAACCGGGCAGCTCGTCACCGCGCGTGGCTTGCCGTGGTATCTCAGGGCGTTGCAGGTATCGCGCCCGCTTCATTTCGGGGACTACGGCAGCCTACCGCTGAAGATCATCTGGGCGCTGTTCGATCTTGCCGCCATCGTCGTGCTTGCCAGCGGCGTCTATCTCTGGCTCGGCAAGCGCAAATCGCCTCGCGCCACCACGCGCGCGCAGGACGGGCCGCCTGTCGTAGCGACATCCGGGATCCGTCCATGAAGCGCGAGCGCCACACCATGGACGAGATCTTTCGCTGGCCGCTCCTGCTCGCGGGGCTCATCCTTGTCGGGCTGGCGTCGGCGCTGTTCGGCGACGATGGCTGGGACGCGCTGTCCTGGGCAGCACTGGCAATTCCGCTGGCCGTGCTCGGCTGGAAGGCATCGCGCCGGCCGCATCTTCCAGGATCATAGGCCGGACACCGGCGCGTTGTGCCGTGCCGGACCTATCCGGTTGATTGCAACCGTCAACGGGGACGACACCTGACGGGATCGGCTCGATCTACGAACCGTTCCCGTTCTCGCCGTTCCCACTATCGGCCTCTTCCGTGATGTGCTCGACCGAGACGACGTGCTCGTCCTCGGCGGTGTCGAACACGATCACGCCTTGCGTCGAGCGGCCGGCGATGCGGATGCCTTCGACCGGGCAGCGGATCAGCTGGCCCTTGTCGGTGACCAGCATGATCTGGTCGGCGTCTTCCACCGGGAATGAGGCCACCAGATTGCCGTTGCGGTTGTTGACGCTCATGGCGACGATGCCTTTGCCGCCGCGGCCAGTGGTGCGGTACTCGTAGGACGAGGTCCGCTTGCCGTAGCCGTTGACGGAGACGGTGAGCACGACCTGCTCGGCCGCCGACATCTCGACATAGCGCTCCTGCGGGAGCTGGAAGCTGCCGGAGGTCGTCTCTTCGGCCTCGGCATCCGCCGGAGCCTCGTCGACCACGGCTTCGCCGGCCACCGCACGACGCATCTTCAAATAGGCCGAACGTTCGTCCGAGGTGGTCTCCATGTGGCGCAGGATCGCCAGCGAGATCACCTTGTCGCCCTCGGCAAGCGCAATGCCGCGCACGCCCATCGAAGTGCGGCCGGTAAACACGCGCACGTCGGGGACGGGGAAGCGGATGCACTGGCCGCCGGCGCCGGTCAGCAGCACGTCGTCGCGCTCCGTGCAGATCTGCACGTCCACGATCGCTTCATTCTCATCGAGCTTCATGGCGATGATGCCGGAGCGGCGGACGTCGACGAAGTCGGACAGCTTGTTGCGCCGGACGTTGCCGCCGGTGGTGGCGAACATCACGTCGAGGTTGCCCCAGGTCGATTCATCCTCCGGCAGCGGCATGATGGTGGTGATGCGCTCGCCCTGCTCCAGCGGCAGGATGTTGATCAGCGCCTTGCCGCGCGCGTTCGGCGCGGCCATCGGCAGGCGCCAGACCTTCTCCTTGTAGACCTGGCCGCGCGACGAGAAGAACAGCACCGGTGTGTGCGTCGACGCCACGAACAGGCGGCTGACGAAATCCTCGTCGCGGGTCTGCATGCCGGCGCGGCCCTTGCCGCCGCGGCGCTGCGCCCGGTAGGCCGACAGCGGCACGCGCTTGACGTAGCCGGCGTGGGAGACGGTGACGACCATATCCTCGCGCTGGATCAGGTCCTCGTCCTCGACCTCGCCCTCCTGCTCGATGATCACGGTGCGGCGCGGGGTCGCGAACTCGGCCTTCACCTCGGCGAGCTCGGTCTTGATGATGCCCAGCACGCGGGCGCGCGAGCGCAGGATGTCGAGATAGTCGGCGATCTCGCCGGCGAGCTTGTCGAGCTCGTCGCGGATTTCGTCGCGGCCGAGTGCGGTGAGGCGCTGAAGGCGCAGGTCGAGAATGGCCCTCGCCTGTTCCATCGACAGCCGGATCGTGCCGTCCTCGCTGATGCGGTGGCGCGGATCGTCGATCAGCGTCAGCATGTCCTCGACGTCCCGTGCCGGCCAGTCGCGCGACATCAGGGTGTCGCGGGCAGTGGTCGGGTCGGGCGAGGTCCGGATGACGCGGATCATCTCGTCGATATTGGCGACCGCGATCGCCAGACCAACCAGGATGTGGGCGCGATCGCGCGCCTTGGCGAGCAGGAACTTGGTGCGACGCGTGACGACCCGCTCGCGGAAGTCGACGAAGATCGCCAGCAGGTCCTTCAGATGCATGATCCGCGGACGGCCGCTGTCGAGCGCCACCATGTTGACGCCGAAGCTCGTCTGCAGCGGCGTGAATCGGTACAGCTGATTCAGCACCACATCCGGCACGGCGTCGCGCTTCAATTCGATGACGACGCGGTAGCCGTCGCGGTCGGATTCATCGCGCAGGTCGCCGATGCCCTCGATCTTCTTTTCCTTGACCAGCTCGGCGATGCGCTCCACCATCGTCGCCTTGTTCACCTGGTAGGGAATCTCGGTGATGATGATCGCCTCGCGCTCCTTGCGGATGGTCTCGATCGCGACCTTGCCGCGCATGACGATGGAGCCGCGGCCGAGGTGGTAGGCGGCGCGGATGCCCGCGCGTCCGAGAATGACGCCGCCGGTCGGGAAATCCGGTCCCGGAACGATGTTGATGAGTTCCTCGATGGTGAGCGCAGGATTGTCGATCAACGCGACGCAGGCGTCGATGACCTCGCCGAGATTGTGCGGCGGGATGTTGGTGGCCATGCCGACCGCGATGCCGCCCGCCCCGTTGACCAGGAGGTTCGGGAACTTGGCCGGCAGGACCGACGGCTCGGTTTCGTTGTTGTCGTAGTTCGGCTGGAAGTCGACGGTGTCCTTGTCGATGTCGGCCAGCAGAGCCAACGCCACCTTCGTCAGTCGCGCTTCGGTGTACCGATAGGCGGCCGGGGGATCGCCGTCGACCGAGCCGAAATTGCCCTGGCCGTCGATGAGCGGCACGCGCATCGAGAAGTCCTGCGCCATCCGGACCATGGCGTCGTAGATCGACTGGTCGCCATGCGGATGATATTTACCGATGACGTCACCGACCACGCGCGCCGACTTGACGTACTTCTTGTCGGGCGTGTGCCCCTGCTCGTTCATCGAGTAGAGGATGCGGCGATGAACCGGCTTCAACCCGTCGCGCGCATCAGGCAGCGCACGCGCCACGATCACGCTCATCGCGTAATCGAGGTAGGACTTCTTCATCTCCTCGTAGATGGAAACGGGACGAATGTCCGAGGGTTGCGCCGGCTGGTCGCCGGGCTTGTTGTCGTCGTCAGCCAAGGGGAAATCCGGTGAGATTTTATCTGGGAATCATATAGCGCATCGCCCCCCTGATAACCACCCTTGCGAGGTCTGGGGAAGCGGTTTTTCCGACTGTTTTTCCAGAGACTTACGAGCTCAGCACCACTGCCTCGAGCGAAGCCGGAATGAGCCGCCGGGAACCACGTCCTAGGCTCCGAAAATCACCCGGTGCATGATCCGTCCAGGCACGAGCGTGAACAGCCCGGCAATGACGAGCGCGCCGACGAACGTCATGATCATGATACGCCGGTGATCGGCGACCCGATGGGTATGCGCCCGCCACACCGCGAGCGGTAGCATCACCAGCGTGAAGATCGACAGGAGATGGATCGGGCTGAACGGCCCGACCAGACGGATCTGGTGGATCCAGAACGACGAGGCCGCCACCACCGCCATCAGCGCCACCCAGATCCAGCCGATCGTCCGGTGCGGCAGCGTTCCCTTGGGGGCAGCAAACTGGACAAGGCCGAGCACGAAGGCGGCCATGGCGGCAAAGGCGTGCAGCGGGATCGCTGGAGCGGCCTCAAGCAGCGGCGCAACGCTCATGCAGGGGTCTCTCCGATCGACGGCCAACCCATGTGAACAGGGTTAACATCAAGTTAATACCATTCACATCACGCCTCGTCAAAGGCTTGAGGCAGCACATGAGGCAAGCCCGGAAAAACCGAGCCTTGCCCGTCAATTCGTAAGGAAACCTGTCGCTCTACGCGAGCAAGGTGACATCAGGGGCGAAGCGCCCCCGCCCGTCTCAGAACGGGATGTCGTCGTCCATGTCGCTGTTGCGGCCACCGCCGCCGCCGGCGGCCACAGCGCGGCGCGGCGCGCTGCTGACGGGACCGGAGGAGCCGAAATCGCCGCCCGGCTCGTCGCCGAAGCTGCCGCCTCCACCGCCGCCGCCGCGGCCGTCGAGCATCGTCAGGGTCGAGTTGAAGCCCTGGAGCACGACCTCGGTGGAGTACTTCTCGGCGCCGCTCTGGTCGGTCCATTTGCGGGTCTGGAGCGCGCCCTCGATGTAAACCTTCGCGCCCTTCTTCAGGTACTGCTCGGCGACCTTGCAGAGCCCTTCATTGAAGATCACGACGCGATGCCACTCGGTCTTTTCCTTGCGCTCGCCGCTATTCTTGTCGCGCCAGGTCTCCGAGGTGGCGATGCTCAAATTCGCGATCGGCCGCCCGTCCTGGGTGCGGCGGATTTCGGGATCCTTGCCGAGATTTCCAACCAGAATGACCTTGTTGACGCTTCCCGCCATCGCCGCTCTCCACTCCGAATGCCACTGAATTTTAGAAGGCCCGGGACGCGCCCGCGTCCTCTGCAACCTGTTGACGCGACCCTATACGCTTGCGCGGACGGATCGGCCCGTCACCCCTCCACTTATCCCCATATATAGCACCCCTGGCGGGTTCGTTCCAGATTTGTTCTTATGACACCCCTCACCTTGTTGCGTTGGCAAGACGACACCGCGCGGCACAAAGACGGCCTGCGCCAAATGGAATTTCCCCGAATTCCTGAGGACGGCGAAACAGCTTAACATTCATCAAGTTAGAAGCAGTTCAGATGCCGCCCGACTGTTGCATTCCGGAGACGGACTCCGCCTCCCGCCTAAGCTACGCTTGCCGCGGAATTAGATTCTTATAGGCGTCGCGCCTGATCAGCCGCTTCGGGGACTTCGAAAAGCGGTCAGAAACTGGGGGGACTGCAATGAATAAGATTTTGATTGGTACTATTGGTGCAATCGCGTTGGGGCTGTCGGCTCCCGCAAGCGCGGCAGATCTCGCTGCGCGTCCCTACACCAAGGCTCCGGCACCGATGATCGCGACCATCTACGACTGGAGCGGCTTCTACATCGGTATCAACGGCGGCGGCGGCACCAGCCACAAGTGCTGGGACGTCGATATCGGCGGTGGCGTTCTCGTAGGCGAAGGCTGCCACAACGCGACCGGCGGCACGGTCGGCGGCCAGGTCGGCTACCGCTGGCAGTCAGCCAACTGGGTGTTCGGCTTCGAAGGCCAGGGCAACTGGGCCGATTTCTCGGGTGACAACATCAGTGCGATCAGCGGCCTGCGCGATCGTTCGAAGATCAACGCCTTCGGCCTGATTACCGGTCAGGTCGGTTACGCCTGGAACAACGTCCTGGTCTACGTGAAGGGCGGCGGCGCCGTCGTCGGCGATCGCTACCGCAGCTTCGACGTCGCCAGCGGCCTCGAGTTCGACCGGGCCAACGAGACCCGTTGGGGCGGCACCGTGGGTGCGGGCGTCGAGTTCGGATTCGCCCCGAACTGGACCGTGGGCTTCGAGTACGACCACATCTTCCTCGGCAACCGCACCATCGGCTTCACCGGATCCGGCAATTTCGCCCCGCTCGGCGTCGCCACACGCTCCGATCGCATCAGCCAGGATGTCGATATCGGCCTCGTCCGCGTGAACTACCGCTGGGGCGGCCCCATGATCGCAAGATACTGATATCCCTCTGAGATCGCTTGGAGATCAAAGGCCGGCCTCGCGCCGGCCTTTTTGCGTGGGCAACGGGAATTATAGGTCAGTCACCGTTACGTTTTGCGATTATTGTGGCTTTTGGGAGACACAACTTGCGGCTTTGCTGATGTAAGCACGACATCAGTTGGACCACGGCGTCCGATGTCCTTCCGAACGCACGGAAGGCAAAAACAGAAACCGGGACTGGGATTAGTTTGAAAATGAAGAAGGTTTTGTTGGCTTCGGCCTGTTTGTTCGCTCTCGCTGCTCCGGCTTCAGCCGCTGATCTCGCGGCGCGCCCCTACACCAAGGCTCCGGTGGCGGTGGCCTCGGTCTACAACTGGACCGGCTTCTACCTCGGTATCGTCGGCGGCGGCGCCTGGGAAAACGGTTCCGGCGACCCGAAGATGAAGGGTGGCTTCGTCGGCGGCACCGCCGGCTACAACTGGCAGACCGGCAACGTCGTGTTCGGCGTCGAGGCTGATGGTTCCTGGGCTGACGTCAGCGCTTCGGTGACCGGCGCCACTGTTGTTCCCGGATTCGGCGTTGTGACCGCAACGGCGAGCTCGAAGACCGATGCCATGGGCACCGTGCGCGGCCGTATCGGCTACGCCGTCAATCAGGTCCTGTTCTACGGCACCGGCGGCTACGCCTGGATCGACAACAAGATCACCCTCTCCGCTCTCGGCCTGACCGCGTCGGACAGCAAGTGGCACTCCGGCTGGACCGTCGGTGCGGGCGTCGAGGCGTTCTTCGCTCCGCAGTGGTCGGTCAAGGGCGAGTACCTCTATCGCAGCCTCGGCGGCGAGACCTACTTCTCGGGCGCCCTGCCCACCGGCACGCTCAACTTCCACACCGTGCAGGTCGGCGTGAACTATCACTTCGGGGGCCCGGTGGTCGCGAAGTGAAGTACTGAGCTTCGCTTCCAACGCACCGCGTTACGAAAGGCCGGCCTTGCGCCGGCCTTTTTGTTTTCGCGCGTCCAGATCCAGGCCAACCGATTCCCAACGTTTTTCGGGAAGAGCTGTGGCATCCGGTGACACAACCTTCGGCTTCAATGGTGTAGAGCAATGACATCGATTGGGTCATTGGGTCGGCCGTTTTTCGCCGACAAAGAGAAACGAAACTGGGGAATTGAAATGAAGAAGGTTTTGCTGGCCTCGGCCAGTCTGTTCGCACTCAGCGCGTTGGCTCCCGCCTCGGCGGCCGATTTGGCGGCCCGCCCCTACACCAAGGCGCCCATTGCTGTGGCCTCGATCTACAACTGGTCCGGCTTCTATCTCGGCATCAACGGCGGCGGCGCCTCGAGCCGCAACTGCTGGGATGTCAACAACATCTTCGGCATTGCGGGTCCGGACACGGCTGAAGGCTGTCACAATGCGACAGGCGGCGTCGTCGGTGGCCAGGTCGGTTATCGCTGGCAGTCGGCCAACTGGGTGTTCGGCCTTGAAGCCCAGGGCGACTGGGCCAATCTGAAGGGCTCGAATACGAGCGTGGCGCTTGCTCCGCTGGTCAACGAGACCAAGATCGACGCGATTGGCCTGTTCACCGGCCAAGTCGGCTATGCCTGGAACAACGTGCTCTGGTACGTGAAGGGTGGCGCGGCGGTCACGCATGCCAAGTACAACGGCTCGGCGTTCGGCGTGGTCCTCGACAGCGCAAGCGAGACGCGCTGGGGCGGCGCGGTCGGCACCGGCCTCGAATTCGGCTTCGCGCCGAACTGGTCCGTTGCGATCGAATACGACCATCTTTTCATGGGCAAGCGCAACAACTCGTTCACGATTCTCGGCATCAACGACCGCATCGACCGTATCAAGCAGGACGTCGATATGGGCACTGTTCGCGTGAACTATACGTTCGGCGGCCCGGTCGTGGCGAAGTACTAAGCGTCGCCTCCGACGTCATCGCGTTACGAAAGGCCGGCCTTGCGCCGGCCTTTTTGTTTTCGCGCGCACGGCGCGAGCGCTTGCGGACAAGTTCCATTTTTCGGCGCGCTGTGACCCTCCGGTGACAGACTGTCGCACCTCGAAGGTTGTATCGAAGATCGCAACAACTTTGCCCTTGGGGGGTCCGTCTTGAACAAGTTTATGCTTGCCGCCGCCGGCATAGTCGCGATGACCACGTCCGTTTCGGCGGCCGATCTGGCGGCGAGCCCCTACACCAAAGCTCCTGCCCCGATGATCGGCGCGGTCTACGATTGGAGCGGCTTCTACATCGGCGCCAACGGTGGTGGCGGCTGGAGCCATAAGTGCTGGGACATCGTCGCCAACATCCTCGGTGCGCCGGTCACTCCCCCCGCATCGGAGGGCTGCCACACCGCGACCGGCGGCGTGGCTGGCGGCCAGGCCGGCTTTCGCTGGCAAAGCGCGTCATGGGTGTTCGGCGTGGAAGGCCAGGGCGACTGGGCTCACCTTAGCGGCTCCAATGGACCGAGCCTGGCTGCGGGCGGCGTCGGCTCAGACCGCTCGAAGATCAACGCCTTCGGTCTCGTGACCGGCCAGGTCGGCTACGCCTGGAGCAATGTGCTGTTCTACGCGAAGGGTGGTGCGATGGTTGTGAGCGACAAATACGAGGGCTTCACCACGGCCACCGGCTTCGTGTTCGACAGGGCGAATGAAACGCGCTGGGGCGGAGCGGTTGGTGCTGGCCTCGATTTCGGCGTAACGCCCAACATCGTGGTCGGCGTCGATTATGTGCACGGCATCATGGGATCGCGCGACAACCGCTTTACGTTCAACAACGGCACGTTCTCGCGCGCCGATCGGATCCGCCAGGACGTTGACATTGCAACGGCCCGCGTCAGTTACAGGTTCGGCGGCCCCCTCATCGCCAAATACTGATCTTCGCCTCCGACGCCATCGCGTTACGAAAGGCCGGCCTTGCGCCGGCCTTTTTGTTTTCGCGCGAGGGTGCACCCAACCGTCTTGGAGTCGTGAGGCGCGCGCAAGGCGTCCGCTAATGGCTTTGGCGAGTTGGGGACGTGACATGAAGACGTGGATGCTGGCTGCGGTCAGCCTGTTCGCACTCGGTGCGGTCGCGCCGGCTACCGCCGCCGATCTCCCGATCTACAAGGCGCAGGCGGCCGCCGTTCCCGTCTATGACTGGAGCGGCATCTATGCCGGCATCAACGGCGGCGGCGGCTTGGCCCATGCCTGCTGGGGCGTGACCCGCGCGCTCGGCATCGCTGTCGATCCGGCCGTTGGCGAAGGCTGTCACAATGCGGGCGGTGGCACGGTCGGCGGACAGCTCGGTTATCGCTGGCAGAAGTCGCGTTGGGTGTTCGGCATCGAGGGCCAGGGCAACTGGGCCGACTTCAAGGGCAGCAATGTCAGCGTGGCGCTGCCGCTGTTCACCAACCAGACCAAGATCGACAGCTTCGGCCTGTTCACTGGCCAGATGGGCTACGCCGTCAACAACCTGCTCCTCTATGGCAAGGCCGGCGCCGCGGTGGCGCACGACAAGTACGACACCTTCGTCCCCGGCGTCCCGGCCGCGGTGTTCAACAGCGTCAACCAGACCCGCTGGGGCTACACCATCGGCATCGGCGTGGAATGGGGCTTTGCCGAGAACTGGTCGGTCGGCGGCGAGTACAACCATGTCTTCCTCGGCCATCACAGCGCCGACTTCGCAACGCTCGTCGGCGGCTTCGCCCCGCGCACCGACCGGATCGGCCAGGATATCGACATGGGCCTGATCCGCATCAATTACCGCTGGGGCGGCCCGGTCGTCGCCAAATACTGAGGCAAAGCTTCCCACAGGAACCTCCAAGTCCTGATCATGTGCGGATTGCCCCAAATCCGCATTCAAACGCGAACGAAGGGCTGGCCTCGCGCCGGCCCTTCGCATGTTCTGGGGGCCCTGCTCCTGCCAGATGCCGCCAGCGCGCCAACAATCCGTTGACGATTCGCACACGCCACTGGAAATCCGCTCCCGTTCTTCCTACGTTCGCTGCCATACCCATCGGCGCCGATCCCGGTTCCGGGCGACGCGCGCCTTTTTTGTTGGCGCGATCGCGCACCTTTGGGATTCCTTGAGGGCAACTCGGATGGATGAAGTGATCAAGGCGAAGCGCCAACAGCAGAACGCGGGATCCAGCCTGCGCGCAATTACGATCCGTGGCGCGCGCGAGCACAACCTCAAGAATGTCGACGTCGAGATCCCCCGCGACAAGCTGGTGGTGTTCACCGGGCTGTCAGGCTCCGGCAAATCCTCGCTCGCCTTCGACACCATCTACGCCGAGGGCCAGCGCCGCTACGTCGAATCGCTGTCGGCCTATGCGCGCCAGTTCCTGGAGATGATGCAGAAGCCTGACGTCGACCAGATCGACGGCCTGTCGCCGGCGATCTCGATCGAGCAGAAGACCACGTCGAAGAACCCGCGCTCGACCGTCGGCACCGTCACCGAGATCTACGACTACATGCGCCTGCTCTGGGCGCGCGTCGGCGTGCCCTATTCGCCCGCCACGGGTCTGCCGATCGAGAGCCAGACCGTCTCGCAGATGGTCGACCGCGTGCTGGCGCTGCCCGAGGGCACCCGCCTCTATCTGCTCGCCCCCGTCGTACGCGGCCGCAAGGGCGAGTACCGGAAGGAGCTCGCCGAATGGCTCAAGAAGGGCTTTCAGCGCGTCAAGATCGACGGCACCTTCCATGAGCTGGCGGAAGCGCCCACGCTCGACAAGAAATTTCCGCACGACATCGACGTCGTGGTCGACCGCATCGTGGTGCGCGCCGACATCGGCCAGCGCCTCGCCGAAAGCTTTGAGACCGCGCTGAAGCTCGCGGAGGGCCTCGCCGTCGTCGAGTTCGCCGATGCGGCTGCAGCGGCTGCGCCCGCCGAGGAGAAGAAGAAGACCGCCAAAATTCACGACAAGAGCGGGCCCGAGCGCATCCTGTTCTCGGAAAAATTCGCTTGCCCCGTCTCCGGCTTCACGATTCCGGAGATCGAGCCGCGCCTGTTCTCGTTCAACAATCCCTACGGCGCCTGCCCGGCCTGCGGCGGCCTCGGCGTCGAGCAGCATGTCGACGAAGACCTCGTCATCCCCGACAAGGAGCTCGCCATCGGCAAGGGCGCGATCGCGCCCTGGGCCAAGTCGTCGTCGCCTTACTATATTCAGACGCTGACCGCGCTCGGCAAGCACTACAAGTTCACGCTGACCACCAAATGGAAGGATCTGCCGAAGAAGACGCAGAACGCGATCCTCCTTGGCTCGGGCGAGGACGAGATCAAGTTCTCCTACGAGGACGGCGTCCGCTCCTACGACACCAAGAAGCCGTTCGAGGGCGTCATCACCAACATCAACCGCCGCTATCGCGAGACCGAGAGCGAGTGGGCGCGCGAGGAGCTCGCAAAGTATTTCCACGACGTCCCCTGCGAGGGCTGCAAGGGTTTCCGGCTGAAGCCCGAGGCGCTCTGCGTCAAGATCGGCGGCAAGCATATCGGCGAGATCTCGGAACTGTCGGTCAGGAAGGCCGGCGAATGGTTCGAGACCGTGCCCGAGGCGCTGAACACGCAGCAGAACGAGATCGCCGGCCGCATCCTCAAGGAGATTCGCGAGCGCCTCACCTTCCTGCTCGACGTCGGCCTCAACTACCTCACTCTGTCCCGCTCCTCCGGCACGCTGTCCGGCGGCGAGAGCCAGCGCATCCGCCTCGCCTCGCAGATCGGCTCGGGACTGACGGGCGTGCTCTACGTGCTGGACGAGCCCTCGATCGGCCTGCACCAGCGCGACAACGCCCGCCTGCTCGACACGCTGAAGCGCCTGCGCGACCTCGGCAACACCGTGATCGTCGTCGAGCATGACGAGGACGCGATCCTGCTCGCCGATTACGTCCTCGACATCGGGCCCGGCGCCGGCATGCATGGCGGCAACATCGTCGCCGAAGGCACGCCCGCCGAGATCATGCGCAACCCGAAATCGCTGACCGGCAAATATCTCACCGGCGAGCTCGAGGTCGAGGTGCCGGAGCGGCGCCCGCCGAACCATCGCCGCACCATCAAGGTGGTCAACGCGCGCGGCAACAACCTCAAGAACGTCACGGCCGAGATTCCGCTCGGCCTGTTCACGGCCGTCACCGGCGTCTCCGGCGGCGGCAAGTCGACGCTGCTGATCGACACGCTCTACAAGGCCATCGCCCGCAAGCTGAACAACGCCAGCGAAGGCGCCGCCCCCCACGATCGCATCGAGGGTCTCGAGCACATCGACAAGATCATCGACATCGACCAGTCGCCGATCGGCCGCACCCCGCGCTCGAATCCCGCGACCTATACCGGCGCCTTCACGCCGATCCGCGAATGGTTCGCCGGCCTGCCCGAAGCGAAGGCGCGCGGCTATGAGCCCGGCCGCTTCTCCTTCAACGTCAAGGGCGGCCGCTGCGAGGCCTGCCAGGGCGACGGCGTCATCAAGATCGAGATGCACTTCCTGCCCGACGTCTACGTCACCTGCGACGTCTGCAAGGGCAAGCGCTACAACCGCGAGACGCTGGAGGTCCTGTTCAAGGGCAAGAGCATCGCCGACGTGCTCGACATGACCGTCGAGGAAGCGGCCGACTTCTTCAAGGCGGTCCCGCGCGTGCGCGAGACGTTCCAGACCCTGCACCGCGTCGGCCTCGACTACATCCATGTCGGTCAGCAGGCCACAACCCTGTCGGGCGGCGAAGCCCAGCGCGTCAAGCTGGCGAAGGAGCTGTCCAAGCGCGCCACCGGGCGCACGCTCTACATCCTGGACGAGCCGACCACCGGCCTGCACTTCCACGACGTCAAGAAGCTGCTGGAGGTGCTGCACGAGCTGGTCGCGCAGGGCAACACGGTCGTCGTCATCGAGCACAATCTCGAAGTCATCAAGACCGCCGACTGGGTCATCGACCTCGGCCCCGAAGGCGGCGACGGCGGCGGCGAAATCGTCGCCTGGGGCCCGCCGGAGGATATCGCGAAAGCGCCGCGGAGCTACACGGGCAAGTTCTTGGAGCCGGTGTTGAAGAAGGCGCGGAAGCCGAAGCGGAGGAGCACGAGCGAGGCGGCGGAGTAGAGTTCATTCCGCCTCGTCCGCGGGATCATCGGGGAAAGGCTGCAAGTGTCCGCGATGCCCAGCCGCACCTACATGCTCTTCCGCAAGGCAATCCTCGCCGAGCAGCAGGCAACCTGCATCTACGAGGGGCGTTATCGCGAGCTCTGCCCCCACATCATCGGCACCAACAAGATGGGTGAGGAAGCCGTCCTCGCCTGGCAATTTGGCGGCGAGAGCAGCGGACCGCTGCCGCAATGGCGATGCCTGAAGCTCGCCAATATCACCAACGCCCGCACGCGCGATGGCCCCTGGCACGAGGGCGGCTCTCACCGGACTACTCAGACCTGCGTCAGCAACATCGATCTCGACATCAATGTTCACGTGCGCAGGTTGCGGTGACGCACATGCGTCCCACGGCTGACGGGCTTGCCGGCCATGATCGCAGGGTTGATTTCAATGCGCTCGTGTCGCATGGGTGTCCTCGAATTCTTCTAAATAATAGCCGCCACGTCTCGTTTGTCAGCGAACTCGAAACCCTCCTCCATGCCCTACTCCCTCGCCATCTTTGATCTCGACGGCACGCTGGCCGACAGCTTTCCCTGGTTCCTGCGTACCATCAACGATGTCGCCGATCGCTTCGATTTTCGTCGCGTCGCGGATGACGAAATCGAAGCGCTGCGGCATGCATCGTCGCGCGAGATCCTCACCCGGCTCGAGGTACCGCTGTGGAAGCTGCCGGCGATCGCGCGGCATGCGCGGCGGCTGAAGGCGGAGGCGGCGGCGGAGATTCCGCTGTTTGCGGGCGTCGAGACGATGCTGCAGACGCTGGCCAATAACGGCGTGCAACTCGCGCTGGTGACGTCGGATAGCGAAGCCAATGCACGCGAGAAGCTTGGCGAGTCCGCCGCCCTGTTCGCGCATTTCGACTGCGCGGCATCGCTGTTCGGCAAGCCCGCGAAATTCCGCCGCGTGATCCGGCGCGCAGGCGTGGAGCCAGGCCGCGTGATCGCGATCGGCGACGAGGTCCGTGATATCGAGGCGGCGCGCGCGGTGGGGATTGCCTGCGGCGCGGTGAGTTGGGGCTACGCCGCGCCGGCGGCGCTGCGGGCGCTTGCGCCCGATCACATGTTCGCGCAGATGGATGAGATCGCAGACGTAGTCTGCCGGATTTCGCTCAAGGCCTGATCCGCAATCGGCACGCCCGGCCCAAGGAGACGGTGATGACACTCTCGGACGCAGCCCGCCTCAAACTCCTGGAGCCGCCGGTCGGCAAGGTGCGCGTGGTGCTCGACACCGACACCTACAACGAGATCGACGATCAGTTCGCGCTGGTGCAGATGCTGCTGTCGAAGGACCGGTTCGACGTCGAGGCGATCTACGCCGCGCCGTTCTTCAACACACGCGCCGACAATCCCGGCCACGGCATGGAGCTGAGCTACCAGGAAATCCTTCGCCTGCTGGAGCGCCTCGACGTCGCGCCGGACGGCCTCGTCCATCGCGGCGTCACCGACTATGTCGGCCCCGGCAAGACGGCGCAGGCGGCCCCCGCCGTCAACGACCTCGTGGCCCGGGCGCGCGCAGGCTCCCCTGACAATCCGCTCTACATCATTGCCATCGGCGCCATCAGCAATATCGCCTCGGCGCTGCTCAAGGCCCCCGACATCATCGACCGCGTGGTGGTGGTCTGGCTTGGCGGTCACGCGCTGGAATGGCCGCACACGATCGAGTTCAATCTCAAGCAGGACGTCGGCGGCGCGCAGGTGCTGTTCGACAGCGGCGTGCCGCTCGTGCTCGTGCCATGCAAGGGCGTCACCTCGCACCTTCACAGCACGGTGCCGGAGATCGAGCGCTACATCGAACCGCATGGCAGCATCGGCGCGTTCCTCGCCATGCGCTTCAAGGACTATTCGTCCGACCATCTGGGCTGGGCCAAGGAGATCTGGGACATGGCGCCGGTCGGCTGGCTTCTCAATCCCGATTGGGCGCCGAGCGTGATCATCCCGGCCCCGGTCCTCACGGATCAGATCACGTGGAGCGTCGACCGCCGGCGGCATCCGATCCGCTACGTGACCTATGTGGATCGCAACCCGATCCTGAAGGACTTTTTTCTGAAGTTGAAGGCGTTTGCCGGATCGAGATCGTAGGGTGGGTTAGCGTAGCGTAACCCACCGCTTCTTTTTCCGCAGCGACTAAAGTGGTGGGTTACGCCTTCGGCTAACCCACCCTACGCCCCCTACTCCGTCCGCCTGAGAAACGCCCCGAACGCGCGCGGGCCGTCGCCGGTCTTGACCTCGCCGATCACCTTCAGCTCGGTGGCATCGATGATGCTCAATGTGTTGCTCTCCCAGCAGGCGACGATGACGCGCTTGCCGTCGGCGGTCGCATTGATGCCTTCGGGATAGTCGCCGACATTGATCCGCTTGACCGGCTTCAGCGTCGCCAGGTCGAACACGCTGACGGTGCCGCCATACTGGTCGGTGACGAAGCCGCGCCCTTGCGTCAGCGCCACGGCGTAGGGACGCATCCCGACCGGCACGCGGCCGATCTCTTGGCTCGCGGCGATGTCGATCACCGAGACGTCGTTGGAGCCGACATTGGCGGTGTAGGCGCGTTTTCCCTCGGCATCGATGGTGACGCCGAACGGACGGGTGCCGACCTTGATGGTCGCTTTGCGCTCACGCGTTGCGGTATCCACCACCGAGACGCTGTCGTCGTCACGGTCCGCCGAGAGCAGCAGCCTGCCGTCAGGCGTCACCGCGAGCCCCGACGGTGAGGCGCCGACCGCAATGCTGGCGGTGACGCTGCGCGTGGCCGTATCGATCACCCGCACCGCGGCGGCATACCAGTCGGCGACGTAGAGCGTCTTGCCATCGGGCGTCACGGCAATGCCGAGCGGCCCGCCGCCGACCTCGATCCGCCCCGAGACCTGCCGCGTTGCCGCGTCGACCACGGTCACCGCCTTGGCGTCGGGGCTCGTGACATAGGCAAAGCGCCCGTCCGCGCTGACGGCCACGCCGGCCGGCTTGCCGCCGATCGGAATGGTCGCAACGCTGCGCGACGTTGCGAGGTCCACGACCATCAGATCGTCACTGAGCTGGTTGGTGACGAACGCCTCTTCGGCGGACGCGCTGCCAATACTGGCAGCGCAAAGGCTGGCGGCGAGCGCCGCCAGGACCCGCGCCCGCACGGTCAGCTTCCGCTCTCGATCTTCTTCTTCAGCGCTTCGAGCCCGGCCTGATAGAGCCCCTTCACCGCCTTCACAGCGGCCTCGTCGCTCAGCTCGGGCGGCGGATCGTTGTTGGGGAAGCCGCGGTAGAACGCGCCCGCCCATTCCAGCGTCGCGCCCTTGCCGTCGGCGCTCGGCGTCACCGTCAGCGTCGAGGAATAATTGGTGACCGGCAGCACCTTCACGTCCACCTTGGTGATCCGGTAGGAATAGGTCATCGCGGCAGCGTCGAACTTGTAGAGTTCCTCATCGACGGTGGCGCCTCCCGTCAGGGTCAGCCGCCGCGTCGCTTCGATCTCATTGCCCTTCTCGCCCTCGGTCTTGGTGACAGGCGGCAGCCAGCTCATGTCCTGGAAATTGCCGATCGCGGCCCACACCTTGGCCGGCGGCGCGTTGATCTCGATGGATTCGCGCACCTTCTGCCGGGTCGGCCCATGTGCCCAAGCCGGGCCAAACGCCGCCGTCAAAGCCACCGCGCCCGCGGCAGTCAGCACCGCGCCCATGACCATGCGCCGTCCAATCGTCACCCTCATCTCGTTTCCTCATGCGTCTCGTGGATCGTGCGCGACTTGAGGCGCGCTGCGATCATGGTAGCGCATTTTGCGGCCGTGGGGAGACCTGTTCATGGCGGCGTTGCGGCGCGCGCTCGCGCGTCCCAGAACCCCTTGCGCCGCCCGTCGGGCAAAACACCCAATGGGCGGGTCAACCGCACCACGCAGAAATAATTCTCTTTATCCGCATTTCGGATTATCATATAGAAAGCCATCCCACCCCGGGCCGAGGGGCGTTATCGCGATCGTCACGACACGCGGGATGGGACGTGGTGGACGCAGGCGGCGTCGGCGCGAAGGTGGTTTGCAGGGCGGGCAACCGTGAGCGAACGCCGCGCGCACACGACCGGTGCAGCCTGTGTACGGTAAAACCGTGCCGTCCTGGCGCCCGGAGCCTGTGCGCCAAGTCTCGCGGTGATGTGGCGGCCCGACCGGGCCGCGCGCATCAGTCATCCGCAAGGCGACGGGGGCAATAGTGCATCGCTCCCCGGGGAGAGCTCGGCATAAGCCGTAAAACCACTGCGCAGGGAAGGCCGGATGTTTGGCTTCACCTGTATGCCGCTGTGCAAACTTCGTAGCGCAATTTCCGCACAGTGGACCGCGGGTGCCAGCCGGCACCCGGCCTTCCCTGCGCCCTCGGCACTTTCGAGGGTGGTGACTACAGCAAAGCTCGGGCAGATCTTGCCGCGAGGATGCGAAACCGTGCGTGCGATTTGAATTCGAATGCAAAGCTAGAATCTGCTCTCGTGCCCCGGACGCAGCGCAGCGCTTCCCTGGCGATGCGCAGCATCGTCCAGTGCGGCGATGCGCTGCAGAGCCGGGGCCCATGCTGCAGCGAGCGTGTGACTGCGTGGGTCCCGGCTCTGCGCCGCACCGCTACGCGCTGCAGCGCGTCCGGGACACGAGAAGAGCGAGTGCCGTGGGAGCGCGCCCTCGCCTACTCCGCCAGTGTCGCCTCCACGAACCCGCGCGGATCGTCACAGAATTCGCGCATCACCCGGTAATGATCGGTTTGCTCCACCGTCGTCGGCTCCAGGCCGTATTTGCCCAACCGCAACAGTCTCGCGTTTGGATAGGCCATCAGCAGAGGCGCATGGGTTGCCATGATGACCTGGCAGATGCGGGACTCGTCCATGCGTCGCAAGAGCTTCAGGAATTCGATCTGACGCGCCGGCGACAGCGCCGATTCCGGTTCGTCGAAGATGAAGATGCCCTGGCGCTGGCAGCGCTCTTCGAAGAAGCGCAGAAAACCTTCGCCATGAGAATGCGACAGGAAGTCGGGGCCGGCCTGGCCGGCATCACGTGCGGCCTTGTCGAGATATCGCGCGACCGAGAAAAAACTCTCGGCGCGAAAAAAACAGCCGTTGGTGATCTTCGGCAGCCAGCTTGCGCGCAAGGCCCTGGAAAGCTGGCCGCCCATCTTCTCCCGCGCTTCGGAATGGTCGACGGGCATGTAGCCCTTGCCTCCACCCGCATCGTCGTAGCCGGCAAGCGCTGCGATACCCTCGAGGATCGTCGACTTCCCGGTGCCATTCTCTCCGACGATGATCGTGATGGCGGCGTCGAAGTTGAGCTCGAAATCATCCGGGAAGATGGGCAGGCAAAACGGATATGCCTCGCGATCGTGAACTCGCGACGGATCGAGCCAGACCCGCTTCAGATACGGCGCCGGCAGGTTGATGGTGCGATTGCTTCGTCGGCTCATGCTCTGCTTCCAACCCACTCCGGTCGATATTTCGACTGGAACATACTAGGAACACAATCCTCGCGAAAGCAGCACCTGAGAAACATACAGCAACAAAACCCGGCATGCGTCACTTGGACGCAAATTAAAACCTAAGATTGCAGCAAAGAATCGCCTTAAGAAAACGTTGCTGCGAGACAGCTTGCTGGCATGAGGCCAGCCCCCACCCCGCGACCCGGCAATGATTGACGGAAGTCCAGGACCGTAGAGCCGCGAGGAATGCGCGATGGTATCAACGTATTTCAGCTACAACTACATTGCGCACCATCTCAAGCAGTCCCTGACGCGGGTTGAACAGCAACCCGATGTCGCGCGAGAATCCGCCTATTACAAAGCCAACATCGGCAAGGTGCGGACCGTCGATGATCTTATGAAAGATTATCGCCTGTATCATTATGCGATGAAGGCATATGGCCTGGAAGACATGGCCTACGCCAAGGCTTTCATGAAGAAGGTGCTGGAGAGCGACCTCTCCGACCCAAAGAGCTTCGTCAACAAGTTGGTAGACAAGCGCTACCGGGAGTTTGCCGCGGCATTCTCCTTCAATGGCAGTGCCACGCCAGTTGCGCAATCGGGAGACCAGACCGACGAGATGATCGGTCTGTACACGACGACCAAGAAGAGCCAGGTCGATGCGCTTGCCGCAGACTCGAATTACTACAGCGCTGAAATCGGCAAGATCAGCAGTGCAGACCAACTCCTGAACAACGACCGTCTTCGCAACTATGTCTACTCGGCATACGGGATCGATCAAAGCAAGTGGCCGGGTGACACGATAAGTCAGGTCTTGCGCAGCGATCCGTCCGATCCAAATAGCTACGTCAACACCACCTTCACTTCTCAGTTGACCGGCCTCAACGCCCAGCTTGCTCAAGCCAAATCGGACGCCAGCGCCGCTGATCTAAAGATAACCGGTTACAAGGCCCAACTATCGCAACCGGGCGCCGACGTGACCCAGTTGAACATCCAGATCCTGGTCGAAAAAAGTCACCTGGAGTCATATACGAAAAGCATTTCCAGCCTCAGTGACCAGATAGCGACGATTGGCGGGTTTGTAGACCTGGCCGGCGCGTTCGAGTTCTCGCCCGACGGGTCGCTTCCGTCAGGCGTGTCCGCCCAGACTGCCGCAAATGTCGCGATCACGAAAAAGCGGTTCGACGACAGCAAGGCCGCCGTCTATTCGGCGGCAAGCCCGATATACGAAGCTTTGGCGATCAAGCAATTCAGAACGGACCTCAGCAAGATCAATTCAGTCCAGGCGTTCGTATCGACACCTGGCGTGTATGATTTTGCGCTGGGCGCCGTCGGCCTCGATCCCGGAATGGTCTCGAAGGCGACGATCAAGGCAGTCCTCGAAAGCGACGTCAACGACCCCAAGAGCTACGTCTATACCCTCAAGGACAATCGGTACGTAGAGCTCGCACGCGCCTTCAACTTCGACGCAAAAGGCAATCTGACGACCCCCTTGGTGGCTCAAGACTCGGCTCAGGTCCTCCAGATCGCGAGGGAATACGTCATTGCCGCGCTGAAACAGGCAAGCCCTCAGCAGGAGAAGGCAATTCGGGCACTAGCCACGAAAGATGCGACGGCTTATCAAGAGGCAATCGCAGGCATCGACAGCGTTTCCGAGCTTCTCGCAAACAGGCCGATGGTCGATTTCATTCTCTTGGCCAAGGGTTTGGACCCTAAGAAGGTCAGCACCGAATTTCTCAAGAAGATCTTCAGCTCCGACCTGAACAACCCAAAGAGCTTCGCGAACACGCAGAGCGATCCTCGCTTTGCCGAAATCGTGGCATCGTTCAACTTCGACAGCAAGGGTAACGTCGCGCGCCTCCCGATGATGGGTCCTCAGAAGAGAGATCAATTCCGGGAAACACAGGCGAACTATCTCCAGCAAAGCCTGGAGCAGCAGCAGGGGGATACGAATCCCGGCGTACGCCTTGCGCTCTATTTCCAGCGAAAGGCGGGAGAAATCACGTCCGCATACGACATCCTTGCCGACAAGGCTCTTTCGGAGGTGTTCAGGACCACCTTCGATTTGCCTGACTCGATGGCCTCGATGCAGATCGATCAGCAAGCCAAGGTCGTGGACAAATTCATGAAGATCAAGGACCTTTCCGATCCGGCGAAGGTTGAAAAACTGTTGAGCCGGTTCTCCGCCATGTATGACGTCAGAAACGGCGAGAGCATCGGCCAGGGTCAATCTCCCTTGCTCAACCTCTTTCAAGGATCGAGCTCGGGCATATCAGGGATAAGTGAATCCACGTTCTTGGCCATCGCCAAGCTACGTGCTCACTGATGATCGCTCGCCGATACTAGCCCAACACCTCGAGCGCCAGCTCCATGGTCATCAGCACGGGATTGTGCCCACGGATCAGACGGCCCTCCGCGATGCCGCCAGTGTAGTCGATCAAGGCAATGTCGAGCGCCGCCTCCGGTGCGCCCGAACTGCCCTCTACGATCGTCCCCGCTGTCACGGCGAGCTCGGTCGCGAACGACTCGGTCACCCCGCCATGGGTGAAGCGTGCACCGATGGTCGAACCGACGCCGCCGTGGATCTTCGCACGCGCGATGCCATGCGTGCGGCAGAACGCTTCGAGGCAGCCGGCAAAATCCTGGTTGGGCCGCAGCCGCAGCGCGAAGGCGCGGCTTGTCGTACGCGCGCCGGTGCTCGCAGCGGACACCGGCCCGAACAGCTTGAAATTGGTCTCGGTATCGGGCTCCGCGGTGAACATCGCACCGTCGATGCCGAACGCTTCAACCTCGAACGGCTCGGCGACAACAGTCTCGTCCGGCAGCATGTGGCCGCCGCTTGCCTTGCCGTCCGCCTCCGTCCAGAGCCCGTGGCAATGAAAGAACGGGGCGCCATCGCGCATTCCGAGCGTCATGCAGCCGAGTTTCGTCCGCGTCACGCCGCTGGGGCGAAAAGTGTCACTGTAGAACGCCGCGTTCTCACCTGTCTTCGACAGCGCCGGCATCACGTATGCGAATGGTCCGAGTGCAGCGCTGCCAAAATTCAGCACGCCACTGGCAAACCCCTCTGCCGCAAAACCACGCCGCGCGGCTTCGAGCAGCGGCAGACCCGCTTCGACCCTAAACGAGAATGCGCGCCCCCTCGCCTCGACCCATTGGATGCGTTCGGCGACAGGCGCGCCCGGCTGCTTGATACTTCGCATCGCGTATGCTCAGCCCGCCTGCTTGTTGTCGAGATCGAGCAGCCCGCGCGCCTCGAGCTCATCGCGCACCATGCGCTTCGGGATCTTGCCATAGCCGGACTTCGGCAAGGCCTCCCAGAAGAAGAACCGCTTCGGCATCTTGTAGCGCGGCACCTTCGGCAGGAGGAACGCCGCCATCTCGGCTTCGCTCACCGGCTTCTCGCCTTCGCGCGCGACGCAGACGGCGACGCCGACCTCGCCCCAGGTCGCATCGGGCACGCCGAGCACGGCAACCTCGCCGACCGCGGGATGCGTCAAGATCTTCTCCTCGATCTCGCGCGGATAGATATTGGAGCCACCGGAGATGTACATGTCGGAGGCCCGTCCCGTGATGTAGACGAACCCCTCCTCGTCCATGTGACCGAGGTCGCCGGTGCGGAACCAGCCGTCGCGGAACGCCTTCGCATTGGCCTCGGGGTTGTCGTAGTAGCCGGCGAGCACGGCAGGCCCGATCACGCAGATCTCGCCGCTCTGGTTGGCGGCCAGCTCGCGGCCCTCGTCGTCCTGGATCGAGACCTGCATGGCCGTGCGCTCGAAGCCGCAGGTGCCGATCTTCGCATAGGGTCCGTCCTCGGGATCATGCAGCGCCGCCGGTAGCACGGTGATGTTGCCGGTGACCTCGCCGAGGCCAAAATACTGCACGATGACCTTGCCGAGCTTCTTCAGCGCGGCCTTCTGGTCCTCGCGGTACATCGGCGCGCCGGCATAGATCACGTGACGCAGCGAGGAATGATCGTATTTGTCGGCGGCCGGATGCTCCGCCATCATCTTCAGGATCGTCGGCACCGTGAAGAGATTGCTGACCCGATGCGCCTCGATCAGGCGGAACGCCTCGTCGATGTCGAATTTCTCCGTCGGCAGCAGCACGGTGCACACGCCGCGCGCGGTCTGCACCAGCTGATGCACGCCGGCGCCATGCGACAGCGGCGCCACCACCAGCGACGCATCCGCTTCCGTAACGCCGGGGGTGAGATCGGCGAGATGGTTGGTGACGACAAAACCCATCTGGCCGTGGGTCAGCACCGCGGCCTTGGAGCGGCCGGTGGTGCCGGAGGTGAAGAAGAACCAGCAGGGATCGTCGTGCTCGACGGCGACGTTCGCAACGCTTGCACCGGCCTGCGAGGCGATGGCTTCCGCCACCGAGCGCTCGCCGAACGAGCCCTTGCCGTCGACGCTCCAGGTGAACTCCAGCGCACCGCCCTTCACGGCTGCAGCGTGCTCGGGAAAATCGACGTGGCACAGGAACGCCTTCGCGCCGGAGGCCTGCGCGAGATAGGTGACCTCATCCGGTATCAGGCGGAAATTGGTGGGCACCCAGACCGCACCGAGCCGGAACGCGGCGAACATCGAGAAGAACATCTCGTCGCCGTTCTTGGAATGGACGAGGATGCGGTCGCCCTTGGCGATGCCGCGCGCGGCGAGTGCGGCGGCCAGCGCCGAGACCTGCGCATCGATCTCGCGCCAGGTCCAGGATTTGTCACCCCAGACGAAACCAGGACGCGACCCATGCCGCCGCGCATTCTGGGTCAGCATGTGAGCGAGATTCATGACGCGGCGGGACATGCGCAGGGGCTGCATCGGGCTTCCTCTTCGACGGCGGACGGCGCACGAGCCGCCCGCTCCTTGCAGCCCATTTATCGCCATCGAATGCGGTGTAGCAAGGCCGTCGGTCGCGCATCTGCCCTACGGCTGCTTGAACGCAAACGGCGTCGCCGTGATGGCCTTCTCCTTCCGGCAGGCCTGCGCACCGAAACCGCCGCAATAGCTGCCGTGCAGATCGAAGCGAATGGTGCGCGCCGCGCCACGCTTCATCGCCGGCGGCAAAATCTTGTAGCCGCGGACATAGCCGTCGAACACGGGGCGCACGCTGCCGTCGGGCAAAGTCACCAGGACGTTCATGACGCAGCCGCCGGTTCCGCAATAGGTGGTCTCGCGCTCCCCGCATTTGGTGTCGCGGAAATCGACGATGTAGTCCTCACGGCCGTCGCCGGTCAGGTCGATCTTGCGCACGGTGTCCGGCGCGAAGGTCACCAAGCTACCATCCTGGCTGTCGCATTCCTCATTGGCGTAGCGCAGCGCCTGCTGCACGCCGGGCGGATAATCGGCCGGATTGAACGGTTTTGCATCATCGGCGCGCGCAGCGGTGGTGAGCAGTGTGAGCAGGAGGATCAGATATCGCATTCGCGTTTGTCGCCGGCGCGGCCGCGACCGTTCAGGGAATTTTAAACATGATCGGCGCAACCTCAGCCAGTTCTCGCGTACAGAGTGCCGCATCATGGTCAAAGCGCCCGCCTTCCTCCTGTTGTCGCTGGCGCTCGCCGGATGTGCCGTGGCGCCTCAGGCGCACCTCTCCGCCGACCCCGCCTTCAAGCCTGCGCGCTATGCCTGGGATGGCGCCGGCGAGGATCCCAACCAGCCACGTTCCGGGGCTCCGCGTGCCACGCGCGCCGACGCCGGCTCCGAGCGCAACAGGTCGCAAGCCGGACTTCAGCCCTATTCGAAGGAATGGTGGCAGGCCCAGGACGGCATCGAGGCCGAGCAGGACGCCAAGGTCACCCGCTCCCTCGTCATCTGCCAGGGTTGCCTCCGCCCGCAGCCGCAATCTGAAGATTCCAGGCTCGCCAAAGCGACCGATTGAACCGAGCGGCCGCGCCATCGGTCTACAGAGATACGCGCTGACGCCGGCCGCTCCGGCCCTGCGGTCGCACGTCATTATCTCAGGGACATTTCATGCTCACCCGTCGGACCTTCGTCGCCGCCTCTCTGCTTGCCACCGCCTCCCCGGCATTCGCCGTGATGCCTGCCTCCAGCGACCCCGTCGCGATCCTGACCGCCATCTACACGCGCGTAGCCAAGGGCAAAGGCGATAGCGGCGGCGCCTTCGTCATCGAGAACAAGGCGGCCAAAACAAAATATCTCTCGAGGGCGCTGGTCGCGCTGTGGGCCAGGGCGGATGCGCATACGCCGAAGGGCGACGTTGGTCCGGTCGATTTCGATCCTGTCACCAACTCGCAGGAACCGGACGTGAAATCCTTCAAGGTTGACGCAGAGAAGATGGAGGCCGACAAGGCGACGATCGCGGTGACCATCACCGGCCACCGCAACGACCGCAAACCCGCCGACCAGATCGTGCGTTATGACTTCGTGCGCGAGGCCAACAGCTGGCGGATCGACGACATCAAGGGCTCGTCCGACGGCGAGGCCTGGTCGATCCGCAAGATGCTGGCGGACTCGTTGAAGACCTGACGGGAGACACCATGAGCGACGTCATCGATAACAAGGCCGGTCATCGCTTCGAGCTGGAGGTGGAGGGCCATCTCGCGACTGAACACTACAAGCTCGACGGCAACGTCATCACCTTCGAGCATACCGACGTGCCGAAGGAGCTCGGTGGCAAGGGCGTCGGCTCGAAGCTGGTGCAAGGCGCGCTCGACCAAGTCCGCGCGGCCGGCTTGAAACTGATCCCGCAATGTCCGTTCGTGAAGGCGTGGATCGAGAAACATCCGGAGTATGCGGATTTGGTGAAGAGCTAAGCGAGCGCAGGCCCGCCGAGCGCGCGGCGGGCCTGCTCAAATCTACCGCCTATTGCCCATGCTTCAGCATATCCTGGTCACTCAGATCCCAGTCCTGCCACAGCTGGAGCACGCCGAGGATCACCGCCACCGCTCCCAGACTCGTATGGTAGATCCGGAGAAAACCTTCGCCGGAATAGCCGAACACATAGGGCGAGACGATGAGCCAGAGCCCGACCAGGATCGTCGCCACCTCCTGCCAGCGCTGCAACGCGACATATTCGAGCTGGCTCAGGCCAAATACGACGAGGCCGATTGCGACCGTGTTCAGGATCATCGTCTGGCGTTCGACGATCGGCGAGTGATCCTGGATGGGGAACCACGGCGATGCGACAATCAGCGCGCCGAGCAGCATCCCGCACCAATCTTCCCATGTTCGATGAGTCTTGATGAAACTAAAGTCCGACATCGTATCCTCCTCCAAAAGAGGCATACGTCAGCGGCTGGCGATCATGACACTCCGAATGTCTAGCGACCGTGCCGGCCGCATTCGGGCGTATGTCCTGTAACGAGACGTGGGGAACCGGGTGCACGATTGCAAGACGGACTGATGTTTTTTGCCAGCGAGGCGGCGTTAGCGAATTATGGCTCACGCGTTGATCGAACGCTCGCTACAGAGCCCCAAGCTTCTGCAGTGCATCATGGGCGGACGGCAAGCCTGGACGCAATTCCAGCGCCTTCCGGAAATCGGCAATCGCGCCCTGCCTGTCGCCGAGGCGCAGCCTGGCCTGGCCGCGGTTGTTCCAGGAGAACACGTCGGAGGGATCGTATTGCAGCGCCTTGTCGTAGTCGGCGAGGCCGCCCTTGTTGTCGCCCCGATAGAGCCGGATCATGCCGCGATTGCGCCAGCCGCGTGCGTCGGTCGGCGCGACGCGGATCGCCTCGCCGTAGTCGGCGGCGGCCCGATCGAGCTGCTCGCTGTCGCGGTAGACGTTGCCGCGGTCGATATAGGCAATCAGATCCGGTGCCAGCTTGATCCGCATGCTGTAGTCGGCGAGCGCGTGCGCCGCGTCGTGCTTGCGAGCATAGACGAAGCCGCGGTTGGCGTAGGCGGTGACACAGTTGGGATCGCGCTCGATCGCCGCGTCGAAATCGGCAATGGCGCCGTCGAGGTCGCCCTTGTTGAAACGGGCCTCGCCGCGGTTGCTATAGGCCAGCGCCAGCGACGGATCGAGCTTGATGGCCTGGTCGTATTCGGCGATGGCACGATCATAGTCGCGCTTGAAGCTGTAGACGCGGCCGCGATTGTTGTAGGCGCAGGCATAGCCGGGATCGAGCCGGACCGCCTCGTCGAGATCGGACAACGCGGCGTCGAGCTCGCGTTTCTCGGTGAGCCCATGGCCGCGATTGCAATAGGCGCCGGCCAGCCTCTGCCCGCCCTCGCTCCTGGTATCGATCACGGTCGAGCAGGCTTTGATCCGCGCGTCCGGCGTGCTGGTCAGCCCGACGCAGGCCTCCCAGGCCGGGGCGCCTTCGGCCGCAGCCGACACCGGCGCGGTCGAGACGAGCGCCGCAAGCAGCGCCAAGAGGCTGAGCGGGACACGCATTTTCCGGATATCTCCCCTGCGGCAACCTCCCTTGGTCGCACCTTGGCAAGGGCCGGTTCAGGCGCCTAGATCAGAGAACACGCAGCGCTTCGAAGGGATCTGGCATGGCGGTACGGGACAACAAGGACAGGAGTCGCTTCGAGCTCGATGCGGGCAACGAAATCGCCTTCGCCAATTACCGGCTGACGCCGTCGGCCGTGATCATCACCCATACCGAGACGCCGCGCGCGCTGCGCGGCCGCGGCATTGCGTCCGAGCTGATCAAGGGTGCGCTGGACTTGATCCGCCGCGACGGCAAGAAGGTGATCGCCGGCTGTGGCTTCGTCGTCGACTATCTCGACAGGCATCCGGAGGAAGCAGACCTCGTCGCCTGAATGCAAAAGGGGCCCGCGAGATCGCGGGCCCCCCTGGCTTACGACCGAGCAATCGGTCAGTGCTTGATCTCCGGCGGCAGCTTGCCGCCATTGGCGGCCAGCTTGGACATCACCTGCTTGTGCAGCCAGACGTTCATGCTCGCCGAGTCGTTCATGTCACCGCTGTAGCCGAGCTCCTTGGCGAGGTCCTTACGCGCGGCAAGGCTGGAGTCGATGTCGAGCGCCTTCATGAGGTCGACGATCGAGGTGCGCCATTCCAGCTTCTCCTTCTGGGCAGCGACCAGCTTGTCGACGATGGCCGCAACGTCCACGGTTGCCATCGGCGCGGCAGCAGGCGCCGATCCGCCCGGCGCGGCGCTGGCGGGTGCGCTACCCGAGGGTGCGCCACCTGCGGGCGCGGCGGAAGCCGGATGGCTGCCGAAGATCGCGCCCATGATTTTCCCGAAAATGCTCATGTCTTCTCCCCGAATAGGATCCGTTGGAAGGGCCTTGAGTGGCACTTATAAACGAAGTTACGGCGTTACGCCCGCGAAGTTCTGCGAACCGACAACCAGCATCAGCTTATCTGCGGCGAAATGACGACCGAATGACATCGTTGAGGTTGCGGTGCGGCATCGAATCTCAACCAAGCGTGTGGGACAGGACTCGGAAATGGGCGTACGCTCCACTTTCAGTTCGCGATGACGTCCGGAATTCGCGTCTGGCCGGAATCGCGAAACTCAGAAAAGCGGCCGCTTGCGCCGTTGCCGGCGCCGAATTCGGCTGCATGGCAAGGGAGCTAGCGACCATGGCCACACTCTACCCGGGCAATGTCCCCACTGTGGCCCAGCCCGCGGATGCGGCTGGACCGGTGATCCGAACCATCCAACTGTCCGATCTGCACGACGCGCTCAGGCGGGGCTGGGAAGATTTCAAGGCGGTGCCGAGCCACGCCATCATCCTCTGCGTGATCTATCCGGTGCTGGGCCTCGTGCTCGCCCGCGCGGTGATGGGCTATTCGGTGCTGCCGCTGTTGTTCCCACTGGCCGCAGGCTTCGCGCTGATCGGCCCGTTCGCCGCGCTCGGTCTCTATGAGCTCTCCAGCCGGCGCGAACGTTATGAGGAGGCCAGCGCCTGGAATGCCATGGAGGTGCTGCGCTCGCCTTCGTTCGGCGCCATGCTCGGTCTCGGCACGCTGCTGCTCGCTCTGTTCGTGACCTGGGTTGCGACCGCTCAGGCGATCTATGTCGCGGCGTTCGGCTATGAGGGCGCGACCGGGATCTCTGATTTCATGACGCGCGTGCTGACGACCCAGCAAGGCTGGTGGCTGATCCTGGTCGGCTGCGGCACCGGCTTCCTGTTTGCGCTTGCCGCGCTCTGCATCAGCGCCGTGTCGTTCCCCTTGATGCTCGACCGCCATGCCGGCGCGTTCGAGGCGATGGTGACGTCGCTACGCGTCGTCGCCAAGAACCCGGTGCCGATGGCGGCCTGGGGCCTGATCGTGGCGGTGCTGCTGGCGCTCGGTACGATTCCGGCGTTCCTTGGCCTTGCCGTGGTGATCCCCCTGCTCGGCCACGCCACCTGGCACCTCTACCGCAAGGTGATCGTCTCGGAGCCCGGTGCACGTCCGGTGCCGCCCCCACCGCATCGCCCGCGCAAGCCGGCCGCCGACTTCCCCGCCAACCTCTTCCCCTGGCGCAATCGGACGGACGCCTGACGATATCGTGACATGCTATCCTGCCCGGGCTCGGCTCGGGCAGGATTACGTGCTTGTCATACGCCTTGCTTTGGCCGCGGTTACAATCGAAATTGCGCCCGCCGGTCAGATCACTTCACGGAATCCATTTCATCTGATGACCCCGACGATTTCTCGTCTCGCTCTCGCAGCCCTCGCCCTCTCCGCGTCAATCCTAACCGCCCAGCCAGCCCTCGCCGCTGTTGCCTGCGGCTCGGGCAATTTCGACGCCTGGCTCGCGGACTTCAAAGCCGACGCCGCGGCCAAGGGCGTCTCGCAGCAGGCCGTTGCCGCCGGGCTTGCCGGCGTGACGCTCGATCAGAGCGTGCTCAACCGGGACCGCTCGCAAAAAGTCTTCACCCAGACCTTCGAGGAGTTCTCCGGCCGCATGGTGCCGCCGCGCATGCAGCGCGGCTCCAACATGATGAAGCAGTACGGCTCAGTGCTGTCCCGCATCGAACAGACTTATGGCGTGCCCGGCGAGGTGCTGGTCGCGATCTGGGGTCTCGAGACCGATTTCGGCGTCAACACCGGCAAGTTCGCCACCATCCGCTCGCTGGCAACGCTGGCCTATGATTGCCGTCGCTCCGACCAGTTTCGTGCCGAGCTGCTGGATGCGCTGCGCATCGTCCAGCGCGGCGACCTCGCCCCCGCCGACATGAAGGGCGCATGGGCCGGCGAGCTCGGTCAGACCCAGTTCATGCCGTCGTCCTGGATGAAATACGCCGTCGATTTCGACGGCAATGGCAAGCGCGACCTCTTGCACAACGCGCCCGACGTGCTCGCCTCCACCGCCAATTATCTCGCGGGCTACGGCTGGCAGCGCGGCAAGGACTGGCAGCCGGGCAGTCCGAATTTTGCTGTATTGCAGCAATGGAATAAGAGCGAAGTCTACTCCAAGACCGTCGCCTATTTCGCGACCCAGCTCGCACGCGCCCCTTAAATAGCGCCCGACAGGACGCGTAGGGCCGATCGCCCGGCGATCGGCCCTCTCTTGGTGCGCTTACTTCCCCATGGTGGCGTTCATCGCCTTGTTCAGGTGCGCGCCGCACACACCCATTTTGCCGTTGAGCAGCGCGTCCTGCGCAGCCGCGATCTCCTTCTGCGCCACGAACTTGCTGTCGCCGTCAGCCATGTTCTCGATCGCGGTCTCCGTCTTCTCCAGATTGGCCGAGCTGCAGCCGCCCATGGCGTGCTTGGCAGCCTGGGCCGGCGCGACGGCGAACGCGACGGCGGCAATTGCGATAACCCCGAGTAACTTCGTCATGATGTTACTTTCCTTCTCTTGTTCTTGGGACAGAACCAGCGACATTGCCAGAATCTGCGACATGACTTTCCTCCGGGCGCGGCAACTTGCCGCAATAAATTCCTCGCGAGAATTGCGTGATGTTGCGCGCGGCGCAGAGGCACCATGCGAAATTTCTGATTTTCATTACACCCTTGTAATGAACGCCACACGTTCGGCGTGTGTGCACCGCACCACGGAGGCGGTCGCGGTCTGAAACGAGTCAGGATGAGTTTCGGCAGGCTCCTTGCCCGCTTGTCTGGTGATCCGCCAGCCCAGAGCGAGTCGGATCGTGTGGACCCGGTCGTATGGTATCTTTCATATAAATGAATATATATTCATCTCTATAGTTCCACTATCATGCGATTCTCGCATGCGAGACTTGGGCGCAGACGCTGACTGATCGCCTTGAGAACAGTTGGAACCCTACCTATTTCCATTTCACCGGTAACGAGAGTGGTTGCAGTAAACCCGTGAATTCACGGTGATTTATGGCAAAGCATTCCCTATTTCGCCTACCCTTTGGGCGAGAGTGCTCCCGGGTTAATCGTCCGTTACCACCGCTATGCACCTCGCGCTTAGCTGCATCGCAACATCGGAACTTTCGCACTGCACCACTCTCACCTATATTCATTTCAACGATGAGGCCCGGGCAAGGGCTGAATCGAACTACAGGAGACTACCAATGCTGCTCTCGCTCATCCGCATGATCCAGGCTTTCCGGGACTATCAGCGCAATGTTGCCGAGCTGTCCCAGCTCAGCGATCGCGAACTGGCCGACATCGGCCTCGATCGCTCGGACATCCCGCGCGTTGCCGCCGGTCAGTATCAGGGCTGATTTCGTTCAGCCCTTCACCGGACGAACCGATAGCGCCCGCCTCGTGCGGGCGTTGTCGTTTCTGATGGCAGAAAACTCCATCTCGGCGATTCCACTGACCGCCGAAAAGCGCTACCTGTCCGCCCCATGACAGGACCCCAATCCAACATTGTGCACGTGATCGGCGCCGGCCTTGCCGGTTCCGAAGCCGCCTGGCAGGTCGCCAAATCCGGCGTGCCCGTGGTGCTGCACGAGATGCGGCCGGACCGCATGACCGAAGCGCACCGCACCGATGGGCTCGCCGAGCTCGTCTGCTCCAATTCGTTCCGCTCGGACGACGCCGCCAACAACGCTGTCGGCCTGCTGCACGCCGAAATGCGCCGGCTCGGCTCGCTGATCATGCGCGCGGCGGACGCCAACCAGGTGCCCGCCGGCGGCGCGCTCGCGGTCGACCGCGACGGCTTCTCGGCGGCCGTCACCAAGGCGCTCAACGACCACCCCCTGATCGAGATCGCCCGCGGCGAGGTTTCAGGCCTGCCGCCGGCCGACTGGAGCAACGTCATCGTTGCGACCGGCCCCCTCACCTCCGCGCCACTCGCCGACGCCATTCGCGAGCTCACCGACGAGAACGCGCTCGCCTTCTTCGACGCGATCGCGCCGATCGTGCATCGCGAGTCCATCGACATGTCAGTGGCCTGGTTCCAGTCGCGCTATGACAAGGTCGGCCCCGGCGGGACCGGCGCCGACTACATCAACTGCCCCATGACCAAGGAGCAGTATGACGGCTTCGTGGCCGCGCTGATCGCGGGCGAGAAGACCGAGTTCAAGGAATGGGAGACCAACACGCCTTATTTCGACGGCTGCCTGCCGATCGAGGTGATGGCAGAGCGCGGCCCCGAGACGTTGCGCCACGGCCCGATGAAGCCGGTCGGCCTCACTAATCCGCACGATCCCACCACGAAGGCCTACGCGATCGTGCAGCTGCGCCAGGACAACAAGCTCGGCACGCTCTACAACATCGTCGGATTCCAGACGAAGCTGAAATACGGCGAGCAGCAACGCATCTTCCGCAGCATTCCGGGGCTGGAGAAGGCCGAATTCGCCCGCCTCGGCGGCCTGCATCGCAACACCTTCCTCAATTCGCCAAAGCTGCTCGACGGCCAGCTGCGCCTGCGCGCGCAGCCGCGGCTGCGCTTTGCCGGTCAGATGACCGGCTGCGAGGGCTATGTGGAATCCGCCAGCGTCGGCCTGATCGCCGGTCTCTATGCGGCAGCGGATGCGCGCGGCGAAACACTGGCGAGCCCGCCTGCTACGACGGCACTGGGATCGCTGCTCGGTCACATCACCGGTGGCCATATCGAAACCATCGAGCCCGGTACGCGCTCGTTCCAGCCGATGAACATCAATTTCGGCCTGTTCCCGCCGCTTGCGAGTGCCCCGACGAAGAAGCCCGACGGCACCCGCCTGCGCGGCAACGAGAAAACGGTGGCCAAGAAGCAGGCGATGAGCGCGCTGGCGCTCGCCGATCTCGATCGCTGGATCGCCGATCACCTGCGCATCGCCGCAGCCGCGTGAGTTTTTCGATGAGTCTTCCCAAAGACGACGCCGCGACACTGTCGGCGCGCTGGACCGAGGGCGTGCTGCTCAAGCGCGACGTGTTCTCGACCGTCGAGCGCGGCCGCTTCCGCGGTGACAGCGGCGAGGTCGACGCCGTGCTGCGCCGGCTCGACGAAGTGCCGTGGTGGTCATTCCCCTTGGCGCGCCACCTGTTCGCGCGTGAGAAGCACGCGCTGGCGCTGGCCAAAGGCCTCAATGTCGGCCCCGATTTGCTGTGGGCCGGCCGCCGGGCGCTCGTGCGCGGCTTTGTCGACGGCGTCGCGCTCCATCTCGCCAAGCCACATGGCGACCTCGCCTATTTCCGCTCGGCCAAGGCGGCGCTACGCCGGCTGCGCCGCGCCGGCATCTGCCACAACGATCTCGCCAAGGAGCAGAACTGGCTGGTCGGCCGCGACGGCCGCGCCTACGTGACCGACTTCCAGCTCGCCGCCTGCTTCAACCGACGTGGCCGGCTCTACCGCATCCTCGCCTACGAGGACCTGCGGCATCTGCTCAAGCACAAGCGTTCCTACGCACCCGAGGCGCTGACGCCGCGCGAGCGAAAAATCCTGGCGAAGAAGTCATTCGCCGCCAGCCTGTGGCTCGCGACCGGCAAGAAGGTCTACCGCGCGATCACGCGCGGCCTGTTCAACTTCACCGACCGCGAGGGCGGCGGCCGCCGGCTGGTCAACGACGCGCCGGTGCTGGCCGAGCTGATCCGCAAGAACCCGGCCGTGCGCGACACCGCCATCGTCGCCTTCGCCGACCGCCGCTCCGGCGTCGGGCTCTATGCCTTCGTCGAAGCCGATCAGGCCACGCTTGAAGGCGAGCTTCGCAGCGAGCTTTCGGCCGCCAAGGGTCCCAAGCCGCCGGAGCACATCCAGGTCGTACACGCGCTGCCCCGCGATACCAGCGGCAAGCCGCGGACCGAGATCCTGCAACTGGTCGCCATGAACCAGCTCGACCTGATCGAGCCGATGATGAAGAACGACCAGGACCGCGCCTTCCTCAAGGACATCCTGGAACAACGGAAGAACCTGCGCGACCGCTTCAATTTCGAGGCGGACCTGCCGGCGAGCTGACGGGCTGCGCGCGCCTTGAAGCGTCCACATTGGCGATAGAGAACCGATCGGATCATTCGGGCGGCGGGTCATGGGCATTCGGGGGACGATGATGCATCGTGTGGTTGGCGGCGTGATCGCTGGCCTTCTGCTGCTTGCAGCTGCACCCGCGATGGCCGAATCCCCGGCCGAGCTGATCTCCGGCTTTCGCCTCAAGAACGGCGAGGTCCGCGTCGTCCGCGATTCAACCCTCGACCGCATCGCCATGGACCAGGCCCGCGCGATGGCGGCGAAGGACGACCTCAGCCACGACGCGCTCGGCCCGTTCAACCGGCGCGTCGCACCGGCCGGCGCGGGCCGCGCCGCCGAGAACATCGCCTATGGCTACGACAATTTCGAGAAAACGCTGGGACAGTGGATCGACTCGTCCGGGCATCGCAAGAACCTGCTGCTGCACAACGCCTCGCGCGTCGGCATCGCCAGCGCCAAGAATGCCAGCGGCAAGCGAACCTATTGGGCCATGGTGATCGCGGGCGACTACGAGCCGAAGGGCAAGGGCAAAGGTAAAGGCAAGAAGGACGAGGAGCCGGTGGTTGCCGTGAAGCGCGAGGCCGCGCCCGCCAGCAAGCCCAAATCCAGCGGCTGCCACGTCAAGCTGCTCGGCCTCTGTATCTGAGGCGAGATAATTTCAGCCGCGGCGCGCGGCCTCGATCGCGGCGACATCGATCTTCGTCATCCCCATCATCGCATCGAAGGCGCGCTTTGCCTCGGCACCGCCGGCCGCCAGTGCCTCGGTCAACACCCGCGGCGTGATCTGCCAGGAGAGGCCCCATCTGTCCTTGCACCAGCCGCAGGCGCTCTCCTGCCCGCCATTGCCGATGATGGCGTTCCAATAGCGGTCGGTCTCCTCCTGATCGTCGGTCGCGATCTGGAACGAGAAAGCCTCGTTGTGCTTGAAGATCGGACCGCCGTTGAGGCCGAGACAGGCGACGCCGGCCACGGTGAACTCGACGGTGAGCACGTCGCCCGCCCTGCCGGAGGGGTAATCGCTGGGCGCGTGATGGACGGCGCTTACGGCGCTGTCGGGAAATGTCTCGGCATAGAAGCGGGCGGCCGCCTCGGCGTCCTTGTCGTACCAGAGGCAAATCGTGTTTTTCGCCATTGCGCGTCCCCTTCGGTTCCAGGCCATCACACCGCCCTCCATTGAGAATGGACGGTGGTGTGATGTCTTTCGCCTAGATACCCTCTTGAATGCGCCTCACCAAGGCGCGCCAATGCCGCGGCCTATGCGACCCGGGGTTCCGCCACGTCCCTGGCTTTCAGGTCTCGCGGAAGCACCGTCAGCAGCAGCAACGCACAGAGCACGCACAAGCCGCCAATGACATAGAGCGCGGGTGTCGTGCTGCCGGTCGCATCCTTGACCGAGCCAACCATGACCGGGCTGACGATGCCGCCGACCTGCCCCAGCGTGTTGATGAGCGCGATCCCGCTCGCTGCCCCCGCACCGGTGAGAATTTTCGGAGGCAGCGTCCAGAATGTCGGAATGGCCGCAACTACGCCGGCACCAAGAATGGCGAGCGCGCCAACCAGCGTGACGACGTTCCTGTCGAATACGCCCGAGGCGAAGAAGCCCACCGCCGCCGTCAGCGCCAGACCCGCGACGAATTTCGGGCGCTCGCCCGATGCATCCGACAATCGGCCTACGACGATCATGCAGATGGCGCCGCAGATATAGGGTACGGCGGTCAGGAAACCGATCGCGGCTGCACTGCCTCCGCCGGCCGCTTTGATCAGGTCAGGCGCCCAGAAATTGAGGCCGTAGGAGGCGATCTGGATCAGGAAGTAGATGAATCCGAGCAGCAGCACGCCGGGCATGAGCAGCGAGCGCCATGCCGAATGCTCGCCGATCTCGCTCTTCTGGCGGTCTAGCTGAACCGAGATCAACCGGCGCTCGTCGTCGCTCAACCATTCGGCCTGCTCGATCCCGTCGTCGAAGCGCAGCAGCACAACGAAGCCCAGCGCAACGCAGGGAATGCCGCCGGCCAGAAACAGCCATTGCCAACCGGCCAGACCGTGCAGCCCGTTCAGGTAGTTGAGGATGAGACCCGAGATCGGCGCGCCGATGATCCCCGAGAATGCAGTGGCGAGAAAGAACACGGACGTCATGCGGCCGCGATGCGATTTTGGAAACCAGAGTGTCAGGTAATAGAGAATGCCGGGCGCAAATCCCGCCTCCATGGCGCCGATCACGAAGCGCAGCGCATAGAACTGCCACTCGCCATGAACGAAGACCATCGCCGCCGTCGCCAGCCCCCAGGAAATCATGATGCGGGCGATCCAGCGCCGCGCGCCGAAGCGATAGAGCAGCATGTTGCTCGGCACTTCCAGCAAGACGTAACCAACGACGAACAGGCTGGCGCCAAATCCGTAGGCGGTGTTGCTGAGACCGAGATCGGCCTGCAGCGCGGCCTTGGCGAAGCTGATGTTGACGCGGTCGAAGAACGCAAAGAAGTAGCAGACGATGATCAGCGGCATCAGCCGCCACGCAATCTTCTTGATGACCTGATGCTCTGTGAGTCCAGTATCGAGGTCAGCAGTCGCCGCCGTGGCAATCGTCATGGTTTCCTCCAAAGTGTTTTGAATTTTGATAGCGGTCGATCAGCCCGAGCGTCGCAGCCGCTCGGGTATGGGATGCAGATCGAGGGGACGGCCGGCCTTGGCGACCTGTCCCGGCACCTCATGTCCGACCAGTCCAGGCAACCGGAACGAGAGATCGATCAAGCGCTGCAGGTCGAGACCGGTCCGCAAGCCCGTCTCGTGGCAGAGATTGACGAGGTCTTCGGTACAGACATTGCCGGTGGCACCCGGCGCAAATGGACATCCGCCGAGGCCGCCCAGTGCGGCGTCAAAGCGGCGCGCGCCGGTGTCATAGGCCGCGAGGACGTTAACCAGCCCAAGACCGCGCGTGTTGTGGAAGTGAAGCGTGAGCATGTCCGCAGGGACCAGCATCAAGACCTCGGCAACCAGCTGCGAGACCTGATTAGGATTGGCCATGCCCGTGGTATCGGCGAGCGTGACGCCATCGACCCCGAGATCGAGATAGCGCTTGACGATATCGAGCACCTTCTCGAAAGGCTGCAGGCCTTCGAACGGACAGCCGAACGCGGTCGCAACCGTCGCGTTGACCAACGCGCCGCCTGCATGGGCCGGCTTCACGATCTCGCTGAGCGACGCCAGCGACACCGCATGCGTCATGTTCATGTTGGCGCGGTTGTGCGTTTCACTCGCCGACATCACGAAATTGAGCTCGTCGGCGCGTGCGGCCAGCGCCAGCTCGGCGCCCTTCCGGTTCGGGATCAGTGCCGTATAGATCGTGCCGGGCCGCCGCTCGATGCCGGCGAAGACGTCCGCGGCGTCGCGCAGCGACGGCACGGCCGCCGCTGACACGAACGACGAGACCTCAATGCGGCTGAAGCCGATCGCAGAGAGCGAATTGATCAGCCGGATTTTTTCGCTGGTTTCGACCCATTTCGCTTCGATCTGAAGGCCGTCGCGCGGAGCGACCTCCTGGATCAGGATGTCCGGTGCCGTTGCCGTCATTGCACCGCTCCGCTCCGGCGCAGCTGCGCGATATCGCCTGCCTGCAAGCCGAGGCCCGCGAGCACCTCGTCGGTATGCTGTCCCAGCGTCGGGCCAGCCCATTTGACTGCGCCCGGGGTGTCGGAGAGCTTTGGCGCGATGCCCGGCATCTTTACGGTGACGTCGCCCGGCAGCTCGGTCGGCAGGATCATGTCACGGGCGGCGTAATGGGGGTCCTCGACGATGTCCGCGACAGAATAGATCCGGCCTGCAGGAACATCCGCCGCATCAAGACGCGCGAGGATCTCGTCCATCGTTCGCTCCGAGGTCCATGCCGTGATGGCAGAATCGAGCAAGGCGTTGCCGCGGACGCGCCCGTCATTGCTGGAAAGGGCCGGATCGTCGGCAAGGTCCGGTCGGCCGACCACCTGCATCAGCCGCTTGAAGATCGCGTCGCTGTTGCCGGCGATCACGACATGGCGCCCGTCGGAGCTGGGATATGTATTGGATGGACTGATGCCCGGCAGGGCGCCGCCGGTGCGGGTCCTGACATGACCCATGAGGTCATATTCGGGGACGAGACTCTCCATCAGGTTGAACACGCTCTCGTAGAGCGAGACGTCGACCACCTGCCCTCGCCCCTGCCCCGTCTTGACTCGGAGCAGCGACATCAGCGCGCCGATCACGCCATGAAGCGACGCAAGGCTGTCGCCGATACTGATGCCGACCCGGGCCGGCGGGCTGTCGGGATCGCCGGTGGTGAAGCGCAGCCCACCCATAGCTTCGCCGATCGCGCCGAACCCGGAGCGATCGCGGTAAGGGCCGGTCTGCCCGTAGCCGGAGATGCGGACCAGTGTCAGGTCCGGATTGAGCTTTGAGAGCACATCCCAGCCGAGGCCGAGTTTCTCGAGGCTCCCTGGCTTGAAATTCTCGATCACGACGTCGGCTTGCGCGGCCAGCCGAAGCGCCACGTCCCGCCCGTCAGGCGATTTCAGATCGATCGCGATCGACTTCTTGTTGCGGGATTGCAGGTACCACCAGAGCGAGGTGCCCTGATGCAGCTTACGCCATCTGCGCAACGGATCCCCGCTGCCCGGCTGTTCGATCTTGATGACTTCGGCGCCGAACTCGGCAAAGAGCCGCGCGGCAAATGGTGCCGCGATCAAAGTTCCGAGCTCGACGACTCGTATTCCGGATAATGGTCCGTCCACGTCTGGCGCTCCTCGATCGTCTTTGATCGTGGTGTCGCCGAGCGCAGGGCCCTAAGTCCAATATCCTTTGATGAACACGCGTTCGCGGATGACGAACGACACGAAGGCCGCCATCAGTGAGGTTTGGTTCCGGGCAATCGCAGATGATCGAGCATCAACTGGCTCGTGGCCGACAATCCCGCGGGATCCCTGGCCACCAGCACCAGTTCGCGATCGGCCCAGTCGTCGCTTAACTCGACGGCCGTCAGATTCATGCCGTGACTGAGGACCTCGAACGCACGGTCGGGAATGAGGCCGATCCCCATACCGGCCTGCACCATCCGGCACACCGCATCAAAACCCGGGACGTGGACCCGCAACCGGATCGACTTGCCAATCTGCTGCGCGGTGTATTGCGAGCGCAGATAGATCGAGCTGGTCGCAAACAGGCCGACATGGTCGTAGTCGAGTGTGTCGGCGAACGAAACGTCTCTTGCCGACGCAAGCGGATGATCGGATCGCACCACGATGACGAGGCGGTCCCGCCGATAGGAGAACCGCTCCAGCCCGCGCGTCGACACGTCTGCCGAGCAGATGCCGATTTCGGCCACGCCCTCCTCGACGCCGCGAACGACATCGGCGCTCGGACGCTCCTGCAGATCGAGCCGCACCAGCACGTGCGAGCGAAAGAAGCCGGGCAGATCGTCGGGAAGGAATTCGACGATCGACGAGAGATTGGCCAGCATCCGCACATGCCCGCGCACGCCGCGCGCATGCTCGGCCATGTCGACGGCGATCTTCTCGACGTTGAGCAGCGTCACGCGCGCATGATGCAGCAGCGATTCATCGGCCGGCGTCAGCGCCATGCCGTTCGGATGCCGCTCGAACAGCGCGACCTCGAGTACCTCCTCGAGGTCGTGCATGCGTTTGCTGACAGCAGAGGGCGCGATGGCCTCGCGCTGCGAGGCGCGCGTCAAATTGCCCTCCTCACAGATGGCGATGAACAGCCGCAGGGTCGTTAGGTCGATCCGTCGGGTGATGTTGGTCCTGGGCGTCCCGGTCATTGAGCGGGATTGCGTCTTCTCTTGCATGGTCTGTTTCCCGATCCGGGAAGATATAACGTCCGAAGTCACCGGGTTTCTCAAAATCCGGGGAGAACGGCCGCCGATTTGGAATCCGATACCAAGACGAGGCAATAATCCGCCATTTTGTTCCAAGCAGCACATAAGCTTGCTCGCGCTCGTCAACGCGCCTAATTCATGGGATCGGGACAGCAGAGGCGGAGACCAGCATTGATCGACATCGACCGGATACGTTCCGACACCCCGGCCGCCTCCCGCCTCGCTTATCTCCACAATGCCGGCGCGGCCCTCATGCCAACTGCCGTCGTCGCGGCAATGAAGGACCACATCGATCTGGAGGGCGAGATCGGAGGTTATGCCGCTGCCGACCGCGAGTCCGATCGGCTCGATGCGGTCTACGGCTCCGTAGCGCGCCTGCTGAATGCCGCCCCCGACGAGATCGCCCTCATGGAGAACGCGACAATTGCCTGGCAGATGGCGTTCTACGCGATTCCGTTTCGCCAGGGCGATCGGATCCTGACTGCCGAAGCGGAATACGCTGCCAACTACGTCGCGTTTCTTCAGGTCGCAAGGCGCACGGGCGCGATCATCGATGTCGTGACGAGCGATGCCAGCGGCGAACTCGACGTCCATGCGCTCGAGCGCATGATCGACGAACGCGTGAAGCTGATCGCCATCACCTGGGTTCCGACCAATGGCGGATTGGTCAATCCCGCGGCGGCGATCGGCAAGATCGCGCGGGCGCACGGGATTCCCTATCTGCTCGACGCCTGCCAGGCGGTCGGCCAGATGACGGTCGACGTCGACGCCATCGGCTGTGACATGTTGTCGGCGACGGGGCGCAAATTCCTCCGCGGCCCGCGCGGCACGGGCTTTCTCTACGTCCGTCGCGAGATGCTGCAACGGCTCGAGCCGCCGATGATCGATCACTTCGCCGCGCCCTGGGTCTCGCGAGGTGAATATCGGCTCCGTGACGATGCCCGCCGTTTCGAGACATGGGAGAACAATTACGCGGCACGTCTCGGTCTCGGCACGGCCATCGATTATGCCCTCGCGATCGGTCTCGGCCCGATCGAACAGCGCTGCCGTCTGCTTGCGGACCGTCTTCGCGGCGGCCTCGCCTCCGTTCGCGGCGTGACCATTCGCGACCTCGGACGCACACCGGGCGCCATCGTCAGCTTCACGCTGGATGGGTATGAGGCGGACGCCATCGTCAGCAGCGCCGCTGCGGCGGGCATCACCATCGGCGCTTCAGATCCGGCGAGTACTCGCATCGATGCCGAAATCCGCTCGCTGCCACCGGTCGTGCGGGCCTCCCCGCATTACTACAACACGGAAGCCGAGATCGACCGGCTGATCGGCCACCTCGTGGGTTTGGCGCCGCGATAGCGGCGCGCGCCACTCAGGTGCAGCGCGCGCTCAAGCCGGATGCACCGAGCTTGGCCATGACCTCGTCGAGATGCGCGCTGTCGCGGGTCTCGATGACGAGCTGAAGCAGCGTCGCTTTGGCCGGCAGATCCGAGAAGGTCCGCTGATGCGAGACCTCGATGATGTTGGCGCCGGCCTCGGCCAGCAGTGAGGCGACGGCAGCCAATTGCCCCGGCCGATCGGGGATATCGAGCGACAACTGCGTCAGCCGACCCTCGCGCGCTAGCTCACGCGTCAGAACGGAGGCGATCAGCCGCGTGTCGATGTTGCCGCCGCTCAGGACGAGGCCGACCTTCTGGCCGGCAAAGCGGGACGTATCGGACATCAGCGCGGCAAGCCCGGCGGCGCCGGCGCCCTCGACGACCGTCTTCTCGATCGAGATCAGGGTCGCGACCGCGCGCTCGAGCTCGGCTTCGTTCACCAGCGCGATGTCGTCGACGAGGCGGCGGACGATCTCGGTCGTGATCTTGCCCGGCGATTTCACCGCGATGCCTTCGGCGAGCGTGTCGCCGCGCGCGGGCAGATTGCCGTCATGGATGGCGTTGTACATCGAGGGGTAGAGCCAGGCCTCGACTCCAAGAATCCGCACCGTCGGCTTGATCGATTTCGCGGCAATGCCGATGCCGCTGATCAGGCCACCGCCGCCGATCGGGACCACCAGCGTATCGAGCTCCGGCACCGCCTTCAGCATCTCGAGCCCGACAGTGCCCTGCCCCGCGATGACGAGCGGGTCGTCGTAGGGGTGGACGAAGATCATGCCGCGGGCCTCGCCATGGCTGCGCGCATAGACGGCCGCCTCCTCCAGCGTCGCGCCCGTCACCACCACCTCGGCGCCGTGGTGCTTGGTGTTCTCGACCTTCACCATGGGCGTGCCGACCGGCATGACGATGGTGGCGGGAATGCCGAGCCGCTTGGCGTGATAGGCGACGCCCTGCGCGTGGTTGCCCGCCGACATCGCGATGACGCCGCGCGCACGCTCCTCCGGCGTCAGTGCGGTGAGCCGGTTGAGCGCCCCTCGCTCCTTGAACGAGGAGGTGAACTGGAGGTTTTCGAATTTCAGCCAGATGTCGCAGCCGCAGATGTTGCTCAGCGTGCGGCTGTAGCTGCACGGCGTCTCGACGACGGCGCCGCGGATGGTGTCGGCGGCGGCATGAATGTCGCCCAGAGCGACCGGCAAGCCACTGAGATCGGGGGATGTATTTTGGGACAACTCAGCCATAGGACAGCATAGAGCATTTGGCCATTTGAGGCGATAAGCCGGCCGCTATTTGGTAAATTCCCGGGAACGTGAAGCCCGCCACAGCGTCCATAGCGTGCGCAGCCGCGACGGGGGCTGCGGCGCAAACGGATTGCGCCCGGGTTGCGACAGGCGCTTGAGGTCACCCCGCACCTGGCTCAGCAGCAGAAACGCTGGCCGTGCCGGCGCCGGCACCTCCGGCAACAACGACAAGGCCGTCGTCAAATGCTGCTCAGCTTCGCCCACGAGCTGGCCCAGCACCGCATGCAGATTCGGCGTCTCCTTGCCGGCGAACACGTCCTCCATCTCGCAGCAATGGGCCGCCAGCAGCTGCTGCGGCAGGAACAGTTGCCGGTGCGCCGAGTCGCGCGGCAGATTCGCAATCACCTGCACGATGCCCTGGGCGAGCCCGGCATGCCTTGCGACATGCTCGGCCGCCTCCGAAGGTGGCGCCATGACCCGCGCCGCGAGGCCAAACAATGCCGAACAGGTCGCGTCCAGATAGCCCTCCAGAGCCGCCATGGTCGGCATCGGATCGTTGTAGAGATCGAACTGATGCTCGTCGGCGAGCAGCGACAACGGCTCGACCGGCAGGTCGAAATCGCTGATCGCACGCAATAGCTCCGCCGCCACCGGGTTGCCCTCGGCGCTGCCGTGGACGTGGCCCGACAGCATGTCGGTCCACCATTGCAGGCGGATTTCGCCGGGCAAGGGCTGGCTCACCTGGTCGCGGACGCGGACGATCTCGACATTGAAGGCATAGAGCGCCAGCAGCGCCTGGCGCTCGGCGGCCGGCGCAAACAGCGTTGCGGCATAGCGCGGAAAGTCATGGCTGCGCACGAGGCCGGCGCAGAAGGCGACGGAATCGGCCGGAGGCGCAGCGCTGCTCATGGCACGGCGATCAGCGCGGCCGCGACGCGGCGCCGCTCGCCGATCATGATGTTGTAGGTGCGCACGGCGGGACCGGTCTGCATCGTATCCAGCACCACCCTCACCGCCTTCAGCGCCTGCCGCAGGTCCGGCGGCGGCAACCAGACGCCGGTTCCGGTGCCGATCAGAAGCGTGTCGATGCTGTTGGCCGCCGTGAAGACGCGATCCAGCGAATAGCGGTCGATCTTCGTCGGGTCCGTCACGTCCCAGGCCCAGATCGCGTCGGGCAGGCAGAGCAGCGATCCCCGATGCGACATGCCGGCAAAGGCGAAGCCGCCCTTGCCATAGGCTTCGATCGGCGCCGAGCGGGGAAAATGCGGTGCGTTGGGATCGCCGGCCATGTGCTTCGTCCGAATGAGCTTACTGCCCTCGCAAACGCCTGCGAGGGCATGCGGTTCGGATCATGCCTTGTTTTTCTTCGCCGGCGTAGCCGTATCGGGCGCATCTTCGCGATGCTCGCCGACGCCGAGATAGATCAGGATCGGGGCCGCGATGAAGATCGAGGTATAGGTGCCGACCAGCACCACGCCGAACATCATCACCGCGGTGAAGCTGTGGATGGCATGGCCGCCGAACAGCAGCAGAGCCAGCAGCGCCAACGTCACGGTGAAGTGGGTGATGATCGAACGCGACAGGGTCGAATTGATCGACTCGTTGAGCAGCTGCGGCATCGGCATCTTCTTGTAGCGGCGCAGCATTTCGCGGATACGGTCGTAGATGACGACGGTGTCGTTGAGCGAATAGCCCAGAATGGTCAGAAGGGCCGCGATGCTGGTCAGGTCGAAATCGACCTGGCTGATCGACATGAAGCCGATCGTCAGCACGATGTCGTGCACGTTAGCGATCATGGCGCCGAGCGCGAACTGCCATTCGAAGCGGAACCAGAGGTAGATCAGGATCGAGACGATCGCGAGCATCAGGCCGAGCATGCCGTAGGCCAGCAGCTCGCCGGACACGCGCGGCCCCACCACCTCGACGCGGCGATATTCGACGGAATCGCCGAGCGCACCGCGCACCTTCTGCACGGCTTCCTGCTGGGCAGCGTCGCCGCCCGGCTGCTCCGCGACGCGGATCAGGACGTTCTCGGGGCCGCCGAACTGTTGCAGCTGGACTTCGCCGAGATGCAAGGCATCGAGCGTCGTCCGCATCGCGGCGATGTCGGCGGCGCCGGACTTGGCCTGCACTTCCAGCAGCGTGCCGCCGCGGAAGTCGATTCCGAAATTCAGGCCATGGGTGAAGAACAGTGTGATCGCGACGATCGACAGCGCCGCCGAGATCGGGAAGCTGATCCGGCGGAAGCGCGTGAAGTCGAAATGCGTATCGTCCGGGACGATGCGCAGCGACGGCAGCAGCCCGAGCGCTGCGACCACGGTGAGAACGGCAATGAGAATGCCAAGCCCGACGAGAACGTAGTGAGTCACGGTCTTAGCTCCTAGATCGGCACGCTCTGCGGCCGCTTCCACCGCACCCACCAGGCTACGATCAGCCGGGTCAGCGTGAAGGCGGTGAACACCGTGGTGATGATGCCGATGCCGAGCGTCACGGCAAAGCCGCGCACCGGACCGGTGCCGATGTAGAACAGCACGGCGGCGGCAATGAAGGTGGTGATGTTGGAATCGAGGATGGTCGCAAGCGCCCGCTTGAATCCGGCGTCGATCGCCGAAATCGCATTGCGGCCACCCCGCAGCTCCTCACGGATGCGCTCGTAGATCAGCACGTTGGAGTCGACCGCGATTCCGACGGTGAGCACGATGCCGGCGATGCCGGGCAGCGTCAGCGTGGCGTTGAGCAGCGACAACAGGCCGAAGATCATGGCGACGTTGATGGCCACCGCGATGTTCGCGAACACGCCGAACAGCCGGTAGGTCAGCAGCATGAAGATGATGACCAGGATCGAGCCGACATAGGCCGCAAGCTCGCCCTTCTCGATCGAGTCCTGGCCGAGGCCCGGACCGACGGTGCGCTCCTCGACCACAGTGAGCGGCGCCGGCAACGCGCCGGCGCGCAACAGGATCGCGAGATCGTTGGCCGATTGCACCGTGAAATTGCCGGAGATCTGGCCCTGGCCGCCGGTGATGGGCTCGCGGATGACGGGCGCCGAGATCACCTTGTTGTCGAGCACGATCGCGAAGGGCAACCCGACGTTTTCCTGCGTGGCCTGCGCGAACTTGCGCGCGCCCGAGGTGTTGAACTTGAAGCTGACGACCGGCTCACCCGTCCGCTGGTCGAAGCTCGCCTGGGCGTCGGTCAGGTCGCCACCGGCGACCAGCACCTGCTTCTTGACCACATAGGGCGTGGGCGGCGGCGAGGCGCTCATCAGCAGCTCGGATTCCGGCGGCAACCTGCCCTGCTGCGCCTGATCCGGCGGCACGGACGCATCGACCATGCGGAATTCCATCTTCGCAGTCTTGCCCAGCAATTCCTTCAGGCGGGTCGGATCCTGAAGACCGGGGACCTGCACCAGGATGCGGTCGTTGCCCTGGCGCTGGATGACGGGCTCGACGGTGCCGAGCTCGTTGACGCGGCGCTCGACGATCTGGATCGACTGCTCGATGGTCTTGCGCATGCGGTCGAGCATCGCAGCCTGCGGGATCGTCAGGCGGATCACGCCGCCGCCGGCGTCGGTCACCTCAAGGTCGCGCTGACCGCTGGACCCCATCAGTCCGCCCAGCGGCTGGGACAGCTCGCGCAGCTTGGCGAGCGCCGGCTGCACGTCGGATTCCTTGGTGATGCGAACCTCGGCCGCGTCGTTGCGCACGGTCACGCCGCCGGTGAATCCGATCTTGGCATCGCGCAGCGTCCGGCGGACGTCGTCGCGGACCTGGTCGAGCCGTTCCTTCTTCACATAGGCGGAATCGACCTCGAGCAGCAGATAGGAGCCGCCCTGGAGATCGAGGCCGAGCACGAGCCGCCGCTGCGCCCAGGCGGGCCAGGTCTTGACTTGCGCTTCGGGAAAGAAGTTCGGGACCGCGCAGAGGCACACGATCAGCGCCGTCAGGATAATCCCCAGCGCCTTCCACCGCGTGAAATACAACATCGACTGGACCTGTCAGATCGGGAGACTTGGGATGCTCGCGGAAGCGCTCACTTCGACGCGGCGTCGTCCTTGGCGGCTTCCTTGCTATCCTTGGATTCCTTCGCCGGCTCGCCCTTCGCGCGCACGCCGGAGACCATCGAACGCATCTGCCGCACGCGCACGCCGTCGGCGATCTCGAACTCGATCTGGTCGTCGTCGACGACCTTGGTGACCTTGCCGACGAGGCCGCCCGTGGTCACGACGGTGTCGCCCCGGCGGATGTTCTTCACGAGGTCGGCATGGTCGCGGACCTTCTTCTGCTGCGGGCGCAGAATCAGGAAGTACATGATCACGAAGATCAGGGCGAACGGCAGCAGCGACATCAACATGCTGTTGGTGTCGCCGGCGCCCGCGGCCTGGGCATACGCAGGGGTAATGAACATTCGGACGATCCTCGTGGAAACGGGGGAAAACCGGTCAGGCCCTCAAAGGCGACCGGTTCGGTCAAATTCGCGCGGACTATAGCGGCCATTGCCCCAATTGCAACGCTGCCAGACCGTCGATTTGGCCATCTTGCGGCGCGGCCTCAGGCCCGATAAGGCTGCATTCTCAGGAACTTCGGACATGCCCAAAAAACCAAGCAAAAGCCCGGCCGGCAAAGGCCCCCGTACCCCTGCCAGGATGCCAGCCCGCGTCGCGGCAAAACGTCCCAAGGCAACCCCCAAGGCAGTTGACAAGGCAGCCCCGGACCTCTCCCAGGATCGTATCGTCCGCGCGCTGGAGACGATCGCGGCGCACCTCGCCGCCCAGGGCAAGCCGGCCGTCGAACGCGAATCGTTCGAGCGGGCGGACGCCTATGTCTGGCACCCGGACGGCCGCCTCGCTGCGGTGCCGCGGGTCAGCCGCGTCGAGTTGTTCCTGCTGAAAGGCGTCGACCGGATGCGCGACATCCTGATGGAGAACACTGAGCGTTTCGCCAACGGCCTGCCGGCCAACAATGCCCTGCTCTGGGGCGCGCGCGGCATGGGCAAGTCGTCGCTCGTGAAGGCGGCGCATGCCAGCATCAACGCGGAGCGCAAGGCCGCCGATAAGCTGAAGCTGATCGAGATCCATCGCGAGGACATCGAGAGCCTGCCCGCGCTGATGGAACAGCTTCGCGCCTCGTCCTTCTACTTCATCGTGTTCTGCGACGACCTCTCCTTCGACGGCAATGATGCGTCCTACAAGTCGCTCAAGGCCGTGCTCGAAGGCGGCATCGAGGGCCGGCCCGAGAACGTCATCCTGTACGCCACTTCCAACCGCCGCCATCTGCTGGCGCGCGAGATGATCGAGAACGAGCGCTCGACCGCGATCAATCCCGGCGAAGCGGTCGAGGAGAAGGTCTCGTTGTCCGATCGCTTCGGCCTGTGGCTCGGCTTCCACCGCTGCAGCCAGGACGAATATCTCGCCATGGTGCGAGGCTATTGCAGCCATTTCGGCATTGAGGTCGATGACGAGGCGCTGGAGCGCGAGGCGCTGGAATGGTCGACCACGCGCGGCTCCCGCTCGGGCCGCGTCGCCTGGCAGTTCGTGCAGGAGCTTGCGGGGCGGCTCGGCGTGAAGCTGACGGTGCAGTAGCGGTCGGATCGCAACCCGCCTACGTGCCGCCCTTCCCCGAAGGCGGGGGTCAAGGGCGCGTGCCTTGCTTCGTCACCATGTGCCGGGTCGGCGTGACGGTACTTTCAGGCGCGGCGGGCGAGATCGCAAATCGTGCGCGAAGGCGACGCCTGCTACGCGCCGGCACTACGGCATCGGTGGTGGTCACCGGAGCGAGCTTCGACGGGGACCAGGTGCCACCGGTTGCCCGCGTGTTGCAAAGAATGATCAGCAAGCTGACAAGCCGCAGCTTGGTTGCTGCTAATATTTTCTGACGATGGGTTTTGTCGTCGGAGGTGCTCCGGGCGCGGGCGGCGAGATAGAGAAGGTGACCCAGGTATTCCAGCCCGATGGCCGGTTTTCCGCAGCGAACTCGCCGTAAGCTTTCAAATTGAGATAGCCCTGCATGTCGCCGACCGGAAACAGGAATCCTATCTGGGGGCCGATGCCGACCACTTGGGACTGGAAGCAGCCGACGCGGTCGCCTGAACCGCTGTCGCAGCCGAGCTCCTTATAGACATACCCCACGAGTCCAACCATGACCTGCTTCGACAGGAATTGCGATGCACCCCAGTCGAAGTGCATGTCGACGCCATTCTGATACTGCGTTGCAGTGTTCTTGAAATTGTAGGTGAAGCCGAGCACGCCGGAGAATTCGTGGCCGGTCTGCGGATTGAAATAGGTGTAGCCGCCGCCGACGTCGATCGCGCTGTGTCCGATGCCTATATTCGACAGGCGATCGGATTGGTAAGCGCCAACCGGGATGTCGCCCATGATATAGGTCATGTAGTTGTGGACCCCGGCGTTCCAGCGCAATTGGAATACCGGCGCTACATCCCCAAAGCCCCACGTGGTGTCGCTGATGGTGTCGGACCGCGCGAAGGGGACGTTGTTGCCGAGAGGGCCCGTGAGCACGCCTGACAAGGTGCCTGCCAGGCTGGTGCCGACGACGCCGTAGGCTGCTAACAGGGACACCGACGCCTGGCCGCCGAGAACCGGCGTCGCGAATACATAGGTTGGGATCACAAAGCCAAGATCGCCCGTGGCGTTGACGTTCAAATTCAGTTTTGCGTCGAGGGTAACATTGGCCGGAACCCTGTTGAGCGTGAACTCGCGCGCACGCGCGACGTCGGCGCCGGCGGAGACAGAGGTGTGATAGTAAATGTTTGCCAGCGACCAACCCGGCTGCTGCGGCGCGGCCGCCAGACTTCCAAAGAAACCGGGGACCCAGAAGCTGACGCCGCCTTCATCGGCCAAAGCACAATGGGAAAAACCAACGATCGCGGACGTCAAGACGAATGCAGCAACGCCAAGTCTGCGTCGACGTGCTGATTTCGATCGCTCACTCTGCCCCGCCGCCAGTGCAATGCTCACTGTCATGTCGTGCCTCGTAAGATGTGTTACCTCCGAATACAATCCGGCGACAGCGTACCCCCGAGGCGATCGGGGCTCATCATGTAAAATTCAACGGGGATAGATCTATCGCAAGAAAGATCAATGCTGCGACCAAAGAGCCACATTCGGTAACCCAAGTCCGATCGGGCGCCACAGCAGATCTACTGCAACCCTCTCATAGCTGGAAATGTTGGGTATGCAGTTTGTGCCACCGATTCTATTTTCGGACCCCCACCAACGAGTGAGAAAAACAACAAGCTCGCATCGCCGTTCGCCGGCGTCTCTTGCTGCAACGCGATGCCAGCCGTTGCTAGGTCGCATATTGAGCCTCACGACTGCTTATTGGTAATCGAGTGTGACCAAGAGCAAAGTTGCCAGACGATGAACCTCAAGCTCACGCTCGTCGGCGTCGTTCTAGCGTCAGCCTTCGCCGCACCTGTGGCCGCTGGCCCATTCGAGGATGCCGTCGATGCTCACGCCAGAGGCGATTACGCCAAGGCCCTGTACGGCCAAGACGTGGGGAAGCCGGCTACGCAGCAACCTCCTCGTTGGCCGAAACTTCTATTGCGGTGCTGATGACCGCCATGTGCACAAATTCCAATGCATCACTGCCAGATCGCCCAGCGCGTTCTCAAACAGGAGACGATCGCAAAGTCAGACAACGATGTTCACTTAAAGAACACGAAGCGGCACGAAGACTCAATTTCGTTGTGGCCGAAATGTCACCTGCATCGACATTGCAAGCTAGGCTTGATGCAGATCAAACAAGTTGATTGGTCAGAGACCTTCTTGGTCATATGTTTGCGAGTTGTGGCCGACCTTGAGGAGGCGACAGTGCAGAGAGTTTTCCTCATTTGCATCGCGGCAGGATTGTTGAGCGGACCCGCTCTTGCGTCCGACCTGCCTGTCAAAGCTCCGATATACAAAGCACCAATCGCGGCACCTTTGTATAATTGGGGAGGGTTTTATGTTGGTGCCAACTTCGGTGGGGGATGGTCCAACGGCAGCCTGAACATTCCCGGCAACAATCTGTATGGCGGCCTGACCGAATTCGTTGGAGGCGTGCAGGCGGGCTATAACTTCCAGGCCGGCCACTTTCTGTTTGGTGTCGAAGGTGAGTTCGATGGAGCCGGCTTCGGTCATCCGGTCTTTCCTGCTCCGACATTAGCCTTTGTAGATCAACACTGGATCGGCACCGTGGCGGGCCGTGTCGGCCTCGTGGATGATCGATGGCTCGTATTCGCCAAGCTTGGCGGCGGCTGGGTCAACAGCAGCGCTACTTTGAACCTCCCCGGCGCCGCTTGGAACGGGACCAGCACGAACACCGGCTGGTTGGCGGGCGCTGGCATCGAATACGGCTTCAAGTCGCATTGGACCGTCAAACTCGAATACGATTATCTTGGGCTATCGAACTGGAGTTCTCCCACCGTCCCCTCGGTCGCTTTGAACCGCGACCTACAAATGGTCAAAGCTGGCATCAATTATAAATTCGAAAGCGGCCTTCCTGCGGTGGCCGAGGCGCCGAAGCATTCCCACGAGCCTTCAGACGACGAAGATCTACAGAAGAAATCACAAAACCCGATCGCGGATTTGGTCAGCGTGCCGTTTCAGAGCAACACCAATTTCAATACCGGACCATTCAATCGCACCCAGGAAGTACTCAACATTCAACCCGTCGTGCCCATGCATTTAAACGATGACTGGAACGTAATCTCACGTACCATCATTCCGTTGGTGAGCCAGCCGAGTCCGTTCTTCGACAGTAGCACCAACGGGATTGGCGACATTACTCAATCGTTGTTTGTGTCCCCCGTGCATCCCGGGCCGCTGATCTGGGGCGTGGGACCAGTCTTCACCGTTCCGTCCGCAAACGATCCCATCCTCGGGACCGGTAAATTCTTGTTCGGCCCAACGGCCGTGTTAGTGGTCACGCCGCCACATTGGGTGATCGGTGTATTGCTAAATAACCAGTGGTCGGTCGGCGGCAATCCACTGCGACCGCCCGTCAACGCCTTCCTCGCCCAGCCCTTCGCCAACTACAACATGGCGCACGGCTGGTACCTGAACACATCACCCATCATCACCGCGGATTGGCTCGCGGCGTCGGGGGAGCGGTGGACAGTGCCGGTCGGCGGCGGTATCGGTCGGGTTTTCAGAGTGGGTGATCAACCGATCAACGCATCGATTCAAGCCTATTACAACGTGATACGTCCGATTGGCGCTCCGGCCTGGTCCCTGCGAACTACTGTCGCGTTGCTGTTCCCGGTTAATTGACACGGCAACCTGGCGCGCAACGAGACTTGTGTCTCGGTGTCCGAAGTGGATGATCGCGTCCTTTGTACTGTGGGCGGACAACTTCCCGACGCCGCGTAATACGGTCTACCTCGGACTCGGTTCGGTTCAGAACAAATCTCCGATTGGCAGAATACATCCGAGGTCAAGATCGCCCCGGAATTTGCGTGGCGCCACCAACAGCTAGTTCAACGCAGAATCGTCACACCATGCGTCTGCAATGCCTCGATGATACCGTCGAAGATCAGCGCAACGCCCATCGCAGAGACGAAGAAGCCAACTATTCGGGTGATAGCATCGATCCCCATTGCGCCGAGCTTGTCGAAAAGTTTCCCGGCATATGCCAGACACAGGTAGGTGACGACCATCGTCGCGAAAATAGCCGCGACGATCGCTACGAAGGAGGCCAGTTCCGCTGATGATCGCTTAATCGTGGCAGTCATGCCGAGGATGGTGGCGATAGCGCCTGGTCCGCACATGAGCGGCATCGCAAGCGGCACGAAAGCTATGTTACCGCTCTGATCCGCGCCGCTGGCCGGAATCACGCCACCGGAAGCGGATGGTGAAAATAGTTCAAAGCCGATCTTCATCAGGATGATCCCGCCGACGATGCGGACCATGCTCAGCGGCACACCGAACAAGCGTAGGATCAGCGTTCCGAAGATCAAGAAAAAGAGAGATAGAAGCAGCGCATAGAGGCAAGCTTTCCATGCCACCTTGCGATGTGTGGCGGCGTCCTTGCCTTCCAGCATCTTCAGATAGACTGGCAGGACCTCGAACGGATTTATTATCGCGAGCAAAGTCGCGAACGTACCCACGAACAGCGAGAGTTCATGACCCATTATGCCTGCGCCTCACCCTTTCTCCGGGTGCTCGACTTCGGTGAAAAGGCTCCCCTGTGCCGCACCTGAGCCTGCGCGGCCGCCGCCGGCACCGCGGAGCACCCATGCTGCACCCACTGCGAGAACTGCACCCACGAGTGGACCTGCGACATACACCCAGTAGCTCGTGAAGTCGGTCGCGATTAAGTTCGGGCCGAACGTGCGCGCTGGGTTCATCGACGCTCCCGAGATAGGGCTCCCCCACAGCCCGGCGAGTGCGATGTACGCGCCGACGCCGATCGCGCCGATGATCCCGATGTTCTGAGCGCCTGACGCCGTGCCGAGAATGACACTGACGAGACCGAGGGTCAGCACGGCCTCCATCAGGAACGCATCGGACGCGGAGTATCCCGACGCGGGATAGTTCGACCCGTAGCTGGCCGACACGTTGATCACGGCGTGCAGGAACAGTGCCGCGAGCGTCGCCCCGATCAACTGCACGACGATATATCCCGGTACGCGACGCCATGGGAAGTCGCCACGCACCGAGAACGCGATACTGACCGCGGGATTGAGATGAGCACCGGACACCTTGCCCATGAAGAGGATGATCGCCATCACCATCAGACCGGGTGCGACGACCGCAGCGGCACGGCTGATCGTGCCGGGAAACGCCTGCCCCATCATGCCGCCACCGGCGGCCACGAGGACGAGGAAGAACGTTCCGAGCAGCTCCGAGAACAGGCGGCGCCACTCTTGGTTCGGATCGTGGAAGTCGTTTAGCGACGCGACAAGCTCGTGATCCAGATGGCTCAGTGTTCTGTCGGCCACTGTTTGCGCCATGAGTTGCTCTTTCCTCTAGTCGATACCGCTGTCCGTTAGCCTCTCGCACCGGGCCAGCACGGCTCCTCGGGTCTTCGGCGCGCTTGCGGATTTTTCCAGCGGGATAGGCATGCCTTCAATCCTCCAAGACGGGACCACACCAGCCGGGCAGGTAGCTCGCCTCCTCGTTTTTGGACAATTCCAGGGCTTGCTCGAGGGCTTCCTCGAAGTGGGTCTCTACGGTTTTGCGCTTGACCCGGCGACGCAAAAAATCCGCCCACAAGAACTCGCTGAACGGCGTCGTGTCCTTGGCGTACCCGCCGGCGCGCCGCAGTTCGCCCGCCAACGAGCGGAACGGATCGTCAATAAGCCCGGCCACGGTCTTCGGCAAATCCTTGTAAGGGCGCAGACGGCCCTCGTCGTCGTATGAATGCATCCAGCTTTGATTGTCCAGGACGAACCAGAACGAATCGGGCTCCAGCGTCCTGAGGTTTTTCACCACGGTAACCAATACCTCTTCGACCCCTTCTTCATGGAGCGCACGCGCCAGGTGGTGATGATCGATGACGTAGTGGCGGTCCTTTGGGCCAAGCACGACGGGGATCATGTGCTTACCCAGGAACTCGGCTCCTTTCTCTTTGCTCTCGTCGCGCCAGCGCTTGCGCTTCTCCTTGACCTCCCGAATGCCGACCGTCATCTGGGTCGGGCGCAGGTCTGCGATCGCAACGGGCTTGAGAATGGGTTCACGGTCCGACATCGTGCAGACTTCTTTGGTCACTAGTCCGGAAATGTTCGCTTTTAGAAGACGTCGTCGCCTCGTCAGCAACCGACCGCGAGGCCAGCCGCGTCCGGTCGGTCCCGATCACCGGACATTCTCAGCGCCCGTCGGCAAAGCCCGCCTTTATAACAACGACCCTTCGTTGTGCTCACGGTGGACTATTCCATTGATCTGGATCAACGGTCGGCCAAGACTCTTGGCGCACGCCCGTACCGGGGCTACACGGACATGATGGCGCTTCGTGATTGTGGTCGATGACGATGCGGCCATCCTGAAGCGTATGGCGCATGCTGTTCGCAGGTTTAGCTTCGAATGGTCAATTCGAGGGAGTCTGACCACGAACATCACTCCCACCATGCGCGCATTGGTATGGTCGACCTCCGTTCTGGCTCTCACAATTGGTCCGACCTTCGCCCAGCAGATCTCGGGAACGCCGGGCTCACCCAGCGCCACGACGACGATAGACGGCAAATATCTCCCAAACCCGCCCGCGCCGTTCGGCGGAACGATCAATATGGATGCCAAGGATTCCAAGCCCTATTGGCCACCGACCGTGGTGCCGCCCAAGGGGGCGCCCAACGTCCTGCTGATGTCCTCCTTGCGTTAACAGCGGACGTCCGCGCCTCGAACGCAATGCCGCAGGCGGCAAAGATGGTCGGTGTGCAAGTCCGGAATGCGTTGGGTGCCTCTTGCCGGTAACCATGTCCACTGGCTATTGCCGTCCAGATGGCACTTATGGATCCTTAGAGGATGTCAGTCGAAGGCAAAGATGCGCTTCCAGTCCTTCTTCATGTCGACGACCGCCCACTTGTTGACGGCCGCGGCGTCGAGCGCGACGTCGAGTTTCCCGAAATGCGAGTCGCGGTCATAGGCATATTCGCGTTCCGCATCGGTATGGTGGACGATCAGGCCGAACCGCGCGCCACTGGCGCCGAGCGTCGTCCATTGCAGCATTTCGAGATCGCCGTCGGAGTTGCCGAAGGCGGCGATCGGACGCCGGCCAATGTGCTCGTTGATGCCGATCGGCTTGCCCGCCTTGTCGTCGATGAAATTGATGTCGGGCAGCCGGAAGAGCGTTGGCGCACCGTCCTTGATCTCAAATCGGGTTTTGATCGACGATCCGACCACCTGCTCCGGAGGTATTCCGTAGATCCGCTCGGTCCAGGGCCGCATGAACTCGATGCCGCCACCCGACACGATGAAGGTCTTGAAGCCGTTGGCCCTGAGGTAGGCAAGCAGTTCCAGCATCGGCTGATAGACGAGCTCAGTATAAGGGCGCTTGAAGCGACGGTCGCGCGCGGTCGCGAGCCAGTCGGTCACGATTTTTTCGAACTCTGCCGTCGTCATGCCGGCATGAGTTACCGCGATGATCTCGACCAATCCCTTTTCGCCGGAAGCCGCCAGCGCCTTCAGATCGTTGTCGAGCACCGCTGCGAATGGCTGCTTGGTCTTCCATTCCGGATTCATGGGCGCCATGGCCTTCACGCGGTCGAGTGCGAAGGCCAGCTGTATGTACATTGGCTGCTCGATCCAGAGCGTGCCGTCATTGTCGAAGGTCGCGATGCGCTGGTCGACCGGGACGAAATAAGGCCCATTTTGCGTCGTGACGCGCGCAACAAAGTCGAGGATCGAGGCCTTGGTCGCGCCGTCGTTCCATGATGGCAGTGGATCGCTCTGCGCTTGTGCCATTGCGGATTTGGAACGGAGTGAAACGGACAGTACCGGAAGCATCGCCAGGGACGAGAGAAGGACGCGACGATCGATAGCAGGTAAACAGATGATCGGCTTCATGGTCGACGCCTTTCCATTGCCCAGCGGGCGCACGGAAATTCGGCGCGCCCGCCATGAAACCAGTCGATGCCAGGCGCTACTTGCCCACCGCCGCCCGGGCCGCCTCGATTTTCGCCTTCACGGCATCGAGGTTGAAACTCGCGCCCTTTTGCATCGGCGGAAACTCGATCGCCGTCATCGCCAGCTTTTCCACCTGCTGCTGAACAAATACAAAGCGCCAGAATTCGTATTTGAACCAGTCGAAGTATTGCTGCGCGCCTTCTTTACTCCCGTTATCGGGCCAGCCCGTGCGCTCGAATGGATCGAGGCGAAGATTGGTCAAATAGGGCACGTCAACCTTGGTTTTTTCGCCGAGCCAGCCTTTTGGCTGGTCGATGAAGCGATACTTGAAGTCGTCGATGCGCACGGCACCGAGTTCGCTCTCTCCGAAGTAAAAGATTTCGTGTCGGTTCGACGGCCCCTTGCCGGTAATCATGTCCATCTGGTTATAGCCGTCCAGATAGCACTTATAGGTCGTGTCACCGATCTGTTTGCCCTTCTGCAGCTCCTCTGCGATGTTCGGGTTGCCGGCGGCCGCCAGCAAGGTCGGAAACCAGTCCAGACCGGAAATGATGCCGTTCTCGACCTTGCCGGCCGGCACCTTGCCCGGCCAACGGATCATGCAGGGCACGCGGAAGCCACCTTCCATGACGGTGCCTTTGCTCTGCGCGAAAGGCGTCTGCCCGCCATCAGGCCAGGTGAAGACCTCGGTGCCGTTGTCGGTGGTGAAGACCACGATGGTGTTGTCGTCCACGCCCATATCCTTGAGCTTCTGCATCACCATGCCGACGTCGTCATCGAGCTGCGCCATGCCGGCTTCATGTATCGACCAGCCGTTCTTGGAGTTGCGCGTTGCCTCGTACTTTGGTGAAAGATGCGTGACGATGTGCATCCGGGTTGGATTGAGCCACAGGAAGAACGGCTTGTTGTCGGCCTTGGCCTTCTCGATGAACTTGATCGCCAGGTCGCGGATTTCGTCGTCCACGGTCTCCATTCGCTTGGGATAGAGCGTTCCAGCATCCTCGATCTTCTGCTTGCCAACCTTGCCCCAACGCGGGTCCACCGTGGGGTCATCCACGTTGGTCGCATAGGTATGAAGCATGTTGCGTGGACCGACGACGTTCAGCAGATCCTGCGGGTAGTTTGGGTGCGCGGGGTCTTCCATTGCGTCGAGGTGATAGAGGTAACCGAAGAACTCGTCGAAGCCGTGCACTGTCGGCAAGAATTCATTCTTGTCGCCAAGGTGATTCTTGCCAAACTGGCCGGTGGCGTAACCCATTCCTTTCAACGCCGTGGCGATGGTCACGGCCTGCGCGGGTATGCCGATGGCAGCGCCGGCCTGGCCGACCGTGGTCATGCCGGTGCGGATTGGCAATTCACCGGTGATGAAGTTGGCGCGACCTGCCGTGCAGCTCGCCTCGGCATAGTAATCGGTGAACAGCATGCCTTCGGCGGCGAGCTTGTCGAGATTGGGCGTCCGGCCGGCCATCAGGCCGCGGTGATAAGCGCCGATATTCCACATGCCGATGTCGTCGCCCATGATGACGACGATGTTCGGCCGCTGCCCGGCTGGCGCGGGTGCCGGCTGCTGCGCCTGTGCCGCGGTTGTCAGCCCGACAGCCGAGAGCGCCGAAGCGGCGACAAGAGAACTCCCGCTCAGCAAAAGATCGCGGCGTTTCATTCCGCCGCCCGATTGTGGAGTAGCGTCGTGGGAATCTCCAGGTGGAAGCTTATTGCTCATGACGTACTCCTCCCGTTGTTACGCAATTGGCTCTGTTCGCTTGACGCATCGGAAGCCGGCGTGGCTTGTGGAGGTGGTGACCGGCCCGACGCGGCCTCTTGGATCACTTGCTCGCTATTCCGTTGGCGGGCGCTCCGACGCGGAGCGCCCGCTCACCTCATATTTATCTGCTACTTGCCAGCCTGCGACTGCATGGCCTTTTCGATCTGCTCCTTGACCGCTTCCAGATTGAAGCTCGCCCCCTTCTGCATCGGCGGGAACTCGATCGCCGTCTGGGCGAGCTTGCCGACCTCCTGCTGCACGAACTGGAACCGCCAGAACTCGTAAACAAACCAGTTATAGAATGCCAACGACCCCTGCGCGCCGTTGGGCATGTTCGTGCGTTCGAAGGGATCAAGGCGGATATTGGTGAGGATCGGCCAATCAACCTTGACCGTGGCGCCCAACCAGCCGCTTGGCTGATCGGTGAAGCGATACTTGAAGTCGTCGATACGCACCGCGCTCAGTGTGCCCTCGGTGAAATAGAAGACCGAGTGGCGGGCAGACGGGCCCTTCCGGTAATCAGGTCCATCTGGTTGTATCCGTCGAGGTAGACCTTGTAGGTCTTGCCGGCGAGTTGCTTTCCTTTCCTCAACTCGTCGGCAATATTCGGATTGCCCGCTGCGGCGACGAAGGTCGGGAACCAGTCGAGTCCGGAGATAATGCCGTTCTCGACCTTTCCCGCCGGCACCTTGCCCGGCCAGCGGATCATGCAGGGCACGCGGAAACCGCCTTCCATGGCCGTTCCCTTGCCGCCTGCAAATGGCGTCTGTCCGCCATCAGGCCAGGTGAAGTTCTCCGCGCCATTGTCGGTTGTGAACGCGACGATCGTGTTGTCGTCGAAGCCCTCGTCCTTGAGCTTCTTCATGACGGCGCCGACGATATCGTCCAGTTGCGCGAATCCGCCCTCGGAAACCGACCAGCCGTTTTCGGAGTTGCGCATGTTCTCGTATTTTTCCGAAAGGTGCGTGACGACGTGCATGCGCGTCGGGTTGAGCCAGACGAAGAACGGCTTGTTGTCCCGCTTGGCCTTGTCGATGAAGTCGAACGTGATCTTCAGGATTTCGTCATCCACCGTCTCCATCCGCTTTGGATAAAGCGGTCCGGAGTCCTCGATCTTTTGCTTGCCGATCTTGCCCCAGCGCGTCTGCACCGTCGGATCGTCGACGTCGGTCGCCCAGGAATGAACCATGTTGCGCGGACCGACGGTGGCCAGTAGCGCTTGCGGGTAGTTGCGGTGGGCCGGGTCTTCCATCGCGTCGAGGTGGTACAGATAGCCGAAGAACTCGTCGAAGCCGTGCATGGTCGGCAGGAATTCGTTGAGGTCGCCGAGGTGGTTCTTGCCGAACTGCCCCGTGGTGTAGCCCATGGATTTTAGTGCGGTCGCGATCGTCGGTGCCTGCGCCGGCATTCCGATCGGGGAGCCAGCCTGGCCGACCGTGGTTAGCCCGGTGCGGATCGGCAATTCTCCTGTGATGAAATTGGCACGGCCCGCCGTGCAACTCGCCTCGGCGTAATAGTCGGTGAAGCGCATGCCCTCCGCGGCGAGCTTGTCGAGGTTTGGTGTCCGGCTCGCCATGATGCCGTGATGATAGGCACCGATATTGAACCAGCCGATGTCGTCACCCATGATAAAAACGATGTTCGGCCGTTGTCCCCCCGTTGCGGGCGCTGGAGCCGGCTGCTGCGCTTGTGCCGGCGTTGTCAGTCCGACGGCCGAGAGCGCCGAAGCGGCCACAAGCGAACTGCCGCTCAGCAGCAGATCGCGGCGTTTCATTCCGCCGCCCGATTGCGGCGCAACGTCGTGGGATTCTTCTGGCGGAAGCTTGCTACTCATGACGTGCTCCTCCCGTTGTTATGCAATTGGCGCTGTTCGCTGATGCACCGGAAGCCGACGACGCTTGTGGAGGTGTCTACTGGCCCGGCGCGGCCTGCTTGATCACTTGCTTGCCATTCCGTTGGCGGGCGCCCCGCCCTGGGGCGCCCGCTTCGTCGGATCACGCTCGTGGCGCGCAGCTAGTCGCTGCGACCGGCAGTCTTGGCCTGCTTGATCTGTTGCATCACCTGATCGAGATTGTAGCTCGCCGGGTCCTGCAGCGGCGGGTACGCAATATAGCTCTCGAGTTCCTTCAGCCAGAGCGCCTGGCCGATGGGCAGCATGTTCCAATCGTAGATGTAGGCTGTCGAAGGGGAGCCGATTGTGCCGCCCTGGCCCATGAGCGTCTTGTATTGTGAACCGATCGAAGTCTCGAACGGGTCTCGCTTGATGTTGACGACCTGGGCCCAGTGATAGGGAAGCGCTCCGGCAATAAAGCCCGCCGGGTTGTCGGACACCATCGTGAAGTAGATCTTCCAGTTCTTGTAGCGCACCGCCGACGGATCCTTGCCCGAATAGTAGAAGAAGGTATCGCGCGCCGACGTTTCCGAACGCCCGGAGAGGTATTCGGCCTGATCGACGCCATCGAGCGTCGTCTTCACGATGCCGGGATATTGGCCGGCCTCGATGCGCTTCTTCAGCGCGTCTCCCTTTGCACCACCGGCGATGTTGACAAATGTGGGCAGCCAGTCGAGTGACGCGAATATGTCGTTCTTGATGGTGCCGGGCTTGATGACCCCCGGCCAGCGAACGAGCGCCGGAGCGCGCATGCCGCCTTCCCAGGTGCTCAGCTTGCCGCCCTTAAACGGAGTGGTGCCGCCGTCCGGAAAGGTGATGGTCTCGGCGCCGTTGTCTGTCGTGAACACGATGATCGTGTTGTCGAGCTGGCCCATGTCCTGGAGCTTCTTGAGCACATAGCCGATGTTGTCGTCCATCTGCTTCATGCCGGCCTCGTTGAGGCCCCAATCCTTGCCGCCGGGCTCGCCGACCATGGCCGCGTACTTGTCATTCAGCACGGTTGTGATGTGCATGCGCGCAGGGTTGTACCAGACGAAGAAAGGCTTGCCCGTCGTCTTCGGATCGTTGCGATCGATGAAGTCGATGACCTTGGCCGAGATTTCCTCGTCGACACCCTTCGATCGCTCGAGTGTCAGCGGGCCCTGGTCGATGCACTGCTGAGTCCTGGACGTACCATCGGACTTGCACGACAGGACGTTGCGCGGAGGCGTCAGGCAAACCGACGTTTTCGGATCGACCGCGCCCGGTACCTCCGGGATGCCTGGGATCGGCGTATTCTTGCATGGCGGGGCAACAGTCTGCTGGGTGGGGGACTTGTTGATGTCCGGGAAGCTCACGCCCTGCATCGCATCGAGGTGATACAGGTAGCCCCAGAATTCCTGGAAGCCGTGCGCGGTCGGCAGTGCGTCGGTGTGATCGCCGAGATGGTTCTTGCCGAATTCGCCGGTGTTGTAGCCGAGATCGAGCAGGAACTTGGCGAGCGCCGGGGTGCCGGGCCGCAGATAGGACGGGCTGCCTGGAAGTTGCGGAGGAATCATGCCGGTGCGCAGCGGATGCATGCCGGTGAAGAAGGCGTTGCGACCGGCGGTGCAGCTCTGCTCGGCATAGTAATGCGTGAAGATCGCGCCTTCGTTGCCGATGCGATCGATGTTGGGCGTCTCGCCGACCATCAGGCCGCGATGGTAGATGCTCGGCTGGTACAGGCCGATGTCGTCACCCATGATGAAGAGGATATTGGGTTTCTGTGCCGGCTGTGCGGTCGCCGGCGTGCTGGCTGCCCCGGACAGCGACATCAACATCGTCGCGCCAAGCAGCGAGGCGCAGGACCTCTTGTGGCAACTGGACGTCTTGAACGGTGGAATTGCGGCAAACGGCGGCTTGTCATTGAATATGCAATTCAACATGGCCTCGCTCTCCCGTTATGATGCGTTAGAGACACCTCGCCTGATGCACCGAAATCCAAGGTGGCTCGTGGATGTGTCGATCGGCTCCGCATGCCGTGCAGCCGGCCGGTAGCGTCTGCAGTAGTTCGGCGCGCACAAATGCGAGCCGCCTTTGATGACCTTGCGTGGAATCTTGACGTTGGTCGTTCTGGGGTCGTAGCTATCGGCCTCGCGGCCGCCGCGCGGGTTCTCTGGAATGCAGCAGGCTTTTGCTGCGTCAGCCTCATGCCGAGGCGAGTACCAGTCGGACGTCCATTCCCAGACGTTGCCGATCATATCGCGCAGCCCGTAACCGTTCGGCGGAAATGCGGTGACCGGCGATGTCCGTTCGTATCCGTCGTCCCTGGTGTTCTGGCGTGGAAATTCGCCCTGCCAGGTGTTGGCCATGTGACGGCCCCCGGGCGCAAATTCATCTCCCCATGCGAACTCGGCGCCGTCCAGCCCGCCGCGCGCCGCGAATTCCCATTCCGCTTCGGTTGGCAAATCCTTGCCGGCCCATTTTGCGTAGGCGAGCGCATCGCTGAAGGCCACATGCACGACGGGATGATCGTCCAGCCCACGGAGGTCACTGCCCGGCCCGTAGGGATGCCGCCAGTTTGCGCCTTTGGCGAAGGTCCACCACTGGCTGAAGTCCCGGAGACCGACCGGATGCGCGGGCGGAGAGAACATCAGCGAGCCCGCATAGACCATGTGCGGGAGTATTCCCGGATAGTCCTTTGGATCGGGCGCGATCTCGGCAACGGTGACGTGGCCGGTAGCCTTCGCGAACGCCTTGAATTGCCGGTTGGTCACTGGATGGCAATCCATCCAGAACGCATCCACGGTGACACGGTGGACCGGCGCTTCTTCCGGATAGTGCCGATCCGAACCCATGCGAAACGTGCCACCCGGCACGAACAGCATCCCCTCACCTGTTGGATGCTGGTACGATTGTCCGGAATCAGGCGGCGATTTCGTATCAGCCAGCTTCATGCCGAACTCCGGACCCGTGCGTCATTGGCCTGCGCTGCTACGGACACGGAACGCGAGGCTTCCAGGTTGATCTAAATCAAAGGGTGTCCCGGTCGGGTTATTCGCGATGTTGCCGGGTCCGGCCTGCCATGTCCGCTGCGCCATCGAAACCGAAGCAGCTTCAGGACATTAGGACATTTCACCGGCAGCCATCGGCTACTTTGCATGGGGTTGTTTTTCGAAAATTGATTGTCCGGACCCAAAGCCTCAGTACGCCACGGTTCGAGGCAGCTTCTCGGCTTGGCAACCGCCGCCTCTGGAATACGGGATCGCCCGCACCAGTGCGCAATGCGCACAAGGCGGGCGATGACAGCATACTCGTGGTGATTGCGTGCCCTACTCGGTGGGCCCGCGCCTCACGCCCCGTTCAGGAATTGAAGCGGGTCAACCGGGCTCGATCCTTTACGGATCTCGAAGTGGAGCTGCGGCGACGCCACCTCCCCGGATTGACCCGACTTGGCAATGACCTGACCGCGCTTGATGGTATCGCCGCGCTTCACCATCAGCTCACTCGCATGGGCATATGCGGTGACGTAGCCGTTGGAGTGCCGAAGCAGGACCAGATTGCCGTAACCTTTGAGCTCGTTGCCTGAATAGGCGACGACGCCGTCTTCTGCCGCCTTGACCGGCGTACCCTCGGGCACCGCGAGATTGATGCCGTCATTGGACTTGCCATTGGTCTTGGCGCCGTAGCTCGTGACCACCTTGCCGCGCACCGGCCAGCGGAAGGTCGGCAGCGCGCTCGTGGTCTCCGCAGCTTTCGCCGGAGCCTCCGCGGCCTTCTCTTCGACATTGGCCGTGGCCTGGGCCAGACGCGCGCTTTGCACGGGTGCGGCGACAGCGGCCATCTTGGTGGCGGGTGCAGGAGCAACCGCAACGGGCTGCAGCGTCCCGGCGACAGGAGCCGCGGCAACCGGCACCGCGAGGGCAGCGGTCTTGGCACCCGGCACGGTCAGCCTGGTGCCGAGCTTGAGCTTGGCCGACGGAGCAAGACCGTTGGCGCGGGCGAGTTCGACAGGCGAGATATGGTTTTTGCGGGCGATGCTGGCGAGCGTGTCACCGTGGTTGACGAAGTGCGTGCTCGGCGGCGCGGCGACGGCGGCAACCGGCTTCGCAGCAGGCGCCATCGCGGGAGCCGCCGCGACAGGAGCCATCGCCGGTGCGGGCGCAGCCGCTGTGGCCGGATGCGGGATGATCAATTGCTGGCCGGGCGAGAGCGCGCGCGGGCCCTTGTAGCCGTTGGCGGCGAGGATCGCCTGCGGCGTGACGCGATAGCGCTTGGCGAGCACGTCGAGCGTGTCGCTGGTGCCGACGATGATTTTGGTCCCGCCGGCCGGCTGGGCGGCCGCGACCGAGCGCGGCGGCACGGTGGCCGTGGTCTCCAGATGCGGCTGTGCCGGGGGCGCGTAGGAGCTGACGCCGCGACCGCCTCCGGACACCCCGCCACCCGCCGCAACCGGATAGGATTGCGGCGCGGAGACCGCCGGCGGCGGCAAGGGCTGCGACTGATAATAACCGGGCTGCGTCTGCGGCCGCGAATATTGCGGCAGCTCACGCTGCGGCGGCGGTGCCTGCTGCACCGAGCCGGTCTGCTCAGACGCGAAAGGATTGGAGAAATTCGACTGGGACAGCCGCGACTGCATGTCGGCGCTGCACCCTGCGAAGCTGAACGAGATCAGCGCCAAGACCGCAACCTGCGGCACGCGGCGCGAGTAAAGCAACTCGGCGACTACAGACATGGTTACTCACTCGTACGCAACAGAACTGGTCTTTTAAGTAAACACGTCGCGAGTAAATAACGGCTTAACCCTCCCAATAAGATGTTGGCGGCACAGCCGATCCGGAAATCTACAGCTCCCGCGCCACCCCGGGCAGCGCCGGCACGAAGCGGACCTCGACGAGTTCCTTGCGCTCGATCCCGGCTTCGGTCCGGCTGAAGCGGACCAGCGTCTGCACACCATGGTGCGGGCCGATGGGTGCGATCAGGATGCCGCCGACCTCCAGCCGCTCGACCAGGTTCTCCGGAAGCTGCTCCATCGCGGCGGTCACGATGATGCGGTCGAACGGGCCGATATTGGCCGGCAGGTTGAGGCCGTCGCCGAGCATCACCTCGACATTGTGACAGTTTAGCTTTTCGAGCCGGGCGCGTGCCGCCTCCGCGAGCTTGCGGTAGCGCTCGACGGTCAGCACCTGGCCTGCGAGACGCGACAGCACGGCGGCCTGATAGCCCGAGCCGGCGCCGATCTCGAGCACGCGGTGCTTCTTCTGGAGCTGCAGCTGCTCGGTCATGTAGGCGACGACGAAGGGCTGGCTGATGGTCTGCCCGCAGGCGATCGGCAGCGCGCTATCACGATAGGCGGCGTCGCGATCGGTCTCCTCGACGAACAGATCGCGCGGCACCTCCTCCATGGTTCGTAGCACCGCCTGATCGCTGATGCCCCGCCGCCTCAGCGAGAGCTGAAACATCATCTTTTCCGGCGGGTGCTGATCGGAGGTCATCGCTGCTTATCGTCTCGTCGGGTCCGGGGCCACGTGTCTCGTTAAGACCCGGGGCAGGAATCCTGTTCCTACCCAGGAACCCATGATAGCCGTTCGGGCGCGGTATTGGACCATAAATCGGCTTGCAACGGGTTGGCTGCAAAGACCATTTTCGGGTGTCCGCTCGCCGAAACGCGCATTGCGTCGATTCGCGTTATCTGCGAACGTTTTCCGCAAATGGGCAAGGACTCAACGACTATGACCGCGACCGGACCTTCGGGCCGCTCTGTATTCCTCGTCGAGGACGAGGTGATGATCAGGATGATGGTCGCGGATATGCTCGAAGAGCTCGGCTACAAGGTGGCTGCCGAGGCCGGCGATATCACCGAGGCGCTGCGGCTCGCCCAGGCGACCGAGTTCGACATCGCCATCCTCGACGTCAACGTCAACGGCAAGGTCATCTCTCCGGTCGCCGATGTCATCAGGGCGAAGGGCTGCCCGTTCATCTTCGCCACCGGCTACGGCTCCTCCGGCCTGCCCGAGCAGTACCGCGACCGGCCGGCCCTGCAGAAGCCGTTCCAGCTCGACGCGCTCGGCAAGACCATCGAAGCCGCCCTTCGCGGCGGCTAGCGATTACTTCAGCGTCGCGCTCAGCGCTTCGGAAAACGCCTCATTGGTGCGGTCGAGCCGGAGCGGCGTGACGGAGACGTAGCGCTCGCGCAGCGCCGCCAGATCGGTGCCTTCGGCAGGCGTATCCATCATCGCGGCACGCTCGAAGCCGATCCAGAAATAGGGATTGTTGCGGCCGTCCCTGCGCTCGTCGATCCTGAGGAAGCCGAGATTGCGCTTGCCCTGGCGGGTGACGCGAATGCCGAGCACCTCTTCCGGCGTACAGGCCGGGAAATTGACGTTGATGACGGTGTCCTTCGGGATGCCGGCGGCGATCACCTTGCGCAGGATGTCGGGTCCGAATTTGAGCGCGGTGTCCCAAAGCGGGCGCTCGCGCGTCTCGACGCTGAACTCCTGCGACAGGGCGAAAGACGGCAGCCCCAGGATGGTGCCCTCCAGCGCGCCGGCGATGGTGCCGGAATAGACCACGTCCTCGGCGACGTTGCGGCCCTTGTTGACGCCGGACAGTACGAGGTCCGGTGGCTTGGTGCCGAGGATATGGCGCGCGCCCATGATGACGCAGTCGGTCGGCGTGCCGCGCACCGCGAAGTGCTTTGGTCCGACCTCGCGCAGGCGCAGCGGATCGTTCAGCGAGAGCGAATGCGACACGCCGGACTGGTCGAGCTCGGGCGCCACGACCCACACGTCGTCGGACAATGCGCGTGCGATCTCCTCCACGACCTTGAGGCCGGGGGCGTGAATGCCGTCGTCATTGGTGCAGAGAATGCGCATATTAAAAATCGTTCCTGAAGCGGGTCTGAGCCGTCTTATCCGGCCGGGGCCGATCAGGCAAACCGGCCGACTGGGTCCGGGGGCGGGTTCCCAGCCTGGTCCTGCTACCTGCGGATGCGCCATTGCGGCAGGAAGCGTGCGAGCCTGCCTTCCGCGCGCAGCTTCATCGCCGGCACCACCAGGCTCACGACCGGAGCCTCGATGACCCCGAGCGCCTCCAATTGCGCGAGGATCGGGTCCGGCTCCAGCGTCTGCGGAAAGCGTTCGCGCGCCACCGTCAGCGCCTTGTCGAAATCCGCAGCATTCACGCCGGGCTTGGCCCGCCGGCTGCACACGAGATCGTCATCCCAGAGCCGCGCGATCGCGATGTCGAGCACACCACGCAGACGCTGATCGACGGCCTGGATACCGGCACCTGTCACCGCCCATTGTCTGCCGACCCAGAAGATGTCGCGGTGCAAGGCCATGAACACTGAGTTCGCATTGTCGGGTGGTCGGCAGAATAACCAGCCGACCGATCTTCGCAACCAAACGTTTCTGCGTGACAGCCGGGCAACGCGCCCCGGACTCCCGTTCCGATAGAATCGGAACGGGACTTCAGATTTTTATGTTGTTTGACGCGCTTTCTCGACGCGAACCGGTATCCGCTTCGCTCGAAAACGCCCTACTCACGCGCGACCACCTTCAGCCCGCCCATATAGGGCTGGAGCACGTCGGGGACGGCGATCGAGCCGTCCTCCTGTTGATAAGTCTCCATCACGGCGATCAGCGCGCGGCCGAGCGCGGTGCCGGAGCCGTTCAGCGTGTGCACGAATCGTGGCTTGCCGTCCGGACCGCGCGAGCGGGCGTCCATGCGACGGGCCTGGAAATCACCGCAGACCGAGCAGCTCGAGATCTCGCGGAACGCGCCGCCCTCGCCCTGCCCGGGCATCCAGACCTCGATGTCATAGGTTTTTTGCGACGAAAAGCCCATGTCTCCGGTGCAAAGCGTCATCACACGGTAGTGCAGATCGAGCCGGCGCAGCACTTCCTCGGCACATGCCAGCATCCGCTCATGCTCGTCCTTGCTGGTCTCCGGCGTCGTGATCGACACCAGCTCGACCTTGGTGAACTGGTGCTGGCGGATCATGCCTCGGGTATCACGTCCTGCGGCGCCCGCCTCCGCGCGAAAGCACGGCGTCAGCGCAGTCAAGCGCATCGGCAGCTGCTTCTCATCGAGGATGGATTCACGAACGAGGTTGGTGAGCGCCACCTCCGCTGTCGGAATGATGCCGAGACGCTCGGTCCGCAGCCGCTCCAGATCGGGTGCGGCGAGCAACTCGCCCTTGATCGCCCAGAACTGGTCGTCCTCGAATTTCGGCAATTGTCCCGTGCCGAACATGATCTCGTTGCGGACCAGCAGCGGCGGATTGATCTCGGTATAACCGTGCTCGTCGATGTGCAGATTCAGCATGAACTGCCCGAGCGCGCGTTCGAGCCGCGCCAGCCCCTTCTTCAGTACGACGAAGCGCGCGCCGGAGAGCTTTGCCGCAGTCTCGAAATCCATGTCACCGAGCGCGCCGCCGAGATCATCATGGGGCTTGGGCGCAAACGCGTAGTTGCGACGGTTGCCGAAGACATGGCGTTGCACATTGCCGTGCTCGTCGACGCCGTCGGGCACTTCGCCGAGCGGCAGATTGGGGATCGCCGACAGCGCCGTGGCAAGCTCCTCGTCGGCGGCTTTCGCAACGGCCTCGAGCTGCGGCATCGTTGTCTTGAGCTCGGCGACCTCCGCCATGAGCTTGGCGGCGCGCGCGTCATCCTTCGCCTTCTTGGCGTCGCCGATCTCCTTGGAGGCCGCATTGCGCCGCGCCTGCGCCTGCTCCGAGGCCAGGATCGCCGCCCGCCGCTTCTCGTCGATCGCGAGCAGCGACGCCGACAACGGCTTCAGGCCACGCCTGGCGAGGCCTGCGTCGAAGGCTTGCGGATTGTCGCGGATCGATTTGATGTCGTGCATGGCGGTGGTCCTGGATCAGCGCATAAACCTACAACGGCGAACGTTGTACGTCAGCGCGTTCCCCCTAGCACAGCTGTCATCGCCCGCGAAAGCGGGCGATCCAGTATTCCAGAGGCGCCCGTGATTCCCCGAGAGGCTGCGGCGTACTGGATTCCCCGCCTTCGCGGGGAATGACACCGGTGGACGTGGCGCCCTACTCTGCCGGATTGGCCGGCGTCGACACGTCGGTGCCGGTGGCGGCCTTCGACGCCGCCGCCTTCTTCTCCACCATCCCGACCGCGATGATCGAGCCCTCGTAGAGCAGGAGCAGGGGAATCGCCAGCGAGCACTGGCTCAGCACGTCGGGCGGCGTCAGAACGGCCGCGATGACGAAGGCGATGACAATGAAATAGCGGCGCTTCTCGCGCAGCATCTTCGAGGTCACGATCCCAATACGCCCGAGCAGCGTCAGGATCACTGGAAGCTGGAACGCGATGCCGAAGGCAAAGATCAGCGACATCATCAGCGACAGATATTCGCCGACCTTGGGCAGCAGCTGGATCTGCGCGGTCTCGTCGCTGCCGGCCTGCTGCATGCCGAGCGAGAAGCGGACCAGCATCGGCAGCACCACGAAATAGACCAGCGCCGCGCCCAGCACGAAGAAGAACGGGGTTGCGACCAGGTACGGCAGGAAGGCCTGCTTCTCGTGCTTGTAGAGCCCGGGCGCGACGAACTTGTAAATCTGCGTCGCGACGATCGGGAACGAGATGAAGCCGGCGCCGAACAACGCGAGCTTGAGCTGGGTGATGAAATATTCCAGCAGCGCCGTGTAGATGAACTTCGAATTCTCGGGACCCGCGACCCACACGAACGGCCAGACCAGCACGTTGTAGATCTGCTTGGCGAAGAAGAAACAGAAGATGAAGGCCACGCCAAAGCCAAGCAGCGCCTTGATCAGCCGCGACCGCAGCTCGATCAGGTGGTCCATCAGAGGGGCTTTGCTGGCCTCGATATCGGCGTCGCTCATGACGCTTTGACGTCCTTGATCGCCTCGGGTGGCGCAGTGTCTTGAATGACCTGGGCCTGCTCGACCTCGCGGGTGATCGCGAGCGGCTCGTTCACGGCCCCATGCGCCTCGGCTTCCACGAAGGTCTCGGGCGTCGGCGCTTCCGGCGTGGTCGGTGTCGCCGGCGTTTCGCTTGAAATCGCCAGCGCTTCGCTTGAAGTCGCCGGCGCTTCGACGGCGGTGGTCGTGGAGGCCTCGGCCGGCTTGTCCAGCGCATCGACGCGAAGCGCGTCGCTAACGTCCTTCTGGAGCGAGGTCATCAGATTGTTGCCGGCAAAGCCGGAAGCGGCTTCCTTGACCTCGTCAAAGCTCTTCTTGAGGTCGGCCATTTCGGCCTCGCGCATCGCTTCCTGGAACTGGCCCTGGAATTCGGCAGCCATCTTGCGGGCCTTGCCCATCCACTGCCCGACCATGCGCAGCACGCCCGGCAGCTCTTTCGGGCCGATGGCAACCAGGGCCACGACCCCGATCAGGACCAGTTCACTCCACCCGATGTCGAACATGAGGTCTTCCGTTCACGCCAGCCGCGACCGGCCCAATCCTTCGCGCTTAGGATCGGCGCCGTCACCCGCGTCTCGCGTACGCTTACTCAGACGGCCTTGCTGCCGACGTCGGACCGGGCCGCGGTTGGCGGCGCGGCGGCGTGCTCGATCGACTTGGCCGGCTCGGGCTTGTCGGCGACCTTGTCGTCGTCCTGCATGCCCTTCTTGAAGGCCTTGATGCCCTGGGCCACGTCGCCCATCAGATCCGAAATCTTGCCGCGGCCGAACAGCAGCAGGACGACTGCGATCACCAGGATCCAGTGCCAAATGCTAAGCGAACCCATCCTGCAACCCTCCAAACACACCTGGCCGGGGACCCGGCCGATCTTCCCGGAAACCTAGGCTTGGCAGGCCTCAAAAACAAGGACCAAGGCAGCGCCAATTCGCTGTTGGCGCTACGTAATCTTGCCAGTGTTAACTGGTCGCAGGGAGCCTCTAAACGGCCGGGACGTCAGTCCTCGCTGCCACCCTCGCCGCCCTCATTGCCGCCTTCCGGCGTCTCGGGCTCGACCGCAGGCGCCAGCGCCAGATCCAGGTCCTCGCCCGGTTCCAACGGATCCTCGTCCTCGCGCAGCTGCGGGTCATCCGACGGGGTCGGCACGCTGAATCCGGTCGGCAGGCGCGAATCCAGCAGGCCCGTGCCCTTCAGTTCCTCCAGGCCCGGCAGATCGCCAAGCTGTTCCAGGGTGAACTGCGACAGGAAGTCCTCGGTGGTTCCGAAGGTCAAGGGGCGGCCGGGCGTCTTGCGACGACCGCGCGGCTTGATCCAGCCGGTCTCCAGCAGCACGTCGAGCGTGCCCTTCGAGGTGACGACGCCGCGGATCTCTTCGATCTCGGCGCGCGTCACCGGCTGGTGATAGGCGATGATCGCCAGCACCTCGATCGCGGCGCGCGACAGGCGGCGGGTCTCGGTGCTCTCCCGCGTCATCAGCCAGGCGAGATCGCCGGCGGTACGGAAGGTCCATTTGTTGGCGACGCGCACGAGATTGACGCCGCGCAAGGCATAGTCGGCCTGGAGCTGTTCGAGCGCAGCCTTGACGTCGACGCCATCAGGCATGCGCTTGGCCAGCGTCGCGGTGTCCAGCGGCTCATTCGAAGCAAACAGCAGCGCTTCCAGCAGCCGCAGCTCTTCAGGACGTGCCTGGGACTCGTTCTCCATCGGCTCGGCCTCTTCTACCCGCACTTCAGCCAGGCTTGCCATGGTAGCTTCTCCTTCTTGCACTTAACCGACCGGCGCATCAGGCGCAGGAGCTGCGTCCACGACCGGTTTCGGGCGCCCCTTCCGGAAATAGATGGGCGCGAACGCCTCTTTCTGGTTCAACTCGAGCTGACCTTCACGCACCAGTTCGAGCGCAGCCGCAAAGCTCGAGGCGAGCACCGTCGCGCGCTGCGTCGGATCGGCAACGTGCCGGAGCAGAAAGTCGTCGAGAACGCCCCAGTCGTCCTGTTCGCTGATGCTGCCGACAAGCCGCTCCAGCGTGGCGCGCGCCTCAGCGAGCGACCACACCGTGCGCTTGGCCAGATGCACGCTCGCCAGCACGCGCGACTGGCGCTGCGCGGCATAGGCGGTGAGCAGGTCGTACAGCGTCGCGGTGTATTTCGGGTGCTTGATCTCCGCGATCTGCTCGGGCTCGCCACGCGGGAAGATGTCGCGCAGCAATTGCTGCCTGTTCATCAGCCGGTTGGCGGCCTCGCGAATGGCTTCCAGCCGGCGCAGGCGGTTGGCGAGCGCGGTCGCCATCTCTTCTGCGCTCGGGCCTTCCGCACTCGGCGGCTCCGGCAGCAGCAGGCGCGACTTCAGGAAGGCAAGCCAGGCAGCCATCACGAGATAATCGGCAGCAAGCTCCAGCCGGATCTTTCGCGCGGCTTCGATGAAGTGGAGGTACTGGTCGGCCAGCGCCAGGATCGAGATCTTGGCGAGATCGACCTTCTGCTGCCGCGCCAGCGCGAGCAACAGGTCGAGCGGGCCCTCATAGCCCTCGACGTCCACAACCAACGCCGGCTCACCCTCGGCGAGCTCTGCAGGCCGCCCGGTTTCAAACGATAGGATTTCTGCGGTCATGCGGATGCCGTGTTTGCCCGTGCGATCAATGCGTCCAGTTCGGCGCGTGCGGCCACCCGGTCGAACGGCTGCGGTGCCTTGCGCGACGCAAGTGCGGCCTTCGCGCGCGCCAGCGCCGTGCCGGACAGCTCAGGTGTCTGGCCGGCGACCTCGCGCATCTCCTCGATGTTGCCGTTGCAATGCAGGGCCATGTCGCAGCCGGCCGCGAAGATGGCGCGGGTCCGTTCGGCGATATTCCCCGACAGCGCGTTCATCGACACGTCATCACTCATTAACAAACCCTGGAACCCGATCACGCCGCGAATCACCTGAGTGATCATTGTCGCAGAAGTCGTCGCCGGATGGGCGGGGTCGACCGCGCTAAACACAACATGTGCAGTCATGGCCATCGGCAGGTCGGCCAGCGGCTTGAATGCCGCAAAGTCGGTCCGGTCGAGCTCGTCCCTCGGAGCATCGACCGTCGGCAGCTTGAAATGGGTGTCGGCGGTGGCGCGTCCATGTCCGGGAATGTGCTTCAGAACCGGCAGCACGCCGCCCTGCTCCAGGCCCTCGGTGACCGCGCGCGCGATCGCGGCGACCTTGCCCGGCTCGGTGCCGTAGGCCCTGTTCCCAATGACGGCATCGGCACCCGGCACCGGCACGTCAGCCAGCGGCAGGCAATCCACGGTAATGCCGAGATCGGCGAGATCCGACGCAATCAGCCGGGCGCTGAGGCGCGCAGCCGTCAATCCAAGTACCGAATCAGCGTCGTACAAGGTCGAGAAAATCGCGCCCGGCGGATAGACCGGCCAGTGCGGCGGGCCCAGCCGCTGCACCCGGCCACCCTCCTGGTCGATCAGGACAGGCGCGTCAGCTGCGCCCGCAGCCGCCCGCAATTCCTCAACCAGCGCAGCAACTTGAGCCGGCGCCTCAACATTGCGCTTGAAGAGGATGAAGCCCCATGGGCGTTCGGCACGAATAAACTCCCGCTCGGCGGCGGTTAGTTCCGTTCCGGATACACCGGTAATGAAGGCCCGCGTGCTCATAACGGCCGATTAACCCTGCCCCGCGAGGGGGTCAAGGAAACGGCCGTTAATTCCTCTGGACGAAGCAGGCGGACAGGCCAGCGGACTTCAGGCTGTTGCAAGCCTGCGTCGCTTCCTCGGCCGAACCGTAGGGTCCGGCGAAAGCGCGATAGACGACCCCCTTGCCCTTGTCGGTCAGATCAACCCGCTTGATCACCGGCGAGCGCGATCCAAGCACGCTGCCATATTTGCTCTGAAGCACCCGGTAGGACGCGGCCGCGCTGTCCTCGCTCTGCTGCGAGGAGACCTGCACGACGTAGCCGCCGCCACCATTGCTGGCGGGCGTGATTTGCGTCGGGTTGGTCGCAGCCATCCGCTGCGGCACCTCCGCAACCGGCGTCGATTGCGGCGCAAGCGAGAGCGGCTGGTTGGCACTGGCATTGGCCGAAGTCGGCGGATTGCGCGGCGCTGGCGGTGCGGCGGGCGCGGCAACGGGCTTCGGCGCGGCTGCCGCCGGCTTGGCGGCCGCGGATTGCGGCGCGGTGCTATCGGTCTGATCGGCCCTCACGGCCACAGTCCTGATCGCGCGCGGCGTGTTGGCCGGCAGCGTGCCGTTGCTCGGGATCGGACCCGCGCTTGGCGGCGGGATCGTGGACGGCGCGACGCTCGCCACCGACGGCGGGTTCGCGTTCTGATTCAGCGGCGGGAATACCACGCGCGGACCGCCCGCCTTGGCAGCGACGTCGACAGGCGCCTCTTCGCGCGGCACGATCTTCTCGGAGCCATCGCCGCTCGCCATGCGATCCGGCACCTTCGCCGAGGAGTCGGTCGGCGCCGGCACGATCTTGGTCGGCGTGTTGTCCGCCTTGATGATCGGCGGCTCGCCGCTGCGGGGCGAACCGACATAGGTCTTGTAGGCGAAGGCCGCGCCAGTGCCGACCACGGCAAGCGCGAGGATCGCTGCGACCGTCATCATGCCGCCGCGCGGCTTCTTCGGCTCGTCGAGATCGGCCTCGGGATAGTCGCTCTGGAACGCGTAAGGATCGTCCGGATAGGCGGGATCGCGCTGATAATCCTGCTCGCCGCCCTCCAGCCGTCCATAGAGCGCGTCGTCGTAGCGCGCCGGATCGGGCGGCTGATGCGGCTCCTGATAGGCTTGCTCCTGGTAAGCCTGATCATGCTGCTGGTGAGCGCGGCCCTGATGGGCCTGATCCTGATAGGCCTGCGCTTGATGGGCCTGATCCTGGTAAGCGTGGTCCTGATAGGCCTGCGGCTGATGGAAATCAGGCTCGGGCGCGGTCGGCTGGGCTGAATAGCGGTGCAATGGATGAACCGGGTTCACAGAAACGGGATAGTCGGGCTGCTCGGGCGCGGGCTGCGGCTGCACGTTGGCGCGCCGCATCCATGAGGGCGGCCCGGGCGGAGCCGGCGGCGCCTGCTCGGCATAATCCTGCCGATAGTCGTCCTGTGGATAGTCGTGGTCCTGATAGCTCTGGGCTGGCGGTGCCGGCGGCTGCGCGCTCGGTCTCCCCTGCGCAGCGAATGGATCGGTCTGTCCGATCAGGCGGGCGAGTTCGGCCAAGGGATCGTTTTCCGCCTTCCCATGCTGATCGCCACCGCGACCATAGCCATCGGAAGGAAACGTTCTGTCCTGATATCGTTCGGCCATCGTGATGATGCGTCCCTTCGGGAAAGCCGCGCGCCCCTCGACCAAGGCGCGGCTTTCGACCCACAAGGCATTCAACCAAGTCTAAGCGGTCCGGCTTCTGCCGGTTACCCCCAAAATTCCCCTTAAGTAGTTCGCCCCAAACTACCGCATCTCGTCCGGAGCATGGACGCCGAGGATGGCGAGGCCCGATGCCAGGACAGAGACGACGCCCTGGACCATGGCCAGTCGCGCCTTTGTAAGATCTGCATCATTATTGATAATGAAGCGTAAATAGGGCAAATCGCGCCCCTTCGTCCAAAGTGCGTGAAATTCGCTCGCTAAGTCATAGAGATAGAAGGCAATTCGGTGCGGCTCATGGGCCGCGGCGGCGGCCTCCAGCATGCGCGGAAAAATTGCGAGGCGCTTGAGCAGCTCAAGCTCGACCGGGTCCGACAGCCGTTCCACCGCCGACTCGCCGAGCCACGCGATCCGCTTGCCGGTATCCTCAGGCAGTTCCGGGAACACCTCGGCCCGGGCGTTGCGGAAGATCGAGTGGCCGCGGGCGTGGCCGTACTGGACGTAGAATACCGGGTTGTCGCGCGACTGTTCCATGACCTTGGCGAGGTCGAAGTCGAGCACCGCGTCGTTCTTACGGTAGAGCATCATGAAGCGGACGGCGTCCTGGCCGACCTCATCCACCACCTCACGCAAGGTGACGAAGTCCCCGCTCCGCTTCGACATTTTCACCGGCTCGCCGTTGCGCAGCAACTTCACGAGCTGGACGATCTTGACGTCGAGCGCGCCCTTGCCTGATGTCGTCGCCTTCACCGCCGCCTGCATGCGCTTGATGTAGCCGCCATGGTCGGCGCCCCAGACGTCGATCATCTCGGCAAAGCCGCGGTCGAACTTGTTCTTGTGGTAGGCGATGTCGGAAGCGAAGTAGGTGTAGGAATTATCCGACTTGATCAGCGGACGATCGACATCGTCGCCGTAAGCCGTCGCCTTGAACAGCAGCTGCTCGCGGTCTTCCCAATCCTCGACCGGCGCGCCCTTCGGCGGCGGCAGGCGGCCTTCATAGATGTCGCCCTTGGCCTTCAGGAAATCGATGGTCTCGGCGACCTTGTTGTTGCCGGTCTCGATCAGCGAGCGCTCGGAGAAGAACACCTCGTGGCGGATGTTGAGGGCGGCGAGATCGTCCTTGATCTCGTCCATCATCATCGCGATTGCCTTGGCGCGCACCGTCGGCAGCCACTCGGCCTCGCTCATCGCGAGCAGCTTGTCGCCGTGCTCCTTCGCCAGCGCCGCGCCCACCGGCTTCAGATAGTCGCCGGGGTAAAGGCCTTCCGGGATCGCGCCGATGTTTTCGCCAAGTGCCTCGCGGTACCGCAGGAAGGCGGAACGCGCGAGCACGTCGACCTGGGCGCCGGCATCGTTGATGTAGTATTCGCGGGTGACGTCGTGGCCACCGAACTGGAGCAGGCTTGCGAGCGCGTCGCCGAACACGGCGCCGCGGCAATGGCCAACATGCATCGGTCCGGTCGGGTTCGCCGAGACGTATTCGACATTGACCTTGGTGCCACCGTGGACGCGGCCGTAGTCAGCCCCCTCGCGCAGCACCGTCCGCAGCGCCTCGGCCCAGGCGGCCGGCTTCAGCGTCAGATTGATGAAGCCGGGGCCGGCGACGTCGACCTTGGCGATCAGCGCGTCGGCACGGAGCCGCTCGGCGATCTGCTCGGCGAGGTCGCGGGGCTTTGCCTTTGCCTCTTTCGCAAGCACCATGGCGGCGTTGGTCGCCATGTCGCCATGGGAGGCGTCGCGCGGCGGCTCGACCACCACGCGGGAGAAATCGATACCCTCGGGCCAGTTGGCGTCCGCTGCGAGCGCGCGGCAGGCGGCGTGCACGCGTGCGAGCACGTCGGCGAACAGGTGCGGTGCTGAGGATGTGTCGGGCATGGCCGCCGCCTAACGCAAATCCGGGGTCGAGTCAAAGAGCCGCTGGTGCTCGGTCAAGGCGAAACGGTCGGTCATTCCGGCAATGAAATTGCCGATCCGGCGGGCCCGGTCGCCCTCATTGTCCGCCTCCGCCCCCAGCAGCCATTCCGGTGGCAGCTCACCGGGCGATGTCAGGTATTTTGCGAACAGGTCGAACAGAATCTGTTCCGCCTCCCCCATCACCCGCATCACCCGCTTGTGGCGGTACATGTGCTGATAGAGGAAGCGCTTGATGGCGGCCTCCTCCTCGGCAACCGCCGCCGGGAACGTGACCAGCGCCCGGCTCTGCCGGCGCACGTCCTGGGCCGATTGCGGTTTCACGGCGGCGAGGTTCTTCTGCGCCTCCGAATACACCGCACCGATCAGGTGCGAGATCAGCTCGCGCACCAGCTCGGCGCCGCGCCTGACGTCTTCGAGATCGGGATAATGCGCCGAGGTCTCGGCAATGATCTCCGCGGTCAGCGGCATCACCTTGAGATCATCGAGATGGAACAGGCCGGCGCGCAGACCGTCATCGATGTCGTGGGCATCATAGGCGATGTCGTCGGCGATCGCGGCAACCTGCGCCTCCAGCGAGGCGAAGCTCCACAATTCGAGATCGTAGGTCTTGATGTAGTCGGCGATGCCGACCGGAATGCCATGCTCGCGATAGGGCCCGACCGGCGCGCCGCTGCGATCCGTCAGCGGGCCGTTGTGCTTGACGATGCCCTCCAGCGACTCCCAGGTCAGGTTGAGACCGTCGAACTCCGGATAGCGGTGCTCGAGCGACGCAACGACCCGCAAGGTCTGGGCGTTGTGGTCGAAGCCGCCGAAATCCTTCAGGCAGGCATCCAGCGCCCGCTCGCCGGCGTGGCCGAACGGCGGATGGCCGAGATCATGAGCCAGCGCCAACGTTTCCGTGAGGTCCTCGTCCAGTCCGAGCTGCCGGGCCAGGGCGCGAGCGATCTGCGCCACCTCCAGCGAATGGGTCAGCCGGGTGCGGTAGTGGTCGCCCTCGTGGAACACGAAGACCTGGGTCTTGTACTTCAGGCGGCGGAACGCGGTGGAATGGATCACCCGGTCGCAATCCCGCCGGAACGGGCTGCGGGTCCGGCTCGGCGGCTCCACGACCAGCCGGCCGCGGCTGCGGTCGGGGTCGCAGGCATAGGGCGCACGGGGGGCTGCCATTCCGACGGACACGACGAATTTAGTCCCTATCCATTTGATTCTGCGTATGCTTGCACTTAACTATGCCGGACGCGGGATACCAAATGAATTGGGCAAGTGAACTTGGTATGACCGCGGGACTATCGGAGATGAACTATGACGACTGACGTGACCATCAGTGACCGCGCCGCACGCCGGATTGGGGAGATCCTCAAGGGCGAAGGTTCTGGCGCGATGCTGCGCATCTCCGTCGAGGGCGGCGGCTGCTCGGGCTTCCAGTACAAGTTCGACATCGACCGCGACCGCACCGACGACGATCTTGTGATCGAGCAGGAGAATGCGGTCGTGCTGGTCGATTCCGCCTCCCAGCCGTTCCTGGCGGGCTCGCAGGTCGATTTTGTCGACGATCTGATCGGCGCCTCGTTCCGCGTCAACAATCCCAATGCGACGGCGTCCTGCGGCTGCGGGACCAGCTTCTCGATCTAGCCCGACTTAAAATCTGAAAAACAACCCCATGCAAAGTAGCCGGGAGCCGGCGCGATGCATTTCGGACTTTACGAAAACTGTTTGACGCGTCGGGCAAATCAGGGGTAAGTTGCGATCATCGCGAGGTCCCCAAGGGGGCTCGGCGGGTCCGATACAGTCTGACGCCGAAGCGGCCCCTGTCCAATCATTCTAGAAAGCTTAAATCTCGTCAGCGGCGCCAATAGCGGTATTAAATTATCCAATGCGCATTTTCGATCGTCTGTTCTGTTGCCTCGCTCTATTCCTTGCAATCGCAGCCGTCCCGGTGCTTCCCGCGCGCGCGGCCGAAACCTGCCCGTTCATCAGCGCCCAGGAGCTCGCCCGCGCGATGCCGGCGCTCAAATGGTCACTGATTTCAAATCAGGACGGCCGCGGCTGCATCTACCAGGGCGGGCGCGGCGACACGATGATGTTGACCGTGTTCCGCAATCCCGACAACGACCGCGCCAGGGAATTGTACGCGACCTTCGTCAAGACGCTTGGTGAGCGCATGCCGCTGAACGCGGTCGCGGGGACCGGCGACGAAGGCCAGGGCGGAACGAGCGCCGCCAGCGCGGAACGCCAGGAAGCCTCGGTCGTCGCCTTGTCCGGCGATTACATTCTGCAGATCAGCGTCTATCCGATCGGCCGGCGTGCCGACGACGCGCTGCTCGGACCGCTCACAGATGCCGCGCGCGTTGCCATCGCCAACGTGAGCAAGAGCAGCGAGCGGTTTGGCAATTGCGAGTGGCTCACGGCCGCCGATGCCGACGGCTTTCTCGACAAGAGCACGCTGACGGTCCAGCGGACCGGCGCCGGCAGCTGCATGATGTTCGATCGCGAGGCCAATACCATGACCGTCGCGGTGATCGCGATGTCGCGCGACACGGTCATCGGCATGATGAAGCGCGCGGGCCCCTGCAAACATTTGACGATACCCGAGCTCGGCAGTGAAGCGTTCGGCGAGCATTCCTGCACCAAGGGCAACGGCAACGCCGTTAACATCTATGTCTGGAAGAACGGCAGGCAGGCTTCGATCCTGTTCGCGCCGGTCAAGCCGCATCCCGAGTCCGGCTCGGTCGAGCGCCTGAGGGCGGTCGCCGGGCGCGTCTATGGAAAACTGTAACGGCGCCGCGTTACATTGCCGGCGCACGCGCCCGTAGCCGTCCTGCGGCTGCGGGACCAGCTTCTCGATCTGACCGGCTAGACGCCGGTCATCTGCCTTTCCTCGTCCGTCCACTCGACGTCGAGCGGCGTCAGCTCCGGCTGAAGCGGCGCGCCCTCCGACATCATGTGGCCGTCGAGCGCGCGCAACAAGGCGGCCGCGAGTGCGGGCTTACGCAGCGGCTTTGCCAAAAAATCCGACATGCCGGCCTCGCGGCAGATCTTGACGTCCTCGGGGAAGGCGTTGGCGGTCAGCGCGACGATCGGCAAGGCTTCGAAACGCCCGCCTTGAGCGCGGATCGCCCGCGTCGCGGCAAGGCCGTCCATGTCCGGCATGCGCACGTCCATCAGCACGACATCGTAATCGCTCTCCGATGCAGCCTCGACCGCCTGGACGCCGTCGGTGACGACGCGCAGCTCGACGTCGAACGCCCCCAACATCTTGGTCACGACCATGCGGTTGACGGCATCGTCCTCGGCCACCAGCACCCTCAGCGGCCGGTCGAGCCCCGCGATCCGCGCCTTGAGCTCGTCGGCTTCATCGCTGCCCGCGGCCTGGTCGAAGGCCTGCGCCTGGCTCCAGGGCAGCACCAGCGTGAAGCGGAAGGTCGAGCCCTCGCCCGGCGTCGAGGTGACGCCGATGGTGCCGCCCATCTGCTCGATGATGCGCCGGGAGATCGCAAGCCCTAGTCCGGTGCCGCCAAAGCGGCGGCTGATCGAGGCGTCGGCCTGCGCGAAGTCGGAGAACAGCTCCCCGAGCTTCTCGGGCGCAATGCCGATGCCGCTGTCGGTCACGGTCCATTCGACGGTCGCAAGCAGATCGCGGCGCGCCTGGCAGGTGGCCTTGATCGTCACCTCGCCTTCGTCGGTGAACTTTACCGCGTTGGAGGCGAGGTTGAGCAGCACCTGCCGAATCCGCGCGACATCACCGCGCAGCGTCGGCGGCAGGTTCGGATCGAGCTCGACCTTGACGGCGAGCCCCTTGCTCTTGGCGCCTGCGCGCACGACGGTCGCAACCGTCTCGACCAGCGCCTGCGGGGCGAAGTCGATCGCCTCGAACGCGAAGCGACCGGCCTCGAGCTTTGACAGATCGAGGATATCGTTGAGGATGCGCTGCAGATTGTCGCCGGACTCGCGGATCGAGGTGACGGCCTCGTGCTGCTCCGGATCGAGCTTGGTTTCCAGCAGCATGCTGGCAAGCCCGAGCACGCCGTTCATGGGCGTGCGGATCTCGTGGCTCATCACCGCGAGGAAGTCGGACTTCGCGCGGCTCTCGGCCTCCGCCTTTTCCGCGCGCCAGCGCTCGGTGACGTCGCGGCCGAAGCCGCGATAGCCGAGGAACTGGCCGTCGCGGTCGTAGGCCGGCTTCGCGGTCAGCGACCACAGCCGCGCCTCGCCGCCGGCGACGACCTTGAGGTTCATCTCGTGCAGCGGCTCGCTCTGCTCCATCAGGCCGACGACGTTGTAGGCTGCGCTCTTGTCGTCGGGACAGAGCATGTCGAGCACGTCGACGAAATGCGAGCCCTTCAGCAGCGGAAGCGGAAGCTGCGCCACTTCGGCGAAGCGTTGGGGCACGTCGACGAGATGCCCTTCGGCGTCGGTCTGCCACAACCAGTCGCTGGCGTTCTCCTGAAAGTCCTTCAGCAGCAGCGAGATGATCTCGGTCTGACGTTCGAGCTCGAGCCGGGCCTTGAGATTGCCGAGGAACAGATTGCCCTGTGAGACGATGTTGCGCGCCATGAAGAACGCGAACAGCAGCAGGAACACCGCGGTCAGCAGATACGGCCCGGTGCCGCACAGGAACAGCGCGCCGGCACAGGCCATCGTCACGGTCGCGAGATAGACGAGGCCCGCGCGCGGGAAGGTCGACAGCGTGACGGCGCCGCCGGACATCATGCCGACCATCAGGCAGGCCAGGATGAGCTGACTGGTCGGCTCGACCCGGCTGAACAGCGCGAGCGGCAGCGTGCCCCAGATCGCCGCGAGGAAGAACGCCTGCCGCAGCATTTGCCGCGCGGCGCGCGGTGACGCTTCCTGCGGCGGGCTTTGATGCGACCGCCGCCACGCGCGCACGGCAAGCGAGGCGGTGACGGCGAGGGTCATGCCCCAGATTGCGAGGAAATCGTTCCAGCCCCTGCCCCAGAACAGGATCAGCACGATGGCGACGTTGAGCATGGTGACGGCCATGGTCACCGGGATCGCGCGCATCACCGCGTCGATCTGCTTGGCGCGGATGCGGCGCAGCTCGCGCTCGCTGAGATCGGCGGTCAGGCCGTCCTCGATCTCGAAGCCGCCGAGCCAGTACAGGAACGCGCCGATCAGGCCGTCGCGCGGCTCAGCTTGCTTCATGGATTTGTCCGGCCATCCCATTCGAAAAACCTTTTCGGTATCAGTGGCCCGAGCCCGGCTTAAGCCGGGTTAATTTTGTGGGAGATTTTGCGGCGTCCTTGACGGGCGCGTTTGCAGTTTGTTCTAACCATGGCCCCTGCCCGGAGCCCCACCAATGCCCATCAGAGTTGCTACCTGGAACGTGAACTCGGTCCGGCAGCGGATCGACCTGCTGTTGACCTGGCTGAAGGAGTGCCAGCCCGACATCGTCTGCCTGCAGGAGATCAAATGCGTCGACGAAGCCTTCCCCCGGCTAGAGATCGAGGCGCTCGGCTACAACGTGGTCACCCACGGTCAGAAGACCTTCAACGGCGTCGCTTTGCTCTCGAAGCTCCGCTTCGACGAGACCAAGTCGGGCCTCGCCGGCGACGACGAGGATGCCCATGCCCGTTTCCTCGAGGGCGTGGTCACGCTCAAGCACGGCGTGCTGCGCATCGCCTGCCTCTATCTGCCCAATGGCAATCCGGTCGGGACCGAGAAATATCCTTACAAGCTCAAATGGATGTCGCGGCTTCTTGAGTATTCGAGGGAGCGCCTCAAGGCCGAGGAGCCGCTGATCCTCGCAGGCGACTTCAACGTTATCCCGCATGCCCGCGACGTCCATAATCCCGCCGCCTGGACCGAGGACGCCCTGTTCAAGGCCGAGACGCGGGAGAGCTTTCAGTCCCTGCTGGGCCTCGGCCTCACCGACGCGCTGCGCGCGGTCACCGACGAGCCCGGGCTCTACACCTTCTGGGACTACCAGGCCGGCGCCTGGCAGAAGAACCATGGCTTGAGGATCGACCATCTGCTGCTGTCGCCGCAGGCCAGCGACCGGCTCGCCAATGTCGGCATCGACAGCTATGTGCGGGCTTGGGAGAAGCCGTCGGACCACGTGCCGGTATGGGCGGATCTGGATCTGGAGGCGGCTTGAGCCGATGCCTGGAGGTGCTGGATGGCGCCGGCGGACTGCGCTTTGCGCAGCCGCGGGCTAACCTACCCGGCGGGGGTACCTACTACCGGCGGCCCTGAACGCCCTGCACCCACTGTTCCAGCATTTGCAGGCACATGGCGCGGTCGTCGTCCGAGGCCTTGGCGAAAGCGCGGTTGTAGCTTTCCTTGATCCAGGTTTCCTCGATACCGGCGCTGTCACGCGCCAGCGTCAGCCACATCAGGCCACGCGCGGCCTGCCGCGGCAGGCGGTCGCCATTGAACAGCATCTGGCCGAGCAGCGCCTGCGCCTCGTGCTGGCCCTTCTGGGCGGCAAGGCCGAGCCAGCGCGCGCCATAGCGGAAATCCTCGCGCGAGGCGTCCGGGGTCTTCAGATACAGCCGGGCGAGATCGTACTGCGCATCCGCATTGCCGAAATAGGAGGCCGCATAGGAGAACATCTCCCGCGCCCGGTCCGAATCCGGCTTGATCTTCGAGTTCGGGATACCGCTCAGATAGTAGCGGCCGAGCGCGACGAAGGCGTTGGCCACGACCTGCGCCTGCGGCGCCGACGGGCTGTCCTCGGCATGCGCATTGGCGATGCGGCTGAAATATTCGAAGGCGCGCACATCGTCCTGGGCGACGCCGTCGCCGTTGGCATACATGCGGCCGAGCTTGAACTGAGCGCCGGGATGACCGCCTTCGGCGGCATATTGCAGGGCGCTGAGCGAGGTTTCCTGGGGCGTGGTCGCCGGTGCCGCCACCTTGCTGCGCACGGCACCCGCGGCGCCCGGCAAGGCGGTCACGACCGGGAGGGCCGCGTCCTTGCTGGCCGAACCGTCAAAGGCGAGCGCCGGCGCGGCCAGCGCACCGACCCCCAACACAAACGCAACTATGGCACGCCTAGATGTCCGCATAGCACTGTTTCTCGTGCGCGCCGCCCGGATGGGTTACTGCCCCACCGACCGCTGGTCCAACCTGCTGAGCATACTTCCAGAGCGCACCCGACGTGTGGTTAGTCGCGCGAGCGCTCCATTTGGTCTTGCGCTGGGCGAGCTCTTGGTCGCTCAATTTTACGTTAAGGGTACCTACGACCGCGTCGATCTCGATGATGTCGCCATCCTCGAGCAGCCCGATCGGGCCGCCGATGGCGGCTTCCGGCCCGACATGGCCGATGCAGAAGCCGCGGGTGGCGCCGGAGAAGCGGCCGTCGGTGATGAGCGCGATCTTACCGCCCATGCCCTGGCCCGTCAGCGCCGCGGTGGTCTGGAGCATTTCCCGCATGCCGGGACCGCCCTTGGGGCCCTCGTAGCGGATCACGATGACTTCGCCTTCCCTGTAGGTGCGGTTCTGGACGGCCTCGAAGGCGTCCTCCTCCCGGTCGAAGCATCGCGCCGGACCGGTGAACCTCAGGTTAGACATTCCCGCGACTTTCACGATCGCACCTTCTGGCGCCAGATTGCCCTTCAGACCAACCACACCACCGGTGACGGTGATCGGCTTGTCTGCCGGGTGCACCACATCCTGGTGCGGATTCCACTTAACGCTTTTGAGGTTTTCGGCGATCGTTCGACCGGTGACCGTAATGCAGTCGCCGTGGAGAAATCCGTTGTCGAGCAGCGTCTTCATCAGAAGCGGTATGCCACCTACTTCAAACATGTCTTTGGCGACATAACGGCCACCCGGCTTCAAATCCGCGACATATGGTGTCTTTTTGAAGATTTCGGCGACGTCGAACAGGTCGAACTTAATGCCGCACTCATGCGCGATCGCCGGCAGGTGCAGCGCAGCATTGGTCGAGCCGCCGGACGCCGCGACCACGGCGGCGGCGTTCTCCAGCGCCTTCCGTGTCACGATGTCGCGCGGCCGGAGGTTGGAGGCGATCAGGTCCATGACCTTCTCGCCCGCGGTCATGCAGAAAGCGTCGCGGATTTCATACGGTGCCGGGGCGCCGGCCGAGTACGGCAGCGCCAGGCCGATCGCCTCGGAGACGGTCGCCATGGTGTTGGCGGTGAACTGTGCGCCGCAGGCGCCCGCCGAGGGGCACGCCACGCGCTCGATCTCGTCGAGGTCCTCGTCCGACATGGCGCCGACCGAGTGCTTGCCGACCGCCTCGAACATGTCCTGCACGGTGACCTGCTGTCCCCGGAAATTGCCGGGCAGGATCGAGCCGCCGTAAATGAAGATCGAGGGCACGTTGAGACGGACCATCGCCATCATCATGCCCGGCAGCGACTTGTCGCAACCGGCAAGGCCCACGAGCGCATCATAGGCGTGGCCGCGCACGGTCAGCTCGACGGAATCGGCGATGCACTCGCGCGACGGCAGCGACGAGCGCATGCCGTCATGGCCCATGGCGATGCCGTCGGTGACGGTGATGGTGCAGAATTCACGGGGGGTGCCGCCGGCGGATGCCACGCCCTTTTTCACCGCCTGGGCCTGGCGCATCAGGGAGATGTTGCAGGGGGCGGCCTCGTTCCAGCAGGAGGCGACGCCGACGAAGGGCTGGTGGATCTGGTCGGTGGTCAGACCCATGGCGTAGAAGTAGGACCGGTGCGGCGCGCGCGTCGGGCCTTCCGTCACGTGACGGCTCGGCAGCCTCTGCTTGATGTCGGTCTTTGCGTCCATCGCAAACCAGTTTCCCCGGCCAACCTTTTCAGACCCGAAAAATCAGAGCCAAGATTTGAATCGACCTTGGGATTTCCCGTCCTTCGAAGACCGCCGATGCCCTTCAAACTTTAGAGCGATTTTATTCATGTTCGGGTGTGGCTAAAAAGCGGCGCTGATGCGAACGGACGGAGATAAGGGTTTAATCCAAGATGGGTGTTGCAGAGACAGCACAAACGTTACCGGAAAGACACGGGTTGGCTTACTGCGATACCCTCGTGATTATGACAATCCACAACTTTAGATTTCAAATCTGTTTCGGCGCACCCCAGCGCGGGTCTCAGGAACGGAGTGTGCCTCACCTGAGTCGCGGCGGCCCGCAGTACCAACACCGTCATCCTGAGGCGGGACTGATGAGCGCCAAGCGCCCAGCTCAATCCGTCAGGTCGAGCCGCATGAACTGGTTGTGCGGGCTCGCCTCATAGTCGGCGAACGGCGCGCAGGAGACGAAACCGGCGCTGCGGTAGAGCGAGATGGCGGGCGCGTGCAGGGCTGCCGTGCCGGTCTCCAGGCTGAGGTGCACGTAACCCCGCCTGCGGGCTTCGGCGATGATATGGCTCAGCAGTGCGCGCCCTACCCCGGTGCCCCGTGCAGCGGGAGCGGCACGCATCGACTTCACCTCGCCATGCGTATGATCCAGCTCCTTCAGCGCACCGAACCCGAGCAGGACATCGTCCTGCCAAGCCGTCCAGAAGGTCACGGAGGCAGCCGAAAGGCCGGTGGCATCGAGAGCGAAGGCGCGCTCGGCCATGACGCTGCGCAGCTCCTCGAGATGATGTGCCAACAAGTCGGCGACATAGGGCGCCGTCGGATCGTCTCGTCGGATCTCCACCTCATCCCCCTGCAGTCGTACGCGTGCCACCGTTTAGCACAGGTGGCACGCCCGCGGCATAGTCATGATCGGTGCTATTCCCAAGTCAGCGCACCACCATTCTGGTATTCGATGACGCGGGTCTCGAAGAAGTTCTTCTCCTTCTTCAGATCCATTGCCTCGGACATCCACGGGAACGGGTTCTCGACCTCGGCGAACACCGGAGCGAGCCCGATCTGCGCACAGCGCCGGTTGGCGATGAAGTGCATGTACTGCTCGCACAGCGCAGCATTCAGGCCGAGGAAGCCGCGCGGCATCGTGTCCCGTCCGTAGGCGGCCTCCAATTCGGCTGCGTCGCGGATCATGCCGCGGATCTCGTCCTGGAACGCTGCCGTCCACAGATGTGGGTTCTCGATCTTGATCTGGTTGATCACGTCGATGCCGAAGTTGAGATGGATGCTCTCGTCGCGCAGGATGTATTGATACTGCTCGGCGATGCCGACCATCTTGTTGCGGCGGCCGAGCGACAGGATCTGCGCGAAGCCGGTGTAGAACCACATGCCCTCGAACACGACGTAGAAGGCGACGAGATCGCGCAGGAAGGCGCGGTCGCTATCCGGCGTCCCCGTCTGGAACGATGGATCGTCCAGGTGCTGCGTGTGCTTGAGCGCCCAGGCCGCCTTGTCCGTGATCGACGGCACCTCGCGGTACATGTTGAACAGCTCGCCTTCGTCGAGGCCGAGGCTTTCCACGATATACTGAAAGGTGTGGGTGTGAACCGCCTCCTCGAAGGCCTGCCGAAGGAGGTACTGCCTGCACTCCGGATTGGTGAGGTGACGGTAGATCGCCAGCACGATGTTGTTGGCGACCAGCGATTCGGAAGCCGCGAAGAATCCGAGATTGCGCTTGATCGCGCGCCGCTCGTCCTCGGTCAGCCCGTCCCGCGACTTCCATAGCGCGATGTCGGCCTGCATCGAAACTTCGGTCGGCATCCAGTGATTGTTGCAGCCTGAGAGATACTTCTCCCAGGCCCATTTGTACTTCAGCGGAAGCAGCTGGTTGACGTCGGCGCGGCAGTTGATCATCCGCTTCTCGTCGACGGAGACGCGGCCGCCGGCGCGGTCGATCGCACCTAGGCCGGTCGGGTCGGCCGGCTCGAGCTTGAGCTGGGTCTGCGGACGCAGTGCGGTGGCGAGACTTGAGACGGCAGGAGCGGCCGCTGTGGTTTCGGTATCGGACCAGTCGAGCATCGTCATCTCCTCACTGGCACGCTTCGCATTCGGGATCGTCGATCCGGCAGGCCTTGATGCCGTCGAGGTCCGGCGTTGCTGCGGTCGGCATCATGATCGGCGCGTGCGACACTGCCACTGACGCGGACACCGCATTGAGCTTTCCGTCAGTGCCCTTCAGCGTCGATTTCTCGACATGCGTGGCGCTGCGGGAGCGCAGGTAATAGGTCGTCTTCAACCCGCGTCGCCAGGCCAGCCGGTAGAGCGCATCGAGCTTCTTGCCGGAGGGATTGGCGATGTAGAGGTTGAGCGACTGCGACTGGTCGATCCATTTCTGCCGGCGCGCGGCCGCCTCGATCAGCCAGGCGCTGTCGATCTCGAAGGCGGTGGCGTAGAGCGCCTTCAGATCGTCAGGAACGCGGTCGATCTGGCCGACGCTGCCGTCGAAATATTTGAGGTCGGAGACCATGACCTCGTCCCAAAGCCCCCTCGCCTTGAGGTCGCGGACCAGGAACTCGTTCACGACCGTGAAGTCCCCGGACATGTTCGATTTCACGAACAGGTTCTGATAGTTCGGCTCGATCGACTGCGAGACGCCGCAGATGTTGGAGATCGTCGCCGTTGGCGCGATCGCCATGACGTTCGAGTTGCGCATGCCGCTGGACGTGACCTTCTTGCGGAGGCCGTCCCAGTCGAGCGTTGCGGAGCGATCGACGTCGAGACCACCGCGCGCGTCGGCGAGAAGCTGGATGGAGTCGAGCGGCAAGACGCCCTTCGACCACAGCGAGCCCTCGAAGCTCGGATAGCGTCCGCGCTCCGCGGCGAGATCGGACGACGCTTCGATCGCGTGGAACGAGATTGCCTCCATGCTGGTGTCGGCAAACGCCACGGCCGCGTCGGACGCGGTCGGAATGCGCTGGACCTGAAGCGCTTCCTGAAAGCCCATCAGGCCGAGCCCGACGGGACGATGACGCATGTTGGAGCGGCGCGCTTCGGGGATCGTGTAGAAATTGATGTCGATGACGTTGTCGAGCATCCGGACGGCGGTGGTCACCGTCCGCTTCAGCTTGGCCTGGTCGACACCATCAGGCCCGACATGGTTGAGCATGTTGACGGAGCCGAGATTGCAGACCGCGACCTCGTCGCCCGAGGTGTTCAGCGTGATCTCGGTGCAGAGGTTCGAGGAATGGATCACGCCCGCGTGGCGTTGCGGCGAACGCAGATTGCAGGGGTCCTTGAAGGTGATCCAGGGATGACCGGTCTCAAACAGCATGGTCAACATGCGACGCCAGAGGTCGCTCGCGCGCACGGTCTTGAAGACGCGCATGCCGCCGGCCTTCGCCCTGGCCTCATAGGCCTCGTAAGCCGTCTTGAACGCCTCGCCATAGAGATCGTGCAAATCGGGCGTCTCGTCAGGCGAGAACAGCGTCCATTCGCCATCGGCATCGACGCGCTGCATGAACAGGTCCGGCACCCAATTGGCGGTGTTCATGTCGTGGGTGCGGCGGCGGTCGTCACCGGTGTTCTTGCGCAGGTCGAGGAATTCCTCGATATCGACGTGCCATGTCTCCAGATAGGCGCAGACGGCGCCCTTGCGCTTACCGCCCTGGTTGACGGCAATCGCGGTGTCGTTGGCGACCTTCAGGAATGGGATGATGCCCTGGCTTTCGCCGTTGGTGCCCTTGATGTGGGCGCCGAGGCCACGAACCGGGGTCCAGTCGTTGCCGAGACCGCCGGAATATTTTGCGAGCAGCGCATTGTCCTTGATTGACTTGAAGATGCCGTCGAGGTCGTCCGACACTGTGGTCAGGAAGCAGGACGACAATTGCGGACGCAGCGTACCCGAATTGAACAGCGTCGGCGTCGAGGCCATGAAGTCGAACGATGACAGCAGATCGTAGAACTCGATCGCCTTGGCCTCGCGATCGATTTCGCGCACCGCCAAGCCCATCGCGACACGCATGAAGAAGGCCTGCGGCAATTCGATCCGCTTGCCTCGGACGTGCAGGAAGTAGCGGTCGTAGAGCGTCTGAAGACCGAGGAACTGGAAGTTCAGGTCGCGTTCCGGCTTCAACGCGGCCGCGATCCGGCCAAGGTCGAAGCGGGCGAGTTCAGGATCGAGCAGTTCGGCGGCGATGCCGGTCTTCAGATAGGCCGGGAAGTATTCGACGTAGCGCATCGTCATGTCGGCCTGCGAGGCGGACGTCGGCACGCCATGGACGTAGGACAGCACCTCGCCGCGGAGCTTGTCCAGCAGCAGGCGCGCACTGACATAAGCATAATTCGGCTCCTGCTCGACCAGCGTGCGTGCGGCCATGATCGAGGCCAGCGCCAGTTCGTCCTGGCTGATGCCGTCGTAGAGATTGCGGGTGGTCTCGGTGAGCACGGGTGCCGCGGAGACGCCGTCGAGACCGGCGCAGGCTTCGCCGATAATCAGCGCAAGCCGCTTGGTGTCGAGACCAACGCGCGAACCGTCGGCGAGCGTGACATGAAGGACCGGCGCGACAGCGGGCGTCGCTTCCGCGGCCGCCTCCTCGGCGCGCTGGCGCGACCGCTCCTCGCGGTACAGCACATAGGCGCGTGCGACCTTGTGGTGCTCGCTCCGCATCAAGGCGAGCTCGACCTGGTCCTGCACGTCCTCGATATGGAAGGTGCGTCCCTCGCCTGCCCGCCGCATCAGCGCAGCGACGACTTCGGCCGTGAGCTGCTCCACGCTCTCATGGACGCGACGCGAGGCGACCGCGCTGGTGCCTTCGACCGCAAGGAAAGCCTTGGTCATGGCGACCGCGATCTTGGCGGAATCGAACGGCGAGACCTTGCCGTTGCGACGGATGATCTGCATAGCCGGCTCGCTCGAAGCAGGCGCAAGCGATTGTGGACGCAAATGAACGATGGGTGCGGAGGCGGTGTCCGCGTCGTGCAGGTTCAGTGACATCAATGGGCCCCGTGATGCGCGCGTTGTGTTTGAACGGGGCTGTAAGGAAGGACGCTGCAGAAACGCCGGCAGCAGAGTTGCCGGGCGGTGCATGCAAGCGACCGCCGGACACCCCGCCCGTGGACGTTCAGATTGTCGCGGCAGGTCTCCTGGCTCGCAGGTCGTCGCCCACTTCCCGTCTTCCCGGCGCGAAAGGCGCCAGTGACGATTGTTCGGAAGCAGCTCGCTGCTGACAGTTGCGGGGGCAGCGCCGGAATTCCGCGCTCTCGCGCGGTTCACCGGCTTCCCTCTTAGCCACTAAATCTTGCGATCCAGCGGAACCGTGACGCCCACATGTGGTGACATATGCAGCCGGGTGTCAACGATTCGTTGCGGGTCATGAGCCCTGTGCCCTGTGGAATGCGGGAATTCGCACTTGGATCGCGCCTCAGCTTGGCGCGCTATGAGGTCCGCATCCCGACTGCAAGATCACACAGTCCGGCGCGACGCTGCCGCTGCATGTCGCCTCGCAGCCGCTCACCAGCGACGCCACTCTCGCTTCCAGCACACGCAGCTCCGCAATTTTCGCCCTGATCGCACCGAGGTGCTTCGCCGCAAAGGTCCTCGTTTCGCTGCACGGCGCGCATCGCTGGCCGGCGAGCCAGACCGCGCTGGTCAGCCCGGTGCGCGTCACGATGACGGCGGTGAAGGCGCCCACGCCGCCCAGGAACGGCATGGACGCCCGATGCTATTCGGACGAAAGGTGATAGCCGCGATCGCGATAGTCGAAATCGACGAGCTCGCAGATCCGGGCCGATGGATCGGCGGGCGCCGCATAATAAGCCCTGATCTCCTTGATGCGACCGCTCGCCCCTTCGAACGCGTACCATTCGTCGCCGCGAAGCGCCGTGCCCTGCTTGCGCTTCCAGTGCGTCCATTCGATCACGGCTTCCGGCGACGTCGACGAGCAAAGAATCTTTTCGATCGTCCATTGCGACCCGAGATTCTCGACGCACCAGATCCATTTGCGCGCGATGGTATCGGCGCCACGCCATGGAATGTCCGGCAAGCCGGACGGGAAGTAGTGAACCGCGTCCGCCGTGAAGCAGGCCATCAAGGCATCGTAGTCGGCGGCGTTGCAGGCGTCGAAATAGCGACGGATCGTCGCCTCCATGGCGGCGGGCGATGTCTTGCTCATGTCAGGCTCCCGCCCGGATCGTCGTGGCCCTCGCCGGATCCGCACCGGCCTTTTTCCAAGCCTCAAAGTCGGCGCGCACGGCGGGTGTGGGCGGATAGACGCCGTAGAGCGGCTCGCCGGCACTGATACGATACGACAGGTACTTCTCGAGCTGGTCCCGCCTCTCGCAGAGGTCGGCCATTTCGGCGGCCAAATGCCGTGGCACGACCGTGATGCCGTCACCGTCACCGACGATGATGTCGCCCGGGTAGACCGCCACGTCGGCGCAGGCGATCGGGATATTCAGGTCCGCGACGCGATGATAGGACAACCGCGTCGATGCGGTGACCTGCCGCGCATAGGCCGGGAAATCGAGCCGCGCCAGCTCCTGGCCGTCACGAAACGCGCCATCGGTGACGATCGCGGCTGCGCCGCGCACCTTCATCCGCGTCGGCAGCATGGCGCCCGCCGATGCTGCGCGTGGATCGTTGCGGCTGTCGATCACCAGGACATGGCCGGGCGGAATGTTCTCGACCGCTTCCCATTGCAGATTGTCCGCGTTCGGATACGGCGTGAGTGTCTCTATGGTATCGAGATCCTCTCGCGCCGGGATCATCCGCATGGTGAAAGCTTCACCGGCGAAGCGGACCGCGTCCTTGTTCATCGGCACCAGCCCGACCAGAAAGCACTGGCGCAGGCCTTTCTTGAACAGCTCGGTGGTCAGCGAACCCGAGGAGACATCCTTCAGCCGGCGGATGACAGACGGATCCAGGGGACTAAGCTTCGTCTTTGGTTCGTACATGGCCATCCTCCCTCAGCGGCGCTTTCCGACCTCGTGGACGTCACGGGCCCAGGCGCGCGCCTGCTCCGACAGGCTGAAGCCGAGGCCCGGCCGGTTCGGCACGATCATGCGGCCGTTCACGACCTCGAGCTTTTCGTTGAACATCGCCTCCGACCACTCGAAATGCTCGACCCAGGGCTCCCGGGCATAGGCCGCGGTCAGGTGCAGATGGATCTCCATGCAATAGTGCGGCGCGAGCTGGAGCTTCTTGTGGTCGGCGAGCGCGAGGATCTTGAGGAACGGCGTGATGCCGCCGACGCGCGGCGCATCCGGCTGGATGAAATCGACCGAATTGTTGCGGATCAGCTCGTAATGCTCGTCGATGCTGGTCAACATCTCGCCGGTCGCAATCGGGGTCGCAAGCTCGGCTGCCAGCGCCGCATGACCTTCGTAGTCGTAGGCGTCGAGCGGCTCCTCGATCCAGGTCAGGTTAAATTGCTCGGCGATGCGGCCGAAGCGCAGAGCCGTGGTGCGGTCCCATTGCTGGTTGGCGTCGATCGCCAGCGGAACGTCGCCGATGTGGTTGCGAACCGCCTCGATGCGCTTGAGGTCGACCATCGGGTCGGGCTGGCCGACCTTCAGCTTGATGGCGCCGATGCCCCTGTCGAGCGCCATGCTGACGCGCTCCTTCACCTCCTCGATCGGCATCGAAAGGTATCCGCCGGAGGTGTTGTAGCAGCGCACGGAGTCACGATGGGCACCGAGCAGCTTTGCCAGCGGCAGCTTGGCGCGCTTGGCCTTGAGATCCCACAGCGCGATGTCGAAGGCGGCGATGGCCTGCGTGGACATGCCGCTGCGGCCGACCGAGGCGCCGGCCCAGACGAGCTTGTCCCACAGACGCGCGATGTCGCTCGGATCCTCGCCGATCAGCTCGCCGGCGATCTCCCTGGCGTGCGCAAACTGCCCCGGACCACCGGCGCGCTTCGAATAGCTGTAGCCGATGCCGCTGTGGCCGTTCTCGGTCTCGATCTCGGCAAACAGGAAGGCGATCTCGGTGAGGGGTTTTTGCCGGCCGGTGAGAACCTTGGCATCGCTGATCGCCTGGGCGAGCGGCAGGAAGACGAGCGACGTCCTCACCCATGCGATCCGGTCCGTCGTCGCTTCCCCGGCTGCGAGCCCTGCCGCGAGCGGGTTGGCGATAATGCGCGTGTTGATCTGGTAGTTCATGGCTTTCTCCTATCGAGGTGGATTTGCGGGAAATGATGTCATTCGGCAGCGACCGACGCGGAGCGGATCAGCCCGCTGCCTTCGCGAATGACGAGACGCTCGATGGGCCCGACGATGACCCAGTAACAGAGCACGGCCAGCAGCCCATGCAGGCCGACATACAGCAGCGCTCCGTTGAACGATCCGGTGGCGGAGAGGATGTAGCCGATCGCAACAGGCGTCACGATTCCGGCGGTGTTGCCGACGGCGTTAAAGACGCCGCCAGTGAGTCCGATCACCTCCTTGGGCGCGGTGTCGGCGACGACCGTCCAGCCCAGCGAGCCAAAACCCTTGCCGAAGAAGGCCGCGCTCATCAGCACGGTGATCAGGACCGTGGAGTTCGTGTAGTTGCAGCCGATGATCAGGACCGTCATGACGAGGCCGATCGTGATCGGGGTCTTGCGCGCGATGCTGAGCGAACCGGTGCGCTTGAACAGCCAGTCGGTGAAAAAGCCTGTCGTAACGCCGCCGACGAAACCGCAGATGGCGGGGATGGTCGCGATCAGGCTCGCATCGAGCACCGACAGGCCGCGGTCCTTGACGAGGTAGGTCGGAAACCAGGACACGAAGAACCAGGTGATGGACGAGATGCCGTATTGCGCCAGGAAGATGCCGACCAGCATGCGGCTCCTGAACAGCTCGGCGAGGTCGGACCATCGCGGCCCCTGCACCGCTGCTGCCGTCGGCGAAGCGCCGCCGAGATCCACCAGCGCGCCTCCATCATGCAGATGAGCAAGCTCCGCAGCACCTATCCTCGGGTGCCGGGTCGGCGGATAGTACGCAACGGCCCAGACTGCCGCGAGCGCGAAGCCCAATACGCCCATGACGGCGAAGATGTGCTCCCAGCCGAAGCGATGATCGAGGAAGCCCATCAGCGGCGTGAAGAGGACGAGCGAGACATATTGGGCGCTGTTGAAAATGGCGCCCGCGACGCCGCGCTCCGCGGACGGAAACCACGCCGCGATGATACGCCCGGCCGCCGGGCCGACAGGCGACTCGAAGACACCGAGCATGAAGCGCAGGATCAGCATCACCAGGAACGGGTAGCTGGCCCAGCCGACGCAGCTCATGAGGAAGGTGACGAGCGACCACAGGATCAATCCGCCCAAAATGGTCTGCTTCGCACCGAGCCGATCCGCGATCCAGCCAGCGGGAAGATGCGCAAGGACATAGGCCCACGCGAACGCCGAAAACATCCAGCCGAGCTCGACCGGCGTGATGCCGAGCGCCTTCGACATGTTCGGCCCGGCGATCGATAGCGTCGCCCGGTCGCCGCTGCTGAGCGCGAGCAGGACGGTGATCAACGCCAGGGTGACGAAACGATAATGCGTCCGTGCGGACGGCTTCTGCTCCGTGGCCACGCTGCTCCCCTCTTTCCCGATTTTGTTTGCCCGGCCGCCTTCGGCGACCGTGGATGTCCGGAACGCCAGCGACGACCGGACGCGAGAAAGCTAGATCAGCGATCAATTCAGGTCTAAACTCATTTTTGGATTTAATTGATCCAGAAAAGGTATCAATGATCGAGTTCGGACAGGTACGCGCGTTCGTGGCGGTGGCCGATGAGCTGAATTTCGGTCGTGCCGCCAAGCGGCTGAATATGACGCAGCCGCCGCTCAGCCGGCAGATCCAGATCCTGGAGGCAACGCTCGCCGTCAAGCTGCTCGAGCGCACCAGCCGATCGGTCAGGCTGACCGCGGCCGGACGCGCCTTCCTGAGCGAGGCCCGCACGATGCTTCAGCAGCGCGAGCATGCGGTCAAAGCGGCCCGGCAGGCCGCGTCGCTCGCCGGTGGAGCGCTGTCAATCGGGTTCGTCGGCGCGACGACGTACGGCTATTTGCCCTGGCTCGCAACGCGAGTTCGCGATGAACTGCCGGATATCGAGATCACCTTTGAGGAGCTGACATCGCGCCAGCAGCTCGATGCACTGAGGTCGGGCCGGATCGATCTCGGATTGGTTCGGCCGATCGAGACGGAGAAGCCAATTAGAAGCGCCAGCGTCTTCCGTGAAGGGCTTGCCCTTGCGCTGCCGCTTGACCATCCGCTCGCGGTGCGACGCCGGCCGGAGCTGTCGCATCTCGAGGGCCAGCCCTTCATCATGTATTCGTCGGGCGGTCCATATATGCGCACGCTCTTGACGGCGGCGTTCGACGCCAATGGCATCCGGCCCCAGGTCGTGCAATCGATGAGTCAGGCACAGGCAATCCTGTCGCTGGTCAGCGCAGGTCTCGGCCTTGCGATCGTCCCGGACGAAACACGCAACGCCTGTTTCGACAACGTCGTGTTTCGCCCGATCAGGCTCGGACCATCGGTCTTCGCCGAGCTCCATGCGATCTGGCGCAGCGACAACCGCAACACCGCCCTGCCTCGGCTGCGCGAACTTGCGTTCCGGACCGCACGCTGAGCGCAGCCTGAAGCGCGGTGCCCTGCGGTGGTGGGACACAAAGTCCGGTCATCGCAACGACCGGACCTGGAGACTCCGGAGGCGTCCTACGCGTTCCGCATCGCGCGCCCGAACGGATCGACCAGGCGGACGATCTCGCAGGCGGCGACGAGGCCGGCGAGCCAGACGGCGCTGGTCAGCCCGATGCGCGTCACGATGGCCGCAGTGAACGCGCCCTCTCCGCCAAGGAACGGCGTCGCGGCAAGCAGCGCGAGCTCATAGGCGGCGTAGGCGGCGACGAGCGCGATGGCCAGCATCAGCGGCGTGCGGCCCTGCGGCAGCAGGCGGAGGACGGTCGATGCCGCCGCGGTCGACAGCAACGCGGCAGCACCGATGACAAAGCCCCATGCGATGGTGCTGCCATCAATGGGATAATGCAGCACGCCGAAGCCGATGGTCTGGTTCACGAGCCAGGCGCCGGTGACGACGAGCAGCGCCGGACGCATCGGCAGCATCGCGGCGGCAACGACGGCGAACGCCGCAAACGGCGTCGCGCAGGCAAGCGCGAAGCTCGCGAGCGCGCATGACACCGTCAGCAGCGCGAAGCAGAACATCGGCGCGAGGCGCGACGCGACCGGATGAAGGCGGAAACGGTCGGCGTGGGGCGGCAGGATGGTGACAGTCATGGAACGATCTCCTTGTGGGATTTGTAGCACATTTTTTGCTGAAACGCGGCATCACGTCTGACTCAGTGAAGAGCCTCCATGGGATCTTCAGTCTCGGCTGGATCGCGCCGGTCGTAGGCGGCAAGCCAGGCGGCGAGTGCCGCCGTGTGCGGCTCCATGGCCGCCAATTGGCGCAAGGCCACGCGAACGGTGGCGCGCGCCGTGCGATCGGGCGGAAGCGTCACCATCTCAGGTCCCCGCCCCTTCGCGACCGCCTCGACCACGGCCCTCTTGCACACCGTTAGCTCCGGCAGCCCATAGAGTTCGAGCAGCGCCTGGAAGGCTGCGTGATGATCCGGCCGGAAAGCGCGCTTGCGGCCGAGCTGATCGCGCAGCGGATGGGCAGGATAGAGATGCGCGCAGGGGATCCACCCCTCAGGTAGCGGCTCGGTGGCGGCATGGGTGCGGCGATGCGTGAGCAGCTTTGGCAGAACGTGGGTGTGCGGGCCGTCAGGGCTTCGCCCACCCGGCGGCGGGATCCGCTGGAATACCTCGGCGCGCCCGATGCGGCTGATGAAGACGCGGTGCGGATTGGCGGCCAGAATGATCCGCATGGCATCGCTTTCGGGCGCGAACACGGATTGGCCCGTGCGGCTCCTGAGTGCGGCGACGGCATCGGCATCGCTGACGCGGATGCAGGCGTCGATCTGCAACGTTCCGAGACCAAGGTCGAACAGGATGCCGCTGCGATCCCTCGTCAGGAGCGCCTCGACATCCGGACCGAGCTCGGTCAACACGGTACGACCACTCATGGCGCTGGCTTCATGCGGAAGACACAGCGCGATGCGGTGGCTCCAGCTCTCCGTGGTCGGCGATTCCGATGCGATCAGGCGCAGATCCGGGTGGGAGACAACGCGTATCCCACCCTTCTGCGTCACGGCGCTGATCCCGTTGCGAGACTGCTCCATATCGAAGGCCTCACCGGGCTCGCGTGTGAACTCGGCAATGGCACCGAACGTGCCGACGCTCCAGCCGGCCTCAGCGTCGGCAAGCTGGCTTGCGATCGGGTCCATGAGCGGATCGGCCGTCGTCATGAGGCTTCTCTCTCTCACTATCTGACGTCGTAATTCGCCAGGCGAATGCCGCCATAGACGCCCAGTCCCGGCTGCAGAAAGCCGGTCGGATTTTGATAGTGCACATTGGCGAGATTATCGACCCGGCCGAACACCTTCACCTGGTCGGTGACCAGATATTCGGCTGCGACGTTGACGACAGTGTAGGCCGGAGCCAGCAGACGCAGAATGCTGAAGTCGCGGTTGCCATCGACGAAACTCCCGACGTGCAACACTGTTGCGGACAATGTGAGCGGGTCGATCGGATTCCAGATGACATTTGCGCTCCACTTCTCCTTCGGACGCCTCAGCAGCTCCAGTCCCGCCGTTGCATCCACTGCGCGGGTAAAAGTGTAGTCGGCACGAACGCGAAGCCGGTCGGTGATCGCAGCCGCGACGAAGCTCTCCGTGCCCTCCGTGATCGCCTTGCCGATATTGGTGTTGGTGCTCGTGAACGTCACGGGATCGAACGTGCTCTGGATCAGGTCGGTAATGTTGTTACGGAAGTAGGTCGACCCGAAGCGGACACGATCGCCAAACAAGGGTTGCTCGAAGCCGGCGTCGTATCCGACGCTTTCCTCGGGCCTGAGGTTGGGATTTGCAAAGAAGAAGAACGCGGGAAAGCTGACGTAAAGCTGGTTGAGCGTCGGCGCCTTGAACCCCGTGCCGTAGCTTCCCTTGAACTTCGTATCCGTGACCGGCACGATCACGGCAGACGCCAGACGAAAGGTCGGATGCTCTCCAAACCGCTCGTTGTCGTCCTGCCGGACATTGGCCGTGAAGAAGATGCGATCCCGGAACTGGGACTGCAGCTCCATATATCCGGCCTTGTTGACGTTTTGCGCCGAAACCGTCGCCGTTTGCAGTGTTTCGGTCTCATGCTCCGCGCCAATGATGACATTGTTGTTGGGCGCGAGCTGGGTCGTGGTGTGCCAATCATACTTGACGCGGTCGCCGGTCGTGATCGTGGCCATCGCGTCGCCGGGCGAGATGTTGTAGTTCCAGTGATTGGTGTAGTTGACGCCGAAATAGCTTTTCATCCGGTCGTCGAGAGCGGACCAGACCGCCTCCCCGCGCGTGAAGAGCTGGTGCACCGTCTGCGTGCTTTGCGCGGCCGCGGGAAAGCTCGCGGATGTGACGGGATCGAAGGTGTCTCCGGTAAAGCGCAGGGTGGCGTCGGTGTACCGCGCCACGCCGTTGAGCGTGAGGTTTTCGCTCAATTCGGCGCCAAGCTTCGTCGAATAGGTCATGTTGTCGTAATAGTTGCCGATCGCCTTCTGCCCCGGCGGCAGCAATTCGACCGGTGTCACCGGCACGTCGTTCGCGTGGAAATGCGCGACGTTGAAGGCATAGTTGAAGTGGTCCTGTGAGCCGCTCAGACCTGCAGTTTGATTGAACGTTCCGAACGAGCCTCCCTCGACCGAGCCGGTGGCGCGGGCGGGACCGTCGCCCTTCTTCGTCACGATGGAGATCACGCCACCCAGCGCGTCTGCGCCGTAGAGACCGCCCTGCGGACCGCGCAGGACTTCGATCTGCTGAATGTCGGAGGTGAGCAACTGGCCGAAATCAAACGAACGGTTCGGGTTGCCGGGATCGCTGACATCGATGCCGTCGATCAGGACCTTGGTGTGGTTGGAATTCGTTCCGCGCATGAAGATCGACGTCTGTCCGCCCGGACCGCCGGTCTGCACGAGGTTCAGGCCAGGAACCGCGCTCAGCGCATCGGATGCGGTCCGGCGCTGATCGCGCTCTATGTCTCTGGCGGTCAGAACCGTCACCGAGCTCGCAACCAGATTGGTCGGAGTGACAACGCCCGTCGGACTGACGACGACCGTCGGAAACAGGTTGGCCGCGGATACCCCGGCAACCGGAGACGACGCCGGCACCAGCTCGGGCTTCGGCAGCCGAGCGACGCGCCGCTGCTCGGGCTGGTCGGGCGGCCGCGCGGCTCGCGGCTTGGCCGCACGCTCGGTCCGGCGCGACCTCGACCGGCGGCAGCAGATCGGGCGATGCCGACTGCTGGGCCCGGGCGATGGACAGATCGAGCGAATACAGGGAAACGAACGCGACAACGCCGGCGCGGAAGCGCCTGGCGGCAAAGACAATACGGGACACTCTTGTAACCTCGGTATGACGTCAGTGGCACGTCACAGCGAACGAGGTTTCACGGCGGAGCGTTCGATTGCTCCGGTGAAGCTAATGTCTGTACTCCCCGACCGACATCTTCGCGTGTGACCACGGCTGACGGCAGGTCTCCTGGCTCGCGGGTCGTTACCTTACGTCGCCTTCCCAGGACCGAGATTCCCAGTGGCATATGACGAAAGATTCACCGCTTACAGTTGCGGGGGCAGCCGTGGCGTTGAGAATATCCCGGTATCGGGAAAACCTCGCACCACGTTCCCTTTTGATCTCCGTGAGGAGAACCGTCACCGGCCAATCTACGGGGCGGGCAAGCGAAGAGTCAATCGGCCGGTTGCATCACGGTCAGAGCGCCGCACCGGAGATTGAGCCGGCGCAATCAGGCCGGCTCCCGCTCCGAACGCGTCCTGATCATCGCCCGCTCGCCGGCATCGACGAGCTGGCCGATGCCGGTGCGGCCTGTGAGCGCGCAGCGGATGATGTTCTCGGCAACGGACCTGCGAAAGCAATGGTCCTCGCCGACCGGGCGATTGCGGCAGACCCGATCCAGCGCCAGCTTCATGTTGATCCGGGTGCGGGTGTCGAAATGCTCGCTGATCATTCGCAGGGCCTCGATGCGTTGATGTCGGAGCGGAAACGCGTCGGCGTAGGCCGGGTTCCAAAACGGACCGCGCAAGGCGTTGCGCAGAACCGACTACGCCCGATCTCTTGGTCCTGTGACGGGCGGGCTACGCCCGACCTCTTGGCCGCTGGGCCTGAGCCCAGGCCGCGGTGACGTCGCGCAGCGGAGCGTCGATGCGCCGGATCGGGGTCAGCTCACCGGAGGCCGAGCTGATGGCGGTCTCCTCGCGGCGACAGCGCGGGCATACGAAGCGGACCTCGTGCGGCGACGAAGACCAGCTCGAACGTTTGACGTTGGCCGCCATCGGCCATGCATCGCAATGCGAGCACGACACCAGGAACCGACCGGGATCGAGCATACCCATTCCATAGGACTCCGCGTCCTGCCTGCCGCTTCAATGACTAACCCATGTGAATCGTTCCGGTGCCCGAGCACCCTCGGCGCTAGCTCCAGCCAGCGCCGCCGCTCAGTGGGCACCCTTGAGGGTGCATGACGTGGTGCAGGTGACGGTGTTGCCGTGGTCGCACGCCTTGCAGGCGGCAACGCACTGGTTCATGTCGCGGGGATTGTAGGAGCTGTAGTTCCGCATCGCACAGACCGGGGTCGAGCCGGTGATGTCCTGCTCCTGGTTGCAGGCGGCCGTCATGAGCGCGAAGATGAGGACTGCGAGAAGGCGCATGGGATTGCCCTGGTGAGGAGCGGCAAAGCGACGTCAGCGAGATGCGCTGCACCGCAACGGACCTCGGCATTCCCAATGCGAGCAATCATGATCGCGACGCTCGCATCCTCAAAGGATGCGCGCCAAACATTAAGAACGGATTGCAGGCGGCGTCAGGCCGCGGCCTTGGTCGCGATCGCCTTCCGCATATCCACCGCCAGCTGACGATACTGCTCCGAGAGTCTCAGATAGAACTCGCGCTTGGTGCTGTCGGTGGCGAGCTTGGCAATCAGCTCGCATTCGGCGGTGAGCGTCTCGAACCGTTCCAGCCTGTCATGAAGTTCTGTCATCGGCGTGTCCCCATCAAACGCCACAAGGGACGTCAAACCTAAGCCTGAGAAATAGGTCACGGCGAACATCGTTATCGAGTAGAAACGTTTTTTCCAGCAAGGGCGGTGCAAGCCCAGCAAGAACGGCTATTTCTGCTCCAGCCGCCAGGCACCATCCCAAGCTGCGTCCGGCGGATTGGCCTCGAACTGCGCGATGCGGCCGAGCAGCGTGCGCGAGGGACCGTCGCCGGGCACGGCTTCGAGCGCTGCATTGAACGCGGCGCGAGCCTCGTCGAAGCGCTGCGCGCGGTAGGCGGCGAGGCCTTCGGCGTAGCGCGCGCGCAGGCTCTCCTGCGGGACGCTGAGCCCGTGCGCCTTGCTCATCACCTCGAAAATGGCCTGCGATGCGCTTTGGCCGGCCACCGCCAGACGATCGATCTCGCGCAGCTCGAGGTTCGAGCCGATCGCGTCCGCCGTGGCCTGCGCGATCAGGATCCGCGTGCCGTAGATCTTGTTGACCAGTTCGAGCCGCGAAGCGAGGTTCACGGCATCGCCCATCACGGTGAAGCTCATCATCAGCTCGGAGCCGATGCTGCCGGTCAGGACCTCGCCGGTGGCAATCCCGATGCGCAGATCGCAAGGGCCTGGCATGGCGCGGATACCAAGCAGGTCAGGCAATTGCTTCTGCAACGCCGGCACCTCATCGGCCATGTCGATGGCGGCGTAGCAGGCGAACAGCGCCGGCTCGTCCTCCTCAATGAAGGGAGGGCCCCAATAGGCCATGATGGCATCGCCGATATATTTATCGATAACGCCGCGATGGCTCCGGATCGGCGCGGACATCACCGTGAAATAGTGGTTCATGACCTTGACGAGTCCGCGCGGGGTCATGCCCTCGCTCATCGAGGTGAAGCCGCTCATGTCGGAGAACATGATGGTCATCACCCGGCGCTGGCCGTCGATGGCGACCTCCGGGCGGTCGATCAGCCCCTGCGCCACCTTGGGATCGATATAGCGGCCAAAGGTCTCACGGATCCGCTCGTTGTGCCGCAGCTGCTCGATCATGCGATTGAAGGCGGCGGCGAGTTCGCCGATCTCGTCCTGGGTCGAGACCGTGATGGTCTTGTCGAAGCGGCCCGCCTCGACCTCGCGGGTGCCGGCGAGCAACAGCCGCACCGGTCGCGTGATGCCACTGGAGACGAGGAGCGCGAAAGCAAATCCGACCACCGCCGCGAGGATGGTGACGATGCCCGAAATGATCATCGCCTGGCGCTGGCGACCGATCACTGTCGCCGTACTGGCGAAGACCTGCTTCAGCATGTCGGCGCGGATCGCGTCGATCTTCTGGTTGAACTGGTCGCGTATGGTGTCGAGATGCTCCAGGGTCCCGCGCGCCTCCGTCATCTGCTTGCCTTCGACCTGCTTGAGGAGTTTTGCGTGGTCCTCATTCATGTCGTGACGCAGCTCGGTGAGAGCGGTTTCGATGCGGGTCTCGATCCGCGCCAGCCCGGCATTGTCGGAAGGCGTCCTCTTGTCGTCGATGATCGCGTTGATGTGCGTGCGCGCGGCCTCGCCTTCCTCGTCGATCTTCCGATCGGCCTCCTCGAATTCGCGCAGGCGCGCCGCATAGGCCTCCTCCTCCGAGGGGGCCTGCATCTTCATCATGACCATCCGCCGCAGCGCCACCGAGCGCTCCAGCGAGCGGATGTTGGCGCGCGCCAGATGGCCGTAGGCCGGAATGTAGCGATCGGTCAGCTCGTCGAGCAGGACACCGACCTGGCTCGACATCACCATCGAAAGAATCGCGGTGACCAGCATCAGGACGATCAATCCGAGGGCGATCCCGACGATCTTGCGCCTGATCGACTGGTTGAAAAGTGGCATGAGCGGTGGGGGTAAGAGCTGAAAGGACCGGTTGGGAACTCAATACACCGGTTTTGGCGGCGGGAACACGCGCAATCTGGCCCTCGCGACGCCCCTGACCGCGCGCAACCGTCGCGCGAGCCCCATTCGTTAACAAAGGTTGAAGGCATTACCTTTCCGCCATTTCGGAAGTTCCCGAGTTCCCATCGGTATTTTGCCGCATTGTTGAAGGAGCGTGAGGACTGCGAAACGATGTCGTGGCATCGTTTTGGGTGTCGTCTTTGATTCTCAAGCCGCATGTCGTCGCGGACCTTGGTTTGTAGTGGTTTCGCAGGGGGACCATCGAATGAACCAGTGCCTACGCTCGCTCGCGTGTGTCGTTGCCGTGGCCGCATTGGCCCTTCTTCCTGCCGAGTTGGCAGCGAAGAGCAGTCACAAATCGTCGGCGTCAAAGAAAACGCATGAGACGAAAGCCGGCGGCGAGCAGCGTCACGCTGCCGCGAAGTCGCGCCACGGCAAGCATGCCGACGCCAAGCGCAAGCCCAAGAAGGACGACGAGCCCTCGGACAAGCCGGCGCCGCCGCCGCTCACCGGCGACCTCGCCGCGCTGAAGGACGCCATCGATCTCGCGCGCAAGGGCAAGACCGACGATGCGAGCGCCGCGCGCGACCGCATTGCCGATCCGGCCGGACAGAAGCTCGCCGACTGGTTCATGCTCCGCCATTCCGAGAGCACAGCACCCTTCAAGCGGTACGCCGCCTTCCTCGCCGCCAATCCGGACTGGCCGAGCAGCGCCCTGCTCCGCCGCCGCGCCGAAGCGCGGCTGTGGCAGGAGAAGAGCGACGCGGCGACCGTGCACAAATTCACGATGGACCGGCCGACCAGCGCCAAGGGCAAGTTCGCGCTCGCCCGCGTGCTCCTGGGTGAAGGCGACAATGACAGGGCTACGCGCCTGGTGCGCGAGGCCTGGCGCACGGACGAATTGTCCGAGCGCAGCGAGGAGGATTCCTACGAGGCGTTCCGCGATCTCCTGACCGCTGACGATCATCGCGCCCGCATGGACAAGCGCCTCGGCGCCAAGGACTACGCCGGTGCAAGGCGCGCGGCCAAGCGGCTCGGCGAAGACGCGCTCGCGATCGTCAAGGCCTGCTCGGCCGTCACCGGCAAGGCCAACAAGGCCAAGGATTATCTTGAGGACGTCTCGACCGAAGCACGCCGCGATCTTGGCTACGTCCTCTGCCGCGCGCAGTGGCATCTCCAGAACGACCGCATCGACGACGCCGCCGAGGTGATCCTCGCCGCCGCGCCCGACATGATGGCGGCCCAGGACACCGATGCCTGGTGGCGCGAGCGGCGCCTGCTCGCGCGAAAGCTGCTCGACCAGGGCAAGTTCAAGACCGCCTACGACGTGGTGCGTGCGGCGGCGGTGCCCGCGATGGAAGTCTATCGCGTCGACTACCACTTCATGTGCGGCTGGATCGCGCTGCGCTATCTCGACGATCCCAAGGCGGCCATGGTGCATTTCGCCGCGATCGACGAAGGCTCGGCCAATCCGATCGCGCTGTCGCGTGCGCATTACTGGCGCGGCCGCGCGGCCGAGGCGATGGGGGCGACGGCGGATGCCCGCATGAGCTATCAGGCCGCGGCGCGCTATCCGACCGCCTATTACGGCCAGCTCGCACGCGCCAGGCTCGGCGTCGACGGGATCGAGCTGCGCCCGCCCTCGCCCGTGCTGGCCGCGGCCGACACGCAGCCCGCGGACGAGCGCGTCCGCGCCGCCGAGATGCTCTACGGCATCGGCGAGCGCGACATGGTGTTCTATTACGCCGAGGATTTTGCCAAGGAGAGCACCGACGTCGCAGCGCTGGAAGCGCTCGGCGAGCTCGCCGGCCGGCGCAACGATGCGCGCGTGATGCTGGAGGTCGGCAAGTCGGCGCTGGCGCGCGGGCTTGCGCTCGACCATTACGCCTTCCCGACCATCGGCATTCCCGAGCACAAGCAGGTCGCGCCCGCAATCGAGACCAGCGTGATCTATTCGGTGGCGCGCACCGAAAGCTCGTTCGACCAGCGCGACAAGTCTGCCGCCAACGCGGTCGGGCTGATGCAGGTGACCCCGGAGGCGGGCCGCGATACCGCAAGACGCTTTGGCCTGACCTATGACTGGGACAGGATGGTGTCCGATCCCGTCTACAACACGCAGATGGGCGCGGCCGAGCTCAGCGCGCTGCTGTCGGAATATCGCGGCGACCAGATCATGACCTTCGCGGGCTACAATGCCGGCCGCGGCCGGGTGCGCGAATGGGTGCAGGCGCGCGGCGACCCGCGCGACCCCAAGGTCGATCCGGTCGACTGGGTCGAGCGCATCCCGCTGTCGGAGACGCGCAACTACGTCCAGCGCGTGATGGAGAATGTGCTGGTCTACCGCGCCCGGTTCGAGGGCAGCGGCACAGCCACGGCGAAGTCCGAGCAACGCGTCACGACGCACGAAGTCAGCGCGGCACCCACGGCAGCGGCCGCAGCCGCCGCGCCCTAGCTTCGCAACGCCGGGGCTGGACGCGGCGCGAAGCTGGATGCAGTGACTGCGGCCGCCGACTCTGCGCGGCCCGCATCGTTAGGCTAGCCGTCACCTCCTTCCGTGGTCAGAAGGTTCGTGCGCGCGCAGAAATGCTTCCGTCAGCGCGCCCGAGAGCGCGCCGAATTGCATCATCCAGCTCCAGCTCGAAATGGCCGCCAACACCGTGACCATCTCGAGCGAACTGCGGTAAGGCCAGAGCGCTTCCATGCTCGTCTGCTGATATCTGCGGTAGCAATCATACTCGCAGTACTGCCGTTGCGTGGACACATGCCGGACGTAGCTCGAGCCCAGCGGCCGGGCGCACGCGCTGCAAGTGACGCCATGGCGCGGTTGGTCCTGGTTGACGAGCATGAATTTCAACGTCCTGTCCTCCCCTGCCAGCAGTCGCATCGGCCGATGCGCTTCGCCCACCCGTCAGCTCAAGACGCCGCTTGCGCTCGCCTCTCGATCAACGGCGCCGCTTCGTGATGGAGCGCGTAACACTCGTAGCCGCAATAGGGCAGCAGCGTCTTCGCGTCGCGCAGATAACCGCCACTGATCTCCTCGCAGCACCATAGACAGAACGTCTTGCGGAAAGGGGTCCTGCCGTTCACCAATATGAATCTCACGTGGCACCTCCCAACGCGAAGCAGTAGACCGTGTCGACCAGAGAGGCGGACGGCGGCGGCGCGCAAAGATGGTTGCGGCCGTCGGGATTGTCCCTGTTTCGCTCGACCTTCTGGGATGGAATGAGGATGTACTTCCCGTCTTCCCGGCGCCGCGCGTAGATCCGGCCGTCGACGTATCGCACCTCGGTCGGGTAGCAATCCGCACTGTTGCAGCAGCTGAGCACAGGATTATCGGGCATGTGCCAGCTGGAATAGAACTTCTCGTGCAGGAGCTGATCCTGGAGCGGATGATGACGATGTGCACCATCCTGTCCGAGCTCGTCGGCCTTCACCCCCGTTACCAACGGAAGCGGCAGCGCGATCATCAAGAGGAGCTTGCAAGCACGGTTCAGCACGCAGCCTCCGGTTCAGAATTGCCGAATGGAGCCGATCGAAGGGCTAATCCTCATGCCGCCTGAAATCGAAACAACCATCGGCGGTCGCGTTCGCGGCGCGCCCTGAAGCGATCGAGACATTTTCTGGAGCACAGCGGCGCTCGCCACGAATAATATCGGATCAGGCCAAACTTGCCGCTACAGACAGCGCAGGCCTTTGCAGCAGGGCCACGCTCGGAGTGTTCAGGCGTATCGCACATCATGCTCTCCTCCCGGCTCTCATGGTCGTGGCTTCGCGCGTACGCTGACGCCCGGCCATCCACGCTCGTTAGTGAAATGCGGCCTCTCAATCGCGACCAGCCAATCGTGCGGCAAGTCGGGCAATGGACGCGGAGCTATCGGCAGCACATCGAGCTAATCGCCGGCTTGTGGCCTTGCACATCGCGTCCCTTCGATGGTTGTGAGACTAATCCGCATGCAACGGACGACTCAATTGTACGGAGGTAAATGTGCGCTATGACTTGGGATGCGCGAGCTATACGTAGGTTTGTCCCGTAGTTTTCCGGGCCTTCGCCGCACCTTCGCAACGAGACGGCGCAAGGCCGGCAGGCTGCACGGCTGCCGCGAGTTTCGGCGCGGAGTCTACTTTGGTCGGAGGGAATTGCTCCCCTGATTGCAAAGTGCTCTACTTGCTTCGACCCCTGCGAGCCGGGACGCCCGCGATGATGCCTGGCCAAATCGCGAAATTTGGTAATTCGGCCGCACAATTGCTGCTCGGCGGCCTCGCGGCGCTTCGATCTTTCGGCACCGGCGAGAAGGACAGTTCCGCGGACGGTGATGACTCGCGACAGGACATCGTCGATCTATGCGACGCCGTAAAGCAGTGGCGCGAGGTGTTCGAGCATAATCCGGTCATGTATTTCATGGTCGATCCGGCCGGGACGGTGCTCAACGTGAACACGTTTGGCGCCGCACAATTGGGTTACACGGCGACCGAGTTGACCGGCCAATCCGTGCTGAACGTCTTTTTCGAGGAAGACCGCGACTTCGTCCGTCAATGCGTAGGGTTGTGCCTGGAAACCGTGGACCAGTCGCACACCTGGGAGATTCGCAAGATCCGCAAGGACGGCTCGGTTCTCTGGGTCCGTGAAAACGCCAAGGCGATGCTGCGCGGCGACGGCACGCCGGTCGTGCTGGTCGCCTGCGAAAACATCACCCAGCGCAAGGAGGCGGAGGATGCGCTGCGGCAGAGCGAGGCCTACCTCGCCCAGGCTCAGGAACTGAGCCGCACCGGCAGCTTCGGCTTGAGCCCCACGACCGACGAGATCTTCTGGTCGAGGGAAACGTTTCGCATTTTCCAATGTGACCCGGCCATGCAGCCGAACCTGGGCTTCGTGTTTCAGCGCATCCATCCGGAGGACCGCGATGCGGTCCGCAAGACCCTTGATCGAGCTTTCCGCGAGGCGGAGGATTTCGACCATGAATATCGCCTGTTGATGCCGGATGGATCCATCAAATATCTCCATTCCGTGGCACGCGCGGTGAGACGTGCATCCGGGCGCATCGAGTTCGCCGGCGCTGTCACCGATGTCACGATTGCAAAGGAAACAGAGAAGAGGCTGCGCCGCAGTGAGGCCTATCTGGCCGAAGCCCAGCGCCTCAGCCATACGAGCAGCTGGGCCTGGGACGTGCGTCGTCAGGAGTTTGCCTACCGATCGGCTGAGCTCTACCGCCTGTTCGGATTTGAGCCGGACCAGATCGATGTCCCGGCGCGGGCTTTCCAGCAACGGATCCTCTCCGATGACTTTCGACGAATTGCCGACGTGGAACGTCGCGCAATCCATCAGGGGGAGCCCTTCGAAATCGACTTTCGGATTGCGCGTCCGGACGGTTCGATACGACGTGTCCATACGGAGGGACATCCTGTGAAAGGCGGCGATGGCGATGTGATGGAAATCATCGGCACGCACGTGGACGTCACCGAGCAGTTCGCCGCAAAAGAAGCACTGCAAAAGGCCTTTGACGAGCTCAAGCAATCCGAGCAGCGCTTCCGCGACTATGCCGAAACCGCATCGGACTGGTTTTGGGAGACCGGACCGGATCACCGCATCACCCGGATATCGGAACACGCCGACACGGCCAGTCCGGTGCCGACGGGCTTGATCGGGCTGACCCGTTGGGACATTCCGCCCGACGCCGAGTTCGAGCCCGAGAAATGGGAGCAGCATCGCGCGGCGCTCGATGCCCACCTTCCGTTCCGCGACCTGGTTTACCGCAGCAGGGATCGCAACGGATCTCAGATTTACGTGCGCACCAGCGGCAAGCCCTTCCATGACGAGAATGGTAACTTCCTCGGCTATCGGGGCGTCAGCAGCGATGTGACGGCGGCGATCCGCACCGAGCAGGCCGAAGATGCCCTGCGCAAAGCGCAAGCCGAGCTCGCTCATGTCACGCGCATCACGACGCTCGGCGAGCTCACCGCCTCGATTGCCCACGAAATCAACCAGCCTCTCGCCGCCGTCATTTCCAATGCCGACGCCTGTATCGGTTGGCTCGGCCGCGACCCGGCCGATCTGGATGCTGCGCGCCGTTCCGTGGAATGGATCGTCGAGGACGCCAATCGGGCCAGCGAGGTGATCCGCCGGATCCGGGCGCTCGCGAAAAAGACCGAGATCGAGATGGTTCCAGTCGACATCAATCAGGTCGTGAGGGAGGTGATGGCCCTCGTTCGGCGCGAGCTCGCTACCCATGCCGTGTCGGTGCGGATGGAGTTGTCGTCCGGCCTGCCCAGCATTTGCGGCGATCGGATCCAGCTCCAGCAGGTGCTGATCAACCTCGTCATGAACGGGATCGAAGCCATGCAAGCCAATGTCGAGCTCCCGCGCGAGCTGGCAATTCGCTCCAGTCGGGACGGCGACGAGCACCTGCTCCTTACCGTGACGGATCGCGGTGTCGGCCTTGACAGCGACGTGACAGACCGCATGTTCATGCCGTTCTTCACCACAAAGTCGAGCGGCCTGGGGATGGGACTATCGATCTGCCGATCGATCATCGAGGCTCACGCGGGCCGGCTTTCGGCATTTCCAAATGAGGGGAGCGGTGCAACATTCCAGATTGCCCTGCCCTTCCCACACGAGGCCGCGTCGTGACCGACCACGCCAAGCCAACGCAGGCGCAGGCACAGGCGGGGGCCGATGATCCGATCGTCCTTATCGTCGATGACGATCCGTCGATGCGGCGTGCGCTCACCAATCTCTTCCAATCGGTCGGCCTCAGGGTGGAGGCCTTCGGCTCGGCGGCGGAGGTCATGGAAGCCAAGCCGCCGGGGGTCCCCAGTTGCCTTGTGCTCGACATCCGCCTGCCCGGCTCGAGCGGCTTCGACCTCCAGGCGGACCTCGTGAAGGCCGACATTCGCACGCCTATCATCTTCATCACCGGTCACGGCGATATCCCCATGACCGTCCGGGCCATGAAGAGTGGCGCCATCGATTTTCTGACCAAGCCGGTGCGCGACCAGGACATGCTGGACGCGGTCCAGGCTGCGATCGAACGCGATCGCAAGCGGCGCGATGCCGAGAAGTCGGTGTCGAGCGTGCGGACTCGCTTCGAAGGCCTGACGCCGCGTCAGCGCGACATTCTCGCCCTGGTTGCGTCCGGCCTGATGAACAAGCAAGTCGCTGCCGAGCTTGGATTGGCTGAGATTACCGTCAAGATCTATCGCGGGCAGATCATGCGGAAAATGGGTGCGAAGTCATTGGCCGATCTCGTCAGAATGACCGAGGTGCTCGGAATTCCACGCCCGGGGGGAAAGGTGCAAACCTAAGTATGCTTTCCAAGGTCGCTCCAGGGGCCCATTTTCCGATGGGCGGCTGCGCCGCGCGCGGCCGCTCCCCGATCAGGAGCGATCATCTTGTCAGTCCCTTCGGTCATTTCCGTCATTGACGATGATCCATCCGTCCGCCTTGCGACCAACAATCTGCTGACGTCGCGGGGATACACCGTCTACATCTTTGGCTCCGCTCTCGAATTTCTCCAGTCGCCCGAACTGAGGACGACGTCCTGCGTGATAGCGGATGTGCAGATGTCGGTCATGAGCGGCGTTGATCTCCTGATGCATATGCGCGGCCTTGGTCACCGCACGCCGTTCATCTTCATGACGGCCTTTCCCGACGATGCCGTGCGCGACCGCGCGCTGAAAGCTGGCGCCATCTGCTTTCTCGCGAAGCCGTTTTCCACGCCGGTTCTGATCAAATGTCTGGAGGCGGCCCTGTCGAAGCACAGCGAAGCCAAAACGTAACGCGGCGCCGCGTGAACCTGATTGTTCCACGGGGTGCGGCCACTTGACGTTGTGGCCGCGTCCGAAGAGGCAATCCGCCTCAATCCACCTTGATGTCGGCGGCCTTGATAATCGGCCACCATTTTGCGATTTCCGCCTTCTGGCGGGCGCCGAGCGCTTCGGGCGTGAGCTGATCCTTGGGCGTCATCTCGAGGCCCTGGCTTTCGAGCTGCTTCTTCACGGCGGGATCGTTCAGCGCTTCCACGGCGGCCGCATTGAGCTTGGTGACGATCTCCTTCGGCGTGCCCTTCGGCACCCACAGGCCCGACCACAACGTCATGTTGAAGCCTTTCAGCCCCGCCTCGGCTGCCGTCGGAATGTCCGGCGCCGACGAGAGCCGCTTGTCGTCGGTGATGGCATAGGCGCGGATCGTGCCGGCGCGGACCTGGTTGATGGAGTTGGAGGTCTGATCGATGATGACGTCGATCTGGCCGGCGATGAGATCGTTCAGCGCGGGCGCCGTGCCGCGATACGGCACGTATTGCAGCTTGATACCGCTGACGCTCTCGAAATAGACACCCGCGATATGGCTGCCGGAGCCTGCGCCGGCGGTGCCGGCGGTCGGCGGCGACGGCCGTGACTTCAGCCACTCGATGAGCTCCTTCAGCGAGGTCGCGGGCACCGCGTTCTTGCTGACGACGATCATCGGATTGCTCGGCAGCAGCACCACCGGCTCGAGATCGGCGACGAGGTCGTATTTGAGCTTGTAGACGGCGCCGTTGGCAACATGGGTGCCGAGATGGCCGAAGGAGATCGTGTAGCCGTCCGGCGCCGATTGCACGGCGCGCCCGACGCCGATCGAGCCGCCCGCGCCGGTGACATTCTCGATCACCAGCGGCTGGCCGAGCGTCACACGCATTCGCTCGGCGAGCACGCGCGCCATCGCATCCGACGGGCCGCCGGCGGCGAAGGGAACGATGACGGTGATGGGATGCGAAGGATAGTCATCGGCGCGGGCGACGCCGGTGAGAGCGAGAATACCGAGCAGCCCGGCCCAGATGGCCTTCTTCATTGTCTTCTCCCCAGCGATGTCTTTGTTGTTTTTTGTGCCCTCCCGCGTACGGGAAGAGGGATCGGTCGTGAAGAGACGAAATGACGCGCCAGAGCGCGATCATCGCGCTCCGGCGGTCTTGCCGTGCCTAGAACTGCGTGTAGTCGATCGGCTTGTGGCGATCGAGCGTACGGGTGACCGGCGGCAGCGGGTATTTCAGGCCCGTCGCGCAGTTGAACAGCATCACGCGGTCGGTCTTGCTGACGCGACCGTCGGCGAGGCTGTCCTTGTAGGCGGCGTAGGTGGCGGCGCCCTCGGGGCATAGCAGCAGCCCCTCCTCGCGTGCGACTTCGTTCAGCGCCGCCGAGATCTTGTCGTCGTCGACCGCGATGGCAAAACCCTTGCTCTCGCGCACGGCCCGCAGGATCAGGAAGTCGCCGATCGCCTGCGGCACGCGGATGCCCGACGCAATCGTGTGGGCATCCTCCCAGCGCGTCGCATGCTCGGTGCCGGCGTCATAGGCCCGCACCATCGGCGCGCAGCCCGACGCCTGCACCGCGACCATGCGTGGTCGCTTGGAGCCGATGAACCCGATCTTCTCCAGCTCGTCGAAAGCCTTCCACATGCCGATCAGGCCGGTGCCGCCACCGGTCGGATAGAAGATCACGTCGGGCACGTCCCAGCCGAGCTGCTCGGCGAGCTCCAGGCCCATCGTCTTCTTGCCCTCGATGCGGTACGGCTCCTTCAGCGTGGACGTGTCGAACCAGCCGACTTTTGCCTTGCCTTCGCCGACGATCTTGCCGCAATCGTCGATATAACCGTTGACGCGATAGACGGTCGCGCCCTGGAGCTCGATTTCGCTGACGTTCACCTCCGGCGTGTCCGCCGGGCAGAAGATCGTGGTCTTGATGCCGCAGGAGGTCGCGTAGGCCGCGAGCGCCGCGCCGGCATTGCCGTTGGTCGGCATCGCCATGTGCTTGATGCCGAGCGCCTTGCCCATCGACACCGCCATCACGAGGCCGCGCGCCTTGAACGAGCCGGTCGGCAGGCGTCCCTCGTCCTTGACGATGATCTCGCCGCCGCCAAGCTTGGTGCCGAGCTTCGGTAGCCGGATCAGCGGCGTCGTGACCTCGCCGAGCGAGACGATGTCCTTGCATTTGCGCACGGGCAAGAGCTCGCGGTAGCGCCACATGTCGCCAAGACGCTGGGCAAGCGCGTCCTTGGTCAGCGCCTTCTTCACGCCCGCGAGGTCGTAGCGCACCAAAAGCGGCTTGCCGGCCTTGGAGAGATTGTGGACCTGGTCGGCGGCATAGTGGTCGCCCTCCATCGCGCATTCGAGATGGGTGACGAAGGTCGGGCGTTCGATGGTCAGGTTGTCGTTGTCGTGCATGGGTTGGTTTCCTTCTTATTTTGCAAACGGCTCTCTGCTCGTCATTACGAGCGCAGCGAAGCAATCCAGAATCTTTCCGCAGAGGCCGTCTGGATTGCTTCGCCGCGCTCGCAATGACGGCGGCGGGCGGCGATGGCGCCCATCAAATATTCAAAACCCTTCCATACGCATCGAGCACGGCTTCCTTCATCATCTCTGACAGGGTCGGATGCGGGAACACCGTGTGCATCAGCTCTTCTTCGGTCGTCTCCAGGTTCATCGCGACGACGTAGCCCTGGATCAGCTCGGTGACTTCAGCACCGACCATATGGGCGCCGAGGAGCTGACCGGTCTTCTTGTCGAAGATCACCTTGACCAGGCCCTGGTCCTCGCCCAACGCAATCGCCTTGCCGTTGCCGACGAACGGGAAACGGCCGACGCGGATCTCTCGGCCGCTTTCCTTGGCCTTGGCTTCGGTGAGGCCGACGGAGGCCACCTGCGGCTGGCAATAGGTACAGCCCGGGATCAGGTTCTTGTCCATGGGATGCGGATGCAGGCCCTTGATGGCCTCGACGCAGATCACGCCTTCATGCTCGGCCTTGTGCGCCAGCATCGGGGGACCGGCGACGTCGCCGATGGCGTAGATGCCGGGGACGTTGGTCTTGCCGTAGCCGTCGATGACGATACAGCCGCGGTCAGTCTTCACACCGAGCTTTTCCAGGCCGAGATTCTCGATATTGCCGACGACGCCGACCGCCGAGATCACCCGCTCGAACTCGGTGGTGACGGGCTTGCCCTTGCCGTCGTCGATGGTCGCGACGACGCTGTCGCCCTTCTTCTCCAGCTTCGTGACCTTGGTCGAGGACATGATCTTGATGCCCTGCTTTTCCAGACGCTTGCGGGCAAGGCCGGCGATCTCGGCGTCCTCGACGGGCAGGATCTGCGGCAGCACCTCGACCACGGTGACCTCGGAGCCCATGGTGTGGAAGAACGAGGCGAACTCGATGCCGATCGCGCCGGAGCCGACGACCAGCAGCGACTTCGGCATCTTCTCCGGGACCATCGCCTCGAAATAGGTCCAGATCAGCTTCTTGTCGGGCTCAAGGCCGGGCAGCACGCGCGGCCGCGCACCGGTGGCAACGATGATGTGCTTGGCCTGATAGCTCCCCTCGCCCAGCGCGCCCTTCGGGCCCTCGACGTCGGACTTCTTCACGGTGACCTTGCCGGGCGCGTCGATCGAGGCGTCGCCCCAGATCACGCTGACCTTGTTCTTCTTCATCAGGAAGCCGACGCCGTCGTTCAGCCGCTTCGAGACGCCGCGCGAACGCTGCACCACCGCCTTCGGGTCGAACGAGACCTTTTCCGCCGACAGGCCGTAATCCTTGGCGTGCTGCATGTAGTGGTAGATCTCGGCGGAGCGCAGCAGCGCCTTGGTCGGGATGCAGCCCCAGTTCAGGCAGATGCCGCCAAGATAGGACTTCTCGACGATCGCGACCTTGAAGCCGAGCTGGGCAGCGCGGATCGCGGTGACATAGCCGCCGGGGCCGGAGCCGATGATGATGACGTCGAAGGATGTATCGGCCATGGCGGCTCCCGTTCAACTCAAGCGGTCGTTGCGCCGCGGGCGCGGCGATTGCGGATGTAGGTTCTGATCAGCCATTCCGAGAGAATGGCGGCCGCCATGACGGCGAAGATGGTGAGCGCGATCGGCGCCCAGATGTTGCGCGACAGCGCCTCGCCGGCGAAGAAGGCGGAGTCAACGATGTCGCGGCCGAGCGGGCTGAGCGTGAGGATCAGCGAGACCAGCATCGAGATCCAGGGCCAGCGCGTCCTCATGCGCCATCTCAGACCATCATCATGACGGGATTTTCGATCAGCTGCTTGAACGCGCCGATCAGCTCGGCGCCAAGCGCGCCGTCGATGGCGCGGTGATCGCAGGACAAGGTCACGCTCATCATGTGCGCGATCTCGATCTTGCCGCCGCGGACGACGGGCCGCTCCTCGCTGGTGCCGACCGCGAGAATGGTCGCATGCGGCGGGTTGATCACGGCGGTGAAGTGGCTGATGCCGAACATGCCGAGGTTGGAGACCGCGGTGGTGCCGCCCTGGTATTCCTCGGGCTTCAGCTTGCGCGAGCGGGCGCGCGCGGCAAAATCCTTCATCTCGTTGGAGATGGTGGACAGCGTCTTGGTCTCTGCCTTGCGGATGATCGGCGTGATCAGGCCACCGGGCATCGCCACGGCGACACCGACGTCGGAATGGTGGTGCTTGACCATGCCGCTTTCGGTCCAGCTGACATTGCAGTTCGGGATTCTCTGGAGCGCAACGGCCATCGCCTTGATGACGAAGTCGTTGACCGAGATCTTGTAGAGCGGCTTCTTCTCCTTGTCCTTGGGAGCAGCCGCATTGATCTCCTCGCGCGCGGCGAGCAGCTTGCCGATGTCGCAGTCGATGGTGAGGTAGAAGTGCGGGACGTTCTGGATCGACGCAGTCAGGCGCTGCGCGATCGTGCGGCGCATGCCGTCATGCGGCACGATCTCGTAGGAGCCGGGCTCGAACAGCGACAGGATCTGCTTGTCCGACATGGTCGGCGCGATCGAGGGCGCCCCAGACGGCGCAGCGGCAGGCGCCTTCAGACCCTTGCCGGACTTGGCCTGCTCGACGTCACGCGCGACCACGCGGCCGTGCGGGCCGGTGCCCGTCACCATCGACACGTCGATGCCTGCATCCTTGGCGAGACGGCGCGCGAGCGGCGACGAGAACACGCGGCCGCCGTGGCCGTTGCTCTGCACGGCTGGAGCTGCGGCCTGCGGCGCCGGTGCGGCGGCAGGCGGCGCAGCCTTGGGCGCGGCTGCGGGAGCCGGCGCGGCGGTGGGCGCTTCAGCAGCTTTCGGAGGTGCGGCCGAGGCACTGGGTTTGGCGGCACCAGCCGCCTTCACGTCCTCGCCCTCGCCGGCCAGCACGGCGATCACGTCGTTGACCGGGACGTCCTGCGTGCCCTCGGGCACGAGGATCTTGGCGATCGTGCCTTCGTCGATCGCCTCGACCTCCATGGTCGCCTTGTCGGTCTCGATCTCGGCGATGACATCGCCGGATTTGACCTTGTCGCCTTCCTTCTTCAGCCACTTGGCGAGGTTGCCCTTCTCCATTGTCGGCGAGAGAGCGGGCATCAGGATGTTGATGGGCATGCTGACCTCAAGAAGAACTTTGCAATACGTCGTCTCCGACAGCGAAGACGACCAGGTTTAGTTGCCGATGTCGCCCTGCCACAGGCGCTCGTTGGCAGGGATGGAACGCCAATTCTTCATCATGGTGATGGAGCGGTCGTCGGCAAGGTCGATCCAGGGGATGCCGAACTTGTCGAGGATGTCCTTGGAGCCCGGGAAGGTGACGGATTCTCCGATCACCACCAGCTTCACCTTGAACAGAGCGAGTGCGCCGGCGCACATCGAGCATGGCGACAGCGTGGTGTACATGACGGTGTCGTGGAACGAGATCACGCCGGCCTCGCGCAGGCAGCTCATCTCGCCGTGGAGGATGACGTTCTTTTCCTGCACACGGTTGTTGTGGCCGCGGGCGATGATCTCATTGCCGCGCGTCAGCACGGCGCCGATCGGCAGGCCGCCCTGCGCGATCGAGGCCTCCGCCTCGCGGATCGCCTCCAGCATGAAATCGAAATGATGGGCTTCGATCGCCACGATCAGTGCCCCTTCCCGCGCGGTGTCGTCGTGCCCGTATCGGTTGGCCGTTCAATCTCCGCCTGGAACATCTCGAGGATCCGGCTCAGCGCATCCTCCTCGGTGTATTCGCTCTCGCGCGCATAGGCGCGCGCCGCGTGACGGGCGAGATCGACGAGCAGGAGGCCCCACATGTCGGGCTCCTCGAAGGCGCGCTGGAACGCCATCGACAGCCCGCCGTCCAGCACGAATACGCGCAGGATCTCGACCGCATCGTCGCGGGCGAGGACGTCGGGTGGCAATGGCTGCTCCTTCGGGCCCGCCATGATCTACCTGTAGCAGACGGCTTTGGCGGCCTCGACCACTTCGGCTGCCGACGGCAGCGCGAGCTTCTCCAGGTTCGCGGCATAGGGCATCGGCACGTCCTTGCCGGAGACGCGCGCGACCGGCGCATCGAGATAGTCGAAGGCGTTCTCCATGATGCGCGCGGCGATCTCGGCGCCGACGCCGCTCTGCGCCCAGCCCTCTTCCACCGTGACCGCACGGCCAGTCTTCTTGACCGAGTTGACGATGGTCTCGGTATCCATCGGCCGCAGCGTGCGCAGGTCGATCACCTCGGCCTCGATACCGTCCTTGGCAAGTTCGTCGGCGGCCTTCAGCGCATAGGTCATGCCGTTCGACCAGGAGATGATGGTGACGTGGCTGCCCGAACGCACGATGCGCGCCTTGCCGATCGGGATCACGAAGTCATCGAGCTTCGGCACTTCGCCGGTATGGCCGTAAAGCACCTCGTTCTCGAGGAAGATCACCGGATTGGGATCGCGGATCGCGGCCTTGAGCAGGCCCTTGTAGTCCGCTGCGGAGAACGGCGCGACCACCTTGAGACCCGGGACGTTGGAATACCAGGACGAATAGTCCTGGCTGTGCTGGGCGGCGACACGCGCGGCGGCGCCGTTGGGCCCGCGGAACACGATCGAGCAGCCCATCTGGCCGCCGGACATGTAGAGCGTCTTGGCCGCTGAGTTGATGATCTGGTCGATCGCCTGCATGGCGAAGTTGAAGGTCATGAACTCGACGATCGGCTTCAGCCCGGTCATGGCAGCGCCGACGCCGATGCCAGCAAAGCCGTGTTCGGTGATCGGCGTGTCGATGACGCGCTTGGCGCCAAACTCATGGAGCAGGCCCTGCGTCACCTTGTAGGCGCCCTGGTATTCGGCGACCTCTTCGCCCATCACGAAGACGTCGGCGTCGCGGCGCATTTCTTCGGCCATGGCGTCGCGCAACGCTTCGCGGATGGTCTGCGTCACCATCGCGGTGCCGGCGGGCACTTCCGGATCGGGCTCGGCAACGGCCTGAGGGGCAGCCGCAGCCTTCGGCGCCGAGATCATCGGCTTGCCTTCGCCGACCGGCGAGCGGGATTCGGCGACTTCCTGCGCGACGCTCGGCACGGGCGCGGCCGGCGCCTTGGCGAGATCGGCGGCCGTCTCGCCATCGGCGAGGATGGTCGCGATCGGCGTGTTCACCGCGACGTCGGCGGTGCCCTCGGGGATCAGGATCTTGCCGAGCGTACCTTCATCGGTCGCCTCGACCTCCATGGTCGCCTTGTCGGTCTCGATCTCGGCGATGACGTCGCCGGACTTGATCGTCTCGCCCTCTTTCTTCAGCCACTTGGCAAGGTTGCCCTTCTCCATCGTGGGCGACAACGCGGGCATCAGCACTTGAATTGGCATATCGACTCCAAAAGAAAGCTTGCGCGCGTTCAGCGATAAATGTCGGTCCAGAGCTCGGCGGCATCCGGCTCGGGATCATGCTGGGCGAAGTCGGCGGACGCATTGACGATGTCGCGGACCTCGGCGTCGATCGCCTTGAGATCGGCCTCGCTCACCTTGGCCGCGAGCAGGCGGTTGCGCACCTGCTCGATCGGGTCCTGGTCGTGGCGGACTTTTTCGACCTCTTCGCGCGTTCTGTACTTGGCGGGGTCGGACATCGAGTGGCCGCGATAGCGGTAGGTCTGCATCTCCAGAATGAAGGGGCCCTTGCCGGCACGGCACCAGGCCGCCGCCTCCTCGCCCGCGGCCTTCACGGCGCGGACGTCCATGCCGTCGACCTGCATGCCGGGGATGTTGAAGGACGCGCCGCGCTTGGAGAAATCCTGCTGCGCCGAAGCACGCGACACCGAGGTGCCCATGGCGTAGCGGTTGTTCTCGATGACGTAGATCACCGGCAGCTTCCAGAGCTCCGCCATGTTGAAGCTCTCATAGACCTGGCCCTGGTTGGCCGCGCCGTCGCCGAAATAGGTGACGCTGACATTGTCGTTACCACGATAGTGGTTGGCGAAGGCCAGACCCGTGCCGAGCGAGACCTGGGCGCCGACGATGCCGTGGCCGCCGTAGAAGTGCTTCTCCTTGCTGAACATGTGCATGGAGCCGCCCTTGCCCTTGGAATAGCCGCCGCGCCGGCCGGTGAGCTCGGCCATGACGCCGTTGGCCTCCATGCCGGTGGCAAGCATATGACCGTGATCGCGATAGCCGGTGATGACCTGATCGCCCTGCTTCAGGGCCATCTGCATGCCGACCACCACGGCCTCCTGGCCGATATAGAGGTGGCAGAAGCCGCCGATCGCGCCCATGCCGTAGAGCTGGCCGGCCTTTTCCTCGAACCGCCGGATCAGGAGCATGTCGCGGAGCGCTTTGAGCTCCTGCTCTCTGGTGAATTCCGGGGGCGAACCGCCGTCGGTCTTGTCCTGTGGAGTGCTTGCGGCGGCTTTCTTGGGTGCGGCCATGGGAATTCCGGGTCAGAGAAAACTTCAGCCCTCTCTAACCCAAGTCAAACGCCCTTGGAAAGGACCGCGGCGGCATGGCGCGACTTTCATTATGCCGCACTGCAACGTGGCCGAAACTTTGCAAAACCTTTGGCGCCGATCGGGCAACTTTAGCTCACCGGTCAGCGAAGGGAACGTGAGCAGCCAACGCAGAGAAATCGGACGCGCTGTTTTGTATCCGAGATCCCGCGCGCGTCCGATTCGCCGTGCCAGCCTTACCAGCCCAACTCGCGCAAATACGCCGCGCGGGCGGCAACGCCGGTATACGTGAAGTCGCTGAAGACCCCATCGACGCCGAGCCGGTAGAATTTGAGATATTCAAGGCTCGGGTCGCCGCGATAGTCGGCGGCAAGATACTTCTTCTCGTTCCGAAACGTGAAGACATGGACGAAAAGACCGAGCTTGTGCGCGTCCGCGACAAGGCTGGTCGCGTCCTGCGTCGAAGCCTCCGGCGTCGATCCCTTGTAGGGCGTGCCATCGGCGTTGCTGTCCTTCCACGGCGCGATCTTGAGCGGAACGATATAGGCCTTCCACGGACCGATGCCCTCGGCATAGGTCTTGATCTCGGCAAGCCCCTCGGGCGTCAGCATCGCATCGTACAAGCGCGCATCGCCCGCAACCGTCCAGTCGAACGGGCGCGAATTCGTGATGTTGTTGAGGAGAACCTTGCCGGTTTTGAAGTCGATTCCGTTGCCGTCGACGAGTTGGACCTGCCGCGTCTGGAGGCCGTGGCTGCGCATATATTTCAGGCTGCCGGGTTCGAAGCTCTGGACCAGGATGGGAGCGTCCTTGGTGTTGAGGCCGTTATCCCCGATGATCTTGATCAGGGCATCCTCGAGCGGACGACTGCCGGCCGCGCCGCAGCCATTGGCGATCGCCTGGGCATTGTTCCAGGTCGGGTTCTTGGTTTCGGGATAGACGAGGATGGACCGCCCGGTCTCCTTGCTCTTGACCTTGGCGATGTCGATGACGTCCTGGAAGCTGATGATCGGGAGCTTGCCGTTGAAGACTTTCGGCCGCTCGTTGGCCGCGTCATAGGTGGTGCCGCCGATCCATTGCTTCAGCTCGGCCATGGTGAAGTCGCTGATCGACCAATCGTTGGTATGATCCTCGCCGTCCACGATCAGCGACTTCAGCACCGACTTGGGATCGGCCTGGTCGCTGAGATCCGTCAGGTAGTCGGCAGGCACGCCGGTGGCCGACGGGGCCTTGACGCGCACACCGGGCACGGTGCGCTTGCGGGCAGCGACGGCCGCATTGGTCTTCGCCACCTCGGCAATGTTGGTGTTGTCGCTCAGCCAGGGGTTATGACGCACGACCAGAACGCAATCCTTGGTCAGGTGCAAATCCTCTTCGAGCGCATCGGTCCCGAGCGCCGCGGCGAGGTCGTACGACGCCTCGGTCTCTTCAGGTACCAGGCCCGGCAGGCCGCGATGGCCAAGGACCAGTGGCGCCTTTCCATCGACGGTCAGAAAGGGCTTGGCGCCAGTTGGCGCCGGGCCGGACTGTGCGAAGGCCATCGACAGCGGCAGCACCGCCGCGCCGAACAGCATCGCTGCGACACCCATTGTCCGTCCTGAACGACTGTTCCGCATCACCAAGCCTCCGTCTTTGCCCGGCATCGCTTCGAATGCCGCGGGCGCCGAACCGAATACGGTCGGCGCTGTCGTATTGTCTCAAGACTCTGACAGACGGATGACGGCGGAGAGGGCGGCGCAAGGTTGCACCGCCCTCTCCTACCCCATCAGATCTTGCCCAATCAGATCTTGCCCGATCAGAAGAAACCAAGCTTCTTCGGGCTGTAGCTGACCAGGAGATTCTTGGTCTGCTGGTAGTGATCGAGCATCATCTTGTGGGTCTCGCGACCGACGCCCGACTGCTTGTAGCCGCCGAACGCGGCATGCGCAGGATACGCATGGTAGCAGTTGGTCCAGACCCGTCCGGCCTGGATGGCCCGGCCGAAGCGGTAGCAGCGGTTGGCATCGCGACTCCAGCCGCCGGCTCCCAAGCCATAGAGCGTGTCGTTGGCGATCGCGAGCGCTTCGTCATCGGTCTTGAAGGTCGTGACCGAGACGACGGGACCAAAGATCTCCTCCTGGAAGATTCGCATCTTGTTGTGGCCCTCGAACACCGTTGGCTGGACGTAGAAGCCGCCGGACAGATCGCCGCCGAGCTCGGCACGACCGCCGCCGGCCAGCACCTTGGCACCCTCCTGCTTGCCGATGTCGATATAGGAGAGGATCTTGGCGAGCTGCTCGCTAGATGCCTGCGCGCCGATCATGGTGTCGGCCGCACGCGGGTCGCCCTGCTTGATCGCGGCGACGCGCTTCAGCGCCCGCTCCATGAAGCGGTCGTAGATGTCGGCGTGGACAATCGCCCGGCTCGGACAGGTGCAGACCTCGCCTTGGTTCAGCGCGAACATCACAAAACCTTCGATCGCCTTGTCGAAGAAGTCGTCGTCCTCGGCGGTGACGTCGTTGAAGAAGATGTTCGGCGACTTGCCGCCGAGCTCCAGCGTGACCGGGATCAGGTTCTGGCTGGCATATTGCATGATCAGCCGGCCCGTCGTGGTCTCGCCGGTGAAGGCGATTTTCGCGATCCGCGGGCTGGACGCGAGCGGCTTGCCGGCTTCGAGGCCAAAGCCATTGACGATGTTGAGGACGCCGGGCGGCAGGAGATCGCCGATGATCTCGGCCCAGACCATGATCGAGGCCGGGGTCTGCTCGGCGGGCTTGAGCACGACGCAATTACCGGCGGCGAGCGCCGGCGCGAGCTTCCAGCACGCCATCAGCAGCGGGAAGTTCCAGGGGATGATCTGGCCAACCACACCGAGCGGTTCGTGGAAATGATAGGCGATGGTGTCGTGGTCGATCTCGCCGATCGAGCCTTCCTGTGCGCGCACCACGCCGGCGAAATAGCGGAAATGATCGATCGCGAGCGGCAGGTCGGCGGCGCGGGTCTCGCGGATCGGCTTACCATTGTCCCAGGTCTCGGCAACCGCAAGGCGCTCCAGATTCTCTTCCATCCGGTCAGCGATCCGGTTCAGGATCGCGGCGCGCTCGGCGACGCTGGTGCGTCCCCAGGCGCCCTTGGCGGCGTGCGCCGCATCGAGGGCGGCCTCGACGTCCTGCGCATCGGAACGCGCGATCTTGCAGACGATCTGGCCGTTCACCGGCGAGGCGTTGTCAAAATACTTGCCGGAGATTGGCGCAACGAATTTGCCGCCGATGAAATTGTCATAGCGTTCGGCGAAGGGAACCTGGGTGACGCCGAGGAATTCCACCTTGTTCATTGATCACTCCCGATGTTTGCTGTTTGCGCAATTCGTCGCGTGTTCACGACTTGCGCCGACGATGTCGCGGGAGCGTTTTCCTGTCAGCCCGGGCGTGAACGATGGCCGGGGTAACCTGTCGCAGTTCTGCGACAGGTTACGCAGCTGCCCCCACACACTCAGCCCTCATCCTGAGGAGCGCGCTCTTGCGCGCGTCTCGAAGGATGGCCGCGGGCACAGCCGGGCCTGCATGGTTCGAGACGGCCGCTTCGCGGCCTCCTCACCATGAGGGTTGAGTTGCTGGGCGCGGGAGAAAAATAGAGCCGCAGCTCAGTGCTTCAGCTCGAACCGCTTGAGCTTCCTGTGCAGCGTGGCACGACTGATGCCGAGGGCCTTGGCGGCGGCCGAAACATTGCCGTCCGCGCGCAGCAGCGCCCGCTGCAACACCGCGCGCTGGCCGCCGGCAAGATGGTCATGCGCGGGTTCGCCGCCGAGCAGATCGGCCGCGGGCACCGGCTGCAAGGGACGGCCGGGCGCGATCCCGAGCCCCGCCCGCGCGGAGCGGGTCGCGCCGATCACGAGATCGTCGGCATCGACCGCGACCAGGCCGCCGGCCTGGCCGTCCGCGCCTTGCGTCAGCACGATGCGGGCATGGGCGAAGGCGCGGCGACACAGATCAGCCTCGATGCGCCTCGCCGCCTCACCTGCCGCGAGCGCGATCAGATTGGAAAACGCATCGGTCCGGTCGGCGCGGCAGGAGGAGACATCGAGCACGCCCGCAAACGCCGCTTCATGGTCGTAGATCGGAACGGCGGTGCAGCTCAAAAGCGTGTTGCGTGTGAAGAAATGCTGGTCGCGGTCGATCGTCAGCGGGCGCTGCTCGACGACGCAGGTGCCGATGCCGTTGGTGCCTTCATGCTCCTCGCTCCAGAGCGCGCCGGTCCACAGGCCCCAGGATTGGAACGTCGCATCGTCCACCGCCGTGCCGCGGCGGTCGACCGGCACGCCCGCGCCGTCGGCGAGCAGCACGCAGCAGCCGCTCGCGCCGACCGCCTGATAGAGCCGGTCCATCGCGCCTTGCGCGGCGGCGAGCAGCGGCGCGACGCGCTCGCGCGCCTGCCGCAACTCGACATCACTCAGCCGCATCGGCGCGCTGCGGCCGGCGGGATCGAGATGATGCAATCGGGACGAACGGCGCCATGAGGCCACCAGCGCGGAGCGCGCGGCCTGGCCTGACGCAATGGCGGCCTCGACGCGGGCCGCGTGATGCCGGGACATTGGCCCATTCATCACTGTTTCCTCCGGGTGGCAGTCTAGGCTGCGCCGGCACGGCCCGGTTGATCTGCGTCAACTCAGGCAGACGGCGGCAGAAGCCATGGAGCCGTTGCTGCGTTGCCGTCAAGGCGGCAGCCCGGTTCCAAGCCTAAGACTTTCGGTAGAATTGCTACACGGCCGTCGGATTTCGGCAGCGGCTTTCGATGCCGGTTTCGAATGCTGCGGAAAGCGCTACTTCGCCGGGATCATCCGAACGAGATCGTGCGGGTTGACATAGTCGAGCTGATAGCGCGCCCGCTCGTCCAGCATGTCAGGGTCGATCCGCGATGTCCGCAGCAGCGACACGCGCTGCTCGCTCTTCGCGCGCTCGCGCTTGAGCTGGGCCAGCTCGCTCGTCAGCGCTATGATCTCCTGGTCGAGCTCCTGGCGGGCGTTGAGACCGTATTTGCCGGTGTAGGCGTTGACGCCGAAATAGCCGACGATAGCTGCCGCCATCGCGTAGAGGGCAAGGCCGGTCAGGATCGATTTCAGGCGCGCGCGGGAGACCATCTTGGGAAGATGCGGCAGGTTGGTTAAGGGAGTGCTAATCGCTTCCCCCTACGTGTTCCAATCCCTGCCCCCAGCCGTCATGCCCGGCCTTGTGCCGGGCATCCACGTTCTTCGTCACCACGAGCTAAGACGTGGATGGCCGGGACAAGCCCGGCCATGACGAAGAAAGATCTCAGCCGTGGTGCTTGGCCACGTGTGCAGCAAACGCGTCGACATAGGCCTGGAGGACGGGCTTCAGAGATTCCTTGGTCAGGTTCCCCTCCGCATCGAAGGCATCGCCGACCGCGTTCAGATAGGTCTCCGGCTGTTGCAGGATCGGGCCGGCAATGCCCGGCAGGATGTTCTGCAGCGTCTTGGCGGCGCTGACGCCGCCGAGCGGGCCCGGCGAGTTCGAGATGATGCCGACCGGCTTGCCGTTGAACGAGCTCTTGCCATAGGGGCGCGAAGCGACGTCGATGGCGTTCTTGAGTACGCCCGGGATGGCGCGGTTGTATTCGGGGGTGACGAAGATCACGCCGTCCGACTTCTGCAGCTTCTCGCGGAAGGACAGCCAGTCCGCGGGCGGCGCGCCCTCGAGGTCCTGGTTGAAGAACGAGATGCCTGCCAGCGTGATGACCTCGAGCTTGAGCGAGGCCGGCGCGAGCTTTGCGAGCGCGTTGGCGACCTTCAGCGAGAAGCTGTCCTTGCGCAGGCTGCCGGCGATCACGACGATGTTGTAGGCCATGGATTGTCCTTGAGGGCTTGAGCGGAAGTTCCGGGGCGGCACTTAAGCGATCCCGGCCGATGGATGCAAGTGCATGAACCGGTCCCGTTTGGAAACGCTGAGTTTCTCGAAAGCAGATGGTCGCTACGATCCAAAAACAATCAGGCCGCCCGAAGGCGGCCTGACGTTTCTCGCAAACCCCTGGCTCGGTTCAGATCGTCGGATTCCAGGCCGACGGGATCAGGCGGTATTTCGCGCCGTCCTTCTCGACATGCCCCACCGAGGGGAAGGTGAAGTGGAAGCCGATCACGGTCGCCTTCTCGGCTGCCGCCATGTCGTAGAATTTGTGGCGGGTGGCCTGCGCCAGCGCGGCATCGTTGTCGAACGCCACGTGCCAATCCGGATTGCGCAGGAAGAACTCCGGAATGTTGGTGACGTCAGATTGGATCAGCACCTTCCTGTCGCCAGAGGCCACCGCGAACGAGGTATGCCCCGGCGTATGGCCGGGCGTCGCGATCGAGGTGATGCCCGGGGCGACCTCCTTGCCCCACTCGTATTTCGTGACTTTGGATTCGAGGCCGGCAAAGGTCTTCTTCACGTTGGCGAAGTAGTTCTTCGTCATGTCGTTCGGAGCCTTGGCCGCATTCTCGTCGCTCGCCCAGAACTCCCAATCCTTCGCCGGCACCATGATCTCCGCATTCGGGAACGCGAGCGCGCCGTCGGCGAGACGAATGCCGTTGGTGTGATCAGGATGGAGATGCGACAGCAGCACGACGTCGATGTGCTTCGGGTCGACGCCGGCAGCGGCGAGGTTCTGCAGCGTACGGCCGACCGCGCCCTTGCTCGGCTCGAGATTGGCAACGCCGTTGCCGGTGTCGATTAGGACCAGCTTGGAGCCGGTGTTGATGAGCTGCGGATTGAACGGCACCGTGACCATGCCCTTCGGCATGTACGCCGCCTCGCCCGCGGCCAGCGCTTCCTCCTTCGGCAGGTTGACCACGAACTTGTCCGGCATCGGGAAGGTGCGCGCCCCGTCGTTGATCGAGGTGCACTCGTAGCTGCCGACCTTGTAGCGATAGAAGCCGGGCGCCTGCGCCCCGCTTGGCGGCACCGAGGCACTGGCAGTGGTCGGTCCAAGTCCGGTTACGGCCGCCGCGCCCATAGCGACAGCGCCCGCGAGCAGGTCGCGGCGATTCAGATCAGTCATGGAAGTGTCCCCTTCTTTGCTTGCGGTTGCCCCGCTTTCAATTGCGGCGCAAATGTTCCCGCGCTTCGCTCAGAAGGCAAGTCCTTCTTTGGATGGTGTGCCGTGGCACATCACGAAGATTTATTTGGGTTGATGAGGAATTTTTCGCCGGTGGCCCGTTTGGCGTAGACCGCGATGTTGGCGGGATCGAGCGCCTCCTGAAGCGACACCACCTTGGTGTAGTGGCTGGCGAAGGTCGTCTTCAATTCGTCGACGACGCGCTGGCGCAGCCTGGCTCCGTCCGCCTGCCCGATCTTCATCAGGAACGGAAACAGCAGCCAGCCGCCGACGCCCCAGGCCATGCCGAAGCCGCGCGGCAGCTCGATCGGGCGGATGTCGAGCGCGCCGTAGACGTAGACCTGCTTGTGCACGTTGGAGCCATAGCGGCTGTATTCCTTGGCGGTCTTGTTGATCGCCGCTTCCATACAGTTGAGGATGTCGCCGGCCAGCTTGCCGCCGCCGATGGCATCGAAGGCGATGGTGGCGCCGGTCTCGACCAGTGCATTGGTGAGATCGCCGAGGAAGCTCGGTGCGGTGGAATCGACGACGTATTTGGCGCCGATCTTGTGCAGGATGTCGGCCTGCTCCTTGCTGCGCACGATGTTGACCAGCGGAATACCGTCCTTGATGCAGATCTTGTTCAGCATCTGGCCGAGATTGGAGGCGGCTGCAGTGTGCACCAGCGCCTTGTGCCCCTCGCGCCGCATGGTCTCGGTCATGCCGAGCGCCGTGAGCGGATTGACGAAGCAGGAGGCGCCTTCGGCCGGCATGGTGCCCGCCGGCAGCGGCAGGCACTCGCGCACTTTCAGCGTGCGGTACTGCGCGTACATCGCTCCGCCGATCATCGCGACGGTCTTGCCCATCAATGCTTTCGCGGCATCGGACGAGCCGGTCTTGATGACGACGCCCGCGCCTTCGTTACCAACCGGCATGGCTTCGTCGAGCCGGCCGGCCATCGCCCGCATCGCGCCCTCCGGCACCTTCGCGGTGATGACGGGAGCGTCCTTGGTGCCGGACGCCTTCGCCGTGCTCATATCGGCCGCGCCGACGAGAAGGCCGAGGTCGGACGGGTTGATCGGCGCCGCCTCGACGCGGACGACGACCTCGTCCGCCGCGGGCTCGGGAGTCGGCACGTCGACGAGCGAGATTTCCAGTTCACCGCTCTTCTTGATCAGCGAACGCAGTTGCAGTCCGGTCTTGCCGTCGCTCATGTCGATCCTCCCCTGTCCTAGCTGGAGCGCCGGCTTATGCCAGCGCCTTCAATGCCGCCTTGCCGCCGTAGAGCGCCTGCTTGCCGAGCTGTTGCTCGATGCGCAGGAGCTGATTGTATTTGGCGGTGCGGTCCGAACGCGCAAGGGAGCCGGTCTTGATCTGCCCGCAATTGGTGGCGACCGCGAGGTCGGCGATGGTGGAATCCTCGGTCTCGCCGGAGCGGTGCGACATCACCGAGGTATAGCCGGCCTTGTGCGCCATCTCGACGGCGGCGAGCGTCTCGGTCAGCGTACCGATCTGGTTGACCTTGATCAGGATCGAATTGGCGCGGCCGGCCTTGATGCCTTCGGCCAGGCGCTTGACGTTGGTGACGAAGAGATCGTCGCCGACCAACTGGCACTTCTTGCCGATGAGGTCGGTGAGCTCCTTCCAGCCGTCCATGTCGTCTTCCGACATGCCGTCCTCGATGGTCACGATCGGATAGCGCGACACCAGGTCTGCGAGGTACTTGGCCTGCTCGGAGATCGAGCGGGTCTTGCCCTCGCCTTCATAGACGTATTTGCCGTCCTTGAAGAACTCGGTCGAGGCGCAGTCGAGGCCGATCACGATGTCGGTTCCGGCCTTGTAGCCGGCCTTGCCGATCGCGTTCATGACGAATTCGAGCGCGGCGTCCGCCGACGGCAGGTTCGGGGCGAAACCGCCCTCGTCGCCGACATTGGTGTTGTGGCCGGCCTTCTTCAATTCCGACTTCAGGGTGTGGAACACCTCCGCGCCGTAGCGCAGGCCCTCGGCGAAGGACGACGCGCCCACGGGGAGGATCATGAACTCCTGGAAGTCGATCGGATTGTCGGCATGCACGCCGCCATTGATGATGTTCATCATCGGCACCGGCAAGAGACGCGCCGAGGTGCCGCCGACGTAACGATAGAGCGGCATGTCGAGCGAGTTTGCGGCAGCCTTGGCGCATGCAAGCGAGACGCCGAGGATGGCATTTGCGCCCAGCCGGCTCTTGTTCGGCGTGCCGTCGAGGTCGATCATGATCTGGTCGATCTGGGCCTGCTGCTCGACATCGAGGCCGCTCAGGGCCTCGAAGATCTCGCCATTGACGGCGCCGACGGCCTTGGTGACGCCTTTGCCGAGATAGCGGGCCTTGTCGCCATCGCGCAGTTCCACCGCCTCATGGGCGCCGGTGGAGGCGCCGGACGGCACCGCGGCACGGCCGAGCGCACCATCTTCCAGCACGACGTCGACCTCGACGGTGGGATTGCCACGGCTGTCGAGAATTTCGCGGCCGATGATGTCGATGATGGCGGTCATGATGTGCACTTCCGTTCGTTAGGGCTGATCGGTGCCGGGGGTCTTACACGGGCCGCAAGCAAATGTGAACGCTTGGACGGCGTGCTTCGACTGACGCGTGAGCGGGCTCGGACTATCCTTGAAGTCGCCTGCTCTGCGCGTCCAACCTCAATCTGAAACAGTCGGGGTAACGCCATGAACCGCCGCCAGTTTCTTGCCTCGAGCGCTGCCCTCCTCGCCGTTCGCCCAAGTTTTGCGCAGGAGGGCCTGTTCCGGACGAAATATTTCCCCATCAGCGCCGGCATCGGCCTGCACGACCTCGCCCCCGCTCGCGACGGCACAGTCTGGTTCACGGCGCAGGGCAAGGGCATGCTGGGCAGGCTCGACCCCCGGGATGGCAGTTTCAAGACAGTCAGCCTCGGCCAGGGCGCCGCACCGCACGGCGTGACGATCGACCCCGACGGTGCCCCCTGGATCACCGAGGGCGGCCAGAACGCGATCGCCCGGGTCGATCCCGGCGATCTCAAGGTCACGCTGTTCCGCCTGCCCGAAAAGTTCGCCTCCGCAAATCTCAACACCGGCGTGTTCGACAAGGACGGTACCTACTGGTTCACCGGCCAGTCCGGCTATTACGGCCGGCTCAAGCCGGGATCGGGCGAGATGGACGTGTTCAGGGCGCCCAGGGGTGTTGGCCCCTACGGCATCGCGGTGACGCCCAGGGGTGAGGTCTGGTACGCCTCGCTGGCCGGCAGCTACATCGCGAAGATTGATCTTGCGACCGGCAATGCTGCCATCGTCGAGCCGCCGACGCCGAGCCAGGGGTCGCGGCGGGTCTGGTCAGATTCGCAAAGCCGGATCTGGGTCAGCGAGTGGAACAGCGGTCACGTCTCGGTGCACGATCCCGCCAACGGCTCCTGGAAAACCTGGAAGCTGCCGGGCGATCGCCCTCGCACCTATGCCGTCTATGTCGACGACAAGGACAAGGTCTGGCTGACCGATTTCTCCGCCAATGCCATCGTCCGCTTCGATCCCGCGACGGAGCGGTTCAACGTTTTCGCCAGCGACAAGGCCAATGCCAATGTGCGCCAGCTCGACGGCCGCCCGGGCGAGCTCTGGGGCTGCGAGTCCGGCAACGACCGGATCGTCATGATCCAGACGATCGCGGCCGGTTGACGACGGCGACATTTGCGTCCATCCCGGCACCCTCTGGAGCGCGATCTTATCGCGCTCCGGTTTTTTAGTTGAGCATGATCTTTCGGAAAACCGGTGCCCACTTTTCCGGATCATGCTCGAACAGGATGTGACGACGATGGCGAAGAAATCCCTCCAGCTCGGCCGTGCGGTCGAATGGCCGCACACACCGGAAGAAGCCCAGCTCGACCGCGTGCCCAATCCGCAAAAGGGCACGGACTATCTGGTGCGCTTCACCGTGCCGGAATTCACCTCGCTTTGTCCGGTCACGGGACAACCGGATTTCGCGCATCTGATGATCGACTACGCGCCCGGCCCCTGGCTGCTGGAGTCGAAGTCGCTCAAGCTCTATATCGCGAGCTTCCGCAATCACGGCGCGTTCCACGAGGACTGCACCGTCATGATCGGCAAGCGCATCGCGAGCGAGATCAAGCCGAAGTTCTTGCGCATCGGCGGCTACTGGTATCCGCGCGGCGGCATCCCGATCGACGTGTTCTGGCAGACCGGCCGCGTGCCGAAGGGATTGTGGGTGCCAGAGCAAGGCGTCGCGCCGTATCGCGGACGGGGTTAGTTGGAGACGAATGACGATGACATCGATATCAGCAACATTCCGCAACATTGCCTTCGGCGTTCTAACCGTCCTGTGGCTGACCGGCGCGGCCGAAGCTGCCGAGGTCCATGTGATGATCTCGGGCGGATTGACGGCTGCCTACAAGGCGCTCGTGCCGGAATTCGAGAAGGCCACCGGCAACAAAGTGCTGACGGAATATGGGCCGTCGATGGGGACGACCACCAATGCGATCCCGGTCCGGCTGGAGCGCGGCGAACCCGCGGATGTCCTGATCATGGTGGGCTATGCCCTCACCGACCTCGCCGGCAAGGGCAAGGTCGTGGCCGGCAGCCAGGTCGACCTCACCAGATCGCCGATCGGCGTTGCCGTGAAATCGGGTGCGCCGAAGCCGGACATCGGCTCGGTGGAGGCGGTCAAGCGCGCGCTGCTGGCGGCGAAGACGATCGCCTATTCCGACAGCGCCAGCGGCGTCTACGTCTCGACCGAGATGTTCGACAAGCTCGGCATCGCCGACGTCATGAAGGACAAGGCACGAAAGATTCCGGCAACGCCGGTCGGCGAGATCGTCGCACACGGCGAGGCCGAGCTCGGCTTCCAGCAGATCAGCGAGCTGAAGCCCGTGAAGGGCATCGATATCGTGGGACCGCTGCCGAACGAATTGCAGAAGATCACGATCTTCTCGGCCGGGATCGCGGCCGGTTCGAAGGAGCCCGAAGCCGGCCGTGCCTTGATCAAGTTCCTCGCCTCCCCCGCCGCCCGCGACGTGATCATCGCAAGCGGCATGGAGCCGATCCCGGCTGGGGGCGCGAATTGAGGCAGGCCTACTCCGTGCGCTACTCCTGATACGCCCTCAACAGATTGGCTTCGCCACTCTTAGTCAATCGGAGGCTGCCGAGGTCTTCTTGACCGGACCGAGATCGCGCGCCGGATAGTTGGCGCCGGATTCGACGATGTGTCGTCGCACTGCTGCAACGAGCGCGGCGAGATCGCGAGACTCGATCGCATCGACGATCTCGACATGGTGTGCAGCACTTCTCTGCAGCTCGGCGTTCGAAGGCCACAAAGCAATCGGCCCTGGTCTGGCGCGATTTCTGATTTCCACGATGAGGCTGGCGAGCGATTGGTTCGTTGCATGGCGATAGATCTCATCGTGAAAGGCTGCGTTGGTATTTGCCTGATCCGCCTTGCTGCCGCGCGCCACAGCATCTTCGAAGATTTGCTGAGCCTGCTTGATCTTCTTGAGTTCGTCGGGGCCGATATTCGGTAGCGCCTGCCTTGCCGCTTCAACTTCGAGCAGCGTGCGGATCGCCAATATCTCGCGAACGACGTTCAAGTCGGGTTGCGCAACCCGGTATCCGCGATTTTCGACATGCGTCACCATCCCGCTTGCGGCAAGCTGGGTCAGCGCACTCCGGACGTCAAACCGTTTGGCAGCGAAGGCTTCTTCCAGGTCGATCTGGCGCAACCATTCGCCTGGCCGGTAATCGCCTTGCAGGATGGCGGCACCGATTTCAGCCGCCAACAGCCTCTTCTGCTCCTTCCGTACTTTCATGGCTGCTTCCCTTTTTGGAGCGCTTGACTTGCCAATACTATTGCGCACAAATTGGCGCCAATAAATGTGCATAACAAATCGCGGCGGCCGGAGGAACAGTAGATGTCGGGCATCGATCGTAGAAGCTTAATGGTGATGTCGGTTCTCGGCGCCACGATGGGGCTCCGGGGCACGGCCCAGGCGGCGCCGAACGGGTATCCCGAGAATTATCAGAAGATCATCGACGACGCTCATAACGAGGGCAGCCTCCTCATTTACTCGATTATGTCGCCAGAAAACTGGCGTCCCGTGATCGAGGGCTTCAACAAGCTCTACCCGAAGATCAAGGTCGAAACCCTGGATCTCCCCGCCTCCCGCGAGAGCTTCGAGCGATATCTGGCCGAGCGGAGCACCAACAGTCGCACCTGCGACCTCATCGCGACGGCCGATCCGGGCGGATGGATCGATTTCCAGGAGCGCGGTGAAGTCCTCGACTACGTATCGCCTGAAGCGAAGGCCTGGCCGGATTGGTCAAAGCCGTTTCCCGGCGTCTACACCGTCTCGTCCGACCCCATGGCGCTGATCTGGAACAACACGCTGGTGGCCGACGGCAAGCGTCCCAAGACACTTGCCGAGTTCGTCGAGCTTGCGGTCGCAAACGAGAAGACCTGGCGCAACCGCATCACCAGCTACGGCGTGCATCAAACGACTTTCGGCTACGGCATCAGCTACGCGTTCGTGAAGAAGCACGGCGAAAAGGCCTGGGACTGGTTCGCCCAACTTGCAAAGCTTTCGCCCCGATTCGAGCGTTCCGGCGGCCCAATGACCGAGAAGGTCACCTCCGGCGAATACACCATGGGCTTCTTCGTTTCGGCCATCACCTTCTGGCCGCGCCTGAACGATCCGGCGCGGGCAAAGATCCTCGGCTGGAGCTTCATCGGAGACGGTCAGCCGGTCGTGCTGCGTGGCATCGCGATTCCGAAGGGATCGAAGAACGTCAACGCAGCAAAACTGATGCTCGACTACGTCGTCTCGGAGGACGGTCAGCGCGCATTCGGACGGGGCGGCCTGACGCCGGCACGCCCCGGTGTGAAGCCGGGCGACGGAATCCGCCACACCTACTCGTCGATCGTGGAAGCCGTCGGCGAGCAGAACATCTGCTACATCGGCTACGATCGGGACGCGGTGCGGGACTACGACAGCTTCCTCGCGCGCTGGAAAAAGACCTTCAATGTCGCTTGACGCAAGCAGCGCGCTGGGGTCGTCGGTCGCGGACGCCTTGCCGAAGCCGCTGCCCGGCCGCGATACCGTCATCCAGTACGGCATGGCGCTGCTGACAATTGTCCTGATCGCAGCGCCTCTCCTTCCCGTTCTCTATCAATCTTTCCTGGATCGTGCGCTCTACGATTCCGGCCAGCAACTGACGCTGGGCAATTTCGGGCGCCTGCTTCGCACCGACGGCTTCGCGCTCGTCATCTGGAACACGTTCGTGTTCGCCACCCTCACCACCGTGATTTCGCAGACGCTGGGCACGCTGGCGGCGGTGCTGTTCGGCCGCACCGACATGCCGTTTGCGCGGTTGTTTGGCGAGCTCTTCCTGTGGCCGATCTATCTCTCGGCGCTGGTACTGTCGTTCGGCTGGTACACGATCTACGGACCGGCCGGCTACCTCACGCTTCTGGTTCAGTCGATCTTCGACGGCGCGCCATGGAATCTCTACTCCCTGCCGGGCATGGCGATGATCGCGGGCGTCTCGCAAGCACCGGTCGCCTACATCTACTGCATGTCGTCGGCCTCGATCACCGATCCGACTTTGGAGGAAGCCGCGCGCGTGACCGGCGCCGGCACTTTGAGGACCTTGTGGCGGATCACGCTGCCGCTCCTCATGCCGGCGATCGCCTATAGTGCCGTGCTGAACTTCACTGTGGGACTGGAGCTCCTCGCGATTCCGCTGGTGTTCGGCGATCCCGCCGGCATCACTGTGCTGACCACGTTCCTCTACAACAACGGCGTGGCGTCGGCCCGCCCCGATCACGGGCTGGTGGCAACGGCTGCCGCGCTGATGCTTGCCGTCGTCTGCGTGTTGGTGTGGCTACAAGGACGCCTGCTCGGCAATACAAGGCGCTTCGTCACGCTCGGCGGCAAGGCCACGCGACCGCGCCCTTTCCGCCTGAACAACCTGCGCTGGCCGCTTTGCATCGTCTCGGCGATCTACATCACCGCAACTGTCGTGATGCCGATCGGCGCGCTGCTGCTGCGCGCCTTCACGAGCCTGCTGTCGCCGATGGTGCCGATCAGCGAGGTGCTGACGCTCGGCAACTTCGCCAACATGCTCGAATACCCGGTCTACCCGCGTTCGATCTGGAACTCGCTGATCGTCAGTTCGGTCGGTGGCGTCGTCGCCACTGCGATGGTCGCCCTGATCGCCATCATCGTGCTGCGGTCCGACTTCCGCTGGCGTGGCGCGCTGCACTATATCGCGCTGTTTCCCCGCGCCGTGCCAGGCGTCGTCGCCGGCATCGGCTTCTTCTATGCGTTTGCGCTCGTGCCCGGCCTGGGCGGCCTCCGAAACACGATCTGGATTCTGGTTGCCGCCTTCACGATGCACTTCATTCCTGTGGGGCTCGGTGCGGTTGCTCCGATGTTGTTGCAGATGAGCCCGGATTTCGATCGCGCCGCCCGTACGCAGGGCGCGGACTGGTGGACGACGAGCCGGCGCATCGTTTTGCCTTTATTGCGGCCGGCACTGGTTGCCTGCTTCATCATCCTCTTCATCACGTTCTTCAAGGAATACACGACAGCGATCTTCCTGTTCGCACCCGGCAGCGAAGTGATCGGGACCACGCTGCTCCAGGCATGGACGCAGGGCGAGGTCGGTCTGGTGTCCGCGCTGGCGACCATCCAGATCCTGGTGATCGGCGTCTGTGTCACGGCGGCGCGCGCTTTTCTCGGAGTGAAGCTTTATGGCTGAGTTGCTGATTGAGAACCTGCATAAGCGGTACGGACCGGTCAAAGCGATCGACGACGTCAACATCCACGTTGCCGATGGCGAGTTCGTCACGCTGCTGGGGCCGTCGGGGTGCGGCAAATCAACAACGCTCGGCGCCATTGCCGGACTGGATCAACCGACGAGCGGACGCATCCGCGTCGGCAACAAGACCTATTTCGACGGAGAAAAGGGAATCTTCCTGCCGCCGGAAGCGCGCCATTGCGGGCTCGTGTTCCAGAGCTACGCTTTGTGGCCGCACATGACGGTCTATGACAACGTCGTGTTTCCGCTCAAGCTGCGCAAGGTATCGACCGCCGACTGCAGGCGCCGCGTCGAGGAGAGTCTCGCTCTCGTCGAGATGGAGCGCTTTCAGGACCGCTATCCGCATCAGCTCTCGGGCGGCCAGCAGCAGCGTGTCGCGCTCGCGCGAACGTTGGTCTACCAGCCCGAAATCCTCCTGCTCGACGAGCCCCTGTCGAATCTCGACGCAAAGCTGCGCGACCGCGCCCGGACCTGGCTCGCCGAACTGCGCACGCGTCTCGGCCTGACGACGATCTACGTGACGCACGACCAGGTCGAAGCGCTGGCACTGTCCGACCGCATCGTGGTCATGAATGGCGGCCGCATCAGCCAGATCGGCTCGCCCCAAGAGATCTACACGCGGCCGGCAGACAGTTTCGTCGCCGACTTCATCGGAACGACCAATTTCCTCAACGGCGACGTGGTCGGGGCGCCCGACGGCGATGGACAGACACTGGTCAGTCTCGCCGATGGTCAGCGCGTTCTGATCAAGTCCGACAAACGTCCATCCCTCGGCGACAAGGTCACGTTTGCCTATCGCCCCGAGCAGATGCGCCTGGCGGCGGCCAACGATCAGGCGATCGGAGGTTCGATCGTCGAAGCCGACGTGGTCAGCCATTCCTATGTTGGCGGCCGATGGCAAATCGGATTGAGCGTCGGCGGAAATCAGATCCGCATCGAAACCCAGGAGGCAACGACTGACCGCCAGTTGCGCCTGTGGCTGCCTGTCACCGGCGGCATCCTGTTTACAGAACGGAACCATGGCAAATCCCACTGACGCCACCTCTCCCGAAAGCGGACTGCATCAGGCCGATTACACCCCCGGTGTCCGCGGCCCGCTGACAGGGCTCCGCGTCATCGACCTCTCGAGGCTGGTCGCAGGCAATCTGCTCACCCAGCATCTCGCCGACTTCGGCGCCGACGTCATTAAGGTCGAGCCGCGCGAAGGCGATACGCTGCGCGGCTGGCGCACCAAGGGTGTCGAAACCAACTGGAAGATCCATTCGCGCAACAAGCGCAGCATCTGCCTGGAATTCCGTCACGACGAAGCGGTGCCGCTGATCCGCAAGATGATTCCCGGCGCCGCGATGCTGGTCGAGAGTTTCCGTCCCGGCACACTCGAGCAGATGGGGCTCTCGCCGGAGGAACTGCTGCGGCTAGAGCCCAAGCTCGTGATCGTTCGCATATCGGGATGGGGGCAGACCGGCCCCTACCATCGCCGGCCCGGCTTTGGGACGCTGGTGGAGGGCTTCTCCGGCTTCGCCGAGATGAACGGCTTCCCCGATCGTGAGCCGGTATTGCCGCCTATGTATCTGGCCGATGCCCTGTCCGGTCTCACCGGAGCGTTCGCTGCGATGGCGGCGCTGCGGGAAGTCGAGATCAACGGCGGAAAGGGACAGGTGATCGATCTGCCGCTGCTCGATCCGATCGTCAACTCGCTCGGGCCTCAGGCGGCAAATTACCGTTTGACCGGCGTGGTCAAGCCGCGCAGCGGGAGCCGCTCGAGCGGCTCGGTACCGCGCAATGTCTACCGCACGCTCGATGGCGGCTGGGTTTGCCTGTCGGCATCCACGCAAGGCATGGCGATGCGGGTGCTGCGTTCGATCGGCCGCCCGGAGCTCTGCGAGGATCCAAAGTTCAAGACCAACGAGCAGAGGCTCGTCCATGTCGCCGAACTCGACAAGATCATCGGCGATTTCATCGCGACACGAACGGTCGACGACAACGTCGCCTTCTTCGAGGCGGCCGAGGTCACGATCGGTCCGGTCAACGACACCGTCCGTTTGATGAACGATCGCCACGTGCAGGCCCGGGGACTGCTGGCCGACTATCCCGACGAGGACATGGGAACGTTCCCGATGCACGCCGTCCCGGTGCGCTTGTCCGAGACGCCCGGAAGCATCCGGACGCCTGCGCCACGCCTCGGTCAGCACAGCCGCACCATCCTGGCCGAAGCCGGCCTCAGCCCTGACGACATCGATGCCGCCCTCGCCTCGGGCGTTGTGAAGGAAACCAGCACATGACAGTTGAACGAAAATTCCCGGTCTGGCGCTCTGCGCTGTTCGTACCCGCGAACGTCGAGCGGTTCGTGGTCAAGGCCGTCGAGCGCGGCGCGGACGCGCTGATCATCGATCTCGAGGACAGCGTGCCGCTGGCTGAGAAGGCCAACGCTCGAAAGCTGATCCCGGGCATCGTGAAGCGCTTTCGCGACACCGGAAGTTCGGATGTCATGGTGCGGATCAACCAGCCGCTCGAATTGGCGGTGCCCGATCTGGAAGCGGCTGTCATCGCCGGCGTGGACGCGATCAAGATCACCAAGGTCGAAGGCGCTGAGCATCTGCGTCTGCTCGACGAGATGGTGACCAGACTGGAGATCGAGCGCGGATTGCCCATCGGCAAGATCTGGTTCGTCGGCCTGATCGAGGCGCCCGGTCCACTCGCCAGGGCCCATGACATCGCGCGATCGATCCCGCGGCTGGCCGGCATTTCACTGGGGGCGGAAGACTACGCGACGGCCATCGGCGCAAAGCCGACGGAAGAGACCTTGCTGATGCCGAAGCAGCAGATCGTGCAGGCAGCACGCGCCGCCGGCATCTTGCCGCTCGGCACTATTGGCTCGGTCGCCGATTTCTCCGACCTGGAAGGATACACAAGGATCGTGAGGCGCTCGGCGGACTTCGGCTTCGTGGGCTCTGCCTGTATCCATCCGTCGCTGGTGCCGATCCTCAACGAGGGTTTCAGCCCCTCCGCCAAGGAGGTGGCGGATGCCGAGCGCGTCGTTGCACTCAACAAGCAAGCGGCTGCCGAGGGCCGCGCCTCCTTCGCCATCGACGGCAAGATGATCGATATCCCGATCGTTCAGCGGGCAGAAGCGCTCCTCGAACGCGCGCAAGCGATCGCCGCCCGGGCGCATCGCCCTCGTTGATTGTGTTAGCCCCAGCGCGGCGCGCAGCGCTGCGTCTGGGGACCGAGAACTAATCGATAGAGTGTGCGCGGCGGCCCTTACGCCACCGCCCTCACCTTGCTGATGAAGCCGTCGACCTCCGACGTCAGCGAGGTCGACTGGCTCGACAGGTTGGCGGCGGCCTTCAGCACGCCGGACGCGGCGCGGCCGGTCTCGTTCGCGGCTGACGACACGGTTGCGATGTTGCGGGTGACGGTCGAGGTCGCTTCCGCCGTGTGCTGCACGGTGTTTGCGATCTCGGCGGTGGCCTTGTTCTGCTCCTCGATGGCGGCGGCGATGACGCGGTTGATGCTCGAGACCTCCTCGATGGTCTTGACGATGCCGTCGATCGCCGAGACCGCCTTCTGCGTCGCCCCCTGGATCTCCGTGATATGGGCGCTGATCTCTTCGGTCGCCTTCGCCGTCTGGGAGGCCAGGTTCTTCACCTCGCTCGCCACCACCGCAAAACCCCTGCCGGACTCGCCGGCTCGGGCTGCCTCGATCGTTGCGTTCAGCGCCAGCAGATTGGTCTGGCCGGCGATCGAGGTGATGAGGCCGATGACCTCGCCGATGCGATCGGCGCCGTCGGCAAGCGCGCGCATGGTGCTGTCGGTTTCCTTGACGGTGACGACCGCCTGTTCGGTGGCGCGCTTCGCCTGCTCGACCTGGCGGTTGATCTCGCGGATCGAGGCGTTGAGCTCCTCGGCTGCGGCCGCCACGGTCTGCACGCCGCCGCCGACCTGATCGGCAAGGGTCGAGGCCGAGCCGGCCTGGGTCTGGGCCTCGGCCGCCGTGCCCGACATCGAGCGCGCAGTCGTCTCCAGCTCGCCCGAGGCGCTCGACAGCGTCTGTACCATCTGGCCGATGCGGCTCTCGAATTGCCGCACGAGGCCGGACAATTCGGATGCACGCTTCTCCTTGTCGGCGCGCTCGGCGGCCTGGTCGCCGGACAGGCGCTCGGCGTTGATCATGGCCTCCTTGAACACCTGGAGCGCCGCGGCCATGCGGCCGATCTCGTCGTTGCGGCCGAGGCCCGGTACCTCGCCGGCGAAATCATGCGCCGCGAAACGGGTCATGACACCGGTGATCGCGGTCAGCGGCCGGGTGACGCGGTTGCGCATCAGCATCAGCCCGCCGATCGTCAGCGCCAGCGAGGCCGGCACCAGCAGGCCGAACAGGATCAGGCTGAAGCGGGCGCGCGAGGCGCCGTCTTCGGCCCGCGAGATCATGTTGGCGAGCGCGGTTTGCGTGACGATGACGACATTGTTGGCGCCGACAAGCTGACGATCGCGGTAGTCGATGCCTGCGACGCCGGCGGGCTCGCCGGCGAGCAGCTTGGTCGCAATGGCATTGCGCTCTTCGCTGAGCGCGCCTGAAATTTCCGGCTCGGCGTTACGGATCGCCTGCAACAGCTCGGGCGAGGCCACATTCGGGCTGAGATCGCGCACGACCACCCAGGACTGCTGGATGCGGCCGCGCAGATCGGCAAAGGTTACGCCATCGGCGGCGGTCCAGGTCTTGTTGGCGAGGATCGAGGAGAACTGAACGAGAATGGTCTGACCTGCGTTGGCGCGGGCCTGCCAGGAGGCCTGCTTGGCGATCAGGAGGCGATCGACCACGGGGTCGATCAGCGTCATCGCGTTGTCGACATGGGCGGCGACGTCGCCGATCGCGTCCATATAGGCGTCGCTGATCTTGGCCCAGCTCGGTTGCAGGTTCGCGTCGCGCGCCGCCTTCTCCTGCTTCAGGGCAGCGACCGCGCGCGGCCGCAGCTCCTCGAGCTGCGCCCAGATGCCGCGGAGCTTGTCGAGCTTTTCGGCAAGACCGGGCGCCTCAGCGGAGGCGAGGCTCTGCAAGGCCTGCGCGTAATTCTTCTGCACCGTGGCTCGCTGCTCGGCGAGACTGCTCATGACGCTGTCGGGCGCGGGGGCAGCCGACGCCAGATAGCTCAGCGTGTCACCGCGCTCCAGGCGGAAAATCACGAGCGTATTGGTTAGGTCGCGGCTGGCGACCGCGAGCGAGACGATGCGGTTGCTGTCCGAATAGCGGGTGACCGCGAGCTTCAGCGCATAGGCACAGATGACGACGAGGACGAGACCGAGAGACCCAACCACCGCCCCGAGGATGCGGGCGACCGAACGCTGCTTTTGCATCGACTGATCCATATTGCCGCCAAGACGCGGTTCGCGGGCAATCTACGGAGCGAACGATGAGATTTGATTTAAGATTGAACGGCTTTGGCTACCAATCTCTTCCGGGAAAATACGGAAACCGGTAGTTCGATACTCCCCTCAGACCCGTGCGTCCGAGGGTGCCCGCTGCTTGAGCAGCCGGGCGCAGACGAGACCAAGCGCCACCATGATCGCGGCGCTCGTGAGCAGGGTCGAGACCTTGCCACCGTGCTGGAGGCCAAGCCCATAGGCGATCGGGCCAACGGTCTGCCCCATGAAGAAGAAGAACGAATGCAGCGACATCGCCGTCGCCCGCGCCCCGATCGACAGCTCGCTGGCAAACACCTGCAGGCAGCCGTGGATCATGTAGAACCCCCAGCCCATCGCCAGCATGCTGGCGAATTGCAGCTTCCATCCGGGACCGAAGGCGAGCACGCCGAGCTGCAGTCCGACGAGGCCTGCACCCGCAATCATCATGCCCCTGACGCCGAGCCACGGCAGGAAGCGTGAGACCGTGAAAGTGTAGAACAGTCCGCCGATCGCAAAGCCCGCGATCACGATGCCCGCGATCGACGGCGACTTCTCGCCGAGATCGAACAGCAGCGCGGCGATGAACGGAAACAGGCCGAATACGCAGCAGCCCTCGACGAAGACCGCCGAGTAGCAGTAGCGCGTGTTGGGGTTGGCGAAGATGGTCCGGTAGCCCTGCCGCAAGGCCTTCAGATCCGTCTTCGGCGGCGCCGTCAGCGCGGCACCGCGAAAGCCCGCGGCCACCGCAACGGCCGCGATCAGGCCGAGCGCGCCGAGCATCATGAGCACACCGCGCCAGCCGATGAGTTCACCGATGATGCCGGAGGCGGTCGCGCCGAGCAGATTGCCGGTCATCGAACCCGCAAGCGTGCGGCCGATCGCGACCTGCCGCTTGGCGGGTGCAACGAGGTCGGCGGTCAGGCCGAGTGCGACCGGAAACACGCCACCGGAGGCGATACCGGCGAGGATGCGGCTCGCGAACAGGCCCGAGAAGGTGGTCGCGACCGCGCCAAGAATGCAGGAGACGCCAAGCAGCGCCAGGCACAGCGTCATCAACCGCGCCTTGCCGAACAGATCGGCAGCCGCTCCGATCACCGGCTGAACCAGCGCGTAGATCAAGGCGTAGCCGGCCGCGATGCTGGCGGCCGTCGTGATACTGATCGAAAAATCCTCCGCGACATGCGGCAGGACGGGATCGAGCGCGCGCGTGGACAACGCCGCCGAGAAGCTCGCGAGCGCGATGATATTGATCGCGGGCGGAAACTTCTGGTCGGACGACGGCCCAGTCGCAGGCGGGGACATCAGCGCGTTGTGCTTTTCGTCACCGCGTCGAATGCCATCAGCGTGCGGATCAGCCCTTCGAACTCGCGCAGCGGCACCATGTTGGGCCCGTCCGAGGGCGCGCGGTCAGGGTCGGGATGGGTCTCGATGAAGACGCCGGCAACGCCGACCGCGACGGCTGCGCGCGCCAGCACCGGCACGAATTCACGCTCGCCGCCCGAGGACGTCCCCTTCCCGCCCGGCTGCTGCACCGAATGGGTGGCGTCGAAGATCACGGGCGCGCCGGTGGTGCGCGCCAGGATCGGCAGCGCGCGCATGTCGGAGACCAGCGTGTTGTAGCCGAACGAGGCGCCGCGCTCGGTAACGAGCACGTTGGGATTGTTTGCGGTCGTGATCTTGGTCACGACATTCGCCATGTCCCAGGGCGCGAGGAATTGCCCCTTCTTGACGTTGACGACCTTGCCCGTCGCGGCGGCGGCCAGCAGCAGATCGGTCTGCCGGCACAGGAAGGCCGGGATCTGGAGGATGTCCACGGCTTGCGCCACCTCGGCGCACTGCGCGGCGTCATGCACGTCGGTCAGGACCGGCAAGCCGAGGGAGGCGCGGATCTCGGCGAAGATCGGCAGCGACTGTGCGAGCCCGAGACCGCGCGCTGCCGACGCGCTGGTGCGGTTGGCCTTGTCGAACGAGGTCTTGTAGACGAGCCCGATCTTCAGCCGCGCGGCGATCTCCCTCAGCGCAGAGGCCACCTCCAGCGCATGCTGGCGGCTTTCGAGCTGGCACGGCCCGGCAATGATCGAGATCGGCAGATCGTTGCCGAACCTGACTGTGCCAATGGTGACGACCGGCGCCGCTGAATTCGAAGAGCTCAAGGCCAATGTCCCTCGTTTCGGCGCGACCATAGCCGCCATCAGGGTCGGATCAACCCCATTCGCCCCGGGCCACCCGAATATCAGGGTTGCGCCGGGGTTCCGTGCGAGGCCCTTGCGCCGGCGGCCCCTTACTTCACCGCCGAGAAGGCGGTCGGCGTCAGGAGCTGGCTGACGATGTTGCCGACGATCTGGCCGTCCGCTTCGCTCTCGGCACGCGCCTTCATCCAGTCCGGGTCGGTCATGAACTTGCCCCACTTCGCTTCGCGGTCGGCGAGCGAATCCCACGCCAGGAAATAGGTCAGCTCCTGGTTGGATTCGCCGATCAGCGTGGTGAAGAACCCGGCCTGCTTGATGCCGTGCTTCTCCCAGAGCTTCAGCGTGACCGTCTCGAACCGCTTCAGGAGCGCCGGCAGGCGGCCGGGCACGCAACGGTAGATGCGCATTTCATAGATCATTCTGGTTCCTCCCTGATGACGTCGGGGGTTATAACGGCTGGCCGTGACGGTGTCTTCGGCCCCGCCCGATACCGCCCGCGGCGTCTGGCGCATGGCTTGCCGGCCCCGATCGCACCCGGTTCCCGTAATGCTGCCGCAATGATACTGCCGCTACAACGCTTCGGTTGAGGCTCAGGTGCGGATCATGCGGATTTTGCTCGTCGAGGATGAAGCGGAGATGGCCGGGGCGCTGGCCTCGGCGCTCAAGCGGTACGACATGATCGTCGATCACGTGCCAACGCTTGCCGAGGCCGAAGAGGCCATTTCCGCCGACGTGCACGCCGCCGTGCTGCTCGATCGCCAGCTGCCCGACGGCGACGGTCTTGCCCTGATTCCGAAACTGAGAGCGCGCGCCGACGGTGTGCCGATCATCGTGTTGACGGCACGCGGCGAGCTCGCCGATCGCGTCGCCGGGCTCGACAGCGGGGCGGATGATTATCTGGCAAAACCATTCGCGGTGGAGGAATTGCTGGCGCGCCTGCGCGCGGTGTTGCGCCGGCCCGCCGGGGTTCAGCCCGACATCATTCGCGCCGGCCGCCTCGCCTTCGACTTCGGCCATCGCGAGGCGAGCGTCGACGGGGCTCCGCTCGAACTGCCGCGGCGGGAGCTCCTTGTGCTCGAAGCCCTGGTCCGCCGCATGGGCCGGACCGTGCTGCGATCGGCGCTGGAGGAAGCGGTCTACAGTTTCGACGACGAGATCCAGTCGAACGCACTCGATACGCATGTCTCGCGGCTGCGCCGCAAGCTTGCCGAAGCCGACGCGCACGTGGAGATCCACGGCATCCGCGGCGTCGGCTATCTCCTGAAGAAACTGCCGTGAGCAGGCACGCCGACCCATATTGCCTGCGCTCTCGGCTGAGCTGGCGCCTGCTTTCGCTCCAGGCCGCGCTGTTCGTCGCTTTGGTCGTCGTCATCATCGGCGCGCTGTGCGCTACGGGCTTCGTGCTGGTCCAACGGGACGAAGATCGCGTGATCGACGTCGTGCAGAGCGCGCTCGCGCGCGACGCGGCCGGCGGCCTGACGCTGCGGCCGACGGCTGAGCTGAAAGCGTTGCGCGAGGAGATCCCCGACCTCTGGTTGCTGGTTCGCGACAGGCAGGGGCATTCGCTCAGTGAAGGCCCCGTGCCGGCTGAATTCGCGGGGATCGGCGGCGCCCTCGACCAGATCAGCCAGGCGCGGCTCGGCTGGCAGCTCTTCGAGGACGACCCACGCAAGCCGGCGGCGCGGTTGAAACGCATCGACACGGCCGCCGGCAACGTGCAGGTCATCACGGCGACGCAGGGCAAGCTCAGCGGCGCCAAGGCGGTGTTCACGACGTCGCTCGTGTTGCTGGGCATCGCGCTCCCCGGCCTGCTGTTGATGGGGACCGCGACGTTCATCGCGACGCCGATGGTCGTGCAGCGCGCTTTCAGAGGATTGGACGCGACCGCAGACCAGGCCCGGCGGATCGATATCCATCAGCGCGGCGCGCGGCTGTCGGTGGAGCAGATTCCGCTCGAGGTGGTGCCGCTCGTGGCCGCGGTCAATGACGCTCTCGCGCGGCTCGATCAGGGTTACGCCCGCCACAAGCGCTTCGTTGCCGACGCCGCGCACGAGCTGCGTACGCCGATCGCGATCCTGAACACGCGCCTGGAGTCATTGCCGTCGGGACCGGACAAGACCCGCCTGATCGAGGATGCGGCGCGGCTCGCGACGCTTGCAGAGCAATTGCTGGATATCCAGCGGCTCGACCGTTGCGGGCATCCATTCGTGCCGGTCGACCTGGTCTCCGTCGCGCAAGGCGTTGCCGCCGACCTCGCACCACTGGCGATCGCGGCTGGCTATGAGCTGTCGTTCGACGCGCCGGCGGCGCGGATCGACGTGCTCGGCGATGCGGCCGCGCTCGAACGCGCGCTGACCAACCTCGTGCAGAATGCCATCCAGCACGGCCCTCGCCGCGGCACGATCGTCATTCGCGTCAGCCGTCCCGCCAGCATCGAGGTCACCGACGAGGGCGCGGGCATTCCGGCCGATCAGCGCGAGCTGATCTTCGAGCCGTTCTACCGGCTCACGCCGCTCGATCGCGGCGCCGGCCTCGGCCTCAACATGGTGCACGAGATCATGCTCCTGCATGGCGGTCACGTTTCGGTCCTGGACGGACCGAACGGCGGTGCGTGCTTCAGGATAACGCTGCCGCCCCTGCAACAGAGCTGATTCAATTCGTCTCTGCGTCTCAAGCGCAATGCTGTCGCAATGCGCTCAGGCGACTCTTCGACCGCCTCACCTCTGATTTGCGAGGCGCAATCGAAATGCCGGAGTGCGCATGCCCAACGATTTCCTCTCATTCTTCCTGTCCTGGATGTCGGCCCCGCGGCGGGTCGGCGCGATCGCGCCTTCGGGCGCTGCCCTAGCCGATCTCATCACCCGCGAGATCACCGCAACGACCGGCCCGATCCTCGAGCTCGGCCCCGGCACCGGCGCTTTCACCTACAAGCTTCTGAAACGCGGCGTGCGCCAGCAGGACCTCACGCTGATCGAATACGGTTCGGACTTCACGAAGCTCCTGCAAATACGTTTTCCCGGCGCGCGCGTGTTGTGGATGGATGCAGGACGGCTCACGACGGAGCGGCTCTATGACGGTGCGCCGGTCGGCGCCGTGGTCAGCGGCCTGCCGCTGCTCAATATGTCGACGCGCAAGGTCGTCTCCATCATCGGCGGTGCGTTTCGTTACGTCCGCCCGGGAGGCGCGTTCTATCAGTTCACCTACGGGATGAGCTGCCCGGTGCCGCGGCCGGTGCTCGACCGGCTCGGCTTGCGGGCAAAGCTGGTGGATCGCGCCTTGCTGAACGTGCCGCCGGCCGCCGTCTACAAGCTGACGCGACGGCCGCAGATGAAGATCGTCACGGAAACGCTTGCGCCTGATGCCTCAATGCCGGTCGCGCCGGCGCCGATGCACCTCGTGCGCGACTACACCGGCGCGCCCTGAGGCATCACACCAGACGCGACTGCACCATCGCCGCCTGAATGAACGAGGCGAAGAGAGGATGAGGCTCAAAAGGCCGCGACTTCAGCTCGGGGTGGAACTGGACGCCGATGAACCAGGGATGATCCTCGTACTCGACGATCTCCGGCAGCACGCCGTCGGGCGAGAGGCCGGAGAATTTCAGTCCGTGCTGCTCGAGGCGGTCCTTGTAGGCGGTGTTGACCTCGTAGCGGTGGCGGTGGCGCTCGGAAATCTCGGTCGCGCCGCCATAGACCTGCGAGACGCGGCTGCCACGGTTGAGCGCCGCGGGATAGGCGCCCAGACGCATCGTGCCGCCGAGATCGCCGGCCTTGGAGCGCTTCTCGAGCTCGTTGCCGCGCAGCCATTCGGTCATCAGACCGACCAGCGGCTCTTTGGTCGGGCCGAACTCGGTGGAGTTGGCGTCCTCGATGCCGACGAGGTTTCGTGCGGCTTCGATCACCGCCATCTGCATGCCGAAGCAGATGCCGAAATACGGCACGTCGCGCTCACGCGCGAACTGCGCCGCGCGGATCTTGCCCTCGGCACCGCGCTGGCCGAAGCCGCCCGGCACCAGAATGCCGTTGACGTGTTCGAGGAACGGCGCGGGATCTTCCTTCTCGAAGATCTCGCTCTCGATCCAGTCGAGATTGACCTTCACCTTGTTGGCGATGCCGCCATGCGAGAGCGCCTCGATCAGCGACTTATACGCATCCTTCATGCCGGTATATTTGCCGACGATGGCGATGGTGACGTTGCCTTCGGGATTGCGGACGCGCTCGTTGATCTGCTGCCAGCTTCGCAGCTCCGGCGGAATCCGCGAGCCGATGCCGAAGGCGGCGAGCACTTCGTCGTCCAGGCCCGCGTTGTGATAGGCCTCGGGCACGGCGTAGATGTTGTCGACGTCGCGCGCCTCGATCACGGCGCTTTCGCGCACGTTGCAGAACAGCCCCAGCTTGCGCCGCTCTTCCTTCGGGATCTCGCGGTCGGTGCGGCAGAGCAGGATGTCCGGCTGGATGCCGATCGAGCGCAGCTCCTTCACCGAGTGCTGTGTCGGTTTGGTCTTCAGCTCGCCCGCGCTCGGGATGTAAGGCAGCAGCGTCAGATGGATGTAGACGGCATGATCGCGCGGCAGCTCGTTCTTAAGCTGACGAATCGCCTCGAAGAAAGGCAGGCCCTCGATGTCGCCGACGGTGCCGCCGATCTCGACCAGCACGAAGTCGTAATCGTCATTGCCGGAGAGGACGAATTCCTTGATGGCGTTGGTGACGTGCGGAACGACCTGGATGGTCGCGCCGAGATAATCGCCGCGCCGCTCCTTGGAGATGATGTCCTGGTAGATGCGCCCGGTGGTGATATTGTCCTGCTTGGTCGCAGGCCGGCCGGTGAAGCGCTCGTAGTGACCGAGATCGAGATCGGTCTCCGCGCCGTCATCGGTCACGAACACTTCGCCGTGTTGATACGGCGACATCGTTCCGGGATCGAGGTTGAGATAGGGGTCGAGCTTGCGGAGGCGGACCTTGTAGCCCCGGGCTTGCAACAGGGCACCGAGTGCCGCTGAAGCCAGACCTTTGCCGAGCGAAGAGACCACGCCGCCGGTGATGAATATGTACCGCGCCATGGGACTTAACCTCTAATCCCTCGAATTCGATTCGCCAAAGCGATTCGTATTCCGCCCCAAATAATTTGCGGGCCTGTGGGTGAGCCAAAACTAAGAGTGGTGACAGAGCCTTGATGGGGATTTTTGATGCAGGACGGTAGAAGCCGCCCTGCATGGCCCCCCTGCTTTATTGCGAGCGCGGCACCTGCGGGCCGGCTGGCGCCTGGTTCTGCTGCTGTTCGTCGGCCTTCTTCAGCGAATCCAGGATGCCGCCCGAGGTCGGCGGCGCGATCGGGGCGCCTCCGGCCGGCTGGGTCTGGGACGCCGGCGCGCCGATGATCGACGAAGGCGCCCGGTTGTAGCCGGCATGCCAGGACAGGAACAGGCTGGTGAGGAAGAAGCCCCCAGCCAGGATCGCGGTGGTCCGCGTCAAAAGGTTCGCGGTGCCGCGGCTGGACATGAAGCCCGCGCCCCCGCCCATTCCGAGGCCGCCGCCTTCCGACTTCTGGAGCAGGACGGCGCCGATCATGACGGCGACGATCATGAGGTGAATGACGATGACAACAGTCTGCATAGTGTCCTTCCGTCACAAGCCGACAGCGCCGAGACGGCGGCCGATCGCGCTTCGCGGGTTTTCCTGAAGTTGCGCGGTGTTACACGATCAGAAGAGGCATTGCCACCCCCCGATCGGCCACGGCCGCGCTTTGAGATTAGCTAGGGGCAGCCCTTCGCAATCGCAAGGAAATCGGCCGCCTTCAGGCTGGCGCCGCCGACCAGCGCGCCGTTGACGTTTTTCACGGACATCAGCTCGGCCGCGTTCGACGGCTTGACCGAGCCGCCATAGAGGATCCGCATCCTGGCCCCGTCCGCCCTGAACCGGGAGGTCAGGAGTTCCCGGATAAAGCCATGAATCTGCTCGACATCCTGGGCCGTCGGGGTCAGGCCGGTGCCGATCGCCCAGACCGGCTCATAGGCCAACACCAGGTTGGCGGCGGTCGAGCCGTCCGGCAGCGAGCCGTCGAGCTGGCCGCGCAGGATGTCCAGGGTCTGGCCGGCATCGCGCTGGCCTTGCGTCTCACCGATGCAGACGATCGCGGTGACGCCAGCGCGCCATGCGGCCTCGGCCTTCTGCCGGATCAGGGCATCGCCCTCGCCGTGGTCGGCGCGACGCTCGGAATGGCCGACGATGATGGCGGTCGCACCGGTATCGGCCAGCATTTCGGCAGCAATATCGCCGGTATGGGCGCCGGAGGCCTTGGGGTGGCAATCCTGCGCCCCCACCGCGACCTTGCTGCCGCGCGCCTTGTCGGCGAAGGCCGCGATCAGGGTCGCCGGCGGGCAGACCAGCAAATCGGCCTTGGCGGCCACCTCTGCCGCGCCTTTGAGCATGGCGTCGAATTCGGCAGCCGAGCCCTTGAGGCCGTTCATTTTCCAATTGCCGGCGATCAGCGGTCGGATGGCGTCGGTCATGTCAATTTCCAGCAAAATGAAGTTTGTGCATGCGCTAGCAGAGCTGTCGCGGCAGTTCCAGAGAGCTAAGGCTTTTAACCGCAGCGTCGAGGGACCGCGTGGCCTGAGGTTGCGGGGGGAAAGCCGCCACTTTATGATGATTGATCAATTTGGTGACGCGCTTTTGCGGAATCTGCATTAAGACGCGCTCCCGTTCCCCTCCTGCCAAACAAGTTGGACCAAATGCTTCGAGGAATGCGCAAGGCCTCATCAAACTGGCTCGGCAAGACCATTATGGCCGTGGTGATGGGCGTGTTGATCATCAGTTTCGGCGTTTGGGGCATCGCCGACATCTTCAAGGGCTTCGGGCAGTCCACGGTGGCCAAGGTCGGCAGCACCGAGATTTCGTTGAACGAGTTCCGGCAGACCTATACCGACCGCTTGCAACAGATCAGCCGCCAGTTCGGCCGGCCGCTGACGCCTGACCAGGCGCGTGCCTTCGGCCTCGACCGCCAGGTGCTCCAGCAGACGATCGCGGAAGCCGCCCTCGACGAAGAAGCCCGCCGGCTCGGGCTCGGCCAGTCCGACGAGCAGATCCGCCAGGTCATCATGAACGACCCCAACTTCAAGGGCGTCGGCGGCAGCTTCGATCCGAACCGCTTCCAGGCCGTGATCCGCAATTTCGGCTATACTGAGCAGCGCTACGTCTCCGAGCAGCGCAAGGTGTCGCTGCGCCGGCAGATCACCGGCACGATCAGCGCCGGCCTCGAACCGCCGAAGGCCATGATCGACGTGCTGACGCGCTTTCAGAACGAGCAGCGTGCGATCGAATTCGTCAGGCTCGACGCCGCGCAGGCCGGCACCATCGACGCTCCCTCGCCCGAAGCCCTCGCCGCGTATTTCGAGGATCACAAGGTCCAGTTCCGCGCGCCCGAATATCGCAAGATTTCCTTCGTCGTGGTCTCTCCGGAAGAGATCGGCAAATGGAGTGAGGTCTCCGACGAGGACGCCAAGAAAGTGTTCGACCAGCGCAAGGACCGGCTCGGCACGCCGGAGAAGCGCCAGATCCACCAGATCGTATTCCCCAACGCCGTCGAGGCGCAGGCCGCACGTGAGCGTCTCGCCGGCGGAATGTCGTTCGAGGACCTCGGCAAGGAGCGCGGGCTGAGCAGCTCCGATGTCGACCTCGGGCTCGTGACCAGATCGTCGCTCGACCCCGCGGTCGGCGATGCCGCCTTCGCGCTTCCCGCGGGCGAGATCAGCCAGCCGATCCAGGGCCGTCTCGGCACCTCCATCGTCAAGGTCGACAAGATCGAACCGGGCAGTGAAGCGAACTACGCCAGCCTCGCCGGCGACATCAAGCGCGAGATCGCCACCGAGCGCGCCCGCGTCAAGGTCAACGATCTCCGCGACAAGATGGAAGACGAGCGCGGCGGCGGCGCCAGCGTGATCGACGCGGCGCAGAAGCTCGGCCTCACGGCCGTGACCATCGACGCCGTCGACCGCTCCGGCCGTGCCCCGAACGGCCAGCCAGTCACCAGCATCCCGCAGGGCCTCGACGTGGTGTCGCAGGCCTTCAACACCGATGTCGGCGTCGACAACGACGCGATCTCGTTCAAGGGCGGCTATGTCTGGTACGACGTGCTCGCCATCACGCCCTCGCGCGACCGCAATCTCGACGAGGTGCGCGACCAGGTCGAGGCGCGCTGGCGCCAGGACCAGATCGCCGCCAAGCTGAAGACCAAGGCGACCGAGATGGTGCAGAAGCTCGAACAGGGCGGCAAGCTCGCTGACGAGGCCGCCGCGATCAACGCCAAGGTCGAGACCGCCTCCGGCTTCAAGCGCGACGACTCGCCCGCCGGCGTGCCCGCCAACGTCGTTGCGGCCGCCTTCCGCACCGCCAAGGACGGGGTCGGACAGACCGCCGTGAGCGGCGGCAGCGAGGTAATCGTCTTCCGCGTCACCGACATCGTCGAACCCGCGGTCGACGCCGCGTCCGACGCGGTGAAGAAGCTGAAGGACAGCCTCGACCGCGCGTTGACCGACGAGCAGGTCGCCTCCTACGTCAACAAGCTTGAAACCGACATCGGGACCACCATTAATCAGGCCGCCTTCGCGCAGGTGACCGGCGCGAACCAGTGAGTTGAAAGCACGCGATGGACGACCTGAAATCGATCATTGGAAAAGTGGCGACCGGCGCCAGCCTGTCGCGTGACGAAGCGGCTTCCGCCTTCGACGCCATGATGTCCGGCGAGGCCACGCCCTCGCAGATGGGTGGCCTGTTGATGGCGCTGCGGGTGCGCGGCGAGACCGTGGACGAAATCACCGGCGCGGTCTCGGCGATGCGCTCCAAGATGCTCACGGTCGACGCGCCCGCGGACGCCGTCGACATCGTCGGCACCGGTGGTGACGGCTCCGGCTCGGTCAACGTCTCGACCTGCGCGTCCTTCATCGTCTCGGGCACCGGCCTGCCGGTGGCCAAGCACGGCAACCGTGCGCTGTCGTCGCGCTCGGGCGCCGCCGACGTGCTGGCGTCGCTCGGCGTGAAGATCGACCTCAGGCCCGAGCAGGTCGGCCGCTGTGTGCGCGAATGCGGCATCGGCTTCATGTTCGCACCTGCCCATCATCCGGCGATGAAGAACGTCGGCCCGACCCGGGTCGAGCTTGCGACACGTACGATCTTCAATCTGCTCGGCCCCTTGTCGAACCCGGCCGGCGTCAAGCGCCAGATGGTCGGCGTGTTCTCGCGGCAATGGGTGCAGCCGCTGGCGCAGGTGCTGAAAAACCTCGGCTCGGAATCCGCCTGGGTGGTGCATGGCTCCGACGGCCTCGACGAGATCACCCTCACGGGCCCGACCTTCGTCTCCGCGCTCCACAATGGCGAGATCCGGAATTTCGAGGTGACGCCGGAGGACGCCGGCCTGCCGCGCTGCGATCCCGGTGCGCTCAGGGGCGGCGACGCCGACGCCAATGCGATCGCCTTGCAAAGCGTGCTCGACGGCAAGCCGAGCCCCTATCGAGACGTCGCGCTGATCAACGCCGCCGCCGCGCTGGTCGTGGCCGGCCGCGCCAAGGACCTCAAGGAGGGCGTTGCGATCGGTGCGAAGTCGCTCGACAGCGGCGCCGCGAGCGCGCGGCTGAAGCATTTGATCGCGATCTCGAACGGCTGAACCTGACATGTCTGACATCCTGACCAAGATCGAAGCCTACAAGCGCGAAGAGATCGCAGCCGCCAAGCGCGCGCAGCCGCTCTCGGAAGTCGAGGCCAAAGCCAAGGCGCAGGGAGCCCCACGCGGCTTCGTGCGCGCGATCAAGGCCAAGCACGCCAATGGCGACTACGCGCTGATTGCCGAGGTCAAGAAAGCCTCGCCGTCGAAGGGGCTGATCCGCGCCGATTTCGATCCGCCGCTGCTCGCCAAGGCCTATGAGGCCGGCGGTGCGGTCTGTCTGTCGGTCCTGACCGACACGCCCTCGTTCCAGGGCCATCTCGATTTCATGGTGGCGGCGCGCGCGGCAACGTCGCTCCCGGTGCTGCGCAAGGATTTCATGTTCGACACCTATCAGGTGATTGAAGCGCGTGCGCATGGCGCCGACTGCATCCTGATCATCATGGCCGCGCTCGACGATGCCACCGCCAAGGATCTCGAGGACGCCGCCCTCGCCTACGGCATGGACGTACTGATCGAAATCCACGACCGCGCCGAGCTCGACCGTGCGCTGAAGCTGCGTTCGCCGATGATCGGCGTCAACAACCGCAATTTGCGCACCTTTGAGACCACGCTCGCGACCAGCGAGACGCTGGCGCCGCTGATCCCAGCGGAACGGCTGATGGTCGGCGAGAGCGGCATCTTCACGCCCGCCGATCTCGCCCGGCTCGAGCGCGTCGGCATGTCGACCTTCCTGGTCGGCGAGAGCCTGATGCGGCAGGCCGACGTGACCGCCGCCACGCGCACGCTGCTCGCGCGTGAGACTGCGCGCGCGACGAGTACGCGCTGACATGGCGCGCAAGCCCGCCAAGGCCAGGCAATCCAAGACGAAAGCCGGCCCTGCCCTCACCCATATCGGCGCCTCCGGCGAGGCGCGGATGGTGGACGTGTCGGACAAGCCCGCGACCGAGCGGCTCGCGGTCGCCGAAGGCCACGTCATCATGACCAAGGCGACGCTTGATCTCATCGTCTCGGGCAACGCCAAGAAAGGCGACGTGCTCGGCACCGCGCGCATCGCCGGCATCATGGCCGCCAAACGCACCTCGGAGCTGATCCCGCTCTGTCATCCCCTCGCGCTGTCGAAGGTCACGGTCGACATCGAGCCCGACGCGAAACTGCCAGGCTGCCTCGTCCGCGCCAGCGTGAAGGTGACGGGCCCGACCGGCGTCGAGATGGAGGCGCTCACGGCGGTGTCGGTCGCCTGCCTCACCATCTACGACATGATCAAGGCGGTCGAACGCGGCGTGCGCATCGAGGGCATCCATCTGGTCGAGAAGCTCGGCGGCAAGTCGGGCCACTACCGCACCTGAACGCCGCGTGATCTATTTCGCCTCGCGCTGCCGCTCGCGATAGGCGCGCGTCTTCATCCGGTTGCCGCACAGCGTCGACATGCACCACCGCCGCGTCGATGGTTTCGAGCGGTCGAAGAACACCCGGCGGCATTCCTCCGACGCGCACATCTTCAGCCGGTCCAGCGTTCCCACAAGCGTTGCGTCATGAAGCTCGATCGCGATGGCCGAGAGGCCTGCGAGCGCATCCTCGCGCGCTGCCGACAGCATCGCGCCACGGCCTGCGCGCGCCTCCACCCGCAACGGAAACGGCGCGAGCGCCTCATTGAGCGTGCCGAGAACGCTCCTGTTCCGGGGCCGCTCGGCGGGCTCACATTGCAGATAGGCGCGCAAGGCGCCGCGCAGTCGTAGCGCGGTCTCAAACATCGCGGGCGTGACACGCCCGCCCTCGGCGCCAAGGCCGCGTTCCCGCATCCAGTCCGCAAGTTCCTTCGGCCCGCCAAGCTCATCGCTCTCCGGGTGCTCCACGCCGAAATGCATGAAGTGGCGAACATCGAGCGTGTTGGCGAAATCGTAGACGTTCGCCAGCGTGTCGGGAACCTGGAATTTGCGAGACTCTTTCGACATCGGGACACCAAAGATTTGAACACCAGTAAAACAGATTTACTGGTTGACAGCAAGCGACACCTGTATCCTAATTATACTAGTGTCGAATCCTTCGGGATCGAGCGCCCATTGCGATCACCAGAACGGAGACCCCGAACCGATGGCCGACGCCCTGCACTATCTCGAACTCACCGCGCTCGCAGCACGCCTCAAGGCGCGCGACATCTCCGCGCTGGACGTGACGCGCGCGCAACTCGACCGTATCGACGCCATGGACCGGGATCTCGGCAGCTACGTTCACGTGATGGCAGAAACGGCCATCGCCGAGGCAAAAGCCGCGGACGCCGAAATCGCACAGGGTCGGTATCGGGGGCCGCTGCATGGCGTGCCGATTGCGCTCAAGGACCTGTTCTGGACCAAGGGCATTCCGACGGCGGCCGGCACCATGCTTCATTGCGACTTTCGTCCCCACGAAGACGCAACCGTCGTGCGCCGGCTCAAGGACGCGGGCGCCGTGATACTCGGCAAGCTGCAACTCACCGAGGGCGCCTATTCCGATCACCATCCGTTGGTGACGCCGCCGAAGAATCCGTGGAATGCGAGTTACTGGCCGGGCATTTCGTCCAGTGGCTCGGCGGTCGCAACCGCTGCCGGGCTTTGCTTCGGCTCGCTCGGCTCCGACACCGGCGGTTCGATCCGCTGGCCGTGCGCCGCCAACGGGCTGACCGGATTGAAGCCGAGCTGGGGTCGCGTCAGCCGACACGGCGCCTTCGAGCTGGCCGCGACGCTCGACCATGTCGGACCGATCGGCCGCAGCGCGGCCGATGCGGGCGCACTGCTCGGCGTCCTTGCCGGACACGACCCCAACGACCCGACCTCGGTATTCGATCCGGTGCCCGACTATCTGGCCGCGGCCGCACAGGACGTGCGGGGCTTGCGGATCGGCGTCGATGCCGCCTGGAACAGCGACGACGTGGACGTTACGACACAGCACGTGCTGGCAGACGCCATCGATGCGTTCCGCGCGCTAGGCGCCGGCATCGTCGATGTCAGATTTCCCGACGTCATGCAGGCGATTGCCGACTGGACACCGAATTGTGCGGTAGAAGCTGCGGTCGCGCACGAGGCGACCTATCCTGCCCGCAAGAACGAGTATGGCCCGATGCTCGCCTCGCTGATCGAGGCCGGTCGCGCGCTCTCCGCTCTCGATTATCAGAAGATCCTGCTGCGGCGGCTGGCGCTGCGCGGCCGCGTCACCGCGCTGTTCGAGACCATTGATCTACTGCTGATCCCGGTACACCCGTTCCCGCCGGTGACGCTCGCCATGACCCAGACGCTCGGCGAGCAGCCGGATCTGATCGCGAAGCTGCAGCGATACACCTGCCCGTTCGACGTGACCGGTCATCCCACGATCGCGCTACCGGGTGGTGCATCAGCAGACGGACTGCCGATCGCGTTCCAGCTCGTCGCCGCTCATCTCGACGAGGCCATGCTCGTGCGCGCCGGCGCGGCGTTCCAGCGTGCCACGTCCTGGCATCGTCGCCATCCTTCCCTCAGCTCGCGGAGGCAGCATTGACCGTTCAATCCACGCTCGCTCAGCGAAGCATTTTCCATGGCTGGTTCGTCGTCGCGGCGGCATTTGCCGTCATGTTCGTCGGCTTCGGCTCCGCCTACACGTTCAGCGCATTTCTGGAGCCGCTCCAGCACGATTTCGGCGCCTCGCGCGGTTCGATCTCGCTCGTGTTTTCCATTGCGGGCTTTCTGTACTTCGCGCTCGGACTCGTCAGCGGTCCCCTCGCCGACCGGTTCGGCTCGCGTCCGCTGGCCATCGCCGGCATGATCCTGATCGCGGTCGGACTTGCGGCCGCGAGCGCCGCACGTTCCCTTGTCGAGGTCTATCTCGCCTACGGGCTGGGCGTCGGCCTCGGCCTCGGCTGCGCCTATGTTCCCGCGATCGGCGCGGTGCAACGCTGGTTCGTCAAGCGCCGCGGCTTTGCCTCCGGGCTCGCGGTGAGCGGCATCGGGCTCGGTACGCTGGCGATGCCGCCGCTCGCCTCATTGTTGATCGCATCGGTGGGCTGGCGCGGCGCCTATCTGGTGCTGGGCGCGATCGCCCTGGTGCTGGGCGGCGGAGCGTCGCTGCTGATCGAGAACGATCCGAAGCACCGCGGCCTCGGACCCGACGGCGATCCGCCTCGCGAGGCCGCGGGCGCAGGCAATGCTGGCGGCGCTTCGGTGCGCGAGGCCGTCCGGTCGACGCGGTTTGTCGCCCTCTACGCATCGTGTCTGGTCTGCTCGTTCGGCGCCTTCGTCCCGTTCGTCCATCTCGTGCCATACGCGCGCGACCACGGGGTCACGGCGTCCTCTGCGGTGCTGCTGCTCGGCGTGATCGGGGCCGGCAGCACCGCAGGCCGCTTCTTTCTCGGCGCGCTCGCCGACCGGATGGGCCGCGACCGCTCGCTCATCATGGTCCTGGTCGGAATGGCGTTGGCGATGGCGATCTGGGCCATCGCCGCCGATGTCTGGACCCTCGCCGCTTTTGCCTTCGTCTACGGCGTGTTCTACGGCGGCTGGGTCGCGGTGCTGCCCGCTGTCGTCATGGACTATTTTGGCGGACGCAATGTCAGCGGAATCATCGGTATTCTCTACACCAGCGTGGCGTTCGGCACACTGGTTGGCCCGAGTGCGGCCGGTTTCGCCTATGACGTCAACCACAGCTATACGTTGCCGATCCTGATCAGCGCCGCCGCGAACGTCGTCGCGGCGCTGATCGTGGTGACGATATTGGCGCGCGGCGGAGCCCACGCGATCAGCGCAGCGAAGAGCTGATCGACCCGAATTTGGCGTTAAGCTTGGAGCCCATGCCGTTCACGACGGAAATGATGGCCAGCGCGATGCCGGCGGCAATCAGGCCGTATTCGATCGCGGTCGCACCACGCTCGTCGGCCAGGAAGTTCTTCAAGGTGTTTGTCATCGTTCGTGTCCTCTCTGTGTCGTCGGCAGGCATGTTCGCAAATCACGTGCCAATGCCGACTCGAGGATCGCCAACATCTTAGATGGTTAAGCCTTGGTTGACCGTGGCACGACCGGTAGGAATTGACCGGCATCGCGAGAGCGTCCGGCAATTCCTGCACGTCTTGCGTCGCGCGCATCGATTGCTTTTGTACGCGGCCGTTCATGTCGCATTAACCGCGCTTCCTAACTTCGCCTCCATATCGTTTCCGTAAACCAACGGATGTTCTCGGGATCAAGAAGCGATCCTGACGTGTGCGCGGCAACGATCGACATGATGACGAAATACGGCAGTCGCCTCTTTGACCAGGTCTTCGTGCGCAGCGGACCGATCCGCTGGCTGGTGGTGGGCGGCACGTTGCTGATCGCGGCCATCGCCATTGGCTCGGTCCTGATGGCGCAGAATTTCCGAGAGCGCGCGCTGCGCAACAGCGGGCGCGAGCTGGAAAACACCGTCCTTCTGCTCGCTCATCATTTCGATCAGCAGTTGCAGGATTTCGCGGTCATCCAGAAGGATTTCGTCGACCACGTCCGCGCGACCGGCATCGCAAGCGCCGAGGACTATCGCAAACGCCTCTCCGGCCAGGACGTCCACCGGATGCTGCGCTCGAAGATCGAGGCGCTGCCCTACATGGGCGGCGTCAACATCATCGATGCCGAAGGCAATCTCATCAACTCCTCGACGGCGTGGCCGGCCCCCAAAGTGAACGTCGCCGATCGCGCCTATTTTCGTACTTTCAAATACGATCCTTACTCGCCGAACGTGCTGATCGAGCCGGTGCACAGCCGCGTCTCCGGCGCCTGGACCATCCTGATCGTGCGCAAGATCGTGGGACCGAACGGCGAGTTCATGGGCGTGGTCGGACGCGGCATCGAACCGGCCAATTTCGAGAAGTTCTTCGCCTCCGTCGTGCTCGGCGAAGGCGCCACGATCTCGATGCTGCATCGCGACGGCACGCTGCTCGCTCGCTATCCCCATTCCAGCGAGCAGATGGGCAGGAATTTCAAGACCGGCCCGTTCGAGCAGCAGAGGATCTTCGGGCTCGATCACTTCGCCGGCCGCATCATGAGCCCCGTCGACGGAGAAGACCGTCTGATCTCCTCGCGTGCCCTGCCCCACTTCCCGATCCTGATGATGGCCACCACAACGCGCGCGGCGGCGCTGACGGACTGGCGCGAGCAGATCGGCATCCTGATCTCGGTTGCCGGCGCCTCCGCGCTCGCCATCGCGGGCGTGCTGATCGCGATCGTGCGCAAGCTGCTGGAGCAGCACCGCGCCTCTCGCGAGCGGCTGACGCTGGAGAAGCAGCGCCTCGACCGCGCCGTCAACAACATGACGCAGGGCCTGCTGCTGTTCGATGCCGAGCGGCGGCTGGTGATCTGCAACCAGCGCTACATCGAGATGTACGGCCTGTCAGCCGAGGTGGTGAAGCCCGGCTCCAGCTTCCACGACATCATCGCCCACCGCAAGGCGACCGGCTCGTTCAGTGGCGACATCGGCGACTATGTCGTCCGTGTGCTGCGCGACATCCATGTGCGTAACTCCATGGTGGTCGACACCTCCGACGGGCGCTCGATCCACATCCTCAACGAGCCGCTCGCTGACGGCGGCTGGGTGGCGACCCACGAAGACGTCACCGAGCGCCGGCGGACCGAGGAGCGCATCACCCACCTCGCCCATTACGACGCGCTGACCGACCTGCCCAACCGCACCATGTTCCACGAGCATCTGCGCGCGGAGCTCGCCGCCATCGCCGGTGGCGAAGAGATCGCGGTGCATTACATCGACATCGACGAGTTCAAGGGCGTCAACGACGCGCTCGGCCATCTCGTCGGTGACGAGCTGTTGAAATCGATCGCGACGAGCCTCAGCCGCTGCGCAGGCCCGGCGGACTTCGTGGCGCGGCTCGGCGGCGACGAATTCGCCATCGTACAGAGCGCGGTGACGTCGCTGGAGGAGGTCAACGAACTCGTCGCGCGGGTCTTCCAGGCCATCCGCGCGCCGTTCGACTGCATGGGCCATCATCTCACCACGGACGCCAGTATCGGCATCGCGCTGGCGCCACGACACGGCACCGCGCTGGACCAGATCCTGAAGAATGCGGACATGGCGATGTATGCCGCCAAGGCCGCCGGACGCCGCACCTATCGCTTCTTCGAGCCGGAGATGGACGCCAAGGTCCGCGAGCGGAGGCAGCTCGAGATCGATCTGCGCCACGCCATCGCCCAAGGTGGGCTCGAAGGCGGGCTCGAGGTCTACTACCAGCCCTGCCTTGCCCTGAAGGACGACCGCATCACCGGCTGCGAGGCGCTGGTGCGCTGGCGCCATCCCGAGCGCGGCATGGTCTCGCCCGTCGAGTTCATTCCGATCGCCGAAGACACCGGCCTGATCAACGAGATCGGCGAATGGGTGCTGGCCACGGCCTGCCGCGATGCCGCCAACTGGCCCGACGACATCCGCCTCGCCGTCAACGTCTCGCCGGTGCAGTTCAAGAGCGGCACGCTGGCGCTGAAGATCATGGCGGCCCTTGCCGCCTCCAATTTGCCGGCGAGCCGGCTCGAGCTCGAGATCACCGAGGCCGTGCTGATCCGCGACGACGACACCGCGCTTGCGATCCTGCATCAGCTCCGCGCCATCGGCGTGCGCATCGCACTCGACGATTTCGGCACCGGCTACTCCTCGCTGAGCTATCTGCACCGCTTCCCGTTCGACAAGATCAAGATCGACCGCTGCTTCGTCAGCGACATCGCCGGTCCCGACGGCTCCGCCAGCATCGTGCAGGCCGTCGTTAACCTGGCTGCCGCCCGCCGCATGACCACCACGGCCGAGGGTGTCGAGACCGAGGAGCAGCAGCGCCTGCTCCGTGCGCTCGGCTGCTCGGAGATGCAGGGCTACCTGTTCAGTGCCGCAAAACCGGCCGACAAGGTGCTGGAGCTGTTCGCGCTGCACCGCAGCCGCCTCGCCCAGCGCGGCGGCGAGGAAAGCCGGCACCGCGAGGCCAGCTAGGGCGGTCTTCCCAACAATTGGAAGCGTCACCGCACGAATTCGCCCGGGAGCGGTCATCCGCTCCCGGGCGATATCTGGACGTCGTAAGGCTTAGTTCGGTACCGCCGCCTTCGGCGCAGGCTTGGCGGCGACCGCATTCGCGGTCACGCCGTGCAGGAAGTCGTAGGCCGCATGCAGGGCCTTGTCGTCCTTCTCTTCCGGCGGGACGTAGGACTGCGATCCGGTCTGCTCGGTGCCGTCGGCGGCCTGCAGATGGCCGCGCATCTGGGACTCCGCCATGGTGTCCATGCGGCCCTTCAGCTCGGGCGGAACATCCTGGAGGATCTCGATGTCGGGCGCGATGCCCTGGGCCTGGATCGAGCGGCCCGACGGCGTGTAGTACCGCGCCGTGGTCAGCGCCAGCGCGCCATTGCCGGCGCCGAGCGGAATGATGGTCTGCACCGAGCCCTTGCCGAACGAGCGCGTGCCGATGATCGTGGCACGCTTGTGGTCATGCAGCGCGCCGGCGACGATCTCCGAGGCCGAAGCCGAGCCGCCATTGACCAGAATCACCAGCGGCTTGCCCTTGGTGAGGTCGCCGCCATGCGCGGTGAAGCGCTGGGTCTCTTCGGGATTGCGGCCGCGGGTCGAGACGACCTCGCCGCGCTGAAGGAAGGCGCTCGACACCGAGACGGCCTGGTCGAGCAAGCCGCCCGGATTGTTACGCAGGTCCATCACGTAGCCGACCAGCTTCTCCGGCGGGACCTCCTTGGAGATCGACGCGATCGCCTTCTTCAGGCCGTCGGTGGTCTGCTCGTTGAACGAGGTGACGCGGATATAACCGATGTCGCCGTTCTCGACGTGGAAGCGCACCGGACGCACATGGATGATCTCGCGCTTGATCGCGACGTCGAGCGGGGCGTCGGCGCCCTTGCGCACGATGGTGAGCTTGGTCTGGGTATCGACCGGCCCCTTCATCTTGTTGACGGCCTGCTCGAGCGTCATGCCCTGCACGGCATCGCCGTCGATCTTGCTGATGAGGTCGCCGGACATGATCCCGGCCTTGGACGCCGGCGTGTCGTCGATCGGCGAGACGACCTTGACCAGGCCGTCCTCCATCGTGACCTCGATGCCGAGCCCGCCGAACTCGCCGGAGGTGGTCTCCTGCATCTCGGTCCAGGCCTTGTCGTTCATGTAGCGTGAATGCGGATCGAGCGAGGTCACCATGCCGGTGATCGCACCTTCGATCAGCTTGGAATTGTCGGGCTTCTCGACATAGCTCGCCTTCACCCGTTCGAACACTTCGCCGAACAGATTGAGACGGGAATAGGCATCATCCGCGCTCGCTGCCGCCCGTGCCGCCCATACTCCACCGTGCGGGCTGGCGACCAGAAGGGTTAGACACGCTCCCGTGAGTGCGCCCAGGGGGAACAGCAGGTTTTTCCGCATGGATAGGCTGGCCTTCTTGCTGGAGCTTTGCTTTGGGCTTGTGAGGCGCCATGCAAATGGCGATCCAGCCCGCTGTTCACAATACCATTCTGGTTTCTTCAAGGCCGGGACGCCACGCCGGCGGGTACATCGTAAAAATCCCTTCGCCCGGGCCTAAACTTTTGGCAACGTTCCGAGACCGTTTCGCGCAAGGCGGGAATCGGCCGGCCGGCCCACGCCTCTCAGCTATGCGATTTTAGGATGGTTTTGGAGGGCCGGACACGATAGGCGATGACAATAAGGCTTCAAATTCTCGGGAGGACAACAATGAACGACGCGCCCCGCATCCGGCCGGAAAGGAACGTCGAACTCGGCGCCAGCGCCGAGCCATTCCAGAACCTGCACGAATTCATCCGCAAGGCGCGCGCCAACCTCAACCAGAACGCCTGGGACTATATCGTCGGCGCCGCCGAGACCGAGACCACGATGCGCCGCAACCGCATGGCGCTGGACGAGATCGCCTTCCGGCCGCGCGTGCTGCGCGACGTCCGCGAGGTCGACGGCTCGGTCGAGCTGTTCGGACGAAGGATGCGGCTGCCGGTGGTGCTGGCCCCTGTCGGCGCACTGGAGATCTTCGATCCGGATGGCGCGGCGAGCGTCGCCCGCGCCTGCGGCACCTTCGGCGCGGCGCACATGCTGAGCTCGGTGTCCGAGCCCGGCCTGGAGAAGACCGCCGAGGCCGCCCCTGATGCGCTGCGGCTCTATCAACTCTATGTGCGCGGCGACGACGACTTCGTCGCCGATGTCGTCAGCCGGAGCGAGAAGAACGCCTACGCCGCCTTCTGCCTGACCGTCGACACCGCCCATTACAGCCGTCGCGAACGTGACATTGCCAAGCGCTATGTTCGCGAGAGCCGCCTGCGCGCCACCGGCGGCGATTACCAGAAGGGCCTGGAGTGGCGGACCGTGAAGATGATCAAGGACAAGTTCAAAATCCCGCTCATCCTGAAGGGCATCGCCACCGCCGAGGACGCCCGGATCGCGGTCGATCACGGCGTCGAGTGGATCTACGTCTCCAACCATGGCGGCCGCCAGCTCGATCACGGCCGCGGTGCCATGCATGTGCTGCCCGAGATCGTCGAGGCCGTGAAGGGACGCGCCAAGATCATGGTCGACGGCGGCTTCTGCCGCGGCAGCGACATCGTCAAGGCGATCGCGGCGGGCGCGGACATGGTCGGCATCGGCCGGCTGCAATGCTGGGCATTGGCGGCAGCCGGCGAAGCCGGCGTGAGGCGAATGCTGGAGCTGCTCGAGGACGAGGTGCTGCGCTGCCTCGGCCTCTTGGGCGCCACCTCATTCGCCGAGGTCGACAAGTCCTGCCTGCACCAGGCGACCGCAACGAATGCGCCGAGCGTGTTCAGCGCGTTCCCGCTGTTCGACCACGACCCCTATCGATATTGAGTGAAAGGATGCAATGAGCTCGCTCTCTCCCGGCAGCGCGGACGCGCTCCTGTTCGATCTCGGGCGCGTCGTGCTCGACATCGATTTCTCCAAGGCGATCGCCTGCTGGGCGGGACATGCCGGCTGCAAGCCGGAAGCCATCGTCGCGCGCTATGTGCGGGACAGCGAAGCCTACCGGCTGCACGAGGTCGGCAAGATCAGCGACGAGGCCTATTTTGACTCGCTGCGTGTCGCGCTCGGGATCGGCATTTCGGACGCGCAGTTTTTGGAGGGCTGGAACGCAATCTTCGCCGGCGAGATGCCCGACATCGCCGAGCTGCTGCCGCGCGCGGCGAAGCAGTTGCCGCTCTACGCCTTCTCCAACACCAACCGGCCGCATGTGGACCACTTCTCGAAGGAATATGCTGGCCTGCTCGGCCATTTCCGCGAGCTGTATCTGTCGTCGAGCATCGGCCTGCGCAAACCCGATGTGGAGGCCTTCGACCATGTCGTGGCCGCGATCGGCGTGCCGGCGAACCGTATCGTGTTCTTCGACGATCTTGCCGAGAACATCGAAGGAGCGCGGTCGCGCGGCCTGACCACGGTCCACGTGACCTCGCCCCGCGACGTCGGGAACGCCCTCAAGGCGCTCGGAATCTGATCTCTGACCGGCAAGCCGACGGGCCGCGAATGGAACTATTTTGCCCGGGGGCGAGGAACCAAGTCCCTTTGTGCATTTTTATACAGAGTTCCCGGAACGATTGCCCCTCTCAGGACTCATGAGTCCGTTGGGAATTCTACATCGGGCTTATCGTCGTGTTAGGCAAAACCTACCTTACCAAGCAGGCCTCTCTGCTGATGAAATTCGCCAGAACCACCTCGGATTCTGACCTTTCCGCAAAACTGATCAGCAAGGCCGCCGACCTGAAATCCCAGGCCGACCCGCTGCCTGACAAGGATCAGGGCCCCGCAGCGCCGGACGTCAGTCCGTACAAGCAGCCGGGGGGCTGACCGATGCTGGCCGTGGCTCTCGTCTTTCTCGTCCTCGCCATGGCCATCCTCGTACCGGTCTGTCTCGCCTTCTGGATCATGCCGCGGCGGACTTGATGCTCACCCTTCATCGCAGAGCGGATGACGCAGGATAAATCATCCTGCGCGGCCACTGTTTTGCCTCTGCGCCTGCACTCGGCTAGAACTCTCGCCGCCGATTTGCCCGAACGGGCCCAGCAGGAGTTTTCACCCGTGGCCCTGATGCCGGTTTCCGACGCGCTCGCCGCGGTGCTGGCGGGCGCAGAGCCGTTGCCTGAAGAGATGATCGCGCTCGACGCAGCCTTCCACCGCGTGCTCGCGCGCGATGTCGCGGCGCGGCGCACGCAGCCGCCGCAGGCGATGTCGGCAATGGACGGCTATGCGGTGCGCGCGGTCGATGCGGCGAAGATCGACTCCCAGCTCACCCTGATCGGCGAGGTCGCGGCGGGCCGCCCGTTTGCGGGATCGGTCGGCGCCGGCGAGGCCGTGCGTATCTTCACCGGCGGTGTCGTTCCCGATGGCGCTGATGCGGTCGTGATCCAGGAGGACACGATCGCGGACGGCAAGCGCATCACCATCAAGGAAGCCGCCGTAACGGGGCGGCACATCCGCCCCGCCGGCGTCGACTTCTCGGAAGGCGACGTGCTGCTGCGCAAAGGGGCCCGGCTCACCGAGCGCGACCTCGCGCTCGCCGCCGGCATGAATTACCCGCAACTGCCAGTCCGGCGACGCCCGAAGGTCGCGATCCTCGCCACCGGCGACGAGCTGGTGATGCCGGGTACGACGCCGGGCCACGGCCAGATTGTCTATTCCAACGGCTACGCCCTGCACGCGCTCGCCCGCAGCGAGGGCGCCGATACGATCGACCTCGGCGTTGCCGCCGATACGCTGGAGGCCACCACGGCCGGCATCGGCCGCGCGCGGGAAAGCGGCGCCGACATCCTGATCACGACCGGCGGCGCCTCTGTCGGCGACCACGATCTGGTCCAGCAGGCGCTGAGGGACGAAGGTATCTCGATGGCGTTCTGGAAGATCGCGATGCGACCGGGCAAGCCGATGATGAATGGGCGGCTCGGCGCGATGCGCGTGATCGGCCTGCCCGGCAATCCCGTGTCATCCTACGTTTGCGGCTTCCTGTTCATGGTGCCGTTGATTCGCGCGCTTTCGGGCCGTTCGATGATTCATCACCGCCGCGAACCTGCGGTGCTGGGCCGCGATGTCGGCGCCAATGACCAGCGCGAGGATTATCTGCGCGCACGCCTCGAGCTGCGCGATGACGGCACGCTCCTCGCCCTCCCCGTCAATCACCAGGATTCCTCGCTGCTTGCGAATCTCGCTGCGGCACAGGCACTTCTCGTGCGCGCGCCATTCGCGCCGAAGGCCGAAGCCGGCGCGCCTTGCGAGGTCTTGCGACTGCCCGTCTGATCGCTTCGTTCGCGTGCGTTCCGCGAACTTTGTCGCGTTCACGGTAAATTAAGCAGTTGCGGAACATGTATCGAACATATAGTGTCCGTTCATGATTTGTTTCGAGAATGTAGCGGCTTACTGCTGAATTCAGCGTCTCGGAATCGAACGACATCAACCGGGGGATTTTGGTCGAGATGTTAACGCGCAAACAATACGAGCTCCTGCGGTTCATCAGCGAACGGCTGAAGGAAAGCGGCGTGCCGCCCTCCTTCGACGAGATGAAGGACGCGCTCGACCTGCGCTCGAAATCGGGCATCCATCGCCTGATCACCGCGCTCGAGGAGCGCGGCTTCATCCGGCGCTTGCCCAACCGCGCCCGCGCCATCGAGGTGATCAAGCTGCCCGAGCTTCAGGCCGCCGCCGGCAGCCGCCGCGGCTTCACGCCGAGCGTCATCGAAGGCAATCTCGGCAAGGTCCGCACGACTTCCAGCCCGCCAGCGGACGAGGGCGAGCGCCCCGTCGCGGTGCCCGTGATGGGCCGCATTGCGGCCGGCACGCCGATCGAGGCCTTGCAGACCCGCAGCCACACCATCAGCGTACCGCCTGACATGCTCGGCTCGGGCGAACATTACGCGCTCGAAGTGCGCGGCGATTCCATGGTCGAGGCCGGCATTCTCGACGGCGACATGGCGCTGATCCAGCGCAACGAGAGCGCCGATACCGGCGATATCGTGGTGGCGCTGATCGACGACGAGGAGGCGACGCTGAAGCGCTTCCGCCGCCGCGGCGCCTCGATCGCGCTCGAGCCCGCCAACGCCGCCTATGAGGTCCGCATCCTCCCGCCCAACCGGGTGAAGATCCAGGGCAAGCTGATCGGGCTGTACCGGAAGTATTGATACCGGACGTGCCGGTATCGGTTATTGGGCGCCCCGCGCGCTTTCGATCGGCATCGCCGATCCGAGATTGGAGCGGACGATTGTCCGCTTCCGCTGGATAGTCTTTCTGGTTTCGCGCAGATTATCCGGCCCCTCCTCCAGCGGTAAATCCTCGGCACGCCGCGCGAAGCAGCCCTGCTTCGCGGCCTTCAGGTTCGAGGAGAAGTCATGCGCCGGATCGTTCTGAGCACAGTTGCTGTGGCGCTGATCGCAGCATCAGCGTCGCAAGCCTTGGCCGTGCAAGCCTTGGCCGTGCAAGCCTTGGCCGTGCAAGCCTTGGCCGCGCAATCGCGGCCCCATGTCCGCAAGGATACCGCCATGAGCGAGCAAGTCCGCAAGGCCCTCGACGCCGTCGACCAACCGTCGCGGCCGGGCTGGCAATATTCCGGCTGGTCGGCGCCTCCGGGGCGCTGACACGCGCCTGCAGAATGCAAAGGGGCGGGCTTTGTTCCTGGTGGATTCGGGAAAGTTAATGTGATTGCGGCCTGCGGCGGCGAGCCGTAGATTTGCCTACAACCCGGCAGAACGTTTGGTATTTCCACTCTGATAGAGGCCTGCGCCTCGATTAAGAGACGTGGGTCGCTATCCCTGCATGAGGAGCACCCGATGTGTGACTACAGCCTGCATGCCGTCGCGTCGCGTCCCGCCGAAGTCGGCGAGACGATCGTCACGACAACCTTCCGCGGCACCTCGACGCGCGGCTTTGCCTCCGCGGCCGATCCGACCGTCGCGGTCTGCCTGCTCCCGGGGACGGAGCTCGCCTTCGCCGACAACGTCCGCTACGACAATCGCTGGATCTGGACGCGCACCGTCAATTCGCGCGTCGGCAAGTTCGGCAAGATCGATCCGCACATTCCCGATCGCCATCATGATGCGATCGAATTCCCCGACGGCAAATCCGTGCTGGTGACGCAGCTGGTCGAAGGCCAGCGCGCGACCGTGCTGCAGCTACCGGTGACCCAGCCGCTCGGCGAGCGCGAGCACAAGCCGCAGACCATCACCGACAGCCGGACAACCATCACCCGCCTGCCGATCGGCTGATGCAGCCATTCCCGGCCGGCAGGTCGGGCCAGGATTGAAATCGCCATCGCCGGCCGAGGCCGGCGAGATGGTGTCGTTTGTGTCCCGCGAAACTCCATCGGGCGGACCAAGCCGTGGCGTCTCCCACCGCACGAAGTTTGCGCTGTCCTGCCTGAATTTTGAACGTCCGTTCCGCAGCCAAATGGCCGATGCTTGGTGCGGCTTGAGGCGGCGGGCACGTTCGATGAAGACCTTCATTCGCGTCGTTGAACTCTGGGTGCCTGACCGCACGCGGATGCGGCTGGAATTCGGCGGCGGCCTCTACGGGGAAGGGTTGTCCGCGTTCAGGGACGTGAGCGAGGATCTGCATTTCGGATATGACGAGGGGCTTCCCGGCAAGGCCTGGGCCAGCGGCCACCCCGTGATCCTCACCAGATTCACCGATTCCTACTTCAAGCGGACCGATCAGGCCATCGCCGCCGGGCTGACCTGCGGCGTGGCGGTGCCGGTGTTTTCAGGCGAGTTCCTGCAGGCCGTCATGGTGCTGTTCTGCGGCGACGACGAGGCCCATGTCGGCGCGATCGAGCTTTGGCACAACGATGCCGAAACCTCCCACGAGATGGCGCTCGTCGACGGCTATTACGGCACCGCCGACATGTTCGAATTCAACTCCCGCCATACCAGATTTCCGCGCGGCTTCGGCCTGCCCGGCCGCATCTGGAAAGCCGGCCTGCCGCTGATCATCAAGGACCTGCACGATGCCAGGAGTTTTCTGCGCTGGGAGGACGCCGCCAAGGTCGGAATCAATCTCGGCGTCGGCGTTCCCTACCGGACCGGCACCGATCAGACCTGGGTGCTGACATTTCTCTCCGCGCAGGCGACCCCGATTGCGCGACGCTTCGAGATCTGGGTCCCGGACGAGGCCCGTTCGGCGCTGGTCTTCCGCGCCGGCGATTGCAGCGCGCAGACCGACCTCGCCACGCTCTATGCGACGAAATCCATCGCCAAAGGCGAAGGCAGCATCGGCGGGGCCTGGGCCACCGGCATGCCCGCACTCAACGACGATCTCGCGCGTGACGGCTCGGTCGCGGCCTTGCAGGCCAGCGCCTCTGGACTGAGCCAGATGGTCGTCCTGCCGGTTATCGGCAACGCCAGGCTCGACGCCGTGCTGGCCTGGTATCTGTAACCCGTCCGCTCAATCCTCGGCCTGCAGGTCGGCTTCCGATGGCGTCGCGTCGCGGTTGCGGGGAGCCGCCGCCTGCGGCGCAAGGCTCGCGCCGAAATCCGCCTCGCCGGCGGCCGCCGGCGACCACGGACGGTCTGCCCCCCTTGCCTTCGCCGCCTGAACCGCGAAGCCGTCGCCGCTTTGGGTCAGCGCCAGCGCGCCCTGTCTTGCGAGACGCTGACGGTCGACAACCATCGCCGCGCAATCCGGCGGCGCCGGCCGCGCCGTCACCACCAGCGCGGCCCGGCTGCAATCGTCAGCCAGTGAATCGATGCGCAAGGCTAGCGCGACCAGGCGCCCGTCGGCGAGCGGCGTCACGCAGCCGGCCTCGTCGCACGACACGCCGGCGGCCAGTGAGGCACTGCCGGCGTCGCGCGGATCGGCGTCGGCGGCGAGCCATTCCTTCAGAAGAAAACTGTCCTTGCTCGACCTGATGAGATGCAGGTGCCCATCCCTGCCCCGCACCGCGACGCTCTGGCCGTCACCGGCGATCAGGACATCGGGCTGCCGCGCACACAGTCCCCAGAGGATCGCGGCCAACAGCGCCACCGCGCCGGCCCAGCGCAACGGCGTGCGCAACAGGCCCATCACGATGATCCCCAAGCTTGCCGCGATCAGCGGTGCGATGCCGAAAGCCGAGATGCGGCCGACCGCGCCCGGCAAAGCGGCCACCCAGCGGGAGACCGCAACCATCCAGTCGATGCCGATCCCCATCAGCCACCAGAACGGACCATCGAGTCCGAACGGCGCTGCAATCAAGCCCAACAGGCCCGCGGGCATCACCAGGGCCGAGACCACCGGCATCGCCCCGAGGTTGGCGAGCACGCCGAACGGCGTCACGCGGTGAAAATGGAAGGCGGCATAGGGCGTGGTCGCGAGCCCCGCGATCAGCGAGGCCAGGAACAGCATCGCGATCTCGCGCCCGCCCCACATTGCAACCCGCGCGGTCGCGGAATGATCTGGCGACGCAAACAGGTTCGGCATGCCGATCTGCACCAGTGCCACCAGTCCGAGCGTCGCGGCGAAGGACATTTGAAAACTCGGATGCACCAGCGCCTCCGGCGCGACCGCGAGCACGATCAGCGCGGCCACAGCCAGCGTGCGGAAGGTGATGGCACGGCGATCGACCATGACCGCGATCAACACCACCGCCGTCATGAAGAACGAGCGTTGTGTGGCGACCTCCGCACCCGACAGCAGCAGATAGAACGCGGCTGCGACCAGCGCGGCGGCCGCCGACCATTTCTTGATGGCAAAGCCGGCCGCCATTCCAGGAATCAACGCCAGCAGCGCGCGCACCGCGAAGAAGACCACGCCGGCGACGACCGCCATGTGATAGCCGGAAATCGAGAGCACATGTCCGAGCCCCGAGATGAACATGGCGTCGTTGACGGGCGTGGTAATCGCGTCGCGCCGGCCCGTGAGCAGCGCGGTCGCAATCGCCCGGTTGTCGCCCTCGAGCGTGGCGCGGATGCGCGCGTCGATCGCATCGCGCAGACCCTGCATGAAGGCGGCATAACGCAGCCGCAAGCCGCCGGCATCCGGCGGCACCGATGCCGCAATCGTGCCCATCACGAAGCCGGAGGCGCCGATGCCCTGGAAGAACATGTCGCGCGAAAAGTCATAGCTGCCGGGGCGCACCGGCGACAACGGCGGCAACAGCCGCGCCTTCAACTGCACGAAGCTGCCGACCTCGGGCGCAGTCCCCTTGCGCACGGAGAGGCGCACGCGCTCGAGCTTGACGTCGCTGCGCTGCGCCTCCATCGCGGTGACGCGCAGCACGAAGCGGTCGGTGCGCTCGCGGATGTCGCGGGTCTCGACGAAGCCCGACAGCGAGACGGAATAAAGCGGCTTTGCCAGCACCGTGTGCGCGATCCGCGCCGTCTTCCAGGTCGCCGTGGCAAAGCCGGCCGCGACCGCCGCGATCATGATCGCCGGCGCAAACAACCGGCTCCGCCGCAACAGCACGGCGCCAAGCATGAGCGCGATGGCCGTCGCGGCAACGACCCACAGCACCGGTTCATGATCGGCGGCAAAGTAGAGAGCGATGCCGCCGCCGAACGCGACCGGCACCCATGGCAACAACCGCCCGGCGCCGGCCTCGGCGCGCGCCCATTCGCTCAGGGTCCCGGCCAGCGACGTCCAGAGGTCGAACCCAGCCGGCGCGAGGCCGCCCGCGGATGCAGCTCGGCCGACGGGCCAAGTCCCCGCAATCCAAGTCCCCGCGATCCCCTGGGACCGAACTGGCCGGCCCGGCTCCGCCATTCCCTGCACCTTACGATACGCGACAGGCCAGGAGGCTACCGGAACGTGCGGCTGCGCGAATAGCGGTACGGATCAGGAACGGAGCGAACGGCCCCCTACTTTTCCTCTTCCATCGTCACGGCGACGTCCGCCTTGGCCGAGAGCCGAACCTTGTTGCCCTCGACACCGGCAACGAGGCCCTTGTCGATGAAGTGATGGTGGCCCTTGTGGCTGCCCTCGCCGCTGTCCTTCTTGGTCAGCTTGATGCGATGGCCCTCGACCTTGTCGACCGTGCCGATGTGGACGCCATCGGCGCCGATGACTTCCATATGCTCTGCGATGTTCTGCATGGTGGGTTCCTTGTTGGACCCACCCCAACGCGCGGGAGCAGAGTTCGTTGCTATCGCCATTCCGGGGCGCGCCACTTGGCGCGAGCCCGGAATGACGAAAGAGAAAGAGGCGGAGTAGCGCGACTGCTAGATCAACGGCGCGCGCGACGAGGCGTGGTGATTGACGATCTTCCAGTCGCCGTCCTCGCAGAGGATGACCCAGCTCATCTTGACCGAGAACTCCTCCCTCTCGCCGGCGAGGTCAAACGACACGATCGCGGCCATGTTGATCAGGTCCGGGCTGGCTTGCGTGGCGCGCACCTCGGAAAACACGGCGCTCGGCTGGCGCCAGCGCGGCAGGTCGCTGAAGTAATCGGCGACGCCGTCCCTGCCCCGATAGAGTCTTGGATTCGAGCCGAAGAAGAACGCGTTCTTCGCATAGAGCGACGACAGCGCAGCCGCATCGAGTGTCGCGAAGCCGGCGCACCATTTCGCGATGATGGCGGAAACGATCGCGTCGGCTTCACTGCTCATAGGCCCAATCCCCTCAGCCCTTGGCCACTTCCTTCGCGAACGTGTCGCGCAGGCCGATGGTGCGCGAAAACACCGGCTTGCCCGGCCTCGAGTCCTTGTCGCGCACGAAATAGCCCTGACGCTCGAACTGCATCGGCTCGGTCGAATTGCTCTCCGCAACCGATGCCTCGATCCGCGCGTTGGAGAGGATCTCCAGCGACTGCGGATTGAGATCGGCCGCGAAGTTCGAGGCGTCCGGGCTCGGATTGGAGAACAACTGGTTGTAGATGCGGATCTCCGCCGGCACCGACGTCGCCGCCGGCAGCCAGTGCATGGTCGCCTTGACCTTGCGGCCGTCGGGCGCGTTGCCGCCCTTGGTCGCGGGATCGTAGGTGCAGCGCAGCTCCACCACTTCGCCCGCGTCGTTCTTGATCACGCCGGTGCACTTGACGAAATAGGCGTAGCGAAGCCGCACCTCGTTGCCCGGCGACAGGCGGAAGAACTTCTTGGGCGGATTCTCCATGAAGTCGTCCTGCTCGATATAGAGCTCGCGGCCGAACGTGATCTTGCGCGTGCCAGCCGAGGGATCGTCGGGATGGTTGATCGCCTCGAGCTCTTCGGTCTGCCCTTCCGGATAGTTCTCGATCACCACCTTGAGCGGCCGCAGCACGCCCATGCGCCGCTGCGACGTGCGGTTCAGCTCCTCGCGGATGCAGAATTCCAGCATGCCGACGTCGACGACGCTGTTGGCCTTGGCAACGCCGATGCGCTTGACGAATTCGCGCAAGGCTGCGGGCGGCACGCCGCGGCGGCGCATCCCCGCTACAGTCGGCATGCGCGGATCGTCCCATCCGGCGACATGACCGTCGCGGACGAGCTGGGTCAGCACGCGCTTGGACAGCAGCGTGTAGGTCAGGTTGAGCCGCGCCATTTCGTACTGGTGCGGCTTGGACGGCACCGGCAGCTTTTCGATGAACCAGTCGTAGAGCGGCCGATGGTCCTCGAACTCCAGCGTGCAGATCGAGTGCGTGATGCCCTCGATCGCGTCCGACTGGCCGTGCGCATAATCGTAGCTCGGATAAATCGACCACTTGGTGCCGGTGCGCGGATGGTGCGCATGCAGGATGCGGTACAGCACGGGGTCGCGCAGGTTGATGTTGCCCGCGGACATGTCGATCTTGGCCCGCAGCACGCGCGCGCCGTTCGGGAATTCACCCGCCTTCATGCGGCGGAACAGGTCGAGATTCTCGTCCACGCTGCGGTCGCGGAACGGCGAGTTCTTGCCGGGCTCGGTCAGCGTGCCGCGCGCGAGGCGAATCTCCTCCTGGGTCTGGTCGTCGACATAGGCGAGCCCGTCGCGGATCAGCTTCTCCGCCCATTCGTACAGGCGGTCGAAATAATCCGAGGCGAAGAACAGGTTCTTGCCCCAATCGAAGCCGAGCCAGCGCACGTCGGCCTGGATGGAATCGATGTATTCCTGCTCTTCCTTGACCGGGTTGGTGTCGTCGAAGCGCAGATGGCAGCGGCCCGGAAACTCCTGGGCGATGCCGAAATTGAGCGCGATCGACTTGGCGTGGCCGATATGCAGGTAGCCGTTCGGCTCCGGCGGGAACCGGGTCACGATCTCCTGGTATTTGCCCTGATCGAGGTCGGCCTGGATGATGTCACGAATGAAATCGCGCCCAACCTCGTTCGCCACCGGTTCTGTCATTACGAAAATCCTGTAGGGAAATCAGCGGCCCTTCTGCCAAATTCGCTTGGCTGAGCCAAGAGCTTAGCGGTCCACTGCCGGGCTTTAGTTATGCTCCGGTCCTGTTATATACCACCGCCTCCAATGCATAGGCCCTGCCAAGAATGACCGATTCCGTCGTCACCCGCTTTGCTCCCTCGCCGACCGGCTTCCTCCATATCGGGGGCGCCCGCACGGCGCTGTTCAACTGGCTCTATGCGAAGAAGCACGGCGGCAAGATGCTGCTCCGGATCGAGGACACCGACCGGGAGCGCTCCACCGAGGCTGCGATCGGCGCCATCCTCGACGGCCTCAAATGGCTGGAGCTCGGCTGGGATGGCGACGTCATCTACCAGTTCAGCCGTGCCGCCCGCCACCGCGAGGTCGCCGAGCAGCTGCTCGCCGACGGCAAGGCCTATCGCTGCTACGCGACCGCAGAGGAGCTCACCGCCATGCGCGAGAAGGCGCGCAGCGAGGGCCGCACCCGCCTCTATGACGGCCTATGGCGCGACCGTGACCCGGCAACAGCGCCTTCCGACGTCAAGCCCACCATCCGCCTGCGCGCGCCGCAGACCGGCGAGACCGTGATCGAGGACCAGGTCCAGGGCCGTGTGGTCTGGCAGAACGAGAACCTCGACGACCTCGTCCTGCTGCGCGGCGATGGCAACCCGACCTACATGCTCGCAGTGGTCGTGGATGACCACGACATGGGCGTCACCCATGTCATCCGCGGCGACGACCATCTGATCAACGCCGCCCGCCAGAAGCAGATCTACGACGCCATGGGCTGGGCGCTGCCGAGCATGTCCCACATCCCCCTGATCCACGGCCCGGACGGCTCGAAACTGTCGAAGCGCCACGGCGCGCTCGGCGTCGATGCCTACCGCGCCATGGGGTACCTCCCGGCCGCGCTCCGCAACTATCTTGTCCGGCTCGGCTGGAGCCATGGCGATCAGGAGATCTTTTCAACCGAGGAGATGATCGCCGCGTTCGACCTCGCCAGCGTCGGCCGCGCCGCCGCCCGCTTCGATTTCGCCAAGCTCGAAAACCTCAACGGCCACTACATCCGCCACGCCGACGATCAATCACTCGTGAAGATGTTCGAGGACGTGCTCGACCACGTCGTGCCCAGCCGCAACGAGCTTAAGGCCAAGTTAAACGACACGACGCGGGCGCAGCTTCTCAAGGCCATGCCGGCCCTGAAGGAGCGCGCCAAGACGCTGATCGAGCTGATCGACAGCGCCTATTTCATCTTCGCCGACCGGCCGCTGGAGCTCGATCCCAAGGCGGCAGCGCTGTTGACGCCCGAGAACCGCAAGCTGATCGGCCAGCTTCATTCCGCGCTGGAGAAAGTCGAGACATGGAGTGCGGCGAATGCGGAGGCCGCGCTGCGCGCCTTTGCCGAGGAAAATAGTCTCAAGCTCGGCGCCGTCGCCCAGCCGCTGCGAGCGGCGCTGACGGGACGGTCGACATCGCCTGGTATATTTGAGGTTTTGGACGTGCTGGGACGCCCGGAAAGCCTGGGCCGGCTTAAGGACCAGGCCAAGGACTAGGCCAAGGACCAGGCTACGACGTAAGTCGACCATGCGTGCGGCGATCTTGCAGCGCACACAGCAATAATATACCCATCTCACCCGTACCTTCTGGAATATCCGGCCTGCCCCACCAAGTCATTGGGGCCTTCCGGGTCCGGCCCGTTTCACCACACATCGGGGACCTCTGATGGACGCAAAAGCAAGCAATAAGACCGCCACGCTGACGGTCGGAAACAAGAACTACGATCTCCCGATCCACAGCGGCAGCGTCGGGCCTGATGTCGTCGATATCGGCAAGCTCTACGCCCAGTCCGGGCTGTTCACCTACGATCCCGGCTTCACCTCGACCGCAAGCTGCGAGTCCAAGATCACCTATATCGACGGTGACGCGGGCGTGCTGGAATACCGCGGCTATCCGATCGAGCAGCTCGCCGAGAACGGCGACTTCCTCGAGACCTGCTACCTCCTGCTCTACGGGAACCTGCCGACCGCCGCGCAGAAGAAGGATTTCGACGACCGCGTGATCCATCACACGATGGTGCACGAGCAGATGGCCCGCTTCTTCCAGGGCTTCCGCCGCGACGCCCATCCGATGGCCGTGATGGTGGCTTCCGTCGGCGCGCTCGCCGCGTTCTACCACGACTCCACCGACATCAACGATCCGAAGCAGCGCATGATCGCTTCCATGCGCATGATCGCGAAGATCCCGACGCTGGCGGCGATGGCCTACAAGTACACGATCGGCCAGCCCTTCGTGTATCCGAAGAACTCGCTGAAGTTCGCCGAGAACTTCCTGCACATGTGCTTCGCCGTGCCATGCGAGGAGTACAAGATCAATCCGGTGCTCGCTGACGCGCTGGACAAGATCTTCATCCTGCACGCCGACCACGAGCAGAACGCCTCGACCTCGACGGTGCGCATCGCCGGCTCATCCGGCGCCAACCCCTTCGCCTGCATCGCCGCCGGCATCGCCTGCCTCTGGGGCCCGGCGCATGGCGGCGCCAACGAAGCCGCGCTCGCGATGCTCGCCGAGATCGGCTCGGTCGACAAGATTCCGGAATTCATCGCCAAGGTGAAGGACAAGAACAGCGAAGTCCGCCTGATGGGCTTCGGCCACCGCGTCTACAAGAACTACGATCCGCGCGCCAAGATCATGCAGAAGATGTGTCATGCCGTTCTCAAGGAGACCGGCCATGGCGACGATCCGATGCTGAAGGTGGCGCTCGAGCTCGAGAAGATCGCGCTCAGCGACCAGTACTTCATCGACCGCAAGCTCTACCCGAACGTCGACTTCTATTCGGGCATCACGCTGAAGGCGATGGGCTTCCCGGTCTCGATGTTCACCGTGCTGTTCGCGGTCGCCCGCACCGTCGGCTGGATCAGCCAGTGGAGCGAGATGATCGAGGACCCGCAGCAGAAGATCGGCCGTCCGCGCCAGCTCTACACCGGCGTCACCCGCCGCGACTACGTCGCGATCAAGGATCGCAAGTAAGATCGGCCATTGCGGCTTTTGGAAACGGCGCCATCCTGCGATGGCGCCGTTTTTGTTTTGGAGGACGCCGTAGGGTGGGCAAAGCGAAGCGTGCCCACCACCTCTCCGAGACCGAGCCAGAAACGGTGGGCACGCTGCGCTTTGCCCACCCTACCGATACGGAGAACCCGATGCTGACCGGAAGCTGCCTCTGCGGAGGCGTTGCCTACGAGGTCGATGCGACCCTGGGCACCATCATGCACTGCCATTGCCAGACCTGCCGGAAGACGCACGGATCGGCCTTCTCCACCGTCACGAACGTGCCACGCGACCGCTTCCGCTGGACCAAGGGCGAAGACTTGCTGCGCGGCTTCAAATCCTCGCCCGGCAAAACCCGCTATTTCTGCTCGCACTGCGGATCGCACATCGTCGCCTCGCGCGAGGGCAAGAACACGGTCCTGCTGCGGATGGGCTGCCTCGACACACCGATCGCAGAGCGGCCTGAGATGCACATCTGGCGATCGGATTCTGCCAACTGGTACGACCCGAAGGCCGAATTACCGGAGTGGGCCGAAGGCACCGCACCGAAAGCCTGATCAGTTCTTCGCCTCATCTTGCTGCCACGCACAACAACAAGTCGACTCATCATGTCCGCAATCGCTTGACAGTCGAAACGCTCCGCGCGCAAATTCTTACACTAAGTAAGAATGACGACAGGGATGGAAATGCCGGAGCAGCCGAGAAGTCGGCGGCAGACACGTGCTGCCATTTTGACTCATTTGCTCCAGTCCGGCGGCTCGTTCCGGCCGCCGCTGGCCAAAGCCGTGCGCCTGTCCGAGGCGAGCCTGTCGCGCATCCTGTTTGACCTGAAAGCCGAAGGCCTGATCGAGGAAGTCCGGCGCCCTGCCCCTTATGTCGGCGGTCCGACAGGCCTCGTGTCGCTCGATGGCTCCGTGGCGCTGGCGGCCCTCGAGCTGACCGGCCAGTGGCTCGGCATCGGCGTCGGCGGCCTGTCGGGCGAGCTGCATTACACCGAGCGCCTCCCGCTGCCGGCCAAGCTGACGGTCGAGAGCGTCGGCCGCGTCTTTCGCGAGGCGATTACGTTATTGCGCGACTGGGCGCGCCGCCGCCGCATCACGCTTGCGCAGATCGGCATCACCATTCCCGGCCTCGGCCGCTTGAGCGAGTTCGGCAATCCGATCATTCCCTGCGATGTCGAACGCATCGGCGGCATGTTCGGCGAGCTGTTTGCGGACGTCCCGGTCGTCTTCACCAATTCGGTGGTCGCGCACGCCATTTTTCATCGTTGCCGCACGGAAAACTACCCGTTCAGCGATGCGCACCTGTTCGTCTTCGTCGGCCAGGGCGTCGCGGGGACGTGGATGGGCGATCCGATCGAGGAGGATGCGCTCCAGCCGGTCGAGCTTGGCCACATGGTGTTCGGCAACGATGGACCGCGTTGCCGCTGCGGCCACCACGGATGCGTCGAAGCCTATACGTCTCTGCCGGCGCTGGCCGAGCTTCTGCGCACCACCGAAGCGGAATTGCTCCAGCTCGGCAGTGAATGGGTGACCGCGATCCCGCTCACCTCGCGTGTGCGGCAGGAATTGCGACAGCGGCTGTTCAGGCTGGGCCTTGCGATCGGCAACACGCTCAACGTCAAACCATGCCGCGGCGTCGTCGTCAGCGGTTGGCCGTCGGCTCTCTCTGAGGAGGATCGCAAAGCGGTGGTCGATGGGATCGACGCCTGCCTCCTCGGCGGGCGGAAACTGGCGCAGGTGTCGCTCGCCTTCGTGCCGCCCTCGAACGGCAATGATCCGCAAGCAGCTCTCGCCTTCGCCGCCTTTTGTCTCGCCAGCCGCGGCGGGATGCCCGCGGCTTCGACGGAGGCCGCCTGACATGCCCTGAGCCGCGTGGCTCAACGCGCCAAGAAAGTTTCACACCGGGAGGAACTGCCATGCCGATCACGACAACAAGGCGCCGTCTACTCGCTGGATCTGCGGCCGCACTCGCATTACCGGCATTCGCCCGCGCGCAAGGCGCGGCCAAGCCGCGCCTGACCGCGATCTCGCAATGGTCCGCAGGCAGCGATGGGGCGGCGATCACCGCACTCGGCAAGAAATTCGAGGAGAAAGGCGGCGTCTGGCAGCACTCGCCCGTCCCCGGCTTCACCACCGAGATGATGAACAAGCTGCGCGCTCAGATCATCGCCGGCGATCCGCCGGCCTGTTCGCAGCTCAAGGGCCCCGAGATTGCGGCCTGGTCGAAGATCGCCCCGACCGTCGATCTCGACGCCCTCGTCGCGGCCGCCGGTTACGAAAAAGTTGTCGCTCCGGACCTCGCAAAATTGCACAAGCCGGGCGGCAAGTGGATTGCGCTGCCGTTGCAGATCTACAGCACCAACATGCTGTTTCTCTCCAAGCGCGCGATGGACAAGGCAAAGGCCGACAAGGTCCCGGTCACCTGGGCCGACTTCAACGATCTCGCCGACAAGATGAAGGCGGGCGGCATCACCTACCCCATCGCCAACGGCGGCACCCGCCCCGATGACGGGCAGAAATTCGAGGCCTCTTTGGCCGGCATCAGTCCCACGGCATACCGTGCGGCCATCATGAATCTCGACAAGAAGGCCCTGGAGGGCCCCGAGATCAAGGCTGCCTTCGTCCAGGTCCGCAAGATCGCCAACTGGATGGACCCCAACGTCGGTGCCCAACCCTACGCCACCAATTTGAAGCGCTTCGTCGACGGCGACATGGGCATGATGATCATGGGCGGGTGGGCGCAGGGCGTGTTGCGCAACGCCGGTTTCAAGTTCGACGACTTCATGATCACGCCCGGCCCGAGCGACAATGGCAAGCCGGTCTTCCTGTTGAATGCCGACGCCTTCATCTTCTGGCAGCGCAAGGAGCCCGACCTCCAGGCCGGTCAGACGTTGATGGCCCAGCTCGTCATGGATCCGGCGATCCAGACCATGTACTCGCAGATCACGGGATCGATCCCGGTGCGCACCGATGTCGACCTCTCCGGTGAGGGCTGGTCGGACGGTCAACGGCGGACCGCAGCCGCGCTCAAGGACGCTGTCGCCAACAATCAGGCCGTCTTGAGTCTTGCGCACAACATGGCGCAGGAAAACGGCCTGACGGCGGCGATGATCGACGTGCTCACCGAGTATGTGAAGAACAAGACGATCACGCCGGAGCAGGCGGTCACCCGCCTCGCCGAGGCCGTCGAGGGTTCGCGTTGACCGACACCGTCTCCACAGCAACGCGGCCGGCGACGTCTGATCTCGTGCGCCGGCTGCCCGAATATCTGATGATCTGGGTGCCACTGCTGTTGTCGGCTGCGCATCTCATTTCGTTTTCGCTGTGGACGATCTGGATTTCGTTCACGCCCTCCACGCTTGTTCCTGTTACGGGCTGGGTGGGTTTGCGCAACTACAACGCGGTCCTGGCATCGCGGAACTGGCAGATCGCATTCGACAATCTGCTGCTGTTTGGCAGTGCTTTCGTGCTGCTGAGTTTGATCACCGGCCTTATGCTTGCGATCCTGCTCGATCAGCGCATTCGCGGCGAGAATGTGCTGCGATCCATCTTCCTGTATCCGCTTGCGGTGTCGTTCGTCGTCACCGGCACGGTCTGGAGCTGGCTACTCAATCCCGGCATCGGGATCCAGAAGCTCGTCCACGACCTCGGCTGGACCTCCTTCCGGTTCGACTGGCTGATCGACCGCGACATGGCGATCTGGACGATCGTGATTGCCGCGATCTGGCAATCCTCCGGATTCGCCATGGCGCTCTTCCTCGCCGGCCTTCGCTCCGTCGATTCCGACATCATCAAGGCCGCCCAGATCGACGGCGCCGGACCGGTCCGAACCTATTGGCGGGTCATTCTGCCGACGCTCTGGCCGATCACCATCACCGTCATCGTCGTCCAGTTGCAGTTCGCGATCTCGGCCTTCGATCTCGTCCGTGCGCTCACCAATGGCGGGCCGGGAATCGCGACCCAGCTGCCGGCCCTTGTCGTCTACGACCTCATGTTCCAGCGCAGCCAGCTCGGCCGGGGTGCCGCGGCGGCGGTGCTCATGCTGCTCATTCTGCTCGCGGTGCTGCTGCCCTATGCAGCGTGGCGCTATGTCCAGCGAAGGCAGGCCACCCATGCGTGACCGCAGCTTCGCACCGAGCCGAATTCTGATCTATCTCGTCGTGACATTGTTCGCTGCGGCCTATCTCGCGCCACTCGTTGTTGTCGTCCTGAACTCTCTCCGCACCAACGAGGAGATCGCGCAGGGTTCGATGATCGGCTGGCCGCAACACTTGGCCTGGAGCAACTACGCCAAGGCCTGGAGCGGTTTCTGCGTCGCCGAGACCTGCGCCGGCATCCGGCCATACATGCTGAACTCCGCGCTCGTCACCATCCCGGCGACGATTTTCTCGACCCTGCTCGGTGCTGTCGCCGGTTACGCCGTGTCGCTCTGGCGCTTTCGCGGCGATAGCTGGATCTACGGCATCGTGACCCTCGGCCTCTTCCTTCCCCAGCAGATGCGCCTGCTTCCCTGGACCATCGTGCTGCGGGACACCGGTCTCATCAACACGCTGACGGGCCTCGTGCTGATTCACACGATCCAGGGGCTCTCCTTCACCACGCTGTTCTGCCGAAACTACTATGTCGCCATTCCACACGAGCTGATCAGGGCCGCACGCATCGATGGCGCCGGGTTCTTTCGTATTTTCTGGCGCATCATCCTGCCGCTCTCGGCTCCTATTCTGATCGTCACCGTGATCTGGCAGTTCACGCATATCTGGAACGAGTTCCTCTATGGCGTGACATTCACCACCGGCCAGCAGCAGCCCGTCACGGCCGCGCTCATCGCGCTCTCTGCCGCAATTGCGGACATTCCGCAGCATGGCGTGCAGAGCGCGGCGGTGATCATCGCGGCGCTACCCACTTTGTTGATCTATCTCCTCGGCGGACGGTACTTCGTGCGCGGCCTGACCGCCGGCGCAGTGAAATGATGGGGTCGTCATGGCAGCACTGAGCATTCGCACCCTGTCCAAGCGCTACGCCAATCTGGAGGTGCTGAAGGGGATCAACCTCGACATCGAGAGCGGCGAGTTCACCGTGCTGGTCGGGCCATCCGGCTGTGGCAAGTCCACCCTGCTCAACATCGTCGCCGGGCTCGATCGTCCGAGTGACGGAACGATCGAGATCGGCGGACGCGTCGTCAACGACGTCCCGCCCAAGGATCGCGACATCGCCATGGTGTTCCAGTCCTACGCGCTCTATCCGTCGATGACGGTGCGCCAGAACATCACCTTCGGCATGGAATGCCGTCACGTTCCGAAGGCGGAGCAGGAGAAGGCGCTGGCGAATGTGGCGCGCCTCCTCCAGATCGAGCCCCTGCTCGGCCGCAAGCCGTCGCAGCTGTCCGGCGGGCAGCGCCAGCGCGTGGCGATGGGCCGGGCGCTGGTGCGCGATCCCCTGCTCTTCCTGTTCGACGAGCCACTCTCCAACCTCGATGCGAAGCTGCGCGTCGAGATGCGGATGGAGATCAAGCGGCTGCACCAGCGCATCGGCGCCACCATCATTTATGTCACCCACGACCAGATCGAGGCGATGACGATGGCGACGCGCATCGCCGTGATGCATCGGGGCGTGGTGCAGCAGTTCGCCGATCCGGACACGGTGTACCGCTATCCGGCCAATCTGTTCGTCGCCCGCTTCATGGGTTCGCCGCCGATGAACACCATGCCGGGGCGGCTCGAGGCCGATAGCGGCGGACCTGTGGCCGTGATCGGCGCGGGGCGACCGGACGAGGTTCGTCTGCGCCTGCATGGACACGATGCGGCAGCATCTTATGTCGGCCGCGACGTGGTCGTCGGGATCAGGCCGGAATGCATCGCCGAGGCCAGCCGCGTCTTTTCCGGCGAGGCGCCCGTCCTCGTCGACGCGCCGGTCGAGATGATCGAGCCGACCGGCGCCGAGACAATCGTGCTGCTGCGTCTCGGCGGCGAGACTGCGCTGGCGCGCATCACCCCGGATATCCGTCCCGCGCCCGGCGCGACCGCCACCTTCGCGCTCGACACGCGGCGCATTTGCCTGTTTGACCCCGAGACGGAGCGGCTGATCGCATGACCCGGACCATCTTTCCCAGCCTTGCCGGCCGCGTGGTGTTGATCACCGGTGGCGCCAGCGGCATTGGTGCCGTCTTCGTGCGCGCCTTCGCGACCCAGGGCGCCCGCGTCGCCTTCCTCGACATCGATGCGAGCGCCGGCGAAGCGCTGGTGCGGGACGTCGCGGCCACATCCGGCTCCGCGCCCCTGTTTGTGCCCTGCGACCTCCTCGACATCGACGCCTTGCGCGCTGCGATGGCGCGGGTGCACGGATCGCTCGGCGATGCCGCAGTCCTCGTCAACAATGCCGCCAACGACCAGCGTCAGGTGCTGGCCGAGGTGACGCCGGCCGAATTCGACTGGACGATCGGTGTCAATCTCAAGCACGTCTTCTTCGCGGCCCAGGCGGTGGTGCCGCAGATGCAGGCGCGCGGCGGCGGCTCGATCATCAACATGTCGTCGGTGGCGTGGATCCGCGGTGCGCCGGCGCTGCCGGTCTATGCCGCGGCGAAGGCGGCGATCGTCGGCTTCACCAATTCGCTGGCCAGGTCAGTCGGCCCCGACCGCATTCGCGTCAACGCGATCGCGCCCGGCATGGTGATCACCGAACGCCAGCGCCGGCTCTGGTTTCCGGACGAGCAGAAGATCTCCGAGCTGCGCACCCGCCAGGCCGTTCCCGATGCGGTGACGCCCGAGGACATCGCCAGCATGGCGCTGTTTCTCGCATCGGACGAGAGCCAGCGTATCACCAGCCAGTGTTTTCGGGTCGATGGCGGCCTCGCCTAGGACCGTAGGGTGGGCAAAGCGCAGCGTGCCCACCACCTCTCCGCAACCGAGAAAGAAATGGTGGGCACGCATTCGCTTTGCCCACCCTACGAAGCCGTCTGTTGCCGCCGCCCCTTGCGCATCGTCGCGAGCACGATGTCGGCGGCGAGCACGCTCGGCGACTTGTTGCCGGTGGACATGATGGTGTCGAGCCGGGCGAACGAATCGACCTGTCGTTTGCGCAGCGGCGTGTCCGTGAGCAGCTCCGACAGCGCCGGCGCCAGCTTCTCCGGTACGCAGTCCTCCTGCAAGAACTCCGGAATGACATCCTCGCCGATCACGAGATTGGCGAGGATCACCGAGGAGACGCGGATCGCGCGGCGCAGGATGAAGGCTTCGATCGCGCCGACGCGATAGGCCGTCACCATTGGAATGCCGGACAGCGCGAGCTCCAGCGTCACGGTGCCGGATTTGGCCAGCGCCGCGCGCGCGGTTCGGAACGCGGCGCGCCTCTCGGTCTCGCCGACCACGATTTGCGGCTTGACCGGCCAGCTCGCGATGCCTTCGCGGATGGTGGCTTCGAGATGCGGCATGGTAGGCAGTTTCAGTTCGAAGGCGCGGCCTTCGGCCTGGAGCCGTCCGAGCGTCGCGCCAAACACGTCGAGATGGTGCCTGATCTCGCTGCGGCGGCTGCCGGGCAGCACCAGCAGAACCGGCGGCTCGGCATCGCGGCGCCGCTGCTCCTCCGCGTTTGGCCGCAGCGACGGCAATTGCTCGATCAGGGGATGGCCGACATAGCTGCAGGGCGGTCCGCCCAGCTTGCGGTATTCCTCCGGCTCGAACGGCAGCAGGCCGAGCACGTGATCGACATAGCGGCGCATGGTGCGCGCCCGCCCGGGTCGCCAGGCCCAGAGCTGCGGCGCCACGTAGTCGACAATCGGGATCTCCGGCGTCTTCGCGCGCACGCGGCGGGCGACGCGATGGGTGAAATCGGGACTGTCGATGATGACGAGCGCGTCGGGTGCGGCCGCAGTCACGGCATCCGCGGTCTGGCGGATCAGCCGCAAAATCTTCGGCAACTGCTGGACGACCCCGGCGAAGCCGACGATCGACAGCTCCTCGATCGGAAACAGCGTCTCGAGCCCCTCACGCGCCATGGTCCGGCCGCCGACGCCCACAAACTGCACGCCGTCGCCGAGCCGCTGGCGCAACACTTTCATCAAGGCGCTGCCGAGCCGGTCGCCGGATTCCTCCGTCGCGATCAGGAAGATCTTCCGCTTGGGATCGCGGCTCTGCATCATGCCGTCAGGCCGATCACGAAGAGATATTTGGCGTCGGCGAGCGAGATCATCGCCTGCGGCTCGGCGGCGATGGTGTTGCCGGCGACGACGGCGATGCCGGCCAATCCGGCGCGAGCGACGCCCTCGAGGGTACGCGGGCCGATCGTCGGCAGGTCGAAGCGCAAATCCTGCCCGCTCTTCGGCACCTTCACCAGCACCCCGCGTCCTGTCGCAGCGCGGATGCGCCCCTCCTCGCGCAGGCGTGCCACGCGCGCGAGCAGCGCGTCGGTGCCCTCGATATCCTCGATCGCCACTACATGGCCGTCGATCACGACCGCGGCCTGGCCGATGTCGAACGGGCCGAGCGCGGTCAGCACCGCGCGGCCGCGCTCGATGTCGGCCTTGCTGTTGTCGTTCGGCCAGGCGCGGCTGATGCAGCCCTCGGGCATCAGCAGATCCGGCGCAACATCCTTGATGCCGACCATGCGAAAGCCGCCCTGCTCGAGAATGCGCCCGACGCCGGACAACAGATGATCGTCGCCGCCGCGGAAGGCGCGGATGACGTTGCCGAGCAGGCGCAGTGTCGTGACGTCGAACCTTATTTCGGACAGCGCGGGCCGCACCAACGTGCCGATGAAGATCAGATCGCGGCAGCCCTCCTCGCGGAACAGCCGCATGGCGCGGCCGAGCTGGCCGACCGAGATCCAGCGATGGCGGAATTGCTCCACCCGCGTCGGATCGCAGGCGCCACGCAGCGGGAACAGCACCGGCGTGATGCCGCGCGCGGCAAGCGAGTCGGCGACCGCGAACGGCATGGCGCCGCCGCCGGCGACGACGCCGACCGGCGACGAAATCTCCGAAGCCGCCGATGTCATGCCCGCGGCCATCCCGAAATCACTTCTCGATGGCGGGGAGACAGATCGGGCGATGCTTGCGCTTGCCGATGAAGTCGAGGATCTCGGCAATCGCGGGGTCTTCGCCCGCGAGCGGCTGGGCCGCCGCGAGCCGCTCGGCGAACGTGCCGGGGCCGTGGAAGAGTTTTTGGTAGAACGATTGCACGGTCGCGCGCCGCTGCTTGGTGAACTGCCGCCGCTTCATCCCGATGAGATTGAGGCCTTCCAGCGCCGCATACTGGCCGTTGGCGAGGCCGAACGGAATGATGTCGTCGCGCACGCCCGAGAGGCCGCCGACCATCACCTGCGGGCCGATGCGCGTGAGTTGATGCACCGCCGACAGGCCGCCGATATAGACGAAATCGCCGATCTCGCAGTGGCCGCCGAGCGTCGCCGAGGTCGCAAAGATCACGTTGTTGCCGACCATGCAGTCATGGCCGACATGGCTGTTGTTCATGAAGTAGCCGCCGTTGCCGACGCGCGTCAGCCCGCCGCCCTTGATGGTGCCGACATTCATCGTCGCACCTTCACGGATGGAGCAACCGGAACCGACCTCCAGCCTGGTCGGCTCGCCCTTGTAGCTGAGATCCTGGGGCGCCCCGCCCAGCACAGCGAATGGCGAGATCACGCAGCCATCGCCGATCGAGGTGTGGCCGATGACCGTGACTTGTCCGATCAGCTTGCAGTTCGCGCCGATCACGGCATTCGGACCGATGATGCAGAAGGGTCCGATCTCGGTACCCTCGCCGATCACGGCGCCGTCCTCGACCCGTGCGGTGGGATCAATCTTACTCATCAAGCAATCTGACTCATCAAGAAGGTCTGATTATGTGTTGAAGTCGCTCAGTTTTCCGGTGGTTAGCGCGACTATGCCCAATCTGTCCAGTGACGTATCATCTCGGCCTGTTTCAGGCGCCGGATGAGCCGGCCGTCCTAAAGCACGATGAAATTGGGATGAATCATCATCGCGCTTCAGGCTATTGTTTAAGCATGATCCTTTCGGAAAACCGCTGCACCCTTTTCCGGATCATGCTCTAGCCCTTCAACGCCTTCATGTGGAGCTTGAAGTCATCGTGGTCAGGGCCCTGGCAGTTCTGCTCGCACAGCTCGCGGCCGCCCCGATCGTCTCCGAGACGGTCGAGACCGGCGAACGCCGCTTCGTCGATCTCGGCACGTTCGAGTGCCGCGACATCACCCGCAGCTCGGTGCTTCAGCGGGTCTGCTACGACCGCGCGCGGCAGGACCTCATCGTCGCGATCGACGGCCAATATGATCGCTATTGCGGAGTCGCGGCCGAGACGATCGACAGCCTGCTCGGCGCGCCGTCGATGGGCCAGTTCTTCAACCGGAATATCGGACGCGAGACGGCCGGCGGCCGTTACGGCTGCGGCGCATAATCCATTTCCGCTGGCCTGAGCCGCTCAGTCCGTCAGCATGGCGCCGACGTCGGCTTCAGCAACGATCTGTCCGTTGACCTTGGCGTCGCCGTGAAACCACCACATCGCCTTGCGGCGGCCGATCGAACGCATGTGATATTCGATGGTGTCGCCGGGCAGCACCGGCTTGCGGAACTTGCACTTGTCGATGGTGAGGAAATACACCGCGCGCGGCTTCTCGGTGCCCTCGACCGAGGTGATGCCGATCACGCCCGCGGTCTGCGCCATCGCTTCGATCATCATCACGCCGGGATAGACCGGGCGCTCCGGGAAATGCCCCTGGAAGGCCGGCTCGTTGAAGGTGACGTTCTTGATGCCGATGCCGCTGTAATCGGCGCGGATATTGATCACACGGTCGATCAGCAGCATCGGGAAACGGTGCGGCAGAGTCCGGAGGATCGCGTTGATATCCACCAGCTCGAATTTGATCGGTGATTCCTCCGTCATTCCCGTCCCTCGTTCTTCGGATCGGCCCTGCTGTCGCGTACCAGGCGCTCCACCGCGATAATTTCCTTGAACCACTGCTTGGTCGGCTTGGCGAAAAAGCCGCCCCAGCGCCCGTTCGGCGGGATGTCGTCCTTGACGCCGCTCATCGCGGTGACCTGGGCGCCATCGCCGATCTTGAGGTGATTGTTGATGCCGACCTTTGCTCCCAGCGCCACGTTGTCGCCGATCGTCAGGCTGCCTGCGAGCCCGATCTGGGCCGCCAGCAGGCAGTTCCGACCGATGGTCACATTGTGGCCGATCTGGACCTGGTTGTCGATTTTGGTGCCCTCCCCGATCACGGTGTCGCGCAGGGAGCCGCGATCGATGGTGGTGCCGGCGCCGACTTCCACATTGTTCTGGATCAGCACGCGGCCGGTCTGGGGCACCTTGAGATGGCCCTCGGGGCCGAAGAAGATGAAGCCATAGCCGTCCTGGCCAATCGAGCAGCCGGGATGGATCAGTACGTTGTTGCCGATCAGCGCGCACTGGATGGCCGTGCGGGCGCCGACATTGCAGTCCCGGCCGATCTTGACGCCGGGACCGATGACCACGCCGGCCCCGATCACGGTGCCGCCGCCGATCTCGACGTCAGGGCCGATGACGGTCAGGGGATCGACGATGACGTCGTCCTCCAGCCGGGCCGAGGGATCGATGATGGCCGACGGGGCGATGCCGTCATTACCGACCCAGGACTGCGGGCGCAGCGCATCGCCATGCCATTCCCGGGCGAGCCCGACAAAGGCGCGGAACGGCTGCGCCACCCGCAGCACAGCCACATGCGCAGGCACCTGGGCCTCGAAGCGCGGACTCACCAGGCAGGCCCCGGCCTTGGTCGCCTTGAGCTCGTCGGCATATTTGAGGTTGTCGAAGAACGCCAGATGCATCGGGCCGGCTTCGTCGAGCGAAGCAAGACCGGTAATGACGTGACCGCCCCTGGCAGGGTCGACGAGCTGCGCCTTGGTCAGCGCGGCAATGTCAGCCAGCGGTGAGGCCGGCGGCTTTTTGAAGAAGGTCGGCTGCGCCATTCCACCCCATCGCGGTCCGGCTTCGGCATGAAGCGGTCAGGCCGCATCATGCCTTATCTCACGGATTGAGCACGATCTTTTTGGAAACCGGCCCCAACAAGGGGCCGGCTCATGCCCTGCTGATCGAATTAGAACGAGGTGCCGCCGCCGAACCTGAACTGCTGCACGCGATCGAACTGGCCCTTGGTGAGCGGCACGGCATAGTCGAACCGCAGCGGACCGAACGGCGACTGCCAGATCAGGCCAATACCAACCGACGAACGGACGACATTGCCGTTGTCATACACCAGGCCGGTACAGGTTCCAGCCGAGGGCGGGTTGATGGTCGACGGCGTACAGTTCGAGTTCCTGGTCGTGGTCATTTCGTTGGTCAGCGACCACGTCGTCGGGCCCTGATAGTCGAAGAGGCCGCCGGCGTCGGCGTAGACCGCGCCCTTCAGACCCACTTCCTTCGGCAGGAACCAGAACGGCATCTGCAATTCGAACGAAGCGCCCCAATATTTGGTACCGCCAAGCGCGTCTTGCGTGCCAAAGGGATTCAAATCGCGCGGACCGATGCCGTTCGGAGCAAAGCCGCGGACCAAGTTCGGGCCCATCTGGAACTGATCCAGCATGCGGATATCGTTGTTGCCGATCTTGTTCAGCATGCCGCCCTGAAGGTGAACGAGGCCGACGATGTCGGACACCAGCGGAGCGTAGTACTTCGCATCGACGACGGACTTCAGGTAGGTGACGTCGCCGCCCACGCCGGCGAAATCCTGACGGAAGTCGACGAGCAGACCGTCGGTGGGGTTCTTGTTGTTGTCCAGCGTGTTGTAGGTCAGCGTGTAGCCGAGCGCCGAGGTCAGGGTCTTGCCGCCGGCAAGCTCCTTGCGGACCGGCAGCGAGGCTTCGCCGTCGGAGTAGCAGCCGAGACCGCCGGTCGAGGTCAGATCGATCGGCGGCGTTTGCGATGCGGCAAAGGCCGGGCTCGGGTTGAAGGCCGACGAACCGAGGACGTTGTTACAGTTCGCCAGGTAGGACGGCAGCGTAATTTCCTGCTGGTAGATCGAGTAGCGCAGCTGGAGCGACAGATCTTCACGCAGGCTGAAGCCGAGGCGCGGGCTGAAGCCCAGCGTTTTCGTACCGTAGGAGATGTAGCTGTTGGACAGCTGTTGGCGCTGATAGAGGTCGAGACCGAGCGCGACGCGGTAGTCGAGCAGATACGGCTCGACGAACGACAGCGAATAGCCGCGCGCATACTGGCCGTAGGTCACCGACGCCTTGGCGAACAGGCCGCGGCCAAGCAGGTTACGCTCGGAGATCGAGACTTCCGCGAGCGCACCGTCCGTGGTGGAGTAGCCGCCCGAGACCGAGAAGTCGCCGGTCGATTTCTCTTCGAGATCGACGATCAGGACCACGCGGTCGCTGGAGGAGCCCGGCTCCGTCGTGATCTTCACGCTCTTGAAGTAGTCGAGGTTCTTCAGGCGGCGCTCGGCACGGTCGACCAGCGCGCGGTTGTAGGCATCGCCCTCGGAGATGTCGAACTCGCGGCGGATCACGTAGTCGCGCGTGCGGGTGTTGCCGCGGACGTTGATGCGCTCGATATAGGTGCGCGGGCCTTCGTCGATGTTGAACACGACGGCGACGGTGTGCGCCTCGAAATTACGGTCGCCGCCGGGACGGACCACGGCGAAGGCATAGCCGCGCCGCGACGCCTCGATCTGCATTTCCTCGACCGATTTCTCGACCGATTCGACGTTGTAGAGCGCGCCCACATTGACGCGCGAATAGTTGCGCATCGTGGTCGGATCGAAGTTCGGAATGGAGGAGCGGAAGTCGACGGTGCCGACGCGGTACTGCGAGCCTTCCTCGATCTTGAAGGTGACGTTGAAGCCCTTCTTCTCCGGATCGTATTCGGTGAGCGCGGCGACCACCTGGACGTCGGCGAAACCGTTCTTGAGATAGAAACGGCGAATCAGGTCACGGTCGGCCTCGACGCGATCGGGATCGTAGAGGTCGTTGCTGGCGAGGAAGCTCAGCAGGTTCGATTCGTGCGTCTTGATGACGTCGCGCAGGCGGTAGGACGAGAACGCGTTATTGCCGACGAACTCGATCGACTTGACGCCGGTCTTGGCGCCCTCCTCGACCGTGAAGATCAGGTCGACGCGGTTGTTCGGCTGCTCGATGATCTCGGGCGTGACGCGGACGTCATAGCGACCCGAGCGGCGGTAGATTTCGGCGATTCGCAGGGTGTCGGACTGCACCATGGCGCGGGAGAAGGTGCCGCGCGCCTTGGACTGGACTTCAGCGGTGAGCTGCTCGTCCTTGACCTTCTTATTACCTTCGAACGCGATGCGGCCGATCACCGGGTTTTCCACCACGGAGACGATGATCTGGCCACCGGAACCGCGATTGATTCGCACGTCCTGGAACAGGCCGGTCTCGATCAGGGCCTTCAGGCCGTCATCGATGGCGCCCTGATCCAGGCGGCCACCCGGGCCCGGCTTGAAATAGGAGCGGATCGTCTCCACCTCGACACGGCGATTTCCTTCGACGGAAATCGACTGGACGGTCTGAGCAAGCGCAGACGAAGACACAAAACCAGCCCCAACCGGGGCAAGCACCGGCGCGCCGAACAAGATCAGGGATGCGAGCAAGCCCCCCCGGAGTCGCAGTCCAAACTTCATTGCGCAACGCGCCCTTATCAGTACCAGACCCAACCCCAACGCCGGTCCGGGAGATTCCCCAAGTTCGAAGCCGCTTGTAGCCAATTTCCCCGATGTCGCAAACGGCCGCTGACACCGTAATTTCAATTTCATTCCAAGACGTTGCTCATGAGCAACGCCACAAAAAAGCCCGTATCAGGAAGCTGCCATCCGCAAGATGTCGTTATAGGTGGCAAACACCATCAGCATCAGCACCAAACCGAGCCCGATTCGGAACCCCATCTCCTGAGTCCGCTCGGACAGAGGTCGGCCCCGGACCACCTCCGCCGCGTAGAACATCAGGTGACCGCCATCGAGCAGCGGGATCGGGAACAGGTTCAACAGCCCGATCGACACCGACAGCACCGCACACAGATTGATCACGAACTGGAACCCGGCGCTGGCTGCCTGCCCCGACATCTTGGCGATGCCGAGCACGCCGCTGACCTCGTTGGGATTGCCTTGTCCGACAAACAGCGAGCCAAGGAACTTGAAGGTGCTGGTGATGATGAACCAGACCTGCTCGACCCCGATCTTGAGCGCTTCGCCGACGCCGACCGGCGTGGTCGAGGCCTCGCCGGCCTGGGACTTGTGCTCGACGCCGAGCACGCCGAGGCGGTGGCTGTTGCCGAACGGATCCTTGCGCTCGAGCAGCGCCGGCGTCGCGGTCAGGGAGACGATGGCGCCGTCCCGCTTGACCTGGAAGGCCAGCGCCGAACCCGCATTCATCGCAACGATTCGCTGCATGTCGGCAAAGCTCTCGATCGGCTTGCCGTCGATCTGCACGACGACGTCGCCGATCTTGAAGCCGGCCGTGGCCGCAGCGCCGTCGGCGACGACGCCGTCGACGCGGGCGATCGTGCTCGGCTTGCCGTAATAGAGCGCCATGGCGGCGAAGATCAGTGCGCCCAGGATGAAATTGGCGATCGGTCCGGCCGCAACGATGGCGGCGCGCGGGCCGACCTTCTTGTGATGGAAGCTGCCGGCGCGCTCCTCGGCCGTCATGGCCGCGAGCGTCTCGGCCGACGGGGTCGAAGCCTCGCTCTCGTCGCCGAAGAACTTGACGTAGCCGCCGAGCGGGATCGCCGAGATCTTCCAGCGGGTGCCATGGCGGTCGTTGAAACCGACCAGCTCCGGTCCGAAACCGAGCGAGAAGGTCAGCACCCGAACGCCCGCCCAGCGCGCGACCAGGAAATGGCCGAGTTCATGGAAGAACACGACGATCGTCAGGACGAACAGGAAGGGAACCGCGTAGCCGAGGAGCCCATGGCTCAACGTATTGAAACTATGGACGAAAAAGTCGATCATCGAATTCCCTCATCCAGCGCCGCAAGGCCCTGGCCCGTGCCATCTAGGATGCCTTTAAGGCAATTTGAGGCAATAGGGCGGCAGCTCTATTTCGCGCAACATGGTCAACAGAGATTGCATCGTCGGCGGACGTCAGGGGAGCCTGGTTCCCGCCGCGAATCCAGTCGTCCAACGTCGCCTCGACCAGCCGCGCGATCGCGCCAAACCGGATCTTGCCGGCAATGAAAGCGGCGACCGCAACCTCGTTGGCGGCGTTGTAAACGGTGGTCGCCCCCTTCCCGGTCCGGAGCGAATCGAAGGCCAGCCGAAGCCCAGGGAAGCGCTCGAAGTCCGGCGCCTCGAAGGTCAGCTGGCCGATCTTGGCCAGATCGAGCTTCGCCGCCGGCCCCTTGATGCGATCGGGCCAGCCGAGGCAGTGCGCGATCGGCGTGCGCATGTCGGGGGAACCGAGCTGGGCCACCACCGAACGGTCGGAGAACTCGACCATGCCGTGGATGATCGATTGCGGATGCACGAGAACGTCGATCTCGTCGGGCGAGAGCGCGAATAGATAGGATGCCTCGATCACCTCGAGGCCCTTGTTCATCATCGAAGCGGAATCGATCGTGATCTTCTGGCCCATGCTCCAGTTCGGATGCTTCAGGGCCTGCTCGAGGGTCGCCTGCTCGATGTCGGCGGGCTTCCAGGTCCGGAACGGCCCGCCCGAGGCAGTGATGATGACGCGGACGAGTTCGTCGCGGTTGCCTGAGCCGAGCGCCTGGAACAGCGCATTGTGCTCGGAATCGGCCGGCAGGATGCAGGCGCCCGCTTTCGCCGCGCGCTGCATGAAGAAATCGCCGGCGCAGACGAGACATTCCTTGTTGGCGAGCGCGACATGCGCGCCGCGATCGACCGCGGCCAGGGCCGGCTTCAGTCCGGCGGCGCCGCTTACGGCGGCCATCACCCAATCGGCCGGACGCGCGCCGGCTTCGATCACCGCGCTTTCGCCCGCGCCGCATTCCGTGCTCGTTCCCGCGAGCGCAGTCTTGAGCTCGGCGAACTTGGACGTGTCGGCGATCGCGACGTAGCGCGCGGAAAACTCCTTGGCGAGCTTGGCCAGCGCTTCGACATTGCCGTTCGCCGTCAAGGCTTCGACGCGATAGCGCTCGGGAGAGGCGCGCAGCAGATCCATCGTGCTGTCGCCGATCGAGCCGGTGGCGCCGAGAACCGTGACACTGCGGACGGTCGACGCCGCAGCCTTGTTGTTACGCAATGGGACCGCGCTCATATCCTCACCAAACCATAAGACCGCTTCCGGCGCTATGCACACCATGGCGGAGAAAGCCGATAATCCATGCCATCAGGATGGCGGCAACAAAACCGTCCAGACGGTCCAGTAGCCCGCCATGGCCGGGAATCAAGTGACTGGAATCCTTGACGCCGAAGCGCCGCTTCACCGCGGATTCGAACAGATCGCCCGCCTGCGATACCACCGACAGGATGGCGCTGACGAGCAGCAGTGGAACCGCCTTTCCGATCCCGCACGCCGCAAAGCCGGCCGCAACCAAAAGGCTCGCCGCAAAGCCGCCGAGCGCCCCGGACCAGGTCTTCTTCGGGCTCACGCGCGGCCATAGTTTCGGTCCGCCAATGCTGCGTCCGGCGAAATAGCCGCCGATATCGGTTGCCCACACCACGAGCAGCACGAACATCAGCGCGGCGAAGCCGTTGACGAGATCCTGCCGCACCAGGATCGAGGCCAGCAGCGCCGCCGATGCGTAGGCGAAGCCGGTGGCAGCCCAGATGAACTTGCCCCGCGCGATCAGCGTCACGATCGCGCCGCCGATGAGGCCGGTGATGATCGCGGTCTTGAGCGCGCCGAAGGCGACGCAAGCCCCCATCATGGCAATGACGATGGTCCCTGCCCCGGTCAGTGCGGCAGACCCCGCGCCCACCACCATCAGCCATTCCGCAAACAGCCCGATCGACACGAGCGTGACGAGAAGCGCCCACAGCCAGCCGCCGGCATAAGCGAGTGCAATAGCGAGCGGCGCCAGCACCAGCGCTGCGAGGACTCGCATTACGAGATTGCTCGGGGCAGGCTTCTCGCCCGCCGATGCGGCGTCGGGTTCGCTCACGAGGCGTTTTTCGCGACCAGACCGCCGAAACGGCGCTCGCGTCTGGCGAATTCGGCGATCGCGCCTTCCAGCGCCGCCTTGTCGAAATCGGGCCAGTGGATCGGCACGAAGACCAGCTCGCTGTAGGCGGCCTGCCACATCAGGAAGTTGGACAGCCGCTGCTCGCCGCTGGTGCGGATGATGAGATCGGGATCGGGGATGTCGGGCGCATCGAGATGAGCCCCGATCGTCTCGGCGTCGATCGTTTCAGGGGCGCGCTTGCCGTCTGCGACTTCCCGCGCGAGCTTCTGCGCGGCTTTCGCGATTTCCTGCCGCGAACCGTAATTGAAGGCGACGACCAGCGTCAGGCGCGTGTTGTCGCGCGTCAGCTCCTCGGCCTCGTTGAGGAGTGCGCAGATGTCGCTATCGAGTCCGTCGCGCTCGCCGATGATGCGGACCTTGACGCCGTCGCGGTGCAGGCTCGCGAGATCGTTGCGGATGAAGCGACGCAGGAGACCAAACAGATCCCCGATCTCGCTCGCCGGGCGCGACCAGTTCTCCGAAGAGAAGGAGAAGATGGTGAGATAGCGGATGCCGAGCTCGTGCGAGGCACGCACCACCCGGCGCAGCGCCTCGACACCGCGGCGATGCCCTTCGGCCCGCGGCAGGCCGCGCGCGGCGGCCCAACGCCCGTTGCCATCCATGATGATGGCGACATGCGCAGGCGCGTCGGACCGGTCGGGTCCTTCGGTTGCTGGCGCGGCGGCGTTGGACATGAAGGCGGCCCTAAAGCATGATCCGGACAAGTGCGACGCGGTTTTCCGAAAAGACCATGCGCGAACAATAACCTAAAGCGCGATGATCGCGCTTTAGACGGTGAGGATTTCTTTTTCCTTGGCAGCCAGCAACTGGTCGATCTCGGAGATGGTGCCGTCGGTCGCCTTCTGCACCTCGTCGGCGTGACGCTTCTGATCGTCTTCCGACATCTCGTGATTTTTCTCGAGCTTCTTGAGGACGTCGAGGCCATCGCGGCGGACGTGGCGCGCGGCGACCTTGGCCGCTTCCGCGTATTTGTGCGCGACCTTGACGAGCTCCTTGCGACGCTCCTCGTTGAGCTCGGGGATGCGCAGGCGCAGCACCTGGCCTTCGGTCGCGGGCGACAGGCCGAGATTGGAATCGACGATCGCCTTCTCGACCGGCTTGACCATCGACTTGTCCCAGACCTGCACCGAGATCAGCCGCGGCTCCGGTACGCTGACGGTGGCAAGCTGGTTGAGCGGCATGTGGCTGCCGTAAGCCTCGACCTGCACCGGGTCGAGCATCGAGGCCGACGCGCGCCCCGTGCGCAGGCCGCCAAGCTCGTGCTTGAGGGCCTGGACGGCGCCCTGCATGCGACGCTTCACTTCGTTGAGGTCGAAATTACCCGTGGCCATCACGTTTCTCCTTCAAAATCCCGGCGACCCACTCCGCGCCCCTCAGGCGCGACCGACGAGCCGTCAGCCGGCGACGACGGTTCCGTGGCCGCCGCCACGCAGCACAGCGCCGATCGACCCCGGCTCCGCGATCGAGAACACGATGATAGGCAGCAACGTCTCGCGGGCAAGCGCGAAGGCGGTCGCATCCATCACCTTGTAGCCGCCCTCGATCGCCTGCGAATGCGTCAGCCGGTCGAATCGCGTGGCGGTCGGATCCTTTTTGGGGTCGGCCGAGTAGACGCCGTCGACATTGGTTGCCTTCAGCACAGCCTCGGCTCCGATCTCGGCGGCCCGTAGCACCGCGGTCGTGTCGGTGGTGAAGAACGGATTGCCGGTTCCGCCCCCGAGCAGCACGATCCGGCCCTCGGCGAGGTATTTGTGCGCCGCGGTGCGGGTGAACAGCTCGGAAATCTCGGGCATGACGAAGGCCGACAGCGTACGTGCCGGCGTGCCCTTGCGCTCGATCGTCGCCTCCAGCGCGAGGCAGTTCATCATGGTGGCGAGCATGCCCATGGTGTCGCCGGTGGTGCGCGACACCCCTTGCGAGGACACTTCGACGCCGCGCACGATGTTGCCGCCGCCGATCACCACCGCAACCTCGGTGCCGAGCTGGCGGGCGGCGATCAGATCGTCCGCAACCCGGTCGAGGGTCGGCTGATCGATGCCAAAACCCTGCTGCCCCGCGAGATACTCGCCGGACAGCTTGATCACGACGCGACGATAGACCGGATCAGTCATGAGCACTTTCCCCGCCCGGGCGCCGCTTCCGGCGGCAGCCGGAAGGAACGTACCGGCGCTTACTTCTTGCCGCTGGCCGCTGCGACCTCGGCCGCGAAGTCGCTTTCCTGCTTCTCGATTCCCTCACCGAGAGCATAGCGCACAAAGCCCGCGATCTTCACCGCGCCGCCGACCTTGCCTTCGGCTTCCTTCACCGCCTGCGCCACCGACTTGCCGGTGTCGTGGATGAAAGCCTGCTCGAGCAGGCAGACTTCCTTGTAGTAGGTCTTGAGGCCGGACTCGACGATCTTCTCGATCACGTTCTCGGGCTTGCCCTGCTGGCGATATTTGTCGGCGAGCACGTCCTTCTCACGCTTCACGACCGCCGGATCGAGGCCGGACGGCTCGAGCGCGAGCGGGTTGGTGGCCGCGACATGCATCGCGATCTGGCGACCGAGGGCCGCGAGTTCGTCGGCCTTGCCGGGCGATTCGAGCGCGACGATCACGCCCATCTTGCCGGCGCCTTCGACGACGGCGCCGTGGACGTAGCTCGACACGACGCCCTGCGTCACTTCGAGCGAAGCTGCGCGGCGCAGCGTCATGTTCTCGCCGATGGTGGCGATCGCATCGTTGATCGCGGCTTCGATCGTGACGTCACCGACCTTGGCGGCCTTGATCTTCTCGACATCGGCGCCGACGTCGAATGCGACCTGCGCGACCATCTTGACGAGGCCCTGGAACTGACCGTTGCGCGCGACGAAGTCGGTCTCGGAGTTGACCTCGACCACGACGCCCTTGGTGCCCTTGGTGAGCGCGCCGATCAGGCCTTCCGCGGCGACGCGGCCGGACTTCTTGGCGGCCTTCGACAGGCCCTTCTTGCGCAGCCAGTCCTGCGCCGCTTCCATGTTGCCGTCGTTTTCGGTGAGCGCGGCCTTGCAGTCCATCATGCCTGCGCCGGTGGACTCGCGCAGATCCTTGACCATCGCAGCTGTGATCGTTGCCATCGTTGAAAATCCTTCTTGCCTGCCGGTTTGCCGCGGCGTGGCATCAAACAGCCCCGCCGCGGTCCATCTCAGGAATTCGCGTCAACTGAAATGGTGGCCGGACTTATATCCGGCCAACCCATCGCTCTTTTTGACTATTCCGCTTCCGCGGTCAGCGCCTTGGCCTTGGCCACCCAGGCATCCGCACGGCTCGGCAGACCGACTTCTTCGCCGATCTTGTGCGCGGTGTCGTGATCGAGCTCGGCGAGCTGCCAGAAGTGGAAGATGCCGAGGTCGTTGAACTTCTTCTCGATCGCGCCCGACACGCCCGGGAGCTTCTTGAGGTCGTCGGCGGTGCCGCGCGGACCGGCGAGGCCCTGGAAGCCGCTCGAGGAAGCGGCCGGCAGCTCTTCGGCGACCGGACGAGCCGAGGCGCCGATGTCGATGCCCGAATCGCCCTGGGCGCGCGAGATGCCGTCGATCGCCGCACGTGCGATCAGGTCGCAATACAGCGCGATCGCGCGGCCGGCGTCGTCATTGCCCGGGACCACATAGGTGATGCCCTTGGGATCCGAATTGGTGTCGACGATCGCGGCGACCGGGATGTTGAGCCGCTGGGCTTCCTGGATCGCGATGTCTTCCTTGTTGGTGTCGATCACGAAGATCAGGTCGGGCAGACCGCCCATGTCCTTGATGCCGCCGAGCGAGCGATCGAGCTTGTCGCGCTCGCGCTGAAGCGTCAGGCGCTCCTTCTTGGTGTAGGAGCTGGCGTCGCCGCCGGACAGCACGTCATCGAGATGACGCAGGCGCTTGATCGAGGCCGAGATCGTCTTCCAGTTGGTCAGCGTGCCGCCGAGCCAGCGCGAATTGACGAAATACTGCGCGCAGCGCTTGGCAGCGTCCGCGACGCCGTCCTGCGCCTGGCGCTTGGTGCCGACGAACAGGATGCGGCCGCCCTTGGCGACGGTGTCGCTGACCGCCTGCAAGGCGGTGTGCAGCAACGGCACGGTCTGCGCGAGGTCGACGATGTGGATGTTGTTGCGGGCGCCGAAAATGAACGGTGCCATTTTCGGATTCCAGCGGTGAGACTGGTGACCAAAGTGCACGCCAGCTTCGAGGAGCTGACGCATGGTGAAATCGGGTAGCGCCATAGTTTCAATTCTCCGGTTGGTTCCTCCGGAAACGTGTGAGCAAAACGGAGCGTTCTCGCCCCGGTTGCCACCGGACGGCCTTGTGAGCCATGTTTCCGTGTGAGATGGGGCGCTATATAGCGCCATTTCGGCCAGAAGCAAGGAAATAAGGGCCTTTCGGGGGCTGTTTTCGCCTCCCGAAGGCCCTCTTCCGTAAAGACCACGCCAGCCCGCAAAGACCTAGCACTTGGGCTGGTTCGGCGGGCACTTTTTCGCCGCCGGCGCCGCTGGGTGCGGCGGAGGTGCCGCTGGACGCGGCGGGGGCGCGACGGCCATCCGCGGCGGCGGCGGTGGTGCCGGCCGGGCGACCGGCGGTGGCGGCGCCGGCCGCGCCATGGGTGGAGGTGCAGGCCGGGCCACCGGCGGAGGCGCCGGCCGTGCAACGGCCACAGGCGGAGCCGCTCGGGCTGGCGGAGGCGATGCGACATGCGGCGGCGGTGCCGGGCGAGCGGCGGGCGGTGGCGGCGTCGGCCTCGCCACGGCCTGCGGCCGCGATGCTGGAGTTGACGGCGACGGCCGGGCGGCCTGCGCCGGAGGGGTCGCGGGCAAGTTCTGCGGTTTGACCGGCTCGCGCGCGGCCGAGGGCGGCGGCGTGATCGGCTTGCCCGCGGCGCCCGAGGGCGTGCCGGGCGACGTGCCCGCAGCAGTTGGCGGCGCGCCAGCCGGCTCACGGGTTGCAGACTTGCCGCCAACGGGCGCGCCGGCAGGCGGGGTCTGAGCTACCGGCGGCTTCGGCGGTTGGCCGGGCGCAGCCGGATTCGCGGTGGGCGCAACGGTCGTCGGAGTGCCGGCCGTTGGCGCGCCAGGATGGGACGGCAGCGTTGTGCCGGGCGCAGCCGTGGTCGGCGTCCCCGGATGCGTCGGCGCGGGCGCGCCGGGTGCATTTGCCGTCGGCGCCAAGGGCCTGCCGCCAGGCGACGTCCCTGCCCCGGCCGGCGGCGACGGCGGCCCGCCTTGGGCGCCGGGAACCGGCAGCGTGTTGATTTGCGGCAGCCTGGTCGGCGGTGCGGTGGGCGGCGTGCCGGTCGGCGCAACATTGGCCGGCGTCCCCGGAGGTATCCCCGGTCTCGCCGTCGGCTGGACCGTCGCGCTCGGCGGCATCGGCGCCTTGCCCTGCTGGATCAGCGCGGCGCGCTGCGTAGCGGCTTGCGGCAACATTGGCGCTACCGGGTTGGCGCGGTCGGCAATCGCCGGCCTCAGATTGCCAGGCCCGGTCCCTCCTCCCGCTCCCACGGGCGGGGCGGGCGGCCGGTTGATCACGGTGTTGATGACCGTGGTGTTATGGATGTTGTTGAAGACGATGTTGTTCGGCGGCGGCGCGACATAGACCGGCGGCCTGACGAACACCGGGATCGGCACGAACAGCGGCTGCGGCAGCACGAACAGGCCGACCACGGGCAGCGGCGGCTCCAGCACTATGAAATCCGGCGGCGGCGGCGGCAGATAATAGACCGGCGGCGGCGGTGGCGGCGCGAAGCCGAACACGGGGTCGCCGAACAGCAGCACGGGACGGTCGACATAGACGATCTCCTCCGGCGGCGGCGGCGGCACGTCATAGTCCATCATCGCGAAAGTCGGCGGCGGCTCGAGCGGCGCGGTCAGGATTGCAAGCCTGCGCCGTGCATCGCCGGCATGCGGACCGCGCGAATAACGACGCAGATACGACCAATAGGCCTCCGGCGTATCGTTCCGGTAGGTCCGCCGCCAGGTGATCGCCTCGCGGCGCGCCGCGACGATCGCCATCACGCGCTTCGACATCGGGTCACCGGGATAGGCCGCGAGAAATTCTTCGTAGGCCGGCAACGTGTCGCGCTCGAGCGCGGCCGCATAGGCGTCCTGCACGCCGAGATCGCGGATCGGCTTGTTGCGGATCGCGGCAACCTGGTCGGGCGCTGCCTCCGGCGGCGGCGCATCGGGCCCGCGCTCGAAGAACGAGAAGGGCGCCGATATCTTCGCCTCGTTCCACGGCACCTGCGCGCCCTTGCTGGCCTCGTTGACGCGGAGGCGGACGCGGTCGAACACCTCGGCCAGCGGCAGACCGCCGGTACGGATCATCTCCGCCAGCGATTGCGCATAAATGCCGTACGGGCCGGGCTCTTCCGGCGCGACCGTGCCGGGCGCGGCGTTGAAGGCGATCAGCATGTTCGGATCGGGCTCGACCAGCGCCAGTCCGCTCGCGATCTGCTGGCCGCCCTCGATGAAGGGCTGCGCGCGCGCCGCATCGAGCACGACGATGTTGGCCTTGAGCGGAATGGACGCGAGCTGGCGGGCGTAGTCGCTGATGCGCAAGCCTTCGGTCGGAATGTCGGTGTCGCGGATGATGTTGGAATCGACCGGGATGAAATAGTTCTCGCCCGCGAGCTGGACGCCAAAGCCGGCAAGATAGATCATCGCGACGGTGCCGGGACCCGAGGCCTGCGCCTTCTGGATGAAATCGCGCAAGCTCTTGCGCAGCGTGTCGCCGTCGAGATCGCGCGCGCCGACCACGTCGAAGCCCGCCGCTTGCAGCGTCTGCGCGATCAGGCCGGCATCGTTCGCGGTCGTCGCCAGCGGCGACTTGGCGTAGGCGCCGTTGCCGACCACGAGCGCGATGCGCTTTTCCTGCTGCTGCGCGCGCGCCGGATCGGGCGCGGCCGCAGCGAACGCCAGGATCGGCAAGAGAAAACAGATGAAGGCCTTGTAGGTCCCACGCATGGCTTGCTTGCCCGCTATCGTTGTTGAGCTGCCACCGTACATGAGACGCGCGGCCGGCTGAATGGCTCTTGAACGAAAAGCGCGGATTGAGGCGGCGGCATGGCGCCCCGCCCCATCAAGTCCCTGCGTCAGGCCCGCGTAAGCCTCGCGACCGCGCTGTGGCGCGAACCTCGTTCAGCCCTGCGCGATCAGATCGACTGTTCCCGTGGTGAGCCGATAGATGCCACCGACGACCTTCAGCTTGCCCTGCTCCACGGCCGCATTGAGGATCGGCGCGGCCGATTTCAGCTTCGCGACGTTGTCGATCACGTTCTGCCGGATCGCCTTGTTGAGCACGTCCCCGCCCTGCTGCATCGCAGCCTTTGCGGCGGGCGCGATCGCATCGACCAGCGAGGGAATGTGTCCCGGCGGCGACGTGTTGTCCTTGATTGCCTTCAGCGTCGCATCGACCGCGCCGCAGGCATCATGGCCAAGCACCAGGATCAGCGGTGCGTTGAGCACGGCCACCGCATATTCCATGCTGGCAATGGTTTCGGTGCCGGCAAAATTTCCGGCGACGCGGCAGACGAAGAGATCCCCGCGGCCGCTGTCGAAGGCATATTCCGGCGCGATGCGTGAATCGGCGCAGCTCAGAACCGCCGCGAACGGATTCTGTCCACCGGCCAGCGCCTCGCGCTCGTGCTTGAAATCGTGGCGCCGCGCCACACCGTCGACATAGCGCGCATTGCCCTCCATCAGCCGCTTCAGCGATGCGTCGGGCGACAACACGTTCTGCGGCTTGGGTGGCTGCTTGGCCTCCTTTGCCAAGGCACCGCTCGCGAAAGCTCCGCCGGCGAAGGCCATGCCGAACGCAGCGGCGCCAAACAGCATCGCGGATCGCCGCGACGGCGCGATGTCTCGATGCAGAGATTCATGATGCAGAGATTCAGAGCACTTGTCGCACATGTGACGTTTCCCCGGGTACAGTGGACGAATGGAAGCGTCGCGATGATAGGTGCATCGATGTGAAGAAATCACCAATGATAAATGATGCAACTGATGATTGCTGCAACGCGAACCATGCTGCAAAGCCGAAGCGATCGCTCGCCTCACGCGCAACGACCGCACAGAGCTGCGTCCATCTGCATATATTCGAGATCGGCTGCCAAAGCATGATCCGGAAAAGGGCAGCAATTCTCACTCACCACAAACGCGGCACGCGTTTGTGGTGAGATCATACGCCAGCGCCGATCCCCAGCACGATGACGATTCTTCCGGATATCATCGTGCTTTAGAGCTGCTGCACGTCCACGACGCCCGCGACCGCCTTGATCGCGCCGGCGATCTGCGGCGAGACCTTGAAGCGGCCCGGCAGCTTCATCTCGACCTCGGTCTCGAGGTCGAGCATCATCACCAGCGAGACCTCGCCGTCGCCGTTCGAACGCGGCGCGATGCCGGGACTGCCGACTTTTGGCGCGGCGCCGTTCGAGGCCGCCATGTCGGGTCCGGCCAGTCGCTTGGCGATCGACTCCAGCGGCTTGGTGTCGCGCACGAAGATGCGCAGGCCCTTCTGCGTCTTGGCGGCAGCGTCATCGAGCGGCTCGGCATGCAGCACGCGGGCACGAACGTCCTCGCCCTGCAATTCCGCGCCCAATTGGAGCAGCACGGCGGCGCCCGGCTCGAGCACATCGCGGTATTGCGCGAGGCCTTCGGAGAACAGCACCGCCTCGAAATGGCCCGTGGGATCAGACAGCCCCATGATGCCCATCTTGTTGCCGGTCTTGGTGCGCCGCTCCATGCGCGACACCACGGTGGCCGCGACCTTGCCGGCGGTGGCGCCGGTCTTCACCGCACGCGAGAACTCGGCCCAGCTCTGCACCCGCAGGCGCTTCAGGACCATCGCGTAATCGTCGAGCGGATGGCCCGACAGGAAGAATCCGATCGCGTCATATTCGCGGCGCAGCCGCTCGGCCGGCAGCCAGGGCTCGATCTGCGGCAGCATGATGGTCGGAGCGTCCGCCGACATGCCGAACATGTCGTTCTGGCCGATGGTCTCGGCCTGATGCGCACGCTGGCAGGCGGCCAGGATCGAGTCCGCGCCGGCAAAGACCCGCGCCCTGTTCGGCTCCAGCGTGTCGAAGGCGCCGGCAGCGGCGAGGCTCTCGATGATGCGCTTGTTGATCGCGCGTGGATTGACCCGCGCGGCGAAGTCGGCGAGCGAGGTGAACAGCCCTCGCCTGGTCCGCTCCTCGATGATCTGCTCGATCGCCTGGATGCCGACGCCCTTCAGCGCGGCGAGCGCGTAATAGATCGTCTTCTCGCCGACCTCGAAGGTCGGGCCTGAGCGGTTGATGTTCGGCGGCTCGACCTTGATGCCGAGGCGCTGCGCCTCGGAACGGAATTCGGAGAGCTTGTCGGTGTTGTTGAGATCGAGCGTCATCGACGCTGCGATGAACTCCACCGGGTAATGCGCCTTCATATAGGCGGTGTGGTAGGACACCAGCGCGTAGGCCGCCGCGTGGCTCTTGTTGAAGCCGTAGTCGGCGAACTTTGCGAGCAGCTCGAAGATGGTCTCGGCCTGCCCCTTCGGCACGCCGTTCTTGACCGCGCCGGCGACGAAGATGTCGCGCTGCTTGTCCATCTCGGCGCGGATCTTCTTGCCCATGGCGCGGCGCAGCAGGTCGGCGTCGCCGAGCGAATAGCCCGACATGACCTGCGCGATCTGCATCACCTGTTCCTGGTAGATGATGACGCCGAAGGTCTCCTTCAGGATCGGCTCCAGCACCGGATGCAGATATTCCGGCTCCTCGTCGCCGTGCTTGCGCGAGCAATAGGTCGGGATGTTCGCCATCGGGCCCGGGCGATAGAGCGCGACCAGCGCGATGATGTCCTCGAAACGGTCGGGGCGCATGTCGACCAGCGCGCGCCGCATGCCCTGGCTTTCAACCTGGAACACGCCGACCACCTCGCCCCGCGCCAGCATCTGGTAGCTTTCGGCATCGTCGATCGGCAGCGTCGCGAGATCGATGTCGATGTTGCGCGGCTTCAGGAGCTTCACCGCGACGTCGAGCACGGTCAGCGTCTTCAGGCCGAGGAAGTCGAACTTCACGAGCCCGGCCGGCTCGACCCATTTCATGTTGAACTGGGTCACCGGCATGTCCGACTTGGGATCGCGGTACATCGGCACGAGTTCGCTCAAGGGGCGATCGCCGATCACGATGCCGGCGGCGTGCGTCGAGGCGTGGCGGGTCAGGCCTTCGAGGCGCTGCGCGATGTCGAAGGCGCGCGCCACCACCGGGTCTTCATCGCGGAACGCCTGAAGCTTCGGCTCGCTCTCGATCGCGGCGGCCAACGTCACCGGCGCGGCCGGATTTTGCGGCACCAGCTTGGTCAGCTTGTCGACCTGGCCATAGGGCATCTGCAGCACCCGGCCGACGTCGCGCAGCACGCCGCGCGCCTGCAGCGTACCGAAGGTGATGATCTGCGCGACCTGGTCGCGACCGTAGCGCTCCTGGACGTACCTGATCACCTCGCCGCGGCGGTCCTGGCAGAAATCGATGTCGAAGTCCGGCATCGAGACGCGTTCCGGATTGAGGAAGCGCTCGAACAGCAGGCCGAACTTGATCGGGTCGAGGTCGGTGATGGTCAGCGCCCAGGCGACCAGAGAGCCGGCGCCCGAACCGCGCCCCGGTCCGACCGGAATTCCCTGGCCCTTCGCCCATTTGATGAAGTCCGACACGATCAGGAAGTAGCCCGCGTACTTCATGCGCATGATGACGTCGAGCTCGAACGCCAGGCGCTTGTCGTAGTCCTCCTCCGTGGTACCCTGCGACAGGCCGTGCACGCGCAGGCGGTTGGCGAGTCCCTCCTCCGCCTGGCGCTTCAGCTCGGCCGCCTCGACCGACGCGGCGTCGGAGCTTGCGGCGGCGCCGACCGTGAAGAACGGCAGGATCGGCTTGCGCGTCATCGGGCGGAACGAGCAGCGCTCGGCGATCTCCACCGTCGAGGCCAGCGCCTCCGGAATGTCGGCGAACAGCACCGCCATCTCGGCGCGGGTCTTGAAGCGGTGATCGGGCGTGAGCTGAAGGCGATCGGTCTCGGCGATCAGCCGCCCGCCGGCGATGCAGAGCAGCGCATCGTGCGCCTCGTAATCGTCGTTCGAAGCGAAATACGGCTCGTTGGTCGCAACCAGCGGCAGGCCTTTTGCGTAGGCAATGTCGATCAGCCCGCTTTCGACGCGGCGCTCCTTGTCGATGTTGTGGCGCTGCAATTCAACATAGAGGCGGTCGCCGAACAGGCCGGCGAGACGCTCGCAGCGCGTCGCCGCAATTTCGGCCTGCCCGCTGGCAAGCGCGAGCGAGATCGGCCCGTCAGGGCCGCCCGTGAGTGCGATCAAGCCTTCGGTCTCGCCGTCAAGCCAATCGAACTTGATGAACGGCGCGTGGCTGTCAGGCGATTCGAGGAACGCGCGCGAGTTCAGCCGCATCAGGCTGCGATAGCCGCGCTCCTGGGCCGCCAGCAGCACCACACGCGACGGCAGCAGCGCATTGCGCGCGTTGGGATCCTGGTCGCCGAAATCGATCGCGAGCTCGCAGCCGACGATCGGCTGGATGCCGGAGCCCGCCATCTTGTCGGAGAACTCCAGCGCGCCGAACATGTTGTCGGTGTCGGTCAGCGCCAGTGCGGGCTGGTGGTCTTTCTTCGCAAGCTCGGCGAGCTTGGCGATCTTGATCGAGCCCTTGAGCAGCGAATAGGCCGAGTGAACGTGATGGTGGACAAATCCGGCGCTCGGCATGGTCGCGTGACGGCCTCTTGCAGATGAGATGGAGCGGTCGCCGGCTCCAGGGGGGGATCACGAGGACATCTTCCGCCCACCCAGCCGACTCGCCTCACAATGGTGGGGCGTCACCGCTTCAGAGTCCACGCCGGAGCCACGAAACGGCCGCGTCGTCCCGCTTTTCCCCAAGGGCATGACCAAGGGCTCTGGCCAGCCGCGGCCTAGAGCTGCGGAATCACCTGCGCCCAGATTGCGATCATCCCGACGAACAGCGAGATCGAGGCGAGTGCGGCGGCTTCTTCCACGAAAATCCTGAACATGGCTTGCTCCATCACCAGAACGTATGAAGAACATTGTTCTCATTTTGTTCTTGAGAGTCAAGCCGTGTGAGCTTTCTCGAAAAGTGATGGTTAACTCGCTGAATTCACGCAACAAAAAAGCCCCGGCGCAAGGCCGGGGCTTTTCGACGATCGCTCGAAATGAGCGACCAGTCTCAGTAGCGACCGATCATCGGGCCGCCGAACTTGTAGTTCAGGCGGACGAGACCCATGTCGACGTCCTGGCGGATGCGCTCCGAGCCGGCGAAGCCAGCGAAGGTCACGTCCTTGTCGGACAGGAAGATGTGGTTGTACTCGACGCCAACCGACCAGTTCGGCGCGAAGCCGTACTCGAGGCCGGCACCGACCGTGCCACCCCAGCGGCTGTCGCTGGACGAGGAGAGCAGCGCGCCCGCCGTGCTGGAGATCTCGTACTTGTTGCTGACCACAGCCGCACCGCCCTTGACGTAGACCAGGACGTTGTTCCAGGCGTAGCCAACCTGACCGGTGATCAGACCGAACGCATCGATCTTGGTGCGGTTGCGGGTGGCGAACAGCGCGCTGGTGTTGTCGCCCGAGAAGTCGGCCCAGTTGCCCTGGCCTTCCACGCCGAACACCCACTGGCCGGACTGCCAGCGATAGCCGATCTGGCCACCGACCGTGCCGCCCGTCGCATCGTGCGAACCTTCGCGGCCAACGCCAACGAAATCCCAGGTCGCGTGCGACGAACCGCCGCCGCCGTTGATGCCGATGTAGAAGCCGCTCCAGTCATAGACGGTCGCGATCATCGCGGGCGCCTTGGTGTAAGGCCGCGCAGCGAGGTCAGCAGCCAGCGCCGGCGCAGTCGCGCTCAGCGCGACAAGGCTCACAGCAGCAAGCAACAGATTCTTGTTCATTTGATTCCCGTTCCAGTTTCGTCGTTAGGCCCCCGGGCCGTAGGGCCGTCATATCAGCGCTCGACGGAATTGCTGTAACCCCGACGCAACAGTCGGGGCCAAAGGGCTGTGCTGCGTTAATGAATGTTTAGCAGCGCGCGCGGGAAACCCTTTGAAACAAGGGTTTTCATGAGTTCCAATGTCGACTACACGACGTATGTTGCATCTGTGCCTGGACACCTGATGCACGCACGATTGTGTGATTGGAGATTGAGATGCGCAGACAGATTGCCCTCCCCATTGTCGCCACATTTTCGCTCGCAATCGCCACATTCGCGCTCACGCTGAGTGCAAGCACGCCCGCACGCGCATTCGGCACGCATCACGCGTTCTGCCTGACCGGCCAGGAATGGCCGGGGCTGAGCAATTGCACGTTCGACAGTTACGCACAGTGTCAGGCAAGCTCGTCGGGCCGCGCGCTGACCTGCATCGCGAATCCGTATTTCACTGGCCAGAGCGACGATCCCTACGCCTATCAGAATCGTCCGCGCGCGCAGACACCGGGCTATTCACCCGGCTACTACCCGCCGCGCTGAGATGCGCCGCGCCCGCTTCGCACTCGTCGCCACCGGCCTGTTCTTCTCGGGCGTGCCGGCGGACGCGCAGACCTACGATCCCAGCTATCCCGTCTGCATGCAGATCTACGGCCCCGTCGGCTATTTCGACTGCCGCTACACTTCGCTCGAACAGTGCAGATTTCTCGCCGTCGGCCGCTCCGCGAGCTGCGCCGTGAATCCGTACTTTCCGCAGAAGAGGTCAAAGGCTCCCCGGCGGCCGAAGCAGGCCGACTAGGCGTGCTCCCATGCCGGGACTTGCCAACTTTGACGCCCTTGCGAGCTTAACGCACTTGAGAGCTTTTCCATCGCGCCGACATTGCCCGCTCACCCCCTCGTCGCGTATTCGGAAGTTACTTTCCGAGCGAGGTCTTGCACGACAGTCAAGAACGCAGCCGACGCCATCGGCCGGTACGGCTCCAAGGCGAGGTCCGAGGGCGGCAACGTCAGCAGCAGGTCCGCATCGCCACGATAATCTTGACAATCTTGCAGCCAGAGCGCTGTCACATGGACCGCCGGCACGGTGAGCAGGAAAGCCTCGAAGGCTCCATTCCGAACCTCAGGAAGCTTCTCGGCGCGACGGATCGCCTCCGACGTCGCCGCCACAAACGGCCCTTCGTTCAGGTCACCCAGTTCATACGTCGTCTCATACGTCGTCGCTGCCGACTCCACGATTGTCGCGGCAGCGATCGGCTCCTGTTCCTCCCCTCCCCCATCATCAGCGGCGGTGCGCCGCTTCGCTTCAATCACAAGAAATCTCCAATTGCCTATCGCCGCAGCCGCTCTGAGGTCGTCCGCGCGACGGATCTTGCCAAAAGCCAGATAGGCAATGCGATGCGGCAGGGAAATGAAGACCGCGTCGCGGTTGGCAGTGGAAAGCCTTGATCGCGGGAATTTCGGGTTGCCCACCCGGATGGCCACCGCTCGCTTCACAGCTACGACCGCAGCCGCCGGAGGATCGCTGGGATGAATTGCCATCTTTTCTCTCCTTTCACGGTGGCGAGGTTCTAGACCGGGGGCTTGGTGAAGTAAGTGTCCGTCCAGACACCTTTGGCGTCCCGATAGTTTGAGCAAAATCGATTAAACTGGATCTCTGGTGTTAGGCCGAAAAGGGGATCCTCGATGACCAGGCTGTCGGTATCCTCCAGATATCCGACGATCGCGACGAAGTGCGCCGGTCCCTCCTCATCTTCGTCTCCCGACCAGACCGTGCGAACACAAATGGGTCGCCCTGCACTGATCTCCTGCTGCACCTCCATTCGTGTCGCTCGTTGGTCGTAGGCCAACAGGGCGAGGCAGCGGACTCGGTTGAGCGGTGATCCAAGAGTATGCGTCACATCGAATTCCAGGCCCGGCGTGCCGCAAGGGAAATCACAGCAATCATGCCGGTTCAATTCAAGGTCGGCGATGTGGCACTGCGTGAAAATGCTGGTCTCGTCGTAATAGCGCGAGATGCTGGAAGCGACGGCTGCCCAGCACCAATTGATGTGACACTGATGTTGCATCGTGAAATCTGGCGCCAACTGAATCCGCGTCCTTTCGATGACGGAAATTTCTTCCACACCCATTGCAATACCTCGTGGTTGAGATCGATTGGTCCAACTTCAATTCCTTGTGGCCGTGCGGAGCGCATCCTTGCAAAATCCAAGGATGCGATCTCGGCTGCGGCATTAGGCACTGTTCAATGCTCTTGTTTTGCTGCCTCGGTCACCGCATGGAAGGTGCCGCATTGCTGGAGGTACGGAAACACGGCTTCAGCAATGGCCTTCCCGGCAGCCGTGTCACTCGGGTAGTGGACGCCAGCGATCTCGCGATTCTTCCCGATCCGCGCGGCCAGCGCCCTCAGCGCACTCTTGGCACCGGGGATAATCTCTCCCAGCGCCAGTGCCATCAGGTGGCTCTCCAGCGAATGTCCGCTCGGATAGGAGGCGTGCCAGGGCGAAGCGACCATTGGGAAAAGCCCCGGCCACACCTGTTGCGGCCGCCCGCGATTGAACCTGAGCTTGTAGTAGACGGCGACCATCAGCCCAACATGATCGGCCATCTCCAGAATCTTGATCGTATTTGGATGCGCCGACGGCGAAAGCATGAGGACCTGCGCAAAATAGCCGACAAGTCTCACGTCCTGATCGACGATCTCATCTGCCAACCTCTTGCGACGATCCATCGACGCCCCGAGCAGTTCGTCGATCTCCCCGAAAATGACATCGTGATCCGTTGGCGGGCCGGCGACAGTGATGGTTTGCCAATCGGTTCTGGCAAATTCGAGCAATGCTATTTGAGCAAAAAAGTCAGGGCGCCAGGCAGACAGCGGGAATGTCGCCCCGTAATTCAAGCCACCGGGCAGGACTCCGACGAAACTCTCGAAGATCGGGAAAGGACGCGGGGGAATTCCACCACCAACGTAACCGCCGCTGACTGCGCCGTTTCCGCCACCACCGCCGCCTCCGCCACCGCCGCCGCCGCCGCCGCCGCCACCACCGCCGCCACCGCCTCCTCCTGCAACACCAGGCATTGTGCTCTCCATCGAGGGGCTAATAATTTGAACCGGGCTCCTGGCCCCATCAATCCGGCAACCCAGCTGCTCCTAATCGCTCGACATACAAAGACCCCTGGGGCTCCTTGAACGGACAACGGCGCGCATAGTCCGATACCCTGAAGCCGGGCAGGATGTTCTTATGGTGCTGCGAAACCTGCCGCGCTTCCTCCAGGCGACCAACCGCGACGAGGCTTGCGGCGAGGACGCGCGCGGCGTTTCCAAAACGCGGGCTGAGGGTCAAAGACTTCTTCGACCAGCGAATGGCATCGTCAAACGTTCCGTTCAGATAATGATTTTGGCCGAGCAGGCAGAAATTGAAAAAGGCCTGTTGGCCAAGTGGTGAAAGCCGGATGGCGCGCTCCGCACGGGCAATTCCTGTTGAAGCATCGCCGATGAACCCGGGGGTCCCGCTCCCGAACACCCATGCCCACGAATTGCTGGGGGATATGGCAAGAGCCCGCTCACACAGGTCCAATCCGCTGTCGTAGTCACGAAAGAACATGCTCTTGCCGTGCCCCTGTATCGCGAGCGCGAGAGCATTTTGCGGGTCTCTTTCGATGGCACAATTGGACAGCCGGATCACGTCGGCCGAATCCGCATCGAAATCCGACGACCACCCCTCCGCGATCTTGAAATTGTGCCACTTCGCAGCGAACGCGTACGGCGCCGCGTATTCGGGGTCTTCCTCGCTGGCTTTCTCGAGCAGCCCTTTGGCGCGCGAGAAGCTCGCGAAATCGAATTTGTAGAGCAGCTCAAGCGCCCGCAGGAGATAGTCATACGCATTGAGGCTCTTCGGCGGCTTTCGCAGCGCCCGCTTGATCTCCGCGCGACGCACATAGGCGGCGATCTTCTCAACGACACCAATGGCGATCTCGTCCTGGACTTCGAAAACGTCCGCGAGGTCCGTGTCGTATTTCTCGGCCCACACCACGGAGCCAGTCGCAACATCGACCAGCTCGACCGAAAACCGGAATCGCTTGCCCGATCGGCGAACGTGACCGCTGACGTAATAGCGAACGCCAAGCTTCTCGCCGATTTCGACGGGATCGATCTCGCGCTGACGAAACGGCATCGTCGACCCGCGAGACACCACCAGAAGCTCCTGAATATTACTCAGGCTGACAATGATGTCTTCGACGAAGCCTTCGGCAAAATAGCTATCGTCGACCTCCGAAGAGCTGTTCGCAAACGGAAGAACGGCGATCGAGGGCAGTTTGGTTCGTCTCGAGGATTTGGTGGAAGCGCCGATCACCGTGCGGCGGTCCACTCCCGGCGAGAGCAGGAGAAAGGCATGAACCGGCCGCGACAGGTTCTTGAGATGAAGCTCACCCAGGTCGTCAAACTTGAATTCGCTCAGATCGGCGACTACTCGCAAAAGGGCCGACGACACCACAACGCCGCCCGCGGGAGCGACAGATTGCAAGCGTGCTGCGATATTGACGCCATGGCCGTAGACATCGTTCAGATCAAAGATGACAGGCTCCCAATGGACGCCGATGCGAAAGGCTATGCGGCGCTCGGGAGGTTGCAGGGTTTCAAGCCCGGTGACTTCACGCTGCAACTCGGAGGCACAGCGAAGGGCATCGAGCGGGCTCTCGAACACCGCGACGAAGCCGTCGCCGGTGTTCTTCACAATCTCGCCTCGTCGACCGATCAAAGCAGGGTCGATGACGCTCACGCGAAGAGCCCGATAGCGACTATGCGTCTCGACCTCAGCAGCTTCCATAAGTCTGGTATAGCTGACGACGTCCGCCACGAGGACGGCGCGGAAAGGTCTTTCGAATTCGAGGATCTTACCTACTTGGGAATTAAAGTCCTGTTCGGCAGCACCAACCAACCTCGCACCACTGTCGTTGGCGGTGTTCGGCGACGACGGGGGGTCGCTCGTAGGCTCCGACTTCATTGATCCCTCAGCGGCGAATAAAGCCTCTTGCCGAGCAGAGTCTCGTCGTTGAACCAGTCTGCAACACGCTAAACGCAATTCGGTTGAGGCGCTACCAAAATCACCCGAATGGCTCGGAGCGGCAGCGCCACAACAAGTCGCGGCGGAGAGTAAAAGGGCTTCTTCGGATTACCTCATCTTGGCGATCAGCGGCTCGCGCTGGAATAAGGCGCCCGATCAACGCACTCTACCTTTCGAATTCCTTTTGAATTCCTTATGAATTCCTTCTGAATTTCGACAGCATTCGCGAATTCCCACTTGCACCGGACCCCGAAGTGGAAGCCCTCGCGCCGGGCGCGATGGCAAAAGGTCGCGCCGACCGCCTCAACCGCCAATACGCTTTGCTGCAGATATGCAACTGTTTTGCCCTCAAGCGAGTCGACCCCGTCTGTAGAGCGGATAGCGAAAGTCGCGGGAAGGCCGAAGCGCACCGATGAAGCCACAGGCTGGTGCACGACGCGTCCGGATGGCGCCACACTTAAATCGGGACGCTGATATGCGGCATGCCTTGCATCGCGCCTCCGATGTTGACGCGGGCTGGCGCGGGTTTAAGTACGACGACAAATCTTGCAGGGGTGGCGACGTTCGCTGGGCTGATTCCCGTTTGCGCCACCAATGCAGGACACATGACGACCTCGCCTCACGCGACCTCGCCCCGCGCCTCAGCGCCCCCTCACCTCGCCATCGTCCTGTTCTCGCTCGCGATGGGCGGCTTTGCGATCGGAACCACCGAATTCGCATCGATGAGCTTGCTGCCGTTCTTCGCTGCCGACCTCGGGATCGACGAGCCGACCGCGGGGCACGCGATCAGTGCTTACGCGCTCGGCGTGGTGCTGGGCGCGCCGCTGATCGCCGTGCTTGGCGCGCGGTTCGCCCGGCGCACCCAGTTGCTGGCCCTGATGGCCGTGTTCGCGCTCGGCAACGCGCTCACCGCGCTCGCGCCGGGCTTCGGCTGGATGATCGCGGCTCGATTTCTGTCGGGATTGCCGCATGGCGCCTATTTCGGCATCGCCGCGCTGGTCGCGGCGTCGCTCGTTCCGCAACACCGCCGCTCACAGGCGATCGGCCAGGTGATGCTCGGCCTGACCTCTGCCACGATCATCGGCGTGCCCTTGGCCAATCTGATCGGCCAGGCGGTCGGCTGGCGCGCGAGTTTTGGCTTCGTGTCGGTGCTGGCGTTGATCACGGTCCTGCTGTGCGCGCTGTTCGCGCCGCGCGATGCGGCCGGCCGGTCCGACCCGCTGCGCGAGCTCGGTGCGCTCCGAAACGGCCGCATCTGGATCACGCTGGCGATCGGCGCCATCGGCTTTGGCGGCATGTTCGCCGTCTATACATATCTCGCGACGACGCTGATCGAGGTCACCAAGGTCAGCACCGCGGTCATCCCGTTCTTCCTCGCCGTGTTCGGCATCGGCGCCACGCTCGGCAATCTATTCGTGCCGCGCTTTGCCGACCGTGCCTTGATGCCGACGGCAGGCGTCATCCTGCTGTTCGCCGCGGTCGCGCTCCTGGTCTTTCCGCTCGCCGCGGGCAATCCCTGGCTGCTCGCGGCCGACGTCTTCGCGATCGGCGCGAGCGTCTCGCTCGGCGCCGTCCTGCAGACGCGGCTGATGGACGTCGCAGGAGACGCGCAGGCGCTCGCTGCTGCGCTCAACCATTCGGCGTTCAACACCGCCAATGCGCTCGGCCCGTTCCTGGGTGGCCTTGCCATACGCGAGGGGCTGGGCTGGACCTCCACCGGTCCCGTCGGAGCCGCGCTCGCACTTCTTGGCTTCCTGATCTGGATCGTCGCCGCGCGCGAGGCCCGAGCCGCGCCGGTCGAGGACGCCTCGAGCGACGCTGCCTTGCTGAAGGACGCTCCCGCGCGGCCGGCGCCACCGCTGGCGCCGGATGACCGAAGCCGTTCGGATGCCGTCAGGGATCCGGTGGCTTAGCGGCAGCTCAGCTTTGCCAGGGCGTGTTGCGGATGCGCGTACACACGTTCGGCTTGTGGAAGCTGGGATCGTGATCCTGGATATAGTCGAAATTGACGGTCCCGAATGTCGTCTGCGGCTTCTTCAGCGCTGAGCAGGTCTGCACCTTCAGAAACTCGTTCTTGAAATCGCCGCGCGGGAACGCAGCGATCACCTGATCGCGCTGCTCCGGCGTGTACTCGTCATATCCAACGGCCCCGACGTCCACCACAACTCCTGCCCTCGTGAGGGCGATTTCCGGTCTCATATATTCCGGAATACCGGGTGTGGTGTGCAGCGCAATCGCCTCCCAGACCAGATCGGCCTGCGGCTCGGCGATGCCGCGTGCCCGGAGAAAGTCCCGCGCGGCGTCGGCACCGTCGACCTCAAATCGCTTTGTTTCGGTGTGGTAGTGATCGACCAGGCCGAGGTCGTGAAACAGCGCCGCGACATAAAGCAACTCGGAATCGAATTTCAGCTTCTGACGCAGCCCCTTCATCGCGCCGAACACGTAGACGCGGACCGAATGGTTGAACAGCATCTCGTCTTCGTAGCTGCGCACCAGCTCGGCGGCCTCGCGCGCCAGCTTGCTGTCGGGAATTTTCACGCCGGAAATCACGCTCGTCATTTTCTAACTCCTGCCTTGCATTGACGTCGGCCGATGCCGTTCGTGGCCCGTCAGGCTGTCTTCTCGACGGCGGCCTGCGGCGTCTTACGGAAGCTGATCGCCATACGATTATACGTGTTCATCAGGCCGATCGCGATGGTGAGATCGACGAGCTCGCGCTCCTCGAAGACCCCGCGCGCGGCTTCATAGGCCTGATCCGGCACGCCGGTATCCGCAACGCGGGTCACCGTTTCGGCCCATGCGAGGGCGGCGCGCTCGCGCGCGTCGAACAGATTGCCGGCTTCCTCCCACGCCTGCAGCAGAGCGATCTTTTCGATCTTCACCCCGCTCTTGAGCAGATCGCGCATATGCATGTCGAGGCAGTAGGCGCAGTTGTTGATCTGGGATACGCGCAGATAGACGAGGTTGATCAGCGCCGCCGGAAGATTGCTCTGCATGATGTAGCCGTACACACCGCCCAAGGCTTTCACACCCGCCGGCGCGATACGGTCGTAGTCGAGACGCCTGGTCATTGTCCTGCTCCTTGATGATCGATGCCCGGCCCGTGTCTCTGCCATAAATGCCCCTGCCCTGGTCCACAAAAAAGGACCAAGAACGCACGAAAATCGTGTACCAAGGGGTATGACCAAACCGCTGCGGCTGGAACTGGATCGCTCTGCGAAGACGCCGCTGGCCGAGCAGATCCATGGGGGCATCAGGGCCGCCATCGCGAACGGCGTGCTCGCACCCGGAGCGCGCCTGCCCTCCTGGCAGGATCTGGCCGCCCAGCTTGGCGTCGCGCGGGGCACCGTGCGCGCGGCCTATGAAAAGCTGTCCTCCGCCCAATTGATCGTCGCGTCACGCGCGACCGGCACGCATGTAGCGGATCGGCCGTCCTTTCCCGTTCGCAAGGACAAGGCCCCGGCCCCCGGCTCGTTCATGGAGATGTACCAGGAGCTCACGGCGGGGCCGGCGATTTTCCAGATGGGCGTGCCTGCGCAAGAGACTTTTCCTGCGACGCTGCTCGCAAGGATGCGCGCGCAGGCGGTTCGCGTCGAAATGAGCGCGCCGCCGATCTATCCGGATCCGCGCGGCGAGCTCGACTTGCGACGCGAGATCGCAGCCTACCTTGCGCTGGCGCGCGGGATCGCGTGCACGCCGTCGCAGATCATCATCACCAGCGGTTTCAGCGGCGGCCTCGGATTGGCGCTCCGTGTCCTCGGCCTCGAGTCAAAGACGAAGGTCTGGATGGAGAATCCGGGCTTTCCCTTCACGCGGCACGGTCTCGCGCTTGCAAGACTGTCGATCGCGCCGATCCCGGTCGACGCTGACGGCATCGATGTTGATTACGGCCTGAAACATGCTCCCGACGCCGCGCTGGTTGTCGTGACGCCCGGACAGCAGGCGCCACTCGGATCCACATTGTCGCTGGCGAGGCGTTCGCGCCTGCTCGACTGGGCCGCCCGACGCAAGGCGTGGGTGATCGAGGATGACTATCTCAGCGAGCTTCAGCTCAAGGGCCGGGCCACGCCGGCGCTCGCCTCGCTCGATCGCGCGGGCCGCGTCATCCATATCGGCTCTTTCAGCAAGACCGTGACCCCTGCCCTGCGGCTCGGCTTTGTCGTTGCGCCGGCCGCTCTGGCGTCGCGATTTGCCGAAGCCGCGGCGTGCCTCGCGCCGGCGCCCGGGCCCGCAGTGCAGCTCGCCACCGCCGATTTCATGCGCGATGGCCATTATCTGCGGCATCTCCGGCGCACGAAGCGGGTCTACGCCGCGCAAGGCGATACATTGCTGAAACAGCTTCGGACACACACCGCCAACGTTGCGCTTGCCGGATTGGCAGCGGTCCTGCGGCTGCCGGATGGAGCGCCCGATCTCGCCATCGCCAGGGAAGCGGCATCGTTCGGACTGGCACCTACCCCGCTGTCGCTGTGGTATGCGTCCACGGCTTCGGCGCGCCCCGGCCTGTTGCTGGGTATCGCCACATCGCCGCAAAAGCGGATCGAGGCGTCCTGCGACAGGCTCTTCGAAATCATCGATCGTCTGACGTGACGAACGCTGTATTTCGAGAAAGCACGATGTGACGCCCGGCGCAATAAACGCGGGCCGGCATGCCACCGAAAGTTGTAGGCGCGCCGATGATCATGTAACGTCGACGTCTATCTTCACCGCGCGTGGCCCAATCGTTACATGCTTGCCCGTATTTTGTTTGTCGTGGCCGTGCTGCTTCCATGCGCGCTGCATGCCGAGGAAACGCCTGCAGAGAAAGTCGGATTTGCGCGCAGGCTGACGATCTATCTTGCCAAGGGGGCACCGGACGCGTGCGGGCCCGGCTGCGACCGCTGGATCGCCATCGAGGGCGAAATCGATGGGGACGCCGCACCGCGCATTCGCCGCTTCCTGGCCGGCGTCAAGGACACGCAGCGTCCGATCTACCTTCATTCGCCCGGCGGGAATGTGGAGCAGTCCTACGTCATCGGCCGGCTGCTGCGCAGTCGCAAGGCGGTCGCACGGGTCGGGCGGACGATCGCAACGGCGTGCGCCGCCGGCACACAGGTGGACGCCGCATGCCTGAAGACCAAGGCCGCCGGCGGCGAGGTCGAGGCGGAGCTCACGACCTACCATGCGATGTGCAACTCGGCCTGCGGTTATCTGTTTCTCGGCGCGACATCACGCGAGGTCGCTCCCGACGCCGCCCTGGCGGTCCATAACTCCAGGCTGGTCCTCGTCTTTCACGGGCATCCGGCGGCGCAGGCGGTCGCGGAATACAGGCAACGCCGGATCGCGAACGCCGACCGCGACCGCGCTGCGTTCATCGCGGCGATGGGGATCAGCCGCGGGCTCGACGATCTCATCCGGACCGTGAAGTTCGAAAACCTGCATATGCTGACGCGAGCCGAGCTCTATCGTTTCGGAATCGACACGCGACCGTTTGCCGAAGGGATGTGGACGCTGGAAAAGGCAACGCGGCCGTTCATCAGCAAGATCGCGGTGATGAAGAAGGAGAGCGGCTCCTCGTTCCGGACGATGGAATGGCGCATGTTTTGCGAAACCAGGAATCGCGTGCCGCTGCTGTTCGCGGGCGAGATGGACGAGGCGAGCGTCGGCAAAAGCACGATCATGATGACGGCGGACGCCGACAAGGACCAGGAGGCCGGAGGGTTTCCGGTGCGGGCCGCGAAGTACGAGATGTGGAGCGGCAGCATCGACCCTGACATGGTCAAGGCGATCATGGCGTCCCGCTCCCTCCATGTCCGGCGGACGACGCCGATGCCGGACGAAAAGGTGGACGTCGCGAAATTCGACATCGACCTGACGGGCCTGGCGTCGATGCGGACGCAGCTTGCGGCGGCGTGCTCGTCGGTTGACGCCAAGCCGAAAGGTCCCTGGCCGGCAAGCCCTTGGCCAGCAACTCCGCTGCCGAACGTCACCGCGCCGCCCTCGGCCGTGCCGTCGCCGTAAGCGCAGGAGCGCCCGATCCTTGTTGGGTCGCGCACCGGCGACCTCCTGCCGTTCATCCCTCCGGCACCCCGGCCATGCGCATGCCCTCATACACACGCTCGCGTCCGGCGAGATAAGCCGGATGGTCGTTCGTCACGCGGGCCCGGTAGCGGCGGAGAGTGAAGGTCGGATTGAGCACAAGACCCGCCTGCGCGGCGGCCCGCGCCTCGTCCGGTGAGCCGAGCAGCGACAGTGCAGCGGCGAGATAGTAATGCGGGAGGGGATGATTTCGGTTGGCCTCGATGCTCCGGCGCAGCCAGGCAACCGCTTCCACATCGGCGCCGAGAAACAATTTGGCGAGACCGACAAACATGAACCACCGGTAGGCGTAGGAATCGCGAGGAGAGAGGCGAAGCGCCTCGCGGATATGGGCCTCGGTCTCGCTACTGCGACCGAGAAAAAACTTGGCGAGACCGATGAAGGCATGAGCATCGGCCAAATTGTGATCCAGTGCCAACGCCCGCTCGCATTCAGCGATGGCTCGGGCCGGGTTGCTAAATGATTGGACCAGACCCAGGATGCTACGGGCCCGAGCATGGTTTGGCGCAAGGGACAGAGCCCTGGTTGAGGCTGCCTCGGCCGCCGCCAAGTGCGCTTTCCAGTCGTCGGTGACAAGATTGGCCCCAAGCGCCGCTTCAACCCGCGCCGAGCCGACCAGCGCCTCGATATTGTCGGGATCGAGTGCCAGGGCGCGGTGGAAAAAGGCCTGCGCTTGTGTCATGTATTGCGGGGTCGTCCCATTGTTCTCGTAAGCCCAGCCCTGGAAATACAGGTCCATTGCATCGGGATGGGTTGAACGTTCCGCTCGCCGCGCTTCAACCTGAATGAGCTGGGCATTTAGCGTGTTTGCGAGCCGCGATACGATCTCGTCCTGCATGTCGAACAGGTCGGCGACGGGTTTCTCAAACCGCTCGGCCCATAGGTGATTGCCGGTTTCGGCATCGATCAGCTGAACATTCACCCGAAGCCGATTGCCACCTCGCTGCACGGAACCTTCGAGCACATAGCGGACGTTCAACTCGCGTCCGACTTGCTTTACATCGACGGCTTTGCCTTTGAAGGTGAATGCGGTGTTACGCGCGATCACGAATGAGCCACTGATGCGCGAAAGGTCCGTGGTCAGGCTGTCGGTCACGCCATCAACGAAATAGTCCTGCTCGGGATCGCCTCCGAAGTTCGCGAACGGCAGTACGACGATGGAAAGGCGTGGCGCAGGAATCGACATCGCAACTGTCGCGGCATCGGACCGATCTGGATCAGCGGTACCCTGAAACTGTTCACCAGAATCGGCTGTGGGCGCCGCGTCTGCGGGCCTCTGCACTTCCTGCACCGTTCCAACGAAACGGAAGCCCTTGCGCTGCAGGGTTTTGATGAGACGCTGTTTTTCGCCGGAATCGCCAATCACACTCCGAGCGACGTTCAGCCGCGTCGTCAGTGCTGCATCGGACACGACACGGCCGTTCCAGATGGTCTTGATGAGGTCGTCCTTGCTTACGACCCGTTCCCTGTTGCGGATCAGGTAGTCGAGCAGGTCGAACACCTGCGGCGCAACCGAGACCACGTGCGCCCCGCGGTAAAGCTCGCGAAGGTCGGTGTCGAATGCGTACTCGTCGAAGAGATACCGCAAGCTGGCAATTCCCTGGGTGGCTTTCCCCCGTCGGTCTCTCGCGCCGGTTGCAGCGCAAGAATAAGCCGGCGGTGAAGAGAATGTAAGCAGAATGTCAAGAGCGCCCGCCCATGGCCTGCTACCATCCTCGGGACGGCACAATTTGCTCAGGAAGCAATCCATGAGCACGACCAACGGCTTGCCGTACCGCGCAGCAGTGCCCCGAGCAGCGGCTCAGGATTCAACGTAGGGCCGTCCGCTTGAAGGACTGGCAGCAACGCCACGACGCGCGTCCTCGGAATACAAACATGATGGAGACCGTGATGGCATTGAAGATCACGCGCCGCGCCTTCATCGCAACCGGCGCAGCCACCATCGCTTTGTCGTATCATGACAGAGGGTGGACGCAGACCTGGCCCTCCCGGCCGATCAAGATTGTTTGCGCCTATCCCGCCGGCGGACTTGCGGACACCCTCGCGCGCGTCTACGGCGAATACCTCTCCCAGAAGCTCGGCCAGCCGGTGATCGTTGAGAATAAGGCGGGTGCCAGCGGTTCGATCGCTGCAGCAGCCGTGAAGCAATCGCCACCGGACGGTTACACGTTACTCCTCGCCATCACCGCAACTCTGGTGCAAAGCCGCGTGCTATTTAAGACTTTGCCATACGACGCCGACAAGGACTTCGCGCTCATTTCCAGCATGTCGGCAGGATATCTGCCATTGGTCGCCTATAAGGCGACCAACGCCACCAATTTAAAGGAGTTCGTCGAATACGCCCGCAGGAACGTGACCAACGTCGGGACCTTCGGCGCAGGCTCCTACCCTCATATCGTCGTTGCAGAGCTCAACAAGCAGTACGGGCTGCAGATGAAAGCCGTGCACTACCGCGGCGAAGCGCCGATGTGGCAGGACCTCGCGGCCGGCGTGCTCCAGGCGGCGATGGGGAGTTACGCCAATGCCGTCAACGCGCTGGAATCCGGAGTTGGGAGGGCAATCGCCGTGCAGACGAGGACGCGGAGCAGAAAGCTTCCCGACGTTCCCACATTCTTCGAGCAGGGTGCCGAATCCGAGCTCTTTGCTATGACCGGTTACGTCTTTCTTGCCGGTCCCATCGGCATGCCGCAGGACATCGTGGAGCGTGTTTCCGGCCTGATGGTAGAAGCCGGCAAGACCGACAAGATACAGAAGCTGCTCGCCTCGTACGGCATCGATGAGTCCGCTCAAGGACATGTCGCGTTCAGAAAGCTGTACGACAGCGAAACGCCTCCTTTGTTGGCTGCCGTGAAGGCATTGGGGCTGACGCCTGAATAGCGTGCGGATGCCGGCGCCCGTCCGCCTTGCAGATCGCCGCGGGCCACGAGCGGACCTGTGCGCCACCGGCTGAATGGATGAACCCGTCACCTCAAGAGAACTCAGGGAACAAGCACCGCTGGCATTAGTCCTGTCGTAAGCGTCGTTCCGCTCCCACCTTTTCGGGGCAGATGGGATAGGCGAGTTTCACGATCTCTTTGAAGGGATCGGTTTGTGTCTATGTTTGACCATACGCTTAAGTCGGATGTAACGGCGCGCCGGCTGGAAGTGATCACGGAGACGGGACGACGTCGTTGGTTCTCCAAGGACGACAAGGCCCGGATTGTCGAGGAGACGCTGGTACCAGGCGCGGTCGTTTCCGAGATTGCCCGGCGACACGGGCTGACCCCACAACAAGTGTTCACTTGGCGCCGGCAAGCGCGCCGGCAGCCGGCGCCGATGGCTAACGATCCGCAGTTTGTACCTGCGGTGGTAGACGCCATGGCGCCGGTCGCGGTTGCGGGCCGTGAGCGCAAGACAGCGCGACGGAAGGCCAAGCCGGATGTTGGGGGCATCGAGATCGAAGCCGAAGGCGTCACTATCCGGGTCGGCCAAGGCGCGGACGTGGCGATGATTGCGGCCATCGTCCATGCGTTGAAGGCAAGCCGGTGATCGGCCCGTCCGGCACTGTCCGGGTGATGGTGGCAACCAAGCCAGTCGACTTCCGCAAGGGAATGGAAGGGCTTGCTATGTTGGTACGCGAGCACATGAAGGCCGATCCGTTCTCGGGTGCTGTTTATGTCTTCCGTGCCAAGCGCGCGGACCGGATCAAGCTGATCTTCTGGGATGGTACGGGTTTGTGCCTGTTCGCCAAGCGGCTCGAGGAAGGCGTCTTCCGCTGGCCGAAGATCGAGGATGGCGTGATGCGTTTGTCAGCGGCAGAATTGTCGGCGCTGCTCGAAGGGCTCGATTGGCGGCGTGTCCACGCGGCACGGGAGACGGTCGTCCCGACGCAAGCCGGATAATTGTGGGCCGCGCTGCGGCGAAGTGAATCAGAGGCATCGAGTACGTCGTCAGGCGGGCGCGAATATGCTCTGATTTGCCCGTGAGCGATAACCTTCCTGATGATCCCGAGACGCTGAAGGCGATGCTGCTTGCCGAGCGGCACGAGAGCGAGCGGCTGCGCCAGATCATCAAGGAATTGCAGCGTCATCGCTTTGGCCGGAGGGCGGAGTCGCTTCCTGAGGAACAGATGCTGCTGGGCCTCGAGGACGTCGAGCAGGTCGCGGCCTCTGCCGAGGCCGGTCAGGACGAGACCGCCCCGGAAGGTCGGGCGGAACGGGCGCGCAAGCGCCGCGTCAACCGCGGGGCACTGCCGGCGCATCTGCCGCGGATCGAGGTCGTCGTCGACATCGACGACAAGACCTGCCCCTGCTGCCAGGGCGAACTGCATCGGATCGGTGAAGACAAGAGCGAGCGGCTGGACATGGTGCCGGCGCAGTTCCGCGTTGTCGTTACCCGGCGTCCCAAATACGCCTGTCGTGCCTGCGAGGATGGTGTCGTGCAGGCCGAGGCTCCGGCCCGGCTGATCGAGGGCGGCCTGCCGACCGAGGCCACGGTCGCCCAGGTTCTGGTGTCCAAATATGCCGATCATCTGCCGCTCTACCGGCAGGCCCAGATCTATGCCCGCCAGGGCATCGCTCTCGATCGATCGACGCTGGCGGACTGGGTTGGGCATGCCGCCTTCCACCTGCGCTCGCTGCATGAGCGCCTTCTCACGATGCTTCGAGCGAGGTCCAAGCTGTTCGCCGACGAGACGACGGTGCCGGTGCTCGATCCCGGTCGAGGGCGCACCAAGACCGGCCAGCTCTGGGCCTATGCCGCCGACGACAGGCCCTGGGGCGGCCTCGATCCGCCCGGCATCGCCTATGTCTATGCACCCGACCGCAAGGCCGAGCGGTTGTTCAGCCATCTTGCCGGCTACAAGGGCGTCCTGCAGGTCGATGGCTACACCGCCTATCCAAAGCTTGCCGAGCGCGGCGAGGTCGAGCTCGCCTTCTGCTGGGTGCACATGCGGCGCAACTTCTACGAACTCGCGACGGCGGGCCCCGCGCCGATCGCAAGCGAGGCGCTGAAGCACATTGCCGCATTCTACGCGATCGAGAAGGAGATCCGCGGCCGCAGCCCGGAGGAGCGCCGTCTCGTGCGTCAGCAGAAAAGCCGACCGCTGGCCGATGCCTTCGAGGCTTGGCTACGCGCCAAGCTGGCTCTCATCAGCCAGAAGATCAAGCTCGCCGCCGCCATCCGCTACGCTCTCTCGCGCTGGCAGGGGCTGACGCGCTTCATCGATGACGGTCGCATCGAGCTCGACAACAATACGGTCGAACGATCGATCCGCGGCATCAAGCTCAGTCGCAAGAACGCGCTGTTTGCCGGATCCGACGGTGGTGCCGAACACTGGGCGGTCGTCGCGTCCCTGGTCGAGACCTGCAAGCTCAACGACGTCGATCCGCTTGCCTATCTCACCGACGTCCTGACCAGGATCGTCAGTGGTCATCCGAACCGCGACATCGACCAGCTATTGCCTTGGGCCTACCGCACTCAGTTCCTCAAAGCCGTGGCCTGATAACGACGCTTACGTCCTGTCGGCAGCGGTACAAACTGATTCTGCTGCCCCCGAGCCATCGCCAGGATCGCCAATGCAATTGCGAGGACCGCCAGGAGTCTGGCCATCAATCAAATCCGCTGAAGATCTTGTTGGTACGTACGAGATGAGCTTGGCTTTGCGCTCCTTTGGAAAGGCAATCGTTCGACAGCGACTTGGATCGACCGGTCACACTCAATACATGCATGCTGAAGTAATCAGCACCGTGAACATGTCGACGTCGAACTCGTTCTCCAGGCTAAGCCCGAACCGCTCCAGCCATTTATCCTGAGCCAGGTAGGCCAACTTCTCTCGCGCCTGTGGGCAGACAAATTTGAGCCCTCCAACATTCTGAAGGTGATGGACCATTTCGTGTACCAGGACCGATTGGTCGGTTGGCGAAGTGCCGCCCCAATCATCAGGAAGCAGGATCGTTCTCGTCTCGTTGTCGTAAAGTGCAACGACCTCGCGCTGAGCTAGTTGCCCATCGCTTTCCATGAAGCCTTGCGAAGAAGTACGGTCCCTTGCACGCAACCTCGCAAGCTCCATCTTCGACGCAAATTCAACGACGGGACGCTGCTTGATGGCAGGCAGGTCGAAATTCGATGAGAGCCAAGTCACAATGTCATCCAACAGGGCTTCCGCAAGTTGAGCTGCATCAGAATGCAACGAAACCGAACGCGACTCGGCGGACGCGCCGCGCTCCAAAGCATATTCGCAATCGGCTTTAGAGGATGTGGCTAACGTTAGGGAGGCTATCGCCGCGACCAAGAGGAATTGCTTGAACATGACCCTCTCCTCAGAGGCTGTTCGAAAAACACTCTTCAGAAAATCAGTCGGCAGTAGAATGGCTGGAACATAGCACTTGCCTGGCGACGTCGTTGTGAACCCATTCACACCCAAAGAACTCACAACGCCGCCGGTCACCGAACATGCTGGCGAGCGGCGTACCTCGTACTTCACCGGGACACCGGCCGGCCGTTCAGCAGACGACGGAACCACGTCGCTAGTGCGTGACATCGGACATGAGCGCCAGGGCAAACCGTTCAGAAGACGTTGCTGCCTTGGCATCCCGAACTGCAGCAATCAAGGCCGTACGCCCGCTGGAATTCGGCGGACGAGCCTAGTTCGTCTTGACGAACTTGTACGTCCCCTTCTTGTGGCCAATGACCTGACTGATGCCATCGAAGTTGCTCTTGAGAGGGTCGATGGTGACGACGAGCGCGGCCTGGAGACCTTCGAATTTGCCGGTCCCACCCGTTATGTTGCAATTGTTGGGGGATGCGGGCATCCAGTCGCATTGCTCGAACAACTGGTCGCCGTCCTTGTCGACGTAAGTACAGAACCCGTGAATTTCGGCGGTCTTCGCAGACGGATCCGTCAGGCGGCTGAGCTGACAACGTCCACCCATGTTGTTGAGTACAGGATTTCCCGCCTCGTTTGAGGCTGCCATGGCTTGGTTCATGACAGCAAATTCTCTGCCGCCGCCGATCGCCATCGGCTTGGGAGCAGGAATCGGCGTCGCGGTGAATATGACCGAGACGGGGCCCTCCGGCGGCATGCTCTGAGCCTGGACACTCGTCGTTGCCAGCACTGATGCGACTGAAAGCAACGCGAGGTTTGCGTGCAAATTGGCCATCGTTGGCTCCCTTTGATGTGGTGCAGAGAACGATTGCGGGCAGAGAAGGCTATGCCTTGAGTTACTTTGCGGCCTGCTGCGGCTGGGGCGGCGGCGGTTTGGGGACCGACGTGAGCATGCGAATCTTCCATTGCCCGTCCTCACGAACATCGAGAGCGGTCCAAACAACGGTGAAGTCTATGGGAGCGCCTGTCTCGCTGTTGCCGGTAACGCGAGATTCGCCGGTGACCAGAGCCATGCTTTCTGACAATGACTGAACCTCGATCGTCTTGACCTCGAGGCGACTGACTCCCGCCTTGAAAGCGTTCTCATAGTATCTGGCATTGTCCACGACGCCGTCTTCCGTCACACGCATATAGTTCTTGGTGTAAAGCGAAGTAATCCCGGCAGCGTCCTTGTTGCTGAAGTACTGCTCGTATGCTGAACCTATCTTTCCAAGTTCTTCCTTGAGATTTTGATCTGACGCAGTCGCAGGAATTGCCGATAGTAACAGTGAGATGCATACAGCTCCGAATCCGCGCATGATGTCACTCCCTACTGTTGACGCCGCTCCAGACGAGACTTGAGACGAGGCTTGCCTCCATCCCCGTGAACTCCCGACGCCGCTGCATTTGAGCCGGCAGCCTCGTTGTTCTCCATGGACAGGAAATCTCCCTTGATCTGACGCAAGGAATTTTCTCCGCAGTCAGCGCTGCTCGAAACTTGGTTGTTCGTCTTCATGGTGGCAGCAGAGCGGCCGCGATTCCGCCGCTAAGGTCAGGCGGCCGCACGAAAAGAAAACGGGAGGTCGCCGGTATTTCAGCGTCATCTCGGCCGTCCTGGCCGATCAGGATCAATCCGGCTCCGCCATTTGCCACGTTGAGAACCACGGGCTCTCCGCTCCACGTCTTGATCGGCTGCATTCCCACGATGAGGAATTCGCCCATGGGCTGATCAAGATATTGAAGGCGCAATTGCGGACCGACCTCCGCTGCAGCAAGTTCAAAGCCGAGTTGTCGGGCCCGCGCGTAAATGACGGCCAGAGGCACGCTATCGGTTTTGAAGCCGAGCTGGACCGCGGATACCGCCAAAAGCTCCACGTCCATCTTGTTAGAACTGACGGTAAATGCCGGTCGAGCGAGAACTTCCGCGGCCAACCCGCCGATATTGCAACCCACGGCATCCAATGCATTGCGCAACGCGAAGGAGTTGCCAAAAGTGCCGACCGCAATCGTCTTCCAAGTCGGAACGTCGCGGGCGGACCCGATGAGTTTTTGCGGCAAATCAACTGCACGAACTTTGCCGAGTTTCAGTTGATTCTGTAACACGTCGCGCGCCGAGCATTGTCCCCACGCCCTGGGCGCGAACTGAAACAAGGAAGCGGCACAGAGCAATGCAACCATCAAGCAATGGCTGCCCCACCTCGCGTTCAGATGGTGATGTGGTGCGGCGCGATCCGCGTGGCTTGTCAGAATGCACATGTCGAAGATCGACTTGCTGCAAAGTTCAACTGAAAAAAGCCCGCCTCCGAGTCAATGGGAAGAACGGAGGCCAATGAAAAACATCGTCCGACCGCACTCAAAAGGGGGGCCGGAGGCGGGACACGATTGGCTCAACTATTCCAACTTCAAATAAACGGGCGGCGGTCCGTAAGCCCGATCGCCCGCCGCATCAAACCGAAACGGAATGACGTGCTCAAACGTAGCACCACGAGTCCCTCGGTACAATCAGCAACTCCGCCCACCAGCGTGCATTGCGATCACTCGATCGCGCTTCGCCGCGAACACCACTCTGAGGCCGCAGTCGTTTGTCATAGGTCACAAGCCGCGACTGTTCGCCGCAAGCTCATCGGCGACAATCGCGCGATCGCGCCATCGCGCGTCCGTCGGCCGCGCCCTCGCCCGCATCGCCACTCCGTATTTCACCGGGCAACGTGACGATCCCTGTGCCTATCACAATCGACCGCGCGCAGACGCCGGAGTATTCATCGAGCTATTCTCGGCAGATGGGCTCACATCGTCAGCGTCCGACCTCAAGACGATGAATCATCGGATGAAGAGCTGCTCCATTTCGAGCACACGAGGTTGCAATCCAATGACGATCCGGCGCTGAAGCTCGTCATCTAAACGCCGGTCTCGGGCGTCGGCTCAAGATCGCCTGGCGTCCGCTTTTGAGGGCCAAGCGGAGCGCAGCGATCCGTCAGAGCAACGCCGCTCGTGACCCGTCGGCGGACGTCCCTTGATCTAGATCAACCAGAACGCGGGGCTTCGCCGCTTAGCTGGCTCATCCTCCTTTGCCTGAGTTGGAAGGAGATAGGAAAACACCCGCAGTGGGGCACTACATCGCCCCACTCGGCCAATGCAGCGAATTTCAGGAGTACCCTTATGCAAAAGCATCTGTTGTCGCTTGCTGCGATCCTGTCGGGTTTGAGTCTCATCGTATCGACATCGACCCCGAGCGCCGCTCAATCGATTTCTGCGGAAGAGGCACAAGCGATCGCTGCAGAGGCGTATGTTTACTTCTATCCGCTTGTGACGATGGACCTGACGCGCAAGCAGCTCATCAATTCCGATCCCAAAACTGCGGCAATAGGCGGCCCTCCCAACACGTTCGACAATATCCAGGCCTACCCGACCGCAGACATGAAGGCGGTGGTGCGGCCCAATTTCGACACGCTGTATTCGAGCGCCTGGCTCGACCTGACCCGCGAACCCATGGTCGTTTCGGTTCCTGATACCAGTGGCCGCTACTACCTGCTGCCGATGCTCGACATGTGGACCGATGTGTTCGCGTCGCCGGGATGGCGTACGACAGGCACCAAGGCAGCGAATTTCCTGGTCGTGCCGCCGGGCTGGAACGGAAACGTGCCGGCGGGCTTCGCGCGTATCGACGCGCCGACGCCTTATGTCTGGATCATCGGCCGCACCAAGACCGATGGTCCTGCCGACTATGCTGCGGTTCACGAGGTACAGAAGGGGTACAAGATCACACCGCTATCTGGATGGGGTAAGCCCCCGGTCGCCGTGACACAGACCATCGATCCCAACGTTGACGTCAAGACGCCGCCGAAGCTGCAAGTCGACACGATGGCAGGCGATAAGTTTTTTGCCTATGCGGCGGAGCTATCCAAGGTCCACCCGCCACACATCACAGATGAGCCGATCATCGCGCGCATGGCGCGGATAGGTCTCGAACCGGGCAAGAACTTCGATATGACCAAAGCCGATGCCACGGTACGGAAAGCTATCGAGGATGCGCCGGCTCAGGCGCAAAAACTGATGGCATGGAAAATCCCAACGCTGGCGCGCGTCGCAAATCACTGGTCCATGAACACGGACACGATGGGCGTTTACGGGAACTACTACTTGAAGCGCGCGATCGTCGCGCAGCTCGGACTCGGCGCTAATCTGCCGGAGGACGCGATCTACCCGAACAGTGTTGGCGATGAAAACGGCAAGCCGCTCGACGGCGCAAACAAATACATCGTCCGCTTTGCCAAGGACGCGGTGCCGCCGGTCGAGGCATTCTGGTCAATCACCCTGTATGACGATGAAGGCTTCCAGGTTGCCAATCCACTCAATCGCTTTGCGGTGAGCAGCTGGATGCCGTTCAAGCGCGACGCCGACGGATCGCTCACGCTCTACGTCCAGAATGACAATCCGGGCGGCGATCGCGAAGCCAACTGGCTGCCCGCGCCCAAAAGCCCGTTCAACCTCACCATGCGTCTTTATGCGCCAAAGTCGGAGGCGTTGACCGGCGTGTGGAATCCACCCGCCATCAAGCGGGTCGATAGTGAAACCGTTGGCCGGCAGCAATGACAATGCCAAGGGAGCCCGGCTGGGCAAGGCACGCGCGGCGCATTTAAAGCGCCCGAGAAGGGGCAGAGTTGATTCCGCTCGCGAAGCCTGAACCAGGATCACGCCGCCGAAGACGAACCTTCATCGAGATCGAACGGGAGGTTCGCTCCTCAAACGTCGCTCGATACATGCCTCTTGGACAGTTTACACAGCTATGGAGGTAGCCCATGCCGATCGTTCAATTTACTCGCTTCAAAACCGACAAGGTCGAGGAAACGGTCCAGATCATCCGGCAGGCGAAGAAAATCTTTGAAAAACACGGTGCCGAGTTTCTTCGGCTCTCCCGTTTCCACACCGGTCACTGGGCAGGAGAGTTGCTGGTTACGACGCGCTACTCCAATTGGGAAGTCTACGGCAAGGTGCAGGAGGCCGTGGCAAAGGACCCGGAGTTCGCGCAGCTGCAGGCTGATGGAATGAAGATTGCCGAACTACAGGGCCGCAACATCGCCGTCAGCATCGATCTCTAGCCGGGGCGCGCCCCGCAAACCACAATAAGCGCGGAGGCCGCCGGACATATGCCGGTGGCCTTCCCGATCTGATGACTGCGTTCTACGCCCTAGACCGACGTGTAGATCACGAGCTTCAGCGCGGGATCGTCGTTGGCCTGAAAACTCGTGTGCTCGAAATGCAGCACGCCCATAGTTGGATGAGACATCGTCTTGAGGCCCGAGGCGGTGCTGCGGATTTCGTGGGCTTCCCACCATTTGACGAATTCCGGGCTGCCCTGCCGCAGCCGCGTCAGCAACTCCGCGAACGCGGGATCCCCGGCCCAGACGTCGTGGGTGGCGCGAAACATCGCGACCATGCGCTTGGCGACCTCCGCCCAGCCCGCGCCGTAAGCCTTACGCGTCTGCTTGTTGGTCATCATCAGGAGCATCGTGTTGCGATCCTCCTCCGGCAACCGGCCGAACGCAAAAACCTGCTCGGCGGCTTCGTTCCAGGCCAGCACGTCCCAGCGCCGCCCGGTGATATAGGCCGGATGCGGCAGGCTCTCGATCAGCCGCAGGATCGGCGGCGGCACGATCTCGCGCGTGAAGGCCCGCTTGTCGCCGTCGCGCGCCAGCGCCTTGAGATGCGCATGCTCGGTCTTGCTCAGCCGCAGCGCACGGGCGAGCGCATCGACGGTGGTGACCGACGGGCTGACGGTGCGGCCCTGCTCGAGACGGATGTACCAGTCGACACCGATGCCGGCGAGCTGGGCGACCTCCTCGCGGCGCAGGCCCGCGGTGCGCCGGCGGCTGCCCGCGGGAAGACCGACCGTCTTCGGCGTCAGCTTTTCGCGGCGGGACCGCAGGAAGTCGCCGAATTCGATGCGGCGCGGGTCGCCCATGATGTTGCGCTCCGATGGAGGGCCTTCGTAATACTAGGATAATACCAGGCCTTCCTCGCCTTTCCAAAGCGGCGCATATGCCCTTTCACCCGACTTTGAGGTGAACATCATGAAAGCTGCCGTACTCAAATCCTTCGGATCGCCGCTGGTGATCGAGAATGTGCCGGAGCCGGTGCTCGGCACCGGCGAGGTCATCGTCGACGTCGTCGCCACGCGCGTCCTGTCCTACATGAACGAGGTCTTCAGCGGCGAACGAAACTACGCGCTCGACCTGCCGATCATCCCGGGTCCCGGCGGCATCGGCCGGGTGCGCGCGACCGGCCCCGACGCGACCAAGCTCGCCGTTGGCGACTGGGTGTTCTGCGACCCGACGGTGCGTTCGCGCGATGACATCGTGGCGCCCGATATCGCCCTGCAAGGGCTCACGGCCGCCGGCCCCGGCGGTATGCGCCTGCAACGGCATTTTCGCCACGGCTCCTATGCCGAGCGGATGCGCGTGCCTACCGAGAATGTGAAGCGGCTTGGCGCGATCACGTCCGCGGAAGCCTCGCAATGGTGTGCGCTGGGCACGCTGCTGGTGCCCTATGGCGGCTTCCTCGCCGCCGACCTTCAACCCGGCGAGACCGTGCTGGTGAGTGGCGCCACCGGCAATTTCGGCAGCGCGGCCGTCTCGGTCGCGCTCGCGATGGGCGCGGCCTGCGTGGTCGCGCCCGGTCGCAACGACAGGATTTTGACCGACCTCGTCCGCCGCTTCGGCGATCGGGTGAAGCCGGTGAAACTCACCGGCAACGCGAGCGACGACTGCGAAAGCATGAAGCGCGCCGCACCCGGGCCGATCGACTGCGTGTTCGACATCATGCCCCCCTCGGTCAGCACGACCGTCGTACGCGCGGCGATCATGACGGTGCGCGCTTACGGCCGCGTCGTGCTGATGGGCGGCGTCGGCATGGCGGGCGGCGCGGGCCTTGATCTGCCGTACCCCTGGATCATGCGCAACTGCATCAGCATCCACGGCGTCTGGATGTATCCGCCGGATGCGGCGAGCCGCCTGATCGCGCTGGTGCGCGCGGGATTGTTGCGGCTCGACGAATACGCGACGACGGATTTCGACCTTGACCACGTCAACGAGGCGGTGGAACACGCCGCAGCGAATGGCGGGCCGTTCAGATTGACGGTGATCAGGCCATAACGGCCCCGCCGCTGCGGCGATGCGCCGTCGCAGCCGATAGGCCCGACATGCCAAATGGTCGGAAGGCGTCACCCCGATCGTAGCCGGCCAAGGCCGGCTACTGTGCATGGGGTTGTTTTCGCAATTTTTATTATTCGAGCTCGATGACCTGGCCGTTCGACAGCGACACGCGCCGGTCCATGCGGCCGGCCAGCTCCATGTTGTGGGTCGCGATCAGCATGGAGACCTTGGTCGCCTTGACCAGCTGCATCAGGGCCTGGAAGACGTGATCGGCCGTGTGCGGATCGAGGTTGCCGGTCGGCTCGTCCGCGAACAGCACGCGCGGCGCGTTGGCGACCGCGCGCGCAATCGCGACGCGCTGCTGCTCACCGCCCGACAGTTCCGCGGGCCGATGGGTGATGCGGTCGCCGAGGCCGAGATAGCCAAGGATCTCCTTGGCGCGCTTGACGCTCTCCGACTTCTTCAGGCCGCGGATCATCTGCGGCATCATCACGTTCTCGAGCGCCGAAAACTCCGGCAGCAGCCGGTGCGACTGGTAGACGAAGCCGATATCGGTGCGGCGGAGCTGGGTACGCTCGATGTCGGGCAGCTGCGAGGTCGGCGCGCCGTTGACGTAGACCTCGCCGGAATCGGGCGCTTCAAGCAGCCCTGCGATGTGCAGCAACGTCGATTTGCCCGAGCCCGACGGTGCGACCAGCGCGACCGATTGCCCGGCCCACAGCGCGAGCTTGGCGTTGTCGAGGATCGTCAGCGGCACCTCGCCCTGCAAGTACTGCCGCTTTATCTCATGGAGATAAATGACCGGTACATCTTCCGCCCCCTGCTGGCTCTCCATCAGCCCCTCACTCGTACCGCAGCGCTTCGACGGGATCGAGGCGCGCGGCACGCCACGACGGGTACAGCGTCGCAAGGAACGACAGCGTCAGCGCCATGATGACGACCGCCGTGGTCTCGCCGACGTCGATCTCGGCGGGCAGTTTCGACAGGAAGTAGAGCTCCGGCGAGAACAGCTCGGTGCTGGTCAGCCAGGACAGGAATTGCCTGATGGACTCGATGTTGAGGCAGATCACGAGGCCGACGAAAAAGCCGACCAGCGTCCCGACCACGCCGATCGAGGCGCCCGTGATCAGGAAGACGCGCATGATCGAGCCTTGCGAGGCGCCCATCGTGCGCAGGATCGCGATGTCGCTGCCCTTGTCCTTCACCAGCATGATCAAGCCGGAGACGATGTTGAGTGCGGCGACCAGCACGATCATGGTCAGGATCAGGAACATCACGTTGCGCTCGACCTGGAGCGCGTTGAAGAAGGTCGAGTTGCGCTGCCGCCAGTCGACCAGGAAGACCGGCCGGCCCGCGGCCTCCGTCACCGCCTTGCGGAAGGCGTCGATCTTGTCGGGGTTGGTGGTGAACACCTCGATCGAGGTGACGTCGTTGCTGCGGTTGAAATAGGCCTGAGCTTCGGCCAACGGCATGAACACGAAGCCGAGATCGTATTCGGACATGCCGATCTCGAACACCGCCACGATCTTGTAGGGCTTGATGCGCGGCGTCGTGCCCATCGGGGTGACTGCGCCCTTCGGCGCCACCAACGTCACGCTGTCACCGGCATGCAACGACAGCTGGTCGGCGAGGCGGCGGCCGATCGCGACCCCCTGCCCGTCGTCAAAGCCCTCGAGCGAGCCCTGCTTGATGTTCTTGGCGATCGAGGTGAGGTTGTTGAGGTCATCGGAGCGGATGCCGCGCACCAGGACGCCCGAGGCGTTCCACGGCGAGGACGCCAGCGCCTGGCCGTCGACCACGGGCGCTGCGAGCCGGATGCCCTGGACCTGGCTGAGGCGGTCGGCGACGTCCTTCCAATCGGTCAGCGGCGATTCCAGCGGCTGCACCAGGATGTGGCCGTTGAGGCCCAAAATCTTGTCGAGCAGCTCTTTGCGGAAGCCGTTCATGACAGCCATGACGATGATCAGCGTCGCCACGCCGAGCATGATGCCGAGGAAGGAGAACCCGGCGATGACCGAGATGAATCCCTCCTTGCGGCGCGCCCGCAGATAGCGCGCCGACAGCATCCACTCGAATGGCGCAAAAGGCGCGGTTTGCTTGGTCTCGGTCATGGTCTCATCCATCGCTCGATAATCCCATGATTCGGGGTCAATTGTGGCCGGATTGGCGGCCGCGATATCGCGCGATGAACAATATTCAGCCGACCAGCCGGGCGACCGCGTCCGCAGGCGACATCGTCTCGCGGGAGCCGTCACTGCGCTTCTTGATCTCGATCTTGCCCTCGGCGAGCCCCTTCGGCCCGATCATGATCTGCCAGGGGATGCCGATCAGGTCGGCCGCGGCAAACTTGGCGCCGGCGCGCTGGTCGGTGTCGTCGTAGAGCACGTCAACGCCCTTGGCGGTGAGCTCGGCGTAGAGCTTCTCGCAGGCCGCATCGACCGCGGCATCGCCCTGCTTGAGGTTGAGAATCGACACGCGGAACGGGGCCACCGCCTCCGGCCATTTGATGCCGGCATCGTCATGGCAGGCCTCGATGATGGCGCCCAGCAGGCGCGAGACGCCGACGCCGTAGGAGCCGCCATGGATCGGCACATCGACACCGTCGGGGCCCGCAACCAGTGCCTTCATCGCATCGGAATACTTCGTGCCGAAATAGAAGATCTGCCCGACCTCGATGCCGCGGGTGTTCACCCGCTTGTCCGCAGGCACTTCCTGCTCGAAGCGCGCGGCGTCGTGCACGTCTTCCGTCGCCGCATAGACCGAGGTCCATTGCTTGATGATCGGCGTCAGGTCGCTGTCATAGTCGACGTCCTCGCCCGGCACCGGCAGGTCCAGCACGTCGCGATTGATGAAAACGCCGGATTCGCCAGTCTCCGCAAGCACGATGAACTCGTGGCTGAGATCGCCGCCGATCGGGCCGGTCTCGGCGCGCATCGGGATCGCCTTCAGCCCCATCCGCGCGAAGGTGCGCAGATAGGCGACGAACATCTTGTTGTAGGCGACGCGCGCTGCGGCCTCGTTGAGGTCGAAGGAATAGGCGTCCTTCATCAGGAACTCGCGGCCACGCATCACGCCAAAACGCGGACGCTGCTCGTCGCGGAATTTCCATTGGATATGATAGAGGTTGAGCGGCAGGTTCTTGTAGGACTTGACGTAGGCGCGGAAGATCTCGGTGATCATTTCCTCGTTGGTCGGCCCATACAGCAGCTCGCGCTTGTGGCGGTCGGCGATGCGCAGCATTTCCGGGCCATAGGCGTCGTAACGGCCGCTCTCGCGCCAGAGGTCGGCCAGCTGGAGCGTCGGCATCAAGAGTTCCAGTGCGCCGGAGCGGTCCTGCTCCTCGCGCACGATCTGCTCGATCTTCTTCAGCACGCGGAAGCCGAGCGGCAGCCAGGCATAGATGCCGGCCGCCTCCTGCCTGATCATGCCGGCGCGCAGCATCAGCCGATGCGAGACGATCTCCGCCTCTTTCGGATTTTCCTTCAGGATGGGCAGAAAGAATCGCGACAACCGCATGGTAATACTCTGAGAATCAGTGATCGCCTGCAGTGAAAGCGGATTGGGAGCGAAAACACAAGACCGGGAATGAGGAAAAGCCGCTAAGGCGGCGAAATTCCTGTCATTTTTCCGTTGCCTTCAGGTTCAGCATGAACTGCACCGGCGCGCTTTAAGGTAGCCCCACATCGAGCTCGTCCTCCAGCGTGACCTTCTCGAAATCGGTCACCAGCGCGTCGATCCGCACATGCCAGCGGCCGGCGAAGGGAAGCTCGACCTTGCGCACATGCCAGTAGCCGTCCGGCTCGAGCGAGGCGCCCCGCTCCATCGGCTCGATGCCGCGCTCCGGCAGGCTCAGGGTCAGCGTCACCTCCTTCGCGATCAGCGGCGTGGCCTCGCCGGTCATGAGCTGAAGCACGAAATCGTCGACGCCGGGTTTCCCAGGAGACACCAGAACCTGGAACATCGCCTTGTCGCTGTGGATGTGGATCGCCAAAGGCGTCTCGGGAATGATCGTCCGCGGCGGCGGGGAGAAGCGCCAGCCGGCGACGACGGCAAGGATGGCGAGTGCGATCGCGCCTTCCAGCAGGATCGAGCGCTTGAGCGCGGGCGTCCCATTCCCGTCCCGGGCCAGGGCCGGTGTCAGCCTGAACCGATTGAGCGCGGCGAGCGCCAGCAATCCCGTGACCAATGCAAGCTTGATCGAGAGGATGAGTCCGTAGCGGGTCTCGACCAGCGCGACCGGCTTTTCGAGCTGAACGATCGCGAGTGCGAGGCCGGTCAAGGCCAGCACGCCGACCGCCAGCGCAGCGATGCGGGAAAAGCGGTTCACGACGGGAAGCGTCGCAGTCGTCGGACTCGACACCAGCGCGACCAGCGGCGCGAGAGCACCGATCCAGATGGTGACGCCGAGGCCGTGGAGAAAGATCGCCGGCCGGGTCAACGCCTCCGGCGGGGCCGTTGCGGCGTGCCCGGTCATGGCAAGCGACAGGCCGACGCCGACGAGCGCGATGATCGCAAGAGCGCGCGCGTACCATGCGCTGCGCAGCGCCATCAACGCGAACAGCATCGCAGCAATCGCAACCAGCAGCGCGGGACCGGCGCTGGTCGCGAACGCGACTTTCCAGGGGGCGGCCGTCGCGAGAGCCGCTGGCGGCAGCCCGAGAAGATCCAGGCCTAACACCCCGAGAGAGACAGCGGCGCTCGGAATGCCGATGGCGAGCGCGACGCGTGGCACGGTCATGCCCGTCGTCGACCACGCAACCCAGCGCGCAAAGAACACGCCTCCGACACCGACGAACAGCCCGAGATAAAGACCAACCCGCGCCAACCAGATCAGCACGTTCAACCCGCGATCGGCATTGGCGGGAGGTTGCGTCCCCGTCGGCATGCCGATCGAGAAGATCACCGATCCCGCGACGGGATGGCCGTCCTGCGAGATCACGCGATAGCTGACGACCGCAGTGCCCTGCGGCAGGTCGGGCGGCATCGCGACCGAGATCGTTTCGCCCGACGCGCTGACGCGCGCATCGTCCCGCGCCCTGCCCGCGCCGTCGATCAATTGGATTGCGCCTGGCGTCACCGCCTCGTTGAAGCGCAACTCCACCGCCTTCGGCGCGCTCGCAAGCATGCTGCCGCTCGCCGGCTCGACCGCGACGAGCGCTGCATGCGCAGACGCGCCGGTCGTGAAGCCGACAACGCAGAGGAGCGTCGCGAGCGCGGCGAGCAGGCGCATCAGGGCTTTGGCAGGAGCTTCACGCCCGGTGCCGGCGATTTGCCCTCGTGCGAATGCCCTTCCCGGTCCGCCGGGATCTCGATCCAGCGGCTGACGCCAGTCTCACACTCTTGGACGACAGGGAAATACAGCGTCGTGTTCGGCTTCAGACTGTTGGTCAGGAAGCTGCTGATGACGAACTCGTCGTAATTGTGATCCGGCAGCTTGCCGCCGGACCAGGCCACCTCCCTGACGCCGGAGGCAAGCTTGTTGCCGTGATAGTCGTATTCATTGGCGTACTTGCCTTCGACGACATCGACGCTCCAGCCCGCCTTTGGCATCGGCTTCACCGCAATCACGCCTTCCGGAATCTGCACCCTGATCTTCACCGTGGGCGAACCCGCGCAGCCGTGCGGCACGGCGAAGACGGCCTTATAGTAGGAACCAACCGTCGCCTGCTTGGTCTCGAGCGTGATATGCGCCGATGCAGGCGACGCGGCCAGCGCGGCGATCAGGAACAGGCAGGATTTCTTCGACATGTTAGTGCCCCTTCGACATCGTCATTTAATCAGGATCGGCGATTCCACGCTGACATGATTGGCCTCGGAGATCGAAATTCCGAGGCCTAGCATCCAGCGGCCGGGCGTCAATTGCGCGACCTTCACGTGCCAGCTGTCCTCGCCGTCGCGCGAAGCCTCGACCGGCGCGAGCTTCCGCCCGGACTGCGTGTCCACGAGCGTCACCGACACGGCTCTCGCCGCGAGCGGCGTCTCGTCCGTGGTTTCGAGCTGGATGGCGATCTCGACCGGGCCGGCGCGCCCCGGCGAGACCGTGACGTTGGCCATCGCCTTCTCGGTGTGCAGGTGCGTGAAGAAGCTGTCGTCGTCCGTCGCCGCCGCAAGCGGTGTCGCGGCAACCGACAGCAAGGCAGCCATCGCGAGCGCAAGGCCCGCGAAATTTCGAGGCGAGGTCATCGGAGACTTGATCTGTTTCATCACATCTTCATTCCCGAATGATCCGGCATTTTCTTCATCATGTGCCCGCCGTCGCCGGGCGCCTGCGCACCGACGCCCTGGACGTCGAGGGAGACGGCGACCTTGCCGGCCTTCTCGAACTCCAGCGTCACCGGTACCTTGTCACCCTGCTTGAACGGCCCCTTCAGCTCCTGGAGCATCAGATGATTGCCGCCGGGCGCGAGCTTCACCGTCTTGCCGGCATCGATCACGAGCCCCTTGTCGAGCGGACGCATCTTCATCACACCGTTGTCCATCGCCATCTCATGGACCTCGGTCTTCCCCGCGATGTCGGCGGAAACGCTGACCAGCCTGTCCGCCGTTGTCCCCTTGTTCCCGATGGTGAGATAGCCGCCGGCGACCTTGGCGCCGCCCGGCGTCGCCCGGCTCCAGGCCTGCGAGATGACGAGATCGCCGGCCTTGACGTCCTCGGCCGCCGCTGGTGCTGCGCAGAGCGCGAGAGCAAACGCTGCGAGCAGCACATCTTTCAACATGGTCTTCATATCGATATTCCCGTTTGCAGATTGAATTTCAGTGTGTGGCGAGCTGTTGGCCCGACCATTTTTCGAGATCGGCCATCTCGGCCGAGCCTTCGATCGTCGTGATTGTCCCGTCCCGGGAGATGAGCATGGTCCGGGGAATGTCGCCCTGCCAGGCGGGATCGATCTCGAACCTCAAACGCTCGACAAAACCGTCGTTGAAGATGAAGTTCTCGGTCGACGACAGCCCCGCCTTATCAAGCATCGACTGCGTTGCCGCCGGCAAGTTCGGCACGAGATCGGCGCTGATCGTGGCCACGTCGATCCCGGGATGGTCCTTCGCAAACTGCCCGAGCAGCGGCAGCTCGACCTTGCAGGGCCCGCAGGTCACGCCCCAGAAATGCACGAGCGTCGGGCGGCCCGCATGCCCCCTAAGGACGCCTTGCCAGGTGCCGCGCTCGAACGGTTTCAGGGCCGGCGCTGCTCCCAGCGTAGCCGTTGACGCGATCAGGATACCCAGACCCAGAATGCCTGCAAATCGACGTCTCATGGCTGGTCCTCGATTGCTGTGAGCCGATAGCCGTCCGCTTTCGTCATCCATGACAAATAGACCTGTTGGCCATTGGAAACGAGCAAGGGATGATCGGATGTGTCGGTCGTGCTCGATATCGTCTTCGGCGGCGACCAGCTTTCGCCATCGTCGCGGGAAATCATCATCTGGACCGAGGTCTTCTCGCCGTCGAACTCCTTCCAGACCATCACCGTTCCCACAGCACTTGCGAGCACGTAAGGACGCGTCGGATTGCGGCCCGGCTGCCCCAGCGCCATGGGCGCAGAGAAGGTGCGGCCTTCGTCGCGCGAATGGGCGTAGAACAGTCCCTTGCGCGCCTTGCCGCTCGTGTACCAGGCGACGTGATAGGTCCCGTTCGGCGCAACGGTGAGGCTCGGTCCGTGATGCGGGCAGGCGTTGATCTGCCAGTCGTCATTGCTGACCCGATGGATCTCACCCGGCGTCGAGACGTCGGCGAAGGTCATGACCGCGTGATCGCGCACGCCGCCCTCAAAGATATTTCTGAAGATCACGGCCGGCCGCCCTGGCGCCGCGAATGTCAGCCCCAACCGGCAGCATTCGCAAGTGTTGTCACGCGCAAGCTTCGCCTCCGCGTAGGTGGCGCCGCCATCGCGCGACGAGGCGAAGAACAGCCCCGCTCCCTCGTACCTCCGTCCCGCCTCCTTCGCGGGAACGCGATTGCGCTTGTCCAGCCATGCCGCAAAGACCGTTCCGTCCTGATCGAGCGCCAGCGCCTCAAAGCGCTGGCTCTCATTGTTGGCGGTGATGGGCCTCAGCTCCGCAAAGCTCTTCCCGCCGTCGCTGGATCGCGTGTAGAGCACCTGTCCGTTGAAGGCCTCATCCCTGAAGATCGAAAATGCGAGCGCGATGCCGCCCTTGCGGTCGACCACGATCTTAGGCCGCGCATCCGGTCCCCAATCAAGGTTCAGCCGCTTCGTCGTGACCTGGGTGGGCGCCGAGAAACTGCGCCCCGCATCCGGCGAACTCGCAACCGACACCTGCCCGCCCGCCATCCAGGCCAGCCACAGCGTTCCGTCCGGTCCGAATGCGGGCGTCACCTTGGTTGCGCAGCGCAGCGTCGGCTCCTCGCACGCCGCTTCGGAGGCATGTTGGCCGTGCATCTGCGCGAGCGCCGCCCCTTGCAGGAATGCAAGAGCGACTATCCCAAGCAAGCCACTTCGGACCATGGCCCTATTCCCTTCGAGAGCCCGGATCATCTGAATGCCACCTTCATACCCGCAACGAACAGGCGCGGCGAGCCCGCGTAGATCGATCCCGTCGTGTTTGCGAGCACGCTCGCAGGATTTTGAAGGCCGGCCGCCGTCACCGTATTGGCGATGTTGTTTGCCGACGCGACGTAGGTGCGGTCGAAAACATTCCTGACTTCGAGGAACAGGTTCAGGGATCTGAAAGTGTCGGACACCAGATCGGTCTTGTAGTGGACGTTCAGATTGACCAGCTCATAACCCGGCGCCTTCAACAGATTTGCATTGTCCATGTAGAAGGAGTCCTTCCACTGGACCTCAACAAAGCCACCGAGACCTGCCAGTGGCCCCGCAAACTCGTCGTAGCCAACGCGGGCTGTCAGCTCGTTGGGCGAAATGCCGGGGATCTTGTTGCCGGCCCGGTTGAAGCTGAACACTGCGCCATTGGTGATGTTCTCGACATACTCGGTATAGACCTCGTCGAGGTAGGTGTACGCCGCCATGAACCTCCAGCCCGGATAGAACTTCCAGTCGGCCGCAAGCTCGATGCCGCGATGCTCCGAGCGCGGCGCATTGAACGTGTAGCTCGTGTTAGGTGAATTGACAGGTGTTGCCTGCGATACAAGTTCGTCGCGAAAGAACTCATAGAAGCCCGTCGCGCTAACTTTGAGCGTGTTGTTCGGTGTCCAGTCGAAACCGAGGTCGTAGCCCAGATTTTTCTGAGCCTGGAGCTGGGTATTGTTGCCCGACAGCCCACTCGGCAGGACAAACAGGTTCGAAACCTGCGGAGTGCCGTACCCCGTAGCAACCCGCCCCCTGAGCACCCACTCGTTGTTCACCGTATAGAGCAACGCTAGTTCAGGCGCAGTGTTCTGGAATTGCCTGTCCGCGGTCGTCAGCGTCGTCGTGGTAGTGCCAGTGGGGCCAGCGTACGCATACGCAGTGTTGATCCCCTTGAGAACGGTAGTTTCCCAGCCGATGCCTGCGACAGCCGTCAAGGATGTCGTCAGCTTGAGCTCTTCCCGCGCGCGAACGCCGTAATTGGTCGTCTGGCTATAAAGATTGCTCGACAGACTGCCGAGTGTGGCATTGCCCCCCGGCATGACGTTCCGCGTGTCGCTCGAGGCCGTCAGGGTGTTGTAGAAGGCACCGAAGAACGTGGTCGATTCCAGCCCGAGAATCTCGCCCCGCTTGGTGACGTCGCTCATGAAATTGTACGAGGGAAAATCGCCGATCGCGCTGGTCGTGCCGGTCGGCTGATTGATGTTCCTGTCGTCGAACACGAACTGGTTGCGCCAGGTCGTGGTGTTGTCGAAATCGTGCTCCCAGCGGCCGCCGACGATGGTGCGGCGGTCATTGCGGCCAAGCCCGGCCTGCACGGCCGTCTCCTTGTCGGTTCCAGCGGTTGCATTGAAGCCGTTGTTGAACAGTGTGACCGTGCCGCATCCGGCGGCGGCCGAGACGCCGGTCGCACAGCCCTGCTGGAAAGGGTTTTGATAGTACTGGTTCAGCGACTGCCGGATCGGCAGCCGCGTGCTGAGATCGTTGTTGATGATCTTGACCGTGAAACGATCGTCCGGCGTCGCCTTGAGCGTGCCGAGGAAGTTGACGGTCCGCGTATTGAACCAGCTATTGCCGATATAGCCGTCGCCTCGCGTGTCGCTTGCGAACAGCGAGCCCTCGAAGTTCCCGACCTTTTTGCCGGCCGCGAGATAATTGTTGAGATAGCCGTAGCTGCCGCCGTCGACGCCATATTCGACGCCGTCGATCGTGTCGCCCGGGCGTGTCCGGAAATTGAGCGCGCCGCCGGTCGCGTAATTGCCGTAGAGCGCCGACGACGGGCCGCGGATCACATCGATCGCACTGTAGGCCCGCGGATCGATCAGGTCACTGCGGGACAGCCCGTCCGGTTGCGTGACCGGGAAGCCGTCGTCGAAGATCACGAGATTGCGGATGCCGAAGCCGTTGCGGGCGTTGGAGCCGCGGATCGAGATACCGATATCGCGGGGTCCGTTGCCCTGCTTCACCGATATGCCGGGGCTCTCGCGCAGCACGTCGGCCACGGTAACCGCCGGCCGGTTGTCGAACTGGCTGCGATAGATGGTCGTCTCGGTCTGGCCGGTTGGCGCCTGATTGAGACCGTCTCGCGCCGCACCGGCCGTCACGGCCCCGTTTGGGGTCGATGCGCTGACGCTCGCACTCGGCGCAACGGGCCTCGCCGCGCGGCCGGCCGAAGCGGCTCGCGGCCGCGCAGGCCGAGTGACTGGTTTGGCACGGGCAGTCTGCGGCGCCTCAACGGTCACCGCCGGCAGCTCCGTGTTCGTGCTTTGGGCAAAGACTCCGCTCGACGACGCAAGCAGCGCGGCCTGAACCGCGACGGCGCTCACGCCACGGCGGGCATGACAACGTAACATGGGGCATTCCTGACGCCGGCTTTCTCTCCGGCCCTTCGACAGTATCGATCGCCAGCGGACGGACCGCGGCAATCACGAGGGTCGTCAGGAAAATTGAGGTGGTGCGCGCGCCTGGGCGCTCGTGCCCTTATGGATTGCGACGGCGGATACATCCGCCGCATGCCACACCACGCGCGCGGCGTGGCGGAAGGGAATGGCGAGCGCAACGTGCGGCGGCGAATCGAGCGATGCGCCTGCCTGAGCCAGGCAGCACAGCGCGCACGCGGCGCCATGTGCGGTCGGCGCGCCGGTCTGGTCGTCCAGACCGCCCTGCTCGCTGGCGCTGTGGCAGATGACGCCGGCAGACAACGGATCGGCCACGGCCTGACCGGCCGCCAGACAGGCGGCAATCGGCGCCAGCACCTGCATCGCCAAAGCGAGCAGGACCAGGGGTAGGAATTTTTGCAGCCGTGCGCGCATCCGCCGAGCCATTCGTCGCCTACGAACTAAACACCTCGGCGAGACCTGAGTCGAGGTCAGTTCCGCCGGCTTCTTGGCCCAGCGCAAATTTCTCGAAAACTGTGGTCCCGCCGCCCCATGGGCTAGGACGTCCGGCATTTGAGGCAGTCCGGTAACCCCGCCCCGTCCACAGATTTCTTATATTTGTCATATGCTTACGGGCTAAACAGCCCGATCATTTCGTCAGCTGCTCTAATTTTGAACAATCGTTGCCGAAAATGATGACAAGTGAGAAAAGTTGATCTAGCATCCCTCTTGCTCAGGCTGGCCGCGAGGTCGAAGTCTGGTGGTCCAAGTCTCGGGAGGAGCCCCTGGCGCGCAAAACGCAGCGTCGCCCCGTCAATCAAGAGCAAATCTTAGAATCGGGGATAATAGGGTCGACACAATTTTCGAGCGGGGCTAGGGCCCCGCTCTTTTTTTGCTCGCAAGGCTTCTTTTGCCCGCATGGCTACGATGCCGATGAGCGCTCCCTCTAATCCAATCGAAAACAGCTTCGAACTCGCAGCCTCGCGCTGCGCGGATCTCACGCCGCTCGTCTACCAACGGCTGTTCGAACAGCATCCCGAAACGCAGACCATGTTCCGCTCGCAGGGCAGCGAGCTGGTGATGGGATCAATGCTTGCGCTGACGATCGAGGCGATCCTCGACTTCGCCGGTGAGCGTCGGGGCCATTTCAGGCTGATCGCCTGCGAGGTCGCCTCGCACGATGGCTACGGCACCCCGCGCGAGCTGTTCATCGCGTTCTTCGCCGTCATCAGGGATGCGCTGCGCGACCTCCTCGGCGACGAATGGTCGCCGGAAATCGCACAGGCCTGGGACCAGCTGCTCGTCGAGATCGACGCCTTCGCCACTATTCCGGCCTGACGCTTTGCGCTGCACCAACACGAGCTGCGGCGATCTCGCGATCGATTGCAGATTGAGTGGCAGGAACTCTTGTGAGAGACTTTCGGACATCGGTCGCGCAATCAATGACGCGCCGACGAAAATTTTATGGGAGCGAGCGATGTCCGGGACGAAAGATTTCTCGACGACGAGGCGCGATCTTCTTCAGGCGGCGGCGACCGCCGGCGCCGCGACTGCCCTTCTCGGCAGCATGGGTATAAACCCCGCCCTTGCAGCCGAGGTCGGACGATCCGAGAAGCCGCTGAAGGCGGCCTTCTCCAATGCGGGCCTCCAGGCCACCTGGTGCGCCCAGGGCAAGCAGGCGGCGGAATTCTGGGGCAAGCTGTTCAATGTCGAGGTGACCTGGTTCGACGGCCAGCTCGATGCGGTGAAGCAGCGCGCGGCGATCGACAACATGGCCTCGCAAAAGTGGGACTTCGTCGCGATCCAGGCCTTCGGTATCGGCACCCTCACCCAGCCCGTGCAGAAGATGATCGATGCCGGCACGCCGGTGATCGACATGGACACGCTGATTGCCCCGCTCGACCAGATCAACGTCCACTCTTTCCTTGCCCCCGACAACGAGTTCATGGGCGCCTCGGTGACGCAGGCGCTGTGCAACGCCATGGGCGGCAAAGGCAAGATCATCATGACGCAGGGCGCGCTCGGCCATACCGGGGCGCAAGGCCGTGCGAAGGGCTTCAACACCGTCGTCAAGCAGTTCCCGAACATCGAGGTGCTCGACACCCAGCCTGCCGACTGGGACGTGTCGAAAACCGCGCGCCTCTGGGAAACCTATCTGACCAAATATCCGCAGATCGACGCGGCGTTCTTCCACAATGACGACATGGCGCTCGCCGCCGCCAACATCATGAAGGCGCGCAATCGCACCAACATCCTGATCGGCGGCGTCGATGCGATGCCACCGGCGATCCAGGCGGTGAGCGAGGGCCGCATGTTCGCGACAGTGCGCAATCCGTCCTGCCGCATCCACGGCGGCGCGATCATCGCGGGTGTTTCCGCGGTCGTCGGCGGCGAGAAGAGCGGACAGGGCATTCCCAAGCACGTCATCACCGACGGCCCGGTCGTGACCAAGGCCAACGCCGCCGGCATGCAATGGATGGAAGATCACTTCCTGATCTGAGCCTCCATGCCTGAGGTTCGTTCGCCCATCCTGGAACTGCAAGGCATCACGAAGAGCTTCGGCGGCGTCGAGGCGCTTCGTGGTGTCGACTTCGCGCTCTCACCCGGCGAGATCCACGGTCTCGTCGGCGAGAACGGCGCCGGCAAAAGCACGCTGATGAAGATCATCGCCGGCGTGCACAGCGAATTCTCCGGCCGCTTCCTGATCGACGGGAAGGAGACGCATTTCCGCTCCGCCCGCGATGCACACGCGGCCGGTATCGCCATGGTGCATCAGGAGCTCAGCGTCGCGCCCGATCTCACCGTCGCCGAGAACGTGTTCCTGGGCAACCAGCCGACCAACCGGTTCGGCCTCGTGCAATGGCGGCGCATGGCGCGCGAGGCCGGCGAGCAGCTCGCCCGCTTCGGCATCGACGTCGATCCGATGTCCAGGCTCGGCGACCTCCCGATCGGGCTCCAGCAGCTGATCGAGATCGCCCGGGTGCTGTTCTCCGGCGCCCGCATCGTCATCCTGGACGAGCCGACCTCCGCCCTCTCCCCGCCCGAGGTCGAGCGGCTGTTCGCGACGCTCCGGCGGCTGCGCGAGGAAGGCACTGCGATCGTCTTCATCTCGCATTTCATCGAGGACATCCTGCTTGTGTCCGACACGGTGACCGTGTTCCGCAACGGGCGGAAGGTCGCCGAGACCGCGGCGGCTGCGACCAGCAAGGGCGCTCTGATCGAGGCCATGATCGGCCGCGGCGGCGAAGCGCTCGAGCACAGCTACACCGATGACCTCATGCTGCCACGGTCGAGCGAACGCTCCGTGGTCCTGAAGGTCGACCAATTGTCGCTGGCCCGCAGCCTGAAGGACATCTCCTTCGAGGCGCGCACCGGCGAGGTGCTCGGCATCTACGGTTTCATGGGCTGCGGCCAGCAGGAGCTGTCGCGCATCCTGTTCGGCAAGCTGAAGCCGGACGGCGGCACGCTCGCCGTCGAGGGCAAGCCAAAAACCTTCGCCAGCACGGCGGCGGCGCGGCGCGCCGGCGTGGCGCTGGTGCCGGAGAGCCGGCGCGCTATGCTGTTTCATCAGGAGCCGGTCTACAAGAACATCTCGATCAGCATTCTCGACCGCATCTCGTCGCTGCTGCTCAAGCCAGCGCAGGAGCGCGACATCGCCAAGCGCCAGGTCGAACAGTTGCAGATCAGGCCGCCGGTGGTCGGTCTCGACCTCGGCATGCTCTCCGGCGGCAACCAGCAGAAGGTGGCGCTGGCAAAATGGCTGACCTATCCGCCGAAGCTGCTGGTGCTGTGCGAGCCGACCCGGGGCATGGATGTCGGCGCCAAGAATGACGTCATCAACATCGTCCGCGATCTCCGCGCCAAGGGGCTCGCGGTCATCGTGCTGTCGACCGAGCCGGAAACGGTGCTGTCGCTGGCCGACCGCATCCTCGTGCTCAAGCGCGGCGCATTGGTGCGGGAATTCAAGAACGAGCCGGTCAGCAAGGACCGCCTGCTGGAAGCGGCGTGACGGAGAAGCACCATGGCGAGCAGTGAGACGGCTTTGGCGGCGGGTCAGCGGCCGCGCGGCGTTGCGCCCTTCCTGCGCTCGCAGATGCGCAACATCGCGCCGTTCCTCACCCTGATCTTCCTCTCCGCCTTCTTCGCCCTTGCCAGCCCCTCCTTCGCGACGTTGGACAATCTCGGCAACATCCTGACGCAGGTGTCGGTGACCGGCATCATCGCGGTCGGCCTCACCTTCGTGATCCTCTGCGCCGAGATCGACCTCTCGATCGCCAGCATCGCCAACGTCACCGGCATCGCGGTCGCCTACTTCACGCTGCAGGAATCCTACGTCAACATCGCCAACATCCCTCTGCCCGGCGCGGTCGCGATCATCCTGTCGATCCTGCTCTGCGCGCTGCTCGGCCTCGTCAACGCGCTCGGCCTGACCGTGATCGGCATCCCCTCCTTCATCATGACGCTGGCCATGATGCAGATCGCGGCCGGCGTCTCGGCGCTGCTGGTGCGCGGCCAGATCGCCTACAAGGTGCCCGGCCTGATCGCCACGCTCGGCTCGGGCTCGATCGGCGGGATCCCCTGGATCGTCATCGTCGCGGCGATCATGCTGCTTGGCGGCCATCTGGTGCTGACCTACACGCGCTTCGGCCGCTACGTCTACATGGTAGGCGGCAACCGCGAGGCGGCCGAATATTCCGGCCTCAACGTCAAGCTCATCCTCGGCGCCGTCATGGTGATCTCGGCGGTGTGCTCGGGGATCGGCGGCATGCTCGGCGTCGCCCATTTCGGCAGCGCGCAGCAGAACGAGTTCGACACCTATCTGCTCGACTCCATCGCCGCCGTCGTCGTCGGCGGTACCAGCCTGTTCGGCGGCCGCGGCGGCATCGGCAACACCATCGTCGGGCTCTTCGTTCTCGGCGTCCTCAATAACGGCCTCGACCACGTCAACATCGACAGCTTCCTGAAGATCCTGATCCGCGGCCTGATCCTGCTCGCGGCGCTGGTCATCAACGTCTACGCGCAGCGGCTCAGGGAAAAAGCGGCGGAGTAGGCAGCCCTCAAAACAAAAACGCGAAAACAACCCCATGCACAGTACAAATCATTGAAGAATTTGGCGCGAGGTGGCTTGAGCCCCCGCCGCAACGACGTTTGACACGTCGGGCAAAACAGGAGCACAACGTCATCATGGCGCCGTGCCTTTAAGGCCGATGGGCTCAGGACCGCGACCCAAACTCCGTCATTGCGAGCGCAGCGAAGCAATCCAGGAATCTATCCGCGGATACATGTCTGGAGCGCCGTTTCAGGCGGCGCGCTGGTTGTGTCGCGACGAGAGATCCGGGCACAGCACGAGCTTGCCCTCGAGGCCACCAGTCTCGAGGCGACGGTGAGCATCGGCGACCTCGTCGAAGGAGATCCGCTCGGCGATGCGCGGCCGGATGGCACCAGTTGCCAAAAGCCCGAACAGACGCTCCAAGTCCTCCTTGAACCAGGTGGGATGTCGCGCCCGCATGGCATTTACCGAGTAGAACCGGGCCCGCTTGCCGCCGGGCAACAATCTCCACAGGTAAAGGCGCGCGATCTCCATCACGATAGGGAGCATGCGACGCTGCGCTTGCACGCTTGCCGAGAAACCGATGGCACAGAGCAGGCCGCCTGGCTTGAGCGCCGCGTATGAGCGGCGATAGCCGTCTTCGCCAACGCCGTCGACGATAACGTCGAACCCGCCCGGCAGGACCCGCGTGAAGTCCTCATGCTGGTAGTCGATCGGCGTTGCCCCTAGCTCTCGGACGAGCGCCATGTGCTCGCCGCGCGCGGTGCCCCACAGCTCGATGCCGGCCAGTCTCCCGAGCATGAGCAGCGCCTGGCCGACGGCGCCGGCGGCGCCGTGCACGAGCACGCGCTGGCCTCGCTGGACCCGGGCCGCGCGGTGCAGAAGCTGGTACGCGGTCGTCCAGGTCAAGATCAACGTGGCCGCCTCCGCCGCGTCTACGCCCTCCGGCACGCGGACCACGTCGTCCGCCCGAAGCGTTCGATAGTCGGCGTTTGACCCGACCACCGTCATGTCGGCCACGCGGTCGCCAATCCGAAAGTCGTGCACGCCTTCACCGAGCTGGTCGATTGCCCCGACCACGTCGTAGCCCATTACGAACGGCGGCCGGGGGCCCATCGTTTGCGGGTATAGATGGCGCCTGATCAACACCTCGGTGTAGTTGAGGCTCGACGCAAGTACACGGACCCGTATCTCGCCCCGGCTGGCGGTCGGCAAGGGAGCGTCGACCACCTCCAGCCTCTTGGGATCACCGAAGAGGCTGACTTGAACAACTCGATTGCGCGGCTCCATCATCGGCGATCTCCTTGCAATGTCGTGATCCAGCGCAAGGACGGACACACTGCCGCAAACTACTTTGCATCGCCACGTCGGCAAGCATTGAGGATATGGCCGGCCTGAAGTTCTACCTTGATCTGGCTCAAAGCATGCGATGCGCAATTTGATCGCTACCGGGGCATAGCGGACTTTCGCGAGCCGCCAGCGCGGCCGATTTATGGGTTCAAAGCCTCATCCGGCGGTAGCCGCGAGAAGCGGAAATTGCAGTGGCTCGCGCCGCCCGCCAATGTTTGTGTGCGCTCCAGACGGATGCCTCGCGCTGCGTAGGCGACGAAATCGAGGCCGCAGATGTTCGGCAGGATGTCCTTGTCCCCGTGGCGCGCTGCGAGCTTGCAGAAGCCGCAGGCCTTGTAGTTGATGCCGAATTCGAAGCTGTCTTGCGGACCCGGCTCTACGAAATCGTAGACGAAGTCTTCCGGAAACTCTTCCTGATGAGCCTTTGTGACGCTCCCTGCCGCCTGCTCGCGCAGCAAGTCCTGGTTCTCCGGCGACATGAATTGCCGCCCTGAGGCGAGACGCTCCGCTTCTGATACGGTCAGCAATTGCGCCTTGTAGGTGTCTCGCTCGATCTCGCCAATCACAGGCACCGGCACGCCGTGTCGTCGTAGCACCCGGCTGATGGCCATGAATCCCATCAGGCGCATGAAGAAATCGCTCATGCGGCTTGCCGCGCCGCCGACATAGGGCATCTGGGTGAGGACAATCTCGAATTCGTCCATCACCTCCCGCCTGATCCCGTCGATGTCGGTGACATGCGTGCGCTCGCGCAACATCGCTTCGGCAAACTCGAGCCGATCGCGCATGGCGGTCTCCATGGCGCTCCGATGCGTCTCGTAGAAGGGATGGATGTTCTCAGCCATTGGACACCTGAGGGCTCATTGCAGGGTTGGCGAAGCCGGTTTCATTCCGCGGCGATCGCCTCGATCTCCAGCAGCCATTTGCTGTCGACGGTCTCGACGACCACGACCGTCAGCGCCGGCCGATGTTCGCCGAGCACCTTGCTGCGAATGGTGCGGTTGGTCACGACTTGAGTCCGGTCAGTCAGGAACGTGGTGACCTTGACCAGATGCTCGACGCCAAGCCCCGCGGCGGCGAGCACCTCGATCACGTTGCGCCAGGCCTGCTCGCATTGCGCCTCGAAACCTTCGGGCACGGTGCCGTCGGTTTTCTCGGGCACCTGGCCGCTGACGAACAACAGTCGGCGATGCTGCGTCAATTCAAGTCCCATGCTGTAACCGCCGGCGGGAGGATGGACCGTTGCGGGATTGTGGTTGACGATGTGAGCCATGTCAGCTTGCCTCCTGTTCGACGAATTCGAGCGCCAGACCATGCGCGGTGGCGGGTGGCACCAACAGCACGGCACCGGTCATCGCGAAGCCGACGCCGTTGTGTTTCAGTGTTCGCCCTGTCGCATCCAGATCAGCGACCGCCAGACGCGCCGCGCAAAAGCGCGGCGAAGCGCTGTTCGCGAGGCCCGGTAGCCGGCGCGCCAGTTCGGACGGGCCGAGCAAGGTGATCTGATTGCCGCGCTCACCAATCGTCAGCCGCCCGGGCGCAAGCTCGGCCGCGCTTTCCGTGAGGCGCTCGAGGAAATCTCGATGCGCCACCGGCTCCGCCGCCGACATCACCACCTCGACCACGCGGAGGGCGCCGTTGGGATGACGCTGATACTGCGCCTTCCAGAACAGTTCCGGCGGGTGACGCTGCTGGCAGGTGAAGAACGCGATCCCGGGCATGGCGGGATCGGTGGCAAAGGCCAGCGAAAACGCGACGCGCGCCGTGCCTCCGCCCGGGAGCACCGCGTCGCGGCCGAAATCGAACGGCGCATAATCGCCGATGCGGTCGGCCCTGAAACGCACGGCATCGGCATGGGCGTCGGTGCTGTGTAAGACCAGCATCGACATTCCCTCGGCGGTCGCAAGAAAATCGCGGTTGTGGGCCGCGAAGCTGAAATGGCCCGGCGTGGCTGGCGGCACCAACGCATTGTCGGTGACGGCCAGCAACTCCAGAAAATTGTCGGCGAACTGCGCCAGGCGGTTGCTGGTTCCGAACGGATGCACACCGGTCGGCGTGAGGTTGAAGCCGAGCCGCTGCCAATCCAGCGCGGCCTGTTCCAGATCGCGGACGCAAATGACGAGATGATCTAAACGACGGGGCATGGGGGGTCTCCGGATTGCGGGCCGACCGTATCCGGCGATGACGGCGCCGATCAAAGCATTGTTGCTGCGGTTCAGCGCAAGAAAATCTATTGCAAGGCCAAGGCCCATCGGTGTCAAACTGCGGTGCGATGACCTACGCCCTTCCCCCGCTCAACGCGCTGCGCGCATTCGAAGCTGCCGCGCGGCATCTCAGCTTCAAGCTGGCCGCGCACGAGCTGCACGTGACGCCCGCCGCCGTGGGGCAGCAGGTGAAAGCGCTGGAGGCACGCCTCGGCGTGCAGTTGTTCGAGCGGCTGCATAAGCAGCTCATTCTCACCGCGGCCGGTCAGGCCTATCTGCCCGGGGTCTCCGAAGGTTTTCGTCACATTGCGGAGGCGACCTCGCAATTGAAGCCGGCGGGCGCGGTGCTGCTGCAGTTGGGGGTCCATGGCAGCTTCGACCTGCACCGGCTCGAATTGGCGGAATTTCGCAGCGCCCATGCGGAGCTCGGATTGCGGGTGCTCCAGCCGGCCGGCCTGCACGAATTGGTCGAGGGCAAGGTCGATCTGCTGATCGCCCGCGGTCTCGGCCGCCATCCGGGCTATCGCTGCGACCGGGTCAATGAGGGATCAGGCCTCGGTGATTGGCTGATCGCGCCTGAAGGCACCGCGGATTGCCCCGAGATCGTCAGCTTCCGCGACTGGCTGCGCGCCCTGCCAGCTGAGAACCCGCTCGCAAACCGCCGCCCGCGTCTGGTCGGCATCAGCGGAAGCTAAGGCGACCGTGAGGCATGGCTTGAGCCCTCGCCGCTAGGACGTTTGAGACGTCGGGCAAAACACCGGCACAAGTCCATCATGGCGCTGGTCCCGTAGAGACCACCGAGCTCACGGCAGCGGTTCGACCTTCGCCGCCATATCGGGAACCCGCGTGATCTTATACATGGCGTTGCTGCATCTAAGAACCCAAACGTCGCGATCAGGTCGAGACGCCTTCGTGTTCTTCTTTGCGCCGAGTGGCTTTTCGCAAGTGAAGCCTTGCGTGCGTATCTGGGCCGCAAGCATTCCCTGAACGGTTTCGGCCGGAATCTGCTGCGCCCGCACTTGCGGAGCAAATAGAATAAAAACGACGGCAAGTAGTAATGATCCAGATGCTCTGTGCATGATTTCAACCCTTGAAGCAGCCGCCCCGCAAGTTCGAACATCGCACTATAGCAGAAACACCGGTGTTGTCCGCGCCGGGCCTTCCGCGCCGTAGCGCGCTAGCTGCACTCATTGTCAGGACAACGAGCGCGGATTGGTGGCAATTTGCCCGAAAGCAGACCTATTGTGCTCAGTTCAAGCTTTGTCGTTCATGACCCGAGGCGGACCTGACGCGCTCCCGGTGCGGTGTGTTAAAATAGCAGGGAACGGATCGTGTCTATGCCAAGAACTGCTGCTGTCATCGGCACCGCCATCTTCTTCGTGTTCGCGCCCTGCGTGGTGGCTGGGGTGGTCCCGTGGTGGATTTCACGCTGGGAGTTCAGGTTGCCGTTTCTCGGCGTCGAGCTCACGCGCTTCGTCGGCGCCGCGCTAATTCTTGCCGGCTTAGCCGGGCTCGTGGATTCATTCGCGCGTTTCGCACTGCAGGGGCTCGGCACGCCGGCCCCGATCGCCCCGACCCAACATCTCGTCGTTACCGGCCTCTATCGCTATGTGCGCAATCCAATCTACGTGGCGGTCGCCGCCGTCATTTTCGGCCAGGCGCTCCTGTTCGGCGATTGGGGGCTGTTCGCCTACGGCGCAGTCGCCTGGCTCGCCTTCCACCTTTTTGTCGTGGGCTACGAAGAGTCGACGCTAAAAAGGTCATTCGGCGCGGAATACGAAGCGTTCTGCATCAATGTGCCGCGTTGGATCCCGCGCCTTACTGCGTGGCGAGGCGGTCGGTAGCTGCCGTAGCGCATGACCTCGGCGCTGATTTTTGATGAGCTTCTCGAAGGCTCCTCAACAAAGTTTGTCTGCAATTGGGCCCATCAGCGAAGTGGCGGCACGCCTCATTGAGGTCCGATCAAATAGGGCATAACGGACTGAATTTGCTCAGGTTGAGTTTTTCGTAGTTTGACCCAGAGCGGTCATCAGCCGCCGTATTCGGGCGAAGTTGATATAGATCAACCTTGATGATGTGCATAGTCGATACCGCAAAACGTTGCTTGCAGTCTCTTCGGTAGGAATGAGCCGCAAAGGATAGTCAGTCGTTCAATCATTGACACATAAGGAGACGCGCAAATGAGGAAGCTTGCTTCGGTAGGATTGATCGCCGCGGCCATGTTCGCTAGTCCGGCCATGGCCGCGTGGTACGACCAAAACGGCGCAGCCGTCCATCCGTCCCGCGTTGTTCATTGCATCCGGGCGCCAGACGTTGGCAGTTTTGCCGGAGGGCCGTTCAATAAGCCTCCCTGCGAACCGGCAAGCTGGCGTAGGTCGGCGTGGCGCGACAAAACCGGTGCAGTCGTCCCCACCTCTAACGTCGTTCACTGTGTCCGGGCTCCAGACGTTGGCAGTTATGCCGGAGGTCCGTTCAATAGGCCTCCCTGCGAACCGGCAACCTGGCGCTGAGGCGAGCGGCAAGATGCCGCCAACGTTCCCTGCGAAGCGAACGTTCAATGTCGGGACGGTTGGTTGACGCTGCGCGCTGGTGCCAAAATCACAGAGCGTAGACAAGTAGACAAAGAGAGCAACTGGCCGCCTGCGAGTGGCCAGTTCTCGCTTTACATCCGCGTCCACTGGGCGAGAGCAATATCCTCGATGGTCAGTGGAGACCGCCGTTTGTCAACCGAAGACAATCGAGCAGTTAACTACGGCGTCCGCGACGCGGTTCCGAGATGCGAACGGACGATATATCGAACGTCGGTTGTGGGCCCTTAACGGACCTATGGACGCTGTAGTGGATTTGTCTGCTGCTGACCCAGCTGAGACATCGGCGCGGGGCTCCTGCCCCGCGTTTTGTGTTTAGGACCACGGCGGCTCTTCGCTCTTCCCGACCGCCTCGTGGTGGGTCGTGACACCCGCCGAACGCAAGCCGGTCAGCAATACGGTTCTCACGGAGGCCGGATCGAATCCAATATCCTTGGCGTTTGGTGGATGTGCTTCGCTGCCCTTCAACCGGAGCGCCAAGTGCAATTGCTCGCAAAGGTGCTGAACGACGAGATTGACCTGATCGTCAGTCATGATCTGCCTTTCTTGCTACATTTTGCTACCGAACCATGTAGCACACATGAAAATAGGGCGGTACGCGATTGGACCGCACCAAGGATCAACCCCACGCGATGGCTCATGGGCGGGCCCCAAAAATCATCCGCCTGTCAGGGCAGACCGGACGTGACTAGCGGGCCGCTGGAACGACGCTTTTGACCGCGACGGACGCGCCTTCCATCCCTAGGGATGCCCGCCTCCGGTCGAAGCCAATTGCGTCTGCCCAGCAATCTCGTCAGCCCGCCAGCACCTCACCTCATGTCCATCGGCGCGCGTTTCCAGCACCGGACCGGGCTCGTGGCGACACACGGCCTCCGCGTACCGGCAACGCGGACTGAACGCGCATCCGTTCGGCGGATTGAGCGGATTGGGAAGGTCGCCCCCCGTCGTTGCTAGCGGCGCATGACGCAGCGGATCGGGGATGGCGGCGATCAGGGCTTGCGTATAGGGGTGCGCCGGCCGTTCGAAGATTTCGCGCCAGTGGCCATTCTCGACGATGCGGCCGAGATACATGACGGCGACGCGGTCGCTCATGTGCTCGACGACGCCGAGGTCGTGGCTGATCATGATGTAGGAAAGACCGAGCGTGTCCTTCAATTCCAGCAGCAAATTGATGATCTGGGCGCGGATCGAGACGTCGAGCGCCGACACGGGCTCGTCGCAGATGACGATCCTGGGATTGAGGATCAGGGCGCGCGCAATCCCGATGCGCTGGCGCTGGCCGCCGGAGAACTCATGCGGATAGCGATCGGCCTGTTCCGGCCGCAGGCCGACATGCCGCAGCATCGTCGCCACGCGGTCCTCGATCTCGCTTTTTGCGGTCACACCATGCACACGCAGGGGATCTTCCAGCGTGCGGCGGACGGTCTGGCGCGGATTGAGCGAGGCGTAGGGATCCTGAAAGACGATCTGCACGGTGCGGGCCAGCGACTTTCGGTCGCCGGCTTGCCTGTTCGTCACCACCTGCCCGTCCAGCACGATGCGGCCGCGCGTCGGCGTCAACAGACCCAGGATCGACAATGCGACGGTCGACTTGCCCGAGCCGGACTCGCCGACAAGGCCGAGGCATTCGCCTCGTCTCAGCCTGAGATCAACGCCGTCGACGGCACGGAGCACCCGCCGGCTGCGGCCGAGCCAGCCGCCCCCCATCGGAAAATGAACCGCGAGATCCTCGACGCTGAGAATGAGGTCGTCGTCCGGCCTCGCCTCCCCCTGCATGGCTTGCGGCTCATGCATGGTGGTAACACCGGACGAAACCGCCGGCCTCCAGCAAATCCGTCTGCGGCGCAACCGTGCGGCAGATCTCGGTGGCCTGCGTACAGCGCGGATTGAACCGGCAGCCATCCGGGAAATTCGTGATGGCTGGAACCACGCCCGCGATCTCCTTAAGCCTGGTGCGGCCAAGCGCGGCCCGACTGCCCAGCCGCGGCAGCGAGGCGACCAGGCCCTGCGTATAGGGATGCGAAGGCGCCCGGAAAATATCGGCGGAGCCGCGCTCCTCGACGATGCGGCCGGCATACATGACGGCGACACGGCGGCAGACATTGGCGACGAGGCCGAGATCGTGGCTGATCATCAGGATCGCCGTCCCCCTCTCGGCGCACAGATTGCGCATCAGCTCGATGATTTCGGCCTGCACGGTCACGTCGAGCGCGGTGGTCGGTTCGTCGGCGATCAGGAGGTCCGGACCGCATGCGAGGGCGATGGCGATCATGACGCGCTGACGCATGCCGCCGGACAGCTGGTGCGGGTAATCGTTGACGCGCCGCTCCGGTGCGGGGACGCGGACGCTCGCCAGCGCCTCGACCGCGAGCTGGTTGGCTTCCCGCCAGCTCTTGCCCTTGTGCAGCACGAACATCTCGGCGATCTGCCGTCCTACCGGCGAGACCGGGTTCAGCGCCGTCATCGGCTCCTGGAAGATCATGGCGATGCGATTGCCGCGCAGGTCCCGCTGCCTGGCCGCGGAAAGGTGCTGGATCTCCCGCCCCTCAAACCGGATGACGCCGCCGCCGATCGACAACGGTTGCCGCAACAGGCCGATCAAGGCGAGCGCCGTGATGCTCTTGCCGCAGCCGGATTCGCCGACCAGCCCAAATGTCTCGCCTCGATCGATGCGGAATGAAATGCCCTCGGCCGCCGCAACGCACCTCGCTCCGTCGTCGAGATCGATACGCAAATCCTCGACTTCGATCAGCGGCGCGCCGGTCATGTCCGCCGGCTCCGCGACTGGGGATCGAGAATGTCGCGCAGGCCGTCGCCGAGCAGGTTCAGGCCGAGCACCGTCAGGAAGATGGCAAGGCCCGGAAAGACCGAGAGCCACGGCGCCGTCGTGATCTGCTCGCGCGCATCCGACAACATGCTGCCCCAGCTCGGAAAGGGCGGGCGGACGCCGAGGCCGAGGAACGACAAGGCGGCTTCGGACAGCACCGCGCTGCCCATGCCGAGCGTGCCGATGACGACGATCGGCCCTAACATGTTCGGCAAGAGCTGCGTGACCATGATCCGCAGATCGCCGTAGCCGAGCACGGTCGCCGCCTGCACATAGCCCTGGCTCCTCAGCGACAGCGCTGAGGCCCGTGCGATCCGGCAGGTAAAGGACCAGTTGGTCAGGCCGAGCGCGATCAGCAGGCTCGTGAGGCCAGGGCCAAGCACCGCCATGATGGCGAGCGCGAAGATCAGCGAGGGGATCGCGAGCATCAGATTGGTCAGGCCGTTGACGAAATCGTCCCACCAGCCGCCCCAATAGCCCGCGCTCAAGCCCAGCGCGACGCCGATGACGCTGTTGATGAGCTGCGAGACGATGCCGACGGTCAGCGAGACGCGGGCGCCGTAGACGACGCGGGAATAGATGTCGCGGCCCTGGTCGTCGGTGCCGAACCACCAGGTCCAGCTCGGAGGCTCCTCCGCGTTCATGAGGTTGGCGTCCATGACGGGATCGGTGTGCGCCAGCCAGGGCGCGAGCAGGCCGACCAGGATCGCGAGCGCGAACAGCGCGCCACCGATGATGAGATTGGCGCGGAGCTTCATGCGTATCTGATCCTGGGATCGATCACGCCGTAGAGCACATCGATCAGCAGATTGATCGCGAGAAAGGCCAGCACCACCACGAGAATGGAGCCCTGGACGGCGGGAATGTCGCGCTGGAGCACACTGTCGACCAGCAGCGAACCGATGCCCGGCCAGGAGAACAGTTTCTCGACCACGACCGCCTGCCCCATCAACCCGCCGAACTGAAGGCCGACGGTGGTGAGAATGATGACGAGCGCGTTGCGCATCACGTGCCACTTCACGACGCGCGTCTCGCTCATGCCCTTCGAGCGCGCGGTGCGGACGAAATCAGCGGTCATGATCTCGAGGACCGCGGCGCGCGTCGTGCGGGCAAATAGCGCCATCGGCGAGACGCCGAGCGTCACGGCCGGCAGGAGCAGATATTTCAGCCCTCCATCGCCATAGCCGAAGCTCGGCAGCCAGCCGAGCTTCAACGCGAACAGATACATCAGCACCAGCCCGAGCCAGAATTTGGCAATGGAAAGGCCCGACACCGCCAGCACCATGGCGAGCGTATCGACGATGCCCCCGGGTTTCAGCGCTGCGATGAAACCAAGGGGAACACCGATCAAAATCGCAAACGTCATGGCCGTGAAGATGAGCTGCAGCGTCGGCCAGGCCCGTTTGGCGATCATGGTCGTGACAGGCTCGCGGGTCCGGAACGAGGTGCCGAAGTCACCGGTCGCGAGCTTGGCGATGTAGGCGCCGAAACGCCAATAGAGGGGATCGTCGAGGCCGAGCTGCTTCTTCATGCGCAGCTCGACCTGGGGATCGCTGTCGTCGCTCATGCTCGAGACAATGCTGCCGGGAACGACGCTGAACAGCACGAAGACCAGCAGCACGACAGCGAGCACGGTCGGAATGGTTTGCAGAAGACGGCGGAGCAGGAACGAGAGCATCCAGGCTTTTCCTCTCTCCCCCCACCGCTCGTCGCGATGGAGGGAGCGCGAGAGCGCGTGTCACTTCGCGGGCGAGGTCTCGTCGACCCAGAGGTCTTCGACGTTCTGATGGGTCAGCTCCGTCGCATTGAGCTGAACGCCCTTGAGCCACGGCTGCACCGCCATGACCGCCTTGTTGTAGTTGAAGAACCAGACCGGCGCTTCCTCATAGAGCAGCGCATTGGCCTTTTGCAGCAGCTCGGTGCGCTTTGCGGGATCGTCGGCCTGCCCTGCCGCATCGATCAGCTTGTCGAAATCGGCATTCTTGTAGTTCATGTAGTTGCAGGCCGGCTGCGGCGTCGAGGAGTGGAAGCATTTGAGCGCGGCCTGGGGATCCGGGCCGGTCGCCTGGGAATAGATGAAGGCCTGGTAGTCGCCGCTGCGCACCACCTCGGCCAGCACCGCGGTCTCGACCTGCTTGACCTTCGCCTTGATGCCGACCTTGTCCAGCATCGGGATCACGGCCGAGACGATCGGCAGGCCCCAGCTTTCATTCTGGCTGGTGGTCCATTCGAACTCGAAGCCGGAGGGATAGCCGGCCTCCGCGAGCAGCTGCTTGGCCTTGGCGGGATCGTAGGGGTAAGGCTTCATCGCCTTGTCGTAGGCTGGAGACGTCAACGGCAGCCAGCTGGTGGCGCGATAGGCTTTGCCCTTGACCAGCTTGCTGATGATCAGGTCGGTATCGATCGCGTAGTTGATCGCCTGCCGGACGCGCTTGTCGGTGAACGGCTTGAACGAGGGGTTCATGCCCATATAGCGCGTGAAGACCTCGGCGACCTCGACGATGGTGCCCTTGAGGTCGGCGTCGGACTGATAGGCGACATACTGGGCGGGCCCGAGCACCGAGGTGTCGATCTCCTTGTTGCGGAAGGCGACATCGCGCGCCGCGGCCTCACCCATGATCGACACGATGACCTTGTCGGCGTAGGGCTTGCCGGGCTTGTAGAACCGGTCCCACCGCTCCAGAACGATGCGCGATCCCGGCACGTGCTCGACGAATTTGAACGGCCCGAGACCGATCGGCTTCTGGATGAAGCTCTCCTTGGCGGCCTCGTCGGCCGGATAGATCGAGGTCAGCGCGGTGAAGAAGTAGAAGCCCGGATCGACTTTCTCGGTCAGCTTCATTTCGAGGGTGAAGTCGTCGATCTTCTTCAGGCCGGAGATCTCCTTGGCCTGGCCCTTCTCGACCGCGGCCGCGCCCTCGATCACCCGGACAAAGCGCGCGCCGGGATAGGCCTTGGTGCCGTCCATGATGCGGTTGTAGGACCAGATGACGTCGTCGGCGGTCATCTTGCGGCCGTTGTGGAAATAGGCGTCGTCGCGCAGCTTGAAGGTGTGAACGAGACCGCCGCCCGAGACCACGTCCTCCTTGGCGAGCTCCAGAACCGGCTTGCCCTCCGCGGAATTCCAGATGTAGAGCGACCGATGCAGCGCCTTGGCGTAGATCTCGTCCTGGGCGCGCTGCGTGGTGTGAATATCGAGGCTCGTGAAACTCGAACCGTAGGGCGCCGTCATGCGGATGGTTCCGCCCTTGCGCGGCGCCTGGGCCTCCGCCGAGGTGGCGAGCGCCAGCCCCAAACCAGCGACGATCGCGATCATCCTGAACATCATGTGTCCCCCAACAACGCAGGCATTCCGATCAGGGATTTGATCATTCGTAGCCCGTCGAACGCAAGCTTCGTTTTGATGGCGACGGGTTCCGGAACGCGGCGCTCGCGAGACCCTCGGAGGCCAGGTTGCGTCCCAAGCGGTGCAAGCCGCCGATTGCGGTGCATCATGAGCGACCAAGGGCAGTGAACATTTTTCGTGATCAACGCGACCAAGCTCAGGATCGTTATCTGAGCCCCAGGGATCGCGGAAAAAATGAATCGCCGAACGCTAGGTATCTTGCTCGCGGGCGGACTGCTCGCCGCCACGGCCGTGCTGGCAAGCCCGGTCGCGGCCAGCCTCGGCCGGTACAGCGAGGCGGACAGCATCCGGTTCAGCTGGAGTCGCACCACCGGCGTGAACGACTATCTTGACGAAACGTGGTGGGCGGTCCGGGGCCATGACACTCCGGGTAATTTCGTCGAACGACTGCTCAGCATCCCCGTCAGAGCGGTCGCGCGGGGCGCAGGTGCGGGTTTCGAAGCCAGGGTTTCCCAGGGCACCGGTCTGCCACTGCCCGAGAGCTGGAGCATCGCGACGGCGAAGAATTCGCCGTTCATCACGTCGGTCTACGCCGAGACCCCGCGCGATCTCGCGGCGGTGCTCGGCTTCTATCGCGCCGAGCTCGGCAAGCGTGGCTGGATCGAGACGGTGGTCGAACCGGACCGGGCCGTGATCACCTTCACGACGGCCCGTGGACCGGTCCTGGTCCGGCTTTCCCGTCAGGACGACAGGACAATCGCCGAACTTTCGCTGCGCAAGCCGGGTATCGCGAATGCCGGCCTCCTGCCGAGGCCGAGGCAGGCAAAGCTGATGCTCGGCAACAAGTCGGACGACGGGGCGGTCATCACCGTCGCCGACCAGACCATCAAGCTGGCGGCGCACGCCGGCGAGAAACTGGCGCACTCCGACTCCGCCGCAGCCGAAATACCGGACAGCCAAAAGATCGATCTGCCGCCCGGCAAGTACAAGGTCACCCTCAAGATCGAGGGCGGCACGGTCCAGAGCCGGGAGTTCGAGGTCGCGGCCAACGAGACCTGGGGTCTGCTGGCCGGCACGGACGGCGTCCTGCTGCCGATGCGGCTTTATTGAAGCGCATCGGCCCCTAGCCGTTCGCAAACTCCGGCTGCCAATCGCGCAGTTTTCGCGCTGCGCCGGTGACGTCCGAGATGTTCGGAAATGCCCCCGCCTCCACCATCATCGCCCTCGCCAGCCGCACCGCGCGCGCCTCGCTGATCGCCCGCCTCCGCGGGTCCTCGATCAGCTCGAAGTCGATGTTGTGGGCCAGGCCGAAGATACGGCGGAGGGTTTTGGCGGCAGCGAAGCCGACGGTGTCAGTGAATAGCCGCTGCATGTAAGCCTGCCGCTCGGCTTCCAGGCATGCAGCGCCCTTCTCGCCGGCAAAGAGCGATGCCGGATAGGCATCGCCGGTGGCGCCAGCGCGCCAGAGATCGAGGAACTTGCGGGCGAACTCGTTCCAGACCTGCTCGACCGTCTCCAGTACCCAGCTTTCGAACGCCTGCCGCTCACCCGGCGTGCGCTCGTGGCCGGCGGAGGCGAAATAGGCCATCAGGAGGTTCGCAAGCACGGCGCCGACGTCGAATCCCATCGGGCCGTAGAACGCGAATTCGGGGTCGATCACCCGCGTTTGGCTCTCCGTCACCATGATCGAGCCGGTGTGGAGATCGCCGTGGAGCAGCGCCTCGGGACTTGCCATGAACTTCAGCTTCAGCCGGGAGATCGCGACATGCAGCTCCATGTCATCGCGCAGCCCTGCGGCCAGGCGGTCGAGATAAGGCGCAGTCCACCGGTTCTGCTCGGCAATGCGGTAGGGATCGGTGAAGATCAGATCCTCGGTAATCTTGCACAGCGCGTGGTTGCCGGCAAAGGCGGCGATGCCCTGCTTCTTCTCGGCCGCCGACAGGGCGAGGTCGGAGGTGAAGAACAGGGTGCGCGCCATGAAGGTGGTGATGTCGTCCACGAAACCGGGATATTGCGTTGCGGCGACCATCCCCTTGCGCATGATGATGTGGGGCTCGAGCAGCTCCATCACCGTCAGCGCCAGCGTCTCGTTGTGGTGCAGCAGGGCCGGCACGAGGCCGGGCGCGAGCTGGGCCTGCTTCGACAAGGCGAGATATTCGTAATGGGCCCGCGACAGCGGCAGCGGCCAGCTCTCGCCGACGAGGCGAACGTAGGGCAGCGCCTGCTTCACGGCGACGCCGCCGCGCGTGCCCTTGACGATGAAGACGAGATTGAGATTGCCGTCGCCGACCTCGGTGATCTCCCAGGCGGCCGGCTCGCCACCGAGCAGTGCCTTCAGGTCGGATATGCCCGCGAGATAGTCCCGCAAGGCCGCCTCATGCAGAATCCGGTAGTCCCCCGCGTCGGCCATGACGATCCCACCCCATGATATTTGAGCACGATCTTATCGGAAAACCGCTTCGCACGTTTCCGGATCATGCTCTTGGCATGGCCGGATCGTTACTCCCGCTCCAGGAAGCTTGAGCCGATCTCGGCCTTTCTTTTGATGGGATCGTAATCACAATAGACGCTGTCCGCCACCAGCGTGTAGCTGGCGCTGACGGTGTATTTGTCCAGCTTGACCGAGTTCAGGCCGATCACCGAGGTGCTCTTGCCCCCGTTCCACTTGAACGGCGTCGAACTCTTGGCCTGCTCGCAGGCCATCACGGCTTCGTTGAAGACAGAGCCCTCGACGAACGCCTTCAGCGTTCGGACCTGCACGGCCATCTTCCACTCGAAATAGCCGATGGCGCCAAGGCCGGCGACGATCAGCACCAGAAGCGCGATGACGATCCGCTGAAAAGTCATTCGTTTCCCCCAAAGCAATATTGTCGGCAAAAACGTCTAGAACGGCATTCCCATCAATCTGGACAAGCGCTCGATCGAAAGATAGCCGGCATGATAGGCCGCGATGCCGATCCCGTAGATGATCGCCGAGATGATCGTGGTCCAGATCAGCTTGCCTCTCATCCGCGTCAGGACCGGTGCGCCGGGGTCGGTGCCGGGCGCGCCGACGCCGTCCTCGTGCTGGCTGCGCACGCCGAACGGCAGCGTCAGAAACAGCGCGATCCACCAGATGACGAAGTAGATCGCAAGCGCGGTCGATATCTGGATGGCCATGATCCGGCGCCCTACGCCTGCTCGATTTCGACCAGCGCCCCGGAAAAGTCCTTCGGGTGCAGGAACAGCACCGGCTTGCCGTGGGCGCCGATCTTCGGCACGCCGTCGCCGAGCACCCGCGCGCCCTCCTTCACCAGCGTGTCACGCGAGGCGATGATGTCGACGACCTCGTAGCAGATATGGTGGATGCCGCCGTCGGCATTGCGCTCGAGGAACTTCGCGATCGGCGAGGCCTCGCCGAGCGGCTCGATGAACTCGATCTTGGTATTGGGCAGCGTCGCGAACACGGTGGTGACGCCATGCTCGGGCAGCGCGACCGCCTCCGAGATCTGCGCCCCGAACGCGGCGCCATAGATCTTGGCGGACTTGACGGCGTCCTTGGTCGCGATCGCGACGTGGTTGAGGCGACCCAGCATGTTTCTTCTCCCTCAGCGCATGATCCGAAGACCATGCTCAACTACACCGTCAGGACGTGTACCAGACAGGGGGGCTTTTTGCCCCAATGTTCGTTGATGACGGCCCGGACAGCGCGTCGCACCGACTCAGCCAGGGCATCCGCATCGCGGCGGCGCGCCTTCGGCAGGCCCTCGATGGTGGAGACCACGGCGTCGAAGACGATGTCGTCGAAGGGCTCGCCGTCCCGGTTCTTCTCGGGAATGCCGACGAGATCGACCTCGGGATCGTCGGCAAGCTCGCCCTGCTCCGTCATCGCGACCGCGACGAAGGCGCAGCCGGAGAAAGCCATGCGGCGACGCTCGACCACGGCGCGGGACTTGGAGTCCTCCAAGATCGTGCCGTCCTTGTAGATCCGGCCGGAGGGCACCTCGCCGATGATGCCGGGATCACCCGGGCCGAGCTTGATCAGGTCGCCGTTGCGAACGACCAGGACGCGCGGCACGCCGGCGGCGCGCGCGAGCTTGGCATGCTCGTTCAGGTGCAGCGCCTCGCCATGGACGGGGATCAGGAGCTGCGGCTTGGTCCAGGCGATCATGTCGCGCAATTCGTCGCGGCGGGGATGGCCGGAGACGTGGACCAGATGGTCGCGGTCGGTAAGGACCTCGACGCCCTGCAGCACCAGATTGTTGATGATGGAGCCGACGGCCTTCTCGTTGCCCGGGATGGTGCGCGAGGAGAAGATCACGCTGTCGCCGCGGTTGAGCGTGATCTCGGGATGGTCGTCATTGGCGATGCGCGCCAGTGCCGCGCGCGGCTCGCCCTGGCTGCCGGTGCACAGCGCCAGCACCTTGTCCTGCGGAAGATGGCCGTAGACCTCGGGCGAGCGGAAGTTCTGCACGCCGTCGAGATAACCGGTCTCGCGCGCGACCTGCACCACGCGCTCCATGGCGCGGCCGACCACGACGACCTCGCGATCGGCAGCCCTGGCCGCGGCAGCGACGGCCTTGATGCGCGCGACGTTGGAGGCGAAGGTCGTCACCGCGACGCGACCCTTGGCGCCCTTGACCAGATCGATGATGGTTCGCGCGACCTCGGCTTCCGAGGGCGAGCGGCCGTCACGCACGGCATTGGTGGAATCGCCGATCAGGGCGAGCACGCCCTCCTCGCCGAGTTCGCGCAGCCGCTTCTCGTCGGTCGGGCTCCCGAGCGTCGGGGTCGGGTCGATCTTCCAGTCGCCGGTGTGCAGCACCGTGCCGACGTCAGTGTGGATCGCCAGCGCGTGCGCTTCCGGGATCGAATGCGCGACGGGAATGAACTCGACGTTGAACGGGCCGATATCGACGCGGCCGCCCGACGGCACCACCGTCACGGGGATTTTCGGCGCGTTGCGCTCGGCGGCGCATTTGGCCTCGAACAGCGCCGCGCTGAACTGCGTGGCATAGATCGGGCATTTCAGCTTCGGCCAGAGGTCGATGATGGCGCCGAAATGGTCCTCATGGGCGTGGGTGAGCACCAGGCCCATCAGATTCTTGCGTTCCTTCTCCAGGAAGCTGATGTCGGGCATGATCAGGTCGATGCCCGGCAGATGCTCCTCGTCGCCGAAGGAGACGCCGAGATCGACCGCCAGCCAGGCGCGCTGCTGGCGGTTGCCGAGGCCGTAGATCGACAAATTCATGCCGATCTCGCCGACGCCGCCGAGCGGCGCAAATACCAGTTCGTCAGGCTTCGCCATCACGCAGCTCCCACGGAGGCGGCCGAGCCGAAGAACACCTCGCCGGCCGCCACCGGCAGGCGTCGGCCGTCAACGGTGCGGACGATCAGGCAGCCAGTGTCGTCGATGGTGTCGAAAATGCCTTCCAGCGTCATCGTTCCCGTGTTGATCGCGACCCGTTCGCCGAGGCCGCAGGCGCGCTCCAGCCAGAGTTTGCGGATCTCCGCAAAGCCGCGGCCATTGTTCCAGATGCCGAGGAACTCGACCCAGGCGTCCGACAGCGCCGAGAACAGCTCTTCCGCGCTGATCTGGACGCCGAGTGCGGCCAGCGAAACGGCCGGCGTCGGCGTCCCCTCCGGCGCCGCCACGACGTTGGTGCCGATGCCGACGACGACGGCGAGACGATCGCCGATAGCCTCGGCTTCGAGGCCAATGCCGACCAGCTTCTTGCCGCCCGCGAGGACGTCATTCGGCCATTTCAGGGCGTATCTGGGCCGCTCAGGACCAAGCCGCAACGCGGCCTCGAGGCTGACCTTCTCCAGCGCCGCCTCTTCCGCAAGCCCCGCCGCAAACCCGATGGTGGCGGCGACTGCAGGCGCAATATCCAGGACCTCGAGGACGCTGGCGGCGAGATTGCCCTTTGGCGCGATCCAGGCGCGCTGGCGGCGGCCGCGGCCGGCGGTCTGGTCGGAGGTGACGAACCACATCGGGCCGCGTTCGCCGGCCCGCGCGTGCTCGATGGCGTCGGTGTTGGTCGAGCCGGTCCGTTCGAAAGCTGCGAGCTTGTAGCCCGCCGAGAGTGCGCGAGGACCGAGCGCGAACCCCATCCTAAAACAGCGACTTTGCCGCGGCGGAGGCGACGCTCACCACCGGGCCCGCGAACAGCGCGAAGAGGATGTTGAACAGGCCAAAGACAGCCAGCACAGTCTTCACCTCGACGCGCACCGGATCGACCTGACCGGCCGGCTCGTCGAAGTACATCGTCTTAACGATGGTCAGGTAGTAGTAGGCGCCCACGACGCTGGTCAACACGCCGATGACGGCGAGCGTGAACAGGTTCGCCTTGATGGCGGCGACGAAGACGTACCATTTGGCGAAGAAGCCGGCGAGCGGCGGGATTCCGGCGAGCGAAAACAGCAGCATCGCGAACATGAAGGCGAGCAGCGGATTGGTCCGCGACAGACCGGCGAAATCGCTGATCTTCTCGACGGCCTGGCCGTTGCGCTTCATCGCCAGAATGACCGAGAACGAGCCGAGCGTCATCGCCACATAGATCACGATGTACATCAAGACGCCCTGCGCGCCCTCGACCGTGCCGGAGGCGAGGCCGACCAGGGCAAAGCCCATGTGGCCGATCGAGGAATAAGCCATCAGGCGCTTGATGTTGGACTGGCCGATCGCGGCGAAAGAGCCGAGCGCCATCGAGGCGATCGCCACGAACACCAGGATCTGCTGCCACTGCGAGACGATGCCGGGGAACGCGGTCAGCGTGACGCGCGTGAAAACGGCGAGCGCGGCCACCTTCGGCGCCGAGGCGAAGAAGGCGGTGACCGGCGTCGGCGCGCCCTCGTAGACGTCAGGCGTCCACATGTGGAACGGCACGGCCGAGACCTTGAAGCAGAGGCCGGCGAGCAGGAAGACCAGGCCGAACACCAGGCCGATATTCGAGACCGTCGCGGCCGCCGCGATGCCGGTGAAGCTGACCGTGCCGGTGAAGCCGTAGACCAGCGAGGAACCGTAGAGCAGCATGCCCGAGGACAGCGCGCCGAGCACGAAGTACTTCAGGCCGGCTTCGGTCGACTTGGCGTTGTCGCGGTTCGAGGCCGCCACGACATAGAGCGCGAGCGACATCAGCTCGAGGCCGAGATAGAGCGAGATCAAGTCGCCGGCCGAGATCAGCACCATCATGCCGAGCGTCGAGAGCAGCACCAGGATCGCGTATTCGAAGATCCGGCGCGACGGGTCCGACAGGAACTCGGTCGACAGCACCAGCGTCACCGCCGAGCCGATCAGGGCCAGGATCTTCATGAAGCGGGCAAAATCGTCGACGATGAAGCTGCCGCCGAAGGTGACGTGCTTGCCCGCAGGCTGTGCGTAGACGAGCACGCCGACCACGACCAGCAGCAGGACCGAAAGCGTCGTGACGGTCTTGGTGGTCTCCTGCCCGCGATAGGCCCCCAGCATCAAGAGTGCCATGGCGCCGACCGCGAGCACAATCTCGGGCAGCACCGGCGCCAGTTGATAACCTGCAGTCTCAAAGCTCATGGCGATATCCTGACCTGCCCGATCACTGGAGCAGTGCGGCGGCCTTCACGGCCGTCACAGCGGTGTTGTAATTATTGACGAGTTGCTGGACCGAGACTGCCGACATGTCGAGCACCGGCTTCGGATAGACGCCGAACAGGATCGTCAGCGCGATCAGCGGGAACAGCGTCACGCACTCGCGGAAAGTGAGATCCTTCATGCTCGCCAGCGACGGCTTGACCAGCGCCCCGAACACGACCTTGCGGTACAGCCACAGCGCGTAGCAGGCCGACAGGATCACGCCGAAGGTCGCGAAGAACGCGGTCGGGATCGAGACCTTGAAGGTGCCGAGCAGCGTCATGAACTCGCCGACGAATCCGGAGGTGCCGGGCAGACCGACATTGGCCATGGTGAAGATCATGAAGGTCAGCGCGTAGAGCGGCATCCGGTTGACGAGGCCGCCATAGGCCGCGATCTCGCGGGTGTGCATGCGGTCGTAGACGATGCCGACGCAGAGGAACAGCGCGCCGGAGACGATGCCGTGCGAGATCATCTGGAACACGCCGCCGGCGACGCCCTGCATAGTGCCGGCGAAGATGCCCATGGTGACGAAGCCCATATGCGCCACTGACGAGTACGCGATCAGCTTCTTCATGTCCTCCTGCATCAGCGCCACCAGCGAGGTGTAGATGATCGCAATCGCGGAGAGCGTGAAGATCAGCGGCGCGAAGTCGTGCGAGGCCAGGGGGAACATCGGCAGCGAGAAGCGCAGGAAGCCATAGCCGCCCATCTTCAGCAGGATCGCGGCCAGAACCACCGAGCCCGCGGTCGGCGCCTCGACGTGGGCGTCGGGGAGCCAGGTGTGCACCGGCCACATCGGCATCTTCACCGCGAACGACGCGAAGAAGGCGAGCCACGCCCAGGTCTGCAGGGATCGCGGCACGGCGGTGTGCATCAGGGTCGGGATGTCGGTGGTGCCGCCGTTCCAGTACAGCGCCATGATGGCGAGCAGCATCAGCACCGAGCCGAGCAGCGTGTAGAGGAAGAACTTGAACGACGCGTAGACCCGGCGCGGACCGCCCCAGACGCCGATGATCAGGAACATCGGGATCAGGCCGCCCTCGAAGAACAGGTAGAACAGCACGAGATCGAGCGCCGAGAAGGTGCCGATCATCAGCGTTTCCAGGATCAGGAACGCCATCATGTATTCGCGGACGCGGTTGGTGATCGCCTTCCAGCTCGCGATGATGCAGAACGGCATGATGGCGGTGGTCAGGATCACCAGCGGCAGCGAGATGCCGTCGACGCCCATGTGGTAGGTGATGCCGGTGGCGAGCCAGTTCGCCTTCTCGACGAACTGGAAGTCGGCGCTCGACGGATCGAAGCGCATCACCAGGATCACCGACACCGCGAAGGTGATCAGCGTGGTCCACAGCGCGATCCAGCGCGCATTGCGCCGGGCCGCCTCGTCATCGCCTCGGCTGAGATAGACGATCAGCGCGCCAACCAGCGGCAGGAACGTCGTGACCGAAAGGATTGGCCAGGTTGTCATTTACTGGCCTCCAAAGCCGAACATGAACCAGGTGATCAGGCCGGCGGCGCCGATCAGCATGGCGAACGCGTAGTGATAGAGATAGCCGGTCTGGATCTTCACCACGTTGCGGGTGACGTCCAGCACGCGGGCCGAGATACCGTCGGGACCGAGACCGTCGATGATGAAGCCATCACCCTTCTTCCAGAGCTGATAGCCGATCCACTTCGCCGGGCGGACGAAGATGAGATCGTAGAGCTCGTCGAAGTACCATTTGTTGAGCAGGAACTGGTACAGCATCGGCTGCGTGTTCGCGAGCTCGACCGGCAGATACGGCCGGCGGATGTAGAACAGATACGACACCAGGAAGCCCAGCACCATCATCACCGTCGGCAGGATGGCGATGGTCTCGGGGATGTGGTGCATCTCCTCGATGATGTGCGGGTTCATCTTCACGGACTCGCGGAAGAACTCCTCGACGCCGTGACCGGCGAACAGCTCCTTGAACGGGAAGCCCGCGACGATCGAGCCGACCGCGAGAACGCCGATCGGGATCAGTATCCAGAGCGGAGCCTCATGCGCGGCCTCGTAGTGATGCTCGTCATGGGGCTCGCCGTGGAAGGTCTTGAAGATCAGGCGCCAGGAGTAGAACGAGGTCAGGCCGGCGGCGACGACCGTCATCAGGAAGCCGTACATCGCGAACGGATTATGCGAGGCGTAGGCGGACTCGATGATCGCGTCCTTGGAGAAATAGCCCGCCGTGAGCGGGAAGCCCGTGAGCGCCAGCGTGCCGATCACCATCACCGCATAGGTGTAGGGGATCTTGCGCCAGAGGCCGCCCATGTTGCGGATGTCCTGCTCGTGGTGCATCGCGTAGATCACCGAGCCGGAACCCAAGAACAGCAGCGCCTTGAAGAAGGCGTGCGTGAACAGGTGGAACATGCCGACCGAATAGGCCCCTGCTCCCATCGCCACGAACATGTAGCCGAGCTGCGAACAGGTCGAGTACGCGACGATGCGCTTGATGTCGTTCTGGACGAGACCGATGGTCGCGGCGAAGAACGCCGTGGTGGCGCCGAAGAACATCACGACGGCCTGCGCGTTCGGGGCGAGTTCGAACAGCGGCGACAGGCGCGCCACCATGAACACGCCGGCGGTGACCATGGTCGCGGCGTGGATCAGCGCGGAGACCGGGGTCGGGCCTTCCATCGCGTCCGGCAACCAGGTGTGCAGCAGGAACTGCGCCGACTTGCCCATCGCGCCCATGAACAGCAGGAGGCAAGTCAGGGTCAGCGCGTCGGCGTGCCAGCCGAGGAAGTCGATGGTCTTGCCGGTCAGGCTCGGAGCTGCATGGAAGATGGTCTCGAAATCGGTCGAGCTCGTCAGCATGAAGATCGCGAAAATGCCGAGCGCGAAGCCGAAATCGCCGACGCGGTTGACCACGAAGGCCTTGATCGCCGCCGCGTTCGCCGACGGCTTCTGGTACCAGAAGCCGATCAGGAGATAGCTGGCGAGACCCACGCCTTCCCAGCCGAAGAACAGCTGCACGAGGTTGTCGGCCGTCACCAGCATCAGCATGGCGAAGGTGAACAGCGAGAGATAGCCGAAGAAGCGCGGCCGATACGGATCCTCGTCCATGTAGCCGATGGAATAGAGGTGCACGAGCGAGGACACGGTCGTCACCACCACCAGCATCACGGCGGTGAGCGTGTCGACCCGCAGCGTCCAGTAGACCTGGAGGTCGCCCGACATGATCCAGGGCAACAGCGGAATCCGCATGTCGTGGTGCATGAAGCCGACATCGACCAGCGTCATCCAGGACAGCGCCGCCGAGACGAACAGCAGCGCGGTCGTGATCAGCTCGGCGCCGCGCGAGCCCGCGGCCGGCGGCTCGACCGGGCCATGGCCGTGGTCATCATGACCGTGATCGTCGTGACCATGGTCGTCATGGGCCGCCGACGCGTGCGCGTCGCCGTGGCCATGATCGCCGTGATGCTCGACCTCATCGCCCGAGGGGTTGCGGGCATGCGCGCCGAATAGCGCGATCAGGCCAGCAAGGATGGCGCCCAGCAGAGGCAGAAAGACAATCGCCTGAACCATGACTGAGCTCAGCCCTTCATCAGATTGACGTCCTCAACCGCGATCGAGCCGCGGTTGCGGAAATAGACCACCAGGATGGCGAGACCGATCGCGGCTTCCGCGGCCGCAACAGTCAGCACCAGCAATGCGAAGACCTGGCCGACGATGTCGCCGAGGAAGGTCGAGAACGCGACGAGGTTGATGTTGACCGAGAGCAGGATCAGCTCGATCGACATCAGGATGACGATGATGTTCTTGCGGTTCAGGAAGATGCCGAGGATCCCGAGCGTGAACAGGATCGCGCCGACCGCCAGATAATGTCCGAGCCCGATCGTCATTTCACCCACTCCGCCGCGTCGCTGTCCTGGAGCCCCTGCCCCGACGCCACCTTGCGCATCGCCATCGCCATCTCGGGCGTGCGTGCATTCTGAACGTTGATGTCCTGCCGCTTCACGTTCGCCTTGTGGCGCAGCGTCAGCACGATGGCGCCGATCATGGCGACCAGCAGCACCATGCCCGCGAGCTGGAAGTAGTGGATGTACTTCGTATAGAGCACGAGCCCGAGCGCCTCGGTGTTGCTGACATTGGTCGGGATCGCCGCCGTGATCGTCTTGGAGACGCCGGGGTTGATGACCCAGAAGCCGACGGTGAGCAGCAGTTCGAACAGGAAGATGCCGCCGATCACGAGGCCCACCGGCAGGTACTCGATGAAGCCCTCGCGCAGCTCGAGGAAGTCGACGTCGAGCATCATGATCACGAACAGGAACAGCACCGCGACGGCGCCGACATAGACGACGATCAGGATCATCGCGAGGAATTCGGCGCCCATGAGCACGAACAGGCCGGAGGCGTTGACGAAGGCCAGGATCAGGTACAGCACGGAGTGCACGGGATTGCGCGAGACAATCACCATCACCGCCGAGGCGACGCAGACGCCGGCGAAGAGATAGAAGAACAGCGCGGGAAGGATCATGCTCTCATCTCACCGGTACGGCGCGTCGAGCTCGATCGCTTTCGCGATCTCGCGTTCCCAGCGGTCGCCATTGGCGAGCAGCTTGGCCTTGTCATAGAACAGTTCCTCGCGGGTCTCGGTCGCGAACTCGAAGTTCGGACCTTCGACGATGGCGTCGACCGGACAGGCCTCCTGGCAGAGGCCGCAATAGATGCACTTCACCATGTCGATGTCGTAGCGCACGGTGCGGCGGGTGCCGTCGTTGCGGCGCGGGCCGGCCTCGATGGTGATGGCCTGCGCCGGGCAAATGGCTTCGCACAGCTTGCAGGCGATGCAGCGCTCTTCGCCGTTCGGATAGCGGCGCAGCGCATGCTCGCCGCGGAAGCGCGGCGAGATCGGGCCCTTCTCGAAGGGATAGTTCAGCGTCGGCTTCGGCTGGAAGAAATAGCGCATGGCGAGGAAGAACGCCGAGACGAATTCCGACAGCAGGAGCGAGCGTGCGGTGGCGTTGATGTTGATACCCATGACGGCCCTCACTTCGGCGCGATGCCGGCGAAATGCAGCACACCGGCCACCACGACCACCATCGCCAGCGACAGCGGCAGGAAAACCTTCCAGCCGAGGCGCATCAATTGGTCGTAGCGGTAGCGCGGCACGATCGCCTTTGCCATCGCGAACAGGAAGAACATGAAGAACACTTTGAGCGAGAACCAGATGATCCCCGGCACCCAGTTGAAGGGCGGCAGATCCACCGGCGGCAGCCAGCCTCCGAGGAACAGGATCGTCGCCAGCGCGCACATCGTGACGATCGCGACATATTCGCCGAGCATGAACAGCAGATACGGCGTCGAGCCGTACTCGACCATGAAGCCGGCGACGAGCTCTGATTCAGCTTCGACGAGGTCGAACGGCGGACGGTTGGTTTCCGCCAACGCCGAGACGTAGAAGATGACGAACATCGGGAACAGCGGCCACACATACCAGTTCAGGATGGTGAGCTGCGGCAACCCGATCAGGCTGGCAAGGCCGCGGGCATGCTGTGCCTCGACCACGGCCGACAGGTTCAGCGTGCCGGCGCAGAGCAGCACGGTGATGATGACGAAGCCGATCGAGACCTCGTAGGACACCATCTGCGCCGCCGAGCGCAGCGCGGCCAGGAACGGGTATTTCGAGTTCGACGACCAGCCGGCCATGATGATGCCGTAGATCGACAGCGACGAGATCGCGAAGATGAAGAGCACGCCGACATTGATGTCGGAGATCACCCAGCCGAGATTGGTCGGGATCACCGCCCAAGCCGCGAGCGCGAGCACGCATGAGACCAAGGGAGCAAGGAGAAACACGCCCTTGTTGGCGCCGGACGGGATGATCGGCTCCTTCAGCACGAACTTCAGCAGGTCAGCGAAGGACTGCAGCAGGCCCCAGGGGCCGACCACGTTCGGGCCGCGGCGGATCTGCACCGCCGCCCAGATCTTGCGGTCGGCGAGCAGGATGTAGGCGATCGCGACCAGCAGGACGACGAGCACCAGGACGCTCTCCGCGACCATGATGATCAGCGGCCAGAGGAAACCGGTCCAGAATGCGCTTTCGAAGAATTCCATCGGCTCACTCCGCTGCGGTCAGCATCTGCCCGGAGGCAAGCCGCGAGCATTCCGCCATCACGGCGGACGCACGCGCGATTGGGTTGGTCAAATAGAAGTCCTCGATCGCCGGCTTGAACGGCGCCTTCTCCGGCGAGCCGCCCTTCCCCGCCAGCTTCTTGATCTGGTCGGCGGCGCCGGCTTCGATCTGGTCGAGACGGATCAGGTGCGGCACGGCCTTGAAGATCGCCTGGCGGAGCGCCGACAGCGAGTCATAGCCGAGCTTCTTGCCGAGCGCCTCCGACAGCGCGCGGACGATCGCCCAGTCCTCGCGGGCTTCGCCCGGCGGGAACGCGGCACGGCCGGTCATCTGCACGCGGCCTTCGGTGTTGACGTAGATCGCGGACTTCTCGGTGTAGGCGGCCGCCGGCAGGATGACGTCGGCGCGATGCGCGCCGCGGTCGCCATGGGTGCCGATATAGACGACGAAGGTGCCGTCCGACGGCTTGATCTCGTCGGCGCCAAGCAGGAACAACAGGTCCAGCGTGCCGAAGGTCGTCATCTGCGCCGCGTTCAGCCCGCCGCTACCGGCGACAAAGCCGACATCGAGCGCACCGACGCGCGAGGCGGTCTCGTGCAGCACGCCAAAGCCGTTCCAGCCGTCCTTCACCGCGCCGACATCGAGCGCGAGTTTGCCGGCGGCGGCAAGAATGGCGGCGCCGTCGTGACGGGAGGTCGCGCCCGCGCCGACCAGGATGATCGGGTTCTTGGCGTTCTTCAGCACGTCCATGAAGGAGTGCTTGCCGGCCGCGAGCTCGCCAAGCGTGTCGGTGCCTGCACCCAGATGATCATAGTCGTAGGTCAGGTCGAGCTTGGCGCCGATCACGCCGACCTTGAAGCCGCCGGCGCGCCAGCGCTTGCGGATGCGGGCGTTGAACACGGCCGCTTCCTTGCGCGGATTGGCGCCGATGATGAGCAGCGCATCGGCCTGCTCGACGCCGACCAGCGTCGGATTGAAGATGTAGGAGCCGCGGCCGAGCGCGGGATCGAAGGCGTCGCCGCCCTGCACCGCCAGATTGCCCGAGCCGTACTTGGCCAGCAGGTCCTTCAGCGCGAACATCTCTTCGACGCCGGCGAGGTCACCGGCGATCGCGCCGATGCGCTTGCCGTCGGTGCGCGCCGCCTTCGCGGCGATCGCGGCAAAGGCTTCCGGCCAGCTCGCCGCCCGCAGCTTGCCGGCTTCGCGGATATAGGGCCGGTCGAGACGCTGCGTGCGCAGGCCGTCGACGACGTGGCGGGTTTTGTCGGAGATCCACTCCTCGTTCACGGCCTCGTTGATGCGCGGCAGCACGCGCATCACCTCACGGCCACGGGTGTCGACGCGGATCGCCGAGCCGATGCCGTCCATCACGTCGATCGACTGGGTCTTGCCGAGCTCCCACGGGCGCGCCGCAAAAGCATAGGGCTTCGAGGTCAGCGCGCCGACCGGGCAGATATCGACGAGATTGCCCTGCAATTCGGACGTCAGCGCGTGCTCGAGATAGGTCGTGATCTCCATGTCCTCGCCGCGGCCGGTGGCGCCCATCTCGGGCGCGCCGGCGACTTCCGCCGAGAAGCGGACGCAGCGCGTGCACTGGATGCAGCGGTTCATCGAGGTCTTGACCAGCGCGCCGAGGTACTTGTCCTCGACGGCGCGCTTGTTCTCGGCGAAGCGGCTGGTGTCGACACCATAGCCCATCGCCTGGTCCTGAAGGTCGCACTCGCCACCCTGGTCGCAGATCGGGCAATCCAGCGGATGGTTGATGAGAAGGAATTCCATCACGCCTTCGCGCGCCTTCTTCACCATCGGTGAACGCGTGGAGATTTCCGGCGGCTCGCCCTTGGGGCCCGGACGGCAATCGCGCACGCCCCAGGCGCAGCTTGCGACCGGCTTCGGGCCGCCCTTCACTTCGACGAGGCACATCCGGCAATTGCCGGCGATCGACAGCCGCTCGTGATAGCAGAAGCGCGGAATCTCGGCGCCCGCAGCTTCGCACGCCTGGAGCAGCGTGTACTCGGCGGGGACATCGATCTCTTTGCCGTCGATGATGAGCTTGGTCATGTCTCTTACTCCGCCGCGACCATGTTCACGGGATCGCGGACGCCGATATCGTCGATGTCAGCCTTGTGCGAATACTGGTCGATGCGCGCTTCGATCTCGTGACGGAAATGCGCGATCAGGCCCTGGATCGGCCAGGCGGCTGCGTCGCCGAGCGCGCAGATGGTGTGGCCTTCGACCTGCTTGGTGACTTCGAGCAGCATGTCGATTTCGCGCTTGTGGGCGCGACCGTCGGCCATGCGGGTCAAGACGCGCCACATCCAGCCGGTGCCTTCGCGGCATGGCGTGCACTGGCCACAGCTCTCATGCTTGTAGAAATAGGAGATGCGGGCGATGGAGCGGATCAAATCGGTCGACTTGTCCATCACGATCACGGCCGCGGTGCCGAGACCCGAGCGCAGCTTGCTCAGGGAGTCGAAATCCATCGGCGTGTCGATGATCTGCTCGGCCGGCACCATGCGCACCGACGAGCCGCCGGGGATCACGGCCTTGAGGTTGTCCCAGCCGCCGCGGATGCCGCCGCAATGCTTCTCGATCAGCTCACGGAACGGAATGCCCATGGCCTCTTCGACGTTGCAGGGCCGCTCGACATGGCCGGAGATGCAGAACAGCTTGGTGCCGACATTGTTCGGACGGCCGATGCCGGCGAACCAGGCCGCACCGCGGCGCAGGATGTCGGGCGCAACCGCGATCGACTCGACGTTGTTGACGGTGGTCGGGCAGCCGAACAGGCCGACATTGGCCGGGAACGGCGGCTTCAAGCGCGGCTGGCCCTTCTTGCCTTCGAGGCTTTCGAGCAGCGCGGTCTCCTCGCCGCAGATGTAGGCGCCGGCGCCGTGCGCGACGTAGATGTCGAACGGCCAGCCGTTGACATTGTCCTTGCCGACGAGCTTCGCCTCATAGGCCTGGTCGATCGCGGCCTGGAGATGCTCGCGCTCGCGGATGAACTCGCCGCGGACATAGATGTAGCAGGCATGCGCGTTCATCGCGCAGCTCGCGATCAGGCAGCCTTCGATCAGAAGATGCGGATCGTGCCGCATGATCTCGCGATCCTTGCAGGTGCCGGGCTCGGATTCGTCGGCGTTGACGACGAGATAGCTCGGCCGGCCGTCGGTCGATTCCTTCGGCATGAACGACCATTTCAGGCCGGTCGGGAAGCCGGCGCCACCGCGCCCGCGCAGGCCCGACGCCTTCATCTCGTTGATGATCCAGTCACGGCCCTTGTCGATGATATTCTTCGTACCATCCCAGGCGCCGCGGCGCCGCGCGCCCTCGAGCCCCCAGTCGTGGAGGCCATAGAGGTTCTTGAAGATGCGGTCCTTGTCCTCGAGCATTTCAGTGCTTTCCGATCAACGATTGGACTGCTTGTAGGCAAGTCCGGCGGCGCAGACGGCGAAGGTCAGCGCCCAGAGTAGGCTGCTCTCCTGCGTCGCGTTCATCACGAAGCGCTGCAGCAGGAACATGAAGGCGGCCGCGACCGCGGCATGCATGGCGACGAAGCCCCATTTGTTCACGGCCTCGTTCCCTCCAATTGCGGGGAGATCGCGCATCAGGTGATCTCCTTCAGCGTGGTCGGCCCACCCGTCGGCGCCGAGAACTGGCGGCCGTTCTGCGGACCGGGCTTCGGCGGATTGCCCGAGGCGAAGCCGTCGAGCACCTTGCCAAAGGTTTCCTTGGTCAAATCCTCATAGGTGTCCTTGCCGATCAGCACCATCGGCGCATTCACGCAGGCACCGAGACATTCCACCTCTTCCCAGCTGAAATTGCCGTCCTTGGACAGATGGAACGGCTCGTGGTGGATGCGGTGCTCGCAGACGTGGATGAGATCCTCGGCGCCGCGCAGGCGGCACGGCGTGGTGCCGCAGACCTGGACGTGGGCCTTCTTGCCGACGGGGGCGAGCTGGAACATCGTGTAGAAGGTCGCGACCTCAAGCACGCGGATATAGGGCATGTCGAGCAAGTCGGCGACGGCGCGGATCGCGGCTTCCGACACCCAGCCGTCGTGCTGTTCCTGGACGCGCCAGAGGATCGCGATGACAGCGGAGGCTTGCCGGCCGGCCGGATATTTCGCGATCTGCTGCTTGGCGAATGCGAGGTTCTCCTCCGTGAACGCAAAGCTCGCGGGCTGGACTTCCTTCGGTGCTAATCGGCGAACGGACATCTCTTATCTCTCACTGCATACGGCGCGCGGTTTTCGCATTCAGGGCATCGATCCTGTCCTGCCAGAATGCGCTTGCGGTGCCGAAAACGTTGTAGCCGACGTGGGTCGAGACCTTGATGCGGTCGAGGATCGACAGCTCGGTCACGGTCTCCATCCGGTTGCTGCGCGGATCGAACACGATCAGCTTCAGCGGCGTCTGTTCGAGGATAAAGCGCGACACCGCATGAGAGCGGTCGCTGCCGTGCTCCTCGCACATGATAACGCTGTCGGTCTCAAGCAGCCGGGCGCCGCCCTTGATCGCCTCGATCTCGACGCCCTCGACGTCGAGCTTGATCAGGTACTTGCCGTGGGCCGCCACCTTGCCGTCATCGATGAGATTGTCGAGCGCGAGAACCGGCACGTCCTCACCGCCCGCCGACGGTGCGCCAGCGATGCTGAAGGCCTCATGCTTGGTGCCTGACAGCCGCGCGGTACCGCGCGCCGCGCCGATCGCGCATTTCAGGGTCTCGAAGCGGTTGCCGTTGACGCGAGCGTTGTTGGCAAGCTTCGTATAGTTCTGCCCCGACGGCTCGATCGCGATCGCCTTGTGCGATCCGAACGGCTTGCTCGAGACCAGCACCGACCAGTAGCCGTAATTGGCGCCGCAATCGAGCAGCGTGTAGTCGACGTCGATGGAGTCGGCGAACAGGACCTCCAGCTCGTCCTCGTAATTGTAGGAGCGGTTGAGCAGCTTGCTCCAGTAGCCGTCGCCGTAGGGGAATTCGAACACGGCGTCGGGATTGAGCCTGATCGCGATATTGCGCTCGGGCAGCGTTTTCCGCAGCAGGTTGGCGCAGGCGATGTAGCCCATGTGCGAGAAGTGCGAGGAGATCTTCGATCCCGTCACCAGCGCCAAGGCAGCCGTCCGCTCCCACAGGTTGGCCCCTTCAAGGGCCCCCGAGGCACGGTCAAACTGGATTGGCGCCTGCGCCATCACCGATCGACCTCTCCGAACACGATGTCGAGCGAGCCGAGGATCGCCGAGACGTCGGCGAGCAGATGGCCGCGGCAGATGTGGTCCATCGCCTGCAGATGCGCAAAGCCCGGCGCGCGGATCTTGCACTTGTAGGGCTTGTTGGTGCCGTCGGAGATCAGATAGACGCCGAACTCGCCCTTCGGCGCCTCGACCGCGGCATAGACTTCGCCGGCCGGCACGTGGACGCCTTCGGTGTAGAGCTTGAAGTGGTGGATCAGCGCTTCCATCGAGCGCTTCATCTCGCCGCGGCGCGGCGGCGCGACCTTGTTGTCTTCGACGACGACAGGCCCCTTCCCGTCGGCTGCGTTCAGCTTCTGGATGCACTGCTTCATGATGCGCACGGACTGGCGCATCTCTTCCATGCGGATCAGGTAGCGATCGTAGCAGTCGCCGTTCTTGCCGATCGGGATGTCGAAATCCATCTCGGCGTAGCATTCATAGGGCTGCGACTTGCGCAGGTCCCAGGCCGCGCCCGAGCCGCGCACCATGACGCCCGAAAAACCCCACTCCCAGGCTTCCTTGAGCGGCACCACGCCGATGTCGACGTTGCGCTGCTTGAAGATGCGGTTGGCGGTGAGGAGACGATCGAGATCGTCCACGACCTTCAGAAACGGATCGCACCAGGCCTCGATGTCGTCGACCAGCTTCTGCGGCAGGTCCTGATGCACGCCGCCGACGCGGAAGAAGGCTGCGTGCATACGGCTGCCCGAGGCGCGCTCGTAGAACACCATCAGCTTCTCGCGCTCTTCGAAGCCCCACAGCGGCGGGGTCAGCGCGCCGACGTCCATCGCCTGCGTGGTGACGTTGAGGAGGTGCGAGAGGATGCGGCCGATCTCGCAATAGAGCACGCGGATCAGCTGGCCGCGGCGCGGCACCTCGATGCCGAGCAGCTTCTCAGCCGCCATGCAGAAGGCGTGCTCCTGGTTCATCGGCGCGACGTAGTCGAGCCGGTCGAAATACGGGATCGCCTGCAGATAGGTCTTCTGCTCGATCAGCTTCTCGGTGCCGCGGTGAAGCAGGCCGATATGGGGGTCGACGCGGGCGACGATTTCGCCGTCAAGCTCCAGGACCAGACGCAGCACGCCGTGCGCAGCCGGATGCTGGGGCCCGAAGTTGATGGTGAAATTGCGAAGCTGTTCGGGTTGCTCGTTCATGATCAGACCTTCGGTCCCGCCTTCTCGTCACCGGGAAGCGGATAGTCCGCCCCTTCCCACGGCGAGAGGAAATCGAACTTGCGGAATTCCTGGTTGAGCCGGACGGGCTCGTACACCACCCGCTTCTCCTGGTCGTCGTAGCGAACCTCGACGAAACCGGTGGTCGGGAAATCCTTGCGCAGCGGATGGCCCTCGAAACCGTAATCGGTCAGCAGGCGGCGCATGTCGGGGTGACCGACGAAGAACACGCCATAGAGGTCGTAGGCCTCGCGCTCGAACCAGTCGGCGCCGGGGAACACGTCGATCAGCGACGGCACCTGCGTGGTCTCGTCGGCTTGGGCCTTGAGGCGGATCCGCGCGTTCAGGGTCGGAGACAGGAAGTGATAGATCACGTCGAAGCGTTTTTCGCGCGACGGATAGTCTGCGGCCGTGATGTCGGTGAAGTTGATGAACCGGCATTTCGGATCGTCGCGGAGGTACTTGACCACCTCGACGATCTTGCTGACCTCGACATCCACCGTGAGCTGGTTGAAGGCAACCGAATGACCGATGGCGGCGCCCGGAAGTGCGCTAACGATCGTCTGCCCCAGGGCGTCGAGCTTGGCGTCGTCCATGACGTAAAACCTTAGCGTTCGATGGTGCCGGTGCGGCGGATCTTCTTCTGCAGCAGCAGCACGCCGTAGAGCAGCGCTTCCGCCGTGGGCGGGCAGCCCGGCACGTAGATGTCGATCGGCACGATCCGGTCGCAGCCGCGCACGACCGAATAGGAATAGTGGTAGTAGCCGCCGCCATTGGCGCAGGAGCCCATCGAGATGACGTAGCGTGGCTCGGGCATCTGGTCGTAGACCTTGCGCAGCGCAGGCGCCATCTTGTTGGTCAGCGTGCCGGCGACGATCATCACGTCGGACTGGCGCGGCGAGGCGCGCGGGGCGAAGCCGAAGCGCTCGACGTCGTAGCGCGGCATCGAGACCTGCATCATCTCGACCGCGCAGCAGGCGAGACCGAAGGTCATCCACATCAGCGAGCCGGTACGGGCCCAGGTGATGAGGTCGTCGGTCGCGGCCACGAAGAAGCCCTTGTCGGACAGCTCGGAGTTAACCTCGAGGAAAAACGGATCGTTGGCGCCAACCGGCCTGCCGGTCGACGGATCAAGGATGCCATTGGGGGCCGGCGCGACGACCGGACCTGTGGACGATGCAGGGTTCAATCCCATTCCAGTGCTCCTTTCTTCCATTCATAGGCGAACCCAACCGTGAGCACGCCGAGGAACACCAACATGGACCAGAAGCCGGTCGCGCCAAGCTTGCCGAACGCCACCGCCCAGGGAAACAGGAACGCCACCTCGAGGTCGAAGATGATGAAGAGGATGGCGACCAGATAGAAGCGGACGTCGAACTTCATGCGAGCGTCGTCGAAGGCGTTGAAACCGCACTCATACGCCGACAGCTTTTCCGGGTCCGGCTGCTGGAACGCCACGATGAAGGGCGCGATCAGCAGCACGAGGCCGATGAGGCCCGCTACCCCTATAAAGACGACGAGTGGAAGATAGTTCTGCAGAATGCCGCTCATTGACGAGCCCTTTTTCCCGCAGCCTCGGGACAGCCACGGATTCGTCCAGTTTGGAATTGTTCTGAGCCTTAGCGCAGTGCACCAATGGGCGCAAGACACGCTCTTTTTAGGCCCTTTACCGCCCCCAGAACGATAGAAATCCCGGAATCGCCCCGCGGCTGGTATGGAGCAGATCGCCAATCCCAGCAAGGGCGGCCACAGTTTTGCAGGGCAGCCGTTCGAGGATTGCGGCACACGGGCCGAGGCAGCTATTTGCCGCGTGTCGTCCGCGATAATTGCCCGGTTTTTTGGGTGCGGCAGCGCACCCAGACCCAGGCAATGACCAGCACCGGGGCTCCCACCGTCACCCAGGCGACATACTGGCCGACCGTTCCCCAGAGCAGCGCAGCCAGCAGGCCGGTGATGGTCGCAGCCGCGAGCAGGATGGGTGCAGCAAAGACACGTATCCACAGGCCCGAGCGGTCAGAGGAGCCATGCATCACGACGGGACCGGGGTTCGTCTGGCGAATGCGTCGGTCCGGGCGGGCGCGCGCTTGCGCCGCCGTGCCAGCCAGAGATAGAGGCCACTGCCGATCACAACGATCGTGAGAATGTCGAGCACGGCCCAGATCACCTTGAGCGGCAACCCGCCATAATCGCCGAAATGCAGCGGCTGCGAGATCAGGAGCGCCTGGAGATAGACCGGCAGCGCCCGGCTGTCGGCGACCTCCCCTGTTTCGCCGTCGAGCAGGACCGGCTTGAGCAGCCGCGCCGTCAGCGCCGTGTCGCCGCGCATGAAGGCAGCGAAGTGGTGCGACGACGTGAACGGCGTTCCCGGAAACGCGATGAAGGCAACCTCCATCCCGGGCGCCGTCTGCCTCGCGCGCGCCACGACGTCGTCGAGCGAAGCCAGATGCGACGGCGGCGGCTTGCCGGCATAGGGCGCGACCATGCTGGCAAGCTCGGTGGCCTTCCACTGGTTGAGCATCAGCTCTGCCCAGGTGTTGACGACGCCGGTGAGGCCAACCACCAGCGCCCAGGCCACCGTCACCACGCCGATCAGATTGTGCCAGTCGAGCCAGCGCACGCGGCGCGAGGCGTGGCCGCGAATGGTGGCAAAGCGCAGTCGGCGGGTGAACGGCCAGTACAGCACCACGCCGGAGATGATGGCGATTGCGAACAGCAGGCCCATCCCGCCGAGGAACAGTTTTCCGGGCTGGCCGGCAAACATGTCGGTATGCAGCTTGAGCATGATCAGCATCGGCCCGACGCCGACCGGTCCGAGCAGCTTGGTCGACACCGCATCGAACGCGCGCACGGTCGTGTTGTCAGGCAGCCCGTCGACGGCGCTGTTGGTGAACGCGGTCACGATGCCGGGCTCGTCCTTGTCCCAGGCGATATATTGCAGCACCCGGCCGGGATCGGTGGCGAGCGCGGCGTCGGCGACGGCTTGGGTCGTCGCACGCGCCGCGCCCGCATGAGCTTCGGGCTGGGGGGCGTAGCCCAGGAGCTCATCGATCTCGTGATGGAAGATCAGCGGCAGGCCGGTCAGGCAGAGCAGCAGCAGGAAGACGGTCGAGATCAGGCTGGTCCAGGTGTGGACCACTGACCAGAGCCTGACCGTGCGCGCCTTCACGAGGCCCTCCCCTCGCCGGTGCCTACCACTTGTAGGAGACGCTGGCGGTGACGCGCCGGCGGTCGCCGTAGAAGCATGACGTCGGGAACGAGCAGCTCGCGACATAGATCTTGTCGGTTACGTTGATCACGTTGAGCGCCGTCCGCCAGTTCTGCCATTCGTAGTGGAGCGCGAGATCGCCGAGCACCACCGCGGGAACCTCGAGGGTGTTGGCGGGGTCGGCCCAGGAGGAGCCGACATAGCGCACGCCGCCGCCGAAACCAAATCCGGCAAGCGGACCGTCCTTGAAGGTGTAGTCGGCCCAGCCCGAGACCAGCAGCTCCGGCGTGTTGGTCGGCGTCTTGCCCACCAGGGACGGATCGAGGTCCCTGCTGTTGAAGAGATGATAGGCGGTGAAGGCGCCGATCAGCTTCAGCTCCTTCGTGGCGTTGGCGACCGCTTCGAGCTCGATGCCGCGCGAGGTCACCTCGCCGGTCTGGTTCTGCAGGAACACCGTGCCCGCAGTGGTCGACACGTTTTGACGCTTGAGGTCGAAGACCGAGGCCGTGAAATAGCCGTCGAAGCCCTTCGGAGCGACCTTCACGCCGATCTCGGCTTGTTGCCCGGTCTCCGGCAGGAACAGCTGGTTGGCGGCGTTGAGACCGATCACCGGATTGTAGCTGGTGGCGTAGGAGACGTAGGGCGCAATGCCGTTGTCGAAATTGTAGATCAGCCCGGCGCGACCGCTGAACTTGCTGTCATCGCGGCTGGCGATCGTCGCGCCGGTGTCGCGGGCGGCTTGCGTCGTCTCGACCCAGTCGTTGCGGCCGCTCAGCACCAGCGTGAAGTTGCCGAGCTTCATCTGGTCCTGCAGATAGGTGCCGGCCTGCTTCTGCGTGATCAGGAAGTTGCGGAACGGCGCGCCCGTCAGGGGGACGTTGACGCCATAGGCGGGATTGAAGACGTTGATCGACGGAACGGTGCCGAAATTGAATATCTGGTAGTCGTCGATCTGGTAGCCCTTCAGATCGACCCCGAACAGCATCGTGTGCCGGACAGGTCCGGTGTTGAAGCGGTACTCCAGCTGGTTGTCGAGATTGGCCTGGTTGGCGGTGTCCTTCGCATACCAATTGTAGCGGCCGAGAGTGGCGGTGTTGATGTTGTCCCAGCCGTTGCCGATGTAGCCACGATAGGTAAGGTCGATATGCGCAAAGCGCGCATTCTGCCGGAACGTCAGATCATCGGTGAGATTGCGCTCAAACAGGTAGCCCAGCATCTCCTGCTCGCGCGTGAACTTGTCGACGCTGGGATCGCCGAGGAAGAAGCTGGTCGGTATCTTGCCGAACGGCGCGTTGGTCACCGTGCCCTGGTAAGGCAGGAAGTTGATGCCGCGAGTGTCGGTCTTCGACGCCGAAGCAAGCACCGTGAAGCTGGTGTCGGCATCCGGCTTCCAGGTGAAGGACGGCGCGATGAAGTAGTTGTTGTCGGGCGTGAAGTTGACCTGGGTCGGGCCGTTCTGCACCTGGCCGACGACGCGGTAGAACAGCTTGCCGTTTTCGGGCTGCGTCGCGACCGGGCCGCCGACATCGAAGCCGACATAGGCGTTGCCGAAATTGTTGACCCCGGTCTCGACGTAGCGGATCGGCTCCGTCGGCGGCATCTTGCTGATGACGTTGACGATGCCGCTCGGGCTCGATCCGCCGTAAAGCACTGCCGACGGACCGCGCAGCACCTCCACGCGCTCCATGTTGAACGGCGGAAGCCTCCAGCTCGCATACGCCGTGTAGAACAGCTGCATGCCGTCGAGGAACAGTCCGATGTCGTCGGACTTGAAGCCACGGATCAGCCACCAATCGTTGCGCGTGTCCGCGCCGAAGGTGCCGGCGCGCACGCCCGCGGTGTAGCGCAGGACCTCGTCGAGCTTGTTAGGCTTCTGGTCGCGGATCTGCTCGGCGCCGATCACCGACACCGACTGCGGCGTCTCCATGATCGGCGTGTTGGTCTTGGTACCCGACGAACTGCGGTTGGCGACGTAGCCATTCACCGGACCGCGCGGCGTCTCGACGAAGCCGACATTGCGCTGCTGAAGCGGTCTGCGGCTGACGGCGGTCTCTGCCGACGGCCGCGCCACGCGGCGGGCGGCCGCAGCAGGTGCGCGGCGTCGTGCTTCCGGCGCGGTGACGGTGACCGACGGCAGGTTTTGCGCACCGCCTTGCGCCGAGGATTGTGCGAGTGAATCCTGCGGCACCAATACGAAAGCGGACGCGGTCGCCAAGACGGCCGACCGCAGCATACGAAGACTGTTCAACGCGCACCCCAAGTGTCTATTTGCTTACGTCATGCCATCGTTCCCCCAACGGCATGCGTTTGCGGTGACGCTTAGGTGAGCACGCGCGAATTCCCTAATTGAAAAGGTCTTAGAAGAACTCTTAGAAGCGATCCAATATTTCCGGAGATTGCTGCGAGATCAGCGTGAAACTTTCTCGGCCTCGAGCATCTTCTCGGCTGTCGCCGTGAGACGGTCGATCTGCGCCAGCAGCGTCTCGAACTCGTCCTTGCTCAACTGTTCCAGCAATTGCCGATTGCGCTCCTGCGCGCCTTCGACGATTGCATCATGCGCGGCGAGCCCTGCCGCGGTCAGCGCGACCAGCACCTCGCGGCTGTCCTTCGGGTTCGCCGACTTCGCGATCAGCTTGCGCGAGACGAGTTCCGCGAGCGCGCGGCTGATCTGGCCCTTGTCCTGGCCGACGGCTTCGGCGAGCCGCGCCACGCTCATCGGCGGACGGCGACCGAGCGAGGCGACCAGACCGAACTCGACCGAGGACAATCCGGCGAGGCGCTTGTAGCGCAGGATCGCGCCGCGCTTGAGCAAATTGGCGAGCACCATCAGCCGTGACGACAGCATCACGGTGATCGGCGCCGGCGAGTGGCTTTCGTCCGCATCGGGCGATGCGTGCCCGTCCCTGCTCGATGTCTGGCTCATGATCCACCTCTGCCAAGAAAGCCGGGGCGTGCCAAGCGATGGTAGCGCAACCTCCCCAACCTGTTTCCAAATGCGATTAAGAGGCATTCTGGAGTATCGTTGACATTGTCATCGAATTATTTTTCACTGGGTCAACGCATCAAAACGACCCGGCCACCCAAGGCCAGCGGCGGGAGGAACAGCATGACGATGACCCAGCGGGATCGCGATCTCGGCACCGCCTATGCGATGAAGCCGGCGCACACGCGCACCGAGCTCACCTCGGTCGCTCGCGGCACGCCGATGGGCGAGTTGCTGCGCCGCTACTGGCATCCGGTCGGGCTGGTCAGCGATGCCACCGACACGCCGAAGAAGGTGCGCGCGCTCGGCGAGGATCTGGTGCTGTTCCGCGACAAGCACGGCCGCGCCGGCCTGTTGCACGCGCGCTGCTGCCATCGCGGCACCACGCTCTACTATGGCAAGGTCGAGGAAGACGGCATCCGCTGCTGCTATCACGGCTGGAAGTTCGACGCCGAAGGCCACTGCCTCGAGCAGCCCTGCGAGCCCGACGGCGGCCAGTTCAAGGACAAGGTGCGCCAGCCCTGGTACCCGGTCGAGGAGCGCTACGGGCTGATCTTCGCCTATATGGGACCGGCCGAGAAACGCCCGGTGCTGCCGGCTTACGAATGCCTGGAAAACATGGACGACGGCGAGTTCGTCGAGGCCGACGACTCCTCGATCGGCGGCGGCGGCCCCGCGATCATCCCCTGCAACTGGCTGCAGCATTTCGAGAACGTGGTCGATCCCTATCACGTGCCGGTGCTGCACGGCTCGTTCTCGGGGCCGCAATTCACCAACATGATGGCCTCGATGCCGGAGGTGAAGTTCGACAAGACGCCGCGCGGCATCGCCGTGCGCTCGATCCGCAAGCAGGACGACGGCAAGGTGTTTTACCGCGTCACCGAAGCCGCCCTTCCCACCTTGCGCGTCGTGCCCAATCCGCGCGTGGCGCAATTCGCCCGCGTCGAGTCGATCGGCTGGACGTTGCCGATCGACGACACCTCGTTCCGCATCTATGTCGCCGGCCGCGTCAAGACTTCCGGCGACATCGGCCGCATGCGCTCGAAGTTCAACGGCAAATTCTGGTGGGACATGACGGAAGCCGAGCACCAGCAATTCCCCGGCGACTACGAGGCCCAGGTCGGCCAGGGCCGGCAGACCATCCACTCCGAGGAGCATTTCGGCCAGAGCGACCGCGGCATCCTGATGATCCGGCGCATGCTGAGCGAGCAACTGGAGGCGATGGAGGCAGACCGCGATCCGATCGGCGTGTCGTTCGATACAAGTGCTGCGCCGGTCGAGTTCGAAGCGGGGAATTACATCCGCGAAGGCTGAGTTTTTTTGGCGCGTTTTCTTCACGCGAACCGGTATCGACTTCGCTCGAAAACGCTCTCGACCAGCCCCACGAAGGGCTGGACCGGCAACGATAACAAAGACAGATTGGGGGGATGCGATGGTCGATGTGACGTCACAGATGTCGGTGCAGACGACTGCGGCGGCAAAGCCCCCGGCGCGGCGCTATTACGTGCTGGGCCTGCTCACCATCATCTATGCGCTGAACTTCCTCGACCGCACGATCTTCAACGTCCTGATCGAGCCGATCAAGAAGGAGTTTCAGCTCAGCGACACCATGATGGGCCTGCTCGCGGGCTTCGGCTTCGCACTGTTCTATTCCCTGCTCGGCATTCCCATCGCGCGCGTCGCCGACCGGCTCAACCGGCGCAACATCGTCGCGGTGGCCCTTGCGTTCTGGAGTGCGATGACGGCGTTGTGCGGGGCGGCCTCGAGCGTGACCTCGCTGGCGCTGGCGCGCATCGGCGTCGGCATCGGCGAATCCGCGGGCTCGCCCGCCTCGCAATCGATCGTCGCCGATCTCTTCACCAAGAACGAGCGGCCGCGCGCGCTCGGCATCTACGCCATCGGCACCTATCTCGGCGTCTTCCTCGGCTATTTCATCGGCGGCTACGTCAACCAGCACTATGGCTGGCGGATGGCGTTCTATGTCGCCGGCCTGCCCGGCATCCTGCTCGCTTTGATTCTGTGGCTGACGATCTCCGAGCCGAAGCGCGGCGCGATGCAGGAGAGTTTCGTGCCCGAGCCGCTCGGGCCGACACTGCGCTTCCTGGCCTCGCAGCAGAGCTTCATCATCGTGCTGATCGGCTTCTGCCTCACCACCTACACGAACTACGCAACGGCGGCCTGGATCCCGCCGTTCCTGGCCCGCGTGCACCATCTGTCGAGCGCCGAGATCGGCACCTATGCCGGCACCTTCAAGGGGCTCGCCGGCATGGCCGGCACCCTGCTCGGCGGCTTCGTGGTGGCGCAAATCAGCCGCCGCGACGACCGCTGGAAACTGTGGGCGCCGGCGATCACCTCAGGGCTGGCCGGCCCGGTGTTCGCGCTGTGCATGCTGACGCAGGATTTCTCGATGATGGTCGCCATGCTGGCGCTGACCTCGTTCCTAGTCGGCTTCCATCTCGGGCCGATCTTCGCGATCGCGCAGACGGTGGCCAAGCCAAGCATGCGGGCGCTCGCCTCCGCCCTGATCGCGCTCACCGCCACCTGCTTCGGCCAGGGCGTCGGCCCGCTTGCCGTCGGCATGGTCAACGACGCCCTGAAGGGCACTTATGGCGCGGACGCGGTGCGCTATTCCCTGCTCTCGGCGGCGATCACGACCACACTGGGCGCCCTGCTGTTCGTCTGGGCAGCCCGTTCGATCCGGGACGATATCGGCCGGGCGGCCGCCTGAGACCTGTTCCGGCCGCCAGCCCGGCGAAACCAAGCGGGCGTATTAATGAAACCATTTTGCGGAACCCGCGAAACCATCCGGAAACAGATGGTCCTTAAGACATGAGCCCATAGACGGCGGCTAAGCCCGTCGGGAGGCTTATATGAACCACTCAATTCACTCGGCTGATCGTGGCACCCACCTGAAGATCGTGGTGGTGGCGCTGGTTGCTGGTATTCTGGTCGCCGGCTTCGGGATCGCAGCCCGCACCAACGTCGATTACAGCCAGACCGCCCAATCGGCCCACGTGATCAAGGCCGGCAAGGCGGTGGCCGTGACCAGCGCAGGCACGTCGGAGATTCGCTGACACGCCCTGTTTCGGGCTGACAGAGGCCGCCGCCTGGCGGCCTTTTTCGTTTTCCAGAGCAATGCTTAGCCGATGCGTCCTGACAAAGCGCAACGTCCTTGACTTCACCAAGCCCCGCCTTTAAGTCCCCCCTCGTTCCGCGCGCTTTCAGCGAACCACGCGGGAGTAGCTCAGTTGGTTAGAGCGCCGGCCTGTCACGCCGGAGGTCGCGGGTTCGAGCCCCGTCTCTCGCGCCATTTTGGCAATCCCTTCATAGTCTTAGCCCGAACTTCTCGAAGCCTTTCGCGGCATTGCCGGCGTCTGCCGGGAACTCGTGGCATAGTCAGCCCGCGCCCGAATCGTCTACGCCTTCCAGGACTTGGAGGGATCCCCACGCTTTACCGGCTTTTCCGGGGCTTCCCTGTCATTGAGGAGGCCAGACATGGCTAAGAAGGATTCGGCCAAGAAGGATTCGGCGAAGAAGGCAGCCGCTCCCGCCACCATCACGCTCAAGCACCTCGCCGCTGACGTCGCGGAGAGCCAGGACCTCTCGAAAAAGCACGCCGAGGCCGTCCTGACCGACATGGTCGATCTGATCGCCAAACACCTCAAGAAGGGCGACCGCGTCCGCATCGTCGGGCTCGGCATCCTCCAGGTCCGCAAGCGCGCCGCCCGCACCGGCCGCAACCCCACCACCGGCGAGGCGATCCACATCAAGGCCAGCAAGAAGGTCGCCTTCCGCCCGGTCAAGGAGCTCAAGGAAGCGATCTAGCAGCTACGTTTCGTTAAGCCTGATCCGCTTTCGTTCGGCCGCATCACGGCCCGCTTTTCTGATATACCGCCTGCTTCCCCCAAGCCTTGCTTCCCCAAGACCCGGCGGTTTGACCAGAAATGTCCTCCCTCTCCTTTTCGCACACCGTGACCGAACGCTTCCTGCGCTACGTCACCATCGACACCCAGTCCGATCCGGAATCCCCGGCCTCGCCCTCGACCGAGAAGCAGAAAGATCTCGGCCGCGTGCTCGCCGCCGAGCTGAAGGCCATGGGCGTCGCCGACGCGCATCTCGACGACTTCGGCTACGTCTACGGAACGATCCCGGCCAATACGACCAAGAAGGTGCCGGTGATCTGCTTCTGCTCGCACATGGACACCTCGCCCGACGTGACCGGCAAGGACGTCAAACCGCAGCTGGTGAAGGACTATCGCGGCGGCGATATCACGCTGCCGGGCGATACCAGCCAGGTGATCCGCTTCACTGAACATCCCGCGCTGAAGAACCAGATCGGCAACGACATCATCACCACCGACGGCACCACGCTCTTGGGCGCCGACAACAAGGCCGGCGTCGCCGAGATCATGGATGCCGCGCATTTCTTCATCAACAACCCCGATGTGAAGCACGGCACCATCAAGATCCTGTTCACGCCGGACGAGGAGATCGGCCGCGGCGTCGACAATGTCGACCTGAAGAAGCTCGGCGCCGATTTCGGCTACACCATGGACGGCGAGAGCGCCGGCAGCGTCGAGGACGAGACCTTCTCGGCCGACGGCGCCACCATCACCATCAACGGCGTCAGCGCCCATCCCGGCTACGCCAAGGGCAAGATGGAGCACGCGATCAAGATCGCAGCCGCCATCGTCGAGCGGCTGCCGAAGGAAGGCTGCTCGCCCGAGACGACGTCAGGCAAGCAGGGCTTTCTGCATCCGATCGGCATCGACGGCGCGCTTGAGCAGGCGACGCTGTCCTTCATCGTGCGCGACTTCACCGAGGAGGGGCTGAAGGAGAAGGAAGTCCTGCTCGAGAACATCGTCAAGGACGTGATGAAGGACTATCCGCGCTCGACCTACAAGTTCGACGTGCGGGAGCAGTACCGCAACATGAAGCAGGTGATCGACCGTCACCCGCACATCCTCGAATACGCCATCGAGGCGATCCGCCGCGCCGGCCTGCGCCCGATGCGCACCGCGATCCGCGGCGGCACCGACGGCTCGCGCCTGTCCTTCATGGGCCTGCCCTGCCCCAACATCTTCGCCGGCGAGCACGCGTTTCATTCGCGGCTCGAATGGGTCAGCCGGCAGGACATGGAAAAGGCGGTGCAGACGATCGTGCATCTCGCGATGATCTGGGAGGAGAAGGCGTAGGAACGCCGCACCTCCCGGCAGCAGGGCAAAATAATTCCGAGCCCTGCGGAACGATCCAGTACGGGGCGCGTTAGCGTCTCAAGTCCCAAGGATGAGAATGTGAGCACATAAGGCCTCAGCCGGTCAGCCCCGGGCTGGGGCCTTTCCGCGTTTGGATCGCGCGCAAAGGCCCCCCTCAGGCAGTCACGGCAGCTTGCCCGCCGCGATACTCTGCCCATGCTTGCCGCAAGATTTGCAGCGACGAGGTCAGGAAGATTCCAGCCATTACCGCAGCGACAGCCAGATCGGGCCATGCCGTCGCGGTTCCAAATACACCGATGGCAGCGACCATCACGATGACGTTGCCGATCGCGTCGTTGCGCGAGCAGAGCCAAACCGAGCGCACGTTGGCATCGCCGTCCTTGTAGCGCGCGAGCAGGAGAACCGAAGTCAGGTTCGCTGCCAGGGCGGCCAGGCTCATCGCTCCCATCAGCTCCGCACGCGGGAGCCCCAGGACCAGGGTCTGATAGAGCGTTGACCCGAACACCCAGGCGGCCATGGCACTGAGCGACAACCCCTTGAACAACGCGGCGGTGGCACGCGTCTTGATGCTCGCGCCGATCACCGAAAGGCTCAGGCCGTAGGTGACCGTGTCGGCGAGGAAGTCGAGAGCGTCGGCCTTGAGCGCCTGGGAGCCGGCCAAATGGCCCGCCGCCATTTCGCTCACGAACATCGCCGCGTTGATGGCGATGACGGTCCACAGCACGCGCTTGTATCGCGGATCGAGCCCGTCGAAGACCGGAACGCCCGCCGAGCAGCAGTCGGCGCAACCTGACGCGGCGACTTCCTCCACACGGGCTTTGGCGGCTTCCCCGCAGCACGCATCGTGCGAGCAGCAAGACTCTTCGGGCATTCCGAGCTCCCTCTCGTCGTTTCTATCTTACCATGGGACCGCAACGATGGCGATGAACGGACGTCGCTGCTTGCAATCGCATGGACACATGCGGGTGCGACGTTCAGCTCCCCACACCTAACATTATTGCGGGTCGACACTGTTCCGGTCGCCATGCTACGAACCCGGACGTAACCAGAGTGACTTCGTGACTGCGATCCGCCGCCCGATCAGATTGTTTCGCCTGCGCAACTGGCGCGGGCTGTTGGCTGCGTGTCTCGCAATCAGCTATCTGCTGTCGGGCGCGCTCCATGGCGCGCACGACATCGATGTCACCAGCCCCTCCGGCGGCTCGGAGATCGCCTCGATTGTCGAAGACGGTTCTGCGGGCCATGGCGATCACAAGGCCTTCGGCGGCCATCACTGCCACGGCTGCTTCTCGGTCGCCGTCGCGCAGCCGCTGCAGCCTGGATCCGCCGCCGACATCGTTGCCGCACCGATCCCGCAGCGTGAGCCTGCGCTGCTCGGCATTGCGCCCGACACCGACTCTCCGCCCCCCAAACACCTGACCTGAACTGATCAGCCGGGCGCCTGCGCGCCCACGATACGATTGTTCACAGGTCACCTTCATGTCTTGCAGACGGACTGCCGCGCGCCTGGCGTGCGCGATGGCGATTTTCGTCAGCCCCTGGCTGACGCAGCACACGCACGCCCAGACGCTGACGATGCGGAGCGCGCTGTCGCGCGCGCTGGCCGCGAGCCCGCGGCTCACCGCGGCAGAGCGCGACGTCGGCATCGCCACGGGGCAGCGCATCCAGGCCGGCGCGCTGCTCAATCCGGAGCTGTCCTATGAGCAGGACAATTCGTTCGGGTCGGGCATCTATCGCGGCACGAGATCGGCCGAGACCACGCTCCAGATCAGCCAGGCCTTCGAGCTGTTCGGCAAGCGTGATGCGCGGATCGCCGCAGGCGCCGCCGGCATCGAGGTGGCCGCGATCCAGCGCAAGGCGGTCAGGCTGGAGGTGCTGTCGGAGACTGCGATCGCCTTCCTCAGCGTGCTCGGCGCGCAGCGGCGCATCCAGATCCTCGACGAGCAGATCGCCGCGATCGACCGGCTGACGCCGCTGCTGCGCCGCCGCGTCGAGGCCGGCGCCTCCTCGCCGGCCGAGACCGGCCGCGCCGAGGTGGCGTCCGCCCTGGTGAAGGCCGACCGCGAACGCTTCAAGGCAACGCTGGCGAGCGCCCGGCGCGAGCTTGCGGTGCTGATGGGGGATCCCGCGGCAAAATTCGGCGAGGTCTCCGGCCGGCTCGACACCACGGGAAAGACGCCGACGTTCCAGTCGGTCGTCGCCGCCATCGATGCCAATCCGCAGCTGGTGCGCTGGACCGCGGTCTATGCCCAGCGCAACGCCGAGCTGTTGATGGCGCGCTTAAGGCCCTATCCCGACGCGCGGATCGCGGCGGGATGGCGCCATTTCAACGAGACCAATGACGACGCGGTGCGCCTCACCGTCTCGGTGCCGATTCCCGTGTTCGACCAGAACCAGGGCAACATCCTCTCGGCGCAGGAAAGCCTCGCCAAGACCAGGGCGGAGCGCGAGGCCAACCGCAACACGCTGATCGTTGTCGCCGGCCGCGCCTACGACTCGCTCCAGGGCTCGCTGCGCGAGCTCGCGGTGCTGCGCGAGACCGCGATTCCGAAAGCCACGGAAGCCTCCGAAGCGATCGCGCAGGGCTACGGCCAGGGCCGCTTCTCGCTGCTCGAAGTGCTCGACGCCCAGGCGAGCGTCACCCAGGCGCGGCTGCGCGAGCAGGAGGCGCTGCAGAACTTCCATGCCGGCGTTGCGACCATCGAAGGCCTCGTCGGCAATCCCTTTGCGCTGGCCCGGGAGAGCGCGCGATGAAAACATCCTCCACCATCGTCATTGCCATCCTTGCCGCAGCACTCGGCGCTTACGGCTATTCCCTGCTCGCCCCTGCCGGGGTCACGCACACCGAGCATGCCGAGCATTCCGAACAGAAGAAGCCGAACGACCATGTCGAGCAGGACGAGCACGGCGCCGACCGCATCCGCATCTCCGACGTCAAGCTGGCGGCCGCCGGTGTCACGCTGGCGGAGGCCGGGAGTGCGACGCTGACCGATACGCTGTCCTTCAACGGCATCTTGCGCGCCAACCAGGAAGCCGTCGTGCAGGTGACGCCGCGCTTTCCGGGGGTCGCCAAATCGATCCAGAAGCGCATCGGCGACAGGGTCGGCAAGGACGATCTGCTCGCCGCGATCGAGAGCAACCAGAGCCTCACCGTCTACGAGCTGAAGGCGCCGATCGCCGGCACCATCATCGAGCGGCAGATCTCGCTCGGCGAATACGCCTCCGAGCAGAAGCCGGCCTTCGTGGTGGCCGACCTCTCGACGATCTGGGTCGACCTGTCGATCTACCGGCAGGACCTCCGGCGCGTCCGCCTCAACGACGAGGTGCTGATCGATCCCGACGACGGCCGCGGCGAGATCAAGGGCACGATCTCCTACATGGCGCCGATCGGCAGCAGCGAGACCCAGACCGCGCTCGCCCGCGTGGTGCTGCCAAATCCGGACGGACGCCTGCGTCCCGGTCTGTTCGTCACGGCGCGGCTGATCCTCGCCGCGCGCAACGTCGCGGTCGCCGTGCGCCGAAGTGCGATCCAGACGCTGGAGAACAGGACCATTGTGTTCGTCCGCGAGGACGGCGACAAGATCGAGGCGCGTCCCGTGGAGCTCGGGGATTCCGATCCGCGCCATGTCGAGATCAAGGCGGGTCTTTCGGCCGGCGAGCATTACGTCGCGGAGAATAGTTTTGTCGTGAAGGCGGAGATGGGCAAGGGCGAGGCGGAACATGATTGAGCGCCTCATCGCCGTCTCGCTTCAACAGCGCTGGCTGGTCCTTGTGCTCGCGCTCGGCGCCGTCGCTTTCGGAGCGTGGAATTTCCAGCGCCTGCCGATCGATGCTGTCCCTGACATCACCAACGTCCAGGTCCAGATCAACACCCGCGCGCCCGGCTACTCGCCGCTCGAAACCGAGCAGCGCATCACCTTCCCCGTCGAGACCGCGATGGGCGGCCTGCCGAAGCTCGATTACACCCGCTCGCTGTCGCGCTACGGCCTGAGCCAGGTGACGGTCGTGTTCAAGGACGGCACCGACATCTATTTTGCCCGCCAGCTCGTGGGCGAGCGCATCCAGCAGGTGAAGGATCAGCTTCCGGCGGGCGTCGAGGTCGCGATGGGCCCGGTCTCGACCGGCCTGGGCGAAATCTTCATGTACACCGTCGAGGCAAAGGCGGGCGCGAAGACGCAAGGCGGTCACGACTATTCGCTGACCGATCTGCGCACCGTGCAGGACTGGATCATCCGGCCGCAGCTTCGCAACGTGCCCGGGGTGATCGAGGTCAACACCATCGGCGGGTTCGAGCGGCAGTTCCACGTGCTGCCGGACCCCGGCAAGCTGATGGCCTACCGGCTCGGCTTTCGCGACGTCATGACGGCGCTCGCCGCCAACAACGCCAATGTCGGCGCCGGCTATATCGAACGCAACGGCGAGCAGTATCTCGTGCGCTCCCCGGGCCAGGTCGGCAACATCAGCGAGATCCAGGACATCGTGATCGGCTCGCGGGGCGGCAATCCCGTCAGGATCAGGGATGTCGCCACCGTCAAGGAAGGCCGAGACCTCCGCACGGGAGCGGCGACGCGCGACGGCGAGGAAACCGTGCTCGGCACCGCCATGCTGCTGATCGGCGAGAACAGCCGCAGCGTGGCGCGCCGCGTCGCAGCCCGTCTCGACGAGATCGCCAAATCGCTGCCCGACGGCGTCGTGACCCGGACCGTCTACGACCGCACCCATCTGGTCGAGGCCACCATCCGCACGGTCGAAAACAACCTCCTGGAAGGTGCGGCCCTGGTCGTGGCCGTGCTGTTCCTGATCCTCGGAAACATCCGCGCCGCGCTCGTGGTGGCCTGCGTCATTCCGCTCTCCATGGCCATGACGATCACCGGCATGGTCGAAACAAAAGTCAGCGCGAACCTGATGAGCCTGGGGGCGATCGATTTCGGCATCATCGTCGACGGCGCCGTAATCATCGTCGAGAACTGCCTGCGCATGCTCGCTGAGGCGCAGCGCCAGAAGGGCGGGCTGCTCTCCACCCCCGAACGGCTGCGCGCGATCCTGCGCGGGTCGCGCGAGGTCATCAAGCCGAGCTTGTTCGGAACGCTGATCATTGCCGTTGTCTACCTGCCCGTGCTGACGCTGACCGGCGTCGAGGGCAAGATGTTCACGCCGATGGCGCTGACCGTGCTGATGGCACTCGGCGCCGCGGTGCTGTTCTCCATCACCTTCGTGCCGGCGGCGGTTGCCATCTTCGTCACCGGCAAGGTGTCCGAACACGAAAACCTGTTCATGCGGGTGGCGAAGCGCATTTATCTCCCCCTGCTCCGCCTCGCGATCGACAATCGGGTCGCGGTCACCGTCATGGCCGCCGTCATCGTGATCGCAAGCGGCATTGCCGCCGCGCGCATGGGCGGCGAGTTCATCCCGAGCCTGGACGAAGGCGACGTCGCGCTGGCCTCGATCCGGATTCCCGGCACCAGCCTCACGCAGTCGCTGGATCTGCAAAAGGCGCTGGAAAAGCGCATCAAGGAGATTCCCGAGGTGAAGGAATTCTTCACCCGCATCGGCACCGCCGAGATCGCGACCGACCCGATGTCGCCGGCGCAAACAGACGGCTACATCATGCTGAAGCCGCGCGCGGAATGGCCCGACCCGGGCAAGCCGAAATCGGAGGTGATCGAGGCCATCGACCACGCCGCCGACGACATTCCCGGCAGTGCCTATGAAATCTCCCAGCCGATCCAGTTCCGTGTCAACGAGCTGATCTCCGGCGTGCGCAGCGACGTCGGTATCAAGGTCTTCGGCGACGACCTCGACATCCTCCAGGGCGCCGCAAAGCAGGTCGAGGCCGCAATCCGCGGCATCCGCGGCGCCAGCGACGTCAAGATCGAGCAGGTCTCGGGCCTGCCGATCCTCACCGTCCGGCTCGACCGCCAGGCGCTCGCCCGCTACGGGCTCAGCATCGGCGAGGTACAGGGCATCGTCGAGATCGCGGTCGGTGGCAAATCGGCAGGCAAGCTGTTCGAGGGCGACCGCCGTTTCGACATCGTCGTGCGCCTGCCGGAACATCTGCGCGGCAATCTCGACGCGATCCGGGCCATCCCGATCCCGCTGCCGCCGAGCGAGGAAGCAGCAGGCGGCACCGCCGTTCGAACAGCGCTGACCGCCTCTCCCCTTGCCCAGATGCGCTATGTCCCGCTGTCGTCGGTCGCAACCGTCGATGCGACGCCCGGTCCCAACCAGATCAGCCGTGAGAACGGCAAGCGGCGCATCGTCGTCACCGCCAATGTCCGCGCGCGCGATCTCGGTTCCTTCGTGAGCGAGGCGGAAGCCGCCGTCGCCGAGAAGGTCAAGCTGCCGCCCGGCTACTGGATCGGCTGGGGCGGACAGTTCGAGCAGCTGGTCTCCGCCACTAAGCGGCTGATGATCGTGGTACCGGTGGCGCTCCTGCTGGTGTTCCTGCTGCTGTTCATGGGCATGGGATCGGCGGCGGATGCGGCTCTGGTGTTCTCCGGCGTGCCGCTGGCGTTGACGGGCGGCGTCGCGGCGCTTCTGCTGCGCGAAATCCCGCTGTCGATCAGCGCCGGTGTCGGCTTCATCGCATTGTCGGGCGTGGCCGTTCTCAACGGCCTCGTCATCATCGCCTTCATCGAGCGGCTGCGCAGCGAGGGGCGCCCCGTTGCCGACGCGGTGCGCGAGGGTGCGCTGACGCGGCTGCGCCCGGTGCTGATGACCGCGCTGGTCGCCTCCCTCGGCTTCGTGCCGATGGCGCTCGCCACCGGCGCCGGCGCCGAGGTGCAGCGTCCGCTGGCGACCGTGGTGATCGGCGGCATCATCTCCTCGACCGTGCTGACGCTGCTGGTGCTGCCGGCGCTCTATGCGCTGTTCCGGCGTGACGCGGACACCGAAACGCCTACAATGGCGCCTGATTTGGCGGCGTCCGGGGAGCGCTAGATTTGGGCAGCCACGACCATCACGGTCATCACCACCATGATCATGCCGGCCACGGGCATGATCACAGGCATAACCACGGTTCTGGCCACGCGCATGTCCATGCGCCCGCCAATTTCGGCACGGCATTCGCGATCGGCATTTCGCTCAACACCGCGCTGGTCGTGGCCGAGGCGATCTACGGCTATATCGGCAACTCCACCGCGCTCCTCGCTGATGCCGGCCATAATCTCAGCGACGTGCTCGGCCTGGTCGTGGCCTGGTGCGCATCGATCGCGGCACGGCGCGCGCCGAGCGGCCGCTTCACCTATGGCTTTCGCGCCTCCACCATCCTGGCGGCACTTGCGAATGCGGTGTTCCTGCTGGTCGCGACCGGCGCGATCGGCTGGGAGGCGATCTTGCGGCTGCGCGAGCCGGAGCCGGTCGCAGGCGTCACCGTGATGGTGGTCGCCGGTATCGGCATCCTCATCAACGGTTTTACCGCCATGCTGTTCGCGCGCGGACGCAAGGACGACATCAACATCGAGGGCGCCTATCTGCACATGGCGGCCGACGCAGCGGTCTCGCTTGGCGTCGTGATCTCGGCGGCGCTGATCATCTGGACCGGCTGGCTCTGGCTCGATCCCGTCACCAGCCTCGTCATCTGCGCCACCATCCTCTGGAGCACCACCAGCCTGCTGCGCGGCTCCATCGACATGTCGATGGCTGCGGCGCCCAGGGGCACCGACATCGCCGCGATCAGGATCTTTCTGCTGGAGCGGCCCGGCGTCTCGGGAATCCACGACCTCCACGTCTGGCCGATCTCGACCACCGAGACGGCACTGACCTGCCATCTCGTCATGCCCACCGGAGCCGGCGATGCATTCCTGATGGAGACGGCGCAGATGCTGAGGGCGTCCTTCCGCATCGGCCACACCACGCTCCAGATCGAGACGCATCCGGATAACGGGTGCGCACTGGCGCCGGATGATGTGGTGTAATGGGCACAACGCCTCCCCATCGTCATTGCGAGCGAAGCGAAGCAATCCAGACTGTCTCCGACGAGGCAGTCTGGATTGCTTCGTCGCATCGCTCCTCGCAATGACGACGTGGAGAGAGAGCGGCGCCTTACGCCGCCTTCGCCGTCACGATCCAGATCGCGCCCCGCAGCGCTACGCTTTGTCCCTTCATGAACGGCGCCAGCATCTCGCGGATCGAGGCTTTTGCGGCCTCGTACGTCTCCGGCGGATGGCCCTGGAGCGCGCGGCTGGCCGGGCCGATCTGGAGCGCGCCGTCCACGGCGGCATCGAGCCCGCCGCCGATGGCGACATCCATCGCGAGATTGTGCGGCTCCATCGCCACGTCCACGAAGCCCGCGCCCTTGAGGATGCGCATCACGCGCTCTTCCGAGGCGAAGGCGAACGGGCCCGGCTCCTCCGGCCCGACCGGCGGCATCTTCGGGACATGTTTGTAGACCGCCATCAGCGGCGCCATCATCCACGGGTTTTCCTTCGGCTCGCGCCAGCAGGCGAAGGCGAGCCGTCCGGTCGGCTTCAGCGCGCGGCGGAGGTTGGTGAAGGACGCAATGGGATCGGCGAAGAACATCACGCCGAAGCGCGATGCCAGCAGGTCAAAGCTCGCCGGCTCGAACGGATGCACCGTCGCATCCGCCAGCACGAAATCGAGCGGCAGGCCTTTTGGCGCAAACGCGCGCGCCTGCGACAGCATGGGATCGGAGACGTCGAGGCCGAGCGCGAAGCCATCAGGCGCGACAGCCTTCGCGAACGCGAACGTCGTCGCGCCGGAGCCGCAGCCGACATCGAGCACGCGCTCGCCCGGCTTCGGCCTAGCACGATCGATCAGCACGTCGGCGATGGGTCCGAGCAGGCTCTCCTGGGCAGCGTGCCGATCGGCCCAGCGCTGCCCGCTCGGACCGTTCCAATAAGCGATCTGGTCGGCATTCTCTGCGTGTCCGCTTGGCTGTTCCATGGATCCCCTCCGGCAGCTTGGTCGAAAGACCCCGATGCCGAAAAGCAAGGACGCCGTCAACTGAGGCGGCCTGTTCGGTCCACCTGTCAGCGAGACGTTCTTGCGTTCACGCCGCACGACACGGCGTCAGAGGTTGACGGACCGCCGAGGTCTTCAACTGCCGACCTGCGCTACGCCGGATCATTCGGCCGCGAGCGAAACTCCGGTTCGCTTGGCGAGGACGCGGCGAAAGTCGGCTGCCAGCTCGTCGTAATAGTTGGCAAGCTCCTCGTAGAAGGCCCGACCGGCCTCATCAGGAGCTTCTTGAGCCGCTTTCATGCAGTGGGCGGCTTTCGACTCGTACCTTTCCAGCTTGATGCGAAGATCACTCATCACGCCGATACTCCACGCTGCCACAGGGAGCCGTAACGTTGGTTCGGATGGCGATCAAAAAGATGACCGAAAAAGGGCAATTTTGGACCCTTGGAGGGCGGCTCGTGGGCGTCCGATGCCAGGCGCAACGAGGCAGGACAGCCGCCAGCGGCCAAATCGGCGCGCCGTCAGCCGGGACTACCAAATTGGAATGATCGAGCCGCGGCGGCTCATGCGTCGCGCTTCGCGCAAACACGCCCGGCAACAATGTCGGTAGATGAGGTCCAGCAGAGCACACATTGGCGACCCCTCCATCGTGAATTGCGGTGGACATTGGCCGACTCGCGGGCGGACGCCTGTGACAATCATCACAAAGGCGATCTTGCTCGAGCCCTGTTTGCGATGCGTTCGGGCCTTGCTCGAACACCCGCGGGAGGGCTAAAGAGGCGCCTTGGGGCGGTTAGCTCAGCTGGTTAGAGCATCTCGTTTACACCGAGAGGGTCCGCGGTTCGAATCCGTGACCGCCCACCAGCCTGCGCTCGCGCAGCGACGCAGGCTGCCACGCCGAATGCCAACGGGCGAAGGCGGGCTTTTTGCGGCGAGCTTCGGCTTGGCAATCCAGCCTAATCCTGCGGTCGGCCCGGCAGCAACGGCACCGTGTCGATCCACACCGCCGCCGACTGGCACCAGATCTGCCTGACGGGCCGCAATTTGTCGCGCTGGCGGATTGAGCCCCAGCGGATGCCCCAATCGTCAGCCTGGTCGCCCTCGCCGCTGGTGAACAGCGGGGAACCGCAGTCGGCGCAGAAGTGCTGGAAGCGCATCCGGCCGTTGTCGCCGCGCTTGCCGTAGACTTTTGGCGTGCCGCTGGTCAGCCTGACGTCGGCCTTGGTGCAGATCGCGGTCACCCGGAACGGCGATCCCGTCAGGCAGTCGCGGCAATGGCAGACCGACACCGTCTCGGGGTCAATCTCGGCCTCAAAGGTGATCTGCCCGCAATGGCACTGCCCGTCGATCTGCATCGCCCTGATCCCCTGCCCCCAAAACAAAAACGGCGCCCGAAGGCGCCGTTTTATCATCTTTCGCTGAACCTCAGTGAGCGGTCAGTCCGCCGGCGGCCTCGTCCCCGTCCGGCTTCACCGTCACCTTGGTGTCCTCTTCCCAGACGATCGGCACCGGCTTCTTCACCAGCGCCTTGGCGACGACGTCGTCCAGTCGCGACACCGGGATGATCTCCATGCCGCCCTTGATCGCATCGGAAATCTCCGTGAGATCCTTGGCGTTGTCCTCGGGGATCAGCACCATCTTGATGCCGCCGCGGGCAGCAGCCAGCAGCTTCTCCTTCAGGCCGCCGATCGGCAGCACACGGCCGCGCAGCGTGATCTCGCCGGTCATCGCGACATCGTGGCGGACCGGAATGCCGGTCATGACCGAGATGATCGCGGTGGCCATTGCCACGCCCGCCGACGGACCGTCCTTCGGCGTCGCGCCTTCCGGCACGTGCACGTGGATGTCGCGCCGGTCGAACAGCGGCGGCTCGATGCCGTAGACGATCGCACGCGAGCGCACGTAGGACGCCGCCGCCGAGATCGATTCCTTCATCACGTCGCGCAGATTGCCCGTGACCGTCATCTTGCCCTTGCCGGGCATCATGACGCCTTCGATGGTCAAGAGCTCACCGCCGACATCGGTCCATGCAAGGCCCGTGACGATGCCAACCTGCGGCTCGCTCTCGATCTCGCCGTAGCGGTACTTCGGCACGCCCAGAAGCTCTTCCAGAGTCTTCTCGGTGACCTTGACCGACTTCTTCTTGGAGATCATCAGCTCCTTCACCGCCTTGCGGGCGAGTGTGGAGAGCTCACGCTCCAGATTACGCACGCCCGCTTCGCGGGTGTAGCGGCGGATCAACAGCAGCAGCGCGTCGTCGTCGATCGAGAACTCCTTGGAGTCCAGGCCGTGCTTGGACACCGCGTTCGGGATCAGATGCTTGCGCGCGATCTCGACCTTCTCGTTCTCGGTGTAGCCCGCGATCCGGATGATCTCCATGCGGTCCATCAGCGGCCCCGGAATATTGAGCGTATTCGCGGTCGTGATGAACATCACATTGGACAGATCGTAGTCGACCTCGAGGTAGTGGTCGTTGAAGGTCCCATTCTGCTCGGGGTCGAGGACCTCGAGCAGCGCCGAAGACGGATCGCCGCGGAAATCGGCGCCCATCTTGTCGATCTCGTCCAGCAGGAACAGCGGATTGGACGACTTCGCCTTCCGCATCGACTGGATGATCTTGCCGGGCATCGAACCGATATAGGTGCGGCGATGACCGCGGATCTCGGCCTCGTCGCGCACGCCGCCGAGCGAGACGCGCACGAACTCACGTCCGGTCGCCTTCGCGATCGACTTGCCGAGCGAGGTCTTGCCGACGCCGGGCGGTCCGACGAGGCACAGGATCGGGCCCGTCAGCTTGTTGGCGCGCGACTGCACCGCGAGATACTCGACGATACGGTCCTTGACCTTCTCCAGCCCGTAGTGATCGGCATCCAGAACCGCCTGCGCCGATTCCAGATCCTTCTTCACCTTGGACTTCTTGTTCCACGGGATCGACAGCAGCCAATCCAGATAGTTGCGCACGACGGTCGCTTCCGCGGACATCGGCGACATCTGGCGCAGCTTCTTCAACTCATGCTGCGCCTTCTCGCGCGCTTCCTTGGAGAGCTTGGTCTTGGAGATCTTCTCTTCGAGATCGGCGAGTTCGTCGCGACCGTCGTCGTCGCCGAGCTCCTTCTGGATCGCCTTCATCTGCTCGTTGAGATAATACTCGCGCTGGGTCTTCTCCATCTGGCGCTTGACGCGCGAGCGGATGCGCTTCTCGACCTGCAGCACCGAGATCTCGCTCTCCATCAGGCCCAGCACCTTCTCGAGGCGCGTGGTGACCGACAGCGTCTCCAGGATTTGCTGGCGATCCGCAATCTTGACGGCGAGATGCGAGGCAACGGTGTCGGCGAGCTTGGCGAAATCGGTGATCGCCTGCACGACCCCGACGACCTCGGCCGAGATCTTCTTGTTGAGCTTCACATAGCTTTCGAAATCGGACACGACCGAGCGCGACAGTGCCTCCGCCTCGACCGACTTCGCATCGGTGTCGGCGAGCGCAATCGCGGTCGCTTCGTAGTACTCGCTGCGATCGGTGTATTTCTGCACGCGCGCACGCTCGAGCCCTTCGACCAGCACCTTCACGGTGCCGTCGGGAAGCTTCAAGAGCTGAAGCACGCTGGCGAGCGTACCGGTCTCGTAAATGGCATCGGGCGCCGGATCATCGTCGGACGCGTTCTTCTGCGTCGCGAGCATGATCAGCGCGTCGTTCTTCATCACCTCTTCGAGCGCGCGGATCGACTTCTCGCGACCGACGAAGAGCGGAACGATCATGTGCGGGAAGACGACGATGTCGCGCAGCGGCAGCACGGGATAGGCGTGCGTTTCGCCATGGACGATGGTTGGCCGGGGTTTTGGATTAGTCATGGCCTTTTCCTTTTGCTTTGCCCCCTTGCACGCAGCCCGCCATGCTCATGCGCAACCGCCACAAGGTGCCGAGGTGATCCAGAAAACCGGCCTACCATTCGAAGGTTGGACCGGGCTTGCCGGATCGGAACTGAGGCGAATCTTGAAGAGAATTCTCGCTCGCCGCCGACATTAGGTGGCTATCGACCGGGGGGGTGTCAAGTCATTGAAAGACGCGCGCCATCAGGCGCTTACGCACGCGTATAAGCGACGCAACATCGGCTGCGGAGAACCATTCCGCAGCCGCTACTATCAAAGACGATTGGAGCGTTCCAGCGCCGAAAATCAGGCGCTGGCGTTCTCGACGGCGCGATCGGACCGATCGGCGTAGATGTAGAGCGGACGGGCCGTACCTTCCACGACTTCGCGCGAAATCACGACTTCTTCCACACCTTCCAGGCCCGGCAGGTCGAACATGGTCTCGAGCAGGATCGCCTCGAGGATCGAACGCAGACCACGCGCGCCGGTCTTGCGCTCGATCGCCTTGCGGGCGACCGCGCCAAGCGCCTCGTCGGCGAAGGTCAGCTCGATGTTCTCCATCTCGAACAGCCGCTGGTACTGTTTCACCAGCGCGTTCTTCGGCTCGGTGAGGATCTTCTTCAGCGAGGTCTCGTCCAGATCCTCGAGCGTCGCCACGACCGGCAGACGGCCGACGAATTCGGGGATGAGACCGTACTTCAGGAGGTCCTCAGGCTCGACGTGGCGGAAGATCTCGCCGGTACGGCGATCCTCCGGCGCGAGCACCTGGGCGGCGAAGCCGATCGAGGTCGACCGCCCGCGCGCCGAGATGATCTTCTCGAGGCCGGCGAACGCACCGCCGCAGATGAACAGGATGTTGGTGGTATCCACCTGCAGGAACTCCTGCTGCGGATGCTTGCGGCCGCCCTGCGGCGGGACCGAAGCCACCGTGCCCTCCATGATCTTCAGCAGCGCCTGCTGCACGCCCTCACCCGACACGTCGCGCGTGATCGAGGGATTGTCAGACTTGCGGCTAATCTTGTCGATTTCGTCGATGTAGACGATGCCGCGCTGGGCGCGCTCGACATTGTAGTCGGCGGCCTGGAGCAGCTTCAGGATGATGTTCTCGACGTCCTCACCGACATAGCCGGCTTCGGTCAGCGTCGTTGCGTCGGCCATCGTGAACGGCACGTCCAGGATGCGGGCGAGCGTCTGCGCGAGCAGCGTCTTGCCCGAACCGGTCGGACCGATCAGCAGGATGTTCGACTTCGCGAGCTCGACGTCGTTGTGCTTGGTCTGGTGGTTGAGGCGCTTGTAGTGATTGTGCACCGCGACCGACAGGACCTTCTTCGCATGGCTCTGGCCGATGACGTAATCGTCCAGGACCTTGCAGATTTCCTTCGGCGTCGGAATGCCGTCGCGCGACTTCACGAGCGAGGATTTGTTCTCCTCGCGGATGATGTCCATGCAGAGCTCAACGCACTCGTCGCAGATGAAGACCGTGGGACCCGCGATCAGTTTGCGGACTTCGTGCTGGCTCTTGCCGCAGAACGAGCAATACAGCGTGTTCTTGGAGTCGCTCGTGCCGACCTTACTCATTCATGTCTCCGTCCGCGGTTCGATCCCGCTCCGCTCGATCGCTCCATTCCGGCACGCATGCCGTATGAAGTTCAAATAGAGCAAATTCCGTACCAAAAAAGACCCTACGCGTTACATCCCGTGCGAATCACGGTCACTCGACTCTCCGCGATCATAGCCGATCAATCGTAGCCAACCATGCTGTCACCCGACTATCAAGAATTCGCTAATCGAGGGGGCGCTGGCTACCCGTGACAATACCGTGATTTCACGTCTTGGCACGGACGAAGTGATCGAAATCGCCCCGGAGTTGCTGGATTGCCACGAAAAACAAGCACGAAAGCGGAACTTTCTGCCTGTCGCGGGGCGCAAGACTGTTTTTTGCGCCGCCGCGTAGTGCGCCGTTAACGTGAACGTCGCCCTGACGATCTCGAGAAATCCCGATAGGTATTCCAGGGATCGATGTTGCAGCCCCGTTCGCGTTACTGCGGTTTCGCCGCCGGCTCTTCGGCGCGCTTGTCGATGACCCTGTCGACCAGGCCGAACTCCTTGGCGTCGTTCGCGGTCAGGAACTTATCGCGCTCCAGCGCGTCCTCGATCGTCTTGTAGGTCTGACCGGTGTGCTTCACGTAGATCTCGTTGAGCCGCTTCTTCAGGTTCAGGATTTCCTGCGCGTGCAGCATGATGTCGGTGGCCTGGCCCTGGAAGCCGCCGGAGGGCTGATGCACCATGATGCGCGCGTTCGGCAGCGAGAAGCGCATGTCCTTCTCGCCGGCGCAGAGCAGCAGCGAGCCCATCGAGGCGGCCTGGCCCGTGCACAGCGTCGAGACCGGCGGGCGGATGAACTGCATGGTGTCGTAGATCGCGAGGCCCGACGTCACCACGCCGCCCGGCGAGTTGATGTACATCGAGATTTCCTTCTTCGGATTTTCCGCTTCAAGGAACAGGAGCTGCGCGACCACCAGCGTCGACATGCCGTCCTCGACCGGCCCGGTCAGGAAAATGATGCGCTCCTTCAACAGGCGCGAGAAGATGTCGTAGGCGCGCTCGCCACGGTTGGTCTGCTCGACCACCATGGGCACGAGGTTCATGTAGGTTTCAACCGGATCGCGCATGAGTCACCTAGGGTTTTAGGAGGCGGACATTGCCAGTCTTGGCTGCCAGTTTAGCTGGATCTGCCGGAAGGCCGATGGACGCCAGTGATGCAGGAAGTGGGTAGAGGTAGAACGCTTGGTATAAGACTTGGGTACAGGGCGTACCGACAGATATAGCCCAATTCGCGCCAGACAAGTGCGGAGCGAATTAAGGCTTAGTCCACCGGGCACTTGAAGCTGATTCTCGCAAACAGGCCCAGCCAGCCAGATGGCTAGCCGAGCCCCTTTGATGATCATCCTTAATGGAAGGCTTTCCTAGAGCCCCGTTCCGATTGAATCGGAACGGGGCTCTAGATTCTAGTTTGACGCGTTTTCTTTACGCGAACCGGTATCCACTTCGCTCGAAAACGCTCTAGAGCCTTCAGGCTGCGGTCTTTTCCGCGTCCTCGTCCTTGTACAGGTCCTCGCGCGAGACCTTCTTCTCGGTCACGTTGGCGAGCTCGAGGATGAAGTCGACGACCTTGTCCTCGTAGATCGGTGCACGAAGCTGGGCCAACGCCTGGGCGTTGCTGCGGTAATAGTCCCAGACTTCCTTCTCGCGGCCCGGCATCGAGCGAGCGCGCTCGATCACGGCGCGGCCGACCTCGTCGTCGGTCACGGTGATCTTGTTCTTCTCGCCGATCTCGGACAGCACGAGGCCGAGCCGAACGCGGCGGTCGGCGATCTTGCGGTACTCGTCCTTGGCCTTGTCTTCGGTGGTATCCTCGTCCGCGAAGGTCTTGCCGGCCGAATCCATCTCGGCCTTGACCGAGTTCCACATCAGATTGAACTCCTCGTCGACGAGCGACGGCGGCGCTTCGAAGCGATGCGCCTCGTCGAGGCGGTCGAGCAGCGCACGCTTGACGCGCTGGCGCGTCGCGCCGGCGAACTCGGCAGCCAGACGCTCGCGCGCGGCTTCCTTCAGCTTGTCCAGCGATTCGAGGCCCAGCGTCTTGGCGAACTCGTCATCGATCGCGACGTCCTGCGGCGCCTCGATCGAGGTCGCGGTGGTCTCGAACTCGGCCGGCTGGCCGGCGAGCTTGTCGTTCATGTAGTTCTTGGGGAACGACACTTTCAGCGTGCGCGTCTCGCCCGCGCCGATGCCGGTGAGCTGCTCCTCGAAGCCGGGGATGAAGGTATTGGAACCGATCGCTACCTGGATGCCCTCGCCGGTGCCGCCCTCGAAGACTTCGCCGTTGATGGTGCCCTTGAAGTTGATGGTGACGCGGTCGCCCGACTCGGCCTTGGCGCCCTCGGCCTTGGCCGCATAGCCGCGGTTGCTGTCGGCGATGCGCTTGATGGCTTCGTCGACATCGGTGTCGGACACGTCAGCGACGGGCTTCTCGACCTGGAAGCTCTTGAAGTCGGCGAGCGCGATCGCGGGCACCACTTCGATCGCGACCGTGTAGGTCAGATCGGTCTTGCCGTTGAGCAGTTCCTCGACCTCGGCCTGCTCGCTCGGCATGGTGATCTTCGGCTCGGTCGCAAGCTTGAAGCCACGGTCGGAGAACAGCTGCGTGTTGGTGTCGCGGATGGTCTGGTCGATGGTCTCGGCCATCACCGAGCGGCCATAGACCTTCTTCAGGTGAGCGACCGGCACCTTGCCGGGGCGGAAGCCGTTGATGCGGACCTTGTCCTTGAGATCGACGAGTTTGGCACCAGCCTTGGCGTCGAGATCAGACGCGGGAACGCTGATCTTGAACTCGTGCTTCAAACCTTCCGAGAGGGTTTCTGTGACCTGCATGGCGTCCAATCTTCTTCTCGCTCGGCCCCGGCACGCATGCGTCGGGACGCTGTCATTAATCGAACCGGCGCGAGGCAAGACGCCTCAACGCCGGTGGTTCATCGGACCACTTCCGCCGGAAACACTCCGTGAGGAAGCAGCCCTTCGGTAATCCGTGCAAACGCTGAAAGCGCTTGGTGCGGGCGGAGGGACTCGAACCCCCACAACTTTCGTCACTGGAACCTAAATCCAGCGCGTCTACCAGTTCCGCCACGCCCGCGTGAATTTGCATCAAGACCGGCCGCGATGCCGCGGGCGGCCGGGCTTATAGCATGTGCCTGACTGTTCGCAGCAAAAAAATGGCCCGATAGAGACAGGCTTTAAGTAGGCGCGACGGCTGGACTTATCCAGCGCTTCATGGTCCGCATCGAGCCATGAAAACGCGGATCTCTGACCCGACCCGGCGTGAGGTTTTGGCCGGACTTGGAGCTGGACTTGCAGCCGGACTTGGAGCCCCCGCAGCCGGGTTGATCGCCGGCGGCGCAAGCCCCGCTGTCACCGCCCAGCTTGCCCTGCAGGCAAGGCCGGCAACCCTGGCGCTCAGGCCGGGTCAGCCGGCGACACCGATCTGGGAGCTGGCCGCCGTAAGCCATATCGGCAACGTCCGTCTCAAGCGAGGCGACCGCTGCGAGGTGGTCTTTCGGAACGACCTGCCTGTCCCGCTTGCGCCAGTCTGGTACGGCCTGAATGGCCCGGCCGCGGCCGACCCGTTGCGAGGGCGTACGCCGACCGCGCCGGATGTGACCGAAACCTCAATTGTTTCAATACCAAATGCAGGAACTCTGGCAGCCGACTTCCGCCTCTTCGAAGACGGTCTGAAGCTGCCCGCGCGCCCGCTTCCGATCATCGCCGGCGAGACAAATCGCGTCGCCGTCGACCGCGACGAGGTCTTGTTGATCGAGGAATGGCGGCTACGGCCCGATGGGACCGCGCTTCCGCCCGGCCGCGCCCCCGGGGACACGACACCGCTCTTTACCCTCAATGGCCGGACTTCATTCGAACTCTCAGCCGCAGCCGGCGAGCGGCTGCGGCTGCGCTTTATCAACGGCTCGCAACGTTCTGTTCTGGCGATCAAATTGGAAGGCCACGAGGTCCAGGTGATGGCCCTGGACGGACAGCCGGCCGAGCCATTCCCGGCGCGCAACGGCGCCCTGGTGCTCGCCCCCGGCGCACGCGCCGACGCCTTCGTGGATGCGGCCACATCGGCCCCATTCCTGTTGCATGACGGCAAGGAGGCGCGCCAGCTCGGGAGCCTCACGATATCAGGCAGGCTCGAGCGGCGCGCGCCGCTGTTGCCGCCACAGCCGCTCCCCCCGAACGACCTCCCCGAGAAGCTCGACCTCAAAGGCGCCCTGCGGTTCGATGTCGCGCTCGGCGCGCCCGAGGCCGGCTGGGCACGGCCTGCAAGCTTCTCCGTCTCCTCCAATCCCGCCTTCCGCGCCAGGACCGGCCGCACTGTCGTGCTGGCCCTCAAGAACCCCGGACCGGTCACGACCGTGTTTCACCTGCACGGCCACCATTTCCGCCTGCTCGACAAGCTCGACGACGGCTGGAAACCCTATTGGCTCGACACGCTCGCAATCGAGCCCGGCCAGACCCAGCGGATCGCATTCGCGGCGACCTCACCCGGACGCTGGCTGATTGAAGCCGTCGTGACCGACTGGGCCGCGCCGCGGCTGGTGCGCTGGTACGCGGTGGAGTGACCGGCTACCGCCCCGTCCAGAGGTAGCGAGCATCAGGCTCCCGCTCCTCGTTCCGCGCCCCGTCGGTCTGCTCAACCAGTGCGAACCCGCGCGCCTCATAGAAGCGCCGCGCCGGCGCGTTGCGCTCGAAGGTCCAGAGCTCCAGCTGGTCGCTGGCCCGCTTGGCGACATCGAGGAGTTCTGTGCCGACGCCGCGCCCCTGGGCGGCGGGAAGCACATAGAGCTGCTCGACCCAACCTTCGCGGAAGGCGATGATCCCGCTCAGGACGCCATCATCGAACCGTCCCCACACACGGCACGTCGTGAAAACGCGCTCGCGGTAGAACCAGCTGTCCTCGTCAGGTGTGTGCAGCCCAACGAGCCACGGCATCGCCCGGTCAAACGCAATCCGATGGACCTGCGCGGCCTCGCCCATGTCGGTGAGTGCGAGCAGCCTGAGCACTAATACTCCACCCCGAGCGCATTATAGATCCGCCGGTGCACGGCCGGCAGCGTCTCGGTCAGGTCCTCCGCGATCAGGCCGGGCCCCGCCTCGCTTCCCGCCTCGCCATGCATCCAGACGCCGATGCTGGCGGCTTCGAACGCCGGCACGCCCTGCGCCAGAAGTCCTGCGATGATGCCGGCGAGCACGTCGCCGGCGCCGGCGGTGGCGAGCCAGGGCGGCGCGTTGGCGGCGATGGTGGCGCGCCCGTCGGGCGCGGCGATGGTGGTATCCGGCCCCTTCAGCAGCACGACCGCACCACAGCGCTCGGCGGCGGCGCGGACTCGCTCCAGCTTCGAGCGGCCCGGATGTTTGTTGCTGAGGTCGGAGAACAGGCGCGGAAATTCACCCTCGTGCGGCGTCAGCACGACCGCACTGTCCTCAGAGGACTTGATCGATTCAAACAGCCGCTCGGGGTTTGCGGCAAAGCTCGTCAGCGCATCCGCGTCCAGCACCAGATGCCGCTGCGCGTGAAGCGCCGTGTGGACCAGATCGCAGGTGCGATCGCCGACGCCCGCGCCGGGTCCGATCAGGCAGGTGTTGTAGCGTTTGTCGCCGAGCAACGCGCCGAATTCGACCGCTGTGTCGCAGGCGCGAACCATCACCGCGGTGAGCGCGCTGGCATTGATCGCGAGCGCATCGCGCGGGGTCGCCAGCGTCACGAGGCCCGCTCCGGCCCGCAAAGCCCCACGGGCGGCGAGCCGCGCTGCGCCGGTCGCGGCGGCATCGCCCGAGACCGCCAGCACGTGGCCCCGTGCGTATTTATGGCCGTCGATGCGCGGCACCGGAAAGGCGGTGCCCCAGAAATCCGGATCGTTCTCGAAGGTCCGCGGCGCGATCTCGTCCAGCACCTGTGCGTCGATGCCGATGTCGGCGACGCGCACGTGGCCGCAATGCATACGGCCGGGCAGCAGCAAATGCGCCGGCTTCTTGCGGAAGAAGGTGACGGTCTCGGTGGCGTTCACCGCCGCGCCCATCACAGCTGCGCTGGTGCCGTTGATGCCGCTCGGCAGGTCGACCGCGAGCACCGGGGCGCCGTTGGCGTTGATCGCTTCGATCATCGCATGCGCCTCGCCGTCGACCGGGCGACTGAGGCCCGCGCCGAACAGCGCATCGATGATCAGCGCGGGCTTGCCGATCGCCTGCGGATTGAACGGCAGCACCGGGTGCTTCCAGCCGCGCGCCGCGGAGGCCGCGTCACCCTGGAGCTGGTCGCGCTCGCACATCAGGATCACCGAGACGTCGCGCCCTTGCGCGGCGAGCTCGGCGGCTGCGACAAAACCGTCGCCGCCATTGTTGCCGGGACCGGCCACGATCAGGATCGGCCCCTCCTCCACCAGCGCATTGGCGGCCTCCGCGACCGCCTGCCCCGCGCTGAGCATCAGCTTGAAGCCGGGCGTGCCTGCCGCAATACTGAGCTGGTCGGCGCGCTGCATTTCAGCGTTGGTCAGAACTTCCATGCCACTTCCCTGGTCCAAACGCCTTTTCAACAGGCACGTTCCGTACAGACCCACCTGGCAGAACAACGATTTGCACAGATATTGAACCGATTGCCTATTTCGTAGTCTGCGGTATTTTGAGCCAGTCGGCTCCACCTATCAGAGATGCGCGTTAAAAGGCTGATAACGCTCCAATAATCAGGGCATTTGCAACTTGGCATAGACCCTGCTTTCGAGGAAGCCGCTTCGGTTCGTCGTGCTCACTGGCAATCTATCAGGGTGTGGCCGGCCGTTGTTGCCGGGCTGGTCAGGCATCCCGGCATAGCGAAGACAAGATCGTGCGTTAAGAAAAGCGCATCCTGACGAAGACGTTGCTATTTGATCGAAAGGCCGGGAGGCGCGCAGTGAAGAAAATCGAAGCCATCATCAAGCCATTCAAGCTCGACGAGGTGAAGGAAGCGCTTCAGGAAGTCGGCCTGCAAGGCATCACCGTGACCGAGGCCAAGGGCTTTGGCCGGCAGAAGGGCCACGCCGAGCTTTACCGCGGCGCAGAATACATCGTCGATTTCCTCCCCAAGGTGAAGATCGAGATCGTGATCGGCGACGACCTGGTCGAGCGCGCCATCGACGCGATCCGCCGCGCCGCGCAGACCGGGCGCATCGGCGACGGCAAGATTTTCGTCTCCAATATCGAAGAGGCGATCCGCATCCGGACCGGCGAATCCGGGCTGGACGCTATCTGAGCCGGGTGCTATCCCGCATTTTGCGACACTCCGACAAGAAAAAGGCTGCTTCGGCGGCCTGATTTTGTTTGTGCGCTCGCGCGCGAACTCGCCAAAAGCGAGAACAATCTTGCTCACCTGGAAACCGACCCGCAGAGCCAAAAGGGGTATGCATGAAGACCGCCAAAGACGTCCTGAAATCGATCAAGGACAACGACGTCAAATACGTCGACCTGCGCTTCACCGATCCGCGCGGCAAGTGGCAGCACGTGACGTTCGACATCAGCATGATCGATGAGGACATTTTCGCCGAAGGGACGATGTTCGACGGCTCCTCGATCGCCGGCTGGAAGGCGATCAACGAGTCCGACATGTGCCTGATGCCGGATCCGGTGACCGCGACGATCGACCCGTTCTTCGCCGAGACCACCATGGTCATCACCTGCGACGTGCTCGAGCCGACCACCGGCGAGCCCTACAACCGCGACCCCCGCGGCATCGCCAAGAAGGCCGAGGCCATGGTGAAGTCGATGGGCGTGGGCGACAGCGTGTTCGTCGGCCCCGAAGCCGAGTTCTTCGTGTTCGACGACGTGCGCTTCTCCGCCAACCCCTACAACACCGGCTTCCGTCTCGACTCCTCGGAGCTGCCGACCAACTCCGACACCGAATATGAAGGCGGCAATCTCGGCCACCGCGTCCGCACCAAGGGCGGCTACTTCCCGGTGCCGCCGCAGGACTCCGTGCAGGACATGCGCTCCGAAATGCTCGGCGCCATGGCCAAGATGGGCGTCAAGGTCGAGAAGCATCACCACGAAGTCGCGTCCGCCCAGCACGAGCTCGGCATGAAGTTCGACACGCTGACGCTGATGGCCGACCACATGCAGATCTACAAGTACTGCATCCACCAGGTCGCGCACATCTACGGCAAGACCGCCACCTTCATGCCGAAGCCGGTCTATGGCGACAACGGCTCGGGCATGCACGTGCACCAGTCGATCTGGAAGGACGGCAAGCCGGTGTTCGCCGGCAACAAGTACGCCGACCTGTCGGAGACCTGCCTTCACTACATCGGCGGCATCATCAAGCACGCCAAGGCGATCAACGCCTTCACCAACCCGTCGACCAACTCCTACAAGCGCCTGGTCCCGGGCTATGAGGCCCCCGTGCTGCTCGCCTACTCCGCGCGCAACCGCTCGGCCTCCTGCCGCATCCCCTACACCGCTTCGCCGAAGGCCAAGCGTGTCGAGGTGCGCTTCCCCGATCCGCTCGCCAATCCCTATCTCGGCTTCGCCGCGATGCTGATGGCCGGCCTCGACGGCATCAAGAACAAGATCGATCCGGGTCCGGCGATGGACAAGGACCTCTACGACCTGCCGAAGGAAGAGCTGAAGCAGATCCCGACGGTGTGCGGCTCGCTCCGCGAGGCGCTCGAAAACCTCGACAAGGACCGCGGCTTCCTCAAGAACGGCGGCGTGTTCGACGACGACTTCATCGACAGCTACATCGAGCTGAAGATGACCGAGGTCGAGCGCTTCGAAATGACCCCGCACCCGGTCGAGTTCGACATGTACTATTCGGGCTAAGCGGCCCAAACTCTCTGCGACAAGCAAAAGGCGCTCCGCGAGGAGCGCCTTTTCGTTTTGGGGAGTCGCAGGGTGGATTACGCTAACCCACCCTGCAGGACACGACGCGCCCAATCACCACGTTGCAGTGAAGGCGCGCTGGAGCTCGGCCGGAGCCGTAACCCCGCCCGCGATCAGCAATTGAGTGAGAACACGGGCCTTCTGCGGATTGAGGTCCTCGGACACGACGAACCCGTTCTTGTCGTCGTCAACCTCGACATTCCGGGTGACGAAGCCGGATCGGACCCGCGTCGAGCGGACGACGATGACGCCCTTCTTCGCCGCCGCTTCGAGCGCATCGAGGGCCTGCTTCGACGTGTTGCCGTCGCCGACGCCGGCCAGCACGATGCCCTTGGCGCCGTGGGAAATGGCGTCCTCGATCGGAACGGCGTCCATGTTGGCGTGCGAGTAGACGATCTCGACGCGCGGCAATTGCTCGCCTGCCGGGAGCGGATAGGTCGTGCGCTTGAAGCCGGCGGCCTGGGTCATGAAACGGATGCCGCCGGCGGTGTCGACATAGCCGATCGGGCCGTCATTGGGAGAGCTGAACGTCTCGATGCTCGTGGTGTTGGTCTTGGTGATCGAGCGGGCGCTTTGGATCTTGTCGTTCAGCACGGCCATCACGCCGCGGCCGCGAGAGCGCGGATCCGCTGCCACCTGCACCGCTTCGTACAGATTGCCGGGGCCGTCCGCACTCACCGCCGTGGCCGGACGCATCGAACCGACGATCACCACCGGCTTGTCGCTGCGCACGACATTGTCGAGAAAGAACGCGGTCTCCTCGAGCGTATCCGTGCCGTGGGTGATGAGGATTCCATCGGCTTCATTCTTGTCGAAGGCGTCCTGGATGCGGCGGGCCAGGGCAAACCAGACCTTGTCGTTCATGTCCTGGGATCCGATCGACGAAATCTGCTCGGCGTTCAGCTTCGCGAGCTTGTCCAGGCCCGGCACCGACTGCATCAACTGCTCCCCGGTAATCTGGCCGGACTTGTACGCGCCGGTCGCGCGCGCGTCGGCCTGGCCTGCGATGGTGCCTCCCGTCGCAAGCACGAGAATGCGCGGCAGGCTCGCCGCCGTCGCGTCCTTGCCCGGCTCTGCGGCCTGCGCCGCATCGATCCCCCACGACCAAAGTGCGAGGGCGACCAGCGGGACGGTGAGCATCAATGTCCGATTTCGGCGGCGGCTTGCTGGTCTGGCGGCATGCTTCGTCATCGAATTTTCCTCCCGTTTAAGTTGGGAGCAATATTCGACACCTCCATTTGGGCCGAAGATGGGTCATCCTGCCGTTGATGGCTACGGGTTGTCGCGCCGCGGCACAAAATGGTCGAGCAGGCCCGTCGGCAGCGGAAAGACGATGGTCGACGACCGTTCGCCCGCGATGTCGTGCAGGGCCGCGAAATAACGTAGTTGCATCGCCTGAGGCTCCTGCGCGAGAATCCGGCCGGCCTCGACGAGCTTTTCGGCAGCCTGCTGCTCGCCCATCGCATTGATCACCTTGGCCCGCCGCAACCGCTCCGCCTCGGCCTGTTTGGCAATCGCACGCACCATGGTTTCATTGAGATCGACGTCCTTGATCTCGATGCCGGTGACCTTGATGCCCCAGACGTCGGTCTGCTTGTCGAGGATCTCCTGGATGTCCGCGTTCAACCTGTCGCGCTCGGCCAGCATCTCGTCGAGCTCGTGCTTGCCGAGCACCGAGCGCAAGGTGGTCTGGGCGAGCTGGCTGGTGGCGGCCATGTAATCGCCGACCTTGATGATGGCCCGTTCGGGGTCGACGATGCGGAAGTACAGAACGGCGTTGACCTTGACGGAGACGTTGTCCCGCGAAATCACGTCCTGCGGCGGCACGACCTGCACCATCACCCGCAGATCCACCTTCACCAGTTGCTGCACGATCGGAATGAGGATGATGAGGCCCGGGCCCTTCACGCCGGTAAAGCGGCCGAGCGTAAAGATGACGCCACGCTCGTATTCGCGCAGGATTCGAATAGCCTGGGACAGGAACATGATGACAAGCAACGCGAGCGCCGCATAGGTCAGATATTCCAGCATCATGATGTACCTCCCTCGCCTGTTGGTGCGCGCCGTATCAGCAGCGTCAGGTCGACGATGTTGGCGACTTCGACCGTCTCTCCGGGCTTGAACGTTTCGGCGCCGCGCGCCTGCCAGCGCTCACCATGGGCGAAGACATGACCTTCGTTCCCATTCCAGTCGAGAACCTCGGCGGGCAAGCCTCGCATGGCCTGCGCGCCGACCAGTGCAGGAGCCCTGCCGACGCGCCGAAGCGAACCGAGCACGACGAGCGCAAAGCCGGCGAACACTGCTGCGGTGATGCCGATCACCCACCACGACAGGTGGTAGCCCGGCGCCTCGCCCCTGAAAAGCATCAGCGCTCCCAGCACGAACGCGATGATCCCTCCGAGCCCGATCACCACGGTCGGGTTGAAGGCTTCGATGGTGAGAAGCACGAGTCCAACCAACATCAGGGCGAGGCCGGCATAATTGATCGGCAGCAGATTGAGCGCATAGAGGCCGATCAGCAGGCAGATCGCGCCGACGACTCCGGGGGCGACGGCTCCAGGAGACATGAACTCGAAGATCAAGCCGTAGATGCCGACCATCAGGAGAATGAACGCCACGTTCGGATCGGTGATCACCGCCAGGAAGCGGGATATCGGTCCGGGATCGATGGCTTCGACGACGGCATCCTTTGTCACCAGGCGTTGCGTCTTGCCGCCTGCGACCTCGACCACGCGACCATCGATCTGCCTCAGCAATTCAGCCTGATCGCGCGCGACGAGATCGATGGCATGAGCCTCTAGCGCGGCGTTCGCAGAGAGCGTGGCAGCCTCACGGACCGCCTTCTCCGCCCAGTCCACATTGCGGTTGCGCAGCTCCGCAAGACTGCGGATGAAGGCAACCGCATCATTGGTCGCCTTGGCCGTCATGGCATCCTTGGGCTGATCCTTGGACTCGCTCTGCTGGTCACCGTCCTTCTTGTCCTTGCCGCCCTTGTCCGCCGGTCCGCTCGGAAGACCCGGCAGCGGCCCGCCGATCTGCACCGGCGTCGCGGCGCCAATATTGGTGCCCGGCGCCATCGCCGCGATGTGGGTCGCATAAAGGATATAGGTCCCCGCGCTCGCCGCGTGGGCGCCGGATGGCGCGACGTAACCGACGACAGGGATCGGCGAAGCTAGCACATCCGCGATGATCTCGCGCATGCTGGAATTGAGGCCGCCGGGCGTGTTCAGTCTCAGAAGCACGACCTCGGCACGCCGTTCGCTTGCCTTGGCCAAAGCCTCCTTGACGTAGCTGGCCGACGCAGGGCCGATGGCTCCGTCGATCGAAACGACCAATGCAAGACGGCCGTTCTCCTCCGCTGAGCTGGGAAGGAGGCAGCAGATCAAAGCCACGACGCCAATCGCCGCAACGAGGGCCGCCTTCATGGTCTGCACGGCAGGGCTCCCTTGCAGAGCATATGGTGCGCGTCTTGCGAACCTCAATGCGGCCGCATGCGGGCCATGGTCGTGATTGTGATTGTGCGATGCAATGGAAATCGCCCCGCAGATCGATTGAGCACAGGGCGGTGGCGAACCATGCCTTTGGCTGGTCCGCCCGCGCACGCTGTGCTGCTACGGCCGTGGGACCCGCACGCCATCCGCGCCGATCGTGCCGAACATGCCGGCGATGATCTCAGGCGTCGGCTGCATGCCGCCCAGCGACCAGTGCGCCGGCTCCTGCTCCTCGATCCTGACCCAGACGTTGCGGCGGAAGTCCGGATTGCCCTGCCCTTCGACCTCGACCAGGAGATCGGTGACGCGTTCGAGCAAGGTCTTCTTTTGCCCGGCATCCAGGATGCCGCGGACGGTGGAAATGGTGACGTAAGGCATGTCTCTCTCCAATGATGTCGTGTGACGACGGCACGAGACTGGACCTGACGGCGCCGGCAAGGCAGTGGCGGATGAGACAGAGATCGGGCAATTTCCGCCACGCAGCCCCGCGCCGATCGGCTAGGATCGCCGCGCCTGTCCTGGAGGTCTCATGAAGCTCGCAATTCTGGCGCTGGAAGGCTGTATGCATTCGGCGATCGCCGGGGTCGCCGACATCCTGTCGCTCGCCAATCACGTGATGCAGCAGAGCGGTGCGAAAACGCGCTTCGCCTGGGAGGTGCTTTCGCTCGACGGCAAGCCGGTGCGCGCCGGCGGCGGCCAGATGGTCGCCGTCGATGGCGCGGTCGGCAAACGCGGTCGCTTCGACGCGATCATCGTCCCCGGCAACCTCGTCGATCACGTCACGGCGGAACGCCTGCAACCGCAATATGCCCGCGCCGGCGCCTGGCTTCGGCAGCAGCATGCGAGCGGCCGGCTGATCGGCGCGTTCTGCAGCGGCGTGTTCCTGCTTGCAGGCAGCGGCCTGCTCGACCACCGCCGCGCCACCATCACCTGGTGGCTGCAAGGCGAGCTGCGGCAGCGCCATCCCACCATCGACCTCGCCGCCGACGCCGTCATCACGGTCGCGGACCGCATCGTCTGCGCGGCCGGACCGATGTCGTGGGTCGACCTCCTGCTCAGGCTGATCGAGATGGTCGACGGCAAGGCGATTGCGAAGCTCTGTGCGGACTACGTCGTCATCGACACCGCGCAACGCACCCAGTCGATCTTCATGCCCGTCGGCTATTTGCTGTCGCAGGACCCGCTGCTGACCCGGGCCGACCTGCTGGTTCGCCGCACCGGCAAGAGCCCGATGACGGTCAAGCGCCTCGCCGATGCGCTCGGCCTCAGCGAGCGCACGCTGAACCGGAAGTTTCAGGAACTCACGCGCGAGCCGCCGCAAGCCTTCATCATGCGCCGCCGCGTCGAGCACGCGCGCACGCTGCTGGAGACGACGGCGCAGCCGATCAAGACCATCGCACGCACGGCCGGCTACGAGGACGAGAGCAGCTTTCGCAAGGCGTTCCGCAAATTGACCTTGATGTCGCCGCAGGCCTATCGCGCGCGACGGATGGAGCGGACTGCGTAAGCCGCGAAACCAAGGCGCCGTTCAGTCGAGGGCTGCGAGCGAGCTTCTTGCTACGCCGCCGCGCGCTGGCGCTCGACCATGGCTTCGCCAAAAGCCTCGAACAGCTTGCGATTGATCGGATTGCGCTGCGGATCGTATTCGGCGTGCCATTGCACGCCGAGCGCAAAGGTCGGGGCTTCCGCGATGCGGATCGCCTCGATGGTGCCGTCCTCGGCGATGCCCTCGATCAGCACGCGCTTGCCGGGATCGAGAATGCCCTGGCCATGCAGCGAATTGACCCTGATCTTCTCGCAGCCGAGCAGCCGCGCGAAGGCGCCTCCGGGCGTGAGGTCGACGTCGTGGCGGTCGGCGAACACCACGGTCGGATCGGGATGAATCTCGCCGTTCTCGAGCCGGGGCATGCGGTGGTTCATGCGGCCGGGGATCTCGCGGATCTCGGGATGCAGCGAGCCGCCGAAGGCGACGTTCATCTCCTGCAGGCCCCGGCAGATGCCGAACAGCGGAATGCCGCGGGACACGCAAGCGACCGAGAGCGCCAGCGCCACCTCGTCGCGGTGGATGTCGTAGGGCTCGTGCCGCTCGCACGGATCGACATTGAAACGGGTCGGATGGACGTTGGCGCGGGCGCCGGTGAGCACGATCCCGTCGACCACGTCGAGCAGCGCGCCGATATCGGTGATGTCGGGCGCTCCCGCAAACATCATCGGCAGGCCGCCGGAAACCTCGGCCACAGCGCGCAAATTGCGCTCGCCGACCATCTGGACCTGAAATCGATTTTCGACGCGATGGGCGTTCCCGATCACGCCGACGACCGGCTTTCTCATCTCCCGTTCCGACCTCCCGCGTAAGAAGATTCTCCAAACATGCCCTTGGGATGGAACAAATTCAACAGAAGGGTACGCGGGACGGCAATGCTATTTTCGCGCAAATGCCTCCCGGGCCTCGGTTGTCCCCACGACGGGCAGGCCGGCGGCCTTCAGCGCGGTTGCCGCCGGATCGTCCGGCGTGGCCAGCCAGGGCAATTTCGCCTCGATTCCGCGCGTCACGGGCTCCCCCAGCACCCCGCCGAAATCGATCGGCCAAAACCCGTTGGGCACCACCTCGACGGTGAGGGCACGGACGGCGTAGCCATCGCCCAGAACCGCATCCGCATGGTCGCCGGCGACAAGGCGCGCGGTCTGGGGATCTCGGGGATCGCCAAAGCTCACGAGCACGGGGATCAACTCCCCCTGCACCGGGACAATGCCGGCCTGCCGGCTGATGTCGTTGAACGAGACGCGGTTGCCGCGCGCGGCGCCATAGGCACGGAGCGCGACATAGTTGATGTCGTCGAGGTCGAGCTTGCCGCCCTGCTGATGCGCCAGCAATGCCACCAGGTTCTTGCCTTTGCCGCCGTCTTGGCCGAGATCGACGAACACGGCCTCCCCGCGCATCGTGGTGCGGCCGCCGCGGTTATAGTTGCGGTCAGGCACGACGGCGAGAACACCGGACCCCGTCTTGATCCCGTCAGGCGTCGTCACCTCAACCGTGAGGCGGTATTTGTGGCTGGGCCGGTTGATCCGGATCTGGTCACCGATCACGATCACGGCCAGAAGCCCGAGCAGACCGGCCCACTTGCTGATGAAACTCAAGCGCCCCCCACCTGTTTTCTCCTCATCGCTCTGCACCGTTCGCGCGACAGCGTCAAACCAGCGCGTTGACGCGGTCTTGATCGAAAGCGCGTTTGCCGAAAGAGTGCCCCGCCCGCAGCCGCCGAAAAGGACATGATGTGACCATCCTCGCAGACCAACGCCCCACGACCCGCACCGATCTGGCTTGGGCAATTTCGGTCGGCGGCATCGGTGTCGTGCTGTTCACGGCGATGCTGGTCTTCACCTGGTATTTTGCGACCACGCTGCTGCTGATCTTCACCGGCATGCTGCTCGGCGTCGGCCTCAACGCGCTGACCAACGCGCTCGGCCGCCGCGTGCACCTGCCGCATCCGGTCCGGCTCGCGATCGTCTGCGTCGTGCTTGCGGTGCTGCTCGCGGGCGTCGCCTATCTCGGCGGCGCCACCATCGCCGAGCAGGCCTCGCTGCTGAGCAAGACCATCAAGTCGCAGATCGGCAACGTGAAGACCTTCCTGGACAACCACGGGATCGACACCAGCTTCTTCGATCTCGGCAGCGCTGCGTCTGACGCTTCGGCCAATCCACCATCGGACTCGACACCCTCGCCAGCAGCACCCCCGCGCGGTTCCTTGCCCGGCGCCGGCGCGCTGGCCTCCAGCGGTGGCGCGATCGTGAGCCAGACCTTCAAGCTCCTGCTCGGCACCATCCACGGCGTGGGAAACATCTTCATCGTGCTGTTCCTGGGGCTGTCCTTCGCCGCCCAGCCCGGCGTCTACCACGACGGCCTGTTGTTCCTGGCGCCGGCGAGGCATCGCACCCGCGTCACCCTGATCATCGACGGCATCAGCGAGACGCTGGAACGCTGGCTGATCGCGCAGATCGTCGTGATGATCGCGGTTGGCATCGTGACCTGGATCGGGCTAGCCATCATCGGCATCCCCGGCTCGTTCATCCTGGGGATTCAGGCGGGCCTGCTCGCCTTCATTCCGACCGTCGGCGCCATCATTGCCGGCGTCGTCGTGGTGCTCGCGAGCCTCGCCTCGGGCTGGATTCCGGCGCTGTCGGCCTTCCTCCTCTTCATGGGCGTGCACGCGATGGAGAGCTATGTGCTGACGCCGATCCTGCAGCGGCAGGCGCTCGACATCCCGCCGGCCACGCTGTTCGCGTTCCAGATCCTGCTCGGCGTCGTGTTCGGCATCTGGGGCCTGGCGCTGGCGCTCCCACTGGTCGCCATCGCCAAGGTCATGATCGACCATTTCAAGACGTACGAGGCGCCGCCCCTGGCAGCATGATCCGGAAAAGTGCGCAGCGGTTCTCCGAAAAGATCATGCTCAGGCAACGAGGCGGCGTAAGGCGTCGTGCAGTCGCTCAGGTCGTCAGCACGGTCTCGGTGTGCTCGACCTCCGGGGGCGAAGCAAAATACTGACCGACGAGGCCGCGCCATTCGGTGAAATTCTCCGAGCCGCGGAAATCGACGGTGTGGTTCTCCAGCGTCGCCCACTTCACCATCAGCCGGTAGCGCTGCGGCTTCTCGATCGACTTGTGCAGCTCGAAGCCGTGAAAGCCCTTCGAACCGCCGAAGGCGGCCTTGGCCTTGGCGACGGCCGCCTCAAAATCCTTCTCGCTGCCCGGCTTGACGTCGATTTGCGCAATCTCGGTGATCATCGGTTTCCACCCTGTTTGTTTGATGGGTGTGTCTACCGTAGACCGCAACGAAGAAAAAGGCACCGAATCGGCGCCCTGACCGGTCAAAAATGCGTGCTCTCAGGCGAACAGCAGAGCGGTGCCCGCCACGATGAGCGCGCAACCGATGAACAGCGCGAGCGGCCAGTAGCTACGGCTTTGCGTGTAGCGCCCCTGGGCGCGGCGCTCGGTGATGAGCGCGCGCTCGTATTCATCCGCGGTGGAGAACACGCAAGCGAAGCCGCCGCGTGCCGAGGCCGCAGCGGCTTCGAGCGACATCAGGGCAGCCTGCGGGTTCTGTCGACGGATCGCTTCCATGACCGCAATGGTAGGGATCGAATGGTAAACAGCGGATTACCGAAGGCGCCTCTTGAGGCGCCTCTTGGCTTCAGGCGGTGGCCGGACGCGCCTGCGGCGCACCAACCCGCGCCGCGCTCTGGCGGCGCCAGTTCTCCAGCGACAGCGGCAGCTCCTCCGCCGCCTCGACCCGGTTACGACCGCCGCGCTTGGCCTGATAGAGCGCGGTGTCGGCCGAGGCCAGCAGCACCTCGAGCTCGGTGCCGGCCGGACCGCCGGCGACGCCGATGCTGACAGTGGTGTCGACCGGGCCCTCATCGACGACGACGCCGGAGGTCTCGAACGCCTCGCGCACGCGCTCGGCAACCAGGACACCCTCCTCCAGCGAACACGGCAGCAGCGCCGCGAACTCCTCGCCGCCGATGCGGCCCGACATATCGGTCATGCGCAGGTTGCTGACGACGACGGTCGAGAACAGCTTCAGCATCTCGTCGCCGGCAGGATGGCCGAAGCGGTCGTTGATCGACTTGAAGTGATCGATGTCGAAGATCATCACGGTCACGGGACGGCCGGCCTTGGCCTCGCGCTCGATCACGCGCCCGCAGGCTTCCGAGAAGCCGCGGCGGTTGAGCATGCCGGTCAGGGGATCGGTGGACGCGGCGGTCCGGTGCGCCGTCACCGTGCGCTCCGACACCAGCATGAAGATCACGAACACGGTGCCGACGGCATAGAGGATGAGCTCGACCGCAAACACGGTGACCCAGATGCTGCCGGAGAAGCCGGCATCGTTCGGACGCAGGAAGCTGCCGAGCACGATCGGCAGCATCAGCACGCAGCCGTGCAGCACCGGCACCACGAAGGCCGGCCAGCGCCGTTGCAGGCTCTTGCGCCGCTCGACCCAGAGCTCGCTCGCCGTCAGTGCCGCATAGACCGAGACGATGCCGGCGCCGACGATCATGCGCAGCATGGACGCGGCGGGATCAAGCAGCGTCACGGCGGCGGCCCAGGCCAGCGCGCCGACAAGGAGACCCGGCCAATTCGGCTTGCGGCCGTGGAAGACGCGCGCCGCATTCCACACCATGCCGCAGGCGACGAAGCCGACTGCGTTCAGCGCAAGGTAAAGATGCGGGCCGAGCTTGTCGCCGGCCGCGGTCCATAGCGCGACGGACGCTGCGCCGAGGAGATACGCGGTGCCCCACCATTTCAGCGCGGGGCTGTTCTCCTGCTTGCCGAAAAACACCATCATGGCGCCGAGCAGTGCGGCAACCATGGTGGCGACCAAATAGAGCGTGATGCTATCGAGCGACATCATGTCGGCCCCCTTCTAGACATAGCAAGTTACGCGATCGGCCCAGCCGACTTGCGCGCCCTTCCAGATGCGACGCTATGTCCCGCGAGTTCCATTCAGGTTTTCATGCGGGGCCAAGTTTTCGGGAAACACGTCATCAATTTGCATACAAACGAACAACAAAAAGGGCGCTGAAATCAGCGCCCTTTTGCATCTCATTGAAGCCGCTTTCGCGGCGAATGTGACCGAAGCGATTAACGCTTCGAGAACTGGAAGGACCGGCGGGCCTTGGCCTTGCCGTACTTCTTGCGCTCGACCACGCGGGAGTCGCGGGTGAGGAAGCCGCCCTTCTTGAGCACGGTACGCAGCTCCGGCTCGAAATAGGTGAGCGCCTTGGAGATGCCGTGACGGACGGCACCGGCCTGGCCGGACAGACCACCGCCGGCAACCGTGCAGATCACGTCGTACTGGCCGGAACGCGCGGCCACCGAGAACGGCTGCTCGATCATCATGCGCAGCACGGGACGGGCGAAATAGACCTCGACCTCGCGCGAATTGACCGTGACCTTGCCGGCGCCCGGTTTGATCCAGACACGGGCGACCGCGTCCTTGCGCTTGCCGGTGGCGTACGCGCGGTTGAACTTGTCGACCTTCTTCTCGTGCTTGGGCGCGTCGGGCGCCGCCGCCGTCTTGAGCTGCGAGAGCTGGTCGAGCGACTGGATGGATTCGGCCATGTTATGCGGCCCTCGTGTTCTTGCGGTTCAACTTGGCGATGTCGATCTTCTCGGGCGTCTGGGCCTCGTGCGGATGATCGGCGCCGCCATAGACGCGGAGGTTGCCCATCTGGACGCGACCGAGCGGACCACGCGGGATCATGCGCTCGACGGCCTTCTCGAGCACGCGCTCGGGATGCTTGCCTTCAAGGATCTGGCGCGCGGTGCGCTCCTTGACGTGGCCGACATAACCGGTGTGCTTGTAATAGGTCTTCTGCTCGCGCTTGCGACCGGTGAGGACCGCATGCTGCGCGTTGATGATGATGACGTTGTCGCCGCAATCAACGTGCGGGGTGTAGGTCGGGAGGTGCTTGCCGCGCAGGCGCATGGCGACGATGGTGGCGAGACGGCCGACGACCAGACCCTTGGCGTCGATCAGTACCCACTTCTTCGTCACCTCAGCCGGCTTTGCCGAAAAGGTTTTCATATCGGAGTTTCCGTGGACGGGAGATATCGGCGCGAACACCGCGCCGGACTGGGCGGTTTTCTAGAGAAGAGACGCACAACGGTCAATGCCCCAGAGCGGGAATTACAATAGCAAAATCAATATCTTAAAATTATGGTGCTATATTACCTGCGAAAAGCTCAAACATTTGGAATGGAATAGGTCGAGGTGACATGAGCGATCGGATCGGGCGACGTGCCGGACAGCAGCTTCACCTCGCCGACCGCCAGGCGTTTGCCGAGCTTGAGCAGCCGCGCCTCCGCCAGCACATCCTGGCCGGGCTGGCCCTTGCGCAGGAAGTTGATGTTGAGATTGGTGGTGACCGCAAGCCCGATCGGCCCGATCGCGGACAGCAGCACCACGTACATCGCGAAATCGGCCAGTGCCATCAGCGTCGGGCCGGACACGGTTCCACCCGGCCGCAGCATCCTTTCGCTGTAGCGCTGGCGCAAAAGGCAGGTCTGGCCGTCGGCGCTCTCGATCGTGATGTCATCGCCGCTGAAGGCCTGGGGAAACTCGTCACGGAGAAACTGCTCGACCTCCGCCACGCTCATTTTCGCTAACGCCATGCTTCGCCTCACCCTCGCTTCACGTCCCCTGTTACATTAAGTTATCTGCGTCATCCAATTGCAAGAATCCAACCGGAAACGCTTCGATGTCCGCCCAGGCCGCCCGCGCCCCCTCCCCGCAACCGTCGAGCCTGCTGCGCGAGACCATAGGGCCCATCGCGGTCCTGACGCTGAACCGCCCGGCCGCCCGCAACAGTCTGTCGCAGGCGATGATCGCAAGCCTGCATGCCGAGCTCAATGAGATCCGCGACGACAAGGCGGTCCGCGGCGTCGTGATCGCAGCCAACGGCCCCGCCTTCTCCGCCGGCCACGACATGAAGGAGCTGACGGCGCGCCGCACTGACCCGGATCGCGGCCGCGCCTTCTTTGCCGAGATGATGACCGCCTGCAGCGCGATGATGCAGGCGGTTGTGCATTTGCCGAAGCCCGTGGTCGCGGCCGTCCAGGGCATTGCGACCGCGGCCGGCTGCCAGCTCGTGGCAAGCTGCGATCTCGCGATCGCCTCGGAAGCGGCGAGCTTCGCCACGCCGGGCGTCGATATCGGCCTGTTCTGCTCCACGCCGATGGTGGCGCTGTCGCGGAACGTGCCGCGCAAGCAGGCGATGGAAATGCTGCTGACCGGCGAGCCGATCCCGGCCACGCGCGCCCGCGAGATCGGGCTCATCAACCGCGTGGTCGCGGCCGGCACCGAGCGCGAGGCCGCAATTGCCCTCGCCGAACAGGTCGCGCTGAAGTCGGCCTACACCGTCAAGCTCGGCAAGGAGGCGTTCTACCGCCAGGCCGAGATGAGCCTTGCGGACGCCTATCGCTATGCGGCAGAGGTGATGACCGAGAACATGATGGCGCGCGACGCCGAGGAAGGCATCGGCGCCTTCATCGAGAAGCGCACGCCAACATGGCGGGATGAATAGTCAACTCCTCATCCTGAGGAGCCGCGGAACGCGGCGTCTCGAAGGATGGAGGCCCGACTGTGGCCTCGTGGTTCGAGACGCGCGGGCCGCGCTCCTCACCTTGAGGGTCAGAGAAAGAAAAAGATGAACCACGACGCCTATCCCGACAATTACATCCGCGGCATCCTCAACAGCGTGAAGTCGATCGCGATGGTCGGCGCCTCGCCCGTCAATGTGCGGCCGAGCTATTTTGCGTTCAAATATCTGGCGCAGCGCGGCTATGACATGATCCCGGTCAATCCCGGCCATGTCGGCAAGGATCTGCTCGGAAAGCCGTTTGTCGCCTCGCTCTCCGACATCGCCCGCCCCGTCGACATGATCGACATCTTTCGCAACTCCAGCCACATCATGCCGGTGGTCGAAGAAGCGCTCACGCTCGATCCGCTGCCGAAGGTGATCTGGATGCAGCTCGGCGCGCGTGACGACGCGGCAGCGGCGAAAGCGGAATCGGTCGGTATCAAGGTCGTAATGAACCGCTGCCCGAAGATCGAATATGGCCGCTTGTCGTCGGAGATCTCCTGGATGGGCGTCAATTCACGCACGCTGAGCTCCAAACGGCCGCCGGCTCCGACGCAAGGCATGCGGCTATCCCTCAATCGGATGAGTGTCAGCGGCGGTGACACCGCGGCTTCCGATCGCGCAGCAAAGAACAAGACCGAGCAGAGCTGACGCAATAGACTTCCGTTGCGCGAACGTGACAATCGTAGCGCCGTGATGTGAAGCGGCGCCTTGACGGCGGGCGCGTCGCCGATCAGCATGCCGCGCGATTTCAGATCACAAGAACAGGACGCCCTCAATGAGCGATCGCCTTCCGGGATTTTCGACCCTCGCCGTGCATGCCGGTGCACAGCCCGATCCCACCACCGGTGCGCGCGCGACCCCGATTTATCAAACCACCTCTTTCGTCTTCAACGACGCCGACCACGCCGCCTCGCTGTTCGGCCTGCAGGCATTCGGCAACATCTATACCCGCATCGGCAATCCCACCAACGCGGTGCTGGAAGAGCGTGTTGCCGCACTCGAAGGCGGCACCGCCGCGCTTGCGGTCGCCTCGGGCCACGCCGCACAGGTCGTGGTGCTGCAGCAATTGCTCCAGCCCGGCGACGAATTCATCGCCGCGCGCAAGCTCTATGGCGGCTCGATCAACCAGTTCTCGCATGCGTTCAAGAGCTTCGGCTGGAACGTGGTGTGGGCCGATTCCGATGACATCGCAAGCTTCGAGCGCGCGGTGACGCCGCGCACGAAGGCCATCTTCATCGAGTCCATTGCCAATCCCGGCGGCAGCATCACCGACATCGAGGCGATCTCGACGGTGGCGCGCAAGGCGGGCGTGCCGCTGATCGTCGACAACACGCTGGCCTCGCCCTACCTGATCCGCCCGATCGATCACGGCGCCGACATCGTCGTGCACTCGCTGACGAAATTTTTGGGCGGCCACGGCAATTCGCTCGGCGGCATCATCGTCGATGCCGGCACGTTCGACTGGTCCACGGGCGGCAAATATCCGATGCTGTCGGAGCCGCGGCCCGAATATCACGGCATCCGCCTCCAGGAGACCTTTGGCAATTTCGCTTTCGCGATCGCCTGCCGCGTGCTGGGCCTGCGCGATCTCGGACCCGCGCTGTCGCCGTTCAACGCCTTCATGATCCTGACCGGCATCGAGACGCTGCCGCTGCGCATGCAGAAGCACTGCGACAACGCCAAGGCCGTCGCCGAATTCCTCGCCGGCCATCCGGCGGTGGCCTCGGTGAGCTATGCGGGCTTGGCAAGCGACAAGTACAATCAGCTCGCGCGGAAATACGCGCCGAAGGGCGCAGGCGCCGTGTTCACCTTCAGCCTGAAGGGCGGCTATGACGCCGGCGTCAGCTTGGTGTCGAAGCTGCAGCTGTTCTCGCACCTGGCCAATGTCGGCGACACCCGCTCGCTGGTCATCCACCCCGCCTCGACGACGCACAGCCAGCTCGACGACGCCGCCAAGGTGAAGTCCGGCGCCGGCCCCGACGTGGTGCGGCTCTCGATCGGCATCGAAGACAAGGAAGATCTGATCGCAGATCTGGAGCAGGCGCTGGGGGCGTAATTGCCATCGTCATTCCGGGATGGTCCGAAGGACCAGACCCGGAATCTCGAGATTCTCAGGTGCGCAATTGCGCACCTGAGTTCGGTCCTGCCGGACCGCCCCGGAATGACGGCGGCCGTTTTGGCCGCAGTCAGTTAACAGTCATTAACCATATCTGCCGCATACATCGTCCTTGGATCGCCCCTTTGATTCGGAGCCGACGATGCTGCGCTGGATGGTACCTGCCCTTGCCGCCATGCTGACGGTCTCAGCTGCCGTTGCCGCCGATCTGCCGGCCACAGCGAGACGGCGCGCTGCCGTGCCGCCGCAGGACCCGCCACAGGTCTATGTCGAGACCGATCCGGATGCGCTGATCTCGCCGGCCTATGGCATCGGCAGCTACATCCGCAACCTGCCCGGCACGCCGCTCCTGCCCGGCTCCAGCACCTTGCCGGGCTATTATGGCCGGCCCTGGAGCTACGATTATCAGGGCCCGTACTACGGCGGACCGCAGGTCGGCTATTTCTGGCGCCTGCCCTACGCCTGCGGCGTCTACGGCTATTGCTGACCTGATCAGCCGGCCTGACCGACCGGAACCGCGCGCGGCTGCGCCTGCGCAGATTGTCGCGAGGCCAGCCGCTCCACCTGCATCACCGCAAGCGTGAGCACCACGATCGCGACCGCCTGATGCGAGAGCGCGAGATCGATCGGCACCTGGTTGAGCAGCGTGAGGATCCCGAGCACAGCCTGCAGGCTGACCGCGGCGAACAGCCAGAGCGCACCGCCGGCCGCCGTGCGCGAGCGTACCGCATCGAACGCGTGCAGCGCCGCCAGCACGAACAGCGCATAGGCCGTCATACGGTGCTCGAACTGCACCGTCAGCACGTTGTCGAACATATTGCGCCACCACGGCGTCTCGAACCAGAGCCGGTCGCCTGCGGGAATGAACGCGCCGTCGATCTGCGGCCAGGTGTTGTAGGCACGCCCGGCGCGCAGACCCGCGACCAGCGCGCCGAAATAGATCTGGACGAAGGTCACGATGAGCAGCAGCACGCTCGTGAATCTCAGCCGCGCGGGCGCAATGATCTGCGGCCGCTCGGCGAGCCGCCGCACCGTCCAGACGATGCCGGCAAAGATCAGGAGCGCGAGCACCAGATGCGTCGCCAGTCGATATTGCGAGACCTCGACACGTTCCGTGAGGCCCGAGGCCACCATCCACCAGCCGACGGCGCCCTGGAGTCCGCCAAGCGCGAACAGCAGCCACAGCCGCCGTTTCAACTCACCCGACAGGCCGCCGCGCCACAGGAAGAACAGGAACGGCAGCAGATAGGCCACGCCGATGAAACGGCCGAGCAGCCGGTGGCTCCATTCCCACCAGAAAATCTCCTTGAACTCGGACAGGCTCATGCCCGCATTGAGCTCGCGATATTGCGGAATTTTCTTGTAGGCCTCGAAGGCCTCGGTCCACTGCGCCTCCGACAGCGGCGGCACGCTGCCCGTAACCGGCTTCCATTCGACGATCGAGAGGCCGGATTCCGTCAGCCGCGTCGCGCCGCCGACCAGCACCATCAGCGCGATGAGGGCGGCCACGGAAATCAGCCACCAGCGCACGGCGCGATGCGGATTGGTCGGAGCGAAAATCGTCGTCATTTCAGGGGCAAAACCAAGCCTTGTTGCAAAGAGACTTGAACCGGACTGCGTGCCCCTTATAGTCCCCCGCTCCCGCAGCGCAAGTTACGCGAAGGCCGCAGCATTCCGCCATGACGATCCGCACCCGCAAGTTCCTCGGCGCCATCCTGCTCCTGGTGCTGGCCACCGTCTGGGCCCTGCTCGGCATGGCGCTGGCGCAGATGCCGTGGATCGCCGAGTCCGGCTGGTGGCAGGCGATCTACTACGTGGTGGTCGGCATGGGCTGGGTGCTGCCGGCGATGCCGATCGTGAGTTGGATGCAGCGGCCGGATCGCGTCAAATCTTAATTCGTAACGCTGCGGGTCGGTTTCACCGGCGCGAAGGCAGCACCGGACACCAGCACACGCAGCATGCGCAGTGATTGTATCCGGCCGTCCCAGGAAATCCGCGGCAATGCGCGCAGATTGGTGCGCCCCTCCGCGTCCACGATGCCGGGGATGGTCGAGACGGCGCTGGCAAAGCCGGCCTCCTCCGCCATGACGACATGGCTGCGCCGGAAAGACGAGCGATCGCCGAACGGAAAGGCCAAGTGCCTGATCTCGCGGTCGAAGGCCGCTTCCGCCACCGCCTTGCCCATCGTCATCTCGCGCAACGCGGCGGCGTCCTTCATGTTGGCGAGAACGGGATAGTTCACCGTCGCGCTGCCGACCGTGACCAGCGGATCCGCCGCAAGCTTTGCCAGATCCTCCCAATCCATCGACGCTTCGCGCGAGAGCGCGGCGAGGTCGACCCGGTAGCGCGTGCAGAGATCGGCGATCGCAGCCGACAAATCCGCCGGCGGCAACGAGCGCAGCCAGCTCTCGACGAACGAAAACAGCGCCTGCTTCTCGGCGTTGCCTGTGACGGTGAAGCGCTGCTCTTTCTCGCCCATCATCAGGTTGATGCGGCTCTCGCGCGCGATCATCCGCTCGAGCCCGAGCCACCAGGCCTCTCCGACTCCATCGGGAAACGCGGTGGGCACATAGATCGTGAACGGCACGGCGTGGCGCGCCAGCACTGGATAGGCGAAGCTGATGAGGTCCTTGTTGGCGCCGTCGAAGGTTAGCGCCACGAAGCGCCGCTTCTCCGGCAGCGTCACCGCGCGGCGGCAGACATCGTCCATGCCGAGGAAGTCATATCCCCACTGCTTCAGCGCACCAATGGCGCGATCGAGAAATTGCGGACTGATCTCGCTTTCACGCAGCGGCTGAAACGCGCCGCGCCGCCGCGGCCGCACGTGCTGAAACCGCAGGATCGCGCCGGCGCCGCGGCTGCGCAGCACAGCCTGACCGGTGAACCAGGCCAGCTCGAGCCGCAACCGCTCCAGCCATCTGTCGTCGGATGCCAATGTCCCACCTTCGCGTTCGCCTGATTGTCATTACCCTTTGTTGACATTTCTTTGCAAAGGTCGGCCACAGGCCGAAATACGCAAATTTTTCGTTTCTCGACAGGTTTCGTGAATGACCATGGCTGCGGCGATGCAAAGCCGGACGGCAGAATCGCCAGCGCGGTCGAAAGCGAGCCGTATCGCGCATGTCGATATCGTCACCGATCTGGCCGAGGCCGAGACGGTCTGGCGCGCGTTCGAGGAGAGCGGTCACCTCTTCACGCCCTACCAGCGCTTCGACCTGCTCAGCCCATGGCAACGGCTGGTCGGCAGCCACGACGGCGCCAGTCCCTTCATCGTCATTGCCCGCGACACCGAGCGCCAGCCGCTCCTGCTGCTGCCGCTCTCGCTGCGGCAAGGCCACGGCGTGCGCACGGCCTGCTTCATGGGCGGCAAGCACACCACCTTCAACATGGGCCTGTGGAACGCCGCGTTCGCCGCCGAGGTCGCCAGCGCCGATCTCGACGCGCTGCTTGCGCCGCTGCGCGAGCATGCCGACGTGCTCGCGCTGACGCAGCAGCCGCTGCGCTGGCACGACCAGCACAACCCGTTCGCGCAGCTGCCGCGGCAGAGTGCGATCAACGGCTGCCCTCTCCTGGCGATGGAGCCGGGCGGGCCGCCCACATCGCGGATCAGCAACTCCTTTCGCCGCCGCCTCAAGAGCAAGGAAAAGAAGCTCCAGGCGCTTGCCGGCTATCGTTATCACCTCGCCACCACGGATGCGGACGTCACCCGCCTGCTCGACTGGTTCTTCCGGGTCAAGCCGGCGCGGATGGCCGAACAGAAACTGCCCAACGTCTTTGCCGAGCCCGGCGTCGAAGCGTTCATCCGCAGCGCATGCCTGTCGCCGCGCGGCGAAGGCCGCGTCATCGACATCCATGCGCTCGAATGCGACGACGAGGTGATCGCGATCTTCGCCGGCGTCGCCGACGGCCAGCGCTTCTCGATGATGTTCAACACCTACACGATGTCCGAGCACGCCCGCTACAGCCCCGGGCTGATCCTGATGCGCTACATCATCGACCGCTACGCCGAACGCGGCTACCGCTCGCTCGATCTCGGCATCGGCTCGGACGATTACAAACGCATGTTCTGCAAGGACGACGACGACATTTTCGACAGCTTCGTGCCCCTGACCGCGCGCGGAAAACTCGCGGCGATGGCGATGTCCTCGCTGAGCCACGGCAAACGGCTGGTGAAGCAGAACCAGATGTTGTTCGATCTGGCGCGGCGGCTGCGGCAGACGTTCGGGTAGGCGTCACAGCCTCTCAATCTCTAGCCACTTGCGAGCTGCCCTTCCCTTCTCCCCTTGCGGGAGAAGGTTGCATAGGCGGCCTTCGGCCGCCGTTCTTAGGAACGCCGAAGCGAAGCTTCGGCTATGGCGCCGGATGAGGGGTATGTCTCCGCAAATTTAAACGGCCATGAGACTCGCGGAGAGATACCCCTCACCCGTCCCGCCGCTACGCGGCGAGCCACCCTCTCCCGCAAGGGGAGAGGGTAAGAGAGATCACGCCGCCACGCCGCGCGGTGCTTCGGCCGCGTCCGACGGCTGCACCGGCCTGCTCAGCATCGTTACCTCGCTGAAGCCGACGGCCCGCAGCTGCTCGCACATCAGCGTGCGGGCATCCGGCGCCATCGAGGCATCGGGCACCACGACGGCGCGGGCATGCGCCGTCAGCAGTTCGGCCGGGAGGTCCGAGGCGCTGCCGGCGTCCACCAGCACGTGGTCGTAGGCGCGGAGCAGCGCATCGATCGCGAGCGTCACCCGCGGCGATTGCAGCAGGCTGCGGTCGAAGCCGGGACGGCCGGCCATGACCAGATGCAGCCGCGAGAGCTTGTCCCGGGTGATGATTTGCGCGAACGAGGCCTCGCCCTGCATCAGCTCGGCGAGGCCGGGAGCCGAAGCATCGACGGACACCGCGGCGATGGTCGGCGAGGATGCGGCGAGATCGACCACAACGACGCGCGCATCGCGCGCCAGGTGCCGGGCCAGTGTCAGCGTCGACAGCGTGATAGCTTCGCCGGCCGCGGTGCCGAGCACCGTGACCTTCTTCGCCGCCGGCCCCGCAGCGCGCAGGCTGTCGGCCAGATGCTCGATCTCGGTGAATTCAGTGACGTCGGCATCGGCCGTCATCTCGGGCTGAAGCGGCGTAAGGTCCTCCACAACCGGATCGAGCATCGGTTCAGCCGCCGGCTGGACGACCGGCTGGACCAGCGGCTGGTGGACTACCGGCTCTTGGCGCACCGGTGCCTGCGTCTGCGCCGGCGTGAACACGGCCGCCGCGCGCGGCGCGGTCTGGCGCAACAGCTCGCCGGTGACGACGACGCCGGACGAGAGCAGCAGCGTCGCGATCGTCGCGATCAGCACGATCGGCAGCTTCTTCGGATAGGCCGGCGTATTCGAGACGATGGCGCGCGAGATGATGCGGCCTTCCGCCGGCGCGGTATCGATGCTTTCGCGGGTGCTGGCCTCGCGATACTTCCCAAGATACGTCTCGAGCAGGTCGCGCTGCGCCTTGGCTTCGCGCTCGAGCGCGCGGAGCTGGACGTCCTGACCGTTGGTCGAGGTCGCCTGCTTCTTGAGCTGATCGAGGCTCGCCGTCAGGCCGTCGACCCGGCCACTGGCGATCCGCGCATCGCTTTCGAACGAGCGCGAGATCTTGGCCGCTTCGTCGCGAATCTGGTTGTCGAGGTCGCCAAGCTGCGCCTTCAGCTCCTTGATCCGCGGGTGATTGCCGAGCAGCGTCGATGACTGTTCGGCAAGCTGCGCCCGCAACGTCACCCGCTGCTCCGACAGCCGCCGCATCAGTTCGGAGTTCACCACCTCGGACGCCTCGATCGGCTTGCCGCTCTGGAGCATCTCTTTGATCAGCCGCGCCCTGGATTCAGCATCCGCCTTCATCGAGCGTGCGTTGTTGAGCTGGGTATTGACCTCGCCCATCTGCTGGTTCGAGAGCGTGGTGTTGTTGGTGCCGACGAACAGCGACGACTTGGAACGGAAGTCCTCGACCTTGGCTTCGGCGTCGGAGACTTTCTTGCGCAGATTTTCGATTTCGCCCGAAAGCCACTGGCTGGCGCTGCGGGCCTGATCCTGGCGCGCATTCTGCTGGAGCACGAGATAGCCGTCGGCGATCGAATTGGCGACGCGCGCGGCAAGGTCGGGATCGGCGGACTGGAATTCGACCACGATCACGCGCGACTTGTCGACGGCGTAGGCCTGGAGCCGCTCGTAATAGGCATCCAGCACCCGCTCTTCCGGCGTCATCGAAAACGGATCGCGGCCGATGCCGATCAGCGCCGCGAGCGACTTCAGCGGCGAAATGCCTTGCAGCACTGGATCGAATTCGGGGCGCTCCGCGAGCTTGTTCTTCCTGATGATCTCACGCGCGAGATCGCGCGACAGCACGAGTTGCACCTGGCTGGTCACCGCCTCGGGATCGAGCGACTGCCGCTCTTCGGTGCTGCGGTCGCTGCTCGGCCGCAAGAACACGTTCTCGCGGCCGTCGATCAGGATGCGGGATTCCGACTTGTAACGCGGAGTGATGAGATTGACGGCGGCGATCGACGCGACGAGCGCGAGCACCGTCGGCACGATGATCCAGCCGCGCTTGCGGGCGAGCACCGCGCCGAGCGCGTGCAAATCGATGTCGCCGGATTCGGCTTGTGCCTGCTTCGCAGCAACGGGCGCAAGCTCTGCTTCAATCTTGGGCGCGGCTTCGGTCGATTTGGCTTCGGCCTTGGGCTTCGAAATAGCCCGCTCGACCACCGCCTTGTCCTTGCCGGCACGCCAGAACGCTAAACGCATCGAACACTCCCGCAGGGCAACGCTGCGACTCTACCTCAACCGGGGCGATTACACTCCATTAAGGTTGCTGCTGGGTTAATCGCGCCCTGCCGCGACCGGCGCGCACCGCGCCGACACCGTTTGTTAACCACGAGGGCTCTTAATCCATCTCGATATTTCGAGAATTGTTCGAGCATTCGCCGTCGAGCGCTGGTTCTGATCATGCCCCCCTCTCCCGACCGGCCGCTCCGCATCCTGCACGCCGTGCGCGCTCCCGTGGGCGGCATCTTCCGCCACATCCTCGATCTCGCCAACGGTCAGGTCGATCGCGGTCATCACGTCGGGATTCTCGCCGACAGCCTCACCGGTGGTGAGCGCGCGGACAAGGCGCTGGCCGAGCTCGCGCCGCGGCTGAAGCTCGGCGTGCACCGGCTGGCGATCCGTCGCGAACCGTCGCCTGACGATTTTCTGGTGTGGCTGCGGATGCGGCGCCTGATCGCCGCGCTCAAACCCGACGTCACGCACGGCCACGGAGCCAAGGCCGGCGCCTTCGTCCGCATGCGGCGGCGATCCAACGACACCATCCGCATCTACACCCCGCATGGCGGCTCGCTGCACTATCCCCTCAACACCTTCAAGGGCGAGTTTTACGCGCGGCTCGAACGCACGCTGATGGACGCGACGGACTTGTTTCTGTTCGAGAGCGCGTTTGCGCGCGACACCTATCAGCGCATCGTCGGCACACCCAAGGGCGTGGTGCATTGCGTCTTCAATGGCGTGACGCCGGAAGAATTCGAGCCTGTTAGCATCGCCGACGATGCCACCGACCTCTCCTATGTCGGCGAGTTCAGGCACATCAAGGGCGCGGATTTGCTGGTCGATGCGGTGGCGCGCCTGCACGAGGGCGGCAAGAAGGTCACGCTCACGCTAGGCGGCGACGGCGAGGAGACGGCGGCGCTGAAGGCGCAGGTCGACAGGCTCGGCCTCTCGAGCGCCATCCGCTTCATCGGTCACGTCAAGGCGCGCTACGGCTTCTCCAAGGGGCGGCTGCTGGTCGTGCCCTCGCGCGGCGATTCCATGCCGTACGTCGTGATCGAGGCTGGAGCTGCCGGCATTCCCATGATCGCGGCCCGCGTCGGCGGCATCCCCGAGATTTTTGGGCCCGAGAGCCCGGCCCTGTTCGCGGCGAGCAATGCCGAAGCGATGGCGGAGGCGATCGCGGCCGCGCTCGACGATCCGCAGGCGACCGCGCAGCGCGCATCCGCCCTGCGCGAGCGCATCTCCGCGCATTTCTCCCAGCAGGCGATGGTTGACGGCGTGCTCGCGGGTTATCGCGACGCATTTGCCAATCATTAACCATCCTTAAGACCGCTTTAGAGAATCTTCCGATTTGTCCGATAATCGACGTGCCAGGGGATGCTCGCCCGGGGCGCAACGCTGCGACCCGCGGGTTTTTTGGAATGGACGTGGACGCCCGTGGAACCGCTCAACGCACGCTCGATGCTCGACGCCGCGACAGGCGCCGCGGCGAAGCCAGCTGACCAACCGTTTGTGGAGCGCCGCCGCCGGCTCTCGCCCGCCGCGCTCGACGTCGTCAACCAGAAGGTCGCCCGCGCCTATTCTCCGATCGTGATCACCGGCTTCGTCCGTTTGGCCGATTTCGCCCTGCTGAGCCTCGTCGGCATCGCGCTCTATGTCGGCTATGTCATGCCGCTCGCCGGCTCCTTCAGCTGGGTTTATCCCGCGCAGATCATCGCCGTCGCGGTCGCCGCCGTGGTCTGCTTCCAGGCCGCCGACATCTATCAGGTGCAGCTGTTCCGCGGTCAGCTCCGGCAGATGACGCGGATGATCTCCTCCTGGTCGTTCGTCTTCCTGCTGTTCATCGGCGTATCCTTCTTCGCCAAGTTCGGCAGCGAAATGTCGCGGCTGTGGCTTGCCGCCTTCTACTTCCTCGGGCTCGCCGCGCTCATCTCCCAACGTCTGGTGCTGCGCTCGCTGGTGCGCGCCTGGGCACGCCAGGGCCGGCTCGACCGCCGCACCATCGTCGTTGGCTCCGACAGCAACGGCGAGCAACTGGTCGAGGCGCTGAATGCCCAGGAGGATTCCGACATCCACGTGCTCGGCGTGTTCGACGACCGCAACGACAGTCGCGCGCTCGACACCTGCGCCGGCGCGCGCAAGCTCGGCAAGGTCGACGACATCGTCGAATTCGCCCGCCGCACCCGCGTCGATCTCGTGCTGTTCGCGCTGCCGATCTCGGCGGAGACCCGCATCCTGGAGATGCTGAAGAAGCTCTGGGTGCTGCCGGTCGACATCCGGCTCTCCGCGCACACCAACAAGCTGCGTTTCCGTCCCCGCTCCTATTCCTATCTCGGCGAGGTGCCGACGCTCGACGTGTTCGAGGCGCCGATCACCGACTGGGACCTGGTGATGAAGTGGCTGTTCGACCGCATCGTCGGCGGCCTCGCGCTGCTCGCAGCCCTGCCGGTGATGGGACTGGTGGCGCTGGCGGTGAAGCTCGACAGCCCCGGCCCGGCGCTGTTCCGCCAGAAGCGCTTCGGCTTCAACAACGAGCGCATCGACGTCTACAAATTCCGCTCGATGTACCACCATCAGGCCGACCCGACCGCCTCCAAGGTCGTGACCAAGAACGATCCGCGCGTCACCCGCGTCGGCCGCTTCATCCGCAAGACCAGCCTCGACGAGCTGCCGCAGCTCTTCAACGTGGTGTTCTCAGGCAATTTGTCCCTGGTCGGCCCGCGTCCGCATGCGGTGCAGGGCAAGCTCCAGAGCCGCCTTTTCGACGAAGCCGTCGACGGCTATTTCGCTCGTCACCGCGTCAAGCCCGGCATCACCGGCTGGGCCCAGATCAACGGCTGGCGCGGCGAGATCGACAATGAAGAGAAGATCCAGAAGCGCGTCGAATTCGACCTCTACTACATCGAGAACTGGTCGGTGCTGTTCGACCTCGTCATTCTCCTGAAGACGCCGGTCTCGCTGCTGACCAAGAACGAGAACGCGTATTGAGTTTGCTACCCCCGAGCCACACTGTCATCGCCCGGCTTGACCGGGCGATCCAGTAATCGCCGGCAGTGGAAACTGCCACGAACGGCTCGGCGTACTGGATACCCCGCCTGCGCGGGGCATGACGGCGGAAGTTGTGGCGTACAAGTTGCGTAAGCGTATGAGCATGTGATGGCGTATGCGGCGACAGCCGGTGGAGTGAAATTAGCCGCACCGGCTGCGCCCGGCGTGCTGGCTATCCAGCGCGCGCTGGTGTGGCTGGCCGGCGCCTCCGGCGCCATCGTCTTCATCGAGCCGAGCCCCTACGAGATCGTGACGCTGCTGGCCGCCGTCACCTTCTTCGCGACCGGTCTGCGCCTGCGGCTCGTGCTGATGCCGCTGATCCTGATGCTGGTCCTGCTCAATGTCGGCTACACGATCAGCGCGGTCCCGCTGTACGAACAGTCCGAGGTGGCGAGCTGGATTGCGACCTCGTGGTACATGGCAGTCACCGTCGTGTTCTTCGCGATGGTCACCTCGGAAGACACCGCGGCCCGGCTGGACATGCTCCGCCGCGGCCTCGTGGTCGGCGCGATGGTCGCCTCGCTGTCTGCGGTCGCCGGCTACTTCCATCTGGTTCCCGGCGGAGACGATCTCCTCACACTCTACGGGCGCGCGCGCGGCACGTTCAAGGACCCGAACGTGCTCGGCGCCTTCCTGATCCTACCGGCGCTGTTCGCGCTCCAGAGCGTGGTCTCCGACAAGTTTGCCAAGGCGTTCCGCAACGTCATCGCCTTCGGCATCATGTCGCTGGCGATCCTGCTCGCGTTCTCCCGCGCCGCCTGGGGCGGACTGGTGCTGACCTCCGCCTTCATGCTGGTGCTGATGGTGCTGACCAGCCGCACCAACGCGCAACGCTCGCGCATCGTCGTCATGGCGATCGTCGCCGCGGTGCTGGGCCTCGCGCTGATCGCGGTGCTGCTGTCATTCGATTCCACCGCCGAGATGTTCAAGCAACGCGCGAGCTTCGACCAGAGCTATGACGAAGGCCGCTTCGGCCGGTTCGGCCGGCACATCCTCGGCGCGGAGATGGCGCTCGACCTGCCGTTCGGCATCGGCCCCCTGCAATTCCACCGCTACTTCCCCGAGGACACCCACAACTCCTACCTCAACGCCTTCATGTCCGGCGGCTGGCTCTCCGGCGTGTGCTACCCCGCGCTGGTCTTCACCACCGTGATCATGGGTATCAGGCACATCTTCGTCCGTGTGCCCTGGCAGCGCGCTTATCTGGCGATCTTCTCCGCCTTCGTCGGCACCGTCGGCGAGAGCTTCGTGATCGACACCGACCACTGGCGGCACTTCTGGATGATGCTGGGCGCGATGTGGGGCATGATCGCGGCTGCGCAGGCTTACAAGATCAAGGACAATACCGTTCCGATGGAATCGGAACGGTAATGTCTGGCTTTCTGTTTTGACGCGTTTTCTTGACGCGAACCGGTATCCACTTCGCTCGAAAACGCTCTAGCGACGAAGCTTCTTCAGCTTGAGATCGGGCCGCTTTTCCGGCGGCGTATCGAGCAGGCCCTTCAGCGCCTCGGTTGCAGCGAGCACGCCCTTGTAGCCCTCGGTCGCGAAGCGCAGCAGCAGGCGCAGCTCCTCGTCGGAATAGGCGCCAAACACCTTCTCCATCGCCTGCTGCATCGGCACGTAGAGCTGGCCGATCTTCATCGCCGTCTCGGGCACGACGGAAATGAAGACCTTGCGGCGGTCTTGCTCGTCCCGCTCGCGGCGCACCAGCCCGGCCTTCTCGAGTCGGTCCACCACGCCGGTGATGGCGCCCGTCGTCAGCCCCGTGACCTCGGCAAGCCGGCCCGCGGTGACGCGTCCTTCGAGATAGAGGATGTCCATGCATTCGAGGTCGGAATTGGCAATTCCGGCAACGTTTGCAACCGTTTGGCCATAGAGCACGCCCTGCGCGGACGACCGCCGCATCGCCTCCTCGAGCTCCTGCAACAGCGCCGCGCGCGCCTTCGTCCTTGACAAGGCCGACCTCATATCTTAGTCGATATATATCTTAGCTACTAAGAGATTTAGCAACCGTAATTTCTCCTAGCACCACGGAAACGTCGGGAGCAAGCCATGTCCAACCGTCCCCGCAAGGCCCTGATCATCGGCGCCGGTATCGCCGGGCCCGTCACCGCGATCCTGCTGCGCCGCGCTGGCATCGAATCCGCGATCTACGAGGCCTGGCCTTATTCGAAAGGTATCGGCGGCGGCCTCCAGATCGCACCGAACGGCATGCATGTGCTGGACGAGATCGGGCTCGCGAACGAGCTGATCAGCCGCGGCTCGATCGCTGAATCCTTCGACTTCTATTCGCAGAGCGGCGAACGGCTCGGCTCGATCAACCGCGACATGGCGCGGCGCTTCGGCCAGCCGGCCGTCAATGTCTGCCGCGCAACGTTGAACGAAATCCTGATCGACAAGGCCTGGTGCGCCTGCGTCTCGCTCTATTTCGAGAAGCGCCTGATCAAGATCGAGGACCGCGGCGACCAGCCGATCATCGCCTACTTCTCCGACGGCACCACGGCCGAAGGCGACTTTCTGATCGGCGCCGATGGCGTGCACTCGGTCGTGCGCCGCCAGGTCGTGCCGGACGGTCCGCAACCGTTCGACACCGGGCTGATCGGGTTCGGCGGCTTCGTACCGCACGCCGTCCTCGATGGCAGGCCGATCGGCCGGCACGTCGAGACCACGTTCGGCAAGAGCGGCTTCTTCGGTTACGGCTATTGCAGCCCGGATCCGAACGACGGCGTGATGTGGTGGAGCACGCAGCCCGCGCACGGCATGGACGCGGCGATGTTCCGCGCGCTCGACCACGCGACGCTGAAGCAGCATCTGCGCGGCTTCCATCACGGCTGGCACGATCCGATCCCCGATATCATCGACGCGGCCGAGAATATCGTGGTCACCGACACGCTCGACGTCGCGACCTTGCCGACCTGGTCGCGCAAGCGCTCCCTGCTGATCGGCGATGCCGCGCATGCGACCAGCCCCCACGCGGGCCAGGGCGCTTCGCTCGCACTCGAGGATGCGATGCGGCTCGCGCGGCTGATGCAGGAGGGCCAGGAGCTCGGCGCCACCTTCCAGGCTTTCGAGGCCGAGCGGCGCCCGCGCACGGAAAAGATCGTCGCGATGGCGCGCCGCAACGGCAACAGCAAGCGCGAGTTCAGCGCCACCGGCGCATGGGTCCGCAATCAGATGATGAAATGGCTGTTGCCGCTGGGCTCGAAGAGCATGGAGTTCATGTACGCGTATGATGCGCGGGCGGCGTAGCGGCAATCTCACTGTCATCGCCCGCGAAGGCGGGCGATCCAGTACGCCGCGGCCTCTCGATTCAACAACACTGTCTCTGGAATACTGGGTCGCCCGGTCAAGCCGGGCGACGACACCGTCATTTAGGCACGCAAAAGCGCCTATCTCTCCACCTCAACCCTCAGCCCGGCGTGATCGACCAGCCGCTTGATCAGCTTGTGCTGCATCGCTGCGCCCGGCGTCCAGAGACCGGCCGGGACATCAGGCGTGTCGCGCAGCAGGCAGATCGCGCATTCGGAAACCATCTTCGCCGTTGAGGCATAGCCGGGATCGAGATCGCCCTTCACCGCCGCGCGCACCTGACGGCCGTCGGGCGCGATCGCGACATAGAGCACGTCGTAATGACCGTTGTCGCGCTCTTCCTTCGATGGCCCGTCGCCGGGCTTGAGCGCTTTGGGGCCGGTCTTTTCGCTATTGGCGGCCATGACGAGCTTCGCGTTGGCCTGCCCTTCGTCCCCCGTCCCCGTCAGCACCATCTCGTCGTAGACGAAATCGCCGCCATACGGGAATCCCATCAGCATGTTGGAGCGATGGACGTTGCGCGTGTTCAGCGTCGCCATAGCAAACGGGGCGGACCAGGATTGCAGGTCTTCCTCGAAAACGGGCTTGTTGCCGCGCGGCTGTTTCGGCCCCTCGAAGCCGGGCGTGAATGCGAAGGGGTCCTTGAGGATCGACACCAGGCTGAGATCCTGCGCGACTGCTTCGAAGGTGACCCTCGCGCTCGCCGAGGTGCCGCCGGAGAACTTCCAGCTGAGGTCGCGGACGCGCCCCTTGACGCGCGGCGCCGGCGCTCCGAACACGCGACGGGCTTCCTCCTGCACGAAGAACGCACCGAGCTCGAACGGGATGGAATCGAAGCCGCAGGAGAACATGATGCGCGCGCCGCTCGCCTTCGCCGCCGCGTCATACCTGTCGATCATCTGCTTCAGCCAGATCGGCTCGCCGCAGAGATCCATATAGTCGGTGCCCGACGCGACGCAGGCGGCAAGCAGATCGGAGCCGTAGAGCTGGTAGGGACCGACAGTGGTTATGACCAGCTTCGCCTGATCGACCATCGCGCGCAACGACGCAGGATCGGCTGCGTCCGCCACGATCAGCGGCGTGTCAGCGGGTGCGCCGATCGCATCGCGAACGGAGGCGAGCTTGTCCCTGCTGCGCCCGGCCATCGCCCATGTCGGCGCGCCGTCACCGGCGTAGCTTGCAGCGAGATATTCGGCGACGAGCTGGCCGGTGTATCCGGTCGCGCCGTAGACGACGATGTCGAACTTCGCGGACACGGATCACGCTTCCCTGAGGCCGTGGGCCTTACGCTTCCACCTCGAACGTCAGCCCGGCATTGTCCCGCAGCCGCTTGATCAGCGTGTGCTGCATCGCCGCGCCCGGCGTCCAGAATCCGGCCGGGACGTCTGTCACATCGCGCAACAGGCACATTGCGCATTCGGAGATCATCTTCGAGGTCGAGCCGTAGCCGGGATCGCGGTCGCCGGTGACGCCGGCGCGAACCATGCGGCCGTCGGGCGCGATCGCGACATAGAGCAGGTCGAAGCGGCCGTTCTCCCGCTCTTCCTTCGACGGCCCCTCGCCCGGCTTCGGCGCGTTCGGACCGGTCTTCTCGGCGTTGGCGGCCACCACGCGCTGCGCGTTGGCTTCGCCCTTCTCGCCGGGACCCGTCAGAACCATCTCGTCGTAGACGAAGTCCTGGCCGTACGGAAAGCCCATCAGCATGTTGGAGCGATGGACGTTGCGCGTGTTGATCAGTGCCATCATGAACGGCGCGGCCCAGGACTGCAGATCCTCCTCGAGCAGCGACCTGTTGCCCTTCGGCTGCTTCGGGCCGGTGAAGCCCGGCGTCAACGCGAACGGATCGTTCAGGATCGCGATCAGGCTGATGTCCTTTGCGACCGCATCGAAGGTCGCCTTCGCGCTCGCCGCGGTGCCGCCCGAGAGCGTGCCGCGCATGTCGCGCACGCGGCCTTTCACACGCGAGGCCGGAGCGCCGAACACGCGCTTGGCCTCTTCCTGCACGACAAACGCGCCGAGCTCGAACGGCACGGAATCGAAACCGCAGGAAAACACGATACGCGCACCGCTCTCTTTCGCTGCCGCCTCGTACTTGTCGATCATCTGCCGCATCCAGATCGGCTCGCCGCAGAGATCGAAATAATCGGTGCCAGTAGCAACGCAGGCAGCTAACAGCTCCTCGCCATAGAGCTGATACGGGCCGACGGTGGTGATCACCGACATCGTCTGCTCCGCCATCGCCTTCAGCGAGGCCGCGTCCGACGCATCCGCGACAATCAGCGGCGTATTCCCGGGCGCGCCGATCGCATCGCGTACCGACTTGAGCTTGCCGAGGCTACGGCCTGCCATCGCCCATTTGAGCGCGTGGTCGCCCTTGTAATGCTGAGTCAGATATTCGGCGACGAGCTGGCCGGTGAAACCGGTCGCACCGTAGACGACGATGTCGAATTTCGCTGAGCTCATGGTCGACCTTTACTTCTTCGCGTAACTCACGCCCATGCCGGCGCGGACGTCGCTTTGAATCCCATAAGGCGGAATCGGATAGCGCAGGCCGTTCTTGGCCAGTGCCTTCATGCCCTCGATTGCCTTGGCGAGATGCGAGGGCTTCAAGGCCATCAGCATCTCCTCGTCCGGCACGCCGCCATAGCGCCGTTCGGCATAGCATGGCAAGGACAGGCTGGGCTCGCCGGTTTTCAGCGCTCGCCCCCAGGAATCCGCGCAGGCGGTCTCGCCGACGACCCCCCATTCGAACTTCTTGTAGCCGGTATATTGCAGCCCGTTGATCAGGATGATCATCTGCCCAGGCGTTGCATAGACCAGGCAGATGTCGGGCGGATCGAGCCGCCCGCTGGCGAGCGGACTGACCGCAAGCGCCTGATACTGCCCGAACGGAACCACGTCCAGCGCCTCCTGGCGCTTGCGCGCGTCCTCGGCAGTGCCGTGCCAGACCCCGACATAGTTTTCGCCGGCGAGCCATTTTTCGTCCTGCGGCGCAAGCCCGATCACGGCGCGACACTGCGCACCGACAAGATCGTCGGCGGTGATGCCGACCGTCCAGCCCAGACGTGCAGCCATGCTGACGATCTGGTCGGTGGTGTGGACCGCGTTCGGCCGCCGGATTTTCGGGATCGCCTCCATGTCGGCGGCACGCGCGAACAGCTTCATGCCGATCACCGTCGTCTTCAGCCGCAGCAGGTTGTTGAGGTCGGCGACGAGCCCGGCAAGATCGATCCTGTCTGCGCTCTGCTGCTGCATGGCGTCCTCCCGACCGGCGATCGCGCGCCGGTACTCTGTTCTTGTTTTGCGGCTCCCGTTTTAGTCCTTGCCCGGTCCCGGAAGCAACTCGCCGGTCCGCCCCATGATGCGATACGCCAAAAGGCCGATCCATTCGCGCACGGCGACGTCGGTCTTGCCGAGACCATCTGCCCCATTGCGGGTGAAGGCGAAGAGCCCGTCGCGCCCACCCATCCGCCAATCCACCGGATAGGCTTCGACATCGAACCCGGCCTTGCGGAAAATGCCCATCGCGCGCGGCATGTGGAAAGCCGACGTGACCAGAAGCCAGCGTTCGCCCAGCTTCGGCGTCACCAGTTGCTTCGTGAAGATGGCGTTCTCCCAGGTGTTGCGGGACTCGCGCTCGAGGATCAGGCGCTCCTTCGGTATGCCCAGGCTTTCCAGGATCGGCGCGGTGTAGTCGGCCTCCCTCGCCTCAGTCGCGACCAGGTTCGCCGAGCCGCCGGTGAAGACGATACGCGCGTTCGGATAGCGCCGCGCGAGGTCGGCCGGCGCCAGCATGCGATCGGCCGCGTGCGCAACCACGGGCGTGCGATGCGCCGCCGACAGATCGGTGTCGATCGAGCCGCCGAGCACGATGATGCCGTCGGGGGCGCCCCGCGACGGGTCCCACGCCGGGAAACGCGACTCCAGCGGATAGAGCAGAAGATTGCCGATCGGCGAGAACGCGACCAGCGCCAGCAGCACCAGCGTGGTCACGGCAAGCTTGCGGCCGACCGCAGCAAACCGCGTCGCCATCAGCAGCAGCGACAGGATTCCGAGCTCGATCAGGAGATTGATCGGCAGCAGCGCGGTGCCGAGGGTCTTGGAAAGAATGAAATACAGGGGAGCCTCGCTGGAATGATCGTGCCGGGCTTGACCGGCCCGTCCATCTTCAGAAATCTTCTTGAAAGAGGATCGATCGCCGGGTCAAGCCCGGGCATAACAGGTTCTCATGACGAGTTCTGATGAAACCGATTGGACGCGGCCAATGACCCATCACCACCTGCATTCAAGCCCCGAGACCTGCCATTGGGGCTTCTTCGAAGCCGCGCTCAAACCCGTCCTCACCGTCAAAAGCGGCGATGAGGTGACGGTCGACACCATCAGCGGTGGGCCCGACATGCTGCCCGACCGCACCAAATTTCACATTCCGCCGGAGATGTTCGAGGTTCACGCCAAAAACGAGCGCATGCTGCCCGGCCACATCCTCACCGGCCCCATCGCAGTCGAGGGCGCCGAGCCCGGCGACGTGCTCGCGGTCGAGATCCTCGACGTCCAGCTCCGGCAGGATTGGGGCTGGAACATGATCAAGCCGCTGTCCGGTACCCTGCCCGACGATTTCCACGAAACGCGCATCCTGAACATCCCGCTCGACCGGTCGCGGATGGTCGGCCGCATGCCCTGGGGCCTCGATCTGCCGCTCAAGCCGTTCTTCGGCGTGATGGGCGTCTCGCCGCCACCGGCCTGGGGCCGCATCTCCTCGCTCGTGCCGCGCGCGATGGGCGGCAATCTCGACAACAAGGAGCTCGGAGCCGGTGCGACGCTCTATTTGCCGGTGTTCGTCCCGGGCGCGATGTTCTCCTGCGGCGACGGCCATGGCGTGCAGGGCGACGGCGAGGTCTGCGTCACCGCGATCGAGACCGCGCTCCAGGGCCGCTTCCGCCTGACGCTGCGCAAGGACCTCAGGTTCGACTATCCGCGCGCTGAGACGGCAACGCATTACATGACCATGGCCATGGACCCCGACCTCGACCAGTGTACGGTGCGCGCGCTGCGCGACATGATCGTGCTGCTCGGCGAGACGCGAAACCTGTCGCGCGAGGACGCCTACACGCTGTGCAGCCTGGCCGCCGACCTGCGGGTGACGCAGACCGTCAACGGCTGCAAGGGCATCCATTGCATGATCGAAAAGGCGATCGTGCACGGCTAGCCACACCCGCCTGCCCGGACCCGTCTCCACTCCGCCTCCGCTCGGCATCCCGCGCGGCGCGCGGCGCTGCGCCTGATTTCCCGAGCGATTCCAATGAGCTGAAACACCGGTCTTGCCCGGATTTGACTCCCACCCCTGAACCTAAATAGAGTCTTAATCGTTACTTTTATGTACCCGAGTAAGAGGCTAGCGTTCGGGCCATGGCCACCGAAAAAGCCGAGACTGACCGCATTCCCGTAACCTTGGCGCTCTCGACCATCACCTATCTGGAAAAACTGGTGAGACAGGGCACCCACGGCACCAGCGTTCCCGGCGTCGCACGCACTCTGATCGAGGAAGGCATCCGTCTCGCCATCAAGGACGGCCTTTTGTCGATTCGCGACAACGGCAGAACGTGAGGGCGCGCCGGACGTGAGGCGGACGGATCTCGAGAGGCGGATGGCCGACATCTGCAACCTGGGACCGTTACAATGCCTGTTCTCTCACCAACTTCTTCACCGACTGCTTCTTCACCGACTTGGACCAACGAACGAATTGAGCTTCTGAAGCAGCACTTCGAGGCCGGCCTCACCTGCAGCGAGATCGCTGCCGACATCGGCGTCAGCCGCAACGCGGTGATCGGCAAGCTGTCCCGGCTCAATCTCACGCGCGGCAGGACGAGCGACGAGCGCAAGCTCGAGCGGAGCCTCGCGCCGCGGCGCGGGACGAGAGCCGTACCGCGGCTGCAATATGAGATGCTCGCCACGATCTACGGCGACACCGACACACCTGTGGTCGCGGGTCCGATCGACGATGCCAACCGCTGCTCGCTGCTGGAGCTCGCCGAGAATCGCTGCCGCTGGCCGATCTCGACGCCGGGCGCAGACGACTTCTGCTTCTGCGGCAATACCGCGCCCGACGGCCAGTCCTACTGCGTCGGCCACAGCCGCCTCGCCTACCGGCCGAACTCGCGCGCCCGTGTGATGCGCGGCTGAAGGAAAATCCCAAAACGAAAAACCTCCGGCGGGGCATCACCGGAGGTTTCTGGAGGCTTAGCATGAAGCTAAGAGCCGTGACTTTCGTAATCGGCTGAAAACAAGATAGCTGATCAACTCAGGTAAGTAAATAAGTTTGAGGGCGATCGATTCGCATAGCTCGTCTTCGTCGTTTGCAACGTGTTGCCGGATTTTCCGAAGGCCGCTTTCATGAAAAAGCCCCGGCGGTTTCCCGCCGGGGCTCTATCAGATCGGAACGGTCTTCAGCTTACCAGTTGCGCTGGGCGCGCAGCAGCAGGCTGTAGGTGTCCTGGTCCTTCAGCTCGTAGGTTGCCGCAGGCTTGGCAACCGACGCCAGCGCCGGGGTGGTGATCACGCCCGAGTACTTCTGGTCGAGGTGGCTGTAGACGAAGTCAGCCGAGAAGGTCAGGTTCTTGACCGGCGTCCAGCGGGTGATGACGCCGATCTGGCCGATGTTGAAGTCCGGGTTGCAGGTGCCGGTCAGCGAGGCGAACGCAGCGCTGCCGCAGATCAGGCCCTTCGCCGTGCCGCTGTAGTTGACCGCAGCCCACGCGCCGTAGAGCGCCGTATTCCAGTACGGGTTCCAGTTGTGGGTGTAGGCACCACGGAAACCGTAGGTCTTGGTCAGCTCGAGCTGGCCGTTGGGACCGAACACCGCGTCAGACACGCCGGCAAAGCCGATGCTCTGATACGCGCTGCCCGAACCGCCGAACATCGAGTAGCTGGTCGCCGCCAGCGACTGGAAGTTGTAGCGGCTCGCGCCGTCGGTATAGACGCCCGAGATGTTGATCACGTCGCCAGCACCGGTCGGGATGTTCTTGATCTGCAGAGCTAGCTGAACGGCCCAGCCCCACTTGTCTTCCGGATGACCGGTGACTTCGGACGCGCCGTAGTAGGCGACGTGGTTGTCGTGCGCAGCCACCGACGCCTGGAACAGGCCCCAGGCCTGGTCGACACGAACCATGCCGACGATGTCGGGCGACCTAGTGCCGCCGATATCGTTCGAGCCGTAAGCACCGCCGAGGACGCCGCTGGTGGACATGCCGGCGGTGTTCCAGATGTTGGTCGTGAAGAACTGGGTCTGGTCCTGCGCCGAAACGGTCGCGGTCACGCCCTGGCCGAAATCGGCCGTGTAGGTGAACTGGGCGACGCCGTTCACGGAGCCGCTGCCACCGACGAGCTGGTCGAAGTTGTTGCCGGGATAGTTGGTCCAGGGCGCGTCGAACTGCGACACGGACTTACCCATGGTGAAGCCGGCGAACTGGATGAACGCATAGTAGACGCCGAGCGTACCACCCGAGATCGTGCCCGAGCTTGCGTTGTTCGGCGCAGACACGCCCGTGCTTCCGAGTTGCGAGTAAACGGTCGCGCCTGTTGCCGAGCCGCTTCCCGTATAGTTATCGGTCGTCCAGGTGAACACCGCGTCAAAGTAAGTGCGAACCACCCCGTACTCAGTCGCGGTACGGGTATCGATGTTGAGGTCCTCGCGAGCGCGCGCCAAATAGTAGTTCGACAGGCGGTTGTTCGCGCCGGAAACACCGTTGTAGGCGGCGCTGTAGTTGCCGCCGGCATTGAGCGCGACTTCAGCACGCAGATAGCCGCCGAGCTTGATGCAGGTGTCGGTGCCCGGGATGTAGTAGAAGCCCGCGCCGTAGAGCGAGCAGATCTTGACGTACTCGACCGCCTTGGCCTTGACCGGAAGATCGGCCGCTTGTGCTCCGCCGACGGCGATCAGACCCGCCGCAGTGCCGAGCAAAAGGCTCTTCACCACTTTCATATAAAACCTCCAAGTTGCTCATTTTACGGAGACCGGACCGTGAGGCCCCCCAGATCCCCGTCTTTTCAAATCCGCTCGGCCGCTTCGCGCTTTTGGACACACCCGCATCGACGCGAGGGACGTGAGCGAACCACCTGCAACGGGACGATTGAGTACCCCCCACCGTCACGGGCCAATATGCCTGCGCCGTTCCGCTAATCAAAATAGTTTATTTAGTCAGCTTTGTTGTTTCACTAAACCTGTGCCCCGCGCGCAACACCGCGAGTGAGGGAATATGCTGAGCTGATCATCTTTGTAGTTTTAGTGACAAAATTACCCTGCTCTGCACTTGCGTCAGGGCAGACTTGCGTGGACTATGGCCGTGCAAGACACCGGCCGGAAAAGAATCAGATCACGGGAGTGACGCTGTGTCAGCGACCAGGAAGGAAGGGGCGCGCCTCCGCTCCATCGGCAATCTCGATATCATCAGGCGTTTCACCTGGGAAATTTCGTCGATCAACATGTATCTGGAGGAGTTGCGTCAGTTCTGGGCGAGAACGCTGGGCATCAGCGGTCCGCAATGGCTGATCCTGATGGCGATCTCCGACCTCGACAAGGACGACGGCGTGCCCGTCAACGTGGTCTCCAAGCTGCTCCACGTCGATCCGTCCTTCGTCACCACCCAGTCCAAGCTGCTGGAGAAGAAGGGCCTGCTGCGGCGGCGGCCCTCGCCGACCGACGCCCGCGTGGTGCGGCTGTCGCTGGTCGAGAAGACGCAGAAGCACATCGCAAGCCTCAACGAGCAGTACAAAACGATCCGCGAATTCGTCTTCCAGGAATTCGACGAGAACGAACTGACCGAATTCACCGGCAAGCTGGCGACGCTGAAGACCCGGCTCGAAAAGGCCTGCGTCAGGATATCCCTCGACTACTAAAACATGATCCGGAAAAGTGCGAAGCGGTTTTCCGAAAAGATCATGCCCAAGCAACAACCTAAATCGCGATGACGATTCATCCCAATCTCATCGCGCTTTAAGACAGCAGGCGGCGTTCAGATCCGCCGCCCCGTGGCGCCCAGTTGCGATTCCAGCCAGTCGAAGATGTATTCGTTGGCAAGGCTGGGATTGTCCGCATGGGCCTGCGCCGCGCCGGTCTCCTGCGCGGTGAACACCTTCAGCACGATGTCGGAGCTGCCGAGTCGCGACTTCTGCACGATCTGGCGCGCCCGGTCGGCCTTGAGCCAGCCGTCCTCGCCGAGCGTGATCAGCACCGGACAGTCGACGCTCGAGGCCATCAACGGCGCCGACGGCACCGGGACGATGCTGAGGTCGCTCATCGCAAAGCGGCTGGCGAAGAAGGATCGTTCGTGCAGGTCCCACAGACCGCCGTCGCAGACGGCCGCGGCGAGCCTCGGCTCCTGCAACACCGCGCGCGCGACGAAGGAAGAGCCCCACCCGTCGGCCACGATGGCGACGCGATCGAAATCGACGTCGCGGCGCGTCTCCAGATAATCCATGACGCTGGCAATCGAGCTCTCGAGGTCGCGGCGCTGCAGGAGCGTGTCGGTATAGTCGTCACGCTGGTCGCCGAGCAGGTCCAGCGCGAGCATCGACAGTCCGCGTTCGCGCGCATGCGGCGCGAGCTTGAACAGGAATTCTTCCTTGCGGTGTCCGGGCTCGCCGATGCAGATCACGGTCGGAGCCCGCTTGCCGGCCGGGGACGCAGGCAGGAAATAGCCTTGCAAAACGTGTCCGTCATCGGCCCAGGGAATCGTGACGACCTCGCCAGCCGGACCGCGCGCGGTGAGGAAGCGGCGCGCGCATTCCTGCATGGCGAGCACCGCGACCCAGCGGCGCTCGTCGGCCTGGTCCAGCGGCATCGCGGCCGCGCCGTAGTAATTCATTGCCCGCAGCCAGTTGCGCTGCGCGGTCGCCATGTGGCCTTCCGCGAATGCCGCCTCGGCACGCTGCCGGTTGGCTTGCGCTAGCCGCTTCCACTCGCGGTGCCAGGACTGCTCGCCGCCCTGCTTGAGCTGCCGCGCGATCATCAGGCATTCTGCGATGGTGGCGCCACCCTCCTGCGCCGCGGTGAGGAGCCGCGTGAATTCAGCGGAAATATCCTCTCTCTCCGGGCAGAGGATCCAGTCGTCGGAGAGGCATGCGGGTATCATCGGAGCTACGCTTTATGATGGCGTTACCCCTGATGGACTAAACTATTTTGGTTCACCAACCAAGCTGCCGTGCGCCGAATGAGACCCGTTTCACATCACCATCGCTTGAACATTGCTTGAACGACGGAGCATGTCGCATGCGTGACATTCCAAATCGTCATAAGGCGTCGGAAAGTGGCAAGAGGTGGCACGTAAAGTTACCTGCGTAACATGTAAATTACCTGTGTAATAATACGTCCGCACCTCTTGCCATGATGGTCGTCATACCCAGATACGCGGACGTTCGTTGATAGTCTCAGCCAAACCGAATCAACCGAGCCGCCAGCCAACTTCCTGCGTAAAGCTTTCATAGAAGGCGCGGTCGTAGGCCTGCTCCGGCGTTGCGCGCACGCGTTCGTCAAGGCGCTTTGCGTCTTCGCCCACAAGAATGCGCCACCGGTCCGCCTTGACCCCGTCGAGGATGATCTTCGCGGCCTGCGCAGCCGTCGTCGGCGCGTCCTCGAGGAAGCTGCGGGCGCGTTCGGCGAACGCAGCCTGGATGTCCTCGTCCGACATCTTGTCAGCATCCGGCACGCCAGCCGCGACCATGCGCTTGCGGGTCAGCGCGACCTCGTCGGCATTGAGCCGCTCCGACCCGTCGGCGCTCTGCACCTTGCGCGAATTGGAGACGATCGAGGTGCCGATATGGCCGGGCATCACCACCGAGCATTTGACGTGCGGCGCGTGCAGGCGGAGGTCGTTGATCAGCGCTTCGGTAAATCCCTTCACCGCGAACTTGGCCGAGCTGTAGGCGGTGTGCGCCTGTCCCATGCCGATCGAGGCCCAGAAGCCGTTGACGCTCGCGGTGTTGACGATGTGGGCCTCGTCCGCCGCCACCAGCATCGGCAGGAAGGTGCGCACGCCGAGATAGACGCCGCCCCAGCAGATGTTGAAGGTGCGCTCCCACTGCTCGCGCGTATTGGTGAACAGGCTGCCGCCGCCACCGATGCCGGCATTGTTGAACAGGAGATGGATCCGGTCGGTCTTCTGCTGCTCGGCGAGCTCATCGCGAAACCGCTTGAGATGGTCCTCGATCGAGACGTCGGCGACATGGGTCGTGACCCGCAGGCCCTGCGGCAGCTTCTCGACCTCGCAGAGCCGCTTGGTCTCGGCCATCGCGGCTTCGGAGACGTCGCACATCGCGACATTGCAGCCCTCCGCGACGAGCTGCCGTGCGAGCTCGCGTCCCATCCCCGTGCCGCCGCCGGTGATGACGGCGATCTTTCCTGCAAAATCCTTCATGGGACTTCGGTCCCTCCCCTTGTCGGTATGTTTCTTCACAGCTAGCGCCGCGCATCGCGGCGCGCGCAAAATGTAGCAGCGCCGCATCCGCAGGTAAAAGCGGATCGGCGCTGCAATTGGACATCGATAATTTCGGCCGGCGGACTATTCGGCCGCTTCGACACGCACCCCGTTCAACGCGCCGAGTGCCTCCAGCGCCTTGCGGGTGGCGGCCTGCTGCGCCGGCGAGGCCTCCGGCATCGGTGCGCGCGGATAGGTCCTGGGCAAGCCCTGGAGCGTCTGGGCGTAACGCGTGCAGGCCGGCAGATTGTCGGCGATCACGGCGTTCCACAGCGTCAACAGCTTCTTGTGCAGGTCGAGCGCGCGCGGATGGTCGCCCGCCTTCACCGCATCCCACAGCGCGACGGAGGCATGCGGCGCCGCGGTCAGGATCGCGGCGATCGAGCCATGGGCGCCGAGCGTGTAGGACGGATACATGAGGGCATCGACCGCGCTGTAGATCAGCTTGTCCGGCGCCATCATCATGAGATCCGCGAACAGCTTGAGATCGCCCGCGCTCTGCTTGACGCCGACCACCAGCGGCACCTCGGTCATGATCCGCACCAGCAGCGCCGGTGACAGATAGGACCACGGCACCACGTTGTAGATGATGATGGGCATGCCGGTCTCATCAGCCATGGCGCGGAAGTGCGCGACCATCGCCTCGTCATCGGGCTTGAACAGATAATGCACCGGCGTGACCTGGAGCGCTGCGACATTCATGTCGCGCACGAGCTTGCCGCGACGGATCGCATCGCGCGTGGAGTCCACGATGATCCCGGCGATCACGGGAATGCGTCCCTTCACCGCCTCGACCGTCGCGGCCATCAGGTCGCGATATTCCTCGTGATCGAGCGTGTGGCCCTCGCCGGTCGAGCCGCCGGCCGCGACGCCATGCGCGCCGGCGCCGATCATCCAGTCGACCTGGGGCGCCACGAGCCCAAGGTCGATCTCGCCGTCCTTCCGGAACGGCGTCGTCATCGGCGGGATCACGCCGGTCGGTCGTGCCTTCATGGTCTACCCTCGCGTTTCCTTTGGTCCTGCGGCGGTCCCGCTCTCTTGACGAGTATCCGCCCGCTTTCGAGCCTATCGGCTGCGCAGGCCTTGTGAAGGGGCGCTTCGCGCGGCGCTGCCCCCACAATCGCTCATTCCTGCGATCCTTCCTCGCCCTTTTCCTTGGGGATTCCCCGTATTTGCCCGGCTTCGGTTTAGGGGCAATTTTTTTACAATCCGAATCACCAAATGGAGGTGGACGCTGGGTCGAGTCGGCTAGGTCAGCGTGTTGTTTGTGTCACAGGCTCTGGCACTCCGCTTGCATCCTCTTCGTGGTCTGAAACTACCGATGAGGTGACAGGAATGTTCGTGACCGTGGTTGCCGTGCTCTGCCGGCTGAGCGCAGCCAGCTCAGGCAGTTGCATCGAGGAAATCGTGACCGACAGCAACATGACGCCCGAGATGTCGATGATGCAGTGCGCGATCGGCGCACAGGCCCCGCTTGCCAAATGGATGGGCGAGCATCCGATCTATCACGCCAATTGGCGCCTCGAGCGCTACAAATGCGTGCCGGGTCACTACGAGATCAAGGGCCACGCCTAAGGCCCCGCAAGACTACGGATGAGGAAACGCCCCGGAGGTAGCCTGGTCTCTCCGCGCGGGCACCGCTAGCGCCAGACCCCATTGCGGCGGCGCGCCCCTGTGACGACGATCACGCCTTCCCTTTAAGCCACTGCACGCAGAATGATCGCACGCGCCTGTCGCCCTTCCGGCGTCGGCATCAGCGCGAAATTGTGCGGCTGGTCACGGAGCAGATGCAGCTCGACCGGCACGCCCGCCGCCCTCGCGCGCTCCGCGAGATCGACGCTATCGGGATAGAGCAGATCGCGCGTGCCCGAGAAGATTGTCATCGGCGCGAGCGAACGGAAGGCGCCGTTGAGCGGGCTGACGAAGGGATGGCCGACATCGAGCTCGCCGGCATAGAGCCGCCCCGCCTCAATGATCCCCGGAATGTCCTGGATCGGATCGCGGCCTGCGATCTCGACCTGCTCCGGACGGCTGACCGATGCATCGGCCGCCGGCGAGATCAGCATCAGCCGGCCCGGCTGCCGATGCCCGCGGTCGCGCAGCCACTGGCAGGCAGCGAGCGCCAGTCCCGCGCCGGCGGAATTGCCGACCACCGTGACCTTTGCGGGCCCGACATCCTCCAGCAGCATCCGCAACAGTTCGGCCGTCGCCGGCACGAGATCCTTGGCGGTGGCATGCGGCGCAAGCGGATAGATCGGCACCACGCAGACGACGCGCGCCCTGCGCGTCATCTGGCCGACGAAGCGCCAATGTGCCGGCACGATCTCGTTGATGAAGCCACCGCCGTGCAAGAACATGACGTGGTTGCAGCCCTCATGGCCAGATGATGGCGCCGTGTAATAGACCGGCCATCCGCCCATCTTGGTCAACGTCACCTCGACGCCGCGGCCCAAACCCGTCGGCTCGTAGGAGGCCGGCTGCAATGCGAGTTTCTGCACATGCGCCTGCACGGCCTCGGCCGAGGCAAGGTGCTTCTTGAACGGAAGCTGCCGCAACAGCGCGTTGAAGCAACGGCTCTGCAGGCTCGGCGCGGGATCGCCGGGTGGCCGCATCCCCAACAGCCGGCCGCCTGGACAAAACTGGAAGGCCGATGCGATCTTTGCAACGCTCATGTCAGGTCTCCTCCAGACCGGGCTCTTCGTATGGGCACGAAAAGGCTTGTGTCGACCGCCGCCACATGCGGATATAATGCGAGCATTCGCTCGCTTTTCCTACTCGCATTCGGATCACAGGCCCATGGCGCGCAAACCGCCGACAAAACCCCGGAAAAATGCCTTGCAAGCGCGATCGCGCGCCACCGTCGACGCGCTGGTCGAGGCAACCGCTCGCATTCTGGTCCGCGAAGGCTTTGAGAAAGCCAGCACCAACCGGATCGCCGAAATCGCCGGCGTCAGCGTCGGCTCGCTCTACCAGTATTTTCCCAGCAAGGAGGCGCTCGTCGCCGCCGTGATCGACCGTCACAACGAGGAGATCATGGGCATCGTCCGTGCCGCCCTCACCGAGGTCGCCGACCTGCCGATCGACAAAGCCGTGCGCCGCCTCGTCACCGTCGCGATCGAAGCCCACCGCATCGATCCCAAACTACATCGGGTGCTTGCCGAGCAGATCCCGCGCACCGGCCAGCTCAAGGACGTCGAAGCCTTCAACCGCGAGGTCCACACCCTCGTGCGCGCCTATCTCGAAAGCCGCCGCAACGAGATGCGCAAGATCGACCCGGGACTGGCGACCTTCATCTGCGTCAGTGCGATCGAGGCGGTCGCGCACAACACGGTGCTGAACCAGGCCGAGATGCTCTCGGAGAAGATGGTGAGGACGCTGGTGGATGAGACGACACGGATGGTGGTGGGGTATTTGAGGTAGTTTGCGAAAACGTCGCCTCATGCCCGCTCTACGCGGGAGAGCGGGCATCCTGCTAAGCAGTTGATTTATCTGCGGGCTGCATTGAGCCGAGCCCATGGCCATGAGTTTTCCATTTTTGATGGCGATCAATTCAGCTTTCCTATTGAGGACAAAACATATGCCCAAGAAAAATTGCCTGATAGTCCATGCCGCCGGAAGACAGCTCGACCTACTGCGCGGAGAGGCTTCCCGCATTGCGAAGGCGAACAAGGTCGACTGGTGGATCGATCGTGCCGACGTCGGCACACTTTTTTGCTTTGAAGACGCAAATGCTACAGATGCCTTCGCTCGCACCTGCGACAACTTCGGAGTCCGATGCCAAGACGGCTAGCTAAAAACCCCGCCGACTTTGTGAGCCGGCGGGAGTTGAGTGAATACCTACGAAAACCGGCCCATCGCCAAACGCGCGTCAGACGGTGGGGCCGTTCCGGGTGGATGGCGAGACCTTGAGGAGGTCCAGATTCGCCACAGACCGATTTTTCAATCTCTCCCTTGGAGAGTCGTTCCTCAGACGCCGCGATGCCAATATCTTTGTGATCTGGCGCAAAAGGAAGGCCCCAGCCAATGGGGAAGACCGGGGCCTTCACAGGCCTTGCGATGGATCACACGCAAGACCGATCGCTGGATAGCTGCAGGAGCGCTCGTTCCTCCTGCGGAACCAATCTCGACCCAAGTTGGCTGCAACTCCAGATGAGTCGCGAGAGCCAGCATTCCAGCAGCCAAATCGGGGCTAGAGTGTGTCCGAAGTTGAACTAGACGCGGGCGAAACCAACGTGCTGAAGCCGCGATCCAACTCGAGTGTTTCGCAAATCATCGATTCTTCGTAGGCCGAACCCGCGGCGAGCGACTAGGGCGCGTGGGTGAAGATATCCACTCGTCGATTTCGTCTGGCTCTACTCGCCACGAAGGTGAGACGCCATCGGCTGTCCGGGCTGTGACACGGTATCGGCGCTTACGGAGCTTGGCTGCCAAATTCTTCGCGCCATCTTCGTCTCGACATTCAATAGAAAAATTACCGTAACAAACAACCCAGCGCTTTCGACTTACTTTTCGTTTGGATCGCGCTGAACGCTCCATCTAAGGGACCCCGTGAGTCCCCAAGCCCGTCCCAATATCAAGACTCCATTCTTACCAAACCGTTTAAACTGGACCGCGACCTCGCCAAGGGCAGCGGGCTACCACCACCCTAGCAACCCCGATCTCGCGTCCACAGGTGGTCGTCCAGTTGGATCATGCCTGCGAAGCCATTGACGTCGTTAAGCACACCTACCGAGCATGCGACGCGCGCGATGGCTCCGAGAGCGGATTGTGTCCATTGGTCCCAAAGACAATTCACGCCAGCGCCAGGCGTCGTTGAACTTCTGGAATCAATGGCCCAACACGCCGATCGAGACTCTCGCTGGCTCGCCGCCGAGCTGGTGGAGCGGCCCCGACCAGCTCAAAGACGTCGAAGCCTTCAACCGCGAGGTCCACACCCTCGTGCGCGCCTATCTCGAAAGCCGCCGCAACGAGATGCGCAAGATCGACCCGGGACTGGCGACCTTCATCTGCGTCAGTGCGATCGAGGCGGTCGCGCACAACACGGTGCTGAACTAGGCGGAGATGCTCTCGGAGAAGATGGTGAGGACGCTGGTGGATGAGACGACACGGATGGTGGTGGGGTATTTGCGATGACCCGATGGGCAGGATAGGTCAGCGATGGCGCCAACCGCACGTGAAGCCACGCGAATGCCGCGCGGTCGGCATGGGACAAGTTCGCAAGGCGACGAAGGCCCCGGCCGCCAGCGACGATGCAGCTGCGACCATCGAGGATGGCGTCAACCGCTACGGCGTCCATCAGGGCAAGCGAAAGGGCACAGTCGGCTCTGACGCCGAGACCATCTTCCGGAACGCCGACAAGCAGATCAAGGGGCTTCGCGCGCTCGAACAGGCCGCCCGTCAAGATAAGACCCAGGACGCCAAGAGCCGGTCCGAGATCATCGCTGACCTGCGCAAGCAAATGCGGGAGGTGCAGGAGGCGGCCCGCAAAGCGTACCGCGACCTGAAGAACCGAGAGCCGACGTTCTGAATCACATCTGATCAGCCACGCGGCTGAATGTGGTCCGTACAAATACCGATAGACAGCGCCGCCCTACTCTCATTAGTTGCATTCTTTTGATTGAAGAGTTTGGAATGTTGCATGGGATAATCGTCTACGCCATCGTCATTATTGTCGTCGCCGGGGTCGCGTGGGTGGTGGCGCAGCGGCTGGACGCCTTCATCGCCGGCTGGCCTCTCCGAATTCAGGCCCGCTACGTCAAGGCCGGTCAACCGCCCGGCTACCACGACCGCCTGAAGGCGATCCGAGCGCTGTACGCCGCGTGGACTCACGAGGAGGCGACCGTCTGGCAGATGTAGGTTAGGCCCTCCAACCTTCGCCAGCGAATCAGGCGGTAGGCTTTCGCCAGCCTCACCCTTGCGAGCGGATCGACGCCTTGGTTCAAGGCGCGCATGACGCCGATGCGCGCCAGCATTGTTGGGCCTTCCTTGCTCTCCGCGGCCATGATCAGGGCCTCAACGGCGGCCTGCCAGTGAGACTTGGACTGTTCGGCCTTGGGAAGACGCTGGATGAACGTTGCGGCCTCTTCGAAGGTCGTGATGGGCTTCCGGCCGGGCAGAGAAATGGGCTGCTCGAACTCGCGGGACCAAGGCATCTCGTCATCTTGCCTGTGTCGGATCACCGATACCTCGGTGCGTCGCCCAGATATGCCGCTCGATGCCGGCGTTGGTGATGACCTCGCCGCAGAAGCAGTGCGACTGACCGCTGGAGCGCTGCGTCGGCAACGGCAGCCGCTCGGGGAGCATCCGGTCCTTCCAGGCGTGGAAGTCCCGCGACTGGCGCCAGATCTCGAAGTGCGCCTCCGAGCGCGTGGGGAGCAGCTTGTTCCCGGCCGCCTCGAAGTCGGCCCTCGCCTCGTTGAGCGTTTCGGCGGTGCCGCTGCTGGCCTGCCCGGGTTCGCAACCGGGCTGAAACCCGCAGCTCCAGCCCCACTATTGCTTACGGTTTCGGCTAAATATTGGTCGGAGCGAGAGGATTTGAACCTCCGACCCCTAGTCTCCCAGACTGATCTGACTAATTTCCAATTGATGCCGCAGGCTTCCGTCATATATATAACTGCTTGAAATATGTACAAAAAATCTGGATTCTCATTTCCATTGCTTTCCAATCGGTTCCGCTGAATAGATAATCCCGTGGCTACTCGGTGGCTACTCATGGGAGAAAGCGATGCCGATATTGAAGCTGGGCCGCCGATCGGTCTCAAGCCTGCCGGCCGTCAGCAAGCCAACCATTTTTTACGATTCTGACCTTAAAGGGTTTGGCATCAAGGCGATGCCCACGGGCGCCCAGTCCTGGATCGTCGAGTATCGCCCTGGTGAGGGCGGCAGGGGCGTTCAAAAGCGCCGCATGGTCATCGGAACGCCGTCTACCCTATCCCCAGAGAAGGCCCGCGAGGCCGCGGAGAGGCTACTCGCGGAAGTCAAGCTGGGAGGCGATCCGGCGGCCGAGCGCGCCAAGGCCCGCCGCGCGGATACCGTCAACGATATTCTCGATGCGTATATCAGAGAGCACGCCACGCCGCATCTCAAGGCGTCTAGCACCGACCTGCTGAAGATCTATTTCGACAAGCACATCCGGCCGGCAATTGGACACAAAAAGTCGACAACGATTGCCAAGGCCGACGTCGCCAACCTTCACCGAGCGATCGGTAAGACGCAGCCAGTAACGGCAAACCGGGCGATTGTCGCGCTCAAGGCCGCCTATAACCACGCGATCGAGCACGGCAGCATTCCGGAGACGATCAAAAACCCCGCCGCAGGCATCGAGATGTTCGACGAGCAACCGCGAGAACGGTACCTCACGGAGGAAGAACTGCAACGCTTGGGTGATACGCTCCGAGAAGCCGAAACGACTGGCCTCCCCCATGTTGTCGACGAGACCAAGCAGTCGAAGCACGCCCGGAAGACGGAAAACCGTTTCACCAAGATTGATCAGCATGCGGCAGCGGCAATCCGCCTATTGCTCTTCACAGGCTGTCGACTACGGGAAATCCTGCACGTCCGCTGGTCCGAGTATGACGCAGGTCGCGGGCTGCTCTTCTTGCCCACCAGCAAAACCGGGCGAAAGACTGTTGTGCTGTCCGCGCCCGCAATAGCCATATTAGATACCCTGCCTCGGATTGGCGCCTATGTGGTTGCCTCCGAGTCTGCCGGCCAGAAAGACGAGCGTCCACGCCACGATCTCAACCGGCCATGGCGCGCGATCCGCAAGCACGCCGGCATCGAGGACGTCCACATACACGACCTGAGGCATTCATTTGGCGCCATTGGCGCGGGCTCCGGTCTCGGACTACCAATCATCGGCCGCCTGCTGGGACACACTCAGGCCGCCACCACCGCGCGCTATTCGCACGTTGCGATCGATCCTGCCAAGCGGGCAGCGGATCTTATCGCTGGGCAGATCTCCGACGCCATGAACGGCGGGAAGTAGAAAGCCCGTAGGAACAGGCCAGGGCGCCGTGGTGGCGCGGTAATGTTGTGTTTCCAATAAAATGAGTGGTTAGCACAATTGAGTAGTTCTCAAAATAAATCAATGAGTTAACGCAGGATATAGAAACCAACCACGACCCTGGTTAGTTTAGATGCCATCACCGCGCGGCATTCTGGCAGACATCGGTGATGAGAACGCGACAATGCGCTCCCGCCTTCCTCGAAGGGAAAGGTGCAGCGCATGATCAAGCGTCGCAACCGAACCAAGCATACGAAAACATTGAAGAGAGATTGGCTGAGGAGGCTGCGCGCTTCAAGGAGGCCGCAGCACAGTTGCCGCCCGGCCCTCAGCGGGAGATCTACCTCAGGCGCGCTCGGCAGGCCGAAACGGCTCACATCGCAAGGCCTACAACCGCCGATCGCGCTGGAGAATATGCACGTAGGGAAACGGGCAAAACGAGATCAAGGCGCTTCAGATTAGAAACAACGCGCTCGCCGCCGGATTGCCTGTCATGGCAGAGTCGTTCGGCAACTCCTTCACCGTCGTTCAAGTGACAGGCGACGACACGAAAACCCAGATCTGGATTGCGGTAGCAAAGCCGAGCCAGGCGGTGACATTGGTCCTCGCCGCCGCCCCGGAAGGGTCGACAGCGGAAGTATTGAGAGTCGCGTTGACGCCCAACCAGCAGCGAATGTTCGAAGAACTCAATCTAGAGCCCGGCGATGTCCACGGGTTGGACAGAGCCTACATAGGCTGACGTCGCTCGTTTTCAGCCCTATTGGCCGTCCTCAGAAGCTCTTCGATATAGGCGGCGATGTCGCCAATCGCAGCCCGCAAGTCGGCCTCCGGAATGCCCTGCCCCTTGGCAGCCTCGATGAGACGTCGCGAGAGTTCCGGCACATCCTGCGACGCGCCCGCAGTATGGTCCTGTTCGACAGCATGTATGCTGTTCTCTACCCAGAAATCGATAAACTCGCGGGCCCTGTCTGACATGTGACGTCCCCTGCTGGGACACGCTTAGCGCGCCCTTCTCAAAAGGGACAATCGAAATCACGGTTCCCGTGTGACTAAATGAAAGACTCTTGGGAAAGCGGTAGCCCGCCCCCTCGGGGAGGCGGACTCGGTTCGTTGCGCAGGATAGCTACCGGCGGGCGCCGAGCAGGATGATCTCGTCGTCCGCCCGGGCGTGCTCTAGCCGCAGCGTACCCTTCGGGTCGTGGCGCGCGGCCCAGTCGCCCGCACCAATAATGGGATCGCAACCCTCGGCTCGGAGATGGACGTAATAGGTTTGGGCGCAAAAAGGCGTGGAGAGGTCAATTTTGATGGTGGCGGCATCGCTGAGATTAGTCATTGGTATTATTTCCTCACAAAAGCGTCCTAGCGTGACCGGGGACCCGGTTATGGTTCGTATCCAGCCCGACATGGCCAAAGAACTATACGACTGGCGCCGCAAGCAAGATGACCTTCCGGGTCGACCAGAGGCGATACGGCGGCTGGTGGAAATCGCGCTACATAAGAAGCGTTGAGCAAACTAAGATCCACACCGCTTCACCAATAAGAGTCATGTCGCGCATCAATCACGAACGACCGATCCTTCAACTGATTGACGATCTCAAGAAGCGGCGGCGCGAGAAGGCGGGGCCGCCGTCCCTGATATTTGACAGATCGCGGGCACACCGCCCGGGCGCGGCCATCCCCTATTGGAAGTTGGCCAAATCCACATCACCACGTAGACCCTTTGACTTTGCTGATGATCTAACGGTGTTTCTCCGACGTTCGAAGAAAAAGATCGAGGCTGGCGCGGCTGAAATGGCGCTATTAATCAAGATCGAAAGACTGCTGGACGAATGGTCCCGCCGATTCTAGCGCGCCCTGGTCTCGCCAACCTAAAACTGGAGTGAAGCGATGCGTTGCGCAGTCTGCGCGAAACCTGCTGAGCCGCTGCCGAAAACTCATGACGGCGATGGTTTTCACTGCGCTGCATGCGGCGATTATGTAGTCTCTGGGACCGTCATCACTTCCAGATGGCTGGAGGGGCGGTCACCCTCCGAGCGGCTGAAAGCGCTAGAGAATGCGAAGCGGCAAGCCCAAACCGGCAAGCTTCCAGTGATTACCACCTACTCGCTTTGACCTTAGGCGATCGCGCGTTTAGCCGTACGCGTTATGCAAGAGCAAGCCGCGTGAGCCGATCAATGATATGCCGCTCTAACCCACGGGCGACTCGGACTGAAGGCCAAGAAATAGATGCCAGCGCGTGCCAGCCATCTGCCGACCAGCTCGGAGCGAGATGCATTGCAAAAACTGCGGGCGGGTCGCGAGCTGACGCTGAGAGCCCTCGAGCCCACCGGCCAGCGCACCATCGTAAATATGCTGTCCAAGGTCTGGATTGAGCGTGGGAGCACGGCAGGGACGTACCGAATCACGCCAGCGGGCCTCGCTGCCTTGCGCGTCAAGATACCCTAACGCCGAGAGCTGATTCGCATTTCGCCGTCAAAGGCACAGGAACCATCCTGCGGGCCAGAGATTTCTCTCTAGCTTCAGGTTTCCCCGGCCTGAGGCGCCTCAACAGCGGCCTCCGCGTTGCCCCCGCGGGGGCCGTCCTGTATGCGAGGTACCATGGACGAGAGCTTGAGGGTGATGCTTGCGATCGGCGCGACAGCGACCGTCGCCGCTGGGGCGTTCTTTGCCATCCGCTTTATCGTGGGATTTTACGGATAGGCGGCGTGGGGTGTCGTCGGTCCAGTCAATCGAATCGGGCATGAACCGAATTCGGCGCGGCAAAGATGGCGGCTGGATGGAGCCGTCCACTCCAAAGACTAGTTGCCCTCCGCGATTGGCTCGCCTTATGGTGGCGGCGGGTCTGGGGGGCTCGCTTGATGCTGTGGTTCAGAAAAAGCAATCGTGGGAACGCACATTCCGACTCAGGGGCCACCACGGCGTGTCAAAGGGACTTCTTGCCGTGCTGTTTTGGCTCTGGGGCTGCATTGGACTGCTGTTCAACGCCGGCACGCTGTTCGGGCTCACCGGCAATATCGGCGTCGGAACGTCGGCATATTTGACGGCAACCTGTCTCATTTGGATTGGCGGCATGGTGCTGTTTGGTATCGGCGCCCTACTCGCTCAGACAGATTTTGATGGCGAGCGGCCGATCGAGGGGAGTGCGGAGATATTCGGGTGACGAAGTAGAAGCTGACATTGGCAAATTTCTTAATGAGCGATTCTGTGTGGTTACCTCGTAGATTACTCCGGCTTCCCGTTGAGCTTCGCGTCGCGCTCGCGGCGACACTGGGAATCTTCGCCATAAATATCGTTTGGGCCTACACGCAAGCGAACTGGAAACTTGACCCCGGCACCGCGACGCTATGCGGCGCAATCATTGGTCTGACGATCGTTGGACAACAGGCGCGCCGGGGATTCAGTAATCTAATTAAATCGCAGCGCAACCAATCCGAGCTTGACCGCGAGGCGCGGCTTCATCAGGTCGAACTCGACCGGATCAGACAATTAGAAGAGGCGGAAAAGAAGCTAAACTATCTTGCGAATGCCTTATGGGCTGAGGTGTACGCTGTCCACTATCAGATACACGAACTATGGCTTTCAAATACAATGTTTGCGATGGTTTCAAAGGAGATGGCCAAGAGAGGCTCCCCTCCCGTCGCAAAGTCGATTGCATTCTCGACCTTCGATGCCCCGGTTTACAAAGCAAACATCGAGAATCTAGGTCTCCTGCCAGCGGGTATCGCAGCTGATGTCGTGCTGGTTATGACTAGAGCAAAGGGTGGCGATAACCGCACCATGGAGGTGGACAAACCCATCTCGCATGACCTCGCCGAAACCTTACACAGCGGCTTTGCCGAAACACTCAAGGATTGGCGCGACGACCTGTTCCACGTGTCTATGCGTCTCTCCAGCGTCATCAATCCGATGAACCAAGATCCTGGCCCACTCGTTGATGCTCAGAAGGCCAGAACGGCCGCCAGAAAAGCCAAAGGAAAAGTCTAGCGAGGCGGCGACCAGAATTGTCCGGTTTTATAGGGGCGCAAGACCGAGAACGCGCTCGTAAGCCTGTCGCAAAGGAGGTAATTTGGCATTGACGATCGGCGCCATGTTTGACGAGATCGCATCCGCGATGATCATCGCGGCAAATCAGTGCAATGTCAGTGCTGTCGAAGCCGTCCTCAAGCATCATGGTTTTATCCAACTCGGTGACGGCAAGCCTTCTCAGATAACCGACTGGGAAAAGACCGTTGACGGGAAGACGCTATGGTTTCGCTGGCGCTGGTATGATCAATCAAAGGTTTTTTCAATCCAGCCAGACATGAACATTCTGAGCTTAGAGTTGAGGAGCGGGGCTAGCGTACTCCGCCGCACTGAACAGCGCTACGAGGACTGAACGCGATACCTTGGTTTACGTCGGGGGGACGATGACAGATCACGAATTCGGCGACCAACACACAGAGCTAAAGCTGTCGATAGTCGAAAAATATCTTCACTTCTTTACGACTGCTCTACGCAACAAGTTCCCTCAGCTCTGGTATATCGACGCCTTCGCAGGTACCGGCTATCGAACAATCCGCCATGAGGCTATTCCAGCCAACCTGATTGACGCTGGCGAACCTGAGCGGATAGAGCGACGCCGCGGCTCCGCTAAAATCGCAATCGATGTGGCGCCTCGCTTCGATTTTCTGGTGTTCATCGAGAACAAGCCTTCTTATGCTCAAGCACTCGAAGACTTGCGAGCACGACACCCCGACAGACGCATCGCGGTCGTAAAAAATGATGCTAACGAAGGACTGAAGTCTCTGCTCGCGTCAAACAGCTGGAGATCTACGCGTGCAGTTCTGTTTCTTGATCCTTATGGGATGGAGGTTGACTGGTCGACCTTGGTTGCTATTGCGAGGACCCAGGCGATAGATGTGTGGTACTTGTTTTCGCTAGCAGGCTTCTACCGTCAGGCGACGCGCGACCACGCCGACTTGGATGATGACAAGAGAGCTGCTCTAACACGTATGCTCGGAACGGACGAATGGGAGCGCGAGCTTTACTCTGCAAACACAACGTCCGACCTTTTTGGCGGCGATGACGGAGTATCCCGAAGACGCGACGCCGATCTGGTCGCCCTAGAGGCCTATGCTAAGAAGCGGCTAGAGACCATCTTCGGAGCGGTCCTTGACCCTCTGCCATTACCACTGCACGAGCGGCCACAGCGTTTTTCTCTGTTCTTCTGTATCTCCAGTCAGAACCCCGCAGCCATCAAATTGGCGAAGAACGTGGGCAATCACATACTTAGGGCTGGCATTTCGTCGTAGGTGCGGCCGTTCAGCATGCGTCCAGTGGCCTTCTTGTTCTTGCCGCCCCACTGTTTGAAGAAAAATGCGGTGCCGTAGCGGCGACAGGCGGACTCGATTTCGCGAACCCACTCAGCGTCCATCGGCCGAGCCTTCGGACCACTCTCGCCGCCTACAATTGCCCAGTGAATTTTCTTGAGGTTGGCGGCGGCGACAGACCCGAGCAGGGGCTCAAACGAAATGAACCGCACCGCCGCGCGTACCGCACGCAGTTCATCGATTCTGCCGAGATAATCCGCGCTTTCCACGCTAGTGCCGAGCCAAACGTTGCGCAACAACGGCAGACCTGAGGTGATCTTAGCCATGTGATCCGGCCGTTTTGTGAGGATCTGGTATGTATGCTGTGGTGTCGCCGCCATCGTCGACCACACTTCGGTAACGAAATCCGCCGGCACGTCTTCGTGGAATAGGTCGGACATTGAATTCACGAAAATCTGGAGTGGCTTACTCCAGCGCTTCGGGGCGTCTAGCGCCTTCCGATCGAGATAAAGCTTACCGGTCCACTTCGCTCGACCGCCGCTTTTTCGCGTCAGCCCTTTATACTTCGCAACGCCCATGGCGTCGAGGCGCGCAGCCATCCGCATGGCGTAGCAGTTAGTGCAGCCGGGCGAGAGGATTGCGCAACCGGCGACAGGATTCCACGTCGCGTCAGTCCATTCGATCGAGGTTTCAGCCATGGAATTCCCCTTCAGAGTCCAGAGGATCACAAGAAAGTGGTGAGATTTCGTTAACCACCTCCACTTCCATCGCTTCCGCCCGCCCCTCAACTCCCGCCGCCCGATCTCGGTGCCGGAGTCGTCAAACACGATTACGACCGTGCCCGCACCACGGTCGCAATTGGGATCGCTGGCGATATCCCGGGCGACACGTGCGCCGTATTGGACAGCTAGTTCAGCAGAGCGAAATAGCTCCCCCACATCGTCCGCCTGTGTCTCTCCGTTGTGGAAAATCGGGAAGTAGTAACATCGCATAGCCGCGGTCCTCCGTCCTTTAGCCGCGATCATGCGCCCACATCGGGACGGGCCGCACCTGTCCAAAACGACAGGGTCCGTGCGGCCGCGGCGCTAGCAAACGGGCTCGCGTCATCCACCTCACGCCGCCCTCCTCCGCGCCTCTCCTTGCGGCCTCACCGGCTTCCCCGCCCGATCCTCCCGCCAACGATGCACCGCGCGCCGCGTCACGCCATCCGCGGTCACCGTCGTCAGCACCGATGGCCGCCTATGTAATGCCGGCCATCGCTGGCTGGGCGGCGCCGCTGGACTTCCATCATGTGCAGTAGATCCACCTCCGCGTTGCGCGCATCGCGATCCGCGCCAATTTGCCATCCCGCGGCCAGTAGATCTTCAACCGGCGGCGTCGGCATAGCCGCGATTGCTAGCGGACTCTGCTGGCTGGAACCTGCAGCGAGCGAAAAAATTGACTCGTCAGGGAGGTTCCGATGACACAGAAAAATCGGACGCCACGTGGGTCGAGCACAATGGATCCCGTTACTGGTTCCGGCGCCAGCCAAGTTCCGACGAAACCGCACGACTCCGGCAGTCAGGCGAATGAAACTGTCGATGGCCTGGACGCTCAAACCGAAGCGTTGCGGCACGCGGCAGAAGATACGCCATCTGCTGCAGCACCTGACGACGAAGAAAAAGTGCCGGTCTTTGACCGGGCTGGTGCTGCGCCGAAAATCTGAGCGAGAAGACTGCCATGCACTGGCGCAAAGTGCCGAGCAGAACGAGCGGCAAGGTCTTCGATGTCGTGGTCTTGGCGTCTACCGCCTCAGTCGCCGTTTCGATTGTCTTGCTGGTTCTGCATTTTCCCGCGTGTCAGCCGAAATAGATAGAACTAGCTGTTCGTTGTCGGCCATTAAATCTCCGTAAGTGCGCAGAGCGTTTGTTGCGTATATTGCGCCATGTTGTTAGACCGCGCCTTCAACATGGAAGGAGCGCCGTTTTGGCCAAGAAGAAAAAGCTGGTTCGCCGCGAGTGGACGAAGGAAAATATCAAAGAATTGAAGGCGCACTCCAAGGCTCGCACGCCGGTCGTCAAAATCGCCAAGATGACCAAGCGAACCGAGGGCGCGCTACGTCAGAAGGCGATCGTGTTGGGTATCGGCCTGGGGCATCAGCGGTAAATTGACGCTGGCTTCGTTGAGGGAGCCGCCAAATTTCGATATTGTTTTAACGCTCGCATCTGCGCCGATCAGGTGCAGACTACTGCGTCCGTCAAGGCAGCCGGAGCTTTTAGCTTTCGCGGCCTTGGGGTTGAGGGCTCGCCTTCGCCAGCCCCGGCGAGTCCCACCTCAGTCAGCGAAGCTGACGCATTTAATTGTCCCACAGTGTAACATCGACGACATTGCGCCCCGCCCCGCGCTGTAGGCTTCATCTCGCCGGGGCTGGACCCATATTTCACTTATAAATTTTAACCCGGCAGCAGGCCGCAGTGGTTCGCCGCTGCGGCCTTTCTGTTGAACAACACAATGGGCGCGTCACCCGATGTCGTTTTGCGTCGTGTGAACCTCTTCACATGGGTATGACATCAGGACGGTTAATCTCCAGTCGCTGGCGAGAGGTTTCAGTTACAGCGGGAGGCGGCCGTGGCAGCAGACACAAAGGCGGACGACTGGTTTATTGCTGCGCACGTGCTGAGGGTACGCACGTCGTCGGGCACCGCATCGATATCGTTTAAGATTGGCAGCAGGGTAGCTAACATCGCAGCACTGTTGGGTTGCTCCGGACCAATCTCGGGAAGTGGTGTTGCGGACACGGACTTCCAATTAGACACGCAACTTATGCGCACCTTCAGCGGCCCATTTTCGTTGAAGGACATTAAGGGGCATCGCGGTGACGTCACGCAAAACGTGTCCTTTTCACCAGATGACTTGTCCGGCGTGGCATTCAATAAGAGTGGAAGCGTCTTTTTTAATTTCGATTTACCCAACACGAACCCGATGACCTTTACGATCAGGGGCCAGTGGATGGTAAAGATGGTCCTTAATCTTGGTACGACGTTCGCAATCTAGTCCGTGTACTCACATGTGATGCCGGGTTAGGCCCCGAAATCGGACACCAGGCGCGGACAAAGGCATGTCCACTTAGGGCTAGCAGCGGACCTCCGGCAACGTCACGACGCTCCTGGGTTTGACGCGGGTTTCTTGTCGACCACGTGGCAAGCCTGTAATCAAGAGTTACCGACAGTTCGATCAAGCTCAGTTGGGCGGCCTCGCTCGCGGTGCGGCATGTCTTGAAGGAGGCGCGCAATACGGCGCCCGCTGACGAACATCAGCGCGTGGTCGAAGGGCTTCCGTTATCTGAGAACAGGCTGTGTCGGAGCGAAGCCCCGAAACGGATCATCGGAAGTTGAGAGTCCTTGTTTGGCGCCGTCGGGCGGAGTGGCGCCGAGGAATGGGTTCCGCCAGGCTTCCTCGCTCGTGCGATTGCAGAAATCCGGATAGCTGCATTCGCTCACCGAGCCTTGCCCCGTCAAGCTACCGAGTGCTCGTCTTGGGTGCGATCGGCGGGGCGGGTGGCGTGGAGGTGCAGCTTGCAGTGCCGAGTGGAAGGTGTGGTCCCGCTCTCGAACCTTCTTGGAGTCCACTTGGGAGTCCATCCGTGCCTGCGCATTTCTCCCCTGTTCCCAGGTCTTAAATTGCCGGAATAGTGCTTCCTTATCGGCCTCCGACTGAATATTGGCGACGGCCGGGTTCTCTTGCAGGAATGCCTCAAAGTGTTGTCGCTTTACCGGTTCGACGCCGTGTTGGTCGAGCCATTGCTGCGCGAGCGGCAGGCGATTCCAGCCCGCGAGTGGTGCCGTCAGGGAGACCTCCTTCCACTTGGGATGAAAGGGCGGGTTCTGCAAATCGGCGAATTTCGAGAAGAAGGCGTCAACGAACAAGGCGAGCTTGCGACGGCGTTCAGTGTTGGGGGCCCAATTGTATGCTGCGAGCACCGCCGGCACCGCGATCGTTTCCACCGTTTCTCCCTCGGGAATCAGGTTCGGATAGTCTTTCGAGGTCAACGTCGCCGGCAGATAATCGCTCTGCAGGGGTTTCGAATAGTCGACCGCAGCAAGATGAAAGGAGCCGTCATTCTTGAAGGCAGTGACAGACACGTATGGCTTGCCGCCCACCACGATGACGGCGTCGAGCTCGCCCTTCTTCAACTTTTCCATTGCGATCCGCTGCTCGATATAGACGAAGTTCGCTTTGATCCCGAGCCGCTCGAAAATTGTCAGTGCAGTCACAAACGTGCCGCCATTGGGCAGGTCGACGCTCACCGTCTTACCTTCGAGATCGCTTAGAGTCTTGACTGCCTTCGGTGCGATGACCTGCATCTCCTCATTGTAGAGCTTGGTCACATAGGTGAACTGCTTCTTGATGTTGTTGGCGAAGCCCTTCTTCTCGAGATAGTCGAGCGTGTCGGCGCGCACGATGCCGAGATCGACGCCTTTAAGAAAGAGGATGTCGGCGATGCTCTGCACCGAGCCTCGACCGGTGATCGGCAGGACGCGCAGCTTACCGTCGTCGTCGAGCACGGAAGCGAGGTCTGCACCGAACTGCACATAGGTGCCGCCGATCGTACCAGTAAGCAGCGTGACCGTGTTGGCGTTCATTGCCTTCTTGGTCGAGACCGAGCCGAATTGGAAGACTGCCTTCAGGCTGTCACTAACCTTGGCCGGGTCATACTCGGTCTGTCCGGCATGGGCCGCAAATCCAGAAGCCATCAAGATCATCGCGGCAATCATTCCAAGGAGTTGACGCACAACATCCTCCTGGCATGTGGAACCTGCCACACGGACACAACCTCTCGAATCGTTGATCGTTCCCATGTCACTGTCGAACACTTCTGCTCCGGGTCAAAAGGCGAAGAACTCAGCGTGAGCCAATCTCGTCCGCTACGCCCCACTAAGCTGACCTCAGTGAGGCGTGTCGCCACTTCGCTGATGGGCCAATAGGAGACATTTGCTCACCAGCAAAAGTCTTCCCGAGACCGGCCAGTGCCGAGCGCGGCTTTATCTTTCTCGCAGCACGAAACCATTACGCTGCTCATCTATTGGTATGTGTAGCGGCGGAACCGGAAAACGGCAGCCGTCTGAGAAAGCCGCGCGGAGCAATGCCCGAGCGGCTTTTTTATGCGCCGTGTCCTTATCAGCGCATCAGCAGGCTCCGAGGTTTGGGACGAAAGCAGATGAGGCCTTTAGCGAGACAGCCATTTAGGGCACGTACCACCGAAGAACTTTTGGCGCTGCTCAGCGCAGTAGCTACTGCAATTCTTGCGGTCATCATTATCTCGATGCTCTATTTTGGCCGGGATATCTTCGTGCCCGTTGCTTTGGCTATTCTACTCAGCTTCGTGCTGGCGCCGCTGGTCGGAATACTGCAGCGTATCCATGTCCCCCGCGGATTAGCCGTCGTGAGCGTGGTTATACTTGCCTTCACGCTGATTTTCGCGATGGGGAGTCTCCTCGCCACGCAACTGACGCAACTCGCGGGAGACCTCCCGCGTTACCAATCGACGATAAGCGAAAAAATTCAGTCCTTCCGGGACACAAAAGCCGGCAGGGGCACGCTGGAACGCGCCTCCGACATGCTGAAGGATCTCAGCAAAGAACTTGATAAGCCAAAGGATGCACCATCCGCACGTGGCTCAGGCTCTGTCGCTGGTTTCAACACGCCCGCGCCGCTGACGCCGGTTCCGGTAGAAGTACGCCAGCCCGATCCTGGCGCGCTGGAAAGCTTGCGGACTTTGATCTCGCCGCTGGTTCATCCTCTCGCGACAACCGGCATCATCATTATTTTCGTCATCTTCATTCTGCTTCAACGCGAAGATCTTCGTAATCGTCTCATTCGATTGGCGGGGTCATCCGATCTCCAACGTACGACGGCGGCGCTCGACGACGCGGCGAGCCGCCTTAGCCGGCTGTTCCTGACTCAGCTCATCTTGAACGGCGCATTTGGCGTGGTGATCGGGATAGGTCTGTGGCTCATCGGGATTCCAAGCGCGATCCTTTGGGGCATCCTGGCGGCAGCTCTCCGCTTCGTTCCCTACATCGGCGCCGTCATCGCGGGCGCGTTCCCGCTTGCGTTGGCAGTAGCCATCGATCCCGGCTGGTCGATGCTGCTATGGACGCTCGCGCTTTTCCTAGTTGTGGAGCCGGTCGTGGGCCATGTCATCGAGCCGATGGTTTACGGCCACAGCACAGGGCTTTCTCCAGTTGCCGTGGTCGTGTCGGCAACGTTCTGGACTGCACTATGGGGTCCAATCGGGCTCGTCCTCGCGACGCCGCTGACGGTGTGCCTTGTCGTGCTAGGGCGTCATGTGGAACGTCTGGAATTTCTTGATGTCATGTTCGGGGACCGGCCGGCCCTTTCTCCCCCCGAAATATTTTACCAGCGGATGCTGGCTGGTGATCCGACGGAAGCCGCCGAAAAGGCCGAAGAATTTCTGAAAGAACGGTCGCTGGCCTCGTACTATGATGAAGTCGCCTTGAAGGGTTTGCAGCTAGCGCAAGCCGATGCCGAGCGCGGCGCGCTTGACCAGGAACGTCTAACGAAGATTCGAGACGCGGTGAACGAATTTGCCAGCGACCTTTCGGATCAGGAGGACCGGCCGCCGGCGAAAAGCAATTCAACCACCGACGCGGAAGCATCGTCCGCGGTGGAAAGCGTTGCAGAAAATGCGACAAATGAAACGTTGCCCATTCTCAGCAAGGAATCCCTCCCGCCGGGATGGCAGGGTGAACATCCCGTCCTCTGCGTGGCGGGGCGCAGTCGCATCGATGAGGCGGCCGCGATCATGCTGGCTCAGCTCTCGACGACGCACGGCCTGGCGGCGCGAGTGGAAGGGGCGGAAGCGCTCTCCACGACGAATGTCTTCCGCCTTGATACCACCGGCGTTGCGATCGTATGCCTGGTCTATCTCGATGCCAATGGACCAGCGCACATGCGTTACTCCGTTCGACGCCTAAGGCGAAAGTTACCGAAGGCAACCATTATCCTGGGCTGTTGGGTCAAGGAAATCGACCCGGCTGCGCTGGAATTGTTGCGGGAAGGCGCGAAAGCCGACCTCGTTGCCGCGAGCCTCGGTGAGGCGGTCAAGCTGTGCATCGAGGCGACGGGAGTGAAGGACCAGGAAGCCTCCAAGCAGGAAATGTCCGCAACAGTAGCTGCGTGAAGTTTCCATCATGGCCAGATTTCCCGTCGTGAAATCAGGCAGACGTTGTCGGCATATGCCCAACGCTGGAAAGGTTATTTGAGTGTGGAACAATCTAATCGAATTCGCTGCGTCTTGATGGTGTGCGCGACAATCACCACGACTTCGACCTTCGCGGCTAACCCTGATCAAGGCGAAAATCTCGTCAAACGATGGTGCGCAGGCTGCCATCTTGTCGCAGCCGATCAGAAGGGCGCGAGAGCCGACGCTCCAACGTTCGCGTCCATCGCAGCGAGGCCGGATTTCGACCCCGCCAAGCTAGCGTTCTTCTTGCTCGATCCACACCCGAAGATGCCTAATATGCAGCTCAGCAGGGATGAAGCGTCAGATATCGCCGCCTATATCGGGACACTCAAGTAGCAGCAGAAAACACGCCGCCGACGCGGAGCACGCGCGATCCCGAACGTTCCGCGCTTGATGACCAACAAAGTGTGGTCGAGTTCAAGAAGTCCGCAGCGCGCCCATCTGCTGCCGAAGATTGGTCTACTGTACACCCACCATGTGCGGTCAGCGACGCAATTTGATGCCTTGAAAGAGCCAAACGGTCCCTTTGCCTGAACAATCGACGTCTGTTCTGGGTCAATCTTGTCGGTTTTCCCGCGAGCCGCTGACTTCCGCTCTAGCCTGATAAGCGGACTCGTCAGATCGGACCGGCATGTCTCAAACGGGCCATTAGCGGAACAGTCGCGCTCTCGCTATTTGGAAGGCTTCTTGGTCCAAAGGCGGGTATGTTGCCATTTGCAAGGCAGGCCCTGTTCCCGCGGGATGGTTCTATGGACGCGAAGTCAGCCGCACGATTTAAACAGCACGTAGAGCGAGTCATTGAGGAGTTATCCTTGGCGCTCTGAAGCCAGGAGATCGTCTATTCACGGGCCGCAGAGGGCCGGACCGCAGCCTGACGACACGGCAGTATGCACGCCTGCGATCGGACTGGCTGGCCGGTATAGGATTGGACCCTCACCTGTTCGGAACGCATTCACTCCGACGAACCAAGGCGACGCTCATCTATCGTCGCACCGGCAACTTGCGAGCCGTGCAGCTCCTGTTGGGGCATACAAAAATCGAGAGCACCGCTACCTCGGAATAGAGGTCGATGACGCACTCGCAATAGCAGAACAGGTGGACGTCTGGCTGCCCTGGCAGAGCCGACCTGCCCTGCCCCCCGTTACAGGAGGCTGCGGGCCCGAAACGGAAGTCGCGCTGCGTCATTCAATCACTTCATCGCCCGTGGATAGCCGTCGCACCAATTGCGAACACCACTCTCCAAGTCTCGTCCAATCGATGCCTCGCACAAAAAAAATGGCCCCAGCATCGGCCGGGGGGCATGATGATGCTGGGGCCTCCGGACAGGCTCTGACCTTGTGGGACAGAGACCGTCACCGGAAAGACAAGCCGGGCAGCATCCGGACGTTCCCAGCCCAAGTCTTAATCTCCGCTACTTCATATCTCTTGCCCGAGAGCGCGCGGGATCTAAGCCGCGCCGCCCTCGGGTGCAACTGTCCAGTCCCAGCTGGATTCCGTCGCCGTAGGCAGCCTAAGCGATTCCAACGCTAGGCAGACCTAAGCGACACCTTTTCCACACCACGACGGGCAGTAGCTCGAGCTCGTTCCGCGCCGCCAGGTTTTGACGCAGGTTTTAACGAGTGGCTTCGGGAACGTTCGGTGGTGGCGTTGCTTGGAGAGCAATGACGAGCACGACCGTAGTTCTCATTCCCGGCATGCTGAACGCCCTTCGCCTGGTGCGCGTCTACGGCTTTATGGTCGAGCGCAGAGACGGCCTGTATTACCCCGGCAGCAACCAGCCGGCATGCTCGAAGGCTTTGGCAGAGAAGATGGTTGAAGGCGGCTGGCTGGTGAAATACGGAGAGCGTTATCAACCTACAGAGAAGGGTTGGCACGCAGGAGAAGCCGGTTGAGAAGTTTGGCTGCTGTCCGAGTCGCCAAATGATATCAAACCTGAGAAGGTTCCTGCAAAGGCGTGAGCCCTATCGCTCCTCGCCCTCAAGCCGTTGAGCTTCATTTGTCGTTCGTGAAGAACTGGCGGCGGCGCCCGGCTCAAGCGGTGTTTCGAGCCGGGACGGTCTCGAAGAAGGCTCGGATGATGACACGCAAGAGCTCTGCGAGCCATCGCAGCAGCAGACCGAAGTTATAGCCGGCGGCGGCGAGAACAGCGTTGATGCGGTCGCCGAGGCGTCCCTTGAGATAATTTCTGTCCATGCGGTGCTCGGCCTTGACGTGGCCGATGACAGGCTCGACAGCCGCGCGACGCTTCATCTCGCGACGGATGGAAGCTGTGACGCGGCGGACCTGACCCGAGATCCAGACCCTGAACCGATGCGGGTGGTTGTGACCGCGATATCCTTTGTCGACGTGGATACGGCGAGTCTCCACCCCGGTGAGCTTCTCCATGTCGGCGATTACGGGACCGAGCGTGTGCCCATCGAAGGGATTGCCATGCAGGGCCTTGGCATGGAGCACGAACTGGCCGCCCTTCGGAGACGTCACAGGGGTGGCGATGCTGACCTTGCAGCCGAACTCGTAGGGCGCGCGGGCTTTACCTTTGCCGATGCACTCAACCTCCGGAGCATGTAACGCATAGACCTTCGGACCGCGCTGATGCTGATCCTGGCTGCGCACCTGCTGCGCTAAACCGAGCAACGGGCCGAAGCGAGCTTCCAGCACCGTATCGCCATCAATCTTGCGGCGGATGTCGCGGATGATCCGGCCAAGCCGTGTCCGCAGGAACTTGAGCTGCCGCCGGGCGCGTTTGAACTGGTGGGCGTGGGTATAGCGGCCGGTCATGATGGCGGCGCGCTTGGCCAGGCGCAGATAGCTCTGGCGTAGCGGCACACGGTTGCACTTGGCGAGCCCGACCAGCTTGGTGATTGCTCGATGCAGCAGCCGCGCGTCGGTCGGATGTGCAACCGCCTTGGGCTGCACTGTGGTATCGACGACCACCCGTTCCAGGTCCTTGGGACCGATGGCGCCGGTCTTGTGCGCCACTGAAAGACTTTCCTGGATCAGGGCGACGAGCTGTTCCTCGCCGAGCCGCTGCCGCCAGCGTGTCATCGACGATCGATCGAACGGCAGACGGTGGCAGAAGCTCAATTCGCCGCAGAAGTATTGGTAATAGGGGTTCTCGATCCAGCGAGCGCACAGCACCTCATCTGACAGGTTGTGCATGTGCTTCAAAATGAACAGGCCGGCGACTAGCCGCGTCGGCAAGCCCGGCTGGCCCGACCCTGCTTGGCACACTGAACTGAAGCGCTCATTCAGGATGTTCCAGTCGATCAGCGCTGCCAACCGCACCAGCGGATGACCCATGTCGATGATCTGATCAAGCGCCGGAAGCAACAGGTCTTTCTGGCGATCATCCCTCGGCTTGCTCATCGCATTCCCCAATGTCGACGACGCCGTCAGGGAATCACGAATCGCCCAAAAGCAAAATCCTAAAACGCAAGAAAGCGAGGTCCAACACCCCGCTTTCCTGCAAAATCGAATACTACATCAAGACAAATTCTGCTTATTTCTCAGATCAATCCGCATTCTTCACGGACGACTCATTTCGATAGTTTTGTAGCCATCTCTTCGAGAGCTTCCCGGCCCAGACCGGGGAGGCAGAACTTCGCCTTCTCCAAGGTCGAGGCCGTCATATCCCTCAGGCCTTTAGGGGGTCTTTCTGACGGTTCTCGATCGACGCAGCCGCCCGACGGCAATCTTCGGCGACCTTCAAAAGGCCGACGCGCTCAAGCTCCATGGAAGCTATCGCTGCATGTTCACGGCAAATTCGCTCTAGTCTACGGAATTCCCTTAGCTCTCGGTCCACGTGCCCTCCGCGATGTGAGGCAATGATCACGTCAACGATCGACTGATGAGAAGTGACGATCCGTAAGCTTCCCGTAAGTAAGGCTAAGCAAAACGGGAAAATCAAGCAACTCTTTAGCAGCGCTTAGAAATGGAACCCGAACACCACGGCGCCCTTTAGAAGGCGCCGGTGTGAAACGGCGGGCGATGTCCACACCCACGACAGGCAGTATATCGCGAGCGTTGTTACAGGTCGCAAAAAACGGCCCCAGCACAACTAGATGCCGGAGCCGTTGGAAGCCTTGGCGGTAATGTGGGCGCCAAGGTCTACTAAGGTCTAGGAAGATTCGGCAATCGGGTCTGTATGCCCTCCGACATAGGCGGCGCACTGCTCGCGCTCTCTGAGTGATCGACGCTCCTTAGCTTTTCCACACCCACGACCCGCGGTGGCTCATGCTCGTTCCGAGCCGCTAGGAATCGATAATTTGCAAGGTGCATGCGATGCCGGTTTGATCGAGGCATGCCTCGCCCCGCCAGACGCCACATGCCTACGCATGCCGACGGTCGACCGCGCAAGATCACCATCGGCGAGATGCGGGAGATGGGCGTTCGCGGCGTGCTGATCTATTGCCATTGCGGCCATCACATTGCTCTGGACGCCGACCGCTGGCCTGACAGTGTAAGGCTCTCCGATCTCGAGCCGCGGTTCGTCTGCCGGGGTTGCGGTAATCGCGGCGCCGAGGTTCGGCCGGATTTTGAACGTGGCAACCCGCAGCTCGCAATCATGGGGTACCGAAACACGCAATGACCAAGGGCTGGGGGCGGCTTTTCGAGGAGCCGATCGAGGTGGACGGCCGCAAGCTGGTGACCCAACGCCCTCTTTTACGACCAGTGAGGAGCGACGATTGCAGCCATGCTGAACGCCACAACGCAGGCGGCGGCCAGGGACCACAGTGCTATGGCGATCTCTCTAGGCATGCGTATTGAACGACACTCTGTGGAACGGGTTCCTAAGTGGACGAGACCGCCAACTCAGACGGCCCGACACCAGCCGTAAGTCTAGCGCCGGGCCTAACCGGGCGGCGTCGGGGAAGCCAACCCCGCGGGGCTGTTCACTACCCTACGCTCGCTTTATCGCCCGCACCGTAAATTTCGTGAGAGCTTCAACCGTCCGTTGAGGCTGTAGACCCCTAACTAAGCGGAAGCCCGTGGGCCCTCTCGAGACTGGGCCGCGGGAAACTTTAGGGCCTTGTGCTTGGGGTCCAGGGCCCGCCAGCGCGAACTGCGCATACGAAGAGGCCTCCAACTGGGAGGCCTTAACTTCAGGTGGGGACTCTTAGACCGGGGGACCGCAGCCACTCGCTGATGTGCGAGCCGGTTTCAGCCTGCCGTGCTTTCCTTTCGACGGCTTCGCGCAGATTGCCATGCGGAAGCAATTCGGCTTGTTCATGCAGGCGCTTCGCCTCTTCGGCGAGACGTTCTTCAAGGGATTGGGTTTGCGTGAAATGCCGACGCATGGCGCTGCTCCTATCTAGAGGAGGCGGGAGCGCTAATGGCGTTCTCATCACCGATGAAAGCCAGGGCCGCGCGGTGATAAGGTGGAGGGTGGCACATCTTTGTTCCCCGTGATGGTCAATATTGCTCACCTCCGAGGCCCGCCAGCGTGAACCGGCGGCGAGGAGATCGCCAACTGAGGCGGCCTTACTTCTTTTGCTCGGGATGAAGCGCAGCCCTTTGGACTTGCATCTCCTCAATGAGCTTTTTGATCCCGTCATGTGCTAACTGATCGTTTATTCGAGTCGCATGACGACGGTAGCGCTCGATCTTTCCGTCCAGTTCCTTGCACTTGTCGCACATCATCATTCCGCATTCGCGCTGGATGGGCGGTCCCCAATGACCGTCCTCAAAGTTAGACGGCCAAGCTGTCGATTTTGTTCATCTATCGAATTAGGACACCCCCAAAATCAACTTAGGACACCGGAGCTTAACCACGGACAGCTCCCCTTTTTCAGGGGGACCGTTCAGAGGAACCGCAAGGGCGGCGAATGTTTGAGTCGTCGCTGGCTCGCCGCCGAGCTGGCGGAGCGGCCCCGGCCTACCCCCTCGACCCCTGAAGCCGGGGCCGGCTCTCCGCCCAAGGACAGCCTTGAAGTGCGTAGCCCTGCTCCTGCGAGTTCAACTGCGCGGAAGTCGGAGGGAGAATGTCGTTCCCGTTTGTTCGTTAGAGGCGACAGAAATTTCGCCGCCGTGGGCTTCGACGATTAATTTCGCGATATAGAGACCGAGGCCCAGATGTGTACTGTGCTCAGACTCATCGCTGACGTCCTGGCCGCGCATCCAAGAGTGAAATACTAATTTTTGTGTGTCCGTGGGGATTGGTGAACCCATGTTGTGCACGGCTATTGTGACGGTGTCGGGGTCGTTGCCTACGATCCTCACAGTGATGGGCTGCTCTCGGTCGCCATATTGGGTGGCGTTGCCCATCAGGTTCGACAGCACCTGTCCCAGGCGCGCAGCGTCACACGAGCACGTAGGATCTCCGTCGTGCGTGACCTCAAAATCACGATCCGTGTGGATGGCGCGTAGCTCATCTGCAATCTCCTGACAGAGCGCCACCATGTCGATTTTGGTCTTTACAACTGGGATTTCAGTACCGAAGGACGAGCGCGTGAGATCGAGTAAGTCATTTAAAATTTGTGTCGCCCGGCCGGCCGCCGTCCTAATCTCCGAAACCACCTTTGCCTGTTTCGGATTTGTTATTCCGGATCGCTCCATCCACTGAGCACCCATCGAAACCGCGCCTATGGGGTTGCGCAAATCATGACCCAGCACGCCCAAGAACAAATTGCGGGAGTCATTAATCGTCTTAGTGTAGTGAGCTACCGACTCCGTGACAGCCTGATCAATCGCTTCATTGAATCGCGTGAGGTCTTCAACATCGGTTGCAGCCAGCCCTTGATGATGAGCCACCCATTGCTTCACAACACTTGCGCGAAGCGCCCGGTATTCGGAGACCATCTGGTCGATGTCAAAACCATCGGCAAGGCGAAGAGCGGCATGAACCTCAGCCGCGCTCTCGGAAAACGGATTTTCTGGAGGGCCCACGCCGCGCGATTTATCAAACCTCTCTCGCGCAGTCTGCGCAGATTCGAGGTCGTCTGCAATAAACCCGAGAATATCCACGACATGATCTTGCAAAGCTAGCTTCGTCATCTTGTCGCTGGCCGGCGATATAGTTCGCGCGAAATCGATCCATTCCTTGACGATAGCGGCGTGGTTTTGCCGAATGAAGTCCGCCAGCCGGCGTTCATGCCCTCGTGTCTCACTTGGATTGGTCACAGCCGGCCCCTTTGCGCATGTTGAGTATTCTGCCGTGGTTTCTTTTGTTAAGGTGAAAGCCCGGCATGCTTCGAGTGAGTTCAGAAACGCTTGTTAGCGGCGGCGCAGGCTGAAGAGGTCAATGACCGAAGCCGCCAAACTTAGGCGGCCCTACTCTTTCGGGGCGGGGGGGTGATTGGCGGCCTTCGCTTCCGTCGCCTGTGCGATCAGGATTGCAATTTCGTCCAGTGTTTGCCGGTCGTTGATCCCGAGTGACAATCGTCGATATCGGGCGATCTTATCGTCGTACAGAGTGCACTTTTCACACATGCTTCCGCTCGCATATAGGGCGGGAGCATGAAGCACTCTCAGTCACCGATGGACGCCTCGGACTGGGCGGTGATCTCGGGACCATAAACCAGAACTCGGGTTCCCGACAGAAGGAACACAGCCCGCCAACGGAGGCGGCCTCAATGCCTGCGCCGTTCGACCGCGAATGTGAATTTGAGGTGGAGCACCGGACCGATGTCGTCCCGGACTTCAATCGACATCTGTCGGCCACTGGTCCCTAGGGTGCCGACGGCATCTCGGGCCATATCGGCCAGCGAGCGCGCCGCCTCTTCCTGCACCTTCTCTATGGTTGAGAGCTCCAGACCTTCCTCATCCGGGAAAATCTCGTCACCCTCTCTGATGTCAAAGTAATACCGTCTCATCAGACCAGAACGACGCCGACCTCAAATTGTTCTTTTCGTAAAGCAGGCCATCCATCCCCAAATCAAACTAGGCCACTGAGGCCGGAAGCAGGCCATCACCCCTACCTCTGTTCGTTCCTCGTGAGGGACGCCAGTCTATCCAGTTGACCAGCCAACCCCACATAAGTTCGAGCAATGTTTTTCAGGACGTCGGAGCGATCCTTGGAAATGCCGCTCGCGCCAGAAAGTCTCTTGTAGAGGTCAGCATGTTCTCGGCACTCAGCAATGTTGATCACTGGCTCACCCTCCCTTGTGCCGGCGCGAGTGATAGAGCGCCTTTCCCCGCTGGCTTGCATATACCATGCTTAGGGCCCGTCAAAGATCAGCTTCGGACATTGAAGTACGGCCAGCGCCTAAGGTCGGACACAAGCCAGTGCCCATTTTTGGAATGATGGTCCCAAAGGAACGACGAGCGCGGGGGAATTTTGAGTCATCGCTTGCTCGCCGGCAGAGCTGGCGGAGCGGCCCCGGCCTTAAACCCCTAAGCCCCTGCCAGCCGGGGCCGTCTCTCCGCCGTTGTTGTATCGGAGTAGCGTATGCGTTCCTCGCCCTCGATCGTGCCGGCCGACCGTCTCGACCGCGACATCTATCTGGTGCTTGAAGACTTCGGCGCGCGCGCCGGTTGCGCCTGGCGCGAGACGGATGAGGCTGACACTGACCTCGAGACGATCCTGCAAAATCTCCTGTCCGGCCAGTACGCCTATCCGGTCCGAATTGTATCCTTCAATGCGGTCGAGGGGTGGTCGCGGGATGCGACTACCGAGGTCGCCGACGCACTGGCCCAGCGCGCAACCGACACCGACGCTGAGGTCTCGTCTGCACTACAAGCCTTCACGCCACAAGGCGCTTCGACGTACAGCTGGCGCTGCCCTTGCGCGGGGTCGCCTGACGCCCAGCAAGGAAAAGCCCATGGCCGTTGGTGCCACGACCACGACGTGCGTCAACTGTGACGATCTAGGCTGGGTTTGCGAGAACCACCCGAGCCTCCCCTGGGACGGCCCACGCGCCTGCACCTGTGGCGGCGCTGGCGCGCCCTGCCCGGCCTGCAACGTTGCTGGTGAAGGTGAAGTGCCGCGTATGCCGGAAGGCTTTCGGGTCGAGGTCGACAAGGACGGTCGGCGACACTGAGGTGCCTATCTACGGTGTGAGCGGCCCCAAGCGCCTCCGGGCTGGAGTGGAAGGAGACGCCGGGACCGCCACGACGCACCGGCTCAGGGCCGAGCGCCGGCGGATATTCTCCGCCCCGGGGTTGATCGCAGGCTCTAACAAATGTGTGGTGCCCTGGATTAACTTCACGGATGACAAGCCGGGGCCGTGGAGATGTTCGGACCTTCGGGAAGGCCAAGCGGCGTAAGCCTAGGAAAATCGGCAATCAGCACTGTTCGCTTCCGCACATAACCGCTTGCCACTCCGGTACGGCGTATTCTTTCTTTGGCAGCGTGGCGATGTACTCGCCGGCGTCGAGCAGCGTCGCCAATGCGAAGCGGCCGCCAACTAAGGTGGCCTCATAGCTCCAAGATCAACCAAGCGACGAGCGCGGCGTTAAGAATGCCGACCGCGACAATGCCCGCCTGAAAAGGCCCAGTCTCGATCGCGACCTCGCGGCCAGGACGTCGTTCGTTGAACTCGAAACCGGTCCAGAGCCCGCGCTCCTCGCGGTACCGGGCGTATGCCCGGTAACAACCACAAGGCTCCTGGCTTAGGTGGGAAGCGAATTTGCTCGAAGGCATCTCCGCAAGCCGCGGCAGAATGTCTCGATTTGAGCTGCGATAACTTTAATAAGGCAGGCAGTGCCGCCGATCGTATCGGATCGCTTGTGCCCGCCCGCGCAAGCGCGAGTCCTGCGAGATCCTACGATCGGACGCGACATTCCCCGAGCTCTCCTGTCGGCACGCCACCGCTGCTCCGAGGTTGTTTTCTTCACCACCAAAGTCTTGCGCGCAGCGGAGAGTTTGGCCGGCGGCACGTCATCCTTGCTCAGCTAGGAACGATTCAACAAAGCGTGTGTTCGTCCTTAGATCCAAGAAATGAAGCACAAGAAATAAAGCAAGAGGGTGAAGCGATGGCGCGATCAGTGGAGGAGTTGAGGCATGAGTCCGAACGCAGCCGCGCAGAGCTGGCAGCTACGGTAGGGCGACTAAGGGACCAGATATCGGACACCGCCGAGGACATCCGCCACAAGGTCTCGCCGCAGCACATTAAATCCGAAGTCTCCGAATACGTCAGCCACAAGACCCACAGCTGGATTGAAGGGCTCAAACAGCAGATCATGGACAATCCCATGCGCGCAGTGGCCGCGGGCGCTGCAGTAGGAATTCCGCTGCTGCGATTGGCGCGAGGTGTCCCGTTGCCACTTCTGATGATCGGCGCCGGACTTGCCCTGACCTCGAAGACAGTGCGTGATCGCGCTGCGGACGCGTCCGGTCCGGTAATGGATAGAGCGGGGGAAATGCTCGAGGAGTTGGCGGAGGGTGCCCGTGCCATGCAGGGCGACGCGACGGAAAAGCTATCCTCTGCTCGAAGCCGAGCCGCTGGCATGGCTGGAGACGCACGAGATCGGGCCGCCGGCCTTGCGGATGACCTGCGAACAGGCGCAACAAAGGCTGCCAGTTTCGCAGGTGAAGAACTCAAGAGGGGCATCGACGCAGCCAAGGACGCGGCGGCGAACACGCCTGACCAGGCCCGTCAGACCATCGGCGACAACGCTGCTCTCATCGGAGGCCTGGGCATCGCGATCGGCGCCATCATCGCGGCGGCTCTTCCCGAGACCAAGGCTGAAGGCAAGGTGATCGGTCGGGCGAGCGATGGCGTGAAGCAGGCTGCGGCCGCTGCGGCGCAATCCGGATTCGAGGCGGCGAAAGAGGCGACCACGTCTGCAGCCGACGCGGCGGCGCAAAAGGTCGCAGAGGCCGATCTCGGCACCCACGCCAGTCGTATGACGCGGAACGTGGCGGACACTCTGAAAGAGGCTGCGGACGACGTCGTCGAAGCCGCCTTTAGCTCCTCTCAAAACACCAACACCTGAAGGAAACCATCATGAGCGATGTGGACCCGAACAACATCACGCAGTTCGCACCAAACCGGGACCGGGGCCCCTCGAAGGATCTGAAGGAACAGATCGGTGAGGCCGGCGCAGAGATGAAGCAGCGCGCTGGCGATGCCTTGCAAGCAACGGCCGATCTCGCGCGGGACAAGTTCAGTGAAGCGGCGGATGCAGCCAAAGGGGTGACGGAAGGGACTGTGGACCAGATCCAAAGCCAAGCCCGCGAGCAGCAGCGGTCGGGCGCAGATTTCGTTGAACGCCTCGCAGGCAACATGCGAGAAGCCGGCCGAGCATTCGAGAGCGACGTACCGTTCGCTGCACGCGGCATCGGTTCTGCTGCCGACTATGTCGAAGAAGCCGCTCAGAAGATCCGCGACGGGAGCTTCCGGGATCTCGTCGAAGGCGCAACTGATTTCGCCAAGCGTCAGCCCGCGGCCTTTCTCGGAATATCCGTGCTGGCAGGCTTCGCAGCGCTCCGCTTTTTAAAAGCGTCCGGCGAGCAATCCTCATCATCGAAGCGGAGCGGCACAGTGAATAAATCGTCGTCGGAAGCCGTTCAGAAGTCCGGTGCCCCGCCGTTCTCGGCGAGTTCCGCGCCGCCCGGTCCGAGTTCGCAACAGACATCATCCTCACAGGGCAGCGCCGTACCATGAGCATCGAGCACGATATCAAAACCAGCCAGGGCGAGTTTCGGGTCATCTCGACGCTGCTGGGCGATACCATGTCGCAGTTCGCCAAGCTCTTCCAGAACGAAATGGACCTGGCCAAGGCGGAAGTTGGCGACAAGCTTCAGAAACTCGGTGGCGCGCTAGGTTTGATTGCAGGTGGTGCCGTTCTGGTGGTTCCGGCGATCGTCATGGCACTGTTTGCCCTGTCCGCGGCGTTGATCGCCGCAGGATGGTCGCAACCGGTATCGTATCTGACATCGGCGTTCATAGCGGCGGTAATCGCGGCCTTGTTCTTTGCAGTCGGCATCAACCGGCTTGATGTGCGCAATCTGGCACCTCGAGAAACGATCGGCCAGCTTGAAAAGGATAAGGACACCATGAAAGGAATGGTGCAATGAGCAATACAAAGAGCGGTTTTATCGACAATTTGGTGACGGCGGCCCGGGAAAACCCCCTTGCCGCTGCGCTTATCGGAGGTGGAGCGCTTTGGCTGTTGGCTGGCGACCAGAAGCTGAAGACCGCGACCCGCTCGGCTGTGAATGCAGTTTCGCCCGTGGCCGGTGCTGGGACGAGTACTCTCAGGTCGGCAGCGTCGGCTGTTAAGCAGACTGTGGCGCCTCCAACGGCACCTGAGATGGACGACGAGGGATCGCTGGGCGTCGGAGAAACTTTGCCCGGCGCCACCGCTGCGGCTTCCGATGCATTCTCAGGAGCTGTCGACAGCGTTCAGGATCGGTTCGACGAGGGCGTCGCCTTCTTGCAGGAGAACTTTGGCAAGCTCGGCAATGCGCTTTCAGATAAGGAAACGTTCACCAGTGCGCAATCCTCACTAACTGAGTTGCTTGAACGACAACCGCTGGTGCTGGGGGTTGTGGGCATGGCGATCGGTGCAGCAGTCGCAGGCGCGTTTCGCGCTTCCGAAATCGAGAACGAATATATCGGCAAAGTCGCCGACGAAATGAAGGCCGACCTTAATCGTCGTGCCGGCGCGGTATCGCAGGCCTTGCGCGAAGCCTCAGATACAGTGATCGCAGAAGTCGGCGACAAAGGTGCCGAAGCCTTGGATAGGGTAAAGCAAGCCGGCAAGGATGCCGCCGAGGCAGCCACCGCCAAAGTAAGGTCCCCCCAGCCGGGCTAAAGTTGCGGGAGTGAACGGAGTTCGCCAAGATTGGCACCCCTGAGCTGTCCTCTCAGATTGCGCGCCGTTGTCTGCCGACCACCAAGCCATAGACAAATAGCACTATTACCGCGCCGACCACGGCGCCTATCAACCCTGAGCCTTCGCCAGGATGATACCAGCCAAGGGCTTGCCCAAGGTAAGTCGCAACGAAGGCACCAACGATCCCGAGGATGGTCGTTAGGATGAACCCGGCTGGTTCGTTGTCCCCCGGCATGATGAACTTGGCTATCACCCCGGCGATGAAGCCAATAACGATGGTCCAAAGAATGCTCATTCCTCATTCCTCTCAAAAGCGACGTGGCGGCAGTTCAAGACTATGAACTGGGTAGGCGTCCCTCCGGCGTATACTTGTCGACTGCTGAGGGGAGCTCCCGGGATAACCTTGCGAGAATCTCCTCTTGAGAAAGCCCGGTCTCCAGTTCAAGCTTCTCCAACACGTCTGGGCCTATTGCTTCCCTCAGCTGCGGAGGCGAAATGTCCTTATTGGGCCCTGTGCTGATCCAGGACTGAGCTACGTCACCGCGGCCATTCTGATTGAATTTCTCCAGCAGCTCGCCCATCCCTCCTTGAAGCAGTCCGCTGACTCCGGCCCCGCTGAGCATGCCCGTAAGATTGCGGAGCAGCCCACCAAGCGGCTGTTGAGAACTAGGGGGTTCTAACGACCCCGCTCCCGGGCCCTTTAGCAACTCCGCCAGCTTGTCTCGATTCTGATATCCGGCAATGGCGAGCAGTCCTAAAAGCGCAGTCATGGACGGCATTCCGCGGGTCATTTTGCAACTCCGTGATAAGGGTTAGACAGCTCGAACTCTGACGCATCGGTTCTGTTCCTAGGCACGCGAACGCAGCCTACCGCCGGAAGTCGAGGCCGAAGCCGCCTACTCCTCCCAAGTCGGTGCGGCTCAAGCGCTAGCGGCGCACTGCAGCCTGACAGAATCGATTTGCTTAACAGTGTTGATTTCCGCACCGTTGGAGCTTGTGCGTTCGGCCTCTCGACGCGAAACCTCAAGAAGCCTTGACGTGAGCGCGTTCTTCCTCGGCGTCCTTCTTGTCGACATCCATTAGATCGGCATCGGCATCCCCGACAGCCTTCAGGAGCTCGTCGAGTTTGGCATGAATGGCCTGAGTATCGCGATGCTCGGCGCGCTGGATGAGAAGGGTCATTCCCCAGGTTGCGAGCGTGGCGATCGAATGCCATTCCAGTCCGCTTCCCAGCACGAGCCAGCAAGCCCCGTAGGCCAGGAATACAACGAATGCCGCAGGCCGCGACGTCGCCACGCCGATTTTGATTAGCCAGCCTCTGATATCGGCAAGTGACATGTCAGCCAACGTGAGCGTGTCGGACCCGTTCCACGACCGTTAACTGCGAGACGATGTTCTCGGCCGGCAGCCTTGGAACCTGTCGTCCGCTGCAGCCGTGCCAACGACAACGAACGGTGCGTGCAATGGCGGGATTGAGTGCGGAAGACATTTGCAACAGGGCCTATCATCTTTGGCAGGCTGGCGAACCCGCAGGGGAGATGGACACCTTCTGGTACAAGGCGGAAGCCGAGTTGCTGGCCGAGTGTGTCGAACAGAGTGGGTCCCCCCGGGGATGACGGACAATCTGCGGGCTTGATGACCGGCTCTCGAACCGGTCGCCGACGGTGTCTCGCGCGACAAGTCCCACATACCTGCATGGCGTCCGCCCAGGAACCATCGCGCCATTGCGACGTCGATTCTTCGTTGAGGGAGGATCGTCGCAGGGCTCGCAGTCGAGGTGCCAGACGAATGCACGCGGTGGTCGGCGCCGATTGTCGCGACCAGGGTGGCGACGTACTGCCCGCACACTTGCTGAAGAGACCCCCGTAACCGTAGCGTACAACGGAACGACGCTTGCCGTCGTGATGGCGACACCTGCCGATCACATCGATCTCGCCCTTGGGTTCAGCCTGACGGAGGGAATTCTTGCCGCGCCGTCCGAGATCGAGGACTTGGACATCGTCCGACACGAGGACAGTGTGGAGCTGCGGGTGTTGCTCACGTCGGACCGGGGCGACCGCCTTTCGGCGCGGCGCCGGCGGCTGGTTGGCCCGACGGGTTGCGGCCTCTGAAGGATCGAAAGCTTGGCCGTCGGATAAAGGCTCGGGCCGCCCTCGACGTCGAGATCCAGTCCTTCGTAGCGGGTCGTGCGCCGATACGCCGAAGGTGGAATACTATGACTCCTCGGCCTAGACAGAGTGCGAGAAGCCGGTGACACCGACCTCTCGCGCTCGACCTAGGAGTTTTTCCCGCCTAGCAATCGTTGTCGCGGGTGCCGGTAGTCGCCTTCGACTGTTCAGCTGCCGTCGGCTGGCTTTGCATCTGGCGCTGGGCGTCCTGCGACGAGGTCGCGGTGTTCTCGCTCGCCTTGTTCATGGCTGAAGTTGGCGAATGCTCCTTGGCGCTTGGCGAGGCGGTTCCCGTGGTCGTACTCGCTTGGCCCGTCGTGACCGGCCCAGAGCCGGCATCGCGGTTGGCTGTATTGCAGGGGCCGCCGAAGGCGATAGTTGAGCTGACGGCCAAGACGGCGCCAACCAGCATTGATTTCGTGAGCATGACAATTTCCTCCTGTTTGCCGGCTAGTGCTTGGCGGAGCCGGGTTCCGCCATTTTGCGATGCTGTTTCGCGAGCGTCTCCGCAGGCGTCACGTTTGCCACTGCAGACTGGATCTTGTTCTTGACGCCGGTGACAACATCGCCCTCTCCTTTCATCATGGCGACGAAGCCCTGGCGCGCGACCATGGCGGGATCGTCTTTCTCCCCTGAGCCCACCTTGGTGTCGAGCATGTCGGCGCGCTTCAAAAACTCGGTCTCGGTCGCGCTCGGCATGAGGCAGGTCACGCTGATTTCAGTATCGCGAAGCTCCTCGCGAAGCGCAAACGACAGCGAATTCAGATAGGCCTTCGACGCGTTGTACACGGCCTGGAAGCTGCCGGGCGTAAAGCCGGCAATCGAGCCCATGATCAAAATGCGACCCTGATTGCGCTGGCGCATGTCGTTTCCGAGCTGATGCAGCAGACAAGTCGTCCAGGTCACATTCGTGCCGATGACATCGCGAATGCGGGCGAGGTCCTGATCGAGAAACGGATGCCCAAGTCCACGCCCGGCATTCGCCGTGAGCACGGCGATCGGACGGCCCCTGACGGCCGCGTGGAGCTTGTCGACGCCTTCCTGCTTGGCGGGGTCGAGGTGGAGCGCCTCGACGACCTCCGCGCCAGGCTCACGACGCAGGTCGGCGGCCGCCTTTTCAATATCCACCTCGTCTGCGGCAATCAGAAGGTCATACCCTTCGGGCGGGCATATGCGCGCAAACTCGTAACCGATCCCCGTCGATGCGCCGGTCACGATTGCCAATTGCCTGTCCACCTCGGCTCTCCGCTATCTCCCAAGTTGCCTTTCCAATCGCGCTAGGCGGCCGCCGTTCCTAACCCGATAGGAACTTCGAGACGCAATCAAGCTTAGCCGTCATCATTCGCTCGGAGTTCCCTACATGAAAGCTCTCACCTGGCACGGCAAAGGCGACATCCGGTGCGAGACCGTGCCGGATCCCAAGATCGAGCATGGACGCGACGCCATCATCAAGGTGACTGCCTGCGCGATCTGCGGTTCGGACCTGCATCTGCTCGACGGCGTCATGCCGAGCATGGAAGAAGGGGACGTGGTGGGCCACGAGACGATGGGCGAGGTCGTCGACGTCGGCAAAGGCAATACCAAGCTCAAGGTCGGCGACCGCGTCGTGGTGCCCTTCACGATCTCCTGTGGTGAATGCTTCTTCTGCAAGAACGGCTTCTACTCCGGATGCGAGCGGTCCAACCCCAACGCCAAGATGGCCGAGAAGATGTGGGGGCATTCTCCGGCCGGCTTGTTCGGCTATTCGCACATGCTCGGCGGTTTTGCCGGCGGTCAGGCGGAGTACCTGCGCGTGCCCTACTCCGATGTCGGACCTTACAAGGTCCCGGAAGGTCTCACCGATGAACAGGTGCTGTTCCTGTCGGACATCTTTCCGACCGGCTACATGGCCGCCGAGTTCTGCAACATAAAGGGCGGCGAAACAGTGGCTGTCTGGGGATGCGGTCCTGTCGGGCAGTTCGCTATCAAGAGCGCGTTTTTGTTGGGGGCGGAACGCGTGCTAGCGATCGATACCGTTCCTGAACGGTTGGCACTCGCCAGACAATCGGGTGCAATCACACTCGATTTCCAGAGCGACGACATCTACGATCGCATCCAGGAGTTGACCGGCGGGCGCGGCGCGGATGCCTGCATCGACGCCGTCGGCACCGAGCCTGAAACCACTGCCAGCATTGGCTCTGTGATCGACCGGATCAAGGTCGCGACCTTCATGGGAACGGACAGGCCGCATGTTCTTCGACAGGCGATCGAGTGCTGCCGAAATTTCGGCACGGTTTCGATCGTCGGCGTCTATGGCGGGTATCTGGACAAGATTCCTATGGGCAGCGCCATCAATCGCGGCCTCACCTTCCGGATGGCCCAGACCCCCGTCCAGCATTACATGCCGAAGCTTATGGAGCGCATCCAGAAAGGCGAAATCGATCCATCCTTCGTCATCACCCATCGGGCAACACTCGAGGAGGGCCGGAACTCTACAAGACCTTCCGGGACAAGAAGGACGGTTGCATCAAAGTTGTGATGAAGCCTTTCGGAGCCTGACGACTGTCGGCTATCCGAGCAGGATTATGATGGAGAGCACAGACGCGTATTTCGATCGCAAGCTGGAAGAACTGAAGCTTTTGAACAGCTGCCTGGCTGCACCGCTATCACTGGATCGTCCTGGTTCGGTCGACGACGTCATTCGTCGCAAATTTCAGCTAACCGCAGCTCTCAGAGCCGCGCATGAGATGCAGGAGTGGGACGCCACCGAGACCGCATGGGCCGGCAGCGCGCGTCCATTCAGCGGGCCCTTTAAGTTTCGATACGACTATCAACGCGCTGACCTGGCCGTAGAAGGACCGTCATTCTATGCGCTCGATAAGCGCCACGTTCGACAAACGATCTACACGGCTTCGGGAATGGGGGCGATTTCTTCGCTACTCCTCGCACTCTCCAAGTCGATGAAAGGTGGGGAGGTCGTTGCGCTGCCAGGCTCTTACGGGGAAACATTAGAACTGATCGACGGCTATGCGCAGCAATTGCACTTGGTAATCGGGTCGATCGAGAGTTTCTCGACGGACAATGTCTCTCGCAGAGTCCTGCTGCTGGATTCATGCATCGCGTCACGCGATTTCGGCGATGTCGTCAATTGCGGAAAGCTGCATTTCGACCTCATCATCTTCGACACAACATGTTTCACCGGAAGTTCGGGACGTATTGAGCAGGTGGTCAGGTGGTCGAGGCGCCGGGGCGTTCCGCTGATCCTGGTCCGGAGTCACAATAAGTTGGATTCGTTGGGTGCGGAGTACGGGCGGCTAGGTTCCATTACGTTGATCCGCAGCGATTTCGCGACTCAGCGGATACCTCCATCATGCCTCGAAGAGCTTATGGCGGAAACGCGCAACGCCATAAGGCTCCTAGGCAACGCAGCCTTACCCGCGCACTTTCCGCCATTCGTAGGCACATCCTCTTACCGTCACCTGACGAGAAGGCGTATGGCCTCGATCCTTCGTAACGGTCGTTTCTCCTCCCGGCATTTCGCCTTGAGGCTGCGAGGCGTGCCGTCGCAGTTGCAGCCCGTTCACGGACTATACGTCACTTTGGGATCTCGCGAACCTCTCGACGAAGCGGCAGCCCGGCAGGCGGCCGCAGCCATGAGCGAGGAGCTAAGCGAAATCGGCTTTCCGATCCGTCACGCTGGAAGTTTCGGCTTTGATTTTGCCGCGACCGAATGGTTTCACGACCTGACGACCGACCGTTACAGCGTCCGCATCGCCGTGCCTGATCTCCCCTCGAGCCTTTGGATCGCTCTGACGCGAGCGATCGGCGACTGGTGGCTTGCTTCAGTTTCCCGATCCTGAGCGTTAGAGACAATGCTCAGTCAAGGTCAGGCTCGGTATATTGGCTTTTCAATCCTGGACTGGCCTGCACGGGAAGGCCGTTGGGACATAATACAGCATGACCTGGAATGCCCATCACGACCATGACTGACGAACAGTGAGACGAAGCTCTGCCGTGAGGCCGATATCCCGGACAAGTCGGGCGAGCTTCTCGCACGTCAGGGCGCACATGATCTCATCGACGATTTGCGTCAGAAGGCGCAACAACAAGAATTCGTCGTGCGCCTGACCCTAGTTTTCTCTGAGTTGCGCAACGATCCGTTTGCCGAGCATGGGCGAGAGATGCGTAGCGCCTTCGACAACCCGCCAACCTGCATCCCGCTTGCGCATCAGAGGGCAAGCGGCCCCATCGTCAACATCTTTGCAGTTCTTGCGACGTAGGGCGGCTCGCTGAAGCCAGAATCGGCCGGGCTGCTTTTGGCTAGGAACAATCGTCTCAACCTCATGTTGCCGTGCATCAATCCTTTTATGGAGCGTTCCAATGGCCGACAAAGATCTAAATGCGCTTTTCCTCGATACGCTCAAGGATATCTACTACGCCGAAAAACAGATCTATAAGGCTCTGCCGAAGATGGCGAAGGCCGCCAATTCCGATCAACTTCGGGCGGCATTTGAAAAACATCACGATGAGACCGAAGGTCAAATCGTTCGCCTCGAACAGATCTTCGAGCTTCTCGAAAAGCCGGCGCGCGGAAAGAAGTGTGACGCAATCGAAGGCATTCTCGATGAGGGCACCGAGATCATGGACGAGTACAAGGGTGAGCCGGCACTTGATGCCGGGCTCTTGGCTGCCGCTCAAGCGGTCGAGCATTATGAGATATCCAGGTACGGGACGCTTAAGAGCTGGGCCACGAAGCTTGGTATGAAGGATGCGGTCAAGTTGTTGGATCAGACGTTGGCCGAAGAGAAGAAGACCGACGATGCGCTGACAAAGCTTGCTGAGACGGCAGTCAACGCGGAAGCAGCCTGAACCACCCTGTAAGGATCGGGAAGCGCCCGCCCTTCGGACGGCCCTTCCCGGCTCTCCATGCAGCGCTGCGTTTCGATTTAGAAAGACAATCACATGAGTGAAAAGTTCAATCCGGCGCCGACTGACAAACACGCCGCCGATCCCAAGCAGGAAATGCGCCGTGATAAGAAGCAAGACGATGAACTTGAGAGAGGCTTGAAAGACAGCTTTCCGGCTTCTGACCCGGTGAGTAGCACGCAGCCCACAAAGGCCGCGCCTAACGCCTAGTTGGCCTGGTTGGCCGTATGACTTAATCGGATGCATGGCACTTGGCACGTGGGTCGCCCGAACGTCCTCGATGGCCGGGTTTGATTGCTATCTAGTCGGCATACCCGTACTCGCGTCGCTTTCCTATGTGCCGCAGGTCCGCGAGGCGTGGCCAAGCGGGTCCACGGAAGATCTCTCGCTCTTCATGCTCTGGGCGCTGACCCTCGGTCTCGGGTTTTGGATCGTCTACGGTGTTATTCGATTGGATGATCGTCGGCGCGAACGTGATTAGCGCCACGCTCGCGGCCATCGTTTTCTGCTGCAAGATACGGGGTCTCAGGTCGCGAGGCCGCTGTAGAATCCATGGGCCTGACAAACGGAGGCCGAGATGACGGCGATACGAATCCGCCATACGACCACCTATCGTTTTAGAGAGCCAGTACAACTCTCTCCACACCGCCTAATGCTACGCCCTCGCGAAAGCCGCGAATTGCGGCTGATGTCACACATCTTGACGATCACGCCGGACGCTGTGACCAAGTGGGCCCAGGATGTGTTTGGCAACACTGTCGCCCTGATCAACTTTCCAGACACAGCCCCGACGCTCGTTATTGGCAGTGAAGCCGATATTCTTCTCGATGCAGTCGATTGGCCGGTATTCGATATCGCTGCCTCGGCCATTTCATACCCGTTCCGCTACTCCGACGAAGAATGGACCGACCTCGGCGCATTAACTATTGCCCAATACCCTGATCCGGGCGGGCAACTGCAAAACTGGACGAGAGGGTTTATACGTAGCAACCCAACCGATACGCTTTCACTGCTCAAAGACCTGAACGCCGGAGTCGCCCAGCACGTTCGGTACCAAAGCCGTGAAATCGAGGGCACGCAATCTCCCCAGGAGTCACTCGACCGTGGGTGGGGATCGTGCCGCGACTTTGCAGTCTTGTTCGCCGAATCCGCGCGAAAGCTCGGCTTCGGCACGCGGCTCGTCTCCGGCTACCTCCACGACCCGAGCCATCAGCTCCTAGGTTCGGGCGATGCTGGCTCGACCCATGCTTGGGCCGAGGTGTTCCTACCAGGCGCGGGCTGGGTCACCTTCGACCCGACGAATCGCAGCGTCGGTGGTCGAAATCTGATCCCCGTCGCAGTTGCCCGCGATATCAGCCAGTGCATGCCCGTATCAGGAAGCTTCTTTGGCCCAAGCGATGGCTTCTTGAGCATGGGCGTGACTGTCTCGGTCACCGCCTAACGCATCTCCGGATTATTCCACCGATCGATACGTCGAGTGCACGGCATGAGTCGTCCGCGAGTCCAGTATCGGCAGAGTAAATGACAGCGCCTTACTCTTTGGCTTTGAGATCGCAAATTCTGCGTTTCAGGTGGCATGTCATAGTCGTCCACTAGCCTTTCGGTCTGCTCCTTGGCCTCTTCAAGGGATCGACAAGCCGCTAACTATGGCCATCCGGGCCTAGGATGTAGGCGCGACATCCAATCATTCCGGTGGTGCCAGACCGGGCGACCTCAACCACTAGCTCATATGCGCGCCGGTCTCGGCTTGCCTGGCCTTGCGGATTGTGCGCTCCCGTTCGATACGGGTGGGAGCGACTGAGCCTTCTCACGAAGACGCCTTGCCTCTTCTGCAAGGCGTTCCTCAAGGGACATAATTTGCTTGAAACGGCAACGGTGCTGCATAGCGCTGCTCCATTCCTGAGGAAGGCGGGAGCGCTAATGGCGTTCTCATCACCGATAAGAGCCAGGACAAGGCGAGATCGCCCTGATGAACTGCGCCAAGGGGAGGACCGCCGTAGTGCTCGCAATCCAAAAATGTCCGGCGACAACGTCAACAAGCCGGATCGCGCGTTGCTCGCGAGCGCATTATGCCAACGGTAGCGCCCGCTCATTCCGGAGTAACGGTGCGCAACCTCTTTACCGAGACAAACGTCCACCAATCCCGAGCCTGGATAAGAGGGCGCGATCGGCTCTTTGCCTCGCCTGTTCGAACGCGCATTGAGAAGGCTTTTTGTCCGGTCGCCACCTGATGATCGAAGTCCCGTGACGGAAGCGACCGCAGGTGAAATGATCGTAGGACACTTCGACCACATATTTCGGCTTGACCGGCTGCCATTCTGGCGATCGCTTCGTCGACCAGCGACTGGGACCGCCAGGGGCATTTCCTGTAAAGCTCTGAGCTTGCTTGACGGCTTCGAGCTTGTCGGTCAAAGCCGGCTTGTCCTTTGCTTTAATCCCCGACGAGAATCCAACGTGGTGCAGCAACCCGTCGTCATCGTAGAGCCCGAGAAGAATCGACCCGACGACCTGCCGGCCCGCCAGACGGTTTTCGCCGTAGCGAAAGCCGCCGATGACACAGTCCGCACTACGATAACGCTTAATCTTTTGCATACCCTCTCGATTGCCGGCCTGGTATGGAAGGTCGAGGCGCTTCGCGATGACGCCATCGCTTCCACCGCCCGCCGACGGGAGCCAACGTTGGGCATCCCTCAGCTTCGAGCTGGCCGGCGAAAGGCGAAACAGGTTTGCCTTCGAGAAGAAACGAGCGGCGAAATTCTCCAGAAGTGATCGCCGCTTGGCGAGAGGCTCACCCGCCAGATCGCTTCCGCCTTTCAGCAAGAGGTCGAACGCGAGGAACAGGCCGGGCTCTCTGCCACCAATTTCTTCACGCGGCTTGCAGCAGGGTGAATGCGCTGCAACAAATCATCGAATGAGAGTCGACCGCCGGTCGGAACGACGATCTCGCCATCGAGGACAAAGCTTTTTTCGCGGACCGCAAGCGCGCCGGCCATGACTTCGGGAAAGTACCGGTTGAGGTTCTGCCCGGACTACGAATGGATGTCGACTTGCTCGCCCTCCCGCACCAGAAGGCAACGGAAGCCATCCCATTTCGGTTCGTACAGCCATAGCTCGCCGATCGGAATGGCGTCGACCGAACGGGCCTCCATGGCCTCGATTGCGATGCGGCGCTTTTTCACGCCGCTCAGTCTTCCACACGAGCGAGAGGCCCGATGGCAGGAGCGTTGATTGGCTGTCCGTCGACATCGAACATCGATCCATGACAGGGGCAGTCCCAACACGTCTCAAAGCTGTTCCAATGCAGGTGACAACCCACATGCGTGCAACTCGCCGACCTCAGGTGCAGCGCACCTGCCTCGTCTCTAAAGGCTGCAAGTTTTTTCAGTCCACGCCGCACGACCGCGCCTTTGCCAAGCTTGAGATCGTCCAGTGAGTTAATCTCGCCAGGCGCCGCATACTCAGCAAAGCTTTTAAATGCGGTAATGTTCTCAGTCACAAAGTTCTTCGCGGCCTTAAGAGGAACCCGGCCCGGCTCGTAGATGTCTTTCCAGGGGTGATCCTCACCAAAAACGAGGCTCGTATTCAGCATCGCGCCGGCGACACCGTGCGTCAGGCCTTGCCCGGAATCGCCCATCGCGACGTAGATATTCTTGCCGCCGGAATCCCGTCCGATGAAGCCGGCATAATCGATTGTATCGAGCACCTGCCCGGACCAGCGATGCGTCTCTTTGCCGAGGCCGGAAACCAGGCTGCGGGCCCAGGCTTCCAGTCTGTCAAAACGCTCATCAGCGTCGTCTGCCTCTCCGCTTTTGTGATCTTCGCCTCCCACCAGCACATAGTCGGTATTGGCGGGACCGGGCTGCAGGCGGACATAATGGTAGGGATCTTCAGTGTCCCAGTAGAGCGCGTCAGGTATCGCACCGCGCTTGATCTCGAAGGTGATAACATAGGTCCGATAGGGAGCCGTCTTCGTGTGGATGGCAAAGCGGTCGGAGATGGAAGAGTTGGTTGCGACAACGGCATGTTTGGCGCGAATGGCGCCGCGCGCGGCTTTAACCGTCACGACACCATTGTCTTCAGTCACTTCGACGACCGGACTGTCTCGGAAAAAGGTCACGCCATTCTCACTGCAGGCCTTTGCCACCCCGGCCAGGTATTTGAGGGGATGAAAAGTCGCTTGCCGGGGATAGCGCAGAACGTGGCGGCCCTCGCACCCTTTGAGGGACACGCCCATCAGCCGGTGGACGGGAGCTCCGACCTCGCGGACCGCATCCATTTCCTGGTCGATGATATCGGACGGCATGTCCCGCCCCTGAAAGAGATAGCCGTCAAGCCTGCGAAAGTCGCAGTCGATCTTCTCTATCTTCTGGATTTCCTCGATGCGGTCGATGGCAGCCGCCTGGCTGTCGCAAAAGAGCTTTGTCGCCTCGTGCCCCCTGATCTTCGTCATTTCGCTGACGAGATCGTCGCACAAAGGAGCAAGGTGAGCCGACGTCCTCGACGTCATGCCACCGCAAATGCGGCCGCGGTCGATGACAATGACGGACTTGCCGCGCTGGCAAAGCTCATACGCCGTTGATATCCCGGCGATCCCGGAGCCAATCACGGCGACGTCGCACTCCTGCGCGCCATCGAGCACGCGCGCATCAGGTGCGACGTCAATATCCATCCAGAGCGATTTGCTGGTCATATGTTCTCCAAACACGTGAGAACGTTCCCATGTCAGGCAGAGTTCCAATTCTACGTGTCAGACCTTGAGCACAACGGCCAGTATGCGCCTGAAGGTTGTCGCGTTCTTGGGAGCGTGCGCGTCGTTGTCATTGTTGAAATAGACCCAGGCCCGCTTCGCACCGCTCGCCTTGATCCTTTTGGCCCAGATCTCCAGCTCGCTCTTGGAATAATCGTGACGATACCATCGCTTTGGGCCGTGCAGGCGGATGTAGAGTTCATCGCTCGTCCGAACGAGTTCGTCCGGCAAGCGTGGCCCGCTGCAGGAGCAGAAGATAATCCCCGCGATACGAAAAGCCTCATAGACCTCTTCATTCCACCAACTCGCGTGCCGAAACTCCACGACGTTGCGACGCTCGGGATCCAGCTGGCTGACAATGTCATTAAGCCGGGTCTTGGTGTAACGATAGCTCGGCGGCATTTGAAACAGAAAGCAGCCCATCCGGTCACCCAGAATGTCGGCGATCATTCCAAAATCCCGGATGAGCGTCTTTGTCGCTTTGAATCGTTTCACGTGGGTGATGAGTTCGGAGACTTTGACGGTGTAGATGAACTTCTTCCTCCCGGGCTGCCGCCGCCAGGATTGAACACCGGCGACTGTCGGCCACGAGTAAAAGGATGCATTGATTTCGACAGTGTCGAAACGCGTTAAATAATGATTAAACCACTCGGTTTGCGGCACGTCTGCATAGAATGAGTCCCGCCATTTCCAATAACGCCAGCCGGAGCATCCGACGTGCACAAACTGTCTGTGCCGCGGCGGATCCTTTGGACGGTCAGTTTTTGTCTTGAGGCGAGCAGCGTGCATCTTTGCGGCACGCTTGATATTGTCCTCGCGCTGCTTTTCGCGTCGCAGACGTCTGCGTTCTCGGAGCTCCTCGGGCGTCAATTCGATCCGCGTCGGTGGTGCCATCTGCGAACGACCCTCGATTGCCTACCGCTACCGCGTCGGGAGCCCTGCTGGCGCCGTTACAATGCAAGCCCGCGGCGACATCTGGGCTCCCACTCCCGCGTGCGGAATCTTTACCGTCGTTTAAAAGGGTCGTGAATTCGTAGAGAAGAACGACTGCACCGAGAGAGCGCCGCCAAGGATTGACGCCACGGACGATTTCATCCACCGTCCAGAGAACGAGGCCACCGTTGACCGCGATCGTCAGATCCAAGTTTGCTTTGCCTGCTGATGGCCATACCCAGAGCAAAAGGCCGGCCACGATCACAATCCACAGAATGAGATTGGGTGACTGTACAATCGTGATAGCGCCGGTCTCGCGATTGCGGAAAAATCATCGAAAGAGCTGGCCCCACTAGGGTTTCGCCCCGGTTGAATCTTCAGTCAGATTCCAACCTCACCTTCTTCGCGACCTTTCCAATAGGTCGCGCGGTTGGCTCTGACCTTGATCAGGACAATGCCTGGCGTATCCACGCCATTTTCGAACCATTTGTCGAGATCACTTGTCCAGTGCTGATGAAAGACGGCCTTGTCGCGGATCAGTTCGGCAGTCCCTTCGACGGCCACATAGATCCCTTCGGCGAATAGACCGGCCACGGATGAGAATCCGAGCGCGACATTAGGATTCCGTTGGATGTCAGAAAACTGTCCGCGTCTTTTCGTAAGTGAAGTAATAAGACGTGCCGTCGTAAGCCACGTCGCCGTTGTTACTCATGGGTCGATTTGCGATCTCACCGTTTTCTGTGTGGGTCGAAAGAATGGCGATGTCGATGCCGGCCATTTCCTTCGCGATTCCAGCGAGCGATTTCTTGGACATCTTTCCTTCTCCATTGGCCGGGGAGCAACTGCGGGGTTCAACCCATGTTCCCTTGAGGTCCGCAACTGGTTAGCCGTGGGAGCGACGACAAGCGACGCCGCTCATTGCTCTCGGACGCCGGCCGATGGCAAATGGGATGCATCTACCTCGACCACGCATTGCGTCCTTCGAGGTGGCCTAGGAACCCTGGGAAGGAGCAAGCGTTCGGCTCACTATGGCCGACACCCCACTTTCTCATCTTGTTGAACATTCCGTCCAGATCGCTTGGGAATTCATCGAGCGCTCGGGCGACCTCGGCGACGCTGCCGAAGCCAGCCAATTTCTCTCCCATAAGATCGAGCAAATGGTCCGGAACGGTGAACGTAGCAGGTTGCTGCTCTCGAACCGGGCGATCGATGCTTACCGGCGGCAATTCGGCGTCCTCGACGCCTAGCACGCATAACTCTAGGAACGAAACCTCGAGAGCCCGCTTGGTCGTTAAAGGTGTCGCGACATGAAGCTCTCTCGTTGTGCCTTGGCCTTGGCGATTATCCTTCCCTGCGCCGCTTTCGCGCAAGGTGGCGGTGGTGGAGGCAGTGGCGGTGGGTCCGCGGGCGGAGGAGCCGGCGGCGCAGCCTCGTCCGGGGCGGGCGGTACAGGGACATCCTCACCTTCAGCTACAAACGCTGCTGGCACTGCAGGGTCTGGCCCAGCAAATCCCGCCGGAACCGTTGGCGCTCCCGGCAACTCCACCGTCGGCAATGCCCCCGCAACGGCGCAGCCCAGCGTCAATCACGAACCGGGGCAACGGATCGACACCGAAAGCGAAGCCCGGACGCGCGGCACCAATGCGGCCGGCACCGCTGCTTCCTCGGGCTCTTCGGCCGCGGCTGCGCAGACCGCGCCTGCCGGAGGGATCGGAAGGCCTGCGACCACCAACCAGCAGGATAGCGACGCCAAGATCGATCAAGAGAACAGCAACACGGACAGGATGGTGGGGTCGATCTGCAAAAACTGCAAATGAGCATCGTGTTGATCCTCATGTTGGGGCCTTTTTTGATGGAGTCGATTTCCGCTAGTGGAAAACGGCCCGGATCGCATAGGCAATACCCGCGGGCGGCGGAGCAAATCGGTACGATTGGCGAGAAGGATCTGTGGGACCCGACCGACCGCGCCCTCGAGAAGATCAGAAGCATCTGCCGGGACTGTTAGCCGCTCGAGTGTGATGCGCCTGGAGAACCCGCCGGATGAAAGCAATCGTGTATCAACATGAGCTCGCCGCCGAACTCGAGAAGCGGTCTGGCGTAACCGGCCTCAAGCTGATCCGCGTAAAGGGTTACAGCCCCAGTTGGCAACTTGGCGGTATCTATCCGGCAGAAGCCTGGAGGAATCCGCCGAAGCGGCTTTGGCTGAGGAAGTGCGGAAGTTGCAGACAGACTTTGACGTGGTCTAGGCTGGCGCTCGCGGATCAAGGCTTCGCTTTTCGGAAACCTCTAAAGGAAGCGGCCCCGGCGGACGGATTGATTTCTCCGACAGGCGTAAGTGACTTTAGACTTATTCCGGCGCCCCACCCGATCCGTAGATTTTGCGCTGACACTTGCCGGAGCGTCCAGCCTTCAGCTCGTAGCCGATGCACGCCCATTCCACGAAAAGGAGTGACCGGACTTTATCAAGCATCAACCGGCGGATCGCATCTCTCAAAGCGTCAAGCGGTTGGACAAAGGCTCGCCGAGTTGAGGCCATGGTGCTGGCGAGTAGGATCCGATGCAGGTGAGCGCTCACAAGGCCTCCCTTTTTCAACGTTACGCTGAAGGCGGTGCCGATCCGAAACAAGGATGGGGCGAACAAAACCTTGCCTCCTCTGCAGCATCACCTTGGCATGGCGCAGGAACTCGATAGAAACCGAAAGTAATCGGCTTACCTGGATGCCAGGCATACGGGCCAGCCCACGTGGGCAGCCCCGCCTTGTTAAAGCGGCGCCCGCCTGTTGCGTGAACAGTTGTCTTTTACTGCCGTAAGAGCGATGAGAGGGCCCGTACGTTGGATGGAACCTCGATCAAACTTCGGGTGTTTTCTGGCGAGCGGGGCCTACTTCACGGCATCAGATTAGCGACCCCGGTAGGATCGAAGAGCGCCGGACCGCCAAGCGAGGTAGCAAGTGGGTCGCCCGAACACGGTTAGCAAGCGGATAGCGAAGCCCGGCACATCGACAGCATCGGATCGCGACGCATCTCGCAACCCGGTGCAGCAAAAGCCGCTCCCACTTGGTTCGGGCGCGCGCATGAACGCCCGGGTGGTCTTTGCCGTAGCGGTGGTAGCGCTCTCCCTATGGACAGCCGGGGGATTCCTGCCACCTTTGATCTGGGCGACCATTCTCGCCGTGACCTTGTGGCCTCTCTACATCAAGTTCGCTGCACGGCTCACCTCGGGCCCAACAAGGCTGGCAGCCGTCGCCTTTACGGCGATCGTCGCGCTCATCCTGTTTACGCCCATGGCGCTTGCCATCTACCAGGTGGCCGAGCAAAGCGGTGACATCGCGAACTGGCTGAAGAAGGCCACGGAGAGCGGAATCGAAGTGCCCGACTGGATCGCTCGCCTGCCGGTCGTAGCAGAAATCGTGCAGCAATGGTGGCGCGATAATCTGTCGGATCCGAAAGCCGCGACTGCTTGGCTCAAAACCATCAATGCGGATGATGCGTCTGGTCTATTCAACACTTTCGGCGGTCAGCTGTTGCGTCGCCTGTTCATGCTCTTCTTCTCTTTATTTACCTTGTTCGTGCTGCTCAGCAACGGCCGCTCGGTCGCTAATCGTACCATCGAGACGTGCGATCGTATCCTGGGGCACCCCGGCGAGGGCGTGGTGCAGAAGATCGTGGATTCGATCCGAGGGACGGTGAACGGTACCGTGATCGTCGCTATCGGCGAAGGCTTGTTGATCGGCGTCGGATACCTTGCTGCAGGCGTACCAAATGCCGTGATGTTTACCATCATAACCACGGCTTTTGCGATGCTCCCATTCGGTGCCTGGGCAGTGTTCACGGCCGCCGCCGCGACGCTTTTGTCCGGCGGAGGCAGCGGGATCGCGGCCGCAGGCGTCTTTTTCTGGGGCGCGACCGTGATGCTTACAGGGGATCACTTTGTGTGGCCAACTCTGGTCGGGGGCGCGGCGCGGCTCCCTTTCCTCTTTGCGTTCGTCGGAATTTTCGGGGGGCTGGCAGCCTTCGGCCTACTCGGTTTGTTTCTAGGACCAGTCATCATGGCCGTACTATTGACGGTTTGGCGAGAGTGGATTTTTCGGCCTGAAGAGCGAAGCAGGTCTGACTGATTGCGCCGGCGTGCGGGCTGCCCATTACCTCGGCGCGTACTCGTCGTGGAAGATGATCCTCTCATCCGTGAATTCGTTGTCGACGCGCTGCGCGAGGAGGCCTTTACGTGTTCCAGCCGATGGCGACGAGGCGCTTGTCTGTTGCAAGCGGCGGGTCGCGGAGGTGCTCATCACCGACATCAGGTTACCCGGGAAGATCGACGGATGGCAGATCGCCAAACGCTGCCGCGAGCATCACCCGGAACTGCGATACCGGTGGTCGTGATCGTGTTTCCAGCCATCTTCGCCCCCATGTACGCTATCCGCAGCGACATCATAAATCTACCGCGCGCCGGCGTGTTCCTGGGAAGGGTTGACCGGATGCAACGTGCGGGATGACGATCGTGCAGCAGGTGCGCGAGTTCTTCGCGCTTGGATTCCCTATCCTTCATCGCGGTTTCGAACAGGGCTTTCTGAATATCCCGGGCATGTCGCCCCATACGTCTATGGCCGCCCGTCCCAGCAGGACGGCGAAGCTTCCGGTCTTGTCTTCATCGGCGTCTTAGTGGAACAGCGGAAGACCTCCCGCGTTCCATTGCCATCATTGCGAGAGGAGAGATCGAATTATGGGCTTCTTCACTAAGGACATCAAAACGATGGACGACCTGCTGGTCCACGGTCTGCAGGACATCTACTACGCCGAGCAACAGATCACGAAGGCGCTGCCGAAGATGATCGACAAGGCCACTAACCGCGATTTGGTCACGGGCCTCAAGAACCATCTCGAAGAGACCAACAAGCAGATCGAGCGGCTTCAGAAGGTCTTCGAGAAGCTAGGCAAGGAACCCAGTGGTGCGCAGTGCCCGGCCATCGACGGCATCATCAAGGAAGCCGACGAGACCGCCGGCGAGATCGAGGACAAGGCCGTGTTGGACGCCGCCATCGTCGCCAACGCCCAAGCCGTCGAGCACTACGAAATGTGCCGCTACGGCACGCTGATCGCCTGGGCCGAAGAACTTGGCCACGACGAGATCGTGCGCTTCCTGACCACGAACCTCAACGAGGAGAAAGCGGCGAACACCAAGCTCAACACGGTGGCGCTCCGCAAGGGCGTGAATGCCAAGGCCTCTGACGCCGCGTAACCGGAAATCCTCTGTCACACTCAGCGGCTCCGCGACATCGCGGAGCCGCTTTTCCGTCGAGCCGAGCGCACGAGGCGGAATCGGCGCCGCACGAACCAGGCCGCCACAGCGACAGCCAGCCATGACAGCGATGCGCCGATAAAAGTGCCCGCAACGCTCCATTCGACAAGGACCCAGAACACAGCGGCGAACGCCAGCATGCCGAACGCGCCCAGTGCGGCACCGGCGGCGTCCAGCGCTGCGGCCTCTTGCCCTCGTCGCCTTCCTTCGAGCCCCGCCTCCTTCTTGCGCCGGATTTCGTGCGACTCGATCAGGGTCGCGCTCGCGCAGAAGATCGCCGGCAGCGCGAGGAAAAGCCCGCCGACCGAAGCTCCGCAGCGGCTGCTGACGAGGCCCGTGAACACGGTCGCAGCACCGCCCAGCGCGAATCGGACAAGGTATTCGTACCAGCGGCCTTCGTGCAGCGACGAGAGCGAGACCTTGATCGGGATCGTCACGCATGTCCTCCCGAAAGCGCCCAGAGACCGAAGGCCGCGGTCAACCAGACGACGATCGACACAGTAGGGACGCAGGCAAGGCCCGCATCCGAGTGCGCATCAGAAGCTGGCAGACGAAGACGCTGTAGACCATGAGCGCGGCCGCGCCGGCCATCATGGCCTTGCTTTGCGAGCCGGCGTAGCCGGCCCCGTGCTGGTAGATCGCTATGCCGAGGGTCGCCAGCGCCACGGATGGCGCCGCCCCGAACAGACCGGCGAAGCTCTTGGGCTTCAGCACGTCGCCCAGCATGAGAACGCCGACACGACGGCGCCTCCGATCAGGAAACGGATGACGTACTCGCTCATCTCGGCTCCTTGGCCGGATAGCCGGTCAACGGGCGAAGCATTCGCTCGAGAACCGCACCGAGCGCGAAGCCCGCGACGACGTCACTCGCCCAGTGCGCCAGCACGACGATGCGCGTGACGCAGAGGCCGACCGCCAGCGCGCGGATCGCGCGGCGCAGCCCCGCAGGCAACGGGCCGGCAGCGGAGGCGAGCGCGCCCATATGCAGCGCGTGCCCGGACGGAAAGGCATCCTTGCGTTTGCCGGAGAATGAAACTCCGTTGAGGTGCCCCAGCACGGTCTTCCGGTCCGGACGGGTTTGGTCGAAGACGGACTTCATTAGATGCGGCAGAACCGACGCGGTTGCCGCCACAAGCAGGGCATGGTCGCCGGCGCGACGCACCGACTCCCTTCGCGTGCGCGTAACCACCCAACCCGCCGCGGCCAAGGCCAGCAGGATCTTTTCGTCGGCGCCCCAGGTCAATCCGCGGGAGACCGTCTCCGTAAGATGGTTGGTATGCCGCGCTACCGCCCGCGCGATCCGCACGTCGGCATCTGTCGGTTTCACGTTGACAAAGGCCATTTGTCCGCTCGGTTTGGATTCGGGATTCCACAACTCCCAAGCGGTCCTTGGTTCTAATTTAAAAATGGAACCGGCGGCGCAACCCGTTGTTGTCAAGGGGATTGGAGGCTCCGTGAAACGCAGTGCGCGGAAGTCCACGTTGACACTAAGCCCGGCGGGCGGATCGAATACGTGAATGGGACCTTCCGTGGCTGGAGCGGCCACACCGCCGACGAGATGGTCGGAAAGCGCTTCAGCGACTTCCCCACGATGGCAGGGCGCATCTACTACGAGACGCACATCGCGCCGCTTCTGCGGATGCAAGGCTCGTTCGAGGAGTTTGCTATCGACGTGATCAAGGCCAACGGGCAACCGCTGCAGATGATCGCCAACGCGAAGGAACGGCGAGACGCGCAAGACAAACCCCTCTCCATCAGCCTGGCGCTCATCAGAGCGACCGACCGCCGCCGCTACGAACAGGAGCTCCTCGGAACGCGCGAACTTGCGAAGGCCGCAGGCCAAATTGCAGAGGAGAGGCTGCAGCGTGAGCACGAAGCACATGAGCTGCGCGAGCAGTTCATCGCGGTGCTCGGCCACGATCTGCGCAACCCGCGCGCATCCATCAGCGCCGGCGCCCGCATTCTCGACAGAACGGCCCAGACCGAGAAAGAACATCAGGTCATCGCGATGATGCAGACCACGGTCATGCGGATGGCGGGGCTGATCGACGATGTGCTCGATCTCGCCCGCGGCCGGCTGGGCGGCGGCATCGGTCTGAATCGCGACCAGGGGAAACCGCTTGAGCCGGTGCTCGTAGGGGTCGTTGACGAACTGAGACTGGCCTCGCCCGGCCGCGTCATCCATGCCGATTTCAAAATCGACCGCCCGGTGAATTGCGACCGTTCGCGCTTGGGACAGCTGCTCTCGAACCTTGTCGGAAACGCACTGACACACGGAGCTTCGAGCAAACCGGTGTTCGTTCACGGAGAGACGCGAGGCGAGTCCTTCGAACTATGGGTATCCAATGCCGGCCAGCCCATCCCCGAGGCGGCGATGGAGAAGCTGTTCGAGCCCTTTTTTCGGGGCAAAGCCCATGCGAGCCGTCAGGGCCTTGGGCTTGGCCTCTACATCGCCTCACAGATCGCCAAGGCCCATGGCGGCGCGCTAACCGTGAGTTCGACGACGGACGAGACCCGATTTACGTTCACAATGCCCCTCCTTCCCGCGGAGAGCTGACCTTCTAACGACTATCGCAGCCGAAGCTTACGCGCCACACGCTCGCGATCGACAACTACTCAAAAAGGGCCGGCTCAATGATCCATCATGTATCCCTTGGGAGTAACGACATCCAGCGAGCGAGAGCGTTTTACGATCCGCTGATGTCGCTGGTCGGCTTTCGGCTGATCAAGATCTCCGCCACGTCACTGCATTACGGTGCATCCGACATCGTGTTCAGCATCGTAGCTCCAGTCGACGGCCGCCCGGCGGCGCCGGGCAACGGCGTCCATGTCGCCTTTCAGGCCCCCGACCGGGAGACCGTGCGGCGCTTTCATCAGACCGCGATGGCTCAAGGGGGTACCGACGAAGGCGCCCCGGACATCCGCGAGAAATACAACGCAAATTATTACGGCGCGTTCGTGCGTGATCCGGACGGTAACAAGATCGAAGCGGTGACCTATACGGCCAGGGAGAGCTTCGGCCTCCCGCCGCGCGAATAACCTGAGCTAGGCGGCGCTCGCGGACACCGGACAGGAACGCTCTTTCCCGGCCATGATTGGAAGTGCGGGAGAACGTTCATGGCCGAAATCGAAAAGACAGCTGCACGCACGGATGGAACCAGCTTGAGTCTCGCAGCGGCGCTCGGCCTCATGGCCGTCGCGTTCCTGTGGGACCGTATGATCCCACCCGACCAAGCCAGCCCGCCTGAGGGCGATGACGCGCTCCCCGAACATCGCGGGGCAGAGCGGGACACCTCGCCTTCGCGCCTTGCGACCGAGAACGGAGACCACGGACGCCAAGCCACCTCTCCGGCCGAGATCCCGGCCAGGGGGTGGAAGGACATCCTCTGGCGCGTCTACGGCAACATCGGCGACCACCGCATCCTCGCCCTCGCCGCTGGTATGACCTACTACAGCCTGCTCGCGATCTTCCCCGCGATCGCGGCGCTCGTCGCCATCTACGGCCTTTTTGCCGACCCCAACGTTATCGCCAAACACCTCGACGACGTCGCCGGCTTCATACCCGGCGGGGCCATCGACGTGGCGCGTGAGCAACTGACGCGCGTTGCGACAAAAGGCGACCGGACCCTCGGATTCACGTTCGCGATCGGCCTGGTGATCTCGCTCTGGAGCGCGAATGCCGCCATGAAGTCGCTGTTCGACACCTTGAACATCGTTTACGGCGAGCAGGAAAAGCGCGGCTTCTTCAGGCTGAACGCGATGTCGCTAGGATTCACGATTGGTGCGATCGTCTTCGTCCTCGCTGCCCTCGGCGGAGTCGTCGTCGTTCCGGTCGTGCTGCAGTACGTCGGTCTATCGAACGCCACCGATCTCCTGATCCGGATCGGCCGCTGGCCGGTACTCTTCGTGGCGCTCGCGCTCGCCATCTCCTGCATCTACCGGTTCGGACCCAGCCGGAAGGCCCCGCGATGGACCTGGATCACTTGGGGCAGTGCGGCCGCCACGCTGCTCTGGCTCGCCGCGTCCGGGCTTTTCTCCTTCTACGCCGCGAGTTTCGGCAGCTTCAACCAGACTTACGGATCCTTGGGCGCGGTCATCGGCTTCATGACCTGGCTCTGGATTTCGGCCATCGTGATCCTGCTCGGAGCAGAACTTAACGCCGAGATGGAGCACCAGACCGCCCGCGACACCACCACCGGTCGACCCAAGCCGCTCGGCGTCAGAGGCGCCAAGATGGCGGACACCGTGGGAGCGGCGCGATCTTGAGTAAGGTCGTATCGCGTGCTTCCGTCGAAGGCATAGTCGCCGCAGTCGCTGCCGATCGCGGGCACCGTTTCAGCAAGCCGCTGCGAGACCACATTCTGCTCGTAGATGGCGTGGGGATCGAAGGCGACGCCCACGCCGGCGAGTTTGTACGGCACAGATATCTTGCTCGCCGCCACCCTCGCCTGCCCAACCTACGTCAAGTGCACCTCATCCCCAGCGAGCTCTTTGCGACCGTCCGGGAAGCAGGTTACGACATAGGACCCGGACAACTCGGCGAAAACATCACCACGGTGGGCCTGGACCTGGAAAACTTGCCGCTCGGGACGCGCATCGAACTCGGACCTACGGCTATCGTTGAGCTGACCGGCCTGCGGACGCCCTGCGTGCTAATCGACCGCTTCAGGACCGGGCTGAAAAAGCAAGTCGTGTCGTCGGCAAAAACTGGTCCAGCATTCAAATGCGGCGTCCTGGGCGTCGTGCGGGCTGGCGGACAGGTAGCCGCCGGCGATCATGCGCGGGTCATGCTGCCCGATGGACATCAAAAACGGCTTCCCGCGTTGTAGCGTAGTCGCAAGCCGGAGGAACCAAGTTCTCTCAACCTGGGTTGGAGCTTGCTTTTTAAGGGATGGTCAATGTCTAAGGGAAATCAGCTGCGCCACGGCGCACCGCGGAACGCGGTTCCTATCTGCGTCGATATGCAGAGGATGTTCGCGCAAGGCACGGATTGGACGATGCCGTGGCTCCCGCGGGTTCTGCCGAACGTCGTCGCGATCACCTCAGCCCATCCCGAGCGGACCATCTTCACCCGCTTCATTCCGGCGCAGAGTCCCGGCCATGGTGCGGGAATGTGGCGCCACTACTACGAGCGCTGGAGTTCGATGACCATCGACGAGCTTGGCCCGGAGATGATCGGTCTGGTCCAGGATCTCGCGCAGTTCGTTCCGCCCGCACGCATCTTCGACAAGCACGTTTACTCGCCCTGGACAGGGAGCGATTTCCACGAGCAGCTTCGCGCGGCTCATGTCGATACGATCATCATCACCGGCGGCGAGACCGATGTCTGCGTGCTGGCGACCGTGCTCGGCGCCGTCGACTGGGGTTACCGCGTCATTCTTGTCACCGACGCCCTGTGCAGCTCGGCTGACGAAACGCACGACTCCATGATGAATATCTACTTGAACCGCTTCGGGCAGCAGGTGGAGTGCGTCACGACCGAAACGCTTCTCGGCAGCTGGCCGGGCAGCGCCAGGGCAAGCTCGTATCATGAGTAAAGCCTACCTCGTGCAGGTTCTCCTGCCGAAAGAGCGAGGAGACGGAGAGCCGGTTTCGCAAAGCTGGTTCGAGGAATTCCTGGAAGAAATGACCGGCAAATTCGGCGGCGCCACCAGCTTTGTCCGGGTGCCCGGCCAGGGCCTATGGCGCAGCGGCCACGAGACCGAGCGGGACAATATCGCGGTCATCGAAGTCTCGTGGCAAAGCTCGCTCCCGAGTTCTGGCGCACCCTGCCAGAGCGGCTGGAACGCGAGCTTTCGCAGGAAGAGATCGTCATTCGCGCCCAGGAAATCATCCCGCTGTAAGATTAGGAACGCTCTCCCTTACCGGCTGTTTGCAGAGCAGAAAAACAGGAGGACGTCATGGGCTTTTTTACCAAGGACATAAAGACGCTGAACGACCTCTTCGTGCATACGCTGCAAGATATCTATTACGCCGAGCAGCAGATCGCGAAGAACCTTCCGGACATGATCGAGAAAGCGAGCGATCCCAGCCTCAAGAACGGCTTTCAGACGCATCTCTCCGAAACCAAGGGCCAGATCACCCGGCTTGAGAAGGTTTTCGAAATGCACGGCGCCCAGGCGAAGGGCGTGGATTGCCCTGCGATCGATGGCATCCTCAAGGAAGCCAGCGAGGTCGCGGGCGATATCGATGACAAGCAGGTGCTGGATGCGGCGCTGATCGCGGCGGCCCAGGCCGTCGAGCACTATGAAATCACGAGGTACGGCACCCTGATTGCATGGGCCAAGATGCTTGGCCGCGATGACTGCGCCTCAGTCCTGCAGCAGAACCTCGATGAGGAGAAGGCGACGGACGAGAAGCTCAATACGATGGCGCTGCGCAGCGTGAACCGGAAAGCCGCTTAACCCGTTAGCAACATGAAACGTAAGAGGGCCGCCCCGGAAGGCGGCCCTCTTTTTGAGCAGCAAAGCATGAGCCTTGAAGTATTGAGGACGGTGGCAGCCGCCATAACCATTATCGCCGCCGCCATGGTGGCGGCGAACTGGAATGCGCGCATTACCGTCTGCGGGTTCGCTCTCTTTATTGCCTCATCGATCGCCTGGATCGCCGACGGGATAATTGAGCCGAAGAGCTCGCTCATCATCCAGAACGCTGCGCTTCTCTTGATCAACGTGCTGGGCCTATGGCGCTGGCTACCTCGCGCCGGTAAGGAAGCCGCCGCGTCCCAGGCTGAGGACCGCGCGATCCGCTAGCTTGGCTCAAGCCTGTTTCCTGTCCGAGATTGCCCAGCGTGCCAGCGCGGCTTCTCCTGCTTCGGTCAAGGCGCCGAGCGTTGTCTGCCCCTTCCTTGCGCACTGGACAAGGCTGTCCGCGATGAAAGATCTCAGTTCATGATTGACGCCGTCCGGCCTGCCTTGGCAGAGCTGTTCGAGAACGGCTTCCATGCTCGCAAGTGTGCGGCGATCGAAGCTTTCGAGGATCATGGCGCTTCTCCTATCCCGGCTAAACGAACTCCAGACCCGGACGTTCCAATTTCGGAACTGACCTTCCAAGATCGGGAACCAAGCTGCATCGCGGATTATTGGACCTGAATGCCTGGCAAACTTAAGGTTTTTCAGACGTCACAGGGCTTTTCGACCTCGCGATTGCGGCGTCGTCGATGAAAGCTGCAGCGAGCGGCACAACGTTCGATCGGGATTCGCTAACTGCAGCTCATCGCAATCTGCCGCTCGGCACGCATGTTCGCGTTACTGACCCTAAGAGCAGCAAATCGGTGGTCGTTCGTATCACTGATCGCGGACCATGGATTCGCAGTCGCGTCATCGACCTCTCGCTCGCCGCCGCGCGTAGCTTGGGGTTTACCAACCGTGGCGTCGCCCAGGTTCGTGCTGAGGTGTTGTAACAGACGTCCATTGCCCAGCGAAAACACGCAGGCACGGGGCCTGTGATTTCAGGCCGGGCCTTGCTTTTACCGCTTCACCCGCGTCGGCACTGTGGTCCGCTTCGGTTCAAGATGCGAAGAACTCAACCTGAGCAAATCTAGTCCGCCGTGCCTCACTGAGCGGACCTCAACGAGGTGCGACGCTACTTCGCTGACGGGTCACAACCCGACTACCCCACCTCAGCGACGATGTGGGCTTGTGGTCCGCAGGTGTACCCTCGGCCGACTAGCCGAGGCGCCGCCTATCCCGTGCCTGCCTCAGCAGGTCCCACTTTACGATATCAAAGGGAATGTAAGCGTTGTTGTTGTACCCGCGTCGCTGCTGGTCTGGTCGACGGTACCGCCAATTTGTCTCGCCAGAGAGGTAATCAGCTTAAGGCCCGACCCGTTTTCGTTAGGATGTTGAATGCCGCGACCGTTGTCGGTCACTGTCAATCGGGCCTCGCCGTAGCCGACGCCTCCCACCAAACTTACGCTGATCCTGCCTCCCTCTGCACCGAACGCATGCTTGATGCTGTTCATCGCAGTCTCATTCAAAATGAGGCCAACCGGGAGGGCCCGGTCGATCGCCAATTCGAGCTCGTCGCATTCGACGTCGACTTCAACCTCATCCACCTGATTGCGGATCGCGCTGCAAAGTGCCCGGATGTAATGGGAAAGTCTAACGATCTGCCCCTCTTGGCGAGGGGCAAGCTGATCATGTGCGAGCGAGATGGCGTTGATGCGGCTGGCCACGTGGTCCAGAGCGCGGTGTGATTCTGGATCAAGATAGCGGCGCTTCTGGATGGAAATCGAGGACAGGACGAGTTGAAAATTGTTCTTGACCCGATGTTGCATCTCTCGAAGCAAGATCTGCCCCTTTTTAGCTTCCGCGACCGCAGCCATAAGGCTTGCATGTTCGTCCGGTTGCGCACCGCGACGCAGCACAGCACCTATCAGCGCGGCGGCGGCGGTCAGAAACTCGGTCGTATCCTGGGAGAAGTCTCTCGGCTTTGTACTGTCCACCTCCAGCACGCCCCATGCGGCGCCGCCGATGAGGATCGGGACGTTGCTGACAGCCACAATGCCATGCTCCGCCAAGAACTCGGAACGAACAAATTCGTTCTGATCGGCGAAATCTCTGATGCTGACAGGCTCGGCCGTTTGGAAGGCGCGGCCAGGCGGCGAGCGGAGGTCGGCCGACAGCGTGGCGGTGCGGACGGCACCATCCTTCCAGCCGACTCCCACAATCAACAGAAGATCGGACGTGTCTGGACGATATTGAAGCACCTTAACATGGTGGATTTCCACGGCGCGGGCAATTTGCAGCACGGCTTGGTCCAAGAAGCGTTCTGCTCCGGGGTCTTCAACCGAAAGACGACCGATATCGACCAAAATGCGGATGTGGCGCCGGAGTTTGTCCAGCACATCGCCCTCAGTGTGTTCGGTCGGGTGGTCCTCCATTCGTTTCTAACATCGGGCCTCATGAATTGTGCCTAAGCGCCGAGACCGTACAAGCTGGCTTGGTCGCTAAAGGAGCCGCGATCCGCAATTTAGCCCTCAACTGGTCGACCGAAAACGGCTTGCCGATCGCCAACGTACCTTTGGGGGCTGCAAAAAGAGATGGGATTTCGAGTCGGAAGGCTTGCTGCGAGCTCCACAGGAACCTCCGCTCCGATGCGGGTTTGGTTCTTGAGACAAACAGCGAGAGCGAAATGGGAAACAGTGGCGTCGGAATGCTACTCGGCGATACCTCCGTGACGGCGCTCTGGATGATGTTTATTGGCGCCTTCATCTTGGGTGGCACAATTCTGTATGGCGTTATGAAGACGGGAAGGTTGCGCCGCAGCGAGCGTGCGCAGCTCGACCGAAACACAGAGATGGCGCAGCGCCGGGATGACCCGGAGAAAAGAGCCGCTCGTTAGCAATCGGCGTGTCGACCAGTCAAACGTAAGATTTAGGAACTTGGGCCGGAGTGGCGCTAGGGCGTATAATCATAGCCCGCGATGTCCGTAATTCGCTAACGGCCGCAGGGAAGCCAATGCGCGAGGTAGGCTTTAGGCATAGCTGGACCAAAGACCGCAATGATATCGACGGTCGCTGGGGATTCCAACGCTCATATGTACGCCGTATTGATAAAGCAACAGGTAGATGCCCGTCAGATCCAGTTCATGGCCCTCTCCGTCAGCGAACATGAGTTGCGCAGTGTCGACCTCGGCAAACTCGCCGGGCACCTGGCGGCACGGAATACTTCCAGTCTGTCAAGTCGGTCGAAACGACGCGTTCATCAGAATGTGGACGGAGTTCAACGAACAACGGGACACGACCACCAACGATCAAAAGGAGGCGACTTACATCGGTTTCAGGATGCGGGCTCGGGCGGTCAGCCAAGCCGGCACGGTCGATGTCGAGGCGGTCCGGCAAGCCATGTACGGACAACGCGTAAGGGGCGCCAAGTGGTTTTGAGCTGGTGATGAATACCAATCATCATCTCTCGAAGCCGGCGGCGACGGGTACCTTCGAGGTCGTTTGGCAGTCCGCCAGCCCGATCAAGGCATTCGTGTGGAGCCGATATCTTCCGGAGAGCGCGAGACGCACCGCCGATTGGACATTTCTCTGGGTTTGCGGTGGATGTGCTGAGCCTTCATTCAAGGACTGGTGATTCTTACATCGCTAGTTGCGTCAAAATCTCACGCCACAGTTAGTGCGCTGACCAGTGCCACGTTCTTGGTCTTCAGATGAGATGTAGTCCGCCTGGGGTCAAAACTAATCGTCGCGGGCTTTCCCAAAAAGGTCGGCTGTGTGCCAAATCGGACGTTGCGCCGGCCTTTCTGTAATTCGGCGCAGCGTTAACCTCACATTCGGCGTTACCCAGCCAGCATCAGCGTGATTTGAATATCGTATAGCGGTCAATGTTGAAAGCGCATGGGGTTAAGTTGCTTCACCCAGTGAGACCTATCTATTCAGCGACGCTTGTTCATCGCCTGTTCCAAACCCTGACGAAGAGACTTCGGAGTGTAAGGCTTCACGACGAGTATTGCGCCCAATCGCGCGGCTTCAGATTTCAATCCGCTGTCACCTGTCGCGAGAACTAGGCAAAGATCGGGCCGGCGCGCATAGACATTCCTTGCGAGCTCTAGACCGGAAACTCCTAGGAGTCCGACATCAGTAAGTAAGATGTCCACGGGGTGCTCATCCAGGATCTTCAAGGCCTCTTGAGCCGTGCTGGCCTCTTTTACGTTGCATCCAAGATCGTTTAGCATCTCTGTTGTCGTCAGGCGGATGAGGTCGTCATCTTCGACGAGCAACACGGTCGCGTCCTTGAAAGACTTTTCGTTGGCCGAGTGTTGCGATCCCTGAGCGACGCGCCTTTGAGCTTGATTAGCCAGCAAGTGTCTGATTTTCCGCGCGAGCGCCTCGCGCGTGTAAGGTTTGGCCAGGAGTTCCACCCCGGGATCGAGCCGCCCGCCGTGCACGATGGCGTTCTGAGTATAGCCGGATGTGAAAAGTACGGCGACGTTTGGCAAACGCTCCTTGGCTTTTCTTGCGAAGTCCGGGCTACGCAGGCTGCCAGGCATCATGACGTCGGTGAAGATAAGGTCTATTGGAATGCCGCTGTCGACAACGACGAGTGCGCTCGCTGCATCTCGCGCCTTGACCACGCGGTAGCCGAGCTCGGTAAGCATCGAGACCGCGACCTCGCGAACCTCATCGTCATCCTCAACCACGAGGACAGTTTCCTCTCCGCCTTGAACCTCGCCGGTCGGAGCCCCCACCAGAGTATCTTCGGATGCCATCTCTCGCGGGAAGTACAGCTTCACCGTGGTCCCGGCCCCTACCTCGCTGTAGATTTTCACGTGTCCGCCGGACTGCTTGAGAAAGCCGTAAACCATGGCGAGGCCCAGGCCCGTACCCTTGTCCTCCGCCTTGGTTGTGAAGAATGGCTCATAGACCCGTTCCAGGATATCCGGCGGAATTCCGGTGCCTGTATCGGTCACCGCGATCATCACGTATTGTCCCGCAGACAACTCGTCATGCTGGCGGACATATTCGTCGTCGAGGAAGGCATTACTTGCTTCAATCGTCAGCCGGCCTTCGCCGTTCATCGCGTCGCGGGCGTTGATCGCAAGATTCAGGACCGCATTTTCCAGTTGATCCGGGTCGATGAGGCTATTCCACAGCCCACCTGCGACGACCGTCTCGACTTCGATCTCCCCACCGAGGGCGCGACGAAGCATCTCATCCATGTTCTTGATGAGACGGCCCGCGTTCACTACCCTTGGCTCCAGCGGCTGTCGCCGTGCAAAGGCAAGCAGTTGAGAGGCAAGTTTAGAACCTCGGGCCACACCTCCGAGGGCGTTTTGGACCCGCATCTCGGCCCGGGCATTACCAGCGATATCTTTCCTAAGCAGTTGCAGATTTCCGCTGATGACCTGCAGCAAGTTGTTGAAGTCGTGGGCAACGCCGCCAGTAAGTTGGCCGATCGCTTCCAGCTTCTGGGATCGGATCATCGTTCCTTGCGCCGCCTGGAGCGCGGCTTCCGCCTCACGCCGTTCTGTAATGTCCCGGGTCACTTTGGCGAATCCTACGAGCTTCCCGTCGTCGTCTCGAATCGCGTCGATCACGACATGCGCCCAAAAGCGAGTGCCGTCCTTTCGTACCCTTTGACCTTCATGCTCCCACCGTCCGTCACGGGATGCGGTCTGCAGGCCTGTTCGCGGGAGGCCCGCGGCGCGATCCTCTTCCGTATAGAAATTGGAGAAGTGGCGACCGATGATCTCTTCGGGAGCGTACCCCTTGATGCGCTGGGCTCCAGCGTTCCAACTCGCCACGTTGCCTTCCACGTCCAGCATGTAGATGGCGTAGTCCGTCACACTTTGGACCATTAGCCGGAACTGCTGCTCGCTTTCGCGTAATTTGGCCTCGGCAGCCCTTCGCTCGGTCAGATCCCGAGTGATCTTGGCGAAACCTACAAGCTCGCCCTTAGGCGAGCGGATCGCGTCAATGATGACATGGGCCCAGAACTGCGTGCCGTCCTTGCGCACCCGCCAACCCTCTCGCTCGAAGCGTCCGGTTCGCTCCGCCTCCTCCAGCGCCAACGCAGGCACTTTCTGCTCCCGCTCGGTCTCCGTATAGAATGTCGAGAAGTGGTGTCCTATGATCTCCTCGGCCTCAAAGCCCTTAAAGCGCTTCGCCCCCGGGTTCCAGCTGGTGACATGCCCGTCGCGATCCAGCATATAGATCGCGTAGTCGGTGATCGCCTCAACAAGTAGCCGATAACGCCCCTCGCTGGATTGTGCAGCATCGAAGCGGTCTGATTTTTCCATTCGGGTCCTATCCAGCCCGCCGACTGCTGGAGGGTTGAGGTAAAACAATACTAAGACGGTTGAGTTCCATCTGGCCTTCGGTCATCAGCTGACTTCTGGCCTTTGTCCACGGTCACACGGCGTGTAAGGCGTGGCTCATTAGCTCGCAACCAAAGGCGGATTGGTGCGAGTTTGACGAACGCCGGATAGCTGGCTGCGAATTTGAGCATATCGGTGCGCGACATTGGCGGGGCTCAGGCATCACCTTCTCGACCAGCGACAACAGCGACGCAAACACACCGAGCAAACCTATTCACTGACGTGGTGGCAATGATGATAGAGGTCGCCAACTGAGGCGGCCTTACGCCTTGTCCCTCGGGGAATTTGCGGATCTGCGTCGCTGTCGCCAGCAGTCTCGTCCGCGGCCACGTGTCTCATGCAGCCAGCCCCCGAGTCCGCTCGATACCCGCAACCCGACGTTCTGCTCCGAGATTAGTTCGAGGACGAACGTTGGCGCGATCCGCAGCGGCCCATTCCCCTCGGCTCTGATGGGCGACGAGAGCGTCCTCCGTCTCTACGAAAATATCCGGATTCAGGCGGCTGCGGATCGGGCCGCCAGCGGCCGCTAACGTCTCCTCGCGACACCGCCAAGCAACGCGCCGATGTCCTCCGCGGAGATCGATCGGAGACCGCTCCGAGCCGATCGGATCGATTGCTAGCGGCCTCATGAAGGAACTATTATTCGAATACCGAGCGCTGATCTCGGCACATTTGCGCGCAGCTCGCGCGTTAATATGCAGCACAACCTAAGATACCCCATATTCTGAATTGTGGATGCGCGAATTTTCCGGGGCGGCCGGTGGTTAGTGGCGAAGGTTGGAAGGATCTGACCCACCCCTCCCCGGTCCAAGCGCTTTCGACGGCACATGGCCGCCCTTAATCCTGCGGCGCGGCTACATTGTTGGTATTTGCATTAGAGGCGCGAATCAAAAAGTCCGCATGCAGCCGGCACCAAGCCGGAAATGACGACGTCCGCCCAAATCGGCACCAGTTTGACGTCACGTCTGGATCAGCATCCCTGTAACTCAATACAGCCCGAGTTCAGGGTAGGAGCGCGTCGACAAAGAGATTGGCGTCAGTTCAGAAACTTCACGGCCAGACGGCGCCCATCACGCCATACAACCGAGCAATCAATATCCAAACCAGCACTTGGAACGCGCAGGCCGAAGGCTGCGGGCACGAAGGGCGCGTTATCGATCTGGACTATTGCAGAGGAATCTGTGAGGTGGCGGACCTTGCACCGCACAGGACTGCCGTCGACCAAGATCTGCGCAGCATAGACATTGCGTCGCCGCTCGTTCGCCACGTCTCGCTCCCCCCGCTATAGCGGGGGAGACGTTGATCGGCGTTCCAGTCTCAAATGGGGCTAGACCATGGTTTCATTGCTAGGCCGCGAGCTTTTTCTCCATCGCAGTCAACGGTCAAAGCATTGTCCTGAGCGCGCACAGTTTTGCGCTCCCAGGCCTTGCCGTCGCCCCCGCCGTTCGCCGCAGCGATCCGTCGGGCTGTCCGGCTATCAAGGCTGGCCTCCAGTACCGCGAAGTGCTCGCCAAGCCCCGCCCTCACCCGTGGTGCGTCCAAGCTGGCGACCAGCGTGCTGTTTCGGGCTGGCTCTTCGTTTCGCCGGCCTCTGCACGCCGATCGAATGTGTTGGGAGGGGTGGCTTCAAACCCTCGGTCGGTTCGTTACCATACCGGTATGGGCACTTGCGGACGCGACGCCGCAGGTTTCCAAGAAGTGTCACCGGGAAAAAATAACCTCGAAATCTGCGGGATGACGCGCCCGATTGTGGGGCCGGAAGTTAAGGCCCACGGTGGGGGAGATCGAAATGGCCCCCTAGCCGGGGCTGATGCCAACCAGTCCGGCGGGCGGCAAGGTCGGTGAATTCGTCGGCCCGAATGGGGCCGTTGTCGTTTGCTGGTGTCATTTTGGCTCCGTGAAGTGCTGTTGGCCGTCTGCGCGGCTCAAGAGACGTCTCGGTGATCAGGCGCCATCCTCTAACTGGGCCTCAAACCAAGCATCGTATTCGGCTTGCTCCTCATCAACAGTCATCCGGCGCTTTGGTGATGGTGAATCGTCGACCGGTGCATCCTCGAAGAATTCCGGATGCGCCGCGTCCCATTCCCTTCGGCCAGCTTCACGTCGCCGCTCCCATTCGGTTGGCTCGCGTCGCGGCGCAATGGCTTCAATGCGCGCTTTGATTGCTGCCTCCTCGGCTTCAGTCAGCGGCTTGGACTCCGGCGCGGGCAACGGCTCCGGCTCGGGCTTCACCGGCAGCGGCGTCTCGTCGTCCGGCCGGGTTGCTGGCGCTTCAAAGCCGTCGCCGGTGATGACGATAGTCCGGCCGTGCAGCTCACCGGAGTCGGAGATTGTCTCCAGGCCGGCCGCGTGTACCAACTTGGCGAGCTGCTTCTGACCTGCGAACTGCGTTTCTGCGTCTGGATGCTCCAGCGTGATAACGTGCTGGTGCTGAATGCCCGCCTCGTCGGTTGCGGTAAAGTGCAACTCTGAGCCGCTGCCGACCTCGACGAGCGCGCTTGAGGTAACGCGGGCCGTTATCGGCGGAGCTGGCTGGCGGGGCTTGGCTGGCTTGGTAGCATTCGATTTCGCCTTGCTGCGCTCCGCCTTTTGGAAACCGCGTGGCGCGTCCTCGTCGTACCGCTCATCTTTCAACCACCGCGCCAGCGTATATCGCGGCGCATTCGGCTTGCCTTGCGCAGCCCATGACGCCTTCCAAGCCGCTGCGGCCTGGATGACGGCGGGGCGGTCTACCTCGGCCGGGAGCGCATCCCATGCCGCTTTGGCTTCCTTCTTGCCCTTGGCGTGGGCGTAGGCGCGCCAGAGCGCTTCGAAGGTTGGCCTGGTATCGGCTGGGGTTCCGGTGCGCTCATCCACCGCCGTCCCGCCCGCAGCGGTGGCCGCAAGGCCATCCGCAAGCGGCGGCGCCGTAGGCGCGGCGGGGTCAATCTCTCTTTCTGTAGACCCGTCTGTAGCCGGGTCCAGTAAGAGAGTCTTTGTCCCGGTAATCTGGGACGCTATTTCGCTTTGCGTCCCGGTAGAGTGGGACACCACTGTCCCAGTAGAGTGGGACGCTAGGGAAATCTCCGTAGCGTCCCGGTGATCTGGGACGCTAAGCGGTAAAGTACCCTGCGCGGCCAATTCCAGAACATTGAGCACAGGCACGTAGCGGCTGCCGCCACGGCCCTTTCCGGTGTAGGTACGAACGAGCCAGCCGCATTCAATGAGCAGCACAATGGCGCGCTGAACTGCGCTGCGCGACAGATGGCGAGCACCGTCCGGCGCGCGACCGCGCATTGTCTTGACGATATGCCTCACTGAGGCGAGTGCATCGCCGTGCTTAGCGTGCATGTACCAGCCGATCATGAACCGATAGACGGTGCGGGCTGGATCTGTGAGACGCAGGTCGTAATCAACGAGCTGGGCCATGCGGAACTGCGCCACCGGCCCGGCCATGTTCTCGATTTTATAGGTCCAGTAGGCGCGCGTGAGCGACTCGCCGCCTCGGCTAGGGGCCTCAGACGTTGGTGCTGGCATCGGCCGGAAGCTCCAAGAGTTTCGCAAGGGCAAGATCAGAAATCGCGCGGTTGAACTGCTCGCCAAAAGCGGCAGTTCGCTCGCTGAAGGCGTTGGGCGCAACGGTCCAAGACCTGTCGCCAGGGCGCTGCCGCAAAGCCAAGTTGTAGAGACGAAGGTGGTCGTTCAGCTCTAAGTCGAAACGGGCGAGCGTCGTCGATCCCGGAGGGCCGGGCCGGACGGATAGGATTTTCAAAGGAGGGATTCCCCTAAAGGGATTTGGGCGGGTATCTCGCCACGGCCGAGGCCGGTGCGCTCAGGCGGTTACAGCTCGTTTGCTGGCTGCCAGGTCGATGTACGCCGCCGCGAAAGCAGCCACGCATCCACGTCTTGTGCCGCGTATTTGATGGTCCTGCCGAGCTTAAAAAAGGCCGGGCCGGTACCAGCCATGCGCTTCTTGGCAAGTGTCGACTGCGACAGGCCGGTGATGGCCGCCACTTCATCCAATGTGAGGAGGGTCACGAAAGACTCCCGAGCGGGGAGAAGTAATCAGCGCCCCGGCAATCCAGTCAGCGCGCCGGAGTTGCCGCGCGTGGCGCTGCATTCCGATATTATCTAATTATCGGTCGAGCGGCCCGCCTAACAGGGGCGGCCGAAAAAAGAATGAGCAGTAGCGGGCGGCTATTTGGCGTCGGGTGGCTACCCGGTGGCGACTCGCCCAGAATCTCGATTTCAGACTTCCCGCTAAGCCTTTGAGGTTATTGGTCGGAGCGAGAGGATTTGAACCTCCGACCCCTAGTCTCCCAGACTAGTGCGCTAACCGGGCTGCGCCACGCTCCGAACGTCGTTCCATTAGCTAGGATCGCCGCTTTGCGCAAGGCGAGGTCGCAGCATTTTGGCGTCCGTGCCCACAGCCCCGGAACTGCCGGCAAAGCTCGCGAAAAGCGCCCTAGCCGTCCTTCAGCGCCTGATCCAGCATCTCCCGGCACGCGACGAGGTCAGCGAGCACCCGTCCGAGCCGCTCCCGGTCGATGGCGCTGGGCCCGGCAGGTGCGGCGGGAGTGCCGCCCTTGCGGAAGGTGGTGAGGATGTCCTCGTCGTCGACCTCCGTGAAGCGGAAGTCGATGCCTTCCTCCTCGTCGCCCTGGTAGTCGTCTTCGTCGGCATCCGTGACGCCCTTGATGGGCGCCTCGTCGTCGTCGGGCTCCATCAGGCTGGCGCCGATGGCATCCTCAATGGCCCCGAACGAGACCGCGGCCGCGCCGTCGGCGAGGCCCTGCACCGACTTGACGCCGTGCTCCTTGAGGATCCGCTGCACCCCGCGGATGGTGTAGCCCTCCCCGTAGAGCAGGCGGCGGATGCCCTTGAGCAGATCGACGTCGTCGGGGCGGTAGTAGCGGCGGCCGCCGCTGCGCTTCATCGGCTTGATCTGGGAGAATCGGGTCTCCCAGAACCGCAGCACGTGCTGCGGAATGTCGAGTTCCTGCGCTACTTCGCTGATGGTTCGGAACGCATCCGGCGCCTTGTCCAAATGCCTAATCCTTCGCGCAGGCGGTTAAGCCTCGGGTTGAGCCTTGCTGGCGTCGCCATTGCCGCGATGCTGGGTGTTGATCCGCTGCTTCAGGATCGCCGACGGCTTGAACACCATGACGCGGCGCGGCGAGATCGGCACCTCGGTGCCGGTCTTCGGGTTACGGCCGATACGCTGACCCTTCTTGCGGACCATGAAGGAGCCGAAAGAGGACAATTTCACCGTCTCGCCCTTCTCCAGGCAGTCGGTGATCTCCTTCAGGACGAGTTCCACGAACGCAGACGATTCCGTGCGCGACAGGCCCACCTTCTGGTAGACGGCCTCGCAGAGATCAACACGCGTTACGGTTTTGCTTTGGTCGGTCATCGCCCTGCCCCACATCACGGCGAACAATTGTTGTCTGAAATTATGAGGTTACGATACGCCGGTCAACAGCGCTCATCAATGCAGGCGCATCGATAATGGCGGCTAATTCCGGCAAAATTTTATCGAATGTGGCGCTACCAGCGCACCAGCGCGGAGCCCCAGGTGAACCCGCCGCCCATCGCCTCCAGCAAAACCATGTCGCCGCGCTTGATGCGGCCGTCCTTGCGCGCCACCGACAGCGCCAGCGGGATCGAGGCCGCCGAGGTGTTGCCGTGGCGGTCCACCGTCAGCACCACCTTCTCCGGCGCGATGTGGAGCTTGTGGGCGGAGGCGTCGATGATTCGCTTGTTGGCCTGGTGCGGCACGAACCAGTCAATGCTGTCGGCATTGAGCCCGGTGGTCTGGAAGGCGTCGACGATCACGTCGGTAATCATGCCGACCGCGTGCTTGAAGACCTCGCGGCCCTCCATGCGCAGATGGCCGACGGTCTGGGTCGAGGACGGACCGCCGTCGACGAACAGCTTTGCCTTGTGGCGGCCGTCGGAGCGCAAGTGAGTGGTCACGACGCCGCGGTCGGTCGCGGCTTTGCCCGGCTGCTCCTGTGCCTCCAGCACCACCGCGCCGGCACCGTCACCGAACAGCACGCAGGTGCCGCGATCGTTCCAGTCGAGGATGCGCGAGAAGGTCTCGGCGCCGATCACCAGCGCGCGCTTGAAGGCGCCGGTGCGCAGGAAATTGTCGGCGGTGGCGAGCGCGAACACGAAGCCCGAGCACACCGCCTGGAGATCGAACGCCGCGCCATGGTTGATGCCGAGCGCGTGCTGCACCGCGACCGCGGTTGCGGGGAAGGTGTTGTCAGGCGTCGAGGTCGCCAGCACGATCAGCTCGATCGACTGCGCGTCCACGCCGGCGTCGCTGAGCGCAGCCTGCGCCGCCTTGATCGCCAGATGCGAGGTGAACTCGCCCTCGGCCGCGATATGCCGCTCGCGAATGCCGGTGCGCTGCACGATCCATTCGTCGGACGTATCGATGCGCGCCGCCAGCTGGGCGTTGGTCACCACCTGCTCCGGCAAATAAGAGCCGCAGCCCAGCACGACCGAACGAATTTGAGTCACGAAACAGCCTCCTGCGCGGTCTGCACGGAACTAAGTGCACCACCCTCGCGGTTGAGCATCTGATTGATCTTGTTCAGGAGATCGTAGTGAGCCATCTCATAGCCAACATCGATCGCATAGGCAAAGCCTTCGGAGCTGATTCCACCATGGCTCTTGACCACGATCCCGTTCAATCCAAGGAACACGCCGCCGTTGGACTTGTTCGGGTCCATCTTGTCCCGCAGGGCCTTGAAGGCGCTGCGCGCCAAGAGGTAGCCGAGCTTGGACAGCCAGCTCCGCTGCATCTCGTTGCGGAGTAATTCCGCCATCTGCCGTGCGGTTCCCTCGGCGGCCTTGAGCGCGATATTGCCGCTGAAGCCTTCGGTGACGATGACGTCGGCCAGCCCTTTGCCGATACCATCCCCCTCGACGAAGCCGAGATAATCGAGCTCCGGCAGGTTCACCGCACGCAGCCTGTCCCCGGCCTCGCGGATCTCCTCGTGCCCCTTGATCTCCTCGGTCCCGATATTGAGCAGGCCGACCGTGGGCCGGGGCTTGTCGAACAGGACGCTCGCCATCGCGGCGCCCATGACGGCGAGCGACACCAGATGGTGTGCGTCGCCACCGATGGCGGCACCGAGGTCGAGCACGACCGATTCGCCGCGCTTGGTCGGCCATACTCCGGCAATCGCCGGGCGGTCGATGCCCGGCAGCGTGCGCAGGTGGAAGCGCGACATCGCCATCAGCGCGCCGGTATTCCCGGCGGAGATCACGACATCCGCCTCGCCCTTCTTCACCGCGTCGATGGCGAGCCACATCGAGGAGGTCTTGCGGCCGCGCCGCAGCGCCTGGCTCGGCTTATCATGCATGGCGACGGCGACGTCGGTATGGATGATCTTCGAAGCGGCCTTGAGGGCGGGATGCTTCTCGAGCTCGGGCTCGATCTTGGCGCGGTCCCCGACCAGCAGGAATTCGATCTCGCGATGCCTGTGAAGCGAGATGGCGGCGCCTGGAATGACCACGGCGGCGCCGACGTCGCCCCCCATGGCGTCAAGCGCGATGCGAACCTTGCTTGGCATAAAAGTCCTGGAAACCTGGTCTGGTGCGGTCTTGAACGAGCGGTGCCGCAAAATGGGTCCGCCATGGACATGGCGACCGGTCAGGCGCCACGCGGCGCCCGGACCGGGGCGCGACAATAGCGTTTTGTTATCCCGAAACAACCTCTTGCCCCCAGCCTTTTGCATTCGGGGCGACCCGCGGGCGGCGGCGAAAATTCACAATAAGCGCATTGAAATCAAACAGATATAAGCTCCTTTCAAAGCATCCGGACAGGCATCTCACGCACCCCGCAAAGCGATCCCCACCGGGAATGCCCAGCTATTTGCCTTTCTTCTTGTCCTGGAGCGCCTTCAGCGCCGCGAACGGATGGTCCTCGGGGTCCAGCGCGGTGACCTCGGCCTCGAACTTGACGCCCGGCTTGCGCGGATAGGGATCGACCGCCAGAAACAGCGCATCGGTGGCAATCCGGCCGAGATCGATGATGCCGTTCACGATTGCCTCCGGCGGATCAATCACCTCCGGCGGCTCCGCGTCGTCCTGCCCCTCCTCGATCAGGTCGGCCATCTTCCGAACCTCGGCTTCGGGGGCAAACACCAGGTCGACGTCCTCCTCGATCTCGCTCTCGATCGGATCGAGGGTGACGACGCAGATCTGGCCGATCCGGGCACGGACGTGCCCCGTAACCTGGATCCGGCCGCCGCTCTTGGGCACAACGTCGAAAGCAGCCTGGGCGGAGAGCACCTCCCTCAAGCCGCCGACCTCGGCGATGGCCTGCAGCTCGGCGGCCGAAGCCTCGAGCTTGCGGTGCAGGCCGGTGTCGGGGAGCTGCGCGACGATGACGGGGGACCGCCAGGGATCGGGTCTGGATTCGGCGTTCGGTCGGCTCATCGCGTGATGTCCTCAGTGAGCGCTGGGGGATACTTGAAGGATGCGCACAGCAGCGTGGCCTCATCTGTCCGGCCGAGATCGGCCTCGGTGGCCCGGGCGTAGGCCGCGAGCCGCCGCGCCTGGTCCATACCGGTCCCATTCAGGATATTCTTGCAGATGGCGGCTGCCAGCGCCTCGGCGCCGCCATCGATGGCCTGGTCATAGGCCTGGACGCGGCCGTAAAACGCCTCGCCGAAGGCCCGCATCCGCTTCGGCACAGTCTGGTCGCCTATCCCCATCTCGCGCAGATTGTCGTCCATGTCCTCGCAGAAACGGTCGAACAGCGCCTGCGACAGCTCCGTGGCGCCTTGGCCCTGGTTGGCGCCCTGGTTGACGCTCTGGACCGTGCGCAGGCGTCGCAGCAGCAGCCAGAGATGCAGCAGCAACAGGTCGAAACGCCCGTTAACCGTATCGGGCACGCCCAAGTCGCGGTAAAATATGGGTTCTCGCGCCTGCGTCACGATCATGCCATAGATGGCTTCAATGGTGCCGCGCGGGGCTTGCCGGGGTTTCCTGAAGTGATTGAACGGCCAAACCATTGTGGGTTCCGCAAGCAGGCGTGCGCGTGTTGCAATTGCAGTCTCCGCCCGGTACTTCAGCGCCTCGCGCGACGCAAGGGGACGGAATCAGTTCCACGATGACGATAACGAACCAGACCAGCCTGCGCGCCAACAAGCCGCGCGGCCTTCATGCACGCTGGCGCGGTTTGCGCATGCTCGCGGCCGTCGCCCTGGTCGGCGCCGCCCTTGCCGGCTGCACCGGCGAGCAGTTCCAGAAGGGTTACATCCTGCCGCCCGGCGCGCTGGAGCAAATTCCGATCGGCGCGAGCCAGGACCAGGTGCTGATCGTGATGGGCACGCCCTCCACGGTCGCAACCCTCGACGGTGAGGTGTTTTACTACATCTCGCAGCGCTCGGAGCGGATGGTCGCCTTCATGAACCAGAGGGTGGTCGACCAGCGCGTCATCGCGGTCTATTTCGACAAGAATCGGCGCGTGCGCCGGCTGGCGAATTACGGCCTTCAGGACGGCAAGATCTTCGACTTCATCAGCCGGACCACGGCGACGTCGGGTCAGGAGATGAACTACCTCACGCCGCTGTTCAAGCTGCTCAGCTTTAACTGAGTCTTCAGCCTGCGGCGTCGTGCCGCCCTCCGCGCGGCACTTGCCGTCGCGTGCGGCTTGCCGTTGCGCGCCCGGTTCCATACGCTCCCTGCAAAACAAGAAGCAGGGAGTGGATTCGTGCCCAAGACTTTGTTGTCCCGCCGTCGCGTGCTCGCCGGTGCTGCCGGCCTCTCGGCCGCAGCGATCCTGCCGCGATCGAGCCTGGCGGACTGGAAGCCCACCGAAAACGTCCGCATCATCGTGCCGGCTGCGGCCGGCGGCTCGACCGACGTCATGGGCCGGCTGCTGGCCGCGCATCTGCAGACCGCCTGGGGCCAGTCGGCAGTCGTGGAGAACCGCTCCGGCGGCGGCGGCACGATCGGCACGGCCGAGGCCGTCCGCGCCAAGCCTGACGGCCACACCATCCTGATCGGCAACCCCGGGCCGAACGCGATCGCCTACAGCATCTTCAAGAACCTCACCTACAAGCCGGACCAGCTCCAGCCGGTCACCAACATGATCCGGATCCCGAACATCGTCTCGGCGCATCCGAAGACCGGCATCAAGTCGGTCGCCGAGCTGATCGCGTATCTGAAGACCAACCCGGACAAGCTCAGCTACGCCTCGTCCGGCGTCGGCCAGAGCCCTCACCTCACCGGCGCCTGGTTCCTCCAGCTCACCGGACTGAAGATGACGCACATCCCGTTCCGCGGCGCGGGCCCCGCGCTCCAGGCTGCGCTGGCCGGCGACATCCAGATTCTGTTCGACAATCTCTATCCGAGCCTGCCGCAGGTGCAGAACGGCACCCTCACCGGCCTCTGCGTCACCACGACCGACCGCAGCGACCTCGCGCCGAACCTGCCGACCATGCGCGAGAGCGCGCCGGAGCTGGCCAATTTCGACGTGTCGTCGTGGTTCTCGGTGTTCCTGCCGAAGGGTGTGCAGCCCGCCGTGCTGGAAGCGCTCAATCTTCAGGTCAAGGCGATGCTGGAGCGCGACGACATCAAGAAGAACATCGCCGCCATGGGCGCCCGCGCCGACTACGGCACGCCGCAGCAGTTCGCCGACTTCGTGGACGCCGAGACGAAGAAGTTCGCCGGCATCATCCAGAAGGAAGGCCTGCAGATGGACGTGCAGTAGGCGTTCACACGAGCCGTTGGCGCGGGGGATAACGGCCGCACCTACCGCTGTCATTCCCCGCGAAGGCGGAGAATCCAGTACGCCGCGGCTTCTCCGCATTACGCCGCTGTCTCTGGAATACTGGATCGCCCGCCTTCGCGGGCGATGACAGCGAGGGTGAGGCCGCTATCGGAATGACGCGTTGAGAGGCTCCGGCCCACCAAAACAAAAACCCCGCGGCTCGCGCCGCGGGGTTTTGTCGTGTGTCGCTTGCGCCGCTCAGTGCGCGAGGATCGCCAGCAGCAGCAAGGCCACGATGTTCGTGATCTTGATCATCGGGTTCACCGCCGGTCCCGCCGTATCCTTGTAGGGATCGCCGACGGTGTCGCCGGTGACGGCCGACTTGTGGGCATCACTGCCCTTGCCGCCGAAGTGACCGTCCTCGATGTACTTCTTGGCGTTGTCCCAGGCGCCGCCGCCCGAGGTCATGGAGATCGCGACGAACAGGCCCGTCACGATCACGCCGAGCAACATCGCGCCCACCGCGGAGAACGCAGCCGACTTGCCGGCCGGGCCGCCACCCGCGATCGCATAGATCACGAAGTAGACGAAGATCGGCGACAGCACCGGCAGCAGCGAGGGGATGATCATCTCCTTGATCGCCGCTTTGGTCAGCAGGTCGACCGCCCTGCCGTAGTCCGGCTTGTCGGTGCCCTGCATGATGCCCGGCTTCTCGCGGAACTGCCGGCGCACCTCCTCGACGATCGCACTCGCCGCGCGGCCCACAGCCGTCATGCCCATCGCGCCGAACAGATACGGCAACAAGCCGCCGAACAGCAGGCCGACAACCACGTAGGGATTGTTGAGCGAGAAGTCCGGATTGACGCCTGCGAAGTACGGATGGTGCGCGGAGTCCGCAACGAAGAACTTGAGGTCCTGGTTGTAGGCCGCGAACAGCACGAGGGCACCGAGACCGGCGGAACCGATCGCGTAGCCCTTCGTCACCGCCTTGGTGGTGTTGCCGACCGCATCGAGCGCGTCGGTCGACTTGCGCACCTCCTTCGGCAGGCCCGCCATCTCGGCGATGCCGCCGGCGTTGTCGGTGACCGGGCCGAAGGCGTCGAGGGCGACGACCATGCCGGCCAGCGCCAGCATGGTGGCCGTCGCGATCGCGATGCCGAACAGGCCCGCCAGGCTGTAGGTGACCAGGATGCCGGCGATGATGACGATCGCGGGCAGCGCGGTCGCTTCCATCGAGACGGCGAGACCCTGGATCACGTTGGTGCCGTGACCGGTCACCGACGCCTGGGCGATCGACTTCACCGGCCGATAGTCGGTGCCGGTGTAGTATTCGGTGATCCAGATGATCAGCGCGGTGACGACGAGGCCGACGATGCCGCATTGGAACAGCGACATGCCGGTGTAGTCGACGCCGTCGAGCTTGCCGAAGCCGATCAGATAGTAGATCACGCCGGCGATGCCGATCAGCGACAGGATGCCGGTTGCGATCAGGCCCTTGTAGAGCGCGCCCATGATCGACTGGCTCGGCCCGAGCTTCACGAAGAAGGTGCCGATGATCGAGGTGATGATGCAGATGCCGCCGATGGCGAGCGGCAGCGTCATCATGTTCATGAGGATCGGCGTCTTGGCGAAGAAGATCGCCGCGAGCACCATGGTGGCGACCGCAGTCACCGCATAGGTCTCGAACAGGTCGGCAGCCATGCCGGCGCAGTCGCCCACGTTGTCACCGACATTGTCGGCAATGGTGGCCGGGTTGCGCGGATCGTCCTCGGGGATGCCGGCCTCGACCTTGCCGACGAGGTCGCCGCCGACGTCCGCACCCTTGGTGAAGATGCCGCCGCCGAGACGGGCGAAGATCGAGATCAGCGAGGCACCGAAGCCGAGCGCCACCAGGGCGTCGACCACGAGACGGCTATCAGGCGCCAGTTTCAGCGAGTGCACCAGGAAGCCGAAATAGAGGGTCACGCCGAGCAGCGCGAGACCCGCCACCAGCATGCCCGTGATGGCGCCTGCCTTGAAGGCGAGCTCGAGGCCGCCGGCAAGCGACGTGGTCGCTGCCTGGGCGGTGCGCACATTGGCGCGAACCGAGACGTTCATGCCGATGAAGCCGGCCGCCCCCGACAGGACGGCGCCGATCAAGAAGCCGATGCCGACGTAGAGACCAAGGAAATAGACAAGCAGGACGAAGATGACGACGCCGACAATACCGATCGTCGTATACTGGCGCCGCAGATACGCCTGTGCGCCTTCAGCGACTGCGCCTGCGATTTCCTGCATGCGCGGTGACCCCGCATCCGCACTCAACACCGAAGACGTCGCCCAGATCGCGTAGACGATGGAAAGCACTCCGCAGAGCACTATCAACCATAATGCTGTCATGTGATTTTTGCCTCAGATCCTTGATGTACGTACCCCCGGCGCCTTTTGTTTTTCCGTCATGCGGTGGGCGCCCTTATTTGAACAGGGCCGCCCCTTGCACGAAGGTGTGGCCCTGGTCGGTCACAAGCTTGCCAAAATCAAATTGAGGGTGCAACGCCGGATGAGGCCGAAAAAGCCGATCTCGGCAAGTATTTAGACCTAATCCCGAGCGCTTGGCCGCCGGCCTGGCGCAGCACCGGGAGGCGACCTCAGAACCGGGCGAGGCTTGGCCTGGGCCACGCCTAGGCCATCGCCCTCACGGGATGGCGAGAGGCTGACGCCATTTCCAGGGTCTGCCCGTCGGCTGTTGTACGCCGGTTGAAGATCTTGACCTCGTAGACGCCGCCATTCGGGCCGACCTCGTGCGTCACCGAAACGACCTGCTCGCGTGTGAGGCTGCCGAGCTGCACATCCTGGTCGGGCAGGATGAGCGTCGCCAGCTCATTGACGAACACCACCACGAGATGGCCTTTCGGCATGTTGCTCTTCGACAACAAGCGCAACTGGCCGTGATAAGGCTGCCGCGTCCAGGCCGATGGCACGCCGGGATCGACCACGACCTGGATGTTGTTGGTCCCGGGATGCAAGGTGAGCACCATCTTCGACTGATCCGGCTTCCATTGCATGGACATCGACGGCATGGTTTTCCAGAGACAATTGAACGCGGCGCACTCGTCCGGCAGATTGTCGTGGATCGTGCAACCCCGGCCGGGCTTGCAATGCGAGCACCATTTGCCAGCGGCCTTTCCGAGCTCGACCACGTTGTAGACCTTGCAACAGAGCGTGCAGCTTCCGCACTCCCTCCCGGGAACAATCTGCGCCTCGCTCAAACCCGCAACGGCCGCCGTCATCGAATCAAATCCATTGGCTGCATTCGCACCAACGGTTCGGATACATCTACTTGCTTTCGTCGGGGTTGCGGCAAGCGGCGACCGGCAAATCCGGACAGATCGGGCTTGAGGCGAGTCGAATTCAGAAGTGGCTGTAGGACAGGCGCTTCAAGGCCAGTTCCTGGCCCTGACCGTCCAAAAAGCGCGGCCGTTCGCGGCCCGCGACGATCGTGCCGATCGCCGTAACGGCCACGCCCGCCGCCTGCCCTGCGGCAATCAGCGCCTCACTTTGCGCCGGCGGCACCGTGCACAGCACCTCGTAGTCGTCGCCCCCGGCGAGCAGCGTCTCAACGCAAATAGCGTTGCGCGCGATCAGGCCGGCCGCAGCAGCCGAGAGCGGCACGTTCGCGACGTCAACCGTGGCCGAAACGCCCGACGCTGCACAGAGTTTCGCCAGATCGCCGGCGAGCCCGTCGGAGACATCCATCGCGGCCGTCGCGTGGTCGCGCACGGCCTGCGCCAGCACATTGCGCGGCTGCGGCACGCGATAGCGTGAGACCAGCATCTCCTTCGCTTGCTGTTCGGACGCGAGCGCCCCGGCCGCGGCGCCGCCTGTGAGCACGCTGAGGCCGAGCACGGCATCGCCGATCGTTCCCGTCACCAGGATGAGGTCGCCCGGCCGCGCGCCAGTACGGCCGACCATCCGTCCCTTCGGCACGCGGCCGAAGGCGGTGATCGAGATCATCTGCGGCCCCGGCGTCGACACCGTGTCGCCGCCAAGCAGTGGGCACGCAAAGGTCTTGGCGTCCTCGCCGAGCGCGTCCGCGAACGGCCTGAGCCAGCCATCCTCCTTGCTGCGCAGCGCCAGCGTCAGCACGAAGCCGGCGGGCGCCGCGCCCTTGGCTGCGAGATCCGACAGGTTCACCCGCAGCGCCTTGCGCGCGATGGTGTCGGGCGGATCGGTGGCAAGATAATGCACGCCTTCGACGACGGCATCGGTGGTGACCACGATGTCGTCGCCGGACGAGGACAGCACCGCGGCATCATCGACCAGCCCGAACGCGCCGGGGTCAGTCGCCAGCGGCTTGAAATAGCGCGCGATGAGGGAGTCTTCGGCGGAGGTTTCCGGTGCGTTCGTCATCGGCGCTAGCCCCAAACTCCACTGTCATCGCCCGGCTTGACCGGGCGATCCAGTACGCCGAGACGCTCGATGTCAATAACCGCTGGCGCGGCGTACTGGATCACCCGCCTTCGCGGGTGATGACAGCGGAATGGATAACTACCCCCGCCCGAACTCGTCGCCGCGGAACTGGCGGCCGATCTGGTCGAGCACGGCGTTGACCATGCCGGTTTCCTCGCGGTCGACGAAGGCATTCGCAACGTCGACATATTCTGACACGACGACGCGGCCTGGCACGTCCTTGCGATGCTGGAGCTCATAGGCCCCTGCCCGCAGCACCGCGCGCAGGATGGCCTCGATCCGCTTCAGCGGCCAGCCCTTCGACAGCGCCTCGTCGATCAGGGGATCGAGCATCTTCTGGTCGCGCACGACGCCGGAGACCACGTCGCGAAAGAAGGCCGCTTCCGCCGGCAGGTAAGTATCGCCCTCGACCTCGTTGCCGAGCCAGTGGCTCTCGAACTCGGCAAAGATGTCGTTGATGCCCGCGCCGGCGATGTCCATCTGATACAGGGCCTGGACGGCCGCGAGCCGCGCCGCACCGCGCCGGTTCGCTTTCTTCTCGGTGCCGGCTGGCGGCTTTTTGCTGTGATCGGCCATGATCAAGCCCGCGCCAGCCGGCGCTTGATGCGCAGCATCGCAAGCGCGGCGCGCGCGGCATCGCCGCCCTTGTTGAGCTCGCTGGCGCGCGCCCGCGCCCAGGCCTGCGCCTCGGTGTTGACGGTGAGGATGCCGTTGCCCAGCGGCAGCTTTCGCAAAACCGCAAGATCCATCAGCGCGCGCGAGGATTCCTGCGAGACGATCTCGAAATGGATGGTGTCGCCACGGATCACGCAGCCGAGCGCGATCACCGCGTCATAGGGCTTGCCGTTCGCCGCCGCGGCATCGATCGCGATGGCGACCGCCGCCGGGATTTCCAGCGCGCCGGGAACCGTGATGACGTCATGCGTCAGACCAGCCGCCTTCAGCTCGGTCACCGCGCCGTCCAGAAGCGCATCCTGGAGATCGTCATAGAACCGCGCCTCGACAATCAGCGCGCGTGCGCCGGAAATGTCGGTCTGGTCCTTCAGGGGTGCGCGTCGCGCGTCTGCCATCGTCTAAATCCGTTCTACAGAGGTCGGCGCTATGTAGTCGCCGGACGCATGTAAGCCAAGTTCAAAGACACTGTCATTCCGGGGCGATGCGAAGCATCGAGCCCGGAATCTCGAGATTCCCCGGTGCGCAATTGCGCACCTGCGGTCTGGTCTTTCGGACCATCCCGGAATGACGGCTCCGCCGTCACTTCAATTCCGTCAGCCGCGCTGCATAGCGGGCCATCAGGTCGACCTCGATATTGACCTCGGCGCCCGCTTTCCAGCCGCCGATCGTCGTGACCGTCAGGGTATGCGGAATGATCAGCACCGAAAAGGTCACGTCTCTCACCGTATTGACCGTCAGCGACACGCCGTCGAGCGTGATCGAGCCCTTGGTGGCGATGAAGCGCGCGAGCTCCCGCGTGGTCGAGAGCTCGAACCGCGCCATATCAGGCAGATCCTCGCGACTGACGAGGGTGGCGACACCGTCGGCATGGCCGGCGACGATATGGCCGCCGAGCTCGTCGCCGATCTTGAGCGCGCGCTCGAGATTGAGCCTCGTTCCGACCTTCCAGTGCTTTGCAGTTGTCAGCGCCAGCGTCTCGGCGGCGGCATCGACGTCGAACCAGGTTCTGCCGCCTTCGACGCCGGAAGCAACCACCGTCAGGCAGACGCCGTTGCAGGCGATCGAGGCGCCGTCGGCGATGGTGGTCTGATCGTAGCGGCAAGCGATGCGCAGCCTGTGCAACTGGCCCTGCGCTGTTGGCGTGAAGCCGACGATCTCGCCGATATCGGTGACAATGCCAGTGAACATTACGCGCGCTCGTAGATGGTGAGAGTATCCTTGCCGAATGTCTCGCTAGCATGAACCTTATAGGCCTGCGACTGCGTGATTTTCGACAGGGGCAATGCATCGAGCGCATCGACGCCGCCCGGGCCGACCCCTTCCGCTCCGCGGAACAGCCAGATCTCGTCGGCGAGGTCGGCCGCGACGAAGGACGCCGCGACACGGCTGCCGCCCTCGACCATCAGCCGTGTGATGCCTTTCTCCGCCAGCACATGCAGCACGGCCGAAAGATCAAGCCCGGAAGCGTTTCCCGGCGGTACGCGGATGATCTGAGCGCCTGCCGCTCCGAGCCGCGTGGCGGCGGCGGCTTCCGCAAGCTCCGAGCCGATCACCCAGAGCGGCGTCTCCCGCGCGGAACGACCAAGCTGGCTCGCGGCCGAAATGCGCAGATTCCGGTCGAGCACGACGCGTATGGGAGAACGCGCTTCCATGCCCGGCAGGCGACAATTGAGCTGCGGATCATCCGCCAGCACCGTGCCGATGCCGACCAGGATGGCGTCGCTCTGGGCGCGGAGCAGATGCACGCGATTGCGCACGGCCTCGCCCGTGATCGCAAGCGGCTTGCCTCCAGCCGTACCGATCTTGCCGTCAGGCGAGACCGCGAGCTTCAGGATCACATGCGGGCGCTTGTCACGGATGCGGCGAAAATGCCCGGCATGGTCGAACGCGGCCTCCGCCGCGCACAGACCCACATCCACCGTGATGCCGGCGGCACGCAAACGCGCATGACCCTGGCCCGCCACTTCCGGATTGGGATCCTCGATCGCCGCGACCACCCGCGTGATGCCGGCGGCGATCACCGCGTCTGCGCAAGGCGGCGACTTGCCGAAATGCGAGCACGGCTCCAGCGTGACATAGAGCGTGGCGCCTCGCGCGGCCTCGCCGGCCCGGCGCAGCGCTTCGGGCTCGCCATGCGGTCGCCCGCCTGGCTGCGTCCAGCCGCGGCCGATGATGACCCCGTCTTTGACGATGACAGCGCCCACGGCAGGATTGGGCCAGGTGCGCCCCTGCCCGCGCTTGCCCAGCGCCAGCGCAAGCTGCATGAAGCGGCGATCGGCGTCCTTGGACTCGCGGGCCTTCTGCGCGAACTGATCCTCCAGGATCCGGAAGATCATTTGCGGATCGCGGCGAGCCGCGCTTCCTCCTCACCGGAGAGCTCGCCGAGCACGTCGGCGAAATCCTTGGCCTCGCGGAAATTGCGATAGACCGAGGCAAAGCGCACATAGGCGACGTCGTCGAGCGTGCGCAGATGCTCCATCACGGTCTCGCCGATCACCTCGGAGGAGATCTCGGCCTCGCCACCGGTCTCGAGCTCGCGGACGATGGTGGAGACCATCTTCTCGACCCGCTCCGGCTCGACCTGCCGCTTGCGCAAGGAGATCGACACCGAGCGCATCAGCTTGTCGCGGTCGAACGGCACGCGGCGGCCGTTGCGCTTGATCACCGTGAGCTCGCGCAACTGCACGCGCTCGAAAGTGGTGAAGCGGAAATTGCAGGCGACGCACACGCGCCGCCTGCGAATCACGGAAGAATCCTCGGTCGGACGCGAGTCCTTTACCTGCGTATCGAGACTGTTGCAGTTCGGGCAGCGCATCCGTTTACCCTAGGCTTTACTGATAGATCGGGAACCGATCGGTGAGCGCCTTGACCCGCTCCTTGATCGCGGCTTCGACCAGCGGCGCCTTGCCGTCGTCGGACTGCGCGATCGCGTTGAGGACCTCGGCGATCATGCCGCCGACCTGCTGGAACTCGGCGACGCCGAAACCGCGGGTCGTCGCCGCCGGGGTGCCGAGACGCAGGCCCGAGGTAACGAAGGGCTTTTCGGGGTCGAACGGAATGCCGTTCTTGTTGCAGGTGATGGCGGCGCGGACCAGCGCCTTCTCCGAGACGTTGCCCTTCAGGCCCTTCGGCCTGAGGTCGACCAGCATCAGATGGTTATCGGTGCCGCCGGAGACAATATCGAACCCGTGGCTCTTCATCGCCTCGGCCAGCGCCTTGGCGTTCTCGACGACGTTCTTCGCATAGATCTTGAAGTCCGGACGCAGCGCTTCGCCAAAGGCGACCGCCTTCGCCGCGATCACATGCATCAGGGGCCCACCCTGCAGGCCCGGGAAGATCGCCGAGTTGAGCTTCTTGGCGAGCGCCTCGTCGTTCGAGAGGATCAGGCCGCCGCGCGGACCGCGCAGCGACTTGTGCGTGGTGGTGGTGGTGACGTGGGCATACGGCACGGGCGAGGCATGCACGCCGCCGGCGACGAGACCGGCGAAGTGCGCCATGTCGACCAGGAGGTACGCGCCGACGCTGTCCGCGATCTCGCGGAAGCGCTTGAAGTCCCAGGCGCGCGAATAGGCCGAGCCGCCGGCGACGATCAGCTTGGGCTTGACCTCTTCGGCCTGCTTGGCGACCGCGTCCATGTCGATGATCTGGTCCTCGCGGCGCACGGTGTAGTGCGCGGCCTTGAACCACTTGCCGCTCATGTTGACGGGCGAGCCGTGGGTGAGATGGCCGCCGGCCGCGAGGTCGAGGCCCATGAAGGTGTCGCCGGGCTGCAGCAGCGCCAGAAACACGGCCTGGTTCATCTGGCTGCCGGAGTTCGGCTGCACATTGGCGAAGTTGGCGCCGAACAGCTTCTTGGCGCGATCGATCGCGAGGTTCTCGGCGACGTCGACCCACTCACAACCGCCATAGTAGCGCGCGCCCGGATAACCCTCTGCGTACTTGTTGGTCATCACCGAACCCTGCGCTTCCAGCACGGCACGGCTGACGATGTTCTCGGAGGCGATCAGCTCGACCTCATGGCGCTGCCGGCCGAGCTCGCCCTTGATGGCGGCGGCGATTTCCGGGTCGGCTTGGTCGAGCGAGGCGGTGAAAAACGAGTCGGGCGCGGAGGCGGTTCTGGCTGAGGTCATCTTGCGAATATCTCCACCGCCGCAGCCTTTTGGCGGGCTACGGGCGGTCTGGTGTGGCGATCGGAAGCGGCGAGCGCGATCTACCACATCACCCGCCCCCGGCCAAGTATTTGCGGGTCGGGCCTGATATTTATGCAAGATATGGTGGGGATTGAAGGATCCGGGCAAGAGGACGGCTGCTTGAACCGTCCGCCCCGATCAGTCCTGAAGGGTCCGATTTGGACCTTAAAATCCGTGCGGGCCGGACTTGCCCCTACAGCCCGGTATACCCCGCCTTCACGGGATCGACGCTGCCGTCGAGCTGGCGCAGATAGGTCAGTCCGCACACCGTCAACCTGTGGGTGTCCTTCTCGCCGGCTTCCATCAACGTATTGAGATAGTTCGTGACCTTGGCCCGCGCCTCCGCGCTCGCCGCGGACGTGCGGTTCGCAAGCAGGTCATAAGTCTGCATGATCCGGTCGATGGCAGCTTCCATGTCACCCTCTGGTTCTGTCGAATTTTGGGAGTTTTGATCAGGCAACCGCGCGGGCCCCGGACTGGGCCTCGAACCGGCCAATGGCCTTGTTGGCGAGCCTGATCTTGTTCAATTCGCCGTGCTGGAGCAGCTTGATGATGATCTCGAGCAGGCTTTCGTTGGTGACCAGCGTGTCGGGAATCGCGCCGGAACGGCGGAGGTAATTCGCTGCGATGGCATAGGCGTCGCTCACGAGTTCGACGTTCATTGCCTGAAGCCCGCGCTCGACCAGCATCGCATCCTCCGATCCGCAGTAACAACTGCGGTGCGGGGAACTGGTTCCGCCCGGCCGGGTCATTATTTCGCAGTCGCGAAACGACAAAACGCACCGGTCCGGGCAAAGCCGGGCCGGCGCGCTTGGGGAGGTCAGGCACGTTCGGGAGGCTTGCCGGTCTTGTTATGGGCCGGCTTGGCCAAGTCCCGTCGCAAAGAACTCAGAGACGATACAGGATCTGGTCGGTCCAGAACCGCTCGAGGCGGTGCAGCGACTTGTTGAGGGTCGAGAACTCCTCGCCCGAGATGCCGCCGACCTGCTCCACCGTCTTGACGTGCTTCTGGTAGAGGGAGTCGACGATGCGGCGGACTTCCTGGCCCTGCGGGGTCAGGCGGATGCGCACCGAGCGGCGATCAACGCGCGAGCGCTGATGATCGAGGAAGCCGAGCTCGACGAGCTTCTTCAGATTGTAGGAGACGTTGGAGCCGAGATAGTAACCGCGCGTGCGCAGCTCGCCCGCGGTCAGCTCCTTGTCGCCGATGTTGTAGAGCAGGAGCGCCTGGACCGAGTTGATGTCCGCACGGCCGCGGCGATCGAATTCATCCTTGATGACGTCGAGGAGCCGGCGATGCAGCCGCTCCACCAGAGTCAAAGCTTCCAGATAGAGCGACTGCACCGAACCCTGCTGGCCGGAGACGCGCTCTGCGGTATCTGCCGCAGTTGCGACGGCTTTCATCATGACACTTCCCCTGTTGTCGTTTTTATCGACACTCATTCGACGAAACTTGTGCTCCGTCTGATAGGTGCAACTTAAGGGGGGGCGTTTGAAGATCGGCTTAAATAAGAGAATAAAGAGATCATGAATTTAAGACAGTGAATTGCGGATTAAGCCTGTGTCACAAGGGCTTTTCGCAACCGTCTGTTGACCCTCGCAAGGTCCTGTTCACCCTCCGTCCGCCACCTCTGTCGCATTCCAGTACAGGGCCGCCCCGTTTCGAAACGGGCGCGTAAGAGCTGTGGCGGAACGCACGGAGTCAATGAAAAGTTACCTCGAATTTTAGGCAACGAACGGTCAACCAAGCCACGACTTCGGAAATGCCGCTCTCGTGTCCCGGACAAGCGCAGCGAAGCGGAGCGCAGAGCCGGGACCCAGAAGCCGCAAACGAGATCGTGGAGAGCTGGGCCCCGGCTCAGCAGCGCATCACTGCGTGCTGCGCTGCGTCCGGGGCACGAGAGAGTGTGAGTGTGCGTTGAAATCGTAAGCGCGCTACGGCGGCCGCTCGCGCGCGGCCATCCAGGCGAGCGCGAGATAGGCGGCGAGCATGAAGGCTTCGACACCGACGACGATCAGGCTGCCGCCGTAGATGCCCGGGAACATCAGTTCGATCACCGCCATCGACACGACGGTCGTCAGCCACACCACCGCGCCCCACGGCGTCGCGAGCCAGAGGCCGACCGCGGCAACGAGCTCGATCACGGCGAAATAGACGGTGGCGGCCTGCCAGGCCATCGACTGGTTCTCGAACGCCTCGTCCTCGCCGCCGACGAAGCCGGTGACCTGGGCCCAGTGATAGAGGCCCTTCAGAATCGACAGCAGCGCCATCACGCGCAGGAACAGCACGAGCCGGCGCGTCCAGACATTGTCGTCGGACTCGGGGCGCTCCGACGAGATCGCCGCCACCGACATCGCGTTGTCTCTGGCGTTGTCTCTGGCGGCGTCCCTGGCACTGGCGCCGTCGCGGGCCGCATCGCGGGTGGAGATTTCGGACATGGTCCCCTTCTGGCTGCTTCGCCCCGCAAAATCAATCGGCTGCCCGAGTGACCTCAATTTTGCCTTGCGGCAGGTCAAGCCGCGGTGGCGGGAACCATGCGAGCTGGTATAAGAATAATTCCAGCCGGAGGAAGAATGATGGCGATCAAATACGGACGTCCGATCGAATTGCGCGAGGTTTCGCGCCGGGATGGCGCCAGTGCCTCCCCTGCCCTCGATCTGGCCGTCCGCCCGCGCCGCAACCGCAAGGCCGAATGGGCCCGGCGCATGGTGCGCGAGAACGTGCTGACCACCGACGATCTGATCTGGCCGCTGTTCCTGATCGACGGCAACAACAAGCGCGAGCAGATCGCCTCGATGCCGGGCGTCGACCGCCTCAGCGTCGACCAGGCCGTGCGCGAGGCCGAGCGCGCCATGAAGCTCACCATCCCCTGCCTCGCGCTGTTTCCCTACACCGACCCGTCCCTGCGCGACGAGGAAGGCTCCGAGGCGACCAATCCGAACAACCTGGTCTGCCAGGCGGTGCGCGCGATCAAGAAGGAGTTTCCTGACATCGGCATCCTCTGCGACGTCGCGCTCGATCCCTTCACCAGCCACGGCCATGACGGCCTGATCTCCGACGGCAAGATTTTGAACGACGAGACGGTCGCCGTGCTGGTGCGTCAGGCGCTGGTCCAGGCCGAAGCCGGCTGCGACATCATCGCGCCCTCCGACATGATGGACGGCCGCGTCGCCGCGATCCGCGAGGGGCTGGACCGCTCTGGCCTGCTCGACGTGCAGATCATGGCCTATGCGGCAAAGTACGCCTCCGCCTTCTACGGCCCGTTCCGCGACGCCATCGGTTCGGCCAAGACGCTCACCGGCGACAAGCGCACCTACCAGATGGACAGCGCCAACACCGACGAGGCGCTGCGCGAGGTCGATCTCGACATCTCCGAGGGCGCCGACATGGTGATGGTGAAGCCCGGCATGCCCTATCTCGACGTGGTCCGGCGCGTGAAGGACACCTTTGCGATGCCGACCTTCGCCTACCAGGTCTCCGGCGAATACGCGATGATCGCAGCGGCCGCCAACAATGGCTGGCTCGACGGCGAGCGCGCGATGATGGAGAGCCTGTTGGCGTTCAAGCGCGCCGGCGCCGACGGCGTGCTCAGCTATTTTGCGCCGAAGGTGGCGGAGAAGCTGCGGAGCCAAACGTAAGGTATCGCGGGATGGGCCAAGCGGCTTGTCCGCCGTAGCTCGAAGAGCGAAGGCGGAAGCGTGCCCACCATGCCAGCTAGCGATCGCGGAACGATGGTGGGCACGGCGCTAACGCGCCTTTGCCCACCCTACGACGCCTTCCCTGAACGACAGCGGTAACAGCCCCGCCCCCGAATTGCCGGAATATTTCGGCTTGTTGACGCCCGCACGCCCTTGGCACGGGGATGACTTGCTCCCATGTCCTGCCACGGGAGTTTCCCTTGGGAGAACGGACTATGTCGTATTCGGACTCGGGCAATGCCTGGCGCAATGACGGCGCCATGCAACCGCACGCCTTCGATCCCTATCTGCACCCGGAATTGTTCCGTGGCGTGGCAACGCGGCGGGCGTTCGCGTTCCTGATCGACATGGTCGTGATCTCCGTTCCCGTGATCCTCGGCTACATCTTCATCGCGCTGTTTGGCATCGTCACGCTCGGCATCGGCTGGGCGCTGTTCTGGCTGGCCTGGCCGGCCTCCGTTGTTTGGGCGATCGTCTATTACGGTGCCTGCATCGGCGGTCCGTCGTCCGCGACGATCGGCATGCGCCTGATGGATCTGGAGTTGCGCACCTGGTACGGCGCGCCCGGCTATTTCGTGCTCGGCGCCACCCATGCCGTGCTGTTCTGGGTGACGGTCTCGTTCCTGACACCTTTCGTGGTGCTGGTTGGGCTGTTCAACGGCCGCCGGCGCCTGCTGCATGATGTCGTGCTGGGAACGGTCGTGATCAACAATTCTGTCCGCGCGCCCGTGCCGCAGGCCGCAAGGACCTACTGAGAGCCTGATGATCAAGAACCTATCAACCAGGACCGACTAAACTGAGTGATCTGACCTGCCGAGTAGACCGATTGACCGGGGGCCTTCGTAGCGCGATGTTAATGCCCACTTTGGAGGCCCACGACGTCCCTTGACCCAGCACTCGCGCGACACCCCCCAATTTTACCTCACGGCGCCCTCTCCCTGCCCGTATCTGCCGGGCCGGCATGAGCGCAAGGTGTTTACGCACCTCGTGGGGGAGCGCGCGGGCGACCTCAACGACCTCCTGACCCATGGCGGGTTCCGCCGCAGCCAGTCGATCGCCTACCGGCCGGCCTGTGACCAGTGCCGCGCCTGCGTCTCCGTCCGGGTGGTCGCCAACGAATTCCGCCCCTCCCGAAACTTCCGCAAGGTGATCGCGCGCAACGCCGACATCATCGGCGAGCAGCGCAGTGCGGTGCCGACCTCCGAGCAATATTCGGTGTTCCGCGCCTATCTCGACTCCCGCCACCGCCATGGCGGCATGGCCGACATGACCGTGCTCGACTACGCCATGATGGTCGAGGACAGCCATGTCGAGACCCGCATCATCGAGTACCGCAAGCGCGGCCCCGACAGCGGTATCACCGGCCGCGGCGAGGAGCTGATCGCGGTGGCGCTGACCGACGTGCTCAGCGACGGCCTGTCGATGGTCTATTCGTTCTTCGAGCCGAGCCAGGTCAGCCGGTCGATGGGCACCTTCATGATCCTCGACCACATCGCCCGCGCCCGCCGCCAGGGGCTGCCTTACGTCTATCTCGGCTACTGGATCGAGGGCTCGAAGAAGATGGACTACAAGGCCCGCTTCCTGCCGCAGCAGCGCCTTGCGCCGTCAGGCTGGCTGCGCATCGATGCGCAAGGTGACGCGACGTCAGAGCCGCAGGACTAGCTCGCTGTCATGCCCCGGCTTGACCGGGGCATCCAGTACGCCGCGGCTTCTCGGCTCAATCACAACCGTCTCTGGAATACTGGGTCGCCCGGTCAAGCCGGGCGACGACGGCGGTGTGTTGGGCGAACACTCACCCGAACAGCGTATCCACCAGCAACTTCACGTTCAAAATCACGATGATGCCCGCGACGATCCACGCGATCGCGGCGACGTATGGCGGTATCGCGAACTTCCCCATCTTGCGCCGATCCGAGACGAAGCGCACCAGCGGGATGACGGCGAAGGGCAGCTGCATCGATAGCACGACCTGGCTGAACACCAGCAGATCGGCCGTGCCGCGCTCGCCATAGATCGCGGTGACGACGATCACCGGCACGATGGCGATGCCGCGCGTCAGCAATCGGCGTGCCCAGCTCGGCAGGCGCAGGTCGAGAAACCCCTCCATCACGATCTGGCCGGCAAGCGTCGCCGTCACCGTCGAGTTCAGGCCCGAGGCGAGCAGCGCAATCGCAAACAGCGTCGAGGCGATACCGAGGCCGAGCAGCGGCGACAACAGCTCGAAGGCCTGCCCGATTTCGGCGACGTCGGAATGGCCGCTCTTGTGGAAGGTCGCGGCTGCCACGACAAGGATCGCGGCATTGATGAACAGTGCCAGCATCAGGGCGATGGTCGAGTCCGTCGTCGCCCATTTGATCGCTTCGCGCCGGCCGGTGTCGTTGCGCTCATAGGCACGCGTCTGCACGATCGAGGAGTGCAGATAGAGATTATGCGGCATCACGGTCGCGCCGATGATGCCGATCGCGATGTAGAGCATTTCCGGGTTGGTGAAGATCTCGGTCTTCGGCATAAAGCCGTGCAGGACTTCCGCCATCGGCGGCGCGGCGGCCACGATCTGGACCACGAAGCAGACCGCGATCACGACAAGCATCGCGATGACGAACGCTTCGAGGAAGCGAAAGCCGCGGTTCATCAGGAGCAGCAGCAGGAACGCATCGAGCGCGGCAAGCAGCGCGCCGCCGATCAGGGGAATGCCGAACAGCAGTTTGAGCGCAATCGCTGTGCCGATGACCTCGGCGAGATCGCAGGCGATGATCGCCGCCTCGCAGGCGAGCCAGAGCAGGAAGTTCACCGCCGGCGAATAGGTCGCGCGGCAGGCCTGCGCGAGGTCGCGGTCGGTGACGATGCCGAGCCGCGCCGCAAGCGACTGGAGCAGGATCGCCATCAAATTCGAGAGCAGGATGACCGAAAGCAGCGTGTAGCCGAACTTCGACCCTCCGGCGAGGTCGGTCGCCCAGTTGCCGGGGTCCATGTAGCCGACCGAGACCAGGTAGCCGGGGCCGACAAAGGCGAGGAATCGCCGCCACCACACCCCCGCCGTGGGGATGGCGATCGTGGCGTTCACCTCGGCGAGGCTCTTGGTAGCAGGCGCATCAGTGCGCCAGCCGGCGGCATCTTGGGTCAAATCGGGCGAGCGAGCATCCATAGGAGGAGAATACCGAAGTCGAATCTTATTGCAACTCATTTGCAACTGCATCTAGCCGCATGAGTTCCCGACGTGGCGGTTATCCGCCGCCCTGTCGGGAAGCGGGTGGGTTTGGCCGTCCTCGGGGGCGGATACTGGCGCCAACACGACTTTGCAGGAAATGCGCCATGTCAAACCCGCTTCGCCTCCCCGACACCTTCAACCGCCTCGCCTGGTCCAACTTGGCGGCGCAATCGGCCGAGCAGATCGCGCTGGCCGCGGCCCCGATCGTCGCCGTGCTCACGCTGGGTGTTGCGGAAGGCCAGACCGGCCTGCTCCAGACCGCCCTCACCCTGCCCTTCGTCCTGTTCGCCATTCCGGCCGGCCTGCTCGCCGACCGCATCTCCCGCCGCTCGCTGATGGCGGGTGCCGAAGCGCTGCGCGCGGTCGCGCTGGCGGCCATCGTGCTGCTGCTTACACTTGGCGCGCTCAATTTGCCGCTGCTGGCTCTGCTCGGCTTTGCCGCCGTATGCGGCACGGTCGTCTACAGCGTGGCGGCGCCGGCCCTGGTGCCCTCGCTGGTGAGCGCGGAGCTCTTGCCGTCGGCAAATGCCCGCATCGAGCTCGCCCGCACCATCGCCTTTGCAAGCGGGCCTGCGCTCGGCGGCGCACTGGTCGGCTGGTGGGGCGCGAGCCCGGCCTTCGGCTTCGCCGCGGCGCTTTCGGCCGTCGCGGTCGTGCTGCTCTCCGGCATCTACGAGCCCACCCGGACGCCCTCGCCGCGGCGCCATCCGTTCCAGGACATCCGCGAGGGCGCGGCCTTCGTGTTCCACCATCCGCTGCTGCGGCCGGTGTTCATCACCCAGTTCATCTTCAACACCGGCTGGTTCCTCCAGATCGCCGTGTTCGTGCCCTATGCGGTACGCCATCTCGGCCTGACCGCCGCAGGCGTCGGCACCGTGCTGACGATGTACGGCGTCGGCATGGTGATCGGCGCGCTGTTCGCCACGCGCGTGATGAAGCGCATCGCCTTCGGCACGGTGGTCGGCCTTGGCCCGGTCACGGGTTTCGTCGCTGCGGTGGTGATGGCGCTGACGGTGCTGGTCCCCTCGCCCTGGCTCGCGGCCTTGAGCTTCTTCCTGCTCGGCGTCGGGCCGATCCTGTGGGTGATTTCGACCACGACCCTGCGCCAATCCGTGACGCCGCCGCGCCTGCTCGGACGCGTCTCCGCCATCAACATTATGAGCTACGGCGCCCGCCCGCTCGGCTCGGCGCTTGGCGCGATCGTCGGCGGCCTCTGGAGCGCAGAGGCCTGCCTGTATCTCGCAGCCGCGGTGTTCGGCGTGCAGGCGCTGGTGATCTGGCTCTCTCCCGCCGTGGCGCTGGATCGGCAGCCGGCCATGGTGGGCGACGAAGTGCCGGCGCGGTGCTAGTCCGGTACGCAATCAGTGGCGATGGCCCGCGCCAGTCGGGCAACCGCCGGCGCAATGGTCTGCTGCGGGTAGCCGCTGAAGCCCAGCATCAGCGCCGACTGCGCCGGGGCCTCGATATAGTGGCGGCTCATCGCGCGAACGGTGACGCCGTGGTCGCGAGCGGCCCGTTCGATCTTCACGTCGGACAGTCCCCGTCGCGTGTAGGCAACCAGGTGCATGCCCTGGTCCGGCGGCTCGACCGACAAATGGTCGCCCAGGCGCCGCCTCAGTGCCGCAACCATTGTATCGCGCTGGCGGCGGTACACTTCCCGCATTCTGCGGATGTGGGCTGCGAAATGCCCCTCTTCCATGAAGGCCGCGGCAACGGATTGGCAGAGGCTCGACGGTTGACGGTCGATCAGATAGCGCGCGGCAACGAAATTCCGCACCAGCGGGTGTGGTAGCACGGCGTAGCCAAGCCGCAGTCCCGGGAAGAGCGCCTTGTTGAGAGTTCCGACGTAAATGACACGGCCGGCCTCATCCAGGCCCTGAAGCGAAGCGAGGGGACGGCCGCCGTAGCGGAATTCGCTGGCGTAATCGTCCTCGATGATCCAGGCGCCGGACTCGCGGGCCCAGGCGAGAAGTTCGAGGCGGCGCGCCATCGACAGGGGAACGCCTGTCGGAAACTGATGCGAGGCCGTTATGAAAACTGCGCGCGCCTTCGGGGCGCGGCGGATCCCTTCCGTGACGTTGACGCCGTGCTGGTCAACCGGGATGGCGCAAACCTTCGCGCCCGACGCAGCGAGCGTAAGACGGGTCAGGGTATAGCCGGGGTCTTCGATCCAGACCTCCTTGTCCGGCCCGGGCATGACACGTGCGACGATGTCCACGGCTTGCTGCGTGCCGGCGGTGATCACGATCTGGTCGACCTCGCAGCGCACGCCGCGTGCGGCCCGAAGATAGTCGCAAACCGACTTGCGCAGCTCCAGCAAACCACGCGGATCGCCATAGCCGAGATGATGTCGCTCAAACGATCGCAGCGTGCGCGCCGTCAGTTTGCGCCACAATTCGGCGCTACGTGCATCCAACAGCGTGCGACCCAGGTTGAAGGGACGCTCGTCATTCTGCGTCGTCACATCGACGAAATCGCCGAGGCCGTGAAAGGAGGCCACGCCTGCCGCGGCCGGTGCCGTCCGCGTCTTGCGGCCATGAGGCGCGGCAAACGGTTCAGGCAGATCGGACGCAACGTAAGTCCCCGCCCCCTTCCGGCCGAAGGCATAACCTTCGGCCAGCAGCTGCTCGAAAGCCGAAACAACCGCGGTACGCGAGACGCCGAGCTGCGCCGCAAGGTCGCGCGTCGAGGGCAACTTGGCCGCCGGACGAAGCGCTCCGGACAGAATTGCCGATCGTAGTTCGAGGTAGATCTGGCGGAATACCGGCGCCTCCGCAGTACGGTCGACGCTGAAGGAATAGAGTTCTGCCCAGCTCTGCCTGCTCTTCACGGGTCCTCGTCCGACAGGGTGAGCCGCACGTCGAGAAGTGGTATGCCGCATTAGGACCAAGTGGACCTTTGCTCAAGACCACTATTTTTCTATCCTGTTTCGGATAACAAGGAAACCTGAAATGTCCGCTCATTCGGATCGCGGCGCGGAGCGTCTTGCACCATGAGTTCACCGCAAATCCGTCGCGAGGACCGCGCCATGTCGCAGGAGCGGATCCTGGAGATGCTGGCACGCGGATATGCTGGCCATCTTGCGACAGTCAGCGAGGACGGCTTTCCCTACTGTATCCCGCTCCTCTATCTCTGGCTCGACGGTGAGGTGTATCTGCACACGACGGCCGCCCGGGGACATCTGCGCGCAAACATCGAGCGAGATCCCCGCGTCTGCATCGAGATCGATGAGCACGAAGGTGTCTTCGACTATGGCCGGTTCGAATGCGATTCCGGTCTCGCCTATCGAAGCATATGCCTGTTCGGCCGCATCAGGGTCGTGGGCGACACGGGCATCAAGCAGCGGTTCTGCGAAACGTTGATGGCCAAATACGGCAAGCCAGACACGACGCGACCGAAGGGGTTCTTCCCGCGGCTCGACATCATCACCGTCTACGCCGTCGCAATTGAGCGCATGACCGGCAAGGAGACTTCGATGCCGCCGCTTTCCGAACAATGGCCCGCCAAGGATCGAACGAAAACGCCCAATGTCTCGGCCCCTGCGATCCGCCGCTAATTCGCCAGATATCGCTCGTAGCTCCCGGTCACCGGCTCGCTCGTATCGACCTCAGGATCGAGCGTGTAGAGGTCCTGCGCGCGGCCGATGCCGCGCAGCGCGTAGCGTCCGGTGGAGACGAGGTAGCGACGGCCGGTGGCGTCCAGGCCCTTGTAGAACTCGGCCGAGGCCAGCAGCTCGCGGTCGACCGAGCGGCTCATCGAGGCGATGCGACTGACCTCGTTGACGGTGGGGCCGACGACGGTGAAGTCGAGCCGGTCCGCGCTGCCGATATTGCCGTAAAAGACCTCGCCGACATGCAGGCCGATATAGGCCGACGTCGTGGGACGGCCGTCGGCCTCCCGCCGCTTGTTCAGCGCAGCGACGTTCTTGCGGAACAGATGCTCAGCGCGCAGCGCAGCGCGCCGCGCGTCCGACATGTCCTCCCCCCAGAACATCGCGAGCACGCCATCGCCGATCAGCTTCAGGACGTCGCCGCCGGCATCGTGGATCGCGTCGATCACGGCCTGGGCATAGTCGTTGAGGAACGGGATGATCTCGTCGGGGCCGATGCTCTCGCTGATCCCGGTCGAGCCGCGCAAATCCGAATACCACAGCACGGCGTTGATGCGCTCGGTGACGCCGCGCGTGATGCGCCCGCCCAGCACCTGCGCGGAGGCATCGCGGCCGAGATAGACGCGGCCGAGGGTTCGCGCGATGTCGACCTGCTGCGCCGACTTGATCGCGAGCCCCAGCACCGGCACGAGATCGCGCAGAGCTTCGAGCTCGGGTTCGGAGAAGCCGCTGTCGCGGCGCGTGGTCCAGCAGGAATAGAGGCAATCCATCAGGCCGAGCGCGCCGTTCTCGCCGAAGCGATGCACGAAGGCGAGATAGTGCTTGTGGCCTTTTTCCGCGAGCTCGCCGATCTGCGAGAAATCCATCGAGGGCGCATCGGCGAGATCAATCACCATCTCGTCGTTGCCGTGCTCGAGCATGTGGAAGAACACCGAGCGGCGCCAGCTCCTGGCCGCGTCGCCCTCGGCAGTCGAGCCGTATTCGAACGCGTCGCTCTCGTTGCTGGGACGGTCGCTCCAGCGGAAGCCGCGGCCCTCATAGATCGGATGCAGCGTGTCGATCACGACGAGCCCGCGCGAGAGTTCCAGCCCTTCGGCGCGGCAGCGCTCGCAGAAGCCGCGGAGCAGCTCGTTTTCGGGCAGGCCCGTGAGCCCCTGGCCGGTCAGCCAGTTCATCAGCGCGAGGCGCGAGGTCAATTGCATGCGCCATTATGGCGTGCATTCGTGACGAGCGAAAGGCCACGCGCGAACCGTGCGCAACCAGGGCTCCCGTCCGCAGCAGATCGAATATGTCGCGGACGCTGTTGACGCACTCTCGCCACGGGCCGCAAATGCAACCGATGACACCGCCGCACACCGAGACCAGATTCGCACCAACATGAGCCAGCGCCAGCTTCCAATCATCCTGGCGCTCGGCACCACGCAGACCCTGGCCTGGGCTTCCAGCTACTACCTGCCGGCGCTGCTCGCCGATCCCATGGCGCGCGACCTCGGCGTCTCCTCCAACTGGATCTTTGGCGCGTTCTCGGCCTCACTCGTGATCTCGGCGATGCTCGGCCCGCGCATCGGGCGGCAGATCGATCTGTTCGGGGGCCGGCAGGTGCTGTCGGTCTCGAACCTGACGATGGCCGCGGGTCTCGTCCTGCTCGGCCTCTCGCACTCATTGGCGGTGATGGCGTTCGCCTGGCTCGTGCTCGGCATCGGCATGGCGATGGGGCTCTATGACGCCGCCTTCGCCGCGCTGAGCCGCATCTACGGCACCGAGGCGCGCAGGCCAATCACCGGCATCACGCTGATGGCAGGCTTCGCCTCCACCGTCGGCTGGCCCCTCACCGCCTGGGGCCTGTCCCATATCGGCTGGCGCGAGACCTGTTTTGCCTGGGCGGCCGCCAATCTCCTGATCGGCCTGCCCCTGAACTTCTTCGTGCTGCCGGCGATCAAGGGCGCCAGGCAGGCCGCGGCGACGGCCGAGAAGCCGCATTTGCCGCTCGACCGCACCATGGTGCTGCTCGCCTTCGTGTTCGCGGCGGTCTGGACCGTCACCGGCGCAATGGCCGTCCATTTCCCGCGCCTGCTGGAGGCCACGGGCGCGACGCATGTCGAGGCCATCGCCGCCGGCGCGCTGATCGGCCCGGCACAGGTGGCCGCGCGCATTCTCGAAGCGGGCTTTCTGAGCCGCTTCCATCCGCTGTGGTCGACGCGCCTTGCCTGCGTCACCCACCCGCTCGGCGCCGCAATCCTCGCCATCTTCGGCGCCCCCGCCGCAAGCGCGTTTGCGCTGCTCCACGGCTCGGGCAACGGCATTCTCACGATCGCGCGCGGCACGCTGCCGCTGTCGATCTTCGGCCCGAAGGATTTCGGCTACCGCCTCGGCATCATCGGCGCGCCGGCACGGATGGCGCAGGCGGTGGCGCCGCTGGCCTTCGGCCTGCTCATCGACGTCATGGGCGCCAAGGTGCTGATGGTCTCCTCCGCACTCAGCCTCTCGGCGCTGGCGGCGCTGTTCCTGATCCGCACCGAGCGGCGGCCGGATTGACCGCGCAGCCGCTTTCGCGCACAAGCGGGCCATGAGCGAAGACAACAGCCCGCCCCACACCTTCAAAGGCCTGCTGCGCTGGGCAACCACGCCGCCGCAGGCCTGGGGCGTCTATCTCCTCGCCATCATCCTGGTCTGGCTGCTCTCGTTCTACGCCGGCACGCTCAAGCCGAAGAAGATACCGGACGCCAGCCCGCCCCCGGTCACGGCACCGCGCAGCTAGGCCGGCTTCGCCTGGCTGGTCGCGATAAAGATGCCGGCGAACACAGCAACCAGCCCGATCAGAAGGTTTGCCGTGATCGGCTCGCCGATGAGCAGCGCCGCCAGCAAGGTCGCGGCAATCGGATTGACCGTCATGGTATTGGCAACGCGGGTCGGCGTCGCCCGCGCCAGCGCCATCACCCAGAGGATGAAGGCGAGCGCGCCGCCGCCGATGCCGAGATAGATGCCGGCAATCCACTGCGCTGTCGTGAAGTGATCGAGCGCCGCAAAGCTACCCTTCACGAGCCCCGCCAGCACCAGCACGGCGGCGCCCGCGCCCATGCCGACGGTGAGAAAACCCAATGCGCTGGAGCGCTGCATCAGCGGGCGCGACAGCACGTTGTAGAACGCCATGCAGAACACGGCACCGGTCATGATCAACTCGCCGCGCCAGGCGCCGGGCGGGCTCTGGGCGAGCCCCGCTGCCAACGCGGCTGTCACACCGAGCACGGCGATGCCAACACCAATGATCTTGCGCGCCGTCAGCCGCTCGACGCCGAGGATCGCACCGACGACCATGGTGTGGAGCGGCAGCGTCGCCAGCGCGAGACTGGCGCGCGCGGCGGTCGTGTAGGACACCGCGATATTGTAGAGGATGAAGAACAGGCCGAAGAAGCAGATGCCGAGCAGCGCCACGGCCGGCCAGTCGGGTCGCTGCGGCCAGCGCACGCCGAGCAGGAGCGCACACGGCAACAGGCAGAGAAAGCCGATCCCCCAGCGCAGGATCGCCAGCAGAACCGGATCGGCGCCGCCGACGAGATAGCGGGTGATCGCCGCGGCGGTGCCGCCGAGGCTGCTCGACGCCAGCGCGATCGCAACCCCGGCCCACTCTCCCACGATCATCTCCTGTCGCGGAGCTTTCCCGGGCCGTAGCACGCTGCTGCTGCCAGCGTCATGGCAGCAGCCTCGGCGCAAACGCTAGTCGTAAAACTCAGGCGCCATCTTCTGACTGTCGCGCTGGGCCTTGTCGTGGTTGATCCAGAGCTGTGCCTTCTCCTTGGTCAGCGTGTCGGCGATCTTCTGCATCGACGCCGCGCTCTGGTCCTTGTTGGCGTTCATGCTGGGGACGCGGCGGTTGTCCCAATTGTCCTTGAAGTGGACGGCATCGCCCGACAGCACCAAAGCACCGGTTTTCGGCAGTTTCACCAGCAGCGACTGGTGTCCCGGCGTGTGGCCGGGCGTCGACAGGATGGTCACGCTGCCGTCGCCGAACACGTCCTTGTCACCCGCGAGCAACTCGACCGGGTGCGAGGGCTTGAAGCGCGGTTCGTTGTTGGCGCCGGGCCAGTCATATTCGGCCTTCTGCACGTAGAGCATGGCCTGCGGGAACAGCTCGACATTGCCGGTGTGATCAGGATGCGTGTGCGACACCGCCATCGCCTTGACGTCATCCGGCTTGAGGCCGAGCTGTTCGAGCTGGGCGGCCAACGTCTTCGGCCGGCGCCAGGTGACGGCCTTGGGATCGGCGGGGACAAGGCCATTCGGCATGGCGGCGACGGCATCGGCGATGCCGGTGTCCCACAGAAACCAGCCCTTGCTGCTGTGCTTGATGAGATAGCAGCTGTCGACGAAATCCATCGCCTTGCCCTCGTTCAGGCCGGGCGTCCAGCGCGAGATATCGCCGGCGGTGCCCTCCCCGCAATTGAGGACGTAGAGCTTTTCGACGCCCGATTTCTCGGACTGCGCAACGGCCGCGTGGCCGGACAGAGCCAGCGCGGCGACGGCGAGAGCAAACTTGATCCTGGGCATCATCCTTGGTCCCTCTTGCAGAGCCGTGTATGGCTGCGACCGAGGATCAACCCCGGCCGCGCCGCCGAATTCCGTTTCGGCAGATCACATCAATGCGGGCAGGTCTCGACCTCGACCGTGACGTGGCTCAGGCCCTTCAGCCCGGCGAGCCGCTTCTTATAGACGGCCGGCTGCTTCGGCTTGTCCGACACCACCGAGACCAGCACGGCGCAATGGCCGGGGCCGACCTGCCAGAGATGCAGGTCGGTGACGCGGTCCTCGCCGACTTCCATCCGCGCGCGGATGGTGCGTTCGAGCTTCTCGTCGGCGCGCACGTCGAGCAGCACCGCGCCTGATGACTTGACCAGGCCGAACGCCCAGCTCGCGATCACGGCGCTGCCGATCAGGCCGACGGCCGGATCGGCCCAGACCCATCCCGAATACATCGCGACCACCAGCGCTGCGATCGCCAGCACCGAGGTCGCCGCATCGGCCATGACGTGGACATAGGCCGCACGAAGATTGTTGTCGTGATGATGGTGGTGATGACCGTGATCGTCGTGATCATCATGCGCATGCCCAAGGCCGTAGTCATGGCCGTAGTCATGGCCGTGGTCATGTCCGTGATGATGGTGATCATGGCTGTCGCGCAGCAACCACGCGCTGGCGAGGTTGACGCAGAGGCCGAGGGCGGCGACCGCGATGGCCTCGCCATAGACGATCGGCACCGGCGTGAACAGACGCAGCACGCTCTCATAGGCGATCTCGACCGCGATCAGACCCAGGATGATCGCGCTGGAGAAGGCGGCGAGATCGCCGAACTTGCCCGTGCCGAAGGTGAAATGCGCATTCCCCAGATGCCGGCGCGCGAAGCGGTAGGCAAAGGCGGCAATGCCAAGCGCGGCCGCATGCGTGCCCATGTGCCAGCCGTCGGCCAAAAGCGCCATCGAGCCGAACAGCGAGCCGGCAACGATCTCGCCGACCATCATCACCAGCGTCAGGACGACCACGAGCCAGGTGCGCCGCTCGTTCTCATCGTGCTTCTCGCCCAGAAAGACGTGGTCATGGGTCCATTGCTCGGTCGAATGGGAATGCATCGAAAAGTCTCCGAAAGGTCCGGTCCGTTGACCCGCAATATAGACCTGCGGAATGTCCGGGCAAAATCAAGTCAACGAGCCGATTGACAGCCCGGGGCGGTTTCGTTGTAATGACGCTCATGGGGATTGAGCGATCTCCCCACGAGGCGACAAGCCCAAGTATCGCGTCCCGTTTGTTCTTACGAGGGCGCATCATGTCTTCCTACACAACGATATCATCTGACAAATTGGCACGGCTGATCGGCACGGCGAACGCCCCTGTCCTGATCGACGTGCGCACGGACGAGGATTTTGCCGCCGACCGGCGACTGATTCCCGGCTCGATCAAGCTCAGCCACGACAACGTTCCGGATTGGGGCGGCGAATTCTCCGGCCGTTCCGCCATCGTCGCCTGCCTGCGCGGCGAAAAGCTCGCACAGGGCACGGCCGCCTGGCTGCGCCAGCTCGGCGTGCAGGCCGAGACGCTGGAAGGCGGTTTCGAGGGCTGGAAGAACGCAAAGCTGCCGCTGGTCGATGCTGCAAAACTGCCGCCGCGCGACGCCAAGGGCCGCACCGTCTGGGTGACGCGGGCCCGGCCGAAGGTCGACCGCATCGCCTGCCCCTGGTTGATCCGCCGCTTCGTCGATCCCAACGCGGTGTTCCTGTTCGTCGCGCCCTCTGAAGTGGTCGCCGTGGGCGAGCGTTTCAACGCGGCGCCGTTCGACATCGAGAACGTGTTCTGGAGTCACCGCGGCGAGCTCTGCACCTTCGACGTGATGATCGAGGAGTTCGGGATCGCAACACCGCCCCTGCTGCGGCTCGCCACGCTGGTCCGCGGCGCCGACACCGCGCGGCCCGACCTCGCGCCGGAAGCGCCCGGCCTGCTCGCGGCCTCGCTCGGGCTGTCGCGGATGTACGACGACGATCTTGAACAGCTCGAAGCCGGCATGACGCTCTACGACGCCTTCTACCGCTGGTGCCGCGACGCTACGGCCGAGACCCACAATTGGCCGACCAACAAGGTGAAGGCGTGATGGACACCCGCGCCAATCAAACGGGAGCTGATGCCGGTCACGGCATCAACTTCGGCGAAGCCTTCCGTGTCTGGCTCCGCGTCGCCTGCCTGAGCTTTGGCGGCCCCGCGGGCCAGATCGCGGTGATGCATCGCATCCTGGTCGAGGAGAAGAACTGGATCTCCGAAGGCCGATTCCTGCATGCGCTGAACTACTGCATGCTCTTGCCCGGACCGGAGGCGCAGCAGCTGGCCACCTATGTCGGCTGGCTGATGCATCGCACCGCCGGCGGGCTGATGGCGGGCGGGCTCTTCATCCTGCCCGGCATCATCGCGATCATGGGCCTCAGCTACATCTACGCGGCTTTCGGCAATGTCAGCTTCGTCGAGGCGCTGTTCTTCGGGCTGAAGGCGGCCGTGCTGACCATCGTCCTCGAAGCCGTGGTGCGCGTCGGCAAGCGCGCGCTTAAGAACCGCATCATGATTGGGCTCGCCGCAATCGCCTTCGTCGCGATCTTCTTCTTCGCGGTCCCCTTCCCGATCATCATCATCGCCGCCGGCGTGATCGGGTATGTCGGCGCGCGGGCCGGCCGCCCGGAGTTTGCCCCGGCGGCTCACGGTCCCGGCGGCAGCACCGCCGTGATCGACAGCATGCTCGGCGAAGCCGTTCCCGAGCATGTGCGCCCCAACACCGCGCGCGCGATCCGCGTCGGTGCGCTATGGCTCGCGCTCTGGCTGGTGCCGGTGATCGCGCTGCTTTTGATTCTCGGGCAGGCCAGCGTGTTCAGCCAGATCGCGCTGTTCTTCTCCAAGATGGCGCTGGTCACTTTCGGCGGTGCTTATGCGGTGCTGGCCTATGTGGCGCAGCAGGCGGTCGAGCATTATCACTGGCTGAAGCCGCACGAGATGCTCGACGGTCTCGGCATGGCCGAGACCACCCCAGGGCCGTTGATCATGGTGCTTCAGTTCGTTGGCTTCATGGCCGCCTATCGCGATCCAAGCGGCCTGTCGCCGATGCTTGCAGCGACGCTCGGCGGATTGCTTGCGACCTGGGTCACGTTCACCCCCTGCTTCCTCTGGATCTTCGTCGGCGCCCCCTACATCGAGCGCCTGCGCGGCAACACGGGCCTCGCCGGCGCACTCAGCGCGATCACCGCCGCCGTCGTCGGTGTGATCCTCAACCTCTCGATCTGGTTCGCGCTGCACACGCTGTTCCGCGAGACCGTACCGGTGCACGCTTTCCCGTTCGCCTTCGACAGGCCGGTGCTGACGAGCGTTGACGTCCCGGCGCTGCTGCTGTCGATCGCGGCCGCGACCGCGATCTTCCGCTTCAAGCTCGGCATGCTCACCGTGCTCGCCGGCAGCTGCGCCGCGGGCGTGGTGCTAAGGCTGGTGGGCCTGATCTAGGCCGCGGCAGCCGCACGACCGGGGTCGAACTCTCCGTCGCGCGGCTCGAGCAGGCGCGACGGTTGCTCCGCGCCCGGCTGCGCCGAGGGACGCTGCGCGGCATCGCAGGTGCCGCGCCACTGCTCGATCAGATCGAGATTCGAATTGGTGCGGAGCGAGTCCTCCAGCGCCGGCATCGCGCTGGCGCCATCGGCCCCCTGCAGAATCCGATCGAACTCCTCGGACCTTCCCTGGAGTCGCGCCTGCCACGAAGCCCACAGCAGCGAGCTCGCCGTGCGGATACCGTGCGTGCGTAGCTTTTCGCGTGCGCTGCCTCCTTCCTTCGGCTTGGGCTGCGGCCCGAGCTGCGTGTAGAGGATGGCCTGGTCGGTCCAGTCGATGATCCGCTCCGGCGGAAGGCGCGTGTTGAGCAGGAGCTCGACGATGTCGGCAGTCGCCATATTCGGGACGTTCTCGATGTCCTCCTCCTCGAGCCTGACCTCGTGCCAGACGGTGAGACCATCGAGATCGCTGATCGGCAATTCTGAGACCATGCTCGGCAAGATGAGGCCCGCCGCCTTCTTGAACATCTGCTCCACGACCTGCCAGAGCACGCGCGGGAATACGCCGAAGACGAAGCCGGCGAGCAGAAGCAGACGGTCGTTCGCGCTAGACACAGCCGTGAAGGTCCAGATCCCGATGACGGCCAGAATGATGCGCAGCGACACCGCGACATAGGCGCTGCCACCGAGATCCTCCAGGACGTAGCGGCGAAACAGCATCTGGAGCGAGAAGAAATAGGCGCCGAGGAACGCGAGCTGGACCGGCGTGCCCGACGGCGTCAGCGCCTGCACGCCCGGACTCACGGTGAAGACAACGTCGGCCTGATACGGCGGCAGCGTGACAAACCAGCCGAGCGAAATCAGCACCGTGGCGAGCAAGACCGGGACCGTCGCAGTCGAGAGTGTCGTCACGCCGCCGGTATCCGCCCTTGAATATTTGCCGAGACGGCCGCTCAGCACATCCGCATAGACGTTCGGCGCAAGCTCGCCATAGATGGCTTCGAACTTCTGAAGATACCCCTGAACGCGACGTCCCCGGATCGCCGCATCCTCGTTCCGCACCTGGCGCAACAGCCCCAGACGATCGAGATTGACCAGGTATTCGTTCAGCAGGCTCGCCTTGCGCGTTCCGACGAAGAGATACCACATTGCGCCGGGCAGCAGGCACACCACGGCCAGGAACACGCCGCGCAGCACCGTGTACTGGTAGAATTTGCCGAGCGAGGCAACAATGGCCACGATCGACACCAGCACCAGCATGAAGAATATGAAGAGCCCCGCACGTGTGGACGCCTTGCTCTCTCTCAGCCATCGCTGCCCGATCGGCATCAGCAAGATCGTCGGGATGACGACAGCGGCGAACAACACGATCGGGATGATCACCTGGCGTGAGTCCCAGATGAAATTGCGGAGCGGCTCCACGCTGAGGACCACGATGAAAACGCCGCCAAGAAATGGAATCACCTCGAAGAACGATTCCAGCCGTTTGGCGAATCCGGATGCGGGCGCCGGAGCTTCAGAATCTGCAAGGTCCGCCTGAGCCGACTCGTCGGCGGGCACGGGTTTTGGAGTGTCGCTCATTGCCAGACCTCCCTTCATTGCGGGAACAGCGTCTGAAAATGCGAACCGCCAGCGCTTATCGGGCATGGCGTAATTTGAGCCGAACTCCGGCCATGGTGCTGGGTCAGCCAGCACTGTCGAATGCTAGCACGACCCCGCTGTGACCGCTGTGAAGTGGTTCACCTTCGATGGCACCAGGCAAAATCAGCATCGACGTCAACGAGCCGTCATGCTCGCCGCGTGCATCGGATCCGAGCGTGACATTTGCGCCACGGCTCTACCCCAAATTGTGCACATCATGCGAATTGCACTTTCCCGAGCAGCGGCATTTCTGGCAGACATGTGCCAAGTTGTCGCAGGCGGGAATGGGGACTGACATGGGGCGTTTCGCGGTCGCTTGGGTGGGCGGGCTTTTGGCATTGGGATTTTCCAGCGCGGCCTTGGCGGCTGATCTGGCGGTGAAGGCACCTCCCCTCGCGCCCACCCCCTTCACCTGGACCGGTTGCTACGTCGGCGCACACGTCGGCGGTGTCGTCAGTGACGACCGGACCACCAACTCGCTTGGAAACTCTGTCTCCTTCAGTTCAACAGGCTTCGTTGGGGGCGGACAGGTCGGCTGCGACTATCAATTCGCGACCAGATGGGTCGTGGGTGCCGAAGGCCGTGCTGCCTGGAGCAGCCTCCGCAACTCGCGCGCCGGCACCGTCAGAAACCTCGTGACCGGCGTCGTCGTCCCCAGCCAGTTCACGATGAGCAACGACTTCCTGGCCTCGGCCACCGCGCGGCTCGGCTACGCGTTCGCTGATCGCTGGCTGGTGTTCGTTCGGGGCGGCGGCGCCTGGACGCGTGAAAAGCTGGACGAGGCCTTCACGCCCGCTGGCGGCGTCCCCGTCAATCCCAGCGGAGCCAGCACCCGAACCGGCTGGACCGCCGGCACCGGCGTCGACTGGGCGTTCGCACCGCATTGGTCCGCGGTTTTCGAATACGACTATTACGACTTCGGCGACCACAGCGCGTTCCTGAGCAATGGGGCCGGCACGACCGTCAACATCTTCAGCCTGAAGGATCGCATTCACGCAGTGACGGCAGGCGTGAACTATCACTTCTAGCGCTAACGCATCATCATCCGCGCAATCGCCTCGCCGATCACCACCGTCGTGAAGTGGGTGTTGGCGCGGCAATCGGACGGCATGATCGATGCGTCGGCGACGCGTAGGCCCGAGATACCCTTCACGGTGCCATCAGGGTTGACCACGCCGTCAGCGTCGTTAACGCCGCTCATGCGGCAACTGCCGGCGGCATGCTGGATGTCTCCGGTCTCGCGGCGCAGCAGCGCATCGAGCTCGTGATCCGGCAAGGCCGCAGCTTGCGGCAGCGTCAGATCGGTGTCGGTCAGCCTGATCCAATCGGCAATGCCTGAAAGCGCCGGCTGCGAGGTGATCACGGCCAGCCGTTTCACCGCGTCCATCATGCGCAGCATGTCGCGGGGATCGGCGAGCATGTTCTCCTCGACGATGGGATCGATCGCCGGATCGGTCGAAGCCAGCTTGAGCGTGCCGCGCGAATAGGCGTTGAACAGGCCGGCGCCGATCGCTCCGGGCACGCCGATGCCGCGGTGGTTGAACGCGATCAGGATCATGTCGCGCTTGCCGCCATCGGCGAGGCCGGAGGAATAGGTCACGCAGCAATTGGTGTGGCGGGTGTCCGGATCGGTCGGCCGCAGGTTTTCGTGGAGCTGGATCGTGGCGCGAAACAGCGGGTGGTCGAAGAAGTGGCGGCCGACCGGCAGATCGCGCTCGACCGCGATCCCCATCGCCTTCAGCTCATCCGCCGGTCCGATGCCTGAACGCAGCAGGATCGCCGGACTGTGGATGGCGCCGGCGCACAGCACGATCTGGCGCGCGCTGATCTCGTGGGTGCCCTGCCCTTCGATGTGAACACGAAGGCCGGTCGCCCGGCCGTCGCTGATCAGCACGCGATCGACCAGCGCATGCCCGCGAATCTCGAGATTGGCACGGCCGCGCGCCGGCTCGAGGTAGCCCTCGTTGGTCGTGATGCGGCGGCTGTCGCGGCTGTTGATGGGATAGCAGGCGACGCCCTCGCCATCAGGACCGTTGAGGTCGGCGCACCAGGGATAGCCGCTCGCCAGCGCCGCATCGCGCAGGCCGCGATCGATCGGGCCCCACTTCTCGGGCGGAGCGCGATAGACCGGCAGCGGTCCGCCGCGTCCATGGCCGGGGGCGTCACCAAATTCCAAATCATCCTCGATCACCGAGAACAGCGGCATCACGTCCTTGGCCGACCAGCCGGTGCAGCCACCGGCGGCCCATTCGTCGAACGCGTCGGCGACGCCGCGGATGGCGATCTGGCCGTTCATCATCGATGAGCCGCCAAGCCCCTTGCCGCGCCAGTAGAAGCGCGCCTCCTGCCCGGCCACCCGGCGCGTCAGAAGATCGGGCCATTGCCATTTCTCCTGGTACTCGCGCTTGTGGATGATCGGGATCGGATTTGGCGTCATCACCTCCCAGGGCGCCTCGTCGGCGCGCCAGTCCAGCCCCGCCTCGAGCAGCAGAACACGCCGTGCGGGATCCTCGGAAAGCCGTGCCGCAACAGCGGCGCCGGCAGAGCCGCCGCCGACAACAATGACATCGTACATCGCGTTACTTCTCAACGTTCCAGAACACCGGGATGGCGGACGGTATCAGACCACGCAGGGTGGCGCGATAGGCCGCCGGCTGCGCAAACTGGCCCCACGGGATCGCGGGCGCCTGATCGTACATGACGCTCTGAATCTCGCCGGCGATCTTCTTGCGATCCTCCTCGGCAGGCGCCTTGGCGAAGGCCTCCATCAAGGGTGTGATGCGCGCATCGCATTGCCAGCCGGTGAAGTCGGCGCAGTTGAAGGCGACCATGACGTTGGTCAGCGGCGAGCCCAGATCAAAACCGCCGGCGTGGACGCCATAGACGCTCCAGCCCTCCTTCTTGGCGCGGCGCGCCAGCACGCTCGCCCAGTCCATCACCTGGAGATCGACGTTGAACCCGGCCTGCTTCAGCCGCTCAGCCAGCACCTGCGCCGAGACGCGCGGGGCTTCGAGGTCGTTGGCTTCCATGACGACCACGGGCTCGCCGGCATATTTGGTCGCCTTCAGCGCGGCTTTCGCCGCTTCAATCGACGTCTTCACGGCCGCTTCCGTGCCCGCCTTGCTCTCATAGGTGGTGCCGCAGGTGAAGAACGTCGCGCAGGGAGCGGCGTATTTGGCATCGAGCCCGAGCGCATCCAGCACCTCGCGCTGGTCGACCAGCTTCCACAGCACGCGGCGAATTTCCGGATCATCAAACGGCTTCGATGCGGCGTTGAGACGATAGGCGCCGGCGAACATGTTGCCGCCGGTGAAATTGACCAGCTTGACGCGGGAATTCTTTTCCAGCTGCAGCAACAGATCGAACGGCGCATATTGCATGAAGTCGACCTCCCCGGCCTGCAGCGCGGACGCGGCGGTCGCACCATCAGGGATGACGCGGATCTCGAGCGTGTCGATGCCGACGCGCTTGCCGCCGGCGAGGAAATCGGCGGGCTCGGGGCGCGGCACATAGTCGGCGAATTTCTTCAGGATCATGCGATCGCCGGTGCGGTGATAGGCCTTGCTGTAGACGAACGGGCCGGAACCGATGATCTCCGTGATGCGCTGGTCGCCGGGTGTTTTCGCGATGCGCTCGGGCATCATGAAAGCGACCGGGCTGACGGGATTGCCGAGCGCATCGATCACGAGGCCGGACGGCTCCTTCAGCGTCAGCACGAAGGTTTTCGCATCCGTTGGCTCGAGCGAGGCCGTGATCGCGAAGATGCGACGGCCGAGCGCGCTGCGGGTGCCCCAGCGGCGCAGCGACGCCACGCAATCGGCCGCCGTGACCGGCTGGCCGTCATGCCATTTCAGGCCGTCGCGCAGCGTGAACGTATAGGTCAATCCGTCGGATGAGACTTTCCAGTCCTGCACCATCTGCGGCTTGATGTCGCCCTTGGAGTCTTTCGCAAAGAGCGTGTCGAACACCATGTAGCCAAACGTGCGCGAAATGTAGGCCGTGGAAAAATGCGGATCGAGCGTGACGATCTCCGCCTCGAGCACTGCGACAAGATTGCCCGCCGCATGCGCGGGCGCCGCGACCAGCGCGAGGCCGAACAGCGCCGGAATAAAAGCCTTCAGTTTGAACATTGGTGTGTTTTTGCCTTTTGACTGAAACGTTCGCAGTCACCAGGAAAAAGCAATGTTCGTGCCCGATCGGCAGAGGCACTTATGCGCTCACGGCTATCTGCCACGCGTTTGCGCGCCACACTCTCGCTGTCATCGCCCGGCCTTGACCGGGCGATCCAGTATTCCAGAGACGGGCGTGATCGAACCGAGAGGCTGCGGCGTACTAGATGCCCCGGTCAAGCCGGGGCATGACACCGGTGTTGTGGCGTGAGCCGCCCTACTCGATCCCCCGGCCGAACTTGTTCGACTTCGGGAAACCCTTCGGCGGCAGGCGGCCGGCATCCGCGCGGGTGCCTTGCCACTCCGCGAGCTCCTTCATGGTCGCGGAGAATTCGCGGCCAGCGGAGTCCTTCCAGGTCAGGCCCGCCTTGGCCTCGAACACGGCGATGTCCGAGAGGCCAGCGTCCTTGTACTTCTGCAGGCGCACGCCGCGACCGCGGGCCATCTCCGGCACCTGGTCGAGCGGGAAGATCAGCATCTTGCGGTTCTCGCCGATGACCGCGACGGTGTCGCCGATCACCTCGGTGACCGTGCGCGCCTCGTTCGGCATGTCGACGTTGAGGACCTGCTTGCCTTTCTTGGTGGTGCCGACGCAATCGTCCTCGTTGACGACGAAGCCCTGGCCCTCGTGGCTCGCGACCAGGAATTTGCGCCCGCCCTTGTTGACGAACAGCGCAACGGGGGCGGCCTCCTGCTCGAGGTCGATGAACAGACGGATCGGCTCGCCATGGCCGCGACCGCCCGGAAGCTTTGCGACATCGAGCGAGTAGAATTTGCCGTTGGTGGCGAACAGCAGCAGCTTCGAGGTCGTCTCCGCGAAGAAGGCAAAGCCGAGCTTGTCGTCCTGCTTGAAGGCCAGCCCCGAGAGATCCTCGACATGGCCCTTCATGGTACGGATCCAGCCCTTGTCGGAGACCACGACCGTCACCGGCTCGCGCTCGACGAGGGCTTCTTCCATTGCGGCGAGGTCGTGCTCGGGCGCATCCGCAAAGGTGGTGCGGCGCTTGCCGAGCGGCGTCTTCGGTCCGAACATGTCGCGGACCTTGCCGACCTGCTCGCCGACCTTCTTCCACTGCTCCGGCTCCGAGGCGAGCACCGCGTTGATGCCCTTGAGCTCGGCGCGGAGGTTCTTGTCCTCGGTGCGGATCTCCATTTCCTCGAGCTTGCGCAAGGAGCGCAGGCGCATGTTCAGGATGGCTTCGGCCTGCACCTCGGTAAGCTTGAACGCCTTGATCAGCGCCGGCTTCGGCTCGTCCACGGTGCGGATGATCCTGATCACCTCGTCGAGGTTCAAGTACGCGATCAACAAACCGCCCAGAACTTCGAGCCGGTGCTCGATCTGCGTCTTGCGGAAGTTGGTCCGGCGGATCAGGACGTCGCGCAGATGGTCGAGCCATTCGCGCAGGCACTCCGCGAGCCCCACCACCTTGGGGATGCGGCCCTTGATCAGCACGTTGAGGTTCAGCGGAATCTTGTTTTCGAGCTCGGTCAGCCGGAACAACGATTCCATCATCAGGGCGGGATCGACGTTCTTCGACTTCGGCTCGATCACGATGCGGACGTCTTCGGCCGACTCGTCCCTGATGTCGCCGACCAGCGGCAGCTTCTTCTGGTCCAGCAGCTCGGCGACCTTCTCGATCAGGCGCGACTTCTGCACCAGGAAGGGAATCTCGGTGACGACGACGACCCAGGTGCCGCGCGTACCCTCTTCCTGCTCCCATCGAGCGCGAACACGGAACGAGCCGCGACCGGTCGCATAGGCTTCAGCGATCGCCTGCTTGGAATCGACGCAGATGCCGCCGGTCGGGAAATCCGGGCCCTTCACCCACTTCAGCAACGCCTTGGATTTCGCGTCGGGCTTCTCGATCAGGTGCAGCGCGGCGTCGCAGAGCTCGGCCGCGTTGTGCGGCGGGATCGAGGTCGCCATGCCGACCGCGATGCCTTGCGCGCCGTTGGCAAGCAGGTTCGGAAAGCCGCCGGGCAGCACGACCGGCTCTTTCGACTGGCCGTCGTAGTTGGGCCGGAACTCGACGCCGTCCTCGTCGATGCCCTCGAGCAGAAGCCGCGCCACGTCGGTCATGCGCGCTTCAGTGTAGCGGTAGGCAGCCGGGTTATCGCCGTCGATATTGCCAAAATTGCCTTGGCCGTCGACCAGCGGGTAGCGCGAGGAGAAATCCTGCGCGAGGCGTACCATGGCGTCGTAGATCGCCTGGTCGCCATGCGGATGGAACGAGCCCATCACGTCGCCGACGATCTTGGCGGATTTCTTGAACGCCGTGCCGGGGTCGAGCCTGAGCAGGCGCATGCCGTAGAGGATGCGCCGGTGCACCGGCTTCAGGCCGTCGCGCGCATCCGGCAGCGCGCGGTGCATGATGGTGGAGAGCGCATAGGCGAGATAGCGCTCTTCCAGCGCCTCACGCAGCGGCACCTCGTGAATTTCGGCCGGTTCCTCCGGCGGAATCAATCGTTTTCCCATGCCGCCCGGTTAAACCGTGGAAGCGAATCGGGCAAGGATCGATTGGTTCCCTGTGGGCGGCTATTGCCCTGCCCAGCCGGCGGTCACTGGATGCTGGGTCTTGGCTTGCGCGGTGACCGGCGCATTCGTCAGGCAACGCCGGGCGACCTCGATTTCGGCCTCCGTTGCCCCCTTGGACCGCGCCCAACTCTCTGCGGCCGCAGCGGAATATTTCGCCACGTAATACCGGATCACGGTGCAGGATGCCCGGCGAAAGACACCCGGTTGCGGCTCGCCAGCCACGGCGTCAGGCGCGAACGCAAGCAACGCCGCCGACACGGCGAATCCCTTGATCAACATTTTTTGGCTGTCCCCGTTGTGGAACCCTGCGAGGGCCAATTCAGCCAGGGGGATTTCGTTCCCGGGAAATATCATGCCCGCGGGCAAGGCAGAGGCGCCCTCAGGTCATGGCGCCGGAATAGCCGCCTTCGCCTGCTGCCGCGTCAGCGCATTGATGAAGCCGGCGCGCGCGTCAGAATGGCCCTGGCCGCGGGGCTCCAGCACATGGCGCAGCAGGAACAGGCCGGTGAGCCGGAAGCCGTCCTGGAGATCCTGGTCGGTGAGGTCGCTCGCGGCCTCGCCACGACGCAGGAACGGCGGCAGGCGCAACAGCCGGTCGCGCCACGGTTCGCCGGCCCCGCGCGACACCGCGCCGCCGGATTTCGGCGAAACATAGATCAGGTCCGTGGTCTCGCCGGTCACCGCGCAGTTTTCCAGCGCGAGCCCGAATCCGAGCTCGGCGAGCATCGCCAGCTCGAAATGGATGAGGTGCACAGCGGCACTGCCGATATCGTCGAAATCATCGAGCGAGTGTTCGAGCATCGCAAAGATGTCTTCGTGCGGATCGCGCTCCGGCAGCAGCCGCGCAATCGAGGCGAGATGGGTGACGCCATAGACGCCGTGGGAGGATCCCAGCAGCGTCGCCGCGCGCAGCTTGAGGCCCTCAATCGCATAGGTGCCGAGATGCTCGTCGAGCCGCGCCCGCCACACCACACCGACGCTGTTGCCGGGCTGCAAGAGCGGCCGCATCCGCGAACCGGCGCCACCGCGCACGAGGCCGAGATGCCGGCCGTGCGCACGCGTCAGCAGCTCGACGATGGCGCTGCTCTCGCCATGCCGCCGCACGCCCAGCACGATGCCTTCGTCGGTCCATTCCATGGAAGGAAGTGTAGCGCATTTCAGGTGATCGTTGGACGGGCAAAGCGAAGCGTGCCCACCAATTTGATCCATCGCACGATCATGGCGGGCACGGCGCGCAAGGGCGCGCCTTTGCCCACCCTACAGCATCGCGCAAGACGTTAGGCGTTGAACCAGCCCTGCGCGTCGCCGCTGAAGGAGAAATACAGCCCCATCGCCGTCAACACGCAGGAGACGATCTCGATGACGCTGTCGAGCTCCAGGCCCTTCTCGCCGATGATCTGGCCGAGCGAGATCACGGACAGCACGAGGGCCGCCGCCAGCACCCAGCGCGGCCAGTTCTTGCGCCAACGCGCAGCCAACCAGACGAAATAGACCAGCAGCAGGATCATGCCGCCGGCGAGCATGGTCGCCATCATGATCATCTGCTCGGTCATCTCGGCATTGGGCGTGCGGTCCTGCACCGCGACCGACAGGGCATCCAGCATCAATGACGCATAGAGCAGCGCTTCGAAGCGCCGGACGTTGCTGGGTACGCTCATCGGTGACCGATCTTTTCTTGGTTATTCTTTGGGAAATTCCAGGCCCATCTCGCGATAGCGATCGGGATCGTCGCCCCAGTTTTCGCGCACCTTGACGAACAGGAACAGGTGCACCGGCACGCCCAGGATCTCGCCGATCTCCTTGCGCGAGTCCGCGCCGATCGACTTGATGGTGGCGCCGCCTGCGCCCAGCACGATCTTGCGCTGGCTCTCGCGCTCGACGAAGATCGTCTGCTCGATGCGCACCGACTTGTCCTTGCGCTCCTCCCACTTGTCGGTCTCGACCGTGGATTGGTAGGGCAATTCCTGGTGCAGCTTGCGATAGATCTTCTCGCGCGTGATCTCGGCCGCAAGCTGCCGCATCGGCGCGTCCGACATCTGGTCTTCGGGGTAGAGGAACGGGCCCGGCGGCACGATTTCGGCCAGCGTATGCCTGAGGTCGTCGACGCCGTCGCCCGAGATCGCCGCGATCATGAAGGTCTTTGCAAAGGCCATGCGCTCGTTGGCGGCCTGCGCCAGCGCCAGCAGCTTCTCGCGCTGGACCAGATCGACCTTGTTGATGACCAGGATCTTCTCGTGCTTGACGCTGGCGACCTTGGTGAGGATCGCCTCGGCCTCTTCATCAATCCCGGCCTTGGCGTCGAGCAGCACGCAGACGAGGTCGGCGTCGTGCGCCCCGCTCCAGGCCGTCGAGACCATGGCGCGGTCGAGCCGGCGCTTGGGCAGGAAGATGCCGGGCGTGTCGACCAGGATGATCTGCGCGTTGTTCTCGATGACGATGCCGCGGATCAGCGCGCGCGTGGTCTGCACCTTGCGCGAGACGATCGTGACCTTGGCCCCGACCAGCGCATTGACCAGCGTGGATTTTCCGACATTCGGCGCGCCGATCAGCGCAACGAAGCCGCAGCGCGTTGTGGAGGGCGCCTCGCCGCTTGCTTCAGCCGTCATTGCCGCCGCCAACACCTTCACGTTCGATCATCACTGAGGCCGCCACCTTCTCCGCTGCACGCTTGCTGCCACCGATGCCTTCGGCCGACGCCAATCCCGGCAGATCCACCGCGACGCGGAACTGCGGATCGTGATGCGGGCCGGTGCGCTCGACCTCGCGGTAGACAGGCGTCGGCAGCCCCTTCCCCTGCGCCCATTCCTGCAGCACGGTCTTGGGATCGCGCAAGGGACGCCGCGGCTTGTGCATGCGTTCGGTCCAGTTGCGCCTGACGAATTCCGCCGCCGCCGCGTAGCCACCGTCGAGGAAGACGGCGCCGATCACGGCCTCGCAGATGTCGCCGAGCACGCTCTTGCGCAGGCGGGCATCGGCGCTCGGCCCGACCGAACCGAGCTTGACGTCGTCGAGCAGACCGAGCGACTTGGCAACGTCGGCGCAGCTCTCCTTGCGCACCAGTTCGGCAAGTCGCTTGGACAGCTCGCCCTCATCAGCATTCGGGAAGGCGTGATAGAGCATGTCGGAGACGACGAGCCCCAGCACATGGTCACCCAGGAATTCCAGCCGCTGATAGCTGTCGCCGCGCTTGCGCCCCGACTTCAGCGCCGAGACATGCGTGATCGCCTGCATCAGCAGATTCGGATCGGCAAAGCTGTGGCCGATGCGCGCCTCGAGCGCCGCGTTCGCATCCGAGGCCTTGGCCTTGCTGCTCCGCACCCGCTTCTTCTTTGCAGGCGTCTTGGTTTCAGGCGTCTTGGTTTCAGGTGTCTTGGTTTCAGGCGTCTTGGTCGCAAGCGTCTTGGTCGCCGCTTCGCCGTCGGCGCCCGCCGCGGGCTCGGTCGATTGGATCGGGATGTCCTTGGCTTCGTCTTTCATCGGACGATTTTGAAGAAACGGTTCCAGCGCACCGCCCAAGGCCAGCGCCAGAACATCCAGGCATGCTCGCCTTCGGCGATGGAGAAGAAGATCATCTGGGCGCGGCCGATCAAATTCTCCTGCGGCACGTAGCCGACCTGGCCGAGGAAACGGCTGTCGGTAGAGTTGTCACGGTTGTCGCCCATCATGAAGAAATGGCCCGGCGGCACGTTGTAGACGTTGGTGTTGTCCATGTAGCCGTTGTCGGCGCAGTCCAGCGTCTCATAGGACACGCCGTTCGGCAGCGTTTCCTTCCAGCGCTTCACTCGCGAGATGCCCCCGCCTTCGGAGCCGCAGGGATCCTCGCCGACAAATTCGCTCATGCGCTGCCGCTCGACCGGAGTGTCGTTGATGTAGAGCAGCCCATCCTTCATCTGGATGCGGTCGCCGGGAAGGCCGATGACGCGCTTGATGTAGTCGGTGGAGTCGTCCTTCGGCAGGCGGAACACGACGATGTCGCCGCGGTTCGGGTCCGAGCCCCAGATCCGCCCCGAGAACAGCGGCGGCGAGAACGGGATCGAGTAGTGGCTATAACCGTAGGAATATTTCGAGACGAACAGATAGTCGCCGACCAGCAGCGTCGCCTTCATCGAACCGGACGGAATGTTGAACGGCTGGAACAGGAACGTGCGGATCACGAGCGCGATCAGGAGAGCGTGGATCACGACGCGGATCGTTTCGCCGACGCCGCTTTCAGTTTTCGTTCCCGAAGTCACGCTCATTGCTCTCTCAATTCCGGCCGGCGGTCACAGAGCGCCCTCCTTCCGCGAACAGCCCATCGCTTCGCGGCCCAAGGAGATTGTCCTGATTCTGATAATGAGGGCCAATTCCGGCGTAAAGCCGAATTCGCCCAGGCTGATTTGCGTCCGCGGACTTTTAGACGGTTGTCAGGGGCCACGCAATCAAGGATCGCATCAAAACTGAATAAGACATTGATTCTTAATGAGAATTATAAAAACAGCCCGCTGCCGGTCAGGGCTTGGCCAGCGGCACGGCGGAAATGATGACGAAGGCCTGCGCCAGCGGCCAGTCGTCGGTGATCGACAGGTCGATTTTCGCCTCGAACCCCTCGGGCGTCAGGGCCTGGAGCCGGGCCAGCGCCCCGCCCGTCAACTGCATGGTCGGCCGCCCTCCCGGCAGGTTGACCACCCCCATGTCGCGCCACCAGACACCGTTCCGGATGCCGGTACCTAGCGCCTTCGAGCAGGCCTCCTTGGCCGCGAAGCGCTTGGCGTAGGTTGCAACCACCATCTTCTCGCTCTTGGCGCGCCGCTCCGCCTTGGCCCGCTCGGCCGCGGTGAAGATGCGGTCGAGGAAACGCTCGCCATGGCGCTCGATCACCTTGCCGACGCGGGTGATGTCGATCAGGTCGGAGCCGATGCCGATGATCATGCCCGGCTCCGGCCGCGATCCATCGCCGCGCGCATGGTCCGCACCGTCTCGGCGAGCCCGACGAACAGCGCCTCGCCGATCATGTAGTAGCCGATGTTGAGCTCCATGATCTCCGGCAGGGCCGCGATCGTCTCCGCCGTCGCATAGTCGAGCCCGTGGCCCGCATGAACCTCGAGCCCCGCTTCCTTGGCCAGCTTCACCCCTGCCACGATCCGCTGCCATTCCGCCTCGGCCTTCCCGGTGTGGCCGTCGACGACGGCGTCGCACCAGGCCCCCGTGTGGATCTCGATCACGGGCGCACGCAGCCGCGCCGCCATCTCGATCTGCGCGGGATCGGCGGCGATGAACAGCGAGACCCGGATGCCCGCATCGTTCAGGCGCGCGATATAGGGCGCGAGCGCGTTGTGCTGGCCGACCACGTCGAGGCCGCCTTCGGTCGTCACCTCCTGGCGGCGCTCCGGCACGAGGCACACCGCGTGCGGCTTGGTCGCAAGCGAGATCCGCATCATGTCGTCGGTCGCCGCCATCTCGAAATTGAGCGGCCTGGAGATCTCGGCCTTCAGCCGCGCCATGTCCTCGTCGCGGATGTGGCGGCGATCCTCGCGCAGATGCGCGGTGATGCCGTCGGCGCCGGCCTCGATCGCCAGCAGCGCGGCGCGCACCGGATCGGGATGGCGGCCGCCGCGCGCGTTACGCACGGTTGCGACGTGGTCGATATTGACGCCGAGGCGGAGCGGAGAAGCGGACATTTCAGGACTCACGAAATCAGGGAGATGGACGCATGCGAGAGGCGTCTATCCATTAACACGTTCGACACGGGCCACGACCGCCTTGGCGCGCAACTGGGCGAGGATCGCGCTCAGATGCTTGAGATCGTAGACCTCGAGGTCGATCGTCGTCTCCGTGAAATCGGGCGAGCGGCGCTGCATGCTGATGTTGTCGATGTTACCGTCGTGCTCGGCGATCACGGTCGCGATCTGCGCCAGCGCGCCGGGCTCGTTGACGTTCTCGACCTTGATGCGGGCCGGGAAGCGCTGCGGGGCGGAATCCTCGATGTCCCAGCGCACGTCGAGCCAGCGCTCCGGCTCCTCCTCGAAATCCTTCAGGGCCGGCGCCTGGATCGGGTAGATCGTGATCCCCTCGCCCGGCGTGACGATGCCGACGATGCGGTCCCCGGGCACGGCGCCGCCGTTCGGCGCGAACTTCACCGGCAGGTCGGAATTGATGCCGCGGATCGGGATCGCGACCGGGCTGCGCGGCGGCTCCGACGACTTCTCCCTGAGCTTGGCGGCGAGCCCCTTCTTGACGCCGTAGCGCGCGATGCGCTCCTCCTTGTAGTCGGGATACATCGCACGCGCGACGTGGGAGGCCTTGATCTCGCCGCGGCCGACCGCCGCCATGACGTCCTCGATCGAGGTGCGCGCCAGCCGCGGCAGCGCGCCCTTGAGCTTGTCATCGGCGTATTCGATCTTGGCGCGCTCGAACAGGCGTTCGACGATGCGCCGGCCGAGACCGACATATTGGTCGCGCACCGCCGTCCTGGTGGCGCGGCGGATCGCGGCGCGCGCCTTGCCGGTGACCGCGAGCGTTTCCCAGGCCGAGGGCGGCGCCGCCTGCGCCTCCGAGGTCAGCACCTCGACCTCGTCGCCGTTCTGGAGCTCCGAGGACAGCGGCGCGAACTGGCCGTTGATCTTGCAGCCGACGGCGCTGTTGCCGACGTCGGTATGCACGGCATAGGCGAAGTCGATCACATTGGCATGGCGCGGCAGCGCGATCAGCTTGCCCTTCGGGGTGAAGCAGAACACCTGGTCGTGGAACAGCTCGAGCTTGGTGTGCTCGAGGAATTCCTCGGGGTTGGCGCTCTCCGAGAGGATGCCGATGGTGTGGCGCAACCAGGCGAACGCATTGGACTCGCGCTTGAGAAACTCGGTCGGCGAGCCCACGTCTTCCTTGTAGAACACGTGTGCGGCGATGCCGCGCTCGGCGATCTGGTCCATCGCCTCGGTACGGATCTGCAGCTCGACGCGCTGGTTGCCGGGGCCGATCACCGTGGTGTGGATCGAGCGGTAGTCGTTCTGCTTCGGCGTCGAGATGTAGTCCTTGAAACGCCCGGGCACGACCGGCCAGTTGGTGTGGACGATGCCGAGCGCGCGATAGCAGGCCTCGATGTCGTTGACGACGAGGCGGAAGCCGAAGATGTCGGACAATTGCTCGAAGCCGACCGACTTGCGTTCCATCTTGGTCCAGATCGAGAACGGCTTCTTGCGGCGGCCATAGACCCGCGCGCCGAGCCCCCGGTGGCGCAGATTGTTGGAGAGCTGGTCCTCGATCTCGCCGATCAGGTTGCGGTTGCGCTCGGCGAGCGCGTCGAGCCGCTGCATCACCACCGAATAGGCTTCGGGATCGAGGGTGCGGAAGGACAAATCCTCCAGCTCCTCGCGCATTTCCTGCATGCCCATGCGCCCGGCCAGCGGCGCATAGATGTCGAGCGTCTCCTCGGCAATGCGCCGTCGCGACTCCGGCGGCACGAAGTCCAGCGTACGCATGTTGTGCAGGCGGTCGGCGAGCTTGACCAGCAGAACGCGGACATCGTCGGCAATGGCCAGCAACAATTTGCGCAGGTTCTCGGCCTGCTTGGCCTCGCGCGACACCAGCTCCAGCCGCTTCAGCTTGGTCAGGCCCTCGACCAGCGCGCCGATCTCGGGCCCGAAGATCTGGTCGATCTCGGCACGCGTCGCCTCGGTGTCCTCGATCGTGTCGTGCAGCAGGGCAGCCACGATGGTGGCGTCGTCGAGCTTCAGATCGGTGAGAATCGCCGCCACTTCGAGCGGGTGCGAGAAATACGGATCGCCCGAGGCACGTGTCTGCGAGCCGTGCGCCTTCATGGCGTAGACATAGGCGCGGTTCAGCAGGTCTTCGTTGGTATTGGGATTGTAGGACCTGACGCGCTCGACGAGGTCATATTGACGCATCATGCGCGCGCGAGGCTTGGCCGGGCGCCCCACCGGCGCAGTCGGGGCCACGGCAACCGATTCGGTTGCGGCCAGCATCTGCGTTTGTCTCCGGCGCCGATACACCATGCCATCCTGCCTTCAAACGGACCATGAGCTGCCCGTTGCATACATCTTAGCCCCGATCGCGCGTGCGTCCGATCAATTCGGTGACAGGCGCGCAACGCGATGCGGCAACGCTATGGTAACCACGAAAACGCCAACAAAAGCAAAGGCCCGAACACGGGTTCGGGCCTTTGATAAGATCACAAGAAATCGACGACTGCGACGGGACGATTACTCGTCCTCCTCGGGCTGTTCTTCCGGCGGCGCGAGGCCCTCGAGGCCCTTCAGGAGCTCCTCTTCGGTCATGCGCTCAACGGCAACTTCGGTATCGTCGGCATCGACGCTGGCACCGGCGGAACCGATCAGCGGGACCGTATCGGGCTCGGGCTCGTCGACCTCGACGAATTTCTGGAGCGAGTGGACCAGCTCCTCGCGGAGGTCCTCCGGCGAGATGGTTTCGTCCGCAATTTCGCGTAAAGACACAACGGGGTTCTTGTCGTTATCGCGGTCAACCGTTAGTTGTGAACCGGACGAAATCATGCGGGCCCGGTGGGCGGCCAGCAGGACCAGGTCAAACCGGTTGTCGACCTTGTCGATACAATCTTCTACGGTGACGCGAGCCATGGACTGTCGCTCCGTTGTGGGTGGGACGAAATATGTGGATGATTGGGGCTAGTTATAGGGGACAGGGCGATTTCGCAAGGCCAATTTGTGATTTGGCCTCGCCAAACGGCTCTGCTACCCCCACATTGGGGCTGGGATGGGTGGTTTGCCGGGCTGCTGTTGAGGGTGGCACCGGGCGTATGCAGGTCCGCCATAACTATACCTTGATTGCCACGACTTCTCCGGATTTGCGGTTTCGACGGGCTTCGGCGGCACCATAGACCTGCGCGGCTTGCTGTCGCCGCGCCAACAATAAACGATCAATCACGAACGCTACGCGAGCAAACTGAATGTCACCTTCTGCCACTAACAAGATCGCGCTCTTCATCGACGGGGCCAATCTCTACGCGACGGCGAAAACTCTCGGCTTCGACATCGACTACAAGCGCCTGCTGAAGGAGTTTCAGAGCCGCGGGACGCTGTTGCGGGCGTTCTACTACACCGCGATCATCGAGGATCAGGAGTACTCCTCGATCCGCCCGCTGATCGACTGGCTCGACTACAACGGCTACACGGTCGTCACCAAGGCGACCAAGGAGTTCATCGACGCCTCCGGCCGCCGCAAGGTCAAAGGCAACATGGACATCGAGCTCGCCGTGGACGCCATGGAGCTCGCCGAGCACATCGACCAGATGGTGCTGTTCTCGGGTGACGGCGACTTCCGCTCCCTGGTCGAAGCCGTCCAGCGCCGCGGTGTCCGGGTCACCGTGATCTCCACCATCGCGAGCCAGCCGCCGATGATCGCCGACGAGCTGCGCCGCCAGGCCGACGTCTTCACCGACCTCGTCGAGCTGCAATCCAAGCTCGGCCGCGACCCGTCCGAACGACCCGCCCCGCGTGACCGCGGCGAGCGTGGCGAGGGACGCCATCACGCCCCGCAGTTCCTCCAGCGCGCGACCACGATGGCGCCGAGGGGCGATGACGACTTCGAGGAGTGAGGCGGCCCGGTCAAGCCGCCAGCCTCTCACCCTCGTTCCCGACCGTGACTGTCCGCTTTGTCCGCGCCTGGTCGCCTTTCGCGAGGCGAACCGCGCGCGCGAGCCGTTGTGGCACAACGCGCCGGTCCCCCCCTTCGGCGACATCAAGGCGCGCCTGCTGATCGTCGGCCTTGCACCAGGCATGCAGGGCGCCAACCGCACCGGCCGCCCCTTCACCGGCGACTATGCCGGCGACCTGCTCTACGCCACGCTGCTCGAATACGGCTTCGCCAAGGGCACCTATCAGGCGCGGCCCGACGACGGCCTGAAGCTGGTCGACTGCCGGATCGCCAATGCCGTGCATTGCGTTCCGCCGCAGAACAAGCCGCTGCCGGTCGAGATCAACACCTGCCGCCAGTTCCTCGGGGCTACCCTGGCGTCGATGCCGAAGCTGCGCGCGATCGTCGCGCTCGGACGGATTGCGCACGACACGGTGCTCAAGCCGCTGAACCTGAAGGCCTCGCAAGCTCCCTTCGGCCACGGCGCCGTGCATCAGGCCGGCGCATTCAGGCTCTACGACAGCTATCATTGCTCGCGCTACAACACGAACACCGGCGTGCTGACGACGGACATGTTCCGCAGCGTGTTCGCGAAGGTGAAGGCCGACCTGGACTAGGGTTCGGCTGGATTGGCCTTCAGCCAGTCCAGGACATCGCCGGCGTTCCGGTCCGGCGGAAACACCGGATAGAACACATGCGTGACTTTGGCGTCGTCGATGATCAGCGCAAGCCGCTTGATCAAGGTCAGGCCAGCGACCTCCATGGTCGGCAGATTGAGGGCGCGCGTCAGCGCCAGCTTCTCGTCCGACAGCACGGGGAACGGCAGGTGCAGCCGCGATGCCATCTCGGTCTGGTACGCGTTGCTCTGGGTCGAGAGGCCGTACACCTGGGCGGCGCCGGCAGCTTTCAGCTCGGCAAACAGATCACGAAACGCGCAAGTCTGCGGCGTGCAACCGCGCGCGCCCGGGATCATGTCCCAATCGTCGACCAGTCCGATCTTGCCGGGCTCGCCGGTGCGCGGATAGGCGAACACCACGGTCCGGCCGGAGAGTGCTGACAGATTCACCGACGTATCGTCGGTCGCGAGCAGGCTGACCGGAGGCAAGGTCATGCCCTTGAGATGCGCGGCGCCGCCGTCGTCGGCGGGTGCGGGAATCTGGCTCCAATCGACCTCGAGCAGGTTCTTCTGAGTCATCCGCCAACCTCTTGCCGCTATCCCCTCGCCCGCAACAGCCGGCCCTTCTCCCGGCTCCAATCGCGCTTCTTCTCGGACTCGCGCTTGTCGTGCAGCTTCTTGCCCTTTGCAACCGCCAGCTGCAGCTTGGCCCGTCCGCGCTCGTTGAAATAGAGCTTGAGCGGGATCAGCGTCATGCCTTCGCGGTCGACCGCGCCCATCAGCTTGTTGATCTGCTTGCGATGCAGAAGCAGCTTTCGCGGCCGCTTGGGTTCGTGATTGAAGCGGTTGCCCTGGAGATATTCGGGAATGGTGGCGTTGATCAGCCAGATCTCGCCGTCCTTGGAATCGGCGTAGGACTCCGCGATCGTGCTCTTGCCGTTGCGGATCGATTTGACCTCGGTGCCGGTGAGCGCAATGCCCGCCTCGATCGTGTCTTCGATCGCATAGTTGAAGCGGGCCTTGCGATTTTCCGCCATGACCTTGATAGGACGTTCGTTCTTATCGGCCATAACAGACAAATCCGGTCGAGATGCGCGCGTAAGCTAACAGTTTGGATGAAGCGCGCGCGTCACTTCTTGAGGAGATCGCGGATCTCGGTCAGCAGTTCGACCTCGGCCGACGGCTTCGCTGGAGCAGCGGGCGCAGCCTCTTCCTTGCGCTTCAGCGTGTTCATGGCGCGGATTACCAGGAACAACACGAAGGCAACGATGATGAAGTTGATCGTCAGCGTCAGGAAGCTGCCGTAAGCAAGTACTGCACCTTGCTTTTTCGCATCCGCTAAGTTGGTGGCGGTCACCGCCTTCGACAAGGGGGCGAAGTAGTTCGAGAAGTCGAGGCCGCCGGTCGCGGCGCCGATGATCGGCATGATGACGTCACCGACCAGCGACGTGACGATGGCGCCGAAGGCCGCACCGATGATGACGCCGACGGCGAGGTCGACGACGTTGCCTTTCATGGCGAACTCGCGGAACTCCGTGAGCATCTTCCTGCCCTTCTCGTCGACGCTCATGAACGGCTCCCCGGTTGGCTAAATCAGTTGATCAGCCCAGCATGAACCATCGCGCTGCGCACGGCAACGCGCGTCGGCTCGGTGACCGGAACCATCGGCAGGCGCAGCGTCTCGTCCAGCTTGCCGAGCAGCGACATCGCGTACTTGATCGGCGCCGGATTGCTCTCGATGAAGAGGTTGTTGTGCAGCGGCATCAGCTTGTCGTGGATTGCGAGCGCCGCCTTGGTGTCGCCCTTCGCCCAGGCGGCCTGGAATTCCGAGCACAGGCGCGGCGCGACGTTCGAGGTCACCGAGATGCAGCCATGGCCGCCATGCGCCATATAGCCGAGGATGGTCGCGTCCTCGCCGGAGAGCTGGTTGAAATCCTCGCCCATCGCCGCGCGCTGCTGCGAGACGCGGACCATGCTGGCGGTGGCGTCCTTGACGCCGGCGATGTTCTTCAGCTCCCACAGCCGCTTCATGGTGTCGACCGACATGTCGATCACCGAGCGCGGCGGAATGTTGTAGATGATGATCGGGATGCCGATCGCATCGTTGATCGCCTTGAAGTGCTGGTACATCCCTTCCTGGGTCGGCTTGTTGTAATAGGGCGTCACGACCAGCACGGCATCCGCGCCAGCCTTCTCGGCGTGCTGCGCGAGCTCGATCGCCTCTTTCGTCGAATTGGAGCCGGCACCCGCGACCACGGGTACGCGCCCCTTGGCTTCAGCGATGCACCATTCGACGACCTTCTTGTGCTCGTCATGGCTGAGCGTCGGGCTCTCGCCGGTGGTGCCGACCGGGACCAGGCCGTTGGTGCCTTCCGAGATCTGCCAGTTGACCAGCGAGCGGAACGCCGCCTCATCCAGCGAGCCGTTCTTGAACGGCGTGACCAAGGCGGTGAACGATCCCCGGAATTTCGTCTTGGCTGCCATGGACTTCCTCCGTACGCGGCTATCTCTTGAGCAAGCTGCATTCATATCGGGTCTATCCCGCCGGTAAAAGACCCGCTTCCGTGTGACGCACCGTTTAGGCCGCGATTTTGCCGCGGTGGTGGTGCAAACCGGGCAAAGGTAAGCAGCTGTTGGTATTTTGTCCGCATATTCAAGCGAATACAGCTAGGTCTTGAGCCAACTGACTGATTCGGGGCGACCAAACGCCGTGACCTCCTTTCCTCGTTCCGCATGGCGATCCACCGGTCTGGCCGTGTGCCTCATGGCCGGGCTGTCGGTCGGCTGCGCCGCCCTGGCCAAGTCCAATGAGACGACCGCGGACGGGGCCAAGGACACCGCGAAGGGATCCGCCAAGGAAACACCGAAGCAAACAACGAAGGGAACCGGCAAGGAAGCACCGAAGGGCGCGAGCAAGGGAGCAGCTGCCGCCCCGGCCAAGGATGCCGCGAAGAAACCCGGCAAGGATGCTGGCAAGGACGCCGCCAAGGATGCAGGCAAGAGCGCCGGCAAGGAACCCGCCAAGGACAAGCCCAAGCCCGCAGCCGCCGCGCCAAAATCACAGCCGGCCGCCAATGGCTCGTCCCCCAAGACCGCACCCGCGCCGGCCGTGACGGCCACCTTCAGGCCTGCCGCCCCGGCGCCCGTCGCCAAACCCGTCGCAGCTCCTCTGCTTGCGCCGGCGACCCGCCAGCACGCCACGCCGCGCAAGCCGGTCACGCCGGCCGCGGTCGCTGCGACCTCCTCGACGTCGCAGGCCGACAAGGACACGCTTGAGAACGTCATCGAGCTCGTGCGCAAGCGCAAGGCGGCCGACGCCACCAATTACGCTGCCTCGATCTCGGATCCCGTCGCGCGAAAGCTCGCCGAATGGATCATCCTGCGCAGCGAGGACAATGGCGCGACCGTGGAACGCTATCGCGCCTTCCTCTCCGCCAATCCGAGCTGGCCGTCGCAGACCTTCCTGCGCCGGCGCCTCGAGGCCGCGATGTGGGACGACAGGCGCGACGATTCGGTCGCGTGGTCGTGGTTCGAGAATGAATCGCCTGTGTCCGCCAAGGGCCGCTTCACGCTCGCCAAGGCGATGCTGGCGCGCGGCGACCGCGCCAACGCCGAGCGGCTGGTGCGCGAGGCTTGGCGTAGCGATCCGATGTCGGAGGAGACCGAGAACAACGCGCTCGACCAGTTCGGCGCCCTGCTGACGCCGGGCGACCAGAAGGCGCGGATGGACACCTTGCTCTACGGCAGCGAGAACGAAGCCGCGCTCCGCGCCGCAAAGCGCCTCGGCGCCGGCTATCTCGCGCTCGCCAAGGCCCGCATCGCCTCCGTCAAGAAGGCGCCGAACGCGCGCGCGCTGCTCGACGCCGTGCCGCGCGAGCTGCACAACGATCCCGGCTTCATCTTCAGCAAGATCCAGCTCCTGCGCCGCGAGGAGAAGTTCGCCGAAGCCGCCCAGCTGATGCTGTCGGCGCCGAAGGATCCGAACCGTCTCTACAATCTCGACGAATGGTGGATCGAGCGGCGCCTGCTGGCGCGCAAGATGATCGACACCGAGGAATTCCGCAGCGCCTATCTGATCGCGCGCGACGCGGCCCTGCCCTCGCGCGACATCTACAAGACCGAGCAGGAGTTCACCGCCGGCTGGATCGCGCTGCGCTTCCTCAACGACCCCGCCGCCGCCACCCAGCATTTCGCCCGCATCGGCGTCGGCAGCGTCAATCCGACCACGCTGGCGCGCGCCGGCTATTGGCAGGGCCGCGCGGCGGAAGCGGCGGGCCGCCAGCAGGAGGCGCGCAATGCCTACGCCCGGGCGGCCGAGCAATCCACCAGCTATTACGGCCAGCTCGCGCGCGCAAAACTCGGCCTGCCGCAGATCGAGCTCAACAGCCAGCCGCGCGGCCGCAGCGCCGAACGGCTGGAGATCGTGCGCGCCGCGCACCTGCTCTACGAGCTCGACGAACGCGAGATGGCGATACCTGTTCTCGCCGACATGGGCGAGAACGGCGATCCCGAGGCGCTTGCCGGCCTTGGCGAGCTCACCCAGCGCTACAGCGACGCGCGCGGCATGCTGCTGCTCGGCAAGGCTGCGCTCAACCGCGGCCTCCCCTTCGACTTCTACGCCTATCCCGTCAACGGCATTCCGCAGTTCACGCCGATCGGCCCCGAGGTCGAGCGCAGTATCGTCTATGCGATCGCGCGGCAGGAAAGCGCGTTCAACCCCTCCGTGGTCTCGCCGGCGCAGGCTTACGGCCTAATGCAAGTGACGCCGGACGCCGCGCGTTACGTCTGCAAGCGGCACGGCGCGACCTACGATCTGGGGCGGCTGAAGAACGATTCGGTCTACAACGCCACGCTCGGCTCGGCCGAGCTCGGCGGACTGCTCGAGGACTACCGCGGCTCCTACATCATGACCTTTGCCGCCTACAATGCCGGCCGCGGCAGCGTGAAGAAATGGGTCGACCGCTACGGCGACCCGCGCGATCCCAAGGTCGACGCGGTCGACTGGGTCGAGCTGATTCCGTTCTCCGAGACGCGCAACTACGTGCAGCGGATCATGGAGAATCTTCAGGTCTACCGCGCCCGCTTCGGCGGCGGCACACGGTTGCAGATCGAAGCTGACCTGCGCCGCGGCACCGGCAGCGTGGAATAGAGTCATCCTCCTGTGCGCTCCCGATTGACCGCCGAGAGCGTCGGCGGCGAGTGCCGCAGCGCGTCCGGACGTGAGCTGCTGAAGAAGAGCTGAAGCTCGCGCGTGATCTTCAGGCAAGCCTTGCTCGACACTGAGCCCCGAGCGCTCCCTGGTCGCAGTCCGATCGGCAAGCTCGCCGTTCCACCTCCTCGAGGATGAAGGCGTCGATTGCCGCCTGCTGCAGCGTCAGGACGATGGGGCGCTTGCAAGGCCATGCCGTCAACGGCAGTCGGCCCGTTGCATACATTGCGCGGAGATGCCCGCAGCGCAGGGGCCCCTCCTCCGTAACAGCCTCGTCCAGATCGTCACGGACGATGGAGCACGAGAGCAACGCCAGCCCTCCGCCAGCATTCCGCGGCGTTAGAACAGCCATGCCGCCAAAAGAAAAGCCCCGGCGGTTTCCCGCCGGGGCTCTCTGTCAGGTCGTTAGACCAAACTTACCAGTTGCGCTGAGCGCGGAGGAGCAAGCTGACCGTGCTCTGATCCTTCAGCTCGTACACAGCACCCGGCTTGGCCACAGCAAACGCAGGGCCAGCAGCGAGCGTGCTGATCGTGCCCGCGAACTTCTGGTCGAGCATGGTGTAAGCCACGTCCGCCGAGAAGGTCAGGTTCTTCACCGGCGTCCAGCGGGTGATCACACCAATCGTGCCGATGTTGAAGTTCGGGTTGCAAGAGGTGATACCCGCAGTGGCGGCACCCAACGTAGCGAGTTGGCCGCAAATGGCAGCCGCACCAGCGGCGCCGTACGTCAGCTGAGCGTACGAACCGTAGATTGCGGTGTTCCAGTACGGATCCCAGTTGTGGGTGTAGGCGCCGCGCATACCCCAGCTCGTAACCGTGTTGATGCCGGTTCCGTTGGCGAACACACCGTCAGCCGCACCGGCAAGGCCAATGCTCTGATAGGCACCAGCCAGGTTGGTACCGCCGAACATTGCATAGTTCTGCGAAGCCAAGCTCTGGAAGTTGTAGCGGGTCGCACCATCGGTGTAGACCGCCTGGACGTTGATCACGTCGCCCGCACCAGTCGGAATGTTCTTGATGGACAACGCCGCCTGGACAGCCCAGCCCCACTTGTCGCCCGGATGACCGGCCGCTTCGGTTCCGACAAGTCCCGGAGTCGCGTAGTACGCTACGTGGTTGTTGTGCGCCGCGGCGGACAACTGGAACAGACCCCAAGCCTGGTCAATACGGACCATACCCTGGATGTCAGGAGCCCGCGTGCCGCCGAAGGCATTGATGCCGTAGCCGCCGGTACCAAAATTCGCGATCGAAATGCCGGCGCTGGTGTTGTACAGGTTGCTCTGATAGTAGGCCGTCGGATCCACCGCCGAAATCGCGGCAGTGATGCCCTGACCGAAGTCGGCAGTATAGGTGAACTGGTTCACACCAGTGACCGTGCCGCCGCCGCCAGTCAGACCGTCGAAGTTGTTACCCGGATAGTTGGTCCAGGGAGCGTCGAACTGGGCAACAGCTTTACCCATCGTGAAGCCCGCGAACTGGATGAAGGCGTAGTACACACCGAGCGTACCGCCAGCGATGGCGCCCGCGTTGGCATTGTTCGGAGCGCTAACGCCCGTTGCGCCGAGCTGCGAGTAAACGGTGGAGCCGTTGCCGGTGCCGTTGCCCGAGTAGGTATCCGTCGTCCACGAGAACACCACGTCGGCGAAGGTACGAACCACGCCGTATTCGGTCGCGGTGCGCGTGTCGACGTTGAAGTCTTCACGGGCGCGAGTGACGTAGTAGTTCGTCAGACGGTTCGCAGAACCGTTAACACTGCTGAAGTTACCGTTGAAATCGGTCGCGTTGACCGCGACTTCAGCACGCAGATAACCACCCAGCTTGATGCAGGTGTCAGTGCCCGGGATGTAGTAGAAACCCGCACCGTAGAGCGAGCAGATCCTCACGTATTCGACCGCCTTGGCCTTTACGGGAAGATCAGCCGCTTGTGCTCCGCCGACGGCAAGCAGTGCTGCCGCAGAACCGAGCAAAAGGCCCTTGAATTTCATGTTAAACCTCCAAGTTGAAGCCCCGTACAATTCCTCGTACAAAGCCGTTTGAACCACCCGCGAAAAAACGTTGGAAATCAACGCATCCTCGTAGCGAAGGTGGACTTAAGCGAACCACCTAAAACGGGACGACCTCGGGATGCCCCCCTCCGTCGCTCAGTCACAATTACCGAACGTCTTTGCACACACAACAAGAGAACGCTCCGTAGCGAGCCCATGACGTTTGTTTTCCGAAGGGTGTTGCACAAATAACACGCAAATGTGATCGAAGCGCTCTCGCAACATATTGTTTTTGCTTATTTTTCTAGGACGGTTCCGTTTGCCGTCAAAATTCCCCACCTGAGGCGTTGTGGACGGAACTCCGGCCTGAACAGGCTTTGACGCGCACGAATCGTGGAATCAGAAGGAGACTCAAGGAGAAGGCACACAGGTCTTCCCGCGACTCTCCACCAGGCGCAGACATGGTCGCGGCAACGCTCAAGGCGCGCTGCGAAGGCTCCTTATCGATGGTGGGGATGATTGAGACCGGAGCGGACAGCTCGGCTGGCGGAGACGGAGGGATTCGAACCCTCGATAGGCCTTTACAAGCCTATAACGGTTTAGCAAACCGCCGCCTTCAGCCACTCGGCCACGTCTCCAATATGCCGGGTATGCCCGACACGGCGGCGAGCCGCAAGCGGCAGAATCAAGGTCTGTGCGTTCTTTCACCTGAAAGCGACCGCCGGACGACCGCGAAAGCCTGGCGCATGGATCAGCGCGGCACGCGCAGCCGATTCGCGCTCTCTATATATGTGTGCATCCATCCACGGGATTGCCGGATCCGCCGCTGCCAGGGCGCATTCAGCACCACCTCGCCGGCTCAGATATTGAACCAGACGCCGGAGCTGCGCCGGGACGGAAGGCCCAAGACCTCTATATCCCCGGCAAGAGGCCCGTCTTGTGCGGCCGTCCGGGTTCCAGAGCGGAATCGTCGGGCGGCGGCTCGGTCATGCCGCGCGGGTCCGGGTGGCGACACGACGAAGGAACTTGATTGAGCGCAATCCGGCGCACCCGTGAAGACAAGGGTGCGGATGCGATTCTCGGCTCAGTGAGCCGAGACCCACGCCCTCGCCTCGCGCTGCGCGGCCGAGATCTCGGCGTCCGACATCTGCCCGGCGACTTCCTGGCGCAGCGCCACGGCGTCCCTGCGGCCCTTCAGCGCGGCGAGGTTGAACCATTTATGCGCCGCGACGAGGTCAACGAGGCCGGAGCGGCCGCTCGCCCAATAGATCCCGCGCTCGAACAACACGTCCGACAGCGCGCTCGCGTCGATCGGCGTCGCCGTCTCCAGATCGAAAGTACCCTGAAACATAACGCATCCCCTTTTTTTCTGCCGCCTCGTTCCCCCCGAGCGCGGCTCCCGTCCAAAGACCTGTTCAACTCATCCCCATGCCGTTTGCCGGCTTGTTGAAGGCGATGATGGCGGGCAAATTTGAATGGCAGTTTAAGTATCGCGATGAAGCAGACGTAAACGCACCCGCACGGTGCGCGCGCGACGAATGCAAGAAGTCCCCGCTTTGCAGGCACTTCTGCGATTCGTCAGATTCGGTTTACCCTGGGATTTTGGGAGAACGATAACCATCGCGCGCGGTGACGCGTGTCCTGCGGTTACAATTCGTGGGAGGGGCGCGTTGTGGGAGGGGCGCGCCGGCAAGGCCACACGGGCGCCTCGCGTGGCGGCGCCACCCCGTGGCCGGCAGGCCGCGCAGCGCGAAGCGCGCGACTTTAGCAATCGGAACGACGGCTTCGCATTGCGCCTGCGCGGCGAACGTCGCGGCAAACGACAGTCGCCGCAGCCCTCGCCTGCCCCACGGCAGCGCGGCCACGTCACGGTCAGATCAGCAATGTGGGAAAAGGGAATGCCGGCAATACCCCGGCCTCAAGAGAACGAGGGCGTCGGCGAACACGTCAGGACCAGATTCCACGTTGGCCCGAAGGCCGCTTGTGAAATTGCGGAGCCCTTGAGAAGGAGAACCGCACCGAACGAAGAAAACTTGTTTCTTCTGCCGGACCGTACTTTGGCGAGCGAACCCGCGAAAGAGAACGATCCGACCGTTGGCCTGATGTCTCGCCGACACCCTCTATCGCCGACCAGAACCTGTTAGAAGGCGCTGATGACGTGCCGGCTCTCTAGGAGCCGGCAACTTCAGAAGCGAAGTTACTTCTTCTTCGCGACCTTGCGGGTCTTCTTCGCAGTCTTCTTCACTGCGCTCTTCGCCTTCTTCGCCTTCTTCGCCTTCTTCGCTTTCTTGGCCATGTTGCCCTCCGATGTGTGAGATGGCTGTAATCGCTGCATGCAGTCGGGGATCGAATGCACACTCATCCCGAATACACCAACACGACGAAAAAAACAGCTTCTCGCTTAAAGAAGTGTTGACGGCACAACGCGCCTGCGCTTGGCGAGCGCGATGCGGGCGCACTGCATGACGCGTGCTTGCGATCGCGGGGAGTGCCCGCATCGTCGATGTTTGCGCGAGATGCGATTGCAGAAAAACACTACACGGCAAGTATTTTTCTGCACGCGCGCATTGCGCATGCGCGATGCGATGATGTGCATCGTCGATCCCGCGATCGCCGCGCAAGGGCGCTTCGCGGACTCTGAGTCGCGAGTTTTGGCAACGAAAATATTTTCATGCTTAACGGCGCAAGCGCTCGTCAGCGCGTGTGGAAGCCGCCGTTTTGCGCGAATCGCGTGGCGGCGATTCGGCCGCCGCATCGCCGTCGGTCGGGATGGAGTTTGCCGCCGAGGGTGCGCGCGAGCGTCGCAGCGCGAACCGGAAACGAGGTGACGAAGCGTATCCGTCACCTCGTTCGAATGTGTGACGTCAGATGCCGAGCTTCGACTTCAAGAGGTCGTTGACGCTCTGCGGGTTGGCCTTGCCGCCGGACGCCTTCATCACCTGGCCGACGAACCAGCCGAGCGACTGCGGCTTGTCCTTGACCTGCGCGGCCTTGTCGGGATTGGCCGCGATGATGTCGTCGACCACCTTCTCGATCGCCGAGAGGTCGGTGACCTGCTTCATGCCGCGGCTTTCGACCAGCGCGCGCGGATCGCCGCCCTCCTGCCAGACGATCTCGAACAGATCCTTGGCGATCTTGCCGGAGATCGTGCCCTCGCCGATCAGGTCGATGATCGCAGCCAACTGCTCGGCGTTGACGGGAGAGGCCGTAATATCCCGGCCTTCCTTGTTGAGACGGCCGAACAGCTCGTTGATCACCCAGTTCGCCGCCATCTTGCCGTCGCGGGCACGGTTGCCGAGCGTGTCCAGCACCGTCTCGTAGAACACCGCGCTCTCGCGCTCGGCGACCAGCACGCTCGCATCGTAAGCCGACAGGCCGAAGTCGGCGACGAAGCGCGCCTTCTTCTGGTCCGGCAGCTCCGGCAGCTCTGTCTTCAGCTCGTCGACGAAGCTTTGCGAGAATTCGAGCGGCAGCAGGTCGGGATCGGGGAAGTAGCGGTAGTCATGCGCCTCTTCCTTGGACCGCATCGATCGCGTCTCGCCCTTGTTGGGGTCGTAGAGCCGCGTTTCCTGGTCGATCTCCCCGCCGTCCTCGAGGATCTCGATCTGGCGCCGCGCCTCGTACTCGATCGCCTGGCCGATGAAGGTGATCGAGTTCATGTTCTTGATCTCGCAGCGGGTGCCGAGCGGTGCACCCGGCTTGCGCACGGAGACGTTGACGTCGGCGCGCAAAGATCCCTTCTCCATGTCGCCGTCGCAGGTGCCGAGATAGCGCAGGATCGAGCGCAGCTTGGTCACATAGGCCTTGGCCTGCTCGGCGTCGCGGATGTCGGGCTTAGAGACGATCTCCATCAGCGCCACGCCGCAACGGTTGAGATCGACATGGGACATGGCCGGCGACTGATCGTGCAGCAACTTGCCGGCGTCCTGCTCAAGATGAAGGCGCTCGATGCCGATGGTCGCGGTCTTGCCGCCATCCAGTTCGACCACGACCTCACCTTCGCCGACGATCGGCGACTTGTACTGGCTGATCTGGTAGCCCTGCGGCGAGTCCGGATAGAAATAGTTCTTACGGTCGAACACCGAACGCAGATTGATCTGCGCGTTCAGCCCGAGCCCGGTCCGGACAGCCTGTCTGACGCATTCCTCGTTGATGACGGGCAGCATGCCCGGCATCGCGGCATCGACCAGCGACACGTGGCTGTTCGGCTCGCCGCCGAACGTGGTGGACGCGCCCGAGAACAGTTTTGAATTCGAGGTCACCTGGGCATGGATCTCCATGCCGATGACCATCTCCCAGTCACCGGTGGCGCCCTTGAGAAGCTTGTGCGTGGCCGTGCTCATGTCCTGCTCCCGAGCAGCGTGGCAGCGATCCGCTCCCACTCCGCCTCCAATGAATCCTTTGCCGCGGGTTGGCCGGCCTGGCGATACCAGTAGCCGGCATTGCCGAGATCGCCTTCGACCCGATGCAGATAGGCGTGCACCCAGGCGGCGTCGCGGCTGTTCTCGTCCTGAACGATCTTGTGCGCCTGATCCCAGTCGCCCTTCGCGGCCCACCAGAGGCCGGCGAGCGGCGCGTTCAGATCCGGCGCGGGCGCCGCGCCGTCGAGGCTCGCGATGAACGCGGCGACATTCACCACCACCTCGCGGGCGTGAAGCGGCCGGCGGCCTGCTCGATCACCTCGCCGAGCGAGAACAGCGTCTCCTCATCGAACGGACGGCCGATCAGCTGCAGGCCGAGCGGCAGGCCTTGCGCGTCCTTGCCCGCAGGCACGGCGATGCCCGGCAGGCCCGCCATGTTCACGGTCACCGTGAAGATGTCGTTGAGATACATCTCGACGGGATCCGCCCCGCCCTTCTCGCCGATGCCGAAGGCTGCCGACGGCGTCGCCGGCGTCAGGATCGCGTCGACGCCCTTGGCGAAGCAGTCCTCAAAATCCTTCTTGATCAGCGTCCGCACCTTCTGCGCGCGCAGATAATAGGCGTCGTAATAGCCGGCCGAGAGCACATAGGTGCCGATCATGACGCGGCGCTTCACCTCCGCGCCAAAACCCTCGGCGCGGCTGTTCTCGTAGAGTTCGATGATGTTCTTGCCCTGCTCGCGCAGTCCGTAGCGCACGCCGTCATAGCGCGCGAGGTTGGAGGACGCCTCCGCCGGCGCCACGATGTAATAGGCCGGCAGCGCGTATTTGGTGTGCGGCAGCGACACTTCGACGAGCTCGGCACCGGCCGCCTTCAGCCAGGCCGCGCCCTCGCTCCAGAGCTTCTCGATCTCGGCCGGCATGCCGTCGAGGCGATACTCCTTGGGGATGCCGATCCTGATGCCCTTCACGGACTTGCCGATCGCGGCCTCATAATCCGGCACGGCAATGTCGACCGACGTCGTGTCCTTCGGATCGTGCCCGGCCATCGAGCGCAGCAGCATCGCGCTATCGCGCACGCTGCGCGCGATCGGACCGGCCTGGTCGAGCGAGGAGGCGAAGGCGACGATGCCCCAGCGCGAGCAGCGGCCGTAGGTCGGCTTGATCCCGACGGTCGCGGTGAACGCCGCCGGCTGGCGGATCGAGCCGCCGGTATCGGTCGCGGTCGCGCCCATGCACAGCAACGCCGCAACGGCCGAGGCCGAGCCGCCGGACGAGCCGCCCGGCACCAGCGTCGTGTTGCTTCCCTCGCGCCGCCAGGGATTGCCGACGGGGCCGAAGCACGAGGTCTCGTTGGCCGAGCCCATCGCGAACTCGTCATTGTTGAGCTTGCCGAGCATCACGGCGCCGTCGCGCCACAGCTGCGAGGTCACGGTGGACTCATAGGTCGGCACGAAATTGCCGAGGATCTTCGAGCACGCCGTCGTGCGCACACCCTTGGTCGCGAACAGGTCCTTGATGCCGAGCGGAATGCCGGCGAGCGGGCCGCCCTCACCCTTGGCGATCTTCTCGTCCACGGCCTTCGCCATGTCGCGCGCGCGATCGGGCGTCTCCATCACGAAGGCATTGAGCACGCGTGCGGCTTCGATCGCGTTCAGATGCGCGTCGGTCAGCTCGAGGGACGTGAAAGTCTTGGCCGCGAGGCCCTTGCGGGCCTCGGCGAGCGTCAGCGATGTCAAATCGGTCATTTATTGATCGGGCTGCAGAAGAACGGAGACAGGGTTTTGTCGTTGGCCGGGTCGTCTTTTTTCTTGGCAGCGACGTTCGCGGCGGCCTCGATCTCGTCGAGCACGGCATTGACGGCGACGTTGGGATCGGCAGCCTTGCCCTGCCGCTCCATCTTGTCGAGATAGTTCATGTAGGCCTGATAGGCCTTCTCATCGTCGCAAAGCATGCACATCGGACTTGGTCCTAAGGCTCTTTAGTTTGACGCGTTTTCTTTACGCGAACCGGCTTCCACTTCGCTCAAAAACGCTACGTCACTCGACCACCTTGGGCACAAGAAAGAAGTGACCTTCGGTCGCGGGCGCGTTGGCAACGATATCGTCGGCGATCTCGCCGTCATTGACCACGTCCTGCCGCTTCTTCATCTGCATCGGGGTGACCGAGGTCATCGGCTCCACGCCCTCGACGTTGACCTCCGAGAGCTGCTCGACAAAGGCGAGCATGGCGTTGAGCTCGCCCTGCAGATGCGGAACCTCGCCCTCGGAAACCGCAATGCGCGCCAGATGCGCGATGCGGCGGACGGTAGCGTCGTCGACGGACATTATATAAGGCCTCTCACGGCAAAATCTAACTGCCGTATAGCAGAGGCCGGTTTTGCGCCGCAACCGGCGGCGCGACCTTAGCCAGCCAGTCCCTTCATGCGGGCCAGGGCCGATTTGGCGAAATCCCGGGTCAATTCGGCCGCGGGGACCTCACGGCCCAGGGCCACGGCCTGGCCGGCCCAGAGATTGGTGAAATCCACCCTGCCCTGCTTTTCGGCAGCTGCCTTGAGCGGCCCCAGCGCGGTCGCGGCATGGGGAAACGGCGGCGCCTCGGGCGAGATCGGGCCGGCTTCGCGCATCAGGCGGTTCTGGACGCCGCGCGCCGGACGCCCGGTCATGACATTGGTGATGACGGTGGAATCGTCCCGCGCTTCAGCGAGCGCCTTGCGCCCGCCCGCGCTGACCTTGGATTCCGGGCAGCGCAGATAGGCGCTGCCGATCTGCACGCCGGAGGCGCCGAGCGCGAAGGCTGCAGCGATGCCGCGCCCGTCGGCGATACCACCGGCCGCGATGACAGGCACCTTCACGGCGTCGGCGACCTGCGGCACCAGCGCAAAAGTGCCGGGTTGCTCGGAGATCTTGTCGGTCAGGAACATGCCGCGATGGCCGCCGGCCTCGGCGCCCTGCGCAATGACGGCATCGACGCCGCGCTCTTCCAGCCAGACTGCTTCCTTCACCGTCGTAGCGGACGAGATGACGAGGCAGCCGGCCGCCTTGACGCGCTTGAGCAGCGCCTGCTCCGGCAGGCCGAAATGAAAGCTGACGATCTCCGGCCTCAGCTCCTCGACGACCTCGCAGAAGGCGGCGTCGAACGGCGTACGGTTCGCGGCGTTGATGGGCGCGGCGGGATCGAGGCCGTGCTCGGTGTAATAGCCCGTGAGCCGCTGCTTCCAGCGCGCTTCGGCTTCGGCCGTGAGGTCAACCGGCGTGTGGCAGAAGAAGTTCATGTTCACCGGCGCCTTCACGCGCTGGCGAATGATGTTGACCTGCTCGCGCGCCTTCTCCGGCGACAGCATCGCGCTCGGCAACGAGCCGAGCCCGCCGCCCTCTGCCACGGCGATCACCAGTTCGGCATCCATCACACCGGCCATCGGCGCCAGCACGATCGGGAATTCGGTCTTGAAGAGATCGATCAGTCGACGGTCAGGCCACATAATTTTTGCCTCATGTTCGCTCTTCCCTCTCCCCTTGCGCGAGAGGGTGGATCGCCGCGCAGCGGCGAGACGGGTGAGGGGTTTGCATCCGCGGAGACAACCCCCTCATCCGGCGCGGATTGCATCCGCGCCACCTTCTCCCACAAGGGGAGAAGGAAAAGAAGAAACCGAGTTGCGCCGGCCGGCGAGCAATTGCTCCGCTTCAATCGCAATCCGCTCCACGATCTCGGCCGCCGGTGCAGTATCATGAATCAATCCGACCGCCTCGCCCGCGATCACGGCCGCGACATCGAAATTGCCGGCTGCTTTCGCGGCCGCATAGTCCGCCGCGACTGCGGCAACATTCTGCATCAGCTCGACCTCGCGGCCGATCCAGCGCCTGGCGTGGTCGTTGATGAGGCACCTTCCCGTGAACGGCGCCGGCCAGACATTGTTGCGCGAGAGATCGAAGATGATGCCGCGCACGGTCGTGCCGCTGTTCGCTGCGCAGATACGCCGCTTGGCCTCCTCCGCGCCATCAGCCTCCTGGCTCGCATAGAAGCGCGTGCCGAGCAGCACGCCGCTCGCGCCCAGCATCATCATGGCGGCGAGACCGCGCCCGTCGGCGATGCCGCCGGCCGCGACGACAGGCACGTGGCCCGCGGCAAGATCGACGATTGCAGGCACGAGATCGACGGTGGTGCGGGAGGCGCCGTGACCGCCCGCCTCCGTGCCCTGCGCGATCAGGATGTCGGCGCCGGCATCGAGCGCCTGCCGCGCCATGGCTTCATCCTGCACCTGGCAGATCAGGCGTGCACCTGCGGACTTGATCTTCGGCGCGAACGGCGCGGGATCACCGAACGACAACATGATCGCAGACGGTTTTGCGGCAAGAGCGACATCGAGAAGCTCGGGCCGCTTGGCGAGGCTCCAGGTGATGAAGCCGATCCCGAATGGCGCCGACAACCCCGCGAGCTTCGCAGTCTCCTGCTCCAGCCACACCTTCTCGCCATAGCCGCCGCCCAGAATGCCGAAACCGCCGGCACGGCTCACGGCCGTCACAAGCCGGCTGCCGGCGACGATGTCCATCGGCGCCAGCAGGATGGGATGCTCAATCTCCAGCAGCCTGGTCAGCGACGTCTCAATGGGCATAGCCCCTCCCTGATCTGGACAGGGAGACTAGGCGCGACTAGCATTCTCGAAAAATGAATTGTTGCGAACGCTGCCATCACAAAAGTGAAACGACGCCATGGAACTCAGCGATATCCAGACCTTTGCCGCCGTCGCCCGCACCGGCGGCATCACCCGCGCCGCCGAAGAGCTGAACACGGTGCAATCCAACGTCACCCAGCGCGTGAAGGCGCTGGAAGCGGAGATCGGCACACCGCTGTTCGAACGCCACAGCCGTGGCATGACGCTGACCGGCGCCGGCAAACGCCTCCTCCCCTACGCACAGCGGATGGCCGCGCTATCGCGGGAGGCCGTGCTCGCCGCGCGTGACGACGGCGAGCCGAAGGGACCGCTCGCGATCGGCTCGATGGAGACCACGGCAGCCGTGCGCTTGCCGTCCCTTCTCGCCGATTTCCACCGCAACTTCCCAGCCGTGCGGCTGAGCCTGCGCACCGCGACCACCGCCGACCTCGTCGCGGGCGTGCTCGAAGGCACGCTCGACGGCGCCTTCGTCGCGGGTCCCATCGCACATGCCGACCTCACTGCGACGAGTGCGTTTCGCGAAGAGCTGGTGCTGGTCAGCGCGCGGCGCTGGGCCTCGCTTGCCGAGCTGCGCGCCGGCACGCCGGAGTCTGGTCCGACCGCGCTGGTGTTCCGCACCGGCTGCACCTACCGCCAGCGTCTCGAACAGATCTTTGTTGAGTTCGGCTGGCCGTCGGCCGCACGCTTCGAGCTCGGCACGCTCGACGGCATGATCGGTTGTGTCGCTGCCGGCATGGGCGTGACGCTGCTGCCGCGCGCCGTGGTCGAACGCAGCGCGATGGCCGGCAGCGTGTCGATCCACGCGCTGGGCCCGTCGCATGCGCGCGTCGAGACGCTCTTCATCCAGCGCAGCGGCGGACATCAGTACAGCGCGCTCGGCGGTTTCATGTCCTGCCTGAAGAAAGACAACGACGTCATCGCGGCCTGACACCGGCGCAGCGTTCCACGTGGCGAAATTCGTCACAAATCCATCGCGCTTGAATTAGTCTGCGCTGCGTTCAGCCGCCGCAGCGCGGCACCGCGAAATGCTTTGAAGCACGCATCCGTTCTACGTTAGGATGCGTCACTGGCCAGCGCAAAAACACAACGAAGCCAAAACATCGGGAGGACTATCGATGCGCAATACGCTCGTGTTGTGCTGTGTCGCCGCGTTGTCGGCGATATCAGGAACTGCAAGCGCACAGGACTGGACCAAATCGAAATGGGGACCGAACGACGAGATCGGTGCCGCCAACTACATGACGCCCGAGCTCGTGGTCAAAGCGGCATCGCTGGTGAGGACCGGCAAGACCTACGCCCTCGGCATTCCCGTCACGCCACAGACACCCGCCTATCCGCCACGCACATTCAAGCTCACCATCGTTCAGCCCGGACAGGCCGGCAGCCCGGGTCTCGGTCCGAACAAGGCGACCTATAACGACGACATCCTTGATACGTGGGTCGGCATCGGCAGCCAGCTCGACGGTCTCGGCCATCTCGGCGTCGAGCACGTCTATTACAACGGCAACAAGCTCGCCGATTTCGCCGATCCGAATGGCTTGAAGAAGCTCGGCATCGAGAAGGTGCCGCCGATGGTCACCCGCGGCGTGCTGCTCGACATGGCCGCCTATTTCAAAACCGACATCGTGAAGGAAGGTACCGCTTTCAACGTCAAGGAGATCGAGGAAGCCGCCAAGCAGCAGAACGTCGAGATCCGCCAGGGTGACGTCGTCATCTTCCACACTGGCTGGCTCAGCCTGATCGGCAAGGACGACAAGCGCTACTCGGCCGGCGAGCCCGGTCTCGGCGTCGAGGGCGCGAAGTACCTGACCGGCAAGGGCGTGGTCGCCATCGGCGCCGACACCTGGGCGCTCGAGGTGCTGCCGTTCGAGTCCAAGAACGTGTTCGAGGTACACCAGATCCTGCTCGCGATGAACGGGACCTACATTCTCGAGAACATGGACACCGCCGCGCTCGCTCGCGACAAGGGCTATGAATTCCTGTTCGTGCTCGGCCAGCCGCGCTGGACCGGCGGCGTGCAGGCGATGATCAACCCGATCGCGATCCGCTGATCGATACGTCGACCCGGGCGGGGATCCGCCTGCCACCCGGCAGGCCCCTCGCCCGGCCTCTCCGTCACCGCGGCCTGAGATGCCAGCGCCGCAATGCAACGAAGGCCCAGATAGCTTCGACGAGGCCAAACGGCCAGGCGCCCTGCAGGAAGCCGTAAGCCGAGCCGAGCGCGCAGGACACAGCGAACAGCAGCACGAACCAATGGCTGCGATCCTCCAGGGCATAGCAGACCAGCATCGTCGTCACGGCAAACAGGCCGAATAGTGTCAGTGCATCCATGTTCCGGGTTCACTCCGCGGCGCGACGCGTGATATGCGCTAACACCATGCCGGCTCTTATCCTGCCTCTCGTCGATGCTGCAACCCACTGGCCCGAACGCGGCGGGTTGGTCGGCCTTGACCTCGGCACCAAGACCATTGGTGTTGCCGTGTCCAATCCGGACCGGCGGTTGGCGACCGGCGTCGAGACCATCCAGCGCAAGGCGTTCAAGCAGGACGCGGCGCGGTTGCTCGCGATCGCGGCCGAGCGCAAGGCGGTCGGCTTCGTGCTCGGCCTGCCCATCAACATGGACGGCAGCGAGGGCCCGCGCGCGCAATCGACCCGCGCCTTCGCCCGCAACCTTGCCGGGCTGACCACACTCACCATCGGCCTCTGGGACGAGCGTCTGTCGACCGCAGCGGTCGAGCGCGAGCTGATCGGCATGGATGTCAGCCGCGCCAAGCGCGCCGAGGTGATCGACGAGCACGCCGCGATCTTCATCCTGCAAGGCGCGCTCGACCGCCTCGCCAATTTACGACAAGCCTAATTCCCGGAAGCGACAACATGGCATTGCCGACGAGCGCAAAAATTTCGATCGGCGCCGTCCTCCTGGTTCTCCTCGCTGTGCAGGGTTGCTCTGCCGCGGAGGATCATGCGGTGTCGGAGCTCAAAGGCACGTGGTCCGGGACGTTCAACCAGTATTCGCACAACATCAACGGCAGTTTTCCAGTCAAGCTCACCATCGACGCGATCTCTGGGGCTGAATTCACGGGCACCATGGAGTGGCCAAGCTTTGACGGCACCCGGACAAAAGTGAAGGGAATGGTCGACGGCCCGCTGATCAAGTGGACCGAGACCGAATATCTCAAGGGCGACGATGCCGTCCTCGGCGGACTGTACGTCACGCGCTTCAGCGCGGACAACGAGATCGCCGGCGACTGGATGGACCCCAAACACACCATCACGCCGAAGGGCCCCCGCTACGGGACACGCGGGGCCGACTTCGTTCTGAAAAAGGAATAGGCGCCTGCCATGGCCGTCGTGATCGCGGCGCTGCTGCCGGTCTTCATTCTCATCGTGCTCGGCGTGGTGCTCAGGCGCACCCTGATGCGGCTCGACACGCAATGGCACGGGCTGGAGCGGCTGACCTATTTCGTGCTGTTCCCGATGCTCCTGATCCAGACGCTGGTGAAGGCCGACCTCTCCAGGGTGCCGGTCGCCGGCGTCGGCGGTGCGCTGCTGCTGTCGGTGCTGGCGATGTCGCTGCTCTGCCTCGCGCTCCGCCCAGCGCTCGCGCGGTTCGACATCGACGGTCCCGCCTTCACCTCGATCTTCCAGGGCGCGACGCGGTGGCAGACCTATGTGGCGCTCTCGGTGTCCGCCAACATGTTCGGCGATGTCGGACTCGCGCTGGCGTCGGTGGCGATGGTCGCGATCATTCCGCTGGTCAACGTGTTCAGCGTCGCCGTGCTCGCGCACTATGCATCGCCCGAGAAGCAGTCCGCGCGCGCCATCGTCATGACGGTGATCCGCAATCCCCTGATCTGGGCTTGCGTGATCGGCCTCGTCATCAATGTCATCCATCTGCCGCTGCCAAAGATCTGGCACGAGGTTGCGGACGCGCTCGGCCGGTCCTCGCTCGCCATCGGCCTGCTCGTTACCGGCGCCGGCCTGCAGCTCAACGGTCTGCTCCGCCCGAGCGTGAGCGCAACCATCGGCGTGGCGTTCAAGCTGGCGCTGATGCCCGTGCTGGCGCTGGCGCTCGCCGCCTGGTTCGGTCTCTCGGGCGACAGCCTGGCGATCGTCGCAATCTGCGCGGCGGTGCCGACCTCGCCCAGCGCCTATGTGCTGGCCCGCCAGATGGGCGGCGATGCGCCGCTGCTGGCGCAGATCATCACGCTGCAGACGATCTTGGCGGCGGTCACGATGCCGATCGCGATCGCGCTGGTGGCTTAGGCCTCGTGCGAGGCCTCAGCTCCCCAGCCACATCGTCAGCACCACCGCAGTCAGATTGTTCAGCGCATGCAGCACGACGGTGAGCCAGAGCGAGTTGGCGCGATAACGCATGTAGCCGAACCACAGGCCGATGGAGAAGACCTCGGCGAGGAAGTACATGTCGTACTGCAGGTGCACGACCGTCCACACCAGTGACGACAGGATGATCGCGCCGGGCACGCGCAGGAAGCTCGCCGACCAGCCGCGAAACAGGAAGCCGCGCGCCAAAACCTCTTCCGACATCGGCGCAGCGACACTGAACGCGAACAGCAGCATCACAGCCGCGCCCTTGTCGCGGCCCGATTTCAACAGATCGGTCATGAAGCCCGGCGTCGCCTCGCGGCCAAGGCTCCGCGACATCGTCTCCCAGGCGACCACGATCAGGACAAGCCCGATGGCGCCGAACAGCATTTGCTTCCAGGACGGCCAATGCAGCGCGAGATAGTCGACGAACGAGGCCTTCTTGATGCGGATGGCGAGCCACACCGCGGCCAGCGTCGCCGGCAGGCCCATGGTCACCGACAGCGCGAGCGCCGCGGGCTCGCGACCGACACGCTGGATCGACATCAGGTCGAGGGGGTCGCCACGGTCCCAGACCAGATAGAGGATGGCACCGACCTGGCCGAGGAACATCGCGACGAAGATGAGCAGGCCCCACACCGCCGTGCCCCAGAATTTCCAGACGCGCGGCGCAGCTGGCGTCACGGTCATCGGCGGGAGATCGGGATTGAGGGAGTCCATTCAAGCGCTTTCGTTGGGACGGCACCATCATTCCGGGGCCGTTCGCACGACGATCTACTTCGTTCGCGGCGGAATCGGGAAATCATAGGCCGCCGCGCCCGCCCCCGGCAGGGAAAAATGCCACCACTCCTTCGCATAGTTCACAAAGCCTTGCTTCGCCATCGCGGCCACCAGCCGCTTGCGCCAGGCGCGCTGGTCCGGATTGATCGACGGTGCCGCAGTGTGCCCCTTCGTGTCGGTGCAGTCGTAGCCCGTGCCCATGTCGACGCTGCCCTCCGGCAATCGTGCCTCGACCGGCGCCGTGCAATCGGCATAGGCTTTTGACGGATCGTATCTGGCGGAATTGTCAGCCTTGAGATCGACCAGCGTGAGATCGAGCGCCGCGCCCGTGGAATGCTGCGAGCGGCTCGCGATGTAGCCGAGGCGGAACAGCTCGCTCTTCGGGATCTTCGGATTGTAGCGCCGCTCGGCCGCCGTCTCGTAGCCGTTCTGCGACCACTTCACCATGTCGAGCGAGGCCCGCGCCGGCCGGTAGCAGTCGAACATCTTCAGCGACAGGCCTTGCGCCGCCAATTCCTGCTGAACCGCCTTCAGCCGCAGCCCCACCTCCCGCTTCACCACGCATTCGCCGGCGCCGTAACCGGCCAGCGGACGGCCGACGAAATTGTTCGAGGTGGCGTAGCGGATGTCCTGGATGATGCCGGGGTCGATGTCGCGCAGATAGACGAAGCCGCCGGGGAGCGACTGGGCGTGGGCTGCGCTGATAACGGTTGCTGCCAAGAGCGCGGTCAAAATTGTTTTCAACTGGAGCTCCCCACATCGTGATGGCCGGGCTTGTCCCGGCCATCACGGCCTTTTACGTCAAATGCGAATGAAGCACGTGGATGCCCGGGACAAGCCCGGGCATGACGGAGAGGATGAGCCCGCACCGACAGATCAGGGGATAACTCCCCGCCCCGGCATTGGCCCTTGCTCCCCCAGCCATCCCCGCCTATAGCTCTCGTTTTAATGACATCGAAATCGACCTTCGTCCTCGGCCACCGGCATTTGCTGGGCATCGAGGGCCTTTCCGCGGCCGACATCACCGGCCTCCTCGACCTGTCCGAAGAATATGTCGAGCTCAACCGCCAGGTTGACAAGAAGCGTACCGTCCTGCGTGGACGGACGCAGGTAAATCTGTTCTTCGAGGCCTCGACCCGGACCCAGTCCTCGTTCGAGCTCGCCGGCAAACGGCTGGGCGCCGACGTCATGAACATGTCGGTCTCCTCCTCGTCCATCAAGAAGGGCGAGACGCTGGTCGACACTGCGATGACGCTCAACGCCATGCACCCGGACATTCTGGTGGTTCGGCATCACGCGTCCGGCGCGGTGGAACTGCTGGCGCGCAAGGTCGACGGTTCCGTGATCAATGCCGGCGATGGCGCGCACGAGCATCCGACGCAGGCGCTGCTCGACGCGCTGACCATTCGCCGCAACAAGGGCCGGATCGAGGGCCTCGTGGTCGCGATCTGCGGCGACGTGCTGCATTCGCGTGTGGCCCGTTCCAACATCATCCTGCTCAACACTATGGGCGCCCGCGTCCGCGTCGTCGGCCCCTCGACGCTGCTGCCGCCCGGCATCGAGCGCATGGGGGTCGAGGTTGCGCGCGACATGCGCGAGGGGCTCAACGGCGCCGATATCGTCATGATGCTGCGGCTCCAGCGCGAGCGCATGAACGGCTCCTTCGTGCCGTCGACCTCCGAATATTTCAACTATTTCGGGCTGGACCAGAAAAAGCTCGCTTACGCCAAGCCGGACGCGCTCGTCATGCATCCCGGCCCGATGAACCGCGGCGTCGAGATCGACACCGCGGTCGCCGACGGCGCGCAATCGCTGATCCGCGAACAGGTCGAGATGGGCGTGGCGGTACGCATGGCCGTGCTCGAAGCGCTCGCCCGCAACTTGCCGAACGCGTGATGCTCATGCTGACTGACCGCCGTCCCATCCTGCTCGCCAATGCCCGCGTCGTCGATCCCTCCAGGGATTTCGACGGCCCCGGCGATGTCCTGATTGCCGACGGAATCATCCGCGAGACCCGTCGCGGGATCGGAGCGGCCGGCGTCCCCGAGGGCACCGACGTCGTCAACTGCGCCGGCAAGATCGTGGCCCCCGGCCTCGTCGACATGCGCGCCTTCGTCGGCGAGCCCGGCTTCAGCCACCGCGAGACCTTTGCCTCCGCGAGCCAGGCGGCTGCGACCGGCGGCATCACCACCATCATCTGCCAGCCCGACACGTCTCCGGTGATCGATAACTCGGCGACCGTCGACTTCGTGATGCGCCGTGCCCGCGACACCGCGATCGTCAACATCCAGCCGATGGCGGCGCTCACCAAGGGAATGCACGGCGAGGAGATGACCGAGTTCGGCCTCCTCAAGGCCGCCGGCGCGATCGCCTTCAGCGACAGCGACAAGAGCGTGATCAACGCGCAGGTGATGCGCCGCGCGCTGACCTACGCGCGCGATTTCGACGCGCTGATCGTGCATTACACCGAGGATCCCGATCTCGTCGGCGAAGGCGTGATGAACGAGGGCGAGTTCGCCTCGCGGCTCGGCCTGATGGGCATCCCGAACGCGGCGGAGGCCGTGATGCTCGAGCGTGACATGCGTCTCGTCGCGCTCACCGGCGGGCGCTATCACGCGGCGTCGCTGACCTGTATCGACTCGCTCGACGTCCTCAAGCGCGCCCGCGACGCCGGCCTCGCCGTGACCGCCTCCGTCTCGATCAATCATCTTGCGCTGAACGAGAACGATATCGGCCCCTACCGGTCGTTCCTGAAGCTGTCGCCGCCACTGCGGACCGAGGACGACCGGCGCGCGCTGGTCGCGGCTGTCGCCTCCGGCCTCGTCGACGTCATCATGTCCGACCACAATCCGCAGGACGTCGAGGTCAAGCGCCTGCCGTTCGCGGAAGCAGCACACGGTGCCATCGGGCTCGAGACCATGCTGCCGGCGGGCCTTCGCCTCGTGCACAATGAGGAACTCGACCTGAAAACGCTGATCCGGGCCATGTCGACGCGGCCGGCCGAGATCCTGGGTCTGCCGGGTGGAACCCTGCGCACGGGCAGCCCGGCCGATGTCATCGTGATCGATCCCGATGTGCCCTGGATCGTCGATCCCGCCGACCTCAAATCGCCCTGCAAGAACACGCCGTTCGACGAGGCCCGCTTTACAGGCCGCGTGGTGCGCACCATTGTCGGCGGACGGACGGTGTACGAGCATGTCTGACGGGCAAATTCATGCGTGGCGTCGCGGTTCAGCATGGAGATGCGGCCATGGGGCTTGAAGCCTTCCTGCCGGTGGCCTTTGTCATCGGCTACCTGCTCGGCTCGATTCCGTTCGGGCTGGTCCTGACCAAACTCGCCGGCACGCAGGATATTCGCTCGATCGGCTCCGGCAGCATCGGCGCCACCAACGTGCTGCGCACGGGACGCAAGAGCCTTGCCGCGGGCACCCTGCTGCTCGACGCGCTCAAGGGCACGGTCGCGGTGGTGATCGCCGGCTACATCGCGGGACCCAATGCCGCCATGGTGGCCGGGCTCGGCGCCTTCCTCGGCCATCTCTTCCCGGTCTGGCTGAAGTTCAAAGGCGGCAAGGGCGTCGCCGTCTATATCGGCATCCTGCTCGGCCTGTTCTGGCCCGGCGCGATCGTGTTCTGCCTGCTTTGGCTCGCCACCGCCTTCACCACCCGCTACTCCTCGCTGTCCGCGCTGGTGGCGGCGTTCATCACCCCGATTTTCCTGTGGTGGTTCGGGCATCTCGCGCTCGCATCGCTGTTCGCCGCGCTGACGCTGCTCTTGTTCTACGCGCATCGCGAGAACATCAAGCGACTGCAATCGGGCAAGGAAAGCCGGATCGGCGAGAAGGCCTAGAGCGTTTTCGAGCGAAGTGGCTACCGGTTCGCGTCAAGAAAACGCGTCAAAACAAAATCCCAAGGCCGGAAAAAGTACGGATATCGCCGCACCGCCTCCGCATTATGTGCCAATTCCTGTTCGCAACTCGGAAGCTGCTCGCGGCCGGAGTGGCGAACGAGTTCCACGCCTGTCATCCTGACAGCGGAAATGGCGTTACGCGGTAGCTCAGAATGAGCGAGAAGATTGTCGGCGCGCATGACGGGCCTGGTTCGCACGGTGCTTCCAGCACCGCAGCAAGCCGGCTGCTCTCGATGACCAATGTCTGGTCCGATGCGCCCTCGCCGCTGCCCGCGCCCGAGCCTGCTCCCGTACCCCCGCCAGTGACCCGGCCTGCGCCCGTCGCGCAAGCCGCCGCGCCAGTCGAGATCGTGACCATTGCCGCGCCGGTCGCGCCCGTGCAGCCGCGCTCCAGCCAATGGCCGCCGCAAAGAGTGTCGCTGGCCCTTCAGGGCGGCGGCACTTTTGCGGCCTTCACCTGGGGCGTGCTGGAGCGGTTGCTGGAACACCCGACCATCCAGATCGACACCATCAGCGGCGCCAGTGCCGGCGCCATCAATGCGCTGCTGCTCGCCTCCGGCCTCGCCGAAGGCGGACGCGAAGGCGGACGCGAAGGCGCCCATTCGCGGTTGAACCGGTTCTGGGCCCGCCTGATGCACGAGGCCTCGTTCCGCTCCTTGATGCTGGTCGGCGGATTCTCGCCGGCGGGAAGCTCGGTCGCGTTCGGTCCGACGCTGCGCTCCGGCCAATTCGATCCGTTCGATCTCGATCCGCTGCGGCTGGCGCTGTCGCGCGACATCGATTTTGCCGCCTTGCGCGACGCCGCCTGCCCAAAACTGCTGATCGCCGCGACGCGAATCCGCGATGGGCAGCAGCAGATCTTCCGCAACGATTGCATTACCGCCGACGTCGCGCTGGCCTCGACCTGCCCGCCTTTGGTTCACTGCGCCGTCGAGATCGACGGCGAGGCCTATTGGGATGGCGGCATTGGCGGCAATCCGCCGCTGGTGCGCCTGGCGCAGGAATCGACAGCCCCCGATCTGCTGCTCGTCCAGGTCACGCCCACGCGTGACAGCTACGTGCCGATCACGCTCGCCGCGATCGACCGCAGGCTCGACCAGATCGCCGCCAACGCCGCCCTCAACGCCGAGATCGCGGCGCTGGAATGGGCGCGAGCAGCTGCCGCACCTTCGCTGCGGCTCTCCAGGATCGCGGCCGAAGACTCCATTGAGGGCCTGGCGCAGCGCTCATCCACCGATCTCGGCCGCGGCTTCATTCGTACGCTGCACCGGAGTGGCCGCGAGGCCGCCGAGCGTTGGCTCGGACAAGGCGCCACAGGCGCCGAGGCCGAACGCGCGCTGCCCGCCACTGAGCCCGCGCTAGCCTGATTTCGCCAGCGCATCCTCCAGGAACCATGCCGCCGCAAGCGCGCCCGGATCGTTGCCGAAGCGCGCGATCACCTGCACGCCGATCGGCAGGCCGCCGACCTTCAGCACCGGCACGTTGACGCAAGGATTGCCCATCAGCGTCCAGAGCCGGTTGTAGCGGGGCGAGCCGGTCGAGGCGAGCTCCTTGGCCGGCGCGGTGCCCGGCGCCGAATAGGTCAGCAGCACGTCAAAACCCTCGAACAGCTCGCCGAGCTCGCGGCGGCCACGGCGGGCGATCCGACGCGCGTCGTCATACTGCTTCGGCGTCAAGCCGACGGTGTCATCGAGGCTGGCACGCAGCATCGGCGCGATCTCGTCATGATGCTCCGAAAACTCCCAGGCCAGCGCGCGATGCGCCTCGAAATCCTGGATGATCGGGTGGATGCGCCAAGCTTCCTGCACCGACTCCGGCAGATCGATGGTCTTGACACTGGCACCGGCCTTCTCGGCCGCCTTGATCGCAGCCTGCAAGCCCTCTTCCGCCGCCGGCTCCACGGCCTCGGCAAACTCCTGCCTCACCACGCCGATGCGCGGCGCCTTGGCCGCGGCGATGCCATCGAATTCAGTGCGGCCGGTGATCGCCAGCAGCCCGCGCGCGAGATCTTCCGCGCGATATCCGAACAGGCCGACAGTATCAAGCGCCCATGAGTAGCACTTCACGCCGATGGTCGGCAGCATCCGGAACGACGGCTTGATCGCGGCAGCCCCGCAATAGGCGGCGGGCCGGATCACCGAGCCGCCGGTCTGGGTGCCCAGCGCCAGCGGGATCATGCCGGCACCGACGGCCGCGGCCGAGCCCGAGGACGAACCGCCCGGCGTATGGCCGAGATTGTGCGGATTGAGCGTCGGGGTCGGATCGCGCGAGGCGAACGCCGTGGTCGTGGTCTTGCCGATGATGGTGGCGCCTGCCCGCTTCAGCATCATCACGACCGGCGCGTCCGAGCGCGGCTGCCAGCCGCGATAGATCTCCGAGCCCATCTCGGTCGGCATGTTGGCGGTGTCGATGATGTCCTTGATGCCGACGGCGATGCCGCGCAGCGGGCCGGAGGCTTGCGCCTTCGCGGATTTGTCGTGACGGACGAAGGCGTGGACGTCCTTCTCCCTGGCCTCGATCGCCGCGTGCGACTGGGCGATGGCGTCATCGGGCGAAAGCTCGCCCGCTTCAATGCGGCGCTGGAGGTCGGCGAGTGAGATCATGGCAATACCCTTCTTATTGCCATCGCTTTTAGCATCGGGACGAGGTCGCGCAAGCGCACGTGGACGCGGTCGATCCATGCGTGCAGTCGACCGGGACCAGCGGCTCGACCAGAGCATCCGCGTCCGCGGGCGCCGCGCGGATGAGATCAAAAATGGAAACAGAATCTTTCAATTATTTCTATTTTTATCGCAATTCAATCGAGCCAGTGTGAGGTCACAACGCAGGGCCCTGCGGCGCGCACTCTCTTACGAACCACAAACGCCTGGTGCGTCACCGCCGTCGGACCTCAACCAAGCACAGGAGCGATGACCATGGATACGACCCGTTATGCTTCCCTCGTTGGCCGGCTGCTGATCGGCCTCCCGTTTGCAATGAGTGGCTTCAGCAAGCTCACCGCCTATGGTGCGACGACCGCTTACATCGCCGCTGCGGGATTGCCGGTGCCCCCGTTGGCATATGCGATCGCAGTTCTCGTCGAGCTCGGTGGCGGTCTCCTGCTGATCGCGGGCTATCAAGCCCGCTCGGTCGCGCTGGCGCTCGCCATATTCTCGCTGGCCGCGGCAGTCTCGTTCCACAACAACTTTGCCGACCAGAATCAGATGATCCACTTCCTCAAGAACGTGATGATGGCAGGCGGCCTGCTCCAGATCTTTGCCTTCGGTGCCGGTGCGCTCAGCCTTGACGCTCGCGTCTCGCGGAGCGGCGTCGCTGTCGCTCAGGCGGCCCACGCGCGTTGAATCGACGACCTTGCGGAAGACCCGTCGACCACGTCGGGTCTTCCTGCAGCGCCTTTGAAGCCCGATCAAGCGCACGCAACTGTTGCCCACGCCCTCAGGTTGTTCCATGCTGCCTCCACAAGGAGACGCCGTGGACGCCATCAATCCGAGCGTTGAGCTGACCGAGGCTGAGCGGATCGACCGCCTGCGGCTGATCCGCTCTGACAATGTCGGGCCGCGTGGCACTAACGCGGAAACGCCGCAACCTTTGCGTTAGTTCTAAATTGCCCCGACAATCAAGGCGATGAGATTCGAATTGCCGGACTGTTGGACGCTCACGCCGTCTCGGCTTAGGCTGTGCGCCTTCTGACCCAACCTGTTCATTGACGCGGCTGGACCAATGTCGAAAAATGCTTACTCTCTGCCAGAGGATAAGCGATTTAGCGGTGCTATGAAACGACGCGGATTCATCACTTTGGCTGGCGGGGCGTTGGCGTGGGCAACGGCCGCACGCGCTCAGCAAGTGAAGCGCGTCTCGCGGATCGGCCTTTTCCTCCCCCCACCGCGAAATTCGGAGGTCGACGCGTTCCTCGTTGCGCTTCGCGGTCTCGGTTGGGTTGAGGGCGAGAACGTCCACGTTGAATATCGCGACGCCGACGGCGACGATAACCGGCTTCCGGCGCTGGCTGCTGAACTGGTCGCCCTCGGCGTCGACGTTCTCGTGACAGCCACATTTCCCGGGGTTCTTGCCGCGCACCGTGCGACGACCACAATTCCAACCGTGATGATCGTGGGTCCCGATCTGGTGACCTTGGGCCTTGCAGCCAGCATGGCTCATCCCGGTGGCAACATTACGGGACAGACCTTTTTCCTTACAGAACTAGCTGCGAAGCGGTTAGAGGTTCTTGCGAGCATAGCTCCCTCGATGACCCGCGCAGGGGTGCTCATGCAGCGAGGCAACCCCCTGAACAACGGCACCATGAGTGCCATGACGAACGCCGCGCGGGCAATGAAGGTTGAGCTGCGACCGATCGAGCTTGACGTCCCCGGCGACCTCGACAACGCGCTATCAATCGTCGGCTCCTCCGCCATGGACGGTCTCGTCATCACGGACGCCAATGCGTTTGTCACCAATTCGGCGTTGGTCTCGGCGATTGTCGACAAGTGCCGCGTGCCATCGATTGCCGCACCCATCGTCGCGTCCCGGGGGGGCGCACTGGTAGGGTACGGGGTAGACTTCACCTCCATGTTTCGCCGCGCCACTGTTTTCGTTGACAAGATATTGAAGGGCGCGAACCCGGCCGACATCCCCATCGAGCAGCCGACGCTGTTTAAGACGGTCATCAACTTGAAGACCGCCAAGGCGCTCGGCCTCGAGATACCGCAGTCGTTGCAGGTGCGCGCGGACGAGGTCATCGAATAGCAAAAGCCTTGAGGAATGAGGCAGCGCGTTGCTCCATTCCTCCTCCGCCCATGATTGGGGCGATAGAAACGACCACACGTCGCTGTTGCCCACGCCCTCAGGTTGTTCCATGCTACTCCCACAAGGAGACGCCGTGGACGCCATCAATCCCAGCGTGGAGCTGCCCGAGGCTGAGCGGATCGACCGCCTGCGGCTGATCCGTTCTGACAATGTCGGGCCGCGCACCTTCCGTTCGCTGGTCGATCATTTCGGCACGGCGCGCGCTGCGCTGGAGCGGCTGCCCGATCTGGCGCGCCGCGGCGGCGCGGCCCGTTCCGGGCGCATCTGTAGTGCCGATGAGGCGAAGGCCGAGCTCGCCGCAAGCCGCAAGTACGGCATCGCCTGGCTTGCGCCCGGCGAGGACGGCTATCCGGCGCGCCTCGCAACACTCGACGATGCGCCGCCACTGCTCGCCGTGCGCGGCGACACCGCGACCCTGATGCGGCCGATGATCGCGATCGTCGGTTCGCGCAACGCCTCCGGCGCCGGCTTGAAATTCGCTGGCCAGCTCGCGCGTGAGCTGGGCGAAGCCGGATTCCTCATCATCTCGGGGCTCGCCCGCGGCGTCGACCAGGCCGCACACCGCGCCAGTGTCGAGAGCGGCACCATCGCGGTGCTCGCCGGCGGCCATGATTGCATCTATCCGCCCGAGCATGGCGACCTGCTCGCCTCGATCCTCGATCACGCGGGCGCTGCGATCTCGGAGATGCCGCTCGGCCACGAGCCGCGCGCCCGCGACTTCCCCCGCCGCAACCGGCTGATCTCCGGCGCCGCGCTCGGCGTGGTCGTGGTCGAGGCGGCGCACCGCTCGGGCTCGCTGATCACCGCGCGCATGGCGGCCGAACAGGGCCGCGAGGTATTCGCGGTGCCCGGCTCGCCGCTCGACCCGCGCGCTGCCGGCACCAACGATCTGATCAAGCAGGGCGCAACGCTCGTCACCGAAGCCGCCGACATCATCAACGCTGTCGCACCGATCATGGAGCGGCCGCTGATGCATCCGGCGAGCGAGCCCGATAGCGAACCGTTCGAGAGCGACCCGCAATCACACGACCGCGACCAGATCACCGGCCTGCTCGGCCCTGCCCCCATCTCGATCGACGATCTCGTGCGGATGTCCGGCGCCTCGCCCGCAATCGTCCGCACCGTGCTGCTGGAGCTCGAGCTTGCGGGCCGCCTCGAACGCCACGGCGGCGGTCTCGTTTCTCTTCTCTAGGTGTCGTTGCGCTCATCGAACCGCGTGCGTGCCGCCGCGATCTGCGCCTGGTGCTCCTTCGCCCATAGCCCAAGCGCCATCACGGGCTGCTGGAGCCCGCGGCCAAGATCGGTCAGCTCATAGTCCACGCGCGGCGGAATGGTCGGGAAGATCGTGCGCGTGACGAGGCCGTCGCGCTCCAGCCCGCGCAGGGTCAAGGTCAGCATCCGCTGCGAGATGCCGTTGATCATCCGCTTCAGCTCGTTGAAGCGCTTGGGCCCGTCGCTCAGCATCATGATGACGAACACGCTCCATTTGTCGCCGACGCGCGCCAGGATCGAGGCGACCCCGCGGCAGTCCGCGTGGTCGCGATCCGGCATCTGGGGAGCAGGAAAATCGGTGTGTGCAGGTCTCAAAGATGTGCCCATGGCTCAAAAAAGTGCGTTCTTGCGGGGAATTTGACAGTCACTCATGTAGTGCGGGTTACAAATCTATACCATAGGTGAACCCCAATGAAACTCCTCCATATCGACTCCAGCGTGCTCGGCCCCCACTCCGTCTCACGGCAGGTTTCCGCCGCCATCGTCGACCGTCTCAGGCAGGCGACGCCGTCGCTCGACCTCGTCTACCGCGATTTGACGCAGATTCCGCTCGCCCACCTCTCCGGCTCGCACCTTGCGGCCGCGCAAGGCGCGCCGGCGCCGGCGGAACTCGGTCCCGACCTGGCCGCGAGCGCGGCCGTGCTCAACGAGTTCCTCGATGCCGATATCGTCGTGATCGGCGCGCCCATGTACAATTTTACGATCCCGAGCCAGCTCAAGGCCTGGATCGACCGCGTCCTGGTGGCGGGGAAAACGTTCAAATACGACGCGAACGGCCCGCAGGGCCTTGCCGGCAACAAGCGCGTGATCGTGGCGATCTCGCGCGGCGGCTATTATGGCCCGGGCACGCCGGCCGCCTCGCTCGAGCACCTCGAAACCTATTTGCGTGGCGTGTTCGCGTTCATGGGCATCACGAGCCCCGAATTCATCGTCGCCGACGGCATCCAGGTTGGCCCTGAGCATCGTGAGAAAGCGCTGGCCGGAGCGCTTCAGGCTGCCACCAGCCTGCAGGCGGCGTAAGACTTACGCCGACACCAGCCGCTGCCGGAGCCCGGCGGCGGCTGAGAATTCGACAGCGCTAAAACCAGGCGCCCTGAACGCCAAGAATGACGGCGACGAGCGAAATGAAAAGCCCGATGCCTGAGAAAAGTGCCACCCCGATGAACTCGGACGTATCGGAGTGCTTGGCTGGAATGGCGGAATGTTCGGTGTAAATACGTGGTTCTGAAATCGACGAAGAAATACGAGCTGCTTTTGACATCGCGGGCTCCCTGAAAGTGAGTCTTATGACCCTGCCCGCAAAAGGGTCTTGGCAGCGCAAGCGAAGGTTCAACGCCTCACGGAAGGTTCAGAGGAATACAGCCACCGAGGTGTAGGAACAGGCCGGCGCAACCGATGTCGTCGCGCCGACCGATTCAATTTTCGCAAACGTTGATCAGCCGCGATAGATCGGTGCGCCCGCGGGAGAGGCAACCGCGCCACCATCGACGAAGATCTCCTGGCCCTGGATGTGCCCGGCATCGTCGGAGGCGAGGAACAGGACCGTCTTCGAGATGTGATCCGGTTCAGCAATGCGGCCGAGCGGCGTGGATAGTCCAAGGCGCTTCTCGAACGCCTTCTCCGCTTCAGGCGTTGCGATCGCGGCGCCCCAGATCGGCGTGCGGGTCGCGCCGGGCGCAACGACGTTGACGCGGATGCCGCGCGGCGACAGTTCCGAGGCCATGATCCGCGCTAGCGCGCGCACGCCGGCCTTGGCGGCTCCGTAAGCGGAGTAGCCGGGAACGCCGAGCACGGAGATTACCGAACCGTTGAGGATGATCGAGGCGTTGTCGTTGATATAGTGCAGTGCCGACTGCACCGTGAAGAACACGCCCGTGAGGTTGGTGCTGATCACCTTCTCAAAGACATCCAGCGTCGTCGAGCCCAGCGGCGTGCTGCCGGGGATGCCGGCATTGGCGAACACGATATCGAGCTTGCCGAATTTTTCGGTGCCCTTCTTGATCGCCGCTTCAGTCGCGGCGACGTCGGTCGCGTCCGCAACCAGCGCGATCCCGTTCGGCCCGAGTTCCTTTGCTGCGGCCTCCAGCGTCTCCTTATTGCGCCCGGTGATGATCACCTTCGCGCCCTCGGCCACGAACAGCTTTGCCGTTGCCAATCCAATTCCGCTGTTGCCGCCGGTGATGAGTGCCGTCTTGCCGCTCAGTCTCATGCTCGCCTCTCCAGTAGTTTCATTATGAAACCGTATTGCAATCTAGGCGTATGGTTTTATGATGCAACCACACAAGCGCGTGATTGGCGCCGACATCGTGCGAATGTGAGGAGACCTCAGACGATGGTGAAACGAACGAGTTTTGAGGGTGACGGCTGCCCGGTCGCGCGGTCGCTGGAGGCGATCGGCGACTGGTGGACTCTGCTGATCATCCGCGAAGCGATGCTCGGTATGCGCCGCTTCGGCGAGTTTCAGGGCAAGCTCGGCATGGCCAAGAACATCCTGTCGGCGCGGCTGCGCTCAATGCTCGAACACGGCATACTGGCGACCGCCCCCGCCTCCGACGGCAGCGCCTACCAGGAGTATGTGCTGACGCCGAAGGGACTTGGCCTCTTCCCGATCCTGGTCGCGCTCCGGCAATGGAGCGAGGAGTTCGACGACACGCCCGAGGAGATCGACACCGTCATGGTCGATCGCGTCAAAGGCCGCCCGGTGAAGAAGCTCGAGCTGCACGCCGAGGATGGACGGTTGCTCAGCCTGGCCGACATCACGCTGAAGCCCCGACCGGCACCGCGGCGGCGGTCGGCGTGAGCGCCCGACTGCCTTCACACCGTCATTGCGAGCGCAGCGAAACAATCCAGACAGCCACCCGAGGAAGGACTCTGGATTGCTTCGCTGCGCTCGCAATGACGAGGTTGATGCAGCGCGGTCAACTCTCCGACCGTCACCCCGAGGTGCTCGCCTCTTCGGCGAGCCTCGAAGCTGACAAAGGCGAAAGCCATCACGACAGCTTGCGCTTGCTCCGCAGCCGCAGATGCTCGTCGGCCTCCAGCTTGGTCATGCCCAGGAGATAATGCAGCACATCGAGCTTGTGGCGCTCGGCGAGCTTGCGCAAAGCCCCGACCTGCTCGGCGACGAAGGCGACGGCCTCATCGACGCCGCCCTCCCCTGGTTCCTCACCGCGCGAGCCTCCCGCCACGCCTGACGCGGCGCGCGCCCGTTTCTTTCCTGGCTTAGTCACCAGACCCCACCCGAATCCATGCCCCGGGCGACTCTACGCCGACATTGACCGCAACTCCAAGGTGGTATTTTGCAACTTTCTCGATATGAAACTTTTCCCATTTGGGGTGCTTTCAACACCCCTCGATTTGACAGCGAGGGCCTCACCACCCATGTTCGGGTCGAAACGGCCGATCCGAATCTCATCGAAAGCGGCTCGTAATTTCCCCGTAAGCTACTGGAACTACATGAATATCGTCATTGTGGAGTCGCCGGCGAAAGCCAAGACGATCAACAAGTATCTGGGCTCGTCCTACGAGGTTCTGGCCTCGTTCGGCCATGTCCGCGACCTCCCGGCGAAGAACGGTTCCGTCGATCCGGACGCAAATTTCAAGATGATCTGGGAGGTCGACCCCAAGGCGGCCGGCCGGCTCAACGATATCGCCAAGTCCCTGAAGAACGCCGACCGCCTGATTCTGGCGACCGACCCTGATCGCGAGGGCGAGGCCATCTCCTGGCACGTGCTGGAGGTGTTGAAGGAAAAGCGCGCGCTGAAGGATCAGAAGATCGAGCGCGTGGTGTTCAACGCCATCACCAAGCAGGCCGTCACGGACGCGATGAAGAATCCGCGCCAGATCGACGGCGCGCTGGTCGACGCCTACATGGCGCGCCGTGCGCTGGACTATCTGGTCGGCTTCACCCTCTCCCCCGTGCTCTGGCGCAAGCTGCCGGGCGCCCGCTCGGCGGGCCGCGTGCAGTCGGTGGCGCTGCGGCTGGTCTGCGACCGCGAACTGGAGATCGAGAAGTTCGTCGCGCGCGAATATTGGTCGTTGATCGCGACCCTGCTGACGCCCCGCGGCGACGCATTCGAGGCGCGCCTCGTCGGCGCCGACGGCAAGAAGATCCAGCGTCTCGACATCGGCACCGGTGCGGAAGCCGAAGACTTCAAGAAGGCGCTGGAAGCGGCCGCCTACGCCGTGACCGCGGTCGATGCCAAGCCGGCCCGGCGCAATCCGCAGGCGCCCTTCACCACCTCGACGCTGCAGCAGGAAGCCAGCCGCAAATACGGCTTTGCGCCGGCGCACACGATGCGCATCGCGCAGCGCCTTTATGAGGGCATCGACATCGGCGGCGAGACCACCGGACTCATTACTTATATGCGTACCGACGGCGTGCAGATCGATCCGTCCGCGATCACCCAGGCGCGCAAGGTGATCGGCGAGGATTACGGCAACGCCTATGTGCCGGAGGCCCCGCGCCAGTACCAGGCCAAGGCCAAGAACGCCCAGGAAGCGCACGAAGCGATCCGCCCGACCGACATGTCGCGCCGCCCCGACAGCATGAGCCGCAAGCTCGATGCCGACCAGGCCCGACTCTATGAGCTGATCTGGAAGCGCACCATCGCGAGCCAGATGGAATCTGCCGAGCTCGAGCGCACCACCGTCGACATCACCGCGAAGGCAGGCTCCCGCACGCTGGAGCTGCGGGCGACGGGTCAGGTCGTCAAGTTCGACGGCTTCCTCGCGCTCTACCAGGAAGGCCGCGACGACGAGGAAGACGACGATTCGCGCCGCCTGCCCGCCATGAGTGCGGGCGACGGCTTGAAGCGGCAGTCGCTCGCCGTCACCCAGCACTTCACCGAGCCGCCGCCGCGCTTCTCGGAGGCCTCGCTGGTCAAGCGCATGGAAGAGCTCGGCATCGGCCGTCCCTCGACCTATGCCTCGATCCTCCAGGTCCTGAAGGACCGCGGCTACGTCAAGCTCGAGAAGAAGCGCCTGCACGGCGAGGACAAGGGCCGCGTCGTGGTCGCCTTCCTCGAAAGCTTCTTCAGCCGCTACGTCGAATACGACTTCACCGCCAATCTGGAGGAGCAGCTCGACCGCATCTCCAACAACGAGATCTCCTGGCAGCAGGTGCTGAAGGATTTCTGGACCGGCTTCATCGGTGCCGTCGACGAGATCAAGGATCTGCGCGTCGCCCAGGTGCTCGATGTGCTCGACGACATGCTGGGCCAGCACATCTATCCGCCCCGCGCCGATGGCGGCGATATCAGGCAGTGCCCGAGCTGCGGCAACGGCAGGCTGAATCTCAAGGCCGGCAAGTTCGGCGCCTTCGTCGGCTGCTCGAACTATCCGGAATGCCGCTACACCCGCCAGCTCGCCGCCGACAGCGAGACCACCGCCGACCGTTCGCTCGGCCAGGACCCTGATACGGGTCGCGATGTCTGGGTCAAGGCCGGCCGCTTTGGGCCCTACATCCAGCTCGGCGAGCAGAAGGATTATGAGGAAGGCGAGAAGCCGAAGCGCGCGGGCATCCCGAAGGGCACCTCGCCGGGCGATGTCGAGCTCGAGCTTGCGCTGAAGCTGTTGTCGCTGCCGCGCGAGATCGGCAAGCATCCGGAGACCGGTCAGCCGATCACGGCAGGACTCGGCCGTTTCGGGCCGTTCGTGAAGCACGAGAAGACCTACGCCAGCCTGGAGAGCGGCGACGAGGTCTTCGATATCGGCCTCAACCGCGCGGTGACGCTGATCGCGGAAAAGGTCGCCAAGGGCCCGAGCCGCCGCTTCGGCGCCGACCCCGGCAAAGCGATCGGCGATCATCCGACGCTGGGCACCGTCACGGTGAAGAGCGGCCGTTACGGCGCCTATGTCACGGCAGGTGGCGTCAACGCGACGATCCCGGCCGAGTTCGAAAAGGACACCGTCACGCTGCCGCAGGCGATCGCGCTGATCGACGAGCGCGCGGCCAAGGGCGGCGGCAAGAAGCCGAAGAAGGCGGCGAAGCCGGCCAAGGCCAAGAAGGCTACAGAGAAGGCCGCCGACGGCGATGACGCCGCGCCGAAGCCGAAGAAACCGGCCGCCAAGAAGGCGGCCAAACCCAAATCCGAATCCACCAGCAAGGCGCGCGCCGCCGTGTCGTCGACCGCAAAAACGTCGCCGACCAAGGCCGCCGCCCCCAAGGCTCCGGCCAAGAAGAGTGCCGGCAAGACCTAGATCAAGAATTAGAGGTTAAGTGAAACGCAAGAATGACCATGGCTTTCCCGACCGGAGCGCCATCGTCGCCTTCATCAAGGCAAATCCCGGAAAGGTCGGGACCCGCGAAATTGCGCGCGAGTTCGGCCTGAAGAAGGCCGATCGCATCGAGCTCAAGCGCATGCTGCGCGAGCTCGCCGACGACGGCACCATCAAGAAAAAACGCCACAAGGTTTCCGAGCCGGACGCGCTCCCGTCGACGCTGGTCGCCGACATCACCGGCCGTGACAGCGACGGCGAGCTGATCGCCTCCCCCACCGAATGGGACGAGGTCGAAAGCGGCGAACCGCCAAAAATCCTCATCGTGATGCCGCGCCGGCCAAAGCCCGGCACCGCGGCCGGAATCGGCGATCGCGCGCTGCTGCGCGTCGAGCGCTCGGATGAGAACGAAGGTCCGGCCTATCGCGGCCACATCATCAAGGTCTTCGACAAGACGAAGAGCCGCATCCTCGGCGTGTTCCGCGAGCTGCCCGAAGGCGGCGGACGGCTGGTCCCGGTCGACAAGAAGTCTGCCGACCGCGAGCTGAACATCGCCGCGGCCGACACGCACGGCGCCCGGGACGGCGACCTCGTCAGCGTCGACATCATCCGTTCGCGCGCGTTTGGGCTGGCCTCCGGCCGGGTCAAGGAGAAGCTCGGCTCGGTCAAGTCGGAGAAGGCGATCAGCCTGATCGCGATCTACGCGCACGACATCCCCCTGCAATTCCGCCCCGCGGCGGAGCGTGAAGCCGAAGCGGCAGAGCCGGCCAATCTGAAGGGACGTGAAGACTGGCGCGACGTGCCGCTCGTCACCATCGATCCGCCGGATGCGAAGGATCACGACGACGCGGTGCATGCGCAGCCCGACCCCGATCCGAACAACAGAGGCGGCTTCATTGTCGATGTCGCCATTGCCGATGTGAGCTTCTACGTGCGGCCGGGCACCGCGCTCGACCGCGACGCGCTCGATCGCGGCAACTCGGTCTATTTCCCGGACCGCGTCGTGCCGATGCTGCCCGAGCGCATCTCCAACAATCTCTGCTCGCTGGTGCCGGGCGAGCCGCGCGGCGCGCTCGCGGTGCGCATGGTGCTCGGCCCCGATGGTCGCAAGCGCTCGCACAGCTTCCACCGCATCCTGATGCGCTCGGCGGCGAAACTGAACTATGCGCAGGCGCAGGCCGCGATCGACGGCCGGCCCGACGACACCACCGGCCCGCTGCTCGATCCGATCCTGAGGCCGCTCTACGCCGCCTATGCCTGCGCCAAGCGCGCCCGCGACGAGCGCGATCCGCTCAATCTCGATCTGCCCGAGCGCAAGATCCTCTTGAAGAGCGACGGCACGGTCGATCGCGTCGTCGTGCCTGAACGTCTCGACGCGCACAAGCTGATCGAGGAGTTCATGATCCTCGCCAACGTCGCGGCGGCCGAGATGCTGGAGAAGAAGTCTCTCCCGCTGATCTACCGCGTGCATGACGAGCCGACGCTGGAGAAGGTCCACGCACTCGCGGAGTTTCTGGAGACGCTGGACGTTCCGTTCGCGAAAGGCGGCGCGCTGCGCCCGGCTTTGTTCAATCGCGTGCTGGCGCAGCTCGAAGGCCACGATCACTTCCCGCTGGTGAGCGAGGTCGTGCTGCGCGCCCAGGCCCAGGCCGAATACTCCGCCGAGAATTACGGTCATTTCGGCCTGAACCTGCGCCGCTACGCGCATTTCACCTCGCCGATCCGCCGCTATGCCGACCTCGTCGTGCATCGCGCGCTGGTCCGCGCGCTCGGCCTCGGCGAAGGCGCCCTGCCCGACAGCGAGACGCCGGAAAGCCTCGGCGAGGTCGCAGCCCATATCTCGGTGACCGAGCGGCGCGCGATGAAGGCGGAGCGCGAGACCGTCGACCGGCTGATCGCCCATCACCTCGCCGACCGCATCGGCGCAAGCTTCCAGGGCCGCGTCTCCGGCGTCACCCGCGCCGGCCTGTTCGTCAAGCTCGCCGAGACCGGCGCCGACGGCCTGATCCCGATCAGATCCCTTGGCACGGAATATTTCAACTATGACGAGAGCCGGCACGCGCTCGTCGGCACGCGCAGCGGCACCATGTATCAACTCGGCGACGTCGTCGACGTCCGCCTGATCGAAGCGGCCCCCATCGCGGGCGCGCTGCGCTTCGAGCTGCTGTCGTCCTCCAGCGAGACCGCACCGCGCGACCGCAGGCCTCCCGGCCCACAACGCCGCCCCTCGTTCAAGGCACATCCTGGACGCAGTCCGGATAAAAAACGCAAGCCGCCGAAGCAAAAGTCCGGCAAACCCAAGAAGGGCAAGGGCAAGAACAAAGGAAAAGGCGGGGGTCAGAAGGGCAAGGCATGGTGACGACGAGCACGGCCCCAAAGATCTGGACGCGCGAGACCGGCCTCGTCGAGAAGCGCGACGTCTGGACGGCCATGAAGCGCGGTTTCCGCAGCCGCTGCCCGCGCTGCGGCGAGGGCAAGCTGTTCCGTGCTTTCCTCAAAACCGCGGACAATTGCTCGGTCTGCGGCCTCGACTTCACGCCGCACCGCGCCGACGATCTGCCGGCCTATCTCGTGATCGTCATCGTCGGCCACATCGTGGTGCCCACGATCCTCTGGATCGAGACCAACTACACCACGCCGGTCTGGCTCAGCTTCGCGGCCTATCTGCCCTTCACCTTCGTCGCCTCGCTCGCGCTGCTCCAGCCGGTCAAGGGAGCTGTGGTCGGCTTGCAATGGGCTCTGCGCATGCACGGCTTTGACGACAACCCTCCGGATGGTATTCCGCCGGTCTAAGCAAATAATCAAAAAGCGGTTTGGGTGAGGACATGACGGATACGTCGCAGGGAGCCGAGAAGGCCAAGATCCACGAGGGCAAGGAAGCCGACCACCATCCCTATTTCCGCCCCCGCGATGCGGCGACGCTGATCCTGGTCGATCGCAGCGGCAGCATTCCAAAAGTCCTGGTCGGCAAGCGCCACGACAAGGTGGTGTTCATGCCCGGAAAGTTCGTCTTCCCCGGCGGCCGCGTCGACAAGGACGATTACCGCGTGCCGTGTGCTGCACCCATCACCGCCGAGCTGGAAGCCAATCTCGCCAAGGGCAGCCCGAAGACTCCGGCCTCGCGCGCAAAGTCGCTTGCGATTGCCGCAATCCGCGAGGCCTGCGAGGAGACCGGCCTCTGCCTCGGACGCAAGTCCGAGGGGAAAGCAAAACTCGAGGGTGCCTGGAAGCCGTTCGCGGATGCGGGCCTGCTGCCCGATCCCTCCAGCCTGTTCCTGATCGCACGCGCGATCACCCCGCCCGGCCGCGTCAAGCGCTTCGATACCCGCTTCTTCACCGCGGACGCTTCCGCGATCACCCACCGCGTCGAGGGGGTGATCCATGCGGATGCCGAGCTGGTCGAGCTGGTCTGGGTCGAGCTCGGCTCAAAGCCGCTCGCCGATCTGCATCCGATGACACGCAACGTGCTCAACGAGCTCGACACCCGCCTTGCCACCGGCCCGCTCCGCCACGATGCGCCGGTGCCGTTCTTCCATTTCTACGGCGGCAAGATGCAGAAGGATATCTTGAGCTGATCCAGCCGCCGAACTCTCCAGGCTCATTCACGCGATCAGCAAACTCAGCGCGGCACCTCTGAAGGCGCGGTCTTCGCTACCACCTTGTCCGTGGCCGATCGCCCATTGCTGCGGCCACGCCAGCTGATCCAGCCCTCGCGCCGTCGCAGAGGTGAAGGACGACCAACGCGTGGAATCGTGACGACGATACAAGAGACCGCCCGGGCCCATGTCCGGGTAGATCGCGACGTGAATATCGAAACCCTCGCCCGCCGGAAGATCAGGTCCAAACCAATAGGTTGGGCTTCGCCCCGGCTCACGAGCAACGATGGCTGTCAGGGTTTGTCTCGGTCCCCGAAGCCCAAGCCAGAACGGCGCGATCGAACCCGGCGCGAAAGCCGTGAAAATCGTCTGGACCGCTGCGACATCGGTCGCAGCACTTTGCCCCACGAGCCTCAGCTCGATCCGGCGCCCGCTTTCCACACGTCCGCTAAACGGTGCTTCGACATCTCCGGGCCGCAGCTCTCTCCATTTAGCGGGATCAGGATCGCGCAGCGGCCATTCCATCCTCTCCCTGACAACGCCGTCCGTATCGAGCACCTGATAACGCAGGCCTTCCTCGTCAAGCGCGGCCTGAATGCAATGCAGATACTCGACGCCTTCCGGCATCCTGTGAGCCGTTCCCGCGCCCGCAGTGCAGATCTGCAGGACACCGCGATGCGCCTGCACGTCGAAGGCGAGGATGTGGCTGCACAGATAGGCAAGCACGTTTTCGTTCACCAGGATGTCCCAGAACGGGCGAGCATATTCGTGGCCGATCTCGCGCTGATACGTCCCCGTATAGCCGTTGATCGGAAACACCGGATGATGGCCAAGGACGAGCTTGTGTCGGGCATCGCCATGCTCTCTGAGCGTTGTTTCGAGCCACCCGAGCTCGACATGGCCCTCACCTCCCAGGCCGCTCCAGAGCGTGTTGACGAACACCATCAGGAGGTCGCCGCGTCGCACGAAGTAGGAGAGGCCCACCTGTCCCGGCGGCCCATTTTTCGGCAGCGCGAGCACAGCACGAAACACCGCCTCGCTCATCAAATCATAGGTCGTGTGGTTGCCGGTTGTGTGCCACATCGGAATGGCCGCACGGTCGAGCCATGCCATTTCCGTATCCAGCCAATAGCGCCACTGCGCGCGGAGCGCGTCCGGATCCGGCGTCAGTCCGATGATTTCATCGCCCGGGAAGAGCACGAATTCAGGCTGCGGCCTCAGGCGTTGAACGACCGCATTGACCGAGGCGAAGGTCTTTTCGTGCAATCCGCCCGGCACGCCCGAACAGGAGTCGCCATACAACAGGAATTGGTGGCCCTTGCCGCGCGGTCGAAGCGCGGGAATGGAATTATTCGCTGAGGTCATGGCCTTCCATTGCGGTGTGAGGCCGCGAGGATGGCAATTTCCGCAACAGGTAGCAACAGGCCGTGGCTGGACCTAATCAGGAATCATCAGGCTCGGTGCCGACATAGTCGCGCGCCGGCAATTTCAGGACGCGGCCGATCTCGCTTGCGAGCTTGTCCGCCTCCTCGCGCCTGGTGAAGCTCTGAAGCGTGATCGGCTCGGTGCCTCTGTTGCCGCAGAGATTGACGTCGTAGGTCGTCAGATCCGCATCGTAGTCGTCGGTGATGCTGACGAAGTGATAGTCGGCGAGATCGCGCTGGCTGCGGATATTGAGCGGGCCGAACTGCCTGGTGATGACGATCTGGCGCAGCGTCTCGTTGAGCACGACGAAAGTGCGGTACGTCAGCAGGATCATTCCGGGGATGCCGACGAGCAGTCCCAACCCCGTGAACACCAGCACCGGCACGAGATCATCGGCGAGCCGGCCGAAGCCGGAAAAATCCTGGCGCAGGCCGAGGCCGACATTCCACAAGAGATAACCGCTCGCGGCCAACAGAGGCAGCGACAGCAGGCGGCCGACCCAGGGCATGGGCCGGTCGATGCGAACGGTGCCGCCGTCCACGGTCATTGCGCCTGCCATGTCGGGTCTCCTCACGAGGTCATGGCTTGGTCGAAGCGAGAGGCGGATTGGTTCGAAGAGACGCCCCGATGCGCCGGTGCAGTTCTTCCATTTCTATCGCGGCAGGATGCGACGAGATGTGCTAGGTGAGGGAACGGGTGCTTAAACGACTGGAGAATCGGATGACGTGGTTCGTAAGGCCTCTGCTCGCTTCCGTGGCGTTGTGCGGCCTGCTCTCGACGCCCGCCCATGCGGAGCTCGACGTCGCCAGATTGAAGCAAACGATCGAGACCTCCTTCGAGAGCGAATACCCGAAGCTCGACGCGCTCTACAAGGACATCCACGCCCATCCCGAGGTTGCCTACCAGGAAGTGAAGACCGCGGCGAAACTCGCCGCCGAGATGGGTGCGATTGGCTTTGAGGTCACCGAGCACGTCGGAAAGACCGGCCTTGTTGCCATCTACAGGAACGGCGACGGTCCCACCATCATGGTTCGCACCGAGCTCGACGCGCTGCCGATGGAGGAGAAGACCGGCCTGCCCTATGCCAGCCGCGACAAGCAGATCTGGCAGGGCCGCGAGACATTCGTCGCCCATAGCTGCGGCCATGACATCCACATGGCGAGCTGGGTCGGCACAGCGAAGACCCTGGTCGGCATAAAGGACCAGTGGCACGGTACGTTGATGTTCATCGCGCAGCCCGCCGAGGAAGAGGTCACGGGCGCAAAGGCGATGATCGACGATGGCCTGTTCACCCGCTTTCCGAAGCCCGACGCGGGTTTTGCCCTGCACGACGGCGGTGGAGCCTACGGCTCCGTGACCTATAGGGTCGGGGTCGGATCGTCGAATGTTGACGGTCTCTTCATCAGATTCGTTGGCCGCGGCGGCCATGGTGCGATACCGCAGGCGACCATCGATCCCGTGATGATGGCATCCCGCTTCGTCGTCGACGTGCAGAGCGTGATCAGCCGCGAAAAGGACCCGACCGAATTCGGCCTCGTCACCATCGGCGCGATCCACGCCGGCACCGCCGGCAACATCATTCCCGACGAGGCCAGGGTGATCGGCACGATCCGCAGCTTCAAGCCGCAGGTGCGCGCCAGGATGCTGACTGGGATCGAGCGGACGGCGAAGGCGGTGGCGGCGATGGCGGATGCGCCGGCGCCCGAAATCCATCTCGACGAGGGGACCAAGGCGGTGATGAACGATGCCGCTGTCGTCGGCCAGGCCGAGCGAGTGCTGAAAGTGGCCTTCGGCGACAAGTTCAACGTCAGCCCGGCAAACACGACCAGCGAGGACTATTCAGAATATGTCGACGCCGGCGTGCCTTCGATGTTCTTCAACATCGGCGTCTATGAGCCCGACCGCGTCGCCGCCGCGCGTAACGGCAGCGGCCCGCCGCTTCCCGGCAACCACTCGCCGCAATTCGCCCCGGTGCCGAAACCGACCATCCGGACCGGCGTCACCGCGATGACGCTCGCAGTGCTGAGCGCCTTCGATCAAAGGGCGCGGGGGCAGTAGCTTCCTCGCATCAGTGTCTGCGGCTTGATGGGCTTCTCAGATGCGCAATTGCGCATCTGAGCTCACGGCTCCGCGCGGCGCCCCGGAATGACGCGAACATGCTGAGAGTCGATCAAAAAACGAAAAAATCTTCCCGCCTCCCCCGATGGCGGAGTTCCCAGGCGTCCCTATGTCTTCCCCAACGACACCCAGAACGGATACGGGGCAATGGCACAACGGCAACTCAAGCTTGGCGCGTTCATGCGCCCGATCAGCATCCACACCGGCGCCTGGCGCTATCCCGGGGCCTGGCCGGACGCCAATTTCAACTTCGGCCATATCAAGACGCTGATCCAGAAGCTCGAGGCCGGCAAGTTCGATGCCTTCTTCATGGCGGACCACCTTGCCGTGCTGAACATGCCGGTCAATGCGCTCAAGCGCAGCCACACCGTGACCTCGTTCGAGCCATTCACGCTGCTGTCGGCGCTGTCCGCCGTCACCGAGCGCATCGGCCTGATCGCGACGGGCTCGACGACGTTTGACGAGCCCTACCACGTGGCGCGCCGCTTCGCCTCGCTCGACCATCTCAGCGGCGGGCGCGCGGGCTGGAACATCGTCACCACCTCGAATCCAGACGCGGCGCTGAATTTCGGCCTCGACGACCACATGGAGCATGCCGAGCGCTACAAGCGCGCCCGCGAGTTCTACGACGTGGTCACGGGCCTCTGGGATTCCTTCGCCGACGACGCCTTCGTGCGCGACGTCGAAAGCGGCGTGTTCGTCGATCCCGCGAAGATGCACGTGCTCGACCACAACGGCAAATATCTGAAGGTGCGCGGCCCCCTCAACATCGCGAGGCCCGTGCAGGGCTGGCCGGTGATCGTGCAGGCCGGCGCATCGGAGGACGGCAGGCAGCTTGCGGCAGAGACGGCGGAAGCTGTGTTCACCGGCGGCGGCCCCCTCGCCGACGGCCAGAAACTCTATGCCGACATCAAGGGCCGCATGGAGAAGATCGGCCGCGATCCTGAACATCTCAAGATTCTTCCCGGCGCCTTCGTCGTGGTCGGCGACAGCGTCGATGAGGCCAAGGAGAAGCGCGCGCTGCTCGACAGCCGCGTGCATTACGACAGCGCCATCGCCTCGCTCTCGGTCATCCTCGGCACGGATGCCTCGGGCTTCGATCCGGACGGACAACTGCCGGAGATTCCGGAGACCAACGCCAGCAAGAGCGGCCGCCAGCGCATGGTCGACCTCGCCAGGCGCGACAAGCTCACCGTGCGCCAGCTCGCCCAGCGCGTCGGCGGCTATGGCGGGCTGTCCTTCGTCGGCACGGCCAAGACCATCGCCGACCAGATGGAGGAATGGCTGGTCGGGCGCGGCTCCGACGGCTTCAACATCATGTTCCCGTTCCTGCCCGCCGGCCTCGACGATTTCGTCGACAAGGTGGTGCCGGAGCTGCAGCGGCGCGGGATTTTCCGCAAAGAGTATGAAGGGGCCACTTTGAGGGAGAATCTGGGCCTGCCGCGGCCGAAAAACCGGTTCTTCGAGGCGTAATGGGACCGTTTTGGGTGGTTTTCCGCCCTAGAGCCCCGTTCGGGGCTCTAGGTTGTTGTTTTTGACGCGTTTTCTTGACGCGAACCGGTGCCCACTTCGCTCGAAAACGCTTCGAAACCTTGACATCAGGCGGTTTCTGGCTAGGTTGCCGGCCAACGCGGGCCGTTTGGCCGGCTCCAGATTCCCTTCATTCCTGAGGTTCTGAACATGGCCAAAGCGGTCACCATCAAGGTCAAGCTCGTGTCCTCGGCTGACACCGGCTTCTACTACGTCGCCAAGAAGAATTCGCGCACCATGACCGACAAGCTGGTCAAGAAGAAGTACGATCCGGTCGCGCGCAAGCACGTCGAATTTCGCGAAGCCAAGATCAAGTAAGAAGATCAAGTAAGATCGCGGAATAAGCTACGGACTTTTGACGGGGCCTCACGGCCCCGTTTTTATTTGTGCCCTCTCCTGTCGGGGCACGAGACCGAAGTGACGCGCTGCTCCTTCTCCACGCCGTCGTTGCGGGGAGCTCTTGCGACGGAGCAATCCAGAGCCGTTCCGCCGAGGGCCACGCTTTGTGTGGATGGCGAGTTTATAGGCAGATGCCCCTTCAACCCTCGGTTGCCCAATCCGAAATGTATGTTACCGTGCATTTACCGGGGCGGCATCTCCGTCCCGAATTTGGGAAGGACATGCTCATGAAATTCTCGTCAAGCTTTGTCGTGCCCTCAGCCGTCGCTGTCTTATCAACTGCCTTGCTGTGCGCCCCGGCAGCGTCGCAAATCCCGACTGGCTCCGCCGCCACGATTCCCCCTGTCACGGTCGACGCGCCGAAACAGGTGGCAAAGCCGCACGTGTCGGAGCGGGGAGCAAACACAACGGCGCCGCGTCGGACTGCGTCAACCGCTCGAACGTCAACCGCGAGCACGCCTTCGTATGCGCCGGGTTCGGTGATGGGGAGGATTGCCAGCCTGGAGAAAGTCGCCAGCAGCTGCAACGGTGGCTGTGCATCAAGCTTCCCAAGCGGCAAAGATCCCTGGGTCGGATGCAGCGAGTCGGGCGGCGGTACGAACTATGGACCTTTCTCGCCAACGTGCCGAGACACCATCACCCATAAATCCTACCTGGATTGCGTTGAAACCAAGGTGTTCCTGGGCGAAAACCGAAACAAGGCCCACTGGTTTTGCAGCAGCCTGGCCGCCGGCAACAGGTTTAAGGTCGCCGAACTCAAGCGATCAGGACGTCGCTAGTCCATACCGCCCGCTGGCTTTCTGTTTCAGTTGAACTTGGACCCGATGTCGGCCAGCGCTGGCCGCAGCTAGCCCAGCGTCGCCCGCCGGTCGCGCGCAAGCGCACCGTCGAGGTGACGCTGCGCTGCGCCCGGGGCACGAGAGCATGGCGGCGGTGGACCATTCTTTTGCGTTCCGCAAGCAAACGATTCTTTCTGCATTTGAACGACGAGATCGCGTCAGGTCGCGCGCATGGGATCAAGCGAGCTTGTTCAGCGCAGATGTCGATCCAACTCCTCTCGCACCGGCAGCACGATTGCACCGGGCAATGATGGAGATGGACCATGACTGGACTTAAAATTCTCGCTGCCGTGGCTTTGTTGTCGGGCCTGACCGCAAGCGCCGCCTACGCGCAATCCGGCTTTGCGAGCAGCCATCCCGATACGTACGAGGCCGAGAACCCCAATCGCAACCTGAACGGCACGCTGACGCCGGCCGGTCGGCTGGGCCTCGAGTTGCCGGATGGCGCAGCTCCTGCGCAAGGCGCGGACAGCGCCATGGCTCGCGCAGATGGCACTGCTTCACGTTCCTGCGCGGAGCGTTATCGATCCTACGATCCGGCGACGAGCACCTACCTCGGGTGGGACGGCAACCGCCATATCTGCAGGTAACGCTAAGCCGCAAGTCACCGGATCAGATGGAGTTCGAACGGATGGCCAGATGACCCGGTTGGATTCGAGGCGCCGTCGAGGTGGCGTCTCGAACTTTCCATGACACCTTACGCGTCACGGCCAACGCGTGACTCTCCTCGGGTCTTCATGCTCGTCGTTCTGCCGGAGACGCCTCGGGTGCCGACGCTTGTGACAGCGCGCCCCCAAAGCGCCGCGTTGCGTCCAAGGCACGAGCGCAGAAGTAGATGTATGCTCCTGAATTGTCGCGTCCGCCATGCGCATAGAAGACGACGTTGATACCTAGTCGCTCCATGTCAACGATGGGCCATAAGCGGAAGTCGAAACGTGAAGCTTCAAGACGCGACGTCGGTCACCGAAACTCAGTCGAAGACCGCCAAAGTCTTGTCATCGCGGACCTCGAAGAAGCGAGCCGCGATGACCTCACGCTCCGAGCCGCGGGCCTTTGTCGCCAGCATACAGGCGACATAATCGGGACGTTTCGCATCCGGCTGCGAAATCATCGATTCGACCCAGGATGCCGCCAGAATGCGGCACACCTTGCGGGAGAACAGGCGCACCCAGAAACTGGCGTCGACACGTGCAAAGCCGACCAACGCGGTATGCGGTCCCCCATCGGATTGCATCAGGCAAATCGAGCTCGTATCGACACGAAAGTCCGAAGCGTACAACGGAAACCCGAACTCAGGTGGTTTGGGGGAATGGCAGTGAGCCGGCCGCCAGTCACGGTTGCCAAATTCAAGCGCCTCCGCCGGGGCCGTCTTCGCGAAGCTAGCCTTGACCTTGTCGACCGTCTTGTCCGGCTTAACAGGATCTTTTGGTTCGATCGAAAGCTCGAACGGAAAGCTCTCCACGTTCGACACCATGAACACGCCAAGGAAGCCGTACACGGAAAATCCAAAGGGACGTGTTTCGACAACCTTGTCTCCGACACGGGCCACCCATGTCAGCTTATGGGAAGACATCGACGCAAATGTCGACGCATCCGGTCCATACTTGGCTTTGGCTGCGCGATTCCATTCGTCGATGTGCGAGAGGTCCGCCTTTTCCGATGTTGTAACATCGAAATACCCAGTCCGGCGCGTATGCGGGACAGGCCAATCCGTCACCAGGAGGGCAACGGAGATTGCTGCCGCCCCGCAAAGCGCTGCCGCCACGATCACTTTCTTAAGCACCGGCGTCACCGATTGACTGAGCGACAAAGCCATTGCGGCAGCTAAGATTCGCGCCGAATGTTGCATGTCCCTTGCGTTGATTGAGGCCGGTAACGTAAGCAACCAAAGGTTAAGCTCCGGTATCAGCAGCACATGACGGTGCTGAGGGCCGCTCTGGCTCACAAGCCCCCATCACGAAGAAACAGCACGGCGTCCGCTGTGAGCTCCCAAGCTGCCCGCTACGCCGTCCGCAACACCGGCGCCGGCGGCTGCGACGGCCGGATCAGCGCGAACGCAACGCGGATGATGCCGCGGGCAAGTCCGAGCGCCACGCCGATGCGCCAGGCCATGGTGTAAGAGCCAAGCGCGCTTCCAGGATGACCCCGCCCGCTATGCGTGCCGAATACGACATCAAAGCTAGACGGCTCATGAACCCAATAGCGGACATCCTTGTCATCAGGATTGCTTAACCAACAAATCTTGAGAGTAGTGCACAAATTTCATTAGTTATCATAGGTTGCAATGAAGGTCCCGAGACAATCGGCGGGGGTTTCTGGATTGTGGGCAACGACGTCCCTTGGTACGTGAGCTTGATTGTATCTTTCCTTCCGCTCGTGCTCGGCTGTAGCGCGATTGCGTGGCACGGGCGACAGGTACGGAAGTCAATGACAACAAGGATGGGCGCTCGTTGGCGCAGGTCTTCGACAATCTCACGCAGGAGATTAAGCGCGGCAACGATCTGCGCGAGAACGGCAAGCCTTGAGCGAGCACACAATGACCGGTAGCGAAGATGCCATTGCGAGCTTTCTGAACGTTGACCTGGACATAGGTGGAGCCGCTCACGACATTGAAGAGTTTGCGAAACCGATTGAAGCCAAGGTTGTTGTGCTTCGCCGCAACGGTCGCGATGCGTCCATAGAGCTTGCCGACCGGTTCGCCTCGCTCGAAGAGACGTTGCTTGGCCTAATCGAGTTTGTCCGCACACTCCAACCTGACCTTAGATGTATCAGGGAACGACTGGACTTTCGCAGGCTGAATGTGGGCATACAAGCGGCTGGTGAGCCGCATGCAACAGAGTTTGCCATCTCAGCCAAGGCTATCGAGATGATCGCAGCCTTGCATTTCGAGATCGTTTTCACCGTCTACGCTCCGACGACAGCATGATCTCTCACTGGATAGCGGTGATCGTGTTGTTCCTGATTGTTGCCGGCGGAATGGCGTTGGCATGGCCCCGTCGAAAGAAGGCGTCCGGCCTCGGGGCTGATGTTGATGGCCCCGGCCCGTCGATAGATGGCGGAAGCGATCATCATTCTGGAGGCGATGGTTTTTCGGCAGGTGACTAGCCGCTGACGGCATACCCGCGCGACCGCTCAGGCTCCGAAACCAGCGCTCATAACCACGAAGCGCCTCATCAATTCCCCCCGGGAGAATCACAGGGAGAATCATACAGCGGCACGGCGTTTTCATACAGCCAGGGTCACCTGCGGTCGTCGGCGAATACCGGCGCGATGTCCTCTACGGGCCAACGCAGACAGTTAGCTTACCGGTTAGGAAGCTAGAAAAAAACTCTTGCCATCCTTATAGTCGAGGACTTTGTCTTTAAAATGCACGGCAGTCTTTGACGTGACAGCGAAAATGAGCGCCGTGCCGTCAACGTGCTGCAAAAGGTTCGTCGGCACTTCATCGAGAAAATACCAACCGAACCCCGGGCCGAAGACTACCGTCTCTCGCGTCGCCTCTTCGTATTCTTCGTGCCAAAAAAGCGCAGGCACCATCAGGCGCCCCATAGCATCGGAAGATACCTTTGTGAGCTCATTGATCTTTGCGATGGCTCGCTGGCTGAGCTGGAAATTCGTCGGGATGTACTCGGCCTTCTTCATGTTCCTAACCTCAGGGAGAAGTTACATCCGAGGTTCAGTCTCATTCAATCAGCCCCACTGGAGCATGTCTACGCAAGCGACAGTTCGGTCTGCTCAAGCACTTAATTCAAATTGCCTCGATCACTGGGAGATGCCCGCACCCGCCGCAAGGCCGCTGCTCAGTTCAATGCTAAGCGGAGTCCGCTTCGGGGCCAAAAGCGGACATCAGACCGAACCTCAGCAATCCACTATGAGCCAATCGCGGACATATCCGCCAGTTGAGTCTGTTGCTCAGGTTGCCCTTAAGGACGTCGCACGTTACTTTGGGTTGCATGCCTCTGAGGATAAAGAAGGTTCACATGGCGCGGGCCATCGAGATCACATTTGTTCACACAGCTGGTCTAGATCGAGTGCGGAATTAAGTGGAGACCGTGGTCGCGGTGGGTCCGTCTTCTTGAGCGCTACCGAAGGGGGTGGTCTGTTGACTACGAACCGAAGCCCCTCATGAGCAAAACACGACTTTGTCAGGCAATAGCAAGGCGAGCGACAGTATCGTTTACGCATCGAGGCGAACGGTACAAGGTCGAACCCTTTTCGGTCGGATACGAAGAGCAGGATGCGCGCGGCCAGCCGCTGCTTCTGCGCGGATGGCACGAGAACGGCTGGCGAGATTTCGAGGTTAAATTCATGAGCCGCCTAGAAATTGACAGCCAGCCGTTTCCTGCCGACAGGCAGGGCCATCAGAAGATGGCTGTCGTTCTGTGCGATGTCTACGGAAAGTCGTGGCCCCGCTAAGGACATATGCGCTCCAAGGTCGGCTTTGGGTCAATCGCGTCGGTTTGGTTCTCCCGAGACGCCTTTTGGTCAGCCCCAGTGAGCGGACATCTTTAGTACCCCTCGCCAAGTCTCAAACGGGCCAGAAGGCGACCTTCTACTCGGTTTTATACACGGACAACTGAACCTCCATCCCGGCTTCGCCGGCAGCCGCAGCCAGATTGGCAGGAACCGTCAGCGACTTAGACAGTGCCGAGTGCGGGAAAACCATTGCTACGTCCAAGCTCGGCGCTCCAATCGAACCGGCGGAAACCAGCTGTCGAATAATGGCACGAATTGATTGAATACAGCCGAGAGCATTGGCCCATTGATCCCCTTCATCTGCGATGTCGATCTGAGCATACGCGCTCCGAGACGATGCCTCATAACGGTCGACCTGCAGCCCCAATAAAGCGTTCAGATCAGAACGCGAGAGGGCCACGTCTGGTATGCGAATTACGATGCTTAGCGGCTGAGAGGTTGTCATGCGTCATTGTATTCCGGCTCTTGAAACAACTGCAAAGCACCAAGGTAGGTCTTCGCAGGAAGGCATCCAAGAGGTCCGCAATGGGTCACACCCGGAAGAACTCGGGCTGAGCATATCAAGTCTGCTTCACCCCCAAGGAGCGGACATCTAGCGGACATGCCGGGTCGACCGCTTGGGCCAAATCCGGACCTTCCCGTGGGCCTGGCAGAGACTTCGTTTCACATGTTCCCCAGACTCGTCAGGTGACGTAGAATGTCGTTGCCCTTAAAGTGGGATGTGCCGAAATCACCCGTCTGGGCAAACGAGCAGCACTGGTGCCATCGGCAAGCACACGCTCTCTTAGAAGCCGTTCCTTTTTCGGTTTCGTACCACCGTTCACCACGAACTTTGCGCGCTGCTTATGCGGCGGCTCGTTCGGTAACGTCGGGAGAAAGCGATGAGCAAGATCGATCGAAGGTCCGCACTGGGAATCGCGTTGGCAGCGGCTTCGGCTGCCATGGTCAAGCCAGCCGCCGCTCAAGCCACAGGCTACAAGGATATGACGCCTTGGCCAGGTGTCGTGGTGCGTGAATATGAAGGCGAGACACCATCCCTGATCCCAGGTTTTAAGACCGTCTCAATGCGCGATGTCATCATGCAGCCGGGGGCGAAGACCATGGGGCCCCCGATGATGAATGCCATGATCTGCCATATCACCGAAGGGGAGCTTCGGCTTGAGCAGGACGGAAAGACCTTTACGGGCAAGAAGAATTTTGTCTGGACCTGCAACAAGGAAACAAAAGAACAGGCGTACAACGACGGGAATGTGGTCGCGATTATGCGGATCACGGACCTGAAAGCTTAAGGCCCATGTGGAGGAGCGGATGGCGCACGCGACGACGCGCCATCCGCCTGCAGGATCATGGATTGTTGCAACGTCACAGCCGGAGAAAAGTTCGTCCGCGCGCCAAGCTGCGGGTCACAAGCGGCCATCACGACGAAACAGCACGGCGTCCGCGGCAAGCTCCCAAGCTGACGTTCGCGAGCACCGCCCCGCTACGCCGTCCGCAGCACCGGCGACGGCGGCTGCGACGGCCGGATCAGCGCGAATGCGACCTGGATGATGCCGCCGGCCAGACCGAGCGCCACGCCGATGCGCCAGGCCATGGTGTAGGAGCCGAGCGTGTCGTAGAGCACCCCTCCTCCGTAGGCGCCGAGGAAGCTGCCGATCTGGTGGCTCATGAAGGCGAGGCCCTGGATCATCGCCTGCCAGCGCAGGCCGAACATTTCGGCGACGGCGCCGGCAACCAGCGGGCCGACCCCCATCCAGAGGAAGCCCATGATGGCGCCGAACAGCAGCGTCGAGAACGACGTCGCCGGCAGCATGAAATACCAGGCAAGCGCGAGCGAGCGCAGGATGTAGATGCCGCCCAGCAGTGCCAGCTTGTTCCAGCGCTGGCCGGCCCAGCCGAAGAACAGCGAGCCCAGCACGTTGAAGCCGCCGATCATGCCGAGCGTCTGCGCGCTCAGCATCGGATCGAGGCCGCAGATCGCCAGATAGGACGGCAGATGCGTGGTGAGAAACACGAGCTGCATGCCGCAGACGAGATAGGCGCAGGTCATCACCACGAAGGACGCGTTGCCGAACGCCGTCTTCGCAGCCGTCGCGGCGGTGGCATCCCCGATGTCGTCGGCGGCGGGCTTCGGCAGCGGAATCGCGTCGACACGGCCGGCATACCAGGCCGCAGGGATCATCAGCACCGACATGATCACGAAACCGGCGAGCCCGACGCGCCAGCCAAATCCTTCGTTGAGCATCTGTCCGAGCGGCGCCGACAACAGCGCGCCGAGCGAGCCCGCGCCGGAGACGATGCCGAGCACGGTCGAGCGTACAGTCTCCGGCACCGCGCGCGCCGCCACCGACATCGCGATCGCGGCCGCGGTGCAGGCCAGCGACGTCCCGATCAGCACGCCGGCGCCGATCATGATGCTGACGAGCCCGTTCGCGGTCGCCATCAGAATGAGGCCCACGATGTACATCAGCGCGCCCACGATCATGATCGGGCGGAAGCCGTAGCGCACCGTCATCGCGCCGGCGAGCGGCTGGAGAAAGCCCCAGGCGAGGTTCTGCACGGCCAGCGCCAGCGTGAAATCCGAGATCGAAATGTGGATGTCATGCGTCAAAGGCTGCATGAAGATGCCGAGGCTCTGCCGCAGCCCCATGCTCAGCGTCAGCATGATCGAGGCGCCGATCAGGATGGGCAATGTCGGACGCAGGACCTGCAACAGGGGCATATTTTTCTCCCTCGTCGGCGCGACGCGCGCGCCGGCGTCTGCAATTCTCGATGTTTTTAGTTACACAGATCTGTGTACTTAGGCTATGAAAGGTGCACGCTGTCAAGCGAACAGGACGCACGCTGCCGCATGGCTCCCCCGCCCACACCACAGACGATGAAGGAGCGGATCCTCGAGACCGCCGACAAGCTGTTCTATCTGCAAGGCATTCGCGCCATCGGCGTCGACACCATCGCGGCCGAGATCGGGATCTCCAAGCGCACGCTCTACAACCACTTCCCCTCCAAGGACGCGCTGATCGCGGCCTATCTGGAGCGGCGCTTCGTCAAGCCGCGCCCCTCCGACAAGCCCCCGGCCGAGCAAATTCTTGGCACCTTCGATTCGCTGGAGCGGCGCTTTGCGGCCAAGGATTTTCGCGGCTGCCCGTTCGTCAATGCGGTCGCCGAGCTCGGCCCAAAGGACCGCGCCGTGAAGAAAATCGCAATCGCCTTCAAGGAAAGTCGCCGCGTCTGGTTTCGCGAGCGGTTGAACGAGCTAGGTGTTGCGGATGCGGATGCGCTCGCGACACAGCTCGTGCTCCTGGTCGACGGCTCGATCGCGCAGGACCTCGTGCGCGACGACCCCGCGATGGCCCGCGCCGCGAAGGAAGCGGCGAAGGTGCTGCTGCGGAATGCGGGGGTGGATGTGGGTGATGGGGAGAAGCAAACCGCGACGCACAGCAAGCGCACGCCGCACTGAGCACTGCTGCCGCATCACTCGGTGTCATCACCCGCGAAAGCGGGTGATCCAGTATTCCAGAGACAGCGAGGCTAGAACCGAGAGGCCACGGCGTACTGGATTCCCCGCTTTCGCGGGGAATGACAGTGGAGCTTGGGGGGAAGCGACGACACCTGACTACACGTCAGGACCAATTCGCGATCCTATCAAAATGCTCCTGTTTTGCCCGACGTGTCAAACGCCCGGGCAATCGGCCTAGGCCGCCCAGCTCTACCCGCATAAGCCATTGATCCAACTAACGCCGGCTACTGTGCATGGGGTTGTTTTCGCAGTTTTTGTTGCAAGCGGCCTCACGCCGCCTGCGACACCACGCGATTGCGGCCGTCGTGCTTGGCGCGGTAGAGCGCGGTGTCGGCGCGCTTGAGGACGTCGGCGACCGCCTCGCCCTTCTGCTCCAGCGTGGTGAGGCCGATCGAAATCGTGACCTCGATGCGCTTGGTGCCCTTGTGGACGGCGAACGGCTCGCCCGCGATCGAGCGGCGCAGGCGCTCGGCGACCATGCCGGCGACGTGGAGATCGGTCTCCGGCATCACGATGACGAACTCCTCGCCGCCGTAGCGGCAGGCCAGGTCGATGCCGCGGATCGACTTGCGCACGCGCACCGCGAACTCGCGCAGCACGTCGTCGCCGGCGTCGTGGCCGTAATTGTCGTTGATCGACTTGAAATAGTCGATGTCCAGAATCATCAGCGCCAGGGGCTTGCCGCGGGTCGAGGCTTGGTCAGCGAGCGTCGCCAGATGGCTCTCCATGTAGCGGCGATTGTGCAGGCCGGTGAGCGCGTCCGTGATCGCCATCTCGATCGAGTTCTGCACGTTGTCGCGCAAATGATCGGTGTAGCGGCGGCGGCGGATCTGCGTGCGGGCGCGGGCCAGCAGCTCGGTCTTGTCGATCGGGCGCAGCAAATAGTCGTTGACGCCGATCTCGAGGCCGCGGAGCAGCCGCGTCGAGTTCTCGGGGTCCGCGATCGCCAGGATCGGCACGTGGCGCGTGCGCTCCAGCGAGCGCGCCTGGCTGCACAGCCGCAGCCCGTCGAAATTGTTGAGGTCGAGCGAGACGATCAGCAGGTCGTAATTGCCCTCGGCGGCGTGGAACAGCGCTTCCGTCGGGTTCGGCTCGACGTCGATGGTGTGCTCCGCGGCGAGGATCGTCGCCAGCCGCTCATAGGAGGACTGACGGTCGTCGACCAGCAGAATGCGGCCGCCCCGGCCGGTGTCGGCCACGGCGCTGCGCTCGGGCGCCTGCATGCCGATCTCGAGCGAGGTGATGGCGCGCATGCGCAGCTCATCGGTCATCATCTTCAACCGGGTCAGCGAGCGCACGCGCGCGATCAGCACGACGTCGGAGACGGGTTTTGTCAGGAAATCGTCGGCGCCGGCTTCCAGCCCGCGATTGCGGTCGGCGGGGCTGTCGAGCGCGGTGACCATCACGACGGGGATGTGGTGCGTCGCCGGATCGGTCTTGAGACGGCGGCAGACTTCAAAGCCGTCCATGTCGGGCATCATCACGTCGAGCAGGATGATGTCGCATTCGGCGCGGCTGGCCAGCGCCAGCGCTTCGGTGCCGTTCGAGGCGGTCATCACGTCGAAATATTCGGCGGACAGGCGAGCTTCGAGGAGTTTGACGTTGGCGGGAACGTCATCGACAACCAGGATACGCGCGGACACTTTGAACTCACTTCCTATCCGATAAAACGCCGGACCGTCTCAATGAATTTGCCGACCGAGATCGGCTTGGACAAATAGGCCTCGCAGCCGCCCTCGCGGATGCGCTCTTCGTCGCCCTTCATCGCGAACGCCGTGACCGCGACGACGGGAATGGCGCGCAGCTCCGGATCGTCCTTGATCCAGCGCGTGACCTCGAGGCCCGAGACCTGCGGCAATTGGATATCCATCAGCACGAGGTCGGGCCGCATCTTGCGAACGAGGTCGAGCGCCTCGTAGCCGTTGCTGGTGCCGGAGGTCTGGTAACCGTGCGCCTCCAACAGGTCGCGGAAGAGCTTCATGTTGAGCTCGTTGTCTTCCACGATCAGGACGGTCTTAGCCATCCCGCCCTCCTGATTGGCACGAAGCCCTATACATGTGACGCCTCAGGCGCCGCTCGCCGGCGCTTCGAAAACTGGATTCAAACTAGCCTCAGATTCGCTTGAGTTTCGTTAAACCCGAGGGCCGACTTTCTGCGATGTGGTTTCCGGTTGCTTGTCGGCGGTCTTGAGACTCGGGCATGATGGTTTCAAAGTAGACACCGAAAGTTAACGGAAAGGCAAACCGAACCCTTGAAAAAGCCTGTTCACAACCCTCGCGAAGTCGCTGAAATCGTTGCGATTCAGGCGCTCTCCTTCGTGGCCGGCGATCCGGAGCGGCTTGGCCTGTTCCTCGCTGAGACAGGCGTCGGTCCTGAGACCCTGCGCAATGCCGCCTCGGACCCGAATTTCCTCCTCAGCGTGCTCGATTTCGTGATGCGCGATGACGCCACCGTAAAGGCCTTTGCCTCGACCGCGGAGCTGCATCCGACCAACGTTGCTGCGGCGCGGCAGGTGCTGGGCGACGCGCTCGGCGACCCCTCCTGGGAGCGCGACGTGCCGTGACCGTCCCTGATACGGCCGGACCCCGCTGCTTCTGCCGGGATTGTCTGGCCGATCTGGATATGGGCGTGAGGCGCTGCTCCGCCTGCGGTTCCCCTCGCCTCGTCCGCCACCGCGCGCTCGCAGGCCTGACCATCGCCCATATCGACTGCGACGCCTTCTATGCGACGGTCGAGAAGCGCGACAATCCTGACATCGCCGACAAGCCCGTCATCATCGGCGGGGGCAAGCGCGGCGTGGTGTCGGCCGCCTGCTACATCGCCCGCACCTATGGCGTCCGCTCGGCCATGCCGATGTATAGGGCGCTCGAGGCCTGCCCGCACGCGACCGTGATCCCGCCCGACATGGCCAAGTACGTCCGTGTCGGCCGCGAGGTGCGCCAGGCCATGCAGGCGCTGACGCCGCTGGTCGAGCCGCTCTCGATCGACGAGGCCTTCCTCGATCTCTCGGGCACCGAGCGGGTGCACGGCATGGTTCCGGCCAAGGTGCTGGCGCGGTTCGCGCGCAACATCGAGCGCGACATAGGCATCTCCGTCTCGGTCGGCCTGTCCTGCAACAAGTTCCTGGCCAAGATCGCCTCCGACCTCGACAAGCCGCGCGGCTTTGCCGCGCTCGATCAGGAGGAAGCCCGTTTGATGCTGGCGGAGAAGCCGGTCGGCTTCATCTTCGGCGTCGGCCCGGCCACGCAGGAGCGCTTGGTGCAGCGCGGCTTCCGCATCATCGCCGACCTGCAAAAGGCCGACGAGATCGAGATGATGCGGCAGTTTCCGAGCGATGGCCGCAGGCTGTGGCGGCTCGCCCGCGGCATCGACGACCGCCGCGTCGAGCCCGATCGTGGCGCCAAGACGATTTCGAGCGAAACCACCTTCGAGACCGACATCCGCGATTTCGCGACGCTGGAGAAGATCCTGTGGCGGCTCTGCGAGAAGACGTCGTCGCGGCTGAAGAGCAGCGAGCTTGCCGGCTCGACCGTCACGCTGAAACTGAAGACCGCCGATTTCCGCCAGCGCACCCGCTCGCAGTCGATCGCAGGCCCGACGCAGCTTGCCGCCAAGATCTTCTCGATCTGCCGCGAGATGCTGGCGAAGGAGATCGACGGCACCGCGTTCCGTCTGATGGGCGCCGGCGTCAGCGCGCTGCGCGAAGGCTCGCCCGCCGACGACACCGACATGCTCGACCGCCGTGCTGCGCATGCCGAGCGCGCGGTGGACAGTCTGCGCAAGAAGTTCGGCAACTCCGCCGTCATTCGCGGCATCGCGTATGATGGCCCTGAAACAGGACAGCAGGAATGATCGAGTCCTGCTCAATTCAGTCGCGTTCGAAGATCCGTGCACCCGGATAGACACGCCGGGCATACTGAATGACCAACTGCCGATCCTGACTCGCCAGGAACGGCGTTCGGATCTGACAAGACCCGACGATGAGGTGCCACAGGCCGTTGAGCTTTCCAATCATGACGTTCATTTGAGCTTCCTCGCAGTGACCCGAGTAGACTCAAATTGTAAGAATCTCCGGCCGTCGCTCAATTGTACCAGCGTAAGGTCAGCGTATGAGAAGGATTGGAAGAGATATACAAAGGTATGTTGGCGAGGCCCCTGTCAGGTTCCGCCGCTGATCGGTTTCGCAAGGGCTGTACGCATCCGAACGCGCTGAGAGGCTGGCCATCGTGACAGGCGAACGCGACCTCGACGCGCTGTTGAGAAACATGAAGCCGGAGCTGCTGGACGGCACCTTCGTGTTTTGCACGATCCCACCCAACGAGCCCGTTCCCGCAGCGGTCAACCCGCTGCTGACGTTTCGCGAGCAGGAAGGAACCACGCTGGTGATCCTGCGCGAAGAAGCCGAGGCGTCAGGCTTACGCTACGCGTTCGCCTCGCGCCTGATCACCCTGACGGTACACTCCGCGCTCGATGCGGTGGGCTTCCTGGCTGCGGTCACGGCCCGCCTGGCCGAAGCCGGCATCAGCGTGAATGCGGTGTCGGCCTTCCACCACGATCATCTTTTCGTACCTGCCGACAGGGCCGATGAAGCGATGGCTGTTTTGCGAGCTATGTCCGCAGCAAAGTAAGATGGGTAGAGTGAAGCGAAACCCATCGAGCTCTTCCTGCGCAACAAGGGTGATGGGTTTCGCTTCGCTCTACCCATCCCACGGTCGGATCAATCCGCGACGGCCACCGCCTCGATCTCGATCAGCCATTCCGGCGCGGCGAGCGCGGAGACGCCGACGAGGGTGCTGGCCGGCGGCTCCATGCCTTCGAAGAAGGCCGAGCGGGCCTTGCCGATGATAGGGCGCAGCTCCGGCTTGTAGTTCACCACGAAGGTCGTGATCTTGACGATGTTGGCGTAGGTCGCGCCGGCCGCCTTCAGCGCATGGCCGAGATTCTGCATCACCTGCGTCGTCTGCGCGGCAATATCGCCCTCGCCGACGATCCGCCCTTCCTCGTCCACCGACACCTGGCCGGAGATGTAGATCGTACGCGCACCGGAAGCGGTGACGACGTGGGAATAGGCCGGATTGTGATGCAGGCCGCTGGGGCGGAGATGGTCGAGCTTGGGCATGGTGCTTGCCTCCCGGGTTTGTGGTTGGGAGGAAGCGTAGCCGGAGAGCGAGCGGAGGGCTAGTCTCGCCCCTCAATTGCAGGGCTTGCTGTCCCTCGCGTCGAACTTGCCCATCGCGCCGGAAATCACGAAATCGTTGTAATCGAGCACGAGCTGACGCGAAACGCCGTTTTCGTAGAGCTCGAACGCCATCGCGTAGACCGGCGTCTGCTCGCCTTCCTTCTGCTGGGACTCGCGGTCGAAATAGCTGACGGTAACCGGCCAGCGCTTGAGCGACTTCATGTGCTCGTCCGTGGTCGATGCATCGGGCGAAGCAGTGCGGTCGGCGGGAATCGGCTGACCGATCACGGTCAGCGTGTTGTAGACCTTCTGGCCGTCGTCGGAGCCGTCATAGACCGACAGCTCGAGCAACGACTTGCCGTCCTTGGCGGCGGCAATGATGCGCTGGATCTGCTCGGTCGGGAACACGATCTTGCCGTCGAGCGTGAAATTCTTCGGCGCCGGCAGCTTCAGCTTGACGTTGATGTGGTCGCCGTCGCGCTCGGCCGAACCGTCGACCCGGCCGGCATCGGCCTCGTTCATCCGCGTCTCGATCTTGAAGCGGTAGCTTTTTCCCGCGGCGTCCTCCCAGGAGTTGGAGCGGAGGTCGCTCAGCGTGATCTTGCCCTCGCCGCTGTCGAGCTCGGAGACCTGGCGGAATTCGGAGGTGTAGCCCTCGCACGAACTCCCCGTGAAATTGTAGAGGATGCGGCCGCGCGCGCTGTTGATCGAATTGGAGCGCGATTTGACGAGGCTGAGGTCGTAGAGCGCCTGGTGCGCAAGGAACGGACCGCTGGCCGCCTGCGCTCCACCGCCTGCGCCGAAAGCAGCCGCCGCGAGCGCCATCACACCGAGCGAAGTCCGGAAAAGGTGCACCATGTGTCATCCCTGGGGAAAGCGCAGATTCGACATTTTAATGACCGTTCCATTGCGTCGCAACTGAGGCCGTTTCACGTAAAGTTGCGGCCCCCGCCTTGAACCTGCTGCCTGGCCACAACAAAATGCAGTCGCTCCGGTTGCTTGCATGTGACGGCACGATGGGCGAAACAGGGCGCGCCCGGCCTCCAAATGGACGCAGCCGGGCGGATGAAATTTGGACAACGAGGTCGAACATGGCGGGCACGGTCGAGCAGAAACTGGCGGAACAGGGCATCAAGCTGCACGAGGCCCCTACCCCTGTCGCCAATTACGTGCCGTTCGTGCGCACCGGTAACCTGCTGTTCGTCTCCGGCCAGGTCTGTTTCGACCCCGCCGGCAAGCTGATCGCCAAGGGCAAACTCGGTGCCGGCGTTTCGATCGAGGACGGTGCCGCAGCGGCGCGCGGCTGCGCCGTGAACCTGCTGGCCCAGGTCAAGGCGGCGCTCGGCGACCTCGACAAGGTCGTGCGCGTGGTGCGCCTCGGCGGCTTCATCAACTCGGCACCCGACTTCCTGGACGGACCGAAGGTGCTCAACGGCGCCTCCGACCTGATGGTCGCCGCCTTCGGTGACAAGGGCCGCCATGCCCGCACCACCGTCGGCGTCGCCTCGCTGCCCGCGGATGCGGCGGTCGAGGTCGAAGGCGTGTTCGAGGTCGCCTGACACGGAGCTGACGGCGTTGCGCGCTCCTGATTGGCTGACAGCCCGGCCGGTCGCCCATCGCGGCCTGCATGACATTTCCCGCGGTGTCGTCGAGAACATGCCGGGCGCGGTGCAGGCTGCGATCGCGGGCAATTTCTCGATCGAGGTCGACATCCAGCTCTCCGCCGACGGCGAGGCCATGGTGCACCATGACCACGCGCTCGGCCGTCTCACCGAGGCCACCGGCGAGGTGGTCGAGAAGACCGCGGCCGAGCTGAAGGCGGTCAAGTTCAAGGACACGGACGAGCGGATGATGTCGCTGTCCGATCTCTGCGCCATGGTCGCCGGGCGCGTGCCGCTGGTGATCGAGGTGAAGAGCCATTTTGGCGGCGACCGCAAGCTGGTGAAGCGGATGGCCGAGGTGCTGGCGTCCTATCAGGGGCCCGCTGTCGGCATGTCGTTCGATCCCGACCAGGTGCTGGCGCTGCGTGAGCTGTTGCCGTCCCGCCCGCGCGGCATCGTTGCGCAGCGGACCTACGAGGACGAGTACTGGGCGAAGCTGACGCAGGCGCAGCGCGACAGCATGCTGTACCTGCGCCACGGCTTTCAGACCCAGCCGCATTTCGTCGCCTTCAAGGTTGACCACCTGCCGGCCCCCGCCCCCTGGATCGCCCGCAACGTCCTCGGCTGCGCCCTGCTCGGCTGGACCGTGCGCACCCCGGAGCAGCGGACGCGGGTCGGACAATATGCGGATCAGATGATCTTTGAGGGGTTCGTCCCGTAGGGGGAACACCTGTTGCACAGCGCTTGCTCTCGTGTCCCGGACGCGCTGCAACGCGCAGCGTTGCTGTGCAGAGCCGGGATCCAGAAGGCGGCACGCTATTCGGAGAGATGGGCCCCGGCTCTGCACCGCTGCGCGCTGCGATGCGTCTGGGGCACGAGAGAGCTCGGTTCCCGCCTCTTGAAGTCGCTGCTGCAATGCACGATCTTGGGCACGATGGCATCATCTGAAATCACACTCGAGGCTGTACCCTCGATTGGCGAGGTATCTGCCGAGGATTGGGACGCCTGTGCCAATCCCGACAAGGCTTGCAACGGGTATGGCGCGGGAACTTCATCCGTGCTTCCAGGCGATTCCCTCGGCCTCTCAAAACCCGCTTATAACCCGTTCGTCTCGCACGCGTTTTTATCCGCGATTGAGAAATCGGGTTCAGCAACCATCCGCACCGGCTGGGGGCCGCGGCATCTGGTGGCCAAGGTCGATGGCCGCGTCGCCGGGGTCGTGCCCTGCTATCTGAAATCGCATTCCCAGGGCGAATACGTCTTCGACCGCGGCTGGGCGGATGCCTATGAGCGCGCCGGTGGACGGTACTATCCGAAGCTCCAGGTCTCGGTTCCCTTCACCCCGGCCACAGGGCCCCGGCTGCTGGTCCGCGACGGCGTGGATCGCGAGCGCATCGCTGAAGCGCTTGCAAGCGGGCTGGTGGCGCTGTGCGGCGTCAGCAAGGCCTCCTCGGTGCACGTGACCTTCGCGCGTGAGACGGAGTGGAAGCGGCTCGCCGGACACGGCTTCCTCCAGCGCACCGATCAGCAGTTCCACTGGCATAACGAGGGATTTGCGACCTTCGACGATTTCCTCACCACGCTCAATTCGCGCCACCGCAAGTCGATCAAGCGCGAGCGGCGCGATGCGCTTGCCACCGGCATCACCATCCACTGGCTCACCGGCAGCGACATCACCGAGGATGCCTGGGACGCCTTCTTCGAATTCTACATGGAGACCGGGTCGCGCAAATGGGGCCGGCCTTATCTCACGCGCGAATTCTTCTCGCTGATCGGCGAGACCATGAGCCAGGACGTGCTGCTGGTGATGGCCCGCCGCAACGGCCGCTGGATCGCGGGCGCGATCAACTTCATCGGCTCGGATACGCTGTTCGGCCGCAACTGGGGCGCGGTCGAGCATCATCCGTTCCTGCATTTCGAGGTTTGCTACTATCAGGCGATCGATTTCGCGATCAAACACGGCCTCGACAACGTCGAGGCCGGCGCGCAGGGCGAGCACAAGATCGCGCGCGGCTACCTGCCGCGGACGACCCATTCCGCCCACTTCATCGCCGATCCCGGCCTGCGCCGCGCCATCGACGATTACCTCAAGCGCGAGCGCGCCTATGTCGCCGAGGCCGGACGGGAGCTGGCCGAGCTCGGCCCGTTCCGCAAAGGCGTCGACGAGGCGCCTTGACGGTTTGCCACGGCTGATGACAGTAAGCGCAAAATTCGAGGAGCCGCCGCCATGACCGCCTACGACCCCAACAACATCTTCGCGAAGATCCTGCGCGGCGAGTTTTCCTGCCACAAGGTCTATGAGGACGAGCATGTGTTTGCCTTCCTCGACATCATGCCGCGGGTATCGGGCCATACGCTGGTGATCCCGAAGGCCCCTGCCCGCAACATCCTCGACATCAAGCCTGACGACTACGCCCACGTCGCCCGGGGCGCGCACAAGATCGCGGCCGCTGCGATGAAAGCGTTCGAGGCCGACGGCATCACCGTGCAGCAGTTCAACGAGCCCGCCGGCGGCCAGGTGGTGTTTCATCTCCACATGCACGTGATGCCGCGCCACGACGGCGTGGCCATGCTGCCACCCGCCAGCCGCAAGGAAGACGTCAAGGTCCTCGAAGAGAACGCGGCCAAGCTGATCGCGGCGTTGAAGGCGGGCTGATTGCCGCGCATCGTCATTCCGGGGCGCGCGGAGCGCGAGCCCGGAATCCACTTCACCACCGTCTCTGTTGCCCGATGGATTCCGGGCTCGTGCCTTCGGCACGCCCCGGAATGACGAACTACTCCGACTGAAAATCCCCTGCCTGCGGGGCGGCCAGCGGCGTGAATTCGCAACGATCTGGCTTGATGTCGATCAGCGGCGTGTTGTCGATGCAGTCGAGCCCGCGCACCAGAATGGCATTGCCCTCGATGCCGACGAGCTTGACGATCGAGGTGCCGATCGGGTTGGGCCGGACCGGTGAGCGCAGCGAAAACGTGCCGCGGGTCTTCTCGTTGTTCTTCGGGCTTTGCAGGACGATGTCGCGGCGCGACTTGTCGAGCCAGTAGAGCACCTCGAGATTGCTGTAGAAATCGACGCCCTTGATGGCCGGCACGAACGGCTCGAAGATCTCGAGCCGGCACACCGGGCCGTCCTGACGCCCCTGTCGCGGCGTCTCCATCCGCGAGGTCCAGGGCGTGCGGATGCGGCCGATGAAGACGAGGCCGGCATCCTCCGTCGACGGCAGCTCGATGGCGACCTCGCCCTCGCGGAGCTCGTTTTCGCGAACCATATTTCCAGTTCCTTGCTGTTCGCCGGTGGTTTTAGCCTAACCACCACTTTCCGGCCAGCATGAAGACTTCGCCTGTCACCACACCTGCGAAGATCGAGCGGCGGGTCAGCAGGAAGGCGACGAGGCCTGCGCCGACCGCGCCATAGCGCAAGACGTCCGGCACGCTGGCGAGCGCCCCCGGCGGCTCCACCACGATCTGGGCGATGACGCCGGCCAGGATGGCGGTGGCGACCGCCCTCACCCAGACCAGCAGCTCCGAGCCCTCGTCGATGCCGCCGCCGAACCACAGGCCCAGCATGCGCCATATCTGGTTGGGAACAACGCCCGCAACGAACAGCACGACGAGTGCGTGCCAGTCGCCGATGAGCTGCGCAAAGCTCATGCGCGCACCTCCCGCCACCAATGCACGCCATAAGCGATCGTGCCGGCCACCAAACCGCTGACGAGAATGTCGAGCCCGGAGTTCATCTTCGCGGCCAGCGGATAGAGCAGAACCCCGAGCGTCAGCGCGACGACGTCGGCGACCTCGCGACTGTTGCGCGCGGTCGAGAACAGGAACGACAGCGGCGTCAGCATCAGGATCGCGGCCCCGAGCGTCTGCGTCAGGTTGGCGGCAAGGAAATAGCCGACCGTGTTGGCGGTGAGACACACTGAGACCAGACCAAAACCAAGTCCGTTGACGAAGGCGATGCGCCGCTCGCGCGGCACCTGCGGCAGGAAGCGATGGCATTCGACCCACAGTGTCACCGCCGTAAGATGCGCGGCGAAGAACAGCTCGCGCCGCTTGGTCGTCGGCGTGCGCATCAGGGGCAGCACCGAGACCACCATCGGAAACAGCCGGATCGCGCTGACGGTGACCGCGATCGCCGATTGGATGATGGTCGCGCCGGAGCCGAGCGTGGTGATCAGAATGATCTGCGCGGGGCCCGCCCAGACGAACAGCGTCGAGCACAGCGCCCAGAGCAGGCTGAAATGGGTGTCATGGGCGAGCGCGCCGATGCCGAGATAGGTCGCGAACAGGACAAGCGTGAGGATCGTCTGCGTGATCGAACGCAGTCCCCACGCAAACGCGCGCCAGGAACTTTGCCATTGAGGGGAATCGAGCGGAGGAAGCGCCACGGGAGTCTTTGGCCGGATTGCGGAATCGTGCCCGCATAACGGGCAATGCCGTGGCTGGCGTCAAGGAAGCGCGCGGCGGGGCTGGCATGCGCGCGCGGGCAGACGCGCCTACCCGCTCACACCCCGGTTCTTCAGCACGAAGCAGGCACCGCCGGCCTTGCGGATGCGGTTGCACAGATCATCCGCCTCGCTGCGCGTGTCCGCGCCGATGCGCACCTGGTAGAAGGCGCGCGTACCGCGGCTGCGCATCACCGAGCTTAGCAGGCTCGGATCGCGCTCGCCGATCACCGCGGTCAGCCGCGTGACGGCGCGGGAATACATCGCCAGCGCCCTGTTGCGGTCGAAGCCGGCAGCGAGCTGTACGCCCCAGACCTTTGCGGCAGCGAGCTCGACATGTTGTTCGAGCTCGGCGACGAAGGCATTCGGCGCGCGCTTGAGAAGCGCCATGAGATCGCGGCAGCTCGTCGGCGGCGAACTCGGCGGTCCCTTGCCGGTCGCTCCTGCCTTGGCCCACGCGTCAACGCTCGTGCCGGTGATGGCATAGACGTAGTTGCGGGTCTGCTCCGGCATGCCGCCGGTGCCGGCGAGCCATTCCTGCACCCGGCGCGGCCCGGCGTTATAGGCGGCTGCGGCCAAGCCGAGATTGCCGAACTGGTTGCGCAGCTCGTTCAAAAATTCGGCCGACTTCGGCAGCGCCTGCACCGGGTTGAAGGGATTGAGCAGCCCGCGCTCGCTCGCAGTGCCCGGCATGAACTGCGCGATCCCCTGCGCATGCTCGCCGCTGCGCGTCATGGGTCCCACGGCATCGGCCTGGAATCGGCTTTCCTGCCAGATCACGCGGGCGAAGAATTCCAGCGGCAGATTGGCATCCCGTGCGGCGGCCTCGACGATCAGGCAGATCGATTCCCGCGTATCGCTCTCGCGCGCAGCGACCGGACTCGCCGGTGGCATCGCAAGCTCCTCGACGCTGGGGACAGCAATATTGGTCTTCGCGGGCGAACTGTCCCACGCCGCCACCCGTGTCGCCGAGACGAGCAGTGCGGCGATGATGAGTGATGCAGTTCGCGTCAGCCGTGCCCAAGCATCGCTGTGGCGTGCTCCGGCGCGGCATGCAACAAGATGATCTGCCATGTTGTGGCATCGTGCCATGGTTCGACGAGTTGCCAATATATGCTGTTTGACCCGCTTCTCCCAATGCGCTGCCCCGCCCCAGGGATCCGCGCGATCCTCGTCCTCGTAGCCCTCGTCCTGTCCGCCGCGCCCGCCATGGCGCAAGTCAACTGGCGGATGACCACGGAATATCCGCAAAACAACATTTCCGGGATCGGGCTCACCAGTTTCGCCGATCGCGTCGCGGCGCGCACAAACGGTTTCGTGACCGTAGCTAGCGCTTTCGACAACGAGCTCAAGATCAACTCGGGCGAAATGCCGCGCGCCGCGCTGGCTGGTCGCATCGCCGGCGGCGACGCCTTCGCGGGCGCGCTTTCGGGCCTCGACCCGGTGCTCGGATTGTCCACCCTGCCCTTTCTGGTGCAGTCCGTCGACCTCGCCCGCGCCACCAATCTGCGGGCGCGCCCGCTCTACGAGAAGGCGCTCGCGGCGCGCGGCCTGAAGCTGCTCTACGTCACGATCTGGCCGGCCACGGGCCTCTGGTCGGACCATGCGCTGGAAGGCGCCGACGCCCTGCCGAGACTGAATTTGCGGGCCTACGACGCCAACTCCGGCGAGGTCATGCGCGCGGCCGGCGCGAATGCACAGTTCCTGCCGATGGACGCGGCACTCGCTGGCCTCAGGGAGCACCGGCTGAATGCGTTCCTGACCTCCGGCGACGGCGGCGCGGGACGCAAGCTCTGGGACTTCCTGCCCTACTTCACAGCGATCAACTACGCGATGCCGGTCTCGATCGCCTTCGTCCGCAGCGACGCATTTGCCGAACTGTCCGAGCCGGTGCAGCGCGAGGTCCTGGCCGCGGCGGCCGAGACCGAGCAAAGCCAATTCGCGCTATTGACCCATCGCACCATCGAAAATTATGCGCGCATGCGCGACAACGGCGTCCGCATCGCCGAGCCGGCGCCGGCGTCCCTCGTCGCCGCGCTCCGGAAAGCGGCAACGCCCGCGATCGCCACCTGGGAGACGCAGGCGGGCGCCGATGCCGCGGCGATCGTCGAATGGGCGAGACAGCAATAGGGCGAGCCGTGGCGGCCGCCGGCTTGCCACAGCGGTGCTGCGTTGAAATGTCCGCCAGTCCCGCCCTTCACTCGCTTCGGTCCTATGCCGAGGCCGGCTTTTCTGCGCTGATTGCGCGGTCCAGGGCATCGATCAGCGTTTGAAGCTCGACAAACTTGTTCCGTGCTCGCTCGGCATTGTCGCGATCAAAGGGAGCGGCCAGCACCTTCGCATGCGTGTCCCTGTCCTCGATCATTCGATCGCGGGCCTTCTTCAATATGTCCAGTCGCTCGTTCATCTGTGCCTCTCCGCCAATATCTGCTCGACCACGATCAGGGCCTCAGTCGAAACCAGCCGGAAGCTCGCCCTTTCGGAAGAACACCGTAGGCTCATCGTCATAGTCACCCATTTCGGGATCGCCGCTGGACGAGAACGCGACGACGCCGAGTTTGCTCAAGGCCAGTCTCTCCGCCGTGCGCAGCGCGCCGCTTTCCGACTTGCAGACGATGGGAGAGTCGGCCTTCAGATTTCCACCCTTGCCGGCGTTGAACGCCTGCACCACGTAGGTTGTTTCGCGGACCATGACGGCACCTCTGACCTGTTGACACACGGAGTTGACGTCAACGACCGCGACAACCGCGCTCAGCCGCGCATCGCTTCGATGAGCGCGGAAATCCTGATCGTTGCAAAGCTGGAGAAGGTGTCCGACACGGCATATGGCAGGATGATCTGGTCATTGTGCCTCATCGCACCGCAGGTATAGACGACGTTGGGGACATACCCTTCGCGTTCGGACGGTTCAGGCCGCAGCAGCGGCTCGGCCGAGCGAGCCAGCACCCTGGACGGGTCGCGCTTGTCGAGCAGAGCCGCTCCGATCGAGTATTTCCGGATCGGGCCGACACCGTGCGTCAGCAGCAGCCAACCTTCGTCAAGTTCGATGGGTGCCCCGCAATTGCCGATCTGGACGAACTCCCAGGGAAATTGCGGTTTCAAAAGCACCCGGCCGCCCTCCCATGTGTAGAGGTCGTCCGAATAGACCAGATACAGGTTCTCATTGTCCTGTCGCGCGATCATGGCATAGCGGCCGTCGATCTTGCGTGGGAACAGCGCCATGCCCTTGTTGTGGGCTGCAGCCCCCCGCAAAGGCGTTAGCCGAAACGACATGAAGTCGCTGGTCTCGATCAATTCAGACCGGATCGCACGTCCGCTATAGGCCGTATAGGTCGCGTAGTAGATCGCCCGATCACCGTCGTTGAATTTGACGAAGCGCGCATCCTCGATGCCGTTGGATTGGGATTCGGTCACGGGAAAGATGACCCGCTCGCTGAGGTCTTCCTCGGGCCTGAACACCAGTTCCACACGGTCGCCGTCCGATCCGGATACGCGATGGCTGATCCGGGGGACCGAGGCAAGGCGCGCCGTCGGATCGACGGCCAGGCTTCCGTCAGCCGCAATCGTTCCGGTTCGAAACGTCAGTGACGACACATGCCCCTCGCCGATGGCCCGGAGGCTGACGATGAATCGCGAACCTCCCTTCGGTGCCCCCGATTGATCGGGGTGCGGGACGATGCTGGGGTTGAACAAGGCAGAGGCTTCGAACGAATACTCACTGAGAAAATAGGCACCAATCAGCTGGCGCTGCGTCTTCGAGAAGACGCCATGCGTGGCGAAAGCGTCCTCCATTTCATCCGCTCGGGTCTCGAACCGCTCCAGGAGGTTACGATGTCGCCCCTGGAAATTGTCGAGCACATCCGCAAGCTGAACTGCAACGGCCTCCGAACTGAGCGCAAGAACCCGGTCGACGATATGATTTGCACGCATCTTGTCGGTCGGGTTCAGGTCGCGGGGTTCGGTTGCCGGCTTGAAGGGCCGCACGATGACTCGCGCTGGATCGGGGCGCAGATTAAGCCCCTGCCGGTTCAGGAAAGAAGCTTGTGACACGGTATCCTCGGCGTGCTGAATGAAAAGATGAAGTTCAGGCGCTCACGGCGCGCAAGGCTGTGGGCCTCGTCAAGCTCGGGTTGACGCGCGCAAGCTGGCGCATCTCGGCAAGCCCGAGGAGATAGCAAACAACGGACTCGCCCCCGCGGTTTTCGTTGGCGCGATCAGCGTGCAAACCATCCCGGCAACTGCCAGTGAGCGGATCGACCAGCGCCACTGAGAGATCGTTGCTGCCTAGGAACCAGGCGAAGGCCCGAGTTGCCATGGCTTTCCATTCGGCATCGCCGTCGGCACGCCACGCAGCGAGGCAGGCGGCGATCGTCGCCGTTGCCTCCACGGGCTGCTGATCAAACGCACGGGGACGTTGCCGCCGCTCGCCGAAGCCGGCGGTGCCGACCGGCCGGAAATGCCCTGCCGCGGTCGTCTGCTGCGTCATGAGCCAGCGCAGAGACCTCAATCCGGCATCGAGATATTGGGGCGCCTGCGTCGCCATGCCTGTGAGGATCAACGCCTGCGGCAGCCGCGCGTTGTCGTAGGCCAGCCCTTCCTCAAACCACACCCAGTCCGACGTCTCGACCGACGCCAGACACGCCATCAACCTGCCAGCAAGGGAATGCCGGACGTCCCTGGCGTGGAGATCGTCCGGAGCCACAGCGCAATAAGCGTCCAAGCCCAGCAGCATGAATGCCCATGCGCGGGGCGAACGAAAGCTCGCCGCGATCGACAATGCCTGGGCGAACAAGGCAGCGGCCCACAGGCGCCGGGCCGGGCTCGCGTCTCTGCGTGCAGCCTCGCCCAAAGCCCATAGCGTCCGCCCGTGACTGTCTTCTGACCCTCTGTCCTCAAGCCAGGTTCGATTGAACCCCATGAAGTTGCGAAATTGCCCGGTGTCGGGATTCCAGGCGTGCTGCACGAATGCCGCAAACCGGCTCGTCAGGATTTCGGACAGCGGCTGTTCGCCTGGACCATTGAGGGCGCAGGCCAGCAGCAGCGCTCGGGCATTGTCGTCGACGCAATAGCCGTGCGCGCGATCCGGCACCGAATGGACCGCATGCTGGAACAGGCCGACATCATCGCACATCGACAGGAAATGGCCGATCTGCATATCGGGCGATGCGGGGCTACGTGGCTCCGGCACATTCATGTCTGAGCCCGCGAAGAGCTTAAGCCGATGGCCTTGCCGTACATTCTCGAAGACGGACACGTAGCGCTCGGCCACCCGCTCCCATGTCATCATCCGGCTCGCCGCATAGGCGCGCCGCGACATCGCCTGCCGGCGGGCGTCGTCGGTCAGCAGGCCTGCGATCTCGTTGCCGATCGCCGCGGCGTCGCTGAAAGGCACCAGCACGCCGCACCCGTCGGCAAGCAGCTCGCGGGCGTGCCAGTAAGGCGTCGAGACGACCGGCTTCCCCAATCCGAAGCTGTAGGCCAGGGTTCCCGAGGTCATCTGGGCCTCGTTGAGATAGGGCGTGACATAGACGTCGCACATCGAGATGAATTCGAGCAGCGTGGCGAGATCCGCGAACCGGTCGAAGAACACCACGTGGTCGTCAATTCCGAGTTCGCGCACCCGCGCCATCAGGCTCTCGCGATAGGCCTCGCCCTGGTTTCGGACCAGGTTGGGGTGCGTTGCGCCAAGCACGACATACACCGCATTCGCGCAGCGCTTCAGAATCGACGGCATGGCGTCGATCATGATTTCGATGCCCTTGTTCGGTGACAACAGGCCGAATGTCAGGATGACCGATTTTTGCTCAAATCCAAGCTTGGCCTTCGCTGCATCGGGCTCGACGAAGGCGACGTCCGGAATGCCGTGGGCGATGACCTCGATCTTGTCGCCAGCCACCCGGTAGACGTCGCGCAGCAGTTCGCGGCCCTTATTGGCCATCACCACGACCTTCGACGACGCCTCGACGATGCGCTCCATGACCGTCCGCTGCGCAGATGTCGGATCGGCGAGCACGGTATGGAACGTCGTCACCACCGGCATGGCAAGGCGGGACAACAGCACGAGGATATGGGCTCCGGCCTCACCACCGAAAATCCCGAACTCGTGCTGCAAACACACGGCATCGAACCGGCCGGCATTGAGGAAATCCGCGGCCCGCATGTAGTCTTCGATATTGCCGTCCTTGATCTGGAACGCGACCGCCGGAGGATAATCATAGGCTTGACCGCGATCGGTCATTGCCACGATGCAGGTCTCCAGATCCTGGCGCGAAATCGATATCGCGTTCTTCAGGTCGGTCGTATAGGTCGCAATTCCGCATCGTCGAGGCAGCGAGTTGCCGATCACGGCGATACGGCGGAGCGGCGTCATGTCGGCACCTCTATGATTTCGCTTGATGTCGGAGTGTGCACGGCGGGCGGACGCGCCGGCGAATTCTGTCGTCCGTCACTTCTGCCACGCGCTGCTTGATTGCAAACCTCAACAGCCGCGACAGATATTCTTCAGCTTCGCTGCGGTTCTGGCCTCTTCCGCAATGAAGGGGTCCTTGTAGGCAGCCCGCGCTGCGTCTTGTTCGGCAGCAGTGGGTTGCTTCGCTTTCGGCGGAAACGCGGCGTCGTAACAGGCAAGCCGTCCGCTCGTGCTCTCGATCGCGCGGCAGTCCGGCTCTTTGGCGACTGCACTTTGCACGAATGTGCCAAGCGCCAGTGCGACAATAAGTATTTTCATACGGGTATCGTTCCTCGCGGAGGATCCGGGCGCGCCGCTTGACGCCCCTGCGCTCCTCATGCCTCGAACTGGTCGAACTCGTCAGACAGCAGAACCCGGCCCTGCGGCGTGCATATCCGCACGTCGACATAGCCTTCCTGCAACAGCTCCCTCGCCTTCTTCAGAGCGGCGGCCGTCGTGGTGCGGGCCAGGCTGACGTAGCCGCTTTGATCGCGTCCGCTCACCAGATATTGGAGCGGCGTCCTATCCATGCAGAAAAGCCGCAGCGGCCACCAGGAGCAACAGAAACAGCGGGACGATCACCGGCGGCACGATCCAGTCGGCCAGATTAAAGCGAGGCATGCGCGCTCCTCCTCGTTCGGCGGGAGCGCTAGTGACCCTCAGTCACCGATGGATGCCATGGGAAGGGCGGTGATCGCAGGACTTTACGCTTATGCCCTGCCAATAGCGAGCTTTAAAACGTCGCGCGACGCGGCGGCGTTGCCTTGAGCAGCGGCGTCGTTTAGGTCAAACAACGACGGTATCAACACGGGCACGACTGGCATGGCTACAATCTTCTTCGATCTCGACGGCACGCTGACCAACCCGAAGCCCGGGATCACCCGCTCGATCCAATACGCGCTGGAGCGGCTCGAGCTTGCCGTGCCGAGCGAGGACGAGCTGACCTGGTGCATCGGGCCGCCCCTGCACGCCAGCCTGAAGAAGCTCACTGGAAGCGACGCGCTAGCCGACCGCGCGCTACTGCTCTATCGCGAGCGATTTGCCGATATCGGCCTGTTCGAGAACGAGGCCTATGCCGGCATCATCGACACGCTGACGACGATCGCCGCAACCAGCCAGCGCATGTTCGTCGCCACCAGCAAGCCCGCGGTCTACGCCATCCGCATCGTCGATCATTTCGGCCTGAAGCCGTATTTCGAGCGGGTGTTCGGCTCCGAGCTCGACGGCACGCGTGTCGACAAGCGCGACCTGCTGCGCTATGCGCTCGACGAAACGACGGTCGATCCCGGCAGCGCGATCATGATCGGCGACCGCAGCCACGACGTGATCGGCGCCCGCACCAACGGCATGACCGCGATCGGCGTGCTCTATGGTTATGGCAGCGAGGCCGAGCTGCGGGATGCCGGCGCACATCACATCTGCGCCGCGCATCCCGAACTGCTCGGTCACTGCGCAGCCTAGGCGCTGACGGTCTCGACCGCCGCCAGCATGCCGGTCTTCGAATGGCAGTTCAGATATTCGAAGAGCTGCTCGTCCGCGGCCGCCACCGTGACCTCGTGATAGAGCCGTAGCTTTGCCGACGGCCCGAGCGTCGACAGGTATTTCATCGCCGCGCCGAATATCTTGACGTGGGTCGGATGTGACTCCGCCCAGCGCTCCAGTGCGGCAAGGCTCTTCCACCAGCTCTGGCCGTAGGACTTTTCGCTCTCGCTGCCGTCGGCGGAGAGCACCTGCATGTAGCGGTTGGCGTAGCAGCCGATGCCAAGCCCGTCGTCGCGCAGAAAATCCATGCCCTCGCGCAGCACCGGCTCGACATCGTCGAGATAGAGCTTTCGCTCGGATGCCTCCGTATCGCTCCAGTCCTGCCCGGAGCGGATCAGGCAGAGATTGTCGTGCGCCTTCACCCGCAGCCGCGCGCCGTCGCGGATCAATTCCGGCGTGCCGCCCGGCGTCATCGGATCGGTCTGCGACAGAGGCATGCGATCGCGCATGCCGCCCCAATAGGCGTGCTCCTGCACCTCGCCGCTCATGCCGTCGGCGATTGCGGCCACGCCCTCGGGCCGGTCGAGCGAGGAGAACAGCGTCTCGTGCCGGGCGACCGTGGGACGCAGCACCTCGATGAAGGTGCCGATGCCCTCGTGCGCCTTCACAGTCCACGCCTCGCGTGCCGGCGCGAACCATGCGTCGAAGCGCGCGACGTCGTCCCAATAGGCAACCGACACGACGGTCTCATAACCGGCGCGGTCGACGTAGCGGGCGCGGTCCCAATGCGAAGGCCCGCCCTCGGCAGCAAACCGCGCCGCGATCTCGGCGAGTGCCTCCGTCGCAGCCGCCGGCGCCGCGCCGCGATACTGCAGACCGAAATAGGCCATCACGACGCGGCTTACGGCGGGCTTGTAGCGCGCCACGAACGACGGATATGGCGGCTGGTAGTCGTCCGGCACGCGCTTGTGGCGCGTGCGCTGGGTCTCGAGATGCAGAGGAATTGCGGATTCCATGATCGTACCCTCCCCTTGATCCCGGCGATCAGCTCGCCGCCGCCGCGATATCCGTGGGCTCAATGGTGTCGACCGGCAGCGCGAACTGCTCGACGCGCTGGTATCGCTTCTTGTTGAGCAGTAGCCGCGTCACGTCGGGCCGCGAATAATGCCCGGCGGGATCGGCAGCGTTCTTGGCAACACCGATGGCGCCGAGATCGATCTCGGCAATCAGCAGCCCCTCCTGGTCCGGCGCCAGCTTGTCGCCGATCTGGCTGCCGTCGGGGCCGTAGATCGCGGCGAACCCGCCGCCCACGTGCAGCAACGCATTCTTGTCCGGGCGGTCGCAGAGCTCGTCGATCATGGCCTGCGAGACCGTCGCGCACGGCGCGAGCACGAAGCAGGAGCCCTCCACCGCATAGACGCGCGAGGCGGCATTGTTGACCTCGGCGCCGAGCGCCGGCGCAAAGGGATCGTAGAGCGAGAAGCTCGGCCAAGCCGCGACATGCACCTGCTCGTTCTGGGCGTACATCGCATATTTCGACAATGGCTGGAGATGCTCCCAGCAGCACAATGCGCCGATGCGGCCGATGTCCGATCTTGCGTGGACGGCGAGATCGCTGCCGTCACCCTCGCCATAGACCGTGCGCTCGGCATGGGTCGGCCGCAGCTTGCGGCGCTTTGCGATGGTCTCGCCGTCGGGCCCGATCAGCCATTGCGCCAGATAGAGACTGCCGCCGTCACGCTCGGACAGGCCGAGCACGGCGGTGAGCTTTGCCTTGCGTACGGCGTCGCGCAGCCGCTCGGCCTGCGGACTGTCATAGGACAGCGAGTTGTCGAAGTAGCGCTGCACGAAGCCGCGGCCGATCGCCCAGGCCGGCGAGTCCATCCAGATATGCCAGGGGTAGCCGGGGATGAAGGCCTCGGGAAAGGCGATCAGCTTGGCGCCCTTCTCGGCGGCGTCCCCGATCAGCGCGATCGACTTGTCGATCGAGGCGTCGAGATCCAGCCAGGCGGGCGCCGCCTGCACCACCGCGACCTTGTATTTCGGATGTTCGATGCCCATTCCCGCCTCCATTGCCGGTTGATCGGAAGCCACGTCCGATGCAGTCTATTTGGCCAAGCCACCCGGCCGGGCGCTCGACCGCAGTGGAACAAAAACTCGACTGGCCGGGATCGCCGACGGGTACGGGACTTGCCTTCGGTCTGGCTGGATCTGCGCCAACATGCGGTTTTGCTGGATGTGACAGGGAGGCTTGCCGATGCCAATCCAGTTCACGACAGACGGCAGCCCCGGCTACCGCCGGCTGGCGCTGTGGCAGGACATCGTCTGCGACGTCTTCGTCGGGCTCGACTGCAAGTCCGACCTCGGCAGCGCCTTTCGCGGCTCGGTCACGCAGGCCCCGCTCGGCAGGGCCGTGTGCTCCGAGGTCTGCTCCGACCGCCAGCACGTGTTCCGGACGCCGTCCCGCATCGCGCGTTCGGATCAGGATTTTGTCCTGGTCGCACTCGGCAATCGCGGCGACGGAGGCGTGGTGCAGGACGGCCGCGAGACCGTGATCCATCCCGGCGAGTTCGCGCTCTACGACACGACGCGTCCCTATGAGCTGAAGTTCAACCACGCCTTCGCGCAGACCATCTTCAAGGTGCCGCGCGAAATGTTGCAGCGCCGGCTCGGCGCCACCGAGACGCTCACCGCGATGTCGTTCGGCGCCGATGTGCCGCTCGAACGGCTCGCCTATGATTTCATCTTCAGGCTTTGCCAGAGCGCGGACCGACTTACCCCGGACAACGCTGCGGCGTTGTCGGAGCAGGCCGTCGATCTGCTCGCGATGGCGCTGAGCGAACGGCTTGGCAAGACATCGCTGCCGTCCTCCACCCATCGCTCCGCCCTGCTCTATCGCTTGAAGGCCCACATCCGCACTCACCTAGCGGATCCCGACCTCTCGCTGTCGGAGGCCGCTGCTGCACTCGGCATCTCGCCACGCTATGTGAACGATCTCCTCGCCGACGAGGATACCTCGTTCCAGCGCCACGTGCTTGCCGAGCGTCTGGCCCAATGCCGGCGTGACCTCGCCTCGCCCGTGCTGGCCCATCGCCACGTCAGCGAGATCGCCTTCGCCTGGGGCTTCAACGACCTCTCGCATTTCGGCCGCGTTTTCCGCGAGCATTTCGGAATGTCGCCACGCGACTTCAGGCAGAGCCAGTTGCGGCACTGACATCCAGCCAGCTATCACCTTGAGCCTTCGCTGCAGGCGAAGGCAAGGCTCGTCAATTCCAGATTGCCTTGTCCAGCTGCGCGCATCAGGCTGGCGTGCATGAGGACTCACGCCACCATAAGCGGCTCGGAGCTATTGCTGGGTGTGATCGCGATCAGGCTCGCGGTGCTGGTCCTGGTGGGCTGGGGCCTGACGCTGCTGCCGCGGCAGGCGCGTGACGGCGAAGCTGCCTGCTTCCCCTCGCCCGCAACCAGGGTCGAGGTTCAGTCATCGGTGAAGTCGCCCGGCGCGCGCCTTGCCGATGCAGCATTCGATGACATGCGCCTGCACGACTAGGCCATTCCCGAGCAAGGCCGGTATGTGAGCGCGTGATAGGACGCGGCCCGCGCTTGCATTACCATCGCACCCCAAGGCCGCACCGATCAACCAGCGGCCAGCCGAGGAGCATATCGATGGAATACCGACGCTTGGGCCGATCCGGCCTCATGGTGCCCGCTTTGAGCCTGGGAACGGGCACCTTCGGCGGCGTCGGCCGCCTTGCTGCATGGGGTACAACGGACGCGACCGAGGCGCGGCGCCTTCTGGATATCTGCCTCGATGCCGGGGTGTCGATGTTCGACACCGCCAACGTCTATTCCCTCGGCGAATCCGAGCGCGTCCTCGGCGAGGCCATCAAGGGTCGCCGCGACAAGGTTCTGATCTCGACCAAGGCCACCTTCCGCTTCGGCGATGGACCCAACGACATCGGCTCGTCACGGCAGCATCTGCTCGCGGCCATCGACGGTTCGCTGAGCCGGCTCGGCACCGATTACATCGACCTGTTCCAGCTTCACGGCTTCGACGCGTTCACCCCGCCTGAAGAGGTGCTTGCGACTCTCGACGTGCTCGTGCGCGCCGGCAAGATCCGCTATGTCGGCGTCTCCAACTTTTCGGGCTGGCACCTGATGAAGTCGCTCTCGGTTGCCGACAAGCATGGCTTCCCACGCTATGTCGCCAATCAGACCTACTATTCCCTGATCGGGCGCGACTACGAATGGGAGCTGATGCCGCTCGGCGTGGACCAGGGGCTCGGCGCGGTGGTCTGGTCGCCGCTCGGATGGGGGCGCCTCACCGGAAAAATCCGACGGGGTCAACCGAAGCCCGAGGTCAGTCGCCTGCCCAAGACCGCCGATTTCGGCCCGCCCGTGCCCGATGAGCACGTCTATCGCGTGGTCGAGGCGATCGACGAGGTCGCCAAGGAAACGGGCAAGAGCGTCTCGCAGATCGCGCTGAACTGGCTGCTCCAGCGTCCGACGGTCTCGACGCTGATCATCGGCGCGCGCAACGAGACGCAGCTGCGCGAAAATCTCGGCGCGGTTGGGTGGACGTTGACCAAGGACCAGATCGCAAAGCTCGATGCCGCGAGCAAGGTGACCTTGCCCTATCCCTACTGGCACCAGCGCACCACCTTCACCGACCGCAATCCGCCGGCGGTGTAGGGACGGCTAACTGCCCGACCGCTCGGCTCCCCGAGCCCTCGCGAGAGCGGTCCCGACCCGTTTTCCTGTGCCGGAAGGCCTGCTTCCGGCACAGGAACTGTCCGGGTCCTGCCGGGTTGCGATCCATCCTGCAATTTCCTAATCCGGGGATGAATCACGGCTCCAATCAGGCTCGCCTCCATCATGTCGTCTGCCCCGATCGAGCATGCCGACGGCCTGCCGCAGCCGCTGCGCAACCAGGCGGTGCTGACGATTGCGCTCGGCATCATCATGGCGGTCGTCGACAGCGCCATCGCCAACGTGGCGCTGCCGACGATCGCAGCCGACCTCGATGCGAGCCCGGCCTTCTCGATCTGGATCGTCAATGGCTACCAGCTCGCGATCACGATCTCGCTGCTGCCGCTGGCGTCGCTCGGCGAGATCGTCGGCTATCGCCGCGTCTATCTGGCCGGGCTCGTCCTGTTCACGCTCGCATCCGCCTTCTGCGCGCTCGCGCATACGCTGCCGCTGCTGACGATCGCGCGCATCATCCAGGGTTTTGGCGCCGCCGGCATCATGAGCGTCAACGCGGCACTGGTGCGCTTCACCTACCCGCGCAGCCAGCTCGGCCGCGGCATCGGGATCAACGCGCTCGTCGTCGCCTTCTCGGCCGCGGTCGGCCCGACGCTCGCCGCGGGAATCCTGGCGGTCGGAACCTGGCCCTGGCTGTTCGCCATTAACGTCCCGCTCGGTGCAGTGACGCTGGTGCTCGGCCTGCGCAGCCTGCCGCACACAAAACCCGCCGGCCGTTCCTTCGACTGGCAGAGCGCAGGGCTGTCCGCGATCACCTTCGGCGTCGGCATCGCGGCCGTCGACAGCGTCGGTCATGGCGAGGCCGCCATCACCTGTCTCGTTCAATTCGCCATCGCCATCGTCGCGGGCGCGCTGCTGATCTACCGCGAAACCCACATGACCTCGCCGCTCTTGCCGGTCGACCTGTTGCGCATCCCGGTGTTCGCGCTGTCGATTGCGACCTCGATCGCCTCGTTCTGCGGGCAGATGCTGGCCTTCGTCGCTATCCCCTTCTACCTCCAGAGCCGCTTCGGTTATTCGGCGGTGCATATGGGACTTCTGATCACGCCATGGCCGATCGCGGTGGCGTTCGCAGCCCCGCTCGCCGGCCGCCTGGTCGAGCATTATCCGGCCGGCCTGCTGGGCGGCATCGGGCTCACGCTGTTTGCCTGCGGCCTCGGCGCACTCGCCTTCCTGCCTGCAAGCCCGACGCCGCTCGACGTGATCTGGCGGATGGCGCTGGCGGGGGCCGGCTTCGGCCTGTTCCAGACCCCCAACAACCGCACCATGATCGCGGCCGCCCCGCGCGAGCGCGCCGGCGGCGCCAGCGGCATGCTGGGCACGGCGCGCCTGCTCGGCCAGACCACCGGCGCGGCGCTGGTGGCGCTGCTGCTCGGCCGCTATCCGACCGAGGGAACCAGGATCGCGCTCCTTGTCGGCGTCGGATTTGCGCTGTGCGGTGCAGTGCTGAGCATGCTGCGGCTGTCGCCCGCGGGCGCGCGCGGCGCCGAGCACGTCCGGGTACAGGACGACCAACGCCTGCGCGGCGAATAGCTCACGTCCAGGTTCAGCTGTCCTCACGCGCAACTTGTGCGTGGCTTAACTATCTGGACCAATGACGTATTGCCTGCGCTTCATTGACGCGGGGAATAAGGGGCATTTCATGCGTTCATTTGGAATTGTGGCGCTCAGCGTCATGCTGGGCGGCTGCGCGTCTGTCACGCGGGGCACGACCGAAAACATCAGCATCTCATCGACACCGTCGGGCGTGGAAGCCGTCGTCAGCGGAATGGAAGTTCCGACCACCTGCACGACGCCGTGCTCCGTGGTCGTCAAGCGGAACGCCGACATTTCGATCACCTTCCAGAAGGAAGGCTATGAACCGCAGATCGTGCCGCTCAGCCGGGACATACCGACCTCCGGGGCCGCCGGCTTCGCCGGAAATCTTTTGCTCGGCGGTGTCGTCGGCATGGGCGTCGATGCTGCCACCGGGGCGGCAACCGATCACAAGCCAAACCCTGTCATCGCGACCATGCAGCCGTCAGCTCCTGCCCGCGCGCGGCCACCCGCGCCGAAGAAGCCGCGGCCGCCGGCGGCGCCTGCGCCTGACACCGGCACCTAGCGCCTCGCAACGGCCACGCAAACAAAAAGGCCGGCTTTTCAGCCGGCCTTTTCATTTCATATCGCTCGCAATCAAGCCTTGACCAGCGGGCCCTTCGAGGTCGGCCCCTTCGAACCGCCGGAGCCACCACCGCCCGGCTTGGACTTGCCCGGCGGACGCTTGCGGGCGCCGGGCAGCTTCTCCTGCTTCGGCGTGATCGGACCGTCGAGGAACTCGAACCCGATCTTGTCCTTGGTCTCGTCGGCCTCGTCCTTGACCAGGACGACGCGGACGTGGCCGCCACCCTTGAGCTTGCCGAACAGCACCTCGTCAGCCAGCGGCTTCTTGATGTGCTCCTGGATGACGCGGGCCATGGGCCGTGCGCCCATCTGCTCGTCGTATCCATGCTGGACCAGCCAGGTCTTGGCGGGCTCGGACAGTTCGATGGTGACGTCGCGATCGCCGAGCTGCGCCTCGAGCTGAAGCACGAACTTCTCCACGACCGTGCCGATCACCTCGACGCTGAGATGGCCGAACGAGACGATGGCATCGAGACGGTTGCGGAATTCCGGCGCGAACTGCCGGTTGATCGCCTCGTGGTCGTCGCCTTCTCGCTTCGAGCGGGTGAAGCCGAACGCCTGCTTGGCGAGATCCGAAGCACCCGCATTCGTGGTCATGATCAGGATCACGTTGCGGAAGTTGACCTGCTTGCCGTTATGGTCGGTGAGTCGGCCGTGATCCATGATCTGGAGCAGCACGTTGTAGAGGTCGGGATGCGCCTTCTCGATTTCGTCGAGCAGAACCACGCAATGCGGATGCTGATCGACGCCGTCAGTGAGCAGGCCGCCCTGGTCGAAGCCGACATAGCCGGGAGGCGCGCCGATCAGGCGCGACACGGTATGCCGCTCCATGTATTCGGACATGTCGAAGCGCAGCAGCTCGACGCCGAGCGACGCCGCGAGCTGCTTTGCGACTTCGGTCTTGCCGACGCCGGTCGGACCCGAGAACAAATAGCAGCCGATCGGCTTCTCCGGCTCGCGCAAACCGGCACGCGCCAGCTTGATCGATGCGGCAAGCGACTCGATGGCCTTGTCCTGGCCGAACACGGTGCGCTTCAGGGTCTGCTCGAGATGCTTGAGCACCTCGGCATCGTCCTTCGACACGCTCTTCGGCGGGATCCGCGCCATCGAGGCGATCGTGGTCTCGATCTCCTTGATGCCGATCGTCTTCTTGCGCTTGTTCTCGGCCACCAGCATCTGCGCCGCGCCGGACTCGTCGATCACGTCGATCGCCTTGTCGGGCAGCTTGCGGTCGTGGATGTAGCGCGAGGAGAGCTGCACCGCAGCCTCGATCGCCTCGTTGGTGTACTTCAGCCGGTGGTAGTCCTCGAAGTAAGGCTTGAGGCCCTTGAGGATCGCGATCGCGTCCTCGACCGTCGGCTCGTTGATGTCGATCTTCTGGAAGCGCCGCACCAGCGCGCGGTCCTTCTCGAAGTGCTGGCGGTATTCCTTGTAGGTGGTCGAGCCCATGCAGCGGATCGTGCCCGAGGCAAGCGCCGGCTTGAGCAGGTTCGACGCATCCATCGCCCCGCCCGACGTCGCGCCCGCACCGATCACGGTGTGGATCTCGTCGATGAACAGGATGGCGTTGGGATGAGCTTCGAGCTCCTTCAGCACCTGCTTCAGGCGCTCCTCGAAGTCGCCACGATAGCGCGTGCCCGCGAGCAGTGTGCCCATGTCGAGCGAGAACACGGTCGCAGCCGCAAGAACCTCCGGCACCTCGCTGTCGACGATGCGCTTGGCGAGGCCCTCCGCGATCGCGGTCTTGCCGACGCCGGCCTCGCCCACGAACAGCGGGTTGTTCTTCTGCCGGCGGCACAGCACCTGGATCGCTCGGTTGATCTCGGAATTGCGTCCGATCACCGGATCGATCTTGCCGTCGCGCGCCTTCTTGTTGAGGTTGACGCAATAGGTCTCGAGCGCTTCGCCCTTCTTCTTGGCGTCCTCGGTACCCTTTGCCTCGGTCTCTTCGTCGACGCCGCGCACCGGCCGCGCCTCGGAGACGCCCGGCCGCTTGGCGATGCCGTGGCTGATGTAGTTGACGGCGTCATAGCGCGTCATGTCCTGCTCCTGCAGGAAGTACGCGGCATGGCTCTCGCGCTCGGCGAAGATCGCGATCAGCACGTTGGCGCCGGTCACCTCTTCGCGACCGGACGACTGCACATGGATCACCGCGCGCTGGATCACGCGCTGGAAACCGGCGGTCGGCTTGGCGTCGTCGGCGCCATCCGTCACCAGATTCTCGAATTCGGTTTCAAGGTAATTGACGAGGCTCGTGCGGAGCTTGTCGAGATCGACGCTACAGGCGCGCATGACGGCGGCTGCATCGGAGTCGTCGATCAGGGAGAGCAAGAGATGCTCGAGCGTCGCGTATTGGTGATGACGCTCGTTTGCGATCGCCAGCGCACGATGCAGGGATTGTTCAAGGCTTTGGGAAAAAGTCGGCATTCGCGTCCTCTATGGCCCCCACCATCATGATCGCCATCGCCCGGTCAGGCAACAACAACCTTTGTCACATATAGTTATACAAGACCGCGGCGAAAGACCGGTTCCGCGACTCAAATGGGCATTACGCGCCCACGGCATGCTCGATGCAAAACCCGTTCCGATTTGGGCAGAACTACCCATTTGGGCAGGATTGACGCCGCTGATTTTCGCGGGATCACGCAGCAGGATGTGCTGCCATCACATACCGCGCAACCAGAACCGATCTAAATAACTCTGGATGTGAACGCGCAGTTATTTCTTTTCCATCACGCATTGCAGCGGATGCTGGTGCTTGCGGGCGAAGTCCATCACCTGCGTCACCTTGGTCTCGGCGATCTCGTAGGTGAATACGCCGCACTCGCCGATGCCGTGATGATGGACATGCAGCATGATCTTGGTCGCGGCCTCGATGTCCTTCTGGAAGAACTTCTCCAGCACATGGACGACGAATTCCATCGGCGTGTAGTCGTCGTTCAGGATCAGCACACGATACAGGTTCGGCCGTTTGGTCTTCGGCTTGACCTTGGTGATGACAGACGTATTCGGCCCCGTCGGTCCGCCCGAACGGTTCTCGTCATTGCTCATACGAGGAGCGTGGGCAGCGGCTTGCGCGGACAGGTCTAGTCTGAAAGTCAGGTGCGGCATGGCTCAGGCGTTCAAATTCCCCACGGAAGCGAGTGACGGTCAGCCGCGCGGCCCCGCCCTTCGGAGCTTTGCACGGGCGCGCCGCCTTGTTGGATCACCGCTTCCAACCGGTCCGGTCAAGCCCGGCTCGATTGTAGGGAATATGGGCCCGCCCCCGGCTCGCCGCAAGCGTGCAACGGTCTGGCCAATATGGTCGAGGCAGTCCCGATTCCCGGTCCGGCGATCCTGACCAAGGTTAGTCAATCCGGACCGATTTGACAAAAGTTTCGGCCGGCACCGTTTAGAACATCTTCACCGGGAATCCGGCCGTTAAGCGGCAGCGGCGGTTTCGCGGGATACCTCCGGTTTTCTACGGTCCAATCGAGCTGCCGTTCAATCGCGTGGCCCCTGGTGCGCATGCGCGTCGCCATGCTGCTCGACAACGCCGGCTCGATGGCCCAGGACGGCAAGATGTCGGCGATGCCGACGGCCGCGAAGAACCTGGTCGATCAGCTCAGTGGCCTCGTGCTCCTCGCCGGCGGTCTCGATGCGCAGAATCGCTGGTGGTACAGCAATGCCTCGCAGATCGACACGCGACGGAAGAAGCTGCGCGACGACGCCAAGGCGAACGGCATCGACACGTTCTGTCCGGTGATGTCGGCGAGTCAGACCGTGTGGGGTTGACGTCGGTACGTCGCTGTCGAAGCTGCGCGTGGCGCGCTGAACCGGATCTTTGTCGCGACAACAAAAAAACCCGGCTGAACCAGCCGGGCTTTTCGATTCCAGGAGTTCCAGAGGACGTTAGTTGGCAGCCGGGGTGAACTTCGAAACGATGGTCTCGACCGGCTTGAACGCCTGCTTGGCGAGGTCGCTGTAGAGGCCGGCGATCTTCTGCGATTCCGCAACGAAGGTCTCGTAGCTGGAACGGGCGAAGTCGGTCTGCGCTTCCACGGCCTTGTCCAGCGACTTCACGCCGGAAAGCTTCTCGACGAAGGACTTGGTGTCTTCAAACGACTTCTTGGTGTAGTCGCCATACGCGCTGGCGATCGCCTGGAGGCCATGCTGCATCGAGGTCGCGGAAGCAACGCACTGCTCGAACTGCTCTTTCCCGTAGCTCTGAAAGTCTTCAACCTTGAACATTTCGGAATCCTTTTTCCCTGGCTTTGGTCCGGAAGCCCCGGCTCCCTGACTCCGCCCAAAAATAGTGCAACGCACAAAAAAGTCAAGAATCTTGTGCGACGCACAAAATTAGATGCAAATCGCTGAGATTCCCGGGGTTTCCCGCAATGGTTCCTTAAGCTTTTGGAAACCGCGGACCCCTACCCTGATTCCCTGGACGTGTTCAGCTTCCGCGAATGGTCAAAAGCCGTTCGAGAACATCACCTTAGCCAGAACAGCGGCTCAGGCCCAACGTTTCCCGCAGCGAACACCAGCGGAGAGACAGCCTGAGCAGGTAATGATCCCGGGTCGAGTGGGCACAATTTCGCCTCACGGGCCGGTGATCAAGTCAGAAACGGGGACGGGGTTTCATGCTTCGTAAAAACTTGTCTTCCTCGCGCTTGGCGCGGGTTGGCGTTTTCGGGCTTCTTACGGTCACCGCCGTAGTCATCTTCACCGATGCTGCCGAGGCACGGCGTCACCGGCGCAATTACGCGCACCACCGGGTGCAGCGCGATGTGTCCGACAGCTCCAGCCCGAAATTCGCATCGATCATCGTCGACGGCAATTCCGGCTCCGTGCTCCAGGCAACGAGCCCAGACGGAATCCGCCACCCCGCCTCGCTCACCAAGATCATGACGCTCTATCTGCTGTTCGAGCGCCTCGAGTCCGGCAGGATGAAGCTCGACACCGAGATGCCGGTGTCGCAGCACGCCGCCGATCAGGATCCGACCAAGCTGAACCTGCGTGCCGGCCAGACCATCCGCGTCGAGGACGCGATCAAGGGCCTCGTCACCCGCTCCGCCAACGATGCGGCCGTCGTGATCGCGGAAGCGATCGGCGGCGACGAGGACGACTTCGCCCAGATGATGACGCGCAAGGCGCGCTCGCTCGGCATGTCCAAGACGGTCTACCGCAACGCCAACGGCCTTCCCAACGACGAGCAGGTCACGACCGCGCGCGACCAGGCCACGCTCGGCCGCGCCATCCAGGAGCGCTTCCCGCGCTACTATCGCTATTTCGCGACCTCGACGTTCAATTGGCGCGGACAGTCGATCCGCAACCATAACCACCTGCTCGGCAGCGTCGAGGGCGTGGACGGCATCAAGACCGGCTACACCCGCGCCTCCGGCTTCAACCTCGTGACCTCGATGCGTCGCGGCAACCGCCACCTGATCGGCGTGGTGCTCGGCGGCCGCAGCGGCGGCTCGCGCGACGCCACCATGCGCAACCTGCTCGCGGAGAACCTCGAGAAGGGCGCCACCACCCACACCGTCGTCGCTGTCACCGAGCGCAACGGCGCAGATGCCAATACCGACGTCGCCGATGCATCGGAGACCCCGGCCCGCCCCGCTCCGCAGGTCCAGCAGGCCGCGGCCGCCCCTGCCCCCGAGACGGCCCCGCAGCGTCTCGCCTCGCGCCTGTCGGCGCTGGCGGCCGCGACCGCCGCGATGCCGCCGGCTCAAGCCAGGCCTGACACCAGCAAGCCCGAGGTTCGGCCAACTGAATCCAGGATCGAGCCCGCGCCGCTCACAAATGGCGTGATCTCCAGCCAGCCGCTCTCCATCATCCCCGGCTCGTCCGAGCCGATGAAGCCGGTCCGGGTGAAGACGGTTCAGGTCAAGGCCGGCACCGTGAAGGTCGCCTCCGCCGCCCCGGCTCAGGTCGCACCGCAGGTCACGAGCACGATTGCGGCCCGCTCCGACGTCGCGGAGACCTCCGGCGCCGTCGTCGCCCGCGCCGATCTCATCAACAAGCCCGAGATGGCGAGCCAGCCGGAAGCGCCGAAGGCCGAGCTCGCCCGCACCGAGATGCCCCGTCAGCCGGCGGGCTTCGGCACCGGCAACGGCATCCTCGGCGTGCTGCCGGCCGCAACGGCCACCGCGCCCACACCGGCTGCTGCGAAGCTCGCTTCGGCCGATCCTGTGCCGCAGCCGATCCAGATGAGCGCCACCACCAAGCCGGTCGTCACCCATAGCGGCTGGATCGTCCAAGTCGGCGCACTCGAGAGCGAGAACGAAGCCCAGCAGCGCATCGACGCCGCCCGCAGCTCCGCCCGCGGCCTGCTCAGCAAGGCCGACCCGTTCACCGAGCCGGTCCTCGCCAAGGACAATCGCAAGCTTTACCGGGCCCGTTTCGCCGGGCTCGAGCGGGACCAGGCCGAAGCCGTCTGCCGCGCCCTGAAGCGCGCCGACATCTCCTGCATCACCGTCCGCAACTGATCTGTCGTACCGCTCCAATCAAAATGCCCGCGCCTTGCGCGGGCATTTTTGTTTGGGGGATGCGGCGATGCCAGTTCCGCGACAACCTCTCGTCAAGGATTTACGGTTAAAACTTTACTCAAGGGATCGACCACGCCGACAAAGGCGGGCATCGGGGCGACGGCAGACAGAGCAAGCGGAGCTTACGCGGTACGGGCGTTTGTAGCGTAGTGCCGGAGTTAGCCGTTATGCGTGCGAAGCAGAGTATCCTTGGCCTCGTTCACACGGGCAGCGAGATACGTCGAGCCCCCCTGGTCGGGATGGAGTTTCTTCATCAGGGACTTGTGCGCCCGGCTGATGTCGTCGCGCCCCGCGCCCGGCTGCAGGCCAAGGATCTGATAGGCTTCCTCCGCCGTCATTTTGCCGCTCGGCGCCGTGCGGCGCTGCCGCCCTGCCGCATCGCCCTGCGCGTTCTGACGCCAAGCGGGAAACCGGCGGTCCAGATAGCTTTCAAGTAGGGCCACGCTCTCGGCGTCGAACGCCGGAGCCATCGCCAGCAGGCCAGCGAGATCGAACTCCTGGAGATCGCGCCCGGCGTGAGGACCGGCGACGATCTGGCCGGCGAGCTGCCCCGAATCGTGGTCGAGCCGCATGTCCAGGAATTGCGAGCGTACGCGCGAGGCCTGTCCGGCCGGGCGCGTTGCGCCACCGCCGAACAGCCCGCCGATATTGCCGAAGCCGGCATTCGCCAGCGGCGTCCAGCCCAGGAGCCCGGCGCCGAAAATCCCGAGCGGGATCGCCACCGCCAGCTCGCCCCGCAGGCCAGTGAACGCTGCGACCGCGAGCGCCACCACGCCGCCACCGAACTTGATGGTGCGCGCCAGCACCGCCGGATTGGCGGAGCGGAACATCTGGAGCAGCAGATAAAGCGTGATAACGGCGATGGCGCCGGCGATCAGGGTCATGGCCGGAATATAGTCGCCCTCACGGCAAAATGCATGGCGTCCGTCTCCGACGCGGGCCGCTACTTCATCTGCCCGATCAGCTTGGCCGCACCGCTCGCACTCTTGGCGAGTTTCAACAGCGCCTCCCGGCCGCCGGCGGCATAAGCCGCGGCCGCGCGCAGCAGCTCGCGAAGCTGCGCCGCCGCGCCGGGATCGAACCGGCACCAGGCCCCGCCGGTCAGCCGCGCGATCTCGCGAAAGGCCTGCTCGGCCACGGCGTCGGCGCCTTCCTGAAACACGAACACGGGGACCTTGAGCATGCCGAGCTCGCCGGCCTTGGCGCAGAGCTCGTCGACCTTCTCCTCCATGGCATCGCCGACGAAAACGACCGCACGCACGCCCGAAGCGACCGCCTCGCGCCGCACGTCGCTCAGCACCTTGCCGATCTGGGTGTCGCCGCCGCGACAGTCGATCTTGCTCATCAGCGTCGCGAGCTTCGCGCTGTCGGAGATCCAGCCCGTGGCGCGACACTCGTTCAAGCCGCGATAGTAGACGAGCCGGATGTCGAGGCTGCCGATCGCTGCGGCCTCGCGGAACATGTCCGCCTGGAGCGCGCAGGCCATGTCCCAGGTCGGCTGCCGGCTCATTGTCGCATCCAGCGCAAAAATCAGCCGCCCCTTCGCGCCGGGGGCATGCGGCGACAGCGCACGCGCCTTGGCGACGAACGCGGCGATGTCCTCCGCGGTGCTGGCTTGAGGCAGCGTGCCGCCGGTTTGGCTCGAGACGGCATCACGGCCACGCGGTTTGACGGGTTCGCCGGACATCCCTGCTCGCTTCTTGCGTGAGCGGCTAATGTGGATAGCGCCTGCGGCCCGGTCAATGTGCAAAGCCTCCGCGGGCGGATGCCGGCGGAGGCTTTGCGGGTCGTGCAGACGATCGGAGCGGTGTCGGTGTCAGCCTATGTCGGTGTCAGCTCTTGGCAGGCGCCATCAGAGCAACCGGACCGGGCTCCAGGATATTGGGCGGGGCCGAGCGCGTATCGACGGGCGCCACGGCGCTGTCGCCGTCGCTCAGGAACTTGTCGAGCATGCTCTGGATCGAGTTCTTCGCCGCATCCGGACCGGTGTCGCGCATGTCGTTGTGCTGGAATTCGGTCTTCACGACCTGGATGCCGGCCTTCTCGCATTCCTCGTCGGTCGGGATGACACCCGCGTCGGTCTTGAACTGCGGATCCTGCGAACGGAACGACAGGATCTTGAACTTGCCGGCAGTGACGAAGGGCACGCGCAGATTGTCGAGCGTGACGACCTTCTTGACCTCATCGGGATACTGCTTGGCGAAATACATCGTGATGTCGCCGCCCATGGAGTGGCCGACCATCGTCACCCTGTCGTAATCGGCGTTGGGCTGAACCTTCTTCATCTCCTGCATGGCGAGATGGATGTTGGCAACGCCGCGCAGGATCTGCGGCAACCGGCCGACATAGAGCTCACCGGGCTTGGTCACCATGGGAGGATCGGTCGGCAAATCATGCTGCGGGCTTACGACCATATAGCCGCGCGCCGCGAAGATGTTGGCGAGGAAGCCGTACTCGGTATTCTTGACGGTGTTGCCGTGATTGATCACGGCAACCGGCAGCGTGATCATGCCGGCATTGGCCTGCATTTCCTTGTCGCGGCGGACCGCGATATCGACAGGCACCGGACGGTTGTCGCGCGAGGCGTCGTAGAAGGTGACGGTCTCGTGCCTGATCGCCCACTTGCTCGCCGTGACATAGGCGACGCCGAAGAGGGCACTAACCGAAACCAGAACGGCAATTCCACGCTTCATTTTCGTCCTCAGCCTCAGGCTCTTGCGGCCTGAATCCCTGTTGAAAATCGTGTTCTTCCGGGGCTCTTCGGCCCCTGGTCGCCTATTCCCTAATATATGTCACAGCCGCGTGACAGGAAGCTTAAATATTGTGAACCTTCAGCCCTTTCATTGTGCGGCGCACGCGTTTCTTGGGCATCCCGTTCTCAGGCGGCTACGTCAGGTGCAGGCTACCATCCGACGCAACCGGTCTCGATTGGCTTCAATTTCACGGTAAACACAGGGTGAAACGGCCAAGCCCGCACTCAGTTCCGGCGGGAACCGGCAGCTTCAATCGGCTGGAAGTAGCGATATACCGCCACCTCAGGCGCCGAGGATGTCGTGGACCTCGAGCGGCTTGTCGACCTGGCTGAACCACTCGGCGCGATTTGCCGCACGGCGGCGGCCGCGTTCGTCGAGCGGCAGCTTGAGCTGGCGGAGCAGGCCCGTCACCTCTTCCCTCGCGGTGAGATGGCCAAGGTTGGGCCGCATGCCGAGCGTGGCCTCGTCGATCTCATCGAGCGCGGTCAGGCCGCGCGGAAAAAATTCGCGATAGACGACGCGCTCGGCGAAGCCGTCGACGTAGCGGAAGCCGAGCCGTAGCGACAAATCCTTGAGGCCCTCGGCGACGAGCTGCTTGTTGCGGGAGCCGAGCATCGACAGGCGGTTGCGCACGACGATCCAATCGGTGCTGGAGCCGTCGAGCTGGCGCCGCTTGCGCCTGACATCCCGCACCATCTCGGCATAGTGGCTCTCGCCCGTCACTGCGTAGTTGGCGGGATCGACGGTGCCGAGCACGTCGAAATCGAGGAAGCTGTCGTTGATCGGCGTGACCAGCGTGTCGGCCATCGAGTGCGCCAAGCGCATCAGATAGCTGTCGGTGCCCGGCGTATCGATGACGATGAAGTCGAAATTGCTTTCGACCGCCGAGACCGCCTCCATGAACTGCTGGAACTCGGAATTCTCGTTCTCGGCGATCTGCATGGTCTCGCCGAGCTTGATGCAGCGATGCACCGGCAGCTCGAGGCCGAGGCCGGTGCGGCGCGCCCAGGCGGAACGGTTGCCGATGTAGCGGGTAAAGCTCTGCTGACGGCAGTCGAGGTCGATCGTGGCGACGCGCTGGCCGGCCTTCAGCAGCGCGACCGCGATGTGCAGGGCGGTGGTCGACTTGCCGGAGCCGCCTTTTTCGTTGCCGAGCACGACGACATGCGCCGAGCCGGATTGGCCTTGGCTAGCCTGCACAAGCATAGCGATCCTCAACACCCCTGATGAATATCTTCGAGTTGGCCGCGTCTGCGGTCAAGTGAAATGCGTGACAGTAAATGCAAATCGCAGCGCGCCGTGTTCGAAATGAATCACGGCACCATCTCTCGCTTGTGATTCAGCCATGTCGCGACATCGTGCGCGGCCTCGCGCGGGATGCTGTGCCGCATCCGAATGCATGGCGTCCACGATCGGCGCTTGTTAAGGTTAGCCGGCCGGGCGCCGGGACGCGCCCGCTTCCCATTCCCAACCCCGTCGAGTCCTGATGTCACGAAGCCCCTTGATCGCCCGCACGGTCCCCGCCTTGCGACGCGCCGTCGACAATCTTCGCAAGCGAAAGGCCACGATCGCGCTGGTCCCGACCATGGGGGCGCTCCATGACGGACATGTGTCGCTGGTGCGCCTCGCCAGGCGGCGCGCGAGTCGCGTCGTGGTGTCGATCTTCGTCAACCCGACCCAGTTCGCGCCGACCGAGGACTTTGGTGCCTATCCGCGCACCTGGAAGTCCGATCTCGCCAAGCTCGCCGCCGAGGACGTCGACATCGTCTGGCACCCCGGCGCCGAGGCGATGTATCCGGACGGCTTTGCGACCCGCATCGTGCCGGAGGGGCCGGCGCTGGCCGGCCTCGAGGACCGCTTCAGGCCGCACTTCTTCGGCGGCGTCGCCACCGTCGTCGGCAAGCTGTTCACGCAATGCCGGCCGGATGTCGCAATCTTCGGCGAGAAGGACTTTCAGCAACTGCGGGTGGTGACGCAGATGGCGCGCGACCTCGACCTCGGCGTCAAGGTGACCGGCTCCCGCACCGTGCGCGAGCGCGACGGGCTCGCGATGTCTTCGCGCAACGTCTATCTCTCGCCGGAGGAGCGGCAGACCGCGACCACGTTGTACCGCGCCATGAAGGACAGCGCCGGGCGCATCCGCGCCGGCGAAGCGATCGCATCCGCGATGGCGCGCGGCGCCGGGATGATCACGTCGGCCGGCTTTGCGCTCGACTATTTCGAGGCGCGCCATGCCGAGACGCTGGCGCAGGTCACCTCGCGCAAGGACGGCCCGTTGCGGATCCTGGTGGCGGCCAAGCTCGGCACGACCCGGCTGATCGACAATATCGCGGTGTAACCGCCAGGGTCGATCTTGCGCGTTGCCTCGCCCGGATGGATGATCGGGGCGAGGAAACGAGCCGACCGGCAGGGGCATGTCATTCATCCGCACGATGATCGTGAACGGCGTGCTGGCGCTTGTCGCCGCGACTGCCGCCCAGGCACAACAGCGCCCGCCGATCGGCCTCTACGGGTCGCCGCCGGATGCGATGATCTTCTACGTCGCCCATGGCGCCGCCGGGGCCTGCGGACCGGGCTGCTCCGACTGGATCGCCGCCGAGGGCACGGTGCAATGGGACAGCTACAAGCGGCTGATCGCAATTCTCGATCGCCAGGCGGGACACAAGCTGCCGCTCGTCATCCATAGCCGGGGCGGCTCCAACCTCAATGTTGCGGTCAGCATGGGCCGCATCCTGCGCGACCGCGGCCTGGATGCCACCGCCGGCGCGACCGAGGTCGAGGCCTGCGCCGGCAAACCGGAGGCGGATTGTTTTGCGCTGAAGCGCCCAGGCGGGCCGCTCGACGCCAAGGTATCCTTGCCGGATCCGGCGTGCGATTTCGCGTGCGTCCTCATGCTCGCCGGCGGGGTGCATCGCAGCCTCCCGCAAGGTGCGACGGTGGTGCTGGCCGGCCGCTCCATCCGCAATCGCCGCGCGCCCAACGTGGCGCCCGAACAGCGCGAGAGCCTGACGGCGATCTTTGGCGAGCAGTATCGCAAGTACCTGCACGAGATGGGCGTCGAGCCCGAGCTGGTCGACATCATCGACGCCATCGGCGAAGGCGGACGTCCGGTCGTGATGCCGTCCTCCGACTGGGCGCGGCTGCACATCGTCACGCCGCCATGAGCGGCCGCGTCAGAGCAGTCCGAGATCGCGCAGCTCGCGTCGCATCGGCTCCGGCATCGCCGCGATCGAGCCGGCGGCCGACTTGCCGAGATCGGGCGGCACGGAATCGTCGCTGAGGTAGCGCCAGCCCTGGAACGGCCGCATCGGCCGCGGCGATACCGAGATCACCTTCGGCTGCATCACGATCCGGCAACGGCCGATGCCGTCCTTGTCGCGGAACGGCTCGATGCCGATGATCTTTTCACGCGCGGCGATCTCGCCCTTGATCACCCAGTAGAGCGATCCGCCCGCCAGGATCTCGGCGTCGCGCTTGGGCACCATGCGGGTGATGTGGATGTGATGTTGCGGCAGACCCTTCTTCTTGGCGGTCTGCATCCGTTCGGCGACCCACCCCTTCAATTCCTTGACGGAGTCGCAGCCGACGGCGAGCTTGATCAGATGTAGCGGCATGGCCCCAGCATTAGCCGGGCCGCCACGCATTTGGAATGCCGAACTATTCGTTATCCGCAGCCGCAGGAGCCGCGGCTGGGGGGGCCGGCGGGGCGAGCGGAACCGGTGCTGCGGCCGGCGCACGCGCGGCCTTCGGCGCCGGCGGCTTCTTCGCAGCCGGCGCCGCAGGAGCAGCAGCCTGCGCCGAGGTCGGAGCGGACGCGCGCGGCGCCGAGGCTGCGCCTCCGGCAGGCGCCGCCTGTCGCACCGCCGCCGTGGGCGGCTCCGGATTCATGATGCTCACCGGCGGCGTCGAAGACGCGCTCGGGAACTCCGCATTGGTCGGCCTGCCCGTCGGCATCGATGGCGGCATCCCGGCAAGCGCCGCGGTGGCCGGCATCGCCGGGGCCGTTGCGGGCGCGTTCCAGCCCGGCGCATAGCGTGCGACCAGCGTGTCGTAGAGATGGGAATCCATGTTGGCGGCGACCCGCTGCTGATCGGTCAGCGAGCGGAAGGCGGGGCAGTCGAACTGCGTGCAGCCGTCGCGCGCAACCAGCACCTGCGCGACGAAGCCGTAGCGATCGCGCTCGAGCGCCTTGCGCAGCACCTTCACGTCCAGCGTCAGGCTCTTCTCGGCGGTCGCGGCATCGCCGAGCGCGGTGAGCCGGTCGATCCGTGCGGCGGTGTAGGAGACCGCCGCAGCCGCCGCGTCAGGCGAGCCGAACAGCGCCTTCTCGCAACCAATCGCCACGGCATTGCCGGCGAGATCGTCGAGACAGGACAGCGCCGGCAGGCTGGCGACGACCGCGCTCTGCGCGCGCGCCTCGCCGGGCGGCGCCTCCTCCGCCGGACCATAGACGCGCACGGTGGCAGCCACGGCGATGGCAATGGAAAGCAGCGTGATGACGGTCAGCGCGCCGTTGGCAACCGACCTTTCGGCGCGCACCAGCGTAATCAGGAGAATCAGGCCGAGGAGGCCGGCGGCTACCAGGATCATCCACATCGGAAAGGCCTGTGGGCGCGAGATTTGGTCGAACGAAGTGGCCCATGCCCAGTTCATGCGCGACGTCCCTCACGCGAGCAAAGAGCGAATGGTCAAAGCGAGCCCCCGCGAGTCGGCAACTGCCCCCGGTTCACCATGTCGAGGCGAAGGGGGCCTTTTGACGGCGAGCGAAGCAAATTCCTTCGCGATGTCAACGCGCGGCACCGTCATCCGTCAGGATTGGGCGAGCTGGCTTTCCTTGGCGACGCGCTCGAACGCTTCAGTCGAACTCTTGATGCGGTACTGGCAGTCGTCGCCATCCGTCGGCAGCAGGCGGATGATCTCGTATGAGCCACTCGCAGCCGGGCGCGCGACGTTGCTGGCAGTGAACAGTACGCGCGTTCCCACGGGGAATTTATGCTTCAACGCCCATCTCCATGACTCAAACAGCGCCGGCCGTGCCCAGGGTCCCACTGCGTCGGACCGGCTGAAAACCCGGCGTGACATATAGCACGCAATGCGGCGTTTTGGCCAGCGGTATACAGGCATGGCAAATAGGCCGATCCGGCAGTATTTTCAGGACGATAGTGCGGGAACCGGTGAGTGGAGGATACCGCTGGAACCGGCTCCCTCAGGCGGTGTGGGGCAGATGCCCCTCCGGGCTTGCCTGGTCCACGGCCTTGGGCAGTTCCTGGGCCAGAATCTGGCCGAGCTGATCGACCGGGATGTTGTAGCGCGCCGCAAGCTGCCGAACCGTGTCGCTGCCGAGCACCGCGCGGAGCTGGTCGGCCGAGATCGGCAGGTTCTGGCCGTTGCCGAGCCAGGATTTGACCTGGTCACCGAAGCCGGACTGCTGGAGCTTCGCGACGATTGCGCTGAGGCCGCCCTGATTGTTGCTGCCGAGCACCTCGTTCAACACCGCCGGCAGGACCGCGGCGCCGAGCTGGCCGAGCGCGCTGCGAAGCGCCGGATTGTTTTCCAGCGAGTCCAGAATTCCCATGCCCCTGCCCTCTCCCAAGCGGTCCTTCCGCCGCGATTGAGCGCCGCCAGCCTGCACATCGTCAAGCGGCGCCCGATCACATTCGCGGGTTAGACGTTCTCGAATTTCTCGATGACGAGCGTTTCGGCGATCCCGTCACGGGTCCATTCCTGGAACGCCGGCAGCGCCATCATCGTGTCCATGTAGGCTCTGGTCTCCGGCGTGACCTCGATCGCGTAGGTGCGGAAACGGTGCACGACCGGGGCGTACATCGCATCCGCCGCACCGAAGCGGCCGAACAGGAACGGTCCCTTGGCACCGTAGCGCGCCCGGCACTCCCGCCAGATCTCCTGCACGCGCGCGATGTTGGCCCTGGCGTCCGCCGACAGCGTCACGGCGCCCACGGGGCGGTGCAGGTTCATGCCGCATTCGTTGCGCAAGGCCATGAAGCCGGAATGCATCTCGGCGCACACCGAACGGGCGTGTGCGCGGGCGGCGACATCGTCGGGCCACAGCTTCACGTCCGGATAGCGCTCGGCGATGTACTCGATGATGCTGAGCGAATCCCACACCGTGATGTCGCCGTCGACCAGCACCGGCACCTTGCCGGCGCGGCTGAAGGACAGGATCCGATCCTTGTCCGCGGGATTATCCGTGTAGAGCGGAATGACGGTCTCGACGAACGGGATGTCATTGGCGCGCAGTGCGAGCCATGGCCGCATCGACCATGACGAGTAGTTCTTGTTTCCGATCGCGAGCTTGAGCGCTGCCATGTCGCTGGTCCTTCCCTAGGTCCTTTGGATGCGGCTGCTTTTAGCGCCATCGCCTGCTGCCAATCAATCGTTGCCGCACCCGGCCGCGCGTGGCAATCGTTGCGATCTTCGTGAGGAGTGAGACATGGGCAGGCATTGGGTCGACATCACGGCCGTCGGCTTCTTCATCATCGAATGGCTGGTCTATGCCCTGACGCTGGAGCACTCGGCCTATGGCCGCGACAGCCTGTCGGCGCGCATGAACCGCTATCGCGAGGTCTGGGTCCGCCGCCTGCTCGACCGCGACACCCGTATGGTCGACATGCAGATCATGGCCTCGCTCCAGAATGGCACCGCCTTCTTCGCTTCCACCAGCCTGTTCGCGCTCGGCGGCGCACTGGCATTGCTGCATGCCACCAACGACGCCATCACGATCCTGAGCAAGCTGCCGATCGACCTCAGCACCTCGCCCGCAATGTGGGAGCTGAAATGCGTCGGCCTCGTGCTGATCTGCGTCTACGCCTTCTTCAAATTCGCCTGGGCCTATCGCCTGTTCAACTATGTCGCGATCCTGTTTGGCGGCATGCCGCCGGCTGACCGGCGCGACACGCCCGAGGCCGAGGCCCACGTCATCCGCACCTCGCGCCTGTTCGAATCCGCCGGCCGCCACTTCAACCGCGGCCAGCGCGCCTTCTTCTTCGCACTCGGCTATCTCGGCTGGTTCGTCAGCCCCTGGGTGCTGTTCGTGACCACGGCGGCGGTGGTGATCGTCACCTGGCGAAGGCAGTTCGCATCGAGCGCATGGGCGGCGATGGCGCCGGAGGAGATGGATGGTGCGGAGACGCGGAAGCGCGGCTATTGAGGCATCTGCTGCGCGCGAGCGAAGGGCGGCACGCGTTTTCTCCACACCGTCACTGCGAGCGCAGCGAGCACTCCAGGATCTTTTCACGGTGACAGTCCGGATTGCTTCGCTACGTTCGCAATGACGACGCGACTAGCTCCGTCATCCCAAGGCGCGAGGCTCGCCCACTCGGCGATATCCCGGCCTACTTCCTGCGCATCGTCCCGGACCGGCAATCGAATCTGGCCACAGGCCGATCCATCTGCCAGAGCTCCACGTCGCGACCGTCGACGAGCCTCTCCGCGGAGCTGATCGCGGCTTCATCATCGATGCAATCCATGTGAATCATTCTGATGGGACGATCGTGTAGTCCCACGATCAATGCACGGTAAGCGGACATTTTTGTCTCCAGGCAAGGCGCGATAGCACGCGCGGGCCGGAAGAATGGCGCTGACGGCATTTGAATGCGATGGGGAGTGCATCGTCTGTTTATAAGCGCGGCGTAAGTTTCCGGCAGCGCGCGGCCGAGGCCGGTCCTATGCCGATCCTATGCAACCGCGATCGCGCCAATCTCGAAATCATACAGCCTCCGGCACCATATCCGCTCCGTCGCGCAAGCTCGCGCGGCGTAGCGAACTGGTGAAATGATGTCGAACTCAGGGGTCAGCGACAGGATCATCGATCCGATGATGGCCATCGCGAACTGCTCGACGCGGCAACGCATCGTCGTGGTCGGCGCGAAGAGCATGGAATTAGTGATTGAGCTGCATCGTCGCGGATATCTGCTGGCGGCTGCTGCAGGTAATTGCGGCCGGCCGGCAGGTCAATATGAAGTCGCGCTCGTGGATTGGCGGCGACGCACGCTTCACGCACTCGATGCGACAGTGGATTGGCTCGACGATTTCCTGAGCCCCCGCGCCGTGCTGGTGATCTGGCTCGACGCGCAGAAGGCAGCTGCGAAGGACACTCTTCGTGCCGCAGTGACGAAGCGCGGCTTCGTCGTCCTGCAAGGCGCCGAGCATCCATGTGGCAGCGTGCTTCTGGCGCGGCGCTCGGAGGCCATCCCCCTTCGGCAGGCCGCGTGAACATCCACCCGAACTCATGGATTTGATCCGATGCCAAAATCGAAAATTCGACGTGCCGTCATTCGCGAGTGGATGGCTCTCGCGCCGGCGCAGCGAGGCTCCGCCGAGCAGGCCGGCGCCTTTGCACGGCGCACCATCGAAAGACATAGCTTGCCACGCAGCCGGAGAACGCCGCACGCCGTGATCATGGCATGGCTGAAGCCGCGAACCGGGAGGCCTTAGCTCGCAGGATGGGTACGAGCCGCCTACCCTCCGCCAAAATCCCGCGGCGAGAACGGCAGGTCCAAGATCTTCCATTCACCATACTTGTCGGGCGGCAGCATCTTGTAGGGCTGGCAGGCCTGGAGCGCGGCGGTCGCGGATTTCACGATGGCCACGCCCTTCGCGGATGGCGGAGCTTCGATCAGGATCGGCGGGCGGGCCAGCGTGCCGTCGGTGGCGAACACCGTGCGCAGCTTGATGTTGACGTTGTCGGTCGGGTCGACCCCGGCCGGCAGTTTGGCGCAGCTCTTCAGGTGGCGACGCAGCGCGGCGATGACCTCGGGTGGCAGCTTGGCTGCGATCGAATCCTTGGCATCGCCGCCATCGTCCTTGGGGGCGTCTTTCGGCAGCTCCGGCGGCAATTCCGGCGGCAAGCCCAGCATGACGCCGTACTTGACCGTCACGTCAGGCTCCGGCGCCTGATAGGCCGGCGGCGCCGCTTGCGGCTGCTGCATCGCTTGTGGCGGCGGCTGTTGCGACGGCGGCTGCGGCATCACCTGGGGCGGCGGTTGTTGCTGGGGTTGCGGAGGCGGCTGTTGTGACGGCTGCGGCTGTTGAGGCTGCGGCTGCACATTGGCCTCCCGCTGCTTCGGTGCCTGCGAGGGTTGCGGCTGCGGCTGTTTCTGCTGCGGTTCAGGCGAGGCCTGCGGTGACGGCGACGGCGCCGCGGCCTGCTGCTTGGTCGCAGGCTTCGGCGCGGGTTCCGCCTTGTCCTTGTCGGTGAAATCCAGCTTCGGCAGTTTCAGGTCCGGCAGCGGCTCCGGCGGCTTCTCCTTCGCCTGCTCCTGAGCCTGCTCCTGAGCCTTCTCCTCGGCCTTGGCCTCCTCCTCCTTCACCTGCTCCGGCGTGACGATGTCCACCGAAACAGTCTCGGGCACCGCGGCGTGAAACGGATGGACTTCGCTGATCAGGATGATCAGCGCCACCAGCGTCAGATGCGCGACCGCCGACGCTGCAATGTCCGTCCGTATGATCTTCCGCAGTTCCATCGATCGATCTTGGGTTGCCACGCCGGTCCTAGCATACAGCGGCCCCCTCTCAATCCCATTTTGGCGCGAAGCCGAAATCGGTCAGGCGGCCCTTGGGATTTGCCAGCGCGGCGATCTGGGCCATCTCGTCGTCCGAGAGCTCGAAATCGAAAATATCGATGTTTTCCGACAGACGTTCGACGCGCGAGGTGCGCGGGATCGCAGCGACATTCTGTTGCACCAGCCAGCGCAGGCAGATTTGTGCCGGCGTCTTGCGATGCGCGCGCCCGAGCCCGGCGAGCGTCTGGTCGGCCTTGACGCGCCCCCTGGCGATCGGGCTGTAGGCGACCAGTGCGAGGCCATGCTGGTCGCAGGTTGCCCTCACCTTCGTCTGGTCGAGATAAGGATGATATTCGACCTGGTTGCAGACGAGTGGCTCCGGCGACAGCGCCACCGCCTGCTCGGTCAGCGCCACGGTGAAATTGGAAACGCCGATGTGGCGGGTCAGGCCCATGCGCTTGGCATGCGACAGCGCACCCAGCGTCTCCTCCAGCGGCACGTGCGAATTGGGCCAGTGCAGCAACAGGAGATCGACGGAGGAGAGCCGCATCCGGGCGAGGCTCTCCTTGACCGAGCGTTCGAGATCATGGGGCGCGAAATGGTTGGTCCAGACCTTTGTCGTGAGGAAGATGTCGTCGCGGCGCACGCCTGAGCCGCGCAGGCCGTCGCCGACCTCGCGCTCATTGTCGTAGACCTGCGCAGTGTCGATGTGGCGATAGCCGAGCCGCAGCGCCTGCTCGACCACGCGGCCGCAAGCGCGCCCGCCCAGCTCCCAGGTCCCGAGCCCGATCGCCGGTATCCTTGCGCCATTGGCCTCGACGAACAGCATGAGGAATCCTCTCTGTTGCGATCGCCTCAAAACATCATCCGGGCGCCATTATGGACCCGGCCCGTGACACTGCCAACGGACGACGCCGGCGCCGGCGCCGGGCCGGATATTCAGGGCAATGCTAACGGGAGGTTCGCGCCCGGCCTTGACGTCAGGCTTTGGCGAGCGCCTGGAATACGGTGTCCGGCGCATGCGCGATCACGGCGAGCAGCGCGCGGGCGGGTCCTCGCGGGGCGCGCTTGCCCTGCTCCCAGTTGCGGATGGTCTCGACGGGAACGCCGAGCTTGGCGGCGAACTCCATCTGGGTGAGACAGGCGCGACGGCGCAGAGCGCGCACCGCAAGCGAGCTGGCATCTTCGCCAGGGGCGGCATTGGCCGCCGGCTGGACCGGCAACGGCTGGACTGGAAACGGCTGGACCGGAAGCTCCTGCCCATCCCGCAACTCGACGACCCGTCCGTCCGCCTTCAGCCGCAACCGCATGTTCATTCCCCCAAGCACGGGCAATGATGCGGCAGGTCGCTTAAGTTCGGATTAAAGATGATGGTGGGCGAAGACGGTCTCGTGCCCCGGACGCAGCGCAGCGCGCAGCGGTGCGCTGCTGAGCCGGGGCCCATTTCGCCACCACGTGCCGTGCTGCTTTCTGGGTCCCGGTTCTGCGCAGCAACGCGAAGGGCGTTGCAGCGCGCCCGGAACACGCGAGGGCATAGCGCGCCTTACCTCAACCCGAACCACAGCGTCGCGATGCCGAGGAAGGAGAAGAAGCCGACGACGTCGGTCACCGTCGTGACGAACGTGCCTGACGCGACCGCCGGATCGGCCCTGACACGTTCGAGCGCCATCGGGATCAGGATGCCGCCGAGCGCGCCCGCGACGAGGTTGCAGATGATCGCAAGCCCGATGACGATGCCGAGGCCCGGGATCTTGAACCAGGCCACCGCCGCGATGCCCGTGATCAAGGCGAAGGCAAGGCCGTTCACGAGCCCGACCAGGCCTTCGCGCATCACCACCCGCCAGGCGTTGGAGGAGCCGAGCTCGCGCGTCGCAAGCGCGCGCACCGCGACCGTCATGGTCTGGGTCGCGGCATTGCCGCCCTGGCTCGCGACGATCGGCGCCAGCACGGCAAGCGCGACCATCTTCTCGAGCTGCCCCTCGAACAGGCCGAGCACCGAGGATGCAAGAAAGGCGGTGGCGAGATTGACCAGCAGCCAGTTGAACCGCGCGCGCGCAATGGTGAACACGGTGTCGGAGAGTTCTTCGTCGCTGTTGACGCCGCCGAGCGCCTTGAGGTCTTCGTCCGCCTCCTCCTCGATCACGTCCACGACGTCGTCGACGGTGATGACGCCGACCAGGCGATCCTGGGTGTCGAGCACCGGGGCCGCGACGAGATTGTACTTGCCGAACATGCGCGCCACCTCCTCCTGGTCCTCCAGGACGGAGACGCGACGGCGATCCTCGTCGGTCAGCTCGGCAAGCGCGACCGGGCGGCGGGCGCGGAGCAGGACGTCGAGCGAGACCGCACCCTGCCAGTGCTGGTCCTTGTCCACGACGTAGATCTCGTAGAAGCGGTCGGGCAGATCCGGCGTCTCGCGCATGTAGTCGATCGCCTGCCCGACGGTGAAATCCTGCGGCACCGCGATGAACTCGGTCTGCATCCGGCGGCCGGCGGAATTTTCGGGATAAAGCAGGCTGCGCTCGAGCGCGACGCGCTCCTGCAACGGCAGCTTCTCGAGGATTTCCTCCTGCTCCGCCTCGTCGAGGGTTTCCAGCAGCTCGACCGCGTCGTCGGATTCGAGCTCGCGGACGCCTTCCGCGACGGTCTCCGGCGGCAGCTCCTCGAGGATCTCCTCGCGCACGCCCTCGTCGAGTTCGTTCAGCGCCGAGAAGTCGAAGTCGCGCCCGGTCAGCTCGACTAGGCGAACGCGGTGGTCGGGCGCGAGAGCTCCGATCAGATCGCCGAGATCGGCCTCGTGCAGCTCGGCGACGCAGGCGCGCAGCGCGGCGCTGTCGCCGGCCTCGATCGCATGGGCAATCTCCTCGACGAATTCATGACGAATTTCGCCGTCTTCATTGCGCATCGGAACGTGGTCGAGTACCGAGGCCTCGGCGGATGGGGCACCGTCCATATGTTCATCCATGGCGCGCCTCGCCGTTTGACAGGTTGGAACGAGTGGTCTGAGCTGACGGTCAGGCAATACCCACAAGCGAACTGCGAGCGCAATGGCAAAGATGCTTCGGCTGAAATGGATGTCGATCTCGGTGGGTGCGGTCTTCGCGGGGCTCACCGGCATCGCCGCTTCGGAGGCCGCGGACTGCCCGCGCAAGGACGCGCTCGGCACCTCGCGCGTTCTGAGCGTCGACGCCAAGACCACGCCGCGCGTGGGCCTGAAGAGCTTTCCGCAGACGCTGCCGCTCGCCGATCACGAGGTCGTGCTGACCTTCGACGATGGCCCGCATCCGCCGACGACGTCGAAGGTGCTGGCGGCGCTGGCGCAGGAATGCGTGCGCGCGACCTTCTTCCTGATCGGCCTGCACGCCTCCGAACATCCTGACATGGTCAAGCGCATTGCCCGCGAGGGCCATACCATCGGCCACCACACCTGGTCGCACCCGTTCATGGCGCGGATCCCACTCGAGAAGGCGAAGAGCGAGATCGACCGCGGCATCGCAGCCGACGAGATGGCGCTCAAAGGCGTGTCGACGGCGACGCCCTCGACGCCGTTCTTCCGCTTCCCCTATTTCGAGGGGACGCCAGCGCAGCTCGACCTGCTCCAGTCACGCGGCGTCGTCGTGTTCGGGGCCGACCTCTGGGCCAGCGACTGGAACGAGATGACGCCGGAGCAGGAATTGAAGCTCGTCACCGAGCGCCTCGCCGCCGCCGGCAAGGGCATCATCCTCTTCCACGACCCCAAGGCACGCACGGCCGCGATCATGCCGGCCTTCCTGCGGTACCTCAGGGACAACGGCTATCGCGTCGTTCACGTCGTGCCGGCGGGCACGTCACAGAAGAGCGCCGATGCGCATTGATGCCGTAATGTCACGGCGGTGCAAAATGGGGTGATTTGGGCCCTATTAACAGTCTGTTCATGCTACGGCATGCAAGGATGTAGAGGGTATTGCGCCTGAACCGTTTCTGGGCGTCTCCGACCAATTAAGGCGGCAGTCGCGTAAGGAGGCAGACGAGGTTCATGATCGGAAGTAGCGTTGTTGTTCGGACGCGATCGTGGATCGTCCTATGTCTGGGGCTGTTGGTCGTCGGTTCACCGGCGGCCCTTGCGGCGGACTGTCCCGGCCATCCGGACGCGCTCGGGACCTCCCGCACCCTCGTGGTCGACCCGCGCGAGCATCCGCGCATCGGCACCATGCAGTACCGCGAAACGCTGCCGCTGAAAGACCACGAAGTCGTCCTGACCTTCGACGACGGTCCGCTGCCGAAATATTCGAACCAGATCCTCAAGATGCTCGACGACGAGTGCATCAAGGCGACCTTCTTCATCATCGGCGAGCAGGCCAGGGCGAACCCGGAAGGCGTGCGCAAGCTGATTGCCGCGGGCCACACTGTCGGCACGCACAGCATGAACCATCCGCTGACGTTCGACCGGATGCCGCTCGACAAGGCCGAGGCGCAGATCAACGGCGGCATCGAGTGGACCTCGGCCGCGATGACCGATTCGTCCAAGCTCGCTCCGTTCTTCCGCATTCCCGGCCTGATGCGCGCCGAAGGCGTCGAGAATCTCCTGATCTCGCGCGGCATCCAGGTCTGGAGCGCCGACTTCCCCGCCGACGACTGGCGCCATGTGTCGTCCGACCGCGTCTACCAGCTCGCGATCCAGCGGCTGGAGGCCAAGGGCAAGGGCATCCTGCTGCTGCACGACATCCAGGCCCGCACGGTGGCGGCGCTGCCGAAGATCATCCGCGACCTCAAGGCGCGCGGCTATCGCATCGTGCATGTGGTGCCCGCGACCGCCGACCGGCCGGCGACGCCGACCACGCCGGTGGAATGGCTGCTGCATCCGCCGACCGAAACCGTGCCGATCGCCCGCTGGCCGTCCGTGCCGAACTTCGTGTTCGCTCAGACCAAGACGCTGCCGGCGCCCTCGCTTGCCGACCTCAACGCGCAGACCGAGCATCAGCCGCTGCTGCCGCGCAAGACGATGGCGCTGGCGAATGTCGCGGCCACCCTGCCCGTGCCCGACCGCGATCTCTTTGCCATCCCCGAGGGCTCGGTCGAGGTCCTGCTGTCGACGACCTTGTCGCGGCGCGCCGCGATGCGGCTGGCAATGGCGGCCGAGACGCCCCATGCGGCCAAGGGCAAGGCCGGCAAGTCGCGCGGACATCGGACCGCACATACGGCGCCGGCCGGAGCGAAGCACACCGCGCAGGCTACGGGCACCGCCCCCAAGAGCATTGCCCCCAAGAGCACGGCGCCCAAGGGCGCCACACCGCGGAGTTCCGCGACGCATCCGACCCGCGTCGCCAGCCTGAAGAAGCGCGCGCAGTAAGCTCTACTGGCGCATGATGTTGGCGACACAGAGCAGCACGATCAGCGCCAGGAAGAACAGGTCCATATAGGACTTGAGCTCGCCGTCGCGGCGCAGCCGGCCAACGTCGGCCACGACCTGCTTGCGCGCGTTCGTTGCGCCCGAACCGTCATTGATCGGAGCCTGCAGGCGCTTGGTCTCCGCCTCGAGCTTCTCGATCTTCTGGAAGAAATAGAACGCACGCAGCGTCGAGGCCGCGCGCATGCCGGCATAGACCAGCACCAGGATCGCGAGGATCGCCCGGTTCTGGTATTTCTCCATGAAATTCAGGCTGAAATAGACCATCGCCATGAAGGCGAAGTTCGTCACGAAGCGGTAGACGAAGCTAAGAAAGACCATGCTGGCTCCAGCCCTGAGCGGTGCGATCCGTCTACGCCATCTTTATTTCGACAAAGATACGATCGCCGGCCGCCTTTTAGCCACGCGCGTTCATAATGCAAGCGAGAGTACCGGGGCCTGCGTGTTCCACGTAGACGCGAGGTTGCCAGCTGCGCGATGGAGATTCGCCGGAAGCTACGGTACATTGGCACAGCCACCGCATGTGGGGTCTGCCGATGCCGAAGAAGGGAATCACGGGCCACGACGACTGGGTGCTGACCGAGGCCCTGGCGACCGCGCTCGTCGCGCTGGAGCAGCTCGAACCAAAACACCAGCCGAGCGCGCATATGGACGACATCCGCAAGATGCTGGCGAACGGCAAGGAGCCGTCGGCGGTGAGCCTGCACCTCGCCCAAGCCAAATGCCGCCTGTTTCCGGACACGGACCCGCTCGAGATCTACCGGGAATACGGGATCGGCGACGAATACGGCTAAGTCCGTCGCGCCGGTCCTTCGAGCGCGCTGCTGCCTGGAGCTGAGCGGCAGCCAATCGCTACAACGATCATCCACCTCAATGTTCGCGTGAATTTGAGCTGAGCCGCGAAACGACTTGACGACGGCGCCGCCAACGAATGTAATGTTATAACATTACATATCCGGTCCCAATGCCCATCCCCACGCGTCACCGCCCTATCCCCTTGAAAAGGCTCTTCGATCTCCATGCAAAAACTCCCCGTCACCGTCTTGTCCGGCTTCCTCGGGGCTGGAAAGACCACTTTGCTGAACCACGTCCTGAACAACCGGCACGGCCTGAAGGTGGCGGTGATCGTCAACGACATGAGCGAGGTGAACATCGATGCGGATCTGGTTCGCGATGGCGGTGCGAACCTGTCCCGGACTGACGAGAAGCTCGTCGAGATGACGAATGGCTGCATCTGCTGCACATTGCGAGACGACCTCCTGAAGGAGGTGCGCGCCCTCGCAGACAATGGCCGCTTCGATTATCTCTTGATCGAATCCACCGGCATCTCCGAACCGCTGCCGGTTGCGGCGACCTTCGATTTCCGTTCCGAAGACGGCGAAAGCCTCTCCGATGTGGCGCGTCTCGACACCATGGTGACCGTGGTCGACGCCGTGAACCTGCTCAAGGACTATTCGTCGACGGATTTTCTCGATCAGCGCGGCGAAGCGCTTGAGAACGACAAGCGCACGCTGGTCGATCTCCTCGTCGAGCAGATCGAATTCGCCGACGTCATCGTTCTCAACAAGGTCGATGACGCCTCGCCCGCACAACGCGAGGCAGCGCGAAAGATCATTCGCGCGCTCAATCCGGAAGCGGACCTGATCGAAGCCAACCACAGCCGGGTCGCCTTCGATCGCATTCTCGACACGGGCCGATTCGACTTCGAGCGGGCGCAGCAGCATCCGCTCTGGTTCAAGGAGCTCTACGGCTTTGCCGATCACGTGCCGGAGACCGAGGAATACGGCGTGACGAACTTCGTCTATCGCGCACGCCGGCCGTTCGATCCCGAAAAGTTCGACAAGTTCGTCAGGGAGCCCTGGCCCGGCGTCATTCGCGCCAAGGGACATTTCTGGCTGGCAACGCGCCCGCAATGGCTTGGCGAGATCAGCCAGGCTGGCACGATCACGCGCACGCAGGCGCTTGGCTTCTGGTGGGCGGCCGTACCCGCGGAACGATGGCCGGATGACCCGTCCTGGCGGAAACAGCTGCGCGCGAACTGGAACGATATCTATGGCGATCGTCGCCAGGAAATCGTGTTCATCGGCACGGGCATGGATGAGAGCTCGCTGCGCGCGCGCCTGGACGCCTGCCTCGTCCAGGGAAAGCCTGCCATGAACGTCTCGGAATGGGCGAAGCTCGCAGACCCCTTCCCGATCTGGCGCCGCGCGGATGAAATCGCCCAGGCGGACCACCAATGACCAAAATCGTTCGATTCGTTCCGAAATCCGAACTCGAGCGGCAGCGCCTCATTCGCGAGGCGCGCGCAATCTACGACAGCATATTCCCGCCGGTCACTTTGACCGGCGGACAAGCTGATGATCGCTTGGACCAACGAGCACCGCGCGAGGCAGTCGCCGAAATCCAGCCAAAACAGCGATAAGGATGAAGGTGGTGCGCTCGGAGGGCGCACGCAGTCCTTCCCGGCTCAGCCGCCATATTGCTGCTTCATGTATTTCAGGTAGTTGCCGAGGTGGTGCTGCCAGAAATAGTCCAGCTTCTGGCATCCCGGCGTCCCATCGGTCGGGTTGCCGCCCGGGTTGGCAAAGAGCGGCAGCAGCGCGCCGACGTCAGCATAGTTCAGCGAGGCCTGAATCTGGTCGAGGATCTGTTGGATCAAGTCCGAGATCGTTGATCCCGTGATCGGTGCGTCGGTTGTCGCGCCGAGATCGGCGGCGGTCAAATGGATCGTCTCGGATGTCAGTCTCCGAGAAAGACTCTCGACCCGTTGCTTGAGCCGCCTCACCGCATCGTCGCGAACGCGATTGACCGCGCTCTCACCGTCGGTGACCACGCTGCCGAGCGCGATCGTTGCTTCAGGATTGGGACTGCCGCCGAACCCACGCAGCGGATTTGGCGTGTTGAGGTCTGATATCCACTCCAGGGCAAACGGTGCCTGCGGCACCCAGTCCTGCGTCGACGTCACGGCCCAACCGTATCCGTCGACGGCGGCAAGCCGCGCGTAATCGTATGCGTAATGGTCGTTGCCGGCCTTGGCAGGCGCGAAGGTATAGGTCTTGTAGGCCGGCCCCTTAAAGACATTCGTCGAGTGCCGGACCAGCGAGGTCAGCAGCGTGGCGATCGAGGCACCCTGGCTGTGCCCGGTGATGTAGACGTCGTTGCCCTGCTCCGCGAGCAGCCCCAAGGTCACGAACAACGGGCTATCGGTGGTGAACAGCATGAGCAGCAAACTCAGAGCGAAGCCCGAATGCACACCGCCTTTCACCGCACTGTCACCCTCATCGCGGGCAAGATAGAACGGCAGCGAGATCGGACCGAGCTTCACGTCAAAGCGCGCGTTGATCAGGGGGAACAGCAAGTCGGCCAACACGCTGGCCGCACTTGCGACCGTGCCGCGCACTGCGATCGCGTATTGGGTGGTGTCACTCTGGTTCTGCCAGACCTGCCAGTAATTATCCAATAGCGTGGCACTCGTCGGGGTGAGGTCCTTGCGGATCGCCCAATTTGAGCTTGGATCTGGCACGGAGGGCACGCCGCAGGTTGCCACCGCTTCGGTCAGCGATGGCGTGCCCGCGTAGGCACGCTGCGCCATCTCAAGCAGAAGTTGCGCCTCCGCGAATTGGAATCCCGACTTGAGCGTCATGCTGCCCTCCTTGCAAAGGCGCTCGACTCCAGCCGCCCGTGTTCGGACCCGGAAGCCAGCGACCGATATTTCGTGTCTCTCGGAGTTCATCAATTATAAGATGTGATATCGTAGAAACGCAATAAGAAGGTGTCGATCGACCAGCGCCCCTGGCAGACTACGTCCGGGAACAATTGCGTGAGCAGGGAGGATCCCGCGGGGTGGCCGGTGTTCCAGGCTTTGCCCGCTCCAACTCATTCCAACCGGACGACATGAGGCATCTGCGGATTCATCGGCCACAGGTTTCGATGATCACGCCGGAGGAAGTCTATAATTTCAGTTTCGACACAATCGATTGGGGACCGCCGCCGCACCAGGCTGCCGTGGTCAATCTCGGCAAATCAGATTGGCTGAATAGATTCGCTCAGACGCATCTCGTCCGATGCAGCCAGTTTCGTCTGATGTTCTATGATCAGATCGTCGACTTGATCTGCGAGGGCATTTCGGCAGAAACAGGCCCCTACCCCGGCTAAAGCGGCGCGATCCGCCGTTTGGTGCGTTCGGAGGGCGGTCGCATTTATTGAAGTTTCAATGGCTTGCGGAAATGGGCAAAGAGTTCAGGTGGATCTCCAGCTGATAGGTGCTTTTTCCAGTCGATTGACCGAGCCTCACAATAGCTTGCGGGACTTCAGCTTGCGGGACTTCGCCGCGCAGCGTAACTTTCAACTCCACGTAGCTCATTCGAAAGTGATCTGACGGGTTCGGCCTAGCGGGAGATAGCGATGGCGGATGTCCCATGGCACCTTTCCGGCGACTACTTCGAGAATTGCAGTTGCAGCATCGTGTGTCCCTGCCTCGTGTCGGCGGCTCCCCCGCTGACCGCGCGACCGACCGAGGGCTTCTGTAACGTACCGCTGATCTTCCACGTCGAGAGCGGCCGCTACGGCAACATCGAGCTCGATGGACTCAATGTCCTGGTCATCCTCCACGCGCCGGGGATCATGGCAGACGGAGATTGGTCGGTGGCCGCCTATATCGACCAGCGCGCCAACGATGAGCAGACCGAGGCTCTAGCTGCGATCTTCACTGGCGCCGCCGGTGGTCCGATGGCTGCGTTCACACCGCTGATCAGCAAGAACCTGGGGGTTCGCAAGGTCCCGATCACATTCCGAATCGAGGGCAAGACGCGGTCCGCGGAAATCCCTGATATTCTGCACATGTCCGTCGACCCGTTGCCGACCATGCATCCGAGCGGGGAAATGTGGGCCAACATCGGCCATCCAGTCAGCCCCGACAGGATGGTCATGGCAGTCGGCGCCGCCGGTAATACGTTCAGCGATCATGGCATGCGCTGGGACAATTCCGGCAAGAACGGCCTCTATGCGCCGATCCGCTGGTCGAACCAGGCGTGATGCAACTCCTGATCCGGCCTTGCGAGAAGGCCGGCAACACTTATCGCAAATGACCGACGGCCCCCTGGAAACCGTGCTGCGGCGCGATCGCTTGATCGTCGGCGGCGCGATCGGGATCATTGTCGCACTGGCATGGGCCTATGTGCTCTGGCTCGCCAAGGACATGGACATGGGCGGCATGGACATGACCGGGTTCCGCATGATCCCGGCCGGGATCGGAATCATGTTGCCGGCGAGCGAGCCATGGCGAGCGATCGAGTTCGCGTATGTGTTGCTGATGTGGGTGGTGATGATGGTCGGAATGATGGCCCCCTCGGCAGCACCCATGATCCTCATGTACACCCGCGTGGGTCGACAGGGGAAAGCGCAGGGCAAGCCGTTCGCTGCGACCGGCTGGTTTGCGGCCGGTTATCTCCTCGCCTGGGGCGGCTTTTCGCTGGCAGCAACCCTACTCCAATGGGCGATCGAGCGGGCGGTCCTGCTGGATTCCCGGATGACGATCGCCAGCAATCTGCTCAGTGCAATCGTGCTGATCGCGGCGGGAGTCTATCAATGGACACCGCTCAAGGACGTCTGCCTCGCCCAATGCCAGTCGCCATTTCTGTTCCTGATGCGCCACGGCGGCTTTCGCAACGACCTGCGAGGCTGCCTGCTGCTGGGGCTCCGGCACGGAGGCTATTGTGTCGGCTGCTGCTGGGTCTTGATGGCGCTTTTGTTCGTAGGCGGGGTGATGAACGTGCTTTGGATTGGGCTTTTGGCCCTGCTCGTCCTGTTGGAGAAACTTACGCCGATCGGACGATGGATCGCGCGCGCCGCCGGCATTGCGTGTGCGGCCGCCGGCGTCTGGCTACTGGTGACGTTGCCACGGTGATGAGCAACCTGCGTGATGTTCAGTACGCGTGCCCTGTTGCAAACGGCGATCACGCCGAGCCGCCAGCCCTACACTCGAACCGTCAGGCGGGGACGGCCGAACGGCGAAGACCTGGGCTGCCAGAGCCGGTCTCTCCATCGATCGGCTTTCGAGGTTGGTGCGCTCGGAGGGCGTTCGCATTTTGCGTAATTTCAATGATTTACCAGAAGGCACTTCGACAAAGGTGCATTTCCTCCGCTCAAGTACCTTTCAGCGCAACGGTTCGAGCATCAGCCCGGTCACTGTTGGCCGCCGGTTTCGAGCTGTTGCGAAACGGCCTCTGCACAAAGTGCAACAGGTGCGGCCCCACAACTGGGTCCTCCTTTGTGTGGGGTCGACGTGTGGGGTCGGCGAAAGTTGTCCACCCCGCATACCATTGTGTCCATTGCGCTCAGTTTCGAATGTCCATTCGGAGTGAGCCGCTGCAGAAGAGCGAAAGCCCACCGACTCGGTGGGCTTTTTGCTGCACTAGCAAAAATGAGGATCGCTGATGGACGAGGGGGCTCGACGAAATTGCGGTGGGTTCTACGCAGCTGTGGGAACCCGGCCCCGCTGCACGCGGGCACTTAATGACGGCATTTTACTAGCATCATGCAGGTAAAACACAATGCGATCCATTTTCTGGAAGTCTTTTCAAATCCTTACGGCGCATTCTATGCGCATTTCCGCGGTGGACCTTCGCGTGCTTGACCTTATGCGAACCGGGCACTCGAAGAACTCGAAGCCGAGCAGGAGCGTTGTGCTCCACGCTGGAATTTGGCACTGGCCGGATTCGATTTTGGCACTGGCCTTCCCACTCAGCGCACTGCCCGATCAATCCAACGGTAGAACCCGCCCCTGAAGGATCAATGCTAACCCTCCGCCTGTGCGTATTGCAGCGGAAGATGAGTCCATTGCAGATAAGAACGAGTCCCTCTGCCGTCGAATGAGCGAGGACCATGCCGCCGCTAATGCGGCTCCTCCGGATGGCGGCGGCGCGGTGTAGTGGGCCATCAGCTTGAGGTGGGCGCTGAGGTTCCTGGGCGGGTATGGCGCGATCTCATAGTAGTGCCGCACGCCAGCTTCCGCCGCGAACGGTTTGAGGACGCTGGAATGCAAAATCGCCTCCGGCTGGACTTTACGTAGGCCTTCAGCCCATTTGAAACGATTGCCGAACCATCCTGGTTCGCGCTCGTCGTGCTTTCGCCCGAGAGGATCCGGCTTGAGCTTCAGATATCACTCGTCGACCTTGATACCGTAACCGTCCGAGGTTGTCCCGTCCGTCAGGTTCGTTCCTTGCTGCGTGGACGATCCATTCGAGCGCGATATCCGAGAGACGGGCCTCGTTTTCCGGGTATCCTCTTCCGTCGTTCACGGCGCCGGAAACGGCCGGAGGTTATCCACGCGACGCGAAGGCCGACCCAACGAGGCCCTATGTGATGTGGCCTGGCACGCAATACGAGCATTTGATGCTGCCGGCCCGCTGATCTCGCGATCCTGCATCCGCGCCAGTACGGTTCTGTGCGGGGCGCGCGCGATGAAACGCGCGTCCCCTATCGATCCTGCTGCGCCGCATGAGTCCGCTTGTGGCCCTTCGCGACAAATTGCAGCGCCACGCAATCTCGGTTGCGAACGAGGTGTCGCAGAAGTTGACGGACAGCCGTTATTGCAGAACACGACGCTTGAGACCCGAAGTCGCGGTCCCGGATGGTCCGGGCTGCCCATTCACAGCCGTGTCCCACATCGAGCTTCGCCCTTGCTCGGCCCGAGACGAGCGTTTCAATGCGACATGATCACCCAGCAAGGTGGCCGCCCGATGATAGTCTTGGTCGCGCCGCCCCAGACCCATTCGCTCAACCGATAATGACCGTAGGCCCCCATGACCAAGAGATCCGCGCCTCTAACTTTGACCTCCGCCTCGAGTATCTTTCCGACGGAACTGCCATCAATCCGCACCGTTTCGAAGCTTGCGCTAATGCCATGTTCGGCCAGATGGCGGACCACTGCCGCACCCGACTGCTGCTCCGCCAGGGTGTTGCCATCGGTCGCTGTGATGATCTGCACATCGCGAGCACGGCGCAGCATCGACAGGGCATCGCCAACGACTCTTGCAGCCGGCGCGCTATGGTCCCAGGCAACGATAATCCGGTCGAAGTTGACAGGCAGCTCGGCGGCGAGTTCTTCCGGGCACAACAAAATCGGTCGACCTGATTGAAAAATCAATCCCTCGATGACCCTTTCCGCTTGGTCATCGTCCGGCTTGACCGGAACAATCGACAAATCCTTCGGGCGTGCGCATAGCGCAAGGTGTTTCGGGGCATCCCCCGCTCTCAAATGCGCAACCCTCTGTACGTTGCGTACCCCGACCTCGGCGACGGCGGTATCGAACGCTTTCAATAAGCCTTGCGCATCCGTAGTGCTTCTGACCTCATCGGGGAAATCGGCCGAGATCATGACTTGCGGCCGAACAGAGACATCCTCTTCGACAACCAGCGCAGTGATCTCGGCGTCGAAACTCGCCGCCACATTAACGCATTTCGCGATCGCTGCAATTAATCTTGGGCTTGGGTTCCCAATGAGCGGCAAAAGCATATCCTTGATAGCCATTAGCGCTTCTCCGAGAATAGCCGTATTCTAGCTGATCCCAATGTCGCCTATTTGACGCAGGTCAACCCTTGCCCGACTTCGTGTATATGGTCGCCTGCGGCGAAGTCTATGCCAGCAATCGGTGCGATTTTTGAGCGCCCGCCTACACAAAAGCAGAACTTCACTGGGTAGCGCGAGGCGCTGACCGCACTGGAGCTACCAGTATCTATCGAGAGTCTGCAGCCCGAATTTCATGCCTCTCACTCCATACAAGCATTCCGATGCGATCTGCTGTAACCCGGGATCGAATACTGAAGGCGCGGCCGCCGGGACTGCCGTCCTAGCTTTCCAAAAGGGATTGTTTGTTGCCGCGCATGAGTCCGGAATTGGCGCCATGACCGGACATGCCGCCCCGCTCCACTGCGATCGCCTTGCGGGGCCTCCTCATGCTCCGGTGGGATTGAAAACCGGGCTGGTGCGTTGGCGCGCGATGCGTATGCTGCGCTCGGTCAGGTCACGCAACTGCACGAACATCATCGCAGTCATCAATGCGTCGTTGAACGCATCAGACCAGCAGGCGCGGCCCGATGAATCGCAGAAAGCTTGGCAACACCTTCCAGACGATCGGCGCCGAAGTTGTTTCTCCCGGTGCACACGTCATGCACACGCCGCCCTTGAACCGATTGAAAAACTTGAACTCTCGCTCCAATCCCATGATTGGACGGCACAGGTTTGCGCGCATCGCACGGAAGAATTCCATGCGATGCGGTCCCTGAATTCTTGCAGGGTCTCACGCCGCCTTCGCGGCTTTGTCTGCCGGGGCGGTGTCCATGGCGCGCATGTAGAGATCGAGCAGTGACTCGCGCTCGTCGCGCTCGTCCTGGTCCTGCTTGCGCAGCTTGATGATCTCCTTGAGGATCTTGACGTCGAAGCCCTCGCCTTTGGCTTCCGAAAAGACTTCCTTCTTCTGCTCGTTCAACTCCTGCAGCTCGGTGTCCAGGTTCTCGATCCGCTCGACGAAGGAACGAATTTTTCCGCCGGGAATGGTGATGTCTGACATGGTGCCTCCTTGCCTGAATGAGGCCGTGAAAATGAGAGCAAAGAGATAACCAATCTCTTAACCTGGGTCGGTTCGAAAGCAGCTAGTCAGGGTATTGATCAGCTCGGGAACCCTATCGCGTGCCCCTCCTCGCGGTAGCCTGCGAACTCCGCCCGGTTCGGTGATCTACCGAGCCTCGGACCGGATCTAGGTCAGGCCGTTGCCAACAATTCGCAAGACCTCTGCCTCATCGCCTCGTTTTCAAGATAGACGGTCCCGTTTGCGACCGACCCGCGCGATATCTCAGGGATCTTTGACGAAGCCGACCACGGGAAATATCCCTCGCTGGACCGTCTTCACCTTCCACCGGGCTTCAGTCCGCTCCGATCGGTACGTTGTATCAACGCTTGGAGACCATACGTTCGAAGTTCAACCGTACTGCGGTCTCGAAGAGCTCCTGTCCGTCGCCATCAGCATGCTCGCTGTAGCTGCAAAGACCAAGACATCGAGCTTGTGAAGCGATGCAAGCTCACTGGGTACGCTCCCGCCTCATTAGGTCAACCTCGCTGGCGCGCACCCTTTGCTTGCGGGCTTCCTCATCATGACCGGCCTTTCCGCCTCCAAATAACTCAGCCATTTTTGCGCTACATCAAGGCCGGCGCGAGCGGGCGGAGCACAATTTCGGATATTTCTTCAACCTGTGGGAGAGAGCAGATGAGCCTTCCGAGATTGTGGACCACCAGCCAGGAACCTGCGTTCGACCCGTTCAGGGCCATGCGACGCGAAGTGGAAGACGCGCTTCGCGCTTTCAATCAGGGTTCGTCCTCTCCCAGTATTGGGGCAGGCGAGCCGGCAATCAATGTGGCTGAAACGAAGGATGCCTTCGAAGTGACCGCCGAACTTCCCGGCGTGGACGAGAAAGATATCAAGGTCAGCCTGGACGGCAACCAGCTAGTCATCTCCGGCGAGAAAAAGGCGGAGAGCACGAAAGACGAAAAGAACTGGCATGTCGAGGAGCGCAGCTACGGCTCCTTCTATCGATCGATGTCTCTGCCTTTCGAGCCGGAAGACGGAGCCGTCGAAGCTCATTTCGACAAGGGCGTGCTGCATCTCGCTATCAACAAGCCCGCCAAGGCCGTGAAGACCACCAAGACCATCGATATCAAGACAGGAGCTCCACCGAGCGCGAACCCAGTATCGGATAAGGCCACGGCGCCCGGCAAGGCTGCCTAGTCCTGTACAGTCTTCGTAACAAACCGGAGAGCCGGACCATGCGGTCTCCGGGGTTTGTCATTCCCGTTCTTCCGATGTTGTGATGAGATCCGCGGCGGGCTGCGCTGTCGGTCTGAAAGAGCCGCCTGCTGCGCTTCTACGATACGACGAGAGCTCCGATGAAAAGCAAGTTCACTCGATTGACGAGCCCGAGCAGGGGTGGTCGAGATTGCGTATTTCACGGACGTCCCGGCCCACACCGAGCCAGCGCGTAAGTCTTTCGACCAAGCCTCCCGCGACGGAGCGCAGAGTTGACGCCTCAAAGCCTTCAGCGCAACGGATCGGCTTGCCGTCGAGGCCATCATCGACACCACGGTACGCCTGGTGAAGTGCGCGAGCCTCGAGAAGGCCGCCGGCACCGGCATCCAGGTTGCCCGCAAGCTCTGGACGATGACCGCCTCCGAGCTGCGCCATGCTGATAATCACATGCTGCTGCTCGGGCGCAAGACTGCGATGGAGCGCGTCGCCACCTCCCTGCTGGAGATGGATCGGCGCCTCGCCGTCGCCGGCATGATGGCGCTGCCGATGTGCCGCCGCGACATCGGCGACTATCTCGGCCTCACGCTCGAGACCGTGTCGCGTGCGCTGGCGCAGCTTCACGTCCAGGGCATTCTCGGCTTTTCCCGTGCCTGCCAGATCGTGCTGCGCAACCGCCAGCGCTTGCACACTCTCGATGCCTGATCGCTCAAGTTACGGGCGCGGTCTATTATCCGCTGAGCGGCCTGTTGCCGCTTCTCACGCCACTGGTTGCGATCGCGTCTAGAGCCTGCGGAAGCCGCCTGTTGCGCCCCCTTAGCGGACGGCGCACACTGGCACTAAATCCGCCAGGTACGACTGCACGATGCATTACAAGCCGTAACGGAAATGCGACATGTACGCGATGGTTCTCTCCGCCCGCGGCGCGCCGTTGACGTTCCAGCAACGCCCCGATCCGATCCCCGCCCCCCGCGAGGTCCGCGTCAAGGTCAGTGCCTGCGGCGTATGCAGGACCGACCTGCACGTCGTGGACGGCGAGCTTCCCGGAATTCCCTATCCAATCATCCCGGGGCATGAAGTCGTCGGCCGAATCGATGCGATAGGCGCGGGCGTAGACGAGCTGAAGCTGGGCATGCGTGTAGGTGTTCCCTGGCTCGGCCACACCTGCGGCCAATGTTTCTATTGCCGCGCGGACAAGGAAAATCTCTGCGATCGTCCCAAATTCACCGGCTACACCCGCGACGGCGGCTTTGCTAGTCATCTCGTTGCCGATGCCAGATTTTGCTTTCCGCTTGGCGAGCGCGGCGATGACGCAGCCCTTTCGCCTCTGCTCTGCGCCGGACTAATCGGCTGGCGATCCTTGGCAATGGCAGGCGATGGCAAGACGCTCGGCATCTATGGCTTCGGCGCTGCCGGCCATATCGTGGCGCAGGTGGCGCGTGCACAGGGGCGGACCGTCTACGCCTTCACCCGTGGCGACGACCAGGACGCACAGCGACTTGCGCTTTCCCTCGGCACAGACTGGGCCGGCGCCTCGGAGGACATTCCGCCGACCGAGCTCGATGCCGCCATCATCTACGCACCGGTCGGGGCATTAGTGCCGCTTGCCTTGCGCTCGGTGCGCAAGGGCGGGCGCGTTGTGTGCGCCGGCATTCACATGTCCGACGTTCCGACGTTCCCCTACCATATTCTCTGGGGTGAACGGCAGATCGTATCAGTTGCTAACCTGACCCGAAAGGACGGCATCGATTTTCTCGCCGCCGCGGCGAGGACCAACATTCAGACCTACACGACGGTATTTCCGCTCTCGCAGGCCAATGAAGCGCTCGCCTGTCTGAGGGAAGGCAAGCTCGTTGGCGCAGCCGTTTTGCGCCCCTGACCGCCGCGTCTACTGCCCAAGCACGTAAGAGCCCGGCGCGTCATCCAAAGGCGCGCTTTTTTCTGCCGCGCCCGCCGGCAAGGAGGCCGGAACGGGCTGACCGGAATGCGCGGCGAGAAATCGCGTCCACTCGGTCCACCATGATCCCTCGTGAGACGGCGCGCGCTTGATCCATTCGTCCGGGCCGAGATAGGGATCATGGGCCTTCCTGGCGAGCACCCGGTAGCTATGCCCTTCCTCGCTTGGTGGCGCGACGATGCCGGCATTGTGGCCGCCACTCGTCAGGACGTAGGTGATGTCTGCATCGGCAAGGAAATTGATCTTGTAGGTCGATTTCCAGGGCGCGACATGGTCGCGCAACGTACCGACGACAAACATCGGCATATGGAGATCCGAGAGAGCGACCGGCCTGCCGTTGACCTGGTAGCGCCCCTCGGCGAGATCATTGTTGAGGAACAGCCGCCGCAGATAGTCGGAATGCATTTGATAAGGCATGCGCGTGGCGTCGGCATTCCACGACATCAGCTCGCTCGGTGCGGCGCGCTCTCCGACCAGATAATCCCGCACGACGCGCGACCAGAGCAGGTCGTTGGTCCGCAACATCTGAAAGGCCCCGGCCATCTGTGCCGTTCCGAGCAGCCCCTGCCGCCACATCATATCCTCGAGGAACGATACCTGGCTTTCATTGATGAACAAGGTGAGCTCGCCAGCTTCCGTGAAATCGGTCTGCGCCGCGAGCAGTGTCGCTGTTCGCAGGCAGTCGGGTCGCTCGCGAGCCAGTCTGGCTGCCGCAATCGACAACAGCGTGCCGCCGAGGCAATACCCCGCGGCGTGAATGGCCTGTCCAGGCCGAAGCGAGTTGATGGCGGCGATGGCAGCATCCACGCCGAACTCGCGGTAGTCTTCGAGGCTGAAATTGCGATACTCAGGCGTTGGGTTCTTCCATGAGATCATGAAGACGGTGAAACCGCTTTCGACCAGATAGCGGACGAGAGAATTGCGCGGCGACAGATCGAGAATGTAGTACTTCATGATCCAGGCAGGCACGATCAGAACGGGTTCGGGCCGCACGGTCGGCGTCGTCGGAGAATATTGGATGAGCTCGATCAGCTCGTTGCGATAGACAACTTTGCCGGGTGTGATCGCAACATCCTTACCCGCGACGTAAGTCTGATCGCTCCTCAGCCTTGCACTGGCGAGCAGAGCCTGCCAATCCTCGGCAAAATTGTGCAGGCCGTAGACGAAATTGCCTCCGCCGGTCTCCATGATCTTGCGCAGAACCTCGGGATTGCTAATGGCGAAGTTCGTCGGAGCCACCGTATCCAGGCATTGGCGAAGCGCGAAGTCGGCGATTGCCGCGTTCGAATGGGCCAGTCCGTGAATACCGATCGTCGTCGAATGCCACCATTGTTGGGTCAGCAGGAAAGCCTGGGCCAGGAGATTGAAGGACGGCAGCTCCCAATCTGAGCCCGTGAAACGACGGTCGTTCTCCGGCGGCCTGATCACTGACCAAGGCTGGAATATCGCATGCCTCGGCACCATAGCATCGACAAGATCAGACGCATTCTGGATCGCCCGGCCGGCAAGACTGGCCTGCTTACCGGGTGAGGCCAGGAGGTGCAGTTGCCAGTCGGCAAAAGCCAGGGCCAGCGCTGCCGGCGAGATGCCGCCCGTAAAGCGCGCCAGCGCCGCGTGGAAGGATCGGTCGATGGCATCGACGGCTGCATCGGACCCGGACGGCTGCGCTGGCACCATTGCCTCAGTAACCGGGGGCTCGACGGGGACCTGGTCAGAATTCGAAGCTATGGGAATGCGGCTGACGGATGCTGGAGGCGACATGGTGAACTCCTTTGGCCCCCGCAACCTAACCACGTTGTCCGAGACCGAATTGAGCTGCATCAACCCCGAGATCGAGCTGCCTCTTACCTTCCTGGCCAAGTGATCAACAGGCCGGCGAGCCCTTCGATGATCGAGCAGCCTAGCGGGACTAAGGCTTTGGGGGTGGCCTGTTCGGCTTCATCGCACCGTCGGCGGCAATGTTGGCGACGATAATTGCTATCGCGGTCGCTTATTTTGTCTCGGCGGAGATTGCCAAGGGCCTGGCGGTTTCAAGTCCGTAAGACCCGGAGGTGAACGGCTCGGGTGAGTTGGAAGCGTTGACGGTCAGTGACCTGTCCACGCTCAAATCATGTACTGGCCGCCATTGATCGACAGCGTCGACCCGGTGATGAATCCCGCCTCTTCTGCTGCCAAAAACAGGACAGCGCGCGCAATCTCTTCCGGTCGGCCGAGACGGCCGACCGGAATCTGCGGCAGGATGCTCTTCTCCAGAATATCCTGCGGCACGGCATCCAGCATCTCGGTATGGATATAGCCGGGGCAGACGGCGTTTACCGTGATTCCGAGACGCGCCGTTTCCAGCGCCAGCGCCTTGGTGAATCCAAGCTCGCCGGCTTTGGCCGCGGAGTAGTTTGTCTGGCCGAACTGGCCTTTCTGTCCGTTGATCGACGAGACATTGATGATTCGGCCATACCGTCTTGCGCGCATGCCGTCGATCACCTGTCGACACATGTTGAACACACCGTCGAGATTGGTGCGGATCACGGCATCCCATTGCGGCTGGGTCATCTTATGAAACGTGGCGTCACGAACGATGCCGGCATTGTTGACAAGAATGTCGATTGGCCCGACTGACGCCTCAACGGCCTTCACTCCGGTAGCGCAAGCGTCGAAATCACCGATATCCCATTGATGGGCTGAGATGCCTGTTCGGCTCGCGAAGGCTTTGGCGGCCTCAGCATTTCCGGCGTAGGTCGCCGCTACGAGGCAACCCTCGGCCTGAAGCGCTTGAGATATGGCGGCGCCAATGCCTCTGGTACCGCCAGTTACCAATGCCACCCGCGCCATATCTAGAACTCCCGCCCTATGGTCAAAACGATACCCGGGGCGCCGGCTACCGCTTTGACGTGCGTCAAGGCTCTCGATGTCGACCTGTGCTGCTCTTCAGCCCGATCGGAACGGGAGGCACGCATGTTCAAGGACTTACTGGTGCATATTCCTACGGAGCGTTCACCGCGGCCTGCCATCGACGCTTCTGTTTCTCTTGCAATGAGTGCTTCGGCACATCTGGATGCAATTGCAACAGGATATGCTTCGACGAACGTGCCGTTTCTTGCGGAAGGCGGCGCAGCCATCGCATCGTCCCTGCAATTCGAGTATGAACGTGCGCTGGAGCGAGCCGAGGCAGCGCTGCGCGTCTTCGAGGTCGAGGCGAAGAACGCCCGGATCAACTATGGAAGGTACGCACTGAACGGAACTCTCGCCGACGCGGTTGCGAAAGCTGGTGCAGCGGCGCGCCTCTATGATCTGACGATCGTGTCACAAGGCGACCCCGAGGGCGACACGTTTGACAACCGGCTTCCGAAGGAACTGCTCTTGCAGGCGGGTGGGCCCCTGCTGTTCATTCCCTATACTTCCCGGGGTGCGTTCAAGGCGGCACGCGTCGGCATCTGCTGGGACGGCAGCCGCCTTGCCGCCCGCGCCTTGCGGGACGCGATGCCATTTATCACCGACGCAGCCGCTCTGACGACCATCACCCTCAATGCATCCGAGGTACCGCCTTATGCATCGCCCGAACGCCTCCTGACACATCTCGCGCGGAAGGGCTTGCCGGCGAAGGCCGTATCGCTTCAGGCGGACCGTAGCGATCTGCAAGCGAGCATCCTGTCGATCGCTGCGGATGAAAGCCTCGACCTGCTGATCATGGGCGGTTACGGCCACTCTCGACTTCAGGAAACGGTATTCGGCGGGGTCACGCGGGAAATGTTCCGCAGTATGACAGTTCCAGTCATGATGTCGCACTGATGGAGCACTACGTGAGGACGCATCTCGGAACTGGACGTGCCGTGGCAGGCGCCATGCTCGTTGCGGGTTTGTTTTTCTCCCCTAACCCAACCGCAGCTTCGAGCGTCGAGCAAGGCCGACGTCTTGCGCTGCTGTATTGTGCGAAGTGCCACTCGACTGACAAGGTCAGCCCAAGCCCCCTCAAGATTGCTCCACCGTTCAGAACGTTACACGAGCGATATCCGATCGAGATGCTGCAGGAGGCCTTGGCCGAGGGCATCGTCACTGGGCATCCGGCGATGCCGGAATTTCAATTCGATTCCGACCAGGTCGGCGATTTCATGGCGTTCCTGAAGACGTTGGAGCAATGAGCTATCAGACGTGCGCGATCGACAGAAGCCTTGGTCAAAATTGGTCGGACATCGTCCCGGGCTGCCTTGCCGTAACGCGCGGCGAGCGATCGATCAACACGCCGGTCCACGAAGACGGGGGACCACTTATCTTTCTGCTGCTTCACGTGGAAGACGTCACCGGTCAGATTGTCCGCCGACAATAACGCTCGATCCTTGGAGACCCTCGCATGTCGAAAGCATTCAGATTGTCGTCCGCCACGATTTGCGCGCTTGCGATCGTGACACCGGCCGCAGCGGCGGACGCGGATCATGGCAAGGACATCGCAAAACGTTGGTGCGCCGCGTGCCATCTCGTCGAGAGCGGCCAGACGAAAGCCTCCGACCAGGCGCCGCCGTTCTCCACCTTCGCGAAGATGCCCGATTTCGACCAAAACAAGCTCGCTTTCCTTCTACTCGCACCGCATCCGAACATGCCGACGCTATCGCTGAACCGGACGGAAATCGCGGATCTCGCGGACTACGTCCGCACACTCAAGTAGGGCACGGCCCACCGCCGCCGCCAAGGTTCGAAGCCCGCGTTGAGATGGGTCAATGCGGAACTTCCGATGCACTGATAGAGTCGAAAGCGTGCCGAGCGGCGCGAGCGCGCTCAGGTGCCGTTCTTCGACAGATAGTACTTTGATAGTCGGCCGCGCTCCTCGGGTTGCCGCCCCAGCCAATCGCGGTCCCGATGATGTGATCGTGGGATCGACCTCGTCCTTCCTGCCGAAGCGGTTGACCGTCCCGCCCAAGGATCCGAAGGTTTCGAGCGCGGCCCGCGCCTTCGTCTGCGAAGCCTGATCCCAGCCCGGCGCCTCGAGCTTACCGACGCTCGTTTGCGTCGCCGCGAAGCCGTTGAAAAACAGGATATCCAGGACGTGCCGGCACCCTGCCCCTCGGCACCAAGCTTCCTGCAGATCATCAAGCGGCCGCGGTTTTCCACCGGCGAGCTCCGGCAATTCCTGGCGTCAAGCCACCGCCGGCCCGGCCCCGATCAGGCAATGCCGAATCCGAGGCTCACTGAGTACAAGATCGAAGCGATTGTCGCATACCTGGAAGCGTTACGGGCGGACCGGTCTCGCCGGCACTCGCGCTCCGTGCTGAAGGACAGGCTGCCGGTTGATCTGTCGCAAATCGGTCTCCTCGGCGAGTCCTATCTTCCCTTCGCCGCGACAAAGAAGTCCCATTGATGAACGCTATTCCACCCGGCCACGCCAAGCTCAAATCCCGCCGTGTCAATCTCGACACCGGCCGGGAGAACGTCGTTGTGATTTCCCGCCGGTCTACGGCGCTGCGGCCGGACCTGTTTCGAGGCTTTTCCAGGGTCGAGCTGCGCAGCGACTCGAAGACGCAACTGGCGACAGTGCTTCTCACCGATGACGACAGCCTGGTCGGGCCCGACGAGCTTGGCATGGCGGAACCTGCGTTTCGGCGCTTTGGGCAGCCGGCAGGCAGCTATATTGCGGTGACCCCTGCCCCCTCCCCGCCAAACCTGGACGCGGTTCGCGCCAAGATTCAGGGCAAGACGCTCGAGCCTCCCGAAATCGGCGCAATTGTCGACGATCTCGCGCATTACCGCTATTCGGATATGGAAATCGCCGCGTTTCTCGTCAGCTCTGCCAATTTCATGACATCCGGAGAGCTGATCGCGCTCACAGAGGCCATGGCCAAGGCCGGGACGCAACTCAGATGGAATGCTAGGACCGTCGTCGACAAGCATTGCATTGGCGGCATTCCCGGCAATCGCACGTCCATGATCGTGGTCCCGATTGTAGCCGCGCACGGGCTGACAATCCCGAAGACGTCGTCGCGCGCTATCACGTCGCCTGCTGGAACGGCCGACACTATGGAGGTGCTGACCCGGGTCGACCTTAGCGTTGAAGCAATGAAGGAAGTCGTCGCGTCATGCAATGGCTGCCTCGCATGGGGCGGGCACGTCAATCTGTCGCCGGCGGACGATATCCTGATCAGCGTCGAGCGACCGCTGGCGCTGGATACGCACGAGCAGATGGTTGCATCCATCATGTCGAAGAAGCTGGCCGCCGGCTCGACGCATCTTCTCATCGACCTTCCGGTGGGACCCAACGCCAAGCTTACGACTGCATCGCAGGCTATGCGACTTCGCAAGCTGTTTCAGTTCGTCGGCGATCGTTTTGGCCGTTACCACCGATGGACGGCAGCCCATCGGCAGCGGTATCGGCCCGGCGCTTGAGGCACAGGACGTGATGGCAGTCCTCGCTAATGAGCCCCAGGCCCCGCGCGATCTTCGTGAGAAGTCGCTACGCCTTGCCGCCCACCTTCTAGAACACGACCCAGACTTGCGGGGAGGCGCTGGCTATGCACGTGCAAGCGAGCTTCTGGAGAGCGGCGCGGCGCTTCGACAGATGGTGAAGATCATCGAGGCCCAGGGCCCTGCGCCTTCCGCGAGCGAAATCGGTAGCCTTACCATCGACATTCACGCCGCAAGAGATGGTGTCGTCTCAGCGATCGATTGCTTGCGCCTTAACCGGCTGGCGCGGACGGCAGGTGCCCCGCTCGACAAGGGCGCAGGCATCAAATTGTTCAAGAAGATTGGCAATCGGGTCGAGCAAGGAGAGCCGCTCTATCGCATTCACGCGTTCGAGCCCTCGGGGTTTGACCTTGCTGTCGGCATGGCTCAGCTTGACTCTGCTTACCGGATCGAACCGCAAGCCGGGGCGACACCATGATCCGGAGTGCAGTTTAATGGCTGCCCACTTCCACCCATTTCGGGCCTCGGCTCGCTGAAATTCTCGGTATTGTTGGCCATGAAATCATCTTGCATCGATTTCCCGATGGGGAGCTGCGGGCAACCGTCGGCCCGGCGGCAACCACCACGATAGTCTGTTGCTCGCTCTATCAACCCAACGAAAAGCTGATTGCGCTTCTGCTTGCTGCGGAGGCCTTGCGGCGCAACGGTGCCAAGCGGCTCGTGCTCGTTTCGCCTTATCTCGGCTACATGCGCCAGGATGCGGCGTTCCATCCGGGTGAGGCGATTAGTCAGCGCGCGATCGGCACTCTTCTGGCGAACAACTTCGATCGCGTTGTCACGCTTGATGCACATCTCCATCGCGCGCCGAGCCTCACGGGCATCTTTCCTGGAATTGAGGCCGATAATCTGTCCGCCGCTCCCGCTATCGAGGCACTGCTTCGCGGCGAGGCGGTTGCTGCCACGACAGTCGTGGTCGGCCCCGATGCAGAATCGCGCCCATGGGTGGCAGGTATCGCCGGCCGTCTCGGACTCCCCTACAGCGTGGCGCAGAAGGTCCGCCAGAGTGATCAATCGGTGCAGGTGTCGTTTCCCGATCCTGCGCTGTTCCCTGGTCGTCCAGCGCTGTTCATCGACGACATTGTGTCGTCCGGTGGGACGCTTACCGCCTGTGCGGAAGCTCTTGCCGCGTTAGGAGCCTCTTCTATCGAGGCCATCATCGTCCACGCCCTATTTCCGCCGGCGCTTATGACAGCGTTCGGTCGCGCCGGCATCCGTTCCGTCCGATCCACCAACAGCGTACCGCATCCAACCAACGCCGTCAGCCTTCACTATCTTCTCGCTCGCGCATTGCGGCGGGAAGTTGTTGGCATTCCGGAGACTAGGAGCACCCCGTGAGCGTCACCATCCAGTTTTGCGGCGCCGCCCGCACCGTTACCGGCTCCTGCTACCTCTTTGTTACGCCGAAGGGACGATTCCTGGTCGATTGCGGGCTGTTCCAGGGACCGAAAACGTTGAAAGCCCTGAACTATGGTGCGTTCCCATTTCGGCCCGAGGACGTCGATGCCCTGTTGCTGACGCACGCCCACATCGACCACAGCGGGCTCCTGCCGAAGCTCAAGCGCGATGGCTTTTCAGGCCAGATCCTGGCGACGCGCGGCACCATCGACCTCTGCTCCTACATGCTTCCCGACGCAGGCAACATCCAGGAAACGGAGGTTGCCGCCCTGAACCGCCGAAGCGCCGTCCGAGGGCGGGCCGCGGTCACGCCCATCTACACGCAAGCAGATGCGATTGCGACGCTCGATGCCTTCCGGCCGGTCGAATACCAGGCGTGGTATACTGTGATACCGGGCGTCCGCGCCCGCTACTGGAATGCCGGCCATTTGCTTGGCTCGGCTTCGATCGAGCTGGAATTCGCCGATCAAGGCAGAAACAGAGGGCCGTTGCGTGTCTTGATGTCGGGTGACATCGGACCAGATGCCAAACTGCTGGAGCCAGATCCAGACGGCCCGACCAGCCTCGATTACGTGCTTTGCGAGTCGACCTACGGCGATAGCGATCGCCCGCCCACAACCCACGCACTGCGCCGCTCGCATCTCGCCCAGGAGGTGCGCGATGCCGCCAGCAGACGCGGCGCACTGCTGATTCCTGCTTTCGCGGTTGAACGGACCCAGGAGCTGCTCGTCGACCTGACTGACTTGATGGCCCGCGGCGAGATTCCGACCGCACCGATCTTCCTCGACTCGCCTTTGGCGATCCGCGCAACAGAGGTCTTCCGAAATAATGCGGCCAGCCTCGACCCAGCCGTCGATCTCGATAGGCTTCTTACCTCCAATCAGCTGCACTTCACGGAAACCGTCGACGAGAGCAAGTCGATCGCCAGGCTCTCCGGCTTTCACATCATCATTGCCGCAAGCGGGATGTGCGATGCCGGCCGCATCCGCCATCATCTGAAGCGATGGTTGTGGCGCAGGGAGGGCACGGTCCTGCTCGCGGGATTCCAAGCCCGGGGCACCCTAGGCCGCTTCCTGCGCGACGGCGCGGAAGCGGTAAGGATCCAGGGCGAGGAAATCAGGGTTGCCGCGAGAATTCGGTACATCGATGAATACTCTGGGCACGCCGACGGCCCGGAACTTGCGCGCTGGATAGCCGCGCGGCGTCCCATTCATCGCGGCCTGTTCATCGTGCACGGTGAAGAGCACGCGCTCGGAGGTCTTCTAAACCGGATCGCCGAGCGAACTGTTCCAACCGCGCAGATTTTCACGCCGATGCTGGACGATGTCTACGAACTGTCGACTGCTGCACCGACGCCGATCGACGTCGCTCGCCGCCGCAGGCTCGCTCCCGATGCGGTCGTCAACCTTGATTGGCACAACGATATGTCCAGACTTCTTCTCGATATCAATGACCAGATCGAGGCCGCCGCGGACGATCGATCACGCGGCGTCATCATCCGGAAATTGCGCAAAGCGCTTGAAGCGGTATGAGGAGCGCTCGCTGATGCTAGTCTAGAATTTGCGCGAAACGTTGAAGAAAGATTTGGTCAGAACAATCTTATCCGAGGCGCGGCTAGGCCGGTGAACCAGGTCAACGAGGTGGCGAAGCCGATGAGAACCGTAATGCCCGTGGCACTGACCATGACTTGAGCAAGCACGCCGTCAGATACAGTCCTGAGAAAGGTATAAGCCGCAAGCGACAGCAGGACTCCCACACAGTAAACCTCGAGCGAATTCTCTCCGCAACGAACGGCCCCCAACAGCACGCGCGACCGTAAAGCGGCCCAATGCGTCGGCACAAGATTGGTGACACAGACCGCAAGCGCAAGGAAGTGTAGAAGCCGCAGCGGATCAAGATCCGACTTGTCTATTGGATAGATCACGCCTTTCAGGAACCGAGGAACTGCGACCTCAAGAGCCGGACTGATCCAACTCATTGTAACAGCCAGTGACCAAATCAAGTATGCGACTGACAGCGTGATCACCGGACGTGACGTCACGAATGACATTAGCCGCCAGCGCCCTACCACCACCCACCATCCACCGAGCGTAACGAGGAATTGCCAGGCGAACGGGTTGAAATACCAGTCGTTCGTCGGCCATCCTCGAAGGTTCCAGCTGTATATCTGAACCAGGCCGTACAGCAGGGCCGAGGCGGCCAAGGTGGCATTTGGCCATCTGAGCAAAAGCAACAGCCACGGTGCAAACAGCAAATGAAATAGCACGAAGGTCGGCAGCACATCCGTATTGACGGGCCGGTATTGCAGGATCGCCGCACGCGACAGCGCTTCTCCCGGCTGCTGCAGGACGATCGCCACATTTGCGTCGTCTGCGAGGCCGGCATCCATCCAATGAACGGCGACGACCAGAAAGAGCGTCAACAGCAGAAATGCCGCATAAATCTCACAGCTTCGTCGAACCGTATGACAGATCGTCGCCCAAGACCCGGTGCTTCGGAACACGTGACCATATGCCATCGTGCACGTCAGTCCTGAGACAAACATGAAGACTTCAGTGGTGTCGCTGAATCCATAATGGCTCAACGTAAGCCAGCTACAGATATTCCCCGGGATATGGTTGATGAAGACGAACCAGAGTGCAATCCCTCTGCAGGCATCGAGCCGGATGTCCCGGTCTGGCATATTGTCGAGTGGGCCCATCGCGATTGTTCGAAATATCCCTGCCCGGCTGATCTTATTCCCGTGAGGCTTCCCCCGGCTCTCTAAGGCAGCTTTCCAGCGCCGTGAGCATCTGCATCCGGCCAACGATCCCCACAACCCGTCTCTTGCGGAGCACGGGTACCTGCGAGATCTGATACACATCCATTTCCTTGACTACCGCATCGATCGTGGCGTTCTCATCGACGCAAACGGGATGACGGCTCATTACTTCCTCGACCCGCAGTCCCCTCGTTCGCTCACGAGCGAGCTCGCCTTCCTGCCTCCCCAGTAGCCATTCGAGCCAAAACCCCTCGGGATAGTTGACGCCCAACTCGCGACGATGGAGGAAGTCGCCTTCGGCAATGATGCCGACCAAAGTCCCGTCATCATTGAGAACTGGCAGGCCGCGCTGATTGGTCTCGAGCAGCAGATGGAGAGCCTCCAGCAGCGGCGCTTCCGGCTTCACAGTTGCGAACGAGGTCCGCATGATATCTGACGCCAGCATTGCTTCTCTCCATGGGAACCGTGCCTCGGCCTCTCTTGATTGCGGTATTGAACAGCCATCGTCGAGAAGGCGCGTTGCGACCTAGTGGGCCATCAGCAGGCAAGCCTGGGCCTGCTGTAGGAGGCGCTGCGTCATGCCGCCAAAGATCCATTCGCCCAACCGGCTGTGTCCATAGCCTCCGGTCACGACGAGGTCAGCGCCGACGTCCGAAGCCGCGCGAATGAGATAGCCAGCATCCGGCTCCGCCGTATGCACACGAACTTCATGCTCGCAACTCACGCCGTGCTTTCTGAGATAGTTGGCCACATCCCGCACCCGGCCATGCGCCGCGTCCTGTTCGTCCGATGTGCAGATTTCGGCGATCGTGACCCTCGACGCTCGGGTCAAGAACGGCAACGCCTCACGAACCGCAAGGCGCGCTTCCCGAGTATCCTTCCACCCGATCACGATGCGATCGCCGGCCAGTTCCGTCACACCGTCCGGCACCGAAAGCGTGGGACGGCCCATCCGCAGCATGGCGCCGGCGGAATCGAGATAGCGGGGATGATTAGTCCAGAGCTGCTTGCGCTTGACGACGATAAGGTCAGCAGCCCTGGCCTGCTCGACCAGAAACTCGGTCGGAAATGCGATTGCCGAGCGCCATTCCACCTTTTCACTCGGCAGGCGGACAATCCGCCTGAACCACGCCTCTTTGGCCGAGAGCCGCGCTCGTATGCGTTCGAGGTCCTCGGCCGTTGTTTGCTCGATGATGACGCCCTCGGCCACGAACGGGGGCTCTATTGCGACCGCCGAGATACCGAGAATGGACGCCCCAAATCCGCGCGCGATGCTTTCCGCGACGGCAATCTGTCCTTCTTCCTGCTGCTCAGGATCGACGTAGACCATGACGTTGGCAAAAAACATGTCCGAGCTCCGATAGCTGAGGCGATGGCCCTTTATCCTGCATCGGGCCAGTTCCAGGTTTGATGCACATCAAGCGAGTATGACCGCCCGCTCAGGCATTGCTGTCGTTGGAAGCGCCTCACGCGGACTTCTTCCACGCGAGCGACCTGCCCTTATTCGTCCCGCAAGTGCTTTTCGATGTCGCCGACCGGGTGCCTGGTGAGGTCCTTGGCAAGCTCCGCCACGATCCGTCGCTTTACATCAGGATGGAAATCCGACCGAAGCGCCGCCAGCGTTCGAGGCGGCGCGACGATGATCAATGCGGTCGACGGCTCGCCGCGCACAACACGCTCTGCAGCAGCCGCCACTTGCTTCACAAAGCGGCGCTCCTCGAGCTCATGCCAGTCGGTCATCTCTACGGCGCTTCTTTGCCCCGACTGCGAGGATTTACTCACCCGGCCAGGCCTATCGCTCCCTTGGTCGTGTGCCGCCGGATTTTGATCTTCAAAGACGGCTTCCACCTTCAGATTCGGGAACTTCTCGTTGCCTTCGTTTCGGAAGAATAGCGCCTTTCGTCCGTCGCCGACAAACACCACGGCGCGATGCGGTATCTTGGTCATTAGGATCTCCTCCCTCAAAGGTCGATAATCCTGACCGCTCGGCAGGTCCTGTCGCTTGATCCCGATCAATCTCGACCGCCCGCAATCCGGCAAGATGCCGACAAATCGAAACCAGGGAGGTAGTCATGCAGGCACGAGACGTGATGGTTTCCCCCGCTATAACCGTCGACGCAAACGCCACAGTCCGCGAGGTCGCGCAACTTCTGCTTGCTCGACGCATCAGCGCGGTGCCCGTCGTCGATGCTGATAACAAGATCCTCGGAATCGTGACTGAAAGCGATCTGATGCATCGAGCCGAAGCCGGTACCGAACGCCCTTACTCCTGGTGGCTGCGTCCTTTGACCGGCGACGCCCAACTGGCAACCGACTACGTCAAATCGCACGCGGTCAAGGTCGACGACATAATGACGCGCGACGTCGTAACCGCGGCTCCCGAGACGCCGCTGCACGAGATCGCAATGCTTCTCGAAAACAATCAGATCAGACGTGTGCCAATCGTCGACCAGAAAGGCCAGCTTGTGGGAATCGTTAGCCGGGCCAACCTGCTTCAGGCGATCGCAAGCGCTAGGCCGAAGCTCGAAGTGTCGCTCTCCGATGCATCCATCAGGAAGAGGTTTCTCGAGGAGCTCAAGAAGCAGTCTTGGGCGCATACGTTCAACCTGAACGCAACGGTACGGAACGGGGTCGTCGACCTCTGGGGCTTCGCACCATCCGTGGCCGAACGCACATCCATCCGCGTAGCGGCCGAGGCTATTCCGGGTGTCGTGACGGTGAATGATCACCTGCTTGAGACACCGGTCTTCGTCTATTGACGCGAGGTAGACACTCAGGTTTGCAAAACGAGGTATACATGGCACATTTTGTCGTCCGCTTCATTAAGGATGTATTTGGCGACCAAGGCCAGCCTTGCGAGGCGTGCCAGCGCACGATCGACGTTGACGCGCGCGACGCGGCGGAAGCGGCGTTGCTGGCGAAGCGGACATTCTGCGAAGGGCGCTCGATTCGAGACTGGTCACTTCACGCTGATCGAATCGATGTAGAGCCGGCCGACTTTCCTTCTTGAGTGACGTTCGCAGGGCGCTCCGACCGCCTCCGCATCCCCACAAGCAGATGGCGAAACATCCCCTCGGGCCTACTGTCGAGGCTTGGACTTCTCTTCAACCGATGCGACACGCTTGCGAAGCAAGTATGACCGTGTCTGCGAAACTCGCAACGCATTGATGACCGCGGGCGAAATTGCGCAACCGACCGAGAGCGGCGTCGTTCAATCCGAACAGACGCTCGTAGTCGCGGCGGCTGATTTGAACGAGCGCTCCGTCCTGCAGCTCTTGCAGCCTCTCCTCCAAATTGGGCAACGTAGATCTAGAGCGCATGATCCTAGATCATCCCTATTCTCGTTGCGCACTGGGCGAGATCATTTAGCTGACCTGTTGGAGACGGTGCGATGTCTATTTCCCGACAAACCGGCTCCCATTCCACCGTAGCAAGCTGCTGTTGCCATTTGCATCAACGATTTCGAGGACGGCCTGATCGTGAAAGGACGACAACCGAACGTCATGGGCATGAACGGCAAGCACACGACGATACCGGCAGGTGGTCGAGACGTAGACTTCGTGCAGGCATCCAGCGGCACCGCAATAAGCCGTCCGATTGCGGCAGCGAAAATCGTCGAAATGGAGAGCTAAGAACTGCGCGCTCGGAACCGTGAGGTAAAGAGCAAACCGCTGAGCCGCGGCTACTGAACCTCCGCACGTGGCATCCCATTTTCGCACGTCCGCTCGAATTTCAGGAGGCAGCATTTGAAGGTGCGCGGGGTTCCAAGGGTCCTGCGCCGTCCCGCCATGGGAGAGCGCCGGCAGCCGAAGCGCGAACAAAGCAACAAGAGAGCATGCAACTACCGAGGCGATTGTGATTGGCTTCACTGCCCACAACTCCTCAAGCCGTTTCGGAAAAATTTAGCCTCCAATGCGGCGAACGGATTGAGCGAGATCAAGTGAGAGCTGGTGGCGACCTGCGGAGAGGCCGTTGAAGCCCCCGACGGCATCCCTCTCTTGGACGGTAAGTGGATCGTGCTCAGTTGATGCAAATCAACCCACCAAGCCTCTGAGGGAGTAAGCAAACTCTGCAATCGCGGGACACTTCGGCTGCCCCGGCGACAGAGGACCTCCGTCATGCAACTCCGGCAGGCGACTCTCCGTCCGAGCCCCTTTCGGAGCGGGGTCGGCGCTCTTCTCGCGCTCGCATTCAGTTTCCTGCCCTCAGTGTCAATGGCGGAAGACGACGTGAAGCTAAGCGCGGCGCAGGCTCAGAATCTCGGAGTCCGGGTTACGCATCCGGTATCGAGCCGTACGGACCAAACGCTGCCCTATCCGGCCCAGATCGTGATTCCAACGCCGCAATTGTGGATCGTCAGCGCCCCCGTTGCCGGGATGGTCTCCAATCTGGCTGTCGCTCGCGGAGATCGCGTCAACGCCGGCCGGCCAATCGTTACGCTGGAAAGCCCAAGCTTCGTTTCGCAGCAACGCGAGTATCTGCAAGCGGTCGCGCAAGAAGTTCTCGCCGCCCAGCAACTCAAGCGCAACGCCGACCTGTTTGAAGGCAAGGCGGTGCCGCAACGTGTGCTGGAGGCGAGCCAGACCGAGGCGCGGCAGGCGAGCGTCGCGGTCGCGGAGCGGCGTCAAATGCTGCGACTGAGTGGACTGTCCGACGAGGCGCTTTCGCGGCTAACCAACGAAGCCGCGATCAGCGCGACGCTGACCGTCATCGCACCGCGGGCGGCCTCCGTAGTCGACATCGCGGTTTCGCCAGGCCAGCGGCTCGAGCAGTCCGCACCGCTCGTCAAGCTCGCGCAGCTATCGTCGCTCTGGGTCGAAATCGCAATTCCAGCGGCCAACATCCGTGCGATCCGCGCCGGTGCGAAGATTGAAATCGAAGGCTATGCCATGCCGGGCAAGGTCGTGCTGGTCTCCGAGACCACGGACGCGGCAACTCAGACCATTTTGGTGCGCGCGGAAATCACCAACAACGGGGAGCTGCATCCTGGCCAGACGGCTGCAGCGCGCATCGGCTTCCTCTCTGCCGGCGAAAGCGCCTGGGAGATTCCTTATAGCGGGCTGGTCCGCCGCGGCGAGCTGACTTCAGTCTTCGTGGCCATCGACGGTGGCTTCCGTCTCGTTCCGGTCGCCCTGCTCGCGGAAGATCAGGACCACGTCGTGGTATCCGGCCCCATCACGGACAAGAACGAGATCGCCATCGGCGGTATTTCGGCGCTTCGCGGCATTCTCTCTGGGTTAGGACCATAGATGCTCCCGCGCCTCGTCGCATTTGCGCTTTCGCAGAGGCTGTTCGTCGTCCTGAGCGTGCTGCTGTTGATCGGTGCAGGCGCCGTGTTTCTGCCAAGCCTGCCGATCGACGCCTTTCCGGACGTATCGCCGGTTCAGGTGAAGGTAATCATGAAGGCTCCGGGCCTCACTCCCGAGGAGGTCGAGCAGCGCATCACGGTTCCCATCGAGCTGGAGCTGCTCGGACTCCCCAACAAGAATATTCTGCGCTCGACCACCAAATATGCGCTGGCCGACATTACCGTCGATTTCGAGGACGGCACCAACATTTACTGGGCGCGTAACCAGGTCTCTGAACGCCTGGCAAACATCTCGCGCGATTTCCCGGACGGCGTGAGCGGCGGGCTTGCGCCGATCACGAGCCCGTTGGGCGAAATGTTTATGTTCACCATCGACAGCCCCGAACTCTCGCTCACGGAGCGGAGGACCCTGCTCGACTGGGTGATCCGCCCGGCCTTGCGCACCGTTCCTGGCGTTGCTGACGTCAACGCGCTCGGTGGCTATGTGCGCGCGTTCGAGATCGTGCCGCGCAACGATGCACTCGCTGCGCGCAGCATTTCGTCAGATTCGTTTCGCCGCGCTATCGAGGCCAACAGCCGTAATGACGGCGCGGGCCGCGTGAACCAGGGCGAAGACAGCGCGCTGGTCCGCGTCGAAGGCAGCATCCGCGGTGTCGACGATATCCGTTCCATCGTCGTTGATACCCGCGACGGCATCCCGATCCGGGTCAGCGACGTGGCCCACGTCAGGATCGGCGCGCTGACCCGCTACGGGGCGGTCACGGCCGACGGCCGCGGCGAGACCGTCGAAGGGCTTGTGCTCGGCCTGCGCGGCGCCAATGCAGGCCAACTCGTCCGCGACATCCGCGTACGCCTCGCGGAGTTGCAACCATCGCTGCCCAAGAGCGTCTCGATCAACGTGTTTTACGACCGCAGCCACTTGGTCAACCGAGCCGTCGGCACTGTGGTGCGGGCGCTCGGCGAAGCCACTGTGCTCGTAATCGTGCTTCTGCTGCTGTTCCTAGGTAACTGGCGTGCCTCGCTTGTGATCGCGCTCAGCCTGCCGCTCGCCATCGTTATCGCGTTGATCGCGATGCGGGCGGTCGGGATGTCGGCCAATTTGATGAGTCTCGGCGGCCTTGCAATCGCGATTGGAATGCTGATCGATGCACTCGTGGTCGTGGTCGAGAACATCGTCGGCAATCTCAGCAAGCACAATCCCGACAGAGCCACGCCGCTGATCCACATCGTGTTCCGCTCGGTTTGCGAAGTCCTGCAACCCGTCGCCTCCGGCGTGCTGATCATTATAATTGTGTTCGTGCCGCTCCTGACCCTGCAGGGACTGGAGGGAAAGCTCTTTGTTCCCGTAGCGCTTGCAATCATTTTCGCCCTGGCTGGTTCGCTGCTGCTTGCGCTCACCGTCGTTCCAGTCGCGACCTCCTTCATGCTCAAGTCCGCCTCGCATGGCGATCCCCTCCTGATCCGGGCCGCGCAGAGCGTCTACGTGCCTGCTCTGGATTGGGCGTTGAACAATGAGCGAAAGGTCATCGCGGCAGCGCTGATCGGCTTGATCGCCGCGGGCTTTGCCTACACGAAACTAGGCAAGACCTTCATGCCGACCATGGACGAGGGCGACGTCATTGTCAGCGTGGAGACGCTTCCTTCCGTTAACCTGGACGAATCGCTCGCCATCAATGCCAGGCTGCAATCCGCGCTGTTGAAGGTTCCGGACGTTGCCGGCATCATCGCACGGACCGGCTCGGATGAGCTCGGCCTCGATCCCATGGGTCCCAATCAAACCGATACGTTTCTCGTGCTCAAGCCGGCGGCAGAGAGGCAGACTACGGACAGAGAAGCCCTGCTGCAGAAGCTTCGCGAGGTTTTGGCCGGCTTTCCCGGCATCTCGCTCAGCTTCACCCAGCCGATCGATATGCGCGTGCAGGAGATGATCAGCGGTGTACGCGGCGACGTCGCGGTCAAGATCTTCGGCCCGGACATCGTCAGACTCAATGAGATCGCGGCGAAACTGTCGTCCATCCTGTCCGGCATCGATGGTGCCGAAGACGTCTACACCACGCTCAACGAAGGCGCCCAATACTACACTGTAGCCGTGAACCGGATGGAGGCCGGCCGCCTCGGCCTGTCGGTCGACTCCATTGCGAATTCGCTGCGCACCCAGATCGAGGGCCGCACCATCGGGACGGCGCTCGAGGAGGGACGCCGCACGCCGATCCTGGTCCGCGGCAGCGAGACTACTCGGGAGGCGCCGACTCTACTCGCAAGCCTGCCATTGACGCTCTCGTCCGGGCAGCACGTCGCGCTGTCGCAGGTCGCCCGCATCCAGCGCGTCGACGGGCCCGTGAAGATCGACCGGGAAAACGGCGAGCGTATCAGCGTGGTTCGCGCCAATGTCCGCGGCCGCGACATGGTCGGATTTGTCCAGGCAGCTCAACAGAAGGTTGCCGCCGGCCTTCCGCTGCCAGACGGCTATCGGCTGGCCTGGGGCGGCCAGTTTGAGAACCAGCAGCGCGCCGCCGCGCGGCTCTCTGTCGTGGTGCCGGTGGCCATCGGCCTGATCTTCGTGCTGCTGTTCACCACATTCGGCTCGGTCCGCCACGCCCTACTGGTGTTGGTCAACATCCCCTTCGCGCTGATTGGCGGCGTGTTCGCGCTGGTCTCGAGCGGCGAATATCTGTCTGTTCCGGCGTCGGTCGGACTCATCGCGCTGCTCGGCATAGCCGTGCTGAACGGAGTCGTGCTGGTCTCCCATTTCAACCAGCTCCGTGCTCACGGCCTGAGCGAGGGGCGCGTCGTCGTCGAAGGCGCCATGCGAAGACTGCGGCCCGTTCTAATGACGGCCAGTATCACGGCGCTCGGATTGATCCCGCTGTTGTTCGCCTCGGGTCCGGGATCTGAAGTGCAGCGACCGCTGGCCATCGTCGTGATCGGGGGCCTGGTCTCGTCAACACTGCTGACGCTGATCCTGCTGCCGATCCTGTATCGCCGCTACGGCGGCGCTGCGAAGGGGGCCAAATGACGAGCGTGTCCGTCTGCCTCACGCTGATCCTGCCGCGCCAGTTTCGCGACGAGCTGTTCGACTATCTCGGCGAACAGACCGATCTGGTGAGGGGTTTCACGGCCTCCGATGCCGCCGGACACGGCAACGGCGTGCGGCTCCAAAGCACGGCGGAGCGCGTCAAAGGGCACGCCGATCAGGTCATCGTATGGATTGTCCTACCACGGAACGATGCCGAGCGCCTGCGCGACCGGGTTCGGGCTTCGTTCACCGGCACCAACCTCGTCTATTGGATCCTGCCCGTGGCGGAATTCGGCACGATCGACTAACCAACATCGCCAAGCTGCTCACTCCGCGGCCACGGCTTCGTAAATATCGTCCTCTTGGGCCGTATGCATGCGCACCAGCGTTTCGATCGCCTCGATCACACGCTGGGCATCTCGAATAAGATAGCGGTCGATCTTTTCCGACGGCAGGTCGGCCGCGATCCGTGCGAGCAGCCGCGCAAGGTGCAGGATCTCACGATGCGCGCGGCTCATGGCAGAGAGGCCGTGGCGTTCGCGCAGCACCTCCGCAATCTTCGGATAGACGCAGCCCTCGTCCTCGCGCTCGTGCTTCACTACACTGCCCTGAACGAGGCGATCAGCCTCTTCGATCAAGGCCGCGGCGGCGTCTGGCGGCACATCGTCGATCGCATCGACGATCTTGCGCAGTCGGTCGAGATCCCTGAACAGCGCCTGATGGTCGTGATGCAGTGCCAGGCCCTGCTCTGCGGATATCCGGCGACCGGGGCTCCCGTGGGCTGGAGTGAGTGCCCGCAGCGCGTTCAGGATGACGGCAACATCGATCACCTCCTGCACGATCGCCGCCGGCACGGGATCCAGCCAGCCAACGGTAGCGGCCACCATGGCAGCTATCGACAATCCCATGCCAATAATGACGCTTTGGAGAGCGATACGCCGTGCCCGCTGCGCAATTATGATCGCTTCGCCGACGCGATCAAGCCGATCGGTAAGGATGACCACATCCGCCGCCTCGGACGAGGCGCTCGCGCCGCGTGCGCCGAGCGCGACCCCGATATCGGCCACGGCCAGTGCCGGGGCGTCATTGATGCCATCACCGACCATGATGGTCGGATGCAGCCGCTGTTCAGTGCGCACCGCCTCGACCTTGTCCGAGGGAACGCGGTCAGCCAGCACGGCATCGAGGTCGAGCGCTGCTCCGATTGCCTGCGCCGCTGCGGCACGATCGCCTGTGACCATCACCATTCGCACGATGCCCGCATCGCGCAGCAGCCGGATCGCTCGCGGCGTATCAGCCCGCAGCTCGTCGGCCAGCAGCAGCGCACCGATCGGAAGGCCGTCCACGGCGACAAAGACGATCAGCGCCGAGCGCCACGATGCGCGCCGGATTGCCCGCAGCTCCCACGGCGACAGCTCGGCATGTGAGCGAAGCAACTCTCGCGAGCCCGCGGTTACCCGGCGGCCGTCGATCAGACCGGACAAACCGGTGCCCATGGTTTCTTTGACCTGTTCGGGCGCTTTGAGCTTGAGGCCGCGATCGACGGCCGCAGAGACGACGGTCTTGGCGAGGACGTGATGTGAGGCCTGCTCAAGCGAGGCCCCAAGCGTGAGGACCTCGTCCGGATTTTCCCCCGGAGCGACTTCAACCGAAAGCAGCCGCGCACCTCCCACCGTGAGAGTGCCGGTTTTGTCGAAGAGCACGGTGCGCGCACGAGCCAGCGCCTCCAGTGCCCCTCCGCCCTTGACTAAGATGCCGCGACGGGCCGCTTGCGCTACGCCGGCGATGAAGGCGACAGGTGCGGCCAGAATCAGGGGGCAAGGCGTTGCCGCCACCAGCACAGCGAGGCTGCGGGTCAAATCACCGGAGATCCACCACGCCAGGAAGGCGATGACGAGCGTCACGGGAAGAAAGATCAGCGCATAGCGATCGGCCAACCGCACAAAGGGGGCCTTCGCAGTTTGCGCCGCCGTCACCATGCGCACAATACCAGCGTAGGTACTCTCGCCAGCCGGTGCGGTAACGGTCAACTCGAAGGTCTCACCCGCATTCAGCGAACCGGAAAGAACGGCGCTGCCGCGTGTCTTCTCGACCGGGATCGGCTCGCCCGTAACCGCGGACTCGTCGATGGTCGCCATGGCCGAACGGACGATGCCGTCGACTGGCACGATCTCGCCGGCCCGTACCAGGAGCTCTTCGCTGACCAAGACCGCCTCGATCGGAACCTCTTCGATCCGCTCGCCAGTCTTGCGATGTGCCCGGCGCGGCGCACGATCGACCAGTGACCGCAGGTCGTGCTCAGCCCGCGCGATCGCGATATCCTCCAGCACGTTGCCACCTGAATACATCAGCGCCACCACGGCGCCGGCAAGCGGCTGGCCGAGCGCCAATGCCGCGCTCATCGACAGGAGCGCAATCGCGTCCACTCCCAGTCGGCCGCCCAGCAAGTCCCTGACGATCGAGACCGCCAGTCCACCTATCACGGGTGCCGTGCCGATTGCCCATGCGAAATCGGCCAGATCAGGACGGCCGCCAGCTCGCGCAAGGATACCCGCGGTTAATCCCGCGATTGCGATTGCAACCAGAGTCCATCGTAGAACCCGCTCAAACGACATGATCTCATTCCAACACTACCTGCATCATTCTCTTCCGAAACAAGCTCCGTTGCTTGAGCAGAATCAATGACAAGTCTCGAACACTCGCCTCCAACGAACGCAGCCATTCGCAAGGCGCCGATGAGCTAGGTCAAAATCTTTCTGAGGGTTCTGGCAGATGCTCTCAAGAGGAAGACCACTGGGTCTCCGGTTTCACCCAAAGATGCTGTCTATTGTCCTTGAACGAATATTTTGGTCTCCTGGAGATACTCAGACCTCATCGCTGCGGAGATTGTTTCGGCTTAGTTGGTTCCTGAATTGACTTCGTGTAGTTTAGGACTGCCTCCGCATCGTCCCTGTTGAAGCGGAAGGTCGGCATGGAGGGATGAATGCTGCTATAGCCATCCTGTAATCGTTGCAGGAAGTCGCTGTCATAGAGTTTGGTTTCGCTGAAGCTGCGAAAGGGCGGTGCTTGCCTGTTGGAACTCGCGCCGGTCCTACCAACTGAGTGACAGCGGGCGCACAATTTTTGCAGCAACTCTTTGCCATGTTGCTGCTCCTCATCGCGCGCATGGGCGCAGGTGCTCGACCCGAGACCTATTGTCGAAAGCATCAGCAAGCATCGCATCATCGCAGTCGTTCCCGCGAAACGGCTCACCAACGCGAGGTAGCCTTGCCGTAGACATAGAGCGCAACCAACCCGACGGTCACCACCGTCGAGAAGATCAAGATATTTCGGTCCCACTCGACTCGATCCTTCTCGGCTCTTCTGAAAGCGAGAGCCGTGAATAGGGCTTTCATGGCCAATCGGCGCATCGGAGCAGCCCTCCCAGTCCACACGATGTCACCGCCGTTCAAAGCCAGCTTGATGCAGCTCAAAGCATGAGCTCGGTTGGCGATAGGGCCCGCTATAGCGACAAGCATAACTGCCAAACAGCACCGCTCCCTCCGAGAGCGATTGGCGCAATTGCCCTCAGGCGTATGGCAGGCCGACTGCGCCCAGGCTTGGCGGCCCGCTTCTTCGATACTTGACCTGCCTCAAAACGCGCACGCTAGTTCGGGGCTAAACTAGTCCAAATCGGAGGCGACCAATGGACGAAACGTTCAGGCGGAAAATCCTTCGGCTTCTGGATCAGCACCGGACGACGAGGATCGCTACCCTACGATCTGACGGCTGGCCCCAGGTGACCACTGTCGGCTACGCCAATGATGGGCTCGTCATCTATTTCCTTTGCGGAGCGGACAGCCAGAAGGCAGCTAACCTAGCGAGGGACGATCGGGTCTCGCTAACGGTGGATGACGATCCCGCGCAAGTGATGGACATCGCGGGCCTATCGATGGCGGCACGCGCGAAGCTCGTAACGAATCCCGCCGAATTCGAAAAAGCCCTGCACCTCCTGATCTCGCGGTATCCGAACCAGAAGGGCCTTGATCTCCCCATGCCGAACACTTCGGAGGTCTGCGTCTTCCGCCTGACACCCACGATTGTCTCCCTGCTCGACTACTCAAAGGGATTTGGACATACCGACCTGATCGCGTGCTAAAGAGCCGCATCCTGCGCTAAGGGCGAGTGCGCTCGGTCATTCTGCTTTCCTTCGCCAGAACAGCTGATCGGCAGGCGGTTTTGGCGATGAGATGCCCGCCGGCGCTCGCGCGGTTGCTGTGAGTGCCCCAACCGCGAGTTGAGACGGAACATGTTCCGCAGCATGCGAGTCAACATCAGCCTCGTGATCCTGATCGCGCTATTAGCGTTGTTGCTCGTCCGCGTGCACAAGGCGGACGGATCTAAACTTGCTGCAGACAGCGCGTTGGAAGGACGTCGCCTCGCGGAAGCATGGTGCAAGCCGTGTCATGCAATCGAACCGCACATGCCTGGAATGTCGGATCAGGCACCGGGCTTCGCGTCAATCGCAAACAGGCATGGAACGACGGCACTTTCGCTGAAAGTGTTCCTGAAGACCAGCCACCAGAACATGCCGAACCTCGTCATCGCGCCCGATCAGGCCGACGCTCTCGCGAATTACATCCTTGGCCTAAAGACTCAAGACTAGAACGCTGATCGGCACGACCATGACCCTAAGCTCAGGTCTTAGCGAGCCCGGTCGGCTTGCACGGTCTCGAAGAACGCAACGATCGCATCGATCTGGTATTCGACGAGCTTTGGCTTAAGCATTGCCTGGTTCGGGCCTACGCGACGGTGGTTTGACGTCAATAGCTCTCGGAGATCGTTGGCTGAAAAAGATGGCCGGCTGGCAATTTCGCTGAAGCTCGGCGCGGGAAAGCGAAAGGCTGGTTTTTCCCTTGAAGCATCCGAGATGACGTGACAGAGGCCGCAGGTCCCGAGAGCGAGCGCGCGCCCCTGCGCGATCTGATCCGCGAACAGCTGATCGCTGAACGGCGAGTTGACCGGCACCTGAATGGTGATCGAACCGAATCCACCGGCGCGGTGGCAGGCATTGCATCCGTTCGTGAGATCCGAGTAAGCCTTGGCGAAAGCTGCACCATCCTTCTGTTGAATCGCGCGATCCAGAGCTTGCAGCTGTTCGGTAGTTTGGGACGAGCGCAAGCCTTCGGAGGGAGGCGGCGTTGCCTTCCGCAAGCTTGCCTGGATTTGCCGAAGCTCATAATTCGCCAAGTCCCAGTTGCCTAGCTTTCCGGCCGACCATAATTTGATGTGTTGGAATTGTAGCGCGATCATAAGGTCGGATAGTTGGGTCGACGTGCTGCCAGCCGACAAGTTCACCTGTGCTCCCGCATTAAATTGCGGGAGCATGGCGACAATCGCGGCGACCATCAGCGTCCGAAACTTCATGCCAGCGCTCGAGATGATGAGGCGATGCATTAACCAAGGACATCGAACGATTTCCTTGTCGATCCGCTCAAGCGGAACTGATCAGACGAGCAGGTTCGTAAAGAATGGTTCGGTGATCCCAGCGACTGACGGCTCTGTCCCGTCAGAAACGACGGCGGTGACAAATTCGCTCTTGCAGTTCCAGCAGCGCCAGAGCTCTTGGGCCTCCTGAGCATTGACGCGTTCGTGCCACTTGAGGTGTGCTAACCTGGAACCGCAGCGAGGGCATTTTTCATCATGCGATGTTGAGACCGGTGCCATATAGAACCTCCCTCGTGTCCGGTGCGCAGCATGCGATCTTGGCGGTATTGCGAAATGATCTAGATCAACGATTTGCTCGTTCTTCCGGCAGCTGACGTGGAGGCGACCTTTGAGTTGCGCCTCGGCGAAATTGCGGATGATCATAGAGTCCCCTTACGGCGATTGGAGCATGCGACATCCGTTGTTGAGCTGGATCAATGCGGACCCGAGGAATTGGGGTTTGTAAGCATGCCGACCTCCTCTTCAGAAGCCCGGGGTTGATTTGCATTTCGCTCCGCGACGTCGACAGAAGAGCCACGATGTCCAGCAAAATTCATGCCGACGATCTGACCGCGGTTGTGCGCTACGCGCTCGAAACCACCCGTGCCACGATTGTCTGTCCTTTCCACGATCGGGTTATCATCCGCGTCGGCGACGATGCCGCCGAGAGCCATGCCTTTGAGCGGGCGAAAAGAATCATCAAGAGCGATGGCGAGTTCTGGGCGTCGGACGTCCTCGGGGAAGAATTCGGCCGTCAACTCGGCGCCGCCACAGATGGCCGATGCCCGGAGTGCGATCGGAGAGATCCCGGCACCTGAAGACACGGCCCGGACTTGACTCGCGGTCTTCACTCACCACGGTGCCGGACGATCCAACAGACCTGTTCGCGCTGCGCAATTCCATCTGCTCGCCCGCGCCGCCCATCCCAGCGAACAACAAAGTCGGATCGAGGCGGAGGGCTCCGCGCAAACCGTGGTCGCAACCAGCCGGATCGCCAGTGCGGTACGGGCGAGAACGAACAAGAGCGACAGCCACGATTAGATTAGATGATCTAGGCTTCGACGTATGGGACGGCGAAGTTGTCGCACATTGAGGTGAACACTTGTTTTGCTTCAGCACTCTCGAAGCAAAAATGCGTCCCTTTGTCGCCACGGTCTATCCACCAGTCGATTTGTCGTCCTCGTGCAATGCGGAACGCTTCTGCACGCAATTGATCTAATTGCCTTCCGTAGGCCCGAACAATCACACAATCTGCCATTTGGACGCTCCATCAACTAGCTAACCCCACTGGGCGTCAATTCTTTTTGGCGTTTGCCTTGAAGCATTTTAATCAAAAATCAAGCGGTCCTTGACTGCACTTCTAGTGCCGTTCAGCTTCGGACTCTTGCTCCATCCGCAAGATGCGCGCTCGTAGCGCGTCGAAGGTTTCTTCAGCAGCCTCGCTAAACAGCGGATCCTCATGATTCGTTGAGGCCGAAGCGATCTCAGTCCAATCTGAAGGCTTTAGAACCCTAAGGGCGGCGGGGAAGAAATCGCGGTCTTCGATCATGATGTGACGCCGCTCGCTCTCTATGAAATCGCGAACGATGTTGTCCACATTTTGCCGAAGAATCTCCCGATCCGCCAGAACACTGTCGATCGCCTGAGCGACGCGGCGCAAACGCTGGGTCCCTTTTTGGTGCTCAAGCGTTAGATCGCCAACCCTTGCCGCCGCGGCTGGATCTCGAAGCTTTAGCTTGGCAAAGACCAATTCTTCTTGGGGATGATGATACAGCTCCGGATAGAGCTCGAAGTAGCTGATGATCGCGCGAATGACCTCATAGTCGGGGTGGCCCCCGCGATCGAAAATCTCAAGCTCGCGCTCAAGCACGGCGAGCAGCATCTCAATGTTGCGGTGTTCCCGGGATAGACGCTCAATGATCATTGCGACCTCCAATGGACCATTGAATGATGGAAGCTATCTTGAAAGCGATCCCAGTTTCTTGCGCTAGATCAAACACGGACGACCGGCCGTTGCGTCGTCTGGGACGACATACTGCTTTCTCGAGGGTCGAGGTAGCCGCGGACCGCGGCAAGACCGAATGCGCCTGACGGCACACGAGGTCTCGACGTCTGCACCGTGAGCTCGCGCTCTCATTGATGGCGCGACGGCATATCTGGGCACAGCACGAGCTTTCCTTCCAGACCGCCCGCTTCCAGACGCCGGTGCGCCTCAGCAACTTCAGCGAAGGAGATTCGCTCGGCAACGCGTGGCTGAATGGCGCGAGCCGCCAACATTTCGAAGAGCCGCGCCAAATCTTCGCGGAACCAGGCCGGATGTCGCGCCCGCATCAAATTGATCGAGTAGAAGTAGACCCGCCTGCCGCCGGACAACCACCCCAATACATACAGGCGCGCCGTCCACGTCAAGATGCTGAACAGGCTATGGTGCGCCTGTACACCCGCCGTGTAGCCGTAGGCACAGAGCATGCCGCCCCGCTTGAGTGCCGCCAACGAGCGGCGACAGCCATCCTCTCCAATTCCGTCGAACACGACATCGAACCCGCCTGGCACGACCTTCGTAAAGTCTTCGCGCTGGTAATCGATCGGCGTGCCGCCCAGTTCGCGCACCAATGCGGCGTGATCCCCACGCGCCGTGCCCCACAGCTCAAGCCCCGCCATCCTGCCGAGCGTGAGCAGCGCCTGGCCGACAGCGCCAGCCGCGCCATGCACGAGGACGCGCTGCCCCTGCTTCACGCGGGCCGCGCGGTGTAGGAGTTGGTAGGCGGTTGTCCAGCTTAGGATCAAGGCGGCCGCCTCCGCCACGTCCACGCCTGGTGGCACGCGGGTCGCCTCCCCGGCCCGGAGGGTTCGGTAGGCGGCATTCGAGCCCACCACGGTCATGTCAGCTACTCGGTCGCCAAGCTTGAAGCCCGTCACTTCCGGTCCCAGCTGATCGATTTCCCCGACAACGTCGTAGCCCAGCACGAAAGGCGGCTTGAGAGAAATCGTTTGCGGATAAAGGTGACGCCGGATCACCACATCGGTGAACACGACGCTCGACGCAAGCACGTGAACTCGCACCTCGCCTCGGCCGGCCGTTGGAAGAGGAGCGTCGACCACCTCCAACCCGTCAGGATCGCCGAAGTACCTGATCTGAACAACCCGATTGCGCAGCTCTACCACAGCCGATTTCCTTGGCTCATGGGGCATTCCGCGGCCGCTCAGGCCGACCTCGGTAGCGCTAAATCATCGCCCGTAAGCCTGCTGTGGTATTGAGGGGGATCAATGCGTCAGCCCAGCTTTCCTTCTCGTCACCAGAACCGCTTGGTTTGACCGTTTACAGATTTTGCTCCTTCGCGAACTTACCCCTAACGAAAGCCCGCTTTGCGTTAAGATCCGCCCTTCCCGGAAGTCGCATTCTGCCCCAAAGCGGCCCTGCACCCTGTCGTAGTGTGTGCCGGGTGCGTAGGCGAAAGCCGGGACCAGAGGATCAATATCACTCGTGCCGAATTTAATGAAGAAAGGCTAAGCGTTTCGGAGGAGGTTCGAAATGTACACGCGCGTTTTAGGACTCACGATAACTGCTCTCATCCTGACGTACGGCGTTGTCGGTGCGATTGCACAGGACCGAATGACACCCCAGCCAGATCAGCAACAAATGCAGTCGCATCCCAGCGGCCAGGCAGGCGCGAGCACGATGGGGCAAGGCGGCATGATGGGGCACGGAATGATGGAAGGACGTATGATGGGGCGCGGCATGATGGGCGGGAGCGCGATGGGATCACCTTTTATGATGCGTATGATGTTTGCTCTGATGGACGCCGATGGCGATGGGACCATCTCACTGCAGGAGTTTCAGGCAGCTCACGAACGGATTTTCAAGGCAATGGATAGCAATAAGGATGGCAAGCTGGCCCTGGAGGAGATGCAAGCGTTTATACATGGGACCAGGTGATCGGCTCCGCGCGGATGGCGCGTTGTCGCGTCCGCCATCCGCCCGAAGAAACGAGCCTTAAGCTGTCAGGTCCGTGATCCGCATAATCGCGACCACATTATTGCACGCCTGTTCCTTCGTGCCTTGTTGCAGGTCCAGACAAAATTCTTCTTGCCTTAAAGGTCTTTCCCTCCGCTCAAGCCGAAGCTCCCCTTCGGTAATATGGCGGACCATAGCATTCATCATCGGGGACCCATAGTCTTCGACCGCGGCTGCACAATGATATCGCACATTCTTAAAACCTGGGATCAGGAATGGTGTCTCGCGTTCACATTCACGCACCACGACACCTGGCCAAGGGCGTCGTATCCAGCGCGCAGAGTTCGCGGTGAACGGTGGTGCGAGACCGAAAAGAGAACGGTCTCTAAGGGAGCATTCCCGCCGAAGCACCAGTGCTGCTCGGTTGCCCCGTACGGTGATTTCGGCACGTCCCGCTTCAAGGGCAGCGACATTCCACGTCACCTGACGCATCCGGGAAACAGGTGGGTCCGCACAAAGATACGACTGCCATGCACTCCCGAAGTGGGACTGCGGCTCATTAGCGGAGTTGGGCCCATCGCCGGCGTGCGGGTCCCTCCCAACGTCCGCTTTGCGCTAGTCATGGTGCGCCTCGCTGCGCAATCCTGCTTCCGCCGGCAATTCGGTCGCTTGGATGTACGACGACGCGATCCCCCGCGGTCAGTCCAGACACCACCTCGGCGAACCGGTTATTGCGGTGACCAATATCAACTGGCTTGGCCCGCGCACGACCGTTCTCATCGGCAAAAACGGCCCACTGATCACCCTTTCGGAATAGGGCGCTTACCGGCACGGTCAGGACGTCCTGAGCGCTCCAAGTGGTCACGTGGACCGCGACACGGTAATCGTGACCTAGTTGCGACCAAGCCTGCGGCGGGTCATCGAAATCGACGGTTACCCGGACCCGCTGTTCCTCAATCCCTAGCGCCGAGACCTTCAGGAAGCCAGCGGGGTCCACACGCACGACCTTCCCCTTAATGGGCTGCCCGCCCCAGCCGTCGATTCGGACCGGCGCGCCCACCTTGATCTGGACGGCGTCCGTCGAGAGCAGGTCCGCCACCACCTCCAGATCAAGAGGATTGCCGATGTCGACGAGGGGCGTCCCAGGCAGGACCGTCGCCTCGCTGTCCTGGATGATCTTCAGCACCCTTCCGCTCGCCGGCGCGAGCACCCTGACGCAGCACGTTAGCTCCGCCGATGGGGAGGCATTGGCCGGGTCCATCAACCGCGCCGCGAGGCTGGTGCGCACCGCGCGACGCATGTCGACCTGAGCCTTGGCACTCGCCAAAGCGGCCTCGTTCGTGGCCACATCGAACTTCGCCTTGTCGAATGCTTGGGTGGAGATGGTCTGCGTCCGCGAGAGCGTCTGCGCCCGCTGGAATTCAGTCCGCGAGAAATCCAGGGCAGCTTCGATCCGCTGCACCTCGGCCTCTTGCTGCTGGATGGCGGCGTCCGCAGCCAAGACCTCGGCTTGAAGCTGGTCCCGCGACCGGACGTCGATGAAGCCGGGTAGCGTCGGCTGCATTAGGGCAATGACGGTCTGGTTGGCGACCACCTCGTCGCCGACGTGAAGCGAAGGTCCCTTCTCGCCGAGCGGATGCGAAATTCTAAGTACCTTCCCAGCGATGGGCGCCGAGACGGTGTAGATGTGGCGGACATGGGTCTTGCCGTCGTCGTCCGCCGTGACTTCGATCGGGCCCTTTGCGACGGTGGCGAGATCGACGAGAACCGGCCGGGGCCAGGCGAACCAGGCCAGCCCTCCCGCGATCGCGGCTAGGGCTGCAGCGCCGATAATACGTTTGGTCCAGTCTGCCGGCATGGCTAGTCCCTCGTCTTGAGGACCGCGACGAGGTCCAGTTTGTCGATCCGTTCGCGAATGACCGCTGCGGAAGCGATCGCAGCCAGTACCACCACGCACGTGGCGACGACATAGGTCGAATGCTCGACCACCAGCCGGACACGCATCAGTTCGCCGGCGAGGTTCGTCTTCATGACCCACGCTAGCCCGTAGCCCATCACCCAACCGGGTGGCTGGGCGACCAGCGTCAGAATGGCGAGCTCGAGCAGGAGAATTCGCAGCACCTCACCGCGAGTGAAGCCGAGCACGCGCAAGCTTGCCAGCTCCCGCGCCCGTTCTGATAGCGAGATCCGGGCGTTGTTGTAGACGACGCCGAACGCGATCACGGCGGCAAGCCCGGTGTAGATGCTCGCCATCGTCGTGACGAGCAGCGCGACGGTCTTACGGAAGTTTGCCAGCGACACGCGCTGCAGTGCCACGCCGCCGACCGTCGGCATGGACTTTACCGCCGCGTAGAAGTCCTCCTTTCTTTTCTCGTCGAGGCTGAGGTTCACGCTGTTCACGACGGGCGCCTCACGCATCAGCTTGCGGAGCGCCTCGATGTCCATCATCCCCCTGATGCCGAAGTAGTCCTCGACGGTCGCCACGATCGGAATCGTCACGGTGCGTCGGGCGCCCTCCAGCAGATCGACCTCGACGGTATCGCCGACCCCCACCCCGAGGATGTGACCGAGCATGCTGGAGATCGCGAGACCCGTCTCCGGAAGCACGACCGGTCGAAGGTCGACGTCGATGAGGCGCCGCAGATCGGCATCGGCGGGCCGGCCGCTGATCGTGACCCGCCGTTCGACGTTGCCATAACGGATCCGGACGGGCACCTCGCGGAATGGCTCGGCGGCGAGAACGCCCGGGAGCCTGTTCACTTGCTCCACCACGTTCTTGATCCGCTTCTCGGAAAAGCCGATGGTCGCGTCCTGCCGGTCAGCGAGGAAGTAGGTCACGTCGATCAGTTGCTCCATCGTGTCCCGCGTGAACAGCGAGACGACCAGGATCGCGGTGGCCAGTGCCATCCCAAGTGCCGTGAAGGCCGCCCGGACCGGATGCCGCGCGATGTTGCGGACCATCATCAACGTCGGTTGCGACACGATCCGGTCGAGCTGGATGCTCGACGGAAGCAGCCGCCGATAGACCAGAGGGGCCGGCGGTTGCATGGCGACCGCCGGCGGCAGCTTCACCACCTCGCGCAGCGCCCGCAGCGCGCCGACGGCGGCGGCGGCCGCGCTGAGGGCGCCGGCCGTGACGTACAGATCCGGCGCCTTCGCGAAAACTAGGAATGGGAAGTGAAAGAAGTCTCCGAACAGCGCGGTGATCCGTAATCCGAGCCAAGTCCCGGTAACGCTGCCCAAAACGATCCCCGTCGCGACAATGAGGGCGACGAACTTGAAATAGTGCAGAACGATGCTGCTGTCGGCGTAGCCTATCGCCTTAAGAAGACCGATCTGCTCGCGCTCGAGCGCGACCAGCCGGCTCAAGGTGAGATTGACCAGGAAGGCGGAGACCAGAAGGAAGATCGGCGGCAGCGTGCGGCTCATGTTGTTGAGCATGTCGAGTTCATGATCGAGCCACGCGTGCGAGGTCTGGTCCTTCCGGCCGTGGGCCCCCTGCCCGCCGTAGGGATCGAGCAAGTCGTCGAGCCGCGAGATCACCTCGCGCTCCGAAGCGCCGGGCTGCAGCTTGACAGAAACCGCGGAGAAGGCACCGTCGAGATCGTAGACGCTGGCGAGCGCCTTTTCGGACGTCCAGACGATCGCGTAGCGGCGATCGTCCGGCATAAGGTCGCCCGGTCCGACCGTGTAGACGAACTCGGGGGACAGCGCGATGCCGACGATGACGAGCTCGCGCTTCCTGCCGTTCAGGATGGCCGCGAGCCGCGCCCCCTCCGAGAAGCCGTGAGCCCGGGCGAACGGCTCGTTGACAACGACTTCCTCCGTCCGTCCCGGCTCCGGAAGCCGCCCGGAGCGCATGTAGAGCCGATTGAGATGCGGCTCGTTGTTGTCGGGCAGCGAGACGAACTGCCCGCTGGCGGGCTCGGAGAAGCCGGGAATGTCCAGCAGCGCTAGCTTGGCAATGCGCGCATCGACGGCGGCGACGCCGGGGATCTCGCCTATCCTGTCGGCGAGCGCCTTGGGCGCCCGCTTCGCCTGAGCGAACACGTCGCCGAAGCCGTAACGTTCATAGTACGCGATCCGCGTCTCTTCGAGAGACCGATGCGATCCGACCGCGAGCACCAGGGTCGCAACGCCCCCTCCGACGACCAGCGCGACGGCGAGCACCTGGGCCCAGAGCCGCCTGACGTCCCGAAGCAGCTTGATGTCGAGCGCAGTCATATCGTCACCAGGTGAGCTTGGCGGCTTCGCGTCGGGTCTCGTTCTTCCGGACCCTAGAAATCCGGCCGTCGGCGAAGAACAGCACCCTGTCGGCGACCTGCTGGATGCTCGCGTTGTGTGTAATGATGACGGTGGTGGTCCCGAGCTGCCGGTTGACCCCGAGCAGCGCCTCGATGACGCGAATGCCGGTCTTGGAGTCCAGCGCCCCGGTTGGCTCGTCGCAAAGCAGCACCGCGGGGCGCTTCGCGATCGCACGCGCTATGGCGACGCGCTGCTGCTCGCCGCCGGATAGCTGGGCGGGAAAGTGATGCATCCGCTCTTCGAGTCCGACGAGCGCGAGGGCGTCGGCGGGTCGCATCGGGTCGTTGGCAACCTCGGTGACCAGTGCAACGTTTTCATACGCGGTGAGGCTTGGCACCAAATTGTAGAACTGGAAGACGAAGCCGACGTGGTCGCGGCGATACTTCGTGAGCTCGCGCTCCTCAAGATCCGTCAGGTCCTGATCGCGAAAGAACAGCCTGCCGCTGGTCGGCCGGTCGAGACCGCCCATGATGTTGAGCAATGTCGTCTTGCCGCTACCCGAAGGCCCGAGCAGCACGACCACTTCTCTCTCGGCGATTTCGAGGTCGACGTTGTTGAGGGCATGCACCATCACCTCGCCCGAGCCGTAGGTCTTGGTGAGTGCCTTGGCGATGAAGACCGGCTCGCTCATCGACTTCCTCTCGAGCTAACCGTCCGACGGCATCTCCCGCGTGAAGGTCAGCCGTGACGATGGCCGCGGGAAGAGCCATGACCGAACAGCCGCCCAAGACGGGGAATGAACGCCGGTACATCTGCTGCGTACCTCGGGTAGGCCTCGCCGAACTCGGTCCGAGCCTCAAGCTCCTCGTCGCGTGCCAGCTTTACATACATGACGGTCAACACCGGAAACATCGCGAGCGTGAGGATCGTCGGCCACTGCAGCAGGAAGCCGAACATCACCAGGATGAAACCGACGTACTGCGGGTGCCGGACGTAGCTGTATGGGCCGCTGGTCGCCAGGCTGCGGGTCTGCTGCGCGTCGTACAAAACCCTCCAGGCGGCCGAGATCAGAATGAAGCCGGCGGCGATGAAGACGAAACTTAGGATGTGGAACGGTCCCGCGTGCGGATTTGCCTTCCAGCCGAACATCACCTCCAGCAGGTGGCCAGCGTCATGCGAGAACCAGTCAACATTCGGGTAATGCGACTGCAGCCAGCCCGAAAGGAAGTAGATGGTGAGCGGAAAGCCGTACATCTCCACGAACAGCGCGACCAGAAACGCGCTGAAGGCGCCGAACGAGCGCCAGTCGTGGGAGGTCTGCGGCTTGAAGAAGCTGTAGGCAAACAGGATGAAGACCGCCGAATTGAGGATGACGAGGCTCCAGAGGCCGTACGCGGGGGCGGCATCGTGCATCAGTTGCCTCTCCCATCACTCGATCGAACGTCGCCGTGATGATGGCCGTGTCCTCCGTGCATGAAGAGGTGCATGAGTGGGCAGGCGAGGAGCGGCAGCCAGAGCAGCAACCCGAGCACGTGAGCCCTGTGTTCGGTGAACAGGAGCGCGCCGGCGATGACCAGGAATCCTACCAGGACCAAGCCGGCCTTGGCTTTGGTTGACATGCCCTTTTGAGGGCGCCCTCCGTACCCGGAATGATCCTGTACCGACATTCGCAGCTCCTGTGGTTCATAGGAGCATAGGAGCGCCGTTGCCATCATTGTTGAGGCAGATCAACGGCTCGTAGTCTCAATTGCCGTCCATCCGCATGGAGCCCATCCGACGGCCCTGCATCATCGGCATCATGCCCATCTGCGGCGCGAGCAGTTCGTCGGCAGCCTTCTGCTGCTCTTCGGAAAACGTGGCGACTAGGTCCGAAAGCGCCGACTTCATCGACCGGATTCCTTCCAGTCGCGCCGCGAGCCACTTTTCCTGCAACGTAAGCTTTTCGACGAGACCTGGCGACCCGGCGCTCTGTTGAGACATCATCGAGCCGCGCATGTCTCCCAGTGTTTTGGCGTTGGTCCGCAGCGCGTCGGCGAACGCATTCCAGGCGGACTGCTGTGCGTCGGTTATCTTGAGCTCCGTCCGGAGGAACGCGATCCGGCCCTCCACGTGATCAATCGTCTCCATGCCGCCCATTCCGTCGCCGCCAGACTGCCGCATCATGCTCATCATCCGCATCATGTCGGACATGGGCATATTGCCGTCCGTCATGCTCATCATGCCGCCGCCCATGCCCTGCGAGGGGCCCGTACTGCGCGGCGTCTCCGGAGGAGCAGTCGACTTGGCCGCCGGCGCCTCTTTTTGATCCGGATGATGGGCCGGATGGTCGGCAGGTGATTGAGCGAGTGCGGGGCAGCTCAGGGCGGTAAGCAGCAGCGCTATGGCCAGCGTCGGGATTCGCATCGCCCTCTCCTTCGGGTCGGCATTCGATGCAATAATGCCGATCTGGATCGAAGCCGACTTGATGCAAGTCAACCAAGGCTGGCCGCAGGGAGCTTACAAGATCTATTCGTTGTGGTGGCTCGACACGGGCCTCGCGCGAAACCTCGCAATCGATCCGGAGGACCGAACATGATCATGAAGGAGTTCTTGGCGACCCTCGGCGTTCTTTCTCTGCTGGCCGTTCCTGCGATGGCGCAGACCACTGACACGGAAAAGAGCGGTCATCACTACCAGGGCGGCCCTAAGACCGAGGTTCCGCACCACATGGGCGAAAAGAAAGGACAGTAGTTGTCTGGGCTCCGCTTGCGATGGTAGCCGTGCCATCACGATCGCAGCCCCATTCATCGACGAACTCACACGTCGTAAGTTCAATCAGCCGATCGCCTGCTTGCCGACGAAGCGCATAAAGAGCCTTTGGCCATCGGCCCGCAAGAGGGCTGCTAATTAAGTAAGCAGCCCTCGTCGAACTGAACCCGCGAATCCGTTCAAAGCAGGAGCATCTCGTTGTCCGCCACCCTGGTGGCGAGGCGGCGGAAGACAACACAGGTCGGGCAGCGTGGCCCATTATCCTACTATCCTACGTCTGTTGTTTCGGTCGTTGCGCTCCCTCTCCTCCTCAACTCCTCCTGGAGTTGAGTGACAACTGCCGGTTCAGTGGGAAAACAGCACGGGAATCGGCGGCTTCGTCAGGATGCTTCGGGTCGCGCCTCCCAATATGAACTCACGAAGACGCGAATGGCCGTAAGCGCCCATGACGAGGAGATCTGCTCTAAGGGAGACTATCTGCGTTCCGAGAACGTCGCCAATTGCCCTTCCAGCGGCATCCGCCTCCTCGACGATCACATCGATTCCATGCCGCGACAGGTTTTTGGCAAGTTCGGACGACGAGCGCCGGCTCGGAAGCGCTTTCTCGTTGGTCACCGTAAGGATGTACACTTTGCGCGCCTTCTCCAGGATCGGGATGGCATCGGATACCGCGCGTGCAGCCGCGCGGCTGAAATCCCACGCAATAAGCACCCTGTTCAGCTCGATGGGCCCGGACGACGCGACTTCCGGGACCACCAGGGTCGGCCGCCCCGCCCCGAAGATGATGTCCTCGGCGTACCATTGGTCATAGAATTCCGGCACCGGCACAATCGTCAGGTCGCGGAGCCGCGCATATTCTATCAAAAGGTCCGGCACTTCGGATGTCAGACAACGCTCGAGAACGATCTCGTGCGGCACCCCGGCTTTCTGAGCGGCCGCCTCAAAGGCCGCCAGCAGATCCTCCGCATTCCTTTTGCTTTTGTGTGCTTCGCTGGCCACGACTGCCCCGAGATTGCCAGCGCCGGCCAGGAAGCTACCGGGGACTTGGACGTGAGCTTCACATGAGATCGCGGCGATATGGGCGCCAAGAAGTGACGACAGCGACAAGGCGCGATCGATCACCGAAACCGGGGTCGGATCAGGATAGCTAGTGAGGGTGAGCAAAACGTCCCTGATGGCCATCAGGCGTCTCCGGAAATGCAATTTCTTCCTTCAAGGTAACCGCGAGAGGTCCGAACAGCTTGATCTAGGTCAGAGCAGCAACTCCCAACGCGACATTCTGATGCGGCATTGACCTCGCTCACGCCTCCCGATTGACCCAGATCAAGCGACTGCGCGTAGGGTCCGCTCATATGAGTTCCAAGTTCGATTGTCGCTCGTAATGATGAAAATGAAAACACCGACGCAAGTTGCAATCACGCCTCCGGCAGGTTTGCGACGGCGGCTGGGATTGCCGCTTCTCGTCCTCTACGGGACGGGGGTCACCGTGGGGGCTGGAATCTACGTTTTGATCGGCGCTGTGGCGGGCCACGCGGGAGTCTACTCCTCGTGGGCGTTCGCATTGGCGGCCGCGGTTATGGCACTTACTGGCGCCTCGTATGCCGAGCTCGCTACCCGCTATCCCGTTAGTGCCGGCGAAGCCGCCTACGTCCGGGCTGCATTCAATTCTCGGCTTCTATCGACCGCGGTCGGCTCGCTAAGGCTCGCCACCGGCATCATTTCGGCTGCCGCTGTCACTCTTGGCGGTGCTGGTTACATGGGGCGGTTGATCGAGCTGCCCACGCCATTGATTGCTGTGGCGATCGTCGTGGCTTTGGGCCTCGTCGCGGCCTGGGGCATTCTCGAATCCGTGATGCTCGCCGGATTGCTGACAATGATCGAGACGGGCGGACTGGTGTGGATCATCGGGTCGGCCATACATTCGGGCGTCTCGTTCAGCCCTGCACTCTTCGCGCCGCCCCCACTCGACGCCGGCGTCCTCTCTGGGATCACCTTTGCCAGCCTGCTCGCATTCTTCGCTTTCGTCGGCTTCGAGGATCTCGCCAACGTCGTCGAAGAAGCCAAGAGCCCACAACGAAATATCCCGCGGGCCATGGCACTCACACTGCTGATCACATCCGTGCTCTACCTCCTGATTGCGGCGATTTCGGTCAGCGCCGTGCCCCCGAGCATCCTAGCGACGTCAACGGCGCCGCTGAGCCTCGTGTTCAGCGCCGTGGCGGGCATAAGCCCGACCACTTTCAACGTGATCGCGGTCGTGTCGACGCTGAACACCATTCTCGCGCAGATCACCATGACGGCGCGTGTCGTCTATGGCATGGCACAGCAAGGCGATCTGCCCAGCATAGCGGCCCGTGTCCATTCGCGGACCGGGACACCGCTGATAGCCACGGGTCTCATCATGCTGGCCGTCGCGGCTCTCGCGCTACTACTTCCGCTGGAACGCTTGGCGGAAATCACGTCCCTTGCGACGCTGACGATCTTCGCGCTCGTCAACCTGTCTCTGCTCCGAATTCGATCACCACACACCCGATCGGATGCTGCACTCGCGCGCGTGCCGCTATGGATACCCTTACTCGGACTCGTCACGTGCGTGCTGATGATGGGCAGCACACTTTTCACCCCGTAGCGCAACACCAATGAGAACGAACAGTCAGGCTCGTCTAATGCGTCAAGGTTCGCAATTGCCCGATCGAGGGGTGAGTCCGACCATTCTGATAGTGGTCATCGTATTGGGCCTTGCCGTCTGCGCGTTCATGGCAAAGCCTTTCCTGGGCGCTCTCGTCTGGTCAACGACGCTCGGAGTCTTGTTCGCGCCATTCGATATCGCCATCAGCAAGCACTTCAGATCCCGTAGCCTTTCGTCGTTAATCACGGTTATGGTAACCGCCTGCATTGTGGTCGTTCCCGCCATCCTGGTAGCGGGAACCTTGCTCAACGAAGCTGTCAGAAGCGCGGCAGGAATTATTTTTGGCTTTTGCGAATGAGTTAGGGTCAGTCGTCTTTGAGCAACTTCCAAGGCTCGACCCCGAGGCCATTTGCAATCCGCGCCACGTTGTCGATCGACACATTTCTTTCGGAACGTTCAACCCCGCTGAGATAGGTCCTGTTCAACCCACTCTCGTGCGCAAGCGCCTCCTGACTCAGACCACGCACAGCCCGAAGGCGACGCATGTTCTTCGCAAGGATGTCTCGTAAGGGCCCTTTGTGTGTCCGTTTCACAGGAACACATCGGCCAAATTGACGCCTTTAAGACGACCGCTTTTAAGTTACATTCGACATTGGAAATTGCTATCATCGCAAAAGGCGGATGGGGCTCAACGGGCGGACGACGTGAACCTATTCGACAGGATCAGTAGAGGCGTTCTTGGATTTGGAGGACGGCGACGACGTTCTCGCTCGCCGGTCATATAGCGCTGGCTATCGGCTCATCGAAACGGGCGAGGTCGTCTGCGCGGTCAAGCTACCCGCCGCACTAGCTGAATCAGCAATTCCTGGGCGATCGAAGACCTCGATTGTCCTAACACCGGCGGGACAAGTCGAAGCATCGTCGGGCGCGGGTACAGCGACTGAACAAGTCGACAGTCTTGTTGCTCGGACTGTCGCCGACGACAACCTCCGTATGGAAGAAGCTACCTCCGCAGAATTGGAAGCTCTGCTTCATCGCCTAGAATGTTCCGTGGGCCTGGTAAAGCGAGCTATTGCACGGTTGACGCAGCTCTGAGGGCTTCCGAACCCGGATGGCTCGGAAAATAAGTCGTGAAGGAATATCTGACGGGCCGCTGATGCGAGGTGCTTGTTCTTCCGATGAGAGGCTAAATCGACCATTCGACCGCCCCTTCTCAGCAAGGTTCGGAGACTTGCAGCACGATAATGCCGAACGAACCTGCGGACGAGTTTACGCAGAACATTGAGTGGCCTAGGTGCGCGTTGGCGACAAGCATTGTACCCATGGCGATAACTCTTGGATGTGCAGACAACCACTTAGCCGCCCTTAGGCGACAGTGCTTTTATCTTGCCTTACTAATCGGTCGTCTGGTGTGCTTCATCTGACCCATTCTCGCTTCCTCTCTCTGCTGTGACAAGGTCCTGGCATCGACGCCCCAACCGCAAAATTTGGCCGCACCGCGAGCGTCCTGGAGAACGATACTTGGCTGAAAGACAAGAAATCCGAGCTCGGAAGACCGCCTATTGGAGCCTTGGAAACTGCGCGAACCGACGAGGATTCTCACGTCGGCCGAGTGATTTCCTTGGGCCGAAGCCGTCGAATTCGATCAAAGAAGCTGGCGTCCTGGAGACCAAAAAGGGCTCCCGCGCGATGTGCGGGAGCCCAAGACTTTGACCTAGTCGACAGGATTCCAGAGGAGGAAGAAGCCGCCGTCACTGCCCAGGCCGACCGTTCGGCCAAGGTTGGCGCAGAGCTTACGGACCCCAAGGCCGGGTGCTGCGAGTGACAGACTGACGTAGTCCGTTCCGCGGCTCTCGCCGCTCAGAATCCGACCGGACCCGACCTCGACCCCTTGGGTGAAGATGCGGAAATCTGCTGGAGTATCGCCGGACTTATCGCGGTTGGGCACGATGTCGATATCGGCGCAGATAGGCAGGAATTTGAGCTGGCCCCTGAAGCCGCCGTGAGTTGTGCGGGTGACGAATCCGATCGCGGTCATGGTCTGTCTCCTTCAATGCCGCAGGGCCGATGCCCTGCGATGGCGAGACCGTCATGGCGGCCGGCCCGCATCCGAACCCTTGGGGCGAAGCGCAGCGGCGCACCCGAGCTCGCTCCTTTTTTTGCAGCGAAGCGGCCGCGAGGAGCCGGCTTGCCGGCGGAGAAAAAGGAAGCGTGCGCGGGTTTCGGATGGGAGACGGCTGCCATAGGTCGTAGCGCCATAAGCAGGGAATCGTCCTCTTCGGACGAAGGAGCCAGGCGTTGCCGCAGAGCGCTGTTCACCCACACAAACGGCGCTTGGGCCACGCTTCGACGTACGCGTTCCCTCTCGAGTCTGCCGCGATCCAGAGCCAATTATCTCACCGGGCATGCGGCTCGGTTTCGCATCCGAGGCGTGGTTCGGGAGCCGGCCCTCAAGCCGAATCCAGCGCGATCAGTCGGCCGCGCAGATGGCGATTGAGTTTGCGAACCGCCCGACGAAAACGCACCCGAAAGCTCCATTAGTTCGTAACACGGCGCCTCAAACCGGCTTTAAATTGCGCCATGAATCCGTATCTGCGCGCCTCCTTTTTGGGGAGAAAAATGTTCTTCTCCCTCCCCTTGAAAGCGGCGCAAGCAACGCAAAAAGCCCCGCCTCCGCGGAGGCGGGGCCGATGATCCCCGGCGTCAGTCGCCGCTGCGGCGCGACCAGATCAGGGTGAAATCCGCCTCGCCTTCGACCTTGACCAGCGAGGCGTAGATCGGAGCCGGGAAGCTCGGATCGTCGAGCTTGACCGAGAGATATTCGCGATCGCTGTCGCGAACCGTCTTCTTCCAAGCGGCGCCGAATTCGGTGCTCCCTGCGAAAATGCGGTAGTCCGGAGCCTTGTCGTTGTCCTTCTCGGAGGCCACGAACTTGGCCTTGATGTTCAGCGTCAGCGTCTTAATCGAGCCGGTGTAGCCGTTATCCGAAGCGGTGAAAGTGCCGATGGTCGCCATGGTCATCTCCGTCTGTTTGTTGTTCGGGCCGCGCCCATCGCAGCCTCGATGGCGATCCTTGGCCCGGGGAGCGATCGGCCCGCAGCCACCAGGCCCGCAGCGCCAGCGGAGGACGGCGAAAGCCTGCTTTTTTGTCTTCCGCGAGGAATGCCGCCACTTGGCGGCAGGGGAAAAAAGCAGGCGTGAGCTGTTGCGGGAAGGCGATCGAGGCTCTTGCCGTCCCTCGGGCCTGATCAGCCAATCGAGGGTGCGTTGGACGCGAGCCCATGACCGAACTGACGGCGATGACCATGGCTGCCACCGCCCATCACAGCATTGAAAAACGGCGGGATCGATCAGAAAGAAAGCCAAATTCTGCGCATCAAACGCAAAGACGATGCACCAGACAGAACAAGCAAATCCGAACGTGTTTTCGCATCAGGAAACGACGGCGCCGGCCAGAATTATTCGCCCGATAGCGCTCTCGACACGCGAGCTCCGGACACGATCAATGTCCGCAGCTTGCTCGCCTCGCCGCTGAAGAAAGAGGTGCGCCAGAGCCTCGCGGGCCGCTGCAAACTGTGCAGACCTCAGAGGAACGCCATCGCGGATCCAGCGGCGGCACTCAAGGTGACGACGACGAGCGGCGGGGCGCGCCAAGCGACCAGCAGAACGAAGCCGACAAGCGTGATGCCGAAATCCCGCGGCCCATGCACGGTCGTCGTCCATACCGGATCGTAGAGCGCGGCGCCCAGCACGCCGACCACGGCTGCGTTGACGCCGCGCATCATCGCCTGCGCGCCGGCGCGCTTCCGGAACGAGTCCCAGAACGGCAGGGTGCCCAGCAGAATCAGGATCCCGGGCAGGAAGATGCCGACGAGGCCGAGCCCCGCGCCGGCAAGCCCGTGCGGCTCCGGAGACACCACTGTGCCGAGGTAGGCCGCGAAGGTGAAGAGCGGGCCCGGCACCGCCTGGGCGGCGCCGTAGCCGGCGAGGAATACATCGTCGCTCAACCAACCCGGCGTGACGAAGGCTTCGCGGAGGAGTGGGAGCACGACATGGCCGCCGCCGAAGACGAGCGCGCCGGAGCGGTAGAAGGCGTCGAACAGGGCGACGCCCGTGGATCCCGTCAGGCTGCGCAGCGCGGGGAGCCCCACCAGCAGGACGAAAAACATCCCGAGAGTGATCAGGCCGACGGTTCGTGACACGGGAATCTCAACGTGTCCGGACGGCGCCGGCGCCTCGCTGCGGCACAACCACAGACCGGCGAGGCCGCCGAGCACGATCGCTCCGATCTGGGCGACCGACGCGATGCTGAAGAGGATGATCAGCGCCGCCACAACCGCGATCGATGCGCGCTCGCGGTCGGGACAGAGGTTGCGCGCCATGCCCCACACCGCCTGCGCCACGATGGCGACCGCGGTCAGCTTCAGTCCGTGCAACAGACCGGCGCCGACCGGTCCGCTCAGCGCGCCGGCGCCGTAGGCGAAGAGGACGAGGATCGCGGCCGACGGTAGGGTGAAGCCGGTCCAGGCGGCGAGCGCGCCCAGGTAGCCTGCCCGCATCAGACCGATTGAGAAACCGACCTGGCTGCTGGCAGGGCCCGGCAGGAATTGGCAAAGCCCGACCAGATCGGCGTAGGCATGCTCGTCGATCCACTTCCGCCGCACGACGAACTCTTCGCGGAAGTAGCCGATGTGGGCGATCGGGCCGCCGAAGCAGGTCAGACCAAGCTTCAGGAAGATACGCAGGACCTCCAGCGGCGAGCCGGCCGGAGATTTCTGGACAGCGGAGATGTCAGTCGACGAATTCAAGCTCACGGACGTTTGATCCGATCCCGGGTATTTGCTTATCGGAATTCGATAAACGATGTCGCTCGGGCTGGCTAGTCGCTGATGCGCTTTACGCGCGGCGACGTGGGGGACCATATCGTTTCATCCAAAATCGATCGCGGACCTCCGTAGTGGCGTCGAAAAGCGACGCAGCAGCAGAGAGTCCAAAGATCAACTTTCGCGAAATTTTAGGGTTGTTCGATTTTCGAGTTTTGCAACAATATCGGCCCTTAGCGGACATGCCGATCCGTCCGCTGGATGTCTGCTTTCGGGAGTAAACCAGATATAGCAAAGGGAAGCCGTCACTTCCGCTAATGACTCGAAGCGGGAAATGTATTTGTCACCTAATCGCGGCGTGCAGGTGCGTTCAAGCAACGACTTCGATGATGCCCATCATGCCCTTGTCTTCGTGATCGACTGCATGACAATGGTACACAAATCGACCGACGATCACTGGATCGGTGAACGGAATGACGACCTTGAGCGCGCCGGGCCCTTGGTCCGTTGCCGGCGGTACTGAAAAAGTGTCGCGCAGGCTATCATCGCGCCAGGAAACGCCGCCTACTTCCGTCACCAGGAACGGTGTCTGGTGAATGTGGAAGCTGTGATACTGCTGATCCGTGTTGATCACCGTCCATTCTTCCGTATCGCCGAGCTTGACGGTTTGGTCGGTGCGCGCCTCGTCGACGACGCGGCTGTCAATCATGAATACCTTACGGTCGGCGGTTCGCGAATAAGATAGCGTCCGGCGCCGTGCAATCGCCGCGGCGCGAACGTCGTTTATCCATTGCGGCCCAGTGACCCGCTGGCGCAAGATATCATCCTCGATCGCCGCACTCTGCGACGAACCGCTGGAATGGATGACTGCCAGTTGCCTCACCGGTTCCGGCGGCCGCCAGGCTTCGTTCTGAAAAGAAATGGTTCGCATCGGGTATTCCCCTGCGGGCGGACCGATGACAATGGCGTCAATCCGTTCGCCGGGACCAATGAAAAATTCGGTCATCTTGCGTGGCTGCGACAAGGCGTGCCCATCGGTTGCCACGACGTAAAGCGGCATGCCCTCAATACGCAATTTGTAGAAATCCGACGCTCCGATGTGCGCAATGCGCCAAAACTGCATTTCGCCGGCGCGCATGGAGATGGCGGGATTGATCTGACCATTGATCGAAACTATTTCGCTTTCGTCGTCACACTTGAAGTGCTTGATCAGAAGGAAGCGCTCCGGCAATCGGTGCAGCAGCGGGAAAAGTTCGTCAATGCCATCGACGACCAGAGCACCGGACATGCCGCCAATGATTTGATTATTGACGAACCCGTGCGCATGGGGGTGGTACCAGAACAAGCCCGGACTTTGCCGGCCGGACGCCGGAATGCGCACCTGGTATTGGAATGTTTCGCCGGGTTGAACGTGGACGAATACGTTATCGCTGTTGGCTTGCGGCGAGACGCTCATGCCGTGAAAGTGCAGGTTCGACGCGGTGCCGACACCGGCACAAATAGGACCCAGATAACCAGGGCGATCGAGCTCGGAGTTCAAATTGTTACGGAAAGAGATCCGCAGCGTGTCGCCCAGGCGTGCGCGTAGCGTTGGCGGCACATAAGCACCATTGTAGAGCAGTCCGGTAAACGCGCGATCGCCGAGCTGCACCGGTCCGGGCGCTGCCGCAATCGTCATATCGAGCACGCCGTTGACGCTGTGCATCTCGGGCGGCTGGATGAGCGGCTCGGGCGTTGGCGCTCTAGGCTGCGAACGCGCCCCCGGCATCGATGGGCCAAGCGATAGCAGACCTCCGGCCGCGGCCGTGGCGCCAAAGAAACGACCGGCGGTCTTGATGAACAGGCGGCGGTCGAGCGTCGAGGACTGGCGCATTGCATCCCTCATCCCGGGCATGGCTACCGCCAGACGATATTAGGTATCCTCTATCGGGCCAAATTGCGTCCCGCCATCTGTGGGTCGGCCGGATGGCGGTAGCCGATTAGAATGTGTGGCGACTTACCATTTTGTCACGGCTTCTTGCAGCCTCCCATCGCAATTTGCCCGGAGAACGCCCGAGGCGGACAGCTGGAACTTCTGGTTATGGCCCATCAGCGAAGTGACGACACTCCTCACTGAGGTCCGCTTAGTGGGGCGGAGCGGACTGAATTTGCTCACTCTGAGTTCTTCGCTCTTTGACCCCTAGCGGTCGTCGCGGGTGCCCTTGTTGTGCTAGCTTTTGCCGAGGGTACGCGCTGGCCAGCGAGTACCTCCCTATGACTCAGCCTTAAATCCCCGCCTCCTCTTGGTTTTTTCCTTGGAGGCGGTTTTTTTTGCCGCAAGCAAACAAGGGAGGCCACGAAGGCCGCCGCGCTTTAAGTGCTCAAAAACAGCCTCGCCAGCTATACCTGATTGTGTTCGCGAGAATTTGCGAGCGTGGCAGAGGAACAACCATGTCAGCGCTCTCGTTAACGCCGCTAACGAGAGGAGGCCCATAATGAAGCTTGCCGCAATTCTGGTTCTCGGTTCGCTCGTCATGAGCTCAGCAGCGAGAGCAGATCAACCCGGACCTGACTGGATGCCGATGGAGCAAGTGAAGGCTAAGCTCATGGAGTCGGGTTATTCGCAGATCACTAAGCTTGAAGCCGACGACGGCCAGTGGGAGGGCGAAGGCATCAAGAACGGACAGAAGATGGAATTTCATGCCGACCCTAAGACCGGCGTCATCGTGCGCGAAAAGCCGGACCACTAACCCTTGAGATCATGCGAGGCGGGTTGCCAATTGTGCTTAACGACGGGACACAATTCACTTCGGAAACAACTTGTCCCGAATGTAGCGCGAAGTCGGCGTCAGCTGGATTCCTCGTGGCCTGCACCAGACCGCCCGTCGATCTCCTTCTTGTCGCCGATCTTCGGGGGCCCGGACGCGTTCTTGGCTAAGAAGATCGCGTCACTCATCTTGCGACCGGACTGACGGTTCTTTGCCTTCACTTCTCTCCAGAGCTTCACCGGCCCGAGCTTAAGCTTCGGCAGTTCTTCCCTGATCTCTCGGCGAAGGCACTTCGTTTCGCTCTCACCTGCACGCTTGCGACCGCCCGGAAACATCCAAAGCCTATCGCGCCGTCGTCTGACCAGGAGCACACGCCCCTTCTTCGCGACAACAAGTTTTGAAGATTTCGCCATTTCGCTTCGAATCAATTTGGCAGATCGGCACCAGTCTAGCCCGGCTGCTTCGACCTGCAATGATGAGCGTCAGCCCGCCCCCGTAGTATCACGGAGCAACCCCACAGGTCGTGGCCCTGTGTTCAGGTGCCGCTATCCTTACGCAACATGCTCGAAATCTTCGACATCCTCCAAGAGCCCAAGTTCTGGGGCGCGATGGCCTTTGGACTGGCTCCGATCGTCATTGGCATCATCATCTTGTGGTCAAGCCGATGAAAGTCGCCAGCGACACCTTTCATTCCCGTCCCGGCAGCAATGGGTAGATTTTCCCCGGTGGCCCTGCGGATGTCGTTGTTGGTCCATCAGCGACCTCGGAGATTGTCCGCCCTTGGGCCGCTGTTGGGGAATAACCGGACATCAGTCGGCCAGCCGCTTGATGAGTACATGCCCTTCTGTAATGGGCCCGATGATGTCAAGCCTCCCGAGTGAATGTCACGCCGCCGAGCTCATGCTTCTGTCCGTGGTCAACGCCTGGCCGCCACATCATGCTGTCAGAGGGAGCGGTGAGCCTATCTAGATACGCGTGGTCCGTCAGAAGACGGCCACTGGGCGTGTAACGGCTTCACCGGATCCACCGTCCCGGCGACGGGACTTCGGGCACCAGGCTCAGTTCAGCCCGGTTGCATTCCAACTCTTCTCCTCGTGTTCTATGCTGCGATCGGGCCCGCGTCGGTCCATCGGTAGGTTGTGCCGTCGACCCAGATTCGATGCAGGATCACTGCGAGCTTGCGTGCCAAGGCGACTTTTGCGCGCTTCGAGCCTCGCCGCTTGGCGACGTCCATCCCCCAGCGCTTGAGTTTTGAGAATCGCGTGATGCGCGATAGCAGAACGTTGGCGGCCTCATACAACACCGTACGCACTATCTCGTCGCCGGCCAGCGTGATCCCGCCCGTGACGTCCTTTTCTCCCGATTGGTATTTCTTTGGCGTGAGCCCGAACAGCGCGCCTGCCGCCTTCGATTTTACAATGCGATGAGGATCATCAATCGCCGATTTGTAGGTAATCGCCACTAGGGGACCAACACCTGGCACTGTCATGAGCCGGCGACAGACCGCATCGTCACGCACCGTTGCCAGCACAGCTTTGTGTAGCCTTCCGTACTCTGCCTTCAAGGCCGATCGTGCCGAAAGCATCGCTATGGCAATGCGTTCCAATGTCGCCTGACCCGCAACCAACTCTCGGATCCGCGCTTCGAAATTCTTCCGCGTCACCGGGCCAACCTTCAGCCCAAAGCCACGCAAAATCCCGCGGATACTTAACTCCACATCGATAAGTCGCCCAAGAAGCTGCTTGCGCGCAACCAGCAGCGCTCGGATCTCTTGAGCCCCTATCGACTTTGCGTGCACCGCGCGGAACCATCCCATCCGGATCAACTGGGCAATTCCGCGTGCATCCTTGCGATCCGTCTTCACTGTCATCGCCGACAATGCTGCCTTCACATGCCGTGTTTCCAGCAGAACCGTCTCGAATCCTGCTCTTTGCAGCCCCGCATGCAGCCATTGCGACAGTGGCCCAGCCTCCAGCCCGATCCGATTCACTGCAAAGCCAAGCGTCTCGAAAAATTCGACTAAGGCGTCGGGTTCGCTTGCGACCTTCGCCTCCTTCAGGATCTTACCCTGGGAATCCACAACGCATACGCTCGACAGTTCCAACGACACGTCAATTCCGGCATAATTCTCCACGGCTGTCCTCCGTCTCCAGATGCTTGGGGCCGACTCAAGTCGTGACCCCGTTTCATCATCTATCGGGGGACAGCCACCATCATGCCCCCTTGCACGGAGCAGGGCCCATTACGGCATCTAGCATGGTCACGACAAATCAACGCAGTCGACCTCAGATGAGCAAGCCGATCAAAGAACTGAAGAAGCAGGCCAGGCAGGTCAAGGTAGAGGCGGGTTCTACTGGCTGCTGTCGATCGGGATGCTCGATAGCGCCGTCAGGATGGGCTTTCTTACCTTCCTGCCATTTCTACTGATCGAAAAGGGAGCGACACTTCCCACCAGAGGTCTCGCTTTGGCGCTTGTCTTCATCGGCGGACCTGCCGGCAAGTTCGCTTGCGGCTGGCTTGGCGAAAGAGTGGGCACCCGGCGCACCGTCCTATTCACCGAGATTGCCACCGCGATTCTTATTCTCGGCGTTCTGGTCCTGCCGCTCGTCCCTGCCGTCCTGCCCGGCCTGGGGGTGATGCTCAACGGCGCATCATCAGTGCTGTACGGCACGGTTCCTGAGTTGATCGCGCCACATCGCACCGAACGCGCGTTCGCCTTATTTTATACCGGCACCATCGGCGCGAGCGCCGGCGCCCCGATTCTCTACGGTTTTCTTGGGGATGGGTTCGGAGCCACAACGGCGACGGCCGCCACCGCGATCACGGCGCTCGCGATCTGCCCGTTCATGATCGCGCTTTCAAGGCACCTGAGCGATGCCGGAACCGGTGTGGCAGGGCTAGCCGTTCGAACCGCTCAGAAGTCGAGAGCAGACAATCTCTAGGATCGGCCAAATCTGGGCCTGAGCCCATCACAGCAGCTGCCATGGAGATGTTACGGGATTGTCTGCTTATGAGCCTTGCGATCAAGCGCCATCAACCAGCGCACTCGCGCGTTCCAGGAGATGTTCGAACGCGCGGATCAGTCGAGCAACTCCGCAACGATCCGCTCTGCTTCAAGATAGTCCAACGCCAGGTAGTGAGCCCCCGCCTTCTTTAGAAACGCGCCATGGTCTTCGCGGATATGCCCCGCAGCAAGCAATCCCACGACCGTACATCCCGCCGCCGTTGCCGCCGTCACTCCGCTCGGGCTGTCTTCAATAACAATACAGGAGCTCGGCGGAATTCCGATGCTGGCCGAAGCGTGGAGAAAGATGTCGGGGTAAGGCTTGCCCCGTTCAACGTTGGAAGCACTGAACACTCGCCCATCGAAAAGAGACGTCATGTTCAGAACGTCAAGGCAGAGGGCGAGCCTGTCCGGCGAGGAAGACGATGCGATACATCGCGGTACATCATCAAATCTTGCAATGAATTCGCGCACACCGGCGATCGGAAGCAGTGATTGCCTGAAACGATCCAGCGTGCGGGCCTGATACTGGTCGCTGAACGAGAGAGGCAGCGTTCTGCCGACGGTCTTCTCGATTTCAGCGATAATTTCGCTGAAGCGCTTGCCCAGATAGGCACGGTAGGAGTCCTCGACCGTCGTCGGCACGCCGAGCTCGGTCACGATTTCGGCAAGCACAGTGTTGGCCAGAACTTCGCTGTCAGCGACAACGCCGTCGAAGTCGAAAATGAGCGCTTTGGCCATTCACTGTACTCGCGAGCACATGGTTAGGGGTAAATGATCGCCTTGATGATCCCGTCGCGGCGCGCAACCTGCTGTTCGAAGGCTGCCGGCGTCTGGTCCAGCGAAAACCGATGCGTTGCGAGCGGAGCGAGTTTAACGTGACCACTCTCTGCGAGAGCAATCGCCCGTGGATAGACCTCCGGCATGCGACGCGAAAATTTGATCGACAGGCCCTTGCGGCGCGATTCTGCACCGCTCAGCACATACTGATTATTCTCCGGGATTCCGACGATGACGAGCCGGCCACCAATGCGGGCACTGCGCGCGGCATGCTCGAATCCGTGCGAGGAGTCCGTCGCCTCGATGACAAGGTCTGCGCCGCGGCCGTTAGTAAAGCTGACAGCTTCTTCAGGACTGCCGCAGCCTACGTCAGCGCCAAGATCACAAGCGAGATCCGCTCGTGCCTTGACCGGATCGACCGCGATGATCTTGCTGACGCCAGCGAAGCGCGCCAACTGAATCAGCAGTAAACCGACCGGGCCACAGCCAACCACCGCGACCGTTTCCATCAATCGGGGGCGTGCGAGGTCGATGGCGTGGATTGCAACGCCAAGCGTTTCCAGGATGGCCGCGCCTGCCGGGCCGATGCTGTCAGGCACGATATGCAGCGCGGACGTCGGCACGCAGATGAACTCGGCCATCGCGCCGTTGTTCGGAGCGTACCCGAGAAACCGCACATTTGGGCACAGATTGGTATGGCCGCGGTGACACCATTCGCAACGGCCGCAGGAAATCGAAGGGTCTATGGCGAACAGCGCATCCGCCGGCAAGCCTGCTCGTTTCGCACTCTCCGAAGTTAGCGTGCCGGAAAATTCGTGACCAAGCACGAACGGATTGATCCGGGTCGGACCGGTCGTCCCGCCCTCAAGATACGAGTGCAAATCGCTGCCACACACGCCTACGGCCTTGACTCGCACGATGACCTCGTCCGCGGCCGGCGTTGGCGTCGGAATTTCAGTGACGCGAATATCGCGAACATCGTGGAGCACCGCTGCGCGCATGTTCAAAGCCCTAATTCCTGCATGTTTCCGGCATCGCCGCCCTTCGCGATGCCAGTACTATACATATGTATCTTTGGCTTTACAAATGTTCTCGCTGGGCGATTTTACGTAGTGCTGACGATAGATGGCGCGTCGCTCTTCCAATCCCGAGCGCCAGCCGGCACTGGGCTCAAGCATAATCATGTCGGGCCGATCGCTCGCGTCGCTTAACCCGCCGCCGCTCGCCTGGCGCGCCAGCCGCGCGGCACCGAGCGCCGGCCCCAGCAAGGCCAGTGGCGGCAGCAGCAGGGGGCGGTCGATTGCGGTCGCGATGAGTTGCCCCCAAAACCGGCTCCGCGCGCCTCCTCCAACAAGTGCGATCGTCCCGATCGATGCGCCGGCCTCGGTCAGCGCATCGTGGCAGTCGGCTATCGCAAAGGCGACGCCTTCAAGTACAGCGCGGCCAATGTGCAACGGCCCCGCCGTGCCACGCAGATTCGACAGCGTTGCGGTGGCGAGCGGATCGTCATGCGGCGTCCGCTCGCCACCAAGATAGGGCGAGAACACCGGCACATCAGCCGGCGACAAATCCGCGACTTCGATCTCGGCGAGGAAACGCTCGATCGAGACGACGCCGAGGATACCGGCAACCCAGTTCAGCGCGCTCGCCGCGCTCAGGACGCAGCCGTGTTGGCCGAACAAGTCAGGCACTGCATGCCTGTGGGTATGCATACCCTGGCCGCGTGCAGGCACGAAACGATCGTTGGCGACGAAGTAGACCCCTGACGTCCCAAGGCTGATGTATGCGTCGCCGGCGCAAACCACACCGGCACCGATAGCACCTGCCATGTTGTCACCTGCACCGCCCGCAATCGGAAGATTGGTGCGCAGGCCGAACCGCCGTGCCAACTCAGGCCGCAGCGTGCCGCCAACCGCCCCGCTCTCGACGAGTTCCGGCAGCAGATCGGTGCTGATGCCACAGGCTTCCGCAAGCTGCGGCGACCATGTTCCGGCCTGCGTGTCCATCAACAGCGTGGCCGATGAATCTGCGCGATCGGAAATCGCCTCGCCCGTCAGGCACAGGCGCACATAGTCCTTCGTCAGCAGAATGCAACGCGTACGCTTCAAGGCTTCGGGCTCGTGGCGCGACAGCCAGAGGATTTTTGGGGCCGAAAAGCCCGGCATCGGCCGCGCACCGGCAATGCCGGCAAAATCCGTCACTTTTACGTCGAGCTCCGCGCATTCGGCGCCGGCTCGACCGTCGTTCCAGAGCGGTGCCGGCCGGATCGGCCGCCCGGCGGCATCGATCAGGGCAACACCGAGCATCTGACCGGATAGTCCGAGCGCGGCCACACCGGACATCAGTTTTGGATGTTCGGCGGCGAGATGGTCGAGCACGGCGGCCGAGGCCGACCACCAGGCATCCGGTTGCTGCTCGGACCAAAGCGGGTGTGGATGATCGATCGGCAGCGGCGCGACCGCGCTCGCCTGCTCGCGGTCCTCGGCATCGACGATGATCGCCTTTACGGCTGACGTACCGATGTCGAGTCCCAGAAACAGACTCATTTCTGCTTACCGATCAGCTTGAGCGCTCCGGCAGCCGCCTTCTCGTCGGTGACCAGCACCTTGCCGATCTTTCCCTGTAACGCAGCCGCGATGACGGGCGCCTTGTTGGTGCCCCCCGCGATCAGCATCACGGTCGGTGTCTTTGCAAGCTTTTCGATCGGCAGAGCGATGGCGCGGGAATTGATGCCGTGATTGATCTGCCGGCCCGATTGATCAAGATATTGTCCTAGCACGTCGCCGACCGCCCCGGCCGCACGCAGATCCTCGATACCTACATCCGGCGGAAGGCCGTGCCGCACCAGAAGGGAGCGCGGCGTGAGGTCGCCCAAGCTGAGCAACGCAAGATCGAGGTTGCTGACGCGCTCCAGAACCTCCGCATAAACGTCCTGTGCCATGAGCGTGTCGCGCGATCGCTTGCTGCTTGCGTAGATCGGAGCGGCCAGATAACTGCATTTTGCGTGCAGTCGGCGCGCCAGCTCGCCTGCGATTTCGAACGTATTGAGCTCGAGCCCTCGCGAGAGGCCCCCCATCATCGAGACGACCCAGAGCTCTGGGTATTCCGCAGGCGTGATGTGGCGGATCGTTTCACGCAGGGTCGCGCCCCAGCCAATGCCGATCGTGCGCGGAAGCTTATCCTCCAGAAATTTCGATAGGTAACTCCCGGCCGCCATACCAATCAGGCTCGCGACGAGTTCAGGGTTTTCTGGGCTCGGAATCACCACCGCGTCGTCGAGCCCGCACCGTTCGCGCAACTGATGTTCCAGTTCGGTGCAGCTCGCAAACTCTGAATTCAGCCTAATGCTGACGATGCCGGAGTGCCGTGCCTCCGACAGCATGCGATTGACCCGCGCCCGCGTCAGCCCGAGCCGCTCGCCGATCTCGGCCTGGGTCAAATTCTCCATGTAATAGAGCCATGCAATCCGCAAAACAGTCTGGTCACTCAAAGCGCAATCTCCTGGAGCAAAGTCAGAAGCTCATCGTGAATGTGACCATTTGTGGCAATCTTCTGCAAATCGTCAAATTGAGAATCGACACCCGCGATCGTCGTCACGCGCCCGTTTGCCGCGCGCAGCAGCGGCATGGCCGCGGCATGCGAGACGAGATCTGACTTGAGCGAGACGAATGCGTCGAGCCGGCCGGCCGCGATCCAGGCCATTTCGAGCGCACCGGAAACAACAATGCGGACGCCCCGGACTACCGAACCGAGCCGCTCGATGATGGCGGCGGCGGCCCGCACTTCGTCGGGTTGAAAATGCGAGGTGAGGATTACTGATACGACCGCATCGGACAGCGACCGTGTTTCCGACACTCCCGCTGGCTCGCCATTGATGGTCGCAATCGCACCACGCACATAACGGCCGCTAATACCAGACAGCGGCGACTCGACTAACCCGACCAGCGCCTCCCCACCGTCGTGATAGGCCGCGCTGACCGAAAACCAAGGCAAGCCGGCTGCGTAGTTTACGGTACCGTCGAGGGGATCGATGATCCAGCGCGACGCCTTTGCGTCGCCGCTAAAGCCTGCCTCCTCCGACAGGATTGCCGAGCGGGGCGTCAGCGCCCGGAGCCCGTCAATCACAATCTTTTCTGCCGCTAGATCGGCGTCGGTGACGATATCGCGCAGTTCCTTGCGTGTGGTCGCGCGCGGACCGTGCTGCATCTCGACCAGCGTCTCGGCCGCCCGGATTACAATTGGCTCGGCACCGTGCATCAACGCCATCAATTCGGATTCGACAGCCATTTCAGATTGCCTTTGCTCCTCGCGTTCCGTCCTCGACCACAAAGGTCGCGAGTCGCCGCACGCCGCTCTTGATATCCTTGACGTTGTCGACTGCCTCGAAACCCACCGTGCAGGTCTTCTCGTCGAGTTCGACCGTGGCATAGCCGCGCTTGTCGCCCTGCGCAAAAGCAAGACTTGGATTATCCGCGAGCGCCTTGCGTGTCGTTGTCTCACCCGGCCCTTCCGATGTGATGGACGTACCGACAAATTCGGTCGCGACCGTCGGCTCCTCGGGGCGGGTGAAATCGCGCTTCATGCTGCCGGCGAAGAAGGCATGTCGATCACCGCCGATCACGATCGGATTGCGCGTCTTGTGCGCGACGAGCGCATCGACCAGCCGTCGGCGGGCGCTGGGATAACCGTCCCAGCCATCCATCCAGTAGCGGTCACCGTCGTCAGCGCGGCGCCGGTCCTCAGCCATCAAGGTTTGCTGCGCGACGACGGTCCAGCGCGCACGGCAATCAGAAAGGCGACTATCGAACCATCTTTCCTGAGCCTGCCCCAGCATGGTGCGCGCTTCTTCGACCCGCTCCGAACAAGGTGGGGTCCAGGTCGGCCGTCCGCCGTTTACACAGGCAGGGGCCGACCGGTACTGCCGGTCGTCGAGCAACAACACGTCCATTACGTCGCCGAAACGGTAATGCGCGTAGATCGTCGCGTCCGCTCCGCGCGGCCGCGCCGAGGCCGGCAGTGGCATGTGCTCGTAATAGGCCTGGTACGCAGCAGCACGGATCTTCAGGAACTGGACGGCGTCGCGCACCGTGTAGGAGCGGTCATTCGCGTAATCGTCGGTGACCTCGTGATCATCCCAGATCGACAGAAACGGAAAGGCCGCGTGAGCCGCCTGGAGATCGGCATCGCCCTTGTATAGCGCATAACGATTACGGTACTCGGCTAGCGTCGTCGGAATTCCGACGTCGTGCTTGCGCACATGCCGTGCCCCCCAGGATCGTTCGTAGATATAATCGCCGAGGTGCACGACCAGATCGAGATCGCGCGTGGCCATGTCACGATACGCGCTAAAAAAGCCCTGCTCGTATTGCTGGCAGGAGGCGAAGGCGAAACGGACGCGCGCCCTGTGCCCGGCCGGCGCCGTACGAGTGCGCCCTACTGGGCTGACCGCCGTGCCGGCGCGGAAGCGATACCAGTAGACCCGATCGGGCTGCAGTCCCCTCACCTCGGCATGGACGGAATGCGCGAGTTCCGACGTCGCGCGCTCGGCGCCACGCGCAACGATGCGTGAGAACTTCTCGTCCTCGGCCACCTGCCATTCGACCTCGACCGAGGTATCGGGCATGCCACCCTCTTCGAGGGGGTGCGGCGCCAGTCGCGTCCACAGCATGACTCGGTCCTCGCGCGGGCAGCCGGAGGCGACCCCGAGCGTATAGGGATCGGAGCTGAAGGTGACAGGTGCGCCGCGCACGATCCCGAAGGGAGCCGCAAACGCGACGCCCGCCAGCGATGCAATGAGAAAATGCCGGCGCGGAATTCCCGTCATGACGCGGCGGGAACTGCCACGCGCTTGCGCCTGATATCGACGGCGAGATCCGGCCGGTCGGTCGTGATCTGCCGCACGGGCTGCGCCAGCCAGTAGCCGATATCCTCCGGCGTATTGGTGACCCACGCACCGAGCCTGGCCGTGCCTAGGATGTCCAGCGCCAGCGGCAATGCCGGCGTCAGCAGCGCCTTCTCAATCGCCACGATGCAGTCGCGGATTTTCGCAAGCCGCTCCAGCGCCGGCCTAATCCCGCCCATGATCTCCGCCGAGCGGCGGTCGAGCGACACCAGCACGCGCGCGTCCGGCGACAGCCGTCGCACTGTCTCGACCACCTCGGGGACGAAGCAGGTGATGACCGTCCGTCGCTCAAGATCGCGCCGCCGGATCTCCTCGATAATCTTAGCCTCGAGTCCGCGGTAGGCGTTACCCAACGCGTCGGTCTTGATCTCGATATGCAGTTCGAGCGAGGTCGAAGCATAGATATCGAGCACGGAAGACAGCGTCGGGATGCACTCGTCACCGGCGTCGCGTAGCCGCGTCGAGGTCAGCCGGTTCAGGCTACGCTCGCCGACCGGACCGGAATCATGCGTGGTGCGGTCGAGCACGGGATCGTGGATCACAACGATGCCACCGTCCGAGCTCTGGTGGACGTCGAACTCGACCGCGTCGACGTCAACGTCGCACAGCTTGCGGAAGCCGAGCAGGCTGTTCTCGGGCCACAGATCGCGTCCGCCCCGATGTCCGGCGATGAAGACCATTGTATCTCCTCACTTGCTGCTATCGACGAGGCCTTTGAGGAACCAGCGCTGCAATAGCAGGATTACCAGTGTCGGCGGCAGCATGGTCAGGAGCGCGCCGCTCATGGCGACGTTCCAGGCCGGCTCGCTGTCGGAGCGCGGAATCAGGTTCTTCAGGGCAATGACTGCGGTCGCCATGTCCTTGTCGGTCGTGAACAGGAGCGGCCAAAGATATTGATTCCAGCCGAACAGGAACAGAATGATCGCGAGCGCCACCATGTTCGGCACCGAGAGCGGCAGCAGGATGCTCCAGAAGAAGCGCAACGGCGAGGCACCGTCGAGCGTCGCGGCCTCGCAGAGCTCGTCGGGCACGGTCAGGAAGAACTGGCGAAACAGAAACGTTGCGGTCGCCGAGGCAATCAGCGGCAAGATCAAGCCTGGATAGGTGTTGACCATATTCCATTCGAGCTCGATCGTGATTTCGTGGCCGCTGATCCAGCGCCAGAGATCGGCAAGATGCAAGGTATCAGCGAGCCATTGCAGCGGCAGCGCCGCGTTGGCCACCGCCTCGAAGGTCGGCACGATCCGCACCTCGATTGGCAGCATGAGCGAGACGAAGATCAGCCAGAACGCCAACATCCGGAAACGGAAGCGGAAATAGGTGATGGCGAAAGCCGAAAGCAAGGACACCGCGATTTTGCCGGCGGTGATGCCGAGCGCCACCACCACCGAATTGACGAAAGTGCGGCTGAAATTCGCTTTCGCCCAGGCCACCTGCAGATTTGCGAGGAACTGATCGCCCGGCAGCCAGGGCAGCGGCACCTTTTGTACTTCACTGATCGAGAGCGAACCCGCGACAAAGGCGAAATAGAGTGGCACGCACACCATCAACGCGCCAGCGATGAGTATCGCGTGGCAGACGAAGTTGAGGACAGGTGCACGCTCGACCATCTCAGACCCCGTAATTGACCTTGCGGTCGAAATAGCGGAACTGCAGCAGCGTGCAAAGCAGCGCAAAGCTCATCAACAGCACCGACTGCGCCGCAGAGGAACCGAGGTCAAGATTGACGAAGCCGTCGACAAAGACCTTGTAGACGAGGATATTGGTGGCGCCCGCCGGTCCACCTTTGGTGACGGCATCGATGATGGCGAAGGTTTCGAAGAAGCCGTAGATGAAGTTCATCACGGCGAGAAAGAACACGGTCGGTCCGAGCATCGGCAAACCGATCGAGACAAAGCGCCGGATCGGCCCGGCGCCGTCGACCGCCGCGGCCTCCATCAGCGATACCGGTACAGCGAGCAACCCCACAACCAGGAAAATGTAATCGTAGCAGATATGCTTCCAGGAGGCGGCGAGCGTCACCAAAATCAGCGCATGGTTTGGATTGAGGTTCGGGTCCCAGGCGATCCCAAGCGCATGCAGGATCTGAGCGAATGGGCCGACCGCCGGATTGAACAGAAAGGCCCAGAGAATGCCGGCGATTGCAGGTGCAATCGCATAGGGCAAAAGAATAATAGTGCGATAAATCGGGCGGCCGCGAATGATGCGGTCGGTGGCAAAGGCGAGCACCAGTGCCACCAGCAGCGTTAGCAAGTTCTGCCCGACGGTGAACTGAAACGTCACCCACATCGACTGGCGGTAGTCGTCGCTGGCGAACAACGCCTTGAAATTATCAAACCAAACGAACTGGACTGTTGTACCAAAGGGATCAGCGAGCAGAACCGATTGCGTCAGCGCCCGCAGTGACGGGATGAAGAAGAAGAACAGCAGGATCAAGAATTGCGGCAGCAGCAGCAAGGTTGGAAGGCCCGGCCCCTCGCCAAAATTCGCCCGCTTTAACCCGGGCTCGTGCGCGCGCCGCGCTTTCTTGCGGCGCGCGGATGCCGGGTCGGAACCGCGCAACGTCGGCTCGGCGGCCCCCGCGGAACGCAATCGTGCCTGCCCAGCCACGTCATGCCATGTCGTTGATGAACGTACGCCGCCAGAAGTCACTCGAGATTTTTCCCCGCATTGAGCTTCTCGAACTGACGGAGGATCTCATTGCCACGCTTGACCGCGTCGTCCATCGCCTGCTGAGGTTGCTTCTGGCCCGCAAAGACCGCCTCCACCTCCTTTTGCTGCGCTAGCATGGTCTGCACGAAATTGCCGAAACGGAAGCCGCGTGAGTTCTCGTTGGGTGTACCGCGCGATAATTGTAGCACGGCAATCTCTCGAGTCGGATGGTCCTTGTAATGGCCTCGCTCGCGCGCCAACTCGTAGGCGCGATTGGTCGCGGGAACGTAGCCGGTCGCGCCATGCCACCACACCTGTGTCTCCGGCTGGGCAATGAAGTTGAGGAAGGCCGCCACTGCCTCGTAACGCTCCAGCGTATGGCCCTTCATCACCCAGATCGCGCCGCCGCCGATGGTGCTGTTGAGCGGCGGATTGATGTCGCTCTCATGCGGCAGGAACGTAGCGCTCCAGTTGATGGTAGCGTTACGCTCGATATTGCCGTGCGACGCGGTCGAGTTGACGAATGTCGAACACCGGCCGGATGTGAACAATTGCTCGGGGCTAAAGCCCTGCCCCGCAATTTGCATGATGCCGTCGTCGAGCCACTTCTTCAGGCGCGCGACTTGGGAGACCACTTTGGTTTTGTTGTAGACGAACTCCGTGCCAAGCCCGTCAAAGCCGTTGGCAAGCGTGCCGTACGGCTGATTGTTGATGGCGCTGTAGTTCTCCAAGAGGCTCCAGTAAAAATCGCCGGGCAGCACGGTGCCGCACTCGCTGATGCCCTTAGCCTTGATGGCGTAGAGCTGCTTTTCCAGCTCCTGCCAGGTGCCAGCCGGCTTGTCGAAACCCGCCTTCTGGAAATGATCCTTATTGTACCAGAATATCGGCGTGGATGAGTTGAACGGCAGGGCCGACATCCGCCCCTTGTAGCTCCAGAAGCTCGCCACCGGTTTGATGAAGTCGGCGGAATCGATCTTGTAGCCCTGCTTCTCCAGGAGGTCCTGCACTGGTACGACCGCCTCCGACAACAACATGGTAAGGTAGCCACGCTCGGCGATCTGAACCATTTCCGGCGGCCGCTTGGCGCGGTAGGCGGCGATGACGCCATTGGTTACCTCATCGTAATTGCCCTTGGCGACCGCGACGACCGTGTACTTGTCCTGCGACTTGTTAAACCTCTCGACGAGCTCGTTGAGCCGATCACCCAGTACACCACTCATCGCGTGCCACCACTGCACCTCTATCCGCGCAGCTTTCGCCGAGGGGGCCAACGCCAAAACCGTGAACAAAACGGCGATGAACATTGCGCGTTTCATGGTTGGTCCTCCCTGTCAAAGCCCGGTCAGCTTGCCGGCCTCGGCGCCCATTGAGCATTTGTATTTGTATAATGACATATGTCCCGGCGCGATGAAAGGGGGCAGATTTGTTTCACCGCACACGCGTCATCCGCGGACTAGGCGCGCGCCTTCAGCCGAAGGCGGCCAGGCTATGGCCGCCGACAAGCTATTCTGTCGCGCCACAAATGATTTATTTTGGGAACAGCTTGTCCCGAATGTAGCGCGAGGTCGCCGTAAGTCGGATCCCGCGCGGCTTTCGCCAGGCAACCTTGTCGATCTCTTTCTTGTCACCAATCTTCAATGGACCTGAGGCTTTCTTTGCGACGAAGATGGCGTCGCTCATCCTTCGACCGGTCTCCCGGTTCTTGCCTTTCACCTCCTTCCACAGTTTGAGCTCGCCAAGTTTGAGCTTGGGCAACTCTTCGCGGATTTCACGGTGAAGGCACTTCCTTTCACTTTCCCCGTCTTGCTTACGGCCGCCCGGAAACATCCAGAGCTTGTCACGCCGTCGCCTGACGAGCAGGATCCGCCCTTTCTTCGCCGCAACCAGTTTTGAAGACTTTGTCATATCAGTCAGCCAACTCGATCAGAACCGGTTGATGATCGGACGCATCGGTCTGGCCATTGACGTCCACGCGCCTGATTCGATCAACCAGATCTTCCGTCACGAAGATGAAGTCGCGGCAATCGGGGCCATCTGTCCATTGCGCGTGATCATACAGCCCGCAGGTTGGAGATCGCGGCACGCCGGGCCGACCAGCTGTCCAGGCATCGCGATAGTTGAGGCCAGGCCGGATGGACCGGTCAATCATCGCGTGCTGCGGATCGGTGACGTCAAAATTGAAATCTCCGCACATCAGGCTCGATGCCGCGACCGTCTGGCTTTCATAGGGCTCGTCGGGCCGTCTGGTGGGCGCCTTCGGACCGGTCGACGCGTCCTCCTGCAAGTCGAGCAGGCGCGTGATCTGCGCCTCGCGCTGCGCGACCGAATGATATTCGAGATGCGTGTTGACGATACGTACACCGCGGAAGGAGGCCTGAACCGTCACCTCCAGCGCGTGGCGCCGCATACTGCGCACGCTCCCCGCGCCCGGCCACGGCAGGATGTGGTTGTTGATCTGCACGACTGGCATGCGCGACAGGGTCATGTTGCCGAAGCGATGCAACTGCCCGGCCTGATCGACGGTTTCGATCGCGGGCCGGAATATCGGCAGGTAGCCCGGCAGCAGCGCTGCGAGCTCCGCGCTCTGATCACCTCCCCCGTCATGCTTGACGAAATTCGAGCTTACCTCCTGGAAACAGAAGACGTCGGCATCCATCGTTTCCCTGGCAATCGCGACGATCCTCGCCAGATCGGTCACGCCGTCGCAGCCCTTGCCGCATTGAATGTTCCAGGTGAGAAGGCGCATCAACGAATGCCTGCACGCATGAAAGATTGAACGAACTGCCGCTGGAAGAGCAGGAACGCGATCAGCAGCGGCGCCATGGTCATCACCGTTGCCGCGGTGATGACCGACCAGTCCACGCCGGTCTCCGGCGCGCCGAATACAGCGAGGCCAACGGTGAGCGGCCGCGCTTCGACCGAGTTCGTCACGATAAGCGGCCATAGAAAATTGTTCCAGTGGTAGCTGACCGAGACGAGACCGAACGCTACGTAGGTCGGACGTGCCAGTGGCACGTAGACCCGCCACAGGATTCCCAGCGGCCCCGCGCCCTCGACCCGGGCGGCCTCGACCAGCTCCTGAGGGACGCTTTTGAAGGTCTGCCGCAGCAGGAAAATGCCAAAGGCGCTGGCAAGATAAGGCAGCGCAATCGCGGGAATTGTGTCCAGCAGACCAAGCTTGGCAATCGCGCGATAATTCTCGACGATCAGCACGTCGGGCATGATCATCAGCTGGAGCAGAACGAGCGCGAATGCGATGCCGCTGCCCCTGAACTTGAAGCGCGCAAAGGCATAGGCCGCGAGCGTCGAGAGAATGAGCTGCCCGATCAGGACCAGGGTAACAAGGACAATCGTGTTGAGGTAATAGCGGGCGAATGGTGCCTGCTTCCAGGCGCGCGCAAAATTCTCCAGCGTCCATGGCGCGGAGAGGCTGAACGACGTCGCATAGGCGGCCGGATGCAGCGCGCTCCAGAAGGCATAGGCCAATGGCGCGAGCCAGATTAGAGCCAGGACCCAGGCAGCGACGGCCTCGACGGGATGTGTCCGGCCTCTCATTGGTAGTGGATCCTGCGATCGAAATAACCGAACTTGACCAGTGCAACGGCACTCAGCAGCACCAGGAGCACCACCGTCAACGTCGCAGCGTAGGACGAATCCTGGAACGTGAATGCGACTTCATAGATGTAGTACAGCAGCAGCGTGCTGGCGTTGTTCGGACCACCCTTGGTCATGATGACGAGCTGATCCACCAGCTTGAACGAGTTGATCACCGCGTTGATCGCCACGAACAACGTGGTCGGCATCAGCAAGGGAAACGTGATCCGGCGGAAGGAGTACCAGCGGCTCGCACCTTCGATGGAAGCAGCTTCCTCGAGGTCTGGTGAAAGTTGCTGAAGGGCTGCGAGGTAGAAGATCATGAAGAATCCGGCCTCCTTCCAGATCACCATCACGATCAGGCAGCCCATCACCGTAGAGGGATCGCCAAGCCAGTTCCAACCACCGAGACCGAAAAGGCCGCGCAACTGATCGAGCAGGCCGTAATCCGGGGTGTAGAAGAACAGCCAGATGTTGGCGACGGCGATCATCGGCAGCACCGTCGGGGTGAAATAGGCCAAACGCAGGAAACCGCGGCCGCGCATGTTCCGATTGACCCAGATCGCCATTAGCAAGGCCAGAGCGATTGACGCGGGAATGGTGCCGAGCGCGAACCAGAAATTGTTGACCAGCGCCTTCCAGAAGATCGGGTCGGCTGCCATGGCCTGATAGCTGTCGAGGCCGACAAAGACCTCGGTGCCGTTGCGGCGCGTGATGAACAGCGAATTCCGGATCGTCGCCAGGATCGGGTAATGGGTGAACGCCACCAGCAACACCACCGCCGGCAACAACAAAAGCCAGGCGTTTACGGCATTCCACCACGCCTGCGATCCAGCGCGGCGTGGTGCAATCGGCGATGATACGGCGGTGTCGGTCATTCGTCAGGCGGTGGGATGGCGGCGAACCACTATCCCACCATTGTCCTTACTTGTAGGTTCGCAAGACGCGATCGGCCTGCTGCTGGGCGGCAGCGAGCGCCTCCTGCGGCTTCTGCGTGCCGGTGACCGCCGCCTGCACGGCATCATTGACGAATTTGTAGATGCGACCGTTCTCGTGGACGGAGAGCTCGGGCACCGCATGCTCGAGCTGATCGCGCGCGACGGTCGCCTGGGGGAAGCCCTTGGCATAGTCCTGCATCGCACTGGTCTTGTAGGCGGCAGGCGACACGGCGACATAGCCGGTCTTCATGCTCCATTCCGCCGCGCGGTCGGGTGCAGTCATCCACTGGATGAACTTGACGGCCGCCTTCTGCTGCTCGGGCGAGGCGCTCTTGAAAATGTAGAAGCTGCCGCCTCCGGTCGGCGATCCGCGCTGCTCTTTGGCCGGAAGCATGGCCACACCAAACGGGAATTTCGCGGCATCCTTGACGGCGGTCAGATTGCCGGTGGTATGCCACATCATCGCCGTCTTGCCTTCGAGAAAGTCCGTGCGCAGCGTGGCCCAGTCGACGCTGCCCGTCGGCATGACATTGTGCTTGCGCGACAGGTCGACCCAGTAATCGAGCGCGGCGACAGTCTTCGGCGCAGTCAGGTAGACCTCGTTGCCGGGCTCGTTCATCATCTTCTGGCCATTCTCGATGGCCAGCGCCTGCAGCATCCAGTAGCCGTAGCCGGTCGAGGGAATCTCGACGCCCCAGCGCGTGGTGTTGCCTGAGCCGTCCTTCTTGATCAGCTTCTTCGACATCTCGACCATTTCGTCCCAGGATGCCGGTGCCTTCTCCGGATCAAGGCCGGCCTCCTTGAAGGCGTCCTTGTTCCAGTACAGCACGATAGTCGAGCGCTGGAACGGGATGCTCCAGGTCTTGCTGTCGATCTGGCCGTTGGCCATGAAGGCCGGATAGAATTCCTTGAACCAGGCCTTGTCACTGACGAGACCGTCGAGCGGCACGATCGCGTTCTCGTCCATCAGCGTAAACACGTCGGTGGACAGCAGCACCGACAGTTGCGGCGGCTGGCCGCCCTTCATCGCCGTCATCGCCTTGGTCATCGTATCCGTATAGTTGCCGGCATAGACCGCCGTCACCTTGATATCCGGATTGTCCTTCTCGAAGCGCGAGACCATGTCGTCGACGATCTTGGTGACGGGCCCACCGACCGCGACCGGATAGTACATCGTCAGATCCACCGCGGCCGCCGGGCTGACGGCGCCCATGGACAATGCAGCGAACGCGGCTGCCATTAACATCGTGCGTCGAGCAAACATCTTGGTCTCCTTCGTTATCTGTCTTGGCCGTTCTGAAGCCACCGCTCTCAACGGTCGGAGGCTGCCAGCCGCCCCTCTCTGAAAATGTGCTCCAGCCGGACTTCCGTGGTGGAATCGAACCGGTGTTCGTGCCCCGCGTCCCACGCGATCGCGACGTTTTCGCCCGGTTGAACCTTGCTGAAACCGTCAAGCCGCACCGAGATGGGCTGCCCGTCGATCTCGCACAGTACGATGCTGTCCGCGCCGAGATGCTCGACGGCCTTGACGCGCACGACACGATCACCACCCGCGACCATGCGGATGTGCTCCGGCCGGATGCCGATGAGCCGATCGCCCTGCCGCACGAGATTCATCGGCGGCGTGCCGATGAAACGCGCCGTGAACGCCGTTGCGGGGCGGTTGTAGAGATCCTCCGGCGAACCATTCTGCTCGATGCGACCGTCGCGCATCAGCACGACCCGGTCGGCCATCGTCATGGCTTCCGTCTGGTCATGGGTCACGTAGACCATGGTCATGCCAAGGCGCTGCTGCAGCGCGCGGATCTCGGTTCGCATCTCGTGGCGCAGCTTGGCGTCTAGATTCGAGAGCGGTTCGTCCATGAGACAGACCCGCGCTTCCGCGATGATCGCCCGTCCTAGCGCCACGCGCTGGCGCTGGCCCCCGGACAATTGCGAAGGCTTGCGCTCGAGCAGATGGCTTAGCCCGACGATGTCGGCCACACGCTTGAGCCGTTCGTCCCGCTCGGCGCGCGATACGCGCCGCACGCGCAGGCCGAACACGATATTCTCGGCCACGCTCAAATGCGGAAACAGCGCATAGGACTGGAAGACCATGGAGATCTTCCGCTGCGCAGGGGTGAGATGCGTGACGTCGACGCCGCCAATGGTGATCGTGCCCGCATCGGCTGCTTCGAGCCCCGCAATCAAGCGAAGCGTAGTGGACTTGCCGCATCCGGAAGGCCCGAGCAGCACCAGCAGCGAGCCCTCGTCCGCCGTCAGACTGACGTCATCGACAGCGCGCAGCGCGCCCCAGAACTTGGAGACGTGGCTCAGCGTGATCGCCGACATGGCCGATTCGCTCTCGATTGCGGTGATCTGTGCAAAATGTCGCCGCGCAAACGCGATGCGTTCTGCTCGCGCGGAGCAGCGCAAGGTCGGTCACGACACGCAGACCGATCCATCCGTGTCTCTCCCCATGACCACGCAACATTCATCGGCGAAGCGCATATTTTGTTCATATGAACATAGTATGACAGCATATGAAATAGAAATTTGCGCCCGGGATGTTCGAATGATACTTTCGGTGGGCACGGAGAGCCCATGCTCAGCACCCCCACCGAACGCCAGGCCCACATTCTCGAGATTGTGCGAGGCGAAGGTTTCGCCTCGATCGAGCATCTTGCGACGCGGTTCGACGTGACGCAGCAAACCATTCGGCGCGTCGTAAATGCGCTCTGCGACCAGGGGCTGCTCCGGCGGATCCACGGCGGCGTCAGCCTCCCCGTGCAAAATCAGAACCTCGCCTATGGCAGCAGGCAGGGATTGAACGCCGACGCCAAACAGCGCATCGCGCGAGCGACCGCGAAACTTATTCCCGATGGCGCGTCGCTGATGATCGGGCTCGGCACGACGCCCGAATATGTCGCGCAGGCACTCTCCCGCCGCGGCGATCTCAGAGTGATCACCAATAGCCTGAACGTCGCCGCGGCGTTCGCACACAATCCAGACGTGGAAATCACGATCGCGGGCGGTACGCTCCGCTCCCTCGACCGCGATATCGTCGGCGAAGCCGCCGCACGTTTCTTTTCGGGCTTTCGCGCCGATTTCGGAATATTCGGCGTCGGCGGAGTTGATCAGGACGGAACGCTGCTCGATTTCCATGTGGATGAAGTCAAAGCTCGGCAATCCATAGCGGCCAACGCGCGAACGGTTGTACTGGTGGCCGACATCACCAAGTTTGGGCGCAATGCGACAGTTCGAGGCGGCCACCTCGACGACTGCCATCATCTCGTTATCAATGATCGGTTGCCAGCGGCGTTCCAGCCGATCGCCGACAGATATGGCGGTCTAATCCACGCGGCGAACGACGCGCGCACGCTCGATGCGGCGGGCGTCCTTCGCTAAGGCAAATTCCTATATGGTTGGGCCGATGGCATGCGCGCCGGACTGAGCCGGCTTAAGCATGATCTTCTCGACATTTCGCCTGACAGCGCCATTCGGCGAGGAGTTACGCATCTCGGCTGACGCCGACCAGATCGTTTACGCGCTCGGAGAGTCTGTGTCCGATTTTGCTGACGCTGATAAGCGTGCGACGAGCTGTCTCGTTCTAGCCGTCGCCATCATCCAAGGAGCGCCGTCTCCCGAACTATGACAAGCCCCGAGGCTGTCCGATTGACGGGTAATGCTGAAGATGGGCCTGTTCCTCACCACAGATCGGCACGATCTTCTCAAAACGGATCGTGTTGCGGCTACCGACATGAAGGCATTGCAGCTCGGCGCGATCTTCCCGCGGCGACTCGTTACAAGTCCCTTATGGCATCAGTGAAACGGTTGCGCGGTGCCCTCGCAAGGAATGGGTCAAGAGAAAATGATCTCTTTCCTTGCTTTCGACTTTATTGCCCCACGAAAGAGCTTTTTCTTCTTCCGCTAGCCCATCGTTCTCCAGACTTTCTTTGGCTTCACTAGAGTGAACGTCATAGACGCAGTTAAATGAGGCCGCGCGGCACGCTCCCTCCTCCACTTTTGATTTCGCAGTCACCCATCCTGGACAGCGAGAAGCCGGCTAACATCGCAGTCGGGAGATGGTCATGCCGCGGCGACCAGCCAAAGTCACACAGGCAGATATTGCTCGCGCGATCCGCGCCGCTAAAGAAGCTGGCGCGAGCGCGGTCATAGTTGATGCAGAAGGCACTATTCGGATCTCGCTAACAACGAATGCCTCCGGTCCCCAACCGGCGGATGATACTGACCCGGTATGGACACCTTTTGAAGCATTACGGCTTCACCTGAAGCGCACCGAAAGCGGGTGAAACGCACCTTATGCAATTGATGCGGAGTCACCGCATCGCTAGACTCCAGGCATTGGTCCACGGAGACGCCAATGCTTGGGACGGAAAGACGCGACCCCCGCGCGCCCGGGGATCGCCGGATGTACCTCTACTTCAACTATTCCGAGTCCGGCTCACTGCGCTGGTACGTGAAAGTCAGCAGTAAGGGCCGAAGGATCGGGATCGCCGAGGAATACGGAACGTCAGCGTTCGACGCCGCCTATGAGGCAGGCGTTGCGGCGCTGGGAGGAGTTCTGCGCATGCGTCGCGTCAAAGGCATGGCGAAGCCGGACCAGCCGGAACGTCGCTACCTGCACGTCGACGTAAGCCAACGTGGTCAAGTCAGGTACTACGTGCAACTGCGCAACCGGCTGCCGAAGATCCGGATCAAGGCCGAGTACGGCACGACTGAGTTCGGCGACGAGGTTGATGCCGCGGTTGCAGCCCAGATCGCGCTGTATGGCGACGGGAGCGATTACATCAACGCGCAGAAGCAGCGCAACGAGGAGCGCCCTGCTCTACCGAAGACACCGGCGCGCCCTGGTACACTGCGCTGGTACTGGAACGGCTACAAGCAAAGCGATCACTGGCTCGGCGATCTCAGCGTCGGTCACGAGGGCCTTGCGGAGTCCACCCGGCTCCAGCGTACCGGACTGATCGAGTCGCTCCTGCCCGAGAATGGCGAGAAGCCGTTCGCGGTGCTGACGCGCAAAGTCATCCGAGCCGAGATGAAGGCGCGCACCCCCTCGCAGGCGGGCAATCTGCTATCGGCGGTTCGGGGCATGATGCGCTGGATGATCGACGAAGGACATCTCGACGAGGACGACGATCCGACCATCGGCCTGAAGTCCGGCAAGGCAAAAGCGAGCCGCGAGACTGGCGGTTTTCTGCCCTGGACCGAGGACGACATGGCCCGCTACCGCGCGAACTGGCCGCTGGGCACTGAAGCCCGGCTCATGTTCGACATCCTGCACTACACGTTCCTGCGGCTGGGAGACGCCCACCGTTTCGGGCCACCTCACCTGCGGCAGATCGTTCGGAAAATGGCAGTGCAGATCGCCACAGAGAAGAGTCGGGGCAATACCACCGTCACGGTGCCCGTCCATCCGGAGTTCGCCGAGAGTCTGAGGGCAGCGCGCGCGGCAAACATCGTCGGCGCCGAGGTATTCACCGGGAAACTCGTCCGCGGCCGGGTTCTGCCGATGAACAAGAAGGCCTGGGCGGCCAAGTTCAAGAAATATGCAGTCCTGGCCGGCGTGAACGAGCCGAAGAAGAGCTGCCATGGCGTCCGCAAGGCTCGGGCCGAAGTGGCCGCCTACGCCGACTGCACCGAGAGCCAGATGATGGCCATGTTCGGCTGGACCGACCCCAAAATGCCCGCGCACTACATCGCTCAGGCGAATCGAGAGAGGCTCGGGATCACCGGGATGGAGAAGATCGTCACCTTCGACCGGAGCCAGTCACTCGATAACTGGCCAGGAGTGCCGCGGGCGAACAACGCGCGAACGAGGGACGGGAACGGAGTGGTAACATTCCCGGGTAACACCCAGAAAAAAGCCTAATCATTTCAATGTGAAATGTGGGTTTATGGTGCGCTCGGAGGGACTCGAACCCCCACGATTTTACTCACTGCCACCTCAAGGCAGCGCGTCTACCAATTCCGCCACGAGCGCTTTGGGGATGCCGGCTTAGGGCTTGAGGCCTGCCGGATCAACGGCGCCGATCTAACAAATCCATCAGAGGGGTACAAGCCTGCAAAGGCCCAGAATTCCACAAGCTTGGCAGGAAAAATCCGGACCCCTGCCCGGATCGGCCCTATCGAGGGCCCCGGCCCTGCCGGCTACCCCGGGCCGCTACCGCGTGCCCGGGCCGCTAACGCGTGCCCGTCGTGCGCGGCAGCATCTGCTTGACCTCGACCGCGATCCGGTTGCGGTCGACCAGCACGACGCCGGAGGCGACCGGCAGATTGTTGGCGAGAACCTTGACCTCGTCGGCCTCGGTTGCGTCCAGCTCGATGATGGCGCCGCGGGAAAGACGTAATACTTGATGGATCGGCATGGTGGTCGTCCCGAGGACGACCATGAGATCCACGGTGACTTTATCGAGAGTGGGCACTGTCAGGACCGCCGCAACTTGGGACTTAAGCCAAAGGACTTGGCATTTGCTCCCCAGATGATCACCACGTTATGGTTAGCCAATGGTTAATTCGCCTCAAAACCCCCGCCAAGACCTCGATTTGACGTCGTTTTCCGCGTCCACCGGCGAGCCCGTGGAGTGGCGGATCTCGGACGCGCCGGTGCCCTATCCGGAGGCCGTGGCCGCCATGGAGGCGCGAGTCGCTCAGATCGCCGCCGGCGAGGCGCCCGAGCTGGTCTGGCTGCTCGAGCACCCCCCGCTCTACACCTCCGGCACCTCGGGCAAGGAAACCGACCTGCTCGATCCCCGCTTCCCGACCTTTGCCACTGGGCGCGGCGGGCAGCTGACCTATCACGGGCCCGGCCAGCGGGTGGCCTATGTCATGCTCGACCTCAAGCGGCGCCGGCCGGACGTCCGGGCCTATGTCGCGAGCCTGGAGGAATTGATCCTGCGGACGCTCGCCGCCTTCAACGTCCGCGGCGAGCGGCGCGAGGACCGGGTCGGCGTCTGGGTGAAGCGGCCCGACAAGGGGCCCGAGCACGAGGACAAGATCGCCGCGATCGGCGTCCGGCTGAAGCGCTGGGTCTCGTTCCACGGCATCGCCATCAATGTCGAGCCGGAGCTGTCCCATTTCGCCGGCATCGTGCCCTGCGGCGTCGCCGATCCCCGCTACGGCGTCACCTCGCTGGTCGATCTCGGCCAGCTCGTGTCCATGGCCGAAGTCGACGTCGCGCTCCGGCAGGCGTTCGAGGAGCTGTTCGGGCCAACCCGCGCGCTGGTGGCGGAAGCGGCCGTCTAGCACTTTTTCTGTTTGAGCCCCACCGCCCCTGTTCTCGGCCGGTCGCGGAATCGGTTACGCTTGCTTCCGGTGCCGCCCACGCCTCCCCCCTCCGCCGGGAAAGCAGACATCATGCCGGGCGAATGATCATCGGACCGACTGTTCGAGCGCCAGGCATAAGGAGGGATTGCGCTTTCTGCTCGCAATGGGAGGTTTTGACGATGAGACTCTCTGCGCCGATCTATCATCTGAAGCGACGAGCCAAGCGCCTGTCGCGCGAGGAAGGCATTCCGCTCCACGACGCGCTTGACCGCATCGCCGCGACGGAAGGCTTTTCCGCCTGGAGCATGCTCGCCGCGAAAGCCGCTGCACTGACGCCAGCCAACAAGCTATTCCCGCAATTTCAGCCGGGCGATCTGGTGCTGGTCGGGGCTCGCCCCGGTCAGGGCAAGACACTGATGAGCCTCGAATTGGCCGTCGAGGCCATGAAGTCGGGCCATCGCGCGGCGTTCTTCTCGCTCGAGTACACGCAGAATGATGTGCTGGATCGCCTGCGGGCGATCGGTGTGGAGCCGGCGCAGTTCGACAAACTGTTTGAGATCGACTGCTCCGACGCCATCAGCGCCGACTACGTCGTCAAGCAGATGGCCGCGGCGCCTCGTGGCACGGTCGTGGTGATCAACTATCTGCAACTGCTCGACCAGTGGCGGGAAAATCCTGATCTCGCTGTTCAGGTGCGCGCACTGAAATCCTTCGCGCGCGACGCGGGGCTGATCGTCGTCTTCATCTCGCAGATCGATCGATCCTATGATCCGTCGGTCAAGCCGTGCCCAGACCTCGACGATATCAGGCTGCCGAACCCGCTGGACCTCAAGCTGTTCGACAAGACGTGCTTCATCAACAACGCCGAAGTCCAGTTCCGCGCGGCGAGCTGATGGCTTCAGGCCGCGGGTGAGTTTCTTCACCCGCGGCTTGCGACCTCAAGCTGCCTGCAACGCAACTTCGAGCTTGCCGGCAATGTAGCGCCGCTCCTGGGTCAGGCCGCCAAAGCCGTAGGCGTCGCCCTTGACCTCGTCGACATGCAGATACGTCTCGGGATGCAGCGGGCCCAAAATCTCGGCCATGCGCTTGAACATTGTGGCGAGATAGGCCGCCTTCTCGTCCTTGGTGTTGGTGCCTTCGCTGACATGGATGTCGATCCAGTAGCTGGCCAGTTTCTGCTCGGCGAGCGACTTGCCGCCGGCGAACCAGTCGCCTGCGTCGACCGATTTCACGATGATGGCGGTCACCCTGGGATCCTTGTGCAGGATCTTTGCGGTCAGCTCGGACACGGCGTTGGCGATATCGGCCTTCAGCGACGGCGACTGGCGGGAGGTGGTGTAGGACACGGTGATCAGGGGCATGGTGGTTCTCCTCAAGATGCTGCGCGGAGTTTGCGCGGCGTTGATGAGAAGGTAGACCTTGCTCTGTCATTTTGGTATCTTATCTCTGTTGATACCAGTGATAACACTTCATAATGACAGCAACGCTCGACATCGCCACCATCAAGGCCTTCCTGCTGGTCGCCGACCTCCAGAGTTTTACGCGCGCCGCCGAAGCACTCGGCACGACGCAGGCCGCCGTCAGCCTCAAGCTTCAGCGGCTGGAGGCTCTGCTGGGAAAACGCCTCGTCGAGCGCTCGCCGCGGGCGGTCCGGCTCACGGCCGACGGCGCCGCGTTCCTCGATCGCGCCCGCGCGCTGATGGAGGCGCATGACCGCGCGCTGTCGGACGAAACATCGACCGCGCAATCGCTCTCGCTCGGCATCTCCGATCACGCCGCGGGCCCCGAGCTGGTGCCGCTGCTCGAACGCCTGCACGCGATGTCCTCAAGCCTCACCCTCGCCGTCACCATCGGCTTCTCGCGCGAGATGCAGGACGCCTATGACGCAGGTCAGCTCGATGCCGTGATCGTGCGCCAGGAAGGCAGCCGCCGCGGCGGCGAGAAGCTGGCCGAAGACGAGTTCGGCTGGTTCGCGGCCAGACGTTTCACCCTGCCGAAGGGTGAGCCGCTGCCGCTCGCAACCCTCGCCCCGCCCTGCGGCGTCCGCGCCATCGCCGTGCGCGCGCTCGACAAGGCCGGCATCGCCTGGCGCGAACGCTTTGTCGGCGGCGGCGTTACGGCGGTCGTTGCGGCTGCGCTTGCCGGACTTGCGATCGCACCGCTGGCGCGGCGGATCGCGCCTCCCGGGCTGATCGACATCGGGCCTGCGCACAAGCTGCCGAAGCTCGGCAGCTCGAAGGTAATGCTGCATTCGAAGGTCAGCGATCCCGCCAAGCTGACAGCGCTGCGCGCGGTCGCTGCGACGTTCCGGAGCGCGGCGGCTTAGCTCTTAGGTTGCTCCGTCTCCGCGCCCGCATATCTGCCTGCGATACACCAATAATTCAGCCCGGCGAAGCAACCGGCGGTGACGTATAGCCAACCCAATTCATTGACAGACCTGTAAAGCACCATCTGGCTCGCGGACCCGATCAAACCACCGGCAAGCACGAAGAACACAAGCGAGCGGATGCAAAGCCGTTCGCTCAGCCAGATCGTGGCGATCGACGGAATGCCGCTGAGCACGCAAACGAAGAACAGGATCAGTGGCACGCCGATCAAGATCGCGAAGACAAAATCCCACGGGGACATTGGGGTGACGCGATTGGCACTAGCCAACGCCAGGATGAACAGAAAGAACAGCTGAATAACGGCCGTCGCCGTCAGGCATCCGCCCAACCAGCCTCGTGTCGTCCGGGCGCAGGTCTCGCAAGCCATGACATCACCTCACAGGATCGCCTCGAACGCGCTGCGCAGCGTTTCATGCCGAAACACAAACCCGCGGCTCAGCGCCTTGTTCGGCAGCACGCGCTGGCCGCCGAGCAGAAGCTCGTCGGCAAAGCCGCCGCCGATCCGGCGCAACAGGCCGCCGGGGATACGAAACACCGCGGGCCGGTGCAGACGGCGGCCGAGCTCTTCGGTGAACTTTGCGTTGGTGACCGGGATCGGCGCGGTGGCGTTGACGGGCCCAGTGAGATCAGGCGTCGCCATCACATAGGCAATCAGCCGGATCAGATCGTCGCGCTCGATCCAGGACATCCACTGCCGCCCGGTGCCGAGCGGACCGCCGAGGCCGAACTCGAACGGCGTCAGCATCCGCGTGATGAAGCCGCCTTCGGTGCCCAGCACGAGGCCGATGCGCAAACAGACCACGCGGACGCCGAGCTCTTCCGCCGGCCGCGCCGCCTTTTCCCACGCCGCGCACAGCTCGTGGCTGAAGCACGCATGTGACTTCGCCGATTCCGTCAGCACCTGATCGGCCCACAGGCCGTACCAGCCGATCGCAGAGCCGCTAACGAGGACCTCCGGCTTGCGCTCGAGCCGCGCGATCAGTTTGACGACCTCGCCGGTCATGTCGATGCGGGAGCCGAGAATTTTCGCGCGCTTTGCCTCGGTCCAGAGGCCGTTGCCGATCGGCTCGCCAGCGAGATTGACGATGGCGTCGATTGGCGTGTCCGATGCGAGCTGATCGAGGCTGGTGATCAGCGTGACCGGCGGCGGCAGCATCTCGGCCTTCGCGGGGTTGCGGATCAGTGCGATGACGTCGTGCCCTGCCCCGCTGAGGCTCGCGGCAAGGCGGCTGCCGATGAAGCCGGTGGCGCCAGTGATCAGCACGGTCTTGCGGCCGGGGAGCTTCTCGACGAGCCCGTGCGCGGGCACGCTTCGCATGCGGCCGAGCCGGCGCATCGCCGCAAAGTCCCTGACGCCGCAGAGCGCTGCACCGACTGCGCAGGCAGTGGCGGCGATGCTGAGCAGGCCCTGATACACGACACTCACGCCGAACGGCTGCATCGCCCATTCGATCAGCACCGGCAGCAGCAGCACCACGATGGCGCCATAGTTGATCGCAAGCAGCGTGTGGTTAATCCGCTCGCTCGGCGGCAGTTTGCGGCTCAGATCCTCCTCGACGAAATCCATCAGCGTAATGACGATCTCGGCGACCAGGACTGCCACGATCAGGATCGCCAGCACGCCGTAAACCTCCAACCAGCCGAGCAGCAGGAACAGCAGCGCATAGAGCATGTTGCGGATACCGTGCAGCTTCAATTCGAAGCGCTGCGACGGGCGCCAGGCCAGGCGCTCGGTGAATTCGTGGTGATAGAAAGTGTCGAACACGCCCATCACGATCTGGATGGCGATGAGGATCCACAACAGCGGCGTCATGATACGGCCTCCCTGAAGACGGCGTACTGGTGGATCAGCACGCCGTAACGCGGGTGAGTGACATCGAGGGTGAAACGGAAGGCGCCCTCGCCGAGATCGCTATGCGTCACCGTGAGATCGCCGGGCGTGAGCCATTGCGGCAGCGGGATCCACAAGCGTCCGAGCTGGAGTCCGTAACCGGCACTACGGAAGGTCAGCGCCTGTCCCTCGACCGCGATGCGGAGCGCCATCGAGACGCCGAAGCCGACATACTCTTCGAGCCCGGTCGGACCGGCGAAACGCTTGGCGGAATGGATCACTTGCGGAAAGCCGCGCTTGCGCGCGCAGATGCGGGTCCAGGTCTGGCCGCCGGTGCCGCCGTCCTCGGTGACCGTGACGATCATGGGCACACCGGTGTCGCGGCCGGTCGGCAGCGGTCCGCCGATCAGGCGGGCGGCTTGCGCGAACCACCAGCCGATGTCGCTGAAGCTGATTTCGTCGACCACGGCGACATAGACGACGCTGTCGCCATCAGCGACCCGTTTCGAAAAGCGCCGCCAGGTCGCGAGCGGCAGCCGGCCCCAATCCTCGTCCGACAGCAACGCGCGGAAGCGGCGGTCGTCGAGTAGTTTGACGTGAGCTGAGGGAGATGCGTTGGAGCCTGATAATCGAGCCGACGTCATCGCACCCTCCTCAACGCTATTTGGCCTTGCCCAGCGGCAGCAGGTTGGCGATCTTCTCGCCAAGCCGCACCAGGGCGACCAGCCGCGGCCGCGGCACCTTCAGCATCTGCATGAACCAGTGGTCGGCGAGCTCGGTGAAGGCGAGCATCTCCTTCAGCCGTTTGGCTGCGACCGGATTGATGGTCGGATCGTCCGCGGCATCGGACACGCAGGCCCGGAGCGCCGTGATCGCCGGATCGAGCTCCCGCTCCTTGCGCCGTGCCGCGATTCTCGCGGCGACCTCCCAGATGTCGGTCTCGGCCTCGTAATGGTCGCGACGGTCGCCGAGGATCGGCACCCGCCGGATCAGGTTCCAAGCGAGCAGCTCCTTCAGCGAGTTCGAGACGTTGGAGCGCGCCATGCCGAGCGTGTCGGCGATGTCCTCGGCCGTCATCGGCGCCTCGGCGAGATAAAGCAGCCCGTGGATCTGGCTGACCGAGCGGTTGACGCCCCACCCGTCCCCCATGTCGCCCCAATGCAGGATGAAGCGCTCGACGGCGGCAGGCAGTTTCTTCTTTCCGGTTATTTCTGTCATGACAGAAATGTCTGACGAGCGCGACTGATTGTCAAGAGCGCTCGGCGGCTTGCGTCCTGCATACCGTCCGTCATATTTGCCTAAAAACGACCCAGAGAACGGGAACCAAACACCCTTCCGGGCGTTTGCCCCGGTTCCAGGCGGGTTGAGAATGACGACAAAGTCCAGTCAACAGAGAGACTTGTTCGAAAGCGAGCGCAGTTTTCGGCTGTTGGTGGAAGGAGTCGCGGACTACGCGCTCTACATGCTCGATCCCACCGGGATCATCACGAGCTGGAACATCGGCGGCGAGCGGATCAAGGGCTATTCGCCCGAAGAGATCGTCGGCCAGCATTTCTCGCGCTTCTACACCGAGACCGACCGCGCCAACGGCAAGCCCGCGCGTGCCCTCGGCATCGCGCGAGACCATGGCCGCTACGAGGAGGAAGGCTGGCGCGTTCGTAAGGATGGCACCTTCTTCTGGGCGAGCGTCATCATCGATCCGATCTACGAGCACGGCAGCCTGGTCGGCTTCGCCAAGATCACCCGCGACATCACCGAGCGGCGCAATTCGCAGCTCAAGCTCGAAGCGATGCAGCGGCAGCTTGCCGAGTCGCAGAAGTTCGATGCGCTCGGGCAGCTCACCGGCGGCGTCGCGCACGATTTCAACAATCTCCTGATGATCATCAGCGGCAGCCTTCACATCCTCAAGAAGCGCGATGAGGACGACGCCAAGATTCAGCGCGCGATGTCCGCGATCGAGACCGCAACCAAGCGCGGCGCCGCACTGACCGCCCAGCTCCTGACCTTCGCGCGGCGGCAGAGCGTCAATCCCCAGGCGATCCGCTTCGGCGACCGCATCGAGGCGATCCGCGAAGTGCTTCACGCCGGCGTCGGGAGCGCCGTTCGTCTCGCCTTCGACATCGACCGCGAGGTCTGGTCGGTCAAGGCTGATGTCTCCGAGCTCGAGACGGGGCTGCTCAATCTCGTCATCAACGCTCGCGATGCCATGCCCGACGGCGGTACCGTGACGGTCGGCGCACGCAACGTCGTCCTGGATGATCCGCTCTACCGCGGGGAGTTCGTCGCCATCACCGTCGCCGATACCGGGCTTGGCATCCCCTCCGACGTCGTCAACAAGATCTTCGAACCGTTCTTCACGACCAAACCCGTCGGAAAAGGCACCGGCCTCGGCCTGTCGCAGGTGCACGGCTTCGCTCATCAGGCGGGCGGCACGGTCAAGGTCACAAGCGAGCTCGGCAAGGGCACGACCTTCACCATCCTGCTGCCGCGCGAAACCGCGACCGCACCAGTCGATATCCCTGAAGCAGTGCCGGTTCCCGGTAGCGGCACCGTGCTGCTGGTCGAGGACAATCCCGACGTCGCGCTCGTCAGCATCGGATTGCTGGAGCAGCTCGGCTATCGCGTGCACCGGGTTGCCGACGCCGAGTCCGCCTTGCGCGAGCTCGAGAAGAACGGCGTCGACTTCGTGTTCACCGACATCGTGATGCCCGGCAAGATGGACGGGCTCGGTCTCGCCCATCATCTGCGCCAGATCCACCCTAGCCTGCCGATCCTGCTCGCCACCGGCTACAGCGAAGCCGCCGCCGATGTCCGCGGCGACTTCCCGATCCTGCGCAAGCCCTACGAGATTCACGAGCTGAGCGAGGCGATCTCGAAGCTGCCGCGGTGATTTTTCACCTCTCTCCGTAAGAACGGGGCGAGGGAGCGCACCGCCCGCGCGGAAAGAGAATCCGCTCTCACACCGTCGGCAACACCGAAAACGCTTCCCCTGCCCTCCGCAGGTTCAACTCATCCGCACCGGCCGTCTCGCTCGTCACGCTATCCACACGCGATGACGGCGGGCCGTGGCGGCACAGCGCGACCATGTCGGCGACATGCTTCGGCGTTCCTGCGAACAGTGCTTCCACGCTGCCGTCGCGGCGGTTGCGAACCCAGCCTTCGAGGCCACTTGTTGTCGCCTGGTACTCGACCCAGGCCCTGTAGCCGACGCCCTGCACGCGGCCGCGGATCATGACCTGGAGGATCGCCCGGCTCATTTCTTCAGCCCGAGAAGATCGGCGCTGCGCGCCTTGACGTCGGCCTCGCGCATGACGCGGCTGGTCAGGTCCGGCGATGGGAGGCCCTTGAGGTTCTTCGGCGGCGTGCCCTCGCGCAACGCTTTCTGCGTCTCGTAGACGGCCTGTATGGCAGCCGCGATCGGCGCGTGGCCCTGAAGCGCGATGCGGACGCGCTGGCTGGCGAGATAGTCAATCGCGTTCAACTCGTCCGGCGCGCCGCCGAGCACGATGGGGAGATGCGTCGCGGCTACGATGGCTTCAAGCTCAGCGCGCGACTTGACGCCGGTGAAGAACAGCGCGTCGACGCCGGTCGCCTCATAGGCCCTGGCGCGGCGGATCGCATCCTCGATCGAGGTGACCGAGGCAGCTCCCGTGCGGCCCATGATGACGAGCGAGGGATCGCTGCGGCCATCCAGCGCCGCCTTCATCTTGCCGACGCCTTCTTCCAGCGAGATCAGCTGTGTCTTGGCCTCGCCAAAGGCGGCCGGCAATAGCGTGTCCTCGATGGTGAGGCCGGCGGCGCCCGCGGTCTCCAGCTCCTGCACCGTGCGGCGCACGTTGAGCGCATTGCCATAGCCGTGATCGGCATCGACCAGCACCGGCAGCGTCGCCGCGCGCGACATCCGCCGCATCTGCTCGGCAAGCTCGGTGAGCGTGATCAGCGTGACATCGGGGTCGCCGAGCACCGCGAGCGAGGCCACCGAGCCGCCGAACATGCCGAGCGGAAAGCCGAGATCCTCGGTGATACGGATGGAGATCGCGTCATAGACCGAGCCGGGATGAACGCAGGTCGAGCCCGTCAGGATCGAACGCAGTTTTTCTCGGCGGGAACGAAAGGCCATGGTGCCCTCTCAACTGTTGCGACGCAGCCGCAACATACTCCGTCATTGCGAGCGCAGCGAAGCAATCCAGAATCTTTCCGCAGAGGCAGTCTGGATTGCTTCGCTGCGCTCGCAATGACGGTGTTGGTGGGCCAGTGAGGGCCCCACTCACTTGCTTTACGCAAACTCCAGAATCAGCGCGTCCACCGCGAGCGTCGCGCCCGCGCTGGCGTGGATCTTCTTCACCGTGCCGTCCTGCTCGGCGCGGAGCACATTCTGCATCTTCATGGCTTCGATCACCGCGAGCGTCTCGCCGGCCTTGATCTCCTGCCCTTCGGTCACCGCGATCGAGACCACAAGGCCCGGCATCGGGCAGAGCAGCTTCTTGCCGCTGTCGGAGGCCGTGGTCACCGGCATCAGCCGCGCCGAGGCTGCTTCCGCCTCGGTCCAGACATAGACCGGCACCTCGACGCCCTGATGCGCCAGACGGATGCCGTTGGCGATCGGGCGCGCCTGCACCGCGACGAAATGGCCGTCGATGGTGCCCTGCCAGACCGGATCGCCCGGCTTCCACGGCGACTGCAGCAGATGCGCGTTGCCGGCCTTGCCTTCGGCATCGACGAACCGGATCGCGATCGCCTCGCCCTCGCGTCCGACCTCGAGCAGAATCTCCTGGCGGTCGAGCCAGACCGCGCGGCGACGCTCGCGCTGCACGATGCGGCCGCCCATCTGGCCCGATATCTGTCGCTTGCGCTCGCCGAGCACGTGGTCGATGGCGGCGCCGACCGCCGCGATCCGACGCGCGACCTCGCCTTCGGGCACGCGCACAGCAAAGCCCTTGGGGAATTCCTCGGCGATGAAACCGGTCGAGAGCCGTCCCTCGCGCCAGCGCGGATGGTGCATCAGCGCCGACAGGAACGGGATGTTGTGCCTGATACCCTCGACATAGAACGAATCCAGCGCGGTGGCCTGCGCCTCGATCGCGGCCGCGCGCGACGGCGCATGCGTGACGAGCTTGGCGATCATCGGATCGTAATGGATCGAGATCTCGCCGCCCTCCTGCACGCCGGTGTCGTTGCGCACGGTGATGCCGTCCTGGCTGGCTTCGGCCGGCGGCCGATACTTCACGAGGCGCCCGATCGAGGGCAGGAAGTTACGGAACGGGTCCTCGGCGTAGAGGCGGGATTCCACCGCCCAGCCGGTGAGCGTAACGTCCTTCTGGGTGATCGCGAGCTTCTCGCCGGCGGCGACGCGGAGCATCTGCTCGACGAGGTCGATGCCGGTGACGAGCTCGGTGACGGGATGCTCGACCTGAAGGCGCGTGTTCATCTCCAGGAAGAAAAAGCTCTTGTCCTGCCCTGCGACGAATTCGACGGTGCCGGCGGAGTCATAATTCACCGCCTTTGCCAGCGCGACGGCCTGCTCGCCCATCTTGCGGCGGGTGGCCTCATCGAGCAGCGGCGACGGCGCCTCCTCGATGACCTTCTGGTTGCGGCGCTGGATCGAGCATTCGCGCTCGCCGAGATAGATGACGTTGCCGTGCTTGTCGCCCAGCACCTGGATCTCGATGTGGCGGGGATCGACGATGAACTTTTCGACGAAGACGCGGTCGTCGCCGAACGAGGCTTTCGCCTCGGCCTTGGCAAGGTTGAAACCCTCGGCAACCTCGCTCCTCGAATGCGCGATGCGCATACCCTTGCCGCCACCGCCGGCGGAGGCCTTGATCATCACGGGATAGCCGATCTCGTCGGCGATCTTCACCGCGTGCTTGTCGTCCTCGATGACGCCGAGATAACCCGGCACGGTCGAGACCTTGGCCTTCGCGGCGGCCTTCTTGGATTCGATCTTGTCGCCCATCGCGGCGATCGCGCCCGGGTTCGGGCCGATGAAGACGATGCCGGCGGCCTCCAGCGCACGCGGAAACGCCTCGCGCTCGGACAGAAAGCCGTAGCCGGGATGCACGGCCTCGGCGCCCGTCTTGCGGCAGGCCTCCACGATCTTCTCGATCACCAGATAGCTCTCGGAGGCTGCGGGCGGGCCGATCAGCACGGCCTCGTCGGCCATCTCGACATGGAGGGCATCGCGGTCGGCCTCGGAATAGACCGCAACCGTCTGAATTCCCATGCGGCGAGCGGTCTTGATGACCCGGCAGGCGATTTCGCCGCGATTGGCGATCAGAATGCGTTTGAACATGCTTTTCTTGAGTCTCGACCTTGGGCGGGACCCTTCCCTGGCCGTTGGGGCCTGCGGGGACGGGCCGTGTGACCCCCGTGGTACATCAAAATCGGCCGGAGGCAACGGTCTAAATCCGCGCCCTCTGGCGTACCAGCGCAAGACCGAAATCGGCCTGGTCAGCCCATGAGCGGACCTACGGCTTCGCGGCCTTGGCCACGTCCCGGACCAGGCAGTGAATGAAGCCCAGCTTGCCGACCACCGCCGGAGACAGGATGAACGGATAGAGATCGCGCAGCCCCATGGCGCGGTTGACGCTGTTGATGGCGAAGGTGAAGGGCAGCCATGCATTGACGAGCGCCTCGACGTCCCTCGTCTCATAGGGGTTGAAACGGATGCGCGCCGTCAACTCCCCGTCGCGATCGACCCTGGGGCGCACCTCCATGCCGAACTCGGAGGCCATCTCCAGGGTATCGACGATGTGGAGGTAGTGCGCCCAGGTCTCGGCGAAATCCTCCCAGGGATGCGTGGTGGCGTAGGCCGAGACGTAGGTCTGCTGCCAGTCCGGCGGCGCGCCTTCGGCATAATGGAGCTGCAAGGCCTGGCCGTAATCGGCGGAATCGTCGCCGAACACCGCGCGGCATTCCTCCAGCCTGCCGCCCTCGCGCACGAGCACGTCCCAGAAATAGTGGCCGACCTCGTGGCGGAAATGCCCGAGCAGCGTGCGGTAGGGCTCGCCCATCTCGAGCCTGCGCCGCTCGCGCTCGATCTCGTCGGTCTCGGTCAGCGCGATCGTGATCAGGCCGTTATCGTGGCCGGTCATGATCCTCTGCCCGCTGTTCGGATCGTCCGCGAGGAAATTGAAGATCAGCCCATGTTCGGGATTTTCCTGCCGCGTCTGGAGCGGCAGCTTCCAGCGGATCAGGGAATAGAACAGCCGGTGCTTCGCCACCTCCAACTCGCGCCAGCCGGCAAGCTGAACCGGATCGGACAGATCGGGCACGATGCCGTTGTGGCGGCAGGCGCGGCAATAGCCGGTGGTATCGCCCGCATCCGTCAGCCAGTTGCACGCGTCGTATTCGGCGTTACGGCAGAGCATCCGCCCCTTGCCCTTGTCGGCGAGCGTCATCCAGGCCTTGCCGTCGGGCTCGATCGCCGACATCGTCTCCTTCTCCGGCAGGAACGCGACGCGGTGGCCGCAGCGTTCGCAGGCGCGGTTCTCGAAATAGAGGACGTTGCCGCAGTCCTGGCAGACAAAGAGCTTCAAGATTTAGCCTCTTCGGGAAGGGAGTCTTATGATTAAGAGTTGCGACGCCTCGCAAATACGCGCGCGGGGGCTCATCGTTCCAACATTCGGGAACAAATAGCCAGACCCGGCGTTCGTTCATACCCGCCCCTGCGATCGGTGGCCCTTTCCGTCCTTATCCCCTTTTGAGTAATGGCTATCACGCTTTGTCTGTGGGAATATCGGCCCGGCACGTGCGCTCTTGCATCACAACGGCCGACACCTTGAACGATCCCTTGCCCGATACCACCGCCGCCGAAAGGCTGCGCCAGCACCTCGAAGAGATCGCGCGCGAGCGCGACGACGCCTATCACGCGCTCCAGGAGCGCGAGGCAGAGCTGGCGCGTATCCAGCGCATCGGCAAGGTCGGCGGCCTCGAGGTCGACTTCCGCGAAGGCTTCAAGAACCGCCGCTCGCCGGAATATCTGATGCTCCACGGGCTGCCGGCGGATGCCACCGACGAGTCGCATGAGGATTGGGTCAACCGCATCCATCCCGAGGATCGCGACGCCGCGGTCAAGCACTTCCTCGATGCGCTGGCCGGGACGAACGAAGACTACACCGCCGAATACCGCATCATCCGCCCCAACGACGGCGAGACCCGCTGGATCCGCGTCGTCGCCAAGTTCGAGCGCGACAGTGACGGCCGCGCCATTCGCCTCGTCGGCGCCCATATCGACATCACCGCCCAGGCACTCGCGCGCGAGACGCTGCGCGAGAGCGAGGAGCGCTTCCGGCTGATCGCCGACAGCGCGCCGGTGCCGATCTGGGTCACGAAGCTCGACCGCACGCGCTCCTTCGCCAACCAGGCCTATGTCGACTTCATCGGCCTGCCCTACGACCAGGCCATCGATTTCGACTGGCGCAAGATATTGCATCCGGACGACCTGCCGCATGTGCTGCAGCAATCCGTCCAGGGCGAAGCGTCGCTGAAGCCGTTCGTGCTGGAAGCGCGCTACAAGAACGCCAGCGGTGAATGGCGGTGGCTGCGCTCGGAATCGCAGCCGCGCTGGGACCCGACCGGCAAGCACATCGGCTTCATCGGCGTCGCCCACGACATCACCGCCGCCAAGCAGGCCGAGATCGAGCTGAGGCGACTCAACGAGACGCTGGAGGAGCGCATCACCGAGCGCACCGCCGAGCTCGAATCCAACGAGGCGCGGCTGCGCGCGATCCTGGAGACAAGCAACCAGTATCAGGGGCTGGTCAATCTCAGGGGCGAGCTGCTCTACGCGAACCGGACTGCGCTCGATGGCATTCGCGTGGAGGCCCGCGACGTCATCGGCAAACCGTTCTGGGACACGCCCTGGTTCAACCAGACCCAGGGCATGAGCGCCGTCGTGCGCGAGGCCTTCGACACCGTGCTCAGAGGCGAAGCGGTGCGGCTGGAGATGCGCCTGCGCCTGCCCATCGGAGAGCGCGATTTCGACTTCGGCATGCGTCCCGTGCTCGACCGCCACGGCAACATCACCGGTGCGGTGCCCGAGGCCGTCGACATCACCGAGCGCCGCCGCGGCGAGGAAGCGCTGCGGCAGTCGCAGAAGATGGAGGCGATCGGCCAGCTCACCGGCGGCGTCGCCCACGACTTCAACAACCTCCTCACCATCATCCGCTCCGCGACCGACTTCCTGCGCCGCAGCGAACTGCCGGAAGAACGCCGCCGCCGCTATGTCGACGCCATCTCCGACACCGTGGAGCGCGCCTCCAAGCTCACCGCGCAGCTTTTGGCCTTTGCGCGCAGGCAGCCGCTGAAGCCGCAGATCTTCAACGTCGGCAGCCAGGTCGAGGCCGTGGCGCAACTGGTCCGGCCGCTGGTCGGCGGCCGCATCGCGATCGCCGTCGAGGTGAACGATGCCGACTGCTTCACGGTGGCCGACATCGCGCAGTTCGAGACCGCGCTGATCAACCTCGCCATCAACGCCCGCGACGCCATGGAGGGCGAAGGCCGCCTCACCATCGCCGTGCGCAAGGTCGCGGGCATCCCGAGCCTGCGTGCGCAGTCGGCGCGCGGCGGCGACTACGTCGCGATCTCGGTTGCGGACACCGGCAGCGGCATCGCGCCCGAAAACATCGACGCCATCTTCGAGCCGTTCTTCACCACCAAGGAGGTCGGCAAGGGCACCGGCCTCGGCCTGAGCCAGGCCTTCGGCTTCGCAAAGCAGTCCGAGGGCGACATCGCGGTGACGAGCACGCGCGGCGAAGGCGCGACCTTCACCATCTATCTGCCGCAGGCGCACAGTCCCGCCGCGGAGAAGGACGCTGCGGCACTGACCAGCGAGGCCGCCACCACCGGGCGCGGCTATCGCGTGCTCGTGGTCGAGGACAATGACGACGTCGGCCAGTTCTCGACCGAGCTGCTGGAAGATCTCGGCTATGTCGTCCGCCGGGTCGCCAATGCCAATGCGGCGCTCGGCATTCTCGGCGAGAACGAATTCGCCGTCGACCTCGTCTTCTCCGACGTCATCATGCCCGGCATGAACGGGGTCGAGCTCGCCGGCGTCATCCGCGAGCGCTATCCGGGCCTGCCCGTCGTGCTCACAAGTGGCTACAGCAACGTCCTCGCCGAGAACGCGCATCGCGGGTTCGAGCTGATCCAGAAGCCGTACTCCGTGGAATCGCTGTCGCGCATTTTGCGCAAGGCGATCACGGAGAAGTTGGCGGCGGCAAGGTGAGAGACAATCGATGAAACCCGCCCTCTTCTCCGCCTGGCAGACCTGGGCGCTTCTGTCGGCCTGCTTTGCGGCGCTCACCGCGATCTTCGCCAAGGTCGGCGTCGAGAACATCAATCCGGATCTGGCGACGTTCATCCGCACGATCGTGGTGCTGCTCGCCTTCTCGGTGCTGCTGTTCTTCACCGGACAATTCGCGGTGCCGTCGGCGGTCTCGTCGAAGACCTGGCTGTTCCTGGTGCTGTCCGGGCTTGCGACCGGCGCGTCCTGGCTGTGCTATTTCCGTGCGCTGAAGCTCGGCCCGGCGACGCTGGTGGCGCCGATCGACAAGCTCAGCGTCGTACTGGTCGCCCTTTTCGCCTTCACCTTTCTCGGCGAGCGTCCGACTGGACAGGGCTGGCTCGGCATCGCCATGATCGGCGCCGGCGCGGTGCTGCTGGCCGTGAAGTTTTGAAGGGCGGAACAAAGGTGGCGTGAGATCGGTTTCTGGCGGATCGCTTCCCAGCCTCGATCGAGAGACCGATGTCGAGCCAAGCCTCCCATTACCCCACCGACCAGACGAGACGCGCCGGCCGCGCGCTGGATGCGGCCAACTTCTTCCTCGCCGACGTCCGCGACGGGCTTGGGCCCTATCTCGCCGTCTATCTCCTCACCGAGCAGCACTGGGACGAGGCACGCATCGGCCTCGTGATGTCGATTGCGACCATTGCCGGCATCGTGGCGCAGACGCCGGCCGGCGCGCTGATCGATGCGACGCGGGCGAAGCGGCTGGCGATGGTCATCGCCGCCATCATGGTGACGCTGGCGTCATTGTCGCTGCCGCTGTTTCCCAGCTTCCTGCCGGTCGCGGTCTCGCAAGGCATCGCGCAGGCCGCCGCCGTGATCTTTCCGCCGGCGATCGCCGCCGTCTCGCTCGGCATCTTCGGTCATGCCGCCTTCACCCGGCGGATCGGCCGCAACGAGACCTTTAATCACGCCGGCAATGCAGTCGCCGCCGGGCTGGCGGGACTTTCCGCCTATTGGTTCGGCCCGACCGTCGTGTTCTACCTTCTCGCTGCCATGGCGGTCGCAAGCCTCGTGAGCATTCTCGCAATCCCCGCCCGCGCCATCGACCACGACCTCGCGCGCGGGCTGCACGACGCCGATACCGGTGACCAGCCGGAGCAGCCTTCAGGTCTCACGGTGCTCCTGACCTGCCGCCCCCTCCTCGTCTTCGCGGTCTGCGTCGTGCTGTTTCACCTGTCCAACGCGGCCATGCTGCCGCTGGTCGGGCAAAAGCTCGCGCTGCAGGACAAGAACATGGGCACCAGCCTGATGTCGGCCTGCATCGTCGCAGCTCAAATAGTGATGGTGCCGTTCGCGATGCTGGTTGGCGCGAAGGCCGACCGCTGGGGCCACAAGCGCTTCTTCCTCGCCGCATTGTTGATCCTGCCCATTCGCGGCGCGCTCTATACGCTCTCCGACAATCCGTTCTGGCTGGTCGGCGTGCAGCTTCTGGATGGCGTCGGCGCCGGCATCTTTGGCGCGATCTTCCCCGTCATCGTCGCCGACCTCATGCGCAACACCGGCCGCTTCAACGTCGCGCAGGGCGCCGTCATCACCGCCCAGAGCATCGGCGCGGCACTGTCGACGACGCTTGCGGGCCTCGTCGTGGTCGGAGCCGGCTACAGCGCGGCGTTCATCACGCTCGGCGCGGTCGCCGCGATTGGTGCCGTCGTCTGCCTCCTCGCTTTGCCCGAGACCCGGCGTGGCACCTTGCAGGCACAGGGGAAGACAGCGGCTCCAGCATCGGTTATCGCTGCCGAATGAACCGACCCAACCTCAAGGACTGAACGTGCCGTCTGACGCCATCTGGGCCTGGAGCATCATCGTCGCCGCGACCGCAGGCGTCATCATCCGGCCTTTTCGCCTGCCCGAGGCGATTTGGGCCGTGATCGGCGCCGGCGCCCTGGTGCTGCTCGGCCTCCTGCCGTGGCAGGACGCGCTCACCGGCATCGAGAAAGGCGTCGACGTCTATCTCTTCCTGATCGGCATGATGCTGATCGCCGAGCTCGCCCGGCTCGAAGGCCTGTTCGACTATCTCGCCGCCCTCGCGGTCGAATATGCAGCCGGCTCGCCGCAGCGGCTGTTTCTGCTGATCTATCTCGTCGGCACGGTCGTCACCGTGCTGCTCTCCAACGACGCCACCGCGATCGTGCTGACGCCCGCCGTCTACGCCGCGACGCGCGCGGCCGGCGCCAAGCCGCTGCCCTATCTCTTCGTCTGCGCCTTCATCGCGAACGCCGCGAGCTTCGTGCTGCCGATCTCGAACCCCGCCAATCTCGTGGTGTTCGGCTCGCGCATGCCGCATCTGACCGAATGGCTGCGTCAGTTCGCCCTGCCCTCGCTCGCCTCGATCGTGCTGACCTATGTCGTACTGCGCATCACCCAGCATCGGGCGCTGAAACAGGAGGTCATCGAGCGCCGCGTGCCGCACAAGGTGCTCAGCCGCGGCGGCAAGCTGACCGCGATCGGCATTGCTGCGATCGGCGTGGTGCTGATCACGGCCTCCGCGCTCGACAAGCAGCTTGGCCCGCCGACCTTCATCTGCGGCGCCGTGACGACCGGCCTCGTCCTGCTGCTCAGCCGTCAGTCGCCCATGCCGGTACTGAAGCACGTGTCCTGGAGCGTGCTGCCGCTGGTCGGCGGGCTTTTCGTTATGGTGGAAGCACTGGTGAAGACTGGCGTGATCGGCCATCTCAGCGCACTTCTGCACGAGGCCGTCGCGCAGTCCGTACCCGGGGCCGGCTGGAGCGTTGGGATCGCCACCGCCATCGCCACCAATATTGCCAATAACCTGCCGGTCGGCCTCGTCGCCGGGTCGATCGTGGCCGCCGATCACCTGCCCACCTCGGTCGTCAGCGCCATCCTGATCGGCGTCGACCTGGGACCGAATTTCTCGATCACCGGTTCGCTCGCGACGATCCTGTGGCTGGTTGCGCTTCGCCGCGAAAAAATCGAGGTCGGCGCCTGGCCGTTCCTCAAGCTGGGCCTGCTGGTGACGCCCCCCGCCTTGATCGCAGCGCTTGCGGCTGCGATCCGGTAATCGCGCGCAATTTGCGGCGCATCAATGTCGCCACCAAGGCCGGACCTATGCTTCTTCGCGTCGCGCAGTCTCATACGGCGCGGCACGGAGGTCCATCATGCAGATTCAATCAAAGGCATTGCCGCAGAGTTTTTCCCTACGCCGGTCGTTTCGGAGCTTCACCGCGCCGGAACAAGGTGGCGGGACATATCACCCCCTGCTCGTCGTCTCGGTCGTGGTGCTGCTGACCCTGTTCGCGATCGTGGAGATCGACCTCCACAGCGCCCAGCTTCAGGCGATCGGCCTGCTCGGCCATGGGTCCGGGATCAATCCCGTCTTCCTGAGCCCGTAGCGGGAAAAGCCCGATCGCGGCCACAAGGCCGCGACCGGGCAACGCGTTAGTCGTTCTCGTAGCCGTAGACTTCCGGCAGGATGAAGATTGCGGCGAGCAATCCGATCAGCGGGAAGATCGCGACCATCAGCGTGGCATTCGCCTGGCCGATCGCGGCGAACACCGTCGGGAACAGGAAGATCGCCAGGAACGACGGCAACTTCACGAACATGTAGGCGAAGCCGCTGGCCGTGCCGCGATACTTGGGCTTCGCAACCATGGTCGGGATCGTCATGCAGTTCGACGCATCCCAATAATGGCCCCACAACATGGCGGCCGCTGCGAACGGCAGCAGGATCTTGTTGTCAGTGTAGAGCGCGAAGGCCGCGACCAGCAGCGAAGCCAGCACGATGCTGAAGCCGGCGATCGAGATGCCGCGGTGGCCGATCTTCGGCGTCAGCAGCGGACCGACCCAGCCGGACAGGGCCGCGAAGGAGAACAGCGCCATCGTCACCAGGTTGATGCCGAGCACGCTCGACACGCCGACCATCACGAACAGCACCGGCAGATAGAATGCGAAGGTCGAGAACTCGCTGCCTTGCGCGAAACAGGCGATCCAGCCGTAGATCGTGGCGCGCCAGCGGATCGGGTCCTTCCTGAGGTCGGCGATGAAGGCACGTGTGCTGACCTTCGGCACCTTCACGTCCTGGTCCGGCAACATGTCGAGATTGTCGTTGAACATCTCGCGCGCGACCTTCTTGGCCTCACGGTAACGTCCCTTCTGCACCAGCCACACCGCCGTCTCCGGCACGTCGTGACGCATGATCAGGATGATCAGCGCCGGCACCGCGCCGAGACCGAGCGTCACGCGCCACAGCATCTCGTGCTGCATGTCGATCAGCAGGAAGATCACGATGACACCGATGGTGAGAACTTCACCGACGGCGAACATGAATTGCCAGCGATTGCCCATGACCTCGCGCTCACCCTTGGCCATGGATTCCATGATGTAGGTGTAGCCGGTCGAAATATCCGAGCCGAGCGGAATGCCGAGCAGGAAGCGGATCACGATGAGCCAGGTCACGTTCGGCACGAAGGCCTGCGCCAGCGCGAGCACGATGAACAGCACCATCGTCACCAGGAACATGACGCGGCGGCCGATCTTGTCGGAGAGCCAGCCGCCGAGCAGCGCACCGATCAGGGCGCCGCCCTGCGTGCCGGCTGCAGCGAGACCGAGCATCAGCGGATCGGGATTGTACTGCTCCTTGATGAAGATCAGCACGAAGGCGATCGAATAGAGATCCCAGGCTTCGACCAGGATCGAGGCCATCATCAGCCAGCCGACCTTGTTGCCCTTGGGACTGTAGTTCGTAATGAGGTAGCGGACCGCGGCTTCGCTCGCGGTCGGTTGTGGCATCGCCGTCGTTAACATCTTTGGTCCTCTCTTCAAAACTTTCTTACGTGCCGAGCAGCGGCTCGATGCTGCAATCGAGCAGGCGCGGATCGATCCCCGCCTCCATGCCCGTGAACATGTGGTCCATGTAGTCGATCAACGCATCGCTCGCCTTCACGGCGTCCTCGACATGGCGGCCGGCGACCGCAACGAGAATGGCGAGGTGGCGATCGATCGTGCCTGACAGTTCGGCCTGTCCCGGCATGAAGCGATGGTGGATGTAGCCGATGCGGCGGTACAGCGTGTGCAACGGCCGCAGCGTGTGCACCAGGAAGGGCTCGCCGGCTGCTTCCAGCACCAGCGCGTCGATGCGGCGATCGATGCTGTTGAATTCGTCGAGGGTCAGGGTGGCGCGGCGTTCGCGCAGCAGGCGCTCGATGTGCAGCGCCTGATTGCGATGCGACAGGCTAGCGCGATCGGCCGCGAGCCGCACGACGAAGCGCTCCATGTCGCGGCGCAACGCCAGCAGCATCCGCTCGCGTGCAAGATCGATCGGTGCGATGTGCAGGCCGTGGCGCGGACGGATGATGATGAGCGTGTCGGCGGAGAGACGATTGACGGCGTGATGCACCGGTGTGCGCCCGAAGCCGGTGATGTGCTGCAATTCCAGCATCGTCATGAATTGTCCGGGCTTGAGCTCGCAGTGGACGAGCAGCTCTTCGATCCTCTGGTAAGCCAGCTCGAAGAAGTTGAGCCGGTTGCGCCGGGAGGGCTTGCCCTCGCCGTCGTCCTCGTTTCTCACCACCTCGAGCGCGCGCTTGCGCCGTGCCATGTCGTCCTCCTGTCAACCGCGCTCTCATTGCTGGGTGGCGCCTTAGTTGTGGGACCCTTAAAACATGTTGTGATATATTACAAGCAGGCGTAAGACGTTCGCGCGGCCTGCAACATGTTGCAGTGCAAAATGAGACGTCAGGCGCGAGGCGCCTGTGATGGGAGGATTGTTGCCGTGAAGATCACGTCAATCGAGACGCTGCGCACCGAGGAATTTTCCAACGTCATCTGGGTGCGCGTTCACACCGACACGGGCATGATCGGTCTCGGCGAAACCTTCTATGGCGCGGGCGCGGTCGAAGCGCAGATCCACGACACCTTTGCCGGCCGCCTGCTCGGCCGCAATCCGCTGCACATCGAGGCGATCCACCGCGACATGCTGAACCTGCCGATGGCGCAGTCCTCGACCGGCGTCGAGTATCGCGCAGCTTCCGCAATCGACATCGCGCTATGGGATCTGTTCGGCAAGGTCTGCAATCAGCCTGTGCACCAGATGCTCGGCGGCCTCTGCCGCGACAAGCAGCGCATCTACAACACCTGCGCCGGCACTCAATATGTCCGCTCCACCAATATCAGCCCCGTCGCCAACTGGAATCTCGGCGCCTCCAAAGGCCCCTACGAAGATCTCGACGGCTTCATGCACCACGCCGACGCGCTGGCCGAAAGCCTGCTGGAGAGCGGCATCTCCGCGATGAAGATCTGGCCGTTCGACCCGGCGGCACAGGAGAACAAGGGGCTCTACATCACCGCAGCCCAGATGAAGCGGGCGATCGAACCGTTCGAGAAGATCCGCAAGGCCGTCGGCGACAAGATGGAGATCATGGTCGAGCTCCACTCGCTCTGGAACCTGCCGACCGCCAAGCAGATCGCGCGCGCGCTCGAGCCCTACAAGCCGACCTGGTACGAAGACCCGATCCGGATGAACTCGCCGCAGGCGCTGGCCGAATATGCCCGCTCGACCGACGTCTGGGTCTGCGCCAGCGAGACGCTGGGCTCGCGCTTTCCCTACAAGGACATGCTCGACCGCGATGCCATGCATGTGGTGATGGCGGATCTGTGCTGGACCGGTGGCTTGACCGAAGGCCGCAAGATCGCGGCGATGGCCGAGACCTATCACCGCCCGTTTGCGCCGCATGACTGCATTGGCCCGATCGGCTTCATCGCCGCCATCCACATGTCGTTCAGCCAGCCCAACACGCTGATCCAGGAATCGGTACGCGCCTTCTACAAGGGCTGGTACAATGAGCTCGTCACCACGATGCCCACGATCAAGGACGGCTTTGTCTATCCGATGGAAGGACCCGGCCTCGGCGTCGACCTTCTGCCCGCCGTATTCGACCGCTCCGATCTGACCGTGCGTCGCTCCAACGTCTGAGGATTTCTTGAGATGAGCACCGCCCTCTTCGACCTTTCCGGCCGCACCGCGCTCGTGACCGGCTCCTCCCGCGGGCTCGGCCGCGCCATTGCCGAGGGCATGGCCAAGGCCGGCGCCAAGATCATCATCAACGGCGTCGATCCCAAGCGCGTCGAGCAGGCCGTGGCCGAATTTCGCGCCGCCGGTCATCAGGCCGAGGGCGCGGCGTTCAACGTCACCGACGAGCCGGCGATCGTCGCGGCCTTCGAGCGCTTCGACCGTGAAGGGCTCGCGGTCGACATTCTCGTCAACAATGCCGGCATCCAGCACCGCAAGCCGCTGGTGGAATTCACCACCGACGAATGGCGCAAGGTGATCGAGACTGACCTCACCAGCGCCTTCGTGATCGGCCGCGAGGCCGGCAAGCGCATGATCCCGCGCAAGCACGGCAAGATCATCAACATCGGCTCGCTCGGCAGCGAGCTCGCGCGTCCCACCATCGCGCCCTACACCGCGGCCAAGGGCGGCATCAAGAACCTGACCCGCTCGATGGCGGTGGAATGGGCCCAGCACGGCATCCAGGCCAATGCGATCGGCCCCGGCTACATGCTGACCGACATGAACGAGGCGCTGGTCAACAACACCGACTTCAACAACTGGCTGATGGGCCGCATCCCCTCCAAGCGCTGGGGCAGGCCGGACGAGCTGGTGGGCGCGGCGATCTTCCTGGCGTCGGACGCTTCGACCTACGTCAACGGACAGATCATCTATGTCGATGGCGGCATGATCGCCGCGATGTAATCGCGAAAGCCTAAGGGAACGAGACCATGCGCGCCGTCGTCATCCACGCCCCGAAAGACCTGCGGATCGACAGCTATCCCGATCCAGCCCCCGCCCCGGGCGAAGTCCGCGTCAAGATTGCGAACGGCGGCATCTGCGGCTCCGATCTGCACTACTACCATCACGGCGGTTTCGGCGTCGTGCGCATCCAGCAGCCGATGGCGCTGGGCCACGAGATCGCGGGCGTGGTCGCGGCCGTTGGTGACGGCGTCACCAATGTGAAGCCGGGCGCGCGCGTCGCCGTCAATCCGAGCAGACCGTGCGGCCAGTGCCTGCATTGCCAGGAAGGCATGCGCAACCAGTGCCTCGACATGCGCTTCCTCGGCAGCGCGATGCGCTTCCCCCATGTCCAAGGCGGCTTTCGCGAGTTCATCACAGTAGATGCCACGCAAGCCGTGCCGATTGCTGACAAGCTGTCGCTGGCGGAAGCTGCGGTGGCCGAGCCGCTCGCGGTGTGCCTGCATGCCGGCAAGCAGGCCGGCCCCCTCCTCGGCAAGCGCGTGCTGATCACGGGTTGCGGGCCGATCGGTGCACTGATGATCCTGGTGTCGCGCTTCGGCGGCGCGTCCGAGATCGTGGTGACCGATGTCGCCGACGCACCGCTCGCGGTCGCGAGAAAGCTCGGCGCCACCCACGCCATCAATGTCGCGACCGATGCCACAACGCTCGATCCCTGGCGCGCCGGCAAGGGCGTGTTCGACACCCTGTTCGAGGCCTCCGGCAACCAGGCCGCGCTGCGAACGGCGCTCGACGTGCTCAGGCCCGGCGCCACGCTGGTGCAGCTCGGTCTCGGCGGCGAGATGACGCTGCCGATCAACTCCATCGTCGCCAAGGAATTGCAGCTCCGCGGCACCTTCCGCTTCGACCCCGAATTCGAGCTCGCGGTGCGGCTGATGGGCGAAGGGCTGATCGACGTGAAACCGCTGATCACGGCCACCATGCCGTTCGAGAACGCGGTCGCCGCGTTCGAGCTCGCCAGCGACCGCTCGCGGTCGATGAAGGTGCAGCTGACGTTCTAGGGCTGGTATCGCGGTTACTGGCTCCCGATCAGCTTATCGCTGACCAGCCTGACCGCGCCCCGTTTCCACGAATAGTCCGCGCCCATGCGCAGGCCGCTGTCGCCACGCGACAGCACCGCACCGGTCCTGGCATCGCGGACCTGGAAGCCGAGCGTGTATTCGGTGCGGCTGACCCGCCGCACCACGCCGATCAGCGACTGATCCGCGCCGAGCTTTTGCGCGAGCGCCGCCTCGCAGCCACCGCAATCCCGCAAGGCGCGCGCCTTGACCGCCTCGCCGCCGGCATCAACGATGCGGTAGCGGCCGGATTGGCCCAGCGCCTCGCGCACGCTGGCGGTAACTTCGGCCAAGTATGACGTATCCGACGTGGCTGAAGCGCCCGCCGAGGCGGCGGTCGTATCCTCGAGCTCGAAATCGAACACGGCCAACGCGACCGGCGCGGGCGTGGCGAGCGCGGTCATGACCTCGCGAGACACGAAAATCTCGGCACGCTCCCATGATTCATCATTGTCGCCGCGGAAGGTGTAGAGCTTGTCCATCACGAGCTTCTTGGCGCCGACGTCGATGACGGCGACCTTGGCCCATTGCACCAGCGTGCTGGTCTTCTGGATGCCGCCGATGACCTTGAATGCCGCGCCGTCCTGGGCAGACGGCACCGGCCGGTAGCGGCCGTCCGCACTGATATCCCGCCTGAGCGCGGCCATGAACGCCGACAGCCGCCGCTCATGGGCGGCGGTCTGGTTGGCCGGCTCGGCCGACGTATCGGTGTAGCTGAAATCGTCCATGGCAACGCCGATGGCATCCTCGGCGCCGGCAGGCGAGGAGGCCGCCGGGAGGACGAAGAGGAGGAAAGCAGAGAGGATCAAGCTGATACGGCGCATGCGGGCCTCGTGTGATGGAGCGGCGGCGCAATCTGGACGGCAACCTCGGGCCATGCAGCCGTCCCCGTCCCGGCGCGTGCCGGGAAAATTTCACGACGTTGCACCGCGGTAAGCGCGGCGCTTTCCGCCGCTTGCGTTCTGCCGTTTAATGCCGGGGCGACAATTCCGTTCGCGCCAGGTGCCCGCCGATGTGGAACCGCCCGAGGTTCGATCTCAAGGTCCGTCTGACGTTGCGCGTGGCTGCCATATCGGCCGCGTGCTTCGCCGCGATCTCCGCCTATTTCCTCATCACCGCCGACCGCGCGGCCCATGCGCGCCTCGACGACATCGCCGCCATCGTGGCCAAGACGCTGGAGCTGCAACAGGGCAAGATCCAGTGGGTGGCGAGCCCGCGCTCGGACTTTCCCAACCTCGACCCCGTTTCGGCCTATGTGATGACGCCCGGCCTGTGCCTGGCGTTCCGCGGCGTGAGCGGCGACATCATCCAGCGATTCTGCAGTGGCGCGCCGATCCCGGCGAACCCGCCGCCGCAAGTCTTCGTGGCTTTCTATCGCAGCCTGTTCGACCCCGGCCGCGAGGCGGCACGGCCCGTGATCGTGCGCGGAACGAAGCTCGGCGAGACCGTGGTCTCGGTCGACCCGGCCGTGCAGACCGCCGACGCCTGGCACGAGGCCGGCCGCCTGATGCTCGCACTTGCAATCGCACTGCCGCTGTTGTGCGTCCTGGTCTACGCCGCACTGGCGCGTGCCCTGCGCCCCACCCGCATGATCCGCTCCGGCCTCGAACGGATCGCCGCCAATGACCTGTCGACGCGGCTGCCGCCGTTCGATCTCGCCGAGCTGTCGGCGATCCGCGACGTCTTCAACCATCTCGCCGAAAGCCTCGACACCGCTCTGGCCGAGCGCAGCGAGCTGACGCGGAAACTGATCGCACTCCAGGACGAGGAGCGCCGCCATCTCGCGCGCGAGCTGCATGACGAGTTCGGCCAGTCGCTGGCCGCCATCCGCGCGCTCGCCTCCTCTGCCCGCCAGACCGCCGTACAGGACTGCCCCTCCCTGCTTGGCGAGTGCGACGGCATCGCGCGGACCGCAACCGGCATGATGGAGACGTTGCGCGGCGCGCTGTTCCGGCTGCGCCCGCCTGATGTCGAGGAGCTCGGGCTCGTGGCGAGCCTCGAAGGCCTCGTCGCGGGCTGGAACGGGCGTAGCCGCGGCCAGACACGGTTTTCGATCCGTTTCGACGGTGCGTTCGCGACCCTGCCCGCCACGATCAGCGCGAGCCTGTACCGTATCGTGCAGGAGGCGCTCACCAACGCCGCCAAGCATGCCGGCGCCACGCGGGTAAGCCTGGAGCTTGCGATGCGTGCCGACGAGATCGCACTTGCGATCGACGACGACGGACGGTCGAACGATCCCGTCGCAAAATCCGGAATGGGCCTGCTCGGCATGCGCGAGCGCGTAGCGGCCCTGCGCGGCCAGTTGAGCTTCGAGGCAGCGCCGAACGGCGGCTCCGCGCTGCGCGTGGTCATTCCGCTTGCAGGCCTCGATCGGCAGCCACTGGAGCGCGCGGCATGAGCGCGGCCGATGCGACCATTCTGCTGGTCGACGACCATTCCGTCGTCCGAGAGGGCTATCGCTCCGTGCTCCAGAAGCAGCCGGGGCTTCGCGTCGTCGCCGAAGCCGCCGACGGCGCCGAGGCCTACCGTCTCTTCAAATCCGAGGCGCCCGACCTCGTCATCATGGATCTGAGCATGCCCGGCATCGGCGGCATCGAGGCCGTCAGGCGCATCAGGCAATGGGACAAGGCGGCACGGATCCTGGTCTTCACCATGCACGAGAATGCCGGCTTCGCCGTGCAGGCGATCCGCGCCGGCGCGCGGGGCTATGTCACCAAGACCAGCCCGCCCGAGACGCTGGTGCGCGCCGTGATGGACGTGCTCGCCGGCAAGATCGCCATCAGCCCCGACATCGACCACGAGCTCGCGCTCAGCCGTATCAGCGGCGAGAGCTCGGCCGCCGACGTCCTCACGCCGCGCGAGTTCGAGGTGCTGCGGCTGCTGCTCGCCGAGAACACGACGGAGGAGATCGCCGAGACGCTCCACGTCAGCCCGAAGACGGTGGCGAACCTGCATTCGCTGATCAAGGACAAGCTCGGCGTCGGCTCCGACATCGAGCTGGTCCGGCTGGCGCTGCGGCAAGGCCTGCTGACGCAGGCCGATCTCGGCGAAGCCCGGTCGCTCAGGCCAGATAACGCGTGAGATAGCCTTCCATGGCGTAGAGCGCGCAGAGCGCGAGGCTCGACCACACCGCAGCGGTGAAATACAGGAACATCCAGGTCAGCTCGCCCTTCCAATGCGCGATGTCGTGGGTCACCACCCAGCGCGTCGCGACGTCATGCAGACCTTCGAGGAAGCCGAGGAGCTTGTTGCCCTCTTGATGCCCTGCCCGCCAGCGGCTGAGATACATCGGCACGTCGACGGTGACGAGGAAGGCGAGGAAGCAGGCGATGCCGACGATGCCGGCGATCAGCGCCCATCGCACCGGTCCCTGGAATTCCGGCATGAGGCGGCACAGCGCGATGCCGGCGAGGAAAAACGTCACCGCCCACAGCGAGTTCTCGATCGCGTTGTAGAGGAAGTTGGTGGTGACGACCGCGTACCAGGAGAAGCACTCCGCGACGATGATGATGGGCACGATCACCAGCGCGATGTTCACCGCGGTCTCCGCGCCCGTCATGTGACCCAGCTGATGCAGGATGATCGCCCATTGCGCGACGAAGCACAGTTCGGCCACGGTCGCGACGGTGCGGCCGACGAAGACGCTGGAGAGCCAGGTGTCGAACAGGCAGATGCGCTGCACGTCGGCGCGCGGCAGGAACGATCGGAACGCGCAGCCGAACACATAGCCGGCGCAGAGCAGGAACATCAGCCCGATATCCGAACCGCCGCCGGCGCTGCCGGCAACCGTCGGATAGAACTCGCGGTACAGCATGAACCAGACGAGAATGTTGGCACTGCTGACAAGCGTCAGGGACCCCCACCACCACGCGAGGGGATTTGACCGCGCCTGCCACTGCAACATGAATCGCTCCGCCGTAACCGATATGACATTTAGTGGTAGCAATTCTGTCATAAATCGGCGGCACGACGCGACAAAAATCTACGTTATGGCGCTGTCATAATTGACCTGCGCGCTGTCATATTCGCGAAGGCGGCTGCTCTCCCCATGCGTTTCCGAGCTTATTCCGGGGCGCCTCTTCGAGGCCCCCGGAATAACGCGGGGACTCTATTTCTTCATCCCACCAACATACGCCGCGAGCTTGTCCAGCGTCTGGTAGCCATATTCGACGGCACCGAAGCCGATCATGCCGTCGCGCTGCTCGGTGCTCGAGGCCAGTTGCCGCATCATCAGCACGGTCTTGCCGTTGGCCTGCTCGGCAAAGGTAACAGTGAAGCGGAACATGCCGGGATCCTCGTCCTGGTCGACGCCGTGATCCATCTCCATCAGCGCCGGCCGCTCGATGCGGCGGAAGCGCATGCGGTTCGGATAGACGGTGCCGTCAGGACCGATCATGTTGAAGCGCCAGACGCCGCCGACGCGCACGTCGATCTCGAAGGTCTCGAGCTTGAAGCCCTTCGGCCCGAACCATTGCGGGAGATGTTTTGGATCGGACCACGCCTCGAACACCAGATCGCGCGGCGCGTCGATCACGCGCGACATCACGATCTCGCGGTCCATCGACCATTGCGACAGAGCGGGATTGGCAGAATTCGTCATCACTCAGAACCTTTCCGTTTGGTTGTGCGGGACGGTCGCTTGGCGGCCGCCCTCTCCTTCTCTTTCTTCAGTTGCATGACGTAAGCCTCGAACCGGTCGAGCCGCGCCTCCCAGATCGCGCGCTGCTGCTGGAACCAGTCCTCCGCGCCGACGAGCGCGTCCGGGCTGAGACGGCAGGTGCGCACGCGGCCGGATTTCTCCGACTGAACGAGCCCGCTCGTCTCCAGCACATGGATGTGTTTCATGAAGCTCGGCAGCGCCATCTCGAACGGATCGGCGAGCTCGCCGACCGACGCCTCGCCGGCGCAGAGCCGCATCACGATCGCCCGCCTTGTGGGATCGGCAAGGGCTGCGAAGACATGGTCGAGCTGGGACAATTGGTTAGCCATGAAGCTAACTATAGACCCGCTGCCGCCCAGCGTCAATAATTGTTAGCTCACAAGCTAAGTATTTTTCCGCAAGCCCCCGCCGGCGGAACCCACAACGCGGAATCGTGAATTGGGGCACCCGGCCCTCCCCGTTAAAACAGAGAGGGGGCGCATCGCATCAAGCGTCAGAGCCGTGCCGTCTGTTGTCACCTCATCACACCTCACCCGGCGGGCCCTCGCGCGGGCTGCGCTGGTTCCCCTCGCGCTGGCCTGGCCGCGCCGCGCATCCGCGGATTCCGACATGATCGCGCAGATGCGCGACATCGTCGCCAACGAGCTGGCGCCGACCGCGACGCCGGACCAGCCGGGCGGCCTCGCCGCCGCGCTCTATGCCGGCCGCCATGTCGAGTTCTTCAACTATGGCTTCGCCGACGACGGCACGCGACGACCGGTCACACCGGACACGCTGTTCAACCTTGGTTCGCTGCGCAAACCGTTCGAGGCGACGCTGGTGGCGCTGGGCTCGCTCCGGAGTGAATTGCGGCTCGACGACCGCCTGCCGAAATATCTGCCCGAGCTCACCGGAGACTATGTCCGCCGCGTCACCGTCGGCCAGCTCGCCACGCACACGTCGGGCATGCTGCTGTCGACCGACCATCCACCCTGGCCGAACGACTCGTTCTCGCGGACGCAGTTCATCGATATGTTCAACGCCTGGGAACCGCAGGCCGGCGAAGCGCCCGGCAAGCAGCGCATCTACAGCCATGCCTGTTACGTGCTGCTTCAGCTCGTGCTCGAGCGCTGCTACGGCGCTCCGATCGCAACCCTGTTCGAAGAGCGCATCCTTGGGCCGATCGGCATGAATGCGACCTCTCTGCCGGAGCGCGGCGAGGACAACCGCGCCGTCATGGACACGGCGTGGATGCAGCGCGTCGTGCAAGGCTATTCGGATCAGGGCATGGCGATCGGCCCACCCGGCAACCAGCAGAGCTATTTCGACTTTCCCGGCGCCGGCCAGATGTTTTCGTCCGCGCGGGATCTCGCGACCTTCGTTGCGGCCTGCGTCGACGACCGCTCGGTCGAACCGCATTTGCGCGAGGCGCTGCGGATGACGCAGCGCGAGACCTTCCGCGTCGACGACAAATTCGGACAAGGCATGGCCTGGGAGACGGTCCACCTCCCCGACGCCACCATCGTCGACAAGCCCGGCGGCCTCAACAATGCCTCCGGCTATCTCGGCCTCGTCCCTATCAGGCAGATCGGCTTCGTCCTGCTCGCCAATCGCGGCGAATACCCGCACGAGATCGTTCGCTACAAGATCCTGCCCGCGCTGGCGAAGCTCGTCGCCTCGCACTGAACCGTCCCTCGCAACGGAAAGCCCCGGCAGAGCCGGGGCTTTCCGCGCCAGATCAGGAACGGGATGCTCAGTACCTGGCGACGACCGGTCCGCCGAACTTGTAGTTCACGCCGACGCGCACAATGTTCGACTTGAGATCGACCGAGTGGGTGTAAACGTTGCTCGGATATTGCGTTACGCCGCCGACCAGATTGGTACTGGTCGCGCTGGCGCGGCCGAGATCGACGTAGAGATATTCGGCCTTGAGCGACCAGCCGCCGCCGAAGGCATATTCGGTGCCGACGCCCGCGGTCCAGCCGAGGCGCGTGTCGCGGATCGCGGCCGACTCGGTCGCGGCTGAGAACGTGTCGGTGAAATTGAAATTGCCCTTCACCTCGGAGATCGCTGCGCCGCCCGTCGCGTACAGCAGCCAGGTCGGAGCCGCGAGGAAGCCGATGCGACCGCGGATGGTGGCGAGCCAATCGGCCGAGACCTGCGACGACACGGTAAAGCCTGTCGGCGCGCAGCAGGGATAGAGCGCAGAGCCCGTCGCGCTGCCCTTGAAACCGAAATAGTTGATGTCGCCTTCGAGGCCGAGCACGGCGTGGTTCACCTGCCAGTTATAGCCCGCGGTGAAGCCGCCGGTCACGCTGGAGCTGTTGACGCCTTGGGCGCCGACCGTGTTGATGGCGGGGACGCTGCTGGCGGCGAAATAGCCGGCCGGCGTCCAGATGGTCGAGGTGTTCAGATCGGCGTTGCCCCACTGCCCGCCGACATTGCCGCCGACGTAAAAGCCGGTCCAGTTGTAGGCCGGCGCCATCACCGGCGCCTTGGTGTATTGCGCCGCGAGGTCGGCCGCATGCGCGGATGCGGTGCCGAGCACAATTGAAGCGACCGCCAGCAAAAACTTGTTCATTCCGAGTCTCCATGCCCCACGCGATCGACGCTCGCGTTTCAATTGCGCACCGGTGGGAGCCATCCGGCGCAGATTGGGGATAGGGAGTGGACCGCTCGCCGTCTCGGTCTGCGGCGCAGTTCGTATGGACTGTGACGTAGTCCGTGACTTATCGCGCAAGACCAGTGACGAGTGTGACCCGAACGCCACGCGTCGCCCCGCCGCAGCGGCGCACCGCGCAGGCCGCGCGTCGCGTTACGACAAGTGCACTGGAATGGCGGAGCGAAGCCGCGCGCCGACTCACACCGAGCGCGTCAGTCCGCCGTCGACGCGGATATTCTGGCCGGTGATGTAGGCGGCACCCTCGGACGCCAGGAACGACACCGTCGCCGCGACCTCCTCGACCTTGCCGTAACGCTTCATCGGCACGCTGTCGCGCCGCGCATCGGTCTGCGGCAGGCTGTCGATCCAGCCCGGCAGCACGTTGTTCATACGGATGTTGTCGGCGGCATGGGTGTCGGTGAAGATCTTCGTGAAGGCGGCAAGGCCTGCGCGGAACACCGCAGAGGTCGGAAACATGGCGCTCGGCTCGAATGCCCAGGCGGTCGAGATGTTGATGATAGCGCCGGCCTTCTGCGCCTGCATCACCGGCGTCACCAGCCGGGTCGGCCGGATCACGTTGAGGAGATACGTGTCGAGGCCGGTGTGCCACTGCTCGTCGGTGATCTCCGTGATCGCCGCGCGCGGCCCGTGGCCGGCGCTGTTGACGAGCACGTCGACGCGTCCCCATTTGGCCATCGCCCCGTCGACGAGCCGCTTCAGATCATCGTTCGACTTGTTGGAGCCGGTGACGCCGAGGCCGCCGAGCTCGACTGCCAGCGCCTCGCCCTTGCCGGAGGACGACAGGATCGCGACGCGAAAGCCGTCGGCCGCGAGCCGCCGCGCAGCCCCTGCCCCCATGCCGCTGCCGCCAGCCGTGACCAGTGCGACCTTCTCTGCTGCCATGACCGATCATCCCTGTGTTGAGGCGAGCCCCGGGCCCGGCCTATCATGAGGCCTTCTACCGCCGGACCTGCCGCCAGGTCCACCGCCGAAGGCATCCGTCATGAGCGATCTGCAGATCCGCAATTTGCGTCCCGAGGAGATCGCCATCGCCGTCGACTGGGCCGCGGCCGAGGGCTGGAATCCGGGCCTCGGCGACGCCGCCTGTTTCGCGATCCCGGACGCGAAGGGCTTCTTCGCCGGCGAGATCGACGGCGAGCCGATCGCAACAATCTCCTGCGTCAATTACGATCATCGCTTCGCCTTCTTCGGCTTCTACATCGTGCGTTCAGGCTTTCGCGGCGCGGGCCACGGCCTGCGCATCTGGAACGCAGCGATCGCGCATGCGGGCGCCCGCGTGATCGGGCTCGACGGCGTCGTCGCGCAGCAGGACAATTACAAGAAGTCCGGGTTCCAGCTTGCCTACGCCAATATCCGGTATGGCGGCATCGTCGCCGCGCCGCCGAATCCACCCGCCGAAATCGTCGCGCTCGACAATGTCCCGTTCGCGCTCGTTGAAGCCGACGACGCGACCGTCTTCCCGGCCGCGCGCAGCGCCTTCCTGCGCGCCTGGATCAACACATCGGGCCATCTCGGCGGCGCGCTGCTGCGCGACGGCAAGCTCGCGGCATGGGGGGTGATCCGGCCCTGCCGGACCGGCCACAAGATCGGCCCGCTCGTCGCCGACGACCGCGGAGCGGCGGAAGCGATCGTGCAGGCCCTGCTGGCGACCGCAGGCGGCGGCGAAGTCTTCCTCGACGTCCCCGCGATCAATCGCGAGGCCATCGCGCTCGCGGAATCGCTCGGGCTCAAGCCGGTGTTCGAGACGGCGCGGATGTACACAGGGCCGATCCCGCCGCTGCGGATCGACCGCGTCTTCGGCGTGACCAGTTTTGAACTGGGCTAGCTGGGCGGACGACGCCGCTCAGTAGCAGCGCATGATGTTGACCGTGTGCTCGGCGCCGCCGCGGCCGGGCACCGTCACCTGCTCCGTCGGGCAGCTCGGCACATAGGGCCGGTCGGACGGCACCACGTTCGGCGGGAAGCGATGGGTCCAGTCCCAGGGAACGTCGTACGTATAGGTGTAACGCACGTCGGTGGAGGTCGGCTGCCCGGCATCGACGAAAGGCTGGTTATTGCCTGCGTTGTCGTAGAAGAACCCGCCGCCGCCCGGCCAATAGACCCAGGGCGTGTTGCGGCCGCGGAACCGGGCGCCAGGACCGATCTGCGGACGCGCGATCGCGCCGGAAGGCGCGGCCATCCCGTGCGCGGCGGTGGCGGTGGCGCCGGGCCTGGCAAAACCGTCATTGGCAGAAAGGAGCAGCGCGGCTGCGCTGAGCGAGGCGAAGAGCGCCCCATATGATCTGGACATCATGATACGCACCAACTCGTTTGGCTTCGGCGGCTCCCCACCGCACGCTAGGCCGGGCCGTCGCCCACCCGCAAACGTATAATTAATTGTTGGTTAAGGCACGGGATTAACGGGGTACCTGGTGCGGCAAGTCGCCCGGGATTCTGTGCTGATTTCAGACACTTCGTTCCGGGGTAGTCCTCATGACCCGTTGATCGGAGTTGATCGCGCTCGTCGAATTGGCGGCGGCAATTTTGCTTGAAGTCGCCTCCTCCGTCATTGCGAACGCAGCGAAGCAATCCAGGGTTTTGCCACGGAGGAATTCCGGATTGCTTCGGTGCCCTCGCAGTGACGGCGTCGAGGCGGCTGAGCGCAATAACTGTGATCTCGTGCCCGACAACGCCCCATCCGTGGGTGCCTGGTCACCTCCCCGTCACTTCTGCTTGCTCCCTGGGTCTTGTAACAAAACTGTCATGCAGCAAAACTAAACGATGGCCGGGGGCCGCGGTCGCGGCCATTGCCGCCTCACCGCAGGAGATTTCGATGCGCCGTTCACTGGTGTTGCTGTCCGCCGGGCTGACAGTCTTGTCCACAGGACTTGCCTCCGCCCAGAACAACACGCCCCGCAACCTGATCCTCTTCATCCCCGATGGTCTGCGCGCGCTGAAGGTGACGCCTGAGACCGCGCCGGCGATGGCCGAGGTCCGTGACAAGGGCGTCAATTTCAAGAACCCGCATTCGCTCTTCCCGACCTTCACCATGGCCAACGGCTCGGCGATGTCGACCGGTCACTATCTCGGCGACACCGGCGTGTTCTCCAACACGATCTGGACCAACTATACGTCCGTCCCCGCCGGCGACACCGTGGTCCCCTTCATCGAGAACGACGCCGTGCTCGGCGACATCGACGAGCATTTCAAGGGCGACTATCTCAACGAAGAGACGATCCTGAAGATGGCCCGCGACAAGGGCTTCAGCACCGCGGCGATCGGCAAGGTCGGTCCGACCTACCAGTTCGACCACACCGACAAGCCCGAAAAGGCCGGCCTGCATTCGGTCGTGTTCGATGACTCTACCGGCGGCAAGAACGGCGTGGCGCTGTCGGACGAGGTGAAGGACGCGCTGACCAAGGCCGGCCTGCCCCTCGCCACGCCGCCGCGCGGCGACAATTCCAAGGCGGGCGATGCCAAGACGCCCGGCACCGTTGTCGCCAACGTCGCGCAGCAGGCTTATTTCGCCGACGTCGCCGCCAAGGCCGTGCTGCCGATGTTCAAGGCGCGCAACAAGCCGTTCGTGCTGGTGTTCTGGTCGCGCGACCCTGACGGCACCCAGCACAACCAGGGCGACAGCCTCAACCAGATCAAGCCTGGCATCAACGGCCCGAGCACGATGGCGAGCATCAAGAACGCCGACAACAACCTCGCCCAGCTCCGCAAGGCGCTCGACGAGCTCGGGCTGGCCGCGAATACCAACATCATGATCCAGGCCGACCACGGCTTCTCGACCATCTCCAAGGAGAGCAAGACCAGCCCCTCGGCCAAGGTCAGCTATGACGACACGCCGAAGGACTTTTTGCCGATGGGCTTCTTGGCAATCGACCTCGCCAAGGCGCTCGACCTGCCGCTGTTCGACCCCAACGACAAGAACGCCGCCGTCACCGGCAACGCCCATCCGAAGGCCGGCAACGGCGTGCTCGGCAAGGATCCGACCAAGCCTGACCTCGTCATCGCCACCAATGGCGGCTCGGACCTGATCTACCTGCCGAACAAGGACAAGAAGCTGGCGGTCAAGACCGTCAAGGCGCTGCTCGAGCAGGATTACGTCTCCGGCCTGTTCGTGGACGACTCGCTCGGCCGCATCCCCGGTACCCTGCCGCTGTCGAGCATCAATCTGCGCGGCAAGTCGGCGACGCCAACGCCGGCGATCGTCGTCAATTTCCGCTCCTATGCCAGCGATTGCGGTGAAGCGCCGACCAACTGCTCGGTGCAGGTCGCCGACACCGTGCTGCGCCAGGGCCAGGGCATGCATGGCAGCTTCAGCCGCGGCGACACCATGAACTTCATGGCCGCGATCGGTCCGGACTTCAAAGCCGGCTACGTCAGCCAGATCCCGGTCAGCAATGCCGACGTCGGCATGACGGCCGCCCAGCTCATGGGCCTGCGCGGCCCGCAGAACGGCGGCCTTGTCGGCCGCGTGATGTCGGAGGCCCTGCCCAACGGCATCGTGCCGAAGGCCTATACCGGCACGCTGAAGTCCAAGCCCGCAGAGGGCGGCCTGGCGACCGTGCTGAACTTCCAGCGCGTCGGCAGCCAGCGCTATTTCGACGCCGCCGGTTTCCCGGGCCGCACGCTCGGGCTCGAGCCGGACGCCGGCAAACAAAAAACGGCGGGGAAATAACCCCGCCGCTGTCTGTCGCGCCTCGCAAGGGGCGCGACAGTCTCGTCTAACTCTTACATTCCCAGATCTTTTACATGCCGATGTCGAACACGTTCGGCAATTGGCCCGCCAAAGGCAGCGCAGTGGCGCCCAGGAAGGTCGCCACCATCGCCATCAGGCGACGGTTGTTCTGGCGCTTGCCGCGCATCTGTCCGGCGATCCACTCCAGCATCTCGCTGTTGACCTTGGCGGCGTAGGACGGCGCCCAGCTCTCGATCTCGGACTCTGCCGACAGCGCGACGCTGCGCGGCGGCACCTTCAGGCCCGAGGCGCTCGCGGCGTAATGGGCAACGGCCTTGGCGAGCAGGTCGTCGAACCGGCCGCCATCGGTGCGCTCGGTTGCGGCTTCATTGATCTCGAACAGCGCCTCGGCTTCGGCGCGGCTGACCGGCTGGTCGTTGACGGCCGTGGCGGTCAGGATGCGCGCGCACCAGGCGGTGTCATCGGCATCGAGCGAGCGGGAAAAGTGGACCCGGCCCTTGGTGGTCGGGCCTTCGCCCGTGATCACGCCGTCGCGCACGACGGTCAATGCATGAGCCGCGGTATCGCGGCAGGACGGTTCGAGGGACGGCGACTCAACAGACTTATGCGCAGCGGCAGACATAGTTCACTTCCAGATTTCTTCTGATCGACCAGCATTTTCATGCGGGCGTAAAGGGGTGGTTAATGATTCGATATGGGGATCGCGACTTTTCTCAATGGTTGCCGATTAGTCGCTACGAGGACCATTTCGGTTCCGGAGGCGTCGGGGCGAGCGTGATGCGGGTCATAAAAGGCTTTATGGGGGCAATCGAGACCGTACGGCTCCGGTCGAGATGTTTCGTCGCAGGCGCGGCTGTAACAGAAAGGTGCTAGGAAATCGGCCCTTCAGAGAAGAAATTCACATTTTACTTGAAGCAGTTCACTTAGGGCCGCGAAGACCCTATACTGACCGCGACGGCCGAAGATAAATTACCAAGTAAATTCAATGAGATGAGGTAGAACCATGACACTCCCGATCGGCACCACCGCGCCCGACTTCGAAGCCGAGACCACCGAAGGGAAGATCAAGTTCCACGACTGGATCGGCAATAGCTGGGCTCTCCTGTTCTCCCACCCGAAGGACTTCACGCCGGTTTGTACGACCGAGCTCGGCGCGCTTGCCAAGCTGAAGCCGGAATTCGACAAGCGCGGCGTCAAGCTGATGGGCCTTTCGGTCGATCCGGTCGACCGCCATTCCAAATGGTCTGAGGATATCAAGGAGACGCAAGGCGCCGCCCCCAACTACCCGATGATCGGCGACACCGACTTCAACGTGTCGAAGCTCTACGAGATGTTGCCGGCCTCGACCTCGGGCGATCCCCTCACCCGCACGCCGGCCGACAACCAGACCGTCCGCAACGTCTTCATCATCGGGCCGGACAAGAAGATCAAGCTGGTGCTGGTCTATCCGATGACCACAGGCCGGAATTTTCAGGAGATCCTGCGCGTCATCGACTCGCTTCAGCTCACCGCCAAGCATCGCGTCGCCACGCCGGCCGACTGGACGCAGGGCGAGGACGTCATCATCGCCGGCTCGGTTTCCAACGACGAGGCGAAGACGATCTATCCGCAGGGCTGGAAGGAACCGAAGCCCTACATCCGCATCGTGCCGCAGCCGAAGTAACTTTTGGCGATCGCGGATAGCGACCGCAAAAAGTCATCCCGGGGTGATGCGTCAGAACCCGGGATCTAGAGATTCCCTGGTGCGCAATGCGCACCAGGGTTCGGTCCTTCGGACCGCCCCGGAAATGACCGAGTTGGATTAGGCCGCGTGCACGCGGTCGAGGAAGCTGTCGACCTCGGCTTTCAGATGCAGGCTCTCGCCTGATAGCGCCTGGGCAGAGGCAAACATCCGGCTGGAGGTCTCTCCCGTCTCGCTCGCGCCCTTGGCGGCGTGACGGACATTGACCGCGACATCGGCGGTGCCGGAGGCCGCAGCGCGAACGCTGGCTGCGATGTTGTGGGTGGCGCTTCTCTGCTGCTCGACCGCGGCCGAGATCGAGCCCGCGATGCCGCTGATGCGCTCGATGGTCTGGCCGATCGCCTTGATGGCGGTGACCGATTCCTCCGTTGCAAGCTGCATGCTGGCGATCTGGTTCGAGATCTCGTCTGTCGCCTTGGCGGTCTGGCCGGCGAGCGTCTTGACCTCCTGGGCCACCACCGCGAAGCCGCGACCGGCGTCCCCAGCACGCGCGGCCTCGATGGTGGCGTTCAGCGCCAGAAGATTGGTCTGCTCGGCGATCGAGGTGATCAGCTTGACGACGTCGCCGATGCGCGCCCCCGCTTCCGAGAGCTGCGCCATGCGCTGGTCGGTGGCTTCGGCCTGCCGTACCGCCTCGGCGGAGATCTCATTCGATTCCTGCACCCGGCGGGTGATCTCGGAGATCGACTGAGACAGTTCGTCGGAGGCTGAGGCCGCCGTGCGCACGTGCTCGGAGGCGTTCTCGGATGCGCCGGCCGACTGCGCCGACAGATCGGCGGTGGAGCGTGCGGTGTCGGTGAGTTGCCGCGCCACCCGCTCGAACTCACCGGAGGAGCTCAGCACCTTGTCGAGGATGCCGCCGACGCTGCCGCGGAACTGCTCGACGAAATTGCGCAGCTCCGCCTTGCGCTGCTCCGCCGCGGCAGCAGTGGCCGCGGTCTGCTCGCTGCGCAGGCGCGCCCGCTCCAGCGAGTTGCTCTTGAAGACTGCGACCGTGCGGGCGATCTCGCCGATCTCGTCGGCGCGATCCTCGCAATCGATCTCGACGTCGCTCTTGCCTTCGGCGAGCGCCGTCAGCGAGCGCGTGACCGAGGTGAGCGGCCTGGTGATACGGCGGACGACCAGCAAGGTGAGGACCAGCACCAGCAACGCCGCAATACCGGCCGCAATCGCCATGCTCTCGATGGCCTGGGTCAGCATGCTCTCGAACTGCGCCATGGGGATGCCGACATAGAGAATGCCGACGACCTTGCCGGTGGCATCCGCGACCGGGAAATAGGCGGTCATAAAGGTTTTGCCGAACAGCGTGGCCGGGCCCTTGTACGCCTCGCCGCGGCGCAGGACGGCCTGCCCGGGATGATCGGCGGCAAGCTGGGTCCCGACAGCGCGGTCGCCGTTCTCCTTCTTCACGTTGGTCGAGCGGCGGACGAACTGCCCGCTCGCATCGTCGAACACGAACAGGGTCGCGTTACCACCGACATAGGACACCGCGCGATCGACGATGGCGTGGTCCCTGAACTCCGGCATTTTGGGAATCTCGGCGCGCGCGACCCCGCCATCCCGCATCGTGATCTTCGCGTCGGGAACGACCTCGGCAAAAGCCAGGGCCAGCGTGCGCAAATTGACCTCGATGTCGCGCAGCGCACGATCGTTGAAGGCGGAGGTGAGCGACCAATAGCCGGCGCCGACCACGAGCGCCGTGTTCACGGCGATCAGCAGCACAGCGCACAGGACGGCCTTGGTACCCAGCTTGAATTGCGGCAAGAACTTTGCCGTCGCACGGTTGGACATGAATGGAACTACCCCCGGAATTCCTGCATATTCATGCAATCGGCTTACGACCGAATTAACGGCGGTTCACACCGCCGCATGCGGCATGCTTGCCAAATTGTAAACGAGGCCTGCCCTGACCACGCCAAGCGCGCCGCCTGTCATCGTCTGGTTCCGCGATGACCTCCGCCTGTCCGACCATCCCGCCCTCCATGCTGCCGCGAAGACAGGCGCGCCGGTGATCTGCCTCTATGTGATGGATGAGGTGGCCGGACGGGCGCCGGGCGGTGCGACGCGCTGGTGGCTGGCGCAGTCGCTGCGGGCGCTCGGCGCCGAGATCGCCACGCGCGGCGGATCGCTGATCCTGCGCAAGGGGCCGGCGGCCAAGGTGATCCCCGAGGTGGCGCGGGAGAGCGGAGCCGCAATGGTCTACTGGAACGGGGTCGCGCAGGCGCCACATCAGTCCGTCGAGAAACAGCTCGAAGCGGCGCTGGCAAAGCTCGGCGTGGACTCGCAGAGCTTCCCTGGCGACTTGCTGGTGTCACCCTCGGCGATCCGCAACAAGGAGGGCCGCGGCCTTCGCGTCTTCACGCCGTTCTGGCGACGGGTGCTGTCGCTGGGGGATCCGCCCAAGCCTCTGCCCGCACCGCGGGAGCTACGCCCTGCGCCGCAGCTCGCCAGCGACGCGCTGGAGAGCTGGACGCTCGAGCCGACAAAGCCCGACTGGGCTGGCGGCCTGCGCCAGACCTGGACCCCGGGTGAAGCCTCGGCCTGCGTGCGCCTCCGCGACTTCCTCAAGCACGCCGCGCGCGTCTATGTCGGCGATCGCGACCGTCCGGATCGCGAGGGGACTTCAAGCCTGTCGCCTCATTTGAGGTTCGGCGAGCTCAGCCCGCGCCAAGTCTGGCACGCCGCGCGCTTTGCCGCAGCGGAGAATTCCGCGATCGGGCCCGGCGTCGAAAAGTTCCTGAGCGAGCTCGGCTGGCGCGAATTCTGCCGCCACCTCCTCGACGATCATCCGAGCCTTGCCACCGAAAACCTGCAAACGAATTTCGATGGCTTTCCCTGGAAGGGCGACAAGAAAGCGCTCGCCGCCTGGCAGCGCGGACGCACCGGCTATCCCATCGTCGATGCCGGCCTGCGCGAGCTCTGGCACACCGGCGTGATGCACAACCGGGTGCGGATGGTGGTGGCGTCCTTCCTGGTCAAGCATCTCCTGATCGACTGGCGCGACGGCGAGAGCTGGTTCTGGGACACGCTGGTCGATGCGGATGCCGGCAGCAATCCCGCCAACTGGCAATGGGTCGCCGGCTGCGGCGCCGACGCCGCACCCTATTTCCGCGTGTTCAATCCAACTCTCCAGGGCGAGAAGTTCGACCCTGATGGAGTCTATGTCCGGCGCTGGGTGCCCGAGCTGAAAGACGTGCCGGCCAAGCTGATCCACCAGCCCTGGCAGGCATCACCGATCGAGCTTGCGAGCGCGGGCGTCACGCTCGGCAAGACCTATCCGCAGCCGATCGTCGATCACGCGAAGGGGCGCGAGCGCGCGCTCGCCGCCTACGCAAAGATCCGCAAAGGTTGAGCGCTGCTTTGACTCGATTTTGAAACCCGCTATCGTCATCGCTCCATACAAACCGTGGGGGACGATATGGACGACGAGAAGCCGATCACCGAACAGGCGCTGGACACGATCACCACCGCCCTGGAAGCAACCAGCGAAGCCGCAGTCACCGCCGTCAAGAAGGTCAGGAAAGCCGCCAAGAAGGTCGCGAAGAAAGTAGCGCCGAAGCAGGCTTCCAAGAAGAAAGCCAAGAAGGCGACCAAGAAGGCATCCAAGAAATCTGCGAAGAAAGCTTCGAAGAAGGCTGCAAAGAAGTCGTCGAAGAAACCGGCCAAGAAGGCTGCAAAGAAGGCCACCAGGAAGTCCGCGAAGAAGGCAGCCAAGTCGAAAAAGAAGGCCAAGCGCTGATCGCAGCGCTCGAGCAGGTCTCCAGGTGCGGGCGCGCCCGGAGACTGCTCCGGCCCCTACCCTCGCCGCTTGGCTGCGCGCCGGCCCGGGTGATGCTCGCCTTGCGGATCACGAAATTCGCTGCGATGGCCGCGCCGGTCCTCCTTGGCGAAGCGCCTCCGCTTCTCGGATGAGCCGAACTGCTTGATCACCTTCCGGCCGTTGACCTTCTTGATGACATAGCCGCCTTCCGTCATCGAGAACGGCGCCTTGAGCGACCCCATATGGTCGAACTTGGTGCCGCGGGGATGCTCGAACGGTTCGAACCAGGACGGATAGACGAAGTTCGACATCGGAAAGCCGTTGACGAGAAAAGACTCCTCTTCCACGGCGTCGCAGACCTCGTAGGCATATTGGGTGTGCCGAGTCTTGTCGGCCCACAGATTGGCCATGGGATCGAGCACCATCTCGAACAGTTCGTGCGAGGCCGCCAGGCTGACCGGATCGTCCTCGCCGAGTGCCTTCAGAAAGATCTTTGAGATCGGCTGGCCGCGGTGCGTCAGCTCGTGCCGCCCGAGGAAGTTCTTGTGGGTGGCGTCGTCAAAATAGAGCAGCTGCCAGTCCGTCGGCTTCGGGTTGCGGGTGACGTCGAGATCGATGGGATAGCCCCAGACCGGCAGGAAATGCTCGTCGTAGCATTTCTGGAGCGCCGCCGTGAGCCTCCCCATCATCCGCTCGCTCATCATCTCCTCGGCGTAGTTGATGCAGGCAATCCGGACCGGCCTCAAGGACCTGCCGAGCAGTGCACGCCGTGCTTTTTTCATGGAAATCACCTTGCCAAAGGGAAGCTGAAATCAGTCCAGCCTAGCACGAGCGCGCGCCGCACGTTAGGGATGTATTCCGACGTACTGGCCTGCCTGCCTAGAAACGCCGATTGACGACGAACACCGCCGCCGCGCACATCGCCATGCCGGCAATCGCCAGCGCATCGAGCTTCTCCCCGAACAGCAGATAGGCCATCAGCGCCGTGACGGCGGGCACCAGGTAGAACAGGCTCGCAACCGAGGTCGCGGCAGCGTGGCGGATCAGCCAGTACAACAGCCCGATCGATCCGATCGAGAGCGCCACGGCAAGCCAGGCAAGTGCGAGCACGAACTCCCGCGTCCAGTGCACCACGCGGTCCTCGAACAGGAAGGCGCCGACCGTGAAGAAGACGGTGACGGCGATATATTGGACGAGATTGCCGGCGCGCCAGTCGATGTGGTTGCAGTAGCGGCGCTGATAGAGCGTGCCGAGCGTGATGCTGATCAACGACACCACCGAGGCGAGCCAGCCGAGCCCCGCCTCGCCGGTCATCGGACGGCCGTGCAGGATCAGCGCCACGCCGCCGAGGCCAAGCACGAGCCCCGCCCATTGCACCGGCGTCACGCGTTCGCCGAGCCAGCGATTGGCGATGGTCGAGGTCAGGATCGGCTGAAGGCCCGGAATCAACGCCGAGAGTCCGGCCGGGATCGAATGCGCGATCGCAATCGCCGTGCCGCCGAGATAGAAGCCGTGGACGAGAATGCCGGCAACGGCGCTATGCGCGACGTCGACACGGTCCGGCCATTTCGGTCGCGCGATCGCTGCGATGATCGCCATCAGGCCGACCACGATCGCCATGCGAATGGCGAGATAGGTCAAGGGATCGGCGTTGTTGATGATGTATTTGGTGCCGATGAATCCGGTGCTCCAGAGCACGACGAACAGGATCGGCGCGGCGCGGGCGGTCAGGGCTTCTTGATTATGGTTCATTGCCGCCCTCATTGCCCGACCGGGGCCTATGCGGCAATGCGAATTTCCGAACGAGCGATGCTGCGCTGCGACGGTCAGCGGGAGCGCAGCTCAGTCACTCACCATTCTTCCGGACAGGGGTCGATGATCTTCCAGAGTTCGACACCGTTCTTGATCTTCTTCATGTCGGTGGTGAGCCCGCCATTGCGGCGAATCCAGTCCTTCACCGTGTTGGGGTAATAGGACATCAGGTCGGACGTCCCCTCCGCGCTGGTGACCTTGATGCCGAAGGTGAAGGCCTTGTCGTAATAGGCCTGGTGGAAGCCGAGGCTGGCGCGCGGCGTCACGCAGATCTTGTTCATCGGCACCATGCCGAGCACCAGGGTGCAGGCCGAGTTGCAGATGCCGTCGATGATGACGCGCTCGCCCTTCTCGCGGACCCGCTTGTACTTGGCCTTGTACTCCTCGACGTAGCCGCCGTGGTCACGGGTGATGTGCAGCTCGGCGCGCGCCGGCGTGGCGGCGGCGACGGAGAGCAACAGCAGGCTCAAAAGCGTGATGCGCATGGTGCGTGACGGCGAAAGCCTTCAGGAATGAACCGGCCTCGAAGGACCCCCAAAGGGCCGGCGACAGGATTCTTAAGCGAATTCTCTTTGGCCATACTTGTGTGGGGAATTCGTTAAGCATCCCGAAAAGGCCAAAAATGGGCAGCCTTCGACCCTGCTCCGGGCAATTCTGTCACACCCACCCGGGAATCGGCGGGATTGGCCCCGATTTCCAGGCGCCGGACGGGTGTCCCGGCGGCTCGAAATGGCTATAAACACCTGACCTATTCGCGCGGGTTCCGGAGAATCGAGATGAGCACGTTGAAGCTTGTAGCCGCGGTGGCTGCCCTGTCGGCCGCAATCCTCGCCCCCAGCCTTGCGGAGGCGCGGGGACACCACCGGTACCACCGCCACTACACCAACCCGCTGCCCTACCCGATCAGCTATCTGCACAATTACGGGCCCGGCGTTCCCCCCGGCACTTTCGCCTTCTACGACGGCCCGTCGAACAACCGCTGCTACCAGAGCTCGGCCACCTATATCGGCCAGGACGGCCGCCGGCACCCCTGCTTCTGAGGGGCGCTGGCGCGTCCTCTGCGGGTGCCGCTATTTGGCGGTGCCCGACAGCAGCAATTGCTTCTCGATCTCGTAGACCGGCAGCTTGACGAGGTCCTTGCCGACCTCGCCTTGAAGCGCCTTGCGCACGATGTCCGAATAGTCGGCGCGGATCATCCCGAGCGCGCGTGGTGAGGCCACCATGGTCAGGGCCGAGGTCTCGCCCGCGCTGACGGCGGCATCGAGCCGGCCGGCCAGGCTCCGCAGGAAGGCACGCTCCGCCTCATCGTGCCAATCGGTCTGCTCGACCGAGCTGCGCGCGCCGCCGACGGCGGCGTTCAGCCGGCCCGGCGCATCGGTCCCTTGCGCACTGGTCGAGGGATTGGGCTGCTCGTGCACCTCCCGGGTGTGGAGGTTCGGAAACATCTCGTCGCCGAGGTTTTCCAAAATGAGCGCCTTGCGCCCGTCGCACACGATCAGCCAGTCACCCTTGTCTATTCTCATCTTGTCCATTGCACAGCTCCAGGCAATCTCGCGAGCCTGCTCTTCGAATTCCTCGAAGCGCTGGCTACGGCAAGACTAGGGATGAAGTCGTGCCGGCGAATTGCGCAGGATCAAAGATGAACGCAATGTCCTGCCAGGCAGCGCCAGTGCAAGCGCAGCATTGGTCACGCGCGCGAACCTGGGATAGTCTTGCGAAGCGAAAGGTCAGGTCTGCGGCGAGCTTTGCTGAAGATTTGTTCATCAGCATTACATTTCGGCTCCGCCACAATTTGATCAGAACAACTTCGATATCCTGTATTGCGTAAGCAGAGGAAGACATCATGAATCTCAAGACTGGCCTCGTCGCCGCATCCCTGTTCGGTGCCATCATGGCATCACCGGCGGCGTCCGCCATGCCCATCGCGCCCGCACCTGCGACGCCGCAGGTCTCCGACGTCGAGCAGGTCCGCATGGTCTGCGACGCCTGGGGACGCTGTTTCTGGCGCCCGAACTATGATGGGTATTACGGCCCGCGGCCGTATTACGGGCCCCGATATTATGGGTATGGGCCACGCGCCTATGGGCCTCGCTATTACGGACCACGCTATCGCCGCTGGTGATCTCCAAAGGGGCCCTCTCGGGCCCCTTCGCTTTTGCGAGATCGCGCCTTGCGTCCATTCGCGTGCGCGCGGCTTGCGTGGAGCGATTCCAAAACTGATCTAGATCAAAGATGAAATTCGATGTGCCGTCATTCTGCGTCGATGGCGGATTTCATTGTTTTCCGATGCCCCCAGACGGGCATGAATGTGCAGACGCATCTCGAGAGGCAGCCAAGGCTTGACGAGCGAAGGCCTGACGAGCGGAGGCTTGAGGGGCGGCGGCTCGAGGGGCGGAGCTTCGAGTCCTTCGCCTGTCCCGCCTGCACGCGTCTCCATTTCATCGACCTCGCCTCAGGCCAACCGATGAACCGGGACCGTTGACGGTGACATCGACCCGCCGCGCCGCGTGGCATGATGTCCGCAATACTACGGCCTGGAATCCGGTTTACTGAATCATCCTGTTTCGCCATTGATTGCGATGTATTGATTTTCATTTAATTGTCACATTGCAGCATCCGGCCAGAAGCATGTTCTTCGACGCTCTCGCCCCCTCCTCCGCCCTCCAGTTGATCCGGTTTTCCGACGTCGACGCGTTTCGGCCGGCCGAGTCGATGGAAGACGCCCGCAGCATTCCGCTCGACGTCGCCAACTTCGCTGCGGCGCGTGCGATCGTGAACCTGCCGGGGTGCCGGATCATCGTGGCGAGGTCGTTTGCGCGGATCCTCGATACCGCCTATCGCGCACCGGGCGGCATGGTGATCCTGCCGATGACCGACGATCTGCGGGCCAGCTCGAGCGGGATCGAACTCGACTCGCGCGTTTTCATCGCCTTGCGCGGCAATCATCATTGTCATTTCGTCGAGCATCAGACCAATTACCACGCGCTGATCATGTTCTCCCCCGGGCTCAGAGATCGCGGCTGGTTCGATCGCGCCGATGCATTGTGGGTTCGCATCGCGGACCCCGTGGCGCATCTCTACGCGCGTCAGCTTGTTCTCGACATCCTGCGGACCGCGTCCGTAGAGCCGCACATGTTCGAAACCACAGAGGTCGCCGCGCATCTCCAGGAGGGTCTGCTGCTCGCCTTCGACGACCTGTTTCAAATCGACCCGTTGTCTGATCGCACCGCCCCGAATGCAGGCGCGCGATCAGCCAGGCTCGTGCAACAGATCGACGATTACGTCTCGGCCTATCCGACCGCTCCGATCTATACGGCCAATCTCGCCGGCGAGTTGGGCGTTTCGGTCCGAACGCTCGGCGGCGCGGTGAGCAAGGTGCGCGGCATGAGCCTGCATCAATACATCCGCCTGAAGCGGCTGTGGGCCACACGCTCGCGGCTCCTGAAGGGCGGCGGCGCGACGGTCGCCACGTGCGCACGCGCCCAGGGATTTCATCACCTCGGCGAGTTTGCCGCGGCCTACCGTGCGACCTTCCACGAGGCGCCCTCCGACACGCTGGCACGGGCTCGGCACACCTGCCGTTCCGCAAGCTGACATCACAGGCGCGACGCCGATGGCTTGCCTTGACCACGCGTCGGGGGGCTATGGAACAGGTTCCCTCGAACGAGGTTGTCAGGTCCGAGCAGTGCGCCGCCAGCCAGCCCCGGGGGCGCGCTGAGAAACCCCGCGCGCCTACGCGCGGGGTTTTTCTCGCCGTCAATCAAGTGGTTCAGGGAAGAGAATGTCCATCAACCGCAACGTCCTGTTTCTGATCATCGGCGCTCTGGTCGTCACGGCAGCCGTGCTCGGCTACAACCTCTACCAGGCGAAGAAACAGCCCGACGGCCTGCAGATCAATGTCGGCCCCAATGGGCTGAAGATCCAGGGCAAGTAAGGGGACCCGAAGATTGAGCCGGCCGGGCCTCGAGGCTCGGGCTCACCCAGGTTGACAATCTCGAACCCCTTTTCTCTACGGCGTGCAATAGCCTCGCCGACGAGCTTTCGGATCATTTCGGGACGAGTGGGTGGATCCATGTGATTCCGGCGTATGCCATCGGAGACGCGATTAACCCGGTCCGCATGAGCATAGTGAGCCCGCCGGTTCACGCTGGCGGGCTGGGCGTCTCTCGCAACTGCCCTAGTAGGCGCGGCGGCCGTGCCGCCGATAAGCTGCGGGGTTTTCCACGCCCGCGAAGTATGGATTTATGGCGCACTCTGCGGCGCGGCCCGATGCCGAAGCATTGCACTGAGGCAGCGATGTGTAGCTGCAATCGTAATAGTTGGCCCCCGCGCGGTAAACGTGCAGGCAAACCGGAAAGGCCGGATTATACGTCTGAGCTGCCGCCGGCTCTGTTGATGCCATCCCGATTGCCAAAATCGCCAAGGTCGGAGTACGCATCGGAACCTCCTTTCGGACATTGAGAACGCGCGCGAAGCTCCACGAGCCAGTACTTCGATCGTACCCCGCGGAGGTCGCGACTGCGCCTGACGATCGCTACCAGCCCCGCTGGTCACGCTGGCGGGCCGTCCCTTCTAAACTTCATTGCGATCGGTTCCGTTCCCGATCTGGAACTACCGCTTTGTACAAAAGCGGACAGAACTGATTGCCGGTTTTTCCTATGCTCATGACCACCTGGCGACCCCATTACCGCCAAGGTAGCCTCCAAACGGCCCCGGCAACTTAGTCTTTTGCTGGGGCCGCTTTTGCGCTGGTGCCGATCAGCCGGACATAGGTCCCGCTCTCGTGCAGCTCGAGCCAGCCGCATTCAACCGCATACTTGATGCCGGCCCCAAACTCCGAGCCACTGGCTTTTAGCGTGTAAAGGAAGGGCGCGTTGACCTTCTCGATGTGGATGCGGCCGTCCTGGACAGCTTCAATAGTCGTCGCGAGTTCTATCAGCTTGCGGGCCGCGACTTCTGGGTTGGCGAAGGATCGTTCGGTGGCAAGTTTCATCGGTACCCCATAGCTGGCACGGTCGGCCTATTCCAATCGAAGTGTGGTCGGACATCGGCGCCTCTTCTGCCGCACGTCTGGCAGACGAATTTCGTCTCAATATCCGAGAGCCGCACCTCGTCAGACCATCGATCCGCGCTTAGAGCAACGTGGTGGCTGCAACGATAGTCGGCGCAATAGATGAGGACGCCGCGCACACCCATCTCGCGCATCTCGCCAAAGGTGATCTTTTGAGGCCGCATCTCGCCATCGAAATGCGGCGCAAGGCGGAGTCAAATTATCGATTCCTAGTATTTCGGAACGCGCGCGAGCTACTGCCTATCGTGGGTGTGGAAAGGCGAACCGCACAGGAAAAGACACGGCCGCGGCCGGCGGCGCACCCCACCGGTTGAAGCGGTAGCTTATCCACAATTCCGGCGCTGCGAGCATTTGCTTCGGCGCCGCCGGGATCCAAAATCAAAATCGCGACTCATCAGGGGAGCAAGCACATGCGCAACAGGGCGGAAGCAAATTCCGATGTTGAGGCGCGGATTGCTCAAATCGAGCAGATGACGTTAGACCAGATCGCGACGTTTCAGGGCAGGATGCTGTCCGATATTATCACCGGTAGAATTGCGCCAAGAGAAGCCAGCGCCCTAGATCGCGCTCTCCGAAAACGTTTGAAAGTGATTGAGCAGGGACTGCGCAAGGGGGGCTGAGGCGCGAGGCTTCGGTCCCGCGCTCACACCGCAGTTGAAAGGCCCGCCGGTTCACGCTGACTGGCTGCCCTCTTGGATATCTCCTGCCTGGGAAAGCCTCGAAACGCGCTCAATGAAGGGCTCCTCCTGCGACTGGTCTACATGGAGGGAAATCGCCTCTATGCCGCTAACGAACTGCCGTTCATTTATGAGCTTGAAAAGCTCTTCCACGGCCACCTTGCCATCCACCACGAACGTGCTGTTCTTGCCGTTGGTTTCGAAGATTGCGACGTAACGGCTCATGCGTGTTCCTCGGTGCGCTCGAATCAATGGGAGCGCTCATCCTGCCACGTGCGCAGTTCGATGCGACAAGCCTCGAACGTTGTGCAGGTTATCCACACCGCCCCCTGCGAACGAAGCGAGAATCGCCATGTTGCGCTCGTGTTGCGGGGACTGCGCGGCACAGAACGGGAAGCATTGAAATCAAAGGGTTTTTGCAGTTACAGCCCGCAACACGGCCGAAAGCCGCTCTTTCAACCTAAGTCATTGATTTTACTGGCGCGCTCGGAAGGATTCGAACCTCCGACCCTCGGAATCGAAATCCGATGCTCTATCCAGCTGAGCTACGAGCGCCCCGGCCCGGGTATTGGGCCGCAACCGAGAAGCGCCTGACCGCGGCTGGCAAGCCAGCGCACCGGACGGCGTTCGGATGGGTTCGAATTAGCAGAGAGATTGACCAATAAAAAGCCCTCACCGTCTCGTTTCGAGACGGTCGGAGGCGCCCTTACCAGGTCGTGTTGAAGAGACCGAAATGGGGCTGCTGCGCGACCAGCATCATCGACCGGCCCTGATACGGCGCCGGGTGCGCCCTGGCGACCTTGCGCTTGGGCTGAGCCTGGATCTGAGGAGTCTGCCCCTGAGGAATCTGAGACTGCGCCTGAACTTGCGGCTTGGCCTCGGTCTTCCTGGCCGCAGCGGCACTGGCCTTCGGGGCCGGCGTAAACTGGGCGAAAGTCTCGCGCACCCGCGCCTTGGCCGACATCTCGGCCAGCTCTGGCGAAGCAGCCTCCTGCACCGGCGGCAGAGGCACAACGACCGCGGCGGTCTTCACTGCGGGTGCGGCAATCGTCGGCTGGCTGGTGTCGAGCACGACACGCTCAGGCAAATGGCGATCCGACCGGATCCGGATCAGGGGCTGATCGTTGCTTGCGCTGACAATGGCCCGTGCATCCGGTTGCGACGGCAGAACGTAATCCGCCACGAACAACAGTGCGAGCAACGCTCCACCGACGAAAACGAAGTACCTGAAAATGGGCATCGGCCACGCTCCGCCCCCCGCATCCCCGCGTGGGCTCTTCGCCTTAAACCGGCGATACTCTAATTGGTTCCTGCACCCGGCCCTTGGTTCAAATGGCAACGCCAAGTTTTTCGGCCAAGGCCTGCGGACAGTAACTTTTCCGCTACCGGGAACTGCCGGGCGTTACGCACGCCGTGCTGCGACCAGCGAACACTTCGCCTGATCGGCGTTAACGTTGATGAAGCCGACAGGGATACGCGCAAAGGTCTTGCGGCTCTTCATCGTTACCGTGTCGGCAAGCACGCGGCTGCGGTCGGTGAGATGACTGCCATCGCGCCGCGTGAACGCGCAGACGATCTCCAGATCCTTAACGGCATAGTCATTGTCGTTTCGCAGCGTGAACGTCACCAGCGCCTTCGAGCCGAGCCCGCCACGGCGCCAGGTTTGCGATGAGATTTTGAGGCGATCGAGTTCTGCCGCAGCTGGAGCCTGAGCTTCGACAATCGGCGAGACCGCCGCCGCCGTACTGCCCGGAGGTGCCGGTTCGACCGTTGCCACGTCAGACTTCACCGGCTCGGTGCTGTTGCCCCTGGAGAGCGGCAGCAGCATCCACACCCCGCAGCCGACGATGATCGCCGCCAGTAGCCAGAGCAGGCTTCTCGCGAACGAGACGCTCGCGATCGTCACGGCTCGCGCCAGGCGCTCGCCGCTCCCGGCGAAACGTCCCCACCCGATCCGATCAAACCTGGCGTTCATGGCTGTATCACCGACCGCGGCCTGGGCTCGTTCGACGACGGACTCGGCCACTGCTTACCTTAATCCGGGAGACGAACTAAGGTTCCCGCGCTCATGCCGAGTCGGCTAGGACGGTGGCGATCACCAGCCGGGGCCGCTAACATGCGCTGCAACATCGAAGACCCCGTTGGGAGAACATGAAATGCCAGTCGTCGTCACTTGGGATCACGTCCATCTGCGCAGTCCCGATCCGGAGGCCACAGCGGCCTGGCTGCGGGACATCCTCGGCGGCGAGGTCGTGCGCGCGCCGGGACGGATCGACGTGAATCTCGGCGGCGCAAAGATCTTCATCGCATCACTCGAGGGCGACAACGCCGTCAACCCGCCGCCGCCGCACCCGCATCAGGGGCTCGACCATCTCGGTCTCACCGTGAAGGACATCGACGCCGTCGCAGCCGAGATCAAGGCCAAGGGCGTCACCTTCACGCGCGAGCCGACCACGATCCGGCCCGGCGTGCGCATCTGCTTCATCCGCGGCCCGGAAGGCATCTCCATCGAGCTGCTCGAGCGCGACAAGAAATACACCTAACGCGGCGCCGCATCTGAGGTCGACGAGAGGCCGGGCGTGCTGTCGCCCGGCTAACTCATGCTGCCAGGCATAAAGCAGCGGATGGCGACGCCCATGTAGCCGTAGATCGGCCACACCATGGTGCGGCCGACCCGGTTCGGCTCCGAGATGACGGCCTCCTCGGGCACGTCAACCCAGACGAGCTCCTGCTGCTGGCCGTCGAGCACGTGGCCCAGGCGCGGGATGCGGACACGATAGTGTCCGTCCTTGCTCTCCCAGTCAGAGTCCGAGAGCGCCGAGCCGTCGGCATCGGAACAGCAAGGCCCCTTGCCGCTGCGCAGGCCGTCGAACCACGCCTTCAATTCGGCATTGGTGTTGACAAACTGGCCGCGGTCGCGCGCATGCCCCGAGGGGGCTGCGAGCGCGATCAAGGCCAAGGCGCAAGTGAGGCTCACCATGCTTCGCCAGCGTGGCGCGCCGCCAGTCGGCCGTTGTGTTTCGCAAATCGTGGAACGCACACTGTACAGACGCGGCTCATCGCCGCCGGAATCGATCCAGTTGCTCACGTTTGTCTTGCTCCAGCACCCCGCGGCCAGTGCAACAATGGTTATGCATTTCGCGGGCCAACTTGATTCGCAACGACTGGCCTCGCGTCATGATCAGACCGTCATGGTGGTGTCATAGACAAGCCGGGACAACTGCGGCTGGCGGCGGCAAGATCGCACCGCCGCCCGGCAAACTGCCGCGTTGCGCGCGGGAACGCGCTTTGGCATAAAAGCTCTACCGGTTACGCCGTTGGGCGATGGCGGCCGGCCTGTGGGACGTGATGAAGAACGGCCTCTACTCGATTCACGTGAACCTGCTCGATGGTCGAGTCGGCAAGGGCAGCGGCGTGATTCTTTTTCGCGACGGCAAGATTCTTGGCGGCGATGCGTACCTCTATTACACCGGCAGCTACGTCGTGAAGGACGACCACACCTTCAAAGGCGAAGTGCTGGTGCAACGGCACACCTCGCCGCGAGGCGATGACAATCCGCTGTTCGGCGGCCCTGCCCCGGTCGGCATCGGCGTCAGCGGGACCTACACGGACACCCGCGCGGAGATGACGGGCACAGCGCTCGTCGGCAAGGCCAGCCTGATTTTCGGCGCCACGCTGCACAAGCTCGCGGAAGCTGATTAGGCGCGAGACTATTCCGCAGCCTGCTCGAGCGGCGCGGTGCGCGGCAGGATGATCTGGATGCGCGTCCCCTCGCCCGGCTCGGAATCGAGATCGAGCCGCCCGCCGAGGCGGTTCGTCACGATGCTGTAGACGATGTGCAGTCCGAGGCCGGTGCCGCCCTGGTCGCGCCGCGTCGTGAAGAACGGATCGAAGGCGCGGCGGCGCACGTCGAGCGACATGCCGCAGCCATTGTCCGAGAAGATGATCTCGACATTGTCCTTGCCGGACTCGCGCACCTGGATGTCGATGATCCCCGGCCGGCCGTCCGGGAAGGCGTGCGCCACCGAATTGAGAAACAGATTGGTCAGCACCTGGCCATAAGGGCCGGGATAGCTGTTCATGGTCAGGCTCGGCTGGCACTCGACGTTGAGCGTCAGATTGTGTTTGCGCAAGCCCGGCCGCAGGCTCATCACCACCTGCTCGGTGAGGTCGCCGAGATCGAAGCTGCGCTGGTCCGAGTAGTTGCGGTCGGCCGCGACCTGCTTGAACGACTGGATCAGCTCGGCCGCGCGGTTCAGATTGGAGACGAGCTGCGAGGACGCATCGCGGCTGGTGTTGAGGAAGTCGTTGAGAGTGGAGCGACGGAGCTCGCCGCGCTCGACTTCGGAGGTGAACATCGCGGTCTTGCGCTCCAGCGCGGATGCGACCGTGAGGCTGATACCGACGGGATTGTTGACCTCGTGGGCGACGCCGGCGACGAGCCGTCCGAGCGCGGCGAGCTTCTCCGCCTCGATCAGCGAGGCCTGGGTCTCGCGCAGGTTTCGCAACGCGGTCTCGGCGGATTCCTTGGCTTTGCGCATCTCCTGCTCGCCGCGCTTGCGCTCGCCGATGTCGAGCGCCACGGTGACGATCCGCTCGATCTCGCCGTCGGCATCGAGCAGCGGCAGCTTGTTGACCAGCCATTGCCGCATGTTGCCGGAGGCGTCCTTGTACTCCTCTTCGTAGAAGCCGAGACCTTTTCGAAGCCTGAGCACCCGCTTGTCGTTCTCGTCGGTCTTGGCTGCGCCGTAGCGCGACATCAGATCCGCGGTGGTGCGGCCGAGCGCATCGGCGGGCTCGATGCCGAAGATGCCGGCCATGTAGCGGTTCATCAGCACGTAGCGCAGCTCGCGGTCCTTGACGTTGATGACCGCGGGCACGGTGTCGATGACCTGCTGGAGCAGGCGCCGTCCTTCGGCGATGGCGTCTTCCGCCCGCTTCTGGTCGGTGATGTCGCGCAGCGTGCCCTCGTAGCGGACGATATTGCCCGCCTCGTCCCGCACGCCCGTGGCGCTGTCGGAAAGCCACAGGATGTTGCCGCTGCGCTGGCGCACTTGGTACTCGAACTCGCGCACAATGCCGTCGCGCGCCATCAGCCGCTGGTATTCGTCGCGCGCCTCGGGGTGGACGTAGATGGTGTGGGCGATATCGTTGATGCTGTCGATGAGCTGCTGCGGGCTGTCATAGCCCATCATCCGCGCCAGCGCCGGATTGGCGTTGAGGAGATCGCCGGCCGGCGTCGTGACATAGATGCCGTCGACCGAGCCCTCGAACAGTTTGCGGTAGCTCTCTTCGGCAAGGCGCTGCTCGGTGAGCGCCCGCACCGCCGCCTCGCGCGCCGTGTCGGCCTCCTCCAGCGCGCGGCGGAACACTTCGGCCGCGCGCGCGATGTCGCCGATCTCGTTGTCGAGGTCGGCCGACGGGATCGAGGTGTCCTTCTCGCCCGCTGCGAGCGCGCGGATGGATCTCGCTATCTTCGCAAGCGGCCGGACGGTCCGCCGCACCACGAAGCCGGCCGCGAGAATGCCGATCAAGACGCCGATGGTGCCGAACGCGATGCTCTGCCACCGCGCCTCCGTCAGCGTGCGGGCGAAATCGCGCGACAGCACGTGGCCGCGCCTGGCGCTGACCTCGCGCAGGAGCTCCGTGACGCGGCCGATCAGGCGGCCCTCGGTGCCCAGCACCTCGCGGTCGATATCGGCGATCTGCCGCTCCCGGACCGCCACCGCGATGATGGCCTCGGCATAGTCGTTCACGGCCGTCTTCAGCCTGGCGTCCGCGATGTCCATCGCCCGCATCCCCTGCGCGGCCTGCTCGGCTGCGGACGGGTTGCGCGCGAGCAGCCCGAGCGCGATCCGGCTCTGCGCTTCCGACAGGCGGGAGGCGAGCTCGCGGTCCGCCGCGGCTCCGACGGCCACGTCGAACCGGTCGCGCAGCGGCGGCAGCCCGGCGAGCAGCTGGGCGCGGCGGTCGATCAGGGTCGAGATCCGCTCGAGGCCATTGCGGTAGGTCGCAAGGCGCTCGGTGACCCCGTCGATCATGTCCTGCTGCTCGGGCGCGAGCTCGATGCGGGTCTTCCTCAGGATGTCGTTCAGTGTCGAGGCCGCCTCGCCGACCTGCTTGAACTGGGTGCCGGCGCCGGGATCGGTGACGAAGTCGCGCGCGGCGAGCCGCAGCTCGTTCATGCGGCGGTCGATGTCCTCGGCGAGGTCGCCGACGCTCTGGAGCCGCTGCAACTCGGCGAAGGTCGTATCGATGTGCCGGATCGCGATCACGCTCGCGGTCGAGGTGACGATGATCACCGCCAGCACCAGGAGGAAGCTGCCGAAGGTGAGCTGGCCGATGGAGAGCGAGAATGTTCGCTTTTTCTCAGGGGTCGGCGTCAATTCGGCGGACATTGGGGCTTTTGAGGACCGGGCTATTGGAGGCCCAATATACGATGGTTTGCGGCCCCGGGGGAACATGCCTCGCGCTGCCGAATATCCTTAATATCGCGAGTCCGCCGCCCTTCTCCCCACCTGATTATGACGTTTTGACGCTGACCGGCCGCCGGGCCGGGATCGTCATGGCGGCGACGCCGAGGACGACGCAGGCAAGCCCGATCCAGGCGGTCCGGCTCAGGGTTTCGCCGAGGAAGGCGACGCTGATTGCGACCCCGATGGGTACGCGCAGATAGGCCTGCGCGGTGGTGCCGACCGAACCCAGCGTCTGGATCAGGCGGAAGTAGATCGCGAACGCCGCCGCAGTCGAGAAGGTCGCCAGCGCGAGCAGCGCCAGCACGGAACTCAGCGAGGGCGACAGCGTCCAGGGCTGTTCGACGATCAGCGAGGCCGGGATCAGCGCCGCCGCGCCCGCCAGCAGCGAGCCCGCGGCCGGTGCCATCGGATCGAGACCTTTAAAGCTGCGGCCGAAGATTGCGGCGCAGGCGTAGCAGATGGTGGCGGCGACGATAGCGGCCTCCGCGACGAGGCCACTGCCGACGTCGTGGAAAGCGTCGACGCCGACGATCAGCAGGATGCCCGCCATGCCGGCGACCACGCCGAACAGTTTCCGCGGCGTCGTCACCTCGTGGCGCGTGACGACGGCCGTGAGCAGGAAGGTGAAGATCGGTCCGGCCGAGTTGAGGATGGTCGCGAGCGACGCGTCGACATGACGCTCGCCCCAGGCGATCAGCGTCCAGGGGATGACGCTGTTGAGCACGGCCTGGAACGCGAAGCGCTGCCAGGTCGCGGCATCCATGGGCATCCTGATGCCGCGTGCCCACATGACGACGAGCAGCAGCAGACCGGCGATCGTGGTGCGCGCCGCGATCAGCGTGATCGGCGGAATGGTGGCGACGCCGAGCTTGATGAAGGTGTAGGAGCCGCCCCAGAGCGTTGCGAGCGCGACCAGCAGCGCCAGCTCGACGGCGATGTTAGGGTCCCGTCCCTTATCCATTTTGCACGTCCCGACCATTCGCGATGGGCGGAACCCTAGCGCGTCCGTGGCCGCCAATACTTCGTTTGGTATCGAAGTATCCTAGCCGACCGCCCCGACCTCGAAGACCTCGCCGTCATAGCCGGCCTCGCGGGGAATGCGGAGCTGGCGGCCGGTTTCGGTCTTGGTCATGACCGGCATCACCGTGACGACCGACATGCCGCGGGCGTGCTCCAGCGCGGCGCCCACGCTGCCCTGCTTGGCGAGGCGGATCAGGTTGCGCGTGGTCGGGAACGGCAGCTTGAAGCGGCCGCTCTCGCCGCCCTCCACCGCCTCTCGCGGCGACACCCAGATCGAGTCGGTGGACTCCCGGCCGTCATGGGCGCCGAGCTGATCGGGCGGTGCGGCCGCGAGGAAGAACCAGGTGTCGAACCGCTTCGGCATGCCCTCCGGCGTGATCCAATGCGCGTAGGGCACGAGCGTATCAAGCGCGAGCTGGAGGCCGTTGTCGGCCAAGATGCTCAGGAAGCTGATCTTGTGCTCGTTGAGGGCGACGCGATGCTTGTCGGCGATCTCGCCGGCGCGCTTGGCATCGATCGGCGTGCCCGCGCCCTTCGCCCGCGCCAGCAGGATGCCGCTCTCCTCAAAGGTCTCGCGGATCGCGGCGATCCGAAAACCGCGATCCGATTCACTCAGGCCCTCGCCGCCCGAATAGAGGTCAGCACGGGCGACGATCTCGTTGTCGCCGGCATCGACACTGCCGCCGGGAAACACCAGCGCGCCCGAGTTGAACTCGATCTGATGATGGCGGACCATCATGAAGACTTCGATTTCCTTTGCGCCGTCACGGAGCAGAAGGATGGTCGAAGCCGGGCGTGATGCTGATGTCTCGGGCATTCAACTAACCTGCGGCGCTGGATTGCGGGCCAAGATTGGCGCGCTTGTCGACGCGGGCGACGCGCGACAGGAGGTAATCGACCTCCGCCTTCGCCGCCGGCGTGATGGTCGCGCCCGGCTTGCGCTGGGCGCTGGAAGAGATGATGCCGCGCTTCTGCAGCACGTGCTTGCGCACCGCCAGACCTGCACCTGGCTGCTGCTCGTAGCGGATCAGCGGCAGATGCGCGTCGAACAGATCATGCGCAGCGTCACGCTTGCCCTCCTTCGAGAGGCGCACGACGTCGATCAGGAGCTCCGGGAAAGCGTAGCCGGTCATGGCGCCGTCGGCGCCGCGCTCCATCTCGAAGTCCAAAAAGAGTCCGCCATTGCCGCAGAGGATCGAGAGCGGACGGAGCGAGCCGTCCTTCTGGAAGCTGCGCAGCGTCGAGATCTTTTCCAAACCCGGCCAGTCCTCGTGCTTGAGCATCACGCAATTCGGATTGTCGGTGACGATCTTGCGGATCACCGCAGGGGTGAAGATCACCGAGAGCGTCAGCGGATAATCCTGCAGCACCCAGGGCACATCGGGCCCGATCGCCTCGGCCGCCTGCTTATAGTAGCCGACGATCTGGTCGTCGGTACGGAGCGACGGCGGCGGCGCGATCATCACGCCGGCCGCGCCGGCATCCATCGAGGCCTTCGCCAGCGAGCGCATGGTGGCAAAGCCCGGCGCGGAGACGCCGACGATCACCTGCATCTTCTTGGCGCGCTTGACGAAGCGCACCGCCACCTGCTCGGCCTCCGCGGCATCGAGCTTCGGCGCCTCGCCGAGGATGCCCAGCACCGTGACGCCGTCGCAGCCGACCTCCTCGTAGAAATCGGTCAGGCGGTCGATCGAGCGCTCGTCGATCCGGCCGTCATCGTGGAACGGTGTCGGCGCGATTGCGAAGGTGCCCTTGGCGTCGGCGGTCAGTTTCATTGGGTCTCTCAATCCTATCGGCTATCGTCTTTCCGGGATCGCGACGTCGTCGCGTCCCGGAATGACAGTTTTGGCTAAAACCGTCGCGCCCCCATCTTGATCTGCTCCTCGGAGAAGAAGATCTCCTTGGCGTGATCGGCGATATCCTGGGCCTTCCAGCCCGAGTGCGGCGGTTTCCAGCCGTCCATTTCCATCATCCGCATTTCGCGCACGCCGCGGGGCCCGGACACGCCCAGCACCTTGCCGGTCTGGTCGCCCGACAAGTCGCTGACCATGTATAGCACGGCCGGCGCGATGCCGTCCGGCCCCAGCGCCGCGCCGGGGTTCTCCTTATAGCGGGGCAGGTCTGCGGTCATGCGGGTCAGCGCGCCCGGGGCCAGTGTCCAGATCCGGATGTTGTACTTCCGGCCCTCGATCGCCAGCACGTTGGACAGGCCCCAGATGCCGCCCTTGGCCGCGCCGTAATTGGTCTGGCCGAAATTACCGATCAGGCCCGAGGTCGAGGAGGTGTTGACGATGACGCCGCCGCCGTTTTCCCGCATCCAGCGAAACACCGGCATGGTGCAACAAAAGGTGCCTTTCAGGTGCACCTTGATCACCTTGTCCCAGTCGGACTCGGACGCCTTGGAAAAGGTCTGGTCGCGCAAAATGCCGGCATTGTTGACGAGGATATCGGCGCGGCCGAAATGCTTGATGGCGTCGTCGAACACCGACTGGCCGCCCTCCATGGTGGAGATGTCGGCGCCGTTGGCGACCGCCTTGCCGCCCTCGGCCTTGATCGCGTCCGCCACGAGCTGCGCCATCGACTTGTCGGCGCCGGAGCCGTCACGGGGCCCGCCGAGATCGTTGACGACGACCGAGGCCCCTTCCCGCGCGAACAGTTTTGCGTAGGCCTCACCAAGCCCCCCGCCCGCGCCGGTGATCAGCGCAACCTTGCCGTCGAGTAGTCCCATGGTGGCCTCTCCCTGCTAATTATTGTTCTCTTGTGTCCCGGACGCGATGCAGCGTGCAACGCTGCGTCGCAGAGCCGGGAGGCATTCTCTCTTAGGCACGCTCTGGGCCCCGGCTCTGCAGCGCACCGCTGAAGAAGCGCTGCGCTGCGTCCGGGGCACGAGACCGTCCTAACCCAGCACCGTCTTGCCGTTCTTGATCACCGTGACGCCGCGCGACTTCACCTTGGCCTCGAACGAGATCACGTCGCCGTCCTTCCAGAGGTCCATGGTCACGGTCTCGCCGGGATAAACCGGCGAGGAGAACCGCGCGACGTGCTGACGGAAGGCCGACGCGTCGTACTCGGCATAAGTCTGCAGTACGCCGCGGCAGGTGATGCCGTAGGTGCACATGCCGTGCAGGATCGGGCGCGGGAAGCCGGCCTTCTTGGCGAACTCGGGATCGCTGTGCAGCGGGTTGCGATCGCCGCAGAGGCGATAGACCAGCGCCTGGTCGGGGCGCGTGACGATATCGATGGTCCTGTCGGGGCTCCGCGTGGGTATCTTGTGCGGATCGGGCTGGGTCAGGTTCGGCCCGCCAAAGCCGCCGTCGCCGCGGGCGAAGCGCGAGGCGACCAGCGTTGCGAGCTTCTCGCCCTTCTCGTTCTTCAGCACGGTCTGGTGGCTGATGACGACGCCCTTGTCCTTGCCCTTGTCGTAGACTTCGACCACGGAGGAATCGGCCGTGATATTCGCGGCCACCGGCAGCGGCTGGTGGAAGGTGATGTCGCGCTCGCCGTCGACCACCATGACGCGGTTGAGGTTCATCTCGCCGGGCCCCGAACCCCAGGCCGCGACGGACGCAAAGGTCGGCACCACCTTCAGCGGCCGCGGTGTCAGCGTGCCCTCGTTGACGAAGGCGAGCTCCTTCTCGTCCATCGGATCGGCGCCGAGGCCGATGCCATAGGCGTAGAGCATGACTTCGCGATCGGAGTAGGAATATTTCTGGCCGAGATTTTTGAGGCCTTTGAGTTCTTCGTATCTGGCGGACATTTTTCTGGTTTCCTCCCGGCTCTCTCCGCGAGAAGCGGTGCCCGTTGATGTGCCCTCTCCCCTTGTGGGAGAGGGCCACGAGGTGCTCGCAACAAACTCACTGGGGTGAGGGGTTTCCTCCGCACGGAAAATTTTCTCCGCGGAGCGATACCCCTCATCCGGCGCCGTAGCCGAAGCTTCGCTTCGGCTTCTCTTAAGGACGGCCGCCGGAGGCGGCCTATGCCACCTTCCCCCACAAGGGGGGAAGGAAGAAATTACGCCGGCGTGAAGAACGGCAGCGGTGCGCCGTCGGTCGGCTTGAACACCACCTTCACCTTCTGGCCGATCTTGAGCTTCTCGAGATCGCAGTCGACGAAGTTGGTCTGCACCGACGGACCTTCCTTCAGCGTGACGTAGCCGATGGCGTAGGGACCGGTCGGCGACTTCCGCATCAGGCTCCACGTGTAGATCGTGCCCTCGCCCGAAGCCTCCTCCCACACCGTCTTGTCGGAGTAGCAGAACGGGCAGATCGAGCGCGGGAAGTAATGCGCTTCACCGCAGGCGGTGCAGCGCTTGATCATGAACTTGCCCTGCTTCGCGGCGTCCCAGAATGCGGCGGTCTCGGGGTTCGTGACCGGTGCCGGATACTTTTTCGCTTCGCTCATCACACGCGCTCCAGAATGGCCGTCGAGGCGGCGTGGCGAACGCCCAAAAGGCCGCCGGTGCCGTGGGCGATGGCGAGATCGCAATTCTTGACCTGCACCTTCGGATGCGCCTCGCCGCGCAGCTGCCTGACGGCCTCGATGATCTTGGTCATGCCGCCGCGATTGACGGGATGGTTGCTGCAGAGCCCGCCACCGTCAGTGTTGAACGGCAGCTTGCCGACGCCCGAGATCAGATTGCCGTCGGCGACGAACTTGCCGCCCTCGCCCTTCTTGCAGAAGCCGAGGTCCTCGAGTTGCATCAGCACCGTGATGGTGAAGCTGTCGTAGATCGAGGCGTACTTGATGTCCTTCGGCGTGATGCCGGCTTCCTCGAACGCGCGCGGGCCGGACCAGATGCCGGCGGAGTAAGTGAGATCGAGATCCTTGCCGCCGCGCGGGCCCTTCATCGCCTCGCCATGGCCGATCAGCTTGACCAGCGGCTTCTTCAGGCTCTTCGCAATCTCCGGCGTCGTGACGATCAGCGCGCCGCCGCCGTCGGAGACGACGCAGCAATCCATGCGATGCAGCGGATCGGAAATCATCGGCGAGTTCAGGACGTCCTCGACGGTGACGACATCCTTGAGCATCGCATGCGGATTGTACTGCGCGTGATGCGAGGCAGCGACCTTGATCCAGGCGAGCTGCTCGCTGGTGGTGCCATAGTCGTGCATGTGGCGCATGGCACACATGCCATAGGCATTGTGCGTGGTCGCACCGTAAGCGGACTCGAAATCGGCCTCCGCGCCGGCCGCGCGCGGCGGCATCACGCCAGTGCGCGGCTTGCCGGCGAGCGTGATCAGCGCGATCGAGCACTTGCCGGCCGCGATGGCTTCAGCGGCATGGCCGAGATGAATGATGTAGGAACAGCCGCCGGTCTCGGTGGAATCGACGTGGCGGAGTTTTTTGGTGTTCAGGCCGAGATAATCGACCATCGGCCATGCGCCGCCGGGGGCGTCGCCCGCGCAGAAATAGCCGTCGACGTCGTCCTTGCTGATCCCGGCATCCTCGATCGCGCCCTTGGCGACCTCGGCATGGAGCTGGGCGGTGGATTTGTCCGGCGCATGCCGGGTCGGGTGTTCGTAGATCCCGGCAATGTAGGCCTTGCCCTTGATGGTCAAAACGTCAGGTCTCCGCGCTCGCGTTTCTTCTTGCTCCGTTTTTCTGAACCGCGGGGGCCAGCTTGGCAAGCGCGGAAATATTCCGTCGGGCGAGAGGGCAGCGCGTTGGCGCAACTCCCGGCTACCGCAATCTCGAAGTGCGGCGGGAAGGCCACTCTGCCACCGCGTCGTCATTGCGAGCGCAGCGAAGCAATCCAGAGTCTATCCGCGGAGGCATTTCTGGATTGCTTCGCTGCGCTCGCAATGACGGCCAGAGTCCTAAAGGTGTTTTGCCCGACGGCACAAGCGATTTTCTTTTTTGCGAAAACAACCCCATGCACAGTAGGACGGTGGTTGATTTCAAAGACGAAATCGTAGGGTGGGCAAAGCGACTTGTCCGCCGTAGCTCGAAGAGCGAAGGCGGAAGCGTGCCCACCTCTTGCGGCTCAATCGTGGTGAGATGATGGGCACGGCGCTTTGCGCCTTTGCCCACCCTACCGGACGATGCAACCGCCCTACTCCGCCGCGATCTGCCTCGGCGCGGGCGGCGGGCTTGCGAGGTCGGCGGCGAGCTGGGCGTAGCGGGCTTTCGCGTCCGCGACGGCCTTCTCCTTCACCGGGCCGTAGCCGCGGATGCGGTCGGGCAGCGAGAGCAATTCCACTGCCGTGTCGACCGTGACCGGCGACAACAGGCCGAGCACGGTGGCGACGTCCTTCTCGTAGCCCACGATCAGATCGCGCTCGAGCTTGCGGTCTGCGCTGCGGCCGAAAATGTCGAGCGAGGTGCCGCGCAGGAACTTGAATTTCGCGAGCACCCTGAATGCCTTCAGCATCCACGGGCCGAAGGCGCGCTTCTTCGGGCGACCCAGCGCGTCGACGCCGCGGCTGAGGATCGGCGGGGCCAGATTGAAGTTGAACTTGAAGTCGCCCTCGAACTGGTCGCGGAGCTGCTGCTCGAAAGCACCGTCGGTGTAGAGGCGCGCAACCTCGTATTCGTCCTTGTAGGCCAGGAGCTTGGCGTAGTTCACCGCGACCGCGCGCGGCAGCGCATCGTCATAACCGCCCTGCTTGGCGGTATCGCGAACCTGGTCGACCAGCTTGCGATAGCGTTTTGCGAGGCGGCCGCTCTGGTAGGCGGTCAGGTGCTTGGCGCGATGCGCAACGACCTCATCCAGCGTCATTGCGTCGAGCGTCTTCGGCGCGACAACCTCGTCCGTCCCCTTCAGCATGTCGGCGAGACGCTGGGGATCGGCGACCGCGAGGCGGCCGAGGCGGAAGGCCTCCTTGTTCATCTTGATCGCGACGCCGTTGACCTCGATCGCCTGCTCGATCGATTCAGCCGACAGCGGGAACAGGCCTTTCTGATAGGCGTAGCCCATCATCATCATGTTGGTGGCGATGCTGTCGCCGAGCAGCTGCTCGGCCGGCTTGGTGAAATCGAAGAACACCGAGTCCTTGTGCAGGGCCGTTTCCAGCAGCCCGTTCAGCTTGCGGGTCTGGAAGTTGAAGTCGCGGTTGAGGACGAAGTCGGCGGTGGGAATGACGTGGCTGTTGATGATGCCGCGGGTGCGGCTGGTGTCGCAGAGCGAGATCGTGTCCTTGGCGACCGCGACCACCTCGTCGGCGGCGAGCACGAGATCCGCCGTACCAGTGACGATGCGCGAGCAGGTCACCTCGGCCGGATGATCCGACAGACGGACGTGACTGAGCACCGCCCCGCCCTTCTGCGCCAGGCCCGACATGTCGAGGATCATCGAGGCCTTGCCCTCGATATGAGCGGCCATGCCGAGCAGCGCACCGATCGTGAGCACACCGGTGCCGCCGACACCGCCGACTGCGATATTATAGGGCTTATCCACCGTCGGCCGAGACGCGGGCTCCGGCAGCTCGCCGATGTCACCGAGATCGGCCGGCGCGCGGTGGCGCGGCTTGCCGCCGTCGACGGTGACGAAGGACGGGCAGAAGCCCTTCACGCAGGAATAGTCCTTATTGCAGGACGACTGGTTGATGGCGCGCTTGCGGCCGAACTCGGTCTCCAGGGGCTCGACCGAGATGCAGTTCGACTGCACCGAGCAATCGCCGCAGCCTTCGCAGACCGCCGGGTTGATCATGACGCGGCGCGCCGGATCCTCCATCAGGCCGCGCTTGCGGCGGCGCCGCTTTTCGGCCGCGCAGGTCTGCACGAAGACGATCGCCGAGGTGCCCTTGTACTCGCGGCACATCTTCATGACGTTGTCGAGTTCGTCGCGGTGATACAGCTTCACGCCGGGCGCGATGGTGTCGGCAGGATAGGTGTCGGGCGCCTCCGAGACCAGGTAGATCTCGCGGATGCCTTCGGCGTGGAGCTGGAACGTGATCTGCTGCGGCGAGAGATCGCCGTCATGGCGCTGGCCACCCGTCATTGCGACGGCGTCGTTGTAGAGGATCTTGTAGGTGATGTTGGTTTTGGAGGCGACCGCCTGCCGGATGGCGAGAAGGCCGGAGTGGAAGTAGGTCCCGTCGCCGAGATTGGCGAAGATGTGGTTCTCGTTGGTGAAGGGCGCAATGCCGACCCACGGCACGCCCTCGCCGCCCATATGGGTGAATGTCTCGGTCGAGCGATCCATCCACAGCGCCATGAAGTGACAGCCGATCCCGGCAAGCGCACGGCTGCCTTCGGGGACTTTTGTGGATGTGTTGTGGGGACAACCCGAGCAGAAATAGGGAGTGCGGGAGACAGGCGCCGTCGCCTGCATTTGCGTGGCCTGGCGGCCGTTGAACCAGTCGGCCTTGACGCGGAGCATCTCCGCAATCTCGGGGTTGAGATTAAGTCGAAGCAGTCGCTCGGTGAGCGAAGTCGCAAGCGAGGCAACGCTGAGCTCGGCGGCGAAGGTCAGGAAGCGCTTGTCGTGCTCGTCCATCTTGCCGACGATGCGCGGGCGGACGTCGTCGCGCCAGTTGAACAGCTCCTGCTTGACCTGGTTCTCGACGATCTCGCGCCGCTCCTCGATGATGAAGATCTCTTCGAGCCCGACCGCGAACTGGCGCACGCCTTCCGGCTCCAGCGGCCAGGGCATGCCGATCTTGTAGAGGCGAAGCCCGATCTTGGCGGCGACCTCCTCGGTGATCCCGAGCTCGCGCAGCGCCTGGCGGACGTCCTCATAGCTCTTGCCTGACGCCATGATGCCGAAACGGGCGTTCGGCGAATCCATGGTGACGCGGTTGACCTTGTTGGCGCGCGCAAAGGCGATCGCGGCAAAGCCCTTGTAGTCCTGGAGGCGGCGGTCCTGCTCGAAGCGGTCGTCAGGCCAGCGCAGATTGAGGCCACCGGGCGGCAGCTCGAAATCGGGCGGGATGATGAACGGCTTCATCTCGTCGGTGAGGTCGATCTCGGCGGTGGTCTCCACCGTCTCCGTGATCACCTTCATGCCGACCCAGCAGCCCGAATAGCGCGACATCGCGATGCCGAGCAGGCCCATCTCGATCATTTCGTGGATGCTGGAGGGATAGAGATACGGCATCAAAGCCGACATGAAGGCGTGGTCGGACTGATGCGGAACGGTGGAGGATTTTGCACCGTGGTCGTCGCCGGCCAGACACAGCACGCCGCCGTTCTTGGCCGAGCCGGCGGCATTGCCGTGGCGGAACACGTCGCCGCAGCGATCGACGCCGGGGCCCTTGCCGTACCAGATGCCGACGACGCCATCATATTTGGCGCCGGGCGAGAGGTTGAGCTGCTGCGAGCCCCACACCGCGGTCGCCGCCAGATCCTCGTTCACGCCGGGCTGGAACTTGATGTTGTACTGCTCGAGATGTTTTCGCGCCGCAAAGAGCTGCTGGTCGTAGCCACCGAGCGGCGAGCCACGGTAGCCGGAGATGAAGCCCGCGGTGTTGAGGCCGTTGGCGCGGTCGCGCCGGATCTGGGCCATCGGCAACCGGACCAGGGCCTGGATGCCCGTGGTGAAGACGTGTCCGGTTTCCTGGGTGTATTTCTGGTCGAGACTGATCGGACCCTGGTTGATACCCATTCTTGTCCTCTTCCGCCCGTTTGAGCGTTTGGCCACTTAAGCCGTTGCCTGCCCGTTGTTTTTAGCTAGGGCGCGCCGACCAACTCCGCCACTCTATGTCGGATATTTAACGCTCCGCATCACAAATCTGGACCAAAGGAAGCGCCGGGTAATAATCGCAATTTCGTGGCTGCAAAGGCATCAAGCATTTTCAATTTGTGTCACCATACCCCCACCGACGCGAAACGACGTGAGGCTCCTATCCGGGCGATTGGTCGCAGGGGAAGCTTTCGATGCGAATGATTCTGGCTGTTGTCGCATTGTGCAGTGCAGTTGCGAGCGCGGCCCGCGCCGCCGAGCCATCGCCGGAGCTGATCGCCTATGGCAAGGCGCTGGTCGAGGCCGGCGACTGCGCGGGCTGCCACACCACCGATCCGGCAAAGCCATTCGCGGGCGGAAAGCGCATCGATACGCCCTTCGGCGCGATCTACGCGCCGAACCTGACGCCGGATCGTGACACCGGGATCGGCGCCTGGACCGACGCCGATTTCACCCGCGCGGTGCGCACCGGCATCGCGCCCGACGGCTCGAACTATTACCCGGCCTTCCCCTATCCCTATTTCACGAAGGTGACGAAGGACGACACGTTGGCGATCCGGGCCTATCTCGGAACGCTGGCGCCCGTCGCAAGCCGCAACAAGCCGCCGGAGTTGCGCTGGCCGTTCGGCTATCGCGGCCTGATGCGGCTCTGGAACGCGATGTATTTCAAGCCCGCCCTGTTCGAGCCGGACCAGAGCCAGAGCGCTGCGTGGAACAGGGGCGGCTATCTCGTCACCGGGCTCGGCCATTGCGGCGCCTGCCACACGCCGAAGAACTATTTCGGCGCGGACAAAACTGCGCAGGCGCTGTCGGGCAACGAGGTCGGCGGCTGGTACGCACCAAGGCTCGATGGCGCCGCGCGCACCGGGCTGAAGTCATGGAGCGTCGAAGACATCACCGAATATCTGCAAAGCGGGCGAAACGTCAAAAGCCATGCCGGCGGGCTGATGGCCGAGGTGGTCGTCGGCTCGACCTCGAAGATGAGCGATGCCGATGTGCGCGCCATCGCGGAATATCTGAAGAGTCTGCCGGCGTCGCGGCGCGAGACGATCGTGACGCCGCCCGACGAGGCCGAGATGAAGGCCGGCCAGGCCGTCTACGCAAAACTTTGCATCGCGTGCCATGAAGCCGACGGCTCCGGCGCGCCGCGCATCTATCCGCCGCTGCCCGGCAACGCGCTTCTGCAATCGGTCAATCCGTCCTCCAGCTTGCGCATCATCCTCGACGGCGCCCACACCGTGACGACGCCACGCGCGCCCAACGCCGGCGAGATGCCGGGCTATGCCAAGCAATTGTCCGACGAAGAGATCGCCGCAGTGACGAACTACATCCGCAATTCCTGGGGCAACGCCGCGCCGCTGGTGACCACGGCGCAGGTGGCGAAGGCGCGGAAGGAGCAGTAGTTCACGCTCCTCAGTATTCACCAGAGGTCGTCATGCCCGGGCTTGTCCCGGGCATCCACGTTCTTTCGTGCCGTGGCAAAGGTCGTGGATGGCCGGGACAGGCCCGGCCATGACGCCGTGGATGCGATAGCGCTCAAACTCTACGAAAGGCGAAGTAAGCCCTACCGCTCCTCACCTTCCGTGAACACGAATTTCGGCATCTCCCATTTGTAGCGCACCGCGAGCAGGCGGAAGCTGATGCCGAGGATAAACGTCAAGATGGTCCAGAGCTCCGCGTTGAGATTGAGGCCGAAGGCGGTGGCGTAGAACAGGCCGGTCGCCACGGAAACGGTCGCGTAGAGCTCGGAGCGGAACAGCAGCGGCACGTCGTTGCAGAGCACGTCGCGCAGCACCCCGCCCGCGCAGCCGGTCACCATGCCGGAGACGATGACGATCGGCAGCGCGGGGTTCGTCTGCCAGGCGATGTCGCAGCCGGCCATGGTGAAGACGACGAGACCGATGGCATCGAGCACGATGAAGGCCACCTTCAGCCGGTGCACGAGCCGCGCGATCAGAATGGTGAGGAAGGCGGCGCCGCCGGCCAGCGCGAGATAGATGGGATGAGCGACCCAGGCCAGCGGATAGTGCCCGAGGAAGAGATCGCGCAAGGTGCCGCCGCCGAGCGCGGTGATGCAGCCGAGGAAGCAGACGCCGAGCCAGTCCATGCTCCGGCGGCCGGCCGCGAGCGCGGCGGTCATGCCTTGCGCTGCGACAGCGACCAGCGACAACAGATGCAGCACGCTATCGCTCGGCGGCAAGCTCCACATCGCCTTGTTCCCTTCCCCATCGATGGAACCGACGCGCACGGTTCCAAAATGAACAGGTTCCCGATTCCTCGCGCAAGGGCAACATGCGACGAAAGCACTAAGGAGGGCGGAACAGAATCTCGCATCTAGGGGTTGTCCAGCCGCAATAATCGAGGAGACAAAATCGATGGCTGACGACCGTTTTCCCAACGATCCGTATCGCCCGAATCTCGCCGATGATGAGTATGTCCGTGCGGCGCGACGGGATGCCGAGCTTCAGGTCGATCCCGAGCTTGGCGAAGGCCCCGCCTCCAGCGGCAAGGTAGCCTTGTTCGCAGTGGCGATCGCCTTGGTACTGGGTGCCGTGTTCTACGGACTGAACAACACGAGCACCGGCAACCAGGCCAGCAACACGCCGGCAACGCAGACCGCCCAGCAGGCTCCGCCTGCGAATCCGGCCGCGCCTCCCGGCATGCGCGATGTGACGCCGCGCAACAACACGGGACCCGGCGTGACCACGGGTGCTGCCCCGAGCAAGCCGGCGGCGCCTGATCCGGCCGCCCCGTCCGAGGGCGCGAAGTAACGACAACAGCTGTCGTCGCCCGGCTTGACCGGGCGACCCAGTATTCGACCAGCGGCGGAGATTGAATCGAGAGGCCGCGGCGTACTGGATGCCCCGCTTGCGGGGGGCATGACACCGAGAGGATGAGAGAGCGGCGGGACCTTACATCCCGCCGCTTTTCGTTTAGCTGAACATCTTGTTGAGTTCGCCGCCGGAATAGCCGGTGCCGAGCTCCGTAAAGGTCCCCTTCTCCGCCATCTCCTTCGCGGCGCGCATGAAGCCGCCCCAGGCGGCGCGGGCGAGCGAGCCGCCGACGCTGATGCGGCGCACGCCGAGATCAGCGGCCTCCTGCAAGGACAGGCCGGACGCGCCGATCAGCAGGTTGAACGGCTTTGGTGCGACAGCCTTCACCACGGCGGCGATGTCCTCGCGCGTCTTCAGGCCCGGCGCGTAGAGGCAATCGGCGCCTGCGTCCGCATAGGCCGTGAGCCGGTCGATGACGAGCTTGAGGTCGGTCACGCCCCACAAATACGCCTCGCAGCGGCCGACCAGCAGCGTGCCGCTGTCGCCGATCGCCTTGCGCGACGCCTTGATGCGCTCGACCGCCAGCGCGCGCTCGTAGAGCGGCTTGTCCTTGTCGCCGGTGGAATCCTCGATCGAGAGGCCGGCGACGCCGGTGCGCACACCGCGCTCGACATTGTCCGCGACCTTGTCCGGCTCGACGGCAAAGCCGCCCTCGAAATCCGCATTCACGGGGATGTCGACGGCCGAGCACAATGCTGCCAGATGCTGACAGACGTCGTCGACCGTGACGTGGTTGTCGGCCTTGCCGATGGTCCAGGCAAAGCCCGCGCTCGATGAGGCCAGTGCCTTGAAACCGAGATGCTGCAACGCCTTGGCGCTGCCGACGTCGACCGGATTGGGCAGGATGAAGCAGCCGCTCTCGTGCATCGTCTTGAACGTCGCGCGCTTGTCAGCGGTTGTCACATGCATGTTTCTCTCCCTTGTTGGCCGCGCAGACATAAGCGCGCGCACTGGGCAGCGCCAGTGCGCGCCCGCAAAAGCTAGTGCGCGTCGTGCACGGCGCGGCTGTCCTTCGGCGCCTGCTCGCGATCATTCATACCGTAGTCGCGGATGACGCTGGCGATGCGCAAGTGATAATCGGCAAAGATCTTCGCCCTGCCCTTTGCCTGCGTGCGCCGGTGCTCCATCGTGTTGCGCCACGCCTGGACGGCTGCCTCGTCGCGCCAGAACGACACCGACAGGATCTTGCCCTTCTCGGTCAGGCTTTCAAAGCGCTCGACCGAAATGAAGCCATCGATGGTTTGCAGGATCGGCTTCAGGTCGGCCGCGAGGTCGAAGTAGTCCTGGCGATGTTCCGGCTTGGGCCAGACTTCGAAAATCACGGCAATCATGGGCGTCTCCTTTGCGTTGGCGGTCTACAATACCACCTTGCGCAGGAAGGTGCGCTCTTCCGCGAGGATGAATTTGTTCTCCTCGGCGAAATGGAAGTTGGCCATGCCGTCTGCGTCCTGCCGCAGCCGGGCGCGATAGGCCTCATAGGCGGCCAGACTCTCGAAGGTGATCAGCGCAAACGCGATGTTGTTGGTGCCCTCATGCGGCATGAAATAGCCGATCAGGTCGCCGCCGCATTTCGGGATGATGGTGAGCCAGCGCTTCGAGTACTCCTCGAACTGCGCACGCTTGAAGGGATCGAGCTGGTAGCGGATGAAGACGGTGACGGACATGGTGAGCTCCCTGATTTTTCATTGCGGCAAGCGCGAGCAACACCGTCGCCGCTGAAGCAACTGGATTGCTTCGCTTCGCTCGCAATGACGTGTTCGCAGGGACAGACTACGTCCTTGCTCCACCGCAATGCTTCGGCTACCATCGAAGCATGAAATCAGGTCCTGACATCGCCATGATTGCCTCGCTGGTCGGCGACCCCGCCCGCGCCAACATGCTCACCGCGCTGATGAACGGCCGCGCGCTGACGGCGAGCGAGCTCGCGCAGGAGGCCGGCATCACGCCGCAGACCGCGAGCTCGCATCTGGCCAAGCTCGAGGCCGGCGGGCTGATCGAGCCGGAGAAGCAGGGCCGCCACCGCTACTACCGCCTCACCGACGATGACGTCGCCGGCGTGCTCGAAGGCCTTGCGGGACTTGCCGCGCGCACCGGCCACATGCGCGTGCGCACCGGGCCGAAGGATCCGGCGCTGCGGCGCGCGCGGATCTGCTACGACCACCTCGCCGGCGATCTCGGCGTGCAGATGCTCGACAGTCTACGCACGCGAAACCTGGTCAGGCAGAAGAAGCAGGACATCGAGCTGACGGCCGAGGGCGAGCGCTTTCTCGCAAAGCATTTGCAGATCTCGCCCGACATGCTCACCCATCCGCGCCGTCCGGTGTGCAAGGCGTGCCTGGACTGGAGCGAGCGGCGCCATCATCTCGCCGGCACGCTGGGCGCCGCCATGATGCAGCGGTTCGCCGAGCTGAAATGGGCCGCGCGCGACGCCACGCCCGGCAGCCGCGTGGTGAATTTCACCCGTACCGGCGAGAAGCAGTTTGCGACGCTGTTCGGGACCGGGAAGGATTGATCACGCCAGGTGCGTGAGATCGCACGTTTGCGTGTGAACCACGCCTTCCGTCATGGCCGGGCTTGACCCGGCCATCCATCGCTTTAAGCGCAGTGTCGTTCCAGGGCGATGCAAAGCATCGAACCTGGAACTTCAAGATTCCGGGTTCGCGTGTTCGACGTGCCCCCGGAATGACGGCTCCAATTACGAGATCTTCATGAACCGCCTCCTCCCGGTCGCGCTTGCCGCCGCCCTTCTCACCGCCCCGCTCTCTTTCGCTTACGCCGCCGACACTACCCCGCGCGAGCCCTATGGCATCGCGCTCGAAGGCTTTGCCTATCCGTATCCCGTGCATCTGCTGCCTGTCATCAATGACGGCGAGCAGCTCAGCATGGCCTATATGGACGTCGCGCCCGAGCGGCCGAACGGCCGCACCGTCGTGCTGCTGCACGGGCGCAATTTTCCGTCGAGCTACTGGGCGCCCGTCATCAAGATGCTCAGTGACGCCGGTTTTCGCGTGATCGTGCCGGACCAGATCGGCTTCGGCAAATCCTCCAAGCCGCAAGGCGAACTGCACTTCGACACGCTGGCGCGCAACACCATTGCGCTGCTCGATCATCTCAAGATCGACAAAGCTGAGGTCGTCGCGCATTCGCTCGGCGGCATGCTGGGCGTGCGCATCGCCCGCGCCTATCCGGATCGCGTCGCCCATCTCGTGCTGACCGCGCCGATCGGGCTGGAAGACTACCGTCTCTATGTGCCGCCGACGCCGACCGAGAAGATCATCGAGAGCGAGGACAAGCTCACACCCGACGGCTACCGCAAGCAGCTCCAGACCAATTACGCGATCAAGCTGCCGGGCGACGCGATCACGCCGTTCGTCGACGCCCGCTTCAACATCAAGGGCAGTCCCGATTATCCGCGCTGGCTGCGCGCCTACGTCAGCTCCGGCCAGATGATCTATCGCGAGCCAGTCGCGCACGAGGTCGCGTTGATCACCGAGCCGACGCTGTTCATCATGGGCGCCAACGATCACAACGCGCCGGGCCGTCCGAACGCGCCGGAGGCATTGCGCGCGAAAATGGGCCAGAACGCGGAGCTCGCAAAGGCGCTCGCCGCAAAGATGCCGAACGCGCGGGCCGAAGTGATCCCGGACACCGGCCACCTCGTCTTCCTGGAGGCGCCGGAGAAGTACAAGGAATTGGTGCTGGGCTTTCTCGGTCGCTAGAGCGTTTTCGAGCGAAGTGGATACCGGTTCGCGTCAAGAAAACGCGACAAAACAAAAAACATGGAGCCCCGTTCCGATTCCATCGGAACGGCGCTCCAGCGCCATTGCTGTCGCCGGAAGCCGCATGCAGAGAATGTTCATGCCGCATTCAGGTCATGATTGGCAGGTTTGGATCGCGACGTGTCGGCACGTCCCCAAATTTAACGTGTCGAATCGTGTCTTTTGATTCATTGTGCGCCGCAAGCGCTCCAAAAACCTGCCCAAGGACAAGAGGAAGATCTCATGAAATACCTGTTTGCCGCCGTCATGCTCGCCAGCGCGGTCGTCGGTTTCAGCGAAGCGGCCAGCGCCGCCGGTGGCTGCGGCCCCGGCTGGTACCGCGGCGCCTATGGCGGCTGCCGCCCGATGCGCGGTGCGGTCGTTGTGCGGCCCGGCCCGGTGGTGGTTGCCCCGCCGGTCGTCGTCGTGCCCCGCGCCCGCGTCTGCCCGTACGGCTTCCGTTGGTGGGGTGGCCGCTGCCGCCCGATCTGATCTGACCTTTTCGTATTGCGAGATGGCCGTGCGGCGAAAGCCTGCGCGGCCATTTTCGTTTTGAACGCCTGACGTCGCATCCGCCAGCTCCGAATCAAAACGGGGACCGCAATCGCGATCCCCGTTCAAGGCCTGGCTTGTGCCGAGCTTACCAGTGGTGGCGGTGCCAGCGCCGGCGATGCCAACCCCAGTGGCGGCGGCGCCAGCCCCAATGGCGGTGATGGCCATGCCAATGCACCTGCTCGGGCTTGAGCTGCGCGGTCTCCTCACTGGTGGTGACGGCGGGACGAGCGTCGGGATTGCCTTGCGGCGCGCGCGCGGGATCACCGAGCGGCTGCGGCGCCAACGGCGCAGCTTGTGCGCTCGCGGTCAACGTCGCGGCTCCAGCCGCGACGCCGAATGCAAGTTTCAAAAAGTTCCGACGCTCCATGACATGTCCTCTAGGCTATCGAGCAAGTGATGCAGAGGGAGTGTCGCGGTCACGACATGAACGAAAGCTGAATCGCATCTTCAGGTTCATGACATGGGTGTCAGGGACAAGCGGGCTACGGCTACGCTCCAAACTCCTGCGCGAGCACCAGCGTCTCGCGCGTGCGCTTCACGTCGGGCCAGTCGCGATTGAAATCGGCGACGAGCTGCTTCAACGCATCGCCCTTCAGCATCGCAGCCAGCTTGGCCTCGTCATCGAACTGATACATGGCCTGATGCAGCGAAGGATCGTCCAGGCTCCAGAACCGCCAGGCCTTACTCACGCCGAACGCCTTCACCGCGTCGGGCACATGCTCCGTCTCGTACCATGTGTCGAAGGCGGCGCGCTTGCTGGCGTCGGTGACGGTGGCGCGAACGACGAAGTAGGCAGCAGGCATGTGTTTCCTCCCGTTGTTTGGCCGCAGCATAGACGGTTATAGTGGCGGCAACAAAAAGCCCGCGCGACGGAACTTCATGATCGCGCCGATGGGGGAAGGAACGGCCATGCGCAGGATCATCACGGGCGTCGTTGCGATCACCTGCCTGTGGCCCACGGCCTCGCTCGCCGAAATCATCCGCTTCGACATCCTCGCGCGCGAGCCCGCCTTTGCGGGGCGCAGCTTCGGCGATGTCGGCACCTATGAGCGCATCACCGCGCGCGCGACCTTCGCGCTCAACCCGTCCGACGATCGCAACGCCGTCATCACCGACCTCGCGCTCGCGCCGCGTAGCTCCGACGGCAAGGTGGCAGCCACCGCCGACGTCGTGATCCTGCGGCCCACCGATCCCACCCATGGCAACGGCACGCTGCTGCTCGAGGTGCCCAATCGCGGCCGCAAGCTGGCACCGCAATTGTTCGACGATTCCGCCCAGCCCGGCGCCAACAATGCCGACAAGGCCGAGGATGCCGGCATCGGCTTCCTGCACCGCCAGGGCTTTACGATGGTCTGGGTCGGCTGGCAGGGCGACATACCGTCCAAGCCCGGCCAGATGGCGATGACGGCACCGGTGCTGAAGACCGTCACCGGGCCCGCGCGCGAAGAGATCGTCTTCGACAACACGACCAATCCCGCGCGCGCGACGCTGACCTGGCCGGCGACTGATGCCGCCGACCTCAAGGTCTCCGTACGCGCCGCCTGGGCCGATGCGCGGCAGGCGCCTTCCGGCCTCCTCGCAAAGCTCGTCGATCCCGTGACGGTGGAGATCACCCGGCCCGACGGTTTTGATGCCGGCGCGCTCTACGAGATCACCTACACCGCGCGCGATCCTGTCCCGCTCGGCATGGGCTATGCCGCCGTGCGCGACGTCGTCAGCTTTCTCCGCCACGACGAGACGCAGGCGAACCCGCTGCTGAACGGCCTGCATCCCTCCGTCAGCCGCGCGATCGGCTTCGGCGTGTCGCAATCCGGCCGCTTCCTGCGCGACTTCCTCTATCTCGGCTTCAACGAGGACCTCCAGGGCCGCACGGTGTTCGACGGCCTGATGCCGCATGTCGCGGGCACACGGCGGATGGCGACAAACGTCCGCTTCGGCCAGCCCGGCCGCAACCCGCGCCATCCGCAGGATCCGGCGTGGCAGGCCGACCTGTTCCCCTTCACCTATGCGAGCCTGAGCGATCCCTATTCCGGCAAGACCGACGGCCTGCTTCGCCGCTGCGCGCTCTCGGCGACGTGCCCGAAGGTGATGCAGACCGACAGCGAGCACGAATGGTGGGCCTCGCACGCATCGCTGCTCGTCACCGACCTCGCCGGCAACCACCTCGACCTCCCCGACAACGTCCGCGCCTATATGATCGCAGGCACGCCGCATTTCGCCGAAGCCTCCGACGTGATGCGCAAGGGCGTGCCGGCGATGTCGCTGCCGCAAAACCCGATGCATGCGGGCGGGCCGATGCGCGCGCTGCTCACCGACCTCAACGCCTGGATCAGCGACGGCATCAAGCCGCCCGCAAGCCGCGTCCCCATGCGCGCCCACGGCACGCTTGTGCCGGCGCAAGGCGCGGTGCCGATGGATATCCCCGGCCTGCCCTACGCCGGCATCCACACGCTCGCCGCCTTCTCCGACCAGAGCGTGCTGCCGCCCAAGGAGATCGGCCGCTATCCCGTGTTCGTGCCGAAGGCGGACAATGACGGCATGGCCATCGCAGGTATCCGCCAACTCGCATTGGCGGTCCCGCGCGCGACCTACACCGCGTGGAATCCGCGCGCGCAGGGATTTGGCCCAACAGCGCTCTATCCGCTGCAAGGCGCGGTCGTGCCATTCGCACCGACGGAGGCCGCGCGGAAGGAAGTGCACGATCCCCGGCTGTCGATCGCGGAACGCTATGCGGATGATGGGTCGTATGTGGCCGCGGTCCGGCGCGAGGCGGCGCGGCAGGTGGCGGAGCGGATTCTGTTGCCGGAGGATGCAGAGCGCGCGGTCGAGGCCGCGAAGCAAGGCAAGCTGGCGAAGCTCGGGCAGTGAGCGAAGCCCAGTGGCCCCGTAGGGTGGGCAAAGCGGAGCGTGCCCACCACTTCTACCGTCGGCCAAAAGATGGTGGGCACGGCGCAAGTGTGCCTTTGCCCACCCTACGGTCGCTGCGTGCAGAGAAAAAACGTCCTCGCCTGTCGGAACGCTCGCCCTTCATCCGTCCTATGCCCAGACAGCACGGAGACACCTCATGGCCAACCTCACGCTCACCACCTTCGACTGGGTTCCCGAGATGCCGCGAGGTTTCGTGCGCGACCTTCGCGTGCGTTGGGCGCTCGAAGAGGCCGCGTTGCCGTATCGCGTCGCGAGCGTGCCGTTCGGCCCGCGGGACGCCACCCATTTCGCGCACCAGCCGTTCGGCCAGGTGCCGTGGCTGACCGACGGCGACCTCTCGATCTTCGAGAGCGGCGCGATCCTGCTGCATCTGGGTGAGCTCAGCGCCACGCTGATGCCGACCGATCCGCGCGGCCGCAGCGACACGGTCGAATGGGTGTTCGCGGCGCTCAATTCGGTAGAGATGCCGGCCCTGCCCTGGACGATGTTCAGTTCACCGGCAGTGCCGATGGCTCACCTGCCGTGAAATTCGTCGACGACTTCCTCAAGCTACGCCTCAAGCACATGGAGACCGCGCTGGCGGCGCGCGAATGGCTGGCGGGGTCCTTCTCCGTCGCCGACATCCTGATGTCGGACGTGCTGCGCGTCGTCGATCGCTTCGATGGGTTGGCGGACAGCCCCGCCTGCCGCGACTACGTTGCGCGCGCCACGGGCCGTCCAGCGTTCGCAAAAGCCCACGCCGACCAGATGGCGCATTTCGCCGCGGCGGATGTCAAACGCAGGGCGGATTAGCGCAAGCGTAATCCACCAACGCATGCCTCAACAAAGATGATGGGTTACGTCGCGCGAACTGCGCTTCGCGCAGTCGCGGGGCTAACCCACCCTACGAATTTCGCCTCACACCAATTTCATCGGCGTGTCCTCGACCACGCGAAGGTCGATCCTGCCGATCAGTTGCGCGCGAAGCGCCTCCGCAGCACCGATGGCGCTCTCGGTTTGCTGCAACGTGCTGATGTTCGAACCGAGCGACACGATCCCGCCTAGCACCAAGGCGATCGATCCGAGCGCCGCGGTCAGACCTGTCCCGAACAACCCAAGGATCGTGATCAACAACAGCGCGCCGCCGCCGCCAATCGCGATCTTGGATGCCAGAATGTACTTTCGGCATCGCTCGGCGATCTCGGCAAGCCGCTCGATCCGCGTCTCAATGTCTGAAATCTCGTCGGTCGGATCGTCTTCGGTCATCAGCGACATGCGGGACTTGGGTTAAGAACCCGGATTTCGCTACGCTCCATCCGGGCTACGAGGCCTCACAACGGCAAATTGTCGTGCTTCTTCGCCGGCGTTTCCACCTTCTTGTCCTTCAGCATCGCCAGCGCACGCGCGATCCGCTTGCGGGTCGAGTGCGGCATGATGACGTCGTCGATGTAGCCGCGCTCGGCGGCGATGAAGGGGGACAGGAAGCGGTCTTCGTATTCCTTGGTGCGCGCGGCGATCTTGTCGGGGTCGCCGATGTCACTGCGGAAGATGATCTCGACCGCGCCCTTGGCGCCCATCACGGCGATCTGGGCGGTCGGCCAGGCGTAGTTCATGTCGGCGCCGATCTCCTTGGAGGCCATGACGTCGAAGGCGCCGCCATAGGCCTTGCGGGTGATGATGGTGACCAGCGGCACGGTGCACTGCGAATAGGCGAACAGCAGCTTTGCGCCGTGCTTGATCAGGCCGCCATATTCCTGCGCGGTGCCCGGCAGGAAGCCTGGCACGTCGACGAAGGTGACGATCGGGATGTTGAAGGCATCGCAGAAACGGACGAAGCGCGCGGCCTTGCGCGAGGCGTCGGAGTCGAGCACGCCGGCCAGCACCATCGGCTGGTTGGCGACGAAGCCGACGGTGCGGCCCGCGATGCGGCCAAAGCCCGTGACGATGTTCTTGGCGAAGGCATCCGCGATCTCGAAGAAATCGCCCTCGTCCACGACCTTCAGGATCAGCTCCTTCATGTCGTAGGGCTTGTTCGGATTGTCGGGGATCAGCGTGTCCAAGGACATGTCGACCCGGCCGATGTCGTCAAAGCTCGGCCATTCCGGTACGCCGTCGGTGTTGTTGGACGGCAGGAAGTCGATCAGGCGACGCATCTGCAAGAGCGTCTCGACGTCGTTCTCGAAAGCGCCGTCCGCAATCGAGGAGCGCGTGGCGTGCACCGAGGCACCGCCGAGCTCTTCCGCCGTGACGACCTCGTTGGTGACGGTCTTCACCACGTCGGGGCCGGTGACGAACATATAGCTGGTGTTCTTCACCATGAAGATGAAGTCGGTCATCGCAGGCGAATAGACGTCGCCGCCGGCGCAGGGGCCCATGATGACGGAGATCTGCGGGATCACGCCCGAGGCGAGCACGTTGCGGCGGAACACATAGGAATAGCCGGCGAGCGCCGCGACGCCCTCCTGGATGCGGGCGCCGCCCGCGTCATAGAGGCCGATGATGGGCGCCCGCGCCTTCATCGCCATGTCCTGAAGTTTCGTGATCTTCAGCGCATGGGTCTCCGACAGCGAGCCGCCGAACACCGTGAAGTCTTTCGCGAAGACAAACGTCTTGCGGCCGTTGACGGTGCCCCAACCGGTGACGACGCCGTCGCCGGGGATCTTGTTCTTCTCCATACCGAACTCGGTGGAGCGGTGCTCGACGAACATGTCGAACTCCTCGAACGATCCCTTGTCGAGCAGGAGCTCGATGCGCTCGCGCGCGGTCAGCTTGCCGCGGGCGTGCTGCGCTTCGATACGCTTCTCCCCGCCGCCGAGCTTTGCGCCGGCGCGACGATCTTCAAGGGCGTCCAGGATATTCTTCATTTGCTCCCGCCAGTTCTTAGCCTAAATGCGATTGCCGGGGGTTCTAACACGGCATTTTGCGGGCCGGGAAGCCGCTTTCGGCGTCGCAGGGCTGCCTTGCCGCAGCGCCAAAGCGCAAGGAATTACAAAGTTTTGCCTGGGAGACGACGATGAATGAAGCAACGGCCGAGACCGGCGCGGCGACCGGCGGCGTCAAGATCCTGCTGCGGCTGGAAGGCCTGACCCTGTTCACGGGGATGGTGATGCTCTACGCCTCCTGGGGCGGCTCGTGGCTGGTGTTCGCCCTGCTCTTCTTCGTCCCCGATCTGAGCTTCCTGGCGTACCTCGCCGACGCCAGATTCGGGGCGCTGGTCTACAATGCCGCCCACAGCTACATGGCGCCGGTGGCGCTGCTGACGCTGGGCTTCGGCTTCGCCTCGCCGCTCACGCTGTCCATCGCCATGATCTGGCTCGCCCATATCGGCATCGACCGGGCGCTCGGCTACGGCCTGAAATATTCGGCCGGGTTCGGCTTCACCCATCTCGGGCGGATCGGCCGCCAGAAAGACGCCTGAGGGGAGTGCCGTCGTTTTGTCGGCCCCCACCGGTTGACCGGGCCGGCCGATTCAGGCTTGCTCCCTTCACGATCAGGCGCCGAATGTTGCGTGAGCTCAGTCGATACGGCGGCGGTCACCACGTCTGGCTGCAAGCATCACCCATGTCCGCCACGGTCGTCCCTCTGCCGCCGAACTCATCGTCCGAAACCACCGACTTCCTGCGGCGGATGGCCAGCATGGTGTCGGGGCGCAACGGCGAGATACTGCTGCGCGCGGCCGCGCTGATCGAATCGCTGAAGCAACGGGCGATGTCGGCCGAACGGCTGTTTCACGAGCAACAGGAAGAGAACAAGCGCCTTGTAGACCTGCGCGAGGCGACCGCGCTCGCCTCCGAAGCCATGGTCAGCCAGATCGCGACGCTGGGGACTCAGCTCGCCGAGGTGACCGCGGCCGCGGCGGCCGAGCGCGCGGCATTCGACGCCGAACGCGGCAAGCTGCTCGGCCTGATGCAGGATGCGGAAAGCCATATCGGCAAGCTCACCACCGAGCTCGACGGCTTGCGCGCCTCCGTCGACAGCTTCAACGACACCGCGGTCTCGGTGCCGCTCGAGGTGCTGCGTCTGGCACGGATGCAGTTCGATGTCCTCTCCGCCGGCTTTGCCCGCAAGGGCGACGTGATCTCGGAAGCGATGAGCGAGATCGGCGGCTTTGCGATCGACCAGGCGCTGATGGCGAAGAAGGCGGATAAGGCCTGAGGTCGTCGCGCATCAAATTGACAGTGCGCAGGTCCGTTGTTCTACTCCATGAAAATCATGGGGGAGGATCACGATGCCGACGGCATTCCGCGTCGCTATGGCGCTCTGCATTTCAACACTGTTCGCCGGTAGCGCCAACGCGCAATCCCTGCCGAAGGAAGTCGCCACCCGCGCCGAGATCTATCCGATCCCCTCGCTCACCCTCTCCGACCAGCAATTCCTCAGCGGCGATGCGGTGGCCGGCAAGCCGGTGACGGTCGCGGGCGAATTCCGCGTCGCCCAGGGCACCGGCAAACTTCCCGTCGTGGTGCTGATGCACGGCTCGAGCGGCGTCGGCGCCACGACCGAGGCCTGGGTGCACGCTTTCAACGCCATGGGCATCTCGACCTTCGTGATCGACGGTTTTACCGGCCGCGGGCTGACGGTGGTGGGGCCGAACCAGGCCCTGCTCGGCCGGCTCAACCTGATCGTCGACATCTACCGCTCACTGGAGATTCTTGCGAAGCATCCCCGCGTCGATCCTGACCGCATCGTGCTGATGGGCTTCTCGCGCGGAGGACAGGCGACGCTCTATGCGAGCCTCGATCGCTTCAACAAGCTCTGGAACAAGTCCGGCGTGCAGTTCGCGGCTTACATTCCCTTCTATCCGGATTGCTCTACGACGTATCAAAGCGACGGCGACGTCGCCGCACGCCCGATCCGCATCTTCCATGGCACTCCCGACGACTACAATCCCGTGACGAGCTGCAAGGCGTTCGTCGGACGGCTCAAGACGGCCGGGCGCGATGTGGTGCTGACCGAATACCCCGACAGCGCCCACGGCTTCGACAGCGGCCTGCTCGGCGTCAGCACCGTTGCGGTGTCGGCCAACGCGCAGACCGTGCGCAACTGCCATATCAAGGAGGGCGACGGCGGCGTGCTGATGAACGGCGATACCAACGCGCCCTTCACCTACAGGGATGCCTGCGTCGAGCTGAACCCGCATGTCGGCGGCAACCCCACGACCGCCGCGGAGTCGCGCAAGGCGGTGGAGGAATTTTTGCAGGCGCTGTTCAAGCTGGGCTAGGCGCTGGGAGGCTGCTCGGCCTTCATGGTTCGAGACGCGCCGCAAGCGGCGCTCCTCACCATGAGGGTCTGATATCTCGCCACGATACAGGTCCTCATCCTGAGGAGCGCGCGCAGCGGGCGTCTCGAAGGATGGCCGCAACAAAAACCGCTACGGCTCGCCCGGCTTGAACGGCTCCTGCTTGTCCGGCGGCACCGTCTCTTCGGCCATCGCCAGCAGCATCGCGACCATCACGTAATTGCCGGCGACCGCGGTGAGATCGACGATCTGCTGATCGTTGAACACCTTCTTCGCCCGCGTGTAAGTCTCGTCGGAAACCTTCTTGGTCGTGGTGATCTCGGTGACGAAGTCGTAGACCACGGCCTCGTCCTCGGCCATTTTCGACGGCCGCTTGTTGGCCTTCAGCTCCGCGATGATTTCAGGCGACAGGCCCGCCTTGGCCGCGAGCGGCGCGTGCGCGAACCATTCCACCTGCGAGCGCCACTGCCGCCCGATGATCAGGATCGCGAACTCGTTCAGCTTGGTCGGGACCGAGGTTTCCCAGCGCAGATAGTAGAACAGGTCGAACAGTCGCTGGCCGAGCACCGGGCTGCGGATCATCGGATTGTAGGGCCCGCCGATGCCGACGCTCGACACCTTCATGATCTGCTCGCCGAGCGGCTTCTGCTTGGCGTCGAGCTGGTCCATGGCGAGCTGCGGAAAGCGCGGCTCCTTGCTGGTGGCGGGTGCGGCAAACATCGTGGCTGCGAGCCAGCCGCCGGCGGCGGCCAACGTGAGCGACGACAGCCAGAGTGGCGTTGAATTCATTTTATCCTCCAGACCTTTTCTTTTGTTTGGTCGGAAGGATGCTAGCAGGTTCGTACGCGCCAGCTAGATCGCGCCGATCTCGGCAAGGCAGGCTTGCGTCAACGGCATGCGCTCGCCGACGAGACGCGGCTCCTTGCAGTCCATGTTGAGCGCGAACACGGTGTGCGCCTCGCCCTTCTCGGCCCAACCGACCATCCAGCCAAGCGATGGCTCGCCGCGCTCGGCGCCGAGCAAGCCGGATTTGGCGCGGATGACGCTGTCGCCGACCTTGGTCACCGGCAGGATGTCGGCGACGAGGTCCTGGCTGCGCTTGCTGATCGGCAGCGCGCGGCGGCGCAGGCGGTCGACGAAATCGATCTGCTCGACCGGATCGATGCGCAAATTGCCGGTGAGCCAGAACTGGTCGATGCCGCCGCCGATATCGCGATTGCCGTAGTCGAACACGTCGACATACTTTTGCATCCGCTCTTGCCCGATCCGGCGCGCGATCTCCTGATAAACCGGCACGGCGCTGACCGCGATAGCGCTGCGCATCGTGTGGTCCTTGTTCCAGGCCTCGATCGGCCGCTTCACGCCGTCCCAGGGAAACACGTCCTTGTCGGGATCGGTGACGACGCCGGTCTCGAGCGCAATCAGCGAGTTCGGAATCTTGAACGTCGAGGCCGGCAGCTTCGCTTCGCCGGAACGGTCCTTGTCGCTCGCGACGATCAGATAGTCCTCGACCTTGTAGCCGACGAAGGTGCCCGCCGTGCCGAGATCGGTGAAGCGCTTTGCCAGGCTGTCGCGAATCTCGTTGCGCGGCGGCGCGACATGGGCGAACGCACGTGACGGCATGGTGGCAGCTGCGGCAAGAAGGCCCAGAGTGGAACGGCGGGTCAGCAAGAGCGGTATCCGTTGAGCAATGAAGATGGCCGCGACCATGCGGCCGCTATCGTGGTGAAACGATGACAGGTTATTTCTTGAGCACGATCTTGTCGGAAAACCGCTGCACGCTTTTCCGGATCATGCTCTACCGTCCCCGGCCCGACAGCCGCAGCACGAACACCAGCACTTCGGCGACGGCCTTGTAGAGGTCGGGCGGGATCTCCTCGCCGAGCTCGACCTTGGACAGCGCGCCGGCCAAGATCTCGTTCTCTTCGATCGGGATATCGTGTGCCTTGGCGATCTCGACGATCTTTTCGCCGATCGTGCCCTTGCCCTTGGCGACGACGACGGGCGCGTTGCTGCCCTTCTCGTAGTGCAGCGCAATTGCGAGCTTGGATGGATCGCTCATGTGGCGCGATCCAGGAAGTGGCCGGCGCGGGCCGGTGCGGGCTGCGGCGGCGCGCCGTCGCGAACCAGGATGTCGCCGGGCTTGAGCTCGGCGCGCGTCAGGGCCTGATTGAGCTCGCCGATGCCGGCGCGAAGTTGCTGCGCGGTCGCGGGCCGCTCCGCCCACATCCGCACAAAAGTCTTGTCGCCGTTGAGCGTGATCAGCGCATGCACGGGGCCGGCCGGCTCGACATTGAGCGTGAAGCGCGCGCGCCAGGCGCGCTTGGCGGGATCAGAGGACTCATTGCCGCCATCGCGCGAGATCTCGAACTGCGCCATCGCGGTGCCCTGCGGCGTCGCAAAGGGAATCTCGAAATTCCATTGCGGCACGGCCGGGTCGATGCGATGGCCGGAGGCATCGGTGCGATCGGGCAGCGAAGCGACTTGCAACAAGGTCTGCCGCGCGATCGCGGCATCGGTGTCGTCGAGCAGGCGGTGCACCGTTGCGGAGAGCGGCGTATCCGGCGCGAGCGATGGCGATGCGATCGCCTGCGGCGCCGGCAGCGCGCCGCGGAACGGCGGCGGTGTCGCGCGGGCCGCGGCCTCGAAGAGATGGCCGTCGGGCACGGCCTTGTTGGAGCCCGGCACGTTGCCGATCAGGCGCGGCAGGTTTTGCGTGACCTCCTGAAGGAGGGCCGCGGCAAGGCCGGCGGACATGGTTCGCGGCACCGTGGCCTGCGGAGCGCCGCCGGCGATGTCGGCGAGCACAGCGGCTGCGAGATTGGCGCTGCGCGGCATCTGCGGCTGTTGGGCCATATCGAACTCGGTCGACGGCGATGCAGCCTGAGCCGGCACGGCGGCGACCTGCGGTTTCCCCGCCGTAGCGATCGCGGCGCCTTGCGCCTGTGGCGCGGCGGTCTCGAGCGTGGCCAATGTCTGGCGCAGCACCAGCAGCGCGGCCTTCAGGTCCGGCATCGCGCCGGAGGACGGCGTTGTACCTGCGGCGAGCGAGGCCTCGAGAAACAGACCGGACTTCTGGAAGGCGGATTCGATATCGCCGCCATCGAGAGCGGTGTTGAGCGGCGTCTGCTGCGCCAGCACGTTCAGCACCGCCTGCTTCAGTCCCGCCGGCAGATCGCTACCGGTGACGACGGAGGCGAGATTGGCGAACAACGGGGCCTGGCTACCCTGTTTTGTCACCGCCTCGGCCGATGCCACGGTGACGGCGACCTGCTCCAACGGCGTCAGCGTGTTGCGCGCCGCCGTAGCGGATGGCGCGAGCGACGGGCTGTCCACGAGCGAAGCCGCCCGCGGCGTCAGCGTGATCTGGTCCGCCGTCGCCTCGCCTGCCCCGTTCATGATGGCGAGCCTGATGGTGCCGTCGTTCTGCGACACTGCGAGCTGGAGATTTTGCCCCGGTGTCAGCGACACCTCGGACATCACATCCATCGACAGATTGGCGATCGCGATCCGCACCAGATTGTCGGCCATCACGCTGACGACCCTTGCGTCCACGACGCTGCCGGCCTGGAGCACAAGATCGGGCGTTGCCGCATCAGCCACGGGGCTGGCGGGACTGACCGGAACGATCGAGCTTATCGGCGTTGGCATTTCAGGGGCCCAGGGAACGCTGGCCCCACCCTAAGGCCGCCCTCGTAAACCTCTCGTAAAGGACTAATCGAATGTATTGAATGATTTCCCACTGGGTTTCCCACTTCTTGGGGGCGGTTTCCCACGGGGTCGTTCTCGGCCTGTTTTTGGTCTGTTCTCAGCGCTTCACCAGCTTGATGGCGGCCTTGCGGCGAGCAGCACGCTCGGCCTGACGGCGCGCGATGTCGGCGTTCCACGCCTCGACCATCGCCTCATTGATCCGGGCCTTGTCGGCTTGCTCCATGTAGCGTTCCGGCTGGCGTAGGGACTTGTGGCCGGTGATGGTCTGCACGCCCTTGGAGTTAGCGCCCGGAAGCGCGGCGACCTCAGAGGCCCCGGTGTGGCGCAGGCCATGGGCGGTATAGCCCTTCTTCTGCTTCGGCATGCGGGCCCCAATCATGACCAGATGCGCCTTGATCGCTTGGCTCATCGACCGCCGGGTCGCCCACTTCCGACCCTCGGAGCTGACGAGGATGTAGTCCGACGTGGCGGTCTCCTCCTTCGCCTTGTCGAGCGCCTCGATCAGCACGTCCGGTAGCAGGTGGTAGGCGGGCTCCAGCACCATGCCCTTCCTGGTGGTCTTTTCCGGCCACACCTTGACGCCCTTGCCGTCGTAATGCTCCCACTTCATCCGCACGGCGTCGCCGCCGCGCTGGCTGGTGAAGTGCAGCACCATCCGGGCCAGCACGAGGTAATCGGGGGCCGTCTCGTCAAAGCGCTCGATCAGATCGTCGGGCCAGCGCATGTGCGGCTGGCAGTGAGTGTCCTTGTGCTTCTGATCAATCTCCAAGGTGGGGCTAGGCAGCTTGCGGATACCGAAGATCACGTTGTCCGGGTCGGCCGCGCGCGCCGCCTTCCAGATGTTGGAGAGCAGCGTGATGTACAGGTCCCACATCTGCGGGCTCGCCTTGTCCATGAGCCGCTGGGCGGCGTCGCCGTCAATCTCACTGCCGTACTTCGCCTTAACCCGGTCGAGACGCGCAAGGTAGTCCATCTCGCTGGCCATCCGCTCGGCGGCATCGCGGTTCACCTCCCGCAGCGGCTCATTGCCGAATTGCGCTTTCAGCTTGTCCAGCCGCCCGATGTAGATCGTCTGCGTGCCCGGCTTGAGCCCCGTGAAGCTGTCCGACACGCGATAGGTCTCAATCGCCTTGCCGATGGTGCCGGGCAGCGAACGGGCGAGCTTCACGCGCGGCGCGGGCTTCACCTTGTCCCGGTCGGCTTCCAACTTGCGCAGCTTGGCGCGGCAGAGGTCGTACTGGTGCTGAAACGCCTTGCTGGCTTCATCGACCGGCAGCGAGACCAGCTTGACACCAAACTCCTTCGGGAAACGGAAATACAAATAAGGCCGCCCCTTGGCGACCTTTCGGTAGAGATAGTCAGTCCTTTGGACTTCGACCCTTTGCAACATGTGCTTGCTCCAGTTCGCGCAGGCGTCGCAGCAAAGAACTCTCGCTCCCCGGCTCGTCCTTCAAATTGTCGAAGGCAGCATCCAGTTCACGACGATCCCAGAGTGAAGCCGTTCCCAGCTTCACTGGCGGCGGCATCTTCTCGGCATCGACCAGTTCATAGAAAAACCGGGTCGAAATCGACAGATAGGCCGCAGCCTGTTCGGCCCGCATGGCGCGCGGTGGGTATGACAGACCATCCGCCAATTTCCTGCCCACGAACGCACCCCCAATTTACGCGGGAACCCCGCCCAGGACGACGCTTAAAAAACTCGAAAAACCGCAACCATTTCAGTCCCTTGGACCCGGCGACCTCAGGCCCCCGCCTGGGCCGCGCCCTCGCTGGGCAAATCACCCCGCCCCGCCTCTGGGGCCGCCCTGGTGGGCCGTTTCCCGGCCCCTCAGCGGCAGCGGCAGCCATCGCGCGTTCGGCTTGCTTCGCTGCGGTCATCGCGAACTCCTCGGTCGCGTCGCCTTCTCTTGTTCGGCTATCCAGGCGAGCAACGTACTCCGGCGGCCACAGATAACTTCACCCAGCCGAAATAGCGGCATGCCTGAATGTGCAGCAAGATGGTAGACGCGCCGTCGTTTGCTCGGGGAGCCAAATATAAAGCGTGCGATTTCTTCTGCCCCTTCGAGCAAGTCGTCAGCGATGCAATCGTTATCCTGCACCTTCATGCCTCACTCCTACATGCGAAGAACATTGGCGACAGCTTGAATTGTTCGCTGGGTGATCCTTGTTCTTTCCCTGCGATCACCACGCGCCTCGGCGGATGACTGCCCCGGATGTTCACCGAACGAGATGGCGTCCGAGTGGATGAAGTTCAAAACCGAAATTCCGACAATCACGCTAGGAATAGGCTTCTCGAATTCAATCGAGATCCCGTACGTCTCGTTGAGGAAACGCTTTCTACCGAGAACGTGGCCGCGTGTGCCCAGAAGTCCGACCATCTTCGTAATATAGTCGGCCAAGCAGTCCTGCTTGGCCGCTGAAATCATCTCCTCGAGTTCGCTGCCGAACTCGCTCGTTTGCTTATTTCGCTTCGCTCTAAGCGCTCGGTATTGTGTAACAGCGGCAGGCGCGGTGCGCGCCGTATCGGCCATGTTAGCGGCGATCAACAAGTTCGCCGCGTCTGGTGCCGACATTTGCGCGGCCGAGGTTCCTCGCCCTGAAGTCCTGATGAGGCCGTGTTCACGAATAGCTCGTGCGATAGCGCCGACGCGCTCCGCATCGATCCCTTCCACAGCGGCTATGCCTGCCACCAACTGACTAAGTGTCGCCATGACGAGTACCCATCGGTAACCATTGCAAATGGAGGTAAACGCTGTCAAGCTCCCATTTGACGAAATTACAGATGGCGTCGGCCGAGCGGCAACATGAACCTTCAGGTCGTCTGCCGGACGGCTCACAGCTCACGGCATCTTCGCCGAGGTTCTGCCGTCAGCGGGAGCGTTCACATGAAGCCGCGCGACGCCAATGATATTCTGCGCGAGCAAGTACGCAGCAATGAGGTGCGCGCCGCGCCGTCGAGGCCCGCAAGCTGGAGCGACCGGCGGCTGATCTTGTCGAGTGCGGGATTTGTCCAGGGCTTCGTGCCGCCCGACTACGTCATCTTCGGTCTGTTGCAGCGGCGCTTTCTCTACAGCATCACCGGCAAAACCGGAGCAGGCAAGACCGCGATCCTGTTGTTGATCGCTGCGCACGTTGCGGAGGGCAAAAAGATCGTTGACCGCGACGTTGAGAAGGGCCGCGTGGTGTACCTCGCTGGCGAGAACGCCGACGACGTGCGGATGCGCTGGATCGCCTTAGCGCAGCAGATGGGCTTCGATCTGGAGACCCTCGACGTTCACTTCATCCCCGGCGTGTTCAAGATTTCGGAGATGCAGGACCATATCCGGACCGAGATCAAGCAGATCGGCCCCGTCAACCTGATCATCGTGGACACCGCCGCCGCGTACTTCGAGGGCGACGATGAAAACTCCAACACGCAGTTCGGTGACTATGCGAGGCGCACCTTGCGTCCGCTCACCACGATGCTCGGCGAGCCGTGCGTCATCGTAGCCTGCCATCCTGTCAAGAACGCCAGCGACGAAAACCTTATCCCGCGCGGTGGCGGTGCCTTCCTCAACGAGGTGGACGGCAATTTGACGGCAGCCCGCACCGCGTCAGGCGTGGTCGAGCTGCATTGGCAGGGCAAGTACCGAGGGCCTGACTTCGCGCCGATGCACTTCACGACGCGCACCGTCACCCACGAGCAGTTGAAGGACAGCAAAGGGCGGCTGATCCCGACCGTCGTAGCATCGCCGCTGAGCGAACGGGGCCACGCCGACATTGTCCAAGCGGCGCGGAGCCGTCAGGACGAACTCCTGGTCGCGCTGCGCGACGCGGCCAACCGGAAGGCGTCACAGATTGATCTGGCGCGGCACCTTGGCTGGAAGCTGCGCGACGGCAAGCCGCATCACGTCGCGGTCAAACGAGCCTTCAAGGAGCTGGAAAAGGACAAGCTCGTCACTGGGGAGCCGGGCCGTATCGACCTCACCAAGAAGGGGGAAAAGGCTCTGAACACCCTTCTTCAGAACACCCCCAATCTGAACACCCGATGTTCAGACCCTGAACACATCTGAACACGGGAGGCGGTGCAATGAGAAAACTCCATCAAATCGAGATGCTAATGCCTCTGAACATGTTCAGACCGCCTGTTCAGAACTGTTCAAAAGGGTGTTCGGAGGGAGGTCTGAACACACCTCCTCCTCCCTAGGGGAGGAGGTGTTCAGAACCACCGACCCTCGATAGTCAGGCGCGCGGGATCAGCAGGCAATGACAACCGCGAGAGGAGCGCGAACATGAACCTGTACCATTTCACCCATCCCGGCACCGTTCTCCGGATTGCGGCGGAGGGACTGAAGCCGAACGACGACGATTTCATGTCGGGCGGTCTGCCGGTGGTTTGGCTGACGCGGCAGCAGTCGAACGTCATGACAGCCGCCGATGTGGCGCACATGCACAGGATGGAGGTCGGTGATCTCAACAGGAAGGATGACGATCTGATTTTCGGCGGCAAAGCCCGTTTGACGGTGCGGCTGGAGCCTCAAAAGCGGCTGGTGAAGTACCGGGATTTTTTGCGGGATGGCGGTGCGCCGCTGGTCGATCCCGCGTGCCTGACGCAAACTGCGCTTACGCAATGGTACGTCTATCTTGGCGTCATTCCGCCGCGAAAGATCGACATCACCATGACTGTCGCACTGATTGTCGAATGCCTCGATCATCACATTCAGACCCATCCCGATGCGGACGCGCGTGAACGGTTCGCTGAACAGCGGGCGCAAATCGCAACGCTGCCGCCCGATAGGCTGGCGAGCTTTGATTTGAGAACAACTGGATGAAACAGATCGCCTATCGCCTGGAGGGCATCGCCGTGAACCGTCACGCTCGCAGATCGGAGCTGGCCCGCTACCGCCGGGAAACATCCGGCGCGCTGCTGACCTATTTGGTTGATGTCGATCAGCCGCTCGACGTGCCGATCCTAAAGAACGCCGCCCGCTCTTGGCTGGATGCTCTGCCGCGCCGGATGCGGTCCTGCATCGTGTGTTCGGGTCTGATATGGGAGCGGCAGCGCGTCGGCTGGTTGTTGTTGAGCGTGCCAGCGGTGCCGAAGCCGCCAGCAGCATCCGTGTGCGGGATCTGCATTGAGTGCGCCGACCTTCCGCTTGCGGCGTTGGAACGTGCTGCCACGACAGCGTTGCAGGCGGCGGTGCCGGGCGGTCGGTTCGCGCCGATGGAGGCGCGAACATGAAGCGGCCCAGCACTGAGCCACCATCAATTAGGCAGATCGCAAAGCAATTCGGTATCTCGCGCGCCGTGCTTTGGCGCGCGCAGCAGGTTGCCCACATTCCAGCGGAGGAATTTGAACGGCTGATCGAAAGCGACAATCCACCAACGGTCACGTAGATGGTAGAAATTGGCCGCTCGCACGGCGGGCGACCTCGGCTGAAGTGGTCGCGTGCGCTCACGTCACTCAAGAGGGCGTGGGCGGCGGCAACGCCAGAGGAGCGGGCTGAGTTTGTGGCGCATGTTCTCAGCTATGATGGCGAGCGACGATGAAACCGGTTCGACCATCAACATTTGCAGGGGCGTTTCCGGTCGGTCGCGGGCATCCGACGCCCGCCGAAATGCTTTCGCGAGATGAGCGCGACCGATATTTGATCGCGGCTGCGGACAAGTATTGCGCTCGGCTGAGCGACAACGCAGCGGCGGAGTTGCTGGTCGCCAAGCTCAGTCTGTATCGAGCGACCGCTTGGCAACGCGATTGCGATGAGGCGCTTTGTCCCAATCGACATCGAGGCACCATCAGGGAATTTTTCTGGATGATCCTGAAGGCCAGGGATCGTCTGCCGGGCGAGAGGCTGGTCCGCGAGGTGTTGCGGGCGCGCGCGCGCGCGCGGCGCTGACGCTCAGAGCAATTTTATACCGCCGTCGAGCCGACCCCGGTATTTTTTGCCAACGGCCTGCGCCACCGTGTCTCCGATCATCATCATGGAGGCGACACATGAGCTTCGAACCCGGACCCGCGACCCCGCAACCGTTTTCTGCTGGGGTGTACCTCCAGTCGCAACTCGACGTGATCGAGTGGCTGCCGCCCGCTGCTGCCGAACGGCTGCGGCTGCTGCGCCAGCGTGCCGCCGATGCGCATCGGCTCATTCCAGAGTTCGAGACTGTTCGTGAAGCGAGCACGAGGAAGATCGAAGCCGCGAATGAATTGAAGCGGCTGACCGATCACCCGCAAGATTTTGGCTTCAACCTCAAGCCGGATGACCCACGCGTCAAATCCGCAATCAAGCATCTCGAAAAGATGACTGCCGATTTGAAGCGATTGACAGAATTGCGGGAGGTGCGGACGGCGGCATGGCATGCAGCATCCGCCGCGAAGGCTGCGGTCGAGAGTTGGCTTCGCGATGGCAAGCCGCACGGCACCACGCTCGAAGAGGTTGAGACCGAGCCGCCGAAGCTGAACAAGGGCGAGGACGTTTTGTCGGGCATCGAAAGCTTGCGCCGGCGCGTTCGCGAGTTGCGCGCCGACCTGCATCGGATCGCGTCCGCGCCTTACCCGAGCGCCTTCTGCAAGCAGCGCATGCGCGAACAGATCGAGGCCTTGGCGCAGCGTGGAACGCCATCGGTCAGCCGGTTGGTCGAGCTTGATGGGCCGGTGGATTTCCAGACGCAGAGCCTCACATCGGAGGTTCACGCAGAGCGTCGTTCACTGGCCTTCACCGAAACAGCCGACGCGCTCGCGCTGGTCGCGTGGCTGCATCGGGATGCGCTGATTGCCGCGCTTGATCGCGAGATCAGCACGGAAGCCGATGACAAGGCTGCGCTGTCGCACGAAGCACGCCAGAAGGCCGAAGCCGAGGCGCGGGGCGATTTGCTTGCTATCGAGCGCGCCGAAACTGCGCTGGTCTGGCGTGCGATGGACGAGCGGCTGCCAGTGGAGCATCGGCCCGACTGCAATCCGCTGGCGATCTTGGGATGCCAGTTGGTCACGGTTCCGCGCACCAACGGGTCGCCCAGATCGTCGCCGATGCATGCATGGGATGTGCGGCGATGAACACGCATTGTGTGAGCCTGGGCGGCTCCCTGCCAAAGCTTACACCCGGCATCGCACGGACGCGGGACTGGGCGACCATCTCCCGCGCCACCCTCTAACACGAACTGCGTCGACACGGGCATCCTCGTCACCTCAACCCGTGCCGACGTGTCAGGGCGGCGCACCTCGCTGGCAAGGTGTGCCGCCCCATCCGATTATGAATGGTCGCTTCTGCTCTTCATCGGCTTCGAGCACCATAGACCAACCGCGACGCGCCGCTCAGTACGGACGGTACCCGCCGCAAATGTAGTTGCCGTAGGCGTCGTAGCAGTTGCCGCGGTAGGCCCCAGCCGCCGCGGCTCCGACCGCAGCGGCCCCGACCGCCGCCGCACCGACACCATACCCGCGATAGCCGTAGCCGCGATAGGCACCCCCACGATAGCCGTACCGCCCGCCGCGCACCGCGACGGCGCCGCCCCGAGCTCCTCGAACTGCTACAGCGCCGCCGCGGTAGCCTCCACCGCCCCGATAGGCGCCACCCCCGCGACCGCGAGCATCGGCGTCGTCGGGAGTGAAGGTGACTAGCAGCATGGCCGCAGCTGCCGAAGCGATGAGAATTTGACGCAACATTAGGCGTACTCCTTCTTCTGGAGAGGAAGCCGCGGGACACTTGCGCATCGCGCCGAACCGCGGTCTATCCGAAGCTCGCGCGCGGGGGCTGCGCGCTCTTGACCTGGATCAAACCACACGTTCATCTACGTGAACGGAACTGCTCCATTACTCGCTCCATCGTGAGAAGCGATCCGTCCAGTCATGACCGTTGCGGGTGAAACAGCGGACCCGCGCGCCATCCCGGTGCACCATCAGCCAGTAGCCATCCGCTGCATTTACAACTGGGCTTTTCAACATGGAGTTTCCCGATGGCGCTTGATCGGTCGTTCAGGCCGGACCCGGAATTGAAAGGGTCCTACTATCGAAGGTTGGAGGATATCCCGTTGGCTCTTGCCAAGTTCGATGTGACGGCGCTTCCAGCCAATTCTCCTGCGCAATTTGTTGTCTACTATTTCGGGGCCGAGAAACTGGCGAAAGCCATTGTCGGCATCGATCTTAACCAACCAGCGCCCGGTGCATTCCATCAACGCATGGGTGTCAGATTGCCGGAAACCAAATCATCCGCACGCAAGATGAAGCTCACGATTTCGGAAGCCGAACTCGATGCCCTGTTCGAGCATCAATCGCGCCTCCCGCTGCCGTCGAGCGCGATCACGATCCGCAATCGCCTGTCGCACGATTTCGGCCCGACGCAGGTGAGCCACATCCGTCAGCACGCACCGCGATTGGTACCGATCATGGTTAAGTTCATCGGAAACATTGAACTTGTGCTGCAGCATCTGCGCACGCTGTGGACGGCATCACAGACACGACCGTAGTCCAACGCCCTGGGCTTCATCCCACGGTGCGCGCATCCACAAGTTCCCGCTCCAGCACCCTGGGAACCGCTCCAGCGACCGAGAAGGCGGGCTTGATCAAGATCAACGCCGCCGCTCGACTGCCGCAAAAAGTGGTGCATGGCATCAAGACGACTTTTCACCATCGAACTTACCGCGATTGCGGTCATCGTTCTCAGCATGGCCGTACTCGCGTACGTGGGGTTCGCCATTTGGTCAGAACTATGAAGACCGAGGTGCGCCGCGGCCGCCGCTTACGGTTTGGTGATCTGGAGCATGGCATCAATGAAACGCTGTCTCGCTGCTTTCGCAATCGCCGCCAGCCTGTACGCACCAGTTGCGCGCGCCAACGATGCCCTGGAAGCCGAGGTGCGGGCCTACGCTCCGGTCTTCTCCCTCGCCAAAGTATGTGACATCAGGATCAGTGAGGCCACCTCGAGTGACCACCGCGCCATGCTCGAAGCGGTGAAATCCGACCCGAACGCCGACAAACTGGCCTACCGCCTCCATTACGAAGCGCAGACGGCCTACATCAAGGCCCGCGATGGAGGTCAACGGGTCACCTTCTGCAAGGACTTTATTGCAGCCAACAGCCAATACGCCAAGGCGCGCTTCACTGCCGTCGTCGAGGACCTCATGAGCGACGTTAGCACAAGTGTACAGAAAGCGATTGCCCACAACGTCTGCGGTGCACCCCCTGTCAAGCTATCCAAGGCCGACTGGAAGCCGTACGCGCAAATCAAACAGATGCTTCAGAACGAGCAAAAGTTGGCCAAGAAAAACGCCGAGACGAACGGCTGGAACGTCACCGAGGAAACGACGGCGGTCACGGAACAGTTCTGCGCGGCGGTAAAAACCCGATGAGCATCCCGGCGCACCATCAGCCGGTAGCCCTCGTGCTTGATTTCGTGGACCCAGTCCGGGCCGGACGGCGGCTCGGCCACCTTCGACGGTAGACACGGTTCGATGAAGCCGGAGGGACGCCGCTGAATGACCATCAAAATTGTTCATTCATTCGAGGCCGTCAAGGAAAGGGTTGTTGAGTTGCGCTCGCGCCGCGCGATCCTCTTTGTCGGCCCCGCGCATGACGATCCTGAGCGCATCGTCCCGCAGTGGCCGCTGCATTATCTTGGCTTCATCCCACGGTGCGCGCATCCAAACGTCACGCTCTTCGTCGGTCGTCAGGATGACCGGCATGGCCTTCGGATGGATCGGCTCGACCACGGCGTTCGGCGATGTCGTGAGGAAGCCGTACACCTGATGTGGCCCCGGCACCGGCTTGGACTTCGTGCCGCGTTCACCCTTGAACGTCGTCCAGATGCCCGCGAACGCCGTGAGCGGCCTGTCGTCATTGAGTGCGAACCAGACCACGTCCTTTTTCTTGGTCTCCGGGTTCGGCTCGGGCGCGTACTCGGCGAAGCTGTTGAACGGCACCAGGCACCGGTTCTCCGGCTTTAGCCAGCCGCGCCAGTGCGGTGACGACGTGTTGCGGATGTTGGTGACCGGTGGCCCGCCTGTGCGCGGTGGTGGCGGCATGCCCCAGCGCATCATCGCAAGCTCGGTGCCGCTCTCCCGGTGCGGATGGCGGGGGGCAGGAAAGTCCGGAAAGACGCCGGGCATCGGCGCGAGGCTGCCGACATAGAGGTTGACGACGCGAAACAGCGCGATGATCGCCGCTTGGTTCGTGGTGATGCTGTATTGCACATGCAGGCTACTTGTAGGATGGAGCTAGCGATAATGTTTTTTCCAGCCTGCGCATTGCCTTTCCATACCACTTGATTGGTGAGTAGCAGGAGGGTTCGTTCTTCTGCATAATTTCAAGCAGCTTGATTTTTCGACTGGTTTCTTCGTACGTCTTGCCTCGAACAACACTGGCAGTTCGAAAAGACTTTGGGCATTCCTCCTCAATCCGCTCATACCCTGACGCTTCCATACAAAGCGTGATCGCGTCCGAGATTTCCATCTGTGCCACATCGCCAGTAGACTGGTCCACACGGCTCTCCGCGTTGTTCCTGCACGTAGCGAGAGCTTGCGTTTGATCTGAATAGCAACCAGAAAGCACGGCTGCTATGAGGGCCAGTGGTAGTGTAAATCGGAAGGGCTGGTTCATCATTCGCCCGGCCACCATATCGCGGGCGGATCGCTAGCTGAAATCTTGTTTGGCCGCAGCGCTACCAGATGGCTGCGCTTGTAAGGATAGCCTCGGACCTCCGAGCAGTCCTTGCAGCGCATGTAGCGCTCCAGTTCATGGACCGGCGTCGCCTTCGGTCGCCGCACAATGTCGAGGGCGACGGTTTCATTGGTCTCGCAGCCAAGGCAGCGCACCTCGACGAGGTAGCGGTACCCCGCGTTCAGCGCGTCACCTAGCGTGGGCGACGGCTGGGCTGGTCCCTTGAAGCCGAGCATGCGCGCGTTCCACGCCTGACAGGCAAGCCGGTCGGCTGCCTTGCGAGCCTCCGCTGCCTGCTCTGCCGCCGCTCGAACCGACGCGCCGTAAATGCTCTCGCGTGACTTCGTACCCATACCCGTAGGATCGCCGGGCCGCGTGGAACAGGCAAGCCGCTACAGATTGCGGTGGATGGCGTGCCGGGCACAACCGAGGCGACGCGCCACCCGTCACGCCCAAGCTTCCAGCAAGGCCAGAAACCCTGCGATTGGATGCGCTGGCGCGGCCCGCCCGTGTCCTGTAGTCCGCGCTCCCGGCGCGCTGTGCGGCCTTCCTGCGGCCTCGTCCGTGACGCCTGTCTCTGGCGTGGTGGTGGAACGCTCGACGCTAGCCAGTTTGTAATTCATGTCCAACTCAACACGCTTCTTGTGTGGAGCGTCGGCAGTCCACCCAACAATGGCGAGCATCACGATAAAGCCAACGATATACGACACCGCGACAAACCAGCCGTGTCGCAACCACAGCCCGACAGACTTGGCTTCCGGATACATGTTCGAGATTGCGACGCCCGCAGACGAGCCGAACCAAATCATCGAACCGCCGAACCCCACGGAATATGCAAGGAAGCCCCAGTCGTAACCGCCCTGCTTGAGCGCAAGCGCTGTCAGCGGAATGTTGTCGAACACCGAGGACAGGAAGCCGAGACCCAGCGCGGTTTGCCACGAGGCCACCGGCAATTCTTCGACCGGCATAAAGGACGCATTGGTGACAAGGGCCAGAAGGAAGACCGTCCCCTTTAAGGTTTCCGGCATGATCGCCCAATCGGGCTGACGCAGCGGCGCGGTCGCGAGGATAACGATCCACAATGCAAGTCCAATCACGGGGACGGCATCGAGCACCGTCGGAAATTTCAAGTTGGCGATGACGTTAGCCACAATAGCGATGATCAGGATTGCAGCGACAATTCCCACATAAGTCCATTCGATATGCAGGCCACGCTGCGCATCCTTTTTGATTGGGGAATGGCGGTGCTGTACGAGCGCCGCGGGTATCCCGTAGATCAGGAAGCCCGCGACGGCTGCAACATAAGCCTCGACGACACGCAGCGGGCTGATGCCGTCGATCCACATCATGGTGGTGGTGGTATCACCAACGACGCTGCCTGAGCCGCCAGCGTTAGCGGCTGCAACGATTGCGGCAAGGTAACCGATATGTACTTTGCCCTTGAAAACGTGGCGTGCCATTGTGCCGCCGATCAGGGCGGCGGCAATATTGTCGAGGAAGCTCGACGACACAAATACAATAGCAAGCAGAGCCAAGCCGCCACTCCAACCATTTGACAGGAATGCTGGCATCGCGTCGGGAATTCGGCTCTTCTCGAAATGACGCGACAGAATGGCGAAACCGATCAGCAGCAAAAACAGGTTAGCGAGGGTCACCCATTCGTGGTGAAGCTGGAACATCAGGCCGGTTAAGCCCTCCCCCTGTCGGAAGCCAGTAAACAGGAGCTTGTAAAGTGTAACGGCCACAAGCCCGGCCAACGCCACTTGAAGCGTCTTGTGGTGGAACACGGCTACGCCCAACAACGTCAGGCCGAACAGAATGAAATCAACCGGGACGCCGAAGAGGTAGAGGGGCTGTGCCGAGTACACGCCATTCGCGGATGTTGCCGAGGCCGGATTTTCGAACAGGACAGCTAGGGTGGCCACCGCAAAGAATTTGGCTCGTGGCAGGTCTTTGGGTGACAGTCGATGATCCATTGGGCGCACGCTTTCCGCGTGGCGGCCCGACCATCGCTTGACCTGTCACTGCTGCATGCAGCGAACACCCGAAAGTCGTTCTACATACCAACGGTGAGAAGGCAACCGTATTCGACGACCGGGCCGTCGTGGTGATCCGTGATGTCCGCTTCCGGTGAGCGCCGCCTGCCACCTGTCCGTCGCCGTGGACCCGCAAAACAAGCGGTCTGCCTGACGATGGCGACCCTCCGCAATCGGTCGCCTGTCTTTTGATCGTTAGATCGGCGAGCCTGTGTTAAGTAGCTGGGATACCGCCGTAACTAATTGGGCTGCAGCAAACGGCTTGTTCAGCAGAATGCTGTTAGGCACGCCTTTCGACGCCCAATCGTCGGCGGCAGCCCCCGTCACTTAGACTATAGGGAACGCAGGATCAATTTCGCGAGCCTTCTTTGCAACGCGCCATCCATCCAATTTGCCCTTCAGATTGATGTCAGTGACAAGCGCCCCGATACCGCACCTCGCTGTTCTTGATGACAACGCCGCCGTTGAGCAACGTCACCGCCTCGTCACCCGAGGCCGCGATGGCAGGCTCAAAGCCGCCTTCAGCTAGCGCATCTTCGATCATCTGCTGAATGAGGTCGTCATCTTCGACGACAAGTACGACTGGCAACTCCGCCACGATCCACCCGACCATTTAGTTCCATGCGCAAACGCAAGGCAGGCCGCATGGTTCCGTATGAACGTGCAAAAGTGAACATTGCGCGAGCGCTGGCGCCCGCGAGGGCAGTCTCTGCAAGATGGTCGGCAGGGTCCTTTGGAGGGCATGAATTTGTGCGGGGACCGCGCGACCGCACAAACCCTGCATATTTGCGTTTTTCGTTTTTCGATGTTTGTTTGCCGCATCTGCTTTTCAAAAGGCACGCCAGATGCGGCGCATTGATCTGTTTGAGGCCACAATGCAGGGCTGGTCGAGGCTCAATCCGGCGCAGCGCGAGCGGTTTTTCCAAGCGGGCCTGAAGGCGGCGCTGCGGCTCGACAGGCTGGAGTTTCGAGCTTGGCTCCTGCGACGGGTCAGGACCTCGCCGCTCTCCCCTCCGATCGATCTGGCCCGCTTCACGATTTCGGATGCCGATATTGCCCACCTTCTGAGGACGGCGCGCAATGCACCGGGCAGCGAAGCTGCCGCCGAGCCGGACAGGGACGAGGCCAATGGCGGCTAGAAGCCGCAGGCAAACCTTAAGAGGGAAGAGTTGTGATCTAGTTCACATCCTGGACCCAAAGATAAATGATACCTTGAAATTAATGGTGCAGATCAACTCGAACAACGAGGGTTGGATCATGTCCGCCATATTCGACTTCCTCTACCGCGAATACTGCCGTGCCCGCCTCGTCGAAATGCGGAAACAACTTCTGATCTCGCCTGAAAGGCATGAGGTCCCGGAAGCGATTTGCGATGCTAAGGACGCTGTCGGCGAGCAGGGCAATGACAGGCGCGGCATCACGGCATCGCGCCATCAGCACGTCGAGCGCCAGCGTTCTCGAAACCCTTTGCGGTCCTCTCGACCGACGCTGGTCTGATGATCGCCAGCACCTCGTCGGTGACGGGGCGCTGGTCGCGATCGATCCGGCTCGCTTAACGATTTCGGATGCCGATATTGCCTTGCTGCTGAAACAATTGCCTTTGAGGGCGGCGATGCCGATGGCGACAAGATCGCGCGACCCGGCAAACGAGGTGTGGTGCTCATTTGTGGACTTCTAACTACCACCCCGGCAAAGGACCCCCTTCGCCGGGGGCCGTAACCATCACTACTCTGCCTTCGGTGCTTCAACCGCAGCCGGTGCATCCGCCGGAGCCTCCACAGCCGGAGCCTCCGTAGGAGCTGTCTCCACAGCCGGAGCTGCCTCTGGTGCCTTCACAACTTCCTCTACCGTTGGTTCATCTGGTGTCATTGCGATCACTCCTCGGGAGGTTGGGGAAAACCGGCGTGGGCACCTCCCATAAACCTCCCAAAATCGGGCGGGTCTCCGTCACCGATGGATGCCGAGAATAGAGCGGTGATGGAGATACTGTTCCGCAAAACAACGCGAGCTAATGGTCAAAATTGCTCATTCATGAAAATTAAAACGAAACGGGATTTTGCCATCAGATTAGGACGGCATCACGTCATCGCGCCATCACCACGTCGAGCGCCAGCGTTCTCGAAACCCTTTGCGGCCTTCTCGACGGACGCTGGTCTGATGGTCGCCAGCACCTTGTCGGTGACGGGGTTGCGGTCGCCGGTTCAACCTCAGACAACGACGGCAAGCCGCAGGCGTTATCGGCCATTAGAAGGCCGTACAGCGCACCGGGAGCGCGGCACCCGACCGGGCCGCAGCGATGGGCGGGAGGGCGGAAACGCGGCGCTGCGGCTTTAAGCTTCGCCCGGAAATCGGCCGGGCGGCGTGCGCCGCTGTGCGCGGCCAGTCAGAGGAAGTGGGAAACCGTGCGTGGGAAACGCTTGATCTTGCTCGATTGGTCCTTTCCCTCTCGTTAAGGACCTTTGTCCGCTTGCGGCTTCACGGCCGCCAAAACCGCCACGGCGGCCTGAAAATCCTTCAGGCGGGCGGCGCGGCGGGCAGCCGCCTCCTCGTCCACGCCCCATTTCTCGGCGTTCCAGTCCTCGTCGACATGGGCGGCGGCCCAGACCTGGCCGGCATCGCGCACGCCATGGGCGAGCGCCAGCGCCAGCAGCGCCGAACCGGTCAGGGTCGTCACCACGTGGAGCGCCGCGATCGACCAGGGATCACCGGGCAGCGCCGCGCGGGCGGCCTGAACGGCCTCGTCCGGCTGCTTCACATGCATGATGCCTTCGGACAGGATGAAATGCGCGCCCAGCGTCTCCGCGGCCCAGAACAGCACGGGGTCCCAATGCGTGGCCTCGCGGGCGACCAGCCCTTCGGGGTGGCCGGCGCGATAGAACAGCAGGTCGGTCTCGAAGTATTTTGCAAGGTCGTCGCTGACGAGCTCGACGCGATCGATGACACCCTCGACGACGCTGTTGGCGATCCGCGTCAGCGGCATGGTCACGGGACTAATCGTCTCGCCCTGGGCCGCCCATTCCGCGGCCACGGCATCGGCCAGCGCGCGCGACGGGATCACCACCTGGCGGGCCGATGGCGTCCGGATCGGCCTGCCGTCCAGCGTGATGGCGAAGCCGCCCTCGGCCTCGGCCACGCCCGCCTCCTTGTAGAAGCGCTTGCGCTGCGGCGTACGCGCGGCCTGGCGCACCGCCTCCTGCGGATCGAGCGGGGACCGCCCCGCAACCTCATCGAACAATTCGCGCATCTCGTTTCGGCCCCGGTCTCTGAATGCTAGGCTTGTAAGCCAAGACCGGCGGCTGATAAAGCGAGCGGCAAGGCATGAGGGAACTTGCGGGCATTGTGGCCCTTCTCGCCGGGCTCTGGCTGGCCGCGGCGGACGCCGGTTTCCGCACCCCGGAATCGCTGGTCCGCAATGTCTACGCGCATTACGGCGATGGCGCGCCGGAACTGTCAAAAGGCCTGCCGCGCGATGCCGCCTCCGCCCGGCAATTCTTCGACCCCAGCCTGCGCAGGGTCTGGAGCGCGCCGAGGGTCGAGCCCTACGACTTCCTGGTGCAGAGCCCGAACTGGAAGCTCGGCCCGGTCGCGATCGCGGTCGTTCGCAGGCAATACGACAAGACCTATGTCGCGGCGAATTTCGACAATCGCGGGCGAAAGGTCACGCTGAACTTCGTCCTGGTCAACGGACCCGAAGGCTGGCTGATCACGGATGTCGAAAGCCCGCACGACAGTCTGCGGATGTTTCTGGAGCAGTTTCGGAAGTGAGGGGTGCTCGTCGCCACTGCCTCAACACCGTCATTGCGAGCGCAGCGAAGCAATCCAGACTGTATCCGCAGAGCATTCTGGATTGCTTCGTCGCTTCGCTCCTCGCAATGACGGGGCTGGTAGCGAGGCCCCAATCCCTACTCTTCCGGCGCGTTCTCGATCGGATCAAACCGGCTCGCATCGAGCCCGAGCAGATTCCACGACTGCTGCATGTGCGGCGGCAATGGCGCGGTGGCGTCGATCACGCCGCCGCGGGGATGCGGAATGACGATGCGGCGCGCAAGCAGATGCAACCGGTTTTGCAGGCCGCCCGGCAGCTGCCAGTTCTCGATGTTGAAATATTTGGGATCGCCGACGATGGGGTGGCCGATATGCTCCATGTGGGCGCGCAGCTGATGGGTGCGGCCGGTCACGGGCTTGAGCGACACCCAGGTCAGCTTGTTGCCGGCGGTCTCGACCACCGCATAATACGTCACCGCGTGGCTCGCACCTTCGTCGCCATGCTGGGCGATGCGCATGATCGTGTCGTCCTCGCTCTCTTCCTTCGCGAGGAAGGTCGAGATGCGGCCCTGCTTCGGCTTCGGCAGACCTGGCACCAGCGCCCAATAGGTTTTTCGCGCGGACCGCGAGCGGAAGGCGCCGGTCAGATGCGAGGCGGCAAATCGCGTCTTGGCGATCAGCAGGCAGCCCGAGGTCTCCCGGTCGATGCGGTGCACGAGGCGCGGCTTCTGGCCCTTGGAATCGCGCATCACCTCCAGCATCTGGTCGATGTGCCGTGTCATGCCCGAGCCACCCTGTACGGCGAGGCCGAGAGGCTTGTTCAGGACGAGGACGTCGTCGTCCTCGTAGATCGTCATCTCTTTGAGCGCCTGAAGCGTCTTTTGGGCACCTTCCGACAGCTCGCCGACGGCCTTCGGCGTGTCGAGCTTCAACGGCGGGATGCGGACGCTCTGGCCCTCCTCCAGGCGGTCCTTGCTGTCGACGCGCTTGCCGTCCACGCGCAGCTCGCCTTTGCGGACGACGCGCTGGATGTGGGAGAACGACAGGCCCGGAAAGCGCGCTTCGAGGAAACGGTCGACGCGCATGTTGTTCTCGTCAGCCGTCACCTTGACGGTCTGCACCTTGGTCGGCAGCAGCGCCTCGACGGGCTTTGCCGGCGCAGCCACTTCGGGCGCAGCCTTGGGCGGCCGCCGCTCAGCACGCTCCGCCGCAAAGCGCGGCGGCTTCGCACCCGGCTTGCCACCCAGCCGTGGTCCCGCCTTCTTCGCAGTGCGCGCCTTGAATGGACGCGAATCGTCGCGCTCGTCACGCGAGCGGGGCTTTGGGTTCATTCTCTTGATGCGGCGGCTCATGGTTGCCTGCGTACCCTAAAAGCCGGCTCCCGTCACGGCGAAATGGCCGCTTCTAGCGCGAGCCACCCCGCTCCTTCCGCAGCTTGGCCCAGTAATCCAGCCGCTTGCGGATCTCGCGCTCAAAACCGCGCTCGGGCGGGTCGTAGAAGGTCTGGCGGCCCAGGGCTTCCGGAAAGTAGTCCTGGCCGGAGAAGGCGTCGGGGGCGTCGTGGTCGTATTCGTAGGCCGCGCCGTAGCCTTCGGACTTCATCAGCTTGGTCGGGGAATTGAGGATGTGCTTTGGCGGTAGCAGCGAGCCGGCCTGTTTTGCGACCTGCATCGCGGCCTTGAAAGCCGTGTAGACGGCATTCGATTTCGGCGCGGTGGCGAGATAGACCACGGCTTGCGCGATCGCGAGCTCGCCCTCGGGATGGCCGAGAAAGTCGAAGGCGTCCTTGGCCGCGTTGGCAATGACGAGCGCCTGCGGATCGGCAAGGCCGATGTCCTCGACCGCCATGCGTACGACGCGGCGGGCCAGGAACAGCGGGTCCTCGCCGGCATCGAGCATGCGCGCGAGGTAATACAGCGCGGCGTCGGGATCGGAGCCCCGCACCGACTTATGCAGCGCCGAGATCAGATTGTAGTGACCGTCGGCCGACTTGTCGTAGATCGGCGCGCGGCGCTGCAGGATCTCCTGCAACTGCGCCGCGTTGAAAATCTCGTCCGCCCGCGCCGAGCGCCAGACTTCCTCGACAAGCGTCAGCGATGCCCGTCCGTCGCCGTCGGCCATGCGCACCAGCACGGCGCGCGCCTCGTCATCGAGCGGCAGCTTGCGGCCCTCGACCTCCTCGGCATGCGCGAACAGTTTTTCGATCGCGGCGGCATCGAGCGAGCGAAACACCAGCACGCGCGCACGCGAGAGCAACGCCGCGTTGAGCTCGAAGGACGGGTTTTCGGTGGTCGCGCCGACCATCACGACGGTGCCGTCTTCCATCACCGGCAGAAACGAATCCTGCTGGGCGCGATTGAAGCGATGCACCTCGTCGACGAACAGCAGCGTGCCCTTGCCCATCTCGCGGCGGGCGCGTGCGGCGTCAAACGCCTTCTTCAGATCGGCGACGCCGGAGAACACCGCGGAGATCTGCTCGAAATGCAGATCGGTCGCATCGGCCAGCAGCCGCGCCACCGTGGTCTTGCCGGTGCCGGGCGGGCCCCAGAACACCAGCGATCCGAGCGTGCGCGTCTCCAGCATGCGCGTCAGCGCACCATCGGGACCGAGGATATGGTCCTGGCCTACGACCTCCGACAGCGCGCGCGGGCGCAGCCGGTCCGGCAGCGGATGCGGAGCCTCGTGGTCGAGCCCCGCCGCGGCAAAGAGAGTTGGCGTCTCCTGTGGTCGCTTCGGGCTCATCCGCCCAGCGTGACGTTGATCTGCTGGCCACCGCGCACCAGCGTGATGCGCCAGATCCGCGGCCGTTCGCCCGCCGCCTTTTCGAGGTCGCCGGTCTTGCTGATCTTCAGGTTGTTGACGGCGAGGATGATGTCGCCCTTCTGGAAGCCGACACTCGCAGCCGCGCTGTCGCCGCCGAGATCGGTGATCACGACGCCTTCGGTGTCGGCGTCCAGATGCAGCTCGTCGGCAACCGCCGGCGTGATGGACGAGACCTTCGCGCCCTGGAACGGCGAGCGCGCGGTGACGACGAGTTCGTTGCGGCCGGAGTCGGGTGCGGTCTCGAGCGAGATCGTGACCTTGAGCGGCTTACCGCCGCGCTGCACGTCGATCTGCGCCGTGCCGCCGAGCGGACGCGTGGCGAAACGGTAATCGAAGGCGTTGGGATCATCCACGGTCTGGCCGTCGATCCCGGTGATGAGATCGGAGGATTTCAGGCCGGCCTTGGCCGCGGGGCCGCTCGAGACCACGCTAGCAACCAGCGCGCCGGTCGGCGAACGCAGGCCGAGGCTCTCGGCGATCTCGGGCGTCACCGCCTGCAATTTTGCCCCTAACCACGGCCGCTTCACCGCCTTGCCGCCGCTCTTGGCGGAGGCGACGACGACGCGCACCATGTTGGCGGGAATCGCAAAGCCGATGCCTTGCGAGCCGCCGGAGCGCGAATAGATCGCGGTATTGATGCCGGCGAGCTTTCCGCTCATGTCGACCAGCGCGCCGCCGGAATTGCCGGGATTGATGGCCGCATCGGTCTGGATGAAGAACTGGTAGTCGGTGATGCCGACCTGGGTGCGCGCGAGCGCCGAGATGATGCCGTGGGTCACGGTCTGGCCGACGCCGAAGGGATTGCCGATCGCGAGCACGACGTCGCCAACCAGCAGTTCGTCGGAATTGGTGAAGTCCAGGGTCGGAAACTTCTCCTTGGTGTCCTTCAGGCGCAGCACGGCGAGATCGGTGCGCGGATCCTTCAGCAGGATTTCGGCCTCGAACTCCCGCTTGTCCGACAGCGATACTTTCACCTGGTCCGCGCCCTCAATGACGTGGACGTTGGTGACGACGAGGCCGGAGGCATCGACGATGACACCGGAGCCGAGCGAGCGCTGCATCTGCTCGGGCTGCTGGCCCGGCACGCCGAAGAAGCGGCGGAAGATCGGGTCGTCCAGCAGCGGGTTGCGGTTCTGCACCACCTTGGCCGCGTAGACGTTGACGACGGCCGGCTGCACCCGCTGCACGATCGGCGCATAGGACAGCCGCAGTTCGGCGGGCGAGGACGGGACACGGCGGTCCTGCGCGGCGGCCGGATTGAGGTGGGCTGAAAACGCTATGCACAATGCCGTGATGACGGCGGTCCGGGTCGATCGAAACATTCCTACCTCTCGGAAAAGACGCCGGAATATAGGCGCGTTCGCCCGCCAATAGAAGGGCGCCAAGGGGGCATTATTCAGCCGCCTTTCCGGTGTGTCCGCCTTGCAAGTCCCGCATGCGAAATGACAATTTACCTGGGCGGTGGATTGGCATGATGCGCGTCATCCACCATTGTGGTGTCGAGCGGATTCGGTTGCGGCGAATTGGCATCAGTGGGAACCGCGCAACCGGGCGCAGCGTCGCGGGGCAGTCATCGTTCATACCTAGGCTCTCCCGTTACGACTTGGGGAAGTTCGTCAAACGATGGAGTCATGATGTGAGCAGGACAAGACTTGCAGCCACCGCGATTGGTCTCGCCGGTGCGCTGGCGGCCTCGCAGGCCCAGGCCCAAACGGCAAGCAGCAGCGATCAGGAGATCGCACTGCTGAAGCAGCAATTGAAGATGCTGGAGCAGAAGCTCGACAAGCTCCAGAGCCAGACCGCCGCCAACACGGCGGCCACGGCGAAGGCCAAAGTCGAAGCAAAGGCAGAGGCCAAGGCCGAAGCGCGCTCGGAGGCGAAGGCGGTCGTGGCCAATGCCAGCGCGGCGATCCCGCTCAAGGGACCGGCGCCCGCGTCCGGCGCCGTCGTGACGATGCCGAACAACCGGCCGACCATCTGCACCGCCGATGGGGCAAACTGCGTCGCGATCACCGGTCGCGTGCACTACGATATGGGCGGCTATGACTATCGTCCCAACACGGCGGCAACTGTGCCGCAAAAGCTGGACAGCGGCGAAAACGTGCGTCGCGCGCGCATCGGTGTCGTCGGCAAATTCCTCGAAGACTGGAATTTCGCGCTGATCTACGATTTCGGGGGCTCGTCCGACGGATTTGGCGGCACGGGCGCCGCCGGCGCGACCCCTGTCGGCTTCCTGCCGGGCGGAGGCACCTCCGGCATCGAGAATGCTTGGGTGAGCTACACGGGGCTGAAGCCGTTCGGCGGCAAGATGGCAATCGAAGCCGGCATCATGGACCTTGCCTGGACCCTGGATGAATCCACGAGTTCCAACGACATTGCGTTCATGGAACGCGCCTCGGTCGGCATCATCGCGCAAAATATCGCCGCCGGCGACTTCCGTTCCGCCGCCGGTGCCCGCTGGTACAATGACGTGTTCTGGGCCGGCGCTTACGTGACCGGCCCGACCTCGGGTGCCATTCACTCGGCCTCGAGCGTGTCACCTCCCGGGACCAGCGAGCAATACGGCGCGACCGCCCGCGTTGCGGGCCAGGTCGTGAGCGGCAACGACTACTCGGTGCATCTCGGCGCCGACGCGGAATGGCTGATCCAGCCGCCGCGCAATCTGCTCGCGAACACGCAAACGCTCACGCTCAGCGATCGTCCCGAGCTGCGCATCGATCCCACGACGCTGATCTCGACCGGTGCGATTGCAAATGTGTCGGGCGCGCAGGTCTATGGCGTGGAAGCCGCGGCCACCTATGGACCGCTCTGGGTCCAGGGCGAATACTACTGGTTCAACATCGATCGGGGTGCGAACACCGCGGTGGCGCCCATCGGTACGTCGAGCCTGAAATTCCAGGGGGGCTACGCACAGGCGGCCTATGTCCTGACCGGTGAATCGCGCAAGTACAATCCGAGCAACGCGGCCTATGGCGGCGTCAAGCCGAACAATCCGTTCTCGATCAACGGCGGCGGCTGGGGTGCCTGGGAGATCGCCGGTCGCTACTCGACCGTGGATCTGAACGATCAGTTGGCGACCGCCGCCGGCATCGCCGGCGGGCGGCAAACCGTCTACACGCTGGCGCTCAACTGGTACGTCAACGGCAATGTGCGCTTCATGCTCGACTATCTGCATGGCACGGTGTCGAAGCAGGCCTCGGCGGTGTCGGCGGCGGACACCGGCTCGAAGTTCGATGCGGTCGCGTTGCGCACGCAGTTTGCGTTCTGATGCAATCTCTTCCGGGAGCGGCACGGTCCGCTCCCGGAGAGTTACGCTGCGCGCTTCGGCTTCTTGACCGGCTCCGCTTCGGGCGGCAGCGCGCAGGACAGCCGTTGCTGATGGCTCTCGCCCCAGGCCTTCAGGATGTCGATCACCGGCCGCAGGCTCTCGCCGAGCTCGGAGAGGCAATACTCCACGCGCGGCGGCACCTCGGCATAGACCTTGCGGATGACGAGCTTGTCCTCCTCCAGCGCGCGAAGCTGCTTTGTCAGCATGCGCTGGGTGATGCCGGGCATCCGGCGGCGCAGTTCGCCGAAGCGCTGGGTGCCGTCCTGGAGGTGGTAGAGGATCACGCCCTTCCACTTGCCGTCGATCAGGTCCAGCGTCGCCTCGACCGAGCAGCCCGGACGCCGGGTAAAATCTCGCCGCTTCATGCGTGTTTTCCCAATAGTATCCAAACAGGGACTATATCCCCGAATTTACAGTACTTGCCAAATCGGGGCTAGCGGGACAGTTAGCGGGCCAGGCGCAGATCACAAGCTACGCGCCATTTGATGGAGACAAGCCATGAAGGCCGTCGGCTACAAAAAATCGCTTCCGATCGAGGATCAGGACGCGCTGATCGATTTCGAGACCGCAAAGCCCGAGCCCAAGGGGCGCGATATCCGGGTCGCCGTGAAGGCAATCTCGGCGAACCCGGTCGATTACAAGGTACGCAAGCGTGCCGCCCCGCCCGAGGGCGAGACGAAGATTCTTGGCTATGACGCGGCCGGAATCGTCGATGCCGTGGGTCCGGACGTCACGCTGTTCAAGCCGGGCGACGAGGTGTTTTACGCCGGCTCGATCCTGCGCCAGGGCACCAATTCCGAATTCCACCTGGTCGACGAGCGCATCGTCGGCAACAAGCCGAAGAGCCTGTCGTTCGCGCAGGCCGCTGCCCTTCCCCTCACCTCCATCACCGCCTGGGAACTGCTGTTCGACCGGCTCGGCGCCGTGCCCGGCAAGAGCGTCGATCCGCGCACGCTGTTGATCACGGGCGGCGCCGGTGGCGTCGGCTCGATCCTGATCCAGCTCGCGCGACGCCTCACGGGCCTCACGGTGCTCGCGACGGCGACGCGGCCGGAGTCACAAAAATGGTGCCTCGATCTCGGCGCGCATGCGGTGATCGACCACGGCAAGCCGATGAAGGAGCAGATCGAGAGCTTGAGGCTGCCGCCGGTCGCGCTGGTGGCGAGCCTGACCTTCACCGACCAGCACTACAAGGCGATCGCCGAGTTCATGGCGCCGCAGGGCCGGTTCGGCCTGATCGACGATCCCCCGGAGTTCGCCGTGAGCACCTTCAAGGGCAAGGCGATCTCGGTACACTGGGAATCGATGTTCACGCGCTCCTCTTTCCAGACGCCCGACATGATCGCGCAGCATCATCTGCTCAACGACGTCTCCGACCTCATCGACAAGGGCGTGCTGCGCACCACGCTCGACCAGACCTTTGGCACGATCAACGCGGCCAACCTCAAGCGCGCGCATGCGCTGCTCGAAAGCGGCAAGTCGCGCGGGAAGATCGTGCTCGAGGGGTGGTAGGCAGCCGCAACGTTGGTGCGTGGCTGCGTAGGGTGGGCAAAGGCGCGCTCGCGCCGTGCCCACCATCTCGCAACGGGTGCGACAAAAGTGGTGGGCACGCTTCCGCCTTCGCTCTTCGAGCTACGGCGGACAAGTCGCTTTGCCCACCATACGGTGCCACGCTTCCGGTGCCACGCCTTCGCGTAGTCTCAGGCGATCGTGTTAACGATACCGCCTTCCGCGCGCAGCGCCGCACCGTTGGTCGCGGACGCTTCCTTCGACGCGACATAGACCACCATGTTGGCGATCTCGTCGACGCTGGCGAAGCGTTGGATCAACGAGCTCGGACGGTGCTGCTTGACGAAATTGGCCGCGGCCTCATCGACTGACTGGCCGTTCTGCTTGGCAAGATCCTTCACGAAGGTCTCGACGCCTTCCGACATGGTCGGACCCGGCAGCACGGAATTGACGGTGACACCGGTGCCGCGGGTGAGCTGCGCGAGGCCCCGCGCGACCGAGAGCTGGGCCGTCTTGCTCATGCCGTAATGGATCATCTCGACGGGAATGTTGAGCCCGGACTCCGATGAGATGAAGACGATGCGGCCCCAGTTGCGCTTGAGCATGCCCTTCATATAGGCGCGCGAGAGCCGCACCCCGCTCATGACGTTGACCTCGAAGAAGCGGCTCCAGTCCTCGTCAGGGATCTCGAAGAAATCTTTTGGCTCGAAGATGCCGGCGTTGTTGATGAGGATGTCGACCTCCGGCAGTGCCGAGACGAGCGCCTTGCAGCCCGCTGCGGTCGAGACGTCGGCGGCGATGCCGCGGACCTTAACGCCCGCCCCTTCCAGCTTGCGCACGGCGGCATCGACCTTGTCCTGGCCGCGACCGTTGATGACCACGCTCGCGCCGGACGCAGCGAGACCTTTTGCGATGGCGTGGCCGATGCCGGCGGTGGAGCCGGTCACGAGGGCGGTCTTTCCTGAAAGGTCGATCTTCATGAATCATCTCCATTGTTGCTGAAGCGGATATCGTGTCCAGCGCACGCCGCTTCAATCGCCACAACTGCGAAATCGTAGGGTGAGACAAAGCGACTTGTCCGCCGCAGCTCGAAGAGCGAAGGCGGAAGCGTGTCCACCTTTTCGCCACGAGTTGAAAGCGAAATGGTGGGCACGGCGCGCGAAGAGCGCACCTTTGCCCACCCTACGGCACTATTGCCGCGCCGGTAGCGTCCTGAGAAACGCGACGATGGCATCGAGATCCTGGGCCGTCATGCTGGCATAGGCAGCATAGGCCATCGGCGGCTTGAGCTTGTGGCCGTCGCGCGCGATGCCTTGCGTAATCGCACGTTTGATTTCGTCGTCGCTCCAGCCGCCTAGGCCGGCCGCGGGATCCGCGGTGATATTCGGGGAGATGGATTCGCCCCACGGCCCCTTGAACGTCCGGCCACCCTTGCCGCTCGCACCCGCGAAATCATGCACGGCGGACGGGCCCTCCGGCGTGTGGCATTCCAGGCAATGGGCGATCGTCAGGAGATAGCGGCCGCGCGCGAGCTTGTCGGAGAGATCGGCCTCGGTCGCCCGCTTGCCGGCATAGGTCGGCGCTTCCAGTTTCAGCGCGATCCTGTATTCCGGCGCAGGGGTTTCGTGGCGCACTGCGGGGACTGAGCGCAGGTAAGCGGTAAGCGCATCGAGATCCCGGGCCGTGAGCACCGTGTAGAACGCGGTCGGCATGATCGGCGCGACCTTGGTCCCGTTCGGCCTGTTACCGCTGACCAGAAACCGCTTCAGCTCGGCATCGCTCCAGTTGCCGATGCCGGTGTCCTTGTCTGGCGTGATGTTGGAGCCGGTGACCTTGAAGGCAGGCTCATCGAAGACCTGGCTGCCGCCCGCGAGCGCGCGCGAAAGATCGAGCCCTTGCGGCCCGCGCGGCGTGTGGCAGTTGTGGCAGACCATCACGCTGTTGACGAGATAGGCACCGCGTTCGACCAGCGTCTCGCCGGAGGCCGGCGACATCAACAGCGCCAGCGCGATCCCAAGCACAATCCTCATCGACAGCCCCCCAGCCGGAATCGCGTTCACCAGACGATGCGCGGCATGAGATATCGCCGCGCCATACAAAAAAGCGGCGCCCAGGGGCGCCGCTTTCTGAAAACTTGAGGTACCGGCCGGCTTACGCCGCCTCGGCTTCCTTCTCCTGCACCGGACCGGAGTCCTGGCCCTTGGCATCGACGTCGCGGTCGACGAACTCGATCACGGCCATCGCGGCGTTGTCGCCGTAGCGGAAGCCGGCCTTGATGATGCGGGTGTAGCCGCCCTGACGGTCCTTGTAGCGGGGCGCCAGCACGTCGAACAGCTTCTTGACCTGATCCTTGTCGCGCATCTCGGAGATCGCCTGGCGACGCATGGACAGGCCGCCCTTCTTGCCGAGGGTAACGAGCTTCTCGACGATCGGACGGAGCTCCTTGGCCTTGGGCAGCGTGGTGACGATCTGCTCGTGCTTGATCAGCGCGGCGCACATATTGGCGAACATCGCGCGGCGATGCTCGGCCGTGCGGTTGAGCTTCCGATGAACCTTGCCGTGACGCATGTAACTATTCCTCAGTTTGAAACTGCCGCGACGGTTCGTCGGACATGTTGCTCAGGTGGGCTGCCTGCGTTCGCCCGCGAAAGCGCGTTGCGCTTTCGCTTTCTTGTTTGAGCATGATCCTTATCGGAAAACCGCTTCGCACTTTTCCGGGATCATGCTGCGCTCAATAGTGATCCTCGAAGCGCTTGGCGAGCTCGTCGATGTTCTCCGGCGGCCAGCCCGGCACTTCCATGCCGAGGTGCAGACCCATCTGGGCCAGCACTTCCTTGATCTCGTTCAGCGACTTGCGGCCGAAGTTCGGGGTGCGGAGCATTTCCGCTTCGCTCTTCTGCACGAGGTCGCCGATATAGACGATGTTGTCGTTCTTCAAGCAGTTGGCCGAACGCACCGACAGCTCGAGCTCGTCCACCTTCTTGAGGAAGGCCGGGTTGAAGGCGAGGTCCGGGATGATCTCCTGGGCGACTTCCTTGCGCGGCTCTTCGAAGTTGACGAACACGTTGAGCTGATCCTGCAGGATGCGGGCGGCATAAGCCACCGAGTCATCCGGCGTCAGCGCGCCGTTGGTCTCGATCGTCATGGTCAGCTTGTCGTAGTCGAGGATCTGGCCCTCACGGGTGTTCTCGACCTTGTAGGAGACCTTGCGGACCGGCGAGTACAGGCTGTCGACCGGGATCAGTCCGATCGGCGCGTCCTCGGGACGGTTGCGCTCGGCGGGCACGTAGCCCTTGCCGGTGGCGACCGTGAACTCCATGCGGATCTCGGCGCCCTCGTCGAGCGTGCAGATCTGCAGGTCGGGGTTGAGCACGACCACGTCGCCCACGGTCTGGATGTCGCCGGCGGTGACGACGCCCGGGCCCTGCTTCTTCACGACCATGCGCTTGGGGCCTTCGCCCTGCATCTTGATCGAGATGTCCTTGATGTTGAGCACGATGTCGGTGACGTCTTCACGGACGCCCGCGATCGAGGAGAACTCGTGCAGCACGCCGTCGATGTGCACCGACTGCACCGCCGCGCCCTGGAGCGAGGAGAGCAGGATACGGCGCAGCGCGTTGCCGAGCGTCTGGCCGAAGCCGCGCTCGAGCGGCTCGGCGACGATGGTCGCGAAACGGGTCGAATCGCTGCCGGGCTGGATCTGGAGCTTGTTCGGCCGAATCAGTTCTTGCCAATTTTTCTGGATCGTCACTGTTTCACCCATACAGGCCAGTCAAACTGCTAGTGCAGACACTGGCGTTGGAGAAAGGCCGCGGATCATTCGCGCGGCTTTGCAAAAAGTCATTGCGGGCGACCAATGCGCCCGCAACTTGGTATCAAACGCGCCGACGCTTGCGGGGACGGCAACCGTTGTGCGGGATCGTGGTCACGTCGCGGATCGAGGTGACGGTGAAGCCCGCGGCCTGAAGCGCACGGAGCGCCGACTCGCGGCCCGAACCGGGACCAGCGACTTCGACTTCGAGCGTGCGCATGCCGTGCTCCTGCGCCTTCTTCGACACGTCCTCGGCGGCAACCTGCGCGGCATACGGGGTCGACTTGCGCGAACCCTTGAAGCCCATCGTGCCGGCGGAAGACCAGGCAATCGTGTTGCCCTGCGCGTCGGTGATGGTGATGGTCGTGTTGTTGAACGACGAGTTCACGTGCGCGACGCCGGAGGCGATGTTCTTGCGCTCACGACGACGAACGCGGGTGGCTTCCTTGCCCATAGAGTACCTTTCCTGGAGATCTCAAACGCCGCCGTAATGCCAGCGGCTACACCTGTGGAACGAAAGGCGCGTGGCGAACGGGATGTCCCCTGTTCGCCACACGCCGCGATTGGATTCGAAAACTTACTTCTTCTTGCCGGCGATGGCCTTGGCCGGACCCTTGCGCGTACGCGCATTGGTGTGGGTACGCTGACCGCGCACCGGCAGGCCGCGACGATGACGCAGGCCGCGATAGCAGCCGAGGTCCATCAGACGCTTGATGTTGATGCCGACCTCACGACGCAGGTCGCCCTCGACGAGATAGTCGCGGTCGATCACTTCGCGGATCTGGAGCACTTCGGCATCGCTGAGCTGGTTGACGCGACGATCCTCGGGGATCTTCACCTTCTCCAGGATCTCACCAGCGATCTTCTGGCCGATGCCATGGATGTACTGGAGCGCGATCAGCACGCGCTTGTTGGTCGGAATGTTCACGCCGGCAATACGGGCCACGGCCTTCTCTCCTGTTGCCGATCCCTCGTCAGGAATCAGGCTTTAAGTGCTTGGTTTCTCGGGCAGGTGTTCACAAACGCGAACACGACGCCCACCCCTGGTCTTCCTGGGGCCCGGCATCGTTTGAAACTATCCGACTTGGATGCGGGGCTTATTAGGGGATTCAGGGGGCTTTCGTCAACCGCTGCTAGCGCTTAGCTCGCTTTTTCGTGACCTTTTTTGCGGCCTTTTTGGCACCTTTTTTGACAGCCTTCTTGGCGGTCGTTTTAGCGGCCTTTTTGACCGTTTTCTTGGCCGCTTTCTTGGCCGCCTTCTTGGTGCCCTTTGCGGCCTTCTTGGCGGCCTTTTTAGCGGATTTGGCAGCCTTTTTGGCCGTTTTCGCCGGCTTTTTGTCTACCTTGGCCTTCTTGGTACCCTTCTTGGCAGGCCCCGACTTGGCCGCGCTGCGCGCTTGGGCCTTGCCGTGCGTCTTGGGTTCGACCGCCCCGAGGGCCAGGAGCTGGCGATGAATCGCGCGGGTGACCTCGTCGATGGCCATCATGCCGTCGATGGTCGAGAGCTTCCGCCGCTCGGAATAGTAGTGAATCAGCGGTTCCGTCTGGCTGCGGTAGCTGGCGAGTCGCTTGGTCAGGACCTCCGGGGTGTCGTCGACCCGGACCTCCTCCCCGCGCTCCCGCATCTGGGCGACGCGGGTCTCGACGCGGCTCAGGAGTGCGCTCTCGTTGACGCGGAGCTCGACCACGGCGTCGAGCTTGAGATGCTTGTGCTTGAGCAGCTCATCCAGCGCCTCGGCCTGCGGCACGGTGCGCGGGAAGCCGTCGAGGATGAAACCGTTCTTGGCGTCCGGCTGGTCGATGCGGTCGGAGATGATTCCCACCACGATCTCGTCGGGCACGAGGCCGCCGCTGGCCATGATCTCCTTGGCCTTCAGCCCGACCGGCGTTCCGGCCGCAACGGCCGCGCGCAGCATCTCTCCGGTCGAGAGCTGGACGATGCCATAGCGCTGCACCAGCAGTTGCGCCTGGGTCCCCTTGCCCGACCCCGGCGGTCCCAGAAGTATAATTCTCATCGGCGTACGCCCCCCGGATTGGTGAGCGATACGTCGCGCACCTGTGTTTGAAGTCCAATGACAGTGCAAATCATAATCGGCGCCGCACCGCTACCCATATCATAGGGGAGCAAATGCCAGGACGCCAAGAAGGCCTTTGAAATCAGTGATTGCGTCGCAGGGAGAGCAGCTCTGCCGATGTCTTGGAATGGCTGACTGGTCGCCTCGGCGGGCGCCGCGCGTTGCTCGCGCGGCGAATCGGCGGCGCTGTCGCGCCGCCCTCGGCGAACCCCGCGCTTAGCGGCGGCGGCCGCGCAGCTTCGACTTCCGGATCAGGCCCTCATACTGATGCGCCAGCAGATAGCCCTGCACCTGCGCCACCGTGTCCATGGTGACGCTGACGACGATCAGCAGCGAGGTGCCGCCGAAGTAGAACGGCACCGAGGCGTAGGAGATCAGGATTTCCGGGATCAAGCAGACGATCGCCAGATAAATCGCGCCGAGCACGGTGATGCGCGACAGCACGTAGTCGATATATTCCGCGGTGCGCTCGCCCGGACGGATGCCCGGAATGAAGCCGCCATGCTTCTTCAGATTGTCCGCGGTCTCGGTCGGGTTGAACACGATCGCGGTATAGAAGAACGCGAAGAACACGATCAGCGCGAGATACATGATCAGGAACAGCGGACGGCCGTGGCCGAGCTGGGTCGTGATCCACTGGAACCATTCCGGCCCGCTGCCGGCGTTGAAGTTGGCAACCGTGGTCGGCAGCAGCAGCAGCGAGGACGCGAAGATCGGCGGGATCACGCCCGAGGTGTTGAGCTTGAGCGGCAGATGCGAGGACTGGCCCTCGAACATCTTATTGCCGACCTGGCGCTTCGGATACTGGATCAGCAGCCGGCGCTGGGCGCGCTCCATGAACACGATGAAGGCGATCACGGCGACCGCCATGATGATGACGACCAGGATCAGGCCGGTCGACATCGCACCCTGACGGCCGAGCTCGAGCATGTTGGCGAGCGCCGCGGGCAGCTCGGCGACGATGCCGGCGAGAATGATCAACGAGATGCCGTTGCCGATGCCGCGCGAGGTGATCTGCTCACCCAGCCACATCAGGAACATGGTGCCACCGGTCAGCGTGATCGCCGTGGACAGGCGGAAGAACATGCCGGGGTCGCTGACGACGTTGCCGGCGCCTTCGAGGCCCACCGCGATGCCATAGGACTGGAACGCGGCCAAGATCACGGTGAGATAGCGGGTGTACTGGTTCAGCAGCTTGCGGCCGGACTCACCTTCCTTCTTCAGCGCCTCGAGCTGCGGCGAGACGGTGGTGAGGAGCTGGATGATGATCGAGGCCGAGATATACGGCATGATGTTCAGCGCGAAGATCGCCATGCGGTGGATACCGCCGCCGGCGAACATGTTGAACATGCCGAGGATGCCGCCCGCCTGGGAGCGGAACACCTGTTCCCAAATGTTGGGATCGATGCCGGGAAGCGGGATGTAGGTCCCGAGCCGATAAACGAGCAGCGCACCCAGGGTAAACCAGATGCGCTTCTTCAGTTCGTCAGCCTTGGCAAACGCACCGAAATTGAGATTGGCTGCCAGTTGTTCCGCTGCAGAGGCCATCTTGGACTTTCTCCCGCCGCCTATTGCGCCGTCATGCCCGCGGCCGGGCTACTCTAGCGGACGCCGGACATTATCTGGGGCTCGGCTTCGATAAGTCCACGTCCCACACGCGTAAAGGCCCGCGAGCCGCGGGCCAATGACGCAGTTGTTACGCCGCCTCGCCTTCTTCCTTGGCAGGGGCGAGGATCTTCACCGAGCCGCCGGCCTTCTCGACCGCGGCGATCGCGGTCTTCGTGGCGCCGTGCACTTCGATGTTGAGCTTCGACTTGAGCTCGCCGCGGCCGAGCAGTCGCACGCCGGCCTTGGCGCGGCGCAGCACGCCGCCCTTCACCAGGGCCTCGACGTTCACGACGCTGCCGGCGTCGATCTTCTTGGCATCGACCGCTTCCTGGAGCCGGTCGAGATTGATCTCGGCGAACTCGACGCGGAAGATGTTGTTGAAGCCGCGCTTGGGCAGACGGCGATGCATCGGCATCTGGCCGCCTTCGAAACCCTTGATGCGCACGCCCGAACGCGCGGTCTGGCCCTTGCCACCGCGGCCGGACTGCTTGCCTTTGCCCGAACCAATGCCACGGCCGACGCGCATACGCTTCTTGCGCGAGCCGGCGTTGTCGGCGATATCGCTGAGCTTCATCGCCCTGCTCCTTGTTTCTTGCGCATGATCTTCACCGAAAACGGGTGCCCGCTTTTCGGGATCCTGCGCCTTTGCTTACTTCTCGTCGACGATGCGAACGAGATGGTGAACCTTCTCGATCATGCCACGAACCGCCGGGGTGTCCGGCAGTTCGCTGGTGCGGCCGATCTTGTTGAGCTTGAGTCCGATCAGCGTCGAACGCTGCGAGTGATGGCGGCGGATCGCGCTACCGGTCTGCTCGAGCTTGATCGTCTTTGCTGCCTTGGCCATGGGAGTCTACTCCGAAAAGCTTCCGTTAGTCGGCAGCCGCCTCGGCGTCACCGCCGATACGGCGGGACTGGAGGGTGGACACCTTGATATTGCGGCGGGCTGCGACCGAACGCGGCGAATCCTGATGCTTCAGCGCGTCGAAGGTTGCGCGAACCATGTTGTAGGGGTTCGACGAGCCGATCGACTTCGCGACCACGTCCTGGACGCCGAGCGTCTCGAACACGGCGCGCATCGGGCCGCCGGCGATGATGCCGGTACCGGCCGGAGCAGCACGCAGGTAGACACGGCCCGCGCCATGACGGCCGGCGATGTCGTGATGCAGCGTACGGCCCTCGCGCAGCGACACGCGGGTCAGGTTGCGCTTGGCGGATTCAGTCGCCTTGCGGATCGCCTCAGGCACTTCGCGCGCCTTGCCGTGACCGAAGCCGGCGCGGCCCTTCTGGTCGCCAATCACAACCAGCGCTGCGAAACCGAAGCGCTTGCCGCCCTTGACGACCTTTGCCACGCGATTGATGTGGACGAGCTTGTCGACGAACTCGCTGTCGCGCTCCTCCCGGCGTTCACGTCCGCCGCCGCCGCGTTGATCGCGTCCACCACGTTGTTCGCGTTCTGCCATTTTTCCAATCCTTCAGAGGCTTGCGCCTCAATCCTCAAATTCTGTTAGAAGCTCAGCCCGCTCTCACGCGCAGCGTCGGCCAGTGCCTTGACGCGCCCGTGGTAGAGGTAGCTGCCGCGATCGAACACGACTTCCTTGACGCCCTTCTCGGCGGCGCGCTCGGCCAGCAGCTTGCCGACCGCCTTCGCCGCATCGATGTCGGCGCCGGTCTTGCCGCCGTCGCGCATCGACTTCTCGAGCGACGAGGCAGAGGCCAGCGTCTCGCCCTTCAGGTCGTCGATGACCTGGGCGTAGATGTGCTTGGACGAGCGAAACACCGACAGACGCGGACGACCGCCACCGGAGCGGCGCAGCTTCAGCCGCACACTCCGCTTGCGCCGGGCATTGGTAACCTTGGCTTTGGACATGACCGGCTCCGTTACTTCTTCTTGCCTTCCTTGCGGAAGATGAATTCGCCAACATACTTCACGCCCTTGCCCTTGTAGGGCTCCGGCGGACGATAGGAGCGAATCTCGGCGGCGACCTGGCCGACACGCTGGATGTCGCTGCCGGTCACCGTGATCTCAGTCGGCTTCGGCACGGTGATCGTGATCCCTTCCGGGATCGCGTAGACCACGTCGTGGCTGTAACCGAGCGCGAGCTGCAGGTTCTTGCCCTGCATCGCGGCGCGGTAACCGACGCCGGTGATTTCGAGCTTCTTCTCAAAGCCCTTGGTGACGCCTTCGACCAGATTCGCGACCTGGGCGCGAGCGGTACCGTACAGCGCCCGCGCGCGGTTGGTCTCGACCCGCGGGTTCACCTTGACCTGGCCGTTCTCGAGCTTCACCTCGACGTCGTTATGGACGACGAACTGAAGCTGGCCCTTGGGCCCCTTCATCTTGACGGTCTGCCCGTCGACGGTCGCGGTCACACCCGACGGAACCGCCACAGGCCTTTTGCCAACACGTGACATGGATCAACAATCCTTCTCAGAACACCGTGAAGAGAACTTCGCCGCCCACATTCGCTTCGCGCGCGCTGTGGTCGGCCATGATCCCCTTCGGCGTCGACAACACCGAAATGCCGAGCCCGTTGTTGACCCGCGGCAGAGCCTTCACCGAGGCGTAAACACGACGCCCGGGCTTGGAGACTCGTTCGATCTCGCGGATGACGGGCTCGCCGTCGAAATACTTCAGCTCGATCTCGATCTCACTGCGGCCCGAGGAGTGCTCGAGCGTGGCGTAACCGCGGATGTAGCCCTCGGTCTTGAGCACTTCGAGCACATTCTCGCGCATCTTCGAACCAGGCGTCGAGACCTTGCTCTTGGAGCGCATCTGCGCGTTGCGGATACGGGTGATCAGATCGCTGATTGGATCGTGCGTAGACATCTAAACGACCCTCCTTACCAGCTGGACTTCACGAGGCCCGGGACCATGCCCTTGGAGCCAAGGTCGCGCATCGCGATGCGAGACAGTTTGGTCTTGCGGTAGTTCGAGCGCGAACGGCCCGACAGCTCGCAACGCAGACGGATGCGGGTCGCCGACGAGTTGCGCGGCATTTCCGCAAGCTTCAGGGTGGCGGCGAACCGCTCCTCCATCGGCAGCGTCTTGTCGGCGATGATCGCCTTCAACCGCTCGCGCTTCGGGGCGGCGTTCTTCGCCATCCGCTTGCGCCGGTTGTTCTTCTCGACTGAACTCTTCTTTGCCATGCTTGGCTCCTGGGTATCCGCGTTTGAGAGGCTTTAGGTCAGCGTCTCACTGCCGGAACGGGAAATTGAAAGCGGTCAACAAGGCCCTCGCCTCGTCGTCGGTCTTGGCCGTGGTGCAGACGGTGATGTCCATACCGCGGGCTTCCGTGACCTTGTCGAAGTCGATCTCGGGGAAAATGATGTGTTCCTTGAGGCCGAGCGAGTAGTTGCCGCGGCCGTCGAAGCTCTTCGGGTTCAGGCCGCGGAAGTCGCGGACGCGCGGCAGCGCGACCGTCACCAGGCGATCGATGAACTCGTACATGCGGGCCTTGCGCAGCGTGACCTTGCAGCCGATCGGCTGGTTCTCACGCAGCTTGAAGGTCGCGATCGCGATACGCGAATAGGTCACGATCGCCTTCTGGCCGGCGATCAGCGTCAACTCAGCGGCGGCGTTCTCGGCCTTCTTACGGTCGTTGACGGAGTCGCCAACGCCCATGTTCAGCACGACCTTGTCCAGACGCGGAACCTGCATGACGTTCTCATAACCGAACTTCTCGGTCATTTCCGTCCGGATCTTCGCGTCATATTCCGCGCGCAGGCGCGGCGTGTAAGCGACCTCAGCCATCGATCTCAGCTCCCGAGCTCTTGGCGATGCGGACCTTCTTGCCGTCCGCCAGAATCTTGAATCCGACGCGGGTCGGCTTTCCATCCTTGCCGACGAACGCGATGTTGGACAGTTGGATCGGCGACTCCTTCGAGATGATGCCGCCCTCCTGGGCCTGCGTCTGCTTCTGATGACGCTTGACCATGTTGATACCGCGCACCAGCGCCGTGCCGGCGTCCGGGCGAACCTCGAATACTTCGCCGGTGCGACCCTTGTCGCGACCGGTCAGCACGACGACCTTGTCGCCCTTGCGGATCTTCGCAGCCATCACAGCACCTCCGGCGCGAGCGAGATGATCTTCATGTGGTTCTTCGCGCGCAGCTCGCGCGGCACGGGCCCGAAGATACGGGTGCCGACCGGCTCGGACTGGTTGTTGATCAGAACGGCGGCGTTGCGGTCGAAGCGGATGACCGAACCGTCGGCGCGGCGGATGTCCTTGCGGACGCGCACCACGACGGCCTTCATCACGTCGCCCTTCTTCACCTTGCCACGCGGAATCGCTTCCTTGATCGAGACGACGATGATGTCGCCGATCGTGGCGTAGCGGCGCTTGGAGCCTCCGAGCACCTTGATACACATAACACGGCGTGCGCCAGAATTGTCGGCCACGTCGAGGTTGGTCTGCATCTGAATCATTGATGCACCTCGTCCTCTTCTCTCTTGCGCCAGCCCAGCCGGCGCTCAACATTTTCCTGAAGTCAGTCGGCTAAAGCCAACAGATCAGGCGCTTTTCTTGTGTTCGCCCCGGATCACGATCCAGCGCTTCAACTTCGAAATCGGCTTGGTTTCCTCGATCCACACCATGTCGCCCGGCTTGAACTGGTTGTCCTCGTCGTGCGCGTGGTAGTTCTTCGAACGGCGGATCGTCTTCTTGTAGATCGGGTGCGTGAAGCGGCGATCGACGCGCACCACAACGGTCTTGGCAGTCTTGTCGCTGACGACCACGCCTTGCAAAGTACGTTTCGGCATATTCGTAAGCCCCTTACTTCTCTTTCGCGCGCTTCTGCGCGGCGACGGTCTTGATGCGGGCGATGTCACGGCGAGCCTCGCGCAGGCGCGAGGTGTTCTCGAGCTGCCCGGTGGCGCGCTGGAAGCGCAGGTTGAAGCGCTCCTTCTTCAGATTCAGGATGGCGTCATCCTGCTGATCAGGGCTCAATGCACGGATGTCTTCGATCTTCATCTGGGCCATGGCCATTACTCCGCAATGCGCTCGACGAAGCGCGTCTTGATCGGCAGCTTGGCGGCCGCCAGGGTCAGCGCTTCACGCGCCGTCTGGGTGTTGACGCCGTCGATCTCGAACAGCACCCGGCCGGGCTTGACGCGCGCGACCCACAGTTCCGGAGCACCCTTGCCGGAGCCCATGCGGACTTCGGCCGGCTTCTTCGACACCGGAACGTCGGGGAACACGCGGATCCAGACGCGGCCGGCGCGCTTCATGTGGCGGGTCAGCGCGCGGCGAGCGGCTTCGATCTGGCGCGCGGTAACGCGCTCCGGCTCGGTCGCCTTCAGGCCGAACTGGCCGAAGGCCAACGTCGCACCCGAAGACGCAACGCCGTGGATACGGCCCTTATGCGCCTTCCGGAACTTCGTTTTCTTAGGTTGCATCATGGCTTCAAGCCCTCAAATTCTCTGTGCTGGCGTCAGGCCGCAGCGTTGTCACGGCGCCCACGGCCGCCGCGATCACCACCGCCGCCGGTCTCGCCTTCGGCCATTCTCTTGTCCTGGGCCATCGGATCGTGCTCGAGGATCTCGCCTTTGAAGATCCAGACCTTGACACCGCAGGTGCCGAAGGTCGTGAACGCGGTCGCAACGCCGTAGTCGATGTCGGCGCGCAGCGTGTGCAGCGGCACGCGACCTTCGCGGTACCACTCCATGCGCGCGATTTCCGCGCCGCCCAGACGACCCGAGCAGTTGATGCGGATGCCTTCCGCGCCGAGACGCATCGCCGACTGCACGGCGCGCTTCATGGCACGGCGGAACGCCACACGGCGCTCGAGCTGCTGCGCGATCGACTCGGCCACCAGCGTCGCATCGAGCTCCGGCTTGCGGATCTCGACGATGTTGATGACGACGTCGGACGAGGTGATGTCCGCGACCTTCTTGCGCAGCTTATCGATGTCGGCGCCCTTCTTGCCGATCACCACGCCCGGACGAGCCGAGTGGATGGTGACGCGGCACTTCTTGTGCGGACGCTCGATCACGATGCGGGCGACGGCCGCCTGCTTGAGCTCCTTGTGCAGGATCTCGCGGATCTTGACGTCCTCGTGCAGCAGCTTGCCGTATTCCTGCTTGCCGGCGAACCAGCGGGAATCCCAAGTCCGGTTGATGCCGAGACGCAGACCGATTGGATTGATCTTTTGACCCATCGTTTTCTCCTGCGACCCTTAAGCCGCTGCTGCTTCGGCTTCGACCTGACGAACAATGATCGTCAGCTGCGAAAATGGTTTGTAGACACGGCCCGAGCGGCCACGGCCGCGGGCGGCAAAGCGCTTCATCACGAGGCCGTTGCCGACGAACGCCTGCGCCACGACGAGATCGTCGACATCGAGGTCGTGGTTGTTCTCGGCATTGGCGATAGCCGATTCCAGGCACTTCTTCACGTCAACCGCGATCCGCTTGCGCGAAAACTGCAGGTCGGCGAGCGCAGCAGCCGCCTTCCGGCCGCGAATGAGCTGGGCGACCAGGTTGAGCTTCTGCGGGCTCACCCGCAGCATCCGGGCGACCGCCTTGGCCTCGTTCTCGGCGAGGCTCCGTTCGCGCTTAGGTTTGCTCATCGTTTAATCCTCAAGCCTTCTTGGCTTTCTTGTCCCCGGAGTGGCCATGGAAGGTCCGGGTCGGCGAGAACTCGCCGAACTTGTGACCGACCATTTCCTCGTTGACGGCCACCGGGACGTGCTTCTGACCGTTGTAGACACCGAAGGTCAGGCCGACGAACTGCGGCAGGATCGTCGAGCGACGGCTCCAGATCTTGATGACGTCGTGACGGCCGGACGCGCGGGCGGCATCTGCCTTCTTGAGCAGAGAACCCTCGACGAACGGGCCTTTCCAGACTGAACGAACCATGTCCGGCGTTCCTTACTTCTTCCGCTTGTGGCGGCTTAGGAGAATGAATTTGTTGGTCGACTTGTTGCTGCGGGTCTTCTTGCCCTTGGTCGGCTTGCCCCACGGGGTGACCGGGTGGCGACCGCCCGAGGTACGACCTTCACCACCGCCGTGCGGATGGTCGATCGGGTTCATCGAGACACCGCGGTTATGCGGCTTGCGGCCCAGCCAACGGTTGCGGCCGGCCTTGCCGATCGAGGTGTTCATGTGATCCGGGTTCGACACCGCGCCGATCGTGCCGCGGCAACGGCCATGCACCAGGCGCTGCTCGCCCGAGTTCAGGCGGATGATCACGTAGTCGTGGTCGCGGCCGACGAGCTGGGCGTAGGTGCCGGCGGAACGAGCGAGCTGGCCGCCCTTCCCGATCTTGACCTCGATGTTGTGGATGATCGTGCCGACCGGCATGTTGCCGAGCGGCATGACGTTGCCCGGCTTCACGTCGACATAGTTGCCGGCAACCACGGAATCACCGACGGCAAGGCGCTGCGGCGCCAGGATATAGGCCTGGGTGCCGTCTTCGTACTTGACCAGCGCGATGAACGCGGTGCGGTTCGGATCGTATTCCAGCCGCTCGACCGTCGCGGGCGCATCGACCTTGTCGCGCTTGAAGTCGACGATGCGCAGCGTCTGCTTGTGACCGCCGCCGCGGAAGCGCACGGTGATGCGACCGGTGTTGTTGCGACCGCCCGAGGAGTGCTTGCCCTCGGTGAGCGCCTTGACCGGCTTGCCCTTGTAGAGGGCCGAACGATCGACCATGACCAGCTGGCGCTGGCCCGGCGTCGTGGGATTGAATTTTTTCAGTGCCATCGTCGTACGACCTTACAGACCGGTGGTCACGTCGATCCGGTGGCCCTCTTCGAGGGTCACGATCGCGCGCTTGCTGTTCGACTGCGAGCCGAGATTGCCGCGGAAGATCTTGGTCTTGCCCTTGCGGACCAGCGTGTTGACGCTCTTGACCTTGACGTCGAACAGCTTCTCGATCGCTTCCTTGATCTGCGGCTTGGTCGCCTTCGCGGCCACCTTGAACAGGACCTTGTTGTGCTCCGAGGCGATCGTCGCCTTTTCGGTCACGACCGGCGACAAGATCACGTCGTAGTGGCGAGGCTCGATGTTCTTCGTCATTTGAAGCGCGCCTCCAGCGCATCGATGGCGGCCTTGGTCAGAACGAGCTTCTGACGGCGCAGGATGTCATAGACGTTGATGCCCTGGATCGGCAGCACGTCCATGTTCGGGATGTTGCGGGCCGCAGCGGCAAAGCCGTTGTTGAGCTCGGCGCCGTCGATGATCAGCGCGTTGGTCAAGCCGAGGCCCGAGAAATGGCCGAGCAGCGCCTTGGTCTTGGCGGCTTCCAGCGCAGCCTTGTCGATCACCAGCAGATCGCCGTCCTTGGCCTTGGCCGACAGCGCATGCTTGAGGGCAAGCGCGCGGACCTTCTTCGGCAGGTCGCTGGCGTGCGAACGCACCACCGGACCGAAGGCACGGCCACCGCCGCGGAACTGCGGCACGCGGGCCGAGCCGTGACGAGCACCGCCGGTGCCCTTCTGCTTGTACATCTTCTTGCCGGTGCGCCAGATCTCGGCGCGGCCCTTGGCCTTGTGAGTGCCGGCCTGACGCTTGTTGAGCTGCCACTGCACGCAACGCGCAATGATGTCCTGGCGCGGCTCGAGGCCGAAAATGGCGTCGGAAAGCTGGACCGAGCCGGCTTCCTTACCTTCGAGGGTCGTGACCTTCAATTCCATCTCACGCCTCCTGCGCAGCCGGAGCAGCGTCCGCTTCGCCAGCAACCTTGAACTTGCCGGGCTTCGGAGCATCCTTCGGCAGCGGCTTCTTGACAGCGTCGCGCACGCGGATCCAACCGCCCTTGGAGCCGGGAACGGCGCCTTCGACGAGGATCAGGCCGCGCTCGACATCGAGCTGAACGACTCGAAGGTTGAGCGTGGTGATGCGGTCGACACCCATGTGGCCGGGCATCTTCTTGTTCTTCCAGGTCTTGCCGGGGTCCTGACGGCCACCGGTCGAACCGATCGAGCGATGCGAGACCGACACACCGTGGGTGGCGCGCAGACCGCCGAAGTTCCAGCGCTTCATACCGCCGGCGAAGCCCTTACCGACCGAGGTGCCGGTGACGTCGACGAACTGACCGACGACGAAATGATCGGCAAGGATCTCGGCGCCAACGGGGATCATAGCATCCGCGGAGACGCGGAATTCCTCGACCTGCCGCTTCGGCTCGACCTTGGCGACCGCGAACTGGCCGCGCTCTGCCTTGGGCATGTACACGGTCTTGCGGCTGCCAGATCCAAGCTGGAGCGCGACGTAACCGTTCTTCTCTTCAGTGCGGTGGCCTACGACCTGGCAATTGCCGAGCTTCAGCACGGTCACGGGGATATGTTCGCCGGCCTCTGTAAAGACCCGCGTCATCCCGACCTTTTGTGCGATCACTCCGGAGCGCATCGGCGTGCTTCCTGTTCTTTCTGTCCGCTAGTCGCGAACGTGATCCAAAAATCTTAGAGCTTGATCTCGACGTCGACACCGGCGGCCAGGTCGAGCTTCATCAAAGCATCGACGGTCTGCGGGGTCGGATCGACGATGTCGAGCAGGCGCTTGTGAGTGCGCATCTCGAACTGCTCGCGGCTCTTCTTGTCGACGTGAGGCGAACGGTTGACGGTGAACTTCTCGATGCGGGTGGGCAGCGGAATGGGTCCGCGGACCTGCGCGCCGGTGCGCTTCGCCGTGTTCACGATCTCGCGGGTCGACGTATCGAGGATACGATGGTCGAACGCCTTGAGACGGATACGAATGTTTTGGCCGTTCATTGCCGTGGTCTCTCTTTAGTGGGGGGTGGCGAATAGCGAATAGCGAATGTCACACTCGCTACGCGCCAATCCCTATTCTCGCAATTACTCGATGATCGAGGCGACGACGCCGGCGCCGACGGTGCGGCCACCTTCGCGGATCGCGAAGCGGAGCTTCTCTTCCATCGCGATCGGCACGATCAGGTGCACTTCCATCGCGATGTTGTCGCCCGGCATCACCATCTCGGTGCCTTCCGGCAGATGCACGACACCGGTCACGTCGGTGGTGCGGAAGTAGAACTGCGGACGGTAGTTGGTGAAGAACGGGGTGTGGCGACCGCCCTCTTCCTTGGTGAGGATGTAGGCCTCAGCCTTGAACTTGGTGTGCGGCTTGACCGAACCCGGCTTGCACAGCACCTGGCCGCGCTCGACGTCCTCGCGCTTGGTGCCGCGGAGCAGCGCACCGATGTTGTCGCCGGCCTGGCCCTGATCGAGCAGCTTGCGGAACATTTCGACGCCCGTGACCGTGGTCTTCTGCGTGGCGCGCAGACCGACGATCTCGATTTCCTCGCCGACCTTGACGATGCCGCGCTCGACACGGCCGGTCACGACGGTGCCGCGGCCCGAGATCGAGAACACGTCTTCAACCGGCATCAGGAAGGGCTGGTCGACCGGACGCTCCGGCTGCGGAATGTACTCGTCGACATTCTTCATCAGCTCGAGGATGGCGTCATGGCCGAGCTTCTTGTCGGAATCTTCGAGAGCGGCGAGCGCCGAACCCTTGATGATCGGGATCTTGTCGCCCGGGAAGTCGTACTTCGAGAGCAGCTCGCGGACTTCGAGCTCGACGAGCTCGAGGAGTTCCGGATCGTCGACCATGTCGCACTTGTTGAGGAACACGACGAGCGCGGGCACGCCGACCTGGCGGGCGAGCAGGATGTGCTCGCGGGTCTGCGGCATCGGGCCGTCAGCGGCCGACACGACCAGGATCGCACCGTCCATCTGGGCGGCGCCGGTGATCATGTTCTTCACGTAGTCGGCGTGGCCGGGGCAGTCGACGTGGGCGTAGTGGCGGTTCTTGGTCTCGTACTCGACGTGGGCGGTCGAGATGGTGATGCCGCGCGCCTTCTCTTCCGGCGCCTTGTCGATCTGGTCGTACGCCGTGAACGTCGCACCGCCGGTCTCCGCGAGGATCTTGGTGATCGCAGCCGTCAACGACGTCTTGCCATGGTCGACGTGACCGATGGTGCCGATGTTGCAGTGCGGTTTGTTACGTTCAAACTTTGCTTTGGCCATTTGACTCTCCGTTCAATCGTCAGTTCGAGACCGACGACAATCAGGCAAACTTCTTCTGGACTTCTGCCGACACATTGGCCGGCGCTTCTGCGTAGTGGTCGAACTGCATGGTGAAGGTCGCGCGACCCTGGCTCATCGAGCGCAGGTTGTTCACGTACCCGAACATGTTCATGAGCGGCACCATCGCGTTGATGACGTTGGCGTTGCCGCGCATGTCCTGACCCTGGATCTGACCGCGCCGGGAATTCAGGTCGCCGATGACCGAGCCGGTGTAGTCTTCCGGGGTCACCACTTCGACCTTCATGATCGGCTCGAGCAGGACGGACTTGCCCTTCTGCAGCGCTTCGCGGAATGCCGCGCGCGATGCGATTTCGAAGGCGAGCGCCGACGAGTCGACGTCGTGGTACTTGCCGTCGACGAGCTGAACCTTGACGTCGACCACGGGGAAGCCCGCGACGACACCAGAGCCCATCACGCTGTTGAGGCCCTTTTCGACGCCGGGGATGTATTCCTTCGGAACCGCACCGCCGACGATCTTGGACTCGAACTCGTAGCCCTTGCCGGGCTCGTTCGGCTCGACCACGATCGACACTTCCGCGAACTGACCGGTACCGCCGGTCTGCTTCTTGTGGGTGTACTTGACCTCGGCCTTCTTGGTGACGCGCTCACGGAACGCAACCTGCGGCGCGCCGATGTTGGCGTCGACCTTGTAGGTACGCCTGAGGATGTCGACCTTGATGTCGAGATGGAGTTCGCCCATGCCCTTGAGGATGGTCTGGCCGGACTCCTGGTCGGTCGACACGCGGAAGGACGGATCCTCCGCGGCGAGCTTCGCCAGCGCCACGCCCAGCTTTTCCTGGTCGGCCTTGGACTTCGGCTCGATCGCGATCTCGATGACCGGCTCGGGGAATTCCATCTTCTCCAGGATCACCTGCTTGTCGGGATCGCACAGCGTGTCACCGGTGCGCGCTTCCTTCAGGCCGGCCAGCGCGACGATGTCGCCGGCATAGGCTTCCTTGATGTCCTCGCGGTTGTTCGCATGCATCAGCAGCATGCGCCCGATGCGCTCCTTCTTCTCGCGCGTCGAATTCACGACACCGGTGCCGCTCTGCAGGACGCCGGAGTAGATGCGGCAGAAGGTGATGGTGCCGACGAACGGGTCGTCCATGATCTTGAACGCGAGCAGCGCGAGCGGCTCCTTGTCGTCCGCCTTGCGCACGACCTCGTTGCCGCGGTCGTCGGTGCCCTTGATCGCGGGCACGTCGATCGGCGACGGCAGATAGTCGACGACGGCGTCGAGCAGCGGCTGCACACCCTTGTTCTTGAAGGCCGAGCCGCACAGCACGGGATAGAACGCGCCGGTCAGCACCGCTTTGCGGATCAACCGCTTCAGCGTCGCTTCGTCCGGCTCCTTGCCGTCGAGGAAGGCAGCCAATGCATCATCGTCGAGCTCGACGGCGGCTTCCACCATCTTCTCGCGGTATTCCTTGGCCTGCTCGACCATATCTTCCGGGATGTCGACATAGTCGAACTTCGCGCCGAGCGATTCATCGTTCCAGATGATGCCCTGCATCTTCACGAGGTCGACGAGACCCTTGAAGTTGTTCTCGGCACCGATCGGAAGCTGGATCGCGATCGGCTTGGCGCCGAGGCGGTCAACGATGTCGGCCAGGCACTTGAAGAAGTCGGCACCCGTCTTGTCCATCTTGTTGGCGAAGACGATGCGCGGAACCTTGTACTTGTCACCCTGGCGCCAGACGGTCTCGGTCTGGGGCTCGACGCCCTGGTTCGAGTCGAGCACGCAGACGGCGCCGTCGAGCACGCGCAGCGAACGCTCGACTTCAATGGTGAAGTCGACGTGGCCGGGGGTGTCGATGATGTTCAGGCGCTTGCCGGCCCAGAATGCGGTGGTGGCAGCCGAGGTGATCGTGATGCCACGCTCCTGCTCCTGCTCCATCCAATCCATCGTCGCGGCACCTTCGTGCACTTCGCCGATCTTGTGGCTCTTGCCGGTGTAATAGAGGATGCGCTCGGTGGTCGTGGTCTTGCCGGCATCGATATGCGCCATGATACCGAAATTGCGGTAGTTCTCTATGGCATGAACGCGAGGCATGGGCTGTTCCTTAGATTCCGTGTTTCGCCGTTACCAGCGATAGTGCGAGAAGGCGCGGTTGGCTTCCGCCATCCGGTGCACGTCTTCGCGCTTCTTGACAGCGTTGCCGCGGTTGTTCGAGGCGTCGAGCAGCTCAGCCGAGAGCCGCTCGGTCATCGTCTTCTCGTTGCGATCGCGCGCAGCCGAGATCAGCCAGCGGATGCCCAGCGCCTGACGGCGCACCGAACGAACTTCGACCGGCACCTGGTAGGTCGCGCCGCCGACGCGGCGGGAGCGCACTTCGATCGTCGGCATGACGTTCTCGAGTGCCTGCTCGAACACGCCGAGGGGGCTCTGCTTGGTCTTGGCTTCGATGATACCGAACGCACCGTAGACGATGCCTTCGGCGACCGACTTCTTGCCGGCATACATCACCGAGTTCATGAACTTCGTGACGATGATGTTCCCGAACTTCGGATCGGGAAGAACTTCGCGCTTTTCCGCTGAGTGGCGACGAGACATTGAGCTGGTTCCCGCTTACTTCGGACGCTTCGCGCCGTACTTCGAACGACGCTGCTTACGGTTCTTGACGCCCTGGGTATCCAGAACGCCGCGGAGGATGTGGTAGCGCACGCCGGGCAAGTCCTTGACGCGGCCGCCGCGGATCATGACCACCGAGTGCTCCTGAAGGTTATGGCCTTCACCCGGGATGTAGCCGATCACCTCGAAGCCGTTGGTCAGGCGCACCTTGGCGACCTTACGAAGCGCCGAGTTCGGCTTCTTCGGGGTCGTGGTGTAGACGCGGGTGCAAACACCACGCTTCTGCGGCGACTGCTGCAGCGCCGGCACCTTCTTGCGCGACTTCTGCACTTCACGCGGTTGAGCGATCAGCTGGTTGATCGTCGGCATCCTGGCCTTACCCTTTGTTCTGCCGCGGTCCCTTCCGGGTCCGCTGTCTTGGCGCGGCCCGTTGCCGGAACCGCAATTCTTTTCGGGCCACCCGCCCGACGAGGTCGCCTCGCACGGAACAATCCGCACAAAGCGAAATTGCGCCAACCGCTCCATCACCGAGCGGAAAGCGTTACGACGCCACAGAGGACCGCAGTTTCAGGCCAATCAGCATAGAGCTGCGGCCCGCGCACCGAGGTCATGCATCCGAATTCGATCTCAAGAGAACGAGCTCAAGAGACCTAAAATCGCACTGGCATTGCCTAGCTATGATCGACAGCGTTTGAGCGGCATTCGTCGAGGTTGGTGCCCGTCTTAGCGATCCCTGAGGATCCGATCCTTGGGGATCTAATCCCTGCGGATCAACGGGTGGCCCGTTCCGACGCTGGCGATGCTCACCGCCTGTCGTTAAGTGAGGCGCTTTCTATAAGTGAGAGTCGGCCAAGTCAAGGTGAAACGACAGTCAGAAAACGCTTCTGCCACCTGACGAAATCGCTGTTTGCCCGCACTCGCCGCGCCTGCTGGATATGGGGACCGGACATCTGTTCCGCCAGCCCAAAAGCAATTTATATCCGGGCAAAATGTACTTTTATAACCCTTGCTAAGGCTTTTTTTTCTGTTGATGCGTCAATCTGCCGCCTGCGGCAGAGATTTGCACCATGCGCTACACCGACATTGCCATTATCGGCGGGGGATTGTCCGGCTCAACCGCCGCCGCAATGCTCGGCCGCGCTGGCATTTCGACGGTGCTGATCGACCCGCATGCGAGCTATCCGGCGGACTTTCGAGTCGAAAAACTCAGTGGTCACGTCCAGGTCGAGCGATTCCTGAGGACCGGAATCGGAGAATCGGTGCTGCGCCGCGCGACCTTTGCCGGCGAAAACTGGATCGCCCGATTCGGCCGTTTGCTCGACAAGGCGCCGAGTCGGCAGTTCAACATCCTCTATGATTCGCTCGTCAACGCCGTCCGCGACGAGATCCCTGCTGGCGTCGAGCGCATCTGTGCCAAGGCGGTCTCGGTCGAGACGAGCCCGGAGCGGCAAAAGATCACGCTCTCCAATGAGGAGACGATCTCGGCCCGGCTGGTCGTGCTCGCCAACGGCCTGAACGTCGGCCTGCGCCACCAGCTCGGCATCGCGCGAAAAATCATCAGCGCCTGCCATTCGATCTCGATCGGGTTCGACGTGGTGCCGGCGGGGCGGAATTCGTTCGACTTCCCGGCGCTGACCTATTTCTCGGAACGGCCGAGCGACCGAATCCCCTACATCACGCTGTTTCCGACCGGTCCGCGGATGCGCGCCAATCTGTTCGTCTATCGCGGCGTCGACGACCCATGGCTGCGCGAATTGCGCCGCGCGCCAGCCGAGACGCTGAACGCCGCCCTGCCCCGGCTCAAGCGCATCACCGGCGCCTTCGACATCGCCGGCGAGATCAAGATCCGTCCGGTCGACCTCTATGTGAACGACGCAAGCGGCCAGCCCGGCCTCGTGCTGGTGGGCGATGCGTTCTCGACCTCCTGCCCCGCCGCCGGCACCGGCTGTGACAAGGTCTTCACCGACGTCGAGCGGCTCTGCAACGTCCATATCCCGGAGTGGCTCGCCTCCGACGGGATGGACGGGGCCAAGATCGCCACCTTCTACGCCGATCCCGTCAAGCGGGCCTGCGACCAATGGTCGGCGGCGAAGGCGTTCGAGTTCCGCTCCGTCTCGACCGCGACGAGTCCCTACTGGACCGCGCAGCGCTGGGCGCGCTTCATCGCTTGGTCAGTTCAAGGCTTGCTGCGGCCGCTCGGAGGAGCAATTCATCTGGAGCCGAACTTCCTCGGTCACGCCTCCTCGTCGTCCTCGTCCTCGTCGAGGTCGTCTTCATCCTCGTCGTCATCGTCGCTGTCGTCATCGGCCTGAGCCACAGCGCCATGCGGCTGGTGGATCTGGTCGTTCCACAGCTTGCGATAGGTGCCGTTCCTGGCGAGCAGCTCGGCATGCGAGCCGCGCTCGATCGCCCTGCCCCCTGAGATCACGATGATCTCGTCCATCTCGACCACGGAGGTCAGGCGATGGGTCGACCAGATCATGGTGCGCCCCTTCGCGACCTTCAGCAGCGTGCGGTTGATCGCGGCCTCGGTGGTCTGGTCGAGCGCCGAGGTGGCTTCGTCCAGCAGCAGCACGGAAGGATTACGGATGACCGCGCGCGCGATCGCGATGCGCTGGCGCTGGCCGCCCGACAGCGTATCGCCGCGCTCGCCGACCGGCGTGTCGTAGCGCTGCGGCAGGCTCATGATGTAGCGGTGGATCTCGGCCTTCTTGGCAGCGTCCTCCACCTCCTCGTCGGTCGCGCCTTCCTTGCCGAGCCGGATGTTCTCGCGAATCGACATGTTGAACAGCATGTTCTCCTGGAACACCACCGCCATGCTCCGGCGCAGCGAATCCAGCGTCACCTTGCGGACGTCGACGCCGTCGATGGCGACGCGCCCCTCGTTGGGCACGTACAGCCGCAGGATCAAATTGAGCAGCGTGCTCTTGCCGGAGCCCGAGGGGCCGACGATGGCGATGCGCTTGCCGGCGTTGAGCTTGAGGCTGAGATTGTCCAGCACCGGCGTCTGGCTGCCTTCGTACTGGAACGTCACGTGGTCGAAGGTGATGTCGTTGGTGATGCGCGGCAGATCGGGCGCGCCGGGACGATCGGCGCCGCGCGTCGGCTCATCCAGCAGCTCCTGCATGTGGCGGATCGCGGCGGCCGAGGAGATCGACACCGGGATGAAGTGCATCACGTGGGCGATGTTGTAGGAGACCTCCCAGAATGCGCTCTCGAAGGTGACGAAGGTGCCGATGGTGATCTGGCCCTTGGTCGCCAGATAGGCGCCGATCGCGAGCACGACGAGGTGCAGCAGCAGCACCGAAATGGTGACTGTCCGCTCCACCATGGTCGACAGGAACGCAGCCGAAGCGATCTTGCGGCGGGTCTCGTCGTTGCGGAAGCTGAAGAAGCCGAACATCTTGCGTTGCAGGCTGAACGCCTTGATCACGGCCTGCGCGGCCACGTTCTCCTGCACCATGCCGAGCAGCGCGCTCTCGTTCTGCTTCTGCTCGTAATTGGCCTGCACCGCCTTCGGGGTGAGGATGCGCGGCCCGATCAGCGTGATCGGGAACACCAGCAGCGCGACCGCGGCGAGCTGCCAGTTCAGGAACAACATCAGGATGATGCCGGCGATCAATTCCAGGAACGGCAGCGCTGCACTGTTGGCGAAGGTCTTGACCGAGCCCTCGAAGGCCGAAAGGTCGACGGAAAAGCGCGACAGGATCTCGCCGCGCTTGGTGCGGCCGAAATAGGCCGCCGGCAGGTCCTGGACATGTTCGAACAGGCGCTTGCGGACGTCGGAGATGATGCAGGCAGCCAGCCTGGCGTCCCAGCGCTCGTACCAGACCGCCACGATCGAGGTGAAGATGCCGGCGACCGCGAGCACGCCGAGGATCTTGTAGAGCGCCTGGAAATCCTCCTCGCCGAGCGCGTCGTCGATCAGGTACTTCAGGCTGAGCGGCATGATGACGTTGAACAGCGTCTCGACGCAGACGCCGAACGCCACGAATGACAGCATCCGCTTGTAGTTGGACAGGAACGGCTTGACGAAACCCAGGATGGTCGCGAGCGCGCCCGCGGCCTCGCGCGCGGTAAAGACGACGAGTTCCTCGTCCTCATCGTCGTCGTCGAGCTCCAGCTCGTCTTCCTCCTCGTCTTCGTCGTCCTCGTCGTCTTCGAGGTCCGGCTTGACTGGGACAAGCTTGTCGTCGAGCTCGGCCGCCTCTTCCGTGGCGAGTTTCTGTTTGTCGGGCGGGAGGGGCTTGGACGCCATGAAACCAACCGATGCTGACGGCCGGCATGACCGCGGAGAAAGCAGGAAATAGCGGCAACCGCTATCGCACCGATTCTATGCGATCATGACGAATTCGGCAAAGCAATTGGCTACGCCGGTCCGATCCTGTCTCTAGTCGTCGTCCTCACCCTCGACCTTGTCGAAGAAGGAATAACGCAGGCTGTCGGCGTCGGCGTACCACTGGCCCGGGCCCTTGTTGGCGGCAAGCGTCGCCTCCCAGAGCGCATCGGTGCAGTCCTTGCGGTGCATCGACAGGTCGAAGCCGTTGCCGAAGAACAGCTCGGACCATTCCCACCAGGTGCCGAGCTTCTTGACGCCGCGCAGCAGGTCGTAGCGGTCGATCACGACCGAAGCCATGTCCGAGGTGATCGAGCCGAACACGAGGCCGGTCTTGACCACGCGGTTCAGTTCGCGGATCGCGCGGACCACCTGCTTCGGGGAAACATGGCAGAGGCTGGTCTCGAACACGAAGTCGAAGGCGCCATCCTTGAACGGCATGTCGGTGATCGAGCCGAGCTTGTTGTACTTCTTCAGCGCCTTCGGCGTCCTGGCGTGGATGGCGCGGTTGTTCTCGATGCCGAAGGCATCGATGCCGCGATCGCGCAGCGCGCCCACCAGTTCGCCGCTGGCCGAGCCCGCGACCAGCAGCTTGGCGCCCTTGGCCTTGCCCCAGACGATGCCGATCAGCTTGGTGAGATAATCGGGATCGGTGAAGTGGCGCCAAGCTTCGCTGTAGGGACCGAGGCCGCGATAGTTCTCGAAATAGTCGCGGTCGATCTTGTCCGAGACCGGCTCGCCCTCCTCCTGTCCGCGCTCGCGGCGCAGGCGCATCATCTCGGTCAGGATGATGTCGGTCGCCGCGTCCGAGGAGTCGAGCAGACCGTTCAGCGTGGAGTCGAACAGATAATCGCCGACCACCACGATGCCGGGATGCTCCTTCGGCTCCGGCCGGTGATTGGTCATGACGTCGCGCACGGGCAGACCGCCGGGGATGGCGTTCACCGACGACAGCCAGCGGTGGATCTTGCCTTCTACGAAATGCGAACGCGCATCGCCGAGCGAGGCGGGCAGCGATTTCAGTGCGGCGTCGATCAGCTCCTGATCCGACAAATTGGCGAAGGCCAGCGCGTCGGAGCCGGGAATCAGCCAGTTCAGCACGCCGTGCTTGCCGACGTCATGGCGCGCGCCCTCGTTGTAGACGCAGCAGCCGCCGAAGGCTTCCGACATGAACCAGGCGCCGGAAATCTTCTCGCCCCAGAACGGCGTGTCGAACAGGATCGAGACGCGCAGATAGTGCGCGGGACGATCGAAATACGAGACGTGCTTGACCATCGACTTGCGGAGCTGCTCGCCTTCCCAGCCCATCGTCGCGAGCCACGAATGCGGCAGGCAGACCAGCACGAGGTCGAAGTCGCGCGTCTCCGGCCCCTTGCCGTTCATCATCTTCAGCTGGTAGCGGCCGGTCGGCGCCTTGCCGACGGTGAGCACGCGGTGATTGAGCTGGACGTCGGCGTTGACCTCCGACTGCAGGCACTCGATCAGCTGCTCGTTGCCGTTCTGGATGGAATAGAGGCCGATATAGCCGTCGACGTCCATCAGGTAGTTCTTGAGCGCGTTGAGCCCGTTGGTGTTGTGGCTTTCGGTCGCGATGTCGGAGCGCGCCATCACCTTGAAGAAACGCTTTGCGGTTTCGTCCTCGACCTCCTCGTCGAGCACCTGCTCGGCGGTCTTGTAGGCCCAGGGATTCTCGTTGTCGTGCGCGCCGACGCCCTCGTAATATTCGATCGGCGTCATCGCCTCGGCGCAGCGGTTCCGGAACGCCTCGATCGCAGCCGCAGTCTTGGCGCCGTATTTGCGGCGCATGCCCGCGACGTCGTTGAGGAGCTCGCCGCCGAACTGCACCTGCTCGGCGTCCATCGGAATGGTCTGAAGTCCGAAATGCTGGATCAGCTCGCGCAGCGGATCGGGACCGGTCATCGAGTAGTCGTAGATCTCGGCAACGCCGGCCTCGTACATCGCCGGCGCGGAATCGAATTTGCGCGTGACGATCTTGCCGCCGAGCCGGTCGGAGGCCTCGTAGATGGTGATGCGGCAGAGGTCGCCGAGCTTACGCTTCAAGTACCAGGCGCTCATCAGCCCGCCGGGGCCGCCGCCTACGATTGCGAGATCAAGCATATGAGTTCCGTGGTCTCCGGCCCTGCCCCCGTCACGGGACCACCGGTCTAACTTCCCTTAGCAGAAGCGCTTTTGCGCCTGAAGGAAAGATGAACAAAGGTTGATCCTGCACCGCAACAGGCAAACAAAGCAGCAAAAAGGCCGGCTTGCGCCGGCCTTTTCATTGTCCTCGGTATTCCTACGGATGAACGATTATTCCGCAGGAGGCAGCGCAGGAAGCTCCGCTTCCGGCGCGGGCGACACGACGGCCGCCTGCTTCTCGCGCTCGTCCAGGATCAGCTTGTCGCGCTTCATCGCGACTTCGCGGATCTTGGCCATGGAGGCGCCGGTGCCCGCCGGGATCAGCCGGCCGACGATGACGTTCTCCTTGAGGCCTTCGAGCGGATCGACCTTGCCGTTGACCGCCGCTTCCGTGAGGACGCGGGTGGTCTCCTGGAACGAGGCCGCCGAGAAGAAGGAGCGGGTCTGGAGGCTCGCCTTGGTGATGCCGAGCAGAACCGGCGTTCCCGTGGCGATCTTCTTGCCCTCTTCCTTCGCCTTCTCGTTGAGCGCGTCGAACTCGATCTTGTCGACCTGCTCGCCGGAGATCATGTCCGTGTCGCCCTGGTCGGTGACTTCCACCTTCTGGAGCATCTGACGGACAATCACCTCGATGTGCTTGTCGTTGATGAGCACGCCCTGGAGCCGGTAGACCTCCTGGATCTCGTTGACCAGATAGGCCGCGAGCTCCTCGATGCCCTTGACCGCCAGGATGTCGTGCGGCGCCGGGTTGCCTTCGACGATGAAGTCGCCCTTTTCGACGACGTCGCCGTCCTGAAGGTGGATGTGCTTGCCCTTCGGGATCAGGTACTCGCGTGCCTCGTCGGTCTTGTCCATCGGCTCGATCGAGATGCGACGCTTGTTCTTGTAGTCGCGTCCGAACCGGATGGTGCCCGAGATTTCGGCGATGATCGCCGCATCCTTCGGACGCCGTGCCTCGAACAGTTCCGCCACCCGCGGCAGACCGCCGGTGATGTCACGCGTCTTGGCGCTTTCGGTCGAGACACGGGCGAGGATGTCGCCCGTATTGACCTTGGCTCCGACGTCGACCGAGAGAATGGCATCGACCGACAGCATGTAGCGGGCATCGCCGCCACGGGCGAGCTTGAGCACCTTGCCGTCCTTGCCCTTAACCACGATGGCCGGACGCAGGTCCGCGCCGCCGCGGGTCGAGCGCCAGTCGATGACCACGCGCTTGGCGATACCGGTGGCCTCGTCGAGCGTTTCCGAGATCGACTGCCCCTCGACCAGATCCTCGAAGCCGATGGTACCTTCGACTTCGGTGAGCAGCGGACGGGTGTAGGGATCCCACTCGACGATGCGCTGGCCGCGCTTGACGGTGTCGCCCTCGTCGACGTGCAGGCGCGAACCGTACTGGATACGGTGCGTCGCACGCTCGGTGCCGTCGGCATCGACGATCGCGATCACCATGTTGCGGACCATCGCGACCAGGTGACCTTCGCTGTTGCGGGCGATGGCCTTGTTCCTGATCACGATCTTGCCGTCGAAGTTGGATTCGACGAACGACTGCTCGTTGAGCTGCGCCGCACCACCGATGTGGAAGGTGCGCATGGTCAGCTGGGTGCCGGGCTCGCCGATCGACTGCGCCGCGATGACGCCGACGGCTTCACCGTGGTTGACCGGCGTGCCGCGGGCGAGGTCGCGGCCGTAGCACATGCCGCAGATGCCGTTGACGAGCTCGCAGGTCAGCGCCGAGCGGATCTTCACCTCCTGCACGCCACCCTGGTGGATGGCGTCCAGATGGCTCTCTTCCATCAGCGTACCGCGCTTGATGATCACCTTGCCCGAGCTGTCACGCACGTCTTCGCAGGCCGTGCGGCCGAGGATGCGCGAGCCGAGCGAGGCAACCACGGTGCCGGCATCGACGATGGCGCGCATCTTGATGCCGAGCTTGGTGCCGCAGTCGTTCTGCGTGATGATGCAGTCCTGCGCCACGTCGACGAGGCGACGGGTCAGGTAGCCCGAGTTCGCGGTCTTCAACGCGGTGTCCGCGAGGCCCTTACGGGCGCCGTGGGTCGAGTTGAAGTACTCGAGCACCGAGAGGCCTTCCTTGAAGTTCGAGATGATCGGCGTCTCGATGATCTCACCCGACGGCTTGGCCATCAGGCCGCGCATGCCGGCGAGCTGGCGCATCTGGGCCGGCGAACCGCGGGCACCGGAGTGAGCCATCATGTAGATCGAGTTGATGTCGGCATCCGCCCCGCTCGCCGTCTTCTTGGTCGAGGAGATCTCCTTCATCATCGCCTTGGCGATTTCTTCCGTGGCCTTCGACCAGGCGTCGACGACCTTGTTGTACTTCTCGCCATGGGTGATCAGACCGTCGTTGTACTGCTGCTCGAAATCCTTCGCCAGCGTACGGGTGGTGTCGACGATCTTCCACTTGGAGTGCGGCACGACCATGTCGTCCTTGCCGAACGAGATGCCGGCCTTGAACGCGTTGTAGAAGCCGAGCGCCATGATGCGGTCGCAGAAGATCACAGTCTCCTTCTGGCCGCAGTGACGGTAGACCTGGTCGATCACGCCCGAGATTTCGCGCTTGGTCATCAGCTTGTTGATGATCTCGTACGAAATCCGCGGGTTCTTCGGCAGCAGGTTGCCGAGCATGACGCGACCCGCGGTGGTCTCGATCCAGCGCGTCGAGACCTTGCCGGTCTCGTCCATGCCCTGCCACCGATACTTGATCTTGGTGTGGAGGTGGATGACCTTCGCGTGCAGCGCGTGCTCGAGCTCAGCCATGTCGCCGAAGATCTTGCCCTCGCCGGGCAGGCCTTCACGCATGATCGAGACGTAGTAGAGACCGAGCACGATGTCCTGCGACGGCACGATGATCGGCTGGCCGTTCGCCGGATGCAGGATGTTGTTGGTCGACATCATCAGGACGCGCGCTTCCAGCTGCGCCTCGAGCGACAGCGGAACGTGCACGGCCATCTGGTCGCCGTCGAAGTCGGCGTTGAACGCGGCGCAGACCAGCGGATGCAGCTGGATCGCCTTGCCCTCGATCAGCACGGGCTCGAACGCCTGGATGCCGAGACGATGCAGCGTCGGTGCGCGGTTGAGCAGCACCGGATGCTCGCGGATGACCTCGTCCAGGATGTCCCAGACCTCGGGCCGCTCCTTCTCGACCAGCTTCTTCGCCTGCTTCACGGTGGTGGACAGGCCCTTGGCGTCAAGCCGCGAGTAGATGAACGGCTTGAACAGCTCGAGCGCCATCTTCTTCGGCAGGCCGCACTGATGCAGGCGCAGCTCGGGACCGACCACGATCACCGAACGGCCCGAATAGTCGACGCGCTTGCCGAGCAGGTTCTGACGGAAGCGACCCTGCTTGCCCTTGAGCATGTCGGCGAGCGACTTCAGCGGACGCTTGTTGGCGCCCGTGATGACGCGGCCGCGGCGGCCGTTGTCGAACAGCGCATCGACCGCTTCCTGAAGCATGCGCTTCTCGTTGCGGATGATGATGTCCGGCGCGCGCAGCTCCATCAGCCGCTTCAAGCGGTTGTTGCGGTTGATGACGCGGCGGTAGAGGTCGTTGAGGTCCGAGGTCGCGAAGCGGCCGCCGTCCAGCGGCACCAGCGGACGCAGGTCCGGCGGGATCACCGGAACCACGGTCATGATCATCCATTCCGGCTTGTTGCCGGAGTGGCGGAACGCTTCCACGATCTTCAGGCGCTTGGCGAGCTTCTTGTGCTTGATGTCGGAGTCGGTCTCCTGCATCTCGAGGCGCAAGGTGGCTTCGAGCTTCTCGAGGTCCATGCCCTTGAGCAGCTCGCGGATCGCTTCCGCGCCGATCATGGCGGTGAAGGAATCCTGGCCGTACTCGTCCTGTGCCTTCAGATACTCGTCTTCCGACAAGAGCTGACGGTCCTTCAGCGCGGTGAGACCCGGCTCGAGCACGACGTAATATTCGAAATAGAGGATCCGCTCGAGATCCTTCAGCGTCATGTCCAGCAGAAGGCCGATGCGCGAGGGCAGCGACTTCAGGAACCAGATGTGCGCGACGGGGGCTGCGAGCTCGATATGGCCCATGCGCTCGCGCCGGACGCGCGACAGCGTGACCTCGACCGAGCACTTCTCGCAGATGATGCCCTTGTACTTCATGCGCTTGTACTTGCCGCACAAGCACTCGTAGTCCTTGATCGGCCCGAAGATGCGGGCGCAGAACAGGCCGTCGCGCTCGGGCTTGAAGGTACGGTAGTTGATGGTCTCCGGCTTCTTGATCTCGCCGTAGGACCAGGACAGAATCTTCTCAGGAGACGCGATCGAAATCCGGATCTGGTCGAAGACCTGAGCCGGAGTCGTCGGGTTGAAGAGATTCATAATTTCTTGGTTCATCGTCTTCTCCTCGCGTGCCGGTCGCCTACGGCCGCAAATTCGAAAATCACTCAATCGGGGCGCCCTGCCCTCAAGGCCTCGGGAGGGGCGCCGATGCCCGGCCGTGAAGGCCGGGCATGAAAGGTCGTATTACTCGGCTGCTTCCGACGTCGGCGCCGGTCCCACCTTGGAGTTGTGCAGGTCGACGTTGAGGCCGAGCGAGCGCATTTCCTTGACCAGCACGTTAAACGATTCCGGAATACCGGCCTCGAACGTGTCGTCGCCGCGGACGATCGCCTCGTACACCTTGGTACGGCCGGCGACGTCGTCCGACTTGACCGTCAGCATCTCCTGGAGCGTGTACGCCGCGCCGTAAGCCTCGAGCGCCCACACTTCCATTTCGCCGAAGCGCTGGCCACCGAACTGCGCCTTGCCGCCCAGCGGCTGCTGGGTGACGAGCGAGTACGGACCGATCGAACGCGCGTGGATCTTGTCGTCCACGAGATGGTGCAGCTTGAGCATGTAGATGTAGCCCACCGTCACCTTGCGATCGAAGGCATCGCCGGTACGGCCGTCATAGACGGTCGACTGACCCGAAGCGTCGAGACCGGCAAGCTTCAGCATCTCCTCGATGTCGGCTTCCTTGGCGCCGTCGAACACCGGCGTCGCGATCGGCACGCCGCGGCTCAGATTGTGACCAAGCTCGATCAACTCGTTGTCGTTGAGCGACTTGATCGTCTCGTCCTCGCCGTAGACCTTCTTCAAGGTTTCCTTCAGCGGCTTGATGTCCTGCTTCGACAGATAGGCATCGACCGTCTGGCCGATACGCTTGCCGAGGCCGGCGCAAGCCCAGCCGAGATGGGTCTCGAGGATCTGTCCGACGTTCATGCGCGAGGGCACGCCGAGCGGATTGAGCACGATGTCGGCATGCGTACCGTCTTCGAGGAACGGCATGTCCTCGATCGGCACGATCTTCGACACCACGCCCTTGTTCCCGTGGCGGCCGGCCATCTTGTCGCCGGGCTGGATCTTGCGCTTCACCGCGACGAAGACCTTGACCATCTTCATCACGCCGGGCGGCAGTTCGTCACCGCGCTGAAGCTTCTCGACCTTGTCGAGGAAGCGCTGTTCCAGCCCCTTCTTCGACTCGTCGTACTGCTTCCGCATGGCCTCGATCTCGGCCATCAGCTTGTCGTTCGGCGAAGCGAACAGCCACCACTGCGACTTCGGGTACTCCTCGAGCACCGCACGGGTGATCTTGGTGTCCTTCTTGAAGCCCTTCGGGCCCGCAATGCCCTGCCGTCCCTCGAGGAGCTCGGCAAGACGGTTGTAGACGTTGCGGTCCAGGATCGCCTGCTCGTCGTCGCGGTCCTTGGCCAGACGCTCGATCTCTTCCCGCTCGATCGCCAGCGCACGCTCGTCCTTGTCGACGCCGTGACGGTTGAACACGCGCACTTCCACGATCGTGCCCTGCACGCCCGGAGGAACGCGCAGCGAGGTGTCGCGAACGTCGGAGGCCTTTTCGCCGAAAATGGCGCGCAGAAGCTTTTCTTCCGGCGTCATCGGGCTTTCGCCCTTCGGCGTGATCTTGCCGACCAGGATGTCGCCGGCGCGCACTTCCGCGCCGATGTAGACGATACCGGCTTCGTCGAGGTTCTTCAGCGCTTCTTCCGAGACGTTCGGAATGTCGCGGGTGATTTCCTCAGGGCCGAGCTTGGTGTCGCGGGCCATCACCTCGAACTCCTCGATGTGGATCGAGGTGAAGACGTCTTCCTTCACGATCCGCTCGGAGAGCAGGATCGAGTCTTCGAAGTTGTAGCCGTTCCACGGCATGAACGCGACCAGCACGTTGCGGCCGAGCGCGAGCTCACCGAGATCGGTCGACGGACCGTCGGCGATGATGTCGCCCTTCTTGACGATGTCGCCGACCTTCACCAGCGGACGCTGGTTGATGCAGGTCGACTGGTTGGAGCGCTGGTACTTCATCAGACGGTAGATATCGACGCCCGACTTGGTCGGATCGAGATCTTCCGTGGCGCGGATGACGACGCGGGTCGCGTCGATCTGGTCGATCACGCCCGAACGGCGCGCCGCGATCGCGGCACCCGAGTCACGCGCAACCACACCTTCCATGCCGGTGCCGACGAACGGCGCCTCGGCGCGAACCAGCGGCACCGCCTGGCGCTGCATGTTCGAGCCCATCAGCGCGCGGTTGGCGTCGTCGTTCTCGAGGAACGGGATCAGCGCCGCGGCGACCGAAACGAGCTGCTTCGGCGACACGTCCATGTAGTCGACCTTGTCCGGCGTCACCGGCAAGACTTCGCCGGCGTGACGGCAGACCACGAGATCTTCGGTGAAGCGGCCCTTCGGGTCGAGCGGCACGTTGGCCTGCGCGACCGTGTAGCGGCCCTCTTCCATCGCCGAGAGGTACACGACCTCGTCGGTGACGCGGCCGTCCTTGACCTTGCGGTACGGCGTCTCGACGAAGCCGTACTTGTTCACGCGCGCGAAGGTCGCGAGCGAGTTGATCAGGCCGATGTTCGGACCTTCCGGCGTCTCGATCGGGCAGATGCGGCCGTAATGCGTCGGATGCACGTCGCGCACCTCGAAGCCGGCGCGCTCGCGGGTCAGACCGCCCGGTCCAAGCGCCGACAGGCGGCGCTTGTGGGTGATCTCCGACAGCGGGTTGGTCTGGTCCATGAACTGCGAGAGCTGCGAGGAGCCGAAGAACTCGCGCACGGCGGCAGCCGCCGGCTTCGCGTTGATCAGGTCCTGCGGCATGACCGTGTCGATGTCGACCGAGGACATGCGCTCCTTGATCGCGCGCTCCATGCGCAGCAGGCCGATGCGGTACTGGTTCTCCATGAGCTCGCCGACCGAGCGCACACGGCGGTTGCCGAGATGGTCGATGTCGTCGATCTCGCCCTTGCCGTCGCGCAAATCCACCAGCGTCTTGATGACGGAGAGGATGTCTTCCTTGCGCAGCGTACGCTGGGTGTCGGGCGCATCGAGGTCGAGGCGCATGTTCATCTTGACGCGGCCGACCGCGGACAGGTCGTAGCGCTCGGCGTCGAAGAACAGCGACTGGAACATCGCCTGCGCCGAATCCAGCGTCGGCGGCTCGCCCGGACGCATCACGCGGTAGATGTCGAACAGCGCGTCCTCACGCGTCATGTTCTTGTCGGCCGAGAGCGTGTTGCGGATATAGGCGCCGACATTGACGTGGTCGATGTCGAGCAGCGGCAGCTCCTTGTAGCCCTGCTCGTTGAGGGCCTTCATCGACTTGTCGGTGATCTCTTCACCGGCTTCCGCGTGGATCTCGCCGGTCTTCGGGTTGACGAGGTCCTCGGCGAGATAGTTGCCGACGAGCTCCTCATCGGACAGCCGCAGCGCCTTCAGGCCCTTCTCCTGCATCTGACGCGCACCGCGCACGGTGAGCTTCTTGCCGGCCTCGAGCACGACCTTGCCGGTGTCGGCGTCGATCAGGTCGTTGATGGTCGAGTAGCCGCGGAAACGGTTGGCGTCGAACGGAACGCGCCAGCCTTCCTTGGTCCGCTTGTAGAGAATCTTCTTGTAGAACGTGGACAGGATCGCCTCGCCGTCGAGGCCGAGCGCGAACATCAGCGACGTCACCGGAATCTTGCGGCGACGGTCGATACGCGCATAGACGATGTCCTTGGCGTCGAACTCGATGTCGAGCCAGGAGCCGCGATACGGGATGACGCGGGCGGCGAACAGCAGCTTGCCCGACGAGTGGGTCTTGCCCTTGTCGTGATCGAAGAACACGCCGGGCGAACGGTGCATCTGCGAGACGATGACGCGCTCGGTGCCGTTGACGATGAAGGTGCCGTTCATCGTCATGAGCGGAATGTCGCCCATGTAGACGTCCTGCTCCTTGATGTCCTTCACCGACTTCGCGCCGGTTTCCTCGTCGATATCGAACACGATGAGGCGCAGCGTCACCTTGAGGGGTGCCGCGAAGGTCATGCCGCGCTGGCGGCACTCGTCGACGTCGTATTTCGGCTGCTCGAACTCGTAGCGGACGAATTCCAGCATCGAGGTGCCCGAGAAGTCGGAGATCGGGAACACCGAGCGGAACACCGCCTGCAGGCCCTCGTCAAGACGCCCGCCCGCGGGTTCGTCGACCATCAGGAACTGGTCATAGGACGCCTTCTGAACCTCGATGAGGTTCGGCATCTCGGCGACTTCCTTGATGTGTCCGAAGAACTTGCGAACGCGTTTGCGACCGGTGAATGTCTGCTGCGCCATCGTGGCCTCTCATTTCGTCGCCCGCTCCGGGCGCGCCGTCCAGGACGCGGTTGCCACCGCTCCCCGGGTTGAATTTTTCGAACCCGTTTTGGGGACCAAAAATCCAGATTCAGACCGTCATGTCCTGAATCTGTTCTTCAGACCTTCAAAACGCAAAACGACGCGCGGGGCGCATAGGCACGCCCGCCCGTCACAACGATTGTCTTCACGGACTGCAAAAGCCCGAAATAGCCTGCTCTCCCAACGGCTTACAGGGAATCCGGCATCCCTGCCCACCGCGCTTTCGTGCTGTCGAACCGATATGGGGCGACAATAGTCGAGATTCGAGGGGTTAACCTTCAAATCCCAACACTTTTTCGTGTTCGGCCCGCGTCGGGATGTTCCGTCGCACGCCTTTTGCATATTGCCCACCCCTTAGATGGGTGGTCCGAGACCCCGGACTTCGCTGATGCTCGCCCGGGATCTCGCGCCAGTAAGCGTTGCTTACTTGAGCTCGACCTTCGCGCCAGCCTTCTCGAGCTGGACCTTGAGCTTCTCGGCCTCGTCCTTGTTCACGCCTTCCTTGACAGGCTTCGGCGCGCCCTCGACGAGGTCCTTTGCTTCCTTCAGGCCCAGGCCGGTGATGGCGCGGACTTCCTTGATGACCTCGATCTTCTTCTCGCCGGCGGCGGCGAGAACGACCGTGAACTCGGTCTTCTCTTCAGCCGGAGCGGCGGCAGCGCCACCACCAGCCGGGCCGGCCACGGCGACAGCCGCGGCAGCCGAAACGCCCCACTTCTCTTCGAGGAGCTTCGCGAGTTCGGCAGCTTCGAGCACGGTGAGGCTCGAGAGGTCGTCAACGATCTTCTGCAAGTCAGCCATTGTTCAGTTTCCTTGAGTGTATGTCTGGTTCGGGTTTGAGTTTTGCGAAGGGCGTCAGGCCGCTTCGCCCTTTGAGGCATGAGCCTGGATGACGCGCGCGAGCTTGCCCGCGGGCGCATTGGCGAGCTGAGCGATCTTGGTCGCCGGGGCCACAAGAAGGCCGACGATCTTGGCGCGCAGTTCATCAAGCGACGGCAGCGAGGCAAGTGCCTTCACGCTGTCGACATTCAGGACGGTCTTTCCCATCGAGCCGCCAATGATGACGAACTTTTCGTTCGTCTTGGCGAATTCGACGGCGACCTTCGGCGCCGCTACCGGATCGTTCGAAGTGGCGATCACGGTCGGTCCCTTCAGCATGGGGCCGATGGCAACGACGTCAGTGCCTTCAAGAGCAATTTTGGCGAGACGGTTCTTCGAGACCTTCACCGAGGCGCCAGCCTGCTTCATCTGCATACGCAGCTTCTGCATCTGGGCAACGGTCAGGCCGGAATATTGAGCAACGACCGCGACGCTCGTGGTCTTGAAGACCCCATTGAGCTGTTCGACCGCTTCCTTTTTTGCCGCTCGTTCCACAGCAAGCTCTTTCCGGTTGGCGGTCATCGCAAGAAGCGGGACCGCCGGGTTGCACCCATCGTCCCACCCAAAACCTGAACCTCGGGGCCAAAACCCCTTGGACACGCGCCGGGCGAGACGACAATTCAAAGCCTGCCCTCCGGGAGCCCTTAAGGCCCACGGCGTGTCGAGGTCCGAACCAGACCCGTTTCGCAAGCCAGCCGTTAAAGCTGGGCGCGAAGTGAAATCCGGTCTTCACCCGTCTATGCAGGCCATGCGATTAAGCCGTTGAGAAATCGAAATTTCCCGCGGGCGCCTGCAGTCTTGGACAGGACAAGGTCAGCCGGCGAACCGCCCGACCCCTGCCCGCACTCCACCAACCGACGGGTTTTCCTTCCTTTTCGGGCAAATCCTCACGGACGTCCTGAAAAGGAATGATCTCCTGTCTTGTCGGGTTTTCGGAATGCGTGCACGAACGCGCCAGCCGAGGCCGGCACGTCCGGAAGCGGTTCTTTAACCGCTCGGAGCCCGCTTGCCAAGAGCAAAATTCACACCAGTTCCAATCGACTGGCGGCAGGGCTTGAGACGGCCCGACAAGGGCCGATTCAGGCCGATTTGACCCCGTATGGCAGCGGCTTGCCCGCGAAGAATGCCGTCAGGTTCGCCAGCACGCAGTTCTGCATGGCGACGTGTGATTCGAGGGTGTGGCCGCCGATATGCGGGGCGAATACGACATTGGGGAGCGCCGTCAGCGCGTCGGGGGCGTGCGGTTCCTTCTCGAAGACGTCGAGGCCGGCGCCGGCGATGGTCCTGTCGGTCAGGGCCGCGACCAGGGCCTTCTCGTCGATCACTGAGCCGCGAGAGATGTTGACGACATAGCCGTGCTCCCCGAGTCGCCCCAGGATATCGGCGTTGACGACGTGCTGGGTCTCGGCCCCTGCCCGGACCGCGATCATCAGCACGCTGCACCAGTCGGCGAGCGCCTCCAGCGTCGGGAAATATTGATAGGGCAGATCGTATTTGGTGCGGCTGAAATAGCCGACCTCGCTCTCGAAGGCGGCGCAGCGGGCCGCAATCTTGCGGCCGATCTCGCCCATGCCGTAGACGCCGATGCGGCGGCCGGGCATGCCCGCCTGCGGGCGCATCATCGGCGACTGCTTTGAGCCGGCCCAATCGCCGCTGCGGACATATTGGTCGGCGACCAGGATCCGCCGCGTCGTCGCCAGCATCAGGGTCATCGCGATGTCAGCGACGGAAGCCGCATTGGCACCGGGGCTGTGGCCGACCGCGATGTTGCGGGCGGCGGCCGCCTTCAGGTCGACGCCATCATAGCCGGTGCCGTAGCAGACGATGGCGCCGAGTTTTGGGAACAGGTCCATCGCATCTGCGGCGAGCGGCGAGCCGCCAGCGGTGAGCATCGCGCGGATGCCGCCGAGCTCATCGGCCGAAAACACCTCGCGCGCCGGCTTGCCGCCGGTGTCGAGCAGTTCGAACCGCTCGGCGAAACGCGCCATCATCGTCTTCGGGAAGCGCGAGTAGATCAGGACCTTGTCAGCCATTTTTTCTTGTTTCCCGGTTCTTGCTTCCGATGACAGCCACAAACGACGAGGGGCGGAATCGGTTGCCCAATTCCGCCCCTCGCCTCATGCAATTTCCAAACCTCAGCCGAGGCAAGCCTTAACCGAGAATGGTGCCCGGCTCGACCTTCACGCCGGGGCCCATCGTCGAGGACACCGCAACGCGCTGGATGTAGGTGCCCTTGGAGCCAGCCGGCTTCGCCTTCGAGACAGCATCGGCCAGGGCCTTGATGTTCTCGACCAGCTTCTCCTCGGAGAACGAGGCCTTGCCGACGCCAGCCTGCAAAATGCCGGCCTTCTCGACGCGGAACTCGACCGAGCCGCCCTTGGCACCCTTCACCGCACCGGTGACGTCCATGGTCACGGTGCCGATCTTCGGGTTCGGCATCAGGCCGCGCGGGCCGAGCACCTTACCGAGACGGCCGACCAGCGGCATCATGTCGGGGGTGGCGATGCAGCGGTCGAAATCGATCGAGCCGTTCTGCACCTTCTCGACCAGGTCTTCGGCGCCGACGACGTCGGCACCAGCAGCCTTGGCTTCGTCAGCCTTGGCGCCGCGGGCGAACACGCCGACGCGGAGCGTACGACCGGTGCCGTTCGGCAGGGTCACGACGCCGCGGACCATCTGGTCGGCGTGACGCGGATCGACGCCGAGATTGATCGCGACCTCGATGGTCTCGTCGAACTTCGCCTTGGCGCGTTCCTTGACCATCTTGATGGCGTCCGCGAGCGGGTAAAGCTTTTCGCGGTCAACACCTTCGCGGGCTTTGTTCAAACGCTTTCCGATTGCCATGACCGCTTACCCCGCCACTTCCAGACCCATCGAACGGGCAGAGCCCTCGACCATCTTCATGGCCGACTCGATGGAATCGCAATTGAGATCCTTCATCTTCTTCTCGGCGATCTCGCGCACCTGCGCCTTGGTCACCTTGCCGGCCTTATCACGGCCCGGCGCCTTCGAGCCGGACTGGATCTTGGCGGCCTGCTTGAGGAAGAAGGACATCGGGGGGGTCTTCATCTCGAACGTGAACGAACGATCGGCGTAGATCGTGATCACGACGGGAATCGGGGTGTTCTTCTCTTCCTTCTGGGTCTGGGCGTTGAACGCCTTGCAGAACTCCATGATGTTGAGACCGCGCTGACCAAGCGCGGGACCGATCGGGGGCGAAGGATTCGCCGCACCGGCCGGGACCTGAAGCTTCAGGTATCCGGTCACTTTCTTTGCCATGTATCACTCCTGTTGTGCCGGCCAGGCCGGCGGTTTCAGGTTCGTGGTCTGGGTCGGATGCGGCTGGCAACCGCCCTCTCCCTCCCACGGCCTCTTGCTAGCGTGAGACCGAAGCCTCACGCCTCAATCGATCAGACCTTCTCGACCTGACCGAATTCCAGTTCGACCGGCGTGGCGCGGCCGAAGATCGACACCGCGACCTTCACGCGCGAGCGCGCCTCGTCGATTTCCTCGACCACACCCGAGAACGAGGCGAACGGGCCATCGGCCACGCGCACGTTCTCGCCGATCTCGAACGACACCGACGCCTTCGGCCGTTCCACGCCCTCCTGCACCTGGTGCAGGATGCGCATGGCCTCGGCTTCCGAGATCGGCATCGGCTTGTTCTCGGCGCCGAGGAAGCCCGTGACCTTCGGGGTGTTCTTGATCAGATGGAACGCCTCGTCGGTCAGCTTCATCTTCACCAGCACGTAGCCCGGGAAGAACTTGCGCTCGGCGTCGATCTTGCGGCCGCGGCGCACTTCCGTGACCTTCTCGGTCGGAACCAGCACCAGCTCGAACAGCTCCTCGAGCCCGCGCTGCTTGGCCTGCTCGCGGATCGATTCGGCGACCTTCTTCTCGAAGTTCGAGTAGGCGTGGACGATGTACCAGCGCTTGTCGGTCGATTGGGTTGCAGCGGCTGTTGCCATCAGTGAATGCCCAAAAGGAAGGTGATGAGGTAACGGATGATCTGGTCGGCGGCGAAGAAGAATATCGAGGCCACGGCGACCATCACGAACACCATGATGGTGGTGATCGTGGTCTCACGACGGGTCGGCCAGGTGACCTTGGCGGTCTCCGAGCGCACTTCCTGCAAAAACTTGAACGGGCTGACTGCCATCGTTTGATGTCCAACGTCCGTCGACAGACGCGAATGAATTTCAGGGATCCGAACAGCCGCCGTTGGCCCAGCCCTCTGTCTCGAAGGATGAGCCGGGAACCGGGCTCGATTGTTCGGGGATTTCAAAGCCGCGCCGGAAATCCGCGTTTAACGGGCCGGCTGCGAGTGCGGGGTAGATACTGCGGATGGGGCCAAAGGTCAAGGTGTGGGCTGCCCGGGACACGCGCGGCCGAGGCCAGCGGACCCGATCCGGATCAAGGGCTTACCCGGTCCGCATGATCCACGGTCCGAGCTTGTCGGCCCGCTGCCGTCCTGCCTGTCGATCCTGATTGTCTGGGATTAGCTGGCAGGAGTGGCAGGGCTCGAACCTGCGACCCCCGGTTTTGGAGACCGGTGCTCTACCAATTGAGCTACACTCCTACGGACCCTCGCGTCGCCACGCGGATCAGGGGCGCTTTCAAGCACAGGGGACGGCTGGTTTGCAAGGGTGAAGCGCGCTGGCTTCGCTTGTTTGTGCCGCGCCTTCTGGGCCACAGTTCATTCCCGATAATAATGTGCCCCCGGGAGTGAACATGACTGCCACAGCCGCCGCCCAAGCCGCCTCCGCGCCGAAAACCCCGCCTTTGCCCGAGGCCAGGCCGGAAACGCTGGGCCTGTCGCGCCCTCGCCTCCAGGCGATGTCGGACGCCTTCAAGCGCGAGATCGACAAGGGAACCATTCCCGGGGTGACCGTGCTGGTGGCGCGGCGCGGCCAGGTCGGCTGGTTCGAGGCGCTCGGCAAGCGGAGCCCGGTGGGGGCCGCGCCGATGGCGCTTGATTCGATCTTCCGGATCTTCTCGATGACCAAGCCGATCGTCTCGGTCGGCATCATGGCGCTGGTCGAGGATGGCCATTTGCTGCTCGCCGATCCCGTCGCCAAGTTCATTCCGGAGTTCGCTGACCAGAAGGTCGGCGTGGTCAGCGGCGGCAAGCTGGAACTGGTTCCGCCCCGGCGGCCGATGACGGTGCAGGACCTGCTCCGCCACACCTCTGGTCTCACTTATGAGCACCAGGGCGACGGCCCCGTGCACAAGCTCTACCAGGAGTCCCGCGTCCGCAGCCGCAAGATCACCAATGCCGAGCATGCCGCGCTGGTCGCGAGCTTCCCGCTGGTCTGCCATCCCGGCGACGAGTTCAACTACAGCCGCTCCACCGACATCCTCGGCCGCATCATCGAGGTCGTCAGCGGCAAGTCGCTCGGCGCCTTCCTCACCGAGCGCATCCTCGCCCCGCTGCAGATGACTGAAACCGCCTTCTCCACCAGCGAAGCCAATGCCGGCAGGCTCGCCCAACCTTTCGAAGCCGATCCCTGGACCGGCGACAAGGTCGCGCTGTTCAACATGCTCGAGCAGCCGGTGATGGAGTCCGGCGGCGGCGGTCTCGTCTCGACCACGATGGACTATGCCCGCTTCGCGCTGATGCTGCGCAACGGCGGCACGCTCGACGGCAACAGGATCATCGGCTGCAAGACGCTGGAGCTGATGGCATCCGATCACCTTGGGCCGCACGTTGTGACCAACGGCACGCTGCTGTCGCCGGGCCACGGCTTCGGCCTCGGCTTCGCCGTGCGCCGCGAGGCCGGCATCGCGCCGTTCCCCGGCAGCGTCGGCCAGTATTTCTGGAGCGGCATTGCGGGGACGTTCTTCTGGATCGACCCGAAGGAAGATCTGTTCGTCGTGTTTATGTCGCAGGGACCGGGGCAGCGCGACCACACGCGGACGCTGGTGCGGGATCTGGTTTACGCGGCGGTGGATTGAGGAGACGCCAGTTAGACGCGGCGTTGCATCTCCGCACTCACTGTCATGCCCCGCGACCCGGCTACGCCAAGGCTTCGCCGGGGCTCAGGTCCAGGGCCGCCGAAGCTTTAGCGTAGGCGGCAAGCGGGGCATCCAGGGCGGATTCAAACGGTCGTCGCAACACTCGGAGGTTGGAGGTTGCGATGAACGTTGTAAGGCGCCGATCGGCGCGGTCAGGACGAGCCCCATTGCCATCGCCAGGACGGCCGTCTGTTGCAGGACGCGATGAACAGAATAGATTTTGGCTGGCGATTGCCGCGGGGCTAAGCAGCGAGGATGCTGCGCTGGAAGCCGGATTGTCACAACCTGTCGGAAGCAGATTATTCCGAAAGGCGGGCGGCATGCCACCAGCGATGTTCAGATCTTCGGCAAAGGTACTCTCCGGGCGGTACCTCTCATTGGTAGAGCGCGAGGAGATCGCACTCCTCAAGGTGCAGGGCCATTCCAGGCAAGAGATTGGACGTCGCCTGGGGCGGGCTGCTTCGACAATATCCCGTGAACTGCGACGCAACGCGGCTACCCGCGGCGGCGGGTTGGAGTATCGGGCAACAACTGCCCAATGGCATGCGAATCGATCCGCCCGCCGACCCAAGCCGACCAAGCTTGCGCTCAATGCAACCTTGCGCACTTATGTGGAGGAGAGACTTGCTGGCGGCGTCGTAGCCCCGAGCGGCGCGCTCGTTCCTGGTCCCGCCGTTCTGTGGAAGGGCCGCCGGCATGGCCCACGCAAGGATCGGCGATGGGCCAAAGCCTGGAGTCCCGAGCAGATTGCCCGACGCTTGCCGATCGACTTCCCGGACGACAAGACGATGCGCATCAGCCACGAAGCTATCTATCAAGCTCTCTTCGTTCAGGGCCGTGGGGCGCTGCGCCGCGAGCTGACGGCCTGCTTGCGAACCGGGCGTGTATTACGGATGCCCAGGGCGCGCGTACGCAGGCGAGGCAAGGGGTTTGTCTCGCCGGAGATCATGATCAGTGAGCGCCCTGCTGAAGCTGCCGATCGAGCAGTGCCGGGACATTGGGAGGGAGACCTCATCCTCGGTCTTGGCAGCTCGGCAATCGGCACGCTGGTCGAGCGCACGACGCGCTTCACGATGCTATTGCACCTTCCCCGGTTGGCGGGGCACGGCGAAGCTCCGCGCGCGAAGAACGGACCTGCGCTCGCGGGACACGGGGCCGAGGCCGTGCGCGACGCGATCACGCGCACCGTCATCACCTTGCCCGAAGAACTGCGTCGCTCGCTGACCTGGGATCAGGGAGCCGAAATGGCTCAGCACGATCGTCTCAAGATCGATGCGGGTATCCAGGTCTACTTCTGCGACCCGCAAAGCCCTTGGCAGCGCGGTACTAACGAGAACACCAACGGGTTGCTGCGACAGTACTTCCCGAAAGGCACAGACCTCAGCATCCATAGCGCCGACGAGATATCCGCTGTGGCAGCGGCCCTCAATGCCCGTCCGAGAAAGACACTAGGCTGGAAAACGCCGGCGGAGGCGCTTGACGAATTGCTGTTATGAGTGAAAACAACTGGTGTTGCGACGACCGTTTGAATCCGCCCAGTACGCAGCGGCGGATGTGGTGAAAGCGAGCTCTCTAGCGCCGGCCTCTGGGATACTGGATCGCCCGCCCCAGCGCGCAATTGCGCACAAGGCGGGCGATGACAGCTGTGTGTGGGCGGGCTGGGTGCCCCTTCCCTCCCACGCAACGCCTCAACTAATCGTCGCGCCGCCGTCGATCACCATGGTCTGGCCGGTCATGAAGTCGCCGGCCTTCGATCCCAGGAACACGGCGGCGCCGGCGATCTCGTCGGGGATGCCGATGCGGAGCAGCGGCGAGCGCGAGGTCGAGGCCTTCAAATTCTCCGGATTGTCCCACAGTGCCTTGGCAAAATCGGTCTTGATCAGACCGGGCGCGATGCAGTTCACGCGGATGTTGTGCTTGCCGTACTCGCAGGCGAGGTTGCGCGCGAGCTGCATGTCGGCGGCTTTCGAAATCGCGTAGGCGCCGAGGATGGTCGAGCCCTTGAGGCCGCCGATCGAGGAGACGATGATGACCGAGCCGTCCTTGCGCTCGATCATCTGCGGCACCACCATCGAGATCAGCCAGTTGTTGGCGACGATGTTGTTGTCGAGAATCTTCCTGAACTGATCGTCGGAGATGCCGGCGAGCGGACCGTAATAGGGGTTCGACGCGGCGTTGCAAACCAGCACGTCGATCTTGCCGAAGGCGCGGTTGCTCTCGTCGATCAGGTTTTGCAGATTTTCCTTCGACGAGATGTTGGCGGCGATCGCGACCGCCGTGCCGTTGCCGAACTTGTCGTTGATGCCCTTCGCAACCTGGTCGCAGACATCGGCCTTGCGCGAGGAGATCACGACCTTGGCGCCGTGCTCGGCCATGCGCTCGGCGATCGCCAGCCCGATACCGCGCGTCGAGCCGGTGATGACGGCGACTTTCCCCTTCATGTCGAACAAGGTCATGGTTTCCTCCCAGATTATGGTTTGATTGACTTGAAGCTTACGCCGTGTCCGCGCGCGCGGACAACGGTATCAGGCGAGCTTCTTGACTTCCGGCCCCGCCAGCTGATGCATCTCGGCGTGCGCGTCATCAGCGATCCACGGCTGCTGGTTGACCATCGGCAGTCGCCAGACCGAGCGTTCGGGGCTTGAGAAATAATCGAGCCGCGTGATCGACACATTGTCGATGTCGAACGACAGGGCCCGCTCTACCTGGCCGTCGAGTGCGAGGCCGATCGCCGCCTTGATGGTGCCGCCATGCGCGACCGCGATCACATCCTGCCCGGCCGCCTCGTTGTTGATCCGCTCGACGGTGCGGCGCGTGCGGTTGTAGAGATCCATGAAGCTTTCGCCGCCGGGCGCGGGCTCGTTGATGTCGGCGAACCAGCTCGAGCCGACGGGGCGGCTGGCGATGAACTGGGCGCGGTTCATGCCCTGCCAGCGTCCGAGATTCTGTTCGGCCAGGTCTGCTTCCCATTTCATCGATGCGGGCCTTGGGAAGCCGGCCGCCCAGATCGCTTCCGCGGTCTGGTGGGTGCGCATCAGATTGCTCGAATACCAAACCGCCTTGCGTGGCAGCACCTTGGCAACAGCGTTGAACACGTAGGTGTCGCTGGTGTCGCAGGCGAGATCGCTCTGGCCGTAAATGTTGCCGCCGTCATTGCGCACCGGCGCATGACGGACCCACCACCACCGCGTCGTGACCACTTTGGGCTTGTCTGTGCCTGTCATCGAAACTCTTCCATCCCGTGTGATGTCGCTGTACGTCAGGTGTGAACGTGTCTCAAGACACTTTACCGTTTGAAATCTTGTTTGAAATTCCGTTGCGCGGCAAGCGTCGCGCAGCATACCAAAGGGAGAAACGCATGGGCCGTCTGCAAGGCAAATCCGTCATCATCACCGGCGCCGGCAGCGGCATCGGCCGCGCCGCCGCACTCCTCTTCACCAGGGAAGGCGCCAAGCTGATCGCGGTTGACCGCACCGAGGCGGTGAAGGAGACCGTCGACGAGGTGAAGAAGGCCGGCGGTGTCGCGGAAGCCATGGTGGCCGACGCGGGCTCCGAAAAGGACGTCATGGCCGTCATCGACAAGGCGGTGAAGACGCATGGCCGGCTCGACGTGATCTGGGCCAATGCCGGCGTCTCCGGCGGGCTCGTGCCGCTCGGCGAGCAGACCGTGGAACAGTGGCAGGAGGTGCTGCGCGTCAACCTGATCGGCCCGTTCCTCGCGGTGAAGCATTCGATGCCGCACATGGTGAAGCAGCAATCCGGCGCGATCGTGCTCACGGCGTCCGTCGCGGGCCTCAAGGCCGGCGCCAGCGGACATCCCTATGCGGCGAGCAAGGCCGGCGTGATCAGCCTGGTGCAGACCACGGCGTATTCGCTCACCGGCACCGGCGTGCGCATCAACGCGGTCTGCCCGGGCCTGATCGAGACCGGCATGACCAAACCGATCTTCGACCGCGCCAAGGAGCGCGGCACCCAGGACAAGATCGGCCAGCTCAATCCGTTGAAGCGCCCCGGCCAGCCGCACGAGCTCGCGGCGATGGGGCTGTTCCTGGCCAGCGACGAAGCATCGTATGTCAACGGCCAGGCGTTCCCGGTTGACGGTGGTTTGACGGCGTCGATGCCGTATACGGGCAAGCCGGTTTAGCACGCGCTCTCTCGCATCCCGGACGCGCTGCGTCCGGGATGCGAGACCGGAGTTTTGGCGCGCAACTGCCTCAACATCGTCATTGCGAGCGCAGCGAAGCAATCCAGAATCCCTCTGCGGAGGCAGTCTGGATTGCTTCGTCGCAAGAGCTCCTCGCAATGACGGAGTGTGGGGGGACACGGCCGCTTCATCATACGCATCTTCATTGCGGACACACCCTCGCATCCTCGCGGCTTGCTTCGCCCGAGCTTTGCTTGGTCGCCTCACCCCCAATTGAAAGAGGGCGCAGGGAAGGCCGGGAGCCGGCTGGCTCCCATTGTCCGCTATGCCATGAGTAGTTTGCGCTACAATGCACAGCGGGTAACAGGGCAACCGGAGCATCCCGGCCTTCCCTGCGCAGTGGTTGGAACGGCTTATGTCGTGCTCTCCCCGGGGAGCGATGCACTATTGCCCCCGTCGCCGTTGCGGATGGCTGCTGCGCATGCCCGGTCGGGCTGCCACATCACCGCAAGACTTGGCGCACAGACCCCGGGCGCCAGGACGACACGATTTGGCCGTACGCCGATCACATCTGTCGTTGGCGCGAGGTCTTCGCTCACGGTCGCCCGCCCTGCGAAGCTTTTCGTGCCGATGTGACCTGCGTCCACCGCCGCCCGGCCCGCGTTCGTGACGATCGCGATACGCCCCTCTTCCTTGGGCCGGGTTGCGGCAACAGATACGCCGTTTCCGAATTTCGGTAAAGTGGAATATTTTGGCGAGTACACATTGACCGAGAGTTTGAGTGTTTTGCCCGACGGGCAACGCAAGGTCTTGTAGACTGGAGATCTTGTAGCCCGGATGGAGCGAAGCGTAATCCGGGGTTTGCGCCCCCCGGACATAGTGGCCCCGGATTTCGCTTCGCTCCATCCGGGCTACGATGCCGATTTGGCCTACGAAGCCAGCGCTGCGACAAACAACCCGCTCGCGACCACCGACGCAACCGTCCGCACGTGGTTCCAGAACGTCCAGTCCTTCAGATACGCCGCCCACACCGCGCCAGCCTCCGGCGCGGACGGCTGCAACGCGGCGAGCGCGTTGTTGAGCGGGACGTTGAACACCATCGTCACCACGAACATCCCGATGACATAGAGGCCGCCGCCGGCGATCATGCTCACTGCCCCCGGCTCGCTGACGCGCAACGTACCCATCACCACCAGCGCCGCGCCTGCTACCGTCGTGCCGAGAAACAGCGGCATGAACAGCGAGCGCACGATGTCGACATTGATCGCGTTCATCGCCGCGATGCCGGCCGCCTGGCCGAGCCGGCCGAACGCGGCCATGATAAAGGTCGAGAAGGCGAAATAGATTCCGGCCATGAGGCCGCAGCCGATCGCCGAAAACCAGAGCAGTCCGGTCGTGAAACCCTGCCACATGCCGCAGCTCCCTATAATACGATAAACTCTCGTATTTGATAAATGCGATAAACTCTCTTATTTGTGACGTCAAGCGCGGATGGCGGGAACCAGGATGCCGGAACGGAAAAGCAGGACGGACAAGACGACGCACGCGGCCGCGCGACGCACGCCGCTGGTGCCGACGCAGGAGCGAAGCCGCGAACGCTTCGACCGCATCCTGACCGCTGCGGCCGAGATTCTCACCGAGAAAGGCAGCGACGCCTTCCGGATGAGCGACATCGTCGAGCGCACCGGCATCGCGTTCGGCTCGCTCTATCAATATTTTCCGGACAAGAGCACGGTGATCGGGACGCTCGCCGAGCGGTGCAATGTCATCGGCCGCGAATGCGTCCAGCGCGACCTCGCCGAGATGAAGAAGCTATCCGACCTGCACGCTGCTCTGTGCCGCATCACCGACGGCTATGACCAGATGTTCCGCGAGCATCCCGTGATGCATCACATCTGGCAGGCGACGCAAGCCGACCGAAGCTTGCAGAAGATCGACGAGGAGGATGTGGCCTTTCTCGCCGGCCTCTTGCGCGAGGCGCTCAAGCGCGTCGCGCCGAAACAGCCCGCCGCCGCCCTCACCTCCTTCTCGCAACTGGCGATGATCCAGATCGCCGCCGCGGTTCGTCACGCCATCGCCTTGCCGCCGGCGGAGGCGCGGCGTACGCTCGAGCTGTTCAAGCGAATGCTGCCGAAAGATCTCTCCGCGCTCGGCTGAGGTTCAGCGAAAGCACCCTTCGCGATCCGATTTGCCCGAACCGCCACTCCGTTGGTATGTTTCGTGCAGGCGGCGAAGCCATCCTCCATCTCATGAACGAGACAATGCCCAACCCGATTTTCCCGAGTTCACGACCCGATCGCATTCGCAACCTCCTCGCCGACCTCGTCGGCTTCGACACCGTCAGCGACCGCACCAATCTGCCCTTGATTGCCCATATCGAGAGCTATCTCGCTTTCCTCGGTGTCAAGGGCGAGCGCATCGTCGACGACACCGGCCAGAAGGCCTCGCTCTGGGTCACCATCGGACCGGAGGACCGTCCAGGCCTCGTGCTGTCGGGACACACAGACGTCGTGCCGGTCGTGGGCCAGGACTGGAGCCACGATCCGTTCAAGCTGGTCGAGCGCGACGGCAAGCTCTACGGCCGCGGCACCACCGACATGAAGGGTTTTGTCGCGGTGTGCCTCGCCATGGTGCCGGAGATGCTGGAAGCGAAGCTGACGACGCCGATCCATCTCGCCATCTCCTATGACGAGGAGATCGGCTGCGTCGGCGTGCGGCCGATGCTGCGCGAGGTCGCGAAGAAGAAGATCAAGCCGCTCGGCGCCTTCATCGGCGAGCCGACCGAGATGAAGGTCATCATCGGCCACAAGGGCAAGCACGGCGTGCGCGCGACATTCCGTGGTCTCGCCCGCCACTCCTCGATCGCGCCCGACGGCGTCAACGCGATCGAATACGCGGCCGAGCTGATCACCGAAATCCGTCGCCGTGCCGTGAAGCTTGCGGCCGCGCGATCGAATGACAGCCTCTACGACGTTCCGCATTCGACGCTGCTCACCAGCATCGTGCATGGCGGCGCCGCGCTGAACATCGTGCCCGATACCTGCACGGTGGATTTCGAATGCCGCGGCATCGGCATCACCGAGTCGCGCGAGGTGACGGATGCGATCGTCGCCTGGGCCAAGGCCGAGCTCGGGCCGGAGATGAAGGCGAGACATCCGGAGTGCGGCATCGATTTCGAGGAGATCCTTGATTATCCCGCGCTCGACACGGCGGCCGACGCCGCCATCGTCACACTGGCAAAAAGCCTCGCCGGCCGCAACGACCACGCCAAGGTCGCCTTCGGCACCGAGGCGAGCCTGTTCGCCAGCATGGCGGATATCCCGTCGGTGGTGATCGGCCCCGGCGCGATCGCGCAAGCGCATACGCCCGACGAGTTCGTGGCGATGGCGGAGCTGGAGAAATGCGCAGGCTTCGTGGAAAGGCTGATCGCGCATTGTGTGAAGGGCTGACCCGTAGGGTGGGTTAGCTTAGCGCAGCGTAACCCGCCACTTCTGTTGCGCCGTGCGAATGGCGGACAACGATGCGCCTTTGCCCACCCTGCGGGAGCTGATTTGCCCGACAGGCAAGGCTCCCTTCTGCTAGGCTCCAGACTCTCGCCTAACCGAAGGGAGAACTCCATGAAGGCCATCGCACTGGGCGCACTCGGGGCCGTGCTGGTTGCGGCCGCCGCTCCCGCCGCGCCGCTCAACGCAACGACGATCGGCTCTGCCGAAATCTCCGACGTCGACCAAGTCGGTCTGATCTGCAACGAGTATTATGGACGCTGCTGGCGGACCCGGGGACGCTATGTCCTGCGCTACTTTGACGACCCCAGCTACTTCCCCGGCAGGGGCTACAACTACTACGCCGGTCCCGGCTATTACGATCGCGGATACGGCGGCTACTACGTCGGACCGAGGTTCACCATTCGCGCCCGGTAGCAGGCCAATCACCATCAGAGCGGCCCTCGACGCCGTCGCGTCGAAGAAGAAGGGCATGAACAGCGAGCGCAGGATGTCGACATTGATGGCGTTCATCGCCGCAACCGTTCAGAGCGTAGCCCGCATGAGCGTTAGCAACATGCCGGACCGCCGTCCCGGGTGTCGCTGCGCTCACCCGGGCTACGGGAGCACGCGTTCCTCATCGCTCCTGCAACGCCAGCCGCACGCCGACAGCGCAGTAGATGGTCCCGACCACCTTGCCCTGCCATTTCACCACGGCCGGATGGCGGCGCAGGAGATTGCCCAGACGACCGGCGCCGACGGCGAACACCACGGTGCTGACGAGACCCAGCAGCACGAAGACGATGCCGAGGATCGCAAGCTGAAGTGCGATCGAACCGTGCTCCGGCCTCACGAATTGCGGCAGGAACGCAAGGAAGAACAGCGCGGTCTTGGGATTGAGCACTTCGGTCAGCACGGCCTGCCGGAAGGCCCGGCCCGCGCCGATCGCGGGCGCGCCGCCGTTCAGCTCGACCGGCGCCTTGTCGAGCATCGCGCGAATGCCGAGATAGATCAGGAACGCAGCGCCCGCATATTTAACGATGCTGAACAGCAGCGCAGAGGTCGCGATGATCGCCGAAAGACCGACGATCGCCATCGAAGTGTGGATCAAGTCACCGGCCGCAATCCCCGCGCCGGTCGCGATGCCGACCTTCGTTCCCGAGCTAACCGCGCGCGCCATGGTGAGCAGCGTCGCAGGCCCGGGAATGAAGACAAAACCGAGTACGATGAGGATGTAGGTGATGAGGGTGGCGTGATCGATCATGTGGCTGGCCGTTCTTTCACTGATGTCGCTACGACAGCGGTGTCATGCCCCGGCTTGACCGGCGCATCCAGTACGCCGCGGCTCCTCTGCGTCCACGCGCTGTCTCTGGGATACAGGATTGCCCGCTTTCGCGGGCAATGACACCGAAAGTGTGGAGACGGCGAACCACAAAGCGAAAAGGCGCGGCCATCAGCCGCGCCTTTGTGTGTCTAAACCGCGCCCGCCTTCTGCGCGTACTCCCACGACGCCTTCGACAGCGGCACGGTGCGCTTGGCTGACTCCAGCGCCTTGGCATTGGCCGCGGTGCCGTCGCGAACGCGGCCGGCGATGCCTTGGGTGATGCCGGCGAGGCGGAACAGGTTGTAGGCAAAATACCAGTTGAGATCAGGCACCGTCATCTTGGTGACGTTGCAATAGATCTGCGCGGCCTCTTCCACGCTTGGGATGTTGAGCGCCTTGAGGTCGGCGCCCTCCAGGCCCGGCATGATCCACTGCATCAACAGATAGGTGAAGTCGGCCATGGGATCGCCAAGCGTCGACAGTTCCCAGTCGAGCACGGCCTGCACGCGCGGTTCCGTCGCGTGGAAAATCATGTTGTCGAGGCGATAGTCGCCGTGGACGATCGAGACGCGCGCCTGCTCCGGCACGGTTTTGGGCAGCCATTCGGCGACCTTCTCGAACTCCGGAATGTGCTGCGTCTCGGACGCCCGGTACTGCTTGGTCCAGCGGTCGATCTGCCGCGCAAAGTAGTTGCCGGGCTTGCCGAACTCGCCGAGGCCGATCGCTACGGGATCGTACATGTGGAGTTTTGCCAGCGTCTCGATCTTGCTGGTGAATATCTTGCGGCGGTCCTCCGGCGTCTGGCTCGGCAGCGTCGGATCCCAGAACACCCGGCCGTCCTCCATCGACATGATGTAGAAGGCGGCGCCGATGATGCTGTCGTCCTGGCACAGCGCGTAGGCGCGCGCGACCGGAAAACCCTGCTTTCCAAGGGCTGCGATGACGCGATATTCGCGATCGACCGCGTGCGCCGACGGCAGCAATTTGCCGAACGGCTTGCGGCGCATCACATATGAGCGGTTCGGCGTGTTGAGCCGGTAGGTCGGATTCGACTGGCCGCCCTTGAACTGGAGCACGACCAGCGGGCCCTCATAGCCTTCGACGTTGTCGCGCATCCAGGCTTCGAGCCGCATCTCGTCGAAGCGATGACGCTCCTCGACCGGCTTGGTGCCCGAGAATTCTTCGTCTTTCCTGACGCCGTCAGCCACGATGACGCTCCCTCTTCAGTCCGAACATGATCCTAATCGGTAACCGCTGACGCACTTGCGTCAAGCGGTCACCGAATGCGGATCAGCCCTGTCGTCTTTTTCAAGTCGGGAGCGCCGCAGGACTCTCCCTCTTAATGCTTGGGAGAATTGGCATACTTCCGAACTTCGAGCCTTGCAATGGCGCGATTGTGCACCTCGTCCGGACCGTCGGCGAGCCGCAGCGTGCGGATGCCGGCGTAGTCCTTGGCAAGACCCGCTTCGTCGGAGACGCCCGCGCCACCAAAGGCCTGGATCGCCTCGTCGATGATTTTCAGCGCCATGTTGGGTGCTGCGACCTTGATCATGGCGATCTCGGCCTGCGCGGTCTTGTTGCCGACCTTGTCCATCATGTCGGCGGCCTTGAGGCAGAGCAGACGCGTCATCTCGATGTTGGTGCGGGCCTCGCCGATGCGCTGCTCCCACACGCTGTGCTCGACGATCTTCTTGCCGAAGGCGGTGCGCGACATCAGGCGCTTCACCATCTTCTCCAGCGCCTCCTCGGCCTTGCCGATGGTGCGCATGCAGTGGTGGATGCGGCCGGGACCGAGGCGGCCCTGCGCGATCTCGAAGCCGCGGCCTTCGCCGAGCAGGATGTTCTCCTTGGGCACGCGCACGTTCTCGAGCAGCACCTGGGCGTGGCCGTGCGGCGCGTCGTCGAAGCCGAACACCGGCAGCATCTTCTCGACCTTGATGCCGGGAGTGTCGAGCGGAACCAGGATCTGCGACTGCTGCTGGTGCTTGGCCGCCTTGAAATCGGTCTTGCCCATCAGGATCGCGATCTTGCAGCGGGGATCTCCGACACCGGACGACCACCATTTGCGACCGTTGATGACGTAGTGATCGCCATCCTTCTCGATGCTGGTCTCGATGTTGGTGGCGTCGGACGAGGCGACCGCCGGTTCCGTCATCAGGAACGCCGAGCGGATCTCGCCGTCCATCAGCGGACGCAGCCATTTGCGCTTCTGCTCCTTGGAGCCGTAGCGCATGAACACTTCCATGTTGCCGGTGTCGGGCGCGGAGCAGTTGAACACTTCCGAAGCCCAGGAGATGTGGCCCATCTGCTCCGACAGCAGCGCGTATTCGAGATTGGTCAATCCCGCGCCACGGAATTCGTCGTCCTCATGCTCGTTCGGCGGCATGAACATGTTCCAGAGGCCTTCGGCCTTCGCCTTCTTCTTGAGGTCCTCCAGAACCGGGATCACCTTCCAGCGCTCGCCGCTGTGATCCTGCTCGTTATAGATCGGCACCGCCGGACGCACGTGCTTGGTCATGAACGACTGCACGCGGTCGAGCCATTCCTTCTGCTTGGGGGACAGATCGAAATCCATGGGACGCTCCTCGGTCTCTCTTTGCAAAGCTGTTTTGCGCCGGACTGTCCTCCCGCCGCACGCGACCCGCAAGCGCGAATGCTTGCGGACGCCTCGGAACCGGCTCGCGCGTTGCGAACGGGTCTCGATTGCGGATTGACTTTCTCCGGCCTTCAAACGATAGTTTCATACAAGTGTTTGAATTGCAACTCCCTCCCCGAGGGGCATCCATGGCCAGCGATCATACGAGGTCTGCCATTCTCGCCGCCGCCGAACGGCTTTATGCCGATCGCGGCTTTGGCGACGTGACGCTGCGCGACATCGTCGCGGAGGCCAACGTCAACCTCGCGGCGGTGAATTATCATTTCGGCTCGAAGGACGAATTGATCGCAGAGCTGTTCGTCTCGCGCTCGATCGCCACCAACCGCGAACGCCTGCGCGAATTGAAGGTCGCGGAAGAACAAGGCGGCGGTCGCGCGCCGATCGAGGTGATCTTGCGCGCCCTCGTCGGCCCGACCTTGCGCGGCTGCCTGGGTCCGGAAAACCAGCGCTCCACCGCGGCGCGCTTCATGATCCGCGCCTCGATCGAATCCGTGCCGCCGATCCGCCGCATCAAGAACCGCGAGATCGATCATTTGCGGAAATTCGCCGGCGCCATGCGACGGTCCCTGCCCGACCGCAGCGACGTCGATATCTATTGGGGCCTGAACTTCGCGCTCGCCATGGCGCACCACACCATCCGCGAGAGCGAGCGGTTGACGAAGCTGTCGGAAGGCAAATGCGATCTCGACGACGTCGACGACGTCGTCGCGCGCGTCGTCAGCGTCGCGACGATGGCGCTGACGGCGGGGCGGACCGAGACGAAGGCGCCGTCACGGGTTGTCGCGCGTTAGCGCTCACATCATCGCGATGCAGTCGATCTCGACGTCGAAGGGGCCGAACCATTCCGGGGTGCAGACGAAGATGCGCGCCGGCGGATCAATCGGGAAATAGCGCGCATAGACCGCGTTGAACGCGGCGAAGTGTTTGGTCGAGGTGCAGTAGACGTTGCACTTCATGACGTTGTCGAGCGAGGCGCCGGCCGTCTGAAGGCACAACTTCATCTGCTCCATGATGATCTCGCTCTGCCGCTCGATTCCCATCCCGCCGATCTCGCCCGTCTCGGGGTCGAATGGCGGCAGGCCGGCAACGAAGATCATGTTGCCGGCGCGCGTGACCGGCGAGGTCGGCGCCTTGACGCGGTCGAGAAAGGACGAGATCGGTTCGACGCGGAGCGCTTCGCGTTTCATCGGCGGCCACCTTCGGTTCGAGCGAGACTGGCGCCTTGCTACATTATTCTGCAGCCGGCATGCTTCGCTAAAGCTCGAAGTATGGTTGCGGGCCTAAAGCGCGATGAGAGATCGCGCTTTAGTTTTTGTTTGAGCATGATCTTCGCGCAAACGCGTTCCGCGTCTGTCGCGAGGGAAAACCGCTGCGGCACTTTGCGCTAACGCGGCCCTTCGGGTCCGGATCATGCTTTAGGCTCGCTGCGGCATCTCCTCGGCCTCTTCCTTGGCGAGCAGCAGCAGCATCTCGATACCCATCTCGCCTTCCTGGGGCGAACGGATGAACTTTATCTCGTCGGCGCTTTGCCGCAGCGCGGCGATGATGGCGACGGCCTGATTGGCCGTTGCTGCCTCGGTCGCCAGAATTGCCTTCTGGTCCTTGGCCTGAAACCCGATCGTGTAGGACATGCGTTCCCTCCCGGACTTGCGTCGGGATGATCGCATCAGAGTCGCGCGCAAAGCGGAAGCCTGTGCGAGTACGGACCGGGTTCATCTGGGGATTGCACGCAAGCCTCGGGCAAGGCCTGGCATCGCGCAACCGTCGCTCCCAGGCTGGTCAGGATCGCTGTCGCATGCGCGCCAGCATTGGTCTTCGCCAGCACACCCCTGGGAGGATCAGGAAGCGAAGCTAGATGATCCCCTGCTGCTTCAGCTGCTCGATCTTGCCGGCATCATAGCCGAGCTTGCCGCCGAGCACCTCCTGGGTGTGCTCGCCGAGCAGCGGCGGGGCGCGGTAGTTCTCGATCGGGGTCTCCGAGAGGGTCAGCGCGTTGCGGATCAGCGACAGATCGGGCTCGAAGGGATGATCGACCTTCACCCGCATGCCGCGCGACTGGACGTGCGGATCGGAAAACACCTGCTCGAAATTGTTGATCGGGCCTGACGGCACGCCGGCCTCCTCCAGCTTGTCCAGCCAGTAGGCCACCGGCTGCTTCAGGAACAGGCCGGCGAAGATCGCCATGATCTCCTTGCCGTGCACGACGCGGTCGTTGTTCTTGACGAAACGCTTGTCGTTGGCGAGCTCGGGCTCGCCGAGCACGGCGCAGGTGCGCTGGAACTGGCCATCATTGCCGACCACCAGCATCAGCTCGCCATCGGTGCAGCGGAACACGCCGGCCGGCATGCCGCCATTGCCCCAGGTGCCGCGGCGCGGCGGCATCTTGCCGTTGACGAGGTAGATCTGGAGCCAGTGCGACAGCGATGCGATGACGGTGTCGAACAGGCAGACGTCGATGTGCTGCCCCTGCCCGTCATTGGCGTCGCGATGGTACAGCGCCGAGAGAATTCCGATCGAGGTGTTCATGCCGGTCATGTAATCGACGATAGACGGGCCGACCTTCATCGGACCCTCGCCGGGCTCGCCGTCGATATGGCCGGTGACGCTCATCAGGCCGCCCATCGCCTGCAGGATCGCGTCATAGCCGGCACGCGGCGCGTAGGGGCCGGTCTGGCCGAAGCCGGTCACCGAGCAATAGATGATGCCGGGGTTGATCGCCTTGATCGTCTCGTAGTCGAGGCCATAGCGCTTGAGATCGCCGACCTTGTAGTTCTCCATGAAGACGTCGACGTCCTTGGCGAGCGCGCGGATGATCGCCTGCCCCTCGGGCTTGGCGATGTTGACGGTGACCGACTTCTTGTTGCGGTTGGCGCAAAGGTAGAACGAGTTGTTGTTGTTGGCCTTGCCCTCGGGGTCGGTCAGATAAGGCGGGCCGAAGGCGCGCGCGTCGTCGCCGGTGCCCGGCCGCTCGATCTTGATCACCTCCGCGCCGAGATCGCCCAGCATCTGGGCCGACAGGGGCCCGGCCAGCACGCGGGTGAGGTCAAGGATCTTGATGCCTGAGAGCGGCAAGGCCGACATGTCGATTTCCTCCGGGAACTGATATTGGCGCGGCGGCCTTAAGCCCTGGCCGCGCTCCCTGCGGATACACCATTTTGGAGTTCTGAGCACTGCGTCCGGGGCATACGGCTATCCATCGCCCGGCAGCAGGAGCGGCCCTGCGGCGGGCGAATTTCCGCGCCACGGCTATCGCGCCTGCGCCGGCGCTCCGCCACGGCGATCCGCGCCGCTGATGACGGCTAGAACCTGACGCTGATTCCACCGCGCACGGACTGGAAGCGAGGATGCTGCTCGTAGCTCCCGACGTCGGGCCAGTCGAAGCGGGACGTGCCGAAATCGCTATAGCGATATTCCAGGCGCGCCGTAACCCGATTGGTCAGCGCCGCTTCTCCGCCGACGCCTGCGGTCCATCCGGTCTTCGAAATGTCGGCATCCACCGTGGGAACTGCCAATGTCGACGTCCACCGGTACTTCAGCTCGGTGAACGCCAAGCCACCCGTCACATAGAGCAGCAGGCGCTCAGTCGGTGTAAAGCCGAGCCGTCCGCGAACGGAGGCCTCCCACTCCTTGCGCGCGTCGTATCGGAAAAACGGGATGTTAAATCCGCCGTTCACCGGGCCCACGTCTACATCGGCCTCAAGGCCAACAACGAGCCTGTCCAATTGATGGTTGTAGCCCACATGGACACCGCCGAAGCCGCCGTCCGCGCGGAACCCATGCGTGAAGCCGGTCGGAGGCCCGCCCAAGAAGAATTCGACAGTGCGACCCTGGCTCCACGCGTAACCACCTTGGACACCTGCATAGAAGCCAGTCCATGCGAAGGGCGACACGGCGACAGAGCGCGCTGCCTTAACGGGCAAGTCGGCAGCATCCGCAGCGACGGCGGAGCAGGCCAGCGCGGCGAGGCAGATCAGCGTGCGTTTCATTGCATATTCCAGCCCATGGGATTGACGATTCCAACTCTAGCGGGTTCCCCCCGCTTTTGCTGTGGCGGCCGGGCGACACTCGGTGAAAACGAATAGGAAGCGACCGGCAACTCGCGGCAACCGACGTGCCGCCGACCTCACACCACACCGGCCGCGGCCACCTGCGGTCGGCGGCGGCCGAGCAGAACCAGGATCAGCACCGCTGCGCAGGAGCAGACGAAGGTGAGACCGAGCGCGCCGCGGCTGCCGTACTGGGTGAGCAGGCCGGCAAGAACGGGCGGCGAGATCGCGGAGGCCAGATTGAGCGGCAGCGCAATCATCGACGACGCCTTGGCGAACTCGGCCTGATCGTAGAACACCAGCGGTATCGTCGCCCGCGCCACCGCCATGGCACCGCTGCCGGCGCCATAGAGCAGGATGAAGACCGCGACCGCCCAGGTCGCCCCCTCGCTCAGCATCAAGAGCAGCATGGCAACGGGCAGCGCCGTGCCGGCGACAAGCCCCGTCGTGATGCCGTCCCAGCGCCCGCCGCCGAGGAAATCGAGCCCGCGGGCGCTGACCTGGATCACGCCGAGCATCGAGCCGAAGGCGATCGCCTGCGCCGGCGCCAGCCCCTCGGCGCGCAGCAACTCGATGAAGACGGCACTCAGGCCGAACGTGACGAAGGCATTGACGGTGATCGCGGCGACGACGAGGCCGAACGTGCTCCGCGGAATCGACAGCGCATTGGCTTGTCTTGCGGGAGCGGTGCCCCCCTCCTTCGCAACGGCCCGGCGCGGAGTTGCGAAAGCATAAAGCGGAAGCGAAACGAGAAACAGCATGGCGGCGTAGACGAGGCAGGTGCCGCGCCAGCCGAAATGGCCGCTCAGGAACGAGGTGGTCGGCCAGAAGATGCTGCCGGACAATCCCGTCACCAGCATGAGCGCGCCAATCGCGCTCTTGGCCTGTCGCCCGGCGACCTCGTTGAGCATGATATAGGCGCCGGTCGACAGCGTGGCGCTGCCGCCCATGCCGAGGATGACCCAGGCCACGAAATAGAGCATCGGCTCGCGCGCAAAATACAGAAGGACATAGCCCGGCACGGCCACGACGGTGCCCACCATCATCACCTTGCGTGCGCCGTGCCGCGCAAAAGCCTTCGCTAGCCAAGGCGCGCACAGGCCCATGGTAACATAGAGCGTCGAGGTGCCCGCAAACACCATCGGGAGGCTCATGCCCAGATCGGCCGCGAGGTCGCGGCCCACGATCGGCGGAAGGCCGATCGTGCCCCATCCGATGAGCTGGGTGATTGCAAGCACCAGCAGGACCCCGATGAGCCTGCCGTCAGATTTCAAGAACCGCATTCCGATCGTCGCCTGCCCCAGCTGCATGCGTGCGCACAGACACGTCATAGCGGGAGTCTTGATAACGGAAGTCTTGGCGCAGCGGAACGCCGGCCGCTGAATGGCAGAAGGCGGCCGGGAGCATGTCAGCAGGAGGCAGTAGCCCCTACCCCGCGAGCCCGAGCAAGGATCGCGCCTCGGCCGCGGTCGCGACGCGCCGGCCGTGGCGCGCGACAGCCTCGCCGGCGATGGTCACGAGCTCAGCATTGCTGGCGGCCAGGCGGGTCTTGTCGATCCTGATATTGTCCTCGAGCCCGGTGCGCACCGCGTCGGCGCCGCGCGCAAGCGCCCAGCCCATGACCTCGGCCTGATGGCGTCCGATCCCGGCCGCCGTCCACGTCGCTGTCGGGATCAGCCGCTTCAGCTCTCCCAGGAGGATGTCGAGGACATGCTCGTCGGCCGGCATCGCATTCTTGACGCCCATGACGAATTGCACGTGCGGACGCGAGTCCATCAGCCCCGCCTCGATCAGACGCCGCGCACCGTGCAGATGCGACAGATCGAAGATCTCGATTTCAGGCCGGATGCCATTTGTCTTCATGCCGGTCGCGAGAGTCTCGACCAGGGCGGCGCCGTTCTCGTAGACGATCGTCGGAAAGTTCACCGATCCTGTCGACAGCGAGGCCATGTCCGGCTTTAGATAAAGCGATGATCCCCGCGCCGAGGGATCGCGGCCGCGCCCGCCGGTCGAGAACTGAACGATCATCCCGGGGCAGTGCTTTTTGATGCCTTCCTGCACCAGGGCAAAACGCTCGGGGTCGGAGGACGGCGTCTCGTCATCGTTTCGAACATGGATATGGGCAAGCGTGGCGCCGGCCTCGAAGGCCTCCTGCGTCGACTCGATCTGCTCGGAGGGCAAGATCGGCACCGCGGGATTGTCCTTCTTGCGCGGAACGGAGCCGGTGATGGCGACAGCAACAACAACGGGGTTCATCCCTTGACCTCATGATGATCGCGCTCGCGCGCACGGAGTTCGAATAGGCACTCAAGTAACGCATGGAGCCCTGCCGCTGCAAACATCATCGATCGCAGCGGCAGGCCTTTGCGTGCCCTTCAGGTCGGAATTGCGGCCGCACCGCTCGCCGCCTCCGCACGCTGCCGCTCATAGTCGGCCCGCGGCATCGGAACGGCCTTGGGATTGCCGAGATCGTCGATACTGACCCGATAGGTCTCCCGGGCCGTGACGGCCGCCAGCGCCGCGATGACAGTGATACCGAAGGCGATCGCTCCCACCGTCAAGGGGATATTGTCCGAGCCGGGAGGCGCCACGGTCGCAAACAGGGCCGGAAGCAACGCGGTGATGGTCGTTCCGATGTTCTGCGAGATCGCCATCGCCGACACCCGCGTGCGGGTCGGAAACAGCTCCGGGTAGAAGCTCGGGAAGATCGCGTTGTAGCCCTGATAGACCACGCCCCACATCAGCAGCGACACCAGGATCGCCAGCGGCACATTCCTGATGCTGATGGCATAGAGATAGACGAAGGCAAGCAAGCCTGAGAGCAGCGCGCCCACGATGATCGGAGGCTTGCGACCGACCTTGTCGGAGAGATTGCCGACGAAGGGAATGACGAATATGGCCAGCATATTTCCGAGGACCGGGATCCACAGATAGACGTCCTTGGCAAAACCGATGCCATAGGCCGGCTGCACCGCGTAGGCCGCACCGAAGATGGTCGCAACGACCGGGATGACGTTCATCAGAGCCATGCAGATGACCCTGAGCATGTCGCGCCAGCTCAGCTTGATGGCCTGAACAATGGGCGACCGCGGCGTTTCTCCCCGTGCGCCCTCTTGCGCAAAGGCAGGGGTTTCGTCGACTTCGCGACGAATGATGTAGCCTGCGACAATGACGAAGAAGCTGAGCAGGAACGGAATCCGCCATCCCCAGCTATTGAATGCGTCGGTCGGCATATAGGCCGCCAGCGGCAGGAACACGGCTGCCGCGAGGATTTGTCCGGCCTGCACGCCCTGAAGGGCGAAACTGGCATAGAAGCCGCGCCGGCCGAACGGCGCATGCTCCAAGATCATCGAGCTCGCGCCGGAGATTTCACCGGCCACCGCAAATCCCTGCACAAGGCGCAGGATGACGAGCAGGATCGGCGCCAGGATGCCGACCTGCTGATAGGTCGGCAGAAAACCCACCGCCATCGTCGAGATGCCCATCAGGAACATGCAGACGATGAGAACGGTCTTGCGGCCATGGGTGTCGCCCCAATGTCCGAGAACGAAGGCCCCGATCGGCCGGGCCACATATCCCACACCATAGGTCGCCAGCGATGCGACGATGGCGACGGTGGGATTTTCCGACGGGAAGAAGATTTGTGGGAAGATCAGCGACGCGGCGGTCGCGTAGATGAAGAAGTCATAATATTCGAGAGCCGAACCGATCCAGCCGCTCGCAGCGGCCTTCCTGGACTGACTCATGTGACGGATCGTGCGAGTCGTGGTCATCGCAGAAAATTCCTCCACTGGGTTTGCTGACGTCCCGTTGTCGGGCTTCGCTAGAAATTGGGCAGCATTCTCCGGGCGCTCTGCCGACTTCCGCGAGCGCTTGTCACTGCCGATGGGTATCCGATTGGTCGCGACAATAGGCTTTCGCCGGGCTAACACAATTACCCAGTTATGCGATAAACCTAACATGATGTTATTTTCGCCGGACTTGAACACAGTTGGCGATTGTGCGCCGATCAGCAGCGCTCGGGCGGAGACGCGTCGTCGACATCCGACGCAGAGACGACCAGATATTTTCAGACCGCCAGTTCAAAACACGCTTTTCGCCACAAGCGCACGCTGGGCTCGCTTCTCCCATGCCAGCAAGATTGCCCGCATCAGACAGCGCGACTGTGTGTGTGGGAGACCGGCCGCCGCCGTCTGCCACGAGAAGAGCTCCCGTGACGACTACACCTTGTTTGGCGTGGGCATCAAAAATCAGGCGGCCCTCTTCAAGCGCTTGAAGCGCTCCATCCGGAAGGGTGCGGGATCTACGCAAGGCGTCGAACCGGTCACGAGATCGGCCATCAGGGCGCCGGCGCCAGGACCGATACCGAAGCCGTGGCCCGAGAAGCCGGTCGCGAGATAGAAGCCTGGAACGGAGCCGACCGGCGCGATAACTGGAACGGCATCCGGCGTGACATCCATCAGGCCAGCCCACATTTGCATGATCCTGGCGTCGCGGAACGCCGGGAAGGCTTCGCACAGATGGGTGACGCCGCCATGGACGAACCGCAGCGACGGATCGGGATCAAGAATGCGGACATGCTCGAAAGGACTAACCTCATCACTCTTCCAGCTGCGGGCCATTTTCACCTCGCGAACGAACTGACCGCCGATGCGAAGCGTCAGTTCGTTCCAGCTCTTGATGAGCGTCGGCGCATAGTCGCAGAACAATCGAAAACTGTCCGGCGTAATCGGGGCGACGTTCGCGTTGCGCTGGGCGACAGTGAACCCGCCATCCAGACGGCGGCGGAAAGCGAAGTTGCCTGCACCAACGGCAAAATCCGGAACGCCCTCGATCGAAGAAACGCGGGCGACGCTGCCGAGGATCTTCAGGACCGGAAGATCGATGCCCATGTTGCCGGCGAAGAGGCGCGACCAAGCCCCTCCCGCCAGCACGACGGACGAACAGCGGATCTCGCCGCGCTCGGTGACACAGCCGCTCACCCTGCCCGCCGATCGCTCGATGGAACGGACCGCGCAGTTGGTGAGGATATGCACCCCTTTCGCGGCCGCGCCGCGCGCGATTGCAGGGACGGCGATAAACGGCTCCGCCTTGCCGTCGCTCGGCGTATGCAGCGCGGCACGGAACGGTTTCGCCATACCTGGCATGAGCGTCTTCAGCGCCTCGCCCCCTACGAAGCGAGAGTCGAGATCGAAAGACGTGGCGTGTTTCAACCACTCGTCATACATCGCAACGTCGGCATCCGTGTCGCAGAGATAGGCGATGCCGGCCTGCCGAAAGCCGGTTTCGCCGCCGATACGCTCGTTCATGCCACGCCAGAGCCGAAGACTCTCGATCGCGAGCGGCAACTCGGCCGGATCGCGCCCCATTTGGCGTACCCAGCCCCAGTTTCGCGACGACTGCTCTGCTCCGATCAATCCCTTTTCGCACAGGGCAACGGAGACGCCACGCTCAACCAGCGAAAGCGCGGTCGACACGCCGATGATGCCGCCGCCGATCACGACGACGTCCACATGCGCAGGCAGCTCCTGCGGCGCGACGACAAGATCGGGAATAATCCTGGACACGTGGTCCTCCTTGAAACGGGTACGCGGAAGGCGAGCCGGGCCGGATGTGCCGCCCGAGGCTCAGCGTCCCGGACGGTCGAGGAAATCGCGCAGGCGATACCAGCCGGCAAAGAGCGGCACGAACCAGGGCTTGCCCGAATAGAAGGGCACGGCCGTGAATGTCTCGCGATCGAAGGCCGATGGCATGTTCTGCTCGCCGAGAATTTTGCGTGCTGTCTGGTAGCCGAGAAAGGTCATCAGCGCGACGCCGTTGCCATTGCAACCAGCCGCGAAATCCGCGCCGTCGCGAACCCCGAGATGGGCTATCTTGTCGACAGTCATGGCCACGCGCCCGCTCCAGGCATGAGTGATCTTCACGCCCGCAAGCTGCGGCCAGATGGCCAACATGCGCGCATAAAGCCGCTTCGCGGCCAGCTTGTCGGGCATGTCGAAGATGCCCGGGCGTGAACCGAACAGAAGCCGAGTCCCGTCGGGCGACGGCCTGGCGTAGATCAAATCACGGCGTGTGTCGGACACCATGCGGGCCTGCGGAATGAGCTCGGTCAGGAGATCGGCCGGCAGCGGCGCGGTGGCAATCTGATAGCTCTTGACCGGCACGATACGGCTGGCGAGGCCAGGCGTCGCATCGGCGGCGGTGTAACCGTTCGTGGTTGCGACCACGTGGGCAGCCCGGATGGCACCTCGAGCGGTCGGCACGATCTTCTCTCCTTTCGCACTATCCTGCACCATACCCGCGCGCGCATGCGAGCGCAGCATGACGCCGGCGGCGCGCGCCCGGTCGCGCAGCGCCTTGTGATATTTGCCCGGATGCAGACCGCCATATTCGTCGATCACCATGCCGCCGTGATAATAATCCGAACCGATCGCCGATCGCTGATGCGCGCGATCGAGGAAATGTACGGTCACGCCGGTCTTTTCTGCCAGAAGCATGCCATGCCGCTTCAGGGTTTCGTAATCGCCCGCGGCGTGGGCGCCGAAAAAGCGGCCGCTGAGCGCAAGCCCCGCATCCAGCTTCTCCGTCTCGACCAGCATCTTCAGATAATCGAAGCTCTCGTTGCTCTCGCCGATCAGGCGCGAGAAGAGCACGGGATCGATTCCCTTGATCGCACCGCTAACCACCAGCTTCTGGCCACTCGACACCATCCCGCCCGAACGCGTCGAGGCTCCCTCCCCGATCCGGTCACCGTCGATGACGACGACGGAGCGCCCGGCGCGCGCCAGATGAGTCGCTGCATTCAACCCGGCATAGCCCGAGCCGATGACCACGACGTCGGCTCGCTCCGGCAGCGGACAGAGATCGGTCTCCGGTTCCGCGGCCTCCCACCAGTAAGGCGTCTCCTTGAAGTCCTTGGCGTAGATGTCGTCAAAACGAGGCATGATGTATTGGGCCTTCCGGCTCACCTTTCATTTTCATTGCACGTGGGATGGCCGCACCACGCAGCGCGTCCGCCCCGGTGGTGCGATCAGAGAACCTGACCGAGGAATTCGCGCGTGCGCGGGTCTTGCGGATTGTCGAAGAGTTCCGCAGGAGGCGCACTTTCCACGATCAGACCACGATCGGTGAAACAAACGCGTTGCGAGACTTCCCGGGCGAACTTCATCTCGTGCGTCACGAGAATGCAGGTGAGGCCCTCCTCCACCAGTTCGCGGATCGCGAACAGCACGTCCTTTACCGTTTCGGGATCGAGCGCAGCCGTCACCTCGTCGAACAGGATCGCTTCCGGCTGCATCGCGAGTGCGCGGGCGATTGCCACGCGCTGCTGCTGGCCGCCGGACAGCTGCCCCGGATAGCTGTCCGCCTTCTCCGAGAGCCGCACCTTCTTCAGGAGCTTGCGGGCCCGCTCCTCGACTTCGGCGCGATCGTGTCCGAGAACCTGGATCGGCGCCATCATGATGTTTTCCAGTGCCGTACGATGCGGGAAAAGATTGTACTGCTGGAACACCATCGCGACCTGATGGCGCAGCACCCGCATCTGCTTTTCCGACCTCATTTCATGCACACGGTGTGCGCCGACGCGGACAAAGCCTTCGTCCACGGGAATCAGGCCGTTGATGCAGCGCAGAATGGTGGACTTTCCCGACCCGGAAGGACCGATAATGCAGACTGCCTCGCCCTTCTGCACGAACATCGAAATGCCCTTGAGAACAGGGACGTCACCGAAGGACTTGCGGACGTTGTCGAGCTCGATCAGCGCGTCGATGCGGCTCACAGGCTTTCTCCCTTCACGGCGCGTTCCAACCGGCGCGCGACGACCGCGATCGGATAGCAATAGGCGATGAACAGGAAGAGGATGGTCAAATAGAAGTAGACGATCACGCGCTCGTTCTCCATGGCGAGCAAAGTATTCAGAATTGTCAGCACGTCCTGGATACCGGTCACCGTGGCGAGCGCTGTCGCGATCATCAGCAACGCGTAGGAATTCATCCAGCCCGGGATCATGCGCCGCAGCGCCTGTGGCATGATCACGTGGCGATAGATCTGGCCGGTGCCATAGCCGAGCGAACGTGCCGCTTCCCACTGGCCGCTGTGAATGGACTGAACGGCGCCCCGGATCACCTCGGAGAAATTCGCCGCCGTCGGCAGCGCAAGGCCAATCACGGCCTTCACGAACGGCGGGAACGCAATGGTCGTGCCGAAGACATGCATCTCAAACGGCAGGAAATAGAGCGTTGCAAAAAGCAAAACGAGCCAGGGTGAATTGCGCAGGAAATTCATCAGCAGAAGAGACGGGACCCGGATCGGTCCGAACCTGGCGAGCGTCGCAAGACCCATGATCGTACCGAGCACCGTCGCCAGTGCCATGGAGGCGATCGAGAGAATGATATTGAGGGCAAAGCCACCCGTGATCGGCCAGCCGGATGCCGAGCCGGTGAGAAGCAGAGGAAGCCGCGCCAGCACGCGGCTCCAGTGCGCCGAGCCGCCCGCCGCCGCATCGACCCCGATCCAGACGGCCACGCCAAAGGCGATCAGCAGCAGAACGGCGCGCTTCTTTCCGTCATAGGAGAGCATGGAGCCCGCGATCAATGCCCTCTCCCGTAACCTGGGAAGGCCATGAAGGCTTCGAGCCTCGCCATTGCAAATGTGAGGATGGACACCAGCACCACATATATGAGGAGGACCAGAATCATGACCTCCAGCGTGCGGAACGTGTCATTGTAGATCTGCCCGGCGTAGTACATCAGTTCCGGCACGGTGATGACGGATGCCTGCGACGTCGTCTTGAAGAGGTTGGTCAGGATGTTCGTCAGCCCCGGCAGGCAGATGCGGGTGGCGATCGGCGCCTCGATGCGCCAGAAGCGGGCCCATCGGCCGTACCCGAGCGACCGTGCGGCATCGATGATCGACCGCGGCATGGTTTCGATGCCCGAGCGGAAGGCTTCGGTCGCCAGCGCCCCGCCGAAGAGACTGAGCGAAATCGCAGCACAGGCAAAGGCACTGAGAAGCGGAACCGATAATCCCGTCGACGGATCGGTCACCTTGAGGCCGAGGTTCGAGAAGGTGAAATAGGCAAACAACATCTGCAACAGCGGCGGCGTGTTGCGGAACACCTCGACGAACAGCTCGATCAGGGCATCGAGCCAGAAAATCCGCAGCGTGAGCCCGAGGGCCCCGAGCATCCCGATGAGGATGGCGGCCGCCGATGAGAGCGCCGCCAGCTTCAGCGTGTTGACAACACCGGTCAGCAGCCATTGCTGGTACGCAGGATCCGCGAGCCAGGAATAGTCGAGTCCGAACAAAGGCCGCTCCGTGTGCGTCAGTTCTTCTTCGCGACCGCAGCCTTCGCCCGCGCGGCGATGTAGTCGGAGTGCGGCATGCCGAACTCGGTCTCCCACGCGATCAGCTTGCCTTCGGCCTCGGCCTTCGCGATGGCCTTGTCGACGGCGTCGTGGAATTCCGTGTCTCCCTTGCGGAGGCCGCCGGCCATCGGCTGGAATTCATACGGCGCCACCGCGATCTTGTAGCTTGCCCAATCGGGCTCCTTGAGCTTCTGCTGAAGCGTCATGTCGTCAAAGACGAAGCCGATGCAACGATTGTCCTTCAGCGCACGATAGGCTTCCGGCTGGGTCTTGAAGGCCACGAGATTGATGCCGTACTCCTCGGTCATCTTCTTGTTGTAGTAGGAGCCCTGGATGCCGCAGACCGACTTGCCCTTCAGCTCTTCCCACTTGGAGACCGTCGCTTCCTTGGCCGCCAGCACGGACGGGCCGGCAGCGGAAACGTATTCCGTCGTGAAGTCGATGACCTTGGCGCGCTCGGCCGTGACGCCGAGCGTGGCGAAGATCGCATCGATGCGGCCGGCGGTCAGGAATTCGATGCGATTGGACGCGACGACAGGCACGAGCTCGATCTTATCCTCGGAGCCAAGGAGCTCCTTGGCAACGTACTTCGCAAGCGAGACCTCGAAGCCGACGATGTCGCCCTTGTCGTTCAGAAAGCCATAGGGCACGTAATCATTCTTCACGCCGACGACGAGCTTGCCGCGCGCCTTGACGTTCTCAAGCGTGCCCGCCACGGCGGCGCTACCAGCAAAAAAGGCAGCGAGCGCAACAGCGGAAACGCCCATCATCGTTTTGAAGCCTGTCATCCTGTTCCTCTGGATAAATCACGGCCTTCCAGCGCTGTTGCCACAGCGCCGCGTCAGCCATCAGCTTTGCGAATGCAGAAATCAGGTCGCTCAAAAAATATGCATCAATCCCAAGCGACCTAATTTTCATCATTGGAGACACATCTTTCTCAATGTACAAGTTGTTGAGACCACTTTTTTCATAATGTGAGATTATATGCCGGTGATCGCCCAACCGCCCTCCGGTGGAGCCCAGTTGCTCGACCGGACCGTCATCCTGCTGGATCTCGTCGCCGATGGCGGCGTCGAGGGCCTATCGCTCAAGGACCTGGCGGCCCGCTCCGGGCTAAACACCGCCACCTGTCACCGCATCCTCAACACGCTGGTCGGTCACAAGCTGCTTGCCCGCGACGACAAAAAACGGCGCTACAGGTTGGGTGCACGCATGGCGATCTACGGCGTCCGCGCGGCTCGCGGCCCCGGCATCATCAGCCGCTGCGAGATCGCGCTGTCCCGGCTCAGGCGCCGCACCGGCGACACGACCCATCTGATGGCCCGCTTCAACCACGATTCCGTTTGTCTCGACCGGCGCGACGGCGAATGCATCGTGCCGACGCTGACGGGATCGATCGGCGGCTTCGTCCCCCTCGGCGTTGGCCCCGGTTCGATCGCAATGCTCGCATTCCTGGACGAGGACGAGCAGGACTACATCATCCGCGCCAACCTCGGGCGCTACGCGTCCTATCGCAACCTCACCGAGGACAAGGTTCGACAGCTGATTGCCGACACCCGTCGCCGCGGTTACGCGGTGGATGTGGGCGAGCTCATTCCCGGCATTGCCGGAGTTGGATTGCCGATCATGACGCCGGGCGAAAAGCCGGGCGCGGCGCTCAGTTTCACGCTGCTCTGCGCCAAGCTGACGCCGGGCGTCCTCGAACATTACGGCGCCCTCCTGAAAGAGGAAATCGACGCCATCGTCGGTCAGTAGGAAGGATCAGGGTGGCGTGGCGACGGCCGGAAACAGGTTAGCGGATCTCGTTCACGTAGGGATGATGCGCAGTCGTGGCGCGGTACTCGCTCAGGATCACAAGCGCACGGGCTTGATCGTATCCCTAGCTTCCCAGCGCATTCTCGCCGGCTTCGCGACCGGGCACGCTGACATGCACCTCATGCCCCTGACGGATCGCCAGGGAGGCGGCAGCGACCGCGGACTCGAACGCGGCTTCCTTGGTCGCGTATTTGCTTTTGACGTCGCCGTCATGCAGCACGCCCCATTCATCCTCGACCGGCACGATCGCGTATTGAGCAAGGCCCATGGTGCAACTCCTCGATATCCAGCGCTGCGTGACCTGCGGATGGGCCGCCGTCACCCGCCACACGGCGTTGCCGCTGTCGTCGGCGACCAGCAATGCGCCGGCCTTGTCGATGGCACCAGCATCGGATGAATCGGATGACCCTCGATTTGCGCGGTGGAGCGCACGCGCACGGCTTGTTGCACGGTCGGCCTCGTGTGGCTTTTCGCCCTGCCCGACCGGCCAACTCTTGCTTGCGGTGAAGGTTCCTACTCTCGCGCCGCCACCGGCGCGCCGGCCTGATACGCCGCATAGGCGCTCTTCAAGCCATCGTGAAGCGAGGTCGCGGCGCGCCAGCCGAGCTTGGCGAGACGGCTGACGTCGAGCAGTTTGCGCGGCGTTCGATCGGGACGCGAGCTATCGACACTGATATCGCCGCACGCATTTGTCGCGGTTTCGAGTTCGACGTCGGTATTGACGCAACACCTCACCACCGCAGTAGCCGCGGCCCGAGCGCGGCCCCCGCCAGAGTGCACACCACGATCGTTCCACCATACCAGAGCGCGACAAAGGGCAGCGAATCGTCGGTGCAGTGAAGCGCGTAGGCCACTGCGCTGATGCTGCCAGCGACAAGACCGGCGAACGCCCCTGCGCGGCGCAGGTCGATCGGTGCCGCCTGACGCACCGCCCACATCGTTAGCGCAAATGGCACAATGGCGATGATCGGGATCGACACCAGACATTCCAACCACGCGTCACCCGCAACCATTCGGTCGCAGTGCGACACCGGCGCCGAACCGATGCTGATGAGCGCCAGCGCCGCGATCAGCAGAAACGGCAGGACGACGACCGCCATGCTGTGCTTCAGGACATGACAGCTCGAAATTTCATGGCCGCAAAATTCCACGGGCGGGACGGATTGAGAAGCCCCCTGGTCCTGAATTCGGCGACGGTCGGCGATCAGTTACATCACGCCCTCGTGAGGATCGACGCGTGTGAGCCGAGAGCGCGAGTCTCTTGGTGACAATTCACGCGTCCGCTTTCTGGTTTGGATGTGGCACACGGCGTTGACACCGCCTAAGCGCTACCATCCAGCGAGCGGTGGCGGCACGAAATTTTCCGCCTTGATGGCTTCGCATCGCGTTGGGAGGCCCGGAAGCGGAGGCAACTTTGCTCCGCTTCCTATCGATGCCGGAATGGGCGCGCTGGCCTAAATCGAAGAGTGATCACGGTCGCAGCGGCTGCATCGCGCTCGCAGTTTTGGCCGCGCGCACCAACTGAAGGAACTCGGAGCGATAGCCGTAAGGATCGTCGCCGCGCGCGGCCGAGGCGATACGGAGCACGTCGTCATAGCCGAACCGGCCGGTGTGCTTTCCGCCACGTAGAATCTCGCCGAACGCGGCAACACTGGTTGCAAAGCGGGCATCGAGTGGCGCGTCCTCGAAGCGGCCATGTTCCGATGCGCGATCGACGGGGGTGCTGACCAGCACGCTTTGATCGGATCGCGGCAGCTTGTAGCGGATCTTGACGAAGGCATATTCGGCCGGCGACGGTGAGTCGCTCGCCGGGGCTTGCGCACCGTATCTGAGATCGTCGACCACGCGAGGCCCGCCGACAGGCACGATGTCGTAGAGCGCCGTCACGGTTTGCCCCGAGCCGACGTCGCCGGCATCGACTTTGTCATTTGAAAAATCGTCGCGATTGAGCAGTCGCGTCTCGTAGCCGATGAGCCGATATTCGGCGACGGCTGCCGGATTGAACTCGACCTGGATCTTCACATCCTTGCCGATCGGAAACAGCGTCGAACTTGCCTCTTCGACCAGCACCTTGCGTGCCTCGTTGATCGTATCAATATAGGCGGCGACGCCGTTGCCGTTCTGCGCCAGCGTCTGCGCCAGCGCGTCGTTGTAATTGCCGGCACCAACGCCGAGCACGGACAGGAAAATGCCCTTTTCGCGTTGACGCTCGACGAAACCTTTCAATTCATCCTTGTTCGTAATTCCGACATTGAAGTCGCCGTCGGTGGCGAGGATGACCCGATTGACGCCGCTGGCGTCAAAGTTCTGCTCTGCAAGACCATAGGCTTGCCTGATGCCTTCGGCACCCGCCGTGCTGCCACCCGCCTCGAGCCGATCGATCGTCGCCAGGATTTTCGCTTTCTCGGACACGGAAGTGGGCTCGAGCGCCGTGCCGGCATTTCCGGCATAGGTCACGATCGCGATGCGGTCCTCGGGTTTCAGCTGGGTAACGAGCATGGCGAGCGACTGCTTCACGAGCGGCAACCGGTTCTGCGGCTCCATCGAGCCCGATGTATCGATCAGGAAAACGAGATTCGCGCGCGGTCGGCTCGTCTGTTGCAGCGCATAACCTTTGACCCCAATGCGAATGAGCTTGCGGCCTTCCGCCCAGGGGTTCGGAAACACGGCAACGTTGGCCCGGAACGGTTCGTTCGCCGATGCGGGGGCTTCATAGGCATAGGGAAAGTAATTGATCAGCTCCTCGGTCCGAACCGACGCGGCCGGCGGCAGGACATTGCGGTTGAGCTGTGCGCGGACGAACGCGTACGACGCCGTATCGACATCAATGGAGAATGTCGAGACGGGGGCATCGCGCGCGACCTTGAAGGCGTTTTCCGGCGCATTCGCAAACTTGTCGCGGCCGACAGGCTCGGACGCAGCAGGAACACGCTCGCGCTGGTCCCGAAAGACTTCGACCTGCGACAGCAGCTGCGCAGACGGCGCGCGCGCGTGCATTTGATCGTTCCGGCCTCTAAGAGCGTACATTTCTGACGGTGCCCCCTGCATGGGAGCCCTCAACGCCGTCGCGGGAGGCGCCTTCGGAGCGTCCCGGCTGGCAATCAGATTTTCCGCGCGCGACCTGGCGGGAGGCGGCGCCGCGGCAACCGAAGGCGCGGCGGCTTCCTGGCTGGGCTTTCCGGCCTGCGTGGCGGTTTGGGTTTGCGTTTGCGGCTGGGCCTGGCTTTCGCTTTCCTTCTTTGCTGGCACTGTCGAAGGAGCTAGAGCGACGTCGTTGCTCGCCACCTTCTGTTCGACGGGTGCAGCGACGTCCTGCGACTGCGGCGACCGCATGAGATGGAGATAGGCGCCCGATCCGGCAACGATGCAGGCCAGGCTGGCGGCCAGGAGATATCGCGTACGCTTCATGACAGTCCTCTCGCGTAACGGCCGCAAGGACGCGGCGGTTCGCTCGATGAGACGGATATCGGTCGGCATTCCTTGGCTATCGTCGGCGTTTTTTTCCTCGGCGCTTTTTTGATCGAAGCGCAACAACGCTTGTTGCACAGCCGCGGCACGCGCGTCCGGCGCAGGCGGCGGAGGGTCGGGCAAACGCATGATGTTGTGATCAGTCCTCATCGCCGATGTCCTTCGCGAGACCTGCCTGTCGCCTCAGCTCGTGCATGCGGCCGGAGATGGTCGACTCGGAGACGCCCAGGGCTGTCGCCGCCTCCGCGTGCGTCATGCCTTCGCCGACCACAAGCACGACCGTCTCCCGCAGCAGCGGCGAAAGCCGCGCCAGCTCGCTCGCGAGCCAACTGCGACGAAAGAGATCCCGGCCATCCGGCGGCGCCGCCATTTCGGCAAGAACGGCGAGATGGCCTTTCAGGCGCGTCAACGTCGAATGACGCCGATGGTGGTCATGGCAGGCGTTGCGCACGATACCGACCAGCCAGGTTGTGAACTTCGCCTCCCCCCTGAAAGAAGCGATCCGTTCCACCAGCGCGCAGCAGACATCCTGACAAATGTCCTGCGCGTCAGTCTGGGAGCCGGTCATGCGCCACGCCACGCGGTGCATGAGGTCGTAGTGACGCCGCAACAAGGCTTCGAATGCAGCACGGTTACCCTGCGTGGCCAGACTGACGAGGTCGTCATCCGTGGCGCCGCCATCCGGCGGCTCAGTCGCCTCTGCGGTCATAAGCTGAATGGCGCCCCCCATGCCCTTTCCTCAAAGCCGACAGGATTGAGCAAAACAATTGGGACCGTTACCCGGTCCCCCGGGCAGTCCCGTCCTGGACCGCGACCGCATGCGCTTTACCATAGTAGTTCCACCCATAAGCCGGGGCGCCGGGAGGAGATTTTCCAGGCATTCACGAATTGAGACGAACGAGACGCCGGAATCCTTGGGCCGGGTTTGAAAAAATTTCCGGACGGCACAACACCAGGGCCTTACGGCGCTCTGTGGCGACAGCAACGCAAGCATCGTGGCGGCGAACACGATCCGGGCGACCATGCCCAGGATTTTCAGGCGGTTCGGCGTGGCCCGGTCCAATTAGCCTCGCTTCAGCCGGTCGCAAACCCGCGAAGGCCAGGTCGCCAACCGGGATTCTGACTGGTTGCCGTTCGCGGTTCTTATCCAGTGCGGGGAATACGAAAGCTATCAAGAGAGGCGCGAAACAGTCGATCGCAAAGCGAGCATCAGGACGTGTCAAGCAGCCGATTTGTCAGACTGAAATCTGCCCCCTCTCGCTAAATCTTCGAAAAAGGTTGGAGCGGGTGAAGGGAATCGAACCCTCGTATTCAGCTTGGAAGGCTGCTGCTCTACCATTGAGCTACACCCGCATCACTGGCTCCCTAACACGACCGGGCGGCAGTCTCAACTGCTCCGGACCGGACTTTCCCGCCTTGCGGACAGGCTAGTTCCCACCCCGGGGCGCCCCTTAACGGCGGCGGGATTTCGTCCTATATTCAGAGTCCCGAAACCAACGAAAGGAGGTGATCCAGTGTCTTATCTCAAGCGCTGTCACCTCGCTGGGATCGCCCGCTAGGCTTTGACGAAAGGCTTGGCATCGGGGCGCTCTCAGCCCTGGACCAGCGAGCAAGAAATCGGGCGCGACGGGGCCTCCCCGCCGCGCCTTTTTCGTGGGTGGCGCCTGCATGGATGAGCTCCGCTCAGGCCGGCGGCTTGCCTGCAAGCACCTCGCGGATCTTCTGCGACAGCTCCGATTTCCGGTACGGCTTCCTGAGCAGTGCCAGGCCGGGATCGAGATGTCCTTCGTGGACGATGGTGTCGTCGGTATAGCCGGAGGTGTAGAGCACGCTCGCCCCCGGCCGGCGGAGCCGGACGGCTTCGGCCAATTCCCGTCCGTTCATGCCGCCGGGCATGATGATGTCCGTGAACAGGAGATCGAATTTGACGCCCTGGTCGACCAGCGCAAGCGCGGCTGCGCCGTCGCTGGCGGCGAGCGTGCGATAGCCGAGGGTGCCGAGCTGGGCGATGACATAGCCCTGCACCAGCGGATCGTCCTCGACCACGAGGATCGTCTCGTGCCCGCGTGCCGCCGCGGGCGGCTGAACCGGCGCCGTCCTGGCCGGCGCCTCGCCCTTCGACCGCGGCAGGAACAGCCGCATCACCGTGCCGCGCCCCTCCTCGCTCTCGATGACGACGGTCCCGCCGGTCTGGCGGGCAAAGCCGTAGACCATGCTCAGCCCAAGTCCGGTGCCGCGGCCGACGCCCTTGGTGGTGAAGAACGGCTCGAACACGCGCTCGCGGATATCTGCCGGGATGCCATGACCGGTGTCGGCCACCGCGATCATCACGAAGGCGCCGCACATGACATCGCCGTCGCCGGCACCGCTGGTGCCGTCGAGCTCGCGGTTTGCGGTCTCCAGCGTGAGCCGGCCGCCGCCCGGCATCGCGTCACGCGCATTGACGGCGAGATTGACGATCGCCGACGAGAGCTGCGACGGATCTGCCATCGCGGACCAGGCGTCGTCCGCGAGCCGGGTCACGATCTCGATATGCTCGCCGAGGATCGGCTTGAGCAGCTTCGCGGTTTCGACCACGAGTGCGTTGACGTCGATGTCGCGGGGCTCCAGCGGCTGGCGGCGCGCGAAGGTCAGGAGCTGCGAGGTGATCTCGGCGCCGCGCGCCGCCGCATCGTCGATCAGTTGTGCGATCGCGGCGAACTCGGGCTTGTCCGCAAGCCCCTCCTGGATGATCTCGATGGTGCCGGTGATGACCGTGAGCACGTTGTTGAAGTCGTGAGCGACGCCGCCGGTGAGCTGACCGATCGCGTCCATCTTCTGGGATTGGCGCAGCCGCTCCTCGGCCTCGTGCTGCACCGTGAGGTCGGTGGCCGACCCGCGATAGCCCATGAAGCGTCCGTCCGCCGCGAAGATCGGCTGGCCGTTGACGTTGAAATGATGCATGCGGCCGGCCACGTCGCGCCCGCGATACTCGAACTTCCGGAACGGCTCGTGGCGGTCCAAGGTCGCCACGTGCGCGCGCCATTTCTCAGGCTCGGCGTCGCGGTCGGAGGCGGCATCTGTGCGGTGCTTGCCGACCAGCGCCTTGTTGTCCATGCCGAAGGCGCCGGCCCGGTCGGATACGTAGGTGAAGCGATGATCCGGTCCGGTCTCCCAGAACCAGTCGGACGCGGTCTCGGCATAGTCGCGGAAACGCTCTTCACTGGCACGCGCGTCCTCTTCGGCGCGCCGGCGGATATTCAGGTCGCGCTCGAGATTTGCGTTGGCCTCGCGCAGCTCGCCATAGGCGCGCTCGAGGTTCGCGCACATCGCGTTGAAGGCGTCGATCACCTTGTCCAGCTCGTCGGGATCGCGGGGCGGCCGGCGCTCGAGGTGCAAAGGCGGCGGCGGCCGCGACAGGCTGTATTGGCCGACGAACTCGGCGATGGCGGCCAGATGCCGCGTCACCAGCAGATGGAACATGTAGATGATGAACAGCGAGACGACAAAGGTCTTCGCGGCCTGGCTTGCCAGGATGACCAGGGCCCGGTTCAGCAATTGCTGATAGACCTCGGCCAGCGTCGCCTCGACATGGAGCACGCCGATCGGGCGTGACGTCCCTGGACGCTGTAGTTCAGCGGATAGTCGCGTGTCACGGCTGAGCGGGTGCTCGGCTCGCCGACCGCGACACGGATCGGATTGGGGCGATCGGCGACCTCGCGCACCTCGGCGGCGCGAATGTCGGGCAGCCGCATGATGCCGTCGAGCTGGAGCTTGAGCTGGTTCTGGTCGAGATTCCACAGGCTCTCGCCGAGGCTGCCGGTCGTGCTGCGGCCGATCTCGTCGAGCCGCGTCTCGATGACGCCGACCTCGCGGTCGTAGTCGAGATAGAGCTGAAGGGCGGTCAGCATCAGCGTGACGATCGAGGAGAAGAGCAGCACGGCGGCCAGCAGGCGCGGCCCGACGCCGCTGCGCGACCAGTTGAAGATCCGCGACAGCAGCGCTCCGATCATCGATGGCGAAAGTGCAGCGCCGATCCCGCTCAAATCCTGCTTCGCGGCCGCCGGGGCACCGGCGCGGCTGCTGCGCTTGGAGTCCTCGTCGCCTGCGTTGCCCATGCACCACGTCCCCGGAATGGCGGCACCCTGCTCCGGACGGCGGATCGCAGCCGCGAGCAATTCGACAGTTGAGATTCTCTCTTCACGCGACCTGCGTGGCGATCCTGCCGGCCCATGGGCGGCTTGGCGGGGTCTTGTCTTGCGCCCAGCAGCAGGATTCTCCCGCAAACTATCACTTCGCGCGCTAGAATGACATTGGCTAAAGCCCGCGGTCGCCTGCAAGACGCGCCAGCGGTGCGGCCGCCACGCGGGCGCCGCCCCGGTGGATCGCGGGCATCGGAATCCAATGGTAGCCATGCAGGGCAAAGGAGACGCGTCATGTGGCGGATCATCGTCGCCTGCCTGTCATTGCTCGCCGCCGGTCCGTCGCATGCGCAGGAGCTGATCCGGCTGGCGCGGATCGCCGACATCCCCGATCAATATGTCGGCGGCGAGATGCTGCGGGCCGTCTACGCCAAGCTGAATATCAAGCTGGAGTTCGAGGACGTCCCCGGCAAGCGCGCACTGGCGCTGTCGAGCGCCGGCGAGGTCGATGGCGAGATCCAGCGGATCGGAACGCTTTCCAGCGACTACCCGACGCTGATTCAGGTCACGCCGGCGATCAACTACATCGAGCCGGCGGTCTTCACGACGAAACTCCGTTTCGACGTCGCCGGCTGGAATTCAATCAGGGAGTACAGCATCGGAATCGTCCGCGGCGTCGGCTCCTCAGAGGCCGGGACACGCGGCATGGCCCGCGTCACCGCGACCACCAGCCTCGAGAACATGATCAGGATGCTCGACGCCGACCGTTTCGAGGTGATGGTCACCGACCTCTTCAGCGGGCTCGTCGCGGTGAGGAAACTCAACCTGCAGACCAGGATTGTCCCGCTTTCGCCACCGCTGGAGCGCATCCACATCTACCATTATTTGCACGAACGCCATCGCGATCTGGTGCCGAAGGTCGGCAAAGTGATCGCGCAGATGGAAGCGAGCGGCGAGCTGGCAACGCTGCGCGAGGCGCTGGTCAAACAGGTCCTGAGTGCGCCGTGACGGCGCTGGGTCAGCTCGCGCGAAGCCGCTCACGCAGGGCAACGGCGGCAATCAACACGCCGACGCACCAGGCCATCACCGCCCGATGAGGCTCGTCGCCAAGCAGCACGGTGATGATGCTCGTCAGCAGGCACGGCGCGATTGCCTTTCGCGTCCGGCTCATCAGCGCAAGCAGGAACGGCATCGCCGCGATCGATATTTGCAGGACGTCCATGTCGAAAGACGGTGTCGCCGAAGGCTTCAGAAGCCGCACACATTGAGCGCGCGCGGGCGTTTTCCGCGGCGGCTTTCGACGATCCGCTCGCCGCCGTTCTCGGCCGAGCCGCCGTAATAGCGGTGATGGCCGGACTGGTCGTGCAAATCCGCGGCTTCCGACTTTCCCGCCCGACGCGCGTCGCAGATGATCTTGATGGTCGACATGGCCGCCTCCGAAGTGTTCTTGGTGGCCATCAGTCGCCTCGGCTTTGGACAGCGTTCACCTCCGAGGGCGGCAATCGGGTTTCAGGACGGTTTCGTCGCAACTTGCGCGACGCAATATGTTAGTCTCCGGGATTGTCGGTGTCGGCGGCGCTCATACATCCTTCCGACTGCAAGCTTGAAAAACAAACGAGGTGACGATGCTTTACGCCATCCTGGCCTACCATGTGGAAGACGAGATCTTGTCCTGGGCGCCGGTGCAGGACGCCGCGGTCGTGGCCAAAGTGATCGAGGTTCAGGCGCCCTTGAGGGCAAGCGGACACCTTGGGCCGGCCGCCCGTCTGGATGACACCCGAAAGGCGCACACCTTGCGCGGCCCCGGCGCGGGCATGGTGCTGGACGGCCCGTTTGCCGAGACCAAGGAGCAGCTTCTCGGCTTCCATCTCGTCGACTACGATACCGATGAGGAAGCGATCGCGGCGGCGCGAAAGCTGCGCGAGGTCAACCCGTCGGCGGTCTACGAAATCCGCCCGGTCAAGCTTTACGTGCCGGCCGACGGGTTCGGCGCGACAAAAGGGTGAGCCGCCGCCTCACGCGCCTGGCCCGGTCGGCGCGGCATAGAAGCGCTGGATCAACAGCCCGCCAAAGGCGATGAACCACAGGAAGGGCGCGACGTGCGGCGCGAAGGCCGCAACGATCGTGCCCGGAATGAACACCAGCAGCGGAAACATCGAGGCCATGATCTCGTGGCGCCAGCCGCCCAAAATCGTCCACCACAGCCAGGCATTGAGGCCGGCGATCGCGGTCAGATGCAGGCCGTAGAGCACGGCCACCGCGCTGCTCATGCTGTAATTGATGTAGAGGCCGTTGGTCACCGGCAGCAGCACGATCGACAGCAGGAAGAACAGGTTGAGGATCACCATGCCGCGGCTGCCCACGGGCTGGCGCGCGAGCCGGCGGTGGTGGCTGATCCAGAACACGCCGGCGATGATGAAGCTGAGCGCGAGACCGGCGAGCTTGCCGGAGTAGACATGGGCGAGATCGCTCCAGCTCGGGGCACTGGTGAACACCGCGGCCTTGGGCAGGTCGTAGGCGAGTAGCGTCATGGCGACACCAAAGATGGTGTTGCTGAGCGACTCCAGCCGCCGCATCTCGAACTGGTCGGGCTTGAGCTCGGTCATGCCGGTTGCGCGCTTCTCGGGCTGGAACTTCGGGCCGTCTTGTCCCTAGGTCTTAACATTGGTTCCGTCCAGCCGCATTGCGATTCGCGCCGGGATCGCCGACTCTCTCCCTTTCACCGGGGCGATTCGTGGCGACATATCTGGACACGCTCAATGCGGAGCAGCGCCGCGCCGTGGAGCATGGCGTCGCTGACGGCGCGACCGTGGGCGCGCCCCTGCTCGTCATCGCCGGCGCGGGCTCCGGCAAGACCAATACGCTCGCCCATCGCGTCGCGCACCTGATCGTCGCGGGCGCCGATCCACGACGCATCCTCCTGATGACGTTCTCCCGCCGCGCCGCGGCCGAGATGGCCGGCCGGGTCGAACGCATCGCACGAAAGGTACTGGGCGAGAACAACGCCGCAATCATGCGCGATGCCCTCACCTGGGCCGGCACGTTCCACGGCATCGGCGCGCGGCTCCTGCGCGAATATGCCGAGCGGATTGGCGTCGATCCAGCCTTCACCATCCACGACCGCGAGGATTCCGCCGACCTGATGAATCTGGTTCGGCACGAGCGCGGCCTGTCGAAGACCGAGAGCCGCTTTCCGGCCAAGGGCACGTGTCTGTCGATCTACTCGCGCTGCGTCAATGCCGAGATGGAGATCGAAAAAGTGCTCGGCCAGCACTATCCTTGGTGCGCGGGCTGGGCCGCCGAGCTGAAGGGCCTGTTCGCGGCCTATGTCGAGGCCAAGCAGACCCAGCACGTGCTGGATTACGACGACCTCCTGCTCTACTGGTCGCAGATGATGAGCGATGCGCTGATCGCCGAAGAGATCGGCGGCCGCTTCGATCACGTGCTGGTCGACGAATATCAGGACACCAACCGCCTGCAATCCTCGATCCTGCTGGCGCTGAAGCCGGATGGACGCGGGCTGACCGTGGTCGGCGACGACGCGCAGTCGATCTATTCGTTCCGCGCCGCCACTGTCCGCAACATCCTGGATTTTCCGCAAAGCTTCTCCCCCCGCGCCGAGATGATCACGCTCGACCGCAACTACCGCTCGACGCAACCCGTGCTGGCGGCGGCCAACGGCATCATCGGGCTAGCGCGCGAGCGCTTCACCAAGAACCTGTGGACCGACCGCACCTCGTCGCAGAAGCCACAGCTCGTCACCGTCCACGACGAGGCCGACCAGGCGCGCTACATCGTCGAGGAGGTGCTGGCCAACCGCGAGCAAGGCGCGCTGCTCAAGCACCAGGCGGTGCTGTTCCGGACGTCCTCGCATTCCGGTCCGCTGGAGATCGAGCTGACCCGCCGCAACATTCCCTTCGTCAAGTTCGGCGGACTGAAATTTCTCGATGCCGTGCATGTCAAGGACGTGCTGGCGCTGCTGCGCTTTGCCGAAAATCCGCGCGACCGCGTCGCCGGTTTCCGCATCCTGCACCTGTTGCCCGGCGTCGGCCCCGCCACCGCGCAGCGCGTGCTCGACCAGATGGCGGAGAGCACCGACCCGCTTGCCGCGCTCGGCCAGCTTGCGGTGCCGCCACGCACCGGCGACGAGTGGACCGACTTCGTCCGCACGGTCGGAAATCTGCGTTACTCGGAATGGCCCGCCGATCTCGAGCGCGTGCGGCTCTGGTATGAGCCGCATCTCGATCGCATCCACGAGGATTCCGAGACGCGCCGCGCCGATCTCATGCAGCTCGAGCAGATCGCGAGCGGCTATGCCTCGCGCGAAAAATTCCTGACCGAGCTCACGCTCGACCCGCCGGATGCGACCAGCGATAAATCCGGTCCTCCGCTCCGCGACGAGGACTATCTGATCCTCTCCACCATCCATTCGGCCAAGGGCCAGGAATGGAAGTCGGTGTTCGTGCTCAACGTCGTCGACGGCTGCATGCCGTCGGATCTCGGCGCCGGTACCTCGGCCGAGCTCGAGGAGGAGCGCCGCCTGCTCTATGTCGCGATGACGCGCGCCAAGGACGATCTGCATCTCGTCGTGCCGCAGCGCTTCTTCACCCACGGCCAGCAAGCCAAGGGCGACCGCCACGTCTACGCCTCGCGCACCCGCTTCATCCCGGAATCCCTCGTCTATCTGTTCGAGCGCACCGCCTGGCCGAAGGCGGCTTCGGCTGCGGCCCGCGCGGCGGCGCAGGGCCCGAAGATCGATATCGGGGCCCGGATGCGCGGGATGTGGCGGTAGGTGGACCCGAATCCCAGTACATCGATCCCTCGGATTGGCGCGGATCCTGCTTTCGCTGACTGGTTTGGTGAGCTAGATCATCTGGAAAGAGGTGGCTTTTGCCAGAGGATCGCTTGTCACTGCGGCTTCCGTCGCTCAATGCCCTGAGAGCCTTCGAGGCTGTCGGCCGCACCGGCAGCATCAAGGCGGCAAGCGATGAATTGTCGGTGAGTCCGACCGTCGTCTCCCGACACATCCGCAAGCTCCAGCTCGACCTCAATGTCGCGCTGGTTGCGGCGCACGGACGCGGCCTGCTGCTGACGGCCGCCGGCGAAGCATTCCACGCTCGGGTCACCCGCGCCTTCGACATCCTGCGCCAGGCCAACGAAGATGTTCGTCCGGCCAGCCGCCGAACCCTGACGATCTGGTGCATTCCCGGCATCATCAATCAGCGCCTGCTCGCCCGTTTGCCCGCGCTCATGGCCAGCCTGCCGAACTACGACATCGCCCTGTATCCAACGCTGTCGCGTGCGGACTTCACGCGCGGCGAGGCTGATGCCGAGATCGTTCACATGAACATGATGATCAGCCGCCCGAAGGTCAGGACCGAGCTGATCGCGGCGCCGAAGATTCATGCCGTCGCAAGCCCCGCGTTCAGGGCGCGCCATCCCGTCGTCACTCAGGCTTCCGATTTCCTGAACCTGCCGCTGATCCACGAAGCCTCGACGCTCTATTGGGAGCAATGGTTCGAAAATGCGGGGGTCACCGACCTGCCGATGTTGCGAGGACCGCACCTCTGGCATGCCCATCTGACGATCGAGGCCGCAAGACAGGGACAAGGCGTCGCACTCGCAAACACGCTGCTCGTCGAGGAGGACCTCGCCGCAGGCAGACTGGTCGATCTTAGCCCACACCCCGTCAGTCTCGGCGGTTACTACTTCGTCGCTGTTGCCAGACGTTGGGGCGACCCCGAACTGGTGGTGCTGCGCCGCTGGTTGAAGGAAGCATTCCAGGGGGGCATCGCCAGGACAATCGATGCGGCGGCTCGTTCTGAATAGGCCGCCTGTCCAGCGACAACGCCGACGCTCATCGTCGGCACACCGAACGCACTGATTGCAACCGTCGGCCACCGGCGGGTCAATCGTTCAAAAAACACACCATACAGATGCAAATTAGATGATTGTTGCGATTTTAGCTCTCGGCCAATCTGCAGGGATACACGGATCTCCGCACGTTCTGCCGCCGTAGCCAGAAGACGAGAATGACCAGCAACAATTTCATAAGTGTGTCAGCTTCCGCAGGAGTTGATCACGATTTGAAGATCGAGAGGCTCGTCAAGTTCTACGGAGACTTCGCCGCGCTGAACGATGTGTCCCTCACGGTCAAGCGCGGAGAATTTCTGACGCTGCTGGGGCCCTCGGGCTCAGGCAAGACCACGCTGCTGATGTCCATCGCCGGCTTCGTCCAGCCCGATCGCGGCGACATCCTGCTGGGCGGACAGAGCATCCTGCGACTCCCTCCCGAGCAGCGGAATTTCGGTATGGTGTTCCAGGGCTACGCCCTGTTTCCGCACATGACCGTGTACGACAACGTCGCGTTCCCGCTGAAGGTGCGCAAACGGCCTGCCGCCGAGATCAAGAGCAAGGTCGATGCCGCCATCGATCTGGTGCAGCTGAGCTCGCAAGCCGGCCGCTATCCGCGCCAGCTCTCCGGCGGCCAGCAGCAACGCGTCGCGCTTGCCCGCGCGATGGTCTTCACGCCTCACCTGCTTCTGCTGGACGAGCCGCTGAGCGCGCTCGACAAGAAGCTGCGCGCAGAGCTGCAGGACGAGCTGAAGCGATTGCACAAGCGGATCGGCCTGACCTTCATCTACGTCACCCATGACCAGGACGAAGCCCTGTCGATGTCAGACCGGATCGTGGTGATGCGAGACGGCAAGATGGTCCAGCAGGGATCGCCGACCGAGCTGTACGAGCGGCCCGCGACAAGCTTCGTCGCCAACTTTCTCGGCAAGAGCAATTTCCTCAAGGGCAGCGTGGACAATCACGTGGCCGGCGGCTTCGTGCTGACCCATCAGGGCGTGCGGATCATCCAGGCGAGCGACGACTGCAATCGCTCGGCGATCGGCCAGCCCGTCGTGATCGCCCTGAGGCCGGAGAAGATCACCCTCGCCGGCAAAACCGGTCAACCCGACAATACGCTCAAAGGCGTCGTCTCCGAGTGGAGCTATCTGGGCTCACAATTCCGGCTCGTGGTCGCCACGCCGGAATTCGGCGACGTCGTCGTGATGATGCCGACCTGGCGACATGGCGAGCCGCCCGTCGCCGGCGACGCCGTAACGATCGGTTGGGACCACAGCGCCGGGACGCTGGTCACCGATGCCTGAACTGCAGTGCCGCAACAGTCGAAACGAACGAATGGGGCTTCCGTCATGAACGAACGCAATTCAATTTTCACCCCGACCCGGCGCGCCCTCCTGAAGGGAGGCGCCAGCCTTCTCGCCGCTCCCGCAGTGCTCGCCGCCGGCGCTGCCCGCGCAGAGGCGCGCAAGGAGGTCGTCGTGGTCAACTACGGCGGCGCCGCCATGAAGGCTTTCGACGAAGCCTATGTGCAGCCCTTCGCCGCGCAGGGCGGCCGCATGGTGCTGGACGGCAGCGGCCCCCTCAACGGCAAGATCCTGACGATGGTCCAGTCTCGCAACGTCACCTGGGACATCTGCGATTGCGGCGTTACGACGCTGGCCGAGCTCGGGCCTCGCAACGCCCTGGAGAAGATCGACTACAGCATCGTCGACAAGAGCAAGGTCGCCACGGAATTCGCCTACGAGAACGGCGTCGTGAACTACATGTTCTCCTCCGTGCTCGCCTGGGACACGGCGAAGGTCAAGGAGACGCCGACCCTCGCAGACTTCTTCGACTTGAAGAAATATCCAGGCCGCCGCATGGTCCGCAAGGATTCCCAGGCCATGCTCGAGCTGTGCCTGATCGCCGACGGTGTCCCGCCCGACCAGCTCTATCCGCTGGACGTCAAGCGCGCCTTCACCAAGCTCGGAACCATCAAGAAGGATGTGCTCTACTGGAACAGCGGCGCCGAAAGCCAGAGCCTGATGCGGGACGGCGAATGCGTCATGGGCCTGTTGTGGCACACCCGCGCCAACGTCCTCAAGGCCGAGACCAATAACCGCATCGCCTACACCTTCAAGGACGGTCTTCTGCAGCCCGGCTTGTGGGTCGTGCCGAAGAACAATCCGGCCGGCGCCGAGGCCTTCCGCGCCATCGCCTCCATGCAGCAGCCGGAGGGGCAGGTGAAACTTCTGACTGCGATGGGCAACGGTCCCTCCAACCCGGCGGCCCAGTCCATGGTGCCGGAAGCGCTGCGCGCGACCAATCCGGCCGATCCCGCAAACGCAGCGGTTCAGGCCAGGATCAACGCGGCCTGGTACATCGAAAACCATTCCAAGACCTTCCAGGCCTATCTGGATTTCATCTCCTCCTGACGTCCGTTACCGGCGGCGTGGCGCTCCTCGGCGCCGCGCTGCCAAAACCTCGCCAAAACCGCGCAAAGCCCCGAGCGCCCGGGTCCGATATCGATGAGCTCTCCTGCAGATCAGCTGACGCCCTCGCCGTCCCGTCCGGGCTTCGGCGTAACCGCGCGCTACTGGCTGCTGATCCTGCCGGCCCTGGCGCTGATGATCGTTTGTTATATCTACCCGATCTCGAAGGTGCTCTGGTTGAGCGTCACCGAGCCGCAGCCGGGCCTCGACAACTACGCCATGCTTGCGACCAGCGCGTCGATCCAGCGCATGCTGGCGACGACGGCGCGCATCAGCGTCATCAGCACGCTGATCACGCTCGTGCTCGCCTACATCGTATCTTACGCGCTGGTCCATTCGAGCGAGCGGGTCCGCCGCTGGATGTTCCTCGGCGTTCTCGTGCCGCTGTGGATCTCTGTCCTGGTGCGCGCCTTCGCCTGGTTTGTGCTGCTGCGGCGCGAGGGTCTCATCAACAACATCCTGATCTCAAGCGGACTGGTTGACGCTCCGCTCAGCCTGATCTGGAACGAGACCGGTGTGTTGATCGGCATGGTCCACTACATGCTGCCCTTCGGCATCCTCCCCATCTACGCCAACATGCGCGACATCGATCAACGATGCGTTGCCGCAGCCCGGGGCCTCGGCGCCAGCCGCGCCGTCGCGTTCCGCCAGGTGTTCCTGCCATTGTCGATGCCCGGAGTCGTCGGCGCCAGTATCCTCGTGTTCATCTTCTCCCTCGGCTTCTTCGTGACCCCGGCCATTCTCGGCGGCGGCAAGACTCTGATGATCGCCGAATATATCAAGGTCCAGATTCTCGAGATCGTCCGCTGGGGCGTCGGCAGTATGCTGGCCGGCACCCTGCTCATCATCATCGGCGGGCTGCTTGTCGCGCTCGCCCGCGTCGTCGATCTGCGCAAGCTGTTCGGGTCCATATGAGCACCAGCAGCACCGCATTCGAAGGCTCCTCGCCTATGACGCGCTCGATCGCATGGGCGATTATCTGCTTTCTCGTCCTGCCCATCACCATCGTCTTCGCGGTGTCGCTGACCGATCGTCCCTATCTGTCGCTGCCTCGCGACGGCGTCTCGCTGCAATATTATCGCAACCTGCTGACCAGCCAGGCCTGGCTGACGAGCATCCTGCACAGCCTCGTCATCGCGATCTGCTCGACGGTCATCGCGACGGTCGCCGGAACGCTCTGCGCTATCGGATGCTGGCGTCTCGGCAACCGTGCCAGCAATATCGTCCGCCTCGTCATGCTGATGCCGATCATGGTGCCGACCATCGTCTACGCGCTCGGCATCTATCAGGTCTGGGTGGACCTCAGGCTGATCGATACCTACACCGGCGTGATCATCGCCCATGCGGTGACCGGCATGCCCTATGTGATCATCACCGTCTCGACGGCGCTCGCCGGCTTCGACCCCAGGCTCGAACAGGCGGCCCTCAACCTCGGCGCCAGCATTGGCCAGACGCTGCGCATGGTCATCATCCCGAACATTCTGCCGGGCATCATCTCCGGTGTGATCTTCGCCTTCATCCACAGTTGGGATGAGCTGGTGATCGTGCTGTTCATTGCCGGCCGCGGGGTTTTCACGCTTCCGCGGCGGATGTGGGACGGCATCAACGAACAACTCGATCCCACCATGGCCGCAGTCGCCGCCGTGCTCATCCTGATCACGGTCAGTCTTCTCTTCATCGATATCGCAGTCCGGGCGTACCGCTCGCGTTGAGCCCGCATGCGCCACACCAACCACTTCCCGCAGGAGCCCCTCATGTCGATCATTTCCGAGCCAGAATTTCGCTACAACATGCTGATCAAAGCGTTTCCGTCGCGCGCCGAACCGGCCTTCGAGACGGAATCGGAGCAGGTCGGCGTTTGGGGGCGCCGCTGGGGCTGCAACAACGACGTCGGCCAGATCCGGATGGTGCTCATGCATCGCCCCGGCGCCGAGTTGAATATCGTTGACGCGAACAAGCGCCTGCCCGAGATCGGCGCCTTCGGCGACCCCGAGCAAGGCTGGTACTGGCGCGGCGACGTGATCCCGGATCTGGCCGCACAGCAGAGCCAGCATGACGCGCTCGCTCAGGCGTTACGCGAGGAAGGCGCGGAGGTCGTCTATGTCGATCAATGCGCGCCGGGCAAGATGAAGACCGTCTACACGCGCGACAGCGTGATTGCCGTCGACGGCGGCGCCATCGTCACCCGCCTCGGCCCCCCGATCAGGCGCGGGGAAGAGCTGCCGGTCAGCCGTACCCTGGCCAAGCTCGGGATGCCGATCCTCAGGACGATCTCCGGCACGGGACTCATGGAAGGTGGCAGCTTCGCCTTCATCACGCCCAAGGTCGCGGTCGTGGGGCTGTCGAGCCGCGTCGACGAGGAAGGCGCGCGCCAGCTCGAGGAAGTGTTGCGCACGCAGGGCGTGGAGCTGCTGCGCGTCCAGCTGACCGGCTATCGGCTGCACATCGACGGCATGTTCGTGATGATCGACCGCGATACCGCCTTCGTGAACCCGACGTTGCTACCGTTCTGGTTCCTTGAAAAACTGAAGGAACTCGGGATTCGCCAGATCGAGGTCTGTCCCGATGACCAGAACTGGGTGATCAATTGTCTCGCCGTACGCCCGGGCCATGTCATCGTGCCCGAAGGCATTTCGCCGCGGACCATGGAGAAATTCGTCAAGGCCGGCATCACCACGCGCGTTGTGGCTTACGACAAGGTCGCGCTCGGCGGCGGCGGCATCCACTGCTCGACCTCGCCGCTGATCCGCGATCCGCTCTGACTGTCATGAGCACGAGGCGGCAACGACATCTGCCGCCTCGTGACCGCGCAGAGAGCAAGGGTCTACCAAACGGAAACCGAGCATTTCCGAAACCCGCCTTGTGACCCGGCGGCCATCCACCACATGTCGTCGATCCTCCCCCGCAGAGACCTGATCGATGACCGCACCGCTTCAATTCGGACTGGATACCTTTGGCGACGTCACCAAGGACGGCACAGGCAAGACGCTTGCGCATGCGCAGGTGATCCGCAACGTCGTCGACGAAGCCGTGCTGGCCGACGAGCTCGGCATCGACTTCATCGGCCTCGGCGAGCATCACCGATCTGATTTTGCGATCTCCTCGCCCGAGACCGTGCTGGCCGCGATCGCGTCGCGCACCAGGCGCATCCATCTCGGCTCGGCCGTGACGGTGCTGAGCTCGGACGACCCCATTCGCGTGTTCCAGCGCTTTGCCACGCTCGATGCGCTCTCCAACGGCCGCGCCGAGGTCATCCTCGGCCGCGGCTCCTTCACCGAATCCTTTCCGCTGTTCGGCTTCGACCTGCGCGCTTACGAGGCGCTGTTCGAGGAGAAACTCGACCTGTTCACGGCACTCTTGTCGCAGCAACCGGTGACCTGGGAGGGCAAGCTGCGTCCGCCGCTGAAAGAGCAGCTGATCTATCCGCCGGTCGAGAACGGCCGGCTTAAGACCTGGATCGGCGTCGGCGGCAGCCCGCAATCGGTGGTGCGCGCCGCGCATTACGACCTGCCCCTGATGCTCGCGATCATCGGCGGCGATCCCGCGCGCTTTGCGCCTTACGTCGATCTCTATCACCGCGCCTTCAAGGAGTTCGGCCGCCCGGCGCAGCCGATCGGCGTGCACTCGCCCGGTTACGTCGCCGAGACGGACGAACAGGCGCGCGAAGAGCTGTGGCCCGACTACAAGGCGATGCGCGACCGGATCGGCAAGGAGCGCGGCTGGCCGCCGATGGGCCGCGACGAGTTCGTCAATGAGGCCGAGCACGGCTCGCTCTATGTGGGCTCGCCGGAAACCGTCGCGCGCAAGATCGCCAAGACCGCAAAGGCGCTTGGCATTTCGCGCTTCCAGCTGAAGTATTCGGCGGGGCCTTTGCCGCACGAGAAGCTGATGCGGAGCATCGAGCTTTACGGGGGGAAAGTGGTGCCAATGGTCAGGGAGATGATGGGGTGACTTACGCTCTGGACCAGTCCGTCTGCGCCCTCCGGGCTACGGCGTGACAGCCTTCGCTAGCTTCGCGTGACGGTGATTTGGTCAGGCTTGCCCAGCCGTAGCTCGCGAAGCGAGCGAAGGCTGGTGGGGGAGGCAGGACTCGAACCTGCGAAGCCATGAGGCGGCTGATTTACAGTCAGCTCCCTTTGCCACTCGGGACACTCCCCCGCTCGACGGCAGCACAATCGGGCCGGACCTTGCCGGCGACCGAAGACGGCCATGGAACGTGAAGGCCGCGACAGCCCGGATGGGGGCGCGACCGGGCGCGTTTATGGGCGATGCGGTGGGGCAAAGTCAACCGAGGCGAACAGCTAAAATCGTCCCCGAAGCCACCCAAATTGCCATATTCCGGGACCCGTGACACAAGCGAGCCCATGAAGGATCGAAAATTTACCCCAAGGGGCCCCCGCGGCGGGGCTAAGCCCTTCAACAGGCCCGGAAAATCAGCCGGCCGGCCGGCCTGGCGCGACCGCGATTCGCAGTCCGACGGACCGGTCATCCTCTATGGCTGGCACACCGTGACCATGGCGCTCGCCAACCCTCAGCGGCAGATCCGCAAGCTGACGCTGACCGAGAACGCCGCAAAGCGGCTTGCGGACGAAAACATCGCGACCCGCGTCACGCCCGAGATCGTCCGGCCCCAGGAGATCGACCGCCTGCTGTCGCCCGACGCCGTGCACCAGGGCCTGCTGGCCGAGGCCGACGCCCTGCCCTCGCCCGACATCGAGACCCTGGACCAGGAAGGCATGGTGCTGGTGCTCGACCAGATCACCGATCCGCACAATGTCGGCGCCATCCTGCGCTCCGCAGCGGCTTTCGCGGTGAAGGCGATCGTCACCACGGCGCGCCACAGCCCCGAGGCAACCGGCGTGCTGGCCAAGGCCGCTTCCGGCGCTCTCGAGCTGGTGCCAATGGTGACCGTGCAGAACCTCGCCCGCGCACTCACCGCGCTGAACGAGCGCGGCTTCCAGACCGTTGGGCTGGACAGCGAAGGCAGCGAGGACCTCTCGAACGTCACGCTGCGCGAGCCGCTCGCGCTGGTGCTTGGTGCCGAAGGCAAGGGCCTGCGGCAATTGACCCGCGAGACATGCAGCGTCGTGGCGCGGCTCGACATGCCCGGCGAGATCAAGAGCCTCAACGTCTCCAACGCCGCCGTGCTCTCGCTCTATGTTGGCGCGAGCCGTCTCGGGTTGATGAAGCGCTAGAGCGTTTTCGAGCGAAGTGGATACCGGTTCGCGTCAAGAAAACGCGTCAAACTAAGAATCCAAAAAACAAAACGCCCGTCCGCATCGCGCGGACGGGCGTTTCGTCAACTCAACCAATCAAACGATCAGTAATAGCGGCGCAGCACGCGGTGGCCGCCGTAATACGGCGCGCGGTGGGCGTAGCCGTAGCGCGGACCGTAGCCGTAGTGCGTGCGCGGCAGATAGCCGTAGCGCGGGCCATAGCCGTAGCGATACGGACGGTAGTACGGGCGCTGATAGGGATAGGCGGCGGCGGCACGATAGCCATAGCCATTGCCGTAGCCATAACCACGGCCGTAGCCGTAGTTAGCGGGCGCGACGACCGCGTCCTCACGATAGGTCGGGTACGGCGCGAATGCGCCCGGTCCGGTGTAGGTCGGCCCCTGGTTGACGTAGTAATACTGCGTGGCTGGCTCGGCGAGGTGCTCAAAGCCCCATCCGCCATAACCCGGGCCATAGCCCCAGCTACCGCAACCCGTGTTGCAGCCGCTATAGACCGGCGCAACCGGTGCGCACGTGCTGAAGCCGCAAGCCGCGGCGGGCGCGGTGGCGACGAACATCACGGCAGCCGCCGCAACCAGTCCCGAAATCATTTGACGCATTACTCTCTCCTGTTGATTTTCGTATCTTGGATTTTTTCTTGGATTTTTGACGTTTCTTAAGTTGGCGGCCTTCCGGGCGCCTCTGCATGCGGCCGCGGCCGAGGACGCCGCGGACGGTCGTTGATCTCAGGCGCGAAGATCACCGGCGGCGGATTGACGGGCACGTCCATCTGCGGCGGCAGCGGCGCCGATTGCACACCCCAGCTCTGGTGATAGCTCTCGGCGGGCCTCGGCAATTTGCGGTTAGCGGGCGGCTCGACCTCGAGCCGGCCGTAGCCGGGCCGCAGGCCCATGGTCGGATAATAATGGCCGACATCCTCGGGCTGCCGCTCGGCGATGTAGCGCCCGCCATAGATGGTCGGCTGCACCTGGACATTCTTGCCGAGGCCCCAGACACCCTCGACCACGCTGTAGGACGCGTCGATGTTGTTGATGATGATGGGCACGCCTGGGCGGCCGGGAACGACGATATCGAAGCCGCCGCCGGCAAACGCCGTCGCGGGCAGTCCGATCAGAAAGGCGGCGAGCGCGAGAGCGCGCATGGAAGGATTCCGGTTTATCCGACGCTCATCCTATCCGATCGCCACGCGGAGAGGGTTAAGGCCCCCTCACCAATTTCCGGTAAGCCTAACGCGCAAGGGTCGACAGCGGCTCAAATGCCGCAAGCTGCGCTAGCGAAGCGTTAACGGGACACAAACCCGCCGCACATGCCGGATCGCACGAGGTTGCGTGGCGCAAACTTCACATCCTCGGCGGGCTCACGTCGATGTGACCCCACATGCGAGAAGCCGCGGAACGACTGCCGGATGGCGCGCTTAGCACAGGTCTCAACAACATGGAGCAAATGCCATGACGAGCCTGAAGCTTCTTGGCTTGGCCGCGATCGTCGCGTCCACGCTGGCAACACCGGCCTTCGCGCAAACCACAGTCGACAATTCGGGCCGCTGCACGGGGCTCTTCCAGGATCCCAATTGCCAGAATCTCACCCCCGGCAATCCCACCACCGATCGCGCCTCTCGGCGCCGGCACATGGCCCGCGGCCAAGTGAATCCGGATGACGGAACTCGATCGGGCTTCTGGCCGGTCGACACCGCAGGCGCCGTTGCTGGCGCCGCCGTCGGCACCGCGGCAGCCGTTGCATCCGCGCCGTTCCGCGGCTGGGACAATTCCTACGCCTATGACACTTCCGGTGGGTATGCCGGCGGCCGCAGCGAAATGGGCTGGTACGGCAATTGGGATACCTATGCGGCCCGCAACGGCATCGTTTGCCGGCCCGGGACCTGGTACAAGGGAGCGGACGGCCTCCAGCACATCTGCCAGTAACACGGCACAAGTCGGGTGAAGAGGATCAGGCGGCCCTACGGGCCGCCTGTTTCATGGCGGCGAAACGCACCTCTGGAAGCATGGAATGCCGAAAAAGTTCACTTCGCGGATATGAGGTGACACATGAAACGACTACCCGGCACCGCCGCCATCGTCCTAGCCTCCGCAACACTGCTCGCCCTGACCGGCGCCGCGCACGCGGTCGATCACGGCAAGGCCGCCAGCGACTACGGTTTTGCGAACGCCTCCCTCGAACTCTATTGCAAGGGTATCCTGACCGTGGCCGATGCGAAGGAGAAAGCCAAGCTCGACCGGATGTACCGAAACAATTCACGCTGGAAAAAGGACTACGCCGAGGGTTACGACTACATCGCGGTCGCTAATGCTTTAGCGCGGCGCGTTCGCTATCATCTTAGCGACCCTTTCCCTTCATGATCTCGTCTATCATCATGAGCGTATCTCTATACGCTTGATCCATCACCGGGCGGCAAGTGCCCTCGAATTGATCACGCAACACTTTGATGTTGTCGCACTTGCGCGACATCTCGTTTGTCATCTTGTCGTTGGCGATAGTAGCCAATGCTCCAACCGCTTCTTTGGAAACGCCAGCCTGCGCACCTATGCGAATGCTGCGACCGTGCAACACGCCTGCTGCAGTCTTGAGTTTGCCGAGCAAAGGGTCGCTTGGGTCTTTTTGCTCACGACAGACGGCATCAATAGTCGCGTAATTAGCGCAGTTGATTGCCTCATCTAGAGGCGCCGCGTGAGCGTCGGCGGCTGCGAGTGCAGCGGCGATGGCGAGAAAGCGTTTCATGTCTCGTCCTCACTCCAAAGGGACGTATTTGGTTCCGAGACCGCGCAAGGCTTTGACAGCTTTGGAGCACCATTCGTTTTGTCAGCTTTAGTCTTCCAAGAATCGGTTGACGGTTGCGTCGACGATCATCCGTTCTTTTGGTCTGACATCCTTCGCCCGTACCTCCAACGGGGGCAGTCTGGTTTCCGGCTCTACACATTTTCTGCCAGGCGGCGGTGCGGAGAAGAGCGCAAGCCAGTCAGACTAGACCTACACCCCGACTGCGGCTATATCGACGCAAACGCTGCCCGACCGTGCACCCCAACGTGCCGACCGGACAAGTTTCTTCTCGTTAACTGCTTATAATTGTTTGGTTTTGCCGGCTTAGCTCAGCGGTAGAGCAGCGGTTTTGTAAACCGAAGGTCGGGGGTTCAATCCCCTCAGCCGGCACCAGATATCTTAAACATATCAATTCCTTATAAGAGCCACCAATTTGGCACGAGGGAAGCTTGCCAGAAAAAGCCACCGGAAAGCCACCGCGAGCGAAACAGCCCGCCCCATCGCTGGAGCGGGCTTCGGGGGCCGGTTGATAGGTGAGATTAGCGCAGCACCTCGGCACAATACACGTGCTTGGCAAGGCTGCCCCGTGACGAGGCGGGCTTAGTCTGGCGGAGTTTTAGTGACGAACGCACAGCACACGACTTGTCATCCGAGTCCCGCTCCGACTTTCGTCATGTTGAACTGGGCGGCAACATAAGCAGTCTGACGAGAAGTCCAGACAATGTGAGGGGTGCCTGCGTCGAGCAGAAAAACGAGAAATCTGCGCTCGATGTCACTCACACCTGCCATCCCACGAATGGTAGGCGCGCGGGCCTTGCTCCGAAAAGCGCAAGTATACCGCGCGCCTTCGGCCGCCGCCTACAGGACGCACGGCAGCCGGATTAGGCAATCCATACGACTTGCCCGCTCTCAACCGAAAACGGCTGCGGAGCCTTCGCTTGATAGGCATGAATCGCGCGATTGGCGATCATCATGGGTCGGCGCTCCCCGGATCGAATTTGGTCTTCAATGAATCGAATGAGAAAGTCCGTTGACGTTTCCTCGTTGCAAAGCTGCCCTGACCTCTCAAGGAAGCCCCAAGCGATGTTGAAAGAGACTTCGATTGCGCTACCCATAAACATGATGGGAAAACGCTGGGATCTCGCCGGCGTTCCTACTTGCGGGTTAGGCCTTTAAACGAGCTGGCGCGCAGCAATCCGTCAGATGTGATGTCCCTGTACTCGATATCGGCATAGAACTTCGGTTCGACCCAGGTAACCTTGGGCTTATTGATCGGCTTCGTCAGCTTGGCCTTCGGACTGACTACGGTTTCCAGTGCCTTGCGGATCTTGCCGGAGGTCGTTCGGTCCCAGCCCGTCCCGACCTTGCCCATGTAGCGCAACTCGTTTCCCTCCTTCTTGCCGAGGTATAGGGCAGCGACGCCGGAGGGGTCCTTGATGAACCCAACCACCGGGAATTTACCTTTCTGCACTGTCTTGATTTTCTGCCAGGCCTCAACCCGGTCCGATCGGTACGGCGCATCTACGCGCTTCGAGACGATGCCCTCATAGTTCAACCGGCTCGCGGCCTCGAAAAGCTCCTGCCCGTCGCCCTCGTGATGCTCGCTGTAGAAGATGGGCTCCCTCAGCTTATTTCCGTCTATCAGCTCCTTCAGCAGCCCCTTGCGTGCAAGCTGCGACATTCTCCGGAGGTCTTGTCCGTCGAGCCACAGCAGGTCGAAGGCGAAGTAGATCAAACGGTCCTGGTCGCCTCTCCCGAGATCGGCCTGCAGCTCGGAGAAGTTGGTGCGCTCCTCATGGATAACGACCACCTCACCATCGACGATTGCCTGACCCGGGATGTTGAAGGCGCCCGCAATGACAGAGAACCGTTCTACCCAGTTGTGGCCGTTGCGGGTAAAGGCTTTCCGCGTATCGCCATCGATGTGAAGCTGGACGCGGTAGCCGTCGTATTTGATTTCGTGAATCCATGGAGCTCCCGAAGGCGGCTTCGTCTTCAGGGTCGCCAGCTGCGGGCTGATGAAGCCTGGCAGGACGGCTTCCGGCCTCTTGGCCGGAGGGGCCTTGATACGCTTTGCCACTCTACGCAACTCACAAAAAGAACCCGCCGCAGGCGAGCAACCAACGACCGGCATTTTACCTATGCTGCTCAACGAAACACCAAACTCCGACGCGCCCCCCGGAGTTCCTCCCACGAAATTCTGCCCAGTGCATTCTCACACAACCGAATGAGGGTTTCGTTTTTGAGAACGCCCCCCGAACGGCCGGAGAACGCGGTGTGATAATCCGTTCTAATACTGAGGCCGCTTCAGCAACTCCGGCAGCCTCCGGTACGCCCCGCATTTTTGCAGGCTGGTCACGCGCACAAGCCATTGATCTCGCGCGCTGGTTGAGATTGGATGCGCTTCTTATTTCGGCCGGGGGGCGTTTCGTATGCGAAAACTTGCGATTGCGGCGCTTTGCGCCGCACCGGGCGGCTGTGCTGCCGCGCCGAAAATGGGCTGGGTCCGCGTGGACGGTCAGTCCTCTCGTGAAAACCCCGTTCTACAAACGCAGTTCGAGGTCGACAGGACCGCCTATCATGGCGAGCGTAACAAGGCAGCCCTATCTGGCGTCACTGTCGCTGGCGGTAGACCACCCAACTGAAGCCGCACCGCTACGCGGTGCCGAAGTCGGCCGCGCGCCCCTCGGGTTTGCCGTCCGGCAGCGGCTCATGGATTTAGGAGACCCAATTTGGCTTTTCAGATTCTCTCTCTATCCGGCGGAGGCTTTTTAGGTCTCTACACAGCGTGTGTCCTCGCCGAAATTGAAGACGAAATCCAACGCCCGATTGCTAGCTGTTTCGATCTCATCGCCGGCACCTCTATTGGCGGCATCATCGCCTTAGGTCTCGCCGCAGAGGTGCAGGCTGCGGAGATCAGAAACGCCATTGCCGTGAATGGCCCGAAGATATTCTCACGCAAGTCGCCCCCGCAAAGCACTGTGGCGAAACGACTCTCCCTCTTGTCGAACGCGCGCCATGCGAAATATCGCGCAGAGGCGCTGCGGACCACAATCACCAGCATCATCGACGAAAAGACAAAGCTCGGTCAGCTCCAGCATCGCGTCATGGTACCCGCTGTCAATCTAACGAAGGGATCACCTCAGGTCTTCAAAACCGACCACCACCCGTCGTTCCAACGAGATTGGAAAGTCCCTGTGGTCGATGTAGCGCTCGCCACGTCTGCAGCGCCCACGTTCTTTCCTCTTCATCAAATCCGCGGCGAGCTGTTCGCCGACGGAGGGCTTTACGCTAACTCTCCGGACCATCTTGCACTTCACGAGGCCGAGTATTTTCTCGAACAACACCTCGAAGACATCTCCATTTTGAGCATCGGTACGACCACGTCGCGCTTTTCGTTTTCAAATTCTGGGGAAATCGATCTCGGTTGGATGGGATGGATGGACAATCAGCGGCTGCCGCGAGTGATGATCTCGGCTCAGCAGCTGAACACCGATGCTATGATCGGGCATCGACTTCAAACCCGCTATCTCAGAATCGATCATCAGCAGTCGCCCGAGCAGGAACGAAAGCTGGCGCTCGACTGCGCAAGCAAGGGAGCGATTGACGATCTTCGGGCGCTTGCCGAGGCCTCGGTCCGCGAGAATCTCGGGAAGCGGCCGCTGCATTCGTTTCTGCAGCACACAGCGGCGCCTGCGACTTTTTACAATAGAAGGGATTTGTGATGGGCATCGCCGCAGGTCTTTTCTACAACTCCGATGACGCCGAGAATTGTCTCGATTGGCGGGTGCGTCCCTCGGACGAACAGTATGACACCCAAAAAGAGCGCTGGAATGATCTTGCCGAGCATCTGAGAGAGGATCTCGGTGAACGGTCTGGATGCCGATTATCCTCTTGGCTGCAGGGATCGTACAAGTTCGGCACCCAGGTTCGACCTGCCAGCGTAGACGAAGAGTTCGACATCGATCTTGGCGTCTACTTCATATGGACAGGTCAGCCCGAAGACGGCGACCACGATCCGATCGACCTAAAGAGTTTCGTTCAGGACAGCCTTGCTGACTACGTTGAGGACGACACCAACGATGCGAGCGGCGTTGATGAACCGCGCGCCAAGTGCAGCCGCGTTCATTTCGATGGGAATTTTCATATCGACGTACCAGCCTACCATCTCGATGACGGACGCGACGCTCGGTCGCTAGCAACCTCTGAGAATAAGTGGGAAAACAGCGACCCGAAAGCGATCTATGCCTGGTGGAAAGTGATCACAGGGCAAGCCGATAGGGCTAGGTGTCGGCGCCTGGTTCGGTACCTCAAAATGTGGGCTACTCTAAAGATCGATGCCGAAGCACGCCCATCGTCGATTTTGATCACGGTGCTTGTAGCAGATGCCTTTGACGATCTGGACCGCGATCAGTTCAGCGGCGACGACGAATTTCTGCGCGAGATCGTATCCACGATCGCTTCTAGACTACGCGACGACGCGGAAGTTCCGAATCCGGCCAACACGAAAGAAAATCTAAATCGCTTGGACAACAAAAAGTCGACGGCACTGGCTGAAAAGCTAGACGAACTAGGCCGTGAACCCATAAATCTGCCGAGTGGATGGCTTGTCTGAGTCCGCTATGCATGAACAGACCAGAAATAGATCTCGTCACGTCTAGATAGCGCGGATCGGTGATCACCTGATCGCACAATTGCACAGTGTAGGTTTTCAAGCTCCGCGGCTTCGGCCTCGCTCACGTCGAGCGAGAAATCCATATCGCCGAGCACGCCTTTCGATCGTCATGCTATGGGCGCCGGCGATGCCGGTCGAGATTGTCCAGGGCCGTGCCTGGGGTCTTCGAAAAGGCAGTATGGAGCGTGTCCCGAAGCGGCTTGCGTCCATCTGGAGCGGCTGTTGCCCGCCTCTTAATTACCAAAGTTGCCTCAAAGTCAACCGCGCGGTTTGTGAATAGGGCTCGCTCAGAGGTTTGGCAACGACACGTTCATAATTCACCACGAGATCGGCGCCTTGCCATAGACGAAGCCCCATTCCCGCGCCGAACCGCAGGGTGTTCGCCATGTTGTCCTGCTCGAGCCCATCGATGCTCGTTTCTCCGCCGAGATTGTAGTAGGCGTCGATCGACAGCCACAGCGCATCGGTAAGGTTACGGCTGAGGTGCTCCTCGAGCCGCAACAGCGGTTTTTGCGAAAGCGTCCGTGCGCCGTTCACTAGAAAATTGTTATTATTGCCGAAGAAGCGTCCAGCGACGTAAGTCTCGATCCAGCTCTGGCCTTGATCTGGCGTGTAACTGAAATTGATGGTTGGGGAGATCATCCAGCGATTTGCGCTCGGGTTGATCGGCGATGTTGGCTCGTAAGTTCCGAGCGGTGTCGTCACGAGTAGATGAAAACTCGAAAAGGTTTGCGGGACGAAGAACCGAAACTCATCGCGCGTTAAGGCCGGTCCGCCGAATATGTTCATTTGGAAGAGGAAGCCGACGTCAGAAACGCCGTTCGTGGAGGTACGGAAGGGGCCGGCACTTGTGTCGATCCATGCATAGGGCAGGACGATCGACAGGCCTCCGGTGCGACCGAAAAAGTCCATGACGCGGGTGAGAACGGCAGACTGGGCAAACACGTTGGAGCGAACCCCGGGGATGGTGTCGGTGCCGTCCTCGGGCGTGACGGATGTCGTGTAGCCGGCGTTTAAGCTAAGCAGCCAGGTGTTGACCGGCGCATTGAGGTAGTCGCGTGCCGAACCGGCGCGGACGATCCCAGGCCATAGGATCGCCGCGACGATGAAGCTTGCGAGCGCGCTACGCCGACCTCGAGAAGGCGATGTCATCATCGATCACTGCGCTTGGCCCGACCGGCACTCTTCCGGGCTTTGGCTGATTGAGGTTGCGGAAGACGATCTTGTCGTGCCACACCTTGCGCAAGAAATCGGCGAACACGTCGATCGTCAATTGCTCGCCGGGGCAACGTCGATAGCCGAAGCCGAACGGTGCGAACCCGGCATAATCGCAAACCGGCAGCGGCTTGCCGTCGGCGATCGCAAACACCGTGCCGAAGCCGCTGTTGGTGACGCCCACCTTACGGCCGTCATTGACCGGCAGCGTGGTGATCTCGAAGGGACAGCGCGGCAGCCCGATCTGCTTGCACTTCGCCTCGTCGATCTGTGCGCTGGTCGGCACGCTTAAATAACGCTGCGGGTCGAAGCGTTCGGGGTCCTTCCACAGCCGGGTGTCAAAGCTCGTCTCGGTATGAGGTGAGTTCATGTAGCTGTGCCGTTGGAAGGGCACGCCGAACTGCGCGAAGGGGGAGCCGCCGTAGAACGACGTCGCCCGCGTATCGGCGATCGCCGAAATGCTGCCGCCGTTGGGCGAGATGACACGGAAGAGCTCCATGACCTGGAGCTCGAGCGGCGTGTACGGCGCGCCCTTCGCATTGTCGAAATCTCCGCTCATCGTCTTTTCGAAAGCCGCCCGTACCGCTTGGTCGCCGCCATCTTGGTTGAGGCGAGTCATGATGCCGAAGATCGAATTGCCCCATTGGCTCAGCGCCACGAAATTGTGGAAGCACTCGAAGACGACGTCCTTCTTGGCGAAATATTTTCCATCGCCCGCGTTCTTGAGCCAATAGTAGGCGATGGTCTTGTCGGGATCGGCGATCCGGCCTTTCTCGATGTCTTCGAGACGCGCATCGATCCATTTCGTCAGGAACGGCCGCAGTGCTCTGACGGTCATATAGTTTTCGTAGACGATCTCTTGCAGCGGATTGCGATAGGCGAGCACCGTGTTGAAGGCCTCCCCGATCGTGCGGATTTGAGCCGGCACCGCGTCGCCCTTCACACCGAGATGCAGATCCCAATAGATGTCCCAATAGTAGTCGAGGTAGTGGCGCATGAACGGCTTGTTAGCGTGTTTTTCCTCGAGAAGCTTGTCGAAGAAGGCGACGACCTTGGCCTGATATTTCGGCCCATAGAGATCGGGCGTGACGCCGGTGAAATAGATCCGCTTGCGCAAATTATGTTCGCCGCGGTTCTCGAGCCCCTCAAGGAAGACGGTCACGCCATCTGAAGGGGTCGGCTTCCAATCGTCATAGAGCATCCCCCAGAAGTCCCAGGGGATCGCGTCTTGCTTCGTCAGGGGCAGGTCGATCATGGGAAGGATCGGGCGCTCGCCTGCAAAGATGCTGCTGAGAAAGAACGGGACCACCGCATTCTCGACGTAGTCGCGATCGAAATTGCTCGGAATAGTAGCGCGGAATTTCGCCAAAGCCGCGGAAAGATCGGGAGCGGAAGGCGCGGCTGAAGCCTGGATGGGAAGCGCGCCTCCTGCCGCAACGGCGGCGGTGCCTAGCAGAAACGTTCGTCGTTCTACGTCTGTCATGGACACTCTCCTGTTCACTGCCGGATGCAGCAGGTAGCAGTCCCCTTCCTATGTGATCGTACCGTCCCGTCGCCCCTCCTCCCTGCTGTCTCCGGCGAAAGGAGGTTTTCACAGGCCTGCCGGTGCGTCCATCGGAATTTTCCCGAAACATGCTTGGGATTCACCCTGAATTCCCCGGCAGCCGCCGGTTCGCTTGCACTCTGCCACGGCGCCAAGTTTCCGATTTGGGTCATTCGCGACCGGGTCGAACCGAGTGCAAGTCCGGCCATGTCGGCTTTTGCCGAAAGCGGAAGTAGATCCAGAGCATTAGCGGCACGGGGCGCCGGTTGATGGCGCTGCCTGAGACGTGATTCAAGCTCCGAAACCGGAGCCTCGAATCATGCGCTACGAGCTCAGCGATTATGAATGGACCGCCATCAAGCCGATGCTGCCGAACAAGCCGCGCGGGGTTCGACGTGTAAATGATCGTCGCGTGCTCAATGGTATCTTTTGGGTCCTGCGTTCAGGTGCGCCATGGCGCGATCTGCCTGAGACTTATGGTCCCCGTACCACCTGTTACAATCGGTTCGTGCGTTGGCGGCGGGCTGGTGTCTGGGACCAGATCATGGATGCACTGGCCGCCGGTCACGATGCGGCAGTGCAGATGATCGATACCTCCGTCGTGCGCGTGCACCAGCACGGAGCCTGCATCGCGGACAACGATCAGCAAGATATGGGTCGCTCGCGAGGGGGCCTGACAAGCAAGATTCACGCGGTGGTGGATACCAACGGCCTGCCGGTCTATCTCGCGCTCACGCCCGGTGAAGCGCATGACAATCGGCTATGTTCGGTTCTCCTCAGCGCCTTGCTTCCGAAAACAATGTTGCTCGCGGATCGCGGTTACGATGCGGACTGGATCAGAGAGCTTGCCCGCCAGCAAGGCGCCTGGGCCAACATTCCGCCGAAACGCAATCGCAAAGATTCGATCTGCTTCAGCCCGTTTCTGTATCGCGCGCGCAACTTGATCGAACGGTTCTTCAACAAGATCAAGCAGTGTCGGCGTGTCGCGACCCGATATGACAAGCTCGCAGCCAACTATCTGGCGTTTGTCAAACTCGCATCAATTCGAATTTGGCTGCGTGCCAATGAGTCCGCGCCCTAGTCTCAATTGCTGATCGCGGATTGGCCGCGGCGACAAAGTCGGCCAGCGCAGAGATATGGTCTGAAGCTTTTGATCACTTCTTTCCGGTGCCGGACGCTGATGATGAAGAGGAAGCTGTGTTGAAGAAGAACGGCCGAGCGGTTGCCACGATTCAGTTCAATCCTATTGTCTCAGTACAGGCCTCGACTGGCAGGCACGTGTTTCCAGGCATCGACCGCATTGGACCTATCCCCAAGGGTTGCGACATCAAGTTCACGTTGGCAAATGCGCACCAACTGCCAGCGGGAGCGACCGTCAGCTGGATGGTTCGAAACTCCGGCAAAGAAGCCGAACTCAAAAACGACCTTGGGCATAGAGTTGGGACAGGGCTAACGGTATCGCGCGACTCAGAATACCGCGGAACTCACCACATGGACGTCGCTGTTCATTTGAACGGCCTGCTTATCGGAAGAAAGCGCATCCCTGTCGAAATCACTGGAATGGGCTTCCCGAAGCGAAATCCTGCCAAGCCGGCTTGGAATAAATTCCGGCGATAAAGGGCATCTCGCCTTGCTAACGCCCCGAGTCACGATGGCGTGCTGGCGAAAACAGTTAACCACGCCTTGGGGTAAGAATGTCGGCTCATTCTCCCCGACTCAGCCGGATGTTTTCGCCGTCTGGCGGTCGATGCTGTGCTCTATACCGCGATCTCAGCACCGGACCGTCAACCACGATTACGACCGTGCCCGCACCAAGGTCATATTCGGGATCGTTGGCGATGTCCCGAGCGACGCGGGCGCCGTATTGGATCGCTAGCTCAGCAGAGCCAAATAGCTCTCCAACCTCGTCCGCCTGTGTCTCGCCGTTGTGGAAGATTGGGAAGTAGTAACGTCGCATAACAGCGGCCCCCGTCCTTTAGCCCCGATCATGCACTCATCTCGGGACGGTCCACACCTGTCAAAAACGACAGGTCCGTCATACAACCGGCGTCGCGGTTGACCAAAGTTGATCTGCGGCCATTTGCGCCAGTTTGTCGGCGATCTTACCCAGCGGGTTGAGGCCCGCAGTCTTGAGTGCGTCCATCGCGGACATGCCATTGCGGATTCCGCGATGCTACCGGCCTGATTCATGTCGCTTTGAATTGGTCCAGCTTTGCGCCGAGTTGGACGACGAGATCGTTTGACAATTTGGCTCCTGAACGAATGCGAGAGGAGGATTGGGATGGCGATCGGGCCTATCCGACCACTTGAAACGAGCGTCCGCATTTACCCTACCGCTCAAGCTTAATTGCGGGCTTCGATTGCGCCGCTCGCCTTCCCGGTTACGCTGTCATCACCGGACGAGTTGCCCCTGTCCGGGTTCAGCATGGCGAAGTCGGCGCGCCATCATACTCGGCGCGTCGGTTTCGTTTATTTCAACGGAGACCTACGTGTGGCCCTACGGAATCGCGGCGCTATGCGTTGCGCTCGTGATCGTCGGAGCTTTCGCAGCCGATCGCTCGCCCGACGATGTGCGGCTGTCCGATCTTGAGCCGCGCTTTGTGTGCCAGGCCTGCGGCCACCGCGGCGCCGACGTCCGTCCGGACTTCAACTGGAATGCCTCGCCCAAGGCTGCCACGGGCTATCGCAACACGACGAAGTAGCGCTAGGCTGCCGGGATGGCAAAACGGCGCTGGGAGCGGCCTTTCGAGGATCTGATAGAGGTGAATGGCCGGCTGCGGGCCGCGCTGACGAACCGGCAGAAGCATTTCTGCCATCGACGGCGACGCTCCTTGATCTACATCAAGCAAAGCGAACGCCCGTAGCGCCGTGGTCCAATATACCAACGTCGTGGATACGGCAACATGAGTGACAGAGTTTCGGAGTCATCGCGGCCCCCCAACATTGGCCGGCATGTCCGGACCGATTTTATATTCCCGGATCAATACATTCCTGGCGAACGACGTGAACGGTACGACTTTTCCGTCGCATATTTAAAGGACGTTCGGGATCTGCGCCTTGAGAGCTATGCTGTCTCACACCTAAAATCTGCGCGACCGTCGCAGCTCGTTAAGCGCCTTATTCGTGCTCAAACCAGCCGTTCCAACCACCCGCGAGAGGTTTGGGAGATAGGAGTCCGCTCGCAAACTCTTCTCAGGGAGAAGATCGTAATTGAAAAATCTCCTCCTACTGTGCAAACGCTGCTCTCGTTGATCGAGTCTGCAAGAGCAGTCGATCTCTTCAGCCTTGACGCAAAGACTTTGGTAGCCGTGGCTGTTCTGCCAGTCGGAGGGGTGGTCTTGGGGGCCATTAAGGGCGTCAGCAAGGGATTGGAGAAGGGGATCTCTGGCTGGGTGCAAGAGCGCTTCAAAAAAAAGAAAACGAAACCAAAGAAAATCGCGAAGAAGCGAAAAAAGCTCAGACTCCGCTAAGAGCCGACGGCGTCGCCTTCAATACAAGGTAGTAAGCCCGCCAGCGTTAACCGGCGAGCTGGTAGCGATCGTCAGGCGCAGTCGCCGCCTCCGCGGGGTACGTACGATCGAAAGTACTGGCTCGTGGAGCTTCGCGCGCGTTCTCAATGTCCGAAAGGAGGTTCCAATGCGTACTCCGGCCTTGGCGATTTTGGCAATCGGGATGGTATCAACAGGGCCGGCGGCAGCTCAGACGTATGATCCGGCCTATCCGGTTTGCCTGCACGTTTACCGCGCGGGGGCCAACTATTACGATTGCAGCTACACATCGCTGCCTCAGTGCAATGCTTCGGCATCGGGCCGCGCCGCAGAGTGCGCCATAAATCCATACTTCGCGGGCGCGGAAAACCCCGCAGGTTATCGGCGGCACGGCCGCCGCGCCTACTAGGGCAGTTGCGAGAGACGCCCAGCCCGCCAGCGTGAACCGGCGGCCGACGTAGAGCATCAGGCATCCTTTCCGCGACAACCGTCGATCATCGCGGCCGGACATCTCCCTTCTGCTCGAACTGAACTCGGTGATTTAGACGACGCCGGCAGAGCCATTGCCACCGGACGCCGTCCGCATCCCGCAGCCGTGCCGCCGCCTTCGCCACCACCGCCGCTTGTCGCCATGACTGCGAATTGCTTGAACGTTTTAATCACGTCCCGATGCACTCAAGGCGGACAATCGGCATTTCCGAGACTACCCTCTAACCGGACCTGCTGCGGACATGCCAAAACCAACGCGAATGACCCCAAGCCGACCTATTGCAGGAGTGGTTAGCTTCGTGTGACATGGCCGCTGTTGCATTCCCAGGAACCGCATTCGCAGCGTTTTCGGCTCCGCCTGGAGGCGATGCAAGCGCCCCGCTTGGACGATTAGCACTATGGATGGGTTAGCAGACCCTCAAACTGCGACAGTTGAACTGTCTCAAAAATCTCGCGCACCAGGAGAGCCTCTCTCCCGACGCGCCTGCGATTAGTTCAGAAACTGAACTACCTGGCTGACCCTCGTGATGATAGATTTCTCCCATGAAGGGCTATGGATCATTCTGCCCCGTAGCCAAAGCTGCGGAAATTCTCACGGAGCGATGGACTCCGCTCGTGCTGCGCGAGCTATTGCTAGGTTCTCACCACTTCAACCAGCTTCGCCGTGGCGTCCCCCAGATGTCGCCGACCCTCCTCTCCAAGCGCCTGCAAACGCTAGAAGAAGCAGGGCTAGTCTCACGCCAATCAGGCGATAATGGGCATTGCGAGTACCATCCAACCCAGGCGGCCATGGAAGCTTGGCCAATCATCGATGCAATGGGCTATTGGGGCCACAAATGGGCGCGCAGCCAGCTCACACCCGACGAACTACACGCGGGCCGGCTCATGTGGAATATGCGCCGCTCGTTCGATCTGAAGCACATTCCATGCGACTTTGTGCTGTACATCGAGATTGCGGACGCCCGGCAGAAGCGCTGGTGGTTTGTTGTGAAGAGGAAGGAAGCCGATCTCTGCTGGAATGATCCCGGCTTCGAGGTCGATATCAGCCTCTATGCGAGCATGGTGACGCTTGTACAGGTTTTCATAGGCGACCAGCCGCTGCTACGGGCGTATGAGCTCGGCAAGATTGAGATCGACGGTCCGAATCATCTTGTGAAGAGCATGCCGGCTTGGTTCCCGCGCAGCAAATATGCCGTGAGGCGCCTGCGGGCCGCAGATCAAGTCTTAGCCAGCTGAGAACACCATCTCCAGTCCACTTTTTGGACTAGCGCTTCCCCCAGCAGTAGCTGCGAATACGCTCACGCGCTGAGTATCTCAGCTAATGGAGGCAAAGATGACTCGCATATCACTCGCTTCATTCGCGCTTATTCTGATCGTCAGCCCTGCCAGTCAAGGATTGGCAGATCCGCTCGCAGATAAGCTGACGTCGATGAACGCCCAATGGGATGCTGCCATTAACAACGCGGACTTCGATGCTCTATTACCATTGTATACCGATGACGGCAGATTGTTGCCGCCTGGCGCGCAGCCCGTCACTGGCCCTCTCGCAATCCGTGATTTCTTTGCTGGGCGGGGAAGAAGCGTCAGAGATCACAAGCTTGAGCTTGTGGACGTGCTGCCCATCGGGAATTATGCCTATACCACGTCCCATTTCACGGCCACATTAGTGGTGGATGAGAAGGCGGCGCCAATTTCCGGCAGCACTGTGAGACTGATTGAACGCCAACCCGACGGACAGTGGAAGATAAAATCTCATATCTTTGTTAAAGAATAAAGTCGCGGCTGCCACAGCCATCCGGTGGGCACCCACAAACCTGACTGCGACACGTAGCAGGTGATGAATGATGGTCATGCGCCCTAATAGCGGCCTAGTAGCCGATCTTATCAGAGGTCCGAGTTGGGCCAGAAGCGGAAGCACTCCACTAAGTGAGATTTCGCTTCCAGGTGTAGTCTTCAGGTTCGGGCCGAGGTTGCAGGCAATCAGGTTGAGGAGGAAGTCGGTGGCGACGCGAGCGAGGCCTCGATGTTTCGTCATTGCTCGCCTCGTGCTAGACTTTGTCTGCCCGATCAGGGAGAACAGCCATGACCGCCGAGTTCGATGAAGACCGCTTCAATATGGCTATCCGTAAATTTCTGAAGCTTGTCGGAGTTACATCGCAGCGTGAAATTGAGAACCTAGTGCGTAGCGGAGAGGTGAAGAGTGGCAAGCTCAAACTGCGAATGACCTTGTCCGCGGAGGGGACGCCGCTGAACCATGTGGTCGAGGAAACAGTCGCGCTCTGACGATTGTCCCGGCTGTGGGAAGCCATGGCCCTGATCCTCACGAAGGCTACCATTGCGGTCGCCGGCCGAACGTCGCCTTCGGGTCAAAAGCAGCGGTGGACGCTAAGTTGGATCGGCGTCCGGTTTGCCCCTGACAGCCGACATGACACGCGCTCAATTGACTCTTCGGCTAAGGGCCATGAGGAGACATGCACCGCGCTATTCAATCACCTCGTGGGCCCGCGCGAGCAGGGTCGGCGGAATATGGAGATTGAGTGCCCTGGCGGTTTTGAGGTTGATGATCAGCTCAAATTTGGTCGGTTGCGAGACCGGCATCTCAGCCGGCTTTCCTCCCTTCAATATCTTGTCGACGTAGCTTGCCATTGCTCGGGTCTGCTCCGCCGCATCCTGCGTGTACGCCATGAGCCCACCCGCCGCCGGCAATGCCCGTACTATGGAGAATGACGCAAGTTTGTTTTTCAGCGCCAACTCAATGCTGGTAGCGCGCAAAAGAGTGGGCTGAATGATCACAGCATCGGCCGCGCCATTCCGCATTTCAGCGAAAGCGGTCTCGAATTCATCGTCGGGATGGCGCATCAATGGCTGCGTCGCGACACCGATACGGCCCGCGACTTTGTCAATCTCCGCGAGGAAGGATTTGGTGAATGGGTCAGCCGCATTGGCACGGATCGCCACCCGATGCGCCGACGGAATCGTATCGCGAATCAGCTCGACGCATTTGCCTCCGAGCTGAGCCCCGAAACTATCCACTCCGGTTACGTTGCCGCCCGGCCGAGACAGGCTGGCGACGAGACCAGTGCCGACCGGATCGCCTGAGGTCATCACGATCGGTATTTCGGCTGTGGCACGTTTTGCAGCCGTAGCCGCTGGCGTCTGCCAGGCGACGATAATGTCAACCTTTAGCCTCACGAGGTCGGCGGCCGCGTCGGCAAGCACGGCTGCATTGCCTCCCGCCGAACGGATTTGCAGCTGGATGTCCCGATTCTCGAGATGGCCGAGTTCCCGAAGTCCGTCGCGCAGTTCTTTCAGGAATGATTCGGGGTTCGGATTGCCGAGGACGAGTACGCCAATGTGGCGCGTGACCGGTTGCGCTGTAGCCGCGATTGGCCAAATGGCCCCTCCGGTTACAAGACCCAGAAAATGTCGGCGCCTCATGATCGCCCCCGCTTCCGTGGTGAAACGAGCAACGCCGCAAAAACCGCTATGAACTCTCGCCGCTTCATTCGATCCTCACGGCAACTTGAGGACGGCGGCACGCACTGTATCACGTCTCGATCATGGTCGCTGCATTGAGCTTACCGGGCGCGGGCGCGTCTCCGCGCGATGTCGCAGTTGGGTCAATCGCTACCCGTCGCCTGAAGTCGCGCCGGATGTCAGGTCCGCAGTCATCCGAAAGCTGACTTGATTCCAAGGCCCTAGCCGGGGGCACATGCTTCTCGTCCTCCGTAACCGAGGAGTATGCCAATGCAAGATCAAGCAAACACGACGCCGACACGGGTGCCATGGAATAAAGGCAAGGTGACCAGGGCGAAGCCGCCGCTGCGGCCTAAGCATGTCTGGTCAATTCGGACGAAACTCCAGATTGAAGGTCGCGGTCGCGACCTTGCTATGTTCAATTTGGCGATCGATAGCAAGCTTCGCGGCTGCGACGTCGTCGCCCTCAAGGTCGAGGATGTCGCTGCGAGCGGATACACTGCGGATCGCGCAACCGTCCGACAGAAAAAGACCGGACGGCCCGTCAGGTTTGAACTGAGCGAACAGACCCGCCAAGCAGTCGATGATTATCTAAAGGCTGCAAACAAAGGGCCTAGCGAGTTCTTGTTCACAAGTCGCCGTAGTCCTGAGCGTTGCATGACAACACGACAATACGCGCGCCTTGTTTCGGATTGGATCGGCAGCATTGGACTGGACCCGAGGCTTTTCGGAACTCATTCGCTCCGACGAACCAAGGCTACTTTGATCTACCGACGCACTGGCAATCTCAGGGCAGTCCAGCTTCTGCTTGGCCACACCAAGATCGAAAGCACGGTCAGATATCTCGGCATCGAAGTGGACGATGCCTTGGCGATAGCGGAACGAGTTGACGTCTGAAATACCCGGGCAGAGTGGACATGCTTTGCCCATCTTCCCACCGCCGGTTTGGGACAAAACCGGAAGTGACAAGCCTTATTCAATCACCTCGTCCGCGGTCGCCAGGACGTTCGCCGGGATTTCGATACTGAGCGATTTCGCCGTCTTGAGATTAATGACAAGCAGGTATTTGGTGGGCTGCTCGATAGGAAGCTCGGCCGCTTTGGCGCCCTTGAGAATTCGGCCGACATAGCGGGCCCCAATTCGAGCCAAGGCAAGAAAGTCCGGCCCGTAGGAAATCAATCCACCCGCTCGCGCAAAGTCGGGGTCGAAGGAGATCGATGGTAAGCCGGCCTGTACCGCGAGATCGGGTACACGGTTCGACGGAAAGGAAAATATTGGGTCACTAAATATGTCCAGTGCCTCTGCTCCCTGAGCTTTCGCAGCGGCAATAGCGCTAGCCACTTCCCCCGCTTCGCGCAAATCAAACACGTCTAACTGAAAGCCGAGCTTAGCTGCAGCGGTTGGTGTCTCCGGAAACACCAGCCGATGCATCTCATTTGAGGTGTTGAGAAAGACTGCTACGCGCTTGGCCTGTGGCAAAACTTCTCGAAGAATACCAAGAAACTTGCCACCAAAATCGATCCTGTCCATCGTTGCGACGCCCGTCAGGTTTCCGCCAGGATGGGCAAGGCTTGACGCGAGTCCCATACCAACCGGATCGGCGACCAAGATTATTACGATGGGGATGTCGGATGTGGCGTTCTTTGCAGCCCGCGCGGCGTAAGGGGTGAACGCGACGATGAGATCGGGTTTCGACCGCACGAGGTCTGACGCAAGCGCCGGAAGCTGGTCGAGGTGATAATCCGGGTCCTTCCGCTCAATCGTGATGGTGGTGCCCTCCACCCAGCCGATTTTTTTAAGTTCGTCCACAAACGCCTCATTAAAGGCAACCTTGCAAGCGGGCGCGCAAAGCATCCCGATCCGCGCCATTCGTCCCAGTGATTGAGCTGTGGCCGCCGACGCGAAGGAAAGCAGCACAACCAATAGGGCGGATACTGTAACTGCAAACCGTCTCATGCGATCCCCGTATCGTTGCAAAGGCGATCGGGTCGACAGGCCGGGCGTCTGTCCGGCCAGTGCGAATAATAGCAGCTGCGAAACGATCAAGCGATCCCAAATGATGGGGTCACAGGCGGACATCCGAAGCTGAGTCGGCAACTGTTCGGTCTCGTCTCGAAAGCGGACCCTTGTTCCGCCAACCGTCAGGGCATCTTCGGGCCATAAGGTGACGTAGCAGGATGGTGAGCACGAAAGAGGCCGCCTACTGAGGTGGCCTTACTCACTTTTAAATTCCGCAATCTTTCGATCTTGACACCATAGCTCTACGTCGTACCCGTCAGCTAAGGATCTGGCGCGCTTCTTGGCTTCGGTTTCGTCCTCGCACCTTAGATCGATGCGAAGCTCGATATGTCCGTCGAGGCCCATAACATATACGCGATACTCTTGCGTCTGCTGCCCGTCCAAGGCTTGAAGCCCGTATTTTGAGTTACTGCGTGTTCCGTTCATGGATACACTCGCGTTCGCAACTGTTCGATGAGTCGAATCCTTGATCTATTCCTCCGGGTTGAGAGCGGCGACGGCTTCTTCTTTACGCGCTCAGACGGCCGCGACTACCCGTCGCGTCGCATGAAGAAAACGGTTAGCGGGCGCTGCGACGCCATCAATTGAATGACGCTCCTGTTTGCGCAATTCATCGACTAGACGTTCGAGGTACGGCGGCAGAGGCGAGGCTTCGAGAGATAAGTTCTGTTGCAATCTGTCACCCACCTCGTCACAGATCGACCGGGCAGTCTGATGATCGATGTGGTCCGATATTCGATTAGGCCCCACGATTAACTTAAGTTACAGGGATGCGAAAATGTTTCGCGCACCTTAGAAGAATGCCGATGGCTTCATTGAATGGAACGAAGACACTGTGCGTCAGGCCGATTGCCATTGTCAGCGCTGACACCTGCAACCCGCCGAGTTAGTGAAACTCTTGGGGGCGCGACTTTCAACACTCAGAATGTCCGTTCCGGGTCTTAGTTGTGTGGAAACGGATAGCTCAGAAGCGGCCGTGGTCGACAATCGTTGCAGGCCGCCGATGTTTTCGCGTCGGATCGTCCAAGTAGCCGGCCAAGGTGGTTATAGCGACGCGCGGTGGCGCTTTTGGACGCACTTCCCCGCCTTCAAGTGGCTCGGATGGCTGCAATCAGGCTCGGTTTGCCGACGATGTTCATCACCCGAGTGAGGTTATAGGCGAGGACGTGCAACGCCATCTCGGCGGCGACGTTCCGTCGGCGCTTCATCAGGAAGTGCGTCGCCCCCATACGGGTCTTGATCGTGCCGAAGGGATGCTCGACCGTCTCGTGTCGCATCCGCATGGCGTCGGGATTGGAATCGAGCCGTCTCTGAACCTTTTCGACCACATGCTCATGCTCCCAGCGCGTGATGCGGCGCTCCTTGGACGGCGTACATTGGCTCTTGATCGCGCAGTCTCGGCAAGCCGCCGTCGACCAGTAGCGGCGCAGCGTCATCCCATGCTCGACGTTGGTGTAATGATAGGGCAGCAGCTGACCGGACGGGCAGCGGTAGACGTCCTCATCCGGCAGATAGGCGAAGTCCTGTTTGCCGAACCGGCCCTCAGCCTTGGCGCCCGACGTCATGGGCTTGGGCAAGGTCACTGCGACGCCAGCCTCTTCGCAAGCCAGTATCTCCTCTCCATCGAAGTAGCCACGGTCGGCGACGGCCTCGAGTTTGTCCACTTCGAGCACTTCCTTGGCTTGCTTCGACATCCGAGCAAGCTGCCCACGGTCATTGCCGACGTTTATGACCTCGTGCGTAACGATCAGATGGTGTTCGGTGTCCACGGCGACCTGGACATTGTAGCCGACGACGCCCGATCCGCGTCCGCTGGTGGCCATCGAACGGGCATCCGGATCGGTGAGCGATATCTGTTGATCCGGCGTGTTGCGCATCTGCGCGTCAAGCACTTCTAGACGGCTCATCTCCTGCTTCAATCGAGCGATCTTTTCCTTGATCCTCGTCGTCTTGATGCTGATCGCTTCCGAAGGCTCCTGCCGATCGGCGCTATCGAGCTGACGCAGATACCGACCGACGCTTTCCTCGATCTGCGCCATCCACCTCGCCATCTTGGCATGCGTGAAGTTGCGGTCGCGGTTGTTCACCGCCTTGAACTTTCTGCCGTCGATCGCGACGCTTGAGGTCTGCAACAGGCCCATTTGCCGGCATAGCGCAACGAACTTCGCGCAGACCTTCCGGATCGCCGCGCCATTGTCCTTCCGGAAATCGGCGATCGTCTTGTGGTCGGGAGCCAGGCGGCCGATCAGCCACATCACCTCGACATTGCGGCACGTCTCACGTGCCAGGCGGCGACTGGATTGCACGCGATTGAGATAGCCGTAGATGTGAAGCTTCAGAAGGACTGCCGGATGATAGGAGGGCCGGCCCGTCTCCTTGGCGATCACGCGCTCAAACCCCATTCCATGCAGGTCGAGCGCCTCGACGAACACATCGATCACATGGACCGCGTTGTCCTCGCTTACCCAATCCTCCAGACATTCCGGCAAGAGCGTCAGCTGGGATCTGTCCGCGCCTTCAACGAAGCGTCCCATCCGTATCCCCCATCAGGAAACGGAAGAATCGTAGCCGACTCGCGACTTTTCACACATGGGGTAATTCCGGGCTCGAGCCATACTCAGGCTCTGGGAATCAGCTCTCCTGGAATCGACGAGGCCCTCCCTCAGGGCCTTGCAATGAAGGAGAGAGGTAATGGAACACTATGTCGGATTAGACGTATCGCTGAAACTGACTTCGATCTGCATCGTCGATCGGACAGGAAAGGTCGAGCGCGAAGGAGTGGTTGCTTCTGCCCCGGAGGCGATCGCGACATTCATCAAATTGCATGCGCCACACGTCGTTCGGATTGGGCTCGAGACCGGAGCAACGTCGACATGGTTGTGGACCGAGCTGGATAAGATGGGGTTGCCCATCGTCTGCATTGACGCCAGGCATGCGAAGGCGGTTCTGAAGATGCAGATCAACAAGAGCGACCGAAATGACGCCGCTGGCATAGCGCGTATCATGCAATGTGGTTGGTACAAGGAGGTTTGCGTCAAAGATCTCGATAGTCATGCGACCAAAGCTCTTCTTGTCAGTCGAGCTCTGCTCGTCAAGATCAAGCGGGATATCGAAAATCAAATCCGGGGGCTCCTCAAGAATCTTGGCCTGGTCATCGGACGGGCAAAGATGAATATGTTTGCTGTGCGCGCCGCGCAGTTGGCCGAGGATCGGTCAGAGCTTTTTGCCGCGGTAGATCCATTGCTGAAGGCACGCGAGGCCATCGAGCAACAGATTGTGGACCTTGACCGCAAGGTGCTGCGGCTGGCTCGCAATAATGCTCAGGTGCGACGGTTCATGACGGCTCCTGGCATCGGCCCGGTCACGGCCCTTTGCTTCCTTGCGACGATCGATGACCCCGCTCGCTTCAAGAGATCACGAAGCGTCGGAGCCTACGCAGGGCTAACGACCCGCCGATACGCATCCGGCGAGATTGACTGGACGGGCCGAATCTCGAAATGCGGCGATAAGATGCTCCGAGGTTACCTCTACGAGGCGGCCAATGTGCTGCTCACACGCGTAGCAAAATGGTCAGCACTCAAGGCGTGGGGCATTCGGCTTGCGAAACGAAGCGGGCTACGCAAAGCCAAGGTTGCGGTTGCCCGCAAACTTGCCGTCATTCTGCATCGGATGTGGATCGATGGCACCGAATTCAAATGGTCATCAAAGGATGCTGCTGGGCAACCTGCATAAAGGATAACGAGTTCCCGCCGACCAGCGGGAGCGAACGTCCCTGCCGGGACGCTGGCGTTGGTGAGATCGCCCCTGGCTTTGCGACGCTCGAAAGAGCAAAGCGCGCTTCACACATTGATCCGCCAGCGTCATCTTACGCCATCATGCGGAGGGCACGCCCCTACCGCGGAGAGAACCATGGACCCGGCAAGGATGTTCAAGGAGAGCTTGACCTCACGCCCGGAATTAGAGAACAGCCAGGGTCAAAATGCGAAACACTCGAACGGAGCAAATGTTTTCCGCTATACCCTCGAACTCAGACGTTGCTCAGAGCGGTTGGCATGTCAAAGGGGCGCCACACCGGACCTTTGCCCGTTCACTCAATTACCTTATCGGCCCTCGCGACGAGCGCAGGAGGTACGGAAAGCCTCAGCTGCTCGGCTGTCTTGAGGTTGATGGACAACTCGAATTTCGTGACTTGATAAATCGGTATGTCGCCGGGTTTTGCTCCTCGGAGAATCGCGTCGATGGTGTCGGCGGCGCGCGTAAACAATTCGATGAGGTCGAAGGAATAGGCCATTAGTCCCCCGGCCTCGACGTAGTTAAGATGCGTAAAAATTGCCGGAAGATTCGCGTTGCCGATTAACCTAACGATCAACGTTTTGTTTTGATCGACCTCAGGCGAATCGACGACCACAATTGCATGTGCACCCTCGCGCGCGATGCTCTCGATCGCCGTCCGATAGTCTGCTTCGCTGGCACCAAATTCCACTAAACCCACCGCGAGAGGGAGGCCCGCCGCTTCGGCCGCGGCCCGGATTGCGGGACCTGAGACTGGTCCATTCCATGACCACCGAAGAGCAAGACAGCCAAGTTTCGACATCGTTGGAACCATCTCGCGCAACAGTTCAATCCGTTTTCCATGAATGGAAACACCGGCGTCGATGCTAATTCCCGTGAAATTTCCGCCCGGGTGAGCCAGACTTTCGGCGATCCCTGTCTTCACAGGGTCGCCGGTAATCACCACGATCGGAATAAGCGATGTCAGCTTTTTGAAAAAGGGCGCGCCAGGTCCAATGATAAAGATGACATCCGGGTTGCTCCTAACGATTTCCGCCGCCAGGGCTTCGGGGCCGGACGAATTTTGCTCGCGGCCGTAAGCTTCGACTTTGAGATTGTGTCCCTCGACCTGCCCCAACCGCCGAAGTTCAGCGAACAAGGCTCGGGAACCTATGTTTTCGCTGTGGGAGTGCAGGTCCACGCTTGGGTGTGATGGGCTGAAGACAGCAAGACGCTTGCTATTGGTTCTTTGCTGTGCCGCCGCAGTGAGCGGCCATGTCACCGCCGCACCGCCAAGAAGACTGATGAAATCGCGCCGCCTCATGCAGCCCTCCAAGGAGGCTCAGGAGCACGCTAAATCCAGTTGAAGCATACCACATCGCGGCCCGGGAGTCCGGGGAGTTGGAGGCGCAAGATGTCGCGCGCGGCGACCGGCAAATGAGTGAAGCAAGTCCCAGCGGCTGGCTCAAGGCTCGGCTAGTCCCTATCCTGTCGCCATGATCAATAACACCACCCTCACCCGCCGCCGCGCCGACAACCCGCACGAGGAGACTTGGCACATCTATTTCAACGACGTTCGCATCGGCGCGATCGGCATGCGCGCCGGCGTGCCCGTGCTCGCCGATCAGTGGGGCTGGTCGTGCGGATTTTATCCCGGTCTAGAACCCGGCCAGCACCGCTACGGAACGGCCGCGACCTTCGAAGCCGCGCGCGAGGCTTTCGAGACCGCATGGTCGGAGCTACAGCCGAGCATCCCCGACAATGCCTTCGCCGAATGGCGCCAAGATCGCGACTGGCGAACTGAGGTTGCGGCCAACCGGGCGCGCCGCGAGAAGCTCGCCGCCGCGCAGGTGGCCAACGGGACACGCCGATGAAGCACACCGAAGAACGACCCTATGCAGATCCGGAGGCGGCCGCGCGCAAGCTCGTCGAGCTCGCAGCGAACGTCGAGGCTGTTCAGGACGGTCGCATCTACATCGAGCGGATCAACTCGCCGTTCCTTTACACGCTAAAAGCCAGTGGCTCGGAGTTTGGGGCCGGCATCAAGTATGCAGTTGAATGCGGCTGGCTCGGGCTGCACGAAAGCGGGACCTATGTCCGGCTGATCGGCAGCAGCGCAAAAGCGGCCCCCGCAAAAGACTAAATTGCCGGGGCCGTTTGGAGATCACCTTGGCGGTTATGGGGGCGCCAGATGGTCATGAGCTTAGGATAAACCGGCAATCAGCTCTACCTGCTTTCGCAGAAAGCGGTATAGTTCGAGATCGGGAACGGAACCGATCACACTGAAAGATATGCATATGGGAGCGGAACGTCGGCTTCGAGCTGGCACGGACATCGAGCGATGGAGATACTCGTGGACAATCCAAAGAGGCCACCGAAACAGGAAACCAGCCCCCGCATTTGCCCCACCTGCCGCGATCCTACTCGCGTCTCTACTTTGATAGTGGACGTGGAGCACGCCAGGACCGTCCCGGTATTTTTCTGCGATACCTGCCAGAAGGAAATCTGGGACTGAGGGAGCGGCCTTAGTTTGCCTTATTGGCGGTCCACTCTTGAACAGAGGCCGCCAACTCAGGCGGCCTTACTTCACGTCCATCATGAATTCGCGGGCGGTCGCCTCTTGAGGCGCCAGTGCCCGACTAGCGCGCGCCACTCGAATACGATGACGATGGTGCCGATCAGCGCAGTCCCTAGCAATGACATTATCAAAACCATTTGGGCATCGAGTCACCGTGTCGTGTCGATGTTCCTAAGTATCAAAGTGAACAATTGTTCCAGCCTACTTGGGTGACTGCAAGCCCGGCGAGCGCAGCCAGTCACTTATATGGGCGCCGATCTCGGCGGTCCTGGCTCGCTTTAGAAGGGCATCGCGCTCGACGCCTGGCGGCAACCTATCGGCCAACGTTTTGAGCTTGGCGGCGGCCTGCTCGGCCATTCGTTCTTCAAGGGACCGGGTTTGCTTCACTCTGCGGCGCTCTCCCATGGCGCGGCTCCTTGAGCAGTTCACAACGACTCCAAAACTAGTTAAAAGTAAGATCAGTTCCCACACTGAAACGAACCTATGCCACCGCGAAATTCGACCAGGGCGCCAGTTGAGGCGGCCTCAATGCCCGCGCCGTTCGACCGCGAATGTGAATTTGAGGTGGAGCACCGGACCGCTGTCGTCCCGGACTTCAATCGACAGCTGTTGGCTATCGCCCCCTAAGGTGCGGACGGCATCTCTGGCCATATCGGCAAGCGAGCGAGCCGCCTGTTCCTGCACCTTCGCTATGGTTGAGAGCTCTAGACCTTCCTCATCCGGGAAAATCTCGTCACCCTCTATGAGATCAAAATAGTACCGTCTCATCTGACCAAAACGACGCCGACCTCAAATGTTCTTTTCGTAAAACGGGCCACTCAACTAGGCGACTGATGCCGCAAGCAGGCCGGCCCCCCACCTCTGCTCGTTCCTCGCGAGAGAAGCAAGTCTATCCAGTTGGCCAGCCTAACCGACATAAGTTCGGGCGATGTCGGCGCGATCTTTGGAAATGCCGCTCGCGCCAGAAAGTCTCTTGTAGAGGTCAGCATGTTCTCGGCACTCAGCAATGTTGATCACTGGCTCTGCCTTCTGTTGGCCGTGCGGGTCACAGCAGCGCCTTCCCCGCTGGCTTACCTTCTACCAAGTTAGGCCCCGTTAAAATCAGTCTTATGACACTGGTTAAATACGAAGCGCCCGCTTCAGTTTGGAAAAGGAACCACAGAGGCGACTGATATTTGAGTCGTCGCTGGCTCGCTGGCCGAGCTGGCGGAGCGGCCCTGGCCTACCCCCTTTGACCCCTTTGCCGGGGCCGTCTCTCGCCTTGTCATGTCGGAGTAGCGTATGCGTTCCTCGCCCTCGATCGTGCCGGCCGACCGCCTCGACCGCGACATCAATCTAGTGCTTGAAGACTTCGGCGCGCGCGCCGGTTGCGCCTGGCGCGAGACCGACGTGGCTGACGCCGACCTCGAGACAATCCTGCAAAATCTCCTATCCGGCCAGTACGCCTATCCGGTCCGAATTGTATCCTTCAATCCCGTCGAGGGGTGGCCCCGCGATGCGACTTCCGACGTCGCCGACGCACTGGCCCAGCGCGTAGCCGACACCGACGCCGAGATATCCTCTGCAAGCCTTCATCGCCGCCAACGCCACTAGGCGCTTCGACGTACAGCTGACGCTGCCCTTGCGCGGGGCCGCCTGATGCCCACCGCGGAAAAGCCGGCGGCCGCCGGAATGATCGTGACGTGCGTCAACTGCGACGGTCTCGGCTGGGTCTGCGAGAACCACCCGGAGCGCCCCTGGGACGGCCCGCGCGCCTGCACCTGTGGCGGCGCCGGCGCACCCTGCCCGGCCTGCAACGCTGCTGGCGAAGGTGAAGTGCCGCGCATGCCAGAAGGTTTTCGGGTGGAGGTCGACAAGGACGGCTGGCGACACTGAGGTCCCTCGACTGATGTGAGCGGCCCCAAGCGCCTCCGGGCTGGAGGAACGGAGACACCGGGACCGCCACGACGCACCGGCTCGAAGTTGGGGCGCCGTGGATATTCTCCGCCCCTGGATTCATCGCAGGCTCTAACAAATGTTGGGTGTCCCAGATTAACTTTGCGGGCTTCCTCCGTTGCGCCTGTGCAACGCTCTCAGTGTTCCTGCGCGGAACAGAGCCGACGAAATATTCCTGACACAAATCGCTGCTTCCATGCCTTCAACCGGGCGCGGTGTTTGTATCCTTAGTTGTTTTCATTCCCGGGGCTGGCTTTGCTCGAACCAATTTTTTGACCGGCGTCGATAGACTTTGGAAAGGGCCGCCCCACAAAGGCGGCCCTTTCTTCTGCGGGCTTCACACCCTATCTGCGGCCTATGCGTACCGCGTTCGAATTCTGCCTGCCGACCGCCGCCTAGACGGTACCTGGCCGGATTCGACCGGAAGTTAGGAACGGCTCCATTTGTTACAGCATTCTGTCGTGGCGCGCGTTGCTATGAATACGGGATGCCTCTTGGTTGGAAAGCCGCAGTTTCATGGACCGGTTGCAAGGGATTGCGACGAAGAAGGCTTTCGCAATTATTGCAATCTTTTGCTCGACGAATTCCAAATCCGCGTTTTCCTGAACGATGCGGAGCAGATCGAATACACTGCGGCAAATCCTGAAGAAGGGTGGGTTCGGGTAATTCCTCCCGGCAACTCGTTGTCCGCTCGCGTTACTCTGACGGGCTATGTTGAGATCAGGATTGAGCGAACGTCCAGATCAGGGCGCACGTGAAGAGCCGCCTAGCTCTTCTTTGCCTTTTTCTTTTTGGTAGCTTTCTTCTCAAGCCGCACGCCCTTAAATTTCTTTGCAGCCTTCTTGCCCTTCGCGGGCTTCTTGACGCCCATGAATTCGCCGGACGCCTTGTCGCGCTTAGTGAAGGCGGAAGCTCCACCCAATGTCGCCTTCGCCTGCGAACGCTTCTTGACCGCACCTTTGCGAGCGTTGTCGCCGGTGGGCTTGTTGACCGCCATTTCGTCCTCCCGATATTGCTTTGCCTCTCTGGCGCCCCTGTTCACAGTTTCTGGAACGAATCGGGCCCCGTCAAATTGAATCCCGGTTCTTTGTGGAGTTGCGTATTATGCGTCAGTCCCGGTGGACCCCGTCCATTATTCCGGCCGATGAGCCGACCGTTTATCTGGTCGCGGACGATTTTGGCCGCGCCGGCAGCGCTTGGCGCGAGACGGACATGGAAGCGGCCGACCTGGAGACGGTCATTCAAGACCTGATGGCGGGCCAGTACAAGCGCCCTATCAAGGTGGTCGCCTTCAACACGTCGGAGCGCTGGTCCGAAGATGTGTCAGAGGATGTCGCACGCGAAATTCAACATCGCTGTAATCTCCAACTGAACGACGTCCCCTCGCATCTTCAGGAGTTCGTCGATCGCTACGCGCCTCAAGATGCGCGGCAGTTCAGCCTGCGCCTCGTGTAACCATGGCCTTCCAGCGGAAAAAGCCGGAAGCGCTCGGTGTCAAGGGGCCCCTGCCCGGCTTCGTCGTGCCGGCTCTCGCCTCCGCGACCGACCGCGTGCCATCCGGCGAGCGATGGATTCACGAAATCAAGTTCGACGGCTACCGCGTGCAAGTCCACCTCGCCAACGAAGCCGTCAAGGTCTTCACACGGCGCGGCCACGACTGGACCAAGCGTTTCAAGAAGGTTTCCGATGACGCCTGGCACGTCAAGGCGAGCTCGGCCATCATCGACGGAGAGATTGTCGTACCTGCCACCGACGGCACGACGGACTTCTCGGTCTTGCAGAATGAGCTCAAAGGCAAGTCAACGAAGATCGTTCTGGTCGCTTTCGACTTGCTCTACCTCAACGGCAGGGACATCCGGAAGTTACCGCTGTTTCAGCGCAAGGCGGAGCTGAAGAAGATCATTGCCGGCACCGACGTTCAGTTCAGCGCGAGTTTCGAGATCGACGGGAACGAGATGTTTGCCCATGCCTGCAAGATCGGGCTCGAAGGCGTCGTCTCCAAGGTGCGCGACAGCGCCTACCCGGTCGGCCGCACCAATAATTGGGTCAAGAAAACCTGCGCCCAGCGCGAGACACTCACCATCGCCGGCTTCGCGCTCGACGACGGCAAATGGGACGGCATATACCTTGCTCGGCGAAAGGGTTCTGACCTGGTTTACGCTGGCAAGGTCGACCATGGCTTCGACAAGACGTCGGCGGCCGAGCTGCGGCGGCGCCTCGAGCCGCTGGTCCGGAAGACACAGCCCTACGCGAAGCGGATAGCGCACAAAGGCATCTGGGTCGAACCGAAGCTATTTGCTGAGATTGAGTACCGAGCGAAGTCGGCCGAGGGGAAGGTGCGGCATCCGTTCTTCAAGGGGTGGCGCGAGGACCTGTAACGTCGGGCGATCGGTGACAATTTTTTTTCAGCCTCCTCTTGAAACCAAAACCGGCTTTGCTAGGTCACGTGAATCTAAAGTTCGCCACATAAAGTCCGCTGAGCTTTATAGCAGAAGCGTTTGACGGAAGCCAAAATCTGGTCTGCGGACTTGGTCCATTTGAATGGCTTCGGTTTTCTGTTGTGCAGGTCGATGAAGGTACGGATGTCGGCCTCGAGCTGCCTGACGGAGGTGTGAACACCTCGCTGGATCTGTTTTCTGGTGAGTTCAGCGAACCAGCGCTCGACCTGATTGATCCATGACGCGGAAGTCGGCGTGAAGTGGACATGATAGTGCGGCCGACGGGCGAGCCACGCTTTGATCTTAGGTGTTTTGTGGGTGGCGTAGTTGTCCATGACGAGATGGACATCGAGGCCTTCAGGAACTTGAGCATCGATCCCTTTTAAAAACTTCAAGAACTCGACTGCCCGGTGCCGCTTATAGCATTTGCCGATGACGAACCCCGAGGCGACATCGAGCGCGGCAAACAGCGAGGTCGTACCATGCCGCACATAACTGTGCGTGCGCCGTTCCGGTACGCCCGGCATCATCGGCAGGACCGGCTGCTCGCGATCCAGGGCCTGGATCTGGCTTTTCTCATCGATACTGAGGACAAGGGCTCGGTTCGGTGGGGACAGGTAAAGGCCGACGATATCGCGGACCTTGTCGACGAACAGCGGGTCGCTCGACAGCTTGAATGTCTGGCTGTGGTGCGGCTGCAGGCCGAACGCCATCCACATTCGGCGGATCGTGGTGTGGGAAAAGCCAGTTTCCCCAGCCATTGAGCGGATCGACCAGTGCGTCGCGTCGGGTGGCGTTGTACGCAATGTCCGCTCAATTACCTCAGCAACCTGGTCGTCGTTGATGGTTCGAGGGCGGCCAGGGCGGGCCTCGTCAAGCAGGCCATCACAGCGATCCTTCAAAAATCGGCGACGCCACTTGCCAACGGTGTGTTCGTGGAGGCCGAGTTCGGCAGCCACGGCTTGCTTGGCAAGCCATCCGCACACCGCAGGATCGCGCGGCAGCGCTCAGATAGCGATCGGGCAACGCGATGACGACGAACTTGCCTCTCCAAGTACGCCCGCTCCTGCGGACTAAGCACCAACGGCGCGATCGGCCGGCCTCGTTCACCTGCATTCGCCACGAGCTCTCTCCTCTGTAGAGATTCGAGCTATCAACTAATGTGGCGAACTTGCGTTCCAGATGACTAGGCCGTGAACCCATAAATCTGCCGGGCGGACGGCTTGCCAGAGTCCGCTATGCTCCGATAGCGACCAAATTCCGTAGCGCAGCGAAATGACGCGATGGGCCATGTGTGGACGGCTCCAGGTTGGCAAGAAGAATCTTCACGTCACAGCATTGGTCGGACAGCCATGTGTTCGGCCTGTTTGCGCGGTTCACATGACCGCTGGCCATAATGCCCTCCGCAGATCAGGTCCCGGTCAATACCTCGCATTCGACGATGCTGTGGCCCATGTGGGTTGTCCTGATCGCCGGATCGACCGGCACTGCATTACGTGCTGTTCGCCTTCCCAACCGTTACGTCACGCCGGGCTTTCCCGTGTGATCTCATTCACGCCGCGAGGGCGGCGGGTTCCTTGTAGCGTTCGTTCCTGGCCATCATCGCCCAAGCCATCCGGGCGAGTTTGTTGGCGAGTGCGATAGCGGCAACCTTGGTGGGGCGCCGGGCCAACAATCGAGTGAGCCAGGGCCGATGATCGGTGCCATGGATCTTGGCATAGCGGATGACGGCGAGCGCGCCAGCCGTGAACAGGCTGCGCAGATAGCGATCGCCTTGCTTGCTGATACTGCCAAGCTTGTCCTTGCCCCCGCTCGAGTTCTGCTTCGGCACGAGCCCCACCCAGGCCGAGAAGTCCCGTCCCGATCGGAAAGCCTTGGGATCCGCAATGCTGGCGACCAAGGCTGTTGCCAACGCCGGCCCGACGCCGGGGATCGCGTCCCGTTTGCTCGTCGCGCTTGATCGATGCCAGGCGATGATGCGTCGGTCGAACTCCAGGATTTGGGCCTTCAATGCCCGCAATTGACTGCCGAGAGCAGCAAGACACGCACGGGCCACCTCGGGGAGCCGGCGGTCGGCTATATCGGCGACGACTTCCAGCAGTTGCTCGACACCCCTGCGCCCGACAGGGGCGACAATCCCGAACTCGGCGAGATAGGCGCGGATTGAGTTGATCACGGCCGTCTGCTGGCGGATGAAGAGATGGCGCGCCCGGTGAAGCATCAGACAGCTCTGTTGCTCGACCGTCTTGGTCGGCACGAACCGCATATTGGGTCGCGTGACCGCCTCGCAAATCGCCTCCGCGTCGGTGCTGTCGTTCTTCTGCCGCTTGACGTAGGGCTTCACATAGGCCGGAGGCATCAATAGCACCGTATGCCCCAACGCCTGCAGTTCGCGGGACCAATGGTGCGATGATGCGCAAGCCTCGATCCCTATAAGACATGGTGGCACCTTCTGGAAAAACGCCAGGACGTGCCGGCGCCGCAACTGACGGCGTACGACCACCTGGCCGGCTGCATCAACGCCATGCACTTGAAAGACCGACTTCGCGATATCCAGGCCGACTGTCGAAAATGACTGCATAGGCTGCTCCTCCGAATCGTGGGAGCCTCAGACGGCGCCCACTCCTTGGCACTCTCGTGCCGGTGGAGGAGCCGTCCACAGCATCAAAACCGGAAGTCGCCGGGTCGCTCGATGACTTCACGTCCCGAGTGTCTCATCCAATCAGCGTCGACCTTATCAGCGCTGACGAGACGGGAACAATCCGTGCGTCGACAGCGGGACTGGACTGCGAGGCGGCGCGGCTCATTCCGGTAGGCCCGCCATCCGGCAAGCTTGCGACAATCTTTCGATATCTTCCGCCCTGCGAAATCTTGTTTTGATTCTGGAAATACGTAGGACCGGCTTCAGTTGCAGTAGGCGCGCAAAGACGACTCGTGCTTCCTCAACCCGTCCAGACATCGAAAGGCATGCCGCCAGAATAAATTGTGCGTTCACATAATTTGGCCGCTGCAGGACAGCAGACCTTGCCCAAGATGAACCGTCGTCATACCGACCCGCCATAAAATGAGCATATGCTATCCCGGTCTGGGCAAAAAATATTAATGGATCCAGCGGACTTAAACGCACCGCGATTTCATATTGTTCGAGCGCCGCGTCTAATTCGCCGAGCATAAGGTGTTCTCCGCCGCGCGAATACCGTGCGATGACGAGATTTGGATCTAGATTTATCGCCCGTGAGAGGAGGGCTGCGCCCTCCTCGACCTCACCCAATAATTCAGAGATCACCTGTCCGGTCCTCGCCAGCACCGTTGGATCGTCCTTATCGAGCTCAATTGCCCGCATTACGAGTCGCCTGGCTTCAACACACTCCTGTGCAGCATCGCTTCTCCAGCCGAAGAACTTTCTTTGCAGATAGGAATAAGCGCCAAGGGCGTATGCTGCGGCGAATTCGGGATCGATCACGTTGGCGGCCTGGCTCAGTCTAACCGCTTCAATATTCTGTTCGCGGGTGAATTGGTAAAAGCTTGATAGCGCGCGAAGATAATAGTCGTAGGCCTCAAGGCTTCCAGTCGGCTTGCGTTTCGCGCGCTCGATTTCGGCGCGCTCCAATTGAGGAAAGATTGCGCCAATCACGCAGCTCGTTACTTGATCCTGCAGGTCGAAAATATCTTCGAGTTGACTGTCGAACCGGTCCGCCCAAAGATGTGCTCCTGTCGTAGCGTAGATCAACTGCCCGGTAATGCGGACTCGATTGCCGGCTTTGCGCACACTGCCTTCGAGCACATAGCGAACGCCAAGTTCACGCCCGACCTGCTTGATGTCGACGGCCTTGCCTTTGTAAGTAAAGGTGGAGTGTCGCGCGATGACAAAAAGCGACTTGGACCGCGACAGGCCGGTAATGATGTCCTCGACCATGCCGTCGGCGAAATACTCCTGCTCCGGGTCGGAGCTCAGGTTGGTAAAGGGGAGAACGGCGAGCGAGGGCTTATCGGGGAGTGGCAGGACGGGTTTCGGCTGTTCCGCCGGGATTTCGGTCACCGCCACGCTTAAGGGCCTCTGCGCTTCCCGCACCGGGCCAACGAAGCGAAAGCCCTTCCTTGGCAGTGTTTTGATCAGGCGCTGTTCCTCGCCGGAATCGCCGATCGCGCTCCGGGCGACGTTCACGCGGGTCGTCAGCGCTGCATCGGAGACGATACGCCCGTCCCAAATGGCCTTGATGAGGTCGTCTTTACTAACGACGCGCTCCCTATTGCGGAGCAGGTAGTCGAGCAGGTCGAATACCTGGGGCGCGATGGCCACGACGTTCGCTCCGCGATGTAGCTCCCGGCGGTCAGTGTCGAATGCGTACTCCTCGAAGAGGTAGCGCACGTTGCTATTTCCCTACGTTGCCTCCAACGGCTTCTGTTGCCGGTTGCAGGCGCAAAGAATAAGCCGCCGGGGAGGAAAAAGTAAGCCGGATGTTAAGCGCGCCAGCGCATCGCCCGGTATCCTCGGCTCGTGAAACAGTCCAGCCTGGACACATCGCAATGAGCACGGTCCACGGGGCCACCGAGCCGAGACAGGCAGCCGCAAAGCGGCAAGTCTACAGCCCTCTCGAAATATATTGGGATGCATTTCAACAGTGGCGAGGTTACGAGCCACCTTGTGCGACCTAAGTGACAGGGAGCTAATGGATATCGGTACTACGCGCGGCGAGATCGATTACGTCGCCTCGAACCGAGGTATCGATCCGCGAGGCATCCGATCTGCCGAATGAACGTTCGATGTCTGGTAATGGTGGGGGCCTGAATTTGCCACGACCAGATGCGGCGGGGAAAGCGGACGTCTCCCGAGGTCGCTGAAGGGCCATGAGCCGACCTAGACTCATTTAGCAAAGCTGGCCCGCAATCAACCCTTCTCATAGGCAACAAGGCATTCGGCCAGTCCCTCCGCATTCGACAACGCAACAAGATGGCCACCGGGAATTTCTGCCACCTCCTTTCCGAGCCTTTCGCGCGCGACACGCCGTTGAAATTCGATTGGGAAAAAGCGGTCATCTTTTCCCGCAAGAACATGAATTGGGATGTCAGGCCAACGCTCGAAAAGACAGGGCTCGCCGAAAATGGTCTCGGCTTCCTCGCGAGGCTTTTCAGGGCCAGCGCGCAGCACCTCCTGCGCCACGTCGTGCAGAAAGTACGTTTCCACGTCGAATTCCGCCGTATAGCCACGCACCGCCGCAGCTTGTTCCCGCGCCTCTACTGCTCCTGTTGCGCCCCACCATACGCCAGCGGTCTCGCCCGGCTCTGGGATCATCGCGTTGACAAACACCACCATCCGCACGTGCGCACGTGCGCAAACGAGGGGTGCCGTGAAGCCTGCAAGCGACTGAGCGACCAGAATAACATCGGCTCGTTCCGCGATCGAGCGGACGACGATGTCAGCATACGCTGCAAGACCGGCGTGCCTGTCGTCGCCAGGGAGGTCAACCGCCACGGGTTCGTGCCCTGACGCGTGAATAAGCGGGGCCACACGGTGCCAATACCAAGCCATGCCGCCTGCCCCGGGAACAAGGATGAATGTTGCCATATTGAGTCCTCCTTTTCTTAAGACCGCTCGTAAGCCGCACTTTGATGGGCTGCCTCCCTATAAGACGGCTTGGAATGAGCTGGACCGACGGCATCACAGATTGTTTTGTCAGCGATGGCACCCTGATCCCTCATTCAGACGGATGTCTGGGTGGGGTCATTCGCGTCGGTTTGGCCGGAGCACGACGACTTCCGGTCTACCCCCCGGTGAACGGACATTCTCAGGATAGTGGGCACGTCTCAAACGGGCCACGAGCAGGCCTTGGCCGCGAACCGACGCGCGGATATCCTCCAAGGTTGCAATCCGCTTCGGTCCCGATCTTCCTCAAACCATAGGAATTTTGTCATGACGAATGGTGGAATTACCCGCCGTCGCATCCTGCGCAGTGCTGCAGCCGGCGGTCTCGCGGCAGCAGCGACCCCAGGGGCGGTCGGTGCCGCCCGCGCGCAATCGGCGCGAAAGACCTTTGTCTTTGTCAGCGGGGCTTTTTGCGGTGGCTGGATATGGCGCCGGGTCACTGACCGGCTCGAACAGGACGGCCATAAAGTGTTCGCTCCGTCACTCACGGGTTTAGCCGAGCGCTCGCATTTGCTGAGCAAGGATGTCGATCTGGACACCCACATTGCCGACGTCGTCAACCTGATCAAATGGGAAAGTCTCGAGAACGTCTGCCTCGTGGCTTGGTCCTATGCAGGCTTTGTAGGCTCGGGTGCACTCGAAAGCATCGGCGATCGCGTCTCATCGGTTGTATGGCTTGATGCCTACATTCCGGCCGACGGACAAAGGGTGGCGGACTACGCAGCCGAGCCGGTCCGCAAAGGCATACAAATGGCCATCGACAAGGGCGAGGCGGGCGTTCGCGGATCGGCGCATTATCCGGCCAGTGTTGTTGCCGAACGCGATCGGGCATTCGCCGAGTCTAAGGTTACTCCGCATCCAGTCGGCACCTATCTCCAGCAGATCAAGGTTTCCGGGGCGCTCCAAAAGGTGGCGAAGAAGACATACATCCGGCTCCCAAAATTTCCACAGCCGCCCTTTGACAAGGCACTGGCAGACTGCAAGAGCGACAAGTCTTGGGCCACATTCGAACTGCCGGATTTTGGGCACATGGCCATGCTCGATGCACCAGACCGCGTGAGCGAGTTGATACTGCAAGCCGCGTAAGATCGACCTCCCCGCAACGTAGGGGAAGACATCACGCCGGAGTGCGTTATGTCCGCCATGGGTCCAAAAGGCGAAATGCTCAAATTGCCTGCGTAGTCTGCTTTTCCTTCAGAAGCGGTCATCCATCCGTGCATTGCTGTGCCGGCTTCGGCGAGATGATCCACCAAAGCACGCGCCCGGTCTCGTAGAGGCTGAATGGCACGCCGACCCCGCAAACGAATACGACGGGCAAACCGCTCAGGTCGGGACCGTATGTGGGACGCTCCTGGGCAACGCCGGGATTTGGCCGGGGGCCGACCTCGAGCTTTTCTAGGCGGGGCGTGCCGAGCTCAGGCCGGTTCATGTCTTAGCAGCGACGCCCCCGAAGCAGGCGGTGCGCGAACTACGCAGGTCAGGATCATACCCACAAAACGCCAGCAAATCGTGTGGAAAGGCGGGTCTCTGGGCCTCACTTTGGCACTTCAGCTTGAATGCGCAGGACGTAAAGCGTGGTCTGAAACTCGTCCGTCACTTCCATCTGCCAGTCTCGGGCCGGCGTCAGCTTCCCATCAATGCCTTGGAGCATCTGACGGGCTGTCACAGTGGCCTCGTTCCACACCGCATGCTTGTCAGGAAGTTCCTCATCCTGGTGGTCGATCTCGCCACGCACGTGCTTGATATGAAAGAAGTATCTCGGCATGACCAGAAAATGCTGCGAAACTTTAGTTTCATGGGTTGCCGCGTCGCATCGCGGGTTCACTCCGTGCAGGAACTTCAACACCTCGCCCTACGTTTTCCCGGAAAGGGAGATCTCTCACATGACGGGTATGACCGAGCAAGACATCAGGAATCGAGCTTACCTCCTTTGGGAAAAGGCGGGCCAACCAGCAAGGCAGATGGACACTTTCTGGTACGAGGCTGAGAAGGAGCTTATCGCCGAGCGCAAAAAGCAGGGCGACGTGCCTTCCTACTTGCCCAACCTGGCGGCTAGCTGACCTTCGCAGTCATTGTTAAGACAGCGGCCTCTACCTGTATGCGATGTACAGCCGGATCAGCACGTAGCCCCAGCCGATGCCGTAGGCAGCAGCTGTGCAGACCAGGGCCGCGGCGGTGGCTTACCATATGATCTCGTGAACGCTCACGCGCTCGCCTCTTGCGCCAGCGACCGCCGGCCCCCACAGCGAGGACGTTCAGCCCGATCCAGCAGGCGGCGGCGATCAGGGCGATGGTCATTGGCCTGCCTCGTCGAAGATGTGCGGGCTGAGGGCGGACTGCTCGACCAGAAAGCCGGCGCGGTCGAGCACCAGAGGGGGACGGTCCAGAGCCGCCCCAACTCGGCATTCATCGGAGACTGGGCGAGTCGCTTCGATTAGCCGATAACATCAGATCATTATACGCGCGGTGAAGTTCTATCGCTCTAGGAGCTTAATCGTTGAGACGGGCCACTTCCCGGGACGGCCAGCGACGGAAAGACGCAAACGTGCGCTTCGTCCAAGCACAATTCCTCGACAGTCCCTGCCTTTTCATCCGTCAGCACCACGGCCTTGCCGATCAATTCCGTCTCGGCTTTGTGATACTCCCACAGACTAGCGGCGGCGTGCGCTTGGCTCGGGGCATTGCCTCAGCTGTCTCCAACGCATCAGAGCGACTGTGCATGCAAACCTTAGGAAGCTGAGCAGGGTTCCTTCGGGTGCCAGATGGCTGCCGGCGCGCGCATCGCAGCATGTTGCTCATAGGAGTTAAACAGAAATTTTCTGTTCAATGAAAGCACGTTGGGGCATCAGCAGAGGTGAGCCCCTACCCTAGCCAGCCTGCTCACTCCGCTTCAACCTGGGCCAGGAACCGACTGGTTGGTAAGGTTCGCGTTTGAACTCTCCCGCGCTGTCATTACTGTGACTGGATTGCCAATTGCCCTTCCTGCCGCGCGGATGGTGTCGACGAACAGCCTCGCGGCCGGATTCCAACCAATCGGACCACCATGTCCTCCGGTTCCAGCGCCAGTATCGCCAAGAAAGCGCGCACGAAGGCTGAGGCGGATTTTGCCACCTGGCTAATGATGGCCAAGCTCGGTGGTTTCGATGACCTGCCGTCCAGCGCCCAAAGCTTTCTGACTAACTATCGAACTCGGCTCGAGACAATGAGCGAGGCCGAATCCACGGCCCTAGCCGTTCGCGAGGTCTACAGCGCTTATTACAGCGAGATGGGAGGCGTGGGCGCAGCGCCGGAACCAAAGGCTCGGACGCCAACGACAGAGGGCAAAGTCGTGCGGTCCCAGAGACCGCCTAGATCTCAACCCCGTGAATCGGCTGCGCGCCGTTCGACGAGGCCAATGACCCGAAAAACCCTCGCGGCGCTGCTGATTTTCGCGAGCATGGTGGCGCTGGTTGTCGCATTCAGATTTCTAGCGCAGTAATACCGCCCGCGGATTGTGTGCGACGTCCGCTTTTACCCCGATAGCGACTAAATAGCGGACATCGTGCACTTCGCATTTAGGCCAATTTCGGAAGTGGCGACGCTCATTCGATGATCCTGTCGGCACGACTCAGGATCGTTGACGGCACCACAATGTTTGAGGCCTTAGCCGTCTTGAGTTTGACGACAAGCTCGAACGTGGTCGGCCGCTCGACGGGGATGTCTGCCGGCTTCCCGCCTTTGAGAATGAGGTCGATGATCTCCGCGCCGCGCCGCCATTGCTCGCCATGATCGGTGCCGTAGGACATAAGGCCGCCTGCCTCCGCGAACTCGCGGTAGCCGTAGAGAGCGGGCGAATGCAGGCGGGAGGCGGCCGCGGCGATTTCGGTCCGCTACTAAACGTGAGGCGGTCCTCGAGGATCGCAAGGCCCCGGCTCCTGCAACCTTGCTGGCCTCGAGCTGCGGCGCGATCTCCTCGGGCGAGCGCACAAGACCCGTAACTCTATTCTCCCGACATGCGCTGCGGTCTCGAGTTCCCTGTAGGCGAGGGCCGCGTACGGCGTGCCCGGGTTCAAGACCGCGGCAATCAACGAGGCGGCAGGGACGATCTCGCGCAACAGCTGAAGCCCGGATGCCCTATATGCGGCTAGGTCCGACAGTCCGGTGACGTTACCGCCGGGCCGGGCGAGACTTGCAACGACCTCGGCGCCGGCAGGATCGCCCACAGCCATGAGTACAACGGGGATGCCGCTTCTGGCTGCCTTGCCCGCCGTGGCGGCAACCGTGCCAAATCCGGTGACAAGCGCGTCAGGCTTCATCCGAATGAGGTCGGACGCAAGGCCTCGCAAGAGTTCCGGCCGGCCTTCTGCCGAGCGATAGACGAACTGCAGGTTTTTTCCGTCACGTTAATCAAGCTGATCGAGACGGCGCAAAAAAATTCCGCACGAAGCTACGATCCTCACCTGCAAGTAGGCGAGGTAGGCAATGGTGAATGATTTGACTTTTTGTGCGCTGGCCCTGCGCGCGACGCCGAGGAGCGTGGCACCGGCTAGGATTTTCAATCAACGACCGCAGGTCCGTCATGCAAATGCCTCTCGCTCGAAGTATTCGAGCCGCAGACCAGAACGGGTCGCTCAAGAATGCTGCTAGATATCAAATGCGCCTTGACTATTCCCGAACAAAAATACGGACTTAATCTTCCATTCGCCGTTGGATTGGTGCGCATAAAGCTGAACGGTACCGCCGGACAGCATGGTCGTTTCCTCGCCCTTTACCAAATGAAGCTTTGAATAGCGAGGTAAGCGTAGTCTCCCATCTGCAAAGTCTCTACAAGCTCAAGCTTGTGATTTCTGACGCTCGTGCCTCTTTTGGCAAAGAAGTCGCGTATCGCCGTAGGTCCAGAGGCGCTGCGCCGGGTGGCATTAGACTGGCGTCGGCGGCATACATTGGCAGCAAGGCGTCGAAATTCGGATCGTTGATCGCAGCATCCCATTGCGCATCGAGTTTCGTCATGTCTTCAGGGAGCGGGTCCGCCCGAGAGAGGGCCCGCGATCCAGACGCGACGCCCTCCTAGACGGCGCGCCCACATCGCAAGACGGCGAGGCTCGATCTGACTTAACGTACAGCCCTTATTCGGAAACAGCGAGAACGGTCAGGCCCCTGGTGCGCTTGTGGGGTGTCTCGAATTCGATCCGCTGCCCCGGCGATAGGCCGATCAAGGCCGCTCCAACAGGCGTCAGGACCGAGATCCGATTGAGTTCGATGTTTGCCTCATGCGGATAGACCAGCACGATCTCTCGGCTCGCACCCGTTTCGTCATCGCGATAGGTTACTTTCGACCCCATCCTGATCACACCTCGCAAGTTGTTCTCGTCCGTCACCGTGGCACGTTCCATTTCTCGAGCCAGAAAATGGGCGACTCGCGGAAACAGATCCATGCTCGAATTGGCCAAAGAACTGAGACGCCGCGATTCGTCCTCAGTGATCTTGATCGGCGGCAACACCGGCTGTTCTCGCAGGCTCTCAGCTTCGAAATTGCGCATTGATCGCTCCTATGCTGCAGTTGGTCCGGGGTCGTCATCGAACTGGTTGCCTGACCGCCTCGTCCCTCTCCGGAAGAGTGGGACGACCTTTGAATCCGATGGGGTCAGGCTTTGGACCCTGACGACATTCAGACATCCGGCGACAAAGTACGGCATCTGATCGCCGACCTGCAGTCCGATCAAAGCCGCACCCAGCGGGGTCAACACCGAAATGGAGGCGGGATCCGACCAGCACTCCTCGGGCCAGACCAATTGCACGGTGCGACGCGGAACGCCCCAATTCGTGCAATGAGTGACCCATGATCCGATCGTCACGAACGGACGGACGTTGTCCGCTTCGTCCGGGACGATATCGGCGCGGTTGATTTCGCCCATGAGGAATATCCCGTCCAAATCTCCTTTTTGGACGGCGAGGCGGGCGAGCTGTTCGAGCCGCGGATAGTCTGATGCGGTCAGCGCGATTTTTGGAAGAGGCAGCACGGCACACTCCTTCTGCTTCAAGACGACCTCTCGAGTGGAGGTCACGAAAGCTGGAAAAGAGCCCGGACGGCGCGAACACCGTCCGGCTAACCGCCTGCTTGGAGGCGGCCGGCGTGAAGAGCAAAACGCGCGGTGCGCGCATCAATGTCGATGACATAAGCCATGATGCTCTGACTATAGTAGTTCATTTCCCTGGAAACATTGCGACGAAACCGCACAGCACCTGTGCACGCGAAGTATCGAGAGGGGACAAAGGGACGTCGTTGGAGTGAGAGGGGCGGACAATCACGCGGGACTGCCTGGCTGCGTAAGAACATGCGTCGAAAGATTACATCGCGTGGGATGGCCAGGCTGGCGTTGCTGCAGGCGATCACTCTTGTCGCTTCACCGGTAGGCCTGGGCGGTTTGACGTGAATGTGAGCCGTAGTTCTACAGAGCCATTGTTATAGTCGGCGTCGATCGCTTGCACCTGCGATGGAACACTGAACGGGCGCCATGACATGCGATACCGCTCCGAAGTCAGCCCAGCTGAGGACACCGAGCCGGTCGAGATGAGTGGCTGGCAGGTGATCGCGCTCTGCGGATTCTACGCGTTGCTCGGCGCTCTCGCGGCCGTCGTCGCCGCTGCGACTGGCACGCTTCCACACTGGATCTGAACCGCTCGATTGCGGAGCCAGTGTCCGCCAGAATGGCGGTTTCCGGGTCAAACCAATCACAATGGCGCTAAATCTAGCAGTGGAGATATCGATCCGCCTCGGCTAAGCAATTGAGGATCAGCGAAGCATCTCTCCACCTCGCAGCCTGGGGCAATGAACGCAAATGTTCCTGCTTGCCGTTCTCGTCCTTCCTTTCGCAGGAAGCTTTATTGCGGCACTCTTGCGGGTCAATGCACGCAACGCTGAAGCATGGCTCGCTGGATCGATCGCACTTACAGCTTTTTGCCTCATCGGCGCGGCTTATCCGAACGTGACGAATGGCCGCGTTGTCGGGTGGCGAACGGACTGGGTCGCTGAACTTGGACTCGCATTTGTGCTGAGGCTTGACGGGTTCGCATGGGCCTTCGCCATGCTGATCACCGGCATCGGCTTTCTGGTGGTGCTGTATGCCCGCTACTACATGTCACCCAGTGATCCCGTTCCGCGGTTTTTCTCCCTCCTGCTCGCCTTCATGGGGGCAATGCTTGGAATCGTGCTCTCCGGCAACCTGCTGCAACTTGTTTTTTTCTGGGAGCTGACCAGTCTCTTTTCATTCCTGCTGATCAGTTACTGGCACCACAACGCGGCTGCGAGAGACGGCGCGCGCATGGCGCTGGTGATCACGTCGACGGGCGGGCTTTGCCTCTTCGCTGGCGTGCTGCTGATCGGGCACATCGTCGGCAGCTATGACCTGGAGCAGGTGCTGGCTTCCGGCAACGTGATCCGTTCGCACGCGCTTTATGTCCCCGCACTCGTTCTGATCCTTCTCGGCGCTCTGACCAAAAGCGCGCAATTCCCGTTTCATTTCTGGCTGCCGCACGCGATGGCCGCTCCAACTCCCGTTTCCGCTTATCTCCATTCGGCAACAATGGTGAAAGCCGGAGTGTTCCTTCTGGTGCGGCTCTGGCCGGCAATGGGTGGAACGAATGAATGGCTGTGGCTGGTGGGCTCGATCGGCCTGATCACGTTTTTTCTGGGCGCGTTTCTCGCCGTGTTCCAGCAGGATCTGAAGGGGCTACTGGCCTACTCGACGATCAGCCATCTCGGACTGATCACGCTTTTGACCGGACTCGATACCCCATTCGGGCAGATCGCGGCGATTTTCCATATCATGAACCACGCGACCTTTAAGGCATCGCTGTTCATGGCGGCCGGCATCATCGATCACGAAACCGGCACGCGCGACATCCGCCGCCTTAGCGGGCTATGGGCCTTCATGCCGATTACGGCGACGCTGGCCATGGTGGCTGCCGCGGCAATGGCGGGAGTGCCGTTGCTGAACGGTTTTCTGTCGAAGGAGATGTTTTTTGCCGAGACGATCGAGGTCCATGACAATTCCCTCGTCGATCAGGCGCTGCCGTACATCGTCACTCTCGCCAGCACGTTCACGGTTGCCTATTCACTGCGCTTTATTCGCGACGTGTTCTTCGGCCCGGCTCCAACCGGCTTGCCACGCGTTCCACATGAGCCGCCCCTGTTGATGCGACTTCCGGCCGAACTGCTCGTGCTGGCATGCCTCGTCGTCGGCGTCGCGCCGGCTCTCACCGTAGCGCCGATCCTCGATACGGCTGCTCGGGCGGTTCTCGGCTCCGCGATGCCGGAGTACAGCCTTCGTCTCTGGCACGGAATTACGCCCGAACTTCTGATGAGCATAGTAGCGATGGTCGGGGGGTTGGGCGTCTACGTCATGCTGCGCTCCTACCTGCTCGTGCACGAGGGACCGCCGTTGCTCGGTCGCATCAACGGTAAGCGGATCTTTGACTGGGTGTTGGTGACGTTGTCCTGGCGCCTTGCGCGATGGCTCGCCACCAATCTCGGGACGAGACACCTCCAACCACAATTGCGAATCTTGGCTGGCGTGGCGTTCGTCGCTGCCCTGCTACCCCTGTACGCCCGCGGCCTCTCGCTGACGGGACCATCAGGGCGTGAATTCGACCTCGTCTTCGGATCACTCTGGGTGGTGGGCGTCGGTTGCGCGGTAGGAGCCGCGGTCCAGGCCAAATTTCATCGGGTGGTCGCGCTGATACTGCTCGGGACCGCGGGCCTCGTCACCTGCGTCAGCTTCGTCTGGCTGTCCGCTCCCGATGTCGCGCTGACGCAGATCGTCGTTGAGACGGTTACGACGGTTCTCCTATTGCTCGGCTTGCGGTGGCTGCCAAAACGCATTGCTCAATCAAGCCCGGACGAGGCACGCGGCAGCATTCGGTGGCACCGCGCTCGCGACTTCTCCATCGCGCTCCTCGCCGGGCTCGGTTTGGCCACCCTCGCTCTGGCAGCTATGCAGCTCCCGGATAATCACAGCATTTCACGATACTTCGTGGAAAACGCATACACGAAGGGTGGCGGAACCAATGTGGTGAACGTCATCCTGGTTGATTTCCGCGGGTTCGATACGCTCGGCGAGATCACGGTGCTTGCGGTCGTCGCACTGACCGTCTTCGCGCTTTTGCGCCGTTTCCGTCCGGCCCCCGAAAGCATTCCCGTTCCCGAACAGCAGCATGCCCAGGATACCCACGACGAGGCTCATCCCGATCGACAGAAGGGCGACACTGCCAAGGACACGCTTGCTACCGCGGCATTGATGATGGGGCTGCTGTTTCCCGTGATCGGCGTCGTGGCCATTTTCCTTCTATTGCGCGGGCACGACCTTCCGGGCGGCGGCTTCGTCGCCGGCATCGCAATGGCGACAGCGTTCATCCTGCAATATATGGCTCGCGGCACGGTTTGGGTGGAAGCTCGTCTTCACGTCATGCCGGTGCGTTGGATGGGTTTCGGCCTCTTGCTGGCAGGGTGTGCGGGAGCTGCCGCCTGCGTTTTCGGACAGCCCTTCCTGACCTCGTACTTTGCATATGCCGAATTGCCTCTGCTCGGTCGCGTCCCCACGGCCAGCGCTCTTCTCTTCGATATCGGTGTGTTCTCGCTCGTCGTCGGCGCCACGGTCTTGATGCTCATCGCAATCGCGCATCAATCGCTGCGTCGCTACGGCGTGCCGCTCCAGGCGGGGCAACGCGGGCCCGGTGAGCGACCGAAAGAGGAGTTGGTGTAATGGAGCTTAGCCTGGCCATCGGCATAGGTGCGCTTGCGGCGTCCGGCGTGTGGCTGGTCCTCAGGCCGCGCACGTTTCAAGTCATCATCGGGCTTTCGTTGCTCTCTTACGCCGTCAACCTCTTCATCGTGGCCATGGGGCGGGCGCGGACGGGAGCGCCGGTGCTGATCGCAAAGGAGATCGGGGATGCAATGAAACATGCTGACCCGCTACCACAGGCGCTCGTATTGACTGCAATCGTCATCAGTTTTGCGACGACGGCGCTGTTCCTTGTCGTTCTCCTCGCGTCGCGCGGCCTGGCTCGCACCGATCACGTCGACGGTCAGGAGCCCGAGGCGTGAGCGGAATCGCAAATCTGGTCGTTGCGCCCATCGTCCTGCCCCTGCTTGCCGGTGCAGGCATGCTGCTCTTGAATGGAGAGCGGCACCGCAACATAGTGGCATCCGTCAATGTCGCCGCAACGGTTGCACTCGTTTGCGTCGCGATGATCTTGCTCGGAATGTCTGATTCGGGTCACCCCGGAATCAGGGAAGTCTATCGCCTGGGCGATTGGCCCGCTCCTTTCGGAATTGTCCTCGTTCTCGATCGGCTCTCCGCGCTCATGCTGCTCCTGACCAGCATCCTGGCGTTGGCGTCGGTTGTGTTCTCTCTTGCCCGTTGGCACCGGACAGGCGCGCATTTCCATCCGCTCTTTCAGTTTCTGTTGATGGGCCTCAATGGTGCCTTCCTGACCGGCGATCTCTTCAACCTGTTTGTCTTCTTCGAGTTATTGCTGGCCGCTTCGTACGGCCTTCTGCTGCATGGTTCCGGTCTCGCACGGGTGAAAGCTGGGTTGCACTACATCGTCGTCAATCTGGTCGCGTCGCTGTTGTTCCTGATCGGGGTCAGCCTGATCTATGGCGTCACCGGGACGCTCAATATGGCGGACCTCTCGGCGCGGATACCTACAATCGCTGCGGAGAGCCGCGGTTTGCTCGAAGCAGGCGCCGGCATGCTGGCGGTGGCCTTCCTGCTCAAGGCAGGCATGTGGCCCCTGTGTTTCTGGCTGCCGACGGCCTACGCAGCCGCGAGTCCACCGGTGGCGTCGATCTTTGCGATCATGACCAAGGTCGGCGCGTATATCATCCTGCGTCTATCGCTGTTGCTTTTTGGTGAGGCCAGCGGCGCGTCAGCGGGCTTCGGTAGTGACTGGCTGTTGTGGGGCGGGTTGGCGACGATCGCATTCGGAGCAATCGGCACACTGGCATCCCAGGACACCGCCCGTCTCGGCGGCTTTTCGGTGCTGGTATCCTCCGGAACCGTACTGGCAGCCACAGGGACCGGACAAGTCAGTGTCACCGGTGGAGCACTGTTTTACCTGGTTAGCTCGACTCTCGGCATCAGCGCGTTCTTCCTTCTGGCCGAACTCATCGAGCGCGGCCGCGAACCCGGAGCTGATGTGATCGCCGTCACCCGGGAAGCTTATGGAGAAGATGATGACGCGGACGATACGGAAGAGGAGGTCGGCATGGCCATTGTGGCCACGATGGGGTTGCTCGGCGTCGCCTTTATGGGGTGCGCGCTAGTCATCGCCGGGCTCCCGCCGCTGTCGGGGTTCATAGCCAAATTCGCGCTGCTGACGGCGGCGCTTCGTCCTGCAGACATGCATCCGGGCGGTGCCGTTCCTGGCAGTGGATGGGCGCTCCTGTTGGCGCTCCTCGTATCCAGTTTCGCGGCGTTGGTCGCGCTGACCCGAGCAGGCATACGCTCCTTCTGGGCCTCGCCAGATCGCGCCGTGCCGCGTGTGCGCTTGATCGAGATGGCGCCCATCATGTTCCTGTTGATCATTTGCGCGGCCCAGACAGTGCTCGCCGGTCCGGTGATGCGTTTCATGCAGGCAACGGCGCAATCGCTGCACGCGCCGGCGGGCTACGTCAGCGACGTCCTGGAGATCAGCGCCCAAGGCAGTCGAAAGGCGGGCGGCAAATGACGCGATTCCTGCCCTTTCCGCGGATGAGCTTCTGTCTGCTCGCATTGTGGCTACTGCTCAATCAGGCAGTCACGATCGGACATGTCCTCCTCGGTTGTGTGATTGCGCTCGTCGGCGGGCGGTTTCTCACCGTACTGGAGTTACCAAGCACGCGCGTCAGGCGACCCGGCGTCCTTCTACGCCTGCTGGGATTGGTGGCGATTGATATCATCCGCTCCAACTTGGCGGTTGGCCGGATCATTCTCGGTTTTGGGCGCCGACAGCGAAAATCCGGATTCGTGAACGTTCCGCTCGATATGCGCAATCCCTACGGACTGGCGTTGCTGGCCTGCATCATTACCTCGAGCCCCGGAACGCTGTGGGTGAACTTCGATGCACAGAAGGGTTTGTTGATGATCCATGTTCTGGACCTGGTCGATGAAGCCGAGTGGATCCGCACGATCAAGCAGCGCTACGAACGCCATCTGCTGGAGATATTCGAATGAGCCAGCTCTTGCTGATCTACGCGCTTTCCGCCGCGCAGGTACTTCTGGTGTTGGCTATCGGCTGTGGCGTGGTCCGCATCTTTCGCGGGCCGCGGGCACAGGATCGCGTTTTGGGCTTCGACACGTTGTCCGTGAACGCGATGTTGTTGCTTCTGACGTTCGGGATTCGATCCGGCGAAACGCTCTATTTCGAAGCGGCCCTGGCCATGGCCCTCTTCGGTTTTGTTGGTACGGTTGCGCTGGCGAAGTTTCTGCTGCGCGGCGAGGTGATGGAATGAACGGCATCGAACACCTGCCGCCCTGGGCTGCGGCTCTCACGGCATTTCTCCTGCTTGTTGGCGCCGCCGTCACACTGGTCGGTTCGCTGGGCCTTTTGCGGCTCGGCACATTCTACGAGCGGGTCCACGCGCCGACGCTCGGGACAACGCTGGGCACCGTATTCATTGCAGCTGCTTCAATCGTTTGCTTTTCGGTACTTCAGAGCAGGCCAGTGCTGCACGAAATCCTAATCATCGGGCTTGGCGTGGTAACCACGCCTGTTGCCTTGACCGTATTGGTGGGCGCAGCGCGATTTCGCGATACTGCCGAAAAGAGTGCGCAGGTTCGCGGACCAGAGGGCAATTAGCGCGAGACGCGCGATTTCTTGCAGCAGGTTCCTTGACCGGCGAGTCGGCCAATCCAGGCTAAATGTCGCATTTGATTTCCTGCATCGCATGGCCACCTCTAAGTGCATGATGTATGATGCTGAGTAGTAAACGAGTTCGCCGAAGTCTTTGCAGATTGGCCGCCTGATCGGAGGCAATCAGCCCCGAACTCAGTGCACGTCGCGGCCGCGAGGGCTCTAGCTCGCTGCCCCGCAGGGCGATGCACATGCCGCTCGCAAACAAGCCGTACGGCAAACAGAGGCAGTGATGACTACAACGCTACGACGCCGGATTTATAGGACCCAGCTGCAGATCCGCCGATAACCCGGACGATGCCACATCGTCCGGGACGGCACCTCAATAGTTCTGCAACCAAAGCCGGGAGTTTCTCATGTCAGTGTTTTTCGCGCTGCTCGTCCTGACCTCATGGGTCATGTTCATCTGGATTTCAGATCCCGATGGTTTCCGCGAGGCATTCGCTCGCCGCCAACCGCCAATTCCTCACGACCCTAAAAGGTGACGTTGAGAGGTTCACCTCCGTCACCGCGTACAACAGTTGCTTATGAGCGAGAAAGATATCGTGCTCCGGATGTTCGCGGGGCGCGATGCTTGGTTGCTTCTCGGCTACAGATCGTCGGTCCAAGCCAATCTGGTGGATTAGACGAACGAAGCCGGCACGCGACAGCGTCATAGGCCCTCCGCAAGGCAACCGAATTGCCGCGCTGGTCGAACTTGGCAAGCCATCGTTCTTGCTGCCGTTCGCAATTACAAGGATTATGACATGAACATCGTAGCTGCGACAGATTTCTCGACGCGCTCCAACCGCGCTCTGCGGAAGGCCGGCCTCTCAGCGCGCTCCCTTGATGCAAAGCTGCACCTTGTTCATGTCGTCGACGATGATCAGCCAAAAGAGCTGGTCCGCATCGAAGAGCGTGAGGCACAACGGGTGCTGGTTGAGCAGATCGTATCCATGCCGGAGCTGCAAAACGTTCAGTGCTATCCGACTGTGGTCAAGGGCCATCCTTTTGACGGGATACTGCGAGCGGCTGCAGCAGCCGACGCGGATCTCGTTGTAATGGGAGCCCATCGCAAGCAGTTTCTGCGCGATATCTTCACGGGCACCACAATCGAGCGTGTTATTCGCGGAGGAAGGTATCCTGTTCTGATGGTGAACAACGAGGCGCAGCGGCGCTATGAACGCGCTCTAGTGCCAGTTGATATGTCGGATACATCGGCCGATGCAATTCGCGTGGGCCTGTCCACCGGACTCTTGGCGGAGGGCACGATTCTTCACGCCTTCTCGCCGATGGCGAAAACGCGATTGCTCAGCTCTGGTGCGAGCGGGGCTGTAATCAGCGGATATGTCGATAGCGAGCGTCAAAAGGCAATGGAGGAGCTGACGAAGTTTCTGGTGACGAACAAGCTCGGCACGCAACGATGGTTTCTCCAGGTCGCCGAGGGCGGGCCTATGCAGGTCATCACCCGTGCTGTTTCGGAGAGGCGGCCTGACATGCTGGTGATGGGCACGCACGGCCGATCTGGCATGCTTCGGGCGTTGATCGGGAGCGTAACGGAAGAAGTCCTGCGTTCGTTGAACGTGGACGTTCTCGTTGTTCCTCCCGGCGGCTCTGAACGCACAATAGCAAATCCACCGATCGCCCCTGCCCCAAAGGCGTGACGCGTGCCGCGGCTCATCGCTCGCGAGCGAGTCATGCGCGCTCCGCCTGCAAACCGGCGGCGATCTGGCAAGAGACCCCCAAGAAATCGACGCCGTCTCTTGGTCTCCGCCCGCGCTAGGCGTCGGCCAGCCGTGTTCGCAGGGCCGGCGACCCCTCCTTTCAGCGAACAACGGCTCCCATTCTGCCGGGTTGGTCGATAGACTAGCGGCGTCTTCGTTCAGCGTCGCGCGCAGCCGGCTTTGCTGCGTGTGGTTTAGTCGAGCCCCGCGTGATTTTCAACGGATCGCTGGCCGGAAAGGTTTGCTGCAATTGCCGGTCCAGCTCCTCGTCGAGTTCTCGCTTCTCCCGCTGCTCCGATGTTTCGTAGTGCTTTGGCATTGCTCAATCTCCGCGTTTAGCACTTGGTGACCGGCCGTCTGCCACCAAAGAATTGTGGCGCCAAATACGCACAGTTGACGTTAAAGCGAGCGGAATTGAGGATTTAGAATCAACAAAGATCTTGAGGCAACAGCGCAGTGCTCGGGGCACCAATGCGGAGTTCGTGGTGCCGAGGCGCTCTACACCGGCAGGTTGCAGTCTGGTGATGCACTGCGCAAGCGCATGCAACGCTTCGAGTACCTGGCCCTGCGCTGTTGCGCCTAAGATCGGGCATTCCTGTCGGGGTGACGTAGATCCGGCGGATCAATTGTCCGGTCCGGGTCAATCGCTGCACGGGCGAGCCAGCGGTAAGTCCGGCTAATGTCGGCCATCCCGCCGAAAGCGGAAGTAACTTCAGAACATTTGCAATAGGCCGGTGCGGGTCGAATGCCTTGACGTGTTGAAGCTCTGAAATCGGAACCTCGAATCATGCGCTAGGAACTCAGCGACTGTGAGTGGCCGCCATTCCACCGACAAGAGCGAGAGCAACCCTCTAAAGATCGAGTCTCAGAGCTTGTTGAACAATTTCAATCGAGAGTACACCAGTCGACGCGTCGCTTCCACGACTGCGGGCAGGATCTTGTACGGAACCACTTCATCCGGCATAGCTGACAGCGCGTCATCCAGGCTACGACGCCAAGCCACCCTGAGCTCAGTGTTCACATGAATAATGTTTATGCCGGCATCTATGGCACTGACGAAATCGACATCCTCCGTTCCCGACCCGCCATGAAGCGTAAGCAACGTCCCAGTGGCTCGCTTGATGGCCGCAATCCTTTCAATGTCCAGGTGCTTTCTAGTCTTTCCCTCAACCATGCTCCGCAGCATGCCGTGCATGTTGCCGACCGCAGGGGCCAAGATGTGTATACCGGTCGCCTCGACAAAGGCCTTGGCCTGCTCCGGATCAGTTAACCCGCGGCTGAAATCAGGGGCAGCATCATGGATCCGCGAGCCCGTTCCGATGTCGCCGATTTCACCTTCTATCAGGATCGACGGATTGATGTCTTTGAGCATTTCAACCGCTGCTTTGGTTTTCCGGATATTTTCGTCGATCGGAAGAGCTGAGAGATCGAACACGATGGAATTGAAGCCAACTTTTGCGGCGGCCATCGCCGATTCCAACGAGTGGGTGTGATCGGCGTTAAGATAGACTGGGAGTCCTTCGCCATCGCGGAAGCTTGCGACCAGAGCCGATATTTGCCTATCACCGAGAAGCTCGCGTTCGCCCTCTGAAACCCCGACGACGACAGGAACCTGCAGGTCCTTGGCCGCCGCCACGATGCCCTTCAGTGTCCATAGATCCGATACATTGAAGTGACCGACCGCGATCTTCTTCTTTTGGGCGTCCTGATAGGTTGTAAGCAGATTTTTCACTATTCCCTCCCAATACGAGCGGACGATTGCCGACTGAATAATTTTGTCGATGTTCGAGCCATCGAGACATTTGTGGCCTAGCCTGCGCAGATCGATACCGAAATCCGCTGCAGTAACAGACGGCGCGCCCTGGAGCGGGAGTGCCAGCGCAACACCGATCAGCTGGCGCGCCAGCCATCGTCAAGCCGATTACTGTGAACTACAGTGCGACTGTCGAGGAAGCTCGCACGGATAATTCACGTGCTGTTGTGTTTCCCGAGTGCTGCAACAGCGTAGCGATCGCTCCCGACCACCTCCAGATGGCCGGCGGCTGGCAGGGTCAGCTATGCCACGGGTTGTTGTGGATCCAAGTGCACGCGTTTGGCTTGCGAAATGTGGGATCGCGATATTCGATGTAGTCGAAGTTCACCGTCCCGAACGTTGTCTGAGGCTTCTTTAAAGCCGAGCAAGTCTGAACCTCGATAAATTCGCTCTTGAAATTACCGCGTGGAAAAGCCGCGATGACTTGGTCGCGTTGCTCTGGCGTGTACTCATCATATCCAATCCCGACGACGTCCACCAAAACACCCGCGTTTGTGAGAGCGATCTCGGGCCGCATATACTGGGGGATACCAGGCGTGGTGTGTAGGGCGATGGCTTCCCACACCAGATCCGCCTTCGATTCGGAAATGCCATGGCTCTTGAGAAATTCGCGCGCTGCATCTGCGCCATCGACTTCAAAACGTTTTGTCTCGGTATGATAGGTGTCGATAAGGCCCAAGTCATGAAACAGCGCAGCGACATAGAGCAGTTCAGAGTCGAATTTCAGGTTCTGGCGGACACCCTTCATCGCACCAAACACAAAGACTCGAACCGAGTGGTTAAACAACATCTCGGTTTCGTGGTGCCGCACCAGTTCGGTGGCTTCGCGCGCGATCTTGCTATCCGGAATCTTAATGCCGAAAATTATGTCGTTCATTGTTAAACTCCTGTCTTGGGGGCGCTGAACTGCCGACAGCACCGCAATTCATGCCCACCGACGCTTTAGATCGATACCCACAAGGTAACGCGCGAATGTTGGACCGGAAGTACCCTTCTGTATGAAGATACTGCAGTGCGATGGAGACTGAAAGCAGCGTCTCGTTCGGGCAGTGTGGTTGTCGTGTTCTGATCAGCGATCCCTGTTCTCGTGTGGTGCACTCCATGGATTAGGGGCGGCCTGAAGCTCCTGAGGAAGTTCGCCACCCTAGTCAAAGAAATGTGCTGGGAAATTGTGTCGATCCCGGTCTAGAATTTCAAAATGCGATAAAGGCTACGAAGCCCATCTCTCAAACGTGCAGACTCCGGGTTGTGGAGAGCGCCGAGCGTAGGTGTGACTTTTGAACTCGGCAATAGCGCAAGCCGGCGGCTGACTCTTAGGAGTCCAGAATGGGAAGCACTCTCGTCGGTAATGGTCCTCCTGATTCTTCTATGTTGGCATGGCGAGTACACAAATTCGGCGCGCCGGACGTAATGATATTTGAACGGGTCCCAAGGCCAGATCCTGGTCCGGGCGAAGTTCTTGTCGATGTTCACGCAGCAGGCGTCGGTCCCTGGGACGGCTGGATCAGGGCCGGCAAGAGCGCGTTGCCGCAGCCTCTTCCTCTCACGCTCGGCTCCGATCTGTCCGGAACGGTCGCGGCTGTAGGATCGGGCATTTCGGACCTGGCTGTCGGAGATCAGGTTTTCGGAGTGACCAACACTCAGTTCCTTGGTGCTTACGCACAATACGCGGTGGCCTCCGCTGCGATGCTCGCGCAGAAACCACTCTCGCTGAGCTATGCCGAAGCTGCTTCCGTTCCCGTCGTTGCGGTCACGGCGTGGCAAGGTCTGTTCGACCACGCTCGCCTCGAAGCCGGGCAGACGGTGGTCATTCATGGAGCTGCGGGAAACGTTGGAGCCTACGCGGTTCAGCTCGCTCGTCGCGCTCGGCTTCGTTCAATCGCAACGGCTGGGGCGAAGGACGTCGAATACGTGCGGTCCCTCGGTGCCGACAAAGTATTCGACTATCATACGCAACGCTTCGAGGAAGAGGTGAAGGACGCGGACGCGGTACTGGATCTCGTCGGGGGCGAAACGCAAATGCGTTCTTTTCAGGTTCTTCGCCCGGGCGGCAAGCTGATCTCCGCCGTGTCCCAGCCCGATCAAGACCGCGCAAAGTCCCGGGGGGTCACCGCAGCCTTCTTCTTGGTGGAAGTGACCACCGAGCGGCTGCGCACAATCGCCGATCTCATTGACCGCGGCGAACTGAAAACCCGCGTCGGTGTAGTTCTGCCTCTCGCCGATGCGCGAGACGCGCACATGATGCTAGAAGGCCGACGATCACCGCCGAAAGGAAAGATCGTTCTCAACGTAGAGGCCACGGGCGAAGTCACCGCGCCCGCTTGAATTCGGGCTAACGATGAGCGTCGCGGCAAGCAGGTGTGGAGGGCCGCCGGCTCCCGAGGGGACCGGGATCAATTGCTGAGAACGCTTTGGCTTGTGGGCTCTGCTTGTAATCACCCATCGCTGATGCCGTCGTCAACGCAGGTTTCAGCCCGTCGACCCAACGCCGAGCACATCATCGCACTCAATCGCCAAGCTAGGCGGAGGGACGCGCCTCATTCGACGTCGACGACAAAAGTCTGGTTTCGGCTTCAAGATCTTCTTGTGAAACTCCGAAGCCTCTTCGAACTGAACGCTCTCCATGTGGGAGAACCGGACCACTGAGGGATCGCTTCGCCTATTGCCCGACAGCCCAGCGCGACTTCCGCATCAGATTGCTGAAGTCCCTGCGACGGAAACCAGGGTCCTTGTAGGCCATTACATCGGCCAAACCGGTGCCTTGGGTGGTTTCAGGACGGTGCTTGAGGCTGTCGTAAAGGGCCTGCAGGAAGCCTTCCGCGAATTGTGGCGGACGCGGATAAACCGTCTCGACAGCGCTCCGCTGCGCGGCAGTGAAGTCGTCATAGCCGGCGCCGACAAGGTCCATGTTGGCTCCTTCGGCAAGAAGTGCCGCGATGGGGTACAGATGCGGGGAAATTCCATTTGTCGTATGCAGTGCGATCGCAAGCCAGACGCTCTGGCCATCAGCTTCCGAAATGCCGTGACTCCGCAAAAAATCGCGTGCGGCATTCGCGCCATCCACTTCATAGCGCAGGTGACTTTCCCCATAACTTGCAGTCAGTCCATAATCATGGAACATGGCCGCTATGTAGAGAAGTTCCGGATCAAAGGTCAGACCCTTGCGCTTTCCTGCCAAAGCAGCCCAATAGTAAACGCGCATGGAGTGCTGAAACAGCAAATCGTTTTCGGTATCGCGAATGACCTGAGCTGCATCGCGCGACAATTTGCTGTCGGGAACTCTTATCCCCGAAACCTCCTCGACGGCGTTCGGAACCGCTTCCGCAATTTTAGGCGTGACCGTTTCGGCCTGACCGTTTGGTGCCAAGGCGGATCCGGCGACCAATGCGAGGGCGGCCCAGGTGAGAGTGGTACGAACATTCATGGCGTTCTCCTTCCGTAGCCGGAGATGGCGCGTATTGGGCTAGAACGTGCTTTCGCCCTAGCATCGGCCATTGGAGTTTTACCTGTTCGAGTCGAAAAGACGCTCCTCAGATCGCAAACAACACGCTCTCTTGCGCTTATTCCGTAATCTTTACGAATCCCTGCTGAACGAGCTGCGTCGTCCTCGCCATGGCATCCGTGTTGACTTTGATGCCGGGGAGCAGATCGGCATTGCCCCAGTTGTGAGCCTTCGCGGTCGCTCCGCATAGCTCGATGCGCACACTGCGCTTCATCAGGTCTACCACAAGGTCCTTATAGGGATTGCCGGTCCCGATGTTTCGATCGGCGTTGTAGGCGATGTCGTGCAGCGTCACGTGGCCGGCATTCGTGTGAAAGACGGCGATAACCTCCGATTCGGCCTTCGCGTGGGCGATGTCGTTGGTGATCAGCTGAAGGTGGAAAATGGAAGCCGGCAGATCGCCTTCGAACGCCAACGCGCCGATGCTATACACTGTCTTCACGTCCTTGAGCGTTACCTGAATATCGATGTGAAGCGGCTTCTCGGAGGCAGACATATCCATACTCCTTTCACTGGAAGAACGGGTGATGGCCATCATTTGAGAGGACCGTCAGACGCCCTCGTAAACCAGTCGGGTGAAGAGCGCCGGGGTGATGAGGAACTGGCCCCATATCGCATCGAACGCCGCGGTCGGCTTGGCGGCGATCGCGTCATCGAGCGATCGGCCCTGCTGCTTGAGCTTGCCGACATTGTCGCGGATTGCGATAAGCATGTCGCGGTAGGCCGCAAGTTCAACCTTGTTGCTGACAGGGTTGCCGTGCCCCGGGATGACGATCGTCTTGTCGGTTACGGCGGCAACATTCGCCTCGGCCGCCTTGATCATCCCGTCGATGTTTCCGCCGGTTGAATAGTCGATGAACGGATAGATGCCGTTCCAGTAGGTATCGCCACAATGAAAAATGTCCGCTTCGGGGATCGTCACCGATAAGTCGCTATCGGTGTGCGCGGGACCGTAATATTTAAGGAGAAGCGTGGACCGGTTGAGCTTCAGGGCTTTCTCAGACGAGAAGGTTTCGGTCGGAACGGCCGATAGCGGAGGAGACGGGAAGTTGAAATCCCAGTCCGCAACTCTCTGGGCAACTAGCAGATGCTTGTGGGTGTTCTCATGGGCGATGATGGCTGCCCCTTCCGCATTTAGCCATTGATTTCCGTCCGTGTGATCGAAGTGCCAGTGCGTGTTGATCAGGTGCGAAATTGGCTCGCGGCTCAAACTGTTCGCAGCCTCTAGGATGCGCGGACGGGATGCGGTGATGCCGGCGTCAATGAACACCTTGCCGTCGGCGCCTGTCATGACCGCGATATTGCCGCCAGAGCCCTCGAGGACGCTGACATTGTCGCGCAACTTATGGACTTTGATGGCCGCTTTGGCGGCGTCGTCGCGGATGAGGTCCACAATGTTGCGCGCTTCCGCGAAAGCCTGTCGCGGCGAGAGCCAGCCGCCCGTGGCCGCTGTCGCCGCCACGCAGCACAGGCAGAATCCGCGTCGTGACATGATATCCTGGTTGAGGGTCACCATGGGTTTCTCCAATGGATGTCCGCAAATGGTCTAGCGCCACAACGCGGCGTCGCGCATGATGCTTGCGACGTGAATGATGGTCATGCGGAAAACGCTTGTTGGCCCACCATCATCTCTTCTGCAATGCTCTTCGTAGCCTTATCGCTATCGACTTAACCTTGCATATCCGGAGCGATAAACGCAGATCTGTCGCCGAGCCGCTCAGTCCTCGGGAGGAACTCACGGTTGCTTTGCGGCCGCCGTGCATGCACAGAACCACGGGACCGTGACGTAATAAACCGTAACACCATTTGTCTTGATCCGCTTGTGAATCGTTTCCACGGAGCTGCTATTGGACTCCGGCCCTGGACTTGCTTCAGGACAGAGTTACTCAGCTTTGGCAAATCCCATCAGCCCTCGCCGGTGCCGCGTCGCAAGCCCATCTAGCGTACCGCTTCTAGTTGGCTCCTTCTCGAGGGTCTTTCGAGATCGCACTTAAACCCGGGATCAGACTCACATGGCATGATCATCGTGAGTGGCAACCCACAATTAAACCGACGACCTCTCGAGGTTGCTCCTCCATGATCCAGTGGCCGGACTTCATTTATGACAGCGCACTGGACGTTTCACGCGACAGCGGCGAGCTCAGAGCGCAAAATCCAATGAGTCCGTACAAGCCACCCATCCATATGATGCTCCTCAGTTTTAATGACAGAGCCTTTGTCCTCGGCCTGCGCTATTTAACCTCAACTTTTGAATTGCAGATGCGAGTAAAATGGGGGGCCGCCGGTTTTTGAAAACGATTTTTCTCGGAAAACTCGGACACCCCTCCCCGGTCGCAGCGCCACCGGGAACGATCGCCTCAAGCCTTCGGAAACTGAGGCTCAACCGATATTCTGCTATAGTTGCTCACCAATTTGGTCGGCGAAAACGGAAATGGCGAAGTCCTCAAAACTCGTAGCCGTGAAGCGCGGCAAGGTTCTCTTGGTGCGCCGCAAGAGTGACCGGTTTTGGATGTTTCCTGGCGGTCGCAAGCTACCGCGCGAGACCGATAAAGACTGCCTGCGAAGAGAAATCAAAGAGGAACTACCCAAGCTCAAGCTCGGAGGCGTCCAGCTTTGGCGGGAGGTAAGATCAAAGAACCGTCGCTCGGGCAAAAAAATGAGTGACGCGATCTTTGTCGCCAGAAAAGCATCCGGTCCCCTGACCATTGGCGACAAGAACGAGATCGACAGAGCTATTTGGCGGAAGCCGCGCGGCATTCGACTGACGCCCACGTCCCGTTATGTCAGGGATAAGCTGTTTCCGAAAAAGTAGAGCCGCCTCAGTTGGCGGCCTAAATCGCCTGTTGGCCCGAATGCGCCAAAGCTGACGCATGCTTGTGGGTGCATGCTCTAAGCCGGACCCCGCTCTCCTTCTGCCGTCGCCGTCTTCCGCGCGGCGACCGCCGCACGAACCTTCTTGCCGGCCGTCCGCGTCGCGTTTTGGCCGCCCAATCCCCAGACCTCGCCAATCTCCGCCGTGCTGTTGCCCGCAGCCATGTCCAACACAGTGGACGCTTCCGAGCCGACCACGCAACTTCTCGGTATCCATCGCCCGAGCTAACTCCACCTGTGCATCGGGCGCTTCTGCATCGAAATTCTCGAACGCAGCCTTGTCGCGCTTGCGCTGACGGACTTCGCCGAAACGCTCTTCAGGGCTAACCCAGACATGCCCGTCCCAAACCTTCACGACCCGAATGCCAACCCAGCGCGTCATTCCGTTCTCATGGGCACATTTGAGTTGCTTGGCTGATACGTCGACCAATTCCCTATCAAAGTTAGGCAACGGTGGCCGATCACCGCCCTCCGCGGGCATCCGGCACCTCAATATCGTTCGCAGCTATGCACGTGGCTCGCTTAGGCTCCGCCGAGCATTTCGTGGAAACTCAACACTCTGCTGAATCCGGGCGGCGCAATGGACGATTGTGGGCTGCGGCGGAGGGGTAGGTAGGGCTCTACGCCGATCCCCTCCAAATGCCGGCTCTTGCGGACGCGACGCCGCAGGTTTTCTGCTTGTGTCACCGGGCTAAAATAAGCCGCATATCTGCGGCGTCGCGCGTCTGACTGTGCGGCCGGTAGGCAAGGCGGTGGGCTGGCAACTTCGGAATGGCCCCCTACCCTAACCACGGCACCAAGTCGCCGCGACCTGCCTCGATCAGCACATCAACGGGCACCCACTGCCATTGCCACTCGCCAGTCGAGGTGTCGCGCCCGTAGGCGTGGAGCAACTCGCCATCGCAGTCGTCGGCATCTTCAATTGTGTCTGGATCGATCATCACACCCCATCCTCCGAGACCGACTTGCAGATTTGCAACCCATAGGGATTCTCGGAGTGATCCGAAAAAAGCGGGAGTGATTGCAAATGCTGCAATTCTGCAAGTGAATAGATAATATTTATATATATCATATACTTACACCTACCACACCACTTGCCAAACTCTTGCCATTTGCAACACCGTGGCACAATTTCCAGTACCACCTCGTTGCAATTGCCGTTCTTCTGCAAGAATTCTGCAAGTCCCTCACCCACCACTGGCGGGTGAGAGAACGAACCGCTTGCCGTCCGTCTTCTCGATCTGGCGGGTTTCCTGAAGCCGGAGGATCGCAGCATCAAACGTCCTGGTATCTGAGCCACTGATGCCGCGGCGCTTCAGCAATTCAGCTCGATACATAGAGCCGCCGCGACTGGAGCGGAGCGAAGACAGAATGGCCTGGCAGAGCTGCTCAAACTGGCTGCTAGACATATACTTGTCGACGCCATCATCGAGCGACCGGACGGAGGCCAACATGATCGCGTGTGCCCACCGCACATCCTCGACACTGACTGAAGGCCGCGAGGGGCTGCGGCTGAGCGCGCGTAAAGTGGCCAACCGGATTGCGTTCTCTGCCAATCGTCCAACGAGACCATCCCTGGTTTCGTCACGCTCGATTTCAGATTCCTGCCAATCTTCGATTGCCAACCACGCGGCTTCGGCCGCCTCATCAGCCCACGGGACTTCGTACAGATGGGGCTGAACATCGGGCGTCCGCCAATTCCCCTGCGAGTTCATGGATGGCCACGGGAACTTCTTTTGCGCTTCCTTGATCGCCTCCCGCAATGGCTCCGGCACCACCAGCCCGCCGTCGCGAGGATTGCCGCGCTCCGGTCGCTTGGTTGGGGCAATAAAGACCATGCGGGCGGCGAAGCCGTCCGACAGGTTTTTATCCGACAAACCACCGTAAAATCGTGTTGGTGTCGACGTGCCGATGACTGTCAACGACGGGCAATGGATCGGCGCCCCGATCCGATCGTCATCCATGGTTTCCTTGCCGAACCAGACACCGGTCGATTTCGAGTATAGCTCCAACATAGCTTTGCGAATTGTCGACGCCCAGTTCCCATTTCCTTTTGCGTTGATCGACTCCAGAACGTCACCAACTTCGTCCCAAGGCATTACGACGACGGGCTTACGACGAAGGATTTTCTCGATCGCACTGGCGCTGGATACTTCACCGGCTCCCACGAGGAACGCCATATCGGTCTCCTGCAGCAACTTCACCAACCGCTGCAGCGGCGCCTCTTTACCGAACCCCGGACCGGCGATGCCGGCGAGATAGAGGTTCACCCCACAAGTGGTCGGGCCAATAACGCGCCGCCCATAGAACACTGACATGAAGGCGATTGCCGACATGACCGCAAACTCGGGTGACTTGCGCCGAGACGTATCGAGAATCCACTGTGAGATGTCTGCCATGAGACCACCGCACGCTTCAGGCGTGAAAGGGTCCTCGTCATGACGACGGTTCGCAGGCGATCTGGTGTCATCGTTGGCGGGCGTCGGCAGCGCGACTGGGCCAGTGATGATCGCGACAGCCTGGCGCTGCTGCCATCCAAGATCGGCGGGATCGACGCCAACCTGTTCGCATAGCCAGAATGCGGCATCCTTGGTGGTGGGCGCACCACCAAACTCCTTCACGAGTTCAATGGGCGTGGCACCATGTTCGCGGCCGAAGTCTTGAATCCCTTCGGGATGGATTGAGATATCCTCCTCAAGTTTCCGGCCAAGCTCTTGGCTGGAAACTCGCCACGCTCCAGTGCCAGGTTGGTACTGTGCGCCAGGAAATAGCGTTTCCACCCATCGGTCTGGCGACGCAATAGCCGCGGTGTTGACCTGCTGCCAGAACGAATCTCCAGCCGACGCGCGCTTCGTCTTAGGCTTCTCCTTCACCCGCTCGCCAAGGCCAGCGAGAATAGTTTCGGCCTCGGAAAGAAACGCGGCGATCTCACTGTTGGTTATGGCGGGCAAATCGACTGGCCTCACATCGAGCGGTGAGCCATTATCCCAACGATACGGCTTGCCGGTTTCGACGTGATCGCCGAATGCGACAAACTGCTGCCCGTCGCGCAGAACCTCGACCTGATGCTTAGCGCCGTCGATCTTGAATTCTGGCGTGGCACTCTTGTCGCCCGGCTCAGTGGCTCGAAATAGGAATAGGCATTTTGGCGCTTTACCGGTACGGCGTGGCGCTTGTGCAGCGGCGTGCACAACCTCGGTCAGCCGAGTGAACAGCCTCTCGCTGACTGCCTCGATTGGCGCGTCGATATCAATAGCGACGAGATCGTTGCCGCACAGAATGCCAGTGCGGACGTGGTCAGGATATTGGCGAAGATACCCGTCTACCTGGCCCGTGGTAATACGCTTCTTCGCCCAGCCAGGAATACGCGGACCCTTATCCTTCACAGGGATGTGGGGATAGCCGTTCTCGCAGAGTGTGCGCCGAAGGTCGGCGATATCGTTTTTGTCGGTGTTGTTAGCTGCGAGTGCGGTCATTGGTGCGATGGCCCGTCAATGAGAGTTGAGAAATGGTTGCTGCTGCGATGTCTGCGACGATGGCTTGAGAGAATGAGCAGGTACGTCCGCGCTCGGAGTTCTGGCCGAATGCGCGATACGTGCCGTCATCAGCCCGCGAGACGCGGATTCCGAATAGTTTGGCGCCGTCGATTAATTCGACATCGACGTACGCAATCGTCGACGAGCCAGGCGGTGCCGGGCGGACTGATAGGATTCGCAATGTGGAATTCCCCTTTAGGGGTTGCTCCTTCGGAGCGATGCTCTCGGCTAAGGACCGATCGAGCTGGGACTAGGCGGCTTGGGTGCCGCCCTGCTTGTTATCATTGGCCGCAACAGCGGTGGACTCCCGCCGCCGCGATGTCATCCAGGCGTCAAGGTCATCCCGCGCATAGACAATCACCCGTCCGAGCTTGAAGTAGCGCGGCCCGCCCCCATGACAGCGAAGCTTGTCCAACGTTGATTTGGATAACCGAAGGTGTTCAGCCGCTTCCGCGACCCGAAGATTGTGCATCATTACCTCCACCTGTTGCCGCGAGAGTCGCGGCGATGGAGAGAATATGCGCCGTGTCGGCCTATGATCTTAGTTGCCTATAATAGGAAAGATGGTTGCTTAAAATGAGAAACTAGCCCTCGCCAACGACCGCGCCGTATTCGTCCATGGCCTTCTTATAGAGAGCAAGCGCGGTCTTGATCTTCGACTCGTCGCGCAGGTCGAACTCCTCGCCCAAGAGCCTCAGCCGAACCTCATACTTATGGCCTTCGTCGCGAAGAATCCCGTCCCGCTCGCCGATCTCGAACCATCGATACTTAGCCCCCGTCCTCGGTCGGCCGCGCCGAGCCTTTTCCAGTTCATCGGCGATCTTCCGAATCTCTGGGCGATGCCTCCCCTCGGCCAGGATTTCTGCGCAGCGCTGTTTCACCGCCTCGCGCTCGCCCTTATGAAGGCGCACGCGGAGCCTCATCGCTTCCAGATCAAACGACTTCGGAAGGGCCGCCATTACTTACCCCCAAGCGCACTGGCGATCGTGTCGCCGATTATATTGGTTGCCGCGCGCAGCGGTGCGTTGGCAAGGTGGGCATATCGGGCTGTCGTCTTCGGCTGGGAATGCCCCAGCAGGCCGCCGATCTGCACCAAACCCAATCCCTGACCCGCACCGACTGCAGCGTAGGAGTGCCGCAGGTCGTGCAGGCGGACATCCTCAAGTCCAGCGCGACGACGAATTGCGCGCCACGGCCTATTCAGATCTGCGCGAGGCCGCTCGTCCTTTTGGCCGGCCCTTTCGCCCGCAATGACATAGCGCCCCAGCTTCGGCAGGTTCTTCAACACAGCCGTGGCAGCATCATTTAGAACGAGGGACTTTTTGCCGGTCTTGGAGTCGGGCAGATTGAGCAAACCGCGCTGCTGGTCCCAATCGAGCCACCGGAGGTGCAAGATTTCCCGCAGGCGCGCACCGGTCAGTAACAATAGGCGAATGGCAGCAACGGCGTGCTGGTCGGTTACGACGGCGCGGTTTTCAGGTTTAGGAGCATGCTTCGCTTTCTTGAGAGGGTCCGGCTCCCATCGAATGCCGCGGGTCTCGGCGTCCCGCAGTGCGGCCCCGAGCCGCTGAAATTCTTTGACCGACAGGAAGCGTTCGCGGCTCTCTTCTTTGTACTTTTCAATTTTCCTGGTCGGGTTCGTCCCTTCCGGCACAAGTCCGCGCGCGTCGCCAAACGAATAAATAGCGCTCAGCACGGCAACGGCACGATTAGCCGTGACCGCTGTCTTACGCAGTGATAGGTGGAACTTGGCGACCTCAGCGCGGGTGAGGTCAATAGCACGCGCGGTTCCCAGCTTCGGTTTGATAAAATCATCGATCAACCGGCGATATGTCGACGCCGTTCGATCCTTCCGCTTTGGTTCCACGTGGTCAGTAATGAATGCATCGGCCAAGTCTGATACGCTTATCGCCGCACGCCCGTCGGCGCGCGCTGTCGCAGGGTCGTCGCCGACTCTGGCGTTTGCCAGCGCATCCTTAGCGGCCCTGCGCGCCTTCTCGGCGGTTAATGTGGATGCCGAACCCAATACTATTCTTTTCTTGGAAACGCCCCTACCTCCCGCGCCGGGCCGATACTCAACAATCCAGGCCCTGTGCCCATTCTCGGTGATCTTCAGACCAAAGCCCTTAAGCTGTGTGTCCCAGTAAATGACGTACCGGTCGGCGCCTCGATTGGTCGGTAGAAACTCCGGCTTGATCCTTAGTGATGACGCGCCCAATCGAACCATCGGCATTCGGTCTTTCCCCTCAAAAGTAGCCACCGAGAAGCCACCAAAACGGAAACCCACGGCCATCCCGCGGCAACACGGTGAAAGCAAAATAAGGAGAAATGGCATGTTTACAAGGGATTTAGTTCATCTCTAGAAACAATCGGCAAGCCCGCGAAAACTGTCGGACCAGTTTTGTAAACCGAAGGTCGGGGGTTCAATCCCCTCAGCCGGCACCAGCGCTTAGCTTGTTTTATTTCGATGTCCCTCAACCGGGCGCGGCGTTTGTATCCTTAGTTGTTTTCATTCCCGGGGCTGGCTTTGCTCTAACCTAATTTTTTTTGACCGGCGTCGATAGACTTTGGACAGGGCCGCCCCACAAAGGCGGCCCTTTCTTCTGCGGGCTTCACACCCATCTGCAGCCTATGCGTACCGCGTTCGAATTCTGCCTGACGATTTAGGATATCTAGGGTGAAACAGCATCTCATATCGACGCAACGTTAATGACATCCAACATCCCGCGAAAGACCATGTCACCCGCCACATAAAGGATGACGGCTAGGCCGACGTAAGCAATCCATCGATAAGTTTGCAGAAGGCGCGCAATGAAAGAAGCGGCCACGCCCATCATCGCGATGGAAAGCCCCAGGCCGAAAATCAAGATCATCGGATGCTCGCGTGCTGCCCCCGCCACGGCCAGAACGTTGTCGAGAGACATGGAAACGTCGGCCACGACAATCTGCCAACTCGCTTGAGCGAGGGTTTTGCGAGCTTTGCTGCCTGCAATTGCTCCAGCGGCGTCCATCGCACCTGTTGGCCCTGTGGAGGATGTGCGCAACTCTCGCCACATTTTCCAGCATACCCACAACAACAGGATCCCGCCAGCGAGCAAGAGGCCGACGATCTGGAGGATTTGCGTCGCCAACCCGGCGAGTAAGACGCGCAGTATCGTCGCGGCAACAATACCGATCAAAATCGCCTTGCCTCGTTGCGCCTCAGGAAGTCCGGCTGAAGCAAGACCGATGACGATGGCGTTATCGCCAGCGAGCACCAGGTCGATCAGAACGATCTGCAAGAAAACGCTAAGGACATCTGTATCGTAATAATCAGGCACGGGTCATGTCCCCGCCGCAGGGGAATGGGCAGCTGCAAGCGAGATCGCATACGTCCATCGGATCGGTTGACCGATACCTGCCACCAAGAAACGGGGGTCCTAACGCCGCCGGTTATCAGGGGCTAGCGCTATCGCCTAGAGCCGCGTCCGAATGTAGTCTAACCGGTTGCTCGAAAAGAAGTGCCACTTGATCTGGTTCGCCAAGAATCGCTGCGGCACAACCCAACATGGTCAATGCCCCGGCAACATCCCATAGCGTTACATTTTCTAATGTCGCATTTCCCGACTTTGCCCAAGCCAAAACCGCAGTGATCATCGCGTCTGAGAAAAATAGAATACTGAGCGCTGGCAAGACGAGCTGGGAATCCAGCAGGAGTATCATCACGAATGCAGGAGCTGCGACCAGTATGCTCAACACCGCGCATGTGCAAAATGCTTGCCGCCAAGAAGCATTCCTGTTTGTCCAACTTGCACGAGAAAGGATCATTTGATCCTCCTGCATAGGAGCACTTTTTAGCGCCACTCACCTGCTGAACTACTCTGGTCTAGCTGATCGTTTTCCGACGTCTCCCCATCAATGTTTTGTCCTATGACGCTGACTCTCAATTAGCGTAAGAATGCCAGCGGTCACCACGGCAATAACGACGACGGCTGCCAGCGCCTCGACAGAGGCCAAGGTCCCGTACCACTTGTTCCAAAGCTCAATCATGTGCTGGCCTCTCGCGAGAGCGCACCCACGATCGACAAGATCTGCTCTCCAAGAAGAACGAACCGGGCGATAAAAAAAGCAATGCTACTCATCGTCGCGCGGTTTTTCACCGCGCGGCAAGGTGACTTATGTGGCAAGCCTAGCATTTTGGAGAGTCTCCTATTGCCGGCTATTCCAGCGGCCGTCGGCGAGCCGGTTGATGCTCTTCCGACCTCAGCTTGCCGAGGTCAGCGGTCAAGCTTCGTAGATCGCCTTGAAGGTCGGGGGTTCAATCCCCTCAGCCGGCACCAGCGCTTGAGGCGGAAACCTCAGCTTGCATTCTTCTTCGCACTGCTTTGCTGGAAGTGCTCCGCACCGTTGATTTCGACCCAGCCATGTTTCGACTGCTCGAAAACCGATCTTAGCGGAGCCGGGAAATTCGGGTCCGCCATCGCGCCGACGGCGACGCCGATCATCCCTGGCAGGTTGTCCGCCTTCCAGTAGACCGTCGAGCCGCAATGGGTGCAAAAATAGCTGCGGACGTTGCCGCCGCTCGCGGCCTTGCGAACGTATTCGCTTGGGGTCCCCGAGATCGTGACGGCCTCAGCCGCGTAGAAGGCACCGACGCCGAAGGGCGCACCGGTTCGGCGCTGGCAGTCCATGCAGTGACAAGCAACGACCGCGCGGGATGGCCCCGCGAGCGACAATGCAACGGCGCCACAACTGCATCGGGCATCGATCATCGCGCCTCCCTGCCTCGCGCTCACTCCGTCCCCACCTCGAACGCCAGCAGCACGTTGCCGGCGACGCCGCTCCATTGGCCGTAGCCGGAATTGGTGTAGAGCATGCCGCCGGCGATGACCGGTCCGGGACCGTCGATCGCGCCGCCATGGGCGGGGACGCCGTTGACGGCCTTGTAATCCTGCGCGGAGTCGAACTCCCAGAGCAGCTTGCCGTCGCTGGCATAGGCACGCAGGAAGCCGCTGACGCCGCCGGAGAACACGACGCCGGGGATCAGGCTCACCGCCGCCGACAGCGCGGGGCTGCATTGGAGACGATCGCCACAGGCGACCGGAGGCACCTCCATCACGACTGTCCCGCTGGCGAGATCGAGCCCGAACAGGCCGCCGCCTTGCGTGGAGTCGAGACGCCTGGTGCCGTCACGCAGGAAACGCACGTCGGAGTTCGCGACATAGATGCGATCCTGATCGGCCGCCGAGCCCCATTCGCTGCCGCCGAGCGCACCGCCCTTCCCGATCCGCGTCTGCCACAGGATCTTGCCGCCGTCGTCGGGATCGAGCGCGTGCACGACACCGGATTTCTGTGCGATGGCAAGAACGCGCCTGCCGTCGCGCAGAGTCACCAGGATCGGCGACTGGCCGAAATCGTGGTCGGGTCCGTGATCCTCGGGACAATTGGTCTTGTCCGCGGCGAAGCACGCCACGACATAAGCGTCCTTCGGCGTGGCCTGCCGGCTCCAGAGCAGCTTTCCCGTCGCAAGATCGAAGGCGAGAATCGCGTCACTCGTCGCGGATGGCGGATTCGAATAGGAATTGCTGGTCGCGACATAGATCGCGCCGCGCTTCACATCGATCGTCGGCGCCGACCAGATCGCGGCACCGGACGGGCCGAACAGCTGCACGCCCCTCGCGTTCTTGTCGGTCGGATGCGGCACTTCCGGGATCGTATAGGCTTGCCAGACCGGCTTGCCGGTCGCGGCCTCCAGCGCCATCACGCTGCCGCGGAAGGTGCAGCATTCGTAAGAGGGTTGCGAGCCGGCGGCCTCCTCGAGCGAGGACACCGGCACGTAGAGCACGCCGGAATGCAGCACCGGCGCGCCGGTGATGCGCGCGGCCGGATGCTCCTCGACCTTCGTCTTCCAGATCAGCGCCCCCGTCAGCGCGTTCACGGCATAGGCGTTCGCACGCAAATCGCCGAAGAAGATCGCGAACTGATCGGAGCCGGGAAGCGGCGCGACCGTGATCGCGGCGCGCACCGCCGCATCGATCGCGAACGTCCACAGCGTGCAGCCGGTTCGCGCGTCGAGCGCGTGCACCTTGCGGTCGGTGCCGCCGATGAACAGCAGGCCGCCCATGATCGTCGGCGGCGCAAAGGATACCGAGGCGCCGGGAAACGCGTAGGCCCATTTCAGCCGCAGGCGCGGCACCTGCGCCGCGGTCAGCCCCGCCATGTCGGCCGGCTGGAAGCGGCTGTTGTTGAGATCGACGCCCCACCCGTTCCAGCGTGGACCGTCGAGCGGTTGCGGAAAGCCGCTGATCTGCTGCGTGCAGCGGCCCTGCCCGTCAGACGCGCTGTTGATTGCGGCCTTGCCGGTGACGAAAGCAGCAATCGCGCGACGCTCGTCGTCGCTGCGCTCCTTCGCCATCGCGGCCATGCTGCCGGAGGTCAGCGTCCCCAGCACGTGATCGAACGACATCGCCTGCATGGCGCCGCGCGCGGGCGCGCGGTTCTGGGCATCGCCGGCATCGTGACATTGCACGCAGTGCGCTGCGTAGAGCGCGGCGCCGTCCTGCTGCGCCAGTGCCGGCGTGGAGCACCAGATCAACAGAGCCGCTACGGCAAAACTCGGCTTCATGGCGTTCTCCGGTATCGTCGGCACGCGACGCAAAAATCGCGTCACACAACCTGAAGTGTATCGCCAGTGCGGTCACGGACGCAATGGAGTTCCGCCTGCGTCCGTCACATCGCCGTGGCCATGCGGATACGATCGGGCAGTTCATCCAGCCGCCATAGGGCAAGGCTCTTGTCGCGCCAGCCGCCGCCGCCCTCCTCGCAACGCTCGTTGATCAACGCGCGCGGCGCGGGCCAGTTGAATGGCGCCTTCTCCATGTTCAGCGCGCGCCAATCGCCATCCGCGCAATCGCGATTTGCATCCCATTCGGGAAATGTCGTGACCAGCAGGAAGCCCGCGCCGCTCTCGGCAAAGCGGGCAACGGCGCGGGCGATGTTGTCGAAGCTCAAATGAACCAGGCAGTCCCGGCACAGAATGACATCCGCGCGCGGCAGCGCATCGCGCGTGATGTCGGCAACGAGAAACCGGCCGGACAATTCGCCGCTGGCCACACGCCGGCGATTGGTCTCGATCAGCGACGGCACGATGTCGATGCCGGTGTAGTCGAGGTCGAGCTTGATGCGGCCGATCCAGCCGGCATCGCCGCAGGGCGCATCGAGCAGCGAGCGCGCGCCGAGCCGTTGCAGCAGGGGAGGAAGCTCCTCCCGGATCGCGGCGGTCGCCGGGTCCTCCGAGCCGAGGCCCGAGACGGATGTGGCCGCGCCCCACAGGTTGGTCCGCTCGATCCGCTCGAACCGCGCGGCGAGATCGAGGCCGTCAAAGCTCTCGCGGTCCGCAACGAAGCGCTCATGGGCGAGCACGGGTGGACGATTGGGGATCATCGGGCGGGACTCGCGTCAAGATTCCGTCGCAAGCACACTATACAGCCGACGCGTCGCCTCCGAAATCTCCCTGGCGCGAGTTCGCTGATGATTACCCGACGAACGGCCATGACCGGCATCGCCGCGCTGCTGACGTCTATCCTTGCACACGGTGCACCAGGCGAACAGTTCAGCGTCACCTCCGGCAATGACAGCCTGCCTGTATCACGTTACGCGGCGACGGTGGCCGGGAAGCGCCCTGCCGTGATTTTGCTGCACGGGTCCCGCGGCATCGAGCTTAGGCTCCGCGCCTACGAGCGATATGCCGATGCGCTGTCCGCCAAGGGCATCGACGTCTATTTTCTCCGCTATATGACACCGGCCGATACGGCCGCGCTGACGCCGAAGTCCAGCACGCATGAGAGCCGCGATGCCTATGACACGACGCGGTTCGACGATTGGGCCAACACGGTCTCCGCCACCGTGACGGCCATCCTGGGCCGGTCCGACAGTTCCGGGCGCATCGGCCTGCTCGGCTTCTCGCTGGGCGGCTACGTCGCCGCCGACACCGCCGCGCGGGACAAGCGTATCGCCGCGCTCGCGGTGCTCTATGGCGGCATGCCCGACGCTATGGCCGCCAAGGTCAAGCACCTGCCGCCCCTGATCGCATTGCATGGCGAGGCAGACAGGAACGTGCCGGTCGCGAAGGGACGGCAGCTGGTCGAGCTCGGCAAGTCGGTCGGCGCGGAGGCCGAATTCGTGCCCTATCCAGGCAAAGCCCACGGCTTTGATTTCTCCGACACCGACCCGATGACATCCGATGCGATCGATCGCGTCACACGGTTCTTCCAGCAAAGGCTCGCCGCCTGACCGAGGCGGGTCACGAGGATGGCTCCGGACCGCAGATTGGACCGAAGTTCAACATGAGGTAGCATGCAGCCCGCATGCGCTCGACCACCAGCAAAGAGAAGGCCAAAATCGTTGCCGGCGCCGTGACGGCCGTCGTCATGACGGCCATGCTGTTGGTGTTCGCGCTCGGCCTCTTGCTTCCGCATTAGGCGCGGTGAGCGCGGCGGACGAGTGCCGCGGCGCTCACTTACGCCGCGCGCACGGTCCGCAAGAATTTTCCGACTTCGTCCTTCAGCCGGTTGCTGTCGGTCGCCAGCATCTTGGCGGTCGAAAGCACCTGCGAGGACGCCGAGCCGGTCTCGGCCGCGCCGCGCTGCACGTCGGTGATATTAGTGGAGACCTGCTGGGTGCCGTGAGCGGCCTGCTGCACGTTGCGCGAGATCTCCTGGGTCGCGGCGCCCTGCTCCTCGACGGCCGCGGCAATGGTGGACGACACCTCCGATAGCCGCTCGATCGTCGCGGAGATGTCGCGGATCGCGTTGACGGATTCCTGGGTCGCGGTCTGGATTCCGGAAATCTGCTGGCTGATCTCGCCGGTCGCCTTCGCGGTCTGCTCGGCTAGCGTCTTCACCTCGGAGGCGACGACCGCGAAGCCGCGGCCGGCCTCGCCGGCGCGTGCCGCCTCGATCGTGGCGTTCAGCGCCAGCAGGTTGGTCTGGCCGGCAATGGTGTTGATCAGCTCGACCACATCGCCGATCCGCGTCGCCGCGATCGAGAGCTCGCTGACCCGCTCGGTCGTGGTGCGCGCCTGGGTGACGGCTTCGCCCGCCATCCGCGCGGATTCCTGCACCTGCCGGCTGATCTCGTTGACCGAGGACGACAGCTCCTCTGTGGCGGTCGCAACCGACTGCACGTTGCCGGTGGCTTCACCCGAAGCGACCGCGACCACCGAGGTCAGCTCCTGCGCGCGGTGCGCGGTGGTGGCCAGCGTCGAGGACGACGCTTCGAGCTCGGTGGACGCCGAGCCCACCGTCTCGATGATCTCGCCGACCGCGCGTTCGAAGCCGTCGGCCAGGTTGACCATGTCACGGCGGCGCTGCTCGGCAGCCTGCTTCTCGATCTCGAGCTGCGCAGCCTTGAGGCGTTCGACCTCGAGCGCGTTGGTCTTGAAGACTTCGACGGTCCTCGCCATGTCGCCGATCTCGTCGCTCCGCTCCTTCTCGGGCACCTCGGTCTTGAGATCGTTGCGGGCGAGACCCTCCATGGCGAGCTTGAGCCGGGCGATCGGCCGGGACATCGCATTGAGGCCGATGAACAGCGCGATCGCGATGCCGACGATCAGGCCGCCGGCGCTGACTCCGATCACGGTCCAGGTCGCGGATCTGGCGTCGCGGTTGATGGCTTCCTTGCGGTTGCTGACCGCCTGTGCGGACTCGGTCACGAACTGGACGATGCGTGCGAGCGCCGCGTCCAGCACCGGATCGCACTCCTTGTGCGCACGTTCGGCGGCCTTGGCATTCTCCTCCACGCTGCTTGCCTGCGCACCGGCCTGAAGTACCGGATCGCAGCTGGCGAACGCGGCCTTCAGCTGGTCCCCGATGCTCTTGACCTGGCTGGCGCGCGACGGGTCGTCCTGCACGGCCGCATCGAGGTACTGACTGATTTCGGTGCGGTTCTGGTTCGCGATCTTGAGACGGCCAGCGTTGCCCGCCTCCGTCGCTTCGGTGAAGACCGCATAGAGCGCGGCATGATAGGTCTCGGCGCGGCGCTGGGCCCGCGTCAGGTTGAGCGCCGAGGATTGCGCGGCGGAGAGTTCGGCAAATCCGTCGACGGTCGCCGAAAGTTCGCGCGCGGCGAAGCCGGCGACGGCAAGCATCGCGCATCCCATCACCGCCACGATCAGTGCGACCTTCCACACGATTTTCAGATTGTTCAAAAAGCTCATCACAGCCGCCCCAATGCTTCTGCCGACGCATAATCCCAGCAACGGGCATTGGAACCGGCGGACGTTAAGATTTGATGCCAAATCCTCCGAGTAGTCTTACGGAAAAATAACTATTCGGGGGGTCGGCGTAAGCCTCGTGTAAGCTTCTGCCTGTTTTGGGGGCGTGATCCGGACATGACCGGCCGGAACCGGTCGCCGACGTCAGTCGTTGTCGGCCCATGCGGATCAAGGAAGAAAACCGAAACATGTTTCTGCTGGCGACGGTGACGCTGTGCTGTGTCGCCGTGGCCGGCACCGTTGCGCTGTTCGAGCTGGCACCAGCGCCGGCTCAGGCAACGCAGGTCGCCGAACGCGCGGCGATCGACGTTACGGCTCCGACACCAGTCCGGGTGGTGGGGGCGCCGTTCGAGCCCAACATTAACCCGCGCGAGCGATAGCGCTCACGTCGGCGATGCCTCTGTGCCTGCCTCGGGCCGGCCTTGGGCCCGCGCCAATTCCTCCACGAACGCGATCACCTCCGCCCGCTTGTCGGGCGGCAGCGACAAGAACGCACGGACGAGCCTCAGGCCCTGCGCTTCGTCCGACTCGTCTAAATTGACGTCCATTCCCCACTGTCGGGCGAGCGGGAAAAATATGCAATCCCCAGCCGGACACCTCCTTGATTCGGCCGGCCACCTTTGCTGGAATAGCTCCAACAGAGGTGGACCATGAAGTGGATCAGCGAGCGCGACGCACTGATCGCGCAAACAATGGCCTTCGTCCAATCGGTAACCGGCAAGAAGGGTGACTTCCATCCGCCGGAGAGACCGACGGCTGCACCGGACGTGCCGGTGGGGACCGTCACCGTCGAGACCGTGGCGGTCGAGACATTGGCGGTCGAGATCAAGCCGCCGCCAGTCCCGCTCGCCCCGCCCGTCATGATCCCGCCAGCACGGACAAGCGGCGATTTCCGCTCCGAGATGCAGGCCCGCATCGCCAATTTCCGCAAGCATCAGGAGCGATTCGAGCGCGAGCGGGAGGAGTATTGCGCGGCGACCCTGACCAGGCTCCGCGCGGCCATTCGCGACCCCTCCCTCCGTCCGCCAGCCGAAAACTAAGGCCGACGGTCGATCAGACACCTACAGCCAGGACCAAACCAACCAGAGATTGGCCGCACAGGCGCTGAGCAATCCCAGCGTCAGTGGCAGCAGCATGTGCCCGCAGCAGGTCTTGAGGTCGGTCGTCATGGCCGAAAACATCCGCTGATTCCGGCAAATGAGTCCCAGGGATTCTTTTTTTTGGGATTCAGGACTCGTTAAAGACTCAGGGCCCGCGGCTCCGATTACGCCCCCGTGATCGCCCCGGAACCCCCTGCCCCATGAAGCCGTTAACGCGCTTTCCGGGAGCGGGAAGAATGCCCCACGCCCTGTTCTGCAACGACGCCCAAATCAGCAAGGCCTATCCCAGCGAGGCCGACGTCTGGCAGCTCGCGCAGCAAAGCGGCCTCGTCGTGGACGTCAGCACCGACGACCAGCGCCACGGGCCGCGCCGGGTCCTGGACAATGATTACGAGATCAAGCCCTGCCGGGCCGCCCAGGGCGAGGACCCCGCCAGGAACAAGGCCGAGGCCGAACAGCAGTCGAGGATGGAGCTTGCGCTGAATTCCTGAGGTTAGACCCAGGGTATCTCAGGAAGGGATCTCTCAGGGGGTCGCGGTCGCCAGCGAGGCCTGCTCGCCCGCCAGCACCACGCAGGCCTTGCGACGGTGCAGCCCGCGGATCGCGCCCGTTACTTTCAGCACCTTACCGGATGGGCAGGAAGCGTCCTTGACGAAGGCCACCTCATAGGGTGCCAGCATCAGAGGCTCGGATTTGAGGATTGTCTGTGCAGCGCACGGCAGGGAGATGAAGCACGAGAGCACTACTGCCGACACAAAGATACGCATGTCCGTCGTCCCACCAGCCCGGTAATTCTCATATAACGCCTTCCGGAGCGCGAGTTCCGTAGGCGGCAAAAATTATTTTTGCTTTACGCCAGTCCCATGACGCGCGTGAGAACGCGCGCCCCAGACCATTTGCTTGCAAATGACGCGCCAGATGGTTCACGCAAAGCAAACAACAGGCAGGCAAACAAGGGCCCGGCAAACGAAAGGCCGGCGTGAGCCGGCCCTTGTCAGGTCGTGGTCGCTGTTGAGCGTCAGTAGCGCGAGGCTGCCGGCCCGCCCCAGCCGAAGCGGTAGTTCACACCGACCTTGACGGTATGCTCGTCCTCCCGGCCCCGGACGCCGACGACGTCGGCCGGACCGGAGGTGAAGGTCGTGCTGCCAAAGTTGTAATACTGGTACTCGGCCTTGGCCGACCAGCTCGGTGCGAACATGTATTCGAGGCCGGCACCGACAGTATAGCCGTCCTTGTTGTTGCCAGTGGCAGTGAAGGGCTGCGCCACGCCGGCGACGTTGACGCCGAGGCCGCCATTACGCCAGGCGTAACCGCCCTTGGCATAGACCAGCGCCGGTCCCCAAGTGTAGCCGATGCGGCCGGTCACCGACCCGAGCTGGTCGGTGTTCGACGTCACCTGCGTCCCCAGCGGGAACGTGACACCATTGTTGTTGGTCGGCAGCCAGGAGTACTGGGCCTCGATGCCTACCACCCAATTGGGCGCGAACTGGTAGTCGAAGCCGCCCTGCACGCCGCCCAGGAAGCGGGCGTCGCTCGACTGGAAGCTGCTGTCACCGGCGAACGCGCCGCCGACATGGCCGCCGATGTAGAAACCGGTCCAGTTGTAGATCACCTGCGGCGGCGTATAGGCGGGCGCCTTGTTATAGGTGCGCGGCTGCATGTCGGCCGCAGCGGCCGGTGCGACCAGCGCCAGCAGAGCGGCTGCTGCGCCCAGCAAAATCGTCTTCATGATCATCCCCGTTCTTTCAAATTCGACACTCAGGAAACAACGTGGCGTGAATTAGGTTGCTTCGCGGCGATGCCGGAACGTTGATCGTCTGTAACTGTGACGGGTTGGCAACAACGCGATTTTGTTCCGTCACACCTGCTTGCACCGACTGTTTTCGTCGTCTGCGCAAGGCGGGCTGTAACGATCTGTCGCAAGGCAAACCAGCCCCGTTCAAAGCTCGCCAAATTGTGATCCAGCGGCTCCGGCGGCCCCTGTCCTAGCACCTGCCGATGAAGGCCGGCTTTGCGCTACCGCGCCATCTTTTCCAGTTCCGGAAAGGGTGCGTAAACCGCACCGGCGCAGAGCTCGCCGGCGCGATCGACGATGCGGTCGCCCCGCCCGTTGACGAACACGGCGGCCCGTTCGCGCATGCCCTTGTAGCTGCCGTCGGTCTCGCGTGGCGTGAAGTGCAGGCAGGCGACGTAGAACTGCCGTCCGCCGATCTCGCGGAGCACCGGATCGGCCATGGTGGCCTCGCGCACGCCGACGGGATTGTTGAGGTAAGCGCGCATCAAGGCCAGCGTGTCACTGCGAAAATTGTCGGGAAACGGCTGCGGCCCTCCCGCCTGGGTCCCCTCCATCAGGGATGGACGATCACCGTCGCTGCCGAAACATGCCGCGAGCGCCAGCGGCAAGACCAGAACCAACGCCAAGATCACCGCACGCTTCGCCAATCGCCCCACAGGCCACGCTCTCCGCTCGATCAGACTCGGAGGATGTTCTAGCTCCAAGGTTGCACGAAGGGAATTCGCTCCTGCTCGTAGGCTGCGCAAATAACGCACCGCCCCGCCGCCGGCGCCTGCGCTTTCGCGCTGACGCCGAGACGACGGGCCGGGCCTGAATTCCGCACGCGGCGGCGGGCAATGCCAGGGATGCCGCCGCGCCGGATCAGTCGTTAGCTGCGCTTGTCGACGGCCGCCGGCTTGGTCACGTCAGGCTGCGCCTTCAGCGACTTCTTGGCCGACAGATGCTTGTTGTGGTGGCGATGCGTGCGCACGGCCTTGTGCTCGTCGGGCGTGACCGCGGCATTGGCGTTCATCGCCTTCGACTTGGTATCCACCTTGGCGTCCGCCTTGACGTCGGCGGCCTTCGTGTCGGCCTTGACGCCGGCCTCGGGTTTCGCGGCGGTGGTCGACACCTTGGTCTGGCTCTGGTCCGCCTTGATCACCGGCGCGGTCGTGGTGGTCTTGCCGGCTTCAGCGGCGAAGGCCGGGGCTGCGATTACGGAAGCGGCGAGCAAGGCTGCGGAAATGGTCTTCAACATGGTTGGTCTCCTCTTGGAAGGATCTTGAGGCGGCGCCCTCTCGCCTACTCTTCGATCGTGGGTGGGAGCCTAGGCGGCGCGCGCTGAACCCAGTCTGAAGTCCCTTGCAGGCTTCTGTTCATCTCGATGACAAGTTTGTCATCTGCGGAGGGGCGAATAGATCGTGCGAAGCGGGAATGTTTTTGCCCTCTGGGTGTTCCGGTCTTTGGGCAATCGTGTAGGATCGCCACGTTCCATACGGGAGAAGATAGATGCGCAAACTTTCCATGCTTCTGGTACCGGGGCTTGTCTCGATGGCGTTGGCCGCCGGACCGATGCTGACCAGCGCCTACGCCGCGGGCAGCGACGAGCCCTCGCCGCCGCCGAAGTCGGACAGCTCGGCCAAGAAGGGGAAGAAGAAGAGCTCCTCCATCAGCGATCCCAAATTCCTCGCGGCCTATCGCACCGCCTACACCACGATCTACGACGGTCACGACTACACGAGCGCGATCGGCCAGCTGAAGTCGCTCGAGCGCGACGACGTCGCCGACGTCGCCAATTTGATCGGCTACTCCTATCGCAAGCTCGGCGACTACCAGTCGTCCAAGGTCTATTACGAGATCGCACTGAAGGACGATCCGAACCACGTCCGCACCTGGCAGTATTACGGCCTCTGGCAGCTCGAGCAGGGCAACCGCGAACAGGCGCAGTACCACCTGAACAAGATCGCCTCGCTCGCCGGCACCGACAGCTCCGAGTATCGCTCGCTCGCCGCGGCGCTCGACAAGCCGACCGGCGCGACGCTCGTCTACTGAGACATCGCATCCTCGAACGAAACGAACGGGCACAACCTCGGGGTTGTGCCCGTTCCGCTTTCTCGGTTAGCCTCTCGCATCAAGTGCTCCCCTCGCAAATTGGTGCGCAATGGATACGTGGCTGCGATCCGCGATCGACTACATCGGCTCCTGGATCGAATTCCAACAGACGACATTCCAGCAGCCCGGCGTCATCGTCGCATTTGCCCATCGCGGCGAAATCGTCGCCGAGCACGCCTTTGGTCTTGCCAACCTCGACACCGGCGAAAAACTCACCCCGCGCCACCGCTGCCGCATCGCCTCGCACTCGAAGAGCTTTACCTCCGCCGGCATCATGAAGCTGCGCGACCAGCGCAAGCTCCGGCTCGACGACACGGTCAGCCAACATGTCGGCGGCCTGCATCCGCGCGTCGCCGAGACGACGATTGCGCAGGTGCTATCGCACAGCGCGGGGCTGACGCGCGATGGCGCCGATTCCGGGCAGTTCATCGACAACCGTCCCTATCTCAACGCCAGGGAGTTGCTCGCGGAATTGAAGCTGCCGACCGCGATCGAGCCGGGGACGCGCTTCAAATACTCCAACCACGGCTTTGGCCTGCTCGGCCTCGTCATCGAAGCCGTGTCGAAGGAGCCCTACTCCGCCTGGATCAAGCGCGAGATCATCGAGCCCGCAGGCCTGCGCGAGACTGAGCCGGATGCGCCGCTTCCCAAGGGCGCATCGTTCGCGCGCGGCCACACGCGAAAAGTGCCCTTGGGCGAGCGTTGCGTGATCCCCGGCGACAATCCGACGCACGCGATGGCGTCCGCCACGGGCTTCGCCGCCACCGCCGGCGATACGGCCCGCTTCTTCGCGCAGCTTGCGCCCAACGCCAGGAAGAGCGTGCTCTCAGTCGCAAGCCGCCGCGAAATGACCCGGCATCACTGGCGCATCCCGCAGAGTTTCGAGGCCTATTACGGCCTTGGCATCAACGCCGGCAAAACCGACGGCTGGGACTGGTTCGGCCATGGCGGCCATTTTCAGGGTTACATCTCCCGGACCTGCTCCATCCCCGCTTGCGAGCTCGCGATCAGCATCCTCAGCAACTCCATCGACGGCGCGGCGCCGTTCTGGATGGACGGCGCGATGCAGATCCTGCGCGTGTTCAGGACTCGCGGCGCCCCCGACCGCCGCGTGCGCGACTGGACCGGCCGCTGGTGGACGATCTGGGGCGCAACCGATCTCGTCCCCGCGGGCAACCGCGTGCTGGTCGCCAATCCGCAGTTCATCAATCCGTTCATGGATGCCGCCGAGATCGAGGTCACCGGCCGCGACACCGGCAAGCTCGCCTGGGCTGCCGGGTATTCCAGCCACGGCGAGCCAGTGCGCCGCGTCCGTGACGCGCGCGGCAAGGTCAGCGACATCTGGATCGCCGGCGCCAATATCAAGCCGGAGCGTGTCGTGGCGCGCGAGATCGCGCGGAGATATCCGCCGCGCAAGCGGCGGCCTACTCTCGGATAAGAGCCTCGACCTCGCTCCGAAACGCCTGCCGCGAGCCGTCGCGCGAATAGAACATGTGGCCGCCGGGATAGACGACGAACTTGACCCGCTGCGTGGCGAACGCCGGAAGCTGGTCGAGCACCCGCTTCGATCCGAAATAGGGCGTGGCGAGATCGAACAGGCCGTGCGCGACCAGCACGTTCAGCTTTCCGTCGGTGGCGAGGATCTGGCGCAGCTCCGACACCGACTGGGGCGGGTTGATGCCGCGGCCGAAATCCCAATTGCCCTCGACGGCGCCGTTGAGGACTTCATAGGAGCCATCCGGCCGCCAGTTGAGCTTGCGCGTGAGAACATCGACCGCCGCGCTCGTCAGCGGCGCCTGGAGCGCATCGCCCGAGGGATCGCCGAACCGGGAGCTGCTCGAATCCGGATAGGGATCATAGCCTCGCACCGAGGCGTCGTAGCGCCCCGTGACCTTGCCGTTCTTGCGGTCGAACTCGCGGCGGAATTCACCGACGTCGAAACGGCCGGCGAGCCGGCGGCTCACGGCCTGATCGATCCCGGTGAGCTCAGCAACCTTGTCGGCAAGGCGATTGGTGGCCTCCTTGTCCGCCTCGCCCTTGACGAGGTCGGCCAGGAACTCGCCCCGCGCGTAAGCCTCGACGTCGGCGAGATCGGCGCGCTTGACCGCTCCCTTGGCTTCGCGCGCCACCGCGGCATAGCTCGGCAGCGTCGCGACATATTGCAGGAGGCTGGTGCCGGTGAACTCGCGGAAGTCCAGGAGCGGCGACACCAGGATCAATCCCCTGACGCCGACGCCGTGCTGGAGCTGCAACTGGCGCACGACCTTCGGCCCGCGAATGCCGCCATAGCTTTCGCCGCCGACATATTTCGGCGAGGTCAGCCGGTCGTGCTTCTCCAGCCAGCGGCGGATCACGAGCGCGATCGAATTGGCGTCGCCGTCGACGGAGTAGAAGGACTTGCGCGCGTCCTCGCCGCTGGCAACGAAACGGCTGTAGCCAGTGCTGACGGGATCGATGAAGACGAGATCGGTGAAGTCGAGCCACGTCTCCGCGTTCGGCTTCACATCCGGTGAGGCGGACGGCGACAGGGCTTCGCCATCGAGCGGCAGCCGCCACGGACCCGCAGCGCCGAACTGGAGCCATGCCGAGGACGCGCCGGGACCGCCGTTGAACAGGAACGTCACGGGGCGCGTCGCGCGGTCGGCACCATCGAGCTCATAGGACGTATAGGCGATGTCGGCGAGCGGCTCACCCTTGCCGTCGAACACGCGGATCGAGCCGGCCGTCGCGGTGAAGTCGAGTGCGCGGCCCGGCAGATCGAGCGTCTGCTTCGTGGTCGAATCCGACGGAAGTCGATGCGGCTCGGCGGCGGACGATGAACCCTGTGACGCGCCTGGCGTGTTGCCGCCGCGCCCACCACCCTTCTGTCCCGCTGGGGCCGCCGTCTCGGCGCGCGGCTGCTGCGGATCGTCCGCGCGGGCAAATCCCGCGAGCGCGAAAGTCGACACCGCCAGTACCAGGGTCGCGCGGCGGAGCGCCGGCAAACGCATGACCATGATCGTTCTCCTTGTCCGGCTACGAGAGCCGGCGAGCATCGCAAGGCTAGCGAGAAATTGCGACGGTTTGGGGGATAGCCGGCCCGGCGGCGCCTGAAGAAGCCGGGCGAGCACAAATCGACCCGGATTTGCCCTGAATCGGGATGGACGCTGTTTGCCTTGAACAGCGGTCCTTCTCGACAATGCAGGCCCAGGTCGTATAGACGAGCCCGGCGGAACTTTCTCCAGCCAGCGGCCCTGCCCGGAAGCCATGACCAAGCCAGCGCGATACAACCGGATCGCCTTTGTCGCGAGCCCAAGCAGCGAGGCGCAAACCGCCTTCGGCCAGCTCACTCGGGACTATGGCAATTGCGACCCGAACGACGCCGATGTCGTGGTCGCGCTCGGCGGCGACGGACTGATGCTCCAGACGCTGCACCAGAACATGCACTCGGGCAAACCGATCTATGGCATGCACCGCGGCACCGTCGGCTTCCTGATGAACGAGTACTCGACGGTCGACCTTCGCGCCCGTCTCGAGGCAGCGCAGGAATCCGAGATCAACCCGCTCCTGATGCGCGCCACCGACGTCAACGACCGCGTTCACCTGCATCACGCCATCAACGAGGTCGCCCTGTTCCGGCAGACCTTCCAGGCCGCGCGCCTCCGGATCCTGATCGACGAGCGCGAGCGCATGGCTGAGCTGATTGCCGACGGCATCATGGTGGCGACGCCCGCCGGCTCCACCGCCTACAATCTGTCCGCGCAGGGACCGATCCTGCCGATCAACGCCGCGCTGCTGGCGCTGACGCCGATCAGCGCCTTCCGCCCGCGCCGCTGGCGCGGCGCGCTCCTGCCCAATACGGCTTACGTCGTGATCGAGGTGCTGGAGGGCGACAAGCGGCCGGTGGCGGCGGTGGCCGACCATGACGAGGTGCGCGACGTCCGCCGCGTTGAGGTGCTGTCCGACAAGACCATCTCGATGCGCATGCTGTTCGACCCCGGCCACAGCCTGGAAGAACGCATCCTGCGCGAGCAGTTCGGCTATTGAGCGCCGGCGCGGATCACTGGCCGCAAGGCTGAATCGATTCCAGGCCGCCCGCCATGGCGGGATCTCCGAGCAGATCAAAATCCCTGACAACGGGAACGAAGCTCTTCGTCTCCGACGTCATCAGATAGATCGTGACAGGCAGCGATCCCTGCGGCGCCGCGTTGGCGCGACAGAATTCCCTGGCTGCCACGCCGAGCCCCATCGACCCGCGTTTGCCTTGCCTCCCCTGCTCGACCATCGACGCACGTAGCGCTTCGAAGCGTGCAGCATCGCCTGGCGACAAGCGATAGGCGTAGGTCGAGGAGCCCAGCGACGGCGCAGGCAGGCCGGCGCGATCTCGCGGGTCGCTCATCTCCATCATGGCGAAGCTCGTCCTGGTCTCGGCCTCGCCGGCCACTTTGGTGACGACGTCGAGCTTGACGCCGCCCGAACGTGGCCGCAGCGCGTCAGGCAACTGCACGGCGACGCGCAGCATCGACAGATCCGTCGTCCTGGCATCGATGCGGGCAAGCGGCGGAATCGATGTCAGCGGCACCGAGCTGCAACCGGCAAGCATGAGCGCAGCCGCGCTCGCAAGAACACGCGCCAGGCGGTTCATCGCAGGCATCTCCAGTCTGGACTTGAAGGATTGGCTAGGCCGATTTCCGGCCAGCCCCGCGCGGCTCCAGCGCGTCGTCCGCGCTGTCGGGGACATATTCCAGGATATCGCCGGGCTGGCAGTCGAGCACGGCGCAGATCCGCTCGAGCGTGTCGAAGCGGATGCCGCGCACCTTGCCCGACTTCAGCAGGGAGACGTTCGCCTCCGTGAGCTCGATGCGCGCAGCAAGCTCGCGCGACCTGATCTTGCGCCTGGCGAGCATGACGTCGAGGTTGACGATGATCGGCATGGTCAGATGATCTCGCTGTTCTCGTGCCACATGCGAACGGCATCGGCCATCACGGTCGCGAAGGCGACGAGCGCGAGGCCACTCAGCACCTACAGCACATGCGACTGCTCGATGCCGAACATGACCACGAGCTGGCCCGGCTGGTTGGCCCGCGTCAGGTTGAGCGTGGTGAGCATCTGCACCAGCGGCGACATCAACGCGTTGGCGATCAGCGCGAGGCCCATCCGGCGGATGCGCCAGGCGTTGTCGGTCACGAAGACCTCGCCGCGCGCGAAACGGGAGAACAGCATCGAGAGCTGCAACAAGGCGTAGAGGACAGGCGCAAGTCCGATCAGGCTGATCAGGGCACCGGCGAGGCGCGTACTGAGGTTGAGCGTGAAGGGCCGCGCCCCCAGCGGGGACTGGGTCGCGATCCAGTGCCGGAGCATCTCGTCGCTCGACCAGAGCAGCGGCACCGCAAGCACAGCGCCGGCGACGCAGAGGAGCGCGCCGACGGCCACGATCCGTCCGATGCGCCGCAACCGCGGCTCGACCGGCGCAGGAAAAGGAAACGCGACGACGCTCATCGGACTAGCTCCCATTAAATTGTATATTTTTATCGTTTTACAATAAAAAATGGCAGAATTACGATATTAATCCCTTCCCTCGTCACGTACTCCGCGAAATGCCGGCAGCAACCCTTCCTTAACCCCCGCCGCGATATGGTTAACGAAAGTTGACCGCTCCGGCCCAGGCGTCATGTTCCGCATCGATTTCAACAAGCTGCGCTTCCTCGTCTGCGACGACAATCCGCACATGCGCCGCATCCTGCGGACGCTGCTGCACTCCTTCGGCGCGCGCGAGGTTTACGAGGCCGAGGACGGCGCCACCGCGCTGGAAATGTACAGCCATTACGTGCCCGACATCGTCATCACCGACTGGGCGATGCCGATCTTCGACGGGCTCGAGCTCGCGCAGATGATCCGGCAGCCGGAATCCAAGGGCAATCCTTACGCGCCGATCATCATGCTGACCGGTCATTCCGAGAAACGCCGCGTCACGGTCGCGCGCGATGCCGGCGTCACCGAATTCCTGGCCAAGCCGATCTCCGCCAAGGGCCTCTACCAGCGCATCCTCAACGTCGTCGCCAATCCCCGGCCCTTCATCAAGACCAAGACCTATTTCGGTCCGGACCGGCGCCGCAACACCAACTCCGCCTATATGGGCCCCGAGCGCCGCGTCGGCGAAAAGCACGAGGTGCTCCAGCAACCCTCGCTGCTCGACAAGGCTCGTTCCTCCATCTAGCGCAACGTCTCACACGATCGGGGCAGACATCATGGCGAAGAACGGCGCAAAGGACATCGAGGTCACGGCCTTCGCCACGCACCAAGTGATCACGCAGCCCAATCCGCTGCGCAAGGTTCTGCGCCGTGTCGAAGAAAAGGACCTGGACGATCCGGTCGCCCGCGCCGAGCAGGCGCTGGCGGGCCTCGCCGGTGAGTTCAAGGACTGGATGGCGACCGAGGTCAATCGTCTGTCGGCCGCTTATGTCGCTGTCCGCCATGAGGGCTTCACCAAGGAGCGGCGCGACGAGCTGTTCCGCGCCGCGCACGACATCAAGGGCGACGCTGCGACGTTCGGCTATCCGGCGGCGGCGGGAGTTGCGGAGAGCCTGTGCCGCGTCATCGAGCACGCACCCGATCTCGACAAGGTGCCGGCCGAGCTGTTCACGCACCACATCAACGCCATCCTCGCCATCGTGCATGAAAACACCAAGCTCGACAGCATCAGCGTCTCGGCCGAGCTCAGCCGCCGCCTGCGCAAGGTCGCCGACGACTATCTCGCCCACGCCAACCGCGACCGCCCCGAGCATCTCGAGGTGATTTTGGCACCGAGCATCGCGCCGGCGGAGTAGCGGCTCCCGCTCTCTCCTCTCGTTATTGCGAATGCAAGTGTCGTAGGGTGGGCAAAGCGACTCGTCCGCCGTAGCTCGAAGAGCGAAGGCGGAAGCGTGCCCACCTACTAATATAAGCCGTGCGGATCGATGGTGGGCACGGCGCTACGCGCCTTTGCCCACCCTACGGCGTCTCGCTACGCCGCGATCAGATCGTCATACGCCGGATCGAGCGCGTCATCCGCGACGAGCTCGTCGCAGAACAACCTTGCCTCTTCGCGCGCGGATTCCGTGGCGAAGCGGCGGAGCAGGACCATCAGCGGTTCGGTGGCGCCGCGGTCGGTCTCGCAATGGGTGAGCACGCGCTCGACCATGCGCCGGCGCAGCCGCGCCGCGCCGTCGTCGGTATCGACAAAACCTTGCTCGTGGCAGGCATCGAGCGCAACCTGGAACGCCGCAAAGGTCGCCTCGGGAAGTCCGGCGCGGCGGAGCACCGCGTGCAGGCTGTTGCCCCCACGGTCGTGCAGCAGCGCGCAGACACGTGCCAGCGGCAGGTCGGCAAGTTCAGCGAGCGCGGCATCGAACAAATCGAGATTGCTCGACAGCAGCGCACGCAGGATCAGGCCCGCGGTGAGCTGGCCGGTGACGCGCAGATGATGCACGAGGCCCTGCATGTCCTCGCCGCGCGACCGCGCCGCGATGTTCATGGTGGAGCGATCGCGCGCCTCGACCGTGATGCGCTCGGCGCGGTCGGCGCTCAGCCAGTTCCGCGCGACGACGAATTGCGCAAGGGTCTCGGAGAGTTTTGCCACCAGCGCGGCGCGCGTTGCGGCCGGCAGATCCTCAAGCACCAGCATCGCCTCGCGGATCGCGGCGAGATGGCCGTGGCGCTCGACGATGCGATTCCAGGAGAACGGCGCGAGCTCGGCGTGGGGATTTTCGATCAGCTCGAGCGCGGCCGCCGCGCAGCCGACTTCGGCGATGGCGGCGCAGACCGACACCGGCAACGCGATGCGGCGGGCGACCGCGCATTGCACCTCGTCATTGCCGGTTGCGACGATGTCGACGAGATCGGCGTCGATCAGGAGCGGAGAATGTTCGAGCACCGGCAGCGCGACGGTCGGCTGGTCCGCCGACAGCGCCCGCACGATCGACGCCGGCGCATCGGTGCTGCGCGCAAAAGCCTCGGCCATCGCCTGCCGCACCAGCGGCGAGGGATCGTCGAGCAGCATCAGGAGCGCGCCTTCGGCCGCGATACGGTCGTCATGGGAAAGGTCTGAGATCAGCCAGGCCCGGGCCAATGCCCGCGTCGCCTCGGCCCGCTCGCCGGCGGGCGCCGTCCTGATCCAATTGATGAACTGCCGAACAATCATGCTGCTTCCGGCTTACACAACAAACGAAAACGGTGACGGCTTGTCACCTGCAACACAAAATAAACCACGACGCTTAACAAAGCGTTCACCATAACTGGCTGGTTTTATTGACGTTTTGTTAAGGGAACAAAGCCGCCTGCCACGCGTCCGGGACACGAGAGCGGGTTATTCGCGCGACGATCAGCTCGAGAACGTACCGCTGCGATCGCTGAAGAGATCGAGCGGTTGCGGCGGGCGCACGTCAGGCGTCGCCGATGCGATCGAGGCAAGCGAGGCGTTGTTGCCCCACAATTTCTGCACCGTGGTCGAAACCGGCTGCGTGGTATCGCCGGGCTGATAGATTGAGCGGAATGCGGGTGTGATCGGCGTGTTGTCTGCAACCGTTGACGACGACGTCGCACTCACCGGCGTCACGCCGCGCGCCTCCGGAAAGGTCTGCAGATAGGCGGCGTTGTCGATGACAGGCGCGCTGGGCTGCACGCCGTTGGCACTTGCGACCTGCGTCGTGGATGGCGTGTCGCCATACATCGCCATCGCACTGCGCGTCGTCTTCGAATTCGCCGCGCTGGCGTAGCGCGCGTCGAGCACCGAATAGACCTCGGAGACGCTGCGGGCGCGGCCGTCCCTGGCGTAGAAGATCGATCGGTTGGCGGAGGCCGCATTGGGAAACAGCCGCGCGCCGACCGCTTGCGGATTGTCCTCGGCATTGGCGATCAGCTTTGCGGCGCCGCCGACACCCATGAAATGCGCCATGTAGAGTTCGCTGTCAGACGGCCTGCGGCCAAGCAATCCGGTGAGCTTGAAACTGTTCGACTGCGTCAGCGCTGCGGCCATGGTGGAGGCGGCTTCCGGATCGTCGCGCAGCTTCATGATCGACCGCTTCATGGCGGGATCATCGACCGCGTAACTGCCCGACGACGTCCTGGTGATGGCGTCGGAATAATTGCCATAGCCGAGCTGGGTGCCCGCCTCCTTCACCGTACCCAGCCAGGTCTGGTCGATGAACTGGTAGAGCCCGTGCGCGGACGACGTGGTGGCTTCCGCCGTCGGATCGAAATCCGATTCCATCTTGGCGGTGGTCAGCATGTACTGGAAGCTGACGCCCGTCCGGTTAGAGACCTGCTTGATTGCGCCGGCGACGCGTGCCCGCGACGGATCGAGACCCGTCGTCTGAGAGGCACTGGAATTGTCGACCGACATGATGGAGTGCCCGCCCCGTGCGGCGTTGAGCGACGCCGGCAATTCGGCGCCTGTCGTCTCACCGTGGGACAGGTATGGTTAATGCGGGGTTAATCTGCCCCTCGCCGTCATTGCGGCCCGAATTCGGGGTGACGGCCGGCTATTTCTTGTAGACGGCGTCCGGATCGAACAACCTATCCGCATCGACGAAGACGAGCTTGGTGCCGCCGCTCTCGGCCTCGACCTTGCGGTAAAAGCAGGACCGGCGGCCGGTGTGGCAGGCCGCGCCGATCTGCTCGACACGGATCCAGACCGCATCCTGGTCGCAATCGGTGCGGATCTCGACCACGCGCTGGGTCTGACCCGACGTCTCACCTTTTCGCCACAAGGCATTGCGCGATCGGCTGAAGTACCAGGCCTCGCCGGTCGCAATCGTCTTGCGCAGCGCCTCGTTGTTCATGTGCGCGACCATGAGCACGTCACCGGTGGCAACGTCGGTCGCCACGCAGGTCACGAGGCCGGCGGCGTCGAACCTGGGCAGGAAGGCGAGGCCTTCCTCGATCTCATGGGAGTGAGCGGACACGGGCGTCCTCGCTTGGAGCATGACGCGGACATAGACCTTCGCGAGGTCAGCGCGTCGTGCCTCGCACCAGGGACAGGAAACGGGCTTGCTCCGCCGGATTGTCGCGGAACATGCCAGTGAAGCGGCTGGTGAAGGTCGAGGCACCATGCTTGGCAACGCCGCGCACCGACATGCAGGTATGCTCGGCCTCGATCAACACGGCAACGCCGCGGGGCTTGAGGATCTCGTCGATGGCCGCCGCGATCTGCGCCGTCATGTGCTCCTGGGTCTGGAGCCTGCGGGCGAAGATGTCGGTCAGGCGCGCAAGCTTCGACAGGCCGACGACGCGTTCCACCGGCGTATAGGCGATGTGCGCCTTGCCGTAGAACGGCATCATGTGATGCTCGCACTGCGAGGTGAACTCGATGTCGCGCACCAGCACGAAGTCGTCATAGCCGGCCGTCTCGCCGAAGGTGCGGTCGAGCACCTCGGCCGGGCACTGGTGGTAGCCCTGATAGAGCTCGTCGAAGGCCTCGACCACACGGCGCGGCGTGTCGAGCAAGCCTTCGCGCGCGGTGTTCTCGCCGATATAGGCGAGCAGCGTCTTCACCGCCGCTTCCGCCTCTGCGCGCGCGGGGCGCGGCTGGTCGGCGCGGACGGCGGCCGCGAGGAATTCGGCAGGGTCGAGCTCAGCCGGGCGGCTCTCGGGCTGGCGGTCGGAGGGCTTGCCCGGGCGGATGGATTTGATCGTAGCGTCCATGTCTACTCCGTTCGACGGCCTCGCGGCCGGAGTGTCACCGGCAGACGGGGCGGCAAGCCGCCGGACGCCTGAAGAGAACAGTTTTGACGAAAAAGGTCCTTTGGGTCATCACGCTGGCAGCGCAGATCTGGACCGCTGCCGCCGCACCGCTGGACTGTTTTTCCGCCAGTTCCGCCCCTATATAGGACCGTGGGCGGCGCCCGCCAAGGCCGATCCGGTGCGGAAGTGTTGGACTCCATCACATGCTGAACGACATCTATAACAAGCGGATCATCGAACTGGCCGGGAATATTCCACGCCTCGGACGGCTGCCGGACCCCGACGCCACCGCCACCGCCCACTCCAAATTGTGCGGCTCGACCGTGAAGATCGACCTCAAGATGGAGGGCGACAAGGTCACCGACTTCGCCCATGACGTGAAGGCCTGTGCCCTCGGACAAGCCTCTTCATCCATCATGGCAAGTCGCGTCGTCGGCTCGACCGCGAGCGAACTCCGCGAGTTACGCGAAACCGTTCGCAAGATGCTCAAGGAGAACGGTGCGCCTCCTGAAGGCAAATGGGAAGAGATCAAATTCCTCGAGCCGGTCCGCGACTACAAGGCGCGACACGCCTCGACCCTCCTGACCTTCGATGCCGTGGTCGATGCCATCGGCCAGATCGAGGCGAAAGCCAAGCAGCCGGCCGCGGCGCAGGGCTGATTTGGCCGAGGTCATTCCGGCGCACGCGCCGGCATGACGATCAGGGAAATCCTACTTCTGCGAGCCCGCGCTTTGCGCCGCACCGGTCGGCACCACGGCTTCCGCCGTCTTGGTCGACTTGACAGGCTGCGGTTCCGCTTCCGCGCCGAACCTCGCCTGGGTCTTCGGTGCAAGTTCCGCCACCGCGGGCGCAGCGACGTCCACATGTGGCAGCACGTCGGCCACCAGGTTGGTGGTGACGAGATTGGTGAGCTTCAGCTCGCCAGCATCCAGCTCGTGCAGATCTTCCCACGGCGGCACGCTGAGCGCGAGCGAGAGCAAGTCGCCGGCGCCGCCCATATCGAACGTGTATTTGGCGAGCCGGCCGATGTCGCGCTCCACGATCATCAGGTCCTGCGCGCTGTAGCTCGCCGCCTTGGCATCGTCGGCACGATCGCCCATCCAGATCTGGTGGACCCGGACGTGAGCTGCTTCCGGCACGTAGCGCTTCTTGCCGGCCAGCAGCAGGAACACGCACATGGATTCGCAATAGGCTTCGGGCGCAACCGCCGGACGGGCCGACTGCCCGCTGCGGTTCTGAACGCTGATGCCGACGGTGGTCGAAAGTCCAAGATTGCGGAAGCGCCGGCCGAGCGTGATCGCGTCGTTGACGGAACCGCCGCTGGAGTCGAGCACCACGGTCGCGCCGCCAAGTTGGCGTCCGCGCGAAAACTCCTCGAAATCCCTCGGCGTATCGGCGGTGATGATGCCGACCGCGCTGACCCAGCCGCGGCAGTTCGGGTCGCAGGCGACCCAGTTGAACTTCATCGGCAGCTTGCGCTCTTCGAGGGCGGCACCGGCATGAGCCGTTGTGCCGGTCGTGGCCACAGCTCCGAAGAGTGCGGCGCCAAGTGCGGCTGCCCCAAGCAACAACCAACCGCGACGATCGAGGGAGTTCAGAAGTCTCAATCTGGTTCCTTCCCCAAGCCCCAAAGGTTCCCCAACAGTCCTCGGTAGCGCCCTCTGAGTCCATCATACGGGCGTATGTTTCTACACACGGTCGTCATAAAAATGGTATCCGGGGGAATACAGATCGTCCACAGGTACTTGCTGCACTGCTCCCAAAAAGCACGGGAAATATGGCGCAGAAACAACAACTTGCGGTTCCCTGCGCCGGAACCGCGCAATACGTCGCTCACGATCGCAGCACAGCGCCCATGAAGCATTCAACCTGCGAGCACTGTTCCACTCCCATCGAGGGCGCGCTCCGGCTCCCGCGCCGATTCGGCCGCGCATTGATCTGGCTCTACCGCCACACGCTCTCGCCGCTGGTCGGCTACAATTGCCGGCACCTGCCGACCTGCTCCGTCTATGGCGACGAGGCGATCGAGCGGTTCGGCCTGTGGGCCGGCGGCTGGATGACGCTCGCGCGACTGCTTCGCTGCAATCCTTTCGGCACATCGGGAATCGACAACGTGCCCCTCAGCGCACCGCAAGGCGCGCGCTGGTATCTGCCCTGGCGCTATGGCAGGTGGCGCGGCGTCAACGCATCCTGAATATCACCAGGAACGCCGCGGCGCTTCGCGCATCGCTGCCTTGAATGGAACCGGAACTTCCCCCTCGCGTTGTTGTGATGCTCCTACGGGAGGAAACAAGAATGCGCTGGAAAATCAGCCCTCTTCACTTCAGGCTTGGTCCACATCCTGGTTCCAGAGGGCATCACGACCCCAGAACCCTCGACATGATTGCCATCATTGCGCTGCTGGCGCTCGTGGTCGGCTCCGGCTGGTATCTGGCAACGAGCCTTGCCACGGCGCCGAGCACCACGGCCTTCATCGTGCCGAGCCAGAGCGTGCACTGGTAGGCTGGACGTTAGAGATCGAGCACCAACCAATCCGCATCGGGTTTGGCGACATATCATCAGATGGCGTTCGCGTTCGTACGGCTGGTTGTCATCGCCCGGAGCGCGTGACACCCGCCTCAACAGGCAACCTAACGAAACCAGAAAAAGCGCCCGGGCGGTGGCGGGATCGACTCGGGCGGACGCAGCCGCTTCGGACGCGGCGGCTTTGGCGACGGCTCGGCGGACGAGGTGGTCTCCGCAGCCGGCGCGGTCTCGCTTCCCGGCACCCTCACCGACAGCAGCAAGTTCGATTCATGCGTCCGCCAGCGATAGCCGACGCCGAAATCGATCGGCTGGGCGCGCGTGAACAGTTCGGCGTAGCGCTCCTGGTAGCGGCCGGGGAATTCGTCGATCGGTCCGAGATAGCGGCCGAACGGGAAGAACCGCCACTGTTGCGCATTGTAGTTCGCAAGCGGAATGCCGGAATCGTCCTGGATGATGGTCGCGCTGTTGGCCAGCAGCCAGTTGCGAGCGACGGAGAAGTCGCCCTTGTGCAGGAGATAGGACGCGCTCTTGAGCAGGCTGTTGCCGGGCCCGAGCGTCTCGCAGAATTTCAGAAATCCCGTGTTGCGCGCGCTCGCATTGGAGAGATCGGTCGAGAAATAGTACAGCGTGCGCGCCTCGCCGTCGCTTCCGGCAAAGGTGATGCGGACACCGCGCGTCGCGTTCCGTCCCGGATTGTCGCCTCCCGTATGCACCCCGCCTTTGTCGTCGAGCGCGATCATCTCGACATTGCGGATGGTCTTGCCGGAGCGCGCGAGGAAGACATAGAGGATCGGCAACGTGCCGTTGACCTGGTTGGCGTGCAGGTCGACCTTCATGTGCTTGGTGATGAAGAAGGAGAAGCTCAGGATCGAGCCGAGCGAACGCTCGACATTGTAGAGCGCGGCACCGACCGAGCCGCGCGGCAGCCGCGTCAGGTCAGGCACCGCGCCGACCGGCTCCAGCGCGCCGAGCACGTAGGTGCTGGCCTTGGAGTAGAACGCATCGGCGTAGAGGAAGTCGGGGCCGCTGAACAAGTAGAACATGGTCGGCCGGGGCGCGGCCAGATTGACGTCGGCCCAATTGCGGATCTTCGAGAGCTGCCGCTGCTCGAGCTGGGCGAAGGCGCCGTCGAAGAATTTTGCGTGGCGCTGCCAGCCCGGGTCCTTGGTGAGCGGCACCAGCGGCGAGTCCGGCGAAGGCTGCATGCCCGCGAGAAAGCGCGCGGTATCATCGAAGGTGACGTCGGCGGCACGTGCAGACGAGACGGCCGCGGCCAGCAGGGCAAGAGCGACGGCCGCAATTCTCATGGGTCGAAACATGTCTATTCGCGGTGTGATGACGTGCCAGCGGCGACCGGCCGCCTGCGGAAAACAGCATAGATCAACAGGCCCGAGAGCATGAGGAGCATCCCCGCCAGCGACTGCACCGGCCGCTCGGTCAACAGGTAGTACATCATGAACGCGGTCACGAGCAGGAAAACGAGCGGCGTGAACGGGTATCCCCAGGCGCGATAGGGCCGCGGCAGGTCGGGATCGGTGATGCGCAGCTTGATGACGCCGGCGACCGTGAAGAACGAACAGAACAGCAGCGCCAACTGGATGAAGTCGAGCACCGCCTCGAAGCTGCGCGTGAACAGCAGCAGATTGGCGACGGCAAGCTGAAACAGGATGGCATAGGCCGGCGCGCCGCTCACCGATCGCTTCGAGAACACGCGCAGGGCCGGAATGTCCTCGCCCATCGTCATCATCACGCGCGGGCCGATCCACATCATCGCGCTGATCGAGGAGATCAGGCCGACGCAGATCATCGCACCGACGATCCGCCCGCCGAGGCTGCCGAAGATCGCGCTGCCCGCGACGCTGGCAACGTCGAGCTGGCCGGCCAGCGCACTGACCGGCGTCGAGTAGAGAAACACCGCATTCAGCGCGACGTACAGGACGAGCACGATCAGCGTGCCCGCGAGCAGCGCGCGCGGCAGATCGCGTTGCGGCATGTTCATCTCGCCGATGATGTAGGTCGCGGCATTCCAGCCCGAGAACGAGTACATCACGAAGACGAGGCCGATCGCGAAGGGCGCGCTGACGATATGCGCGAGATCACCCGGCTGCGGCGTGAAGGCAATCGGCTGCGGCGTGCCGATGACGAAGCCCGCGAGCAGGAAGGCGACGATCAGCACGACCTTGAGGATGGTCGAGATCAGCTGGAAGGTCGATGAGTGCCTGACGCCGGTCAATTGCACGATCGAGACCAGCCACACCACGCCGATGGCGAGCGGGATCGGCGGCAGATCGGGAACGACCGATTTCGCGTATTCGCCGAACGCCATCGCCGCAAGCGCGACAGGCGCTGCGAAGCCAACCGTCGCCGAGACCCAGCCGGCGAGAAAGCCGAAGGCGGGATGATAGGCGCGGCCGAGGAAATTGTACTCGCCGCTCGAGCGCGGAAACATGGCGCCGAGCTCGCTGTAGGAGAACACCCCGCACAGCGCGACGATGCCGCCGACGGTCCAGAGCAACAGGATCGAGAAGCCGGACGGGATGTCCTTGACCTGGAAGCCGAGGCTGGTGAAGACGCCGACCCCGATCATGTCGGCAACGACGATGGCGGTTGCGACCAGAACGGAGACCCCCGGCCCGCTCCCCGTCAGCCGGCCGGTCCAGGGCGCGGGTCCCGCATCTGATGCCGTCATCGGGGTCCTCAACCTCAGGCGTCACGTGTCGTGGAGAGCATCGTGCAGTCCGGTCCAGTCAATTCAAGCAGGGTTAACAAGGGTTAAATGAGGCGCATGGAATCGGTATTGCGGCACCTTTTGTGTACGATCCTGGGCAACAAAGCCCCGTAAACACCTGAGAATCCCGTTTCGCACCCCCACAATCAGGACACGATTGCATGGTCCCCTTGAGCATTCCGGATTTGGGGAAGTTTCTCCGGACACTTAACGTCGCCTAAACGCCAGTCGGCTCAATTAGCTTGAATATTGCCGCTGGGCTTGTGGACATGACTTGGGGTCATGGGTGGATGGTCGGGGCCGCTCCGAAATTGAGAGCTGACATTCGTGCTGATCGGACGCTGTCCGGCGTGCGCAGTGGTGCGCGCCGGATCGCGCTGGTCTCAGCCTTGGTGCCGCTGTCGCTCACGCTGGTTCAATGCGGCAGGGCCCCCAACCCGGCGGCGCTCGCGGCGAACTCGCAGGCCAACGTCCAAATCGTCGCGAAGACCAATCCTCAGGTCGCAAGCAGCGACACGTTCGAGGATCGCTTCCCCGCCCCGCAATTCAAGGAGCGCTTCCCGTCGGCGAGCGAGAGTCTTCTGCAACGGCAGATGTCGGACTTCTCGCCCAAACGCGCCGTTCAGCAGCAGCCTCAGCCGGAGCAGGCGCCGTACAAGGTGGCTTCGCTCGCACCGCAGATCCCCTACCAGCGTCCGGCACGTGAAGACCTGACGACGCTCGTCAGCATGAAATCGTCGGCCTTCCCGTATTTCGGCAACAACCCCGCCTCCGACGCGCCATTCCTCAACATCTCCAAGGGCGATCGCCGCGGCCACCGCAGCTATTCCGGGCGCGTCTACTGGCAGGACGAGACTTACAGCGACAGCCGCGTGCTGATGCACGTGCCCGAGCATTTCGACGTGCGCAAGCCGGGCGTGATCGTGGTGTTCTTCCACGGCAACGGCGCAACGCTGGAGCGCGACGTGCGCGACCGCCAACTCGTACCGCAGCAGGTCACCGATTCCGGCGCCAACGCCATCCTGCTGGCGCCACAGATGGCGGTCGATGCCGCCGATTCCAGCGCCGGCAAGTTCTGGCAGGCGGGCGGCCTCAAGCGCTTCATGGAAGAGTCGGCGGCCCATCTGGCCCGGCTCACCGGCGATCCCAACAACGCCCGCGCCTTCGCCAACATGCCGATCGTGATCGTCGGCTATAGCGGCGGCTTCCTGCCGACGGCCTGGAGCCTCGAGGTCGGCGGCATCAGCGACCGCGTCCGCGGCGTCGTCCTGCTCGATGCCGTCTACGGCGAAATGGACAAGTTCGCCTCCTGGATCGAGAGCCACCGCTCCGGCTTCTTCGTCAGCTCCTACACCCGCTACACCGCGCGGCGCGACCGCGAGCTGATGAGCATGTTGCGGCAAAAGGGCATCAGCGTCTCCGAGGACATGGACGGGCCACTCCGTCCCGGCAGCGTGGTGTTCGTCGAAACCGGCGACGGGATCACGCATCGTGATTATGTGACGCGCGCCTGGACCCGGGACCCGCTCAAGGACGTGCTGGTGAAGATGTCGGCGACGCCGTCGTTGGCGCTGACGCGCGTTGCGTCCACCAATCCAGCCGCATCGAGCCGCTAGCCGATATTGCGCGCGCCGGCATTTGGCCGCGCTGCCCGCAATTGCCGCAGGCTTTGATCAAAATGTGATGTTGATGGCCGACATCCCCGGGAGCCACCGGATTGCTTCCGCTGGCAACGATCATAATTTGCCGGCCAAGTTTTAGCTTGAATTCTGCGGGGACAGACGGTGCGTCAGGGACTGTATAAGGTCGACTTCCACACGGTTCATGGAACCGGCTGCGGCGTCGTCTATGTGACGGATGGCAAGATGCGCGGCGGCAATTCCGCCTTCGCTTTCATCGGGACCTACGTCGGGGAAGGCGACAGCATCAAGGTCAAGATTTCGACCCAGCGCTACAACGACGATCCGTCCTTCAAGCCGCTGTTCGGGCACGACAGGATCACGCTGACGCTGGCCGGCCGTGAGGACGGCGACACGGCGGAATTCGAAGGCACCGCGCTGCAGGTGCCGGGCGTTGCCTTCAGGGCCGTGCTCAGCCGGATCAGCGACTAGCCGTCCGGCTTCCAGACCTCGGCTCTTGATCTTCAGGTCTTGATGTTCGGGTCTTGATCTTCAGGTCTTGGGCAGCTTCGGAATGCTCTCGGCGAAGCCGTTGAAGCAGGCCAGCCGCTCGTCCTCTTCCTTGAAGAAGCGGCAATCGGCGTAACCCTTGGCCTTCGCCGGTTTCGGCTTCGGCTGCGGCGCGATCACGGCGTCGTAGCAGTTGAGGCGGTCCTTGGTGCCGTCATCGAGGTCGAGGCAGGCCTGGAGCCGTGCCGCGATCGACTGCGGTTTGCCCTTCGGCGCCGCGGCCGGCTTGGCCGCGGCCTCTTTGGTCCCCTTGGGCGTGACCTGCACCAGCGGCTTGTCTCCCACCATGGGTGGCTTGTCGGTTTGTGCAAACGCGGAGGCTGAATAGAGCACCGCGGCAACCGCCAGAATCATCCTCATGTCAGTCAACTCTCTTTGGTCCCCATGCCTCGCCTTCTAGCGCTCCCGCGCGTGGTTTGCCAAGCACCTTGCGCATAGGAAAACGCACCCTTCAGGCCGTGGTGGCAGCAGCCGGCCGGGGCCGGGTCAGAACCACGAGGATCAGCGCCAGGACGACGAAGCCGACCGCGACGAAACCAAGCGGATGCAGCAGTTCGCGGGCGAACAGCAGCCCGCCGATGGCGGAGCCGACAGCCTGGCCGACATAGAGGACGGAGGTGTTGAGCGCGACGGTCGCCGATGCGAGCGGCGGCGCAGCCGCGACCAGCCGCACCTGCTGCATCGAATTGGTCGAGGCAAAGCCGAGGCCCCAGATCGCGACCGCGAGCGCCATGAACACCAGGCTCCCCGCACCGAGCGCCCAGCCGGTGATGCCCGCAAACAGCAGGCAGGTGAACAGCAGCGACGTCCGATAAGGCCCCCAGGTGTCGACGATGCGGGTCGCGATGACGACGCCGAGGAAACCGCAAACGCCGTAGATGCCGAACACCATGCCGATTGCATCCGGGCTCGCCTCGGTCAGCTTCTTGAGCAGCGGACCCATGAAGGTAAACACCACAAACTGACCGGACATTTGCAGCATCGTGATCGCAAGCAGCAGCAGGATAGTCCTGCTGCGGCCGACCGCGCTCCAGGTCTTCAGGTCAACAGGCGTGCCCTTCAGGCCCGCCGGCAGGCGCAGCAGCAACAACAGGAAGCTGATGCAACCGAGCGCGCCGATCCCGCCATAGGCCGCGCGCCAGCCATAGCGGCTGGCGATGAAAGTGATCAGCGGAAGACCGACGGCCGCAGCTAACGACCAGCCGAGAAAGATGTAGGCGATGGTGCTGCCCCGCCGCTTCACCGGCACGATCAGCGCCGCCGTGCCCGCAGCCTGCGGCGTGTAGAGCGCGCCGACCGCCAGCATCAGCAGGCGAATGATGAGGAGGCTCGTGTAATCAGGCGCAAAGGCCGAAGCGAGATTGCCCAGCGCCAGCACCGCCAGTGTCGTCGCGAGTAGCGTCCTGCGGTCGATGCGGCTGGTGAGCCAAGCCGTCAGCGGCGAGCCGATGCATAGCGTGACCGCACCGAAGGTGATCAGCAGCCCGGCCGCGTGAATGCTGACGTCGAGCCCCGTTGCCAATTCCGGCAGCATCCCCGCCGGTGCCAGCACCGAGCTGCCGGTGACGAGATTGCCGAGCATCAGGGCGGTTGCGGTGAAACGGCCGGCGGCGGGCGGATTTTCCATGCAAGTGCATGTAGAGCAGGCCTGCGACCAGTTAAAGGGCGCGTTGCGAAATAGTTGGAGCATCGCCCAAGCTTTTGCGCGCGACTTTCTTGGAAATGCCGGATTGCACAGGCCGAATCGCCTGATATATCGCTCGTTCCCGCTTACCTGCGCTCGTTCGCAGGAGTGAGCCTCAGGAGAAAAGCATGACCGACCAGCCCAAATCCGAATCCGGCTTTCAATACAGCCTCAGCAATCTGAGACCCGTGACCCCGCCCGAAAAGATCACCCTCACCTTCCCCGACGGCGCCCGGCGCGAATACGCCAAGAGCATCACCGGCCTCGAGATCGCCAAGGGCATTTCGCCGTCGCTGGCCAAGCGCACGGTCGCGATGGCGCTCGACGGCGAGGTCGCCGACCTCGACGATCCCATCGAAGCCGATGCCAAGATCGAGCTGATCAACCGCGACGATCCGCGCGCGCTCGAACTGATCCGCCACGACTGCGCCCACGTGCTCGCGGAAGCCGTGCAGACGCTGTGGCCCGGCACGCAAGTCACCATCGGTCCCGTGATCGAGAACGGCTTCTACTACGACTTCTTCCGCAACGAGCCGTTCACGCCGGAAGACTTTGCCGCGATCGAGAAGAAGATGCGCGAGATCATCGCGCGCGACAAACCCTTCACCAAGGAAGTCTGGGACCGCGAGAAGACCAAGCAGGTGTTCCGCGACAAGGGCGAGGCGTTCAAGGTCGAGCTGGTCGACGCCATTCCCGGCAACGAGCCGATCAAGATCTACTACCAGGGCGACTGGTTCGATCTCTGCCGCGGCCCGCACATGACCTCGACCGGCAAGGTCGGCAGCGCCTTCAAGCTGATGAAGGTGGCCGGCGCCTATTGGCGCGGCGACAGCAACAACCCGATGCTGACCCGCATCTACGGCACGGCGTTCGCCAAGCAGGAGGACCTCGACGCTTATCTGAAGCAGATCGAGGAAGCCGAAAAGCGCGACCATCGCAAGCTCGGGCGCGAGCTCGACCTCTTCCACTTCCAGGAAGAAGGTCCGGGCGTCGTGTTCTGGCACGCCAAGGGCTGGACCATCTTCCAGCAGCTGATCGCCTATATGCGCCGGCGCCTCGCCGGCGACTACAGCGAGGTCAATGCGCCGCAGATCCTCGACAAGTCCTTGTGGGAGACCTCGGGCCATTGGGGCTGGTATCGCGAGAACATGTTCGCGGCGCAGTCCGCCGGCGACGAGGCCGAGGACAAGCGCTGGTTCGCGCTGAAGCCGATGAACTGCCCCGGCCACGTGCAGATCTTCAAGCACGGCCTGAAGAGCTACCGCGACCTGCCGCTGCGCCTCGCCGAGTTCGGCGTGGTGCATCGCTATGAGCCCTCCGGCGCCATGCATGGCCTGATGCGTGTGCGCGGCTTCACCCAGGACGACGCGCACGTCTTCTGCATGGAAGACCAGCTCGCCGACGAGTGCCTCAAGATCAACGATCTCATTCTATCGACCTATGCCGATTTCGGTTTCACCGGCGATCTCACGGTGAAGCTCTCGACCCGGCCCGAGAAGCGCGTCGGCACCGATGCGATGTGGGATCACGCCGAGCGCGTGATGGCGACGGTGCTGCGCGAGATCCAGTCGCAGAACAATCACATCAAGACCGAGATCAATCCGGGCGAAGGCGCCTTCTACGGGCCGAAGTTCGAATATGTGCTGCGCGACGCCATCGGCCGCGACTGGCAGTGCGGCACCACGCAAGTCGACTTCAACCTGCCGGAGCGGTTCGGTGCGTTCTACATCGACCATGACAGCGGCAAGAAGGCGCCGGTGATGGTGCACCGCGCGATCTGCGGCTCGATGGAGCGCTTCATCGGCATCCTGATCGAGCACTATGCCGGCAACTTCCCGCTCTGGCTGTCCCCGGTGCAGGTGGTGGTCACCACCATCACCTCGGAGGCCGACGAGTATGCCAAGCAGGTGCTGGAACAGGTCCGGCGCGCGGGGCTTCGGGCCGAGATCGACCTGCGCAACGAGAAGATCAACTACAAGGTCCGCGAGCACTCGCTGGCCAAGATTCCGGCGCTGCTCGTGTGCGGCAAGAAGGAGGCCGAGACGCAGTCGGTCTCCGTCCGCCGGCTCGGCAGCGACGGCCAGAAGGTGATGACGACTGTGGAGGCGCTCGCCGCCCTCGTCGACGAGGCCACCCCACCGGACGTCCGGCGGGCGCGCGAGGCGGCCTGAGTCCTGAAATCGATCTAAATTCGCTTCCGGTTGCGGGCGTGCATGCTTATCTCGGCATGGCACGCCCGACGACCAGCCGAAGAGGACATCGCAGTGCCCGACGCCATCGAACTCCTGAAAACCCGCCGCTCGGTCAAGCCGCGCGAGATGACCGGGCCCGGCCCCTCCCCCGCCGAGCTCGAAACCATCCTCACCATCGGTGCGCGCGTGCCCGACCACGGCAAGCTCGCGCCCTGGCGCTTCATCATTTTCGAGGGTGACGCCCGCGAGCGGGCCGGCGAGGTCATTGCGACGGTCTTTGCCCGCAAGAATCCGGACGCGCCGGCGGCGAACATCGAGACCGAGCGCAAACGCCTCACCGACGCGCCGCTGGTGATCGGTATCGTCAGCTTCACCAAGCCGCATCCGAAGGTGCCGGCGTTCGAGCAGGAATTGTCGGCCGGCGCCAGCGTCATGAACATTGTCACGGCCGCGACCGCGCTCGGCTACGGCGCCTGCTGGCTGACCGGCTGGTTCGCCTTCGATCGCGACGTGCTGGACGGCCTCGGCCTCAAGCCCGACGAAAAGCTCGCCGGCCTCGTCCATATCGGCACGCCGACCAAGCCCAGCGAAGACCGTCCGCGGCCGTTCCTTTCGGAAATCGTGACGCGTTTTTAATCGATGTCTTGTTGACGCCTCCGACGTCTTGCGGCTTTGATCCCGGCGAGGGAGGAAGCCCGGATGAAGCGTCGTGAATTTCTGGTCGGGGCCGCGCTGCTGGCCGGCACGATGGGGCGCAGCCGTGCCGCCACCAACATCCCTACTCCGTCGGCTGACGGGCTCGACCGCATCACCGCCTATTTTGACAACGAGGTGACGCTTGGCCGCCTGCCGGGCGCGGTGGTCCTGGTGCAGCAGCACGGCAAGCCGGTCTACCTCAAGAACTTCGGCGTGCGCGACACCAGGACCGGCCTCGCCATGACGCCGGATACGATCTTCGCCATCCACTCGATGACCAAGCCGATCACGTGTCTCGGCGCGATGATGCTGATCGACGAGGGCAGGCTCGCGCTCACCGACCCCCTGTCGAAATACGTCCCGCTCTTCGCCGACACCAAGGTGGGCGCGGAGCCGGAGGGCACCTCGAAGGTCGAACTCGAGCCGCCGATCCGCCCTGTCAACATCGAGGATCTGCTGCGGCAAACCTCGGGCATCAGCTACGACTATATCGGCGCCCCATGGGTGATGCAGGTTTACCAGGCCGCCAATATTTTCGAGGGGCCCTTCAACAACAGGCAATTCGCCGACCGCATCGCCAAGCTGCCGCTCACGCGCCAGCCCGGAACGCTGTGGCGCTACGGCCATTCCACCGACGTGCTCGGCGCCGTTATCGAGATCATCTCGGGCCAGACGCTGTATGAATTCATCAAGCAGCGCATTCTCGATCCGCTCGGAATGAACAGCACCAAATTCGTGCTGAAAACGCCGGAGGAGCGCGCCCGGATGGCGCGGCCGCTGCCGAGCGACCCGGTCCTGCTCGCCGGCGAGCGCGACCGCCTCGCCCATCCCGAATGGGAATCCGGCGGCGGCGGGCTGCTCTCCACCATCACCGACTATCAACGCTTCTCCCAAATGCTGCTCAATGGCGGCGAGTTCGAGGGCAAGCGTTACCTCAGCCCCGCCGTGTTCAAGGCGATGACCACCGATCACGTCGGGCCCGGCTCCGGTGTGAGCCGCGACTATTTCTATTTTCCGGGCGACGGTTTTGGCTATGGTTACGGCATCGGTGTGCGCACCGATCCCGGCAATGCGAAGCCGCCGCCGGCCGGATCGATCGGCGAATTGAAATGGGACTCAGGGAGCGGCACCTATTTCGGCGTCGACCCCAAGCTCGACATGGTCTACCTCTTGATGCAGCAGACCCAGAACGAGCGCAGCCGCATCACGCCCGCCTTCAAGGAACTGGTCTACGGCTGCTATCCCGAAGGGCTACGCCGCCCGTGAGGCGCGCTGGCCGAAATCGGCCAGCAGCTTTGCGATCTCGGCGGCGGGCCGCGCCGCGCTGAACAGAAACCCCTGCACCTCGTTGCAGCCTTCGGCGCGCAGCCAATCGAGCTGATCCTCGGTCTCGACGCCTTCAGCCGTCGTGGTGATGTTGAGGCTGCGGCCGAGGCCGGAGATCGCGCGCACGATCGCGACGCAATCGGGCCGCTGCGCCAGATCCTTCACAAACGAACGGTCGATCTTGATCTTGTCGAACGGGAAGCTACGGAGATAGCTGAGGCTGGAATAGCCGGTGCCGAAATCATCCATGGAGATGCTGACGCCGAGCTCGCGCAATTGATGCAGGATCGCGAGATTGGCATCGGTCTCCGCCAGGAAGATCGACTCGGTGATCTCAAGCTCGAGCCGCTTCGGCGACAGGCCGGACTGCGCAAGCGCGGAAATCACGACCTGGACCAGGTTGCGGCTGCGGAATTGCGCCGGCGACAGATTAACCGCGACCTTGACGTCGACAGGCCATTTCACCGCCTCCGCGCAAGCTTCGCGCAGCACCCACTCGCCGAGCTGGGTGATGAGGCCGATGTCTTCGGCGACCGGAATGAATTCCGCCGGCGAGATCATGCCCTTGTCGGGATGACGCCAGCGCAACAGCGATTCGAAGCCGGAGATGCGGTCGGACGCGATCGACACCAGCGGCTGGTAGTGCAGCTCGAACTCGCCATTGGCGAAGGCGCGGCGCAGATCGAGCTCCATGTCGCGGCGCTTCTGCGCCTGGAGGTCCATCTCGCGCTCGAAGAAATGGTGCACGCCGCCGCCGTCGGACTTCGCCCGGTACAGCGCCATGTCGGCGTTGCGCATCAGCTCCTCCGACGTCGTCCCGTCGCCGGGCGACAGCGCGATGCCGATGCTGGCGCCGATCACCATCTCCTGGCCGTCGAGGTCGTAGGGCGCCTTCAGCATGTCGATCAGCAAGGTCGCACAGGCGCTGGCTTCGTTCGGCGAGACGTCGGCTGCCAGGATCACGGCGAACTCGTCGCCGCCAAGCCGGGCCGCGAGATTGCCGCCGCGGACCGCGGTGGTGAGGCGTTCGGCAACTTGCTTCAGCAGGCGATCCCCCACCGGATGCCCGAAGGAATCATTGATGTTCTTGAACAGGTCGAGATCGATATAGAGCACGCCGACTCGTTTTCCGCCGGCCTGGTCGAGCGCCTGCTTCAGGCACTGCTGGAAATGTTCGCGGTTCGGCAGATCGGTGAGCCCGTCATGGTGCGCCATGTGGGCGATCCGCGCCTCGGCCTTGCGCCGCTCCGTGATGTCGACCACCGCGACCAGATAGCCGTCGCGATCGTCGAAGGCGACGCGACGACCGAAAGTGAGCACCTCGATCTCGCTGCCGTCGGCGCACAAATGGCGCCAGTTGCGCGAGGAGTGATAGGTGTCGCCGATGCGTTCGAGCGCCTCGGCGTGGCTGTCCCACTCGTCCTCGGGCCAGATCTCGTGCAGCTTCATGCGCAGGAAGGTGGCGCGGCTGTAGCCGTAATGCTGGACCGCGGCATCGTTGACGCTGAGAAATTCCTTGGTCTGTGCCTCGAACACCCACATCGGCATCGGGTTGTTGTCGAACAGCAGACGAAACGAGGCATCGCGCCGCTTCAACGCGGTGACGTCGGAGATCGTCAACGAGACCAGATCGACGAAGGCGGTGGCACTGAGCCGAAGGTAACGTCCGTCGTCCTCGATCTCGAGCTGCTCGCCGCGGCCGCCGGAGACGACCTTGAGCAGGAAGTCCATGATTTCGGGCGAGGCCAATAGCGTGTGCCCCTCGCCGATCCGCCGCCACAACAGGCCCGCGCTCGCGACCTTCAGCAGCGCACCGGCGCTCTTGTTGTGATGCACGATCTGGAGATCGAACGGCTTGCCTGCGGCATCGCGCAGCGTCGCCAGCGAAACCACGGCGTCATCGGTCGACGAGAAGATCGCGTCCAAGAGATTGTATTGCGCGCCGCGCTCGTTGATGTAGGCGCCGACCAGCGTGGCGCCCCAGCGCGAGGCGGTCGGCAGCGCCAGCACATCGTAGGTCCGGACCATGCCGTCGCGCACGCAATGCGCGCTGGCCTGGTGCGGACGTCCGTTCTCGAGCGCGCTCGCCACAGCTTCCGACAGCGCCGTGGCGCAATCGGGCGAGAGCTCGGCGACCGGGATATCCCAGCGCTCCTCGCCGAGCCATTTCTGCACGTAACGCCCGCTGCGCGACAATTCGAGCGCGCCATCGTTCTTCAGCAGCGCGATGTGGTCGGCGAGCCGTCCGAGGCTCCCAAGCATCACGTCCTCATAGCGCGGCAGCCGTTCGCCCGGCTTCAACGCGGCACGCCATTTGCGTTGAAGCACCGGGATGTCGTCAAACATTTCGGCGGCCGGTTTTCCCGGCATCTTCTTCGCGGCAGTCATTGCAGTCCCCAACGCACTTTCCCAGGGCATCCAATGCAGCCGCGCTTAATGCCGTGTAAAAAGGACGCAGCCGCGGGTTCCATTCGGTGATTATGACAGTTTTAAGTCAGGTGTTGGTTAGTGCACGTTAGAGACTATGACGGTTGCCTAAAATGCGATGCGTGCGCGTGAGAGTGAAGTTATGGCGCACAGCTGCTTCATCCTCGTCATTGCGAGCGCAGCGAAGCAATCCAGACTGCCGCCGCGGAAAGATTCCGGATTGCTTCGCTGCGCTCGCAATGACGGAGTGTGCAGGAGCTGCGCCCGCCTCTCTCGTGTCCCGGACGCGACGCAGCGCGTAGCGGTGCGGCGCAGAGCCGGGACCCAGCAGGTGACACAACACACTGACGCATGGGCCCCGGCTCTGCAGCGCATCACTTCGTGCTGCGCTGCGTCCGGGGCACGAGAGCGTCGATGAGTGACTGACATGGGCTCGCATCCTCGCGGCGCATTTCGCCCGAGCTTTGCCTGATCGCCTCACCCTCGAATGAAAGAGGGCGCAGGGAAGACCGGGAGCCCGCTGGCACCCGAGGTCCACTGTGCGGAGTTGTAGTGAGAAGTCTGCACAGCGGCATACAGGTGTAGCCAGGACATCCCGGCCTTCCCTGCGCAGTGGTTGGAACGGCGTATGTCGTGCTCTCCCCGGGGAGCGATGCACTATTGCCCCCGTCGCCTTGCGGATGGCTGATGCGCGCGCCCGGTTGGGCAACACGCACCACCACAAGACTTGGCGCACAGACCCCGGGCGCCAGGACGACACGATTTGGCCGTACGTGGATCCCACCGGTCGTGCGTACGACATGTCTCGCTCACGGTTTCCCGCCCTGCGATCACCTTCGCACCAGTGTGCCCCACGTCCACCGCCGCCCGGCCCGCGTTCGTGACGATCGCGATACGCCCCTCTTCCTTGGGCCGAAGTGAGGCAACACATACGCCGTTTCCGAATTCTTATAAAGCGAATTGTTTTCGTTGAAGGCGATTGACAGCGTTCTACCCTGAGTTCGGTGTTTTGCCCGTCGGGCAAAACTCGGCAAGCACGATCACCGACAGCGATCGGGCGCGAGAAACCTTCTTACACTGTCCAGAAATACCGACCAGGCCGGCTCGGTCCCCAGCAAGATATGATTGGGACTCTCGAGCGGAACGAATGTTGCGCCTTTAATCCGAGCAGCGAGTTCCTGCCCCTCCGTGAACTTTACGCTCGCGTCGGCACGAGCGTGCAACACCAGGGTCGGCGTTCGTACATCCTGCAGCAGATGCCGCACATCGATTTCGCCGAAGATATTCGTAAGCTTGAAGGCGTTCTGCGGCGACGTCGTAATCCGCTGCAGATCGTTGAACCACTGCGCCTGCTCGGCATTTGCTTCAGGAATGAAGAGGGACGTGAATATCTGGCGAAACACCGGACTTTCTTGCCCCCACCCCTCGAGGACCAGAGTTGTCAATGCCTCCCGGCGGGCCACGTTTGACGGGTCCTGATGGCGCCAACCCTTTGCGTATCCGCCATAAAGAACGAGATGACTGACACGCTCCGGGTGCTTCACGGCGTAGGCTATCGAGATCGCGCAGCCCTGAGAAATGCCAAGCAGGGGAAAACGTTCGAGCCCCGCCGCATCGACGACCGTCTCGAGATCACGCACGAAAGCGTCGAAGGAGATGTCGAAGACATCCCAGTCCGACAAGCCCGTACCGCGTTCGTCGTAGCGCAGGAACGTGTTGTCGCGGCTCAACGCCTCGATCCAGTGCTGCCAGACCGGGCTCGCAAAGTCGAATTCCAGATGATTGAGCCAATTGGCGGCTTTCACCAGCGGCGGCCCGGCGCCGACCGACGCATAGGCGATGCGCACCCCGTCGCGCGCGGTGCAGGTTCGAACGTTCTGCTTGAGCTGCCTCGGCGAAGCCGCTGGCTCAGCGGCGGCCACATCCCCGGGCGGCCCCCGATGCTGCGACCGATGTCGCAGGAGTTGCTGGTAGAGCGCCCTCGTCTCCTGATCCGGCTCGACGTTGAGCTCTTTGCGCAGGATCGCCTCGCAGCGCTTGTATTGCCGCAACGCCAACGCGGTCTGCCCCTGCTCGGAGTAGAGCCGCATCAAGGCGCGATCCACCTCTTCCTGCAACGGATCGATGGCCAACAAACGGAGCGCCAACGCGATCGCCTCCTCCCGTGCGCCGATAAGCTGTAATTCCTGCAGCAGCGTATGGAAGGCAGAGGTGGCGACGGCGCGCAACCGGGTCCGCTCGCCCAATAACCACTCGTCGAAAAGATCGGACCGCGCGTTCAGTCCCTCGAGAAAGGGGCCGCGATACAACTCCGCTGCACGTTTCAAATTGGCGATGGACGGATCGGATACCGCATCCTTGAATTCGACGACGTCGGTCGTGACGGCGCCGATATCGAAGCCAAGCAGGTCGTGATCGGCGGACAGCGGCAGCTCGGCGCAATCATGTCGCAGCATGCTGATGCATTGGCGCAAGCTTTGTCGCGCCGCGTCCTCGTGACTGTCGGGCCAGAGCAACGCCGCAAGCCGCTCACGAACATGGACGACCCCAGGGTTCATGGCCAGAAATGCCACGAGGGCCTGCGCCTTCTTGTTGCGCAAGGTGACCGGCCCGCCCCGGTCCATGGAAAACGAACCCAGCAAGGTCAACCGCGGCATTCCCACCCCCTCGGCATCAAATGGCGCAATTCTAGCAGCCTCGACCGCGTTTTTGACGGTTTTTTCACGCCTGCCCTGACGAGCCGCTCACCGCCGTCCTCTAGAAAGGAGACAACGCGCTACCCGGCGCACATTTGAAAAGGCACAAACACGTGACCCTGATTTCCCTATCCACATCAAGCCTCGCGGCGCCCTTCGGGCGCCGAGGCATTCCGCTGCTTCTCGCGAGGTTCCGGCGCCTGCTGAACGGTTGGATCGCCGCCGCCATTGCCCATCACGAGCGCCGGGCGGCGCTCGTCGCCCTGCGCCCGCTGGACGACCGGGCGTTGAAGGATGTGGGTCTCTATCGCGGCCCGTTCGATGACCTCATCGAACGCGCTGCACGGTCTCGATGGAGCCGCTTCCGGCAGGCGTGAGACGACCACATCAGTTCAATTCGATCCTCGCCAAAGACCAGGAGAAGATGATGTCTATCACGATTCAAAACGGGCCAGGTACAGCACCCACTCGCCCCTTCGCGCTGGCGATGAAGTCCGCGGCCCTCGTCTACGGGACCAGTGCCTATTTGATCTTTCTGGGCACGTTCCTCTATGCCATCGGCTTCGTCACGCAATATATCGTGCCCAAGACCATCGACACCGGCGCGCCGACCTCGCTAACCAACGCGCTCGCCATCAATCTGCTGTTGCTATCGACCTTCGCGGTTCAGCATAGCGGCATGGCGCGGCAGGGGTTCAAGCGGCTGTTCGCGCGCTTCGCTTCGCCGGTCATCGAGCGCTCCAGCTACGTGCTGCTGGCAAGCCTGACGCTCTTGCTGCTGTTCTGGCAATGGCAACCGATTCCGACGGTCATCTGGAACATCGAGTCTCCCGCCTTGGCCGGGCTCGTGATTGCGGGCGAGTTCCTGGGCTGGCTGATTGTGCTCTACAGCACATTCCTCATCAGCCATTTCGAACTGTTCGGCTTGACACAGGTTATCAGCCATTTCGCCGGCCGGCTCACCGCGCCCGTCAAGTTCAAGACGCCGGGCCTGTATCGCCTCATCCGCCACCCGATCTATCTGGGGTTCATCATCGCCTTCTGGTCGACACCGGTGATGACGCTCGGACACCTGATGTTCGCATCAGTGACAACGGCCTATATCTTCGTCGGCATCTGGCTCGAGGAGCGCGATCTGGTGGCGCTCTTCGGCGACGAGTACCGAAAGTATCGGATGCGCGTCGCGATGCTGTTGCCGGGCCTTTTCTGAACAGATTGGAAAGGCACCATCGTGACCGGACAGGATTTGATCGATCGTGCAAAAGCCTTCGTCGCGGCAGTCGCCGCGGCGAAGCCCCGCCAGACCGTCGAGGCCTTTTATGCCGATGATATCGTGCAGGAGGAATTTCCAAACCTTCTCCTGCCGCAGGGCGCAGTGCGCGATTTCATCAACTTGCGAGCGTCTTACGACAGATCCCGTTACATCCTTGCCTCGCAATCGTTCGAAATCGTCAACGCCCTTGCGTCAGGCAATTGCGTGGTGATGGAGACGATCTGGACAGCGACACTGGCGGTCGGCGTCGGCAAGCTTGCTCCCGGCGACACTATGCGCGCCCGTTTTGCGCAGTTCTTCGAATTCCGTGACGGGCTGATCTTCAGGATTCGCAACTACGATTGTTTCGAGCGAATCTAGTCCGTTGGGTGAGTTACGCCTGTCGACTGCGCTTCGCACGGCCGAAAGGCTGATCCACCCCGCAGGCCGTCATGCCAACCGTTCGATCACGAGATCCAGCAGCGCGCGCAGGCGCGCCAAGCGCCTGAGATCGCGGTGATAGCCGACATAGGTGTCGCGGCCGGGCGGCGTGGCGCCGATGTCGAGCGCGACGAGACGGCGGTCACGGTCGCCGAGGGGGCGTGGCAGCACGGCGAACCCGCCGCCGCTCGCGCAGAGCTCCGCCTGCGCCTGCCGGTTGTTGCTGCGCGAGGCGATCTCCGCATTCGGCAGCGTGCGCTTCAACCAGATCGCATCTGGCATGTCGGCGAATTCGGCATTCATGGTGACGACACGGGCGCCGCTTCCGTCGCCGGCGCGCGGCGGCTTGCTGCCCTTCCGGCCATAGAGCGCGTAGGGAATGTGGAGCAGTTTTCTCGAGATCACCTCGGGCTCGCTGAACGGCTTGATGCGGAAGACGAGATCGGCCTCGCGCCGCGGCAGGCTGTAGAGGCGTGCATCGGTCAGGAGCTCGACGATCACCTTGGGATGGCGCTTGCCGAAGGCGGCGATCACCGGCGACAGCATCACCGTGCCGAACCAATCCGACGACGACAGCCGCAGCATGCCGTCGAGCTGCGTCTCCGCACCCGAGGCGTGGCGCTGAAGCGCGAGCGCCTCCTCCTCGATCCGCTCGGCGTGGCGCAGCACGGCGGCGCCCTCGTCGGTCAGCACAAAACCATCGGCGGTGCGCTGGAACAGCGTTTGTCCCAGCGCGGTTTCGAGCGCGCGAAGCCGCCGCCCCATCGTCGGCTGGGTCTGGCCGATCTTGCGCGCGGCAGCTCCGAGCGTGCCTTCGCGCGCAATCGCCAGGAAGATACGCAGATCGCTCCAGTCCATCGAAATGACCTCATACAGAAATGCACGATTATCGTACATTCTTGTTCCTTCTCATGCAAAATTTCATGAGCATATTGGAGGCCGACAACGGAGCAAGACGATCATGACGAGACAATCGACGATGCGGGCTGCGATCCTGGAGACCCACAACGCGCCGCTGCGCCTCTCAACCGTCTCCACGCCCGAGGTCGGGCCGCGCGAGGTGCTGGTGCGGGTGCATGCGAGCGGGGTCAATCCGCTCGACACCAAGATCCATGCCGGTGCGGCGGCGCATGCGCGTCATCCGCTGCCCGCCATTCTCGGGATCGATCTCGCCGGCGTGGTCGAGCAGACCGGGCGCGACGTGACGCGGTTCAAGCCGGGCGACGAGGTCTATGGCATGACCGGCGGCGTCGGCGGCGTGCCGGGATCGCTCGCTGAATTCGCCGCGGTCGATGCCGACCTGCTGGCGTCCAAGCCCGCCAATCTCAGCATGCGCGAAGCGGCCGCCCTGCCGCTGATCTTCATCACGGCCTGGGAAGGCCTGATCGATCGCGCGGCGCTGATGGGCGGCCAGAAGGTTTTGATTCATGGCGGTGCCGGCGGCGTCGGCCATGTCGCGATCCAGATCGCGCGCGCCATCGGAGCAGACGTGTTCGCGACCGGCTCGGCAGCGCAGCGCGCCACCATCGAAGGCTTTGGCGCTGTGTTCATCGACCGCGGCACTGCGATCGAAGCTTACGTTGCAGATCATACCGGCGGCCGCGGCTTCGACATCGTCTATGACACCGTCGGCGGCAAGGTGCTCGATGCCTCCTTCGAAGCCGTGCGCCGTTTTGGCCATGTGGTGAGCGCGCTGGGCTGGGGTACGCACGCGCTTGCGCCGCTGTCGTTCCGCGCCGCCAGCTATTCCGGTGTGTTCACGCTGCTGCCGCTGCTATCAGGCGAAGGCCGCGCGCATCACGGTGAGATCATGGCGGAAGCGACGCGCCTGGTTGAAGCCGGCAAGCTCGCGCCGCTGGTCGATGCAAGGCGCTTCACGCTGGAAAGTGTTGGCGATGCCCACGCTCTGATCCGGGATCACGCCGCCAAGGGCAAGCTGGTCGTCGACATCTGAGGGGAGGCTCGTAGCCCGGATGGAGCCGTCTGCTGCACCCGCCGCTAGTCCTCGCTGGCCGCCGCGGAGCGATTGCGCAGGTAAGCCTGCGACAACAGGAAGAACAATGCGCGCTCGCCATGATATTTGGCGGACGGCCGGGTGCGCTCGAAGCCATCGGCAAATATCTTGCCGGACTGGCACACCTGCCATCGCCAGCCAAACCGCTTACGCCTGGTGATGATCACTTCAAACATGCCGACGGGCTTGGTCCCCTGCTTCTGCCGGTCTCGCAAGGCATGCGCCTGCTCCGGCCTCCCCCGTTAGACGGATGCCCGACATATAGCGCAGCAGGACGGAAAGAGAATAAAATTGATTATCGGAAATCCGTATCTTCCACCGGCTATGACGAAGTCGCGACGCTTGCGGAATAAGCCTGTGCTGGCGGTGTTAATCGATTCCTTCAACGCTGCTTGCAACGCTGCTTGGTAGCGCTGGCAAAGGTATTCAAGTCGGAACACAAGACGCGTATGCCCGGTAAGCGAACGCTCACCGGACATTCACGCCGCAGCTCAGCGGCCGACTCGCGCCTGGAGATGCGCAGGATAGCGGTCGCCCTGCACGGCGACCCTGGACAGCGCCCCTGCAATTGCAGTGAGATCCGCGTCCGACAGCGTCACCGCAGCCGCGCCGAGATTTTCCTCGAGCCGGTGCAGCTTGGTGGTGCCGGGGATCGGCACGATCCACGGCTTCTGCGCGAGCAGCCAGGCCAACGCGATCTGTGCCGGCGTCGCTTTCTTCATTGCGGCGATCTCGCCAAGCAGATCGACGAGGGTCTGATTGGATTTGCGTGCGCTGGATGAGAAGCGCGGCACGATGTTGCGGAAGTCGCTCGCATCGAACGTCGTGCTCTCGGTGATCGCGCCGGTCAGAAAGCCCTTGCCGAGCGGGCTGAACGGAACGAAGCCGATGCCGAGTTCTTCCAGCGTCGGCAGGATCTCCTGCTCCGGCTCGCGCCACCACAGCGAATACTCGCTTTGCAATGCGGTCACGGGCTGCACCGCATGGGCGCGGCGAATGGTCTGCGCACCCGCTTCCGACAGGCCAAAATGCAGCACCTTGCCGGCCTGGATCAGGTCCTTGACCGCGCCCGCAGTCTCCTCAACCGGCACGTCGGGATCGACGCGGTGCTGGTAGAACAGATCGATGCGATCGGTCTTGAGCCGCTTCAGCGCAGCCTCCGCCACCGCCTTGACGTTGGCGGGCCGGCTGTCGAGCCCGGCATCGACCTTGCCGCCCTTGAAGCCGAACTTGGTGGCGATCACGACCTTGTCGCGGAATGGCTGAAGCGCCTCGCCGAGCAGCTCCTCGTTGGCAAAGGGCCCATAGGCCTCGGCGGTGTCGAAGAAGGTCACACCGCGCGCGACGGCGGTCCTGATCAGTGCGATCGCCTGCGACGTCTCGGTCGCCGGGCCATAACCGTAGCTCAGGCCCATGCAGCCGAGGCCGAGGGCCGAGACCTCGAGGCCGCTCTTGCCCAATGTTCGCATCTGCATCGTCAGCTCTCCCTTGAGTTCATGTTCGGCGGCGAATTTAGGCCACGCGCCGACCTGCGATTAGATGATAAAATCGGTATGTACTGATGAGATGGATTCATGAATGACCCGCACCAACGTCAATGACCTCCTGGCCTTCCTTGCGGTCGCGCGCGAGCGCAGCTTTACCCGCGCGGCAGCCCAGCTCGGTGTGTCGCAGTCGGCGCTCAGCCATACTGTGCGCGGCCTGGAGGAACGGCTCGGCCTGCGGCTGCTCACCCGCACCACCCGCAGCGTCGCGCCAACGGAAGCGGGCGAACGTCTGCTCCGCAATGTCGGGCCGCGCTTTGCGGAGATCGACGCAGAGCTGTCGGCGCTGACCGCGCTCCGCGAGACGCCGGCGGGCACCATCCGCATCACCACCGGCGAGCACGCCGCACAGACGGTGCTGTGGCCAGTGCTCGCAAAGCTGCTGCCGCGCTACCCCGATATCAAGGTCGAGCTCGTCGTCGACTATGGCCTGACCGACATCGTCGCCGAGCGCTACGACGCCGGCGTGCGCCTCGGCGAGCAGGTCGCCAGGGACATGATCGCGGTGCGGATCGGGCCGGAGATGCGCATGGCCGTGGTCGGCGCGCCCGCCTATTTCGCCGCGCGGGGCAAGCCGAAGCTGCCGCAGGATCTCACCGAGCATAATTGCATCAACCTCCGCCTGCCGACCTATGGCGGGATCTATGCCTGGGAGTTCGAGAAGCGCGGACGCGCGATGAAGGTGCGGGTCGACGGCCAACTCGTGTTCAACACCGGCCTGCTCAGGATGAATGCCGTGCTGGCGGGGCTTGGCCTTGCCTATATCCCCGACGATCTCGTGAAGCGCGAGATCGCCGACGGCCGGCTGATCCGCGTGCTCGCCGACTGGTGCGCACCGTTTGCGGGCTATCACCTGTATTATCCGAGCCGTCGGCAGCCGACGCCGGCGTTTGCGGTGCTGGTGGAGGCGCTGCGCTATCGGAAGTGAGGGGCGCAGCCCTCCTCCTCGTCATTGCGAGCGCAGCGAAGCAATCCAGAATCTTTCCGCGGAGGTACTCTGGATTGCTTCGCTGCGCTCGCAATGACGATGTGGAAACAGCTGCGCGTCGAAACTGCGCTCTCGTGCCCCAGACGCGGCGCAGCGCTTCTTCAGCGGTGCGCCGCTGAGCCGGGGCCCATCTATCGAGATATGTGCTTGTGGCTTCCTGGGTCCCGGCTCTGCGGAGCGGCATTGCGTGCCGCACCGCGTCCGGGACACGAGACTAGCGCGCGACCACTTCCACTTCGCCGTCGACGCCGTTGACGACGTTGAAGCCGCGCTCGTAGACCTTGCCCTCGTTCTTGGCGATGGCGCGGTATTCGCCTTCGGAGAGCACGACGCGCGGGAAGGCGCCGATCGATTCCTTGATGACGTCGCCGCCGGGGGTCAGCACCGACCAGGCGGTGTTGGCGAGCGCCTCGCCGCCCCTGTCGCTGACGAGCTTCAGCGTGATCACGGCGGCGCGGTGGGTGATGGTGACGTCGGTGAGCTTGCCGGCCTGGACGCGGATATCCGAGCGCACCACCGAATTGGCGTCGCCATAATTGGAGATGATGTAGTAGGTGCCCTCCGGGATCAGCACGACGTCGCCGGCGGCGACGTTCGGCACCAGCGAGGCGCGCTCGCCGGACTCGAACTGGCTGCCCTTGTAGATCGCGAACGAAATCTGGTTCTGCGGAATGCGGCTGGTGCCGACGCGCCCCTCGATGCGCAGGCCGCCGGCCGGCAGCACGAAGGATTCGCGATCGGTCTCGGCCTTCAGGCTGACGGTGCGCACCGCGCTGACGAGGCCGAAGGCGACGTGCACGACGTAATTGCCCGGCGGCAACACGATGTTCGGCGTGGCGTTCCGATCCTCGCGGATCAGCTTGAAGGTGCCGTTCTCGTCAGGACGGTCGGCAAACACGCGCCAGACCAGGCCGCTGGTGATCGCGGGTGTGTCCTTGCCGTATTTCGCGGTCAGCGACAGAACGCCCTGGCCGGGCACGGCCGCGTTGAGCGGCGGGGCCGCCGGCACGGTGCTGACCGCAGGCGGGGGCATGCTGGGCGTATTCGGCTGCAGCAGGGTCGGCGGCAGGCTCGGCGGCGCAGCACCTGGGCCGGAGGGGGGCGCGAGGCTGACGGCGCCGCCCGGATCGGGCACCGAGGCAGGCGGCACCGGGGGCGGTCGATCGGAGAAAAGCTGCGCCCGCGCTGCATTTTGACCAAGGATATAGAGGCAGGCAGCAAGGATCAGGGTCGGCAGCAGCGATGTGCTGCGCCGCCATCCGATGATGCCGTCACCCCCGAGAGTCATGCCACCTGCTTTTCACCGAAAACGCGGCAAATTCAAGCCTCCGAATCCCCGGGGAATACGGCCGGATACAGTTCTTTGGAACCCGGTTGACGCCTGCGTGATTAAACGGGAGGCAACCCCTCCTCGCCACACTCCTGCCCCCTGCTTCCCGAACGGTATAAACCATGCTTTGCCCTCGTTCTGGCGGAGCGGAAGTACGGCGCCTACTCTGCTGTGAGGGCTGGCCCGGGGTAGGAGGGTTTCGGTGCTTGATATCTTGAAGGGTCGGGGCGCGAACGGCTCCAATGGAGAGAAGGTCGGTCTTGGCAGCGTGCGACGGCCGGTCATTGGCCTGGCGCTCGGCGGTGGCGCGGCGCGCGGCTTTGCCCATATCGGCATCCTCAGAACCCTGGCCGCCAATGGCATCGTGCCTGACGTCGTGGTCGGCACCTCGATCGGCGCCGTGGTCGGCGGCCTCTATGCGGCCGGCCGGCTCGATACGCTACAGGAGTGGGGACGCAGCCTGCAGGGGATGCGCAACATCCTCGGCTATCTCGACATCCGACTGAGCGGCTCCGGCCTGATCGGCGGTGAGAAGCTGGCAACCCGGCTCGAGGACGCGGTCGGCCAGACCCTGATCGAGGATCTTCCGATCAAGTTCGCCGCCGTCGCAACCGAGGTCCGTACCGGCCACGAGATCTGGCTGACGCGCGGCCGCGTGGTCGACGCCATGCGCGCCTCCTACGCCCTGCCCGGCATCTTCTCGCCCGTCCTGATCGGTGACCGCTGGCTGGTCGACGGCGCGCTGGTGAATCCGGTGCCGGTCTCGGCCGCCCGCGCGCTCGGCGCCGAAATCGTCATCGCCGCAAATCTTTCCAGCGACATCTTCACCCATTCCACGACGATCTATTCGCACGGCGCGGTGCCCGAGACGGTCCCGCCGGCGGCCGAGGCGACCACGGCGAAGCGGCGCTTCCCGCGATTGTTCTCGCCCGAGAAGACCATGAAGCGCGAGTTCTTCGGCGGCGCCGGACGGCCCGGCATCTCCTCGGTGATGGTCGACGCCTTCAACATCATGCAGGACCGCATTACCCGCGCGCGCCTCGCCGGCGATCCGCCCGATCTCCTGATCACGCCGCGGGTCGGTCATTTCGGCTGGTTCGACTTCCACCGCGGCGAGGATCTGATCGCGCACGGCACCCGCGCCGCCGAGCGCGCGCTGGAGTCGATCCAGGAGGCGATCGAGGTGCTCGCGCCGGCGCCCGCGGGCAGCGCGCCCAAGGCGGGCGAGCCCAAGGCAGACGAATAACGCCGACGAGTAAGGCCGCTCAGGCCGTCTTGATGTAGTCGCGCAGGGCTTCCTGCTCGGTCTCGTATTCCTGGACGCGGCGCTTCACGATGTCGCCGATCGAGATCAGGCCGACCACCTTGCCATCGTCGACGACCGGCAAATGGCGGAACTTGCCGGTGGTCATCGTCTCCATGAGCTCGGCGACCGTGTCCGTCTCCTTGCAGGTCACCACCTTGCGGGTCATGACCTGGGAGACCGGCTCCTCCAGCGCGCCGGCGCCGCGCTCGCCGATCACGCGCACGATGTCGCGCTCGGACAGGATGCCTTCGAGCCGGCTCTGGTTCATCACCAGCACCGCGCCGATCTTCTTCTCGCCGAGCAGTTTGACCGCGGCAGCCAGCTTGGCGTCGGGCTCGACGCTCATGATCTGGTGGCCCTTGGTGTTGAGAATGGAACGTACCGTCATTGTCGGCCTCCCTGAATCGGATCCGTCCGCATTTCGCGGACCGGACTTGTTCGTCGAGTCTTCAACTAACAGTTTAGGCGCCGGTTGCACGCTGAGGCGCTTTGCGAAGCATCGCCGCTAGCGGCTTGTCGCTTCGGAACATTCTTCTCGGGAATGATGGATGAATTCGGGCGGCGCCGCAAGCGGCGCTTCAAATGCGGTTTGAAATGTCCTGTGATGACGCATCCGCAGCATCGTTTCGCACGCGCGGCACGGGATCGAACAGCGCGAACAGCAGAAGGCCCGCGAAGAAGCCGCCGATATGCGCCTGCCAGGCGACGCTCGTGGTTTCGGAATCGACGCCGATCGCGCCGACGCCGAAGATGATGTTGACGCCGAACCAAACGGCGAGGAAGCCGACCACCCTCCCGTCGCGCAGTGCGCGCGACAGTGGCAGTGCCGGAACCCTTGCGGCGGTATCGGCGTCTGATCGGCTGAACGACAGGAAGCTGCCGCGGACAAAGGCGAAGCGGATCGCCGCCGCCATCGCGCCGGACACCGAGGCCGAGGCGCCGATCATCGGCGCCACCGCGTGCTCATGGGTGACAAGATGGGCGAGCGCGCCGGCCGCTGCCGTCACCGCGAGAAACAGGAAGAACCTGATCGCGCCGAAGCGCCGCGCCAGCGCGCTGCCGAACGGCAGCAGCCACAGCACGTTGAAGCCGAGATGGGTCAGATTGGCGTGCAGCAGCGAATAGGTGACGAAGGTCCAGACCTTGGCGCCGGCCCCACCGGGGATTTGCAGGTTGAGCAGCGAGGAATCGTAGCGCTTCGGGATGAAGCCGAAGACGTCGATGGTCCAGTTCTCGAGCTCCGGCGGCAGCAGCACCCGCAGATGGATCACCGCCAAAAGGAGGATATAGGCGGTCAGCGCGACCGGCAGCGTCAGGATCGGCTCGCGCGGAGCTTCCTCGACAACGGCCGGTATCTCCGGCGGAGAATCTTGCGGGGAATCCAAGGCAGCTTCGCTTTCAGGCGCGATCGGAGCGACAGGCTTAACGACAGCCTTGGAGATAGTCGCCTTTGCCGGCCTTGCGCAAGTGCACAAAAGGAAAAGGCAGGGCCCTGGGAAAGCCCTGCCTGTCCGTGTCGGTCTTCCGGTACCCAGAGGAATAAGGTGTATCCCCACCCCTCCCCGCGGCCCGCGACCAAACTGTTTGACGCCCGTGTACAGGCCCCGCCGAGAACCTGGATGAAAGCGGCGAGGCTTGCGACCGCGATCACCATAGCAGCGGCGCGCCGGACGGAAAGCGGATAGTTAATTTAACGTTAACGACGCAAAGACCGCCTCCGGGGGCCCGAAAACGCCTCCACGGCATGGACGCTGCAAATCCCCTCCTGCACAACAACAGAAGGGATCGCGGGTGCACTGAAGCGGGACAGGTTTGTCCCGCGAGCTAGCGCCCCGGGGTAAGCGTTCAGTCATGAAACATCCGTCGAGCCGCGCGTTCTTCGCGTATTGGGACAAGAAGCGCGGCACTGCGCGGGCCCCTGATCGGGCCGATATCGATCCGGCCGCGGTCCGCGGCCTGCTCGGCGATATCTTCGTGCTGTCCTGCGAGCAAAACCTCGGCTTCCCGTTCCGCGTCGCCGGCACGCGCGTCTGCGCGCTCGCGGGGCTCGACCTCAAGGACCAGAGCTTTGCGGCGCTGTTCACCGAGGCCAGCCGCAGCGAGATCGAGGAGATCACCACGATCGTCGCCGACGAGACGTTAGGTGCGATCGCCGGCGTCACCGCCGCGCGCGAGGATGGCAGCAAGGCGCATCTCGAGCTGCTGCTGCTGCCCTTCAACGCCCGCCCGCATACGCCGGTGAGTGTCACCGGCGTGCTCGCACCGTTCAACGACGAATGCGGCGCGTTGTCCGCATTCGCCCTCACCTCCTGGCGCTATCTGCATCAGCCGGAGAAGCTGCTGCCGCGCGCAATCCGCAAATTGCAGATCGCACGCGGGCTGATGGTGTATGAGGGGCTGAGGTAGTTTTCGTTTCGACGAGGGCGAACGCCGCGACCTCGATACAGTCTCTCACCGGGATGACACAGCCATGTCCGACATCATCAGTTTCGGTACGCTTCAGCTCCGCTTCCTGCACAGCAAGGACGACACCGGTGGCAGTGTCGACATCTTCGAAATGACGCTCCAGCCGAATGCGCGGATGCCGATCCCGCATTATCACGACCGCTGGGACGAAACCATCTACGGGCTGTCCGGCGTATCGACCTGGACGATCGACGGCAAGCAGAACGATCTCGGCCCCGGAGAATCGGTCTTCATCAAGCGCGGCATCGTGCACGGCTTCACCAACCGTTCGACGGGACCGGCAACATGCCTGTGCATCCTGAGCCCCGGGGTGCTGGGCCCGCAATATTTCACGGAGATGGCCGCACTCCTGTCGGCCGGCGCGCCACCCGATCCCGCGAAGATGAAAGAGACGATGCTGCGCTACGGACTGGTGCCCGCGCCGGCAGCGTGAGCCAGGCTCGCGATCCATCATTGGAACCTTACCTGCTGCAGGACGTTTAGCTGTTTGCCGGGCATACGCCTGCACGGCAACGCGGCTCGGCCGGAGACGATGCGTTTGCTCGCCGCCGGGCCTCCGTCGAGGGACGATTCCCCGTGATGGAGCACGCGACCAGAGTTGGTAATCGCCTGTTAGCTGCATTACCGCCGGCCGACTTCGCTTTGCTTGCACCGTATCTCCGGAAAGTGCCGCTCCAGCACGACGCAGTCCTGGTTCGATCGGGCGACCGGATCGAGCACCTTTGCTTCCCGTGCAGCGGCGCGATCGCCCTCATCATGGAGTTGCCGAACGGACAGACGGCTGCAACCGCCGTGATCGGCAACGACGGCGTCGTCGGCCTCATGACGGCGCTCGGCCCCGTCCGCTCCCCCTGACGGCGGTTGTCCGCGTGGCCGGGACCGCACTGCAGATCTCGCCCGCGCGATTTCAAGCGACGCTCGAACGCAGTCCCGCCCTCGCGAGCGCAGTTCAGATCGTCACCAGGGCGATGATGACGCAATTCCTGCACGTCGCGGCCTGCAATGCACTGCACTCCGTCGAGGCCCGGCTGGCCCGCTGGCTGCTTCACATTCACGATCGAACGGAGGGCCGTGGTGACGTCCTGCACCTGACGCAAGAGACGTTGTCGGAATTGCTCGGCGTCCGGCGGACCACCGTCACGCACGTCGTGAGCGCACTTCGAACGTCAAGGGCCCTGAAATCCAGTCGGCGCGGCCAACTCGAGATCGACAGGCCGCGGCTCGAGGTCGTCGCCTGCGAGTGCTACAAGGTGATGAGCCGCAGGATCGACCGGATCGTTTCGCAGGATGCCGTCAGGCGGCTTCACACCGCGCCCGCGCGGAATGGCTGCCCGCCCCCGGACTTCCCGTTCGCCAAGACCGATTCATAGACCCAGGCCTCTCTGGCGAACCACTCGTGCGTCGCCGCGCACATCCCGCAATATGTGCGCGAAAAGAACACCGTACTGCACCGAAATCTTTCGCGATCTATCTCGATGCCCGTCGGAATGGCGTGGCCCGTTTCCGGGCACTTGATCATCACCATACCCATCCTGACTTCCTCCAGCTTGGCATCACCTCACGGCAAGGCTTCTCACGGCAACGCTTCGCCGCCTCGGCCGGACTTGCGTCTCTTCTGGCGAAGACGCTCGTCCAGCCGATCCACGCGGCCAGTAGCCTCGATTCAAGCAGCCCTATGCAGAACCACGTTGAAGCTCTTCTTGATCGGCTCGGCCGTCTCGGTTGCGACCTTCTGGGCGAGGTCCCAAAGCTCCCGGTTTTGGCGAGAAGCCGCTTCAAAGGTCTTGCCGCTGTGGCTGGTGGAGAGGTTCACGACATCCGCAAACGACCTCACATCCGCAAGCTGGGACATGAACTCTCCAGCGCGGAGCTGGTATTGATGTTTGATATTTCGATGACCCTGGTGCCGTAATCGGCGGCACGCGTGGCATTGGTCGAACAGGCTTCGCGGAGCGCTTCGGTGATCTCCTCGGAAGCCGCCCTCATCCGCTCTAAATTTGCCTTGGCCCGGGCGGCGCCCTGCTCGGCGAGATCGCCGAAGATCGCCTGGAAGTTGAAAAATGGCAGGTCGAACCTGGGCATTGCACCGCCATTCGCCGTCCCATTCAGCGCAGTGGCGTTCGTCTCGGCTTTCAGATTGGCATCATTCATGGTCATTCATCCCCTCACGCGAAACCAGATAATGGATTGAAGACTCCCAGAAGCTCCCAGGTGCGGACCGCACCGGGAAACCAGTGCCCCTACTCTCAAATGGAGGGATGCTGCTGCCGATATGCCGCTTTCGCCCCCTGCCGGAACCAACTATGACCAACCAAAATCGGGCCTTCGGTTCGCTTTCGGACTCTCGACTTGAATAAATTCGATTCAAGCGACGGCGCGCCACGGGCAGCGTTTTTACTTCTTCGAAGTTGTCGCGATTACCTCCGCCAACTTGAGATCAGTCCGGCAAGCGGTTCGGAGACGCCGGCGCCGGTGGCCTTCCGCTGGGGCGCGGCGAGGATTCGGCCGCTTCCAGATGGCGCCCTGTCACTAATTGACAGCGAGTTGCTGGAGCCGCTCCGCAGCGCACCGCATTGAACGATACGTCGCATCGCCAACGCGGCGTTGCGCTGCGTCCGAAGCACGAGACCGGTGGCATCTCGTCAATGTCAGACACCACCTCGCATTCCCGCGGCGGATTGTCCGCTCACGGCATCGCCAGATGCCAGGCGCCGTTCAGAAAGCCGTCGCCGGTGATGTCGCCGGGCTTCTGGTCCTTGGCGAAGGTGTAGAGCGGCTTGCCCTTGTAAGCCCACTGCCTGGATCCGTCGTCGCGCGTGATGACGGTGTAGCCGTCGGCCGCGGCATCGCTCGCCTCGGCCTTCAGCACCGGCCAGTTTGTCGCACACGGTCCGTTGCAGGCCGACTTGCCGTCCGCATCCTTGTCGAAGGTGTAGAGCGTCATGCCCTTGGCGTCGGTGAGCACGTTGCCCTTGTCGGACTTGCCGGTCTTGGTCGGCGGCGCGGCGAAGGCAGCGGGGATGATGGCGAGCGATACGGCGAGCGTGAGCGCGAGGCGGATCGAGGACGTCATGGGTTCTCCTGTCATGCAATTGGCTTGCATGGGGTAGGACGCCGCGCAACGCTTCGTATTCCTGGGAGTGCGGCAAAGATATTTTTCGCTGCGCGCATCGTCGCGACGGAATAAACTGGAATGGGTGAGACCGACCAACGGACCGACATGAGCAAGCCGCACTGGCGTCCCGCGCGCGCCTCCGACCTGGTCGCGATCAGCGCGATCGCAGCGCGAATCCATCCCGATCTTCCTGAGAGTCCCGACGTGTTCGCGGAGAAGATGCGACTCTATCCCGATGGCTGCCGTCTGCTCATCGCCGACGAAGAGATCGCCGGCTACGGACTCGCGCATCCGTGGAAGCAGCACCGGATTCCGCCGCTCAACGGCTTCCTGCAACAATTGCCCGATGATGCGGATTGTCTCTACGTGCACGACGTCGCCGTGCTGCCCGATTTCCGCGGTGGCATCGCGCGCGACTATATTGCCGATATCGAGAAGCTGGCGCGCGCATCACACATCACAACGCTCGCGCTGGTCTCGGTCTACGCCACGCGGCCGTTGTGGGAGCGTCTCGGCTTTCGGCCCGTCGCGGCGGATGCGGAGGCGCGCGCAAAGCTCGCTTCCTACGGCGAAGGCGCGACCTACATGCTTCGCGACCTCGCTGCGACATAACGCCCCCGCCCGGCTCACGCGGGCGTGAAGCCGTCCCTCGAACCGCCTTCGATCACCCCCCGTCGAAGGTGTGCGCGGGCCGTTCTGGTCTCGCCGAATCGAGACTGGAGAATTTCCATGAAACTTACATTGTCAAAAGTTGCTTTGATTGCATTCGCCGCGGCGGCCGCGTTCAGCGCGACCAGTGCCAACGCGGCACAGGTCCGGACCTATGGCTGCGATTCCGCCTTCTTCGAGGGCTGCGGTATCCTTGTCGAGACGCCGACCCCTGGCGGCAGAAGCCGCGTCAACCTCACTCACGACACCTCGCCCATCTACATGAAGCAGACCGACCCCCGCTACAGCTCGTCGATGCGTGATGCCGGTGGTGGCGGCGGCGGAGGTGGTGGTGGTGGTGGTGGTGGTGGCGGCGGTGGCGGTGGCCGCTGAGTTCGCAGCTGACTTCTCAGATGATGTCGCCGGCGCAATCCGGCGGCATCATTGCTGTCTGCACGGTCAGGCGCAGTTCAGCCCCGATGCTTTTTCTTCGCCTTCTTTTTTCCAGGCGCGCCCTTCAACGGCCACGGCGTCACCGCCGGCTCGGCATGGCCAGGCTTGTTCTTGTGCTTCTTTTTCTTTCCGAACGAAGGAGCATCATCGAATTTCGGCCTGCGCTCGCCGTGAGCCTTGTCGCGGGGCTTGAATCCAGCTGCATCGCGCGGGCGATCGTCGCGACGTTCGCGATGATCGCTGTCGCCGCTCTCGCGCCGGGGCGGCCTTGACCGCTCTTCCGAAGGCGCCTGCCGCTGCGGCGCATCCGTCATCGGCTCGAGGCGGATATTGTCTTCCTTGTCCGGACGCTTGATCTTGGCGGCGAAGGTTTCCGCGACCCGCTCGGAAATTTCGAACTCGGTCGTCGTGTCCATGATCTTGATGGCGCCGATGTCGCCCTTGTCGATGCCGCCGCGGCGGCAGATCATCGGCAAGAGCCAGCGTGCTTCCGCATTCTTTCTTCGTCCGATGTTGGCCCGGAACCAGACGCTGCCGTCCGCCATGCCGTGTTTCGCCGACGATTTTCCTGATTTGGGTCGGGCTCTTTCGGGGCGATCATCGCCGCGCGAAGTGCGGGCATCGTCGCGCGGTGCGCGGACATTGTCGCGCCCGCGATCGTCGCGCGGCCGGCCGGCTCGCTCGCCGGGATCGATGATGTCTTCGGGCGACGGCAGCCGTGCGCGATAGAGCCGCGCGAGTGCGGCTGCGATATCCTCGGCCGACCGCTCGGCCAGCAGCGCCTGCGCCAGCACCAGATCGTCCGCGGTCGTCTCCTCGGTGAACAACACGTCCTTCATGCGGTCGTGATCGAGCTTGCGGATTTCCTCCGCCTGCGGTGCCGTTCCCCAGACCGCGTCGATCCCCGAGACATTCAGCAGCATTTCCGCACGTCGCCGCCGTACAGGCGGCACCAGCAGGACGCTCGTCCCCTTGCGGCCCGCCCGCCCGGTGCGGCCGGAGCGATGCTGCATCACCTCGGCGTCGTTGGGCAGATCGGCATGGATGACGAGATCGAGGCTCGGCAGGTCGATGCCGCGGGCGGCGACGTCGGTCGCCACACAGACGCGAGCGCGTCCGTCCCGGAGCGACTGCAGCGCCGTGGTCCGCTCGTTCTGCGTCAATTCGCCTGACAGCGCGACCACGGAGAAGCCGCGCTCCAGCAGCGCCGCCTGCAAATGCCTGACGTGATCGCGCGTGCTGCAAAACACCAGCGCGCTCGGCGCCTCGAAGAAGCGCAGCACGTTGACGACGGCATGTTCGACATCACCGGGGGCGACCCGGATGGCGCGGTACTCGATGTCGGCGTGACCGCCTTCATCGCCGGCGACCTCGATCCGAAACGCCTGCTGCTGATATTGCTTGGCCAGCGCCACGATACCGCGCGGAAACGTCGCCGAGAACAGCAACGTGCGGCGTGTCTCCGGCGTGGTCTTGAGGATGAATTCCATGTCCTCGCGAAAGCCGAGATTGAGCATCTCGTCGGCCTCATCGAGGACGACCACTTTCAATTCCGTGATGTCGAGACGGCCGCGACGCAAATGGTCGCACAACCGGCCGGGCGTGCCGACGACGATGTGAGCGCCCGCCGCAAGCTCGCGCTGCTCGCGCCGCGGATCCATGCCGCCGACGCAGGAGACGACCCGCCCGCCGGCATGCCCATACAGCCATGCCAGTTCGCGCTGAACCTGCAAGGCAAGCTCGCGGGTCGGCGCCACGATCAGGGCAAGCGGCGCCCCCGCCTGCTCGAACCGCTCGGCATCGCCAAACAGATCCTTGGCCATGGCGAGGCCATACGCGAGGGTCTTGCCGGAGCCGGTCTGGGCCGAAACCAGGAGGTCGCGGTCGGCGGCTTCGTCTGCGAGCACGGCGAGCTGGACGGGGGTGGGTGAATCATAGTTCCGCTCGGCCAAAGCGTGGGCGAGCGGCGGGGTCAGGGCCGGAAAAGACACGGGATGGAGAACCTTGGTTAATGTCAGGCGCGGAACGGTGAACCGGCGGACCTGAGTTGCGTGCGCGGCAAACGGCCCGGCCGCACGCTGGATGTGATCAGGGCGCTCTTTACGCCAAGTGCTCTGAAATCACCATGCCTATGATGCATGGCTTGACGGAAAGAACCGCGCCTGAAGGTTGCAGCGGCCTTTCGCGGCCACCTCCGTTAACCTGAAGCCAACCGGCTTAGAGGGGGACGGCCGCGTGACGCCTTCCGCCACACGCGCCTGCGGCGATTGCACGCTTTGCTGCAAGGTCATGGCCATCGAGGCGCTGGCCAAACCGGCTGGAAGCTGGTGCCGGCACTGCAAACCCGGCCAGGGCTGCGCGATCTATGCCGAACGCTCGGCCATCATGGGCCAGCGCATGATCCTCATCACGCCGGACCGCGAGTTCGATCTCGGCATCGTCGGGCCGGACGAGCGGATCGTGCGGGAGCTGGAGGGGACCAAGGTCGTCGGCGCGACGGTGGTGAAGGAACATCAGATCAGCCATGGCTGGTTGGTGAACGTCCCATCAGCCGATGCTAGATAGGTCCGGTGACCTGGCAGAGTTAAGTTCAGGCAAAGCAGCACGGGGAGCACGACGATGCGATTGGCAGTCATTTCCGATATCCACGGCAATCTCGCTGCGTTGGAAGCGGTGCTGGCCGACATCAAGGCGCGCGGCGTCGATCGTACGGTCAACCTCGGCGATTGCGTCACCAGCCCGCTGTGGCCAAAGGAAACTTTCGAGGCTCTCCAGTCGCTGTCGTTGCCGACGGTGCGCGGAAATCATGATCGCTGGATTGAGGAGTTTCCAGACGACAAGCTCTCGCCGGCAGGTCTGTTTGCGCGTAGCGCATTGACCGCGGAGCAGCGCCGCGCACTTCACAGCCTGCCCTCCCAAATTCGGCTGGACGACGGGATCCTGGCCTGCCACGGCACACCCGACGACGATACGACGTGCCTGCTCGAAGAAGCGCTCGAGGACGGCCGCTTCGTGCCGGCGCGTCGCGACGTGCTGACCGCGCGCCTTTCGAGCGCGCCAACGGCGCGTGTCGTGCTGTGTGGTCACAGCCACCGCCAAGCGGCTGTTCAGGGCCCGGGCGACCGCCTGGTCCTCAATCCCGGCAGCGTTGGTTGCCCGGTGTTCGCGGACATTCCTTTTGCCGCAAACCTGGAGCATCGCTCGCCTCACGCCCGCTACGCGATCCTCACGAAACGAACAAGAGGCTGGCAAGTCGAACTGCTGGCCCTGGAATACGACTGGGAAGCCGCGTCCGCGCAGGCGCTCGCCAACGGCCGCCCGGAATGGGCGGAGGCCATGTTATCAGGACATGTCAAATAGCTGGCCTTGCCACGTCGGTCATTCGATCCCAAATCGTGCCTCACGAGAGAGCAACGGGGTGAAACATGGCCGACAAGATATCGCTTGCCGACAAACTCGCGACCTTTGGGGATTTCTGGTCGCCGCGCACGGTCACGACCTTCAACGATTGCGACGTGATGGTGGTGAAGGTGAAGGGCGAGTTCACCTGGCACAAGCACGATGACACCGACGATTTCTTTCTCGTCCTGAAAGGCAGTCTGGACATTGAATTGCGGGATCGCACGGTGACGCTCGGCCCGGGCGAACTCTATGTCGTGCCCAAAGGGGTCGAGCATCGCCCGGTGGCACGCGAGGAGGTTCACCTCCTGCTCATCGAGCCCACCGGCACCCCGAACACGGGCGACAAGGCCACCGCCGCAGCACGCAAGCTCGCATAGAGGACAACGCGCTTGGCGCGCGTCTAATCCCTGGAGGTCGCCAGCTTGCTGAAGCGGCCGACCAGCCTCGCCTTTACCCGTGCAACTGTGTCCCTCGCCGCGCGGCTCAGGGCGCGGATGGCGCGCCAGGCGTCGGTTGCCTGCAGCCACGCCTTCACCTCAGAGAACTTGCCGTACGCCCAGGCGAACGCCGGAATCCGCATCAGCTTGTCGCGCGTGAGATGGAACAGGCGCTCGACCAGCACGAGCTTGAGCAGTTCGCCGATGATGAAAGTCACGGCGGCGCTCACGACCTGACCCGTTGCAGCGAGGTAGGCCGCCACGGGCTTGATCGGCTCCAGAATGATCACGGGCACGGAAAACAGGGCGAGCGAGGGATAAGGGGACAGCGACCTGATCCAGGTGCGCAACCACTTGAATTCGAAATGCCGCCCAATCCAGCGCGCCATTGGCCGCGCGACGGCCATGAAGACGGCATCCACCAGGAAGTAGATGGCCGCCAGGATGTAAGTAACGGGTTTCAGGATTCGCTTCACGATACCTCTCCCGTGAAGTGAAAGTCGGAACCTGAGCCTAAGTTTCACCTTAACATGGATAGATCGGGGATTCCCGATGGAACTTTTTGGGCGCCTCAAATCTCGGCATAGATTTCTAGCAAATTGCCGTCGGGATCGCGAAAGAACAGCGTCCGATGTCCGAACGACTGGTTCGTCGGCGGTGACAGCAGCGCCACGCCCTGCCGCACCAGTTCATCGGCACATTGATCGACCTCGCTCGCGGACACCTTGAAGGCCAGTTGCAGCGAGGCGCTGCCCGCCGGTGTCGGCGCGTCGGCCGCGGTCCGGCTTGGTCTGGCCAGCGCCAGCGTATTGCCGCCGAGGCCGTACTCGATCCAGTTCGGCGAGAGCTCGCGCAGCAGCGGAAAGGCGAGAACGTCCTCGTAGAACCGGCGCATCGCCGCCATGTCGCGCACGAAGATGACGGTGTAGTCGATCGCGCCAATGGCGTGGAAGGGGGAGCGGGTGCGCGGGTTAGGTTCGTCTGTCATTGTAGCCCTCATTCCAAAATCAGGCTCGTAACCCGCATGGAGCGAAACGGAATGCGGGACCGGCGGCCCCGGATTGCGCTGCGCTCCATCCGGGCTACGGACCATCTATCGCAGCAGGCCGCCACTATAGTGCAGCTCGTACAGCGGCGCGCCATTCTGCCGCGCGACCATCTCGATGCCGTGAAAACGATCGAGCGAACCTTCGACCTCGTTGCGGTAGGTCATGCCGCTCTGCTCGAACAGGCGCGGTCCCCGATAAGGCTCCTCGACGCTTGCGCCCAGTAGCGCCCGGCGCAGGAATTTGTAGATCTCGAGCAGCGTGGACCGATCCGTGATGTCCGCGCGGACGCCGCCGCTGTAGCTCATCGACCAGATGACACGGTCATCCCGTGACACGGTCTCTTGGCCAACGAAAAATCCAATCCCGAAATAGATATCGCGATAGGCATAAGGTGGCGCGCGATGCTCGAGCTGCTTGGAGCCGGCGAGCAGCGGCGCGGCCACGGTCGCGTCGTCGTCCAGCCCCGCATAGGTGCGCCGCTTGGCTTCGACCAGAAACGCTGCGAGATCGGGTGGAATGGACGGCATTGTCTAGTCCACCAATTCCGGCCACGGCACGATGGTCGATTTCACCGTCTTCATCGCCATCGCATCCCTCACCGCCTGTGCGACGCCCGCTTCCGTGAACGGATAGATCGTCTGCATCTTCAGCCAGGGATATTTGTCACGCGTGCGGTAGAGCATGTCGACGCCGAGCGGCAGATCGTTGCCGGTAAAACCCCAGGATCCCAGCACGTTGAGGTCCTTGGTGCAGATGCGGTGCCAGGAGGTCTCGATCGAGCCGGCATCGGTGAACTGACCCATCTCGACATAGGTGCCGCCGTCGCGGAGCATCTCGATGCCTTCGGGGCCGGCGGTCGGATGTCCCGAGCAATCCATCACGAGATCGGCGCCGAAGTGGCCTATGATCTCGCGCACACGGGCGATGCGCTCCTGCGGCGATTTGATCTCCTCGATGTTCACCGTCGCCTCCGCGCCGAACTCGCGCGCGAGCTTGAGCCGCGGCTCTTCCGGCGCGCCGACGCAGATCACACGCCCTGCCCCCATCTCCTTGGCGGCCGCGACCGCGAGAATGCCGATCGGACCCGAGCCCTGGATCACCACCGTGTCGCCCCAGGAAAAACCACCGGCGCGACTGGCGCGGTTGAAGGCGCGGATGCAGGACGTCAGCGGCTCCGAGAGCGCGCCCAGCCGCAGCGACATGTCGTCGGGCAGCTTGTAGATCTTGGTGCCCGGCAGCATCTCGAGATCGACATAGACATATTCGGCCCAGCCGCCCCACATGTGCGGCGCCTTGTCGAAGCCGAGATAGCGGCCGTAATAGACCGGCGTCAGGCACTTGTTGGCGGTCTGCGGATAATGGATGCAGTAATAGCAGTGGCCGCAGGGCATCAGCGGCGGGATCATCACTTTTGATCCGACCTTCAGCGGCTTGCTCATGAAGTCCTCGGTGAATTCGTCGCCGCATTCGACGATGATTCCGCCGAGCTCGTGGCCGAGCGTGAACGGCCAGGGCAACGGCTTCGGCCAATGCCCTTTGAGAATGTGCAGATCGGTCCCGCAGACGCCGCAGGCGCCGACCTTGATCAGCGCGGCTTTCCGGCCGACCTTCGGCCATGGCACGGTCTTGATGACGGGCTCCGAGCCCGGCCCTGCGTGAGTGCAGACGCGGATCTGGTCCATGGGTGTGTCCTCGCGGCCCGTCTGTTATGATTGATGGTGCGGGCGTGAGGCAAAGCGTATGTGAGATGCACGGTCGTGCCAAGCGTGAGTCTCGTAGCCCGCATGGAGCAGCGCGAAATGCGGGACCGACGGCCCCGGATTACGCTTCGCTCCATCCGGGCTACAAGGACAACGTCGATGCTACGTGACTATCAGCCAGCGGATGCGGAAGCGATCGTGCGCGTCGCTCTCGCGGCATTCGCGCAATTCGAGCAGGATTATTCCGACTGGCCGTTGTTTACGACCCATGTCGCGAAAATGCCGGAGCTTGCCAAAACCGGCGAGATCATCGTCGCCGAGGATGGCGGCCAGATCGTCGGCGCCGTCGCCTATGTCGGTCCGCAAGCCCCGAAGCCGGCCTTCTTCGATCCGGCCTGGCCGATCATCCGCATGCTGGTGGTTGATCCGGCCGCGCGCAGCAAGGGCATCGGCCGACAATTGACCGAAGAATGCCTGCGCCGCGCCGAGCGCGACCGGTCGCCGGTCATCGCCCTGCACACGACGCCGATCATGACGGTCGCATTGCCGATGTATCAGCGGATGGGATTTACCAGGGTTCGCGAGGCGCCGGATATTCTGGGCGTGCCGTATGCGGTTTGCGTCAAGGCGCTGGGGTAGGATGGCGTCGGCGTTGATTCTCTGACAGTCGTTGCGAATGACAAACTGGACGAGCCGAACCTGCGCGGCAAATGGCATCGACATCCATTATTTACGGACCGGGGACGACAAGCCTGCGCTGATTGCGCTGCATGGTCTGACCGGAAGCAGCGCCTGCTGGACACCGTTGGCGCGCGCTCTCGAGGACGGCTACGACGTCATCATGCCCTCTGCGAGAGGACATGGAGCGTCGAGCGCACCGTCCGGCGGGTATCGGTACCGCGATCTCGCAGACGACGTCATCGGCCTCATTGACGCGCTCGGGCTGACTGCCCCGATCCTGCTCGGCCATTCCATGGGCGGCATGACCGCCGCCGTGGTTGCGAGCGAGATGGGTACGGCCATTCGCAGCGTTATCCTCGCCGATCCGACCTTCCTGCCACCGGAGCGCCAGCGCGAGGTTTACGAGAGTGATGTCGCCGAGCAGCATCGCCGGCTTCTGGGGCAGGACAAGGATGAGGTACTGGCCGAGGCCCGGCGGCGGCATCCGCACCGCTCATCCGAGCTGCTTGACCTGATCGTTGATGCACGGCTGCGGACCGAGATCAGCGCCTTCGAGGTGCTCACGCCGCCGAACCCGGATTATCGCGAGCTTGTCAAAGCCATTGCCGTGCCGAGCCTGCTTCTCATCGGAGACAATGGCGTTGTCTCGGTCGAAACGGCGCGGGAGCTGCAGGGGCTCAATCGACACCTCCGCCATGAGGTGATCGCGAATGCGGGCCATGGGTTGCCATATGACAAGCCGGATGAGTTTGCTGCGGTGGTCAGGTCGTTTCTGGCGACGGAGATCGCGTGACGCGCTGCTTCGTAGCCCGCATGGAGCTTTGCGGAATGCGGGGCCGGCGGCGGTCCCGGATTGCGGGCTACGGACACACACCCAAGTGTCTTGAGCGGCTGGCGGCGAACGTGTAAGGCCCGAACAGTCCCACCCAGGTGATCGCTTGAACCCCCTTCCCCAAAATCCTGTTGTCGCGTCCGGTTCGTTCGCGGCGATGAAGTCGGTGCCGTACCGACTCCAGTTCATCGCCTATGTGCTGGCGATGATGGCGGACAATATCGAGCATGTGATCAGCTATTGGGTGGTGTTCCAGAAATTCCATTCGCCGACGCTGGGGGGCTTTGCCGTGCTGTCGCACTGGCTGCCGTTCCTGCTGTTCTCGGTCGCGGTCGGCGGGCTCGCCGACCGGTTCGATCCGCGGCGCATCATCCAATGCGGCATGCTGCTGTTCATCGTGGCCTCGGCCGGATGGGGCTTCTTCTTCATCACCGACACCATCCAGATGTGGCACGCGATGCTGCTGCTGGTGATCCATGGCTGCGCCGGCGTGCTGTGGCAGACGCCGAACCAGCTTCTGCTCTACGATCTCGTCGGTCCCGCCGATCTTCCGAGCGCGGTGCGCCTGAATGCGATGGCGCGCTATCTCGGCATCCTGGTCGGGCCCGCCGTCGGCGGTGTCATCATGCTGACGCTGGGCACCTCGCACGGCATCATCTTCAACACGCTGTTCTACCTGCCGATGCTGCTGTGGCTGTTCTGGGCGCCGGTGCGCGACAAGAGCGTCGCGGTGCGGCGCTTCGCCATGCGCGGCCTTGCCGACATCGTGCTGACGATGCGCGCCATCGGCACGCAGCCGGTGCTGACCGCAATGACGTGGCTCGCCGGCCTCACCTCCTTCATGATCGGCAACGCCTATCACGCCCAGATGCCGGGGTTTGCCGGCGATCTCGGCCACGGCGACCCCGGCGTCTCCTACAGCGTGCTGCTCGCGGCCGATGCGGCAGGTGCACTGCTCGCCGGCATCGCGCTGGAATCCTGGGGACGGTTGAAGGGCACGCCGCGCACCGCGATCATGCTCGCCATGCTGTGGAGCGTGGCGCTGCTCGGCTTCGCCGCGGTGCGGATCTATCCGGTCGCGATCGTGCTGCTGTTCTTTGCGGGTTTCTTCGAGCTGTCCTTCAACACCATGGCGCAGGCGCTGGTGCAGTTGAACGCGCCGCACGACATCCGCGGCCGCGTCGTAGGGCTCTACAACATGGCCGGCCTCGGGATGCGGGCCTTCAGCGGCATCACCGTCGGCCTGTTCGGCGCGGCGATCGGCATTCACTGGTCGCTTGGGCTCTCAGCCGCGGTGCTGTTGGCGCTGCTGTGTCTTCTCTATGGGCGCGCGACGAGGAAGACAGCCGGTTGACTCTCGTCCCTCCCCACCGCACCTTCGAGAGAGGGCTTGGGGAGATGAGACGTTGCGCAATCGCTGGGGCATTCTTGCGATCCTGTTCGTTGTGCGTCTCACCATCGCGTTCCAGTTCCAGAGCGTGGCCGCTGTCGCGCCGTTGCTGCAACAGACCTTTGGCGTCGGGCTCGCCGATATCGGCATCCTGATCGGACTCTATTTCACCCCCGGCATCGTGCTGGCGCTGCCGGGCGGCGCGATCGGCCGGACTCTTGGCGACAAGCCGACGACGATCGCAGCGCTGCTGCTGATGACCGCGGGCAGCCTCGTCATGACTACCACCGACATCTGGGGCTGGCAGATGGCGGGCCGGCTGGTCTCCGGCGCCGGCGGCGTGCTGCTGACGGTGCAGCTCACCAAGATGGGCACCGACTGGTTCGCCGGGAAGGAGATCGCGACCGCGATGGCGATCTTCGTCAATTCCTGGCCGGCCGGCGTCGCGATCTCGCTGCTGGTGCTGCCGGCGATCGGCACGGCCTATGGCGCAAGCGCGGTGTTCCTGGCGGCGGGCGCACTCACGGCAATCGGTACTGTGCTGATCACGCTCTATCAGTCGCCGCCGGGAGCCACGATCAGCGCGGCCGGTCCAGGCCGGCTCGATCCCCTCGCGCTGCTGGCGGTGATCGTCGCGGGCCTGATCTGGGGACTCTTTAATGTCGGCTTCGCCATGATCTTCTCGTTCGGGCCCTCCCTGCTCGCCGAGCGCGGCTGGAGCATTGCGGCGGCAGGCTCCGCGATCAGCCTCGTGATGTGGCTGTCGGTGATCTCGGTGCCAGCAGGCGGCTATCTCGCCGACCGCTTCAAGCGGCCGCTCACGCTCGCGACCGCAGCCAGCCTCATCGTGGCCGGGCTGCTGGCCTGGTTGCCGCGATCGGATGCGGTGATCACGGTCCTCGTCCTGATCGGCCTGATCGGCGGCCATCCGGCCGGCCCGATCATGAGCCTGGCCGCCCGCGTGCTCGCGCCGGAAACAAGGGCGATCGGCATGGGCGTGTTCTACACTCTCTTCTATGCCGCGATGATGCTGGGGCCGGCGGTCGCCGGCCGGCTGGCCAAATCGGCCGGGACGGCCGCGGTGGCACTCGACCTCGGCGCGCTGACGGTGCTGGCCTGCCCGCCGCTGATGTGGCTTTTCGAGCGCATTGTGTCTGTCCGTAATCGACGCGCCCAATCCTAACGCGGCGTTAACCCTGTGCACCTTAGGCTCGTCCCGGACTCCGCCAGGCGGGGGGTCGGGTTGTGAAAATGGCGTTGGCGAATAAAAAATTTCTTCCGGCCGCCGAGGAACGACGGCGTTTCCAGCGGGTGAAGGTTCACCTGCTCGGCCGCTACATGCTGCCGGACCGCCGGGAATTCCCCTGCCAGGTCATCAACATGTCGCCGGGCGGACTGGCGCTTCTGGCCCCCGGCATCGGCAATGTCGGCGACCGCGTGGTCGCCTATCTCGACCATATCGGCCGGGTCGAGGGCAAGATCACCCGCATCATCGACAACGGGTTCGCCATGACGGTCGGGGCGACGCCGCGCAAACGCGACAAGCTGGCGGCACAGCTGACCTGGCTTGCCAACCGCGACATCCTCAATCTGCCGGAGGATCGCCGCCACGACCGTATCGTGCCGCGTAACCCGATTGCGGTGCTGACGCTCGAGGACGGCACCAAGATGACCTGCCGCATCATCGACCTCTCGCTGTCCGGTGCCGCCATTGCCGCGGAGAACCGCCCGCCGGTGAAATCGATCGTGCTGCTCGGCCGGGTCCAGGGCCGCGTGGTCCGAAACCTCGAGGACGGCTTCGCGCTGGAGTTCATGCACGAGCAGCCGATAGAGACTCTCGAAGAGAGCGTTACCGCGCGGTAAAGCGCAAGGACGCTAAAACGCCTGTATTTCCAGCCCTGAAGGCGGCTTCCGCGATGCGGACGCCGCCTTTTTCGTGTCCGGCGACCGCCTCGCGCGGGTTAACGCGAGGGCCGCGTGCGCGCGCAAACAACAGTTCCGCCAGCGTTTCCGCGTTAATAGATAAAATTTGAATCAATTGAAGTAATTTCAAATCTTAGTCGAATTCGATTCAAGTATAGATCGAATTCATCGCGCCTTTTACTTGTATTCGTCTCGACTTGACTTGGCCGACTTAGCGGCAACTCAAAAGCTCCATGCGAAATGTGGTCCCAACAAGAAACGGGGGCCGCAATGTTGGACTTCAGGGGACAGGGGAAAGGGCTGGCACTGGCTGCCATGCTCTTCGGGATCAGCGCGGCAGCGCAGGCCGGCGAAGGCCGTCTGCTCTACGCGAGCCTCGGCGACACCACGCGTGCGCCGATCGGCTGGGTCGAGTTCTGTGCGGATAATGCCGCTCAGTGCCAAGGCGCGCCGACGCAACCGCGCGACATCGTGATGTCGCAGGCCGCATGGCGCGACCTCGTCAAGGTCAATCGCTGGGTCAACGAGACCGTCAAGCCTTTGACCGACCAGGAGCACTGGGGCGTGATCGAGAAGTGGTCGCTGCCGACCGACGGTTACGGCGACTGTGAAGACTACGTGCTGCTGAAGCGCAAGATGCTGATCGATGCCGGATGGCCGCGCGAGGCCCTGCTCATCACCGTCGTGCGGGACAAGAAGGGCGAAGGACACGCGGTGCTGACGGTGAAGACCGACAAGGGCGAGTTCGTTCTCGACAATCAGAACGAGAACGTCGTTGCCTGGACGGAGACCGGCTACCGCTTCGTCAAGCGCCAGTCACAGAGCGATCCCAACGTCTGGGTCTCGCTCGGCGACACCAAGCCGGCGGTCTCCACCGCCAGCGCCAAGAACTAGCAGTCAGGAAAACGAGTTACGCGGCCCGGTCACATCCCCACCCCTCCCCGTCCCAGACCGGTTCGCGCGCGCCCAGCCATCCCCCAATGGCTGGGCGCAACTTTTTGGGGAGAGCATCAGCCCTGTGACGACCACGGCACGCGCGCCGCAGTGAAATCGCGCCACGTGCGTTGCAAAGCGGGCTGCACGCCGATCGATGCACGGGCCTGCCAGCCGGCGATCGCCGCGGCCGCGATGGCGCTGTCGGGTTCAGTACCGAGCCCATCGAGCAGCGATGCCGTGACCGCCATGTCGTTGAAGGCGCCGAGTTCCTCCTGCAAACCGGCGAGGCTGCGCGAGAAACGTCGCGCCGACTTGCGATCCTCGTACAGCGGCAGCAGGAATTCGCTGAGATAGCGCAGCCGCTTGGTCGCGAGCCGCACCCGGTGCAGCTCTTCTGCAGGAAGCGACTTGAAGCGGCGGCCGCGCTTGAGCACCTTGGCGTATTGCTCCGACAAGATGCGCCGCGCGAAGTCGACGGCAGGTTCGGCGAGCTGGCCAAGATCTTCGGCGGCAACGTCGTTGCGCCAGCCCCGGGTCTCGATCCAGTTTCCGAGGCCGATCAGGAACACGGCGCAGCGGCGATCATCGAGCGCATCATGCGCCTTACGATAGGCGTCCGACTGGCGCTCGGCCGCAGCCCGGCCCAGCGCATCGAAGCCGTCGACCGACGGACAGGCCTGTGCGATCGTCGGCAAGGTCTCGAGCTGGAACACGTCCCAATCACGGGCGGCGGACAGGTCTTGCGCCAGCCATTTGACCTCCGACCGCAGCGCATCGAGATTGCTGAGCGCACCGACCGATCGCATCAGGTCGAGCGCCGATCGCAGCCGGCGAAGCGAGACGCGGAGTTGATGCACGCCTTCCGGGTTGCGCCCGTCCTCGGCCGCCGGCAGCGACTGAAGCAGATGGAGGAAGCAGGAGCGCAGGATCGTCGCGAAGGCCTCGTCGAGCGTGACCGACGCATCGAGGCGAAGTTTTCGCGGGCGACGTGCCGGGGGTGGCTCATCGGCGGCAAGATCAAAGCCGCGCGCCGACTTGGTACGGATGGACGGCTTCACCGCACCCTGCTCCGCGAGCCGCAGCGCGACCTCGTAGATCGTGCTGGCGCTGCCGCTCTTCAGCTCAAGCTCGATCTCGCTCACCTGTAGCGTGCGATCGCCAGCCGTCAGCTCGCCTTGATCGAAGGCGATTTCGACCGTGCCGGACGGCAAGTCGATCATCCTCGCATGACGACGGATGTCGGCGGTGAAGACGGCTTCGAGCGGCTGCGTCACGAGGTGGCTACGAAGCTTCTCCGGAATGAAGGGCATCGCCAGAGCGAGATCGGGCGCAAGCGACAACACGCTCGCCTCCCACTCGCCACGGCGCAACGGATCGTCCGCGGCGTCCGTCTTCACGGTCTGCACGAAGCGCGCGCCGCTCTGGCGGACACGCAGGCTCAGGCCATTGCGCCGAAGCAGGCGCTCGGCCGTGTCGTAATAGACCGACTTGAGATGCTTGCGCGTGCCCTTGTTGCGCGCGTTGGCCGTGATGACCGGCGCAGCGTTGAAATGCGCCATGCGATCGGCATCGACGAGAAGCTTGAGCTCGATCTCACCGGCGGGACGCGCAACAGTGCCGGACTGGGCTGGCTCCGGTGCAGGCGTCGTGTCTTGCGATGGCGTCTGATCAATCACAGCGCCCTCGACGATCGCATGTTCCGGGTCGGGCTCAGCTGCGTCACGTTGCCTGAGGAAGCCGGCGACGACTTGCGTTCTCTTGTTCCTGTCCTTGAGGACAGGATTCCCATCCGGCGCGCTCATGGTTTTGCGAGCCAGCGTAGCGTCTGATTTCAACATTTCCGGTGACATGACAATTTGATGACAGAGCGCAGCATATAGCTCGTCAGGCCCGCAAGGAATAGCAACGTTACGTCGCAACGCATTATCGTCCACATGCGACATGCTCGACGCTAAAGATCGGGCAGGACTGTCATAATTCGTCTGGCGTGACGAATTAAATTGCCGCCGCGTACAGTAAGTGATCGAATTGATGGCGAATCTCGTCGTTCTCGAAACCGAGATGAACGCGTCAGCGAGCTTGACTCATGCTAGCAGAAAAATTCTTTCTGGTTTTGGAGACGCTCAGAAGTCACGCCTCCGATGATGACAGGCCGGAGATTGTGACACGCCCCGCGCGGCCTCCTGCGCTTCCGGAGATCGCAAACGACTCCCGGCCAGGAAAGCCGGTTCCTGACGAGCGAGACTAGGAGCGATCGAATCTCGCAGGCTCACACCTGCCCAGCGCGCGTTATTGCGCGAGCCTGTTCTTGTAGATCCTGCCGTCCTTCATGATCACCACAAAATTCTTCGCGGGATCTTCGACAAGGGCGATGTTGTCGAGCGGATTGCCATCGACCAGCAGGAGATCGGCGAGCGCGCCTTCCTCGACCACGCCGAGCTTGCCGGGATAGGGATTGCGCAGGCCCGACAGATTCAACAGTTCGGCATTGGTGGACGTCGCCATGGCCAGCGCTTCGGCCGGCGTGTACCAGCGCGTCAGTGCGGCCAGCATCGAGCCCTGCTTGTCCGCCAAGGCCTTCGAGAACAGGACGTCAGTGCCGAACGCGGTCTTGATCTTGTACTTCTTCGCCAGCGCGTAGACGCGGTCGGTGCCGGCAACGACCTGCCGCATCTTGTCCTGCTCCGACGGTCCCAGCGCCGCGGCGCCGGAGATATCAAGGAATGGTTGCGTGCTCAGCCAGACGCCCTTCTCCGCGATCAGCTTCGCGCTCGCCTCGTCCATGAGATGACCGTGCTCGATGCATCTGACACCTGCTGCGATCGAACGCTGGATCGCGACCGGCGTATAGGCGTGCGTCGCGACATAGGTGCCCCAATTATCGGCGGCTTCGACGGCCGCGCGCAATTCGGGCTCGGTGAAGGTGGAGACGTCGAGCGGGCTGAAGGGCGACGCGACGCCGCCACCCGCGGTGAGCTTGACCTGCGAGGCGCCCTGCATCAGCTGCTCGCGCGCGCGCACGCGAACCTCGTCCGGGCTGTCGGCGACCAGGCTGCCGCCGATCAGCTCCATGCGGCTGAGCATGCCGCCGATGGTTCGCGGCAGATCGGTGAGTTGGCGGAAATCGCCATGACCGCCGGTGATGGTGATGATGGCGCCGGACGGATAGATGCGCGGACCGGCGACGAGACCCTCGTCGATGGCCCGCTTGAGGCCGAAACTCGGCCCGCCCATGTCGCGTATGGTGGTGAAGCCGCGCATCAGCGTCGCTGTCGCCTCGCTGGCGGCGAGCAGATTGTTGTAGCCGACATCGCCGAGCGCCGCGGCCGGCGTCGGGCGCACCAGCATCGCGTGCCAATGCGCGTCGATCAGTCCCGGCATCAGCACCCGGCCGCCGCCGTCGATCACTTGGCCGGTGGCCGTGATGTCGGTGGTGGAAATCTTCTCGATCTTCCTGTTCCTGATCAGGACGTTGGACGCGGCCGAGAGCGCGGCATTCTTTCCGTCGAAGATCCGAACGTTGCGGAACAGGACGGCGGAGTCCTGCTGGGCTTGTAAGGGCAACGGGCTGCCGAGGCTTCCAATCGACACAAGCAATGCGGCGGCTCTGAAGAGTCCGGCCGGCGTGGTCCAACCCCACATGTCCAATCTCCACGCAGATCTGGGCGAACGCCAGCCAGCTGACGCCGCGCGATGCAGCTATGGATTGATGCCTGCAAACCGCATCGAGTCAATTTGCAACCACAGGGAGGTTTTGCAAATCAGCCATACGGACGCGAAGAGAAGCGTCCCCATCAAGTTGGACAGGCGAATGGGTAAGTGCACCTGTCGCACTCGCGTCGAACTCAAATTAAAACGCACTATCGATTTCGACCCGCCAGCAACGGTAGATTGCAACTTTCTCGCTTGGGAGTACGATCCTGCGCGGTCTACGCGACTTGAGCCGCTGGGCAGGAGGGCTTGCGGTCGTCTGTAGAATTCAAATGACGAGGCGTAACATGGTGGCGCAAACGAGTGACGGACGCATCCTGCTGGCCAAGAAGCTCGGCGGGCTCATCGCAATCATCTTGGGATGCCTGCTGACGGCCGTAGGCGTGACGTTCGAATACAGCGGCATGACTTTCGTCGGCGTGTTGTTGCTGGTCCTCGGAGCCGTCCTGCTGGTGCTCAAGATCATGAGGCGAAATCAGGAACGTCCGTTCTGACAGACGGCAGGCGGTCACACGCCCAGCACGTCGGCGAGCCGCCGCTCGTCGGCGGCGGGATCCTTCAAGAACAGCTCGGCCTCGATCTCGTCCAGATGCGACAGCATCTGCACGCGCGCAGCCTGCTTGTCGCGCTTGCGGATCGCGGCGACGATGCCGGCGTGATGATCGGTGCCACAGGCCGGCGTGTCGTGGCGGCGGTAGAGCAGGATGATGAGCGAGGAGCGCGCGATCAGCTCTTTCAGGAAGCCAAGATAGATGCTGTGGCCGCTCATCTCGGCGACGAGACGGTGAAACTCGCCGGAGAGCCGGACCGAGGCGCGCGCGTCACCGCGCAGCTCCGCCTCGCGCTCCTCGGCGAGATGCTGCTGGAGGCGGTCGATCCAGGCCGGTGACACCGCATCGATCGCGTGATCGACGATGGTGGGCTCGATCAGGCGGCGCGCCTCGAACACTTCACGGGCATCACCCGGCGTCGGCCGCGCGACGAAGGCGCCGCGGTTCTTCTCGATGTTGACGATGCCTTCATGTGCAAGCTGCTGCAGCGCCGTGCGGACCAGCGTACGGCTCGCGCCGTAGATCTCGCCGATCTCGTCCTCGCCGAGCTTCGTACCGGGCAGCAGGCGATGCTCGAGGATCGCGGCGGTCACCCCTTCCCTGATACGGCTGACGCGATCGCTCGCGTCTGGCGCGTCGGATTTCGTGCGAGTCTTGGCGGCCATCAGTTCGACGGGTTGGGTGTGAGGGCTCGATCGGCGACGTTCGGCCTTGAATGTTAGTCGACGACCTGTATCCAATCACAGGCGAAAGATTATACAATCCGCGCCCGTTTTGTGTGCAGCGAGGCAGACGGGCGCTGGGACGGCCGAAGGCGGCGGATTCGATCTAACGACCTGACTCTGCTGCACAGTTCTGGAATTCGGCCGGCCAAGGGCGGTTGGCACGGACCTTGCGGAGAGACGGGAGCATCGCCCCTCCCTTGGACACGCCATGGCCACTCCCGCCGCTCTCGAACTGGTCGCCGTCACCAAGCGCTACGACACGACACTGGCGGTCGACACCGTCAATTTGAAGATCCCGGCCGGGACCTATTGCTGCCTGCTCGGCCCCTCCGGCTGCGGCAAGACCTCGACCTTGCGCATGATCGCGGGCCATGAGGCGGTCAGCAAAGGCGACATCATTCTCGGTGCGCAGAACGTGACCGACCTCGAGCCCGCCAAGCGCGGCACGGCGATGATGTTCCAGTCCTACGCGCTGTTTCCGCATCTGACCGTGCTCGACAATGTGGCGTTTGCGCTCAAAATGCGAGGCGTCGACCGCGCGACCAGGCACAGGCGCGCCGGCGAATTGCTCGAGCTGGTGGCGATGACACCCTATGCGGGCCGGCTCCCGGCCCAACTCTCCGGCGGCCAGCAGCAGCGCGTGGCGCTGGCTCGCGCACTGATCACCGAGCCGCAGATCCTGCTGCTCGACGAGCCGCTCTCCGCGCTCGATCCGTTCCTGCGGGTGAGGATGCGCGGCGAGTTGAAGCGCCTTCAGCGCGAGCTCGGCATCAGCTTCATCCAGGTCACCCACGGCCAGGAAGAAGCGATGGCGCTCGCCGACCACATCGTGGTGATGAACCAGGGCAGGATCGAACAGCAAGGCACCGCGCGCGAGATCTTCCACCGCCCCCGCACCGAATTCGTGGCGCGCTTCATCGGCGGCCACAACGTCCTCAGCGACGCCGGAAACCTCATCGCCGTGCGCGCCGATCAGCTCGGCATCGCGCCGTTCGCCGAGGGCGCGTTCGGCGCGCCGGCGCTGCTGACCCAGACCGAGTACCAGGGCTCCTACATTGCCGTCTCGCTCACGCTCGACGACGGCACCGCCCTATTCTCCCACCTCCCCGAGGCCGCCTTCGACGTCCACCCGTTCCGTCCGGGCGATCGCGTGCTGGCCACCTGGGATCCTGCCAAGGCGCAACGCCTGCAATAGCGCCGATCGATCACTGGAATGCGCAACAGAGGAGTGACTGATATGACCGAGACCACCAGGACGAAGGGCGTCAGCCGCCGCACGCTGCTCAAGGGCACCGCAGGTCTCGCGGGCCTCGCCGCCGGCTCCGGCGCCATCACCGGCTTTCCCTATGTGAAGTCGGCCGATGCGAAGGTGCTGCGCTATCTCGGCACCGCCGTGAACGAGGGCGACGACATCTCCAAGCAGTGCCTCAAGGACACCGGCATCAAGATCGAATACATCACCGCGACCACCGACGACGTCACCAAGCGGGTGATGACCCAGCCCAACTCCTTCGACGTGCTGGACACCGAATATTTCTCGCTGAAGAAGATCGTGCCGTCGGGCAACATCCTTGCGCTCGACGCCAAGAAGATCAAGGAGTTCGACAACATCACGCCGGTCTTCACCAAGGGCGAGACGCCCGGCGGCAAGAAGATCGGCGGCCAGGGCACGGCGCCCTGGAAGGTGCTCTATCTCGAAGGCAAGGACTCCAAGAAGTTCGCGACGTCGGCGACCGAGTTCGTCACGCTGATCCCGACCGTCTACAACGCCGACACGCTCGGCATCCGTCCCGATTTGATCAAGCGCCCGATCAGCTCGTGGTCCGAGCTGCTCAATCCCGAATTCAAGGGCAAGGCCTCGATCCTCAACATCCCCTCGATCGGCATCATGGACGCCGCGATGGTCGTGGAAGCCACCGGCAAGTACAAATATGCCGACAAGGGCAACATGACCAAGGAAGAGATCGATCTCACCATGAAGGTGATGACCGAAGCCAAGAAGGCGGGGCAATTCCGCGCCTTCTGGAAAGACTTCAACGAGAGTGTCAACCTGATGGCTTCAGGCGAAACGGTGATCCAGTCGATGTGGTCGCCGGCGGTGACGAAGGTGCGCTCGATGGGCATCCCCTGCACCTTCCAGCCGCTGAAGGAAGGCTATCGCTCCTGGGCCTCGGGCTTCTGCGTCTCCAAGGGCGTCTCGGGTGCGAAGCTCGAATGGGCCTATGAGTTCGTGAACTGGTTCCTGTCCGGCTATGCCGGTGCCTATCTCAACCGCCAGGGCTACTACTCCGCCGTGCTCTCGACCGCGAAGGCGCACATGGAGCCGTACGAGTGGGCGTACTGGATGGAAGGCAAGCCGGCCGAGAAGGACATCAAGGCGCCCGACGGCTCGCTGCTCGAGAAGGCCGGCGCGGTGCGCGACGGCGGCTCCTACGAGGACCGCATGGGCGGCGTTGCCTGCTGGAACGCCGTGATGGACGAGAACGACTACATGGTCCGCAAGTGGAACGAGTTCATCGCGGCCTAACGTGATGGACACGTCAGAGGACATCCTGCAACAGGCGTCCCCGGGATTGATCCCGGGGTCGGGCATGGCGCGCGCCGCGAAAGCGACGCGCCTGTCGCCGTCCTTCATCTCCTGGCTCCAGGCCGGGCCGATGATGCTGGTGTTTCTCGCCTTCTTCCTGATCCCGCTGGTCTTCGTCGTCATCGTCTCGTTCTGGGACTACAACGAATACCAGTTGCTGCCGGCCTTCTCCGGCCGCGGCTACACCGACACGTTCGAGGGCTGCATCGCGCAGCTCCCTGATCTCTGCACCATCGCCAAGACCTATCTGAAGACGCTGAAGCTGTGCTTCCTGGTCTGGGTCATCACGCTCTTCATCGGATTCTGGGTCGCCTACTTCCTTGCCTTCCACGTCAAGTCGAAGACCTGGCAGATGGGATTGTCGCTGCTCTGCACGATCCCGTTCTGGACCTCCAACGTCATCCGCATGATCGCCTGGATCCCGCTGCTCGGACGCAACGGCCTGGTGAACTCCGGACTGGTCAAGAGCGGATTGATCAACCATCCGCTGGAATGGCTGCTGTTCTCCGAATTCTCCGTGGTGCTGGCGCTGGTTCACCTCTTCACCTTCTTCATGGTGGTGCCGATCTTCAATTCGATGGTGCGCATCGACAAGTCGCTGATCGAGGCGGCTTATGATGCCGGTGCCACCGGCTTCCAGACGCTGGTCAACGTCATCATCCCGCTCTCCAAGCCCGGCATCGTGATCGGCTCGATCTTCGTCATCACCATCGTGATGGGCGACTTCATCACCATCGGCGTGATGGGCGGCCAGCAGATCGCGGCCGCCGGCAAGATCATCGAGACGCGGGTGAACGCGCTGCAGTTCCCGGCTGCGGCCGCGAACGCCGTGATCCTGCTCATCATCACCTTCCTGATCATCACCATGATGTCGCGCATCGTCGACATCAAGAAGGAGCTCTAGAGCATGAAGGAGGGACGCCCGCGCTCGTTCTACGTGCTCGCGATCTTCTTCGCGGCCTATGTGCTGTTTCTCTACGGCCCGATGATCGCGATCTACGTCCTCTCGTTCCAGGGCCCGCAGGGCGGCCTCACTTTCCCGATGAATGGCGTGTCGACCTTCTGGATCGCAAAACTGTTCCAGGGCACCGGCATCGTCGATCTCGGCGCGGCCTTCCGCCGCTCGCTGCTGCTTGGCCTGATCGTGATGGTTGTGACCGTCGTGCTGTCGGTCGCCGCCGGCATGGCCTTCCGCCGCAAGTTCAAGGCGCAAAGCATTTTGTTCTACTCGGCGATCGCGAGCCTGATCGTGCCCTCGATCATCACCTCGCTCGGCATCTCGCTTGAATTCCGCATCATCGACGACCTGATCAAGGCGCACTGGAACGAGAATTTCGAGACCTCAATGGGCCTGCTGACCTCGGGCTTAGGTGCGCACCTGACCTGGACGCTGCCGTTCGGCCTGCTCATCATGTTCGCGATCTTCAACCGCTTCGATCCCAGGCTCGAGGAAGCCGCGCGCGATCTCGGTGCGACGCCGTGGCAGGCCTTCCGTCATGTCGTGCTGCCGATCATCCTGCCCTCCGTGATCGGCATCGGCCTGTTCGGCTTCACGCTGTCCTGGGACGAGCTCGCCCGCTCCAGCCAGGCGATCGGGGCGGTGAACACGCTGCCGCTCGATCTCCAGGGCCTCACCACCACCGTGACGAACCCCGACATCTATGCGCTCGGCACCGTGATCTCGGCGGTGTCGTTCACCGTGATCGCCCTTGCACTCGGCACCATCCACATGCTCAACAAACGGCAGGCGGCCAAGGGCTCGGATGCCGGCCAAGGGCTTGTCTGACAAGGGGCTTGTCTGAACTGATGCGGCTGCACGTCGTCAATCCCAACACCACCGCGTCGATGACGGCGAAGATCGCCGCTGCCGCACGCAGCGTCGCCCTGCCCGACACATTGATCGATGCGCGCCAGCCCGCGATGGGCCCGGTCTCGATCGAGGGCTTTTACGACGAAGCCTTCGCCGTGCCCGGCATGCTCGGCTGCATCCGCGACGCCGACGCGGACGGCGCCGACGCCCACATCATCGCCTGCTTCGACGACACCGGCCTCGACGCCGCGCGTGCCGCCGCGAAAGCGCCGGTGATCGGCATCGGGGAAGCCGGCTTCCACATGGCGAGCCTGATCGCGGCGCGTTTTGCCGTGGTGACGACGCTCGGTGTCTCCATCGTGCCGATCGAGCATAATTTGCGGAAATACGGTCTCGCCGAGCGCTGCGCGCGTGTCCGCGCCGCCGAGGTCCCGGTGCTCGCGCTCGAGGAGCGCAATACTGATGCCCTCGGCAAGATCTCCGCGGAGATCACCGCCGCGGTCCGCGACGATCGAGCGGAAGCCGTCGTGCTGGGCTGCGCCGGCATGGCTGATCTCGCCGCCGAGCTCGCCGCCACACATGGCCTGCCCGTGGTCGACGGCGTCGCCGCGGCGGTCACGCTGGCAGAATCACTGGTGCGGCTGGGACTGAAGACCTCCCGACTCGGGCCCTATGCGGCGCCGCGCTCGAAGACCTATTCCGGACCGTTTTCGCCGTTCCAGCCTTGATCCCGGCTCTTTTCGAGGACCTTCAGGGGTCCCAAGACCAGCTGATTGCTGGTTTTTTGCCGTTAGCCTCTTTTTGGTCCCATTTGTTGCCGAATGGTAACACTTTCGGGACGTCCCGGCGACCTCTGGTTGCCGCACTTCGCCACTCACCAAGTTTCAATTTGGGTTTTGTCAGCGATGATCGATCTCGTCCAGGACAGGCCGTCCAACCCCCTCCTTCGCCTTGGCGCCCAGCCGATTGCGCTGACCGCCGCAGCCCTCCTGCTCCTCATCGCCGGCGTGACCTCGATCGCGATCTGGCGCGCTTCTACCGGTGCAACTCCTGAGACCGACCGCGTGGTGGCGTCGCGGCAGCTCCAGGCCCGCACGGCCCAGGCATCCGAGCAACTCGTCGAGAAGACCAAGGGTCTCGAGGCGACCCAGCAGGAATCGATCGACCAGCTCCAGGTCGTGCAGGACCAACTCCAGACCATGAAGCGCCTGATGGCGGCGCAGCAGGCCGACACCAAGCGCCTGTCCGAACAGGTCACGACGCTGAACGAATCCATCGACGGCCTTCGGCAGTCCTTTGCCAGCGTCCGGGCCACGGAAGCGGAGACACCCTCGGTTACCCGCAGGAAACCGTCGCGCCGTGTCCATGCCAGCGCCCGCAAGCGTTCGCGCGGCTAGCCGGGTCAGGACCTGCGACTTAAATTTTTCCACATGTGAACTGGATCACATTCCCCCGTATGATTCCGCGCCATGCTCCCGGTTACCGGATGGCGTGAGCCGATTTCAATGTCCGGGGCTGGCAAGGTCGTTGACGGTATACTGCGTCAACGGCCTTGTTCTTTAGTGGGTCCGGTCTTTTGGTAGATCTGGCTTTGTAGTCTGCCTGGGCCTCGTGGCCGCTATTCGCAGACGTCCACGCGGCGGACACGCCAGCCCGACGGCGTCATGACGCGCTTCCGCGCCACGTAACAGCCGCCGTAACCGCCGTCGTCATAGCCGGTACCATAGTAATAGGGGTCGCCGTAACCATAGCCGTAGCCGTAATAGCCGCCATAGTAGCCGGCGCCGGCGAGACCTGCCCCGATCGCCACTCCGGGCCAGAAGCCGCCGCCACGCCAGTGACCGCCATGGCCCCAGCCGCCACCATGGCCCCAGCCGCCGCCGCCGTGGCCCCAGCCGCCGCCACCATGACCGAAACCGCCCCGCGCCTCAGCCGCCTGCGGCGCCGACAAGCCGACTGCCGCGACGGCCAGCGCCGCCATCATCATCTTGCGTAACATCACTCGATCCTCCGCGTGGAGACGTTCCACGCTCAAAGCAGGACCAAGCTAACGTCACCCGAGCCTTCCTGACAGCCTTACTGCCTCACTTCCGCGCGAGTATCAGCAGCCGCGATCGAAGCATGTGAATCCGAAGGAAGCTGACGCGCGGCGCGCGCGGACCGCTTGCGGCGGCCGCCATCTTCTCGGCGGCCCACGGCCATTCTCAGCCGATCCGCTTCAGGCCTTTCTTGAAGCGCGGGCCGTTGGCCACGTAGAACCTCGCGGCACCCCCCATCTTCTGCACCTGGGCGTCGTCGAGCGTGCGGATCACGCGCGCGGGCGAGCCGATGATCAGGGAACGTTCGGGAAATTCCTTGCCCTCGGTGATGACCGAGCCCGCGCCGACGATGCTGTTGCGGCCGATCTTCGCGCCGTTCATCACGATCGAGCCCATCCCGACGAGGGCGCCCTCCTCGATCGTGCAGCCGTGCAGGATGACGTTGTGGCCGACGGTGCAGTTCTTGCCGATGACCAAGGGAAAGCCGAGGTCGGTGTGGCAGGTCGAGCCATCCTGCACATTGGCGCCCTCGCCGATCTCGATCCATTCATTGTCGCCGCGCAGCACGGCGCCGAACCAGACGCTCGCACCCGGCTTCAGGCGCACGCGGCCGATCACGGTCGCGGTCTCGGCGATGAAGTAATTCCCGTCGGCGGGAAGATCGGGTGCCTGTCCGTCGAGCTCGTAGATCGCCATGGGGTTCTCCTGTCGCGTCAACCCCAGCCATAGCGAAACGGCGACGCTGAGGCAAAGGGCCGCCGCGCCACGCAGGGGACGCAGAGTATCCCGTGCAACGGAAGCGTCAGACCAGAACGCCGGCGGCGCGTAGCGTCATCAGGAAGAAGGTGCCGCTCATCATGCTCCAGAAGCCGGCGATGACGGTCGCCATCATCACGAATTCGACGCGGCGGCTTTCCACCCGCATGCCACGCAACGTGTTGCGCATGATGATGAAGGGCGCCGCGAACACCAGGAACGGAACCGCGGCAAACGTCTTCGGCGCCACGCCGTCCTGCAACAGGCCGAAACCGGCGGGCCGCTGGGCAAACGCCTGGTATCCGTTCACGAGCGCGCCCGCGAGCGCGAAACCGATGCAGATCGAGAACAGAGAATTGAAGGCTTCAGGTGTCATCGGAACGGTCCGCCCTTACGCAACGCCGGAGCCTTCCTGTGACAAAGAGTGCCGGTTAACGCTACATTATCCTTAAGGGAAGGTTAACGTCGGCGGCCGATCCACGCAGGGCCCTCCCCCGTCCCGGCGGCCGGGAACGCTCCGCGAATTCGCCGCCGCATGGCATATTCGCCGCTGATTCGTCGGCCACCGGCCGACTTCCCGGTTCGACTTGCGCAAGCTCATGACGATGTTTTCGGCAGCTCCCCTTAGGTCCTCCAGGACGCACCCTCGGGCGCATGTCGTCCCGATCGTGCTCGGCGGCATTGCGGCGCTGGGCGCGGTGGCGCTCGTCGCCTATTTGCTGTGGCCGACCTGGGGCTCGGGCGGCGCGAATGCTCCGGACCGGCTGCCGGTGAGCGTCGGCGGCACGCTGTTCAACGTTCCCACGACCGCGATCCGGATGAAGATCCAGCGGCACTCCGGGCCGCAGGAGCGCATCGATCTCGACTTCCTCTACCCTTCGCTTGAGCCGCCGGGCGCGCCGAAACATGTCACCGCCGACACCGTGGAAGAGGCGATGCAACCGATCGACCGTGTCTTCCTGTCGATATCGGCGCATCACGATGCGCTGGCGCCGGAGCAGCGAACAGCCACGATCTATCCGCGCTATCTCGACCAGACCGCGACCAGTGCGGCGGACGGCCTGACGATGCGGATGTTCCGCGCCGACACGCCCTATGGCAGCGAGGACTTCTATTCCGCCGCAAGCCCCGCGCTGACCGCACGCTGCACGCGCGATGCCGCCACGCCCGGCATGTGCCTTTCCGAACGCCGTGTCGGCGGCGCCGATCTCACCTTCCGTTTTCCGCGGAGCTGGCTGTCGCAATGGCGCGATGTCGCGGAAGCGCTGGACCGGCTGTCAGCGCAATTGCGCGGACCGAAGGGCTGACCCCCGATCGCTTTGCGCCGCATTGACCGGCTGATAGGCTCGTCGCCAACAACATCAAGCGCGGTGATCGACGTGACCGATGCAGCAGCAAACCTGCCTCCGGGCGCCCAATTGTTGGGGCGCGAATGGCTCGGCTTTGACGAGGGCGGGCGGGCCTTGATCCGCTTCCAGGCTCAGCCCGCGTTCACCAACAGGCATGGCACGATCCAGGGCGGCTTCCTCGCGGCGATGCTGGACTCCGCCACCGGGATTGGCGCGCTGGCAGCGCTGTCTCCCGACCTGACAGTGGTCACCAGAAGTCTGGATACGCGCTTCCTGAAGCCTGCCGCGGTCGGAGCCATCACGGCACGCGCGCGCGTTGTCGAACGGACGGATCGCGATATGGTCGTGCAGGCCGAGCTCGTCGATGCGAACGGCATCACTGTCGCTGATGCCACGGCGCGGCTGCGCATTCTCGCGAAGAAATAGAACTACGGAACCGCGGAGCTAACGTTCGTCATTGCGAGCAGAGCGAAGCAATCCAGAATCCCTCCGCGGAAAGATCCTGGATTGCTTCGCTTCGCTCGCAATGACGGAGAGAGAAACTATTCCTGATCGACGAGATCGTCCTCGAGGATCGCCATCTGGAATTGGAACGAGCGATCATCATCCTCGTCATCGACGAAGAGCACGCCGATGAACTCCTCGCCGATATAAACCTCGGCGGAATCATCCTTCTTCGGCCGCGGCACGACGCGGATCTTGGGATTGCCGAATACGCGCTTCAGATACGCGTCGAGCTTCCTTACTTCCTTGACGTCCACGGCAAGTCTCCAATCGAAATCTGGGTTGGCGGGGTTTTAGGACGAGACGCGACGAACCGCCAGCATGAATTGCCAAAGAATTTGGGGACGAGCAGGGCCGGAGAATCCGGCCCGTTTCTCTAGCTCAAAGTCCCATCGCGTTGATCATCTGATCCATGGTGCGCGACGGCTCGGCGCAGCCGGCCTCACCGACGATCTTGGCGGGCACACCGGCAACCGTGACGTTGTGCGGCACCGGCTTGACCACGACCGAGCCGGCGGCGATGCGCGCGCAATGACCGATCTCGATGTTGCCGAGGATCTTTGCGCCGGCGCCGATCAGGACGCCGTGACGGATCTTCGGATGGCGGTCCTCGTTCTCCTTGCCGGTGCCGCCGAGCGTAACGCCGTGCAGGATCGAGACGTCATCCTCGATCACCGCGGTCTCACCGCAGACGAAGCCGGTGGCGTGGTCGAGGAAGATGCCGCGGCCGATGCGCGCGGCGGGATTGATGTCGGTCTGGAACACCGCAGACGCGCGGCTCTGGAGATAATACGCAAAGTCCTTGCGGCCCTTCAGATAGAGCCAGTGCGCGAGACGATGGGTCTGGATGGCGTGAAAGCCCTTGAAGTAGAGCAAGGGGTCGATGAAGCGCGACGTCGCGGGATCGCGGTCGTAGACGGCGACGAGATCGGCGCGGAAGGCGTTGCCGAGATCGGGAGCCTCGCGCAGCGCCTCGTCATAGGTCTGGCGAACGAGATCACCCGACAGCGCGGAATGATCGAGCCGGTCGGCGAGACGATGGATCACCGAATCTTCCAGGCGACTGTGATGCAGCACCGTCGAGTAGATGAAGGTCGCAAGCTCTGGCTCGCGATGGACGATGTCCTCCGCCTCGCCGCGGATCCGATCCCAGATCGGATCGAGCGTTGCGAGCTTTCCTCCCGGACTGACCTGATGCACTGCCATAGGATCTGCTCTTTCGAATTGGCTCATTTTGCTGGCTCTATACCACAGTCTAGCCGACGAAGTCCCGACGGGCTTGCCTGAGAGTGAACAGTGAGTTGCTCCGCGAAAGCACGCCAACGCCTTGAAACACAACAGTTTCTTTTGACGCCCCCAGGCGGCGAGGTCGGCTCAAAATGGTCAGGGTTTTGCCAAATTCAAGCCGGGCAGCGCCAAACTATTGGTGAATTCCGCCTCGACGGCTATTGCGGGCATGGTCGGGGAACACGACGGAGCGGATTTGAGCATCACCACCGATCAATTGCGCGCGGGCGCCGCGGGCTCGCTTTGGCTGCGGCTGGCGGCGGTGGGACTGCCCCTCCTCTTGATCGCGCCGGCGTTCTGGAACGGCTATCCGCTGTTGCAGTGGGATACCGGCGGCTATCTGGCCCGCTGGTACGAGGGCTATCTGGTCCCGAGCCGCTCGACCGTGTTCGGCCTCTATCTGCACTACGGCGAGAATTCCGGCTTCTGGATCAATCTCGCGGTCCAGTCGCTGGCGACGCTGTGGCTGTTGCAACTGACGCTGCGCGTACTCGGGTTGATGCAGACGTCTCGCTTCGTCGCGATCAGCCTCTGCCTGATCCTGTCGACCGCGCTGCCCTGGCTCGCGAGCATGCTGCTCACGGACATCTTTGCGGGGCTCTCGATCCTGTCCGTGTTCTTGCTGGTCGTCGGCGCGAGCCGGACATCGGGCCTCGAAAAGATCTCGCTGTTCGTCTTCACCGCCTTTGCCGCCGCAACCCACAGCGCCACACTGGGCGTGCTGTTCGGGCTCTGCGCCGCCGGCTGGATCGCGCGGCCGTTCCTCGGCGCGCGCCTGCCGCTCGCCGGATTGGCGCAGGCAAGCCTCACAATCGTCGCGGGCGGCCTGATGCTGGTGTCGGCAAACCATGCGCTGTCGGGCAAATGGGCCTGGACGCCCGGCGGCTATGGCGTCGCTTTCGGACGCATGATGCAGGACGGTATCGTCGCGCGCTTCCTGAGCGATCATTGCCCGCGCGAGCACTACAAGCTCTGTCCCTATCGCAACCAATTGCCGGCGACCGCCGACGAGTTCCTGTGGGGCAAGAGCATGTTCAACACGCTCGGCCGCTTCGAAGGCATGAACGACGAGATGGGCTATATCGTCGTGCATTCGCTCGCCGACTATCCGGCGTGGCAGGCCGGCGCGGCGTTGCGGGCGATGGGCCAGCAATTGCTGCATGTGGCCACCGGCGAAGGCACCAGTGTCTGGATCGGGCACACCTACGGCATCATCGAGCGCTACATCCCGGCGCAAGTCGCGCCGATGCGCGCGGCGCGGCAGCAGAATCACGGCCTCGATTTCGATCACGTCAACCGGCTGCACGTTCCCGTCGCGCTGGCCTCGATGCTGGCGCTGGTCGGGCTGCTCGCGCATGCGCTCGCCAATCGCCGGCTCGACGATCTGACGCTGCTGGCGGCAACCGTCACGCTGGCGCTGCTCGGCAACGCCTTCATCTGCGGCGTGATCTCGGGCCCGCACGACCGCTACGGCGCACGGATGGTGTGGGTCGCGACCTTCGTGGTCCTGATGGCGCTGGCGCGTCGTTTCGGTGACGACGAGCCTGACGACGAGACCTCAGCCGCGGCGTGACAGGAAGTCGAGCACGCCGGTCTTGTAGATCTTGTCGCCAACCGCGCGCATGTGGTCGCGGTTGGGGATATCGAGCACTTCCGATCCCGGGATGATGGCGCCGAGCGCGCTGGCGGATCCTGCGACGTCGTCTGTGCTGCCGACCGCGATCAGCACGGGCACGTCGATGCGCGCGGCCTCTTCCTTCGTCATGAGATCGCGGGTGCCGCGCAGACAGGCGGCGAGCGCACGACGGTCGGAACGGGTCTGATCGGCGAAGGCGCGAAACGTGCGGCCGACCGGATCGGTGACGTCGTCGAGCGAGGGCGCCTCCAGCGCCTTTGCGACATTCTCGCCGGGCCCGGTGCCCTCGATTAGGCCGCCAATTCCGATGCCGCCCAGGATCGCCGAGCGCAGGCGCTGCGACTCGTTGAGGGAGAGCCACGCCGTCATCCGTCCGCCCATCGAATAGCCCATCATGTCGGCCTGCGGAATCGCGAGGTGATCCATCAGCGCGAGCACGTCGCCGGCCATGGTCGGGATCGAGTACTGTGCGGGCTCGTAGAGCTTTGCGCTTTCGCCGTGGCCGCGATTGTCCAGAGCGATGACACGGCGGCCGTTCTTGCGCAGTTCCGAGACCCAGGTCGGATAGACCCAGTTCACGTTCTTGCTCGAGGCAAAGCCGTGCACCAGGATGATCGGATCGCCCTCGCCTTCGTCGAGATAGGCAATTTCAACGGCGCCGTTGTGAAAGCTCGGCATCACATGTTCCGCAGTCTTGAGGGGAAAGTTTGATCTTAGAGCATGATCCGGAAAAGTGTGCAGCGGTTTTCCGGCAAGATCATGCCCAAACGATAGCCTGAAGCGTATCGCGCTTCAGGCCGTGAGGGCCCCGTCCGCCAGAGCGGCCTCGGCCGCGGCCTGCGCGCGGCGGAGCCGGCGCGCCCGTCTGCGATCGCACCAGGCCTGGGTCATGCGCTCCGTCGCCGCCTTGATCGAAGACAGCAGGCCGAACAGCGTCAGTGCCGCGCCGAACAGCCAGAGCGCCAGATCGAACATGCCGCCGACGAGCAGCAGGGCGCCGCGGCCGAGCAGCTTCATGATCGCGCGGGTCTTGCCGCCCTGCGCTTCCGCAAGCCGGGCCGCGCGCGCGACGTCCTTCGGGCCTTCGGCGATGCGCAGCGTATCCATGGCGCCGCGCGTGCCGGTCTTTTCGGCAACGCGGGTGACGTCCTTGCCGAGCCGGACCAGCGCACCGGCCTTCTCGGCACGGAACGCGGCCTTGATCGCGCTCGCGGTCTCGCCGGGGCGGAACACCGAACCCTTGGCGACGGCATTCTGAAGCATCGGCGTATCGACCACCTCACGCGCCGACCGGCCGGCCCATGCGGCGAGTCCCTCGCCGAGCCGTCCGACCTTGCGGGCATCCTTCACCAGCGTCAGTCCAGCGCGAACAGGCGCAGCACCGCCAACGGAGACGTAGGTCACGGCCGTCACGGCAAGGCCCGCGGTCGCAAGCCCCAGCACCAGGCGATCGGTGTCCTCGCCCATGGCGAGGTGCTTGCCCTCGCGGACGACATCCCTGATGTCGCCGATCACGAAGAGATCGCCGGCGACGGTTCCGGACAGGCTCGCGACATCGTCGGCGTTGCCGGTGACGAGGCCGGTGGCGAACCGTTTGGCGAAATGCCGCGTGGAATTTTCGTCCTTGACCGCATCGCTTACGCGGTTGAGGAGGTCGTCGGGCAGCGCGATGTTGCGTTCACGCGCCAGCGCGACAAAACTGCCGGCGAGATCAGCGTCGCCGGCGGCGAGTGCGGCCTCGATATTGTCCTGAACCAGGCGGTCGTTCTGCCGCAGCAGCGCATCGAGCTTGAGCTCGGAGAGCGCCGCCGGATCGTCCTGGGCGGAGAGGAGCGCGCCGGCCTCGCGGGCATGCGGCGCTACCTGCGTGAGCATGAAGCTGCATGCCGCGATACCGGTCAACGCCGTGCTGATTCGCAGCCACTTCATGCCAAGAGTCATACCAAGAGTTGTGCCAAGAGCCTGGACGATCCCGAGATCATTGCGCCTGACGATTCGTCTTTCGTCGCAATTCCGCTTGTCCAAAGACATAGTATGCCAAAATTGCGACACAACGTCCCCGACGAAAGAAGGGCTTCTCTCAGGCCGCAAGATTGTGTCGAATTTGCATGAGCAAATGAGCATGGGGCAATTGCGAACCTTTCGGTTCCGCTGGACTAGCAATCATCTGCACCCAACAGTATGGTCCGCGGCGCCTCAAAGATGCCGCGTCAGTGTTTGATTGTGTCTGCCGCCATTGCCACTCCAGGATGAACTACGATGTCCGACCATGTCGTCCCGCACTTCCATAACGATGCCGGTGTCCCCGTCATCGAGATCGGCTCGCAAGAGTTCATGTGCGTCGGCGCCAATCCTCCGTTCGATCATCCGCACGTCTTCCTGGACCTCGGCAACGACAACGAGATCATCTGCCCCTATTGCTCGACGCTGTACCGTTTCGCCGCCGACCTGAAGCCGGGCGAAGCCCGTCCGCCGGAATGCGTGCTGAAGGACAAGGTGGCCTGACCGCCTCTCACGGTCAGGGGTGGCGCTCTCCAGAACGATTGTCATCGCCGGTGCCGGCATCGGTGGACTGACGGCCGCGCTTGCGCTCGCAGCCCGCGGCTTCCGCATCGTCGTGCTGGAAAAGGCCGAGCGGCTCGAGGAAGTCGGTGCCGGCCTACAACTCTCCCCCAACGCCAGCCGCGTGCTGGTCGAGCTCGGCCTCACCGAGCGGCTCAAGCGAAGCGCCGTGACGCCTGAGGCGCTCTGCGTCATGAGCGCGCGGGCCGGCGGCGAACTGCTGCGCATGCCGCTTGGCGAAGCCGCTTCCGCGCGGGCCGGCGCGCCCTATTGGGTGGTGCACCGCGCCGACCTGCAATCCGCGCTGGCCGGTGCGGTCTCCGACCATCCCGATATCGACCTGAAATTAGGTGCGACCTTCGAGGACGTGGCGCCCCACGCCAAGGGGCTGACGGTCGTCCATCGCAGCGGCACGATCCGCCGCAGCGATCTCGCCAGCGCACTGATCGGCGCCGACGGTATCTGGTCGACGGTACGCCAGCATCTGTTTCCCGAGGTGCAGCCGCGCTTCTCCGGCCTGATCGCCTGGCGCGGCACGCTCGATGCCACGCAACTGCCGAAGGATTTTACCGCGCGGCGGGTCCAGCTCTGGATGGGGCCGAATGCCCATCTCGTGGCTTATCCGATCGCCGGCGGGCGCCAGATCAACGTGGTCGCGGTGCTGCCGGGGACCTGGAACAGGCCCGGCTGGAGCACGCCGGGCGACCCCTTCGAGGTGATGGACGCCTTCGCGGCACCGCGCTGGCCATCGGCGGCCAGGATGATGCTCACTGCCGTCGACAATTGGCGCAAATGGGCGCTGTTCGGCGTGCCCGACGGCTGCCCCTGGAGCCAAGGACCGGTCGGCCTGCTTGGTGACGCCGTGCATGCGATGCTGCCATTCGCGGCCCAGGGCGCCGGCATGGCGATCGAGGACGCCGCCGTGCTCGCTCGGCATCTGAGCCTCGAGGCTGCCGAGAGCACCGCTGGTATCACGGCGACGCTCAAGCAATATGGCCGCGCGCGGCAGGCGCGGGTGCGGCGGGTGCAGCGGACGGCGCGGCAGCAGGGCCGCATCTATCATCTCGGTGGGCCGTTCGCGATCGCGCGCGATGTTGCGATCCGCGCGCTCGGCCCGGGGCGCATGCTGGCGCGGCAGGACTGGATCTACGGCTGGCGGCCGTGAGGCGGGCGCAATCGTGTCAACTCAGCGAACGGCGCTGCCGGATTTCGGGGCGGGCTTGATGTCCGGCCGCTGCGGAGCAGAGGCCGCCGGCGTCGCACCGGGCGGCGTTTCCCGGCACCTATTGCGGCGCCACGCGTCCTCGGCAAGTTGCGACTGCCCGCGCACCGCGATGTAGTCGTTGCGATAGGCGAGCTCGGACACGACCGCGCCTCCCGCCCCGGTCTCAGCCTTCTCCATCAGCTTCTGCAACTGCTCGGTGCGGCTGGCGAGCGCCTTACGCTCAGCCTCGAGTTGCTTGCAGTCGTACAATTCGTACTTGCCGGGATCGGCAAAGGCCGGTGCGACCGTCTCGGTCATGCTGGCGCAACCGGACAGCGCCGCGCCCGCCGCGAGCAGCGCCAGAAATGCGCCCGAGTCGCGCAGGCGAGAGGAAAACGTAGCAGCCATGCCGGATGAATAGTCCCCGTGGATTGAGAATGCCTAAAGCAACAACAGATGTCCGGATTGAGGCTTTGCCTTGCGCGGCCGGCTCGCTTAAGGAAGAACCGCCCATCCGGCCCGCGAAACGCGCCAATTCCAGACGGCCGGAGATGGACTTAACTAGTTGATCTCGTTGGATCAAGCGGGCATGGCGGAATTGGTAGACGCAAGGGACTTAAAATCCCTCGGCGCGCAAGCGCTGTGCCGGTTCGACCCCGGCTGCCCGCACCATCGGAGCTGACGGGGCGAGCCTCCGCCCAGAGGCGGACGGCAGACCGGTGCAGTCACGAACCGGCTGGAGCCTGCGCGGGGGCAAGGCGCCGTCCCTTTTCCGGCGGACGCGGCGGCATGCGCTATGACTGCGCACCTTCCGTCTCCAGTCGCTTCGGCTCGGCGCGAAGGTCGAGCAGCAGGATCCAGAAACTTGTCAGCGCAATGATGAGGAGGATGAAGCTGCCCTCGAATGCCGTCCCCAGAATCGAGATCAGTGCCGGAAAGGCGAGACCGACGGCGAGGAACGCTGCAAGTGACAGGGCCGGAAGATCGACGACGAGGATCGCGGCATAAAGCGCGAGCTCGAAGAAGGCATATTCCTTGAGGCGCGGCGAGCTGAGATAGAGCGCAAACATCGCGAATACCGTGATGCGCATGGCGACGCGCGGATGATCCATCAGCCAGCGATCCAGTCGCACAAGAAGTGATCCGCCTGCCTGCGCTGGCTCGCTCGTGACCATGCGCAGGATGGACAAGGCGAACGGCACCAGCACGAGCGCGAGCGCTGCGAATGCATAGGTCGCGAACGTCGCCGCCTTGCTGTCACCGAGGCCGGCATGATCCATGAGGTCGCGTGCCGCCAGCAGCAGCGACGGATTGATCTCGAAGAGATCGACGAGATGCTGGTCGGGGATATTTCCGCCCATCGCCAGTTGCCAGCTCGCGAACAGCTCGGGGTACATCAGCCGCGATATCAGGATCGGCAATGCGAAGCTGAACGCCGCAACCGCGATCAGCGTGAGCTTGCGGCCACGCGGCAGCGGCAGGAAATAGAGCGCGGCCAGCACGGGAAAGAACACCAGCTTGAACGATGTCACGAGGCCGAGCAGCGCGGCGCCGGCGAGCCGCAACGGAAAGCTGCGGCCCTCAGGCGCGTCGGACGCCGACCGAGAAAGCAGAAACCTCAGCGCAATCGCGGTCAGCACGCCGCTCAGGATCGCGAAATTGCCGGACGCCTGCACCCATTCGAAACCGACGAACGCGCCGAGCGTGCAGAGCACCCTCAGCGCAACATCGCGCGCGCTCGGGCGCGTTCGGCCAAGACCGGGCAAGAGGAGCCCGCAGAGCACGGCGAGGACAGGAAAGATGCCCTTGTAGTGATCGACCAGAAGTCCACCCGCGCACAACGGGCGGAAGACATCCAGCGTCACCGGCAGATAGGGATAAGAGAGCTTGGTGCCCTTCAGGTTCTTGACGAAATAGGGATCGAGCCCGCTGGCATACGCATCGACCGCCGCGCAATTGACGCGGGTGTCCCAGCCATATTTCATATCGAGCACGGCGTCGTTGGCGAGATTGCCGAGCACCAGCAGTGCGGTCAGTGCGATCAGGCAGGCGAGCCAAAAGTTCCGCCGCGAAGCCATGTCGGCCGAGGGTTCCAACCATCGTGCTGCACCGGTGACGTCGGACACAATCGGATACCTTGTTTGGCCAGGTTTCTCCCGGCGCCAACGCGGCGCCAGGCCGTGCCACCATGGACAGGATGGGTTGCGGATTCATCTCCCCTGTGCGTTGCGCTCGCGCTTATGGTGAATCCCTGGTTGCCAGCCGTCCGTCTGGACGGCAGGGAACCGGTTCCCTGTCGCCGCGACCGCCAGATCAGCCGCGCCAGCCCTACCGCGACGAGCGGACGGCAAGCCAGGCGTCGAGCGCTTCGCGCGTGTCCCGTGTCGCCGCCATGCGTGCGAACTGCTCGCTCTCGATGGCGAGGCCTTCCGAAATCGAGACGTTGAGGCCCCGCGTAGCGGCAGTGATGACCCGGGCGACCGCCAGGTGCGAATGCCGCGTGATGCGGCCTGCCAGCGCGAAGGCTGCGTCCAGGAGCTGCCCGTGCGGCACGACCTGGTTGACCAAACCGATCTCATGAGCCCGTTGTGGTGAAAAGGAATCTCCTGTCAGGAGATACTCGAGCGCCCGCTTCCGGCCTGCGAGCCGTGGCAGGCGCTGCGTGCCGCCGAAGGTCGGCGTGATTCCGATCGCGATCTCGGGCTTGGCGAAGCTCGCCCGCTCGCTCGCCACGGCGAGATGCACGGCCTCCGTGATCTCGCAGCCGCCGCCGAAGGCGATGCCGTTCACGGCGGCGATGATCGGCTTCGGAAACGCCTCCATGCGCGCCGTCATCGCCTGCCCGCGCCGTACGAAGGCCTTTACCGCCGCGTCCGGCCCGCATTTCACGCTCTCCGAGAACTCGGCAATGTCGGCGCCGGCCGAGAAGGCGCGGTCGCCCGCCCCGGTCAGGATCACGGCGCGGATATCGGCATCGTCCTCGATACGATCGAGGAGCGCCATCAGACGGTCGACGAGGGCGTAGCTCAGCGCATTGAGCTTGTTCGGGCGATTGAACGTCAGCAGCGCGACAGCGCCTCGCGTTTCGGAGAGTATGAGATCGGACAAGTGCAGGCTCCTTCCAGGTCGAATTCCAGGTCGAACAGGCGCGGAAGTCAGCCACAGCGATCTTGTCGTGTATACTCACTAGGCAGTATACATTGGCGATGTCAGGCAAAGGCGACACCACGCGCGAGCAGATCGTCATCGCGGCGACGCGCCTGTTCTATGGCGAAGGCATCAGGGCGGTGAGCATGGACGCGGTCGCCGAGAAGGCCGGCGTCACCAAGAAGACGCTCTATTATCACTTCACCAGCAAGGACGAGCTCGTCGCCGAGACCATCGCGGCCAGGGACCAGCCGACGCTGGAGCTCTATATGCGCTGGTTCGCCGAGACCGAGGGCACGGTGGCCGACAAGGTCCGCGGTCTCTTCACAAGGCTCGGACGCTCCGTGGATACGCCCCGATGGCGCGGCTGCGGATTCCTGCGCACCATCGCCGAGCTCGCAAACACGCCGGCACATCCCGCGGTCAAGGCCGGCGCGGCGCACAAGAAGCGTTTTGAAGCGTGGCTCGAAACCGAATTGCGCGGGCATGGCGTTGCCGGTGCACCGGCGCTCGCGCGCCAGCTTGTGATCCTGCTCGACGGCGCCACGACCGTGATGCTGATCCATCGCGATCTCGACTATGTCGACACCGCGGGACGCTTGGCGCTCGGCCTGGTCGAGCAGGCCCGTAGCGCACGATGATGGACGAGGCAGCCCTTCCCGAGCCGGCGACATCACCAATTCTTGTGCACCCGCCTGTCAGCCATCCCGAAACATGGGTTGTGCGACGCAGCATAACCGATAGAAAAGCCTCTGATTTTCAGAGGTGAGCTTTGTCCGACGTCAATGCCGACGATTGGGTGTCCTCGGGACACCGGCCTATGGGTTTTCCAGAATTCGTCATCGTGATCGCGTCCATCATGGCGCTGAATCCGCTTGCGATGGACATGATGCTGCCGGCGCTGCCCAACATCGGGGCAGCCTTCGCCATTCCCAACGCCAACCATCTTCAGCTGGTGCTCTCGACCTTCCTGATCGGCTTCGGCGCCGGCCAGTTCGTCATGGGCCCGTTGTCGGACCGCTTCGGGCGCCGCCCGGTGCTGCTCGGCGGCATGGCGGTCTATGCGGTGGCGAGCGTGCTGGCGGTCGCCGCGCCCTCGTTCGAGACGCTGCTGCTGGCGCGCGCGCTGCAAGGACTCGGCACGTCGGCAACGCGCGTGATCGCGACCTCGATCGTGCGCGACTGTTATGTCGGCCGCCGGATGGCGAGCGTGATGTCGCTCGCCATGATGGTGTTCATCGCGGTGCCCGTGATCGCGCCCTCGTTCGGGCAGGCGGTGCTGCTGGTCACGCAATGGCGCGGCATCTTCGTCGTACTGATGCTCTACGGGCTGCTCGCGCTCGCATGGAGCGTGCTGCGGCTGCCTGAAACTCTTCCCGAGTCCGAACGCAGGTCGCTGGCGCCCGCAGACGTGCTCTCGGCGTTCCGGCAGACCGTGACCAACCGCCAGACCATCGGCTATGCGACGGCCGCCGGCAGCGTGATAGGCGCGCTCTTTGCCTATGTCTTCTCAGCGCAGCAGGTCTTTACCGGCGTCTATCATCTCGGCCATTATTTCCCGATTGCCTTCGCCGCGATCGCGGCCGGCACCGCGATCGCCGGTTTCCTCAATGCGAAGCTGGTCGGACGGCTCGGCATGCGCGTGATCTCGCACGGCGCGCTGACACTCTACACCGCGGTTGCGGGCGTGATGCTGCTGACGGAAACTCTCGGCATGCTGCCGCTCTCCTTGTTCATGGTGCTGTCCGCCCTGATGATGTTCTCGTTCGGCATGATGGTCGCGAACTTCACCGCACTGGCCATGGAGCCGCAGGGCCACATCGCCGGCACCGCCTCCTCGCTCTACGGCTCGATCACGACGCTGATCGGCATCGTCGTCGGCATGGCGATCGGGCAGAGTTTCGACGGCACGCTGCTGCCGTTCTCGGTCGGCTTCTTCCTGTCGACGCTGGCGGCGCTTGCGATCGTGCTGGTGGTGGAAAAGGGACGGCTGTTCAAGCCGCATCATCGTCCCATCGCATGAGGAACTTCCCGGCCGCGTCGATGTTGTACTGCAGCAATTCGAAAGGCTGCCTCATGGAACCGGAACATCGCGAAGACAACACCACCCCGGATCGGGCGGGAACGGAGCGCCCGACGCCGGGCGCCGACCGAACTGCGTTCACTCCCCCCTTCGCGAGCGAAGGCCTCGAGCGAATCCGCGACAGCCACTGCTGAGCGCAAAGCCTAGTCCGTCGGGCGCCTGCTGGCGCTGAAGTCCTGCGCGGCGCTCTCGGGCGTCGCGCTGCTCGTTCGCGGTGGCACGATCAGCACGACCACGTCCCGCGTCAGGCCGGGCTTGCCCCATAGCGTCGCCTGCACGGTGAACTGGCGTCTGACGAAATGCTCGGCGCGCGCGGACACCGACTCCATCCACCTGCCGCAATAGTCCTGGCCGCTGAAGCAGAGCGCGGCCCAACCGCGATCCAATGTCGTCTTTCGCGGCATGCCCCACGTGTACTGAAATTCGAACGGCCGCGCGTAATACGGATGGTCCGGACTGTAGAACGCGGTCGCAAAGGCCAGCGAATCGTCGCCGCTGACGGCGCTGAGCGGTTCCCCGGTCAGCTCGTGCCACTCGCGAGTAATCTCGTTAGCTACCTGCGCGTAGAAATTCCGGCCCTCTTCGTAGCCGTGATTGTTGCGATAGACGGCGTGAATCGGGGCGGCGACGAAGACAGCGGCGAGCCCAACGATTGCGGTGATGACCGTGACATTGACGGTGTAGAATCTTTCGATCGGGTAGCGCGTGCCGCAAACGATCAGCACGACGAACAGGAACAGCCCTTGCAACGCCCATAGCGACGGCAGATCGGTGCCCATCGCCAGCGACGTCAGGACCGGCAGTACGATCGTGCCGATCGCAACGTAAAAAAGAAGCCGCAGGCCGGAACTCATCGCGGCGAAGTCGGCCGCAAATTGTTTCAGCCGTGTGCCGGCGATGATCACCCAGAAGACGGCCGATACGCTGATGGCCGCCACGAGTCCGAGCAGGAAGTTCTGCACCTCGCCGAGCGAGCTCACGAAGTTGCCGTTGGCGTGCGCCATCGCGTAGGTGAAGGCCGACGCGCCCGTCGTCGCGAGCCAGTAGATATGCGGCGACAACACCGCGAGCCCGACCACGACCGATATCCACGGCGAAGCGGACGTGAAATAGGCGCGGCGCGCGGGATGAGCCAGCGCGGCAAATGCAAAGCTCGCCACGAGGAAGACCGAATAATATTTGCCGACCATCGCCAGCGCCGTGGTGCATCCTACCGCGACCGCCCAGGCCGCGCTGCGGGTCTCGAACGCGCGCAGAAAACACCAGGTCGCGAGCGGCCAGAGCGCAAGAAGCACCGCGTTGGCGTTGAAGCGCTGGGCGTGGAATTGATAGGCCGGCGTCAGCATCAGGAGCAGCAGCACCAGGATGCGCTTGTGCCCGGTCACGAACTGCCGTGCGATCCGGTCGACGAAAAACAGGGCGAGCCCGGCATTGGCCATCGCCATCAATTGCAGCGACCAGTCGCTGAGCGGGAAGACGGAGGTCCACACCGCCGTAACCCAGCCCATCAGCGGCGGATGCTTGTGGTAGCCCCACGCGAAACGGCGCCCGAGCGTCCAGGCCTCGAGGGTATCAGGGTGCAGGCCGCTGCCGGCATAGGCGACGGCCAGATAGACCGTCCAGAGCGCGACAAAGCACACAATGAGAAGCGGAACGGCCCAACCCGTCTCGACGCCGTCGAGCCAGCGCAGGAAAGGCCGCCGCCATCGCGCCGGCGCGCGATCGGACCGCTCGGCCATCGCCCGAAATGAAAAATCAATCGACACGGGACTCAAATGCAGGAAGGAAGTGATGTGCGAACTGCGCACATCTATTTCAAGTCAGAAACAAATAGCAATGATTGGACACTGGAAGAGTTAAAAGCTGACGCGAGGCTGACAAACGAAAACGGCGCCGCTGATGACAGCGACGCCGCGTAACGCTCGGGGAAAGCGCGCGGGCGCGCCCTCGCCTTACTCGGTCTTGTCGATGTTCCAGAACACCGGCGTCGCCGGGCCGTCGAGCACGCCGGTGAGCGACTTCCGCCACGCGCTCGGCGCCAGATACTGGCCGAGCGGCACGTAAATCACCTGGTCATAGGCTTCCTTCTGGATCTCGGTCGCGATCTTCTTCTGATCGTCGAGCGAGGCGGCGCGGACGAAGTCGTCCTTGAGCTTCTCGATCTTGGCGTTTTCCGCCCAGCCGAACCAGCCCTTCTTGCCCTGGCCGCCGATCGACAGATTGGCGATCGGGTTGGACACGTCGGCGCTGACCCAGTTGGTGAAGAACATGTTCCAGCCGCCCTCCTTCGGAGGCTTCTGGCTGGCGCGCCTGCTGACCACCGTCTGCCAGTCGGTCGCCTGCGCGTCGACCTTGAAGCCGGCCTCGCGGAGCAACTGCACCGCGACCGTCGGCTGCGCCTTCAGCGTCACGACGTCGCCGGGCACCATGACCACGACGGGCGTGCCGTCATAGCCGGACTCGGCGAGCGCCTTCTTGGCTTCCGCCATGCCGTTGCCCTTGACCAGCGATTCCGAGCCGACGTCGGTCGCGAACGGCGTATCGCAGATGAAGAACGCACCGCAGATCTTGTAGTATTTGGGATTGCCGACGAGCGCGTCGAGCACGTCCTTCTGGTTCATCGCCAGAAGTGCGGCACGGCGGATCTTCGGATTGTCGAAGGGCGGATAGAGGAAGTTCATGCGCCCAAGGGTCTGGTAGCCGAACTTGTTCAGCGTCTCGGTCTTGAGGTCGGCATTGCCTTCAAGGACGGGCAGCAGATCCCACGGCGGCACTTCCATGAAGTCGATGTCGCCCGATTGCAGCGCGTTCACTGCGGTCTGCGCATCCGGCATGGTGATCCATTCGACGCGATCAACCTTGACCACCTTGCCTCCGGCAGTCCAGCTCGACGCCTCCTTGCGCGGCACGTAGTCGGTGTTCTTGACGTACACCGCCTTCACGCCGGGCTGGAATTCACCCTGCACGAACTTGAACGGACCGGAGCCGATCTGCTCGGGGATCTGCTTGTCCGGCGGCGTTTCGGCGAGACGCTTCGGCATCATGAAGGCGACGCGCGAGGACGGCTTGCCGATGGATTCGAGCACGAGGCCGTAGGGCTCCTTCAGCTTCAGCGTGATCGTCTTGGGGTCGGTCGCCTCGATGCTCGCAGTAAACTGCATCATCTGCTGGCCCATGCCGTCGACCGCGGCCCAGCGCTTCAGCGAAGCGGCGCAGTCTTCCGCCGTCACCGGCGTACCGTCGTGCCACTTCAGGCCGTCGCGCAGCGTGAAGGTGTAGGTGAGCTTGTCGTCGGAGATCTTCCAGTCCGCCATCTGCGGCTGGATCTTGAAATTCGAGTCCGTCGCGATCAGCGTGTCGTAGACCATGTAGCCATGGTCACGCGTGATGTAGGCGGTGGTGAAAATCGGATCGATGATGCGCAGATCCGAATGCATCACCGCGGTGATGGTCTTGCTGGCGGCGGCAAGTACCGGCGAGGCCATCGCCGTCGAAAGCGCAACGACCGATAGCGCAAGTGTGGAGGCGAACGCGCGACGCCCCCGGCGCATCAAGCTCAACATAAAAGTTTCTCCTGACGTGAAACTGTTCAAAGGCAGGTTATTGGTTGAGCATTCGGTTCGTTCTTTAGGCGAACTAACCTCATGCGATGCCTTTGTCTTTCGAGACTTGCAGACAGTGTTGAGCGCGTCAATCCGGTTTCGGTGCAGCCCCAAGCGGCGCGCCCACGGGCTCCACAAAGATCGGTTTGGCTCTACAACGCTTTCCGCCAGTCCCGTCCGCGCCAATGCAATGCGCGTTCCATCTTTCGAAGCTTGAGAGACATTAAGATGAATCCAGCCAATCTTCCCTTCGATTCCGAGGCGATGCTTGAGGGCCTGCGCACCTGGGTGGAATGCGAGAGCCCGACCTGGGACGCGGGCGCCGTCAACCGCATGCTCGATATCGCAGCGCGGGATATGGCGATCATGGGTGCGACGATCGAACGCATCAGCGGCCGACAGGGCTTTGGCGGCGTGATGCGCGCGCGCTTCCCGCATCCGAAACAGGGCGAGCCGGGCATCCTGATCGCCGGCCACATGGATACCGTCCACCCGGTCGGCACCATCGAGAAGCTGAAATGGCGGCGCGAGGGCAACAAGTGCTACGGCCCCGGCATCTACGACATGAAGGGCGGCAACTATCTCTCGCTGGAAGCGATCCGCCAGCTGGCACGTGCTTCCTTCACCACGCCGCTGCCGATCACCGTGCTGTTTACGCCCGACGAGGAAGTCGGCACGCCCTCGACGCGGGACATCATCGAAGCGGAAGCCGCGCGCAACAAATATGTGCTGGTGCCCGAACCGGGCCGCGCCGACAACGGTGTCACCACCGGACGTTACGCCATCGCGCGTTTCAATCTGGAAGCGACGGGCCGACCGAGCCATGCCGGCGCAACATTGTCGGCCGGACGCTCGGCGATCCGCGAGATGGCGCGGCAGATCCTCGCCATCGACGCGATGACGACGGAGGACTGCACCTTCTCGGTCGGCGTCGTGCACGGCGGACAATGGGTCAATTGCGTTGCCACGACCGCCACCGGCGAGGCGCTGTCCATGGCCAAGCGCCAGGCCGATCTCGACCGCGGCGTCGAGCGGATGCTGGCGCTGTCGGGCACGTCCAATGATGTCACGTTCAAGGTGACGCGCGGCGTCACGCGCCCCGTATGGGAGCCCGATGCCGGCACCATGGCGCTTTATGAAAAGGCGCGCGGCATCGCCAAGTCGCTCGGCACCGATCTGCCGCATGCGAGCTCTGGCGGCGGCTCCGACGGCAACTTTACCGGTGCGATGGGCATCCCGACGCTCGACGGCCTCGGCGTGCGCGGCGGCAACGGCCACACGCTCGAGGAGTTCATCGAGGTCGAGAGCCTGGTTGAACGCGGGCGCCTGATGGCCGGCTTGCTGGCGACGCTCGACTGACGACGCAGCCTTCGCACTGCACAATGCGTTGGCAGTCGCGGTTTAAATTTAGCCTTGTCTAAAAATGAGGCGCATCGTACTGCTCGATTGTCCACGCGACGATGCGGGAGAGATCGCAACGAGAGTTCAGGCTTTCGTTGCGGCGCCGACGGAGCAACCGCCCCGGAAACTCTCAGGCAAAAGGACCGTATCGTCAGGACGATCTGGAGAGAGGCGGCGCGATCTTGGGATCGTGACGTCCACCGAAGGGGATAGTCCGGAGCTGACCTCGCCGAGGTCCGCAACGGATCAAGCTCTCAGGTAACCGTGACAGATGGGGCGCCGCCAACGGCCTTTGGCCGGCGGTTAGCCGACTCTAACTCACGGGAGCCCCGAACCTGCCATGACCCATATCGCCATCATCGGCGCCGGCATCACCGGCGTAACGACCGCCTATGCCCTGCTCGAACGCGGATACAAGGTGACGGTGCTCGACAAGCACCGCTACGCCGCGATGGAGACGTCCTTCGCCAATGGCGGACAGCTCTCCGCCAGCAATGCCGAAGTCTGGAACAGCACCGCCACGATCCTGAAAGGCCTGCGCTGGATGTTCCGGCGCGATGCGCCGCTGCTGATGAACCCGCGGCCGAACTGGCACAAATATTCGTGGATGAGCGAGTTCGTCGCCAATATCGGCAACTACCGCGCCAACACGGTCCAGACCACGCGGCTCGCGATCGAAGCCCGCAAGCATCTGTTCGAGATCGCGGAGCGCGAAGGCATCGACTTCGATCTCGAACGCCGCGGCATCCTGCACATCTATCACGACAAGAAGGGTTTTGAATCCGGCCTGCAGGTCAATGCGCTATTGAAGGAAGGCGGGCTCGATCGCCGCCCGGTGACGCCGGAGGAGATCCGCGCCATCGAGCCGACGCTGCGCAAGGACTATTTTGGCGGCTTCTACACGCCGTCGGATGCGACCGGCGATATCCACAAGTTCACGCGCGGACTTGCGGAAGCCTGCAAGCGGCGCGGCGCGACCTTTATCCACGAAGCCAACATCGATTCCATTGCCCAGGCAGGTGGCGGCTTTGTCATCGGCTGGGCTGATCTTTCGGCCAGTGACACTGTCGCATCCGCGCGCGGCATGCTGAAGGCTGATGGCGTCGTGGTCTGCGCCGGTGTGGCCAGCCGCCACTTCGCCGCCCTCCTCGACGAGCGCGTCAACGTCTATCCGGTGAAGGGCTATTCGATCACCGTTCAGCTCGACACTGCCGCAAGCCGCAATGCGACGCCGACCGTGAGCCTGCTCGACGAAGCCGCAAAAATCGTCACCAGCCGGCTCGGCGCCGATCGCTTCCGCGTCGCAGGCACCGCCGAATTCAATGACTTCAACCGCGACATCCGCGCCGACCGCGTGCAGCCGCTGGTCGACTGGGTGCGCAGCAACTTCCCCGGCGTCGAAACGTCCAAGGTTGTGCCCTGGGCCGGGCTGCGGCCGATGATGCCGAACATGATGCCCGTGGTGCGCGCAGGACGGATGCCGGGCGTGTTCTTCAACACCGGCCACGGCCATCTCGGCTGGACCTTGTCGGCCGCGACCGCGCAGATGATTGCCGGGACCATCGATGGCTGGCGCGGGCTCAACGCACCGCCGGCCGCACCGTCACTCAGGGTTGAGCACAAGTTCCGTCATGCATCCTGAGTGGTCGATATCGGAGGCTCGGCGGCCCCTTGCGACCGCCCTGCCCTTGGCACACAATTTGCCCCGAAACGTCGGCTTCCACGGCCGGCTTTCCAGCCCGAGTGACAGGCGTGCATGATAGACAGAACCGATTCCACAGGGGCCTCCCGGCCCCACAAGTTCCGCAGCCGGAGATAGGTGCATGCTAGGTTATCTCATTCGCCGCGTTCTGGCCGCGGTGCCCGTGATGGGCGTCGTCGCGCTGTTCGTCTTCCTGCTGCTGCGGCTGACGCCGGGCGATCCCGCCGCCATTCTCGCCGGCGATAACGCGACGCCGGAACGGCTGGAACGCATCCGCGACTCGCTCGGCCTCAACGAGCCGCTGATCGTGCAATTCATCACCTGGGTGAACAAGCTGCTGCACGGCGATCTCGGGACGTCGCTGATCTCCAACCTGCCAGTCATGAAGATGATCAGCCAGCGCGTCGAACCGTCGATCTCGATCGCGCTCTCGACGATCATTCTCGCCGTGATCGTCGCCGTGCCGCTCGGCGTCATCGCGGCGTGGAAGCACGGCACCTGGATCGACCGTTTCGTGATGGGCCTCTCCGTGCTCGGCTTCTCCGTGCCGGTGTTCGTGGTCGGCTATCTCCTGATCGAGGTCTTCGCGATCGACCTTCGCTGGGTGCCGGTGCAGGGCTTCCGCAGCATCTTCAACGGCTTTGGACCGTTCTTCGAGCGCATCATCCTGCCGACCTGCGCGCTCTCCTTCATCTACATCGCGCTGATCGCGCGCATGACGCGCGCGGCGATGCTCGACGTGCTCGGTGAGGACTACGTCCGCACCGCCCGCGCCAAGGGCATCAACGAGGTCGCCGTGATGATGCGCCATGCGCTGCGCAACGCCGCGGTGCCCGTCATCACCGTGATCGGCACCGGCTTTGCGCTGCTGATCTCCGGCGTCGTCGTCACCGAGAGCGTGTTCAACATCCCCGGCATCGGCCGCCTCACGGTGGACGCGGTGCTGGCGCGCGACTACCCAGTCATCCAGGCGATGATCCTGCTGACGTCGCTGATCTATGTCGTCGTCAATCTCCTGATCGACGTCGCCTACACGCTGCTCGATCCCCGGATCCGGTACTAGGGCTAAGGATAACAACAAAAATGTCCGTCGATAGCCTTCCCCAGTCGTCCATTCCGATCACGTCGCCGCTGCGGCCGCGTTTCGGATTCCTCACCTCGACGCCGATCATCGCGGCGGCCACGATCCTGCTCGCGCTGATCGTGCTGGTCTCGATCCTGGCGCCGCTGATCGCGCCGCACGATCCGGTCCAGCTTGCGCCCTCGCAGCGGCTGAAGCCGGCCTCGGCGCAGTTCCTGCTCGGCACCGACGCCTATGGCCGTGACCTCTTGTCGCGCGTCATCTATGGTGGCCGCATCTCGCTCCTGATCGGCATCGGCTCGGCGATCCTGTCGATCGTCATCGGCCTTGCGATCGGCCTGGTCTCCGGCTTCTTCAAGCTGGTCGATGCCGTCCTGATGCGCGTCATGGACGGCCTCATGGCGATGCCGAGCATCCTGCTCGCGATCGCCGTGGTGTCGCTGTCCGGCGCCAGCATCTGGACCGTGCTGGTCGCGATCACCATCCCCGAAATACCGCGCGTGGCACGCCTGGTACGCTCGGTCGTGCTGTCCGCGCGCGAGGAGCCTTACGTCGAGGCCGCGATCTCGGTCGGCTCCAGCCTGCCGAAGATTATGTGGCGCCATCTGATGCCGAACACGATCGCACCGCTGATCGTCCAGGGCACCTATGTCTGCGCCTCCGCGATCCTGACCGAGGCCATTCTCTCCTTCCTCGGCGCCGGCATCTCGCCGGAGACGCCGACCTGGGGCAACATCATGGCCGAGGGCCGCCAGTATTTTCAGCTCAAGCCGACGCTGATCTTCTGGCCGGGCCTGCTGCTCTCGATCGCCATCCTCAGCATCAATCTGATCGGCGACGCCGCCCGCGACGCCCTCGATCCCCGCATGAAGCAGCGGGAGGGCAAGTGATGACGGATCAAGTGATGACCAACCCAGTTCTCGACATCAACAATCTCGTCGTCTCCATCGGCAAGAAGCCGAAGGGCGCCAACATCATCGATGGCATCTCGATCCAGGTGCACAAGGGCGAGACACTGTGTCTCGTCGGCGAAAGCGGCTCGGGCAAGTCGGTGACCTCGCTCACCACGATGGGCCTGCTGCCGAAGGGCACGCTGGTTCCGACCGGCGGCAGCGTCAAGCTCGTCGGCGAAGAGATACTCACCGCGACCGATCGCCGCCTGCGCCAGCTCCGCGCGACGCAGATGGCGATGATCTTCCAGGAGCCGATGACCGCACTCAATCCGGTGGTGCCGGTCGGCCGCCAGATCGACGAGGTCCTGCGCGCCCACACCGATCTCGACGCCAAGGCGCGGAAGAAGCGCATTCTCGACATGATGGAGCAGGTCCGCCTGCCCCAGGTCGAGCGCATCTTCGCCTCCTATCCGCATCGCCTGTCCGGCGGCCAGCGCCAGCGCATCATGATCGCGATGGCGCTGGTGCTGGAGCCGAAGCTGCTGATCGCCGACGAGCCGACCACCGCGCTCGACGTCACCACCCAGAAGCAGATCCTGACGCTGATCCGCGACCTCCAGCGCGATCACGGCACCGCCGTCCTGTTCATCACCCACGACATGGGCGTAGTTGCCGAGATCGCCGACCGCGTCGCCGTGATGCGGCAGGGCCGGCTGGTCGAGACCGGTCCGCTCGAGACCGTGCTGCGCAACCCGACCATGGAGTACACCCGCAATCTGCTTTCCGCGGTGCCGAGCCTGGTGCCGCGCGCGGCGCGGCCCGAGACCAAGGAGCCGGTGGTGCTGGAGGCCAACGAGCTCGGCAAGGTCTATAAGGAGCGCGCCTTCTTCGGCAAAGGCCGCGAGGTCGTCGCCGCCGACAAGGTCACGCTGACGCTGCGCAAGGGCCGCACGCTCGGCATCGTCGGCGAGAGCGGCTCGGGCAAGTCGACGGTGGCGCGGTGCATCGTCCGCCTGATCGATCCGACCTCCGGCGGCGTGCGTCTCGCCGGCCGCGAGATCGCCGACATCTCGCGCCGCCTGCTCCAGCCGCACCGGCAGAAGATCCAGATCGTGTTCCAGGATCCCTATCGCTCGCTCAACCCGCGCATTACCGTCGGCGAGAGCATCGCGGAAGGCCCGATCAATTACGGCACCTCGCATGCCGATGCGATGAAGCGGGCGCGCGAACTGCTCGAGCTCGTTGGCCTGCCCGCGGACGCAGTGACGCGCTATCCGCACCAGTTCTCCGGCGGCCAGCGCCAGCGCATCGCCATTGCGCGTGCGCTCGCGCTCGACCCCGACGTGCTGGTCGCGGACGAAGCGGTCTCGGCACTCGACGTCTCGGTTCAGGCGCAGGTGCTGGAACTGCTCGACGAGATCCAGAACCGGCTCGGCATCGCCATCCTGTTCATTACCCACGATCTGCGCGTCGCAGCCCAGATCTGCGACGAGGTCGTGGTGATGCAGCACGGCCGTGTCGTCGAACAGGGCCTGGCCGCCGAGGTGCTGACGCATCCGAAGGAAGCCTACACCAGGGCGCTGCTGGAGGCCGCACCGGGCCGCGGCTGGGATTTTGCGAACTTCAGGCCGGTGTCGGAAGGCGTCGCGGCGACGGCTTAGGTTTGTCCACTCGTCATTGCGAGCGGAGCGAAGCAATCCAGAGTCCCTCTGCGGAAACGGTCTGGATTGCTTCGCTTCGCTCGCAATGACGGGTAGCGACCATCATCATTCGAAAATGACTTAAAGCCATGCGCGGCGGCATGGGCTCCTCGCTTGCCCCCGCCTCGAAGCCAAGGCTAACGTCGCGCACTTTCAAACGCTGGACAAGAATTAATGACACGTATCGCCGTCGGCGGCTTCCTGCACGAGACCAACACGTTCGCCCCGACGAAGGCGACTTTCGCGGACTTCCAGCATGGCGGCGGCTGGCCGGCCATGACGGAAGGCGCCGACGTATTGAAGGTGATGCGCCGCATCAATGTCGGTCTCGCCGGCTTCGTCGACAGCGCCGAAGCCAATGGCTGGAACCTCATTCCGACGATCGCCTGCGGCGCAAGTCCGTCGGCGCATGTCACCAGGGACGCCTTCGAGCGTATCGTGAAGGTGATGGTCGACGGTATCGCCGCCGCCGGCCCGCTCGATGCGGTCTATCTCGATCTGCATGGCGCGATGGTGACCGAGCATCTCGACGACGGCGAAGGCGAGATTTTGGCGCGCGTGCGCCGCGTCATCGGCAAGGACGTTCCGCTCGTTGCCAGCCTCGACCTGCACGCCAACGTCACGCCCGAGATGATGGAACACGCGGATGCGCTGATCGCCTACCGCACCTATCCGCATGTCGACATGGCCGAGACCGGCCGCGCCTCCGCAAGGCACCTCGCCCTGCTGCTGCAGACCAAGCAGCGCTTTGCAAAGTCGTTTCGCCAATTGCCGTTCCTGATCGCGATCAGCTGGCAATGCACCAATGACTTTCCCACCGAGGGCATCTACGAAAAACTGGCCGCGCTGGAGAGCGACGCCATTCCGACGCTGTCCTTCGCGCCCGGCTTCCCCGCCGCCGACTTCCGCGACTGCGGCCCGAGCGTGTTCGCCTATGGCAAGACGCAGGCCGATGCCGACCGCGCGGCCGATGCGATCGTCAAACTGATCGAAAGCCACGAGGACGATTTCGACGGCAAGATCTGGTCGCCCGACGACGGCGTGCGCCATGCGATGGAACTCGCCAAGGGCGCGAGCAAGCCGATCATCATCGCCGACACCCAGGACAATCCCGGCGCCGGCGGTGATTCCGACACCACCGGCATGCTGCGCGCGCTGGTACGCAACAAGGCGAGCGCTGCGACCGGCGTCATCTACGACCCGGTCTCGGCCAAGGCCGCGCATGCGGCCGGCGTCGGCGCCACCGTGACGCTGTCGCTCGGCGGCAAGTCCGGCATTCCCGGGGATGAGCCCTATCGCGAGACCTTCATCGTCGAAAAGCTCTCCGACGGCCGCTTCATCGCGCCCGGCCCCTATTACGGTGGCCGCGAGATGGAGATGGGTCCCTCCGCGTGCCTGCGCATCGGTGACGTCCGCGTCGTCGTGTCCTCGCACAAGGCGCAGCTCGCCGATCAGGCGATGTACCGCTATGTCGGCATCGAGCCGACCGCGCAGAAGATTCTGGTCAACAAGAGCTCGGTGCACTTCCGCGCCGATTTCGAGCCGATCGCGGAAAAGCTGATGATCTGCGCCGCGCCCGGCGCGATGCCGGCCGACACAGCCACCCTGCCCTGGACGCGGCTGCGGCCGGGCATCCGCATCAAGCCGAACGGCCCCGTTTTCACGCCCCCATCACGCTAACCGGACAGGAACACATGCCCACGATCGAGCGCATCGACGGCTTTGCCGACGAACTCACCGCTATCAGGCGCGACCTTCACGCCCATCCCGAGATCGGCTTCGAGGAAGTGCGCACCTCCGGCATCGTCGCCGACAAGCTGAAGAGCTGGGGCATCGAGGTGCACCGCGGTCTCGGCGGCACCGGCGTGATCGGCGTGATCAAGGGCAAGGGTTCGGGCAGCAAGCGCATCGGCCTGCGCGCCGACATGGACGCACTGCCGATGGAAGAGAACACCAATCTGAAATGGAGTTCGAAAATCCCCGGCCGCTTCCACGGCTGCGGCCATGACGGCCACACCACCATGCTGCTCGGCACCGCGCGCTACCTCGCCGAGACCAAAAATTTCGACGGCACCGTGCACCTGATCTTCCAGCCGGCCGAGGAAGGCCTTGGTGGCGCTCGCGCGATGATCAAGGACGGCCTGTTCGAGAAGTTTCCCTGCGACGAGCTCTACGGCCTGCACAACGCGCCCGACCTCAACCTCGGCGAAATCGCGATCCTGCCCGGCCCCGCGATGGCCAGCGCCGACTTCTTCGACCTGCGCATCACCGGCTACGGCGCGCATGGCGCGATGCCAGAGCGCTCCAAGGACGCGGTGATCATCGCGACCACGCTGGCGCAGGCGATCCAGACCATCGTCAGCCGCAACGTCGAGCCGCTGCAGGCCGCCGTCATCTCGATCACGCAGATTCACGCCGGTTCCGCCTACAACGTCATCCCCGGCGAGGCGCATCTCTGCGGCACCATCCGCACCTTCTCGGATGAAGTCCGCGCCCTGATCGCCGAACGCATCCGCACGATCTGCGCCGGCATCGCGAGCGCCTATCAGTGCGTGATCGAAGCCGACATCCGCGACACCTTCGGCGTGCTGGTCAACCAGGTCGAGCAGTCCAAGGTGGTCGAGGAGGTCGCGCGCACCGTCGTCAACCCCGCCAACGTGATCACCCGCGCCCAGCCGAAGATGGGCAGCGAGGATTTCGCCGACATGCTGCAAACCATTCCCGGCGCCTATTTCTGGATCGGCCACGACGGCTCGGTGCCCGTGCACAATCCCGGCTTTGTGCTCGACGACAAGATCCTGCCGATCGGCGCCAGCATGTTCGCCCGGATCATCGAAACGCGCATGCCGGTAGGTTAGCAATGCACAAGAAGAGCGTCGAAGAGGCCGTCACCTCGCTGCACGATCTCTCCGCGGTTGATCTGATCGCGGGCTATCGGGCCAAGCAATTCTCGCCGAGCGAGGTGCTGGAGGACGTGCTTGCGCACGTCGCTGCGTGGGAACCGCATCTCAAGGCGCTCTACGCGTTCGATCCCGACAGCGCGCGCGAGGCCGCGAAGGCCTCGACCGCGCGCTGGAGCGGGGGCGAACCTTCCGGCGCGCTCGACGGCGTGCCTGTCACGGTAAAGGACAACATCGCGACCAAGGGCGTGCCGGTGCCGCTCGGCGCTGCGAGCGTGAAGCTCGTGCCGGCCGAGAAAGACGCCCCGCCCGCTGCGCGCCTGCGCGAGGCCGGTGCGATCATCTTCGCGAAGACCACCATGCCCGATTACGGCATGCTGTCCTCGGGACTCTCCAGCTTCCATGCGCTGGCGCGCAATCCCTGGGACCTCTCCAAGAATCCCGGCGGCTCCAGCGCGGGCGCCGGCGCCGCTGCTGCGGCTGGCTACGGCCCCTTGCATCTCGGCACCGATATCGGCGGCTCGGTCCGCCTGCCTGCGGGCTGGTGCGGCCTCGTCGGCCTGAAACCGAGTTTTGGCCGCGTGCCGATTGACCCGACCTATGTCGGCCGTGTCGCCGGTCCCATGACCCGCACGGTCGACGATTGCGCGCTGATGATGAGCGTGATTGCAAAGCCCGACCGGCGCGACGGCATGAGCCTGCCCGCCGAGCCTCTCAACTGGAAGGGGCTCGAAAAGTCGCCACGCAAACTGCGCATCGGCCTGATGCTCGATGCCGGCGTCGGCCTGCCGGCAGAAAGGCCGGTCCGCGATGTCGCGGTGAAAGCCGCAAAGGCGTTCGAATCCGCAGGTAGCGTCGTCACCGAGGTCGACGGCATTTTGACCCGCGAGATGCTCGACGGCCTCGACAATTTCTGGCGCGCGCGGATGTGGGACGATCTGGCCAAGCTGACGCCGGCCGAACAGGCAAAGGTGCTGCCCTACATCTTCAAATGGGGCGCATCCGGCGCAAAGCTCTCGGGTGTGGATGTCATCCGCGGATTCAACCAGACCGTGGCGATCCGCGCTGCCGCGTCAAAGCTGTTCTGCGAGCTCGACTATTTGATCTCGCCGACCGCGCCGAACGTGAACTATGCGGCGGACTGGGCTTCACCCACCAACGATCCCATGCGGCCGTTCGAGCACATCTGCTATACCGTGCCGTGGAATATGTCGGAGAACCCCGCGGTTTCCATCAATGGCGGCTTCGACGCCAACGGCTTTCCCATCGGCGTGCAGATCGTCGGCCGCCGCTTCGACGATATCGGCGTGCTCGGCATGGCCAAGGCGTTCGAGGGCTTGCGCAGCGCACAGAAGCCCTGGCCGAGCCCGCCGGCAAAGTAGGCATTCCGCTATGGCCGGGCTTGTCCCGGCCATCCACGTTCTCGTACCGGCCGCCACATGCCCAGTCCGCGCAAGACGGATGGTGGCGACCATGCATGACGTCTCTTCGAGACAGAATTCACGGCAAGGAAGGAAACCACCATGGCGTATGAGACCATCAAATACGAGGTCGCCGAGCAGATCCTCACCATCACGCTGAACCGGCCCGACAAGCTCAACGCCTTCAACGCGCAGATGCAGGCCGAGCTGATCGACGCGTTCGACGCCGCAGACAAGGACGACGACGTCCGCGCCATCATCGTCACCGGCGCGGGCCGCGGCTTTTGCGCGGGCGCCGATCTTTCCTCGGGCGCGGATACCTTCGATCGCGATGCGCGGCGCGGGCCGGTCAAGCGCTTCGCGGACGGCAAGGTCGATTACAGCGATCCGCAGGTGCGCGACGGCGGCGGTCAGGTGACGCTGCGCATCTTCAAGTGTCTGAAGCCCGTCATCGCCGCCGTGAACGGCCCTGCCGTCGGCATCGGCGTCACCATGCAACTCGCGATGGACATCCGCATCGCCTCGGATGCCGCGCGCTTCGGTTTCGTGTTCTCCCAGCGTGGCATCGTGCCGGAGGCCGCCTCGAGCTGGTTCCTGCCGCGCATCGTCGGCATCTCGCAGGCGCTGGAATGGTGCTATTCCGGCCGCGTCTTCCCGGCCCAGGAAGCGCTCGCCGGCCGCCTCGTCAGCAAGGTCGTAGCTCCCGATGATCTCTTGCCGACCGCCCGCGCGCTGGCCAAGGAATTCGCCGCCAAGACCGCGCCGGTGTCGGTCGCGCTGATCCGCCAGATGATGTGGCGCATGATGGGTGCCGACGATCCCATGGAAGCCCACAAGGTCGACAGCCGTGGCATCTATACGCGCGGCCGCTCGGACGACGTCAAGGAAGGCGTGGTGTCGTTCCTGGAGAAGCGTCCGGCGCAGTTCAAGAACAAGGTGTCGAGCGATATGCCGGATTATTTTCCGTGGTGGACGGAGCGGGAGTATAAGTAGGAGATCGTAGGGTGGGCAAAGGCGCTCTTGCGCCGTGCCCACCATCTATCAGCAATCGAAACCAGAATGGTGGGCACGCTTCGCTTTGCCCACCCTACGGCACCGTCACTCCATCACCAGCGCCACGCGCCCGATCGCCTTGCGGTCGATCAACAGCCGCATCGCCTTTGCATAGTCCTCCAGCGGCAGGCGGTGCGAGATGTTCGGGCGCAGCTTGCCTTCTTCCGCCCATTGCAGCAGCGCCTTCAGGCGCACCTCGCCGAGCGCGGGATTTTTCCGTACCGCCTCACCCGCACGCACGCCGAGCACGCTGGCGCCCTTGATCAGCAGCAGGTTGGTCTTCGCCGAGCCGATACCACCGGTAAAGCCGATCACCAGCAGCCGCGCGCCCCAGGCGATGCAGCGCATCGAGTTCTCGAACACCTCGCCGCCGACGGGATCGAACACGACGTCGGCGCCACGGCCGTCGGTGATGCGCTTGACGGCATCGCGAAACGGCTCCCGATCGTAGCGCACGAGATGATCGGCGCCGCGCGATTTCGCAATCGCGAGCTTCTCGTCGCTGGAGGCGGTCGCGATCACGGTCGCGCCCAGCATCTTGCCGATCTCGACCGCGGCAAGGCCCACGCCGCCGCCGGCGCCATGCACCAGCAACACCTCGCCCGGCATGACACGGCCGCGATCGATCAGCGCGTGATAGGCGGTGCCGTGGCCGGCCAGATAGGTCGCGGCTTCCGCATAGTCGAACGTCGACGGCATCGGCGTTAGCTGCGTCGGCGTCACCACCGCTTCGTCGGCGAAGGCGCCATGGCGCATCTTGACGATGACCTTGTCGCCGACGGCCACGCCGCTTGCCTCTGCGCCCACCTCGGTGACGTCGCCGGCGGCCTCCATGCCGGGCGTGAACGGCAGCTCCGGCTTGAGCTGATATTCGCCGGCCGCCATCAGCACGTCCGGAAAGTTCAATCCGGCGGCGCGGATCGCAACGCGCACCTCACCCGGTTTGACGGCGCGCGACGGAAACTCTTCCAGCCGCAACGTCTCGGGCGCGCCGAGTTCGCGGCAGACGACAGCCCGCACCATCAGGCCGCACTCGCCTTGCTGCGTTCAAGCGCCTCGCGGATCAGCGGCAGGCGGTCGTTGCCAAAGTACATGTCGGTCTTGCCCACGAAGATCGTCGGTGAGCCGAAGCCACCGCGTGCCACGACCTCTTCCGTGTTGGCCTTGAGCTGGTCCTTGATTGCCTGCTCGGAGATGCCGGCAAAGAACTTCTGCTCGTCGACACCGACCTTCCTGCAGATCTCGGCGAGCACGGCGTCCTGCGAGATGTCCTTGTCGCCGCCCCAATAGGTCTCGAACACGGCAGTGGCGAACGGCACCATGTCTTTCCCCAGCCAGATGCAGCCGCGCATGACCTTCACGCTGTTCACCGGAAACACCGTCGGCGGCATCTTGATCGCGAGGCCGGCCGAGCGCGACCAGTCTGCGAGGTCTTTTTTCATATAGCGCGCCTTCAGCGGCACCGGCGTCTCGCGCTGCGCGTAGACGCTCGGATTGACCGTGTTGAAGATGCCGCCGACCAGGATCGGCCGCCAGATGATCTCGGCCCCCAGCTCCTTTGCCAGCGGCTGGATGTTGTGGAAGGCGAGGTAGGTCCAGGGGCTGGAACAGTCGAAGAAGAATTCAATCATGGCGTTTCCTTTGCGTCTTGTTTGTCGTGCTCTATCCCCGTCATTGCGAGCGACTTGTCCGCCATAGCTCGAAGAGCGACGGCGGAAGCGAAGCAATCCAGAATCTTTCCGCGGAACCAGTCTGGATTGCTTCGTCGCTTCGCTCCTCGCAATGACGATGGGGCGAGCAGCCTAGTTCTTTCCCAGCACTTCCTTGGCACGCTGGCCGAACATGATCTTGCGTGATTCCTCGTCGAACGGCTCCTTCACGAACTTGCCGATCGCAAGCCCCGCTTGCACCTGCGGCCGTGCGCGCACCTCGGCGTACCAGTTTTTCACGTTCGGATAGTCGTCGAGCGTAAAGCCCTGCGCCTTGTGGGTCATGGTCCAGGGGAAGCAGGCGATGTCCGCGATGGAATAGTCGCCGGCGACGTAGGCGCCGGTCTTGGCCAACTGCCGGTCGAGCACGCCATAGAGCCGCGCGGCCTCGTCGCGGTAGCGCTCAATCGCATAAGGGATTTTTTCAGCAGCATAGAGCGCGAAATGGCCGTGCTGGCCGAGCATCGGCCCGAGGCCCGCCATCTGCCACATCACCCACTGGATGGTCGTCGAGCGGCCGCGCAGATCGCTGGCCAGAAAGCGGCCGGTCTTTTCCGCGAGGTAAATCAGGATCGCACCGGTCTCGAACGCCGAGAACGGCGCACCGCCGTCGGCGGGTGCGTGGTCGACGATCGCGGGAATGCGATTGTTGGGGGAGACCGCCAGAAATTCGGGGCTGAACTGCTCCCCGGCGCGGATATTGACCGGCTTCACGTCATAGGGGAGCCCGAGTTCCTCCAGCATGATCGAGATTTTCCAGCCGTTCGGCGTCGGCGCATAATAGAGGTCGATCATCGCCCTTCCCTGTCGTCGCCAATGGAATAGTGAGCGACTTTTGTTGTTCTGTACCTTGACGTTAAGACATGGCAGGAAGGGGCGCAACACAACCTGCCGGGAGAGCCGCCATGCTGTTTCCAACCACGATCGCCGGCTCCTTGCCGAAACCCGAATGGCTTGCCGAGCCCAACATGCTGTGGGCACCCTGGAAGTCGCAAGGCGACGAGCTTCTCCGCGCCAAGCGCGACGCGACGATGCTTGCCGTCAAGGTCCAGGAGGATGCCGGCATCGACATCGTCACCGAGGGCGAGCAGGCCCGCCAGCATTTCGTGCACGGCTTCCTCGAGAAGATCGACGGCATCGATTTCGCCCACAAGGTCGAGATGGGCATCCGCAAGGACCGCTACAAGGCGATGGTGCCCCAGGTGGTCGCGCCGCTTCAGCTCAAGGGGCGTGTTCATGCCGACGAGGCGCGCGTGGCGCGCACGCACACGAAGAAGAAGCTGAAGTTCACCCTGCCCGGCCCGATGACCATCATCGACACGATTGCGGACCGCTACTACGGTGATCGCGTCAAGATGGCCTTTGCTTTCGCCGATCTCCTCAACGAGGAAGCCAAGGCGTTGCAGGCCGACGGCGTCGATCTCGTGCAGTTCGACGAGCCCGCCTTCAACGTCTACATGGACGAGGTCAACGACTGGGGCATCAAGGCGCTGGAGCGTGCCGCGCAGGGGCTGACCTGCGCCACCGCCGTGCACATCTGCTACGGCTACGGCATCAAGGCCAACACCGACTGGAAGGAGACGCTCGGCGCGCAGTGGCGGCAGTACGAGCAGATCTTTCCGGCGATCGACGCGAGTCCGATCCAGCAGGTCGCAATCGAGTGCCGCAATTCGAAGGTGCCGCTCGATTTGCTGGCGCTGCTGAAAAACAAGATCGTGCAGGCCGGCGTGATCGACGTCGCCAGCGACACGGTGGAGACGGCCGAGGACGTCGTGCAGGTGATCGACGCGGTGTCGAAGTTCGTGCCCAAGAGCAACATCATCGCCACCACCAATTGCGGCATGGCGCCAATGCGGCGGGAGATCGCCGAGGCCAAGCTGATGGCGCTCGGCGCCGGTGCCGCGCTGGCGCGCGAGAAGCTGGGGTGATGGTGCTCCGAACGGCACTCGTCGTCACGGCTCTTGCGGGGATCACATTCGCTGCGCGCGCCGAGGATCGCTCCGTGCTGCTGAATTGCAAGGCCATGGTCGAGCGTGCGTCAAAGGATACGGGTACGGCAACCGAGGCCGAGCTCACCCGCTGCCGCCAGATCATGCGCGAATGGGCGCTGCGCGATGCGCGGACGACTGTGGATGAGCAAGGGCGGCCGCTGAAATAGCCACACGCTCGCTGCGTTCCCCCTTGCGGGGACGGTCAGGCGCGGTGCGCGCTGGGGTGCAATGTGACCTCATAGCCGGCGCTCATCGCGCGCAGCGTCGATGGCGGGGTCAGCAACTGCGCATCGTCAAGCTCTCGCGCGCCTTCAACATAACCCGCCGTCGACCACAGCAGCACCCCGCCCTGCATCAGCAGAAAGCTTTCCTCGCCCTGCTGCAGCATCGCGCCGTCTGGAAGCTGGTCGAGCGGCACCAGCAGCGCATGAAGCCGCTTCTTGCCGTGATCGAGCCGCTCGTGGTGCAGCACCGTGTCGATATCGTGCATGCGGACATCACGTACGCGGTTGCCCTTCTCCCACGCAGCCCGGAAGCGATTGGCATCGTCACGGCGGCAGTAGAAGCAGGGGCGATGGCCGGCGGCGAGCGCGGTGGCCTCGTCGAGGAAGAACAGCTCGGTCCAGCTGTGCGTCGTCATCACCTCGCGACGGCGGCCGCGGAATTCGCAAACACAGGTGAGCCAGGCCGGCGACGACCACCGCTTCTTGAGCAGCGTCCTGGTCGCGGGATCATGGATGATGCCGCGATTGCCGGTGAACAGGCCACGGTGCGGCGTGGCGATGATGTCGCCGGTCGGCGTGACACGGTTTTGCAGGGGCATGGCCACCTCCACCTGTCATTGCGAGCGAAGCGAGACAATCCAGAAATGCGTCTGCGGAAATCGTCTGGATTGCTTCGTCGCTTCACTCACGCCGCGCCGTCTCGCAGCGGCGGGTGGTAGGACAGCGCGGTGTCCCAGGGGAAGAAGATCCAGGTGTCCTGCGAGACCTCCGTGATGAAGGTGTCGACCAGCGGGCGTCCCTTCGGCTTGGCGTAGACGGTGGCGAAATGCGCATCGGGCAGCATGTCGCGGACCAGCCTGCCGGTCTTGCCGGTGTCGACGAGGTCGTCGACGATCAGAAGTCCCTTGCCGGTGCCGCCGCCGAGCTTCATCGCCGCCTCGGACATGCCCTTGAGGACCTGGAGCTCGCCCTGCTTGTCGTGGTCGTAGCTGGCGATGCAGACCGTATCGATGATGCGGACACCGAGCTCGCGCGCCACGATCGCGGCCGGCACCAGCCCGCCGCGGGTGATCGCGATGACGGCGTGGAACGGGCCGACCTCGTTGAGCCGCCAGGTCAGCGCCCGGCAGTCGCGGTGGAACTGGTCCCACGAAACAGGGAAGGCCTTGCCGGCCCGCTCCTGCGCGCTCAGTTCCGGTGCTTCGCCAGCCATTGTTGTCTCCTGCCAATCTTCATCCGGCAGCCATTCTGCTACCGGGTGACGTTCAATCCCGCCAGCATTTCCTTCACCGCCGCCATCGCCGCTGCCAGCTTGTCCGCGTCGCGCGAGCGCACCACCAGATTGGTGTTCGGCTTCTGATCTTCGTCCATGAACGGATAGCTGCCGATGATGGTGTCGGGATGGGCGGCGGCGATCGCGCGCAGCGGGCTGCCGATGTCACCTTCGCGCGCATTGGCGCGGACCGATTCGGAGAGCATGCGCACGCCCGACTTCAGCTTGGGCGAGACGATGTCCATCATCGCCTGCATGATCGAGGGCACGCCGGCCATCACGATGACGTTGCCGATCTTGAAGCCGGGGGCGAGGATGGTGGCGCTCTGGATCAGCTCGGCGCCGTCGGGGATGCGGGCCATGCGCAGGCGGGCCTCGTTGAGGTCCTGCTCGCTCCAGCGCTCGCGGAAGCGGGCGACGACCTCCGGATGGTGGTCGATGCCGACGCCGAACGCCTTGGCGACGCTGTCGGCGGTGATGTCGTCATGGGTCGGCCCGATGCCGCCGGTGGTGAAGACATAGGCGTAGCGATGCCGCAGTGCATCCAACGCCGCGATGATGTCGTCCTCGTCGTCGGAGACGACCCGGACTTCCTTCAGGTCGATGCCGATATTGGTCAGGTATTCGGCGATGAAGCCGATATTCTTGTCCTTGGTGCGGCCGGACAGGATTTCATCCCCGATGACCAGAATGCCCGCCGTGACGATGTCGCTCATACCTTAAGTCCCTCACCTGTCGGCCCGACTTTGCCGAGGTAACGCGTTGAAGTCACGCGGTTTTGCTGCCGAAATAAGCAGTCCTCAGCCATTTTTTGAGGCACCCTCCCGGCTGTCCCCGGCAAATGCCACAACTCCATGCTTATCGCGCTGGCCCAGCCCTTGCTACCTCCTCAGAGTCATGCACTCTTGCCGCATGGCCAGGACGTTGCGGTCTTCACCAAGGCCTGACGACCTGTCGAATGGCGCAACGCCTTGCGGAGACAAGTCGGGATCTATGGCAGTCGCGTTTGATGAAATGAACATTCCCGGCGGGGACCTTCGCCCCGCCTATCAGGAGCTGGCGCGCTGGCTCAAGGAGACGCCTCCCGAGGCGCTCGAATATCGCCGCCAAGAGGCCGAGCTCCTGTTCCGCCGCATCGGCATCACCTTTGCCGTCTATGGCGATTCCGAATCCACCGAGCGCCTGATCCCCTTCGACGTGATCCCGCGAATCATGTCCGGCAAGGAATGGGCGCTGCTGGAGAAGGGCCTGAAGCAGCGCGTGCGCGCGCTCAACATGTTCCTGCGGGACATCTATCATGGCCGCGACATCCTGCGCGCCGAGGTCGTGCCCGACGACCTGATCTTCCAGAACCCGGTGTTCCGCCCCGAGATGAACGGCCAGCAGGTGCCGCACGACGTCTACGTGCACATCGCCGGCATCGACATCGTCCGGGTCGATGCCGAGGACTTCATCGTGCTGGAGGACAATGCCCGTACGCCGTCGGGCGTGTCCTACATGCTGGAAAACCGCGAGATCATGATGCGGTTGTTTCCGGACCTGTTCGCCCGCCACAGGGTGGCGCCGGTCGAACGCTATCCGGACGAGCTGCTCTCCGCCCTGCGATCGGTGGCGCCGCAAGGCGCCTCCGGCGAGCCGACGGTCGCCCTGCTCACGCCTGGCGTCTACAACTCGGCCTACTACGAGCACTCCTTCCTCGCCGACAAGCTCGGCATCGAACTGGTCGAAGGCCGCGACCTCATCGTCAAGAACAACGAAGTGTTCATGCGGACGACCGAGGGAGTGAAGCGGATCGACGTGATCTATCGCCGCGTCGACGACGATTTCATCGACCCCCTCACCTTCCGCCCCGACTCCGTGCTCGGCGTGCCCGGGCTGATGTCGGCCTATGCGGCCGGCAACATCACGCTCGCCAACGCGGTCGGCACCGGCATCGCCGACGACAAGGCGATCTACTCCTACATGCCGGACATCGTGAAATTCTATCTCGGCGAGGAGCCGATCCTGAAGAACGTGCCGACCTGGCGTTGCCGCGAGCCGAAGGACCTCGCCTATGTGCTCGACAATCTCGGCGAGCTCGTCGTCAAGGAAGTCCACGGCTCCGGCGGCTACGGCATGCTGATCGGCCCCGCCGCGACGAAAGCGACGATCGAAGCCTTCCGCGAAAAGCTCAAGCGCGAGCCGGAAGGTTTTATCGCGCAGCCGACGCTGGCGCTCTCGACCTGCCCGACCTGTACGGCAAGCGGCCTCGCGCCACGCCACGTTGACCTGCGGCCCTTCGTGCTCACCGGCAGCAAGAGCACCACGATCGTGCCCGGCGGGCTGACACGGGTCGCGCTCAAGGAAGGCTCCCTGGTGGTGAATTCGAGCCAGGGCGGCGGCACCAAAGACACCTGGATCCTGGACGAGTAGTCAGATGCTGTCGCGTACCGCCGAAAACCTCTACTGGCTCGCCCGCTATGTCGAACGGGCCGAATATCTCGCGCGCACCATCGATGCGACGCTGCGCGTCACTGCGCTTCCCGCCGCCTATATCGGCAAGACCAATGAATGGGACTCGGCGCTTCTCACCGCCGGCGTCGCCGCGAGCTTCTATCAGCAATATGAAGTCGCCAACGAGCACAACGTCGTCGACTACCTCTCGTTCTCGGCAAGCAATCCATCATCGATCCGGAACTGCATCGAGGCGGCGCGGTTGAACTCGCGCTCGGTGCGCACCGCGCTCACCAGCGAGATGTGGGACACCATCAACTCGGCCTGGATCGAGCTCCAGGAGGTCTGGAGCAAGGGCACCTCCACGCGCGAGGATCTCGCCAAATTCCTGCGCTTCGTGCAGGAGACTTCGCTGCGCTTCGACGGCTCGGCCTACCGGACCATGCTGCGCAACGACGCCTACTGGTTCTCGCGGATGGGCGTGCATCTGGAGCGCGCCGACAACACCGCGCGCATCCTCGACGTGAAGTACCACGTGCTGCTGCCCGAGGAGGAGCATGTCGGCGGCCCGCTCGACTTCTATCAGTGGAGCTCGATCTTGCGCTCGGTCTCGGCGCTGACGGCCTATCACTGGGTCTATCGCGAGACGCTGAAGCCGTGGCTGATTGCGGACCTGCTCATCCTCAACGACACGCTGCCGCGCTCGCTGGCAAGCTGTTACGGCAATCTCGTGCGCAATCTCGACCAGATCGGCGTCGCCTATGGCCGCCAGGGCCCCGCCCAGCGCCATGCCCGCGGCATCCGCAACCGGCTGGAACACAGCAATATGAACGACATTTTCCAGCACGGCGTGCATGAATTCATTCAGGAATTCATCACGGACAATTCCAGGCTGGGCGAAATCATCACGAAGCAGTATTTGATCTGATGTCCCCCGGCTGACGAAAACGGGATATCGTCATGGCCGGGCTTGTCCCGGACATCCACGTTCTTGCTTTTGCGAGGGAAGATCGTGGATGCCCGGGACAAGCCCGGCCATGACGAGCTTCTTCGCAATAGGCAGCGGGTCTAACCACTAACTTCACGGTCCACCATGCGCCTGCGAATCCTGCACACCACGACCTATCGCTACGAGCCGCCGGCCACGAGCGTGATCCAGATCCTGCGCATGACGCCCGGCAGCCATGACGGGCAATATGTGGCGGAGTGGCAGATCGACGTCTCGACCGACACCAAGCTCGACACCCATGAGGACGCCTTCGGCAACGTCACCCATGTGCTGTCCTGCGGACCCGTCGGTGACATCAAGATCACCGCCGAGGGCCTGATCGAGACCCACGACACCGGCGGCGTGCTGCGCGGCGCCGACGAGCGCTTTCCGGCCGGCATGTTCCTGCGCGCCACCGACCTCACCACCGTCAATCCGGCGATGACGGCGGTCGCGCGGCAGTTGCGCAGCGAGGCCGAGAGCGACACGCTCGGCTTCCTGCACACGCTGATGACGCAAATCAGCGATCACATGACCTTCGACGAGGATCCGACCAACAGCGGCACCTCGGCGGCCGAAGCGTTCACGCTCAAGCGCGGCGTCTGCCAGGACTACGCGCATATCTTCATCGCCTGCGCCCGCAGCGGTGGCGTGCCGGCGCGCTTCGTCTCCGGCCATTTCCTGCGCTCGGACGGCACGGTGCACCAGGATGCCGGCCATGCCTGGGCGGAAGCTTACGTCGACGGTCTCGGCTGGGTCGGCTTCGATCCCGCCAACTGCATCTGCACCACCGACGCCCATGTCCGCGTTGCGATCGGGCTCGACTATCTCGGCGCAGCCCCCGTGCGCGGCACCCGCTATGGCGGCGGCGCGGAGACGCTGACGGTGGCCGTGAAGGTCGAGCAGGCCGGCCGCGGCGGGCAATCGCAGTCCCAGTCACAGCGGCAGAGCTAGGCGCTGCGGTATCTCGTCACGAGGCATCTGCGGCGCAATCACGTCGCAGCGTTACAGCTGTAATCGACGACGGCCCGCGCTGAAACCGTCCCGTAGCGCCATCTCTTCAACCTCCGTTGTGATCCGTTTCCGCAACAGAGGTTGAGACAGATGCGGCTTCACGACAAGAACAAGAAGCATTCCGTGCCCCTGCGCGATCCCCACCAAAACATGCTTGCGGGGATCCGGGAGTTGGCTCCCGAGATCAAGGCCCGCGCCGCCGAGATCGAAGCCGCACGCCGCGTCCCGCCCGACCTCGTGGAACGGCTGCGGTCGATCGGGCTCTTCCGGATGTTCGTTCCGCGCAGCCATGGCGGACTGGAGCTGGATTTTCCGGCCGGACTGGAGGTTATCAAGGCACTGACCCAGCTCGACGGCTCGATCGGCTGGATCTCGATTGTCGGCGGAGTCGGCAGCCTTTTCGCCGCCGCAGCACACCCTGAACTGTACCAGCAAATTTATAAGGACGGTCCGGACGTGGCGATCTGCGGCTCATCCCAACCGGGTGGAACAGCAGAGCGCGTGGCCGACGGCTATCGCGTCAAGGGCCGCTGGCCGTTCGCCAGCAGTTGCACCCACGCCGACTGGATCGGCGGGTTCTGCATCGTCACCGAAAATGGCAAGCCGGTCCCCGGCCAGCAAGGCAAGCCGCAGGTTCGCGTCGTTGTGCTGCCGGCGCGCGACTGGGAGATCGAGGACACCTGGCACGCGGCAGGGCTGAAGGGCACCGGCAGCCATCACATCACGCTACGGGAGACGCTGGTTCCCGAGACCCATGTTTTCGATGTCGAAGCTCCCCCTCGCATGTCGGGTCCGCTCTATCAGGCGTTGCGGCAATGGTTGCCATTGGTGCACGGCGCATTCTCGGTGGGTCTCGCCGAAGGCACTGTCGACGACTTGCTTGCGCTGGCCCATACCGGGAGGCAGCAATTGTATGCGGCCGTCCCGATGCGGGAGTCCGAGACCTTCCAGTACGAGCTCGGCCGGATTTCCGCCAACCTCCGGGCTGCGCAGGCCTTGCTCGAGGTGCAGATCGCCAGCCACTGGCGCCGCGCGATGGCCGGCACGCTGAGAGACGAAGACCTCATGATCGAGGGCGCCCGATCCGCGGTCTGGCTCGCCACGACCTGCGTCGGCATCGCGGATGCCTGTTTTGCGCTGGCCGGAAGCAGCGCGGTCTACGACAGCTCGCCGCTGCAGCGGCGCCTGCGCGACGTTCACGTCGGAGCGCAGCACGCCCATGCGCAGCAGCGGCAATATGTCGACGTCGGCAAGCTGGCCTTGCGTCGTGCGGCCGGACATGCCGGCTGAGCGCTTGAGCCGTGCTACACTCGCGGGATCAGACCTGACCCCGCGAGGTACCCCATGGCGACCGTAAAGTTGCTTTCGGACGATGAACTCTCCGCCGAGGCGCGCGCCGTTTTCGACGATATCCGCAAGGTGCGGAAGTCGGACTTCGTCAACAATTTCTGGCGCGCGCTGGCGCATGATCCGAAGACGCTGCGGCGGACCTGGGAGAGCATCAAGGAGGTGATGGCACCCGGCGCGCTCGATCCCAAGATCAAGGAAATGCTCTATGTCGCAGTCTCGATCGCGCATGGCTGCAGCTATTGCATCCATTCGCACATCGCGGGCGCACGCGCCAAGGGCATGACCGAGGCCGAATATGGCGAGATGCTCGCCATCGTCGGCATGGCCGCGGAGACCAACCGGCTGGTCACGGCGCTCGGCGTCCCCGTCGACGAGGCGTTTCTCGTCGATGCCGCTGACTGAGCGGCAGAGATAGCTGTTTCGCCGGAGAATGACGACCTCCCCCGGGGAATCGGGGGTTTCATGCCTCCCCGAAATTGGCTAGTAATTCCGCGCAAACGCGTTCGGGGACGGGAAATGACCTATTGTTGCGGAATCCTGGTTCGGGACGGTCTGGTGATGATCGCCGATACCCGAACCAATGCCGGGCTCGACAATGTCTCGACCTTCCGCAAGCTCCACATCTTCTCCAAACCCGGCGACCGCATCATGGCGATCGCCAGCGCCGGTAACCTCGCCATCAGCCAGTCGGTGCTGTCGACACTGACCGAAGGCCTGGAGGACCCCACCACGGGCGAGGTCGAGACGCTGATGAACGCACCGACCATGTTCCAGGCCGCCCAGCGCATCGGCCGGGCGATCCGGGCGGTGCACGCGACCGAAGGACCCGCGCTGAGATCCGAAGACGTTTCCTTCGACGTCTCCTTCCTGTTCGGCGGCCAGATCAAGGGCGCGCGCATGCGCCTGTTCATGGTCTACACCGCCGGCAATTTCATCGAGTGCACCACGGACACGCCCTACCTGCAGATCGGCGAGCACAAATACGGCAAGCCGGTGCTCGACCGCGCCATGCATTACGACGTCGAGCTCTACGAGGCGCTGAAGACCGGCCTGATCTCGATGGACTCGACCATGCGCTCCAATCTCGGCGTCGGTCTGCCGATCGACGTGCTGGTGGTGCGCGCAGACGCCTGCGATGCCGATCTCAACCACCGCATCGAGGCGGGCGAGCCCTATTTCCACGACCTCCGTTCGCGCTGGTCGGCGGCCTTGCGCGCGGCGCATCAGAACATTCCGCGGCCGCCCTACAAGAACGAAAAAGAACCAAAAACCTGACAGCCAACTTGAAGAGAGAAAAGGCAGGAAACGATGAGTGAAGCAAACAAGATCGCAGTGGTGACGGGCGCGGGCACCGGTGTCGGGCGCGCGGCGTCGCTGGCGTTGATGAACATCGGCTTCACCGTGGTGCTGGTCGGGCGCCGGCTCGACATGCTCGAGGAGACCGCGAAGCTCGGCCCCGCGGGCAAGAGCCTGTGCGTCACCGCGGACATGACCAAGCCGGACTCCATTGCCGCGCTGTTCGACAAGGTGAAGGCGACCTACGGCCGGCTCGACGTGCTGTTCAACAATGCCGGCATGGGCGCGCCGGCGGTGAACTTCGAGGATCTCAGCCTCGAGCAGTGGCAGGCGGTGGTGAACACCAACCTCACCGGCCCGTTCCTGTGCACCCAGCACGCCTTCCGCATCATGAAGGACCAGAGCCCGCGCGGCGGCCGCATCATCAACAACGGCTCGATCTCGGCGCACGCGCCGCGGCCGTTCTCGGCGGCCTACACTTCGACCAAGCACGCCATCACGGGCCTCACCAAGGCCTCGAACCTCGACGGCCGCATGTACGACATCGCGGTCGGCCAGGTCGACATCGGCAATGCCGCCACGCCCATGACCGATCGCATGGTCAACGGCCCCGGCGTGCTGCAGCCCGACGGCACGACCAAGCACGAGCCGCGCATGGACGCCAAGGCGGTCGGCGACGCCGTCGCCTACATGGCCGGCCTGCCGCTCGATGCCAACGTGCTGACCATGACGGTCATGGCCACCAAGATGCCGTTTGTCGGACGGGGCTAATCTCTCTTCCCTCTCCTCGCTTGCGGGGAGAGGGCCTGACTCAAAAAACTGAAAAACAACCCCATGCACAGTAGGCGTCAAGGCGCCGCGAAGTCTCCCCGCAAGCGGGGTGAGACGGAATAAGTCCTGGCCCCGCCTCGACAATCGTCCTTACACGCGCGAAGAGGCGGGCAACGGCGAGAATGCATGTCACAACCCCGAACTAAGGTATGATCCACCTAGGGTAGAGCCATAATCCCGGCCATTGCCCGGCGGCTCCGCAAATCGTTCGGAACAGTACAAATGGGTTTGGACATATATCATCTTCACATCGACGATGACGTCACTGATTTTCCCGTCATCATCGACGTCGAGCAGGCTCAACTTCAAAAGATCGTTCAATTCAGCCGCAAGAAAACAAATCAGTATATCGACTTTGAGCGGCTTCTTTCCGATCACGGATTCTCTGCGCGAGACTACTATCAAGCCCTTCATCAACGGGAGCTGTCAGGGATCGGAAAATTCTCCGACAGCTTTTATTTCTGCCCCACAGGTGAATCGGATCCGATGAACCCGAGCCAGACGGGTCTATACTTTACCGACAAGAGAAGCTTTTTCGCGCCGAAGCCGCAACTGCCGCCAAATGTCTTGAAGCGATTGAAGACCTTCAAGATCAAGCAGTATCCGATGATCGATCGATTGGAGGATGTCGTCTACACCAAACAGATCGGGTATCAAAGAAACGCCGTCGCTGACGCCTTTTTCAATGAATTCCTCCCGGACGGGATGTTCGTTGAAAAATCGTACGCGCAGAGAATATTCGAACTAACGATCGCTGAGGCACAGCAGGATTTCCGGACCAGCTTTCTCGACAACTGGGACGACCAACGCAGTCTCGTCGTGGTCTCCTGGTGAGAGACCACGCCTCCACGGCAGCAGTCTGGATTGCTTCGCTGCGCTCGCAATGACGGATGATAGAGCGGAGCCCTACTCCAAACTCTCCACCTGCCGCAGCGCCGGAAACAGCTTCATCCACAGCAGCGCGACCGCGACGGTGCAGACGCCGCCGAGCACGGCCGCAGGCATCGCGCCGAGCAGCGCGGCCGCGACGCCGCTCTCGAACTGGCCGAGCTGGTTGGAGGCGTTGATGAAGAGGAAGTTCACCGCGCCGACGCGGCCGCGCATCTCGTCGGGGGTTGAGAGTTGCACCAGCGAGAAGCGGATCACGACGCTGATCGTGTCGGCGGCGCCCAGAATGGCGAGCGACAACACCGACAGCCACATCCACGACGACAGCGCGAACACGACCGTGGCGACGCCGAACACGATCACAGCCTGGAACATGCGCAGGCCCACATGCCGCGAGATGGCGTGACGCGCCAGCACCATGGTCATCAGCAGCGCACCGACCGCGGGCGCGGCGCGCAAGATCCCGAGCCCCATCGGGCCGGTCTGAAGGATGTCGCGGGCATAGATCGGCAACAGCGCGGTGACGCCGCCGAACAGCACGGCAAACAGATCGAGCGAGATGGTGCCGAGGATCGCCGGGTTGCTGCGGATGAAACGAACGCCGGCGAAGATGTTGTCGGCGTCCGTCCCCTCCTTGGAGACCGCCTGCGGGCGCGGCCGGATGAAGCCGGTCAAAATCATCCCGAGAATCCAGAACAGCAGCATCACGGCATAGGCAAGATGCGGCGCGACCGCGTAGGCAAAGCCGCCGAGCGCCGGACCGGTGATGGTCGCGACCTGCCCCGCGCCGCTCGCGACTGCGGTTGCGCGCTGGAGCGATCCCTGCGGCGCGATCAGCGGCAAGAGAGCCGCGGTGGTCGGGCTCTCGAAGGCGCCGGCAATGCCGAGCACGAAGGTCGCGATGAAGATCTGCACCTCGCTGACCAGGCCGAGATAGGTGATGATCGCGAGATAGAGCGCGGTCGCGGCTTCCACGAGCTGGCAGAGCTGGACCACGCGCTTGCGCTCGAAACGGTCGGCGGCGTGGCCGGCGACGAACACCAGAAGCGCGGTGGGCAGGAACTGCACGAGGCCGACCATGCCGAGATCGAAGGCCGAGCCGGTGAGATCATAGATCTGCCAGCCGATCGCGACCGCCGCGATCTGGCTGGAAAAGCGCGACAGGCTGCGCGAGAGCAGGAAGAACAGGAAAGCGCGGTGGGCGAGGAGCGCGCGGGCACTGACCGGCGGGCTGGCTGATATTGGCTGCTCTGGCATCGCCTCTTGGGTCACCCTGGACCGTCCGCCCCCTGATATCGACGTGCCCCCGCGTGACTGAGGCGCACCTGCTTGTCAACAGCGGGAGGCTCAGGTCATCTCCCGGCATTGCGTTTGCAACGCGGGCGCGGCCATAATCATTGGGGGTTTGGGGACACCATGCTGCGCTTGCAATCGGCACTCGGCATTTTCGCATTGCTGTTGATCGCTTTCGCGTTGGCAGAGAATCGCCGCGCCGTATCGCTGCGGCAGGCTGCGATTGGCCTCGTCGCGACCTTCGTCACCGCGGCTGTCCTCCTGAAAGTACCCGTCGTCGCGCGCGCCTTCGGCGCCATCAACGACGCGGTCGGCGCGATCTCGGCGGCCTCGCGCGCCGGCTCCTCCTTCGTGTTCGGCTATGTCGGGGGCGGTCCCCTGCCCTTCGATCTGAAGGTGCCGGGCGCCGATTTCATCCTCGCGTTCCAGGCGCTGCCGATCGTGCTGGTCATGAGCGTGCTGACGACGCTCTTGTTCTATTGGCGCGTGCTGCCGCCGGTCGTGCGCGGCATGGCCTGGCTGCTGGAGCGGACGCTGGGCGTCGGCGGTGCTGTCGGGCTCTCGACCGCGGCCAACATCTTCCTCGGCATGGTGGAGGCGCCGCTGTTCGTGCGGCCGTATCTGGCGCAGATGACGCGCAGCGAATTGTTCCTGGTGATGACCGGCGGCATGGCCGGCATCGCCGGCACGGTGCTGGTGCTCTACGCGACGCTGCTGGCGCCGCTCATTCCCGATGCCGCCGCCCATTTCGTCATCGCCTCGGTGCTGGGTGCGCCGGCCGCGATCCTCGTCAGCCTGATCATGGTGCCGGAGACGTCAGACAAGCGCACCGGCGGCGCGCTGGAGGATCCCGAGATGGATGTCTCCGGCCCGATGGATGCGATCGTGAAGGGGACGAGTGCGGGGATCGAGCTGCTGATCAACATCGTCGCCATGCTGCTGGTGCTGGTGGCGCTGGTCTATCTCGTCAATGCCGTCCTCGGCCTGCTGCCCAATATCGGCGGCGCCGCGATCTCGTTGCAGCGGCTGCTGGGCCTCGTGATGGCGCCGGTGTGCTGGCTGATGGGATTGCCCTGGGACCAGGCGGTGACCGCCGGCAGCCTGATGGGCACCAAGACCGTGCTCAACGAGCTGATCGCCTATGTCGACTTCTCAAAACTGCCGCCCGATACGCTCGATCCGCGCTCGCGCCTGATCATGCTCTACGCAATGTGCGGCTTCGCCAATTTCGCCAGCCTCGGCATCATGATCGGCGGCTTAGGGGTGATGGCGCCGGAGCGGCGCGAGGAGATCAACGCGCTCGGGCTGAAATCGATCGTGTCGGGAACGCTGACGACGTGTTTGATGGGCGCGGTGGTGGGGGTGTTGAGCTGAGTGGCCGTAGCCCGGATGGAGCGCAGCGCAATCCGGGACAGTATCTCCGTCGCAGGCAGTCGCCCCGGATTACGCTGCGCTCCATCCGGGCTACGAAGAAACCCTCCACCGTCGTTGCGAGCGCAGCGAAGCAATCCAGAATCTTTCCGCAGTGACAGTCTGGATTGCTTCGCTGCGCTCGCAATGACGAGGAGACAGCCTACGCCTTCAACTCCACCGTCCTGAACTCCGCGGGCAGGATCACCTCCAGCAGCTCCACGTCATCCGAATAGTCCAAAATCATGTGCTTGATCTTCGGCGGCTGGGTCCAGGCGCTGCCTTCCTTCATCAAGGTCTCACCCTGACCGTCCATGTAGGTTTTCACCCAGCCCTTGAGCACGTAGACCATCTGGAATTCGACGTCGTGGAAGTGCAGCTTCGACACCTCGTTCGGATCGCAGGGGCCTTGCAGGCGGATCACGTGGGCTTGCGCGAGGCCGTGGCTGGCTTCGGCGATGCCGAGGTCGCGATACTTTGCGTAGGCGCGCAGGCCGTCGGCCTTGAAGTCTTCCTCGCGGTGATGGCTGATGGCGATGCGCTGCTTGGGACGCGCGGGCTTTTTCGGAGCGGCCCTCGCCGGTGTCGTGCGCGCCTTTGCCTTCACCGCCTTGCGCGCCGAGGATCGTGCCACGGCCTTGGCTCCGCTCCGCTTCTTCACCGCGGCCTGGGCTGCACTGCGCGATTTTGTTTTCTTGGCCATGGGCCGCCTCCCTGTTGTTATAGGCGGAGGCTAGCACAGAACGAGATATCGTAGGGTGGGCAAAGCGAAAGCGTGCCCACCATTGCCAGATGCAATCGTGGAGAGATGGTAGGCACGGCGCGAGCGCGCCTTTGCCCACTCTACGATGCCGGCGCGCTGTTCAATGCAGCCGGAACACGCCATCCACGGCGCGCAGCTCGGCCGGCTTGATCAGCTTGGAATGCGCGACGGTCACCGAATGGAGCGGACCGTCGAGCTTCTCCTGCCAGAACGCCAGGAAATCCTTCAGCGCCGGAAATTTCGGAAACATGTCGTAGTTCTGCCAGACGTAGGTCTGGAGAAGCGAGGGATGATCGGGCATCCGATAGAGAATTTGCGCCGTCGTCAGCCCGTAACCCAAAAGCTGTTTCCGGAAATCTTCGGAAACGCCCCCACTCCGCAAGCCCATGCCAACCTCCTTTGCAGGAGCGCATTCAAGGGGCGGCTTGGTCGGTGTGCGCCTTACGAGCCACCCGGTACTGATGCGCTCACATGAGAGAAATGTGACGCAAACTGACAATCCATCTCAAGCCTAAAAGTTTAACAAGCTGTTGAAATTCAATGCTTTAGCAGCAGAGGCGGCTCCGTGCTAATACGGTCACCGGGCGGGTTAACGATGGTAAAGAGATTCTGGCACCCGGGCCTTCAGAGTGCCGATTTTTCTGCTAGAAGCCCTTGCCCCCGCAAAATTCCTGTCCTATTTCAGCCTCGCCTGTGCTAGCACTCGTGAGCACAGACTGCTAACGCCAAAAAATTCCCATACCGTGCAACTACTTAGGAGGACTGCATGAAATTCCGTCCGCTTCACGACCGCGTCGTGGTCAAGCGTATCGACGCAGAAGAGAAGACCGCCGGCGGCATCATCATTCCCGACACTGCCAAGGAAAAGCCCTCGCAGGGCGAAGTCGTCGCCGTCGGCCCCGGTGGCCGCGACGAAGCTGGCAAGCTGATCCCGATCGACCTGAAGGTCGGCGACCGCGTGCTGTTCGGCAAGTGGTCCGGCACTGAAGTCAAGATCGACAACGTCGACCTGCTGATCATGAAGGAAAGCGACATCATGGGCGTCCTCGACGTCCCCGCTTCCAAGAAGAAGGCGGCCTAAGAGCCCCCTCTCCCCACCAGCTAAACACCTAAGGAAAAATCCAGATGTCAGCTAAAGAAGTCAAATTCGGCGTCGATGCACGCGACAAGATGCTGCGTGGCGTCGACATCCTCGCCAACGCCGTCAAGGTGACGCTCGGCCCCAAGGGCCGCAACGTCGTCCTCGACAAGTCGTTCGGCGCTCCCCGCATCACCAAGGACGGCGTCACCGTCGCCAAGGAGATCGAGCTCGACGACAAGTTCGAGAACATGGGCGCGCAGATGGTGCGCGAAGTCGCCTCCAAGTCGGCTGACGCGGCCGGCGATGGCACCACCACCGCAACCGTGCTCGCGGCTGCGATCGTTCGTGAAGGCGCAAAGTCGGTTGCCGCCGGCATGAACCCGATGGACCTGAAGCGTGGTATCGACCTGGCCGTGGAAGCCGTGGTCGCCGACCTCGTCAAGAACTCCAAGAAGGTCACCTCGAACGACGAGATCGCCCAGGTCGGCACCATCTCCGCCAACGGCGACGCGGAGATCGGCAAGTTCCTCTCCGACGCCATGAAGAAGGTCGGCAACGAGGGTGTCATCACCGTCGAGGAAGCCAAGTCGCTCGAGACCGAGCTCGACGTCGTCGAGGGCATGCAGTTCGACCGCGGCTACATCTCGCCCTACTTCGTCACCAACGCCGACAAGATGCGCGTTGAGATGGACGACGCCTACATCCTCATCAACGAGAAGAAGCTCTCCTCGCTGAACGAGCTGCTGCCGCTGCTCGAGGCCGTGGTGCAGACCGGCAAGCCGCTGGTCATCGTCGCCGAGGACGTCGAAGGCGAAGCGCTTGCGACCCTCGTCGTGAACCGTCTGCGCGGTGGTCTGAAGGTCGCGGCCGTCAAGGCTCCGGGCTTCGGCGATCGCCGCAAGGCCATGCTGCAGGACATCGCGATCCTGACCGGCGGCCAGGCGATCTCGGAAGATCTCGGCATCAAGCTCGAGAACGTCACGCTCAACATGCTCGGTCGCGCCAAGAAGGTGATGATCGACAAGGAGAACACCACGATCGTCAACGGCGCCGGCAAGAAGGCCGACATCGAGGCGCGCGTGGCCCAGATCAAGGCGCAGATCGAGGAGACCACCTCGGACTACGACCGTGAGAAACTCCAGGAGCGTCTCGCCAAGCTCGCAGGCGGCGTCGCGGTGATCCGCGTCGGCGGCGCGACCGAGGTCGAGGTGAAGGAGCGCAAGGATCGCGTTGATGACGCGATGCATGCGACCCGCGCGGCGGTCGAGGAAGGCATCGTCCCGGGCGGCGGCGTCGCCCTGCTCCGTGCCTCCGAGCAGCTCAAGGGTCTGCGCACCAAGAACGACGACCAGAAGACCGGCGTCGAGATCGTGCGCAAAGCGCTGTCGGCTCCCGCTCGCCAGATCGCGATCAACGCCGGTGAAGACGGTTCGGTGATCGTCGGCAAGATCCTGGAGAACAAGACCTACGCTTACGGCTTCGACTCCCAGACCGGCGAGTACGTCAACCTGGTCACCAAGGGCATCATCGACCCGACCAAGGTGGTCCGTACCGCGATCCAGAACGCAGCCTCGGTTGCCGCGCTCCTGATCACCACGGAAGCCATGGTCGCCGAGCTGCCCAAGAAGGGCGGCGCCGGTCCGGCGATGCCCCCGGGCGGCGGCATGGGCGGCATGGACTTCTGATCCAGCCGTTCAGATACGATACGGAATGCGAAACCCCGGCAGCGATGCCGGGGTTTTTGTTTTGGGGCGGCGCCCCGATGCAACGCCTTGTGGCGACCTGCGAGCGCACCTACAATTCAAAGGTGTATCCTTCGGATCACTAATGCTGCAGGATCCCGTCGAGCCCTGACGAGAATTGCAATGCCGCACCGCAAGATACGTCCGCTGCTGGCAGCCCTTGTCATCATCTCCGCTGCGGGCCTTTCCGCGCCGACGCCCGTAGACGCGGCGGACAACAATGACGCGATTGGGAAGATGGAAGGGACATGGCCGGATTGGCTTCCGCGAGCCGAGCAATGCCCCGCTGACTCCATGCCGGCGAACGCGGGCGCACCTGCTTTTTCGATCGAAGGATGCTCGGCTGCGGCGGAGCAGTGCCTTGATCGCTGTCGGGCGGGCAACGCGAGCGACTGCTACGCAGCCGCACTCGTCGTCCAGCGGATGATCAAGACCGGGCCGCTCTCCGATGCGCTGTTTCTGAGGGCCTGCAAGCTCGGCGTTGCTTCAGGCTGTACGAACGTTGCCGCCAGCATGGAAGACAGCGGCGACTATGCCTGTCCCAATCGGACGTATGAACTGGCATGCGGCCGAGACGATCCCTGGGCATGCACGATGATGGGATTTCACTTGATCAAAGGTATCGGCGTCGAAAAGAACAACGACCGGGCGCGGCGTTTCTTGGCGAAATCCTGCCGCTTTGGCGACACGGACGAAGCCTGCGCAAACGCGAAGGCCTTTCTGAAAGAGATTGGCGACTGAAGGGCTCGGCCCGACGACCTTCGGGAAACGAACCTTGCGGACGAATGAATTCCGGGCTCGGCGCTACGCGCCGCCCCGGAATGACGGCGGCGCCCCTCACCACACCTTCCCCAGCCGCTCCATGTGCGGCTCGCCGTCTTCGTCGAGCGACCAGATGATCCGCGTCACCTTGCCGATGAGATTGTCCATCGGGATGAAACCCATCACTGACATCAGCCGGCTGTCGGACGAGTTGTCGCGGTTGTCGCCGAGCGCGAAGAAATGGCCGGGGGGCACCGTGAAGACGTCCGTGTTGTCGAGATAACCGTTGTCGACGCAGTCGTAGGTTATGTAGGACGCGCCGCTCGGCAGCGTCTCGCGCCAGCGCTTGACCTTCGCGCCATCATCGGTGCCGCAGGCAGAGCCCGCGGGCACCTCCTTCAGAGGGACGCGCGTCACGGGGCGATCGTTCAGGATGAGTTGCCCCTTCCGCATCTGGATGCGGTCGCCTGGCAACCCGACCACGCGCTTGACATAGTCGGCCGAAGTCCCCTTCGACGAGCGGAATACGACGACGTCGCCGTGTTCCGGATCGGCGGCCCGGAAGCGGCCCGAGATCCATGACGGCGCGAACGGAAAGGAATAGCGGCCGTAGCCATAGGCATATTTTGCGGCGAAGACGTAGTCGCCGACGACCAGCGTCGGGGTCATCGAGCCGGAAGGAATGTTGAACGGCTGATACAGGAAGAAGCGAAACAGGAACGGCGGCGACCACAGCACCGGGATCAACAGGATCAGGACGACGATCGCTTTCCATTCCCGCGGCCGGGCCGTAGGGCCGATCGTTTGCTGAAGAGTGGTCATTCGCTTGCCATGATCGAGATTGTGGTCGTCACCGTGAGATTACGCAACCTTCGCGCGCGTGCAATACCCACTCATGGTTTGGTCGCACAGGCGCGCGCACGCGTTCATCGCAAGCGTCGACAATGAACATGTGAAGGGCCGCCCGTGGGCGGCCCTTCTGCTTCATGCAATCTCGGGCGCCTTCAGGCGCACGAGCCGGGTCAGGAGGGCATCGAGGCCCTCGCCGTTGCCGGCGTGGAGGTCGATGCGGCCGACCTTCTCGACCAGCCGCTCCAGCGACTCCAGCTCCTTGAGCCGCAGCAGCAGGGGGTTCTCCTCCATCAGGCGGGCGGTGTTCAGGAGCGAACGCGTCGCCGCGGTCTCCTCCTGCCGGCGGATCAGGTTCGCCTTCGCGACCCGCTCCGCCTCCACCACCTTGTTCACCAGCTCCCGGATCTCGCCGGGCAGGATCACGTCCTTGACGCCGAGCTCGGTTACCTCCACGCCGGACTCTGCGACGCGTGCCCGCACATAGTCGCGCAGCTCCGCATCCAGCGCCGCCTTCGCAGACAGCACCTCGTCCAGCGTCCGGCCCGCCACCGCCTCGCGGATCGCGAACTGCACCAGCCGGTACAGCCACGCATCCACGTCGGGCACGGTCGCAACCGTGCGCTCGGGATCGACGATCCTGCGGAACGCCGTCAGCGTCACCCGCAGCGCGATGCGATCCTTGGTCAGCATCTCCTGCGCAGTGATCTCGACCGCCTGGGGCCGCAGGTCGAGGCGCTTCACCTCGATCTTGCGGCCGACGGTCCAGAAGGCGTGCCGGCCGGGCGCAAGCCGCTCCACGAGCCGGCCCTCGACATAGAGCAGGCCCGCCTCGTGGTTCTCGACCACCGCTTCCATCACGACGGTCGAGCGGTTGCGCTCGATCATGGTCAGGTGCCGCGCGCCAACCCGGGGATCGGCGGACACATCGATGCGCTCGACATCGATGCGGGTCGCGACCTTCCAGTAGACGCGCACCTGCCAGGGCGTCATCAGATGCACGGGCCGGCCGTCGAGGCTGACGATGGCGATCTCGTCCGCCTTGGTCTCGATCGCCTCGAACAGCTCAGCGGCCAGATCAGGCCGCGCGGCCTTCAGCACCGCGTAGCGATCCGCGGGGAATTCGCTGCGCACCACGTCGAGCACCTCGGCCTTCAGCTCGTGCAGGGGATCGAACAGCCGGTGCTTGCCGGGCGCGAGCACGCGCACGAGCTGTCCGTTGCGCGTGAGCAACGCACGCTCGCCATCGTTCACCGTCACGTTCAGCATCAGCAAATGCCAGGTCATGGCACGCCTCCATCATGTTGCCTCCGGCCGCACGCGGCCGGATAGCGGGTTTCGTTTGCAAAGGACGTGAGGACGCGGACGACGCTTCCCTAGAGATCGGCGGGCCGGGGTTTGAGCTCGCGCGATGACGGGCGCACGCGCGCGATCGCTCGACGCGTGTCGAGCGGTCATGCGGAGCCACCCGGCATCCGCGCAAGCGGTATCGACCCGCGGCGCAAAGCCGGTCTCACAGTGTCTAGGTTCGGACGGAAAGCCTTTCGGCAAAACGGCCGGACTGCGACTGAAGCGCGCGTCCGGTCCTCGTCAGAGGTATCAGCTTTTCAGGCTGAAACGGAGCGCTGGAGCGGGATTCGAACCCGCGACAGGATGAGTAACAGTCATCTGCTCTACCAAACTGAGCTATCCTTTGTGCAAGAGACCGGAATCGAACCGATGCCTTCGGGTGTTCAGCCCGACGCTCTCCATGAGCTACGTCCTGCGTTTGCCCTTCATTCGGCGGAACACGAAACCGCAGAGCGGCCCGCGCCAGTCGGAATCTCAGAGAGCCCGAACCCATGGCCTAGCGAAGGAGGGGCGCTAATAGACGAAGCACGTTCGGGTTGCAAGGGGGAAAGCCAAGATTTTTCGTCACGCACTCCGCACTGTGACGCGATGATCACAATGCGATGTGACGTCAACCACGCGACGTTTCCTGAAAACACGCCCTCACCCAGTCGATCGTGACACGCGTCGCGGGATCGCGCTTGAGGTGGTTCTGCACCAGCAGCCAGGCGTCGCGCCGCTTCGGCAGCAGCGTGGCGCGCAGGCGGCGATCGCCGAGCAAGTCCGCGCAAACATACTCCGGCAACACGCCGGCGGCCCGATGCGCGCGGATCAGGTTACGGATGACGCGAACGTTGTCCGTGACGCAGCGCGCGCGGGATTGCTTCATGCGCAGGAATTGCATCTCGGGAATGGCACCGAGTTCGTCCGGATAGGCGCACAGCACCGGCTCGCCCTCGGTCGCAACAGGCTCGAAATAATAAATGCGGATCTCGCCGAGCCTGGAGATCGCGAAGTCACCCTTGTCGGGTTTGCGCAGCCGGATGGCGAGATCGGCCTCCCAGCGCGAGAACTTGACGTTCTCACTCGAGGTGAGGAATTGCAGCGTCAGGCCGGGATTGGCGCGCAGGAAGTCGCTCGCGCGCGGCGACAGCACCTCCTCAGCGAACGTGTTGGTGGAGGCGATGCGCAGGCGTCCCACCGGACCTGCCAGGCTCGCGCCGACGCGACCGATCTCGGCGGCATGTGCGGCCATCGCCTCGACATGCGCCAGCACCGCCTCGCAACTCCGCGTCGGCCTGCGGACGCCGTCGGCCGCCTCGAACAGACGCAAACCGAGCGCACGCTCGATGCGCGACAGCCTGCGCCCGACCGTGGTCTCGTCGATGCGCAGCCGCGCGCTGGCGCCCGCGTAGGTGCCCTCGTCCCTGACGGCAGCGATGATGCGCAGATCGTCCCAGTTCATTGCGTCAGGTTATACCGGCCGGAAGCAGCCTGCAATATCGCAGCCACCCGCTGCAATATCCCTGCATATCGGCAGGCATTCCCGGGGCTATGTTTGTGCAGCCTTTTGCCCCGGAGATTTCCAGACCATGACGACCGCAAAGACCCTGCTGCAGCTCGCCGGTGCCGATCTCAACCCGCCGCGTCTTAGCGACGCCGCGCTGGTGCTGATCGATATCCAGAACGAATATCTCGCAGGTCCCCTCGCTTTGCCCGACGCGGGACCTGCGATCGCGCGGGCGGCTGCGCTCCTGGCACGGGCACGCGAGAGCGGAGCCGCGATCATCCATATCGCCCATCGCGGCAAGGCCGGCAGCCTGTTCGATCGCGGCGCCGACCGCGGCGCCATCGTCGCCGAGCTGAGCCCCCGTGCCGGCGAGCTGGTGATCGAGAAGGAGTTGCCCAATGCATTTGCTGGCACTGATTTGCAGGCGCGCCTTGCCGCAACCGACAGGAAGAACATCGTACTGGCCGGCTTCATGACGCATATGTGCGTCAGCTCCACCGCCCGTGCCGCGCTCGACCTCGGCTTTCGCACGACTGTTGACGCCGATGCCTGCGCCACGCGCGACCTGCCCGACGGCCGCGGCGGCACGCTGGACGCCCGGACCATCCACGAGGTTGCACTTGCCGAGCTATCCGACCGCTTCGCGATCATCGCGCGCGGCGATGCGCTGAAATAGCGGAGCGACGCGATGCTGCAGCTCTATTTCTCGCCGATGGCCTGCTCGCTTGCGAGCCGCATCGCGCTGATGGAAGCCGGCCTCGATGCGAGCTATCATCTGGTGCATCTCCGGACCAAGACGGTCGCGGACGACGACCGCGATTTCCGCGGCGTGTCGCCGAAGGGCGCGGTGCCGGTCCTGGTGCTGGAGAACGGCGAACGGCTGACCGAAAGCGCGGCGGTGCTGCAATACATCGCCGATGCGAAGCCGGAGGCGGGCCTTGCGCCCCGGTTCGGCGATCCCAACCGCTACCGCCTGCAGGAATGGCTGAGCTTCATCGGCACCGAGATCCACAAGGCATTCCTGTTTCCGACCTTCTGGTACAAGGACGATGGCTCGCTCGCCAAGCCGCGTGCAAAGATCACGCTGACATTGGCGGTGCCATCAGCACATCTCGCGGACCGCGAATTCCTCGTCGGTGACCGTTTCACCGTCGCAGATGCCCACCTCGCCTGGGCCCTGCTGCTGCTCCGTCCCGCGGGCGTCGACATCGCGCAATGGCCGAGCCTGTCGGCCTATCTCGCGCGCATGCAGGCGCGGCCCGCCGTGCGGGAGGCGATTGCGACCGAGATGGAGCTGCGCAAGACGGTGCCGGCAAACCCGGCGTGACAGGATGTCACGGTCGCCAAATCTGACCGGGCCACAGCGAGGGCATTGATACCGACGCGGCATGCGCTAATCTGGGGCATATTTTTCGATATTTCCCTGGAAGGCATTCATGCGTGCTCCTTCTGGAATTTTGCGTCATTTTTTCCTGCCCCTCCTCGCCCTCTGGCTGAGCCTTGGACTGGGCCTTGGTCCCGCATCGGCGGACACGCGGGTCGCGCTGGTGATCGGCAACGGCGCTTATGTCTCTACAGCGCAGCTTCCCAACCCGTCGCATGACGCCGAAGACGTCGCAGCCTCGCTCAAGCGCAGCGGTTTCGAGGTGTTCCAGGGTATCGACCTGCGCCAGGCCGACATGCAGGACCTGACCATCCGCTTCGCGCGCGCCGCCAGCCGCGCCGACGTCGCGATGTTCTACTACAGCGGCCATGCGATGCAGTACAACGGCGTCAACTATCTGATGCCTGTCGATGCTGTGCTGACGGATGAAGCAGACCTCAAGCGCTTCGTACGTGTCGACGACATCGTGAACGATTTGCAGCAGGCCAAGAATTTGCGCATCCTCGTGCTCGATTCCTGCCGCGACAATCCGCTGGCCGAAACCTTGAAGCGCTCTGCCGGCTCGACGCGCGCCGCCTCGATCGGACGAGGCCTGTCGAAAGTCGAGGCGCCGCGCGGCACGATCGTGTCGTTCTCTACGCAATCAGGGCAGGTCGCCGCCGACGGCACCGGCCGCAACAGCCCCTACACGACCGCGTTCCTCAAGCATATCGAGGAACCGCAGGAAATCGGCGACGTCTTTCGCGACATCAGCAGCGACGTCTATGACTCCAGCGGCAAGACCCAGCTGCCGGAGCTCTCGCTGTCGATCATCGGCAAGTTCTACCTGAACGGGCCTGTAACGGTCACGGTCGCGCCGGCGGCCCCCCAAGCTGCACCGAAGGCCGATCCCTGCGCGGCCGCCGAGGCGCACTGGAAGGCTGCTGAGGGCATCGGCACGCTGGGTGCCTTTGAGGATCATCTCGCGAGATTCCCGAACTGCATCTTCGCCACCCTCGCCAAGGCACGCATTGAAGGCCTGAAGCAGAAAGTGGCGGTCGCGCCGAGCGGCAATGCCAGAACCACCGGCAGCAAGGATTTCGACGGCAGCTGGGACGTGACGTTGAACTGCCCGGCTTCCGGCAAGGCGCAGGGCTTCACCAGGCCCCTGGTCGCCACCGTGACCAATGGCGTGTTTCACGCCGAGGTGCAGGGTCCGGGCGGTGTCAATCGGCTGGAGATCGACGGCCAGATCCCCGCGGACGGCAAGACGACCTTGAGCGCGCGCGGCACGACCGGGGCGAGCACCTACACACTCAACAATCTCGCACCCGGCTCGCCTTACGCCTTTACGGTCGATGCGCAGTTCGATCGCACCCGTGGCAGCGGAAAGCGCAACGAGGCGCGTGCCTGCAACCTGGTTTTCGTCAAGCGCTAAGCCGCGCGATGATCGCGCGGCCTTGCGTGCACGCCCGATCACACGCCCGTCTGGCTGATGAACTTGGTGTTGAAGTAGCCTTCCATCGCCTCGGTGCCGCCTTCCGAGCCATAGCCGGAATCCTTGATGCCGCCGAACGGCACTTCGGGCAGCGCCAGACCAAAGCTGTTGATCGACATCATGCCGGCCTCAACCGCCGAGCCGATCGCGGCCGCCGTCTTGGCCGAGCTGGTGAAGGCGTAGGAGGCGAGACCAAAGGGCAGCCGGTTCGCCTCCTCGACCACGTCGTCGAATGACGAGAAGCGGGAGATCAGGGCGAGCGGGCCGAACGGCTCCTCGTTCATCGCGCGCGCATCCTTCGGCACATCGCTCACCACGGTCGGCTCGAAGAAGTGGCCCTTGTTGCCGACACGCTTGCCCCCGATCTCGAGCCTGGCGCCCTTGCCGACGGCATCCTGCACCATGCCTTCGATGGCGGTGACGCGGCGCGGATTGGCGAGCGAGCCCATTTTGGACTCTGGATCGAGGCCGTTGCCGACCTTGAACGCCTTGGCGCTGTCGACGAATTTGTCGACGAATTCGCGGAACACGTCGTCCTGCACCAGCATCCGCGTCGGCGAGATGCAGACCTGGCCGGCGTTGCGATATTTCGCCGCCGCGAGGATCTTCGCGGCCGACGCAACGTCGGCGTCGTTGAACACGATCGCCGGCGCATGACCGCCGAGCTCCATGGTGGCGCGCTTCATGTGCAGACCCGCGAGCGCGTTGAGCTGCTTGCCGACATGAGTCGAGCCGGTGAAGGAGATTTTTCGGATCACCGGATGCGGGATCAGATATTCGGAGATCTCCGACGGCACGCCGTAGACGAGGTTGATGACGCCATCGGGCACGCCCGCGTCCGCAAACGCTCGGATCAACTGCGCGGGCGAAGCTGGTGTCTCCTCCGGTGCCTTAACGATGATCGAGCAGCCGGCGGCGAGCGCTGCGGAAAGCTTGCGCACGACTTGGTTGATCGGGAAATTCCAGGGCGTGAACGCGGCGACCGGACCGACCGGCTCCTTTATCGCGATCTGGTAGATGCCGGGGCCGCGCGCGGGGATCAACCGGCCATAGGCGCGCTTGGCTTCCTCGGCGAACCACTCGATCACGTCAGCGGCGGCCATCGCCTCCATCTTCGCCTCGCCCAGCGTCTTGCCCTGCTCCATCGTCAGCAGCGGCGCGATCTCGTCATTGCGCTCGCGCATGATCGCGGCGGCCTTGCGCATGATCCGGCAGCGCTCGAACGGCGCGACATTGCGCCAGACCTTGAAGCCGGCGGAAGCGGCGGCGAGCGCCTCGTCGAGATCGGACTGGCCAGCATGCGCGACGGTGCCGATCACCTCCTCGGTCGCGGGATTGCGCACCTCGATCACTTTGCCCGAATGGGCCGGGCGCCATTTGCCGGCAATGAAAAGCTGCGTGTTCGAATAGGCCAACGGAGTCTCCTTTTACGTCGAGCTGTGACAGATGGCGTCCGCGGCGCGCGTCATCTCCGGTCCGAGATAGAGGCGGAAGCGCGGCTCGGCGGCGAGCGTGCGGAAGTCCGCCATCCGCGTCACCCCGCCGCCGGCGACGAACAGGAATTGCCCGGCGATCTCGGCGAGGATGTCGAGGTGCCAGCTGGCTGTCGGATGCATGCAGAGGACGACCAGCCTGCCCTCGTCGCGCAGCTTGCGGAAGAAATCGAGCATGAAGCCGATATAGCCGTCCTGCAGGTTGAACTGCGGTTCGTCGAACAAGTGAACCAGCGGCGTTTTTGTCGGCGACGGCGCCAGCAAGGCGGACGGAACGCGCTTGCGGAACCGCCTGACCTGATAGGACTGGTGATAGTGGATCGCGAGCCGGTCACGCTCGCGATATTTGACGCCATGGATATCGGTGCCCGCGACCAGCACGCGCCCCGAAGTCGGCGCGTTGGAACCGGTCATCATCTCGAACAAGGTCGTCTTGCCGGCGCCGTTCGGCCCGACCACGCCGACGATACCCGGCTCCTCCAGCGACAGGTTTGCCTGAAGCGTGAACGTCGGACGGCGGATGACGCGGCCCCTGGTGTAGACCTTGCGGACATCATCGAGAACGAGCAGTGGTGCGGCCACTCATTGTACTCCCAGCAAGCGCTGACGAAGCGCGCGATCATCGCGCAAGGTAGCGGCCTCGCCGGTCCAGACGATCCGGCCGCGATCGATCACCGCGGCATGGTCCGCGACCGACAGCGCGATCTCGGCATTCTGCTCGACAACCAGCGAGGCGATGCCCTCGTCCTTCATGCGCAATATCGTCGCGAGCACGTCGCCGACGATCTTTGGCGCAAGACCCTGGCTCGGCTCGTCGAACAGGACCAGTCCCGGCGAACCGACCAACGCGCGCGCAATGGCGACCATCTGCATCTCGCCGCCCGACAGGTTCTCGCAGTCGCGCTCCATGAGATATTCGAGCGGCGAGAAGATCGCGGCGGCCTCCTTGACGCTCCAGTTGCGAAAGCGAGTGCGCTTCTGCGCGATAGTGAGGTTACGCGCCACCGACAAGGTCGGGCACAACCGCCGGTCGTCGGGCACCCAGCCGATGCCGGCGCGCGCGATCTCGTGGGTCGGATCGCGCGTCACGTCATGCCCGTCGAAACGAACGGCGCCGCGGCGCGGGCGGGTCAGCCCGAGAATTGAACGGAGCATGGTGGTCTTGCCGGCGCCGTTGGGCCCAAGCAGTGCAAACACCTTGGCGTGCTCGATAGCGAGCGAGGCGCCGAACAGCGCCTGGGTCTCGCCGTAGAAGGTATCGACCCCGTCCACTTCGAGGATCATGCGAACTTCCCGAGGTTGGAGCGACGCACCCATTCGTTCTGCTGCAGCTCGTGCGGCGTGCCGCGCGCCACCACCTGGCCCCAATGGATGACCGAGATGCGATCGGCGAGCGAAAACAGGAACTCCATGTCGTGCTCGATGGCGACAATGGTCAGCCGGCCCTTCAGGCGCGCCACCAGAGCTGCCAGCCGCTGCACGCCGTCGGAGCCGAGGCCGGAGGTGGGCTCGTCCAGGCACAGCACGCGCGGGGCCTGCGCGAGCGCGACCGCGATCTCCAGTGCGCGGCGGTCGCCATAGGACAGGTCCTTGGCGCGGACATCGCCCTTGTCGGCAAGCCCGACCGCGGCGAGCGCTTCGGATGCCTGCTCGGCAAACCTGCGATCTCCAGCCGCCGCCCGCGCGATATCGAGGCCACGGGCGCGAAACGCGGGCAAGCCCATCATGACGTTGTCGCGGGCGGAGAATTCGTCGAACAGGGTCATGATCTGGAACGAGCGGGCGATGCCCTTGGCGGCGATGCGGTGCGGGCTCAATCCCGTGACATCCTCGCCGCCGAGCAGGACTCGGCCGCGGCTCGGCTTCACCCTGCCGGTGAGGACGTTGAAGAAGGTGGTCTTGCCCGCGCCGTTCGGGCCCATCACGCCGTGAAACTCGCCCTCGGCAACCGCGAGATCGACGCTTTCCAGCACGACGCGATCGCCGAAGCGAACGTGCACACCTGCGGCCTCGATCATGCTCATCGCCCGCCCCCGACCAGCAGACGCATCGCGGACGTGCCACGCCGCCTTAGCGCGTTCAATGAATGTTGCTGCACGGCGGCCGAGAGCGCGCCCGCAATGCCTTCCGGGCGGAACAGCACGATCGCAATGAACAGCAGACCAAAATAGAGCATCCAGGCATTGGTCAGCGCGCCGATCACGTCGCGCGCGGTGAGGAAGAGAAACACGCCGATCACCGGCCCCCAGAAGCTGACGAGCCCGCCACCGACCAGCGTCATCATCACGACGTAGCCGGATTGATGCAGGCTCATGACATCGGGGAATGCGGCGAGTTGCGCCATCGCGAACAGTCCGCCGGCAAAGCCGGACACGGCCGCCGACAGCGCGAACACCGATGCCTTGTAGAGCCACACGTTATAGCCGAGATGGGCGGCGCGAACCTCGCTCTGCCTGATCGCAGCGACCACGCGGCCATAGGGCGAGTGCACCAGCCGCCACAAGACGGCGGTACCGACCGCGAACACCGCGAGCACGAAATAGTAGAACGCGACATTGTCGGTGAGATCGAACGACACCAGCCCGAAATCGGCCGGCAGCCGCTTGATCTTGAGCAGCCCATCCTCACCGCCGGTGATGCGGTGCGACTTGATCGCCAGCGTCCAGAAGATCTGGCCGAATGCGATCGTCATGAAGGCATAGTAGATGCCGCGCCGGTGCGAGATGAACAGCGCCACCAGCACGCCGGCAAGCCCCGCGACCACGGCAGCAGCAGCGAGGCAGATCCAGAGATTGGCGACGATGTCGAGCTGGCAGAGCCCGAACGCATAGGCGCCGATGCCGAAATAGGCACCATGTCCGAACGAGGGAAGTCCGGCCGTGCCCAGCACCAGGTTGAACGCAAGCGCATAGAGCGACCAGATCAGGATCTCGATCCCGAGATAGGGATAGAGCCCGATCCGCGTGATCCACAGCGGCACCGTTGCAAGCACCAGCCAGAGCACCAGCATCGTCGGCGTGACGAGGCGCGCGGCATCGGATGAAGATCTTGATCCCACAATCATTCCCTAGGCCTCGAGCACGCTTTTCTTGCCCCACAGCCCGCGTGCACGGAACGTCACGACGGCGACGAGCAGGATGTACATCGACAACAGCGACCATTCGGACGCGTAAGCGCCGGCAAGGCCGACACACAGTCCGACCAGCAGCCCGGCCACGACGGCGCCCCAGAAACTCCCGACGCCGCCGAGCACGATCACCAGGAACGCGGGGATGACGGCATCGACGCCCATATGCGGACGAATGCCCCAGATCGGCGCGACGATAATGCCCGCGATCGCGGCCAGCATCGTACCGAACACGAACACCAGCAGCCGCAATCGCGACAGGTTGATGCCGAGCGCGCGGACGATCTCGCTGTCATGAGCGCCGGCCTTGACGGTTGCGCCGAATGAAGTCTTTTCGATCAGCAGCCAGACCAGGCCGATGATCCCCGCCGCAATGCCGGCGGCGTAGAAGCGATAGGTCGACCAGATCAGATCGCCGAACAGGAAGCCGCCATTGATGGCGGACGGCACTTGCAGCACATAGTCCCGCGTCCCCCAGACCAGGCGGATCAACTCCTCGATCACCATCGCTGCGCCAAACGTCAGGAGAAGCCCGTACAGCGGGTCCTTGCCGTAGGTCCGCCGCATGCAGAGCTCGATCAGCATCCCGACGAGACTCACGATCACGGGCGCGATCACCAGCGTCGCGGCATAGCGCCAGCCCAGCGGCAGCGTGAGCCACGCTTTGGCAAGATCGGCTGGCAGTGGCGGGCGCGGTCCGGTGAGCTGCATGGCGACATAGGCCCCGAGCGCGAACAGGGACCCATGCGCAAGGTTGATCTGCTCCATCAGCCCGACAATGAGCATGAAGCCGAGCGCGATCAGCGCGAACAACAGGCCAAGCGTCAGGCCATTCAGGAGATGCGAAAGAAGGTCGAACAAGGTTTTGACTCTCGCAACTGGCATTGCTCTCCCAAGCCCTCGAAGGCCCGGGCTGCGGCGCGCGACATGCGCGCCGCTCGTTCCACGACGCGACGCACCGTCTCTAGGAGTCGACGGTCGGCACCTGCTCGTAGGGCGTGAGCTTGCACTTGCCGGGAGCAGCGTCGTCGGCGGCCGATTTGGGCTCCGTCCAGCTGATGATCTCGAACAGATCGGTGTTGTCGGCCGGCTTGGCGTTGCGCCGCGCCAGATAAATCGTCTGCTGCATCTGATGCGTCATGGGATCCATGTAGGCGTCGAAATGCTGCATGCGGTCGGTCGCCGAGACCTTGAGGTTCTCGATCTCCTTGATGATCTTGACGTTGTTGGTCGACCCTGCCCGCTCGATCGCGCGCAGCAATTCGCGCGTGCTCATGTAGCCGTTGTAGGAGACGTTGCCCGGCACCGGGATCGGGCCGTCCTTGTTGGCGGCCTGCCATTTCTTGACGAAGTCGGCGACGCCGGGCAGCTGCAGCTTGTGATACCAGGTGGTGCCGAACACGCCGAACAGGCTGTCGGGCGCGCCCCAGACGTCGGGCCAGTCCTGCTGGTTGTTGATCCAGGCGGGCTTGCCGTCGAGCTTGAGCTGCGCCACCTGCTCGCGCAGTGCCTTGATGTCGTCGCCGCCGATCGCAGTCGCGACCACGTCGGGTTTTGCTTGCTGGATCTTCAGGAGGTAGGCGGTGAAGTCGCGGGTGTTCTGCGGCACCAGCAGATTATCGATGATCTTGCCGCCGGCAGCCTCGACCTGCGCTTTGGTCGCGGCAGACGTGGTGTGACCCCAGACGTAGTCATTGGTCAGCAGCATCCAGTTCTTGCCGATGGAATCGACTGCGTTCTTGACCGATGCCTTGGAGAAATTGGTGCCGTTGCCGTCCCAGACGAATTTCACACGCGAGCAATTCTCCCCGGCCTCGCTCGGCGCGGAGGAATTGGTGTTCATGTAGATCACGCCGTATTTGCTGGCGACCTGGGTGATGGCGTTAGCGACGCCGGAATGCAGCGCGCCGATCAGGATGGTGCAGTCCTCGCGGGTGATGAAGCGTTCGGCGACGCGGCTGCCTGTGGCCGGCGTCGTCTCGGTGTCCGCGGTGATGAACGAGATCTGGCGTCCGAGCACGCCGCCTTTGGCGTTGACCTCGTCGATCGCCATCTTGATGCCGCGGAAATCGTCCTGGCCGCTGTTGCCGTATTGGCCGCTGGCGTCGCAGGTCAGGCCGAGCTTGATCGGCTTGGCGCCTTGCGCCCACGCGTGATTCTCTTTCCACGGTCCAAAGAAGCTGCCGGTGCCGCCGATGACGCTGGCCATCAAGCTGCCCTTCAGAACGCTTCGCCGTGAGATCTGACGCCCTCTCATCGTTTCCTCCCGTTTTCGAAGTCTTTTGCTTTTTTCTGCGATTAGAATATTCATTCCATTTGTTATGTAAAGTAGAATATTTGATCCAAACGGTGAAATGCCGTTAAACAGGCGACCGATCCGGAGACCCGAGACGATGAACAAGGCACAAGGCGCGATGAGCTACGACGAGCTGCGCGGCGCCATTGCGCTGCGGCACCGGGCGCTGTCCGGCCGGCTGCAGCAAATCGCGGAGTTCGTGCTCGATCACCCGACCGATGTCGCGCTCGGCACCGTGGCGGAGGTTGCGCAGCGCTCGGGCGTGCCGCCGTCGGCAATCGTTCGCTTCGCCCATGCACTCGGCTTTGGCGGCTTCACCGAGATGCAGCAGGTGTTCCGCTCACGGCTCGTTGCCGGCGTAGCACCAAGCTACAAGGCGCGGCTCGCCCGCATGAAGAGCGAGGAGAAATCGGTGCTCGGCCGCCAGCCCGCCGCGGTGCTGTCGCGCTTCGTCTCGGAAGCGCAATCGGCGCTGGTGACGCTGAGCCAGTCCGTGCATGCGCGCGAACTCGACGCCGCGACCGCGATCCTCGCCAAGGCGCGCGACATCTATCTGCTCGGCCTCGGCGGCTCGTTTCCGGTTGCGACCCACCTCGCCTACGTGCTGCGCAAGCTCGGACGCCGCGTCGTCCTGCTCGACGGCACGGGCGGCAGCATCCACGAGCAGTCGCATGCCGCAACCACGGAGGACGCGCTGGTCGCGATCAGCTTCCGGAACTACTATCCGGATACGGCGCGGCTGTTTCCCGAACTCGTTGCGCGAGGCGTGCCCACGATTTCCATCACCGACAGCCTCCTAAGCCCGATCGTCGAAGGCGCGAGCGTCGTGTTCGAGATCCAGGACATGCCCGAGCCGGCGCTGCGTACGCTGGTCGCACCGATGTGCCTCGTGCAGGCGATGGCGATCGGGCTCGATCTCGCGGCGGACTGACGTTTCATAACAGGAGAAGATCATGGCTGCACATGACGGGAAAGTATTGTCAGGACAGGTGGCGTTGGTGACCGGCGCGGGACGCGGGCTCGGACGCGCCTTTGCAGAGAAGCTCGCCGCGCTCGGCGCCGATGTCGCCATCCACGGCATGCGCGAGAACGGGCCGGCGGAATATGGCGAGGGCACCACCCTCACCGCGGTGGCGGCAGAAATCGGCCAGCAATTCGGCGTCCGCAGCCAGCGCGTGCTCGGCGATCTCACCAGGGGCGATGACATCGCGCGCGTGATCGCCGAGACGGAAGCAGCCCTCGGCCCGATCGACATTCTCGTGCACAATGCCGGCGGCGACATCGCAGCCGCCGGCGGCAAGCCCGATCCGAACGATGCGGTAAACATCAAGGAGGCCGATGTGCGCGCGGTGCTGGAGCGCAATCTGCTCTCGACCATCCTGACCTGCCAGGCGGTCGCGAAGGGAATGATGGAGCGGCGCCGCGGCCGCATCGTCACGCTCGGTTCGGTCGCCGCGTTCAAGGGCCGCACCCAGGGCTCGATCTATGCGGTGTCGAAGGCCGGCGTGACCCACTACACGCGATGCCTGGCCGACCAGCTCCGCGCTTACGACATCGCCGTCAACTGCATCGCGCCCGGCGATACCCGCACCGGCCGTTTCCTCGGCACGCGCGCGGTGGACCCCGACAGGATGGTCGAGACCGGCACGCTCGACCGCATCGCGACCGTCGACGAGGTCGCGCGCGTCGTCGAATTCTTTGCAGGTCCCATGGGCGCCTTCGTCTCGGGCCAGGTGCTCAGGATCGACGGCGGCGGACAATGCTGGCCAGGCTAAATCAGAAACGAAAAAGGGCCGCTGCAAGCGGCCCTTTGAGATCATCGCGAATTGACTGAGATCACTCGACCCGCGCCAGCACCGCGAGCTTGCGGATGCCCTTGTTGCGGTAGGCGTCGAGGAACGCGTAATAGTCCTTGAACGACACGCAGCCGTTGGAATCGCCGTTCGGCCCGAGCATGAAGGTGTGGGCGAGCAGGCCGTCGCGGCCGTAGATCGCGCTTTCGCCGCCGATCGGAGTCAGGCGCAGCGCCGGCACACCATGGAACAGCGCTTCGCGCGGCTTCAGCATGTAGATGTGCGGCGGCGTCACGCCGCGCATGCGGACGCGCGAGGAGCGCGGATCGTCGAGATTGGAGCCGAGGCCGGAATGCGCCTCGAGCTTGGTGCCGTCGGGCAGGTAAACCATCTTGGCGGTGATGTCGTAGACCGCCGTGTCGCGCTCATAGGGCGCCGAACCGCCGAGCATGGGGTTCTGCTCCCTCGGCGCGATGGACGCGGTCACGCTGGCATCGGCCGAGGCATAGGCCAGCAGCCCGCCGGACGGCTCCCGCTTACCCCAGAGCTTCTCGACCATCGACTGGCGCGGCCCGGTGATCGACATCACCGCGGCCTTGGCGCGATCGGCAAATGATTTCGGCTTCGCCTCGGGCGCCGGCACGATCTCGGCCGGATCGGCCGAAGCCAGTTGCATCTGCGCATCCGGCGCACGCTTGGCCTTGTCCGCAGACTTGTCAGCAATCTTGGCCGGCGCCGCCGGCTTCAGCGCTTCCGCGACCTTCGCGATCACGCTCTGCTTGGGGGCGTCCTTCGACGCTTCCTTGGCGACGGCGACCTGGGTTGCGGGCGCGGCGCTCGCGTTCGACGCAACGCCCTGGGTCGCGGCCGCGGCAAAGCGCTCGTTGAACATCTCGCGCGAGATCGGGGCTGCGACCTGGAGCCGGTCGGGCAGCAGCGCAAAGGTGTCCCTGATGGCCTCGCCGGCCTCACGCAGCGCCACCCTGGGCGCGCGCTTGATCACGGGCTCGTCGTAGCCAATGCTGCCGACGGTCGGATAGACACTTGCGCCGAGGACGTTGCTGTAGATGGTCCAGCCGGCGCCCATCACGACGCAGCCGATCGCCGCGGCGCCCAGCCAATTGGTGGTGGTCATTTTCCGGGAAGGCTTCCGAAGAGAATTCTTGGACTTCCGTGCCGCGTTACTCTGCGCAGCGATACTCGTACTCATTCGCCTTGCGTCCAGGACGGTGTCACTCAGTCCCCCTTCGAAGTGCCGCTGGTCACGATCCGGGAACAGCATCTCGCAGGAGGTCGGAGCGTCATTAAGGCGACTTTTAGTTAAATGCAGATTAAGTTCGGGCAGATATGAGGCACCGCGTTAACGCTGTCCCATTTCGAGAAAAAAGTCCGCAGAACTACGGACTTAGGAGCGTCTGTTAACTATAATTCTCGGCCGGTTCGGCACGTTCGACGGACGTCACAGGCCGCCCCTCTAAGGCCATCCAACCAAGTCGTTTTCGTGATCTTCAATACCCGGACAATAGCGGGGAAGCATTGCGCGAGGCTGGTGCGCGCCGCCCTCTCCAGCGGGTGCCAGCAGGGTGGCGGCAGAGCCCGTCCCACATCACACATCGCGCACAGAGTGCTCACGCGGCACGGCGCCCTGACTGAAAGTTGATCGCGTCGGACTGGAAAAGACCGCACCGAGGAAATAGCTCCGAGAGCGGCACTTTTCAGCAGCCTCTGCGTGTGATACGGTACCGTATCAACATCGCTTTGAACTGTGCCAAGCACGCAAACGGAGGCTGGCATGAGAGGGATCGCGGGCGCCGGTATTTTCGCTCTGGCGTGGTTGTTTCAGTTGATCGGGTCTGCGAATGCACAGCCGGCTGTCAATGTCGGCTGCACCGCATCGCCATCGGCTGCGGGCACGCAAGTGTGGCGCTGCGACAACGGCATCACCATCGTTGCGGAAAACGGCGCGAGATTTGAACTTAAGGACGCCAACCGCGACGGACATATTGACTCCGTGGAGTTGAGCAGCAAGGCGCTGCTGATCGAGGTGCCCAAGAAGCCCGGCGGCAATCCCTTCAAGGTGCTGACGCCGCAGGCGATCGCCGCAGTGCGCGGGACCAAATGGGCCGTCGATGTCGCTGAGGCCAAGACCGCGGTCTTCGTTGCTGACGGCCGTGTCGGTGTGAGCCGCAGGGCTCGTGGACGCGGCGTCGTGCTCGGACCGGGCCAAGGCGTCGATGTCGAGGCAACGGGCCCGTTGACCGTCAAGACCTGGGGCCAGCCGCGCGTCGACGCGCTGATGGCAAGACTGGGTCAATAAGGCCTGGACAATTAAGGCCCGCGCAGCAACGCCCGGGCCACAAAGAAGATTGCAGCACGTAATGACTAGACGCGTTCAGATCCTGGTGGCACTCGTCCTCACCGCGCTGTGGGGTGCCGGCATCTATGCCGGCCACGCCAACGGTCATCTGCGCTTTCTCGATCGGCTCGAGGCGACGCTGACGGATTGGCGGACCCAGGTCCGCGGCGTGCAGGCTCCGCCCGATCTCGTCACCATCGTCGCGATCGACGACACCGTCGTGAAACGCGGTGGCAGCTATCCGCTGCCGCGCGCCGATCTCGCGCGCGTCGTCGATACCATCGTGCAGTTCAAGCCGAAGGTCGTCGCGATCGACCTGCTGCTGGTCGACCGCAGCGCGGCGATCGGCGACGCGACGCTGGCCAACACGCTCGCCACCGGTCCCATGGTGCTCGCCGCCGCGGCGATCTTCCCGACCGCCAGCGAGACCGTGGAGCCGGGCACCCAAGGTCCCCTCGCCGCGCTGCCACAGGCCGAGCGATTCCTGCTGCCGCTGCCCGCCTTCGCCGATCACGCCGAGGTCGGAGTCGTCAACGTCGCGACGGGGCAGTCGGGCTCGCCGCTTTCGGTGCCGATGCTGTTCCGGACCCGCGACAAGGTCGAGCTGTCATTTCCCTTGCGCGTCGCGACCCGCGCGCTCGACAAGCCGCTGACGATCGCGCCGGATCATCTCATGCTCGGCGATCGCGCGGTGTCGACTGACAGCGATTTCGCGCTGCCGATCACCTATTACGGCCCGCGCCGCACCATCCGCACCGTCAGCGCGCAGAGCATCTTCGACGGTACGCTCAATCGCGCGGCGATCGAGAACCGCATCGTCGTGATCGGCGCCGCGGTCGCCGGCGGCGGCGACTTCTATCCGACACCGTTCGATTCCCTGATGCCCGGCGTCGAGGTGATCTCGACCGCGATCACCCATCTCGTCGCCGGTGACGGCATCGTGCGCGACCGCAAGGTCCACATCGCCGACGCGCTTTTCGCGATCCTTTTGCCGATGCTGCTGGTCGGCCTGCTCGCCTGGCGGCGCAGCGCGCCCGGCATCGTCGCGGCCGCCGCGGTGATGATCGCCTGGGCCGGGCTCAATCTGTTCGCCTTCACGCACGGCGTTTGGCTGAACGCCGCGACGACACTTGCCGCCGCGGTGCCGCCGGTCGCGGTCTTTGCCGGCGTGCAGCTGTGGGCCGGCGGCCGCCGCACGCAATATTTTGCCGCCAAGAGCAGGTCGCTGGCGCAATTCCAGGCGCCCGCCGTGCAGGAATGGCTGACGCGCGATCCGAATTTCCTGTCCAGGCCGGTCCGGCAGGATGCGGCCGTCGTCTTCATCGATCTCTCCGGTTTCACGACGCTCAGCGAACGGATCGATCCGGACGAGCTGCAGCATCTGCTGAGGGCATTTCACGCGCTGATCGACAAGGCCGCGGTCGATTGCGGCGGCCTGATCACCGGCTTTCTCGGCGACGGCGCCATGATCCTGTTCGGACTGCCACACGCGATGCCCGACGACGCGGCGCGCGCGCTGCAATGCTCGATCGACCTGTATCGCAGCGTCGATCGCTGGATCGCTTCGCTGCCGCCTGCCCTCCGCGGCCAGCTCGGTTTCAAGATCGGCGCGCATTTCGGCCCGATCGTCGCCTCCCGCCTCGGCGAAAGCCACCAGCACATCACGGCGACCGGCGACACGGTCAACGTCGCGAACCGCTTGATGGAGGTTGCCGCCCAGAACTGTGCGCGGCTCGCGCTGACCGATACGCTGCTGGATGCGGCCGACTTCCACGGCGCTCCCGACGGCATTCTGTCGGGTCCCCTGCTCACGCAGGTCCGCGGCCGCTCCGGCGTCGTGACCGTCTGGTTCTGGCGCGACCAGAACGGGCCGAGCCAGGCCGCCGCCAGGGCCGAGATGATCGACTGATTTTTGGGGCCGCCTACCGCGCTTCCGGCGGCGGCGAGCGGTCGAGCACGTCGCCCTTGGCGCCTTCGAGCAGATCAATGCCGTAGGTTTCAATCACGAGCGGCCCGCGCTTGCGCTGCAATTGCGCAATTTGCGTCACCTTCGCGAAGAGCTCGTCGAGGGCGGGATGGCCGTCCGGGCGCAGCTCGTCGACAGAGATCACCTTGCCGGCAAGCAGCTTTGGATCGGGCTCGGGCATGTTGACCCAGCGGATGCGCTGGTTCTGCTGCACCACGCAGGTGCCGCGCGGCAGATAGAAGGCGAGCCAGCCCGTGGTGCCGTAGTCCTGCGCGAGCACGCAGGTCGCGCCACTGCGCGCGCGCACCGCCTCGATCTCGGCGGCGAGTTCACGCCAGCCGACGCCGACGCTGCGCACCGTCGCGTCGCGGCGATAGCCCGACAGCCAGCCGGTGTTGGCCTGCACGATCAGCGCGGCAAACATCACGATGCCTACGGGCGCGGCCCAGCGCAGGCAGAAGTCCACCAGGCGGCGCGCGCGTGGTTGCCACTGCACGAGATTGGCGGCGGCGGCCGCGGCAACGATGAAGGGCGGATAGACCGGCGCGAACCAGTTGGCCTCGACGCGGGCATGCAGCGAATGCCAGACGAAATAGACGACGATGGTCCAGAACAGCGTCTCGATCAGCAAACGCGAGGCCAGCGCGCCGGCCCGGCGCCAGGTCAGCGCGTGCAGGCCCATCGCGCCGAGGATGAAGACCAGCGGGGTCGCAAAGGCGATCTGGGTCGGGATCAGCTCGGCGATGAAGACGGGACGGAAGTCCTCGATCTTCGCGCGGCCGAGCTGCTTCACGAACGAGACCCATTGATGATCCGCATTCCACAGGATCACCGGTGAGAACAGCGCGAACGCAACGAGACCGCCGAGATAGGGCCAGGGCGAGAGGAACCAGCGCCGCAGTTTCGGCACGGCCGCAAGCCAGATCAGGATCGCAGCGCCAAAGAACATCGCGGTGTATTTCGACAGCAGCGCCGCGCCGACCGCCGCGCCGACGGCGAGCCACCAGACGCCGCGGCCGGTCTCCAGCACCTTGGCGAGGAAGAACAGCACGAAGCTGGAGGCAACCAGCAGCGGCGCATCGGGCGTGACGATCAGCGTGCCGACCGAGGCCATCATCGTCACGTTGAGCAGGATGGCGCTGGTCGCCGCCACCCGCGCGCCACCGAACAGGATGGCGGCGGAGCGGTAGATCGCGTAGCTCATCGGCAGCGCGAGCAGGATCGAGAACACGCGGACGCCGAGCTCGGTGTCGCCGGCGATCATGGTGCCGGCGCGGATCACATAGGCGACCATCGGCGGGTGGTCGTAATATCCGCCGGCGAGGTTCTTCGACCACATCCAGTAATAGGCTTCGTCGAAGGTGATGGGCGTGAACGCGGCCGCGACCAGCCGCAAGCCGACCAGCGCAACGATCACCAGCGCGGTATTGCGGACAATCCGCGCGTCAGCCCCGCCCATGTCGAGCTATTTCTTGCGCCAGACGAACAGTCCGGACATTGCGTAGTTCCACACCACGCCCATCAGCGCGCCGGCCATGCCGGCCAGCCACCAGATCGGCTCCTGGTCGTAGACAGAGAAGGCGACGCCGACATTGGCGAGCAGGCCGACGCTGCACACGATGTAGAAGGCGATCAAGCCGCGCAGCAGCGCAAAGCCCTTCAGCCGCTGGTCGCGATAGGTGAGGAAGTTGTTGAGGACGAAGTTGCTGGTCATGGCGACGACGGCGCCCGCGGCCTGCGCCTCCGCGAACGGCGCCTTGAACAGCTGAAGGGCGATGAACAGCGTCGTCAGATGCACCACGAGGCCGATGCCGCCGACCATCGCGAACAGGATGAAGCGAAGCGAGACAGCATCGTTGGTGAATTTGGCCAGCACCAGGCCGAGAAAATCCAGCGCGACCATGGAATCGAGCTTGCTCTCGCCGTGCTGGCGCTGACCGAACGTGTAGGGAATTTCAACGGCTCGCAAGCCACCGTTCGCGCTCGCGACGAGGTCGAGCAGGATCTTGAAGCCGTGCACCGACAGCTTCGGCGCGAGCTCCTCGAAACGGTCGCGGCGAACCATGAAGAAGCCGCTCATGGGATCGGCGATCTCGACCCGCAGCACCTTCCTGGCGAGTTCGGTCGCAAGCGCGCTGGCGCCGGCGCGCTGCTTGTTGAAGCCTTCGCTCTTGTAGCCCTCGATGTAGCGGCTGCCGACGACGAGATCGGCCTGGTCGCTTGCGAGCAGCAACAGCATCTTCGGCAGTTGCGTCTCGTCGTGCTGGAGGTCGGCATCGATCACGGCCACATAGGGCGCGCTGGAGGCCAGGATACCCTCGATGCAGGCGCCCGATAGGCCGCGGCGGCCGATGCGGCGGACACAACGCACGCGGCTGTCGCGCTGCGCCAGCGCGCGCACGACGTCCCAGGTGCCGTCGGGCGAATTATCGTCGACGAACACGACTTCCCAGGCGACGTTGGCGAGCGTCGCCTCCAGCCGCCGGTACAGCACCGTGACGTTGTCGCGCTCGTTGAACGTCGGGACGATGACCGACAGTTCCGGCGCCTCTTGAGCCTGCGGGGGAGTGCCGGAGCCCGGTCTGATCGCTTCATTCATGACGGCAGCGTATATCCGCCGCGTCCTGCGCTGCCAAGACGTTGCGCTGCCAAGATCTACCGAGCCGGGGGTCTGTGGGGAAAGGCCCAAAAAGGGCCCAAAAATGCCAACGACCCCGGAATGGCGGACCGCGCGTACATCCGGCGCGAGCCCAAGCTATTCCAAGGTCGTTCCAGCGCCGGAGGTTTCACTCAACGTCGCCGTTAGAAGCTAAATAGGTACGGCAAAACCGCTTCGCAAGGGGGCATAGCGCTCTTTTTTAGACCCTTGCTAATTCGGGACTTCCTTGATCACCGGCCCACGCGGCACGGGGGCGGCCGGGACAGCGGGCGCTGCCGCCGGAGCCGGCTCGGCCTTTGCCGGCCTGGGCGGCTTGCCGTACTGGCCGATCGGCCCCAATACGACGGCGACCGCAAGCACGACCGCCGCGACGATCGCGCCCAGAATGCCACCCATCGACTCAGACGACATGGAAGCCCATCCCTGTTCCAGATGCCTCCAGTGATACCATGGATGCGCGCGGAGCTGGAAGAGCCCTCCGCGAAGGGGCGAGTAGCGAATGGCTCGTCGCGCATGAGGATCGCCGGCTTACATGCCCTCTTCGCGATTGGCCATTCGCCACTGCCCTACTTTGCGGGCGGCCTGTGCTTGACGAAGGCCGTCACGATGTCCTTCTGCGCCGACTCGACCGCCCTGTTCGCGGTGGCGAGATGGGCGCCGGCATCGATGTTCGGATATTGCGTGGTGAGATAGTCGAGCAACGCCACCCGGTAATATTGCCGCTCCGACGGACAGGCGCCCGCGACCGAGCGGCCGAAATCCTGTTCCGACATTCCCTGATTGGAGTCGCGCGAATATTCCCGCGCCAGGCAATGCCAGTAATCGTCGCGGCCCTGCATGGCGAGCTTCTGCGCACCCTTGGCATCGTCGTCATCGTCGGCCATGGCACCAAACGTCATGGCAGCAGATGTCATCATGACGAGCGCCGCTCCCACCATCAGCATCCGCATTCTTGTTCTCCTTTTGCGCGGGTCCCGTTGCGACCTTAGACGGGACGGCGCAACTGGCCAATCACATCTGGTTTGATTAGGATGAGGTCCCTCCCCGTCGATGCGAGACCCTCCCGTGGCCAAAGCAAAAACCGCGTCCAAAAAATCCGGCAACATTTTCATCGGCGTGGGCGGCTGGACCTTCGAGCCCTGGCGCGGCGTGTTCTACCCGGAGAAGCTCACGCAGGCCAAGGAGCTGTCCTACGCCGCCTCGAAGCTGACCTCGATCGAGATCAACGGCACCTATTACGGCTCGCAGAAGCCGGAGAGCTTCCGGAAATGGGCCAGCGAAGTGCCCGATGGTTTCGTGTTCTCGGTGAAGGGACCCCGCTTCGCCACCAACCGCCGCGTGCTCGCCGAGGCCGGCGATTCCATCAAGCGGTTCTATGATTCCGGCGTGCTGGAACTCGGCGACCATCTCGGACCGGTGCTGTGGCAGTTCGCGCCGACGAAAAAGTTCGACGGCGCCGATTTCGGCAAGTTCCTCGAGCTGCTGCCGCGCAAGCTCGAGGGGCGCGCGCTGCGCCATGTCGTCGAGGTCCGCCACGACAGCTTTTGCGCACCGGACTTCGTCGCGCTGATCCGCGAGTTCGAGACGCCTGTCGTGTTCGCCGAGCACGGCAAATATCCGGCGATCGCCGACGTCGCCGGCGATTTCGTCTATGCACGGCTCCAGAAGGGCAATGACGAGATCAAGACCTGCTATCCGCCGAAGCAGCTCGATGCCTGGGCCAAGCGCTTTCAGGACTGGGCCGAGGGGAGTGAACCCGACGATCTGCCGAAGGTCGACAAGGCCAAGCCGAAGAAGGAGCCGCGTGACGTGTTCGCCTATGTCATCCACGAGGGCAAGGTGCGCGCACCGGCCGGCGCCATGGAACTGATCGCACGGGTGAGCTGAGGATGGTTCATGGCAAAGGCGAAAAAGCTCTTCACCATCGGTTATGAACAGACGCCGCCCAAGGCGGTGCTCGACGAGCTGGTAGAGGCCGGCGTCAAGCTCGTGGTCGACGTGCGCGCGGTGACCTCTTCGCGCCGGCCCGGCTTTTCGAAGAAGCAGCTGTCCGCGGGCCTCGATGAGCGCGGGATCACCTATGTCCATCTCGCCGCGCTCGGCACGCCGAAGGAAGGCCGCCTCGCCGCGCGCAGCGGCCAATACGATGTGCTGGAGAGGATCTATTCCAAGCACCTGAAGACGCCGCAGGCCAGGGAAGAGATGGACGAGCTCTCGGCGCTGGTGATGAAGGCCGGACCGGTCTGCCTGCTCTGCTACGAACGCGATCACACCCATTGCCACCGCCAGATGATCGCGGAGATCATCGAGGAGCGCGATGGCGTGGCGGTGAGGAATTTGGCCGGACGACAGGTGTAGCGGCCTTCGGGCGGGGAGGACGACTTTAACCGTAGCCGTCATCCTGAGGTGGCCGCTTCTTCAGCGGCCCTCGAAGGACGACGGCGTGCCCCGATGTAGCATCTCGGCCGTGCATCCTTCGAGGCTCGCAAGGGCTCGCACCTCAGGATGACGGATCTGGCGCGAGTTCGTCTTGGCGCGTGGAGAGAGCTCACCCCTCCCCCGCCAGCCGAAACGTCCCTTCCATCATTTGCACGCAGCTGCCGCCGACATGAGCGGACGTGATCTTACCATCCTGCTTGCGCACGCGCGTCCGGAGGATGCTTGGCCGTCCCATGTCAAAGCCCTGGCCCACGGTGAGCTTCAACTCGCCATCGCGCGTGGGATCGAGATCGGCAAACAGCGCGGCCGCGGCGACCGTCGCGCTGCCGGTGGCGGGATCCTCGACGAGGCCGCTGGCGCCGCGCATGAACATCCGCGCCTGCCGGTCGCAAGGCGCCTCCGCTGGCGGCACGTCGCGCGTGTAGAACCATACCGAGCGGGCGCCGTCCCGCGGCAAGACCTTGCCGTAGGCCGCCGCATCGGGCCGGGCGCGCTTGAGCGCCTCGCGCGAATGCAGCTCCATCACCAGAAACGCGTTTCCAACGCTGACGATCTGCGGCGCGTGGCTGTCGACCTTGATGTCATCCGCACCGAGCGAGACGCAGCTTGCAGCTTCAGCGGCAGACAATTGCGACAGCCGCGCCAAAGGCTGGGGCGCGGTGAGCTCGGTTCTGACCACCCGGCCCTGTTCTCTCACGATCTCGACCGGCACGAGCCCGGCCTTCTCCTCAAACAGCAGGCGCGGTTTCAGCTCTTTTGCCATCGAGGCCAGCACGAAGGCGGTGCCGACATTGGGATGGCCGGCAAAGGCAATCTCCAGCACCGGCGTGAAGATGCGCACCTCGGCGTCATTGGCCCTGTCGCGCGGTGGCAGCACGAAGGTCGTCTCGGAATAATTGAACTCGGTCGCGATCGCCTGCATCTGCTGCGTCGTGAGCCCGCCGGCATCGAGCACCACGGCGAGCTGGTTCCCGCCGAAGGCGCGGTCGGTGAACACGTCGACGGTGATGTAGCGGCGCTGCATCTTCACTTCCTCATGAAAATCGCGGCCTCAACCGGCCGCATCGCCGGCAGTCTACAGGCCGGCGACATCGCTCGTCATGCCCCAAAATTCGGAGCATTCGGAGCAATCGCGCGAGGAGATCAGGAGGGAGAATCAGAAGCGGAACAGCTGATGCGGCGATGCGAGCACCCGCGCGCGCTCGCTGTCGTCGACGATCAGCGCATCGAGAAACTGCCGGTTTTTCGCGTAAGCCTGCGACGCCTCGAACTGCGTGTGCGGCCAGTCGCTGCCCCACAGCAGGCGGTCGAGGCCGTAAGCCTTGCGCAGCAGCGGATAGGCCTCCTTCGCAAAACTCTCGCCGCTCGCGCCGTTGCGATACGGCGCCGAGATCTTGACCCAGACATTTCGCGTCGCGCCGAGCTTCAGCACCGACTGGAAGCCGGGATCGGCGACGCCGAGTTTCGGATCCGGCAACGCGTAGTGATCGAGCACGACGGTGACACCATGGTCGAGCAGCTGCGGCGCCAGCACTGCGAGGTCGGACGCGTTGCGCTGGAGCTCGACTTGCCAGCCCATCGATTTCACGTTTCCGAGCAGCGCCTTCCATTCGCCGGCAGCGAGATCGGGCAAGGGCTGACCGACCAGATTGAGGCGGATGCCGACGACGCCGGCGCGATCGAGCGCGCGCAGTTCGTCCGCGGTCACGGAAGGATCGACCACCGCGATACCACGCAGGCGTCCGCCGGAAGTCTTCAGGCTCTCGACCAGATAGGAATTGTCGGCGCCGAGAAAGCTCGGCTGCACCAGCACGCCATTGCTCATGCCATTGCGGTCGAGCTGCTCCAGATAGAGCGCCAGCGGCGCATCGTAATCTGGGGCATAGCGCCGGCCGGGCGCGAGCTTGAGGCCGCGGTGGAAGACATGGGCATGGGTATCGATTGTCGGCAAGCTCGTCTCACTCTTCGCTCGGCTCGCGACGGCCGTGGCCGACACGAGGGATACAAGGCCTGTGCCGAATTGGCGGCGCGTCAGGCCACGCTCGCGGGATATCATGGTGACTGCTCCCCATCCGGCGTCAGGCGCGCGTCGCCGCGGCTTGTTCGAAAACCTTGCCGCGGGTTTCGGGCAGCAGCACCACCGCGATCAGCACCAGCGAATAGGCGAAGGCCGCATCGATGCCGATCGCCGGTCCGAGCCCGATATGGTCGCTGAGATAGCCCACGAGGAAGGGGAACGCGGCGGAGACGATGCGGCCGAAATTGTAGCAGAAGCCGACACCGGTGCCGCGCACGCCGGCCGGATAGAGCTCGCTGAACAGCGCCGCCATGCTGGCGGGAATGCCGGCCGAGAAGAAGCCGAGCGGAAAGCCGAGCACCAGCATCTCGCCGTTGGTCAGCGGCGCGAAGATGTAGATCAGCACGGTGACGATGCAGGCGCTGGCGAAGAAGGTGACATTGGCCCTGCGGCCGATGCGGTCGCTGATGATGCCGCTCGCGATGCAGCCGCAGAAGAAGGCAACGATGATGACTGCGAGATAGCCGCTGGAGCCCAGCACCGACAGATGCCGCACTTCGCGCAAGTATGTCGGCAGGAACGTGGTCAGGGCCGCGTAACCGCCATGGGCGCCGATGCCAAACAGGCCTCCGATCAGCGTCGAGCGCAGCACGTCACGATGGAAGATGCCCGAGAGCGTGGCGAAGAATGGCGTCTTGTCGGCTGCGACCGCGCGCGGCGGCTCCTTCAAGCCGCGGCGGATGAAGATGATGAGGAGCGCGGGCAACAGCCCCAGCGCAAACAGCAGCCGCCAGGCGATGTCGGCGGGTGCATAAGTGAACACGAGGGCCGAGAGCAGCACAGCTGCGCCCCACCCCACGGCCCAGGCGCTCTGCACCGAGCCCAGCGCCTTGCCGCGATGCTCGGGGCGAATGATCTCGGCCATCAGCACCGCGCCGCAAGCCCATTCGGCGCCGAAGCCGAGGCCCTGAATCGCCTTCAGGATCAGGAGCTGGTTGTAAGTCATCGCGAACGCGCAGGCGAAGGTCGCGAGCGCAAAGGTCGCAACGGTAATCTGAAGCGCCTTGACGCGGCCAAAACGGTCGCCGAACGCGCCGAAGAACAGCGTGACCGAGCCGAGCAGGCCCGCATCGGCCTTGCTGATGCCGAAGGCGGCGATCAGCGCGGGAATGGCAAGGCCGAACATCTGGACGTCGAGCGCATCCAGCGCCCAGCCGCCAAAGCTTGCCCAGAACGTGCGCCGCTCCAGCGGCGAGCTTTCGCTGTACCAGTTTGACATTGTTTCTCCCTTGAATTCGTTATTGCTTGATGTCGTTGAAAGGTCGCTCTCACCTGATCTCGGCGTGGTAGCGGAACCGGTCGGCCGGCCCCCTCGACCTGCGCCATTCGATCGGCCGCCGCTCCAGATCGAGCGCGAGGCGCTCGATCACGATCAATGGTGCGTGCGCTTCGAGGCGCAGCAGGCGGGCCTGCATCTCGTTGGCGGTTTCGACCGTCAGAATTTCCTCGGCCGACACCACCACCTCCCCGCAGCGCTCCTCGTAGAGCGGATAAAGCAGGTCGCCGAATTCGGCGGTGTCGATCTCCAGGATCGGCGCGAAGCGCGATTGCTGGAGCCAGATTTCTTCGGCGAGCAGCGGTACATCGTCGATCAGGCGCAGACGCGACAGGCTGATCACGGGCTCGCCGACAGGGATGCGCAGCGCCGACGCAACGGCCGAATTCGCCGGAACGCTCTTGCGCCGGATGATGCGGCTCTTCGGCACGCGCCGCTCGCCGCTCTCGGACTGGAAGCGGAAGAAGCGGAATAGCGAGGAGTTGAAGCGCGCCCGGCGCACGAAGGTGCCGCGGCCCTGCTGGCGCTCCAGCACGGTATCGGCAACGAGCTGATCGATCGCTTTGCGCACGGTGCCGATGGCGACGCCGTAATGCGCCGCGAGCTCGGCCTCCGACGGGATCGGCTCGCCCGGCAGCCATTCATTGCGGTTGATCCGCGCGGCGAGGTCGTCGCGCAGGCGCTGGTAGCGTGGCAGGCGGTCGTCGTGCGGGGCTGCATTCATATAGTCATATAGATGACTAGATGAGATGGGAGTCAAGCACTACCGAGGTACCGCAGTCGAGAAACCGGCGATGCCCGCGGGGGACGCGAGGTCGGGCCGGCGGACGTTGCCAACCCGACCTCGCCTTGCGCGTTAATTCGCTGCCCTCGGCGTGCAGGGCGGCTGCTTGTAGGGCGCTGAGGCAAACGCGCCCTGTGCCGGAGCCCTCACGCAATCCGCAGCCGCCTGAGGCGAGGCGCGCCGCGGGGCGACGTCGCGAGCGGCTGCGACCTGGGTTTGATAGACGGCGGCGGCGATCAGGGCGGCCGAGACAAGGGTCAATCGGGTCATGGGTTCTCTCCGCGTGGCAAACGGAAGCCGAGAGGTTTCGGCGTCCTGACAATATGAGCGGAAATCGCCGTGGGATATTTCATCACGCGCCTTCAACGAAACGCGAGCCGCTTGTAAGTCGAAGCGCCGCAGGTCTGCTATTGTAGACGTTGCGGTGACGGACGGGAGCCCGCAACCCCCCAGGTCGTTGCAGGCCGTGGGTGAGAGAGGTGCCCCGTCCGTTAGTCCATTGAACCCGAACAGTCGCCTGGGCCGCAAAGTGCGAAGCCCGATTAGGCAAGGAAGGGTGACCATGGATATCATCGCAGTTGGTATCGACGTATCGAAGGACCGTCTTGACGTTGCAGTTCATCCCGGTGGTGAGGCGTTCGTCGTAGAACGCAACGGTGCGGGGTTGGAGCAGCTGACCGCTCGGCTGAAACAGCTTGCCCCCACTATTGTGGCGCTCGAGGCGACGGGCGGCTTCGAGACCATTGCGGCAGCGGCAGTTGGCGGCGCCGGCCTTCCTATCGTCGTTGTCAATCCGGCGCAGGTCCGTGCCTTTGCCAAGGCACTCGGACAACGCGCCAAGACCGATCCGATCGATGCTTCTGTAATCGCTCACTTTGCCGCAGCGACACGGCCCGAACCCCGGCCTTTGCCGGATGAGGCGACACGGTTTTTGTCGGATTTGGTGACGCGCCGGCGTCAAATCGTGGACATGATAGGTGCCGAGCGGCAACGGGAAAAGCGCGCAACCTCGCAGCATTTAAGAAAGAGCATCACACGGCTGATCAAGGCGCTGGAGAAGGAGCTCGTCAGCGTCGATACGGACATCGACGATGCAGTGCGATCTTCGCCGGCCTGGCGCGAAGCAGAGGATTTGCTCGCCTCCGTTCCCGGCGTTGGGCCCATCATTGCCCGGACCTTGATGGCCGAGCTGCCAGAGCTCGGCCGCCTGAACCGCAAGCAGATTGCGGCACTGGCCGGCTTGGCGCCCTACACGCGCCAATCCGGCCAATGGCGCGGAAAAAGCTTCATTGGTGGCGGGCGACAAGCGGTGCGAACGGTATTGTTCATGGGAGCAATGACCGCCAGACGTCACAACCCCGTCCTCAAGGCCTTCTTTGAGCGCCTCGTGGCCAAGGGAAAGCCGAAGCTCGTTGCCCTGATCGCCGTCGCCCGCAAGCTGCTTACCATCCTCAACGTCATGATCAGGACGAAAACACCATGGCAACCCGCTTGACAGCGAACACAGTCGCTCACCCCAGTTGAAACACCGCCACCTTGTGCTCGTAGCCGCGAACCGCGACCTCGCCGAGCGCGACGGCGTCCTCACCGTCGTCGCCGAGCGCCTCGCGGACGGACGCGGAGATCAGGAGGTGCGAGCCGAACTCCTTGTTGAGTGCCTCCAGCCGCGAGGCGAAGTTCACGGTGTCGCCGATCACCGTGTACTCCTTGCGCCGGGGCGAGCCGATATTGCCGGCAACGACCTCGCCGAAATGGATGCCGATGCCGATCCGCAGCGGCCAGCTCGTTTGCGCGTTGATGCGGTCCATCGCGGCCAGCATCTCGCGGCCTGCGGCAACCGCGCGGTGCGCGGCGTCGGAGGCCTCCAGCGGCGCGCCGAACAGGGCGAGGAAGCCATCGCCCAAAAACTTGTTCACGATGCCGCCCTGACGATCGAGAATGTCGACCAGCACGGCGAACGCACCGTCGAGCCGGTCAACCACCTCCTGCGGGGTGCGCAACCGCGCGCTGGCGGTGAAGCCGCGGAAATCGACGAACATCACCGCGACGCGGCGAAGGTCGCCGCCCGCGCTGGGCCCCGCCGCCATCAGCCGTTCCACCACCTGCGGCGAGACGTGCTGGCCGAACAGGTTGGTGACGCGATCACGCGCGGTGGCGGCCGCGATGCTCGCGGCAAATTGCCGCCGCAGCCGCGCGCCGACGGAGCCGGCGAGCACGCCGCAGATCAGGATGATGGTGCTGCGCACAGCGTGAAAGTAGATCAGCGGTTCGCCAGCGTCGCTGGCCGAATTGTAGTACAGCGCGACGGCTAGGAGTTCGGCTGCGGCCACAAATCCCGTGAAGGTGGACAGCCAGAAATCGAGCCGCAGCGTCGAAAGAATGATGAAGATGAAATAGGCCAGTGGCAGCACGAAACCGAGCGCGGGCCCAGCGCCCATGCTGCGAATCTGCAGAATCAGGATGATCGTCGGCAGCGACGTTTCGATGAGAGCGCCGATATAGCGCCTGATCACCGGCAGGTCGCGATCGAGCTTGAGGTTTCGCCTGATCTGGCTGTGGACCCAGACCTCGAAGAGGATGAAGCCCCCCAAGAGCATGTATTCGCGGACCAAGCCCTCCGTCCCGCGCCAGACCCGGTTCACGATGGCAGGGTCGATCAGGTAGGTTGCGGTGAGGAACAGGATCATGACGCAGCCCGTCGTGATCAGCGCCCTCACCCGCAACAGCTCGGTCCGCAGCACTTCTCGCGTCAGCTCGCGCTCGAACTCGTCCGACATCACGGCATGCTGCCGGGTCTTCCTGCTGGCAAACCTGACCATTCCACCCCTCGATTCCGGGGCATTGTGCCTCAATCCAGCGTACGGCGGAAGCGCGTCACCGCGATGGTCATGGCGACCAGCATCAGGATCGCCAGCGCCAGCGCGTCGAAGTGCAAATTCTGCATGGTCGCGCCCTTCAGCATGATGGCGCGGACGATCCGCAAGTAGTGGGTCAGCGGCAGGCATTCACCGAGATATTGCGCCCAGACCGGCATGCCGGCGAACGGGAACATGAATCCGGAGAGCAGAATGCTCGGCAGGAAGAACATCATGGCCATCTGCATGGCCTGGAGCTGGTTCTGCACCACGGTCGAGATGGTGTAGCCAATCGACAGATTTGTAGCGATGAACAAGGTCGACAGCAGCGCGAGCAGGAACAGATTGCCGAGCAAGGGCACGCCGAACAGGCCGACACCGATGCCGATGATGAGGAAGGCCTGAAGGAAGCCAACCAGCACATAAGGAACGATCTTGCCGAACATCACCTCGACCGGCTTGATCGGCATCGACAGCAGGCTCTCCATGGTGCCCCGCTCGACCTCGCGGGTGACCGAGAGCGCGGTGAAGATCAGCATGGTCATGGTGAGGATGGTGCCGACGAGGCCCGGCACGATATTGAGGCTGGACGACGCGGCCGGATTGTAGCGCGCATGCGCGCGGATCTCGAACGGCATCTCGGGCGGATTGCCGATATAGAGATCGTGCGCAAGCGCGGTCTGTACGACCATGCCGAGCGAGCCGAGCGCGGCGCTGGCCGCAACGGGATCGGTGGCGTCGGCCGCAACCAGCAGCGCCGGCCTGTCGCCGCGCCGCACCGCCCGCTCGAAGCCGCGCGGAATCTCGACGCCGAACAGCACCTTGCCCGATTTCAGCAGGTTGTCGAAATCGTCGACATCGTGCACCTCGTAGATGAAGCGGAAATAGGCGGTGTTCTCCAGCGCCTTCAACACCGAGCGGGCAAGATCCGAATCCTCCTGGAGCAGCACCGCGCTCGGCAGATGGTGCGGCGTGGTGTTGATGGCATAGCCGAACAGCAGAAGCTGCATCACCGGCAACATCACGATCATCGCGAACGAGACGCGGTCGCGCTTGAGCTGGATGAACTCCTTGACCAGCATCGCATAGGAGCGCTTCCAGAAGCCGAAGCGCTCGCGGATCTCGTGCGCGGGTGCGGGGTGATCGGCGGCGCTCATTGGAAATTGTCCCTGGAACGGCTCATCAATTCGATGAACACGTCTTCGAGCGAGGGCGATGATTTGTGCCAGTGCAGGCCGCCCTTCTCGCGCCACGGCGCGATGCTGGCCTCGAGCGCGGCGACGTCGCGCCCGGAAACGTGCAGCGAAGTGCCGAACGGCGCCACCATATCTACGCCGGGCTTGCCGGTGAGCGCGGCCGTCAGCCCGTTGAGCTCCTCGCCCGTCACGGTGTAGGTCGTCAGGGCGGACTTCGCGATCACCTCCTCGACCGTGCCGTGCGCCAGGAGATGGCCGTAGGCGATGTAGGCGATCTCGTGGCAGCGCTCGGCCTCGTCCATGTAGTGGGTCGAGACCAGGACGGTGAGGCCGTCGGCCGCGAGCGCATGGATCTCGTTCCAGAAGTCGCGCCGCGCCTTGGGATCGACGCCGGCGGTGGGCTCGTCCAGCAGCAGCAGTTTCGGACTGGGCAGCGTGCAGGCCCCGAGCGCGAGCCGCTGCTTCCAGCCACCGGAGAGCTCGCCCGCGAGCTGCTCCTCGCGCCCCGACAGCCCGAGCCGCTTGATCATGTCGCGCGCGGCGCCGCGTGGATCGGCGAGGCCATAGAGGCGCGCGACGAATTCGAGGTTCTCGCGCACCGAGAGGTCCTGGTACAGGCTGAAGCGCTGGGTCATGTAGCCGACCTGGCGCTTGATCTTTTCGGCATCGCGCCGGATGTCGTAGCCGAGGCAGGTGCCCTCGCCGCTGTCGGGCGTGAGCAGGCCGCAGAGGATGCGGATGGTGGTGGTCTTGCCCGAGCCGTTCGGCCCGAGGAAGCCGTAGATCGAGCCGCGCTTCACCTGCATCGACAGATCGTGCACGACCTCGCGGCCGCCAAACGACTTGGTCAGGCCCTTGACGTCGATCGCGATGCCGTTGCCGCCGCTCATCGCTTGTCGGCCACCGGCGTTTTTGGATGGAGATAGACGTCGATCGGCTGTCCGACCCGCAGGGCATCGGGCCGCGAGGGCCGCGCCTGGATCAAATAGACCAGCTTGTTGCGCTCATCGAGGCTGTAGATGACAGGCGGAGTATATTCGGCCGAGGTCGCGATGAAATAGATCTTTGCGGTGAGATCCGCCGCGCAATTGTCGCAAGAGATGCGCACCGTGTCGCCGATCGCAAGCTTCGGCAACTCGGTCTCCGGAACGAAGAAGCGCAGCTTCATGTTGCCGGGCGGCATGATCGAGAGCACCGGCCGCTGCGCCGCCACCATTTCGCCCTCGCGGAAGTAGATCTGCTGGATGGTGCCGGCAACGGGCGCAAAGCCCCTGCGCCGCGCCATTCGCGTCTCCGACGTCGCGACCCGCGCTTCGGCGACACGCAAGGACGACACGGCGGAATCGAGATTGGCCTGCGTACCGGAGCCAGTCTTGTTCAGCGAGGCCGCGCGATCATAGGTCTGCTGCGCATTGGCCAGTGTCGCCTTGTTCTGGTTGAGGTCGGCAAGCTGGAGATCGTCGTCGACGGAATAGAGGGGATCGCCGACCTTCACCTCGTCGCCCTCGCGGACATTGAGCTTCGTCACCCGGCCCGCTTCGTCCGGGCTGACGAAGATCATGTCGGCCTCGACCCAACCCTGAAATCCGGGATCGCGCTTGTCCTTGCAGCCGGCAAGGCCGGTTGCAAGGACGGCAGCCAATGCAACCACAGAAATTGCTCGTGACGACCTCATGTCGTCCTCCGTTCGCCAAAAATCAAATCGAGATGGACGCGCAGCATGTCCTGGGCGTCGAGCGGCGCGTGCCGCGCAAACAGGCTCTGCCAGATCACCGCGATCATCGCCGGTGCGACCAGGATCTGCGGATAGCGCGCGAGGTTCTTCTCGCGGATCTCGCCGCGGGCAATGCCGAGCTCGATCAGCGCGCGCATGCCAGCGGTCCCGCGCGAGACGACCTCGCGATAGTAGAAATCGGCGACGGACGGAAAGCGCGGCCCTTCCGCCACGATCAATCGCACGAGATCGCCGCGCCTCGTGCCGATGACCTCCTTGAGGAAGTTACCGGCAAAGGCCTCGACGAGATCGCGCACCGAGCCCGTCGGCGGCGGCAGCGCATTCAGCTTCGCCACGACCGGCACGATCACCGTGCGCACGAGCTCCTCGAACATCGATTCCTTGTCCTTGAAGTGCAGGTAGATCGTGCCCTTGGCCACGCCCGCCCGCTTGGCGATATCGTCGAGCCGCGTCGCGGCAAAGCCGCGCGCGATGAACTCCTCCATCGCCGCTTCCACGATGGCCGACCGACGCTCGGCCGCACGCGTGGCACGGTTCGAAGCGGGCGGAGCGTCGGCGGGCGCACGGCCCTTCGCATCGGCGCGAGCTGCGGTTGGCGTGGCTGCTTTGGTGGGCTTCTTTGTCATTCCCTATTTATGACTGACCGGTCAGTCATAGTCAAGGCAGTGATCCAACCCTATACAGCCAACAAATTAGTATTGACTAATGCATTAGCGAATGCTAATCGAATATCCATGATCGAAGCCGCCCCAAATCCCGTCACGACCGTGATGCGCGCCCTCGCCGATCCGACCCGCCGCGCCGTGTTCGAGCGCGTGTTCGAGAGCAAGGAGATCAGCGTCGCCGAACTCACCCGCGGCAGCGGCGTGACGCAGGGCGCGATCTCGCAGCATTTGAAGTCGCTGAAGCAGGCCGGCCTCGTCGCCGAGCGCGCCGAGGGCCGCAACGTCTATTACCGCGCCGCGCCGCAAGGACTCGAGCCGCTGGTCACCTGGATGGACCATTACGGCGTGTTCTGGCGCGAGCGCTTCCAGAATCTGCGTGACCTCTTGAAGGAGATCGATCCGTGAGTGCAGCCGAGTTCAAAGCCGAGACTAAAGACATCGTCCAAGACATTGTTTTGGAGGAGGTCTTCCCTCACGCGCCCGAGACGATCTGGAAGACGCTGACCAGCGCCCAGTTGATCGCGCGCTGGCTGATGCAGCCGACCGGCTTCGAAGCCATCGAAGGCAAGGCCTTCACGTTCCAGACCACGCCGGGCGGCAACTGGGATGGCGTCATCCATTGCCGGGTTCTGGAAGTCGTACCGAACCGGCGCCTCGTCTATGCCTGGAAGGGCGGCGACGAACGCAACACCGGCTACGGCGCGCCGCTCGATACCGTCGTGACGTGGTCCCTCACCCCGGTCGAAGCCGGCACGCGGATCCGCCTGGTGCATGCGGGCTTCGTCATGCCGAGGAACGAGTCGGCCTACACGGTCATGAGCGGCGGCTGGAAGAAGGTCGTGCGTCAGCTCGACGAGATCAGTGGCGAGAAGTGAGTGGGAGATCTTCCGATGACCAGGCCTTTTACCGGCGGCTGCGCCTGCGGCGCGATCCGCTATTCGATTCTCGGTGAGCCGCTGTTCAGCAATCACTGCCAATGCCGGGATTGCCAGCGCGAAAGCGGCGGCGGTCACGGCTCGTACATGACCTTCGCGCGCGGAGGTGTCACGCTGACCGGCGAGGCGAAGCATTGGGACATGGTCGGCGACAGCGGCAACGTGAAGACGCGCGGTTTCTGCACGCAGTGCGGCTTGCCGGTCTACATGACCTTTGCGGCGATGCCCGACATCTTCACCATCCGCGCCGCAAGCCTCGACGAGCCCGCCCGCTACAAGCCGCAGGTGGTGACCTACGCGGCACGCGGACATGACTGGGATCGTCTCGATCCAGACCTGCCGAAATTCGCAGGCATGCCGCCGGGATGAGGCAGCTGTACTTGGAGTGTCGAAGTCTCGGCATCGTCATGGCCGGACTGTCCCGAATGTCATTCCTGACGCAATGCTCCGGTCCGCGCATCGCGCGGTACCCGTTGCATCGCCAATGACAGCAAAAGGATTATCCCTTGGCGTCGCAGGCCCAGGCGCGGATCACGCATTCCTTGCCGCCGTATTTGTAGCACTCGCGCGTGGCGGCATTGAGCGAGGCGGAGATCTTCGGCTTGACGGCATAGCCATAGGCGCCGCACGGGTTGGCCATATCGACCGACATCGCCGCGCAGGCACGCTTCATGGTCACGGTCGTGCAGTCGCCCTTGCACTGCTTCTGTGCCGCTGCACGGGCCTCGCGCTCGGCGCCGTAATCAAAAGCCTGGCCATAGGCCCCGCACTTGCCGACCGCAAACGCACCGGCGGCATGCGCATCCGTGATGTAGCGCGCGCCGGCGACACAAACCGACAGCGCAAAGAAAAACATCGCGCAACGGCGCGCGACGACATTCGAAGCCATGGAAAAACCCCTCCCCCCAAGGCAGGTGGAGAGGACTCTAGGCGGTGGACGTTTCCAGATGGTGAACGAGGGGTGAAATCGAACGAATGAGAGTGCCGTAGGGTGGGCAAAGGCGCAAAGCGCCGTGCCCACCATCCATCCACACCATCAATCAAAATGGGTGGGCACGCTTCCGCCTTCGCTCTACGAGCTACGGCGGACAAGTCGCTTTGCCCACCCAACGGCACTATCCCCGTCGTGCCGCTTCCAGCGCCTGCGGCGTGTCGATGTCGAGGAAGGCGCTCTCGCCATCCACGGGGACTTCGGCCACCGCTTCGGTGTGCTTGGCGATCAGATGGCGCGCGCCGACGTCGCCGTCGAGCGTCATCAATTCCTTGAAGAAGCGGCGCGACCACAGCACGGGATTGCCGCGGCGCCCGTCACTGACGGGCACGACGATGAGGTTGCCGCGGTCCGGCGCAAAGCCGTCGATGAGACGGTCGATCAGGCCGGCATCGATCAGTGGCATGTCGCCCAAACAGACCACGGCGCCGTCGCAAGCCTCAGGCACGGCCGCGATGCCGGCCTTGACCGAGCTCGCGATGCCGCCGGCGAAATCCGGGTTGCGGACGAACTTCACCTTCAAGCCTTGCAGCGCCTGCTCGACCAGCTCGGTCTGATGGCCGGTGACGACGATCACCTCGGAGGCCTTGGAGGCCAGCGCCTGCTCGGTCGCGATCCGCACCAGCTTCTTGCCGTCGAGCTCGGCGAGCAGCTTGTTCGGTCCGCCCATCCGGGTCGAGCGGCCCGCCGCGAGCACGATGGCCGCGACCTGGCTGTTGCCCTCGATCGCGGGTTCTGCGCGCGGCTGCGGCCGCGTCACGATCTCCATCAGGAGGCCGCCGACGCCCATGCCCATCAACTCGGAACGCGTCACCTTGATGCCGGCGAGCAGCCGCATCAGCACCCAGTCAAAACCGTTCTCGACCGGCGAGCGTGCGCAGCCCGGCGCGCCCAGCACCGGCACCCCGCCGGCCCGCGCGATCAGCAGCAAATTGCCGGGATCGACCGGCATGCCGAAATGCTCGATCTCGCCGCCGATCCCGGTGACGGCCGCCGGGATCACGTCGCGGCGATCGGCGATCGCGGATGCGCCGAACACGATCACGAGCTCGGCGCCGAGGCCGAGCAATTCCTTGATCGCCGCGGACAGCGCACGTTCCTCATGTTGGACGCGCCGCTCGGCAATGATGCTGGCGCCGGCCGGCGCGAGCCGCTCGGCGGTAACGCGCAGCGTCTTGTCGATCACCTTCGACGAGAGGCCCGGCAGCAGCGTCGAGACCACGCCGACGCGCTTGACGACGTAGGGCGCGATCTTCAGCACCTCCCTGCCCGCCGCCTTCACCGCGGCATCGCGCAAATTGCCTTCGACGCCGAACGGGATGATCTTGACGGTGCCGACCATCTCGCCCTCGACCACCGGCTTGTAGGCGGTGAGCGTCGCAAAGGTGATGGCCTCGTCGATATTGTTGATGCGGTCGACTGCGGCGCGGTCGATCACCAGCACGCCCGGGCGCGCGGCGAACAGATTGGCACGGCCGGTGAAGGCGCGCTCGACATGAATGCCCTCGCCGCCGACGGCCAGCGCGATGCTGGCGGCGGCGACATCCTCGGAGACGTCGCCCTCCTCCATGCGCACCACCACGACGTCCTTGATGCCGGCGCGCGTCAGCGCCTCGACCTCGGCCGGGCCGATCGTCGTGCCTTTCTTCAGCACCAGCGGACCCTGGCGCAGGGTGTGGACGGTCACCCCGCCGATCGCATCCTTGGGGCTCGCCGGTCCGAATTTCATGCCGCTTCTTCTTTTTCTTTGGGAGGCAGGCGCAGCACCGCCGTGATCTCGGCCATGATCGACACCGCGATCTCGGACGGCGAGACCGCGCCGATCGCCAGCCCAATGGGCGCGTGGATGCGCGCGATGTCGCTGTCCTTGGCGCCCTGCGCGCGCAGCCGGTCGCCGCGCTTGGCATGCGTCTTTCGCGAGCCGAGCGCGCCGATATAGAAGCAGTTGCGCTCGAAGGCGTGCAGCAGCGCGGGATCGTCGATCTTCGGATCGTGCGTCACCGCGACGAAAGCCGTGTAGGCATCGACATTGAGCGGCGGCAGCGCCGTGTCGGGCCATTCGGCGACCAGGGGAATGTCAGGGAAGCGCTCCGCGCTCGCAAACGCCGTGCGGGGATCGACCACGGTGACGTCGTAGCCGAGCGAGCGCGCCAGCGGCGCCAGGGCCTGGCTGATATGGACCGCGCCGACGACGACGAGCTTTGCGGTCGGCGCGTAGACGTTGAGGAACAGCTTTTTGCCGCCGGCTTCGACACTGGCGCTCTTGCCCATGCGAAGCTGCTTGTCCAGTTCGGCACGCAGCGGGTCTTTTGCAAAATCCGCAGCCTTCACCAGGCGCTGATCGCCGCTCTCGGTGTCGGTCACCAGGATCACCGGTCGGCGCGCGGCGCGCTCGGCATTGAGTTCGTGCAGGATTGCGAGCTTCACGGCTAGCCGACCTTCTCGACGAAGACGCGGATGGTGCCGCCGCAGGACAACCCGACATTCCAGGCCGTCTCATCGGCAACGCCGAACTCCAGCATCCTGGGCTTGCCGCTCTGGATCACGTCCATGGCCTCGGTGACCACGGCGCCTTCGACGCAGCCGCCGGAGACCGAGCCCAGAAACGTGCCCTCATCGTTGATGACGAGGCTCGAGCCCGCCGGGCGCGGCGCCGAGCCCCAGGTCTCGACAACGGTGGCCAGCGCGACGCCCCGGCCGGCCTTCTGCCAATCCTCCGCCGCCTTCAGAATATCCTCGTCGCGATCGAGCATGGCTTAACCTCTCAAGCTGCGGAACGGATCAGGCTGCGGTGATGCGGCGGCAGCGGCCGGGAGAGCGTCGTGATCAGCTCCTGGATCGAACTCAAATTATGTACCGGGCGGAATTCGTCAACGTGCGGGAGCATCATTTTGATGCCCTGGGCCTTGGCCTCGAAGCCGCCGAACCGCAGAAGCGGGTTGAGCCAGATCAGCCGCCGGCAGGACCGGTGCAGCCGGTCCATCTCGAAGGCGAGCTTGGAATCGGCCTCCCGCTCCAGCCCGTCGGAGATCAGTAGCACGATGGCGCCCTGGCTCAGCACGCGCCGCGCCCACAATTTGTTGAAGTTGTGCAGCGAGGCCGAAATCCGGGTGCCGCCGGCCCAGTCCTCGACCGAGGCCGAGCAGCTCGCCAGCGCCTCATCGGGGTCGCGCTGGCGCAGCGCACGGGTGACGTTGGTCAGCCGCGTGCCGAACAGGAACACCGAGACGCGCTTGCGGGCGTCGCCGATGGCGTGGAGAAAGTGCAGGAACAGGCGGGTGTACTCGCTCATCGAGCCCGAGATATCGAGCAACGCGACGATCGGCGCCGGCTTTTCGATGCGCCCGAGGCGATGGATGTCGATGATGTCGCCGCCGGTGCGCAAGGACGCGCGCAGCGTGCGGCGCAAATCGAGACGAAGCCCGCGGGGATCGGGCCGGTGCCGGCGCGTCAGAAGCTCGGCCTGCGGCAGCCGCATCCGCTCGACGGCGTGGAGCGCTTCGGTGATCTCAGCCGCGCTCATCTGCGCAAAATCCTTCTTCTGAAGGATCTCCTTGTCGGAGACCGACAGGCGCAAATCCTGCTCCTGGTGCTGCGGCGTCTCCGTCATCCGCGGCTGCGACATCGCCTCCTGCACGCGGCGGGAGCCGGCCTGCGGCTTCTTCTTCGCCTGCTCCGGCAACGGCACCGAATCCAGCATGTGCTTCCACTCTTCCGAGGCGCGGAAGAACAGGTTGAAGGCCTGCCTGAAGATCAGCGCATGCTCGTGGCGCTTGACGAAGATCGCCTCCAGCGTGGTGAAGACGTCGGCGCGGTTGCCGATGTCGATCACCTGGAGCGCGCTCATGGCATCGATGACGGCGCCCGGCCCGACCGGCATGCTGGCTGCACGCAACGCGCGGGCGAAGCCGACGATGTTGTCGGCGAACTGCTCGGTCTGGTCGGGCGCAAGGTGGTTGATGGCCATGGTCTCGTATCCATCCCCTCGTCATTCCGGGGCGCGCCACTTGGCGCGAGCCCGGAATCCATACTCCCGATCGTGGTTATGGATTCCGGGCTCGACGCTGCGCGTCGCCCCGGAATGACCGGAGTACTAGTGGCGCAAGATCAATTCTCGCTCGTCGCTTCCTTCAGCACCTTTTGCAGGGTATCGCCCTGCATCCGGGTGATATCGTCCTGGTACTTGAGCAGCGCGCCCAGCGTGTCGCCGACCACTTGCGGGGTCAGCGAGCGGGCGTCGAGCTCCGACAACGCAGTGGCCCAGTCGATGGTCTCCGCAACACCGGGCGACTTGTAGAAATCCTGGTTGCGCAGCGCCTGGACGAAACGCACGACCTGCTGCGACAGCTTGGCCGAGATGCCGGGCACGCGCGTCTTGACGATCGCGAGCTCGCGCTCGGCTTCGGGATAGTCGACCCAGTGATAGAGACAGCGCCGCTTCAGCGCGTCGTGGATCTCGCGGGTGCGGTTGGAGGTGATGATGACGATCGGCGGATGCGGCGCCTTCACGGTGCCGAATTCGGGAATGGTCACCTGGAAGTCGCTGAGGATTTCGAGCAGGTATGCCTCGAACGCCTCGTCGGCGCGGTCGAGCTCGTCGATCAGGAGCACCGGCGGCCCGGCGACGTCAGGCTCCAGCGCCTGAAGCAACGGCCGCTTGATCATGTAGCGGTCGGCGAAGATATCGGACGAGAGCTGATCGCGGTCGGTGTCGCCGGCGGCTTCCGCCATCCGGATCGCGATCATCTGCGCGGCGCTATTCCACTCGTAGACGGCAGAGGAGACGTCGAGGCCCTCGTAGCACTGCAGGCGGATCAGCTTCCGCCCCAGCGCCGCCGACAGCACCTTTGCGATCTCGGTCTTGCCGACGCCGGCTTCGCCCTCCAGGAACAGCGGCCGGCCCATGCGCAGCGACAGATAGGTCACCGTCGCCAGCGATCGCTCCGCGAGATAACCGCGCGAAGTCAAGAGTTCGAGCATCGCATCGACCGATGCCGGCAGGGCCGTGAGAGTCATGAAAAAGCCAGTCTCGCTACGCCCTCACCGGGGACAAGTTTGGGCCGAGGCGTGAGGTTCACTCACTCCTTGGCGTTGGCGGCATCGAGGGCACGCCGCGTCAGCACCCCGATGAGATGCGCACGGTATTCGGCGCTGCCGTGGATGTCGCTGTTGAGGCCTTCCGCCGGCACCTCGATGCCGTCGAGCGCCTTCGCGGCGAAGCGCTTCTTCAGGGCTTCCTCGAACGCGGTGACGCGGAACACGCCTTCGGAGCCGGCGCCGGTGACGGCGACGCGCACGTCCGAAGGACGCCGCGCCACGAACACGCCGACCAGCGCATAGCGAGAAGCCTGGTTGCGGAACTTGATGTAGGCCGCCTTCTTCGGCAGCGGGAACATCACCTTGGTGATGATCTCGTCGGCTTCGAGCGCCGTCGTGAACAGGCCCTGGAAATACTCTTCCGCCTTGAGGCGGCGCTTGTTGGTGACGATGGTGGCGCCGAGCGCGAGCACCGCGGCCGGATAGTCCGCGGTCGGATCGTTGTTGGCGAGCGAGCCGCCGATCGTGCCCTTGTGGCGCACGGCGGGGTCGCCGATCTGGCTGGCAAGATTGGCCAGTGCCGGGATCGCCTCACCGACGATCGCGGAGCTTGCGACCTCGGCATGCCTGGCGGTGGCGCCGATCACGAGCGCGCGGCCCTTCATCTCGATCGTGTTGAGCCCCTCGATATGGGAGAGGTCGACCAGATGGGGCGGGCTCGCGAGACGCTGCTTCATGACGGGAATCAGCGTGTGGCCGCCGGCGATCACCTTGGCGTCTTCGTTCTTCACCAGGAGGTTGGCCGCCTGGCGAACGGTCCCAGGGCGATGGTATTTGAATTCGTACATCTGAATGTCCTGATCGCAGAATGCGCGCGAGGTTAGGCGAGATCGGATTTCGCCATCGCCTTGGCGCCGGCGGAGATCGAAGCGACGATGTTCTGGTAGCCGGTGCAACGGCAGAGATTGCCTTCCAGCTCCTCGCGGATGGTGTGGTCGTCGAGCTCGTGGCCCTTGCGATGGACGATGTCGATCGCCGTCATGATCATGCCCGGCGTGCAGAAGCCGCACTGCAGGCCATGGTGCTCGCGGAAGGCCTCCTGCATCGGATGTAGCGGAGCGCCGTCGGCGGCCAGTCCCTCGATCGTCTTGACCTCGTGGCCGTCGGCCATCACGGCCAGCGTGGTGCAGGACTTCACGGCCTTGCCGTCGAGATGCACGACACAGGCGCCGCACTGCGAGGTGTCGCAGCCGACATGGGTGCCGGTCAGGCGCAGATTCTCGCGCAGGAACTGCACCAGAAGGGTGCGGGGATCGACGTTGGCCGTGACAGGATTGCCGTTCACGATGAGGGAGATTTTTGCCATAAGCACTCTCTATCAGCGCCCCGACGGGTCCCGTCGAAGCGGTTCTTATAATTATTCCAACCCATCATATGGGCCATTATGCCCGGGGGCAACATCGCCCCGGACGCAAGGCGCCATGCCGAAAGGCGATAGCCTTCAGCCCTGTACCGCTAGCCCTGTACCGCTTTGGCGAAGTTCGCGAAAAATTCGTCGGCCAGCTTCTTGGCGGCGCCGTTGATGAGGCGCTGGCCGAGCTGCGCCAACTTGCCGCCGATCTGCGCCTCGACCTCGTAGGAGAGCAGCGTACCGCCGTCCTTCTCCGCGAGCTTGACCACGGCGCCGCCCTTGGCGAAGCCGGCCACCCCGCCCTCGCCTTCGCCGGAGATCTTGTAGCCGTTCGGCGGGTCGAGATCGGAGAGTGTGACCTTGCCCTTGAAGCGCGCCGACACCGGCCCGACCTTCATTTTCGCCGTCGCGCGAAAGCCGCCGTCGTCGGTCTTCTCCAGCTCCTCGCAGCCGGGGATGCAGGCCTTCAGCACCTCGGGATTGTTGAGCTTCTCCCACACGGCCTCGCGCGGCGCCGCAAGCTGGACTTCGCCGTTCATCGTCATGGCCATGGGGTACCTCCCGGATGCTTCGCTATACGCTGCTCAAGTAACGCACGGAGGCCGCAAAGGAAAGGGCAGCCCCCGGCCACGTGCAATGCATATTCGCAACTGCAAAAAGCTTTGCGCCGATGGTTTGGGATTGGCAGAGCCGGGGCATGGTGATTAGGTCCCGCGCAACATGAGCACAGCCCTCTCCCCCCTGCTCGCGCCGATGCTGTCGAGCCCAGCCATGCGCGCGGTCTGCGACGACCGGTCGACCCTCCAGAACATGCTCGATTTTGAGGCAGCCCTGGCACGCGCCGAGGCCGCCACGGATGTGATTCCCGCATCCGCCGTGGGCCCGATCGAAGCCGCGTGCAGGGCTGATACCTTTGACATGGCCGCCCTGGGCGAGGCCGCGACGCGATCCGGCAATCTCGCGATTCCCCTGGTCAAGGCGCTGACCGCCAATGTCGGCAAGGCCGATGCGGAGGCCGCGCGCTACGTCCATTGGGGCGCAACGAGCCAGGATGTCATCGACACCGCGACCATGCTCACACTTCGCGCCGGCGTCCATGCACTCGATGCCGATCTCAGCCGCGCCATCAAGGGCTTCGCCGCCCTGGCACGGAGCCATCGCAACACCGCCATGGTGGCGCGGACCTGGCTCCAGCACGCGCTGCCGATGCCGTTCGGGCTCAAGGCCGCGGAATACGCATCAAGCCTCGCCCGCGCCCGCTGCCGCCTGCGGCGGCTCTCCCGCGAGGGTCTGGCGCTGCAATTCGGCGGCGCGGCCGGCACGCTCGCGGCCCTCGGCGACAAGGGGCTCGTCGTTGCAGAGCGATTGGCGCAGGAGCTCAACCTGCCGCTGCCGGAAGCGCCCTGGCACACCCATCGCGACCGGATCGCGGAAGCCGCATCATGCTTTGCGATTCTCGCCGGAAGCTGCGGCAAGATCGCGCGCGACGTCTCGCTGATGATGCAGACCGATGTTGGCGAAGCGTTCGAGCCTGCCGGCGAAGGCCGCGGTGGCTCCTCGACCATGCCGCACAAGCGCAACCCGGTCGCGGCCGCGAGCGCGCTGGGATGTGCGACCATGGCGCCGCAGCTCGCCGCGACGATTTTTGCGGCCCAGGTGCAGGACCACGAGCGCAGCGCCGGCCCCTGGCACGCGGAATGGCCGACGTTGCCGCAATTGATGCTGGTCGCCTCGGGCGCGCTCGCCGCCATCGTCGACATCGCCGAGGGCCTCGACGTCGATGCCGCGCGCATGCGCAGCAACCTCGATGCAACGCATGGGCTCATCATGGCGGAGGCGGTCACCTTTGCGCTGGCCGACAAGATCGGCAAGAGCGATGCGCATCATCTGATCGAGGCCGCCAGCAAGCGCGCGGTCGCCGAGAAGAAGCACCTGCGCGAGGTTCTCGCGGCCGATTCGCAGGTCACGGCGCATCTTTCGCCGGAAAAAATTGCGGCATTGTTCGAGCCGATGGCCTATCAAGGGGCGTCGCAGGCCCTGATCGACCGGCTGCTCGCTTCCCTCAACGAATCCTAAATCGGCGAATGCGACTTCAACCTCGATCGAAAATTCGCTTTGCAAGGTTGGGCAATGACAATAGGCGTCGACAAGCTAGTCCACGCATTGCAGCGCGCCGCGTCAGGTGAGAACGTTGATGTTGAATACGCTCGAACGCTTGAATTCGATACACAGGACGGCAATGTCAGAAAAGCCGCCTTTGAGTCGTGGAGAAGGCTGGTCAACTTTGCCGACGACATCGATATACGATCGAAAGACCCTCATTGTGATAAGCAGATGAGGGAAGAGATGGAGTGGCGTTGGCGCGAATTGACCGCCCTCCTGACCGGGCGGCGCTAGCCGAACCAACCAAGAGCGTGCTTTGACAACGAGGAGCGACCGATGCCCATGATCGATGCCGACGGCTGCTTGATCAACGTCTCCGTCGAAGGCCGCGACGGCGGGCCGACCTTAATGCTCTCCAATTCGCTCGGCTGCACGTTGCAGATGTGGGAGCCGCAGATGAAGGCGTTGACGCAGGTGTTCCGCGTCATCCGCTATGACCGCCGCGGCCACGGCAAGTCCAACGTTCCGCCCGGCCCCTATACGATGGAGCGCTTCGGCCGCGACGTGCTGGCGATCCTCGACGATCTCAACATCGAGAAGGTGCATTGGTGCGGCCTGTCGATGGGCGGCATGGTCGGGCAATGGCTAGGGGCCAATGCGCCGGAGCGGTTCGGCAAGCTCATCCTCGCCAACACCTCCTGCTACTACGCCGAGCCGACCAAATGGCTGGAGCGCATCGACGCGGTGAAGAAGGGCGGCATCGCCGCAGTGGCCGATGCCGTGATCGCGGGCTGGCTGACCCAGGATTTCCGCGAGCGCGAGCCGCAGATCACGGCGAAGATGAAGTCGATGCTGCTCGCCTCCCCCGTCGAGGGCTATCTCGCCTGCTGCGAGGCGCTGTCGACGCTCGATCAGCGCGAGATGCTCGCCAAGATCAAGAGCCCGACGCTGGTGATCGCCGGCCGCCACGACATGGCGACGCCGATCTCGGCGGGTGAATTGATCCGCTCCAACATTCCCGGCGCCAGCATGACCATCATCGACGCCGCTCACATTTCCAATGTCGAGCAGCCGCACGCCTTCACCGACGCGGTGGTGGGTTTCCTGACGCAGCGCTAACCACGGCCGTCATTGCGAGGAGCGTAGCGACGAAGCAATCCAGACTGCCTCCGCGGAAAGATTCTGGATTGCTTCGCTGCGCTCGCAATGACGAAGGAGGAAATACAAATGGACGACCAGAAGCGCCGCGATGCCGGCATGAATGTGCGCCGGAAGGTTTTGGGCAATGCCTGGGTCGACAAGTCGATCGCGGGCCGCAACGCCTTCAACACCGACTTCCAGGACATGATCACGCGCTACGCCTGGGGCGAGATCTGGACGCGGCCGCATTTCGACGAGCGCACGCGGCGCGTGCTCGTGATCGGCACCATGGTCGCGCTGGGGCAATGGGACGAATTCCGCCTGCATGTGCGCGCGGCGCTCGCCGAGGGCGGCTTCACCCCCGACGACATCAAGGAAATCCTGCTTCAGCAGGCAATCTATTGCGGCGTGCCGGCGGCGAACCACGCCGTCAAGGAAGCCTCAGCGATTGTGCAGGAGCTCGGCCTGCTCAAGAGCTAGCGGCGCGGCGGTCTCGACGATCTCCCGAACGTTCTTGGGCGCCGGCGCGGGCCGCTCGATCACCACCACGATGGCAGCGCCGAGCAGCAGCAGGAGCTCGGTGGCATGCAGCCGGAGCGCGGCCATCTCGCCGACCTTCGAGGCCATCAACATGCTCGTAAACGAGATGAGGCTGCCGATCGCAAGCGCAATGCCGAGCGCCTCGTCGCTGCCGTCATTCTTGCGGACGCGGGGAATGCACAGAAGCGCGAGATAGATGGCAAAGAACGCCACCACCGTCAGCCGGCCCAGCGCCAGCAGCCAGGCGGCACGCACCGTGCTCATCCCCGCCATCTGAAGATGGTCGCTGAGGAACAGCGCCACCGCGACACTCGGCCGCTCGTAAAGGCCGTGCACCGGTGCCGCCATGATGTTGAAGGCCACGAGCGTCCAGGCCGGGATGAAATAGGCCGCCAGCAGGGCGCCGTTGACCGAACCGATCCGCCAATTCCTGAACATGCCGCTTCCCGCTTCGCTCGCTGCGCGCCTTCCATGGGAAGGCTTTGCCGGGGAGCTAACTCGCATCAGACCATGGCGGCAATTTAAACCCTTTGTTTACCTTAACCGGCCCGCCGGGCGGCGCGCCCAAGGAAAAAGGCCCCGCCTCCCGGCGGGGCCCTCTTCACGTCTAGGCTCCGAAACTACTTGTCCTGACCGTGCTGGCCGCCCTGTTGCTGGCCGGGCTTCTCGCCCTGGCGCTGCGGATCCTGCTGCTGCTGTCCGGGTTTCTGCCCGCCACCCTGCTGCTGCCCGGGTTTCTGAGTCTGCTGGCCCGGATTCTGATCTTGCTGCTTCGACATTTGGGGGAACTCCCTAGTTGGACCTCAGAGGAGAGACAACGGCCGGGATTCAGTTTGGTTGCTTTGCGGAACCCGGTTCCTCGCACCTGCGGAACCGAAATGACATCCGTAGCGAAATGACCTCTGTACAAGCCTTTGTGTCGAGGCATGGCCAGTTGCAGCCACCAGTTCCCTCCTGTTACAAAACGAGAAGAATGCTTAGGGGCTGCCGGGGCCCGAGAAGAAACTCAATCACACTTTCTCTCGAAGAGCTCCCTTTGAGCCGCGTCAGGTTTGGTAACGGCAGCCCATGGATTATTTCGCCCAGCAGCTCATCAACGGTCTCGTTCTGGGCTCGATCTACGGCCTGATCGCCATCGGCTATACGATGGTCTACGGCATCGTCGGCATGATCAATTTCGCCCATGGCGATGTCTTCATGATCGGCGGCTTCATCGCCCTGATCACCTTCCTGATCCTGATCTCGCTCGGCCTGACCGCGATCCCGGTGATCCTGCTGGTGGTGCTGCTGGTGTCGATGGCGATCACCGCGCTCTATGGCTGGACCATCGAACGCATCGCCTACCGGCCCCTGCGCCATTCCTTCCGCCTCGCCCCGATGCTGTCGGCGATCGGCATGTCCTTCGTGCTGACCAATTACTCGCAGGTCGCGCAGGGCGCCCGCGTCAAGCCGATCCCGCCCTTCATCACGGGCGGCTATACGCTGCACGAAAGCGCGGACGGTTTTGTGATCCAGCTCTCCAACATCCAGATCATGGTGGTTCTCACCACCATCGTGCTGCTTGGGATCTTCACCTGGCTGGTGTCGCGCACCCGGCTCGGCCGCGACATGCGGGCCTGCGAACAGGACCAGACCATGGCGGCGCTGCTCGGCGTCAACGTCGACCGCACCATCTCCATGACCTTCGTGATCGGCGCCGCACTCGCCGCGGTCGCGGGCCTGATGTACCTGCTCTATTACGGCCTGGTGGATTTCTTCATGGGCTTCGTCGCCGGCATCAAGGCGTTCACCGCGGCGGTGCTCGGCGGCATCGGCTCGCTGCCTGGCGCCATGCTGGGCGGTCTCGCGATCGGCCTGATCGAGACGTTCTGGTCGGCCTATTTCTCGGTCGAGTACAAGGACGTCGCGGCGTTCTCGATCCTGATCGTCGTGCTGATCTTCATGCCGACCGGCCTGCTTGGCCGTCCCGAAGTCGAAAAAGTCTGACGGTCGCCGCGTGACAGTTCTCTCGAGCAATACGACCAAACCTGCAACGGACATCCCCGCTCTGCTGAAAACGGCCTTCGTCAACGCCCTGATCGCGCTGGTGCTGTTCTCGCTGATGGTCGGCGTCCGCACCGAAGCGGGTTCCGACGGCCAGCTCACCTATTGGACCCGCTTCGGCGAGGTCGCCTCCCTCGTCGCCGCTGTGTTCGGCGGCTCGATCGTGCTCGGGCTGCTCAGGCAATGGATCGGTCCGACCGGCACCGAGAAGCTGGTGCCGCCGGCGGTGCGGAGCGGGATGTCGTTCGTCGGCCGCTACCTGGCGCCCGCGCTTCTGATCTTCACGGTGCTTGTGCCCGTGATCTTCTATGATCAGCGCTATATCCTCGACCTCGCGATCCTCGTGCTCACCTATGTCATGCTCGGCTGGGGGCTGAACGTCGTGGTCGGGCTCGCCGGCCTGCTCGATCTCGGCTACGTCGCCTTCTACGCGGTCGGCGCCTATTCCTACGCGCTGCTGGCCACCAATTTTGGCTGGTCGTTCTGGGTCTGCCTGCCGCTTGCCGGCATCCTCGCCGCGTTCTGGGGCGTGCTGCTCGGCTTCCCCGTGCTGCGCCTGCGCGGCGACTATCTCGCCATCGTGACGCTCGCCTTCGGCGAGATCATCCGCCTCGTCATCATCAACTGGCAGAGCCTTACCGGCGGCCCCAACGGCGTCTCCAGCATTCCCCGCCCCTCGTTCTTCGGCATCCCGCTGGACAACAGCGACAACGGGCTCGCCGCCAGGCTCGGCATCGAATATTCGCCGACCCAGCGCATCGTCTTCCTGTTCTACCTGATCCTGGCGCTTGCGCTGCTCACCAACTGGGTGACGATCCGGCTGCGCCGCCTGCCGATCGGCCGCGCCTGGGAGGCCTTGCGCGAGGACGAGGTCGCCTGCCGCGCGCTCGGCATCAACACCACGACCACCAAGCTCACGGCGTTCGCGACCGGCGCCATGTTCGGCGGCTTTGCCGGTGCGTTTTTCGCGACGCGCCAGGGCTTCATCAGTCCGGAATCCTTCACCTTCCAGGAATCGGCGCTGGTGCTCGCCATCGTCGTGCTCGGCGGCATGGGCTCGCAGCTCGGCGTCGCGCTCGCTGCGCTCGCCATGATCGGCGGCTTCGAGCTGTTCCGCAGCCTCGAGACCTACCGCATGCTGGTGTTCGGCATGGCCATGGTGCTGATCATGATCTGGCGGCCGCGCGGCCTGATCGGCCATCGCGCGCCGACCGTGTATCTGACCAAGGCGCAGGCGATCTCCTCCGACCTCGTCAAGGAAGGGCACGGATGAGCGGCGACAAGATTAGCGACAAGATTCTTGGCGTCGACCGGCTGACCATGCGCTTCGGTGGCATCGTCGCCGTGCAGGACCTGTCGTTTGCGGCCGAACGGAAGAAGATCACCGCGCTGATCGGACCGAACGGCGCCGGCAAGACCACCGTGTTCAACTGCATCACCGGCTTCTACAAGCCGAGCGGCGGCGCCATTCGCCTCACCCATGACGACGGCAAGGTGATTGCGCTGGAGCGGCTCAATGATTTCCGCATCGCCAAGCAGGCCAAGGTGGCGCGCACCTTCCAGAACATCCGCCTGTTTCCCGGCATGACCGCGCTGGAAAACCTGATGGTGGCGCAACACAACGCGTTGATGCGCGCCTCCGGCTTCACCTTTCTCGGCCTCATCGGCGCGCCCGGCTACCGCGACGCCGAAAAGCGCGCGATCGACCTCGCCACCGACTGGCTGAAGCGGGTCAATCTGCTCGACCGCGCCGACGATGCCGCCGGCAATTTCGCCTATGGCGACCAGCGCCGGCTCGAGATCGCGCGCGCGATGTGCACCGAGCCCGCGCTTTTGTGCCTGGACGAGCCCGCCGCGGGTCTCAACGCGCGCGAGAGCGCAGCCTTGAGTGAGCTCCTGCTCTCGATCCGCAACGAGCTCGGCACCTCGATCCTGCTGATCGAGCACGATATGTCGGTCGTGATGGAGATCTCCGACCACATCGTGGTGATGGACCATGGCGTCAAGATCGCGGAAGGCTCGCCGCGCGAGATCCGCGACGATCCCAAGGTGATCGCCGCCTATCTCGGCACCGACGAGGAAGAGGCCGTGGCCGTGATGGAGAGCGGGTCGTGACGTCGGCGTCCACTCCCCTGCTTTCGATCCGGGGCCTGCGCGCGGCCTACGGCAAGATCGAGGCACTGAAGGGCGTCGATGTCGAGATTAGCGCCGGCGAGATCGTCGCGCTGATCGGCGCCAACGGCGCCGGCAAGTCGACGCTGATGATGACGATCTTCGGCAAGCCGCGCGCCCACGCCGGGCAGATCCTGTACGAAGGCCGCGACATCACCGAGGTTCCCACCCATGAGATCGCCCATTTGCGCATCGCGCAATCGCCGGAAGGCCGCCGCATCTTCCCGCGCATGAGCGTGGCGGAAAACCTCCAGATGGGGGCGGATGCCACCGGATGCACCGACGCCGAACGCGAGGCCACGCTGCAACGCGTGTTCACGCTGTTCCCGCGCCTGAAGGAGCGCTACGCCCAGCGCGGCGGAACGCTGTCCGGCGGCGAGCAGCAGATGCTGGCAATCGGCCGCGCTCTGATGAGCCGCCCCCGCCTGCTTCTGCTCGACGAGCCCTCGCTCGGGCTGGCGCCGCTGATCGCGCGCCAGATTTTCGATGCGATCCGCACCCTGAACCGCCAGGACGGCCTGACGGTCCTGATCGTCGAGCAGAACGCCAACCATGCACTGAAGCTCGCCCATCGCGGTTACGTCATGGTCAACGGCCTGATCACGCTGGCCGGGACCGGCGCCGAGTTGTTGCAGCGCCCCGAGATTCGCGCCGCCTACCTGGAGGGCGGCCGGCACGGCTGAGGTTGCCGACGGGGAGCGCGTGCGGCCGAATGTGGCGAGATATCTCCGCCAATGCCCGTATTTTGCCGGTGACTTCTCCCGAGATTCATTCGAGAATGGCGCCGGTTTGGACCGGGCGTATCCGGCAACTTCCACAGGCGACCACCCGCGAGGTATCTCATGAAATCACTGAAGCTCATCGGTCTGGCATTCGGCGCGTCGATCGCGCTATCGAGCGCGGCTTTCGCGCAGGATGTCACCGTCGCAGTCGCAGGCCCGATGACCGGCGGAGAGTCCGCCTTCGGCCGCCAGATGAAGAACGGCGCCGAGATGGCCGTGGCTGACATCAACGCCGCCGGCGGCGTCAACGGCAAGAAGCTCGCGCTCAACGTCGAGGACGACGCCTGCGACCCGAAGCAGGCGCGCTCGATCGCTGAAAAGATCGCCGGCGCGAAAATCCCGTTCGTGGCCGGGCACTATTGCTCGTCGTCGTCGATCCCCGCCTCCGAAGCCTATGCCGACGGCAACGTGCTCCAGATTACCCCCGCCTCGACCAATCCGAAGTTCACCGATAGCGGACTCTGGAACGTGGCGCGCGTCTGCGGCCGTGACGACCAGCAGGGCCTGGTCGCGGCGCAGTACATCGCCAAGAACTACAAGGGCAAGAACATCGCGATCCTCAACGACAAGACCACCTACGGCAAGGGTCTCGCCGACGAGACCAAGAAGGCGCTCAACAAGGCCGGCATCACCGAGAAGATGTACGAGTCCTACAACAAGGGCGACAAGGACTTCAACGCGATCGTCTCGCGCCTGAAGCGCGACAACATCGACCTCGTCTATGTCGGCGGCTATCATCAGGAGAGCGGCCTGATCCTGCGCCAGATGCGTGACCAGGGCCTCAAGACGATCCTGATGGCCGGCGACGCGCTCGCCGACAAGGAGTACGCCTCCATCACCGGTCCGGCCGGCGAAGGCACGCTGTTCACCTTCGGCCCCGATCCGCGCAACAAGCCGACCGCGAAGAAGATCGTCGACGCCTTCAAGGCCAAGAACATCGACCCCGAGGGCTATACGCTCTACACCTACGCGGCGATGCAGGTCTGGTCGCAGGCGGCAAAGAAGGCCGGCACCACGGACGCCAAGAAGGTCATGGCGGCGATCAAGGCCGGCAAGTGGGACACCGTGATCGGCCCGATCGAGTATGACGCCAAGGGCGACATCAAGCAGCTCGACTATGTCGTCTACAAATGGGACGCCAAGGGCGGCTACGCTGAGATCAAGGGCAACGGCACCTAAGACAGGATGCCTGACCTTTTAACCGGATCAATCCAACGCCCCGGTTCGCCGGGGCGTTTTCTTTCGCTGTGCGGTCACACGGCTGCGGAGAGTTCGCCGCCCGCCGCAGCCCGGGCCTTGTGGAGCGCTTGCAGGAGATCGTTCGGCCGAAATGGCTTTTGCAGGCATACCACGTCGGCCAGACCAGGCGCCTCGCCCATGAAATCCAGCGCGGTCATGCCGGAGACCGCGACGATCGGGAACCCGGGAACTCGCTCGCGAATGGCCACCATGACGTCAACGCCGCTGGTGTCGGCCAGGAAAATATCGACGATCGCGGCATCGAAAGCGCCCTCGCTGAAGGCTTTCAGGCCCGCCGCGCCGCTCTCGGCTTCGACGACGTCAAAGCGGTTGACCCGAAGCACGATCGCGACCATGGCGCGGACCTCCTTCTGGTCGTCGACAACGAGAACACGGCGCATGGGAACAACTCCCGGATACGTATCATTATTTGGTTCAATTCACCGCAACTGCCCGGCAAGGCAGTATGGGTCTGTCCCGGTAAATCACCTCTTACCAGCTACCTGTTCCAAGTCCCACCCCAAGTTAAATAAGCTGTAACCTTCGGTTGAGTCGCATGCGCTTTCTGTCAGGATGCGCGCCCGGAGCGGGCTACCATGCGGGTAGCGGCTTCCCGGCCGGAAGAGATTGACGTAGGAGGTCATCATGCCGGCTTACGAGAGATCGACGTGCTAGCGCCTAACGACCGAAGCACATTCCTGTCGACCTTGCCGGCTACGCGAAGCGATCGCAGGGCTGCGTTGGCGATCGTCGGCATCTCCGCGATCCTGTTCGCACTGGCGGTACCGTTTGCGGGCTTGCCGCTCGCACAGGTGCCGGCCTTCGTGGCGAGCTACCAGTCGGCGCTCGCGGTCAGCGACATCATCACCGCCGTTTTGCTGCTGTCGCAGTTCGCCGTGCTGCGCAGCCGCGCGCTGCTGCTGCTGTCGATCGGCTATCTGTTCACGGCGGGCGCCGCGGTGACCCACGCCCTCACCTTCCCCGGGCTGTTCGCCCCGGCCGGATTGTTCGGTGCAGGCTCACAGACCACCGTCTGGCTCTATATGATCTGGCACGCCGGTTTCCCGCTGTTCGTGCTGGCCTATGCCTGGCTCAAGGACGGCAACGGCGGCAACAGGGTTGCGGGCGCGACGGCTCCCGCGATCGCACTTTCCGTCGCCGGCGTGTTCGTCGCGTTGACCGTCTTCGCCTGGCTGGTGACTGCGCAGCACGGCCTGCTACCGGTCCTGCTCAAGGACGGCCACTACACCCCCACCATGATCGGCGTGGTGTCGTTCGTGTGGTCCCTCAGCTTCGCGGCGCTGGTCACGCTGTGGTTTCGCAAGCCGCACACGGTGATCGACATCTGGCTCATGGTCACGATGTGCGCCTGGCTGTTCGACATCGCGCTGTCGGCGATCGTCAACGTCGCGCGTTTCGACCTCGGCTTCTATGCCGGCCGGCTCTACGGCCTCTTTGCGTCGAGTTTCGTGCTCGCGGTGCTGCTGATCGAGAACGTGCGGCTCCAGGCCAACACGGCAGGCATGGTCGGCGCGCTGCAGCGGCAGTCGAGCTCGGAGCGGAACTATTATGCCGAGCGCGAGCGGCTGTTCAGCGCCGTCGTCGAGTCCTCCAACGACGCCATCATCACGAAGTCGCTCGACGGCACCATCACGTCCTGGAACAAGGCGGCCGAGCGCGTCTTCGGCTACTCCGCCAGCGAGGCGATCGGCCGCCAGGTCGATATCATCATGCCCGAGGGGCAGCGCGAGGAAGTCGCCGAAATGCTGGCCCGCACCCGCAACGGCGAGGTCATCGACCAGCACGAGACCGTGCGGCTGCACAAGAGCGGCCAGCCGATCGACGTCCTGCTGAGCCAGGTCCCGCTGCGATCGACCGACGGCAAGATCATCGGCGCCTCCAAGGTCGCCCGCGACATCACCGAGCGGAAGCGGGCGGAATCCGCCCTCAACCGCGAGATCGAGGAGCGCCAGCGCATCTTCGAGACCTCGCAGGACCTGATCCTCGTGACGGACGGTTACGGCAATTTCATCCAGATCAGCCCGAGCGTGAAGGACATCCTCGGGTACAAGCCGGAGGACATGATCGGGCACAGCGCCATCGAGTTCATTCACCCCGATGACCTCGACAACACCCGCAGCGAGATGCGCGCGGCGCGGCGTGGCGCCGTCAAGCGCAGCTTCGAGGCGCGCTACTACCACTACGACGGTCACGAGGTGACGCTGAACTGGATGGGGACCTGGTCGGAGCCGGTGAAGCGCCATTTCTTCATCGGCCGCGACCTCACCGAGAAGCAGGCCGCGGAAGCCCAGCTCAGGCAGGTCCAGAAAATGGACTCCATCGGCCAGCTGACCGGCGGCGTCGCCCACGATTTCAACAACGTGCTGACCGTCATCACCGGCACGATCGGCATCCTCGCGGATGCGGTGGCCGACCGTCCCGAGCTCGCCGCCATCACCAAGCTGATCGACGACGCCGCCGAGCGCGGCGCGCAACTGACCAAGCACCTGCTCGCCTTTGCCCGCAAGCAGCCGCTCCAGCCGCGCGAGATCGACGTCAATGCGCTGGCGCTCGAGGCCGCCAAGCTGCTGCACCCGACCCTCGGCGAGCAGATCACCATCATGCCGCAGCTCACCGAGGATGCCTGGCCGGCGCTGGTCGACCCGGGCCAGCTTTCCACCGCGATCCTCAATCTCGCGCTGAACGCGCGCGACGCCATGCCGGACGGCGGCACGCTGGTGCTGGAGACCCGCAACATCTTCCTCGACGACGGCTATGCCAGCATGAATCCCGACGTCGTCGCCGGCAGCTATGTGATGATCGCGGTCAGCGACACCGGCACCGGCATTCCACCGGACCTGATGGAGCGGGTGTTCGACCCGTTCTTCACCACCAAGGAGGTCGGCAAGGGCACCGGGCTCGGGCTCAGCATGGTGTTCGGCTTCGTCAAGCAGTCCGGCGGCCACATCAAGATCTACAGCGAGGAAGGCCACGGCACGAGCGTGAAGATCTACCTGCCGCGCTCGAGCGGCGTGCAGGAGAGCGAATACGAGTCGCTCCAGAACGTGCCCATCGCCGGCGGCGACGAGAAGATCCTGATCGTCGAGGACGACGCGCTGGTACGGCAATATGTCGTGACCCAGATCAAGAGCCTCGGCTATGCCGCGCTCGAGGCCGCCAACGCGGCCGAAGCCCTCACCATCATCGATGCCGACAAGGGCATCGACCTGCTCTTCACCGACATCATCATGCCGGGCCACATGAACGGCCGCCAGCTCGCGGACGAGGCGGTGCGGCGGCGTCCCGACCTGAAGACGCTGTTCACCTCGGGCTACACCGAGAACGCCATCGTCCATCACGGCCGGCTCGATTCCGGCGTGCTGCTGCTGGCCAAGCCCTACCGCAAATCCGAGCTTGCCAAGATGCTCAGGACGGCGCTGGCGAGTTGAGCGCGCGGCACCGGTGCGCTATCGCTGATGCCTGAAGCGCATGGAGTGCCGGCCTTGAAAAACCTGCTTACCGATATCGCCGGCGTCCGCGTCGGCCATGCCGAGGATGCGAAAGTCGCCTCTGGCACGACGGCGATCATCTTCGATGCCCCGGCGGTCGCGGCGATCGACGTGCGCGGCGGCGGGCCCGGCACGCGCGAGGATGCGCTGCTCGATCTTGCCAGCACGGTCGAGCGCATCGATGCGATCGCGCTGTCCGGCGGCTCCGCCTTTGGCATCGAGACCGGCGGCGGCGTCCAGGCCTGGCTTGCCGAACAGGGCCGCGGTTTCCGGATTCGCGAGGCGGTGATCCCGATCGTGCCGGGCGCCATCGTGTTCGACCTGCTCAACGGCGGCGACAAGGCCTGGGGGCGCTTCGCGCCCTATCGCGATCTCGGCTACGCGGCAGCTGTGGCCGCGGGCCACGATTTCGCGCTGGGCAGTGTCGGCGCGGGCCTCGGCTGTACCACCGCGACCTTCAAGGGCGGCCTTGGCTCGGCTTCAGCGGTCCTGCCCAACGGCATCAAGGTCGCCGCCATCATGGTCGTCAACGCGGTCGGCAGCGCAACTGTCGGCGAGGGACCGTGGTTCTGGGCGGCGCCGTTCGAGGAAAACGGCGAGTTCGGCGGGCGCGGCCTGCCTGCCAAATTCACGCCTGACATGCTGGCGATGCGCATCAAGGGCGGCCCGGCCGCAAGCGCGCGCGAGAACACCACGATCGGCCTCGTCGTCACCGATGCGACGCTGACCAAGGCCCAGGCCAAGCGGCTTGCGATGATCGCGCACACCGGATTTGCCCGCGCCATCTATCCCGTGCATGCCCCGACCGACGGCGACGTGCTGTTTGCGGCTGCGACCTGTGAGAAGCCGATCGAGCCGCTGGTCGGCCTCACCGAGCTCGGCACGGTCGCCGCCAACATGGTCGCGCGCGCGATCGCGCGCGGCGTGTACAGCGCGACAGCGCTGCCGTTTGCGGGAGCATTACCGGCGTGGAAGGACCGCTTCGGCGCGTAAGGGGCACGCGCCTCTCACCACATATCGCGCGTCATCGCCCGGCGAAGACCGGGCGATCCAGTATTCCAGAGACAGTTGTGATTGAACCAAGAAGCCGCGGCGTACTGGATGCCCCGGTCCCGGCTCCGCCAAGGCTACGCCGGGGCCACAAGGGTGCTCGGCCGCCGAAGCTTTAGCGAAGGCGGCAAGCCGGGCATGACAGCGAGTAGGCGTCAGACGCTCATCGACATCGACGAGCCGGCGGTCGCTGAGGCGCCTTGGCCCTGCCCGCCTTGCCGCTGCATCAACTGCGCGAACAGATCGTAGGCCGAATTGCGAGAGGCGCTGGAGGCGCCCGGGACCGTCGTCGACATCTTGAAGCCGTCGGCGTAGGTGACAGTGGTGGTGGTCGAGCCATCGGCGGCGGTCGTCGTGGTCGAGGTCGATCCACCGCTCGACGACGAATCCGAGCCGCTGCCGGAGGCGTCGCCGGAGCCGCTTGCACCGTGGGCATGGCCGTGATGGCCGCTCTTCAGCGCCTTCGACATCTCATCCAGGCTGACGCTGCCGTCGGAATTCGTATCCATCTTCGAGAACACGTCGTCGGCCTGCGCGAGGTTGGTGCCGCCAGCGCCGAGCGCGTTCTCGAATTCGGACTTGGTGATCTTGCCGTCGCCGTCCCCGTCGATCTGAGAGAACAGGTCCTTCAGCGCAGCGTCCCGGCTCGTCGAGGTCGAAGACGTCGAGCTCGAGCTGGCCGTGCTGCCGGTGCTGTCCGTCGACTGGCTTTGCGCGGCGAACAGCGCGTTCATCGTCTCCGGCGAGATCTGCGGAGTTTTGCCTGCGTTGACCGGCGAGGTCGCGTTGCTGGTCGTGCTGCTGCTGTCGATCGCGAACGGATTGATCGGCGCGTTCTGCGAAGACCCCGTCTTCTGGGTCGAGGAGGACGATTTCGAGTTCGTCAGCGACTGGATCGCGTCGAGCGCGCTCGATACGGCACCAAGGGCAAACAACATTGCACAACTCCAACCGATGCGGCACGCCGCAGCCAATGTTCTGGCGGTGATGTCAGCAAGCGTCGTGCCAGCGCAAAAAGCTCAATGAAATCCGCCTTCGCGACGCCTGGCGCGGCTCGGGAACACCGGCAATTCATGCCGGTTGCGGCAGAAATTTCCGCCCACAGGAAGCACACCCCTGCATTGCCCGGCTGAGAGGCCCATGTTAGGCGAGCATCATCTTTCACGGCCGCCACGGGACACCGCGCCATGACCCAATCCTTCACTCCCCGCCCCCTGGCCATCGCGCCCTCGATCCTGGCCTCGGACTTCTCCAGGCTCGGCGAAGAGGTGCGCGCGGTGGACGCGGCCGGCGCCGACTGGATCCATCTCGACGTGATGGACGGTCATTTCGTTCCCAACATCTCCTACGGCCCCGACGTCATCAAGGCGATGCGCCCGCACACCAAGAAGATCTTCGACGCGCATCTGATGATCTCGCCCTGCGACCCCTATCTCGAGGCCTTCGCCAAAGCCGGCTGTGACCACATCACCGTGCATGCGGAAGCAGGTCCCCATCTGCACCGCTCGCTCCAGGCGATCCGCGCGCTCGGCAAGAAGGCCGGCGTCTCGCTCAATCCGGGCACGCCGATCAGCGTGCTCGAATACGTCATCGACCTCGTCGACCTCGTGCTGGTGATGTCGGTCAATCCCGGCTTCGGCGGCCAGGCCTTCATCCCGTCTGCGATCGGCAAGATCCGCGACATCCGCGCGATGACGGCGGGACGTCCGATCGACATCGAGGTCGATGGCGGCGTCGGTCCCGATGTCGCGGGTCCCCTGGCCGCGGCGGGCGCCAACGCCTTCGTCGCCGGCACCTCGGTGTTCAAGGGCGGCACGCAGGAAGCGTACAAGACCAACATCGCCGCGATCCGTAACGCCGCCGCAGGCGCACGCGGCGAAGCGATCTGAAGCACAAGCAACATATTTGCTGAAAAGCTGCGGGTCTTACGGGCGTTGCGACACGCAATGCCTAAATTGCACCTTGATCCGTACTCCTCCGGGCTTCCCTGATTCGTGCAAATCACCGCTAGTGATTCCTGCCTGTTTTCGCGGGAGCACATCATGACGACGACCCTGGTTTGGACTGGCGTGGCGTTGTGGCTTGGTTTCAGTGCGTTTGTTGTGTTTGGCCCATCGGCCGGACCGACGAGGGTGCCGGCACGTTCGGCCCGCATCGTCCGTCGCGACTGGTATCGGGCCTGAGCCCATGCAGATCGCGCTCGTGAAGCGTCAAGCGAAGCGCAGGTGCCGCATCCCGCGGCGCCCGCATCCTGACCTCGACTATTTCTTCGGTCGGCTCGAACGCACCGAAGGCGAGAGGCGCGACGACACCGGGCCCGAGATGGCGGACCCGGATCACCCGCTCCGGTCACCGCGCCGGCATTGAATTCTGTTCTGGACCACGCCCGATGAAACCGCACTGCCCGAACTGCCTGAAGGAAATGACCAAGGCATCCGCGTCGCGTAACCTCTTCAATTGCGAGCCCTGCCGCGAGATCATCCAGTATTTCGGCGGCGGCGCGGATCACGGCGAGCCCGGCCCGCAATTCTGCTGGCCGATCCGCCGCAAGCGCTCCGTCCACGCCGCCCACGCGGCGTGATCTTTCCTAGCCCCACACGACGCCGGCGTCCGGTTTCGCCGCAGCCATCCGCGGCGGCCGCACCACGGTGACGGTGCAGGCCGCCTCCGAGGCCACCTTGGCCGAGACGCTGCCGAGCAGCGCGCGGCGGAACGAGCTCTGCCGTGCGCCGATGATGACGTGGTCGACCTGATTGACCTCGGCGAATTCCAACAGCGCCGCGGCGGGGTCGACGGCCTCCAGCACGTGAACCGACAGCCGGCTCTCATCCAGCTTGAGCGGCGTCGCCCAATGCCGGAGCGCGACCAGGCGGTCGATATGCTTGTTGGAGCCCTGCTCGTCGAGCGTCCGGTCGATCGCGATGCGGTTGAGCTTGAGCACGTTGACGCAGGCAAGCCGCGCCGACGGCAGCGTCGCGAGAATGCGCTCGGTCGTCACGCGCAGCGCCTCGTTCAGCTCGCCCTCGCCTTCCACCGTGTCGAGCGCGACCGCGAGGATCGGGCTGGAGGCGATTTGCGCGGCCACGTCCGATTTCGCGCGCGGCGCCATGACGCCCAGGTTGAAGCGCCGCCGCCAGGCCACGCTTAACGGGTCGCGCTTCAGCCGTTCCGAACGCGCGGTGAGCCTGACCTGGTCCGGATGAGCGAGATCGAAGGCGAGCTGGGACGCGGTCGGATAGCGCCGCACCGGCTCGATCTCGAGACAGCGCAGCACCACCTCCTGAAGCCAGGGCGGATAGTCCGCGCGCAATTCGCGCGGCGGATGCGGATCGCGCCACAGCCGGCGACGCATCGCGCGCAGCGTCTCGCCCTCTCCGAAGGGACGCTCGCCGGTGGTGAAGAAATAGAGCAGTACGCCCAGCGAGAACAGATCGCTGCGCGGATCGTCGCGTACCCCCAACAGCCGCTCGGGCGCCATGTAGGGCGCGGTGCCGTAAGGCAGCCGGAATTCTTCCTGCAACAGGTCCGGCAGATGGTTGTGGTGCGACAGGCCGTAATCGATCAGGACCGCCTCGCCGCTATCGCGGAACATGATGCTGCTCGGCTTGATGTCGTGATGAATCACGTTCTGCCGGTGCAGATCGGCCAACGCGGCGGCGATCTTCGCGACGAGCTGCCGCGCCTCCTCATATGGGAGCGGCAGGTCGGGCAGCCGCTTGTAGAGCGTGGTCCCGGGAATGCGCTCGATCACGGCGTAGGCCTGGTGCGCGAAGTCACCGGTGCCGAAACACGAGGGCACGTGCGGCCCGGCGAGCCGCGGCAAGATCATCATCTCCATCTCGAACGAGACGATCGCGGCGGGGTCCTCGCCCTCCGACACCCGCGGAATCTTCATCAGCAGCGGCACGTCGATGCCGGGATGGGTGACGGTCCACAGCGTCGCCATGCCGCCGGCATGGACGCATTCACCGATGGTGTAGCCGTCGATCTCGGCGCCTGATTTGACCAGGGATTGCGGCATCGGCCTCTAGCGTCCCTGCGACAGCCGGTCGGCGAGCCAGGGCGGCAGGCCGTTCTCGCGAATCTTGTTCGCCGCGCTCGCGATGTCATAGGGCGCGCGGCAATAGGTGATCTGGCACGACACGGTGTCGAACAGCACGAAGGCTGCGGATGGATCGCCATCGCGAGGCTGGCCCACCGAGCCGAGCACGGCCAGCCATTGCCGCCCGCGCAGCAGCGGCACGGAAACGTCGGTCTTGGGCACGAGGCCCGTCATCTTCGCCGTCACCGACATCGAATAGAGCGCCGGGCGATGGATGTGGCCGCAGAAGGTGACATGGGCGGGCGTCGATATCAGGCTCTTGGCGGCATCCGCCGTCGAACGGACATAGTGCCAGCGCTGCGGGCTCGAGGCCTCCGAGTGGACGTAAAGGCGCTCCTTCTCATCCACCAGCATCGGCAGCTCGGCGAGGAACCGCCGCTGCGCGACGTCGAGCCGCCCGCGCGTCCATTCGATCGCGATCTGCGCCTCCGCATTCATGGCTTCGGTCGTGGTGTTGACCGCCTCGTCATGATTGCCGCGGACGGCGATGGCGCCCTCCCGGACCAGACCCATCACGGTATCCACGACCCATTCCGGATCGGCGCCATAGCCGACGAAATCGCCGAGCAGGACGAACCGCTCCGCGCCCTTCGCGCGGGCAACCTTCAGGCAGGCCTCGAACGCCTGCCGGTTGCCGTGGATATCCGAGAAGACAGCGAGAAGCACGCACCCTCCACCCCAAAGGCCTTATCGGAAGCCGATAAGGCCAAATTGAGGGACGTCAAGAAGATGCGCCAGTGCGGGTGCGTTTTCCAGCGTGCCCCTGTCGCGATGGTGAAGAGCCTATTGCTCGTCCTTCGGCGGCATCCGGGGCGGCGGAATCGGGGTGAACACCGCGCCTTGCGCGCCGGCGGGTGGTGCCAGGAATTCGCCGGTCGAGGAATCGCCGCCGCTGGTCTCCAAAATGGTCTTGGGCGTCACATATTCCCGGACCATGTCAATGAGACTGCCATCGCCGCCGCCGAAATCGGCGGCACGGCCGCCTTGCGGATGTCCCAACGCGATCTCGTTCTCCGCCGCATGGGTCTTGTCGGCCAGCCTGTCATTGTAGGGCACACGAAAGGCGCGCGGGATGCCGCTCGGGCGATTGTCGTCATCCAGCTGCTCGACCCAGAGATAGATCGAGCCGGGATCGCCTTCCAGCGAATGCGGCTCGACGATGCGGGCCTTCAGCAGCTTGAAGGAGGTTGGCAGCCGGTCGGCGCTGGCCCAGCCGAGCAGTCCGCGCATCTCGGTGAAGCTGACGACATAGAAGGCGCTGGTCACGACCACCGCGACGGCCTTCAACGACCAGTGCAGCCGCGCATAGACCAGCACGACAAGCAACAACGCGCCGATGACGGCGTAGGCGACCGACAGCGTGAGGATGACCGTTTGCAGGCTAGTCACGGCGCACCCTCGTAGCGTTCTTGCTCACGCCGGTCCTCGGGTCCAGATCGGCGCCGTTGCGCCAGCTGCTCCGGAACGTCTCGAGCAGCGATTTCGGCCTCTGGTCCACATTGACGACCTTGCCCTCGGCATCGAGCCGGAACCGCACCGCGGTCTTCTCGTCGCCGGTGTGATCGAGCGTGAATTTGTTGTCGAAGACCACCTGCGCGGTCGGATTGAGCTTCTGCACCTTCACATTGGCCTGGACCGGTTCGCCGGTCGTCGCCACGAAATGTGAGACGTTGACGGTGTATTCGCCGGCGACGATGCCGCGCACCGTGACGATCTCCTCGCGGATCGGCGAGGCGATCTTCTTACCGTTGACCATGATGAAGTCGTTGGCCCCGCCGCGGTCGTCGCGATCGAGCGTGAGGAAGCCGGCTTCGCGGTGGCGATACCAGGCGATGTTGCCGGCGGGATCCTGCACGAACAGGTCGAGATCGTCTGGATGGCTGTCCGGCCAGTCCAGCGTGATCATGAACTCGGCCTTGGAATCGATCTTGCCGTCCTTGGCATCGGGCGACACCGCGAGGAGCGCGAGGAAGAACAGGAAAGCGATCACCTGGAGCGCCTTGAACAGCATCACGCCCAGCGGATCGAACGGCTCCTCGCGCGGATAGAGACCAAAGTCATCCATCATGACGCGGTTCCAGTGCCTTTGCGCTCCAGCACCGGCGTCACATAGGTCTCGGTCAGCACCACCGCGTCCGAGAACACGCGTTGGGTCGCGGCATCCAGCATGTAGTACTGGATGCGGACCAGGATCGAGCCGACGAGGCCCGCCAGCGTCGTGTACATCGCGACCGCCATGCCGTCGCTCATCAGCCCCATCGAGGAACGCATCGCGACCTTGTCGGCGGCATCCAGCCCCGCGATCGGCGCCAGCATGATGATGAAGCCGATGATGGTGCCGAGCAGGCCGAGCTTCATCAGCGTGTCCGAGACGAAGGCACCGAACCCGTTGGAGCCGCGCAGCCGGTCGGCCAGCGTCCGCAGCAGCAGCGTCTGGTCGACCGCCCGGTAGTCCTGCGCGGACGCTTTCGTCACGAGGCTCTCGATGTGGTCCCGCACCAGCCCGCGTGGCAGCGCGGCCGCGCTGCCGTCGAGCACCTTGCTGCCCCCGGGCGCCGCGAGCACCGCCCGGCACCGCCGCGCCGCCGCGCCTTCACGGGCGATCGCCCGTGTCCGCAGGAAGCAGTGGCCGCAGGTAAGGACATAGAGCAGCGCGATCACGCTGGAAATGTAGGTGCGGTCGGAGGTCAGCATCAGACGGATCAGGCCGAAGCGCCACAGCAGCACGACGGCGAAGATCGATAGCCCGGTGAAGATCATCCAGAACAGCAGCGCGCTGCGCTCGGATGGGTCGGCAGCAGACCCGGCGATCGGTCCAATCGTCATCGAACTCATGCTGCACTGCTCCTGGCTTGCAGGGATTGGCCTGCAACGATTCCACCCCGATTAGATCAAAGCCGCCGCGCGCGGTCCAAAGAGCCATGCCCAATCCGGCTTGGGAAATTTGCCCGAGCTGCAATCGGGCCCAAACCCCGCAATTGGCAAGGCGCGGCGGCGTTGTTAGGCTGACCTTACCAAACGTTGAGGGTGATCGCATGCGCCTCGTGCTTCAGCTTGTCGCCCGTCTGCTTCTCATCGTCGCGCTCTGCCTTGGCGCTGCAACCGTCTGGGCCACGTTCGACGCCTATCGCAGCGTCGACCGGGCGACCGCGGCCTCGGCGCAGCGGGTCGCGCAGGCGCTTCAGGCGCTGTACTGGCACGAGTTCTTGTTGCGCAGCAGCAGAACGCGCGAGCAGCTCTTGCCGGTTCCGGAGTGGCGCACCCTGGAGACGATGAAGCTGATCTCGCCCGGCGTCTGCGTCGAGTTCCAGCCGGCCATCGCGTTCGAAAGGCCGCTCTGCGGCCAGAGCGTGGGGCTAGGCAAGACGCCGCCGCACTGGTTCACCGCGATCGTACCCATCTTCCTCGGCAGCCACGCCGAAGTGATAAGGCCCGTCAGTCCCCGCGCGGCAGCCGCCGGAACGGTCGTCGCGACGCCGGATGCCGCAGCGGCCATCTCGCTTGCCTGGGAGTATCTCCTCAACGTGGTCGATGTCGCGCTTCTGATGGCGGCGGCGATCGCGCTCTTGGCGTCGCTCGCCATCGCACACGCGCTGGCACCGGCGCGCACCATCGTCGCCGCGCTCCAGCGCATGGCGCGGGGCCAGTATCGCACGAAACTGCCGCGCTTCCGCTCCATGGAGCTGGCGATGATCGGCAGCGCCGTCGGCGAGCTCGGCGGCCGGCTGGAGGAAGCCACCGAACAGCGCGCGGCGCTGACAAGGCGGCTGATCGAGATCCGTGACGACGAACGCCGCGCGCTCGCCCGCGAGCTGCACGACGAGTTCGGCCAAAATCTCTCCGCCATCCTCGCGTTTGCCAACACGATCGAGACGGCAAGCGCGAAGGAGAGCAAGGATAACGCAATCGCGCAGGACGCGCGCATGATCTCGCAGGCCACCCATCATCTGATGGCCTCGCTGCGTGATGCGCTCAAACGCCTGCGCAATCCCCTGCCCGCGGAGCTCGGGCTCGAGGCCAGCCTGGTCAATTTGGTGGACAGCTGGCGCTCGCAAAGCGCAGCGCAGCCGACCATCCGGCTCGATCTCAGGGGCGACCTCACCGACATCAGCGGCCCGGCAGCCACCACCGCCTATCGCGTGGCGCAGGAATGCCTGACCAACGCACTGCGCCACAGCTCGGCGCGCGAAATCTCCTTGCGCATCGAGCGGCGCGCCGGTGACGACGACGCGTTGCTGATCCGTGTCGAGGACGACGGCGGCGGCGATGCCGCACGCGTGGCGCAGTCGGCCGGCTTCGGGCTCACCGGCATCCGCGAGCGGGTCGCGGCGGCCGGCGGATCGCTGTCGATCCTGCCTGCGCGAGGAGGCCTCAGCGTCGCCGCCACCATCCCGCTCGCAGCGTGAGGCCGACATGAGCGAGGTCGCGGCAACAGGCATCTCCGTGCTGCTGGTCGACGATCATCCGATCGTGCGGCAAGGCTACCGGCGCGTGCTGGAGAGCCAGGGCGATCTCCATGTCGTGGCGGAAGCCGACAACGCGGCCGACGCCTACGGCGCCTTCAAGGCGCACGACCCTGATGTCGTCCTGCTGGATATCTCGATGCCCGGCGCGAGCGGGCTGGAGGCGATCCGCAACATCCGCGCGCGCAGCCCGCGGGCGCGCATCCTCGTCTTCACGATGCACAACGAGGCCGTGCTGGTGAAAGCCGCCTTCAGCGCCGGAGCCAGCGGCTTCGTCACCAAGAGCAGCGAACCCTCCGCGGTCGTCACCGCGATCCGCAGCGTTGCGCGCGGCGAGCGCGCCATGAGCGACGACATCGCGCACATTTTGGCCGAGGACAGCCTGTCGGCGGGCTCGGCGCTGGACCAACTGGGTGAGCGCGAGATCGAGATCCTGCGCCAATTCGCCGGCGGCGCGACGACTGAGCAGATTGCTGCTCATCTCAATCTCAGCGTCAAGACGGTGCAGAACTATCACTATTTGATCAAGACCAAGACCGGCGCGCGCACCGACGCGCAACTCGTGCGGCTGGCAGCGACCTGCGGGCTGACGAGGATCTAGAGCTTGGCGGCTGGACGCCTATCTGTTTTCGGCCGGCCGCCCCAACGAAGGTCTCCAGTCGCTCTCGGATTGTGCTAGGCTCGATCGCAGCCACGGCATCCGCGCGAGACCGCCGGTGGATGTCTGTTGGGCTCCGATCTTGACGCGAGCCTTTTGGCCCGGCTCTTTCGAAGCCGCCCTCGTTCCCGTTGTATGTTTTGCATGACAACAGGAGACGCTTCCATGAACATCAGGGACAGTCTTCTTGCCTTACTGATCGCCTTCAACATATTCGCGACCGGAACCACCGAGTGCGCAGCAGCCGAGGCGAAAGACCAGATCACCATTCTATATGACGCCTTCGGCACAAATGACGCGATGACAAAGGACTGGGGTTTTTCCGCCCTTGTCGAAGTCGCGGGAAAACGCATCTTGTTCGACACGGGTAACGACCCCGAAATCTTCGCGGCAAACGTGAAGGCCAGGGGCGTCAACCTCTCGGACCTCGACTTTGTCGTTCTCTCGCACCGCCACTCCGATCATATGGCGGGTTTGTCCTACGTCCTAAGCGTCAATCCGACCGTCAAGATCTACGCGCCTAGGGAAGGATTTGGCATCTACGGCTCTTCGCTGCCTTCCGGATTCTACCGGAAAGACGAGGCCCTGCCGCCGGAGATGCGGTACTATGGAGGCAAGCCCCCAGCGGTGATGAAGTTCGGCTCGGCATGGGCCAACGCAAACTTCGAACTGATCGATCAAACGACCGAGATTGCTCCTGGGATCACGCTGATTTCGCTGATCTCCGACGCGCCCGGAACAAGAGAGCTCAAGGAGCTGTCTCTGGCCGTCAACACCGCAGAAGGCGTAGTCCTTCTGGTCGGTTGTTCGCACCCCGGGATCGAGCGCATTGTCGAAGCGGCGACCGGTATCAATCCCAGGATTCATCTCATCGCCGGCGGATTTCATCTGGTCGTGGCGCCTGACGATGCAATCGCGAAAGTCGTTACCGCTCTGAAGGACAGGTTCAAGGTCGATGCCGTAGCACCGGGACATTGCACCGGTGAGCCGACTTTTGCCGCGCTCAAGAAGGCGTTCGGCGACAGCTATCTCTATGCCGGCCTCGGCACGTCGATTCCGGTTGGAACGAATGGGAATGCCAGACGCGGAGAAGGTCCGACGCTTGACGACCTTGCGACATATCGGAAACTGGCCGGGCGTGAAGACCCATTCGGCATCTTGCGGTCGCGCGGCCTGCGGTCGGGATCCGCGCTCTAGCGCGGCGGCGCGCAGTTCGCGCCTTTATCCAGCGCTTGAGGCGAGCGGAATGGAACCGACACCGTCGCGCTTTGGTTAGCAGCAGAGTGAAGGAGGAGTTGCGCCATGAGTAAGGCCATGCACCGAACGGTCGTCGATCCTCCGCTCCTCACCGTGGGCGAGCTCATCGACGAACTCTGCCGCTTGCCGGATACGGCCGTCGTCCACTTCCGCTGCCCCGCACTCGATCAGGAGCTTACATTCTACCGCATTCGGAAGCGGTCAAAGGACGCTGTCGAAATCGCGGTGAACACATATCCGGAGAGCCCGCCGGTTGTTCCATCCTCCAACGGAAGGCAATCGACCCGCTCGCCTCCCCTTCGCGAGGAGGCCCTGCTGCACAAGGCGAAAGGCTGAATCGGCGGTGGCGCGTTTTGGAGGGAGCGTGTCGGTCTAGGCCGCCTTCAACCCGCGCAGCACCAGCGCCAGGGTAGCATCGACACGGGCGGGCAGATCGGCGTCCTTCCATTCGTCGGCATGGGCCGGATGGTGGAAGCGCACGGTGGCATCGAAGATGGCGCGGGCGGTGGCCTTGACGTCGCCCACCTCGAACACGCCCTGCTTCACGCCGTCGGTCAGGATCGACGCGATCTGGTCGATCATGGTGTCCTTGTGGCACTTGACGGCGGCGCAAGCCTCGCGCGCCAGCGTCAGATAGGTGTCGAACATCTCGGGATCGTCGAGCACGCGCGAGCGCTTGGCGGCGAACAGCGTGCGCAGCCAGCGGTCGAGTCGGGCCGGCACCGGCCCCTGCTCCTCGGCGATCGCCAGTAACGGCGCGTCGATGCGATCCAGCCAGCGTTTGGCGACGGCCTCGCGCAGCGAGGCCTTGCTCGGGAAATGGCGATAGACGCTGCCGTGGCTCACATCGAGCGCACGGGCAACGTCAACCACGGTGGCCTTGGCAAGTCCGTAGCGCCGCAGAACGTCCTCGGTGACTTCGAGGATCCGCTCCGGCGTCAAGATCACGGCTTCATTCATGCCAGCACCATGTTCCCGTTGAGGGCTCAGTTACCCGGCGATGGAGCTGCTTCCGAAGCGCCCGTGCCGGTCGTTTCGGAAAGCTCTCGCCTTAATGAGGCAGTTTTGCAGCCTGCGCCGCGATCTGGCGCGCAACCAGTAAATTGAGCCAATGCCCAATCGTTCCGGTGAAGTTGATGATTTCGGTCGTCATTGTCTTAAGTCTCCATTCGTCCGCGGTCCCAACCTCCTTATGTCCCGCGATCCGCAACTGTTTCGGACCTCGGGCTCCCCGGGCGGGTCGCCGCGGGACGCCCAATCGGAGCGTCCGAGAACGGATATACACGTCCCGCTGACAGATTTCAATATCTGTCAGTCAATGATCCGTGATTGACAGTTAATTTTGCGGGCGGCGTCTCCTCAGCTTGGGCTGGTCCAGGGGCGGTGGATAGCTCGCCGATCCCCCTCGCCTGGGGTCCAGATCGTTTGTTTCGCCCTGCCCGCTCTGCTAAATCACGGCGTAAAAAGCATTTTGGCCGGTCGCCGCCCCCTTGGGCCGCCCGCCCACCTTCCTGGAGCAGTCTGATGATCCCCCGCTATACCCGCCCGGAAATGGCCTCGATCTGGGAGCCGCAGACCCGGTTCAAGATCTGGTTCGAGATCGAGGCGCACGCGGCGGACGCCCTCGCCGAGCTCGGGACCATCCCCAAGGAGGCCGCCAAGACGGTCTGGGCCAAGGCCAAGGACGCCACCTTCGACGTCGCCCGCATCGATGAGATCGAGCGCGAGACCAAGCACGACGTCATCGCCTTCCTGACCCACCTTGCCGAAATCGTCGGCCCCGAGGCGCGCTTCGTACACCAGGGCATGACGTCCTCGGACGTGCTCGACACCTGCCTCAACGTCCAGCTCACCCGCGCCGCCGACCTCCTGCTTGCCGATCTCGACAAGGTGCTGGCCGCGCTGAAGAAGCGTGCCTTCGAGCACAAGATGACGCCGACTATCGGCCGCAGCCACGGCATCCACGCCGAGCCTGTGACCTTCGGCCTCAAGCTCGCTTATGCCTATGCCGAATTCTCGCGCGCCAAGGAGCGCCTGATCGCGGCGCGCAAGGAAGTCGCGACCTGCGCCATCTCCGGCGCCGTCGGCACCTTCGCCCAGATCGACCCGCGCGTCGAAGAGCACGTCGCCAAGGCGATGGGCCTCGTCCCCGAGCCGATCTCCACTCAGGTCATCCCGCGCGACCGCCATGCGATGTATTTCTCGACGCTTGGCGTGATCGCCTCCTCGGTCGAGCGCATTGCCGTGGAGATCCGCCACATGCAGCGCACCGAGGTGCTGGAGGCCGAAGAGTTCTTCTCCGAAGGGCAGAAGGGCTCGTCCGCGATGCCGCACAAGCGCAACCCGGTGCTGTCGGAAAACCTCACCGGCCTCTCCCGCATGGTCCGCGCCTATGTGACGCCGGCCCTGGAAAACGTCGTGCTCTGGCACGAGCGCGACATCTCGCACTCCTCCGCCGAGCGCATGATGGGCCCGGATGCGACCGTGACGCTCGACTTCGCGCTGGTGCGCCTGGCCGGCCTGATCGACAAGCTGCTGGTGTACCCCGCCAACATGCAGAAGAACCTCGACCGCCTCGGCGGCCTCGTTCATTCGCAGCGCGTGCTGCTGGCCCTGACGCAGAAGGGCGCGAGCCGCGAGGACGCCTACAAGCTGGTGCAGCGCAACGCCATGCCGGTCTGGCGCGGCGAAGGCGACTTCCTTCAGCTCCTGAAGAAGGACGCCGAGGTGAAGAAATATCTCACCGACGCCGAGATCGAGGAGCAGTTCGACCTCGGCTATCACCTCAAGCATGTCGATACGATCTTCAAGCGCGTGTTCGGCGAGAGCTGAGCGCGCGTCCGTAGAAACTGCGGGGTGGTTAGCCGCAGGCATAACCCACCATTCCCCGTGACAAGGCGGTGGGTTACGCTACGCTAACCCACCCCACGAACAAGAAACGGATCCCCTCATGCCCATCGTCAACCGCGTTGCCGCCCTCTCCGACGAAATGGCCGCCTGGCGCCATGACTTCCATGAGAACCCGGAGCTGCTCTACGAGGTCCATCGCACCGCCGGCATCGTCGCCGATCGCTTGCGCGAATTCGGCTGCGACGAGGTGGTGACGGGCATCGGCCGGACCGGTGTCGTCGGCGTGATCCGCGGCCGCAAGTCGGCCTCCGGCAAGACCATCGGGCTGCGTGCCGACATGGACGCGCTGCCGATCATGGAGACGTCGGGCGTCGCCTACGCCTCCAAGGTGCCCGGCAAGATGCACGCCTGCGGCCATGACGGCCACACCGCCATGCTGCTCGGTGCCGCCAAATATCTCGCCGAGACGCGCAATTTCGACGGCACCGCGATCATGATCTTCCAGCCTGCGGAAGAAGGCGGCGGCGGCGGCAAAGCGATGGTCGATGACGGCTTGATGACGCGCTGGAACATCCAGGAGGTCTACGGCATGCACAACATGCCGGGCCTGCCCGAGGGCCATTTCGCGACCACGCCCGGCGCGATGCTGGCCTCCTCCGACAACATCCAGATCATCGTCCACGGCAAGGGCGGCCACGCCGGCGCCGGGCCGCACAAATCCGTCGACAGCGTGCTGATCGGCTCGCAGATCGTCAACGCGCTGCAGTCAATCGTCGCGCGCAACGTCGATCCGCTGAAGTCCGCCGTCATCTCGATCACGCAATTCCACTCCGGCACGGCCTTCAACATCATCCCTGAAGTCGCCGAGCTCGGCGGCACCGTCCGCACGCTCGATCCTGAAGTGCGCGATCTCGTCGAGCGCCGCATCGGCGAGGTCGCCGAGAGCGTTGCCCGTGCCTATGGCGGCTCGGCCGAGACCAAGTATACGCGGATGTATCCGGTGACGATGAACCATGCGCGCGAGGCCGGCCTTGCCGCCGACGTCGCCCGCGACATCGTCGGTGCCGAGCGTGTCAACGACAAGTTCATCCCGATGATGGGCGCCGAGGACTTCTCGTTCATGCTGGAAGCACGTCCCGGCGCGATGATCCTGGTCGGCATGGGCGACGGCAACGAGTGCCATCACCCGGCCTATGTCTTCAACGACAACATCCTCGGCCACGGCGCCTCCTACTGGGCGCGCCTGGTGGAGACGCGGATGCCGGCGGGTTAGCGCCGCTTCGCGGCAGCCGTGGCCCGGGCGACATTGTCGCCAAAGGGCCACGCCACGCGGAGCCCGTCATCGAGCCGCAGAGCGTTGCCCCGTTGGCTCTTCCGTCTCCAGCGGGCTGGATGCGGTCTCGTCTGAGGCGAGAGGCAGGGTGAACTGGAAGAAGGCGCCCCGCGGCTCGTTTGCGCCGGCCCACATCCGCCCACCATGCGCCTCGATGATCGAGCGGCAGATGGCGAGACCCATCCCCATGCCTGTGGGCTTGGTGGTGTAGAAGGCTTCGAACAGCCGATCCACGTTCTTCGGATCCAGCCCCGGACCGGAATCCCGCAAGGTGACGTGGACGCCGTCGGATGCATCCCGACCGGTGCTGATCAGCAACTCCCGTCCCCCCTCGCCGACCGCGGCCATCGCCTCGATCGCGTTGACGATCAGGTTGAGCACCACTTGCTGAACTTGAACCCGGTCGGCCTGAATCGGCGGCAAGCCCTCGGCAAATTGCATTCGCACCGAGACGCCGTTCTTGAACGCTTCGCTGCGTGTCAGCGCGATGACCTCAAGCACCGCCGGGTTGATCTCCAGGGTCTCTTTTTGCGGGGGCGCGTTCCTGATGAGCGCCCGGATCCGGCCGATGATGTCGCCGGCTCGCATACCATCACCGGTGATCCAGTCGAGGGTCTGTCGAACCCGCTCCAGGTTTGGCGGTCGCGCCTCCAGCCAATTCAGCCCGGCCTCGGCGTTCGCCACGATCGCGGCGATCGGCTGGTTGACTTCATGGGCGATCGAAGCGGTTAGCTGTCCCATCGTGGTGACGCGATTGGCGTGCGCGAGCTCCATCAGCGCTTCACGGTAGCGCCGCTCGTGTTCGCGGCCTTCGGCTTCCGCCCGCTTGAGAGCCGTCAGATCAAGGACAAAGCCGACGCCATGATCCGTACCTTCTCCGAACATGGTCCCGCCGATCAGCACCGGAACACGGCTTCCGTCCTTCCGCACATACTCCTTCTCGAATGGCTGGGCCGTCCCGATCCGCTTCAGTTCCGCCACGGTATGCAAGTCGCGGTCGCGCCATTCCGGCGGCGTGAGGTCGGTCCGATGCAGGCGCCCTGCGGCGAGATCTTCCCGGTCGTATCCCACGATGCGCAGGAAGGCATCGTTGGCCTCGAGAATGCGCCCCTCGACTTCCCAGATGATGATGCCGATGATGTTGGCATCGAACAGGCGCCTGATCTTGATATCCCGTGCTGCAAGATCACTCTGGAGCTGGATGTTCTCCTCGGTCGCCTCCCGCCGCCGTTTCGCTTCGAGCCGCGCGAGCGCCAGCGCTGCTGCGGCCAGCGCGACGACGAGGACAACGGCGCCGGCGATCAGCCAGGTCCAGCGTTGCTCGAATGCTTCTGCGCGCGCCTCCCGGCCGGCGAGCCGAAAGCGCTCGTGATCCACCATCTGGTCGATTTGCGAGCGGATCTCGTCCATGCTGCGGATCATTGCCAGCGCGGCCAGCCCGGACGTGCCGGCCGTCTTCAGCAGTTCGTCGATCTCGCGCAGCGTGGCTGTAACGGTCAGCGCCAGATGTCCGGCCCGAAGGCCCTGCAACGGATCATCCGCCACCAACATCTGCAGCGCCTGAGCCTCGCGCCGTACGCTTTCGTCAGAGACGCCGTAGGCCTTGAGATAGGCGGGGTCGAGGGTCATGAGATACCCGCGCCTTTCAGTCTCCAGTTCCGCGACGATCGCCCGCAGCCGATCAAGCGTTTCGAGGACCTGGCGGCTATGCTCGATGAAGTGATGAGCTGCTTGCCGCTCCTGCCAATATTGCAGGCCGAGGAAGCTGGTCGCGGCAAACAGGGTCACAAGCACTGCGACCGCAAGGATCAGCGGACGAGCAAACCATCGCAGAGGCAGGGCCCGAACAGGAACGGACATTGGCCGTGGGTCTTCGATGCTCGTGTGACCGCGCGTGTTCTGGTGCCGACGCCAGAGCATGATGGGACAATAGCACGGATAAGGAGGTCGGGAACCCGACATTCATCGGATACGCCAGAGGTCGGGCCGTGATGTCGCAGGACTGCGGCACCGTGCGTGTGCTATGGATGAATGCCCTTGGTTGATTCAAGGAGCATCATCATGGCACAGGGTGAAAACTCATTGAGCCATCCGGCGAGCCGCCGCAGTTTCATCAAGGGACTGGGGGCGGCTGGCGCGGGCCTGACCGCGCTGCCGCGATGGGGCTTTGCCGAGGATTCCGCTGCGGCTAACGCCAACGCCGCGATCGACTGGAAGCAATTTGCGGGACAGACGATCGCACTTTCGGGTGCGATCCATCCGTGGTCGAACGCGATCGCGCCGCTGTTGCCGGAGTTCACCATCCTCACCGGCATCAACGTCACCATCGATTTCCAGCTGGAAACCACCTACCTCGGCGCGCTGCCGATCAGGCTCGCTCGCGGCAGTAGCACGCCCGACGTCTTCATGTTCACGACCTATGGCCAGGGCATCACGAACGGATGGGTGGAGCCACTGAACGGCTATTATTCCATGAAGTCGCTGACCGACCCCGCCTGGTATGACGAGAGCGACCTGCTCAAGACGGCCCGCGCCTTCCCGCTGTGGTCGGACGGCGAACGGTACGCGGTCCCGATTACCTCAGAGGCGACGACCCTGTTCATCAACCGCGATGCGCTGGCAGCCAAGGACCAGCCGGTACCCCAGACTTTCGACGAGCTGCTTGTCACCGCCAAGGCGGTCAAGAGCAACGGGATGTCGGGGATCGCGATGCGGGCCCAGGCGAGCGGCAATTCCTCCCCGCCAGCCATGGGCTTCCTGTTCTCCTACGGTGGGGCCATGGTCGAGCACAACAGGGTCGTTTTCGCGAGCCCGGAGGGGATCGCGGCCGTCGAGATGTACGGACAGTTGCTCGGTCAGGCCGGGCCTGCCGGCGTCGGCAGCTACGAATGGTACCACGTGCTGGACGACTTCCTGCAGGGGCGGACGGCCATGGCGATCGACAGCAGCAACTTCGCGACCGACATTTCCAATCCAGCGAAAAGCCGTGTCGCCAAGCAGGCCGGGTTTGCAACCTTTCCGCATCTCGCCGGTCGCGGCCCCGTCCCCTTCATGTCGCACTGGCAGGCGTGCATCAATTCCAAATCGCGAAACAAGCGCGCGGCTTTCCTGTTCCTGCTCTGGGCGACGAGCAAGGCGACCTCGCTGCAGACTGCTGCAGCAGGGCTGGCGACGACACGCGTGTCGGCCTGGTCGAGCGAGGGCTTCAGGAAGGCGTTCGGTTCGCAGGCCGCCGAGGCGGCGCTGATCAATTTGCAGAATGCCGACGTCGACCGCGCCAAGGCGATTCTTTTCCATCCGCAATCAAGACTGATCCTGGACGCCTTCATGATCGGCGTGAATGAAGTGGTCAACGGTGCGAAATCGGCCAAGGATGCGATGACGGGCGCAGCCGAAAGGGCCAATGCGGCGATCCGCGGGTAGCGGCGAGGCGTCACCTAATCGGAAGAGGTGGCCACGGCGGACAAGTCGCCGACTCCCGCTACGCGGCGATTACCCCTGATATTGCAGCACGTGCATGCCGGCGTTCCAGTCGGAGACGAACATCAGCCCGTCGGGCCGGACATAGGAATCGCAGGTCTTGGCTGCGAGCGCGACGTTCGGGCGGGGGTCGACGAGTTTTTTCGGTACCGGCGGCACCCAATACGCGATCTCCTTCGGCGCAAACTGATCCCTGACGTCAAACACCCTGACGCCGGCATTGTTGTAGGTCGCGAAAATCGTCTCCTCGCTCTGGAAGGAGCCGGGGCGGTTCTCATGCAGATTATGCGGACCGAAGGTGCCCTTCGCACAGAAGTCGCGATCGCGTGGCGTCGGCAGCGTCGCGATCGGCACCGGATTTTGCGGCGCGCGCACGTCAAGCACGAATGTGTGAAACAGGCCCTTGGCGCATTGATCCGCATTGGCTTCATCCGCGACGATGGCGAGCTGACGCTTGGGCAGCGGCAGCGGCGTATGCGTGCCGCCGGCGAAGGGCGGCGACCAGTTGATGTGCGAGAGCAGCTTCGGATTGGCGGGATCGCCGATGTCGTGGATGGTGAAGCCGCCGTCGCGCCAGGCGGCATAGCCGCGATCGCCCGCCGTGATCATGTGATGCAGCGCAAAGCGCTTGCCCTTGGGCGTCGCCGGCTCGCCGGCTGCGCGGTTCATGCCCGGCAGCCACCATTTCGCGACGATCTCCGGCTTGGTGATGGTCTTGAGATCGACCACGCAAAGGATGTGGTCGGTGAAGCCGTCGAAATGCGCCGACACATAGGCATAGCGGCCGCCGGGCCACCACAGCCGGTTGATGCCGAAGCCCGGCATTTCGAGGAACGCGACCTCGCGCATCTCGCCCGGTTTCGAGATGTCGTGGATCGACAGGCCGGAGCGGAATTTCTTGGCCTTGGTGATGCTGTCGGCGAGCGAATTCTCGAAATAGCCGCGCATGCTGTCGTAGGACTGCATCGCGACGATGTTGGCGCCGTTCGCAAGCAGCAGCAGGTCTTCCGCCACCTGCAGATGGTGGGTGCGGGTGTATTGCCCGGCAGTGAAGAAATTGACCGGTTTCAGTGCGCGCGGATCGGACGCGTCCAGGATCGTCACGCCGTCGCTGAACATGTGTCCGACATAGACGTGCTGCCGGTTGAACATCACCTGCACGGTGTCGGGCCGGCCGCCGACGTCGCTGTACGAGATATGCTTGATGCCCTTGCCGATGCCCTCCGGCGGAATGTCCGGCTCTGACGCCCATACCGGCCGTGACAATCCGGACAGCGCAGCGGATCCGAACACGGCCGACAATTGTTGAAGGTGATGGCGGCGAGAGAGTTCAGGCATCGGCTTCCCCCCATTTTTTGAGAGGATGATGCGCGCTCGCGGCGAGGCGCGCAAGCCTCGCGTGCCCTTACCTACGCCTGCACCACCTCGTGCCGCATCACGAACGGATCGAGCAGCGTGTGCACCTCGCCAGCGACGAGTTCGCGCTGGTCTGCCGGCAGGCCCGCGAGCGTCACAGTGGCGATCGAGCCGTGGCTGCCATGCGCGCCGACCTTCACCTTGCAGTCGATGCCGCGCGCGATGATCGGCGACAGCACCTTGGTGAACACCCGCTGCGCGGCGTCCCAGCGCAGCTGCGGCTTGAACACCTTGCCGACGCCCGTCACCGGCATCGGGTCGATCGGAATGACCTGCACCGGAACGGCGGCGCGCTCCGGCGTCCGCTCGCGCACCCAGGACTCGAGCTCGCCCGGCTGAATGGTCGCGCCCGGCTTCAGTTGCACGTAACCGACCGGCAGCTCACCCGCATAGGCGTCGGGCTGGCCAACCACGGCGGCGAAGCCGACGGCGGGATGGCGAAACATGATCTCTTCGATCGGCGCCGGATCGATATTGTGGCCGCCACGGATCACGAGATCCTTGGCGCGGCCGGTGATCCAGAGGTAGCCGTCGGCATCGAGACGTCCGAGGTCGCCGGAGTTGACCCAGACCTCGTCGACGAACGCGCCCTTGTTGTGCTCGTCGTTGAGATAGCCGCCGAACACGCCGGGCCCGGCCATGATGACGACGCCGATCTCGTCGGCTGCGCAGTCGCGGATCAGGCGGCCGTCAGCATCGAGCTGCACGATGCGCACGCGCGCGTAAGGCATGGGAAGGCCGACCGAGCCGAGCCGGATCGGCCGGCTGGGATAAGCAAGCGTGTGCACGCTCGAGGTCTCGGTCATGCCGTAGACCTCGACCACCGGCAGCTTCAGCTTCTCCTGGATCGCCGAGCCGACGGCGACGGGAATCGCCGAGCCGCCGCCGGCGGCATATTTCAGGCTGGAGATGTCCGCATTGCCTGGCGGCACCGCAAGCGTGGCCGCCAGCACCGTCGGCACGCTCGACAGCGCCTCGGGCTTGAAGCGCTCCACCAGCCCCCAGATGTTCTTCACCGAATTCGGATTGCGCCAGCCGCTCGGCGACAGCACGACCAATGAGCCGCCGGCGGACAGCGTCAGCAGCACCTGCGTCAGCGATCCCCCGACATGGAATAGCGGCATGCCGAACAGCATGTTGGCGCCGGGCTTCGACTTCAGCAGCAGATTGAGCGCCCAGGCCTGATAGACCTGATTGGCGTGGGTGTGCCGCACAAGCTTCGGCGTGCCGGTGGTGCCGCCGGTGTGGAAATAGGCCGCGATGTCGCCACCCAGAATCTTGCGCCCGCTGATAAGCCGGTCGGACGGCTGCTGCTTGATCAGGTCGTTGAAGGCGAAGATGCCCTTGTCCGGATCGCCTCCGCCGAACACCTGCACGACCGTCTTGAGATGTTTCAGCTGCGGACGGATCTGCTCGACCTTCTGCCAGATGTCGGTGCCCGGCATCGGCCCGAGCGCAACCAGGACCTTGGTGTTCGCGGCCTCAAGGATCTCCGCGATCTGGTGCGGCTCGAGCAGCGGATTGACGGGATTGGCGATGCCCGCGGCCTCGGCGCCGAACAGCGTCACGAAGGCGTCGGGCACCAGCGGCAGCATGAAGCTGACGACGTCGCCCTTCTCGACGCCGAGCGCGTGAAACATGTTGGCGGCCTGCGTGACGCGCGCGACGAAATCGCGATAGGTGACCATCACAGGCGTATCGGCCGGATCGGCGTTTTGCAGGAACTGGATCGCGGCCCCATCGGGGTTGCGCGCCGCACCGAGCCTGATGGCGTCGTAGGTGCTCTCGGCCGCGACGCGATCGGCGTAAGGGACCTGCTCGAAGGCCCGGACCTCTGCGTCCGTCGCGAAGTCCGGATAGTCGTTGCCGATGAACCGATCGAGCGCGTGGATGCCCGCCATGGAATTCCGTCCTCCCTCAGATGCATTTCCCCGCCCCCTGTCTTTTGACATTTTGGTCGGCGAGGCCTCGGCCGATAGCCGGTCGAGCGCCGACAGAATGATGGATGATTGAGCGTTCGTCCATGGCCGAACGGCTACGGTCGTAGCACGCGTATTCAAGGCCATTGAACCTCCCCGCCCGATCGGGGGACCAAGAACATGCATCGGACTCCCCTGCCAGCGTCCTGCCGCAAGACTTGAGGAAATCATGACTACGCCCCCGCGGCACCGCATCACACGGCTGATTGTCGCGCTCGCCGTGACTTCGGCGATCATGACTTCAGCGATCATGACTTCGGCGATCGTCCTGCCCCGCGCGGCGCGCGCCGAGGACGGCCAGTTCGACAAGATGCGTGCCAGGATCGCCGCCTTCGTCGCCGACAAGATGGAGAAGCTGGGCGGCTCGCGCATCGTCTACAAGGTCGATACCGACGGCTTGCGCGAAAGCGTCGTCACGGATTTGCGCGACGATGTCTACAAGACCCTGCGCGAGGGCAAGATCGCCTTCTCCGGTCTTGCGATCCGCGACGCCGGCGTCGAGGTGAAGATCGCGGATGCCAAGGGCCGCGAACAGCTCGCACGCAAGCTCGCGTCGGCCGCGGAGGGATTGCCGTCGCACGCGCTCACGGTGACCGATAGCGGCGACGGACTGGTCAGGCTCGCGCCGACCGATGCCGCATCCGCGGCCCGGCTGCGCGATCTCGTCGAAGATTCCATCGCCATGATCGAGCAGCGCCTCAAGGATGCCGGCATCAACCTCGCCAGCGTCCTGCCGGATGGCACGGATCGCATCCGCATTTTCATCCCGGGCATGATGGAGCCCGCCCGCGTGACCGCGGTCTTCGCCAGGAAGGTCAAGGTCAGCTTCCGCCTGATCGACGTCTCGATGCCCGCGGAGCAGGCGCAATCCGGCACGCCGCCCACGGGCACCGAAGTCCTGCCCGGCTTCAAGGACGAGCGCCACTACCTGGTCGCCAGGGACAGCGCACTCGACGGCGACGACATCAGCTATGCCGGCCCGGGATTTGCCAGCGGCACGAAAGACCCGATCGCCTCGTTCCGCTTCAACGGCCGCGGCACGCGGCGCTTTGCCCACGTCACCGAGGAGAACATCGGAAGGCCCTTCGCCATCGTGCTCGACGGCAAGGTGATCTCCGCCCCCGTGATCCGCGAGCCCATCACCGGCGGCTCGGGCCAGATCTCCGGCAATTTCACCCTGGAGGAAGCCAATAGCGTCGCAATGCTGCTGCGCGCCGGTTCGCTGCCGGGGCACCTCGACCTCGTCGAGCAGCAGGTCGTGCAGCCCGCCGCCAAGCCGTAAGGCTGGTCGCCCTGCGCTCCGCCCCGTCGGGGCGCCACGGTCCGCGACGCCAAAGCCCCGCGCCCCCGGGGCCCCGAATCACGGGCGCGCGACGGCCATGCGCACAACCAACGGGCAATTGCCGAAACGCCCGATCAGGCTAAAATTTGCCTCTTGCGGCATGGCGGCCGAAGGCTTCATTTCAAGCGGTCGTCATTCGATTTCGGCTATACGTGTCGAGCATACCGACCAGGACTGAAGGCCTTACGCGGGGTTAGTACATGCCGTCCGGCAGCGCAGACATTTCCTCGATCCTCGACCGCATTCTGGATGCGGCGACGGACAACCTCAGGATCGCAAAGATCCTGGTCCAGATGGGCCTCGATCCCAACAACGTCACCTACGACGCGATCTTCAACCGGTTGCTGGAGATCTTTGTCCAAAACATCACGCTGGCCAATCTGTTCGCCGCGGTCGGCGCCGGCTTCTTCGTCGCCACCCTCCTGATGCGGACGATGGTGCCGCTGCGCGTCGCCAACATGGTTGGCTGTGCGTTCTTCGCCGTTTTCGGCGCGCTCTCGGCCAACGTCTCGACCTTCCTCCTCTATCTGTTGCTGCTTCCGATCAACGCCCTGCGCCTGCGGCAGATGCTCAAGCTGGTCAAGAAGGCGCGCCATGCGGCCGAAGGCGACATGTCGATCGAGTGGCTCAAGCCGTTCATGACCGAGCGCAAATATCGCAGTGGCGAAACGCTCTTCAAACTGGGCGATCCGGCCAAGGAGATGCTCCTCACGGTCACCGGCAAGTTCCTGGTCAAGGAGATCAATGTGGAGATCGGGCCCGGAGCTCTCATGGGAGAGCTCGGCTTCCTCACGCCGGACAACCGGCGCACCGGAACGATCGAATGCGTCGAGGACGGACAGGTGCTGACGATCACCTATGACCGCTTGCTCGAGATCTATTTTCAGGACCCGCAGTTCGGCTATTACTTCCTGGTGCTGACCAGCCAGCGCCTGCTGCAAAACATCGACCGCTTGCAGAAGCAGCTGGCGAGCGAGCGGTCAACGACCACGAACCGGATCGCGTGAACCGGGCAGCTGCGGCTCAGCTCAGCAGCAGCGCCATTCCCGGATCGCCCTTCTCCATCGCGCGCCGGTAAGCTGCCCGCGCGCCGATGCGGCCGAGATAGTTCACCACGTTCGGGCAGCGCGACAGGTCATAGGGCTGGAAGTAGCGCATCGTGGTGAGCGAGAAGCCCATCATGATGTCGGCGGTGGTGAAGGTGTCGCCCGCCAGATATTCGGCGTCGCGAGCACGTGCATCGACCAGGTCGAAGGCGCGGTCGGTACGCCCTCTGCTCGCGACCAGCATCGGATTGTCCGCGGCGAGCTTGAGCCGGTTCAGGATCATCAGCCGGCCCATGCCGGCCTGTAGCGTGCCGTTGGCAAAGTGAAACCAGTACAGGAACTGCGCGAAATCAGGATGATCAGGGCGGAGCGCAAGGCGTCCGTCGCCGTATTTGGCCATGATGTAATCGACGATGGCGCCGGACTCGGCGAGCACGAGGTCGCCGTCGGTGATCACGGGCGCGCTCCCGATCGGATGCAGCGCCTTGTAGTCGGGCGGCGCCAGCATGGTGACGGAATCGCGCGCGTAGCGCTTCAGTTCGTAGGGAATTCCCAGTTCCTCGCAGAGCCAGACGATGCGCTCGGATTGCGACTTGCCGAGATGATGGACGGTGAGCATGGCGTCTCCTGCGACCGTGAGTTAGACCTGCCGTGACGCCGCATCTTAACCCGTCATTGCGAGCGCAGCGAAGCAATCCAGACTGCCACCGCGGAAAGACTTTGGATTGCTTCGCTGCGCTCGCAATGACGACGTGGAGGGACCGCCCTACCCCGCCTCGTCCGTCACCATCCGCGCCACGACGCGGTCGCGGCGGATGAAGTGGTGCCAGAGGGCAGCGACCACGTGAATCGCAATCAGCGCCAGCAGCACATAGGCAAAGAGGATGTGGCGGTCCTCATAGGCGCCCGCCGCCGCACGGTCGGGAGAGGTGAATTGCGGCACGTGGAACAGGCCGAAGAAGTCCGAATAATCAGGCGTACGCGCGCCGGAATGCGCCCAGCCCAGCATCGCGACCAGGATGACCACGAGATAGAGCGCGCCGTGGCTGACATGGGCCGCGATCTTCTGCCAGCGCGAGGTTTCAGGCGGCATCGCGGGCGTCGGGTTGACGGCGCGCCAGACCAGGCGCAGCACGGTCAGCAGCAGGATCACATAGCCGATATCGGCGTGGATCGAGCGGTAAAAGAAGCGGTCGGGACGCGCCGGGATGTGGTTCATCCACCAGCCGAAGCCGATCATGGCGAGGATGGCCAGCGCCAAAATCCAGTGCAGCCACCGGGAAACGCTGCCCCAGCCGTTACTGGTATTTCTGATCATGTCGGCTCTCCGGAGTTTTGCGGATATGTCCCCGTCCGCAGCGCAGCTGCTGATAGCGGGAACTTGCGGCAACCGTGAAATCGAATCGTTCCAAATTGGTACCAAGCGGGCCCTGCCGCAAAACCGCCCCAAAAACCGAATGGTAACCATGGTGCCCTTAAGGTAGCGACGTGACCTATTCCCCGACGATCCTGGTGTTCGATTCCGGCCTTGGCGGACTCACGGTGCTCCGCGAGGTCGTGGCTGCGCGCCCGGACGCGCATTTCGTCTATGTCGCCGACGATGCCTTCTTCCCCTATGGCCACCACAGCGAGGACGAGATCATCGCCCGCGTCGTGCCGCTGATGGGCGAACTGATCAGCACGCACGATCCTGACCTCATCGTCATCGCCTGCAACACGGCGTCCACCCTGGTCCTATCTCACTTGCGCGCCGCTTATTCCCTGCCCTTCGTCGGCACCGTGCCGGCGATCAAGCCCGCCTGCGCGCAGTCGAAGACCCGCCGCGTCTCGGTGCTCGGCACCAAGGGCACGGTGAAGCGCGAATACACCAAGGCGCTGATCCGCGATTTCGGGCTCGGTTGCGAGGTGACATTGGTCGGCTCGCCCGAGCTCGCCTCTCTGGCAGAAGCAGCGCTCAGCGGCCATCCGATCAGCGACGGCGACATCCTCGCCGAACTCGCCCCCTGCTTCGTCGGTGACCCCGCGGACGCGACATCGCGCACCGACACCGTTGTGCTCGCCTGCACGCATTACCCGCTGCTGCTCGACCGGATGAAGACGCTCGCGCCCTGGCCGGTCGAATGGATCGACCCCGCGCCCGCCATCGCCCGCCGCGTCTCCGACCTGCTCGGCACGCAAATCGGCGGCATCGCGCAGTCCGGCGCCGAGATGATCTTCACCTCGAACCGCGTGCATGGGCTTTCGGCCACGCTGACGCCGTTCTTCGGCGGCCGCGCACTGGCCTGACCTTGCGCCTCGACGGCGCGCTGCTAGGTTTCGCCGTCGCCATCTTCGCAGGTTCATCCCCATGCCGGTCCCCGCAACGCCGCTCAATCGCCTCCGCCAATTGTGGAGCGAAGGGCGCCCCGCCTTCGGCGCAATCGCGACAATCCCGAGCGTGCAGACCGTACAGATCATGGCGCGCTCGCTCGACTGGATCATCGTCGATCTCGAGCATGGCCCGATTGGCTTGACCGAAGCGCATGCGATGATCGCGGCCACGACAGGCACGCCATGCACGCCCCTGGTGCGGATCGCGGCGAACGAGCCGTGGCTTGCGAAAGCGCCGATGGACATCGGCGCCTTCGGCATCAATTTCCCGATGATCACCAATCGCGCCGAAGCCGAGAAGGCGGTGCGCAGCGTGCGCTATCCGCCGCGCGGCGATCGTCTCTGGGGTCCGTTCCACGCGCCGTTCCGCTGGGGCCAGTCGATGCCGGACTACATGGCCAGCGCCGACGACGAGATGATCTGCATGATCACCATCGAGCACGTCGAGGCCGTCAATCGCATCGACGAGATCATGGCGACGCCGGGCATCGACGTCGCGGTGATCGGCCCCGGCGATCTCGCGACGTCCATCAACAAGCGTGGCCAGATGGACGATCCGGAATTGCTGCAGCTGGTCGCCCGCGCCGAGGCCGGCATCCTCAAGAGCGGCGTGCCGATCGGCGGCGTGGCCCGCACCGCCGACCAGGCCAACGCCCTGGTCGACCGCGGTTATCGCGCGATCGCGCTGGGTTTCGACTGGTCGCTGTTCCAGCGCGGCATCATGGCGGCGTTCGAGGGAATCAAGCGCTGAACGAGCCGATCGCGGCCTTGCCGGGAACTGCGACGCTGCTAGGGTCGGCGGTTCCAGGGAGGAAGAACCATGCTCAAAAAGACTTTGCTCGCTCTCGCCTTTACCAGCCTTGCCCTCGCGGCCTTCGCCCAGCAGGCCGGCATCAAGCGGACCCCGCTGCAGAAGGTCGAATTTCCCGACGGTTACAACACCATCACCGCCATCGCAGAAGTCCCCGCGGGCGGCGCGGCCGGACGCCATACCCATCCTGGGGTCGAAACCGGCTACGTGCTCGAAGGCGAGCTGAATCTCCTCATCGACGGCCAACCGGAGAAAACCCTGAAAGCCGGGGATTCCTACCAGATCCCGGCAGGCGTCGTGCACGACGCCAAGGCTCATGGCGACAAGGCCATGAAAGTGCTCGGGGTTTACATCGTCGACAAAACCAAGCCGCTGGCTTCGCCCTGATGCGGCGAACCGACCGGCGCCAGGCGGGTTGGTTCGTGCTAGAGCACGCGGCGAGCGGGAACCCTGCTCGCTGCACATACTTTAATCCGTGGGAACCGGAGACCAATGCGCGGGACGCCCAAGACCATTTCGCTGCCGCGCCGCCTGATTTGCGACCTCATGCGCGCGTCGATGGACGTGCCATTCGTCTCGCTCTCCCGCCCCCTCAATATCCGCCCCCTGCTGGAGGCGCGTGCGGGAGCGATGGCGCCCTCCGGCTGGGCCGCAATGTTCGTCAAGGCCTTTGCCCTGGTCGCCAGGGACGAGCCGGTCCTGCGCACCGTCTACGCCAAATGGCCCTGGCCGATGCTCTACGAGCTGCCCAATAGCGTGGCGTCGGTGGCGATCGCCCGGGTCCAAGACGGCGAGGAATGCGTGATGCCGCAGCGAATCGCGGCTCCAGAGGCCATGGCGCTGGCCGCGGTGGACGCCGAAATCCGGCGTGCCAAGACGGCCCCGGTCGAAGAGGTTCCCATGTTCCGCAAGGTCATGCGGGCCACCCGCCTGCCGCTGCCGCTGCGGCGGCTGTGCTGGGCGGTCGGGCTGAATTTCGGCCGGCAGCGCGGCAACTGGTTCGGCAGTTTTGCCGTGAGCTCGGTGGCTGCCTATGGCGGCGGCGAGCTCCATCCCATCACGCCGGGCCCGTTCATCCTCAGCTATGGGGTGGTCGAGGCCGACCAGACCATCCATGTCGTGATCCGCTGGGACCACCGGGTCACCGACGCCGCCCCCATTGCCCGGGTCCTGACCCGGCTGGAACAGGTCCTGAACACTGAAATCGCTGCCGAATTGCGCGCCGCCGGGCCGAAGCCGATCCGGGCGGTCCGGACATGATTTCGGGGCTATTCGCATTGACAGAACGGCCCAAACTCACCTAAAAGCCGCCTGCTCGCGGGCCGATTTCGGCCCGCGAAGCGTTTCGCGACCCGTGGTCCTCTCCCTTCAGCTTTGGGGATCGGACCTGTCAGTGCCGGGCCCAGCCCGTCACACAGGAGGGCGCGTTTCCTCAAACCATGTACCTGAAGAGGACGCGATGACTAAGCGCAGTGAGGCGAAGTACAAACTCGATCGCCGTATGGGCCAGAACATCTGGGGCCGCCCGAAGAGCCCCGTCAACCGCCGCGAATACGGCCCCGGCCAGCACGGCCAGCGCCGCAAGGGCAAGCTCTCCGACTTCGGCGTGCAGCTGCGCGCCAAGCAGAAGCTGAAGGGCTACTACGCCAACATTTCCGAGCGTCAGTTCCACGGCATCTATGTCGAGGCGAGCCGCCTCAAGGGTGACACCGGCGAGAACCTGATCGGTCTCCTGGAGCGTCGTCTCGACGCGGTCGTGTACCGCGCCAAGTTCGTCTCCACGATCTTCGCCGCGCGCCAGTTCATCAACCACGGCCACGTCAAGGTGAACGGCCGCAAGGTGAACATCTCGAGCTACCAGCTCAAGATCGGCGACGTGATCGAGGTCAAGGAAGCCTCCAAGCAGCTCGCCCACGTGCTCGAAGCCAGCCAGCTCCCCGAGCGCGACACCCCCGACTATCTCGAAGTCGACCACGGCAAGATGACCGCCAAGTATGTGCGCATCCCCGGCCTCTCCGACGTGCCGTTCCCGGTGCAGATGGAGCCGCATCTGGTCGTCGAATTCTATTCGCGCTAAGATCTGAATATCGAAAGGCCCCGGTTCGCCGGGGCCTTTTTGCTTAAGAGCCACACTTCAGTGGCCGCACTGCTTGAGGAGCCTTCGTATGCTCTACACCCCTCCCCCGATCGATCCCAAGGCGCCGCCGGTGCGCATCAATCTGCTCTCGGACACGCAGACCAAGCCGACGGCTGCGATGCGCGAGGCGATGGCGCGGGCGGAGGTCGGCGACGAGCAGGTCGGCGACGATCCGACCGTGAACGCACTGTGCGAGCGCGTTGCCGCGCTGCTCGGCAAGGAAGCCGCGGTCTACATGCCCTCAGGCACGATGTGCAACGTCACCGCGACGCTGGTGCATTGCCGTCCCGGCGACGAGATCCTCGCCCACGAGAGCGCACATATCATCGCCCGTGAAGGCGGCGCGCATGCTGCGATCGGCGGCTTCCAGGTCACCCAGCTCAAGGGACCCGACGGCCAGTTCACGCCGGAGACGTTTCGCAAGGCACTGCATCCGCGGACGCGCTACCAGCCGCCGCAGACCGTCGTCAGCGTCGAGCAGACCGCCAATATCGGCGGCGGCACGATCTGGAAAAAGGCAGCGCTCGACGAGATCGTCGCGATCGCCAAGCAGCACGGCCTCGTCACCCACATGGACGGTGCGCGCCTGCTCAACGCCACGGTGGCAAGCGGCATCTCCCCGCGCGACATGACAGCGGGCTGGGATTCGGCCTGGATCGACTTCTCCAAGGGCCTGGGCGCGCCGATCGGCGGCGTGCTCGCGGGCACCCGCGCCTTCATCGACGCGGTGTGGCAGTGGAAGCAGCGCCTCGGCGGCTCGATGCGGCAGGCCGGCGTCTGCGCGGCCGCCTGCATCTACGCACTCGATCATCACGTCGATCGCCTCGCCGACGACCACGCCAACGCGCGCGCGCTCGCCCGCGGCCTGTCGCAGATCGCAGGCGTCGAGGTGCAGGAGCCCGAGACCAATCTCGTGTTCTTCAAGCCTGATGGCGCCGGAATTGCCGGCGACAAGATGGTCGCCGCACTGCGCCAGCGCGGCGTGACGCTCGCGATGATGGACGGCCGCATCCGCGCCTGCACCCATCTCGACGTCAATGCGGCCCAGGTCGAGGAAACGATCGGATACGTGCGCGAGATCGTGCGCGGGGCGTAAGTCCGTAGCCCGGATGGAGCGCAGCGAAATCCGGGGTCTTCGCCTCGCGAAAGATTTTCCCGGATTGCGCTTCGCTCCATCCGGGCTACGAAGGCGGCTAGCTACCGCCCCATCGCCTGATAGATCAGCGTCTTCAGCGCCAGCTGAATCCGGCCACGCTGCGACGGGGTCTGCACCATGAAAATTCCGAACAGATCGTCTTCGGGATCGATGAAGAAGAAGGTGCCGCCGACGCCGTCCCAGCGATATTCGCCAAGCGGCCACGATGTCCCCGATGGCACCGAGGTGCGCACGGCGAAGCCGAGGCCGAAGCCGGAGCTTCCGCCCGGATAGTAATTCTGATCGCGCGCGATCTTCGTCTCGGGGCCGATATGATCCGACGCCATCAGCGCGATGGTCTCCGGCTTGAGATAGCGCCGGCCTTCATAGCTGCCGCCGTTGAGCAGCATCTGCGAGAAGCGGGCGTAGTCACCGACCGTACCGACAAGGCCGCCGCCGCCCGACTCCCACCTCAGCGGTTTCCGGGGATCGCGGATCTGTGTCATCGGGCTAATCGCGCGATCCTGCGGCATCGGCTCGGCGATGCGCGGCCACTTGGCAGGATCGGCGACATAGTATGCAGTGTCCGTCATCCCGAGCGGATCGAGCAGCCGCTCCTTCTCGAACCCGAACAGCGATTTCCCCGATATGACCTCGACGATGCGGCCGAGCACGTCCGTGGAGTGGCCATAGTCCCAGTTCGTGCCGGGCTGTTCCGCGAGCGGAAGCGTGGTGATCTTCGCGACGAGTTCGGCGTTGGTCAAAGCCTGGTTGTCGAAGAGGCCGGCGTCGGCATAGAGCTTGTTCACCAAGCCCCCGCCATAATAGCCGTAGGGCAGCCCGGCAGTGTGGCGCATCAAATCCTTGATCGTCACGGGGCGACTGAGCGGCTCCAGCACCAGCGCAACCTTGCCGTCCTCGGCCTTCGTCTCGACACCGACCTTCATCGCGCCAAAGGCCGGAATGTACTTTGCGACGGGATCATCGAGCGAGAGCTTGCCCTGCTCGACCAGCATCATCGCCATGACTGTCGTGACCGGCTTCGACATCGAATAGAGCCGGAAGATCGTGTCCGCGCTCATCGAGATCTCGGTGGCGACATCGCGGACGCCGAAATTCTCGTAATAGACCGACTTGCCGTGCTGCTGGAGCAGCAGGATCGCGCCCGGAAAGGTGCCGGCTGCGACCTCGCTCCTGATGTAGTCGGAAACCTTTGCCAGACCTTCTGGCGAGAAAGTGTGGGCGCGCCCCTCGGAGCCCGCCTGCGCACCACCTGCACCGAACAAAAGAACGAGCGCCGCGATCAGCGCGCGGCGCCCGAACATGTCACTTCTCCATCGCTTCATAAACCAACTGCTTCAATGTCCGCTGCACGCGCTGGCGCTCGGTCGGGGTCTGTTCCAGCAGCACGAAGAACATGTCCTGCTTGGGGTCGATGACGAAATAGCAACCGGAGGCGCCGTCCCACTTCAATTCCCCGAGATCGCCGGGCGGCGGTGGCTTGGCGTTGCCGGGATCGGTGCGGACCGCAAGGCCGAGGCCGAAGCCGAACCCGTCGCCGGGGAAATAGAAATAGTCGCGACTGACCCCCGAGGTCGGGCCGACCTGGTCGGTCACCATCAGCTTGAACGTCTCGGGCTTGAGGATGGTCTTGCCGTCGAGGCTGCCGCCATTGAGCAGCATCTGCGCAAAGCGCTCATAGTCCGCCATGGTCGTAACCATGCCGCCGCTGGCGAATTGAATTTTTTTGACAACCGTCGGATCATTGATCCGGCCGACACGAAAATCGGCGTCATTCGGCACCGGCTGCGCCAGAAGCTTCTGCTTCTCGGGCGCGGTGACGAAGAAGCCGGTGTCGACCATGCCGAGCGGATCGAGCAGCTTCTCCCGCTCGATCTCGAGCAGCGGCTTGCCGGTTGCGACCTCCATGACTCGCGCCAGAATGTCGGTGGAATGGCCGTATTGCCACAGCGCGCCCGGCTGGTTGTGCAGCGGCAGTTTTGCGATGCGCTCGGCGAACTCGGCGAGATCGAAATCGCCGTCGTAGATCTTGGCGTCGCGATAGGCCTTGCGGACCAGGCTGTCGCCGTAGAAGCCATAGGTGACGCCAGACGTGTGCGTCATCAGATCCTTCACCGTCATCGGCCGGCTCAGCGGCACGAGTTCGAGCGACTTGGTGCCGTCGTCGGCCTTCTTCTCGACGCCGACCTTCACATTGGCGAAGGATGGGATGTATTTCGAGACGGGATCGTCCAGCTTGATCTTGCCGTCTTCGATCAACTGCACCGCGACGACGGAGGTGATCGCCTTGCTCATCGAGAACAGGCGGAAGATGGTCTTGTCCGTGATCGGCGCCTTGCTCACCACGTCCTGCACGCCGAAGGCTTCGTGGTAGACGGGCTTGCCGTGCTGCTTGATCAGCACGGTCGCGCCGGCGATCTTGCCGGTCGCGACCTCGTTCTTGAAGAACTCGCTGACCTTGGCGAGCTTGTCCTGATTGAAATGCGCGCCGGCCGGAATCTCGTAGGTGCCTTCGGCGCGCGCGAGCGACATCGCACCCAGCGACACCAGTGCGCCGCAAACGAACGCACGCAGTCCGAAATGTGAATTCATATCCCCTCCCCGGAAGGTGGCCGAGCGGAGTGTACTGACCACGTCATCAGGCACAAGGGCTGCTGTACCGCGCCAGAACGTCCGTGTGGAGCGCGGCGCTTGTCTCCGAGAAACAACAGAATATGACGTGGGTGACCAGCGGCGTAGCCGGCAGGGCTTCAATGGTCGTGTGGACCGCAATCTTCGCGGCCTGGTCGGCCGGAAAGCGATATACCCCGGTCGAGATCGCGGAGAAGGCTAGAGAGTTCAGTCTATTGGCCTGGGAGAGCTCAAGCGCACGGCGATAACAGGAGCGCAGCGAATCCGCCTCGCCGCGGCTGCCGCCGTGCCAGACGGGGCCGACTGCGTGGATCACATGTCGCGCGGGCAGACGGTAGCCCTTCGTGATCTTGGCATCGCCGGTCGGACATCCCCCGAGCGTCCGGCACTCGGCCAGAAGCTCGGGACCGGCAGCGTCGTGGATTGCGCCATCAACGCCGCCTCCGCCGAGGAGAGACGAATTTGCGGCGTTGACGATGGCGTCAACGCCGAGTGTCGTGATGTCATCGACGATAACCTCAAGCTCGGCGCCGCCGATGCGGCGCGTCAGCTGGGTCACGTGTCAGGCCGCGACGGCGACGCCCTTCTCGGAGAGCAGCTGCTGCAGTTCGCCGGCCTGGAACATCTCGCGGACGATGTCGCATCCGCCGACGAACTCGCCCTTCACATAGAGCTGCGGAATGGTCGGCCAGTTCGAGTAGTCCTTGATGCCGTTGCGCAGTTCGGCGGATTCGAGGACGTTGAGGCCCTTATAGCCAACGCCGATATGGTCGAGGATCTGGACGACCTGGCCGGAGAAACCGCACTGCGGAAACTGCGGCGTTCCCTTCATGAACAGAACCACGTCGTTCGACTTGACTTCGTTGGCGATGAATTCCGCGATGCTCATATCCGTGTCCTTCTGGGGCGGAGCCCTCAACAATCACTCCGGGCCGGCTCAGCCGATTTAACCCGATACCTGCCTATATATGTAGCCCAAACCGTTGTGCATCCAAAGTAAAATGGCGGCGAACAGCCCCTTGAACACCCCTTGGGCGGCCGGTCCAGGCCACGCCGGCCCCATTACATGATGCCACGAATATCATCGCCGGGGAGGACTTTCATACCGTAACGGAGCCCCTATCTAGGACGAACCCAGGTTTTGGAACCGGGCAACGCCAACAACGTTCTCTTGTCCTGTCTGGAGAAAAACGTGACGAAATCAGCCTCCGCTACGGCCACCCCGCCGCTTTCGTCACCGTCGGCCGACCCGCGCGGCCTCGCCCAGGGGCTGGAAGAGGCATTTCTCGCCGTCCGCAACGAGACCGAGCGCCGGGCCGCGCCGCTGTCGCCCGAAGACCAGCAGATTCAATCCATGCCGGATGCGAGCCCCACGAAATGGCATCGGGCCCATACCACCTGGTTCTGGGAGCAATTCCTGCTCGGCGAGCACTGTCCCGGCTACCGGCCCTTCCACCCTGATTTCGCTTTCCTGTTCAATTCCTATTACGTCAGCGCCGGCCCGCGTCATTCCCGCAATCACCGCGGCGACATCACCCGTCCCAGCGCCGATCAGGTCGGCGCCTATCGAACATATGTCGATGCGGCCGTCGTCAAATTCTTTCGCGAGGTTGGCGCGGACAAGCTTCGCGAGATCGCACCGCTGGTCGAGGTCGGGCTCAATCACGAGCAGCAGCATCAGGAATTGATGGTCACCGACATCCTGCATGCCTTCGCGCAGAACCCGATCCCGCCGGCCTATGATCCGGACTGGCGCTTCCCGGCTTCGACACGCGCGGGTGAGGATTGGCTGACACTGAACGAGGGTATCCACACCGTCGGTCATGTCGACGACAGTTTTCATTTCGACAATGAGAAGCCGGCGCATCGCGCCCTCGTCGGTCCAGTCAGGGTCGCACGCAACCTCGTCACCAACGCCGAGTGGCTCGCCTTCATGCGCGACGGCGGCTACCGGACCGCAACGCTGTGGCTGATGGACGGCTTTGCCACCGTCAACAACGAAGGCTGGGACGCCCCCGGTCATTGGCGCGAGATCGACGGCCAGTGGCACATGATGACGCTCGCCGGCCTCAAGCCGGTCGATCCGGACGCGCCGGTCTGCCATGTCAGCTATTACGAGGCCGATGCGTTTGCGCGCTGGGCCGGAAAGCATCTGCCGACCGAGATGGAATGGGAGGTTGCTGCGCGTGCCGGCCAGCTCAACGACGCCTTCGGCATCGTCTGGCAGTGGACGCGTTCTTCATATTCGCCCTACCCCGGCTATCGCGCCATCGAAGGCGCGCTCGGGGAGTACAACGGAAAGTTCATGATCAACCAACTGGTGCTGCGCGGCTCCTCGCTTGCAACTCCCGAGGGCCACAGCCGTATTACCTATCGCAACTTCTTTTATCCGCACCATCGCTGGCAGTTCACGGGACTGCGGCTCGCCGACTACGAATAAAAAATCATCCGACGACAAATACGCGCCGGACAGCGCGTTCAGGAGAGTATCATGAATGTGCACGCCAGCGCTTTGGCCGAAGCCCATCTCCCCGACGAGCAGACCACCGCTTTCGCCCGCGAGGCCATCGAGGACCTGTCGCAGCAGCCGAAAAAGCTGTCGCCGAAATATTTCTACGACGCGACCGGCTCGGAGCTGTTCGAGGCAATCACGCGCCTGCCGGAATATTACCCGACGCGCACCGAGCTTGCGATCCTGAAGGAGCGCGGCAGCGAGATCGCGAAGATCATTCCGCAGCATGCGGCGCTGGTCGAGTTCGGCGCTGGAGCAACCACGAAAGTCCGCCTGCTGCTCGATCACTGCAAGTTTGCGGCCTATGTGCCCGTGGACATCTCCGGCGACTTCCTGAAGGCGCAGGCCAACGGCCTCAAGCGCGACTTCCCGACGCTCGGCATCTATCCGGTGGCGGCCGACTTCACGACGCCGTTCGAGTTGCCCAAGGCCGTCGCATCGATGCCCAAGGTCGGCTTCTTCCCCGGCTCGACCATCGGAAATTTCGAGCCGCATGAGGCGCAGGCCTTCCTGAAGAGCGCCCGCAAGATCCTGGGCAAGGGCGCGCAGATGATCATCGGCGCCGACCTCGAGAAGGAAGAGCGCGTCCTCCACGACGCCTACAACGATGCCGCCGGCGTCACCGCCCGCTTCAACCTCAATGTGCTCGTGCGCATCAACCGCGAGCTCGGCGGCAATTTCGACCTGTCCGCCTTCACCCATCGCGCGATCTACAACCGCGAGCGGCACCGGATCGAGATGCATCTCATCAGCAAGAAGAGCCAGACCGTGCGCCTGCTCGGCACCAGCTTCTCGTTCCGCCCCGGCGAGAGCATCCACACCGAGAACAGCTACAAATACAGCCTCGAGCGTTTTGCTGCGCTGGCGCAGGGCGCGGGCTGGCAGGTGCGCGAAAGCTGGACGGACGCGGCGAAGATGTTTTCGGTGCACGCGCTGGAGGCGGCGGAGTAAGTGCTCCGTTGAATCTGAGAGCGGTTTCCTGCGGCACATCCTTCGAGACGCCCGCCTTCGGCGGGCTCCTCAGGATGAGGACGGAGCGCGCGGCAACAGTTTCAACGGGCGCCTATGCCGATTAGCCTCATCCTGAGGAGACCGCGCAGCGGTCGTCTCGAAGGTCGAGGCGCTCGCTCAGACCGCTCCAAATTCAATGCTGCTCTGCCTCCTCCGGCTTCGACCCCAGCGACATCGACTCCCAGACCGCGACCACGATCATGATCACGGTCGACGCGACCGACAGCCAGAGCGGCGAGAGATCGGCGGCGAACCACCACAGCACCAGTAGCAGGATGATGCCGATGCCGTGGGAGAGCTGGAGGAAGCCGCGGATCGCGTGCTTGAACAGGATGGTGCCGACCAGGAACACCAAGGGACCACCGACCGTGCTCACGATGGTCCTGATGTCGGAATGGCCGGTCGGATGCTTCAGCACCAGCTCGTCCGACACCGCGGTCAGGATGATGCCGGCGACGATCGGCATGTGCAGATAGGTGTAGGCGAGCCGCGCCAGCCGGCCGGATTCCGCGGACTTCGAGATGCGCTCGGAGCCGGCTTCCGCGCCCTTGTGGAAATAGATCCACCACATCGCGATGGCGCCGGTGAGCGCGGAGATGAAGGCCAGGATGTTTTCCGCGGTCCACTCCAGCTCGGCGAAGGTGGCACCGTTGACGACGACGGCCTCGCCGAGCGCGATGATGATGAAGCCGGCGCAGCGCTCGGCCATGTGCCCGCCTTCGACGGCCCAGGCCTCCACCGACGAGAAGCCGAGCTTCGGGACCCAGAAGCGCACCGCGGGCGAGACGTATTCGATCGCGAGCGCCGCGATCCAGAACCACAGCCGCGCCTCGTCATGGGCGAGACCGCCGAGGATCCAGAAGATCGCGGAGCCAGAGAGCCAGACCAGAATGCGGATCGCGTTGTGCCGGACGGCCGTTCGATGGCGCGGGGTCGCGAACAGCCAGAAGGCGGTGCGTCCGACCTGCATGGTCGCGTAGGCGATCGCAAACCACAGGCCCCGCCCCTCGAACGCGGTCGGGATCGTCGTCGACAGCACGAGGCCGCCCAGCATCATCAGGAAGATCAGGATGCGGACCGGGGTCAGCTCGGGATTGAGCCAGTTGGTGACCCAGGCGGTGTAGACCCACACCCACCACACCGCGAGGAACAGCACCGTGACGTGCACCGCGCCGAGCGGGGTGAAATGGTGCAGCAGCGTATGCGAGACCTGCGTGACGGCGAAGACGAAGACGAGGTCGAAGAACAGCTCGGCATTGGTGACGCGGCTGTGCTGGTTCGGAGCGATGACGCGAAACATCGCGCCGCGAGGATTGTCCGCAGCCATCGTCATCCCCCCGTCACGCGATCAGATCAGGCCCCCGGTACCCCGGTTTGCAGCGCCAGCGCATGCAGCACGCCGCCCATCTGGCCTTGCAAGGACTGATAGACGATCTGGTGCTGCTGGACGCGGGACTTGCCGCGGAAGGATTCCGAGATCACGGTCGCGGCATAGTGGTCGCCATCGCCGGCGAGGTCACGGATCGTCACCTCGGCATCGGGGATCGCTGCCTTGATCATCGCCTCGATATCGTGGGCGTCCATGGGCATTCGGGTCTTGCTCCTGTCTCGGCTTCGAATCGCTTGCCGGGGTCCCCGGACCGGCAGGGCCAAACTTAGCGTGAACGGCCTTCTACGTCACGCATTCCGGCACTATATCCCTGATCCCATCCGGATAAAGGCACGACAAAGTGCCGCGCGCGCAAGATTGATCGAAAAGGCGTGAAATCATGAAGCTTCCAGGGCCCGACCACCCCATCACCATTACCCAAAATCCCCGACGCGTCCGCGTCACGGCCGGCGACATCGTGATCGCCGAGACCAGCAAGGCACTGATCTTGAAGGAGGCCAAATATCCGGCGGTGCAATATGTGCCGCGGGAGGACGCCAACATGGCGGTGCTGGAGCGCACCGACCGCGTCACCCATTGCCCCTACAAAGGGGACGCGAGCTATTACAGCGTCAAGGCCGACGGCAAGACGCTGGACAACGCGATCTGGACCTACGAGACTCCCTTCCCCGCGATGACGGAGATTTCCGGCCATCTGGCCTTCTATCCGGACAAGGTGAAGATCGAGGAGCTGGGCTAGGCTCATCGCGCCGGGGGCGATCGCAGGTCGCTTCCTCTCAGTCGACACAAGGCTCAAGATGCCGCGCAAAGCCGCAAGACTGATTGGGGTCTCGTTGCTGGGCGTGGCCGGTATCCTCATCGTGGTGACCGCCGCCGGACTGGGTTTTCGCGCCTATCGCCAGCATCTTGCTGCCGAAACCCTCGCGATCCGATCACCGAAGGGCGTGCAGGAAGGAGGGTTCGTCGACATCGGCGGAATCAAGCAATGGATTCAAATCCGCGGCGAGGATCGGGATAACCCGGTCCTCCTGTTCGTCCATGGCGGGCCCGGAGGCTCCAGCTGGCCAATGTCGTCGGGTTGGCGCCCCTGGGAAAAGCACTTCACCATCGTGCAATGGGACCAGCGCGGCACCGGCCGCACGTATGGCGCCGCCGGAGACACGCTGGCGCCAACCATGACGCTGGAGCGCATGACGCAGGATGGCGTCGAGCTGGCCGAGCATCTGCGCACGCATCTGCACAAGGACAGGATCGTCCTGGTCGGGCATTCGTGGGGCTCGTTCCTGGGAATTCACATGGTGAAGCAACGCCCGGACCTGTTCTCGGCCTATGTCGGCACGGGCCAGGTGGTTGGCAGGACGACCTTCGAGAAGGCATTCGAGCTCACGATCGCGCGCCTGCAACGGCTTGCGGCATCCGCCAACAATCGTGAAGCCCTGGCGGAATTGGCGCCGGTCGCTTCGCAGCCGACCCTCACCCCGGAAAATCGCCTGATTGCGGACAGATGGAGCAACGCGCTGGGTCTGCCGCCCGCCGGCGGCTTCCAGCTCGCCGGCCCCATCCCGCCGCTCTTCATGCCGGATGTCTCGCTGCTCGACTTGTACAACTGGCGCAAGGGCGTCGCCTTCTCAGCCAAATATCTGACCGGACGGAACGGGCCGATGTTTCAGAGCGACATGGCCTCGATGGGATTCAGATCTTCGATCCCCATGTTCTTCATTGAGGGCGACGCGGACGGCGTGACGCCGGGCGAACCCGCCGAGCAATATTTCAAGGAGATCACGGCCCCGCATAAGGAGTTTGTGTGGGTTCGCGGCGGCGATCATTTCATTCCGTTCGATCGTCCTGATGAGTTCCTGGCTGAGCTGATGGCCCGCGTCATGCCATTCGCAGGCAATTGAGGGCCGGCGCCCCGGCCCCGCGATTCGAGCGGCAGCCCGGCTACGCCCTGAAGATCGTGAGCCCCAGTATCAGCAGCACCAGGAAGATCACGACGAAGATATAGAACAGGAAGCGGGCGACATCGGCCGAGGCGGCCGAGAGGCCGGTGAAGCCGAGCACGCCGGCCACGATCGAGATCAAGAGAAAGATCAGCGCCCATTTCAGGATCGTCATAACCAACTCCGACTAAAATGCCGCATGTTTTGCGGCCCTCAACCTATTCGCGAACGCTAACTTCGCTGCGCGGAACTGGTTCCTCGGGGCACTCCGCGGGCAAGGCGCGGCACAAACTGCGCTTGCTGAATCCGGTTCCCGGCGGCACAGTCCGGCCAGGGCAGGAGCGCAATCGGGGCGACCATGATGACGATGTCACATTCCGCGACGATCGGCGCGGAGGCGCACGCCGCGCCGAAAGCCAAGACGCGCAATCTGTCGCTCGATCGGACCCGCACCTTCCTCACGCTGGTGGTGCTGCTGCACCACGCCGTCATTCCCTACACCTATTTCGGTCACACCGACCCGGCGTCCTGGATCGGCTTCGACGTCGTCGTGCTCTGCACCGACAGCTTCTTCATGGCGATGTTCTTCTTCCTGTCGGGACTGTTCACGTGGTCCGGCATCGCGCGCAAGGCGCCACAGGTTTTCCTGCGCGACCGCCTGTTGCGGCTCGGGCTGCCGTTCGTGATCGCGGCCTTCACGGTCATCCCGATCGCCTATTACGCGATCGCGCTGCGGCACGATCCCGAGCTGACCTTCGCTTCGTTCTGGTGGAAGACGATCACCGTCGGGCCGTGGCCGAGCGGGCCGATCTGGTTCGTGTGGGTGCTGCTGGCGTTCGACCTGACCGCGAGCCTGCTCTACCGGGTCTCAGCCCACCTGGTCGATCCGGTCAACCGCGTTTCGCTGCGCGGTTTTGACCAGCCGGCCGTGTTCTGGCTGCTGCTGGCCGTCGTCACTGCCGTCGTCTACGTGCCCGCGCTGGTCCATTTCGGGGCCAACAAATGGTTCGAGTTCGGACCGTTTTCGGTGCAGGCGAGCCGCGTCCTGCTCTACTTCGCCTATTTCTTCATTGGCGTCAGCGTCGGTGCCGCCAACTTCGATCGCGGTATCCTCAGCGCCGAAGGGCAGTTGCCGAAGAACCGATGGATATGGGTGATCGCCACGCTGGTCCCCTACTGCCTGATGTGGTGCATGATCTACATCAAGCGCGCAATCCTCGGGAATCCCAACGTGCTGCCGGACTGGTATCAGGCGATCTACGGCACGTTCGTCGTGCTGTTCTCGGCCGCGATCCTGCTCGCGATCCTCGCCTTCTTCCTGCACCAGAAGTCGCCGGGGCCGAACCTGCTCGACCGCATGCAGGCGGACGCCTACGGCATGTTCCTGGTGCACTACCCGATCGCGCTGTGGATCCAGTATGCGCTGTTCGACTATTCGTGGCCTGCGATCTTCAAGGCCGCGATCGGCTTCGTGCTCACGGTGTTGCTGAGCTGGGGACTGACGGCAATGTTGCGGAAGATTCCGGGCGCGTCACACGTTTTGTAAGGCCGAGGTCTCTCCGCCCGTCATTGCGAGCGTAGCGAAGCAATCCAGAGTCTCTCCGCGGAGACAGTCTGGATTGCTTCGTCGCTTTGCTCCTCGCAATGACGGAGTGTGTGGCGGCGCCTTACGCCGCCTTCCCGCTCATATATTCCGGCAGCCAGCGCTCGAACGATTTCCGCAGGCTATCGATCGTGACCGGCGCCTCGCCCGCGATCGCGATCGCATCGCCGCCGGTGGTGCCGATGCGCACGCAGGGCACCTCGCATCCGCGCATCTTGGCCAGCACGCGGCCGGCTTCCGCTTCCGGCACGGTGACGAGATAGCGCGCCTGGTCCTCGCCGAACCAATAGGCCTGCGAGACGAGCGACGTCGGCGCCGCCAGCAGTTTTGCGCCGATGCCGCTGGCCATTGCCATTTCGGCGAGCGCGATCAGGAGGCCACCGTCGGAGAGATCGTGCACCGCGGTCGCGGTGCCCGCATGGATCATGCCGCGCACGCAATCGCCGTTGCGCTTCTCGGCCGCGAGGTCGACCGGCGGCGGCGCGCCCTCCTCGCGACCACAGATGTCGCGCAGGTAGACCGACTGGCCGAGCCAGCCGTGGGTTTCGCCGACCAGGAGGATCGCCTCGCCCTCGGCCTTGAAGGCCAGCGAAGCGGACTTGGTGAAATCGTCGAGCAGGCCGACGCCGCCGATCGAAGGTGTCGGCAGGATCGCGCGGCCGTTGGTCTCGTTGTAGAGCGAGACGTTGCCGGACACGACCGGGAAGTCGAGCGTGCGGCAGGCTTCCGAGATGCCCTTCAGGCAGCCGACGAACTGGCCCATGATCTCGGGCCGTTCAGGGTTGCCGAAATTGAGATTGTCGGTGATCGCGAGCGGCTTGCCGCCGACTGCGGTGATGTTGCGCCAGGCTTCCGCCACCGCCTGCTTGCCGCCCTCGAACGGATCGGCCTCGCAATAGCGCGGTGTCACGTCGACGGTCAGCGCCAGCCCCTTCGGCCCGTCCTGCACGCGCACGACGGCGGCGTCGCCGCCGGGACGCTGCAAGGTGTTGCCGAGGATGACGTGGTCGTACTGCTCCCAGACCCAGCGCTTGCTGCACATGTCGGGCGTGCCGATGAGCTTCTCCAGCGCGGCACCGACGCCCATCGGCGCCGGCACCTCGCGCGCGTGCACCACAGGCAGCGCGGCGGAGGGAACGTGCGGACGGTCGTAGAGCGGCGCCTCGTCACCGAGCTCCTTGATCGGCAGGTCGGCCATGACGTCGCCGCCATGCTTGACGACGAAACGCTTGCTCGGCGTGGTGTAGCCGACGACCGCAAAGTCGAGCCCCCACTTCTTGAAGATCGCCTCGGCTTCCTTTTCCTTCTCGGGCTTGAGCACCATGAGCATGCGCTCCTGGCTTTCCGAGAGCATCATCTCGTAGGCGCTCATGCCGGTCTCGCGGGTCGGCACCGCGTCGAGATCGAGGTCGACGCCGAGGTCGCCCTTGGCGCCCATCTCGACCGCCGAGCAGGTCAGGCCGGCCGCGCCCATGTCCTGGATCGCGATGACGCAGCCCTTCTCCATGATCTCGAGGCAGGCCTCGAGCAGCAGTTTTTCGGCGAAGGGATCGCCGACCTGCACGGTGGGGCGCTTCTCCTCGGACTTGTCGTCGAACTCGGCCGACGCCATCGAGGCGCCGTGGATGCCATCGCGCCCCGTCTTGGAGCCGAGATAGACGATCGGCATGTTCACGCCGGAGGCGGCAGCATAGAAAATCTTGTCGGCATCGGCGAGGCCGACCGCCATTGCGTTGACGAGGATGTTGCCGTCATAGCGGGTGTGAAAGCGCACCTGGCCGCCGACCGTCGGCACGCCGAAGGAATTGCCATAGCCGCCGACGCCGGCGACGACGCCGGAGACGAGATGCCGTGTCCTGGTATGCTCGGGCGCGCCGAAGCTCAGCGCATTGAGGCAGGCGATAGGACGCGCGCCCATGGTGAAGACGTCGCGCAGAATGCCGCCGACGCCGGTGGTCGCGCCCTGATAGGGCTCGATGTAGCTCGGGTGGTTGTGGCTCTCCATCTTGAAGACCACGGCCTGGCCGTCGCCGATGTCGATCACGCCGGCATTCTCGCCGGGGCCCTGGATCACCCAGGGCGCCTTGGTCGGCAGGCCGCGCAGATGGATGCGCGAGGATTTGTACGAGCAGTGCTCGTTCCACATCGCCGAGAAGATGCCGAGCTCGGTGAAGGTCGGCTCCCGCCCGATCAGCTTCAGGATGCGCTCGTACTCGTCGGGCTTGAGCCCGTGGGCGGCAACCAGTTCGGGGGTGATCTTGGGTTCGTTCTTCATGGATTCGGGGCTTTCGGCGGCGTTTTGCCGTTCTTAGGAAGATCGGGGGCCTACGAAAAGCCCTTTATGGCGCATTTTCCCGCTGTCCCACGTTTTGCGGGCAGGCGGTCGGCGGGAACGGGAATTGCAAGGCGCTGACGGATCGGATTTAAGGACTAAAGACCCGTAATTGAAGGCCCATTTCCTTGCACGAATTGACCAAAGTCCCCTCCACCCGCCGCCCGGACCTGCACGTCGCCACCGATGGCGAGTTCACGGGCTGGCGGACCTGGGTTCGCGACAGTTTTGAGAGCCATATCGGCCCGTTCTGGCACAAAATCGAGGACGACGGCAGCGTCCGCTCGGCGTTCCGGGTCGAGAAAAAGCACCTCAACGGCTCCGGAAACGTCCATGGCGGCTGCTTCATGGCGTTCGCGGACTATTGCCTGTTCGCGATCGCCACCCATGAGCTGGATGGCCCGGCCGTGACGACGAATTTCGCCTGTGATTTCCTCGACGCGGCCCGCGAGGGCGAGCTGGTCGAATGCGTCGGCGAAGTGTCCCGCGCCGGCGGCTCGCTGATCTTCCTGCGGGGCAAGCTGACCTCGGCCGGGCGGCCGCTGTTTACCTTCTCCGGCACGATCAAGCGGGTGAAGCGGAAGCCCGCACTCCAGCCAAACGCATAGCTCGACGCCTTCCCTTTTCGCGCCCCCTCGCCCAGACTTGCTGAAAGCGCTTTTGCGCGGGGGAGCAAGAACAAGGTGCCGCAGAGCACATCCGGATCGGGCCACACAGCGCCCTCCGCGTCAGCGCCATTGCAATCCATGACCGCCGTCGGCGCCCGTAACTGGCGCGACTATGCACTGCTGTTCGCGCTCGCCTGCTGCTGGAGCTCGACCTATCCGCTGGCCAAGCTCGCGCTTCCCACGATCCCGCCGATCACCTTCATCTCGGCGCGCTCGCTGATCGCGTTCGCCTTCCTGTTCGCGATCTTGTGGATGCGCGGCCTCAAGCTCCCGACGGATGCGAAGGCCTGGAAGCTGTTCGCAGTCCAGCAGCCGATCAACTCGACCTTTCCGTTCCTGGTCATCACCTGGTCGCAGCAATATGTGCCGGCGTCGAACACGGTGGTGCTGGCCTCGACGACGCCGATCTTCGCCTTCCTGATCACGTCGCTGATCACGCGGCACGAGCCGGCCACGCTACTGAAGCTCGCGGGCGCAATTCTCGGCCTCGCCGGCACGATCGCCATCGTCGGGCTGGACGCGCTGCGCGGCTTCGGCAGCGAGATCGTGGCGGAGATCGCGATCCTGCTCGCCACCATCTCCTTTGCCTGCGCGACCATCTTTGGCTTGCGGCTCTCCGAATACGATCCGATGGTGGTCGCAACCGGCTCGCTGCTATTCGGTGGCCTCGTGCTGCTGCCGCCCGCGCTGATCATCGACCAGCCCTGGACGCTGCATCCGACGCCGACGGCAATCGTCGCCACCATCGTCATGGGCATCGTCTCCAGCGCGCTGGGGCTGATGCTGTTCTACGTCTGCCTCGGCCGGCTCGGCACGCTGACCACGAACGCACAAGGCTATCTGCGCATTCCGATCGGCGTCGGATTGTCCGTGTTGCTGCTCGGCGAGAGCGTGCCGTCGAACCTCGCGCTGGGACTTCTGCTGGTCATGGCCGGCGTCGCCGCGATGACGGTGCCGGCGGAACGGCTGAAGCTGCGCAAGGCATGATCCGGAAAAGTGCGCAGCAGTTTTCCGATAAGATCATGCTCAAACAATAAGACCGCTCAGGTCGAAATCTGCTTCTCGGCGATCGAGAGCCAATCGGCCTGGGCGTCGCGCAGATATTTGGGTGCGCGCCGCATCTGGATCAGGAGCTCGTTGAAGACCACGCGCGCCTCGGCGCTGCGGCCGACCATCTGGAGCAGCATGCCGTAGCGCACCCGCGCCTCGGCGCCGGGGAAATAGCCGGCGACGGCGTGATATTCCTCCAGCGCCTCGTCGAGCCGGCCGACCTCGGCGAGCGCGCGGGCGTAGAGCAGATGCGCGTCGGCGGAATCGAAGTCCGGCCATTGCTTCTGAAGATCGTCCAGCGTCGCCAGCGCATCGGCCGGACGCTTGGCGGAAAACTCGGCCTGCGCCTTGCCGAAGGCATAAGCGGGGTCGTGGCCCATCGGCAGGCTCAGGATGTGACCGTAATGCTGCTCGGCCTCGCTGAAGCGGCCGACCTTCGCGCATTCCTCGGCCAGCGCCGCACGGTTGGCGATGGTGTCGGTGGCCGCCAGCCGGTCGCACAGCTCGCGATAACGCTTCTCCGGATCGAGCCGATTGGCAACGCGCTGACGCGCCTGTCGCGCACCGGGGCTGGAAAACCATTCAGGGACGAGTTCGACCGCGATGTAGGCGAGCGCGCCGATCAGCGGCACCATCAGGATGATGAAGGCCCAGGGCTGCAACCGCCCGGTTCGCGACGCGTGGTAAATCAGTGTGATATCGAGCAGCAGAACGACCAAAGCGACGGGCATGTGACATCCGGGAGCACAACGACAGCGCACGCTTCCTGATATCGCAACTCGCGCGGCGAAACAACTTTGAGTTGCTTCCATCCGCGCGGAAATCAGCGACCCCGGACGCGCGCGCCTTGATGGCGACGAGGAGTCAGTCGTCTCAAACGCGATTGAGGTTCATGAGACAGCAAGCCCAAAACCGCCATGACTTGCTGTGCCTTGGGCGGCTGCTACTTGGCGTCGTCCGCCAGCATCTTCCGGTATTTCTCGACGTCGCGCGTCACGAGTTGCTGGAGCAGCTCGGGCGTATGCTCGTTGTCATCAGGCGCAACGGTCGACAGGTCGGCAAAACGCTTCTTCACCGCGTCGGTCTCGACAGCCGTGCGCGCGGCGGCATTCAGCTTGGCGATGACGGCCTGCGGCGTGCCCTTGGGTGCGAACAGGCCATTCCAGCCCTGCGCCTCGAAGTCCGGCAGGCCCGCCTCGGCAGACGTCGGCAGATCGGGCAGCGTGGCCAGCCGCACGGTCGAGCCGACCACGAGGCCCCTCACCAGCTTCTCGTTGATCGACTGCGAGACGGAGGCCGCAGCATCGCAGACGCCGTCGATCTGGCTGCCGATCGCATCCGTCAGCGCGGGCGATGCGCCGCGATAGCCGACCAGCGTCGCGTCGATGCCGGCGGCCGTGACAAAACTCTTGCAGATGAGGTAGTTCGACGAGCCGACGCCGGCACGGCCGAGATTGATCTTGCCCGGGTTGGCCTTGGCGTAGGCGACGAACTCCTTCAGGTCCTTCGCCGGGAAATCCTTGCGCAGCGCGATGATACCGAACGTCTTCGCGACCATGGCGATAGGCACGAAGGATTCAGGCGTGAACGGCAGTTTTGGATAGATCGTGTAGGTCGCGGCATTGGTGCCGGCATTGCCGATCGCGATGGTGTAGCCGTCAGGCTCGGCGCGGGAGGCGCGCGCCAGTGCGGTCGAGCCGCCGGCGCCGGCGACGTTCTCGATCACGATGGTCTGGCCGAGTGCGATGCCCATCTGCTCGGCGACCGTGCGCGCGATCACGTCCGACGTGCCGCCGGCCGCGAACGGCACGATCATCGTGATCGGGCGCTTGGGGAAATCCTGCGCGAAGGCGGCGGTCGCGAGCGAAAATGTCGCGAGCGACAGCGCCGCGATCGCGGCGAGAGCCCGCTTCCCCACGAACGCGATCACGCGGCCTTTTCCAGATGGGCAGTGAGGCCGGCGAACAGGCCGCGGCCATCGGTGCAGCCCATGATGTCTTCGACGTGGTTCTCCGGGTGCGGCATCATGCCGAGCACGTTGCCCCTGTCGTTGACGATTCCGGCGATGGATTGCGCCGCGCCGTTGATGTTATGGGCCTCGTCGACCACGCCCTCGGCCGAGCAGTAGCGATAGAGCACCCGCCCCTCGCCTTCGAGCCGCTTGATGGTCTCTTCATCCGCCTCGTAATTGCCCTCGCCATGCGCCACCGGCACGCGGATCACCTGGCCCGCATTATAGCCGCGGGTGAACGGCGTGTCGGAGCGCTCGACGCGCAGATGCACGTCGTGACAGATGAATTTCAGCCGTGCGTTGCGCATCAGGACGCCGGGCAGCAGGCCGGACTCGCAGAGGATCTGAAAACCATTGCAGACGCCGAGCACGAGACCGCCCTTGGCCGCATAGTCGCGCACCGCGTCCATCACCGGCGACCGCGCCGCGATCGCGCCGCAGCGCAGATAGTCGCCGTAGGAGAAGCCGCCGGGCACCACGACGAGGTCGGTGCCCGCGGGCAGCGACGTCTCGGCGTGCCAGACCATCGCGGGCTCGCTGCCGGAGATCAGCCTCAAGGCGCGCGCCATGTCGCGCTCGCGGTTGATTCCGGGAAAGACGAGGATGGCGGCTTTCATGGTTCGGGTTCCGACGGTGATGGGAATCGGGCTGGCCAAAGGGCCAATTCGTCAGGAGACATAGCCATTTGACGGGGATTTTACCAGTGCTAGCCTCGCCGGGCGGCCTTGTACACAGGCCATAGCCACGGCACTTTTGCCTGACGATCTTGCCCGGGATTGAAGCCATGAACGTCCCGTCGCTGCCCGCCTCCCTCTCCGAACCGGTGTCCACTCAGGGCGTCATCGCTGCCGGCGCCTATGTCGACGGCCGGCGTGTCGCCAATATCGCCATCAGTGAGGCTTCGAGCTGGCGGGCCAAGCCCGGCCACGTGGTGTGGATCGGGCTGCACGAGCCTGACATGGCGCTGCTCGGCGCCGTGCAGAAGCAGTTCGACCTGCACGACCTTGCCATTGAGGACGCCAACAACGCCCATCAACGGCCGAAGATCGAGCAATATGGCGAGGCCCTGTTCATCGTGGCGCGGACGGCGCAACTGCTCGAGGGCCGGATCGCCTTCGGCGAGACGCACATCTTCGTCGGCGAAGGCTATCTGGTCTCGGTGCGCCACGGCGCCTCGACATCCTACACGCCGGTGCGCGAACGCTGCGAAAGCTGCCCGCGGGCGCTGGCGCGCGGCGAGGACTACATCCTCTACGCCATCCTCGATTTCATCGTCGACAACTACTCGCCCGTGCTGGAGAGCATCCACGAGGAGGTCGAGGGCATCGAGGACGACGTGCTCTCCAAGCCGATCAGCAAGGCACAGATCGAGCGGCTCTACATGCTGCGCCGCGACCTGTTGCGGCTCAGGACCGCGATCGGCCCGCTGGTGGAAGTCTGCCGTCGCCTCGAGCATGACGAGCTTGCGATGGTGCGTGCGACGATGCAGCCGCTGTTCCGCGACGTCACCGACCACGTCAGGAACATCCAGGAGCGCATCGATTCCATGCGCGAGGTGCTGGCCTTCGCCTTCGAGGCGAGCCTGCTGGTCGGACAGGCGCAGGAGACCGCGGTCTCCAAGAAGCTCGCCTCGTGGCTGGCGATCCTCGCCGTGCCCACCGCAGTCGCAGGCATCTACGGGATGAACTTCAAGTACATCCCCGAGCTGCAATGGGAGTACAGCTATTTCGTCGTCATGGGGATGATGGCGCTCGCCTGCCTCGCATTGTACTGGCGCTTCCACCGCGTCGGATGGCTGTGAAGCGCCGCGCGGGTTAGACGATCTCGACGCGATAGTTCTCGATCACGGTGTTCGCCAGGAGCTTGTCGGCGGCCTCCTTCAGCGCCGCTTCGGCCTTGGCCTTGTCGGCGCCGGCAAGCTCGATGTCGAACACCTTGCCCTGGCGGACGCTGGCGACGCCGTCGACGCCGAGCGACTTCAGCGCGCCTTCGATGGCCTTGCCCTGCGGATCGAGGATGCCCGTTTTCAGGGTAACGGTAACACGTGCCTTCACGTCAAATCCCTCTTAGCTCTTCACCAGCACCGGGCCAGTGCCCTGCGGACGCTCATTCTCCATGAGGATGCCGAGGCGTTTTGCGACTTCGGTGTAGGCCTCGAGCAGGCCGCCGAGGTCCCTGCGGAAACGGTCCTTGTCGAGCTTCTCGTTCGACTTGATGTCCCACAGACGGCAGCTATCCGGCGAGATCTCGTCGGCGACGATGATCCGCATCATCTCGTTTTCGAACAGCCGGCCGCACTCCATCTTGAAGTCGACGAGGCGGATGCCGATACCGAGGAAGAGGCCGGTGAGGAAGTCGTTGACACGGATGGCGAGCGCCATGATGTCGTCGATCTCCTGCGGCGTGGCCCAGCCGAACGCGGTGATGTGCTCTTCCGACACCATGGGGTCGTTGAGCTGGTCGTTCTTGTAGTAGAATTCGATGATCGACCGGGGCAGCTGCGTGCCCTCCTCGATGCCGAGGCGCTGCGACAGCGAGCCGGCGGCAACGTTCCGCACCACCACTTCCAGCGGCACGATCTCGACCTCGCGAATCAACTGCTCGCGCATGTTGAGGCGGCGGATGAAATGGGTCGGCACCCCGATGTCGTTGAGGTGCTGAAACAGGTACTCCGAGATCCGGTTGTTGAGGACACCCTTGCCCTCGATCACCTGATGCTTTTTCGCATTGAACGCGGTGGCGTCATCCTTGAAGTGCTGGATCAGGGTACCGGGCTCCGGGCCTTCGTAAAGAACCTTTGCCTTGCCTTCATAAATACGACGCCGACGGCTCATGGGGATGTACCGTGTTTTGTTGAAATCCATGTATTTGGTGTGCTCCGGTTACCAGGTTACGACCCACAGCGGAGCTGCCGTGAACGGCTGGGAACCCGTCTATAACCCCTTGGAAACAGAACGGGAACCAAACCTTCAGGCAACCTATCCGATTGGCTGTCCCAGCACAATCGATCCGGCCGCCCGGCATCAACTTATACCGTCTTGCCTGCGGCTTAACGGCTCGTTGTTTTGCCGATTCGTGCCCCCTATCTAGGCATGCGCCGGGGCCGTCGCAACGATGGCCACCGGATCCAGTCAGCAGGGAATTGGAAAAAGGCATGAGCAGTTTGGACAAGCGCGAGGAAGGCTTCGAGAAGAAGTTCGCCCTCGACGAGGAGCAGAAATTCAAGGCGGAAGCCCGCCGCAACCGGCTGCTCGGCCTTTGGGCCGCCGAGAAGCTCGGCATCACCGGCGAGGCCGCCACGGCCTACGCCAAGGAAGTGGTCGCGGCCGATTTCGAGGAGGCCGGCGACGCCGACGTCCTGCGCAAGGTCATGGCCGATTTCGCCGCCAAGAACGTCGCCATCACCGAACAGGCGATTCGCGCCAAGATGAGCGAATTGATCGCCGTGGCCGCGGCCGAGGTGAAGGCGGGCAAATAGGCGAATAGGGAGCGGCGAGTAGCGAATGAACCCCATTCGCTACTCGCGATTCGCCATTCGCGTCCCTCACCCCTCCTTGAAGCCGTATTCCGGCACATTGCCGCTGGCGCCGTAATATTTGTACGGCAGAAACTTGCCGCTCATGGTGATCTTGACGCGGTCGCCCTTCGGGTTGGCAACGCGCTCCATCGCCATGTCGAAGTCGATCGCCGACATGATGCCGTCGCCGAATTCCTCCTCGATCAGCGCCTTCCACGCCGGACCGTTGACCATCACCATCTCGTAGAAACGATAGATCAACGGATCGGTCGGCGGCATCGGCGTGCCGGTGCCGCGCATCGGCACCTCGTTGAGCATCGCGATCTCGGCCTTCGACAGGCCGAACAGCTCGCCGGCATTGGCGGCCTGCGGTTTCGTCAGCTTCATCTGGCCGAGGATCGCACCGACGATCAGCACCTCGGAATAGCCGCCGACCTTGTCGCAGATGTGTTTCCAGCTCCAGCCGTTCTCGCGCTTGATGTCGAGCAGCTTTTCGGTGAGGTCTTCGCGTTTCATGTCAGGGTCTCCTTGGCCAGGCATCGTGTCATGTCGTTTGTGCCGCTTTGGGAGGCACGAAACGTGCCAGTAAATGAGGCTTGAGGCGTCACCGCCTCGACCTCCCCTCACGCGGTAAAGCCTCCGTGAACCGCTTGATCGCCTCGAGCACCGGCTGCTGATCGCCGGCAAAGAACCAATGGTCATTGCCGTCGAGCTCGACGAATTCTGCACCGGTGATCCGGCTCGCGATGTCGCGCCCGGCCGCGATCCGCACGGCCTTGTCGTCCCGCCGATGCAGCACCAGCGTCGGCACCGCAATCCGCGCCAGAAGGTGTCGCACGTCGGCGTCGCGAAAGGCCTCGAGCACGGCGGAGATGCCGCCGGGACTGGACGCCGCGCGCAACAGCCCCGCCCACCAGGCGCGCGCCTGCGGATCATTGGCAAGGCTCGGCGCGAAGGCTTCGATCCCGACCGGACCGCCCCATTGCGCAATCAGGTGCTTGCTCCAGGCGTCATACTGGCTGGCTCGCAGCGCGTGCGGATAGTCCTCCGACCAGCAGCCCTTGGCCAGTGCGCCGAACAGAATGAGCCCGGCCACATGGCGGGATTCCTCGACCGCAAATTTGATGCAGGCCGGCCCGCATTCGGATGCGCCAAACAGCACGACGCGGCGCGAGTCCGTCGCCCGCAGCACGGTGCCGATATCTTCCGCGGTGACGTCGATGCCAGGGGCCGATCCGACCCGGTCGGACAGGCCGATGCCGCGGCGATCGAAAACGATCAGCCGCCCAAGCCTTATCAATGAGGCCAGAAACGTCCGGCTCGCGGGATGTTCCCAGGCGCGCTCCACATGCGACACGAAACCTGGCATGACCAGGATATCGAGCGGACCGCTGCCATAGGTCTGATAGGCCAGATGCACGCCGGCGCCCTTCACGTAGCGTGTCGCTGGAAGAGCATCGCGCAGCGGCGCGGCCGCGCGGCTCATGAGCGCTTCGGTCTCGGCTTCCGGCGCGACGCCAAGCTCGTCGCGCAGCCGCTGCGCCAGTGCCGCGTGATGCCGTTCCGCTGCGCTTCGGTCGCCCGCCAGCAGCAGGCTGCGGATCAGGTGCCGGCCATACACCTCGCTGAGCGGATCGAGCTCGACCAGACGGCCCGCATGCAGTGTCGCGGCGAGATGATCGCCCGCGGCATTCCTGTCCTGCACCAGACGCTCGAGCGCCTGCACGAGCCGTCCCCGCAACGCCTCGCGGCGAAAGAACGCCCAATCGTCGAACTCAGGACAGTCGTCCGGAGAAAAGCCCGCCAGGAAGTCGCCGCGATAGATCCGGCAGGCCTCTTCAAACGCACCGCGATCGCAGGCGCGCTCGAACAGATGCGAGTCGATCTTCAGCTCGACCTCCGGAGACCAACGCAAGCTTGTGCGGTCGGTCTCGAAAACCGCCTGGCCGAGCGTAAGCTCGACGCGGTGAAGCAGACGCCGCAATCGTGCAAGGCCCGTCTCGCGGGACGTCTCGGGCCACAGCAGCGTGGCAATGACGTCGCGCGCGACGGGGCCTTTGGCTTCCGCGAGATAGACCAGCAGCGCAAGCCCCTTGCGCAAGGCCAGCTTGACCGGGCGATCGTCGGCATGGACCTCGGGGAACCCGAACGTGACAAGCGAAAAGGCCGTCATGGAGATCCTCCCTCCCCGGCCGGCGCCCCCGGGGGACGCGCAGGGGACGGTCCAGCGATAGCAGTCAGGCCAGATCGAGCCCACTCGCCAGCGAGCAGCTCAGGTTCCTGAATGCGGCACCGCCGCCATCGGCACAATAGGAAAAACCATGTTCGCGCGCCTCGCAATCCTGCCCTACGCCATCGTGAGCTACGCCGTCTTCACGGCGTCATTCCTCTACGCGCTCGGTTTCGTCGGCAATTATGTCGTGCCCAAGTCAATCGACACGTCGATCGACGTCGGCGCGCCTGCGAATTTGGGTGAGGCCATCGTCGTCAACCTGCTGCTGATGAGCCTGTTTGCCATCCAGCACAGCGTCATGGCGCGCCCGGCATTCAAGCGATGGTGGGCGGGAAGCCTTCCCATCGCCTGCCAGCGCAGCACCTATGTGCTGCTCTCCAGCCTGATCCTCCTGCTGCTGTTCTGGCAGTGGCGTCCGATCCCGACGCCGATCTGGCAGGCCAGCGGCATTACGGCGTGGCTCCTGACCGGCGTACATTGGCTCGGCTGGCTGATCGCGTTCGCATCGACCTACATGATCGATCATTCCGATCTGTTCGGCCTGCGCCAGGCTCTCGTCGCGTTGCGCGGAGCCGAGATATCAGGTCAATCCTTCCGGACGCCGCTGCTCTACAAGATCGTGCGGCATCCGCTCATGCTCGGCTTTCTGCTCGCGTTCTGGGCGACGCCCGAGATGACCGCCGGCCATCTTCTGTTCGCGATTGCGAACACGGCCTACATCCTGGTCGCCCTGCAGTTCGAGGAGCGGGATTTGATCGCCGAGTTCGGCGCGACCTACCAGGACTATCGCCGGCGCGTTCCGATGCTGTTGCCGCGCATTTTCGGAGCGCCCCGATGAAAGCGATTCTGTGCAATTCGTTCACGGGCCCCGCGGATCTGCGCCTCGGTGAGATCGATGCGCCGCGGCCTGCCGGCGACGAGATTCTCATCGACGTCCACGCGGCGTCCGTGAGCTTCATGGACCAGTTGCTGGTCTCGGGCCTCTACCAGATGCGGCCGGCGACACCCTTCGTGCCCGGCACCGAAGCATCCGGCGTCGTCGTCGCGGTCGGCAACAAGGTCACGACATTCGCCCCCGGCGATCGCGTGGCGTGCAGTGCCTGGACCGGCGGCTACGCCGAACGGATGATCGCGAAGGAATCGAAGAGCGTGCGGCTGCCGGATGGGGTCGCGTTCGAAGCCGGGGCGACGGTGCTGCACAATTACGGCACGGCCCATTATGCGCTGGTCGAGCGGGCACGGGCGCAACGCGGCGAAACCCTGTTCGTCACCGGCGCAGCCGGCGGAGTTGGCCTCGCCGCCGTCGACCTCGGGCGTCATCTCGGCCTGCGCGTCATCGCCGGTGTCGGCTCCGACGACAAGGCCGCCCTGGTGCGCGGTTACGGCGCCAGCGAGGTCATCAACTATCGCAGCGAGGACATGCGCAACCGGATCAAGTCGATCACATCGGGGGCAGGCATCGATGTCGGCCTCGACAACGTCGGCGGCGCTATCTTCGAACAGATGGCAAGGCTGATGAGATGGGACGGACGGCTGATGCCGATCGGCTTCACCGGCGGCGAGATTCCACAGATCCCGATGAACCTGCCTCTCCTGAAAAATTACGCCATCATCGGCGTCTTTGTCGGCGCCTGGGCGGAGAAATTCTCCGCGGAGGCCGCGCGCATGAATGACACGCTGATGCAATTGCTGGCCGACGGAAAGATCCGCCCGCACATCGATCGCGTCCTCCCTTTGGAGAAGGCCGGCGACGCCATGCGCGCCGTCGCCAATCGCGCGGTTATGGGACGAATTGTCCTCAAGATCAGGTAGACTGCGCCCGACCAGGAAGAGAGGACAGAACCGATGACCGAGATCATCATCGACAAGCGCTTTTGCGGTCCTCCGAACTCCGGGAATGGTGGCTATGTCTGCGGCCGGCTGGCCCGCCACATTTCCGGCGGCGCCGAGGTGACGCTGCGCGCCCCGCCTCCTCTCGACAAATCCCTCGATGCGGCCGCGACCGCCGACGGCACATGGGAGCTTCGCGACGGCGCCAAGGTCGTCGCGACCGGGCGAGCGGCAAGCGTCGAGCTCGCGCGCGTAGAGACAGCCAGCTTGCAGGAAGCACGCGCGGCCGAATTGCTGGCGCTGTTCAAGCCGCACGAGCATCCGCTGCCGAACTGTTTCGTCTGCGGTCCCGCAAGAGCGAAAGGCGACGGCCTGCGCATCTTCGCCGGCCCGCTCAGCCGTCATGGACAGCTTCCCGTTCTCGCGGCGACCTGGATGCCGGATCAGAACCTGGCCGCCGAGGATGACCTCATCGCACCCGAATTCCTCTGGTCCGCGCTCGATTGCCCCACCGGCTTTGCCTGCAATTTTGATCAGCAGAGCGGCAGCTTCGAGAAGACCCCGCTCCTGCTCGGACGGATGTCAGCCCGCATCGAGACTCGGCCCCGCCCCGGCGAAGGCTGCATCATCACCGCCTGGCCAACCGGCCGCGACGGCCGCAAGCGCATGGCCGAGGCTGCGCTCCACGATGAAGCCGGGAGACTCCTGGCCGTGGCGAGGACGACATGGATCGCAGTCGACCGCAACGTGCTGCTCGGGCGTACTTCGTAGGGTGGATTAGCGGAGCACCACTTTGATGTCCGTACAAACTCGAGGTGGGCAAAAGGCGCACAGCGCCGTGCCCACCACTCCTATCTCAGCGCCGTTGAGCGACATGGTGGGCACGCTTCCGCCTCCGCTCTTCGAGCTACGGCGGACAAGTCGCTTTGCCCTCCCTCTAATCACGCAACACATCCGTCGCCGCACCTTCGGCCTGCACCAATCCGCATTCTCCTGCACGCCCGCGGCCGCGCTTGCGACGGTTTACCTTGCGTCAAGCACGCCCGGCAATCGATGGCTGTCTTAAAAGGCTTGTTAGGAGCGGTCATCGTTGTTGGCGCCCGGAATACGGGGACGCTCTGCAATGCAATCGGACGAGGGACTCTACAGTGCGCCACGCTGGCGCCTGACACGCTGGCTCGCCGAGCCGGGGCTAGGTGTTCCCGACGACATCCGCGCCGCGCTCATTGTCCAGCTCTATGGATCGCTGCCGGTTTTTGCTGCCGGCGCCGTCAACACCATTGCCGTCGCCGCCGTGATCGCTGGCCGCAAGCAGACTGCACCATTCATTGTCTGGCTGGTCATGGAGATCGCGATCTGCCTGGCCCGCCTCGCCGTGCTCGTCAGCGCGCATCGCAGGGCGCGTGCCCACCGCCCGACGCCGACCGACCTTCATCTCCTGCTCGCGGTCGCCTGGAGCGCCAGCGTTGGATTTGGCGTCGTTGCCAGCCTGGCCAGCGGGGACTGGGTCGTCGCCATGCTGGCCTCGCTCTCGGCGGCGGCGATGGTCGGCGGCATCTGCTTCCGCAATTTCGGCGCGCCGCGGCTGGCCGGGACCATGATCCTGCTGAGCCTCGGTCCCATCATCCCCGGCGCTGCGTTCGCCGGCGAGCCGCTGTTCTACATCGTCTACCTCCAGGTGCCGATGTATCTGGCCGCGATGACGGCCGCCGCCTTCCGCCTCAACCGGATGCTGATCACCACCATGCGCGCCGAACGCGAGAACAGCCATCGCGCGCATCATGATGCACTCACGGGGCTGCTCAATCGCGCGGGCTTCGTCGAGGCGCTCGGCGCGAGACTTGGGGCCTCCGCCGAACGGCGGTTCGCGGTGATGTTCTTGGATCTCGACAACTTCAAGCCGATCAACGACACGTTCGGACACGCGGCGGGCGATGCGGTCCTGAAAGGCGTGGCCGGCCGCGTGCGCCGGGCGCTGCCGGACGGCGCGATGGTCGCCCGGATGGGTGGCGACGAATTCGTCGTGCTCGTCGATGGCCTCACCGCAGACATGGCGCTGGAGACTGGATATCGCCTGATCAGCGAGGTGGCCGTCTCCTACGAGCTCGGCGGCGAGGTGGGCACCAGTGTCGGTGCCAGTGTCGGCATTGCGATGTCACCTGATCATGGCGCCGAGGTCGAGGAATTGCTCGCGGTCGCCGACGCCGCGCTCTACGAGGCGAAGTCAGGCGGCAAATCGCGTTGCTGCCTTGCCTCGGTCGAGACCAACCTCGCCGCGTTACGTCGGCTGCAGCAGAGCGGCGCGAAGGGCCCTGTCGCAAGCGCCGCCTGAGGTGGAGTTCGTAGGGTGGGCAAAGGCGCGAAGCGCCGTGCCCGCCATTGTCACCTCAGTTGATCGGTCGAAGCATGGTGGGCACGCTTCGCTTTGCCCACCTACGAAGCTGATTAAACTAGACTGTTCGGTCGGTACGTCGTCAGGGGGTCACCTCCAGCGCCTTGAGCTCGGCGCCGGCCGCCTGGAATTCCTCGAAGGTCGGCGGGCAATCGGCGAGCGCGAGACCAAAGAGTCGCCGCGCCTCCTCTTTCACACCGCGCTGCAAAGCGAGTTCGGCAGTGTAAAAGTTCGCCTCGCAGATTTGCCCCTTCTTCTTGACCAGATCGGGATCGTCGGCCGCGCGCAGCAGTTCGTCAGCCGTCATCGTTTCCAACAACAACCGGATCACCGGAGCAGGCCATTTGGTCATGTCCAGCTTGGCGGTCGCCTCCGACAGCGTACTCGGCACATTGCCGCGCCGACCCGCGATCTCGCGCCAGATCGTGGCATAGGGCTCCCTGGGATCAAGCTCCCTTGACCGATCGAGGTAGGTGATAGCCTCCCCAGGCGAGCCGGCCTGCAAGTGTGCCATGGCACATGAACGATAGGGGCTCGCCGCCTTCGGGGCACGCTCGATCGCGAGATCGCATGCCGTAACGGCGCGCTGCGGATCCCCCATCGCCAGATAAGTGAAGCTGCGGCACAGATACGAGTTGGGGTCCTTGGGCCCGAAGGCCACCGCGCGGTCGCAATCATCCAATGCGCGCGCAAGATCTTGCTTGGCCCGATACGCGCCTGCACGATAGACGTACGAAGGCGGATACCCTGGATCGAGCGCGAGCGCCCCCTCATAATCCGAGATTGCGCCGTCGATATTGCCTTTTTTGCCCTTGGCAACGCCGCGCGCCAGATAAGCCGCCATGTGCAATGGATTGAACTGAGCGGACGGGCCGGGAGCCGTTGGAGCCAGATCGCCACCATAAGAGTAAGCTCCGCTGGCAGCCACAGACTGATCAAGCTTCAATTCAATCGCTCTCGTATAGTCGGCAATAGCGAGGTCGAGATCTCCCTTCTTCGAGTGGGACACCGCGCGACTGTAGTAAGCGCGCTGATCTTTGGGGTTCAACCCGATGACCTCGCCGTAGTCGGCAATCGCGCGGTCGAACTCTTCCAATTGATAGTGTGAGTATGCGCGATTGTAGTAGGCGTGCATATTCCGGGGATAGAGCCTGATCAGTTCGCTGTAGTCGGCAACCGCGAGCTCGAATGCGCCCTTCTTGTTATAGGCTCCGGCACGATTGAGCCGGGCCCTGATGGTGCCCTGCTGACCGAATTTCCCAGCTTCCAGCACAGACGTGCAGGCAGCGATCCGCTCGTCGACCGGGATTTCCGTGATCGCATTGCATTTCCAGTCCGAGGCGGGATCTGCGATCGCGGGAGAGACAAACAGAAGAGCGGCCAAACAAATCGCCGCGCAAACAATTGCGCGGCTTGTCATTCCAATCATGGGGCCCCCGGTTGAATCTGCGGGGAATGTCATAGCAACCGATCTCGCTGCTGCACAGCCCTCGGTTGCGGCGTTCGCAAACTGCGGCTCGGGCTGGCCCGAAGCTATGTGGATTGCGACATCATCGCCTGCAGCCGTGCCGCCTCCGCTTCTAGATCGCGCTCCACATCCGCGGCCCGCATCTCGATCACCCGATAATCCCGCGCTTCCAGCCACGCTTTCCGCGCGGTGCGGTCGGCGACGATGGTCTCGCTCTCGTGCGGATTGACCAGTTCGATCGCGATCCGGTGCGAGAACGAGACGAAATCGGGAATGTGCCGGCCGACCGGGGTCTGGCGCTTGAACCCTCCTGCGAAGCGGCGGTCGCGGGTCAGAGCCTGCCAGAGCAGGCGCTCGGCGTCGGTCGGGTTGCGCCGGAGCAGGCGCGCGAGCCCGCGCACCGTCGAGCCGCTGTCGGGCACGCCGCCGCCCTGTCCGTGCTCGGCCAGCAGCGCGCGGAGCCGCGTCGCCTGCTCGCCGTCGAGCACGCCGCCCTTGGCCGGGCCCTTGCGCCCTTCCGCGATCGCCATCACCACACCATGCAGGGTGTGCATGTCCTGCTTGGTCGGCTCCATCCGGCTGAAGATGTTGCGCAGGTTGACCAGCATGGTGTCGCGCTTCTCGGCCGGGCGCAGGAATTCGACCCGGTCGAGCTCGCGGATGAGGTTGTCGAAGAAGGCCTGCATCTGGTGCTGCGAGGCGCGCTCGGAGCGCTCCGGCATGCTGTGCGGCAGCTCGCCTGACGTTGCCCGCTTGAACCATTCATAGCCGACCAGCAGCACGGCCTGGGCGAGGTTGAGCGAGGCAAAGCCCGGATTGACCGGGAAGGTGATGATGCGATTCGAGAGCCCAACCTCCTCGTTGGTCAGCCCCCAGCGCTCGCGGCCGAACAGGATGCCGGCCTTGCCCCCGGTCGCGACGTGACCCGAGATCTCGGCCGCGGCCGCCTCCGGCCCGACCACCGGCTTGGCCTGGTCATGGGGACGCGCGGTGGTGGCGAACAGCAGGTCGAGATCTGCGACCGCCTCGCCGACCGTGTCGAACAATTCGACCTTTTCCAGAATATAGTCGGCGCCGGCCGCGGCGCGCTGGGCGGCGATGTTGGGCCAGCCGTCGCGGGGATTGACGATGCGCAATCGGCTGAGCGCAAAATTGCCCATGGCGCGCGCGGCCATGCCGATGTTTTCGCCAAGCTGCGGCTCGACCAGGATCACGATGGGACCGTCGAGGGAAAGGCCCGCCTTGGTCTTGTCAGTCCCCGACATCTCGCTTCGCTTTCACACTGGTTCTCAAGGCCTTGGCAAGGCGCTCTTCAGGAATTGATTCAAAGCCGGTCTGCCCCGATCCGTTGGGGCCGGCTGCCCGTTCGCCTGTCGTTTGCCTGTCCTGACGAAATTCTCAAGGGAAATAACGGGTTGGATTCGACTTTTGAATCTCTTCTGAAGCCTGAGGCTCGCCCCCGCGGCAGGGCCCGCCCTGCCCCCCATCTGGGCAAGCTGGATGAGCTAAAAGTGCATAATCCCTTGGCTTTCGCCCGCTGCAGTCCGGTGCTAAGAGGCGGCGGATATTCCCGTGGCGCGCCAAAGCGCCGTTCCCAAGAGGCTTCCCCGATCATGGCAAAAATCAAGGTGTCCAACCCCGTCGTCGAACTCGATGGCGACGAGATGACCCGGATCATCTGGCAGTACATCAAGGACAAGCTGATCAACCCGTACCTTGATGTCGAGCTGCTGTATTTCGACCTGGGCATGGAGTACCGCGACGAGACCAACGATCAGGTCACCATCGACGCCGCCGAAGCCATCAAGAAGGTCGGCGTCGGCGTCAAGTGCGCCACCATCACCCCGGACGAGGCCCGGGTGAAGGAGTTCAACCTCAAGCAGATGTGGAAGTCGCCGAACGGCACCATCCGCAACATCCTCGGCGGCGTGATCTTCCGCGAGCCGATCATCTGCAAGAACGTGCCGCGCCTGGTTCCCGGCTGGACCAAGCCAATCATCATCGGCCGCCACGCCTATGGCGACCAGTACCGCGCCACCGACATCAAGTTCCCGGGCAAGGGCACGCTGTCGATGAAGTTCGTCGGCGAGGACGGCACCGTCATCGAGAAGGAAGTGTTCAAGGCGCCCGGCGCCGGTGTCGCCATGGAGATGTACAATCTCGACGACTCCATCATCGACTTCGCCCGCGCCTCGCTGAACTACGGCCTGCTGCGCAACTACCCGGTCTACCTCTCGACCAAGAACACCATCCTCAAGGTCTATGACGGCCGCTTCAAGGACATCTTCCAGGACATCTACGACCGCGAGTTCAAAAAGGAATTCGAGGCCAAGGGCCTGACCTACGAGCACCGCCTGATCGACGACATGGTGGCCTCGGCGCTGAAATGGTCCGGCGGCTATGTCTGGGCCTGTAAGAACTACGACGGCGACGTGCAGTCCGATACGGTCGCGCAGGGCTACGGCTCGCTCGGCCTGATGACCTCGGTGCTGCTCACCCCCGACGGCAAGACCGTGGAAGCCGAAGCCGCCCACGGCACGGTGACCCGCCATTACCGCGAGCACCAGAAGGGCAAGGAGACCTCGACCAACTCGATCGCGTCGATTTTCGCCTGGACCCGCGGCCTGTCGCATCGCGCCAAGCTCGACAACAATGCCGAGCTCGCCAAGTTCGCGAGCACCCTGGAGAAGGTCTGCGTCGACACCGTCGAGGAAGGCTACATGACCAAGGACCTCGCGCTCCTGGTCGGCGCCGACCAGCGCTGGCTCTCGACCACCGGCTTCCTCGACAAGGTCGCCGAGAATCTCACGAAAGCGTTGGCGTAAGCCCGCGCATTATTTTCGTCTGATCGGGGTTAGACATCATTATGGGCCGCGCCGAGGCGCGGCCCATTTTTTGAGACCCCTCGCGCGGAGATGCGACCATGTCGATCAAGCTTGCCGTCCCCTGCCTGATGCTGCTGGCCGCCATGGCCGGGCCGACCGCCGCCGCGGAGACACTTCCCGAGGCGATCGCCGCTCCCGGCGAGACTATCGTGCTCAGCGTCCACGCCGAGGGCGCGCAGGTCTATGAGTGCAAGGCCGGAACCGACGGCAAGCTCGCCTGGGCTTTCCGCGAGCCGGTCGCGACGCTGCTGTCCGAGGGCAAGACCATTGGCCGGCACTATGCCGGCCCGAACTGGGAGCTTGCCGACAGCAGCGCCGTCGTCGGCAAGGCCATCGGCAACGCGCCGGGCGCGACCGCCGCCGACATCCCCTGGCTGAAGCTGGAGGTCGCCTCCCGCCGCGGCAGCGGCGTGCTGACGCCTGCTACCACCGTCCAGCGCATCAACACCCACGGCGGCAAGCTCGAGGGTTCTTGCGACAAGGCCGGCGAGTTCAAAAGCGCGCCCTACTCGGCCGACTACATTTTCCTGAAGAAGGGCTGACCGCTCAGCGGTCGGTGTCGTCGCGCTCCGCCTGCGCCAATTCTGCCGCCGCAAGATCGCCGGTCTCCTCGAGCCGTGCCTTCGCGGTCTGGTGGACGTGGGCGGCGAGCGTCGGCATGCGCTCGATCAGCGCGTGAAAATCCTGGGCGTCGAGCACGAGCAGCCGCGTCTTGCGCGTCGCCGTCACCGTACCGCTGCGTTTGGTCTTGTGCAGCAGCGCGATCTCGCCAAAGAACGTGCCGTCGGCGAGCCGCACCTGCTGGCTCGGCAGCGTGATCTCGACCTCGCCGGCAGTGATGAAATACATCGACGAGGCGGCATCGCCACGGCGCACCAATATTTCGCCCTGCTCGATGGTGCGGGCCCGGAGCAGCCGCATGATGTCGGCGATCTCCGCGGCCGAAAGATGCGAGAACAGCGGCACCCGCGCCAGCATGCCCCAGGTCACCACGAAGTCGCGCCGCCTCACCTCCTCGGCAAAGGCGGTCGAGATGATCGCGACCGGCAGCGCGATCATGGCAAAACCTGAGATGATCGCGAACACCGAGATGAACTTGCCGAGCGGCGTCACCGGCACGACGTCGCCATAGCCGACGGTGCCGAGCGTCACGATCGCCCACCACATCGCGTCCGGAATGGTGCCGAGCTTGCTGGGCTGCACGTCGCGCTCGATGGCGTAGAGCAGCGAGGCGAAGGTCAGTACCACACCGATCAGGATGACGATGCAGCCGATCAGCGCACGCCGCTCGGCATGGATGGCCGCGAGCAGCGAGCGCATTGCCGGCGAGTACCGTATCAGCTTGAAGAACGGCAGCACGCCGAGCCCGGCCAGCGTCGCGTGCCGGCCGGTGGCCAGCACGATCGCGGCCGGCAGGAACGCCATGAGGTCGATGATGCCGAGCGCGGAGAAGGCATAAGAGAGCCGGTCGGACAGCGCGGAGCCGTTGCGCTGGGTGTGCCCCGCCACGGTCCACAGCCGCGCCAGATATTCGAGCGCGAACACGATGACGGCGAGGACGGCGACCGCGCTGAACAGCGTGTCGAACCGCGCGTCGAGCTCCGGCACCGAGGCGAGGATCATCGCGACCACGTCGAGCACGATGACGCTGATGATCACCTGGATGAAGCGCGACCCGATCGAGTAGGCGAGCGGATCGTGCTCCAGCAATTCGTACAGGCGATCCCTTAGGTTGGGATCGGCCGAGCCACGTCCTCGCGGAACGAGGCGCATGGCCGTTTACGCGCCTGCCATCGCTTTTTCGATCGCCGCGAGCGCCTCGGGCGCCTTGGCGCCATCGGGACCGCCAGCCTGCGCCATGTCGGGCCGGCCGCCGCCGCCCTTGCCGCCGAGCGCCTCGGAGGCGACGCGCACCAGGTTCACGGCATTGAAGCGCGCGGTGAGATCCGCGGTGACGCCGACCACGATTCCGGCCTTGCCGTCCTCGGTGACGCCAACGATGGCGACCACGCCGGAGCCGATCTGCTTCTTGCCGTCGTCCGCAAGGCTCTTGAGATCCTTCATCTCGATGCCCTCGACCGCGCGCGCCATCAGCTTGACGTCGCCGACCTCGCGCACGCCTGCGGCTGCGCCGTTCCCGACGGATGTACCGCCGCCCATCGCGAGCTTCTTGCGGGCGTCGGAGAGCTCGCGCTCGAGCTTCTTGCGCTCCTCCATCAGGGCTGTGATGCGCGCCGGGACGTCGTCGATCGAGGTGCGCAGCTCGTTGGCCGCGGTCTTCGCCAGCGCCATGGTCTCGTTGGCGTGCCTGCGCGCATAATTGCCGGTCAGCGCCTCGATGCGGCGCACGCCGGAGGCGACCGCGCTCTCGCCGGTCAGCGTGATCAGGCCGATGTCGCCGGTGCGCTTCACATGGGTGCCGCCGCAGAGCTCGACGGACCAGCCGAGCGCGTTGGTGCCGCGCTCCCGCGCGGTCCGGCCCATCGAGACGACGCGGACCTCGTCGCCATACTTTTCGCCGAACAGCGCGCGCGCGCCGGCCTCGCGGGCCTCGTCCACGCCCATGACGCGGGTGGTGACCTCGTCATTCTCCAGCACCACGTCGTTGGCGATGTCCTCGACGCGGGCAAGCTCTTCCGCCGTGATCGGCTTCGGATGCACGAAGTCGAAGCGCAGCCGGTCCGGCGCGACCATTGAGCCGCGCTGGGCGATGTGGTCGCCGAGCACCTGGCGCAGCGCCTCGTGGATGAGATGCGTCGCCGAATGGTGCGCGCGGATCGAGGAACGCCTGCCGTGATCGACCTCGAGCTGCAGCGCGGTGCCGAGCTTCAGCTCGCCGCTCTCCACGGTGCCGACGTGGACGAAGAGATCGCCGAGCTTCTTCTGCGTGTCGGTAACGCGGAACTTGATGCCGCCCTCGCCGCTGAGCACGCCGGTGTCGCCGACCTGGCCGCCGGACTCCGCGTAGAACGGCGTCTGGTTGAGCACGATCGCGCCGGTCTCGCCGGCCTTGAGGCTCGCGGTTTCCTGGCCGTCCTTCACCAGCGCGGAGACCACGCCTTCGGCGCTCTCGGTCTCATAGCCCAGGAATTCGGTGGCCCCGAGCTTCTCGCGCAGCGGGAACCAGATCGCTTCGGAAGCTGCCTCGCCAGAACCCTTCCAGGACTCGCGCGCCTTGGCCTTCTGGCGCTCCATCGCGTCGGTGAAAGAGGCCTGGTCGACGCCGATGCCGCGCGACTTCAGCGCGTCCTGCGTGAGATCCAGCGGGAAGCCGTAAGTGTCGTACAGCGTGAAGGCGACGTCGCCGTCGAACATGTCGCCTTTCTTCAGGGACGCGCTCTTCTCGTCGAGGATGGCAAGGCCGCGCACCAGCGTCTTGCGGAAGCGGGTCTCTTCCAGCCGCAGCGTTTCCTCGATCAGATTCTCCGCGCGCATCAGGTCGGGATAGGCCTGGCCCATCTCGCGCACCAGCGCCCAGACCAGCCGATGCATCAGCGGCTCCTTGGCGCCGAGCAGCTGCGCGTGGCGCATCGCACGGCGCATGATCCGGCGCAGCACATAGCCGCGGCCCTCGTTCGAGGGCAGCACGCCGTCGGAGACGAGGAACGCCGAGGAGCGCAGATGGTCGGCGATGACGCGGAACGAGGCCACGGTCTGCTCGTTCGGCCCGCTGCCGAGTGCGGACGCGGTCGCGTCGATCAGATGGCGGAACAGGTCGGTCTCGAACACGCTGTCGACGCCCTGCATAATGCAGGCCATGCGCTCCAGCCCCATGCCGGTGTCGATCGAGGGACGCGGCAGATCCACGCGCTCCTCCTTCGTCACCTGCTCGTACTGCATGAACACCAGGTTCCAGAATTCGAGGAAGCGGTCGCCGTCCTCTTCCGGCGAGCCCGGAGGTCCACCCCAGATGTGATCGCCGCGATCGATGAAGATCTCCGAGCACGGGCCGCACGGCCCGGTGTCGCCCATCGCCCAGAAATTGTCCGAGGTCGGGATGCGGATGATGCGGTCCTCGGAGAAGCCCGCGATCTTCTTCCACAGGCCGGCCGCCTCGTCGTCGGTGTGGTAGACGGTGACGAGCAGCTTGTCTTTCTTGAGCCCGAACTCCCGCGTGATCAGGGTCCAGGCCAGCTCGATCGCGCGCTCCTTGAAATAGTCGCCGAACGAGAAATTGCCGAGCATCTCGAAGAAGGTGAGATGGCGCGCGGTGTAGCCGACATTGTCGAGGTCGTTGTGCTTGCCGCCGGCGCGCACGCATTTCTGCGACGTGGTGGCGCGCTGATAGGGCCGCTTCTCGACGCCGGTGAAGACGTTCTTGAACTGCACCATGCCGGCATTGGTGAACATCAGCGTGGGATCGTTGCGCGGCACCAATGGCGAGGACGACACGATCTCGTGGCCGTTCTCGGCAAAGAAGTTCAGAAAGGTCGACCTGATCTCGTTGACGCCGCTCATGTTCATCCAATCGGGTGTGCTTGGACCCGCGATACGCCATCCAAACCGGGCATTTGGGCTGATATCTGCGGGTCAAAGCGCTTTTAGACAAGGCCAGCTGCGCTGTCCAGAAACTGTGCAAGGAGATCAGTGAGTTGCCGCAGGCGCGCAATCCCGTTTGCAATCCCGTTGAAAGCCGCCAGGTGCGCGTTGACAGGCTTGGCCGGCCTGTGGTCTGTACCCATCTGTATCGTACGGCCACGTCGGGAGAGACCGGCTTTGGTGCCGGCGCCGAAGGAGCAACCGCCCCGGAAACTCTCAGGCAAAAGGACCGCGTGGCTTTGACGACATCTGGAAAGAGGCGCCGACGGGCATAAGACCCGGACTGCGTCCGCCGACGGGATAATACTCTCAGGCACAGCGACAGATGGGGCTTCGACTGGTTGCTACCGGGGAATCGTCCCCGGGGAACCGCCGAGGGCCCCGTGATGCTTGCGCGCGACGACCAAGATTCCCTCAAACGTACGCCCCTTCACGGGCTTCATGTCTCCCTCGGCGGCAAGATGGTGCCGTTCGCGGGCTATGACATGCCCGTTCAGTACCCCGCGGGCGTCCTTAAAGAGCACCTCCATACCCGTTCCTCCGCCGGCCTGTTCGACGTCTCCCACATGGGTCAGCTCGCGCTTCGGCCGAAGTCGGGCAAGGTCGAGGACGCCGCCCGCGCGCTGGAACGGCTGGTGCCGCAGGATATCGTGGCGATTGCCCCGGGACGGCAGCGCTATGCCCAGTTCACCAATCCGGACGGCGGTATTCTCGACGATCTGATGGTCGCCAATTTCGGCGATCACCTGTTCCTGGTCGTCAACGCCGCCTGCAAGGAAGCGGACGAGGCGCATCTGCGCGCGCATCTCTCGGACGACTGCATCATCGATTCGCTTCAAGACCGCGCCCTGATCGCGCTGCAGGGCCCGAAGGCAGAAGCCGCATTGGCGAAATTGTGTGCAGAGGCGCCCTCCATGAAGTTCATGGATGCCGGCCCGCACAAGGTCGCCGGTCTCGACTGCTTCGTCTTGCGCTCCGGCTACACCGGCGAGGACGGGTTCGAGATTTCGGTCCCCGCGGCCGATGCCGAGCGCCTCGCCAAAACGCTGCTGGACAATCCCGACGTGATGCCGATCGGCTTGGGGGCCCGCGACAGCCTGCGGCTGGAAGGCGGGCTCTGCCTCTACGGCCACGACATCGACACCGCCACCACGCCGGTCGAGGCCGCGCTGGAATGGTCGGTGCAGAAGAGCCGCCGCAGCGGCGGCGCCCGCGCCGGTGGTTTTCCCGGCGCTGATACGATCCTCGCCCATTTCGATCACGGCGCGAGCCGCCGCCGCGTCGGCCTGCGCACGGAAGGCCGCGCGCCGGTGCGCGAGGGCGCGATGCTGTTTGCGGATGACGCGGGCGGCGAGCCGATCGGAAAGGTCACCTCGGGCGGTTTCGGCCCGAGCCTGAACGCGCCGGTCGCGATGGGCTACGTGCCCTCCGCCCTGAGCGCGCTCGATACAAAACTCTTCGCCGAGGTGCGCGGCCAGCGGCTGCCGCTCACGGTCGCCGCTATGCCTTTCGTGAAAAACACCTACAAACGCTGAGGACTGAGAAAATGACCACGACGCTGTACACCTCCGACCACGAATGGCTGGCCATCGACGGCGACGTCGCCACCGTCGGCATCACCGACTACGCGCAGTCGCAGCTCGGCGACGTCGTATTCGTCGAGCTGCCCAAGGTCGGCCGTGCGCTGAAGAAGGCCGAAGCCGCCGCCGTCGTGGAGTCGGTGAAGGCCGCCTCCGACGTCTACGCGCCTGTTACGGGCGAAGTGCTCGAGACCAACGACGCGCTCGCCGCCGAGCCGGCGCTGGTGAACTCGGACGCGCAAGGCAAGGCGTGGTTCTTCAAGATCAGAATTGCCGACAAGAGCGAGCTCGGCGGCCTCATGGATGAGGCCGCCTACAAGGCACATACGGCGTGAGATGAAGCGAACTCTGACCTCATATTCGGTGTCATCACCCGCCTTGTGCGCACTGCGCACTGGGGCGGGTGATCCAGTACGCCGCGGCTTCTCGGCTCAAGCCGTGACGCCTGCGTTTACTGGATGCCCCGCCTTCGCGGGGCATGACGGCGACAGCGAAATCTAAAGCGAGGACCCATGATGACCGCGCACCGCAAATCCAATGGCGACACCGCCGCCACCTTCGTTCGCCGCCACATCGGCCCGTCGGCGCGCGACGTCACCGCAATGCTGGAGGCCGTCGGCGCCAAGAGCGTCGACGCCCTGATGGCGGAGACGCTGCCGGCCTCGATCCGGCAGACCGCCCCGCTCGACCTCGGCAAGCCCTTGAGCGAGACCGAGGCGATCGCGCACATGGCCGAGCTCGCGCGAGAGAACCAGGTCTTCACCTCGCTGATCGGCCAAGGCTATTCCGGCACGGTTTTGCCCGCGGTGATCCAGCGCAACATTTTGGAGAACCCGGCCTGGTACACGGCCTACACGCCCTACCAGCCCGAGATCAGCCAGGGCCGGCTGGAGGCGCTGCTCAACTTCCAGACCATGATCTGCGACCTCACCGGGCTCGACGTCGCCAACGCCTCGCTGCTCGACGAGGCGACCGCCGCGGCCGAAGCGATGGCGCTCGCCGAGCGCCACTCGCGGGTCGAAGCAAAAGCCTTCTTCGTCGACAAGGACGTGCATCCGCAGACGCTGGCGGTGATGCGCACCCGCGCCGAGCCGCTGGGCTGGACCCTGATCGTCGGCGATCCCCTCGCCGATCTCGACAAATCAGACGTGCTCGGCGCGCTGCTGCAATATCCGGGCTCCTCGGGCGCCGTGCGCGACCTCAGGCCCGCGATCGCGACGTTGAAGGCCAAGGGCGCACTCGCGATCGTTGCCGCCGATCTCCTGGCACTGACGCTGCTCGCCTCGCCCGGCGAGCTTGGCGCCGACATCGCGATCGGCTCGGCGCAGCGCTTTGGCGTGCCGATGGGTTATGGCGGGCCGCACGCGGCCTATATGGCGGTGCGCGATGCGCTGAAGCGCTCGCTGCCCGGCCGCATCGTCGGCCTCTCCGTGGACTCGCGCGGGATGCCTGCCTATCGCCTCGCGCTGCAGACCCGCGAGCAGCACATCCGCCGCGAGAAGGCGACCTCCAACATCTGCACCGCGCAGGTGCTGCTCGCCGTGATCGCCTCGATGTACGCGGTCTATCACGGCCCCGAGGGGCTTGCGCAGATCGCGCGCAACGTGCATCGCCGCGCCGCCGTGCTTGCAGCGGGCTTGCGCAAGCTCGGCTTCGCGCCGCAGTCGGATAGCTTCTTCGACACGCTCAGCGTGGACGCCGGTGCCAAGCGCGCCGAGATCGTCGCGCGCGCTACCGCCGAGAAGATCAACCTCGGCGTTGGCGAAACCGCGCTCCGCATCGCGCTCGACGAGACCACGACGCCGGCGACCGTCGAGGCGGTCTGGCGCGCGTTCGGCGGCACGCTTGTTTACGCCGAAATCGACGCGACCACGCGCGAGGTGCTGCCGGAGGCGCTCAAGCGCACCACCGCCTTCCTCACCCATCCCGTGTTCCACGCGCATCGCTCGGAGACCGAGATGCTGCGCTACATGCGCAAGCTCAGCGACCGCGATCTCGCGCTCGACCGCGCCATGATCCCGCTCGGCTCCTGCACCATGAAGCTGAACGCGACCACCGAGATGATGCCGCTGACCTGGCCGGAGTTCGGCAGCCTGCACCCGTTCGCCCCGCGCGAGCAGGCCAAGGGTTACCACGCACTGTTCGCGCGGCTGGAAAAATGGCTGTGCGCTATCACCGGCTATGACGCGATCTCGCTGCAGCCGAATTCGGGCGCGCAAGGAGAATATGCCGGGCTGCTCGCGATCCGCGGCTATCATGCCGCGCGCGGCGAGACGCACCGAAAAATCTGCCTGATCCCCTCCTCCGCCCACGGCACCAACCCGGCTTCGGCCGCGATGGTCGGCATGGACGTGGTGGTGGTCGCCTGCGAGAAGAACGGCGACGTCGACGTCAATGATCTCCGCGCCAAGGCCGAGAAGCACTCGAAGGATCTCGCCGCGGTGATGATCACCTATCCCTCGACGCACGGCGTGTTCGAGGAGCACATTCGCGAGATCTGCGACATCGTCCACGGCCATGGCGGCCAGGTGTATCTGGACGGCGCCAACCTCAACGCGCAGGTCGGCCTGTCCCGGCCCGGCGATTACGGCGCCGACGTCAGCCATCTCAACCTGCACAAGACCTTCTGCATCCCGCACGGTGGCGGCGGCCCCGGCATGGGCCCGATCGGCGTGAAGGCGCATCTCGCGCCGTTCCTACCCGGTCATCCCGCGACGAATGGGGACGCGCCGGTCGGTCCGGTGTCGGCCGCGCCGTTCGGCTCGGCGTCGATCCTCACCATCTCCTACATCTACATTCTGATGATGGGCGGCGACGGCTTGAAGCGCGCCACCGAGATCGCGATCCTCAACGCCAACTACATTGCCGCGCGCCTCGATGCGCGCTTCCCGGTGCTCTACAAGAACGCGAAGGGCCGCGTCGCGCATGAGTGCATCGTCGACCCGCGGCCGCTGAAGACCACGTCTGGCGTCACCGTCGACGACATCGCCAAGCGCCTGATCGATTACGGCTTCCATGCGCCGACCATGAGCTTCCCGGTGCCGGGCACGCTGATGATCGAGCCGACCGAGTCGGAATCCAAGGCGGAGCTGGACCGTTTCTGCGACGCCATGATCGCGATCCGGAAGGAGATCGCCGAGGTCGAGGCCGGCCGCTTCAAGATCGAGGCTTCGCCGCTGCGTCACGCCCCGCATACCGTGCACGACATCGCCGATGACAATTGGAATCGCGCCTACACCCGCGCCGAGGGCTGCTTCCCCGCGGGCACCTCGCGCACCGACAAATATTGGTGCCCGGTCGGCCGCGTCGACAACGTCTATGGCGATCGCAACCTGGTGTGCTCGTGCCCGCCGGTCAGCGATTACGCGGAAGCGGCGGAGTAAGGGATCGTAGCTTCGTAGGGTAGGCAAAGCGACTTGTCCGCCGTAGCTCGAAGAGCGAAGGCGGAAGCGTGCCCACCACCTTTGTGCGCGTTGGAATATGTTGGGCACGGCGCTTGCGCGCCTTTGCCCACCCTACGGCCCCGAACGCATATCTAGGGTGCAACCAGCGAATGGTTCTGTCGGTCCCAACGCCACAGCCGTTCGTTGGTCAGAAGCGTTCCGCCCCACCAGCGTCTGATCGGGTTTTGACGGCGGAAATCCTCCCGACCTTCAAGGACCGCTTCCCCAAATTCGGTGAGCGATAGCCGGCTTCGGCGAAAGGCGGCGTTGCGGCCTCGCGCATCGTGCGGGGCCAGCGTCGCGAGTTTCGGATCGAGACCCGTGATCACCGGCATTGGGCCGGACCCAAGCCCTTCGAGCAGCGGGCCCAATTCCCATTGATCGAACACGCGCGTTTGCAGCGGACCGTCCGGTTGAAACAGCTCCTTGGTACGGTTGTGCCCCCGCGCAATCAGGTCGAGAAGCCGCGCTTCCGTCGTACCTAGTCCGGTGATTGGTGATGGCAGTTCTGCCAGCAATTGTTCCATCGCAGGCTTCAGGAAGGGCAGCCTGGGGAAATCCCTGCCGAGCAATCCGAAACAGAGCTCCGGCGTTGGCGCCCGGTAGGCTTCCCAGGCCATGTTGGCGATCTCGAAGTCGCAGTCCGCGACCTCCAATTCCCGCACCATACGATCGCGAAGCTCTGTGCCGTCCGCTCCGCGCAGATCGAAATTGACACGTCGCAATCTCAGACGATCGGTGATCGATGGATGGGACCGCAAATAATCGAGGGTCCAGATCAGTTGCAACTGACTATTGGGCTCAGGGTCGAACCACAGCTCGATGAGATCGACGCCATAGGTCTCGCAAAACCAAATCAGGCCTGTCTCCTTGTGCGCGAGACCGGTCTGAGGCAACCGGCCAACAAGATCGGACCAACGCACCTCCGGATCGCCTCTGACATGGCCTCCCGTCAGGTATTGCTCGAGGTGATGCGAGGTAGGCAGTGGCCCCGAAACGAAGCGAAAGATGAACGGCACGACCATGTCGGCGCGATCCGCATGGGCAAGACCGACGCCGGACGAACTGGTCAGGATCACGCGTTTCATCGCGAACGCCCCCAAAACGAAACGGGCACTGACGACGTCGGCAACTCAACGTCCTCAGCGCCCGCTCCTCGCGAAAATTTTTCGCGTTAGGTCTTACTCGTCCGCCGGCTCCTCGCCGTCGGCGTCGCGCTCGGGGGTGCCGGCGAGAATCTGCTCGGCAATCAGGCCGGAGTTCTGGCGGATCGAGGTCTCGATCTTGGCGGTGATGTCAGGGTTGGCCTTCAAAAACGCTTTCGAGTTCTCGCGGCCCTGGCCGAGGCGCTGGCTGTCATAGGAGAACCAGGCGCCGGACTTTTCGACGATGCCGGCCTTGACGCCGAGATCGAGGATCTCGCCCATCTTGGAGACGCCCTCGCCGTACATGATGTCGAATTCGACCTGCTTGAAGGGCGGCGCCAGCTTGTTCTTCACCACCTTGACGCGCGTCGTGTTGCCAACCACTTCGTCGCGCTCCTTGATCGCGCCGATGCGGCGGATGTCGAGACGGACGGAGGCATAGAATTTCAGCGCGTTGCCGCCGGTCGTGGTTTCCGGCGAGCCGTACATCACACCGATCTTCATGCGGATCTGGTTGATGAAGATCACCATGGTGTTGGATTTGTTGATGGAGGCCGTCAGCTTGCGCAGCGCCTGGCTCATCAGACGGGCCTGGAGACCCGGCAGCGCGTCGCCCATCTCGCCCTCGAGCTCGGCCTTCGGCACCAGAGCCGCGACCGAATCGACCACCAGCACGTCCACCGCACCCGAGCGCACCAGCGTGTCGCAGATTTCCAGCGCCTGCTCGCCCGTGTCCGGCTGCGAAATCAGGAGCTCGTCGATGTTGACGCCCAGCTTGCGCGCATAGACCGGGTCGAGCGCGTGCTCGGCGTCGATGAAGGCGCAGATTCCGCCCTTCTTCTGCGCTTCCGCCACCGTGTGCAGCGCCAGCGTGGTCTTGCCCGAGGATTCCGGCCCGTAGATTTCCACGACGCGCCCCTTCGGCAGACCACCGATCCCGAGCGCAATGTCGAGCCCGAGGGAACCCGAGGACACCGCCTCGACATCCATCGACCGGTCGTTCTTGCCGAGCTTCATCACCGAGCCCTTGCCAAACTGGCGCTCGATCTGGGAGAGCGCGGCGGCCAGAGCTTTACTCTTGTCCATGGAAGATCCTTCGACGATACGCAGGGCAGTGTTGGACATTGGGTCGTGCTCCTTATGGCGAGGATTCGCTAGAGGGACAAACGATTGGCGGGGCGGGCCGGCGATAAAAACAATGTACCCTATTTGTTCCGGGTTCGCAATATGTTCTTTCACGGATTTGGGCGCTGGCCTGTTTCCGGCGACATTGCCCTGGTTTGAAATGACACGTGGCCTGTTTTGTTCTGGGCAACCATACGGTGTATTCACGGGCGGAACACGCCGTCATATATTACCGAAGTTTCCCGGTTTTGGCACGATCTGCATAGACGCCAATTCTAACCGGACGCATGCTTACCCCTCTAGATTGTGGAGGGTGAGCCATGATCGAGCGGCTCGTCCAGGCGGGCATTGTCGCGGTAGGCGCCATCAACACCGGCCTAATCGTCTGGCTGATCCTGATGATTTGAGGCCGCCTCAGTTGGCGGCCTCTTTTCCATCCAGCTTCTCATCGATGTAGGCCCGCGCTCCCTTTGAGGCCGCTTTAGTGGGAGCCATTCCTGCGAAGCGATCTCCTTGCCCGATCCTGGGATAAACAATCCATTCCCATTTTTCTTCGGTGAGTGGCCGGCCATAAAGCCGCCGTCCGGTGCGGTCCTATAGTGGCCCTACTTCGCATCTGCGAGTGGCCGGCATCTAACCGGCGGGTTTTTCTTTGTCCTCGTGCGGCTGCTCGCCACGGTTTTCGGCAGTCTGCTCCGGATCCCCGGGCTTCTTCCCGGCCATGTTCCCAGGATTGAAATGGTACTTGCCGTCCGGATTCTCGCCGGGCTGCTTCTCATTTGGATTTTTATTGTTGTCGTCGGCCATAAGGCTGTTCCTTTAGAGGGAGGAACAACATGCAACAGGGCGGGCAATCCCTTAGTTCCTACCAGTGGCCTACTTTGCAATCCCGAGTGGCCTATTTCGGCCAGTACCCGGATGCTGGCCTGGTTTCCGAGCGCGGTGGCCTAGTTTGATTTTCGCGGTGGCCCGATTTGGATTTGAAGAACGGACCGCAAACGAATGTGTTCCGCTAAGCGAACATGAGGTGTAGAGTTCCGTAGAACTTCTGTGCCCCTTGAAAGTTTTAAGCAGAGCGAACTTTGTGACAGGAGGAAGTCATGAAGCGCTTCCGATTCAAACCGGATAGAGTGCTTGGAGAGCGGCTCATCAAGGAAGCCAGACTAGCGCGAGAAAAGGCAGAACAATTGCAGGCGGCCCCAGAGCAAGAGGCTCTTTTGAAGAAGGCCCACGAATCCGATGTCGCCGCCCGCATTGAGGAATGGTTGAAATCATCCGGCTTGCAGCCGCCGAAGTAAGCCCGTCGCGTTGACTCCGCTGGTTCTCGAAACAGCGGGCCAGCGGGCGATGCAAGATCATCTGGTTCAACTTGAGAAGCTGCGGAAGGACGCGGCGGAGTGCGCTCTCATCCGCGACCGACGCCGCTAAGCGCGAACTATTCGACCGCCTCGCAAGTCATCTCACAGTCCTGGCCGACCAAGTTGAAATGGCGATGCTCAAACGGAAGACCGGTTAAGGCCGCCTCAGTTGGCGGCTTCTTTGCCAGCTTCCCGGCGAAGCTTTCGCAAAAGGATTTCGATGTAGCCTTCCAAGTCAGCCACGCTGTCAGCCGACAATCCCTCCGGGAAAAACGCGCAAGCTCGCCATTCATAGAACCACGGAAAAGAAGTGCCCTAATCCGCCTCTGCGCGTGTGAAACGATCTCGTCTCCTGCCCGTATCTATTGGGCTGGGGGATTTCAATGCCCAGTTCGACGCAGCGCCGCCACGCATCCATTTGAGCTTGGTCGCGTTGTGCCGTTGAACCTTCTCGTCATCCATTCGGACTGATCAATATCCGGGATTTTGCTAATCCCTCTCGGGGCTGGAACGCCGCCGCCTGCGCTTCATTTCAAGCGGGCGGCGTTTTCATTTGTGGCCTGATCTCCACTGAGCGGCGCCGACAGTTTCACACGACTGTCATGGCACGTTCCTAGCATTGTCATGCGACGGGGGTCCGGCGCGCGGCTCTCCGTCCAACCTCGGCCTAGACCACCAGATGGGCGGAGAGCTCGCCGACCTCCTGAACCATGGCGGCACGCCCGGGTTGGTTCGGCATGTATCGCATCCGGTATTTTTGCACCTTCCTCGCCGTGACCGGAATCGGCTTCGTATTTCTGGTCACGCGAACCCGCTTTGTAGGCGGATGAAGTCAGGTCGCCTCAGTGGGCGGCCTGACTGGAACGACTCTCCAACTTCGGGATTGAGATTCCGGTCTGTGGCGCGACACTCTCGCGCCATCCACCCGGAACGGTCCATCGTACAATGCGCGCGTTGGCGATGGGCCGGGTCTCGTGAGGCCGCCTCGGTTGGCGGCCTCTTTCGTTTCGTGAAGTCTTCCTTCCGCCAAGGAAGCACCTCCGTACTGACTGGTTGATCCCGATAGATCATCTTGAAGATGCTGGCCGCCGGATCCATGCCGCGCCCGTTCTTTCTGCTTTAGCGACACGCCCAGCTCAATAACATGGCGCTAAGTTGCGGCGGAGCGTGCTGTCCGCATTTGAGCCGTTGTGTCCCAAGTTGAATTCGGCAGTGTCCTAATTCGTAAAAGTTCCGAATGGCGGGACAAATTGAGGACTCGCTAATCCCCTGATCCGAGCGCACACTTTCACCATCACCGCCCGGATCGTGGATACCATCGGTGACGAGAACGCTCCATCACAGCGCTCCCGCCCCCTCGAACAGGGAGCAGCGCCTTGCAAAGACGGCAACGCATCAGACAATCCGTATCTCTTCAGGACAGGCTGCGGGTCTTCGCTGACGATATCCGCACCCGGGCGGCAGAGCTTTCGCCAGGCGTTCTGAAGGATGATATGCTGAGGAAAGCCCGTCAGGCTGACACTGCATGTCACCTCGAAGAGTGGGTCAATTCCTCGGGTTTGCAGGCACCGAAGTAAGCTGAGCATCAATGGCTCAGTATTTTTTCGACCTCAGGTCGGATGGCATCTTCTCGCAGGACAAAGATGGCGTCGAACTGCTGGACGCCGAGGCGGCACACGACATGGCGCTCGGCGCACTTGTCGATGCCGCCCGCGATGCGGTCATGGAAGGTTCGACGGGCCAGCATTTCGCGGTGGAAGTTCGTAACGGAACTGGCCGTGTTCTCGAAGTCACGGCCATTTTCAATTCCAGGATTTTCAGCAAGCAATGATAACGCCGCCTCAGTGGCGGCCTCTTTCACTTGAAGACGTCGTCTTCGCAATCAGCCGAAAGCTCGCGTCAAAGGCCGATAATCTGGCTAGACAGGCGAATAGTCCTTCGGCAATCCCGTAACAAGTACTGCCCCCACGACGTTCTTTCTTCGAGACAATACTGATTCTCAGAAATTCGTGGTACGTGGTGGCCCGATCCCCGCTGCGGCGTCCCGCAACGTGACATAAAACCTTGGCACAGGTTGTGCACACTCATCGTCACCGGGGTTTTGCATCCACCTCTCCGGGGCTGGAAAGCCGCCGCCCGCGCGATATTTAAGCGGGCGGCGTTTTTATTGATGTCCTAATCCGACAGTCCCGTTGTCCTAATTAGGACAGCGCTGGGATTTTGGTGCTGGGCCAACCTCCTGGTCCAAAGCGAATTTCGAAGCGGCTTGATTTTGAAAAGTTCACTTTGGAACTGAAGGTGGCTCGTCTGCATATTAAGTTCACTTGAACTCAAACCCTGCGGTTAGGACCCGTAAAGACGAGGTTGTGTCATGAAGCAGCGCCGTCGTTTCACGCAGACCGTGTCACTGGAAGAACGACTTGCCGGAGAAGCGAAACGCCTCCGCGAACAAGCTAAAGCCCTCCCTCACGGTCCTCAACGAGAGGACCTCCTCCGCAAAGCCAGACAGGCTGAGACCGGCTCGCACATGAGCGAGTGGCTGAGATCGCCGGGGCTTCAACCGCCCAAGCCAGCCTAGAAGCAGACGCGCCTGAGGTATCGCGTTGCCGGCACAGATCCGGATTCTGTCCCGGCGTGGTCATTCGCGTTGGCGGCATCAACGCTTGAGGATGAAGGTTTTCCCAATTCCTGCGGCTGGCCCGATGAACCTTGGCACGGGACGTGCAGACAAAACGATATCGGGATTTTACAATTTCCCTCCCGGGGCTGGAAAGCCGCCGTCCGCGCTTCATTTAAGCGGACGGCGTTCTTGCTTCTGAAGCCCAACAAGCAACCTGTCCTGACTTGATGTTCCGAGTGTCCTGATTGGGACAGCACCCGGGTTTGGGCGTGGTCTGTTTCCGACCTCACTGTCCGATTTTGAAACGAGCCGTGGCCGGATTTGAAGTCGGTCAATTGTCGCGAGGTGAGACAGCACGTCGCGGCAGGACGCAGTCACCCTCCACCTGTCACCGAGCGGCCCTTGGCAATCTACCGGTGATTGAAAACGCCATCACGCTCGCGCCTCGCTTCCCTCTTGGAAAGAAGCAACGCGGCAGAGCTTCGCGAAATCCTTCAGGCGCTCCGCAAGAAACTGAACCAACGCCGCCTCGATTGGCCGCCCCCGTCTTGATCCGTCACCGCGTTGGCGCGGCTGCTGCGGCGACAGAAACCGAGGGGAACCAGAACACTCTTTCACCAAGGCGGACAAGCGGCCGCTTCGAAACGTCGCGGCCTGCGGGAACAAAGTTCATGCGAATGGACGATGACCGCATCGAGATCGTCTCCCTAGCATTCACGCGCCTCGTTCGCTCGGTTCGATTCAAGATGCTCTGCGAACAGGCTCAAACCGAAGAAGGGTCTGCCACTTCCAGCCACGACCGCTTCGATCAACGAGGTACGATGAATGGATCAATTGTACGCCGAGCGGTTCGATAGCTCCCAGAGTTCGGAACACCGCCCATTCATTTCGGTGGCAATACCCACCTTCCGCCGACCGGAGATGGTGCGCCGCGCGATTGAAAGCGTGCTGCAGCAGGAGCACGCCGACTGGGAAATGGTGATCAGCGACGACGAAGGTCCGGAAGGCGCGACTTGGAGCATCCTGTCCGAGCACGCGCGGAGCGACCCGCGCATTCGCGTTATCGAGAACCACCGCGGCCGCGGCCAGGTTGAGAATACCAACAACGCGATGCTCGCATGTCGCGGCGACTGGATCAAAGTGCTGCACGACGACGACTGGCTCACGCCAGGATCGCTTGCGACTTTTGCGGAATTGGCGAGGACGTACCCCGCCGCTGCGTTCATGACCTCCACATCTCATCTCGTTCAGGACAGCGGCATAAGGTACCGGCGAGGACGCCAAGTTTATCTGTATTCGGGCCAGCAGTGCCTGGCGGATCTCTATCTGGCGGGCAAGACCCGATTGCTTGGGATTGTCCCGTCGACCCTGCTGATCAACGGCAAGGTCATCCGGGCCGGTTGCCTGATGCGAAACTACAAGTCGATCAGTTGGGGCGTGGACCAACTGTTCTTTCTCGATCTCGCCTGCCAGGGCGACATGGTGGCGATCGACGACGGTCTTGTGTTCTACGACACGACCAACCACGCGAGCATCACGGCATTGGGATCGTTCCCTCAGATCGACCAGGAGACCATCGAACTCAAGCACCTCGCCTGGAGCCTTCTGGAGGATAAGCGCGGACTTCCCGATCCTGAAACGATGGTGCGTGCATTGCGGGTTGCCCGGCTGCGCACACGGATCCGTCAGCAGCCCCTGAGCGCAACGATCCGCGATGCGCTTCAAATCTTGCGCCCCTCGGTTTTGAAGGCGGCCAACCTGGCGATCCGAGCCTGGGCGCGCGCACCGGGTGCGATTGCAACCTTACCGGGGATCGCTCATTGCACGGATTTCCTGTGAGCTCATTCGGCAGTCCCGGTGTCAGAGTTGCCACAGGTGCGTTTGAGACACCGAGATAGGTGACCGAAAATCAGTCCCTCCCAAAGCCGCTCCCGTCTCCCGATCCGGAGCGCACCGAGGAAGCCGGACGGGAGTATGCCGCGGCCCATCGGTCGCGGGAATTTTTGGCAATGCGGCGGACTTGACTGCCGCGCGCCCGTATAGACATCGGGCGCAGCTGTTTCGATGATCGCCAGGCCCTTGCGCTCTCGGTCGGACATCATCCAACCGATGCCACCCATCTGAATGAAAAAATCTGCCCTGCGAGGGTGCCGGTCAGGCAATACGCACGTCTCCGTGGTCTGCCAATCCAAGACGATAAGGAAACCGTACCGGCCCTCGATATGCATTTGCGCATGCGAATGCGGGGCAGGAAAATTTGGCAATTATGTGCTGAAACGAACAGAGGCGCGGTGAGGGTCGACTAAACTCGGATTCGCTTGGTCTTTGCCAAGGGCCAAGCATCCCCAAGCGGCCCCGGCCTTCACCCCTATCAAGCCCCACCGGCCGGGGCCGTCTTCAGGGACGAGCCTGTTTCCTGGCGTGGTGGCCTTTGATTTCGGGAGTGACGCGATTTGTGGCGCAGAACACAACCTGACGACGAATAGCTGTGGTAGGATGCGAGGCATTGCAACGCCAAGGGTCGTCAGCGCCCCGCGTGGGAACCGTATTAGGGTTGAGCTGTTGACCTGTTTCATAGATGGGCTCAATTATGATCGACGCTGCTAAATGCGAGGAACTCGCAAATCATTACAAGGTCCTCTCTCAATCGTCCGGGGTTTCGGCGGACAGGGCCTTCCTGTTGAAGAACATCGCCCGGAGCCTCACTGGCGTGGCTAGCCAATTGGACAGGCTTGCCGCCCTGACGAGAGACGAAGCAAGGGTCACGCCGCCACAGATGTAGGCGGACGCAAGGCGGATCGAGACCGTCCGTAAAGACAGCTATGATTGACCTGGTTCAACGGCGCTCGGCGTCCAGGTCTACGATTGCCCAACCTGCAAGCGGCGGTCCTGGCATTCTCGCCGGCCAACGGGACGCCAACCACGCCCGGGGATTGGGACAGTACCCGGATTCCAGCCGCCGAAATAATTAGGAACGGTCCTCCCAAGGCGGGGTTGGCGGCGATACTCTCTCTGAGAGGCGGCGCCATGGTCCGGTACTTTTTCGATATCCGAGACGACACCGGCCTCTATGCCGACGATGAGGGACTGGAGTTTCGAACCCAGCGCGAAGCAGAGATCGAGGCGACGCAGACATTGAGCGGCCTTGCGCGCGACCTGGCGGGACACGAGGATCGAACAGACGTTGCGATCGAAGTCCGCACCGACGCCGGGCGGGTGTTCCAAGCCGCCCTCATCTTCGAGCCGCCGACAACGAAGCAATAGGCCACCACGGCTCGCCACATTGGGCGTGCACGTCGCGACGGACCGAGGCCGCCTAATCGGTCCATTCCGCGGAGCGCTCGCCCCGCCTCATCTGCGATCTACCTCACTTTGCCCCATCTCGGTCCGCCGCGAGGACGGCGGTTCGTCGTCATGCCTCCGATCGAACTTGAATTGAACGCTACAGTGTGTAACGCTCATATAAGTAGCGTTACTCTTCGTACCGCTCGAACAACCTCAGGAGGCACGATGAAGGCAATCCTCAAGATCGCTCTGGCGCTGTCTGTCCTCGCCGGCTCGGTGCCGGCGCAAGCCCAGATATCGAATGCCGCGACGGCATCGGGCGCCCCGAAGGTCGGCGCAAAGGTGACGAGGAAGTCTCAGTTGCACGACGGCTGCCACAGCCGGCACGCCCAGATGATTGGCAAGCCCTGCCGCTAGAAGCCCTGCCGCTAGAAGCCCTGCCGCTAGCGGGCAAGCGATTCAAAGATCAAGTGATTCAAAGATGATGAGAGGCCGCCTCGGTTGGCGGCCTTTTTTGATTTTTGCCGATCCTCCGCATTCGTCACCCTTCGACTGAAGATGACGCGCATCAAAGACGCAGCCGACGCGCGCCGTCATAATTCCGCAATCCTGCGGCATCGAACCTTTTTGCGGTGTCCGGCTTTCTTCGGGATGCGATCGCAACGATGGGGACCAGGAACATGACGGAAGACGCGCACCCCAATGCTGTCAGGCGCACTCACCTCCTCGCGGCGGCATACGAGATGGTGAAGTTCGAGCGGAAGGAAAACGAGTTTCGCAAGAAGGACCGCGAAGAGCGCGCCGCCGAACTCCGCCTTCCCCTGGGTGAGATCAAGGTCCACTAAGCCCGCCGACGGGCTTCTGATCTGACCAAGGCTGCGCCGCGATGGGCGGGTAGCCGCCGTACCGGCCGTCGGGAATGCGCGTCGCAGGATTGGCCCGGCAGAGCCAGCCCCTGTTCATGTCGAGGATCCAGCATTGCGCTCGGGGCCCCGGAGCCATTGCGCGGATTTAAGGTATCTAAATACCACAATTAAGCCATTGATCGCACAACGAAATCGCCCGACCCCCTACTGTGCATGGGGTTGTTTTCCATGTTTTGAAAGGGCGCAGCGGCGTCCTGGGTGCCTACCCAGGATCGAAGCGCCTGCTTTAGCCCGGTCCGGCCTTGGCTGCCGTCCGCCGGTACGCCTTACAGCAGCGCCAGCAGCACGAGGCCGATCACCAGCACGACGAAGCCAGCCGCCGTCGCGGCGGCGAATGACCGCTCTACGTTATCCATGATGCCACCCCGCTGCCGGCGCACCACGTTTCCCCCATGGCGTCGCCGACGATGCGAAATCTCGCCGAGGGGTGTGGCTCCAGTGGTGCGATCGGGTGGCCAAATTGGGACGCGTGCGGGGCCAGTCTGCGGCCTCCCGACGCGGATTTCGGTGCCGGCCGTCAGGCACCCGTAAGCCTGGTCTCCTAGTCTGGCTGTGCCCGGTGGACCAACACCGGGCCTCCATACACAGTCGAGGACCCCGCTCTGCCCCGAGCGGGGTTTTCTGTTTGCGGGCGCGGACGCGCGGCAGGTTGAAAGCCGATCTGCCGGCCCTGTCAGGCTGTCGTAAGCTCAACCGGCTAGGGTCGTCGGGCTACGGTGTTGCAGCCCAGCACCTCAGCCTCCAATAACCTTTCACCCGCTTGGCTCTCCCCAAGCGGGTTTTTTTATGCCTGCCGGCCGCTTCACCGAGCCCTCTCCTCTCGCGTCAGCCGCAGCGAGAAGGCGCGGATCGCAGGCGCTGCGAGCAGCACGATCGGCAGCATCGCGGCCCACGCGATCAGCCACGACACCATCCAGTGCGCGAGGAAGACCGTCGCGCCAGGAGCGGGAAAGCTGGCGATGCCCGCGGCGATCAGCGAGGTCAGGCCGGACTGGATGACACCGAAGACGAAATGGGAGTAGCGGCGGGGAATGCCGAGCATGACGCGCCCATGTTGTTTGCCGTCATGAGGCCAAGCAAGGCATATGCCGCAGCGCGCATGGAGTGGACTTCGACGCACACCGCCGGCGTCGGATCAGTGCCGCGAATCGGACAGCGGCGCGCGCCGCCTCGCTTCAGTGCAATCGGGCCGGCTCGATAGTCCTTCGAAACGCCAGAACGTGACGACGCTGGTCTCGCCGCACTCTTCGCAGACGAGCCTCTCGTCACCGAGCATGAAACGCGCGCGCTTGAAGCTCGATGAGGACGCGGGATGCCGGCAATGGGGACAGGTCAGCGAGAAATTCCGTGCACCCCAGCGCAGCACAAGATGTCTCAGCCAGCTCACACCTTCCCCTTCGTGACATCGCGTTCGAACCGTCGTTCACAAGCAGAGCATAGATATATGACACGCAAAAGTGGAAAAGTATCGACCACACCTGTTCGCTTTGAATGGCGGCGGTAGCAACGCGCGCCGCTTTGGGTTCCACAAGATGCGGAATGGAATCCGGACCGCGCTTCGCAGCGATGTGTCAAATGCGCGGATCCCGCATTCCGGGGTTCTCCGTCCATGAACAGAGTTCCTCGGTGCGGACGGTTGCACGGCAAGACCGGATGAATTTGCCATGCCTTGCCCGCATTCCGTGCACGGATTTCGGAACTCGATTTCGTTTGTTTCGGACCGCGCGCGGTTCCAAAGATTACCGTGAACTATCCAAGGCTTACCGCCAAATTTCGCTTGTCGCAGGAATAGAGTGACGCCCAACATGTTCACGGTGAATGGAGGGTGAATCGTGGAGATGACCATGAATCACAGGGGCGTTGAGTTCACCGTTGCCAAGACGGCGCTTCCCGGAGTCTGGCAGTGGCAGTTCCGCATCGGTGACGAGACCAGGACGGGCAAGACCGAGACGAAGATCGATCTGTTGGCGATCCGGCGCGTGCAGCTGCGCATCGATCGGGAGCTGAAGGCGATCGGGCGTAAGACCGCTTGAACAAACCACCCGAGCCGGGTTCAGCAACCACGCGCGCCCGCGAGGTGACGCCCGTAGCGGCCCGGAATTGATCTGTCCCTGGTTTGGGACTGCACTGCGCGCGCCCATGGCCCGGGAGGCGGGACCATCATGTGACCGGTGCCAGCCATGCCGCTCTACTTCTTTCGAATTCGGAACGGCCGCTATTCCGGCTGCGCGGACCAGGCGACGGAATTTGCCGATCGCGATGCGGCCTGGAAGATGATGACCAGCATCTGCGCCGACATGGCCGCCGGCCTCGCGCGCAAGCTCAACGAAAACTCCGAATGGCACATGGAGTTGCTCGACGAGGCCAAGGAGCCCGTGTTCCGGATCCGCATCATCGCCGAATCCTTCGAGGAGACTTGACGTCTAGTCGGCGCTGGGCAGCCGCCTCATGGTGAATTCGATCTCGCCGCCCGGCAGTTCGCGCCAGGTCTCGACCGCGCTCATATAGCCGGCCTTGGGGTAGCGGGCGAAGAAAGCCTCCGCCCTCGCCCGCGCCGCCGGGCGCGGCAGGGTGAAAGTCTCACGCAAGAAGCCGTCGCCGCCGCGCTCGCCCGGCTTGCCGCCCATCTTGCGCCGGCGCGCCATCCGCTCGGCGAGATCCCGCGGACGATCGGCCATGCCGTTCCTCCTCAACGCAATACGCTCTCGGAGATGTAGGAAGCAGGCCGGCCGAAGAGGAGTCCCGGCCGGAGGCATCAGCCGCCTCCGATCGGGGACAAGGTCAATTGGCGGTCGTGCCGGATTTCTTCTTGGGCGCGCCGGTTGCGGCCGACGCCTTCGGCGCAGCCGCCTGCTTCGGCGGGTCGGAACGTATGCCGCCCCAGGGATCGTTGGACGCCTTGGAGTCCGGAATCTTCTTCAGCGTTTCCTTGTAGGCCTTGTCACGCTCGGCTTCCGCGGCCTTTTCCTCGGGGGTCTTGCCCGGACCTTCCTGCAACAAATTGAGATTGGGCATTTGCGCGTAGGCCGGTCCCGCCAGCACGGCCAGCAGCACCGCCGCCATACGGAAAAGCTTCATCATTGACTCCTTGATCATCCATGAAGGGCAGGTCAACCGCGCCTTGTCGTTCTTGTCAACGGCCCGCCAGGGCCGAATGGCGCGCTAGAGCCGGTCCGATCTGCACGATTTCGGCGCCTGCAGCCAGTCGTCCCAAATCGGGCCGCATCTGGTGCACCCGTCCAGCGCAAGTCCTAGCGCTATCAACCCAAACACAAGGACACACCGACGCAACATCGCCCACCCGTTCCCAAGCCCGGTATCATATCGGGCCAAGTCAGGCATTTTCAAGCCGACAGAGCCGACCGAAGACCGGGTGACTTTGCCGCGCCGATGCGCGCAGAATGGCCGAAACATCCGGCAACACAGGGGGGACCGACAGCAATGCCATCGCAGCCAGAAGCCGAGTTCGGCATCGCTGAGGCCAGACGCATACTCGGCGAGGTCTTTGCGCCCTGGGTCCAGGATCTCAACCTCGCCGTCGAGCGCCTCGAGCACCTGCCGCCGCCGGACGAGCCGGACTGGCAGCCGGGCGCGCTCCTGCGCATGCCATTCTCGGAGCGACTGTGCCGCAACGGCGGTGTGGTGTGCGGCCAGGCGCTGATGGCGCTCGCCGATACCGCGATGGTGATCGCGAACCTCGCCGCCAATCGCGGCTATCGTCCGATGACGACGGTCGACCAGACCACGCATTTCATGCGCGCGGTCTCCTCGTCGGATGTGCTCGCCGACGCGCGCGTGGTGCGGCTCGGACGCACCATGAGCTTCGGCCGCGTCACGCTGCTCTCGGCCACCGACAACAAACAGGTGGCGATGGTGTCGAGCGCGTTCGCGATGCTGCCGGGCTGAGCATCATCCAAAAAGAAGAGAGCCGCGTGAGCGCGCAAGGCGCTCCGCGGCTCTCCAATCAATTCCGCATCGAAGCGAGGGACTGAAGCGCGATTGCGTCCGCGCTTCGGTCAGCTTCACGAATTACTTGCCGAGAATTTCGTCAGCCGCGGTGACGACGCTGACGGTCGGATTCTTTCCGCAATAGGCACCGAACTTCTTGGCGTTCTCGATGAACACCTCGGTGTCGATGATCGCGTTGTCCTCGTCGCCCTTGTACCAGCCGTCCATCCAGGTCAGCACGACCGCGATGTTGTCTTCGCCGCTCTCGAGGAACTGTTTGCAGGTCATGGTCGAGAGGTCCCACTTGACGGCGTGGGCGGGCATCGATGACAGCGAGAGCGCTGCGGCGAACAGAAGCGAAAGCGTGGTCTTCATCAATATCTCCATCGGCGCGTAACGCCATAAAGGAAGGGCTTGTGAGGGAAGTCGGCGGGAAGTGACTCACCGCTCCAACGTCGTAAACGAAGTCTGAAGCGCTGTGCAAGTAGCGCCAGTATTGAGTTTATTTCAACGTAATTTCTATGCACTACTTCACAATCATCGTTATGGATTAATGCCGATGATCGAGAAACGTGCAGCGCAGCGTTACCGTGTTTTCAAGGGTGGAACGATCACCTTTGAAAGCAGCGGCATCGCGTGCACGGTGCGAAACATGTCGGAAGGCGGCGCGGCGATCGAGCTCGATTCCCCCGTCATATTGCCGAAATCATTCACGCTCTCGATCGCGCGCGACAATTTCGTACGGAATTGCCGCACCGTATGGCGCAATGACGGGCGCATAGGCCTCGCTTTCGTACGATAGCGCGCGCGATGTGAACAACCGTTCGCATCGCATACACAACGCAGCATCATGCTTGCTTTATACGACGTCGACGACGCCAGCGCAGGCTCGCGATGATCAGCAGGATGATCGCGAACACAATTGCTGACGACGACACCCAAAATCGTCCGCCCGGACGATCGATGGTGCGCGACCACAGCGACGGCCCTTCACCCGGCCGCGCCAGGCGAAATGCAACGACGCTGTCGCCGATCGAGGTGCCGACCTCGGAGTGGCCGCCCGCGCCGATCGCGACATACTGCTCGCCCTTCCAGAGATAGGTCATGGGGTTGGCGACGCCGGGCACCGGCAGCCGGCCTTGCCACAACTCCCGGCCGCTTCGCGCATCGAAGGCGCGCAGATAGGCATCCATCGCGCCGGTGAAGACGAGACCGCCTGCGGTGACCGCGAGCCCGTTGACGAGCGGCGCGCCCCACGGCAGCGGCACGCCGAGCGGCGCAAGGTCTTCCGTGGTGCCGACCGTTGAACGCCAGAGGATCTTGCCGGCCTTCAGATCGACTGCGACCATCTCGCCCCAAGGCGGCTTGTTACAAAGCAACCCGAGCGGCGACGTCACCACCGCACGCGACATCGCAAACGGCGCGCCCTTCTGCTGGCCGAAATCATGACCGGGAGGCGGATCGAATCCAGCCGCCTCCGCACGCGGGATCAGCTTGATGAGATGAACGGCGCGGCCGGTGTTGGCGTAGAGGATCTGGTTGACCGGGTCGAAGGCTGCGCTACCCCAGTTGACGCCGCCGCCGGTGAAGGGAAACTCCGCTGTGCCTTGCGTCGAGGGCGGGGTGAACAACCCCTCGTTACGTGCCTCCGCGAACTGCCTTTCGCAAGCGGAGCGACCCAGGCCAGGGAGGAGCGAGAGCGCATCCTCAGTCGAGATTCTCTGCGATGTCAGCGGCGGCACATGCGTCGGGAATGGCTGCGTCGGCGATAGTCGTTCACCTTCCGCGCCGCCTTGCGGCACCACGCGCTCTTCCACCGGCCACACCGGCTTGCCGGTATCGCGGTCGAGCACGAAGACAAATCCCTGCTTGGTCGGCTGAATCACGACATCGCGCTGGCCGTCTCCGGTGTCGATACGCGTGACCGTCGGCTGCGACGCCAGGTCGTAATCCCAGACGTCGTGATGCACGGTCTGGAATGCCCACACGAGCTCGCCGGTCTCGATGCGCAGCGCGACCACCGAATTGGCGTGCTCGTTGTTGCCCGGCCGCTTGCCGCCCCAAAAGTCCGGCGACGGCGAGGATGTCGGCAGGAAAACCAGCCCGCGCGCCGCGTCGACCGACATCGGCGCCCAGACATTGGCATGACCGGCTTCGACACCGTCGCGCTTGAGCGGCTCGAAGGTCCAGCGCGGCTGGCCGCTGCGCGCATCGAACGCGCGCACCACGCCGCTCGGCGCGTCGACGCGGCGGTTGTCGCCGATCGCGGAGCCAATCACGACGACACCGCGGCCGACCGCCGGCGGCGAGGTGATCTGGAATTCGCCGGGCCAGTCCAGCTTCATGCCGATATCGGGCCTGACCTCACCGCCAGTGCCGAAACCGGCGCAGGGAATGCCTGTCTTTGCATCGAGCGCGATCAGGCGGACATCGTTCGTGCCCATGAAGATGCGCGATCGGCAGGCGGCATTCGCGGGCGCCTCATCGTCGATCCAGTGGGTCACGCCGCGGCAGACATAGCGGTTGGCGGGCCGCTGATTGGTCGCGATCTTTGGATCGAAGCGCCATTTCTGCGCGCCCGTGCCGGGATCGAGCGCGATCACCTCATTGAAGGGCGAGCAGAAGATCAGGCTGTCCTCGACGAACAACGGTGTCGCCTGGAATTTGGTTCGCCGCATCACCTCGGGCGGCCGCACCGCGAGATCGCCGGTATGGAATTCGAAGGCCCGAACCAGATTGCCGACATTGTCGGGCGTGACCTCCCGCAAAGGCGAGAAGCGTGAGCCGCCGGGATCGCCACCCCAGCTCTCCCAGGCGATGCCTGGCCACGACGAAAACAGGAGGAGCACGATGGCGGCGGCCGACTGACACAGACGGCTCGCCAACGCCCCCCTCATTTATTTGGGCTTCTTGGCAGGTTCAGCCGGACGGGCTCCGCCCCACGGGTCGTACTTCTCCTTGGGCTCCGGAATGCGCTCGAGCGCGGCCTTGTAGGCCTTTTCGTCGACCTTGGGCTTGTTGTCCGACTTCGCTTCGTTCGGCTGGCCTCTGCTGCGGCCCTGCGCCTGCGCCGACGCAACCGTTAGTGCGAGCACGGCGGCCGCGATGACCAAAATCCGCATTGATGCAATCCCCCTCGTCTGGGGCACAAATTAGCCTGCAATCCCGTAATAGCAAATGCCGGGGGGCCGGGATTTCAGCAAATCTTGATCGGCCGGGACTTTGCCGGATCGCATTCCTGCCTATCTGTTGGCCCGCAGGGGACCTTCACGGATGTTGCGGATTGTTGCTCATGCGGCGCTTCTGGCCAGCGCGCTCGGACTCGGTTCTTGCGGCTTCGCCGACAGCCGCGCGCCGGTGCCCGAGTTCATGCGCCTGAAGGAAGCCGAGCAGCCGCCCCCCGAAGCGCCCCCTGACGTCAAACGCGTGGTCCGCGAGCAGATCAACGTGGTCTTCCTCAACACGTCCTATCCGCGGGAGGTGCACGTCGCCCCGCCCCATCGGGAGGTGCGGGGACAGGGCTGGACCGCCTGCGTCAGCGCGCAGCTCACCTCCGCGACCGGCTCCACGCTCGGCACCCAGATTTACATCGTGACGATCTCAGGGGGAAAGGTGGTCGATCGCCGCCGCGCGGAAGTCGACGACATCTGCGGGACGGAAACCTACGAGCCGATCTAGGAACAAATCACGCCGACACGCGCTCCGGTTCCGGGAAAAACCTGTAGTTCGACCCGGAACGATCACCGCCTCCCCTTCTTGTTACCCCCGAGGGCAGTTTCGGAGGAGGACACGATGAGGACATTCACGATCGCACTACTGGCTGGCGTCGGCGCCCTCGCTGCGGCGAGCGGCGCGAAGGCCGCGGACATCTACACGACCAGCGAATACGCCAACCCTGAGCTCGTTCAGGAAGTCCGGCTTGTCTGCGATGACGCCGGCAATTGCTATCGCACCCGTGGCGGCTCGCGCGTGATCGTGCGCGACTCCTACAACGCCATGCCGCGCGATCGCTATTACGAGCGCCGCACGTATCGCGACTGGGACGATGGTCCGCGCGGCGGCGTCGGCATTCGAGCGCCCGGCGTCAGCGTGGGCGTCGGTGTCGGCGGGGACCGCTGGTAGTCACTGAAGCTGTCACAGGGCAGGACCGGACGAGATCCACTCGCCCGGTCCTGTCCATGTCAGGTTTCGAGCGGATCGGCCGGCGCGACGAAGCGCGTTGACGACGGGAGCTGCGCGATGAAGCGGGCGAGCACCATGCCGGCAAACATCGCGGCGACGAAGATGAAGGCGGACGCCGAGCCGAATCCGAGCGCGGTGAGCGCAGGGCCCGGGCAAAAGCCTGCGAGCCCCCATCCGATGCCGAAGATGGCGGGACCAGCGATAATTCTCGGATCGATGTCCTTTCGCGTCGGAAGGTAAAAGCGGTCTGCGAAAAACGGTCGCGCGAGTTTCAAGACACGGCTGAAGCCGATGAAGGTTACCGCGACCGCACCTGCCATCACGAAAGCCAGGCTCGCATCCCACGTTCCAGCGGGAATTCCGGCGACGTCCAAGAAGTTCAGCACCTTTGCCGGATTCGACATGCCGGAGACGATGAGCCCGATACCGAAGACGAGGCCGATCACGAATTGAATGAGGATTGCCATCGTCGTCAGCCCCAGTGCCGCATCACGAAGACAGTGGCGATGCCCGCCGACATGAAGGAGATGGTCGCGACCAGCGATCGCAGCGACAGCCGCGACAGGCCGCAGACGCCATGGCCGGACGTGCAGCCGCTGCCCCAGACCGCACCGAAGCCCGTGAGCAATCCGGCGACGATCAGCACCGGCGTTCCCGCCGCGATCGTTTGCACCGGCAGGTTTCCGCTGACGATGCGCACCAGGATGGGCGCGGCGACGAGGCCGGCGACGAAAGCGAGCCGGCCGGCGAACTCGCGGTCCTCGTAAGGCGGAAACAGCCGCGCCGCGATGCCGCTGACACCGGCGATCCGTCCCGTCGCCCACATCAGGAGCACGGCGGACAGGCCGATCAACGCGCCACCAAGGAGCGACGCTATCGGCGTGAAAGGTGTGGCGATCATTTTGATCCTCCAGGTCGAGAGCTTGATCATGGCACGCCGCGGCTGCCCGAATGCTCAATGAGACGTTAATACTACCATTCGAATTGAAGCGGCGTCCCAACGGAATTTTCCAATCTTTGCGCTAAGCATGACCTTCTGAACGGGGAACGACGGGACGTGGTCGATATCGCGCATCAGGCAGCGATCAATCCAGCATCGGCAAGGGCTGCCGCGGCGACGCGCGCGCTCGTCCCCCTCACGTCCATCGATCCCGGCCAATGGCGCGCGCTCGCTCAACGCGTGATCGAGCCGAACGGCTATTACCTGCCGGGCTGGGAGCTCGCCGTGAGCGAGGCCGCGCGCGGCCGCGCCGACGCCTCGGCGCTGCCCGCCTTCGACGGCGCGTCGGCGCGGCTGATCGGGCTGATGCCGGTGGTCTCGCTCTGGCGCGCCTGGAAGATCCCCCTGCCCGCGCTGGTGAGCGCGCATCCCTATGGCACCCTGTGCAGCCCGCTGATCGACCGCGACGCGCCGATCGAAGCGGCCGCGCGGCTGTTGCAGCAGGCGCGCGAGGCCGGAGCGCATGCACTCGTGCTGAACGACGTTGCACTCGACGGCGCGGCGATGAGTTCGCTCAAGGACGTTCTCAATCGCGACGGCCTAAAGCCGCGTATCCTCTCCTCCTACATCCGCGCCAGCCTCGACGCGACGCAGGATGGTGAAACGCTGTTGCATGGCGCGCTCGGCGCCAAAAAACTCAAGGAGCTGCGTCGCCAGCGCCATCGCCTCGAAGAGCACGGGCCCGTCGCCTTCGCGGTCGCGCGCAAGCCCGACGAGATCGGGCCGGCGCTCGAAACTTTCCTGCAACTCGAGGCCAGTGGCTGGAAAGGCAAGCGCGGCACCGCGCTGATCCAGCATGCGGGCGATGCGACCTTCATTCGCCGCGCGGTTCCCGCGTTGGCAGAGACCGCGCAGTGCGAGGTCATCACGCTGCGCGCCGGCACGACGCCGGTGGCAGCCGGCATCGTGCTGCGCCACCAGGACCGCGCCTTCTTCTTCAAGCTCGGTATCGACGAACGCTTTGCAAGATATTCGCCGGGCGTGCAGCTCACGCTCGACCTTACCCGCCATCTCTGCGCCGATCCGGCTATCACCAGCGCGGACTCCACGGCGAGCGCCGACCACCCCATGATCAACCCGATCTGGCGCGGACGCTTCGCCATCGGCGACGTGCTGATTCCGCTGCGGCGCCACGATCCAGTGGTTGGCTTAATTCACGCAGCGCTGGTTGGCCTCAACACCGCACACGAGGCCGCGCGACGCGTGGTGCGTCTGCTCCGCAAATAGGCGAAAGCTACTCCGCCGCCTGCGCGTTGATCTCCGCCGAGACCTCGCGGATGGCGCGGGCGAGCAGGTTCGGATCCTGCGCGCCGGAGACGGCGTATTTCTGCGCGAATACGTAGGTCGGCACGCCGGAGATGCCCTTCTCGGCGGCCTCCTGCGCGTCGGCCGACACGCGCGCGACGTCCTCGTCGGTGGCGAGGCGCTTGCGCACGTCGTCGGCATCGAGGCCGACATCGGCGGCCGCCTGCGCCAGCACGTTCACGTCAGTGAGGTCGCCGCCGTCGCGGAAATACAGCTCCATCAGCCGCTGCTTCATCTCGGGCGCCTTGCCGATCGCATCGGCCCAGAGGATCAAGCGATGGCAGTCAGTCGTGTTGGGCTGGCGCGCGACCAGCTCGGGCTTGTAGACGAGGCCCTCCTCGCCCGCGGCTGCGACCACGCGGCCGGCAATGCCCTTATAGGCTTCGACCGAGCCGAACTTCTGGGTGAGATAGGCCTCGCGGCTGATGCCCTCGCGCGGCACCCAGGGATTGAGGAAGAAGGGGCGGAAATTCAGCTTGACCGGGACGTCGGGCACGAGCGCCAGCGCGCTCTCGATCCGGTGCTTGCCGATATAGCACCAGGGACACACCACGTCGGAGACGACATCGATCTGGAGCGGTTTCAACGTGCTCATAGCGCCTCCTTCGGGCGATGCGGGTTTGACCCAAGATAAGCCGAAGATAAGCCGAACCCGCTCCGAGGCAAGGGCGCTAGGTCATAGCTGCTGCCATCTGCTTCAGCCACTCGGCGGTGCGCTCGTCCGCCGGGAAGAACGTCTCCAGCGCCAGCTCGGACAGGGTGATGTCGACCGGTGTGCCGAACACCATGGTGGTGGAGAAGAAACTTAGTATCGCTCCGCCATGGCGCAGCTTGAAGGGAATCGCGACATTGTCGCTCGACAGCGGCCCCGAGCGCGCCGGGATGGGATAGCTCTTGAGGTCGTTATAGAGCTTGATCAGCTCAGGATCGGCCGTTGCCTCGCATTGCCGGTGCAGCCGCTCCAGCAGGTGCCCGCACCATTCCGCGAGATTGACCGTGCGCGGCGCCAGCGCTTCAGGGTGAAACGCGAGCCGCAGCACGTTGAAGGGCTGGCCGAGCAGCCGCTGCGGGATGCCGTCGAGCAGCGGCGCCACCATGCGGTTGGCGGACACCAGATTCCAGTGCCGGTCATAGGCCAGCGCCGGATTGGGCTCATGCGCCCTGAGAACGAGGTCGATCGCCTGGCGAGCTGATTTCAAGGCGGGATCCTCCAGCGGGCGCTGCGGAAACGCCGGCGCATAGCCGGCCGCGACCAGCAGCACGTTGCGTTCGCGCAAGGGCACCTCGAGACGTTCGGCGAGCCTGAGCACCATGTCGCGCGAGGGCGCGGCGCGACCGGTCTCGACGAAGCTCAAATGCCGCGCGGAAATCTCGGCCTCGCCCGCCAGATCGAGCTGACTCATGCGGCGGCGTTGCCGCCATTCGCGCAAATGGTCGCCGATATGGACGGGCTGGCTGCGTTCGGCCTGTGCCGTGGATGCATGTGCGTTCATGCTCGAAAACCTAGCACGCGGATTTCAGCCCTTCCATTACCCGCGAGGTAATGAATATTGGATGTAACCATCTGAAATCGTTTAATCTCTTTTCGCAGACTCTGCTCGACACCAATACCGGGCGAGCAAAGTTTGCGAAGAAGGGGGCAACGTCGCCCGCATCGCGTGCGAGCTCGCCGCAGCGCAAGTGACCGCGATGAGGCATGCGCACGCTGGAAGTAAAGATTAGGGATGACCTGCACCGCCAGAGGACCGCCGGCTATGAAACGGCCGCCCCGGAAACCTTGTCGAAAAGATGCGTTCGCTCCAGATCGATGGCGACATCTATTGGGCAATCCGGCGCCGCAGAAACACCGACTTGCATCTGCGCCGTGAATGGAAATGCGCCCACGGTTCCAATCACGAGAGTATGCGGCCCGAGCGGCTCCACGTCTTTCACCATCATGCGGACGGAGGAGCCCGATGGCGCATCTTGCCGCAGCACGTGGTCGGGCCGCACGCCGAGCACAACCGGCTTGCCGATGCTCCCTGCATAGGCCGCCTCTCGGGATTTCGGCAATCTCAACGCCGTACCCGAGGGTTCGGTGAAGATCAGTGCACCGTCGCGAGCGGCAATCTCCCCGTGGATGAAATTCATGCTGGGCGCGCCCATGAAGCCCGCGACGAAGAGATTGCTTGGTTTCTCATAGATCGTGATCGGATCAGCCGCCTGCTCGATGCGGCCGCGATTCATCACCACGACCCGATCGGCCATGGTCATAGCTTCGACCTGATCGTGTGTGACATAAACGATCGTCTTGGCGAGACGGCGATGCAATGCCTTGATCTCGGTCCGCATCTCGATGCGGAGTTTGGCGTCGAGGTTTGACAATGGCTCGTCGAACAGAAACACGTCCGGGCTGCGCACGATGGCACGGCCGATCGCCACGCGCTGACGCTGCCCACCGGAGAGCTGCTTGGGCCGACGGTCCACGTATTGCTCGAGGTCGAGAACCCGCGCCACGTCCTCGACGGCTTTCGCGATATTGGCGCGCGACTCGCCCCGCGCCTTCATGCCGTAGCCGATATTCTCACCAACAGTCATATGCGGATAGAGCGCATAATTCTGGAACACCATCGCGCAATTGCGCAAGCCTGGGCGCAGCTGCGTCACATCGCGATTACCGATACGAATGGTTCCGCTGGTGACTGTCTCCAGTCCCGCTATCATGCGCAACGTCGTGGTCTTGCCGCAGCCGGACGGCCCGACAAGCACGACAAACTCCTCGTCGGCCACACTCAGATTAAGCCCCTCGATGATCTTGTAGGGCCCATATGCCTTGCTGACGTTCTCGATCTCGACGTGCGCCATGGATTCCTTTTTCCGTCCCTATATCGACGGCCAACAAAGCCCGGATGATGCTCACGCATCATCCGGGGCAGTCTCCGCGGGAAGCTAGTTCTTCGGTGAGAGGCCCATCGCCGCGCGATAGGCGGCGAGCTGCTTCGCGCGGCCGAACTCATCGGTCAGGCGATTCCATTCCTTCGCGACCGCGTCCAGCGCGGCCTGCGGCGTGGTCTGGCCGGCCAGTGCCTTGCCAAGCTCAATCTCCACAACCTCGGTGTAGGAGAAATAGCCGGGCAAACGCATGTCGAGCGCAACGTTCTTGCCGTTAATGGAGTCGGCCTGGGCGCCGAGATATTCCTTGGCTTCCGTCGGCGAGAAGATCTTGCTCCACAACTCCAGATTCGTGGTGTGCGACTTGCGGTATGGATTGACACCCGTGCCACCGGTAATCGCGGCCTTGCCTGAGACTTCAGGGCTTGTCAGCGTCTTGACGAAATCCCATGCCGCCTGCTGGTTCTTGCCCACCTTTGGCACGGCAATCTGCCAGCCTCCGAACGCCATGAAGGGTGCCGGCAGCACTGCCGGAAACTTGTCCCACTTCTTGGTTTTGGCGTTCCATATCTCGTCAGAGCCGGGCAGCACTGCAGAGCCCACCTTGCCGGAAATCTTCGATTGCTTGGGGTCGGCGGCGATCACGCCGGTGTCGCCCCAGCCGATCGACTCGGCCACCTGGCCGCCGGCCACGGCGGCATTGACCTCGCCGAACGAAAAGTTCAGCGCATTGGGCGGGCCAAGCTTGGAAGCGCGAATATATTCCTCCAATCCCTTCACCCAGCCCGGATTGTTGATCTGGGCATCCATCGTTTCGGGGTCGAAGAACATCGCGCCCGGATAGTTCGGATTGTTGGTATAGGCCGCCGCGTGGCTGAAGAAGAACCAGAACTGCTGGCCACCGCGACGGAAGGCCTCCGCCGTGCCCCAGAGTCCCTTGTCGGGGCGCTGAAAGAACTCCGCGATGTCGAGATATTGCTTCCAGGTCTTTGGCGGCGCCAGGTCGTAGCCGTACTTGGCCTTGAAGGCGTCCTTCTCCTTGGGATCGCTGAACAGGTCGGTGCGATAGGTGTAGGTGTGAACGTCGCCGTCCATCGATTGCGAATAGATTTTGCCTTCCCACACCATCAGGCGCTCACGGTAGGCCGGCTCGACATCGTCCCAATCCTTGCCGGACTGCATCTCTTTCGGCATCTCGCTGAGATAGGTGACGAAGTCGGGCAGCCAGGCCGGCGCAAAGCTGACCAGATCGAACGTCGCGTCCGATCCGGTAAGCGATGTAACGATCTTCGGGTAGAGCTCCGACCAGGGGAATTCGACCACATTGACCTTGCCGCAGGTCTTCTTGGTCCATTCGTCCGCGCCGAGCTTGAGCGCGGAGGCGATATACGGTCCGGTCTGCGACGCCACAGTCAGGGTGACGCCGGAGTAATCCGGGCTACAAGCAGCGTTCGCCTGGCTCGCGGTGCAAGCCATCGCGAGCGAGGTGGTCAGCATCAGAAACGTCCGTCGCAACATCGTCCAGTCCTCCCTACATAGGTTTTTGCTATTTGATCGCTCCGAGCAGCAGGCCCGACCGCATCATGCGGCTGAGCAGACCTGCCATGATCATCATCGGAATGATGGCGACGAGCGCCGCGGCCGAGATCGCCCACCATTCGTCGCCGCGCTGGCTGTTCTGTCCCGCCACCAGGATCGGCAGCGTCTGCCATCTGGAATTGGTCAGGAACAGCGCGAACAGGAACTCGTTCCAGACGAAGGCGAGCGTGATCATGAAAGTCGCCAGCAGTCCGTTCATCGACATTGGCACCACGATGCCGAGGAAGATGCGCCAACTTGGCACGTTGTCGACCATCGCGGCTTCTTCGACCTCGATCGGAATGGCCTCGAAGAAGTCGCGCATCAGCCAGACCACGATCGGCAGCGAGAACGCGACGTAGCACAGCGTCAGGCCGACATAGCTGTCGATGAGCTGGAAGCCGAGCCGGCCGATTTCGCTGTAGAGGAGATACAGCGCGAAAGCCGTGACGATCGGCGGAAACATGCGCTGGCTGACGAACCAGAACAGGATGTCTTCATTGCCGAGGATCGGCCCCGGCAGCGGCAGGCGGTTGGCCAGGATTGCAGCGGCGAGCGCGATCGGGAACGCCAGCAGCAGCGCCTGCGCGCGGGTGAATCCGAGCGAATTGCTGAACAGCAGATAGCCGCCGAGCGCGAGCAGGAAGAAGATCAGGCCGGCGCCGAAGCGCACCCTGAATTCGAACCGCACCAGCGCATAGGCCGCCATTGCGCCGACGGCAGTCGCGATCGCCGCCGCCGACAGGCCAACGATTGTCGAGTTCAAAAAGGTCCGGAAGAACTCGCCACGGATACCCTGATAGAGATCAATGAAGGGCTGCAGGGTCGGCGTGAAATCGACGAACGGAATATAGGTCGGGCCGCCGACCACGCCCGGCGGGGTCTTGAACGCCGTCACGACCACCCAATAGAGCGGAAACGCCGTGATCAGGCACCATGCGAAGACACCGGCCGCGACCAGGCGGCGGCTCCAGCGCGACAGTCCGGTAAGGCCCTGCCCGCTCATCGGCGCTTCTCCAGATGCGGCCGCAGCAGCGCCAGATAAGTGACGCCAATGATCGTGATGGCGATCAGGAACAGGAAGCTGAGCGCCGACGTGTAGCCGAGATTGAACTTCTTGAAACCCTCCTGATAGGCGAACAAGGTCAGGGTCTCGGTGTCCACACCCGGTCCGCCGCCCGTCATCACGAATACGGTGTCCATGATCTTGTAGCTCTCGATCAGGCGGATGAAGACGACCGCGGCGGAGATCGGCAGCATCATCGGAAAGGTGATGCCCCAGAACTGTTGCCAGGCGCTGGCGTTCTCGAGCTCGGCCGCCTCGTAGACATCTTCGGGGAGCGTTTGCAGGCCAGCCAGCATCATCAGGATGACGAACGGGGTCCACTGCCAGATCTCAACAGCGATGATGCAGGCGAGCGCCCAATGACCGTTGGTGAGGAACGGCAGGTTCGCCATGCCGAACATGGACAGGAACTGGTTGAGCGGCCCCATGGTCGGATTGAAGATCATGCGAGCAACAAGCGCGACGGCAACCGGGGCCAGAAGCATGGGCAGCAGCAAGGCCACGCGAAATAGCCGTTCGCCCGGAACGCGCGCGTTCAGCGCGAGCGCAACGCCAAACCCGATCACGTATTGCAACCCGACGGCAATAAACGCGATCAGCGTCGTCGTGAAGATCGCATTCCAGAAGCGCGGCTCTTGCAGGAGCGTAGCATAATTGCCGAACCACACGACCCGCGGCGGGATCGGCGGAACCAGGCGATAGCTGAGGAAGCTCGTGGTCAACGAATAGATCAGCGGAAAGATCGAGATCGCCAGCACGACGAGCACCGCCGGCCAGATGAAGACATGCTTGATCGGATCGTTCCGCATCATGAGCAGATCATCCCTTCAACAGGGCTTCAATCTCAGCGCGCCGCGGCATGGCAGGCGCAGTCCCCGCGCGCGTCACGGAAATCCCCGCCGTAGCGGAACCGAAGCGCGCCGCTTCCAGGGGATCGGCGCCGCCCGCAAGCGCTGCAGCGAAGCCGCCGACGAATGCGTCGCCCGCGCCCGCGGTTTCGACCACCTTGCCGGCGGCGAACGGGGGCACGTGTAGCGAGCGGTCTCGCCCGTGAAACAGCGCCCCGCGTTCGCCGAGCGTGATCAGCGCGGTGCCCGCTCCCTTGGCCACCAACGCTTCGCCGGCGCGGCGGGCGCCGGCAAGATCGCTCACCGCGATCCCCGTCAGCGCTTCCGCCTCGGTCTCATTGGGAACGACGTAGTCGCACAAGGCAAACAGGCCATCGTCGAATTTGACCGCAGGTGCCGGGTTGAACACGGTGATGCTGCCCGCAGCGCGCGCGATCTCGAGCCCGCGCTGCGCGGCCGCGACCGGTTGCTCGAGCTGTGTCACAAAGACGCGGCTGGTGCGGATCGCATCCGCCGCCGCATCGACGTCGGTGGGGCTGAGACCGTCGGCCGCTCCGCTCACCACGATGATGGCGTTGTCGCCGCGTGTCTCGTGGACATAGATGAAGGCTGCGCCGGTCGGCGCCTCCGCAGTCCTGGCGACGCGCGGTCGAATGCCCTCGGTTTCCCACGTCTTGATGGCAAGATCACCGAAGGCGTCGCGGCCGATCCGGGAGATGAAGGTCACGTCTGCGCCTGCGCGCGCAGCGGCCACGGCCTGGTTCGACCCCTTGCCGCCTGGTCCCATGGCAAATCCCGAGCCGGCGATCGTTTCACCGATCGCGGGCATGTTGCCGGCCCGGAAGGCCAGATCGACGACGAAGATGCCGAGCACTGCGACGCCAGTCTTGCTCATGGTCGTCACTCTCCGTCCGGCGCGATGACGCCCTTGGAAAACAGGAAGCAGCCGTAGAAGCGCCGCTCTCCCGTGGCGATCACGCAGTAGGCCGTCTTGGCCTTTTCATAGAAGGCATGGCGCTCGACCCCGACCAGCGGCCAGGAGCGTCCCTCGGCGCGGTCGATCGCGGCCTGCACCTCGCGCTGCACCGGCGGCACCTCCTGGGGCTGGCCAACAATCTCCATGCGGATCGCGGCATCGTCGACGAACGTATCGAGCGGCAGCACCGAGAGGATGGCTTCGATCGCCTTTGCCGTACTGACGTTGTCGATGCGAAGCAGCTCGCCGAACACGGTCTGGCGCGCGATGGAGTCGGCTGGAAAATTGGTGTCGCACACCACGAGGCGGTCCCCGTGCCCCATTGCGCGCAAGGCATAAAGCACGTCGGCATTGAGCAGTGGATTGATGCCCTTGAGCATGTTGCGTCCCTCCCTTGTCTTCAAAACATCGCCCGAACTCTGGTGGTCCGGATGCCAACCCGTATCACCGCAAGGTGACGTCTTTAGTCCCCATAGGGAATCCAGATGTTCTTCACCTGCACCGCGTGGCGGAGCAGGATCGGCCCCTCGCTCGCCACCCGGTCGTACCAATCGAGCGCCAGCCCGTGGTCGACCAGCGTGCGCTTGAGGTTGCCGATCGACAGCCGCTCCGCAGCCGTCGAGGCCTCCTGCGAGCCGAACACCCAGAGCGCATCGACGTCGTCATGCTCGGCAAGGACCTTTGCGAGCGCATCGCGCTCGCCGGTGACGATATTGACGACGCCTGCCGGCACATCCGACGTCTCCAGCACCTGATAAAAATCGGTCGCTGCAAGCGGATGCCGCTCGCTTGGGACGGCGACGACGCGGTTGCCCATCGCAATCAACGGTGCCACCAGGCTGATGAAGCCCAGCAACGGGGCCTCGTCCGGACAGGCCACCCCGACCACGCCGATCGGCTCGTGCATGGCAAGCGCCACGCCGCGCAACGGCGGTGCATGGATCGTCCCCTCGTATTTGTCGGCCCAGGCCCCATAGCTGAACAGCCGTTCGATACTCGCCTCGACCTCCGCGCGCGCCTTGGCGGGCGAAACGCCGGTCATATCACCGACGCGTCGGGCGAACTCGTCGCCACGCGCGGACAGATTCTCGGCAAGGTAGTAGAGGATTTGGGCGCGATTATGCGTCGTCGCCCGCGCCCACCCCTCGGCCGAGCGCGCAGCGGCCACCGCGTTACGGATATCCTTGCGATTGCCCTCACCGGCTTCGCCGAGGTGCTTCCCCTTCGGCGACAGCACCGCGCGCGAATAATTTCCGTCGGGACGAACCTGCTTGCCGCCGACGAACAGCTTGGCGGTCCGGTCGATCGACGGCGTGCCAAATCCGGCACCGTCGTTAGAGGCCGCCGGGGATGGCGGCGGCACCGTCGCCCGCGCCTTCCGCCCGCTCCAGGCTTTCGGCTTGAGATATTCGTAGAGACCTTCCCGGCCGCCCTCGCGACCGAAGCCGGACTCGCGATAGCCGCCGAAGCCGACGCAGGCATCGAACAAATTGGTCGCATTGACCCAGACAACGCCGGCCTGAAGCTTCGGCGCGATATCGAGCGCCAGCCCGATGGTCTCGCTCCACACGCTGGCGGCAAGGCCATAGCGCGTGTTGTTGGCGAGCATCACCGCCTCGTCCGGCGTGCGGAACGTCATCGCGACCAGCACCGGGCCAAAGATCTCCTCGATCGCCACGGTCGATGACGGATGCACGTTCCAAAGCAAGGTCGGGGGATAGAAGCATCCCTCAGCGGGGATCGGCCCGGGCGCCTGATACTTCTCAGCGCCCTCCTTGACGCCGGTTTCGACCAGCGCCTTGATCCGCTCGAGCTGCACCGGTGCGACCACCGCGCCCATGTCGATCGCCTTGTCGAGCGGCGGACCCACGCGCAGCGTCTCCATGCGGCGGATGAGGCGCTTGCGGAATGTCTCTGCGATCCCTTCCTGCAGCAGAAGCCGCGATCCGGCACAACAGACCTGGCCCTGGTTGAACCAGATCGCATCGACCACGCCTTCCACGGCGCCATCGATGTCGGCGTCGTCGAACACGATGAACGGCGACTTGCCGCCGAGCTCGAGCGTCAGCGACTTCCCGCTGCCTGCGGTCGACTGACGGATCAACCGCCCGACCTCGGTCGACCCCGTGAAGGCGATCTTGTCGACACCGGAATTTTCGACCAGCAACGCGCCGGTGGCGCCATCACCCGTCACCACATTCAACACGCCAGGCGGCAGGCCGGCTTCCGCCGCGAGCTCGGCGAACAGCAGCGCGGTGAGTGACGTGAACTCTGCCGGTTTCAGCACCACGGTGTTGCCGGTCGCCAACGCGGGCGCGATCTTCCAGGCCAGCATCAGCAGCGGAAAGTTCCAGGGGATGATCTGGCCGATCACACCGACCGGGACATGGTCGGCGAATTCGCGGTCCTGCAATTGCGCCCAGCCGGCGTGATACAGGAAGTGGCGCGCAGCAAGTGGCACGTCGAGATCGCGGGTTTCCCTGATCGGTTTGCCATTGTCGATCGCTTCCAACACCGCGAACAGACGAGCATGACGTTGCAGCATGCGCGCCAGCGCATAGAGATGACGGGCACGACCGTGACCACCGAGCTTTGCCCATGGCGACTGCGCCGATCGCGCGGCGCCGACGGCAGCCTCGACATCCGCTGCGATGCCTTGCGCGATCTTGGCCAGCGTCTTTCCGGTGGCCGGCTCGATCGTCGCCAGATGCTTGCCCGAAGCCGGCGCGACGAATTTACCCGCAATGAAGTGCCCAAACGTCGTGTCATGCCGCTTCAGCCAGGCGCGCGCCTCGCCGTCCGCCTCGAGGGCGGGACCATAATCCATGGTCTCGTAGTAATGTGCGATACTCATGCTCAGCCCACGGGATGACGGTTGAAGGCCGAGTAGCGGCCGGTGACGTGATGCTCAAGCTGACGCTCGATGTCGGCGAGCAGACTCGAGGCGCCGACGCGGAACAGATCCGGCTCGAGCCAATCGCGTCCCAACTCCTCCTTCATCAGGAACTGGTAGTTGAGCACATCCTTCGCCGTCGAGATTCCGCCGGCCGGCTTGAAGCCGATCTTGAAGCCCGTGCGCTCCTCATAGACCCTGATCATGCGCAGCATCGCCAGCGTCACCGGCAGCGTGGCATTGACGCCTTCCTTGCCGGTGGAGGTCTTGATGAAATCCGCGCCGGCCATCATGCAGACCATCGACGCCTTGGCGACGTTGCGCAGCGTTTTGAGGTCGCCGGTTGCGAGGATCGTCTTCAGATGCGCATCGCCGCAGGCTGCGCGGAAATCCCGGACCTCGGCGTAGAGAGCGCGCCAATCTCCGGTCAGCACATGCTCACGCGTGATGACGATGTCGATCTCCTGCGCACCGTCCCTGACGGACGCCTCGATCTCCTTGAGTTTCAGATCGTGAGGCACGAGGCCTGCCGGAAATCCAGTCGAAACCGCAGCGACCGGAATGTCATACCCATCGAGCGCTTCGACCGCAGTTGCGACGAAGCGGTGATAGACGCAGATCGCGCCCGTGTGCAGCCGGCGCCCGGCAAAACCGAGTGCCTCGACGAGGTCACTTCGTATCGGGGCCCTCGCCTTGGCACAGAGGCGCTTCACCCGTTCGGCCGTATCGTCGCCGTTGAGTGTCGTCAGGTCGATGCAGGTGATCGCCTTGAGCAACCACGCCGCCTGCGCGTCCTTCTTGACGGTGCGCCGGCCCGGCAGGCTCGCAACGCGGCGCTCGGCGGCGGACAGATTGATCCGGATATCATCGACCCAGTCCATCTCGAGCGCGCGGCCGCTGTTGCGCGCGATCGGATGCGGATGATTGTGATCCCGCGCATGGGGCTGCGCCGGCACCGCGGATGGATTTGATATCAAGACGCCCTGCGCCATCGGTACGCCGCGCAATGCTAGCGAATCGGCTGAAACGGCAGATAGACTGAATGTGCCGATTGCAACATGCGATCCTCCCATCCCTTGGCCGCCGGCGCTTCTGCTGCCTCCCGTCGCCGACAGCGAAACACCCTTCGGGCCAAATGTTATTATTGTAACAGATTGACGTTGCTAAACTCACATCATTGTAAGATCATTGTCAACCGGATAAGCAAGCTCGGTGACGAAAATGACTGAAACACCGACCGCACGCCCCAGCGAGACGCGCATCCAACGGCTGCAACGGCTGCGACGCGCCGTCGAGACGAGCGGCGCACTGCATCTGAAGGACGCCGCAGAGCTGCTGAAGGTGTCGGAGATGACCGTCAGACGCGACCTTGCCGGGCCCGAGGCGGCGCTCGCCCTGCTCGGCGGCTACGTCGTCAACGCGGCGTCGCCGACCGGGATCAAGTACACATTCGAACAGGAAATCGACCAGCACACACAGGACAAGCGCCTCGCCTGCCGATCCGCAGCCGCCTCGATCAAGGAAGGTGACACCATCTTCATCGACTGCGGCACCACGATGCAGTCGCTGGCGGATTGCCTGCCCGAGGACATGCCTCTCTCGGTGATCTGCTATTCGCTGAACGTCGCCTCGATCGTCACCCACCGGCCAGCGACGCAGGTGATGTTGATGGGCGGGCTCTACCATCCGTCGTCGCAGTCGTTCTCGTCGGATGACGGCCTGTCCTACCTGCGGCGGCTCGGGGTCAACAAGGCTTTCATCTCGGCCGGCGGCCTGCACTGGACCCGCGGCGCCAGCTGCTCGAATTTTCACGAAGTCGCCATCAAGCAGGCCGTCATCGCTACCGCGATGGAGAGCATCCTCGTGGTCGACGCCAGCAAGCTCGGCAGCCTCAAGCCGGCGTTCTTCTCCGACGTCAGCTCATTCTCGCGGATCATCGTCGGTGGCTCCGTGTCGGCAGACACGCGCAAGCACTTCCGCAGCCTTCCCGTCGAATACGTCACCAGCACGGCCTGATCCGGACGGGGGCTGGTTCGCCCGGATCAGGCTTACTGAGCGATGCGCGGTCTCGGTGGATCGCGCATCGCTGTTTCGGGCTAGTTGCAGGCGGGCTTCGCCTTTTTGCAGGCATCCGTCAGCTCGGCCGGCGGGTCCTTCTTGAATACGGTCTTGTAGGACTCCAGCACGTTCGACTGCGTCACCGGCAGCGACTGCACACCGATCCAGCCAGGCGTTTCCTTACCCAGCAGCGCGTTCATCATCGCCATCGCCTCGGCTACGCCCTGGTCGTAGGGACGCTGCGAGCCGGTCGCCTTCAGCGGCCCGCCCTTGGCAATCTCGATCGCCGATTGCAGACCGAGGTCGACCGTCGTCATGGGAATATCGATGCCCTGAGCCCGCATCGAGCTCAGCGTGTCGAGCGCCGGTTGATCCCACACCGCGTACAGTCCCTTGACGTCGGGATTGCCGGTCAGGAAGTCGCCCGCGATCTGCGAGACCTTCGGCGGATCGGTGAAGTCGACCTGCTTCATCTTGATGTCAGGGCGGTTTGCTTTCATCCACTCCCGCACGCCCTTGGTGCGCTCGTTGGTGCTGAAATAGTCGACGCCGAAATTGACGAGACCGATGGTGCCGCCCTGCGCCACGCAGGATGCCAGGATCTGTGCCGCGATCTGGCCATTGCCCTGGCTATCGGCCGAGACCATCGTCGCATATTCCTCGGGATGCTTCAGACCAGTCGGGATGCTGTCCATCAGCACGAGCTTGATGCCGGCTTTGGCGATCTTCTTGTAGGTCGGCGCGGTCGCGGTGAAATCGACCGGAATCGAAATGATGCCGTCCGGATGCTGCTGGATCGTGTTCTCGATATCGGCGATCTGCTTGTCCACCTGATATTCGGCGGACGCGACGCCCGTCACCGTCACGCCGTACTTCTTCAGCGTATCGCTGATGCCCTGGATCTGGAGCTGCGACCAGTCGAGGTTGACCGTCTGCATGGAGATGCCGACCTTGAAGTTCTTCTCCTTGATCTTGGCGGCGTCGGCTTCCGACAGCGCGAGCACCTCGGGGGAAGCCGCCTTTTCGCCGTGGGGTCCCTGGCCGACGATCGACTTCGGCCCGAGCTTCGCGAGATCGACACCCTTGACGCAGGTCGCGGGCACTTCGGCGCGAGCCGACGGGATCATCGAGAGGGCGGCAGCGGCCACCAACGCAGTCAAAGGCAAGGTTTGTCGCAAGATTGGCTTCATTGTTTCCTCCATTTTTTGGTCGCCGATTCACCGGAGGGCCAGCGACCTTGCCCCTACCCGCGCAGCGCAATGAACTTGTTGTTCATGCGCCGCGCCTGACCTCGACTAGCGTTTCGTGAAAGCAACCGCGGCAACGATGATCGCCCCCTTGATCACGAGCTGCATCGGCGAGCTCACGCCGAGCAGAACAAGGCCGTTGTTGAGCGTGCCAATGATCAAGCTGCCGAACAGCGTCCCCAGGATGTAGCCGCGCCCGCCGAACAGGCTGCAGCCACCGAGGATCACCGCGGCGATGACGTCGAGTTCCATGCCCTGCACGACATCTGGCCGCGCAGCATGTGAACGCGCCGACAGCACCAGCGCCGCCAATCCGGCCAGCGTGCCGGTCAGGACAAAGGCCGCAGTCGTGATCCGTTTGGTGTTGATGCCGGAATAGAGCGCCGCGGTCGGGTTGCCGCCGACCGCATAGATGCGCCGGCCGAACACATTATAGTGCAGCAGCAGGATGCCGATAATCATCGCCGCCAAAGTCCAGGCGATCGGAACCGGTATGCCGAGGAATGTGCCTTCGCCAAATATCGCGAAATAGGTCTCGTTGGTGATGATCACCGGCTTGGTGTTGGTTACCATCATCGCCAGTCCCCGCGCCATGCTCAGCGAGCCCAGCGTCACCAGGAACGACGGGATCGATAGCTGCGTGGTCAGGATGCCATTGAGCAGCCCGACCAGCGCGCCGGTACCGAGCCCGGCCACGGCACCCACGATCCAGCTGTTGTTGATCTGGCTCATCGCGAGAGCAGCCGCCATGCCTGACAGCGCCAACGTCGAGGCAACCGACAGATCGATCTGACGCGCGATGATGATGAAGGTCATGCCGACTGCGATGATCGACACCAGCGTGGTCTGGCGCCCGATGTTCAGGAAATTGTCGACCGAGAGAAACCAGGGCGAAGACAGGCTGAACACGACCAACAGGATCACGAAGGCGATGTACAGCATGTACGGCCGCTCGCCCCGCAGCAAGTTCTGAAGAATCTTGCGGCGGCGATCAGATCGGGTCGACGAGGCGACCACGTTGGGAGCAGTCAGTTCGGTCATGCGGGAAGCTCTTGCAAGTGGCCTGGCCCGGAGGCCTGGTACATCTGGAGGAGATGATGCAGCTCTTCGGCATCATCGATCTCGCCGCGCGACAGCGTACGAGCCACACGCCCGTTGACGATCACGGAGATGCGGTCGCAGAGCTCGATCAATTCGACGAGATCGGACGAGACGACCAGGACCCCGCTGCCGTCGCGGACGGCATTCCGGATCACGGCATAGATTTCCTCGCGTGCGCCCACGTCGACGCCGACCGTCGGTTCATCCAGGAGCAGCACGCGCGGCCGCGGATCATTCCATTTTCCGAACACGACCTTTTGCTGGTTGCCGCCGGAGAGCGTCCTGACCAGGCTGAACGCGCCCGGCGCTTTCACCGAAAGCCTGGCGACCGCGGTTTCCGCACGCCTGGCGGCGGCGCGTTGCTGCATCCAGCCCCAGCGCGAGAAATGGGGAATTCGCGGCAAGGTGACGTTTCGTTCGATCGAATGGTCCAGGACCAGACCCTGCACATGCCGGTCTTCCGGCACCAGCGCGATGCCCTGCTCGATCGCATCGGCAGGCCCTCTCGGCAGCCATCGCCGGCCCTCGATCTCGATTGCGCCGCTCTCGAGCGGCCGGAGGCCAAACACTGTCTCCAAAATCTCCGTGCGGCCGCTGCCGATCAATCCGGCGAGGCCGTGGATCTCGCCCTTCAGCACGGACAGATCGACGGCACGAAGCCGGTCGTTGGACACGTCGGACAGCGACAGAACCGGCGACGGATCCAATTCACGCTTCGCGACAGGTTCGGTGCGCGGGCCCGTGGGTGCCGATCGATCGGTTCCGACGATCGCGTTCACCAGCCGCTTCATGTCGGTCTCGGCTGTGACAAACGTGCCCGCGTTAGCGCCATCGCGCAGCACCGTGACGCGCTGCGAGATCTCGAACACCTCATTGAGCCGATGGGTCACATAGATCACGCCGACTCCGCGGCGCGTCGCCTTCCCGATCGCATCGAACAGGATCCGGACCTCATCCGATGTCAGCGAGGAGGTCGGCTCGTCGAGGATCAGAAGCCGGACCTCGCCCATCAGCGCCTTGGCGATCTCCGTCATCTGGCGATAGGCGAAAGGCAGCGAGCCGACAGCCGCACTCGCATCCAGGGGAATGCCGAGCGCGTTCAGGAACGCCTCGGCCCTGGCCATCAGCGCACGCTGCCGGACGAAGCCGAAACGCGCACGCGGCTCACGGCCGAGCAACAGATTGTCCGCAACGCTCAAGGATTCGACGAGGCTGAGATCCTGATAAACGACAGCGATCCCCGCCTCGCGCGACTTCGCCGGGCTGTCGAATTCCACCGGCCTGCCGGCGATCTCGATCGTGCCGCTGTCGAGGGCATGAACACCACTGAGAATCTTGATCAGGGTAGATTTTCCCGCGCCGTTCTCGCCCAGTAGCGCATGGACCTCGCCGGCGCGAACCTCGAGGTTGACGTCACGCAGCGCTCGCACGCCGCCGAAGCGCTTGTTGATGCCACTGACCATCACTAGCGAGGCCGACGACCGAGGTTCTGCTGCAACCGAACCGGACAGTTCCAAACTTTCCTCCCGTCGCCCCGCTAGACGCTGGTACGATGGTGACATATTGTTATTTTTGCAACTTATCCTGTTATAATTCTATCATCTCCGCCGACCTGTCAATGGCGGATCGCGTCGCGGGGCCGGATCTAACCCTGGCCCTATCTCGATTTGTGCGGTTGCGAACGTCAGTACAGACAGCCGGCCATGCCAGCGCGGATCTGTTCAACATCAGGAGCGGACCAAGGCTTCACGACGCGCTCCATTCGGTCCTGGCGGCAAGCCCCCGATCATCCAATGGGGAGCGCGCTATCCCCAAGGCCTTGAAATCGGTCTCGCTCATGACGCTCTGCGTCCCGATGATGACCGCGATGGAGAGCAACCCGACCGACGATGCGATCTGGATCCAGCCGGTGAGCAGCCCGCGCCGGTCCGGACGCGAGTGCTCCGCAACGTAGACGACGGCACCGCCATATTCGCCGCCGACCGCGAGGCCCTGGATCAATCGCAGCAAGACCAGCGAGATCCATGCAGCATGACCCACGCTGGCATAGGTGGGCAGAAGCCGATCAGCGCCGTGCCGCCTCCCATCATCACGATGGTGATGAGGAAGGTATATTTTCGACCGACCAGATCACCGATGCGACCGAACACCACGGCGCCAATTGGCCGGATCACGAAGCCGGCCGCAAGGGCGCCGAGCGACGCAAGCACGTCGGCGGTCGGGTTGTCCGGCGGAAACAACACCGAGCTCATGAACACGGCGAGCGAGCCGTAGATGAAGAAGTCGTACCACTCGAACACCGTGCCGAGGGTCGTGGCCATCAGTTCCGCTGACGAATTTTCGTTTCGACGTGCTCAGCGTCTCCCCTCTCTGAACTCGCCCCATGATTGATTTTCGGATAGGCACCCTAGAATTCCGAAGATCTTCATTCGCCAAGGGCGCGTCGGGTGTGCCAATCTGTCACTGATTGGAAAGCATACCCGGCGCGGGCAAGCGTATCTTCGGACAGATGCGGGCCGACGAGCTGCATGCTGAGAGGCAACCCGTCCGCCGCCATGCCGTTCGGTAGCGTGATGGTCGGGCTGCCCGAGAAGTCGAATACCGCTGTGAAGCGCAGGATGCTGAGCAGCACGTTCGGATCGGCGCCGTATTCGCCCATCTTGGTCAGCGTTGGGATCGGCACGGGCATGGTGGGAATCAGGAGCAGGTCAATGTCGCCGAACAGCGCCGCGAGGCTGCCGCAGAACTTCAACCGCTCATGATGGATCTGAGCGATCTCGACGCCATTCATCGACCTGCCCTGCTCGATCAGTTGCGCCAGATCTGGGCCGTATTCCGACTTCCGCGACGGATAGGTTTCGAGATGCGCTTCTGCCGTTTCGATGGAGCACATCGGAATCCACATGCTCACGAGCTTCTCGTAAGCTGGGAACTTGACCTCACGAATATCGGCGCCGAGGTCCGCAAGCGTACGCTCCGCTTCCAGCAAGGCGGCGACCACCTGCGGATCGATCCCGTCCTGCGTGTAACTGCGGTCCACGCCAATCCGTAAGCCCCGCACGCCGTCACCGATCCCCGCCAGATAGTTCGGCACCGGCGCCTGAAGGGCGGTCGGATCATTGACGTCTGCGCCCGCGATGACGCAGAGCATGGCCGCGGCATCGGCTGCGGTCCGGCACATTGGCCCGACATGGTCGAGAGAGTCAGCCAGCGGGAAGACGCCGTGGCGGCTCACACGTCCCCAGGTAGGCTTGATCCCGGTCAGCCCGCACGTTGCCGACGGAAACCGGATCGAGCCGCCGGTGTCGCTGCCGATCGAGCCGAAGCAGAGGCCCGCCGAAGTGGCCACGCCCGATCCGCTCGAGGAGGAGCCGACCCAGTAGTCTGTCCCCCAGGGATTGAGCGGCGCCTGGTCGTCGGGATGATGGCTCGTATAGGCGCCCTCGGTCATTTTTAGCTTGCCGAGCGTGACGGCGCCGGCGTGCTCGAGCCGGTCCACGATTGTCGCGTTGAAGGAGGGTACGAACCGGGCGTGGATTGTCGTGCCGCCGGCGGTCGGCGCGAAGGTGGTGTAGCAGAGATCCTTCAATCCGATCGGCACGCCGTGCAGCGGCCCGCGCCAGATGCCCTTGGCAAGCTCGGCGTCACAGCGCTTCGCCTGCGCCATGGCCCGCTCGGCGAGGACGAGCGCGTAGCCGTGAAACTTCTGATCGAGCCTCGCGATCCGGCCCAGCATCACCTCGGTCACTTTCGAAGGTAGAAGCTCGCCGCGGCGGAACAGCTCGGAGATTTCGATGATCGACTTGTAGTGAATTGGATCTGCTGACATCTGACAGTCCTGCTGTTGTCGGAAACGGCTTCGCCCCCCGGCACCGCAGACGGCCCGGTTTCGTGACTGCGCTACTCAGGGAGCGCCTAGAATTGCACGCCGCGCGTGAGGGCACCGTCGACCACGAGGTTGGTCCCCGTGATGAAACTCGCTGCCTTGCTGGCAAGGAACACCGCACCGTTCGCCATTTCCTGCGGCGTGCCCATGCGGCCGGTCGGATTCAGCGCCAGCGCGGTCTTGTACAGTTCGGGATTGCCGTCCTTGATCTGATTCCAGACACCGCCCTCGAAATAGGTGTTGCCCGGCGACACCGAATTGGCGCGGATGCCTTTGCTGGCAAGCTGGAAGGCGAGACCTTGCGTATAGTGGATGATCGCGGCCTTGAACGTGCCGTAGGGGCCGCTCGCGAAGTCAACCTCCCGCCCTGAAACGCTGGAGATGGTCACGATCGCCGCAGCCTTGCTCTTCTCGAGATACGGCATCGCCGCATTGACCAGCCGCACGGTGCCCATCATGTCGGTGGAGAATTCCTTCTCCCAGCTCTCCTCGTCCTGCCCGATCGACAGCGCACTGACATTGGCGACCACGACGTCGATGCCGCCAAGCTTCGAGGCCATGTCCTCGACCCAGGCCTTGAGCGCCGGGCCGTTGGAGACATCGACCGAACTACCAAAGGCAGCGACGCCCTTCGCCTTGATCGCGGCGACTGCGCTATCGACGTCGGCCTGGTTGCGCGCGCAGATGCCGACATCCGCGCCTTCCGCCGCGAATGTGTCGGCGATCGCCCTGCCGATCCCCTTGGTGCTGCCGGTGACGAGAACCTTTGCTCCCTTGAGTCCCAGATCCATGTCCATTCCCTCCCTATTGACGACTTGAAAACATGCCATGCGGCCGTTTAGAGCAGGAGCTGCTCGCGGACATTGTCCTCGTTAACCTCGCCACCCGCCAGCGACTGCGCGATCTTGCCCTTCTCCATGATGTAACAACGCTCGGCGATTGCCAGGATCGTGTCGAGGTTCTGCTCGACGAAGATGATGGTGGTCCCGAGCTCATTCCGGAACGATCTCAGCGCCTCGCAGATGTGCTGGACGATCGAGGGCTGGATACCCTCGGACGGCTCGTCCAGGATCATCAATGACGGATTGCCGATCAGCGCGCGGCCTATGGCGAGCTGTTGCTGCTCGCCGCCCGACATCGTGCCTGCGGCCTGCCGCCGGCGTTCCTTCAGTCGCGGAAAATACTCATAGACGAGTTCAGGCAGCTTCTTGCCGCCGGGACCGCCGATCAACTCGCCGACCTGCAGGTTTTCCTCGACGGTCATCTGCGGAAAGACATCGCGTCCCTGCGGGATATAGCCGAAGCCCGCCCTCGCCCGCGCGTCGGCTTCGAGCTTTGTTACGTCCTGCTCCATGAAGCTGATCGTGCCACGCCCGGTTTGCAGCAAACCGATCAGGCACCGCATCAGAGTCGACTTGCCGACACCGTTACGGCCGATCACGCCGACAATCTCGCCGCGGGAGACCGACATGGTGACGCCCTGCAGAATCGGCGTCGCACCGTATCCCGCCCATAATTCCGATACGTCCAAAATCCGGTCAGTGGGATTGGGTTCAGTGAGCATGGGTCTTACCGAGATATATTTCCGCGACTTTCGCGTCCTGCAAAATGCTTTCGAGATCGCCGCGTGCGAAAATCTTGCCGAGATGCAGCACCGTGACGCGCTGGGCGACCTGGCGCACGAAGGCCATGTCATGCTCGACGACAAGGACCGTCATGCCCTCTGCATTGAACGACTTGATCAGCTCGCCGGTCTTGAAGGTTTCCTCCGGCGACATGCCGGCAGTCGGCTCGTCCAGGAGCAGGAGCTGCGGCTTCAGCGCCAGCGCCATCCCGATCTCGAGCCATTGCTGCTGGCCATGCGACAGCGCACCCGCGAGCTTATCGCTGTCCGGCCCCAGGTTGAGCAGAGTCAGCAGGCGATCCTCCTCGGCGATGCGTTCCGCGCCGGACAGTCGTTCCTGGAGCGCAATCTGGATGTTTTGCCGAACCGGCAGCTCCTTGAACACGCTCGGAGCCTGCATCTTGATGCTCATGCCTCGCTGCACGCGTGCGTAGGGACGCTCCTTGGTGATGTCGACGGTATCGAACAGGATGCTGCCCTGGCTCGGCGGGTAGAGACCCACGATCAGCTTGAACAATGTGCTCTTGCCGGCGCCATTGGGTCCGATCAGGCAGTGGACCTCGCCGGCGTTGACCGTGAGGTCGACGTCGGAGACTGCGGTCAATCCGCCAAAACGCTTGGATACGCCTTTGACTTCGACCAGCGCCATGATCAGGACTCTTCCGACTGCAAGCGACCAGCCTCCGCCATGACGGGGCTATCATCGCGCCGCCGACGTCCGCTCCACCAATCGGCAGCAAGCTTGCCGATGCCGAGCACAAAACCCTGCGGCGCCAGCATCACCGTGGCGAGCAGCAGCGCTCCCATCAGCACGAGTGCTGCCTGCTGGCTGTAGACCGTGATGGTCTGAAAGCCGAACAGCAGCAGGAACGATCCGACCAGAGTTGCGGTCAGATCGCTCCGTCCGGAGAAAGCCACCCATACGATGGGCATCGCCGCCGCAGGCAGGCCGATGCTGGACGGCGTGATGAATTGGCCCCAGGACGTGTACAGCGCACCACTCAGCCCTGCGAGGCCGCTGCCGATCACGAAGGTCAGGAGCTGGTATTTCCGGACGTCATAACCCAGCATCTCGGCGCGCTGCGGGTTCTCGCGCGTCGCCACGATAACGTTGCCGATGCCCGAATTCACGAGCATGCGCAACGCGAGATAGACGATCACGATCAGCGCGATCATGACGTAGTAGAGCGCCGATCCCTCGATATAGAAGTCGCCGACGGCGAGCGGGTCCATGCCCTTCATGCCGTTGAAGCCATTCAGCCGCGCCGGGCCGATGTGCCATTCCGGCCCCGCGGTCTGGCCGAGGAAGAAGGCAAGCACCAGCGTCGCCGACAGCGTCACGATCCCGAAGAAGATGCCGTTGATGCCACCCCAGATCATGAAATAGCCGAGGATGCCAGCCGCCACCATCGCAAGGACAACGGACAGCGCAAGCGCGGCGATCGTTGCGGTGCCGCCGCCCATGTTAATCGCGAGCACGCCATAACCGTAACCGGCGATGCCGAAGAACAAGGTCTGGCCGAACGAGAGCATCCCGCCATAGCCCCACATCAGGCAGAGGCCGAGCGCCATGAATATCCAGATCAGGAAATAGGCGAAATTCCCTACATCATAGGAGTCGGCGAACAGCGGATATGTCAGTGCGCCCGCGAGCACTGCAAGGAAGCAGGACCAGAAGATCTTGCCACGTCCGAGCGTCTGCGGACCTTCCAGCAGCTTGAACATCACAGATTCCCTTTAGCGCCCACGACGAACCAGAACGCTGGAGAGCCCCTCGGGCAACACCCGAATGATCAAAATAACGGCGACCAGCATGCCAATCTGTCCGATGATCTGGCCGTAGCTCGCGTTCAGCGCCATCCGGATCATCGCCAGGAACACAGCGGCCGGCGCTGTTCCGAGCAGCACGTTTGCCCCTCCAATGACGACCGTAACGAAGCTTTCGACCACGAAGGTCGCCCCCATGGTCGGGATCAGCGTCATCGTTGGCGCGTAGAGCGCCCCGCAAAGTCCGGCGAGGCCGGTGCCGATCCCGAAACTGATCGAATAGATTCGGCCCGTTCGCGCGCCCAGCGCCTTCGCCATCGCCGCATTCTGCATCGTCGCCCGGGCGATCACACCAAAGCGCGTCTTCATGAAAACGATGTAGAGACCGCCCAGCACGGCCACCGCGCAACCGAACAGAACCAGACGATAGGTCGAAAACGTATAGCCGCCGATTGCGAAGCTTCCTTCGGGCGTTCCGATGCCCCGCACGGCTGAACCGACAATCAGGAGCATCGATTGCGTCACGATGAGGCTGAGCCCCCAAGTGGCGAGCAGAGAATCCAGCGGCCGCTTGTAGAAGCGCCGCACGATCAGGAACTCGACGGCTATACCGATGAGCCCCGCCGTCAGCGCGGCCAGGATCTGGGCAATTGCGAGCGGAACGCCCAGATTCACCAGGCCGACGGTGACATAGGCGCCGCACATGATGAACTCGCCATGCGCCATATTGATGACGCCCATCATGCCGAACACGATAGCGAGACCTGCGGCCGAGAGAATGAGGAACGCGAACACGTCGGCGAACTGATAGAATACCGAGAATACTTCAGCCGACATCTTGGTCCCTTTGTCGATCCCGGCGCCGCATCGTTGCGGCGCCGGCCTTGTCCAAGAACGCAACTCTCAACACGAGCAAAATCCGTGCCCGTCAGGCGTCACGATTTCTTCGGGAGATGGCTCGGCGTGTATTGGTCCTTGTCGTTCTTCTTGGTGAGATCGCAACCGATTTCGCCAAGCCAGTACGGCTGGATCGTCCCATAGTCCTTCTCGACCTTCACCTCATGCTTCGGCCCGACCGAGATCAGGCGCATGCGGTGCGAGGTGTGCTGGCTCTTCGGATCGATGCACACCTTGCCTTCGGGAGCGTCGATGCATGCATCGCCGGTCGCGATGACCTTGCGCATGTCGTCGAGCTTGATCGACTTCGCCTTCTCGACCAGCGCCTTGTACATGTAGAGCGCATTATAGGCATTGTAGCCCATGTCGTTGATGTAGAGCTCGTCAGGGAATTTCGCGTGCCAGCGCTTCTTGAACTCGGTAGCCTCCGGCGTGTCGATCTCCTCGAACCAATTCGCAGTCGCATGCATGTTGTTAAGCGCCGGCGGCTTGAACCGCTTGTGCTCGAAGCCGAGCATGACCTTGATCGACGATCCCATCGGCAGATTGAGGTTGGCCGCAGCCGCCTGCTCGAAGAACGAATCCTGGGCAGCGCCGACATTGATCGTAAGCAGCCAATCCGGCTTCGCTTTCTGAATGTTCTGGATCGTCTGCGCGAACTGCGACACGCCGAGGGGAATGAACTCCTCACCGACGACCTCGCCGCCGAGATCCTTCATGATCTTGCGGTTCCACTCCGCCGAGATCTGACCGAAATTGTAGTCGGCCGCGATGACATAGACCTTCTTGCCGAACTTCTCGACCATCCACGGGATCAGCGTCGAGAATTGCTGCTCGGGCACCGCGCCCATGCTGATCATGCTGGCGTCGCAGACACCGCCTTCATACTGGTTGGTGTAGAAATAAGGCGTCGAGGTGCGGTCGACGATGGGACGCAGCGCCTCGCGCGAGGCCGATGTGATGCCGCCGATCAGCACGTCGACCTTGTCGCGATTGAGCAGACGTCGGCCGAATTCCTGATAACGGGCGTTGTCGCCCTGCGGATCGAGATGGATCAGCTCGATCTGCCGCCCCAGGATGCCGCCGCTCTTGTTGATCTCTTCGACGGCCAGCTGCGAGCCGTGCAGCTTCGGCATGCCCATGAAGGCGAGATCGCCCGACACGTCCTCGAGCAGACCCACCTTCAACGGTGGTTCCGCGGCCCGAGCAACGGTCATTGCCGCTGCGGTACCGAGCATGGCGCCGAGCAAAACCATCCCTAACTTGCGTCCCGAACTCATCGTGATATCCCCTGTTTCTGAAAGCGACTGGATGTCATGGCTTGAGGTAATTCTTCAGGATCGATGCTCCCATCGTGTATTTTGGGTCGACCATGTTGCCGAGGCGCATCCGCCCGGCTTGGCTGAGCAGCATGTAGGCGTCGATCTCGTCGAAGCCGTAGTCGGCCGCCATCCAGCGCACGAGCTCGCGATAGGCGATACGCGCCGCGTCCTCGAGCGGACGGGCGCTGCCGATCGTCATGATGAAGTCCTTGGTCTCGAGCCGCGGCCAGGCAAAGCTCCAGTTCTTGATCAGGTCGACCTGCAGCGTGACGGTCGCGCGCTGCTCGAGCGCCACGCCGGAGAGCTCACCGTCGCCTTGCGTCGCATGGCAGTCGCCGACGTAGAGCATCCCGCCGTCGGTATGCACCGGGAAGTAGATGATCGCGCCAGGCGCGACGTCGGGCAGATCCATGTTGCCGCCGTGGTAGTCAGGCTGCAGCGACGAGATCGCCTCGATCTCCGGCGAGACGCCGATGGTGCCGATGAACGGCTCGTAGGGCAGCGTGATCTTGTCGTTCCAGCGTATGCCGTTCCTGTCGACATGCAGCTTCTTCACGCGCTCCGACAGGGGCGGATTGAGCAGCGCCGTCGAGCTTGTTCCGACGAGTCCGCCGAACTCAGGAATAATGCAGGTCGTGCCGGCCGGCTGCTCGCCGCGGGTCTCGACGTCGCGGATGTAGATCGCGAGGCAATCGCCCTTCTTGGCGCCCTTGACGGCGATCGGCCCGCATTGCGGGTTGAGATAGGGAAAGTTCAGTTTGGCGGTGGGGCTGTCGCTCTCGCTGGTGAGCACACCGCCGAACGCATCCTCCGTCTCGACAACCACCACTCCACCCGGGTCGATCGACAGGGTCGGCTTGGCGTAGGGACCGTAGACGTAGTGGAAGCTGCCCTGCTGCTCGATGGTCAGACTGTGCGTCGCGCCGGTCGCGCCCTTTGCGACTGCGCGCTTGGCCATGATCGAATTCTTCAACCAGTCTTCTGCAGACATACGAATGGCTCCTCAATTCAGATCCCGGGATGACGCTTGTGCCAGTCGGTGACGCGCTGGAACGTATCGCCCGCGCGAACGAGGCCGGCCTCATCGAAATGACGACCGACGAACTGGAAGCCAACCGGACCGCCATTCGCGGCGAAGCCGCCGGGTAGCGTCACGGTCGGGCTTCCCGTCATGTCGAACGGGCATGTGAAGCGAAGCAAGCCTGCGATCAGCGAGGCGTCCTCGCCGAGCGACGCCATCTTGGCGAGCGTGGGCGCGGCGAATGCCTGGGCCGGCACTGCGAGGAGATCGACCGATTCGAACAGAAGGCGGACGGCGCCACGAAACGCTTCGCGCCGAAGCACGATCTTCTGATAGTCCATGCCGGACTGCTGCCGACCGAGATCGAGCAGGCCAGCGAGCGCCGGGCCGTACTCGTCCTTGCGCGCGGGATAGGTGTCCTCGTGCGCGACGGCGACCTCGATGCCGCAGAGCGGGAACCAGTCGTCGATGACCGCCTTGGGATCGGGGAACGTGATCTCCTTGATCTTCGCGCCGAGATCGGCCGCTACACGCAGACCCTCGGTCAACACCTTGGCCGCATCGCCATCGGTGCCTTCGCTGGTCCAGCGCCGGTCGACGCCGATCGTCACGCCGCGAAGGTCGCCGGACAAACCGGCGAGATAGTCAGGCACGGGCAGCGGAACCGACGTCGTGTCCTTGGGGTCCTGACCCGCGATCACGCCGAGGATGGCGCCGCAATCGACTGCGCTTCTTGCCATCGGGCCGATATGATCCAGCGTCGCCGCAAGCTCGAATGCGCCGTAGCGGCTGACGCGTCCCCAGGTCGGCTTGAGCCCGGTGACGCCGTTAGCCGCGGACGGAAAGCGGATCGATCCGCCCGTATCGGTGCCGAGCGAGCCGAAACAGAGGCCCGCCGCGGTAGCGACGCCGGAGCCGCTCGAGGATGCCCCCGGCCAGAGATCCGCGTTCCACGGGTTCTTCGGCGGGTCGATCTTCGGGTGATGATCGGCGTAGGCGCCTTCGGTTTGCTGCAGCTTGCCGAGGATGATGGCGCCGGCATCCTTCAACCGCGCAACTACCGTTGCATCCTCGGTGGGACGGAAATCTCGATGAATGGTCATGCCATGGGCCGCCGGCGCGCCCTTGGCCCAGCAGAGATCCTTGACCGCCACTGGCACACCATGCAGCGGCCCCTTGATCTTTCCGGAAGCGATCTCCTTCTCGGCCGTGGCAGCGTCCGCGAGCGCCGAGTCAGCCATCACATAAGCGAAACTCTTGAGCTTGCCGTCGAGCTTCTCGATACGCCCGAGCATCGCTTTGGTCGCTTCGACCGGCGACAGCTCCTTCGCCTGGATCTTCCGCCCGACGTCGACGAGTCCGAGATAGTGGAGATCTGTTGCCGCCATCGTTCTTCATCCTCACACTCGATGTGACGCGCGGTCGTCTCCGCGCATGCGTCACCGTTCTGGCGACGCGGACGCATCGCCAGCTTCCTTGGCGGCAAACGAAAAAAGCCACCCGTCCCTCCCGAATGAGGCGACGAATGGCTCAAATGCCGCGGCTATGATCTATCGCTTAGGGGCCGCAATCGAACGAAGCACTTAGTGCAAGGAGCTGGACGTCATCGGCCAGATCGGCGCACGCGAGGTTCGACAGGTAGCCCTGTAGGAGAAAAGTCTAAGTAACTGCCCATCGCATTGTCAACGATGCTCTCTGCCTAAATTTCGATAGTGCTGCGCAGCAAAACGGCAAGCCACTTGCACTGTCATCGCCGATGATGATTTCATCTTCGCGTTGCACTACCGAAAGTCGTCAATGACAAAACCGTCTGTTCCCGTTGGCATCATCTGCTCGCAGTCCGGGCCATATCAGGCTATGGGCCGCGAGATCCTCAAGAGCGCGATGATGGCGGTCGACGAGATCAACAACCAGACGGAGTTCGGCTTCTCGATTGCCGCTCATATCCGCGATCCTCGCGGCATCATCTCCGAATACCATACGGTCTGCGACGATCTCATCCGCAATGTCGGCGTCGAGCACATCATCGGCTGCTACACGTCGGCGTCGCGCAAACAAGTTCTGCCGATCGTGGAGCGCACCGATCGCCTGCTCTGGTATCCTGCGCGCTACGAAGGCTTCGAGTGCTCCGACAACGTCATTTATGTCGGCGCCTCGCCCAATCACAACGTCCTGCCGCTCGTCCGGTACGTGCTCGACAATCTGTCCCGGGAGATCTTCTGCGTCGGCTCCAACTACGTTTGGACATGGGAGACCAATCGCGTCACCCGGGAGCTGGTCAGCGCGGCAGACGGCCACATCCTGGCCGAACGGCTGCTCGAACTCGGCGAAAGCGCCGTCGGGCATATCGTCGACGAGATCGTCCGCCGCAAGCCGCCGATCGTGTTCAACACGCTGGTCGGAAGCTCGAGCTATGACTTCATTCGCGCCTTCCACGCCGGAACCAAGGCCGCCGGGCTCGAGATTCCGATGCTGAGCTGCAGCCTGTGCGAGCCGGAACTGTCGATCGTCGGACCGGCGTCGGCCGGCTGCATCACGTCATCGGCTTATTTCGAGAGCATCCGCCTGCCGGAGAACCGCGCATTCGTTGCGCGCTGGAAGGCGCGCTATGGCGACGACAGCAGCCCCTCGGTCGACGGGCAGTCCGCCTATGTCGCCGTCTATCTGCTGGCGCGCGCATTGCAGCGCGCTGGCACATCGAACATCGCCGAGGTGCGGCGCGCTGCGGCCGGTCATCGCTACAATTCGCCGCAAGGGCCGGTCTGGATCGACGGCGGCAACAATCATTGCGTCCTTACACCGCGGCTTGCCGTTTCCAATCCGCGAGGACAGTTTGATATCTTCTGGGAAGCCGACGCGCCTGTTAAGCCTGATCCTTACCTGACGCAGCTCGACGTTGCCGTCAGCCCTTCGAGGGAGACCTCGGCGGGCGGCGCATTGCCGAATGCGCCGCATTTGCGGGTTGTAAAATGAGCAGACCGTCTTCATTTTCGCTGCGCGGGCGTAAGGCAATCGTCGCCATCAAGGACGAACGCGACGCAACCATCGTGCGACGCCAGTTCGAGCGTCTTGGAGTCGACAGCATCGCGTGGGAGCCGACAGAGGCGATCGACTTCGCGCCGGATCTGGCGTTGATCGATGACGAGTTCCTGCCTTTGACGCAACCGGCACGACGCGCGTTCCTAGGACGCTGCCCGGTCATCGCCCTGCTCGGCACCGAAACGCCGAGCCGGCTGAAGCTAGTGTTCGAGCTCGATCCAGCCTCGTTCCTGGTCAAGCCGTTGCGCTCGGCCGGCATCTACGCGGCGCTCGTCATGGCAATCGAGCGAAGCGAACGCACCAACGAATTGAAGCAGCAGGTGGTCAAGCTCGAGCAGCGTCTTCGGTCGCGTCGCGTCGTGCTCGCCGCCGTTCTCCAGGTGATGCACTCGCACGCGCTCGCAGAACCAGCCGCCTTTGCGCTGATCCGCAAAGCCGCCATGGAACAACGCAAGACGATCGAAGAGCTTTCGGCGGAGATTACCGCCAAGGGCATGCTCCCGCGCGCAACCGGCTAGCTCACTTCCATACGTGTGCATTCCTCACCGCACTTCGCCTGACCTACCGGCAATGGTGAGGCGTAGGCTGATCTACGCCGAATGGCTCAAGTTTCGCGAGGACATCGTGACCGGGTTCAGAGTTGCGGAGGCGAGCTTTGAGTCCAATCTCTACAGTTTGTACAAGACCTGAGCGGAGTCTATTCACGAGCTTGCCGGTCGAAATAGTGCTGCCCCGAACGGGGCGGCGTCAGGGAGAGCCTGTTTCGGCCGATGGCAGACTGATGATCCGCGGCGCGCCGACCTCGCGGGGCAATGGCGCGCCGAGCACAAGTGAGAGCCGATACGAGGCGTCGGTGAGCCGGGACGCCAGCGCCTGGAGATCGGCCTGACGGATGCGTTCGATTGGGCCGCTCACGGTCATGGCGCCCACCAGCGCTCCTTCGTGGCCGAAAACGGCGGTGGAGAGGGAGGCCGTCACAGCGTCGTAGATTCCGGAACTGACGAAGACCTGCACGCCGCCATCCGTGCGGTCTGCCCAGCGCGCCGTCCGCAGCACTTGTCCCGTCGAGGTCAAATCGAGTGGCGCGAGATTTGTGGGCCGCGCGACGTCGCGCACGAGTTGCGGCGAATCCACCCGAAACAGACAAAGCCGGCTATCGCGTTCACGCACGTGGAACGCACTGCTCTCCAACGTCTCCTGGCTTAGCCGCTGAAGGACCGGCAGCACATGCTGTTCGAGATTGAAATTGGCCCGATAGGTGGTGCCGAGCTGGAATGTCTTTGCGCCGAGCGCGTAGCGGCCGTCGCTGAGGCGGACGACGTAGCCGGCTTCATCCAGCGACACCAGCGAGCGCATTACGGTCGGTTTCGCCAAGCCCGTGATCTTGGCGATGTCGGCCAGGCTGCGCGACCCGGCTCCAGCGAAGGTATCCAGGATCGCCAACGCCCGTTGCACGGCGGCGACCCCTTGCGTCTTGGGCATCGAAAATCCCTGTCCTGCCGATTTTCAGTTGACCTCGGCTCGTCACCGTTACACTATGCGTAACGGCGTTCCATTTTCAATGGGGTTGATATGGCCGTAGGGTTCAGGATCCTTTCCCGCAAGCGTGTTGTCGCAGGCGAATGGGTCGAACGGGCTCGCGCCCTTCCGGTCGCCAACATCAGCGATGTGATGTCGCGCATGGCCGCGGGCGGCGCCACGCTCCGGCCGATGCATGCAGCTGGCGGCATGGCCGGTCCCGCTTTGACCGTGAAGACGCGCCCCGGCGACAATCTGATGGTCCACAAAGCGCTCGACATCGCGGTTGCCGGCGACGTCATCGTGGTCGATGCGGGCGGCGACCTCAGCAACGCAATCTTCGGCGAGATGATGCTCGCGCAGGCCGCCCGGCGCGGCGTCGCCGGCATCGTTATCCATGGCGCGATCCGCGATGCCGCTGCGATCCGGGCAAACCCCCTTCCTGTTTTCGCGGCGGGTGTCACCCATCGCGGTCCGTACAAGGACGGTCCGGGCGAGATCAACGGACCGATCGCGATCGGCGGCATGGCCATCCAGTCCGGGGATTTGGTGCTGGGCGACGACGACGGCGTGCTAGCCGTCGCCATCGACGATTGCCGAGCGGTGATCGAGGCAGCCGAAGCCAAGCAGGCTGCCGAGACCAAGCAAATGGCGGCGATCGAAGCCGGCACGCTCGATCGTAGCTGGGTCGACGCCTCGCTCCGACGTCTCGGCTGCGAGATGCCAGAGGTCTAGCGATGGCCGGGCGTACGATCTCCGAGAAGATCCTCGCTCGAAAATCCGGGCAGGATGCGCACGCCGGGGACCTCGTGGTCTGCGAGGTCGATTGCGCGCTCGGCACCGACGGTTCGGTCCCGATGGCGCTCGACTATTTCAAGGCGATGGGCGGAGAGAACGTGCGCGATGCCGCCCGATTGGTCTTTGCGCTCGACCATTACGTGCCGCCGACAAGCCCGCAGACGATCGAGCTGCACCGCGTGATGCGGGACTTCGCCAGGCGGTTCAGCGTCACGCTGCATGAAGCTGGCGAAGGAATCGGTCACCAGCTCATCGTGGAGACGGGCCGCGCTCTGCCGGGTGGTCTGGTCGTTGGAGCCGACAGCCATGCCGTGACATACGGGGCACTGAATTGCTTTGCGACCGGGATCGGCTCGTCCGATCTCGCCGCGGTCATGCTGTGTGGCCGGATCTGGCTGCGCGTGCCGGATTCGATCCGCGTCGTCCTGACCGGACAACTGCCGAGCGGCGTCTATGCGAAGGATATCGCACTGGCCCTCGCGGGCATGCTCGGCGCTGACGGTGCCGCCTATCAGGCACTCGAATTCGCAGGACCGGGTGTCGCCACCCTCGCGCTGGAGGACCGCCTCGTCCTGAGCAATCTTGCGGTCGAGATGGGCGCGAAGACCGGCATCTTCCCGGCCGATGCTGAAACCGTCGCCTATCTGCAGGGCCGCACCGGCCAAGCTTTCGAACCGGTCGCAGCGGATCCGGATGCGCACTACAGCCGGACCGTGGAGATTGCGGTCGACGCCCTCACGCCGCGGATCGCGTTGCCGCATCTGGTGGATCAGGTCGTGGCGCTCGAGGATGCGGCCGGCACGCCGGTACAGATGGTCTATCTTGGCACCTGCACCGGCGGCAGGTTACGCGACTTCCATCAAGCCCTCGCCGTGCTCGAGGCGGGTGGAGGCGTCGCGCCCGGCGTGCAGCTCGTGGTCACGCCGGCATCGCGCGAGGTCCGCGACGCCATGGCGGCCGATGGCACGCTCGACGCCCTGGTCGGCTTCGGCGCCACCGTGGTCGAGCCGGGCTGCGGCTCCTGCTGCGGGACCTGCGGGGTGATCCCCGGCGACGGGGTTTCGGTGATCTCGACCGCCAACCGCAACTTCAAAGGCCGCATGGGCAACGCCAAGGCATCGATCTATCTCGCCTCCCCGGCAGCTTGCGCAGCCGCCGCGACCCGCGGTGTCGTGACCGATCCTCGCGAGGTGTCGCGATGACAGCCCTGCGAGGACGCGCGCGACTTGTCGGCGACGACGTCAACACCGACTCCATCATCAGCTCGACCCGCAAGCGGGAGAGCCTCGACCCCGCCGTTCTCAGGCAATTCCTGTTCGAGCATGTCGATCCGACCTTTGCAGCCTCTGTGCAACCCGGAGACATCCTGGTGGCAGGCAAGAATTTCGGTTGCGGCTCAGCCATGGAAGTCGCCGTCACAACAGTGCTCGGCGCCGGCATTCCGGCGGTGCTGGCCCGAAGCTTCTCGCGCACCTACTACCGCAACGCGATCAACAACGGCCTGCTGCCGCTCGTCTGCGATACCGGCGGGATTCGCGAGGGCGACATCCTGATCTCCGACGGCACCGGCGCGATCCGCAACGAACGCAGCGGCGAGACGCTCAGCCCGGAGCCGCTGCCGCCGATCATGCTGGCGATCCTGCGCGCGGGCGGCCTCGTTCCCTACATGCGTCAAAACGGTGACTTCAAGCTATGACGACCACAGACACTCCGAGCGCCATTGCCTCGACGGGATACCGTCTTCGGCTTCCCGGTCCAACCGAAGTGCCCGAGCGGGTGCGGCAGGCGATGGCTCGGGTGATGGTCAACCATCGCGGACCCGAATGCCGGACTGCAATCGGCGAGGCGGAGGAGATGATCCGCCCGATTTTAGGCACGACGAACCGCATCCTGTTCTTTGCGAGCTCCGGAACCGGCGTTATGGAGGCTGCGCTCGTCAACGTGGCCGGACCGGGCCATCGGATCCTCGTAGTCGAGCATGGTCAGTTCGGTGAGCGTTTCACCACGATCGCCAAGGCCATGAACATCACCGTCGACACGGTCGCGATCGAATGGGGCCAGGCGATCGATGTCGCCGCGGTGGAAGCCCGATTGCGCGAGCACGCCTATCGCGCCGTCGTCGTCGTGCACAATGAGAGCTCGACCGGGATCGTGGCCGATCTCGCGGCGCTCGGCGCACTGGTGCGCGACCGGCCAACACTGCTCATCGCAGACTCCGTCAGCGGCCTCGGCGGCATCGCGATGCGGCAGGACGAATGGGGCGTCGACATCGTCGTCTCGGCCTCGCAAAAGGCCTTGATGTGCCCGCCCGGCCTCGCACTTGCCAGCGTCAGCGCCAAGGCGTGGCGCGTGATCGGGCAGGACGAGCAGCGATCGGCCTTCTATTGGGATTTCCGTCGCGCGCTGAAATCCGCAGAGCAGAACGAGACCGCGTTCACGGCACCGGTGAGCCTCATCTATGGCCTGCGTGAGGCCTTGACGATGATGCACGAGGAAGGCTTCGCCAATGTGCTCGCGCGCCACAAGAAGCTCTCCGCCGCGCTGCGCGCCGGCGGCGCGGCGCTTGGACTCGCAGATTTTTGCCGCGATGAGCCACGCTCGAACACGGTCGTGGTTTTCAAGGTCCCCGACGGGCTCGAAGGCGGAGCCATCGTGCGGCAGCTCTACCAGGATCACCGCACGGTGATCGCAGGCGCCCGCAACCGTCTCTCCGGCCGTGTCATCCGGTTTGGCACGATGGGTGCTTTGAGCGCGGGGACCATTCTGACCGACCTTCTGCATCTCGAGGACGCACTCACGAAGTTCGGCCTGCCGATCGAACCCGGCGCCGGGCTCAAGGCGGCCACCGAGTACCTCGCCGCAACCGCATGAGCAATCGCTGAACCCACGAGGGCGAACCACGATGAGATCTCCTGCCTCCATCCTCGCCCGAGTCGTGACGCTCGCGGCATCGCTGTTCGCGGCCGAGCTGGCCTCGGCCCAGCAGAACGTCGTGCTCTATTCGGCCAACGACGACACCGTGAACAAGCTTGTAGCCGAAGGCTTCGCCAAGGCGACCGGAATCAAGGTCGACGTGGTCTCGACCGGATCAGGTGTGCTGGTGCGCCGCGTCGCGTCCGAGGCCGCCAATCCGCAGGGCGACGTGATCTGGGGCGTCAGTGCGACGCTGCTGCGGCTGGCGAGCCCGCACCTTCAGGCTTACGCGGCGAAGGGCCGCGAAGCCGTGCTGGCGCAATTTCGCGATCCAAACGACCTTTGGCTGGGCACCAACATCCAGGTCGTTGTGATCGGCCAGAACACCAAGGCGATCGACAAGGCCAGCGGGCCCAAAGCCTGGGCAGACCTCCTCGATCCGAAATGGAAAGGCAAGCTCGCCTTTACCGACCCTGCCAATTCCGGATTCTCATATGCGGCCGCGACCACGCTTCTCTCGCTGTGGGGCGCGGACGACGCAGCCTGGACCAAGATGGACGGGCTGCTTGCGAATGCGAAGGTGCTCAACCGCTCGACCCAGGTCTTCGACGGGATCGGCAGCGGCGAATATCCGCTTGGCATCACGCTCGAATATGCCGGGTTCCTGTGGGCCCATAACGGTGCGCCGGTGAGCGTCGCCTATCCGGCCGAGGGCACCTATGCGGGCGTCGAGGGCGCGGCCATCCTGAAAGGCGGACCGAACCCCGAGCCTGCCAAACGGCTGGTCGACTATCTGGCCAGCAAGGAAGTCCAGGAGATGTTGCTGAAGGCGACGTTCCGGCGCCCTGCCCGTCAGGATATCGAGCTCGAGGCAGTCGCACCGGGGATGCTGCCGTTCTCGGCGGTCAAGGTGCTACCCTATGACGACACCAAATGGGAAGCGGCCCGTCGCGACACCCTCGCGCGGCTGAAGACCACGATCCAGAACACGCGCTGATCCGATGACCGCGATTCGGATTGAAAACCTGACCCGCACCTTCGGCGCGGTGCGGGCCGTGGACGACATCTCGCTCGACATCAAGCATGGCGAGCTGTTCACGCTGCTTGGGCCGTCAGGCTGCGGGAAGACGACGTTGCTGCGCATGATCGCAGGCTTCATCGACGTCGAATCCGGCTCCATTTGCTTCGACGGCCGGCGCATCGATGCTCTGCCCGCGCATCGCCGCGACACCGGCATGGTGTTTCAGAACTACGCGATCTTCCCGAACCACACCGTCGCCGAAAACGTGGCCTACGGGCTGAAGGCCAGGAAGGTTCCGGCTGCCGAGATCGCATCGCGCGTCGACAAGGCGCTCGAGCGGGTCCGCCTTGCAGGTTACGGTCCACGCTCGCCACACCAGCTCTCCGGCGGTCAGCTGCAACGCGTGGCAATCGCCCGCGCGCTCGTGATCGAGCCCGCCGTGCTCCTGTTCGACGAGCCGCTGTCCAACCTCGACGCGCAGTTGCGCACCGAAATGCGGATCGAGGTCCGACAGCTGCAGCAGGCGCTCGGCCTGACTGCGATCTACGTGACACATGATCAGGAGGAGGCACTCGCCATCTCCGACCGCATCGCCGTCTTGCGTCACGGCAAGATCGAGCAAGTGGACACGCCGGAGCGCATCTATCGGATGCCGCAGACCGCCTTCGTCGCCGAATTCCTCGGTTCGACCAACATGGTGCCGGGCATCGCTGGAGCTTTCGACGGCCGTAACACTCCTGTCGCAGCAGCCGGAACGGAATTCACGGTCAGAGGCGAGGTCGCAGCGCCGGGCGCGCCGGTGTTGCTGTCGGTCAGGCCGGAGGCCCTGCAGCTGCGAGACGGTTCCGGTGGCTCGCTTGTGCATGCGCGTCTGGCGCTGCGTGAATTTCTCGGCCCGGTACAACGCCTCCACGCAACCCTGCCGGACGGCACCCAGATTCGGATTGCGGCGCTCGGCGGCCAGGCGCTCGATCTCTTGCCCGGCGCGCCGCTCACCCTTGCCTACGACCCTGCCCAGATCACGGCGTATCCAGCGCCATGAAACGCTTCGCCACCATCGTGACGCTGGCGGCGTTGGTGCTGCTCGCGGTGTTTCTGCTCTACCCGCTGGCGCTCGTCCTGGATGCAAGCTTTCGGATCGACGGCACGGGCGGCCTGACACTTGGGAACTATGCGGCGATTGTGAAGAGCCGTTACTATCTTGGCAGCATCGGCAACAGTCTGCTCTGCGCCGCGCTCGCGACGGCCTTCGCATGCGCGATCGGCATCCCGCTCGCCTTCTGTCTCGCCCGGATCGACATACCGGGCCGCGCGCTGCTGCTGACGCTTGCGTCCTTACCGCTGGTCCTGCCCTCTTTCGTCAGCGCCTACGCCCTCGTGCTGCTGTTCGGCCATGCGGGCGTCGTCACCACCGCTCTGCGCGGGATCGGCATCCCGATCGGATCAATCTACGGCGTGCCCGGAATCGTCATCGTGTTCACGTTGACGCTCTATCCATACGTCGTCATGCCCGTGCTGGCCGGATTCCAGGCAGTCGACGCCTCGATGGAGGAGGCAGCCCGCAATCTCGGCGGCTCACGGCCCTATGTGATCCGCACCGTGCTGCTGCCCATCGTGATGCCGGCGATCCTTGCCGGCGGACTATTGGTGTTCATTGAGGCACTGGAGAATTTCGGCGTGCCAGCGGTGCTGGCTGAGGACCGGCCGTTCCTGGCCGTCGACATCTTCAAGCTGTTCGCCGGCGAATCTGATGCCAACCCGGCCGCGGCGGGCGCACTCAGCGTGCTCCTGATCGCCTGCACGGCGATCGCGCTGCTCGTTCAGCGGCACTACCTTGGCAAGCGCCGGTTTTCGACCAATGCCCGCAGCGCGCCCGCGAAGCTGCCTCTGACGCCGGGACTGCGGCTCACGGCCACGATCGTGAGTTGGGGCATTGTGATTGCCTCGCTGCTGCCGTTCGCGGCCGTGTTGATGATCTCCCTCCTGCGCTTTCGCGGCCCTGTCCTGACCTGGGAGTTCGGATTGGGCAATTACGCCACCCTATTGTCGGGCTCCTATCGGCCGCTGCTCAACACGCTGACGCTCGCCAGCATCGCGGCCGTCGCCACCATGCTGATCGGCGCCCCGATCGGCTATGTCGTGGCCCGGCACCGCTCGCGCCTGTCGGGATTGCTCGATTTCGTCGGCATGGTGCCGTTTGCGGTCTCGGGCACGATCCTGGCGATCGGGCTCATCATCGCGTTCAACAGCGGTCCCTTGATTTTGACCGGCGGCTGGCTGATCCTGGTCATCGCCTATGTCGTCCGCAAGCTTCCCTTCGCGATCCGGTCGTCCTCGGCAATCGTGCACCAGCTCGATCCCTCGCTCGAGGAAGCCTCGATCAATCTCGGGGTCTCGCCAAGCAAAACCTTCGCGACCCTGACCGTACCGTTGATGGCCAGCGGCCTTGTCGGCGGGCTGGTGCTGGTCTGGATCACCGCGGCATCCGAGTTGAGCGCGACCATTGTGCTCTATGCGAGCGGCTGGGTCACCACGACCGTCGTGATGTACCATGCCATCGAGGGCACCGGCGCGGGTCTAGCGGCCGCCGCGGCCGCGGTGCTTATCCTCGTCACCGCAATCCCGTTGCTCCTGATCAATCGGCGCATCAACAAGCAGGAATCAACCGTGATATGACGGCAGGACAGGACGGTATGAACGAAGCAGCCCCGACGCTCCCGAATTTCCGCAGCGACAATGTCGCGCCGGTCTGCCCCGAGATTCTGCAAGCGATCGCCGAGGCCAATCGCGGCCCGGCCGCCGCCTATGGGGACGACGATTATTCGAGATTGTTGAATGCGCGCTTCTCGGAGCTGTTCGAGACCGCGGTCACCGTGTTCCCGGTCTCGACCGGTACGGCGGCCAACGCCTTGTCACTCGCGAGCTGCGCGCGGCCCTATGGCGCCATCTATTGTCACGAAGAGGCGCATATCCACACCGCGGAAGGCGGCGCGACCGAAGCCTTCACAGGCGGCGCGAAGCTCGTCGCCATGTCCGGCCGAAACTTTCGGATCGAGCCGTCGAGCCTGCGCCAGGCGCTGGGCCAGGCGGCCTGGGGAGTCCGCAATCGCTCCCAGCCCGATGCGGTGTCGATCACTCAGGCCAGCGAATATGGAACAATCTATCCCCTCGCCGAGATCGCCGAAATCGGAGCAATCGCCCACGACAGGAATCTGTCGCTGCACATGGATGGCGCCCGGTTCTCCAACGCGCTGGCGCGGCTCGGTTGCAGCCCGGCCGACATGACCTGGCGCGCCGGCGTCGACATCCTGTCCTTCGGGGCGACCAAAAACGGGGCGATGTCGGCGGATGCGATCGTGGTGTTCGACCAGGATCTCGTCGAATCCCTGTCCTATCGGCTTCGCCGCGCCGGCCAGACCTCGTCGAAGATGCGCTTCGCGTCGGCACAGCTGCTCGCCTACGTCGAGGATCGCCTTTATCTGCGGCTCGCGGCGAAGGCCAATGCCGTGGCCGCGCGTCTTGGAGCGGGTCTCGCTGCGCTGCCCGACGTCCAGCTCATTGCGCCAGTGGAAGCCAATCTGGTTTTCATCAACCTGCCCGCTTTGGCCATCAACCGTCTTGCAGCGAGCGGGCTGCAATTCGCGCGACGGGGCCAGGACGTAATCCGGTTCGTGGCTCGCTTTGACAGCACCGAACAGGAAGCCGACGAGGTCATCGCGCTCGTCCATCGCGCGATTGCAGGAGGCTGAGAGCGATCATTCCTTAATCGATCATTCTGCAGATAGTTGCCCCGCCCACCGTCACTCACGCGTCTACAGCCTTCCAATTTTCGATTGCAGCTCCTGCGCAACAAGAGCATCGCTTGGCAAGCGACACACGCTCAACCAACTGCCACGCCCGTTAGGGCGCGTGATGTCTTGCCGGTAGAGCCTGCCGAAACGCTTCTTCAAATAACCGGCCCGTCTTTCTAGTAGAGCGATGGTCTCGGGACTGCGCACGGTGACCAGCCTGCGCGCGCCTCGCGAAAAGCATCGAACACCTTAGGACTGTCGCGAACGGGCGCATTTTTTACCCGCGAGGTAATCGAATTGGTCCCCGCCACGGCGCATCTTCGGTCGCGACAGGAGATGACCATGATCGCGCTGCTGCTTTACCGGACCATCGCAGACCACCTTGTTCCCTGGGCCGTGACGCTCGCGACCCGCATGCTGGCACGCAGCCTCAACATGCCCGAGCCGCTGGTGCATTCGACCGGCCACTATGTCGTCGCGCAGGTCACAGCCTTCGAGCACGGCGTCGGCAAGAGCCTCTGCCCGTTCCGTCTCGCCCGCCTGCTCCGCGCCTGGTGGCGCGGACGGCACTGAATTCACCCCAAGCCCAACCCAACCATGGAGACCACGATGATCGACGCATCCACCTTCCTGCGCCGCGCGCTTCTCGCCGACGCCATCTTCAGCGGCGTCGCCGCCGTCGGCTTCACCTTCGGCGCCGGCGCGTTCGCATCGCTGTTTAACCTGCCTGAAGCGCTGCTGCGCGAAACCGGCCTGTTCCTGATCGCCTACACCGCGCTGGTCGGCTGGCTTGCCTCGCGTGGCTCCGTGGCGAGGCCGCTCGTGCTGCTGGTCGTGGTCGGCAACGCGGCCTGGACGGTCGGTAGCATCGCGCTGCTGTTCTCGGGCGCGGTGTCGCCGAACATCAGCGGCGAGCTCATGGTCGTCGCGCAGGCGATTGCGACCGGCGTGTTTGCCGAGCTGCAATATGTGGGATTGCGGAAGAGCGGGAATGTGGTGGCGGCGTGAGACCACGTCACTCGCTGTCGTCGCCCGGCTCGACCGGGCGACCCAGTATTCCGAGACAGTAGACGGATGCGGATGGGCTGCGGCGTACTGGATGCCCCGCTTTCGCGGGGCATGACACCGCGGCTAATGGCTAAGCCCGCGCGCGACCGTTCTTCTTGCCAACGGCATGGCCGTTGAGCTTCTTCTTGCCGGCCTTCGCGCCCGCCTTCTTGGCCTTGGCTTCCGTGCGCGCCTTCACCTTCGTGCGTTCGGCGCGGGCCTCGGCGCGCAGCTTCTTGCGCTTGGCCTCGCAGGAAGGGCATTTGCAGCCGATCGGCTTCAGATAGGCTTTGAAGTAGTCGGTGCCGTAATCGTAGTTGATCTCGTCGCCCGGCTCGATGTTCCTGATGGCGCGGATGAAGACCTTGCGCTCGCGCGGCCGGACGTCGGACTCGGCGTTGGGGCGGCAGGAATGGTTGATGTAGCGGGCGAGGTTCTTGCGCACCGACCCGTCGATGGTCCAGCGGTTGTTGAGCTCGAACAGATATTTGTTCTCGATCTCGTCATGCGCGGGAATTCTGGCGTCCAGGATCGGTCCGAAATAACGGATGATCCGGGTCCCCTTCTTGATCGGCATGGTAGCGAAGAGGCCAAGTCCGGTCTTGGAACGGCCGACGCGATAGGATTTGCTGGAAGCGATGGCTGGCATGATCGAATGAGATATGTCGCGGACGAAGCGCGGTAGGCGCAGCGGAAGGCGCCCTTCTAGAACGATTCCGCGCCGCTGTCAGGTACATCCCGCCTCTGTTTGAACCTTGCCCACAATGAAGACGTCTGATGGAGGGAGTTCCCTCTGTATAAGGCGTCGTCATGAGGCGTATCGCGTTCCTTTGTCTGACCGTGCTGCTGACTTGCCTGAGCGCGGGTCACGTCGCCGCCCAATCCATGGGCAGCACCTATTCCTCCACGGCGCCAAAAGACTGCCGCCAGATCGGCAAGCCCAGCGAGCTCGACGGCGGCACCACACGGGTCTGCCCGGGAAAAAACGGCCTGATCGTGCTGATCGCCGAGGATGATCTGCGCGAAATCGTCTCGATCGGCCGCAATCGCAAGGCCGCAGCGGAGGAACCGGCGGCAAAGGTCTGGTTCGCGCCGTTCAATTCATCGGAGGCCACCGTCGAATGGCGTAGCGCGGGCACCAAGCCGTTTGCCATGATCCAGCGCTGGCACATCGCCGATAGCACCGATCCCGACAAGCAGGGACGGCCGAACACCAAGGCCATGCTCGTCGTGACGCGGCTGCCGCCGGGGCCGGTCTGCCACGTCGCCTATGTCGATGCCATTGCCAACCCCACCGCCAATGAGCTCGCGCGCAAGGCGGCGGACGATTTAGCCCGCAGCTTCACTTGCGGCAAGGACGAGGTGAAGATTGTCGGCACGCGTGGACGTGCGGTCGAACTCGCGACGATGCGCTAGGGCAGCGCCCGCCCGAACGCGCTATGCCGGCAGCTTCGCCGTGATGGGCGCCGTCAGCATCGCCTCGAGCAACTGTTCGGCCGTCGTCCCCTCGGGCAGCCGCCCCAAAATGTCTTCGAGCCGTCCGTCGAGCAGCAGCATGGTGAAGCCGTGCACCATGGACCAGGCGCGGGCGATCGCCGCACCCTGGTTCAGCGTCAGCGAATCTTCGCTGATCTGCTCCTGACGCATCATGCCGATGGCATTGGCGAGCCCGGCGAAGGAGGCTTCGGCCGCCTCGTGCAGCGAGGGTCTGGAATAATCGAGGCGTTCGGTGCGGAACATGATGCCGTACATGCCGGGATGGGCCTGCGCATAGGCGACATAGGCCTTCGGCCGCGCCAGCGCGCGCTCCAGCGGCGTGGTGGCGGCGTCGCAGGACGAGGCCATCGCCGCGTTGAACTGGCGGAAGCCGACGGCCGCGAGCTCGCTGAGCAGACCGGTGAGATCGCCGAAATGATGGGTCGGCGCGGCATGCGAGACGCCCGCCTCGCGCGCCACTGCGCGCAAGGTCAGGCCGGACAGCCCGTCGCGCTCCAGCACCCGTTCGGCGGCCTGGAGCAGCGCCTCGCGCAGGGCGCCGTGATGATACGGCGTCTCCGTCTTCGCTACTGCCGGACGGCGTGCGGAACGCGCCTGCGCGCTCGCGGCCGACGATGTCTTGCTCGGTGTACGCGGCTTGCGCGCTGTTTCGCTCTTGGTGTCGCTTTTGGCCATTTGCAAGCTATATGACGCAATATTGACAGTGTAAAGATTTCACTTGACGAATGCGGCAATCGGCATTATCCGATCTTTACGATGTAAAGATAGGGAGGGATACGCCGTGCAGCACGACGCCGTCACCGAGCGCCGCCATAACCTCGGTCCGATTCCATTCGAAGCCGACGCGCCATTCCTCAAAATCGTCGGGGAATTGCCGCGCGATCTGAATGGCGTGCTCTATCGCAACGGTCCCAATCCGCAGTTCGATGCGCCCGGTGCGCACTGGTTCGTCGGCGACGGCATGCTGCACGCCTTCCACCTCGAGAACGGCCGCGCCAGCTATCGCAACCGCTGGGTCCGCACGCCGAAATGGCTGGCCGAGCACGATGCAGGCCGCGCGCTGTTCGGCGGCTTCGGCCGCAAGCTGCCGGATGCCCCGCAAAACCTCACCGACGGCGGCGTTGCCAACACCAACATCATCTTTCATGCCGGCAAGCTCTTGGCGCTGGAAGAAGCGCATCTGCCGACCGAGATCGAGCCGGGCACGCTGGCGACGCGCGGCTATCACAATTATCAGGGTCGCGTCGCCGGCAGCTTCACGGCGCATCCGAAGGTCGACCCGGTCACCGGCGAACTCGTGTTCTTCGGCTACAACGCCGCGGGTCCGCTGACCCCTGCCCTCTCCTACGGATCGATCGACGCCTCCGGCAAGGCGACGCGCTTCGAGCGTTTCGAGGCGCCCTACGCCAGCATGGTGCACGACTTCATCGTCACCGAGAACCATGTGCTGTTTCCGATCCTCCCGATCACCGGCAGCATGGAGCGCGCGATGAGCGGACGGCCGCCTTATGCCTGGGAGCCGGACAAGGGCGCCTATGTCGGCGTGATGAAGCGCAACGGCACGGCGAAGGACATCGTCTGGTTCCGCGGTGAAGCCTGCTACGTCTTCCACATCATGAACGCGTGGGAGGACGGCAACCGCATCATCGCCGACGTCATGCAGTTCGAGGAAGCGCCGCTGTTTCCGCATCCCGATGGCCGGCCGACGGATCCGGAGAAATCGCGCGCCCGCCATTGCCGCTGGACGTTCGATCTCTCAGGGAAGACCGACCGCTTCCAGCAGACTTACCTCGACGATCTCACGGGCGAATTCCCCCGCATCGACGACCGCCGCGCGGGATTGAAAAGCCATCACGGCTGGTACGCCTGCGCCAATCCGCGGCTGCCGATGTTCGGCGCGCTGTCGGGCGTCGTCCATGTCGACGGCAACGGCAGACGGCTCGGTCATTATCTGCTGCCGGCCGGCGATACCATCTCCGAGCCGGTGTTCGTCGAACGCGCGACGGATGCAGCGGAAGGCGACGGCTGGCTGCTGGCGGTGGTCTGGCGCGCGCGGGAGAACCGCAGCGACCTCGCCGTGTTCAACGCCACCGATGTCGAAGCCGGCCCCGTCGCGCTGGTGCAGCTCGGCCACCGCGTGCCCGACGGCTTTCACGGCAATTGGGTGGGCGCGCAATAACTCTCGTCATTCCGGGGCGCGACGACGTCGCGAGCCCCGGAATGACATCGCGGATGTCACCAAAGAGGCCTCGCATGCACATGCCCTCGATCACCGCAGATTGCCTTGCCGTCCTCGCCCTGGCCTGCGCAGCGCTCGCACTCCGGGCGATCCGGCCGCGACGGAGCGGCCATGTCATCTTCAATGGCGGCATCTTGCTCTCGGTCGGCCTCCTGCTCGCCGCCGCGCTGCCGATCCTGTCACGCCTGCCCTGGGCGGAATTCGCCGACGAGGCGTCCGACCAAGCCATTGCTGCCCTTCACTTTTTGGAAGTCACCTACGTTATTTTGACACTGTAAAGATTTCGCTTGACCCGGCACCGCTCCTGATTTATTCATCTTTACATCGTAAAGATTGGCGAGACCGAGGCGGCTCATGGCGATTTTCCTGATCCTCGCGCCCTACGGCGCCTACACTTTCCTGATGCTGGTGACGTCGACCACGATCAGCGTGTTCGCCGCGTCTGCAATCTGCCTCGCCACCATCACGGTCGATGTCGTGCGCGGCCGCTCCGTGAAGATCCTGGCGATGGGCTCGGCGATCGTATTCGCCGCAATCGGTCTCTACCTCGCGCTGATCGACCCGAAGCTCGGCACGCTGGGCGTCAAGCTGTCGGTCGACATCGGCATCTTCGTCATCTCGCTCGGCTCGATGCTGGTCCGCCACCCGTTCACTCTGCAATATGCGGTTGAAACGGTCCCGGCCGAGACGGCGGCGATGCCCGGCTTCCTCACCGCCAACTACGTCATCACCGGCGCCTGGACCGCCGCAGCGCTGTTGATGATGGCCGCCAACATCGCGCTGCTCTACGTCCCCGGCCTGCCGCTCTGGTCGGGCCTCGCGGTCGCCTTCGCCGCCCGCAACAGCGCGATCTATTTCACAAAGTGGTATCCCGAGTATCGTCAGATCAAATATGCTGCGCCCGCCGCCGCGCTGCCCCACACCCATTGAAGACAGGACAGACGATGAAAGACGTATTCCGCCGGCTCGTCTCTGATTTCCTCTCCACCATCGTCTTCCTGGCAATCTATCTCGCGACCGACAACGTCATCCTCGCGACCGCAGTCGCGATCCTTGGCGCCATCGGCCAGGTGGTCTGGTCGCGGATCAAGGGCCAGACGCTGGGCTACATGACCTGGGCGAGCCTCGGCCTAGTCATCGTGCTCGGCGGCGCAACGCTGCTCACCCACGACCCACGCTTCGTGCTGGCGAAGCCCGCGATCGGGCATGTCGCGATCGGCATCATCATGCTCAAGCGCGGCTGGATGCTGCGTTATCTGCCGGCGATCGTGACCGAGACCATTCCGGAATACGTTACCTTCGCGGGCTACGCTTGGGCCGCGCTGATGTTTGCGCTCGCCGCGGGGACCGTTGCGGTTGCCATGACCGGCGACATGAAGCTGTGGGCCTTCTATATTTCGGTGGTCCTGATCGGCGCGAAGATCGTTGCGTTCGCGATCCAGTACGTGGCCTTCCGCCTGCTCATCGGCAGCCGTATTCGCGCAGCCCGCGCTTAAGGGCGCGTCAAAGAGAGCGTTAGGCACGTCACGCGAGTTAGGCTATAGGCGTCCCTGGCTCACCTTGCGGATTGTCGCGAGGTGCCGGGAAAAAGTTGGGAGACACGAATGGCCGTGGACGGCAACTGGACTCTGACCATGACGACGCCCATGGGCGAGCGCAAGGCCACGCTGACCTTGCTGAGCTCCGGCGGCACACTGACCGGGACGCAGGGCGCCGACGGCAATTCGGCCGAGATCTTCGACGGCGCCATCAGCGGCGACGCCGTCAACTGGAAAGTCTCGATCACCAATCCGATGCCTTTGACGCTCGAGTTCATCGGAACGGTGTCCGGCGACAGCATGAGCGGCGAGATGGGCATCGGCCCGATGGGCAGTTTTCCGTTCACGGGCGAGCGCGCATAAGCACGTTGCGAACCGTGCGCGTGCTCCGTCTCATCGCGGCAACGATCCTGTGTGTCGCGACGCAAGCGGCGCGCGCGGACGACACCGAACCGGCGTGGCGCGCAAGCGCGCTCGCCATGGTGCCGGCGGGCTATGTCGCCGGCACGGCCTACCGGACCGAAGGATCGACCGGCACCCTCGCCGTCTATCCGGCCTCGTCGAACGATCCGAAGACACCGGCAAGCGTGTTCGCTGCGCGCCAGGCCCTTGTCGTCACGCTGACGCCGGATGCGACGCGCGCAGTCTCTGCCGAATTGAAGCCGCGCAGCGGGCCGGATCCTGACAACGACGATACCGATTTCGCAAAGCTCCACGCCGATCTCGCCGCCAGGCGCGCAACGCTGCCCGACGGCACCGAGCCCTGCGGTCTCGGCGCCTGGTCCATCGACAAGGATCCTGATGGCCTCAACGTGCGCGCCGAGCCCTCGGTGAAAGCGCGCGTGCTCGGCACGCTGCCGCCGCCCTATCGGCTGAAGCTTGGCGGCGCCGAGAACACGCCCGAGGGCGGATGGCTCACCGAATTCCGCATCATCGGCGTCAAGGACGGCTGGTTTCTGATCGAAGGCGCCAAGCCGCCAGGCAAGGACTACGAGGACGAGAAGAGATATCCGCGCAGCGCGCCAAAACCCTATGCGGGGCGCGGCTGGGTCGCGTCCAACAAGGTCGGCGCGTCCTATGCCAACGGCGCTACGCGCATGGGCGGCCTGTTTCAGGCGCCCTTCGTCGATGCGAAATGGATGCCCGCCCAGCGCGAGCTCGGCGGCGAAATCGACACCGACGGCGGCCCGAAGCGCATTTTTGCGTGTACCGGCCTCTGGGGCCTCGTCGAGAGCCAGGACGGCGTCCGCGGCTGGTGGCGCTCGCTGTGCTCGAACCAGGTTACCAATTGCAGCTGAGGGGCTGCGGTCAGTCTGCGGTCATTGGCCACGGGGCCAAGGCGCTCAGGTCGTTGACCATAGCCGGCTTCGCGAGCAGGATGAAGTATACAACTAAAGATTTTTATTGATCTCAACACACTTTCAGCAGAAGGGGAATTTGCATGGTCTCCCTCCCCGCTCGCAATCGCATCCACCTATTCGTGGCCTCCGCCATCTCCGCACTTGCCGGAGCAGCGCCGGCGAGTGCCGATGTGCTCGAGCCGCGGTCGCCGGCGTGGCAACTGAGCGAGCCGTTCAAGAAGAACGCGGATGCCCGCACCAACATCAGCGGAGCGGCGTGCGCGACCACATCCCCGCCCCTCAAATCCTGCCTCGTCGTCAACGACGAGAAGAAATACGCGCAGTTCTTTGCGATCGAAGGCACGACGATCAAACCCGGCAAGGTGATCCGCCTGCTGAGCGATCAGGCCAGCGGCGATCCGGATGCCGAGGGCGCCGCTTACGATGACGGTTATTTCTACGTGGTCGGATCGCACGGCCGTAAACGTCATCATCCCGACGTTAGCAATCCGACGAGCTATCACCTCTTTCGCTTTCCCGTCGACAAGGTCACTGGAGAGCCGCCCTTCCCGATCTCCGCGGACGAGGTGATCGGCGTCGAAGCATCCGTGACGCGCCTGCGCGGTGCAATCAAGGACGCACTGCCCGTGGATTACGACAAGCCCCTCGGCGACAACGGCGCCAACATTGAGGGCATCGCGGTCAAAGCGGACCTGATGTATCTTGGTTTCCGTGGTCCCTCCAAAGACGGCAATGCTTATATTCTCACGGTCGACGCAAAGGCCGTCTTCACCGAGAACATGCCGCTCAAGGCCAAGCTCATCGACCCTCCGCTGGCGCTTGGCACAACGACCGGTATCAGGGACATCGCCGCCGTGTCAGGCGGCTTGCTGCTCTTGACCGGGCCGGTCAACGAACAGCAGATCTCGCCCGCCGTCGTCTTCTACGATACCAGCAGCGGCAAGCTTGGACCGAGCCACACGCTCAGCGTCGCCGACAGCACCGCCAAGGCAGAGACCCTGCTGGTGCTCAGCGACATCAGCGGCGAGCCATGGCGCGTGCTCGTGATGTTCGATGGGCCCGAAAACGGCGCGCCGACGCAGTATGTGGTGCCGCGCTAAAGCGCACCATCAGCGGCGGACCGCCGTTCAACTGCGCGGAGCGCTAGCCCAGATTCAATTCCTTGAAGAAGTCGTTCCCCTTGTCATCGATGATGATGAACGCCGGGAAGTCGACGACTTCGATGCGCCAGATCGCTTCCATGCCGAGCTCGGGATATTCGAGCACCTCGACCTTCTTGATGCAGTGCTCGGCGAGGTTCGCGGCCGCACCGCCGATCGAGCCGAGATAGAAGCCGCCGTACTTCTTGCAGGCCTCGCGCACGGCAGGCGCGCGGTTGCCCTTGGCCACCATCACCATCGAACCGCCTGCCGCCTGGAACTGGTCGACGAAGGAATCCATGCGGCCTGCGGTGGTCGGGCCGAACGCGCCGGAGGCGTAGCCCTCGGGCGTCTTGGCGGGACCGGCGTAATAGACCGGATGGTTCTTGAAATAGTCCGGCAGCGGCTCGCCCCTCTCGAGGCGCTCGCGCAGCTTGGCGTGCGCGCTATCGCGCGCGACGATCATGGTGCCGGTCATCGAGACCCGCGTCTTGGTCGGGTACTTCGAGAACGTCGCCAGGATGTCCTTCATCGGCTGGTTGAGGTCGATCTTGACGACCTCGCCGCCGAGCGACTGCTCGACCTGCGGCAGATATTGCGCCGGATTGTGCTCGAGCTCCTCGAGATAGACGCCATCCCTGGTGATCTTGCCGAGCACTTGCCGGTCGGCCGAGCACGACACGCCGAGCCCGATCGGCAGCGAGGCGCCGTGGCGCGGCATGCGGATCACGCGCACGTCGTGGCAGAAATACTTGCCACCGAACTGCGCGCCGACGCCGAGCGACTGCGTCATCTTGTGGATTTCCTGCTCCATCTCGACGTCGCGGAAGGCGTTGCCGTCGGGCGAGCCGTGGGTCGGTAGCGCGTCGAGATAGCGGGCGGAGGCGAGCTTCACCGTCTTCATGCACAGCTCGGCCGAGGTGCCGCCGATCACGATGGCGAGGTGATAGGGCGGGCACGCGGCGGTGCCCAGCGTCAGGATCTTCTCCTTCAGGAAGGCGAGCAGCCGGTCCTTGGTCAACACCGAGGGCGTGGCCTGGAACAGGAAGCTTTTATTGGCGGAGCCGCCGCCCTTCGCCATGAACATGAACTTGTAGGCGTCGTCGCCCTCGGCGTAGATCTCGCACTGCGCCGGCATGTTGTTGGCGGTGTTCTTCTCCTCGTACATCGACAAGGGCGCGACCTGCGAGTAGCGCAGATTGCGGCGCAGGTAAGCGTCGCGCGCGCCTTCCGACAGCGCCGCCTCGTCGTCACCATCGGTGATGACGTTGCAGCCCTTCTTGCCCATGATGATCGCGGTACCGGTGTCCTGGCACATCGGCAGCACGCCGCCGGCCGCGATGTTGGCGTTCTTCAGGAAGTCGAGCGCGACGAACTTGTCGTTGGGGCTCGCCTCGCCGTCCTCCAGGATCGCGCGGAGCTGCTTCAGATGGCCGGGGCGCAGATAATGATTGATGTCGCCAAAGGCCGCCTCCGACAGCGCCCGCAGCGCCTCGCGCGACACCACCAGCATGTCCTTCCCCAGGACCTTCTCGACCCTGATACCCTCGGCCGTGATCTTCTTGTAGGGCGTCTCGTCCTTGCCCAGCGGGAACAGCGGGGTGTGCTTGTAGGGCGGAACGGGTTTTGCGGGGTCGGGGAAGGCAGTGGGAGCGTTCATGGGCAAATCTCGGGGTTTTGGAGCCCTTGCGGGCCTCTAAGCGTAGAAGCGTTCTAAGCTTTTTTGCCGCGAATGGAAGGCGTTCTGGCGCGGCCGAGGCATCCCGATTCGGCGTCACGACGGCCCTTTTTTGGTTGCCGCCGGCCGGACGCAAGGTGGCGATGACCGTCCCCGGCAGGCTCTGGGTGCACCCCTTGCGCTCGGCGCGCGACGAAGGTTGAATGCGCGGCCTAAGGGGCTTTTCATCATGATTTTCAAACTGAACGTCCGCGGCGCGATCCTGGTCGCCGCCGCCATCACCGGCCTTGTGACCCTCGCCTCGCCTGCCCGCGCGGATCGCTGCGATGACAGCGCCAAGGAGCTGGCGAACCAGGTCGAGCGCCTCAAGGTGAATTTCCGGGCCGCCAACATCGTCTACCTCTCGCACCCCGCGGCCAAGGAGCTGTCCGTGGGTTGCCGCGGCGACAGATATTCCATCGAGCTCTATGCCAAGGGCGATCGCAAGCCGACAGCGGAGTTCTTTTCACTGGTGGGGTCGATGGCGGCGATCGTCTTCACCGTCACGAAGGACGACACCACGACGGGCGCGACACGCTGCCTGAAGCGGATGGGACTGTTGCGCGGCGACAAGGTCGTCATGCGCTACCGCCGGCTCAACATGGAATGCACGCGTACCAAGACGGATGCGTCCATCGCGATCACGCGCGGCAAGGACGAGTAGACGGCACTCGCTCTTTCCACACGCTCCGTCATTGCGAGCGCAGCGAAGCAATCCAGAATCCCTCCGCGGTGACAGTCCTGGATTGCTTCGCTGCGCTCGCAATGACGAGGAGAGGTTCGTCCGCTCCCTCGTACAGCGCAAGGAGGCACAAAAGGCACATCCCACCGCACCAACTCCCTCGCATTTTAACGATTGGCTTGACGGAAGCTTCGCTCCTCGCAGCGCAAGGTCGATTGTTTCCATGTGTGAGGATTTGTGGATGAGCGTCTCTACCGTTGCGCCGCCGCCGATCGCGATCGTGGTGCCGAGCTACGACGCGACCAAGCAGCAGGACGACCAGAAGACCAAGGACAACGACCCGACCTACAAGCCGCCGCCGCCCGCGCCGCTGCCGCCGGGTCAGGGCACGCGGATCGATCAGCTCGCCTGATCAAGCCGGTCAAAGATGAAACGCCCGATCCGGTCGATCGGGCTTTTCGCGTGTCCGGCCGCATCTTCGCCGGATAGCGGGACCAACATCGTGCGCGGCTGACCTGCGCATGATCGCAAAATTGCCGTTGCAGAACACGATCACCGCCGCGGCCATGGGCGCGCTGCTGTTCGCCTGCGCCGGAACGATGCACTGGCCTTCGGCCTGACTGTTCCCGCGCCACTTCCGTCCGGCGCGTTCCTCCCGGCATCTCGCTCAGCGCCCGCCAGGGCTGCGAGAGCGTCTTCAAGTGTGATCCGGCTCATCAAATTTCCACATCCGGCGTGCTCATCTGTGAGGCTGAACGAGCCCATCCATCCGTTCATGGACACGCCTATGGAACTGAATGAAAAGCTGCTCTCGCTGGTGACGGACATCTACGATGCAGCGCTCGACGATTCCCGATGGACGGCGACACTTGGCAGCATCGTCGACATCGCGGGCGGCCAGAGCGGTGGTCTGGTCTGGATCGGGGCAGCGGGCGAGGCCGTGATCTCGCATGCCGTCGGTGTCGAACCCGCCTATGTTCAGTCCTACATCGAAACCTACGAGCCATTCGATCCGTCGCGCAACGTGCTCCACGCCGCGGTCGGTCAAATCCAGACGATCAGGGACTGGATCGACGTCGACGAATTCCGGACGACCACATTCTACAACGAATGGGCGCGGCCGCAGGGTCTCGAGGACGCCGCCAACATCCTGATCGGCAAGTCTGCAGGGGGAATATCCCGTCTCTCGATCATGAAGGGCGGCGGTCCGGTCGATCGCAGGATGTATCAGACCATCTCTCACCTGACGCCGCACATGCAACGGGCCATGCTCGTCAGACAGAAGCTGCAGCAGCAGAATGCATTGGAGACGACGTCGGTCCGCACGCTCGACGCTCTGCGCACCGCCGTTCTGCTGCTCGATACCGACGGTCACATCACGCACGCCAATGCAAGCGCGCGAGAGATTTTGGACGAGGCCGACGTCCTTCGTTCGGTCCATGGCCGGCTCGTGACGTCGGACCTGAATGCCGATCGGATGCTGCGGCAGGCACTGGCTGGCACGGCTCTCGGCGACCGGTCGATGATGAGCGCGAACATCTCGTTGCATCTGACGGCCCGCAACGGTTCGCATTATGTCGGGAATCTCCTGCCGCTCACCGCTGGACGCCGGCAAATGTTCGGGGCCAGCTATGAGGCCTGCGCCGTCCTGTTCGTCAGCAAGGCAGCGCTCGAGACGATCGTCGCGCCCGACCTCATCCGGAAGCTCTTCAAACTGACACCGGCCGAGCTGCGCGTCTTTCTGGCCATCGTCGAAATCGGCGGGGTTCCTGACGTGGCCAGAAGCATGGGCATCGCCGAAACGACGATCAAGACCCATCTCACCAGGATCTTCACGAAGACCGGAACCAAACGACAGGCGGATCTGGTTCGGCTCTTGGCGGCCTTTACATCGCCCATCAAGATCTGAAGCCAACCCTGTCGCACCGGACGCATGTTTGCCCGAAGAATGCTATCAATGCGCCGGCGTGTGACGGAATCAGATCGAACATGATCGCAAAACTGCTGTTGCAGAACACGATCACCACCGCCGGCATGGGCGCGCTGCTGTTCGCTTGCGCCGGGACGATGCATTGGCCTTCGGCCTGGGTGTTCCTCGCCACCTGCGCCCTGCTCGGCCCGCTCTGCGGCTGGTGGCTTTATCGGGTCGATCCGGCGCTGCTCGCCGAACGTCTGCGGCCGGTCCTGCAAAAGGACCAGCCTGCCGCCGACAAGGCCTTCATGATCGTCTTCGTCGTTGCGATGCTGGCCTGGCTTGCCGCGATGGGGCTCGACCGGCGCACGCAGTCCTCCGACGTGCCGGTTGCGTTCCAGGCGCTCGGTCTCGTGCTGTTCGTCCTCTCGACGCTGTTCATCCTGTGGGTGTTCCGCGAGAACTCGTTCGCCGCGCCCGTGGTGAAGCTCCAGGCCGAACGCGCACAGCGCGTGGTCTCGACGGGGCCTTACGCGCATGTGCGCCATCCCATGTACAGCGGCATGATCCTGTTCTTCGCCGGCGTGCCGCTGCTGCTGGGCTCGTGGTGGGGCCTCGTGATGGCGCCGGTCATCGTCGTTTTGTTTGCTGTCCGCGTCGGCATCGAGGAGCGCACGCTGCGCGAGGGCCTGCCGGGCTATTCCAACTATATGACGCGCGTGCGCTATCGCCTGCTGCCCGGCGTGTGGTGAGCCGCTATCCGGACCGGCTAATTGTCCAATTCCTTGTAGCGGCGGAAAATGCCTTGCTCGTTGAAGGGAATGCGGCGCTCACTTTCGAGATAGGCCTTGATGTTCGGCCGCGCGGCGATGCGGTCATGCAGATCGACGAGGCCCGGGATATTTCCCTCGAACGCCTTCATGCGCTTGGGGAAGGCGTAGCGCAGCCCATCGACGATCTGGAACAGCGAGAGATCGACGTAAGTCAGCCTTCGACCGGTGACATAGGCACCCCCATTGCCGGCGAGAAGCTCTTCGAAATAGCCGAGATATTTCGGCACGCGCTCGTCCCAAAACTCGGCCGTGCGCTTCTTCGCCGGCGCCTTCTGATCTTCATAGTACATCGAAGGCCCGAGCGGGTGATGGGTGTCGTGGATCTCGGTCACGAGGTCGGTGATGGTGAGCTGAAGCTGGTGCACCCAAAGCTTGCCCGCTTCCGTCTTCGGCGCGAGCCCATGACGGGCGCCGAGATAGAGCAGGATGTTGGCGGTCTGGCCGATGACGAGCTTGCCCGCTTTCAGGAACGGCGGCGCAAAGGGCGGCGTGCCGCCATGCGCGTCCATCATCTTCATCATGGCGCTGGTGCCGCGCGCCCCCCGCGCGACGTCGATATAAGCCGCCCCCGCCTCCTCCAGCGCCAGCCGCACATATTCGCCGCGACCCTGGATCTCGGGCCAGTAGTAGAGCTCGTATTTCATGGGAAGGGTCCGTGAGCGTGGAAGCGGTCGGACCAGTGTAACATGCGGCAGAAGGTTCCGTTAGAGCGAGACGGAACGGCCGCACCACATACCCCGTCGTTGCGAGCGCAAGCGAAGCAATCCAGAATCTTTCCGCGGAGACAGTCTGGATTGCTTCGCTACGCTCGCAATGTCGCGGGGAGAGAGCTGCGCGCCCTAACTCAATTCGCCGCGAAACAAAACAGCAGGCCGTCGCCGCCGGTGCTCTTCAGATCGGCCTGCGAGCAGCCGCCGTCAGGACCGCGCGAAGGGTGAGAGCTGTTCCAGGACTTTGACGGCTCGTCGTCGCGCAGGCCTTTACGATCGGCATGGCCGACGACCGCCGCGCCCTGCGTGCTCGACGTCCAGTTCCTGCAGGTCTTGTCGTCGCCCGCGGCAAAAGCGGTGCCGTCCGGTTGCGATCCCGTGAGGATATCGTGCCGGTTCGGCGTGTCGCCGGCGCCGTTGATGACCTCGCCCTTCTCGCTGAGCGCTGTCTGCTTGGTGAGATTATTGGCCGCGCCGTGCAGGTCGGCAACGTCCTTGGCAATCACCGCACCCTTGGCATTCTGCCACGGTCCCTTGCCAATGCGGTCCTTGGCATTGACGGCGGGCTTGCCGTCAGCGGCCTGCGTCGAGAGATAGGCGCGCCAGGTCTTGCCGCCGGCGCCGCCGGCCTGCGCCAGCTTCTGGCACTGCGCATCGGCTCCCTCCAGGCCGCCGAGATCGGCTCCCTTGCCCGGCCCGCTCGAAGTCACAAAGAAGGTCATGTCGGCTGACTGCGCCCACACCGATGGACTTGCGAAGACCGCGAACGCAACGCCTGCTGGCACGATGACCCTGGCAAGAATGCTCATCCTATCCTCCCGATTGTTCCGGCGATTGCGCCTCGCTGGACGGTCTTTGATCCGCAGACATGAACCCGTCACGACAGACATTATTCCAGCGGCCATCCGCCGCACGCGCATCACCTCGAGCGGCGGCGCACGACCGGTCGCCCCGAGGGCCATGTCGATTAATTGCTTCCCGAGACCGTAGCGCCGGGCGAGCATACCAACGTGGGGCCGATCCTCAAGAGATCGCCCAGGAGAGGACGCGGGAGTCTGCTGTGGGGCCGTTCAGGGCGGCATCCGCGATCACATCGGGGCTGCCGCCGGGCGCGGCGCGAGGGGAGATCGTCATGCACTGGAACACCGTCCGCCCAATCGCGGCAATTGCCGGCTATGCCGCGCTTTGCTGCCTTGCCATCAGTCCGGGCCGCGCCTCGGCCGCGGAATTGCTCAAAGCCCGGCTTGCGCAAAACCTCGGACCGATCTCCGGCCTTGCGATCGTCGCCAAATCGAAGGGGATTTTCGAAAAGAACGGACTGGACATCACCGTCTCGAACTTCACGTCCGGCAAGCAGTGCCTGGACACCGTGATCGGGGGCGGCGCCGACATCGCGACGACGGCGGAGGCGCCGGTCACCGCTTCGGCGATGGCAAACCAGCCCATCGCCTTCGTCGCCGGCATGGAATATTCCGACCTCAAGACGGTCGTCGCGGCCAAGGCCGGCGTCAAGACCAAGGCAGATCTTCGCGGCAAGCGAATCGGATTCACTGCCGGCACCGGCAGCGAGGTCTACACGGCGACTTTGCTGAAGTCGGCGGGATTGACTCCCAAGGATGTCACCCTCGTCAACCTGCGGCCGCAGGAGATGCTGCCGGCACTTGCAGCAGGAAGCATCGACGCGATCGACACTTGGGAACCCCACATCGCCAACGCCAAGAAGGCCCTCAGCGAAGCCGTCGCTGAACTCGATACAACGGGCACTTACTCCGAGACGTTCAACATCGTCGTCACGAGACCCTATCTGGATGCCAACCCTGCGCTGGTTGAGAAGTTCATCGCCTCACTGATCGACGCCGAGGTCTGGATGAAAGCACACCCGGATGAAGCGATCACGGTCGTGGCGGACGCGGTCGGCATGAAGCGGGACGACCTCGCTCCGATCTGGGCCGACTATGTTTACCGGGTGCGTCTCGACGACCGGCTGATCGAGATTCTCAAGACCCACTCCGCATGGCGCCTCGAGAGCGGCAACCATCCTCCGGGAGCGGCGATGCCCGACTTCAGCAAGGTCGTCGTCGCCGAGCCGCTGAAGAAGGTCGACCCCGCACGCGTGACGCTCTCGTGGAAATAGGCACCCGCACAGCCATGCAGGACGGCACTTCAGCAGGACAAGAAATTGCTCTCCGCACCGACGGTCGCGGTCGGCGGCCGGATTCAGCTCGTCTTCGCCGCCTCAATATTCTGATCGGGGCGCTTTCGCTTCCCCTGTTCGTCGGCCTCTGGGAACTGGTCTCTCGTTCCGGGGCCGTCAACATGGTGCTGTTTCCGCCGCCGACGGTGGTAGCTGCGGCGGTCCTTGAGTGGATACGAAGCGGGCAGTTCCTTGGCGATCTGCTGGCCAGCCTCTTTCGCGTCACCACGGGGTTCATCTTAGGCGGCGCGCTCGGCATCCTGCTCGGTATCCTCACCGGCCAATTCCCTGTTGTTTCGAGCTTGCTGTCCCCGCTATTCCACATCCTGCGGCCAATTCCGCCGATTGCTTTCGTGCCGATCATCATCCTGTGGTTCGGCCTGTCGGAGGCGGGAAAACTATTCCTCGTCGTATGGGGCGTGTTCTTCACGGTTTGGCTTTCGACCCACATCGGCGTGCAGAAGGTCGACCGCGGCCTGATTCGGGCGGCGTTGATGCTCGGCACGCCCCGGCGGCAGATGCTCCAGGAGATCGTGCTGCTGGGCGCGCTTCCCTACATCGTGGTCGGGTTGCGCACCGCCGTCAGCATCTCCTTTTACACGCTTGTCGCGGCCGAACTCGCAGGCGCTTTCGCCGGCATTGTCTACAGGATCGAGATTGCGCAGCAGAATTTGCAAACGGGCCAGGTCATGGGCGGGCTCGCAGCGCTCGGGTTGATTTCGTTCACTGCCGACCGGCTGTTTTCGGCTCTTGCGGAACGTACTGTCTGGTGGCGTTGATGTCGGGAGCTCGATCGATCATGAAACTGGCTCTGGCAAGTGCGCCAGCCTCCGTCGAATCGGCGCGGAAACAACCGGCCATTCAAGTCTCAAACCTGAGCATCGTTTTTGACACCCGCCGCGGGCAGACCATCGCGGTGGATCGCGTTTCCTTCGACGTGGCGCCTAGCGAGTTCGTTTGCATCGTCGGGCCCTCCGGCTGCGGCAAGTCGACGGTGCTCAATACGATCGCCGGACTGGAAGTGCCGTTTGAAGGCGACATCCTGGTAGAGGGCTCGCGCGTCTACAGCCCGCGACCCGATGTCGGCATGGTGTTCCAGCAGCCGCATCTCTTCCCCTGGAAGTCTGTCCGCAGGAACATCGCCCACGGCCCGAGGATGCTTGCGAAGTCCAGGACGGAAGCGAATGCCATCGCCGACGATCTGATCGCGATGGTCGGTCTCAAGCGTTTCGCCGACGCCTATCCGAACACGCTGTCCGGGGGCATGCAACAGCGCGTGGCGATCGCGCGAGCGTTGGCCAATCAGCCTCGCGTGCTGCTGATGGACGAGCCCTTCGGAGCCCTCGATGCGCAGACCCGGGCGGTGATGCAAGACAATCTGCTGGAGCTGCGCGACCGGATCAAGGCGACGATCGTGTTCGTCACGCATGACATAGATGAGGCCATCGTGCTGGCCGACCGTGTTCTCATCATGAGCGCGGGACCCGGCCGCATCCTGCGCGAAGTCGCGGTCAAGCTGCCGCGCCCGCGGTCGAGCTCTGTCATGGTCGAGCCAACCTATCTTTCCCTCAAGAAGGATTGTCTCGACGTCATCCGCGCAGAAGGGTTGCGGGCGTTCAATCAGTCGGACGCGAGCTGATCCCCCAGAACTTGGAAATCGCGAAGCAGCCCGCAGCGCGCTGGCATGGTTCTTGAATAATCGATGCCGGGTCTCACCGTGGAGCCGGCGATGCACAGGGCGAATAGCGCGATAGCGGCAGGCGTGATGCTGGCCGAGTCGGACAATCTCGTCAGGCCGCTGCCCGGCTTGCTGGATGGTCTCAACCGGGCTGATTGCAATCGGCTGCGCGCGATCGGACGCGAGAAGGCCCTGGAAGCCGGCCAACTGGTTTGGTCTCAGGGCGACACACAGGCTGGGATCTACCTGATCAGCGAGGGACGCATACGCAGCTACTATGCGGCGCCGTCGGGGCGCGAGGTCACGCTCGCCTACTGGTTTCCCGGCAACTTCGTCGGCGGCCCCGATATATTCGGAACGGGCCCGCACATGTGGTCATCGGTTGCGGCCGAACCCAGCCTGTTGACGTTCATGCCGGGACTGGCGCTGCGGCGGCTTGCGCTGGAATCGCCGGCGATCGCCGTCGCCCTGCTGGATGCCCTGGCATTCAAGGCGCGATGCTATTCGGCGATGGCCCAGATGCTCGGGACGCGCTCGGTGACCGAGCGGCTGCATAGCCTGTTGATCTTCCTGTCGCACGTCTACGGCGTTAAGCGCGACGGCGAGGTCGTCATCGGGATGCCGTTTACCCACGGCGATCTCGCCAATCTCATCGGATCCACCCGCCAATGGGTGACAGTACAGCTCGCGCGGCTCCAGGAGGAAGGCGTGATCAGGTACGACAGATCCGTGATTTCGATCCTGGATCTTTCGACACTCGAGCAAGAGATGGAATAAATTCCGTCCGTCAACCGCCAGACTTCAATTCGAACGCCGCTCGGCCTGCACTGGCCTCGAACCGCCGCGCCAGTCCGATCAGCGCGCGATCATGCCAGGCCGGCGCCAGAAGGGTCACGCCCATCGGCATGCCGTTCGGCAATGTCGCGTTCGGAACCGCCACGCCGCAGAGATCGAGCAGATTGGCAAAGTACGAGTAGTAGCCGAGGCGATTGTTGAGGGTGATCGGATCGCGATCCATCTCCTCCAGCGTGAACGGCCGCGGTGCGGTCGGGACCACCAGCGCATCGATACCCGCAAAGATCGCCTCGGCGTCGCGGCGAAGCCGGTGCAGCCGGTGAATGGCACCAAATGTGTCGATCGCTGAATAGCCGGCGGCCGAGCCCAGCACGGTCCTCGTGACATCAAGCAGGGAGCCAGAATCGATGTCCATAAGCGAAGCGATGGCCGAGTGCCGCTCCGCGACCCAGGGTCCGCTGAACATCAACTCCCCGGCCTGGCGGAACGGCGCGAAGTCCACCTCGATCGCCGTTCCCCCGATCTGCGTGAAACGCTCGCAGGCGCGCTCATAGAGCTCGCCGCATTCCGGCATGCCGAAGCATTCGAGATCGGCGGCCGCAATGCGGCCGAACCGGAACGATGGCACCGCCCCGCTGGCGAAAGAAAAGGCCCTGGGCAGGCGGCTGTAGGGATCTTCGAAATCGAACCCTTCGATAATTTCGAGGATTGCCTCGCCATCGCTGACGGTATTGCAGAACACCGAAACGCAATCGATCGTCGGGCAATTCGGCACCAGCCCGCGTGATGACACCAGCCCAACGGTCGGCTTGATTCCGACGATGTTGTTGAAGCCGGCAGGTATGCGGCCGGACCCGCCAGTATCGGTGCCGAGCGCGAACGCGACGTGCCCCGCCGCGACGGCGACCGCGGACCCGGAACTGGAGCCGCCCGCAATATAGCGCGCATCGGCAACCGACGCGCAGGGGCCATAGGGCGAACGCGCACCGGACAGGCCTGTGGCGAACTGATCGAGATTGGTCTTTCCGAGGCAAATTGCGCCGGCCGCGGTCAGGCGTTCGACGCTGTGCGCGGAATGCCAGGGCGTGTAGCTGAACGCGGGGCATGCGGCAGTGGTCGGCATTCCCTCGACATCGATATTGTCCTTCACACCAAAGGGAATGCCGAGCAGCGGAAGATTTTCGCCTGTCCGCGCGCGCGCCACAAGCTTCCGGCATGCTTCGAGCGCCTCCTCCCGCGGGCGGAGATAGATCCAGCAATTGCGGTCGCGCTCGGCCTCGATCCGGTCATACGCCGTTTCGATCGCCTCCAGCGGCAGGGACGAATTCCTGGCAATGGTTTCGTGATTTGTCCTGGAGCGCGCGACAGACTGGCTCACCGAATATCTCCCTCTCTAACCGGCAGGCGCGAAATTGCGGGAGCTCTGCGCGGGCAACAAGCAATTAAGTGCTTCGCGCAAAATGGTCGGCCGTATCAGGATATAAGCGGCTCAAAGAAAAAGGGCGCCGTGCCGAAGCACGACGCCCTTGTCTTTAATCTGCGTACGATCAGTTGGTCTGCTGGATCGCCGACAATTCCCAGCCGCTGCCCGGACGGCGGGCAAAGGTCCAGATCTCGGTCGCCTCGCCCGGCTGCTCGCTGCCGGCGACAACCGTACCGCTGTTGCGGTCCAGCGTCTTGTCGGTGAGGGCGAAGCGCAGCGCCACCGTGGCGTATTCGGTCTCGCCTTCGCGCCAGGCCTCCGCGAGGTCGCCCTGCAACAGCTTGACGTTGGTCACCTTGTTGACGACGTTGCGCGCGCGGTTCTGGCCAAGGTCCTGCTCGAAATAGGAGACCATTTCCGGCGTCGCGAGCGTGTGCAGCTTGGCCACGTCCTCGTTCGACCAGGCGGCCTGGACATCGCCGAGCAGGCGCTCGAACGCCTCATAGTCGTCCGGCTTGATCTCGAGCGGCGCGTTGTTGGCGCCGCCGAAGCCGAAGCCGCCGAGACCACCGCCAAGTCCACCACCGACGCTACCGCCACCGAGGCCGCTGCGATAGTTCGGCTGCGGTCTCTGACCGCTGCTTGCATCAGCATTGGCATAGGCCGCCTGCTGCGAGTGGCGGCGCTGCCACCAGGACATCGCCAGCCGCACCACCAACACCACGAGCGCGATCTGGATGATCAGGCCAATGATTGACGACAGGCCGCCGAGGCCACCGAACAGGCCGCCGCCGAACAGCATGCCGAGCAGGCCTGCGCCGAGGAAGCCGGCCGCAAGGCCGCCCATGAAGCCACCGGCGCGGCCGAACAGGCCGCCACGCGCGGGTGCGGCGGCAGCCGAATTCATGCCGGCACCCGGCTGGGTATAGGTGCGGTTGAACTGCGAGGTCGAGCCCGGCGCGGTCGTGGTCGACGGCGGCGCCGAATAGGTGCGCGAACCGCGCGAACCCGACGACATGCCACCACCGACGCGGGCGTCGGCGGACGAAATCACCAGCGCAGTCGGCAGCGCAAGCGCCAGCATGACGGCGAGGGTCTTGAAGAGAGTGCGGGAGCGTTGCGAGAAAGTCATGTGCGTTTCCCAAATCCCCGGCATGGGGACGTGCTCCTAAGATGGGCAGACTTCCCGAAAAGTGAAGCCGGTTTCGGAACTTATGGCTGCGGCCCTCAGTCGCGGGGATGTGGCAAAAGCCCATATTTGGCGGGGGTTTGGCCGGGGAGCCGGAGGAACTGCGGTCGCGGGTTACCGGCGAGTTTACGACAGGAATGCCGCTTTTTTCCTCGTCATTTCGAGGAACTCTCGCAAATCAACAGGGGTAGTCACCGTCATCCCGCCTTTGCCATTGTCTCCTTTACGGCCGCCACGAGCTGGCTGAGCGTGAACGGCTTTGGCAGGAAGTCGAATTGCTGGCCTTCGGGCAGGCTCTTCTCGAAGGCATCCTCGGCGTAGCCGGAGACGAAGATGAACTTGATGTCGGGATTCTTCTCGCGCATCGCCTTCAGCAGCGTCGGGCCGTCCATCTCGGGCATCACGACGTCGGAGACGACGAGATCGATCGCACCGCTCTGTTCCTCCAGGACCTCCATGGCCTCGACGCCGTTTTCGGCCTCGACCACGGTGTAGCCGCGCGAGCGCAGGCCGCGTGCGTTCAGCGCGCGCAGGCCCTCTTCGTCCTCGACGAGAAGGATGGTGCCCTGTCCGGTGAGATCGGTGCGCGGCTTGGCCTCCGCCGCCGCAGGCGTGGTCTCCTTCGCGGCGCCATTGGCCGCGCCGACCACTGCTGCGGGCTGCTCCTGCACCTCCGGCTCGGCGTGATGGCGCGGCAGGAAGATATGGAACGAAGTCCCCTGCCCCGGTTCCGAGTCCACGTAAATGAAGCCGCCGGTCTGCTTGACGATGCCGTAGACGGTGGAGAGCCCGAGGCCGGTTCCCTTGCCGACTTCCTTGGTCGAGAAGAACGGCTCGAAAATCTTGTCGCGGATATCGGCGGGGATGCCTGTGCCGGTGTCGGCGACCTCGATCCGTACATAGTCCGCGGCCGGCATGCCCTTGTAGGCGAGCTTGGCCGCTTCTTCCGCGGTGACGTTGGCGGTGCGGATGATCAGCTTACCGCCGTCGGGCATGGCGTCGCGCGCGTTCACCGCGAGGTTGACGATCACCTGCTCGAACTGGGAGACGTCGACCTTCACCGGCCAGAGATCGCGGCCGTGGATGGTCTCGTGCTTGACCTTCTCGCCGATCAGCCGGCGCAGCAGCATGGCGAGATCGGACAGCGCATCGCCGAGGTCGAGCACCTGCGGCCGCAACGTCTGCCGCCGCGAGAACGCCAGCAACTGCCGCACCAGCGTCGCCGCGCGCGTCGCGTTCTGCTTGATCTGCATGATGTCCTGGAACGACGGATCGGTCGGCTTGTGCGCGTTCAGCAGGAAGTCGTTCGCCATCATGATGGCGGAGAGCACGTTGTTGAAGTCGTGGGCGATGCCGCCGGCGAGCTGGCCGACCGTCTCCATCTTCTGCGACTGGTTGATCTGGTTCTCCAGCGCGCGCCGCTCGGTGGTCTCGAGCATGTGCACGATGGCGGCTTCGGCCTCGTTCTCGGCCGCATCCACCGGCGTGACGAAGAACTGGCCCCAGCGCTCCTTGGCTCCCTCGAGCGCCACCTCGACCGGCGCGACGTCGGCTTGGCCCTCCGCGGCCTGGTTGATGGCCGTGATCAAAAGTTGCCGGTCGCGCGAATTGACCGCGCGGAAGATCGACTTGCTGGCGCTGTCGAGCCCGAGCGCCTGCCCGAGCTTGGCGTAGCGCGCGTTGGCGCGCACGACGTTGCCGCCTCGGTCGACGGTCGCGATCGCCATCGGCGTATGGTCGAAGAAGCGCATGAAGCGCACTTCGGCGGCGCGGTCGGGATCGCTGCGCTCGTCGCGGGCGCGGCTGATGACGAGCGTGCGCGACGGCCCCGGCGCGCCGTCGGCGCCGAAGGCGAGCTTGTGATAGAGCCGCACCGGCATGGTCTTGCCGGTGCGCATGCGCAAGTCGATGTCGAAGACTTCCGTCTTCACCTCGCCCGGCACCGCCACGATCGCGGTGAGCAGCGAGGCGCCGTCGCCGGAGACGATGTCGGTGAGCTTCAGCCCGCCCGAGCCGATCTCGGCGAGATCGTAGTCGAGCCAGTTCGCCAGTGTCGCGTTGACATAGGCGAGCTCGCCTGCCGGGTTGACCGAGAAGAAGCCGCAGGGCGCGTGATCGAGATATTCGATCGCGTGCTGGAGTTCCTGGAACACGTCCTCCTGGCGCTCGCGGTCGCGGGTGATGTCGGAGATCGACCACACCGCGTATTTCGCCTCGCGCTTCCCGGTGCCGAGCGGGCGCACCCGCATGCGCAGCCAGCGGCCCTGGCTGCCGTCATGGCCGGAGATGCGCACCTCTTCCTGCTGCCGTTTTCCTTCGCGCGCAGCCTTGAGCAGGCGGAACACGGCTTCGGAGACGTCGGGGTTGCCGATGAAGACGCGCTCCACGGGCCGCACCTCCTGCGGTCCGCTGGCGCCGGTGAGCGTCAGATAGGCGGCGTTGGAATAGACCACGTGGCCGCGGGGATCGGTCACGGCCAGGCCGTCGAAGGCGTGGTCGGCAATGCGCCCCATCACGGGATCGTCGAGACTGCGGTCGACGAAGCGGATGATGCCGGCGGCGAAGGCGAACAGGTTGAACAGGCCAACCATCGCCAGCACGGCGAGGATGCCGAGGATATAGGGCTGCGCCTGCGCGCGCCCGAGCGTCATCAGCCCGACGGCGACGGCGACGAGGCCGGCGGCCACCAGCAGCACCAGCGCAATGCTGCCCGAGCGCGGCGACGGCTCGTGCGCCGCAACGGGCTCGCGTGTGAGGTCGTGGTCGGTCTCGGCAGTCATTTCAAGCTGGCACAGCCTGTCGGCAGAGAATCAACGCGCTACGGGGCGCGTGGGGTCCTCCCTGCCTGAATCGGACCCGCAGGCGCAAGGGCAGCAAGGGCGAAAGGTACGCTGATTCCCAGATTACGGCCATTTCCGGTACTTTTCGGGCATTTTATCCGCGTCCGGCGCCGAATCCCTGCTTCAGCCGCATGACGTAACCGATGACCTCGGCGACCGCATGGTAGTGCTCGGTCGGGATTTCCTGGTCGATTTCGACGGTGGCGTAGAGCGCGCGGGCGAGCGGCACGTTCTCGACGATCGGGATGTCGTGCTCGCGCGCGATCTCACGGATCTTGAAGGCGAGGTTGTCGACGCCCTTGGCGACGCAGATCGGCGCAGACATGCCGCGCTCGTAGGACAGCGCGATCGAATAGTGGGTCGGGTTGGTGATGATCACGGAGGCCTTGGGAACCGCCGCCATCATGCGCTTCTTGGAGCGCTGCTGGCGCAATTGCCGGAGCTTGCCCTTGATGTGCGGGTCGCCTTCGGACTGCTTGAACTCTTCCTTGATCTCCTGGAGCGACATCTTCTGCCGCTGGAACCAGCTGCGATATTGGAAGAAATAGTCGCCAATGGCGATGATCGCGAGCGCCGCGACCACTGCGCCGAGCAGATGAATGGTCAGGCTGGTGCTGGCGCCCAGCATGGCGGCCGGATCGAGCCTGACCATCGCCTCCATGCGATGGCGCTCCGGCCACAGGACCACGGTCATGACCGCGCCGAGCACGATCAGCTTGCCGAGCCCCTTGAGGAAGTTCGCGGCCGCCTGCTTGCCGAAGATGCGCTTGAGGCCCTCGGCCGGCGACAGTTTGCTGAATTTGGGTTTGAGGGATTCGGCCGACCAGACCAGGCGGTGCTGGAGCACGTTGCCGGCAATCGCCGCCAGCACCAGCATCAGCAGGGGCACGCCGATCGCTGCGAGCACGGCGACCTCGATCTGCTGCATCAGCGCGAGCAGAGCCCTGCCGTCGGTCTTGATCATCCAGGAATTGGCAAGCAGGTTGCGCATCGGCGTCACCAGCCCGCTGCCCACCGAGCCCGAGAAGGTGGAGACCACGAGCGTGCCGCCCGCGATCATGAACCAGGTGTTGATCTCCTGGCTCTTGGCGACGTCGCCGCGTTCGAGCGCCTCTTCGAGACGCTTTTGTGTCGGGTCTTCTGTTTGACTGTCGGGATCGTTGTCGTCTGCCATCGATCACCTATTTGAGCGGCATCATCTGGTGCATCACACCGATGAAATAGTCGAGATACGTGCCCATCATCGCGGTGAGCACCACGGCGAGCACCAGGAAGCCCACGAAGATCGACAGCGGCACGCCGACGAAATAGACCTGCATCTGCGGCATCAGCCGCGCCAGCACGCCGAGCCCGATGTTGAAGACGAGGCCGAACACCAGAAACGGTCCGGAAAGTTGCAAGCCCAGGCTGAACGCGGCGGCAAAGGCGCGCGTCGCCAGTGAAGCGACGTCGCCGCTCGATACGGTCTCGCCGGGCGCGAAGATCGTGTAGCTGTCGTTCAGCGCAGCGATCACCAGATGATGGCTGTCGGTGGCAAACAGCAGCGTCACCCCGAGCATGGTCAGGAAATTGCCGACCAGCACGCCCTGCTGTCCCTGTGTCGGATCGACCGAAGTGACGAAGCCGAGCCCCATCTGCTGCGCAATCACGGCGCCCGCGACCTGAAGCGCCGACAACGTCACGCGCGCGGTCGCCCCCAGCACGATGCCGATCACGATCTCATGCAGCATCATGACCAGCAGCGGCGCGATCGAGCCCATGTCGACGTGGTAGGCGTTGCGATGCAGCGGCAGGATGATCAGCGTCAGCAGCAGCGCGATCGCCAGCTTGATCCGCGTCGGAATGTTGGTCTCGCCCAGCCCCGGCAACAGCATCACCATCGCACCGACCCGGGCGAAGGCGAGCATGAAGGAAGCGGCGAGCGCCGGCAGCAGCGAGACGTCGATGCGCATGACGGGCGCATTGTGCCTCAGCCGCCGATGATTCGCGACGAGATCCGCATCATGTGGGAATGGAGTGCGTCGGCCATGAACGGCAGCGCCAGCAGCATCGTGGCGAAGATGGCCAGGATCTTCGGCACGTAGATCAGCGTCTGCTCCTGGATCTGCGTCAGCGCCTGGAACAGCGACACGACGACGCCGACCACGAGGCCGACCACCATCAGCGGCGACGACACGATCACGATGGTCCAGATCGCATCACGCGCGACGTCGAGGGTTTCAGGTCCGGTCATGTTCTTTTTCTCACTATGAGTTGTTCGTCATTCCGGGGCTCGCGAAGCGAGAGCCCGGAATCCATACTCCCGATCGTGGTTATGGATTCCGGGTTTGCGACTTCGTCGCGCCCCGGAATGACAGGACCGATCAGATCGGCATCTTCATGATGTCTTCATATGCCGCGATCACGCGGTCGCGGACCGAGACCAGCGTGGACACCGCGACGTCGGTGTCGGCGACCGCCGTCACCACGTCCATCACGTTGGCCTTGCCGGCGGCCATCGCCACCGTCTGCGCGTCGGACTTGCGGCCGGACTCCATGACGCTGCCGACAGCGTCTTTCAGGAGCGACGCGAAGGACTGCCCGCTCGCTTCGCTGCCCTTGCCGGCGCCGCTGTTCTCCAGCACGCGGGCGAGGTTGGCATAAGCATTGGCTGCGATTGTCGGTGATGCCATGGCTTAATTGTCCTGTTCAGCTCTTGAGGATGTCGAGCGTGCGCTGGATCATCCGGCGCGTCGCACTGATGATGTTGAGATTGGCCTCATAGGACCGCTGCGCGTCGCGCATGTCGGTCATCTCGACCACCGAGTTCACGTTGGGATATTTGACGTTGCCGGTCGCATCGGCGGCCGGATTGTTCGGCTCGAATTTGGTGCGGAAGTTCGACTGGTCCGGCTTGATCCTGCCGAGGGTGACGACCTGCGCGTCGAGCGTGCGGTCCAGCGCGGAGGAGAAGGTCGGCACCTTGCGCCGGTAGGGATCGCCACCTGATGTCTGCGAGGTCGAATCCGCGTTCGCGATGTTCTCCGAGATCACCCGCATGCGCCCGGCCTGCGCGCGCAGGCCGGAGGTCGCGATCGCCATCGAGCGGGCAAAGTCGCTGCTGTCATTCGCCATGATGCGCTTCCCTCAGCTCTTGAGCATGATCTCCGCGCAAACGCGTTCCGCGTTTGTCGCGAGGGAAAACCGCCCGCACACTTTTCCGGATCATGCTCTAGCCTTTGCCGATCGCGGTCTTGAGCAGATGCAGGCTCTTGGAATAGAGCGAGGTCGCCGCCGCGTAGTCCATCTGGTTGCTGGCGGCCTTCATCATCTCCTCCTCGAGATTGACGGCGTTGCCCGCGGGACGGGTCTCGAAACCCGCATTCCTGTTCTGGTCGAAGCCCGAGGCCGCGCCGGATGGCGTCATGTGGGAGCCGCTGGTGCGGGTGAGCGCCAGGGGGCCCATCGAGCCAGTGACGGCGCCTGATTTGTCGAGCTTCGGCTCGACCAGGTCGCGCGGCCGGAATTTGGGCGTGTCGGAATTGGAGACGTTCTCGGACAGGACGCGCTGGCGCTCCTGGTGCCACTGCATCTTGGTGCGAAGCGCCGACAGCACCGGGAGGTCGTTGATGGACATCGTTGCGGCTCCTTCCGCCTCTCGGACCAAAGGCCCGAAGCTAGGCAGAATTTGCCGCGTGTATGGTTAACAGGTGGTTAAAGATGGCGTCGATGCATGTCCCTTGATGGAACACCACTTTGCGCCCCCCGTGATTCTACGCATCCAAAAGCGGCATTAACCCAACCGTTTGGCGGGCCATGCACAGGCCAAGAAGTCGTTTTGGATCGAGCGATTCATAGGTTATTAAGAGCTGGGGACGGCAAAACTTGCCGTGGGACGTTAAGAAATCGCAGTTTGGGGCATCCCACGCCGATGGTTGGCGCGTCTGACCATGGGCACGAGAAAAGCGCCATTTGTCGGGGACAAGTATGCAAGGCAGCCCAATCACCTTCATCGTGGCGTTCATCGTCGTTCTGGCGTTGATCGGCGTCGCCGCATGGTTGGTTCGCCGATTCGCCAGCAGCCGGCTCGGTGCCAACACCCAGCGCGGCCGGATGCCCCGGCTTGCCGTGATCGATGCCGCCGCGGTCGATGGCCGGCGCCGCCTGGTGCTGGTCCGGCGTGACAATGTCGAGCATCTCCTGATGATTGGCGGTCCCACCGACATCGTCGTCGAGCCCAATATCGTGCGCGCAGCGCCCGGCCGCGACCAGCTTCCGCAGCGTTCCAATGCCGCCGAGCCGCCGCGCCTTGCCCCGATGCCCGATACCAGCAGCTGGACCGACGAAGCTCCGCGGCCCGAACTGCTCGATCATCCCGAACCGCAAATGCCCGAGCCGCCGCCGCGGCCGCGCCCCTCCTTCGCCGACGAGGTACGCCGGCCCGCTCCCGCACTGGCCGAGCGCCGCAACGAACCGCCACTGGCCGGCTTTCCGCCTGAGCCGATCCTGCCGCCGCGCCCCGAGCGCGAGGCACGCCCCGAGCCGGTTCCGCCGCGCATCGCCCGCAACGAGCCTCCGCTGATGCCACGTCCCCCGCGGCAGACCGAGCCGGTGAAAGTGCCCCCGGTGCGCGCCGAGCGCGCGGCCGCGCCACCGCCTCCCCCGCCCGTGCCGCAGGCTCCGCCCGTTCCGCCGCCGGCCCCCGCTCCTGCCGCGCCCTCGAACGCCGAGCAGAATCTCGCCGAGATGGCGCAGCGTCTCGAAGCCGCACTGCGCCGCCCCGCCGGCGAGACGGTCGCGCCTCCGGTTGCGCCCGAGCCGCCCGCGCCGCCGCCGCCGCCCCGCGCCGCGCGCAGCGAGCCGCCGGCACCCCCGGCTCCGCCCGCAAAGCCGGCCGCGGAGAAGACCAGCTTTGAAAATCTCGAAGACGAGATGGCCTCGCTGCTCGGCCGTCCGAAGCCGTCTTCGTGAGGCTGCCGGCCCTCCCGCGTAGAGTTGTTTTTCTTTCTGTCCTGATCGCCGCGGCTTCGCTCGCGATGCCTGCGCATGCGCAGGACATCAGCATCAATCTCGGCGGTCAGGGGGGCGGCGTCACCGAGCGCGCGATCCAGCTCATCGCGCTGCTCACGGTGCTGTCGATCGCGCCGTCGATCCTGATCATGATGACGTCATTCACGCGCATCGTGGTCGTCTTGTCGCTGCTGCGCACCGCGATGGGCACGGCGACCGCGCCGCCGAACTCGGTGATCATCGCGCTCGCGATGTTCCTCACCTTCTTCGTGATGGGACCTGTCCTGCAGAAGTCCTACGACGAGGGCATCCGCCCGCTCGTCGCCAACCAGCTTGGCGTCGAGGACGCACTCCAGCGCGCTTCCGTCCCCTTGCGCGGCTTCATGCAGAAGAACGTGCGCGAGAAGGACCTCAAGCTGTTCCTGGATCTCTCCGGCGAGCCGCCGCCGGCCACGCCGGACGACCTCGCCCTGCGCATCCTCGTCCCCGCCTTCATGATCTCCGAGTTGAAGCGCGCCTTCGAGATCGGCTTCCTGCTGTTTCTCCCCTTCCTGATCATCGACCTCGTCGTCGCCTCCGTGCTGATGTCGATGGGCATGATGATGCTGCCGCCCGCAACGATCTCGCTGCCGTTCAAGCTGATCTTCTTCGTGCTGGTCGATGGCTGGTCGCTGGTGGCGGGAAGCCTGGTGCAGAGTTACGGGGGCGGATAGCTGCGGCTCCATCCGCCGTCATGCCCCGGCTTGACCGGGGCATCCAGTACGCCGCGGCCTTTCGATTTCATCACTGCGGTCTCTGGAATACTAGATCGCCCGATCAAGTCGGGCGATGACACCGAGAACGTGGCGTACAGTGAGACGGCGTCGACAGCGCCCCTACCCCTTCACGTCATACTGCTTGCTGAGGTGATCGCCGATCTGCACCAGCATGGCGACGCTTTCGGGGAAGCCCGGCTTATCCGTCGCGGCCTGGTCGGCATCGGCGCGGAATTCCCAGCTATCGCCGTCGCGGACGATCAAGATGACGAGGTCATCCGGACCATCGGCATGGACCTTCAATTCGGCCCGCGCCATGGCGATGAGTTCGGCTTCGGTCTTGGCAGGCTTGCTCATATCGACGCTCTCCCGGCATGAAGACGCGCAGGTTGCCGCTTCAACGGGCACCTGTCGAGAGGCCTCGTAGTAGCAGGGTTCCTACCGCGTCATCTTGATCTGCCGCACGACGGGGATCGTGGGCAGCGAGCCGGTGTGGTCGGCCTCGTCCTTGGCTTGCGGCGAGGCCGGCGCGCGGGCGGTTGCGTCGGGGAAGCGCTGCTTCATCTCGCGCAGGAAGCCGTCGAGCGTGTCGACGCTGGCAGCGAGCTTGGCGATCTCGGCAAATTCGGCGCTGGAGGACGCTGCCGGCTTGCTCGCGATGTCGAAGGCGACCCGGTCCGCACTCTCGCTCATCAGCGGCGCATATTTCTCGCGGAAGCGCGACAGGCCGATCGAATCGTCGGCGAGCGCATAGCCGACGGCGGCGCGGATGATGTCGCTCTTCTCCACCGCGTTGAGTGGCTTGAAGTCGCGGAAGCGGTCGCCGTAATAGAGCTCGATCTGCTCGGCGGATTCGCGCCAGCGCCGCGCCGCCCAGAAGATGTCGGAGCGCAGGCGGAGCACCTCGCGTCCGGAAACGTTGGAGACGATGTCGAGCGCGAGATCGTGGCGGCCGACGTCGCTCTGCGCGCGCGCCTCCAGCAGCAGCCGCTGCTGCCGTAGCTCACCGGAGAGATCGCTGATGCGGCTCGCGCGCAGCGCCGAGATCGCCATGTCGGGCTTGCGGTTGGCGAGGTAGATCATGGACAGGCGCGCGGCGACCTGGGCGCGGGCTGCGCCTTCGAGGCGATGGTCGACCTGGTACTGCAACAGTTCGGCGGCCTGGTCGAGCAGGTCAATCGAGGCGAGACGATCGGCGAGGCGGCGGATCAGTTCGTCGCCGCGGCGGCCGATCGGCGTCAGTTCGCGGAACTCGTAGAACATCCCGAGCGCCTCGACCGGCGGCAGCTCGTCGCCCTTGGGCCCCAGGAAGATCTGCGTGAACAGGTCGGAGGCGAGGTCCTGCGCCTGACGCGAGGCCTCGGCGTTCGGCTGGAGCCTTGTCGCGGTGCGCGCCGCCCTGAGCGCGTCCCGGTAGCGCCCGTTCTCGGCATATATCTGCGACAGCATCTGGAGCGTCTTGACCTCGATCGAGTCGCCCCGCCAGGTCATCGACAGCGTCTCGAGCTCACGCAGCGCGTCTTCCTTGCTGATCTCGTCGCGCTTCTGCCGCAGCGCCACTTCGAGCTGCTTGGCCTCGGCCGCCGCCTGACGATCGTTCGAGGCGACCGCGAATTTGTAGTCGTCGAGCGCATCCCTGTCGTGCCCGAGCGCCTCGGCGAGCCGGCCGCGCAGCACGGCGAAGCCGGGCGCCGCCTCTGGCGATATGCCGACCACCTCGATCTCGCTGCGGCGCTTGGAGGCGCCGGCATAATCCTTCACCTCGAGCGAGGCGCGCATCGCCTCCATCGTCACGATGCGCTGGATGTCGATCGGCAGCGAGGCGATGGCGAATTCGACGTTCTTGAACTTCTCGCGCGCATCCGCCCACTTGCCCTGGCGCGCATAGGCGAGCGCCTTCCAGAGTTGGGAATCGTGGCTGTTGCCGATCACGGGATTGGCGAGGTCCTTCAAGCCCTGCGCCGGCCGGCCGATCAAGATGTTCGCGATCGCATGCATGATCAGCGCGCCGCTCTCCTCCTTGTTGAGGGGATCGGCCAGCATCAGGTCGGTCACCGACTTGGCTTCGTGGTACATGGCGCGCGACATGTAGAACTGCGCGAGATCGAGCCGCGGCAGCGAGCGCTGCGCCGGCTCGACGGCCGCGATCGCCGTGATCAGACTGCCCTGGCGCGTCCAGAAATCCTCCGACTGGCCCTTGCGCCAGCCTTCCGGACTGAAGACCGGCCGCACCGCGGTCGGCGCGCGCTCGGCGGAGATATCGACCGGCGACAGCGTCAGTCCGCCCTTCTTGCCGAGAATGACCTTGTCGGATCCGACCTCGACGCCGACCTCGTCGGAGTTCGGCCGGATCGCGATGCCGTGCGCGGATTCCAGCAGCGAGAGATCGACGAGATCCTGCCGCTTGATGAAGCCGCGCACCGGCCGCTGCCCGGTGACGACATAGAGCGTGTCGCCGGCGTCGGGATCGGTCAGCTTGTGCAACAGGCCCGGATTGGCGAAGGGGATCGCGATATTGGCGAGTGCGGGGTCGGTGATGTTGCGCGACATCATCAGCGGCAGCGGCGTCGCCTGGATCTTGTCGGCGAGCGTCAGGAGCCAATTGGTCTCCTTGCCGACCTCCTCGCTCGTCAGCGAGTAGACCAGCGGCCGGGTGAGACGGATGCGGACCGCCTGCCCCTTGTCGAGCGGCATGCGGCTGACCTCGCCGATCATCGCACCGCCCCGACTGCGGATCGCCTCGACGTCGATCGGCTTCGGCGTATCGAACACCAGCCACACCGTATCACCGCGGCGGAACGCCGCCGCAGGCGTTGCCACCTGAAGCGGGAAGATCACGCGCAAGCCATCGCTGTCGCGGCGCACATCGACGCTGGCCACGGTGGGCTGCGGCGCAGCCGGCGCCTCGGCAGGTGCGACCTTGACGCTGTCCTTGACCGGCTCTTTCGCAGCCTCCTTCACGACCTCCTTGGGCGCTTCGGACACCGCGGGCTTGACGGGCGCGACCACAGCTTCCGTTGCCGACGCCGCAGGCTTCGACACGTCCTTGTGCGGTTCCGCGGCATGCGGTGCTTCGGCCGCTGGAGCCGGCGCAGGCTTCGGTGCTTCGGCCGGCGGCATCGCCGCCGGAGCTTCCGGCTTCACCTCGGGCTTGGCTTCGATCTTGGCTTCGATCCTGGCTTCGCGCGCGATCGTCTCGGACGTCGGCGGCGCGATCTCGCGATGGACCTCCTTCGGCTTCTCCGCCGCCGGCTTTTCCGCCGCCGGCTTTTCCGGAGCCGGTCCATGGCCTTGGGCCATAGGCTTCGCCTGCGCGATCACCGCCTCAGCCGTCGCGGCGGTCTTGCCCTTGTCGGGTTGGAAGGAGATGTCGACGACGTAATTCTTCTCGTCGCGGAAGGAGTGCACGTCCGAATCGCCGATCAGCGCGATCTCGACACTGGTCTGGTCGATGTCGGACTTCTGCTTGATCGAGGCGACGTTCGGGGGCGCGGCGACGACCGCGTCCGCCAGATCGAAATTGAGGCCGGCATTGAACGCGAGCGTCAGCTTCTGCTCGTTGAGCACGGAGGACACGCCGACGCCGTCGGGCATCTCGAACACGAAGCGCACGAAAGTCGGCTGCACCGAGGCGCGCACGCGGATCTGCGGACGCTTCTTGGTCTCGGCTGCGGCGCGCTGGGCGCGCAAGGCACGTTCGGCGACACGCGCACGCTCGGCCAGTTCCCTGACCACGTCCATGGGCAGGCTTGGCGGCGGCCCCTTCCAGCCCTCCGGCAAGAGATCGATGAAGGTGCGCTCGCCGGCATTCATGGTGTTGACGGTGACGCGCCGCGCCAGCGACAGGCGGATGGCGCTGCCGTCGGGATCGCGGCGGGCAGAATTGACGTAGTCGGGCGCACCTTCCGGAACGCGATCGACGGGAACGTCGACCGCCCGGTCGAAGCGAATGATGAGAATGGAGCCGGCCGTCGTCACCTCGGAGGGAACGTCCTCGCCGAGCTTGATCACCAGACGGGCAAAGCCGCCACCGGCCGAGAAAGTCGCCTCGCCCCGGACCACATCGGCGGCGCGGGCGGGCGCACCAAGGCCGATAAGCAGGCAGGCCGCCAGCACGGGCGCCTTGCGGACATGGCGCGACAACCCCCGCGCCAAAGCGCGGGCTCGCGACATAAATCCAGCGGCAGCCTTCTGCGCCATTGGCGGCGTTTCTTCCAATTCGGCGGTCCATGCCGGCACTGGCGCCGGCCCGTGCCGTCGACTGTAGGTTTTGCCAATTAAGGACTTGTTAATGCTGTAATGACGAATTCACCCGGCACAGTGCGTCGCGACGCCTGCTTGCGGGCTCGGGCGTTCGTGCTTCGAAATCTGGGGAGCAAGTGGTTAAGGAGGTGTTAACACCCCCTTCGTCCGCACCCGTCAGGAATGCCAATCAAACCCCGCGATTGGCCGGCAAGGCATTCAACTTGCCTCGCGCTTCGCGAATTGACTGCAAGGTCAATCGCTTTTCCGAGATTCGGCTCTCGATGTACTCACGCTCGAGATCGGTCAACTGTGTGTTCAACAACCGCTGATAGCGGCGAATGCTATCGTCGTGAGCTTGAATGAGCGCGAACCTTGCATCCATATTCACCTCCGATTCGTTCCGCCTCACCGAGCCAACTCAGTCGTAATCGACGCCATAACGCGCGAACTCGTCGCCGATGTTCTTCTGAATTGTCCTTGCAGTCGAAATGTCAGATTTTCCGCCGATCGCATCGCCTTGCTTCAGCTTGGCAAGCCCGCGACCAAAAAGCGCGCTCGCCAATTCGGGGGCGACTCGCAAGGCAGCATTGTAGTCATCGATCGCCGCACCGAACTCACCCATCTTCAGGTGGATCAGCCCACGCGAGTCGTACACGGCAGCGCTGGTCGATCCCGATTGAAGCGCTCTGTCGCAATCCTCCAGCGCTTCTCGCGAGGCGCTGAGAACCGCGCGGGTCCAACATCGTCCGCTCCATGCCGCCCGCGAGGCGGGCTGGAGACGGATTGCCTCGTCGTAATCATGCGCCGCGCGCTGGTGGTCGTTTTTCTTCAGATAGGCTCCGGCGCGGTTGACGAAGGCAGCGCCATAGCCGGGATCGAGCTTGATCGCATCATCAAAGGCTTCGATCGCGAGCTCATATTCACGTCTCCTCAAGTGAGCCACGCCGCGGTTGTTGAAGGCCTTTGCGTATGTCGGATTGAGTGCGATCGACTGATCGAAGTCGCTGATGGCGCTGTCGTAGTCGCCCTTTGCCGTGTAGGCGTTGCCGCGATTGTTATACGCGATTGCCAGAGCTGCCGACGAATCTGGACGCGCCTGTATGAAAGTCGTGCAGGCGCCGATCCGGGCATCGAGCGAGGTGGTACCCGTCCCGTTGCACAGTTCGATATTGCTGAGATAGCTGTCCTTCACCCCGGAGTTCTGGGCCGCGACCGGCAAGCCGACCCACATCAGGACGACAAGCGCCAGTCCGCCTTCGGCAACGGAGGATCCTGGTTTCATGTCAGGCTCCCGATCTTCTGAGATCTGGCGATTGCACCGGCTCGGACCAATTCTCTAGCAGCCGCGACAGATGTTCAGATTGAGCCTTTGCTCGGCCCTTTGCTCGGGTTGGCGTGGCCCCGCTGCGCCGGGCTTCTTCGTATATTTGGTCTTGCCCTCTTCGATCAGAGTGGAAAACCTGGTGGTTCCGTCGTCCGAGATTTCGACGTGAGGTGTAGTGCCTCGAATGCCCATCGTCGCGACCGGCGTTTCGATCTTCATGTCACCGGTCTTCGCAACCTGGCCGGCAACAAAAACGAACGTACCCTTGGTCAGGTTGAAGGCTGTCGAATTGGACTTTCCACCCGGCTCGTAGACGTATTCGTCCAATGTCATGCGGGCGTTGCTCGACAAGTTGAACGAAGTTCCATCGACGAAATTGATGCCGACCCGACTGTCGGCACCGGTTCGAACCACATCGCCCAAATAGACGGGATCACCGACTTTCGTCTGGATGGATTCGGCCCCGACGTTTGCCTGGACAATGGCGGCGCCCGCATGCTCGATGATGACCGAGCCATCGGCTGTCACAACTTTCCCGATTGGCTTTGACGACGAGTCCAGCACGGCGCGCCGCGGAGAATCGTCCTGCGCCTGAACCGGGCGGGGTGACGAAGCGGCCAGCGCAAGCACGAGACCTGCCACGAGAACAATCGCTGCACGAGCGCCCATGGCTTCCTCCTTTTCGAAGATATGATCCTCGAGCATCCGAACGGCTCCGACAGCGCTGGCGAAAGCCATCGGGGATAATGGCAGACCAGCAACAGCAAACCACGACAGCCAAAATGGTTATTCCGGGGTAATCCGAATGGCTGATCGCCGTGTCCAAAAGAGTCACTATCCGCGCCAGGCAATTTCAAACAGCTTTTAGCGCTGAAAGCGGTACCGTCGGGCGAAACGTCAGCAATTCTGCCGTGATCAGCCTGGGCGGAATTCTCAGAAACGACAACTTTTTAGCGGGCATAGCTGAGGTTGCCGGCACAAAATTGTTCCCGATCGCGTGACGCGGCAAGCCGGCCAAGACGCGGCGGCATAGGGCGACGCCTGAGGCCGACCGCTAGGGCAATCGAGGTTGAAAAATGGCCGTCACGTCCACTGCAGAGCACGGGGGCGAGCGCGAAGCCGCTGCGGGCCTGCATCGCCGCGTGAAGACGGCGAAGAGCAATCCTCCTGATGTACCCGCTATTCAATCTCATGAGCGAGCCTCTGCCGGCCGTTTCGGGATGCTGTCGCTCACGGCATTGCTCTTCTCGATGATCAAAGAGGTCAGGGCCGCAGACCCGAACGCAACGTTCCTGGACGACGATACGATTACATACAAGGACTTTGCACACGGCACGTTCGAGCTCACGACCAAGGAATCAATCCCGCGGCACATCATCGTCGAGGACCCCGGACAAACGGTCGTGCTGAGCAAGGTCGGCTCCGGGCTTACCGTGAATCAGCTCGACAACAGCGCGACCCGCATGGAGGAGCTGCGGGTGGCCCAGCAGGAGGCGCTCGAAAATTTCTCGAAGGGATTTGGCAAGAACGGGTCCGGCACGCCTCCGTTCGTCGAATCTCTGCCGCTGGAGCCGATCAATTTCATAGCGCCCGCGGCGCCAAGCGCACTGCTGCCGTTGCAGCCGATCATCGTCACGGTGCCCGACATCATCACGCCCGTGCGGACGCCGCCGATCTTGAATGTGCAGGCGGGCCCGCTTGAACTCGACACGGTCGCGTTCGACGTCTTCGCCGCAACGAGGGGAACCTTCAGCGCCAGCAGCTCCAGCGCCGCGCTGACTTTCGGCATCAGCGGAGGCGCTACGGGCGCTACCGCGCTGCAGGGAGCGATCTACGACGTATCGAAGACCAGCTCTTATGGCACGCTTTATCTGAACAGCTCGACTGGCGCCTATGCCTTCGTTCCCAACAGTGGCGCGATCAACGCGCTGAAGACGCCGACCACCGATAGCTTTGTGATCACCGTGTCCGACGGGTCGCTTTCGGCTCAACAGGCCTTCACGATCAACATCAACGGGGCCGACGACGCGGCGATCATCTCCGGCACGACGACCGGCTCGTCAGTCGAATCCGGCGGCGTCGCCAATGCCGCATCCGGCCCACCTGGCCCACCTGTCACAACCGGCAAGCTTTCGGATATCGACGTCGACGACCCCGCCAACACTTTCACGGCCGTCAATTCCCCGACGAAGAGTGCACACGGCTACGGCACTTTCACCATGACCGCCGACGGCGTCTGGAGCTACACGCTCGATCAATCCAACAGCGCAGTGCAGGCTCTGAACGTCGGCAAGACGCTGACAGACACCTTCACGGTGACCAGCATCGGCGGCACCCCGCAGTTGATTACCATCACGATCAACGGCGCCAACGATGCTGCCATCATTTCCGGGACGACGACCGGCACCGTGACGGAAGCCGCATGTTGGAAGCCCGGGACTCCGATCGCGACCGGCAAGCTTGCAGATACGGATGTCGACAATACTCCCGACAGCTTCACGCCGGTGACCTCGCCAAGGGCGAGCGACCATGGCTACGGCTGCTTCCGGATGACGGCTGACGGCGTCTGGACCTACACGCTCGATGACACCAATTGCGCCGTCCAGGCGCTGAACGCCTACGACACCCTGACCGACACCTTCACCGTGACCACCGTCGACGGCACCGCGCAGGTGGTGACGATCACCATCCACGGCACGAACGATCCGGCCATCATCCACGGCTGCATCACTGGCTCGGTGACCGAGCCCGATTGCAGGGAACACGGCAAGCCGACGGCGAGCGGCAGACTGACTGACACCGACGTCGACAACACGCCGAACACATTCACGCCGGTCACTTGTGCGACCCGGAGCGCGGGCGGCTACGGCGCTTTCACGATGACCGCCGCCGGTGTGTGGACCTACACGCTCGACACCACCAACTGTGCCGTGCAGGCGCTTCCTTCCTGCGAGACTTTGACCGACACCTTCACGGTCACGACCATCGATGGGACGGAACAGACCATAGCCATCACAATCCACGGCGCCGACGATCGCGACCAGTTCGGCCACGCGGCAGCTCTCAATGCCGCCGATCCGCCCCACGCCACCGCGCCCCCCGAAAACAATGCGGCTGCGAGAGCGTTTGCCGCCGGTCCGACGGTGGCTGCGAGCACCCATGACGCGAACACGGATGGCATCGGCGCCTCCGGCGAAAGTCCCGATCATGGCAAGATCGGCACAAACGGCGGTCGCGACACCTCTCACGACGGGCACGAACAGACCCTTCTTGCCGGCGGCTCCAGAGACGATCATTTCGTCTTTGCCTCGACGTCGAATTCCAGTGCAGCGCGCCCTGATATCATCTCTGGTTTCAAGGCAGACTCTGAGCGGGGCGACCTGATAGCTCTCGGCGCGCTCACCCTCTCCGTTCTGGCACTCGACCCCTCCAGCACGACGGTGCCCGCACATACGATCGCCTGGCTCTACGACAGCTCGGCGAACCAGACCATCGTGTACGTCAATCCGACGGATCAAAGCCTGAGCATCGGCGATTCCAGTCTGGTGGAAATCCATCTCGATGGCTTCTCCACCGTCCAGACGTCGGATTTCATGCTCGCGCTGGAAACGTCGGGTCATGCGATGGCAGCCGCGCCGGCCAATCTGGAACCGGGCGCGGACAACGACGCGACCGGTAGCCCGACGACGGCGGCCAGCCTCTCATCGGGCGAAATCGTCCATGAGCGAGCCGCCCTGATCGACGGAGACGGGCCCGGGCAAGCTGCGAAGGCGAGCGGGTGCACATTCGATGCCGATTGCGAACGGGTTGTCCGGGTCGGGCACACCCAGTTCGTTCAGCCCGACGATACGAACACGCGATCGGACGCCCCCACCGGCGGGAACGCGGCCTCCGCGGTGAGCCACGTGCAGCCCGTCCACCAGCTGCATTCCACGGCAGTCGCGGAGAATAGGTTCGTATTCGACAAGCTGACACCGTTCGGCAACGGCAAGGAGATCGCGCCCGCTCCAGAGAGCGTGGCCACCAAGGACAGCGGCCCGGTCACACCGTCCACGGTCGACCCGAGCATCGAGTCCGGCCCAGACTCCATCGAGACGTCACACCACGAAAATCACTTGCGCGAGCATCATCATGGGGACCCGATAGCCGAGAACGGCCTTCCTCGAGTTGCTTCGGTTCACCTCGGGGACTCATTTCATTTCAAGCAGCACGGCTCTGACGGTTCGGGTGACATTGCGCCCGCGCCCTGGCACGCGGCGGTCGAACCCTACGCCATCAAGGATGGCGCTTTGCATGGCCACCATTCAGAGCTCAGCGCAGGATGGGACGATCCTTCGGACCCGTCCGGTCATCACGAACATGCTGGCGTCGTCCACGGATTCAGGGCGGCGTCGATGCCTGAGCCGTCCCCGCCGCATATTGATCCGGCTCACGGCGCAGGCTCAGCTCACGCCCACGTGCCCCACGATCTGATCGTGTGATGTCCGCAGGGCAACTGGATCTTCAGTGTTGTATTCCGGTGCCATCCGATGCGGCGGAGCTGTCCCGCTCGGGACAAACATCGTCAGTGTCGCCATCTTCTTCTTGCGGCGGCAATGCATGCTGATGGTCAAGCGCGGATGTCCAGGCCAACGTCATCGCCGCGATGAGCAGCCGATTGACGGCTTCGATTGCGCGTTCTGCTACGGACGAGTAATTCATGGCTTCCGCCCGCGCGGCTGATTGCCGATGGCGGGAGCCTAGGACGAACTCTCCAGCACCACTGTACTCCAGTTCACAGTTGCACGCGTCAACTCATCGCAGCCTCAGAAGATGCCGCTTGCTTCAGCTGCATCTGCAACGCGAGCCGACGAGCTTCGTGCGGCAAAGACATCAAGCTCGCGATCACCCCACTCCCCGGCGCGTTTGATCTGCGTACTTGGTTGCCGAGTAGGCTCGCACAACCTCAGAGGTGTTGCGGTCCATCAACGACTCTGAATCAAATGTGATCATTGCGATGCGAATGCGATTGGTCAACTTTTTTGGGGGAGCAATCAATGAGCGGAGAAGCCAACTGCATTGTATGTAGCCAGGCAAGAGCGGTCGTAGCCGTCTTTCCAATCGCGCGGGGCTATGCACTAAAGGTATACGAGTGTTCCTGCTGCCACAGCACCCTTCATCTCGTGACTCGCACGACGAAGGCTGCGCTGATCAGGCAGCACTGCGAGACCCTCCTTCCCGTCGAGAAGCCGCTGAGCGCGACGGGTCCCAGGGTTCAACAGCGGTTCGCGAACTAGACACGCAAGGCGTCTAGCCGCGTACAGGCCGAACGACCGCGCGATTGCGCGCAGGCTGCCGCAGCGCGCCGCGCCTTCGGAGCCTTCAATTCGGCTTTTGCGTCGGCTTGCCGTCGATCTTGGGGAGGTCGCCGGCCGCGGCCGATTGATCGCCGCCGCCATTGGCCCGGCGGGCCATCTCGACCGTCAGCCGCTCGGCGGCCTCCGGCGACATCACTCCCATGATGTCCGACATCTTTCGCGGCGCGATCTGCGAGGCGATCTCGATCAGCACGCCCATCTCGAGCCGGTCGAACACCCGCGCGGCATCCTTGGGCTTCATGCCCTCATACATGGTCACGAGGCCCTTCATGCGCTGGGCTTCAGCGGCCTTCTGCTCGGCCTGGGTCGCGGAGATGCGGGATTCCACCGCCTTCATCTCCTCAACCTTGTTTTCGATGCGCTTCTCGGCCGACTTCAGCAGGCTCTCGCGGATGTCGATCTCGCGCTGGCGGGACTCGATCTCCTGGCGGCGTGCCTGCAAGCGCTCCAGGATCGCGCGCTCGGAGGCCGAGACCTGCGGCTGGGCCTCGTCCATCTTGACCACGGTGCCCTCGGGTTTGGTCTCGGGCGCGGCGGGCTTTGGCGCCTCCTTCGGCGCGCCGTGGGTAGATCCCGTGATATCGGGGTCTTCCCGCCCCGTCGGAAAGTTCAGATTCTCCTGCGCCCAGGATTTCTTGATCTGGCTCGGCTGGTAGTCGAAGACATAGCCGCCATTGATCACGAGGCCCACGACCTTGAGCGTGGCGAGCCCTGCGACGGCGACCAGGACGACTGGAATGACGCGGATGTTACGAAAGGATTTCATACCCTGACTTTATGCCGCAAGGCCGTTGGATCGTCGGCGCTCGGAGAAGGCTTCGGCCGCAGCCGCCACCGCCTTCGCCGATGAGGGCTTGGCCGCGGGCACCGCGGCCGCTTCCGGGCTCGCCGCAGGGCGCGCGGCGATCGCGATCTTGGACAGGCGCCGCACCACGTTGTCGGCTTCGCCGAGCTGCTTGTAGAGCTGGTCCGACATCTGCGTCGCCGCCGCCAGCTGGCTGCCGAGGTTCTCGTTGACGTCGCGTACCGCGAGCTTCAGCCCGCCGATCGCGCGCTCGGCGATCTCGGTGGCAGTGATCAGCTCGCCGATGACCGCCTTCAGCGAATGCTCGTCCGCCTTCAGCCGCGTCAGCCGCTTGTTGAGCATGACACAGTAGACGATGGTCAGCATCAGCAGGATAGCCACCAGCGTCTCGATCGCCATTCCCAGGGAGTGGTTCATGGGGCCTCCATCATCTTGTTCTGCTCGTCCACCTTCTCGAACATCGCAAGTGTCGTACTTGGCTTGCGCAGGGGTTTCGTCACCCGTATCGCGACGCGGTCGCCGACCCGGCCCATCCGCCCCTCGGTCAGAGTGACGTCGCCGCAACGCACGGTCACGTTGGCATCCGCGCGCATGTCGAGCGGCAGGGTGTCGCCGACCTTGAGCCGCATCAGCTGCTTGAGCGGGATTTCGGCCTCGTAGAGCACGGCATCGACCGCGATCTCGGCCTGGTTGATCTCGGTGGCGAAATGGCCCTCCCAGATCGTGTCGCGGCCGAATTTTTCGCCCATGAACATCTGGAGCAGGACGCCCCGGATCGGCTCGATGGTCGCGTAAGGCAGCAGCAGCTCGATGTTGCCGCCGCGATCTTCCATGTCGATGCGCAGGCGCACCAGGATCGCGGCGTTGGCGGGACGGCTGATCGCGGCGAAACGCGGATTGGTCTCGAGCCGGTCGATCGTGAAGGTGACCGGCGACAGCGGCCGGAACGCCTGCTCGGCGTCGACCAGTACCACCTCGACCAGCCGCTTGACCAGCTCGGTCTCGATCGTGGTGTAGGGCCGGCCCTCGATGCGGAGCTGGCTGGCGCCGCGGCGACCGCCGAGCAGCACGTCGATCATCGAATAGATCAGGCTGGAATCGACCACCGCCATGCCGAAGTTTTCCCACTCCTCGGCCTTGAACACCGAGAGAACGGCCGGCAGCGGGATCGAGTTCATGTAGTCGCCGAAGCGCACCGAGGTGATGCGGTCGAGCGAGACCTCGACGTTGTCGGAGGTGAAATTGCGCAAGGAGGTCGTCAGCAACCGCACCAGGCGGTCGAAGACGATTTCGAGCATCGGCAGACGCTCGTAGGAGACCATCGCTGAATCGATGATCGCGCGAATGCCGGAATGGTCGTCGAGCGTGACGTCGCCGACCGCGAAGCCGAGAAGATTGTCGATCTCCTCCTGCGACAGCACCCGCTCGCCGGAATTCTTGCCGGCGCCGAGATCGCGGCTGCCGTCCTCGACCATGGCCGCCCATTGCAGGGCCATGGTCTCGGATAGTTCGTTTGCGGCAGCAGCCTTCGCGGCCTCCGCGGGATCCTCGGAATCAAGCGAGGCCTCCCATTGGGCGGCAATTGCATCCTGGTCTGGTTGGTCGGTGCCTGCCATGATCCCTAGCCCGTCATGCTCACTGGATCACGACTTCCTTGAACAGCACCGCGCTGACCTGGATCGGGGAAACCGCCGCATTGACGCGCTTGGTCAGCTCTTCCTTGAGGCGGAAGACGCCGGCGGAGCCGTTGAGGTCGGAGGAGCGCAGCTCGCGCACATAGGTCTGGAAGATGTCGGTGATGCGCGGCATCGTCGGCTTGATCGCCTCGATCTGCTTCTCTTCCTTGAGCTCCAGCACGATCTTGAGCTTGAGATATTGCACGCGCTCACCGGGCGCGCCGGCGAGGTTGACCATGATGTCGGGCACGTCGACGAAGGCCGGCGGCTTCGGCGGCGGCGCCGCCTCGGCGTGATGCTCGTCGTCGCCATGACGGAAGAAGAAGAACCAGGTCGCGGCACCGCCACCGAGGACGGCGAGCAGACCGACGGCCATGATGATGAGCTTGAGCTTGTTCTTCGGCGGAGCGGCTTCCGCGCCTTCGACGGCTGCGCCGCCTTCCGCTTCATTGTCTGCCATGGTCGATAGGCTCGCTCATCTCATAAGGGATCGAAAGAGCGAAGCCTCCTGGCAGACAGTGACGCGATACAAATGCCCCAGCGCAGTGCGCTCCTCTTACACGCAAACGCTACGGTAATAATGGTTAACGGAATCTTTCGATTGGGCCTCCACTAGGAAAAATCTGCCGGGCAAACATGGCTAACAGAACCTTTCTGCCGCCTCCCCGCGCCCCTCAAAAATCGACAAGACATTGAAATTACGACATTTTTCGAGTTGGCACGGCTTTCGCTGAGAGAGGACCGAGGCCGGAGGGTTTGGGAGAACCTGGCGGTCTCGTTCACGGGTCGGCCAAGGCGCTTGGGAGAGCGAGGTGGCAGGCTCACTCAGGGGAGATTTCCGATGCAGAACGCGCTTCTGATCGGCTTGTCACGGCAGATGACGTTGGAACGGCAGATGGATGTCATCGCCAACAACGTCGCCAATGCCAACACCAACGGCTTCAAGGCCGACCATTCGCTGTTCGAGGAGTTTCTCAACTCGAACGCGCGTGAGGACAATTTCATCGCGTCCGACCGCCGGGTCTCCTATGTGCAGGACCGCGGCACCTTCCGCGACGTCGGCCAGGGGCCGATGGAGCCGACCAACAACCCGCTCGACATGGCGATCGACGGCAACGCGTTCTTCGCGGTGCAGGCCAATGGTGGCGAACGCTACACCCGCGACGGCAAATTCTCGCTCAACAGCACCGGCCAGCTCGTCACCTCCGATGGCAACCTCGTGCTCGGCACCGGCGGCCCGATCACCTTCCAGCCCACCGACCACGACATCAATGTCGCGCCCGACGGCACCGTCACGGTGCTCGAGGGCACCGCCAAGACCGACTCGATCCGCGGCAAGATCCGCATGGCTGCGTTCGACGATGCGGCGAAGCTGACCAAGCTCGGCGCCAACCTCTACGACGTCGGCTCCGCGACCCCGCAGGCCATCACCAAGTCGACCGTGCGCCAGGGCTACATCGAGAAGTCCAACGTGAACTCGGTCGGCGAGATGAGCCGCATGGTCGAGGTCATGCGCAGCTACACCGCCATCGCCAACCTGCTCCAGCAGCAGAGCGACCTCCACAAATCGGCGATCGAGAAGCTCGCCGACGTTCCGGCCTGATTAGGGGATCATTGACATGCAAGCGCTCCACACCGCTGCGACCGGAATGGCGGCCCAGGAACTCAACGTCCAGGTCATCTCCAACAACATCGCCAACCTGCGCACCACCGGCTTCAAGAAGCAGACGGCGGCGTTCCAGGACCTGATCTACGAGCACGTCCGCCGCGTCGGCGCGCAGGCCTCGGACCAGGGCACCATCGTGCCTGTCGGCGTCGACATCGGCGGCGGCGTCAAGACCGTCGGCACGCCGCGCAGCATGACGCAGGGCACGCTGTCGCAGACCGGCAACGACCTCGACCTCGCGATCTCGGGCGAAGGCTTCTTCAAGATCCTGATGCCCGACGGCACCTTCCAGTACACCCGCGACGGCACCTTCCAGATGGACAACCAGGGCCGCGTCGTCACCGCGCAGGGCAACCCGGTGCAGCCGACCATCACCATCCCGAACAACGCCTCCGGCCTCGCCGTCAACGAGCAGGGCCAGGTCTCGGTGACGCTGCCAGGTTCGTCGACGTCGGCCGTTCAGGGCCAGATCGGCGTGACCCGCTTCATCAACAAGGCGGGCCTCCAGCCCGTCGGCAACAATCAGTTCGTCGAGACGCCCTCTTCCGGCCCGCCGCAGGACGGCACCGCGAACTCCGAAGGCTACGGCAAGGTCACGCAGGGCAGCCTGGAGCAGGCCAATGTCGACGTCGTCTCGGAGATGAGCGACCTGATCGCCGCGCAGCGCGCCTACGAGATGAACGCCAAGGTCATCAGCGCCGCCGACCAGATGATGCAATCGACCACGGCGCTGTTCCGCTGAGGTAATGACGATGATCCGCACCACCCTCGCCACGATCTCCGCTTTCCTGCTGCTGGCGCTGCCGGCGCAGGCCGCCGACGATTTCATCGCAGCGCCGACGCTGCGCGCGAGCGTCACCGTGACCTCGGACGTGGTGCGGGTCGGCGATCTCATCGACAATGCCGGCTCGGCCGCGCTGATCCCGGTCTACCGCTCGCCCGATCTCGGCACCACCGGCGCCCTGCCGGTCGCGCATGTGCTGTCGGTGCTGCGCGCAAAGCAGGTGATCGGCGTGATGACCGGCGACATCAAGGAAGTCCAGGTCACCCGCCTCGCCCGCACACTCGCCAACAAGGACCTCGAAACCGCGGTGTCCTCGGCGCTCGAGCGCCGCTTCGGCCTTGGCGATGCCGCCAACATCGCCGTCACGTTCGACCGCGGCGTCGCCGACATGCGGCTCGACGCCTCCAACACCGGTGTGCTCCAGCCGGTCGCAACCCGCTATGACGCCCGCAACGGCCGTTTCGACATCGCCTTCGAGATCAACAACGACAACAATCCGACGCCGACCAAGCTGCGCTTCACCGGCATCGCGATCGAGACGGTGGAAGTGGCCGTGCTGACGCGCGACATCGACCGCGCCGATCTCCTGAAGTCCTCCGACATCGCGCTCGAGCGCCGGCCGAAGGCAGAGGTCACCGGTGAGGCCGCCTCGCGCGAGCGCACGCTCGGCATGCAGCTGCGCCGGCCGATGCGGGCGGGTACGCCGATCCGCGTCGCCGACATCGTCAAGCCGGACTTCGTGTCGCGCGACCAGAGCGTCACCGTCATCTACCAGGTCCCCGGGATCTACCTCACCACGCGCGGCAAGGCGCTCGAGAGCGGCGCCGAGGGCGACACCGTGAGCGTGCTCAATCTCCAGACCAAGCGCACGCTGGCAGGCATTGTCACCGGTCGCGGCCAGGTGACGATCCAGGGCGCGAGCCAGTCCGCGCCGATGGCGCCTGCGGTCGAGCAGACCTCCTCGCTCAAGCGCGACGAAGCGCCCACCCCGGCGGCCGCTGCTGCAGCGCTCGCACAGAGCCTGGTCCAGCCCCCCGCGTCTCCGGCCCAGATCGCCCAAGCCCAGATTCCGCAAGTTCGCGTCCCGCAAGCTCCAGCCAAGTCAGAGTAAGTCATGTCCAGGTTCAGTTCGGCTTCCCGCCTTCGTCGCGTCGCGATCTCTGGTCTGCTGCTGGCAGTTTGCGCGCTGGCGAGCGGCTGCTCCTCGATCGACCGCCTGTCGCAGATTGGCGAGCAACCGAAATTGTCGGCGATCGACAATCCGACGACGCAGCCCGGCTACAAGCCGGTGCAGATGCCGATGCCGAAGCCGGAAGTCGCCTCCTACAATCCGAACTCATTGTGGCGCAACGGCAGCCGCGCCTTCTTCAAGGACCAGCGCGCGACCCATGTCGGCGACCTCCTGACCGTGACCGTGAACATCACCGACAAGGCCAACATCGCCAACGAGACCCAGCGCAGCCGAACCGCCAAGGAGGATTCGGGGATTACGGATTTCATCGGCAGCAAGACGGTCACGCAGCCGCTCAAGATCCTGCCCGGCCGCCTTCTCACCACCGACTCGACATCCTCCGCCGACGGCAAGGGCTCGGTCAATCGCACGGAGGCCTTGCAGACCAACGTCGCCGCGGTCGTGACCCAGGTGCTGCCGAACGGCAACCTCGTCGTCGAAGGCAAGCAGGAGATCCGCGTCAACTACGAGATCCGCGAGCTCATCGTCGCCGGCATCGTCCGCCCCGAAGACATCCAGAGCGACAACACCATCGATTCCAGCAAGATCGCACAGGCCCGCATCGCCTATGGCGGCCGCGGCCAGATCACGGACGTGCAGCAGCCGCGCTACGGTCAGCAGGTCATGGACGTGCTGTTGCCCTTCTAAGCCTCTCCCGAGCTCCCACATCGTGTTCGCGAACCTAGGCGCGAACGACGATGTACTACGCGGCCTCCGGTAGCTCCCCTGCCGGAGGCCGCATGTATTTTGTAAAGACGATTGGGACGACTGACGGCGGGAATGCCGTAGCAGCCTCACGTAAACTCCGCCTCCACCACGCCCAGCCCGTCCAGCTCCATCCGCACCTTGTCGCCGGCCTTCAGCCACAGCGTCTTCACCAGGCTCCCCGTCAGGACGAGTTGTCCAGCGTGCAGACCCTTGCCCTCGGCGGCGAGGTGGTTGGCGAGCCAGGCGAGTGCATTGTGGGGATGGCCGAGCACGTCGGCCCCGGTGCCGTGGCTGACCTCTTCGCCATTGACGATGGCGCGGCCCTTGACCGCCTTCAGATCCGGCACCGACGAGCGCGGCACCGCCTCACCCAGCACGCAGCCGGCGGCGAAGAAATCGTCGGCGATCAACGTCGGCGCGCCCATCGATTCCCACTTCACATAGCGGTCGTCGACGATCTCGATCGCGGGATGATAGGCCTCGACGGCCTCGCCGACCCATTCGGCCGTGAACGGCGCCTCGCCGGCGGCGAGATCGCGCTGCAATCGCACCGCGATCTCGCACTCGACGCCGACACGGACATAGTCGGCAGCCGCGAGCTTCGCCCCGCTCTCGTGCACGCCCTTCTGGAACACGCCGCCGCCGCAGGGATGCGGGATGCCGATATAGTCCTGCATCACCTGGCTGGTGCAGCCGATCTTGTAGCCGACCAGCGGCCCGACATGCGGCAACAGCAGATCGTGCAGCGCGCGCTGGACCTGATAGCCCTCGGCTTCGTCGGCCGGCGGATGGTCCAGGGCTGCGAGCGGCGCGTGGTTGCGGCGCGCGAGCGCAATCGCCTTTGCGGCTTTGAGAATTTTGTCCATCGGCGCCGGCTCCCACGCTACGCAATTGAGGTCGGCACTTCAGCATCCCCGCCGGGGCGTGACAAGCGCGGGCCAAAGGCAAAGGACGGCCCAAGGGCGCCCTCAGCGCTTCACGAGGCCGAGCCGGATCAGGCTTTCGGCCGTCGCGAGGATCGCCTCGTCGTTGGAACGGGCCTGCCAGCCGAGCAGCGACCTCGCCTTGGCGCTGGTGGAATGCCGAACCCTTCCAAGCATCGGCACGACCGCGCGCAGCAGCGGAATCCGGTTGGCGGCCAGCCGCACCAGCCAGTCCGGGGCCTGGAGCCGCGGAACCCGGCGCGCCCTGGGCCCGAGTTCCCGCCGCAGCACCCTGGCGATATCGAGGATCGACATCGTCTCGCCGGAGACCGCGATGAAGCGCTCGCCTTTTGCTTCGGGCGCCGTCATCGCGCGCAGGTGCAAATCGGCCACGTCGCGCACGTCGACCACGCCGAAATAGACCCGCGGCACCGCCGGCATGGCGCCGTCGAGCAGCGATTTGACGATCTCGATCGAGCCGGAGAAGTCCGGCCCCAGCACGGGGCCAAAAATGCCGGCGGGATTGACGACGGACAATTCGAGCCCACCGCCCTCGCGCGCGACGAAATCCCAGGCCGCCCGCTCGGCCAGGGTCTTGGATTTGATGTAGGGCTGCACGTCGGCGCCGTCGAGATTGGTCCAGTCGGCCTCGTCGAACGGCCTGTCGCGCGCCGGATGGCCATAGCCGATCGCGCCCAGCGACGAGGTGACGACGACCCGCCTGACGCCGGCCTCGCGTGCGGCACGCAGCACCCGCAGCGTGCCGTCGCGGGCCGGGATGATCATCTCGTTCTCGTCCTTGGGAACACTGGTCGACAATGGCGAGGCGACATGGAGCACGTAATCACAGCCGGCGATGGCTTCGCGCCAGCCGTCGTCCGCAGTGAGATCGGCGGTGAAAAAGGACAGGCTTTCAGGCGACGCAGCCCCACCCTCGCGCAACATCGCCAGCACGTCGGCCTGCCGGTCCGGGCGGCGCACCGTGGTCCGCACCTGATGGCCGGCGGCCAGAAGCTGCAGGACGACATGGACGCCGACGAAGCCGGACCCGCCGGTGACCAGAACAATGCTCATTGCCGAGTTCCCCTCATTGCGCAGGCTGGGCGAATTGGTTCCGCCACCCTGCTCAAGGCCGCATCTGGTCACTATCTGCCGGGGAACAAGTAGAATGGATTTCGAGACCGGTATGGAAAACCTGACCAGCGTTTGCGACGGCGACTGCGATTGCAGCCCCGACCCTGCCCTGCTCGCCGACTTCAAGCGCGCCATCCATGCGCTCGGCGGCAAGTGGAAGCTGGAGATCCTGTTCGCGCTGATGAACGGCGCCGTTCGCTTCGGTGCGTTGCGGCGAGCGATCGGCGGCATCACCCAGCACATGCTGACCACGCAGCTGCGCGAGCTTGAGCAGGACGGCCTAGTGTCGCGAACCGTCTTCGCGGAGAAACCTTTGAGGGTCGAGTACGAGTTGACGGATGCGGCCTACGGCCTGTTGCCGTCGTTTAAGGAAATATTGAGCTGGTCCAGGCTTTATGGCGATGCGCGCCTTGTGGCGTCGCAGCAAGCCTGATTGCAGCCAAGCCTGATTGCAGCGATGTGTGAAGCTGCCGGATCGTTGCCTCAGCATTCGAGTCGATCTCGTTGATGCGACTCGCAAAACCTCCCGCACCTGAAGTGAAGGCTGTTTCTCATCGGAACTTACGTGAGCTCGGAGGAAGTGACTCCAGCCCATTGATCGTGATTCACTTTTCACGATCGCGCCTGCGCTGATGCGCGTCACGGCAAGCGGCAGACAAAATGCTGATCACGGCGCTCAAGCGGCACCGTGCGTCCAAAAACAAAGAGCCGCATCGCTGCGGCTCGGACTCTATTCGTCGCGGTAGACCTTCTCGCGTTTCTCGTGGCGCTCCTGCGCTTCCACCGAGAGCGTCGCGATGGGCCGGGCTTCGAGCCGCTTCAGAGAGATCGGCTCGCCGGTGTCCTCGCAATAGCCGTAGGTGTTGTCCTCGATACGCTGGAGCGCGGCGTCGATCTTGGCGATCAACTTGCGCTGGCGGTCGCGGGCGCGGAGTTCGATGGCGCGGTCGGTTTCGGACGATGCCCGATCGGCGAGATCGGGGTGGTTCACGTTCTCCTCCTGCAGAGCCTGCAGCGTGAGCTTGGACTCTTTGAGGATCTCATCCTTCCAGGCGAGGAGCTTCAAACGGAAGTACTCCTTCTGCCGGTCGTTCATGAAAGGCTCTTTTTCGGTCGGTCGGTAGTTTTTCAACTTTTCCAAGGGCGGCCTATCTGTCTAAGCAACGACTCGCAACGGAACGGGGTCCGTTAAGCCGGGCTTATATAGCGGCCTCCTGTGACAGACAATATTTCCCTGATCGTTCGGTTAGCGCCCCCAAGCCCTTGCACAGGAAGGTTTATCCTGGAGAACCCGGGGGCGGCCGAAGGCCTAGTAACCGACCGTGAAACGCTGCCTCGGATGGGCCGGCCGCTCGATCTCGTCGGCGAGCGCAATGGCGTAGTCAGCGAAGCTGATCCAGCTTTTCCCGTTCGCATCTGCGAGAAGCTGATCGGTCCCGAGCCGGAACTTGCCGGTTCGCTCGCCCTCGATGAAGAGGGCCGACGGCGAGATGAAGGTCCAGTTCAGGTCCTTTTCCTGTCGCAGCAGGTCAAGGAAAGCCCCGCCCGCTTCCGCTTCGGCCTTGTATTGGGCGGGAAAACCCGGGGTTGTAACCAGTTTGACGCCGGGAGCGACTTCCAGGCTGCCGGCACCGCCGACAACGAGGTAGCGACCAACGCCGGACGCCTTCGCCGCGCCGATCAGCTTGAGCGGGTCGCTGGCCAGGAAGTGCACGGAACTCACGGCGACGTTATGCCCGGCCCACAGCTTGGCAAGGCCGGCCTGGTCGAGCACGTCGCCCTTGGTGGACGTGACGTTCGGCAGGGTCGCGATCTTCTCGGGGTTCCGAGCGATTGCCGTGACGGCATGGCCGCGGCGCGACAGTTCCTTGGTGATCTCCGACCCGGCCCGGCCCGAGGCGCCGGCGACTGCGATTTTCATGGAAGGCTCCTTTGCTTCTTTTGGTAACTATCGGTTACTAGATATCGCAAAGGATGCTGGTGTTAAGAGAGCACTTTGTGCTTACCTGATTACGCAAGAGTAACCGGGACCCGTCACCGGCGCGCGAGCCGGCAAGGGGCCAAACGGATCGTGAGGAGTTGACGATGAAGCCAGACGTCTATGCTGCGAACTGCCCCACGCGCCAGATCCTCGACCGCGTCGGCGACAAATGGGCGGTGCTGATCCTGCTGCTGCTGCGCGAGGAGCCGATGCGCTTCAATCAGTTGCGCCGAACGATTGAAGGCATTTCGCAGAAGATGTTGAGCCAGGTTCTCAAGTCGCTCGAGCGCGACGGCCTGATCAAGCGTCACGCCATCGCAACCGTACCGGTGACGGTGGAGTATTCGATCACGCAGCTCGGTGTGACGCTCGCGGCCGCCGTCGATCCCCTGCGCGATTGGGCCGAGCAGAATCTGAAGGACGTGCTCGCCGCCCAGAGCCGCTACGACACGCAGCAGAAGGACGAAGCGGCCTAAGCCTGCCCAGCCTTGGCCAGCTCGACCTCGACGCGCAGCTCGATCTCGGACAGCAGGGAATCCAAACCAGGATCGCCCGAGGATGATTTCAGGTTCGCCGCGGCATCGCGCAGCCGCATCACGGTCGAGGCGTCGAGATTGCCGGACAGTAGTCCCATCTTGAGATCGTCGAGCACGTCGAGCGCGGTCCTGCCGCGGGCGACCGAGCGCTTGCGGCGCTCGACCGGATCTTCCTCGATGCCCTGCAGCGCGAGCAGCCCGTCGATGTTCGCGGCGGCCTTCGGTGCGGCAGCGCCCCGCGTCTCCTGCGCCGACGAGGTGTCGGGCAGCACGAAGGTGCCGGAGCTCGTCCGCCTGGCCTGGCTGGCCGGCGTACCAAGCGTGGTGCCATTCGGTCCGTAGATGCGCATCGCAGGAATCCGGGTGATCGATGCCGTCACCTTCGCCGTCTTATGGTTAACGGCGCGTAAACGGCCCGGCAAAATCTGCCGACAGGCGGCAGTTTCGCTCCTCAGGGAGAACGCTCCCTGACACCGGTGGAAACAGGTTTATTCAACCTATTCAATCGCGTAACCCCGCTGCCCCGCGTTGGCACAGCACTCGCAAGGAAAGCGTCGGACCAGCTCGTCATGGGAGTGTCGAGGATGGTCCGAGATGTGAGGAGCCTCGGGGAGCAGAGGATGCCAGGCGTTCGTTGGGTGAGGATTGTTGGGGTGGCCTGCGCCGCGCTGTCAGCGCTGGCGCTCTCGGTCACGTCTGCAAGCGCGACATCGCGCATCAAGGACCTCGCCAATATCGAGGGTGTGCGGCAGAACCAGCTCATCGGCTACGGCCTCGTCGTCGGCCTCAACGGCACCGGCGATACGCTCAACAACATCCCCTTCACCAAGCAGTCGCTGCAAGCGATGCTCGAGCGCATGGGCGTCAACATCCGCGGCGCCACCATCCGCACCGGCAACGTCGCCGCCGTGATGGTCACGGGCAATCTGCCGGCCTTCGCCACCCAGGGCACGCGCATGGACGTCACAGTCTCCGCGCTGGGCGACGCCAAGGATCTGCGCGGCGGCACCCTGCTGGTCACGCCCCTGCTCGGCGCCGACGGCAATGTCTACGCGGTCGGACAGGGCTCGCTCGCGATCTCCGGTTTCCAGGCCGAGGGCGAAGCCGCGAAAATCGTGCGCGGCGTTCCGACCGTCGGCCGCATCGCCAACGGCGCCATCATCGAGCGCGAGATCGAGTTCGCGCTCAATCGGCTGCCGAACGTGCGGCTCGCGCTGCGCAACGCCGACTTCACCACAGCCAAGCGGATCGCGGCTGCGATCAACGACTATCTCGGCGTCAAGACCGCCGAACCGATCGATCCCTCGACGGTGCAGCTTTCGATCCCGCCGGAGTTCAAGGGCAACGTCGTCGCCTTCCTCACCGAGATCGAGCAGCTCCAGGTCGATCCTGATCTCGCCGCCAAGATCGTCATCGACGAACGCAGCGGCATCATCGTGATGGGCCGCGACGTTCGCGTCGCCACCGTCGCGGTGGCGCAAGGCAACCTCACCGTCACCATCTCCGAGAGCCCGCAGGTCAGCCAGCCCAACCCGCTGTCACGCGGGCGCACGGTGGTCACGCCGCGCACCGGCGTCAGCGTCGTCGAGGACGGCAAGAAGTTCGCCGTCGTCAAGGACGGCGTCTCGCTTCAGCAGCTCGTCGACGGCCTCAACGGCCTCGGCATCGGCCCGCGCGACCTCATCAGCATCCTCCAGGCGATCAAGGCCGCCGGCGCGATCGAAGCCGACATCGAGGTGATGTAATGCAGACCAGCATGATCAACACCCCGCACGTCGTCACCTCCTCGGCCTTCTCGGTGGAGAGCCGCAACGGCCGGCCCGACTTCGAGCTCGCCGCCGCGTTGCAGAAGGTCTCGCCACAGCAGCAGTCCAAGGCGCAGAAGACCGCCACCGATTTCGAGGCGATGTTCCTCAACAGCATGTTCTCGCAGATGACCTCGGGCCTGAAGGGCGAAGGTCCGTTCGGCGACACTCCGGGCACCGGCGTGTGGCGCTCGATGCTGACCGAGCAATATTCCAAGAACTTCGCCAAGGCCGGCGGCGTTGGTGTCGCCACCGAAGTCTACCGCACCCTCATCATGCAGCAGGCGAAAACGATCCGCACGGCATAAGGTCAACCGAGATGAACCATTTCAACGCCTCACGTCAGCCGGTGCAAGCGCAGCGCCCCAACACCGCACCCGGCAACGCCGAGGCTCGCAAGGTCGCCGAGCAGCTGATGGATGCGATGAACGCCCTGCTCGGACTGGTCGAGCGCGAGACCGAGCTCGTTCGCGCCGGCCAGGTCCGCGAAGCGATGACGCTCGAGGGCAAGAAGCAGGAGCTGTCGCGCAACTATGTCAGCGCCGTCAGCGAATTGAAGACGAACCAGGCCCAGCTCGCGAAATCCGCGCCCGAGCTGCTCTCGACGCTGCATCGGCACCACGATGCGTTCCGCGCGATGCTCCAGGTCAATCTCACCGTGCTAGCGACCGCACACGCGGTCTCCGAGAGCGTGGTGCGCGGCGTCAACGCCGAGATCCAGAAGCGCAACGTGCCGAACACCTACACGGCGGCGGGACGCCGCGCGGCTCCGGGCCCACGCCATATCACCCCACTCGCAGTCAGCCGCTCGCTCTGAGCGCGCGCGAAAACTCCCTGCAATTTTACGAAAAACCGCGCGGCGATATCGTCGCGCGGTTAGGCACGTTTGCTTACCCGGTCTTCAATCCTGGTGTTCCATGGTTGCGTATTGAGAGGGGTTGGGATTTGACTCAGACGAGGCAACCAGGAGGCTGCCATGAGTACAGATTTCAGCATCAGGCCGGTGGGGATACCGGCCCCCGTGCAGATCATAACGACGTCCAATGCGGCGGCGAACGAGGCCGTGCAAACTGATTTGCCGGTGAGCCAGACGGTCGCCGCGAGCAATACGAGCGCGGCTGCGCGCAATGATTTGCAGAGCACCAACGATAGCGTTTCACGCCAGGTCGTTTTCAACCAGCCCGCCGCGTCCTTCGTGTTCCAGGTTGTGAACGAAAGGACCGATGCGGTTGTCGATCAGTTTCCGGACGAAGCGATGCTGCGGCGGCGGGCCTATTTCCACGCACTGGATATGAAGTCCGAGCCCCCGCGTCCACTCAGCACCGATCGCAGCGCCTGACGTTCACGCAGCGGGTCGCGACGGCCGTATCGACGTCGCGAACCGGTCGCGTTTACGACCGTCCCGAAAGACCGGCGGCGATATTGCGATTGATCTCGATCAGCGGGCGGAAGTGATCGAGCTGCGGGCTCATCAGCAGCGCTGCAGTCTGGCTCAGCACGAACACGCTGATGTTGGCGATCCTCTGCCGAACGTCGAGCGGCTGCGGATTGGTGTCGCGCATCGCCTCGCTCAGGAAGATGGTCCAGAGCTTGCGGTTGAACATCAACGCCTGCGTCGTCTGCTCGTTGAAGGGATCGGCACTGTTGATGGCGTCCTGCAGCTTGTTGGCGGCCTTCAGGAGCGTCTGCGCCTCGATATCGCGAGGAGACGCAGTGGTCGTGGCTACACGCGCGTAGGCCGAAGCAGCAGAACTCGACATCGATCACCCTGGAGGTTTCCTCGCCCGTTGTACAGGCTTAAGGATTTCTTTCCCAACCCTAGGCAGCACCGCTTAAGATTTGCTTACGTGAGAGTGCGGACGATCTCCGGACAATTACGGGTCGCGGCATCCACCTTCACCTCCAGGCTAAATCCGAGTGCGCGCACTGTAAACGATTGCATCCATCATGCGCTGATCTGAGCTAATCGACAGTTAGCGATCTCGCTCAAAACAACGGCGAAGCCTAGGCTTCGCCGTTGAATGATTCATCGTGTACGTCAGCGTCGCGCTTAGCGGAGGAGCTGAAGCACGCTCTGCTGCGACTGGTTGGCGAGCGACAGCGCGGAGACTGCGATCGACTGGCGCGTCGAGAGCGCCTGGCTGTTGGCCGCTTCCTCGTTGGTGTCCGCGAGCGTCAAGCTCGACGAGCCGGTCTGCAGCACGTTGATCAGGTTCTTGCTGAAGTCCTGACGGATCTGCACGATCGACAGGTTCGAACCGAGCGTCGACGCCTCGGCACGCAGTGTGGTGCTGGCCGAGTTGAGCGAAGTCAGAATGGCGTTCGCCGATTTCGAGTCCAGGAAATCAACGCCCGAGGTCAAGGGAGCAAGGTTGAGGCCGGCGTCGTTGAAGGTCACGCCCTGAATGTTCAGCGTCGAACGCCCGGTTTCGTTGAACACGAGCTTGAGCGTATCGCCGTTCAGCAGATTCACGCCGTTGTAGGAAGAGTCCTGCGCCGTGGTGTTGATTTGCGCGAGCACGTTGTTGTACTGCCCGACCAGATTGGCGCGCGTGGCTTGCGAATCCGGGTCGACGGTGGGCGCTTGCGCGATCAGGCCATAGAAGGGCTGGCCGCTCGCCGCGGCCGTGCCGCCGATTGCGCCGATCGTCGAGGACGCCGAGTCGTTGGAGGTCACGATGTTGAGATGACCGGTCGTGTCGATCGTTGCCTGCAGGTTGTTCGCCGCCAGCGCCGCGTTGAGCTGATTGAGCGTGGAAACCTGCCCGACGCCGGCGCCGAAGGTGATGCTGGTGGCGGTGCCGCCGCCGGTCGCGCCGATCGTCAACGTCTTGCCGCTGAGCGGGGGCGGAACGCGGGCGGTGGTGCCGGCAGTGAGGCCGAGCGCCGTGAGCACGTTGCCCGAGCCGGAGATCGCCAGATCCTGGCTCGTGCCGGTGCTGAGCACGAGCTTGCCGCCGGAAACGGTCGAGGCCGTGCCCGTACCCGTGATGCCGTCGATCGCGCTCAGGACCGACTGCACCGTGAGTGTGCTGCCGGCACCGATGCCGATCGTGACGTTGCCGAACGAGTCGGTGGTCGAGGTGGTTTGCGCGGTCGAGAAGGTGATCGTCTTGCCGTCGACAGTCAGGACCGAACCGTTGGTGATCGTCGTACCGAGATCGTCGGAACCCGCACCGGCGGTACCGACCAGCTTGGTCGCGCCCGTGATCGGCGCCGCGCCGCTCGTATCGTCATTGTTGACGACGGTGCCGGTGACCGTGTTGTTGGTGTATGCCGTGCCCAGCAGGTTGTTGGCGGTCGCACCGGGGACCGCGGCCGCCGTCACGTTGGACTTGGGCGAGTACCCTGTCGGGCTCTGCAGCACCTGGCTGGCGATCGATTTGGCGCTGTCGACCAGCTTTTGCAGCGAGGTGATGCCGGTGTTCGCGGCCTGCAGCACCTGCACACCGTTGCTGATGCCATCCAGGAGATTGCTGATGTCGCTGGCGCGATTGTCGAGCCCCTGTGCGGTGAAGAAGTTGGTCGGATTGTCCAGCGCCGTGTTGACCTTCTTGCCGGTTGCAAGACGTTCCTGCGTGGTAGCGAGCAGGTCGGCTGTCGACTGCAGCGACAACAGGTTCTGGCGGACTGATGCCGAGAGAACGATGTTGGACATTGGCAGATCTTCCTCTTGGAGCGCGACGCGTACGAATCGGAGCCCGCCGGTCTGGCAAATGGGCTTTTGTCTAGTTCTAGGCGCACTCCTTTAAATTAAGGTTAATGGCCGCTTAAGCCACAGGGTTAACAAGGTATTAGCCGGTCAGGGTTCCCTGAAACCCGGCTCACGCAGCATCACGCGCAAAAAAACGGCGGGGCAAAAGCCCCGCCGTAATGCCTTGTTTGACGATTTTCGTCGCGTATCAGCGCAGGAGCTGCAACACGCTCTGCTGCGACTGGTTGGCCAGCGACAGCGCCGAGACGGCGATCGACTGGCGGGTCGACAGCGCCTGGCTGTTGGCCGCTTCCTCGTTGGTGTCGGCCAGCGTCAGGTTTGACGAACCGGTCTGCAGGACGTTGATCAGGTTCTTGTTGAAGTCCTGACGGATCTGCACGACCGACAGGTTCGAACCCAGCGTCGATGCTTCCGAACGCAGCGTGCTGCTGGCGGCATTGAGCGAGGTCAGGACCTTGTTGGCCGAAGCGTTGTCCAGGAAGTCGGTGCCCGAGGCGAGGGTCGAGATGTTGAGACCCGCGGTGTTGAAGGTCACACCGGTGATGCTCAGCGTCGACTTGCCGGTTTCGTTGAACGTCAGCTTCAGCGTGTCGCCGTTGAGCAGGTTGACGCCGTTGAAGGAGGCATCCTGCGCGGTCGTGTTGATCTGCGCGAGCACGTTGTTGTACTGCGCAACCAAGCCTGCACGCTGCGTCTGCGAGGTCGGATCGGCAACCGGAGCCGCGATGGCAGCGCTGTGGAACGGACCGGTGGCGGTAAAGGCCGAGCCGCCGAGCGTGCCGATCGTCGAGGAGGCCGCGTCGTTCGTGGTCGTGATGGAGATCACGCCGGTCGAGTCGATCGAGGCCTGCAGGTTGTTGGCCGCCAGCGCCGAATTGAGCCCGTTCAGCGTCGAGACCTGGCCGGTGCCGGTGCCGAAGGTGATGCTGGTGGGCGTGCCGCCGCCGGTGGCTGCGATCGTCAGCGTCTGGCCCGAGATGGCGGGCGGGACGCGGGCGGTGGTGCCGGCCGTGAGACCGAGCGCGGCGAGCACGTTGCCCGAACCCGCGATCGTGAGATCCGAGGTCGTGCCGGTGCTCAGCGTGAGCTTACCAGCCGCGACGGTCGAGGCGGTGCCGGTGCCGGTGATGCCGTCGATCGCGCTCAGCACGCTCTGCACCGTCAAGGTGCTGCCCGTGCCGATGCCGATGGTGACGTTGCCGGCGGTGTCGGTGGTCGAAGTGGTCTGCGCGGTCGAGAACGTGATGTTCTTGCCGTTGACCGTCAGGACCGAGCCGTTGGTGATGGCCGTAGCAAGGTCGTCGGACGTCGCGCCCGCGGTGCCAACCAGCTGGGTGGAAGCGGTGATGTTGACCGCAGTGCCGGTGTTGTCGTTCAGCACGGCGGTGCCGGCGACGGTGCTGTTGGTATAAGCGGTACCCAGCAGGTTGCTGGCGGTCGCGCCGGTGATGGCGGTCGAGGTCACGGTCGACTTGGTGGAGTAGCCCGTCGGGCTCTGCAGCACCTGGTTGGCGATCGACTTGGCGCTGTCCACCAGCTTCTGCAGCGAGGTGATGCCGGTGTTGGCTGCCTGGAGAACCTGAACGCCGTTGCCGATGCCATCGAGCAGATTGCCGATGTCGCTGGCGCGGTTATCAAGGCCCTGGGCGGTGAAGAAGTTGGTGGGATTATCCAGAGCCGAGTTCACCTTGCGGCCAGTCGACAGACGGGACTGGGTGGTGGCGAGGAGGTCGGCGGTGGACTGGAGGGAGAGCAGGTTCTGGCGAACCGATGCGGAGAGAACGACGGACATACTGTTACCTTTCTGGTAGCTACGCGTCCTATCTGACCAATTGATCAGACGACCGCCGGACCGTGCGTCCAAGCCTCTAACAATCCGTGAAATGAAACCCGCAGTTTTTCCCGCCGCGACGCCGGAAGCCCCCTTCGAGGCCGCGGCAGACGGCTGGACATGCCGCTATCGGCCTTGAAATTGTTGCATTTTCCGTCCCCGGCGCCGTCGTTTACGGCCTGTTAACCATGTTGCGCAAGGATCGGCTCCAAATCACGAACGATCGCCCTCATCGCACGAACGCCGCGACGGATCGTTGTAAAAGGGTTGATGGAGAACAGGCATGGCTCTCAAGGTTGAGCTCAAACCGCACGAACGCATCATCGTCGGCAATTCGGTGATCACCAACACCGACCAGCGCGCCCGCCTCCTGATCGACGGCGAGAACGTGCCGATCCTGCGCGAGCGCGACATCCTCACGCCGGAGACCGCCGACACGCCGGCCAAGCTCGTCTATCTCGCGGTCCAGCTCATGTACATCTCGCCGGATCCGCAGAGCCAGCACGGCACCTACTTCAACCTGGTGCGCGACATCGTCACTGCGGTGCCGAGCGCCTGGCCGATCATCGAAAGCATCAACAACAACATCATGAGCGGCGATCTCTACCGGGCGCTGAAGGATGCCCGCAAGCTGATCGCCTATGAAGAGAAGCTGCGGGACCAGTACCAAGCGACGCATCCCAAGGGCGACGTCAGCTCGGCCGCCTGATCGGCACGTATCAGCCTGCCCAAACGACAACGGCCCCGGATCATCTCCGGGGCCGTTGTCGTTTCACCTGCGTTCCTGGTCACTGCGCCGCCAGCGGCGGCGCCTCGACCTCGATCAGACCATCGCCGGTCCGCCGCGCGCCGAACTCCAGCACCGCAGCAACAAGCGCGTCGATGTCCGTCTCGTCGGTACGGTGATTGACGATGGCAGCGCGGATCGCGAACCTGCCGTCCAGCGTCGTGCTCGAGGGCGCCGCAACGCCGGACTCCTGGACATCGGCGACGATCTCGCGATTGACCGCATCGTCGGCGCGGTAGCGGAAGCAGACGATATTGAGGTTCACCGGTGCCAGCAATTCCAGCCGCGGCTCGGCCAGCACGCGCGTCTCCAGATATTTCGCCAGCGCGCAGCTTCGCGCGATCACCGCGCCCAGCCGGTCGGTGCCGAACGTCTTGAGCGTGAACCAGGTCTTCAGCGCGCGGAAGCCGCGCGACAGGTCGGGGCCGAGATCGCAGGGCCAGACCGCGCCCGCCGCAAGCCCCCTCGCCTCGCGGCGCAGATAGGCCGCCGGCTGCGCAAAAGCCTGCCGGTGCTGCTCGCCGTCGCGCACCAGCAGGAAGCCGGCGTCGTAGGGCACCTGCCCCCATTTGTGGAAGTCGAGCGCAATGGAATCAGCGAACTCGATGCCGCCGAGCATGGGCGCGAGCTCGGGCGAGAAGATCGCGAGCGCCCCGAAGGCGCCGTCGACGTGAAACCAGATTCCCTCCTCGCGGCACAGTTCAGCGATCGCCTTGAGGTCGTCGATCGCGCCGATATCGACCGTGCCGGCGGAAGCGACGACGAGAAACGGCCTGAAGCCGACCTCGCGATCGATCGCGATCTGCGCGCGCAACGCGGCGACGTCGATGCGATGATCGGCATCGACATCGATCTTGCGCAGCGCATCGGTACCGAGTCCGGCAATGTCCATCGCCCTGGAGACACAGCCATGCGCGGCCTGCGACGTGTAGGCGGTGAGCAGCGCGCCGTCGTTGCCGATGCCGTGCTGCCGCGCCAGCGTGCCGAGCGCGCTCGTGCGCGCCACCAGCACCGCCATCAAATTGGCCATCGACGTGCCCGTGACGAAGATGCCGCTCGCACTCTCCGGGAAATCAAACAGGCGGCGCATCCACGCGACGATCTGGCGCTCGACTTCGATCGGCATGTGATCGCGTCCGCCGAGATTGGCATTGAGGCCAGCTGCGAGCATCTCCGCGAGCATGCCGACCGCGGTGCCGCCGCCATGCACCCAGCCCATGAACCCGGGATGGACGTTGCCGGTCGCATAGGGCGCTACATGCTCGGCGAATTCGCGATAGACATCGGCAAGGTCGCTCGCCTCGCGCGGCACGTCGGCCTTCAATGCCGTGCGGATGCCGTCGGGAATCGGCTGCCACACCGGCCGCGCGCGGACATTGGCGATGCCGTCGATCGCCTCGTCCAGCATACGATGGGCGAGCGTACGAAATTCGCTCCAGTCCTGCGGATCGAGCGAAGCCTGCGCGACGGAGCTTTGCGCGTTGCGGATGATCTCGTTCATGCTGCGCTCGCCTTGCCTTCTCTTGCGTGCCGCGACAGCATCGCCGTGAACGCGGCAAAGATCTTGCGCATCTGCGGCGGCTTGTACGGAAACACGACCGGCGAATCCATGTTGTGCACGACGGCGGTGTTGTCGGCTTCGAAGACCAGCAGCTCGCGGTTCTGGTTCTCGGCGCAATCGACGATGAAATAATCGAGGCCGACGCGCCGGCTCATCTCGTCGAGCGCGGTCTTGTGGCGCGCGGCGAAGGCGTGGTCAAAGTCCAGCATGAAGACGGCCTCTTCAGCCCGCTTCTCCTCGCTGAACGCCATGTAGGCGTTGAGATACCAGATGTCCCAGCGATCGGCGATCGCCATGTGGCAGGCGTAGGGCTTGCCGTCGACCATGGCGAGACGATATTTGCGGTAGAGCCCGTCGGGGCTCGCATAATCGACGAAGCGTGCGACGAAGAAATCCTGCTCCTCGCGCTCGGCGAGATAGGCCGCGAGCGCCGGCGCATCGTCGAGCTTCGCGAGCCCGACACCGGCATGCGTGCCGCGCGGCCGCGCGATCATCGGAAAGCGTAATTCGCCGGCGATGTCCTCGCAAGCGATCCGGCCCTGCGCGAGATCCGTCAATTGCGCGCGCGTCGCGTGGATGGTCGATGGAATCTCGAGACCAGGGATGCCCGCCAGCAGCCGATACAGCTTGTCGCGATCGAGGTTGCCGATGAGATCGGGGCGATTGAGCAGCGGCCGCGGCCAGCGCGGCGCAGCCTTTTCGATCAGGGCGAGCGTTTCCCGGCATTCCTCGGAATCGGATGCAACCACGATGGCAACGTCGTGATCGGGCAACGTTTCAGGCAAGCCGACATCCTTGGTCACATAGAGTGTCAGCAGCTCGAAATCGGAGCCTTCGAGCAGGAATTCGATCGGCGTGTTGCCGCCCATGTCGATGTCGGCCGCAAGGGCGAGCACGCGCAAGCCGGGCTTCGGAGCCGCAGCGGGCGTGCGAAACAATTGATGGAAGGTCAGCACCTCCGACTGGATCGCCAGCCCCGCCGCCTTGTCGCCGAGTAGCTGGACGATCAGCGATAGGTCAAGGCCTTCGCCCGCGTGCGCTGCTCCTTCCGTGATCCGCGTGACGAGCTGATCGCGCAGTGGCTGCAGATCGACACCTTCGAACGCCTGGCGCGTCAGCTGCGCAAAGCCGATGCGGTCGGCATAGTTCGGCACGGTCACGCCGATCGGCGCGGAAACTGGATGCTGCATCTCATACCTCGAAGGCGGATTTTTCCGGCGCGGTTGCGGCTGCGCCGCGGTCAAGCAGCAGCTCGATCTTCACCAGGACATGGGCGATGCGATCGAGCAGGTGCTGCACATTGCGTTGCGCCTGCGCCATATCCGGCGACCAGGCCTCGGTCACGAGCCGGGCGCCGACGCAGAGGCGCAGCACGGCTTGCGGCGCATCGTCCTGCCGCTCCAGCCGGACCGGCTGGCCGATCAGACTGCGCTGGACGGCGATCTGCCGGTCCGTCGCGCTGCCGCTAATTTCGTTGTTCATGTCACGCCGCAGCGCCCGATGGACGGCGCCGGTCTCGGCCATCGAGACCGGCTTGCCGTCGCGCAGCAGCATGAACGGAAAGATCGTGGCGTGCGCGAACTCCTCGTCGTCCCCGGCAGTCTTCTCGGTCGCCGTTGGAATGGGTTGAAGCGACGGCGACAGCGCGATCATGCTGTCGATGCCGGCGGCAAGCTCGGCCAGCGCCCTGACGCGGAAAGCTCCGGGCACGGCGTAGTAGCTGCCGATCTCCGCAAGCGCCGCCTCCCAGCGCAGCCATTGTCCGAAATTCGGCCGGCGCTCGAAGCGTGAGCGCAGCGCCGTCCAGGCCATCGGCCAATCGCAGCGGCCGGCATAGTCGAAGAAGCCCGGCGCAATCCCCTCAATCCGGTCGAGCGACCGCGAAAACCCCTTCGGCACCAGCAGCGCGCCGCTGAAGGCAGGGCCACCGAAGAATTTCGAGCCGGTGATCAGCACCATATAGCCGCGGTCGAGATAGGAGCGCAGCCGGCGGCGGCCGAGCCGCGCCTGGCAGGCGTCGACGACGACCTGAACCTTGCGCGGCCAGCGCCGCGCGATCTCGTCAAGACACGCCACGCTCGGCGCGCGCCAGCCGAGCTTCGAGGAATCCATGATCTGAAGCAGCACGGGCGCACCTTGCGCGATCGTCGCCTCGATCGCCCCCAGCACCGCGGCATCGGTGTCGGCGCGCATCGCGATCCCGGGCCCGGCGCGAAGCAGCGGCAACGTCACGCTGGCGCCGGCGAGTCCGGCAACCGCGCCGTCCTTGCGCACGGCAAGGCCGCTCGCCGTCATGGAGCTGAAATGGTGACCGCGCGCGGTCTGGGCCGTGCCGCTACCCGTCTGGTCGGCGCCGACCACGATCGTCACTGGCGGGGCGCCGAGCACCGCACGCGCCAGGAACAGGGCGTGGAGCTGAGAATCCGTCCCGGACGGCGAGAACACGACGTCGACGCGCGGCGAGAGCTGGAGATGGCCGCGCAACTCCTCGCGCATGTCCTCGCAGCGCGCATCGAAGGCGATCTCGACCTCGTCGAACAGGCACCTGTGCATCAGCTCTTCGCGCGCCAGCGCGGCGCGGTCATAGGCGGATTGCGAGATCGTCGATGCCGTCGAGGAAGCGAAATTCCAGATCTCCGGTTCCGGCGAGGCCGCACAGCCATAAGCGTTGACGCGATCCCCAGCGTCGAGCGCCAGCCGCGGATCTCCGCCGGAGACGAGCAGCGTGTCCAATGGTGTGAAGAGATCGCGCAGGCGGTAGCGCGAGCCGCCGTCGAATGTGCGCTCGGGGACTGACAGACCGGATGCGCCGGCGCTCATCCCGGAAGGCTCACGCCGCATCGGCAGCTGCCGCGGGCGCGGCTGCGAATTGCGAGGCGATGTCGCCGTGGAACACCGACGGCCCGACGTGATCCAGCGAGCTCTCGATGTCGGCCCAGATCTCGCCGCCGATGTCGGTCCAGCGCTTGCAGAAGGCGAAGTCCTCGGAAAGATAAGTCCCCGTCGCCGGATCGATCATGCATTCGAACAGCGCGAAGCGGTTCTGGCTCGCAGCCAGTGTGTCGTGCGAATGCTCGCGGAAGAATTGCAGGCCGGCATAGTTGGGGTGGCGGCACATCGCCTCCAGCACGTGGCGGCGGATCATCAGGAAGCCGGTGCCGGCGTAGCGCACGCGGGTAAAACCGTTGACCACCACGATGCGGTCGGGATCCTCGATCTCGAGTACATAATCGAGCGCGGCCGCCGGCACATCCGCGCGGCCGGACTCGATCGCCCGCCTCGCCTTGTCCCAGTTGACCCGCTTGATCGGATAACAGCCGGCGACGACATCCGCGCCGCATTCGATCAGCCGGAACACCTGCTCGGGCTTGAAGCCGATGTCGGCATCGATGAACAGGAAATGGGTCGCCTTTGGATCGTCGAGGAACATCGCGGCCAGATTGGCCCGCGCGCGCGTGATCAGCGCATCGCCGTCACGCAGGAGCACCTTGAGCTCGAGATTGGACATGCCGTGCACGGCGCGCTGGAGCGCGAAGATCGAGCTCGCATAAATGCTCGAGACCTGCCCGCCGAAGCACGGCGTGGCCACCACCAGCTGCATCTTGTCCGACATCGACGGCCCCCGCCCCGCTCAACTCCTCACCAAAAGGTAAAGAGGCATGGTTAACGGCGTCTTAATGCGCCGTTACAGGAACTTGACGAGCGACAGCTGCGCGAGTTTCGAGGTAACCTGGTAGGACGCTTGAAGCGCATTCTGGAGCGACAGGAGCTCGCTCGCCACCTGATCCGGCGAGGCCGATTCCGCCTGGTCGATGATGGACTGGAGCTGCGCCTTGGCCTGGGTCTGGCGCGTGCCTGCGTCCTTCATCGTGTTCTGGGCCATCGCGAGGTCCGTCTGGATGTCCTCGATGTGCTGCTGGCCGGGCTGCTTCGTCAGCGACTGCGTCACCCGCAGGCTCAGCGCGGAGACCTGCCCGCCCGCATACTGGCTGGTCGGCGAGGTCGAGAACGTCCCGAACACGGCGATCGCCTGCAATTGCTGGCGGATCGCGTCCTCGTTGGCCTGCGCGCCATATTGCACGGTGACTGAATCATCGACCCGCGCCATCGCCGTGGAGCGCGGCGAGCCGGGCCCGTCATTGCCGGTGTACCATTTCACGGTATTGGCCGAGCCGTTGACCAGCATCGTCGCCGAACTCGCCGGTGAAGAACCGACGCGCAATGGCGGCTGCGTCGCGGTGACCGGCGTCGAGCCGAAACCGAGCGCGTTGAGTGCGCCCGAGTTCGAGGTCGTGATGTTGAGGCTCGCCGCGTCGTCCGTGTTGATCGTGATCGAACCGCCATGCACGGTCGAAGGCTTCGACGTGCCCGTGATCTGGTCGATCTTGCTCATCAGCGTCTGGATGCTGTCGCCGACATTGAGCTGGTTGCCGGTCGCGCCCGAATTGACGAAAGTCAGCGTGGTGCCGTTCACGGTGATGGTGTCGCCGGCGACGAAGCCCGGCGAGATCGAATTCGAGGGGCTCGCGCCGGACAGCGCCGTTGCTCCGCTGACCGGCGCCGGCGGCGCCGCCTGGTTGTTGGCGGGCGCACCGATCGCGGAGCTTGCGGTGTTGAAGAAATTGTCGCCGGCCGTGATCGCGGATGCCGCGACAAGCGAGGTGTTGGCGAGCTTCGTGATCGCGGTGTTCAATGCCGTGTTAAGATTCGTGGCGGTGTTGCCGGGAGTCGTCGCGTCAATCGCGAAGCTGCCGATCGGCGTCGGCGTGGCCGAGGACGCGGTCAGGTCGACCTGCCCGGTGGTGCCGTCCGGCAGCGTGAACTGGACGCTCAGCTTGTCGCCGTCGTTCGGGTTGAGGCCGTTGAGATCGACCGAGAACGACACCGGCGAGCCGCTCGGGCCGGTGACCGTCGCACCCGTCAGCGTCGAGGACACCGCCGCGATCTTCATTCCGAACGGCGATCCGGCGACGTCCTCGGATACCCGCACCGAGCTCGGCGTCGGCTGCGTCTGCACCAGCCGTCCCATGCCGTTGGCACCGAGGTCGGCGGCCTGGCGTTCCGCCATGACGGTCTTGAAGCCCGCCTGCGTGGTCGTGCCGTTGATGATGTCGCCGGCATTGGCAACCGACTGCGTGTTGAACGCCGTCCCGGAGAACAGATAGCGGTTGCCCGACTGCGTGTTGAGAACACCGACCATCGAGCCGAACTGCGAAGCGGCCGTGTTCTGCGCGACGGTCTGTCCGTTGACGTTGAGATCCTGCGCGGTGCTTGCGGAGCCGGTCTGCACCGTGTTGCGGATCGTCGTGAGCGACTGGAGCGCGGTATTGGCGAGGTTGATGTTCACGTTCACGTTCGTGATCGTGTCGGTATAGGCGGCGATGTTGGAGAGCTGCGAACGCCCGGCGATCGCAAAGCCCTCGTTGGTGCCCATCCCGGAATAGTTCTGCGACAGCTTGCCGGTTGCGAGCTGCGTCGACAGGTCGGTAAGCTGCTGATTGATGTTGCGGATCTGCGCGCCGAGGACCGACGAAGAGTAGTTGATGCTGCTGATCGACATCTTTCAGAACCCTGTACTGGTTACACTTGAGCCTGGATCAACGTGTTCATCATGCTCTGCACCACCGACATGACGTGGGCGTTGGCGGCATAGGCATTCTGAAGCTGGATCAGGTTCGACATCTCCGAGTCCAGATTGACGCTGGAGGTCGAGTCGAACTTGGCCTGGAGCGTCGAGACCACGACGCTCTGGCCCTGCTGGAGCTGGGTGGCCTGGGTCGAGGCGTTGGCCTGGACGCTCAGGAACTGCTGGAGGTAGTTCGAGACGCTGCCGGTGAAGGGCTGGTTCGCCGAGCCGAGGCCGGTCGTCGGCGAATAGGAAAACACCGCATTGGTGAGCTGCGAATAGAGATAGTCCGAGCGCGTGGTGTCGCCGGCGGGCGTCACCGGCGACGTGTTGTAGACGGACAGCCGCGTGGGATCGCTGACCAGCTGCGTGTTCACGGCGATGCGCCCGGCAAGGCCGGTCATCTGCGAGCCCGAGGCGGTGATCGCACCGGTGTAGAGCGCCTGCCCGCCGTCGGTGAACACCGCCAGCTGCGGGCTGCCCGAGGTCAGCGACGAGATCGTCTTGGTGGTCGAGGCCGAATTGACCTGGGCAAGGCCGGTATTGTCATCGGTCACCCGCAGCGTCGTGGCAATCGCCGGCGACGGAGCGGCAGAGAACGTCAGGTGCGAACCTGAGAGCGCGGTGTTGAGCGCAGCGGCGATCGCATTCATGCCGCCGGAGAAATTGACGCCCACCCGCATCGGGTTGGCATTGGTGGCGTTCTGGAGCGGCAGCGCCGCCGGATCGGTCACGTTGACGAGCGTGATCTGGCGCTGGGTGTTGGTCGCCGTGTCTTTGTAGGTGATGTTGACCGTATTGCCCGGCTGCGCACCGGCAAGGTCGAGATCGAATCCGGCCGGCGGGCCCGAGACCGTGCTGCCGGCCGTGGTCTTGTCCGACAGCGCGCTCGACATCGTCGCGGCGAGCTGGTCGATCTGGTCCTGCGCCTGCACCAGCGTCTGGTCGCGCAGCTTGAGATCGGCCGCGATCTGGCCGGAGGAGACCACGTTGTTGGCGACGACGTCGAGCTGCGAGCCGTTCGGCAGCTTGATGTTGAGCGCACCGACGCCGGACTTGGCCGGGTCGGCGTTGTAGAGCGAGGTCGCCGACAGCGCGCCGGCGGAGGCAAAGGTGAATTGCGAGGCGAGCCCGGCGCCGACGAGCTGGATGCCTGTCGTGGTGTAGATGTTGGCCTGGTTCGAACCGTCGGTGGTGACGCGAACGTCGACATATTTCGACAGCGTGTTGATGGCCTGGTCGCGCTGGTCCATCAGCGTCGCGGCGGACGGGTCGTTTGCCGACAAGCCCTGAAGCTTGGTGTTGATGTCGGCGACCTGCTGCATCGCCGCGTTGGCCTGCTGTGCGGAGGTGCCGAGATCCTGCTCGACATTGGAGCGCAGCGACTGGATGCCGTTGGTGGTGACGTTGAGCTGCTTCGCCAACGCCTGCGCCGCGCCGAGGGCAACCGTCTGCGCCGACGACGAGCCGGCGCTGGTCGACAGCGCCTGCAACGCCGTGGTGAATTTGTTCAGCGCGGTTTCGAGCGTGCCGCTGTTGCCGGGCGTGCCGTAGACACTCTGAAGCTGCTTCAGGATGTTGGCCATCTGGTCGGCGTAACCGCTGCCGCCGGTCTCGGTGCGCAGCTGGTTCTGCACAAAGGTGTCGAGCTCCCGGCTGACGCCGGTCGTCATCGCCGTCGAGCCGAAATCGCCGGTGGTGACCTCGATCTGGTTCGGCCTCTGGACGACGTAACCCGGCGTCTGCGAGTTGGCGACGTTCGAGGAGACGATCGAGAGCGCGGCCTGGTTGGCACGCAGACCGCTCATCGCACTGGCGAGGGCTGAACTCAAACCCATATCACTAGCCGCCTTTGGTTACGTCACGCGCCGATCAGCGCAACACGTTCAAGAGATCCTGCACCATCGAATTCGCTGTCGTGATCACCTTGGTGTTGGCCGAATAGGCCTGCTGGGTCACGATCAGCTTGGTGAATTCGTCGGCGATGTCGGTGTTCGAGCCTTCCAGCGACGAGCCGCTGATGCTGCCCGACGCGCCGTCGATCGCTGTGCCCGACTGTTCGGTCGCGGCGTAAGCGCCGCCGTCGAGGGCCTTGAGGTAATTGGTGCCGTTGAAGTGCGACAGCGTCACCTGGGCGAGGTTGAGGTTCTGGCCGTTGGAGAAGGTGCCGACCACGAGGCCGCTGTTGTTGACGGCGACCGAGCGGAGCTGACCGGCGGCGTAGCCGTTCTGCGTGATGGTGTTGATCGTCACCGCGCCGCTGGTGCTGGCATATTGCGTCAGCCCGCCCGAGGACATGTTGAAGGCGACCGAGCCGAGCGACTGGCCGCCGACGCTGACGTTGTTGATGGTGATGCCCGATCCGCTCGGCGAGGTCAGCGAGCCGTCGCTGGCGAAGGTGAAGGCCTGCCCGGTGTTGACCCAGCCGACCGCCGTGCCGGTCGCATTCGGATCGGTCTGGTAGAACAAGTTCCAGGTGTCGGAATGGCCGGTGCCCAGCGAGGCGCTGTCGGTCTTGGCCCAACGCAGCTGCAGGTTCACCGGCGTGCCCGCGGCGTTGTAGGCGGTGACCGCACCGCCGCTGATCGATTCCTTGGTGAACGTGGCGATGTCGTTGCCGATCACGCCGCCGGTGCCGGCCGTGCCGCCACCGCCGCGGTTCTTGGAGATGGACGACGTGAAGCCGAGCGCGGCGAAGGCGCTGCTGTTGTTGGGGCTCGTCACCGTCAAGGTGGGATTGGCGATACCGGTATTCAGGGTGATCACGCCGTTGCTGATCGAAGAACCGCTCGCACCGCTGAGCGTGTCGATCTGGCTGAGCAGAGTCGCTATGGAGTCGGTGATGTTGATCTGGTTCGGAGGGGTAGCGCCGGAGGCCACGAAGGTGATCGTATTGGCAGCTCCCGTGCCGTTGACCTGGATCGTGTTACCGACCACGAAGGGCGTCGAGAGGACTTCCGCCCCGCCGGGCGTCGCGGTGCCGCCGAGCTGTGTACCACTCGTAATCGCGGGAGTGGACAGCACGTTACCGCCGCGCGTCACGCTGCTGACGCCGAGCAATCCTGCCGCAGTGCCGCCGATCGTCACGTCGGCCGTGGTGCTGGTCGTGATCTGGATGTTGCCGCTGGCATTCATAGTCACGCTGGAGGCGGGAACGCCGGCTCCAGACGCGATCGCGCTGAGGACATCCGACATCAGTGCGCTGGTGGGCGACTTCAGACCAATCGTAGTGACCGCCGGGGGGCCCGCAACCGTCGAAACGCCCGAGACGGTGTTGTCGAAGTTGATTGTTTGGCCGTTGACCGTCAACGACTTGCCGGCCAGGTTGGTGAGAAGGCTGGTGTTGAGATGCGTGGCCAAGCCCGCATCGAGAGACGTGCTGCCAGTTGCCACCGCCGAAGCGCTGTCCAGCAGTGCCACCGAGCCAGTCGCGGTCGTCGCCGTATAGGCCGAGCGCAGATTGCCGGTGGCCGCCGCGCCGGAGACCGTCGCATTCGAATAGGGCGGCGGCGGCGTGCCGACGATCAGCGGGTTGGCGGCGAAATCGGACGGGTTCAGCCCGCCGGCCGCCAGCAGCGTGCCGCTCGCCGCAGTCGAGCTCGCCCCCGTGTTCGGCACGCTCGGCAGGTTCGCGGCGTACTGGATCGCGGTTGTCGCCTGTGCCGGGATGAAGTTGTTCTGGAATTTCAGGACGGACGCCACATTGCCGGTCGGGTTGCCGGTCTTGGGGTCGACCGTGACGCCCATCAGGTAGTAGCCGGCGCCATTGACGAGATTGCCGTTGGAATTGAGCTGGAAGTCGCCGCGGCGGGTGTAGTAGGTAACGCCGCTGAACTGCGGCAAGTTGTCGACGACGTTAGTCGCCTTCTGGATCGAGAAGAAGCCGTCGCCGGTGATCGCCATGTTGGTCGCGACGGAGGAGGACGAGATCGTACCCTGGGTGGTGATGGTCGCCTTGGCGTTGGCCGTCACACCGCCCGCGACCTGCTTGCTCGGGACCGAGGCGTCGGGGATGAGATCGACGAAGCTGGTGCCGATGCCCTTGTAACCGGTGGTGGATGAGTTCGCGATGTTGCCGGAAATGTTCTGCAGCGCGTAGGACTGCGCCTGCAGGCCACCCACCGAGGTGTTCATTGCATCGAAGATACCCATAACTTTGTCTCCAGATCCGATCTCGGCGGCCGGTCGACCATGGCCGCAGTCGGAAGAGACAGTCGCAAGGGCTATGCCAATGCGGGTATTCTCAGGAAATCAATGACTTGAATGGGCAAGCCCAGGTCCGATGACCGGGGCACAATTGCCGGGCCGGCAACAATTGCCGGGGCATCGGGTCATTCCGGGGGCGGCACGCAGCACCGAACTCAGGTGCGCAATTGCGCACCTGAGAAGCTCGAGATTCCGGATTCGATGCTCACGCATCGCACTGGAATGACTCCAGCGAGACCTACGTTGCCGACGCGGCGGCCGGGTGGAAGACCAGCCCGAAACCGTCGATGCAATAGCGCAATCCGGTCGGCTTCGGACCGTCGTCGAAGACGTGGCCGAGATGGCCGCCGCAGCGCCGGCAATGCACTTCGGTGCGCACCATGCCGAAGGTGCGGTCCTCGGTCTTGCCGACATTGCCTTCGATCGGCTGGTAGAAGCTCGGCCACCCCGTGCCGCTCTCGAACTTGGTCTCGGATGCGAACAGCGGCAGGTCGCAGCCGGCGCAGGCGAAGATGCCCTTGCGGTGCTCCTTGAGCAGCGGGCTGGAGCCCGGCCTTTCGGTGCCCTCCTTGCGGAGGATTTCATATTGCTGCGGCGTGAGCTGGGCGCGCCACTCGGCGTCCGTCTTCTCGATCTCGAATTTTTGCGTGGCCTTCTCTCCAGCCTCGGCAGGCGTTCCTCTCAGCCAGCGGAAGGCCGAAAGGCCGAACAGGCCGGCAACAGTTGTCAGCAGGATGCGGCGGTCAAACATCTGATTCTCCGTGCGCGGGGGAGTCCACGCTCCGAGATACGGGCTCTAACGGCCGACGTTACACGTCCGGGCGGAGTTTTTCTCAACTTATCGCGAGACACCCTGGTCCTACGAGGCCGGTTCCACATCCTCGGCCACAGGTTTCGGCGGTGGGGCCGGCTGCGGCCGGACGCTGGGCGGCGGACGGCGAGGACCAGTGCCGGCGGCCCGGTTGGCTTCAGCGAGGCGCGCCTCGCGTTCCCGGTCCTTGACCCGCGCACGCTCGCGGTAGCGGGCGAGCGAGCCTGCGGCGGCGGAACTCGCCCTGCCCCAAACTCCCACCAATTGGCCCGCGACCCGCCCGGTCGTGCCGCCCGCCCAGACCAGCTCGAATGGCGAGAACAGCTTCCAGCGGTCGTCGCCCCACAAAATGCTACGCGCGATCAGCTGCCCGGCCATGGCCGAGGTGTTCATGCCCTGGCGGCCGAACCCGCTCGCCACCCACAGGCCTTTGCGCAACTGGCCGATCTGCGGCATGCCGTGCACGGTCTGGCCGGTGGCGCCGCCGAACATGTCGGTGATCTCGACATCGCCGAACTGGGGGAAAATCGATCTGATCCGCCGCCTGACCGCGCCCGCAAAGCGCTGCGGACGCGCGGCCCAGGTGGTCTCGGGGCTTTCCCACATCAGGCGGTCACCGTCGACGACACGGAAATGGTCGACCCCGTCGGAATCCATCACCGATCCCTTGAACGCCACGATCTCGTGCACGCGTTCGCCGAGCGGCGCGGTAATCCCGGCATAGCGCCAGACCGGCAGCAGCGTCTCCGACAGGCGCCTCAAGGGCGCGCCGAGGTGGATGTTGCCGGCCAGCACGATGTGGGTGGCGCGCAGCCGCGCCGAGGGCGTGACGATGCGCTTGCGGATGCCGGAATGATCGATGCTGACGACCGGCGTGTCCTCGAAGATGCGCGCTCCCGCCCGCCGCGCCAGCGCTGCGAGGCCGTGCACATATTTGCGGCCGTCGAGCTGGAATGCCCGGGGATAATAGACGCCGTGGAAGTAACGGTCGGTCTTGAGCGCCTCGCGGACGCGATCCACCTGCCAGCCCTCGACCTCCGTGTCGAAATCCTCGTGGAGCATCTGCAACCGGCTGATCAGCCGGTCGCCGGCATCGACGTTGGAGACCTCCAGCACGCCATCGCTCGGGCCGATGCCGGGCATGTTCTCTTCGGTGGCGTTGGCCCGGACGAACTCGGCGCCCTCCTTCGCCAGTGTCCACAATTCGCGCGCGTCCTCGAAGCCGATGCGCTCGATCAAATCGGCGAGCGGCAGCGCAAAGCCCGGCATCACGGTGCCGAGCTGGTTTCCGGAGGCGTTCCAGCCGATATGGCGGCCCTCGAGCACCGCGACGCTGGCTCCAAGCCGGGCTGCCTCCAGCGCGATGGAGAGCCCGGCAAGCCCGGCCCCGATCACGCAGATGTCGGCATCGAGATCAAACGACAGTCGCGTGCGTTCACGAAAGCCGGCTTCTTCCTGGGACACGCTTGTGAAAGTCTCGCTCATGTCGTTTCCTTAAAGGACCGATCGGGCCCTTGTCACCTTGTCCTCAACCGGCGCCTGTAGATTATTCTGGACGCGTAACGATTCGAGAATGCCATGCGCCGTTTGATGCTGCTGCGTCACGCCAAGACCGAGACTGACGCGCCGAGCGGCCGTGACCAGGATCGTCGCCTCGACGACCGCGGCCACAAGGACGCCGCGCAGATCGGGGATTGGCTCGCCACCCATCCCCCCTTCCCCAAGGCCGTGCTGGTGTCGCACGCCGTCCGGGCCCGGCAGACCTGGGACATTGCCTGGGAGACGATGAAGGACCGCGTCGCAGCGCCGCAGGTGGAGGTCCTGCCCGAACTCTACGGCGCCGATCCCGCCCAGATCCTGGAATCCATTCGCACTGCAACCGTTCCGGCCAACCCGAAGCAGTTGCTGCTGGTGGGCCACAATCCCGGCATGCACGAGGCCGCGCTGATGCTGATGGGCGGCGGCGATCCGGCCGGCGCCAAGGCGCTCGCTCACAATCTGCCCACGTCGGGGCTTGCGATCTTCGACTTTGACGTCAAGGATTGGGGTGACGTGGCCTACCGCCGCGGCAAACTGGTGCTGTTCGTCAGCCCCAAGCTGCTTCGATCGGGTTGAGACGCGCGGGGCGCGCCGTCTCGACCGGTTGATCCTAGCTTGGTCAATTGGGAGGCGCAGATGTTCAAGTCCATCCTCGTGCCCATCGACCTCGCCGACACCGATCTGGCCAAGCCGGCGCTCGCGACCGCGATAACGCTGTCGCAGACCTGGAGCGGATCGATACGACTGCTCAACGTGCTGCCGATGACGCCGGTGATGCTCGCCGAATACGTCCCGGCCGATTTCGACGAGCAGCAGCGCCAGACCTCCGAGGAAGCGCTCGCCATCGTCGCGCGGGAGTCAGGCATCGAGACGGGGCGCATTTCCAGCGTGGTGCGACAGGGCGGCATCTATCATGAGATCCTGGAGGAGGCCGTGCACATGAAGGCCGACCTGATTGTGATGACCTCGCACCGGCCGGCGATGCGCACCTATTTCCTCGGCTCCAATGCCGGGCACGTCGTGCGCTACGCCAAGTGCTCGGTGCTGGTGGTCAGGCACTGAGCGCCACAACAAACGCTGTCATTGCGAGCGCAGCGAAGCAATCCAGAGTCTTTCCGCGGTGGCAGTCTGGATTGCTTCGCTCCGCTCGCAATGACGACGCGGAGGCATTGTCACCACGCCCGGACTTGCGGGCGTGGCGGCCGAACAAACTCACAGATACCGCGTCAGCTCGGCCTTGAACTGCCCGTAGACGGCGTCCTCGATCTGGCTGCGCGTGATCCCGATGTCGCGCAAGGCGTGGTCGTCGAGCTCGTTCAGCGTCTTGACGGCAGAGCGACGCTCCAGGCGATCGAACAGCGCATGGGCGGCGTTGGCGAGCGTGCTGAAAAATCCGCCCGACGAGGATGGGCGTAAACTCCGCCCGGCAGTTTGCGAGATCGTGGTCATTTTCTTCTCCGGCCTATTGTCCGCGCAGCGAAGCAGGTGCCGTTGGCGCGGACGCTGTGAGCGCCTGCACCTCATTTGCCATCGGATTGCTCTCGCTCTCCTCGGCTCAATCGCGGAACTTGATGGAACTTAAATGCTCCAGTACACTACTCGGAGCAAGTAAAACATTGCTCTCGGTGCAATAATGTCCAAGTTCGAATACGTGAAGCTTGCCGATGCCATTGCGGCCGATATCACTAAAGGCACGTTAAGGCCCGGCGACCGGCTGCCGCCACAGCGCAACTTTGCCTATGACCGCGGCATCGCGGTCTCGACCGCGAGCCGGGTTTATACGGAGTTGCTTCGCCGCGGGCTCGTCGTCGGCGAGGTCGGCCGCGGCACGTTCATCTCCGGCGACATCAAGCGCGAGGTCGAGGCGTTGAGCGAGCCGCGCGACGCGCGGATCGATTTCGAGGTCAATTATCCGTTATTGCCGCAGCAATGGGCGATGATCGCCAAGAGCCTTGCCGGGCTGGAGCGCGTCGATGCGCTCGAATCCGCCCTGCGCGTCTCGACCAGCACCGGCACCAAGAGCGCGCGCAATGCGGCCGTCGCCTATCTCGCGCGCAAGGATTTCACGCCGCAGGCCGAGCAGATCGTCTTCACCGCCAACGGCAAGCAGTCGCTCGCCGCCGCGCTCGCCGCCCTCGTTCCCACCGGCGGCCGCTGCGGCGTCGAGGCGCTGACCTACCCTTACGTCAAGAGCATCGCGGCGCGGCTCGGCGTGACGCTGGTCCCGATTCCGATGGACGAATTTGGCGCGCGTCCCGATGCGATCCAGAAGGCGCATCGCGAAGCGCATCTGTCGGCGCTGTATCTCCAGCCCATCATCCAGAACCCGCTCGGCGTCACCATGAACCCGACGCGGCGCGCCGACATCATGCGCGTCGCCGAGAAGCTCGATCTCACCATCATCGAGGACGCCGTCTACGGCTTCCTCGCCGACGACACGCCGCTGGCAGCGCTCGGGCCGGACCGTTGCATCGTGATCGACAGCCTGTCCAAGAAGGTCGCACCGGGCCTCGCGCTCGGCATCCTCGTCACCCCGCCGCATCTGCGCGAGAGCGTGATGAGCGCAGTCCGGACCGGCGGCTGGATCGCCTCGGGCCACGCGCTGGCGTCCGGGCAGCGGCTGATGGCCGACGGCACCGTCGCCGAGCTGACGCGGCTGAAACGGATCGACGCTGCGCGCCGGCAGCAGACCGCGGCAAGGCTGCTTGCCGGCTACCAGATCGCGGCCGACGCGCGCTCCTATCATCTCTGGCTGACACTGCCGCCGCACTGGCGCTCGCAGACCTTCGTCGCCGCAGCAGCCCGGCGGGGCATCGCACTGACGCCATCCTCGACGTTTGCAATTGCGCACGGACATGCACCGAACGCGGTGCGGCTCGCGCTCGCCCCGCCCTCGCTCGAGCAGCTCGATTCCGGCCTGCGCACGCTCGTGTCGCTGCTCGGCACCAAGGAAGAGGATTTCGACTCGACGGAGTAAGCCAGAGCGTTGCGAGCGAAGTGATACCGGTTCGAAAACGCGTTGCGACAAAGATCCGGCCCTTCGCCGCTCAGGCCGCCGGCCATTCCGCGATAAAGCCCCTCGCCCTGTACGGCTCGATCTTGTCCCATTCGTGCAGGACACGCCGGCGAAACTCGACATCGGTGTGCCAGAGCGCGCGCGGCGTCGCAAAGCTGTCGACGGTGAGCAGCATCTTCTCGGCTTCAGGCCAGTGCCGGTGCAGCGTCATCGGGTAGCGGCGCGCCGTCCAGGTGTTGCCGAGGCAGATCACGCTCCGGATGTTTCGCAGCCCCAGCGCCGCATCAATGATCGGCAGCGAGAAGATCACGTTCTCGCCGGTGTTCATTGCGCGATGTTCCTCGAGGATAAGGTCCGCCGGAATGCCGGCCGCGGCCATCGCTGCCTTGATGATGGTGCACTTAGATTGCTCCGAGCCCGGCGTCACACCACCGCTGACAATCGACCAGCGGAAAAGGCCCTCGCGCCACAGCCTCGCGGCGGTGTCGGCGCGCAAGCCAACGTCCTCGCGGGTGCCGAACATGAACAACAGATCGGCCGGCCGGAGCGGCGTATCGATCAGATGCGTACGGTTGATTTCGACGATCTCATCCGCTGTAGGCTGGCGCCTGTTGCGATCCATGGTTGGCATGACAGCACGATGCGACACCGGCGCAGGAGCGCGAAGTCACGTTTGATTGCGGCCGATTGCACCTAAGGCAGCAACGCCTTCGGCACACGATCAAAACTGTAGCTATGCGGCTGGTTGCGCCGCACGAAGCCGCCGACCTGCCAGGCGAACAGTGCGGCAAAGCCGATGATGAACAGGGCGCCGGCGAACTCCCCGATCATGAGCGCGCGGATCAGAAGCCCCGTCATCGCCACCGTCAGCACCGCCAGGAAGGCCAGCACCGCCGCATAGGTCTTGCGACCGAGGCCTGCGGTCAATTCGGCGCGGCTGCCGGCTTGCGCCATACGTGCGTGCAGTTCGATGATGAAATCGCGAAAACCGTTGTCCTGCGGCGCCATCAGCGCCGCGGTCTGCCAGCTCGTCGACAGGATCCTGACGCGGCCGCCGCCGGTGTGGCTGACATCGGCGCGAAAGCGGTGCTGCTGCATCGACACCGGGCGAAACGACAGCCGGATCGCCGAGATCTCGTCATAGCGCCACAGGCCGGAGCGCCCGGCGATGTGCCAGGACAGGCCCTCGTCCGTCAGCTCGAAACGATGCGCCGAGCCGATCAGCGACGCCTTGTAGGCGTAGCTCGTGACCGACGGGCCTTGCGCTCCCGAAACCTGCATCCCCACAATCAATCCCGTCCGCGCAATCCTGCCTGCGATCGGCTTGCGCGATCGCCCTCGCCCATCCTACAAGCGGGGCATGGCTGAGACGACCTTTTTTCCGCGCCGCCTGATTCTCGGTGCCGCCGTGATCTCCGGCGTGCTGCTCGCGCTCGCGGTGCACATGCTGGGTGCGCGCTACGGGCTCGACCTCGGCGGGCTCTGGCATTCCGACTCGCATGAATTCATACCCGCGGGCGCAGCGATCGCCTGGTGGCTGATTGCCACGGTCGGTTTCTCCGGCGGCTATTTCACGGCGACATTGATGCAGAGCGCCGTCTCCGGGCAGATCCCGCAGCGGATGCGGCAATTCCTGATCGCGGTCGGCGTGCTGCTGCTTGCCGGTGCGGGCCAGGTGGCCGCGGCGCCGAGCCCGATCCCGTCCGTCTCGGGCGTGCTCGCCGGGCTGGCCGCGCTATGTCTTGGCGCCGTGATGGCGTTTTGCGGCGCGCATTTCGCGCTGCGCCGCGGCTAGACATCAGGCCGAGGCGAGCAGCCGCGGCCGGTTCAGCATCAACGCGACATCGGATGCGGGCCGCGGCTTGCTGAAAAGATAGCCCTGCGCCTGGGTGCAGCCCTCGCGCCGTAGCAGCTCGAGCTGCGCGTCGTTCTCGACGCCTTCCGCCGTGGTGACGATGCCGAGGCTGCGCCCGAGGCCGGTCACGGCGCGGATGATCGCCATGGAATCCTCGCGCGTCGCAAGCTCCGACACGAAGGAGCGGTCGATCTTGATCTTGTCGAATGGGAAGCTGCGCAGGTAGCTCAGCGACGAATAGCCGGTACCGAAATCGTCGAGCGAGATCCGCACGCCCATGGCCCGCAGCTCGTGCAGGGTGGTCAGCGTCGCCTCGCTGTTCTGGAGCAGCACCGATTCGGTGATCTCGAGCTCGAGCCGCCGCGCCGCGAGCCCTGAGGCTGCAAGCGCATCGGTCACGGATGCGATCAGGTTCGGGCTCTTGAACTGCACCGGCGACAGGTTGACGGCGACATCGACATCGTCCGGCCAGGTGGCGGCGTCACTGCAGGCGCTGCGCAGCACGAACTCGCCGAGCTGGACGATGAGGCCGGTCTCCTCGGCCACCGGGATGAAGTTGATGGGGGCGATCAGGCCACGCTGCGGATGGTTCCAGCGCAGCAGCGCCTCGAAGGCGACGACGCGGCCGCTGGCGACGTCGCGGATCGGCTGGTAGTACGCCTCGAACTCGTCGCGCAGCAACGCTGCCCGCAAGTCCATCTCCAGCAGCCGCCGCGCCTGCGCGCGCGCATCCATGCCGGTCTCGAAGAAACGATAGGTACCGCGGCCGTCCGCCTTGGCGCGGTACAGCGCGAGGTCGGCGTTCTTCAACAGCTCGTCCGGATTGTCGCTGTCCTGCGGCGACAGCGAGATGCCGATCGAGACGCCGATCACGATCTGATGGTCGTCGATCTCGTAAGGCGCGGAGATCACCTCGACGAGGCGGCCGGCAAGGGCTCGCGCCGCGGCTTCCTCGGAGCGCCCGATCTGGACCACGGCGAACTCGTCGCCACCGAGCCGCGCGACGGTGTCGCTCGCGCCGACAGTGGCCTTCAGCCTGCGACCGACTTCCTTGAGCAGCGCATCGCCGATGGGATGGCCGAGCGAGTCGTTGATGTCCTTGAAGTGATCGAGATCGAGGCACAGCACCGCGAGCTGGTCGCCCGACTTCGCCCGGCCCAGTCCCTGCTCGAGCTGCTCGTGGAACAGCACGCGGTTCGGCAGATTGGTCAGCGCGTCATGGCGCGCCATGTGCGAGATCTTGGCCTGCGCCTCCAGCCATTCGGTGATGTCCTCGAAAGTCGCGACCCAGCCGCCGCCCTGCATCGGCTGGTTGACGACCCGGATGGAGCGACCGAACCGGGCGACGACCTGGCTGGTCGTGCGTCCCTCGCGCGCGTCGGCCACGAGGCGTGCGAAGAATTCGCCCGCATCGCCCTGCCACTGGCCCTTGGCCTGCTCTTCCCGCAACACGTCGACGAGCAGGCGGCCGGCGAGCGGAATGTCGGTGCGGCCGAGCAACGCTGCGTAGCGCTCGTTGAAGAGCTGGATCTTGCCGTCCGCATCGAACATGCACAGTCCCTGCGACATGTTCTCGAGCGCGGTATCCAGCACGACTTGCTGGCGTCCCAGTTCGCCCTTGGCGCGGCGGTCGAGCAGAGCCGCCGCGAGCGCAATCGCGATGATCGCAGCGGCGGCGCTGGCGGTGAGGATCGACAATGAGGCCGGCGGGATCGACAGGCCGCTGATCACGACCGCAGGATCCGGCGTCAGCTCCACGGCGCCCATGGCGGTGAAATGATGCGAGACGATGGCAAGCGTCAGCAGCACCGTCGCGCCGAGCGCGCCGGCAAGGCTGTCGCGCCGCCCTGCAACGACCATGGCAAGCGACCCGAGAACGATGCCGAGGATGATCGAGACCGTCACTGTGCCGGTCGTCCAGCCGATGTGCGCGGGAATCTCGAGCGCCATCATGCCGGTGTAATGCATGGCGGCAACGCCGCCACCAACGACGGCGCCACCGAGCGCAACCAGGCCCGCCCGCGTCACCGAGACCGAGATGCTCAGCCCGATGAAGGTGACCGCGATCGCGAAGATCAGCGACAGGACCGTCAACGGAATGTTGTAAGCGCCGCCCGCACCAGGACCGTAAGCCTGCATCGCGATGAAATGGGTTGCCCAGATGCCGCCGCCGGCGACGACGGCATCAAGCGCGACCCACGATACGCGAGCTCCCCCGCGCGCCGCACGCGCGCGGTGGAACAGGCTGATCGCCGCCGCGCTGGCGAGCAGGCACACCGCTCCGCCAAGTGCGACCAGACGCCAATCATGCTGATCCGTCAGGCAGTAAAGTACTTGATACATTGCCGGCCCCTATTCCAATCGCACTAGAGCCGGCAGAGATGGACAGTCGGTAACCGGCTATGCGCCGGTTTCGGGAATGGTGAACAGAGAATGTGTGGGATCGCTCACATTGAGCGGCGTTGCGCCTTTGCGTCAGGTGCAATTGCGCCGAGGCCGATCACGGCGGCGGCGAGCAGCAGGACGGCCGCCGATATGATTAGCGACTGGTGAAGGCCCGTCATGAATGCACTGTCCGAGGCCACCAGCGAGCCGAATAGCGCGACGCCGAGCACGCTGCCGGTCTGCCGCGTCGCGTTCAGGACGCCGGCGGCGATGCCGGAGCGCGCCTTGTCGATGCTGCCGAGCAAGCTGGAGGTCAGCGGCGGCACCAGCAGGCCAAGTCCGCCGCTGATCGCGATCATCTGCGCAAAGATCGCCCAGTAGCTGGTCCCGGCTTCGGTCCAGAGCAGCCCGAGACAGCCGAGTGCCGAGATACAGGCGCCGACCACGATGGTCGGGCATGAGCCGATGCGCTCGGCCAGACGCGGCGCCAGCAGGTTGACGGGCAGCACCGCCCCCATCATCGGCACGAAGGCGAGCCCGGTCCACCAGGCCGACAGCCCGTTGATCCTCTGGAAATACAGGCTCAGCACGAAGATCAGGCCGTAGATCGCGATGTTGACGAAGAGGCCGACGATCGTGGTCAGGGTAAACAGCCGGTGACGGAACAGCGACAGCGGCAGCATCGGCTGCACGGTGCGGCTCTCGCGCCAGACGAAGAGCACCGCGAATGCGGCTGAGGCAACGAATGCTGCGATCACGGCTGGATGGCTCCAGCCGAGCGCGCCAGCTTCGATGATCGCGCCGGCAAGCGTGCCCAACGCAGCGATCGCGGCGAGCTGGCCGGGCAGATCGATCTCGCGCGCGCGCGACCGCGTGGTCTCGCTGGCGTAGCGCCAGCTCAGCCACAAGCCGGTAAGACCGATCGGCAGGTTGACCAGGAAGATCGCGCGCCAGCCGACCAGCGTGATCAGTGCGCCGCCGACGAAGGGACCGGCAGTGAGCGCCAGGCTCGCTCCGGCGGCCCAGACCGCCACGGCGCGGCCACGCGCGCGGGCGTCCACATAGGCATGATTGAGCAGCGCCAGGGAATTCGGCACCAGGATCGCCGCCGCCAGCCCCTGCACCAGCCGCGCTGCGATCAGCACGACCGCATTGGGCGACATCGCGCAGGCGAGCGAGGCCGCGGTGAAGATGGCGAACCCCGCCATGAAGATGCGCTTGGCGCCGATGCGATCGCCGAGCGCACCGGCGGTCAAAATGAAAGCGGCAAAGGCGATGGTATAGGCGCTGACCACCCATTGCAGCTCGGCGACGCCGCCGCCGAGCGATTTTCCCATCGCATCCAGAGCGGTGTTGACGATGGTGACGTCGAGCTGGACCACGCCATAGCCGAGGCTCATCGCGGCAAGCGTGAGGGATGTCGCAAAGCGCGAGCCGGCACGCTGCGCAGCGGCTCCGCCGTCGAGGGGTTCATATTTGATGGTGCTGGCTCGCATGCTGCCGCCTCGGTTGCAGCCCCATGCGAAACATACGCTTCCAGCCCGAATTCATGCTTCGACAATGATCGAATTATGGATGCGTCAAATGCGAACGCCGCGCGGATGACCGCGCGACGCCTTTTTCGCAGCTACGCCCGGTCCTAGCTCGCCGCGCGCAGGTTCACCTTGCTCTCGGCGAGCGCGGTCAGCTTCCTGTCGGTCGCCTTCTCTTCTTCCAGCGTCTTGGCGAGCACGGTGGCGCAGTCGTTGCGGCCGAGCTGCTTGGCCCAGGCGACCAGGCTGCCGTAGCGGACGATCTCGTAATGCTCGGCGGCCTGGGCCGCGTTGATCAGGGCGGCGTCCAGCACCGCCTTGTCGGCGACTTCACCGGCGGTCTCGTCGGCTTCCTCGATGATGCCGTCGATGGCCGGGCAGTCGACCGCCTTCACCTGCGCGCCGTGCATCTTGAATACTTCCTCGAGCCGCTTGACGTGCTGCTTGGTTTCTTCGAGGTGCGTCAAAAAGCCCTGCTTCAGCTGCGGATCGGTAGCCTTATCTGCCATTTTCGGCAGCGCCTTGGTGAGCTGCTGCTCGGCATAATAGATGTCCTGTAGCTGGTGCACGAACAGGTCGTTCATGGTCTTGATGTCTTTTGTGAACAGTCCCATCGTTCCGATCCTCGCGGTTTCGGGAACACGGAGGCGTCGGCTCGCACGAAAAGCCGATGATTCCGCCATGTTCGATTGCTGATGGAGCGCTAACCAGCGCGCAGTACCGACGTTCCAAAAAAGCTCGCATCGCTTGCGCTGGAACAATGCCGACTACGGGCGGACACGAAATCATGTCAAGATGCGGACGCGCGTTCCAGGCAAGTGCCTCGACTCATATGCTTAACGCGCGCCCGATATGAACCACATATGACAAAAGCGGCGGTCCACCGCAGAACCTATCGGTCGAACGCAGAACCTATTGTTGTCAAGGGCTGCACAAGTCGCTGTTTTTGCCTTAAATGAGCTACATCATGCCTAGCGGTCGAAGCCCATTTCGGGCAGTGATCGCACCCGACCGGCCAATGTCTGGCCGATCGGTCTTGCCCCCCGCCGGGAGGATGAATGCACGGACTGCTGCCCGCGCTGAAGCGCGGCTTCAAGAGATGGATCGGCTGGCGACGGCTCGGTGTTGCTGCGAGCGTCTTCATCATCGCCTTCGCGATCACCACGCTTGCGCGCACCCTCAAGGACATCGATACCGGCGTCATCCTGACCGCGTTGACCGAGATTCCCCGCGGGAATATCGGTCTGGCGGCGATCTGCGTCGTCTTCGCGTTCTGTACGCTGACCTTCTACGATTATTTTGCACTGCGAACGATCGGCAAGAAACATGTGCCCTATCGCATCGCAGCACTCTCCAGCTTCACGTCCTATTCGATCGGCCACAACATCGGCGCCACCGTTTTTACCGGCGGCGCGATCCGCTTCCGGATCTATTCGGACTACGGGCTGAACGCGATCGACGTCGCGAAGATCTGTTTCCTGTCAGGCCTGACCTTCTGGCTCGGTAACATCTTCGTGCTCTCGATCGGCATGGTCATCCATCCGGATGCCGCCTCATCGATGGATCAACTGCCGTCGTCGATCAACCGGCTGATCGGGCTCGGCGGCCTCGCCTCGATCGGCGCCTATCTGGTCTGGCTCTGCATGGGCGAGAAGCGCCGCGAGCTCGGCCAGAAGGGCTGGAAGGTGGTGCTGCCCTCGGCGCCGCTGACGCTGGTCCAGATCCTGATCGGCGTGGTCGATCTCGGCTTCTGTGCGACGGCGATGTACCTGCTGATGCCGGCCAATCCGTCGATCGACTTCATGTCGCTGGCGGTGGTGTTCATCCTGGCGACGCTGATCGGCTTTGCCAGCCACGCGCCCGGCTCGATCGGCGTGTTTGATGTCGCCATGCTGGTCGCGCTGCCCGAATTCGGCCGCGAGCAGCTTCTGGCGACCCTGCTGGTCTTCCGCATCCTCTATTTCGTGATCCCGTTCGGCCTCGCCATCTCCATCATGGGCGCGCGCGAGCTCTGGATGAACGTGGTGGAGCCCTGGCAGGAGCGGCGGCGGCTGGCCGAGGCCTGCGCGCAAGGCAACCTGCCCAAGCAGGTAGCAGCGATGGAACGCGAGCGGTCGTTGCGACAGGCCAGCAAGCGGTAAGGCGGGCGGGCGACCGTCAGACAGAGGTTGCGGGCGGCGCAGCAATGCTCTCTTATTTCCGCCTCAACTTTGCCGTTGAACACGCGGGCCATGATCCCTTTTTCCTTTCGTACCCTTCCCGCAGGCCTCCTGCTGCTTGCCGGGATTCTGACGTCTTTGCCGCTCGAGCGCGCCGCCGCGCAGGACGCCGGTGCGATGCAAATATCCTGGGAGGTGCGCAACCGCTTCCGCCTGTTCCGCGAGGAGCGCGACTTCCAGCTCCATGTCGAGAACGCGCGTAACCGCAGCATCCTCGCCGCCGAGCAGTCGCTGGAGCTCCAGAGCGAGGGCCGCGGCTGGGCCCGCAACATGGTCAACCGGCTCTGCATCGACCTCCAGGGCCGGGTCAACCAGCCCTGCACCCGCGACAACGTCAAAGAGAATTACCTCACCCCGACCGACCATCCGGTGACCGTGCGCCTGACCGGCGCAGTGCCGGTCGGCGCCACCTGCGCCTGGTCGTTCGACGACGGCGACGGGCCGCAGACCTCGACTTTCGATTGCGCCGAGCCGATCAACCTGCGGGTCCGCTACGGCAAGCAGACGGTCGCGAGCGTCGACGTCTCCTCCGGCTCCGATCCGACCCAGCGCGTCCAGGCCGAGATTCAGGTCCGCGACATCTTCGTCGCCGGGCTCGGCGACAGCATCGGCTCCGGCGAAGGCAACCCGGACCGGCCGCTGGCGCTGTCGGACGAGGGCTTCTGCTTCCGCTCCTATCTCGGTACCGCCGGTGCGCAGTACTACCGGCCGAGCCGCGCCGGCTATAAAGGTGGCCGCGCCTGCGAGGCACCCGACACCCTCGCCAACTGGCAACATTACGGCGCGCTCTGGTTCAACTCGCCCTGCCACCGCTCGCTCTACAGCTACCAGGCCCGCACGGCTCTCGCGCTCGCGGTGCGCTACACCCACATCGCGGTGACCTTTCTGCCGCTCGCCTGCACCGGCGCCAGCATCGGCGACGGGCTGCTGGGCTCGCAGCGCGCCCGCGAATGCCCGCCCGGCAAGACCGGCGTCTGCAACACCAGCGTGAACGCCCAGGTCGCCGAGCTGCGCGAGGCGCTCACCGCGGCGAAAAAGCGCCAGCCCGACCGCACGCTTGACCTCGTGCTGCTCTCGGTCGGCGCGAACGATGTCTACTTCTCCGGCCTCGTCGCCGACGTCATCGTCGACACCGCGACCGAGCGCGCGCTGTTCCGCCGCTCCGGCGTGATGGCGAGCGTCGACGATTCCCGCGATGCGCTGGCGCGCGAGCTGCCGCAGAATTTCGCCAAGCTGCGCGAGGCGCTGAAGCCGCTCGTCAGCGGCGACCTCTCGCACGTGGTCTATGTCTCCTACGCCAATCCCGCGCTCGCCGATGGCGGCGTGCCCTGCCGCGGCGGCCGCGCCGGGTTCGACATCCATCCGTCCTTCAACGCCGATCCGCAGCGCCTGGCCCGCGTCTCGACCTTCGTCGACACCGAATTCCTGCCGCAGCTGAAGGGGCTCGCCACCTGCACGCGCGGCGCACTGTGCCGCGATCCCGAAGCCGATCGCATGACCTTCGTGGACTCGCACCAGGCGGTGTTCGCCGATCACGGCTTCTGCGCCCATGCGGGCAACGATCCCGAATTCGACCGCACGTGTTTCGCCGAGAACGGCCAGAGCTTCAATCCCGATATCGTGAGCGCGGCGAGCCAGCCGATGCTGTGCGGCCGCGGCGCCTCGGAGTATCGCGCCTACCTGCCGCGCGCGCGCTGGATCCGCGATGCCAACGACAGCTATTTTGCCGCGATGACCTATCCGCAAGGCCTGCCGGCGGCGAGCCAGCCGAGCGACATCCACGACGCCACCTGGGGCGTGCTCTCCGCCGTCTACGGCGGCGCCGTGCATCCAAGCGCGGAAGGCCACGCCGCGATGGCGGACGCCGCGCTGCCGGCCGCGAGCAGCGTGCTCGGCCTCGATGCCGTGCCGCCCGGCGTGACACGCGGACTGTTGGCGCCGCTGCTGGGCACGCAGCAATAGCACGACACTGCTCCCACATACTCGGTGTCATCGCCCGCGAAGGCTGGCGATCCAGTACTCCGTGACAGCGGTGATTGAATCGAGAGGCTGCGGCGTACTGGATTCCCCGCTTTCGCGGAGAATGACAGTGGTGTGCGGAGCACGACCTCGCGCATCACGATCGCACATTCTCGTCACCTCGTGATCGTTCCCCGCACCTGCCGTTCCATCGATCCAAAAACGGCATCGATCGATACTCCCTTGAACTTGGACACTTTGCCGCGCGCGCCTCTAGGAGTCGCAGAGAGGAAACATTTCGAGTTCTAAGGAGGCGCGTGATGAGCGCAGTGGTGTCGTCCGCAGCGGACGTGAGGAGGTCTCGCGTCAGGCTGTTCATCGTGACCATGTTGTTCCTGGTCACGACCGTGAACTATGCCGACCGCGCCACCCTGTCGATCGCGGGCCCCGCACTCTCGAAAGAGCTGCATCTCGATCCCGTCGCCATGGGCTGGATCTTCTCGGCCTTCGGCTGGTCCTATGTCGCGGCGCAGGTGCCGGGCGGCTGGCTGCTCGACCGCTACGGCTCGCGCCTCGTCTATGCCTTCAGCATCATCGTCTGGTCGCTGTTCACGATGATGCAGGGCTGGGTCGGCTTCCTCAGCGCCGGCGCCGCCATCATCGTGCTGTTCGCACTTCGCCTCCTTGTCGGCGTCGCGGAAGCGCCCTCGTTCCCCGCCAACGCCCGCATCGTCGCCGCCTGGTTTCCCGGCAATGAGCGCGGCACCGCATCGGCCTTCTTCAATTCGGGACAGTATTTCGCCACCGTGATCTTCGCGCCGCTAATGGGCTGGATCGCGCATGATTACGGCTGGCGCTTCGTATTCTTCGTGATGGGTGGGCTCGGCGTCATCATGGGCCTGGTCTGGATCAAGACCGTCTACGGCCCGAAGGAGCATCCCGGCATCAACGAGGCCGAGTTCGATTACATCAAGGAAGGCGGCGCGCTGGTCGATCTCGACGCGCCCAAAAACGATCTGGTGCAGGAGCGTGCGCCCGAGTCCGGCTCCGGGTGGGATCACATCCGCCAGTTGCTCTCCAACCGCATGATGCTCGGCGTCTATCTCGGCCAGTACTGCATCAACACGCTGACCTATTTCTTCCTGACATGGTTCCCGGTCTACCTCGTCAAGGAGCGCGGCCTGTCGATCCTGCAAGCCGGCTTCGTCGCGACGCTGCCCGCGCTGTGCGGCTTCATCGGCGGCGTGCTCGGCGGCGTCATCTCCGACGCCATTCTCCGCAAGACCGGCTCGCTCACCATGGCGCGCAAGATCCCGATCGTCGGCGGCATGCTGCTGTCGATGTCGATCATCGCCTGCAACTATGTCGACGGACAGGCGCTGGTGGTCGGCTTCATGGCGCTCGCCTTCTTCGGCAAGGGCATCGGCGCACTCGGCTGGGCGGTCGTCTCCGACACCTCGCCCAAGGAAGCCGGCGGCGTCTCCGGCGGCCTGTTCAACACCTTCGGCAACCTCTCCTCGATCAGCACCCCGATCGTGATCGGCTACATCCTGGCCGCGACCGGCTCATTCAACGGCGCACTGCTGTTCGTCGGCGCCAATGCGCTGGTGGCCGCGTTCGCCTATCTCGTGGTGGTCGGCAAGATCGAGCGGGTGGTGCTCAAACGTTCCTCCTGAGGGCTCCCGCGGGAGCTTGACCAGGCAACTCAACGGCGGCTCCTCAGCCGCCGTCTTTGTTTTGGGGATGATCGATGCTAGAAGTGCCGGGGAAACGCCTTATCCATCTAAGGCATGTATCGATGTTCGACCTCAACCAGCTCCGCTGTTTCGTCACGGTGGCCGAAGAACTGCATTTCGGCCGCGCCGCCGCGCGGCTGAACATGACCCAGCCACCGCTGTCGCGGCAGATCCAGGTGCTCGAGCACATCATCGACGCGCCCTTGCTCGAACGCACCAGCCGCTCGGTGCGCCTGACCCCGGCTGGGCGCAGCTTCCTGCCGGAGGCGCGGCGCATCCTGAAGCTCGCCGAAAGCGCCTCGCAGGTCGCCCGCCGCATTGCGCTCGGCAAAACCGGCTCGCTGAAAATCGGCTTCACGGCGGCTGCCGCCTACGGCTTCCTCCCGGAGCTCGTCGCCGCCTGCCGCGCCAAGCTGCCCGAGGTCGATTTCTCGCTGAAGGAGATGGTGTCCGGTGATCAGTTCGAGGCGCTCAGCTCCGGCCAGATCGACGCCGGGCTGTTGCGGCCGCCGATAGCGCGCCCCGAAGTGGCCAGCCGCCGTGTCGTCGCCGAACCCCTGCTCGCCGCGATCCCGAAGAAGCATCCGCTGGCGAACGCCGAGACCATCACCATAAAGGACTTCGACGACCAGCCCTTCGTGATGTACTCGCCCTATGAGAGCCGATATTTCCACGATCTCCTGGTGGCGCTGTTCACCCGCGCCGACGTGCTGCCGCGCTATGTGCAGCATCTGAGCCAGATCCATTCGATCCTCGCCATGGTCCGCGCCGGCCTCGGCCTTGCCATCGTGCCGGCCGCGGCCGCGAGCCTGAAGATCTCCGACGTGCGGCTGCGGCCGCTGAAGCTGCGCACGCGCGTTCCCGTCGAGCTGTTCATGGTCTGGCGCCGCGACGACGAGAATCCGCTGCTCTCCGCGCTGGTCAAAATCGCAGGCGAATTGTCCTCGGCGGAGGTGGCGGACGATTGATGCTCAATCCGCATCGGTCGATATAGGCTTTGGCTTGGACGCGCATCGAACGGTCTCCTAAACAACGGCGCATGGACGCGCAGGCTTCGGCCCGCGTCCTCCACAACACGCAATTAAGGGAGCAGCGCCCATGAGCAAGATGACCCCGCAGGAAATGGCCCAGAAGATCGGATCGGGCCTCCTGTCCTTCCCCGTCACGCCCTTCAAGGCGGACTATTCGTTCGATGAGGCGACCTACCGCGCCAATATGGACTGGCTGTGCGGCTATGACGTTGCCGGCTTGTTCGCCGCCGGCGGCACCGGCGAGTTCTTCTCCCTGACGCCGACCGAGGTTCCGCAGGTGGTCAAGATCGCCGTCGACGAGACCAAGGGCCGCGTGCCCGTGCTCGCCGGCACCGGCTACGGCACCGCCACCGCGCGCGAGATCGCGATCGGCGCGGAGAAGGCCGGCGCCGATGGCCTGCTGCTGCTGCCGCCCTATCTGACCCATTCCGAGCAGGACGGCCTTGCCGCCCACGTGGAAGCCGTGTGCGCGTCCGTGAAGATCGGCGTCATCGTCTACAACCGCGACAACGCCATCCTGCAGCCCGATACGCTGGCGCGCCTCGCCGAGCGGTGCCCGAACCTCGTCGGCTACAAGGACGGCATCGGCGACATCGAGCTGATGACCCGCGTCTACACCAAGCTCGGCGACCGCCTCACCTATATCGGCGGCCTGCCGACCGCGGAAACCTTCGCGCTGCCCTATCTCGACATGGGCGTGACGACCTATTCCTCGGCCGTGTTCAACTTCGTTCCGGAATTCGCCACCAATTTCTACGCCGCGGTGCGCAAGCGCGACCATGAGACGATCCATGCCGGCCTGAAAAACTTCATCCTGCCGCTGATTGCAATCCGCAACCGCAAGAAGGGCTATGCGGTCTCGATCATCAAGGCCGGCATGAAGGTGATCGGCCGCGATTCCGGCCCGGTCCGCCCGCCGCTAACCGATCTCACCGAGCAGGAGGTTGCGGAGCTGACCGCGCTGGTGAAGAATCTGCCCGCCATCCGATCGTCACAACAAGCTGCAGAATAACAGACAACAACAGGGAGGAGCGTGCTATGGCCCAGACTGAGGTCTCCGGCGCACCGGTCGTCACATCGATGCAGGTGATCCCGGTCGCGGGCCGCGACAGCATGCTCCTCAATCTGAGCGGCGCGCACGCGCCGTTCTTCACCCGCAACATCGTCATCCTCACCGACAATTCCGGACACACCGGCGTCGGCGAGGTACCGGGCGGGCAAAAGATCTGGCAGACGCTCCAGGATGCCCGCGATCTCGTGATCGGCAAGACCGTCGGCGCGATGAACAACATCCTTGCCGACGCCCGCACGGCGTTCGCCGATCGCGACGCCGGCGGCCGCGGCAAGCAGACGTTCGACCTGCGCGTGATGATCCATGCGGTCACGGCGATCGAGTCCGCACTGCTCGACCTGCTCGGCCAGCACCTCAACCTGCCCGTCGCGGCGCTGCTCGGCGAAGGCCAGCAGCGCAAGAGCGTCGAGACGCTCGGCTATCTCTTCTTCGTCGGCGATCGCCGCAGGTCGAAGCTCGATTACACCAAGGGCGAGACCGGCAAGCCCGAATGGTTCAACCTGCGCCACCAGGAGGCGATGACGCCGGAGACCGTGGTGCGGCTCGCGGAAGCCACCCACGACCATTATGGCTTCGCCGACTTCAAGCTCAAGGGCGGCGTGCTCCGCGGCGAGCAGGAGATCGAGGCCGTCACCGCCATCGCAAAACGCTTCCCCGACGCACGCGTCACGCTCGACCCCAACGGCGCATGGTCGCTCGACGAGGCGATCAGCCTCTGCAAGGACATGCACGGCATTCTTGCCTATGCCGAGGATCCCTGCGGCGCCGAAGCCGGCTTCTCGGGTCGCGAGATCATGGCCGAGTTCCGCCGTGCCACGGGCCTGCCGACCGCGACCAACATGATCGCAACCGACTGGCGCCAGCTCTCGCATGCGCTGCGCCTGGGCGCGGTGGACATTCCGCTGGCCGATCCCCACTTCTGGACCATGCAGGGCTCGGTGCGCGTCGCCCAGACCTGCCGCGACAACGGCCTGACCTGGGGCTCGCACTCCAACAATCACTTTGACATTTCGCTCGCGATGTTCACCCATGTCGGCGCCGCCGCGCCCGGCAAGGTCACCGCGATCGATACCCACTGGATCTGGCAGGACGGCCAGGCGCTGACCAAGGAGCCGCTCCAGATCAAGGGCGGCAAGATCGCCGTGCCCGAGCGGCCGGGCCTCGGCATCGAAATCGACCGCCCGGCCATCGAAACCGCGCATGAGCTTTACAAGAAGCATGGACTCGGCGCCCGCGATGACGCTACTGCCATGCAGGACCTGATCCCCGGCTGGACCTTTGACGACAAGCGTCCCTGCCTCGTGCGTTAAGAAAATCTCGGAGGACTACATGACTGCGATCCTGAAGAACTTCATCGGCGGCGAATGGGTCGACGGCTCCGGCGTCACCAAGAACATCAACCCCTCCAACACCAACGACCTCGTCGGCGAGTACGCCAAGGCCGACAAGGCGCAGACCGAGAAGGCGATCGCGGCAGCCAAGGCCGCCTTCCCGGCCTGGGCGCAGTCGACGCCGCAGGTGCGCTATGACGCGCTGAACAAGATTTCTCTCGAAATCCTCGCCCGCAAGGAAGAGCTCGGCCGCCTGCTCGCCCGCGAGGAAGGCAAGACGCTCCCCGAGGGCATCGGCGAGGTCGCGCGCGCCGGCCAGATCTTTGCGTTCTTCGCCGGCGAAGCGCTGCGCCTGATCGGCGAGAAGGGCGCCTCCGTCCGTCCCGGCCTCGACGTCGAGCTCACCCGTGAGCCCGTCGGCGTCGTCGGCATGATCACGCCCTGGAATTTCCCGATCGCGATCCCCGCCTGGAAGATCGCGCCCGCGCTCTGCTACGGCAACACGGTGGTGTTCAAGCCGGCCGAGCTGGTGCCGGGCTCGGGACATGCGCTGTCCGAGATCATCACCCGCTCCGGCATTCCGGCCGGCGTGTTCAACCTCGTGGTCGGCTCCGGCTCCGTCGTCGGCCAGACCCTGCTCGACCATCCGGATGTGGCCGCGATCTCCTTCACCGGTTCGGTGCAGACCGGCCGCAAGATCGCGCAGGCCTGCGTGCTGTCGAACCCGATGAAGAAGTTCCAGCTCGAGATGGGCGGCAAGAATCCGCTGGTCGTGCTCGACGATGCCGACCTGAAGACCGCCGTCGAGGTCGCCGTCAACGGCGCCTATTTCTCGACCGGCCAGCGCTGCACCGCCTCCTCCCGCCTGATCGTCACCGAAGGCATCCACGATCGCTTCGTCGCGGCGGTGGCCGAGCGCCTGAAGGGCCTGTCGGTGGACGACGCGCTCAAGGCCGGCGTGCATATCGGCCCGGTGGTCGACCAGAGCCAGCTCGACCAGGATCTGCGCTACATCAAGATCGGCCAGGACGAAGGCGCAAAGCTCGCCTTCGGCGGCGAGCTGCTCAAGCGCGAGACGCCCGGCCATTACCTCCAGCCGGCGCTGTTCACCGAGGCCAACAACAATATGCGCATCGCGCGTGAGGAGATTTTTGGCCCCGTCGCCGCCGTCATCCGCGCCAAGAACTACGAGGAAGCGCTGGCGATCTCCAACGACACCGAGTTCGGCCTCGCCTCGGGCATCTGCACGAGCAGCCTGAAATACGCCTCGCACTACAAGCGCAACAGCGAGTCCGGCATGGTGATGGTCAATCTGCCGACCGCCGGCGTCGACTATCACGTGCCGTTCGGCGGCCGGAAGGGTTCAAGCTACGGCGCCCGCGAGCAGGGCTCCTATGCGCGCGAGTTCTATACCACGGTGAAGACCGCCTATACCTATCCGGGTTGATAGGCCACGATCGTAGGGTGGGTTAGCCCGCGGCTGCGCAACGCGCGGTCCGCTGGCGTAACCCACCTCTTCTGCCTCCGCGGATGAAGACATTGGTGGGTTACGCTACGCTAACCCACCCTACACTTTCGGAGTCCTCCCATGGACCAGGACGTCGCAGCGAAAGAGCAGCCCCGCTACATCAAGCTCAACGAGCGCGACAATGTCGCGATCGTGGTCAATGATTTCGGGCTTCCCGCCGGCTCCCGCTTCGCCAGCGGGCTGACGCTGCGCGCCTTCGTGCCGCAGGGGCACAAGACGGCACTGGTCGATATCGCGCAAGATCAGCCGATTATCCGCTACGGCGAGGTGATCGGCCACGCGTTGTCGCCGATCCTGGCCGGCGAATGGGTCGACGAAGCGCGCATCCGCATGCCGGAGGCCCCTGCCCTCGACAAGCTGGAAATCTCGACCGCCGTCCCCGCGCCGCTGCCGCCGCTCGAAGGCTTCACCTTCGAAGGCTTTCGCAACACCGACGGCTCGGTCGGCACCAAGAACATCCTCGGCATCTCCTCCTCCGTGCAATGCGTCAAGGGCACGATGGAATACGCCGTGAAGCGCATCCGCGCCGAGCTGCTGCCGAAATACCCGAACGTCGACGACGTCGTGCCGCTGACGCACGCCTATGGCTGCGGCGTCGCCATCAATGCCCCCGATGCGGTCGTTCCGATCCGCACGCTGCAGAACATCGCGCAGAACCCGAATTTCGGCGGCGAGATCCTGGTCATCAGCCTCGGCTGCGAAAAGCTCGCGCCCGAGCGACTGGTGCCGGAGGGCGTCAGCGATGCCATCGTGCGCATGCAGGACGAAGCCTTCGACGGCTTTGGCGCCATCGTCGATGCGATCATGACCCAGGCCGAAGCCCGCCTGAAGATCCTCAACACCCGCACCCGTGAGACCTGCCCGGCCGCCGACCTCGTCATCGGCCTGCAATGCGGCGGCAGCGACGCCTTCTCCGGCGTCACCGCGAACCCCGCGCTGGGCTTTGCCGCGGACCTGCTGGTGCGTGCCGGCGCGACCGTGATGTTCTCCGAGGTCACCGAAGTCCGCGACGCGATCCAGCTCCTCACCCGCCGCGCCATCAACGAGGATGTCGGCCGCGCGCTGGTGCGCGAGATGGCCTGGTACGACTCTTATCTCGCCCGCGGCGGCGCCGATCGCAGCGCCAACACCACGCCCGGCAACAAGAAGGGCGGCCTCGCCAACATCGTCGAAAAGTCACTCGGCTCGATCGTCAAGTCCGGCTCGTCTGCCATCACCGGCGTGCTCTCGCCCGGCGAGAGGGCGACGCAGAAGGGCATGCTATTTGCGGCGACGCCCGCGTCCGACTTCATCTGCGGCACGCTCCAGCTCGCCTCCGGCATGACGCTGCAGGTGTTCACCACCGGCCGCGGCACACCCTACGGTCTTGCGGCTGCGCCTGTGATCAAGGTTGCGACCCGCACCGAGCTCGCGCGCCGCTGGAAGGACCTGATCGATTTCGATGCCGGCAGCATCGCCACCGGCGAGAAGACCATCGAGGAAACCGGCTGGGACCTGTTCCGCCTGATCCTCGATGTCGCCAGCGGCCGCACGAAGCCGTGGTCGGACCGTTGGGGCATCCACAACGACCTCACGCTGTTCAATCCGGCGCCGGTGACCTGAGCATGATCCGGAAAAGTGCAAAGCGGTTTTCCGAAAGATCATGCTCAAACAATAACCTAAAGCGCGATGACGATTCATACCAATCTCATCGCGCTTTAGAAGCCGGGCCAACCGGCCTCACTGACCGTCGATCAGGTGCATGTCGCCCAGCGTGACGGGCAAGCTGCGCGTGATGAGATCCGTGATCGCCGCGCGTAGCCGTTCGCTCGTAGCGGGCCCCTCGAACGTCGCGTCGATCGGTCCGCTGGGTCCGGCGAGCCGCATGGTCCCCGTGTTGTCGAGCGGCGCGGCCGCCCGCTTCTCGATCAAGTCGAACGACTTGCCGTCGATCACGCGCACCTCGTAGAGCGCGTGGATCAGGCCGTAATCCGCAAGCAGCGTCCGATATTGGGCGAGCCCGATGCCCTCGACGTTGCGGCCGTTGCCGAGCTTCGATCTGGCCCGGGTGATGACGATGTACGCATCCAACCCCTGGGGCGCGACATCGCTGCGAACCAGCTCCTTGAACGGATCGCTGCGCAGGAGATTGACGGGCGCAACCGCCGAATCCCTGATCGCGGCAAACGCGGCGCGTCGGTAGCTCACCGCCTGCACGCGAAAGCGTCCGCCGAGCAGTTTCGTCGCCTGCTGGACGATCAGCTCGTCCAGACCCCAAGCGCTGATCGAGAGGCTTTGCCCGGCGTTGCCGAGCGCGATCAGGCCGGCTTGCGTCAGGCTCATCTCCTCGCCGATGGCCGAGACGATGCCGACGGTCTTGATTGCCTGGAGCCGAGTCGCGCGCGTCTCGAACGCCGCGGCCGCGCCGAGGGCGATGCAAGCGATCGCCAGGCCAACCCATAGAAAAGCAATGCGGCGCATGGTGACCTATCGAATCCTGAAATCGAATGAATAGGACGCACCGAGGCCGATCGTCGTCTGGTTCGACGATCCCCGCAGCTTCACGAGCGGGCTGTCTGCGGCGTCGCCCAGCAGCTTCTCGTACTCGACATAGGCATGGACTTCCCACTGCGGATTGATGCGATAGGAGATCTGGCCGCCGAAGCCGACCGAATGCGCACCGCCTCTGGCATCGTACATCGGCAGCCCGGACGCCACGGACTGCACGGCGTCGACGCCGAAATAGGGCGCAGTCGCCTTGGTGCTTTTCCAGGTGAAGCGCGGGCCGGCCGAGATCGTGAGCCTTTGGATCAGCGGCACGATGACGTCGGCGGAGACATCGGCGACCGTGCCGGTATGACCGCCCATGCCCTGGCGCAATTCACTGCGCAGGCGCAGCCAGTCGACCGGGAAATATTCGACGAACCCGGCGAGCTCGTATGCGGCCTTGACGTCGCCAAGGCCGGTCAGCTCGGCATATTTGTCGCTCTTGCGCGACGCGACGTATTTGAACGCCGGGCCGGCGCGAAAATTGCCGACGTCGAGCAGCGCGATGCTGGCGCTGTCGCGGGGCCCGCGAAACTGGTCGACCGATCCGGCACGGCGAATGGAGAAGATCGGGATCGGCATGAGCTTCCCGTTCTTCGATCCGACGAAATCAGGCGTGTACTCTCCGCCGATGCCGACCATGACGGTCCAGTTGCCGGAAGGTGACGGCAGCATCGGCACGTCGAACGGCGGGGCTGGCAGTGTGAACGCCGTCTGCGCCGATGCCGACTGCGGGATTGCCAGGATCGCGCCGAACGCGGCGAGGAAGGCGGTCAGCAAGGTTTGCTGCGCTCTCGCCGCAGGATCGAGAACGGCTTCATCAAAATGCTTCATTTACAGGGCCCCGGACCGGCCTTGCTGGCCTGGTCGACTCGTGTGGTTAGGAGCCACAGCATGTGGTCCGGCAAAATTGCCCCAAGATTGCAAGAGGCAAGCAGCGCCCCGATCCATTCGCGGCGCATGCCGGGCGCGCCGCCGGATCAATATTGCCCGAACATTGCCGGGCCGCGCTCACGCTCCCAAACTTTGCGCGCCGGAGCCCGTCGGCGCCCGCGTTCCTGCCTTTTATTCGCCAAGCTCGCTGCCTTAATGGGAACCCTGCGCACGAGCCGGAACGCCAGACTTCGGCCAGGGAGCGTCACGCTCAGGGTCTTGTTGCCCCAGCAGAGTCAAGGACGTCCCGTGCGCTCCCTCGTAATCGAAGACGAACCGCAGATCGGCGCCTATGTCAGCCGCCTGCTCGGACAATTGCACGGCATTGTCGACGTCGTCGGCTCGATTGCCGATGCCCGTCAGGCGCTGGACAATTTCAAATATGATCTCGCGATCATCGACCGGATGCTGCCCGATGGAGATGCGCTCCAGGTGGTGACGGCGCTGAGCCGATCGGCGGACCGTCCCGCGATCATCATGCTGACCTCCAAGGACGCCAAGGAGGATGTCGTCGACGGTCTCAATGGCGGCGCCGACGACTATCTCGGCAAGCCGTTCGAGCCGCAGGAGCTCATTGCGCGGGTGCGCGCTGTGTTGCGGCGCCCCCGGCAGCTCGCGCCCTCGGTGCTGTCGCTCGGCAATGTCGAGCTGCATCTCGGCAGCAACGAGGCGGTGGTCGCCGACACGAAAATCCTGCTGCGCCGGCGCGAGGCGCTGATCCTCGGAGCGCTCCTAATGCGCCGCGACCGCGTCATCACCCGCGCCGCCCTGATCGAGGAGATCTACGGCTTCGACGACGAGATCGAATCCAACACGCTCGAAGCGCAGGTCCCGCGCTTGCGGAAGAAACTGACCGAGCTCGGCGGCGATGTCGAGATCCGCAGCATGCGGGGCATCGGCTACATCCTGCGGCTGGCAACACCGCGATGACGTCGATTGCCCGAACGTTTGCGCTGTCGCTCGGCATCGCCGCGACGACGATCTTCCTGATCATGCTCGGTGTCTTCATCTGGCGCTACCCGATGGAGGAGCGCGAGTTCAGGGCTTGCCGCATTGTGGTCGCCGTTCTCGATCGCGCTACGGTGATCGAAGGGCAAAACCTGACGGTACGCCCGACTCCGGCCCTCGAGGAGCTCAAAGCGGACAGCCCGAACCTCTGGTACGTCGTGTCCGCGGGCGATCTGGTCAGCGAATACGGGAGCGAACGCCGGCCCACCCTCCCCTTCGCGTTTCCCTATCACGGGCCGATCGGCTCGTCCGTCTTCAGCACACTCGACCAGAAGAACACCTTTTGTCTCGCCGTCGTGCAACGGGGCCCGTTGCAGCTTACGATGATGGTCGGCGAACCCAAGGTTCGCTTCGGCCGGATTGCAAGGAACTTCCTTGTCCGCAGCATTTTCGCGATCATCACGCTGGCGCTGGCCTTTGCGGCGACGGTCGCCATCGGCTCAATGCTGGCCGCACGTTTCGTCTCGCGCGGCATCGAACGGGTGGCGCGTCGCGCGCTCGCGATCGACCCAGCGGCCCCGCAGGGCCTGATATCCCTGTCCGAAGTCCCCACCGAGCTGAAGCCGCTGGTCGCAGCACTGAACCGCGCCTTCGGCGAGATCGACGCCTACATCAGGATGCAACGCCGCTTTCTCGGTAACGCCGCCCATCAGCTGCGCACGCCGCTCACCCTGCTGCGCGCGAAAATCGAGGACGTGCCCGAGCCGGGCCTGAAGGCCGAGCTGGTGCAGGACGTCCGCCGCCTGACGTCACTGGTCTCCGCCATGCTCGACCTGGCGCGGCTGCAAAATCATGCGATCGAGAAGCGACCGATCGATCTTGCCGAGATCACGCTGGACGTGCTCGCCGATTTCAGCCCCTCGGCGCTGGACGCCGGCATAGAGCTTGCGCTGGAACACGCGGAAGAAGGTCCGTTCCTGGTGCAAGGCGTCGACGCCGCCGTACGCAGTGCGCTCGCCAATCTCGTCGGCAACGCGCTCATCCACGCCCACGGTGCGCGGCGCATCGTCGCGACGGTTAGCCGCGGCGACATCTCGATCGACGATGACGGCGCGGGCCTGCCCGACGGTGCGGAGCACAGGCTGCTCGAGCCATTTCAGACCGGCAACAGCGCGGGCGACGGCGCCGGCCTCGGCCTGTCGATCGTCCGCGAGATCATGGCCGCGCACGGCGGCGAGTTGGTCATCTCCTCCGCGCCGGGCCGCGGCACGACGATGAGCTTGCGCTTTCCCGAGGCCACCGCGACGACCAGATCGCCGCACCTCGATCTGCAAACAGGCTGACGGATCGTTTCGAGCCTTCGGCGAAACCGTCCGGAAACATTGGCGTGGAAAACTTCTTCCGCGTTTCACGTCTGTCGCATCACGCAATCAAATAGATCCGCCGGCGGCGGTCGAATGTTCGCACACAAGCGAACCTGGCGTGGCATCGCCGCGACCAAACCTCCGATTGCCATCTTCCGCGGAGATTTTCCAATGCGCGTTCTTTCAATATTTGCCGTTGCCGGCGCCATGATTGCGAGCTCGGCCGGTGCATTTGCCGGCGAGCTTCCCTCTTACGACGTGAAGTCGTTTCCGATTTCGACGACGCAAGTGCAGGTGCTCGGCGGCGCCGGGGTCGAGGAGCAGCCGTCTGCGCCCGCGATGATCGTCGCCGGCATGCCGGCTTCGCCCGCGCAAATGTCGGTGCTGTCGCCGCGCGTCAAGCGGCTGGCGAGCGCCAACGCCACGAGCGAAGAGCGCTGAGACAGTTTTCGACCCCGGCTGCCCTTGCCGGGGTCGTCGCTCCCGCCGTCAGCGTGACATATAGCCTGCCGCGATCGGCTTGAACCGATAGATCAGATACGGCGTCTTGTTTTCGGCCTTGCCGCCATGGAACATGGCGGCTGCGGAGACCTGAGACGCGGACACGTACATGTACCCGTCGGGAGAGGCAGTAATCCCGTCCGGCCACACCATGTCCGGATCGCTCAAATAAGTGCGAAACTTCCGGTCGGCTCCTATGACTCCAATCGATTTGGTCTCGACCGCAGTCAGGTAGATGTTGCCCGCATAGTCGATCGACAGGCCGCCATTGTTCGGTTTGTCCGAGTAGCGTTCTACCCGCGCGCTCAGCTCTTCGGCGGGCAGCTTCTCGTTGCCGAGGTCGGTGGCCTTGATGCGGTACAGCGACCGGCCGCTGAGTGGCGCGAAATAGACCCATTCGGACCTGGCATCCATCGTGATGCCGTCGCAGCCGACCTTAATGAGCGAAGGCTTGCCGTCCTTGCCAGGCACGGTCAGATCATTGCCATCCACGGTGATCGGCACATTTTCAGGGTCGGTGGATCGATCGCCGTCCAGCACGCGCCGGGCGGCACCCGTATCCATGTCGATGACGATGATCGCAGCGTGAGAGCCATCGCCGCCGGGCCCGATGTTTTCGTCGGCGATGTAGAATTTCCGGTTCTTCTGGTCGATCACGATGTCCTGCGGCTGCGAGCCTTTCACGGTCACGGGCTCGGGCATGTAGTGGATGCGCTCCAGCCTGTTCGTGCGCGTGTTCCAGCCGACCAGCTTCGGCGTGATCTGCGTCCGAAATCCCATGTCGATGATCCACACGACACCGCTTTCGTCGGAACGAAGACCCAGGACGTTATCGAGGTACTGATCGGTGCCTTTTCGTGGCGTATTCCATTCCGCATTTGGAAACGGCTCGAACGTCGTCGGCGATGTCAGCCGCGCCACACGAACGTCGGGACTGAAGAATGGATGGTGACTGAAGATCAGCTGATTGTCCGGCGTAAACGCAATGTTGCCGACCGACTGAGGGAGCTTCGCAAAGACTTCCGCGTTGCCGCCTCCGTTCTCCGCACAGGCCGCGCCCGTGACGATTGCCGCCGACAGAAAAATGACAAGTCGAATTCCTCTCCTCACGCTTCGCACCGCTCCCTCCCTTTGTTTTCCACGGTTATTCCGGCGCGCGTGCGCCCGGTCCGCGCCGGCAACCGCCGCAGGATTTGAATGCAGAGACCCAATGCGAGCCGAAGCGGCCGCTCGTTCACCGCCTCGCCGATATCGATCTTTGCGAGAGCCACGATGCGCGCTAATTTGCGGACTGACAATTACGCACAGGCCAGTCCTCTAGTATCACGGAGTGAACCATGCAGAAGCTCGGCAGCAAGACGTATGATTGTGCCGTGGGATGCCCCGTGGAGGCCACCCTCGATCTGATCGACGGCAAGTGGAAGGGCGTGATTCTCTACCACCTGCTCGACGATACGATTCGCTTCAACGAGCTCAAGCGGCGCCTGTCCCGGATCACGCAGCGCATGCTGACGCGCCAGCTCCGCGAGCTCGAGGCGGACGGCCTCATTCATCGCGAGATCTATGCGGAGGTCCCGCCGCGGGTCGAGTATTCCCTGACGGCGCTTGGGCGCTCGCTCGAACCGGTCGTTCGCATGCTCTGGACATGGGGCAATCAGTATCTCGCGACGGAAGCGGCCCGTGCCGGTGCGGTCAACGGCGCCGTTTCGCTCTCGCCGCGGGTCAGACGGAGCCTGCCGGCAGGTCGCGCGTAGGCGGGCCCCTGCGTATCCACGATACCTTGCGGCGACTGCAAGTAAATCGCACACGTCGATCAAGACGGCGTGGGCCTACGCCGCGACGAGACACGATTCTCCATCCTCACATGAGGCCATCCGCGCGCCGCCATCAAGCGGCGCGCGCTCTACTTATATAAATACTAATTCCAAATCTGATGATTGAGGGACCATTGCGCCCCTCCCGCACTTCAAGCCATCGACTGCGCTTGTTAGTCGTCCGCCCCGCAAATGATGGGGTCGCGAATGACTACATATCTCAGAACGACGGCAGGATTGATCGGCGGCGCGCTGCCGCTGTTGGCAGGCCTGATGGATGCGGCGCCGGCCGAGGCGCAATCATCGTCGCAGGAATTGCCCGCCGTCGTGGTTGAGCAATCGTCGCGGCCGGCAGCGCGCACACGTCCGTCTCCCTCCCGTCAGGCCGCACAGGCGGCAAGCCGCCGTCGCCAGGCCGAGCGCGCACCATCGAACGCCGATACACAGGCGGCCGGCGCGAGCACGGGCGCGGAGACCGCGACAGGCCCCGTCCGCGGCTACGTCGCGACCCGCAGCGGCACCGGCACGAAGACCGATACGCCGCTGCGTGAGACACCGCAGTCGATCACCGTGGTCACCGCCGACCGCATCATCGACCAGGGCGCGACCACCGTTCAGGAGGCGCTGCGCTATGTCCCCGGCGTGTTCGCCGACGCCTACGGCGCGGACTCGCGCGGCGACTATCCGCGCATCCGCGGCCAGGACCCAAATATCTATCTCGACGGCACCCGCATGGTGAACACCAACAACTTCAACGAATGGCGGCCGGAGCCGTACACCCTGGAGCGCATCGAGGTCTTGCGCGGCCCCTCTTCCGTGCTCTACGGCGACACCTCGACCGCCGGCCTGTTGAACCTGATCTCGAAGCGCCCGCAGGCCGAATCCGCCAACGAGATCGGCGTGCAATATGGCAGCTTCTACCGTAAGCAGGTGCAGCTCGACTCCACGGGAAAGCTGACCAAGGACGGCGAGTGGCTCTATCGCTTCATCGGCGTATACCGCGACAGCAACACGCAGACCGATTACGTCAAGGACGGCCGCATCGTGCTCGCGCCATCACTGACCTGGCGGCCGACCAACAACACCAGCTGGACGGTGCTCGGCACCTATCAGAAGGACACCACGGGGTCCTCCACGGCCTTCCTGCCGCATGAGGGCACATTGTTTGCCGGCCCCAACGGCTACATTCCGGTGCGGCGCTTCGCCGGCGAGCCCGGCTTCGACCAGTACCAGACCGAGACCGGCGCGATCAGCAGCCTGTTCGAGCACAGCTTCAGCGACAGTCTGAAGATCCGGCAAAACCTGCGTTACGCCCATGTCGAGGGCATTTACCGGTCGACGTGGCCGGACCTGAACTTCGTCGATCCAAGCGATCCGAACTATCCATTTCTCGACGCCAGCCGACGCTCCGTGGCGCGCAGCGTATGGAGCCGCGAGACGGTCAAGGACAACCTGACCTCGGACAGCAATGCCGAGCTGAAATTGCACACCGGACCGGTCGCACACAAAGTGTTGTTCGGCACCGACTACCGCGAGTTCAGGGAGCACGCGCAATCAGGCTTCACCACAGACCCGACGCCGTTCGATCTCTACGCGCCGGTCTACCGCGGCGTACCCGCGCCGACGATGTCTCCCGAACCGGATCTGCGCCAGACCCAGCTCGGTATTTACGCTCAGGACCAGTTGCGCCTCGGACCGTGGCTCGCCGTGCTTGGGCTGCGCCACGACTACGTCACCAGTAACACGCAGGCCTCGCCGGTCGAAAACTACCAGGCGACCACCGGCCGCGCCGCGCTGATGTACGAGCTGCCATTCGGCGTCACGCCTTACGTGACCTATGCGCAGTCGTTCAACCCGGTGTTCGGCAGCGGCGTCTGCGCCACGGTGTGCGCGCCGCAGCGCGGCGAGATGGTGGAGCTCGGCTTCAAGTACAATCCGACACCGGGCAATGCGATCAACGGCGCGATCTTCGACACCACCGAACGGAATCGGCTGGCCAGCGACCCCGATGATGACCGCTTCTCGATCCAGACCGGGAAGGTGCGCATCCGCGGCGCCGAGCTCGAGGTGCTGGCGCGCGTCACGCCGGAGCTCGACCTGATCGGCGCCTATACCTATCTCGATGCCCGCGTGGAAAGCGGCGACAATTCCGGCAAGCATGTCGAGACCGTGCCGGATCACCAGGCCTCGCTCTGGGCGAAGTACCGTCTGTCCCTGCTCGGCCTGCCCGGCGTCACGCTCGGCGGCGGCGTGCGCTACATCGGCACCTCCTGGGACGGCACCGACACCCTCCGCACACCCGACTATACGCTGTTCGACGCCATGGTTCGTTACGAGACCGGTTCCTGGCGGCTTCAGGTCAATGCCAGCAATCTCTTCGACAAGCGTCACCTCACCACGTGCCTGGCGCGCGGCGACTGCTTTCTCGGAATCGGCCGCACGGTGCTCGGCAGCGTGACGTACAAATTCTAGCCACGACCGCTACGTCATGCTGCCGGGCATGAAGCAGCGCACGCGCGGATGGCCGTCGACATAGTGCTTCCACACCATGGTTCGACCGATCTTGTTCGGCTCGGTGATCACGGCACCGTCGGGCACGACGACCCATTCGTCGTCGATGCGCACGCGGTAGTGGCCGCGATCGGATTCCCAGTCGACGTCGGCTATGACGTAGCCGTCGGCATCCGAGCAGCATTGCCCGTATTGGCTGTGCAGGCTCTCGAACCAGGGTTTTAGCGGCGAGTTGGCATAGCGGCCGTCGTCGCGCGCCAGCGCCGAGGTCGCAAGCAGCGCCATCGGCCCCAGCAGCGCCGCCGCACATAGTCTGGCAAGTCGCATATCGTCTCCGCGGATCGCAATCAGCGCCGCGAGGGACAGACACCGCCGTCCGCCTTCCGCACGGTCGCGGCAGGCGTGGAGACGGCGACTCGCTCCCCAGCGGCTTTGCGACAGCTATGCAAATCCGGCGCCAGCGCGCATTCCGGGGAACTACGGCCGCACGGCGTTGCCCCGGCCGGCGCGCACGTCCTGCATGTCCAACGCGTCGGCAATTTGCCGCAGCTGTTTTGGAGGCTTTCCTTGTTCCGCGAGGACGTGTACGAAACGGCCGCGGACGCGGGCCGCATCTTTTAATCAACTGTTTCAATTAGAGAAATCAGGTGTTGGCGTGACTGGCATTGGACCGTCAGCGCTATGAGTTCGAGAGAGTTGCTTCCTGGCCAGCAGGATTCGACCGACTTGCCCGCAAGCGAAGTGCAGTTTGCGCTCGTGATTTCGCGCATGCTCGAGACGGTGAAGGACGACGCGGACGCCAGGCGGCAGATGGTCTACGACCTTGCCCGCTACAAGCTCCAGGAGCAGTTCACCTACGCCGACGCCAGGAACATCGACCAGATGAAGCGGGCGCTCGAGGTCGCAATCGAGGAGGTCGAAAAATTCTCGCGCGACCAGGCGCCGCTGGAGCGCTTGCCGTCACAACAGCTCACGTCGTCAAAGGCGACCGAGACAGGCGGTCTCCTGGTGTCCGGCGACGCGACCGTTTTGCGATCGAGGATCGAGATATCCCGCAGCAAGCTGCCTGCGATCTCGGGCCCGCTTCTACCGGTGATCAAGCGTACGGCGGCCATCCTGCTTGCCGTTGGCGCCGTCATCCTGATCGTCTCGCAGCGAGACAACATCGCCGCGCTGCGCCGCCAGATTTCGTCCCAGGCCCAGGAGATCGCGCAGGTATCGCCCAAGCCGGAGGCGACGATCACGGTCGCCAAACCGGAGATGGTCGCCCCCGCCCCGCCTCCCTCGACGCGCGTATTGCCAACCGACTACGGCATCTACGCATTGATCGACGACAAATCGCTGGCGGAATTGAATGCGACCGGCGTGATGGCGCCGGACATGCGCATCGCGATTTCACCGGAGTTCAAGAAGCCCGATCGCCCGCATCTGCCGAACGGCCGCGTCAAATTCATCGTGTTTCGGCGGGACGCCGCGAACGTGATCCCCGAGCGCGTCGAGGTTCGGGTCGTCGCGAAGATCGCCAGGGAGTTTTCGACCGACGCTGCAGGCAAAAATCTAGGCGGCGGAGAAGATGTCGGGGTGATCCGAAACTTCTCCTATCCGTTCCGGGTGTCGCCGATCCCGGGGAAGCCCGAGATGTACGAGCTTCACACCGGCGATTCAGGGCTCGAGCTTGCGCCGGGACATTACGTCCTGAGCCTGGGACCGCAGGCCTATTATTTCCAGGTCGACGGCGAGATCACCGATCCCCGGCAATGCCTCGAGCGGGTCGTCGCCGGCAACGGCACGTTCTACGCGCCTTGCAAGAAGGCACGGACGTATTGACGGTCGTCAAGACCGTCGCTGCTGAGGCAGGCCCGAGCCACACACTCAACTGTCATCGCCCGACTTGATCGGGCGATCCAGTATTCCAGAGACAGTGCGAGGATACGGAGGGGCCCTACTGCTTCGGCGCCGGCGCCATCATCGCGCCGCCCTTCTTCGCCGCGGGCGCGGGCGCCGGCTTCGTCGTCGCGGCGGTCGCCTGTGCCGGAAGATATTTGGCGACGATGGCAGGATCGACCTGGGCGATGTAGGCGTCGGGAAGACGCGTCCAGGTCTCGTCCTTGCCGAACAGGGAAATGCCGAGGAAGCCGCGCATGGTCAGCGTCTGCCCGTCCGGGCTGACCGACATCTTGGCCTTCCAGATGTTGCCGTCGCGCGGATTGACCACGTTGCCGCCGTCATACTTCAAGCCGTCGCGCTTCATGTCGCGGATGAAGGAGAGCCCGAGCACCGGGGCGTTTTTGCGATCATCCGTGCATTTCGCACAGACCTCATTCGGGTCGTCGCCGGGGCGCGGAAAGGTTTTTGCGATCACGCCTTCGAAGATGCCGTTGTGGTCGACGAAGAGAAACCATCCCACCGTCTTGCCGTCCTCGGTCTTCTGCCAAAGACCCGCGGCGGTTGGCTGCTGCGCCTGTGCGGCTACCGGCCCAACCGCGCCAAGCGTCAGCGCAACAGCGAGCGCGAGGGGCGAGAGCAGTCGAAAGCTGGAAAAGAGAGTCCGCATTATGATCACCTTGCTAAGCCGCCACTGCAATGGCCGCAGACTACGGCGATTTCGCGAACGGTTCCAGCACCAGAAACATGGGGCATTGCCTGCCGAACCCGGTGCCGTCAGTTGACACCGAGCTTCTTTTGCAGACTGGAGGACGAGGTCGTGTACTGGAACACGAGCCGCTTCTCCGGATAGACGTAGCGATGGGCTTTTTGCGCCATCAGTGCGCCCTCGTGGAAGCCGCACAGGATCAGCTTGAGCTTGCCCGGATAGGTGTTGATGTCGCCGATGGCGAAGATGCCGGATACGTTGGTCTCGAACGCGGACGTCTCGACCGGCACCAGATTGTTCTCCAGCGCGATGCCCCAGTTCGCGACCGGACCGAGCTTCATGGTCAGCCCGAAGAACGGCAGCATGGTGTCGCAGGAAATTTCGCTCACGCTGTTGTCGTTGCCCTTGACGGTGGCGCCGGTCAGCTTGCCCTCGGTGCCGGACAGCGCGGTGACCTGCCCGAGCCGCAGATCCATCTTTCCGTCGGCCACCAGCGCGCGCATCTGCTCGACGCTGTGGGGTGCGGCGCGAAAATCGTCGCGCCGGTGCAGCAGCGTGACGCGCTTGGCGAGCGGATGCAGATTGAGCGTCCAGTCGAGCGCGGAATCGCCGCCGCCGACGATCAGAACGCTCTTGTCGCGGAACGTCTCCATCTTGCGCACGGCGTAGTGCACCGAGGTGCCCTCATAGGCCTCGATGCCCGGCACCGGCGGGCGCTTGGGCTGGAACGAGCCGCCGCCGGCCGCGATCACCACCACCTTGCATTCGAACACCTTGCCCGCGTCGGTGGTGCAGCGAAACAAGGGATCGCCGATCTTCTCCACCGTCTCCACCATCTCGCCGAGATGGAAGGTCGGATGGAACGGCTTGATCTGCTCCATCAGCGCGTCGGTGAGGCCCTGCCCCGAAACGTGCGGAATGCCGGGAATGTCGTAGATCGGCTTTTCCGGATAGAGCTCGGCGCACTGGCCGCCGACCTTGGCGAGGATGTCGATGAAATGCGCCTTCATGTCGAGAAGGCCAAGCTCGAAGGCGGCGAACAGACCACAGGGGCCGGCGCCAATAATCAGCACATCGGTTTTTATCACGTCGCTCATGTCGTCTCTTTATCGATCGTTATCGGTTGGACGCCGCCCGGGGGGCAGAAGTGACCCTGCCTGTCTAGCCAACGGGGATGGATCAGGGAAGGCATAAAAGCGGGAGCACCCCGCAGCCGCGCCCACTTGCCGGGTCAGGATAACTGGGCTGTAACGGGAAGCGATATGACGGAGATCAATCGGTGAACGCACCAAGCCGCCTCGATACGACGCCGCGCCTGGAGGACTATCCCTATCGTCTCGGCGACAATGTCCGCTTCGGCGATCTCGATCCGAACCAGCACGTCAACAACGCGGTCTACGCCACTTATTTCGAGACCGGCCGGGTCACGCTGATGAAGAGCCCGGAATACGGGCTGACGCCGCCGGGCCTCGCCTGGATCATGGTGCGCCTCGACATCCATTTCCGCGCCGAGCTGCACTGGCCGAACACGATCGAGCTCGGCCTCGGCGTGGTCAAACTGGGACGGACGTCGGTGACCTTCGAACAGGTCGTGTTTTCGGAAGGAAAGTGCATCGCATCGGCGATGTCGGTCGGCGTCATGCTCGACGAGGCGACGCGGCGGCCCGCACCGCTCACCGCTGAGATCATCGAGAAGCTCAGGCCCTGGCACAAGCGCGGTATCGAGGTCGCGCCGCCGAGCATCTAGTATAGTGAGGGACGATCAGGCCTGCCGTTCCGGCGTCGCCACGACGAGCCCGTCGAGTTCGTCGGAGACCTTGATCTGGCAGGACAGCCGCGAGTTCGGGCGCACGTCGAAACCGAAATCGAGCATATCTTCTTCCATGGGCGTCGGGCTGCCGACCTTCTCGCGCCAGGCTTCGTCGACATAGACATGGCAGGTTGCGCAGGCACAGGCGCCGCCGCATTCGGCCTCGATGCCGGGAATGCTGTTGCGGATGGCGGCTTCCATCACGGTCGCGCCGTTCTCGACTTCCACCGTACGGGTTTCGCCCTTGTGGTCGACAAAGTTAATCTTGGCCATGTGTGCTCGTGCTGCCGCGATGTTGCGAATGAAGGAGGGTCCGGGCTGTCCTATAACGGGTCGATCCGCCCGGCGCCATAGGGTTTTGAAGCGACGTGAATCCCGCTTCGCGGGAAGAAAACGCGTCAAAACAAAAGACTAGAGCGCGGTTTCTCGCCCTGTCGCCCTAGGGCTTCAGGATCGCCTCGATGGCGGCGCGAGCCTCGGTCACCGCCTCTTTCAACGCGGCGAAGGCGTGGGGCTGGCCATGGCCGGTCCGGACCGCGGTCTCCAGGCTGGCCGCGGCATCGGCCACCGCAAAGGCGCCGATTCCGCGCGCGGAGCCCTCGAGCTTGTGGGCGAGTGTGCCGGCCTCGGCCGGCAGTGCTGCCATCGCCGCAACCAGGCGAACCGCCTGCTCGGCGAACATCGCGAGCACTTCCTGTTCCAGTTCGGTGTCCCCGAGCGTCATGCGCGAGAGGTGATCGAGGTCGAGCGGGCTGTCGATGGGTGCAAGCGGGGGCGAAGGCATCCAGTCCATCCGTTGCAGTTCAGGCGTCATGGCGCAGACCCCGGCATCGCGCGATGTCCGCCGATCCGGCGGTCAAGTTCCCCCACCGAAGCATGGAAATGGTTAACGAAGTGTTTGGGCCGTTTTACGCAAATCCGCCCGTTTATTGACGAAAAGTTGCCGCAATCCGGCGAGTCCGGTGGAGAATTCCATTTATTGCTAAGGCGTTACGGCGCTATCCTGTTAACGATGATTAAGACTGTCTTAATCCCGGGCATTTCATTCGCGACGCTCTGCCAATAGGATGTTGGGAGAAATTGGCGGACAAGCCGTCCGGGTGGGGACGGCTGGGAATCCGCGTAAGCGGCATGATCCGGTCTGTGGGCTTGCGTAGCGCGCTGGGCTCGCGGGAGGACGCGTACAAGTAACGAGGGCTCGGACTGAACATGGCGAACACCCCGAAAAAGGTCAAAGACCCCACAGAAGTTGCGCTTTCTGCGATCCAGGAAGCCCTGAACATCAGCGACACGGCCGCGGACACCAGCCGCAACGCCTCGATGCGCAACGAAACGTCGGCTCCGGTGGGGCCGCCGGCTCCCCCGATCTTCGACGAGCCGACCTTCGAGCCGCGTCCTGCCGCCAACGAGCGCACCACCGTGTTCGATACGATCGAGGAGCCGCGCACCTCGCGCCGCGCCGCCAACGATGACCGCGAGACCATCGGTCAGTTGCTCCAGGCGCTTCAGAAGGGCCGCCCTGCCCGCAGCGTCTACACCTTCGCCACCATCTTCGCCGGCGTCTGGCTCGCAGCCTGCGCCGCGCTCACCGTCGGCTTCCTGCCCTCGATCCAGGCCGCCATGGGCCAGAGCGGCGGCGTGCTCGTCATCGCCGGCCTGATCGCGATGTTCTTCGCGCCGATCATGCTGTTCTACTTCCTGGCGAGCCTGGTCTGGCGCGGCCAGGAAATGCGCATGATCGCGCAGGCGATGGCGCAGGTCGCGATCCGCTTCTCCGAGCCCGAGGGCTCGGCGTCCGATTCCATGGTCACCGTCGGCCAGGCCATCCGCCGCGAGGTCGCGGCGATGGGCGACGGCATCGAACGTGCCATCGCGCGCGCCGGCGAACTCGAGACGCTGGTCGCCAACGAGGTTGCGGCGCTCGAACGCGCCTATTCCGACAACGAAGTGCGCATCCGCTCCCTGCTCCAGGACATCGCGCACCAGCGCGACAATCTGGTCGGCCAGGCCGAGCAGGTCCGCAGCGCCATCTCCGGCGTGCAGATCGATCTGCGCCACGACATCGCGCTGATCTCGGACGCGATCGCCTCGCGCGTCGACGAGGTCGCCAAGAGCATCACCGGCGCGCTGGAAGAGCGCGGCGCCCACATCACCGGCGCACTGAGCAACGCCGGCGACAACATGATCCTCGCGCTCGGCGAGCGCGGCGGCGACCTGCTCGACCGCCTCGAGGAGGCCAGCAACGAGACCACGCGCGCCGTGCTCGACGCCAGCGAGCGGCTGACCACCAGCCTCAACTTCAAGACCGGCCACGTCCACGACGAGTTCGTCGACCTCGCCGACCGCGTCCACGAGATGCTGAACGAGCGTATCGACCGCATCACCGGCGAGTTCGAGCAGCGCTCCGCCGCCATCGTCGACGGCATCTCCGAGCGCACCGAGCAGGTGCACGACAGCCTGAAGAATTCGTCGGACTCGCTGCTGCTCGAGCTCGAGCTGCGCTCCAACGACCTCTCCGCCAAGATCGACGATGCCGGCAACCGGCTCGCCGGCCACATCATGACCTCCGGCGACAAGGCGAGCGAGGCGCTCGACGCCACCGTCAACACCCTCGTCGCCAAGGTCGTCAGCCAGACCGAGACCGCGCACGACTCGCTGTCGCTGCAGATGAGCGCGTTCGACGAGCTGGTGAAGAACCAGGGCACCGAGCTGGTCGAGAGGTTCGCCCGCGACTCCGGCACGCTCGGCGCGCTGATCACCCGCCACATCTCCGAGTTCGACCGCACCGTGAAGACGTTCGGCGGTGATATCGTCGATCGCATGGGCCAGCGCACCCAGGACATCGCCGAGAGCCTGAAGACCTATGTCGACAATTTCGATACCCGCTTCACCTCGAACGGCGGGGCGATCACGGCCGTGCTCGACCAGCGCCTGGTGCAGTTCGAGACCACGGTCGGCGAACGTGTCACCAACCTCGACGCCTCGCTGAACGACAAGATCGTCAGCCTCGACGGCACGATCGAAGGCCACATCAAGACTTTCGACGACCAGCTCGTCGGCCGCGTCGCCGCGCTCGAGCAGTCGTTCGACACCCGCGCCAAGTCGGTGACCGAAACCATCGACGGACGCCTCAACACCCTCGCCTCGTCGCTGACCGACGGTGCCGCGCAGGCGATCCAGTCGATCGACTCCCGCCTCACCCACCTCACGACGTCGCTCACTGACGGCGCATCGCAGGCCATCGAGACGATCGATACGCGCCTCAACTATCTCGCGACCTCGCTCACCGATGGCGCATCGCAGACCATCCAGTCGATCGATACGCGGCTGACGCACCTCACGACGACGCTCTCGGGCGGCGCCTCGCAGGCGCTCGAATCCATCGACACGCGCCTCACCTACCTGACGACTGCGGTGACGAACGGCGCCTCGCAAGCCGTGCAGTCGATCGACACGCGCCTCACCCTCCTGACCTCGACGCTCACCGACGGCACCGCGCAGGCGATCGAGGCGGTCGACCGCCGCATCACCGGCGTCGCCGAGATGATCGACGGCCGCAGCACGCACCTGACCGACACGGTCACGGCGCGCTTCCAGGACATCCACCAGGCCATCGAGACCAAGGTCGGCTCGGTCGCCAACGACATCGACGTGCGCGTGGCGCAGTTCGAGGACCTGCTCGGCTCGCGTGTCGAAGCCGTCGCCGGCCGCATCGAGAGCAGCGGCCGTCAGGCCAGCGAGGACATGATGTCCCGCGCCGAGATGATCTCGACCGCGATCCGCTCGCATGTCGAGGATGCCGAGCGCTCGCTCACCAACCTCGTCGTCAACACCAGCGAAACGATCCAGACCGGTGCGCGTACCGCCCAGCAGTCGCTGATGACGGTCTCCTCCGACGTCAACGCCCAGCTCAAAATGACCTCCTCCGATGTCAACGCCCAGCTCAAGATGACCTCCACTGAGGTCGAGCGCGCGCTGACCGCGGTCGGCACCGGTGCTGCGAACTCGATCCTGAGCAGCGCCCGCGAGGCTCAGTCGACCCTGGTCGCTGCCTCCGGCGATGCCTCCAACCAGATCAAGGGGCTCGCGGTCGACGTCGAACGCACGCTGTCGGCGGCCGGTTCTGCCACCGCAGCCTCGATCCTGGCCGGCGCCCGCGAGGTACAGACCACGCTCGTCACGGCGTCTTCGGACGCGGCCAACCACGTCAAGACCCTCACCGCCGACGTGCAGCGTTCGCTGTCGCTGGCCGGCGCCACCACGGCGGAATCGATCACCGCCGGCGCCCGCGATGCGCAGAGCGCGCTGATTGCGGCCTCGACCGAGACCGCCAACCAGATCAAGGCGCTGTCCTCGGACGTGCAGCGCTCGCTCTCGATGGCCGGCACCTCGACGGCCGAGACCATCATGACCGGCGCCCGCGAAGCCCAGACCACGCTCGTCAACGCGTCCTCGGATGCGGCGACCCAGGTCAAGTCGCTCGCGGTCGAAGTGCATCGGTCGCTCTCGCAGGTCGGCCAGTCGACCGCCGAGACGATCACGACCAGCGCCCGCGACGCCCAGAGCACCCTGCTCTCCGTCTCGGCCGAACAGACCAGCCAGGTCCGTTCGCTGGCGGCCGAGATGCAGCGCGCGCTGGCGACCGCCGGCGGCGCCACCATCGAGGCGCTCACCAGCGGCGTGCGCGAGGCCCAGGGCACGCTGATCACCGCCTCGACGGATGCGGCAAGCCAGATCAAGTCGCTGACCACGGACATCGAGCGCACGCTGACCTCGATCGGCGCCGACACCGCCTCGACCATCCTCAACAGCGCGCGTGAGGCGCAGACCTCGCTGACTTCGACGTCGGCGGATGCCGCAAGCCAGATCCGCACGATCTCGACCGAGATCGAGCGCGTATTGAGCACGGCCACGACCAACGCCACCAACGACATCCAGACCAGCGCGCTCAACGCCCAGAACGCGCTGATCAACGCCTCCAACGAGGCAAGCTCGCGTGTCAAGTCGAGTTCGGCCGACGTCGAGCGTTCGGTGCTCGCCGCCAGCAGCAGCTTCGGCCAGGCCATGACCGGCAAGACCGACGAGATCGTCACCTACGTGCAGCAGCAGGCCGACCGTCTGTCGAACATGATCGACGCCAAGCGCGGCGCGCTGGTCGACGCGATCGGCTCGAAGACCAGCCAGCTCACGCTCGACATCGACCGCGTCACCTCGGATGCGCTGAAGTCGATCGAGACGCGCGGCCATGCGTTCTCGCAGACGATGATGGGCAACGGCTCCGAAGTCGCCCGCACCATCAACGCGGCGAGCGAGATGGCCACCGGCGCGGTCGGCAAGTCGCTCAAGGACCTCGAGCAGGCCTCCCGCTCGGCGATCGACCAGTCGCGCCAGGTCTCGATCGCGGCCGTCACCGAGATGCAGGAGACCAGCAAGATCCTGCGTACCGATACGGTGGCCCTGTTCGAGCGTCTGCGCGAAGGCAACATCCTGCTCCAGGAGGTGCTGACCGGTGCGCACGACAACCTCAACTCGCTCGAGCGGGCGCTGGTGACGCGCGTCGCCGACTTCGTCTCGGCGATGAACGACGTCACCTCGCGCAACGGCGCTGCGACGCAGAACCTGGAAGACCAGCTCAACGTCTTCAACACGAAGACCACGCGGGCGCTGCAGGACCTCGGCGAGCTATCGACCCAGTTCGACGCGCACGGCAAGGCACTGGTCGAGGCCGCGCAGGTCGTCGAGGTGAGCAACAAGAACACCACCGCTTCCCTCGCCGAACGCAAGCAGGCGCTGGAATCGCTCGTCACGACCATCGACCTGCGCACGGCCGATCTCGACCAGCGTCTGTCGCGCTTCACCGGCCTGCTCGATGAATCGCTGGCCGCCGCCGAAGAGCGTGCCCGCGACATCGCCCGCGTCGTCGCGGAGACCGCCGGCGCAGGTTCCGCCGCGATCACCCGCCAGTTCGAGGCGGTGCGCGTGGCGTCCGAGGAGGAGCACCGCCAGACCATCGAGGCCATGCACGACATCTACCGCCAGACCACGGACGAGGCGGATACGATGTTCAAGCAGTCGACCGAGAAGTTCACCAACCTCGTCTCCAGCATGAAGCAGATGGCGTTCGAGATGCACAACGAGCTCGAAGCCACCCGCAACGAGCTGCGCCGCGGCGTGCTCGAGATGCCGCAGGAGGCCGCCGAGAGCACTGCGCAGATGCGCAAGGTGATCGTCGACCAGATCGAGGCCCTCGCCGAGCTCAACCGCATCGTGGCCCAGCATGGCCGTGGCCTCGACGTCTCCACGACGGGCCGCGCCGGCGCGCAGCGCCAGGAAGAGCCGTTGCTGGCAGCCGTCGGCACGCGCAACACCGAGACCCGCGGCCGCGACACCGGCAGCGCCTCGACGCTGCCGCCGCCGGACCTCGGCATGCCCGCCTCCTCGCGCCGCACCGAAGCGCCGCCGGTCGCGCCCGCAGGCAACGACCAGGGCCGCGACGGCTGGCTGTCGGACCTCCTGAACCGCACGGACGCCAACCAGGGTGCTCCGACCGGACGTGAGGCCCCGCGTGGCCGCGCGACACCCGCGCCGCAGCCGCAGGCTCCGCAGGGTGGCAGCAATCCGCTGGAGTCGCTGTCGCTCGACATCGGCCGCCTGATGGACCGCAACCTCGCCGCCGAGATGTGGGACCGCTACCAGCGCGGCGAGAACAAGGCCTTCACCAAGCGCCTCTACACGCCCGCCGGCCAGAAGGCCTTTGACGAGGTCGCCCGCAAGTACCGCGCCGACCGCAACTTCAAGGGCACGGTCGACCGCTACGTCGCCGAGTTCGAGCGTCTGCTCGACGAAGTCGCCCGCGACGGCCGTGGTCCGCAGGAGCTGCGCAGCCACCTGACCTCGGAGACGGGCCTGGTCTACACGCTGCTCGCGCATGCAGCGGGCCGGCTCGGGTGATCAGCCCATAGCGACAACGAATAGCGAATGAGAACGGAGGCCTCACGGCCTCCGTTTTCGTTTGAGCCCGTCATTGCGAGGAGTCCTTGCGACGAAGCAATCCAGACTGCTTCCGCGGAGACAATCTGGATTGCTTCGCTACGCTCGCAATAACGAGGTGAGGTCCGTGTACTAAACGCCTACTGCCGCCTGCCGCTCGCGGCGGGCGCCTGCCTCGGCGGCTCGGCGGGCGGCGGAGCGGCGGCCGGGGCGCTGTTGCTGGCGCCGAACAGCACGCGGGTCGGGTTGCGGTCGAAATTGTTCACGGCGCGGCTGATGTCGCCGAGCGTGCGCCGGCCGTCGGTCATCAATGCACCGGAGCGCTTGTCGAAATCCTCGGCCAGCTCGCGGATCGACTTCACCGCCTGGAACAGCTCGCCGCCGTCCTTGCCGCCGGCGAGCGTGTTGAGGCCAAGCATGAGGCTGTCGGCCTTGTGCATGACGCCGTCGACCTTGGCCATCACGCCGTCGATCTTCTCCGAGTTGCGCGCGAGCGAGTTGGTGAAGGTCTCGAGGTTCTTCAGCGAGTTCTTCACCGACTCCTGATTGTCCGCGACGATCTTGTTGATGTTCTGGAGCGTGCCGCGGATCGCCTCGGTGACGTCCTGGAGCTTGTTGGGATCGGCCGTCAGCGACGGGATGCCGTCCTCGTCGAGCGGCGGCGGAGGCGCGGCCTCCTCGCCGCCCTTGAGCGAGATCGCGGCGACGCCGGTCAGGCCCTGGAATTCGAGGCCGACCAGGGTGTCCTTGCGGAGCGGGGTGTTGTTCTCGACCATGGCGAGTGCGACAACCCGCCGCGGGTTGTCGAGCTTCACGGAGACCACCTCACCTACCCGGATACCGTTGAAGTTGACACTGCCGCCGTTGCGCAGGCCCGCCGCCGGGCCCTCGAACACGACGCGCAGGGGGCTGCGCTGCTTGGTGGTGTGCAGCGACTGGAACCACAGCACGAAGCCGATCGCCGCGGCGATCACCGCCAGCGTGAATGATCCGATCAGTACGTAATTGGCCCGCGTTTCCATCAGCTACTCCGGCACCTCAGCCCATCACCGCACGGGCGCGCTTGCCGTGGAAATATTGTCTCAGCCAGGGATGCTGCGAGGCCTGCATGTCGGCGATCGACCCTGCCGCAATGATCTTACCGTTCCCTAAAACGGCGATGCGGTCGCAGGCTGTGTAAAGGCTGTCGAGGTCGTGCGTTACCATGAAAACGGTCAGGCCCAAAGTACGCTGGAGCGTCCTGACCAGCTCGTCGAAATCGCCGGCGCCGATCGGATCGAGGCCCGAGGTCGGCTCGTCGAGGAACACGAGATCGGGATCGAGCGACAGCGCGCGCGCCAGCGCCACGCGCTTGATCATGCCGCCCGACAGTTCCGAGGGAAAGCGATCCGCGACTTCCGGCTTGAGCCCGACCATGGTGAGCTTGGCCAGGGTGATCTCGTCCATCAGCCGCTGCGAGACCCGGAGATATTCGCGCATCGGAAACTGGATGTTCTGCCGCACGGTCAACGAGGAGAACAGCGCGCCCTGCTGAAACAGCACGCCCCAGCGGCGCTCGACGCTGCGGCGCTGCGAGGTGCTGGAGGAATCGAGGTCGACGCCGAACACCTCGATGGAGCCCGCGACCTTCGGCACGAGACCGATGATGGTGCGCGTCAGCACCGACTTGCCGGCACCGGATGGGCCGACGAAGCCGAGGATTTCGCCGCGCTTGACGTCGAGGTTGAGGCCATCGAGCACGCGCGTCGCGCCGAACTGCACGGTGATATCGCGAACGCGGATGATCGGATCTTGAATCGCGTTTTGAGTTTCTTGCGCCATCGTCACATCCCGATCGAGGCGAAGAAGATGGCGAACACGCCGTCCATGACGATGACGAAGAAGATGCCCTTCACCACGGAGGCCGTGGTGTGCTGTCCGAGCGATTCCGCGCTGCCCTGCACGGCGAGACCCTCGACGCAGGCGACGATGCCGATCACGGCGGCCATCACCGGTGCTTTGACGATGCCGACGATGAAATGGTCGATCGAGATGGCGTCGCGCAGACGCAGCAGGAAGGCTTCGGGATCGACGCCGCCATAGAGCCAGGCGACGAGACCGCCGCCATAAAGCGCGGCCATGGCGCCGAGGAAGGCGAGGATCGGCAGCGCCAGCACCAGCGCCAGCATGCGCGGCAGCACCAGGACCTCGATCGGGTCGAAACCCATCGTGCGCAGCGCGTCGATCTCCTCGCGCATCTTCATCGAGCCGAGCTCGGCCGTGTAGGCGCTGCCCGAGCGACCCGCGACCATGATCGCGACCAGGAGGACGCCGATCTCGCGCAGCACCAGCACGCCGAGCATGTCGACGACGAAGATATCGGCGCCGAACCTGCGGAAATGAAAAATGCCCTGCTGGGCGATGATGCAGCCGATCAGGAACGTGATCAGCACGATGATCGGCACCGCGCGCCAGCAGACCTGCTCCATGTGGTGCACGGTCGAGGTCAGGCGGAACGAGCGCGGATGGATCAGGACGCGAAAACCCGCCGCGAGCACCGCGCCGAGCATGTCGACGAGGCCCGCAACCGTGCCGGCGACCCCGGCCACGGCCCGGCCGATCTGCTCCAGCATGCCGGTGATGGTGACCGCGCTGCTGTCGACGACCGGCGTCGCCCCGACCCGCCGCACCTCGTCCACGAGGCTCGAATAATTGGCGGAAAGCCCCGCGATCTGCGCCTCGACGGCGCCCTGGGTCAGGCTGCGGCGCAGCCGTTCGATCAGCCAGGCGCCGAAGGTGTCGAGCTTGGCGACCTCGGAGACGTCGATGAAGATGCTTTGCGAGCCGCCGGCGAGCTTTTCGGCGTCAGCCACCATCCGCTCCAGGACCGGCGCGAAGCTCGCGGTCCAGGTTCCGGTGGCGCAGAGTGCCAGCGCGTTGCCCTTGGCAATCCGTTCCAGCTTCGGATCGCCGCTCAATGTGTCCGCTCCCGTGCCGGGGCGCGAGAAACGGGTAGAATCAGATGGTTGCGCACACGCCCTTACCCGGAGAAGGTATCCCCAACTGGTTAATGTTAGTTGCTAGAGGTAACTAGCAGGTTCAGATTTCGCCAGAGTTCAAAATGACTTCCAGCAAAGTTCCGGCCCTCGCGGCGCGAATCGAGCGATTTCCCATCGCCGGCAGTTTCACCATCAACCGGGGCGCCAAGACCGAGGCCGTGACCGTCGTGGCCGGAGTCAGCCGGAACGGCCTCACCGGCCGCGGCGAATGCGTCCCCTATCCCCGCTATGGCGAGACCCCCGAGGCAACCCTTGCCGCCATCGAGGCCATGCAGGCGGCCGTCGCGGGCGGCCTCTCGCGGGAGGCCCTGCAAGCCGCCATGCCGCCCGGAGCGGCCCGCAACGCGCTGGATTGCGCCCTGATCGACCTCGAGGCCAAGGCGACCGGCCTGCGGGCCTGGAACCTGCTGGACCGCCCGGTGCCGGGCGAGCGCACCACCGCCTTCACGATTTCGTTGGGCACCCCCGAGGCGATGGCGGCGGCGACCGCCAGGGCGGCGCACCGGCCCCTGCTCAAGATCAAGCTCGGCGGCGACGGCGATCCGGAGCGGATCGCGGCGGTTCGCAAGGCCGCCCCCGAATCCGAGCTGATCGTGGATGCCAACGAGGCCTGGACCGAGGCCAATCTGGAGCAGAATCTCGCCGCCTGCGACGCCGTCGGCGTCACCCTGGTCGAGCAGCCGCTGCCGGCCGGGAGGGATGGCGCGCTGGCGCGGATCAAGCGGCCGCTCGCGGTCTGCGCCGACGAGAGCGTGCATGACCGCAAATCGCTGGCGCCGCTCCGCGAGCGCTACGACGCCGTGAACATCAAGCTCGACAAGACCGGCGGGCTCACCGAGGCGCTCGCGATGGCTGATGCGGCGCAGGCGCTCGGCTTCGAGATCATGATCGGCTGCATGGTCGCGACCTCGCTGTCGATGGCCCCCGCAATGCTGGTAACGCCGCAGGCGCGCTTCGTCGATCTCGACGGCCCGCTACTGCTCGCGCGCGACCGCGAGCACGGGCTGCGCTACGACGACAGTCTGGTCTATCCGCCCGCCTCCTCGCTCTGGGGATGAGCCTTGAGGCGATGCCGCGCCGACCAGATCACCAGCGCGCCGGCTGCGGCCATCGCGGCCATCACGTAATACAGGCTGTCGCCGATGCGGGCGTAGATCGCACCTGACGCGATCGAAGTCGTCGCACCCAGCAGGCCGTTGCACGCGGCGTAATAGCCCTGCCCCCGCGCGATCTGACGCGATGGCACGCGCTGCACCAGCAGATTCATGGTGCCGACGATGGTCATGCCGAAGGTGAGGCCGTGGCCGAGCTGCACGATCACGAGCAGCGCCAGCGGCGGCTCCTGCGCGGTGACGATCCAGCGCACCACGGCGCTCACGCCGCCGATCGCGATCAGCGTGGACGGATACAGCGAGAACCGCGGCGACAGCGCGAAGACGACGATCTCGGCGATCACACCCAGCGTCCAGAGGCCCGCGATCGTCAGCCCGCCGAAGCCGTGGAGCTGCCAGTTGATGGCCGAGAACGTGTAGTAGGCGACGTGGCTGCCCTGGATCAGCGCGGCCGACGCGATGACGGCCCAGAAGCCGCCATCGCGCAGCAAGGCCTTGCCGGCATGCGTCTCCGTCGTCCTCCGCCTGACATCGTCGAGCGGCTGCAGCAGCAGGCTGGCGGCGACCGCAACGACGGCCCACGCGACGATGATCCAGATCAGATCGCGCGCAGCGATGTGGTCGACGAGAAAGCCGCAGGCGAGCGAGCCCGCGGCGAAGGCCGCCGAACCCCACAGTCGCAACGGTCCGTAATCGAGCCCGTAGCGGGCGACGCCGCGCAGCGCATAGGCATCGGTCAGCGGGGTCGTCGGCGTCCACATCATGCAGGTCAGCGCATAGATCAGGAACAGCGCCAGCGGCTGCTGCTGCAGGCCGACCGCCGTGAACCCGATCGCGGTTGCCAGCACCGACACCATCATGCCGGCGCGAATGGCATGTCGCCTTTCGGCAAGGGCGGTGATCTGCGGCAGCGTGGTGAAGCGCGTGATCGCCGGCAGCGCGTTGATGAGGCCGATCCAGCTTGCGTCGATGCCGATCGCCTTCAGCCAGAGCGGAAAGAACGGCAGATGCGTGCCCGACACCGCGAAGACCGCCGAATAGAACAGCGCCAGGCTCACGGCGAATCGCCGCTTCACGGCAGCTTGCGTGGGGATTTGTGATTCGCCTGCCATCAAACCAATTGCGATTCGGTCGATATCGTGGTGATCGTTACAGTAACGCGTAGTGATTTGCGCGACGAGATTGTCATGGCCAACGAAGCATTCGCCCTCTCGCCTATGTCTGCCCGTGCGGCCGAGCCGAACGAGCAGGATTACGACGCGATCCGCGAAGCCTTCATGGAGACCGCGCGCGGCCGCTGGTTCCTCGGCGAATATGCCAAGCGCAACCGCAATGCGGATACCCGCATGGTGCTCGATGCGGTCGCGAAAATCGAAGAAACCCTTGCGGCACAGCGACAACCGGTCGTCGAGGATCGCTTGCCCGAGGCGCTGGTCGAGATCCGCCGCGCCATCCGCGAAGCCGAGACGATCGCGATCGCCGCCTTCGATCCCGCGGCGATCGAAGCCAGCCTCGCGCCGATTCCGCGCGGCGTGCGCATCATCAAGGAGATCTCCTGGCGCTGGCGCGAGATCGGCGCCGACGGGCGAATCTGCGACCTCATTGATTCGCAGCTCGCCTCCATCGAGGCCGCTTGCGGGCAGCTATCGACCGTCGACCCCCGCGTCGAGCTCAAGGCTGCATTCGATCTGCTCAGGGATCGGGTCGAGCAGCTCGATGGTGACGGCGACACAGCGCCGCAAGCGGCGGCGCATTCCGCACCTGCGCCGGTGCAGGAAGCGCCCGTCGCAGAGGCTGCGCCTGCCGTGATGGCCACCGAAGCACCCGTGGCTCTTACGGAGGCGCCGCAGGACATCGCAGCGACTCCCGCGCCCGAGGTAGCGGTCGAGGCGGCCGGCGCCGTCGAAGCACTCGCCGTTGGCGAGGAGGCAATGGACGTCGCCATCGAGCCGGAGTTCATCGCCGGCAATCACGTCGGACCCGAAGAGGAGGTCGCAGAGGCCGCCGCTTTCACTGAGGTGACTGACGGGGTCTCGCTCGACGCCGCCGCGGAAGCCGAGGACGAAGCCATACTCGATGCCATCGCGCTGGAAATGGCCGCGCCCGATCCGGAGTTCGACGAGATCACCGAACCGGTCGAGCTGGAAGCGGCCATTCCGGAGCCGATGGCTGCGGAGGTCGCAGCGCCCATTGCCGCAGAGCTTCCGGAGCCGGTCGCAGCCGAGCCGGCCGCCACCGCAGCCGCGGAGGAGCCCGCCGAAGACGCGCCGATCGCGATGGACTCGCTTGCGCGCCTCACCGACGCCATTGCGGAGGCCGCCGCCGAAGTGATGGAGCAGCCGGCCCCGGCCATGGCAGCCGCCGCGACATTCGGTGCGGCGCCGACCGCGACGCTTCCGATGCCCTCGCCCTTGTCCGCGTCCCTGCCCGAGCCCTCGCTCGGCGCCACCATCCTCGCCAGTGGCATCCTGCAAAAGCCCCGCGCGGCGGCCAACGACCCCATGGCGCCAATCCGCCGCATGACCCAGGCCGAGAAGATCGCGTTCTTCTCGTAAGGGGCGCGCGCTCTCCAAATCGTCATTGCGAGCGCAGCGAAGCAATCCAGAGTCTTTCCGCGGAGAGATTCTGGATTGCTTCGCTGCGCTCGCAATGACGGAGCAGGGTGAATCACCGCACCCTCTCTCGTGTCCCGGCAAGCTGCAACGCGTAGGCAGTTGCGGCGCAGAGCCGGGACCCAGGCTGCTGCACGGGTGCTCTCGCAAACCTAGCCGCGCTACGCGAAGGGGGCCTGCCCGGTTGATGCGTCGACGCCGCCGTCGACTGGAAGGTTCACCCCATTCACGAAGCTGGCGTCGTCGCTTGCGAGAAATGCGATGACGCTCGCGACTTCCTCGGACCGGGCTCCGCGCCCCAGGGGGATACGTTCCACCAGCTTCACGAACAATTCCGGATATTGCTCCATGATCGGCCTCGTCAGGTCGGTGAGGGTCAATGATGGGCACACCGCATTGATGCGCACGCCTCTCGGGCCAAATTCGAGCGCGAGGCTGCGTGTAAGATTGCTGACGGCACCCTTCGTGGCGTTGTAGAAGCTCACGCCCCGGTCACCGCCAAGCCCGCTGAGAGACGACACGTTGACGATCGAGCCGCCGCTTTCGATCAGGTGCGGAAGCGCCGCACGCGTCATGTAGAGGACACCGTCGACATTGACCGCGAAGACGTCTCGCCACAGCTGGATCGGCGAGCCCAGGAAACCGATCAGTTGACGAGGATGTCGATCCTCCCGAAGCGCTGCACCACGTTGGCGACCAGACTCTCGACGTCTTCGGCGATCGAGACGTCGCCGGATCGGATCATGCAGCGATCGGTGCCTAGCTCTGCACCGACTTCGGCCAATTTGAACTCGCGCCGTCCGTTGAGCACGACAATGGCGCCTTCGCCGTGAAAGCGCCTTGCGGCTGCGGCGCCGCTGCCGGCGCCCGTAACGATGACGACTTTGTCCTTGAACCGATCATTCATGCCAATAACTCCATCCGAACCCGCAAGGTCCGGACAAGAGCTAGGACACCGGAAAGACGGCTTGGTTTCAGCCGAACCGGATTCGGTTACGATTGAAATCTGTCGCGCGAAGCGTTCCGCGAATCGATGTGAGGCCGCTCACCCGCAGTTCCAGACCGCGCCGATCGGGGTCCGCGTCCAGCACGGCCCGAAGCTGCCGCCATTGTAGCGGCCGCCGCCGAAGCCGGGCCGGCCGAAATAGCGCCATTCGCCGTCCCAGCCGTAATATTGGGGAACCGGGTCGATATACCAATGGCGACGATCGCTCCGCGACATGCGGCGCATCGCCTCCTTCTGCTTGTAGAGCGGAATGCTGTTGCTCAGCGGCTGGCGATAGCCCGGCAGGAAGCCGTAGCCATGCCAAGCCTGCTTAGGACGCTTTTGAACGGGCTCAGCGGGCGCGACGGCCGGCAGCAGAGACAGGATGACAGCAACGGATAGACACATAAGGCGAGACATGAACCGACCATAGACAGTCGGGAGCTGACAGGCCACTCAAATTCGAGTGCGAGACTTTTCGCCGCTTCGATTCACCGTGCTCTCCCGATAAGCTTGAAAAAGCAGCATGAGAGCTGCGCGGACAACCGCTTATTCCGGAGCGAGCGAATGCCTCAAACCCCGCCCGTCGGCGCCTTCGCCATCATTCCGAGTAACGATCTTGCCGCTGCTATACCGTTCTGGGAGCGTCTTGGCTTCACGCGCGCGGGCGGTGACGCCGGCTACGTGATCATGAGGGGGTGGGGCTGCGAGGTGCATCTCACGCAAGCCGGCGATGGCCCGTGGCGCGTGCCCGAGCACAATCCCTTCGGCGTCTTCATTCGCACGCCCGACGTCGAGGCCATTGCCGCACGCGTGGACGATCTGATCATCCGGCCGGGCGGCGTGCTGCGCCACCGCGAATGGGGGATGTATGAGGTCGGCATCAACGGACCTGACGGCCTTCTCGTCCGGATCGGCTGGCCTTCCGATCTGATGACCTCCCGCGGCTGACGATGCCCCTCCCGAGTGGGGTGATGGCAGACGATCGCGTAACGATTGATCCGACCCATCGGGGCTTTGTTGCTGTACTGTCTGCTTCGCTATTCGTGGTGCATTGTCGCGAGGAGCATGCATGTCCACGGCGATCTCGACGCTCGGCGGGGTAGGTCTCTTCCTGCTCGGCATGACCGTGATGACGGAGGGCCTGAAGACGCTGGCCGGCTCCGCGCTGCGCGGGGTGCTCGGCAAGGCGGCATCGACGCCGCTGCTTGGCTCATTTTGGGGAGCCATCGTCACGCTGCTGGTGCAGTCCTCCAGCGCGACGACGATGACGACGATCGGTCTTGTCAGCGCCGGCCTGCTGACGTTCCAGCAAGGGTTGAGCCTGGTCTTCGGCGCGAATATCGGCACCACGGGGACCGGCTGGCTGGTCGCGCTGATCGGCGTCCGTGTCTCGCTAACGGCCGCGGCGTTGCCGATGATCTTCGTCGGCGCGTTGACCAAGCTTCTCGGCCGAGGGCGAGTTTCCGGCGCCGGTGCCGCGCTCGCGGGATTTGGACTCGTGCTGTTCGGGCTGACGACCCTGCAGCAGGGCATGGGCGGGCTGGCGGAACGTTTGCACCCGGCGGACCTGCCCGCGGTCCTCGGCAGTCCCGGGACGTCATGGTGGTCGGGCCTGCTCGGCGTGCTGGCGCTGGTGGTGATCGGATTGGTCATGACCGCGCTGATGCAATCGTCGACGGCCGCCATCGCAGTGACCTTGTCCGGCTATTTCGCAGGCGCAATCGGGTTGGACCAGGCCTGCGCGTTGATCATCGGCCAGAACATCGGAACGGCGACGAGTTCCGCGCTCGCCGCGATCGGCGCGAGCGCCACCGCGAAGCGGTTGGCCATCGCCTACGTTCTTTTCAAGCTGATCGCCGCGCTCATCGCGCTGGTAGCTTTTCCCGTCGTAACGCCCTTGCTGCTGCGCGCCTCGGACACGATCGACGGCGTCACGCTGCTGGCCGGGTACCACACAGCCTTCAACGTCGTCGGCGTCGCGGTCCTGCTCCCGCTGATCAACCCGTTTACGCGGCTGGTCGAACGGATCCTGCCCGAGCGCGGCTCGCCGCTGACGCGATGTCTCGATCCTTCGGCGCTTGAGACCCCGATCGTGGCCGTCGAGGCGGTACGGCGCACGATCGCGCGCGTGCTCCTGACGGTGTGCGGTTCGGTCGAGGCGAAACTGGCGGCCCGCGCTGCACCGATACGGCTGGGAAAGGACACCGTCTCCGTGCAGGAAGCGGCCGATGCCGTGAGCCAGGCGCAAATATTCCTGTCGGATGTGGCCGGGCCACCCGACACCGACGACGAGCAACGGCGTCTCACGAGCACGCTGCACGCACTCGACCACGCATCTCGACTGACGGACCTCGCAAGTGGAGGAAACAATTTCGGCTCGGTGGCAGGCGGGCCGGAGGACATCCGCGCCGGAGAGCTATGTGCCGAGGTCATGCGGAGCGCCGCCGCGATTGCGCGCGGCGTCGCGGCGCCGCCCCGCGGATCGACGCACTTCGCGCCCGCCTCGCATGCCGGCGACATCTTGGCTGGTCCCCGCGCCGACCCGCCCGACGAGGCCATCGCCGAGTTCGAGCGTTGTACGACACAACTCCGTGAAATGCTGCGCATCCACCGCAGCGCGACGCTTGGTGCGGTGGCCAATGGAACACTGACCGCAGACTCTGCCCTCCTTCGCGTCGAGGCGGTTCGCAACCTCGAGGCGTTGTCGCAGCACGCCTGGCGTTCGGCGATCCATCTCATCGGTCGCGGCTAGCGCGTTTTCAAGCGAAGAAGTGGATACCGGTTCGCGTCAAGAAAACGCGTCAAACAAGAATCTGGAGCCCCGTTCCGATCCCATCGGAAGGGGCTCTAGATCACGCCCTTGCGGATCAGGAAGCAGCCATAGCCCCTGCTGTCGCCGACCTGCACGACACCGAACCCCGCCGATGCCGCGCGATAGAATTCCGAGCGCGAGAGCTTGCCGGGGCTGACGGCGCCGCCGGCCGCGCGTTCGATCTCCGCCAGCACCGCGCGCTGCACGTCGGGGACGCAATCGGGATCGTCGACCGGCGCCATCACGCGCACCGGATCGGGATCGAAATCGTAGAGCGGGTCTTTCGCGGGCCGAACCGGCGCGGCCGGTCATCGGCCGTTCACCATAGCAGGTTCCAAGCGTGATTCAGATCACGCAGCTCATCATGGTGATTGCGATCACGGACCACGGGCTCGAACGCGACCAGGCTTCCTCGCAACCAATCTCGCATCGAGATGAGTGCCAGAGGAGCACGCCATGTCCCGCCTAAAGCCTTTCCTGATGACGGCTGGCCTCGTGGGAAGCCTGTTCGGCTTCGCCTGCGGCCCTGCTTCCGCGCAAGTCGCCCCGGTCCAGCCTGCCCCCGCCGCGCTGCAAGGGCCGGAGCAGCGGCTCGCGCTGGTGATCGGCAATTCCAACTACAAGAACGCGCCGCAGCTCCAAAACCCCGACAATGACGCGCAGTCGATGGCGCAGTTCCTGAACTCCGCCGGCTTCGAGGTGGTTGCCGCGACCGACCTGACCCAGAACGACATGCTCCGCGTCGTCCAGGACTTTTCCGCCAAGGTTTCCGCGCGGGGTCCGAACACTGTCGCCATGGTCTACTACGCCGGTCACGGCGTGCAGCTCGCCGGCGAGAACTATCTCGTCCCCGTCGATGCGAAAGTTTCGAACCCCACCGAGCTCGTGAGCAACTCGGTGCGCCTCGTCGACGTGATGTCGACGCTGGAGACGATCCCGAGCCGCATGCGCATCGTCATCCTCGATGCCTGCCGCAACAATCCGTTCCCTGATGTCAACGACGCCGGCCGCGGCCTCGCCATCGTCGATGCGCCGAACGGCTCGATCGTCGGCTACTCGACCGCGCCGGGTGCGGAAGCACAGGACGGCACCAACGGCCACAGCCCCTATACCCAGGCCTTCCTCAACGTCGCGCGCGAACCCAACGTGCCGATCGAGCAGCTGTTCAAGCGCGTGCGCCTCGAAGTGAACCAGACCACCAGCGGCGCGCAGATCCCGTGGGAAAGCTCGTCGCTGACCTCGGACTTCACCTTCTTCGGCGACACCGCTGTCGCCGCCAACCGCGCGCCGGTGAATGCGCCTGTCGTGCAGGTGGCCGCCAACCTGCCGAGCCGTTCGACGCGCCAGGCCTATGACTACGTCGTGTCCGAGGGACGGCCGGAGTACTATCAGGAGTTCATCCAGGTGTACCCGCATGACCCGCTATGCGACCACATCCGCTGGCTGCTCTCGAACCTGCTGATCACGCAGGCCTGGCACAAGGCGGTGCTCGCGAACTCCCCGCTCGGTTACAAGAGCTTCTACGACAGCTACGGCAACAGCCCCTATGCGCAATCCGCGCTGAAGCTCCAGACCCAGCCGAAGCTGATCCCCCTGATGCAGGCGACCAAGTTCCTGGCGCCGCAGAACATTGCTCCGACGTTCAAGGTCGGCAATCTCGGCCAGCCCAAATACATGCCGCTGATGCAGCAGGGCAATGGCGGTGGGCAGATGAATGGCAATCTGCCGGTCGTGCAGAAGCCGATCGACAGCAACGTCATCGGCAAGCTCGGCAATGGCGGCCAGATCGTCAACCTGCCGGCCGGCAACAATCAGCCGAACCAGCCGAACGGAACGCCGTCGCAGACCCCGGGCAAGATCATCACCCTGCCTGCGCCGACCAACGCGACCAACAATGGCGGCATTGGCAAGATCGTCACCCTGCCCGCGACCAACACAACGCAGAACGGCCGCAGCAACAATACCGGCACTGCCAACGGCACGACCAACGGCACTCCTGGCAAGATCGTGAGTATGCCGGTGAATGTCGGCAAGGGCGGCTCGACTGTCGATACGAAGCCGGTCGTTCAGACGCAGAACAACCCGATCCGCGTCAACAACGGCGTGAAGCTCAACAACAATCCGGTGAACAAAGTGCAGGTCCAGAACAACCAGCAGAACAACCGCCCGCAGTTCAACAGAACGAACCGCATGGTCAACAACGGCGGCAACAACTTCCGCCAGTCGATGAACCAGGCGCCGAGCACGAATAATGGCGGCAACAATCGCCGCGGCGGCTTCATGCACTGATCGCCACAAGCGAAACGAAGAAGGGGCAGAGCGGCAACGCCCTGCCCCTTCGTCGTGTCAAAATCTCAGAAGATCAGGCCACCAGCTCGGCAAACAGATCCGCATCGACATTGCCGCCGGAGAGCACGATGACGACGTTCTTCCCGGCGACGTCGAGACGTCCCGCCAGCAACGCGGCAAGGCCCACCGCACCTCCCGGCTCGACCACGAGCTTCAGCTCGCGATAGGCAAACGCCACCGCCGCGCCGACTTCCTTGTCAGATGCAGTCACGCCGCGCGCCAAGAGCTTGCTGTTGATCGCAAAGGTCATCTCGCCGGGGATCAGGGCCATCAGCGCATCGCAGATGGTGCGGCCCGCAGGCCCATGCGGCTCGCGGTGGCCGGCGGTCAGCGAAATGCCGTGATCGTCGAACGCCTCGGGCTCGGCCACCACGATCTCGGCGAGCGGATAGCGCGCCTTGACGGCCGTGGCGACGCCCGCGATCAGGCCGCCGCCGGAGGCCGGTGCCACCACGATGTCGGGACTGAGGGCGAGCGCAGCCATGTCCTCGGCGATCTCACGACCTGCGGTGCCCTGCCCCGCGATCACGAACGGATCGTCATAGGGCCTGACCAATGTCGCGCCGCGCTTCTCGGCGATGCCGCGCGAGATCGCCTCGCGGTCGTCGCGGTCGCGATCATACAGCACGACCTCGGCGCCATAGGATTTGGTGCGCTCGCGCTTCGACAGCGGCGCATCCGCGGGCATCACGATGGTCGCATGCATGTCGAGGATCTTTGCAGCCGCCGCGACGCCCTGGGCGTGGTTGCCGGACGAGAACGCGACGACGCCGCCGGCGCGCTTGTCCTGCGGGATCGAGGCGACCTTGTTGAAGGCGCCGCGGAACTTGAAGGAGCCGGTGCGCTGGAGCATCTCCGGCTTCAGGAAGACCTTTGCGCCGACGCGCTCGTTGAGCACGGGAAAGGACAACAGCGGGGTGCGGATGGCGAAGGGCGCGATCACGCGTGCTGCTGCTTCGATATCGGCAGGGCCGATTGGGAGGAGATGTTCGGTCATGCCTGATGTTATCGCGCCGGACGAGGCGCGGGGCAAGACACCTGCGCGCGATGAACCTTGGTTTTCAGGCTACGAAACTAACCGGCTCCGCCCCATTCCTGCCAGGAAGCACCGCGCCAACCGCCTTGATGCTGTCCACAAACGCCCTCGCCGAGGCCTCCCAGGTGTAATTGGCGGCGAATTCGACGCAGTCCTGCCGGGAGACGTCGAGCGCCGCGAAGCAGGCGTTGCGCAGATCATGATCGAGGGCGCCGACCGGTGCATCGCCGATCACGTCGCGAGGGCCCTTCACCGGGAAGGCCGCGACCGGCAGGCCGCTGGCGAGCGCTTCCAGCAGGACCAGGCCGAACGTGTCGGTCTTGCTGGGGAACACGAACACGTCGGCCGCAGCATAGATTGCCGCCAGCGCCTCGCCGTGCTTCTCGCCCAGGAAGATCGCATCCGGATAGGCTTCTTCCAGCGCGACCCGCGCCGGGCCGTCGCCGACGATCACCTTGGTGCCGGGCAGATCGAGATCGAGAAACGCCTCGAGATTCTTCTCCACCGCGATCCGGCCGACCGAGAGAAACACTGGCGCCGGCAGGCAGAGGTCGATCCCACGGGGGTGGAACAGGCTCGTGTCGACGCCGCGCGGCCACAGCACGACGTTGTCGAAGCCACGTTCACCAAGCTCGCGGGCGAGCGCAGGCGTCGCCGCCATCACGGCGCGGCTGGGCGCGTGAAATCGGCGCAGCGCCCGCCAGATCAGGGATTCCGGAACCGGCACGCGGGCGCGGACATATTCGGGAAAGCGGGTGTGGAAGCTGCTCGTGAACGGCAGCTTGCGCTGGCGGCAGTAGCGGCGGACCATCAGGCCGATCGGCCCCTCCGTCGCGATGTGGATGCTGTCGGGGCGCGCCTCTTCGATCAGCTTCGCGATTCGCGCCGGGCGCGGCATGGCGAGCCGCACGTCGCGGTAGCTCGGCATCGCAAAGGTGCGGAACGATTGCGGCGTCAGGAACGTGAACTCGACGCCGAGCCCCTTGGCGGCGTCTGCGAGCTTGGTCAGCGTCCGAACCACACCATTGACTTGCGGGTGCCAGGCGTCGGTCGCGACCAGGATGCGCATCAAGCGGCCCTTGCTGCGACCTGCGGGACCTGTGCCGGCTTCCGCGCCTGATCTGCCCAGGTGATGATCTCGAAATGACCGTCGTCATGCTCGACCAGCGCCGTGCAGCTCTCGACCCAGTCGCCGCAGTTCATGTAGCGGATGCCGGCCTCGTCGCGGATCACGGCATAGTGGATGTGGCCGCAGATCACGCCGTCGGCGTCGTGACGCCGCGCTTCGGCGGCGAGCGCCTGCTCGAACGCGCCGATATAGTTGACGGCGTTCTTGACCTTCTGCTTGGCCCATTGCGACAGCGACCAATAGGGCACCTTGAACATGCGCCGGAAGAAGTTGACGAAGCGATTCATCTGGATCGCGAAGTCGTAGGCCTTGTCGCCGAGATGGGCGAGCCAGCGCGCGTTCTGCACCACGAGATCGAAGATGTCGCCGTGGATGACGAGGTAGCGCTTGCCGTCCACGCCGGTGTGGACGGTGTTCTCGACCACGTCGATGCCGCCGAAATGCGTGCCGTAATAGTTGCGCAGGAATTCGTCGTGATTGCCGGGAATGTAGATGACCTTGGCGCCCTTCCGCGCCTTGCGCAGCAGCTTCTGGACCAGGTCGTTATGCGACTGCGGCCAGTGCCAGCTCGATTTCAGCGCCCAGCCGTCGACGATATCGCCGACGAGATAGATCGTATCGGCATCGTGGTAGCGAAGGAAGTCGAGCAGAAGGTCGGCTTGAGAACCGCGGGCTCCGAGATGAACGTCGGAGATGAACAACGTGCGAAAGCGCCTTTCAGGGCCCTCGTCACTCACATCGTAACTTCCCATGCGACAGCCTGTAACAATATCCCGTGACAGGGGGATGACCAATGAACCTTTGAGGCACCCTCGGATACGAATCAAACCTCGCCTCGCCCGCCCCGCGAATATCAGTCGCATGCGACAATCAGGCGACATGACGCCGCAACGGCCTCCGCAAGACCCCGGAACCGATGGCTGAACAGGTTAACGGCAGCGGTCCCGCGCGCCGCCGGCGGTGCGCTCGCGGCCCGGATCAGTAAAATTTGTGGAAATGATGGATCGGCCCGTGGCCGTGGCCGACGCTGAAGCGGTCGGCGGCCGCGATCGCTGCGCTGATCCAGGCCTTGGCGTTCCGCACGGCCCGCGCGAGATCCTCGCCCCTGGCAAGCCCCGCCGCGACGGCCGAGGACAGCGAGCACCCCGTGCCGTGGGTGTTGCGGGTGGCGACGCGCGGCGCCACAAGCGCGATCGTGTTCTCGGCCTCGACGAGATAGTCGATGCTTTCGGCGCCCTCGCCGTGCCCGCCCTTGATCAGGACCGCGCGGCAGCCCAGCGCCAGCAGCCGGCGCCCCTGGCTCTCGATCTCGGCCTCGCGTGTCGCGACGGGCTCGTCGAGCAGAGCCGCGGCCTCGGGCAGGTTGGGCGTGATCACCGACGCCAGCGGCATCAGCTTCCTGCGCAGGGCTTCCACGGCCTCCGCGGCGAGCAGGCGATCGCCCGAGGTTGCGACCATCACGGGATCGAGCACGATATGCCCCGGCTTCCAGCGCGACAGCGCCGCTGCGATCGCATCGATGCTGGCGGCCTGCGCCACCATGCCGATCTTCACCGCGCCGACCTCGAGATCGGAAAACACGGCATCGATCTGCGCGGTGACGAAGTCGGCAGGCACCGCGTGGATGCCGGTGACGCCTTTTGTGTTCTGCGCCGTCAGCGCCGTGATGGCGGAGGCGCCATAGACGCCGAACGCGGCAAAGGTCTTCAGGTCGGCCTGGATGCCGGCGCCGCCGCTCGAATCGGAGCCGGCGATGGTGAGCGCCACAGGCGTCGTCATGGGGCGATTTTCCGCGTTTTTGAGGCCATCGCCCCGTCCTAGCGCGCACCCCGGTCGCCCGCAAGTTCGCTTGCTAAATCCGGCCGGTTTTGGCCTATTAGCCGCCAGATATGCTTCGGAGTGACTGCAATGGTTCCTTTTTTCGTCCAGATCAAATGCAAGCTCGGCCAGTCCTACACGGTCGCCAACGCGCTTGCCGAAGCCGAGATCGCCTCCGAGATCTACTCCACGGCCGGCCATTACGATTTGCTGGTGAAGTTCTACGTCGACAAGGACACCGACATCGGCCACTTCATCAACGAGAAGGTGCAGGTGCTGCCGGGCATCCAGGACACCCTCACCATCATCACCTTCAAGGCGTTTGGCGCAAGCTAGGGTTTGCACTCACAGAGGGCCGGATGGAAAGTCCGCTTCCGAGACAGCGCAGCGGACCAATTGTGCTCAAAGTGAGTTCTTCGGATTTTAACCATCGCGCACATCATCCAGCGCTCGACACCCTCTTGCGCTGGCAAGGCTCAACGCGCTTCATCGATGACGGCCGCGTCGACATCGCGCCAATGTCCGGTCAAAAAACGGATAGTCTCCAAGCGGTTGGGGCCTTTGCATCGTAGCCCACGCGCTTAGGTCCGCGGAGGAACAATTCGGCGCCCGACCGCGTGCACTTATGCCGCGCGCAAAGTGTGAAACATTTCATTGAACATACAACCCTGGAATGCTCTTTTCGCACGGATCGTGAGCGCCGGGGGCCGGCAATGCCCAAAGGACCGCTTGTTTCGATAGCTGTTGCTGTCTGGGCGCTTTGCACAGGCGGCTTAGCCTGGGCAGTTCGCCCAGCACCGATAGACCCCGCTGCCATCCTCCGTAACCAAGTCGACAAGATTGGTCCGGGTTCAGTTGTATTTACTCCTCCGACGGAAATGACGGTCGGCTATCACGAGCCAATAACCGTCCAGCCGCTCCAACGTCATGGCGTGGCTCAAACTGAACAGATCGAGGTTGGCAGCTTCATGCGGGCTCGCCTATTCGGTGAAGGATTCACGGCAACAACGAGTAGCGATGACGCGCAAGCCGAGTGGCATTATGCTGAGCTTCCAGCGAAGTCGGGCGACCAGACCGGTGCACCGCGCGACAAGATGTATCTCTTCGTTTCGCGAGTTCTGGGCAGCACGGAGGAGGTCTGGCAGGCAATCTTCGCATCCGATCGCCTAACTTATCGGCCACCCCGTCTCGTCCTGTACACAAGCGCCACCTACGCAGCCTGCGGATTAGCCGAGAAAATCATGGGACCATTCTATTGTCCTGATGATCAGAAGGTCTACCTCGACCTTTCGTTCTTCCAAGAGATGCAGACTGAACTTCATGCCTGCGATTCGAGCGGCGCCGACTGTCAACTTCCTCAGGCCTATGTGATAGCCCACGAAATCGGACATCACGTTCAGAACTTGCTGGGAATTATGCCAAAAGTGCGCCAGCTCCAAGAGAGCATGGAAACGGAGGCGGAGAGAAACCGGTTACAAGTTCTTCTCGAGTTGCAGGCCGATTGTCTCGCCGGCATTTGGGCGCGTAAAATTAAAGAGAAAGCGAAGATCAACGCGAGCGACATAGCAGCGGCAATTCGAACGACAGAAGCACTGGGCAATGACACCCTGCAGAAAAGTGCCTTGGGGTACGTAGTGCCTGACTCGTTCACTCATGGCAGCGCTGCGCAGCGCCATCATTGGTTCGATGTCGGTTACGCAACTGGATTGGTGAAGAGCTGCAACACCTTTGCTGGAGCGCGGCAATGAGGCCCGACCTTCCCAACTCTCAACAGCCGATGTCCGACGACGACTGCATACGACCGAGCGGGACCGCTGGCGGTACGGGAGCCCCCACCGGACGAAGAGAAACTCTGCGACTTAGGGGAGTGCCGTGCCCCAGCATTGGTTAAAATACTTGGCTGTTTGGTCAATTGCTTTCGCAACGGGCTTCGGGAGCAGCTACGCGCAACCGATCGTCGCCGAGCGAGACGTCCTTCAGATTTGCGAAGCGTTTTCGCGGAAGGCCCCAGAGCGAATGCCGGAAATTGTTCAGCCGGAAGCTGCCAAAAATTTCGTTGGGAGATACGCTCGCTTTTCGGACCGGCTACGAGGCTGCCTATCGGCATCGGAGCGCGAGCGCGAACCAAATAGCGTGACTTTTTTGATTCAGAACACACAGTACGAGAGTTACTGGAAGTTCCTCACTGATCCCAACTCAATTCAACGGATTTCTATCGAGAGGTTTAGGCCCATCACGCTGGCAGATGATGAGCCATGGCGCGCGCCTTTTGATGTGATAGTAGCCCCGATCAAGCCGACGATCAAACCCGGCGGCACTAAAATAGACCCGGATATCCAAGGCGGTGCAATTCAGAAAGGGAATCAAAGTACAGCGAGTGGGGCTAACGATACGGACAAATCCTTAGAAAACGCAGCGCAAGACTCCAAAATCGACACACGTATCGTTGAGTTTTTCTATGCAACGAACCGCAAACAGTCGGACACTCCCCCCGATGTCGAAGGCCATCCCCAGCCCGCATTCACAAGCGATGGACCTCCTGTCTACAGCTTAAACGGCTGGACTGCTGTCAGCGGCTACACAGGCGAGCGCAACCCTGATCTGAGTGTCGGGATCGTTCGCGTCCGGGTGCCTGAAGGACACCACATCGGAAACATAGAATTGCCCTCGAGCCTTAAGCTCTTCGGATTTAAGTTGAGAAGAGACACACTTGACCCAACGAAGCATTTTACTATTCGCAGCATCGAGAAAACAGACGAAGCGAAATGGATAAAAACGCTAGCGTCAACGAAGAAGAGAAAGGCTCTCGTGTTTGTCCATGGCTTCAATACCAAATTCCGCGACGCCGTCTTCCGGGCAGCGCAGATAACTTGGGATCTTCAGTTCAGAGGCACCACAATCTTATTCTCATGGCCGTCTCGCGGGGATATCGCGGACTATCTCTATGACAAAGAAAGCGCGTTGGCTTCGCGCACGGCCTTTCTTCGCGTGATCGACGATCTTTACAAAGCCGGATATGACAACATCGATGTGATAGCTCACAGTATGGGGAACTTGATCGCAGTTGAGGCCCTATCAAATAGCGCCGCGACACGATCACCCACGGCTATCGCGCAGTTGATTATGGTCGCCCCCGATGTGGACCGAGACATGTTTGTTCAAGACATCTCCGGCGTTGCAAAGGTCACTAAGGGGCTTACACTTTACGCATCCAAGAACGACAAGGCCTTGCAGCTATCGAAGCGTATTGCCGGAGGTATCCCGCGCGCAGGAGATGTACCTGATGCCGGGCCAGTTGTTTTGCCTGGACTTTGGACGATTGATGTCAGTCTAATTGGAGATGAACTGTTCGGACTAAATCATAACACGTTCGCCACAACACGAAATGTGCTTAACGATCTTGCGATACTACTTATGGAAGGCAAGCCTCCACCACGGCTAGTTGAAATCCGGGGCTTCCCTGAGCCTCCCCAAAAAGCCGCATACTTCCGCTACATACCCTAGACTAGCTGCCTTCCTTGCGTTTCGGCCGCGGCGGCCCGTCCACCGGCGGCAGCGATTTGATGTAATCCGCCATCGCCGCGAGATCCTCGTCCGGCAATTGCGAGGTGTTCTTGATCACGCGCGTCATCGCGCTGCCGACACTGTCGCCGTCGGGCAATTCGCCGGTCTTGAGGAAATAGGCAATATCCTTCGCGCTCCACTCGCCGAGACGCTTCTGTGTGATGTTGGGCACCCAGCCCTCGCCTTCCGGATTGGGGCCGCCGGCAAAGCGTTCTCCGGAGATAATGCCGCCAAGCGCATTGCGCGGGCTGTGGCATTCGGCGCAATGGCCGAAACTGTTGACGAGATAGGCGCCGCGATTCCATTGCGGCGACTTCGTGCCGTCGGCGACGAAGGGCTTTCCGTCCATAAACAAGAATTTCCAGATCCCGATGTTACGCCGGATGTCGAACGGAAAGCGCACGTCGTGGTCACGCACCTTGCCTGCAACGGGCGGCAACGTTTTCAGATAGGCGAAGAGGTCGAGCACGTCCTCGCGCCTGGCGTGCTGATAGGACGTGTAGGGAAAGGCCGGGAAATAATGCTGTCCGTCCGGCGAGACCCCATGCATGACCGCGTTGACGAAATCGGCGTCGGTCCATTTGCCGATGCCGTAGGTCGGATCGGAGGAGATGTTCGGCGCGTAGAACGTTCCGAACGGCGACTTGATCGCGACGCCGCCGCCGAGCCTGGTGCGATCGGGCTGGTCGGGGACGGCATGGCAGGACGTGCATCCGCCGGCGTTGAACATCACCTCGCCATTGGCGAGATTGGGGACATGGGTAGGCGCTGCGGCGGCACCGGCCGCCACCACCGGCGCGCTGAGCCACCAATAGACGCCCACAGCAGCGACCGCGGCAAGCAGCGCCACGACAATTGTTCGTTGCAACATGCAGATCCATTCATTGCTTGCCGCGAACTTATGACCGATGTCCACGCGGCTCCAGCCACGAAGAATTTAGCCCGCCCCGGCCGGATACGGGAATAAACTGAAACGGCCAATGTTGGAAGGTTGGCAGGCCAACGAGGTCTCAGGGAGAATGTCATGAACAAGACCGTCATCGCCATGGTCGCGCTGGGCGCCGCAGCTTTTGCAGCCCCCGCCGGCGCCGAAAAGCTGAAAGCAACGCTCGACGGCAAGTCCGAGGTGCCAGCAACCACCACCAGCGGCACCGGAACCGCCGATCTGGACTATGATGCCGCCAGCAAGAAGCTGTCCTGGAAGGTCACCTATTCCGGTCTGTCCGGCCCGGCAACAGCCGCCCACTTCCACGGGCCGGCCGAGGCCGGCAAGAACGCCGGCGTCGCGGTCGCGATCCCGAATGCGACCTCCAGCCCGGTCGAGGGCTCGGCGACGCTGACCGATGCGCAGGCCGCTGACCTGCTCGCCGGCAAGCTCTACGTCAACATCCACACCGCGGCCAATCCGGGCGGCGAGATCCGCGGCCAGGTGACGAAGTAACCTCAAGGCTGCTTCGTACGCGAAGGCCGGGCGCCGGAGGGAGCGTCCGGCCTTTTCGATTCCGCACGCCGCGAGGCGGCCGCGCACGCTCATTCCGGCATGCCGGCAACCCGGAGCGCTTGCGTCAGCTTTTCGACATCTTCCCGTCGGCGGTATCGCCGTGTGTAGGCATCGATACGCTTATTGGGACATAGTTGCATCGCACGGTCGCAAATCCGCCGGGCCCCCAACCCGGTCTGACGCCGCATGGCATGCCGCCAGAATGAATTGCGCAGGCGGAAAGATCGGTATCAGCCTGATGGCGGCTGCCGCGCAAGCCAAGGCGTCATCATGACGGTCAGCAAGAAAATGAGCGTAAGCCAAGCCCGTCTGGGCATTGGCGCCCCCATGCGGATGAAGCGGGTTCAAACGCAATGCGGTGTTGAACTGCTCGATTGCGGCGTCACCACGACCAAGCCAGAGTTGGCTCCAACCGTTCCAATGTCGTGCGATGACGAGGTTTGGGTCCAGCTTTATCGCGCGCACGAGAAGAGCATCGCCTTCCTCGACCTCGCCTGCCACCTGGGAGAGCGCGTGTCCGGCCATCGCAAGCACCGACGGATCGTTCGGGTCAAGCTCGACCGCCCGCCTCGCCAGCCGCGCGGCTTCACTGTGTTCTTGGGCTTCATCAGTGATCCAGTCGAAAACATTCCTCAGGACATAGCAACGGGCGCCGAGCGCGTATGCACGCGCGAATTCGGGATCGATCTCGCGGGCAGTTTTTGCGAGCTCGATAGCCTCGATGCTTGCTTCCTCGGTGAATTTGAAGAAGGAGGCAAATGCCCGAAGATAATAGTCGTAAGCCTGAAGGTTGTCGGTCGGCTGGCGTTGGGCGCGCTCGATTTCGGCGCGCTCCAGTCGCGGGGAGATTGCGCCGATGACGCTGCTCGTCAGCCGATCCTGCAGGTCGAAAAGATCTTCGATCTCACTGTCAAACCGGTCCGTCCAGAGATTCAGGCCGGTCGTCGCGTCGATCAACTGACCGGCAATTCGGACTCGATTGCCGGCCTTGCGCACACTGCCTTCGAGCACGTAGCGAACGCCCAACTCCTGACCGATCTGTTTGACGTCGATCGCCCTGCCCTTGTAGGCCAGAGTCGAATGTCGCGCGATGACGAAAAGAGACTTCGAACGCGACAGTCCCGAAATGATGTCCTCGACCATACCGTCGGCAAAATAGTCCTGCTCCGGATCCGGGCACAGGTTGGCGAATGGAAGGACCGCGATCGAGGGTTTGTCGGGGAGCGAGAGCGCAGGTTTCGGCGTCTCGGCTCCGCCGTCGGCGGCCGCTGCGCCCTCGGCGGCAAGCGTTTCCCGGACCTGACCCACGAAGCGGAAGCCCCTGCGTGGCAGGGTTCTTATCAGCCGCTGCTCTTCGCCAGAATCCCCGATCGCGCATCGCGCACTGTTGAGGCGGGTCGTCAGCGCGGCATCGGACACGCAGCGCCCCTGCCAAATGGCATCGATGAGTTCATCCTTGCCTACGACGCGCTCCCTGTTGCGGATCAGGTAATCGAGGAGATCGAACACCAGTGGCGTAACTGAGATCCGATCCGCTCCGCGATGCAGCTCTCGCCGACCGGCGTCGAATGCATACTCCTCAAAGAGATAGCGCACGGTGCGAATCTCTTGGGTGAGCCCTCCGGGGCGACCGGGGTGGGCTTTTTGGCCCGCTGGACGTCGCAAGAATAAGCTGCCGGTAGGAAAAATGTAAGCTGTCGGTCAAGCACGCGCGTCGGTCTTCGGGCACCTTCTCGGGGTGAAAAACACCCTCCGAAGGCACTGCAATGACCCTGATCCAAGGTACAATGTGGCCGGAACGGGCGTCCATATCGTCCCGGCATGTCCGCGGCCTGATCTGGAAGTACTGGGATGTCTTTCAGGCACGTCGCGATCGCCAGAGAGTGCGCGGCACGTTGTCCGGCTTGAGTGACCGGGAGTTGATGGACATCGGCACGACGCGCGGCGAGATCGACTACGTTGCCTCCAGCCGCGATATCGACCCGCGAGACATCGTGAGCCATTCGCGCGGAGCGTAAGTCCGGAGCCATTCGGCCTGCCAGGGGACACCAGCCTGACCAACGGCTTGGCACCTTGGCTCGCGCGAGCGGCGGCATGGCCGACCTCATTGCGTTGCTTGGGGACGCTTCGGCAATGTCGGGGCTACGCCCTCAAGCCGCGTTCAGCGCCTGTGTGAGGTCCGCGATCAGGTCCGACGGGTTTTCGATGCCGATCGACAGCCGGATCGTGGAATCAAGCACACCGATTTTGCGGCGGATGTCGGCGGGAACGCCGGAATGGGTCATGGTTGCAGGCAGGCTCGCAAGCGACTCCGTTCCGCCAAGACTCACCGCCAGCTTGAGGATTTGCAGCGCGTTGAGGAATTTCACCGCCGCGTCCTTGCCGCCGACGATGTCGAACGAGAAGGTGGAGCCCGCCCCCAGGCATTGCCGCGCAAACACCATTCCGGCCGGCGAAGCCTTCTCGAGATGGCCGAGATAGTGAACCTTGGCCACCTTGGGGTGATCGCGCAAATAGTCCGCCACGAGGCGCGCGTTGCTGTCCGCCTTCTCCATGCGCAGGCTCAGCGTCTCGAGCGAGCGGTTGATCATCCAGCAGGAATGCGGATCGAGCTGGGTGCCGATCGCGCCGCGGAGCGCTTTGATGCCCTTCACGATCGCCTTCGCGCCGAGCGCGGCACCCGCGATCAGGTCCGAATGACCGCCGACATATTTCGTAAGCGAGTACAGGGAAATGTCCGCACCATGCTCGATCGGCCGCTGAAACACCGGACCGAGCAGCGTATTGTCGCAGGCGATGATTGGAATGTGCCCCTGGGTCTTTCCGATGGCTTCGGCGACACGGCGCATCATCGCGACGTCGACCAGCCCGTTGGTCGGGTTGGCCGGAGTTTCGATCAGAATCATCGAGACCCGGCCCTTGCGCATGGCCTCCTCCGAGGCCTGGCTGACCGCCGCTTCATCAACGCCATCGGCGAAGCCGACGGCGCCGATCGACAGGCGCGCAAGCGTGTTCGTCAGCAGGGTTTCCGTCCCGCCATAGAGCGGCTGGGAGTGCAGGATGACATCGCCGGGGCGGACGAACGCCAGGATCGTGGTTGCAATCGCCGCCATGCCGGATGAGAACAGCGCGCAGCTCTCGGTGCGCTCGTAGATCGCGAGCCTGTCCTCGACGATTTCGCTGTTGGGGTGATTGAAGCGCGAATAGACCAGCCCCGCGCCCATCCCTTCCGGCGGCTCGCGCCGGCCGGCGACGAAATCGAAGAAGTCCTGCCCGTCGTCGGCCGTCTTGAACACGAAGGTGGACGTCAGGAACACCGGCGGCTTGATGGCGCCTTCCGACAATTGCGGATCATAGCCATAGGTCAGCATCAGCGTTTCAGGATGCAGCATATGGTTGCCGATGTGCGTCTTCGACGGGAACGGTTTGACCATGGCCTGCCTCGCTGTTTTGATTCAGATTCTCGCCGCGAATTGGAACTCTGCGATCGAAGCACACGACTCGGATGCGCCTGCATCCAACAACTCTCGTCAACGTCGCAGCGGCTGCGGTTGAAGATAAGCTCATACGTGGCGCCCCGACAGCGATCAGCCAGGCCTCGCAAACAAATTTTGCCTTTGGTGTGGTTCGACGAATCGATGCCTCGGTAACCGAGGCACCTCAACGCAATGGTCCAAGCCTCCCCCGCTGCTGCCCTACCTTTGACGGGCCGCCCGCAAACATCCCCGATTCCGTCCATCCATTTTCGTGTTGCCGCCACAAACTGCACTCACGAAGGCGTGACCGCGTATGAGGAGAAAAAAGTGCGCGCAAGGAGACCATGGAAAGTCGCGGGGGCCAAACATCACCACTCAAGTGTCGAGCAACTTCAGCTCGATCTGGCGGCGATCAACCGGTGCATACACGTGCTGGAAAAGGCGGACGTCGATCCTCAGGACATTGAGGTACTGACCGTTCATGCGCTGACGCTCGCCGAACAGATCGATGAGGTGCGCTGGTTGAACCCAGCGAAGGCTTTGGGGTGGTTACTCGAAAAAGAGACTCGCAAGCCTGCCGCTCGAAAAGCATCGGGAGCCGGCTGAGCAATACGCTCGCCTTCGATCCGCCCAGATGCGCGTCCGACCGAAAAGGCGTACGAGTCAACCGAGGCGCCCGCGCACAACGCAAAAAGGGCGGATGCCGTGCGCATCCGCCCTCACTTTTTGCCGACTCCGCGTCAGCTGTTCTTCACACGAAAGGTCTCGTGGCAGCCGCCGCATTCCTTGCCGACCGCGGGAAAAGTCGCCTTGAGCGAATCGAGGTCCTTGATCTTGCCCTTGGCCTCGCCGACGACCTTGGCGAAGCTTGCGATCTTGGCGTCGAAGCCGGCCTTGTCCTCCCAGATCTTCGGCGAGGCGCTGTAGTCGCCCTCGGGCTTCTGGCCCTTTGCGCTCGCCGGGAACAGGTTTGGCAGCTTCTTGGCCGTATCCGCGAACTGCGCCAGCGCGCTGTCTACCGTGGCCTGGTCGTAAGGCTTCTCGCCCTTGACGATCGCCGCAACCGCGCCGGCGTTCTTGCCGTTGCCCTTCATGAGGGTCTGGACCTCCTTGACGGAGTCCTGCTGCGCCCAAACCGCGCCCATGCCGAGCAGCAGCGCGCCCCCAACAACCAACACTCGCTTCATTCGCAAAATCCCTTTCCCTGAGACAGGATCGTGCTGACCCCACATTGGGCCAACACCGATTGGCAGAGTTCATTCCATCCAAAGCGCGGCGATAGATCGTCGCACTATGGATTATTTGGTCGAGCTCGAGATTAAAGGCTGTGACGGCGGTGGTGCTCGTTGACGGCGATCCACACCCGCTCCGGGGTGGCCGGCATGTCGATGTGGTCGATCTTGTATTCGCGCCAGAGCCCGTCGACGATGGCGTTGACGACGGCCGGACAGGAGCCGATCGCGCCGGCCTCGCCCGCCCCCTTCACGCCCAGCGGATTGGTCGTGCAGGGAACGTTGCTGGTCTCGAATACGAAGTCCGGACCATCAGCCGCGCGCGGCAGCGCGTAGTCCATGAAGGTCGCGGTGATCAGTTGCCCGTCAGTGGCGCCGTAGACCACCTGCTCCATCAGCGCCTGGCCGATACCCTGCATGGCGCCGCCATGCACCTGGCCCGCCAAAAGCAGCGGATTGAGCGTCTTGCCGAAATCGTCGACGATCACGTAGTTGACGATCTTGATGATGCCGGTGGCCGGATCGATCTCGACTTCCGCCAGATGCGTGCCGTTCGGATAGGTGCCGTCGGCGCTGGCAAAGGTCGCGCTGCCGTTAAGCTTCGATGGATCGGCGCTCCCGCGCTTGGCGAGATCGGCGAACGACATCGAACGGTCGGTGCCGGCGATCCGCACGACGCCGTCGGAGAGCTCGAGGTCGCCGGCACTGGCTTCCATCGCCTGCGCCGCGATCTCCTTCAGCTTCTGCCCAAGCTCGCGCGTGGCGCGCTCGACGCTGACGCCTCCTGACGGGATCGAGGCCGAGCCGCCGGTGCCGAGCCCCGTGGCGATCTCGTCGGTGTCGCCCTGGCGCACGTGCACGCGCTCCGGCGGCAGGCCGAACTGCTCGGCGACGATCTGCGCATAAGCCGTCTGGTGGCCCTGCCCGCTCGACTGTGTGCCGATCAGGACGGTGACGTCGCCGCTGGGATCGAGCCGCACATTGGCGGTCTCCTCGCCCATCACGCCGCAGATCTCGACATAGCTCGCAAGGCCAATGCCGCGGATCAGGCCATTCTTCTTGGCTGCCTTGGCGCGCTTCGGAAATTCCTTCCACTCGCCGATCTCCATCGCGCGCTTGAGATGCGCGGCGAAATCGCCGGAATCATAGACCTTGCCCGTGGCCGTCTTGTAGGGCAGCGCCTTCGGCGGAATGAAATTCTTGCGGCGGATGGCGTCCGGCGTCATGTCGAGTTTTCGCGCACAGGCGTCCACGAGGCGTTCGATGACGTAAGCGGCCTCGGGGCGGCCCGCGCCGCGATAGGCATCGACCGGCACGCTGTTGGTGAAGATGGTGCGCACCCGGCAGTGGAAGGCCTGGATGTCGTAGAGGCCCGGCAGCATGCCGGCGCCGCCATGCGGAATGTAGGGGCCGAAGGTCGACAGATACGCGCCCATGTCGCCCATCAGGTCGCAATCCATCGCGAGGAATTTGCCGTCCTCGGCCAGCGCCATCTTGGCGGTGGTGACGTTGTCGCGGCCCTGCGCATCGCCCATGAAATGCTCGGTGCGGTCGGCCGCCCATTTCACTGCTTTCTTGAGCTGCCGCGCGGCGACCGCCATCAAGGCGTATTCGCGGTACGGAAACAGCTTGGTGCCGAAACCGCCGCCGACGTCGGGGCAGATCACCCGCATCTTCTCGGTCGGGATGTTGAGCACGTTCTGGCAGAGGATGTCGCGCAGGCGATGGCTGCCCTGGCTGCCGACGGTCAGCGTCAGGTGGTCGCGCTTGGCGTCGTATTCGCAAACCGCCGCGCGCGCCTCCATGAAGCTCGCGACCACGCGCGGATTGACGATGGAGATCTCGGCCACCGCATGCGCCTTCGCAAAGGCAGCCTCGGTCGCCGCCTTGTCGCCGATCGAGACGTCGAACAGCACGTTGCCGGCCTTGTCCGGCCAGACCTGCGGCGCGCCCTTCTTGACCGCGTTGACGACGCCGGTCACCGCCGGCAGCGGGCTCCACTTGACCTCGATCGCCTCGATCGCGTCGCGGGCCTGGTCGATGGTCTCGGCGACCACGAAGGCGATGGAATCGCCGACATGGCGCACCTCGTCCTTGGCGAGGATCGGGTAAGGCGGGCCGGTGAAGGGATCGGTCTCGAGATTGAACAGGCAGGGCAGATTGCCGAGATCCTTCACATCATCGGCGGTCAGGATCAGCGCAACGCCCGGCAGCGTGCGAGCCCGGCTCGCATCGATGGTGTACTTGGCATGCGCGTGCGGCGAGCGCAGCATCAGGCAGCGAAGCGCGGCCTGCGGCGCATAATCGTCGGTATAGCGGCCCTTGCCGCGGATGAGCGCGTCATCCTCCTTGCGCAGCACGCTTTGGCCAACGCCGAACTTGATGGGAGCCGCCATTTCTTATCCCGTCCTCATGGTTGTTTTGCGGGCATATTGCCGTGGAAAAAGTGGCAAGGCAAACGGCTTTAGGCGTGCACAGGCCGCGAAGACTTGCCCGGTGCCTCGCCTGTCAGAGCGGGATGCGACGAAAACGACGCAGCCCGGTCATTTCCCTGTGAGGAACGGTTCGGTTGATGGCACGATAGTTGCCGAACTCGTCCCGCGGTGCACTCCTAAGAAGTAGTCGTGCTGACTACCGCTTGTTCGCAAAGTGTATCTCCGCTTCCGACGGTTGATCACCTATATCACGCCCCGCCTCCATAGATCCGTGGCGCGATCTCTCAGCGTATCGATAGCGCGTTCAGGCGTGATGTAGTCGATCTCGGCACGCGTCAAGCCGATATCCGTCAGCTCCCTGTCACTCAGGTCCTGCAATGCGACCTGCGGGCGCGGCCGCCGCTCCTGAAACGCATACCAATATCGCCTGAGCAGGCTCAAGACGATGGAGAGGTCGAGGCGAAGCCTCGCGGCATCGCGCTCAATCTCGGATGAGATGTTCGTCTGTTGGGGTGGCATCGGATGCTCCTGCTGTTGTGCCGGCAGGGAGCGTGGCCAAACAAAAGGCCCCGTCCGATGCCGGCGGGGCCTGGTGGAAAAGATGTCGTCGTCGAATTCCTAGCGCGCGACTCCTCCCACGGCCCAGCCGAAGCGGGTCATGTGGTTGCGGTTGAAGTGGCGCGACGATTTGATCATGCGGCGCCAATACCACGGCCATCGTGCAAAATCAAGGGATGTGCAGAGGTCGGTTGCACCTTGGAGGCGAGTCCCTCGCTCCAACGAATTCGCTCATTCGACGCGACGGTTCATGCCCCCTACGCGAGGGGCATTCCAAAGCAGACGTTTACGACCGCTCTGAGAGGGCGGCCATTGCCCCTGGGACATTCTCAACAGCCGGCCGACCTGGACGAGCCGACCGGCTGCGCGCATCAACGGACGTGCGTCGCTCAGGGACGAACGCGGATAATCGTATTTCCCTTACGTCGCTCGGTCGAATTTAAGGCGGCGACGGCATCGTCGAGGGTCGAGACGTTGCCGATGTTAGTCCGCAGTCGTCCGTCCCGCACCCGCTGGACGATCTCACTCAGTTGGGCACGATCAGCCTCGACGACGAAGTCGATCGCCAGCCCGTTGGAAGGCTGCGCCTCCGCCGGCCCGATGATGGACACCAGTGTTCCCCCGGCTCGAATGAGTCCGGTGGACCGCTTCTGGATGTCACCACCGATGACGTCGAACACCAGATCGACTTCGCCGATGTCCTCCAGTGCGTCGTTGTCGAGGTCGACGAACTCATTCGCGCCAAGGTCGAGCACTGTCTGACGATCGGCGGCACGTCCGGAGCCGATGACGTAAGCTCCGGCCGCTCGTGCGAGTTGCGTCACCATAGACCCGACTGCGCCTGCCGCCCCGTGTGCCAGCACGCTCTGCCCCGCCTGAAGGCGACCGTGCTGGAACAGCCCTTGCCACGCGGTGAGGCCCGAGATCGGCAGGCTCGCGCCCACGGTAAAGTCGACGTCGCCCGGCAACGGCGCAAGGTTGCGCGCCTCGATTGCCACGTACTCGGCCAGCGCCGTCACGATACCAGTCCGCGAGGCCGAACACCCGTTGTCCCACCGACAGCCCCGTCGTTCCATATCCAAGGGCAGAGACCACTCCGGCCAGCTCGTGCCCAGGGATCGACGGCGTTCGGTCGCGATCAAGGCGATCGGCCCAGCTCGAGGGCCACGCAAGCTCAGTCGGGATAAATCTCGACGCATGAACCTGGACGACGACATCGTTTATCGCCGCCTGTGGCTCGGGCCGGTGCCAGCTTCATGCCGGCCGTTCCCGCGGCTTGCTCCGTTGCAACGATAGCCTTCATGAGATTTTCTCCTTGGTCATTTGTCTCTTCGGTGGAAATGCGAGGGAGCGCGCACGCGCCGGCTTTCCACAAAATGCTAGGCAGTGTGGAACTCCTGTCTCCGTGTCGGCGATTGAGTTGTCTGCACTGATCGGAACTCCCGCTAAGCCCGATGGATCGGGCTCGCTCCGATCTATGGTCGTAGCGAGTAGATGCGTTGCGCCTGGCTATAAAAAAGTACCAAGATTGACGATTCTGGCTGTACCAGCCGATGCCGTGATGTCGGCCTTGAGACTGTGAGCCGACGAGAATCGCAAAACTGGACTTGGCAAATTGCTGCAGACGCCATCCGGCTGGACTTTTTCAGTCAGCGGGGGCATTGCGCGAAAACGCCGCAATCATCAATTCGGGATCGGCCGGCAAACAGCAGGCGGCGACAAGGTCGCCGCCTGCTCTTCCAAGGCTAGATCAAGGCGCGAGATGTGCCTTGATCTCCGCCGAGATCTGCCGAATCGCGGCCTTGGGCTCGGGGTCGCTCTGGATGCCGTTCAGCAGGACGAAGTCGTGGATCATCCCGTTGTAGCGGGTCGCGATCACGGACACTCCGGCCTCCTTGAGCTTGCGCGCGTAAGCCTCGCCTTCGTCGCGCAGCGGATCGTTCTCTGCGGTGATGACAAGAGCCGGGGGAAGCCCCTTCAATTGCTGCAGGCTGGCACGGAGCGGCGAGACGTAGGGGTTGTTGCGCGTCGCCGCGTCCGGCGCGTACAGATCCCAGCCGTATTTCATGAAGGCGCGGGCGAGAAATCGTCCCGTGCCATATTCGTGGTAGGATGCGGTGTCGACGCTGGCGTCGGTCGCCGGGATCATCATGACCTGATAGCTGATCTTGGGTCCGCTGCGGTCTTTGGCCATCAGCGACAATGCCGCGGTCATGTTGCCGCCAACCGAATTGCCGGCCACCGCGATCCGGCTACCGTCCGCGCCGAACTCTTCGGCGTGGCTCGCCACCCATTTCAGCACCGCATAGGACTGGTCGAGCTGCGTGGGGAAGCGCGCCTTCGGCAGGGACGTGTACTCAACGAAAACACCGATCTGGCCGGAGCCGACCACCAGGTCGCGCAACAGACGCTGATGGTTCTGGAAATTGCCGACGATCCAGACACCGCCGTGAATGAACAGCAGTACGCCGGGCTTTCCGGTCACGTGCTCGGGCTTCATGATGTAGATTTTCACGGACTGACCATCCTGGGTGATGGTCTGCTCGGTCGTGTTCACCCCCGACATGTCGACTGGCGTCTTGTTCTGAAGCTCCGTCAGGATGTCCTGCGGCTTGGGCTGGGGCAGCTCCCAGAACGGGCTCGGATCCTTGTTGATCTCGCGCAGGAAGGCGCGAACCTGGGGATCGATCCGGGGGTCGGTCCCGGCGTCTGGGGCCGCATCGGCGGCTTGGGTCATGAGGATTGCTCCGAGGCTGAGGATTGCGAGTGAAGAGAACAGTTTCATGGTCAACTTTTGCTTGGGGGTAGACGCACTCGCACAGCTAGCCCGCGCGGAGGGGCTGCCGCTTCTGTCAAATGACCAGTCCGATGACGGGACGGCGATCAGTCCGCGGGGCGGCTGATGCTTGCGAGAACGGGGCGTAGCCCGGACCGCGAGGTGATTCCGGCCTTCGAAAAGATCCGGTGCAGGTGGTACCCGACAGTTCTGTGGGACAGATACAGTCTGGCGCCGATCTCCTTGTTCGAGAGACCTTCGGCGGCGAGTTGCGCGATGTGAAGCTCCTGCGGGGTCAGCGTGTCCCACACCTGTTCGGTTCGCCGGCGGCTGGTTTCGCCCGACGCTCGCAGTTCCTCGCGGGCCCGATCGCTCCAGGGCGAAGCGCCGAGCGCATCGAACATGTCGCGTGCCTCGCGCAACGGAGCCCTCGCATTGGCGGATCTGCGCTGGCGGCGCAGCCATCCGCCATAGGCCAGGAGAAAACGGGCTCGCAGGAACGGCCATTTCTTCGCGGCCGGCCCAGGACCTTGCAGTCCAAGACCTTGCAGGAAGAACGGCTCGGCGTCTTCCGGCGCAGCGAGGAACGCCTTGCCATATTGCAGCATCGTCCCGACCCACGGCACCGGCGTCGGAGCCGAGGCGCGCTCGATCTCATCAAGCACGCGGCTCGCCTCGTCCGCATTACCGGACGACACGGCGGCCTCCACGAAATCCGCGAGGCCAAAGAACTGAAGGCCGAAATTGAAAGCGGGATCGGCCGGCGTGAACAGGCGTCGCAGATGCTCAAAGGCCTCCCAATGCCGGCCCGCGCCGATTGCGGATACGCCTCGTGCGATCTGCAACATGGCCAGCAGGAAACTCGCGCCGATGGACAGGGCCAGGGCTTCCGCCTGCGCCGCATACGCTTCGGATTGCTCCAGATTGCCTTGCATTCCTGCGAGCCTGGCTTTCAGGATCGTGGCTGCGGCAATCCACGGAAGCCCGCCGGTCTCTTCGGCAAGCCGGGCGGATTCCTCGGCCTCCCTCATCGCGCCCCGCCAGTCACCGACTTCCATTTCCGCCCACCCTTGGGCGAAAAGCACCCGGGCGAGATCGCTGAGCCGTCCCTGCATGCGCAGCACGGCACTGGACTCGGCGAGAAAGTTCACGCCGATGTCGAAGGTCCCGATGACATTGGCGGTGCTGCCGAGGATGCTCGCAACGGTGGGGTCGCTGTGCGCCGTTCCCGCAAGCCCCTGAAGCTTGAGGTACAAGTCCGCCCCCCGCCGCAGCGGCTCGACGTAAGCGGATATCGCGATCAGGCGGGGGTCCCCGTCAGGCAATTCCAGCCGCGCAGCCGCATCGTGAACCCTTGCGCAGAGTTCATCGCTTGCGCTGCTCCACCAGCAGCGTTGCGCGGCTCGCCAAAGAAGATTGGCGGCCAGATCGATCGCGCCGGCGGCGTGGGCTTTCGCGGCGAACCCGATCAATGCGAGAATCTTCGCGGGATCGTTGACCGCCGGGGGCTGGCTGATCTCACGGCACCAGGCGATCCGGACCAGCGCCAACTGGTTCGTCTCGTCGATGTCGGCCTGCCGCAGCAGGCGCTCCATGAGCTCCGGCTGCCCCAGATCGGCGGCGAGTTCGGCTGCCCGCAACAGCCGGTCGCCTCTCGCCTTCGCCGTGCTGCTCAGCCGTGCCGCGCTTTCCAGAACCTCGATCGCCATCGCCACGGCGCCGCGCCGCAACGCGCGCGCCGCCATCAGGTCGTATTCGCCGGCGAGCTCGTCGTCAGGTCCGATCGTTGCTGCGGAACGATGCCACAATTGGCGGTCGAGCTGATCGTGAATCACGGCAGCAAGCGCGGCGTGGATCCTTTGGCGGGTCGCCGGGTCGGCGGCCTGGTGCATGGCGGAGCGAACGAGCGGATGCCGAAACCTCACCTCCGTCCCGTTGATCTCGATGAGCTTCGCGGCGACCGCGGGCGCGATGGCAGCGATACCCACGCGCTCGCCCAACACGGCTTCGGCGGCGGAAAGGATTTCGTGGAGCGATGTCCCGTCGTTCTCCGCCGTCACGAACAACAGCAATTGCGCGATGTGCGGGAGGTCGGACAAGCGACTGGAGAAGGCGCGCTCGAGCCGGTCGGTCAGCGGAAGCCACGGCGCATCTCCAGCGGCTCGTTCTCCGCGGGGCAGCTCCACAAGGGCCAGCGGATTGCCCGAGGCCTCCCGAAGGAAGCGGCTGCGCAGCTCCGCGGGAAGGCCCGGCGCATTGGCATCGAGCAGATGTTCGGCATCGGCCGCGTCAAGCCCTGAAAGTCGCAGCCTCAGGGTGGAGGCGTCGCCAAGCGAACTCTTGAAGTCGTCGCGCATGGCGACCACGAGAACGATCGGGTCCGAGCTCAGTCTGCGCGAGACGAAGGCCAGCACCTCAAAGGTCGCCTGATCCAGCCATTGGGCATCGTCGGCAACAAGCAGCAGAGGCTCGCGCGTCGCCCTTTCGCTCAGAAGAGACAGCGTCGCGAGCGCAACCAGGAAGATATCGGGCGGCCCCGCGTCGTCATGCATGCCAAAAGCGGCCAGCAAGGCCGATCGCTGGCGAGGGACAAGGCCCTCGGCCCCTTTCATCAGCGGACGCAAGGCCTGTTCAAGTGCTGCAAACGGCAAATGGACTTCGGCGAGGACGCCGGTCATGCTCAAGACGGAGAAGCCGCGTTCACTGGCTCTGTGCCTGGCAACATCGAGGAGCGCAGATTTTCCGATGCCGGGCTCACCGCTGATAACAAGCGTGGATCCACCTTGGTCGATCCGTTCGATCAGGTGATCGATCAGCGCAATGTCCTGCGCGCGACCCTGCAAACTGGGGGACGCAAGGGTAGCACCAACCCGCCCTTTCCGCGGCGAGGTCGCCTTTTTCGCCCGTCTGGTCATCGCATAACCGTTGGTGAGACCGCACCCTTTCGAACTCGACCGAGGTTAAACGTTACCATGTACCGGGAACCAGAGGAGAGCCATATACGTGATGGCTGCTTCCGGCGTGTCTCGCCTGCTGCAGCAGGCTTTGGCCCGTCGGATTGATACAGGCCTAGCCACGCACCAGCGAGACCAACCAGCTGCGGCCGAACAGGATGAGGATCGCGAGCGCGTAGACGATGGTGCCTCCGACGGCCAGCAGCACTAGCATCAGCTCATCGCGGAAGTGCATCGAGCCCAGCATAGAACCGCTGAAGCGTGCGATCAGCCAGAACGTGGCGGCGAGGATCAGTCCGGTCAGCAGGAATTTGGCGAGCGACAACAGCCAGGCGCGGTCCAGCACGAGAAAGCCTCGCCGCACGGCGAAGAAGAGCACCAGCAACAGATTGGTCCAGACACCGACAGCTGTCGCCAGCGCCAAACCGATCTGGGCGAGCGATCCCATCAAGGCCACCTTCAGGGCAACGTTGACCGCGATGCCGGTCAACGAGGCGCGAACCGGCGTTGCGGTGTCCTTGCGGGCATAGAAGGTCGCGACCGCACTGCGGATCAGCACGAAGGGGATCAGGCCGATGGCATAGGCCGCGAGCGTGGCGCCGGCGGCGGCGGCGTCGGCCTTCGAGAACGCCCCGCGGGCGAACAGCGCACGCATGATCGCGTCGGGCACGGTGATGAAGGCCGCCACGAACGGCACCGAGAACAGCAGCGTGAAATCGAAGGCGCGGCGCTGCGCCTTCATCGCGCCGTCATGGTCGTTGGCGGTGATCCGCCGCGACATCTCCGGCAGCAGCACCGTGCCTATCGCGATGCCGATCACGCCGATCGGCAGCTGGTTGAGGCGGTCGGCATAATAGAGCGCCGACAGCGCGCCTGCGGGCAGGAAGGTCGCGATGATGGTGTCGGCGAACAGCGCGACCTGTGTGCCCATCGATCCCAGCGTCGCCGGCCCAAGCGCCTTGAAGAAGCTGCGGACGTCCTCGTCGAGCTTCAGCGGCGCAAAGCGCGGCAGGCCGCCATGGCGCGCGAGATCGCCCGCGAGCAGGAAATATTGCAGGAAGCCGGAAATCAGGACGCCCCAGGCGGCGGCGTGGCCTGCGCTGGGAAACCAGGCGGCGAGCGCCAGCGTCATCATCATGGAGATGTTGAGGAAGATCGATGCCGCCGCGGCACTGGCAAAGCGCTGCATCACGTTGAGCATGCCGCCGTAGAGCGTCACCAGCGTGATCAGCAGCAGATAAGGAAAGGTGATCCGCGTCAGCTCGATCGCGAGCTTGCGCTGCTCGGCGTCCTCGGAAAAGCCCGGCGCCAGAATGCTCATGGCCTGCGGCATGAACAGCCAGGCGACGATCAGCAACACCACCTGCGAGGCCAGCAGCAGCGTGAAGATGCGGTCGGCGAACAGTTTTGCCGCCCCCTCCCCGCGCTCGCCATGGACATGCGCATAGGCCGGCACCCAGGCGGCGTTGAAGGCGCCCTCGGCGAAGATCGCGCGGAAATGATTGGGCAGCCGCAGCGCCACGAAAAAGGCGTCGGCCACGGGGCCGGCGCCGAGGATCGCCGCGAGCATGATGTCGCGGGCAAATCCCGTCAGCCGCGAGAGCAGCGTGTAACCACCAACCGTGAAGATGCGTCCGAGCATGCGTCTGTTTTAGAGACTTATCGGCCCAACGATAAGGCTTTGAAGTTTGACGTGATCAAAAAAGACGGGCGCTCGGCTTGCGATGTGCATTGCTGTGCCCTCTCCCCTTGTGGGAGAGGGCAGCGCCGCAGGTAGATACAAACTCAATCGGGTGAGGGGTCTCTCTCCCAGCTTTCCGTGCGGAGAGAGACCCCTCACCCGTCTCGCCGCTATCGCGACGAGCCACCCTCTCCCACAGGGGGAGAGGGAAAGAAGGGCAAAACAGCGAAATCAGCCCGCGATCGCGCCGCGGACTGCGGCGATGATTCGCTCCTGGTCGGCTTCGGTCAGGTAGGCGTGCATCGGCAGGCTGATGACGTCCTGCGACAGGTTCTCGCAGCCCGGCAGGCCGCCGTCGGCGACCGGATACTGCTTGTAGGCGGTCTGCTGGTGCATCGACTTGCCGTAATAGATCGCGGTCGGCACGCCCTGGGCCTTCAGCGCGGCAGCAAAGCCGTCGCGGTCGGTGCCCTCAGGAAGACGGATCGTGTACTGCGCCCAGACCGAGGTATTGCCCGGCGCAAGCCGCGGCACGGTGACGACGTTGGACAGGCCACGCGCGTAACGCTCCGCAACCTTGTTGCGGGCGGCGATCTCGTCGTCGAAAATCTTCAGCTTCTCGATCAAGATCGCGGCCTGCATGGTGTCGAGCCGGCCGGTCAGGCCGAGGCGGACGTTGTCGTATTTGTCCACGCCCTGCCCGTGCACGCGGATGCTGCGCAGCGTCGCCGCGAGTTCGTCGTCATCGGTGAAGATCGCGCCGCCGTCGCCGAAGCAGCCGAGCGGTTTGGCCGGGAAGAAGCTGGTCGCGGTGGCGAGCCCGAAGGTGCCGAGCTTGCAGCCCTTGTAGCTCGCACCAAATCCTTGGGCTGCGTCATCGAGCACGAACAGGCCCTCGGCCCTGGCGATCTCGGCGATGGAATCGTGGTCGGCGGGCTGCCCGAACAAATCGACCGGAATCACCGCGACCGGCTTCAGGCCGGCCTTGCGGGCGGTCGCGATGCCGCGCTTCAGCGACTCCGGGCTCATGTTGAAGGTGGCTTCATCGACATCGACGTAAACAGGCGTCGCACCGGTCCGCGCCACCGGCGAGGCGGTTGCGATGAAGGTGAAGGACGGGCACAGCACGGCATCGCCGGGGCCGACATTCTTCGCCATCATGACCATCAGGATCGCATCGGTGCCGCTGGCGCAGCCGATCACGTGCTTGGCGCCGCTATAGGCCGCAAGCTGCTTCTCGAGCTCGGCGACTTCCGGGCCGTTGACGAACTGGCAATGGTCGAGGACGCGCTTGACTGCGGCATCGAGCGAGGCGCCGAGCCGGCGGCGCTGCGAGGCGACGTCGATGAAGGGAATGGGTTCGGAACGCAGATGCTGGTTCATGGCGCCTTGCGGGTTTTGAGCGGTCGACATGGAGAAGAGATCAGCCCGCGACGCGGCGCGGACCCTTGCGGGCGGACGACGTGGCTGCGGGCCGCGACGGTGTTTCCAGGCACTGCGTGGCGATCTCGAGACTGGCGACGCCCTCGTCGCCGGTGACCGCCGGCGTCTCGCCGTTGCGGACGGCCTTCAGAAACGCGATCAGCTCGGCGCGGAGCGGCTCGTCGTGGCCGACCGGCAGATGCCGCATCGAATAGCTGCCGTCCGGCTTGAAGCCGAAGCACTCGGTGACCTGACGCGTCAACAGATCGCCCATCACGTATTTGCCGCGGGTCGCGACCGTGACGCTGCGCGCCTTGAACGGCGTCAGCCAGTTGGTGTTGATGTGCGCGAGCACACCGTTGGCGGTGCGGAACTGCAGGAGCGCGATGTCCTCGCGCTCGGCGACCGCGCTCGACAATTGCGGCTGCACCTCGACGATGTCGGATTCGGTGAACCAGCGGATCAGATCGATGTCGTGCACGGCGAGATCGATGACGACGCCGACATTGGACATGCGCGGCGGGAACGGACCGACACGGGTGATCGCGATGGAGAGAATATCCTCGCCCGCGATCGCCTGCTTGACGGCGGCGACCGCCGGATTGAAGCGCTCGACATGGCCGATCATCAGCGTGACGCCGGCCTTTTGCGCGGCGGCGACGATCTCGCGGCCTTCCGCGACCGTGGAGGCGATCGGCTTCTCCACCAGAACGTGGACGTCCCTGGCGATGCAGGCCAGCGCGACCTCGTGATGCAGATGGGTCGGCGCGGCGATGGTGACGGCGTCGACACCTTCGGCGAGGAGCTGGTCGAGCGTCTCGAAACCCTGGCAGCTGGCAAGCTCGGTGGTGCGCGTCAGATGCGCTGGCGACGGATCGACCACACCGACGAGGCTGACGCCTGGAAGACCCGCGAGCACGCGCGCATGGTTGCTGCCCATCACGCCCGCGCCAACGACGCCAACGCGCAAGCCGGCCTTTGCCGGTGCAAACCCTTTGGAACTCATCTGAGTAAACCCCGATTCAACGCAAATCCCCGGGCCGCTTCTAGCACGGGCGCCACATTTGTGGCGAATGTCAGCCGAATTGACCGGACACGATTTGATTCAAAAAGTTACACGTTCTCCGGGCCTTAGCGCCAAAAGCTTGCGCCTTCCGGCCCGGGTCGCGTGATTCGGAGCTTGCTGGTTACGACCTTTGATAGTCGTCTTCAATCCGGATGATGTCGTCTTCCCCGAGATAGCTTCCGGTCTGGACCTCGATGAGTTCCAGCATGATCTTGCCGGGATTCTCCATCCGATGCACCGCGCCCATCGGGATGTAGATGGACTCGTTCTCGTGCACCGTCTTGACGGTCTCGTTGACGGTCACCCGGGCGGCACCGCGGACGACGATCCAGTGCTCGGCACGATGATGGTGCTTCTGCAGCGACAGCCGCCCGCCCGGCTTGACGACAATGCGCTTGACCTGATGACGCTCGCCATTGTCGACGGACTGGTAGCTGCCCCAGGGCCGGTGCACCTTGAGATGCTCCTCGGTGACCTTCGGTGCGACCGCCTTCAGCTTCGTCACCAGGCGCTTCAGGCCGTTGGCATCCTTCTGGCGCGAGACCAGCACCGCATCTGCGGTGGCGACCACGACGAGATCGTCGACGCCTTCGAGCGCGACCAGCGCTGCATCAGTGGTGACGTTGCAGTTGCGCGAGTCTTCGAACACCGCACTGCCATGCGAAGCATTGCCTTGCGCGTCCTTCTCCGACAATTCCCACACCGCGTGCCAGGAGCCGACGTCGGACCAGCCGCAGGACACCGGCACGACCGCTGCGCGCGAGGTCTTCTCCATCACCGCATAGTCGATCGAGATCGCCTTCGCCGCGCCGAACGCCTCGGGCTCCAGCGTCACGAAGCCGAGATCGCGGCCGGCATTGCTCACCGCGTTGGAGATCGCCTCGACGCTCGCCGCGTCGACCCTGCGGTATTCGTCGAGCAGGACAGTGGCCGGGAACATGAAGTTGCCGCTGTTCCAGAGATAGCCCGAACTGACGTAGTCGGCCGCCTTCACGGCATCAGGCTTTTCGACGAAGCGCGCGACGGCGTGCACCTCGCCGGAGACCACCTCGCCCGGGCTGATATAGCCGTATTCAGTCGCCGGCCGCTCCGGCTTGACGCCGAAGGTGACGATGCGCCCGGCGCTCGCGGCGGTGAGGCCTTCACGGCACGCCGCGACGAAGGCCGCATTGTCCTGCACCACGTGGTCGGCGGCGAGCGCGAGCACGATCGCGTCACTGGAGCGGTTCTGCGCGAACACCGCGCCCGCGGCGATCGCGGGGCCGGAATCGCGCCGCATCGGCTCGAGGATCACGTCGGCCTCGATGCCGATCTCGGCGAGCTGCTCCAGCACCATGAAGCGATAGGACGCATTGGTGATGACGATCGGACGATCGAACAGCGAGGCATCGGACACGCGCAGCAGCGTGTCCTGGAAGGTCGAGCGCGTGCCGAACAGCGGCAGGAACTGTTTTGGGCGCACCTCGCGCGAAGCCGGCCACAGCCGCGTGCCGGCACCGCCGCACATGATCAGGGGGATAATGCGTTTGTCCATCGTCATTTCAAACCTTGAAGTAGTCCCGATACCAGGTGACAAAATTACGGACCCCGAGCGCGATCGGCGTTGACGGTGCAAAGCCGGTGTCGCGCGTCAGATCCTCGACATCCGCGAACGTTTCCAAGACGTCTCCCGGCTGCATCGGCAGCAATTCTTTGATTGCCGTCCGACCCAGCTCCTGCTCCAGAAGCCCGACGACATGCATCAGCTCTTCCGGACGGTGGTTGCCGACATTGTAGACCTTAGACGGCGCATTTGCGGCAGCCGGGTCATCCGCGGGCACCCGATCGATGAGCTTGGATACCACACGGGTGACGTCGTCAATATAGGTGAAGTCGCGACGCATTTTGCCATGGTTAAAGAGCCGGATCGGACGCTCCGCCATGATGGCGTTCACGAACAGAAACAGGGCCATGTCGGGCCGGCCCCACGGGCCGTAGATTGTGAAGAAGCGCAGGCCCGTGACCGGCAGCCGGTAGAGATGGCTGTAGGACTGCGCCATCAATTCGTTCGCCTTCTTGGTCGCGGCATAGAAGCTCACCGGATGGTCGGTGCGGTCCTGCACGGCAAATGGCAGTTTAGTGTTGGCGCCATAAACGGAGGATGACGAGGCGTAGACGAGATGACGACAAGAGTTGTTGCGGCAGCCCTCCAGCACGTTGAGAAAGCCCTGGAGATTGGAATCGGCGTAAGTGTGCGGATGGTCGATCGAGTAGCGCACGCCGGCCTGGGCCGCGAGATGCACGACTTTGTCAAATCGATGTCGCGCAAACAGCGCCGCGATGGTCTCGCCGTCGGCAAGATCGGCCTCGACGAAGGCGAAGCGGGAATCGTTTCGAAGCAGCGCCAGGCGCGCCTGTTTCAGCGCCGGATCGTAATAGCTGTTGAGATTGTCGAGCCCGACCACGGGCCGGCCCTCGGCCAGGAGCTGCCGGGCGACGTGAAAGCCGATGAACCCGGCGGCTCCCGTGACCAAAATCGCCTGATCCGTCATCCTGTTCCCAAGCGATCTGTTGCCACGCGGTCCCCAAGCCGGCCCCGCGGCGCCTCTTTAGCCGCGGTATCGAGGCCGTCGCAATAGCCTCGCCGCTATTCGTCACCGCTCCAGATAAGCGCTATTGCAAGATCGGCGCCAAGACCATACCAAAGCGGCCGAATTCGACGCCTCGCGTCGGGTTGCCTCAAATCTTCGCAAACCCTGATCAAGCGGGCGAGATGCGCCGAATCCTGCTGTCGACGGCCAAAATCCTGATTTCCGGAGCGCTACTCTACCTGGCGCTGCGCAAGGTCGATCTGTCCGAACTGTTTTCACGCCTGACCGCGACCAGCCTGCTCTGGATCGCCATGGCGATCGCGGTCACGTTCCTGCAAATCTTCGTCGGCGTGGTCCGCTGGCGCGAGGTCAGCGCCGAATGCGGCGCGCCGCTCGAGCTCGGCCGCGCGATGCGCTACAACGTGATCGGTGCGTTCTTCAACCAGACGCTGCCCTCCGCGATCGGTGGCGATGCGGTCCGGCTGTGGTTGGTTGCGCGCGCTGGCGCCGGATGGCGTGCGGCCACCTACTCGATCTTCGTCGACCGCGCGATCGGCCTTGTCGCGCTGGCGATCGTCGTCGTCGCGAGCCTGCCCTGGAGCTACGGGCTCATCACCGATCCGCACGGACGCTCGGCGCTGCTGCTCGTCGATTTCGCCGCGCTCGCGGGCGGCGTCGGTTTCCTGATCTTCGGCGCGCTGAAATGGTCGTGGCTGAAGACCTGGTGGGCCACCCATCACATCCACGCCTGCGCCGTGATTGCCAACCGCGTGATCTTCAACGCCAAGCGCGGACCGATCGTCGCAATTCTGTCGCTTCTCGTTCACGTGCTCGCCGTCGTCATTGCGTGGTGCGTGGTGAAGTCGATTGCCGCACCCGTCAGCTTCGGCCAAACATTCCTCCTCATTCCGCCGATCATGCTGATCACCCTGATGCCGATCTCGATCGCCGGCTGGGGCGTGCGCGAGGCGACGATGGGCCTGGCCTTCGGTTTCGCCGGGCTTTCCGCCAATGAAGGCGTTAACGTCTCGCTGCTATTCGGCGCCGTGCTCTTCATCGTCGGCGCGATCGGCGGCCTGGTCTGGATCTTCAGCGCGGAGAAGGCCGCGAAAGGGTCGGCGCCGCTCGGGGTGCCGCAGTGAGCCCAACTGTCGACGCTGTTGCCGTCATGTCGTCGCTACTTGCCGTCGCGGTCGCCGCGCTGATGTCGGCGATCATCACCTGGACCAGCCGTCCCCTGCTCCAGCGCTATGCCCTGGCGCGACCGAATGCCCGTTCCTCGCATCGCATTCCGACCCCGCAGGGCGCCGGCATCGCGGTGATCACCGCCACGCTGCTGGTCGCATCGGCCTGGGCCGCCTGGGCGAACGTTGCGATCCCGCCGGCGCTAGTCATTACAACGATCGTGATCGCCCTGGTCGGATTCGCCGACGACATCGTGTCGCTGCCAGTGTTGGCGCGGCTGGCGCTGCAAGCAGCCTGCGTCGGCGCGGTCGTGTTCACCGCGTCCGAGACTGCGCGCATCGTGCCGGCACTGCCCCTTCCGCTCGAGCGTGGCCTCATCCTGCTCGCCGGCGTCTGGTTCGTGAACCTCGTCAACTTCATGGACGGGCTGGACCTGATGACGGTCGCGGAAGTCGTGCCCGTCACCGCGGCGCTGCTGCTGCTGGGACTGCTCGGTGATCTCTCGTGGCCGGCGGCGCTGATCGCCACGGCAATGTGCGGCGCCATGCTCGGCTTTGCGCCGTTCAACCGTCCGGTCGCAAAAGTGTTTTTGGGCGATGTCGGCAGCCTGCCGATCGGCCTTTTGCTCGGCTGGTGCCTGCTGGAGCTCGCCTGGCATGGGCAGCCGGCTGCGGCACTGCTGCTGCCGGCCTATTACCTCGTCGATTCCACCATCACGCTGTTTCGGCGCATCGCGCGCCGCGAACAATTCTGGTCGGCGCACCGCTCGCACTTCTACCAGCGCGCCACCGACAACGGCTTCACGGTCCGCCGCGTGATCGGCGATGTGTTCGCGCTCAATCTATTGCTGGCTGTGCTTGCCATCATCACGGTTCGCGCAAGCTCGACCTCGGTCACATGGCTCGCGCTTGTCGCGGGCGCGATCGCAATCGGATTCGTCCTGCACCGCTTCTCCCGACCTCACGCGTCCTGAGCCGACAGCGCGAGCCGCAGGCCCTCGTCGAGGGAGACCTGCGGCTGCCAGCCGGTCGCGATCGCCTTGGCGAGGTTGAGCTCGAGCGAGCCGATCAGGCTGTCATGAGTATCCTGCCGGCCCATCACGCTGAGCAGCGTTGAGAGCAGGTCTGGCGGCATGCCGAACAGCCGCGAGGTCTTGCCGGCAGCCTTCGCCAGCCGCTCGATGAATTCGGGCGTCGAGACCTGTTCCGTGTCGGCGACCAGGAAGATCTCGAAATTGCTCGTGGGATCGGGGTGAGCCAGCCGGCGCAGGATGAACGACGACAGATTCTGCACGGCCAGGAACGCGCGCTGATTGCGGATCGCGCCAAAGGGCAGCGGCAGTCCCAGATTCACCGCACGCGTCAGCAGTGCGAAATTGCCCTTAGCGCCAGCGCCATAGACCAGCGGCGGCCTAATCACCGAGATCTTCATGTCGCTGTCGCGCGCCAGCGTCCTCAAGCCCGCCTCGGCGGCGGCCTTGGACATGCCGTAGAGGCCGCGCGGCGTGAGGATGTCCTCTTCGCAGAACGGCGCGCGGCCATCATTGCTGCGGCCGTGCACGAGAACGGTGCTGACGAAGATGAACTGGCGAACGCCCGCCGTTGCCGCGGAGCGCGCCAGGTGCAGCGTGCCGGCGATGTTGACGTTGCGGTAGAGCTGGACCGCGTGCTCCTCGTGCTTGTGATGCACGCGCGCGGCGAGATGGACCACGGCGTCGACGCCTTCGAGCGCCGCCTCCCAATCGGTATCGGGCCCGATCGATCCGATCGCGACCTCGTCCTCGATTCCCTCCGGCCTGCGCACCGCGCGGCGGACCGACCATCCCTCGCGCGCGAGCTCAGGCGCGACGTGGCGGCCGACGAAGCCGCTCGCCCCTGTCACCAGCACGACCGGTTTCCGCTCGCTCATCGTTGCTCCGTCAGATCGGGGTTGCGCAACAATTCGTCGATCAACCCGGCATAGGCGTTCATCGCGGTCGTCTGGTCGAATCTCGCTGCCGCCTTCACCGCGCGTTCGGCCATGGCGGCGGCGTCGCAACGTGATGCCGCGCGGATTGCGTCGGCGAGCTGATCGGCGCGGCCCGGCGTCACGACCCAGCCGAGCCCGTTCTCCACCACCGTCAACGCGGCCTCGGCCTCCGGCTCGGAGACCAGCGCCACCGGACGGCCGACCGCCAGCAGATTGTAGAACCGGCTCGGCACCGACACCCCCGCCACGTTCTTCCGGTACGGAATGATCCAGAGATTGGCAGCCGCCAGGAACGCCTCGAGCTCGGCATCCGCCACCCGCGCCACGAACGACACATTGGGCAAGTTCGCCTCGGCCTGCAACTGCTTCAGCCGCTTGAAGCCGATGCCCCAGCCGGACAGCAGGAAGTGGATGTCCCGCTCGTCCGTCAAAAGGCGTGCCGCCTCGAACACGATCTCCGGATCATGGGTGAAGCCAAGATTGCCCGACAGGCCGACAATGAATCGCGCGGAAAGCGCCTTGCGGAACGGATTGTCCGGCGCCAGGGGACGTGCCGCCGGTACGAGCGTCGCCCAGTTCGGGATGAAGCGGATCTTGTTCCGCGTCATGCCGGAATAGCTCAAGAGCGGCCGCTCCGCATCGCGGCCGATGGTGATGACGGCATTGAGCGCGCGGAACATCAGGCTGTTGGCCGCGCGCATCGTTCGCGTCACGAACGAGCCGGGCTTCAGGATTTCCGCCATCACGAGAACATCGGGGAAGAGGTCGTGCATGATCAGCGCCGAGCGCGCGCCCTTGCATCTTGCCGCGGCCGCGACCGCGTAAGGCAGCATGAACGGCGCGGTCACGGTGACCACGACGTCACCAGCCCTAAGCTCCCGGATCAACGCGAAGAAGGTGCGCGCCGCGAACAGCAGTTCGGAGGCGCCACGTCGCACCAGCGCGGCCTTTCCCGCCATCCGGTTCTTGATGGCAATTACGCGCGGCTTGCCTGGGCCGGTTTGCGAGGCCGGCAATTCGCCGGGCGAGCCCGACAGCACGATGACCTCGTGGTTGACGGCGACGCGGCAGGCGATCTCTGCCATGATCGCGGCGGTCGTGCTCGGATCAGGCGGATAATGCTGGCTCGCGACGACGATCTTGCCTTGAGACTGCATGGTCAGGCCGCGGTTGACCCGAATTCAGGAACCGCATCCTTCAGGATGGTCTTGATCGTGGCCCGATCGTCCCGCGCGATCGCCTGCTCCAGCGCCGCGATCCATTTGCGCAGCGTCTGCATCGGCGGCTCGTTCGGCTGCGCGGCCATGATGCCGGCGACACCGATCTCACGGGTCGGCTCCTCGGAGGCGAACAGGATTTCGTGCAGGCGCTCGCCCGGCCGCATGCCGGTGAACACGATCTCGATGTCGTAGCCGGGCTGGAGGCCCGAGAGGCGGATCATGCGCTCGGCGAGATCAACGATCTTCACCGGCTGGCCCATGTTGAGCACGTAGACCGAGACATCGGGTCGCTGCGTTCCGAGCGCATGCGTTGCCGCCGTGATGACGAGATCGCAGGCCTCGCGGATCGTCATGAAGTAGCGGACCATGTCGGGATGCGTCACCGTCACGGGGCCGCCGGCCTCGATCTGGGCTTTGAACTTCGGCACCACCGAGCCGTTCGATGCCAGAACGTTGCCGAACCGGACCGAGATCAACCGCATCGGCGGTCTCGCACTGCCGCTACCTGCGGCAAGATCGTGATCGAGCGCCTGGCAGTACATCTCGGCGAATCGCTTGGTGAGGCCGAGCATCGACACCGGCTCGATCGCCTTGTCGGTCGAGATCATCACCATGGCCTCGGCGCCGGCGCCGTGCGCCGCATCGGCAACGTTGATCGAGCCGAAGATGTTGGTCTTGACGCCCTCGCTCCAGTCGCGCTCCAGGATCGGCACGTGCTTGAGCGCGGCGGCGTGGAACACGATATCCGGCTTGAACTCCGCCATCAGGCGGATGATGCGCTCGCGGTCGCGGATGTCGGCGATCCGCCCCTCGATCGCGGCCGTAGCGCCCTGCGCAGCCAGCGTCTCCGTGACCGCGTAGAGCGCCGGCTCGGAATTTTCCACAATCAGCAAACGTGTGGCGCCGAAGGCAACGACACGCTCGCAGATCTCGGACCCGATCGATCCGCCGCCGCCGGTGACGATGACAGCCTTGCCCTTGATCAGAGCTTCGAGACGCGCATAGTCGATCTTTTCGCTCGGCCGCAGCAGGAGGTCCTCGACCGCGACGGCCGTGAGGCGCGGCGCGTCGCCGCTCTCCAGCGAGGGCATGCGGTTGACGATCACGCCCAGCTTGCGCGCGCGCATCAGGATCGATTCCGGATGAGCGTCCGGCTCGAACGCGGACGGCGTCATCACCAGGCGTGCGATCGGCTTGTGGCGTTTGGCGAAGTCGCCGACGACATCCTCGATGTCGTCGATGCCACCCAGCACCGGCACATTGCGGATGAGCTGGCCGCGATCCGAACTCGACGGCGACAGCACGCCCACCGGCCAGATGCGCTTGATCGCCCCGCTCTCGATGCCGCGCAAAAGCACCTCGGCATCCGCGGCGCGGCCGATCAGCAGCGTCGGCGCGGCATCCTCGGTTCGGGCATGACGCCGCACCCGCGTATAGCGGAAGTAGCGATAGGTCATGCGCAGCGCACTGAGGAAGGAGATCTCGAGGAACCAGTAGAGGACGATCGTCACCTTGCCGAGGAAGAAGGCGCCGCGGACGTTGGGGGCGACGAAAATGTAGTCGAGCGCCAGGAGGGCAACCGTCAGCACGGTCGCGACGCGGATGATGTTCAGCGCGTCAGGCAGCGAGATGAAGCGCCATTTCGTCGTGGTCAGATTGAAGAGGAAGAACACGACCACGCTGAAGGCGAGGAAGTAGGGCAGGATCCGGAACAGCAGCGGCAGCCGGTCGAAGAAGCCGTCGCCACCCTCGAAACGCACGTAGAAGGCTGCGAACAGCGCCGCCGTGGTCGCCAGCAGGTCGTGGAGCGCGATCAGGAAATTGCGCAAGGTGAGATGCGAAAGACGCGTCATCCGCCGACCGATGAAATCCCAGTTAGGTGCAACCTGACCGCGCTGATAGCCCATCTCGACAAGACTTGCCAGTACAAGACTTGCCAGCCGCGCGGCCGTTCAGGAACCAGCTTCCCCCACCTTCGCATCGACGCGTCTGGCCCGGATCACCATGCCGCCGGCAACGCCGACGCCGATGACATACATCCAGCCCTCGTGGAAGTCGAACAGATGGGAGTTGAACAGCGAGGTGAAGACGTTCTGCACCACGACCAGCAGGCCAACCCAATAGGCCAGCCCATCGCCGCGGAACAACAGGAGATGCAGGATCCAGGTCGCGTAGAGAACGGCGATGCCGATGACGCCCCATTGCACGGCGACATTGAGCGTCTGGTTATGCGGATTGCCGATCACCTCGGCGGAGGCCTGGTAGCCGCTGCCGGTCTTGACCTGCTCGAACAATCCGCGCGTCGAACCGGTGCCGTGCCCCTTGATCGGCGCCTCCGCGAAGAAGCCGAGCGATTTCCGCCAGAATTCGAGCCGCAGGCCCAGCGAGGTCGGCTCGCCCTTTTCGACATAGCGCGTGTAGTCGCTGGCGAAGGTGTCCGCGGTCTTGCGCAATTGCGGCGAGGCCTGCCAGGCGAGAGCGGCGCCGGCGAGCAGAGCGGCCGAGATGATCGCGATGCTGCGCCAGCGCAGGTGCAGCAGTGCGAACACGCCGAACATGATCGGAACGGTGACCAGCGCGGTGCGCGACACCACCACGAAGGCCATGTTGACGAAGAAGCTCAGAGCCAGCGCGATCAATAGTCCCGCGAACCAATAGCGCTTCTCGCGCAGCAGCATCACGATGGGATAGGCGAGCGCGACCGCGCACAGCGCGAATTCCTGGCTCTGGTCGATGTAGTTCTTGACGAAGATGCCGCGCTCGAGGTGATCGGGCTTGAGCGTCAGGTTGGGATAGAAGGCCACCAGCCACGACATCACCGAGAGCAGCGCGCAGGACACCAGGAACGCGATGAACATCCAGTGCCCGCGCGGCGAGCGCTCGAAATGATAGAGTAAGACCGGCAGCACGAGCAGCTTGACGGTCGGATTGACCGCATAGAGACGCGCGCCCCAGGCCGCATCCGACCACAGCGTGCCCACCAGCGCGAGCAGGACGAGCGCGATCGGCGCGGCTGCGATCGGGCGCTTCAGCGATTGCAGGAATGCGCGGACGTCGAGAAACGGCACCATGCAGAGCAGGAACACAGCGTTGAAGATCGCCGTGAGCGAGGTCGACCAGGGCAGCGACGCCACGGTCAGGATTGCGAACAGGTCGGCCGTCTCGTACCACGCCGCCGGGCTGCGAAAGCGCCGCCACAGCGTCTGGCCGGTCGTCTCCCGGGCGAGCGTCGTCGCTTGGTCCGTCACTTGCCCCCTCCCCGCGCGCGATGGACCAGCGCGGTCGTGCTGAAGCCCTCGAGGATGTCGACCAGCACGACGATTCCGCCGGCGGCCTCGACGACCTCATGGCCGACCACCTGCTCGCGGGTGTAGTCGCCACCCTTCACCAGCGCGCTCGGCTTGATCCGGGTGATCAAATCGATCGGCGTATCCTCCTCGAAGAGGACGACGAGGTCGACGGCTTCGAGCGCCGCGAGCACTTCCGCACGCGCACGTTCGTCCTGAACCGGGCGATCGGCGCCCTTCAACCGCCGCACCGAGGCATCGCTGTTGAGGCCGACGATCAGGCGATCGCAGGCTCTGCGCGCCGCGGTCAACACCTTGACGTGGCCGGGATGCAGGATGTCAAAGCAGCCATTGGTGAAGCCGACGCGCAGGTCCTGCCGGCGCCATTCCGCGAGCTGTGCGTCGAGCGTATCAGGCTCGAGCACGATCTTCTCCTCAGCCGCGAGATAAGCGTGCGGCAGGATATTCCGCCGCAGCTCGGCCGCGCTCACGCTGGCCGTGCCTTGCTTGCTGACGGCGACGGCAGCGGCCGCATTGGCCATCCGCAACGCCGTGTCCCAGTCCGCGCCCGCCGCGAGCGACACCGCAAGCGCGGCGGCGACGGTGTCACCGGCACCGGAGACGTCGCGCACCTTCACGGGGACAGCCGGAACATGAACGGCCTCGCCATTGCGCGGCACCAGCGTCATGCCGTGCTCGCCTTGCGTGACCAGGATCGCCTCGCAATCGGCGAGCCGCATCACGTCCTCGCTGGCATCGACGATGCTCTGCGGCGTGTCGGCGCGGCTGCGGGTCGCCTCCGAAAATTCCTTGCGATTGGGCGTGAGCAGCGTGGCGCCGCGATAGATCGCCCAGTTCAGGCTCTTGGGATCGACGATCACGGGCTTGCCGAGCGTTCGCGCGGCGTCGATCGTGTGACGGATCACGCGCGCGGTCAGCACGCCCTTGGCGTAGTCGGAGAGCAGTACGATGTCGGCGCGCGCGATCTGCGGCAGGATTGCGTCGATCAGCTTGGTCTCGATGTCGTCGGAGGCAGGCACCGCCTGCTCCCAATCCGCGCGCAGCATGTGCGTGGAAAAATGCTCGGAGACGAAGCGGACTTTTCGCGTGGTCGGCCGCGACGGATCGCACACCAGCGCGCTTTCGATGCCGGCATGCTCCGCAAGTGCCGCTTCGAGCCGCTTGCCCGCATCGTCCTCGCCGACGAGGCCGACAAAGATGCAGCGCGCCCCGAGGGACGCGATATTGCGCGCGACGTTTCCGGCGCCGCCGATATGGATCTCGCTGCGCTGGGCGGCGATCACGGGCGCCGGTGCTTCCGGCGAGATCCGCGACACCTCGCCATAGACGAACTCGTCCAGCATGATGTCGCCGATGCACAGCACCGTGCGGCCTGAGATGGCTTGCGCGAGGGCGTCGAAATCGAGAATGGGCGTCGGCATGGTCCTTGAAGCCTCAGCGGAAGCGGTCTGGCCGGTCGAGATAGTCGCCGACATAGGCTTTCACCGCATCCTCGAGCGTCGTGAAGCCGCCGTTATAGCCGGCGCGGTGCAGGCGATCGACCTCGCTCTGGGTGAAGTATTGATAGCTGCCGCGGATCTGCTCGGGCATGTCGACATATTCGATGTTGGGCCTGGTGCCGAGGGCCGCATAGGCAGCGAGCATCAGGTCCCTGAAGCTGCGCGCCTTGCCGGTACCGACGTTGAAGAGACCGGATACCGACGGCGTCGCAAGCAGCCACATGACGACGCGGACGACATCATCGACATAGATGAAATCGCGGCGCTGATCGCCGTCGGCGATGCCCTCGCGGTGCGACTTGAACAATTGCACGACACGGCCCGCCCTCACATCATCGAAGCGGCGCGCCAGCACGCTCATCATCGAGCCCTTGTGGTATTCGTTGGGGCCGAACACGTTGAAGAATTTCAGGCCGGCCCATTGCGGCGGCAGCTTCTCGCCGCGCGCGACGCGCTCGGCGACGGCGAGATCGAACAGGTGCTTGCTCCAGCCGTAAAGATTCATCGGCCGCAGTTTCTTCAATGCCGACAGTGAGGCGTCGTCGTCAAAGCCGTCGGCACCATCGCCATAGGTTGCGGCCGACGAGGCGTAGATCAACGGCACCGCATCCGCCGTGCACCAGTCCAGCAGGCGCATCGACAGGCGAAAATTGGTCTCGATCACGAGGTCGCCGTCGGTCGCGGTGGTCTCGGAAATCGCCCCGAGATGGATCACGGCGTCGAGCTTGCGGCCCTTCAGCCAGTCGGGCAGCTCGGCCGGCGGGACGATATCCACAAGCTGGCGCTTGGCGAGGTTTCGCCACTTGCCCTCGGTCCCGAGGAGATCGCAGACGACGACATCGCTGCGACCGGCCTCGTTCAGCGCGGCGACGACATTCGATCCGATAAAACCGGCCCCACCGGTCACCAGCAACATTCCACCTACCCTGCCAGGTTTTGCCCTGCCCGATTTTCACGGCCCGGTCCTGCCCTAGCGCATGATCCGCCAAAGTGTAAGCGGTTTTGGGGTCGGCGCTGTCCTGGCTTTACCTGCAGGTCCGGAGCGGGTAACCGAACCGCCACATCAGCGCGTTCCCGGTCCTATTAACGAATGAATCAAGATTCGCAATTTAGCCGAGATGCAGATCGGAGCGACACCCGCCCGATCCTGATCATCCCCTATATGTGGATCGGCGATTTCGTCCGGAATCACACCGTTGTCCGGGTCCTGAACGAGCGCTGGCCCAACCGGCCGGTCGATCTCCTGACCACCTCCCTCTGCGCCCCCCTGGTCGACTACATGCCCGGCGTGCGCGATGGCATCGTGTGGGACCTGCCGCGCAGCCGGCTCGCCGTTGGCCGCCAGTTCGGCCTGGCGAAGCTCCTGCGCGAGCGGAATTACGGGACAGCCCTGGTGCTGCCCCGGACCTGGAAGGCGGCCATCGCGCCCGCGCTGGCCAGGATTCCGGAAAGGGTCGGCTTCGTCGGCGAGTTCCGGTTCGGCCTGCTCAACCGCTGGCGCTGGGGCGAGAAGAAGCTGCCCCGCTTCATCGACAAGAACGCCGCCCTGGCCCAACCCGATGGCGCCCCCCTGCCCGCGGAATGGCCGGTGCCGCAATTGCGGGTCCCGGCCGAGGACATCGTCCGCTGGCGGCAGGCCAATGGCCTCAGCGCCGGGGCGGCGGTCGCGCTGGCTCCCGGCTCAGTCGGCGCCTCAAAGCGCTGGACCTACTATCCGGAGGCTGCCCGCCTGCTGGCCGAGCGCGGCCTGGAGGTCTGGGTGGTTGGCGGCCCCGCCGAAAAGGGCCTCGCCCAGGAGATCGTCGCCGCCGGCGGTCCGGGCGTGCGGGACCTCACCGGCACCGATCTGCGCAACGGCGTCCTTGCCATGGCCGCGGCCAGCGTCGCCATCTCCAACGATTCCGGCCTGATGCACATCGCAGCCGCGCTCGGCACGCCCACCATGGGCATTTTCGGCCCGACCAGCCCCTATCTCTGGGCTCCCCTCAACGGCCTCGCCGCGACCGTGGTCCAGGACAAGAGCGTGCTCTCATGCCAGCCCTGCCAGAGCACGATCTGCAAGATGAACGACCACCGCTGCATGCGGGATATCGCGGCTTCCGAGGTCGTGGCGATCGCGCAGCGGGTGCTCGGAGTGTGAACTCATTGACGCCATGCGTTGGTCGGGCAACTGGCAGCGAATCCAACAGCAGGTCTTTCCGTCCGCCAGCTTTAGTCAGTGACGTTGTCAGTTCATTCGCGGGATAAGGCTGCGTCGCTGCCGCTTCTGAGGGCTGAACCAAGATCACGTCGACAAAGACGAATCTTCATCGAGATTCGAACAAGAGGTTCGCTCCTCAAACGTCGCTCGATACATGCCTCTTGGACATTTTACACAGTTATGGAGGTAGCCCCATGCCGATCGTTCAATTCACTCGCTTCAAGACCGACAAGCCCGAGGAAATGATCAAGATCGTCAGGCAGGCGAAGAAAATCTTTGAGAAACACGGCGCCGAATTTCTTCGGCTCTCCCGCTTCCACACTGGCCAGTGGGCAGGAGAGTTGCTGGTTGCGACGCGCTATTCCAATTGGGAAGTTTACGGCAAAGTGCAGGAAGCCGTGGCAAACGACCCGGAGTTCGCGCAAGTGCAGGCTGACGGAATGAAGATTTCCCAACTACAGGGCCGCAACATCGCCGTTAGCATCGATCTCTAGCTGGGGCGCCGCCCCGCAAGCCACTCAAGCGCGGAGGCCGCCGGACAAATGCGGCGGCCTTTCCAGCTCTGACAGATCGCACTCGTCATCGCGCTACGCTGCGCTTTGCCTCAAGCAGACGAGCGCTCTGCAGAGCCTATTGACTTAGATCAACAACAGCTTCGCCAGTTCGCCGCACCCAAATACTGCTCAAGACCGATACGAAGGGGCGCGTCTTGCTGCGCCCCCATCGGCGTCGAAGAGGCTGATTTGGCAGTATTGACCATTTAGTCGGAGAGTTTCATGAGGACCTTCAATCCTTTGGTGACGTTGGTACTTCTCGTGACGCAATCGGCCTCGATTCAGGCTGCGGATTTGAACGGAGCTTGGACAATCGACGCCTCGGCCTGTGGCCAAATATTCACGAAAGAGAACAACAGGCTTGCCTTCAAGAAAGATGCTGATCTCCACGCGGGCGGTTTAATCGTCCAGGGAAGGCAAGTAACCGGCACATTTGAAAAATGCACGGTCAAATCGTTGCGCGATGACGGGCCGAATATGCGAATAATCGCGTCGTGCTCGGACGGCGTCGCGATTTCAGACGTCGCATTCGACCTGACATTCTCCGGAGAGAATAATATCACACTCAGCTCCAAGGAGCCGGTGCCAGTGCAAATGCCGTATGTGCGCTGCCCAATGTGAAGTCGACCGCGACGGTTTGAAGGAACCTGGATGGATGATCCGGGTATCGCAACTGCGGCCGATGATGACATCGTGCCGCTGTTTTGCCCGACGTGTCAAACGGCTGCGTAAAATCCGCAACGCATCGCACCGGCCGTCAACCCGTTGATTCCGCTGGCACCGGCTACTTTGCATGGGGTTGTTTTCGAGATTTTTGTTTGCGGTCGCGAAAACGGCAGTTCAGAGCAGCGGACGATAAACGTCGCCGATCCGCGCCGCTTCGGCATCGAGGCTGAACTTCGCCAGCACCCGTGCCCGCCCCCGCGCGCCCATGGCGAGCGCGGCGTCCGGGTCGCGCATCAGCGGTTCGAGCGCGGCGGCCAACGCATCAGCGTCACCAGTCGGGATCAGCACACCTGTCGAGCCGTCCTCGACCACGAGCGCGGCCGCACCGGCGCGCGCGGCAACGAGCGCGCTGCCGGCCGCCATCGCCTCTATCAGCGTCAAACCAAAACCTTCGTTGCGCGAGGTGAAGGCGTAGATCGTCAGCCGCTGATACCAGCGCTGCACCGCTTCGATCGGCAGCTCACCGGTGATGACGATGCGCGACTGCAGGCCGGCGGCATCGATCCGCTTCTTCAGATCGTTCGCAAAGGGAGTCTGCTCCGGCGTGACCTGTCCGACGATGATTGCAGTGAAGTCAGGATAGCGCGGCAGCAGGCGACACATCGCATCGACGAACACATCCGTGCCCTTCTGCGCGCGCACGCGGCCGAAACAGCCGATCGCGTAGCGGCCCGGCAGCGCGGCTTCCGCAAAGGCCGCGGCGCGATCGTTCGGCGGCGCATAAACGTCGGTGTCGACGCCGTGCGGGATCACCGTCGCCTTCACCTTCAGGAACGAGGCCGAGATGTCTGATGTCGCGATGATCGCGTCCATGCGCCGGATCAACCCGCGCGTGATCCAGCTGTGATGCCGCTGCGCGGCCGACGTGAACACGAGTTTCAATGGCCAGCCGAGCGCGCGCAGCACGACGCCCGCGATCATCTCGTTGTTGCGCCGCGCGTGCCAGATCAATGGCGTCTTGCGGCCCCATAGCTTGAGGAAATCGGCAGCGCTCAGCCGCGAAATCCCCTCCGGCGCATCCGAGCCGAACCACGCCGCGCGATAGAGCTTTGCCAGCCGGGGCGCCACCATCCGGTTGGTCGCGGTGACCCCGGAATAGCGCCTGTGCAGATTTGGCACGATCACTTCGAGATCGCCGGGGGAATTCGCCACGTCATGCTCCGTTACGAAAGCCCCCTATACGCAACATTAAGCATAGTGACCAGTTCAGAGCTGCCGAAACCCCCTCTTCACCGCGCAAACGTTAACTTGGCGCGTTGATCGAAGACGGGTGAGATCATGACTGTGCTAGTCACCGGCGGCGCCGGCTATATCGGAAGTCACACGGTCCTGGCGCTGGCGGAAGCCGGCGAGGACGTCGTCGTGATCGACGATCTCTCGACCGGTTTCTCGGCCTATCTGCCCGAGGGCGTGCCGCTGTTCATTGGCGACGCCGGCGACGAGAACCTGGTCGAAGGCGTGATCGCCCAGCACAACATCGAGAGCATCATCCATTTCGCGGGCTCCGTCGTCGTGCCGGAGTCGATGCGCGATCCGCTCGGCTACTACCGCAACAACTTCATGACCGCGCGCAACCTGCTCAACGTCGCCGTCAAGCGCGGCATCAGCCGTTTCATCTTCTCCTCGACCGCGGCCGTCTACGGCAATCCGGACCTGGTGCCGGTGCCGGAGCACGCGCCGACGCGGCCGCTGTCGCCCTACGGCTCGTCGAAGCTGATGACCGAGATCATGCTGCACGACGTCGCCGCCGCCTACGGCATGCAATACGTGACCTTGCGCTATTTCAACGTCGCTGGCGCCGATCCGCAGGCGCGCATCGGGCTGGCCACCGTCGGCGCTACGCATCTGCTCAAGATCGCCGTCGAGGCCGCGACCGGCCAGCGCGCCAAGATCGATGTGTTCGGCACCGACTATCCGACCCAGGACGGCAGCTGCATCCGCGACTTCATCCACGTCTCGGACCTCTCGCAGGCCCATCGCTCGGCACTCGCTTACCTGCGCAATGGCGGCGCCTCGACGACGCTCAATTGCGGCTATGGCCGCGGCTATTCGGTGCTGGAAACCATCGACGCGGTGCGCCGGGTTTCGGGGCGCAGCTTCGCCGTGCAATACGCCCCGCGCCGGCCCGGCGACATCATGACCATGGTCGCCGACACCAGCCGCATCCGCGGCCTGCTCGACTGGAAGCCGCAATACGACGACCTCGAGACCATCGCGGCCCACGCGCTGGCCTGGGAGGACAAGCTGTTCCGCGAGCGCCATGGCGAGCTCCGCCACGCCGTCTCGGCTTAGATTCCATCCCAGCGCAAGCCCTTAATTGGGCTTGAAAAGCGCGGCTTTAGCGGGCACAGAGGCCCTTCGATCCCTGACGCGCGGGCAGGCTTTTCCTTGCCCCGTCAATGGACACCGGATGGCCCAGTTTCCAAAGAAAATCACCGACGATCCCTATACGGCGGCAATCCTGATTCGCCGCCTGGTCACGGAACAGGGGATCATCTACTGGCGGCGTTACCTCGTCGCCTTCGCGCTGATGGCGCTTGCCGCCGGATCGACCGCGGGCGCGACCTACGTGCTCGGCCAGGTCATCAACCAGGCCTATGTCGACAAGAACATCCCGGGCATCGCGATGTTCTCGGGCATCACGGTGGTCCTGCTGTTCATCAAGGGCGTGGCGACCTACGGCCACATGGTGATCCTGACCAAGATAAGCAACGCGATCCTCGCTACCAACCAGCGCCAGCTATTCGCCAAGCTGATGCGCGAGAGCGTCGGCTTCTTCTCCGAACGGCATTCGTCTGAATTCCTGGCGCGGCTGACCGCCGGCGCCAAATCCATCACCGACGTGCTCAACATGCTGGTCAACGCTGTCGGACGCGACCTCATGATGCTGCTCGCGATGATCGGCGTGATGGTGTGGCAGGACCCGGTGATGTCGTTCATCGGCCTCGTCGTGGTGCCGCCGGCGATGCTGGTGCTGCGCAAGCTGGTCAAGCGCATCAAGGGCCTCGCCTTCAACCAGTTCACCGGCACCGCCGACATCTTGGAGACGATGCAGGAATCGCTCCAGGGCATCCGCACGGTGAAGGCATTCACGCTCGAAGACACCATGCAGAAGCGCATCGACGAGAACATCGCGATCGTCGAGCGCAACGCCAACAAGATGGCCCGCGTCGCCAACCGTTCCAACCCGCTGATGGAGATGCTCGGGGGGTTCGCGGTCGCCGGCTGCCTGCTCTACGGCGGCTACAGCGTGGTCGCGCTCAACGCCACGCCCGGCGCGTTCTTCTCCTTCATGACCGCGTTCCTGATGGCGACCGAGCCGGCCAAGCGGCTGGCGCGGCTCAACATCGACCTGAACAGCCAGCTCGTCGGCGCGCGCATGCTGCTCGAAGTGGTCGACAGCCCGGCGAGCGAGCATTCCGACGACGACAAGCCAGCGCTCAAGCTGTCCGAAGCGAAGATCGAGCTGCGCGACGTCAGCTTCTCCTACCGGACCGGCGAGACCGTCCTCAACCGCATGTCCTTCGTTGCCGAGCCCGGAAAAGTCACCGCGCTGGTCGGCCCCTCCGGCGGCGGCAAATCGACCGTGCTGGGGCTGCTGCTGCGCTTCTACGAGGTGACGCAAGGCGACATCGTGATCGACGGCCAGTCGATCGGCGCGGTCTCGCGCAAATCGCTGCGCGCGCAGACCGCCTATGTCGGCCAGGACGTGTATCTGTTCCGCGACACCATCCGCAGCAACATCGCCTTCGGCAAGCCCGGCGCGAGCGAAGAGCAAATCATTGATGCCGCGAAAGCCGCCTGCGCGCATGATTTCATCATGAGCTTCCCGCTCGGTTACGACACGCCGGTCGGCGAGCACGGCACGCAGCTCTCCGGCGGCCAGCGCCAGCGCATCGCGGTGGCGCGCGCGCTGATCAAGAACGCGCCGATCATCCTGCTCGATGAAGCCACCGCCGCGCTCGATTCCGAGTCCGAGCGGCAGGTGCAGGAGGCGATCGAGCATCTCTGCCAGAACCGCACCACCATCGTGATCGCGCACCGCCTGCACACCATCATGCACGCAGATGCGATCCTGGTGGTCGAGGGCGGCGAAATCGTCGAACAGGGCCGCCACGACGAATTGCTCCGCCGCTCGGGTCGCTACGCCTCGTTCTTCCGCCTGCAACACTACGACGCCGGCGCTCTGGCGCCGATCAGCGCAACCGCATAGAGTTTCCTTCACCCCACCAAGAGCAGCGAGACCGCTCCATGAACGCCGCCTCCTACGTCATTCCGCTTCCACCCCAGGCTTCGCTTCCCGTCGTCGGAGAGAGCGGCCGTTACCCGGTGCGCCGCATCTGGTGCGTTGGCCGCAACTACCTCGAGCACATCCGCGAGATGGGCAACGACGAGCGCGCCCCGCCGTTCTTCTTCGCCAAGCACGCCGACATGCTGGTGCCCCACGGCGCCACCATTCCCTATCCGCCGCTGACCAAGGATCTGCATCACGAGGTCGAGCTGATCGTCGCGATGAAGAGCGGCGGCCTCAACATCCCCGCCGACAAGGCGCTCGACCATGTCTACGGCTATGCCGTCGGCATCGACCTCACCCGCCGCGACCTCCAGATCGCCTCGCGCAAGAAGGAGCGTCCGTGGGAGATCGGCAAGTCGTTCGACGGCTCGGCCCCCTGCTCCGCAGTGCAGCCGGCCTCGAAGATCGGCCATCCCGCCAAGGGCAAGATCTGGCTGACGGTCAACGGCAAGGAAGCCCAGAAGGGCGATCTCACCGAGCTGATCTGGAACGTGCCCGAGATCATCTGGCAACTCTCGCAGCAGGTGAAGCTCGCCGCCGGCGACATCATCATGACGGGCACGCCGGCCGGCGTGTCGCAGCTCCAGCCGGGCGACAAGCTCGAATGCGGCGTCGACGGCGTCGGCACGCTGAAGGTGAGCATCGGCCAGCCGGAATAGGCTGAACGACATCTGGAAATCGAAAGGCCCCGGACACGTCCGGGGCCTTTTGCATTTCTACCAGGCCTTCACCGGCCGATTGGCATGGCTTGCCTGCGGCACCCCGCGATTGAGCGACATGTGCGAATGCACACACAGCCAGCCATCGCCATCTTTTGAAAACACCATCGTCGCTCGGCCGGGGCGCGGAAACGCGCTGCCATCGGGATGGTAGCCCGTGCTCGTCCACGGCGCGACCACCGTCGCCATCGTGCCGTCGGGGGACGCCAGGATCGAGACCTGGTCGAGGACGAAGCGGAAGTCGGTCGTCTTCGGCCAGACGTTATTCCATTGCGTCGTAACCCACTGGTCGAGCCCCGGGATGACGTCGTTATGCGTGCCGAAAGCGAGCACGTCCGGGTGAAACAGCGGCCGCGCCGAGGCGTAGTCGACCTCGCGGACATAGCCTGAGAAGGTATCCAACCACTCGCGGAAGAATTGCACGATCTCGGTGTTCGCAAGTGGCAACGGGGCCATTGCCTGCTCCATGTTTGGCCGCTAAATCGCGGCCACCTTGTTGCCATGGACTGAAGTGTGCGGCAAGATTCGCGGTCGAGGCTGAAGGGTCCGCCGCAGAGACTGCATCAGAAAACGAGAGGATGTCTCGGATGTCGAACACGATCACGGAGCTCGAGGGGCTGCTGATGCAGCGCTCGCTCACCGACCCACAGCTTGTGGCCGCAGCGGAGAAGGCAGCGGACTTCCGCATCCTCCCCGATGCAACCGTCATCAAGATCGGCGGCCAGAGCATGATCGATCGCGGCCGTGCCGCGGTCTATCCAATCGTCGAGGAGATCGTCGCCGCCCGCAAGGCGCACAAGCTCCTGATCGGAACCGGCGCCGGCACCCGTGCGCGGCATCTGTATTCGATCGCCGCCGGGCTCCGGCTGCCGGCCGGCGTGCTGTCGCAGCTCGGGGCTTCCGTCGCCGATCAGAACGCCGCGATGCTCGGGCAGCTGCTGGCCAGGCACGGTATCTCCGCCGTCTCCAGCGCCGGGCTGTCGTCCGTGCCGCTGTTCCTCGCCGAGGTGAGTGCGGTGATCTTCAGCGGCATGCCGCCCTATAGCCTGTGGATGCGTCCCGCGGCCGAGGGCGTGATCCCGCCCTATCGCACCGACGCCGGATGCTTCCTCGTCGCCGAGCAGTTCGGCTGCAAGGCGATGATCTATGTGAAGGACGAGAACGGCCTCTACACCGCGAACCCGAAGACGTCGAAGAACGCCACCTTCATCCCGAAGATCTCGGTGGCGGAGATGAAGGCCAAGGGCCTGCAGGATTCGATCCTCGAATTCCCGGTGCTCGATCTCCTCACCTCGGCGCGCCATGTCCGGCAGGTGCAGATCATCAACGGCCTCGTCCCCGGCAATCTCACCCGCGCGCTTGCGGGCGAGCATATCGGCACCATCATCACCGCGAGCTGAAGAGAGCACCGTCATGGCTGATACCAACCAGATCAAGCACGTCGCCTCGCCGCTCGCGCGCCAGACTCTGCTCGACAGCGATCTCACCCGCCCCGTTGCCGGCAACCGGCCGATCAAGCTGCTGCCCTGGCTGCAGGTCATCAAGATCGGCGGCCGCATCATGGACCGCGGTCACGAAGCGATCCTCCCGCTCGTCGACGAGTTGCGGTCGCTCTTGCCGGAGCATCGCCTGCTCATCCTGACCGGCGCCGGCATCCGCGCCCGCCATCTCTACAGCGTCGGCCTCGATCTCGGCCTACCCGTGGGTTCGCTCGCACCGCTCGCCGCCAGCGAGGCCGGCCAGAACGGCCACATCCTGGCGAGCCTGCTCGCGCCGGAGGGTGTCTCCTATGTCGAGCACCCGACCATCGCGAGCCAGCTCGCCATTCACCTCACGGCCGCGCGCGCGGTCGTCGGCAGCGCCTTCCCGCCCTACCACCATCATGAATTCCCGACCGCGCGCATCCCGCTGCATCGGGCCGATACCGGCGCCTTCCTGCTCGCCGACGCGCTTGGCGCTGCCGGGCTCACGATCGTGGAGGACGTTGACGGCGTCTACACGACCGATCCCAATGGCGCGGATGGCAAGAAGGCCGAGCTGCTGAAAGAGACGAGCTTTGCCGATCTTGCGAAGCTGAAGGGCACACTGCCGTTCGATCCCGCGCTGCTCGAGGTGATGGCCAACGCACGACACATCACGCGCGTACAAGTGGTCAACGGTCTCGTTCCCGGCCGGATCGCGGCAGCGCTGCGCGGGCAGCATGTGGGGTCGATCATCAACACCGGCGCCAGGCCGGTGTGAGGCCGCAGCAACGTCCGCAAAAACAAAACCCCGGAGCCTGCTCCGGGGTTTTTCGTAGGGCGGATTAGCGCAGCGCCGATATCACGATGAGACCGAGGATCAGCGCCGTCAGCGAATATTTCAGCGTGTAGTAGACGTTGCGGTTCCACTCCTTGACCTTGCGGCTGCCGAGGTGGATCTCGTAGAGCTTGCCGAACACCTTGTTGAGCACGCCGACGCTCTCGCCGTCCACGTTCTGGGTCGCCGACGCCTTGACGATGTGATGGCTGACCCAGCGGTTGATCGCGGTCATGAAGCCGTACTTCATCGGGCGCTCGACGTCGCAGAACAGGATGATGCGGTTGACGTCGGTCGCATTCTCCACGCTGTGGATGAAGGTCTCGTCGAACATGAAGGCCTCGCCGTCGCGCCAGACGCATTCGACGCCGTCGACGAGGATGCGGCACTTGTTCGAGTTCGGCGTGACGAGGCCGAGGTGATAACGCAGCGAGCCGGCAAAGGGATCGCGGTGCGCGCCAAGCTTGCCGCCCGGCGGCAGCATCGCGAACATCGCGCCGTGCACGCTCGGGATCGAATTCAACAGCTCCACCGTCTTCGGGCACAGCGTGCGCGCTGACGGCAGGAAGTCGTCGTACCATTTCAGATAAAACCGCTTCCAGCCGCTCTTGAAGAACGAGTAGAAGCCCCAATCGTTGTTCTTCGCAGCGGCCCGAATGAAGCCTTCGTCGAACAGGCGCACCGCCTCGTCGCGAATGGTCTCCCAATTCTCGCTGAGCGGCTTCAGCTCCGGAAACTGCTCGACCGGGATCACCGGCTTGTTCGGCACGGCCGAGCCCGCATACATCAGCACGTTGTAGGGCGCGAGATAGGTCGAGTGATCGCCGAGCTGGCGGGCGAAGCGCAGTCGCTGCTTGCCGCGGAAGTGAACGTAAATGGTCGAAGCCGCGAGCACATAGAGAATGACAAGTTGCGGCGCAAAAAGCTGTTTCAGCATTTCCCCAAATCCCGAGTGACTCAGCCGGGGACGTGATCTACTCCGACCTGGCCCGAGCTGCAAGATATTGGCGTGCATCCTGAGGCTGTTCCGCAGCTTGTGATTGGGACGTCCCGAGCCGTGCCGCGCACAATTTGAAATCGTAGCCGACCCGCCGCCAATCCCCGCGTTGCGGTCGGTTTGCGGCGTGCTATCCTGGTTCCAGGGTTGGAAAATCGGGGTGCGTCTTGGGGATGTGGCGGTCGTTGGCGGGCTCCGCGCTCGCGCTGGTTCTGCTTGGAATATTCGCACCCGTGAACGGCCAAGGCACTTCGCCGTCACCCCAAGGCGGCAAGCCTCCGGATCCGGAGCTGCGCGGCCAGTGGCTACGGGTCGGGCAGACATTCGCCTGCAAGGTCGAAGCCGGTAAGCGCATCACCCCGCCCGATCCCGACGTGCTTAGCTTTGCCTGCCAGCGCATGGGCGCGCTCGGCGTCGGCATCTCGGAGACCTCGCTCAAGGCCGTGCTCGGCGAGCCGCACCGCAGGCTGCCGCAACCGAACAACGCGACGGCCTATGTCTACTTCCTCGGCAAGACCGGCGAGTTTCCCTATCTTGCCGCCATCGTGAAAGCGAACCGCACCGTCGCGCTCCAGATCAGCGGCGAGGCACCGGTCGCCGCGTACAGCTTCAACCGGGTCAATCTCGGCGACAGCACCGACAAACTGATGGCGCAGTTCGGCGGCCCATTCCACGTCGGACCGAGCGGGCTGGAGAAGACCGAACTCTGGACTTACGAGCCATGGCCCTTCTCATTCGAGGTGAGGCAGGACCGCGTCACCTCGATCCGGATCAGCGATCCGACCAGCAAGTAGATTCGATTGCCGATCAAGCCCGGGACAGCGCCTGCAGGCCTTTGAACGTGAGGCGCTTGGGGTCGGTGACGCCGGCGAGATAGAGCCGGCGGATGAAGGCGATGACGGCGTCGCGGTCGCAATCGGTCAGCGCGACGACGGCGTCGACCGCAATCTTCTGGGCTTCCATTGGGCTCACCTCGGCCTTGCGAGTAACCCCGGCCGAGACAGGCTAGGACTCATCCGTTAAATCGGCGTTAACCGTTCTGGAACCATCGCCGATTCAGCCCGGCGGCCGTATACGCAAAACAACGCATTGGCAGTCGCCGTGCGGCCGCAATGTCTAGCGTGCACCGAGGCTCTTCTTGAGCTGCGCAAAGTGCTTCTTCAGCCGGGGCACGGCGAAGTCGGTGAAGGCCCGTACCTTCGGCACCGCGAGCCGGCCCTGCGGGCAGATCAGATGCGCGGGCATCTCCGGATCCTCATCGCCGGCCAGCACGATCTCGAGCTCGCCGCGCGCGACCTGCTCGGCCACCTGGTACGAATACATCCGCGCCACGCCGCGCCCGGCAACCGCGGATGCCACCGCCGCATAGGTGCTGTTGACGACGAGTCGCGGCATGAACTGGACTGTCCTGGCTGCCGATGAGCCGGCCTGTGGCGCAAAGGTCCAGGAATTGGGCAGGTGCGCCATCGCCACGATCTGGTGCTTGGCAAGATCGCCGGGGTCAGTGATGCGCGGGTGCTGCTTCAGGTAACGTGGCGCGGCCACCACGACACGGCTGATCTCGCCGACCCGCATCGCCACCATCGCCGAATCCGCGAGAGGTCCGATGCGAAGCGCGATGTCGACGCCCTCCTCGATCAGATTGACCGAGCGGTCGAACAGCAGGAGCTTCGCCGACACCGTCGGATAGGCATCGAGAAATGCATCGAGGATCGGCCGCAGCACCATCTCGCCCGAGACCACCGGCGCCGTGATCGTGAGCTGGCCGCGGGGCGCCGTGCGCGGTCCGGCCACGATGTCGTCGGCCTCCTCCAATTCGGTGAGCACGCGGCGGCAGATCGCAACATAGCGCTCGCCCTCCTCGCTCAGCTTGATCGAACGTGTCGTCCGGTGCAGCAGCTCGGCGCCGACCCGCTCCTCCAGGAAGGCGATGGCGCGGCTGACCGCCGCCGGCGAGCGGCCGAGCTTGCGCCCCGCGGCGGCCAGGCTGCCCTCGTCCACCGCAAGGACGAACACCTTCATCGCATCCAGACGATCCATGCCTACCCGTCGCCCCATCAAATTCCAGTGACAAGCTAGGCGCTCGCCCCCGCCGCGACAACCGCCGCCAAAGGCCGGTCCGGCATTCGTTCGCGCCACGTAACAGTGTCTGCCGGACAACGTGTATTCGCAGCCGGGCCGCCGCGGCGTACTTCAGCACGCAAGCCAGCCGCTGCTGGCCCAGGTTCTGAAAGCCAACAACAGGAGCCCGTCATGGGTATCGAGCAGAAGGTCGCCATCATCACCGGTGCATCGCAGGGCATCGGCGCCGCCCTGGTCCAGGGTTTTCGCGATCGCAACTATCGCGTCGTCGCAACGGCGCGTTCCATCAAGCCGTCGGGCGACGATGACATCCTCGCCGTTCCCGGCGACATCGCCGACCGGGCCACCGCGGAACGCGTGGTCTCGCAGGCCGTCGCGCGCTTCGGCCGCGTCGACACGCTGGTCAACAATGCCGGCATCTTCGTCGCAAAGCCGTTCACGCAGTACACGGCCGAGGACTATGCGGCGGTGATGGGCACCAACGTTGCGGGCTTTTTCCACATCACGCAGCTCGCCATTGCGGAGATGGAGAAGCAGGGTTCGGGTCACGTCGTCCAGATCACGACCACCCTGGCCGATCAGGCCAATTCGAACGTGCCGTCGGTGCTGGCCTCGCTGAGCAAGGGCGGGCTGAACGCCGCGACCAAGTCGCTCGCGATCGAATACGCCAGGCGCGGCATCCGCGTGAACGCGGTGGCGCCCGGCATCATCAAGTCGCCGATGCATCCCGTTGCGACGCATGCCCAGCTCGGCGCGCTGCATCCGGTCGGCCACATGGGTGAGATGTCCGACATCGTTGGCGCCGTGCTCTATCTCGAGCAGGCAAGCTTCGTCACCGGTGAGATCCTGCACGTCGACGGCGGCCAGAGCGCCGGCCACTGAGCGCGGAGAAACACCATGCCGATCGTCACCATTCAAGTGACCCGCGAAGGAACGACGCCGGGAGCGGCGTCGCTCACGGCGGAGGAGAAGGCCGCGCTGATCAAGGGATCGAGCCAGTTGCTGCTCGACGTGCTCGGCAAGCCGCTCGAGTCCACCTTCGTCGTGATCGAGGAAGTCGACACCGACAATTGGGGCTGGGGCGGCCTGCCCGTGCAGGACTTCCGGCGCCGCCGCGCCGCAAAGACAGGATGATCCGCGCGCGACGCGCGCCAGAGGATGACATGACCGAACTCAATGCAAACACTGGGCACCACGCCCGGCCGCATCAGCGGCCGGGATCGGATTCGCAATCGACTTCGCGGCAGGCTTGGCGGTACGCCGTGGCGGGATTGTCCGCATCACTGGTCGGGCTTGGCCTCGCCCGCTTTTCCTACACGCCGCTGATCCCGGCGCTGATCGCCGCAAAGTGGTTCAGCGCATCCGACGTCGTTTATCTCGGCGCTGCCAACCTCGCCGGTTATCTCGCCGGCGCGCTCGCGGCACGCGCCCTGGCCAATCGCATCGGCGCAGTCCGCGCGCTGCGGGCGATGATGCTGCTTGCCACCCTCTCCTTCTTCGCGAGCTCTAGTCCGGTGTCGTTCACCTGGTTTTTCGCCTGGCGCTTTCTGTCGGGCCTCACCGGCGGAATCATCATGGTGCTGGCGGCCTCCGTCATTCTGCCGCACGTATCGGCCGCGAGGCGCGGCATCGTCGGCGGCGTGATCTTTGCCGGCGTCGGCCTTGGCGTCGCGGCGTCGGGCACGCTGGTGCCGTTGCTCCTTCAACAGGGCTTGCAGCAGAGCTGGTATGGCCTCGGCGTGCTCTCCGCCGTGCTCACGCTCGCGAGCTGGTGGAACTGGCCTGCGGAGGCCAAGAGCGATGCCGCGCCTTCGCATCACGCGAAGTCCCATCAGGCCTCGCCCGCCGTCCGCGCGCTTCTGGTCCAGTATGGCCTCAACGCGGTGGCCCTGGTGCCGCACATGGTCTTCATCGTCGACTTCGTGGCGCGCGGCCTCGGCCAGGGCATTGCGGCGGGCTCGCGCTACTGGGTGCTGTACGGTCTCGGCGCCATCGTCGGCCCGCTCGTCACCGGCCATCTCGGTGACCGCTCGGGATTTGGACCCGCCTTGCGCGCCGCGTTCCTGATCGAGGCGGCCGCCGTGCTGCTGCCCACCGTCAGCACCGCGCCGGTTTCGCTGATCGTATCGAGCGTGGTGGTCGGCGGCTTCACGCCCGGCATCGTGCCGCTGGTGCTCGGTCGCATCCACGAGCTCGTGCCGCACTCGACCGAGCAGCAGCGCGCGACATGGAGCCACGCCACCACGAGCTTCGCGCTGTTCCAGGCGGCGGCAGCCTACGGTTTCTCCTGGATCTACGCGCAGACCGGCGGCGACTATCTGGTCCTGTTCGGACTTGGCGGCGCCGCCGTAGTGCTCGCACTTGCGATCGATCTTGGGCTCGCGCTCACCACGCGCAAGGCATAAAGCGGGCGGCGGCGGCGTGATCAGGAATACTGCATCACGCCGTCGTCGATCTTGCCGAAGCGCAAGGAGACGATGTCGAGCGCGTAGTTCTGGTACAGCCGCCATGGCTGCTTCGAGCCCTGCTTCGGCATCTTCGCGACCGAACGCTGCACATAGCCCGAGGTGAAATCGAGCGACGGCTGCGCGGTGATTTCAGGATCGTCATTGTGCGGCATGCACTGACGGAAATTGTGCCGGTCCATGTAGTTGATGAGCCGGCAGACATATTCGCAGGTGAGATCGCATTTCAGCGTCCAGGACGCGTTGGTGTAGCCGAAGGCCGAAGCCATGTTCGGCACGTCGGCGTACATCATGCCCTTGTAGGTCAGCGTGCTGGCGAAATCGACGGCGCGGCCGTCGACGCTGATTTCGAGACCGCCGACGACCTGGAGCACCAGCCCCGTCGCGGTGACGATGATGTCGGCCGCAAGCTCGCTCCCGTCCTTCAGGCGAATGCCGTCGCCCGTAAAGGTGTCGATCTCGTTGGTGACGACGGCGGCGCGCTGCTCGCGGATCGCCTTGAACAGATCGCCGTCGGGCACAAGGCAGAGCCGCTGGTCCCAGGGATTGTAGCGCGGCGTGAAATGGGTCGCGACGTCGTAGTCGGGGCCGAGCGCCATCTGCACGCCCTTGAGCACCAGCTCCTTGACCTTGGCGGGCCGGCGCCGGCTGAGCTGGAAGAAGAACATCCCCCACATCACGTTGCGCCAGCGGATGACATGATAGGCAAGCCGCGTCGGCAGATTGCGGCGCAATTTGTTGGCCACGGGGTCCTGCGCCGGACGCGACACCACGTAGGTCGGCGAGCGCTGGAGCATGGTGACCTGCGCCGCCTTCTTGGCGAGCTCCGGCACCAGCGTCACTGCGGTTGCGCCCGAGCCGATCACGACGACGCGTTTTCCCGCGTAGTCGATGTCCTCGGTCCATTTCTGCGGATGCACGATGCGGCCGGCGAAATCCGACGCACCCTTGAACTCCGGCGTATAGCCCGCCTCGTATTTGTAATAGCCCGAGCACATGAACAGGAAATTGCAGGTGAATCGCACGAGCTCGGTTGCGCCCTCGCCCGTAATGCGCTCGGCCTCGACGGTCCAGCGTGCCTCCGGCGTCGACCACGCCGCGCGCTTGACGCGATGGCGGAAGCGGATGTGCTTCTCGATGCCGTTCTCGGCTGCTGTCTCGCGTACGTAGTTCAGGATCTGCGGGCCATCGGCGATCGCCTTCGGATCAGTCCACGGCTTGAAGGAATAGCCGAGCGTGAACATGTCGCTGTCGGAGCGGACACCGGGATAGCGAAACAGGTCCCAGGTCCCGCCGATGCAGTCGCGCCCCTCCAGAATGACGTAGCTCTTGCCCGCGCACCTGTTCTGCAGATGATAGCCAGCGCCGATGCCGGACAGGCCGGCACCGACGATCAGGACGTCGAAATGTTCTGCGGCTTTAGCCATGGCGTTCTCCCCGGCACAGGATGAGCGACGCCGTGCCGAATTGCAACCGTCAGGCGGTGGTAGCGCCGTAGACAAGGGCTGTGTCGAAATACTCGTAGAATTCGACTGCCTTGCCATCCTTGAAGCGCCAGAAATCGACCTTCGGGGTCTCAGCGATCTTCCCGGTCCTTTTGTTGGTCCAGGCACATGAGCCGCGCGCGAAAACAGCGTCGCCCTGCGCGACGTATTCATTCATGGTGTAGTACTGCATGCTCCAATCAGCCAGCAGACCGTCGAAATAGCCACGAAGCTGCGCGCGGTCGTCATAACACCTGGCAAAGGGCACCGCCGGAGCCCCCTGCGGAAGCGAGTCGAATTTGATCTGCGGGCCGATGACGCTGTCGAACCAATAGTCGACGCTCCCGCCTTTGCTGTCGTTCCACCGACGATAGGCTTCTTTGAGCAACTGAACGTTGGCTTCGCTGGACATCGCATTCCCTCCATATGCATTTGACAATGAACGTGGGAAACGCGGCCACCCGCTTCAGAAGTGGCGGGCTTGTTTTGGCTCTACCTCCGAGCGTAGCACAATGAGTCTACAAAAAAAGGCCCCGGATCGCTCCGGGGCCTTCGTGTCGCAGCTGGATGCGATCTCAGTAGCGGTAGTGGTCCGACTTGTACGGACCTTCTTGCTTCACGCCGATGTAGTCGGCCTGGTCCTTGCGCAGCTCGGTGAGCTTGACGCCGATCTTGGCGAGGTGCAGGCGCGCGACCTTCTCGTCCAGCGACTTCGGCAGCACGTACACTTCCTTCTTGTACTTGCCGTCCTTGTTGTTGGCGAACAGCTCGATCTGCGCCAGCGTCTGGTTGGTGAAGGAGGCCGACATCACGAAGGACGGATGGCCCATCGCGTTGCCGAGGTTCACGAGGCGGCCTTCCGACAGCATGATGATGCGGTGCTTGTCGGGGAATTCGATCTCGTCGACCTGCGGCTTGATGTTGGTCCACTTCAGGTTACGCAGACCCGCGATCTGGATCTCGTTGTCGAAGTGGCCGATGTTGCAGACGATGGCGCGATCCTTCATCGCGCGCATGTGCTCGATCGTGATGATGTCCTTGTTGCCGGTCGCGGTGACGAAGATGTCGGCGCGCGGGGCGGCGTCTTCCATGGTCACGACCTCGTAGCCTTCCATCGCGGCCTGGAGCGCGCAGATCGGATCGACTTCCGACACCATCACGCGGCAGCCGGCTTGGCGCAGCGAGGCGGCCGAGCCCTTGCCGACGTCGCCGAAGCCCGCGACCATCGCGACCTTGCCCGACATCATCACGTCGGTGCCGCGACGGATGCCGTCGACCAGCGATTCACGGCAACCATAGAGGTTGTCGAACTTCGACTTGGTGACGCTGTCGTTGACGTTGATCGCCGGCCACAGCAGCGTGCCGGCCTTCTGCATGTCATAGAGACGATGCACGCCCGTGGTGGTCTCTTCGGAAACGCCCTTGATGCTCTTGGCGATCTCGGCGAAGTAGCCCTTCGGCTTCTCCTTGAGCTGCTTCTTCAGGAGCGCGAAGAAGACTTCCTCTTCCTCGGAGCCGGGCTTGTCGAGGAACGCGGTGTCGCCGTTCTCGGCGCGCAGACCGAGATGGACGTACATGGTGGCGTCGCCGCCGTCATCGAGGATCATGTTCGGGTGACCGCCGCCGTGCCAGTCGAACAGCTTGGCGGTGTAATCCCAGTATTCGGCCAGCGTCTCGCCCTTGACGGCAAAGACGGGAATGCCGGCGGCGGCGATCGCCGCGGCGGCGTGGTCCTGGGTCGAGTAGATGTTGCAGGAGACCCAGCGAATGTCGGCGCCGAGGGCTGCCAGCGTCTCGATCAGCACGCCGGTCTGGATCGTCATGTGCAGCGAGCCGGCGATGCGCGCGCCCTTCAGCGGCTGCTTCGGGCCGAACTCCTCGCGGGTGGCCATCAGGCCCGGCATCTCGGTCTCGGCCAGCGAGAGTTCCTTGCGGCCGAAGTCGGCCAGCGAAATGTCCTTGACGATGTAGTCGGTGAAGCCGGGCTTCGCATTCATAGCGGAGGTCCTGTTGTTGAATTGGTCGTTCCGGGTCGCCCTGGAGGGGCGCCCCGAAATCTCGACATGATGGATAAGGATCCCGGGTTCGCCGCTGTCGCGGCGCCCCGGAATGACGTTGGTACTTAGACTGCGCGCTTGAGCGCTTCGACCAGGTCGGTCTTCTCCCAGGAGAAGCCACCCTCGTTGTCGGGCGTGCGGCCGAAATGGCCGTAGGCCGAGGTGCGCGCGTAGATCGGACGGTTGAGGTCGAGATGGCTGCGGATGCCGCGTGGAGTGAGATCCATCGCTTTGGCGGCGGCCTTCTCGAGCTGGTCCTCCGACACCTTACCGGTGCCGTGGGTGTCGATGTAGATCGACAGCGGACGCGCGACGCCGATGGCGTAGGCGAGCTGGAGGGTGCAGCGATCGGCGAGACCGGCCGCGACGATGTTCTTGGCGACGTAGCGCGCCGCGTAAGCCGCCGAACGGTCGACCTTGGTCGGATCCTTGCCGGAGAACGCACCGCCGCCATGCGGGGCCGCGCCACCGTAGGTGTCGACGATGATCTTGCGGCCGGTCAGGCCGGAATCGCCGTCCGGACCGCCGATGTAGAACTTGCCGGTCGGATTGATGTGCCAGATGGTCTTCGACGTGATCCAGTCCTTCGGGAGCGCCTCGCGGACATACGGCTCGACGATGTCGCGGATCTGCTTCGACGAGATGTCCTCGACCAGATGCTGGTGCGACACGACGATCTCGCGCACGCCGACCGGCTTGCCGTTCTCGTACTGCACGGTGACCTGGCTCTTGGAGTCCGGACCCAGCACCTTCTCGCGACCGGAGTGACGCGCTTCCGAGATGAGACGCAGGATCTTGTGGGCATAGAATATCGGCGCCGGCATCAGGTCAGGCGTCTCGTTGGTGGCGTAACCGAACATGATGCCCTGGTCGCCTGCGCCCTCTTCCTTGACCTCACCCGGCTGCAGCGCATCGACGCCTTGCGCGATGTCGGCCGACTGCGGATGCAGCAGGATCTCGATGTCGGCCTTCTCCCAGTGGAAGCCGTCCTGCTCGTAGCCGATGTCCTTGATCGCGGCGCGCACAACGCTCTCGATCTGGTCGTTGGTGACGGATGCGGGACCGCGGGTCTCACCAGCGATCACCACCTTGTTGGTGGTCGCCAGCGTCTCGCAGGCCGCGCGGATCTGCCACGGATCGATGCCGGCCTTCGGCCCTTCGCGGTAGAACAGATCAACGATTTCATCGGAGATCCGGTCACAGACCTTGTCGGGATGACCCTCGGACACGGATTCGCTGGTGAAGAGATAGGACGCGCGCATCAGTAACCCCTTGTTCCGCCGTTAACCTGGCGGGCGTTTGCGATGTTTAACCTTGGATTATGTCAATCACGCCGTCGCGAGATGACGTAGGACTCGTCGAGAAACCAGAGCCCGTTGTACTTCCGCAGCACGTCCCGGGCGGCATCCAGAGTGCGGCCGTTTTGAGTCATTTCTGTCAATCGGTCGTCCTCGATCTGCGCCACATACACCGCCGCATTCCACGCTGCAAAGGCCGTCGAGGTTCCGATGGTACCCGTCACCTCGTTGGGCAGCGCTTCCATATCATACCTGAAGATCGAACGGTTGTCCGCATAAGCATTAAAATTTAGGTCGCGGCCCAACGACCCGAGCTCATACTTTACCGCGCGCAATAGCTCATGACGGCTGACCGCGAAAGGATTTTCTCCAGGCCAGATCGCCTGGATCATTTCCATGCCGGGATCGTGACCGTGGGAGTGGATACCGATCAGGCGCCCGCCCGGCCGAAGCGCCCGCGCCAGCGGTGCAATGATCCGCTTTGCCCGGAAATTGACCGAGGACAGGGCGCGGTAGGGCTGGGACGCAATGACCAGGTCGAAATTGGCCTCGGTCTGGCCCGGCCGCGGAATGGTCGAATCCAGCAGGAACCTGTGGTCCTCGCGGTACAGCACCAGGACGACGGGCCGCTCGTAGAGCGGCATGGCCGTGCGTGGGCTGATCGCGGCGCGCCAATTCTGCTCCAGGAACGGCCTCAACTCGGCGATCTGCTGCTCGAACTCGCCTGACGAGGCGCCCCGTAACGGAACCTCGTGCCAGACGGTGGCGGCCGCCGCCGCAGGCGATGCCGGCGTGAGCCAGGGCGCCTCCGAGTAGAACATGTTGGTGAACACGAACACCGACGCCGGATGCTCGAAAATGCGGTCCGGGACCCTCTCCAACGTCAGCCGCAAGTCCTCGAGGCTGAGCTCCTTGCCGGCGACGTAGAACGGCATGTGCGGGTAGCGCTGGTGCGTTGCGCGCAGCACCCGGGCCAGCACCGTGCCGTCGCCGACGCCTGCGTCGAAGATGCGCAGCGCCGGCGGGCGCGGATGGATGCTGGCGAGCTCCAGCGCGACGCGCTCGGCGACCACCCGCTTCTCGCTGCAGGTATGGACGAACAGCAGGTATTTTTGCCGGTTCTCGAAGAAACGGAAATTGCCACGCGGATCGCGTTTTTCCGGCGGCACCTGGAGCCCCCGCGGCGGCGGCAGGCCGCCCGTCGTCGATGCGGCGATATAGGCCTGGATCCGCTCCAGCGTGTCGATCGTGATGCGCTTTCCCTCGCGCAGGCGATGGACCAGCTTCCCATCGTTCACCGCGCGCCGGCCAAACGTCGATTCCGCCATGTCCGCCTTGCGGCAGAACTCGGTGATTTGGCTGAGGATTTCGTCGTTCTTCATGAGTGGGAAAGCGGTGGGCAGAACTGTTGGGACCAGCGTCGTAGCAAAATCTGCCCACTGAGGGAATACCCTCTCTTGGCTTTACCCCACGTCCAATGACGAGCGCGTGAACCCCGGCGGACCGCCGGGCAACAAACAAGCGCTTCTCCTTCAAGGGACCATCGCCATGCGCCGCCTGCTCGTCGCGCTCTGCCTGCTCACAGCGCCCATGTGGGCCGCGCCCGCCTTCGCGCAGGCGCGCAGCCAGCTCGGGCCGCTCTGCACGACCGACGCCACGCCGCCAGACCAGATGATCGACGCCTGCAACAAGATCGTCGCGCTGAAGGTGTTCAAAGGCGAGCAGCTCGCGACGATCTATTTCTGGCGCGCGGTGGGCTGGAACAAGAAGGGCGACTATTCGAAGGTCATCGCCGACACCACCGAGGCGATCCGGCTCCAGCCGAGCCAGGCGGTCTACAATCTCAGGGGATCGGCCTATTACGACAAGGGCGACTACGACATCGCGATCGCCGATTTCGACGACGCGCTGAAGCTCGGCCCGCCTGATGGCACCATCTTCCACAATCGCGGCAACGCCTGGCGCGGCAAGGGCGACTACGCCAAGGCCATTGCCGATTACGATGCCACGATCAAGCTGCAGCCCAAATCGACGTTCTCGTTCCAGAATCGCGGCATTGCGAAGGAGGCGCTCGGCGATCTCGACGGCGCGCTTGCCGACATCAACCAGGCGATCCGGCTCGACCCGACACTGCCGCAGCCGCTGATCAACCGCACCGCGATCTGGCGCGTGCGAGGCGATCTCGATCGCGCCGTTGCCGATGGCAGCGAGGCGATCCGGCTTGCGAAGGAAAAACCGCCCGTCAACATCATGACGCCGCCGAACAGCGTGCTGATCTCCGGCTATATCCACCGCGCGCTGGCCTATGAGGCGAAGGGCGACTACGCCCATGCGCGCGACGACTACAAGGCGACGCTGGCGATCGTGGCGTCCGATGCCGGCAGCAAGGCCAACCAGGCGACCGCCAAGGTGCGGCTGTCGCTGGTGACGGATGCGCTCACTCCCATCCCGCGCGATGCGCCGTCACCGGTGACGCAGCCGGCCCCGCAGCAAACGGGCGCGGCACCTGCGCCCTCGCCTACCCCGGCGACGCCTGGCAAGCGCCTCGCACTGGTGATCGGCAATGGCGCCTACGCGCATGTCAAGGCGCTGCCCAATCCGGCCAACGATGCGCGCGCCGTTGCCAGGAGCCTGCGCGACATCGGCTTCACGGTGTCGGAGGGCATCGATCTCGACCGCGCAGCGATGCAGAAAGTGACGCGCGACTTCCTGCGCGAGGCGGCGCGGGCACAGGTCGCGTTGGTGTACTATGCCGGCCACGGCGTGCAGGTCGACGGCCGCAACTATCTCATCCCCGTCGACGTCGAGCTCAAGCCCGGCGCGGGCATGACGGAGGCGATGATCGACATGGACACGATCATGGCCGGCCTCGACGACCAGGTCCGCACCAATATTTTGATCTTCGATGCCTGCCGCAACAATCCGATGGCGCAGCAGGTCGCAGCCGCCGGCACCAACCGAGGCATCGAGGGCGCTTCGGGCCTCGCAGCGCCAACGAGCCTGGGCGCCGGTGCAACGCTGGGCGCGGGGACGCTGATCGCGTTCGCCACCGCGCCGGGCCAGGTCGCGCTCGATGGCGAAGGCGCCAACTCGCCGTTCTCCGCCGCCCTCTCCCGCCATCTCGGCACGCCAGGGCTGGAGGTGCAGCAGATGCTGACGCGCGTGCGGGCGGAAGTGGTCTCGAGCACGAAGAACAAGCAGGTGCCGTGGTCGAACTCGTCGCTGCTGGGCGAGGTCTATCTGGCGGAGAAGTGAGGGCGGGTGAGCGCACCGGTTTTGAACGCCGCGCTATTCGCTCAACACTCAGGTGTCATCGCCCGGCTTGACCGGGCGATCCAGTACTCCGAGACAGTTGTGGTTGAATCGATAGGCCGCGGTGTACTGGATTCCCCGCTTTCGCGGGGAATGACAGTGAGTGTGTGGTGAGGCCTCGCCGTCACTCACGTGACGGACTGCGCAGCGCTTAGTTGCCCCACACTTCCTTGGCGATCTCGACCGCAAGGCTGAGCTTGGCCCACTGCTCTTCCTCGGAGAGGATGTTGCCTTCCTCGGTCGAGGCAAAGCCGCACTGCGGGGACAGCGCGAGCTGCTCCAGCGGCGCGAATTTGGCGGCCTCTTCGAGGCGACGCTTGATGTCGTCCTTTTTCTCGAGCTCGCCGAACTTCGAGGTGATAACGCCGACCACGACGACCTTGTTACCCTTGGGCAGGAAGCGCAGCGGCTCGAAGCCGCCGGCGCGGTCGCTGTCGTATTCGAGGAAGTAGCCATCGTAATTGGTACCGGCCAGCATGGTCTCGGCCACGGGCTCGTAGCCGCCCGAAGAAATCCAGGTCGAGCGGAAATTGCCGCGGCAGACATGCGTCGTCACCACCATGTCGGCCGGCTTCTCGGCCAGCGCGTAATTGATGACGCGCGCATAGATCTGCTGGAGACCCTCGGGATTGTCGCCGCGCTCGCGCGCCTTCTTCAATTCGTCCTGCGAACAGAGATAGGCCCACACGGTGTCGTCGAACTGAAGATAGCGGCAGCCGGCATCGTAAAACGCCTTCACGGCCTTGCGGTAGGTCTTGCCTAGGTCTTCGTAGAACGCGTCGAGATCGGGATAGACGTCCTTGGAGATCGCCTTGCGGCCGCCGCGGAAGTGCAGCACCGCCGGCGAGGGGATCGTCATCTTGGCGGTGACGTGGGCCTGGTCGGCGGACTTCTTCAAGAAGCGGAAGTGATCCAGCATCGGATGGTCGTCGGGGAAATCGAGCTTGCCGATCACGCGGACCGCGTCATGCCGCGTCTCGACGCCCGCGAACTGGATGCCCGTGTCCGGGTGAAACATTTCGCAGCCCGTGAGCTTGGCCAGGAAGTCAAAGTGCCACCAGGAGCGGCGGAATTCGCCGTCGGTCGCGAGCTTCAGGCCGATCGAGGCCTGCTTGTGCACGACCTTCTCGATCTCCATGTCCTCGATCTTGCGCAGATCGTCGGCCGAGATCTCGCCCTTCTCGAGCCTGACGCGGGCTTCCTTGATCTTGGCCGGACGCAGGAGACTGCCGACCTCGTCGGCGCGGAAGGGGGCTTTGGTTCGCTGCATTTCTTGTCTCTCCCGTATTTCTAGTGGGCCGCCGCCCCTGCGACGCCGAGGTGGCGCTCGAGGACCGACGGGTCGGCCTTCAGCGCGGCGCTCGGGGCGTCGTGGACGATCGTTCCGCGCTCCAATATCACAACACGGTCGGCGAGCCCCAGAATCTTTTGCGCGTTCTGCTCGACGATGATCGAGCAGATGCCGCCCGCCCGGGTGATGGTGCCGATCGCCTTCAGCAGCTCCTCGACGATGATGGGGGCGAGGCCCTCCGTCGGCTCGTCCAGCAGCAGGACCTTGGGATTTAGGGTCAGCGCCCGGCCGATCGCCAGCATCTGCTGCTCGCCGCCGGAGAGCTGGTTGCCAAAATTGCTCCGCCGCTCCTTCAGCCGCGGGAACATCTCGTAGACCCTCTCGACCGTCCAGGGGCCGGGCTGCGCCACCGCGGTCATGTTCTCTTCCACCGTCAGCGAGCGGAAGATATTGCGCTCCTGCGGCACCCAGCCGATGCCGGCGCGCGCCCGCTGGTCAGGCCGGAGCGAGGTGACATCGGTGCCGGCGAGCGCGACGGAGCCGGAGAAGCGGCGGGTCACGCCGACGATGGAGTTGATCAGCGTGGTCTTGCCGGTGCCGTTGCGGCCCAGCAACGCAAGCACCTGCCCCTCGGCGAGGCGCAGGGACATGTTGGGCAGCACCACCGCCTCGCCATAGCCAGCGCGCAGGGCGTCGATCGCGAGCAGGTCAGACATTGACCGCCTCCTCGCCGAGATAGACGGCCTTGACCTGCGGGTCGCGCGCGACCACGTCGGGCGGACCTTCGGTGAGCAGCGCGCCCGAGACCAATACCGAGATGCGGTCGGCGAAGGAAAAGACGAGGTCCATGTCGTGCTCGATCAGGAGCACGGTGACGTCACGCGGCAGGCTGCCTACGACCGCGAGAATGTCGTGGCGTTCGCTCTCGGGCACGCCGGCGGCGGGCTCGTCGAGCAGCAGCACGCGGGGCTTGGCGGCGATCGCGACCGCGATCTCGAGCAGGCGCTGCTTGCCGTAAGGCAGCGTCACGGTCTCTTCGTTCATGACGTCGAGCAGATGGAAGCGCCTCAGGAGATCGGCGATCTCGCCGTTGACGTCGCTCCGCGTGCCCATCCGCCGCCACCAGTCGCCGCCATGGCCGAGACGCTCGGAGACGGCAAGGCCGATGGTCTCGAGCGGGGTCAGGTCGGGATAGAGCTGGTTGATCTGGAAAGTGCGCGACAGGCCGCGCAGCACGCGCTTGTGCACGGGCAGATCGGTAATGTCCTGGCCTTCGAGCAGGATCCGGCCCGAGTTCGGCTTGAGCACGCCGGTGAGCTGGTTGATGACCGTGGTCTTGCCGGCACCGTTCGGGCCGATCAGCGCGTGACGGGCGCCCTGCTCGATCTTGAGCGACAGGTCCCGCGTCACGCGCAGGCCGCCGAACTGCTTTTCGAGATTCTGGGTTTCGAGCGCGATGGTCATGCGTCGCTCTCCGGCACAGCGACGACGGCCTTGCGCCCGGCAACCTGCTTGATGACCAGGTTCGGCACATAGAGCACCCAGCGGTGCAGGCGCTGGCGGCCGACCAGCACGATCACGACCAGCACGAGGCCGATCCAGAACTGCCAATATTGCGGGGTGATGGTGGAGAACACTTCCTGGAGCATGCGGAAGATCACCGCGCCGACCAGTCCGCCGTAGAGATAGCCGGTCCCGCCGATGACGAGCACCAGCATCAAATCGGCCGAACGCTCGAAGGCGAACACGTCGAGGGAGGCGATCGCCGTGGTCTGGGTGAACAGCGCGCCCGCGACGCCGGCATAGAACGCCGCGAGCGTGTAGATCGCGATCAGGCGGCGGTTGACGGGGATACCGATCGCCGCGGCGCGCAGCGGGTTGTTCTTGATCGCGCGCAGCGACAGCCCGAACGGCGAATGCACGACGCGGCGGGCGAACAGGAACAGCAAAAACAGCACGGCCAGCGAATAGAAGAAGCCGGTCTTGCCGAACATGTCGAACGGAATCTCGCCGAAGATCGGCTGCATCTCGATGCCCTGAAGGCCGTCGGTGCCGCCGGTGACGTTGGAGAAGCGCTCGGCGAGCGCCTCAAGGAGCAGCGCGATGCCGAGCGTGACCATCAGCCGGGTCAGGTCGACGCCGCGGATCACCAGGAAGCTGGTGGCGAAACCCAGCACCATCGCGGCAAGGCCGGCTACGATCAGCGCGAGCACGGGCTCATTGATGATCCCGTGCAAGGCGAGAAGCCCCGCGGCGTAGGCGCCGACGCCGAAGAAAGCAGCGTGGCCGAGCGAAACGATGCCGGCATAACCGAGGATGAGATCGAGCGACATCGCGAACAGCGCCAGCCGCAGGATGTCGGTCATGATCAGATAGCGCGTAGGAAATGCGAAGCCGCAGGCCAGCACGACCAGCCAGAAGGCGACTTCGCCATAGTGCCAGCGCGCGTGGCGCTGGGCGTGATAACCGACGTCGGAGGAAGCGCTCATCGGCGGCCTCAACGCGCGGCCGTGCGGCCGAACAGGCCGTTCGGGCGCCAGATCAGGATCACGATCATCATGGTGTAGATCACGAAGGGGCCCATCTTCGGCACGTAATATTTGCCGGCGACGTCGCCGATGCCGAGCAGGAGCGAGGCCAGGAATGGACCGGTGATCGAGGACGAGCCGCCGACCGTGACCACGATCAGGAAGTAGATCATGAACTTCAGCGGGAAATACGGATCGAGGCCGAGGATCTCGGCGCTCAGTGCACCACCGAGACCGGCGAGCCCGCAGCCGAAAGCAAAGGTGAAGGCGAACACCTGCGGCACGTTGATGCCGAGGCCGCTCGCGGCACGGGGATCATCGACCGCGGCGCGCAGCCGGCTGCCGAAACGGGTCTTGGCCAGCACCATCTGGAGACCAATGGTGAGCAGGCCGCAGATCACGATGATCATCAACCGGTAGCGGCCGATGCCGACACCGAACACGTCGAACTGGCCCTGGAGCGCAGCCGGCAAATTGATGAACACCCGCGACGAGCCCTGGATGTAATCGACGGCCGCGACCGACATGAACGTCAGACCGATCGTGAACAGCACCTGGTCGAGATGGCTGCGCGCATAGAGATGGCGGTAGAGCGTTCGTTCGAGCACGATGCCGATGGCTGCTGCGGAGACAAAGGCGAGCGGCAGCGCGGCGAAGAACGGCCAGCCCATCCGGTTGACCAGGACCATGCAGACATAGCCGCCGGCCATGGCGAAGGCACCGTGGGCGAGGTTGACGAAGTTCATCAGGCCGAGCGTGACCGCAAGCCCGCAAGCGAGCACGAACAGCAGCATGCCGTAGGCAACGCCATCGAACAGGTTGGTGAGGATAGAGGTCATCGGAAGCGGGTGAACCCTAGTAATCACTCGTCATTCCGGGGCAGCGCGCAGCGCTGAACCCGGAATCCATTTCCATCACGTCGAGATCCCCGATGCGCGCTAAGCGCGCTCGGGGATGACGCGCTTTTCGCGCGTCACTTCTTGGTCTTGCCGAGATCCTTGACGGCTTCGAAGGTCGCGAACTCGACATTGTAGAGCTCGCCGTCGACCTTCTCGACCTTGCGGATGTAGATGTTCTGCACGATGTCGCGGGTCTCGGGGTCGATCGAGATCGGGCCGCGCGGGCTTTCCCACTTCTGGCCCTTCATGGCTTCGACCAGCTTGGTGCCGTCGGTGTCGCCATTGGTCTTCTTAAGCGCCTCGTAGATGAGGTGGATGCCGTCATAGCCGCTCACGGCCATGAAGCCCGGACGGTTGCCGTAGGCCTTCTTGTAGGCCGCGACGAAATCCTTGTTCATCTGCGAGGGATGCGCCGCGGAATACAGATGCGCGGTGACCGTGCCGAGCACGGCGTCGCCCATGTTGTTGAGCAGGTCGTCGTCGGTGACGTCGCCCGGTCCGATCACCTTGATGCCGGCCTTGTCGAGGCCACGCTCGGCATACTGCTTCATGAAGTTGCCGCCCTGGCCGGCCGGCACGAACACGAAGATCGCGTCGGGCTTGGCGTCCTTCATGCGCTGGAGGAACGGCGCGAAATCGGGATTGGCGAGCGGCGTCTTCACCTCTTCGACCACCTCACCGCCGCCGGCGGTGAAATTCTGCTTGAAGAAGTTCAGCGCGTCGTTGCCCGGCGCGTAGTCGGAGGTGAGCGTCGCCACCTTCTTGATGCCGTTCTTCACCGCCCAGTCGGCGATGATGGTCGAGGACTGCGCCAGCGTGAAGCTGGTGCGCACGATGTAGGGCGAGCGCTCGGTGATGATGGAGGTGCCGGCCGCCATCACGACTTCCGGGATCTTGGCCTGGGTTGCGAGCGGCGCGGCCGCGAGCGCGGCTGGCGTCACGCCGAAGCCGGCGATGAAATTGACCTTGTCGTTGACGATCAGCTCCTGCGCGGCCGTCTTGGTCTTGTCCGGAATCGCGGCGTCGTCCTTGAGGATGATCTCGATCTTCTTGCCGGCGACGGTGTCGCCCTTCTGCTGCATGTAAAGCTTGATCGCGTTCTCGATCTGCTTGCCGGTCGAGGCCTGACCGCCGGTCATCGGCAGGATCAGGCCGACCTTGACGGTGTCCTCGGCCTTGGCGGGCACGATGGCCGCGAGGCCGGCGATGGCGGCCGCTGCTGCGGTCCAAGAGACCTTATAAGAAAACGTCTTCCGTTCGAACATCAGATGTCCCTCCCCTTCATTCCTGACCTCTTGTGCGCCGGACCGAGTGCCCGGTCCTTGGCTCAACCTTAGCTCACGCACGCGCGATGTCGCGCCACATGGCGTCTTTCGCGCCCTTATTGTCAATCGGACGTTTGGCGACCATTCGGCGCAAGCCACGCGTCCCGATTGCCGACGACGGGAGCGATGCCGTGGTTACGTCGGGGTAACCCGAGCATCCCCATCCTGGTCGCTCCTATTTGTACGATTGTACAAATAAAATGGACCTGTCAACGAAAAAGCCCCGCCGCCGACCAAGCCAGTTTGTCGCGCGCCCCTTGGACAGTCTAGAAAGCAGCCGGCCGCGTGGATGGAGGATTTCGTCTTTCTTTTGCAGAATTCGGACACCGGCGAGGCTTCGGTTCACCGCAAATCGGTATTTAATTACCTACCTCGAATAAGTCTATTTTACCTTGTTGAAGACTACTCTTCCCGCGCCAGCCTAACCCGGCGTCCAACACGACTGAATTCGCGCGCACAATGCTCAAGCCTTTCCGCTCCGTCCTCACCCTCGTTGCGCTCGCCGCGGGGCTGTCCGGCTGCGGCACCGTCAACGAAAAGCTCTCCGCCGGTATGGGCGACTACGTCCCGCAATGGGCCGGCGGCCTGCCGGCCGACGCACCGCCGCGGCCCGGCACGCCGCAATACGACGCCTACATGAAAGAGCGCGAACGCAAGCGGCTGCTGCCGGCGGCGGATCGCGAGAAGGAAGAGCAGGCGCAGAAGGGCGCGACGGGGTCCACGTCGGGCGGCGCGGTGCGCTAGGGGAGCGAATGGCGAATAGGGAGTGGCGAATATCGCCACCCTCTCCATTCGCTACTCGCCACTCCACTATTCGCTAGTCCATGAACACCACGGTCTTGCGGCCGTTGAGGATGACGCGGTCGTCGAGGTGGTAGCGGATCGCGCGGGCCAGCACGCGCCGCTCGATATCGCGGCCCTTGCGGACGAGATCCTCCGGCGTGTCGCGGTGGCTGATGCGCTCGACGTCCTGATCGACGATCGGACCTTCGTCGAGATCGCGCGTGACGTAATGGGCGGTCGCTCCGATCAGCTTGACGCCGCGCTCGTGGGCCTGGTGATAGGGCTTTGCGCCCTTGAAGCCCGGCAGGAACGAGTGGTGGATGTTGATGCAGCGGCCGGAAAGCTTGGCGGAAAGATCATCCGACAGGATCTGCATGTAGCGCGCGAGCACGACGAGATCGGTGCCGGTCTCGGCGACGAGATCGAGGATCTGCGCCTCCTGCTCGCGCTTGGTCTCCTTGGTGACAGGCAGATGGTGGAACGGGATGCCGCCAAAATCGAGCCCGGCATAGACCTCGCGCGGATGGTTGGAGACGATTGCGGTCGGGACCATCGGCAGCTCGCCGGTGCGCCAGCGATAGAGGATGTCGACCAGGCAATGGTCGGACTTCGACACCAGCAGCATTACCTTGCGATGCGCGGCACGGTCGCGCATCTGCCACTCCATGCCGAAACGCTCCGCGATCGCGGCAAAGCCGGTCTGGAGCGCCGACAGCTCCACGGCGAGATCGGCCGCGGTGAACACCACGCGCATGAAGAACTTCTTGGTCTCGACGTCGTCGAACTGCTGGGCATCGAGAATGTTCTGTCCGTTGTGGGCCAGAAAGGTCGACACCGCCGAGACGATGCCGGGACGATCCGGACAGGACAGGGTCAGGACATATTGATGATCGGGCATGGCTCTTGATGAAGGTTTGGGCAGCGACTGCGGAACGACCCGCGATTTGCGCCCTGCTCTATCACCGACCCCGCCCTTGCGCCAATCCCGACAGCGGAGTCAGGATGAATGGACCATTGCAATTTACCGCCGGAGCACACCCATGGCCGACCGCTTGAACGGCTACCGCATCCTGATCCTGGAGACGCGCGAGGAGGCGCAGTTTTCAAAGCTTCTGGCGGAGCAAGGTGCCGATGTCGTGCAGTGCCCGATGTTCACCATTCACGACGCGCCCGATCCCGCCCCGGTCGAGGCCTGGATCCGCCGCGCCATCGACCAGCCCCTTGACGACCTCGTGCTGATGACGGGCGAAGGCCTGCGGCGGATCATGAAGCTCGCGCGGAGCCGTGGTCTCGACCAGGCCCTGGTCGCAGCCCTCGCCAAATCGCGAAAATTCACCCGCGGCCCGAAGCCCGGCAGGGCGTTGCGCGAGATCTCCCTCGATGCGCAGCAGACCACGGAGAAGCCGACCACCGAAGGCGTGATCGAAATGCTGGGCAGGCTTGATCTGAAGGGGCGACGCGTCGGCCTTCAGCTTTATCCGGACAAGGACCACAGCGTCCTGACCGGCGCGCTTGCCGTGCAAGGCGCCGATGTCGATACCGTGCTGCCTTATGCCTACGATTCCAAGGCAGCGGATGCCAACATCGTCGCCGCCATCGACGACATGGCCGAGGGGCGGATCGATTCCATCGCGCTGACCAATCTTGGCCAGGTCCGCCGCCTCGTGGAAGCCGCGAAGGCACATGGCAGTGAGGCGAAGTTGCGCGCAGGGTTGGAGCGGACGCTGATTGCGTCGGTGGGTCCTGCAGTGTCGGGAGAGCTCGCCGCGCATGGCCTGCGCACGGACATCGCACCGGCGGAAGACCACTATTTCATGCGCCCGCTGATCTCGGCGATGGCGGCAGCGCTCGCCGAGAAACGGCCGAAGGTGGCGGGTTAATCACCAGCCGATGCCTAGCTCGCCACCTGCGATGCGGCCGACATCAACTCCTGCGGGCTCGGAGCCCCGAACATGCGGTGGCCGCCTTCAGGAACCTCGGTAAAGGTCCAGCGCACGATCCCCTCGCGATCGAGCAGGAACTGGCCGAACAGCTGGCCCTGGCCGGTTGCCGCCATGCGCTGATCGGCCTCCATCATCTCGTAGCCGTCCTTGTTGTTGAGGTACTCGGAAGCCGCCAACCGATTCATCGGCCCCGACGTTTCGCCGGGCACATCCACCTGCATGCTCTTGACGACGTCCATACCCACCTTGCGCGGCCACTCGGTTTCGTTCTCCGTAAACTCGATAGTGGGCAGGCCGAACGCACGGTGCGAGACCCGCTCGGGGTCGGACGCGGCGAGCAGATTGGGCAAGGGATGATAGCGGAAGTAGAGCCGCGCGCGTTCGATGGGCGTATTCACGACCGTGAGACTTTCGACGCCCTTGTCGCGCAGGGCTGCGTCAAGTTGCGCCTGTGCCGCGATATGGCGCCGACAGAACGGGCAGTGCAGCCCGCGAAACAAGCCGATCAGTATTGGACTGTGCCCGCGAAAATCCTGGAGCGAGATCGTCCCATCCCGTGTGATCGCGTCCAGCACGACGTTTGGCGCGCGATCGCCCGGTTGAAGCGGTCCATCGACATGAAGTTCTGACATGGTTGAACTCCTTCATATGACCTAGTCAAGAAATGGCAGCACGATCAGCCCGGCAGGATCGAGCCCGTGGCGAGCGCAGACATCATGGGCCAGCGCGAAATATCGGTCGGCCTCGGGCATGTCGCCTCGATCAAGGCTCAGCGTGGCAAGACCATCATAGCATGGAAAGAGCTGCTGCGGTTCGCCGGTTTCGTTCGCCACCTCGATAGCCTCATTGTAGCAGAGGGCGGCCAGATCGGGGCGGAAATGGCATTGATGGATTTGCCCGAGCACGATCAGCGGCACGGAGAGATGCTCGCGCTGATCGAGCGCACGGTCGATTTCGATCGCCTTCTCGGCAGCCGGTACCCCTTCCTCGGTACATCTGTCCGTGAACGTGCAACAGGCAACGGCAAAATTGGCGAGAAGACGCGCCTGGAAGCCGAGATCCCCGATCCGACGCGCGACATCGAGTCCACACCGGCAGACCTCCACGGCTTTCGCCGGGTCGACGATCGTGTAGAGCACACCGAGATTGGTGTAGCCGCGGCAGGCTACGTTGAGAAGGCCGGCGGTTTCGGCGGCTGCAACACTTTGCTCCACCTCGCGCACCGCCTCCTCGTGTCGTCCAAGCCGCGCTAGCGCAACCCCCTTGGTGTTGAGGGCCTCCGCAATCGCGCGTGCCGCCTCAAGACCGGCCTGCTCGTCCGCGTCCGCCGGTACGGACCGCGCATAGCCGAGCGCCTCGTCTGCCCATCTTGCGGCGGCGACATGATCGCCGGTCCGAAACGCGAGACGGCCGCGCTCCTGCAGGAGATGCGCCCACTCGATGGGCGCGTCGGTCCCTCCAAGCAGGTTGGCCGCCTCGGCGTAATGCGCCTCTGCCTTGATCCGCTTGCCGGCGTCCCACAGCAATCGGCCAAGCTTGCGAAGAATTCGCGCTTCGCCGATCCGGTCCTGGATGGCGCGGTGCCCCTCCAACGCGCTCTGATAGTGCTCCTCGGCCGTGTTCCGGCGGCCAGCCGCGCCACAAAGGTCCGCAATCCGCTCGTACAGGACCAGACGTTCCGGCTCCCGTTCGACGCCGGTCAACAGCACGGCGAGGGCCTGTTGGTAGAGACGGATGGCATCGTCGTTGGCATAGCTGGCGCGTGCGCGATCGCCGGCTGCGCGCAGATAGCGCGCGCCTTTCGGCTTGCTCGCGCTCAGACTGAAGTGATGTCCGAGCAGAATGATATCTTCGAGGCGCTCGGGCTCGGTGCCATAGAGCCTCTCGAGCGCCCCGCCGATCCGTCCATGGAGCTCGATCCGGCGCTGCAGAAGCAGGTTTTGATAGATCACGTCCTGAAGCATGGTTTGCGTGAAGCGATACGTCCGCAGCGAAATCGAGTTCGCGCCCGCGATCTCCTCGATGATCTCCGCGTCGCACAGAAGCTCGAGCCCTGCTTCAACCCTTGCCGGCTCGGTTGCCGCCGCACCGAGAGCAGCCGCATCAAAACGCGGGCCGATCACCGCAGCCTCCTGTGCCAGGCGGCGCACCTGATGCGGCAACCGGTCGAGACGCGCCAGCAACAGCGCCTGAATGCTTGCCGGGATATCGGCGGCGGCTTCATCCGACTTCATCCGCCACTGCGCGCCGTCGCGCTCCAGTGTGCCGGCCTCGATGAGGCCGCGTATGATCTCCTCGAGGAAAAGCGGATTGCCGCCGGCGCGATCGAGGATTCGACCGAACAGAGCTCCCGGCGGTTCACGCCAACCGTGACCGAAATAGGCCGCGAGCAGCCTTTGGCCGTCGGCGTCGCCAAGCGGGGGCAGCCGAAGGGTAGTGTGACTGATCCTGCTCGAACCGAACTGGTCCAGTTCGAGCATCGGCCGATGCGTAAACAGCAGCATCAGCCGCGTCCGCTCCAACCGATCCATCAGGAACCGCAACGCTTCAAGCGACACCGCGTCGGCCCAATGCAGATCCTCGACGATGATCAGCAGTGGCGACAGTGCCAGGCGGCGTTCGAAGACGGTGCGAATCGCGAAGAATATCTGCCGGCGGAGCTGTTCGGGCTCGACATGTCTCAGCGCGGCGTTGGGGTCGCCGAGGCCGAGGACGTGCAGATAGAGGGGCATCAGGCGGTCCGCCTCGTCGGTCGCGAGGCCAAGCTCCGACAGCGCTTCCGCGACCTTCGCCTCCGCCTCTGCGGCGCCCGCCTTCTGCGCAATGCCATAGGCGCTGCGCAGCACGGCGGCGAGAGTGCCGTAGGATTGTTCGCCCAGCGGCGAGCACGCCGCGTGCCGGATCGCCACGCCGGCGAATCGATCCTGGTCGCGGATGCGCGCGACGAACTCGCTGACCAGGCGCGTTTTCCCGATGCCGGCTTCACCGACCAGCCGCACCAGTTGGGCCGCGCCGCCGCACGCGCGATCAAGGCTGCCGATCAGGCGCGCAAGCTCGGCGTCGCGCCCGATCAACGGCGCATTGAGGCCCAGCGTGTCGAGACCGCGCGCCGCACGGGGCGTGTCGAGCGGCTCCTTCAGACGGTGGACCAGCACGCTGCCCATCTTGCCCTTGAGCGAGACCTCGCCAAGCGAGTCATAGGAGAACGCATGCCGCGTCAGACGGTGGGTCAACGGCCCGACCAGCACCTCGCCCGGAGCCGCCATCGACTGTAGCCGCTGGGCGGTATTCACCGTGTCGCCGGTCACCGAATAGGATTTGGAAACACCCGCACCGAGCCCGCCCGCGACGACGTGCCCGGTGTTGATGCCGACATGGAGCAGCAGCGGTGAACCGGCATACGCCTTCGCGCGTTCGCTGAGGCGCGCCGTCCGGCCGATCATGTCGAGGGCAGCGCGCACCGCCCGCTCCGGGTCGTCCTCGTGCGCCGCCGGCGCGCCAAACAGAGCCAGCAGCGCATCGCCGATGAATTTGTCCACGAAGCCGCCAAAGCTTTGCACCGCGGCCGTCAGCTCCTCGAACAATTCGTTTTGAAGCGTCTGCATGACCTCGGGGTCGAGCCGCTCGCTCATCGCAGTGAAGCCGCTGAGGTCGGCAAACAGCACGGTGATGGTGCGGCGGTTCGCCTCGCTGTCGATCTTGTCCGACGGAGCTCGAAATGCGGCTTGAGCCTCCTCCGCCGGCACGAGCGGCGGCGAGGAGGACCGGATCGGAAGCGTCGTCGGGCTCGTCCGCGCCGATGCCTGCCCGCCTGTGGGGACCTCAGCGACGAAGGCACCGCATTTCGGGCAATAGGCGAAATCCGGCGCGCATGGAAACCCGCAGCCTGGGCACGCGTTCGGCTGCTTCGTGCCGCACTTCGGGCAGAAGGCAAAGCCGCTCTGGACCTCTAAACCACAGCAAGAGCAGTTCATGGGTCAGGACCTCGCGGAAGCCGCGATGGCGCGAGCTCCTGGACCTGCCGGATGGGCCCAGGAACCTGGCAAGCATGGGCTCGTCGCACGGGAAGAGCAAGCGGCGGTTGGTCAGCCTCTCCGTATCGGCCGGGCGACGAAGCGATGCTGTGGGCGCACTGGCGCACCGCAAATCGTCGGCAAGCATGGCGGCATGCGGTAGCGCCAATTGACAGGGGCATGGCCGGGGCTACCCTGCCAACAGAAGAACAAAAACAAGGGGGAATCGCCGTGAAACCCGTCATCGCATCTTGAGCACATCCGCACGACCTTCCGCACTCGCGCCATTCCGCATCCGCAACTATCGCTTCCAGTGGCCGTCCGATCTGCTCACCTCGTGGGCGTTCGAAGTGGAGACGCTGGTGCTCGGCTGGTACATCATGGTCGAGACAGGCTCGGTGCTGCTGCTCACCGTGCTTGCGTCGCTGCAGTTCGTCGGGACCCTGGTCGCGCCGGTGCTCGGCATGATCGGCGACCGGATCGGGCATCGCGATCTCCTGGTCGTGATGCGCCTTGCCTATACGGCGCTCTCGTCGACCATCATGGTTCTGGCGCTGACCGGTCATTTGTCGCCGCTGAGCGTGATGATCATCGTCGCGCTCATGGGCCTGATCCGCCCCTCCGATCTCGGCGTTCGCGGCGCGCTGCTTGCCGAGATCATGCCGGCCGAGCAACTGGTGGACGCCATCAGCGTTGCGCGCACGACCCAGGACAGCGCCCGCATCGCCGGAGCGCTGACCGGCGCAGGTCTGTTCGCCGTCCTCGGCATCGGCCTCGTTTATGTGGCGATCGCCTGTCTGTATCTCGCGGCCGCACTTCTCATGCTCTGCCTGACCCGGCCGAAAAGGACCGTCACGACGAGCGATCTTCCGGCGAACAGCCACGCGGTCTCGCGATTGCTGGGCGACCTCAAGGAAGGGATCGTCTATGCCTGGAACGGCCCGGGAATGCGCGCGGCGCTGTGCGTCGCCTTCCTGGCCAATCTCACCGCATTTCCCTTCACCGGCGGACTATTGCCCTACATCGCGCGGGACATCTTTCATACCGACCAGACCGGCCTCGGCTATCTCTCGGCGAGCTTCGCCGTGGGCTCGCTGATCGGCTCCATCACGCTCAGCCTGGTCAGCGGACTGCGCATTGCCCGGCTTCTCATCGGCGCGACGCTGGCCTGGTACGCCATGCTGCTGGTGTTCGTCGAGATCAGGACCATGCCGGTGGCGATGGCCTGCCTCGTTCTCGCCGGCATCGCCCAGAGCATGTCGATGATCTCAGCTGCCGTGATCCTGATGCGGACGGCGAGCGCACACCTGCGCGGCCGCGTGATGGGCGTCCGCATGATGGTGATCTACGGCCTGCCGCTCGGATTGCTCGCGGCCGGTAGCCTGATCGACATCATCGGCTATTCCGCGACGGGCTCGCTCTACGCCGCCGCAGGCTTCATCGCGATGCTGGCGATCGCGATCCGCTGGCGCGCCGACCTCTGGCCGGTCCACGCTCCCGCAAACGCGCGCTAGTCCCCGTAGCCGCGCAGCCGCTCGACATCCAAAATGGTGACGCCGCCATATTCGAGCCGCAGCAGCCCCTCCTTCTCCAGCCGGTTCAGCGCGCGGTTGGCGTTCTGCCGTGACATGCCCGAGAGCGCCCCGATCTCCTCCTGGGTGATTTCCAGATGCGCGGTCGACTCGGGATAGAGGATCGGATTGAACAGCGAGGCGATGCTGCGCGCGAGGCGTGCGGTGGCATCCAGCGTGCGGTTGACCTCGAGCATGCCGATGAACTGGCCGAGCCGCTCGTTGAGCTGGCGCACCAGGAAGCGGTTGAAGCCGACGCTGTTCTCGAACAGCCACATGAAGGCGCTGCGTTCCATCAGCGCGACGCGGCTGTCGCGCAGCGCGACCACGTCGTAGCGGCGCGGCTCGTTCTTGAGCACGCTGCCCTCGCCGAACCAGGCCCCGGCCGTCAGCCCCGCAAGGCTCGTCTCCTTGCCGTCGCGCGAGACCCCGCCCATCCGTGCCAGGCCGCTCACCATGCCCGCCCAATAGCTGAACGTATCGCCGCGCATGAACACGGTCTCACCGGTGCGGTAGAACCGTTCCGTGATCCCGGTGCGGGCGACCTCGATCTCCGCGTCCGTGAGCTCGCGCGACCAGGCGGCGACCCGCTTCAGTTGATCCACTGAAATCATGATGCCGAAGCCAGCCGCACCGTTCGCCACCCAATCTCTCTGCTGCACTGCAACACGATCGCTTCGACCACCATCCGACGAAAGATGAAGGCCACTCCCGCCTGAAAAAACTTTGTCGCAGAATTGTCAGGCGGGAGACATTTCAAAATAGCGCTTTCCCCTATTGAGGACCACCTTGGGCGATGCGGCTTTTGATCCCGATCGGGAGCAAGAGTGGCGCGGCGCCGGTCGAGACCAATAGCTGCATGGCCTCACCGGCACGGCCGTACTAGGATCGCCCGACAGGAACGGACGAAGAGCGCCGCTGAATGCGCCATCACCGGGAGGGATTTGTTTGGTGGCTACCAGTCTCGAAGTGCGCGGCGTGTCCTTGCGATTCGGCGGCGTCCGTGCGCTGACCGATGTCAGCTTTGCAATCAATGACGGCGAGCTGTTCTCGATCATCGGCCCCAACGGCGCCGGCAAGACCTCGATCGTGAATTGTATTTCCGGCCGCTACAAGCCGACCGAGGGCCAGCTGTTCTACCGGGGCCGCGACATCACAGGGCTGACGCCGAACGCGCGCCCCACGCTCGGCATCGGCCGCACCTTCCAGAATCTGGCCCTGTTCCACCACATGAGCGTGCTCGACAACATCATGGTCGGGCGCCATCACCTCCTGAACAACAATTTCCTCACGGGATCGCTGTACTGGCTCACCGGCGCGCGCAAGGAAGAACTCGAGCACCGCCGCAAGGTCGAGGAGATCATCGACTTCCTCGATCTCCAGTCGGTGCGAAAGGCGCAAGCCGGCACCCTCTCCTACGGCCTGCGCAAACGCGTCGAGCTCGCCCGTGCCATGGCGCTGGAACCGCGCCTCATTCTCCTCGACGAGCCGATGGCCGGCATGAACTTCGAGGAGAAGGAGGACATGGCGCGCTACATCGTCGACCTCAACGAGGAGTTCGGGATGACGGTGGTGATGATCGAGCACGACATGGGCGTGGTGATGGACATCTCCCACCGCGTCATGGTGCTCGATTTCGGCCGCAAGATCGCCGAGGGCGATCCGGCCGCCGTGCTCGCCGATCCCCACGTCAGGCGCGCCTATCTCGGCGAGGAGGACGAGGTGCTGGTCGATCCGGACGATGCTCCGCCAGCGCAGGAGAGTGCGGCATGATGGATTACGCGGGCCGCGTCGCGCAGGCCGACACCTATCCGAAGATGCTGCGGCTCAATGCCAGGGAGCACGGCAAGGAGATCGCGTTGCGCGAAAAGGATCTCGGGCTCTGGCGCGTCTTCACCTGGAATGACTACCACACCCGCGTACGCGACTTCGCGCTCGGCCTCATCGAATTGGGCCTGGGGCGCGAGGACGTCATCGGCATCATCGGCGACAACCGGCCGGACTGGGTCGCGGCGGAAGTGGCGACCCACGCCATCGGTGGATTGAGCCTTGGGCTTTATCGCGACGTGCTGGACGAGGAAGCCTCCTACCTCCTCAACTATGGCGAGGCGCAGGTCGTTTTCGCCGAGGACGAAGAGCAGGTCGACAAGCTGCTCGCGCTTGCCGAGCGTGTGCCGCGGCTGAAGCACATCATCTATTCCGATCCGCGCGGCATGCGGAAATACGACGATCCCCGACTGATGTCGGCGGAAGCGTTCGCCGAACTCGGCCGCGGCCGCGCCACGCGTGAGCCGGAGCTCTACGATCGCCTCGTCGATGCCACCAAGGGCGAGGATGTCGCGATTCTCTGCACCACGTCGGGCACCACCTCGCACCCGAAGCTCGCCATGCTCGCCGCCGGCCGCGTGCTCGGCCATTGCGCGACCTATCTCGCCTTCGATCCGAAGGGGCCGGACGACGAATACGTCTCCGTGCTGCCGCTACCGTGGATCATGGAGCAGGTCTACGTGCTTGGCAAAGGCCTCTTGTGCCGGATGAAGATCAACTTCGTCGAAGAGCCTGATACGATGATGAACGATCTGCGCGAAATCGCGCCGACGTTCGTGCTGTTTGCGCCGCGCGTCTGGGAATCCATCGCCGCCGACGTCCGCGCCAAGGTGATGGACGCGACGCCTTTCAAGCAGCGCCTGTTCGACATCGGCATGAAAAGCGGCCTCGCCGCGCTCGCAGACGGCAAACGTTCGAACTTTGCCGACGCAATCCTGTTCCACGCGCTCCGCGACCGCCTCGGCTTTACCCGCCTGCGTTCGGCCGCGACCGGCGGCGCGGCACTCGGCCCTGATACTTTCAAGTTCTTCCAGGCCATGGGCGTGCCGCTGCGCACGCTCTACGGCCAGACCGAACTGTTAGGGGCCTACACGCTGCATCCCGAGGGCAAGGTCGATCCCGACACGACAGGCGTGCCGATGGCCGACAGCGTCGAGATCCGCATCGACAATGCCGACGTCCACGGCGTCGGCGAGATCGTGGTGCGGCATCCCAACATGTTCCTCGGCTACTACAAGAGCCCCGAAGCAAGCGTTGCCGACATCAGGGACGGCTGGATGCTGTCGGGCGATGCCGGCTATTTCAACGCGAACCGCCAGCTCGTCGTCATCGACCGCATCAAGGACCTGGCCGAGACCTCGCGCGGCGAGCGCTTCTCGCCGCAGTTCATCGAGAACAAGCTGAAGTTCTCGCCCTATATCGCGGAGGCCGTGGTGCTGGGGGCCGGCCGCGACACGCTCGCGGCGATGATCTGCATCCGTTACTCCATCATCTCGAAATGGGCGGAGAAGAGCCGGCTCTCGTTCACGACCTACAGCGACCTCGCCTCGCGGCCCGAGGTCTATACGCTGCTCAAAAAGGAAGTCGAGACCGTCAACACCACATTGCCGCCGGCGCAACGCATCTCGCGCTTCCTGCTGCTCTACAAGGAGCTGGACGCCGACGACGGCGAGCTCACCCGCACCCGAAAGGTGCGCCGCAGCGTCATCAACGAGAAATACGAAGGCATCATCAACGCGATCTACCGCGGCGACGCCGACATCCCCGTCGACACCGTGATCCGCTTCCAGGACGGCACCACGCAGCGCGTGCGAACGACGCTGCGCGTGGTGGATCTGGGCGGGCATGGGCATATGGCGGAGGCTGCGGAGTGAGCCTGCTTCGGACCGAGGCCGCGCTGCCAGCCGATGCGCCCTCTCCCCCGGTGGGAGAGGGCATCTCCGCCGCTAGCCACACCCTCGCCCGGCTGAGGGGTCCTCTCTCCGCACCGTCGCTGCCGAGAGAACCCCTCACCCGGCTTCGCTTCGCGAAGCCACCCTCTCCCACAAGGGGAGAGGGTGCACCGTCATCGCTTCTGCATTTTGCGCGGACATCGACATGAACACCGCCTTCCTCATCCAGCTCCTGGTCAACGGCCTCGTGGTCGGCACGCTCTATGGCGTGGTCGCAATGTCGTTCGTGCTGATCTACAAGGCGACGCAGGTCGTCAACTTCGCGCAAGGCGAGCTGCTGCTGGTCGGCGCCTGGGTGTGCTGGGCGCTGCTTGCGAAGTACCAGGTGCCGTTCTGGATCGGCATGCCGATGACGCTGGTGTTCATGTTCGTATTCGGCATCGCGATCCAGGTGCTGATCCTGAGACCGATGATCGGCGAACCCATCATCTCGGTGATCATGGTGACGATCGGCCTCTCGACCGTGCTCCAGGCCACGCTCAAATGGATATTCGGCGTCAATCCGCAACCGTTCCCGCGCGTGTTCGAGAGCCAGTCGGTCAGCCTGCTCGGGCTTCAGATCCAGACCGTCTATGTCATGAGCCTCGTGGTCTCGGTCGCCATGATGATCGGCATGGCCTGGTTCTTCCGCGCCTCGAAGTACGGCCTCGCCATGCGCGCCACCGCGTTCAACCAACAGGTCGCGCAGTCGCTCGGCATCTCCGTCAAGAGCGTGTTCGCGATGGCGTGGGCGATCTCCGCGACAGTGTCGGCGGTCGCGGGCGTGGTGGTCGCCGTCGTCAACGGCGTGTCCTCGGGACTTGCGGCCTACGGCATCAAGGTGTTCCCGGCGGCGATCCTCGGCGGGCTCGATTCCGTCGGCGGCGCCGTGCTCGGCGGCATCATCATCGGCTTGCTCGAGAACATCGCGCAATATGTCGACAGCGAGTATCTGCACTGGGGCAATCTCTACGAGATCGCACCGTTCTACGTCCTCATCATCGTGCTGATGATCAAGCCCTACGGCCTGTTCGGCACCCACGACATCGAGCGGATCTGATCCATGGCCGGCCCTGCCCTCATCCCTGCTGGTGATTTCCGCACCTCCTACGCGGCGGACACCACGATCTTCCCGACCACGACCAGCCGCAACTTTGCGATCATCGGCGTGCTGTTGCTCTGCCTCGTGCCGCAATTCCTTGGCGGGTACTGGCTCAGCATCCTGATCCAGATCGGCATCTTCTCGATCGCAGCGCTAGGCCTCAACATCCTCGTGGGCTTCACCGGCCAGATCTCGATCGGCCATGCCGCCTTTTTCCTGCTCGGCGCCTTCACCTCGGCCTACATCTCCAACAACGCGCCGATCCCGGTGTTCTTCGCGATCCCGCTCGCGGGCGTCGTCACCGCGCTGGTCGGGCTGATCTTCGGCATCCCGGCGGCGCGACTGAAGGGGCTCTACCTCGTCATCGCAACACTGGCGGCGCAATATATCCTGCTCGACTTCTTCTCCCGCGCGGAGTGGTTCACCGGCGGCTCGGTGCCGGCCAGCGCCAATCCGTTCTCGATCTTCGGCTTCACGCTGCGCGGCGACAGACAGTATTTCTATGTCGTGCTGGCCTATGTGGTCGCGAGCTACGTCCTCGTCACCAATCTGATGCGCACACGCGACGGCCGTGCGCTGGTGGCGATCCGCGACCATTATCTCTCCGCCGAGATCATGGGCATCAACCTCACCAAATACCGCACGCTGTCGTTTGGGCTGGCCGCCTTCTTCGCCGGCATCGCCGGCGCGCTTTATGCCCACTACCAGCTCGTGGTGTCGCAGGAGGGTTTCGGCATCGAGCGCTCGATCCTGTTCCTCGCCATGATCATCATCGGCGGTACCGGTTCGATCATGGGCACGCTGATGGGCACCGCCTTCGTGGTGCTGCTGCCTGAGACGATGGAATTCATCAGCCTGTACCTGAAGGGCGGCGCGATCGACAAGGCGCTGTCGCTCAACACCAACATCACCTTCCTGCGCGAGATCGCGATCGGGGTGATCATCATCGCGTTTTTGATGTTCGAGCCGGACGGGCTCGCGCATCGCTGGCGGCAGATCAAGGCCTACTGGAAACTCTACCCGTTCTCGCATTGAGCGCGGGCAACTCTCTAACCAACGAAAAACATGAGGAGGCAACCAATGAAGACAAAATCCCTTTTGAGCACCGCATCGCTGGCGCTGGCGATCGCAGCCTTTTCGGCGAGCGCGCAGGCGCAGATCGCGATCGGGCACCTCGCCGATTATTCCGGCGGCACTTCCGACGTCGGCACGCCCTACGGCCAGGCCGTCGCCGACACCTTCGCCTGGGTCAACAAGAACGGCGGCGTCGGCGGCAAGCAGCTCAGCGTCGATACCAACGATTACGGCTACCAGGTGCCGCGCGCGATCGCGCTCTACAAGAAATGGTCGGCGCCGGACTCGAAGGTCGCGGCGATTATGGGCTGGGGCACCGCAGACACCGAAGCGCTGACCGGCTTCCTCGCCCAGGACAAGATCCCCGACCTCTCCGGCTCCTATGCCGCAGCCCTCACCGATCCCGAGGGCGTCAGCGGCAAGGCCAAGCCTGCGCCTTATAATTTCTTCTACGGCCCGAGCTATTCGGACTCGCTGCGCGCGATGCTGATGTGGGCGGCCGAGGACTGGAAGGCCAAGGGCAAGCCCGGCAAGCCGAAGTTCGTGCACATGGGCGCCAACCACCCCTATCCGAACGCGCCGAAGGCCGCAGGCGAAGCCATGGCGCAGGAGCTCGGCTTCGAGGTGCTGCCGCCGCTGGTGTTCGCGCTCACACCGGGTGACTACAGCGCGCAGTGCCTGAGCCTGAAATCCTCGGGTGCCAACTACGCCTATCTCGGCAACACCGCGGCTTCCAACATCTCCGTCCTGAAGGCTTGCAAGACCGCCGGCGTCGAGATTCAGTTCCTCGGCAATGTCTGGGGCATGGACGAGAACGCCGCCAAGACCGCCGGCGATGCCGCCAACGGCGTGATCTTCCCGCTGCGCACCGCAGTGAGCTGGGGCGGCGATGCGCCCGGCATGAAGACGGTGATGGAGATCTCCAAGATGTCCGACCCCACCGGCAAGGTCTACCGGCCGGTGCATTACATCGCGGCGGTCTGCTCGGCGCTCTACATGAGGGAGGCGCTCGACTGGGCTGCCAAGAACGGCGGGGCGACCGGCGAGAACGTCGCCAAGGGCTTCTACCAGAAGAAGGACTGGGTGCCGGCCGGAATGGACGGCGTCTGCAATGCCTCGACCTGGACCGACAAGGACCACCGCGGCACGCTGAAGGTAGACCTCTATCGCACCAAGATCGCGGGTGCGACCGACGGCGACCTCAATGATCTCATGGCCAAGGGCACGATCAAGCTCGAGAAGGTCAAGACCGTCGAGCTGCTTCGCAAGCCGGAACTGCTGGGGTGGTGAGCCCGGCATTTACCACACGCACGAACGTCATCCCCCGCGAAAGCGGGGGATCCAGTACGCCGCGGCCTCTCGGGGAACGTCGAGCGTCTCTGGAATACTGGGTCACCCGCCTTCGCGGGTGACGACATCAAGAGAGTAACTAGCCATGAGTGAACCGGCTCACATCGAGCGTCCCTCCCCCAGCGTCGTGCCCGCGCCGCCCCTCCTCGCCGTCCGCAACATCGAGGTCGTCTATGACGACGTCATCCTGGTGCTGCGCGGCCTCAGCCTCGACGTGCCCAAGGGCGCGATCGTGGCGCTGCTCGGGGCCAACGGTGCCGGCAAGTCGACGACGCTGAAGGCGATCTCGGGGCTGCTCAAGACCGAGGACGGCGAGGTCACTCGCGGCGAGATCCTGTTCGAGGGCTCCGCTATCGCCGGCATCGATCCCGACAAGATCGTGCGTCGCGGCATCTTCCAGGTGATGGAGGGCCGGCGCATCGTCGCCGACATGACGTCGCTCGAAAACCTCAAGCTCGGCGCCTTCACCCGCAGGGATCGCGAGGTCGATGCCGATCTCGACATGGTCTTCAACTATTTCCCGCGCCTGAAGGAGCGCACCGGCCTTGCCGGTTATCTCTCAGGCGGCGAGCAGCAGATGCTTGCGATCGGCCGCGCTCTGATGGCGCGCCCGAAGATGATCTTGATGGACGAGCCCTCGATGGGCCTGTCGCCGCTGCTGGTGAAAGAGGTGTTCTCGATTATCCAGAAGATCAACCGCGACCTCGGCGTCACCATCCTGCTGGTCGAGCAGAACGCCCGCGCCGCGCTGTCGGTTGCGAGCCACGGCTACATCATGGAACAGGGCAAGGTCGTGCTCGACGGCACCGCGGACGAACTGCGCGACAACGAGGACGTCAAGGAGTTCTACCTCGGCGGCGCCGGCGATCAGCGCAAGAGCTTCAAGAACCTCAAGAGCTTCAAGCGGCGCAAACGGTGGCTGTGAAACTCAGCTCAGCACCTGCTCCGCTTCCGTGACTGCGCAGAGAACATGATAGAACGACGACGCAGGAATTGTGTCGACCAGCGATTTGCCGTCGCGATCGAACTGGTCGTACCAGCCGCCCTTCACGGGATGGCTGAGATAATGCCGTTCGAGCCGCACCAGCGCCGCGCGCGCCTCGTCCGCCGCGCCGGCCTCGCCGGACTCGGCCTGCGCGATCCACGCCTTGGCCATCTCGGTCTGCGGCCACAGCCGGCGAGTGCTGCGACGGATGTTGCCGCTGGCATCGCCCTCGTCGACCAGGCACCCCGTGGCCTCGTCGCGATAGCGCAGCGCGGTCGCGAGCAGTTCGGCGCGACGCTGTCCGGTCGGGCAACCCGTGATGCGTTCAAACCCTTTCAGCAGCCAGACCCACTCGGCCTGATGGCCGGGTTCGACGCTGACCGGCTCGATCTTGGACCAGTCCTCCTCGAAATACTCCGTCAGGATCCGCTTCTGCTTGTCGTAGAGATTGGCGAGGAACAGCGCGAAGAAGTCGCCGGCGCGGTTCTGGAACGACAGATCGTGGGTCGCATCGAAGCACGCGATCATCGCCTCGAACAGATGCATGTGCGGGTTCTGCCGGCGCGGCAGCGAGACCGGCAGGCCTTCATGGACGCCGCCATGCGGCGAGCGCAGATGGCCGTCGAGGAAGGCGAGCAGCGCGTCGATCTCGGCGCGAATTTGCGCATCCTGGTCGAGCGCGTAGACGGCCGCGAGCGCAAACAGGATGAAGGCGTGGTCGTAAGCATCGCGCCGGCCGTCCAGCACGGCGCCTTCCGGCGTCAGCCGGTGCACATAGCCGGCCCGGCCGTCGGGCGCCTTCGCTTTGCTGAGCAGATGCTCCAGTCCCTTCAGCGCGATGGCGCGCCCCTCAGGGTACCAGCCCATCTGCGCCGCCTTGGCGTAACAATAGATCTGGCGCGCCTGCACGAGCACGCGCCGCGGTGCGGCCGTGTCGGCCGTGCCGTCACGGTGCAGCCGGTCGACGAAACCGCCTGCCGCATCGTCCCAGCCGACGGACGACCACAGCGGCAGCGCCTCGTCGATCATGCGGCGCTTCAGGCGCGCGACGACGATCGCCGCCTCGTCCACCGCAATGATGCCTTCGTCCGCCATCGCGTCCCCTCCACGCCTCGACACTGGCCGTCTGATACCCATGCCGGCGGCGGCGTGCAACGGATGTCAACCCGGAAAGACCAGCCATGACTGCCCATTACGACGCCCGCGAGACGCGCGAACCGGCCGTGCGCGAGGCGGAGCTGTTCTCCCGCCTGCCGGACGTGCTGCGCGGCGCGATGGCCGCGCCCGCCTACGCCGAGCGGCTGAAGGGCATAGATCCGGCCGCCGTGACCTCCAGGGCGGCGCTGGCGGGCCTGCCGGTGCTCCGCAAGTCGGAGCTGCCGGCCCTGCACAAGGCGTCAGCGCCCTTCGGCGGCTTCGTGCCGGCAGCCCCGGGATCGTTCGCCCGCCTCTTCACCTCTCCCGGTCCGATCTTCGAGCCTGAAGGGCGGCAGGCCGATCCCTGGCGCGGTGCGCGGGCGCTGTTCGCGGCCGGGTTCCGCCCCGATGACATCGTGCTCAACACCTTCAGCTACCACCTCACCCCCGGCGGCTTCATCTTCGATGCCTCGGCCCGCGCGCTCGGCTGCGCGGTGATCCCGGCGGGCCCCGGCAATACCGAACAGCAATTCGAGCTGATCGAGGCCTACCGCCCTGTCGGCTACAGCGGCACGCCGGACTTTCTGAAGATCCTGCTCGATGCCGCCGCAAGCTCGGGGCGCGACGTCTCATCGATCAAGCGCGCGCTGGTCTCGGGTGCGGCCTTCCCGCCCTCGCTCCAGGCCGAAATCAAGGCACGCGGCATCGACGCCTACCAGGCCTTCGGCACCGCTGACCTCGGCCTCATCGCCTTCGAGACCGAGGCGCGCGAGGGCCTGGTCGTGAACGAGGATCTGATCATGGAGATCGTCAAACCCGGCACCGGCGATCCCGTCGCGCCGGGCGACGTCGGCGAGATCGTGGTGACCTCGCTCGATCCGCACCATCCCTGGATCCGTCTCGCGCTCGGCGACCTTACCGCGGTGTTGCCGGGCCCGAGCAAATGCCGCCGCACCAACATGCGCATCAAGGGCTGGATGGGTCGCGCCGACCAGACCACCAAGGTCAAGGGCATGTTCGTCCGCCCCGAGCAGGTCGCCGAGATCGGCAAGCGCCATGCCGCGCTCGGCCGCCTGCGCCTCGTCGTCATGCGCCAGGGCGAGGCCGATGCGATGACGCTGCGAGCGGAAACTGCGGCCGCGAGCGACGCCCTGCGCGAGGAAATTGCAGGCACCTTGCGCGCGGTGACGAAACTCGGCGGCAATGTCGAGCTGGTCAGCCCGGGCGCGCTGCCGAACGACGGCAAGGTGATCGCGGACGAGCGGTAAGCGCTCAAACCCCAATTCCCTGGTCACACGGAATTCTGCGCGAAATCGGTGCAAATAGGTAGGCGCGACGGCATATGCTCTCGCGGTCCTTTGGTGGTATGGACTCGCGTTGGTCGTTGTTGGCGGGGGATATTAAGGCACGTAGAATCTAAGCCGTATTGCGCGCTCCTCAGTTAGGCAGAGGAATGGCCTGTCCGAGTGGCCCGCTAGGCAATTCCTGTACATTCGCCTCTCAAGCGCATCGTCAAAAAGGCCGAAAATGGCGAGTAGCGCCAGCCCCACACCGCCCGCTATCCCGACCGAATAAATTGCTGCGCGCCGCACCTGCCACGCACGGGAAAATTCCTTACCCACGACAATTCACTACTATCCAAAAAATGCACTACCGTGAGTTGCTACTCCTGCCCTAAGCGACGGTTGGGGTCAATCAAGAAGTAGGCCTCGCCTAAGGTCCGGATACACCCACTTGTGGCTTTTGGGTGGGTTGATTGGTCTGCACAGATGGCGCAAAGCAACTCCTATGACAGATTATATCATCGAGGCATTCGAGGGATTGGGGCATCTTTCCGTCACATCGGGTGCCGCTCTCGCGCTGTTCTTTGGGTTGGCGGCGCTGATAGTCTTTCCTCGGACGATCCTTATCGTTGCGGCCGGCGCATCATTTGGGATTGGTGCGGCTCCCATCATCCTGGTGGCCGGCACAACGGGAGGAACGCTGGCGTTTCTGCTAGCCCGCCATATCGCGTCCGAGTGGTTTCGACGAAAGCTCGAACAACGATCTAGATTGGAAGCGATAGCCGAAGCTGTCGACAAGGAAGGATGGCGCATCGTCGCTCTCATGCGACTCGGTGCCCCGGTACCAAGCGCGTTACAAAACTATCTTTTCGGACTTACAAAAATCCATCTGGTGTCGTTCATCTTGGCCACTTTGGTATTCAGTGCCCCGCAGGTCTTCCTGTTCACCTTCCTCGGCGCAACCGGACGAACGTCGTTACTCGATGACAAACCCGTCGAACTCACCGTTGTGCCGATCATAGTGACAGTTGTGACCATCGCCCTTATTTCGCGGCGCGTCCAAAAACTGCTGAGATTGCGCGGCCGATCGGACGCCCCCAACAAAGGCTGTCATTCCATCCGCTAGCATCAAGAGGGCGCGCGCTACTCTGTGGGCGTTTCGGTGCTCATACGCCCCTTCGACAAGGAACCCGTGTATTCCGCTCCCACGGCGTATTTCGTTTTCCAAACACTCCCGAACCAAAGCGTGCGTTGCGATCAGCGGACTCAGAATTCAAGTGAAAGGCACCGAGTCGACGAACGCCTGCGGCCTGGAGCAACGGAAAGGTAATCGCGGACTACTGCTCCGCCATCAGATCCGGGTCCTTGACAAACTACTTGTGAGGAGAGATCACAACTTTTCAGGGGCAGCAGATGACAGCGACAATGGTGCGCCCGGCGGTCTTTTTCGACCGCGATGGCGTACTCAATCACGATCACGGCTACGTCTTCGAGGCGAGCAAGTTCGAGTGGAAAGAGGGCGCCCGTGAAGCGGTCAAGGTCGTCAACGACGCGGGCTATTTTGCCTTTGTCGTCACCAACCAGTCGGGTGTGGCCCGCGGATTCTTCGAGGAGAGCGACGTCCAAACTCTCCATCGCTGGATCACTAAGGAGCTAGCAGTAATCGGCGCGCACATCGACGCATTTGAATACTGTCCCGACCATCCCGAAGCCACCATCGAGCGCTATCGACGCGTAAGCGACCGTCGCAAGCCCGCGCCCGGCATGATCACCGACCTCCTCAAGCGCTTTCCAGTGGCAGCCGACAGAAGCATCCTGATCGGCGACAAGCCAAGCGACCTGGAGGCGGCCGAAGCTGCGGGCATTCAGGGCCTATTGTTTCAGGACGGAAACCTCGAAGCGTTCGTGCGGCAAGCGCTCTCCTTGCGCTGAGCGCGAGTGATTCAACCCTAGTCCAACGCGGCCGACCAAGCTCATCGAGGTGACTGGCATCGAGCAGCTTGCGCGGCGTGCGGTGACTCATTTTCGGAGAATGATGCTAATCATCCATGCCAGCGCACGCATTGCGGCAAGCGGAGCTATTAACCAAACGAGGCCATAGCTATCCAGCAGCGTCGCCGTTAGAGGAACCTGGGTCACGTAATACGCGTAGAGGCAGCCTGCCACCTGCATGGCAATGCTCATGGGATCGTTGCCTCTCGCCAGGACTGAAATCACGCCAATTAGCGAACCGGCGATCACCGTCGCCAAGACAGCGTAAAAGAGACCTCCCTCAGCATAGCCTGACAGGCTCACACCGGCCGGTTGCGAACCCATCGTGTATGTGATCGCGGGATAGATCACCGCGAACACTTTCGTGGCCGGATAGCAAGGTTGCGGGGCAAGAAGTCCGCTGAAGGTCGGCCGCACTATGCCGCAACGTTGATCGGGATCCGAAAAGATCTGCACATAGTATGGAGTTCCGACCGCCATCCGGAATACGCCCGATCGCACGATCCAAATTGCCTTCTGCAACACGGCACTGAATGCGCTCTCCGACGGCTCTCCAACGGCTGCTGATGGCGAGCGGAGCACGGATGATGGCGGGTTGAGAGCGGATGATGAGTCCGAACCGGGCGGCGGAATCCCGGGCGACCGTCCGAGGGGACCCGCCTGAACAGTGTTTTCCGGCTCGCCGACGTTCTTGATTTCGCAAAATTGGCTCAGAGCCAGGGCCAAGTAGATCGTTCCTCCTGCCGCGACCGTCAAGATCGCGGTGCGCACGAGACCGAATCCAGAGAGCGCCAACGTCAATCCGAGCACCAGCACATAGAGAAGCGCCGGTGCTTTCTGAATAGTTGCGACATCCAACCAAAGAACGATCAGGCTCAGCGCCGCGCAGGCTCCGAGGCTGACATTTTCGCGTTTGAGCAATCCCCGCGCCAGCAGATAGCAACCGACGATGGGTAGACTCGAATAGACGAACGAATAGTACTTGTTACCAAGCAGATTGAACAATTCGACCCGCCTCAGGATTTTCTCTTCGTAGCATAAGCTCTGATCCCACGCCTCACTCGCGGACAAGCCGCCGGCCTGAGCAAGCCTCCAGATACAGAAAGCGATCATGGCGCCCGCCAACACCAACGGAATCCACAAGGGTATCTCGTCGGAAAATGAAAGGGTTGCTGACGAAAAGACCTTCTCGGTGACAATCGCAGCTATCGGAAGAACTACGAGCGTCAGCAGAAATAAGAGCCAGTAAGTTGCAGATCCGAGCGAGGTCATCCACGCGTAAGGAACTTCCTGAGGGAAGAACAATTGGCCGAGCTGTTCTTGTCCAAGCGGAAATGGAATTAGCGCAGCCGCACCTGAAGTCGTGATGTAGGCGGCAACCGCCACACCGACGGCCAGATTAACCCGTCGCCTTTTCCTGAAGTTCATGAAATCGCTCTGGTACCACATTCGTCGGACAAACGATGTCAGATCCTTCATCAATTCAGGCAAATTCGCGAGATGCCCAAACTACAAAGGGCGAACCGCGTCATCGGTCGGTTGAGCCTTCGATCGGACCGATCCATTCGCTTAACGTGGCTTCGATAGTCGGTAGGGCCCGAGGTACAGCACGTCCAGACCGGAGCAAAAATAGGTATGCAGAGCTTCCAACGGTGCATTCACTGTCGGCTGCTCGTTGATGTTGAGGCTGGTGTTGATCAGAACCGGCAGTGAGGTCGCTTGCGCGAACTCGCCGATCAGGCGGCTGTAGAGCGGATTGCTGTCCGCATGGACGCTCTGGATGCGTGCTGTGTTATCGACATGGACCACCGCCGGCATAGTCTCCGCAACCTTCTGGTTGACCGGAAACGTCACCACCATGAAGGGTGCGTCGAACGTGTTCTCGAAATACTCGGCCTGGCGCTCGTACAGCACTGACGGGCAGAACGGACGGAACTCCTCGCGATATTTGATCGTGAGGTTGATGCGGTCCTTCATGCCCACATGGCGCGGATCGGCCAGGATCGAGCGGTTGCCGAGCGCGCGCGGGCCGTATTCCATCCGCCCTTGAAACCAGCCCACCGTCTTCTGCTCCGTCAGATCGGTGACGCAGCGCGAGACAGGATCGTCGAGCAACTCGAACCGCGCGCCGATCTTGTCCAGCGTTTCCCGGATCGCGTCGTTCGAATATTCCGGTCCCCAATAGGCATGGGTCAGCGGTGCGATCGCGTGGCCGGCCTCCGCACACTTCATCATCGCAGCACCCAGCGCCACACCCGCATCGTGCGGCACCGGCGGGACGTAGAGACGCTTCACAGACGGCTCGGCGGCGATCTCCATGTTCATCTTGCAGTTCAGCCCGACGCCTCCGGCGATGCAGACGTCGCCGCAGCCGGTCTCGGCGATCGCGGAGCGGATCACCTCGGTGGTGACGATCTCGAGCTGCTTCTGGCCGCTCGCGGCGATGTTGGTCAGCCGCTGGTCGAGCGGCGCCCCGCGCAAGCGCCGCGGCCCCAAAATCTCCTCCATCTTCTCGGTGAAGATACGCTCCTGTCGCGTCGAGAAATCGCTGGTGAAGATCTCGGCGTCGCGCCTGCGCTTGTCGAGCCCGGGATCGAGTTCGTAATCGATGCCGGCCGGGCGCAGCAGCTTGGCAAACTTGTCGAGATATTCGGGGCTGCCATAGGACGATAGGCCCATGACCTTGTACTCGTCATTGGTCATCTGATAGCCGAGATACTGGGTCAGCATCCCGTAATAGAGTCCGAGACTGTTGTGGCGGCCGAATCGTGTCAGCACGCGGAAGTCATTGCCGCGCGCATGCGCGACGAGACCAGAGCTGGAGTCGCCCGAGAAGTCAAAGCAGGCAACGGTCGCCTCGGAGAAACCGGAGCCGTAGAACGAGCTAGCGGCGTGACAGAGGTGATGGTCGTAGAGCTCGATCCTCGGGCTGTGCCCGAACTGGTACTTGAAATATTCGGTGAGGCGCTGAGCGTAGTTCGTGTAGGTCTTCAGCGGCGAACAGATCCAGTCGACGTCGCGCATGGTGATGCCGGCCTGCTTCAGGCAGAAACCGATGGCACCGCGCGGAAGCTCGCCGCGAGCATGCTTGGCCAGCGTGAATCTTTCTTCTTCCGCGGCAGCAATCAGCTCACCGTCACGCAACAACACGGCCGCGCCATCATGGTGACCATGCTTGATCCCGGAGCTGATTCCAATCGCGTACATTCGTTCACACCTCGAAAACGCTTCTCAAGAAGTCCCCCTGCAAAGCAGACCTACAAGAAACTCAGATCCGGCGAAATGGTGGTCGATTCCTACCGAGACGAGCTCGCCTTCCAGAGTAGGGCGAGAACCGTTTGCGACCGCGTGGAAAGCGCACGTGCAGATGGGACGGAAAGGGCCTTGCAGGCCGCATAGTTACCAACGACGCTTCGCGCCTGCAAGGGCGCAAATCCACCAGCTTTTGGCCTTGCCCTGGTGTGGTGCGTGAATAAGGCGTCGAGACGGTGGCCAGTGATTTGCCGGCACGACTTGCTTCAAGACATTCCGTGAAGAGACCACCGTTTTCCCCGACCGCGACCGAGAGCTAAATAGGGGCGGGGCCGCGTCTTCGAAATTCCCAAATTGGAGAGCGTGGGGCATACATCGATTGTTCGACTAGGTCCCGAGCACTACAACGGAACGCACCGCGTTACTCAGCGAGCTGTTTCTCGACCGCAAAACTGACCCGCGTCGCCGACAGCTGATCGGCGAGGGAAATCGGCCATTTGCCGCCCGGCTTGAAGGCTTCGGCGAGCGCCACCAACTCCTCGAACTGTCCCTTTTCAATGGTCAAGCCCTTCCAGCCCGCCTTTGCGCCGGTGACCTCCAATCGTTTGTAGTCGTCGAGCACGAGAACTTTCCCGTCCACAAAAATATCGAAGCGCTCCTTGGGGAACTCCTTCGAGCCCAGCGACGTATAAGTCAGCGTGCATAACGAACCATCGGCGTAACGTACGGTGGCGACGAAATTGTCATCACGCCGCCAATGGCCGCTGGCCGGTACAATCGACCGGGCCTGAACTTCGACAGGCTGGCTGCCGGTGAGCGAATTGAAAAGATCGTAGATGTGGCAAGCTTCGCCGATGTTGCGGCCTCCCCCATGTGGGCCATGCACCCAATGGTCGGAGGGAATGTATCCGGCATTCATGCGGTAGTTCACGATCATCGGCGACAAACGCCCCTTGATCACTTCGCGGGCCGCACTGACAGCCGGCGCGAACCGCCGGTTGAAGCCCGTCATCAACAGCGGTCCATTCGGGTTGGCTTCGTAGAATGCCTCGATGGCGTCCAGCCCCTCCTCGGCCATCGACAGCGGCTTCTCGACAAAGACGTGCTTGCCGGCCTTCAGCGCCGCCACGGTCATTTCGGCGTGCAGGTCATGCCGTGTTGCGATGAGCACAAGATCGACCTGCGGGTCATCGAGAACAGTCTGAAAATCAGTGCTCGCGGTGCTAAAACCAAAGCGTTCGGCGGCCGTGCGCGCAGACAGGCCGGTGCGGCTCACAACGCTGCGAAGATCGAACTTGTCACCGAGCTTCTTCAGGTTCGGGAGGTGCATGCCTTGCGCAAAGCTGCCCGCGCCGACAACCGCGATCTTGATGCGGCCATCGACGGGCTTCGGAGCAGAAATCTGCAGCACAGATCGCACGGCCTCTTCCCGATGCGGATATTGCAACAGGACCAGAAGTGGCTTCTCGCCCTCGCCTGCCAGCCGCCCATACGCCTCTTCGGCACGATCGACCGGATAGGGCTCATGCAGCATGTTATCGAGCCGAAGGCGACCGACCGCGAGCAGGCGAAGATATTCACCCATGTTGCGGTTCTCAGTCCACCGGACATAGGCGAGCGGGTAGTCTGCGCCTTCCTCCTCGTAGACGGGATCGTAGCGCCCGGGCCCATAGGAGCAGGAGATCAGGACATCGAGCTCTTTGGCGTAGATGTCCGATCGCGCCATGTTCAGGCCCACGTCGCCGACAATCACCACACGCGCCTTCTTGCGACAGGATTGAAAAGCCTGAGCGAGAATATCGCTGGAAGCGGAGGCAGCCGTGATGATCGCGGCGTCGGCGCCGACGCCATCGGTCAGCTTGATAATGCTTTCGACCAAGTTGCCGTCGTTCGGGTTGATGCCGTGATCAAGGCCATTTTCAAGCGCGGTCGAGATGCGCTTGTTATCCACATCGGTCCCGATTACGCGGCACCCGTTTGCGGTCAGGAGCTGTGCTGTAATCTGCCCGAGAATTCCTAGCCCGATCACGACGACGGTCTCGCCAAGCGTCGGCTGCGCGCGGCGCACGCCTTGCATCGCGATGGCACCGAGCGTCACTGTGGCTGCGGCGTCGAAGGAGACCTGCTGCGGGATAGGAACGCACAGATTGACCGGAACGTCGATGACTTCGGCGTGGTTGGCGACGCCCGCGCCGGCGCAGGCAATGCGATCGCCGATCGCGATCCCGTCGACCTCCGATCCGATGGCGATGACGGTGCCGGCGGCCGAGTACCCGGTCGGCAGTCCCGCATCGAGCTTGCCCTTGACCTGCTTGTAGACGCGCGCCACGCCCTGATCTCGCATGAGCTGAAGCACACGCTTGACGTGGTGCGGCTGCTTAAGGGCCCGGCGATACAGCGGGAGGCCCGACATCTTGACGCCGGCCATCTCGGTGCCGACGCTCACGCATGAACGCTCCACCCGAACCAGCACGTTCTTCGGACCGGCGACCGGCGCCGGGACGTCCTGCAAAAAGACTTTACCCGACCGGACCAGAAGCTGCTTCACGACCATACTCCACGCGTGTCGATCACCACCTTGCCATTCAGCTCGGCCGGCGGGATTTCATTGTAGGCACGATGATTGACCAGCATCACGACGATATGCGCCTCGGCGATCGCCTCGGTGACGTCATGCACCATGCGGACGTTCTTGTGCGTGGCAAGCCTTCCCGGTAACAGCTCGGCGAAGGGCTCCGATACCAGCAGTTCGCAGCTGTTCCACTCAGCCACCTCTTCGGCGATCTCGAGCGCCGGGCTTTCGCGGAAATCGTCGACGTCGGGCTTGAAGGCGAGACCGAGCGTCAGCACTTTCGGATAGGCGCCGACAGACCGAGCGCCGGCGACGGCGGTCCTGATCTTCTCGAGAACGTAGGACGGCTTGCCGTCGTTGACTTCGCGCGCGGTGCGGATCAGGCGGGACTCCTGCGGAGCCGCCTCGACGATGAACCAGGGATCCACCGCGATACAATGGCCGCCGACGCCGGGGCCCGGCTGGAGGATATTGACGCGCGGGTGATGGTTGGCGAGCCGGATCAGCTCCCAGACATTGATACCGAGCTTATCACAGACAATCGATAGTTCGTTTGCAAAGGCGATACCAACGTCTCGGAACGAGTTTTCGGTCAGCTTGCACATTTCCGCCGTGCGGACGCTGGTCTTGAGCAGGCTGCCGGTGCAGAAGATGCGATAGAGTTCCTCGGCGCGCGCCGAGCATTTGGCTGTGATGCCGCCGATCACACGGTCATTCTCGACCAGCTCGACCAGCACGCGTCCCGGCAATACGCGCTCGGGGCAATAGGCGACATGAACGTCGCAATCTTCGACCCCCGACACAGGCATGCGCAGATCGGGCCGCAGGGTCGCAAGCTGGGCAGTCATCCTTTCCGTCGTACCCGGCGGAGAGGTCGATTCAAGTACAACGAGATCGCCGCTCTTCAAGACCGGCGCGATGGATGCCGCCGCGGCCTCGACATAGCTGAGGTCCGCCTTCCCATCATGAAATGGCGTGGGGACGGCAATGATGAAAGCGTCCGCTGGCGCAGGCTTCGTGGCCGCACGCAACTTTCCGACCTGAACCGCGCGCGCGGTCACCGCATCGAGGTCGGGCTCCACGATGTGAACCTGACCACGGTTGATCTTGGCAACGACCGCCTCGCTGACATCGACACCCACGATAGAAACACCTCGCGAGGCGAGCACGACCGCAGTTGGGAGCCCGATATAACCGAGCCCGACCACACAAATCGCTTTTAGCTTTACGTCGCTCACAGTTGATCCTCGATCACCTTGCGAATTCGTTTTGCGGCCAGGCCGTCGCCGTAAGGATTAACCGATTGCGCCATCCGCCCATAGTGATCGCTGTCCGTCAATAACCTGGTTGTCTCATTGACGATACGCTCGCGGGACGTGCCCACGAGAATCACGGTTCCAGCGTCGACGGCCTCGGGACGTTCGGTTGTTTCGCGCATCACCAGGACCGGCTTGCCCAGCGACGGCGCCTCCTCCTGCACGCCGCCGGAATCTGTGATCACGAGACGTGAACGCTCCATCAGATAGACGAATGGTTCGTAGTCCAGGGGGGCGATCAAATGAATCCGCTTTTGGGCTCCGAGCAAGCGTTGGACGGGCGCCAGAACGTTGGGATTGGGATGGACAGGATACACGATCTGCACGTTGTGCTGAGTGACAATATCGAGCAGCGCATTGCAGATATTTTCGAACCCGTCACCGAAGTTCTCTCGCCGATGTCCGGTCACGAGGATCAGCGGAAGATCGAGATCGAGGTAGCTGAAGCGGCCTCGCAGCTCGGTGCCGGCAGAGGGCGCACTCCTCAACCGCTCCACAGTTTCCATCAACGCATCGATGACGGTGTTACCGGTCAGGTGGATATGAGACGGGTCGACTTCTTCATCGATGAGATTCTGCCGCGACCGCTCGGTTGGCGCGAAGTGAAACCGGGTCGCAAGGGTTGCGACCCGGCGGTTCATCTCTTCCGGCCACGGCGCGGACAGCGAGCCGGATCGCAGACCTGCTTCCACATGCCCCACGGGCAGCCTGCGATAGAATGCAGCCAGCGAACCGGCGAGCGTGGTCGAGGTATCGCCGTGGACCAGGACCAGGTTTGGCTTCTCCTGATCCAGCACCTGCCCGATCCCAGTGAGAAGCTTGGCGGTAAGTTGGTCCAACGCTTGGTTGGGCGACATCAGGTTGAGGTCGTGGTCGGGTTTGATCGCGAAGAGATCCAGCACCTGATCCAGCATGCCCCGATGCTGGCCCGTGACACAGACACGCAAATCAAGGCTCTGGCTCCGCCGTAGCTCAGTCACGACAGGGGCCATCTTGATGGCTTCCGGACGCGTTCCAAATATCGCAATGACTTTTCGCATCGTCGGGCTTGCTGTCCGCCTTAACGCTGATCCGGGCCTCCCCAGCGGAGCGCTGTGTAACCAGTCGCGCGGAAATATACAAACTCTAACGGTGGGCGGAACCTAACGAATCGCCCGGAATCGACCACTCCAAAAAGGCGTTAAATACCAGATAGTTGGAAGGTTGTTCCGGCAGCCTGCGCAGTTAGCTCGTCTTGTCTCGAGAGAGACCGCGATCCGACCGGTCTGATTCTCCTGGTTTCCCGGGACACCACCGTTGCAAAGCTTCCAGCATGCTATCGGCCAGCGCTTTGCGCTCGTAGCGCTTGCCCCCAGCAGCGGCGTTTGCCGCAAGCAAACGCCGGCGCGCCGGATCTCGTGCGAGTTCCCCAATAGCGCTCACCAGTGCTTCCACGCTGTCCGGCTCGATCATCTCCGCTGCGCCCAGTGGCTCCAGCAGACGCTCCAGCTCACCGCGCACATTGGTGATGATCGGCGTGCCGGTCGCCAAGGCCTCGAAGACCTTCGACGGCAACACCGTCTTGAACAGCGGGGTGTTCTTCAGCAATACCAGCGTGAAGTCGCTGAGATGCCAATAGTCGACAATCTCGTCGTGCGAAACGCGACCGACAAACAACACGTTCCGCAGTCGCCGACGCTCGGCCTGATGTTGTAGCTCCTCGCGCTCCGCACCGGATCCAACGATGATAAATTGCGCCTCGGGAACGTGGGTCAGACACTCGTCTGCCGCGTCCAGGATGAGCTGCAACCCATGCGCCATGCCGACTGTGCCGATGTACGAAACGACGACCTTGTTCTCAACTCCAAGCTTCTCGCGCAACGACGATGCCGCGCAACCCGGAGCGAGCTTCGTGGTGTCTGCGCCATTGGTGATGACGACGATCTTGTTGGCGTCGATTCCTCGCGACGCTAGCACATCGCGGGTCGCATACGTGACCGTAACGATGAGATCCGACTGCCGATAAAGAAAGCGCTCCACCCGCCGGACAAGATTCATCACTCTCCCTTCCTTCATGGCGCCGACGGCGACAATCGAGTCCGGCCAAAGATCGCGCACTTCGAACACGAAGGGCCTGCGGTGAACGCGGCTCACAATCCACCCTGCGACCGCGGCAAAGATGTGTGGCGACGTCGCAATGACGACGTCGGGCCGAGCAACGAAGGGGGACGCAAGGCTCGCCGTCACTACGAAGCTCAGGTAGTCAAGTATCCGCAGGAATGCACCACGATTTGGAAACACCAGCGTCGGTACGCGCACGACGTCCACCGTTTCGTATATCTCGCGCTTGTAGAGCGATTGCCGGTAGCCGCCGAACACCTCGCCATCCGGGTAGTTTGGAAAATTGGTCAGCATGGTGACCTGATGGCCGCGCTCGATCCAACGCTTCGCGTGCGTGCTGCAGCGGATGGACGGCGCACTCGCCTCAGGCGGATAGTGATCGGTGACGAAGAGGATACGCAAATCAGAGCTCGAACCGGGTTTCGACTTCCATGGGTAGCCCGCCCGTATAGCTCCAGGCAAGGACCGGTCGCAAGATTCGTTGCCCAAAACTCGGCGCATAGTACCCGTCGTTCAGCAGGAATTGCGACGCTCCTCTCGCTGACACACGAAGCCGCGGCTCCCCTGGCACCTCGATCGACCAGCCTTGCCCGTCCGGGCAAATACGACCGACCAGCGGGTGCAGCGGAAAACGACCGATGATCGCGTGGCTTCCCTCGCCCGTGACGCGGTCCCGAACAACTAGCGAAGTCGGCGACACCGTGACGCTGCGGCAGTGGACTGGCCGGCCAGGGAGCCAGCGGTACCCATCGTGACTGGCGGAGGCCGACTGGATGTGGCCGGTCACGGATACCGATCTGCCGAATGGATGCGCACGCCGCCCGACGCGAAAGCTGGCCCACACTTCGGTTGAATTCTCTGCATCGATCTCGACAGTCGCGTGGGCGCCGGTTGAACGCTCTTCATCTCGAATTGCATCGTGGGCGTAAGACGACGTCCCGGAGTTGGTGATCAACCGACGATCGCCAAACGACACTTCGAGCGAGAGAGTGTCTGCATGCGCATGTCCCGGCAGGTAGGAGGGGCCGACTTCGGCCGCATCGAGGATCGCGAGCCAGGGACCGGAGCGCAGCCGCACATACCCGCTGTCAGCCAGCCGACCGGTAGTGTCGTCCGCGCTCCGCAAGACGTGCAGCGATTCCCCATAGTCAGCAAGCTGCCCGTAAGTCCTCGCGATGCCTAAAGCGGCGTCGTTGAAGAAGGCGATTTCCCCGTCCGGATGGACCATTTCACCCAGCCAGGCCAGCATACGCGCGGCCAAGGCCGGCCATTGCGCCGCCGCTTCAGCAAGCTCGCGCGGATAGATCCTCGAAAGCTGAATGAGATCCAGGACATCCTCGAGCAGGATGGCGTGATACATCGGACTAAGCTCAAAGTGGCCGCCGTCCGACAGCACCTGTTCGCGCCACTCCCGTTGCAGCAGATCCAGGCCGGTGCGTCGCCATCGGTCTGCTTCGACTCCCGAGAAATAGCAACCCGCGAACACAAGGGCTTTCGCGTTCGCGAGCAGATGGTTGCCCAGCAGGTGATACTCGAGCGAGGAGTTCAGCGCGCGCGCCTGCGTTGCCAAGCTGTCGCGCACGGCGGAGCCCAGATCGTTGCCCGCCAGCGCCCATGCGACCCAGTTCACGATGCGCAGCGATATCGGATACGGTTCCCAGCCGTTTCCCGTCATGGGACGATTTTCGGCGATCCAGGCGTTGATCAGGTCGCGATGCCATGATGCACGGGCCTCGCTTGCCTCAGCGCGCAAATCGTCGAAGTAGTGCAGGTTGTACAGCCACAGCTTCGGCATTGCTGGATTGTTCCAGCCGGCACCGTCCAGCAGCTCCGCCACCTGCCCAAGAATCCGGAAGCGCCGGGGGGACACCATGGTGGCCGGCCGGCCCGCAGCATTCCGCCATCTCGCCGTCGGCGTGCGCAAACCTGGTGCCGGTCCATGCGCGATGCTGGGCGGAAGAATTCGGCGCCTGACGCGATTGATGATCTGTTCGGAACGCAAGTGGCGCACTGTTCGGACCAGGCGCGCGGGATCCCCCCATCGTTTCCCAAACATTCCACGTTCCGGCTGTGTTTCGCCCAAGCGCTGATACCATTTCCGGCGCCGAGTTCAATAGTTCGGCCTACATGAGACAGTACGCTTGCGGCTCGCCGGTAGATTTTGAAGGCTGAGGGAGCCTTGCACTGCCGGTCCGGAAGCTTCGGAACTCCGGCAAATCGGCAGTCGCCGGCGCCCATTCTTGTGCCAGGCTCATGGGGGGGATACAGTATGCCATGATGAGAGTGCGCCCATGAAAAATAGGGTTGTCCGCGATTTCTGGAACGAGGCCGCCTGCGGCGAGGCCGCCTATGCCGTCGGCATCGACGCCTCTAAGCGCTTCTCCAGCCAACGCGAGACGAGGTACGAGCTCGAGCCCTTCATCAGGCCCTTCGCCCGCTTCGAAGAGGGGCACCAGCAGGCTGTGCTCGAAATCGGCGTTGGCATGGGTGCGGACCATGAACAATGGGCTCGCAGCGGGCCCGCTCGCCTTTGCGGCATCGACTTGACCCCGCGCGCCGTCGACCTGACACGCGAACGTCTCGCCCTCGCCCAACTTGAATCCGAGCTCCAGGTCGCCGACGGGGAAAGGCTTCCTTTTCCGGATGCGACGTTTGATATCGTCTACAGCTGGGGCGTTCTGCACCACAGCGCCGATACAACGCAGGCGTTCAAGGAAGTTGCACGGGTGGTGAAGCCCGGGGGCTCCGCGCGGATCATGATCTACCACAAATGGTCGATCGTCGGACTCATGCTCTGGCTTCGCTATGGACGCTTGTCGTCGAGCCTTGCCTCGATCTATGCGAACCATCTCGAGAGCCCCGGCACCAAGGCCTATTCGACGAGGGAGGCAACCGCGATCGTCGAAGCCAGCGGCTTGCGGGTGGCCAAGATGGAAGTCGAGCTGAGCCCGGGTGACTTGCTCTCCGGCGCAACGGGCCAGCGTCATCGCGGAAGTCTGCTGTCGATCGCCCGGCGCCTTTGGCCGCGAACGCTCCTGCTTGCTGTTGCGCGCCAGCTCGGCCTCTATCTCATGATCGAAGCGATCCGTCCCTCGGAATAGGTTGCCGGAATATCTTGCTCCCGGCGAGGCTTCACGACCCCCGCCGGGGTTGGCGCGCCTGCTTTGCAGGCCATCCGGAAGACAGGAAGGGCGTGAAGCACCCCCGCGCCAAATCGTTGCATCAGAGATCGGCGGAAAGGCCGGACCTGAGGCTATTGAGAAGCAGCCAGACGCAGACGAATCCAGCGCTCGCGCTCTGAATCCACGCCAGACCAACGGCACCGAACTGTCCGAACAGCGCAACCGAGAGCACGACCTGCAGAGTGGCCCCGCAGAGCCAGGCCATGACCTGCGACCAGGGAAATCCGCTCGCCGACAGAAACTGGGAGGCTGCGGAGGCGACGCCGATGAAGAATACACCGGGAAGCAGCGCAAGAATGATGGCCACGGCCGGCTCGTACGCTTTCCCGAAAATGATCGTGACGATCGGGCTCGCCAGCACGGCGCTGGCCGTGCAGACGAGCGCCATCAGCAAGGTGATCTGTAGCAACGCGACCTTGTACTGCTGCATGCGCGCCGGACCTTTCGCGCGCACGAGCGCGGGAAACAGCAGAAGGCCGATCGTCGAGGGCAGGATCAGCAACGCATCGGCAATCTGTGCTGCGATCGACCAGTAACCGATATCCGCAAACTCGCCGAATTGCCTGAGCACCATGACGCTCATGCGGCCCATGACGAATCCCAGCAGAGTCGCGACATGAGCCCGCAGCGCAAATGCGATACCGTCCCGGAACAGCCCGACGTCGAAGCGGCGCGGAATGTCGACGCCCTTTGCCAGGACAGCCCAGGCGACGACGCAGGCGACGAACGAGGCGACGACCGCGGCAACGAGAAATCCCCCGAGTTGCGGAGCAAGCCAGGAGGCAGACAGCGCCGCACCGATGGCAGCGACGCCGTTGAGGATGATCAGACCGTTGAAGGTCCTGGGACGATTAAGAGCGACCGCGATATTGGACAGGTAGAGGAACAGGAGCAGCGACGGTGTCAGAGCCATTACGATGGCGACGAACATGAAGCTCTGCTCGGGACCTCCGATCGCCAGATCGAATGCGATGACGCCCGCCGCGGCCGCAACACCGGCCAGGACCGCAAGCCACAGCGAGTTGGCCATGATCTGCGCGAGCAGCGCCGGTGTCCGCGCAATCAGGTAGGTGTTGCTCGACTGGATACCGAGGGAAGCAATCTGCAGGGCAATCGCGGCAAGCGTCACGATGTAGTAATAGCGCCCGCGCTCGACGGGTCCGAGCATGCGCGCGGTCATGATCGCCACGCCGAACGAGCCGAGGATGGCGAGGCCCCGCGCCAGCAGCATCTCGGCGTAGGTATGGATCAGGGAGGGCACGAGATATCGTTCCCGTCCGGCTTGATCGTTATCGCCAGCCTCGCCGGCAAGGCTCCCTGCCTCCGCCACACCAGACTGTGCGACGGCTCGACAACGCCGTAGCTCGGCGAGATCGACGTGGGCTCGATCGTCAGTTCCCAGCCGTCATCGGATGCCGACAGGGAGAACAGGCGTCCCGCTGAGGCGAGGCGGATCTCCGCGCCGCTGCGCTCGACACGGACGGAAGGCGCTAGATGCAAGGGTACAACGATCTGGTGCTCGCCCTGGCCATCGATGGTATCGACGATCTGGAGCCGGCCCGATCGCCTGTCCAGGCTGATTTCGCGCGCAACGTCGACGCCGAGGCGTCGGTAGCCTTGGTGCCTGCCCGCAAACAGATCCTGCTCGTCGCCGGTCCGCCAGGTCGTGCATTCGGCTTGCGCATCGTCCTGGAGGTTCCAGAGATTGCCGGGATCGAAGCGGTTCATCTCCGCACCATCGATTCCCGGCGTGTTGTGCGACGAGGTCGAACGAAACTCGTTTCGCTTCTCGAACGAGGCCGTATAGACGAACGCGCCGCGGTCTATGATGACTGGCGCGCCGGCGAGCCAGGCTTCGAACGACAGCGCGTCATTGTGCCCGTGGCCGCCGCGGCCGGCGAGGCCGACCGGGCCGCAATCGATGAATACGTGATGATCCCCGGCGCGCATGACATAGGCACCGCCGTGCGGGAAGGCCATGGACGACGCAGGCGAGCGAGCGGCTGGCGCGAATGATGCGGCCAGCTCGGGCCCGACCACCCAGACGAGTTCGGAGCGAGGCCCCCCCGCTTGCGCCGCCAGATCGTTATCGCCGAATGCGAGCGCGATTAGGCTGACCAGATAGCGATGGTCGCCGAGTTTCTGTCCGCCGAATGGCAGGGCTCTTGCGTCGTCGGCATCGCCCCACAGCGGGCTGGTGCCGTCGGGGCGCGAATAGGCCGCGGCAAATCGCGCCATCGCGCGCAGCCGCTGGACGTAACTGTCCGACAGGCTGGCGCCGCAGGCCTTGCGGAACAGTGCCGGCCACAGGAAGAGCTCGCAGACCAGCCGGTGATAGGGCACCGACGCCTCGAAATCGACCCCGTCGGCGAAGACCTGCTCTTCGATTTCCTCTTGCAGCCCTCGCCAGCCGGCCTCCTGCCAGCGACCAGCATTCCCAACGTCGCCGAAAAAATGGCCGGCCATCACCAGGCCAGCAAGATCCGCGGTGTAGTGGTTGCCGTTGACATCGGCTTTCTCGATGTGCCTGAGCGTGAAGTCGCCGTGGAGATAAAGGCAGGCCAGAAACTTCGCGCGGAAGTCCTCGTCGCGCCAGGAGGGGCTGTTCGCGAAGACATGAAACAGCCAGGTCCAGGTAAAAAGCCGCATCGCGGCTTCCATCGTGCAGGACCAGTTCACGGTGTAGCCGAGCGGATTGCCGTCTATCCACTCCTGCAGGATATCGCGGGCAGCGACGGCATATTGCTCGTCGGCGTCCAGCAGGTAGGCCTGTCCCGCAGGGATCAGCCATTGCAGACGCGAAATCTCCCAGGGCACCTTGACGTCGCTGGGACGATCGCGGTTCACGTAGTCGATGGATCGCGCAAAGCCTCCCGGCCACCCCATCCCCACCCGGTAATCGCGGGCCCAGTCGATCGGCCTGCCGAGCGCGACCGGTCCCGTTCCGAGCAGGTCGACCGTTCGTGCGCAAGCAAGGCGTGCGGCGTCGCGAATCCGCGCGCTATCGCCGGGCTCGACGCGGTCGAGCGCCGCGAGATCCATCGCCGATGTCCAGGCCGGATAGGGGCGCTGGCGCAGCCGTGTCCACAATTCATCGATGGAGGAGGCCCGCGCCATCGCAAGCAGCCGCCCGCGAGAGAGGCTTCGCTCACGCATCGGCGCGAGCCAGCGGTCGAGCTCGCGCTCCCCCTCCTGCCAGGCGCGGCTGGCAACGTAGGTCGGAGATTTGCCGAGAATCCTCCTGGCGCGGCGCGCCGCGTCAAGCAACCGCATCGGACAACTGCGACGTATCGACCGCCTTGCGATCGATCCACAAATCATACCAGGCGGTCAGATTGTAGATCGCCCAGAGATACAGGCTGGTATCGGTCCGCCCGGTGAAGTGCCAGTCGAACAGCTTCTCGATATAGGAGGCATTCAGGAAGCCGCGCCGCATCAACCCCGAGGAGAACACCGACGTCCGGACCGCACGGCCGAAATCGCTGCGCATCCAGTCACTCATCGGCGCGCCGAAGCCCATCTTCTTGCGATAAATGATGTTGTCGGGGATCAGGCCCTCGACGGCCTTCTTCAGAAGATATTTCGGCTCGCCGCCCTTGGTCTTCCATTCCTCGGGAATGTCCATCGAGAACTCGACGAGCTTGTGGTCGAGGAAGGGGACACGCGCTTCCAGCGACTCCGACATGCCGATCTTGTCGACCCGCATCAGCAGTAGCTCGGGCAAGCGCAGCCTGAACTCGCTGTGGATCATGCGCGTCAGCGGATCAAGGTTGGGGAACTTGGCATCCAGGGGATCCATGAAGCTGCGGACGATATTGAAGCTGTCGAGCTTCAGATATTCGGGATCGAGCAACCCCGCCGCGTCCGCGTGATCGTCGTTGGCGGCCGCGATGGCGGCGGAGTCAACGAGCTGGCTCTTCATCAAATCAGGGAACACCATCGCACCGGACCAGAAATGCTCGCGGCTTCGGGCCGCGCGATCGATGACGTCAGCATAGACCGGTAGCTTCGGATGAATCCCCGAAAGCAGATTAGCAGTGCCCGCCGCAAGGCGCTGCGCCGGCTGCGGCAGATACTTGCGAAACGGCGCCCAGTATTTGTGATACATCTTCAGGTACGTCATGTAGCCCGAATAGCCGCAGAACTGCTCGTCCGAGCCTTCGCCGACCTGGACCACCTTCATGCCGTTGTCGTGCGCGAGCTTGGAGACGAAATAGAGCGGGATGCACACCCAGTCAGCGATCGGCTCATCCTGCGAGTGCAGCATCTGCGGCAGGTAGTTGATCATGTCCTTCTTGCTGATCCCAATCTCATGATGATTGGTGCCGAACTGACGTGCGATCTGATTGGCCTGCTCGTATTCGTTCAGATGCTTGTAATCGCTGAATCCGATCGTGAAGGTCTCCACGGGGCGGCTGGAGAATTCGCTCATCAACGCCACGTTAGTCGATGAATCGACGCCGCCCGACAGGAACACGCCCATCGGCACGTCCGACATCATCCGCTTCTCCACGCTGGCGCGGAGCCGGTCGCGAATGCCGCTGACGTAGAACTCCTCGAGCGCCGCCTCCGAAAGATTGGCGGTCTCGCCCGGGTCGATGCCGCGTCCGGGCACCGCGTCCCAGTATCGCGAGATCGTCGCCTTGCCGGAACGATCGATCGTCATGCTGCATCCGGCCGGCAGCTTGTAGATGCCGCGCATCATCGTCAGCGGCGCTGGCGTCGTCAGGAACGACAGGTAATGATACATCGCCGCGGTGTCGATCTCCCGCACGAAGTCGGGATGCTCGACCAGCGCCTTCATCTCCGAGGCGAAGGCGAAGCACCCCTTGATCCAGGCGAAATAGAGCGGTTTGACGCCGATGCGGTCTCGCGCGAGCGACAGCAGCCCCTTGCGCTCGTCCCAGATACCGAAGGCGTAGTCGCCCTCGATCCGCTCGAGCAGGCCGTCGAGGCCCCACTCCTCGTAGCCGTGCACCAGCACTTCTGTGTCGCTGTGATCGGTACGGAACTTGTGCCCACGGGCGACGAGCTCGGGCCTGAGCTTGGCGTGATTGTAGATTTCACCGTTGAAGGTGATGATGACGGTGCCGTCCTCGTTGCGCATCGGCTGCGTCGCGGCGACGTTGAGGTCGACGATCGAGAGACGGCGGTGGCCGAGCCCGATTTTGCGGTCGTCCGAGACCCAGCCGTCTCCGCCGTCCGGCCCGCGATGCGCCATGGCGTCGCGCATGCGATCCAGGACGCTACGATCGACCCTGCCGGCGTCGCCGTAAGATAGCAAACCCACTATTCCGCACATTCAGAACAATCCCCTTGGTTCGGAGACGAGATCATGCCGCGTCGCGATCCGGCCGGCGCACGAGCAACCCGTTACGGGCCATCGCGGCGAGAATAGCATCGACATGCCGCTTCCAGGTATAGCGATTCAGGACCTCGGCGCGGGCAGCCTTCGCCACCCCGGCGGCCGCTGGCATGTCGTCCACGACCCGCCGCAACGTGTCCTTGAAGGCCTGCGCATTGCCCGGCTCGTAAAGGAATCCGCAAGGTGCTCCCGCCCCCGGCGGCAACGCCCCCAGCCGCGTGGCACCGCGTCCGGCGATGACATCCTCGATCTGGCCGAGCGCCGATGCGACGATCGGCTTCTCCATCGCCATATACTCGAACAATTTGGTCGGCGATCCAAAAAATCCGGAGCCGTCCGCGTTCGGCACGTGAGGCGAGAGCAGCAGGTCCGCGCAGGCCAGATATCTGGGGGCTTCCGATTGCGCCACCAGGCCCGTCAGCGTGACAAAGCGCGCGATCTCGGGTGGTCCGACCAGCCGACGCACCTCGGGCATCTTCAGACCGTCGCCCACCAGCATGAAATGCAACTTGCTCCGCTCGAGCCAGGCGGCGTCGTTGCGCGCGAGGTCACTAATGCATTCGGCGAGAAACTCGATGCCATGCCACTGCCCGAATGTTCCGATGAACCCGGCGACCAGCGCATCTTTCGGGATGCCATGCTGCCGCTTCAGATCGGCGAGATCGTCCGTCGAGAATCTCGTGGAATCAAAAGCGGCCGGATCGACACAGTTGGGATAGACGAGAATCCGGCTATCGGGAATTCCTCTCCGCTTCAGCTCATCCCCCAACTCGTCCGAAACGGTGACGATCAAATCCGCAGCCTCCAGCGCGACTGCTTCTGCTTTCTCTGCGGCCCCGTGCAGGCGGAGCCGCGTTCCCCAATTCGCGGACGCCCAGGCCTCGGATCCGTTGAATTCGACGACGACCGGCAGGTTCAAGCGGCGCCCCAGATGAGGCCCGGTGAAATCGTGCAGAGAAAATCGTTGATAGATGAACGACCATGGATTGGAGCTGTGCAGCGGAACGATTCTTTTCTCGATCGCCTCCGCATACGGATAGAAATTCAGCTCTGCCGGCATTGCAAGCAGCCCATCGGGTTGCAACTTCAGCCAGCGCGCGCCTGCGCGATCCGTGGGCAGCGACTTGAGACTTGCGTAGTCCACCTCGAAGGCGTTGTCGAGAAATCCCCCGATGACGCCCGCCGTGTGACCGACCGAGCCGCCGACGGCCGCGCCAAGCGAGATGTTGGCATCGAGATAGAGAATGCGCGCGCCGCCGCTGGGTGGGACCCGACGGGGCATCGGCAACCGTCTCATCGCCTCTCCCTCGCGCAAACGGCGGACAAGAGCACGGCGGGACGATAGGGTATCGACGCCGAGCTGCAGCAAGTTCTGCAGCCCGCCAAGCCGCCCGAGAGCCTCGACCCGCAAATCGGGCCAGACAACCGCAAGTGAGCCGACCCGGGTCAATGCAGCCGCGATCGAGAGCGGTGCAATCAGCGCCGTGGAAACCTCGCTTTCCAGCGCGATGACCAGCTTATCGGCACGGAGACTGCGCAACTGCCGAAGCGCCGCGACGGGCGACAATTTGCGCAGGTTCGCCGCGTCATAGTAGCTGTCCACCGGTCCGCAGACCTCCGTGATTCGATCGGCAAACGATCTCGTCACGGGATGGAAGCTCATGACGATCAGCTTGGGTCTTGTGGAAAGGTCAGGACACATTAGTTTCGCGGACGGGTTGGACATCTGGGTCAGGCTATACTAGCAATAGAGCGTCAAGACCAGCGCCCAGGAGCCTCCCGCAAGGTTCGCGCGCCGCAGGCCCAAGCCATTCAGTTCCCGTCATTTTACCGGGACTCCGAAGACCCCGCCCACCCCCGCTAAAGCGCCACGAATACGGTCCACGTGCTTACCGTCCCCCTTGGTCGCCGAGACGCACTGTCTCGCGCCATCGCTGGTACTGGCGAAACGACACATCAAGCCATCGTGCGAACAGCCGGACGCCAGGCAATTGAGCTGCCCCGCCATTGCCTGGATATCGTGACGCACGTCGATGCCAGTGCACCAGGCCGTGCTGTTCGGCAGATCCTGACCGTGATCCCGACGGAGCCCGGCAACTTTGCGCGGCTGTTGACGAGGTCTTCAGCAAACCACCTCAACCGCCGCACGCGTTGAACTTCCCTAGCTGTCAGGATACGTTGCTCTGGGGTTGTTGAAGTGAGATCGGGAGTAATGGCCGAGTCCGTCAATTCAGTGCATCGCGGGCTTGCCGGCCTGTTCGATCGAGACCAAAAGCGTCCGCTGCTGCTCGGGCTTCTGATCTGTCTTCATATCGTAATCTGCGCCGCCTCACTTCGCATATCATTTCCGTTCTATCGATCGGAATATGTGATGTACGACCCGGCGGGACTTACAAACGCGATAGCGGCGACCGCGATCTTCTGCCTCATTGCTCCGCTCTTCGTTTTTACCCGCTTCAGCTTCGGTTATCTCTGCGGATTCTACCTGTTCACCATGGTGGCCGGCTTTCTTTGGCTGAACTCGTTCTCGAAGCTTCAGTACGACCATGTCGCCGCAGGTATCTCCGCGGGCTTGTCTTGCCTGACCTTCCTGCTGCCTGCCCTTCTCATCACCCCCCGGATCGGCCGCCCTTTCGAGATCTCGGAGCAAAGCTTCGAACGCATCCTCTACGTCGTCGCCGCGTTCTGTCTCGCAACGTCGATAGCAGCGGCCACATACGGCTTCCGCGTCGTCGCGATCAACGACATCTACCAATATCGCGCCGAGCTGCAGTTTCCGACTGCGCTGAACTACGCCATCGCATCGACCATGACCGTACTGATCCCGTTCGCCTATGCGTGCTTCGCCCTGCGGCATCGATACTGGATGGCAGCGGCGATGCTCGCCATCGCGATCTCATTTTATCCGAGCACGTTCACCAAGATTGCGCTGTTCACGCCGGCTTGGCTGCTTTGCATGACGCTGCTTTCGATATTCCTCGGACGGATCGCAACGATCCTGTCCCTGTTTCTGCCGGTTCTTGCCGGCGTGCTTCTCATCATCACAATCGGCGAGCCGATGAGGCGCTATTTCGGCATCGTCAATGCCAGAATGCTGAGTGTTCCGTCGGTAGCAATGGATGTCTACAACGAGTACTTCGCCCAGCACGAGCTGACCCACTTTTGTCAGATCTGGCTCCTGAAGCCCTTCGTTAGCTGTGCACTGAAACAGCAAATCTCCGTCGAGATGAACAGCACCTACCCGCTGGGTTTCCTCAATGCTTCCTTGTTCGCCACGGAGGGCATCGCATCCGTCGGCCTTTGGGCAGCTCCCCTGGTGACATTCGCCTGCGGGCTGGTCATTGGTTTCGGCAACCGGCTATCGGCAGGCCTGTCGGAACGCTTCATCCTCATATCCGCGGCCATCGTGCCACAGGTCATCACAAACGTCCCATTCTCGACGCTGATACTGACCCACGGCCTCTGGCTTCTGTTCCTGCTCTGGTACTTGACCCCGCGAACGCTGTTCGGCGGTCCTGCCGAACCTTGAGGCCCGGTCGCGCCCAAGCTCGATTCGCCATGGCGAAATCGTTGAAGCGGGACGAACCTTCGTAGCAGTCTAGGCTCGCCGGCTGGCCGGCTCGAACCTGCCGGCTCTTGCCAGGGTGAGAAGAATCTCAACCATGACGCCAAACAGCAAGACAAGAAAAATCTTTACCGGAAAAAGATAGAGTTCGGTGTAATGAAAAAGAGCCGCCTGCCCGAGAAAAGTGACAACAAACACGGCACTCACGCTGAATACCGCATCGTAGGAAGACCAGCCTGCAGAGTAGCGCACAAGTGAAAGCCGCGCCCAGGCGAAAACGCCTGAAACGACGATGAGAAGGTAGATCATATTGTAGGTGGTGAGCGCCTTCATCACCTTCTTCAGATAGATCGTGATCACTTCGATGGGATGGTGAAGGACAATCTCGAAATACTTCCGCTTCAGTATCGAATAATATTCAGCCGACAGATACAGCGTGCCGGGGCTGACCTCCTTGACGGCCCGGACACCGTCGTCATCGTTCCACACGATTCCGAACGGGTTCTCGACGACACCCAGACCGATATACAGATTGTGCCACGCCCCGTGCTGCTCCATCCGGGTGGACGGCGCGATGTCGAAGACGGCATCGCGAGCGCGAAGGATGGAGTACGGCGTCAAGATCGTCAGAACGGTTGTGACGAGAACGACGAGATGAGCCAGCCCCATATGCCGCATCTTCATGAGCGAACAAAAATAACTGACGCCAAGGGCGAGAAGAGCGGCCACAACTCCCATAAGCCCGATCGCCTCGCGGAAAACCATTCCGACAGCCAGACCAAGCAGACCGACGACCATCCATAGCCACCAGCTGGTGCGCGATGGGCCGGTGGATGGAATTCCGAGAATCGCCAATGGCAGCAATGCCACCAGACAGGCGACACCCAGGTGGCCTGGATGTGGCCCAAGCGAATGAAGCTTGTTGGCGATCACAGCCCCGACGGTCAGGACGAGAAACGAGAGAAACGGCAACCGCAGACGAAAAAGCAGCCCCGCCAGACTTACAAGTCCGACATAGTTGAGGATCGTATTCACTCTCGAGACGTCGGTTTCGGTTACGACTGCACCGCTGAGGGCTGCATAGAGACCCAGAACCAGAGGAGGTCCCGGATCATCCCCCGCCGAGAGGTCCGCGATAGGCAAGAGACGGTCTCCCTGACAAATCGCCAGGATGGCCTTCGTTGTTCGCGCGCAATCGGCGCTCTTCACCCATATGGCGGAAGAGGACCAGGAATGCTCGAGCTTGCCAGCCTTGTTCAGGGAAAGAAAGAAGGCCGGAACGAAAAACAGCATCAGAGCCGCCAGGAGCAGCGTGACCGGGATCGGCCGGCGGTCCAGTCGTGCAATGAGCTCGCGCAACGGTTCAGCCCCTTTCAAGATACACTATTGATGACTGGCGCCGCACTGCGGCTCGCGGCTGCTTTGACGATAGACGTAGGCGATCGCGCCTCCGGCGCTGCCTTCCGCAATATACTGATTGTCGATTCTCGGCCCGGGCACGATCTCGCGCGGTGGTCGCCTTCGTACCCGCAGTGCAGGACGTTCGAAGACATTGCATCGTGCAGGTGACGAGAGATACCCCCGATAGCGTTCGATGATCGGACCGACACTTTGCGCGAGCTCTGCCTGACGCACCCTACGATTGTCGCTCGCCGGATACCATGCATCGCGAAAGCTGAACAGGTAGCTGAGATTTGGTCCGGCCCGCTGCTGGATCTCTGCGCTCAGCAGCTGCTCTGCCGTCTCGGGATTCACGTCCGTCCGGAACCAGTGCTCGAACAGCTCATTCTCGTGGTGGCTGGGATCGGCGCTCCTGGCCTCCGGCTCCATGTTCGGAATGAAGTTCATGGCAACCCGGTAAAAAGTCAGAACGACATCGTAGCGATTGTTCGTTCTGACCTGCAGCATCGGCGCAATGCCCGCGTCATCCAATACCAGGCTCGCCCGGCTCGCCGTATCGGCGTCGACAGCCTGCAACGCCCGGACGATGGCGATGGACTCCATGTTGTAGGCCCGCCAGGTCGAGAACGCGGTCCGCTCCGCCCGCACGACGACGAGAACAATGAGAGCCGAACATATCCACAGCACCGGTGCAGGAAGCGACAGCCGCCTGGTGTAAGACGGCGCGATGACGGAAAGTGCAGCGACAACGCCGAACAGGAGTACCGGATAGCTGACCGTGCGCTCCCAATCCCGAGCGCTGAACATCACGCCGGTTACGATCTGCTGATTGCTCAACACCAGGGGGATGGCCAGACAACCCAAGGTCAGAAAAGCCAGCGGCTCCCTGCATCCTCGTAAGATCATCCAGAAGCCAAAGGCGGCGCTGAAGACGAGGCTGCCTATAACCCCAGGCGTTATGATCGGCAAACGCGTCGGGTAGGTAAGGCCGGCGAGCATGCCCGACGTTGTCTGACCGCCATTGTGATCCCAATAGACCGCACTGAGCGACACCAGTGCCGCTCCGAGCAAACCGGCTGCAATTGGGATGGCCGACATCTGCCTGAAACATCCCTGCACCAGCAGGAATCCGCCGGCGATCGCCGCCACCGGCAGCGTCACGAACGTGTACCCGATCGGAAGTAGCGACAAGGTTATGACCGCGGCCACAAGAGCTGCCCGTTCTCGGAGTCCGGTGACGACGGCGAAACGCGCGAGAAGCCCGAGGCTCAGGAACATGAGCACAAAGCTGACCTGCGGCTCCGGCGTCCTGAGGATTGCGAGAAAGCTCGTCTCATAGGACGGGACAAGCCTGGGGTGAACCAACCCCACGATCTGGGAAAACCGAGAGATATTGAACTGGCCCGACGTCCAGAGAATCAGATTGCCCAGTGAAAACAGGTCATTCGCAAAAACGAGCAGCAGTGCCGCCAGCACCCTCGCGGGGCGGCTCGACACGACCTGACTGACGGCGAAATAGGCGGCGCAGCTCGCCAGGAATGGAAATACAAAATCCGATGCAGCCAGCGTCGCGTCCAGCGAGGATCCGCAGATGTGATAAATGGCGCTGAGCGCAAAGCCGGACAGCGCACGCGTCGACCTCAACGTTCCCAGCAACCAGCTCAGAACGTAGGTATCCTCGTCATAGGCACCGTGAAAATACCGAAATTCACCAATCTCGCTGGCGAATTGCAGGTGCGGCCAAAGTCCCAGGAGTCCGACGAAAGTCGCTACCAGGCCGGCTGCCGACAAGTCAGCTCGCGACAAAGCGCAAGGCAATGGACGGTTCTTTGTCACGTCGACTTCCAATTGAAGGCAAAAACGTCGGAGGCGAATGCGGACGATCGCTCAATTCGGCTGTTCTGCAGTGATTGCCTCGTGCATGGGCCCTTTCACCGAACTTAGTACATTCGCATCCATAAATCGCAAGCCGTGGTGGACCGGTCAGATGCCGGCCGTTGCGAGCGCCCGTTTCAGGCCCTCCTGCACCGCAAGCAAGCCCGAGACGTCCCACCCCAGTAACGCTGCATCCGTCGCCCCCGTCACCTGAGACAGGAACGCTCCAAGCTCCAGTCGCAAGGTGCTGGCCATCACCGACATACGCGGATCAAGCGCGTGCGGCTGGCCGTTGATCGTCATCAGCCCATGGGCGCCGCTAAAGTCGACCGACGCGTGACCGGATTTGGTCCGGATCTCCAGCAGCCGTCGACGCGCTGTCGCTCTGGTGTCACAGCGAAATTCGTGGCGCCCTCCCCGGTCGTCGCGGAATTCGATAAGACCCCGACAGTCATCAGGGCTTTCCTGCGCTGCGCCAATCTTAAGACCGGCCTTCGGGGCAAAGACCCGGAAGATCGAAAGGGCATGAGGCAACAAGTCGTACAGCAACCCCGTCTCCTCATGCCGGGCCTTTGTCGCGCCATGCCGCACTTCGTTTTCGACGTCTTCCCATATCAGCGTCATATCTGCGCCGTCAGCGTCGGCGAATTCCACGGACAATTGATGAAAGGCCGGAAGGTAGGCGAATTCCGTGCCCACCGCGAGAATACGCTTCCTGTGCTGAGCCGCCGCCACCAGCGCCCGTCCGGCTTCCGGATCGACGCCGACCGGCTTTTCGACAAGAACGTGCAGACCATGTTCGAGCGCGTCCATCCCGTCGCGTATGTGATCGCGTGGCCGGCTCGATATGATCGCCGCTTGCAGCTGCTTATCGGCAAGCATGGCCTCGGCAACCGTCGCCACGACCGTCAGGCCTGCAAGCTCGGAGCGCGCGGCCGCCCATGTCCGCACTTCGTCGGGACGGCTGCGGGCAGCCAGAACGACACCTTCCGCAGAACCGCGCGCGGCCACGACGACCGAAAGCCATGTCCTGCCCCAGCGACCGCCGCCAACGACCACAAGCGGAATAGGCAACGCCGCCGCGCGCCAGAAGTCAGCCAATTGCAGAGCGATCGCGGTCAGAGGCGTCCCTCCTGGTTTAGGACGACGGTTTCACGCCGCTGAGGTAATATTGGGCGCCGAACGGAAGATGCCCCAGAAACGAGTCGAGGCGGCTGAGAAACGGATTGGCGGGCGGCACCGAGATGATCGTCTTCGTTTCGACGTTGGCAAAGCCTGCGTCCGCAAACATTCGCCGCAGCTGCCCCGGCCGTAACAACACCGCGTCCTTGTCGATGTCGCAACTCTTCACAATGTACTGCGTCGCGGGGTTATAGGGATTGTGCTCGAACACGAGCACCAGCCCGCCAGGCTTCGTCACGCGAAACATATCCGCGACGAACTCGGTCCATTGCGGCGGTGGCACATGATGCATGACGCAGACGGTGAACACGATCGAGAATTGCCCGTCGCGATAAGGCAGCCGGACGCCGTCGAAGGTCGAATAGCGCACGAAAGGATGCCGAGCTGCCGCGAGCTCGACGCTTTGCGCCGAGACGTCGATGCCGTGCAGCTCGCGGAACTTTCCTTCCAGACCGGGGTGGTACGCGCCGAGCCCGCAACCGAGGTCTAGTACATCCAGCTCTGTCAGATCGGGAAAATTCTCCCTGCCGAGCCGCAAGATGTGTTCGCGCTTGATGTCGATGTAGAACAAGTGCTCACGGCCGGCAAAGGCCAGCGCCGAATTGATCTTGTCCTCGTAGTCGCCGGCGACGTTGTCAAAATCCGTCGCGACCTGTGCCTGCGTCACCTGAGAGGTCTTCTGTTCGGTCATTCCGACTCTCCCGTTGTAACAGTCTGCTCGCGCCGGCCGCGGACGGCAAACACCCAGCCGCGCAGCAGGAAGAAATTCAGCACGGGTATGATCACGCAAACGCCAATTGCACCGGTCAGGTAGGGCCAATGCAGCAGGTCGACGCTAAGCGCCATCACGCACCAGGAAACCACAAGGCCAGCCAGGGACATGACCACGAAGCGAGCAACCTGGTCAAACGAATGGCCATCGACCCGGAAGGTGAAGCAGCTCTGCATCAGGTACGAGATGGCGACCGATATGACGTACGCGCTCACCGACGAGAGGACCGGCGTCATCACGCGTGAGAGCACGAACGCGTTCGTAAGCACGAAATACGCAAGCGTGGTCGTCACGCCCGACACCCCAAAGCGCAGGATCAGGCGCATGGAGGATGACGTCACCAGTGAGAAAAGGCCGGACGTGGCGCCGGTGCCGTTCATCGGAGCAAATTCCGTTCGACGCTGTCGATCTGCTCGTTGAAATTGATCAGGTCGGAAATGATCGTCGGCGGCCGCATCCGGACCTGATCGTAAATTCGCCCGACATAGATACCCAGCACCCCGAGAAAAAGGCTGTTCAACCCTATCCCGAACAAGATGAGGATCTGCGTGGTAGTGAATCCCGGCGGCACGATCTGGTGGGAGAATAACCTGACGACGAGATAGAAAGTCGCGAGCAGGACAGCGGCCAGCGCGATCACCAGTCCGATATAGAACGATACCCGCAGAGGCAGGCTCGAGTGCGCGATGATGCCGTCCATGGCCAGACGCACCAGGCTTCCAAATCGAAACTTGCTCTCGTTGTGTAACCGCGCAGCGCGATCGAAGGGAATGCCGGTCTGGCGCCTGGCGAGCGAGGAAATGAGACCGCGCAGATACATATGCGGCTCGTGAATCGGACGGAGCCGTTCGATCACGGACCGGTCAATCAGGCGGAAATCACCGCCATCCGGAATGAGATGAGGCCCGCCAATCCGCCGCATGAAGCGGTAATAGGCCCGCCTGGCGCGCCGCAGGAGCAAAGTCTCTTTCCGGCTCCTGCGTACGCCGACCACGACGTCAAAGCCTTCGCGCCATTTCTGCAGAAAGGGACCGAACATCGACGGCGGATCCTGAAGATCCGCGTCGATCTGGATCGCGGCCGCTCCGCGCGCCAGCCGATAGCCGGTCAGAACCGACTGCTGAAAACCGAAATTCCTTGCAAAGCGGGCGATCCGCACGCTCGGATCGTGGGCGGCAATGCTGGAGAGCTTCCCGAAGGTGGAGTCGGTGGAGTGATTGTCGGTGAACAGAATTTCGAACTGATAGTCCTTCAGCTCCGCCGTAACCCGCTTCAACTCCGAATATGTCCGATCGACGTTGTCTTCTTCATTGAACACGGGAACGATGATCGAAATGAGGGGCCTGCTCAAGGAGTCAGGTCCCCCATTTGCGGATTCGGCATTCACCCCTGACGTCGTCTCAGCCATCAAAGCCATTCCCGTCGCGCGCAGCACTAGGCCCGCTCAAACTCCTCTGGCGAAAATAGGTCAATGATCTGGCCGTCATATCCCTGCTTGCGCATGTACCCGTGAATTTCACCGGAGATGTGCCAGGCCAGATTGAGAAGCGGCACATCCCGGTTCGGGCGCTTGTCGAAGTCGTTGTCGGAAAGAATCGGGATGCGGGTGCCCGGGATGTAGTTTCCGATCTTCATCGAGCCTGGCTTCTCGTAGACCGCTTGCAGGGTGGACTGATCGAGATCGAGCAGCTTCACCAGGATAGCCGCGCGGCCCGGAAAGGCCTTGCCGACGAGTGGACCATGGCGAGAAACGGCCGCTTCGATTTCGGCGCGCTTGCTCTTCTGCCACGCAGGTATCCGCTTCGCCATGTCGAGCAGGCGCTGCTCGAAGCCGCCTTCCGCGGCCCCCACCTTGGCGAGTTCGGGAGCAGCCTGCTCCTCACCGTCGCCTCGCCGCATCATGACGCGGATGTTGCCGCCATAGCGTGCCGGGAACTCCAGTGCCTCGATCCGAGCCTGAAGCGATTTGGCGATGTACCGGAAGGACGTCAAACCATAGGTGCGCGGATGCTCGTGATAGAAGGTATCGAATTGATATCGATCGAGCACGGAGCCGAGATAGTGGTTCTCGATGACCAGCAGCGTGCTCGGCCCCATTAGCGCGCCGACGGCCGAGAGAACGCTGCGCAGATCCTCGATATGCGCGAAAACATTGGTGAACGTGATGATGTCCGGCAGACCACCGCTTGCCGCAATCTTTTCAGCCAGCGAAGGCGCGAAGTAGTCCTGATAAACCGTGTGGCCGGCCTGTTTCGCGTCTGTGGCGGCGCCGGTCGGCTCGACGCCAACGGTTCTCGCGCCTCGTTCCCTGAAGATCGACAACAGGCTGCCGTCGTTGCACCCCACGTCGAGCACCAACAGACCTTTAAGTGAACCGACCTGCTTTTCGCATCGCTCCACCAGCTGACGCATTCCGTTCAGCACATCTGCGGTGTGCCGTGCTCTGTAGTGGTACGTACTCGGAAACAACGTCCGTTTCGGAACCTGATACGCCTGGTGAGCCGTCTTACAGGTCGGACAGAAGACGATATCTATCGGATATGTTTCAGGAATCGCCGGATTCCCGACCGGCACGAGATCGTCGCACAGCGGATGGCGTCCAAGATCCAGAACATCCTTGAGTTCGGACCCGCCGCACACCTCGCAACCTTTGATTGTACGCGCCATGGATAGTTCCAAATTGGGGGGGAAGCAAGTCGCCTTATAAGTGAAGTCCGCGACATTGCAAACGTGCCATTTGATATCCACCGCCGCCCAGTGAAACCAGTGCTTCTCGCGACAGGACCGGTAGTCAAGTGCTGGCCACGCTTCTTCGTGTCCCTATCGTCGCCACGCATGTTAGGGCTATAAGAATCGGCAGCAGCAGCGTTGAGATTATGACGATATACCGTCCCGACATCGATGGGTTACGCGCGGTCGCCGTATTCCTGGTCCTTGGTTTTCATGCCTTTCCGGAAGTTGTCCCCGCCGGTTTTGTCGGAGTTGACATCTTCTTTGTCATTTCTGGATTCTTGATCACGGGCATCATTCTGGCAAATGACTTTTCATTTGCGGGCTTTTACGCGCGCAGGGCGCGTCGTCTGTTTCCGGCATTGCTGTTAGTAACCACGACCGCGCTGAGCTTCGGCTGGGTCTTTTTGACGCCCAGCCTTTTCGAAGCGCTCGGGAAACAAGTGGCCGCTGCAGCCTTATTCCTACCCAACTTGCTGTTCTGGACCGAAACGGGCTATTTCGATCTTGCCGCATCGACAAAGCCGCTCCTGCATCTCTGGTCGCTCGGGGTCGAAGAACAGTTCTATCTGGTCTGGCCGGTATTGATGCTGATCGGCGTGAGATTCCGTCTCCGAATGGAATGGATGCTTCTCGCCATTACTCTGCTGTCACTTCTGCACTGCTGGAGTCTCAGCCATTTCGGCCACACCTCTGCAGCTTTCTACTCGCCGCTTGCGCGGGCTTGGGAATTGTCGGCGGGCGGTTTGTTGGCGGTGATGAGAACGGGAAGCGCCAAGTCTGCCAACTCTACAATCTTTGTCATCGTTGGAGTGTCGATGATCGCGCTCGTCGCCTTCTTTGGCATCGGCCAGGCGGCTTGGCCGAACAAGTTCGCGTTGGCGATCGTTGCCGGGTCGATGCTTGCGATCCGTTACGGCGCAACATCGAGACTTGCGACGCGAACGCTGGGTAGCGGCTTGATGGTTTTCCTGGGCAGGATCAGCTACCCGCTCTACTTATGGCATTGGCCAATCCTGGTTTTCGCCTACATCAAGAATGGCACTACACTCGCGCCATGGCAGGCATCGGCGTGTTTGGTTGCGAGCATCTGTCTAGCAATCCTGACTTACCTGGCGGTCGAAGTGCCGCTCAAGAAGCATCTTCGACTTTCGCCTCTCGCGCGGGGCGCTGTCGCGTCGCTTGCCGTTGTCGGACTGGCCGGCTTTTCAATTGCATTTGCGCATGGAATCCCCAGCCGGCTACCCGACGCATTGCAAGCCGCTCTCGCCTACGAACGCTATGATTTCAAGACGGATGCCTACAATCCAGGGTGCTGGCTCGGAAATGAGGAGGATACTTCCAAGCTGCTGCCGGTATGCCTAAAGACAAAGCGAAACGACGCGATCGTGATCTGGGGAGACTCGCATGCTGCGCGGCTTTCGCCTGGTCTTCGGGAGGTTTTCGGTTCGGAGCGCATTTCGCAGCTCACGAGAAATGGCTGCGCCCCCCTGCTCGGACTTGGCGAGCCCGCGTCGTCGGGATGTCGCGACGGCAATGCGGCGGTCTTCGAGCTAATTCGGAAACATCCTGCCCAGACTGTCATCTTATTTGGTGCCTGGCAGAATTATCCGAACGATTGGAAGACCGGCTCAGCGTATGCAGCCATGCTTGAGGACACGATCGCGAAGATAAGGGCAGCCGGCGTAGCCGAAATATTTGTCCTTGGGCCTGCTCCGAGATTCGATCCGAGCCTTCCCTCGCGCCTGCTGCAATCTTGGCTGCAGTACAGATCGGATATGTTGCCAGGCCGCTTGCAAATTGACCTCAGCAAGACACTTGCCATCGAGAACGGAATTGAACGCGTCGCCAGAGAGAATGGGACGCGGTACATTTCCCTGATCAAGCTGTTTTGCAACAATGAAGGTTGCCTCACCAAAATTCCAGGCTCAACCAGCGATCTGGTCACCTGGGACTACGGTCATCTGACAACGAATGGCGCAATCCTTGCTGCTCAAGCGATCCAGAAGATGGACACCGCACTATCGACGGCAAGGTGAATGGCGATCGCGTGACACAAGTCCCCCTGCTGCCGCGATTTTGTCGTTGCCTAGGGAGACCACGCCAAGACGTTCCGGTTCACGAACGCAGGACGCGAACGCCGGTCAACTAGAAAAAGAACCCCGAATGATGCTCCCCATTCACGACTGACTCGTGGAGAGCTCCAATAACACCGTCCCCGTTCAGGTCTTGATGGAAATTGCTCTCTAAAGCGGCCAACGAAGCGCTTGAGCCCAGCACCCCACCGATCAGGTTGCCCGCCTGACCGTCCGCGAATGGCAAACCACCATGCTTCAGTTCAGGGCCAGCGCCGTCATTTCCGAGGTTGCCGAAATAGAACTTAGCGGAGGCCAGCTTGTTCGAGCCGAAAGCTTCGATCCCCGCCGTCGGTGCTGGCGACGCACCAATGACCCCGTCTCCGTTCAAGTCCTGATGAAAACTGCTCTCGAAGGACACCAACGAAGCGTTTGTCCCTGACACACCACCGATCAAGTTGGAAATGTAGTTGCCATTGCTGTCGGTGCTCCATACCGAGTAGTTATCGGCGCCGTCCACTTTCCACGCTACCTGATATCCGGAGCCGATCTGCTCGACGCCGATAGGACTCCAACCGCCCGCCTGGCCCGCCACAAATGGAGAACTGTTGTATTTCAGTTCTGGGCCCGCGCCGCTACTAATGTTGTCGAGATAGAAATTACTGCCGACCTGGACCAGCTTGGTGGAACCGAAAGATTCGATCACCGCTGTCAGTGCCGTCGACGCTCCAATTACTCCGTCCCCGTTCAAGTCCTGATGAAAACCGCTCTCGAATGACACCAACGAGGCGCTTGAGCCCGACACGCCGCCGATCAGGTTAGAAATGTAATTGCCATTGCTGTCGGTGCTCCACACCGAATAGTTGTCAACGCCGCCCACTTTCCAGGCGACCTGATAGCCGGAGCCGGTCTGCTCGACGCCGATCGGGGTCCATCCGCCCGCCTGACCGTCCACGAATGGCGAACCGTTGTATGTCAACTCCGGGCCTACGCTGCCGCTGCCGACCTCGCCAAAATAGAAATTAGAACCCACCTTGACCAGCTCTGTTGATCCGAAGGACTCAATCACCGTTCTCGATGGTGAACCAATGATACCGTCCCCATTCAGGTCTTGGTGAAAAGCGCTTTCGAATGACGCCAACGAAGCACTTGAGCCGGAGACGCCACCGATCACGTTGGAGATGTAGTTGCCGTTGCTATCGGTGCTCCACACTGAATAGTTATCGACGCCAATCACCTTCCAGGCCACCTGATAGCCGGAGCCGATCTGCTCAACTCCGATCGGAGTCCAGCTGCCAAACTGCCCGGCTACATAAGCCGTGCCCTGATATTTCAGCGTTGGCCCTGTGCCGGCGCCAACCGGGTTAAGATTATAGAGGCCGCCCGACTGGACAAGCGCAGTCGTGCCCATTGCTTCTATCGTGACAGGGATCAACGACGAGCTGGCGACCGTGCCATCTGCAAACTGAAGGTATTCAATGCCCGTGTCGGTATCCACGCCATCGGGCGAGGCACCACGCAAATCCGTGACGGTGAACGTCTGCGTGCTCGCATTGAACGAAATAGAATAGTTCGCCCTATTGCCCGAATACACCGCCGTATCGGTACCGGCGCCACCAATAATGGTGTCGTTGCCGCCACCGCCAGTGATCGTATCGTTGCCGGAGCCGCCGTTCAGTGCGTTGGCGATGACGTTCCCGATGATCGTGTCGTTGCCGGCCCCGCCGGTGGCGTTGTCGATGTAGGATCGCGCGTCGTTGTTGTAGAGATAGGCGTTGTAGACATTGCCCGAAGCGGAATGGCCGTTGCCGAGATTGGCCAGTTGCACCGACGAGAACAGTGACGACGCGCCGGGATTGAGATTGATGCCCAGGTTCGTCGTGTAGTTTGACAGATCGTAGGTATCGACGCCGCCGCCGTCCCACACCGTCTCGTAGATACGGTTGGCCGAGCCTCCGACGCCACCGCCCGGCGCGAGCTGTCCGACGCCGTTGATGAACTCCTGCCCCGTCGCCGGGTTCCAGCTGTAGACCGTGCTGCCGCTCTGGGTCGTGTAGTTCGCGCCGTACATCGTTTGTAGCGCGAGGATATCGTTGGCCATGTAGGTCTGCGGATATCCATACGCCTCGTTGGTATACCCGCTCGTGGTCGAAGCACCGACATAGCTGCGATAGCTCATGACGGTATATTCGCTGTCGTCGTGGGCCGTGGGAACTGCGACGTTAGCGACGCCGCCAGTTTCCTGACTGTGCTTGAGGCCAAGTGCATGACCGAGTTCGTGCAGCGCGGTCGTGAAATAGTAGTTGCCGAGCTGGGCCAGCGAATAGTTATACTGTGTTCCAAACCACACATCGCCGCCGGATGCATAGTTGCCGGGGTAATAGGCATAGGAGGTCGGATTGGCCGAGTGCGATTGCGCGATCATGACGTCGGCGCCGTTGGTGCCTGCGTACTGGATGCTGGCGTTGGTGTAGCCAAGGATCAACCCGATCGCGTAGTTGATCGCGGCCTGCATCTGGCTGGGCGCTGAAGCAAAGCCTGAGGTCGTCGGCTCGCTGTTGCCGCCCGTGTATGGATTCGCGTAGTCGCCAGGCGCGTCGGGAAAGCTGTAGGTGATGGTGCCCGACCATTTGTAGCCTGACAGCATACCGTCGATATCGCTGTTATTGGACTTGCTGATCGTGACTGCGTTGGCCATTGGACTCTCCAGAGCAGCTAGGCACGCTCGACGTAAGGCGCAGAATGCTCATTCTAGCTTCAGAGGTATACGTTCGGTTTAATTTTAGCGGTCGCGGCGCCACCTCGGTCATAATACCTGCCATGTATCGGATTCCGTAATTATACGGACCATGGGTGGAAGCCAGATCTCGGTTTCGGCGTAGGGAAGTCATGAGAATATACCTGTTCGCGGCCGGCCTTTGTGGGGCTCTGACAGCGATGGCCGAGCTGCATCCGCCGCTCTTCGGAAGAAGAGTGCCTGTCACGGTCGGAAAAGCCGGCGCTGATGGGAGCAGCAAGGCTGGTTCAATGCGTCGGTGAAGGTGCAAACGCCGGGGTCCGGCCGACCGGTCTTGCGTCCGATATCGAGCGCGCCATCCTCGCCTCATCGTCCTGCTCAAATCGTATCTCGCGGTCTGCGTCGGGCGCGCGCCTGAATCACGCGATCTCCTCGCAGGCGCGCATCTCCGAGATTCTGGAGCTGCCGCGCTAGACGGTCCGTCACCTGACTTTCAAGCCTACCTGCCCGTCAGCAATTGATCCGTTGATTTATATCGCTTTACGATATGTTTTTCGCCGCCGTCCGGCCTGAGCGGCGGCTCCGTCATCATTACAATTGCGTTATTCTCCGATCGGACCAAGATGCCACGCTCCATCCCCGCCAATTCCCTGCCGCGCCTCGGCGACTTCACGACAGACCGGCGTGTTCTGATGCTGGTCGCCATGGCCGTCTTCGTCGGCGCCGGCGGCGCGGCGACGGCGTGGCTGTTGCTGCATGCCATCGCGCTCGTCACCAATGCGGTATGGCTGCATACGCTGAGCGCGCAGACGCTCTCGCTGTCGGGCTTGAAGCCCGGCGTCTGGATGGTGGCGGCCCCGGCCCTCGGCGGCCTCGTCATCGGCTTGATGGCGCGCTTTGGCTCAGAGAGGATTCGCGGCCACGGCATTCCCGAGGCGATCGAGGCCATCCTCATCGGCGGCAGCCGTCTCCAGCCGAAGGTCGCCGTCTCAAACCGCTGTCGTCGGCGATCTCGATCGGTACCGGCGGCCCGTTCGGCGCCAAGGGCCCGATCATCATGACCGGCGGCGCCGTCGGCTCTCTCTTCGCGCAATGCTTCCACCTCACCGCCGCCGAGCGCAAGGCGCTGCTGGTCGCCGGTGCGACCGCGGGTATGACGGCGATCTTCGGAACCCCGGTCGCCGCCGTCCTGCTTGCCGTCGAACTTCTCCTGTTCGAGCTGAAGCCGCGCAGCCTGATTCCCGTGATCGCCGCCTGCGTGGTCTCGTCGGCACTGCGACCGTGGCTGATCGGCAGCGGCGCGCTGTTCCCGTTCGCCGGCCAGCTCGATTTGCCGTGGTGGGGACCGCTTGCCTGCGTCGGCATTGGCATCGCGGCAGGCTTGCAATCGGGATTGCTGACCACCCTCCTGTACAAGGCCGAGGACATCTTCGGCCATCTCCCAATTCACTGGATGTGGTGGCCGGCGATCGGCGGATTGCTCGTCGGTGCCGGCGGCCTGATCGAGCCACGCGCGCTCGGTGTCGGTTACGATATCATCGGCGACCTGCTCAACGACAACATTGCGGTATCGGCCACGGTCCTGATCCTGCTCGTGAAGTCTGCGATCTGGATCGTTGCCCTGGCATCGGGCACCTCCGGCGGCGTCCTCGCGCCGCTTCTCATTTTCGGCGGCTGCGCCGGCTGGCTCGAAGGACAGCTGCTGCCGGGCCCGCATGGTGCGTGGGCACTCATCGGCATGGCCGCAATGATGGGCGGCACCATGCGCTCGCCGCTGACCGCGATCCTGTTCGCCGTCGAGCTGACCGGCGAATTTGCGATGATGGGACCGCTTCTGATTGCCACGAGCGCTGCTTATGCGCTCACCGTGTTACTTCTCAAGCGCTCGATCCTCACCGAAAAGATCGCGCGGCGCGGCCAGCACGTCGTGCGCGAATACGGCATCGACCCCTTCGACCTGCTTCGCGTGAGCGAAGTGATGGTGAAGGATGTCGATACCCTGCCCGCAACCATGACCGTCGGCGAAGCGGTATCGTTTTTCTCCCACGGGGAACGACGTCACAAGTCCTATCCGCTGATCGACGCCGGCGGAGGGGTCTCCGGTCTCGTCGGCCGCTCGGACGTGCTGCGGTGGCGCGCGGAAAAGCGCCGATGGTCGCGCCACCCTGTTCGACTGCGCATCAGACCGCTCGCTCACGCTCGGCTATCCGGACGAGCCCGTCTCGCATGTTGCCGATCGGATGGTTCTGGCCGACGTCGGGCGGGTGCCGATCGTCGAGCGCGCGACCGGGCATCTCGTCGGCTTGGTTGCCCGCAAGGACCTCCTGCGCATTCGCGCCACCGCGAGATCGGTCGAGACACGGCGGTCCGCTTTCTTCGGCCCCGTCCGCCGTGAGCCGTCACGTCACGCGACCGTCCTCGACGACGCACCGACAACCTGATCGAGCTGGTCGATCGAGAATTTGCGCAGGTCTCTGCCCTCGCGCAGCGCCTTGTACCAGTCGACGGTGAGCCGCAACCCCTGCGTCAGATCGAGCCGCGGCGTCCAGCCGACCTCACTCCGTGCCTTGGCGCAGTCGAGCCTGAGATAGGCGGCCTCGTGCGGATGCGGGCCCGCGTCGGCGGTCCAGCGCGCACCCTCGCCCCACTGCGCGATCAGATGTTCGACCACGGCTCCCACAGGCACCTCGCTTGCGGCGTCAGGGCCGAAATTCCAGCCGCCAATGAAACGCCCGTCGGCCGCCAGCCGCTCGACCAGCGTCAGATAGCCCAGCACCGGATCGAGCGCGTGCTGCCAGGGCCGCACCGAGTTGGGATTGCGAATCCGCAACGGCTCGCCCGCAAGGAACGCCTGCATCGCGTCCGGAACGAGACGGTCGCGCGCCCAGTCGCCACCGCCGAAGACATTGCCGGCCCGCGCGGTCGCGACGCGCGCCGCACCCGGAGCCTTGAAGAAGCTGTGGCGATAGGAGTGCGTCACCAGCTCGGCGCAGGCCTTGCTGTTGCTGTAGGGATCGTCGCCGCCGAGGCGATCGACCTCACGGAAGGCGACGCCCGCCCCGTTGTTCTCGTAGCACTTGTCGCTGGTGACATTCAGGATAACCCGCACCGAACGCAGCTGCCGTGCCGCCTCCAGCACATGCACCGTGCCCATCACATTGGTCGCAAAGGTCTCGACCGGCTCCTCGTAAGACGGGCGCACCAGCGCTTGCGCCGCCATGTGAATGACGATGTCGGGCTCGGCCTCAGTCATTGCGGCGCGCAAGGCGGAGAGATCGCGAATGTCGGCGATGCGCTGCCTGATGTCGTCGGCGATGCGCGCCGTCACGAACAACGAGGATGGATGCGTCGGCTCGAGCGCGTAGCCGTAGACGCTGGCGCCGAGGCGGCGCAGCAACAGCGAGGCCCATGCCCCCTTGAAACCGGTGTGCCCGGTCAGAAAAACCTTCTTGCCGCGCCAGAATGCGGGATCCGTCACCAGACTCTCCATTTGGCGCGGTGGTTCGCCCATTCGCCCTCGAGGAAGTTGCGATCACGCAGCGAATCCATCGGGTGCCAGAAGCCGGGATGCACATAGGCGCGGAGATCGTCCCCACTCACGAGCTGCTCCATCGGCTCGCGCTCCCAGATCGTCTTGTCGCCTGCGATGAGCTCGCCGACCGACGGCGACAGCAGGAAGAAGCCGCCATTGATCCAGCCGCCGTCGTCGTTCGGCTTCTCCTCGAAATTGACGACCCGATCACCCTCGATCGCAACCGCGCCGAAGCGTTTTGCAGGCCGCACCACCGAGACGGTGGCGCGCCGCCCATGCGCCTTGTGGAAAGCGATCTCGGCGGCGAGGTCGATGTCGGCAACGCCGTCGCCATAGGTCAACGCAAAGAAGGGCTCGTTCGCGACGTAAGGAAGCACCCGCTTCAGCCGCCCGCCGGTCTGGGTGTCCTCGCCGGTGTCGACCAGCGTGACGCGCCAGGGCTCGGCGGTTTCGCGATGCACCTCCATCCGGTTTTCGGCCATATGAAAGGTCACGTCGGACATGTGCAGGAAGTAGTTCGCGAAGTACTCCTTGATCATGTAGCCCCGGTAACCAAGACAGATCACGAAGTCATTGAAGCCATAATGACTGTAGATCTTCATGATGTGCCAGAGGATCGGACGGCCGCCGATCTCGACCATCGGCTTCGGACGGGTGCTGGTTTCCTCGGCGATACGGGTGCCGAGACCTCCGGCAAGAATTACGACCTTCATTGATCTCTCCAGTCGGGAACACGCATTCTTGGCAACTTCTATACAAACCGGCGGCAACCGGGAAAATCCATCTCAGCGAGAGGTTTAAAGGCAATATCTCAGCTGGAGCAACCCTCTTGGCATTTCCCGTATAGCCGCATGACGCTGACAGCCTCTCCGAGAACCGATCGTGCCGTTAAATGGCTATGAGACTGCCGAATCTTCGTGGGCTCGGGGGCAGCGCTTCATCGGGTAGCACGATCGGGTAGCACGCCTGCGAAAGGCCGCTCGAGGCTAGCGCCAAGGACGGGTCAGCTGACAGACAATTCACCGGCAGCCGGCGCCACATCGCTCTGTTCGAGCGGTCCGGCACGACATCATTGTACTACTCTAAGGCGCCGTTGACGCGACCGTCAACCTTGGCCTGCTCAGCCGAGCCAATCCGTTACCAGTGCGCCCCGTGCAGACCAACAAGACCTCGGTGCAGGACGTCATCAACATGCTAGGTCTCGCCAAGCGACCGAAAACGCGAATCTGCCAGGCCACAACCAGCGAATATCCGCGAGCGCGCCGAGAAGGTCATCGAGCCCTCGGGCTCGCGCTCCAAGCTGGTGTTCAAGCCGCTGCCTGCCGCAGGACACCCGCGCCAGCGCCAATCCGCTGGCACTGCACGGTGTCCTCATCACCAGCAGACCGCGCCGAACTCGGCGGGCTGCGCAATTACCTGGTCTTCAAGCGTCGCGCTCACGGCGCCAACGCCGCAAAGTTGCGGAGCGCGATCGACGGCTATGTAGAGCAGCTGAGTTCTAGGCTACGGCCGCTTCGGAAGCCGTGAAGCTCGGTCTTCGGCTAAGCAGATCGGTGACTGCTGGTAAGCTCTTACACAATTCGCGTACATCCGCTTCTCTATCAGGTAGTCGAAAAGGCTGAACACGGCGAGTAGCGCAAGCCTCACGCCCGCTACCATCGCAGCCGAACAAATCACCGCGTGCTGCACCGGCGACGTAATGGAGAACTTCTGACTAAAGCAGCCTGCTGTTTGGACCGATAAATAGCGGGTTCCGATTGAGTATGAATTCAGCGTCCGCCTGCACTCGAGGAACGTCCAAGCAGTATCTTCGTTCCGCGCGCGGAACTATCTGCAAATGGCGCAATTCCGCAGCACCGCGATTCTCTTCCTGCTCCGGTACGTGATGCCGCGAAGCATCTTCGCGCAGCAGGCAGCTACCGACTAGCGCTTTCCCGCATTCTGCATCACGTCCGCGGTCAGCCGGACGAAATCCGCAACGAACGCCTTCACGCGCTGCTCGACGTCAGGCAGCAGCCTCCGGACGGTCGCAGGATCCGCTGATTGCGCGGCCTCTGCCATGTGATCGGCCAAGGCCGCAGAATCGCGAATACCGAAATACCGGGCGCGGCCCTCGGTCTGTTCGCGATGCACATCGAGGTCAGACAGCAGCATCGGGACACCAAACGACTTTGCCTCCTCGACGGTGGTGCTCCACCCCTCGCACTCCGACGGATTGATCAGCGCCACCGATGCGCGCAGGAGCGCGTAGACATGGTCCAGCGGAATCATTCCGAGGTGCCGAAAATTCTTCTCCAGGCCGCGCGCATCGACCTCCCGCATCATCGTGTCGAAAAGATCGGGCTCGCGGAAGTCCAGCGGGCTCCCCGACGCCGCGACCACGACGTCCAGCCCCCGGCGTTTCAACAGGCCGAGCGCATCGACGACGAGTTGATGATTTTTGTGACGCCAGAACTGGTTTGGCAGATAGAAATAGCGCGGCGGCAAGCCGTAGCTTGCGATCACCTCGGACGGATTCGTGGTCAGCAGGCCGGCCGGCGGCTCGGTCGCGAACCGGACCACGGAGACACCGTTCGACAAGCTTGGATAAAATCGTTTGAGGTCGCCGAGCGCGGTGGCACTGCTCAACATGATGTGGCGGCCGGACGCAAGCTGGACCCGAAAGCCGATATCACGCCGCCAATAGGCGCTCCTGGAGAAAAGATGCGGAAGCAGGCGGTGCTGGAAATCCGGAAACCAGGCGACCGCCGGTAACGGCAGGCGCCAGCCGAAGAAGCGCGCGGATTCGAACACCAGGTCGATCTTGCGAATCCTGAACTCGGCGACGGCGGGTCCGTCCAGGCCAAAGGCGATCGCGCGGGCGAGATCCGTCGCACGGGCAAGACCAGTCGCTGCGTGATCGAACACCGGCGAGCGCACGACCTCGACGGCGGGAATACCTGCCAGCGCCGCAATCTCCTCGGCATCATCGGCCGTTCCAGCAAACAGCACGGGCGTCACGGCGCCGGGCGCGTACCTGTTGAGCGTATCGAACAGGTTGCGTTGATAGTTGTAGCCTCCCGCCCATAGGCGGCGTGGAATGTTGGTGAATGCGATCCGCACCGGCGCCGCCTCAGGCACGGGCCTGGCCCCTGAACCATTCAACGTAGTCGGCGAGGCCCCGCTCCAGCGGAATGCGCCAATCGAAATTCATATCGCGTACGCGCCCGTTGTCGGCCAGCAGACTCGTCGGATCCCCCGGGCGCGCGACGCCGGAAAACTGCAGGGCCGTGCTGCTCCCCCAATGCCCGATCAGGCCATTGGCAATCTCGGCCACGCTCACGCCGCGCCCCGAGCCGCCATTGATCACGCCAAAATCGTTCTGCCACGGCGCTTCCGCGACGCGCGCCAGCAAGCGAACGACGTCGCGAACGTCGGTCCAGTCCCTGATCTCAGCCCCCGTCCCTCCGAGATTAAGCGTGCGCTGCTCGCTCCGCAGCCGCGAGCAGATATCCCAGAGCACCTGCTTGCGAAGGTTGGGACCGTAAACCGAGAACAATCGCACGACCATGCAGCGAACGTCGAAACTCTGGACGTAGCTGTGACACAGCTGCTCCATCATCCGCTTGTGGTGGCCGTAGGGCGACATCGGCGCCAGCGCCGCGCTTTCGGGAATCGGACCGGTGTGATCGGCACCGTAGACCGCCGCGCTCGACACCACCACCAGCCGGCTCGCGGGCGCAAAGCTTCGAAGCCATTCAAGCAGGCGCGCCGTACTGGCTACGGTCCGCGAAAAATCCTCGAACGGACGCTCTATCGACAATCCGACGGACGATCCACCGGCGAGGTGGAAGACGTGCGACGGCAGTCCGTGCGCAGCAGCGAGCGCATTCAGGTTGGCCGCGTCGACCTCGCCATTGATCCAGGTCTGCAAGCCGAGCCCCCGCGCATCGCCCGGATCGAGTGCACCATGACCGACACCATGCACCGCATGCCCGCTGCCCGCCAGCTCGCGGACGAGATGGCGGCCGATGAACCCGTTCGCGCCGGTAACCCACATCGACATCGCTAGACCTTGTGACAGACGAACGAATAGAGCCGGCCAGGCCGGTGGTCGAAGCGCTCGGCAAACGAGAGCAGGGAGGCGAACACGCGCTGCGAGGCAAACGCGGCGCGCCACAGCGGAGCAACCGGAATCTTCCGCGTCAACTTCTCGACCGCCGCGGATCGCAGCGTCTGCGCCGTATACGGGAACAGATTGATGGGGCTTTGGAGCGGCGCCAGCGTCTCGACGGCAAAGCCGGCCGATTTCAGCGCGCCGGTATAGCGGTCGAGCAGGTAGGCATGCTCGCCGCCGTAGAGGTGATGCAGCGGGTGCTGATCGAGGAATTGCTGAAGATCGCTTTCCTTGCTGATCACGTGCTCGCGCGCGGCGATCAGCATGCCGCCGGGGCGGAGCACACGAAACATCTCGCGGCAGGCACCCTCGAGATCGCGCGTGTGATGCAGCACGGCACGCGCAAACACGACATCGAACGTTCTGTCGGCGAACGGCAGGCGCTCGGAGAACTCCTCGACCACGCGGATCGGCAGCTTCGCCTGCGCCGCGAGATCGCGGATTGCCGCAGCGCCAACGATCGCGCTGCCATCGGGCTCGAGCGCGGTCACCTCAAATCCGCTCCGGGCCAGTGCATAGCTCGCAATGCCGCGACCGGCGCCGACGTCAAGTGCCGAGCCGGAGCGACCGGACAGCAACGCCGCAACAGCCTGCCATTCGGTGCCTCGAAAATAGCGCTCTGCAGCCGCAGCCAGCGGATCGTCATAGAAGGCGTCACGCACGAGCTGGCCCTGATCCGGCTGATTGCGCAGCCAGAGCACGGCTTCTTCCCACGTTCGGAATTGTCGATCACCGGTCATCCGAGCGGAGCTCCCGTGCGAGAGCCTGTCGTTCCGCCGAGTCGTTAGCATTCAGCATGCGAATGACGCGCGCCGGGTTTCCTGCAACGAGAGCATAAGGCGGAACGTCGCGCGTCACGACGGAGCACGCAGCAACGACGGCGCCCTCCCCGATCGTCACTCCCTTCAGAACAGTGACATTGAATCCGATCCACGACTTGTCGGCGACCACCACCGGTGCGGTGGGAACGTGAGTCCAGGCCTTCTGGTTGCGGGCCCAATCACGTACGTCGTTGCGTCGCAGATCCCACTCTAGACTATGCGAATCGTGATCGACGATGGTGGCGCCCCACGATACCAGCACGTCATCTCCGATTGAGACGCTGCGAAAGCAGATCAGATTGGACAGACCAATATAGGTCCGGCTGCCAATACGAATGTCAGCCCCTCCGTCCTCGAAAATGATATTGGCATGAACGATAGACTCGTCGCCAATCGTCAGCCGGTTGCCCCGAACACGACGCAGCCGCCGCCATGCCACCGACGTTCCCCGCCCGAGCGTGACCGTGCCGGATCGCCAGCTTTTCCACCCCAGCAGGATATCCAAGCCGCGGATTGGGAGTGAAGCAGCCATCACACCAGCCTTGCCCTCGCAACATCGGTCACAGCGCGGCCGACCGCTGTTGCGCCATCACTCATGAGCGTCATGGCAAATCCACCGACGTGCATGCTTGCTCCTAGAGACGGCTCACGAGGCTTCTAAATAGAGCCCACTGCTGCTGTTTACTATACAAATCTCGGACCGCGGCTCGACCTCGTTCGGCCTTGGCCTTGATCTCAGTCCAGTTGTTTAGGGACGTCTCGATCTGGGCAAGGCAGTCGCTGCCGCCCGCATAAGTCACGATTGTCTCGGAATCCATTCCCCCAGGATAGCGCCCGGCGTCCGACACCAGCAACGCGCCACATCCCATCGCCTCAAAGCAACGCATATTGCCGCGATCGCTGCCCGACATGTCGATCGCGCCGTTCAGCACAATCTTGGCCGAGCCGAGCAGGTCATAGAGATCTCTCCCGAACACCGGCGGCTGGGCAATTTTGGCGACCGCCTTTGGACGCCGGTGCTGCCGCAGCGGCAGCAATCGTCCAATCGCGCTCTCTGCGAGCCTGGTCAGGCGCGACGCATCGAGACAAAGCACGATGTTGCGACCGCCCGCGAGACGCGCGACCTGCTCCAGCGTCCTCGCACGTGCCCGATGGTGCCTCGAGTAGCCGCCGACGAAGACGACATCGATCGGACGTTCGCCGTGGCCATACTCGTCCATCACCGGATCATGCGCCGGAAAGAACGACTCGGCTCGGCATCCTTTGTCGCGCCACATGTCGAGAATCGACGGAAAGTTCCCAAGCACGGCGGCATAGGCCGTGAAATCGGCGTTTCCCGACGGCGCCGCGCGCCAGCACAATGCGGTTTTCACGCAACCCGGCAGCTTGGCGACGAACGCGCTCGGGTAGCGCACGGGATCGAGGTTGTAGAACACCTCGGTGGCGTGATGCTCGATCTGCGCAAGCAGGATGGCCTCGAGCGTCGGCTCGCCCGACATACCCTGCTCACGCGCCCAGCGGCGCTGCAGGACCGCGTCGTCGCCGTTGGTGAAGAAGGCCTCCGGCGATCCATCGAGCACCGGCTGCAGGAAATGCGATGCACCGAAACGATCATTTAGGAACACGTCTCGACGTTCCGCGAAACTTTGGGTGCTCATCGCGAGCTGGTTCAGCCGCGGCAGATAAGATGGGTAAAGGCCGTAATTTTGGAAAAGGCGCATCGTTCAGGCGTACCTTGCCAACATCCATTTCATGTTCAGATACGGCCAGATCCGCCCGACCGCCTCCCAGTCCCACGTCTTCGACGCTGTCAGACGGCCGACCGCTTTGCGCAAGGCAGCTTCATTCACCAGTTCGGCAAACGCCGGCACATCTTGGTCGAGCAGATCTGCCATCCAGCCGGCCAAAGGTCCGTTCAACCATTCGGGCATCGGCGAATTGAAGCCGACCTTGCGGCGCGCCGTCCTGATCGATTCCGGCATCAGATTGGCCATCGCCCGCCGGGCGACCGCCTTAGTATAGCCGTCTGCCGACTTGCTGCTCTCGGGAAGTGCCATCGTGTAGGTCACCAGGCGCCAGTCCATGAAGGGCATGCGGACTTCGATGCCGTGGGCCATCGAGAGACGATCGAAGTTGCGCAGGATGGTGGGCAGCACCGTGCTGTGAAACATGCGGTACAGCCGCCGGTTCAAGCCGCCCCATTCACGCGGCAGCACATCCTCCTCGGCGACCAGCGGAAGCAAGGCGGGAAGATCGCGCAGGCCGCCACGCAGGAAATAGACGCCCTTGCGCTTCAGGGCCAGCATGCGCAGGACATCCACGCCGCACCGCGCCAGCGACGATCGCGAAGCTAGGTCTTCCGTCGCGTTCCGGATCCGAAACCCTAGCGCCTGTCCTTCCTGCATATAGGCGCCCATCAATTCGTCGGCCCCGTGGCCGTCGAGCGACACCGTCACCTCGCTTTGCCTCAATTGCCGATAGATGAGCCACACGGCGCTGGGCAACCCGATATAGACATCGTCGAGGTCGTCGAGAATCCGGTCGAGGTCGGTCAGCGCGTCGCCCTGCCCGATTTCGAGGAAAGTGGGCTCGACCTTCGCCCAGGCCGCGGCCTCCTCGGCCATCGGCCTCTCGTCGTTCGAGGCGCCCGGGAACGTTGCGACGAAAGCATGCCGCCACGCGGTGCTATCGCGCGGCCCCATCCCGGCCCGCTCGTGCGCGGCCATGGTGCAGATCACCGCCGATGAATCGAAGCCGCCGGACAAGCAGGTTCCGATCGGCACGTCGCTGCGCATCCGCAAGGCCACGGCATCCTGGAACAGTTCGCGGAAACGATCGACACGCTCGGCTTCAGTGACCGGCACGGCCGGCAGATGGTCTACGGTCCGCCACCACCGGCGGACACTGACCTTGCCCTGGCGCAGCCACATGCAATGACCGGCCTGCAGACGGCGAACCTGCCGAAACAAGGTTCGTTCACTTCCCTCGATCCCGAAGGCGTCGAGCAACAGCCGGCGCGCCACGTCCATGTCGACGGAAGCATCGATCAGTCCGCTGCGCACCAGCGCCCGCTGCTCAGAGGCAAAAACAAATCGCTCCGGCGACATCGCATAGAGCAACGGCTTGATGCCGAAGCGATCGCGCGCGAGGAACAATTCGCGCGTGCTTGTGTCGAAGATCGCCAGGGCCCACATGCCATTGAAGCGCGGCAGCATGTCTTCCCGCCAGGCTTCCCATGCGGCCAGGATCACTTCGGTATCGGACTGGCTGCGGAAGACCGCGCCTTGCGCCTCGAGCTCGCGGCGCAGCTCGAGAAAATTGTAGATCTCGCCGTTGAAGACAATGACGTAGCGGCCGTCCGACGACAACATCGGCTGATAGCCGCCCTCGCCGGGATCGATGATCGCAAGGCGCCGGTGGCCGAATGCGAGAGTCCGGTCCGCACTGAACCAGATCCCTTCGCCGAACGGACCACGATGCGCGATCAGGCTGGTCAGCCGCGAGATGTCGGCCGGCTCGACCGCATTGCCGCGCAAATTGACGATTCCGGCGATTCCGCACATATCCTAGATGGCCTTCAGGGGCACGAAGCGACTGACAATGGCCCGCAGGTCCTGCCAGCAGGCATTTCGATACGGTCCGAGCTGCGACGCGGCAACTTCGACGACAAAGATAATCGCAGCTGTCAGCGACGAGACGACGCCCACGGACCACCAGGACGGCGCAAGCTGGAACAGTGCACGGTCGAGACCGTAGCGCAGCGCCAGCGCCGTCGCGATTCCGATGCCAAGCGGCATCAGTACGCAATGGACGACGCGCGACCAGATGCCGGGAAGATCAAAACTGCGGCGCAACAGCACGACGATGGTCGTGATCTGCGCGATCATGCCGGCGCAGGCGCTCCAGCCTGCGGCTTGCCATCCGAAGCTTGGCAGGACGATCGCACTGGTGACGAGGGTGACGACACCGGTAACCAGCGCGATGAGCGCGTTGGAGCGCGAGCGTGCCTGCGCCAGCAGATAAAAGCCGAACACGTTCGCACTGGATCCGAGGATGCCGGCAATCGCCAATACGACGAGCACCCGCGCAGCCTCGGCCGCGACCTCGGCACCGGTCCAGACATGCAGCAGCGGACCGGCCACGGGGATCAATGCGCCAAGGGCACTTGCGGCCAGGACGTTCAGAATCCACGACGATCGGAACAGTAGATCGACCTTGCGATCCTCGCTCTCCTTCTGCAACGTGCTGAAGAACGGAAACAGGATCTCCCCGACCTTGAGGATGCCGATATAGGTCGCCTCCTGCAGACGCTGCGCAACACCGTAGAAGCCGACGAATTGCGGTTGCAGCAGCGCGCCAAGCAAATATCGATCGGCCTGCCCCGCAAGCAGCGCACCACCCTGCGCGGCGACTTGCCAACCGCCCAGCCGAACCAATTTTCCGAGCGCCTCGCGGTGCAGCGCGGGCGGAGCGAGCCATTGGCCCATGCCACGGGACCAGACCAGAGCCATCAGCAGACCGGTTGCAAACCCGAGCGCCTGACAGCCGAGAAAAGTCGAGGCATGTGGCGCGGCGGGGATGAGCAGCAGCATCGAAAGCGTCGAGATCAATGTGCTGACAATGCCGATCGAGGCAATCCGGCGATAGTCCTGCCGCGCGGTGAACAACGACACGAAGACCGCCGACACGCATTGGCACAACCAGCCCGCACTGGCCAATGCGAAGGCCAGTCCAAGATCGTCGGCCGCGGGACCTGCCAGATGAAAGCCGAGACGCGCCAGCGGGGCTCCGGCAACCCAAAAGAAAATGGTGATCAGGCCGCCAGCAGCAGTCGCGACCGCGATCGCCGTTGCAAACAGGCGCCGCGCATCATCGCGGTCGGATGGCTCCAGTCGCAGCGCAAGCTCTCGCGCCGTCGACAGTCCGAGTGCGTTGCTGAACACGAGCGCGGGCGCAACGCAGGCGGTCACAAGACCCGCGACACCGAACGCGGCGAGACCGAGGCGAGCGATCACGAAGGGCAGGATGGCCAGGTTCAGCACCACGGCCACGACGAAGGCCACCGCATTCCACGCCGAATTCCCCAGCAGATCGGGCGGTCTTTTCTTTAACGCCATGCCAGCCACCCGGCCTTCACCCCGCAACGCCTTCGCTACCGCGCCGATCAGGGCTCCCCCTGGGTATCGCGAAACCGGGCTAGCAGCCAGCACGCGGAATGTCGATAGGTTCGCAGAACGGCAGCCGCCCGGCGGCGCGGGGCAGATTCGATTGCCCTTTCAGGCCTATCGGGCGTGTGGTTCGATCCGGGAAAGGCGCGGTTCAGAGGCCGTCCGACTCGCCGTTTTTCGGCGTCGAGCTGGGCGTGAACGGGGCAAATGACGGTCGGTTCGTGGTCGGGACGATCATCTTGCTCTCCGCACCCGCGGAATTGGTCGTCGCGGGGGCGGAGGGTCCGCATCCGGCCGTTACAGCCCCAGCACCTCGCTGCGCTCGCCGAGCTTGAGCGTCACCTCGCGCGGCTCGAGCGCGGTCAGCGACCGGCCACCGAGCGATTCGCCTTGCCGCAATCGCACGACCTTCTGGTCGATCCGATTGAGGAAGATCGCGATTGTGTCGCCCTCGCCGACCACGGCGCCGACCAGCAGCAATGGCGGCGGCGCCTCGACCGGCACGGGCGGTGGAGGCGGCTGCGCCTCTTCCACCGGAGCCGCGGCAACGGCGCGGGGCGGCGGCCGGCGCGACGCCGAGAAGATCGGGCGCTCCTGGGTCAGCGCCGAGAACGGCACCGACCACAGCGGATTGCCGCGGGGGATCGGCTTGCTCGCAGTCTGCGACGGCCGCGCGATCGGCCTCATGGTGCCGACATCAAGGCTTTCGGCGGCGCTGGGCGCGGCATCGCCGGACAGGATGTCCATGCGTGACCAGGTGGCAGCCGCGGTCTCGGCAATGCCCAGGATCATGCTCAAAATCCAACATGACGCGGCAGCCGCGCCCAAGATGACCAATCCCGTCGGTTTCAGCCCCCGGACATCTTAATTCCCTTGCGAATGGTTGCCACGCCAGCACGCGGCAAGCCTCGCCCACCAGACTAGTTACGATGCGCCCCCGCCATCAAACCGGCACCGGTTTGATCCCAAGCCCGACTGCTGTCCATCAGCTTCCTGCCATGTTGCAACGTGTGAGAGTGTTGCCCAACGGCCACGATCATTGAAATTGCACGCGGAACAGGTGGGAACCCGGCGCAAATAAGCCTTGCTGCCATCGGCCGTATAGATCTGCGCCTTGATGCTGCTGCCGCTGCTGTCGCCGCCGGTCTGGCTGAAATCGTACCAGGTCACGACAAAGCCGCCATTGGGCAGCGCCGAGATGGTTGGCTTGAGCTGGTCGGAGGCCGTCGCGGTGTTGACCAGGAATTCGCTGCTGACCTTGCTGCCATCAGCCGCAAACATCTGCGCCTTGACGCTGGTCGCTTCGTCATCGCCGAGCGTTCCGCTCAGATCTTCCCAGGTCACCACAAACCCGCCATTGGCCAGCCCCGTGATGGTTGCGTTGTCCTGGCTGCCGCCGGTTTTAGAGTTTTTTGAGCGGCCGCCGAGAGCCAGGGAGGCCGAGGCGTCAGACGGTCGATGCTCGCGGCTTGGCGCCCATTCCGGGCCTGGGCGATCTCTCTGCGCGTCATCTTGGTGGTCACGGCGTCGCGGAGAGTTGCCGGAGGCGGAATGGCCGTTGCCGAGATTGGCCAGTTGAACCGACGAGAACAGTGACGACGCGCCGGGATTGAGATTGACGCCCAGGTTCGTCGTGTAGTTGGACAGATCGTAGGTATCGACGCCACCGCCGTCCCAGACCGTCTCGTAGATGCGGTTGGCCGAGCCGCCAGCGCCGCCGCCCGGCGCGAGCTGCCCGACCCCGTTGATAATCTCCCGCCCATTCGTCGGGCTCCAAGCATAGACCATGTTGCTGCTCTGCGTGGTGTAGTTCGCGCCGTACATTGCCTGGAGTGCAAGGATATCGTTGGCCATGTAGGTCTGCGGATACCCGTAGGCCTCGTTGGTATAGCCGCTTGTCGTCGATGCACCGACATAGCTGCGATAGCTCATGACGGTATATTCGCTGTCGTCGTGGCCGCTCGGCACCGCGACATTGGCGGGGCCGCCAGTCTCCTGGCTGTGCTTGAGCCCGAGGGCGTGGCCGAGTTCGTGCAGCGCGGTCGTGAAATAGTAATTGCCGAGCTTGGCCAGCGAGTAATTGTATTGGGTCCCGAACCACACGTCGCCGCCCGACGCATAATTACCGGGGTAGTAGGCGTAGGAGGTCGGATTGGCCGAGAGCGATTGGGCGATCATAATGTCGGCGCCGTTGGTCCCTGCGTACTGGATGCTGGCGTTGGTGTAGCCTAGGATCAATCCGATCGCGTAGTTGATCGCGGCCTGCATCTGGCTGGGCGCTGAAGCAAAGCCTGAGGTCGTCGGCTCGCTGTTGCCGCCCGTGTATGGATTCGCGTAGTCGCCAGGCGCGTCGGGAAAGCTGTAGGTGACGGTGCCCGACCATTTGTAGCCTGACAGCATACCGTCGATATCGCCGTTGTTGGTGGCACTAACGGTGACAGACGTGGCCAATGGACTCTCCGGGGCGACGCGTCGCGCGTGATTCCGGGCGCTGGCGGCTGATTCTAGCTCCGGGGGTAAACGTTTGTCTTAAACTTGGTGTCCGTGCCTGGCCCCCTTCCGTAAGGCTGCATTAGCCGTCAAATTCCGTAGTCATACGGTGCCGAAGACAGATTGCGGGTTCCGCCTGGGACTATGTTTTGTAAGGGAAGTGATGAAACTCGGCCCATTGTCAGCCGGACTGATCGGTGCCCTGGCGGTGCTCGCCGGGCCGGATCGTCTGCCCATCGGAGAACAGCCTGTCATGGTCGGGAAAGCCAAGGCGGACGACAGCGCCAAGGACAAGGCGGGACGCGCCCCCTCCATGCCCATGGCCCGCGATCCCTCCGCCGCGGTGGCGGAGGAATACGAAGCCGCCCGCCGGAAGGGAACGCGGGAGGCGTTCGAGCTCTTCCTTGCGCGACACGGCGATGATCCGCAGGCCGAGCAAGCGCGCGCCGAGCTGAAGCGCCTGTCGCGCTGATCCCTTCATGCAGCGCAGCAAACCGCACCAAGCACTGCATTTTGACAGGCGACATCCGCGCCGGCGCAGACTTGCCGCATGATGTTTCGGCACTATGGTGACTCCGCAATCTGACCCGGAGCCTTTCACGATGCCCTTTCCGCATGCCTCGGAAGCCCTGTCGCGCTTCACCGTGCTCGATCTGACCCGTGTCCGGTCCGGGCCCACCTGCGTGCGGCAGCTCGCGGACTGGGGCGCCACCGTGATCAAGATCGACGCGCTGACCGAGGATTCCGGCGGCGAGCAGCCGGGTGGGCCGCGACGCGGGTCCGACTTCCAGAATTTGCACCGCAACAAGCGGGCGATGACGCTGAACCTGAAGGACGAGCGCGGGCTCGCCGTGTTCAAGCGCCTCGCCGCCAAGGCCGACGTCGTGGTCGAGAATTTCCGTCCCGACGTGAAGAAGAAGCTCGGCATCGACTATGAGAGCCTGCGCGAGATCAATCCGCGCATCGTCTATGGCAGCATCTCCGGCTTCGGACAGGACGGCCCCTATCACAAGCGCCCCGGCTTCGATCAGATCGCCCAGGGCATGGGCGGGCTGATGTCGATCACCGGCGCGCCGGGCGAAGGGCCGATGCGGGTCGGAATTCCCGTCGCCGACCTCGCGGCCGGCCTGTTCTGCGCCATGGGCATCCTCACCGCGCTGCTCGAGCGCGAGGTTTCCGGCAAGGGCCAGTGGGTGCAGACCTCGCTGCTGCAGGCCCAGATCTTCATGCTCGACTTCCAGGCCGCGCGCTGGCTGATGGAGAAGGAAGTGGCAAAGCAGGCCGGCAACAATCATCCGACCAGCATCCCGACCGGCGTGTTCAAGACTTCGGACGGCTACATCAACATCGCCACCACCGGCGGGCGGATCTGGGAGCGTTGCGCGCAGGCGATCGGCGCGCCGGAGCTCTACAGCCACCCTGATTATGCGACCGCCCCGGCCCGCTCCAAGAACCGCGACGCGCTCAACGCCGAGATCGAAAAGCGCACGGTGACGAAGTCGACCGAGACCTGGGTCCGCGAGTTCAACGACGCCGGCGTGCCCTGCGGACCGATCTACGCCATCGACCAGATGTTCGAGGACGCGCAGGTCAAACATCTCGGCATCGCGCAGGACGTGCCGAACGACGAGGACCGCCACATCCGCCTGGTCGGCCAACCCGTCACGCTGTCGCGCACGCCGAGCAAGATGGTGGCGCGGCCGCCGGAATTCGGCGAGCAGACCGACGAGATCTTGAAGGAGTTCGGCCTCAGTGCAGACGAGATCGCGACGCTCCGGAACGCCAAGGTGGTGTGAAGAACGGCCGCGTCTCGACAGCTGGCCCTTCGGATCCGGATCGCCGCGGTGATCACCATCGGCCGCGCATTGACGGCTTAAGCAACTAGATCTTGCGCAAACCGTCGAAGCGCGTGCCGACATAGCGGCCGGCAGCATCGACGACACGACAAAGCTCGCCGCCGTCATGGTAGAGCAGCACAACCTTCGCTCCCGCCTCGAACTGTCCGGTCGGTGGGTCGCTCGGCGCGCCCTGCGAGGCATAGAAGGGCTGCGATCTCGCCACCTCGTGGGTGAACTGGTTGGGCGGCGGCGAGATCAGGCAGTCCGACGGGATCAGTGACGAATCTGGAAGCACGATTGCTTCCGGTCGCTTCATGCCCTCCATGATCCTGTATCCCTGAGTCGTTCGTGAAGAACTGGCGGCGGCGCCCGGCTCAAGCGGTGTTTCGAGCCGGGACGGTCTCGAAGAAGGCTCGGATGATGACACGCAAGAGCTCTGCGAGCCATCGCAGCAGCAGACCGAAGTTATAGCCGGCGGCGGCGAGAACAGTGTTGATGCGGTCGCCGAGGCGTCCCTTGAGATAATTTCTGTCCATGCGGTGCTCGGCCTTGACGTGGCCGATGACAGGCTCGACAGCCGCGCGACGCTTCATCTCGCGACGGATGGAAGCTGTGACGCGGCGGACCTGACCCGAGATCCAGACCCTGAACCGATGCGGGTGGTTGTGACCGCGATATCCTTTGTCGACGTGGATACGGCGAGTCTCCACCCCGGTGAGCTTCTCCATGTCGGCGATTACGGGACCGAGCGTGTGCCCATCGAAGGGATTGCCATGCAGGGCCTTGGCATGGAGCACGAACTGGCCGCCCTTCGGAGACGTCACAGGGGTGGCGATGCTGACCTTGCAGCCGAACTCGTAGGGCGCGCGGGCTTTACCTTTGCCGATGCACTCAACCTCCGGAGCATGTAACGCATAGACCTTCGGACCGCGCTGATGCTGATCCTGGCTGCGCACCTGCTGCGCTAAACCGAGCAACGGGCCGAAGCGAGCTTCCAGCACCGTATCGCCATCAATCTTGCGGCGGATGTCGCGGATGATCCGGCCAAGCCGTGTCCGCAGGAACTTGAGCTGCCGCCGGGCGCGTTTGAACTGGTGGGCGTGGGTATAGCGGCCGGTCATGATGGCGGCGCGCTTGGCCAGGCGCAGATAGCTCTGGCGTAGCGGCACACGGTTGCACTTGGCGAGCCCGACCAGCTTGGTGATTGCTCGATGCAGCAGCCGCGCGTCGGTCGGATGTGCAACCGCCTTGGGCTGCACTGTGGTATCGACGACCACCCGTTCCAGGTCCTTGGGACCGATGGCGCCGGTCTTGTGCGCCACTGAAAGACTTTCCTGGATCAGGGCGACGAGCTGTTCCTCGCCGAGCCGCTGCCGCCAGCGTGTCATCGACGATCGATCGAACGGCAGACGGTGGCAGAAGCTCAATTCGCCGCAGAAGTATTGGTAATAGGGGTTCTCGATCCAGCGAGCGCACAGCACCTCATCTGACAGGTTGTGCATGTGCTTCAAAATGAACAGGCCGGCGACTAGCCGCGTCGGCAAGCCCGGCTGGCCCGACCCTGCTTGGCACACTGAACTGAAGCGCTCATTCAGGATGTTCCAGTCGATCAGCGCTGCCAACCGCACCAGCGGATGACCCATGTCGATGATCTGATCAAGCGCCGGAAGCAACAGGTCTTTCTGGCGATCATCCCTCGGCTTGCTCATCGCATTCCCCAATGTCGACGACGCCGTCAGGGAATCACGAATCGCCCAAAAGCAAAATCCTAAAACGCAAGAAAGCGAGGTCCAACACCCCGCTTTCCTGCAAAATCGAATACTACATCAAGACAAATTCTGCTTATTTCTCAGATCAATCCGCATTCTTCACGGACGACCCCTGAATTGCCGAGGAGCCTTGCTTGGCAAAGAGTTAGCCTTAGGGGCCAAGGCTCTCCTCGGGTAACGTGATCGGAATCCGCGGGAGCACGATGCCTCTTGCCTTTTCAGCATGCGCGGCGACGAGCCCCGCCTCAGCCATATGGAGATGATCAGGTAGCTGATACGGCTGGGCAGCGTCCATGTTCACCTGATAGCCGAGATCCTGCAAGCTTGCGATCGTCACCCGGCTCATCGGATTGCCGCCCTGATTGACGAAGCCGGTCATCAACTCTGCGCCGAACACTGTGTCGCGCCAATGCGAGTCCACCGTCCCCCGCCCGCCGGTGTTTTCGACGGGAACAGGCAGCGACCCCGCCGAACCACGGAGCTTGCCGTATTCGCGCATGGCGCTGGGGCCGTTGAATGTCGGATTGCTGGGGTCGACCCTCTTCAGCAATTTCTTGTTCGTCCAGATCGTGCCGATGCCGATCACGTGCCCCATCTCGTGCGTGATGACGTCGTTGAGGGTGCCGTCCGCCTCCATCGCCGCGAGGTCGGCCGTATCGAATTGCATGTCGCCTGTCGCCGGCAGGAACGCGGCGGCTCCGGCATTCTGCGGGCGCAAGCGGTTCGGTCCCGCCTGACCGAGAATCCTCCCGGGGCCGTCGATGTCGGTGCCCTGCGCCGTGATACGCAGATTGTTGATCCTCTCGCCGCCGACCGTGACATCAGGCAGATCGCCGACGATCGCATGTGTCCAGCGGTTTGCCGCAAGCTTGAAAGCAGCCTTCTGCTTAGGCGTCAGCCCGCCCAGGAACCGAACTTCAATCGTGTAGCCTCCGGCAGCTACAGCGGCGGCCGCGTGTGAAATCTCCTCGCCCTTCCGGGCTCGATAATGCTCAACAGCCATGATGTCCTCCACAAAGAACAGATCAATGAAACTCTATCTACGCTTGTATCCTGATGCTGATTAACGTCACTGAGAAGCGCGGGAAGCGTCACAGGCTCTGACCGTTTCACGATGAAATAACGAAAGCCCGGCGTCACCGCCGGGCTTTCGATTCATCGTCACCGCGATCAGGAGGACCACCGCAGATACTGAGGACCAGATCAGGGATGCGCTCAGTAAATTTTCGCCAGCTTCGCTCTCCCGATTTGAACGGCGGCAGCTTCGCTCAAGTCCTGATCGAGCCGGCTCAACGAGACCGCCCGCATCGCGCCGGGACGGAGAACGTTGCAAATACCAAAAGCCCCGGCGAGCCGGGGCTTTTGCATTTCACGTCATCGCTGAGCCGATGCGATTGTTGTTCTTATTGCAATCCGGTCGGATTGGTCGTGCTGCCGATTGGCGTGATCGTTCCGCCGGCACCGTTGTTCGTGAAGCGATTGTTCGAATGCGAGCTGACCGTGCCGGACACGCCAGTGCTGTTGAACGAAAGGTCGTCGTTGGACAGGTTGACCGATCCGCCGACTTGCTTGACGCCGATCGTGTTGAAGGAAATGGTCGTGGCGTCAATGTTGATGCCGCCGCCCGAGATGGCAATGCCGGCAACCGAGTTGCTTGACACGACCGAATTGCTGAGGTGAACGGCGGCGCCGGCACCCACGCCGATACCGCTGGCCGCGTTGATCACCTTGACGTTGCTGAGCGTCGCCTTGATCAAGCCCGCAGCCGCACTTGCAATCGTAAAGCCGCTGCCTCCCATATCCCGAACCGTGGTATTCACGACGTTCAGCGTTCCAGTTTTCAATTCGCTTGGCTCAAGCGGCAGGCTTCGGCCGCCGCGGCCATCCGACGCAGCGCACCAAGCGGTCGATCACAGGCCAAAACAACAGCACGATCGCCAAGGTTGTGATCGAGCCGACCAGGCCGTTCGACCAGAACACCTTGAGGTTGCCACCGGACCCGATCATCGACAGGCGGAAGGCATCCTCGGCGCGGTTGCCGAGCACGAGCGCCAGGGTAAACGGCGCGAGCGGGATGCCGATCTTCTTGAAGACGTAGCCGACGACGCCGAAGCCCAGCATCAGCCAGATGTCGAACATCGCGTTCTGGATCGCATAGGCGCCGATCGCGCAGGACACCACGATCATCGGCGCCACCGCGGCGAACGGCACCCGCAGGATCGAGGCGAAGATCGGCACCGTCGTCAGCACCAGCACGAGGCCGACAACATTGCCGAGATACATCGAGGCGATCAGGCCCCAGACGAAGTCCTTGTGCTCCACGAACAGCAGCGGACCCGGATTGAGTCCCCACACCATCAACCCGCCGAGCAGGATCGCGGCCGTACCGGAACCGGGAATGCCGAGCGCCAGCATCGGCAGCAGCGCCGAGGTGCCGGAGGCATGCGCCGCCGTCTCCGGTGCGAACACGCCCTCGATGCGGCCGGGATCTTTGGCGAAGCGTTTTGCGAGGTTGTAACCCATGAAGGAGGCCGCGATCGCGCCGCCTGGGGTGATGCCGAGCCAGCAGCCGATGAACGAGGAACGCAGCAGCGTCACCCAGTATTTCGGCAGGTCCTTCCAGACGCTGAGCACGACGCGGAGCGAAATGCTCGCGGCGTGTCCACGCAGCGCCAGCCGCTCCTCCATCGTCAGCAGGATCTCGCTGATGCCGAACAGGCCGATGACTGCAACGAGGAAGTTGATGCCGCGCAAGAGCTCGGCCGAGCCGAAGGTCATGCGCAGATTGCCCGACACCGTGTCCATGCCGACGCCCGCGAGCAGAAGACCGAGCGACATCGAGATGACCGTCTTGTGCTTGGCCTCGCGCCCCAATCCGACGAAGGAGCAGAAGGTCAGCAGATAGACAGCGAAGAACTCGGGCGGGCCGAACTTCAACGCAAAGGACGAGATCATCGGCGCGAGGAAGGTGATCAGCAGCACCGCGACCAGCGAGCCGATGAAGGAGGACGTGAACGCCGCGGTCAGCGCCTCCGCCGCCCTGCCCTGCTGCGCCATCGGATAGCCGTCGAACGTGGTCGCGACCGACCAGGCCTCGCCGGGGATGTTGAACAGGATTGAGGTGATGGCGCCGCCGAACAGCGCGCCCCAGTAGATGCAGGACAGCATCACGATCGCCGAGGTCGGATCCATCGTGAAGGTGAGCGGCAGCAGGATCGCAACGCCGTTGGGGCCGCCGAGCCCGGGCAGCACGCCGACGAAGATGCCGAGCACCAGCCCGACCATCATCAGCACGAGCGTCTTCCATGTCAGAAGGACGGCGAAGCCATGAAGCAAGAGACCGAAAGCTTCCATCGTGAGCGCCTAGTGGCCGAAGGCCGCTTCGAGCGGCCCTTTCGGCATGATGACGTCGAAGGCGATATCGAAGGTGACGAACATGATCGCCGTGAACATGAAGGCGGTGAGCAGCGACTTCCACAGCGCGATCTTGCCGACGAGCCGCATGAAGCCCGCGATCAGGAGGAAGCTCGCGACGTAGAGGCCGAGGAACTGCATCACCAGGCAGAACAGCAGCGTCGGCACGAACACCGCCATCACACGGCGCGCTTGCGCACGCGTGACGAAGCTTTCGGATGCAGCGCGGTGCGCCACAAAGGCTGCAATCAGGCCATAGAGGCTGCCGCCACCGAGGATGACGGAGAGATAAAACGGGAAATAGCCGGGCTCCGGCCCGGTCGAATCCCAGGAGGCGCCGGCGCGCCAATTGTCATAGCCAAGGGTTGCGGCCAACGCGAGCAACAGCAGGCAGACGAATATCTCGATCGTGCCGGAGGAGACGACGGAGGGTGAGTCGTCTTCAGGCGCGGTCGGATCGTCGACGACGATTTCAAGTTCGGTTTGGGACATGAGCTGCTTTGCAAAAGCCGGGAGTGATGTCACCTCGCCCCGCTTGCGGGAAGAGGCAGAGGCCGCGTCCGCGGCCGTTTTCTAGAACGCCGAAGCGCCGGGTGAGGGGGGGACTCTCCGCGAGTCCGCCTGCCACTCTCTTCGGGGAGAGAGCCCCTCACCCCTGCCCTCTCTCCGTAAGAACGGGGAGAGGGAGAAGAGAGACGGCTACTTCGCGACGAATCCGGCTTCCGTCATCAGCGACTTGTTGGTGGCATCGTCCTCCTCGAGGAATTGCACCATGTCCTTGCCGGTGAGGAAGATCGGCTTCAGCGCCTGCTTTTCCATGTAGTCCTTGTATTCCGCGGTCTGCGTCACCTTGTGGAACAGATCGACATAGAACGCCTGCTGCTCCGGCGTGACCTTGCCGGGCAGGAACATCGCGCGCAGCATCAGATACTGGACGTCGACGCCCTCCTCCTTGCAGGTCGGGATGTCGGCCCAGGATTGCGTGTCCGTCACCTTGCTGGTGTAGGAAATGCGCTCCTTGTCGAACACGCAGAGCGGACGCACCTGGCCGGCACGCCAGACTTCGAGATTTTCGCTCGGGTTGTTGACGTTGGATTCAGTGTGGTTGCCGACGAGCTGGGTCGCGGCCTCGCCGCCGGACTTGTAGGGCAGATAAGAGAATTTTGCGCCGGTCTTCTGCTCGAGGAAGACGGTCAGCACGTGATCCTCGCGCTTGGAGCCCGTGCCGCCCATCTTGAACGGCGAACTCGCCGCCTTCGCGGCCGCGACGAATTCCTTCACCGTCTTCGGACCTGCGCTGTTGTCCCACAGCACGAACTGGTCGAGCGCGATCACCGAGACCGGAGTCAGCTCGCGCCAGTTGAACGGGATCTTCGCCGACAGCGGCAGCATGTAGATCAGCGAATAGGCGATCAGCACCTTGTTCGGGTCGCCTTCGCTGGACTTCATGTACATCAGCGCTTCCGCGCCCGAGGCGCCGCCCTTAAGCGAGACGACGATCGGCTGCTTCATCAGATTGTTCTTCTGAATGGCGGCCTGCATCATCCGCGCCATCTGGTCGGAGGCGCCGCCCGCGCCGGCGGCCACCACGATCTCGACGGGCTTGGTCGGCTCCCAGCCGGCAAAAGCCGGCGCGCCACAAAGCGCGGCGGCCAGCACGACCGCGGCCTTCATTCCATGTCCCACGTGCGTCTCCCCAATTTTTCGCCTATGTTCTTGTTCGGATTGGCAATTCGCGAAGCAATGCGAATTGCATTGTGCGGGCGAATGCCGGCCAGTTCAAGCCGGCCCGGCGCCGCTCCGCTTATGACTTTGGAATGAGATCGATTGCAAGCTCGACCGCTGAAATCTCGGGACTGGAATAGAAGGCGAGTCACCAAATCAACGCTGCAGTTCGGTTTGCCGCCTACGATCGTTCGGGAATTCCCTACTGTCTGGCGGTGAGAGATAATTTGTCACAGCTTTGTGCCAAAAAGCCCGCGAGATCATCGGGCGGATCGGCCAGCACGCCAGACGCAACCGATATGATCACTGGTCTCCAGTCGCTTCATTGAAGAACGGGCGCGTTTCCTCGTTTCGCAGATGCCGAAAGCCTATGGTCTATTTCAATCGGAATTCCGCTGGTCGAAAACCAGAAGTAATTCAAAGCACTTTGGCATTCGCTGTTGTCGTATTCGTGCTCGTTGTCACGAGCCTCATGATCGCGCCGGGCGCGGATGGGCTGTTAGGTGCATACCTCGCCGCCTTAATGCTCGGCATCGCCTGCAACGACGCCCGCCACTACCTCATTCCAAACGAGCTGACCGCCGCGGCTTTCGGAATTGCTTTGTTACGCGGATTGATCTTATTCAATGCCACTGCATCATCCATGCTGTGGCTGGTCTTTCGCGCCTTAGCGGTAAGTCTGCCGTTGCTTCTTCTCTTGTTGTTCTACCGCCACTGGCGCGGCCGGGACGGATTGGGACTTGGGGACGTCAAGCTTGCCGCGGTTGCCGGTGCCTGGCTCGAACTTTCAACGGCGGCTGCGGTGATCGAATTGGCGGCACTTTCGGCGATTGCCGCCTACGCCGCCAATGCTGTCGTGCGACGGCAGTCTCTGCGAGGTACGGCATTCCTGCCGTTCGGACTTTTTATGGCGCCAGCGATTTGGATCGGCTGGCTGAGCGAACAATTGCTCTGGCGCTGGGGGTATTTCTGGCCGGGTTGACCTCGCGGCTTGCAAGGGCGATGCCCCGGCGGTCTCGCGGCCACCAGTGAATGATCGAGACGCGGAGACCTAGTGTTGCGCGCTACTTGCCCTTCCAGTTCGGCGCGCGCTTGTTGAGGAAGGCGTCCATGCCCTCGCGGAAATCTTCGCTCATATAGGCCTTGAGGATCAAATCCTCGCCCTCTTCACGCGACAGCGTGCGGCGGATGCGGCGCACCGCCTCCTTGGTCGCTTCAAGCGTGAGCGGCGCGTGGCTTGCGACCAGCTTGGCGGTCTCATCGGCACGGCGCTGCAGCGTCTCGACGTCGGGCACGACCTCGTTGAGCAGGCCGAGCGACAGCGCTTCCTGCGCCTCGACGAGGCGCGCCTTGAAGATCAGATCCTTGGTGCGGGCAGGTCCTACCAGCGAGACGACGCGGCTGATGTTCGACATCGACAGGCAGTTGCCGAGCGTGCGTGCGATCGGAAAGCCGATGCGCGTGGTTTCGGTACCGATGCGAAGGTCGCAGCAGGCCGCGATGCCGGCGCCGCCGCCGGTGCAGGCTCCCGCGATCGCCGCGATCACGGGCACGCGGCACTGCTCGAGCGTGCCGAGCACGCGGTCGATGCGAGCCTCGTAGTCGAGCGCGTCCTGCGCGGTCTTGAAGGCGCGGAATTGAGAAATATCGGTGCCCGAGGCGAACGCCTTGTCGCCGGCGCCGGTCAGGATCAGCGCCTTGATCGCGCGATCGGCGTTGATCTCCTGGCAGATCTCCGCCATGCGGTCATACATGGCGAAGGTCATTGCGTTACGCGCCTGGGGGCGGTTGAAGGTGATCCGCGCGATGCCGTCCTGGACGGAGTAGAGCAGGTCTTCGTTGGTCGTCGTCGGTGCGTTCATCGCGCGCTCACTTTCTAGGTTAGTTCAGGGCCACCTGAGCCTTCAGGCCACCTGCGCCTTGGCCATCGGCACCGCGTCGCGTCCCTTCAGGACGTCCATGGCCGCCAATACGCCACCGCTCCGGTGCGGAATTTTTGCAAGATCCAGGCCCATCTCGACGCCGGCGAGCGTACCCATCAGCATCAGGTCGTTGAAATGGCCGATATGGCCGATGCGGAACACCTTGCCCTTGACCTTGTTCAGGCCCGTGCCGAGCGACATGTCGAAGTTTTCGAGCACCACCTTGCGGAAGGCGTCGGCGTCGTGTCCATCGGGCACGCGCACGCCGGTCAGCGCCGGCGAGTGTGCGGCGGGATCGGCGCACTGCGTCTCCAGGCCCCAGACCTTGACCGCGGCGCGCGTCGCGGCGCTGTGGCGCTTGTGGCGGGTCCAGACATTCTCCAGCCCCTCCTCTTCCAGCATCTTGACCGCTTCACGCAGGCCGTAGAGTAGATTGGTCGCGGGCGTGTAGGGGAAGGTGCCGAGCTTGTTGAAGGAGATGACCTCCTGCCAATCCCAGTAGGAGCGCATGCCGGGGTTGGCCTTCGCCACCGCGAGCGCCTTCTCCGAGACGGCGTTGAAGCCGAGGCCCGGGGGCAGCATCAGGCCCTTCTGCGAGCCGGCAACCGAGACGTCGATGCCCCAGGCATCGTGCTCGTATTCCATCGACCCAAGGCCGGAGATGGTGTCGACCATCAGGAGGGCCGGATGCTTGACGCGGTCGAGCAGCTTGCGCACGTCGAGCGGCGGCGTCACGCAGCCGGTCGAGGTCTCGTTGTGGACGACGCAGACCGCCTTGATCGTGTGCTGCTTGTCGGCGCTAAGCCGCTTCTCGATCTCGGCGAGATCGGCGCCATGGCGCCAGTCGCTCGGGATGAAGTCGACGTCGAGCTTGAACTTGTCGGCGATGCCGCGCCACAGCACGGCGAACTGGCCGGTCTCGCACATCAAAACCTTGTCGCCGGGGGCGAACACGTTGACCATCGCCGCTTCCCAGGCACCGGTGCCGGACGAGGGGAAGATTATCACGGGCTGCTGCGTGCGGAACACCCGCTGCATCGAGGCGAGGACCGCGAAACCGAGCTCCGCGAACTCCGGACCGCGATGGTCCAGCGTCGGCATGTCCATCGCCCGCAGCACCCGGTCGGGCACATTGGTCGGTCCTGGAATCTGTAAGAAATGCCTTCCAGTGTGCACGGTCATCGGCGTCCTTCCCGGTCTAGCCTTGGTTTTAATGGGCGCCGAATAGCACCATTTGACCAGCTTGTCCCCTCTCCTTAAGACGCCTCCCATGCATAAGCGGCGGGCCTCCGCCGCCCCTACTCCGCGGCCACCACCTTTCCGACCGGCAGGCGCCCCTCGGCCTCCGTAAACGGGCGCTCCGGATGCATCAGGAAGGCGGAGAAGCCACCGAGCAACAGCAGCCCCATCGACATCAGGAACGGCAGGTACCAGTTGCCGGTCGCGTCGATCACGAAGCCGGCAACGAGCGGGGAGACGATGGCGGCGAAGGCCGAGCCGGTGTTCATGAGTCCCGAGGCGGTGCCGGAATATTTCGGGGCGATGTCCATCGGGATCGACCACATCGGGCCGATCACCAGCTCGGCGCAGAAGAAGCCGGCCGACAGGCACAGCGCGACGATCGTGATGTCGTGGACGAACAGGATCGGAAACAGCGAAAGCAGCGCCCCGGTAAATCCCGCAACGGTGACGCTCAGCCGCGCCAGGCGGACATTGCCGGTGCGGTCGAGGATCTTGTCCGAGAGCACGCCGCCGACGCTGTCGCCGACCACGCCGGCGAAGAACACGCCGGAGGCGAACAGCGCCGAGTTCTTGATATCGAGATTGTAGTTGTTCTTGAAGAACAGCGGCAGCCAGTTGAGATAGAGCCACAGGCACCAGCCGTAGCAGAAATAGGTCAGCGTCACTGGCCACATGCGGCCGAGCAACGGCCCCCACGGCACGCGCGGCCGCTCGCCGGTCGGGCGCGGCGGCAGTGCGGCGAGCTCGGCCTCGGTGATGGAGGCGTGCTCCTTCGGCTCGTTGCGGAAGTACCAGACCCAGACGACGCCCCAGACCAGGCTGACGAGACCGAGCACGACGAACGCGCCGCGCCAGGTCAGCCAGAGGATCAGCAACGCCACCACCGGTGGCGTCACGGCATTGCCGAGCCGGGCGAAGGAATGGGTCAGTCCCTGCGCAAAACCGCGGCGGTTCGCGGGCGTCCAGTATTGCATCGCGCGCGTTGCCGTCGGAAAGGTCGCGCCCTCGCCGAAGCCGAGCGCGAAACGCGCGACGAACAGTGCGGCAAGGCCGTTGACGAAGCCGGTCGAGATGGTCGCCGCCGCCCAGATCATGCCGCACCAGAACAACGTCTTGCGCGGCCCGAAGCGATCGCCGACCCAGCCGCCGATCACCTGAAACAGCAGATAGGGATAGGCGAAGGCGGAGAAGACGAGGCCAAGCTGGGTGTTCGACAGACCCAGCTCCTTCTGGATCTCGCTCGCGGCGGTGCCGATGTTCACCCGGTCGACATAGGTGATGAAATACATCGCGCAGAGCATCGCCAAGACGACATGCGTGGCCTTGAACCGAATTCCCATCTCCACCCTCCCTGACTGTTTTTTATGATTGGCCTTGCGTGTCCCGCGCGACCTAGGTGCCGACCACTTTCAGATGCGGCGAGGCATTGCCCTGCGGGCGCTGCTCCAGCAGCTTCATCGCGGCGTCGACACCGCCGGAGCGATGCGGCACGCCCGCAACCGACAGGCCCATCTCCACGCCGGTCAGCGCGCCGAGCAGCGTCAGCGCGTTGCATTCGCCGAGATGGCCAATGCGGAAGACTTTTCCGGCTACCTTCGAGAGCCCGGAGCCGAGCGACATGTTGTAATTGTCGAGCACGATCTGGCGGAACTGATCGGCATCATGGCCGGGCGGCATCAGCACCGCGGTCAGCACCGGCGAGAACTCCGAGGGCTCCTGGCAGAGGATCTCGAGGCCCCAGTGACTGACGGCGGCACGCGTCGCGGCAGCCAGCCGCTGATGGCGCGCGAACACGTTGTCGAGCCCCTCTTCGAGCAGCATCGCGATCGCCTCGCGCAGGCCGTAGAGCAGATTGGTCGCCGGCGTGTAGGGGAAGAAGCCGTTGGCGTTGGGCTTGAGCATCTCCTCCCAGTCGAAATAGGAGCGCGGCATCTTGTTGGTCTTCGCAGCAGCGCGGGCCTTCTCCGAGATCGCATTGAAGCCGAGACCGGGCGGCAGCATGAAACCCTTCTGCGAGCAGCTCACGCTGACATCGACCTTCCACTCGTCGTGGCGGTAGTCGACCGAGCCGAACGAGGAGATGGTGTCGACCATCAGCAGCGCCGGATGCGAGGTGCGGTCGATCGCGGCGCGGATCTCGGCGATGCGGCTGGTCGCGCCGGTCGAGGTCTCGTTGTGCACGACCATGACGGCCTTGATCGCGCGCGCCTTGTCCTCGGTGAGCTTCGCCTCGATCAATGCGGGATCGGCGCCGCGGCGCCAGTCGCCGGGCACGAAGTCGACCTCGATGCCGAACCGCCCCGCCATCTGCTGCCACAGGGTGGCGAAATGGCCGGTCTCGACCATCAGCACCTTATCGCCTGGCGACAGCGTGTTGACGATCGCGGCCTCCCAGGCGCCCGTCCCCGACGAGGGGAAGATCACGACCGGACCCGCCGTTTGGAAAATCTTCTGGCTGCCTTCGAGCACGGCGCGGCCGAGCTCGCCGAATTCCGCGCTCCGGTGGTCGATGACCGGCATGTCCATGGCGCGCAGGACGCGCTCGGGGACCGGGCTCGGGCCGGGAATCTGAAGGAAATGGCGTCCCTGGTGCATGAAAACCTCCCTGTCGGCGGGCTCTCGCCGGCTTCGGAACTATTTTGCATTCATTTTTTGTCTTTTCAATCGAATTTTGGTATTTGATTGTGAACATCGACGCGATCAAACAGGCAAACTATTGTGCTGCAATGAAATCCACGATTCCCGACACCGGGGTTCCGATCGCCCCACCAGCCGCGAACGGCGGCGACCGCCAGGAGGCCTCGCTTCACGGCGAGATCCTGCTGCGGCTGCGCGACTACGTGGTCGAGGGCAATATTCCCGACGGCGCGCGCGTCCCCGAGCGGCAGCTCTGCGCGATGCTCGGGATCTCCCGCACGCCACTGCGCGAGGCCCTGAAAGTGCTCGCCTCCGAGGGCCTGATCGAGCTTCTGCCCAACCGCGGCGCGCGCGTCCGCCAACTCAGCCAGCGCGACCTCGAGGAGCTGTTCGACGTGATGGCGGGGCTGGAGAGCCTTGCCGGGCGCCTCGCCTGCGAGGCCATTACGGATGAAGAAATCACCGCGATCGAGCAGCTGCATTACGAGATGTACGGGCACTATCTGCATCGCGACATGCACGGCTATTTCCAGACCAACCAGCGCATCCACGAAAGCATCGTCGCGGCCGCGCGCAACGAGACCCTGAAGACCGCCTACGCCAACTTCGCAGGCCGCATCCGCCGGGTCCGTTACTCCGCCAATTTCGCCCGCAAGCGGCAGCGCTGGGCGGAAGCAATGCGCGAGCACGAGACCATCCTCGACGCGCTGCGCCGCCGCGCCGCCAGCGAGCTCAGCGACATCCTGTTCCAGCACCTGCGCAACAAGCGGGCGGCCGCGATCGAGCACCTGACCGAGCCCCAAGAGGACGCACCGGCCTCGCCCTGAGGGGCGACCGACTTGCTCATTTTGAATTCATAATATAATCGGTCGTGAGAAATAATGAATAACTCAGCAAGGCTGGGCCTCGCTGGGTCAATCCGGGACCAGGGATGACAAACGCCTCCTCGCTCGAACGGCGCCTGCGCGCGGAAATGACCGGCGACGTCCTGTTCGACGGCTTCAGCCGCGGCCGCTATGCCACCGACGCCTCGTTCTACCAGATCGTGCCGGCCGGCGTGGTCGTGCCCAGGACCATGGACGAGGCCCTCAAAGCGCTGGCGATTGCCCGCGACGAGGGCATCAAGGTCACCCCGCGCGGCGGCGGCACCTCGCAATGCGGCCAGAGCGTCAATGACGGCCTCGTGGTCGATCTCTCGAAGCACCTCAACCGCATCCTCTCGCTCGACGTCGCGGGCCGCACCTGCGTGGTCGAGCCCGGCATCGTGCTCGACGACCTCAACCGTCAGCTCGAGAAGCACGGCCTGTGGTTTCCAGTCGACGTCTCCACGGCCTCGCGCGCCACGATCGGCGGCATGGCCGGCAACAATTCCTGCGGTGGCCGCTCGCTTCGCTACGGCACCATGCGCGACAACACGCTGTCGATGGAGGCGGCGCTCGCCGACGGCACGCTGGGCCGGTACGGCGAGGTGTCGCGCGATCTCTCCGATCTCGATGCGAACGACGGCGCGCGCGCCCTGTTCCGCGACATGCTCGATCTCGGCGCCCGCGAGGCCGACGAGATCGCCGCGCGCTTTCCCAAGGTGCAGCGCCGTGTCGGCGGCTACAATCTCGATGCGCTGACGCCGCGCAATGCGCGCAACAACATGGCGCATCTCCTGGTCGGCTCCGAAGGCACCCTCGCCTTCACCACCAAGGTCGAGCTGAAGTTGTGGCCTGTGATCCGCAACAAGGCGCTCGGCATCTGCCATTTCGGCAGTTTCTACGAGGCGATGGACGCCGCCCAGCACCTGGTCAAGCTCAAGCCAATCGCGGTCGAGCTGGTCGACCGCACCATGCTCGCGCTCGGCCGCGACATCGCGATGTTCAGGCCGATCATCTCCGCCGCCATCAAGGGCGATCCGGATGCCGTTCTGGTGGTCGAATTCGCCGAAGAGGACCAGGCCGACAATCTGGTGCGCCTCAAGCAACTCGGCGAATTGATGGGCGATCTCGGCTTCGGCTGGAATAACGACAAGCGTAAATGGGGCGGCGTGGTCGAGATCACCGAGCCCGCGCCGCAAAGTGGCATCGCCGATTTCCGCGCCGCCGGCCTCAACGTCATGATGTCGATGAAGCAGGAGGGCAAGCCGGTCTCGTTCGTCGAGGACTGCGCCGTGCCGCTGCCGCACCTGGCCGACTACACCGCGCGCTTGAGCGAGGTTTTCGCAAAGCACGGCACCAGCGGCACGATGTATGCGCATGCCTCCGAGGGCTGCCTGCACGTACGGCCCGTGCTGAACCTGAAACTGGAGAAGGACGTCAAGGCGATGCGCGCGATCGCCGAGGAAGCCTTCACGCTGGTGCGCGAGTACAAGGGCTCGCATTCCGGCGAGCATGGCGATGGCCTGGTGCGCTCCGAATTCCACGAAACCATGTTCGGCGAGCGTCTCGTCGCCGACTTCAGGGAGGTGAAGAGCCGCTTCGATCCCGAGGGCGTCCTCAATCCCGGCAAGATCGTCGATGCGCCCCGGATGGACGATCGCTCGCTGTTCCGCTTCAAACCCGACTACCGCGTCAACGAGTTGAAGACGATGCTGGATTGGTCCGCCTATCCCGGCGCCGGCGGCGGATTCCAGGGCGCGGTAGAGATGTGCAACAACAACGGCGCCTGCCGCAAGCTCGAGGGCGGCGTGATGTGCCCATCCTATCGCGCGACGCGCAACGAGAAGGACGTCACCCGCGGGCGCGCCAACAGCTTGCGGCTCGCCATCTCAGGTCAGCTTGGTCCCGATGCGTTGACCTCCGACGAGATGATGGAGACCCTAAAGCTCTGCGTCTCCTGCAAGGCCTGCCGCCACGAATGCCCGACCGGCGTCGACATGGCCAAGATGAAGATCGAGGTGCTCGCCGCCCGCGCCGCGTCCCATGGCCTGACCCTGCGTGACCGCCTGGTCGGCTACCTCCCGCGCTATGCCGGTCTCGCGTCGCGCTTCGCGCCACTCGCCAATTTGCGCAACCGCAGCCCGTTGCTGCGAAAGCTGTTCGAGCGCTTTGCCGGCATCAGCGCGCGCCGTGCCCTGCCCGCCTTCCGCAGCGACGTGTTCGTGCCGCCCGCGGAAGCGGTCGGGCCGGAGACCGGCCGTGAAGTCGTGTTGTTCACGGACACTTTCAATCGCATCTACGAGCGCGAAAATTTCGACGCCGCGCTCCGCGTGCTCGCCGCGGGCGGTTATCGCGTGCATCTGCCCAAGCCGGCGAGCGGCAGCCGCCCGCTCTGCTGCGGCCGTACATTCCTCTCAGCCGGTCTCGTCGACGAAGCCAGGGCCGAGCTCGACCGCCTCGTGGCGGCGTTCGCGCCCTTTGCCGCCCGCGGCGTGCCGATCGTCGGCCTCGAGCCGAGCTGTCTGCTGACGCTGCGCGACGAGCTCACCTCACTGCGCAAGGACAACGATGCCAGGGCGGTCGGCGCCCACGCGCTGACTTTCGAGGAATTTTTGGTGCGCGAAGCGGAGGCCGGAAGGCTGCAACTGCCGCTCGGCACCGTCGCCGACAAAGCCGTCGTGCACGGCCATTGCCACCAAAAATCCTTCGGCGCCTTCAAGCCGGTCGAGCAGGTGCTGCGCCTCATTCCAGGCCTGAAGGTCGAGACCATCGAATCGAGCTGCTGCGGCATGGCCGGCGCGTTCGGTTACGGCGCTGACACCTATGATGCCTCGATCGAGATGGCTGAGCTGTCGCTGTTGCCCGCGGTGCGGCGCGCCGACCAAGCTACACTCGTCGTTGCCGACGGCACCTCCTGCCGGCATCAGATCCACGACGGCGCCCAGCGCGAAGCGCTTCACGTCGCGCGCGTGCTGGCGATGAGCCTCGACCGCGCCGGAGCAAATTCCACTTCTCACCCTAAAAAGGAAACCAGCCATGGCTGACCTCTCGCTCGACACCGCCCGCAAGATCCTCGACGCCGCCTTCGCAAAATCCACCGAGCTGAAGCTCAAGCCGCTGGTCGTCACCATCCTAGACGCACGCGGCGTGCTCAAGATCGCCGCGGCGCAGGACGGCACCAGCCTGATGCGCGCCGAGATCGCTCACGGCAAGGCCTATGGTGCGCTCGCCATGGGCATGGGCTCGCGCGCCTTGTTCCAGCGTGCGCAGGAGCAGGCCTATTTCATCGATTCCGTGAACACCATCGCCAAGGGCGCGCTCGTGCCGGTCCCCGGCGGCGTGCTGATCATGGATGGCGCGACGCTGCTCGGTGCCGTCGGCGTGTCTGGCGACACCTCCGACAATGATGAGGCTTGTGCGGTCGCGGGAATCCAGGCGGCGGGGTTGAAGGCAAACGCTGGATAGCGCTCGTCCGCGGCGAGGCAAAGCAAAAACGTGCGTCGATGCTGAAAGTTCGCCGGCGGCTGATGTCATCCTGTTTGAAGCATGAAACGGGAATTAACAACTTACCGCCAAGCTGCAGGCGGCCCGACCGCCTTCTAGGCGTGCCAGTAAAGGCCGGCCTCTCTCAGAAATTCCGCTCCTCGCTCGAGCCCACAATGTTATTGTGGAGGTTTAGCCGCGCAACGTGGTTCTCGCCGCCATCTATGCGGGATTTTGTGACCACTAATCATTGCTAGAGCAGTAAATATCGAGCCAGACGACGCGCGGCAATCTGCTCATCTGTTGAATGGTCATCAGCCGGCCCGCAGATAAGGCAGCGGCATGCACAGAACCAAAAGAGCGCATTCAAAGCCGCGGATTAAGACGTAAATCGCCGCCGCGATCTGAACGATCAGGTTCACCGCATGGCCGGCCCGTAAGCTCACTATTCCAGTCGAGATTTTTCACCCACCTTTTGTCGTTTCGTCCGTTGTCTCGCAGTCTTGTCCCACGCCACGACTGCCTCTTCGATAGCGTCCATTCGTATGAGAACCATTTCGATGAAATCACCTTGGGGCTCAACGTAGAGTGCGCGCTGGTAGATCTCGCTGCGCAAACTTGGCACTATCTCTGAAGCAACCCGATTGCCGTGCGCCGCCATTTTTACGGATCCATCAACTGATCTATATAATCCGCAACCGACAGTTCCGCCGGTGGCTGCAATTTCACGAGATCCTCGGGCTTAAGACGAGTGTACCGTCTTAGCGTTTCCCAATCCTTGTGACCTGTGACAAGCGCAACCCTTTCGATCGGCAATCCAGCTTCGAAGAGTCGTGTTGCCGCTTCGCGGCGCAGATCGTGAAATCGTAGGTCCTCGATGTGAAGAACCTGGCACGCCCTGGCAAAGGCGGCGCCTGCGCTGGCTGCTCGATAAGGAAAAACCCGCCCTTTGCCTCGGGTCACAATCCTCTGCTCGAGAACTAGCTGCCAAGCGTCAAAGCCTGTCGCGTTCAGCATCGGTATAACTTGGTCATTGTCGTCTTGATCCTGGGGGGCCTTGCGGGCTCTGATCTTGATCAAGCGCTTTCTCATATCAACATCAGCCCATTCGATTCGGAAGATTTCGCCTTCGCGCATCGCCGTAGCAATTGCGAACGGAATAATGCGATCCATGGGGATGTACCGGCGTGGACTGGCTGCGAAGAATTCGATCAAACGCTGAATCTCTTCAACGGTGGGACGCCGCGTTCTTGCTCGACTTTTTCTCATCAGACCGAGCTTCTTTAGGGCTACGCGAGCTAAGTCAAACTCGTCGTGACGCAGCGGCGCGCCGTGCACGGCCTCAGCATAGGTCAGGATTGCGCTTATATCGGAGAAGTTGAACTGAACCGTACTTGCCGAAGCTCCCCCCTTTGCTCGCGAACGACCATATTCAACGAAGTTTGCTCGCGTGAGTTCTGAAAGCTTCAGTTTACCCAAAGTGGGCCGAATGCTTTCGAGGAAGAGCTGTCTGGTTCTCCCAACCTTCTTCCCAACTTCCAGCATGTCCTGAAGGTAGAGATCAATAAGCTCTTCCAACGTTCGCTTGTCCCAATCGGATGGTGCCTTTGCGGTAAGATCGATTTCACGTTCCAGGGCTAAACCCCAGGTCTCCGCGTCTTCCTTTTTGCGAAAGGTTCTCGTGGCGTACTGTCCCTTTCGACGGACTTGAATGCGCCAGTTGCTCGAAGGGAGCCTAATAAGTGTCGCCATGATCGTCCCCGCAGCTGCCGTTACAAAAATCGCGTCCTCCGCACATCAATTCGCAACCCTTTGTCCGCACTAGAGATGTCCGCACGGGCCGCTCGCGTAGGCGAGCTGGGTTGTAATTCCGCAGGCCCCGGGTTATCTCCAACGAGATCACGAAGCGTTCTTTCATCCTTGTTGGGCCATAAGTTGCAATCCGCTCCCTATCGCTTTTCTGTGGCTCCGATGATGGATTGGACCGACCGGCATTGCCGGGTGTTCCATCGTCACCTGACCCGGCGGGCGCTGCTTTATACGGAGATGCTGACCACCGGCGCCATCATTCACGGCGATCGAGAGCGGCTGCTCGGGTTCGACGCGATCGAGCATCCAGTGGCGCTTCAACTCGGTGGCTCGGATCCGCGCGACCTCGCGCAGGCCGCCCGGATTGGCGAGGATTTTGGGTATGACGAAATCAATCTCAATGTGGGCTGTCCCTCCGATCGCGTGAAGGACGGCCGCTTCGGCGCCTGCCTGATGGCGCAGCCAGAGCTTGTGGCGGTTTGCGTCGAGGCGATGAAACGCGTGGTCAAAGTGCCCGTCACGGTGAAATGCCGCATAGGCATCGATGACCAGGATCCGGAAGTCGCGCTGGATAAATTGGCGCGCGCCGTCGTCGCTTCCGGCTGCGATACCCTGACCGTGCATGCCAGAAAGGCCTGGCTCGACGGCCTGTCGCCCAAAGAAAACCGCGACATCCCGCCGCTCGACTATGATCGCGTCTACCGCCTCAAGCGCACGATGTCGGATGTGCCGGTCATCATCAATGGCGGCATCCCAGGCATTGACGAAGCGAAAGCGCATCTTGCGCATGTCGACGGCGTGATGCTCGGCCGTGCCGCGTATCAAGAGCCGTGGCGGCTTCTCTCCGTCGATCAAGACATTTTCGGCGAGGTGGCGCCGCATGCGACCATGCAAGACGCGCTCGAGGCGATGATGCCCTATATCGAGCGACAACTCGCGCGGGGTACACGGCTGCATGCTATCACGCGACATTTCGTCGGGGCATTTCACGCTGTGCCCGGCGCACGCGCCTTCCGCCGACATTTAGCGGAAAACGGGACGCGGCCCGGAGCTGACGTCCGGGTATTAGAAGACGCGATCGCCAAGATTTCCCAGCGACAGGCAGCCTAAGTTGGCCTTTCATTCGCCCAAGCAATAGCAGTGCGCCGGTTATACTGAAATCGCAGAGACAGTATAACCGTGGTGAAAGCCCGATGTGCTTGCGGGTTGACGCTGTCAAATTATTCCCCTTTGGATCTCGACTACGAAATTTGGATCAAAAGTCGGATTTTCCCATGCGCGCTGCGTCTGCAGCTATGGACCGCGGCCCTTGGCGTTAGAGACGACCCTCGTCATGCCAAAGTTTTTTCGAAGCATTCGTGGGTATGGCCGAAGATCCAAGCATCTGCCAGCCGCAGCGTTTTCTTTCCTCTCAATCGACTGGGGCCCCATGAGCGCCGTCAAGTCACTACGGTACGCTGCAGCTAAAATCTCTTCGTCCGTTAGTTGCGCGTAGTCGCGAGAGTGTTGGGCATCCGGCACCGGCGCGTGATGGGTGACAATCACCAACTTGCGGTCGCCCCTCGACTTACCCATTTCAGCCTCTAGAAACGCTCGCGATTGCCGGTGACGGAACAGCGCATTTGCCGGACGAAAAGGTCGCTTGTGGCGGTCGGTCCGGATCTTCTTGAAGTCGTTCATTCGCTTGTCCGCGATCGCCATTGCGCGTACATGTCGCCCCGCAGCATGAAGTCGGTCCACAACGTCGCTCCTGCGAACGTTACAGCCAAAAGGGATCGCGCAATTTTGAAGCACGTAGATCTTTGTGCCTCGGGCGGCGTCCATAGCCTTCTCTACTGTCCGAGCCTCGTCCGCCCCGTAAGCCTCATGGTTGCCCAGCACGTAAATGGCCGGCTTATCCGGCACACGCTCCTCAAAGCCAACGGACGCCACGCTCGGCACGCGGGATCAGTTCGCCTGCCATAATCAACACGTGGAACTCTGGCCGCTCCGCCGGCGGCGCAAGATCCCAACCACGGGTCAATATAACATGGAGATCACTCATGACCCACAAACGCATGGTTCATGCCCCAATCCTAGAGAGCAGCCGTTACAGCCGACACGAGCTGGATAGAAGTTTCTAGGCTCCTCTGGAGCGCTTGTAGGTCCGAGAGGCGGACCTCCTCCATCACCAAAGCGCGCGGCTCCAGGAGCTCTTTGACGAGCTGGATCAACGGCGTCTCTTGGATGCCTCTTTCATTCAAATGAAGGTTGGTTCTGATTGCGCCACTCGGCGTTAATCTCGTAGTCACCTCGATTGGGATCGACTGCAGCACGATGCTCAATGGGATCTCGATAGTTGCAAGAACTGCGTCAGTCCCTGCGATACGATGCCCGAATCTGTGCATACGGCTTGTGGGGCCAAAGCCATTTTGAGCGGAAGCCTCGCCGAAAGGCTCAATTTCTAGCCATTCTCTGAAAGCCATAGCAAGGCTCCTTTTTGGGTAACCGGAGCGTTCAACAGCGTTGGTCCCGACGCGCCTGTAACGCCATACCCGATCTCGGGAGGAATGCCCCCTGTCGAATCGTACAGGTGCGTCCAAATCTGAGCTGACCTACCTCGGAGGTGCCGGCTTCATTATCGACAAGGGGGTCGTATTGGATGTGCAGCCTTTCGGCCAAGTCCGACCGCCACCTCTCGGGACAGGCGATCGAGCTCAAGCACCTTCGATTCGCGGCACTCGCATATGAATGCGGCAGCTTCCGGAAGGCCGCCGAGCTCCTTCCTGTTCAGCATTCTGCATTGAGCCGTGCGGTGGCTCAACTCGAGGCCCAGGTTGGAGCGGCTTTATTCGAACGTTCGACAACAGGCGTACGACCTACCCTCGCTGGCCTGCATTTCTTGAAACACGCAATCTCAATTTTGGAGCAACTTGACGCACTTCTCGAATCGACAAGCGGCTTGGCACGTGGCCAGTCTGATCAACTTCGGGTAGGCTTATGCGCGTCGGTCGCCCCTGGCCGCCTCGGAGAACTCCTTGCCGGCTTTCGGCAACGTTGCGCTCCTACTAACCTAGTCGCCACAGAGCGATCTACGACAGGGTTACGTAGATCTCTTCAGAGCAGCGATTCAGATATTATAATTGGATCAGGACTGCCCGACTCGTCAACCGTCCACGCGCACGCGCTGTGGCGCGAGCGGGTTTTCGTTTTGCTCCCGACAGATCACGCGCTTGCTTCCCACGAAGCTGTCTTCTGGACGGACCTTCGCGATCAAACCATTTTGCTCGTAACGCCCGATCGTGCCGGCAGCGTGGAGGAAATGTTAGAATCCAGAATCCAGATGCGTGGGATCATCCAAAACGTGCAACGGCATCACGTCAGTCGGCACCTCATTCACAAGTTCACAAGACTGGGATTCGGCGTGAGCTTTATCCTAGACTCCGACGTCGCCACTGTTGGAGACGACGTTGTTTATCGAGAATTGCACGACGAGCAGGGTCAAGTGGACGTCTGCTTTTATGCGCACTGGATGCCCAGCAATAGGAAATTCGCATTACGTCCATTTCTGACGTTTTTAGCCGAGCGCTACCCGTCGCCAACCGAGCGATAGACGCGCTTTGACTTCGCAAAGCCTCTGTCTGCGGCCATAAATCGCGCCAGCATTGGCGCGACCAGTTTGATTGGATCAATCGCCTGGCCTGTTTCGCGCGCCAAGGCTTCAGCGTACGCAACCAAATCCCGGTGCACCGAAGCAGGTAGTTCCGTCATGACTTTGACTGGCTTATCGTCCGACAACGCCGTGATCTTAAGCTTCGACACCAGACACCTACCCTCTATACAGCTCAAGAACGAGATCTCGATTGACGATGACACGCACCGGGAAACCGGACCGGATGGTCAACGTTGGTTGAATACCGAGGCTGCGACGGACGATCTGTTGGCCTGTTTGATTGAGGGAGTCGCCTGCACCGCGCCGCATCGCCTGGAGGATCGCGCTGTCATTGCTGTTCGTATTTGAGCCCGCGCCGGGCTCGGTGCCGACGGCTAGTACCTCGTCACAGAGATTATGACTCTTTGGAAGTGGCGGGGTAGGCGCCAGCCATTTTGGCGCGAGCCTTGTCTGTTGTGAACATCCATTTGATGCGGGAGCGGGCGGCATTTCGTTGTCGTTCCCAGGCGGTGATTTCGCGGCGCAGTCGCTTAGGGTCGTCGATCCTGCGATCCAGGCACTGGCCCCGCAGGACGCCGATTTCGATCTCGACCATGTTGAGCCAGCTTGCGTGTTTTGGGGTATAGTGGAACTCGAGCCGTCGCAAAATCCGCCTGGCTTCGGCGGGCGGGAACGCCTGATAGAGGGCGCCGGCGGAGTGGGTCGATAAATTGTCCTGGACGACCCGGATGATCTCGGCGTCGGGATAATGGATGTCGACGAGATCACGCATGCATTGGGCGTAATCCCTTGCCGCTCGCCGCTCGGTGACCTTGACCTTGCGCCAGGGACGATGCACGTCGAGGAGAACGAAGAGATTGACCGTGCCATTGCGACGATACTCATAATCGTAACGTTCGAGCCTGCCGGGCTTGGCCGGGATGGGCTGACGCGTTTCGCCGATGAGTTGCACCGGGCTTTCGTCGAAGCACACCACTGGCCGCCTGGAGTCGGGTGCCTCGGCATAGAGGTCGAGCACATCCTCCATGCGGGCGACGTATTCGCCGTCGACCTGCGGAATGCACCACATGTCTTTGCGCCAGGGCTTGAGGGCATTCTCGGCCAGGCGCCGCCGAACCGTCTCGTGCGACAGGCTCTTGTGTTCGGTGAGCTTGACCATCGCACCCGCCAGCAGCTTTAGCGTCCAGCGGGCACGGCCCCTTGGCGGACTGGCGCAGGCTGTCGCCACCAGCAAGGCTTCTTCCTTGCCCGTGAGTTTGCGCTCCGCCCCGGGACGCGGCTCTTCGCTCAGCGCCCGCTCCAGATTGCCTTCCACGAAGCGTCGCTTGGTCCGGTACACGGTCGAGCCGCTCACGCCGACGCTCCTTGCGATCTCCTCGTCGCTGGTCTCGGCATCGGCGGCCAGCAAAATCTGCGCTCGCTTGAGCTTGCGGGACGCATGCTTGCCGCCGCTGAGCAGCGCCCTCAGTTCGGTGCGCTCGATTTGGCTGAGTTCGACCCGATAGCGTACATTCATGGCGTGCCTCCTCGTTCGAGGCACGCACGAACAACTGAATCGGATGGCCGGCGTGAGTCCTTCGACAAAACCCTTCACGCCCACGCAGGGGCAGTATCTGGCTTTTATCCACCTCTATACCCGGCTGCATCGCAGGCCCCCGGCCGAAACCGACATGCAGGAATATTTCCGCGTCAGCCCGCCTACGGTTCACCAGATGGTCCTGACACTGGAACGCGCCCGCCTCATCAGACGGCAGCCAAGGACGCCTCGCAGCATCGAGGTCCTCGTTGATCCGAAACTCCTGCCGGAGCTAATCTGACCGCCGGACCCAACCTGTCAAAATCACTGTGCAGAGCCACTAGTAGGGTCGAAAGAGCCGCGGCTTTGAACAATTCGCCCCAGTGATTATTGACCTCGTCTTCAAGCCCCGAATAGCCCGCGGTATCAGCCCCCTGTTCACGCTCCAACACCATCGAACGGCCATTCGGCATGATCAGCCGGGTCCAGACCAGCAACACGCGCGACTGACCGAAGGCAACCTGGCTGTCATAAACGCCAATCAGGCGCGCTCCCTGCGGGATAAGCAGAAAGCGCCCGGTGGGCGAATCGAACACATTTTCGGTCACCTGTGCGGTGATCTGGCCCGGAAGGTCCGACCGTATCCCTGTGATCAAGGCACCTGGAATGACAGTTCCCGCCTGCACGACATAGGGTGATGCCGGCTTGGTGACGCGATCGGGGCTTACTGTACGGCGATCAACGAATGCATTGACGAATGCGAGCTTCCTGTCCTGACCACCCTGCGAAACTCCCTCGTCGCCATTGGTGGCCGAAATTGATGAAGCATTCCGGTCGCCACCCTGGGCCGCGGCAGCAGGCGGGCGCGCATCTCTTGCATTGGCCGAAGCGAACAAATGGCTTACGCGGGCCGCTTCGGTTTCTTGATCCCGGCGCTGCTGTTCCGCATCGAGAGCCGTAGCCCCAATCGTCGGCGACTGACCTTGGGCGGCCAGAATAGGACGCCCAAGGTCTCCAGGAAGAGGTGGACCAAGCTGGGGAATACCTTGACGCGTCAACCCCATGTAGTCCTTCGGCAGCGTCGCAATGCCATCGGCAATATCGTGATGCTCAGTGGCGTAGAGCTCATCCGCCGGCTGATTTCGGGAACGATTGTTTTGCAACGACCACAATACAGCGCCGCCAATGACTACCAGCGCGACCGCAATTCCTCCTGCGAGAACCTTGCGCGATAGCCGTGTTACGCGCGGATGTTCCGCTCTTAGGCGGAAGCTTCTCGACGGGTCGTCCTGTGTTTGCCTCGAAATCGATCGATCCTGATCGCCTTCAATCTGCGAATTCATGACGACGACCTCCCGTCAGTCCTGACAATTCGGACCTTCTGCTGGTGTTCGCCCCCGAGCCGCAGTTCTGCCGCTGCAAACAGCCGATCCACAATCAGTAAATTGCCGTATGCGCGGTAGTTGACCAGCTCGGTCTTTCCGTCAGGGCCAATGACGAACAGCGGCGGCATCTCGCCTTGGACAATCCCTTGCGGGAATTCGACATAGACCTTGCGGCCGTCGTCATACGCACAGAGCGGCCGCCAGGGTGGACTGTCCCCCTCGATTGCGTAGCGAAGCACGCGCTGCGCTGGATCTGGAAGAACCGGTGTGAGGGAAGCCTCGCGCGATTTTTCGCGCGCTGTTTCTGGATAATACCAGGCGACGGAGGGCATGTAGGGCCGCTCGCGGGAGCGAAGCTCGATCAAATACGTGCGCCGGTCGGTATTAATGACAAGGTTGGTCTCGATTGCCGCCCGCGTCGGCTTCGCGAGGATGTGGACACGACGGGTGTCGCCGCTTCCACTTTCGGTATCGCCTACAACCCATCGCACCGTGTCTCCTGCCGCGATAGGCCCCGATCCTGTCAGTTGCTCCCCTTCTTCGAGCGCAATATCCGTGATTTGTCCGGGAGAGGCGTACACCTGATAAAGCGCTCCCGGGCTGTAAGCGTAGATCTGAGCCGCGTTGAAATATCCCCGCTTGCGCGGCTCGACTCGCGCCGCATTGTTTGCTGTTTCAACACGGCTCACCGGTTCAGCCTCCTCCTTCCCTCCTGACTTCCCGCCGAGAGCTGGCTTCCAGGCAGGCGGGACGTGAAGCGGGTGCGGTCTGTTGTCGACCGGTGCTGGAGGCGCTGGCAACGCCGGCAGCTCAGCGTCATAGTTGATTTTCGGCGGAATATAGGTCGCGCAACCTCCAAGGGCCGACGAGCAAACCAGCAGGGCCGACACGATCGCGCGCTTCGAGATCAAGGCGCTAGCGGTGGTTGGGTTGTTAGGCTTCGAGGAAATGTTTGACGTCGTCTTGGTCACTGACCCAGCTCCTTCGACCAATTGATGGCGCGTACATACACGCCGAGCGGATTCTTGCGCAGCCGTTCGGCGTTGCGCGGCGTCTCAATCACAACGGTGAGAATCGCGGTCCAGCGCTCGGTCGAACTCAACGAGCCGTAGTCGTAGGTGCGTTGGACCCAAGCGACTCGAAAGCTGTCCGGTGAGGCACGGATGACGCTGGAGACATCAACCGAGATTTGCGCCTTGCCCAACTTAACGAACGGATCGTTGTTGCGCGCGAAGTCATTGAGCGCGGCCGCGCCCCGATCGGTCGTAAAATCATAGGCGCGCAACCAATTCTGGCGGAGCACGATGCCGTCGGCGGGTAGGCCTCGGACATCTTCAACAAAACGCGCCAAATGGTAGGCGATCTGAGCGTCGGTGGGTTGATAGTCAATGTTGGCCGGGGCAACCCTTTGCGCCTGACCGAGCCGATCGACCTCGACCACCCAGGGCGTGATCGATCCTTGACTCGATTGCCAAACGAGACCACCCGCAAGACCACTTGCTAGCGTGAGGCAGCCAAAGGCCATCAACCGCCAGTTCTTGGCCTGGACGCGCGCAGATCCAATGCGCTGATCCCAGACCTGAGCAGCTTTTTGATAAGGCGTGACGGGTTCGGGCATGCGCCCGTAGTGAACGGACGGTCGTTTGAACATGAAATTTCCTCCTGAGATCAAGAGTTTCGTCTTAGCGTTGTAAGAAGTTGGCTGAGTTGTCAGTGCCAGTAGTTGGTGGATCGACGCCGCATCAGTGCTCTCCTTCGGAGAGATCGACTGAAGTGCCGGCTCCGCCGGGATCGCTGGAGCGAAGGGCATGCCCGGCCGCGGATGCGCCATGCCGAATTGTCTGGGCCTGCTTCGCGCGCCGTGCGAAATCTGGTTGCCGATCCGCTGAACTAGCTGCGGCCCGCTCGCCTGCTTGCCCATCGCTGGCGAATGTGCTCGCCATCCGGCGCAACGGATTTGTCACGGCTGACACACCGGTCTCGGCGGCGCCTGCAGCGTTGCCGCTTCGATAAGCAGCGGAGACCCCGCTTAGAGCGGCGCTTCCTCCGCGCGCAGCACCTGCGATCGCACCACCGGCGAGGCCTACACCGCCAGCGGCAAGGCCAGCGCCCGCGGCAACAGCACCGCCAACAGCAAGACCCGTCCCAATCGCCGCGCCGGCGCCAAGCTGCGGTCCGCCTGAGACCAAGCCGTTTGCGATTCCTGGCCCGAAGATACCAAGCCCCAACAAGGTGAGCGCCGCGAGAACAAGAGTCATCGCCTCTTCGATCGTCGGCTGTCCGCCACTGAATCCGGACGTGAACTGCGAGAACAAGGTCGAGCCGATACCGACGATGACGGCCAGGACTAGTACTTTGATTCCGGAAGACATCACGTTGCCCAGGACCCGCTCTGCTGCGAAGGCGGTTTTGCCGAAGAGGCCAAAAGGAATGAGCACGAAGCCGGCAAGTGTCGTCAGCTTGAACTCAATCAGAGTGACGAAAAGCTGGATCGCCAGAATGAAAAAGGCGAGGAGAACCACGGCCCATGCAAACAGCAGAACGACGATCTGGACGAAATTCTCGAAGAAGCTGATGTAGCCCATCAGGTTCGAGATCGAGTCGAGCAGCGGCCGGCCGGCGTCCAGGCCGACCTGAGCAATGCGACCCGGTCGTAGGAAATCTGATGCCAATAGGCCGGTCCCGGATGCTTTCAGTCCAAGCCCAGCAAAGCTTTCAAAAACAATGCGTGCGAGGTTGTTCCAATTGCCAATCAGGTAGGCGAAGACGCCGACGAATAGTGTCTTCTTCACCAGGCGGGCAATAATATCCTCGTCTGGCCCCCAGCTCCAGAACAGGGCAGCAAGAGTGACGTCAATCGCAGCAAGCGTTGTTGCGAGATATCCGACGTCGCCCCCCAATATGCCGAAGCCGCTATCGATATAGCGTGTGAACGTCTCCAGAAATTGATCGATAACACCAGTGCCAGTCATCGCCTGCTCGCGTCTGGAATTGTAACTGAGGGATAACCTTGGGATAGGCGGCTCTGGTCATTTGGTGCGGCCCCTGAGCTGCCAGGGTCGAAATCTAAGGGACCATTTTTGTCACCGAAGAAGCGGCGCCGGTTCTCCGCCCAAATGCGCAGGCAATGTTGGTAACCCATCGTGTCGTTCGTCGTGACGCTGCGGCAGCTAGCAACGTCAGAACCATCCAAGCTGGTCGTCTCTTCAGCCGTTGCCGGCGAGGAAGGGCCTTCGCCACCACGAAGCTGGATCGCGCAGGCTGCGGCGAGCAGCACTCCAACTGCTGCAACCAAGACGGCTCCAGAGGGTCTTGCGTCACTCATTGGTGGAACATCCGCACTTCCTGGGGTTGGTAGCCCTGACCCGGCGTCAGGAACCGTCGGAGTTGTTCACGTCCCTGGTCTTGAGCTGCGGCGCGCTGCGCCCCTTCGAGGCTCTGCGCCCTGCCCTGGGCTGCCACAGTGGCGGTGAGGTCAGCAAGTTGCTGTGCCTGGAGCGCGAGAATCTGATTGCCGGCCTGAGTTGCCTGCAGCGCGCCGCTGGCCCCCTGGCTTGACGTTACAAGCGCAGCGGTCTGGACGCGGTTGGTGTCGAGGTTGCCGACTACACCTGCCTGCACCCGGAGTGCGTCCTGCAGGCCAGCCACAGAATTTTGCCAGCGCGATTCAGCGTTGGTGAACAACGCCTGGCTGGACTGGTTGCTGGATGCCGGCCTATAGCTTGTCGAGAAGGCCTGATCAATCTGTTGTACGTCGTATGCAATGCGTTGGGCTTGGGCCAGCAGCTGCTGGGTCCGCTGGATCGATGACTGCAGCTGTTGCAACGACGAGTACGGTAGGTTGGCCAGATTCCTGGCCTGATTGGTCAGCATCTGCGCCTCGTTCTGCAACGAGGTGATCTGATTGTTGATCTGCTCGATCTCACGCGCCGCGGTTAGGACGTTCTGAAGGTAGTTGTCAGGATCGAAGACAATCCACTGCGCCCGCACCGGCGCCGTGATACCGAGCGTGAGGGTAATCATGCTGGCGGCGAGCAATGAGCTAAGTCTTCTCATAGCGGTCTCTCCAAATTGCCGAGTTCGGGGATCAGGTCGATGGCCCAGGCGAGACCACGGTGCTGGAGCCAGGCGGGCACGAAGCCATCCCGTCCATGTTCCGCGAGCACTCGCTCCATGGCGGCTTGGTCAGTCTTGGAAGAGGCCGCCGCGAAGGCGAGCGCCACTTCACCAAGGCCCAATTCGAACATCCGGTTGCCGCGGCGAGACTGGCAGTAATAGTCGCGCTTCGGCGTGGCCCGGCTTAAAAGTTCGATCTGCCGGTCATTGAGGCCGAAGCGCCGGTAGATTGCTGATATCTGCGGCTCGATTGCCCGTTCATTGGGGAGTAACAAGCGCGTTGGACAGCTTTCAATGATCGCCGGCGCGATTGCGGAGCCATCGATATCGGAAAGGGATTGGGTGGCGAAGATGACGGACGCATTCTTCTTTCGAAGCGTCTTCAGCCACTCGCGAAGCTTGCCGGCGAACCCCTCGTCGTCGAGGGCAAGCCAGCCTTCGTCGATAATGAGAAGGGTCGGCCGGCCGTCAAGACGGTCCCCGATGCGATGAAAAAGGTAAGACAGCACGGCCGGAGCCGCGCTCGTTCCGATCAACCCCTCGGTCTCAAACGCTTGGACCGAGGCCTCGCCAAGGCGCTCGAATTCGGCGTCGAGCAAGCGGCCGGACGGACCACCCAAGCAATAAGGTTGTAAAGCTCGTTTGAGGGGGGAAGATTGCAGAAGGACTGACAAGCCCGTCAGGGTGCGTTCTTGCGCCGGTGCTGACGCGAGGGAGCTCAGTGCCGACCACAGGTGATCCTTGACCTCCGGCGTGATCTCGATCTTTTCCCGGGCCAGGATCGCACTGATCCATTCGGTGGCCCATCCTCGCTCCGAACGATCATCGATCCAGGCGAGAGGTTGTAGGGCGACTGAGTTTTCGCTCTCGTTGGACAGCGCACCACCCAGATCATGCCAATCGCCACCTATCGCGAGCGCTGCCGCCCGGATTGAACCACCGAAATCGAACGCAAAGATCTGGGAGTTCGGATAGCGGCGGAACTGCAACGCCATCAGGGCCAGCAGCACAGACTTGCCCGCGCCTGTCGGTCCCACTACGAGAGTATGGCCGACATCGCCGACGTGGAGGGAAAATCGGAACGGAGTCGATCCTTCGGTCCGACCGTACAGCAACGGCGGACCCCTGAAATGCAGATCTCTCGCCTCGCCCGCCCATACCGCCGACATCGGAATCAAATGCGCAAGGTTGAGGGTCGAGACCGGCGGCCGCCTCACGTTGGCATAGGCATGTCCCGGTAGGCTGCCGAGCCAGGCCTCGACGGCATTCACCGTCTCGACCATGCAGGTGAAATCCCGCCCCTGGATGATTTTCTCGACCAGCCGCAACTTCTCGTCGGCTCTCTCAGGGGCACGATCCCAGACCGTGATAGTTGCCGTGACGAAAGCTTGTCCGATCTGATCTGACCCCAGTTCCTGCAGCGCGGCGTCGGCGTCCATCGCCTTGTTATGGGCATCGGTATCAAGCAGCGCCGACGCCTCGTTGGTCATCACCTCCTTGAGAATGGCGCCTATCGATTTTCTCTTGGCGAACCACTGGCGTCGAATTTTTGTCAGCAGCTTGGTGGCATCGGTCTTGTCGAGCATGATCGCCCGGGTCGACCACCGATACGAGAACGCCAGGCGATTGAGTTCGTCCAAAATTCCGGGCGTGGTTGCGCCAGGAAAGCCAACAATCGTGAGGATCCGGACGTTGGCTGATCCCAGCATCGGCCCCAGCCCGCAAGTCAGCGGCTGATCAGCCAACAGGGCGTCGATGTACATTGGAATTTCTGGCACGCGAACGCGATGACGCTTGGTCGAGACCGTCGAGTGCAGGAAAGTCAGCGTGTCCTGATCGTCGAGCCAGCCGCACTCGGGCATGAACCCTTCGACGAGCTGCAGCACGCGATTGGTTTGGTCAATGAATCCGTGTACGACCTCGCGCGCGTCGGTTCCAAGGGCACGATCGCGGCCCTCGTAGAGCAGACGTTCCGCCTTGGCGGCTCCCTCCTCCGGAGGCAGGTACAAAAACGTCAAGAAGTAGCTGGACTCGTAGTGCGCACCGGCTTCTTCGAACTGTGCTTTACGTTCGGCATCGACCAACGCCGATGCCACATCCGGAAACATGTCGTAGGGATAAGTGCCCGCAGAATGACGCTGCGCCTCAAAAAACACGGCCCAGCCTGAGCCGAGGCGCCGCAAAGCGTTGTTCACACGGCCGGCGATGGCAACAAGTTCGGACGGCACGGCGCTATCGAGGTCGGGTCCTCGAAATTTCGCCGTCCGTTGGAACGAACCGTCCTTGTTCAGGATGATTCCTTCGTCGACCAGAGCGGCCCACGGCAAGAAGTCGGCAAGCCGGACGTTGGAATGGCGGTATTCGGCGAGATGCATCATGACCGACGGCTCAGACGTTGAGATGACTGGGGATACGCAGATGGCGGCGCACGACATCAACAAAGGCAGGGTCGCGCTTGGCCGCCCAGACAGCGGCCATGTGACCGATGAACCAGAGGACGAGACCCGCGATCCAAAGCCGCAGTCCCAAGCCAAGGGCTGCGGCCAGCGTGCCGTTGATAATCGCGACCGACCGTGGCGCGCCGCCCATTAGGATCGGCTCAGTCAATGCACGGTGAAGGGGCGCGACAAAACCCACGACCGGTTCATCCATCAGATCACCACGCCGCCGCCGAAGGAGAAGAACGACAGGAAGAAGCTCGAGGCCGCGAAAGCGATCGACAGACCAAACACGATCTGGATTAGTCTACGGAACCCGCCGGAAGAATCGCCAAACGCAAGGGTCAATCCGGTTACGATGATAACGATCACCGCAATGATCTTGGCGACCGGTCCCTCCACCGATTGCAGGATCTGATTGAGCGGCTGCTCCCACGGCATATTCGAGCCGGCTGCCCATGCCGGTGCCGTTGTCATGAGAATCGCACTAGAGGCGGCAAAGGATACGACTTGAAGAGAACGAAGTGGTAGACGCATGTCAGTCTCCTGCTGATGAAACGCTGTAGTCGCCAGCGGCCCCAAGTCCCGTGACGAGGGCTAGCTCCACGAGGCGGCGATCAGCACCGCGTCCTGCGAGCACAGCGACCACATTGATTGTTTCGGCTATGAGAGCGCGCGGAACCGCGATGACGGCTTCCTGAATGAGTTGCTCGAGCCGCCGTAACGCTCCAATCGCGGTACCAGAATGGATCGTACCGATGCCGCCGGGATGACCAGTGCCCCAAGCCTTGAGCAGGTCGAGTGCTTCGGCACCGCGGACCTCGCCGATTGGGATGCGGTCAGGCCGCAGTCGGAGTGAGGAACGAACGAGATCAGAAAGCGTGGCTACGCCATCCTTGGTCCGAAGGGCTACGAGATTGGGAGCTCGACACTGAAGTTCTCGGGTGTCTTCGATCAGCACAACGCGATCGGAAGTCTTTGCCACTTCGGCCAAGAGCGCGTTCGTCAATGTTGTCTTTCCGGTCGACGTGCCACCGGCAACGAGTATGTTTTTCCGAGACGCGACTGCGATCCTGAGTGTCTTGGCTTGCGCGGAGGTCATGACGCCCGCGACGACGTAGTCGTCGAGCGTGAAGACCGCGACCGCCTTCTTGCGAATGGCGAACGCCGGAGCCGCAACGATCGGAGGCAAGAGACCTTCGAACCGCTCGCCCGTGCTCGGAAGTTCAGCCGAAACACGTGGCGATCCAGCGTGCACCTCTGAGCCAACATGGTGCGCTACCAAGCGAACAATACGTTCGCCGTCTGCCGCCGATAGTGTTTCCCCGGTATCAGCAAGCCCGCTCGACAGCCGGTCGACCCACAACCGCCCATCGGGATTGAGCATCACCTCGATGATCGCGTCATCTTCCAAGTAGCGAGCGACGGCGGCGCCCAGCGCGCTACGAAGCATTCGCGCACCCCGCGAAGTCGCTTCCGAATGATAAGAATGGACTCCCACCGCCGCCCCCACCGAGCGAGGACCTCTAAAGAGCGCCCTCAGATGGGGTGATTAAAAGAGCCACCAATCGAATTAGCGCAACAAGCGCTCCTTGGTCGTCGTAGGTTGGCGTAGGAAAAGAAAGACCCGCGGGAGAACTGGACGTCTGTTCGCGTGAGCAAGGCGGACGCGCCTACCCTAGACGTTCAGGTCCGAATCTGACCCTTAGCAAACCTTGAGACCGGCCACGACAATCGCTTAGCGTACTCGCTGGGCCGAGCCATCGCAGCTTTATATCGCATAGTCGCCAGAAGCTACGGTTCGATGCCATCATGACGAAGGCAGAGAACCGAGCGGCCGCCGGGCCTGGCACCAAGAGCGCATGCGTCAGCGCGCGGAAGAAGCGTGGGCCGAGGCGACCTAGCCGAGCTTGGCCGGCTTCGCCACTACCTCATCTTCGGTAGAAAGGACAACCGCGCGCATCGCGAGAAGCTGATGAAGGCCATCGACGACTACGTCGAAGAGATGACCGGCGATTGGACCTGGCTGCACGCCCAGAACCACAAGTGTGGTTGAAAAATCGCTGGCAAATCGGCCCCCGTGCCTTGGGGGCCGCACCCAAATCAATTAGCTAGGGACGCTTTAAGGCGCCCTGCTTGGCGATGGCTGCTTCACCCATCTTGTCTATCGTGTCGGCTATGTTGACCCTACGTTGCGCCTCAAGCTTTTGCGCACATTCTTCATCGCCGTGGCACTCCTGCCTGAACAGTTCAAGCATTGTCGTAAACTGAAATCCCGGCCGCGTCGCAAAGGCGATACAACCCAGACTGATCGCGAAGCCAATGCAAATGAACAGCCGTGACGGAATTTGTTCCCGCGCTCGTTTGATGGCACTGACGCGCGTCGGTCGTTGTCGGTCGCGGGGACGCTACGAAATGTAAAATCCGAGCCGCAATGCACGTTTTTCAGTTAGGCCGATTGGCGAGTCCTGATAAGCCCTGACGAAACTCCTGTACAATCTCTTTTCTATCACATCGTCGAACAGGCCGAAAACGACGAGTAGCGTGAGCGCCACTACGCCCGCCATCCCGACCGAATAGATTGCTGCGTGCCGCATGCACGGTGTTCCACTGTCGCGAAGAATGCATAGAACTTAAAACACTACTCGTGCCCCAAGTAATACAGCGCTTTATATCGCCATTCTTCCCAGAATTCCGCAATGGGAAGGAGATGGGAAGCGGCTTTGAAGGCAACTGACCTCGGCTCGGTAGCGGTTGGCCATGAACTCCAGCCCTGCCCGCTCCTCAAGGATCCGGCTGGTCCGGCGCAGCTCCAGGCAGATGCGCTCCAAGCGCGAGCTCGTCAACGTCGTGCTGATGCCACCCCATGGAGCAGATCAGACTCCGGCGCGCTTTAACGCTGGGCGAAATATCGGCCATACTCGCGTTATGGCTGCTCTCGATGAGATCGAACGAAACGCGGCACAGGCGCACTTGAAGCGCCTGGAAGGGCTCGTTGAGGATGTACGGAAGGCGCTAGCTGGCTCGAGGAATGCCAGCGAGAAGGTGGCGTGGCTCAAGGAAATGCTCGCCGCTCAAGGCTATCGCGTCGATGGCCATTAGGCCAGCCGGCGTGAACATCGGCCCCTCCATCATTCTGATTTCCTCTTTTCCACACCCACGACACCAGTAGTGGATCTGGTGCGCGCATCGTCCGATCATCGTCTTACCCAACTCACGCTCGTGCTGCATTGCTATCGCAATCGGCGATGTTATGTTCGGCGCAGAACCGGGCTTTTTCGATGCGCAAAATCGCCGTCGCCGTCTTGCTTGCCCTGATCGCCGCCCCCGCGCTGGCGCAGGACCATGTTCAACAGTATGGCGAACAGCCTAAGGAGAAGACGGCGTCGGAGAAGGCGGACGACGATCGGGCTGAGGGCACCTATTAACTCTCTCTCAACAATGTTCCGGACCAGAAGTCGGTCGATCCGTGGGGAACTGCCCGCGGCGATGATGCGTCGAAGAAGTCGGCCGCGCCGGCCAGGCCGGCTGTGAGCGGTCGTCCAAGACCAAGAGCCGCAGCACCGCCAATTAGCAAAGATGAGTGAAACGGCGGGCTCGCTTCGTCCGCACCACGACGCGCAGTAACTCGAGCGTGCTCCCGGGGCCCAAGGAATTGATAGCCTGCGAAGCGCTTCCGGCGCCGCTTGTCAGGTCGAGGTCAGAGGTTCAATCCGATGATAAACCGGATGGCAAAGAAGGAGCCGGCGGCGACAATAGCCGTCGCGCTAAGCGCGAACACAACTCTCCAAGTCTCATCCATTCGGCGCCTCGTATAAGACGGCCCCGTGGCGGCCCCATCGGGCCGGGGGGCGTGATGATGCTGAGGCCTCCGGACAGGCTCTTGCCTCGTGGGACCGAGATCGTCGCCGCAGAACGAAAGTCGGCCGCAGCCGGTATGTTCCCAGCCAAATTCTCATTTCTGCTGCTTGTGGCCCAATCCCCACAGTGCTTCAACTAAGGGCCGCAGGCTCCGTCTGGTCCGGCTCCTGCGACCCTTGCCGCGACGTTCCGCACGATCGACGCAGCGAATTGCGACGAATCATGTTGCTTGCCATCCGGACACCTCTGTCAGAGTGCGCCCCGATGGCTCGGCCATCTGAGGCGGCTTAGAAAGCGAGTATGAGCATCGCCACCAGCACGACGTTAAATGCTCCCAGCGCAATCATGGCGGCATCAAAGACGCGGGTTAAGTCGATCATGGTGCCCCTCCATCCACGCTTGCTCGGTAGAAGATGCTCCTGTTCGCAACCGGGGTCACTTGGAGGGCAGACATGCACGGCAGGTCATTTCCAGCCTCGATGCTCCCGGCTGCCGATCCAATTGCGGATTAGAGCGCCGGGAGTGCTAGGCCCGCCAGCTATGGCGAGGAAGAACAAACAGGCCAGCACGCCAATAGCGCCCGGTATTACCAGGTTAAGTCTATAAAGCACCGCCTGTCAGCAAAGGAATCGCCTGTCCGATAAACTGACGGGCCTTCGGCTGCGTTAAGCGTCAGCGACAAAAACCCGCCAGCGTGAACCGGCGGGCCTTTGTGATGGACTCGCGATCGGCTTACCAAGGAAGATAGAGCGCGACGAACAGCGCCAAGCCGATCAGACCGCACGCCCACGTGACCGGGCCAATTGGTGTCTGCGTATCCACGATACCCCCAAGATACCCCCAAAAAAACTGCGAGCTCGACTCTGAAGGGCGGCCCGTGCCTCGATCTCGTCCGCCGAGCGCCTACAATCCTCGGCGACCTTCAGTAGTCCGATCCGCTCGATATGCATCGTGGCAGGCGCAGCCTCAGCTAGGCAGATCTGCTCTAGCCTCCAGAGCTCTTCCAGGTCTCGCTTCATTCGACCACGCACGCCCATTGGTACATGCTGATCCTTCTGTAGTGCAAAACCGTGGCAATAACACTTGTGCGAGTAGCGTGCATATAGTTCCAAGATTTGCCGCAAGGTCCCGATCTCGGTCGTGGGGGCGCTCCTTGTCACAGCCGGGTCGGCAGCCCGGACGACCTTTTCCCACACCCACGACGCACAGCAGATCGCGCAGGTTTCGAGCCACTATAAACGACAATTTGACTCTCACTGGCGCCGCGTTTCGATGGCGTCATGACCAAGGCAGAGAACCGCGCGGCCGCGAAGGCCCACCACAAAGGACGGATGCGCAAGATCGATGAGGAAGCAGAAGTCGAACGCGTGAAGGCAGACCTCGCTGAGCTCGATCGGCTTCGCCGCTACCTCATCTTCGGCACGCAAGCCCGCCGCTTCGGCAACCGCGAGAAGCATTTAGCCACCATTGACGACTACGTGGAGGAAATGACTGGAGAGCGGACCGCGCCGCACGTCAAGAACCACCAGCGCGGATGACGAATAGAGGATACCGCCAACAGTGCTGCAGCCCCGTAGCTCCCCGTAGATTTCCCCAAGGGTTGCCGCTTCGCCTTTCGAAGGCCTTCTTTACCCTCAAGGGTCGCGATACCGTTTCAGAACAACCGGGCCAAATTCGAGGAATAAGCGCGGCGTTTAGCGCGCGCCCACAGACTATGCGGGGAGAGCTGTGAAGCGCACTTACCTAGCAATCTCTATTGCAGTGGGCGCCTATATCCTTACGACGGGAGTCGGCGCGGCGATCTTCCCTTTCTCATTCGGCCGCGACCAGCTCATGGCGTACGTGGGCCATGAACCCAATATCATTTCGGGGGCCACCCTCGGCTCTCTGACGTATTGGATGCTGCTGCTAGTCTTTGTGATCGCGCTACCGACAGCCGCGTTGCTGGCAGGAGGCTTGATCGATCGCCCCATCTTCTCTGAAGAATCAAAGGTACCCATTTGGCTTCCAATCGCCACCGCGTTGGCGATGACTGCCTACTGCCTCTATCGGCTTTCGCTGTCTGGCGGCCTCAACCTTCTGACAGCTCCCTGGGACCTGACCTCGTGTTACGAAGCCAAGATCCTGCGTCGGGCCGAATTGCAGAGCGCGCTTGGAAACTTCTACTTTGCCTTCGCCTTTGCGAGCCTCCCGATGCTCAGTTGCTATCTGCTTGCACGCGGCGTGATAGGTAAAAACAAACCGGCGTTGCTGTCCTTCGCCGTTCTAAGCGTCGTCATCCTTAGTCTTGACCTTGCGACAATGCAGAAGGCGCCAGCATTCATCTACCTCTTGATGGTGGGGCTGACGCTCGCACTCTCAGAATTCGGAATTTTACGCAGCGGCATTCTCGTGCTGCCGATTGCTGCCGCTCTCTTCCTCGTGCTTAGCATCACTCAGTTTTGCGCTGCTGAACACGTTGTATCGCCCGCGCCCTTTGCGGAGGGATCGCGACCAGAGGGATCGCGACCAGATCGCCTGTCAACGTTTCGGATCATCGCGATCCGGATGGTTCGCTCCAACTTATTGAGGATGGCCGTCGGCTTTCCCTTCTATGTAGAAACCTTCTCAGACCCAGAACGCCGATGTGGCATCGATCCATCGTGGCTACGTCGGGTCTTTGGCGAGCAACGATGCTTCCCGCCAACACTAATATTTCCTAAGGTATTTCCAAATGTCACGTCCACGACAGGCTATCAGCCTGCACCTGTGAACGTCTCCGGCTATGCAGAGGCAGGTCCCTGGTACGCATTGTTCGCGACCTTTGTTGCCGGATCACTGCTTGGCCTCATTTCCAGTCTGGGACGCGGCAGAGACCCTGCGGCGATCGCGACCACAGTCGCAGCATGCGTCTTCGCCTACTATATTGCGCAATCGTCTCTAACCGGAGCTCTGTTTGACGCATACGGACTGCTATGGCTAACGCTGCCCCTTTTCATTTTAAAGCTGTCAAATATTTCGCGTGGCACGTGACCGCCTGCGCTCGAAAGAAGATGAACGGTGAAAGAATTTTTATCTGTCGCCGCGAAGGTGATCGCGTTGATGATGCTGGGAATGGCCGCTGCGCTTTCCACGATGATGTGGCCATTTGGTCACAGGGCCTCGCGCGCAGCCCTGCTATTTTGGCGGTTCACTGGAGATCGGACCATGTCAATCGATCGGACACGGACTATCGAGTGGGACGGCAAGGTCTTGAGCGGCTCGGTTGCCGCAAATGGAACACCAACGAAGGTTACTTTTGCGGCCGTACAAACGGGCGGGACTGAGTCCGCAGATGTTCCTACCAATCGTTACTTGCCTGGTAGATGGAACTGGGGCCCGGCGAAATCCTCGATCGATTGGTATTGATACAACTGGCGTTCGGCGTGAACCGACGGGCGGCAAAAGAAAACCCTACCTCGTGAGCCGGCGGGAGTTTGGACTGTAGATTACGCCCGGGGTCTCCTGGTCGTGGACGGGTTATAGCACGAACGCCTGCGCTAAGTGTCGGCGCGCATCATCTCGGAATGCTCTACCGCAAGCGCACGATAGTGCGCGGCCATCTCTCGATAGTGCGCCCGGGAAATTGCATCCTTTGCCTCGTCCGCACGCTTTTCAAACATGGCCGCGCGGTCTCGAAGGTCTACGGGGTTGGCCATCAGCTATCTCCACAGGTCCAACTGCCCACCCAGCCACTGCTATATGGATGCTAGCGGCGTTGGAGCCAGTCGAAATTCCGTGAAATCACGGGAATGGGTTTGCTCGAACCGTGAATGAAAGAGGCCGCCTAAGTCAGCGGCGAGCCCGACTGGATGAGCTGACCCCGCCTTTGGTCTCATATAGTTTGGTGCGTTACGGCTTGTATTCGCGCTCCAGTTGCGGCTCAATAACGCTTTCGGTCTTGGGAGACCAACATGCATTTTTGATCGGCTGCATGACCTCCGAACCATCAGATTGAAGTGAGGGGCATACTATGCGTGCACTCATGCTAGCCTGCCTGTTGGCGTTCTCACTCGTCTCCCACGCAAAAGCCAATGAACCCCCACCGGACTGGCTTGCGGCTCGCCTCTGGCTGGACAGTGCAGATTGCGCACTCAAGACCGGCAAGTTCCTCGTTCTGTGTCGCGACAGCAGAGTGATTCCTATCGGCGATGACAGCCTCGGCGACGACCCCGGGCACGCTCTCGCGCTGGGACTCTACTCCGCGCTGACAGGACGGGCGGCAAAGCCGTCCGATATTGCCCGGATCAACCTTGGCATCAACGTCATCGGCCTGATCCTGCTCGCCCTCCTGCTGTTCACGCTGCAGCTGCGGATCAGCGCAGCGCTCGTGCTGCTGTCGATCGCCCTCGCTCGGCAATACCCCATCCTCACTCCCCACCCGGCAGGACTTGGCGATGCCTGCCTTTCCGCCATCCTGCCGCTGGCCCTGCTAGGCCTACCGCTGATCAAGGCATCGCAAGGAACGTTCATCGGCTGGCTGGTGGCGGGTATTCTGAGTCTTGCGACAGCAAGTCTGTTTCGCCAGTCAACGGCCATGATGGGAGTTGCCGCCTCCGCGGCAGCGATCGCCGTCAGCGCGGCCGTGTCAGGCCGCCGCACCATTCTGCCGCACATCGCGCTGCTTCTCGCCGTCTTCGTTGCCTACAAGGCCCCCCACCTGGTGCACCGCGCCCGCGACATTGCATACAACCTGCAGCCCGCGAGATTTACCGAGGAGCACGGCCCGTGGCACAGCCTCTACATCGGGCTCGGGGTGAACAAGAACCCGTTCGGCATTCGCTGGGATGACGCCAGCGGCATCGAAGCCGTCGAACGCTTAGACTCTCGCATCCTGTTCGGCACTCCCGCCTATTTCGATGCGCTCAAGCACGAATATTTCCGGATCGTCACGACGTCGCCAAGACAGGTTCTCCAAGTCTACGCGACCAAGCTCGCTAGCACCCTTCACCAATCATTGCCCGCACCGCTCCAAGTCCCCATCATGTGGCCGCTCCTGCTCGTTGGGCTGGCTGCCATGGTCGTCCGCTTCTGGATCGCACGTCACCTTCCACCTAATGCCGCGGACGCAGCACTGTTCGTCGCGTCGCTCTACACCTGCTTTTTCATCGGGCAGGCCGTCCTAATCAACTATGCGATGATCTACATGTTTCCGATCGGGATGTTCCTGCTGCTTGCCATCGGGGCGTGCCTCGATCTCACCCGCCGGACCATCTCAACTTGACGTCAGGAACCGTGCCGGCCCATCGGCAAAAACCGAGGTGGAACACTCACCTCACAGCTTGTCGTGCCAGCCACACCCAAGTAGGGGCTTGCTTCGACTAGATGCGGTAATGGGCCCGGCTCCAGAGCAAGGGGTCATGATGGTGGCTGTCCCCCGATAGATGATGAAATGGGGTCACGACTTGAGTCGGCCCCAAGCATCTGGAGACGGAGGACAGCCGTCGAGAATTATGCCGGAATCGACGTGTCATTGGAACTGTCGAGCGCGTGTGTTGTGGACGCCCAGGGTAAGATCCTGAAGGAAGCGAAGGTCGCGAGCGAACCCGACGCCTTAGTTGAGTTTTTTGAGACGCTCGGCTTTGCAGTGAAGCGGATCGGGCTGGAGGCTGGGCCGCTGTCGCAATGGCTGCATGCAGGCCTGAAAGGTGCAGGATTTGAAACAGTTCTGCTGGAAACGCGGCACGTGAAGGCCGCATTATCTGCAATGACGGTCAAGACGGATCGCAAGGATGCCCGCGGGATCGCCCAGTTGATCCGGATGGGATGGTTTCGGCAGGTACACGCAAAGTCGGTTGATGCGCAAGAGATCCGGGCACTCCTGATCGCACGCAAACAGCTTCTCGGGCGGCTGATCGATGTAGAATTAAGTATCCGAGGGATTTTGCGCGGCTTCGGTCTGAAGGTTGGCCCGGTGACGCGAAGGAATTTCGAAGCGCGGATTCTAGAGTTGGTTGCAGGCCAGGCGACATTGGAGCGCATTGCTGGTGCGATGCTTTCGGCACGATCGGCCCTGAAGGCAGAATACGGAAAACTACACAAGGCTGTGCTGGCAATTGTGCGTGATGATGCAGTCTGCAGCCGGCTTATGACAGTACCAGGCGTTGGTCCCCTGGTGGCCATCACCTACAAATCGGCGATTGATGATCCTCATCGCATTGTAAAGTCAAAGGCAGCAGGCGCGCTGTTCGGGCTCACGCCAAAGAAATATCAATCGGGAGAAAAGGACGTCACTGGCGGAATCACGCTGGCCGGCGATGAGACGGTGCGGACGGCCTTGTACGAAGCCGCCAACGTTCTGCTATCGCGCATCACGCGGTTCTCAAAACTCAAACGCTGGGGGATGGACGTCGCCAAGCGGAGAGGCTCGAAGCGCGCAAAGGTCGCCTTGGCACGCAAGCTCGCAGTGATCCTGCATCGGATCTGGGTCGATGGCACGACCTACCGATGGGCCGAAGCGGGCTCAATCGCAGCATAGAAGACGTGGAGGAGATCAAGAACGCAACCGGGATGAACTGAAGCCCGGTGCCCGAAGTCCCGTCGCCGGGACGGTGGATGCGGTGAAGCCGTTACACGCCCAGTGGCCGTCGTCCGACGAACCACGCGTATCTAGATAGGCTCACCGCTCCCTCTGACAGCATGATGTGGCGGCCAGGCGTCGACCACGAACAGAAGCATGAGCTCGGCGGCGTGACGTTCACTCGGGAGGCTTGACATCATCGGGCCCATTACAGAAGCTCGAGCTGAGCGCGACAAGATCTGATGTCCTGGTTCCGCGCATTCGACGGCCCTATCCCGGCATGAAGAACACCTTCCAGCTATTCACGAATTTACGCGGATAAGGCGGCTGTGCTATTCAACTTTCATGAATAAAGTTCCCGAAGCGCTCGCTCCAGACGGCGAGCCGTTCGTCGTTGAGGGCTACTATGACGGCGTGCCCTACAGGTTCGTTGACGGTACGACGATCGACGCGGTCGTGCGCGGAGAGGTCGTTAGGTTCGAGTCCTTTGAAGAGTTCGTGCAGCCGTCGGCTAAACCGGGCGCCAGATATCGGGGCAGCCTCGTCTTTGCAGCTCAAATATGTGTCTGTTGGGTCTCGGCTTTCTTCGTTCGAATCTATTATTCCTACATCCTCGATGTGCACCCCCCGGCGTTCGGTCAGGCCGCTAACCTGATCCAGATCTTGCCCTTTGTTTGTCTGGGCTTCGTGTTCCTGTTCGCCCGAATCAGTTTCGGGTATTTCGCTTGCTATTATTTTTTCAGTGTTCTTTTGACCTATGTGACGCTCACGGAGGCAACTTCAAGCTGGGAGATGCTGGCCGCTGCCGCAGCGTTATTTCTGCCGGCGATGTTCCTGCCGCTACGCCGGCCTCCGGTCCCTGAGCTTTCAGTTGGTTTGCTGCGAAAGCTGTTGATTGGCGCTCTCGCGCTTAGCGCAGTGGTTCTTATCGCGGCAGCGCAATATCATTTCAAATTCGTCAGTTATGAGAACATCTACTTGCACCGGTCGGGGATCGTGCTGCCGACGCCACTCGCGTATCTCATGGGCATCGTGACTGGCGCTCTGCTCCCGTTTACCTTCGCGTGCTTCGCGTTCTCAAGGCGGTGGTTAGGAGCCGGCGCCGCTCTTGCGCTCCTTTTCCTAGGCTATCCAATAATGCTCACAAAGATGAATCTTCTCGCCCCGGCCTGGATGTTGTTCCTGTTGCTGCTGTCTATGTGGAACGGGCCGCGCGCGACCGTGATGCTCTCGCTGCTCATCCCAATGGTGGTTGGGCTGCTGTCGATTTCCCTAGTCCTGGTCCCCGGGCTACCCGATGACTATCTCCCTATCTTTGGGCTCTTCAATTTCAGGCTGATCGCGGTTCCGGCTATTTCCATAGACCTCTACGACCGCTTTTTTGCTACCCATCCTCTTACGTATTTTTGCCAGATATCATTTTTGAAGCCCCTCCTTCATTGCCCCTACAGCGAGCAACTGGGCGTCGTGTTGGAGCGCGAATATCGGTTTGGTACACTAAACGCCTCTCTGTTTGCCACGGAGGGGATCGCGTCGGTGGGGCCGCGGTTAGCGCCGCTCAGCGTCTTCGGTTGTGGCTTGGTACTCGCCTTCGGCAATGCCTGCTCATCTCGACTCCCCGCTCGCTTCGTAATCGTCTCTGGTGGGATGGCTGTGTTAGCGCTGCTCAACGTTCCCCTGTCTACCGCACTACTGACGAGCGGACTTGGAACTCTCTTCTTGCTCTGGCTGGTGATGCCGCGAGCCTATTTCGATCGGCCTGCCTCGGGGCCATGTTGATAAGCTAGCGCCCTACCCATCCGGCATAACGCGCGTGTGGAAGCGCCCAAATGGTTCACACACGCCACGCGAAGCCGCCATGCAGGTGCTGATCCTGGTGGCGGAAGGTGGTGGCCCGACGATGTTTGCCCGCATCGGAGTCATGCGAGCGTTGAACCGCCACTATGTCCCGGAGCTCAACCCGAAGGGCAAAGAGCCCCATTGGGGCCGTCGCAAGCTGAAGAGGGATCAATGATTGTGAGGTCTGCCGGTATATGAGCCGGCAGACCTAATAATTCGCTTCGAATCATTGGCAGCTGCAACTGCCACTCATCTGTAAGCTGCTTGATTTACAGCTTTTCCCAGCATCGTTTCCAACGCAGGTTCCGGAGCACGCATTGTTGCGTTTGGCACATAGTCGAACTCCGCTTTAGGGCGTCCTGCTTGGCGATGGCTGCTTCGCCCATTTTGTCTATCGTGTCAGCTATGTTGATTCTACGTTGCGCCTCGAGCTTTTGCGCACATTCTTCATCGCCGTGGCACTCCTGCATGAACAGTTCAAGCGTCGTCGTGAACTGAAATCCCGGCCGCGTCGCAATGTAGGCGACACAACCCAGACTGATCGCGAGGCCGATGCAAATGAACAGCCGCGACGGCATTTGTTCCCGCGCTCCTTTGATGGCAGGGACGCGTGTCGGTCGTTGTTGGTCGCCGAAACACTACGGCGTGTAAAATCCCAGCCGTAAGGCCCGCTCCTCAGTTAGGCAGGCCATTGGCAGGTCCCGGTGAGCCCTTAGGCAATTTTTGTACAATCGCATCTCGATCGCATCGTCGAGCAGGCCGAACATAACGAGCAGCGCGAGCGCCACTCCGCCCGCCATCCCAACCGAATAAATTGCCGCGCGCCGCACCTGCGACGCACGGGAAAATTCTTTGCCCACGGAAATTGACTGCTACCAACGACTGCACGAGCGTAAAATACTACTTCTGCCCAACGTCACGGTTCGGGTCAATCGCCGATCTGGAGGAGCGGGCATAAAAAACCCGCCGACCGCGTGAGCCGGCGGGAGTTTGGACTGTAGATTACGCCCGGGTGTCCAGGTCGTGGACGGGTTATATCACGAACGCCTTTGCGCTAAGCGTCAGCGCGCATGATTTCGGAATGCTCTACCGCAAGCGTACGATAGTGCGCGGCCATCTCCCGATAGTGCGCTCGGGAAATTGCATCCTTTGCCTCGTCCGCACGCTTTTCAAACATGGCCGCGCGGTCTCGAAGGTCTCCGGGGTTGGCCATCAACGATCTCCTGAGGTCCAACTGCCCACCCAACCATAACTATATGGGCGCTAGCGGCGCTGGAGCCAGTCGAAATCTCGTGACATCACGGGAATGGGTTTGGTCGAACCGCGGATGAAGCAGACCGCCGGCGGGTCAGCGCTTCGCTGCGTTGCCAGCCAATTCCATCGCGAGATCTAGAGCTGCGACTCCAATTTGGTCGGTGGGACGCGATCGACAGCGCTGGTCCGTCCACGCAACTATCGCTGTAAAGTCACCGCCTCCGACAATTTCTCTATCGCCGCTAACATTCAGACCACTGATGAAGCCAACAACCCAGGATTCGAAAGCGCCTTTTACTACCGCGTTCTTGGTTCTGTTCGTCCAAGCCGAGCACGACTGCGAGCCGGCACCCACGATGGTGGCGCCGGCGCGGAGCGGATTGGTTGGCAGTAGTAGCAAGGCGACGACCGCCAAAACCCTCATCATCAGAACCGGTAAGCTGGGTGTAGAAGACCAGCCTACCGATCTAGGTCGCTCTTGTCAGCCGCAGTAAGACAACCCGAATGCTGGCCACTGCCGGGCACGCTTCCGGTGCAGTCGACGGCGGCGCTTCATTGGTCCCGCTCCGCCAGGATGCGGCGGATCTCGGCCTTCCTGACCAAGGAATGCGGCTCAGCTCTGGTCCGGGTTGCTAAACTAACGGACAGTCCACCGCTGATTTGGTAAAAATCCCATCCCCTTCCGGGCGAAGCTTGCGCCCGGTTCATGTCGTGGGGTGCTTCCGGAGACCTGAGCGGCTTTTGCTGCTTCTGCGCTTAGGATCGCGTCAATCGTACTTCTTGCCACGACGCTGGACACATGGACTGACGGGTTGCTGTGTAGATCGCCTGGAGGCACTCTTGCCGATGTTATTCCGAAATCCTCCCTGATGTCACCGATGGTAGCGGTCACCCGTTCTTCGAACGACCCATAATCCGAGTTGGCCGGTAGAATAATGAAAGTGGATAGAGACTTCATGCGAAGCGTCGACACGATCGTTTGTCGATGTGCGAAATCGACGCTCCTGTAATTAAAGTATCCGATGCCCTCCTTACGACTGCCATCGCAGTAGCTCTCATCACTATCGAAGCCCTCCAAGCAGAGTGCGTACAATTCGGTTGAAACTGGCTTCAGTTTGATCAAACTATCGAAGATGCCAATATAGTTGTCGTATTCGTCCTTGGTCCGCGGCCGAATGGCAACTAGGTGATTGGACCCAGTTCGGCCGCGGATAAGGACAAAGGCGTTGGTCAATAGACGTGATCGCCCCGTCCGCACAAAAATACTAGGCTGCGCCTCGCCACGGAGTTGGACAGGTTGGCTGAGGAAGCCATAAAACGAGGCGGTATCTTCGCTCGATACGAGTGATGCTCTTTTCTCAGGGCTTCCCCACTACACAGGGTCCTGATGAACGATGTCTTCCGGAATCTCACGCAGAAAGCTCTGCCCTTTTTGTAGACGGCGTCCGAGTGTCTCGACAAAACCTTCAAAGCGTTCCCGGCCTTTCAATTGCGCGGTTGCCTGCGCGTCGTTGGGCAATGGCGGCGTGATCGTCAACCAAAAGCGAATGAATAAAGCTAGTGTCTCGGCGGTCAAACCGACGTCGCGCTCTAGCCTCTGCATCTGGCGTGAAAGATGATCAAGGCGGCGTGTAAATGCTGCCTCCCTCCTGTCGGCGCCGTCTGGCGACAGAAACGAGGCCACTGCGGCTTCCACGATCGCCGACCTAGAGAGTTTCTTGCGATCGGCAAGATCCGAGATCTGCTTGAGCAGCTCAGGAGGGAAATAGACGTTCATACGGTTGCGCATTGAACCTCACAGCTCCATACCGTCATTTGGGTCCATGGTCACCTGGCGGGCTAGGCCGCGCATTTGCTGGCGTAGTAGACGAGACTGGCGGATCGCATCATCGTCATCGTCAAGAACTGCCGCAAATTCCTCCGCCGGGGTCGGTTCAGTCACCTCCTTGGCGATTGCAACGTGATCGGGAAGTTCTGGTTCAAGACGGAGCCCGCTGTTGGCCGTGTCCTCCGTGGCACCGCCGGCAAGGGTGGCCGACCCCGCCGCTGTCGTAGGAAGCTGACTCGTGGACCATCCGTCTATTCGCAATGACCGGCCGGCGGTGCTTGGGTCGGGCGGTGGCATTACCCGCTCGGTGAACCGCCGATCTTCGTAGTAGCGCACCTTCTTCGCCCGGATTGGCGCTATGCCTGCGACCATGACGATCTCATCTCCTGGCGGAAGCTGCATCACCTCGCCAGGGGTCAGTAGCGGCCTCGCGGACTCCTGCCGTGAGACCATGAGGTGCCCAAGCCAGGGGTTCAGCCTATGCCCGGCGTAGTTCTTCGTCGCCCGCATTTCGGTCGCGGTACCCAACGCATCGGACACACGTTTGGCGGTGCGCTCGTCATTCGTGGCAAAGCTGACGCGGACGTGGCAGTTGTCGAGAATGGCATTGTTGGGTCCATAGGCCTTCTCGATCTGATTGAGCGATTGCGCGATCAGGAAGCCCTTGATGCCGTAGCCCGCCATAAAGGCGAGAGCGGACTCGAAGAAATCGAGACGCCCAAGCGCCGGGAACTCGTCAAGCATCATCAGGACTCGATGCCGCCGATCACTGACGTGCAAATCCTCGGTCAGGCGGCGGCCGATCTGGTTCAGAACCAAACGGATCAATGGCTTGGTTCGCGAGATATCGGAGGGCGGCACCACGAGGTAGAGCGAGGTTGGACGGGCATCGGCAGTCAGGTCCGCGATGCGCCAGTCGCATCGGCGCGTCACCTCGGCCACCACCGGATCGCGATAGAGACCCAGGAAGGACATCGCGGTGGACAGGACGCCAGAGCGTTCATTCTCCGATTTGTTTAAGAGCTCACGCGCGGTCGAGGCGACTACGGGATGAATGCCCTGGTCGCCGAGGTGCGGCGTCGTCATCATCGCCTTCAAGGTCGCCTCGATCGGCCGCTTCGGGTCGGACAGGAAGCCAACCACGCCGGCTAACGTCTTATCCGCCTCGGCATAGAGGACATGAAGGATGGCGCCAACCAGAAGCGAGTGACTGGTCTTCTCCCAGTGGTTCCGCTTATCGAGCGAGCCTTCGGGGTCGACCAGTACGTCCGCGACGTTCTGGACATCGCGAACCTCCCATGCCCCGCGTCGAACCTCCAGGAGCGGATTGTAGGCTGCAGATTTTGGGTTGGTTGGGTCAAACAGAAGAACCCGGCCCTGCCGCGCGCGGAAGCCGGCGGTCAGCTGCCAGTTCTCACCCTTGATGTCGTGCACGATGGCCGAGCCGGGCCATGCAAGCAGCGAGGGGACGACCAGGCCAACACCTTTGCCAGACCGCGTAGGCGCGAAGCACAGCACGTGCTCTGGACCGTCATGGCGGAGGTAGTCACGGTCAAGTTTGCCAAGCACCACACCGTCCGCCCCGAGCAGGCCGGCCGCCCTCACCTCCTGCGCCTCCGCCCAGCGAGCCGAGCCATAGGTCTCGACAATCTTGGCTTCACGTGCCCGCCGGACCGACATAAAGATCGCCACTGCAATCGAAGCCAAACTCCCCGAGGCCGCGACAAAGGCTCCCTCAACAAACACCCCGGGCGCATAGGCGTCATAGACAAACCACCACCAGAAGAAGACCGGGGGGTAATAGACTTTGAAGCCCGAAAGCTCGAGCCAGGGCCGACCAAGCTCTGGCTGATAGCCCAACCGCCAAGCGGTCCACTCGGTCGCGCCCCAGATGGCCAGCAGAACGATCGAGCCGACCACGAAAATCTGCCCCCAGAGGATTTTGGTCCCGGACATTTTGCGCAACCTTCACAAGTCAATTTGAGAGTTAGCTAGAGGCCCAAGCCGCGTTTGCGGCCAAAACCCCATTCGATGCCGCCGCTGTCCTTCACGACCCCGGAGACATGCTGGCCGAGCCGGCTTTCGAGTTCGCGGGACCAGGGCACCAGTTGAAACCCGAGCCCATTGTCGATCATGGCGAACCGTCCCGAGGTCAGCGTCAGCCGCTGGCGATACGTGCCGGCCACATGCTCACCGGAAGCGGCCTTCACCTGAGGCAGGCCAGTGTCGGCCGAAACCCTTGCGCCCACTCCGTCCAGTTCGCGCCTGCGCAGCGTGTCCAGGAGGTCGCGCTGCAGGATGACGCGCCGGCCCTGCCGCCGCGCCAGACCTTCCTGAACCAGATGCTCAATCCGAGCCTCCATGGCATCGCGGGTCTCGCGGCCAAAGCCGCCCATGGCTAGCGGCAAATGCTCGCGCTCGACCAATCGGTGATCCAGCCATGTCGCGCCTTTCGCGTCGACCTGCGCGCCGAGATCGAAATCGGAACGGGTCGCGAGCACCAAAGTGGGACTGGGATCGTCGGCTTGACCGAAGCGCCGTACCTCGACAATTCCGCCGATTGGCGGAGCATTTTCGAAGGCTTCGATCCCGCGAAGGCGGAAGTGGTGCGCGCGACCGTCTGTTCCGTCGATCACGGCGTAAGCCTCGCCGGTGAACTCGTCATGCAATCCTCGATCGACCAGCCGCCCGATGATCGGGTTCGCTGGCCGTCCGCCTTCGATGACGAAGTCCGAAACACCTCGTGCTTCCCGACGCTCGGTGAAGGCACGGTGCATGGTCTTGATGATGTCGCCGCGCATGCCGAGGTCGCGCAGGCTGCGCTCGGCCTCGAGCCCCACCATCCATTCTCCGGGCGCAGCTGGCGCGGCAAGGCCCATCTTCTTCAGATGCTGTAGGCGGCCCACCATCAGGCGCCGGATTTCGGGATCCGAGCTGCCAGGGGGGTCAGGGCGAAGATCGACATAGCCGGCTTCGTCGGCGGCCAGCCAGATCTCCTGATCGAGCCGGGTCCATCGCTCTGCAATCACTTCCCTCTCCAGTGAATCGCGGATTTCGTGCTCGGGCTTCGGACCTAGTTCGATCGCAACCAGTTCCTCGGCCTGCGAACGAAGGCCACGGCTGATGTAGTCGCGGCAGATCACGAGGTCGGCCCCCTCCTCATCGACTCCCCGAACGAGAAGATGGATGTGAGGGTTGTCTGTGTTCCAATGATCGAGGGCCGCCCAATCGAGCCGCGTACCGAGATCAATCTCCATCTGCTTGGCCAGGTCGCGGGTGAACGCTCTGAGGTCGGTCATACCGCCGGCATCTTCGGGCGAGATGATGAACCGGAAATGGTGGCGGTCGTCCTGACACCGCTCGGCAAAGGCCGCGCCATCCGCACGGTCGCCGGAAGCATCGAACACACTGGCGGGCTCACCACTTCGGGTGACGCCGTCGCGCTTCAGGTACGAAAGATGGGCCGTCAATGGCGCTGAGCGGAAGGATCGCCCCTTGTGGCGAACAACACGCGCCTTCACGACAACACGTCGGGTCGGGCTGGACAACCGGCTTCGGCTGAAGGCTAGCCTGCCGCGGCCAAAGGTCGAGCGCCCATAGGCTGCTGACCGTCTGCCGGAGGCAGCCTGACCCGAGATGTGTCCAGCCTTCTTGGCGGCACGTAACACCTGGCTGATGAATGTTTTGAGCTTGGGCGCGCGCGTGCTGCGGATACGCCCAGGCCGGACACGCAAGTCGCTATCGCGAACGGTCATATCCGGCCCTCAAATGGCGCAATAGCACCCACAGTGCCGAAGATGTCTTTGATTGCATTGCCCAAAACGCAGAGCGCGGCACGCGTACCGACCGACCGGCACGCCAGAACCCAAGCCATGCCAATGGCTTGCGGTTCGACCGGTGAGCCCCTTTTATCTCGCCATCGCCCGTCGTATCTCCTACCGATCTCCAAGTCTCCGCAGACTTCTTCGAGCAGCACATGACTATTCGCAAGATTGCGTAACGGGTCATCGCCCCTCTCCCGCATCAAGCCTTGCGACAAACATTCCGGTTGGCTTCGGAACGATCACCGACGGCGTGTGCAGTCTTGACGCGGTCGGTTGCTGCCGGCCGGCGGCGCCCATTCGGTCAGATTGTGCAGGAAAGATCGGCGAAGCCAACCATAGACGTGCATCGGCAGGCGACGTCGAAGCGGATGCGGCGTCCAACTCAGCAACAATCCTGCTCACATAGCCTCGCGTCTCAATCGGCAAAGTGTCGCCCGCAAGATGCTGTTCGTAACGCACCGGCCCGGCGTTGTAGGCTGCGAACGCACCCGGAAAGCCGTAGTGGTCAAAGAGCTCTCTTAGATATGCCGAACCAGCCAGTATGTTGTCGTGCGGGTCGTACGGATCATTTCCCAGAGCATAGCGCAGGCGAAGTCCGGTCCACGTCGCTGGCATGATCTGCATCAGCCCTATTGCGCCCTTGTCCGATTTGGCGCGCGCATCTCCAGCGCTCTCGATCCGCAGGATTAATTGAATCCACTGCACGGGAATGGCGAACCGCTGCGCGGCTTCGCCGACGAAATGCTCGAACCGGCCGGTGGTCTGGCCCCTCGTCGGATGCGCGACCTCTTGTTCGTCGGCGCGTGCAAAACGACAGTCTATCGACAGTGCGAACAGCAGTGGCACGACGGCCCAAGTGCTCACCCACCATAACCCCAAGCATGCCACCGTGCTCGCGACCGCCCAGGGTAAAGCTGCTTCGCGCCGGCCGTTCGGCCGCCCTGGACTGCCGCTGCGCGCGACGGCATTACAATTTTCGGTCGGGACGGAGGAATGGTGCCGCAACTGATCGAACAGACGAATGACAGATCGAAAGTATGGAAGGACCAAGATCATTCCTCCCAGGTCCACACGGGGCGCGCACGGCCGATCACAGCCGATGCGGGTAGAACGCCGAAGTAGCGGCCATCCAGCGAGTCGTCAGACTGCCAATTCATGAGGAAGAGTTCGCCCTCGCCGACGGCTCGACAACCCTGCCAGTTCGGCAGAGGTCGGCCTCGCCCGTCGCGTTCTCGTGCCTCACCCATGACGATGGCGTCGACCGAGATTGAGACACCGTGCCTGCAAACCGTTTGTCCGGGCAGCGCCAGTACCCGCTTGAGCATGGGGACGCCGATTGGCAGATAGCCGTTCAGATCAAGAATGGTCGCAAGCGGCTCGGGTGGCCGAACCGCCACCAACTCTGTGACGTAAAACTCTTCGACGGATCGCAAGCGGTAGAGCCCAATCGCGACACTCGGCGATGCGTTCCAGATGTAGAGCGGGCTTATGTCTGCGATCACCGTTATGGCAAGCGCAGCCACTCCCGCAGATGTCATGGTCAGTGTCTTCAGGCCCCCCATCATCGCATGATCCTCTGCCGATGGAGCCAAGCCTGATGACGAGCCTTCGTATACGCGCGCGGGTTTTCGTTGACCGAGAGCCGGTTGTGAACGTGCTGCCAATGATCAGGGGCGACATCCGCCGGATTGATGCTAAGAGCCTCAATGGCGTCGATCGCCTGCAGCACCCGTTCGACTTTTTGCCAGCCGACCAGCCGCAGCAAACTCTCCGCCCCGGGCTTCACATAGGGCACGGTCGAGCAGCGCTGTCCCGGCGCGACCGCTCGCAAGACATCGACGCGCGAAATGAGTGTTCCAAAGTCGTTGGACGTCCAGCGGACGAAGGCAAAGATGCTGCCCGGCGCGAAAGACAGGATGCGCCGCGATTGATCGATCCTCTGCTCCTCAGCGATGCGACCGAAGCGAACACGATTCTCGATACGCTTCTCGAGCCACAGCACCTCTACTTGCGTGAGATCGCTCATGCAGCGGCTCCCTCGGTTTGGAGGCCACACTGTCGTTGACGAACGAGCCCATCACGGGCTTTGGAGCGGTCCGTTAGAAGAAATCCGAAGTATTTCCAGTTAGTAGAGTTAGAGCGCCAGGAAAGCGCAGAGAAACAAGCCCCTGGGCCCGATTCCGGTCCCTGATAGCACGAGGATCCGGTCCCCGATGGCACGAGGGTCGTGGTCCCCGATAGCACGAGCTGATTCACAGATTGTCCTCCGAGTTTGGAATGAGACCGCGCTTACGAAGTCTCGCAGATAGCGCCGCCACGGCGATGGGCTTGAAGTTCGACAGTTCAGCCCCGTTCTGATCGCGCGTGGGGACTAGCTCGTAGCCGGGCATCTGCTGGCTGACCACTTCGCGCACATCGTATGCAAAGTGCTTGAGCGGAGAGAGGCCGCCGGACCTGGCATGGAGATGCACAAGGTCAAAGCTCCAGCCACTGCCTGACGACCGCCGTGCTGGCGGACGAGACGATAGAGCCATCGGTCAACTCCGCCCGTCAGATCGAAATAAGCGCGATCAACCGCCAGCACGAACGCATCATCGATGACGCCGGCATAGAACCAATCCGGCAGGATCAGTTCGAGCCCGAGTGGACGGCCGTTTGCATCGGCTGTCCCCCGCCACTCGTTGATCCACGAGAAACGATGACGCCGCCGCTCAGTCGGCTGACGGATCGACGTCATCACCGTCGTCGACTGCAGCCTGTCGAGACCGGCCTTCAGCCAGGCATAATCTCGCGCACTCGTCCCACGGCCCACAAACGTCAGAATCTCGTAAGGCGTTGCAGCCATCAACCGAGAGGTCCTTAAGCCGGCATCACGAGCTTCGACAATCTGGGACGCGGCCCAGATCAGTGCGTCAGCATCCCAAATAGTGGCCATGCCGTGCTCGGGCGCGGTTTCGACGCGAATGGAGATTGACCCGCCACGAAAATCGATCGGCACAATCCGCTTCGTTTTTGCGAGCGAGAAGAACGGATATGCCTTCTGATCCTGCGCATCGCGGGGCGCCAGATCGCCGGGCAATGCCCGAAAGAGTTCGAGCTGATCGCGCTCGGAACGGTGTTTGTGCCGCATGATCTTTGCTTCCGACGTGAATCAGCGGCGTTCCTGGCCCGCATACGGGCGTAAGCCTGACTGCTTCTTGGCGGGCAACACCGTCCCCTTGCCGGGATCGGACGTCGACGTCTTGGCGCCGCGATCGGCCCAGGCTTTCAGATCGTCCAAAGCGTAGACGACACGTCCACCGATCTTCCGATAAGTCGGCCCAGTCCCGTACGTCCGATGCTTCTCTAGCGTGCGACCGGAGAGCCCGAGATAGCGCGCGGCCTCCGGGGTTCGCAGGAAGCGCGGTGGTAGACCAGCCATCAGATCGGGCATTTGAGAACTCCAGGGTGACACTCGCAGCGCGCGGCGGTGCCGGCTTGTGTGCGGTCATCATGGAGAAGGGCGATGTCGGAGGGGGATGCCGGAGATTGATCGGGCCGTTTTCGATCCCCCTAGAGAGAGGCGCTAGAAGTCTTTGCGCACCGGTCGCAATAGTTTGCGATAGCCGCCGCGCATTAACGCGGCGCCGCTCTGCACCAGACGGATAGTTCGATTGCGAAGATCGTGCGTTTTCCACGCACGATCGGGGACCCGCTTTTGGCCAAAGAGTGTTGCCGCGACGACGCGATAGGTGCCGCCGGCACCATGAACGTCGAGCGCACGCAGGGCGGCGCTCAAGCGCTCGCGCTTCTGCTGGGATAGCTCATGAAAGGCCTGGCCGGCCGGCCGTCCATTCATGGCGCGCCACAACCGTCGCGCTGCGTAGGCCCGCGCCTCGAAGTCGCGATCGAACGGCAACTCGGTCACGTAGTGGGCGCCGATACTCGGCGGTTCCCTCGACCAGACGCGATGGTCGACCGCGCCAATGCGCAGCACCGCGTGCCAACCATCATTCTCGCGGCGCAGCTGCCCGGCCGCAAGTTCAAGGGGTCGCGGAGATACGGCCATTTGATCGAGAGATGGCGGCGCTACTGCGATTGGAACGACTGTCGGAAGAACCTCGGGCGCCCAATAGATGGTCTCTTCCCCGAATGACCGCCGAGGGTCATGGGCGAAAGCAGATACCCCACTTCCTCCTGAATTCGGGCGTCACTTGACCGTCCTGGCTCCTCGCAATCATCGCGTCGTAGTCGCGTTGATAATCCGTATTGCGACGCAGGCATTCCCAGGCGATGTCGGTAATTTCTGCATCTTGAAGGCTTCGGTAGGACTCCGGCGAGCGCCAGTCAAACTCAGGCATGACTTCATTCCATTGCACGCAACCAACAGAGATTGCGGCGCAATAATTGTGATCGATTCGGTTGTGGGAAGTCCCTATTTGAGCACCATGTGGTGCTCCAGGTGCACCACGGCTCAACGGGAGAAAGGGATTTTTAGCCAAGTCTTCGCGGGGATGGATTTCTTCTAATTTGTGCCCTTGCCACGAAATAGACGCCCCTGTTCGGACATCCACTTAGCGCGAGAAAGATGACTTCGGTAAGCGTTGAGGGCGCGGTCCGGCTCACTGTCTGGATCAATATGTAAGACTATTCGGGCTACTTCCCGCCAGTCAGCCCCCTCACCTTCCGCCTGAAGAAGCCGAACGTAAGTTATTGCGTGCTGCTCATCGTACGATGTCAGCGCGGGTTCGGTGGGAGCCAAGTCAGCCACGTTGGGATCGAGCGGCGGAGTCTGCATGATCTCACAGTTAGAAGACTAAGCCGAGTTTACTGGTGTAACGGCTCATGAAAACGCGCTTTGTTAAGTATATCGAGGTGCAATATACTGAGCAAGCGGCATCCTTTCTCGCATGGATCTGCGGGAGACATTCGCCACAAACTTGCGTCGTCTACGCAATGGCAAGGGATGGTCTCAAGACGAACTTGCGTTGGAAGCCAAGATAAGCCGGAGTTATTTGAGTCAGCTTGAAAAGGGCGTGTACCACGTCAGCATCAAGGTCATTGGTCGTCTCGCCGATAAGCTGGATGTCGAACCTGATGAGTTTTTAAAGCGAACCACTAAAAGAGCTCGCGCCAAATAGGCGCCGCTTGATTCGCGAGCCGGGCCGGAGGCCCGGCGGGCCCCCGGACGCAAGTAGTCGTCCGTGAAGAATGCGGATTGATCTGAGAAATAAGCAGAATTTGTCTTGATGTAGTATTCGATTTTGCAGGAAAGCGGGGTGTTGGACCTCGCTTTCTTGCGTTTTAGGATTTTGCTTTTGGGCGATTCGTGATTCCCTGACGGCGTCGTCGACATTGGGGAATGCGATGAGCAAGCCGAGGGATGATCGCCAGAAAGACCTGTTGCTTCCGGCGCTTGATCAGATCATCGACATGGGTCATCCGCTGGTGCGGTTGGCAGCGCTGATCGACTGGAACATCCTGAATGAGCGCTTCAGTTCAGTGTGCCAAGCAGGGTCGGGCCAGCCGGGCTTGCCGACGCGGCTAGTCGCCGGCCTGTTCATTTTGAAGCACATGCACAACCTGTCAGATGAGGTGCTGTGCGCTCGCTGGATCGAGAACCCCTATTACCAATACTTCTGCGGCGAATTGAGCTTCTGCCACCGTCTGCCGTTCGATCGATCGTCGATGACACGCTGGCGGCAGCGGCTCGGCGAGGAACAGCTCGTCGCCCTGATCCAGGAAAGTCTTTCAGTGGCGCACAAGACCGGCGCCATCGGTCCCAAGGACCTGGAACGGGTGGTCGTCGATACCACAGTGCAGCCCAAGGCGGTTGCACATCCGACCGACGCGCGGCTGCTGCATCGAGCAATCACCAAGCTGGTCGGGCTCGCCAAGTGCAACCGTGTGCCGCTACGCCAGAGCTATCTGCGCCTGGCCAAGCGCGCCGCCATCATGACCGGCCGCTATACCCACGCCCACCAGTTCAAACGCGCCCGGCGGCAGCTCAAGTTCCTGCGGACACGGCTTGGCCGGATCATCCGCGACATCCGCCGCAAGATTGATGGCGATACGGTGCTGGAAGCTCGCTTCGGCCCGTTGCTCGGTTTAGCGCAGCAGGTGCGCAGCCAGGATCAGCATCAGCGCGGTCCGAAGGTCTATGCGTTACATGCTCCGGAGGTTGAGTGCATCGGCAAAGGTAAAGCCCGCGCGCCCTACGAGTTCGGCTGCAAGGTCAGCATCGCCACCCCTGTGACGTCTCCGAAGGGCGGCCAGTTCGTGCTCCATGCCAAGGCCCTGCATGGCAATCCCTTCGATGGGCACACGCTCGGTCCCGTAATCGCCGACATGGAGAAGCTCACCGGGGTGGAGACTCGCCGTATCCACGTCGACAAAGGATATCGCGGTCACAACCACCCGCATCGGTTCAGGGTCTGGATCTCGGGTCAGGTCCGCCGCGTCACAGCTTCCATCCGTCGCGAGATGAAGCGTCGCGCGGCTGTCGAGCCTGTCATCGGCCACGTCAAGGCCGAGCACCGCATGGACAGAAATTATCTCAAGGGACGCCTCGGCGACCGCATCAACGCTGTTCTCGCCGCCGCCGGCTATAACTTCGGTCTGCTGCTGCGATGGCTCGCAGAGCTCTTGCGTGTCATCATCCGAGCCTTCTTCGAGACCGTCCCGGCTCGAAACACCGCTTGAGCCGGGCGCCGCCGCCAGTTCTTCACGAACGACCAAGTATGCGTCCGCGCCGCCGATCTGGCTTGCCGGTCGGCGGCGACGCACCCCCTTAGGCGGAAAGCCGCGCAGCCCTACCGACTGCGCGACTTATCCCATTAGATGGCACGCTCCATCAAACGCTTTGCCTTGCCTTCGAGTTCAAGACGCGCGTCCTGATGAACCTTGCCGCGCGCGAACGCAGTAATCCCCTGCACGAAGTCGAAGATGATTTCGGGCTTGCGGCGTTCCTCGCACAAGATTGTCTCGATGATCTTCGTGGCGTCGGACTTAGAGAACCCACCCTTACGCAGGAAAGTCTCGCGATCCTCGTCGGTCCGGGCAATGATCCGCTCCCGTGCGGCCTTGATTCCCGCCACGAACGGCCCTGGCGAGGAATTGGCAAAGCGGGTCAGTGCTGGCGCAGCTTCATGGGCAAACCGCTGCGCCGCGAATTTCGAATGCCGGATCGTGATTTCCTCGAAATTCTCCACGCCCCACAGGTTACGGTTCATGCAAACCGCTCGGAGATAGAAGCTCGCGATTCCCAGTGTTTTGCTGCCGACCTCGCTATTCCAGCAGTAAAATCCCCGGAAATACAAATCCGGTGACCCATCCGCCAAACGTCCTGCTTCGATTGGATTCATATCGTCGACCAGAAACAGAAAGACGTCCCGATCGCTGGCGTAAAGCGTCGTCGTCTCCTCGGTGATGTCGATCAGGGGATTGTAGGTCATGCTTGACCAATCTAGCACACCCGGGACCTTCCAGCGCGTATCACCCGTGCCAACGCCCGCGATCTTCATGACGGCAGCCACAAGCTCATGGTCCCAGATGCGGCCGTAGTCAGGTCCGGTGACTGCGCGAAGCTCGATCCATCCGTTTTCGGCCTCCAAGGTTTTCACGAGCTCGGCGCGATGAGACAGCAGGCCGTGTTGCAGGTTGATGGCCGATAGCGCGGCATGAAGTTGCCGCATGTAAGAGGTCGGTGCGCCGACGAGCGTGCACAATTGACCAAAGCTCCAATGTGTCGGCGCCACGGACTCGTCACGTCCCGGCACAACCAGAGCCAACCGCTCGGGATTGTCCCGACTCGCTTCCACCTTGATGGCCCGGCTTTCCACGGTTCGCGCTTGCGCACGCTCTGCGCGACCGCGTACCACGTCATAGAGGTCCGGGAGATTCAGATAGCGTTCGTCATCTGGCCGAGCAAACCACTCGGACGATACGCGGCCGATCCGCTGGCCACGCGATACATCCACCCGGAAGCCCGCGGTGGCAGGCGGCTCGTTCTGAGACACAGACATCATGTTCACGGTCTTATTCCTTTGGGCCGAGGTTGAAGCGCAGCGCTGCGCTGCAACCCTGCCCGTCGGCGAGACCTGGGGTAGCAAGGGCCAGGGCGGCAGGACCGGAGGGGACTCCCCACCTTTTGCAAGAGCCTTCTTCTCGCAAGTTCGCTCAAACATTTGCAGCTTCCCGTTCTCACCTTTGGGCAGGGTGAAGAGCGCAACATCGCGCTCGAAGCCCTGCCTCGCGGCGAGCAGCGGGTGTGCAAGCGGAGCGAGTGCCTTCGCGGGGAACCGGCTGCAGGGAGCGTAGATATCTGTCGCCGATCGCGTCAGTGAGAAGCGACCGAAGCTGGGCGGAAGGCACTCCGCAGCGCGCTGAGGGCGGAGCCCTAAGCCTTCGCCGCGGGAGCGCAGCGACGCGCAAAACAACGCCGGCACGGCAACAACACTCCAAGTGTCATCGCTCGCAGATGTGAAGAAACGACTGGTTACATCCGGGCCTGTCGTCGTCGCGACGCTACGCAATTTGGAAGCTTCGCGTCTCGCCGACGACAGGATCAGGCCGCAGCGGACTGCGGCGGTCGGCCGTTGTCGAAGAGTTCGCCGGTCCTGAGCATGGCACAAGCAACGCCAATCAACCTGCTGCCGATTGATCGGAGCGCGCGAGCATGGGAATGCCCGCGCTTGCGTAAGGCGGCATATCGATTGCGCGTTTGGAAGTCATGCAGCACCGCAACGCGTGCCCAATGATAGACAGCGGTCCTCAGACGGTGCGGACAAGACTGCCTCATGACCACGACAATTTGCTTACCGCTGCGTCGCGTGACGGGCACGACGCCCGATAATCCCCGAAGCGCCTGAGCGTCTCGGCGAACGATCGCATCGTGTCCTTCGGACAGAAGTGCCGCGAGGACGATCGTTCCGATTCCAGGCATCGACCGCAAGATCTCGGGATCGGCGTGAGGCGCGATGCCGGTCGCTGATGGAAGTTCGGCCACCGCCGAACACAGGCGCTCGAGTTCCTTCATGGCAAGCTTCATCTGCTGCATAACCAGCCGCAGACGGCCTAGAATGAGCTCGCAGTGCGCCACGCAGGCCTCCGTCACACCGGATGCAACAGATATCGGTGTGCTGCGGAGATGATTGAGCAAGGTGTCCGCAGTCCACCTCTTTACCCTGCTCTCCTTAAGGCGCCTTGCGATCGTCGACGTCCTCACGGCGCGTGCCCTTGCCGGCGTGGGGATCAGATCCCAAAGATCCAATATCCACTGCTGCGACCAGTCTTCCGCGAGCTCAAGCATTTGCGGGAAATAGCGCCAGAGCTGATGACGAAAGCGGTTGGCCAGGCGATTGCGTTCGGCAGACAAGTCCTCCGTCATGCGCGACCACTCACGTAGCTGAATGATCGTCGGATGCACTGGCTCCAGGAATCGATAGAAACGGCTATCGGTCCGCAGAGCATCAGCGAGCACGAACGCGTCGAGCCGATCATCCTTGGCGCCGGCCATGGTGAAGCGATCTCGAAATCGATCGAGCTGCTTTGGATTTAGCGCATGAACCAGGAAGCCCGAATCCATCAAGCTCTCGACGACGGGCCCATGCGGGACCTCGATGCCAATCGCGATCCGGCCTGGTTCAGCACCCGTCGTGCGCTGGATCCAGTCTGCCAGTTCAGCCAACCCGTCACCGCTATGTTGGAACGAACGATGGCCGAGTTTTGCGCCTTGGGCATCCAATGCGTAAGCGTAGTGTGTCGCCGATGCCCAATCGACACCCACGTAGGCAGCTATGTCTTCATTCATTCCCTTCCCTCCTTCGCAGTCGGGCAGCTGCGATCTTCGCCGGCCCTGTTCTGGCGCTCAATGGCGCAACTCCCCACGGGGCGTCGAACGCAGCTCATCCGTCGGGGCACTCGTCCCCTCTGGGCGCTCACGGCGCAGGATCACCAGGTGGCTCCCAACGAATCAGCCCGTAGGCCAACGATAGCCCCGTGAGGAGCATCCTGATTGGAACAGGGATCACCCGCCCAAAAGGGGCGCGCTAATCGAGCGCGCGTCTGCACGCGCCCTGACGACCTTGGTCGTCAAGAGATCATGGCGCGGAAGTCCGGGGATACCGGTCCTGTCGGCACGCGTCAGCGTGCTTCACCCTTGCCCGCGCGAGGGCCGAGCCCTTAGCAATTCTCTTCAAGAGAAATGCTCTCCCCTACTTCCCTGCATAGCGGCAAAAGAAACGCAAAAAAAGCCCCGCCTCCGGAGGAGGCGGGGCCGAGGATCTCCGGGGGATCAGTCGCCGTTGTGGCGAGACCAGATCAGGATGAAGCCCTCCTCGCCTTCGACTTTCACCAGCGAGGCGTAGATCGGCGCCGGAAAGCTCGGATCGTCCAGCTTGACCGAGAGGTATTCGCGATCGCTGTCGCGGGCGGTCTTCTTCCAGGCCGCGCCGAACTCGGTCACGCCGGCGAAGATGCGGTAGTCGGGCGCCTTGTCGTTGTCCTTCTCGAAGGCGGCGAACCTGGCCTTGATGTTCAGTGTCAGCGTCTTGATCGAGCCGATGTAGCCGTAGTCCGCAGCGGTGAAGGTGCCGATGATAGCCATGGTAGTCTCCGTTGGTTGTTCGGGCCGCGTCCATCGCGGCCTCGATGGCGATCTTTGGCCCGGGGAGCGATCGGCCCGCAGCCGTCAGGCCCGCAGCACAGCGGAGGACGGCGATAAGCCTGCTTTTTTGTCTTCCGCGAGGAATGCCGCCTCTTCGCGGCAGGGAAAAAAGCAGGCGCAGCCGTTGCGGGAAGGCGATCGAGGCTCTTGCCGGTCCTCGGGCCTGATCAGCCCATTCGAGGTTGCGTTGGCCGCGCCCTTGAACGATCTGTCGGAAACAACATGACGGCCGGTGCTGGTGCTGCACAAGGACACCGCGGGATCAGTCGAACACTTGCTGACGATTGCGTATCAACGGCGGGAAAGACGTACCCGGCGCGAACATTGGCGCTCCCAAAAACATTCACTGCTGCTGGATCAAAGACACGTCGGGGGTCACGGCTCGATAGCAATCTCGACACCGTCGTCACTCCATAATTAAGTCGTCCGACCTCATCCACATCATCGCGGAAAAAGGTCGAGCGACACTGCACAGTTCTGGATGACGCAAGGCGACGGATACCAGGATCATGCCCCCTCATCCAAGTCGGAGGCTCTCCGAGCAGTCGCCGCTTTACATCTATCGAAAATGGCCGCGCGCCGATCAGGCGCGCCGCCGAAATTTTGGAATGAGCCGGGCGGCACTCGCGGTCCCAATCCAAAATGTCACTCGGCTGCTTGCGAGAAGCCGTCACTCACGCTGGTTGATGTGTCTGTCCGCTCTTGCGGCTTCGCTGCCCTCAAGAACGTAGGCAGCCAATCGGTCGCCGCCAGCAGCTGCTCAGCAGCTTCGCCATATCAACTTTCTTCATATCAGCTACCCATGTGTTGACGTGGCATCAGGTTGTCCGCGCCACCACGGATCCTCATAACTGCCGCACTTTCCGCAGGCCCGCGGTCGAACCGAGGTCGGCCGAGCACGCGGTAAGTCCTGTATCAATCAAAGCCGGTCCGTCGCAGTGCGCATTCCCAATTCCAACACTCGAAATCGATCCGATACCTCAATGCACGGCCGCCAGCGAATCTGTCGGATAGGCCATTGATGATGCATCCAAAGCAGTTGACTGCCTGCTAGCGGGCCCAACCGACAACCGTGCGCCGAGACTTTTAACTATTTCCACCTTTTGGATTTCATCGATCAAAATTGCCTTTCCTCGAGCCTGCGCTCCAAGCCCTCCTTTTCGCGCGCTAATCTGGCCTATCACCGCTAGGCCGCGCCGCGCACTAGAGAGACAACATCTCCTACTGTAGAAGTCCCTATGTGATCGGCGTCCACTCTCACTCCACGGACGAAATCTAGATCTTCCAAATCGGACGTAGTTCTTCTGAGATCGGCTCTTATTGCACCAAGCGGCACCCAGCAGTGAGATCAGACCTCCCACTTTCACCCCGCTCTCCGCTGCCTGCCCGCTATCCACCCGCTGGAACCTGGCCCGCGATGATGAGAGCAGACATGGCCGCAGCCTATCTGGACTTTGGAAACACAGGCGAGCTCGCGCGCGCAATCGGTCGAGGGCATGCACCGCCACCCGTCAGCTGGCGCGGAACAGGACGGCTGCGGCAGCCAGTTTGGTCGAAGGCGATCATGGACCAGTTTGCAGCGCCGATCGGGACAAGACATCTTCGAGAAGCGGAGGACCTATTATGCCTCGTATGATGTCATTTGATACAGCACCAACACTTCCTCGATATTGTCGACGAAAAATACTAGCGAACAATAGGATAGCCTATTATTTCGAGCCGCCAACCTGGGCTCGTCGACAGGGCTGCGGTTTAGGCCCTGAAGCGTTAGGAAGCGATTACGCCAGTGCCGTCGAGCGGGTGGATAAAGTTCTCTTGCCCGCGTTCGAAAGTTGGCGCTCGCGGGGCTTAAGTGACATGATCGCCGCCTCTCCCGAACCGGGCACGTTCGATTGGCTAGTCAGCATCTTCCAGGCTCACCAGAAGTGGGACGAAATCGACAGCAACACTCAGCGTCAGTACAGGAAAAGCCTCGCACTCTTCGCCAATCACGAGTTGAAAGATGGAAGTCGTGTTGGGTCGAAGCAATTGTCCGATTTCACAAAGGCCTTCGTCGACGCAGTCTATGGAAAGCTGCTAGTAGTAACAAAAGTAGGTAGCAATGGAGAGGTAATCGTCCGCGAACGTCGACGTTATGCAAATGTGGCCATGGCGAGCTGCCGGCGCGCCTGGTTCGTTGGCCAGCGCGCCCAGGAAAAGATGGTACCGGCGAGCAATCCATTTTCACGGATGGGACTAAAATCAAGTGCACCCGGACGGCCAATACGGCCCACGCCGACCGCAACGTGGGATGAACTTGTCGCTTTCAGAGCCGCCGCGACAAAGCTTGACTACCGCTCGATCGGAACTGCTGCTTTGTTGGCATGGGAGTGGTTACAGCGGGAGCAGCACGTCTTCGGCGCCTTCGACATTTCGCACTATCGCCCAAGCGAGCGGCCAAATAGCGTCAGGATCGTGCATCCAAAGAATGGAGAGGAAGCCTGGTGGCCGCTGCTAGACGAAACGGGCGCCCCTCTCTTTCCCGAACTTATGGAAGAGCTCGACGAGATTAAAAAGACCTCGCTCTCGGGCCTGGTATTCCGACGCGACCATGCGCATCGTCGGTCAAAAACCCCGCTTCCATGGATTACCCCACGCAAAGACCTGCGCTATCTGCGCAGCGTGGTAAAGAAGATAATCGCGGAGGCTGGCCTTCGTCAGGAACTTTCCTTTACTTCCTTCCGGCACGGAGGATTCACCGAAGGCGCCGACAGCGATCTCACGGATGCAGAGTTGCGCGCCGCTGGCCGTCATAGGTCGAGCCGCCAACTGCCAACCTACGCCAAGCGCACCGGAAAGCAATTGATCAGAGCCACCAAGAAACGTCGCGAGGAGCGGGCAAGATCGCTCTTTGTTCGACTAAACGCCAATCATCCCTTGGAATGAAGGTGTATTGGGCGACCGCGGCATCTAACGAATGTAAATGAAATGATCGCCTATTTTCCCGTCCAGACCGGCTTCCTCTTCTCGCCGAAGGCCTTCAGGCCTTCCTTCGCGTCCTCGGTCATCGCGAGCAATGCGATCTGGCTCTCCGTGTAGGCGATGCTCTCGTCGAACGACATCGAGGCGATGGCGCGCATGGCATATTTGCCGCGACGGATCGCGGTGGGGGATTTGTCGACGATGCGGCCGATCAGCCAGTCGACCTTGGCATCGAGTTCGCCGGTGGGCACAACGTAGTTGAGCAGGCCCGCAGCTTGCGCGGCTTTCGCGTCGAACGGCTCGCCGGTGAGCGCCCATTCGTTGACGAGTCGCGGCGGCGCGATGCTCTGCAACAGGCTCAGCACCTGCATCGGGAATACGCCGACCTTGACCTCCGGCAGACCGAAGATGACGTGATCGGCCGCAATCGCCATGTCAGTCATGCACAACAGGCCCATGCCGCCGGCCATGCAGACGCCGCCGACTCGCGCAATCGCCGGCTTCGTCGCATTCTGCGACAACCGCAGCAGATCGGCATAGTCGACGTTCGGCTTGGAATGATCCATCGCGAACGCCGCGCCGGAACTCTGCAAGTCGGCGCCGGCGCAGAACGCCTTGTCGCCTGCCCCCGTCAGAACGATGACGCGGACGTCCTTGTCGTCATGCGCGTCGCGATAGCCTTTGGTGATGCCGGCGATGACCTCGCCGTTCAGCGCGTTGCGTTTTTCCGGCCGGTTGATGGTGATCCAGAACGCCTGCCCACGCTTTTCGGTGATGATTGCTGTGGTGTCGGTCATGGTACGCTCGCTTCCTTGCTCCCGTTTGCAGCCATTTGCGGCAGCTCGGGCGGCAGGTGCAAGGGCAATCTGTGGCGAGGTGCCGCTTTAGCGCCTCGACACAAATCGGCGGGCGAGCGAAGCGTGCGCTCAGGCCGAGACCGTTTTCCTGATCCAGACCTTGTTGTCGTGGAATGCAGCTCCCCCGATCGGCGCGATCGTATCGGCTCCAGTCAGCACGTTGATGCCGCGGCCGCCGATATGATTCTTGTTCGGGTGAACGGATTCCGCGATCAGCACGCCGCGCCGCACGCCGTCGAACAGCGTTGCGAGCAGCGTGGTTTCGCCGCGGGTGTTGCCGAGCGTCACGGCGTCGCCGTCGGCGATGTCGAGCGCGGCCGCATCCAGCGGATGGATCATCACGCTCGCTCTGCCTTCGCGCGCCTGCGAGGACGGCGTCTCGTTGAAGGTGGTGTTGAGGAAGCTGCGCGAGGGACTGGTGGCGAGCCGGAACGGATGGGCTTGATCGGTATGCTCGATCACCGCCCAATGGTCCGGCAGCGACGGCATCTTGTCGAAATCGCCCATCGTCTGGCCGAACGGCGGATGCGCCCAATCGGCCTTGAAATGGAATTTCTTGTCGGCATGGGCAAAGCCGTCGAGATAATGCGAGGTCCGGAAGTCCGGTTGCAGGTCGCGCCAGATGTCGGCTTCGAGACCAGCGATGTCGCCGTGGTTGCTGAGCTTCAGCGTCGCGTCGATCAATTCGCGCGGCGTCATCTCGAAGCCCGGATGCTTCGCGCCAAGCCGCGGCGCCAGCGCCTGCATGACCTGATGGTTGGAGCGGCATTCGCCGGGCGGGTCGATCAGCTTCGGCCCGACCGAGATGTGCTGGTGGCCACCGCCGTAATAGAGATCGTCATGCTCCATGAACATGGTCGCCGGCAGCACGATGTCGGCCATCTCGGCCGTCTCGGTCATGAACTGCTCGTGCACCGCCACGAACAGATCCTCGCGCGCAAACCCCTGACGCACCAGCGCCTGCTCCGGTGCCACCGTCATCGGATTGGTGTTCTGGATCAGCATCGCCTTGATCGGCCCCTTGCCGAGCAAGGCTTCAGCATCGCCGGTGAGGATGCGGCCGACCTGCGACTGATCGAGCGCCCGCGTGGTCTTATCGATCGCGTCGTGGCCCTCGATGAGGGATTCATTGAAGTGCCACAGCGCGTAATTGTTGAAGAAGGCGCCACCGCCTTCATATTGCCAGGCGCCGGTCACCGCGGGAACGCAGAGCGCCGCATGCATTTGCGCGGCGCCGTTACGCGAGCGGGTAAAGCCGTAACCGAGCCGGAAGAAGGTCCGCTTGGTCTCGCCGACCAGTTTCGCAAAGGCCTCGATCTCCGATACCGGCACGCCGCAGATCGTGGACGCCCACTCCGGCGTGCGCGTCTTCAGATGCGCCTCGAGCTCATCGGGGCAATCCGTGTACTTGTCCATATAGGCGCGGTCGGCGTAGCCATCGCGGAACAGGACATGCATCACGCCGCACGCGAAGGCGCCATCGGTGCCGGGCCGCAGGATGATCTTGATGTCAGCCTGCTTCATGGTCTCGTTGTCGTAGATGTCGACGGCGGCAATCTTGGCGCCGCGCTCCTTCCGCGCACGCGCAGCATGCGTCATCACGTTGACCTGCGTGTTGACCGGGTTGGTGCCCCAGATCACGACGAGATCGGAGAGCGCCATCTCGCGCGGATCGACGCCGGCAATCTTGCCGGTGCCGATCGCGAACCCGATGCGCCCGACATTGGCGCAGATGGTCTGATAGAAGCGCGAATATTTCTTCACATGCGTGAGGCGATTGAGGCCGTCGCGCATCACCAGCCCCATCGTGCCGGCGTAGTAATAAGGCCAGATCGATTCCGCGCCATACTCGCGCTCGGCCTTGTTGAAGCGATCCGCGATCTCGTCCAGCGCCTCGTCCCACGAGATCCGCGCGAACTGCCCGGAGCCCTTCGGCCCGGTGCGGCGCATCGGATACATCAGCCGCTCGGGGTGATGGATGCGCTCGGCGTAACGGGCGACCTTGGCGCAGACGACGCCAGCCGTGTAGGTCTGCTTTTTCGAACCTCGGACGCGGCCAATGCTGCGGCCTTCGACCACCTCGATATCGAGCGCGCAGGCCGAGGGGCAGTCATGCGGACAGGTCGAATGGCGGATTTCGATCTTGGCGTGCTGGTTCATGTCCAAATTCGTAACACCAAATGACCTGCCAGCCGAGGGCATTTATCCGGCAATGCCCATGCGATTTGCTCAAATCGCGCGCGCCCGCGGTTCCTGCCGCGCCTGCGAAATGCTGCGGGATCACACCGAAAACCGCCCGATATTCCCTGTTCGACCAGCTTTGTGAGGCGTCGACAGTCCACGTTCCCTGCCGCTACAGTGCCAGCCAACAAGAACGACATCAGGGAGGTGGGCATAATGGCCCGACGTTTTATGCTGGCGCTGGCCGTAAGCCTGTTCGCCGCACTCTCGGCATCCCCCTCATTGGCACAGGATTACCCGACCCACGCCGTCCGGATCGTGGTGCCCTTTGGCGCCGGCGGGCCCGCGGACGTCGCGGCCCGGCTGATCGGCAACGTGCTCCAGGAGAGCTTTGGCCAGCCCTTCGTGGTCGAGAACCGCACCGGCGCGGGCGGCGTCATCGGCACGGTCGAAGCGGCGAAGTCGCCGGCCGACGGCTACACGCTGCTGATGATGTCCAACACCCAGACCGCGAATGAATCCCTATTGACGCCGGACAAGCGCAAATACGAGTTGATGCGCGACCTCGCGCCGATCGCGCCGGTGAACTACTCCGACCTCGTCATCGTGGTGAACCCGCAGGTTCCGGCGAAGACGCTGCAGGAGTTCATCGCGCTCGCCAAATCGCAGCCGGGCAAGCTGAACTACGCCTCCTCCGGCCAGGGCACACCCTATCACATGGCCGGCGAGCTGTTCAAAGCGATGGCCGGCATCGATGTGGTCCACGTGCCCTACCGCAACAGCGGCGAGGCGCGCAGCGGCGTGATCGGTGGACAGGTGCAGATGATGATCGACGCCGTGCCGGCGATGGCGCCGAATATTGGCGAGAACCAGGTCCGCGCGCTCGCGACCACCGGCAAGGAGCGCTCGGCCGTGCTGCCGAACGTGCCGACCGCTGGCGAAGCCGGCGTAGCAGGCTATGAGGCGACGATCTGGCTTGGCCTAATGGCCCCGGCCGGCACGCCGAAGCCTATCATCGACAAGCTCAATGCCGCCGTGAACGCAATGGTGAAGCGACCGGACATCGTAAAGCTCTGGACCGAGCAGGGTGCCGTACCCATGTCCATGACGCCGGAGGAATTCGAAAAATTCCTTCGCGGCGATATCGAGAAATGGGCCGATGTCGTCAAGAAGTTCGACAAGTCCTGAGGCCGTAGAGCGATCATGCCGACCATTCAATTTCAGCTCAACGGCGCGGCCATAGCCGTGGATGCCGATCCCGACCAGACGCTGCTCGATGTGCTGCGCGGCCGGCTCGGCGTCACCGGTCCGCATTTCGGCTGCGGGGCCGGTGAGTGCGGGGCCTGTCACGTCATGGTGGGCGACCGCGCGATGGCCTCCTGCGACATGCCGATGTGGTCGGTGGCGGACAAGGACGTCGTCACGGTGGAGGGCCTCGGCACGGCCGAGCAGCCGCATCCGCTGCAACGCGCCTTCGTCTCCGAGCAGGCGATGCAATGCGGTTACTGCGTATCGGGAATCCTCATCAGCGCGGCAGCGCTGCTGAAGCGCAATCCCTCGCCGACGGAGACCGAGGTCAGAGCCGCGCTCGATCGCAATCTGTGCCGCTGCGGATCGCACAATCGCATGGTCCGCGCCGTGCTGCGCGCGGCAGCGGAGACGGCGACGTCATGAGTATGCCCTCCCCCGTCCCGAAACTGCCGGTTAGCCTCGCGGCCAATCCAAAGCTGTCGTCCTGGGTGCGGTTTAGCGGCGAAGGCGGTGTCGCAATCTCGCCCGGCAAGGTCGAGATCGGCCAGGGCATCGTCACGGCGCTGGCGCAGATCGCCGCAGACGAGCTCGACGTCGATATCGGCAGGATCGAGCCGATCCGCGCCTCGACGGCGGCCAGCCCGAACGAGGGTGTCACCTCGGGCAGTCTTTCGGTCCAGCAGTCCGGCCGCGCGCTGCGACACGTCTGCGCCGAGGTGCGCCAGCGCTTCCTCGCAGCCGCATCGGAGCGTCTCGGCGTCGATGCGGCGCTGCTCGATGTCGATGACGGCACGATCTCGGGTCCCGGCAACGTCAGGACCAGCTATTGGGAGCTGGCTGGCGACGTCTCGCTCGACCGCGACGCCACCGCGGGCGCCGTCGCGAAGCCCGCTGCCACACGCGATGTCGCCGGACATTCGGTCCAGCGGGTCGACATTCCCGACAAGGTGTTTGCCCGACCGCGCTTCATTCACGATTGTGCATTGCCGGACCTGGTGCACGGCCGCGTGCTGCGGCCTGACATCTCGGGTGCCAGGCTGATCGCGCTCGACGAGACGGCGGCGCGCGTCGTTCCCGGCCTCGTCGCGATCGTCCGCGACGGCGGCTTTGCCGGCGTGGTTGCCGATAGCGAGGCTTCGGCGGAAGCCGCACTGAAAGCCTTGCGCAAGGGCGCAACCTGGTCGGCCGGCGAGCCGTTGCCCGACGAAGACGATCTCGCGAGCTTTCTGAAGAGCCAGCCGGTCGAAACCACCGTCATCGACACCAGAGCAGCGTCAATGACGAAGAAAGCTGCGCGCACCCTCCGCCGGCAATACACCCGTCCCTACATCGCACACGCCTCGATCGCGCCGTCCTGCGCCATGGCGCAATGGGACGGCGAGCGTGTCCATGTCTGGACACACAGCCAGGGCGTCTATCTGCTGCGCGCCGATCTTGCGATCGTGCTCGAGCTGCCGGCCGAGAACATCGTCGTCGAGCATATGGAGGGGGCCGGCTGCTACGGGCACAATGCGGCCGACGACGTCGCGCTCGATGCCGTGTTGCTGGCGAAAGCCGCCGGCGGCCGCCCGGTGCGGGTGCAGTGGTCGCGCCATGACGAGATGTCTCATGCGCCGTTTGGCGCAGCGATGGCCATCGAGATTGAGGCCGACCTCGATGCGAACAGCGAGATCGTCGGCTGGCGCCATGCGATCTGGAGCAACGGTCACGCCGCCCGGCCGGGACGCGCGGCACAGCCGGCGCTGCTTGCGGCGACCGAGATCGCGAACCCCTACCCGCGCATGATCTCGACGAATCCACCGGCCGCCAATGGCGGGGGCGGCGACCGCAACTCCGTTCCACTCTACGACCTTCCGGCCTGGACCATCACGAGCCACCGGCTGCTGACGATGCCGGTGCGCACGTCGGCGCTGCGGACCCTGGGCGGGCAAGGCAATGTGTTCGCGATCGAATCCATACTCGACGAGATCGCGGTCCTGCGCGGCGAGGACCCGATCGCGTTCCGCCTGCGTCATCTCCGCGACGAGCGCGCCAGCGACGTCATTCGCGCCGCGGCACGGCGCGCGCAGTGGAAACCGCAAAAACAGTCTGGCATCGGCCACGGCGTCGGCTTCGCTCGCTACAAGAACACGGGCGCCTATTGCGCCGCGATCGCCGAGATCGAAGGCACCGACGACATTCGCGTCCGGCGGTTGACACTTGCGGTCGACGTCGGCGAGGCCATCAATCCGGACGGCGTCATCAACCAGATCGAGGGCGGTGCGATCCAGGCCACGAGCTGGGTGCTGAGGGAGCGCGTGCGCTTCGATCGCACGCACATCACGTCGACATCCTGGACGGACTATCCGATCCTGACCTTCAGCGAGGTGCCGGCGGTGGATGTCGAAATCATCCAGCGGCCGGAGATCGAGCCGGTCGGCGCCGGTGAGGCCGCGCACGGCCCCGTGACGGCAGCGATCGCTAATGCGGTCTACGATTGCCTCGGCGTGCGCGTACGCGACCTGCCGATCACGCGCGACAGGATCATCGCAGCCATGGAGCTTGCATCGTGACGACAGTGAACATTTTGAGCGGCGGCGCGGCGCAAGGGCTGGTGCGCGGCCTCAGCGAGCCTTTCAAGGTGAAGACCGGCCTCAGTATCGACGGCGAGTTCGGTGCGGTCGGTCGCATGGCCGACAAGCTGCGCGCGGGAACGCCGGCCGATCTCGTGATCCTGACGCAGGCCATCCTTGCGAAGCTCGCCGCGGAGAAGCTCGTCGTCCCCTCCTCGATCGCAGATATCGGCCGGGTCGAGACCGCACTGGCGGTCCGTAACCGCGATCAGAAAGTCACGGTGAAGACTGAGGCCGATCTCCGCGAGGTGCTGCGATCCGCGGATGCCATCTACGTTCCAGACACCAAAGACTCGACCGCGGGACAGCATGTCGCAAAAGTGCTGGATCAGCTCGGCATCGCCTATGAGGTCGCATCGCGTCTCAAGATCTTTCCGAACGGAGCGACCGCGATGCGGGAGCTTGCGTCGTCCACCGCCGCACGGCCAATCGGATGCACGCAGGCGACCGAGATCATCGCGACCGACGGCATCGCGCTATCAGGGTCGCTGCCGCCGGGCTGCGAACTGGTGACGATGTACACGGCCGGCGTCACGGCGCGGGCCGCACACCCGAAGGAGGCGGCCGCGCTGATCGCACTGCTGACCGGCGCAGACCGGAAGGAGCTGCGCCGGAGCATGGGCTTTACCGGCTAGGTGCCGACGGCCGCCTTATTTGTGCAACTGGGTGAGACCGGTCGGCGGCCCGTCGACCGCGGTCCAGCCGCCGTCGACGAACAGCGTGCTGCCGCTGACATAGCTCGCGGCATCCGAAGCGAGGTAGGCCACGGCGGTCGCGACCTCGTCGGCGCTGCTCCAGCGGTTGAACACGGTGTGGCCGGCGTAGAGATTGTAGATGTCGGGCCGCTGCTTGAACGGGCCGGTCAGTGCGGTCTCCGCAATGCTTGGCGCGATCGCGTTGACGCGGACGCCAGCGTGGCCGACCTCCGAAGCAAAACCCTTCACCAGGAGGCCAATGGCCGCCTTGGTCGAGCCGTAGACGCCAAGGCCCGGCTCGATGGTCACCGCGCGCACCGAGGAGCAGGCGATGATGCTGCCGCCCTTCTGCTCGACCATGATGCGGCCGAAGGCCTGGAAGAACCAGACGGTGCCCTTGACGTTGAGGTTGAGGACGCGGTCGAGATCCTCCTCGGTGTAGTCGAGGATGGTCTTGCGGATGTTGAGCCCGGGCGTCGTCACGGCGATGTCGAGCCGCGAGAATTTCTGCATCACGATCTTGGCGAGCGCATTGACGTCCGCAGCGCTCGCGGCGTCGCAGCTAGCTGCTTCCGCCCAGCCGCCCTTATCGCGAATTCCGGCTGCCGTCGCCTCGGCGGCGTCAAGCGCACGATCTGCGCAAACGACGCGGGCGCCGAGCCCGGCCAGCGCCTCGGCCGACGATTTGCCGATGCCCGAGGCGGCGCCGAGCACCACGGCGGTCTTGCCGGTGAGATCGAAGAGCTTGCGATAGTCAGTCACGAACGGATTCTCCCTGCGTTGCTGCTATCCCTTGTAGCCCATCAGCAGGCGGGGCAGCCACAGCGAGAACGCGGGGACGTAGGTCACGAACATCAGAGCTGCGATCAGGGCGGCATAGAACGGCAGGATGGTGCGCATCACCGCCCCCACCGAGATGCCGCCGATGGCGCAGCCGACGAACTGCGTCGTTCCGACCGGCGGGGTGTTCAGCCCCAGCGCGCAGTTGATCAGCATCAGCATGCCGAACTGCACGGGGTCCATGCCCGCCTTCATCGCGATCGGCAGGAAGATCGGGGTGCAGATCAGGATGGTCGCCGCCATGTCCATGAACGTGCCGAGCACGAACAGGATGACGTTGATGAGCAGGAAGATGACCCAGGGTTGCGAGGACACCTTGCTCATCAAGTCGCCGGCGAAGTCGGCCACCTCGTAGAGTCCCATCAGGTACTGGAACATGGTGGAGACGCCGATCAGCAGTAGCACCACGCCCGTCGTCTTCACGGCCTTGGCGGCAGCCCGCAGGAAGTTCGGCAACGTCATGGTGCGGTAGATGAAGAACGTCAGCAGGATCGTGTAGGTGACCGCGACGGCTGCGGATTCAGTTGCGGTGAAGACGCCGGACAGGATGCCCGCCAGGATGATGCCGACGATCAGCAGGCCGGGCAGCGCGGCCGCGAACGAGCGGAAAACCTCGGCCCAGCCCGGGAACTTGCCGGCCGGATAGCCGCGCTTCACCGCGACCGCATAGGCGGCAACCAGCATGCACACCATCAGCACGAGCGCCGGCAGGAGGCCGGCCGCGATCAGCGCGCCGATCGAGACCTTGCCGCCCGCGGCGAGCGCATAGATGATCATGTTATGGCTGGTCGGCATGAGCGCGCCCACCAGAGAGGCATGGGTGGTGACGTTAACGGCGTAGTCGGTATCGAACCCTTCCTTCTTCATCATCGGGATCATCACCGCGCCCATCGCCGACACGTCGGCCACGGGCGAGCCGGAGACGCCGCCGAACAGCGTGCAGGCGACCACGTTCGACATGCCGAGCCCGCCGCGGATGTGTCCGACGAGATTCTTGGCGAGCTGCACGATCTTGTCGGCTACCCCGCCATGCAGCATCAGCTCACCGCTGAAGACGAAGAACGGGATGGCGAGGAAGGAGAAGATGTTCATCCCCGACATCATCTGCTGAAAGATGACGGCGACCGGCAGGCCTTCGTAGAGGATGGTGCAAATCGCCGAGAGGCCGATCGCGAAGGCGACGGGTACGCCGAGGATCAGGAAGCCGAAGAAGGTTGCGCCGAGGATGATCAGTTCCATGAGGGGACGACCTCTTCGCCGCGCAGGAGAGCAATGATGTGCTCGATTGAAAAGGAGACGATCAGGACGCCGGAGGCGATCAGCGGGACGTAGCGGATGACCTCGGGGAGCCCGAGATTGGGGATCTTCACGGTCCCGACCGACGCTCCGAGGATCCAGCCGTTGTAGGCCATCGCAATGCCGAACACGGCCACCAGAACGTGGATCACGAGCTCGATCTTCTCTCGCAGATGATCCGGAAGCATCACCAGCAAACTGTCCATGCCGATATGTCCGGCGTCGCGAACGCCGACGGCGGCGCCGATCAGCGTGACATACAGGATCAGGACCAGCGCAAGGTTCTCCGTCCAGGTCGGGCTGGAATTGAGCACGTAACGTCCGAACACCTGGTAGAACACGATGGTGACGATGACGAGCAGGCCGGTCACGGACAGATACATGCCGAGGCGAGCAACGACGGCATTGATCCGCGACAGCAAGCCGGTCGACGGTCGGCCGGTTACCTCCTGCTCGTGGCTTGCGACATGTGGGTCTGTCATCGGCGTCTCCTTACGCGTCCCCTTCGCGAGGGTCCGGTGCCGCCTCGCGGCGACGCCGGACCCGACGCTGTGGTCTTACTTCGTGTCCTGGATCCGCTTGACGAGGCCCTTCAGCTTTTCGTCACCGGCAAACTTGTCGTACACCGGCTTCATCGCTTCGACGAATTCCGCCTTGTTGGCGATCGTGACGACCTGGACGCCGGCGGCCTCGACGGTCTTGCGCGAGGCCTGCTCACGCTCGTCCCAGAGCTTGCGCATGACGGGCACCGATTCCTTGGCCGCCTTGCGGATCATCGCCTGATCCTCCTTGCTCAGCGTGTCCCAGACCTTCTTGGACATCACGAGAACTTCGGGCGCGAGCGAGTGCTCGGTGACGTTGTAGAACTTGGCGGCCTCGAAGTGGCGCGAGGACTCGTAAGAGGGCCAGTTGTTCTCGGCTGCGTCCACGAGGCCCGTCTTGAGGGCTGTGTAGACTTCGCCATACGGCATCGGCGTCGGATTGGCGCCAAGGCTCTGGATCATGCCGACCCAGAGGTCGGACTGCTGGACGCGGATCTTCAGGCCCTTGAGGTCGGCGAGCGACTTGACCGGCGCCTTGACGGTGTAGATGGAGCGGGCGCCGCTGTCGTAATAGGCAAGCCCGACCAGGCCAGCGGGCTCCATGGCTGCGAGGATCTCGTCGCCGATCGGTCCGTCAAGGACGGTGCGCATGTGCTGGGTGTCGCGGAAGACGAAGGGCAGGCACAACGCGATGGTTTCAGGCACGAAGTTGTTCAACGGCGATGCGTTGATCCGCATCATGTCGAGGGCGCCGATCTTCAGCTGCTCGATGGTGTCTTTCTCGGAGCCCAGGGCTCCATTGGGAAACACCTTCACGCCGAGCTTGCCGCCGCTCGCCGTCGCGAGCTGCTTGCCCATGAACCTGACGGCCTCGACGGTGGGATAATCGGTGGGGTGGATGTCGGCCGAGCGGAAATCGCGTGCGGTCGCCAGCGGCGCTGAGACCGCCAGTACGGCGGCTGCGATGATGCCGGTAAGTGTCTTCATCTGGGCTTCCTCCTGAGTTGATTATGTCGTTGTTGGGCCGATTCTGCAGGCCGCCTTGGGTCGCTCCACTTCAGGTGTAAAGTCAAGCGTTACAAACGCACCACCTTGGTCGGATTGCGCGGCGGAGTCGAGCGGATTTGACTGGTGGATGATCACGGCGAGGAAAGGTGCGAGCTTCATCGCGCCCTCTCCGGCGGGGACTTGCGCGGCAGGTGCCGGCTTCCCTTTAATCCCGCCTCGCCGTCGGCCAATGCCGGACGCGAGGTGACGATGCTCGTCATATCCATGGACGTTCCTCTGGTTTTAGAATCGACCGCTATTGGTTGCGGCTTGGAGGTGCAGACGTGACGGTCGCCCCATCCTTGTGCGATGCGCGCTGATCAGCGCGATGTCGCCAACGTCGTCCCTAGGGCGGGCGGCATTCTGAGTCCAAGCCAAATGCGGCATCGATCAATGCTGGAGTTGCATCGATCGGTCATGCATCACTTCGAGGGCGCGATCGGCGAATGCCCCCGTTTTTCCGAAATCGCCTGCACCGGGGCGTTACTTGACGCCACAGGGAGAGCCCGCCCAAGATGCGCCGAAACTGAACATCGCGAGGAAATTCCCATGCCGCGGAAGCTGATCGATATTTCCGTGCCGCTCAGAAACGACGTGACGGCCGATCCGCCGGGCAATCACCCGACGATCCAGTATATTGATCACCAGCAGGGCCTGCCCCGCATGCTGCAGTTCTTCGACGGCCTCAAGGCGGAGGATTTGCCGGATGGCCAGGGCTGGGCGGTCGAGCAGGTCTCGCTGTCCACCCACAACGGCACGCATCTCGACGCGCCCTGGCACTTCCACCCGACCATGAATCGCGGCGAGCGGTCATGGACGATCGACGAGGTGCCGCTCGAATGGTGCCTGCAGCCCGGCGTGAAGCTCGACTTCCTGCCCGATGGGTACGTGGTGACTGCCGACGACGTCGAGAAGGAGCTGAAACGGATCGGGCACACGCTGTCGCCGCTGGAGATCGTGGTCGTCAACACCAGCGCCGGCGCCAAATTCGGCCAGGCCGATTACGTCAACTCCGGCTGCGGCATGGGCTATGAGGCCACCATGTACCTGCTCGAACGCGGCGTGCGGCTGACCGGCACCGACGGCTGGAGCTGGGACGCGCCGTTCGTCTATACCGCGAAGAAATATGCCGAAACAAAAGATGCCGGCCTGATCTGGGAAGGTCACAAGGCGGGACGACACATCGGCTATTGCCATCTCGAGAAGCTGCACAATCTCGACAAGCTGCCGTCGACCGGATTCACGGTCTCATGCTTCCCGGTAAAGATCGAGCGAGCGTCCGCAGGGTGGACCCGAGCGGTCGCCATCGTCGACAATCAGGTCTGAGGCCTCACTCGCCGTCGAGGCCGCTCTCGGCGAGGTCGCGCAGCGCATCGGTATCCAGCACGACGATGGCACCGTGCTCGAGACGAACCCAGTTGCGGCCGGCCCAGGCGCGCAATTGCTTGTTGATGCTCTCGCGCGTCATCCCCACCATCTCGCTGATCTCCTGCTGCGTGATGGCGAGCGTGCCGCTGCCGGAATCGAACTTGCGCTCTTCGGTGAGACCGAGCAGCGCGCTCGCAAGCCGGCCCGGCAGATCTTGCAGGATCACCTGCTCGACCTGCTGGCTGGTCCAGCGCAGGCGCGCGCAAAGCAGCTCGATGAATTTCATCGCCAGCGCCGGCTGGCTCTTCACGAATGGCAGGAAGTCGCGGCGGTCGATGATGTAGAGCTCGCAATTGGTGTTGGCGGTCGCGTCGGCCGAGCGCGGCGCGCCATCGAGGACCGCGATCTCGCCAAAGATTTCTCCAGGACCGATCAGATTGAGAATAGCGTTCCTCCCATCCGGCGACGAAGAGGAAATCTTCACTGTTCCCGTGATCACCGCGAACAGGTTGTTGCCGGGATCGCCCTTGGCGGCGATCGTCGCACCACGCTTCACCGTCGTGTGCTTGGCGTAGCGGCAGAGCTGATCGAGCGCCTCTGGCTCCAGATCCGCAAAGATCGGGTGCTTGCGCAGGACCGATAATTTGTTGCCCGCCGCTTGTCGGGGGTCGCCGGTCTTGTCCTGAGGCACGCCGCTGGGCTCCTAAGACTGCGAGGCACTGGAGTTCCTGCGTAGTCAACGTTAGCAGGCTTTTCAACCGGAAAGCATGTGCATGGTTTGAGCCAAATACGGCGAAAATGCCACGGTCGGGCGCCAAGGCGGCATCCGGGGGATGAGCCAATGTGTCCCGGTCGATGCAGAGTTGCAGCTATCTCGCGCGCCATTGCGTTGAGGCGCTGCCGAACGGCCGCGAGCCGGCCGTGGAAGCCTCCGCGGCAAGCATGGTAAAACGCGATTGTGATCTCAGGACCGTCAGTGCTTGGCCTCCGAATCGGGCCGACCTGCGCTGGTTTGCCGGTCTGCCCATGCCAAAGCCCCGGCGAATGTGACAAAAACGACCACGACAGCGATCGTCACCAGCAGTGCGTCAGTCGGCATGATGCCCTCCCCTGTTATTTTGGGCATTATTGGCGGCGCACGACCGCCGTCATTGATTGGGATCAAAATTGGCGATCCGGATCAGGCCGCAGCCAAGGCCTCGACCTTCGCCGGATCGAGTAAGCTGATGCCGCCTTGAACGATCTCGATCACCCCATGTCGTTCCAGCTTGGTGAAGGTGCGACTGACGGTTTCGATGGTCAGGCCGAGGTAGTCGGCGATGTCCTGACGACTCATCGGCAGCTGAACCGTGTCCGACGCGCCCTTCAGCAAGAATAGCCGCTCGCGCCAGGCGAGCAGAAACGTCGCGACTTTCTCGTCCGCCGATCGGCGGCCGAGCAGGACCATGTGGTCGCGCGCCTGGCTCAACTCGCGAATCGCCAGCTCGTTGATCCGCCTGAGGAGATGCGGCCGGCTCTCGACGAAGCGGCCGAAGGGCGCCTTCGCGAACTGGCACACGGTGACGCCACCGATCGCATCGGCCGAAAAATTGTGACGGCCGGAAATATTCATCCCCAGGAAATCGCCTGGTAACGCGAATCCCACGATCTGCCGCCGACCGTCGGGCAATAGCTTGTAGAGCCGCATGACGCCGTCGAGGAGATTGTAGAACGAGGTCGTGCTGTCCTCCTCGGAGAAGACGGTCTCGCCCCCGTCAAAGAGGACGCGGCGCCCCAGATGCTCGAATTCCCTGAGCTCGGCCGGGTCCAGCGACGAGCACACCGCGAAGTCGCGGACCGCACAATCGCGACAGAAATGCCCGTTCGGCTCAATCGTCACCACGGAAGCCTTCATCTACCGCTCCAAGCACCGGCTGCCCCGCATCAGGCCGAGCCCACCGCGCGGGCTGCATTTTACTGCACCGCGCCAAAGCCGATTGACCCAGATCAATTTTGGCAGGCATGGCCGTCTTGTGCTGTTGCTAGACCGCCTGCACCGTCCAGCCGATCAGCTCCTTTGCAATGCGGGCGAAAGCTGTGTCGAACGCCGCGACCGCTGCGGCCGGCTCGACCTTGTCAAGCGTCTCGCTGGTCTCGACGAGGCGCGACGCCACCACTTTGCCGTTCTTGTCGACGATGCGTGCCGACAGTCCGATCTCGACCCGAGCCTCGCCTTCCGTGGCGATCCGGAAGCGCCTGATGTCGATCAGGAGCTGGTAGTCCGCCTGGCCGAGATCGCTCGTGCGCAACGGCGCGTGAGCGATGTCGTAATTCTCAAAACTGTCGATCAGCCGCGCCTGCACCAGTTTTGGAATGCTGTCGGCCCAGAGGAATTCCGCAAAGCCCGGATTATCCCCGCTGGGTGCAAACAACATCCGCTGGGTCTGGAGCATCGCGACCGCGGTCGGCTCGGGAATCGCCAGTGACGCCGAAAGCGTCTTGCCGGCCGGCCCAAGATTCTGCGGCGTGCGCAGGTCGTAGGTGATCTTCTGCGCCGGCGTCCCGCCGCCGGTCATCTTTTCGAGGCCTGCCAGAATACCGTCGATTTTGCCGGTGTTGCGCGCGAGCCCGTCGGAGAATGTCTTGAGGTTCGCGATGGTGTCCTTCAGCGGACCGGAATTGTCCTCCAGCACGGTGTCGACCCGTCGCAGCGCATCGCGCGCAGCCTGCGTCATGCTCTGGCCTGCACCGGCCTCGGCGATCAGGGTCACGGGCTCGCCGGCCTTGGCAACAATCATGCCGCCCTCCAGCGTCACCACCGGCACACCGGTCAGCCCCTGGAAATCGAGCCCGACCTTGGTGTCGGTACGCACGGGTGTCGTCGAGACAACCGAGATCGTCGCATTGACAAAGCGCGGATTATCCGGCGCGAGGCCGAGCTGCGTCACCTCGCCGACGCGGATGCCGTTGAACAGCACGCCGGCACCGACCAGCAGGCCCGGCACCGGACCCTGGAATTGCACATGATAGTTCGCGCGCGGCCCGATGCCGCCCGTGTTGTTCAGCCAATAGACGAAGCCGAACACCGCGAGGATAGCGGCCAGCACGAAGCTGCCGATCAGCACGTAGGGAGCGCGGGTTTCCATGTCTCATCTCATCTGGTGTTGCAGCATCTGTGAGCGCTTGCCGTGGAAATAGGCGCGCACCCAGGGATGCTCGGATTGCAGCAAATCGCGCATCGGACCGATCGCCACGATCTTGCCGTCGGCGAGCGCGGCGACGCGGTCGCAGACCGTGGTGAGGCTCGCAAGATCATGGGTGACCATGAACACGGTGAGGCCGAGGGTCTTCTGCAGCGTCCCGATCAGCGCGTCAAAATCGCCGGCGGCGATCGGGTCGAGACCGGAGGTCGGCTCGTCCAGGAACAGGATCGGCGGATCGAGCGCGAGTGCGCGGGCCAGCGCCACGCGCTTGGTCATGCCGCCCGAGAGCTCGGACGGATATTTGTCGGCGTCCTGCGCTCGCAACCCGACCATCTCGAGCTTGGCGATCGCAATCTCGTCCATCAGCTCCTGCGACAGCACGAGATTTTCGCGGAGCGGAAACTGCACGTTTTGACGAACCGTCAGCGAGGAGAACAGCGCACCTTGCTGGAACAAAATGCCCCACGTCGTGGCCGCGCCTTCGGTGCGGCCACCGATCGGCCGTCCCATGACTTCGATGCTCCCACCCTGGCGCGGGATGAGGCCAATGATGGTACGCATCAAGACCGACTTGCCGCCGCCGGACGCGCCGACGAGCCCGAGGATCTCGCCTCGGCGGACGTCGAGCGACAGATGGTCGAGCACGGTCTGGCGGCCGAAGCCGACCACGAGGTCGCGAACGCGGATCGCCAATACCTCTTGCGATTCGTCCATCGTCACATTCCGATCGAAGCGAAGAAGATCGCGAACAGGCCGTCGAGCACGATCACCAGGAAGATCGACTTCACCACCGACGTGGTCGTCTGCCGCCCGAGCGATTCCGCGCTGCCCTTCACACGCAATCCTTCGCTACAGGCGACGATCCCGATCACCAGAGCCATGAAGGGCGCCTTCAGGATGCCGACCTCGAAATGGGTGACGGAGATGGCCTCATGCAGCCGCGCGATATAGATCGCCGGTGCCATGCCGCCGTAGAATTGCGCGACCAGTCCTCCGCCATAGAGCGCCGCAACCGCCCCAATGAACGCGAGGATCGGCAGCGCGATGACGAGGGCCGCTACGCGCGGCAGTATCAGGACATGGACGGGATCGAGGCCCATGGTCGAGAGCGCGTCGATCTCCTCGCGCATCTTCATCGAGCCGAGCTCAGCGGTGTACGCACTCCCTGAACGTCCCGCGACCATGATGGCGACGATCAGCACACCCAGCTCGCGCAGCACCAGGATGCCGACCATGTCGACGGTGTAGGACTCCGCACCGAACCTGCGGAAATGAAAGAACCCCTGCTGGGCGATGATGGCACCGATCAGGAAGGTAATGAGAACGACAATCGGAATGGCCTGCCAGCCGATCCGGTAGAGCTGATAGACAAGCGATGTCAGCCGCAGCGAGCGTGGCCGGCGCAGCACGCCGATCACGGCGATGAACAATGCACCCAGCATTTGAAGAAAGATCGTGACGTCTTCGCGCGCGCCAACCGTGGATTTGCCGAGATCGCTGAGCCTGAGCAGAACCGGGTTTGGCGCGGCCGCAGCCGCCGGGGTGTGACGGTTGACCTGACGCACCTCATCCATCAAGCCGCTGAAATGATCGGCAACGCCGACGAATTCGGCCGATCTGCCGGATGATGCGGCCCGTCGCGACAGCTTCTCCAACACCCAGGCGCCGAGCGTGTCGAGCGCGCTGACGCCAGACATGTCCAGCGTCACGGCGCTGGATCGATCGACATCGGCCCCGACCGAACGGGACAGCGTTTCGAGCGCCGACACGTTGGCTGCCGTCCACGGCCCTTCCGGGCGCAATTTCAGCACATCGCCGGAGGGCGTTGCCAGCAACAGCGGTTCGGAGTTCACGCTTCCACCTCATCGGGACAATTGGTCCCCATTCAGCCGCCACTTCTAGGCCAGCATGTGGCGGCCGGGTTGACCTGTCTCAAGACCAGGACCGCGCTTCGTCCCTTGACGCAAATCAAGCGCGGCCGCGCCACCGGGCCTTAGGGTCGTTTCCATTCAAGGGAGTTCTCAAATCCATGTTCAACAGCGACAGGATGAGCGAAGAACTGCGAGCGCTGAAGGTGGACGTCACGCGTCTGCTGAGCACCGCAGGCGAAGAGATGTTCGACAGCTCGAAAGACCGGGCCGAGGCTCTGGCCGATCAGATCAAGGCTGCGCTTGCCGAGCTCGGAGAAACCGTCAGCGACGAGCAGGAGCAGCTTCAGCGCCTCATTGCGGAACGCCCGGTCACGTCGCTGGCCTCGGCTTTCGCGCTCGGCGTGGTCGTCGGCGTCATGCTGAGGAGACACTAGGTGAACACGGAGAATGTCGTCAAACATCTGCGCGTGCTGTGGCGCATCGACAGGATCATCGCGGACATCAGGCTGCGCCATCTGTTGATCGGTCTCGGCCTGCGGGCCTTCGCGGCCCTGATCGCGACATTCGGGCTCCTGATGCTGGAGCTGTCGGCCTATTTCGCCCTGGTCCAGATCTGGAGCGCAATTGCGGCGGCCGCCATCCTCGGCACCGTCAATTTCGCCATCGCGGCGATTCTCCTCATCGTTGCCGGCCGTCCTCCATCCGGCCGCGACATCGAGCTCGCCAATGAAATTCACGGCGCATCTATCGAAGCCTTGCAGCTCGAGGCGCGGGCGCTCCAAGCCCAGGTGTCAGGCGCGGTCCATCATCCGCTCAGCACGATTGTGCCGGTGCTGGTGCCGCTGATCGCGATCATCGTCAAGAGTCTGCGGAAAACGGCCACGGAATCCGCCGCATCGCGCGAAGCGCACTCGTGATCGGAACGCTCAGAGCTTGAGCCTGACGTCACAGAGGTCGGGCTCGGTCGAATCCGGCTTCACGTCGAAGCCGAGCTGGCGGCACATCTCAAGCATTGTGGTGTTCTCCCTGAGAACATCACCCGAGATGGTCTTCAGCCCCTCCGACCTCGCATAGTCGATGATCAACTGCATCAACGCCCATCCGAGCCCCCTGCCCTTGAGGTCCGACCGCAGCAGGATCGCATATTCGCCGCTCTCATAGACCGAGTCCGAATGGAGCCGGACCACGCCGACCATCTCGCCGGTCGCTTCGTCGAATGCGATGAAGGCCATTGCGCGCGCATAGTCGAGCTGGGTCAGGCGCGCGATGAACTCGTGGGTGAACTCCTTCATCGGCGCGAAGAAGCGCAGGCGGAGGTCGTGCGCCGTGACGTGACGCAGGAATTCGTGGATGGTCGGCTCGTCCTCGGGACGCAAGGGCCGTACGAAGATGCGCCAGTCGTCCTTGAGCGCCAGGCGGCGCTCCCATTGCGACGGATAGGCCCGGACGGCGAAGTTGGCCGGGCCGGAGCCAGCGAATTTGCGCTGCGGCGGCCCCACCGCGACGCGGGCGTCGACCGCCGTCACGCCGGTCTCGTCCGCAAGCAGTGGGTTGATGTCGAATTCACGGATCTCGGGAATGTCAGCGGCCATCTGGGCGAGCTTGACCAACACCAGCGCGACGGCGTCCGGCTCGACCGCGGGTACGTCGCGATAGGCCTTCAGCAGCCGTGATACGCGCGTGCGGCCGATCAGGTCGCGGGCGAGCTGCAGATCAAGCGGCGGAAGCGCCAGTGCCTTGTCGTTGATGATCTCGACCGCCGTCCCGCCCCGGCCGAAGACGACGACGGTGCCAAAGGTGGGATCGTCGGCAAGACCCAGGATCAGCTCACGCGCCTTCGCCTTGACGACCATCGCCTGCACGATGACGCCCTCGATGCGGGCTTCGGGACGGAGCTTCCTCGCCCGCGCGAGAATGTCGGTGGCAGCCGCGCGCACGGCCTCCGGCGTGGTCAGATTGAGGACGACGCCGCCGACGTCCGATTTGTGGACAATGTCGCGCGACATGATCTTCAGCACGACCGTGACGCCTTGCGCGAACATCTCGCTGGCGTAGGCGACGGCCTGCTCGACATCGGTCGCGGCACGGGTCGGTACCATCGCGATATCATAGGTTCCGAGCAGGTGCTTGATCTCGACGGGATCGAGCCATTTGCGGCCGTCCGCGATCGCAGCGGCGACGATCTGCCTGGCAGCCCGGGCGTCAGGCACGAACGTGTCGGGCATCGCGGGAGGAACCTGGCTCAGCTCCTCTACGACCTCGCGATGCCTCACGAGATGCATGAAGCCGCGCACCGCATCATCTTCGGTCGGATAATTCGGAATGCCCGCGCCGGAGAGCGCCTGAATGATGTTCTGATCGGCTCCGACCCAAGCCGCCAGCACGGGCTTCGCCCATCGGCGCTGCTGCTCGCGATATTTGCCGACGAGCTCGGTCACGGTCGCGGCGATGTCGGCCGCCGGGGCGACCGCGGTCTGCACGTTGAGGACGAGGACGGCATCATTATCAGGGTCCGCGAGCAGCACCTCCAGCGCCGCCGCGTAGCGCGATGCATCGGCATCACCGACGATGTCGACGGGATTCGAACCGGACCAGGTCGGCGGCAGCACCGCATCGAGGCTCTTGCGCGTCGCGGCCGAGATGGACGCCGGGATTCCACCAAGGTCCACCAACCGATCCACGGCCAGGACACCGATGCCGCCGCCATTGGTGAGGATGGCGAGACGCTTTCCCGCCGGCGGCTCGACGCGACCGAGCGTCTCGGCGCAATCGAACAGCTCGCGCAGATCGGAGACTCGCAGGACGCCCGCACGGCGGAACGCGGCATCATAGACGGCGTCGGCGCCGGCGAGCGCGCCCGTATGGGTTGCCGCCGCTTTGGCACCCTGCGCCATGCGGCCGGACTTCACCACGACGACCGGCTTCACGCGCGCCGCGGCCCGCGCCGCCGACATGAACTTGCGCGCGTCCTTGATGGCCTCGATATAGAGCAGGATCGCGCGAGTCTTGTGATCCATCGCGAAATGGTCGAGCAGGTCGGCAATATCGACGTCGATCTGATCGCCGATCGTGACAATGCCGGAGAACCCGACGCCGCGCTGCGCAGCCCAATCCACCATTCCGGCCGCGATCGAGCCGGACTGCGAGATCAGCGCGAGGTTGCCCGCCCCCGGCATGTGCGCGGCAAAGCTGGCATTGAGGCTGACGCCGGGCATCATGATGCCGAGACAGTTCGGCCCAATCAGCCGCATCCCGTATTTGCGTGCCGCAGTTATCGCGGCCTCGTGCAGGGATCCCGGTCCGTGACCGAGGCCCGCCGAGACGATCAGCGCGCCGGCCGAGCCGCGACGTCCGGCCTGGTCGATGATGCCGGGAACCTCTCGCGCCGGCGCGGTGATGACCACGAGCTCGGGCACGAAGTCCAACCTGTCCAGACTGCCCACCGCAGCGATGCCGCCGATCTCGGCGTGGCGCGGATTGACGAGGCCGAACCGACCCTTGAACTCGGCCTTGTGAATGTTCTCGAGAACGGCGCGTCCAACCGAGACCGGGCGGGCGCTCGCGCCGACGAGCGCAACCGAACGCGGCGACAGCAGATTCTTCAAGCGATAGGTTGACATGGAAGCATATGCGCCCGGTCGTTGGCGGTTCCGATGGTTGACGATCGGCCGATAAACTGGCGATGCGCCTAGTGCGAGATCATAACCCAGCACGGCGGCTGGCCAATGACGGTCTTTGTCACACCACCCCAGACGATCTCGTTCAGGCGTGAATGATGGTAGGCGCCCATCACGATCGCATCCATGGCATGGGAATTCGCCCAGCTTCCGAGCACCTTGCCGATCGAGCTGCCGCCGCCCTTCGTCGTTTCGAACGAGGCGTAGACCCCGTGTTCCCTCAGATGGTCGACGAGCGCGGTTCCGGATTGCACGACCGCATCGGCCTTGTCGTCCGCCACCGTGACCACCCGGACGGATGCCGCAGCCTGAAGAATGGGCAGCGCGTCGCCGACCGCCCGCGCGGCACGGGCGGAGTGATCCCAGGCGATCATGACGTTCTCGAACTCCGGTCGCAGCTCGTCCACATGCTGTTCCGGGCAGAGCAGCAGCGGCCGGCCGGATTCGAACAGGAGCGTTTCGATGATGCGCTCCGTTCGACTGTCATGCGGCCTCACGGGGACCAGCGTCAGATCGCTGAAGCGCGCATGCTCGGCCAGGATCGACGCGATCTGGTCCGCCGGCACCTTACCCGATCGGCTTTGGGCGCGAATGTTGGCGCGGGAGGCTGCATTGGTGAAGGCGTTGAGGAGTTGCTGCACGTCGCTTACCTCACGCGAACCGCTCGCCTCCGCGGAATCCAGCTCGCCAGGGCTGATGACCGTCGGTCGCGCGAAAACATCTTCCTCGAGCGCGAGCGCGGTGATCCTGGCGCCGAGGTCGGCGGCGACAGCCACGCATGTCGCGATCGCAGCGAGGGCCGGCCCGCGCGGCTGGCCGACAAGCGGCAGAAAGACATCCTTGATGGGCATCGGGTTTCTCCTTACCGGTCAGGATAAGCCACCTTTCGCCGGGAAGCTTGATCCTCCTCAAGGCGGGAACACCGCGCAGCCAGCGCGACGACAGGCTTTGACCGATGTCAAGGACTGGCCCCGATCCGCCTCTAAGGATTAGCCTGCTGCCTCACCGCTGACGCATCTGGAAATGCCTGCTGAGATGACAGACGATTCTGCAATCCAGGAACGGGTCTTCGAAGCTCTAAACGCGCGTCCTGGCGTAAAGCGGATCGACACCCACGCAGCGTCGGTGTTTCTCGACGGAACGCGCGCCCTGAAGATCAAGCGGGCTGTCAAGTTTCCATTCCTCGACTATTCGACGCTCGAAAAGCGCAAGGCAGCCTGCGAAGAGGAGATCAGGATCAACCGGCCGCTCGCGCCGCAAATCTATCACCGCGTCGTGGCGATCACGGAGGAGCCGGATGGATCGATCGAGATCGACGGTGGCGGCCGGCCGATCGAGTATGCGGTCGACATGTCCCGTTTCGACGAAAACCGGACGCTGGACCATGTGGCAAAAGCCGGCCCGCTGGATGCAGAGCTCGCTCCGGCCATCGCGGATGCGATCGCAGCATCGCATGCGAGAGCGCCCGTCGCGGACGGCGCCGCATGGATTGCCTCCATTCCTGCGCTGATCGATGGCAACAGCACCGGGCTGCGCAGCGGTGGCCATTTCGAAGCAGCAGAGGTTGATCAGCTTGACAAAGCCTCACACCGGGCATTCCTGCGCGTCCGCGCTACACTGGAAGAACGCGCGCGCCACGGTTTCGTGCGCCGCTGTCACGGCGACTTGCATCTTGCCAATATCGTGCTGATCGACCGGCAGCCTGTCCTGTTCGACGCGATCGAATTCGACGCGCAGATGGCGACTGTGGACGTGCTCTACGATCTTGCGTTCACGCTGATGGACCTGCTGCGCCATGACCAGTCGGCCACGGCCAATGCCGTCCTGAACCAGTATCTGATGACGGCGCCCGACGAAACGCTCGACGCCCTGGCGGCGCTGCCACTGTTCATGTCCATTCGCGCCGCGATCCGCGCGCAGGTGGCGCTGGCGCGACTGAGGCGGCTTGATGCCGACGGCCCCGGCACTCTCGACGAGGCGCGCCGCTATTTCGAGCTCGCCCGGGCTTTGATTCATCCCCCCGCCCCTCGCCTGATCGCGGTTGGCGGACTATCGGGCACCGGCAAATCCGTGCTCGCCCGCGCGCTGGCGCCCGCCGTGGCGCCACAGCCCGGCGCCGTCGTGCTGCGCAGCGACGTCATTCGCAAGCAGCTGTTTCAGGTGGGACACACCGAACGGCTACCGCCGTCCACGTACCGGCCTGACGTGACGGCACAGGTCTACGAGGTGCTGATGCAGCGCGCCCGCCAGGTTCTGGCGCAAGGCCATTCGGCAATCGTCGACGCCGTCTTTGCGCGTGAGTCCGAGCGAGACGAGATGGCCGCCCTGGCACGCGAGTGCGGCGTACCGCTCAATGGACTATTCCTCGTCGCCGACCTCGCCACCCGCAAGGCGCGAATCGGCGGTCGCCGGGGCGACGCGTCCGACGCCACGCAAGAGGTTGCCGCGCAGCAAGAGCACTATAATATCGGCCATGTCGGTTGGGCGACCATCGATGCATCCGGGACACAAGCGCAGACGCTCCAGAACTGCCGGGACGTAATCGCTGAGGGCAAATAAGGCAATCTGATTGGCGCGGGCTAGGATGGCGCGACCCACCACGAGTTCGATGGCGACCGCTCGCGCCAAGCCTGCGGCGCGGCGCAATGTTCTGCCCGGCCGCCTCAGCCCCGGCATGGCCTGCGACACCGCGTTCCGGATCATCGCCCGCCGTCACCTCGATGCCGTCCTCGCCCAGCACGATGGCACCTGCCACGGCGATCCGGAGGCGCTGCATCAGATCCGGATCGCAGTGACGCATCTGCGCACCGCCATCCGCTTCTTCTCGCCCATGGTCGACGATGCCCTGCGGCCGAATGTCTGGGCCGAATTGAAATGGCTGAACAGCCAGCTCGGCGTGGTGCGCGACCTCGACGTGGCGATCGAGCGAGTTATCGCCGAGAGCGGGGGCGAGCTTGACGTGATCGCCGAGCTTCAGCATTGGGACGAGAAGCGCGCCGAGAGCCACCGCCTGCTGGCGCGCGCGCTGCAATCGGCGCGGTATCGCCGTCTTGTCGAGCAGACCTCGGCCTGGATCGAGAGCGGTCCTTGGTCGACCCGGCGCAGCAAGGAAGCCATCCGATTGCGCCGCTGCCCGCTTGCCGACCACGCGACGACGCAGCTCACGGAATGGGAAACGACGCTGCTCAGGAAGGCGCGGAAACTCCGCAAGCTCGACGTCGGAAAACGGCACAAGCTGCGGCTCCTCAACAAGCGGCTGACCTATTCGATCGAATCGCTGGAGGATTTGTTTGCGGACGAATCGCTGACCAAACAGAAGTCGATCCTCAAGCAATTGCGCAAGGCGCAGAAGTCCCTCGGGCAATTGAACGACGATGCGCGAGGGCAAACCCTGGCAGCTTCACTGAACGAGGCCGTCCCCGAGGCGGGCATTCGCTTCCTCAACCGGAAGCGTCAAAAGAAGCTGTTGCGGACCGCCTCGAACGCTTACCGGAAACTGGACAAGGCCAAGCCGTTCCGCTCGTCCGACCTCGCCCCGAATGCAGAGCCCGAGGATTAGGGCGGACCAGCTTGACTTGGGTCAAATCAGCTTCCTGCCGGCGAACTAAGCTCCACACATCGATATTCGTGCGAACTTGCGGAGCTTCCCCATGCGCGCCCACCAGATCATGACCCGATCGGTCATCTCGGTTGCCCCCCACACCAGCATCGTCGAGGCGGCAAACATCATGCTGAAGCGGCACGTCAGCGGCCTCGCCGTGGTCGACGATGCCGGCAAGCTGGTCGGCGTGGTCTCCGAGGGGGATTTCGTCCGCCGCAGCGAAATCGGCACCGGGCGCAAGCGAGGCCGCTGGCTGCGGTTCATCCTCGGCCCCGGCAACTCCGCCAGCGATTTCGTCCACGAACATGGCCGCAAGGTGTCGGAGGTGATGACCGCCTCGGTCGTGACCATCACCGAGGATACGGCACTCGCGGAGATCGTTGATCTCATGGAACGGAACAACGTAAAACGGCTGCCGGTGGTGCGCGCCGACAAGGTCGTCGGCATCGTCTCGCGCGCGAATCTATTGCAGGCGGTGGCGGGGCTCGCCCGCGAGGTACCGGATCCGACGGCCGACGACGATCACATTCGAGGCCGTATCATCGACACCATGGAGAAAAACGACTGGTGCCCGTTCGGACTGAATGTCATCGTCCGGGACGGCATCGTTCATCTGAGCGGCGTCATCACCGAGGAACGCGCGCGTCAGGCCGCCGTCGTCGCGGCGGAGAACGTCGAGGGCGTCAAGAAGGTGCACGACCATCTGTGCTGGGTCGACACCGTATCGGGCGTCTATCTGAATTCGCCCGAGGACGACGATCTCGCCAGGGCCAGTTAGGCGCGAACCGAAGGCGACTTAGCGGGGAATGACAGCGGTGGCTTCGATCTCGACGCGCGCCGCCTTCTCGACGAGGCGGACGACCTGCACCAGCGCCATCGCAGGATAGTGCGCGCCGAAGGTGGCACGGTAGCTCTTGCCGAGCTCCCTCAGGTTCGCCAAGTATTCGTCCATGTCGACGACGTACCAGGTCAGGCGCACGAGGTGCTCGGGCCGCGCACCCGCCTCCGCCAATATCTCGGCGATGTTGCTCAGGGCTTGGCGCACCTGCGCAACAAAGCCGTCCGCGAGACGCTCCTCGGTGTCCCAGCCGATCACGCCGCCGGTGACGACGATGCGTCCCTCGGCGGCCATGCCGTTGGCATAGCCTTTCGGTAGCGGCCAGCCGGACGGTTGGAGCACCTGCGCCCTGGAGCCGGTTTCGCCCTCGGCTGCTGTCGGCAGCACTGCGAGATGCGGGCCTTTCGGCGTCGTCACGGACAATTCTTCATCCTTCTCTTATTCCGCCGCAACGCCAGAGGACGTCGCTGCAGCCTGCGCCAACTGCCGCAGGGCAAATCGCTTCAACTTGCCGGTCTCGGTCTTCGGCAGTTGCGCCACGAACTCGATCGCGCGCGGATATTTGTAAGGCGCAATCTCACGTTTGACATGCTCCTGCAACTCCGCTGCGAGTTGAGCGTCCGGCGTCACGCCGGGGGCGGCGATGACATAGGCCTTCACGATCATGCCACGCGCCTCGTCCGGCGCACCGACGACGCCGCACTCGGCTACGGATGGATGCGTCAGCAGCGCCGCCTCCACATCCGTGCCCGCGATGTTGTACCCGGCTGACACGATCATGTCGTCGGAGCGCGACTGGTACCAGAAGTAGCCGTCGCTATCCATCAGATAGGTATCGCCGGTGATGTTCCAACCGTTCTGGACGTATTTGCGCTGCCGCTCGTCGGCGAGATAGCGGCAGCCGGTCGGGCCGCGCACCGCGAGCCGCCCCATCGTGCCCGGCGGCAGGTCATTGCCGTCGTCATCGACGATTTTTGCTTCATAACCCGGCACGGGTTTGCCGGTTGCGCCGGGACGGATCTCGTCCTCGGTCGCGCTGATGAAGATGTGCAGCAGCTCGGTCGAACCGATGCCGTCCATCAGCTTGATGCCGGTGGCCTTGAGCCAGGCATCGAATGTCGGCTTGGGAAGGGTCTCGCCGGCAGAAATGCACTTGCGCAGCGAGGAAATGTCGCGACCTGCGAGCTTGCCGATCATGGCGCGATAGGCGGTCGGCGCGGTGAAGCAGACCGAGGTCTTGTATTGCTCGATCGCCGTCAGCATGTCGTCCGGCGTCGTCTTCTCCAGCACGACGAAGGAAGCGCCGATATGCATCGGAAACAACACGCCGCCGAAGCCGAAGGTAAAGGCGAGCGGCGCTGAACCGACGAAGCGATCCTTCTGCTCCGCCCTCAAGATGTTGTGCGCATAACCGTCGCAGACCGCCAGCATATCCCGATGGAAATGCATGGTGCCCTTGGGATCGCCCGTCGTGCCCGACGTGAAGGCAATCAGGCAGATGTCATCGGCGGCGGTATCGACCGCCTTGAACTCCGGGCTCGCATCAGCAATCAGCGCCTCGAGCGAGTCCGACGCGCCGTTGCCCCAATAGACCACGTGCTTGAGGCCGGGCGCCGCCGCTTTCGCCTTCTCCATCTCCTCCGAGAGTTTTCCATCGCAGAGCGCGAGTGTAATCTCCGCCGTCTGGATCGGATAAGATAGTTCCTTGGCGCGCAGCAGAGGCATGGTCGCCACGACGATGCCGCCAGCCTTGATCACCGCGAGATAGGTCGCAACCATCATCGGATTGTTGGCGGAGCGCAGCAGCACGCGTCCGCCGGTTACGAGACCAAGCTTGCGAACCAGCACGTCGGCGATGCGGTTCACGAGCGCTTGCAGCTCGCGATAGGTGTAGCTGACGGCCGGACTGATGACGCACGGCGCGTCGCCGTGGCCCTGCTCGACCCAGCGGTCGAGAAAATAGCTGACGCAGTTCAATCGCGGCGGGTAGTGCAGCTCCGGCCGCGTGAAGATGAATTCGGGCCAGAACTCTCGCGGCGGCAGATGCTGCCGTGCGAACGTATCGACGTGGGCTGTCGCGGCGTTGCCGTCATACGAGCCCGACTCTTCAGCCTTAGCGGCGTTGGCCATCGCACGCTCCTTTCAGCATGGAAAGCACCCGGCAGCATCATATGGGAAACATTTTAGGCTTAAAACAATTCGGCGCAATAGCGGATTTTGGGCATCCCATGCATTTTCCTGCGGCAAGGTGGTGGGACTGGCGGGGTGCCCCGCCGGCGGACTACGGCCGGCGGCGAGCGGCCGATTTCTGCGCCGACGCCTTTGTCTTGGCCAGGAGCCGCATCAATTCGCGGACGTCCTTCGGGGTCAGGTCGGCGAAGAGATCGGCGATCCAGGTCTCGTGCTCCGCAGCCATCCTGCGAAACTCGGCGCGACCCAGCTTTGTGAGGCGGATCACCTGGACGCGGCGGTCCGTCTCCGAGGTGCGCCGGTCGAGATGGCCCGATTCCACCAGCCGTTCGACGAGGCCGGTGACGTTGCCGTTGGACACCATCATGCGCTTGGAGACGTCGGACAGCGTCATGCCATCGGGCGCCTTGTCGAGCTGCGCCATCAGGTCGAACCGGGGCAGCGTGACGTCGAAGCGCTGTCGCAGGCGGCCACGGACTTCGCCTTCGATCAGGGTCGTGCAGGTGAGCAGACGCAGCCACAGCCGAAGCTCTTCGGCGTGGTCCTCCGGCGTCTCGACGGCCTTGGTCTCGGAATCGAGCATCTCGATGCAGTCACTCATGGCCGGCCTTGGCGCCAGCACGGATTCCCCAACGTTTTGAGCTTCAAATAAATCGGCCCCGGCCGCAAGCCTAAAGCTGCAACAAACGACCGCACTCAAATTTCTTTAGGCTTCAAATAACTGGCGCGCCGCTTGCATGCGCCACTGCCCGCAGGATGGCCCCGCCTTGAGCTTGCTTGCCGCGGCCGCCATCATCGGCATAAGCTTGAATTGGAGTACCCGGCTTGCTGCGCAGGCCCGATCGTCACGGGGGACACATCATGAAGACGCAACTGACCTTGGCCGCTGCCGCCCTGCTGCTCGGCACCGCAGTGAGCCCTTCCTTCGCCCAGGAGAAGATCAAGCTGGGCGTGGTCGTGACCCTGTCGGGCCCCGCCGCCGCGCTTGGCCAGCAGGTCCGCGACGGCTTTGCGCTCGCCGTGAAGGATCTCGGCGGCAAGATGGGGGGCCGAGATGTCGAGGTGATCGTCGCCGATGACGAGTTGAAGCCCGACGCAGCGGTCACGAAGGTCAAGGGCCTTCTGGAGCGCGACAAGGTCGACTTCGTGGTGGGCCCGATCTTCTCCAACATCCTCCAGGCGATCCACCGCCCCATTACGGAGTCCAAGACGTTCCTGATCAGCCCCAACGCCGGCCCATCGACTTTCGCCGGCAAGGACTGCAACCCGTTCTTCTATGTGACGTCGTATCAGAACGACCAGGTCCACGAGATCCTCGGCAAGGTCGCGCAGGATCGCGGCTACAAGCGCATGTATCTGATGGTGCCGAACTATCAGGCCGGCAAGGATTCAGTGGCGGGCTTCAAGCTCGACTACAAGGGCGAGATCGTCGAAGAATCCTACATGCCGCTGAACACGCTGGACTTCCAGCCGGAACTTTCCAAGATCTCGTCGCAGAAGCCCGATGCGCTGTTCACGTTCATGCCGGGCGGCCTCGGCGTCAATCTCGTCAAGCAATACCGGCAGGCCGGCCTCGCCGACACTATTCCGGTGCTCTCGGCTTTCACGGTGGATGAATCGACCTTGCCGGCGCAGCAGGATGCGGCCGTCGGCATGTTTGGCGGCGCGAACTGGGCGCCCAATCTCGACAACCCCCAGAACAAGAAGTTCGTCGCGGCCTATGAAGCCGCCTACAACGTCGTGCCCGGCACCTACGCTTTCCAGGCCTATGACGCCGCGATGCTGATCGACAGCGCGGTCAAGGCCGTGAAAGGCGATCTCTCGAACAAGGATGCGGTTGGGGCTGCGCTGAAGAAGGCCGACTTCACCTCTCTGCGCGGCGCCTTCAAGTTCAACACCAACGGCTATCCGATCCAGGATTTCTATCTGACCAAGGTCGCCAAGCGTGCGGACGGCAAGTTCCAGACCGAGATCGTTCAGAAAGTCTTTGAGAACTATGGCGACCGCTATGCCAAGGACTGCAAGGCGGCAAACTAAGCCGCACCGCATTACGGGAGGACTGCAATGAAAAGCGAAATCACCGGCATCACACGGGCCAATGAAGGGATCCAGGGCATTTCCTGGAACATCCTCGGCCAGACCTACGTGCCGAAGAGCAATACCGAGCACAGCTTCTCCTGGCACGCGACATTGCCGCCGGGCACATTCGTGCCGCCGCACATCCATCCCGACCAGGATGAGTATCTCTACATGCTCGAGGGCAAGCTCGACTTCATGCTCGGCAATTCGGAGTCGCAGGCGACCGCGGGCGATCTGATCCGCCTCGGCATGGGTGTGCCGCACGGCATCTTCAACAAGTCGGAGCAGACCGCAAAGGTGCTGTTCTGGGTGTCGCCGACCCGCAAGCTGTTCGACCTGTTCTGGGGCCTTCACAATATGAAGGAACAGAAGCCCGAGGACGTGGTGGCGATGGCCGCCGAGTTCAACATCCACTTCCTGCCGCCGCCGCCCGGCGGCTAGCAGCGAGTCCTAAGCGCGCACCGCCGCCAGACCCGGCACTGCGGCGAAGCCGGCCTTGGTGGCGTAGCCGCGGACGATCGCCTCGCGCTGGGAATAGCTCAGCACGTTGTCGACGTTGTCGAAGCCATCGGGCGCAAGCTGCTCGACTGCGTCGATGACGCCCTCGGGACCGCCGCGCCGGTTGGATCGGACGATGTCAGCGGTCATCGGCAGACGCTTCTTCTCATATTCAAGCAAAGCCTGGCGCGGATGCTCGGCGCGCACCAGCGCATCGGCAAGGCAGCGCGCGTCGAGGATCGCCTGAGATGCGCCGTTGGAGCCGACCGGATACATCGGATGCGCGGCGTCACCGAGCAGCGTAACGCGCCCGGACGACCAATAAGGCAAGGGATCGCGGTCGCAGGTCGGATATTCGTAGAATTCCGGCGTTGCCGAGATCAGGCTCTTGACGTCGATATAAGGCACCGAGAAGCGCGCGACATGCGGCATCAACTCCTCGCGCCGGCCGGGCCGCGACCAGTCTTCCTTCCGGGGCGGCGGGGCATTACCTTCGCCGACCTTCACCAGCACCGCCCAGTTGGTGAGACGGCTCGCCGGGCTCGATCCCTCTGCGATCGGATAGATCACCACCTTGGCGTTGAGGCCGCCGGCCACGATCATCGACTTGCCGGTGAGGAACAGCGGCCAATCGCGCGCACCGCGCCATAGCATCAGGCCGTTCCAGCACGGCGGTCCCTCGTTCGGGAACAGCGTGTCGCGAACGCGTGAATGGATGCCGTCAGCGCCGATCAGGATATCGCCGCGCGCAGTATGGATGTGCGCGCCCGAGCGGTCGAAGAAATAAGCGGTGACGCCGCCCTCGTCCTGCGTGAAGGCGCCGAGGCGGCAGCCGGTGTGAATTGCCTCCGGCCCGAGCCGCTCCTCGACGGCGCGATGGATGACGCCCTGAAGGCGGCCGCGGTGAATCGAGAATTGCGGCACGTCATGGCCGGCGTCGATGCCGCGGGCTTCACGCCAGACCTCCTGGCCGTGGCGATTGAGGTAATAGAGCTGGTCGGTGCGGATCGCGACGTCGTCGAGCTGCTGGAGGAGACCGAGGCCGGCAAGCTCCCGCATCGCATGCGGCAGCGTGTTGATGCCGACGCCGAGTTCGCGGATGGTGTCGGCCTGCTCGAAAATCTCGCATCCGATGCCGCGCGAGCGCAGCATCAATGCCGTGGTGAGACCACCGATACCGCCACCGACGACAATCGCCTTCATCGCCCTTACTCCACTCGAAAATACGCCAGGCAATGGGGTTAAAGTCGCACGGGCGGTCACTCCGCCGCAAGCGGCTTTGTCGCCTCCGCCTTGAGCTCGGCCCGGGTCTTGGGCTTAGCCTTAATTCTCAGCTTCTCGAGATCCCGCCGGCCGCGCACGTCGTTGCAGAAAATCTGATCTGTTCCGTGCAAGTACTGCGGCGCAAATCCCCATTGCTGGCTTCCCGCAGCAAGTCCGGAGCTCAGTCGCCCCTGAAGACCGGTTTGACCTTGTTGGCGAACGCTTCAAAGGCGCGCTCGAAATCCGCTGTGGTCATGCACAAGGCCTGGGCAACGGCTTCCGCTTCGATCGCCTCTTCAATCGACATCGCCCATTCCATCGCCAGCATCCGCTTGGTCATGGTGTTGCCGAAGGTCGGGCCTTCCGCAACCTGCTTGGCCAGCAACTGCGCCTGGGGCAGCACCTGCTCGGGCGTGACGATGCGGCTGAAGAAGCCCCAGCGCTCGCCCTCCTCCGCCGTCATGAACCGGCCGGTGTAGAGCAGCTCGGAGGCGCGGGACTGTCCGATGATCCGCGGCAGGATCGCACAGGCGCCCATGTCGCAGCCGCCAAGTCCGACCTTGTTGAAGAGGAACGCGACCTTCGCGCCGCTCGCCGCAAGCCGCATATCCGATGCCATCGCGATGATCGCGCCGGCGCCGGCGCAGATGCCTTCGACCGCGGCCACAATGGGTTGAGGGCAGGCCCGCATCGCTTTGACGAGGTCGCCGGTCATCCGCGTGAAAGCGGTCAGCCCCTTGGTGTCCATCTTCACGAGCGGGCCGATGATCTCGAACACATCGCCGCCGGACGAGAAGTTACCGCCGGCGCCGGTGACGATGATGGCCTTGACCGCATCATCGAAAGCGCAGGCGCGGAAGAAATCCGTCAGTTCCCGATAGCTCTCGAAGGTCAGTGGATTCTTCCGCTCGGGACGGTTGAGCGTCACCGTGGCAACGCCGTCGACCACCGCCAGCAGGAAGTGCTGCGGCGAATAATCCGCGAGCGGCACGGTCACAGGATTAGCTGGTCTGCTCATGCGATCTCCTAACTATGTTTGTTCCGCGCTACTAGATTTCGCCGCCTGCGACTGCAATCGCCTGCCCGGTGATCGCACCAGCGCCTTCGCCGCACAACCAAAGCACTGCGTCAGCCACCTCTTGAGGCGTGATCAGCCGTCCCTGCGGATTGTGCTTCGCGAGCTCGGCGATCGCCTGCTCGCGGCTCCTGCCGGTCTTCTTCATGATGTTTTCAATGCTGCCGGCGACCAGATCGGTGTCGGTGAAGCCCGGACACACCGCATTCACAGTCACATTGCTTCCGGCCGTCTCGAGGGCAAGAGAGCGCACGAGACCGACGACGGCGTGCTTCGCCGCCGTATACGCGCTGACATAGGCGTAGCCCTTGAGCCCCGCCGTCGAGGCAATCGCGACGATGCGGCCATAGGGACGATCCTTCATGCCCGGCAGAACGCCCTGGATGGCATGGACAACGCCCATGAAATTGACGTCCATCATGCGCACAAACAGGGCAGCGTCCGATTTCGCGAACGGCGCGGATTCGGCGCTGCCCGCGTTGGCGATCAGGATGTCGATCGGCTTTCGCGCGCTCGCTTCAGCGATAGCGGCTTTCAGTGATAATTCGTTCGAGACGTCGGCGATCGCAGCAAAATGCGCGGCACCTGCGCTGACCGCCTCTTCTAGAACAGCGGCGTTCCGGCCGAGCACCGTCACGGTTGCGCCTGCCCCGACAAGAGAGGCTGCGATGGCGCGGCCGATGCCGCGACCGCCACCGGTCACGAGCGCGTGCGGCGAGTGCGGCAATCCGGACATGCGCTGGCTCCTTGGCTCTGCTGATCGTTCCTCGATATATTTTAACCTTCAAGTTTTTGCAACGAAGCTGCCGTAGCGCCGCGAACGCCTTAGCGCGAGAGACCGGCCCGAAAATTGCTTTAAGTATAAAATTATCGCTTCCCATCCCCTACAGGCCTGTTAGCATCGACCGGCCGAGCAAAAGGATGTCGCGTGTCGCAGCCTGCGCCAATGATAACAAAAGACGGCCGCTTCGCCTATGAAGCCGCGGGCGATCCGGACGCGACACCCCTGATCTTCCTGCATGGCATTGGCGGCGCGGCACGGGCCTGGCGGCAGCAGCTTGCGAGATTCAGCACTCAGTTCCGCGCGATTGCATGGGACATGCCGGGCTACGGCGGATCGGCGCCGCTCGCCAGCGTCAGCATCGCGGCCCTTGCCGATGCGCTCCAGCAATTCATTGAGCAGCTTGGTGCAACCAAGCCAATTCTGGTCGGCCATTCGATCGGTGGCATGATCGTCCAGAAATGGCTGGCGCAATCCCCGAAACTGGCGCGCGCGGTCGTCCTCGCGCAGACCAGCCCGGCCTTCGGCAAGGCCGATGGCGATTGGCAGAAATCGTTCATCGCGGCGCGGCTTGGGCCGCTCGATCGCGGCGAGACCATGAAGTCGCTGGCTCCTTCCCTGGTGAAGGAGCTTGTCGGCGACGATCCTGATCCGAAGGGAATGGAGCTTGCGCGCGAGTGCATGGCAAGCGTGCCCGAGGCGAGCTATCGCGCCATGATGCTGGCTTTGATGGGCTTCGATCAGCGCAGCACGCTCAAGGACATTTCCGTCCCGACGCTGTTGTTGTCCGGCTCCAAGGACAACAATGCGCTTGCCCCCATGATGGCAAAGACGGCAACATTCATTCCCACTGCCGAATATGTCGAGCTGGCCGGGGTCGGCCATCTCGCCAACCTTGAACGCCCTGACGCGTTCGACGAAGCCCTCGGCCGGTTCCTGAATTCCGTCGCGACCAAAACGTAGGGTGGCTGCGCAATGACCATGCAAGTCAGAAAGAACATCGGCGCAACCGACAAGGTCGCGCTGGATGCTCCGATCTTCGATCCCGTCGCATTCCGCCTGAACGACGAGCAGGCCGGCATCATCGCGCGCGCCCGCGAGATCGGCCAGAGCGTGTTCGCTGGTCGCGCGGCGACTTACGATCGCGAGGCGATCTTCCCGACAGAGAATTATCGCGACCTGCATCGCGTCGGCCTGCTCGGCATCGCGGTTCCCAAGAAGCATGGCGGGCTCGGCGCGTACTATCAAACTTACGCACTAGCGGCAGCGGAAATCGGCCGCTATTGCGGCGCGACCGCCCTCACCTGGAATATGCACGTCTGCTCGACCCTGTGGTCCGGTCCGCTCGCCGACGATCTCGACATGGACGCGGAGACCCGCGCCGAGCACGAGCGGCGGCGCGCGGTGCATTACAAGCGTATCGTCGAGGATGGCGCGATCTACTCGCAGCCCTTTTCCGAGGGCGGAGCGGCCGCGGCCGGCGGCGTCGCGTTCGGCACGGAAGCAAAGCCCGTAAAGGGCGGTTGGATCGTCAACGGCAAGAAGATCTTTGCATCGCTGTCCGGTCATGCCGACTATTACGGCGTGCTCTGCACCGAGATGGAGGAGGGCGAAAAAGCCTCGCGCCGCAACACCCTTTACCTCGCGATCTCCGCGAAATCGGACGGTGTCTCGGTGGTCGGCGACTGGGATCCGCTCGGCATGCGCGGCACAGTCTCTCGCACGCTGCTGTTCAAGGATGTGTTCGTCCCTGAGGATTCCGCGCTGATGCCGCGCGGCGTCTATTTCCAGGCGGCGATGCGCTGGCCTCACATGTTCCTGACGCTGTCGCCGACCTATATGGGCCTGGCGCAAGCCGCCTATGATTTCACCGTGCGCTATCTTCGCGGCGAGGTACCGGGCATGCCGCCGGTCAAGCGCCGGATGTACCCGACCAAGCAAATCGCGGTCGCGCAGATGCAGATCAAGCTCGAGCAGATCAAGGCGATCTGGTTCCAGGCCGTCACCGAGGCCCGCGCCAATCCAAGCAAGGAGCAGGTGCTGCGCGCCTATGCCGCGCAATATTCGGTGATGGAGGGCGCCAATGAGCTCGCCGCGCTCGCGATCCGCACCTGCGGCGGTCAGGCCATGCTCCGTTCACTGCCGCTGGAGCGCATCTATCGCGACAGCCGCTGCGGCTCGCTCATGCTGCCCTGGACCGCCGAGCTCTGCCTCGACCGGATCGGGCGCGAGGCGCTGTACGAGGCCGGTGAAACGGACGACTGACCGTGGACCTCTGTAGTCTGATCGATCGCAACGCGGCGTTCGCGCCAGACAAGACGGCGATCGCCTTCGAGGGTGAGCGGCTGAGCTACGCCGCACTCGCCGCGCGCATCGAACGGACCGCCACGGCGTTGAAGCAGGAGCTCGGCGTTGGCCGAGGCGACCGCGTCGCAATCCTGAGCCTGAACCGGCCGGACTATCTGGTTCTGCTCTACGCATGCGCGCGACTTGGTGCGATGCTGGTGCCGCTGAACTGGCGGCTGGCGGTTGCCGAGCAGCGCTTCATTCTCACCGATGCGGGCGCAAAGGTCCTGGTACTCGAGCAGGCATTTGCCGGAGTTCTCCCGGAGCTTGCGCCGGGGACGGCCGTCATCGGCCTCGATTTCGCGCCGTCGCGGGGCGTAACATTCGAAGACCTGCTGGGTCGCAGCGAAGGCAGCGGCCGCAATCCGCACACTGATCTCTCCTGCCCGCTGCTCGTCGTCTACACGTCTGGAACGACGGGACGGCCGAAGGGCGCTGTTCTGCGGCAAGAAGCCTTGTTCTGGAACGGCGTCATGAGCCAGCACATGCAGAACATGACGTCAGATGATCACGTGCTGACGGTACTGCCGTTCTTCCATGTCGGTGGCCTCAACATCCAAACCACGCCGGCGCTGCAGCTTGGTGCGACGGTCACGATCCACGCCCGCTTCACGCCAGATACTGCGCTCGCGGCCATTGAACGGGAAAGACCGACCCTGACAGTGATGGTGCCTGCAATCCTCCAGGCCGTGAGCGAGCATCCCGCCTGGACAACGACCGATCTCTCGTCGCTCAAGGCCGTCTCGACCGGCTCGACCATCGTGCCACCGCACCTGATCGATCGCTTCGTGGCGCGCGATGTTCCGGTGCTTCAGGTCTATGGTTCGACGGAAACCTGCCCCATCGCAATCTACACCCGGCTTGGCGGCGATCTTTCGCGCGCGGGATCGACCGGACTTGCCGGCCTGTGCTGCGAAGCGAAGGTGATCGATCAGGCCGGCAATGAGGTCCCTGCGGGTACGCCGGGCGAAATCGCCGTGCGAGGGCCCAACGTGTTCTTCGAATATTGGGGCAATGCGGATGCCACGCGCGATGCGCTGCACGACGGTTGGTATCGCACCGGCGATATCGGCCTGTGCGACGCCGACGGCTATTTCTGGGTCCGCGACCGCAAGAAGAATGTGATTATTTCCGGCGGCGAGAACGTCTATCCGGCCGAGATCGAGCGCGTCCTGCTCGAACATCCCGATGTCAGCGAATGCGCCGTGATCGGCCGGCCGGACCCGCGCTGGGACGAGGTGCCGATCGCCTATGTCATCGGGCGGTCCGGCTGCCGGCTCGAAGCGGAGGAGCTGAGAGCGCATCTTCAGACGCAGCTCGCCCGTTACAAGGTTCCGCGCGACATCGTCTTCGTCAACGACCTGCCGCGCACGGCGCTGGGCAAGGTCCAGCATTTCCTGCTGAAGCAGCTTGATGCGCAATCGCGCGCGCAAGGAGAAGCATCTTGAAGATTGCAGTTCTGGGTGGGGGAAACGGCTCTTTCGCGGCCGCGGGCGATTTTGCGCTGTCCGGGCATGAGGTCCAGCTCTGGCGCCGCGACGCTGATCAGGTGACGGCGCATCGCGCGGCCGGCTCGCGCATCCTGGTGAAGGATCATAATGGCCGGCACGATGTGAAGCTCGCGCTGGTGACGACCGACATCGCCGAAGCAATTGATGGCACCGAGCTGATTCTGTGCCCCGCCCCTGCCTTCGCGCAGCCGGACATTGCTCGTTTGCTCGCTCCGCATTTGCAGGACGGCCAGGTCGTGTTCCTGCCGCCCGCCACATTCGGCTCGATGATCTTCGCCCAAGCCGCGCGGGATGCCGGAAACCACGCCAAGGCGAGCTTTGCCGAGACCGGCACGCTGCCTTGGCTGACCCGCAAGCACGGGCCGTTCGAGGTCGCGATTACCATCCGCGCCAAGCGGTTGCCGGTTGGCGTGTTTCCGCTCGATCGGGCCGCGCATGCAATCGAAGTGATCGGACGCGCTTTCCCTGATGCGATCGAGCCCTGCGGCGATGCACTCTCCGGCGCGCTGATGAATGCTGGGCCCATTATTCACCCGCCGTTGATCGTGATGAACGCGGGCCCGATCGAGCATTTCGAACGATGGGACATCCACAAGGAAGGAACGCAGGCCGCGATCCGCCGGGTGACCGACGCGCTCGACGCAGAACGAATCGCGGTGCGCGAAGCGCTTGGCTATGGCGCACCGCATTTTCCGCTGGCCCACCACTACGCCAAAGAGGACGAGATCTGGATGTATGGCCGTGGCTCGCACGACCGGCTGACCGATTCCGGCGACTGGCGTGAGCGGATCGTGCTGACCGAGCACCGCTATATGCGTGAGGATCTGCGGCTTGGGCTGTCGCTGCTGGTCTCCGTTGCCGGCATCGCGGGTGTATCCACGCCGCTGGCCAGAGCATTCCTCTCCATCGGCGGCGCTGTGTGCGGTGAGGATTTTGCGCAAGGCGGCCGAACGCTCGAGACGCTCGGACTAGGTAATCTCGGCAAGGCCGAACTACAGACGATTCTCCGTACGGGGTTTTAACCGATGACCAGTCGCGCCAATATCGCCTGTCTGGGAGCCGGCCGCATGGGACGCGGCATCGCCGTCGCGTTCGCCTATGCGGGTCATGCGGTCACGATGATCGACATCAAGGCCCGTTCCGCGGAGGACTTCGCCAGGCTGGAGGCGGACTCGCTGGGCGAGGTCAGCAAGACCATTGCCAGCCTGTCGAAGCTCGGTCTGCTGACGGAGGCGGACGTTGCTCCGCTCATCGCACGGGTTTCGGTGGTGCCGGCCAGCCGAAGCAGCGCAGCGCTGGCCGAAGCCGGGATGGTCTTCGAGGGCGTTCCCGAGGTCGTCGAGCTCAAGCGCGAGGTGCTGGGGGCGGCCTCAAAGCAGGTCGGCCCGGATACGATCATCGCTTCGACCACGTCGACCATCCTCGTCGACGATCTCGCTGGGGCGATCGTGAACCCTCGGCGCTTCCTCAATGTGCACTGGCTCAATCCGGCCTATCTGATCCCGCTGGTCGAGGTTTCACCCGGCAAAGCCACCGATCCCGCCATCATCGATGAGGTCAAGGCGCTGCTCGAAGCCATCGGAAAGGTCCCCGTGGTGTGCGCGGCGACGCCCGGCTTCATCGTCCCGCGCATCCAGGCGTTGGCGATGAACGAGGCCGCACGCATGGTCGAGGAGGGCGTCGCCAGCGCCGAGGAGATCGACAAAGCGATCCGTTACGGCTTTGGCTTCCGCTATGCCGTGCTCGGACTGCTCGAGTTCATCGACTGGGGCGGCGGCGACATCTTGTACTACGCCAGCCGGTATCTCGAAGGCGCGCTCGGCAGCGATCGCTATCGCGCGCCGGACGTCATTTCCCGCAATATGCAAGAAGGCCGGATCGGCTTGCGAACGGGTGCCGGCTTCCTCGATTATTCAGGCATGGACGTCGATGCCTATCGCGTGAAGCGGCTTCAGGCCATGGTCGACCTGCTCCGGCATTTCGGCCTGGCGCGCCCACCGGTCCTCGACCGCAGCTAGCCGAAGACGTCCTGCAGCACGCCATCACGAACGACCGCGACCCCGTCGAGTTCGATCGTCGTTCCCATCATCGGCAAATCAAAGTGGCCCGCCGTGTACCGGCCGGCAAATTCGTTCGCGCCGGTCGAGAACAGGAAATTGCCGGAGACGGCACGAATTTCAGTGCCGTTGGTGTCGCGCTGGTCATACATCGAGAGGGCTTCGTAGCGGGCCCCCGGGTTCATGCCGAAACCGACATGCGAGACCGCATAGGCCTCGCGATCACCCCACGCTGCGAGATAGGCGCGCATCATCGCCGCATCCGTGCCCTCGCCCTCCAGCTCGACGACATAATCGTCCTTCAGCGTCATTTTCACCGGGGACGCCAGGTAGCGCTTGAAGGTCAGATTGATGTCACCGGGGGCCATCACCAACGTCCCGTTGATCGTTCCGCTCTTGGGAAAGCTAACCACAATGCCACCCGGCCAGTGCGCCAGCGTGCCGGGCTTGTCGGTCCAGCCCCACACGCCGACCGTGGACGCACCGACCATGTCAACGTCGAGCGCCGTGCCGGCTTTCGATGTCACGCGCATCCGCTTCGTCCCACGCAACAACTTTGCCGCCGCGCGAACACGCTTCTCGAGTGCGGGATCCGGCACCATCCGCTCCAGCGCTTCCGGGTGTTCGTTGGAGATCACCAATATCCGTGCACCGGCCTTGAGGATCTCCGGCGTCTCCACCGCGTGCATCAAGCCCTCGATGGTGCAATCCACCACAAAGCCGGCCTGCTGGAGTGCGGTGATGACCGGACCAAGCCGCTGGATTGCCTCGCTTGCCCCGGTCGAGCGAACCGGCACGATATTCCGATTACGCGGCGTCGGCATCACCACATGAAACGGCCGCGCGCCCATCCGCAGCAGGGCGAGCTCCGCCAAATGAACGTTCAGCGCACGCGATTGGGTTTCCGAGAGGATCGCCGCGGTATCGCCGGCCTTGACGGCGCAGCGCTCAAAGATCTCGCTAAACGCGTCGATCCATTTTGCCTCGATGCGATCCGCCAGCATGGTTCACTCCCGGTCTTCTGGTTTCTTCTGTTCAGTCAGATCACGCTTCGGGGAAGCCCCGCAAGAGATACGATCGCAGGGCGCCCAGCAAGCCGTTCAGGATCAACCCCAGCAGCGAAATCGTGATCAGCGGTACGAACATGTCGACGGCCTGAAAGGTTCGGGCCGCCGTCACCAGCACATGCCCCAACCCGTCCGTCGACGTAATCATCTCGGCCAGAAACACCACGATGCAGGAAATGACAAGGCCGATCCGGCAGCCAGTCAGGATCGACGGCATCGCCGCCGGCAAGACCACCTTGAACAAGATTTCATAGCGCGGCGTTCCCGCTGCCATCGCCGACCAGATCAGCTTCTGCTCGACGGCTGACGCGCCGTAATAGGTGGACAGCAAAATGGGAAAGAGTGCGTCCGCCGCCACCAGCGTGATCTTCGATCCGTGGCCGAAGCCGAGCAGAAGTAACAACGCCGGATAGAGTGCGACTTTAGGCAACGGTGCCAATACGCGCACGATTGGACGAACCACGGCATTGATCGCTGGATTGGCGGCCGCGGCGATGCCGATGCTTACACCGAGCACGACCGCAATCGCAAAGCCGGCAAACAGCCGGATCAGGGTCGCCGCGATCTCCTGCTGAAACGTCCACGTCACGAGTTGCTGGAGCAACCTGCTGAAGACGTATCCCGGCGGCGGCAGCAAGACCGCAGGCGCAAAGCCGAACGATACGAGGCCTTGCCACACCGCGATCACCAGCACAATTGGCGCGAGCCCGAGAACGACGTTTGCTGAGGGAAGACGCGATGTCATGAGAAGCTCAGCGGCATGTCGAACTGAGGCTCGGACCAGCGCACCAGCCGTGCGCGGACCCGCTCGAAAATCGCATCGAGGCAAATTCCCATCGCCCCCACGATGATGATCATCGCGAAGACGGTGTCGTATTGGCCCATGTCCAGCGCATTGAACAGAATGTTGCCGGCGCCGGACTGGCGGGCGATCATCTCGCTGGTGATCATCGTGATCAGCGCCAGCACGAGACCGGTGCGACATCCGGTCAGGATTTCCGGCAGCGCCGCCGGCAGCACGATCCGCACCAGCCGTTGCGGCGGCGAAAGTCCCATCGCGGCGCCCGACCACAGCATCTTCTCTTCGACGGCTTGGGCGCCCTCAAAGCTGTGATAGATCACTGGGAGGCTGACGCCGAGGAAGATCACGAGCGTCTTCGTGATGTCGCCGACGCCCAGCCAAAGCATGATGATCGGCATCAGCGCCGCTTTCGGCACCGGATAGATCACCATTAGAAGCGGGTTGAAGAAGGCCGCGACGGCGCGGCTACGCCCCATCAACAGACCCAGCGGGATCGAAACCAGCACGGCTACACCGAACCCGATCGCCATGCGGCGAAGCGAGGCCAGGATGTTGATCAAGGACTCCTTGTCGCCAAGGATGTCCGGGATCGCGCGGATCGCCTCGATCGCCGTCGGAAAGCTGTCGTTCTTCAGCGCCAGCGACGCGACCTGCCACACCGCCAGCAGCCCGATGCAAGCGAACACCGGGGCGGCACGTCTGGAGGCTGCAGCCAGCAATGTCATGACGGCGATCCGGTTTCGTCAACCTCGTCGAACATGCGCTCGATGTCGACGACGTATTTCTGGTAGCGCGGATCGAGCAACAGCTCGTTGCGGCGACGCGGCCGAGGCAGATTGATGTCGATCACCTGCCGAATGCGGCCGGGAGATTTCGACATCATCACGACCTTGTCCGACAGGAAGACGGCCTCGTCGACCGAATGGGTCACGAACAGCACCGTCTTGCGGTCACGCTCCCAGATGTTCAGGAGATCATTCTGGAGGCGTGTACGGGTGTGCGCGTCGAGCGCGCCGAACGGCTCGTCCATCAGCAGAACTTCAGGGTGGTAAGCCAATGTCCGGGCCAGCGCGACGCGCTGCTTCATGCCACCCGAGAGCTCCTTGGGATAAAAGTTCTCATAGCCTTTGAGGCCGACCATCTCGATCAAGGCCCGGCTCTGTGCTCCGGCCTCGGTGGCAGGCACACCTTGCTGGCGCGGGCCATACATCACATTGCCCAACACGGTCTTCCAGGGAAACAGAGCGAACTCCTGAAACACTGGTCCGCGATCCGGACCCGGCCCCGTGATCGTCTGTCCCTTCATCCTCGCCACGCCGCTGGTCGGGTTGACGAAGCCGCCGACGATATAAAGAAGTGTCGACTTGCCGCAGCCGGACGGACCAAGGATGGAGACGAAGGCTCCTTCCCCGATCGTCAGCGAGATGTCCGATAGCGCCAAATGATCCTTACGCGCCGAGGTCTGAAAAACCTGGGAGACGCGGTCGATCTCGATGATCGCAGAAGCCGGCCTTTGTGACGTCACCGGATTCACCCATTCGCTCGATCTCGAAGGCACTACCCTCATCCCGTCTCTCACTTGATTCACGCGCGAATGTCACGCAACCGATCCGCTGATGTCCTCCATCAGCAGCTCAAGCTTAGCAAGAAACTTGCCAGACAGGCGGTCATTCTCGCGCGGGAGCGGCGCATCATTCGAACCAAGGCCATTCTGCAGGGCCCTCATGTGTCACGGCTCCGCCCGGCGCCTGTCCGACCAGCCGCGCATACTTTGCGAGCGCACCTGCACGGTGACGGGGCGGCCTCGGCTTCCAATCGCGTCGGCGCGCCGTGAGTTCCTGCTCGTCGACCAGCATATCCATCCGCCGGTTTGCGGCATCGATCCGGATCCTGTCGCCGTCGCGAACAAGCGCCAACGGACCGCCGACAAACGCTTCGGGGGACACGTAGCCGATGCACATGCCGCGAGTAGCGCCGGAGAACCGTCCATCGGTGATCAGGGCCACTTTCTCGCCCATACCCTGACCGTAGATCAGCGCGGTAACGCCGAGCATCTCGCGCATGCCCGGGCCGCCGACTGGCCCTTCATTGCGGATCACCAGCACCTCGCCGGCCGTGTAGGCGCGGTCACGGACCGCTTTGACACATGCCTCCTCATCTTCGAAGACGCGCGCAACGCCCTCGAAGTGCTGACTCTTTAAACCTGCGACCTTGATCACCGCACCGTCTGGACAGAGATTGCCCTTCAGAACCGCCACGCCACCATCGGGCATGATCGGCGCACGAGACGCGTAAACGACTTCACCATCGGGAGCGTTGGCCGCGCCATATTCTTCGGCGAGCGTGCGCCCCGTGACGGACAAGCAGCTCCCATCGATGTGCCCGCTCTGGATCAACTCGCGGATCACGACGGCCGCGCCGCCGATGTCGTAGACATCCTTCGCAGTGTACTTGCCGCCCGGCCGCAAGTTTCCAATCAGCGGCGTCCTGGCAAAGACCTTGCCGACGTCATCAATCGTGAATGCGATCCCGGCCTCATTCGCGATCGCCGGCAGATGCAGCGCAGCGTTGGTCGAGCCGCCCGTGGCGGCAACAATCGCCGCACCGTTCTCGAGGGATTTCCGAGTCACGAGGTCGCGCGGCAGCGGGCCGCCACGTTCCAGCATCTCCATCACCAGCCGCCCGGCGCGGCGCGAGATCTGTGCACGTTCGGCATAGACACCGGGCACCATCGAGACGTTGGGAATGGTCAGCCCCATCGCCTCCGACACCATCCCCATCGTGTTCGCGGTAAACTGGCCGGCGCACGCGCCAATGGTTGGCAGGCAGGCGCGCTCGATCCGTTCGAGCGTGGCGCCGTCGATCTCTCCGGTCATGAAGCTGCCGACAGCTTCATAGGAGTCGAGCACCGTGAGAGTCCGCCCGTCCAACCGGCCCGGCAGCGAGCTGCCGCCGTAGATGAAAATGGACGGTACGTTGCAACGAACCATACCCATCATCACGCCGGGAAGTGTCTTGTCGCATCCGCCGTACCCGATCAGCGCGTCATAGGCGAGACCATGAACGACGGCTTCGATCGAATCGGCAATCAGCTCGCGCGAAAAGAGAGAAAACTTCATTCCCTCGTGATTCATGCTGATGCCGTCGGAGACCGATACGGTGGAGAATTCGCGCGGCGTGCCGCCAGCCTCCTCGATTCCCGTCTTTGCCGCGGCCACTTGGAAGTCGTGGGTCATATTGCAGGGCGTCTGCTCGCCCTTCATGCTGACGACGCCCACCATCGGCTTGGCGATCGCGGCGTCGTCGAGCCCCATTGCGCGCATGAAAGCGCGGTGCGGGGCCCGGTCGAGGCCGTCAGTCGTGACCCGTGATCGCAACTTTTTCATGCGCGCATCTTTTTCAAGCAACGTCCGGGACGATCCGGAACGCCGCGCCCCCTTGTTGGGACAATTCGCCCGTCGCCTATTCCAGCGGCGCGACGATCGTCGCGTGCTTGAACTGCGCGGCATCCAGCTTCGGCAGCATTCCGGTCTCCGCGTAGATGTCCAGCATCTTCTGGATCGCGGGGAAGTTCGGCGCCGCACCCGGATCGCGGCCGAAATCGTTGTCCTTGAGCAGATAGGTCTCGAGCACCGGAATAGGCGCCTTGAGAACCTCATTGACGACCTTTAGCGTCTCTTCGCGGTTGGCCAGTGCTTTCTTCATACCTGAGGTAATGTCACGCACGTAGGCCTTCACCAAGTCGGGGTTCTTGTCGACGAAATCCGCGCGGCAGGCTTCCAGGATGTGTACGATGTTCGGCATTGCCTGCGACAATGAGAACAGCTTTCTTGTGCCACCCTTCGCCTCCGCACGTGCGGCAAAGGGCTGGTTCATGTTGACTGCGTCGACGCGGCCCTGACGCAGAGCATCTTCGGAGACGGCAAATCCGACCTCGACCAGCTTGATGTCCTTCGCCGGATCGACGCCATTCTGCTTGAGCAACAGGTTGAAGGGGCCTTGCGTGCCGCCGCCGATCACGGAAATGCCGACCGTCTTGCCTTTGAGATCGGCGATCGTCTTGATCGGCGAGTCATCCATGACCGCCCAATAGACCGAGAAACCGCCGGGCTTCTCGAAGACGTGCTGCGCCACGATGTAGGCCTTGAGATTGCCGCCAACTACACCGTTGGCGAGCGACAGCGGCGCTTGCGTCGCGCAGTCCAGCGCGCCGGCCGCCAATGCCTGCGTCATCGGCGCGGTGCCCTGAAATTGGGTCCATTCGATGTTGTAGGCCTTGCCGATATTGGGAAACTCAGCTGGCCTGCGCATCATCCAGTACTTGGATTCCTCGGCCGGGATGGTCCAGCCGACGCGAATGGTCTGCTGTGCCCATGACGGGGCTGCCCCCGCGCTCGCAGCCGCGGCCGCTCCCAAAGCCAGGATCCACTTCGAAACGGTTCGCATCGTGCCCACTCCGCTGCTCCGGCGCCGACCGGCGCCGCCCAACCCGACACTCAAATGTTTCATGGTTCAAACAATCAGGCAAGCCATGCGAGCCGAACGGTTTCACTGTCCGACCTGCAATGTATGGTAAGGCGGCGTTTGCGCTGCGACAGAAGGAGGCAACCTATGGCTGATGCGAGCAAGACAAGCCCGCAGGGCGTCGAGAGGCTGGGCTATCTCGGCCTTGGACTGATGGGAACGCCGATGACCCGGCGCCTGCTCGAAGCCGGCCATCAGGTCGCTGTCTGGAATCGTTCGGAGGGCAAGGTCGCTCCGCTCGTCGCGGCCGGCGCCAGGCGCGCAACCACGCCCCGCGACATGTTGGCGAACGCGGATATCGTCTTCATGTGCGTGACCGATGCCGCCGCCGTCGAAGAGGTGATTTTCGGGCCCGACGGTCTTGCAGCGGCTTCCGGCGCAGGCAAGCTCGTCGTCGACTTCTCGTCGATCCATCCCGACGCCGCGCGCGATCTTGCAGCGCGGCTGAAAGACGCGAATGGCGCGGGCTGGATAGATGCGCCGGTGTCCGGCGGCACCAAGGGCGCAGAGGAAGGCACGCTCGCCATCATGGCCGGCGGAGAAGCTGCCGACATCGAGCGGGCACGGCCCTATGTGCTGCACATGGCACGCAGGTTCACCCACATGGGCCCGATCGGGGCTGGCCAAACCACAAAACTCTGCAACCAGGTGATCGTCGGATGCGCGATGGCCGTTCTGGCGGAAGCCACGCGCCTTGCCTCGAATGCAGGGATTGACGCAGGCCGGCTGCCCGAGGCGCTCGCCGGCGGCTTTGCGGATTCCATCCCGCTTCAGCTCTTCGTGCCGCGCATGGTCCAGGGCATCCACTCGCCGCCGCTTGGCCATATCGCGACAATGCTCAAGGATCTCGACACGGTCGCCGATGTCGCCCGGGCGACGTCAACGCCGGTGCCGATGGCGACCCTCGCGGGACAGATATTCAGGCTGGCCAAGGCTGCACGCGGCGCCGACGCGGACGCTTTGGAAATCTACAAACTCTCGGCCACAGACCGCTGAGCCGACGAGCGTCCTTGAATCGCCTTATGGCGACTTCTTGCGTTCATCATCAGCCAGGAACCGGCCATACCCCCCGCGCGCAAACAGCAGGGGCTCCTTGGCACTGTAGGCATAGGCCTCGACCGCGCCGAGAAAGATCACGTGGTCACCGCCATAATAGCGATTGACCGATCGGCATTGAAAGTTGGCGACACTCTCGGCAAGGACCGGCGCGTTCCCGAGGCCCGGGGTCCAGTCGACCCCGGCGAACTTGTCTTCGGACGATTTTGCAAATTTGTTCGCAAGCGTTTGCTGCGACGTGCCGAGTATGTGAACGGCGAAATGGCTGGCGTTCTGAAACACGGGGAGGCTTGAGGAATAGAATCCGAGGCTCCAGAGGACCAGAGGGGGATTTAGGGAGACTGACGCGAACGAATTGCAGGTGATGCCATAGGGCTTTCCATCAGCGGCCATGGCCGTGATGATCGTTACGCCCGTTCCGTATGTGCCAAGCGCGTTGCGAAAATCGCGAGGATCGATCGGCGAACTGTCGCTGGCGAGTTCATTGGCTGGATCGGAAATGGCCGGCTGCTTCGGCAGATCATTCATCGGCCGGCCTCACAGCGTGAGATTCTCGGACGGCAGGCCCAGAGCCACCCGTCCGTAATTGGTTCCGGCCGCATCGAAGTTGAACGCAAGATGCGAGTTGATCGCGTGCGCATCGCGGAACTGCCGCTGCAACACGCCCGTCGTGAACAGACCGCGCGCTCCGCTCGCCGCAAACAGCATCGAGACCGCGTCGGTGCATAGATTCACCGAAAATGCGCCATCGCGACGATATCTGGTCTTGATCGCCATATCAGGAATACGGCCGCGCCTTGCATCTTCCATTGCATTGACGCAGGCCGAACGCATGATCAGGCGCGCAGCGTCGATCTTGGCCGAAGCCTCCGCGATCTTGATCTGAGTGCTTTGAAAGTCGCTGAGCTTGGCGCGGTTGTAGGTTGAAATGCGATGACGTGCGACCTCCGCATAATCGTCGAGGCATACTTGAGCGTTCCCCAGCGCGACGCCGGAGAGGACGTAAGGAAATAGCGAGAACACAGGTAGCGCATACAGCGGATTGGGATTGACCGTGCTTCCCGGCGTCGGGCCACCGGCAAGATCGCCAACCGCTACCGTCATATAGTCGGCCACGAAAACGTCCCTGACTTCGACATCGCAGGAGCCGGTACCGCGCAGTCCCGTGACATTCCAGGTGTCGAGCACCTTGTAGTCGACTTTCGGCAGCAGGAAGATTCGGTACTCGATCCCGTCTGCTTCGTCGTCGGAATAGACAACGCTTGCAAGCATGTTCCATTCGCAGGAGGCAACGCCCGAGGAGAACGGCCAGCTCCCGTGCAACCTGTAACCGCCCTCGACCCTCGTGGCGCGACCGGCTGGAAAAATGAACGAGGACGCAATCAGCGCGTCGGGATCACGGCCCCAGACCAGATCCTGCGCCTTCTGCTCGAACATGCCGAGCATCCAGTGATGGCTCGCCAGGTTAGCGAGATTCCACGCCACTGACGCATCCGCCATTCCCAGCAGTTCGGCGCAGTCGACAAGGGCGACATAGTCAAGCTCGGCACCGCCGATGCGCTTCGGCTGCAGCATGCGGAACAGGCCAGCGTCGTGGAGATCCTTCTCGGTTTCCGTCGGAAGATGCCGCAGCTCCTCCGTGCGGGCAGCCCGCTCTCGCAGCCGCGGCACGAGCGCCCGGGTCCTCGCGATCATTGCCGCATAGGCGCGTTCGCCGGCTTCCTGCCCCGTCGGCTGGCCCATGCTCGGCCCTTGACCAGGCGCCATTCGTGTCCCTCGCTTTCACATAGTTATGCGGCGGGAACTTCGCCAAATCAAGCTGGGCAGGGTTAACGTTGCGTGGTCGCCCTGCATCCCGGCTGTCCGCAGGAATGCGATGTCACGTACACCGTCTTCTCAAAGCAGCTTTCCGCGAACTTTGCGGTGCCTGGCTCCGCGGACCTGACCGCTCAGGCTTGGCCTGAGGTCGATGGCTTGTCTGATCCAAAGACGCCCTTCTGAGTGAACTCCGAAATCCGGCGCTCGTCGTAACCGAGCGTATCACGCAGGACGTCTTCGGTATGCTCGCCTAACAGGGGCGCAGCGACGGGATCAATCGCTCCCGTCAGGCTCATATTGATCGGAGGTTCGATATTGGGGACCCACTCTGCAGTACGGTGCGGAATCCTGTTCAGGCGATGGCGCTCGCGGGCCTCGGGCGCATTGAACCCCTCCTCGACCGTTCGGAGATAGCCGACCGGGATATTGGCCAGCTTCATCTTCGCTATCCAGTTCTCGAGGGTATCGCTCGCAAAGACCTCTGCGATGGCTGCCCGCAGGAGCTCCTTGTTCTCAGAGCGCGCTTTGCGCGACGCGAACTGCGGATCAGTGATCAAATCGGGCCGGTTCAGCACCTCGACCACCAGCCGGCGATAGAGCCGGTCGTTGGCGCAGGCCATGTAAAGCGGCCCATCGGAAGCTTCATAGACACCAACAGTGGGGGACCCGTTCGGCGAATTGCCGAACCGGCCAGGGTTTTCGCCGTTGATCAGATAGGCCATGCCGTAGAAGCCGGTCATGCCCATGGCGACGTCGAACAGGGCGACCTCGACATGCTGCCCACGGCCGAGCCGATCGCGCGCCAACAGCGCCAGCAGGATGGCGTTGCAGGCGGACATCCCCGTCGCCATGTCCACGATCGGCGGGCCGGTACGAACCGCAGGCCCATCGGCGAACCCATTGAGGGACATGAAGCCGCTTTCCGCCTGCGTGATGGGATCGAAGCCGGGCCGCGCGGCAAATGGTCCTGAGCGTCCGTAAGCCGAGATCGAGCAATAGACCAGCCGCGGGTTGAGCGGCGCGACCGCCTCGTAGTCGAGGCCGAACTTCTTCATGACCCCGCTCGAAAAATTCTCCACGACTACATCCGCCTTCCGGATCAGGTCCAGTGCGATCTCGCGAGCCTGCGGCATGGTCAGGTCGAGCGCGATGCCGCGCTTGTTGCGGTTCAGGCTCAGATAGGCGGCGCTTTCTCCGCCGATTTCGGCGTGTTCGTAGGCCCGCGTATCGTCGCCACCATCCGGATTCTCGATCTTGATGACGCGTGCACCGAAATCGGCAAGCGTCTGCGTGCAGGCCGGCCCCGCCACGACCCGCGTAAAATCGACGACCAACAGACCGTCGAGCGCGGTAGGCGCGCCCGTCGCCCGCGACGAACGTTCCGGTAATTGAGGCTTGGTGGGCATCGACGGCGCTCCCTTACATCGGCTTATGGTTGCCGAATTTCCTGCAAGAGCAAACTTAAAGCCCGGCACCACCAACTTCGCAAGTGCTTCACCCGCATCGCTTCAATACGCAAAAAGGGCCCGTCAGCCATCAAGCCGCCGGGCCCCCGAACATCTTGGGAGTGCGAGCCACACTGTGTCTCGCATTGGCCATCCTACGCCGAGAAAAGTACGTTCCGCATTACGGGAAACCCTGCTCAGCGAAGCCACTTCCGCCAATAGAGCGTGTGCGCCGAGGCCTCGGGCACCTCTGGCTCGAAGAGCCGATAGCCCGCCTGGATGAAGTTGTCCGTCGTATTCAAGACAATGACATCCCTTTCGATACGCAGCCCCCTGAAGTCCCCGCTCCCAATGCCGTCGCAGCACGCCGACCCTCGAGAAGTAGCGCCGTTTCGAATGTGCGTCGACGGTATGACGCCGGCAAATGCGACCGCCTCATCGCCATGTTAGGCAAGCCACCACGCTCCCAACTCGAATTGCGGCATGGCCGCCGTGTCGAAGAACGTCGACCGATGCAGATCAGCCAACGTCTCGACGAGGTCGTCATCGGATGCATCAACGATGCGAATTTTGTACGGCCCGTTTGCGGGAAATAGCGTGCGTGCAAGTGCAGCGATGTCGGCACCGTGGGAGCTCACTTGCCCAGCACGACCCTAACGCCTAGCAAAACGGCCCCCATCAGTCCGGTCGCGATCACCGTGATAACGGCCTTGAAGGTGTAGCTCTGCGCCTGCTCCACGCTCTTTCGCCACCTCCGCACGTGTTGGAGATCAGCCCTTAGCTCCTTCCGGTCGTCATGTTCGATTCCGAAGGAAGTTAGCACCGATGCGACGGCCTTCAGTACGAAGGCATCGATGCTCTCCTGTTGCACCCTGTGTTGCTCGGCCAGTGTCTCAGCCACGATCGCCCTGATTTCATCATCTGGTTGATGATCCTTGCAACGTTCTCGAAACCACGCTTGGCGAAGTAGAAGGATACAATCAGTCTCGGTCAGCATCCGCGCCTTAGACGTCTTCCGTCGCGCGGGCGGGCGGGCCGGCTCGCTCGCGAACTCCCTTTCGATCTCATCGCTCAAGAAAACGTCTCCCACAACACGATTGCAACCAAGCCCGCGAGTGCGAGCGATATCAGTTAGGCGGTCATCGTCTCTCCACGAAAAAGAAAAAAGTGGCAGATCGCGTGACCAAGCGCGATCGTTTCGGGCGCGAACCCTATGTCCGTGAGCCCCGAGACCGCAGCGGCGCGAGCAACGGACCCGGCGCCGCGCCGGTCGGCGTTCCTTGAACGTGGTCTAGCGAGTGCGTGGCCGGATGCGCGGCCACCGTCCGATCTCAAAATCGAGACGAAAAACCCGCGGCGGGTGCTTCCAGCGCGGGTGACCAAACTCGTCTCGATGATGTCATTGGCCAGTGTTTCGACATGTCAAACATCCCTCGTTCGACCACACCGTGCCGGAACTAACCCGAAGAGCGTCGCGTTCATTCCTTTAGTCAAAGGAACGTGCATGCGATGAGCCACACTGTACTGGTTGTTGACGACGATCCCGGCGTCCTCGACGTCATCGTGGGCATGTTGGAAGATCTCGGCTGCGAGGTGACAAGCGCCGAAAGCGGCCCGGATGCGCTCGATCAGCTCGGGCAGAACGAGAACATCTCCATCCTTATCACGGACATCAATATGCCGGGCATGGATGGTCACGAACTGGCCGAACTGGCGAAGCGGCTACGCCCGGGATTGAAAATCCTGCAATTATCGGGGCGCGAGCCGCGGCGCGGAGGCCTGCCAATGATCCGGAAGCCGTTTTCGTTCGAGGAGCTCGCCGACACCATGCGGCGAACCACCGGCGTTTGCTGAACGCAGAGCCCAAAAGAAAACCCGCGGCGGGGGCTCCCGCGCGGGTCGAACCAAACTCATGTTGATGATGCCATTCTGCCGGTGTTTTGCCCGACGTGTCAACGCGGCGAACGCGGAAGAAGGAGCCCTCCCTCCCACTTTGATATGTGGTGCGCAAGAGACTTGCTTCAAGCCCCCCGCCCTGCCGTAGAACCCCCGACCCAATGAACATCCAAAGCAGGGGGTCCACATGCCTGTATTGCTTCCGTCGTCCCGGCCGCGCGGCCGTTCCGAGCGGGCCGGCGCCAGCCGCGCGAGTCACCATGCCGTGGTGATCGCCGGCGGCGGCCCGACCGGTTTGATGCTGGCCGCCGAGCTGGCGCTCGCCGAGGTCGACGTCGCCGTGGTCGAGCGGCGCCCGGATCAGGAGCTCGTCGGTACGCGGGCCGGCGGATTGCACGCGCGTACCATCGAGATCCTCGATCAGCGCGGCGTCGCGGAGCGCTTCCTGCGCGAGGGGCAAGTCACCCAGCTCGCAGGCTTCGCCTGGACCAGGCTCGACATCGGCGATCTCCCCACCCGGCACGCTTATGGCCTCGCGCTGCGGCAGAGCCACATCGAGCGCATCATGGCCGACTGGGTCGAGGAGCTCGCGGTGCCGATCTATCGAAACTCCGAGGTGACGGGCTTCGTTCAGGACGCGACCGGCATCGACGTTGCGCTCTCCGGCGGCAAGACATTGCGCGCAAACTATCTCGTCGGCTGCGACGGCGGTCGCAGCCTGGTGCGCAAGCGGGCCGGCATCGATTTCGCCGGCTTCGATCCAACGCTCAGCAATCTCATGGCCGAAGTCGAGATGCGGGACGAGCCGGTATGGGGCCTCCGCCACGACGCCATCGGCTTTCATGGCCTCAGCAAAGCGGAGAGCGGTCGCGTGCTGGTCGTCGTGACGGAAGCGACGCTCGACCGCACCGGCGAACCCGGACTGCGCGATCTCAGCGATGCGCTCGTCGCAGTATTCGGCACCGACTTCGGGGTCCAAAACCCCGCCTGGATCTCCCGCTTCACCGATGCGGCGCGGCAGGCCGTGTCCTATCGCCGGGAGCGCGTGCTGCTCGCCGGCGATGCCGCGCATATCCATCACTCCGTCGGCGGGCAAGGCCTCAACACCGGCGTGCAGGACGCGGTCAATCTCGGCTGGAAGCTGGCGCAGGTGGTCAGGGGCATTGCGCCCGACGGCCTGCTCGACACCTACCACGCCGAACGTCATCCTGTAGCCGCGCGCGTCTTGCGTAACACGATGGCGCAAATCGCCATGCTCCGCCGCGGCGAGGCCGGCCTCAGGGCCGCGCGCGATGTGGTGTCCGACCTGCTCGCCATGGAGGAACCGCGCAAACGTTTTGGCGCGATGATGAGCGGGCTCGATATCCGCTATGATCTCGGCGAGGGACACGAACTGCTCGGGCGCCGGATGCCCGATCTCGACCTGATCGTCGACGGCTATCCACAGAGATTGTTCACGCTGCTGCACGGAGCGCAGGCGCTGCTGATCAATTTCGGCAAGTCCGGCGGCTTCGACATAGTATCCAGGGCTGATCGCATCAGAGTCATCAACGCCAGCCACGACGGCGCGTGGGAGCTCCCCGCCATCGGGCAGGTCGCCGCGCCCGAAGCGGTGCTGGTTCGGCCGGACGGGCACGTGGCGTGGGTCGGAGATGAAAGCCAGCGAGGACTTGAGGACGCGCTGATCATCTGGTTTGGATCGGCTGCCGCGGCGTAGCGCATGAGCGCCTCACCTAGAAACAAAAAGAGCCCGCGGCATTCCGCAGGCTTGATCGTAAGCGTCGTTCCGCTCCCACCTTTTCGGGGCAGATGGGATAGGCGAGTTTCACGATCTCTTTGAAGGGATCGGTTTGTGTCTATGTTTGACCATACGCTTAAGTCGGATGTAACGGCGCGCCGGTTGGAAGTGATCACGGAGACGGGACGACGTCGTTGGTTCTCCAAGGACGACAAGGCCCGGATTGTCGAGGAGACGCTGGTACCAGGCGCGGTCGTTTCCGAGATTGCCCGGCGACACGGGCTGACCCCACAACAAGTGTTCACTTGGCGCCGGCAAGCGCGCCGGCAGCCGGCGCCGATGGCTAACGATCCGCAGTTTGTACCTGCGGTGGTAGACGCCATGGCGCCGGTCGCGGTTGCGGGCCGTGAGCGCAAGACAGCGCGACGGAAGGCCAAGCCGGATGTTGGGGGCATCGAGATCGAAGCCGAAGGCGTCACTATCCGGGTCGGCCAAGGCGCGGACGTGGCGATGATTGCGGCCATCGTCCATGCGTTGAAGGCAAGCCGGTGATCGGCCCGTCCGGCACTGTCCGGGTGATGGTGGCAACCAAGCCAGTCGACTTCCGCAAGGGAATGGAAGGGCTTGCTATGTTGGTACGCGAGCACATGAAGGCCGATCCGTTCTCGGGTGCTGTTTATGTCTTCCGTGCCAAGCGCGCGGACCGGATCAAGCTGATCTTCTGGGATGGTACGGGTTTGTGCCTGTTCGCCAAGCGGCTCGAGGAAGGCGTCTTCCGCTGGCCGAAGATCGAGGATGGCGTGATGCGTTTGTCAGCGGCAGAATTGTCGGCGCTGCTCGAAGGGCTCGATTGGCGGCGTGTCCACGCGGCACGGGAGACGGTCGTCCCGACGCAAGCCGGATAATTGTGGGCCGCGCTGCGGCGAAGTGAATCAGAGGCATCGAGTACGTCGTCAGGCGGGCGCGAATATGCTCTGATTTGCCCGTGAGCGATAACCTTCCTGATGATCCCGAGACGCTGAAGGCGATGCTGCTTGCCGAGCGGCACGAGAGCGAGCGGCTGCGCCAGATCATCAAGGAATTGCAGCGTCATCGCTTTGGCCGGAGGGCGGAGTCGCTTCCTGAGGAACAGATGCTGCTGGGCCTCGAGGACGTCGAGCAGGTCGCGGCCTCTGCCGAGGCCGGTCAGGACGAGACCGCCCCGGAAGGTCGGGCGGAACGGGCGCGCAAGCGCCGCGTCAACCGCGGGGCACTGCCGGCGCATCTGCCGCGGATCGAGGTCGTCGTCGACATCGACGACAAGACCTGCCCCTGCTGCCAGGGCGAACTGCATCGGATCGGTGAAGACAAGAGCGAGCGGCTGGACATGGTGCCGGCGCAGTTCCGCGTTGTCGTTACCCGGCGTCCCAAATACGCCTGTCGTGCCTGCGAGGATGGTGTCGTGCAGGCCGAGGCTCCGGCCCGGCTGATCGAGGGCGGCCTGCCGACCGAGGCCACGGTCGCCCAGGTTCTGGTGTCCAAATATGCCGATCATCTGCCGCTCTACCGGCAGGCCCAGATCTATGCCCGCCAGGGCATCGCTCTCGATCGATCGACGCTGGCGGACTGGGTTGGGCATGCCGCCTTCCACCTGCGCTCGCTGCATGAGCGCCTTCTCACGATGCTTCGAGCGAGGTCCAAGCTGTTCGCCGACGAGACGACGGTGCCGGTGCTCGATCCCGGTCGAGGGCGCACCAAGACCGGCCAGCTCTGGGCCTATGCCGCCGACGACAGGCCCTGGGGCGGCCTCGATCCGCCCGGCATCGCCTATGTCTATGCACCCGACCGCAAGGCCGAGCGGTTGTTCAGCCATCTTGCCGGCTACAAGGGCGTCCTGCAGGTCGATGGCTACACCGCCTATCCAAAGCTTGCCGAGCGCGGCGAGGTCGAGCTCGCCTTCTGCTGGGTGCACATGCGGCGCAACTTCTACGAACTCGCGACGGCGGGCCCCGCGCCGATCGCAAGCGAGGCGCTGAAGCACATTGCCGCATTCTACGCGATCGAGAAGGAGATCCGCGGCCGCAGCCCGGAGGAGCGCCGTCTCGTGCGTCAGCAGAAAAGCCGACCGCTGGCCGATGCCTTCGAGGCTTGGCTACGCGCCAAGCTGGCTCTCATCAGCCAGAAGATCAAGCTCGCCGCCGCCATCCGCTACGCTCTCTCGCGCTGGCAGGGGCTGACGCGCTTCATCGATGACGGTCGCATCGAGCTCGACAACAATACGGTCGAACGATCGATCCGCGGCATCAAGCTCAGTCGCAAGAACGCGCTGTTTGCCGGATCCGACGGTGGTGCCGAACACTGGGCGGTCGTCGCGTCCCTGGTCGAGACCTGCAAGCTCAACGACGTCGATCCGCTTGCCTATCTCACCGACGTCCTGACCAGGATCGTCAGTGGTCATCCGAACCGCGACATCGACCAGCTATTGCCTTGGGCCTACCGCACTCAGTTCCTCAAAGCCGTGGCCTGATAACGACGCTTACGCTTGATCTACATCAAGTTTTTGGAACCCGTGGTTGATGCGGCTTCTACCAGTTGGTGCTCATGTATTCTGCTGCGAACGCAGCCAAAGCTCTTCGTCGAAATCGCCCGTCGCGCCGAAGCTTCCAAGAACGCTTAGCCACAGCCGCCGGCAACGTAGCCGAGGCCGAAAGCACCCCGACCTTCATTACCGGCCGAAACGACAAAGCCCGCCGCGGAGGTCCGGGCGAGCGTAATTCGGCATTCAATGTGATCGTGCAGGTCATTTTGCATATTCCAGCGCTAGGCGTTTGCCTGGATCCCATCGCACTTCGTGTTGCACGAGCGTTCAGGACAAACGAAAAAGCCCCGGCGATGCCGGGGCTTTGACGTCTGAAGTTGAGTTCAGATCAGTACTTCGCGACAACCGGACCGGTCCAGTTGAAGCGGTAGACCAACGAGGTCGAGATCGTCTGATTCCAGCTGTTGGCGCGGATGCTGTTGCCGACCGGAACATTGCCAGCGTCGAACAGCTCGTCCTGGGTCTTGGCGTTGTAGAAGGCCGAACGATATTCGGTCTTCATGAACCAGCCGGGCGAGCTGATGCCGAAGAAGTTCAGGCTGTTCTCGACGCCGCCACCGATGAACCAACCGTTGCGGTTGTAGCTGTTGAGGTGGGCACCGACGGGAACGCCGGCGAGGTCCGTGAAGTTGGTCTGGCCGAAGTGGGCGCCCGAGTAACCGCCGTTGACGTAGGTAAGAACGTTCGGGGCGGCCAGCCAGCCGAGGCGCACACCAGCGGCCCACGACGTCTCGAGCTTCTGGGAGCCCGTGATCTGATTGAGCGGATCCTGGATGGTGGCGCGGATGCTGCCGAACTGACCGTCAGCGAACACGCCAGCGACCCAGGTGCCGCTGAACTGCCAGTCGTAACCGGCGCCCACGGTGCCGAACCAGCCCGAGCCGCCCTGACGCTGGGTGATCGTCAGCGGCGTACCGGAAACCGTATCCACAACGCTCTGGTCAGCATTCGAGAGGCCGCCACCGCCACCGCCAAAAATGTAGAAGCCGGTCCAGTTGGCGACCGGCGCCGGCATCGGAGCGTTCACGTAAGGGCGGGCAGCCAGGTCAGCGGCCGAGGCCGAACCGGTCATCGCCACAACCGCGGCGAGAGCGAGCAAAGTCTTTTTCATTGTCGAAATTACCCCAAGTGGAAGCGTCGTCGATGTCTGTGAGGTAATCTAGACGTATTGGCCGATAATGCTGTAGCTGGAAGGCCACAGTGACGGACAAACGCTCTGGAAATGCTGGCTGGCAACGAAGAAGACATAGCCAATTTAGTCCGCGACAATCCAGCGGCTATCGCCATCTATCTATCTGATAACTTTGAAGAAAACGAGATACTGAAGGCTAAGACGGCGCTCAGCCTCGTCACGCGAGCTCATAACGTACAGATCCTGGCACGGGACGCGGGCCTTCGACGCGACACCCTCTATAGGACGTTTGGCGGTCGAATCGACCCGCAGCTCAGCCGGGTTCTTAGGCTGCTCGAAGCGCTGAACGTAAAGGCCCGGGTTACGCCTGCGTCCGGGATCGCCAGCCCGAGCGCGATCGCTACACGGCTCAGTCAAGCCTTCGCTTTCGACGATCCGACTGACACCATCCGGGAGCTGAGCACCGTCGTCAAATCGCAGAACGTCACCTCGCTCGCGCGCGAACTCGGCATTATGCGGACGACGGTTTACAAGACGTTCGGAGGAACCGTCGATCCGCAGCTAAGCCGGGTCCTAAGTCTCTTTGAGACTTTCCGGGTCAGGCTGGAGGTCGTGCCGTCGACTGAGCCCAAGGCCAGGCCACCCCGTCCGAAGCTTGGTCGACCGCGAAAGACCCTGGTCGAGCGGCCTTAGAGTTTCTCAAGTTGAGCCCCGTCCCGGCACCTATATGCGGCCTCGTACGGGAAACTCTTTCAAGCCAGAAAACCCGCTGGCCTCGCATGATGTGCAGGACCGCGTCCTGCGACCAGTGCGGCGGCGGGCGAGTACCTCACGGTAATGATCCGCGAGCTTAGCAATGTCGAGCCAGACTGGGCGGCTTGTATAACCCTTCGACACCTCGCCAGCCTCGAAAGCGAAGCCCTTGAGATCGACTTCGCTCCCCCCTCTTTCCAAATAGGTGGTACTTTCCGAATGGGTGGAAAGCGTCAGCCCGTGCATTTCGGAATCCCTGCCCTGCGCTAGCTCCCCGGGACGTTGAGCCCGCTCGCTGATTCGTCATTGCGTAACCCAGAAGTTTCGCGGCTGCGGCCCGAGCAGCTCACGAGCGAACAAGCCATGGCGAAGGCTAAGGAGTTTGCCAGAGAGGCGCTGCTGCGTAAGTCAGCGACGCGCCTTCGACCACCGTAATTCCGCGGTTCTGGAACATGGCCGAGAGATCGGCTTCGGTTGCCTTCCCCGTCGCCAAAAGCTGATCCGTCTTGAAGTCGTCGACCACGAAGCTTTTGCCGGCTGCCCGGCAGATGAGGTTGTTCTTCATGCAGTAGACCGCCCCGGGGATCTTCGAGACGCTCACCGCCGCCGCGGTCATGGCGGCGGCGGCGGTCGCGTAGCGGGCGCGGAATTGCGGATCAAGCAGTACTTGGGCGCTTTCCTGTCGACCGGACAAGACCAACCGCAGCGCCAACGCGACAACCACCATCACTCGCGATCGGTTCAGGCCGATCGCCGCGGCTATTGGCGAAGCGGCGATCCGCGCCAAGGTCGCGCCGAGACCGATCGCGAGCGCGATCGTAAGGTCGAACTCAGCATTCCCGAAGACGCCATCGCCGAGCCATTGCGTGAGGCAGGAGGCCAGCGCAACAGCGGAATGCAGCGCCGTAAAGCGCGCGGCGTAGCTGGCCCGGTCGAACCACGCCCACGACCCCCACAGGATCGCCGCGAGTGCCAGCCATTGCAGATGCCCCAACTGGCTCACCAGATGCCCCACCGAATAGGCGCGAGCAGTGAGCAGATTGGCGAAGAACTGAGGTCCGAAGACAGCGCCGCAGAGGGCGAGCCCCGCCGCTGCCGCCCCGCCACTGATCAGCACGGGCCGTGCAGCAGAGCGCCAGTCGCGCAGGCATAGCCACAGAACGGCCGCCGCCGGGATCGCGATGATGTTGTGTTTCCAGAAGCCTGCCAGAACCATCAGCAACAGCGGCGGAAGCGCTGATCGGCCAGCCTTTTCTCGGGCGAGGAACCACACCAGGGCAGCGCCCATGATCGCCTGCCCCGCAATCTGCGGGTCGTTCGCTCCAACATAGAGGGCGGCATTGTGCGCCATCAGAGCGACGAACCACATCCCGCCGACGACGCCGGCAGAGAACGACCCGGCCAAGATCCTTACGGCCAGCGTGATCTCCACGGCCAGCGCTAGCAGCCCAACGAACGAGAGCACCCGTCCGACATAGAGATTGTCACCGAACAGCTTGCCGAGCTCGCCGATGACTAAGAAGGAAAGCGGAGGGTAGTTGTTAACGACGAGCTGATCGCTGCCTGGATAGAGAGGCAGCCCAGCGGCCGCGATATCCTGATGGAACGCGTTCCACGACTCGGTGAACCAAATCTCGATCGGGAATTGAGCCCGCCAGACCGGCCAAAGCAAAAAATACGACGCGAGCATCGCAAGGATGCCCACGCACAAAAAGCGCGTGTGACTATGCATTTCTCAGCCCCGCCGGACGCTACTCAACCGGCGCGCGAACTGCAAGTCCTTCAATTGAACACGGGAGTTTAGATCCTGCGTCGGAAGCGAGCACCCTCTGGTCGTATCGGCAAGCTGTCGCGCGAGAGCAGAGATTAGCCCGCAAAATAGAGGTTCAGCGGCAAGCCTTGCTCGACTTGCAGGAGGCCGCTGCGTCTCTTGTACGCGCGACTTCGATCGGCTCACTTCACGACATCACGCATCTCACCGAAGCTCGACCCACAGGTCGGCAACAATATCGTTGCGAGTGTCCTGTTGGAGGTTACGTGGTGCGAAGCTGGACAGCCACTCGAAGTCACCGTCTTCGGGTATGTAAAGCGGGATATCGCTGCCAGGCACGACCTCAGCGGGTCGCTCAAAAATCACCCCTTTAACGCGCTGGGACGGGAGATTGTCGCAAAGTATAAGAGAGAGAATCCAATGAAAGCCTATGGCGACATTCGTTCACCGCGGCCGCTCGATGCGCCTGCGTATCTCGACGGTACTATGACGCGCGTCGAGATTGTCTCGGAGAGCCTCTGGTCGTGAACCAGCCGGTCTAGATTCGTTAGTTATCGACAACAATGCGGGCCCGTCAGCTGACACTGGCGGGCCGCTAACTGAAGCAGGCTTGTTCTCACAGCTTTCTACCCATTCGGCTCTGTACGGAGATTTCCGATCGGTGTTAAGTTGGCACGCGATGATCTTCAGAAATCCTCAGGCCGTCATTACGTTGATGGGCATTGGGGCCTGTTTTGGTCTGATGCTCTGGCTCCTTGCAAGCCTCTGGCCGGTTTTGCTTGCTCTCGGTGGTTGACGATTCCTTTGCTGAAAGGCGGTGCGTCATGGACTGTCTCAGCCTTGTTATACCCGCCGCAATTGGCGTGCTGGCCGCTTTGTTCTTCATTAGCCACAGTAAGATTGATCGGCGGAGACGGTGATGCAATTACCGCGGGCCCGCATGTGTATAGAGGGCCCGCCGGCTCACGCTGGCGGGCTCTTCGTCAGTGGAATCGCGGTCTAAGCCGTTGAGCTGACTCTCGTTTGATCCGGAATAAGCCAAAACGATTCACTGCAAGAATCCCCGCCGGCGTCACGTCGGCGGGGGGCTGACACTAACGGGAGGCGGAGAGAATGATCTTTTGGGCGCTCGTTTCGAATTTGATGGTGGTGGTCTGCGTCTTGGCGGCAAACTACCTAGATCGCCGAGCTATTGAGGCCGGGGCCTCTGGTCTGCGGTGGCGCCGACATTAAGGCCGCCTCAGTTGGCCTACTTGCCGGTTTTCGACACTGTCTCGCGCCGAATTGGCACAATGCTGCACATGCCAAGGAAAAGAGTCCCAGCTATGTTGGGTGATGCGTGAGGAATGGGGTTTTCGGTTTTTCATCTGCGCGGCCGGGGCCATACCAGTCGTCGTAGTGTTCATTCTGCTATTCAAAAAGTAAGGCCGCGTCGGTCGGCGGCCTCTCTACTGATCCCTCTTGAGCTTGCGCCGGCCCCAATGGGGCTCCTTTCCCTTCGGGTTAAGCTCGGGACGTGGTGCCGGTTCAATGCCCGCATGATGCCGATCCGAGCGAACATCGTCGGGCCGCCACCTTCCGCCACCAGGATCAAGGCTTCCATCGCCGCTTGCCACTCCGGTGCGGCGTGCTCCTTCTTCGGTAGCGCGGCGATGTACTCGCCGGCGTCGAGGAGCGTCACCAGAGTGCGTTCGCCAATCTTGACCGGATCCTCGAAACGCCGACCCAGCCTCGTTCGGTCATTCCTTCCGCTTCAGCTCAGGTCCCGCAACAGCAATGGCGTGTTCAACCTCGTCGGCCAGAACTGTCAGATGCTCGGCCAGCCTTGTGAACAGTTCTCGCTTCTTGGGTTCAGTAGCAAGATCGCGGATCAAGGCGCACTCGGCAGCATCCGTGCGGAGCTTTTCTAACTGAGCCTGCATGTCCTTCATTGCGATCGGTTCCGTTCCCGATGAGGAACTATACCGCTTTGGGCACAAGTGGACAGAACTGATTGCCGGTTTTTCCTATGCTCGTGATCACCGTGGCGACCCCATTACCGCCAAGGTAACTCCAACGGCCCCGGCCTTCACACCTCAAAAGCCATGCCGGGGCCGTTTTTAAGTGGCGATAGCCCATGCCACCGATAGGCCCATCCCTCGCCGCCGCTCTGTTCTCTGCCTTGGTCATGGCCCAAGATTACGAGGGAGTCGGACAAGGAGCCAGCCGCCGGATTTCGCAGGGCTGAAGCGGTCGAGCCCAAGCTATAGGTCAATAGGCTAGCGCTCGTGGACCCCAAAGCACCTTATCGATCACCGTCGCCATTAGAAGAATAGATGCGCGGTCAGTGAGGTGAACTGTATCGCTTGAGGTGAGATCGGCCGCCGTTGGTCCAATTCTCGTCAAACACCCCCGATGGTCGCAGAGTGCATCCCGTGCCGAGATGAACTCAGCTCCAAGCTGTTCCAGCTTCGCCCGCATGGGGGCATCCTGCCAATTCAGGGAAACTCCTATATTGGATCTTTCGGGGATCAATTCCTGATGTTGCAAGTAATGCAAAATGACCTCCTGCGGTAGGCCGCGCCGCCACACCGGCACGGGACCGAGGACCACTATACGGGCGTGAGTGCGCTGTTTCAGGGCCGCGACAATGCCGGCCACGCCATCCAAGTTTAGACCCCAGTAGGCATGCAGCAGCACAACCTCCGGGTCCATCTTCACCGCGATTTCGAGCACTCGTGCATTGTTTTCACGGCAATTCGCAGGGCCGTCCAGATCGGGCATGCAAGAGCTGGCAGTGAATTGCGCAATGCCAAATTCGCGCGTTTCTTGGGCTCGGCGCAGTCCAGGCAGAAGCGCACCGGCCGTCGAATCGCCCCATAGGAAAACCATCGGGCGCTTGCCGTGATCGACGCACGTTTCGGCGTAATCTGTTTTTTGACTCAGATCGAGAAGGCATTCGCCGACTCGCCAGCCAGAGCCATCCGTGCGGATGGAAGCTATCGCTCGGACCTGCGGAGGCAACCGCCCGTCAAAGCCATCCGATCGAACCACAATTATGCCGGCGGCCGCGATTGCCATCATCCCCGCGACTAGGCCGCAGGTCTTGAGTGGTTGGCTGCGGCCGAACCGGATTGGAAATTCAATGAACCGATAGGTCACCCATGCCAGCAGCAAGCTGAGGCTGATGACTAGGCCACGCTCGATTTCGGTCAGTGAGGCGGTTTTGATCATCGCGAAGTAGACAAGCAGCGGCCAGTGCCAGAGGTAATGCGGATAACTGATCAAACCACCCCACACCATCGGTCGGCTGGCAAGAATGACTCGGCACCCCCACGCGCCGGGAGACGAAAGCACAAGCAGCGTTCCGATAACGGGCAGCGCAGCCCGCCAGCCAGGAAATGGAGTGGCGCTATCGAATAGAACCACCGTGCAGCCGATCAACAGTGCGCCTGCCAGTGCTCGAATGTCCTGCCATCGCCCTTCCGAGGCCTCGCGACAGCCCAAAGCAAGCGCTGCGCCCGCGAAAAGCTCAAAGGCTCGGGTGACCGGCAGATAGAAAGCCGCAATGGGGTGATTGCCGATCAGCGCCAAATTTAGCGCGAATGAAGCCAAGCCGAGGAACAGCGACGCCCGGAACAGGCTTAGGCCTTTGCGGGCAAATACAATTAAAACCAATGGCCAGAAAAGATAAAACTGCTCTTCGATGCCGAGCGACCATAAATGCAGAAGTGGCTTCTTCGCCGATTCCACGTCGAAGTAGCCGGACTGCATCATGAGCGCGATATTGGCAGAGAACGCCGCGCTCGCCGCCGTGTCGATGCCAAGTTGCCGATAGGCGTCTGGAAGCATCAACCTGTAGCCGAGGGCCAATGCGGCGGCCAGCACAACCAGAAGCGCCGGGAATATTCGGCGAGCTCGCCTTGCGTAGAAGCCAGCCAGATCGAAGCGGCCCGCGCCAACGTCCCGAGCAATAATGCCCGTGATCAAGTAGCCGGAGATGACGAAAAAGATGTCAACGCCAATGAACCCGCCTGGGAAGGTGGACGGATAGGCGTGGAACAAGACGACCAGCGAAACCGCGATGGCGCGGAGCCCGTCAATGTGCGGTCTATAAATAGCTTGATTGCCCATGTCCCAGCGCCCGGCCAGCGCCCCCAGAAACATTGGGCAATAAAGCGTAACGAGCACACAAGGGCAACCATTGCGCGAGCGGGACTATTCCGGGGGCGGAAATCGACTAACTGGCAGGTGCTGCGCAGGTCTTTTCTATCAAATTGGTCAGCAGGCGGCCCGCGACGTTCATGTCCTCTCGGCCTGCGCTGACCAGCAGTCAACTTCAGGCGGGGCAGCACCCACGTTTCCTTCATGACAATGTAGCCTGGTCCGGTCCGTTGGACGTTGGCGCAAATTTCCGGATTAAACCGCGGGGCAGGAGGCATCTGAGCAACGCTAGTTGCCAATAAGACCGCGACAATCATGAACACCTCTACAGCAGGCCGGCGCCAGCATGATCCTTAAAAAGTTCCGCCTCTTGGACGTAGCCGCTCATCGTCTCGATTGACTTATGCCGGCTCACGTCTCGAATTCGGAAGATGGACTTTCCCGCAGCAGCAGACGAGGTGAGGAAGCCGCGGCGCAGCGAGTGCCCGGAGAATTGCTTTTCGTCCAAGCCGGCGGCGCCAGCGTAGACCTTCACGATGTTGGCGACCGATCGATCAGTGAGCCTACCCACGCTCACCGTGCCGGCTTTGTTGACCGGTCGGAACACTGGCCCGGCTTCAATGCCAGCCGCGTCGAGCCATTCCCGCAGAGCGACAACCGGACAGCTTGTGGAAGATCCTCGAGCAATGGCTATGGTTACGCCTTGGGCCACCATTAGGCCACCCCAGCGAACTGCCGCGGATCGATGCCGTCCGCCTTCAGTCTTACGATTACCGACTGCCGAATGTATTCGGATTTCGACTGCCACTTCGTAAGCGATGTTCTCAGGCCACGCGCCAGCGTTCTTGGGTAGCGAGATAGGCCCAGGGTAGCAGTTCGTCGATCTGGCTGTTCGGGTGGTCGTTGACGATGCGGGTGATGACGTCGGCGAGATAGGCGTGGGGTTCGACGCCGATGAGCTTGCAGGTTTCGATCAGTGAGGCGATGACGGCCCAGTGTTCGCCGCCGCCGTCCGAGCCAGCGAACAGGGCGTTCTTGCGGTTGAGCGCGATTGGGCGGATAGCGCGCTCGACGACGTTGGAATCGATCTCGACGCGGCCGTCGGCAATGAAGCGCGTCAGCCCGTCCCAACGCGACAGCGCATATCGGACGGCCTCCGCGAGTTTGGTCTTCTGGCTAATCAGACCAAGCTTGGCGCGCATCCAGGGTTCGAACTCGTCGGCGATCGGCCGGCTCTTCTCTTGGCGGACGGCGCGACGCTCGTCGGCGGTGCGGCCGCGGATCTCGGCTTCGATGACGTAGAGCCCGGCGATACGTTCGAGTGCCTCGCTGGCGATCGGTGCGGGACCGGCCGCGGCGAGTTCGTAGAAGCGCCGGCGCACATGGGACCAGCAGAACGCCAGTTCTACGTCACCGCGCTCGGCCATGACCCGATAGCCGGCATAGCCGTCGACCTGGAGGATGCCGGCAAAACCCGCGAGGTGGACGATCGGCCGTTCGGCCTTGCGATCGGGAGCGTAGACATAGGCGACGGCGGGCGGGTCCGTGCCGCCCCAGGGCCGGTCGTCGCGGGCATAGGCCCAGAGCTGGCCGGTCTTGGTGCGGCCGCGTCCGGGATCGAGCACCGGGGCGGTGGTCTCGTCGGCAAACAGTTTTGGCGACTGCTTCAGCCTCGCGAGCAGTCGCTCATGCACCGGCCGCAACAGGAAGGCTGCCCGCCCGACCCAATCGGCCAGGGTCGAGCGATCCAGCTCGAGGCCCTGGCGGGCGTAAATTTGAGCCTGCCGATACAGCGGCAGATGGTCGGCATATTTGGCGACGAGTACCTGCGCCACGGTGGCTTCGGTCGGTAGCCCGCCCTCGATCAGCCGCGCTGGCGCCGGTGCCTGTACCATGGTCTCGCAGGCCCGGCAGGCATACTTCGGCCGCCTTACGACTAGGACCCGGAACTGGGCCGGGACGATATCCAGTCGTTCGCTCACATCCTCGCCGATCCGGTGCAGCGCCTGCTGACAGCACGGGCAGGCGTGATCGTCGAGGTCGACCAGCATCTCGACCCGCGGCAGATGCGCCGGCAACGCTCCTCTGTTCCTGCGGCGCCGTGCGGCTCGGCTCGATCGCTCGGCAGCATTGGCTGCATCGGTCGCCGCATCACTGCTCGCCTCGACCTGCTCGACCTCCTCCAGGCCGAGCAGCAACTGGTCCTCCGGCAGCGTCTCGGCCCGGCGGCCGAAGCGATGACGCTGCAACTCCTTGATGATCTGCTCGAGCCGCGCGGCGCGCGCCCGTTCGGCCAGCAGCATCGCCTTGAGCGTGCCGGGATCGTCCGGAAGCGTGTCGGCCGTCGTCGCCATGATGCGATTACACCATGCGTCGCGGCATCCCGCGAGCGCGACATGCATACTGATTCACTGTGCCGCAGTTCAACTCGCTTGGATCGGCGACGGTGTCTCGCGCGCGGCGTGGACGCGCTTCCAGTCTAGTCCTTCGAGCAAGGCTGACAGCTGCGCCGCGGTCAGGCGAATGACGCCGTCCTGCACGTTGGGCCAGCAGAACGAACCGGTCTCAAGCCGCTTGGCGAACAGGCACACACCCGTGCCGTCCCAATAGATCAGCTTTACCCGGTCGGCGCGCTTGGCGCGGAACACATACACGGCGCCGGAGAACGGATCGGCCTGGATGCTCTCACGCACCAGGGCCGCGAGCCCTTCGGCACCCTTGCGGAAGTCGACCGGCCTGGTCGCCACCATCACCCGCACCGCGCCCGTCGGACCGATCACGTGCAGGTCTTCAGCGCATGGATCACGGCCGCAATCGTCGCGGCATCCGCGCCGCGGCCGACCCGGACCGCGACGCCGTTGATCTCGAGCTCGATGATGCTGCTGTTCTCGGCGCCCTCGAGCGCCTTCCGGAGGCGTCGGCGCTGCCGCGGTGAGCGCTCCGGCGGCGTGGACGATGGGGTAACGACAGCGGGCACGAACGTCTGCGGCTCGGGAGCCACAGGGATCGCAACCGGCTGTCGCATTTGCCGGCGCCACGTAAACAGCTGTTGCGGCGACAATCCGTGCCGCCGCGCGACCTCCGATACCACGGCTCCCGGGGCCAGCGTCTCCTCGACGAACCGCGCCTTGTCGTCGGCCGAGAACTGCCGGCGTCGGCCGCTCTCCGTGATGACCTCGACCAGACGAACCGAGGTCCTGGGCTCAAGCATATGTTCAAGCTTAGACACAAGCCGATCTCCAATCAGAGATCGATCATTCCTCGCTCGACGCCTTCAATGGAAGGTGGGACCGAAACAGCGCTTACGCCACTTCAGTCTGGCCGCGCCGTCAATCGCTTCCGACAAACCAGTCGGCGCACGAAATTTCACCAATTGTTCAAACCTGGTGGGGTCGTCCATTTCTTGTCCTCATGCGCTCTGCATGAGGTTGTAAATACGCGAGATGGATGATGCGTGGCCATGCCAACGCTGCTGGTGTTACGAGTTTGGTGAAAGCCGCGAACTTTCCGGCGCGCATCTGGGCCGGTCTCGGATCTGCCTTCTTCCGAGAAGGGACGACACTCGGACATTGCGGTAAAAAGAGAGGCACTACATCAAAAGAAAATCCAGGAAGTGCAAATGCTCCCGTACAAACACAGGACGCAAATGGACGCCGTCCGAAAATATCGGCTCGCGCGCTCCAAAAAAGGGTGAACACATCTCACCGTTACCGCAAACGTCAGGAAAGACATCTAGCAACTTCGCGCCCGTGCGCTCCGCGACGGTGCGTAGATCTGCGTCATGCTGAGCAAAAGGCGCTCGCAAATCGGTAATTCGCACGGATGATTGGGCATTCGGATCGACACGAATCCCAGTGACACTTCGAGTGACCATGCGTTGGGGATTTAGAGCGGTAGGGGACTGCGGCGCGCCTAGCACAAGGTAAACCGTCGCGTTTCGCTTCAATTCGCGAACAAAATCTTCGAGATTGGCATAGAAAGCGCGCCTGCCTTCGTCTCCTCCCTCCAGAGGGATTGACGTGCCAGCCCGTTCGATGAAGGCATGTTTCCTTGGCCAATAATGAGGACTGATAACGACCGCTTGCACTTTCTCTCTTCGTACCAGTTCCGACAATCTGTTCACGACGACGCCGCAGTCTGCAAATTCATCGCGTGCGGTCACGCCAGGCACCAACGGGCATGCTGGGCCTGTCACAAAATAAGCGCTGACCGCCAACTGCCCTTGGTCTTCGAGTTGCTGCAAACGAGGGCCGTAGTGGAACATTGTGCTATTGCCTGCCAGCGCGACTTTACGGTCGCCTTGTCCGATCTGCGCCACTACGGAATTTCTGCGGCGATCAAATTCAAGAACGTTCATGCCCTTCGTCGGCGCGTAGGTCTCATCGAGAGTGGCAGCATTCATCTTCTCCAGATCAAGGCTGGCCTGAAACCGTTGAGGCACACCACCTATGATCGATACCATCAAGCCAGAAGCGCCAAGCACGGCGACGCATGCCGCCGCAATGGCAGTGTATCGAAAGCGATTTGAATTAAGACGAACGGGCTGCTCAATGAAACGATACGTGGCCCAAGCTAGCAGCAAGCTCGCAACCACAAGTCCGAAAGCCATAAGAGAGGTTGGGGGCTTCCCTCGGATAACATAGGAGAAGGCGATCAGTGGCCAGTGCCAAAGGTATAGGGGATAGCTGATAAGGCCTATGGATACCGCAGCGCGGTTTGAAAGGATCGTTTTGTTAACAATGGCATTTGGTCCCGCCATGATGACCGCGATCGACCCCGCCACAGGTAGCAAAGCGAGCCATCCGGGAAAGCGCATCTCGGGTGCGAACGAAGCCGCAGAGATTGCAATGGCTGCAATGCCCGTAATTGAAATTACATGCCTGAGGCTTGCTTTGAGATTGATATCCGGTCGCCAAGCCAGTGCTGCACCCGCCAGTAGTTCCCAGAAGCGGGAGACCGGCAGGTAGAAATCGCTCGATGTGTCAGTGAGCGAGAGAGCCAAGTTGACCACAAAGGAGGCCACAAGCAACCCAGCTGTCAATCGCCCAATCGTAGCCTTTAGTTTGAAAGCAACCCAAAGCAGCGGTGGCCAGAGAATATAAAACTGCTCTTCAATCCCCAAAGACCAAAGATGCAGTAGCGGCTTTGAAGTAGCGGCACCGTCGAAGTACCCGCTCTCGCTCCAGAGCGCGATGTTAGACAGGAAGCTGGCCCCGAAAAATACCTGCTTGCCGAGTTGAGCAAGCTGCGAGGGCATCAATACGACGAAGCCATATACCAAGACGGCGGTGAGGCATACGGCGAGGGCAGGAAAGATGCGCCTGATGCGGCGCCCATAAAAGCCCGCCAAGGAGAAGCGGTGCTGCTCGATTTCGCTGAACAGGATTTTCGAGATGAGATATCCGGAGATGACAAAAAACACGTCAACGCCAACAAAGCCGCCAGGAAGCCACGCTTCATTAGGGAACGCATGGAAGATCACCACCAAAAGCACAGCCACCGCCCGCAACCCGTCGATATCGGGGCGATAGCTTTGGGCGAGCGTAGTTGTGTTGATCGGCGCGCGTCCGGCGCGGTTGAACTGCCCTGGATAAGATCCAAACTCGACAAATGTTTTTGTTGGCGCGTCTCGCGGAAAACTGTCGAGCAACTCCGCTTGTCTGCGGGCGCCTTGCATCCGGGAATAATGCTGTCGCAACTGAGTAGCGTTGCGAAGCACCCCAACCACAGTATGGATCATGCCGCTCGTTCCACCCTAGGTGCGTCGTGGCATGTTTTTCGATATGTGTCTAATTATTTCCAAGCGTTTCTATTCCGCTGTCGAAAATCACCTATTCTGGACATTTGGAGGGTTTGGGCAGCGGGACGCCGAAGCGATCAACGTACCGCACCACTCGCAAGTTCGAATGATCGCCCGCATGGTAAGCCGCGAGCGCCGCCTCATCCCCGTCTAGGAACATGGCAAGTGCAACTTGACTGACGACCCAAACGCCACCACCGACCCGCCGGCCAAGTCCATGTTGAGGACACCAATTCCGGATCGTGGTCTCAGATTTTCCTGCCCTTCTAGCTGCCGCAGCTAAACTGATCCCTTCCCGAGGGTCATATGGCGTGAGCACCTTCATATGAGCAGCCTCAGGCGCTTTCACGTTCAGTCTAAGTATCCCGGAAGGGTCGACTTGCTCAAACCGGTCGATTATCTCTGCGACCAAACGTGCCCAACGTATCACGCAGGCCATTGGCTTTATTGGGACGCTACGCATTTTACCTTGGCCGGATCGACTTTCATGACCGATAGGGCTGCCTCAACATTTCGCACGTTCATCCTGGGTGGATCGAACGCGATGTCTTCAGGCGCACCAACTGGGAACTGATCTGTTTCGCCTTCGCGCTCGACGAGGTCCGTCCTCTCGCATACTTCGTCGTGCGCGTGGTGCACGTTGTCGATCACGTATGAAGTAACAGGAGTAAGATTCGGGTTCATGCACGAGCTCTCCTGTGTCCGACAAGTACACGCTGGGATGTGCGCCAACTTAAACTTGCGAAAAATGACGGATTATTTTTGCGGGGGCATCAGATAGGTTGACGCTTGCAAGTTTCCCCCATGCCGCGCGTGCGTCGGCAAATTGTGGTCACAGCACTGTCACAACGGTCACATCAATTCGGCTTGCCTCGACTTGACCTTTGGGGGGTACGCCCCCTAACATATTGTAGTGATCGTCAGTGTTTTCAGGGACTTTTGAGACTTGCACTAGAGAGACGCCAAGCCCACCGAACCGGTCGCGTTGCCCTCCAATGCAGCCGTTTCACCCGGCGAGCCGACGTCTAGAGCCGGGCTCTGTGGTCTGTATGTAAGCGCGTCGGCCATCCAGCGCGGCCAACCGGTCAATTCCGCAATGCCTTGAGCTGGGGGATCTGGCTCAATCCGCGGTTGGCGCGGCTTCTGTCGGTCAGTGCTCATGTATTCTCCTGCGAACGCAGCCAAAGCTCTTCGTGAGAGACGTCGAAATCGCCCGTCGCGCCGATGCTTCCAAGAACGCTTAGCGGTTCGCGGAGCACGGATTCCTCAACATGGGCGTCGAACGTTTGACCGTCGCCGGGATGTACAATGACCCGCTCGATGCGATGAATGAACTCAAGGGCTTACCGTCTTCATTCGCGATGGGCTGCAACGGCTTGCCCCATCCGCGATCGAGAATGGCATTGGCGGCCGAGACACGTGCATGCGCTGGAGCATTCTTGTCGAGCATGATCTTCACGAGAGTATTCACGGCGTGTACCGTGTGCGTCCGCGCAAAGGATTTGATCTCAGTCATCGTTCGCTGCTTCAAAGTTCTGCGAGCCGCCTCCCTCACCAACGCCACTTCAGAACGCTTGTTCACCAATTCGGTCATCTGAAAAACCCCGTTGCAATCAGGTCCGGTCCTGGTTCGAGAATAAAAAAACCCGCGGCGGATGAATCTCCGGCGCGGGTACGAACGAAATCGTCTCAATGATAGTATTATGCCAGTGTGTTGCCCGACGTGTCAAAGACGCCAAAGCGGCTCCGGGTGCGGGTCGCGCCGGCGCCGTCATTCCAACCGGCAAATCGGCGACGTCGGTTTTTGGGATTTGAGCAGAAATTCTCTGCCAACCAGAGTATTGCCGGTTTTGACCCAACTCGGACCTCGACAGCTACGGCCGCGCGTCCAGTGTTGCCAGACGATTTCTCATGGCTCTCAACTACTTCTTGTAGCCGACGTAATAGGTGCCGATTTCGGCGCCCGTACTGTCCTTGATCGGTTCGTATCCGGTTATGTAGGGCGTACCCAGTATAGGCACCTCGCCGTAATAGCTCTTCCCCGCCTTGATCGCTTCAAGCGCTGGCCCGGCCAGGACGGTGCCAACTGCTCGGCCGCTTCCATCGGGTTTTGGCACACTTGTGGACACTCGGACGTATTCGCCTCCGTCTTTTGCAAACAGCGTGGCCGTCATCCCTTTGCCGTCCTCGCTTCCAACCGCGTCGACGATGTCAAAGTTGTTATTGATCTTAGTCGTGCCGAAATGCAGAGCGGGTGCGTCTTTACCCCCAACAGCTTCCCTTCCTTCGAGCTTGGGGGCTCCTAATTTCGCCGTCATAGCTTTTAAGGTTTCCATCGATTTCGTTACTCTCGGATCCGCTTGGGCGTGCCCGGTGCCCGGCGTTAGTGCAACAAGGCATGCGGCGGCCATAATGCCGACCAGAAAGGTTTTCCGATCCATTGTAAGCTCCTGATGTGAAATACGGCATTTTCCTTCACGCGCACATCACGCGGTGTGCACGACATTCGCGCCTCGGTTTTGACTGCGATTGAACAGACCAGAGATTACAGGTCTAAGAATTTGCCCGCCGACGGCATCAGCGCTGCCGCTAAGATAATTGGCGAATACAGGACTGTCGGCACGTCCTCATGGCAGCTCGCAAGAGAAGTTACATCACTTCTGCCTTGCCGCAAAGCGCGGTCGCGGCCCGCGCGTTGGTACACGGTTCACTCTGCTTCAAGGTCCTGCATTAGATTTGTAGTCGGGGTACCCGAAACTGACGAGCCCGGCGGCACTCGAGCAATCACAGAAATGCGCTCTGTTGGGCAGACCGGACATAGGCGACACGGTCGCTGATCGATGCGATTGACCGAGGCGGTCCTGCACGCGGATGGCGCGTTGTCGCATGCACCATCCGCACCCACAATCGATCTCTTGCGAAGAAACGAGCGTTAAGCCTTTAGGTCGGTGATCCGCATAATCGCGACCACATTCCCATCGTTGAACGCCTGTTCTTTTGTTTCCTTGTTGCAGGTCCAGACAAAATTCTTCTTGCCCGTAAAGGTCTTTCCCTCCTGCTCAAGCCGAAGCTCCCCTTCGGTGATATGGCAGATCATGGCATTCATCATCGGGGGCCCCATGGTCTTTGACCCCGGCTGCATAATGATATCGCGCATTGAGACGGTCTTAAAACCTGGGATCAAGGATGGTGTTTCGCCTTCATATTCACGCACCACGACACCTGGCCAAGGCGTCGTATCCTTGTAGCTTGTGGCTTGAGCGGCGGCTGGCTTGACCATGGCAGCCGAAACTGCAGCCAACGCGATTCCCAGTGCGGACCTTCGATCGATCTTGCTCATCGCTTTCTCCCGACGTTACCGAACGAGCCGCCGCATAAGCAGCGCGCAAAGTTCGTGGTGAACGGTGGTACGAAACCGAAAAAAGAACGGCTTCCAAGAGAGCGTGCTTGCCGACGGCACAAGTGCTGCTCGTTTGCCCGGACGGTGATTTCGGCACGTCCCGCTTCAAGGGGCAGTGGCATTCTACGTCACTTGACGCATCCGGGAAACAGGTGGCGTCACACGAAGACACTGTGGCCCCTAAGCAATGTCCGGAATTGGCCCTTAATGCACAGGCCAACCTGACGTCTGTTTGCCCATTGATGCGAATACAAGCATCATTACAACTAGCGACCCCCCTCACTCGAAACTACCTTTGGCCTGGCGAGCGGTAAGGAATAATCGTCTCCATGTGCAATCTGTATTCGATCACCACCAATCAGGCCGCCATCGCCGGGCTCTTCCGCGTGGTCCGTCGCTACGAGGGTAACTTGCCACCAATGCCGGGCGTATTTCCGGATTACCCGGCACCGGTCATTCGCGACGCAGGTGGGGGCGAACGGGAGATTGTGATGATGCGTTGGGGCATGCCGCCACCACCGAGCAAGCCCGGCCCGCCCGTCACCAACATCCGCAACACCTCGTCGCCGCACTGGCGCGCATGGCTCAAGCCGGAGCATCGCTGTCTCGTGCCCGTCAACAGTTTTGCTGAGTATGCCCCTGAGCCGAATCCGGAAACAAAGAAGAAGGACGTCGTGTGGTTTGCGATGGACGAGACGCGGCCGCTGTTCGCGTTCGCCGGTATCTGGACAACTTTCAAGGGCGATCGCGGTACGAAGTCAAAGCCCGTGCCTGGACCTCATCAGGTCCATGGCTTTCTCACGACGGCGCCGAATGCCGTTGTCGAGCCCATTCATCCAAAGGCAATGCCGGTGATCCTGACGACGGCCGAAGAACGAGATGCTTGGCTGCGGGCGCCATGGGACGAGGCTAAGGCGCTGCAACGGCCTTTGTCAGATCAAGCGCTTAAAATCGTGGCGCGGGGCGCAGACAAGGAGGATAGACCTTCAATCGCCGACGCCACTTCCGTTCAATAGTGAACTTAGGAACTACCTGCACGCGATAGGAATAAACTGCTCAAACCGAGCTGCGATGACGCCCGAGAGATTCTTCGATCCACTTAACAAATGATACTGACTCTCCTCGGCCCGAGGCGTAGAGTTGAAATATCACCGCAGCGGCACTTGGCATCGGTCGGTGATGAGAACGCCAGTTGCGCTCCCGCCCCACTCGAACGAGGGAGCAATGCCATGCTGAAGCGACGTCGTTACAAACAGTCCAAAACTCTCAAGGAGCGGCTCGCTGACGAGGCCGCTCGCCTTCGCGAGGAGGCCCAGTCGCTTGCGCCGGGACGGCGCCGTGAGATCCTGCTGCGCCGGGCGCGACAGGACGAGACGGCCATGCAGATCGAGTCCTGGCTGCATTCGCCGGGCCTGAGGGCGCCGACATGAGCCGGCAATACCGCGCCTATCTGGTCGGCGAGAACGGCGTGTTTCGCTCCGCCGAAGCGTTCGAGGCTGACTCCGATGCATCCGCGCTTCGCGTCGCACAACAGTTCACGCGCCGGGGCAACGTCGAGGTCTGGCAGCTCGACCGGAAGATCGGCCTGTTGCTGGCGCAAGCCACGCCGCCCATCGCAGCCTGACCGGCAGCCACGCGCCTGAACCGCCGCACTGGAAGGTGTCACTCCTCCGCAAGCTTGCGCTCGATATAGGCGTCCACCGTCTCCGCGAAGGAGCGCTGCACCCCGACCGCGGCACCGTGCTGGTCGAGCGCGTCGCGCTGGAGCACGCGCAGGCCGCGCCCGCGGAGGCTGGCCGGCGCGGTGTTCAAATATTGATCGATGGCGCCTTTGGCGAGCGGAATGGCCCTCGGATCGCCCCTTGCGATCAAGAGACGCAAGAGGCTCTGGCAATCGGCCAAACCGGGCATGGCTCCGCCTTCAGCGTTGCTGCGATTTCGGCTTCGGCCGCTTGACCGGCTGGGTGTGCGTGCCGAACAGTGCCAGCAGAAACGCGACTTCTTCCTTCGAACCGACCTGGATCATGACTTGTCTCCTTCTCGCTCCGTTGGTCGGGGCCAACGGGCGCGGCGTTCAGGACAATCGGGTTTCAGCAATGTTTCAGGCGTGTTTCGTCGAGACCGAAATCGATCTTCAGACAACGATCTACAGGTGGCTGCTGAACGTCTGGCGGCGGTGCCGCCGGTGTTTTTGTCTCACCTAACTCCTGAAAACGGCCCCGGCGCGGGACGGGGGGCTGGGGGGCGCCGGAGCCGCCATTCCAGGCCGGCCATCGGCGGTGGGCCGACCACAAGACCAATTCCAGTTTGGAGCAAGAAGTTCCAAAGGGGACCTGGCAAAGCGAACAGCTCAATACTGAGGACGCTTCAACAGCTCCGGCAATCGCGCGATTGCCGTTGCGATCCGTCGCGCCTCGTCGCGCGATAGATATTGGTGGGCATACTGATAGCCCCACGAGTGCAGATCATCGCGATGAAGAACGCAGCAGATCGTGAAGCCGTTCGCGTCCTTGACTCGGAAGCACTCCTCTTCCGCGATCATGACCCACGGCGCCGGAAACCGCCTGAGATTGTCCATCCATGATCACGGGCGTGCGTGGCCCCGTTGCTGCTCAACTCCGTGCGGTACGAGGCGGCGCTTGGCAAGACCAGTCCGCGGCGTTGCCGGCGGCCGGCGCGGAACGAAGAGGCTGCGCACGAGAATAGGCTCGCTGTCGCCGAGCCGTGTCCGCTCCTGAACCAGGCCGCTCATCACGACGCGCATCTTCATGATCTCTTCCGCCACGAAGGTGCAGTCCTCGTCGCGATTGATCTGCTCGTGCATGATGGCCTCGGCCTCTCGCATGCTGATGCGTAACGCTCTGATAATGTTGCGGATTTCATTGATGCGGTTGTCCACGGCCCATCTCCACCTGACGACCGGACAATAAGAACAAATCATGAACAATGAGTCAATACGATCTTCACTCGGATGACTGATTGCTGCCGGAGAGGCCATGCACAAGAATAGGCTGTCGCCGAGCCGTGTCCGCTGGCCTGTTTCCGACGTGGCCTAGTTTCAATTTTGGAACTGAAACCGGACGAGCCGTTACGAGAGTCGATCAAATGGCTCAAGGAGCGCGACATGCCGGAGCGCCGGAGAGTGACGCAAACCCGCTCCCTTGAGGAACGCCTTGTCGAAGAAGCCAAGCGGCTTCGTGCGCAGGCTCAACTACTCCCCCCAGGTTTTGATCGGGAGCATGCAATCCGTAAGGCCTGCCAAGCCGAGACCGGGTCGCACATGAACGAGTGGCTGAGATCGCCCGGGCTACAGCCGCCGAAGTGAGGCCACCTCAGTTGGCGGCCTCTCCTGTTTCTGGCGGCATGTAATCGTCCGGAAACGGCAGCATGAAGTCCTATCCCATGGTGTCCTAATCCGCCTCTGCGGGTGTGAAACGATCTCGTCTCCTACCCGTATCTATTGGGGCGGGGGATTTCAGTGCCCAGTTCGACGCAGCGCCGCTAAGCATCCATTTGAGCTTGGTCGCGTTGTGCCGTTGAACCTTCTCGTCATCCATTTGGACTGATCAATATCCGGGATTTTGCTGATCCCTCTCGGGGCTGGAACGCCGCCGCCTGCGCTTCATTTCAAGCGGGCGGCGTTTTCATTTGTGTCCTAATCTGCCAGATCGGCTGTCCTAATTAGAACAGCCCCCGATGTGGGAGATCTTCCACCCCCAAAGGTCCGGCCAACAGCGATCGTTGGCCCAACGGGTCAAACTTTAGCCAAATGCGGTGAAGCGGATTCGGCGGAATGAAATCTCCTCGCGCCATGCTGGGACATGTCCCTTGCGAGGGTGCATGGGCAGGCTGGAGATTCCGTCGATGTATTACGTCGCCGCCGCATTGCTGGTGCTGTCGGGACTGTTCTACTCCGCGAGCCATCACGAGCTCGGCCAGTTCGGTGCGAACGTGTGCAGCTATGGCAGCACGTTCTGCGACAACCCGGTGGTCGTCTTCACCGGCGGCGCGCTGGCCGCCGCCTGGGGCATGTTCGTCAGCATCAAGTAGCAGCACGCGCCTCGGCGCGCATGCGTTGGACGCGTTACATCGCCAATTCCTTGCGGACGGCCGCGGCCGAATTGCCGACCTTGTCGACAGCCTTTTGCAGCTCCTCCTTCGATACGCCGAGCGCGTGCGTCCAGTACTTGACCTCGAAGGCCTCGTGCATGTTGATCTTGCTGCGATCCGGTTGCCCGCGCTTCGTCAGATGGTCCATCGCGTATCCTCCCTCATGGAAGAGCAAAACGCCACCATGGACCGGCCGTTCCAAACGGCAGGACGAGACTCATACGTCGAGGCTTACGCGTCGAGGCTCATACGTTCAGCCACAGCATCGAAGCGAGCACCGCTGAAAAGAGAAACAGCCCGACAATTGCAATTCTGAAAACCAGGTCGGCGGCCAAATGTGCCCCCTCTTGTCGTTGCAAATTCTTTGCTCGTACGGCGCGCGGCCCCGCCTTGGGCAAGGCAGGACCGCACCGTGACTTTGCTGCCGGGGCGGGTTGGAACGGCCCGTCAAGCGGCACCGCAACACGCTCATCCACCATTGGTTCCAGGTTTTTCGGAGAGCGCGAATCGGAGCGATGTTAACCCCACTGATCAGTGGGCGCCACTGTCATGAGAACCAGACCGTGCCGCGCGACGGCGGACAGCCGAGCAAGTGCTGCCTGATCGCCGACGGCTTCCGTGTCCAGGGATCGGCCGACCGTCGGCGACATGCTCTGGCGCAAGAGGCTGGCGACCGTTTTGAACGTGGGCAAACGAAGAGCCCGCAACCGGTGACGGTGCGGGCTCGACGATCTCTGTGATGGTACTACTTTACAAGTGTTTTGCCCGACGTGTCAAAGTAAAGAAGAAGCATCGGCGTCAGCAGACGGCGCGGCGCCGGCCGACGCAGGAACTTTGCGGCCATGACGCGCTTAAAGCACACTTCGCAATTCCGGAAGCCGGAAGGTCAGCCCCTGTCAAACCGATCGAAGCAGCACGCCGCCAAGCACGACAGCGCCGAAGGATCGGCGAAGCCCGGGACGGGACTGCTGCAACGGCTGGGGCCCGGGCTCATCACCGGCGCAGCCGACGACGATCCGTCGGGCATCGCCACCTATTCGCAGGCGGGTGCGCAATTCGGCTACGGGCTGCTCTGGACGGTTTTTCTCACCCTGCCGTTCATGATCGCGATTCAGCTCGTCAGCGCTCGGATCGGCCGGGTCACCGGCAAAGGGCTCGCCGCCAACGTCCTGCAGCTCGCGCCGCGCTGGATCGTGCTGGGGCTCGTCTCGCTGCTCGTCATCGCCAACACCTTCAACATCGCCGCCGACATCGCCGCGATGGCGGAGGCGCTCTCGCTGGTCATCGGCGGGCTCAATCACGAGCACGCCCTGATCTTCGCGGCGGGTTCGACCCTGCTCCAGGTGTTCGTGCCCTATCGCCGCTATTCGCCGGTGCTGAAATTCCTGACGCTGACGCTGTTCGCCTATGTCGCCACCGCCTTCACCGTGGAGATCCCGTGGAGCACCGCGTTGCTCGCCGCGGTATGGCCGAAGGCGACGATCAGCGCCGACTATTTCCTGATGGTCGTCGCCGTGCTCGGCACCACCATCAGCCCCTATCTCTTCTTCTGGCAGGCCTCGCAAGAAGTCGAGGAGATGAACCAGGGCAAGCGCGACAAGCCGCTGCGCGACCTTCCAACCGGGGGCGCCCCTGAAATCGCGCGCATCAAGGCCGACACCATCGTCGGCATGCTGCTCTCCAACAGCATCGCCTTCTTCATCATCCTGACCACGGCGGCCGTGCTGAACGGCAATGGCATCACCAGGATCAACTCGGCGACGGAAGCGGCCGAAGCGCTGCGTCCGCTCGCCGGCGATTTCACCTTCGCGCTGTTCGCGCTCGGCATTATCGGCACCGGCCTTCTGGCGATCCCGGTACTCGCGGGCTCGGCGGCTTACGCCGTTGCTGAGACTTTCGGCTGGCACGCCACGCTGGAGGCGAAGCCGGAAAAGGCGATCGGCTTCTACGCCATCATCGCGGCCGCAACCATCATCGGCTTCGGTCTCGGCTTCACCGGCATCGACTCGATTCACATGCTGGTATGGAGCGCGGTGCTCAACGGCATCGTTGCCGTGCCGGTCATGGCCATGATGATGCTGATCGTCTCGAGCCGTGCGATCATGGGCCGCTTCAAGGCCCGCTCACGGCTGGTCGCGCTGGGCTGGCTCGGCACCGCGATCATGGCGCTGGCCGTCCTCGCTCTGCTCGGCTCGTCCGCGATCGGCTGACCAGACCGGCGACAGCGACGCCGAGACCTGCGACGCCAAGATCTGCGGCGCCAAGATCTGCGACGCGACGACGACGATGAAGGCCGCGAGCACGGCCGGCACGCTGATGAACCGTATTACGGCGTCACGGGATTGACGGTCGGAGATGTCTTCGGCCCCGGCCGCTCCGGCTCGACCAGCGACTTCGGTGCGGTGGGAAGCACCTTGGCGCCGGCGGCATGTGCGGCCTCGCCCGTCGTCGCATACATCGCAACATGAGCCGGCTGAGTCTTGGCGCGGTTCCACGGCCCGTGATCGACGATCACCATCGCAGCAATCGTCAAGCCGGCCACGATCAGCGCGATCACGCCGGGATGGCGAAGCGCCGAGGACATGGAGTTTACGAAGCGATGTGTTGTCATCGAAGGACCCGTGCTGTTTCCTCTCGCGGGTTAACTCAAACGCATCCTGCGAGTTCCGCCCTTCGCTTAAGCAAGTTCTGAGCCACTGCGCGGAACCGATCGTCCCGATGCGATCACTTTTTCACGTCCGGGCGCGCGTCGCCGACAAAGCTGTCGCGGTTCGGCATTTTGACAGCCGAAAGCGATTTGGCATTGAGTGTCGCATCGGCTCCCACCAGCCCGTTCAGGTTCAGGATATAGGCGGACACCGCATAGACGTCCTCGTCGCTCAGCGACTGCGGCGCGTTCTGCGGCATGGCGCGGCGGATATAATCGAACAGGGTCGGCGCATAAGGCCAATAGCTGCCGACGGTGCGGATCGGCTTGGCCGTTGCGATCGTCCCCTGCCCACCGGCGAGCCGGTCACCCAAGCCACCCTCGCCTTTATCGCCATGGCACGAAGCACATTGCTGGGCGAACACCTCGCGCCCATGGCTGACCGAACCGCCTCCCTGCGGTAGATTGCGGCCGTCACGTCCGACATCGATATTCCAGCCCGCGATCTCCGCAGCCGTCGCAGGGCGACCGATGCCATAAGGGCTTTGCGCCTGCGCTCCGCTCGCGAAGGCACCCAGCGCGATTGCGACGGCAACGCCGCAGGTCTCACGCCAGCGCATTGGTCACCTCGCCGTCGGCCGCGATGCGCCAGGGCCAGATCGCGTTGTTGTGGTAGAAATAGTTCTCGCCGCGCACCGCGAGCAGTTCGGCCAGCGTCGGCTGCACATAGCCGGTCTCGTCGACGGCACGGCTCTGGATCACGGCTGGCTTGCCGTCCCATTGCCAAGGCAGGCGGAAGCGCGTGAGGGCGCGCGTCAACACCGGCTCCTGCAATCGCGCGTCCTGCCAGCTCTTGCCGTCATCGACCGAAACCTCGACACGCTTGATCTTGCCATGTCCGCTCCACGCGATGCCGGTGATCTCGTGGAAGCCGGGCGCGCTCAGGCGATGACCGCCCGAGGGGCGCGTAATGATCGACTTCGTTTCCATATAGAAGGAAAACTCGCGCGCCGTGCCGTCGGACAAGAGATCGGTGTATTTCGAGGTCTCTTCGCGCGAATAAATGGGCTCCGCGGTCACGTGCAGGCGGCGCAGCCACTTCACGCTCATATTGCCTTCGAAGCCCGGCAGAAACAGCCGCAAGGGATAGCCCTGCTGCGGACGCAACCGCTCGCCGTTCTGGCTGTAGACCAGAAGGGCGTCCTCGAGGCATTTCTCGATCGGAATGCTGCGCGTCAGCGCGGCGGCGTCAGCGCCTTCGGCGACGACCCATTTGGCGTCCGGTTTCAATCCGGCCTCCTGGAGCACGAGCTTCAGGCTCACGCCGGTCCATTCGGCGCAACTCACCAGACCCACGAGGTCCGATGCCGTCTTGCCATAGGGCTTGGTGTAACCGGGATTGCCGGAGCATTCGAGGAAGTGGATGCGCGACTCCGACGGGAAGCGCCTGAGATCGTCCATCGTGAAGATCAGAGGCCGCTCGACGAGGCCGTGCATCATCAACCGATGCTGCGCCGGGTCGATGGTCGGAACACCGCCATGATGCCGCTCGTAGAACAGTCCATTCGGCGTGATGATGCCGTCGAGCTCCTGCAATGGCGTCCGGCTGGAGGCCGATATGTACTGCTTGAGAGTCTTCGAGATGTTCTTGACGACGCCCTTCTCGAACGGTGACGGCGCGCCATAGGGCTGGGCTCCCATCGGCTCGCCCGGCGCCTTCATCCATTCGGGAATGTTGGGCGGAAGGTTGTCCGTCTCCGCCGCGGCCGACGCACCAGCGCCCAGAACGGCGCCGCCCGCCACCGCGGTGCCGCCTTGCAGGAAGCGACGGCGTGTTGTTCTCGCGGATTTTCCCGCGGCGTCGATCGTGCTGCTCATTGCGGATCCTCGGCTGAAGCGCGACCCGCATCAAACCCTCCGCGAAGGGCGTTTGCAATCCGCACCTATTTCAAAAACAGGCGATTTCGACCAGGACTGGTCTAGATCAGCCAGCCGCAACAGTCATTCCGTTCTTCGCGATGCAAGACAGCTCTCAGTTTCACTCGCCCGGAGCGATCGCGTTACTCGGCGTCGGGCGGTCGGTGATCTGCTGTCCGAACAGGCTGCCGATCAGCTCGACCGCAGTGCGCGCGGTGCGACCGCGCTCGTCCAGGAACGGGTTGAGCTCGACGATGTCGACCGATCCGACCACGCCGGAATCATGAAGCAGCTCCATGATCAGATGCGCCTCGCGATAGGTCGCTCCGCCCGGCACTGTGGTGCCGACTCCCGGCGCCACACACGGATCGAGGAAATCGACATCGAAGCTGACATGGAGCACGCCATCGCACGCCTTGACGCGCTCGATGACGCGCCGGATCAGCACAGCGACGCCAAACTCGTCGATCTGGCGCATGTCGACCACCCTGATCCGGCGTGTGCGCATCAATTCCCTTTCGAGCTTGTCGATCGAACGCGCGCCGAACAGGTCCAGCCTGTCGGGATCAATCGAGGCGCGCGGATCATCGCCGAGCAATCCGTCGAGGCCGGGCTCGCCACACAAGAACGCCGCCGACATGCCGTGCATGTTGGCGGTGATCGTCGTCTCGGGCGTGTTGTAATCGGCATGGGCGTCGAGCCAGAGCACGAACAGCGCGCGTCCGCGCTCCTGCCAATGGCGCGCCATGGCATTTACCGATCCCATCGACAATGTGTGATCGCCGCCGAGGAAGATCGGCAACGCGCCGGTCTGCGCGATCTCATGGCCTCTGCGACTCAGCACCCGCGTCCAGCGCTGGATTTCGCGATAGTGATTGGCTTTCTCGGGCGGCCTGTCAGCGAGGTCCCCGACCTCCGCCACGGAGAGATCACCGTAATCGACGACTTCGAAATCAAGGCTTTCGAGCAGTGCCGCAAGGCCGGCGGTGCGCAGCGCTGCGGGGCCCATCAAGGTGCCACGCTGCGAAGCTCCCATGTCGATGGGCGCGCCTAGCAAGGCGATGCGCCGGGCTCGATCCGGCATGGTCCGATCGGTCACGGCAGCCTCCTGACATCCACAAGGTCGTGACAGCCTAACAGAGATTCGGACCCGTCGTTTCACGGGTATTTCCCGCTGAAAAGACGCCGCGCGAGAAGCCGTCCCGGAACAAAATCCCGCGCGCCGCATTTTCCCTGCAAGGCCGGCACCCGCCGTACATTACGGCGCCTGTCGCGGATAGCCAAAGGTCTTCGGACCCGCTGTTCAAAACGAGCGCTCGCGCGGATAGCCAAAGGTGCCGGCCTCATTCACCTCATCAGAAGCGGAGTTTACGACTTTGAGCACCGAGATTCCGCAGCCCCCGTCCCAGCCCGGCATGGCCGAGCGCGCCATCGACGCGGCGGCCGACGTCTCCCACACGATCGGAGAGGTCGCGGGAGGCTTGCGCGCCGCTGTCGACCGCTTGACGCATGTCATCGACGAAGCTCGAAAGCCCGGCCGGCCGCTCGCGACGGTCGCGGCAATCACGCGCGAAGCGCCCCTGGCCAGTCTGTTCGTCGCCTTCCTCTTTGGCGTGGCAGTTGCACGCCGGCGCTACCGATCGGAGTTGAAGCGGTTCAGGCCGCGCTGACGGCTTCGAGTTCAGCCGGCAGGAATTGCCTCTCGAACGCCTCGGCAGGCATCGGGCGGCCGAAGAAATATCCCTGCCCTTCCTCGCATCCCATGCTGACCAGGAAGTCGGCCGTGGCACGGTTCTCGATGCCTTCCGCCACCACAGTGAGCCCGAGTTGCTTGCTGAGACCAATGGTCGAGCCGACGATCGCGGCGTCGTCGGAATCGGCGAGCAGGTCAAGCACGAACGACCGGTCGATCTTGAGCCCGTCGAGCGGAAACTTCTTCAGATAGCTCAGGCTCGCGTAGCCCGTGCCGAAATCGTCGAACAGGACGCGGACGCCGAGCTGCTGGATCCGCTCGAACATGTCGAGCACGCGGCTTTCGTCATGCAGCAGGATATCCTCCGTGACTTCGAGCTCGAGCAGCGAGGGCGTGAGCCCCGTCTTCGCGAGCAGCGCCGCAACGGAATGCGCGAGGTCGCCGGAGTCGAGCTGCGACGGCGAGAGGTTGATCGCGACGCGCACGCTGTTTCCGGACAATTCCCAGGCTCGCGCCTGCCGGCAGGCGGTCTCCATCACCCAGTTCGCGATCCGCTCGGACAGGGACGAGGTGTTGACCACCGGCATGAATTCCCCGGGCGAGACATAGCCGCGCGCGGGATGCCGCCAGCGGATGAGCGCTTCAGCCCCGAGCAGGCTGCCGTCGACCAGCCGAACCTGTGGCTGGTAGAACAGTTCGAACTCTCCGCGATCCGCGGCAAGCGCCAGTTCGCTCTCCAATGTCAGCCGGTTCTCCAGCTCCTGCCTGATCGCGCTCTCGAAGATCACGTGGCTGCCGCGCCGCGTCATCTTTGCCTTGCTCAGCGCCAGATGACCATTGCCGAGAAGATCATCGGCGTTGTGCCCACCTTCCGGATAAACGGCGACGCCAATGCTGATCCTGACGCGATGTTGGCGCGCGCCCGTTGCGAGCGGCACTTCGAACGCGCGCGCGATCCGCTCGGCAAACTCCACAATCGGCTCGCCAGCCTCCGTGCAATCAAGCGCGATGGCGAACTCGTCGCCGCTGAGCCGGGCGACGACCGCCTTGCCATCGACCTTGGTCCGGAGGCGCTCCGCGACGGCCCGCAGCACGAGGTCGCCGGCCGAATGTCCAAGCATGTCGTTGATCTGCTGGAAGCCATCGAGGCCGAGCACGAGCAGCGCGACGTCGGACGATCGCCGCTCCGCCGCGGCGATCAGATTGGCGAGGCTCGCATGCAGCATGTTGCGGTTGGCAAGACCGGTCAACGCGTCATGTTCGGCGAGATACCTGACGCGTTCGGCTTCGCGCTTGCGGACCGAGATGTCGCGCAGGATCGCTCCGTACTGGAAGCCGTCCGTGCCCTGCCAGCCCGAAAAGCTCGCTTCGACCGGGAACGTCTCGCCGTTCTTCCGCCGCCCCTGGAACTCGACGACGACGGCACCGCCGGGCACCAACAGCGCCTGGCGCGCAGCATCGCGCATGGCAAAAGCCTTTGCGCCACCGCCGGTGGGCTCCGCACAGAGCGTTTCGAACGGACGCCCGATCATCTCGGTCGGCATGTAACCGAAGATCGCACTGGCGCCCGGATTCCACACCGTGATCCGATGATCCTCGTCGGTGCAGATCAAACCGTCGCCGAGCGACATCGCGATACGATGAAAGCGGCTCTCGGCAATACGTCCCAGGAGACTACGGAAATCGATCTCGTCGAGTGCAATCGCCGTCAGATAGGCAATGATCGCAATGTGAAACAGCGACGTGTCGATGATGAGCGGCCAGCTTGCCTGCACGAGCGCAGCGGCAAGTTCCACGCCCGCTCCTGCGGCGACGAGGATGGTGACACGGACGCCCGGTGCGGAACGGCGCCACGAATACATCATCGCCAGGCAGATCAGGCCCAAGCCAATGATCATGCCGGCATCGGACGTCCAGCGCAGCATCCGGTTCTGGAGGATCGATTCCGCCGCGAGCGCCTGGAGGACGGGCCCAGAGACGCTCTTACCGTTTGGAACACTGAACCGGTCGCCCAGTTCGAGCGCGGTAGCACCGACGATGATCTTCTTGTCTCTCAGCTTGTCCAAGGTCGCGGTATCGCCGCGCAGCACGTCATAATAGGAGACACTTGGGATGGAGGCCGCACGAATGCCGAAATCGATCAGGAAGGGTGGCCGCCGATTGGCGTCCTGCCCGGCCAGCACGACGGCCATCGACGGCATCACGGCATCGCCAAGCTTCTCTCCGACCGGATAGCGGCGCACGAGCCCGTCGGATTCGATCGCAACATTGACGACGGCCGGCCACGACTGGTTGCTGAACGGCTTCAGTGGACGATTGATGTGAACCGCGCCACCATTCGGCGTCGGCTGCTTGAAGGAGGGCAGGATCGTCGAACCGCCGACCTCCCGAAGCGCCGTGACGAGGGCCTCGTCTGAGGCCGGATCCGATGGTGTGCTGAAATCGACGTCGAAGGCGACGTCCTGTGCCCCCGCCGCCTCGAGCCTGTGCAACAGTTCCGCGTGGAGCCGGCGCGGCCAGGGCCATATCCCGATCTGGTCGATCGAGGGGGCGTCGATGGCCACCACGACGACATTGCCGCTGGCCGTACGCGATTGCCAGGCGAAGCGCAGATCGGTGAGCGCGTTGCGAAGCGCGCCGTGCCACCCCGTGGACAGCACGACCGCAAGCGCGATCATGACGAGAATATGCGGCCGATGGCGTTTCACTTTGCTCCCCTGCACCGGCGGTCCCTGCCGCCAGGCGCTCCCCTATGCCGACGACACGGTCCTAGCGATGGCCTCTGCCCCAATACCAACCATAGTGGTGGCCATGATTGCCGTTACCGTTGTTGCCGTTATTCCCGTTTCCGCTATTCCCGTTGCCGTTGTCGCCATTATTGCCGGTGCCACCGCTTCCGTTGCTGGTTGTACCAGTCCCGTTGCTTCCGCTCCCAGAGCTTCCGCCGGACACATCGCTGGTCGAACCAGAGGTGGTCGCAACAGTCGTCGTCGTATTTGACGACGTCGACGTGGCACTGGCCGCGGGTGCACTGCTGCTCACCGTAACCGCCGTCACGTTGGAGCTGTTGGCGGCCGTGGTCGTCTTGCTCGCCTTCGTATCGCTCCACACCGTCTCGGTCCCGGTGCTGGCGTTCGCGTTGCGCACGTGCCCCGTTGTCACGGCGCCGTGGGCGAGCCCGTTCGTGACCTTGTGGACGTTCAGCTTGACCTCGCCGAGCGAACTGGAGATGCGCACGACGCCGCCTTTGGGCGCCTGACCGCCGGCCGCTTGATGCGATTGCGCCGGCGCGCCGGCCGCCTTGGTCCCCTTGTCGATCGGACCGAGCGCATGGATCGCATGGCCGCTCGCCGCATTGCGCGGTGCCGACAGGCCCGATTTCGGCACCGGGACACGCTCGATCGTCGAGGCGCGCGGCTTGCCGTGCTCGATCGGATTGAAGGTCCCGGCACCACTCAGGCTGAGGCCGGGCTTGCCGTGCTCAAAGGAGGTGGCGGCCTGTCCCGGCATGACCTGTGCGATCTGTCCGGACTTGAAGTCGGAGACTTCAACCTGGCCGCGGAGCACGCCGACCTTGGTGCTGCCAGCATTCACGGTGACGCTGAATTGCGTTCCCTTGACCACGGCGGCGAGATACGGCGTCTCGACCTCGAAATGCTTGACGTTGCGCTTCTCGACCTCGAGCAGGATCGAACCCGCCTGCTGGATGATAGTGGTCGAGAGCCCTTCCTTCTTCTCGGCCGGCAAACCGACCACCGACTTCGGGGAGATCAAAATCGATTCCTCGCCGCGGACGAGCAGCACGCGTCCGTTGCGTCCGGTGCGAATGGTATCACCGGCCCTCAGCGTCCCTTCTTGGGTCAATGACACAGGCTGCGCGCCGTTGGCGGCAAGCCAGACCTCACCCGAGGACTTGCTGATTGACCAGACGCCATCATCCGCGGCAGATGCGAACGAGGCCGTACCCAGGATCAGCGCGGCCACGAAGGCGCACCGCATTCCAACTCTGCCCAGCATCACGATCCTCAGTCCCGCATTACAGCCAGGCCTGAGGCGTATCCGAAATCACTCAAGAGAGAATTAGCGGGAACCGGCAAGTCCAATGGCTGCATTAACCAATCATTGACCATAAAAAACTAAGAAAAATCATGCAGCTAACGAACTCTTACCGGCTCTTGTGCACTGCTCCGTTAAACTACGGTGAGCAGCTCGCTGCGCGCGTTGAGAAGCGGCATCTCCTCGTTGCACTGGTGCTGGCGGCACCGATTTTCACGGGAATTTCGCAGGCGTTCGCTCAACAGGCGAACCAGCCCGGCTTCGATCCGCGGCAGCCCGAGAAATACTTTGAAAACCAAACCGAGCAGGAATCGCTGAGCCGTCCTCCGGTCACGCTGCCGGCGGTCGGCCGGCCCAACACAGGCGGGGATGCGAAACCACAATTCGTGTTGCGCGGGATCGATGTCGGCGGCGCCCAAGCCATTCCCCGCGATCGCATCGCCGCAGCCTATCAGTCCTATCTCGGCAAGAAGGTCTCGCAAGCCGACCTCGCCACGATCGCCGGCGCGATCAGCGATCTCTACCGCGCAGACGGCTTTCATCTGAGCCGGGCGATCGTGCCGCCGCAGGACATCGCCGACGGTCGCATCCGGATCCAGGTGATTGAAGGCGCCATCGTGCAGGCCGAGCTGAAAGGCGACGGCGCCGAGCAGTTTGGCGTGAGGCCGATGCTGGGGCCGGTTCTCGCCGAGCAGCCGTCGCGCCTGGCAACGCTCGAACGTCAGCTCTTCCTCATCAACAGCGGGCCGGGCATCCGGATCACCGACACCGCGCTCGAGGAGATCGGCGGTGCCACCGGCCGCTTTCGCCTCATCGTCCATTTGAAAACCTGGCACGTCTTCTCGTCGTTCGGCGTGGATAATTTGGGCTCATCGTCGGTCGGCCCGTGGCAGACCTACGCGACCGGCGCTTTCAACTCCTACCTCACGCCCGGCGATACGCTGGCGGTCAACCTGTCGACCATTGCCAACGACCCGCGTGAGCTTGGCTTTGCGCGATTATCCTATGACGCGCCCGCCGGCGTCGACGGCGTGCGCCTCGGCGCTTCCGTCCTGTACAGCGCGGTCCGGCCGGGTGACGCCCGCCGCCTCGACAGCGACATCACCACGACAGAGGCGTTCGAGCTGCGGGCAAGCACCGTGCCCTTCATGTCGCAATCATCGGCGTTGACGCTGACCTTGGCCGGCACCTTCAGCAACGTGTCCGAGCACGATCTTTACGGCCCCTGGTACAACGACCACATCAGGACCGCGAGCCTGACCGCCGATTACCGGCTCCAGGATCGCTTCGGCGGCACCAATTTCGCGACGCTGACCTACCGCCAAGGTCTCGACATCTTCGGTGCCTCGCATTTCGACGACGATCTGCTGTCGCGCGACGGCGCCGCGTCGAACTTCTCGGTGCTGAACCTCTGGTTCACGCGCTACCAGACCCTCAACGACGCCTGGTCGCTCAAGCTGTCCGCGGCCAGCCAGACGGCATCGCGGCCGCTGTTCATTTCGCAGCAGTTCTATCTCGGCGGCGCGGCTTTCGGCCGGGGCTATGGCGCGGCCGAGATCAGCGGCGACAACGGTCTTGCCGGCTCGCTCGAGCTGCGCTTCGACCAGAAGCTCAATTTCCGCTACTGGACCGGCTATCAGCTCTACGCCTTTGGCGACGCCGGCGCAGTCTGGAACGACGGTTACCGCCTGAGCGACGGCCTGTCGCTGACATCGGCCGGAGCCGGCGTGCGGTTCTTTCTGCCGGATGATCTTCAAGCCGATCTCGGCGTAGCCGTCCCCTTGAGCTACCGGGCGCCAGACAACGAGCGCCGCAGCCCACGCTTCCTGTTCACCCTCTCGAGCGCATTCCGGCTCTGCCCCGAACGCGGCAGGGGCGGCTGCCTCTAGCTGCCGCGCTTTGAGCACACCCGGCATGCGGCCCTTTTGCGGCCTTGCTCACAGACTTGCCTAAATTTAATCCCGTAACCTGCTCACGATCGCTCGATCCGGGGGCTTGCAATGACCATTTTCAGTCGAAAGTGATTGGGACGGAACCATGAAGAGGGTGTTTGCAATCCTGGCCTTTCTCTGCGTGCTCGGCGTCGGCCAGTATTTCGTGGTCAGCCGGTTCGCGATCCGACATGAGATTTTGACCCTGTTCGATGCCTCGCGCCAACGGCCGATCTCGGTCGAGATCGCGGTGCGGCGCGACTACGAGACCAAGGCCAATCTCGGGCTCTGGAAGCTCCCGCTCGCCATCATCAGCAACGGCAACACCGTCAAGGCGACCGAGTATTCCTTCCTCGCCAACGTGCTCGCGGCGCGCGGTTATCTCGTTGCCAGCATCCAGCAGGACCTGCCGAGCGATCCGCCGTTGATGACCCATGTCGGTCAGCAATATGTCGGGCGGCGCGAGGTCTATATCCGCTGCGAGGCCAACATCCTTTTCGCCCTGGCCGAACTGAAGCGACGGCAGGAAAACACCGACTACGACCACATCACCCTCGTCGGCCATTCCAACGGTGGCGACGTCTCGATGTATGTCGCCCATCAGCACCCGGAGATCGTGTCGAAGGTGATCACGCTCGACAATCTGCGGGTGCCCTTCGTGCTCAGCGACAACCTGAAGATCCTGTCGTTCCGCTCCAAGGATCCGCATTTCCAGACCGACCCGGGCGTGCTGCCGACGCCTGAAGAGGCCAAAGCGCGCGGCATCGACATCGTCCATACCGGTGCTCAGCACACCGAGATGAGCGATCGCGGTCCCGATGCGGTCAAGGAGAAGATCCAGGCGACACTCGACCGCTTCCTGCGTGACAGCGCCAGCAGCTCGCTCGCGCCGGCTGACACCAGAAGCCCGATGATCATGAACCCCGGCGACTACTAGCCGGGTCCCCTTTGCGGCAGATCAAGGCAGCTCCAGGGTGGCGACGATAGGAAGGGCCTCACCATCCCGGAGGGGCACGTGTCGCACTCCATCGAAAGCCTTGATGCGAAACGTCTCGAGACGGCAGGCCTTGGCCTGCCGGCTGCGAGGACACCGGCATTCGCGCGGCATCTCTATCGTGCGACCCGCAAGCTGCTGCGGTCGATCATCGCCCGCATCGATCTCTCGCAATTTCCGGGATCGTGCTGCGGCTGAGCGCGGCGTCACGCAAAATCAATTTGCGGTCACGCGGCGCACACCGGAACTCAGGACTTTCCCTTGCCGGGCTGCATGAAACTGCCGGTCATCTGGCGCATGTGGTCGCCGGCGCTGGTGAACTGGCTCCGCAGGAAGTCGGACTGGATTCGCATCGCTTCCTGAAGGTCGGTGGCATGCACGAGCTTGCGCGCGTGCTCGAACGCCGACTTCATGTTCTGCTCAGTGAACGCGAGCGCCTGCTTGGACACCTCGGTACCCGCTCCGGGAACCGACGTCATCGATTTGGTGGCAGCTTCGAAAAACATGCCGAATGCCTGTTCCGCCTGATCGATCGTCTTTTCGGCCAGGTCGCGCAGTTCGGCCGGGACTTCGAGCTTCGGTTCGATCATGGTCATACTCCTCCCCTTTTTCCCAACTGAATACCACACTTGCCGGATCGCATTCCAGCGGCAGCCTGGCGGACAAACGTCGCCCGGCGGTCCGGCTCCGGCCGGAAAACGGGGGACGAGGCGTACGGCCGGGGTCAGGACAGGGGGTGCTCGGGAAGGGTTTCTTCGGTGCCGAGGTCTTCGACCAGCTTGATGACCTCGAAACGCTGTCGAGGCCCGAGCTTCAGGAACGCGCGAAGCAGGCGCAGACTTTCAACGGTGCTGCTTGCAGGCGCGCCGAGCTTGAGGTGCAGTTCAGCCGCGAAATTGAGGTTTTTCATCTCGCACCTATGACAAGCATCGGCCCTCGTGATCAGACGTCGAGGTCTCGCTCGAGAATCGAACACCATGACCGGACGCCATGGTGACCCTGAGATCTCGGCCGGGGCACCCGGTGGGTTAACACGCTGAACCATATACTGGCTCAACCGAACAGGTTGCAATTATGTCAAGAAACAACCCTTCCGGCAAGCCCAACCGTCGCCGTAGCGATGCTTCGTCCGCATCGCAGCACGGCAATTCCGGATAACAGGAATATGGACCGTCGTCACCCACCTGCGTCAAGAAGCGGCATCACTCACGCACACGGCCTCGGTCGCTGTCAATCGGTGCGGCGTTTCGCCGTGTTTCCGGTGTGAACGAGGCCAGATTGAAGTTTCTTCAGCGTATACACGTAATTGTTGAGCCCGACCTCGGCGGTTGTATCGTCGGCGAAATGAACGTCGAGCCGCGCAGCCGGCCTGCAGCGTCTTGATCCGTCCGCCAGTGAAGCCCCCCTTGAGCTGCTCGGCTTGGACGCGGTTCCCCGTACCGGGTTCATCGGTCCGAAGATATCTCCGCCAATGAACCGTCGTTCAAGGTGGAACGACCAAGCGGTTGCGAAGCGGCCACGCAGACCACGGGCGCCATGGCTGACGGACTTCTCGATTCGGGCGCGCCTCAGCACCAAAGGACGACAGCATGCTTTCCCGCTGCGATCTCATCAAGGGCGGCGCCGTCGCGCTTCTCACTTTCTCGATACAAGGCGCATGGGCGCAGGAGACAAGGATGAATCTGTTCAAGATCGTCACCATCAAGGACGAAATCGTCGTCGGATTGTCGGCGGAGGAGCTCCAGGCGCTCGGCGGCAATGATGCGAGCGCGGTTGCGCACGCGCTGGCGCAGAAGGGCGATCTCACGGTCTGGCAGTACAACGTGCATCGCGGCCCGAACGGTGAATTGCAACAGGCGCCGACCGCGAAGATCGGGCTCTTGGCCAACGCGTCTCTCCGTGTCGAGCCCTACACGACGCCTTACCAGATCGTGCCGCATCCGTAACAAGCGACCCGGGCGCGCCTGCGGCGAGACCCGCAGGCGCACCACTACTCTCAACGCTGCTTGGCGCGCCGAGCCCGGCCTTCCGTCGCAAAGCCGTAGATCAGCGCCAGCCGGTCCAGGCATTCGCGAAAGCGCCGCGCGAAATAGTCGTTCCAGCGCTGGGTACGAACAGCGCGCCGCTCCCCGATCTGATCCATGGTCAGCCCCAGCACCAGGACGTCGTGCACCAGCGCGGCGCCATCGGTACCGAGTTCGCGCTCGACCCGGTTGAGGCGCAGCACGGCCTGGCGCTGGTCCTCGGTGACGGGCTCGCGCGAGCGCGTGCCATCGACATATTCGCGCGTCGGGTCCACCGCCTGGGGCCCGCGCTCCGCCCTCTCCCAGTCGTTCTGGAAGGCGCGCCCGCCGCGATATTGCGCCTCGTCGATCTGGTGATGCGCGTGCAACCGGCCGAGCGGATCGCCGCGGATCGAGCGGACGGCGACGATCTTCTCGCCGGCATCGAGCGCCAGCGGATTGTCGACCTCGACCTCCGCCACCTCGGCATTGAACGGCACCTCGCGCGAGCGCCGATCGTAGATTCCAGTCAATCTGTAGGACTTGTTACGTCGTGCACCTGCCACTCGGATACTCCTCGCAAATTGAATGAATAGCGGTCCCGTCAGGCGGCAGAGATCAGCCTCAGGACGACGGGACCGGCGGCGCGAGCGGACGCAGCCTCAGACCTTCGCGTCAGGCAGGCATGCGGCGTGCAATAGCTGGAGCCCGGTTGGCGCGGATGGCCACAGAAGGCGATCCCCTCCCCGTCCTTGTCGCCACCATAGGGATAGCGGCAGTCGTCGCGCCCGAGTTCGCCTAGCGCGACTAGGCGGGGCTGGACGCCGACACAGCGCAACTTGACCCGCGCGGGTTTCATTGCGGATTTCGGTGGCAAGTTCAGGTTCGGCACCGCCGCACGGGGCGGCCCGATGAGACAGGCTCCTGACGGCAAGGACGGCACGATCGATGGACTCGTCATCCGCGCCGGCGTCGCGAGTCCAAGCCGCTTGGCGCGGCCGGCCACCGCGTTGCGTGTGTAAGCCGTTCCAAACCTTCCGTTTATCTGTCTTCCGATCTCCGCATAAGACATTCCCTTGAGAAAATAGTCGCGAAGCGCGTCGGAGTGCTCCGACGGCCAATGACCCGGTTCCATGCTGCTGTCCTGTGATGCGCCTCCTCCGATCGTTCGATCGCGAGGCGGATCCTACATTCCGGTATTCCGAAGCAACTGTCAAGCGACAATTCTGATATTCATAATTGCATCAATTCCGAATTTCGGATTACAAGAGGCGGGACGATGGGCAATCGAGGGAATCACCATGTTGGACGTTGCAATGATCGAGCGGGGCCTGGAGAAGACGGGCAAGAGCAAGGGCGGCCTGGCGGCGGCCATGGGCGTGCGGCCCGGCGCGGTGTCGGAGATCCTGGGCGGCGAGCGCCTGGTGAAGGCGTCCGAAATCATTCCGATCATGGAATATCTTGAGCTCAATCTCGCGCCGATCATGGGCCGCGTCGGGGCCGGCGCTGTGATCGAGCCCGATTATGAACAGGTTCCCCCGGAAGGCCTCGGCGATATCGCGCTGCCGTTCCCGATCATGGAAGAGACCGTCGCCTTCGAGATCGTTGGCGATTCGATGCTGCCCAAATACGAGAGCGGCGACGTGATCGTCGTCTACAAGGACCAGCGTCATCCGCTGTCGAGCTTCTACGGCGAAGAGGCCGTGGTCCGGCTCAAGACCGGTGAACGCTATTTGAAGACCATTGAACGCGGAAAAACTCCCTCCGTCGTCAATCTCAACAGCTTCAACGCCAAGCCGATCGTCGGCGTCAAGCTCGAGTGGGTCGGCGAGATCTGCTTGTCCATGCCCAAGGGCCAACTCGAGCGGCTGCGCGCCAAGTCGGCACGCCCTCGCAAGAAGAGCAAATAGGCGCCGATTTCCGATTTTTGGAAATCTTCCTTGACTTAATTCTGCTTTTCGGAAATACTCTGCCGCACTCCCGGCTACGGGGCGCGGCAGGATCGTTTCATGCAGTATTTCGTCGTGATGATCGACTATGGGCGGCGCGGACGCGAGGCGGTCGTCGATCCCGAAATCACAAGGCGCGAGGTCATCTCCCGCGTCGTTTCGGGTGAATATCGAAACATCTCGTTCATCCACGAAATCGCGGAGAATGCGGTCGAGGACGTGACCGAGGCGATCCTGACCGAGGCCGCCCTCCCCCAGGTTCCGCCTGAAGAAGTCGACCTCCAGGCCATCCGCCTCGATCACGCCCGCGACCTGCGCAAGCACGAGAAGACGTGACGCAGGCCCAAGCGGCCTGCGTCACGTCACTGCCCGGCCGGATATCACACCGTGAGAACGGTCGATCCCGTGGTCTTGCGCGCAGCGAGATCGGCATGCGCTTTGGCGGCATCCTTCAGCGGGTAGGTCTGGTGCACCTCGATCTTGACTGCGCCGGACTTCACGACGTCGAACAGCTCGTTCGCCATGGCGACCAGGGCCTCGCGCTTGGCAGCGTAGGTGAACAGCGTCGGACGGGTGACGTAGAGCGAGCCCTTCTGCGCGAGCAGGCCGAGATTGAGCGGCTCGACAGCGCCGGAGGACGCACCGAACAGCGCGGCAACACCGAGCGGCGCAAGACAATCCAGCGACTTCAGGAACGTATCCTTGCCGACGGAATCATAGACCACCGGCACCTTCTTGCCGCCCGTGATCTCGTCCACGCGCTTCACGAAATCCTCGCGCGTATAGATGATCACATGATCGCAGCCATGTGCCTTGGCGAGCTTTGCCTTCTCGTCGCTGCTGACGGTGCCGATCACTGTCGCGCCGAGATGTTTTGCCCACTGGCTCAAGATGAGACCAACGCCGCCGGCTGCGGCGTGGAGCAGGATGGTGTCGCCGGCCTTCACGCGATAGGTCTGCCGGATCAGGTATTGGGTGGTGAGCCCCTTCAGCATCATGGCCGCCGCGGTCTTGTCATCGACACCGTCGGGCAGCTTCAACAGCCGGTCGGCCGGGATCAGCCGCGCCTCGGCATAGGCTCCGAGCGGTGAGGCGCCGTAGGCAACGCGATCACCGGTCTTCAAATCGGTGACACCGGCCCCGACTTCCTCGACGACGCCGGCACCCTCGCTGCCGAGACCGCTCGGCAATTGTACCGGATACACCCCGGAGCGATTGTAGATGTCGACGAAGTTGAGGCCGACCGCCGTGTGGCGGATGCGCGCCTCGCCCGGCCCGGGCTTGCCGACACTGACTTCCTCCCAGACCAGGACTTCAGGACCGCCGGTCTTGTGAAAGCGAATGGCATGCGTCATGGGCGTTGCTCCCTTATTGTTGCAGTGAAGGTCCGTGGAAAACGGATCGGCCTGTGAAATAGGAATTCGGTCGGCCCGTTACAGTACAGAGACGTAACAAGAATGTCACAGCGAACGACAAACGCCTGCCGTTCCGCCTCTGTTCGAAAGAGTTGATGACGGCACCGGCGCGTTCCGGCAGTAGCCTTTTCGCGGGGTTTGGTGGTCGCCTGCGAAGGAGAGCCGAGATGCCAGCTTATGTACAGCATCATCAGGACATCGAAATCGCGCCTGTAATTTGTCCCGCCTGCATGGGGTTCCTGCCGATGTACGTCCGCGAGGTCGAACCGCATTGGGGCCTTGCCAGGATCGACTTCGTCTATGAATGCGCGGACTGCGGCGCGGAAGTCCGGCAGACCATCCGCAAGCCGGAGCTGCGGCACTGACCGCACCATCAGCCATCGCTTAAGTATTTGCGCTGAACGGAAAAAGCGACGTTCTGCGCGGGTCAGGCCGTCCCAAACGAGGCTTGTTCTTTGCCGGGAACGCAGGCAGAACAAGCCTCAAGCAAGACCTTTGGGAGCGCCCTTTCGTGGCTGAACAGAAGGCCTCGACCTCGATCGAGGCAGTGGAGAGCGGCCTCGCCGCGCAAGGCTATATCGCGAGCCGGCAGATCGCGACCGCAGTCTATTTGTCGCAGCAGATCGAGAAGCCGATTCTGGTCGAAGGCCCCGCGGGCGTCGGCAAGACCGAGCTTGCCAAGGCCATTGCCGCCTGGCGCGGCATGAAGATGATCCGCCTGCAATGCTACGAGGGCCTCGACGAGGCCAAGGCGCTCTACGAGTGGAAATACGCAAAACAGCTTCTCTATACCCAGATCCTCAAGGACAAGCTCGGCGAAGTCCTCGGCGGCGCGCAGACGCTGCATGCCGCGCTCGAGCAGCTCCATGATTTCGGCGATGTGTTCTTCTCCAAGGAGTTCGTCGAGCCCCGACCACTGCTCCAGGCGCTGGAGCAGCCTGGCGGCTGCGTGCTGCTGATCGACGAGATCGACAAGTCCGACGCTGAATTCGAATCGCTGCTGCTGGAAATCCTCTCCGATTTCCAGGTCACGATCCCGGAGCTCGGCACGGTCGCGGCGATCACGCCGCCGACGGTGATCCTCACCTCGAACAGCGAGCGTGACCTCGGCGACGCCCTGAAGCGGCGCTGCCTGCATCTGCATATCGGCTTCCCCGAGCAGCGGCTCGAAGAACGCATCGTCGAGAGCCGCGTCTCCGGCATCTCGCAGGCGCTGCGCCGGCAGATGGTCGGCTTCATCCACGAGATCCGCTCGCTCGACCTGAAAAAGCTGCCGTCGGTCAGTGAGACCATCGACTGGGCGCGCGTCCTGGTTCTACTTCAGGCCACGGAGCTAGACACCGATATCGTCAAGGACACGCTCAATGTGCTCCTGAAGTACGAGGCCGACATCGAGGCAGCAACGCCGCAAGTTACGACCTTCATTGCCAAGGCGGCACGGTCCAACGTCTTCGGTTGACGCCGATGCGCGAGAATCTCCATCGTTTCTTTCGAGCGGCGCGCGGTGCCGGCGTGCATGTCTCGCCCGCCGAAAGCATCGATGCGATGCGCGCGGTCAAGCAGGTCGGCTTTTCCGACCGGGCCATCCTGCGCGATGCGCTGCTCCTGACGCTCGCCAAGTCGCAGGACGAGAAGCTCGCCCTCGGCGACTGCTTTGATCTCTTCTTCAGCCAACCAGAGCCGCGGCAAGATCAACCCGAGGCCGACGACAACGACGACGCATCGCAGGACGCGGATCAGACCCCCTCACCCAGCTCGGCCAGTGAAGCAGGCGAAGGCCAGGCTTCCGAAGCATTGGGCCCGCTTGCGCAGATGCTGCTGTCGCAGGATCGCAACGCGATCGCAGCGGCGATCGCCAGCGCTTCCGGTGTGGCTTCGCTGTCCGACATCCGCTATTCGACTCAGCGCGGGATCTTTTCCAGCCGCATCCTCGACGCCATGGGCCTTCAGCGCCTGCGCGACGATCTCGACGCGCTCACCGCGACCAATCCGTCGCTGGCCGAGCGTCTGCGCGGCGCGCTGGACGCGTTGCGCGAAGCAGTCCGTGACACGGTCTCGCAAGGCCTTGCGCTTTATGCCCGCGAAGAGGCCGAAAACCTCCGCAACGAGATCCTGCGCAACGCGCCTCTCGCCCGCATCGAGCGGCGCCAAGTCGCGGAGATGCGCGCGCTCATCCGCCAGATCGCGCGGCGCCTGCGCGAGCGCTACTCGAAGCCGCGCAAGCGCCAGCGCCGCGGCCATCTCGACGTCCGCCGCACACTGCGCCGCAACGCGGCCTGGGGCGGCGTGCCCTTCCTCACCGCGTGGAAGCGCAAGCACCGCGACCGGCCCAAGATCGTCGCAATCTGCGACGTCTCAGGCTCGGTCGCGCAGGTCTCCGATTTCTTCCTGCTCCTGATCCACTCGCTGCACGAGGTGGTCGACGACGTCCACTCCTTCGCCTTCTCCTCGCATCTGATCGAGGTCAGCGAGATCCTGGAGAAGAAGTCGCCCGAAGAGGCGATGGCCGAGATCATGTCCAAGGTCGGCTTCGGCTCATCCGACTACGGCTCCTCTCTCGTCGATTTCGAGAAGGAGTTTATGAGCACGCTGACGCCGCAGACCACGGTGATCGTGCTCGGTGACGCCCGCAGCAACAATCTCGACCCGCGCGCCGACATCCTGCGCCGCATCTCCGAACGCTCGAAGCGCGTGGTCTGGCTCAATCCCGAAGGACGGCTCGCCTGGGGCTTCGGTGATTCCGAGATGCCGCGCTACGCGACCTTCTGCACTGTCGTGCGCCAATGCGCCACCGCACAGCAGCTCGAGCGCGCCGTGTCCGACATCGTGGCGACTTATCAGTAGACGGCAATCACGTCCGCCGCTGGCGTCAGGCGGCAGTCAGCTCGGCCTGGACGAGGTTGCACTCCCGAAAGTGATGCGCTATTTCGTCGAGCGCGCGCTGCTCCCATTCCTGGGCCTGCGCGAGCCAGAACGCCCGTCGCTCCGAATCCAGCGCCGCCCGCTCTCGGCAGAGGAATTCCTGACTGCGAATTGCCATCAGCCTGTTCATGCACTCACACTCCTGTCGTGTGAAGCCAATCCCCTGCGAATCAACGTAGCAGAGTCCAGTCAGAGTCCAATCGCCCTCGCTTCACGATTTCTGTGCATATCGCGACGCGCAATGGGACAGTGACGCTTCCCGTGCACTGCGGTAACTCTCGCCGCACGATCAAGCGCACATCATCAATTAGTGATCGGAGACCGGGACGATTTTCGTGCGCGAACGATCTTAACTGTTGTGGCGCAATGAAGTGCGGCAATTCGTGAAGAGAGGTTCTAAACAGCTTACCGAATTCCCGACTCATTGTCGTCGCATGGTGTTCATGCGGCGCCGCTAACAGGGGCGCACGAACTTGGACTATCGCTTGAGGCAACATGAGCAACGACATCGACTTCGATCTTTCGCCGGACCAATGGGAAGCGCTGAAAGCGCTTCGCAACCCCGTGTCGAATGGTCGCCTCTCGAAGGCCTATCTCGTCGAAGGTCTCGTCAAGCTCGGTCTCGTTGTTGTCAGTGACGGCGTACCTTCGATGACGCCAACCGGACGCAAGGTGCTGGTGCGCGGATCGTGCCGGCTACTGGATCTCGTGGCGTGACGAGACTGTCCGCCCGCAACGGCTCTGCCGTGATCGCCTGAAAAATAATCTCTTGCGTTCCCGCCGACAGCGCGTCGCAGGGACGACCTCAATCCGCCAGCGTAACGATCAAAGGCCCATTGCGGGTTGCGACAACCGTGTGCTCGTACTGAACGGTAGGCGCCTCCGGGCTGCTGTAGAGCGTCCATGGATCGTCATCACCGTTCTCGGCCCACTCCGCGCCAAGCGACAGGAACGGCTCGACGGTGAACACCAGGCCATCGCTCATGATGCGTCGCTCGGAGCGATCGGGCCATGTCGCGATCTCCGTCGGCTCCTCGTGGAGCGACAAGCCGACACCGTGACTGGCTAGGTTCTTGACGAGCATGTAGCCGTTTTTCCGCGCAAACGTCCCGATGGCTTGACCGATGCCGGCAATCGGTTTGCCGGCGCCGACCTGCCGCAAGCCCGTCCACATCGCCCGCCGACCATCCCTGCAAAGACGCTCGATCGAACGGGTCACGGGCGGAACGGCGAACGAGGCTCCCGTATCGGCAAAGAAGCCGCTCTTCTCGGCCGAGACGTCGATGTTGACGAGGTCGCCACGCTCGATCCGCCGGGCACCCGGGATGCCATGAGCGATCTCTTCGTTCACGCTGATGCAGGTTGCGCCAGGAAAGGCATAGGCCAGTTCCGGCGCCGAACGCGCTCCGGCGGCCTCAAGGAGCGCTCGTCCGATCCGGTCGAGTTCCGCGGTGGTCATGCCGGGCTCGAGGGCCTTCCCCATCGCCTCAAGGGCATTGGCGACGATACGCCCGACCTCTTTCAGGCAGATCAGATCGTTCTCATTCGAGATTGTCATATCAGGCTCTTGCGAAAGCCGGGACATAGCTGTTGCGATGCCGACTTGCAAACGGAAGAGCGCGCGCAAGAATCCCGGATTATGCGCGCCCTGGATCACTTCCAAGACCAGGCCGCGACAATCTGGCACGGTTGTTGCTCCTTTTTGACGTCCAAGACGCGTCAAACCGGGGGAGTCCACCATGTCGACCATCACCGCGGCACCTACCGCCGAGCCGAAGCCGCTCTACACCTCGCTGTTCGTCCAGGTCCTCGCCGCGCTGGTGCTTGGCGTCATCCTGGGGATGGCCGTTCCGGACTTCGCCATCGGGCTCAAGATCCTCAGCGACGCCTTCCTGAAGCTGATCTCGATGATCGTGGCCCCGATCGTGTTCTGCGTCGTCGTGCACGGCATTGCCGGTGCCGGCGACCTCAAGAAGGTCGGCCGGGTCGGCGTCAAGGCGCTGGTCTATTTCGAGGTGATGACGACGGTCGCCCTCGTGGTCGGTCTGCTGCTCGCCTATCTCTTCGGTCCCGGCCACGGCATGAACATCGATCCCTCGACGCTCGACGCCAAGGCGCTCAACACCTATGCCGACAACGCCCACAAGCTGTCCGGCGGCGGCATCGGCGCCTTCCTGATGAACGTGATCCCCAGCACCTCGTTCGATGCGCTGTCGCGCAACGACGTGCTCCAGGTGCTGTTCTTCGCGGTCCTGTTCGGTGTCGGCCTTGCGCTCGTCGGCGGCGAGAAGGGCGCGCTGGTCACATCGATCATCGACGCGGCCTCCACCGTGCTGTTTCGGGTCATGGGGCTGATCGTGCGGGTCGCGCCGCTCGGCGTGCTCGGCGCGGTCGCCTATACCGTCGGCAAATACGGCGTCGGCTCGCTGAAGCAGCTCGTCTCGCTGGTGATGCTGTTCTACGTCTCGGTCGGCATCTTCGTGCTGGGCGTGCTCGGCGGCGTGATGGCGCTCGCCGGAATCAACATCCTCAAATTCCTCGCTTACCTGCGCGAAGAGCTGACCATCGTGCTCGCGACCGCATCCTCCGATGCCGTGCTGCCGCAGATCATGAAGAAACTGGAGCGGATGGGCGTGAAGGATTCCGTCGTCGGCCTCGTCATCCCGACCGGCTATTCCTTCAACCTCGACGCTTTCTCGATCTACCTGACGCTCGCCGTCGTCTTCATCGCGCAGGCGACCAACACGCCGCTGTCCTTCGGCGACCTTCTGCTGGTGCTCGGCGTCTCGCTGATCACGTCGAAGGGCGCGCACGGCGTGCCGGGCTCGGCGATCGTGATCCTGGCCGCGACGCTCAACGCGGTGCCGAGCATTCCCGCCATCGGCCTCGTGCTGGTGCTGTCGGTCGATTGGTTCATCGGCATGGCCCGCGCGGTCGGCAACCTCGTCGGCAATTGCGTGGCGACGGTGGTGGTGGCCGCCTGGGAAGGCGATCTCGACCGCGCCAAGGCGGCCAAGGTGCTGGAGGGCGGCGAACTGGTGGACGTGACCGCGGGATAGGCCGCGGATCAATCATTCCACTGGAGGAGTGGCGTTCCATACGCCCTCCTCCAGACCGACAGGAAGCGCGGAAACCAGGAGTGCGCCACGGCGCCCTTATACGCCCAGGTGCGATACTTCAGGCCCTGCTCCGAGATCAGCTCCTGATAGCCGCCATGGACCTCGGTCGCGGTCCGAATGTCCTTCAATATTCCTTGCGCGCAGGTCCGGTAGGTATCGCTCCCTGAGGCTTCATCAAAATCCAGCATCCGATCCGCGAATTCGACATTGAACGTCGGCCACGACGAACGCCCCTGATAGGCCGGCGCCGCGATCTTGTGGATCATCTTGTTCCGTGGATTATCCGCGGACACCAGGAAGTGGAACGTGCTGGGGATGCGAAAGCGCGGCTCGGCGATGATCAGATCCGTCGTAGCCGCAAACAGCGCCCGCTCGCTGGCATCGTTCATGTCCCAGAAGCCGCGATGCACGCTGACGAAATCCAGGGCCACCAAGGACACCGGTGCCCCCGCCGGGCCGTCAAGCGAATGCTTGATATGGCCGTCCTTGCCGAACAAACGGAGCAGATCTCGCTTGTACTGCGCAAGGTCGCGACCGAGCAGCCGCTTCAGTTCGTTCTCGTCGACGATCCCGAGCTGCACGCCCCACACGAACGTCGTGTAAACGCAGGCGTTGGTGACGAAGCGCCTGCGCTCGGCCCGCGTATCCGTTGCCGCGGAGCGAGGCCCGCCGGCATCGCACAGCAAATATCTGGTGCCGTCAGCGTCGAATGGCTCAAGCTCACTCGCGAGCTGAAGGATCGCGCGCTTCAGGTCGACGCCATATTCGGCCAGCAGCAGGCGGCCGGCATGTGCGCATTGCGACATCGCCAGATAGGATGACGCTCTCTCGTCGGCACCAATCATCTGCTGGAGACCGGCGAGAATGCCGAGCAGCGTGTCCGAGGGCCGCGAGAAATAATTCACGCCGAGGTACCGCCCGCGCCCCGCAGGAACGATCGTCGTCGTGACCACGTCGGCGCGAACCGCCTGCAGCAGCAGACGAACGCTCTTTTCGAGCAGGCGCGCCCGACGGACTGCGTCCTGCGCATCCATGATGGTTTCGGGATCGAGAACGTCGGGGTAAAACCAGGCGAAGTCGCGCGGGTAATAGGCGGAGGCGTGCGGCGCTCCCGTGACGAGGAAGGCCTCGGTCACCGAAAAGGCACTGTCCATCGAGTGCCGGTAGAGGTCCTCTATGTCCGACAACGCATGATGCGATTGTCTCAGGAAGCGATCACCGAGAAAATTGACCGCCTGAAGCGCGTTGGCGACAAAGGTCGCAGCCATCCCCTGGTAGAACCGGTTCTCACGATGTGATGGAAAAGAGATGTCGCTGTTCATATGCGTCAATCGGCTGATGTCTCGTGACCCCGTGATGGCGGCCACCATTTTAAACATGACTGATTCGTATCTCTACCCCGTGACTTGCGGGCTTCAGGCAATCACTTCGCGCCGGCACGGCCCTCCTGCGGCCTGAAATTCTCGATCACCCGCAGCAGCACGCGCGCGCCCGCGTTGGCATCGGCGAGCTCGACGTGCTCGTCCGGGTGGTGGCTGATGCCGCCGCGACAGCGGACGAAGATCATGCCGACATCGGCGATATCGATCATCGCCATGCCGTCGTGCCCTGCTCCGCTCGGCAGCTCGAACACCGACGCGCCTTCGGCAGCGATCGCCTGCGCGATCTGATCCTTCAGCCAGGGTGCGCAAGGCGCGGTGCGGTTCTCGTGAGTGACGTCGAGCTGTAGCGCCAATTGCCGGCGTTTTGCAATCGCCTCGATCTGGCGGACGATATCGGCGACCGCGCGCTTGCGATGCATGTCGGTCGGTGCCCGCATGTCGATGGTGAAGGACACTTCGCCCGGGATGACATTGGTCGCCCCGGGCCTCGCCTGGATATAGCCGACGGTGCCGACCAACCCGTCCGCGTCGGTGCGGCAAAACTGCTCGATCGCGCCGATGCATTCGGCCGCGCCGGCGAGTGCATCACGGCGCAGCGCCATCGGCACGGTGCCGGCATGGCCGGCCATTCCGGTCAGCCGCGCAGCGAGCCGTGTCGCGCCCGCAATCGCAGTGACGACACCGACGGGCAGGTTCTGGGCTTCCAGCACCGGGCCCTGCTCGATGTGCAATTCGAGATAGGCGAGCAGCTCGCGCCGGGCCCGCGCGGCCGCGCCGATGTGATCGGGATCGAGGCCGAACGCGACGAGCGCATCGCGCATCGACACGCCGTCGCGGTCGCGCGTGTTCAGGACGCTCTCGTCGAAGGTGCCGGCCACCGCCCGGCTTCCGAGCAGCGTCGAGGCGAAACGTACCCCCTCTTCATCGGCAAAGCCGATCACCTCGATCGCGAACGGCAGGCGCTTGCCGCGGCGATTGAGATCGGCGACGCAGGCGATCGCCGTGATCACCCCCAGCGGACCGTCCCATTTGCCGGCATCGCGCACCGTGTCGTAGTGCGAGCCGAGCATCAGGCAGGGCGCCCCTGGCTGCTCGCCTTCGTAGCGTCCGCAGACATTCCCGATCGCATCGAGATGCGCGCTCATGCCGGCTTCGCGCATCCAGCCCAGGATGAGGTCAGCGGCCTTGCGCAGCTCGTTGGTGAGGTAGATGCGGGTGAGCTTGTCGCCGTCTTCCGAGATCGCGGCGAGCTCGTCGATCCGTCGCACGATCTCCTCGCCGAGCGATGCATTCTGAACGGCGTTACCAGCAACCATCTCGGCGAGCTTCCCATCTCTTGGGACCGCGGCGGCGGTCCTGGCGGCGATCGATACAAGTTCGGTGCCAGCAAAAAATCACGAACGCGGTCCCGATCCGCGCGTGGGTAGCATGAATGCGGGTTGCCGGCGGACCGTAGCTCCCGTCACGCACACACGCGAGCTGCGCCTGGCTGCTCAACTCCATTGCATACAACTTCTATATTTTGCTCAAAAGTTAATCTGCTGGCTTACTCGACAGAATTCTGAAAATTTACAAACACGATACTTTTCAATGACTTCAGATCAATTGACCACTCCGTGGCCTCTGGCACGAAGCTTGCGACATCTTATCCCAGGCTCCGCCAGACCGGCGCGGTCGCGAGATTAAGGCGGGACATCCGCCAAGGGGAGCGAGCAATGGATTTCGGCAAGATTTCACGACGTCATTTGTTGCAGGGCGGCGCGGCCCTGACCCTCGGTGCGGCAGCGGGCGTCCGCCCGGCCTTGGCGGCCGAAACGACCATCGGCTTCATCTATGTCGGCTCGCGCGATGACTACGGCTACAACCAGGCGCATGCGCAGGGCGCGGCGGCCCTGAAGAAAATTCCGGGGCTGAAGGTCGTCGAGGAAGAGAAGGTGCCGGAGACCGACGCGGTCGAGAAGACGATCGAGTCCATGATCAACCTCGACGGCGCCACCCTGCTCTTCCCGACCTCGTTCGGCTACTACAACCCGCACATGATCAAGATGGCCACCAAGTTCCCGAAGCTGCGCTTCGAGCACTGCGGCGGCCTGTGGAGCGACAAGGATCCAAAGAACGCCGGCAGCTATTTTGGCTATATCGACGAGGCCCAGTACATTTCGGGCATCGTTGCCGGCTACACCTCCAAGAGCGGCAAGCTCGGCTTCGTTGCCGCCAAGCCGATCCCGCAGGTGCTGCGTAACATCAACGCCTTCGCGCTCGGCGCCAGGCTCGCCAATCCCAAGGCCACCACGCAGGTTATTTTCACTGGCGATTGGTCGATGCCGGTCAAGGAGGCCGAAGCCACCAACAGCCTGATCGATCAGAGCGTCGACGTGCTCACCTGCCATGTCGACGGTCCGAAGACCATGGTCGAGAACGCCGCACGCCGCGGCGCCTTCGTCTGCGGCTATCACACCAACCAGTCGCCGCTGGCGCCGAAGGCGTATCTCACCGGTGCCGAGTGGAATTGGGAAGCGCTCTATCCGAAGTTCGTGAAGATGATCGCCGCCGGCGAAAGCATCCCGAACTTCTATCGCGGCGGCCTCAAGGAAGAGATCGTCAAGACCTCGCCCTACGGTGAGGCAGTCTCCGCCGAAGCGCGCAAGCACGCCGACGAGGTCAAGGCCAAATTCCTGTCGGCGGAGGGCTACGCCATCTTCAAGGGCGGCTTGGTCGACAACAAGGGCAAGACGGTGATCGCAGCCGGCACCGATCGCGGCCAGAAGGATCCCGAACTTGAGAAGATGGACTACCTGGTCGAAGGCGTGATCGGAGCGACTTCGTGACAACGGAAGCCGCGGATTCTACTGAAGCGGCCGGGACAATTGCCCCGGCCGCCGATCCCGGCTTTCTCCAGCGCCACGGCGCGACAATCGAATACATCCTGATCCCGGGCGCGGCGCTGGCCGGCGCGCTCGTGATCTTCGGCATCTTCGTCGCGATGTTCGGCAAGAACCCGCTCGATCTCTATTTTTATATGTACTACGGCGCCTTCGGCACCTGGTTCTCCTGGCAGAATACGTTGACGCGTGCCGCGCCGCTGATCCTCACCGCGCTCTGCACCGCACTGCCGGCACAGCTCGGCATGGTCATCATCGGCGGCGAAGGCGCGCTCCTGATCGGCGCGCTGTCGGCGACCAGCGCCGCGCTGGCGCTTCAGGGCATGCCGCCGCTCGTCGTCCAAATTGCCATGGTCGTCGGCGGCGTGATCGGCGGCGGTCTGTGGATCATTCTGTCGGGCGGCTTGCGCCAGTATCGCGGCGTCAACGAGACCATCTCGAGCCTGCTGCTCGTCTACATCGCGCTCGCGATCCTCAATCATCTTGTTGAGGGGCTGATGCGCGATCCCGCCAGCCTCAACAAGCCGTCGACGCGCGAGATCGGCGCCGCCAACATGATCGGCAGCATTCCCGGCACCGACGTGCATTGGGGCCTCGTCTTCGGCCTGATCGCCGCGATCGCCGCCTACGTCCTGATCTATCACACCGTGTTCGGCTTCGCCGCGCGCGTCGCCGGCGGCAACATCCGCGCCGCAAAGATCGTCGGTCTCGGCGTCAGCAAGCTGATCCTGACCATCTGCTTCCTCGCCGGCGGCGCCGCGGGCCTCGCCGGCATGGTCGAGGTCGCCGCGGTGCAGGGACGCACCAACGCCAACCTTGCGGCGGGCTACGGCTTCACCGGCATTCTTGTCGCCTTCCTCGCCCGGCAGAATCCGCTCGCGATCATTCCCGTCGCGATCCTGCTCGGCGGCATCAGCGCCAGCGGCGGCCTTTTGCAGCGCCGCCTCGGACTGCCCGACGCATCCGTTCTGGTGCTTCAGGGCATCATCTTCGTCTTCGTGCTGGCCAGCGATGCACTTTACGGCCGCATTGGATTCTTGAAGGGAAAATCCTGAGATGGCAGACGGATCGATCGGGCTCTGGACTGTCCCCCTCGCCGTGCTCGGCGGCGCCATCCGCGTCTCCACGCCGTTCCTGTTCGTGAGCCTCGGCGAATGCATCACCGAACGCTCCGGCCGCATCAATCTCGGCCTTGAGGGCACGCTGGTGATGGGCGCGATGAGCGCCTACGGAATCTCGTATCTCACGGGATCGCCCTGGCTTGGCGTGCTCGCCGCCGGCATCACAGGTGCACTGCTGGGCGCATTGCACGCCGGCATCTGCTCGCTGCCGCGCGTCAACGATATCGCGGTCGGCATCGCGCTGATGCTGTTCGGCACCGGCCTTGCCTTCTATCTCGGCAAGCCGCTGATCGAGCCCACCGCGCCGCGCCTGCCCGCGATCGATTTTGGCTGGTGGAGCGACGTCCCGCAGGTTCGCGCCGCGCTGCGCGTCAACGTCCTGTTCCTGATCGGCGTCGCGCTCGCGCCGATCCTCTATTGGGCCTTCCGCACCACGCGCTGGGGCCTTTTGATCCGCACCGCCGGCGAGAGCTCCGACGCAGCGCGCGCGATGGGCCATTCCGTGTTGCTGATCCGCCTGCGCGCGACCATGGTCGGCGGCTTCCTTGCCGGCATCGGCGGCTCGTTCCTGTCGCTGTTCTATCCCGGAAGCTGGAACGAGGGCCTGTCCTCCGGCCAGGGCATCACCGCCGTGGCCCTCGTGATCTTCGCGCGCTGGGATCCCCTGCTCTGCCTGTGGGCCTCGCTCGCCTTCGGCGGTGCCGCGGCCCTGGGCCCTGCACTGCAATCGGTCGGCGTCACCTCCGGCTACCACCTCTTCAACGCCGCCCCCTACATCCTGACGCTGGCGATCATGATCATCACCTGCTCGCCGAAACGCACGCTGACCGGAGCCCCGGCCGAATTGTCGATCACCCGCTAGAGAGCGAAATCATGCCCGAGCGCTATCTCAAGTCCGAGCCCTACGCCTGGCCTTACAATGGCGATCTCCGTCCCGAAAACACCGCGCTCATCATCATCGACATGCAGACCGATTTCTGCGGCATCGGCGGCTATGTCGACAAGATGGGCTACGACCTCTCGCTGACGCGGGCGCCGATCGAGCCGATCAAGAAGTTGCTCGCAGCGATGCGCGCGCAAGGCTTCCACATCATCCATACGCGCGAAGGCCACCGCCCCGATCTCTCCGACCTTCCCGCCAACAAGCGCTGGCGCTCGCGCCAGATCGGCGCCGGCATCGGCGATCCCGGCCCTTGCGGGCGTATCCTCGTTCGCGGCGAGCCGGGCTGGGACATCATCGAGGAGCTGGCGCCGCTGCCGGGCGAGCCGATCATCGACAAGCCCGGCAAGGGCTCGTTCTGCGCCACCGACCTGGAGCTGATCCTGCGCGTGCGTGGCATCGAGAACATCGTGCTCACGGGCATCACGACCGACGTCTGCGTCCACACCACGATGCGCGAGGCCAACGATCGCGGCTTCGAATGCGTCCTGCTGCACGATTGCTGCGGCGCCACCGACAAGAGCAATCACGACCATGCCCTGAAGATGATCAAGATGCAGGGCGGCGTGTTCGGCGCGGTCTCGACGTCGGACGCCTTCATCGGAGCTATTTCGTGATCATCGGCGAAACACCGCCGCCAGCAGGCGCCTTCGGCGTCGACGCCATCGCCATGACCATGCGCTTCGGCGACTTCCTCGCGCTCGACAATGTCGAGCTGAAGGTGCGGCCGGGCTCGTTCCACGCGCTGCTCGGCGAGAACGGCGCCGGCAAGTCGACGCTCGTCAAATGCATCATGGGCTATTACCACGCGACCGAAGGCGACATCCTCGTCGGCGGCCGCGAGCAGGCGATCGCGAATCCAAAGGACGCCCACGCGCTCGGCCTCGGCATGGTCTACCAGCATTTTACCCTGGTGCCGGCCATGACGGTCGCGGAAAATCTCGTGCTGGCCCGCGACGATGTGCCGGCCGTGGTGAACTGGCCAAAGGAGATGAAGGAGCTCGAGGCTTTTCTGGCGCGGATGCCGTTCAAGGTACCGCTCGGCGCCAAGGTCTCCGACATCTCCGCCGGGGAGCGGCAGAAATGCGAGATCCTCAAGCAGCTCTATCTGAAGCGCCGCTTCCTGATCCTGGACGAGCCGACCTCGGTGCTGACGCCGGCGGAGGCCGACGAAGTGCTCGGCATGCTCCGCGACATGGTCGTCAAGGGCGAACTGACCATCCTGATGATCACGCACAAATTCCGCGAGGTCATGGCCTTCGCCGACGACGTCACCATCCTGCGCCGCGGCAAGCTCGCAGGTGCCGGCAAGGTTTCCGAACTCACACCGGATGCGATGGCACGAACCATGATCGGCGCCGAGGAGCTGACCGTGCAGCCGCCGCGCACCGGCGAAGCCGGCCAGGCCCGGCTGGAATTGGCACAAGTCCGCGCGCTCGACGACGCGGGCGCCATCGCCGTGCACGACGTCTCACTCACGGTCCGCGCCGGTGAGATCGTGGGCATTGCCGGCGTCTCCGGCAATGGCCAGCGCCAGTTGGTCGAGGTGTTGGCCGGCCAGCGCGAGGCGGAGGGTGGTGAAATTCGCATCGCGGGCGATTCCTATCACGCCAGCCGCGAAGAGATGCGGCGCCACAAGATGTCGCTCCTGCCCGAGGAGCCGCTGAAGAACGCCTGCGTCGGCGGCATGAGCGTCGCCGACAACATCGCCTTCCGTGAATTCGACCGCGCGCCCTTCGCAAGCGGCGGCTGGTGGCTCAACCGCGGCGCCTTCCGGGACGATGCGAAGAAGAAAATCGCACAGTACAAGATCAAGACCCGCACGCCCGATACGCCGATCGCGGCGCTGTCGGGCGGCAACGTCCAGCGCGCCGTGCTGGCGCGCGAGCTTGGCGGCAACGTCGAGGTGCTGATCGCGGCCAATCCCTGTTTCGGCCTCGACTTCGCGGCGGTGGCGCAGATCCACGCCGAGATCATGGCCGCCCGCAACCGTGGCGCCGCCGTGCTGCTCGTCAGCGAGGATCTCGACGAATTGCTCGAACTCTCCGATCGGCTGGTGGTGATGTTCCACGGCGAATTCGTGTATGAAGCACGAACCAGCGAAGCCGATCTCACCGTGGTCGGCCGGCATATGGCGGGGCATTGACCAGAGACGAGCGATGAGCGGTGGATCCGAGCGCGACGAGCACTTCCTTCGCCTGTCCTTCACGGTCGCGCGCCGCTCGCTCACCCATGGCAACCATCCGTTCGGCTGCGTCGTCGTCGATGCCGATGGCAAGGTGCTGATCGAGACCGAGAACGGCTACATGCCCGACCATGACGGCACTGCGCATGCCGAGCGCCTCGCGGCCACGCAGGCCTGCCGTATGCTCGACCGCGAGGTGCTGGCGAAAGCCACGCTCTATTCCTCCGCCGAGCCCTGCGCGATGTGTGCCGGCGCGATCTACTGGGCCGGCATCGGCCGCGTGGTCTATGGCCTCAGCGAGCACCGCCTGCGCGGCGTCACCGGCAACCATCCGGAGAACCCGACGCTCGACCTGCCCTGTCGCGAGGTCTTTGCCAGCGGCCAGCGATCGACGGAAGTCGTCGGGCCGCTGCTTGAGGACGAGGCCGAGGCGCTGCACGACGGCGTGTGGACCAAGTAGCGAGCTCAACAACTCGACTTCGTAGGGTGGGCAAAGCGAAGCGTGCCCACCGATAACTAACTATCTGGGAAGATGGTGGGCACGGCGCATTGCGCCTTTGCCCACCCTACGCTCGGAAACGCTAATAACGCCGCGCATTCCTGCGCGGCGTTATTCAAACCTGAAGACCTTCAGCCGATCAGAACTTCACAGTGATACCCCCGTAAACCGTGGACTCGGTGCAGCTGTTGGTGCTCTGGCCGGTCGCGGCGACCGTGCAGACGCCGGGCATGGCGTTGTGGTCGAGGCCGAACTTGTTCTGCCAGTAGCGATAGGCAACCCAGAGATCGACGAAGTGCGAGTACTTGTCACCCCAGGCGGCCTTCGAAGCGTCGAAGGTCAGGCGGATCGGTTCGCTGTTCAACTCGACCTTGGAAGCAGTAGAGAACCGGCCAGGGCCGGAGAGCGCAGGCAGGCCGTTCGAGTCGCCCTTCGCTCCATACCAGCCGGCGCGGCCGCTGATCGACCAGAACTGCATGTTCGGCGGCAGGAAGCCGAGGTCCATATAGTAGTTGATTTCGACGGCCCAGGTCGGGTTGTAGCTGACATTGCCATCGGAGTTACAGCTCACACCCGGGAGGGGGCCAGCAAAACCGCTGCCGCACTGAGTGAAGGCGTTGTGGTTGGAGAACTCCCAGTACATCAAGGGCGCGACGTTGATGTAGCCCTTGTAAGGAAGGTCGAAGGCGAACTGGAGACCGGCAACGACGTCCCGCTTCGCGGGCGCCAAGAAGGTGTTCTCGGAATTGCCATCCATACCGACTTCAAACGAAATGTTCTGTAGCGGCCCCATGGTGAAGGCCTTGGTGTTGAAGAGCTGGTTCCAGCCGAAGGTCGAGCGGAACAGGCCGTAGATCTCGGTCGCGCCGGCGCAGTCGGCTGCACCGAAGGAGGAAGACAGACCAGGTGCGATACAGGGCGAAGCAGGGTCGTTATGGCCCGACTTGAACATCGAGATGGTGAAGAAGTTGGTGCCGTAGGCCCAGAGGTCGAAGTGCGTGAACGAATAGACCTGCTTGGCGGTCGTACCGTTGATGCTGCCGTTCGGATTGACGCTCCACATGCCGGGGTCAGTGCCCTTGGGCATCCAGGAGAACGTGACGCGGTTGTCGATCACCAGGAAGAACGGGACGTCCGACGCTTTCTTGGCAGCCTTGACCGGCAGGTCCGCTGCCTGAGCCAGGCCACTGGTAGCGAGTGTAGCAATCGACAGCGCCGCGGCTGCGATTGCCTTGAAACCAAACGACATCCTGAATACCCCCAAGTTTGGACACGTAAAAATGAACGCCCCTTGGGTGCGACACTTGCGCCGATCTCCCGGAGTGAGAAGCCTCAACTTTTTTCAAGGCATGCCGCTTGTTTCGGCAGGAGGCGGCCTTTCAACCCAGGAATTCGAGGATTTTTTCCGTTTCGCTGCTGCGTGCGTGCGGTGACGCGATGCCGAAGATTCCCGTTTGATTTCATTTGTCTTTTGTGGCGGCGCAAGAATGCAGACACAATTGACGACAGCGACCGTTGGCCCGGTCGGGAATTGCATACGCGCGCAGGCGCGACTTTGCTCAACTTCACGTCAGGCCTGCACAGCGGGTTCCGATTTGGTTTGAGCCGTCACAAATTTGCAACAGGCGTCTCTCGCAGGGAGGCCGCCGCAATGGCTCTCCCTGATGTCGGTTGGAAACGATCATCGACTGACAAGGGCCGCGACTCGCGACACAGACCGCCTGCCGAAGCGTTGAGCAAGGGATGACGCTTTTTCACATCTTACGCGACGGTTCAAACTAGCCCACAATTGAGGCACTTCACCCCGTGCCAGCGCATCAGCGAATGTTAGATCAGACGTCCAACGACCTGCATTCCGGCGAGCCCCCTCTGCTTCAGACGATCGGGCTCACCAAGCGCTATGGTGATTTCCTCGCCAACGACTCCATCAGCATCGAGATCCAGCCGAAACAGATCCATGCCCTGCTCGGCGAGAACGGCGCCGGCAAGTCGACGCTGGTCAAGGCGATCTACGGGCTGATCCAGCCCAGCGCCGGCGAGATCCGCTGGCAGGGCCACCCCATCGTGCTGTCGGGTCCATCAGAGGCGCGTAGCCGCGGCATCGGCATGGTGTTCCAGCATTTCTCGCTGTTCGACAATCTCACGGTCGCCGAGAACGTCGCGCTCGGCCTCGACGGCAGGGAATCCTTCAAGGACATGTCGGCGCGGCTGGAGCAGGTGTCGAAGACCTACGGCCTTCCGCTCGATCCCAGGCGCGAGGTCTGGCAACTCTCGGTCGGCGAGCGCCAGCGCATCGAGATCGTCCGCGCGCTGATGCAGGATCCGAAATTCCTGATCCTGGACGAGCCGACCGCCGTGCTGACACCGCAGGAGGCCGACCAGCTTTTCATCGTGCTGGAACGCCTCAAGGCCGAAGGCCGCGCCATCCTCTACATCAGCCACAAGCTGGAGGAGGTGAAGCGGCTCTGCGACACCGCCACGATCCTGCGCGGCGGCAAGAAGGTCGAGACCTGCAATCCCCGGCTCGAGACCGCGGCCTCGCTCGCGCGGATGATGGTCGGCGGCGAGATCAGGGAAGTGAGAGCACCGGTAGGCCGCAAGACCACCGTGCCGCGGCTCGTCGTCAACGACCTTTCACTCGCGCCGAGCGAGGCGCATGGCGTGCGGCTCGAGCACATCTCGTTCGAGCTGAAGGGCGGCGAGATCCTCGGCATCGCCGGCGTCGCCGGCAATGGCCAGGACGAGTTGTTCGCCGCGCTCTCCGGCGAGCGCCTGTCGAAGGACCCTGGCACGGTGGTGATCGAGGGCATCGCCGCCGGCCACCTCTCGATCACCCGGCGCCGCAAGCTGGGCGCGGCGTTCGTCCCGGAGGAACGGCTCGGCCACGGCACCGCGCCGCGCATGAAGCTGTCGGAGAACGCGCTACTGACCGGGCACGCCGCCAGCGGCATGGTCCATCACGGCTTCATCGACACCGCGGCGACACTGAAAACCGTGGACCGCGCGACCGAAACGTTCGACGTTCGCAAGGCCAAACGGGATCCGGAAGCTGCGAGCCTGTCCGGCGGCAATTTGCAAAAGTTCATCGTCGGCCGCGAGATCCTGCGCAACCCCGCGGTGCTGGTGGTGAGCCAGCCGACCTGGGGCGTCGATGCCGGTGCCGCCGCCGTGATCCGCCAGGCGCTGCTTGATCTCGCAACCGCAGGCGCCGCCGTGCTCGTCACCAGCCAGGATCTCGACGAGCTCGCGGAGATCGCCGACCGCATCGCCGTGATGTTCCACGGCCGGCTCTCGGCGCCGCTTGCCACGAGCGAAGCCACGCGCGAAAAACTCGGCCTGTTGATGGGGGGCAGCAGCCTGGAGCCGAAGGAGGCCGCGCATGCAGTTGGTGCTTGAGAAGCGCGTCGAGCGTTCCAACACGATCGCGCTGGTCTCGCCGCTCATCGCGATCGGCCTCACGATCGCGACCATGACCGTCCTGTTCGCGATCCTCGGCAAGAATCCGCTTCTGGCGCTGCAAGCCTATTTCATCGCGCCGTTGACCGACGGCTATTCACTGCAGGAGATCGCGGTGAAGGCGACGCCTCTGGTGATGATCGCGATCGGGTTGTCGCTCTGCTATCTCGCCAACGCGTGGAACATCGGCGCCGAAGGGCAATTCCTGATCGGCGCGGTGGCCGGAAGCTGGATCGCGGTGAAGACGCAGGGCACCGATGCCGGGGCCTGGGTGCTGCCGGCGATGCTCGTGCTCGCCGCCGCCGCAGGTGCGCTCTATGCGCTGATCCCGGCGATCTGCAAGGTGAAGTTCGGCGCCAGCGAAATCCTGACCAGCCTGATGCTGGTCTATGTCGCCGACCTCTTCCTCGACTATCTCGTGCGCGGCCCCTGGCGCGATCCGCATGGCTTCAACTTCCCGACCACGGCCGAGTTCGATCCGGTAGCGACGGTGCCCCTGCTGATCGAAGGCGGCCGGCTGCATCTCGGCTCGATCATCGCCCTGCTCGTCGTCGCGGCCGCCGCGATCCTGCTCGGCCGAACCATCAAGGGCTTTGAGATTCGCGTGGTCGGCGCGGCGCCGCGCGCCGCGCGGTTCGGCGGCTTCAACGCCAACCAGTTGGTCATCCTGACTTTCGCTGTGTCGGGCGCGCTCGCCGGGCTCGCCGGCATCATTGAGGTGGCGGGTCCGGTCGGGCATCTCCAACCCGGCATCTCGCCCGGCTACGGCTTTACCGCAATCATCGTCGCCTTCCTCGGTCGGTTGAACCCGCTTGGAATATTAATTGCAGGCCTTTTCCTCGCATTGACCTTTATCGGCGGCGAGCAGGCGCAGATCGCGATGAAGATCCCGTTGGACGTCACCAAGGTTTTCCAAGGCATCCTCCTGTTCTACGTCCTCGCCTGCGATTCGCTCATTCTCTATCGCTTCAAGCTGGTTTTCCCGAACCGACAGGTGGCCCGTGGAACTGGTTGAAGCCATCATCCTCGCGGTGCTCGCCGCATCGACGCCGCTCCTGATCGCCGCGACCGGCGAACTCGTGACCGAGCGCTCCGGTGTCCTCAATCTCGGCGTCGAGGGCATGATGATCGTCGGTGCGGCCTGCGGCTTTGCGGGTGCGTGGCTCACCGGCTCGATCTTCATCGGCGCGCTGTTCGGCATCGTCGCGGGCGCGCTGATGTCGCTGGTGTTCGCGCTGATGACGCTCGGGCTCGCCGTCAACCAGGTTGCAACGGGTCTCGCGCTGACCATCCTCGGCGTCGGCCTGTCCGGCCTGATCGGCGCCGGCTTCGTCGGCGAGCGCATCACGCCCGCGATGCACCTCTCCATTCCCGGCCTCACGGACATGCCGCTGATTGGCCGGATGCTGTTCGGCGAGGACGCCTTCGTCTATTTCTCCATCGCACTCGTTATCGGCGTCTGGTGGTTCCTGTACCGCACGCGCGCGGGATTGATCCTGCGTGCCTGCGGCGACAATCATGTCTCCGCGCATGCGCTCGGCTACCCCGTGCTGCGCATCCGCACCTTCGCCGTGATGTTCGGCGGCGCCTGCGCAGGCCTCGCCGGCGCCTACCTGCCGCTCGCCTACACACCGTTCTTCATTCCCGGCATGACCGCGGGCCGCGGCTGGATCGCGCTGGCGCTGGTGGTGTTTTCGTCCTGGCGGCCCGGCCGGCTCGTGGTCGGCGCCTACCTGTTCGGCGCGGTGACGATCCTGCAACTGCACGCGCAGGGCTGGGGCGTCGGCATTCCCTCGCAGTTCATGTCGGCGCTGCCTTACCTCGCAACCGTCATCGTCCTGGTCCTGCTCTCACGCGCGCGCACCGGCGGCTCGACCGCGCCGGCCGCGCTCGGCACCGTGTTCGTGCCCGACCGCTAGTTTCATTTCCGCGGCGTGCGCGATGGGGCGCGTACGTTGCGGATCGTGGCTGTCCCCTGATGTTTGGAGATTGATGATGAGGAAATCACTTCTTGCTCTGGCTGCCGGGCTTTTGCTTGCCGGAAGCGTCAGCGCAGCCTCCGCCGCCGACAAGCTGAAAGTCGGCTTCATCTATCTGGGTCCGATCGGAGACTTGGGCTGGACCTACCAGCACGACCTCGCGCGCCAGGCCCTGGTGAAGGAGCTGGGCGACAAGATCGAGACCACCTATCTCGAGAACGTGCCCGAAGGTCCCGACGCCGAGCGCTCCATCGAGCAGCTCGTCCGCGCCGGCAACAAGCTGATCTTCACGACCTCGTTCGGCTACATGGACCCGACGCTGAAGGTCGCCAAGAAATATCCGAACGTGCATTTCGAGCACGCCACCGGCTACAAGCGCAACCCGAACATGTCGACCTACTCGGCCAAATGGTGGCAGGGCCGCTACATCCAGGGCCTGATCGCGGCCAAGATGTCGAAGTCCGGCGTGCTCGGCTATATCGGCTCGTTCCCGATTCCGGAGGTCGTCTCCGGCATCAACGCGACGATCCTCGCGGCGCAGACCATCAATCCGAACATCAAGGTCAAGATCATCTGGGCCAACACATGGTTCGACCCGGGCAAGGAGGCCGACGCCGCCAAGGCGCTGATCGACCAGGGCGCCGACGTGATCATGCAGCACACGGATTCGCCCGCGGCGATGCAGATTGCCAGCGAACGCGGCAAGCTCGCTTTCGGCCAGGATTCCGAGATGATCAAGTTCGGGCCGAAGACCCAGCTCACCTCGATCCTGGACACCTGGGGCCCTTATTACATCGAACGCGTCAAGGCCGAGCTCGCCGGCACCTGGAAGTCCGAGGACAGCTGGGGTGGCCTCGACAGCCATATGTTCGCGATGGCGCCCTACACCAACATGCCTGACGACGTGAAGAAGCTCGCCGAGGATGCCCAGGCCGCGATCACAGCGGGCAAGCTGCATCCGTTCAAGTGCCCGGTCGTTGGGCAGGACGGCAAGCCGGTCGAGTGCAAAGGTGGCGATCACCTCGATGACGGCCAGATCCTCGGCATGAATTTCTATGTCAAAGGCATCGACGACAAGCTTCCGGGCAAGTAGCACGCTTCTTGCATTGCCTAGATCACCTGCTCCTCCCGGAGGAGGTTCGGAGGGGGTGGCCAGAAGCACCCGGCACTTGTGGTCGCCCCCTCTTTTTATTTTCGCCTGGATTATCCCGCCTGCATCGCCCGCGCCGCGGAACTGTGGCGGCGAATGAGATCGGGAACATCCAGTCCCGGGATCGCGCCGTCGATCACGGCCCATTGTCCCCCTACCATCACCCGGTCGGCCCGATGCGCCCCGCACAGCACCAGCGCGGCCAGCGGATCGCCGTGGCCAGAGAAGCGTAGTTCGTCGAGCTTGAACAGGGCGAGATCGGCGGCCTTGCCGACGGCGATCTCGCCCAGTTCCGGCCGGCCGACGCAGGCCGCCGAGCCCTTGGTGGCCCAACGAAGCGCGTCCTTGTGACTCACTTTTGCTACCCCGTAACGCGCCCGCTGCAGCAGGAACGCGGCCCGCACCTCCTGCATCAAATTCGACCCGTCGTTCGAGGCCGAGCCGTCGACGCCGATGCCGATGCCGACACCGGCCTCCTCCATCTCGCACACCGGGCAGCAGCCCGACGCCAGAATTTGATTGCTGCATGCGCAGTGGCTGATGGTGGTCTTGGCCTTGCCGAGCCGCTTCATCTCCTCCGCATTGAAGAAGATGCCGTGGGCGAGCCAGGTCCGCGCATTGAGCCATCCGCATTGCTCGAGATAGTCGAGCGGGCGGCAGCCATACATCTGCTGGCAGAAATTGGTCTCGTCCTCGGTCTCGGCGAGATGGGTGTGCAGGCGGACGTCCAGCTTGTCGGCGAGATCGGCGGTGGCGCGCATCAGGGACGTCGTGACCGAGAATGGTGAACATGGCGCCAGCGCGATCTGCACCATCGCATCCGCGCCGCGCTGGTGATGCTTTGCGACCACCCGCACGCTGTCGGCGAGGATGGTGTCCTCGTCCTGTACGACGCTGTCGGGCGGCAGGCCGCCATCGCGCTGCGACAGGTTCATCGAGCCGCGCGTGAGCAGCACCCGGACACCGAGCCGTTTTGCGACTGCGACTTCGATATCGACGGACTCCTCGAGTCCCGCCGGGAACACATAGTGGTGATCCGTTGTGGTGGTGCAGCCCGAGAGCAGGAGCTCGCACATCGCCACGGTGACGCCGAGCTCGAGCGATTCCGGCGTCATCCTCGCCCACACCGGATAGAGCGCCTGGAGCCAGGGAAACAGCTCGCGGTCCATCGCCGCCGGCAGCGCCCGCGTCAGCGTCTGATAGAAGTGATGATGTGTGTTGATCAGGCCTGGCAGCACGACATGCTCGCCCGCGTCGAACACCGCGACATCCGCCGTCGCAGGCCTGCCGCCGGCCGGCACGAGCTCGACAATCCGGCCATCCCTCACCACGATCCCGCGCTCGGCGCCGTCAGCGAGGATGGCCAGCGGATCCCTGAGCCAGATCGGCTTTGCATCGCTCATGATCCTGGTTCTCCTCACATCCGCTGATGACAGGCCCGCGAAGGCGGCCGCCGGCCCGATCACCTTCATGCTACGACTTGCTTGTTGCGACTTGGCTCCGGTCTTGCAAGACTCATCTGTACGATTCACGGGCGAAAAGCTTTGGCGCAGCCATGGATTTGAATACCATCACGACGGTGGCCCATCCGCAAACGCGCGCACAACTGCCCGCCTGGGCGGAAGGTGATGCTTGGCTCGCGGGCGGCACCTGGCTGTTCTCGGAGCCCCAGGTCCACCTGAAGCGGCTGATCGATCTCACTGACCTGAAATGGCCGGCGCTGACGATCACCGACACCCATCTCACCATCTCCGCCACCTGCACCATCACGCAGCTCGACGGTTTCGCCTGCCCGCCCGACTGGCTCGCAGCCCCGCTGATCGGCCAGTGCTGCCGGGCTTTCCTTGCGTCATTCAAGATCTGGAAGACCGCGACGGTCGGCGGCAATCTCTGCATGTCGCTGCCGGCGGGACCGATGATCTCGCTCACATCAGCGCTGGACGGCGTCTGCACCATCTGGAAGGCCGGCGGCGGTGAAGAGAAGATACCCGTCGTCGACTTCGTCATTGGCAACCAGCGCAACCGCCTGACGCCGGGCGACCTGATCCGGCAGATCGATATCCCGATTGCCGCGCTGAAGCGCCGCACGGCCTTTCGCCAGATCTCGCTAGCCCCTGTCGGCCGCTCTGCGGCGCTTCTGATCGGCAGCCTGGATAGCGATGGCACGCTGACGCTGTCGATGACCGCATCGACGGTGCGACCGATCCAGCTGTCCTTTCGCAAGGCTCCGGACGCGGGCGCGCTTCGCGACGCGATCGCGCAGCAGATCCCGGATGATCTGTACCACACCGACATCCACGGCAAGCCGACCTGGCGCAAGCATATGACGCTAAGGCTCGCCGAGGAGATTCGCGCCGAACTCGTCGGGGCAACGCCGTCATGAGTTTCGAGGTCAACGGCAAGACCTTCCCGCAAGAGCCGCGCGCCGGCCAGTGCCTGCGCACGTTCCTGCGCGAGCTCGGCCATTTCGGCGTGAAGAAGGGCTGCGATGCCGGCGATTGCGGTGCCTGCACCGTGCTGCTCGACGGCGAGCCGGTGCATAGCTGCCTCATCCCAGCGTTCCGCGCCGAGGGGCGCGCCGTCACCACGATCGAAGGGCTCGGTGGCGACCATGGCGCGCATCCGATGCAGCAGGCCTTCCTCGACGCGCAAGGCTTCCAATGCGGCTTCTGCACCGCCGGCATGATCCTGACCTGCGCCTCGCTGAACCAGGCGCAGCGTACTGATCTCGGATCGGCGCTGAAGGGCAATATCTGTCGCTGCACCGGCTATCGCTCGATCGAGGACGCGCTGCTCGGCAAGACCAATGTCGAGGAGAGCGTCGAGCCCGGCGCCGCCTTCGGCCGCAGCCTGCCGGCGCCCGCGGGCCCCGACGTCGTGCGCGGCAAGGCGCGCTACACCTTCGACACGCAGATCGACGGCCTACTGCACATCAAGCTGCTGCGCTCGCCGCACGCCCACGCGAAAATCGTCGCGATCGACAAGTCGGACGCGCTGCGCGTGCCCGGCGTGCACGCGGTCCTGACGCATGAGGATGCGCCGTCGGTGCTGATCTCGACGGCGCGGCATGAGAAGGACTGGATGGATCCGGAGGATACCCGCATCCTCGATGACGTCGTCCGCTTCATCGGCCAGAAGGTCGCCGCCGTCGTCGCCGAGAGCGAGGCCGCCGCCGAGGAGGCGTGCCGGCGGCTGAAGGTCGATTACGAAATCCTGCCTGCGCTGATCGATCCGGAGCAGGCGATGGCGCCGGGTGCACCTGTCATTCATCCTGACCGCACCACCGCGAACCGCATCGCCGATCCCCAGCGTAACCTCGCGGCGGAGACCCATGGCGAATACGGCGACGTGGCGGCGGCACTCGCGACGTCTGCCGTCACCTATGAGGCGACCTTCCACAGTCATCGCGTGCAGCACGCCGCGCTGGAGACCCATGGCGGCCTCGCCTGGCTCGATGCTTCCGGCGTGCTCAATGTCCGTACCTCCACGCAGGTGCCGTTCCTGACACGCCGCGCGCTGTCGGACATCTTTGGGCTTCCCTTGGACAAGGTCCGCGTGTTCTGCGAACGCGTCGGCGGCGGCTTTGGCGGCAAGCAGGAGATGTTCGTCGAGGACATTCTGGCGCTCGCGACGTTCAAGACCGGACGACCGGTCAAGCTGGAGCTGACCCGCGAGGAGCAGTTCATCGCGACCTCGACGCGGCATCCGATGCGGGTCCACATCAAGGCCGGCGCCGATGCCGACGGCCGGCTCACCGCGCTCCAGCTCGAGGTGCTCTCCAACACCGGTGCCTACGGCAATCATGCCGGCCCCGTGATGTTCCACTCGCTGTCCGAGTCCATCGCGGTCTACAACTGTCCGAACAAGAAGGTCGATGGCTTCGCCGTCTACACCAACACGGTGCCATCGGGCGCGTTTCGTGGCTACGGCCTGCCCCAAACGCAGATCGCGATCGAAGCCGCGATCGACGAATTGGCACGGCAGCTCGGCATCAGCCCCTACGACATGCGCCGGCGCAACGTCGTCAAACCAGGCGATCCCATGCTGTCGCCGCCGCCGTCCGAATTTCACGACGTGCTCTATGGCTCCTACGGGCTCGACCAGTGCCTCGACCTAGTCGAACGCGCCATGCAGGCCGATGGCCCGCAGCCGGACCTGACGCCGGAGTGGCTGATCGGCGACGGCGTCGCGCTGACCATGATCGACACAGTGCCGCCGGCCGGCCATCTCGCGGATGCGATGATCGCGCTCAACGACGAAGGCGGCTTCGACCTCACCGTCGGCACCGCCGAGTTCGGCAACGGCACCAGCACCGTGCACCGGCAGATCGCGGCGACGACGCTCGCAACCACCGTCGACCGCATCCGCTTGCGCCAGTCCGACACCGCCCATGGTGGCCACGACACTGGCGCCTATGGCAGTGCGGGCACCTTCGTTGCGGGCAAGGCAACGCATGCAGCCGCGATGCAGCTCGCGACCGAACTGATGGCGGTGGCCGCCAGCGTCTGGCTGTGCGACGCCGCGAGTTGCACGCTCGACGACGAAGCCGTCGTCAGCGGCGTGCGGCGGATGTCGTTTGCAGAACTCGCGAAGCTTGCGCGCGAACGCGGGCAGCCGTTCGCGGCCAGCGGCAATTCCGAGGGGACGCCGCGCTCGGTCGGCTTCAACGTCCAGGGCTTTCGCGTCGCCGTGAACAAGGGCACCGGCGAGATCAAGATTCTCCGGAGCGTGCAGGCGGCGGACGCCGGCGTCGTCGCCAATCCCATGCAGTGCCGCGGCCAGGTCGAGGGCGGCGTCGCGCAGGCGATCGGGGCGGCGCTCTACGAGGAGATGGTGATCGACGCGACCGGCCGCGTCACCAACCCGAAATTCCGCGACTACCACCTGCCCTCCTTCGCAGACGTTCCGCGCACGGAGGTCATCTTTGCCGAGACGTCCGACACGATCGGGCCGCTGGGCGCCAAGTCGATGAGCGAGAGCCCTTACAATCCGGTCACCGCCGCGCTCGGCAACGCGATCGCGGATGCCACCGGCATCCGCTTCACCGCGCCGCCGTTCAAGCCGGACCGAATGTTTCCGGCCCTGCACGAGAAGTTTGGGAATTAACTGCCGCGATAGGTCGAGTAGCTCCACGGCGTGACCAGCAGCGGCACGTGGTAGTGGCTTTCCGGCTCGCTGATCGCAAAGCGCAGCGGGATCTCGTCGAGGAACGGCGGGTCTGACAGCGGCACGTTGCGCTCGGAATAATATTTGGCAACGCTGAAGCGAAGCTCGTAGCGGCCGATCGGCAGCGGACGGCCGCCGATCAGCGGCTGGTCGGTGCGGCCATCGGCATTGGTCACGGCGCGCGCGATGACGCGGCTCTCACCGAGGCTCGCGAGCTCGACGAGCTCCACCGGGATGCCGGCTGCAGGCTTTCCGGCGTGATTGTCCAGCACATGAGTTGAGAGCCGGCCGTGCACTTTCAGCTTGTCGTCGGCGACGACGAGCTGATCGAGCCGCAGCGCGGAGATGCGGCCGATCTCCTCGATCGCGCGCCGCGTCTCGGTCTTGGCGATATTGCGCAACCGCGTCTCGAAGTCGCGCAACACGGAATCCCTGGTGTGACGGCGCACGCAGACGATATAGGGGAAGCCGAATTTTTCGCGGTACGCATTGTTGACGCGCTCGAACGCGGCGTATTCTGCATCCGAGAGACGGTCGAGGCCGGCGCTGTTCTGCTCGTCTGTCGATTCTGCAGTGAGCCCCGCTGCACGCTGGGTCTTGTTGGCGAGATCGGGATGCGCCCGGATCAGCGCGAGCTGCACGTCGGGCTCGGCGGCCTGGATCGCCGCCATCAGCGCTGAGTGCAACTGGTTGATACCGGCGAACGGCCGCTGCCCGGCAAGTTTCTCCGCAATCCACGGTGAATATTCGACGACGTTGGCGAGGGCCGCGACAAAGCTGGCCTTATCAGCAGCATTGAGATCGGCGAGCGAGATTTGCGCCATCGTCCTCACCCGATCTCGAAGGCGTCGGCGGCAAGATGGGCATGCTTGTCGTGCCAGTGCTGCGCGATCTGGAGCCGCGTCGGCACCCAGACGCGATCGTGCTTGCCGATATAGTCGAGGAAGCGGATCAGTCCCGCGGCGCGGCCGGGCCGGCCGGCAAGACGGCAGTGCAGCCCCACCGACATCATCTTCGGCGCGGTCTCGCCCTCGGCATAGAGCACGTCGAAGGCGTCCTTCAGATAGGTGAAGAACTGCTCGCCTTCGGCAAACCCTTGCGGGTTGATGAAGCGCATGTCGTTGGCATCTAACGTATAGGGAATGATGAGCTGCTTACCGTTCGCGCCCTTGACCCAGTAGGGCAGATCGTCGGCATAGGAGTCGCAGAGATAGAGGAAGCCGCCCTCCTCCATCAGGAGGCGGTTGGTGTTGATCGAGGAGCGCCCGGTGTACCAGCCGAGCGGCCGCGAGCCCGTCGCCTCGGTGTGAACGCGAATGGACTCGGCGATCTCGGCACGCTCCTGCGCCTCGGTCATGTCCTTGTGCTCGATCCATTTCAGGCTGTGGCTTGCGATGTCCCAGCCTGACTCCTTCATCGCCGCGACAATCTCCGGATTCCGCTTTAGCGCGGTGGCAACGCCGAACACGGTGGTCGGCCACTTCCGCTCGTTGAACATCCGCCACAGCCGCCAGAAGCCGGCGCGCGAGCCATATTCGAACATCGACTCGATATTGGCGTGGCGCTGGCCCGGCCAGGGCTGCGCGCCGAGGACGTCGGACAGAAACGCTTCCGAGGCGCGATCGCCGTGCAAGATGTTGTTCTCGCCGCCTTCCTCGAAGTTGACGACGAACTGCACCGCGACCCGCGCGTTGTCAGGCCATTGCGGATGCGGCGGGTTGCGGCCGTAACCGCGGAGATCGCGCGGGTAGCGAGTATCCGTCACTCAGACTTCCTCGAAGCGGATCGGCAGGGCGCCCTTCCACAGCACGCTCTTGCCGAGGGTCGCGAGATTCTCGAGGCCCGAGGTCAGCGTGATGAAATGGTTGCCGGCGAGCTGGCCCATTTTGCTGGCGAAGTGTACGCCGCCATAGGCGAGCAGGATCTCGGTTTCGCTGATACCGCCGGGATAGAGGATGATCTGACCCGGCGCGGGATAGCTCGTGTGGTTCTCGTAGCCGACGCCGAAATCGAGATCGCCGAGCGGCATCCAGACGCCCTCGCCGCTCCAGCGCACATGGATGATGTGGCTTTCGAACGGCAGCGCCTTGCGGAACGCAGCGACGGTCTTGGGCGCCAGTTGCTCCTCGAAGCGGGCATCGAAGGTGAAGTCGCCGGCGCGGATAACGAGTTTGCTCATCTCATCTCTCTGGATCGGGGGCTAAAGGCCCACGGGGAATTTTCAAGCAAAGAGCATTCCAGAGGGCTTCACGCAAGTGGCGCGGCCCGTCATCTGCGGTCGTAGGACCAGCCGAAAATACCGCTCCGCCGCACCTCCGGCTCGGGCTCGGCGGCGGGCGCGGCCGAAGGGGGCGCCTCCTTCAGTTCCGCCTGTGGCGGAGGTGGAGGCGGCGCCGGCAGATTCTCGCATTTCATGGAGTAGACCAGCTTGCCGTCCGCGGTCCGCCCGATCGGGGCGCAGGGGTCTGGATGCGCTGCCGAGGTCTTTGGCGTGAGCTTAACCTGCGCGGCCGCCGGCGACGCGATCAGGAGAAGGACCAGCAGATATTTCGACATCGTTGTCGCCTGAGAACTCAATTCGCCTCATTGAACCGGATTGCCGGGGGCAAGTCCACCGGCGCTGCGGGCGCGATTGCCGAATATTTGGCCGGGGCCAGAAAATTTGCTCGCCCCAACGTGATGGCCGCGCTTCAGATCGTGAAACCGGCCCGGCTGATATCCGGCAGGACACATCGCCATGTCAGCCACGACCGCGAACACAGGCGACCTTTTTCTCACAGCCTGAATCGCCGTCACGGGAGAAACAACCATGCGAAAGACCTTTGCCATTCTCGGCGTCACCCTGATCGCCGCCGCCACCATCCAGACCGCCGCCGCGAGCGACCGCCACCACAGAAGCAAGGTACACCCCGCCCCGATCACCCAGTCGGTCCGCGACTCCAACGCGTTCTGGCCGTCGCAGCCGACCACACCCGACTGGCAGCGCTACGCCAACGGCGCGCTGTCGGCACCGGCGGGGCGGTGATGCGGGCGTAGAACGCGGTTGCTGCGACGTCTCTCGTGTCCCGGACGCGCTGCAACGCGCAAGCGTTGCTGCGCAGAGCCGGGACCCAGAAAGCGACACGGTACAATGCGGAGAGTAGAACGCGGAGACATGGGCCCCGGCTCTGCAGCGCACCGCAAGAGCGCTGCGCTGCGTCCGGGGCACGAGACGGAGTATGAGGCAGCGGCGGCGTCCTCCAAGTGCCATTGTCATTCCCGGCGCAGGCGGGGAATCCAGTACGCCGCGGCCTCTCGGCTCAATCACAGCCGTCTCTGGAATGCTGGATCGCCCGGTCAAGCCGGGCGATGACAGCGAGTGCTGCAGACGCACCAATGGCCGACGCGCTGACAGTCGCAGAACCTTTGGCGATGGGCGGGCCGTCGCTCTCGGTCATCGTGTTCATTCCTGTTGCGTCGCGACAGGATAACTCGCTTCCGCTTTTTTGGCGGCATAGCGAACCTTGCCCGGACTTGCCGGTAGGTCAACCGAATGACCCCAACCGGACTTTGGCTGCGGGCCTCACGCATGCGCTACGCGGTTCGGGATGAACCCTGCATGACACGCTTGACCACCATGGCCGCGATCCCCGCGAGCACGGCCTTTGCCTGCGGGGACGCAAGTATGTCGATGATCGGGTTCGACGGTTGGGCTTGCTCGTGAGGCTGGGCATCGCCACTCGCGAGGATATCCCGGAGCTGACCGGGCCTCCCATGCAGATCGGTGAGCACCTCGCCCAGTTCCTTCGGTTCGGGGGCCACTTGTCCCGGTAGCGCCACGCCGCGCGCGGCGGCTCGCTCCTGCAGCATCTTCACGAACGCCGCCCGTTCTTCCGGCGAAAGCTTGCCCAACGCTTCTATCGCTGCCTGCGCGTACTGGTCAGACGGCACGGCGTGTGACACATCACCATACCGTTTGAGAACCTCTTGATCGGAATAACCCTCCGACGGATTTCCTTGTTCGTATCGATCAACGAAATCCCGATACTCTTTCTGGCGTTGCCCACCGCCCAGTAACTCGTCAAGGATACCCATGTACAGCTCCTCCTTGCGTGATTAGCTCAGGCTGCTTGCCACGGACAACCACACGTTTCCCTTGCGCGACATACGAGCGATATCGGCGTTACGCAGAAGATACAGGCGAAGAGTGCGGTCGCTCCGATAGTTGCTACTTCCAAGGTAAACCCACGTTGAGAGTATTGACCTAGGTCAAAGGGTCATGGCGGCCGTGCAAACTGAAAGTTTTGCTTGTGAGGCGTGAGTGGACATTCCACGCGCGTGTCGCAATGATCGCTATTGTCCCTGCTGAAGCTTTTGGGTCCGGCCAAATGTGCGGTTTGCGCCAAAACGGGCTGCACTTACGGTCCTCGGATTACGGCATTCGCCACATCGCGCCCGCCGTTTGTCTACCGGTTCGTATTAAATAAAATCGGGAATGCGCGATGGCAAATATTCGCAAGGGTCACCGTCGCGCGGTCCCCGCCAATCCTTTTGCTCTCCACAGGACCCGGTGACCGATGCGGATGGTCGCTCTGCGACGCCCGGCAATCCAGAGGAGCAAAAGATTCGTTTTTACGCCGGAGCAGCTGCCTTCGCCTGATCCGACGCATCAGGTTGCGCAGAGGTCACGTGAACGACTGCTTCCAAGGCTGCACCGAACGACCCGCTTGCTACCAACGCGTTGGAAGCGTTTCCCACCGTTTCTGCGGCTCCCGTTCCCAGCAAAGCGAACAGGATACGGGTTGCGCCAATCCTTTTACTGAGCCCTCGAACGACGTGCTGAATCTTGGCGGTGGACGGCTGACTCAGATAGCAGACGCATACAAGCGCGGTGTTCGCCAATTCGAGCGAAAGCAATTTCGACATTGATGAAGCATCAGCCTTTTCCGCAATTGCCTGAATCCCGCGGTACCGCAGAAGCTGCGCCAGCACAAGCGCCGTCGCCTCATCGAGTCGCCCGGCACCAGGGATGCAAACGACCGAAATAGACGAGGTCGGCGGCTCCGGAATCAAAGCGTGCTCGGAGCCTGCTCGCTCGAATGTAATGGCAGCTCCGGGGCTTGAGCTTAGATCCGGGGAACTGGGTCCTGTTGCTTCCACGTCATGGTGTGCCCCCAGCTCAGCGACCAATTCTTCCACCGTTGAGACTACCCGATTTAATCGGTCCTGATCGAGGTGACCCAATTGACGGTCGGCCTCCGCGAGTCTCAGGCCTTTCAAGAGGATGTCGTCATAATAATTCTCAAGCGACGAGTCATTCAGGTATTCATGTGCCTGTTCCACCGCTTCAATGGGATCTCCCGCCAGCATTCGTTGATAAGCCAGTTGCGGCGGCGTCAGCGGTGGTCGGTCGCCAAGCATAACGTCAAGAAATTTGAGGCGATCGACATGCCGCCCAAGGACGACGAGACAAATTGTTAAGGGCGTGGCCAACACCAGTCCGACCGGCCCCCAAAGCCACGTCCAGAATGACGCTGACAGGATAATTGCAATCGGGGAAAGACCCGAGCTATGCCCAAAAATCAAGGGTTCGAGGACCTGTCCTGCGAGCAACTCAAGCACGACGAACAATGCCGCCGTAAGTATCAGCATCTGCCAGCCCGTGCCCACCGCCGCCGCGAGAATGAGAGGGAATACCGCAGATATCAATGCACCGATATACGGTACAAATCGCATAATCATCGCGATCAGACCCCATAGCGGAGCCGAGGGGACACCGATGAATTCAAGACCTAAGCCTATTGCAAGACCGAACACGCCATTGAACGCGATCTGGGTAAGAAAGAGCTTGCTCAGACGCTTACCGGCGTCGTCCAGGGCCGCAGTCGTGCGTTGAATATCCGCGGATCCGGCCAGTCGGACAAGCCGATTCCTCAGATCTTCCCGTTGCAGCAGGACAAAGACAACAAAGATCACGACGATCCCTGTCGTCGTTAAAGGTGAAATCAGTGGCTGGATGATTGCGCCAAACGTCGACAGAGCACCAGGATCGGGTTGCCTTACCTCAACGGGTATGGGTATCGGCTTGTCTGAGGGCTGTCTGCTGAGTTCGCCGTCAGTAGGTCGACCGGCCCCATCTCGATTCTGCAACTCTGTCTTCAATTCTTTCAGAACTGTCGACGCCTGCTCCAATGTTCCAGAGCCGCCGCCCATTAAGCCGCGCAGGCTTTCGATCTTGTCACTCAATGTTTGTTGATAGCCTGGCAGCTTGGTGGCGAGCCGGGTCGCCTGCGAAACCATAAGACCGCCTAGACTAAATATGATCGAGAATCCGATGAAGACGACCACCAGCACAGAAATCGTGCGCGGAATTCGCCAGGAACGTAAGCGCATCACGAAGGGCGCCATAACGAAACTCAGGAGAACTGCTAACGCGAAGGGGACAAAAATTTCACGACCGAAATAGAGCGCAGCAATTATCAACGCTGCGACGGCCATATTCGTCAGCACAGTCCCCCGCGGCTGTGCCAATCTCATTTGAGGAGATTTCTCTTCCATGGCGCGTCTTCCATGGCGCGGCTCATTCATCCCATACGTGGGTGAATTCTCCTTCGCGACACCATCCTACACCGAACTAACTTGTTCCGACAGCCCGAGCATGCCGTTCAATGTCGCTAGCTCGTCTCATAGCGCGCGGGTTGACAGCCCGCCGGGTGTTTTGCCCGTCGGGCAACACAGAGACGCGTAACCCGGACGGAGCCAACGGGTCGGCGCGAAGCACCGCAGGCTGACACGCTCCGTGCAATCCGGGCTACGGAGAGAACAGGTGCCTAATAAGGCTGATAGTAGCCACGCGGACCGTAATAGGGACCGCCGCCATAATATCCCTGACCGCCATAGTAAGGACCCGGGCCGTCATAATAGCGATTCTCGTAGTACTCTTGGCGTCGGCTCTCTGCGATCGCGCCTCCGATCAGACCTGCCGCCACGCCCATGAAGGCAAGCCCTGCCGCATTTGGACCGCGGCGATAGTAGCGGTGGCGGCGGGCGGCGCTGAAATCGGTCGCTGCTGATCTGCCCGATGTCGCAGAGTCCGCGCTGACGGACGGCGAACCGGCCGGCGCCGCAGACGAGGGCGAGACGGAAGCTGTCGCCAGAGCCAGACTCGCAAACGCAGCCAGCGCGGTGTTGCGGCCGAACCTTGAATTTACGGGCCTGTCGCTCATCTCGGCGTCCTTTGTTCTTGTTCAAAGTCAAAATATGAAACGATCCACAACGTGCAAACCACTGAAAAGTTTCGTGATCGCGGCAATCTGCCACGCTTCGAACGATTGTAAACCGAACGACCAGATCCAGCTTGAACCACTCAACCTGAGCGGATAATGAACAGCCGCGCCGTTTTTCGGTCGCCGTAAGCGTTTCACGTGAACCAACGCATCAACCGACGCCGTCGGGATCGATGCATTTTCGCAGGTTCAACGTGACTGACGCGTCCTTTTCCTCAAGAGAAATCAGATGATTGCGGTTCGCAAACTGCCGGCGCGCTATGCGCCGATCGTGATGCCATTTGTGCTGTCCATCCTCATGACGGCCGTGGTGTCGGTCATTTCGACGCTCCGGAGCCTCGGCGCGACGCCGGCGTTCCTCGCGACCTGGCCGGGCGCCTGGGCGCTGTCATGGCTCGTCGCCTTTCCCACGCTGCTGATGATGCTGCCACTGGTCCGACGGATCGTGGCGTGCGTCGTCGCTTCCCCATCTCAACCAGGCCGATAGCCGGCGCGGACGGCGGCACACGAAGCACGCCGTCCCGCTTCCATGCGCCTGCGGGAGTGATCCTACGACAGCGCCCCGAGCACGCCGCGCGTTGCCTTGTCGATCTCCTCGACATAGCGGCGGCGGGCAAACGTCTCGGTGAGGAAGCCGACCACCTTGCGGCTGTCGGTGGAATCGACCACCGCCAGCATCTCGGCTTCCGCTTCGTCGAACACGGCCATCGCCGACTTCACATTCATTTCCGGGATCAGCACGATCTCGGTCAGGCGTGCGAGCTCGATCACCTGGATGTCGTCGGCGATGCTGTCGAGGTCGCTGGAGAACAGGTCGGGCAGCAGGACGAGGCCGACATATTCGTCCGCATTGTTGACGATGACGATGCCGGGCCGCGATCCCAGCGCGAATTCACCGCGCACGGCGGCGATCGTCGTGGTCGACGGCACCTTGCCTACGTCGGAGCGCATCAGCCGCTCGACCGTCAGGTTGCGCAGCCAGCCCACGTCATTGGCACTGCGGATGGTCTCGCCGCGCAGATGCAGGCGCCAGGTCGAGAAGGAATGGCCGAACATGAAGCGGACGCAGATCGAGGTGACAATGCAGCCGGCCAACACCACGGCGGTGACGTCGACATTGCGGGTCATCTCGAGCACGAGGAACGACATGGTCAGGGGACCGCCGACGATGGCGACGCCGAGCGTCGCCATACCCGTCAGCATCGCGACCAGCGGGTCGATCACGAACTCCGGGCTGATGAGCAAAAGAACCGCAGCGAAGAACTTTCCGATCAGGCTGCCGACGAACAGCGAGGCGAAGAACAGTCCGCCGCGGAAGCCCGAGGCGAGCGAGATCAGGCAGGCCGTCACCTTCAGGGCGATGATCAGCGCGATCAGGCCGATCGTCATGTCGTGAAAGAGATCGAGCACCATGGCGCCGTGGCCGGCCGCGAGCACCTGCGGCGTGACGATGGCAAAGCTGCCGACGATAAGGCCGCCGATCACCGGGCGCAGCCAGACCGGCAGCCAGACAAACAGGCGCTCGAACATCGAAGACGACCGCATCACGGCGATGCCGACGCCGCTGGTAATGAGCGCAAGCCCGATCAATGCCAGATATTGCTCGACGCCGACCGCGCTGACCTTCGGTATCTCGATAGAGTACGGCGCGCCGCCGAGCCATTGCGCGGTCAGCGCGCCAGCAAGCGAGGCCGCCAGGATCGGCGCGGCGCTGCCGACCGAATAGACGCCGACGATCAGCTCGCAGGCATAGAACGCGCCGGTGATCGGCGCGCCAAACGCCGCTGCGATCGCAGCGGCGGCGCCGCAACCGACGATCAGGCGCAAATCGTTGCGGCGCAGATTGAAGAACTTGCCGAGCAGTGAGGCGATACCCGAGCCGATCTGGGTGTAGCCGGCCTCGAGGCCGACCGAGGCGCCGCAGCCGTTCGAGATCAGCGTCTGGCTCGACACCACCATGCTGTCGCGCATCGACAGATTGCCGCCGCGCAGCGCGTTCGCCTCGATCGGGTCGACCGCGTTGGAGATCTTCAGCCGCCGCCGCCACCACTCCATGATACCGAGCGCCAATCCGCCGAGCGCGGGCGCGATCAGGGCCGCCCAGGGGCTGACCCGGGCGTGCGCGGATAGGCGAACGTCGACGGGAATGCCGTAGATCATCATATGGGCAATCTGCGCGATCTCGGCCATCAGCGTCACGATGGCACCGGTAAACGTGCCGATCACGAGTGCCAGCGGGATCAGGTAGAACTCGTTGCTGCGCAAGAGCGCGCGCAGGCGAACCATGACGCGGTTCGATCCCTTGCGATCGGCGATGTGTCTGATCCGCGCGAACACCTTTTTGCCCGCCCTAACCTTCCGACATGCCGTAGCCGGCCATGCGCTGGCTGACACGTTCGATCTCGGCACTCGACAGCAGTGGCGGTTTTCCGATCTGGAGGCAGCCGTGATACTGCCGCGCCAGCGTCTCGACCTCGACGGCGAGCCACATCGCCTTGTCCAGCGTCTTGCCGACCGCAATCATGCCGTGATGGTCGAGCAGGCAGGCGAGCCGGCCCTCCAGCGCCCGCAGCGCATGCTCGGACAGCTCCGCCGTTCCGAAGGTGGCATAGGGTGCGCAACGGATACTGTCACCGCCGGCGGCCGCGATCATGTAGTGCACGGGCGGAATCTCCATGCCCAAGATCGCCAGGATGGTGCAAAAGGTCGGATGAGCGTGGACGACGGCGTTGACGTCGGGCCGCGATTTCAGGATGTCGCGGTGGAAGCGCCATTCACTGGACGGCTTCTGACCGGGGGCATGCGAGCCGTCCATCGCCATGAACACGATCTGGTCGGGCGTCATGGCGTCATAGGGCACGCTGGTCGGCGTGACCAGAAGCCCGTCCAGATGCCGGACGCTGATATTGCCCGAGGTGCCCTGATTGATGCCGAGCGCGTTCATGCGGCGGCACGCGTCGATGATGGCCTGTCGCTTTGCGAGCTCGTCCGCTGTCATCGATATCTCGGATTCTTCTCGGTTTCTTGACGATGGACCTTTGTTAGACCGGGAGTACGTCAAAGCTATATGGCAGTGCAAGAGAAAGCGGCCGGGATTGGCTGCTGCCTTGCCGGCTGTACCGTTACATCAAGAAACCAATTGTAAAATCAGTATATTAGCAGATTGTCGCAGGTTTACAAAAAGCTCGCCCGGACGGCCGCGATCCCGTTGATCACGAACTGCACCGAATAGGCTGCGAGCAGCATGCCAAGCACGCGTGAGAGCACGGCATTTCCGGTGCGCCCGAGGGTGTGCGCGATCAGGCTCGCGGAGACGAAGCACAGCATGCAGGAGACGACGACCGCGATGATGATCGCGAGCTTGGCCCCATAGCCGGCATTGCCCGTCAGCAGCAGAGTGGTCGCGATCGCGCCGGGACCGGCCATCATCGGGATGGCCAAGGGAAACACCGCGACGTCTGAGGCATGCTCCGAGGTCGCCTTGTCGGCCTCGCGCGCCTCGCGATGCGGACGGTCGCCGAAGATCATCTGGTAGGAGACGCCGAACAGCAGCAGTCCGCCGGCGATCTGGAAGGCGGGGATGCCGATCCCGAGTTGGCGCAGCAGCCAGTTTCCGGCCAGCGAGATCACCACCAGGATCGAGGCCGCGATCAGCGGCGCGCGTAGCGCGATCGTTCGCTTGACCTTGTCGGGCATGCCTCCGGTCGCGGCGAGGAAGGCCGGCGCAAGGCCGACGGGATCGACCACCAGCAGCAGCGTCACGAAGGCGGACAGGGCGAAGTCGAGCATGCGGGTGGGTCTCACGCGAGGCGCAGCCGCAATCCATAACCGCTGGAGGAGGCCTTCGCGAGGAACATTTGCCCTCGCAGAGTCTTGGTCGCGCGAGGATTGAGGAGGGCATCGCCCTTCCCGTGTCGCCTCAAGAGGAGGATTTATGGCTAAACGAGCGAAGAAACGTGCGAACGCCAAAAAGACCGCGGCGCGCCGTCCGCGTCAGGCACCGAAGATGTTGAGCGACCTGTTCCTGGAGACGCTGAAGGACATCTATTACGCCGAGAACAAGATCATCAAGACGCTGCCGAAGATGGCCAAGGCCGCGCATTCCAAGGACCTTGCCGCCGCCTTCAACAAGCATCTGCGCGAGACGCAGGGCCAGGTCAAACGGCTCGACCAGATCTTCAAGATGCTGGGCAAGCCGGCCCGCGGAAAGCCCTGCGAAGCGATCAACGGCATCACCGACGAGGGCGCCGAGATCATGAAGGATTTCAAGAACGCCCCTGCCCTCGACGCCGGCCTGCTCGCGGCCGCTCAGGCCGTCGAGCACTACGAGATCTCCCGCTACGGCACGCTGCGCACCTGGGCCGAGGAGCTCGGCATGCCGGACGCGGCAAGGCTGCTCCAGGAGACGCTGGACGAGGAAGAGGCGACCGATCACACGCTGACCGAGCTCGCGACCTCGGTCATCAACCTCGAAGCGGAAGAGGAGTACCGCGCCGCGGCCTGATCGGCGCGACGCGCCCTACTGTTGCCTTCGATGCCGCGGAATATCCCCGCGGCGTCGAAGCGTGCGACGACAAGGGCCTCTTCCGGTTGGAGAGGCCAGGCATGCTCCAAACGCGCGATGCTGGAATTTTGGGGAACCGTCCCCATATGCTCGTTTTCCAACCGCAGCGCCTTCCCCGAGTTTTGCCATGCAACCCAAAAATCCCCTCGACTGGATGCTGTCCGAAGCCCTGGACTCGCTGACCCGCGCCGAACGGCTGCGGCAGCAGTTCGGCCGCCAGGAAGCCTGCTGGGAGCCGCCGATCGACGTGCTCGAAACCGAGCATGAGCTTCTCATCCTGGTCGCGCTTCCCGGCGTCAACCCTGATAATGTCGAGACGGTGATCCTCGACGGCGTGCTCGTCATCTCCGGCCAGCGCACGCTGCCGCCGGAGCTTCGCAACGCCCGCATCCACCGACTCGAGCTGCCGCAGGGCCGCTTCGAGCGGCGCATCGCGCTTCCCGTTGGCCGCTACGCCATCAGCCGCTTCGTGATGGACGGCTGCGTCGCGCTGCGCCTCGCCAAATCCTGAGGTCGATCATGGCCACCGAACAGATGAATAACGCACAGACCAATTCCACCGAGTCCGACGTGAAGATTCCCGAAGACGCGCTGATCGTCATCCCGGTGCGCGAGATGGTGCTGTTTCCCGGCGCCATCGCGCCGATCGCGATCGGCCGGGCGAAGTCCATCGCCGCCGCGCAGCAGGCGCTGCGCGAGCAGCGGCCGGTCGGCATCGTCCTGCAGCGCAGCCCCGAGATCGAGGAGCCCGGGCCTGATGATCTCTACCGGGTCGCGACCATCGCCAACATCGTGCGCTACATCACTGCGCCCGACGGCACGCATCACATCGTCTGCCAGGGCGTGCAGCGCGCCCGCATCCTCGACTTCCTGCCGGGAACACCGTTCCTGGCCGCGCGTTTCCAGCAGATCCCCGAGCCGACCACGAGCTCGCCCGAGATCGAGGCGCGCGCGCTGAATCTGCAGCGCCAGGCCATCGAGGCGGTCGAGCTGCTGCCGCAGGCGCCGCCCGAGCTGGTCGCGATGTTCCAGAGCACCACCGCGCCCGGCGCGCTGGCGGACCTGGCGACCTCGTTCATGGACATCAAGCCGCAGGACAAGCAGGAGGTGCTGGAGACCATCGACCTCGCCTTGCGCGTCGAGAAGGTGTCGAAGCACCTGGCCGAACGGCTGGAGGTGCTGCGCATCTCCAACGAGATCGGCCAGAAGACCAAGGCCTCTTTCGACGAGCGGCAGCGCGAGGCGATCCTGCGCGAGCAGATGGCGACCATCCAGCGCCAGCTCGGCGAAGGCGACGGCAAGGCGGCCGAGGTCGCCGAGCTGACGGCTGCCATCGCCAAGGCCAACATGCCGCCGGAAGCGGAGGCGCACGCCAAGAAGGAGCTGCGGCGGTACGAGCGCATGCCGGAGGCTGCCGGTGAATCCGGCATGGTCCGCACCTATCTCGACTGGCTGATCGAACTGCCGTGGGCGCTGCCCGCGGAGAAGCCGATCGACATCACGGAAGCACGCCGCATCCTCGATGCCGATCACTTTGGCCTGGAGAAGATCAAGAGCCGGATCATCGAATATCTGGCGGTACGCAAGCTCGCTCCGCAGGGCAAAGCGCCGATCCTGTGCTTCGTCGGCCCGCCCGGCGTCGGCAAGACCTCGCTCGGCCAGTCCATCGCACGCGCGATGGATCGCCCGTTCGTGCGCGTCAGCCTCGGCGGCGTGCATGACGAGGCCGAGATCCGCGGTCACCGGCGCACCTATATCGGCGCGCTGCCCGGCAACATCATCCAGGGCATCAAGAAGGCCGGCACGCGGAACTGCGTCATGATGCTGGACGAGATCGACAAGATGGGCCGTGGCGTGCAGGGCGATCCCTCGGCCGCCATGCTGGAGGTGCTCGACCCCGAGCAGAACGGGACGTTCCGGGACAACTACCTGGCCGTGCCGTTCGACCTGTCGCGCGTGGTGTTCATCGCGACCGCCAACATGCTGGACCAGATTCCGGGTCCGCTGCTGGATCGCATGGAGCTGATCAGCCTCGCCGGTTACACCGAGGAGGAGAAGCTGGAGATCGCGCGCCGCTACCTGGTGCGGCGTCAGCTCGAGGCCAACGGTCTGACGGCCGAGCAGGCCGAGATCGAGCCGGAGGCGTTGAAGCTGGTCGTCAAGGGCTACACCCGCGAGGCCGGAGTGCGCAATCTCGAGCGCGAGATCGGCAAGGTGTTCCGCCATGCCGCGGTGCAAATCGCCGAGGGCACGGCTGCCAAGGTCGCGGTGAGCCCCAAGGACATCGCCACCGTGCTCGGCCAGCCGCGCTTCGAGGGCGAGATCGCGCAGCGCACCAGCATTCCGGGCGTCGCCACCGGGCTCGCCTGGACGCCGGTCGGCGGTGACATCCTGTTCATCGAGGCCTCGCGCGTGCCCGGCCGGGGCGGCATGATCCTGACCGGCCAGCTCGGCGACGTCATGCGCGAGAGCGTGCAGGCTGCGATGACGCTGGTGAAGAGCAAGGCCACGCAGCTCGGCATCGATCCGTCGGTGTTCGAGAAGAGCGACATCCACGTTCACGTGCCGGCGGGCGCAACCCCGAAGGACGGACCGAGCGCGGGCGTTGCGATGTTCACGGCGTTGACGTCCCTGCTCACCAATCGCACGGTGCGCAGCGACACCGCGATGACCGGCGAGATCTCGCTGCGCGGCCTGGTGCTGCCTGTCGGCGGCATCAAGGAGAAGGTGGTGGCTGCGGCCGCCGCCGGATTGAAGCGGGTGATGCTGCCGGCACGCAACAAGCGGGACTACGACGACATCCCGAAGAGCGCGCGGGACAACCTCGAATTCATCTGGCTGGAGCGCGTCGACGAGGCCATCGCCGCAGCGCTCGAGCCGGCTGATGCCAAGGTCGAAGCGGCGGAGTGAAGACGATGAAGAAACTGCTGGAAAAAGCGAGGCGATCGCGGAAAACGCAGCGGCTGCGTCAGCTGCTCGACCGTGCGATCGACCGGGTTCGCGATGCGCTGGCGGCACCAGGGCCGCGGCTTCAGCCCGTTCCGGTCCGGGTGAAGCGCCGCAAGGGTTGAGCCCTCCGTCTCAAGCCCTCGCGGCAGCCCCAAACAAAAGGCCCCCTCCTAGCCGAGGGGGCCTTTGCGTTGTTAGCCCACCGCGTCCTTGGCGGCCTTGACCGGGCGGGCGCGGACGATCTTCCGGGCCGGCTTGGCCTTGAACATCATCTCTTCACCCGTGAACGGGTTGGTACCCTTGCGCGCCTTGGTCGCGGGCTTCTTGATGACCACGAACTTGGCGAAGCCCGGCACCAGGAACAGGCCGTTCTTCTTGAGCTCCTTGTGACCGACGTCGGTCAGCGTCTCCATGACGCTCTTGACGTCGCGCTTGGAAAGCTCGGTGGCGGTCGCAATCTTTTCGATCAGCTGCGATTTGGACATTTGGGTTGGCATCGTGTCTCCTCTGATTCGTTGCCGGTTGCATATTAGACCAACCGTTGAAGGCCCAGAGCCTTCTGCACAGTTTTGTCGCGATTTTACGGGCTTTTTTGGCCCTCTGAGGCAAAAAACCCTGCTTTTCAGCGGCTTCCAGAGCGGAAGGAGCCTCCGGCAGCGGTTTTTGCCTTGTTTCAAAGGCCCGCACGCCGCCTTGCTAAAGCTGATTCGCTGCTTTCGACAAGCGACGACCGGCCTCTTTGTGAAAGGCCGGTCGCGATTCACCCTGAAAAATAAGGCTAGACGCGCTCGATGATGACGGCGGGAGCCATGCCGCCGGCCGCGCACATGGTGACGAGACCGCGCTTCAGGTCGCGCCGTTCGAGCTCATCGAGCACGGTGCCGATCAGGATCGAGCCGGTGGCGCCGATGGGATGGCCGAGTGCGATCGAGCCGCCATTGACGTTGACCTTGGCGCGGTCGAGCTTGAGGTCGCGGATGTACTTTTCCGCCACCACCGCAAAGGCCTCGTTGATCTCGAACAGGTCGATGTCGTCGATGGAGAGCCCCGCCTTCGCCAGCACCTTGCGCGTGGCCGGCACCGGCGCGTTCAGCATCAGGGTCGGCGAGTCCCCCATATTGGCCATCGCGATGACACGAGCGCGCGGCTTCAGGCCGTGCGCGCTGGCATAAGCGGGCGATGCGAGCAGAATCGCGGCGGCACCGTCGACGACGCCGGAGGAATTGCCGGCGTGATGCATGAAGTCGATGTTCAGGTCCGGATATTTCTGCAGGATGAGGCCGCGATAGGTCGTCCCCTTGTCGTCGAGCGCATAGTCGGCGATCGCGGGGAATGCAGGCTTCAATGCGCTCAGCCCTTCCATCGTGGTTTGCGGCCGCGGATACTCTTCATGGTCGAGCGCGAGGCTGCCGTCCTCGCGATGCACGGGCACGAGGCTCTTCTTGAAGTGACCGCCGGCAATCGCCTGCGCTGCGCGCTTCTGGCTTTCGAGACCGAGCGCGTCGACGTCCTGCCGCGTGATGCCTTCCAGCGTCGCGATCGCGTCGGCGCAGACGCCCTGATGCGACTGCGGATGCCGCGCACGCAGGCGCAGATTGCCGGAGTCCATCATCATCGGACCGCCGCCGCGGCGTCCCTCCATCGACATCATCTCGCAGCCGCCGGCGATGACGAGGTCTTCGGTGCCCGACATGATCGAGGCCGCCGCCATGTTGACGCTGGTGATGCCGCTTCCGCAGAAGCGGTCCAGCGTCACCGCGCTGGCGCGCACGTCGTAGCCGGCATCGAGCGCCGACATGCGGCCGAGGTCGCCACTTTGGGTCGCGACCTGCGCGCTACAGCCCCATACGATGTCGTCGACATCGGCGGTGTCGATGCCGGTGCGATCGGCGAGCGCGCGCAGCACGGTCGCGCCGAGCTGCTGCGGATGAATGCCCGAGAGTGCTCCCTTGCCGGCCTTGCCGACGCCCCGCGGGGTCCGGCAGGCATCGATGATCAGCGCGTCAGCCATTGGCGTTGTCCTCTTGTTTATGGGTGTTGATGTCGTTTCTGAATAAGGGGAAGAGTGGAGTCAACGTGCGGTGCTGCGCAGCCTCCGCGCAAAAACTGAAAAACAACCCCATGCACAGTAGAAACGCGGGTTCCGCATGAGGCGCGGTGATACCGGTGAAGCGATTGGCCTGTCAGGCTAAACGGCCGTGGCCGCGCGATCTTGCGTCACCTCGCCCCGCCTGCGGGAAGAGGTCGGATTTTACGCGCGGCGGAAAATCCGGGAGAGGGAGAGAAAGCTATGCCCCCGCCGCGTTCTTCGCGATCACGTTGCGGTAGAAGGTCGCGCTGAGCTTCGGCGTGCGCACCTGCGTGTCGAAATTGACGTGATAGAGCCCGAAACGCTTGTTGAGCCCGAACACCCATTCAAAGTTGTCCAGCAGGCTCCAGAGGAAGTAGCCGCGCACCGGCACGCCCTCCGCGGTGGCGCGCTGGAGCTGCGCGAGATAGTTGCGCAGGTACATGATGCGGTCGGTGTCGTAGATCTTGCCGTCGGGCGTCACCACGTCGTCGCCGGAGGTGCCGTTCTCGCTGATGTAGATCGCATCCGTCTTCCAGATCTTTGCGGCCAGCTTCGGCACCCAGTAGATCGTCTCCGGCGCGACGCGGAGCCAGTTCGAGTTCATGTGCGGGAACGATTTCGGGATCGGAAGCGGCATGAAGCCCGCGCCCTGGTCGGAGGGCACCACGTAGTTCTGTGGCGCGTAGATGTTGAGGCCGAGGAAGTCGACCGGCGAGGAGATGATCTTCAGCTCGGCGTCGGTGTATTTCGGCGCATCGGCGCCCGCGTATTTCAGGAAGGCGTCGGTATACCGGCCGGTCATGATGACGTTGAGATAACCGGCATTCATCTCGCGTAGCGCGATCTCGGCCGCACGGACATGCTCGGGCGTGTCGATTGCGGGAACGCAGACGTCGATATTCTCGGCCGGCCCGACCCTGGTGCCGGGGCGGCCGTGCGCCCGCACCGCCTGCACCGCGAGCCCGTGCGCGAGCGCGCTGTTATGCCTGACCTGGTTGACCTCCGCTTGCGGCAGCGTCACGCCGGGCGCGTCGATGCCGAGGCCATAGCCGAACTGGACGAAACGTCCGCTCTCGTTCAGCGTGAACACGTTCTTGACGCGATCGGTCAGGCGCTCGGCGACATAGCCCGCATAGTCGCCAAAGATCTTGCACGTCTCGGTCGAGCGCCAGCCGCCGAAGCGATCCTGGAGCGATTGCGGCAGGTCCCAGTGATAAAGCGTCAGCCACGGCTCTATGCCGTTCTTGAGGAGCTCGTCGACGAGACGATTGTAGAAGTCGAGCCCCTTCGGGTTCGGCTTGCCGTCGCCGTCCGGAAACACCCGCGGCCATGCCACCGAGAAGCGGTAGGCCTTGCAGCCGAGCTCCTTGATGAGCGCGATGTCCTCCTTGTAGCGCTGATAATGCTCGACGGCGCGATCGCCGGTGGTGCCGTCCTCGATCTTGCCGGGGATGCGCACGAACTTGTCCCAGATCGAAGCCCCCCGCCCGTCGACGTCCACCGCACCCTCGACCTGATAGGACGAGGTCGCCGTGCCCCAGACAAAGCCCGCCGGAAAGCCGTCCACGCCCCGCGGCGCCGGCGCCGGCTTAACCTCGGCGGCCTCCAGCGGATTTGCGATTCCGGCTGCGGACAATCCCGCCAGCTTGGCAAACTGGCGACGCGAGACCTTGTCCGACATTGATACTGCCCCTTGAGACGATTGTTGCGGCGGCACAATGGCGTGTCGGAAGCTGCTTGAAAAGCGGGAGTTCCGGGACTTGCGGATGCAAAAATGCAGAAGAACGCCCCGGATTTACCCCCCAGCCCTGCTTTTTGCCCTTCACGCCCTGAGCCGCGTCGAAGCACGCCAACAGCGAATTGATCACGGCTCGCGAGCCCAGACCATCCACCACGAAGTCGCGGTCCTTGCCGTTGGGCGGTATGATCTTCAGCTTCGCGCTGCGAATGCAGGAGCGATCGTCCGAAACCATCGATAGAACGATCCGACGCTCCACCATCGATGGCAAGAACGCATACGTCCGTTCACAAACGCGGTCCCGAGTGATTGCGAGTCCTGCTGCGGCCGTCGCGCCAGCCTGGCAAGCTGGCGACGCGAAGCCTTGTCCGACATGATGCTGTATTGAACCGAGCACGCCGAGCGACCCGGCTCGCTCGATCAGCGCGAGCGCTTGGGCAATTTCGGAAGCTTGTCGGGATTGAACGCCGATGCCTGCTCGGTTCGCTCACGCGCGGGCGGCTGCTGTTCCGTGAGAATGAGCGTACCCTGGAGGATCATTCCCGGCATCTGCGCTGCCTTCGCCGTGTAGGTCGCGACCTTGCCGGGGCAGTTTCCCTCGATGTCCAGCGTGAGCTCGTCGTCGATGCCGAAGACCGTTGCACGTCCGTCGGTGTGACGCTTCGTCGACACGGTGGCGGTGAAGCGATCGCCATCGACCTTGCAGGAGCCGTGATAGGTCATCAGGCTGTCGCAGCCCCAGATTTGTCCGTCTGCGACATGGACGATCCCGGTACCCTGGTCGAGTGGCGTCTTGTACCACGCCGCGTAGGTGCCGTCCTTCAGCATGGGAGCAGTCTCCCTTGACATTCCCTCGCGAATAATCCGCATGATTAGCGCTAAGAAACGGTTAATCGCGCGGCCCGTGCGAATCCGGTCTGTCCCTTCGCAACTCGGCTTCCAGATCCTCGATGATGCTGTGAAGCAGGCACGCGGCAAGCGGATCGGTGACTTCGCGCTCCAGAAGCCTGTAACGCGCGATCTGGAATTCCCGCTCTCGCAACTGGTGCTCTGTCATCGGACGGGCCCTCCGGCAAACCTACCCGGAAACAGCCAAGTCGTTTCGTTACAATTTTCAGATCATTCGCTATGGTTTCTGATCGGTAAAGGAACGCGGCGCCAAGCAGGTCGGTGTACGGGGTTTGCAATGTCGATCGTTCAAAGCTATCGCGCCTTCGCCTACAATAATGCCTGGGCGAACCACCGGTTGCTCCGCGCGTGCGCCGAGCTGAGCCAAGGCGAATTTGAGGTCGAGCGGACGGGCTTCTTCCCGAGCCTACAGCGGACGTTGAACCACATTTACGTCGTCGACCTCTTTTACGTCGATGCACTCGAGGACGGATGGCTTGGGCCGAAGGCCTGGGAGGATCCGATCCCATTTCCAGCTCTTGCAGGGCTCTCGGAAGCTCAAGCATCGATGGACCGGCGCTTCATCGGCGTCTGCGATGCTCTGACACCCGCCTCGTTGAACGAAGACGTGCGGATCAATCGAGATCCTGGTGTCCAGATAGAGCGACGCGACCGGCTGCTGATGCATCTCATTCAGCATCAAATTCACCACCGTGGGCAGGTGCATACGATGTTATCGGGAACACGCGTCAAGCCGCCGCAGCTCGACGAGTTCTTTTCAGCTGCCGAAGCGCCGTTGAGGGCATCCGAGTTTGCCGATCTGGGCTGGACGGAGGAAACGGTTTGGGGGCCGCCCAACTCCTAGGTCGCCTATGGCTTATCAGCCCTCTCCCACAAGAAGGGGGAGAGGGCAAAACCTGCGCCGGTGCCCGACGCTAGTGGCTCAACGGAGCCACACTCAGAACGTCATCCGCATGCCCGCATAGAACGCACGGGGCCTTGCCGGGCTCAGCGATCGCGGGTCGTTAAATTCCGCACCGCCATTGGTGAAGTTGGGCAAGGCTTCCCTGTCGAAGAAGGTGCCAAGGGTCGAGTAGCGGTTGTCGAAGATGTTGGCGACGCGACCGTAAATCTGCAGGTTCTTGGTGATCTGGTAGGAGGTGTGGAGATTGAACACCGCGTAGGACGGCAGCTGCGGAAACTGGTTGGACTCGTCGCCGACGAAATACTGGCTCGAGACAAAGAGCGCGTCACCCCCGACCTTCCAGACATCGGTAACCGCATATTCGATGCTTGCCTTAATAAGGTGGCTAGGGAGGCGCGGAATGTGATTGCCCGGCAAGACCTGGATGTTGCCGGCGTCGGCGAACGGGCTCTCTGATCCAAGCGTCAGCGCGTCGAGGAAGCGCGCGTCCAGGAACGCATAGCTCGCCTGGAACTGAAGCACATTCGACTTCAGGCTCACCTCGGCTTCGATACCCTGCCTGCGCGTCCGGCCGACGTTCTGGAAGAAGCCGAAGCCAGTCAGGCCCGGAATTGGGGTCGCGAGGATGTCGTCGTAGTTGGTGGCACGGTAGGCACCGATTTTCCAGCCGAGCGAGCCGATGTTCAATTCCTTGGTACCGCGGAAGCCCGCTTCGAACGTCTTGGATACGACTTGCTGAAGTGGGGGGTCAGCGATCAGAAACTGCCCGATGATGCACGGCCTCGCCGGATCGGCGCAGCCGAGCTCGAGTGGCGTGGGCACCCGGTTGGCTTCGGAATAGCCGGCATAGGCAGTCACTTCAGAGGTGATCTTGTAGGTGCCGCCGATGATCGGATTGAACCGATCATAGGTATGATCGCCATTGAGTGCGGTGCCGAGCTGGTCCATCAGCGTGACACGGGCCGCGTTGAATCGCCCGCCTGCCGTCACCGCAAAGCGATCGTCCACGTTGAACGTGTCGAGCGCATAGAGCCCGTGATATTGGTTGACGGTGCGAAGCGACACGGGACCAACCGATGTCGGATCACCGGAGGGACCTAGGAATATGCCGCTGCCCGTGACGACATAGTTCGTGCCTATGGTTCCTAATTCAGCGCTGCCGGTGAAGCGCGTGCTGCTGACATCATAGCTCGCGCCAACTACGAAGCGGTTCTCATGACCGAACAGCTGGTCGGTGTTGGTTGCCTGACCGGATACGCCAAATGTGGTCGATTTCGTGCTGGTGCGATCGATCTCGCTGAGGATGGCGTCTGGCGCAAAGGTATTGGCGAGCTGAACGCCATTCAGGCCAAAAGCCGGGACCGTATCATTGCCAAAGCACAGGAGCGTTGGATCGGCACATGCCTGGGCGTCGGTCGGGTTTCCGTCCACGGTGCTCTGTTTGAAGCTCCGCACATGCGCCGTGCCCTCAAAGGTCCAGGTCGGCGTCGCCTCCACCTTGCCGGTCAGGTTGAGATAGCCGACCTTGTTGGAGATGGTTTGCGGCGTTGTGTAGGTCGCCCCCCAATATTGCTGGAGCAATTCGGCCGGAACAGTGCTGGGTCCTGCCAGGGAATTGTTGGCGACGCCGCCATTGAGGTGAAACTCGTTGCCTTCGAAGCGATACCCGACATCGCCATAGAACCGCCGGACATCCGATTGCGAGAAATTGCGGAAACCATTGTCGTGAACGCCTTCGAGCGCTCCGTAGACCGACCAATTGTTGTCGACCTGCTTGCCCCATTGTGCAGAGCCCTGGATGCGGCCGAATGAGCCGCCCATGATGTCGATTTCGGCACCTTGATAGTTAAAGCCGTTCTTCATCTGCAGATCGATGGCGCCGCCGAGCGCGTTAAGGCCGTATGCCGGATTGTTAGTTACGACCAGCGCCGATCGGATCGCGGCCGTCGGGATCAGATCCCAATTAACAGTGTCGGAAAACGCCTCGTTGATGCGCACGCCGTTCTGGTAGACGGCGAGGCCCTGCGGCGTGCCGGCCAGAGGTGAAGCGACGAAGCCGCGAAACTGCACATCGGGCTGGAATGGATTGCCGGTCACTTCATTGATGCTGAGACCAGGCACGTACTGCTGCAGGGCAACGGCGATATCTGGCGAGGCGGTACGCCTGATCTGGCTGGCATCAACCGCATTGATCGCGGACGGCACCTTGTCGACATCGAGACCTCGGCCGGTGCCCGGTGAGGTCGGGTAGACGTAAAGGCGTGTCTTCGGAGCGGCGGACGCCGGCGCCCCTACCCGTGCGACCGGCCGCGTTGGCGCACTGCGCCTCACGGCCGACGGCGGTGGTGCCGCGATCTCGACCGCCGGCAGATTCTGGACGTTGGTTTCCTCATCCTGCGCGGCTGCGGCGGGGCCTGCAAGGACCAAGCCCGACACCAGCCCCGTCGACACCGAGGCTATCAACAAACGACGCTTGAACCAAAGAGGCTTGCCCATCCCTGCCTTCCCATCCGTGACCACCGGCTGTTTTGATTTTCGCCGTTTGGTTGAGATGAGTGTATTCGGCGGCAGTGAGTCCGCCAGCCACAAAAGGTCTGGCACTATCCGCACCCGTTTTCCCGACCAAATCGGGAATTTTTCCCGATGCAATCAGGACGCCGCCGTCGGAACCAGCGCCTCCACGGTCAAGCCGCCGTCGCCGGAGACGACGTTGAGCGTGCCGCCCAGCGCCAGAATGCGCTCGCGCATGCCGACGAGGCCGAAGCCGAGCTTCTGGCCCGGCTCCATGCCGCGGCCGTTGTCGCTGACCCGCACGCGCGCATAGCCGCGGCCGCCGGCCTGCTCGACGGGCTCGATCACGACATTGACCGACGTCGCGCCGGCGTGGCGGAACACGTTGGTGAGCGCCTCCTGCACGATGCGGTAGATGGTGAGGTCGGCCGTCTCGCCGGTGACCCCGAGCGTGGCGGAGATCACGGTTTCGATCGCGACGTCGGGATGCGACTCCCGCCACAGCCGCGAGAGCGATTCCAGCGCCTGGCGCAGGCCGAGCTCGGCAAGGCCGACGGGCCGGAGCCGCTCCAGCACCCGGCGGGTGAACTGCTGGAGCTGGTTGATCTGTTCCAGCAAGGCGCTGCCGTGCTTTCGGACCGAGTCGGCATTCGGCGCGCGCCCGTCCGCGAGCTTCGCCAGCGCGCTCGCATGCGCGCGCAGCGAGAACAGATACGGCCCGAATTCGTCGTGCAGCTCGCGCGCGATCTCCTTGCGCTCGACGTCCTGGAGCGACACCGCGCGCTCGGCCAAAAGCCGCTTTTCCTCCACCGCCTCGCCGAGCGCCGCCGCGAGATGATTGAGCTTGCCGCAGATCGCGGCCAGCTCGGGCGCACCGCCCGGCGTGGCGCGCGCGTCATAATGCCCGCCCTCGATCGCGGTCATCGTCTGCGCCAACGACTGCAGCGGCGCGAGCGCGCGGCCGACCACCGTCATCATCACCAGGAACAGCGCGAGCGCGATCACCGAGCCGACCTCGAGCTGGGTCACGATGGCGTCCCAGATCTCGGCGATCTCGTCATCGGGATGCGCGGTGATCACCAGCGAGCCCGGCTTGCCATGGACCGAGACCGGCACGCTCACCGTGGTCTGCTCGGGATGAACCAGGCCGACGAACCAGGCCGGCGGTCCGCGCGCGTCGTCGTCGGCAGGCCGGGGCGGCGTCAGCGGGTTACCGCCGGCGTCCTGAAGCGCGATGCTGACATGGCGCAGGCGGCTCAGATCGCGCGCGATCTGGTTCAGCCTGGCATCCGGATCGGGCGCCTCGTTCAGATCCGCAACGATCATCTCGATGAATTCGCGCGCAAGCCGGATCACGCTCTGGTCCTCGGCCTGCACGCGCGGCCCGGCTTCCGCGACCTGGCGGCCGATATTGACGGCAAGCCCCAGCGCCAGCAGCAGCGCCAGCAGAAGGTTGATGCGCGCGCGCAACGATAGATTTTGCCACATTGGTGCTGCCCGTGCCTCGCGAAGGTTGGCCCGCGCCTGTCCGATGACGTTGACAGAGGCGAAGCGCCCGATATCTAATCGAAAGCGTACAGCAATCCCGGCCGGGTTGCATGAGGCGACATGAGACGCGCGCAGCGTTCTTGTTCGGATCATGCGGCGGAAAAGCAGGCCGAGGCTGTCACGGGGAACGCCTATGCGCATTCTGATCGTCGACGATCATCCCATTGTCGCCTCCGGCTGCCGTGCCGTGCTGGCCGACGAGGGCGAGATCGAGATTTTGGAGGCCGCCGACGCCGAGGACGGCGAATGCGTCTTCATTGTCGAGCGCCCCGACCTCTGCATCATCGACATCAACCTGCCGACCGTCTCCGGCTTCGAGCTCGCGCGCCGCATCCTCGAACGTGCGCCCGAGGCCCGCATCATCATGTTCAGCATGAACGACGACCCTGCATTCGCCGCGCGCGCGATCGAGTGCGGGGCCAAGGGCTACGTCTCCAAGACCGGCGACCCCGACGACCTCGTCGAGGCGATCCGCGCCGTCGGGGGCGGCGGCACCTATCTGCCCACCGCGATCGCGCGCAGCATCGCGTTTGCAGGACCGACGCTGGCGCAAAGCCCGCTGTCGAAGCTGAACGCACGCGAGATGGAAATCCTGCGGCTGCTCAGCGCCGGAAAGAGCCTGTCCGAGATCGCGTGGCTGGTGCAGTCGTCCTACAAGACTGTCGCCAACACCTCCTCGATCATGCGACAGAAGCTCGGCGTGAAGACCTCGGTCGAGCTGGTGCGGCTGGCGATCGACAGCGGCGTCGCCTGACAAACACCGCCACGAATTCGGTCACACAAGCGTTGCAATCTTGATGTGGTTAGATGCCACGGAGCATAACGGCATGACGATCCAGACTGTCTCGACCAACACATCCTATGGCGGCGTGCAGGGCGTGTACCGCCATGCCAGCCAGGCGACCGGAACCGACATGGTGTTCTCGGTCTATGTTCCCCCACATTCCGCCGGCGCAAAGCTTCCCGTGGTCTGGTATCTCTCCGGCCTCACCTGCACGCATGCCAACGTCACCGAGAAGGGCGAATTCCGCAAAGCCTGCGCCGAGCTCGGCCTGATCTTCGTCGCGCCGGACACCAGCCCGCGCGGGCCCGACGTGCCGGGCGACGCCAACAATGCCTATGATTTCGGCCTCGGCGCCGGCTTCTATGTCGACGCGACGCAGGAGCCGTTTGCGCGCAACTATCGCATGTGGAGCTATGTCACCGACGAGCTGCCCAAGCTCGTGGCGGAGAATTTTCCGGTCGACGCCAAGCGGCAATCGGTGATGGGCCATTCGATGGGCGGCCACGGCGCACTGACGGTCGCGCTGCGCAATCCGCACCGCTATCGCGCCGCCAGCGCATTCGCGCCGATCGTGGCGCCCTCGCTCGTGCCCTGGGGCATCAAGGCGCTGACCGGCTATCTCGGACCGAACAAGGAGACCTGGCGCAACCACGACACCGTTGCGCTGATCGAGGACGGCGCGAAATATTCCGGCTTCCTCGTCGACGTCGGCGAGGCCGACAATTTCCTGAAAGAACAGCTCAAGCCTGAGCTGCTGCAGGCCGCCTGCACCAAGGCGGGCATCCCGCTGACGCTGCGGCGGCAGGCGGGATATGACCACAGCTATTATTTCATCTCGACCTTCATGGGCGATCATCTGCACTGGCATGCGGAAAGATTGAAGGGGTGATGACTTCTTCCTTCTCCCCTTGTGGGAGAAGGTGGCATAGGCGGCCCACGGCCGCCGTTCTTAAGAACGCCGAAGCAAAGCTTCGGCTATGGCGCCGGATGAGGGGTATCTCACCGCGCGTTCAAATGAGAGTTAGACTCGCGGAGAGAGACCCCTTGTAAGTCGAAGCGCCGCAGGTCTGCTATTGTAGACGTTGCGGTGACGGACGGGAGCCCGCAAACCCCCAGGTCGTTGCAGGCCGTGGGAGAGAGAGGTGCCCCGTCCGTTAGTCCATTGAACCCGAACAGTCGCCTGGGCCGCAAAGTGCGAAGCCCGATTAGGCAAGGAAGGGTGACCATGGATATCATCGCGGTTGGTATCGACGTATCGAAGGACCGTCTTGACGTTGCAGTTCATCCCGGTGGTGAGGCGTTCGTCGTAGAACGCAACGATGCGGGGTTGGAGCAGCTGACCGCTCGGCTGAAACAGCTTGCACCCACTATTGTGGCGCTCGAGGCGACGGGCGGCTTCGAGACCATTGCGGCAGCGGCAGTTGGCGGCGCCGGCCTTCCTATCGTCGTTGTCAATCCGGCGCAGGTCCGTGCCTTTGCCAAGGCACTCGGACAACGCGCCAAGACCGATCCGATCGATGCTTCTGTAATCGCTCACTTTGCCGCAGCGACACGGCCCGAACCCCGGCCTTTGCCGGATGAGGCGACACGGTTTTTGTCGGATTTGGTGACGCGCCGGCGTCAAATCGTGGACATGATAGGTGCCGAGCGGCAACGGGAAAAGCGCGCAACCTCGCAGCATTTAAGAAAGAGCATCACACGGCTGATCAAGGCGCTGGAGAAGGAGCTCGTCAGCGTCGATACGGACATCGACGATGCAGTGCGATCTTCGCCGGCCTGGCGCGAAGCAGAGGATTTGCTCGCCTCCGTTCCCGGCGTTGGGCCCATCATTCCCCGGACCTTGATGGCCGAACTGCCAGAGCTCGGCCGCCTGAACCGCAAGCAGATTGCGGCACTGGCCGGCTTGGCGCCCTACACGCGCCAATCCGGCCAATGGCGCGGAAAAAGCTTCATTGGTGGCGGGCGACAAGCGGTGCGAACGGTATTGTTCATGGGAGCAATGACCGCCAGACGTCACAACCCCGTCCTCAAGGCCTTCTTTGAGCGCCTCGTGGCCAAGGGAAAGCCGAAGCTCGTTGCCCTGATCGCCGTCGCCCGCAAGCTGCTTACCATCCTCAACGTCATGATCAGGACGAAAACACCATGGCAACCCGCTTGACAGCGAACACAGTCGCTCACCCGTCTTCGCTTCGCGAAGCCACCCTCTCCCACAAGGGGCGAGGGTGCAGCAGAGCTAGCGGGGAAAGGCGAAAATCTACTCCGGCTTCCCGTAGTTCGGCGCCAGCAATCGATTGCGGATCAGGTAGCTCATCGTGCGCGACCACGATTCGTCCGTGTTGCCGCGCATGTCGGCGCTGGCGGTGGTGATCATGTTGCCGGTCTTCACGTCGCGCAGATAGATGTTGAGATTGATGATCAGGTTCGAGACCTTCTGCACCATGCCGGTGATCTCGAGGTCGGCGCCAAGCTGGCCGGCAAGCTTGAGGTCGCAGCCGCCGCAGGCCTGCAAATTGGCGTGACGGGCGGCATCCCTGATCGGCGCGATGTCGAGCAGCTGGAACCTTCCTGACAGCGCCAGTTCCTTGCGCAGCTGGTCGCTGATGCGCTCGAGCCGCGCCTCTTCCGGCCTGGAGCCGTAGAACTCGCCGGGAAGGCTGGTGTCGATCAGCTCGAAATCGAACACAGCGAGCTTGGGCGGATCGGCCAACGCGACCGAACCCGTCAACAGCAAAGCTGCGAAATAGATCAGCGCTCGCATGATCGTGATTCCCGGCCTCGCGCGCGCGGGGACGAAATGCGGGGTTGCAAGCCGGGCCAAATCGGTCATGCTTTAGCAGAGACAATTCTCCACCGGCGGTCAAGCCAGGGAGAACATCTGGAGGAAACATGATCCGATGGTTGGTCGGCCTGATCGGCCTGGGTCTTGCCGCGACGAGCGCGCTCGCGGCCGACCCGGTGCAGATCGGCGTCGGCTATCTCGGCGTCGCCGGCACCAGATCGACGCTGTCGCTGGTCGAGCAGCCCGCGGAGAATGACGGCGTCGCCGGCGCGCGCCTCGCCATCGAGGACAACAACACCACGGGAAAATTCCTCAACCAGCGTTTCACGCTGGAGGAGCGCCGCATCAAGGAAGGCGAAGATCCGGTTGAGGCTGCGGCTGCGCTTGCCGAGAAGAACGGCTTCATCATCGCCGACCTGCCGGCCGACGCGCTGTTGAAGGTCTCGGATGCCCTGCGTGAGCGCGGCACGCTGCTGTTCAACGCCGGCGCGATCGACGAGCGCCTGCGCGAGGCCGATTGCCGCGCCAACGTCATCCACACCGCACCGACGCGCGCGATGCTGGCCGATGCGCTCGGCCAATATCTGGTGTGGAAGCAGTGGAAGCGCTGGGTGCTCGTGGTCGGCTCGCATGACGAGGACAAGCTGTTTGCAGACGCGTTCCGGCGTACCGCCACACGCTTCGGCGCCAAGATCGTGCAAGAGAAGACCTTCGAGGACAAGGGCGGCGCGCGCCGCACCGATAGCGGTGTCACGCTGATCCAGCGCCAGATGCCGGTGTTCACGCAACAGTTGCCGGCCTATGACGTGCTGGTCGCCGCCGACGAGAGCGAAGTGTTCGGCGCCTACCTGCCCTATCGCACCTGGGATCCGCGCCCCGTCGCGGGCTCGGCCGGCCTCGTGCCGCGCAGCTGGGACGCATCGCAGGACCAGTGGGGCGCGATCCAGATGCAGAACCGCTTCATCAAGCTGAATTCGCGGCGCATGACCGCGCTCGACATGCAGGCCTGGACGGCGGTGCGCATGATCGGCGAGGCCACCTCGCGCACCAATTCCGGCGACGTCAAGAAGGTCACCGACTTCATCAAGGGGCCGGATTTTTCGGTCGCTGCCTTCAAGGGCACGAAACTGACCCTGCGCGACTGGAACCTGCAGCTGCGCCAGCCGATCCTGCTGGTCGACGGCCGGATGGTGGTGTCGGTATCGCCGCAGGAGGGATTTCTGCACCAGGTCTCCGAGCTCGACACGCTCGGCTACGACCGCCCGGAGAGCAAATGCAAGCTGAAATGAGGACGCGAATGTTGCGCATGTGGCGTGTGGGGTTGCTGTCCGGACTGGCGCTTGCGGCCGCGCCCGCGCATGCGTTCATCGCCTATGTCTCGAACGAGAAGAGCAACACGGTCTCGGTGATCGACACCGACAGCTGGACCGTGACCAAGACCATCAAGGTCGGCCAGCGCCCGCGCGGCATCGATTTCACGCGCGACGGCAAGTTCGTGATGGTCGCGGTCGGCGACGACGACACCATCCAGGTGATCGATGCCAAGACGCAAGCGATCGTGGACAGCCTGCCCTCCGGGCCCGACCCGGAATTGTTCGCGCAGGATGCGGCCGGAAAAATCCTCTATGTCGCCAACGAGAACGACAACACGGTGACCGTGATCGATCTGGAGAAGCGCGCGCGGCTCGGCGACATCCAGGTCGGCGTCGAGCCCGAGGGCATGACCATCAGCCCCGACGGCAAGACATTGATCAACACGTCCGAGACGACCAACATGGCGCATTTCATCGACACCTCGTCGCGCCAGATCGTCGCCAACGTGCTGGTCGACGCGCGGCCGCGCTTTGCCGAATTCAAGCACGACAGTTCGGAGCTGTGGGTGTCCTCGGAGATCGGCGGCACCATCTCGATCATCGATCCCAAAAAGCACGAGGTAACCGGCAAGGTTACGTTCGAGATTCCGGGGTTGCGGAAAGAGGCGATCCAGCCGGTCGGCATCGGCATGACCAAAGACGACAAGACCGCCTTCGTCGCGCTCGGCCCGGCCAACCGCGTCGCCGTGGTCGACGTCGCCTCGCGCAAGGTGACGAAATACCTGCTGGTGGGACAGCGGGTCTGGCACATGGCGTTCACGCCGGACGAGAAATACCTGCTCACCACCAACGGCGTGTCGAACGACGTCTCGGTCATCGACGTCGCCGCGCAAAAGGTGATCAAGACCATTCAGGTGGGCGAACTGCCCTGGGGCATTACGATCTCGCCATGACCAGCCCTGCTCCCATCGCCGAGCCGCAGGAGATGCTGAGGCTGGAAGCGGCCGCGGTGCCGGCGCTGTCGATCGACGGCGTCAGCCATTCCTATGGGCCGCGCCGGGCGTTGATGGACGTCTCCTTCAATGTGCAGCCTGCGAGCTTCACTGCGCTGCTCGGGCTCAACGGCGCCGGCAAGAGCACGCTGTTCTCGCTGATCACACGCCTGTTCGGCATCCAGAGCGGCCGCGTCGGCATCTTCGGCCACGACATCAGCAAGAGCCCCGGCGAGGCGCTGCGGCTGCTCGGCGTCGTATTCCAGCCGCGCACGCTCGATCTCGACCTGTCGCTGACGCAGAACCTGCTCTATCACGCCGCCCTGCACGGCATCAACCGGCGCGAGGCGGCCGCGCGCAGCGGCGAGCTGCTCGGCCGCATCGGCCTCTCGGAGCGTGCCGGCAGCAAGGTGCGCGATCTCTCGGGCGGCCAGATGCGGCGGCTGGAGATTGCCCGCGCCCTGCTGCACCGGCCGCGGCTGCTGTTGCTGGACGAGCCGACCGTCGGCCTCGACGTCAAGGCGCGCGCCGACATCATCAGCCATGTCCGCCAGCTCGTCACCGAGCAAGGCATCGGCGTGCTCTGGGCCACGCATCTGTTCGACGAGATCATGCCTGGTGACGACCTCGTGGTGCTGCACCAGGGCAAGGTGCTGGCGCAGGGGCCGATGAGCCGCGTCATCACGGATGCCGGCGCACAGGACGTCAACACCGCCTTCATGCGCCTGACCGGTGCGCAGACGATGCCGGGAGGCGGTGCATGAGCAGCATCACGACGCGGGATACACCGCGCGGTTTCTCGGCCGCGGAATACATGACTTGCCTCACCGGCATCGTCTGGCGCGAGGGCCTGCGCTTCCTGCATCAGCGCGAGCGCTTCGTCTCGGCGCTGGTGCGCCCGCTGGTGTGGCTGTTCATCTTCGCCGCCGGCTTCCGCCAGGTGCTCGGCATCTCGATCATCCCGCCTTACGAGACCTACATCCTCTACGAGGTCTATATCGCGCCCGGGCTGATGGCGATGATCCAGCTCTTCAACGGCATGCAGTCCTCGCTCTCGATGGTCTATGACCGCGAGATGGGCAATATGCGGACGCTGCTGGTGAGCCCGCTGCCGCGCGGGTTCCTCTTGTTCTGCAAGCTGCTGGCGGGCACCGCGGTGTCGCTGCTCCAGGTCTATGCGTTCCTGCTGATCGCCTGGTTCTGGGACATCACCCCTCCCGCGATCGGCTATCTCACCGTGCTGCCGGCGCTGATCCTGTCGGGGCTGATGCTGGGCTCGCTCGGCATGCTGATCTCCTCGGGCATCAAGCAGCTTGAAAGCTTCGCCGGCGTGATGAACTTCGTGATCTTTCCGATGTTCTTCGCCTCCTCCGCGCTCTACCCGCTCTGGCGCGTGCAGGAGGGGAGCCCCTATCTCTACTATCTCTGCCAGGCCAACCCGTTCACCCATGCGGTCGAACTGATCCGTTTTGCATTCTACGGGCAAATCAACTGGATCTCGCTGGCGGTAGTGGCGGCCTGCACAATCGTCTTCATGATCGGCGCGATTCTGGCCTATGATCCCTCGCGCGGGCTGGCGCGACGGGGCCCTGCGGGAGGCGAAGGATGAAGGTTCTGGCCATGGCCGCTTTTGCGCTCGCCGTTGCGAGCACGGCTGCGTGCGCCGCCGATCCGCGCTATCCCAACTGGCCTTGCACGCAGGCCAAGGTGCCGGACATCTCGCTCGCCGCCGTCTGGGCCGGTCCCGCACTCGACGACGCCGAGACCAAATGGAAGGACGACGCAAAGGTCACCGCGCTGGTCTCAAAACTGTCGGCGCGGAAGACGCCGATGGACGAGGCCGAGAAGTCGGTGAAGGAGTTTTTGGCCGGCTCCGCCGCTGACAAGACGGCAAACGCCAAGCTGTTGTTCGCCGGCTTGTTCGACACGCTCAACGCCCAGCGCTCGCAGGTCATGAACGGGCTCGAACGCGTCAGCCGCAAACAGCGCGAGGCGGCCGACAAGATCCGCGAGGAGTCGATCCAGCTCCAGGCGCTCCAGAGCGCGACACCACGCGACGACGCAAAGGTCGATGCGCTCAGCAACCAGTTGATCTGGGAAACCCGCATTTTCGAAGATCGCCACAAGGTGGTGCGGTTCGTCTGCGAGGTTCCGACCGCGATTGACCAGCGCCTGTTCGCTCTCGGACGCGTGATCCAGCAGGAAATGGAATAGCGTCAGCCTCGCTGACGACGACTTTCGGAAGGTTCCCGCGATATCAACGCCATCGTTACCCTTTGCCGCGCTATCAGCCGGAACCAAATCGCTCTAGGATGGCTTGTCGACGTGAACTCCAAGACGTCGGGAGGCCTCGATGGGAACAACAAAATTCATCTTCGCATGCGCTGCAGCCATCAGCACGCTTGCGTCCCCTGCTTTTGCTGACGACATGACCGGGATGGTCACCAGAATCGACCGGCTCAACAGCACGATCTCGATCCAGCAGACACAGAAGGGCACGGTCGGCGGCAGCGCAGGCGGCGCCGGCACGCTTCAGGAGTACAAGGCCAAGGACGCCGCGATGCTGGATGCCGTCCATGCCGGCGACAGGGTGACGTACTCGGCGACCGACAACAATGGTACAGGCACGCTGACGAAGCTGCAGAAGCAGTAGGCTTTGCTTCCGCCTCGCTCTCGGCGAAAGGGAGCTTCCGCGAGGCGTCTAGTCGATGTGCGCGGACGCTCGACCCACACCGTCATTGCGAGGGCAGCGAAGCAATCCAGAATCTTTCCACGGAGGGACTCCGGATTGCTTCGCTACGCTCGCAATGACGAGGAGAGAACTATTGCTCCGGCCGCGGCTCGGGTTGCGCATCGTCCAGCGGAAGGTTTGCGCGCTCCCAGCCATCTGTGCCGTCGGGGTACCAGGCGACGTTGGCATAACCGTAAGCCAAGGCGCGCTTGGCGGCGTTCCAGGACATCCAGCAGTCGGCCAGGCAATAGATCACGAGCAGCGCAGCCTTGTCGCCGCGCGCGGCGCGGGCGAGGCCGCGCTGGAAATAATCGTCCATGGCGGGCGGCAGCACGCCGTAGCCGGTGTCCGGCAGCCAGGTGCTGCCCGGTATGTTTTTTCGCGGCATATCGCGCCAGACGGTGCCTTCGGGAAGGTTCTTCGGCTTCGGCGCGCGCGGCAGCACGTCGATGAAGGCGCCGCTCTTCGCACGCCAGATTGCTTCGGCCTCCGCAGTCGTCAGCACGCGCGCGCCAGTGAGCGTCGCCGGCACCGGCGCGCGGTAATTGTCGGAGCGATATTCCTCGGGCTCGAACGGCTCCTGCTGCTGCGCCAACGCCGGCGCCACCAGAATGGCGGCAACCAGCGCAGCGGCAACGCGCCGCCTCATGGCGTCTTCTTGGCCGTCTCCGCGCCGAGCGGCTTGTCGCTCTCGTCGAGCAGCGGCACGCCAAAGTCGATCAGGATCTTGTTGATCTCGCCCTGGTTCTCCTGGATCAGCTTGTTGAGCTGCCGCTTCCAGTTCTGGTCGGCGGGCCGCACGCCCATGCCGATGCGATAGACCAGCTTCGGCCCGGTGGTTTCCTTCACCAGCGGCGTGACATGAAGCGAGCCAGCCTTCTTCGCATAATACCCGGCCATCGGACCCCACAGCACGCCTGCGTCGATCTTGCCGGCGACGAGGTCGTCGACCATCGCCTGCGCGGAGTTATCGAAGCGCGTGTCGATCATCAGGGGATAGGGTTTTGCATCGCCCATCAGGCCGGCGATCGCCATGTTGGTGGCCGGCGGCGTGCCGGCGACGATGCCGACATGCTTGCCCTTCAGGCGCGCGTCTTCGAGCGTATCGACGTCCTCGAGCCCGCTGCCGGTCTTGGCGACCAGCGCATAGGTCGTGCGGTAATAGGGATTGGTGCCCTGCACGAGGTCATCGCCTTGCGGAAATCCCATGATGACGTCGCAGCGATGCGCGCCCAGCGTCATGCGCACGAAGCCGGTGGCCTGCGGGAAGAAGACGTAGTCGAGCTTCTTCTGGAGCTTGTCCGCGAGCAGCTCGGCGAGCTTGTTCTCGAACCCCTCGCCCTTCTCGTTCGAGAACGGCAGATTGCGCGGGTCTGCACAGACGCGCAGCACTTTTGGATCGACCAGCTCGAACGAGAGGTCGCCGGTCTCGCTGGTCTGCGCAATGGCGACGTCGCCGAATGCGCAGGATGCCACCAGGACCCACAGTGAAAACAACCAGCGACGATGTCGCCCGGCCTCCGTCATCGCGCTTCCTCCTCGGTTTGTTTGAATGCTAGCCATGCAACGCATGACGCGCCATGCTTTGCCAAACTTTGTGTTGGCTTTGGTTTGTTGCAGTGCAGTGCGGCAAGCCATCTGAACTGAGGCGGAAAAGTGTCTCGCATCGCTTCCTTGATCGCAGCCCTGTCCCTGCTGGGGACAGCAACGCTAGCACGCGCCGGGGCAGCCGAATTGCCTGTGAGCGAAGTCGCACCGGGAATCTTCGTGCACTCCGGGACCACCGCCCTCATGACCCGCGAGAACGAAGGCGACATCGCCAATGTCGGCTTTATCGTCGGCGAGGATGCGGTAGCCATGATCGACACCGGCGGCAGCCTCCGTGAGGGCGAGGCGCTGCTGGCGGCGGTGCGGGCTCGCACATCCAAGCCGATCCGCTACGTCATCAACACCCACGGCCATCCCGACCATGTCTTCGGCAATGCGGCCTTTGCCGCAGAAGGAACCAGCTTCGTCGGCCACAGCAAGCTGCCGCAGGCGCTGGCGACGCGCGGGCCGTATTATCTCGACAATTTTAGACGCATCATGGGTAGCGAATTGATCGATCCCGTGAAGATCGTGCCGCCCACCCTGCTCGTCGTTGATACCCTGAAGCTCGATCTCGGGTCGCGCCGCCTCACCTTGCGGGCCTGGTCGGCCGGGCACAGCGACAACGATCTGACCGTGTTCGACGAGACCAGCAAGACGCTGTTCGCGGGCGATCTCGTCTTCCTCCGCCATATTCCGGTGATGGACGGCAGCATCCGCGGCTGGCTCGGCACGCTCGGGGAACTCGATAAAATTCCGGCGCAGCGCGTCGTGCCGGGTCACGGGCCTGTGAGCGACTGGCCTGCCGCGCTCGGCGACGAGCGGCGTTATCTCACGACCCTGCTGGCGGACGTCCGGGCGTCGAACAAGAAGGGCGAGCCGATCCGGACTGCCGCCGACAAGGCGGCCGCATCGGAACGGCCGCATTGGCAATTGTTCGACGACTACAATGCTCGCAACGCAACCGCAGCATTTTCGGAAATTGAATGGGAGTAGTGGACGCGCTACGCTGGACGGGGGATCGGCTGCGCCGCCCCAGAGAAAACTGCTTCGTCCGCACGGAACCACGACCATGACGGGATGCACACGCCGCCTGCCCCTGATCGCCGCATTGCTTGGCATCGCCTTCGCTGTGCCGGCGAGCGCCGAGGAGGCTTACGATCCCTGGCCGGGCCTGGTGCAGGACATCTTCAGCAACCGTCCGATCAACGACGGCAACGACGTCATCGGCATCGAGATGCCCTATCGCGCCGAGGACGCGGCGATCGTGCCGGTGACCCTGCGCAGCAAACTGTCGCCCGCGGATAGCCGCCGCATCCGTTCGATCACGCTGGTGATCGACCGCAACCCCGCGCCGATGGCAGCGAAGTTCGAGCTCGGCGCAGATGCCAACGTCACCGAGATCTCCACGCGCGTGCGCGTCAACAACTATACCGACGTCCACGCGGTTGCCGAGCTCAGCGACGGCCAGCTTTACGTCGCCAAGACCTATGTGAAGGCCTCAGGCGGCTGCTCGGCGCCGGCAGGAAAGAACATCGAGGAAGCCAGGAACCGGCTCGGCCAGATGCGCTACCGGCAATTCGCGCGCGAGGAGGCACCTGCGAGCCGCGTCCGCGAGGCGCAGATCATGATCGGCCATCCCAACAATTCCGGCCTGCAAATGGACCAGGTCACGCAGCTCTACATCCCCGCCTTTTTCGTCAACCAACTGAGGCTGACGCAGGACGACAGTCCCGTGCTGTCGGTGGAGGGCGGCATCTCGATCTCGGAAGATCCCAATCTGCGCTTCACCTACGTCTCCAATGGCGCCAAGCGCTTCCGTGCGGAGGCGAAGGACACGGATGGGCACGTGTTCCGCAATGAATGGGATGTGGAGAAGCCGGGGACGTGAGGCTCTCGATCGTCATGGCCGGGCATAGCCGTCCGAAGGACGGCGTCGCTTTGCTCGCCTATGTCCCGGCCATCCACGGACTTCGCGCCTATCCTAAGAACGTGGATGCCCGGGACAAGCCCGGGCATGACGGCTACGGTTGGCGTGAAGCTAGCCGTCAGAAACACCTCACCTCGGCTTCCGCCTGCGCGCGCCTGAGATCATTCACCGCCGAATTTGCCTGCTCGGATGTACGAAACTGGACGCCGAGATTGCCGCGCACCTGGGACATGCTCAGCGCCGTCTCGGCGGTGACGTAACGGTCATAGGACACGATCGAGGCCACCACGTCGATCGAGCAGGAGCATTGCTCGATCGACTGCCGGCTCTCGCCATTGGCCTTCATGCAGCCATAGACGTACTCGGCACGCGCTGAGGTCGGATAATCATTGGCCTCCTCGGCACGCGCGGCGTAGACGGTCGCAGCCCACACCGCCAATGCGGCGACAATCGGTCGTAGCTGTCCCGCCAGATTCATGAGCGTCCTCCCGCTGGTTGCGACGAAAGCTATGCTATGCGTATTGTCATGAAAAGCACTCCCTTCGAGGAAACGGCTCACAAGGTGATGAGAGCACTTGGTTTGAGAGCGCCTGGACGAACATTGGCGCTCGCGATGACGCTGGCGCTGTCGCTGGCCGCCCCCGGCCGCGCCGCGGATACGATCCGCCTTGCAGTGCAGAAGACCGGAACATTCTCCTGGGAGCTGGCTGCAATCCGCGCCGGCGGGCTCGACAAGGAAGCCGATCTGTCGCTCGACGTCACCGAGCTCGCGAGCCCCGAGGCCGGCAAGATCGCCCTGCGCGCCGGGAGTGCCGACATCATCCTGTCCGACTGGCTGTGGGTGTCGCGCGAGCGCGTGCTCGGCGCCATGCTCACCTTCTATCCCTATTCCAGCGCGCTCGGCGCGGTGATGGTGCCGGCCTCGTCGCCGCTCAAGACGCTCGCCGACCTCAAGGGCCGTAAGCTCGGCGTCGGCGGCGGCGCGATCGACAAGAGCTGGCTGCTGCTGCAGGCGCGGATGAAGCAGGACGGCATCGACCTGAAGTCCGATGCGAGCATCGTCTATGGCGCGCCGCCTTTGATCGCCGCCAAGGCGCTCGATGGCGAGATGGATGCAAGCCTCAACTTCTGGAATTTCTGTGCGCAGCTCGAGGCCAAGGGCTTTCGCCGCCTCGCCGGCATCGAGGACATTTTGCCGAAGCTGGGGGCCAAAGGCGCGGTATCCGCGGTCGGCTATGTCTTCGACGAGAGCTGGGCCGCAAGCCATCGCGATGCGGTGGCGCGTTTCATTGCGATGACCCGCAAGGCCAAGCAGCTGCTGGTCACCTCGGATGCCGCCTGGGACAAAATCGCTCCGCTCACCGGCGCGAGCGATCCGGCCATCCTCAAGACCTACCGCGACCGCTATCGCGACGGCATTCCGCGCCGAAGCATCGTGGACGAGGAGGCGGATGCGCGCGTGCTCTATCGCGTGCTCGCCGAGATCGGCGGACGCGACCTGGTCGGGCCGGCGGCCGAGCTCGATCCCGGCACCTTCTATCACGCGGTCCCCGGAGACTGAGGTGCTGCGTCTTCTCTCGTTTTCCCTGTTCCTCGCGACCTGGTGGATTGCAGCGCTGTTCGTCGGCGGCGCAAAGCTGCCCTCCCCGCCTGCCGTGCTCAACGTCACCATCGCCGAAGCATCTAGCGGCGCCCTGTTCCTGCATCTCGGCGCAACGCTGGCGCGCGTCGCGCTCGCCTTCGTGCTAGCGATGTCGCTCGGCAGCGCCATCGGCTACTTGATGGGACGGGTGAAGCTTGCCGACCGGCTCGGCGATCCCTGGCTGATCCTGCTGCTGAACCTGCCGGCGCTGGTCGTGATCGTGCTGGCCTACATCTGGGCCGGCCTGACCGAAGCGGCCGCGATCGCGGCGATCGCTATCAACAAGCTGCCGACCGCCATCGTCACCTTGCGCGAGGGCACGCGCGCGCTCGACCGTTCGCTCGACGAGATGGCCACCGTGTTCGCGATGCCGCGCTGGCGTGCGTTCCGCCACGTCGTGCTACCGCAGCTTGCGCCCTATATCGCAGCCTCGGCCCGGTCCGGATTGTCGCTGGTATGGAAGATCGTGCTGGTGGCCGAGCTGCTGGGACGGCCGAACGGTGTCGGCTTCGAGATCGGCGTCGCCTTCCAGCTGTTCGACACGCCGCGACTGCTGGCCTATTCGCTCACCTTCGCGGCCGTCGTACTCGTCATCGAAACCTTGCTGGTGCAGCCGTTCGAAGCCCGCGCAACACGGTGGCGGCCCCGTGCGGCTTGAAGTCGATATCTCCGGAAAGACATTCAGGAGTGCCGCGGGCGAAACGCACGAGGTGCTGGCCCCGGTCAGCTTCGCGCTTCAATCCGGTGAGGTCGGCGTTTTGATCGGCCCCTCCGGCTGCGGCAAGAGCACGATGCTGCGCATCATCCTCGGGCTCGACCGCGATTTCCACGGGACCATCGCGCGTCCACCGGAAGCGCGGATCGGGATGGTGTTCCAGGAGCCGCGGCTGTTGCCGTGGCGCTCGGTCGAGCAGAATGTGCGGCTTGCGGCTCCTGATATCTCCGAGGCGAAGCTGTCGGAGCTGTTCAGGATCCTGGAGCTGGAAGCGCATCGCAGCCACTTTCCCGGCGAATTGTCCCTGGGTCTTGCCCGGCGCGTCGCGCTGGCCCGCGCCTTCGCGGTCGAGCCCGATCTGCTCGTGCTCGACGAGCCCCTCGCCTCGCTCGACGACGCGCTCGCTGGCCGCCTGCGCGACGAGATCGCGACGCTGGTCGCAAGCCGCCCCATGATGACGCTGCTCGTCACCCACAGCCTCGACGATGCGATCCGCCTCGGCGACCGCTTGTTCTTCCTGTCGCCGCAGCCGGCGCGAATTCTGGCAGAAGTGCCCATCAGCATCCCGCGTGGCGCACGCGGCGACGCAGAGATCGCCGCGATCAGGGCGGACCTCGTGGCGAGAATCCAAGGCGAACATGGCGGCGAACACGCCGGGCGTGATGCCTCATAGGCAGCCACGCAAAGCGCGTGCTAAACAGGGCCCGTAGCGGAGCCCGATGATGACGCGAATGGTCGCCCTCATGACGCTTGGCCTCGCTCTCGTCGCGACCATGGCGAGCGCGCAGGACATGATGCGTGACGTCGACCTCACGTCACCCGCGATGGTCTCCGCGGAAATGAGCCGGCAGGAGGTCGAGGCCATCCTGGCCAAAGCCAGCCCCGGGGCGCCGGCCGATTTCACCGGCAAGCGGTTGTCGGGGCTCGATCTCTCGGGTCTTGACCTTTCCACGGCGATTCTCCGTGCGGCACGACTCAACAAGACGAAACTCGCCGGTGCCCGTCTTGATCAGGCGATCCTCGATCAGGCGTGGCTGCTCGACGCAGATCTCGCGGGCGCGAGCCTGAAGGGCGCCAATCTGTTCGCCTCGCAGATGGCGCGCGCGCGTCTGGACGGCGCGGACCTGACCGGTGCTCGCATCGCGGCCGACCTCACCGGCGCAAGCCTGATCGGCGCCTCGATTGCGAACGCGCATCTTGGCGCCGATATGCGCAACCAGTCGATGGGGCTGATGCGCGCCGTGCTGCGATCCGCCAATCTGGAAGGGTTGAACGCGCGCAATGCCGACCTGTCGCGCGTCGATCTCGAATTTGCCTCCCTCAAGGGAGCCGACCTGACCGGCGCATCGCTCAAAAATGCTCAGCTCGGCGGCGCCGACCTGACCGGAGCCACCGTCACTGACGCCGATTTCGAGGGCGCTGATCTTGCCTCGGCGAAGCTGATCGCGCCGATCGGCCTTGACCGCGCCAGGAATTTCGACAAGGCAAAGAACCGCGAGCGCCTGATCAGGGAATAACAGGTCGCCTTTGGGAGGATCGGCTGATGCGTTGGTTTCTGGCTTTGATCGCGTTGTTGACGTTGGCCGGCGAAGCCGCCGCCCAAAGCAAGGGCAAGGGCATCCGGCTCTGGAATTTGACGACGGAGACGATCTCCGGCTTCCAGCTCTCGCCCGCCGGCAAGACCGAGTGGGGCCCGAACCAGTGCCTGAACGACAAGGACAAGGAGGTCGACCACGACGAGCGGCTGCGCATCACCGGCGTCGAACCCGGCCGCTATGACGCCAGGGTCAGCTATCCCAATGCGCGGCAGTGCATCGTCCGCGACATCGAGATCAAGGCGGACGCGGTGTTCTCGATCGCCGACAAAGACCTGAAGGACTGCTCGAAATAACGAAGGCGGCTCACGCCTTGTCGTTCGGGTGCGGATATTCGCAGCGCCACCGCACCGCCTGCCACTTCGGATGGTCGCCGACCCATTGCGCGATATAGGGCGGCGCAGCCATCACGCATTGCCTCGGCGACCCCGCAAAGTTGAACACCAGATGCTGCTCCTCGCAGGTCGCAGGCGAGAGCACCGCACACACAGTCACCACCAGGTCAATCGGGTTCATGCCGGAATCCTGTCGCAAGGGGACAATCGAGATTAGCACGAAAGATTACGTTCCGAGGAGCGGGAAGTTTCGAACGGACGGGATGTTCCCTCTCCCAGCGCGCGGGCAGAGGCGGAACAAACACCTAGAAGTTTACCCCGAACACCAATCGCGCCTGATGACGCTCGAAATTGACGAGGTCGAGATTGCCGCCCGATCCGGCCGGGCGGCCCCAGGCCTGCATGCTCCAGCTCAGGGTGAGCCGCGACTTCTCCGATAGCTGGAAATAGGCGGTCGGACCGACAAACAGCGCCTGCCCCGAGAGCTCACCGAGGCCGATGCCCTCATACTGGCGGAAGTAGCGCATCTCCCCACCGAGCAGAAAATTGGGGCGCACGCGCACCAAGCCGCCAAACGCCGCCCCGATCGTCGAACTCTTCTCGGACAGACCTGCCACCTCGAAGCGCGCCCATTCCGGCTGATAGATCAAATTGAGCGCGCCGATGACGAAGTTCGGGACCAGCTCGCGGTCGAAAGCGAGCGTGAAATCGGTGCCGTACATCCGCCCCTTCGCGCCGCTGGTCTCGTCGATGCGATCGCCATGGAGTTCGGCGGCGACAGTCAATCCGAATGGTGCGCGCCCGCGGTCGAGCAGGCGGTAACGCAGGTCGAGCGAGGCGCCCTGGAAATTGAACTGGCGGCGGTCGTCGATATCGGGAACGCCGGTGATGTCATGCAGCGTGGCGGTGCCGCCGACCTCGATACGGAAGTTCGGCAGCGGCACGACTTCGATCTCGACCTCCTGCTGGAGGGCGCGATAGGTGCCGCCCTTGCCGAAGCGTCCCGTGGTCTGAGTCTGGAATTCGCGCTCGCCGGGATTGCCGACGTCGGTGCCGATCATGAAGCCGAAGATGTGCTCGGTATCGAAGCTCTCTTCGGCACTGACACACGCCGGTGCAAGCGCAACACCGAACGCAATTGCCGTCCAGATCGTGTGGGCTCCAAGGCGCATTGCGAACACTACCACGGCTTCGACGGCGTTCGCCATCGAAGCCGCGGCAGGTCGTCAGTCTTACTTGCGCGCAGCGCAGGCGTACATGTTGATTTCCATGCCGACCGGCACTTCCACGATCTTCGGAGCTTTCCAAGCCATTCGGGTCTCCCAAGGGTATTGAGCGCGACATCGCGCGGGGCAAAACCTAGGGCTGCGTCAGGTGCAGCGCAAGCCTGGAATCGAAGCGCAAACACAGCGAACTGTCGCATTATGCTCGCGAATTTCCCTCTCGGGCAAATCGCCTTCGCTCCCAGTCAAGCGCCGCGTCTCTCACCGCAACAAGCGCAGCAGCGCGCGGCCGGCGCGCGAGTTCAGCTCCTTCGCATCCAGCGTTCCGTCCTTGTCGGGATTCGCTGCGTTGAAGCGCTGCTCCACCACCGCGAGATATTCGTCGAGCGTGAGAGTCCCGTCGCGATCGGGATCGGCGGCGGCGAGTTCCTTCGCCGTTAACCGTCCGCGCAATTCGCGCGCGTCAAGCGTGCCGTCGTGATCGGGATCGAGCTTTGCGAACAGCGCGGCGGCCGCCTTCTTCACCTCGGCGAGATCGAGCGTGCCGTCATTGTCGGTGTCGAACATCTTTACGGCGTTGCCGGAAGCAGCCCAAGCTGGACCGGACAGCACTGCAATCGTGAGCGCAAGCGCAACTGAGCGACGTGAAATCATCAAACCCTCCTGACCAGCCCCCCGATTCGCAGGGGATCGAAACGACATAAGTCTACAAGCGAGCCCCGGTTCAAGTCCGGAATTGCAACCTGCGCACTGCACAACTCGCGGAACCCGACGGCCCGAGCAGAGCGGCCGAAGCCGCCTCCGCTTCATGCCACGGAATTTTTTCAGCGTCTGCGCACAAGTGAAAGTGGGTTGTCAGGTTTCTGTCAGGTGACCGGCATCTGGCATCCAACATATCGGCGACGCACTTACCACTTTCGTATTGACGTGTTTTGCGTTCGGGCGGAGTGTTGCTGCCGCAGCGTCAAAAGGCGCGCATATTGGGAGGAACGGATGAAACGCTTTGCGATGGCCGCGAGCCTCGTCATGCTTGCATCGACGTGTGCAAACGCCCAGACCACCGAGCAGCTGGTCAAGGGTGCGACCGATACATCGAACGTTCTCAATTACGGGATGGGCTACAATCTGCAGCGCTTCTCGACGCTGAACCAGGTCAACAAGGACACCGTCAAGAATCTCGTCCCGGTCTGGAACTACAGTTTCAACGACGATCGCAGCGAGGAATCGCAGCCGCTGGTGTACCAGGGCGTGATCTACGTGACCTCGCACAACGCCACCATGGCGGTCGACGCCAAGACCGGCAAGCAGATCTGGAAATCCAAGGTCGAGTATCCCACCGAGACGCCGCGCATCGTCTGCTGCGGCATCATCAACCGCGGCGCCGCGCTCTATGACGGCAAGGTCTTCCGTACCACGCTCGACGCCAACGTGATCGCGCTCGATGCCAAGGACGGCAAGGAGCTGTGGCGGCAGAAGGCGGCCGACATCAAGGAAGGCTATTCGATGACGGTGGCGCCGCTGGTCGCCGACGGTGTCGTCATCACCGGCATCTCCGGCGCCGAGTTCGGCACCCGCGGCTTCATCGACGGCTGGGACCCGGCGACGGGCAAGCATCTCTGGCGTACCCATTCGATCCCCTCGCCGGACGAGCCCGGCGGCGACACCTGGAAGGGCGACACCTGGAAGCTCGGCGGCGGCTCGACCTGGATCACCGGGTCCTACGATCCCGAGCTCAACACGGTCTATTGGGGCATCGGCAATCCCGGACCGTTCAACTCGGCGGTGCGTCCCGGCGACAACCTCTACACCTGCTCCGTGCTGGCGATGGATCCCAAGACCGGCAAGATCAAGTGGCACTACCAGTTCTCGCCGAACAATCCGTTCGACTATGACTCGGTGGCCGAGATGGTCCTCGCCGACATGAATGTCGAGGGCAAGCCGACCAAGGTGCTGATGGACGCCAACCGCAACGGCTTCTTCTATGTGCTCGACCGCACCAACGGAAAGCTGCTCGCGGCCAATCCTTACGTGAAGGTGAATTGGGCAACCGGCATCGACATGAAGACCGGCAAGCCGATCGAGACCGACGTCTCGAAGGACGCGCGCGACGGTAAGAAGGTCACCGTCTATCCGTCGATCCTCGGCGGCAAGAACTGGGAGCCGATGTCGTTCAATCCGCAGACCGGATTGGCCTATGCCAACACGCTCGCCTTCGGCGGCAGGTACAAGACCGAGCCCGTCACCTTCAAGCAGGGCGAATGGTATCTCGGCATGGACCTCACCGACCTCTGGGAGTGGGGTGACGGCCCGCGCGGTCATCTGAAGGCGATCGATCCCATGACCGGCAAGGCCAAGTGGGAAGCGCCAAGCGACATCCCGCGCTTCTCGGGCGTGCTGTCGACCGCAGGCGGCATCGTGTTCTCGGGCGCACTGACAGGCGAGTTCGAGGCCTACGACGCCGACACCGGCAAGAAGCTCTGGCAGTTCCAGACCGGTTCCGGCATCGAGGGACAACCGGTGACCTGGCAGCAGGATGGCGTGCAGTACGTTGCCGTCACCTCCGGCTATGGCGGCGTCTACTCGCTGTTCTCCGGCGACGAGCGGCTTGCCAAGGTGCCGCCCGGCGGCTCGCTGTGGGTTTTTGCGGTCAAGCAATAACCACGGCCCGATGCTGAAGGACATATCTCACAAGACGGTGGCGACGATCGCCACCGTCGCGGTGCTGACGGTCGCGCTTGCGGCGACCGTTCGTGCCGCGGACGATGCAACCGGCAATCCCGTGCAGGCACAGATCGACTATGGCAAGTCGACCTATACTTCGAAATGCTCGCACTGCCACGGCCCCAACATGATGAATTCTGGCACCATCACGCCGGACCTGCGCGCCTTTCCCGACGACAAGACGCGCTTCGTCACGACGGTGAAGAACGGCAAGAACAACAAGATGCCGCCCTGGGCCGACATTTTGAGCGACGACGAGATCGGCAATCTCTGGGCCTTCGTCTCGAGCAGGAGAAAGCCATGAGACCCTGGCTCGCCGCATGGAGCGTTGCCGCGATCCTCGCGGCGGCGACTACCGCCTCGCGCGCGGCCGAGGAGCCGCTGAAGGTTTGCCTCGATGAGGACCGGCCTCCGCTCTCGGTGCATCACAAGGGCAAGCCGGATTCAGGCTTCGACGTGCTGCTGGCGCAGGCGATCGCGGACCGGATCGGCCGGCCGCTGAAGATCCAGTGGTTCGAGAGCAAGCTGGACGAGGATTCGAGCCCGCAGCTCGAGGCCAACGCCTTGCTCTCCGATGGGCGCTGCTCGCTGGTCGGCGGCTATGCGTTGACGACGGATTCCCTCGTCAAGCCCGGCATGAAGACGGCACGCTTGCCCGACTTCGCCGGGGCCACGCGCGACGACCGGCGCCGCCGCGTCGCGCTCGGCGTGCTTGTGCCCAGCCAGCCTTACGTCTATTCGCCGATGACGGTGGTACTCGGGCCGAAAGCGCAGGGCCGCAAGATCGGCGACATCGGCGATCTCGGCGGCCTTCGCCTTGCGATCGAGAGCGGCTCGCTGGGCGATGCCATCCTGATGACCTTCGAAAAGGGCCGCCTGATCGACAGCATCACCCATCTCGTCCCCGGCCGCGACGATCTCCTCGGCGCGCTCCAGCGCGGCGACTATGACGCGACGCTGATCGACCTCGGCCGCTTCGATGCCCACCGCGCCGCGCATCCCGACACGACGATCACCGCGTCGGGCTATTATTATCCGATCGGCGCCAATCGCGGCTATGTCGGGCTCGCCAGCGACGGCGCACTGATCGACGCGGTCAACAAGACGCTGACCAGCCTTGCCGCCGAGGGCAAGATCGCCGAATTCGGCAAGCAGGCCGGCCTCACCTATCTGCCACCGCGCGAGCCTGCGATCCTCGGCGATGTCTGGACGAAGATCATTCAGCGGTGAGGTAGCCACACGTGCCGTCACATCACCGGTGTCATGCCCCGCGAAGGCGGGGCATCCAGTACGCTGCGGCCTCTCGATTCAATCGCAAGCGCCTCTGGAATACTGGATCGCCTGGTCAAGCCGGGCGATGACAGCGAGGGTGTGGCGCGACCGTCGCTCCACACGCCAAAGTGCCGACCACATTTCCGTGGTATGCATCGTGTTTCGTTCGCCCCTTTGGTGCCCCGTGAATCCCCCCACGACTCCCTCCGCCACCAACTTGCGTGATCTCCTCTCCCGCGAAGTCAAGACCAGCGAACTGCTGCGCGCGCTGATCGTCGTCGGTCCGATGGTCGCCGCCTATTTCATCTCGCGCGAGACGGCGCTGCTGAACCTGGGGCTCGTCGCGGTCTCGCTGCTGATTCCGGCGCTCAGGCAGCACTTTCCGCCAAAAGTCGTCGCGTGGCATTATCTCGCCATCCTCGTCACCTTTGCCGCGCTTTTCCTTGCAGCTCCGGTCAAGCCGCTATTCGTGGTGCTGACGGCGCTCGCCGGCTTCCTTGCGGTGGCGGGAACGCGCTATGGCGAACATTTCCGCACGCTCGGCAATTGGGTTTTCATCCCCGCCGTCTATCTCGCCTGCGAGGTGCGGGAGGGCGTGAGCGCCGAGGAAGCGATACGTCATGCCGGCGTGGTCATCGCCTCCTCTCCGATCGCGCTGGCGCTCGTCTGCGCGATCCAGATTTACGACCAGCGGCAGCGCGGCAATGCCGCGACCTCGTTCGGACCGCCCGCGACCGACTGGTTTCTGCCCGCCGCGGCAACCGCTATGGCGGTCTTTGCCGCAGCCGCCCTGGTCGAGATCTTCAACCTCGCGCAGGGGCAATGGGTGATGTGGTCGGCCGCAAGCGTCGTGGTCGGCGACCTCACGGCGTCCACCGGCAAGCTGAAGCAGCGGGCGATCGGCGCCTTCATCGGCGCGCCGCTCGGCTTTCTCGCGGGCCTTGCACTGCCGCAAAGCCGCGTCGGCTACGCCATCGCGATTCTCGCGGCCACCCTCACCCTGATCTCGTTCTCCCGCTACATCGTCGGCTTCGGCCTGCGCTGCTGCTTCATCGCGCTCGCCGCATCCTTTGCCGGCGGCGCCAGCGGCATCGCCGAGGAGCGCATCGTCAACGTGCTGATCGGCGGCACGTTCGGCCTGATTGCGGTGGCCCTGACCGAGATCGTCTGGCTGCGGGTGATGCGGAAGACCCGATCGCCCGGATGACGCGCAAATGGGCACCGCGCGGCCTGTCGAATGCGCCAATCTGTCTCGCCTACCACCCCAGCCTGATGCAGTAGGGTCGGCAAAAATCAGGAGGGAATCATGCCCGCAAAATTCGATCGCCGCCACTTCATCGCCGCCGGTACCAGTGCAATCGCGATGCCCTTCGTCGCGCGCGGCGCCTCGGCGCAAGGCAGTTGGCCCTCGCGGCAGATCCGCATGATTTGCAGCTATCCCGCCGGCGGACAGACCGCTTTGCTCGCGCGCGCCTATGGCGAATTCATCTCCAAGCAGGTCGGTAAGACCGTCGTGGTCGAGAACAAGCCCGGCGCCTCCGGCGCGATCGGCACCGCAGAGGTCGCCCGCGCCGAGCCCGACGGCCACACCATCCTGTGCTCGATCTCGACCACCTACATCATGAACCGGGTCGTGATGAAGAATCCCGGCTACGACATGGACAAGGATCTGACGCTGGTCAGCGTCATTCCGGGCGCCGGCCTGTTGCTGGTCGCAAACCCCAAGACCGGGGTCAAGACGCTGGAGGATTTCGTCGCCTTCGCGCGCAAGAGCGGCAAGGTCAACTTCGGCACCTATAGCGCGGGCTCGGCCCCGCACATGACGATCAACGAGCTCAACAAGCAGTACGGTCTTTCCATCGAGCCGGTTCACTACCGCGGCGAAGCGCCGATGTGGACGGGGATGCTGGAAGGCACGCTCGATGCCGCAATGGGCAGCTACACGGCGGCGCAGTCCGTCCTGCAAAGCGACCGTGGCACCGTGTTCGCCGTGCATTCGAAGAAGGTCGACGCGATCCCAGCCATCAAGACCCTCCCGGAGCAGGGCGCAACGTCGAAATTCTTCACCGTGAGCGGCTTCTCCGGCTGGGCCGTGCCGAAGGCGACGCCGCAGCCGGTGGTCGACCGCCTGGCGGCGCTCTGCGTCGCCGCCAACAGCGATCCGAAGGTGAAGGAGGTTCTCGCGACCTTCGTGCTCGAGCCGGCCATCGGCTTCAAGGAGACCAATGCCCTGTATCAGCACGAGTTGCCGATCTGGATCGAGAGCGCGCGGTCGCTCGGCCTCGAGCCGGCCTGAACCTTCCGCGGCGCACGGGGCTGTCCCATCGGAGCCCGGCATCCGACCAAAGCCTAGTGTCGGAAGCGCATTTTCCCGCTATGATTGTGCGCCGGTGCCGGCCCCCTCACCGGCGGACAAGAAAGGCCGATCGCATGACACCGGATGGCGTCGCCGTTGCCGTCATGATCACTCTGCTCTTTCCGATGGGCTACTTCACGCTGGCCTCGCCCGCCTTCCTGCTGGTGAAGCTCGATATCCAGCCCGTCGCCCAGCTATTGCGTGGGATGTTCAACGCCCATTTTCTGGTGATGCGCGTCGCCGGCGTGATCGGGGCGCTGGCTTTCCTGCTCGACGGTCGCCTGGTCGCCGCGATGGGCGTCGGCCTGCTCGCGGCCCTGGCGATCTGGGGACGCCGCTGGTTCATGCAACGGATCGACGACCAGCTCCGCGCGAGGGACGCAGGTGATGCTGAGGCCCCGCACCGGCTGCGCCGGCTGCATTGGAGCGGCATGCTGGGCAACGCGGTGCTGCTGGTCGCTCTCGTGACCAGCATTCCCTACGTCGCCATATCGGCCTGAGAGATATCGCCGCGCGGCCTGCGTCGGCTGCGGCGCTCGCCTAATGCTCGCCCGAGGCCGCGGCGCCCTGCTGGGCCTTGTGGATCGAGGACGGCACCACGCCAAAATATTTCCGGAACACGCGGCTGAAATGCGATGAGCTGGAGAAGCCCCAGGAGAAGGCGACATCGGTGATGGTCTTGCCGCCGTGCGCCTCGAGCTCCTGGCGACAATTCTGCAAGCGCGCCTGCCAGATGTAGTCGCTCACCGTGGTGCCGCGCTCGGAGAACAGCATGTGCAGATAGCGCTTGGAGCAGCCGAGCTCGGCGGAGATCTGGTCGATGCACAGATCCGGATCGCGCAGGTGCTCGCGGATGAAGAATTGTGCGCGCACGTACATTGCCTCGGGCCCGACGCGATCGAACATCGTGTCCGCTTCGCGCAACGGCAACAGCAAGAGGTCGATCAGCGAATCGGCGACACCGACCGCGCTGTTCGCCGACAGCTTGGCCGCCTCGTCGAAGGTGGCATGGACGAAATCATGGGCGATCCTCCCCGTCCCGGTCTTCGCCGACAATTTGCAGGCCGGCATCCGCTGCGACGGGAATCCACGGTCGCGCAGCAAGGCCTTCGGCACGATCACCACGTCGTGGCGGGTGAAGGCGGGGCTGATGATGGAATGCGGACACGAGACGTCATAGGCGATGATGTCGCCCGGGTTCAGCTCGATGTGGCGGCCTTCCTGCTCGAAATAGGACACGCCGTAGGTCTGGAAGTGGATCTTGATGTACGGGTGTTCGTTGGCCTTGGCGCGCGCCAGCGTGTGCGCGATGCGATGCTGGCTGACCTCGATCTGGCAGAGCTTCAGGCGCGAGACGCTCGTGTAGTCGATGCGGCCCTCGAGCGAGGACGCCTCGAGCGGATCGACGTCGAAATGCCCACACAGGCTTGTCAGCCCGTCGATCCAGCTCTGGATCTGCCGCTTCGGCGTCAGGCCGGTCGTCGAGAGCGTGTGAATGGTGTCGGACATTAATCCAGCCGCTGGTTTCATCTGCAGATTCGACGCGAATCGCAACCAGCGCTGCTGGAGCCCTCAGCCATGATTGCGTGACGTTTACCTCGAATTTGAGCGGTCTCTTGCAACGAGCGCGATCGTTCCATTGCCACCCTTGACGGTTAATCCTCCGCCTTAGTTGCAGCGCCGTCAAGGGGAACCTGAGCGCCGAAGGCGCCGCGAAGGCGCGCGGAAGCCGCTGAATTCGCTACTGCAAAATCAAAAACTTTGCGTCCGTGCGCTGTCAAGCAAACCGGCTTCCCTCTTGGGCAAGTTTCCCGATGACGAAGTCGTTAGGGATTGCGGCAGGAACAACAAAAACGGGCCTCTCCTGCACGTGGACCCGTAGCTCTCATCCGGAGGAGGAAACAGCACAGCATCGTTTCTGGTCCCAAACGTGACCGCCCTGCACGAGCAGACGCCGGACGAGAAGCCCGGTGATTAAGCAATGCTTCGGAAACAATAAACGAGACCAACGGAGGAATGACTATGCGCAAGGTGCTAATGGCGACCTATCTTGGCTCCGCGGCGATGCTCGCCGTCGGCAGCGCGTCAGCCAATGACGAGCTGATCAAGATGTCGCAGAATCCCAAAGACTGGGTCATGCCGGCGGGCGACTACGCCAATACCCGCTATTCCAAGCTGAACCAGATCAACGCACAAAACGTAGGCAAGCTCCAGGTCGCCTGGACCTTCTCCACCGGCGTGCTGCGCGGCCACGAAGGCGGCCCGCTGATCATCGGCAACGTGATGTACGTCCATACACCGTTCCCGAACAAGGTCTATGCTCTTGACCTTTCCAACGAGAACAAGATCATCTGGAAGTACGAGCCGAAGCAGGATCCGAACGTCATCCCGGTGATGTGCTGCGACACGGTCAACCGCGGCCTGTCTTACGGCGACGGCAAGATCATCCTGCATCAGGCTGACACCACACTGGTTGCGCTCGACGCCAAGACCGGCCAGGTCGCCTGGTCTGTGAAGAACGGCGATCCCACTAAGGGCGAGACCGGAACCTCTGCGGCGCTCGTCGTCAAGGACAAGGTCCTGGTTGGCATTTCCGGTGGCGAGTTTGGCGTCCAGGCTCACATGACGGCTTACGATCTCAAAACGGGCAAGTTGGCTTGGCGCGGTTACTCGGGAGGGCCTGATGATCAAATCCTGGTCGATGCCGAGAAGACCACCGCTCTCGGCAAGCCGGTCGGCAAGGACTCCAGCCTCAAGACCTGGCAGGGCGATCAGTGGAAGATTGGCGGCGGCGCCACCTGGGGCTGGATCTCCTTTGATCCTGAGCTGAACCTGATCTATTACGGATCAGGCAATCCCTCGACCTGGAACCCGAAGCAACGTCCAGGCGACAACAAATGGTCGATGACGATCTGGGCCCGCAATGCCGACACCGGCGTGGCCAAGTGGGTCTACCAGATGACGCCGCACGATGAGTGGGATTATGACGGCGTCAACGAAATGATCCTCTCGGATCAGTCGATCAACGGCCAACCGCGCAAGCTGCTGACCCATTTCGACCGCAACGGCCTCGCCTACACGATGGATCGTGTCACCGGCGAACTGCTGGTCGCCGAGAAATACGACCCGAAGGTGAACTGGACCTCCGGCGTCGACATGGACAAGAACTCACCGACCTATGGCCGCCCGAAGGTTCTCGACGCGGCCTCGACTGAAAAGGGCGGCGAGGATCACAACACCAAGGGCATCTGCCCGGCCGCGCTCGGTACCAAGGACGAGCAGCCGGCAGCCTACTCGCCGGACACGCAGCTGTTCTACGTTCCGACCAACCACGTCTGCATGGACTACGAGCCGTTCAAGGTGAGCTACACCGCGGGCCAGCCCTATGTGGGTGCGACGCTCTCGATGTATCCGCCGCAGGGTGAAACCCATATGGGTAATTTCATCGCCTGGGACGGCAAGACCGGCAAGATCGTCTGGTCGAACAAGGAGCAGTTCTCGGTCTGGTCGGGTGCGCTCGCAACCGCCGGCGGCGTGGTGTTCTACGGCACGCTCGAAGGCTACCTGAAGGCGGTCGACGCCAAGACCGGTAAGGAGCTCTACAAGTTCAAGACTCCCTCCGGCATCATCGGCAACGTCACCACCTATGAGAACGGCGGCAAGCAGTATGTCGCAGTGCTCTCCGGCGTGGGCGGCTGGGCCGGTATCGGTCTGGCAGCTGGTCTGACCGATCCGACCGCCGGTCTCGGCGCAGTCGGTGGCTACGCGGCTCTCAGCAACTACACGGCACTCGGCGGTACGCTGACCGTGTTCTCGCTGCCAGCGGCGAACTAGCCTCACCTTCGTGTCGCTCCGGCGCGTGGATCAACTCCACGCGCCGGCTCGTCTCCACCGAACGCCTTCGAGGATCATCTCTTGCGTAAAATCTGCTTTGTCATCGCTGCGACCATCTTCGTGACCTCGGGGGGAATTGCCGTTGCGGACGGTCCGGGCGACCCGGCCGCCGTCAAGAAGGAAGACGACGGAAAGTGGCTCGATAAGGAAGGAAACCCGACCTACAAGATTTCGGCCGACGGCACCGTGGACTGGTTCACCTATTCCGGATATCGCCGCTATCACTCCGACTGCCACGTCTGCCATGGCCCCGACGGCATGGGATCCACCTACGCACCGGCGTTGAAGGATTCGGTCAAGACCATGAGCTACGGCGACTTCCTCGGCGTCGTCGCCTCCGGTCGCAAGAACATCTCGACCGCGCAGGAGAACGTCATGCCTGCCTTCGGCGACAACCCGAACGTCGCCTGCTACATGGACGATCTCTACGTCTATCTGCGCGCCCGCTCCGACGAGGCGTGGGGCCGTCAACGTCCCTCCAAGAAGGATGAGAAGAACGAGACCTACACCAAGGCGGAAGACGCCTGCATGGGCAAGAAATGAAGGTTACCAGGACCGATACCACCTCGTGGCGTCCTGCGAGAATTTGAGGAGTTTACGATGAAGACACGTGCCGCCGTTGCTTTCGAAGCCAAGAAACCACTCGAGATCGTCGAAGTCGATCTGGAAGGACCGAAGGCCGGCGAAGTCCTGGTCGAGATCAAGGCGACGGGCATCTGCCATACCGACGCCTACACGCTCGACGGCTTCGACAGCGAAGGAATCTTCCCGTCGATCCTGGGTCATGAGGGCGCCGGTATCATCCGCGAGATCGGACCGGGCGTGACCTCGGTGAAACCGGGCGACCACGTCATCCCGCTCTACACGCCGGAGTGCCGGCAGTGCAAAAGCTGCCTGAGCCAGAAGACCAATCTCTGCACCGCGATTCGCGCGACGCAGGGCAAGGGCGTGATGCCTGATGGCACCAGCCGCTTCTCCTACAAGGGCAAGCCGGTCTACCACTACATGGGCTGCTCGACCTTCTCGAACTTCACCGTGCTGCCGGAGATCGCCGTCGCCAAGATCCGCGAGGACGCGCCGTTCGACAAGAGCTGCTACATCGGCTGCGGCGTCACCACCGGCGTCGGCGCCGTCGTCAACACCGCCAAGGTCACGCCGGGCTCCAACGTGGTCGTGTTCGGCCTCGGCGGCATCGGCCTCAACGTGATCCAGGGCGCCAAGATGGCCGGCGCCGACAAGATCATCGGCGTCGACATCAACGACTCCAAGGAGGATTGGGGCCGCCGGTTCGGCATGACCGAGTTCGTCAACCCCAAGAAGATCACCGGCGACATCGTCGCGCATCTGGTCAACCTGACCGACGGTGGTGCCGACTACACCTTCGATTGCACCGGCAACACCACCGTGATGCGCCAGGCGCTGGAAGCCTGCCATCGCGGCTGGGGCACCTCGATCATCATCGGCGTTGCCGAATCCGGCAAGGAGATCGCCACCCGCCCGTTCCAGCTCGTCACCGGGCGCAACTGGCGCGGCACGGCCTTCGGCGGCGCGCGCGGCCGCACCGACGTGCCCAAGATCGTCGACTGGTACATGAACGGAAAGATCCAGATCGATCCGATGATCACCCACGTGCTCAAGCTCGAGGAGATCAACAAGGGTTTTGACCTCATGCACGAGGGCAAATCCATCCGTTCAGTCGTTGTGTTCTAGCTCGAAAGCGTCACACCCAAGGAGGATCGACCCATGACTGTTGCACTCCATCCCTCGATCGATAACGGCGTCAAACAGGGCAGCGGCAGCTTTGCCGGCGGCACACTGGTTTGCAAATGCACGGACCACCCGGTCAAGGTCGCCGTGAAGGGCGACGTCGCCCACAACCACGCCTGCGGCTGCACCAAGTGCTGGAAGCCGCAAGGCGCGAATTTCTCGGTGGTCGCCGTGGTGCCGCGCCAGAACGTCAGCGTGACCGAGAACGGCGACAAGCTCCAGATCGTCGATCCCTCGGCGGTGATCCAGCGGCACGCCTGCAAGGCTTGCGGCACCCACATGTACGGCCGCATCGAGAACAAGGGCCATCCGTTCTACGGCCTCGACTTCATCCATCCCGAGCTGTTCCAGGAGCAGGGCTCGCAGGCGCCGCAATTCGCCGCCTTCGTCTCCTCCGTGATTGAATCCGGCGTGAAGCCGGAACAGATGGCAGGCATCCGCTCGCGGCTGAAGGAAATCGGGCTCGAGCCCTATGACTGCCTATCGCCGGCGCTGATGGACGCGATCGCGACCCACGTGGCGAAAGCCAAGGCTGCCTGACAAGGCTGCCTGACAAGGCCGCCTGAACAAGGCCGTCAGACCTTCGCCGTGCCCGTCCGCTCGCTGGCCCTGACCATCGCCAGCGAGCCGGACGGTCCGGCCCTCGACCAAATCGCTGCGATGCCGCCGCATCGCACGAGGCAGACGCGAGCGCCATGAGCTCCTCAGATGAGCTCCTCAGTCCTGGTCTCTGAATGACTGCGCAGTGCCGCCCACTTCCCCCTCGAAGTCCGCGCCGCTGCGTTCTCCCTCCCTCGACTGAGGCATCCTGCTTCGTCCGCGCAGTCTCTGCCGGACGAAGCTTTTTTCGTCGTGCACATTTCGCAGGCGCAGGGGCGTGATGCCGCGCCCTGCTTTTGACAAACCTTCGTTGCAACTTTTCCCTTCAACAACACCCGGCTGTGAACGCCGGGCCGGCGCGGTCTCTGCTACGGTCGCGTCGTCACGATGCCGCGCGAATTCAATCAATCAAGAATAAGACGGGAGGTATCGAGCACATCCGGACATCACGATTCGCATTCCTGCTTGCTGCCGGGATCTGCCCGCGCAGGAGAACAGGCCGGGATGCGACGACACGACGAAACGGGCAGTGCGCCGACCTGTGTCGGCAATGTTCAATCGACAAGCTTATGAAGAGCGAGGGACCATCATGATCAAGGTGAAGATCAACGGCCAGGAACAGAGCTGGGACGGCGACCCGGATCTCCCGCTACTCTGGTTCTTGCGTGACGAGGCCGGCCTGACCGGCACCAAGTTCGGCTGCGGCCAGGCCCTGTGCGGCGCCTGCACCGTCATCGTCGACAAGGAGGCCGTGCGTTCCTGCATCACGTCGATCAACGACGTCGCCGGGCGCGAGGTGACCACCATCGAAGGGCTGCATCCGAACGGCGACCACCCCGTCCAGAAGGCCTGGCGCCAGGTCAACGTGCCCCAATGCGGCTTCTGCCAGGCTGGCCAGATCATGCAGGCCGCCGCGCTGTTGATGGAGAATCCCAAGCCGTCACACGACCAGATCCGCGAAGCGATGGCCGGCAACATCTGCCGTTGCGGCTGCTACCAGCGCATCGAGAACGCAGTCCATCTCGCATCGACGGGAGTGTGACATGAATTTCATCGATAAACCCGGGAAGCTTCGTGGCTTCGAGAAGAACATTCGGGTCGAGAAGGTCTCGCGCCGCAGCATCCTGAAGGGGCTCGGCATCACCGGCGGCTTCGTGCTCGCCGCCCCCGTGATGTCGCGCCAGGCGTTTGCCTACGAGACCGGCGCCGGCAAGATGCCGCACGGCGTCGTGGTCGATCCCCGCGTCTTCGTCGCGGTTGCGCCCGACGGCACCGTCACCATCCTCGCCCATCGTGCCGAAATGGGCACCGGCGTGCGCACCAGCCTTCCGCTGATCGTCGCCGAGGAGATGGAGGCTGACTGGTCCAGGGTCAAAGTGCAGCAGGCCCATGGCGACGAGGTCAAGTTCGGCAACCAGGACACCGATGGCTCCCGCAGCACGCGGCATTATCTGATCCCGATGCGCCAGATCGGTGCCTCCGCCCGCACCATGCTGGAGCAGGCCGCGGCCAAGCGCTGGGGCGTGCCGGCGACCGAGGTCAAGGCCGTCAACCACGAGGTCGTCCACAGCGCCAGCGGCCGCAAGCTCGGCTTCGGCGAACTCGCCGCGGACGCAGCCAAAGAATCGGTGCCGAGCATCGAAGGCCTCAAGCTGAAGGACCCCAAGGACTTCCGTTATCTCGGCAAGGGCCAGATCAGCATCGTCGATCTCCACGACATCACCACCGGCAAGGCGCGCTACGGCGCCGACGTACGCCTGCCAGGCATGAAATATGCGGTCATCGCACGCCCGCCGGTGACCGGCGGCAAGCTGGTCTCGTTCGATCCGGACGCGGCGCTGAAGGTCCCCGGCGTCGAGAAGGTGATGCAGGTGCGCGGCTGGCCGTGGCCGTCGAAATTCCAGCCGCTCGGCGGCGTCGCGGTGATCGCGCGCAACACCGGCGCGGCGATCAAGGGCCGTGACGCGCTGAAGCTGACCTGGGACGACGGCGCCAACGGCAAATACGACTCGGTCGCCTATCGCAAGGAGCTCGAGGAAGCCTCGCGCAAACCGGGCCTCGTCGTACGCCAGGAGGGTGACGCAGACGCTGCGCTGAAGAGCGCCGACAAGGTCGTCGTCGGCGAATACTATCTGCCGCACCTCGCCCATGTCAGCATGGAGCCGCCGGTGGCGGTCGCCGACGTCAAGGGTGACAAAGCGGAGATCTGGGCGCCGGTGCAGAGTCCCGGCGGCACCCGCGAGGACGTCGCCAAGACGCTCGGCATTCCCGAGGACAACGTCACGGTGAATGTCACGCTGCTCGGCGGCGGTTTCGGCCGCAAGTCGAAATGCGACTTCGCGCTCGAGGCCGCGCTGCTGTCGAAGGAGCTCGGCGCGCCGGTGAAGGTGCAATGGACGCGCGAGGACGACGTCCGTCACGACTTCCTGCACACCGTCTCGGTCGAGCGGATCGAGGCAGGGCTCGACAAGAACGGCAAGGTGATCGCCTGGCGCCACCGCAGCGTGGCCCCGAGCATCGCCTCGACCTTCGCCGCGGGTGCAAACCACCAGGCACCCTTCGAGCTCGGCATGGGCCTCGTCGACATGCCGTTCGAGATCGCCAACATCTCCTGCGAGAACCCGGAAGCCGCGGCGTTCACCCGCATCGGCTGGTTCCGTTCGGTCTCGAACATCCCGCGGGCCTTTGCGGTGCAGTCGATGGTCGGCGAGATCGCGCAGGCGACCGGGCGCGACCAGAAGGAGACGTTGCTCGCGCTGATCGGCAGTCCCCGCATCGTCAAGCCGGCGGTGAAGGACATGTGGAACTACGGCGAGCCCTATGACAGCTACCCGATCGACACCGCGCGTCTCCGCAAGGTGGTCGAGCTGGTCGCCGAGAAGGGCGAATGGGGCCGTCAGGTACCGAAAGGCCATGGCCTCGGCATTGCCGTGCACCGCAGCTTCGTCAGCTACATCGCGACCATCGTCGAGGTGGCCGTCGACGAGAAGGGCAAGCTGACGGTGCCGCGGGTCGACACCGCGATCGACTGCGGCACTTATGTCAATCCCGAGCGCATCGCCTCGCAGATGGAGGGCGCGGCGATCATGGGGCTGAGCGTCGCCAAATACGGCGCGATCACCTTCAAGGACGGCAAGGTGGAGCAGAAGAACTTCGACGACTTCCAGGTCCTCAGGATGGATGAATCTCCTCTTGTAACCAACGTCTACATCGTCCCGCCCGGACCCGACACGCCGCCGAGCGGCGTCGGCGAGCCCGGTGTTCCGCCGTTCGCACCCGCGCTGACGAACGCGATCTTCGCCGCGACCGGAAAGCGTATCCGCAGCCTTCCGCTCGGTAAGCAATTGGAGGCTTAAGGCGGAACATTGAGCGGCCTCGCGCCGTTTCCATCGATCTGACAGGAGCAGATCGATGACCAACATCTCAAAGGCGCTCGCAGTCTCGTTGCTGTCGGGCGCCTTTTTCATGACGACCACGGCTGCGTTCGCTCAAAGCAACACCACCCCGCCGACCACCGCCACGCGCCCCACCGCGCCGGAGCAGAACTCGCTTCCCAACGCCGGAGCCCCGCCGCCTTCGACCACACAGACCACCGGGCAGACCAGCTCCGATCCGAAGGTTCAGGAGATGAACCAGAAGGAAAAGGACAAGGTTGATCGGCAGGGGAAGTAGCGGTCCAGCGCCTGCGCCCACAAACCGCCGCTCGCCGTCATGGCCGGGCTTGTCCCGGCCATCCACGACCTCTGCCGCGGCACGAAGAACGTGGATGCCCGGGACAAGCCCGGGCATGACGGGTTCGTGGCGCGAGCACCGCACACGCAAAATGCGGCGGACGTTGCCGTCCGCCGCATTTGCCCCCTGACGCTCCGCTTCCTTCGATTCGCCCGCGGAGCTTATTTCTTCAGCGCGAACACCCAGATCACGCCGCCCTGCGGCACATTGGATTCGATGCCGATATTGTTGGTCGCGAGCGCATCCTGGATGCGTTGCGCGTCCACGCCCCACCCCGACTGGATCGAGATGTATTGCGTGCCGTCGATCTCATAGGACACCGGCATGCCCATGATGCCGGAGTTGGTCTTCTGCTCCCACAAGAGTTCGCCGGTCTTGGCGTGGAAGGCGCGGAAGTTGCGGTCGTTGGTGCCGCCGACGAAGACGAGATCGCCTGCCGTCGCCGTTACCGAACCGAACAACTGCGATTTCGGGAAATTGTGCTGCCACACCTTCTTGCCGGTGGCGGGATCCCAAGCCTGGAGTTCGCCGAAATGATCGGCGCCGGGCTTCGTCGTTAGGCCGATGTCCTCCGGCTTGGTGCCGAGCCAGAGTTCGCCCGCCTTGAGCGGAACCTTCTCTCCGGTGAAGCCGCCGCAGAAATTCTCGTTGGCGGGCACGTAGACGAGGCCGGTCCTCTGGCTGTAGGCCGCCGACGGCCAGTCCTTGCCACCCCACAGCGACGGACAGAACTCGACCCGCTTGCCGATGACCGGCTTGTGCGCAGGATCGACGATCGGCTTGCCGCTCTCGGCGTCGATGCCCTTCCAGACATCGGTCGCGACGAAGGGCCAGCCTGCGACGTAGTTGATCTTGGTCGGGGTGCGCTCGAGCACCCAGAAGATCGCGTCGCGGCCCGGATGGATCAGGCTCTTGATGGTGCGACCGTCGCGTTGCAGGTCGACCAGGATCGGTGCTTCGACCTCGTCCCAGTCCCAGGAATCGTTCTGGTGGTACTGGTGGTAGGTCTTGATCTTCCCATTGCTGGGATCGAGCGCGAGCACCGAGGAGGTGTAGAGATTGTCGCCGGGATGCGTCTCGCCAGGCCATGGCGCGGCGTTACCGACGCCCCAATAGATCGTCTTGGTGTCCTTGTCGTAATTGCCGGTCATCCAGGCGGAGCCACCGCCGGTCTTCCAGTCGTCGCCCTGCCAGGTATCGTGACCGGGCTCGCCCTCGCCGGGGATGGTGAAGGTGCGCCACAACTCCTTGCCGTCCTTGGCATCGTATGCGGCGACGTAACCGCGCACGCCGAGTTCACCGCCGGAGCCTCCGACGATGACCTTGCCCTCGACGACAAGCGGCATCAGGGTCATGTACTGGCCCTTCTTGTAGTCCTGCACCTTGGTGTCCCACACCACCTTGCCGGTCTTGGCGTCGAGCGCGACGACATGGTCGTCGGTGGTGGCGAGATAAAGCTTGTCCTCCCAGAGACCGACGCCGCGGTTGGTCGGATGCAGCTGAAAGAGGTCGTCGGGAAGCTGCCGCTTGTAGCGCCAATATTCGTCGCCGGTCTTCGCGTTCAGCGCGATCACCTGCCCCATCGGGGTCGTTACGAACATCACGCCATTGTTGACGATCGGCGGCGCCTCGTGGCCTTCGACCACGCCGGTGGCAAAGGTCCAGACCGGTGTGAGATTCTTGACGTTCGAGGTGTTGATCTGGTCGAGCGGGCTGTAGCCCTGTCCGTCATAGGTGCGCCGATAGAGCATCCAGTTGCCGGGTTCCGGATTTTCCAGCCGCTGCTGGGTGACCGGCGCGTAGTTCTCGATCGGGCCGGCGACGGCGACGGTCGAGACAAGGCACGTGAAGGCGACGAAGCCGGACAGTAACCATTGCTTCCTGGTCATGAACGTTCCCCTTTTTCATCCGTTTGAATTCTTGTTTTGCATTCTTGTCGTTCGTCCCGTCGTCCGCCCATCGGCGGATGCGGCCTCTCGTGACGCGGGCACAACCCGCACCGTCCGTCATCCTGGCTGCACGCCACCTACCTTTCCGATGAAGTTGCCGGCGACGCTGAGCGAACCGTCAGCGAGCGCGAGCGGCAGCGCGGCAAGCCGCCGCGGCGCCGGTCCGAACACGACCTGCGCGCCCTCGCGGGGATCGTATTCGGAGTTGTGACACATGCACTTGAACACGTCCTTGTCGCCGACATCGCTCTTGACCCAGGCAGTGACGGGACAGCCTGCATGCGAGCAGATCGCCGAATAGGCCAGGATGCCATCGACGGCCCGCGCGCGGGTCTTCTCGTCGAGCTCGGCGGGATCGAGCCGGATGATCAGGATTTCGTTGAGGCGCGATGCGCTGCGCACCACCGATGTGTTGGGATCCTTCGGCCACGCATGGACCGGCGGTCCACCGGCCGGGAGATCGGCCGCAGTGATGAGCTTTCCCTCCTGGTCGCCTTCGGAGAAGACGAGCAGATCACCCTTCTGCGGACGTTCATCGGAGCCTGGCGGATCCTCGCCCGCGCGCGTCTGCGTGGAACAACCAAGGCAGGCGGTCGTGGCGAGCGCGCCAAGCAGCAGCGTTCGCCGCGTCTGTTCTGTACCCGCGTCGACTTCAGACTCCGCGGTGCTCTCGGACGATGAGGGAGTGGTGTTGAATGATGCGCGCGACATGCACGTTAGCAGGCGCTGGAACTCTGCCGAAAAAAAGGCGGAGAGTTGGCGCCGCAGCGCATCAATATGTCTTTGCTCGCTTTGGTTGAACGCAAATGAATGCGTTCCAGCGCATATTTGCAATTGCAACGTCGCGTCGCGCGATCGGCATGATGATTTTGCAGATCAGACCGATGATGCGGGAATTGGTGCAACGCGTTATTAGCCGCGCAGCGCAACCTCAGAGCGACACAACTGCACGTTTTACAGGCAGATTTGCTGTCGTCAGGACCGGAGCACGTGACGCGGCGCAGCGATACGGCCGGCGATGGTCGCCGACGCCATCTCAAAACTGTCGGCGATGCGTCGCGCCTTGTCGATGAAGAGCGCGGCCGCCGGCGGCGGACAGACCTCGCGCGCGGTCTGCTCGAACAGATCGAGCCAGCGGTCGAAATGATCGCCGACCAGGCTGAGCGGCACATGCGCCCGCATCGGCGAACCATGGTAGCGGCCGCTCATCAGCACGACCGACGACCAGAAATCCTTGAGTTTGGCGAGATGCTCGTCCCAATTCTGCACGATCGCAAAGACCGGCCCCAGCAGCGCATCCTCGCGCACGCGTCCGTAGAAGCGGGTGACGAGCTCCCCGATCATCTCCTCGGTGATCCCGGTGCGCTCGATCGCATCCTGGGTCAGCAGGTTCCGCCGCGCGGCCGCCGCCTCGCGCTCGGCCTTCAGTCGATCCGACATGTCCTTCGTTATCCGTTCATTTGTTCCCGCGGGCCGCCCGTTCGACATTGTCGGGCCAATTGCGCGCGGCGTCTTTGTCGCAGCGCAAATTGCGGGGATCGGGCGGCGGATGCTGGGCACCCGCCGCCGGCGCCATCAGGCACCGTAAGTGTAGAAGCCCTGGCCGGTCTTGCGGCCGAGATGGCCGGCATCGACCATTTCCTTGAGCAAGGGGGCCGGACGATATTTGGGGTCATTGAAGCCCTTATAGAAGACCTCCATCACCGAGAGCATGGTGTCGAGCCCGACGAGATCGGCGAGCGCCAGCGGCCCGATCGGATGGTTGCAGCCGAGCTTCATGCCGGCATCGATCTCCTCGGCGGTCGCGATCCCTTCCTGGAGCGCAAAGATCGCCTCGTTGATCATCGGGCACAGGATGCGATTGACGGCGAAGCCGGGGCTGTTCTTGGCCGTGATCGCCACCTTGCCGACCCGCTTGGCGAAATCCAGCGCCTTGGCGTGGGTGTCGTCGGAGGTCTGCAGGCCGCGGATGAGTTCCAGCAGCGCCATCACCGGCGCCGGGTTGAAGAAGTGCATGCCGATGAAGCGATCGGGACGATCGGTTGCGGCGGCAAGCTTCGTGATCGAGATCGAGGAGGTGTTGGTCGCGAGCAGCGTGCGCGGCGACAGCGTGGCGCAGAGGTCCTTCAGGATCTTGACCTTGAGCTCCTCGTTCTCGGTCGCGGCCTCGATAACGAGGTCGCAATCGGCGAGCTTCGCGCGATCGGTGGTGCCGGTGATGCGCTTGAGAGCCGCCTCGCGATCGGCAGCCGACATCTTCTCCTTCTTGACCAGGCGCTCGAGGCTACCGCCGACGGTCGACAGCCCGCGGTTCACCGCCGCATCGGAGATGTCGACCATCACGACCGAGAGCCCGGCCGCGGCACAAATCTGCGCGATGCCGTTCCCCATGGTCCCTGCCCCGATGATGCCAACCGTGTTGATCATTGCCTCGTATCCTTCATCCTTGCGGGCGTGCCAGACGGCCCGGCCCCATTGTTCCTGCATCAGGGTCTAGCACCGCCACCGGGCGGGTGCGACCTGATCCTGCCTCTCCTTAAAGCATCCCGGGCGGGAATAAAGCCGCTCTTCCGCCGCGGAGAGGTGCGATTTGATGCCCCGGCGAGCTGATTTGTTCGCATTTTGCCCGGCCGCTGCAGGGGGCGAGGGGCGCGCCAGCGAGCAGCTGGCCAAGACGTCTTTGTGACACAGGCCACATCTGCCTCGCGCCCGGCCTGCTAGGCTCGGCCCTATGATGAAGCACCTAACTCTCCCCGTACTCTTCACCGCTCTGCTCGTCGCCACGCAAAGCCTGGCGGCCGAGACCAAGGGAGCCGGCTCAACCTTCGTTTCGCCCGTGATGGCGAAATGGATCGACGCATACAAGACGAAGACCGGCAACACCGTCAGCTATCAGGCGGTCGGCTCGAGCATCGGCGTCGGCCTGATCAAGAAAGAGGCCGTCGACTTCGGCGCAAGCGACATGCCGTTTGATCCCAAGGAACTGGAGAGGCTCGGCATGATGCAATTCCCGATCGTGATCGGGGGCGTCGTACCGGTCGTCAATATCGATGGAGTCAAACCCGGCCAGATCCGCTTCACCGGCCAGATGCTCGCCGACATCTATCTCGGCAAGCTGAAATCATGGAACGATCCGGCCATTCGCGCGATCAACCCCGACATCAGGCTGCCGAACACTGCGATCACGGTGGTTCATCGCATCGACGGATCCGGCACGACGTTCAACTGGTCGAACTACCTCTCGAAGGTCAGCACGCAGTGGAAGACGAGCGTGGGCGAAGGCACCTCGGTCGAGTGGCCACTTGGTCTCGGCGGCAAGGGCAATGACGGCGTCGCCTCGCTCGTCAGCCTCGTGCCCGGTTCGATCGGCTATCTCGAATACACTTACGCGCTGCAACGGCTAGATAGAATCTCATTTGGCGTCGTGCAGAACAGCGCCGGAAATTTCGTCGTCCCCGACGCCGCATCGTTCCAGGCAGCGGCCTCGAGTGCGGACTGGAAGGCGGAGAAGGATTTCCACCTCGTGCTCACCAACGCGCCCGGCGAAGACGCCTACCCGATCACGGCCACGACGTTCGTACTGATGCCGAAGGCGCCGAAATCCGAGGAACGATCGGCAGCGGCCATCGACTTCATCCGCTGGTCGTTGGAGAACGGAAAGGCCCAGGCCGAGACGCTCAATTACGTGCCGCTTCCGCCTGCCCTGGTCAACCAGATCGAACGCTATTGGCAGCAGAGCATCGAGACAAACCCCACGGTCTCGGCCTCGGCTAACGTCAAGCGCTGAAGCTTGGAAACGAGCGGCCGTCATGCCCGGGCCTGTCCCGGGCATCCACGTTCCCAGTGCCAGCCACGCGACCGCGATCCTTCTGGAAATCTCGCCGTGAATCGTGATTTAGTCCCGCGGAAGGCCTGTTGCCGGCTCGCAGCGGCGAGAACGCGCGAAGGTCCAGGCCCGGGGGCTTTCGAATGGACGTGATCATCTACCACAATCCCGATTGCGGCACGTCGCGCAGCGCGCTTGCCACAATCAGGAGTGCCGGCATCGAGCCGCACGCGGTCGAATATTTGAAGACGCCACCTTCGCGTACCTTGTTGCAGCAGCTCGCGCGCATGGGGATTTCGGTGCGCGAGGCGGTCCGCGAAAAGGCGGCGCCCGATACGGAGCTCGGGCTCGACAACCCGGCACTGGCGGATGACCAGCGGCTCGAAGCGATGATGGTACATCCGATCCTGATCAACAGGCCGATCGTGGTGACCCCGAACGGCGTCAGGCTTTGCCGCCCTTCGGATCTGGTGCTTGATCTCCTGCCGGCGCAACAGCGTCCGGCCGGATGAACGATTTCGCGCGATCCATCGGCGCCGCGCTCACGCTGATCGGCGAGGCCGACGCCGAGCTGCTCGGCATCGTCGCGCTGTCGGTTCGTGTCAGCCTCACCGCCGGCATCGTCGCGCTGCTGATCGGCGCGCCCTTCGGGGCCCTGCTCGCGATCACCCGATTCCGCGGGCGACAGGTCGTCATCGTATTGACCAATGCGTTGCTCGGCCTTCCGCCGGTCGTGGTCGGGCTTGCGCTCTATCTTCTGCTGTCGCGGTCCGGCCCGCTCGGAGCAGCCGGACTGTTGTTCACGCCGACCGCCATGGTGATCGCGCAGACCCTGCTCGCGACCCCGATCGTGGTCGCGCTGGTGCACCGGCCGGCAAGCCTGCTCTGGGCCGAGTATGGCGACCTCGCGCGGATCGACGGACTATCGATACTGCGCAGCATCGGCTTGCTGTTCGCGCTCGGCCGAACGTCGCTGCTGACGGCCTTTCTCGCGGCTTTCGGACGCGCGATCGCCGAGGTCGGCGCCATCATCATCGTCGGTGGCAACATCCGCGGCTTCACGCGCACGATGACGACGGCGATCGCACTGGAGACCAGCAAGGGCGACCTGCCGCTGGCACTCGGGCTCGGGCTGATCCTGCTCGCGCTCAGCGTGGCGGTGTCGACCGTCGCCTTCCTGCTAGTGGGACGCGTTGGGGAAAAATAGCTGCTCGCCGCCGACCTTGTAGCCGGCGATCGCATCCTGCCCCTTCGGCGAGACCAGCCAGTCGATGAAGGCCTGTCCGTCCTTCGCCTTCACGTTCGCATGCGTCGCCGGATTCACCAGCATGACGCCATACTGGTTGAACAGCCGCTTGTCGCCCTCGGTCAGGACGGCAAGCTCGCCCCGGTTCTTGAACGACAGCCAGGTGCCACGGTCCGACAGGAGATAGGCGTTCGACGACGAGGCCATGTTCAGCGCCGGACCCATGCCCTGGCCGATCTCGCGATACCAGCTGTCCTTGCCGCCGCCGATATCGACGCCCGCCTCCTTCCACAATCTCAGCTCGGCCGCATGCGTGCCGGACTTGTCGCCGCGCGAAATGAAGGTTGCCTTTGCCGCCGCGATCTTGCGCAGCGCATCCGTGACGTCCTTGCCGCCGGCGATCTTTGCGGGATCGCTCTTCGGACCAACGATGATGAAGTCATTGTACATGACATCGAAGCGCTTCACGCCCTGCCCCTCGGACATGAACTTGTCCTCGGCCGGCCTGTCATGCACGAACACCACGTCGGCGTCGCCGCGCCGCCCGATATCGAGCGCCTGGCCGGTGCCGACGGCAACGACCTTCACCTCGATGCCCTCCGCCTTCGAGAACAACGGCAGCAGGTAACCAAACAGGCCCGACTGTTCCGTCGACGTCGTCGAGGCCACGGTGATGGTGCGATCCTGCGCGAATGCGCATGTCGACCAGAACAGAACCGCTGCGATGGCGGCAAGCTTTCTCATTGCGTTGTCCTCACTCCCCAGACGTTTGAACTTAGGCGGGAAGGATGGCGCAGGGAAGTCCGACGTTCGGCGCAGGATCAACGGCCGGGGCAGTACCGCATGACGTTGCGGTAGCCCTGCGGGTCCGGCTCCTTCATCCACTGCTCTTGCCAGGCAACCCAAAGCTTGTCGCCGGAGCTTCAGGACGACCGCAGCTTTTCGATGATGGCCGTCACCTCGTTCAGCTGGGCTTTGACCGTGGCCAGCAGATCGAGCAGATCGCGCGCCGACTGGGCTGATCCGCCAGCGGCGGCCTGATCGATCACGCTCAAGCCGTCGGTGAGACGCGAGATGATTTGCACGAGCTCATCGCGGCGCGCCTCGAGGTCCGCAAGCGTTGCGTCAAAGCGCTCGTCGAGCCGGGCGCCTTGCAACGAGCGGATCGGAACGATCCTGTCGTCGGGAGGATCGGACATGCGCGTGCTTTGCGTTGCTGTCCCGCCCATCCTAGGCGCGACCGCTCGCAACCCGGCGGTGGTGCATTGTCGCATCCGACACGGCAGTCGCGTTGCCCTTTCCCGCGCGGTGGACGCACGGATGTTCTGCAATTGGTCCCACCTACATTGACATCGATGTGACGGCCGGGGCAGTTTTTTGCATTGCTGGCGAATCAGCGATTGCTTCACGCCGAGTACCTCTTGGACAACTCCCTGTGCTTTCGAGACTGATATCGTTGCTGCGCCGCATTCCCGCGGTGAAATGGGCGTTCACCCGGCTTAGGCCCTTGCCTCACGGCGGCAGCATCGATGTCGCGCCGATCGCGGCAAGCGATTCGCCCGCAATCGTCGCCAACATCGCAGAAGCCGTTCCGGCTCCCGACGGCATCAGCACCAACCCGCAGCCCAGTGACACCGAGATCACCGTTGCGGCTCCGGTCGCCGAAGATGGCGCCGCTATCTCTGTCATCCCGGAGAGCCCGTCCGCAGCGTCAACTGATATCAGCGTCGCCGATGATTCATCCTTGGAAGCGCCGACAGAGGTCGAGTCGATCGTCGTCGAAGAGGTTTCGGTCTCATCAGTCGAGGTGGAGAGCGAGGCCGTTGTGCTCGTCAGCAGCGATCCGCCCGCGGAGCTTGAGACCAGCGTCGCACCCGTTGTCGTAGAAGAGACACCGGTCCCGGTTGTCGAGATCGAGAGTGAGCCGGTCGGTGCACCCGAGCTCGTCATCAGCGACCCACCTGTGGAACTTCCGGAGATCGTTGAACCCGTCATCGTTGAAGAGGCGCGGCTGTCGCCTGTCGAGGCCGAGAGCCGGCAGGCCAACGTTTCCGAGCCCGTCATCGGCAGCGATCCATCTCCCGACCTCTCGGCCGAGGTGGAGCTCGTCGTCGCAGAGGAGACGCCGGTCTCGTCTATCGACATCGAGACCGCTCCGGTTGATGCCCCCGTTCTCGCCGTCAACGACGATACCTCCTCCGACGTCGCTGATGTGGAGCCGACTGTCGTGGAGGACACGTGTGTCGCGCTTGCGGACAGCGACGTCTCGGCGGGGGAGGTCTCCGGGAACAGCATCGACAGCGTTGCCATCTCTGTCGTCGCAATGGAGATCGAGCCGGTCCCGGCCAACGATCCCGCCCCGATCGCAACGGAGGGTCCCTCCGCCGACACAGCGAGCGCCGTCACGCATGTCGCGCCGGAGCCGGTCCTCGAGTCTCCCGCTCCGGTGATCCCCAGCGCTCCGAAGACGCGCGCAAAGGTCGTGGAACCCGTCGACCGCGCCACGTTGATCCGGCAGCGCTGGACGGAGACCGGGATCAGGATGTGGAATCCGCGGCTTCACGGCGCCGGCGACGCCACGCTGAACATCCAGGGCCGCGTCGAGCTGCTGCCGCCCGCGCCCGGCGAGACCATGCCACGCTACGACAAGCTCGAATTCAGGATGCTGGACGGGCAGATCGTCTGCGAGGGCGTCGTCGTCGAGGCGCCCGCGTCGGCGGGTCAGCGCAGCTTTACCCGGCTCGCCGAGCCGCGTAACCCCGACCGGCCCCGCGAACCGGTACGGGAGCGCCGGGCCGCTCTCGCCTGACCCTTGTCCTCTGCGACCATGCCCGCCATATGCTAGGCTGACGGCTTGGACATGGGAGGCCGCATGCCCGCAAGATTATTGCGCCTGATCGTGATCGCCGCCCTCTGCATCTCGCAAGGGGCCTTTGCGGCGTCCGGTAAACGCCCGCACCATGCGCCCGCCACCGATCGGGCCGCGCCCTACAAGGCCGACCGGCTCTCGACCTCGCGCGGCGAGACGATCCTCAACACGCCCGGCCAGACCACCGTGCTGACACGTCAGATCCTTGACGACATGAACGCGACGACCCTCCGGGACGCCATGCGCTCGACCGCCGGCGTGACGATAGGGATTGGCCGCTAGATTTCGCGCGACTTCGCGTTCAGGGGATCGGATAGCCCTTCCAGACCCACTCCAGCGCCGACGGCAGCGTTTGCGCGATCGTCGGCCGGTCGACATGTTTGGCGTTGCGCACGAACAGGAACTGGTAGTGGTAGCCCTTCTCCGCCAGCACCTTCGCCATCAGCGCGTTCGACAGGGTCCAGTCGTGCATGCCGTCGGGAATGGTGGGGTTCGGATAGAACAGGTCCTGGTCGCCGCCGAAGAACCAGAAGCGGATCGGCTTCGCCGGCGCGGCGACGATCAGCGGCACGCCGGGCGGCTCGGCCGGCGTGAGCACGCCGGCCTTTGATATGAGGTTGGGACCGGCCGGCCCCGTCCATGCGCTGTGATATTCCCAGGCGCCGCCACGCAGCGACGGATCGTGCGGCCATTGCTGGTTGACCATCGTCGGCGAGAACGCCAGCACGCGGCGATAGAGATCGGGATAGAACCACGCCATGGTGAAGGCCGCCACACCGCTCGAGCTCAGGCCCATGGTCGCGCGCCCGTCGGGGTTTTTGGTCAACTTGACGTCGGCGTTCTTCTCGACCAGCGGCAGCACCTCGCGCTCGACGAATTGCGCATAGTCGCCTGACACCGCATCGTATTCGCGGCCGCGCTGGCTGCCCTGCGCGTCCTGGCCGCCGTTGCCGATCTGGATCGCGATCATCGGTGGCACGCGGCGCTGCGCGATCAGATTATCGAGCGTCGTGGCGAGGTCCTTGTAGGCGTTGGAGCCGCCGTCGCCGACCACGATGAACGGCGCCTCGGTGCCGCGCACATATTGCGCCGGCACGTAGACGTCGATCGTGCGCGACCAGATTCCAGGATGGCTGGTGGTGACGATCATGTGCGACTTGTCATCCGGCGCGGTGACGGTCGTCATGATCGAGGAATTGGTGCAGCCGGCGACGTCGTCGCGGATCAGGCCGGGATTGTAGATCGTGCTGTCCTTCGACGTCAGCGTGAAGGATTTTGTCGTGCCGCGTGGCACGCCTTCCTTCGCAATCGTCTCCGGCGCGGGATTGTGGGTGGGCCCGATGATGAAATTGCCCTCGGCGCCGGACGGCGGCAGCGTTCCGTCGGGTAGCTCGGTCGCGCGCGGATAGTTGGGGTTCGAGGGATCGCGCGTCGGCGGCGCCGTCTTGAAGTCGAGGCCCGTCGTGTCGATGAAGAACCGTGCCGCCTTATCGGTGGTGTTGGCCCCGGGCGGCACGGCCATGTTCTGGGTGACGCAGGCCGGCTGCGACAGTGCAATTGAAGTGAAGCAGACGAGGGAAATCAGCGTCCCTGCGAGGACGGAGAATGAATTGGTCATTTCAGCTCCCGGTGCCGACAAGTCTTTCTGGCTCGCCTTGACGCAAAGTATGGCGGGCCGCCTGCGCGCGGTCAAACAGCAAGCGGCCGCATTCCAGCGATAGCCGCCATGCTCAAACCGAACGGCGACCGTTATTCCGTGCATGCCCATGAATATTTCCGGATACGAGGCCGTTGCTGCCGCAGCTCGCGCGACGTTGCTTGCGCACCGCGCCGTGCCAAGCAAAAGGCGCGCACGGTCAAAATGAACAAGAACACTTCGGGAGGCAACCTATGAAGAAGCTCGCGGCCACGCTATGTGCGCTGGCGTTCCTCGCAACCGGCGCACAGGCGCAGACCATCAAGGATTTCCTGACAGCGGTCATGCAGAAATGGACGGCGCCATTCGATCCGTTCCAGCTGATCGGCAACATCTATTATGTCGGAACCGACGGCATTGCCGTTTATGTCATCAAGACATCGCAGGGCCTGATCCTGATGGACACGGCGATGCCCCAGTCGACCGGCATGATCGAGGAGCACATCGCGAAGCTCGGCCTCAAGGTCGCGGACATCAAGATCATCCTCAACACGCATGCGCATCTCGACCACACCGGCGGCTTCGCCGAGATCAAGAAGGAGACCGGCGCGCAGCTCGTTGCCGGTGAGCGCGACAAACCGCTGCTCGAAGGCGGCTACTATCCAGGCGACGAGAAGAACGAGGACCTCGCCTTTCCGGCGGTGAAGGTCGACCGCGCGGTGAAGGAAGGCGACAAGGTCACGCTCGGCGACACCACGCTGACGGCGCATGCAACGCCCGGCCACTCGCCGGGCTGTACGAGCTGGGAGATGACCGTCAAGGACGGTGGCCAGGACCGCGAGGTGCTGTTCTTCTGCAGCGGCACGGTGGCGCTGAACCGGCTGGTCGGCCAGCCGACCTATGCCGGCATCGTTGATGATTACCGCGCGACCTTCGCCAAGGCCAAGGCGATGAAGATCGACGTGCTGCTCGGACCGCATCCGGAAGTCTATGGCATGCAGGCCAAGCGTGCGGAGATGAAGGACGGCGCACCGAACCCGTTCGTCAAGCCGGACGAGCTCGCAACCTACGCAACCAGCCTGTCGGAGGATTTCGACAAGCAACTCACCAAGCAGACGGCGGCGTTGGAGAAGAAATAACGGCCATTTGTCCTCTCTTCACCTCTCCTTCCGCGGGGAGAGGTGAAGCACGTGCGTCGGCTGACCGCGCGGCCATGCGCCGTCGCCGATGTGAAAGCCAAGGTCTCGCATGGTTAGCGGATCGTAGCTGCGGGTGGCTGCGGGCAAGGTGTGCCTGAGACACGCGCCTCGGCCGCCGGATATCCTTAACACGGTCTCACCAATGCACGCGGCTGGAAAATCCCGTGGCCGCGCGCAACCTGCGCTGGCTTTTCGTGCAGCCCCACCTAACGCGACCTTTACCCCCGTCGTGCAAGATCGCCGCCGTTTTGAAGGGATCCGGGGCGCGTATTGCAATGCCTGTCGTCAATTTGAAGTCTCAGCTCGCCGCTGCGATGCGGCTGTTTCGCGTGCCGGCCGACAACCCGGACCTGACGCGCGCGCAGTTCGACGCCTTCTCGAAGCAGATCCCGCTGCTCTATTTCATCCTGATGAGCAACACGATCGCGGTTGCCTATACCTATGTCAACGTGGCGCCGGACTGGCTGACGATGATCGTGCCGAGCGTGCTCACCGTGCTCGCCGCGCTTCGGACCTTCTGGTGGCTACGCCAGCGGCACCTCGTGCGCAGCGATGCCGATATCCTGCGCAATCTGCGCGCCACCAACTGGATGACATTGCCGATCGGCGCCGGCTTCACCGCATGGTCCTTTGCGCTGTACCCTTACGGCGATGCCTTCGCCAAGAGCCAGGTCGCCTTCTACATGGCGGTGACCGTGATCGGCTGCATCTTTTCGCTGATGCATCTGCGTTCCGCGGCGCTGATCGTGACGCTCGTCGTCGACGTTCCCTATGTGCTGTTCTTCTGGGCCACCGGCGAACCGACGCTGAAGGCGATCGCGGTCAACAACCTTCTCGTCTCCGGCGCGATGGTGACGGTGCTGTTCATCTACTATCGCGACTTCGCCGATCTCGTCTCGAGCCGCAAATCGCTGCTGGCGCAGCAGGCGGCGACGCAAGCGCTCTCGGACGAGAACTTCCGCCTCGCCAATCTCGATTCCCTCACCGAGCTGCCGAACCGCCGCCGCTTCTTCGCCGAGCTGTCGAGCGCCTTTACCGACGCCGAGCGCAGGCGCGTTCGCGTCGCGGTGGGGATCATCGATCTCGACGGCTTCAAGCCGATCAACGACAATTACGGCCACTCGGTCGGCGATCGCGTCCTGATCGAAGCCGGGCGCCGCATCCGCGAAGTTTGCGAAGGCTTCGGCCCGCAGCGAGTGGAATTTGCCCGGCTCGGCGGCGACGAGTTCGGCCTCGTGGTGTGCGGCGATCCTGAAGATGACGATTTGATGCGGCTCGGCCAGCGCATCGGCGAACAGGTCAAGCTGCCCTACCAGCTCGACACCGCCCATACCGGGCTGTCCTGCTCGATCGGCTTCGCGCTGTTCCCAAGCTCGGCGACCAGCGCCGAAGCTCTCTATGAATGCGCCGACTACTCGCTCTATCACGCCAAGCGCCATCTGCGCGGCCGCACCGTGATCTTCTCGAGCGAGCTCGAGGCCGAGATCCGCAGCCGCGGCGTCATCGAGAACTTGCTCCGCACCGCCGATTTCAGCACCGAGATGGACCTGGTGTTCCAGCCGATCGTGGACGCGATGAGCGAGCACACCGCCGGCTTCGAAGTCCTGGCGCGCTGGCGCAGCTCCCGCCTCGGCCTAGTCTCGCCGGCCGACTTCATTCCGGCCGCAGAGCGCATCGGCCTGATCCGGCCGCTGACGCAGGCGCTGCTGGTCCGCGCGCTCGCGACGGCAAGGACCTGGCCCGACCACATCCGCCTGTCGTTCAACCTCTCCGCTCACGATGTCTGCGCAGCCGAGGGCATTCTGCCGCTGATCTCGATCATCGAGAGAAGCGGGTTGCCGCCGCACCGGATCGACTTCGAGATCACCGAGACCGCCGTCACCTTCGACTTCGTGCGCGCGCAGCAGTCGATCGCGACGCTGAAGGCAATGGGCTGCGGCATTTCACTGGACGATTTCGGCACCGGCTATTCCTCGCTGAGCCACGTGCATCGGCTGCCGCTCGACAAGATCAAGATCGACCGCAGCTTCGTCGCCGACATCAACGAAAATCCGGTGAGTCACAAGATCATCAAGTCTCTCGCCGGCCTGTGCGACGACATGGAGATCGCCTGCGTCGCCGAGGGCGTCGAAACCCGCGCCCAGCTCGACAGCCTGCGCCGCCTGGGATGCGACTTCATCCAGGGCTACTACTTCGCAAAGCCGATGTCGGGCGATGCGATCGGCGACTATCTCGCAAAGGAACGCCAGCGTCTCGGCGACGCCGGCGCCAAGATCGTGGCCTGAAGTCCAGATCTCTACGCACGCGTAGCGCTGATAAATTAAATTGCTGCCTGTCAATCGTCCGCTTCACATGCGTCGAAACGCCCCCGACATGCCGGGATGCCGTGTCGGTGCTTGTCAGCGACGCCAAAACGCGCGATACTCAATTTCAAGGGGAAAGATATTTAATATACAACTTTTTGATCTTGGTGGCCTTCAACTGGGCGCGGCGGCAAACACGGTTGTGAGTTGGCAATCGGGAGGCAGGCATGTCGTCCAATGCGTCATTTTCGGCAGGGCGCCACGCCCCGCCGCATTCCCACCTCACCGCTTCGCATGCATCACCGCCGCCCGCCGAGCCGGACGGCGGCAGCCTCATACCCATCAGCCTCTTCATCCTCAGCGATGTGCGCCTGCTCTGCGAAGGCCTCAGTTCCTGCCTGGCCCGGCAGGAATGCTTACGCATCGCCGGACACGGCGATCTTGCGACCCTGCCTGAGCAAGTCGTCGACAGCGGCGCGCAGGTGCTGCTGGTCGACATAGCGACGCCGCAGGGCTTGCAGCAATCGGCAGCCTGCCGCGCGCTGACGCCGGCGTTGAAGGTCGTCGCCATTGCGGTCGCCGAGGCCGAGCAGGACATCCTGGCCTGCGCAGAGGCCGGCGTGTCCGGCTTCGTGCTGCGCGAGGGTTCGATCAGCGACGTCGTCGCCGCCGTCCGTAACGCGATGCGCGACGAGCTCGTGTGCTCACCCAAAGTCGCCGCCGCCCTGTTCGGCCGGCTCGCGCTGCTCTCCGCGCGGACCGTCACGCGAGCGCCGGCCGCCGGCGTCGACACGCTGACACCACGCGAGCACGAGATCATTCGCTTCGTCGGCGAAGGGCTGTCGAACAAAGAGATCGCACGAGCCTTGCGGATCCGCAATTCGACGGTGAAGAACCACATGCACAACGTGCTCAGCAAATTGCAGATTCGCCGGCGCGGCGAGATCAGCAAGCATCTGCACGCGAACGGCGCGCCCGCGCCTGCATCGTCGCGGATCCAGACCCGCTAGACCTTTCGGCCTAGATCCTCCGAGCCGGCACGGGCCGGCATCGCGCGCGAAGCCGCCATGTCGCGGTGAAGCGCGCGCCCGTTTGCGTCATCGCGGTCTCACCACCGCGGGCATGGTCCGGACCATCAGCTCCATCCTCGCTAGACCTTTTGGCTCAGTCGCGCCGTCGCGCCTTGTGCAAGGCTCACCGCAAAGGTGGCCATTGCGACAGAGACGCATCCTCATTGCGGGATTTCCGAGGCTGATGACCGATCTTCTCGAGCATGTCGTCGCGAAAGATCCGGCGTTGTCCATAGTCGGGACGAGTGACGACGCCAATCTGGCGGCGGAGGCACGCCGCACCCGGGCCGACGTTCTCGTGGTGGCGCAGAAGGCACCGGACGAGCGCGACAGCCTCGCAAGCCTTCTGCACAGTCGGCCGCGGATGAAGGTCGTCACCATCGTCGCAAGCGGCGAAAGCGGCGCGCTCTACGAGCTGCGGCCGCACCGCACGGCCATCACCGAGATCACGACGCAATCCCTGTCGGAAGCCATTCGGGATCCGCCCGGCCCGAGGCGCAGGCCGCGCCAGCGGCGCGCGCGCCGGCTGGGCAAGACCATCGCCGCGGTCTGACCAAGGAAGACGGACCGCCAAATCACAGGAGCCGACATGCCCTCAGCCCTTCTGCAACCCGGCGTCTATATCGAGGAAATCTCCAGCGGCGTGCGCTCGATCTCGGGCGTGGCGACGTCGATCGCGCTGTTCATCGGCTGGGCGCCGCGCGGCCCCGTTGACCGTGCCGTGCGCATCTCGAGCTTTGCCGACTATGAGCGCGCCTATGGCGGGCTCGACCGCCGCGCCAATCTCGGCTACGCCGTGCGCCAATTCTTCGACAACGGCGGCAGCGACGCCTACGTCGTGCGGATCGCGCTGTTCAATTCGGGAACGCCCGCCAACGACGCGAAGACCGCGACCTGCGCGATCAACGATCTCGGTATCGAGGCGAGTTCGCCGGGTCTGTGGGCCAACTCCTACAGCGTCCGACTGACGCTACGCGCGGACGACAGCACCCGCTTCCGGCTCGACGTCATCGGCCCGTCGCCGAGCACTGACATCGTGGAGACGTTCCAGGACCTGTCGATGAACAAGGCGGATCCGCGCTACGCGCCGAGCGTCGTCAACGGCCGCTCCGCCTTCATGGACAAGCTGACCACGGCGTCAACGACGGTCCCGACCCCGGCCACGAAACCACTTGCGGGCGGAGCCGATGGCACGGTCCTCTCCGCCAATGACGGTCCGTTCGTCAGCGCGATCGATCCGCTGTTCGCGACCGGCGGGATCGTCGATCGTATCGACATCTTCAACCTGGTCTGCGTGCCCGGCCTCACCAACGTCAATTCAACAACCCAGGGCGCACTCGCCAAGCTACAGCAACGCTGCCACGTCCGCCGTGCGTTCCTGATCATCGACAGCCTCCAGAACGAGACCGTCGCCAACATGAGCGGCGCCAACGGCGAGGCCGGCCTGACCGGCTCGGACGGCAATTTCTCCGCGCTGTACTACCCGTGGGTGATGCAGGCCGATCCACTGCAATCCGGCGTCGTGCGCGACTTTCCACCTTGCGGCTTCGTCGCCGGCGTCTACGCCCGAACCGACGCCACGCGCGGGGTCTGGAAGGCGCCGGCCGGCACCGATGCCAGCGTCAACGGCGGCGTCGGCTTCGCGTTGAGCTTGAGCGACGCCGAGAACGGCCAACTCAATCCGATCGGCGTCAACTGCCTGCGCACGCTGCCGGTCTACGGCAACGTGGTCTGGGGCGCGCGCACGCTGCACGGCCAGAACGACCGCGGCTCGGAATGGAAATACGTTCCGGTACGGCGCATGGCGCTGTTCCTGGAGGAGAGCCTCTACCGCGGCACGCAATGGGTGGTGTTCGAGCCCAATGACGAACCGCTCTGGGCGCAGATCAGGCTCAACATCGGCGCCTTCTTGCAGGGCCTGTTCCGGCAGGGCGCGTTCCAGGGCCGCTCGCCGCGCGAGGCCTATTTCGTCAAATGCGACCGCGAGAGCACGACGCAGGCCGACATCAATCTCGGCATCGTCAACATCATCGTCGGCTTCGCGCCGCTGAAGCCCGCCGAGTTCGTCGTCATCAAGATCCAGCAGATCGCCGGCGACATTCCAACCTGAGGCAAAGACACCTGAGGCAAGCAAATGGCACAGTTCTCGGTCAATCCGCAGCGCTTCGATCCCTACAAGAACTTCAAGTTCCGCGTGAAATGGGACGGCCGCTACGTCGCCGGCATCAGCAAGGTGTCGGCGCTGAAACGCACCACCGAGGTGGTCGAGCACCGCGAGGGCGGTGATCCCTCGACGGGACGCAAGTCGCCCGGCCGCAGCAAGTTCGAGGCGATCACGCTCGATCGCGGTGTCACCCACGACACCGAGTTCGAGAAATGGGCCAACAAGGTCTGGCATTTCGGCGCAGGACTTGGCGCCGAGGTCTCGCTGAAGGATTTCCGCAAGGACATCATCCTCGAGGTCTATAACGAAGCCGGGCAGCTCGCGCTCGCCTACAAGATCTACCGCTGCTGGGTCTCCGAATACCAGTCGCTACCCGATCTCGACGCCAACGCCAATGCGGTGGCGATCCAGCACATCAAGCTGGAGAACGAGGGATGGGAGCGCGATCAAGCCGTCGCCGAGCCGTCCGAGCCCACTTTCACCGATCCGGCCTGAGACCGCTCATGCTCTCCGCCACCGCACAACGCGAGCAGGACATCCTGGCGATGTGGGACCGGGCCGCCGGCCGCGCGCAGCGCCAGCGCGACGATGCCTTGTTCGCGGCGGCGGGCGCAGCGCCGACGGACTCGATCGGCACAGGCAATGCCGCTCTGCTGGCCTTGCGCACGCGATTGTTCGGCGCGCCGTGGCGGCTGCGCGCCGCCTGCCCCACCTGTCACACCGACTGCGAGTTCACGGCGGACAGCGCAGTGCTCGCGGACGGACTTGCACCACCGGCTGACGCCGTGCCGCCGCGTATCACGAACGGGGGCCGCGAGCTGGCGCTGCGGCTGCCGACGCTTTCCGATCTTGCAAGCCTCGCCGCGACCTGCGATTCCGCCGCCGCGGCAAAACTGTTGCTCGCGCGCTGCCTCGGTGACGCGCCGCCGGCCGCGCAGGACATCCTGCATAGGGTCGAAGCCGAGCTCGAACGTTGCGATCCCGGAGCGGTGCTCAGTTTTGCGCTCGACTGCCCCGATTGCGGCCACGCCTGGCAGGCCGTGATCGACATCGCGCCGGCGCTCTGGGCCGAGGTGCAGGCGGCGGCCGAGCGTACCCTGCTCGAAGTCGACGCGCTCGCGCGCGAATATGGCTGGAGCGAAGCCGAGGTGCTGGCATTGCCGCACACCCGCCGCGCCGCCTACCTGCAACTTGCGGGCGCGTCATGACGGGCCTCCTGCAAAATCTTGCACGCATCGGCCGCTGCGAACCGATTCCCGGCGCGGCACGCGTTGCCCTGCCGCCGCGTTTTGCCGCCCCGCCCCGGAATGACGATGCTCCGATGCACGAGACGACACGGGATGAAAGGCAGACACCGGCATCCTCGCCGGCGGCATTGCCGAACATCACCGGCGCAGACGATCCTGCCACTGGCGTGCAGGCGCCGCAGCGCAGACAAATGGAGCCGGACAACGAAGGCGCACCGTTGCGTCTCGAGGCCAAGGTCGCAGCTGCCGCGCCGCCGCTTCAATCGACCGACGCGCCGTCGAGATCGCCTGTCGATGCCCCTCTGCCTGCCGACCCGCGCGATCCGCCGCGCGGCACACAGCCGCGTGACACGGTCTTGCGCGACACGCCCCGCCCCCGAAACGAAGCTGCAACACCGCCGGCGCTTCCGCTCGGCCAGACCGTGCTCGCCGGCCAGGCGCAGCGCCGGCGCGAGACACCGCCGGTGATCAAGGTGACGATCGACCGCATCGACATCCGCTCGCCGGAGCCCCCACGCACGGCACGCGCCGTTAAGCCCGCATCAAAGCCGTCGGTGTCGCTATCCGACTATCTGCGCCGCCCTGGACCCGGAGGCCGCGCATGAGTTCGCCGCTCGCGATCGGCGCGGTCAGCGCAGTGCTGCGCAACCTGCTCGACAACGGGCTGATCGAGGCCGGGCCCGCGGTCGGCGGCACCGTCAATGTCAGTGCGGTTGCGCCCGACACGATCGACCTCGCCAGCCCTGAAGAGCAGCCGCGGCTCAATCTGTTCCTGCATCAGGTGACGCCGAACCCGGGCTGGCGCAACCGCTCCCTGCCGTCGCGGTCCTCGACCAGCGGCGAGCGACTGACCAACGCACCGCTCGCACTCGACCTGCACTATCTGCTGACGGCCTACGCGCGGGTCGACTGCCAGGCCGAAATCCTGCTCGGCTATGGGATGCATCTGTTGCACGAGCGCCCGGTGCTCGATCGCGCCGCGGTGCAGCGCGCGCTCAATCCCAATCCGCTCGACGTCGCGATGCTGCCGCCAGCGTTCCAGGCGCTCGCTGCCGCCGACCTTGCCGATCAGGCCGAGTTGATCAAGATCACGCCGGCTGTGATGGGGCCGGAGGAGATGTCACGACTATGGGCGGCCATCCAGTCGCATTACCGGCCGACGGCCGCCTATGTGGTGTCGGTGGTGCTGATCGAAGCCACGAAGCCCGCAGTCTCGCCGCTGCCGGTGCTGTCGCGCGGGATCATCGATCCCGCGACCAAGCGCGACCGCGGCGTCGTCGTCAATCCCGACACGTTGCCTCCGCTGCCGACGCTGTTTGCGGCGACGCCGCAGAACAAGCAGGCCGGCGCACGGCTTGGCGAGCCCGTGGCGCTCTCCGGCATTCGCCTCAGCGGCAGCAATTTTCATGTGCGGCTGGCGCACCCGCTATTTCCGGCGCCTTTTGAACTGGTGCCGGGCGCACCCAACGACGACGGCACCGAGCTCACCGTGACGCTGCCGAACGATGCTGCCGCGCAGGCAGCGCTCGCGCCGGGGCAATGGAGCCTCACGCTGCGCCTGCTGCCGGCCGGCGAAGCCAATGAGCGCGAGACCAACGCGGTGGCCCTGGTCATCGCCCCAGCACTGGTCATTGTAGCCGATGCCGGACTTTCGCTGTCCGCAGCGACCGTGCTGCGCAAGACTGCGCCGCTGCGCGTCACGGCCACCCTATTCTCGCGGCCGCAGGTGCAGCCGCGGCAGCGCGCGAGCCTCGTCCTCGGCACGGCGGAAGCCACCGCCAAACCGCGCAGCGCGGCCACCGATCCGCTGGTGTTCGACTTCCCCGCGACGCTTCCCGCCGGGGCCTATCCGGCGCGGTTGCGCATCGACGGCGTCGACAGCCTCCTGCTCGTTCTCAGCGGCGATGCGCCCGCTTTCGATGCCTCGCAAACCCTGAGCGTGCCGCCATGAACATGCACGACAGACCGCAAGCGCAGCCCGTGCTCGATTGGGCCAGCCGCAACCAGCATTGGCTGGCGGCGCAGTTCGCTGCGCTGCGCGGGCGCCTCGCACGGCAGTTGCGCGATACATCGGCCAACGCCGAGCCGCCTCCGCCGGAATGCGCCGATGATTTCGAGCCCGCGCTCGAGGCGCTGACCAAGCTGTTCGGCCTGTCGGCGTTCGAGCGCGACGTCGTGCTGCTCGCGGCCGGCGTCGAGCTCGACAGTGCGCTGCGTCGCCTCGTCGGCGTGGCGATGGCGCAAGCGCCCGAAGCCATCGCGAGCACGCAGCCGACGTTCAATTTCGCCATGCAGATGCTGAGCGAACCACATTGGGATGCGCTCTCGCCGCTCCGGCCGTTGCGGCGCTGGCGCCTGATCGCATGCGAGGGCCGCGAGGCGCCGCCGCGCCGCCCGATCCAGATCGACGAGCGCGTGCTGCACTACCTGACCGGCCTCCCCGCGATGGATGCCCGCCTGATCGGGCTCGTTCGCTGCGAGCCGGTCGGATCCATCGAGCCCGATACACCACAGGCGAACACGATCGCGCACGCGCTCGGCACGGGCGCGGCCGCCCTGGCCACCCTGGGTCACGCTCGCGGCGAGATCGAGCCGCAGCGCGACCTCGCGCGCGCCGCGCTCGCCTGCCTCGGTGCGAACGGCCTGTGGTTGCACGCCCGCGACCTGCCGCACGATCCGCGCGAGCTCGCCGAGATCGCCCGTCTGCTCGACCGCGAGGCCGCGCTCTCGGATGCCATCATCGCGCTCGAGCTCGACCGCCCGATCGAGGCGGCGGATGCCGAGGCGCATGCGATGACGCTGCTCGCCCATCTGATGGGACCCGCGATCGTGCTCAACGCGCCGGAGCCGGCCCGCTTGTCGCGACTGCGGCAGCGCCGCATGCTGCGGCTCCAGGTCGCCGATGCCCCGGCCGCCGCGCGGCAGGTCGCAGCCTTGCGCGGGCTTACGCGCGAGCAGGCCGCCGCGCTCGCAGCCGCGCTGCGCCCGGCGCTGCGGCAGTTCGACGTCCCCGCCGCCGACCTGCGCCTCGTGGTCACCGAAGCCCTCGCCGAGACCCAGGCCGATCCCGCTCTGCTCGGGCCGGCGGTATGGCGGCTCTGCCGCGCCGCGGTGCGCGGCGGGCTTGACACGCTGGCGCAGCGGATCGACAGCCGCGTTGGCTTCGACGACCTGGTCGCGCCCCCGGTGGTAACCGCGCAGCTCCGCGCCATCGCGAATGAATTGCAGCACCGGCCGCGCGTCCATGGCGACTGGGGCTTTGCCGCGCATAACGGCCGCGGGCTCGGAACCGCCGCGCTGTTCGCCGGCGAATCCGGCACCGGCAAGACCTACGCGGCCGAAGCGATCGCGAGCGCGGCCGCACTTGATCTCTACCGCATCGATCTTGCCAGCGTGGTCAGCAAATATATCGGCGAGACCGAGAAGAATCTGAGCCGGCTGTTCGAGGCCGCGGAGACCAGCGGCGCCATCCTGCTGTTCGACGAGGCCGATGCGCTGTTCGGCAAGCGCAGCGAGGTGCGCGATAGCCATGACCGCTTCGCTAATATCGAGATCGCCTACCTCTTGCAGCGGATCGAGACCTATCGCGGGCTCGTGATCCTCACCACCAACATGAAGAGCGCGCTCGACCGCGCCTTCCTGCGCCGCATCCGCTACGTGGTCCAGTTCCCCTACCCTGACGCTGCCGCGCGCGAAACATTGTGGCGCATGCAGTTCCCCTCCGATGCACCGCTCGGCGAGGTGGATTTCGCAGGCCTCGCCAGACTGCAACTGACCGGCGGCAACATCCGCGCCATCGCGCTTAACGCCGCCTTCCTGGCCGCCGCCGGCGGCGGACGGATCGAGCAGGACGCGATCAATGCCGCGGTGCGTGCCGAGTTCTCCAAGCTCGAGCGGCCTTGGCCGGGAGTCGGGCCATGAAACACGCCGCTATCGATATCCGGATTGGACGTCTCGTCGTCGATGCGTCGCGACACTCCGAAGCTGCGGGACTTGCCGACGCAATCGGACAGGCCTTGCAACAGCGGCTCACGGGGTCCGCCAACGAGGCGAGCGCCGTCCATGCCGAGGCGCCGCGCGCCGTCGCCGATCGGATCGCGGCACGATTGACCACGACATCCGGCGCCGGCGCTCCGCGAGGCAAGCTATGACCGTGCATGCCGCACCAAAGGCAGTGCCGAAGCAATCCTCGCCGGCCCATGCGCCTTCGCTCGAGCTTCGTCCGGCCCGCGACCGCTTCGAGAGCGAAGCCGAGCACGCGGCCGAGAACGCCCTGCGGCCATCGCAGCCGGCTGGCCCGGCCCCGGTGCTGTCGCCGCTTCCACGCTCTGCTGGCACGACGGGACAGGCCGCGCCGGGCGCGGTATCCGCGGTGGTCGGATCGGCAGGCTCACCACTCGGCGCTCCGACACGCGAGACGATGGAACGCCAATTCCGGTCCGACTTCAGCTATGTGCGGATCCACACCGACGCGCAGGCCGCAGCCTCGGCCCGTGCGATCCGCGCAACCGCCTACACCGCGGGCGCCCACATCGTGTTCGGCGACGGCGCATACAATCCGCAAAGCCCACGTGGCCGGCACATTCTGGCGCACGAGCTCGCCCATGTCGTGCAGCAGCGCGGCGCGACCGTGTCGCCGGCGGCGGTGCAGCGGCTCGCCTGGTACGAATCGATCGCCGTGTTCTTCGGCGCCGAGGGCAATTTCGGCGACAAGGAGCTGCTCGCCTATCTCGAAAAGATCACCAAGTCCGCCGCGATCGAAGGCAGCTTCGACAGCGACAACAAGGCGCGTGCGATCGTCCGTCGGTGGAAAGCCGGCCAGGCCGAGTTCAAGCTCGATCCAGTCCAAAAGGCGCTGTTGATCCTGGAGATGCAGGACGGCCCCACACTTGATGACGACGAGAACGCGATCCTCGACCTGCTCGAGCTGAGCGATATCGCCGCACTGAGGATCATGTTCGGTTCAGGCAAACTCAGCGTCACCGAGCTCGAATCCGACATCGACGGCGCCGAGTACAAGAGGTTGAAGCGCTTCTTCGCAACCCGCTTTCGCGGCGGACGCGACGCGCTCGCCAAGGGCGACGTCGAGCCGCTGGGCGAACCGGGCAAGGGCGCGCCGACCTTCGCCTACGATGCCATGGCCATCAAGATCCGGATTGCGACGGCAGCGGGCCACGACGAGGTCGCCACCATCGCCGCGGAGGTGTTCGCGCTCGCGCCGGCCGAGCGGGCGAAGGCCACGGAGGAACTCGGCCGCGAGCGCGCCGACATCGCCCGCCGGTTCGACCTCCTCAGCGACCAGGCCGAGGACGAAAGCGATCCGGCGAAGAAAGCAACGCTCAAACAGCAGGCTGACGCGACGGAAAGGATCCTCGACAAATACGACGTCATGCTTCAGGGCGTGTTCCGCGACGTCACGCTGATCACCAGCGCCGGCGATCTGTCGACGACGGTCGAACCCGATGCCGCGAAGAAGGCAGACATCGCGGTGGCGCTGAGGCCCGACCCCAGCAGCCCGCTGCCATTCGACAACTCCCCGGCGGGCAAGAAGAAGTACGACGACGCCTTGCGCCTGCTGATGCCCGGCATGATCCAGGACTACTGGGATGAAATGGTCAAGGACAAGGGGACCGCGGAGCACGGCGATCCGAACAAGGTGCACCAGCTTGCGGAGTTCGAGCGGATCGGCAAGGCCAGCAAGGACGAAACCGACAAGGTGTTCGGCGAGTACTACGACCAGTCGAAGCATCCCGAGCTGAAAGCCGATACGCTCGGCGCGCGCGGCAACATCCACGACCTGTTCGCCGAGACCGAGGCCGAGCTCGCGGGCATGGACAGCACCGAGAAGCGCGACAAGGCGAAGGCGCTGATGCGGTATTTCTTTCAGGCCAACGACCGCGTGCGCGCCATCAATCGCAAGCTCAATGCCTCACCGCATTTCGATGCCAGCAACAATCCCGTGGGCGACGAGGCGATCATCCTCGACCAGATCGCCGACGACTTCACCAGCACGGCCGCGCAGGTCGACAAGCTGAACGAAATCGACCGCGGCTGGGATGCCTCCGCCAATCTCGGCGACATCAACATCCAGATCTTCAAGAAGGCCGACTCGGACAAAGATCGCGATTTCCTGTGGGACATGTTCCAGACGCTGATCCACGAATATATCCACACGCTGCGGACCACGGAATACGACAATTTCGCCAATACTTTCGGCGACGGCTCCAACGAAAACAATACGCTGATCGAAGGCGTCGATTCGCTCTTCGACGAGATCGCCTGGGAGAATGTCGCACCGCGGGTCAACGATCCCAAGCTGCGCGAGGCGGTTGAGGGCCCCGCATATGCAAAGCTCAAACCGATCACCGTGCAGCCGGCATCACGCCGACGCTATTCCTCGTATGCGGAGGCGGTGAAGCTCGTCAACGTCGTCGGCATCCGCAACCTCTACGCCGCCTATTTCCAGGGCGACGTCAAGAAGATCGGAGGCTGAGCGATGCAAGCCGCGCGCCCGTCGGATCTCGCTCTGTCACCGCTGCGGCTGCTCGCCGGCCGCGACCTGCGTTCGTTCGCAGGCCTCGCGCACCCGACCTCCCTCGACGACGTCGCAGCCGTGTTCGATCTCGACCGCTCCTGGCATGGACAGGGCGCGCTCGGCAGCGCCAGGCACCGGACCGACTGGTTCAACGCCGCGGCCGCAGGCTTCGCGCGAGGCGCGCGGGTATGGGCAAACGACGGCACGGTGGTGCTGATCGATGCGACCGACGTCGTCCTCGTCGAGCCGCTGCCGTCGTTGCTCGACGCACTCGGCGAGCCGGAGACAAGGCTCAATTCGTTCCAGGGGACGTTCGAGGTCGAAGCCAATGAATACGTGTACGCGCAGCGGGGCCTGACGCTCTACGTCAACCGCGCCGTCGATACGACGCTCCGGATTGCCGCGTTCGCACCGGGCAGTCTTGAACGCTATCAGCGCGACTTGCGGCTCGACCTTCAGATGAAACGGCTGCCACCGTCGCGCGGCCCATCGGGGGATCGCCTGCCATGACCGGCCTCACCTCGTCCCCAAAACTGATCAAGGGCGGCCTCGTGGTGCTGGCGCCGGGCGGCGGCACGGTGCGACGGCAGATCGCGCTCCAGTACAATCCGGACACGCTGAGCCGCAGCTACCAGGTGCAGGGCACCGGCGGCGACGGCTCGGCCGGCGGGCGGGCGCAACCGTTCCGGCTGAAAGGGCCCGCGATCGAGACCATCAAGCTCGACGCCGAGATCGACGCTACCGACCAGCTCGCCGATCCCGACGCGCACGCCAATGCGGTCGCCTTCGGCATCGCGCCGCAGCTCGCGGTGCTCGAGGCGCTCGTCAATCCGAGCGTCGACGATCTGCTCGGCATCGCAAGCCAGGCCGATGGCGGCACGCTCGAGATCCTGCCGCCGGAGGCGCCGCTCACTCTGTTCGTCTGGAGCAAGAACCGGGTCGCGCCGGTGCGCGTCGCCGAGTTCTCCATCGTCGAGGAAGCGTTCGATCCCGCGCTCAATCCGATCCGCGCAAAGGTCTCGCTCGGGCTGCATGTGATGAGCACCGACGATCTCGGCTTCTCGCATCGTGGCGGCACCATCTTCCTCAATTACCTGCGCAATCGCGAGACGCTTGCCGGCCTGACCGGGAGCGCCTCACTGGCCTCGCTTGGTCTTTCCAGCCTGCCCTGACGGAGCACATGATGTCCTCGGATCCCGTCCAGATGTTGATCGATGCCGGCGCGTTTCCGGACAATAGTTTTCCGCCGAACAGCCGCTATCACGGCACCGCGATCGGACGGCTCAAGCGCAGCGCCGACGATCCCGGTGTCGCCTATGTGCTGCGCCGCTTCATCCCCCAGGGGCGCGACATCGGCATCGCCGGCGAACACATCGTCAATGCCGGCGCCCGGCCCGACACGCTCGCCTCCGCAACGCTTGGCGACCCCGAACTGTATTGGCGGATCGCCGACGCCAATGTCGTGACCGATCCGCTCGAACTCACCGACACGCCCGGTGAGCGCGTGCAGATCCCGCGCCCGAACGGGCTTTAGGGAGACGATTCCCGATGATGCAGGGTGGCGTCCAGCTCTCGCTCCAGATCGGCCCGGCGCCGGTGCCGGCGCCGCGCGAGGTGCTGGAGACGCTGACCCATGCCAAGATCGAGATCGGATCGGGCGATGCGCAGAGCGGATTCGAGCTGACTTTCGACCTGCCGGTGCGCTCGCCGCTGCGCACCATCTTCCTGCTTGCCGGCGGCGGCGCGCTGCCGCCGCTGCTGCGCGTGGTGCTGATCGTCACCATCAACGGCATGGCCGAGTCCGTCATCGACGGCATGGTCACCAATGTCGAGACACAGCCGGGCAGCGGCGGCGTCGGCAAGCTGGTGATCAAGGGCAAGGACATGTCGGCGCTGATGGACATCATCGAGCTGCCGGGCCTGCCCTTCCCGGCGATGCCGCCCTCGGTGCGCGTGCTGGCCATCCTTGCCAAATACGCAGCACTCGGCGTGATCCCGATGGTGATCCCGAGCGTGCTCGATATCCCGCCGATCCCGGTCCAGCAGATCCCGCAGCAGAAGGGCAGCGACTACGCCTACGTCAAGAAGCTCGCGGGTGAAGCCGGCTACGTCTTCTATCTCGAAGCCGGTCCCGCGCCCGGTGCCTCCAAGGCCTATTGGGGACCGGAAATCCGCTTTGGCGCGCCGCAGCCGGCACTCACCACCAACATGGACGCGCTCACCAATGTCGAGGAAATCTCGTTCAACTTCGACAAGGAACGCAAGGTCATGCCGATCGTGTTCTTCCAGGAGGCCAACAGCAAGGCGCCGATCCCGGTGCCGATCCCCGACATCACGCCGATGAGCCCGCCGCTCGGCGTGGTGCCGCCGCTGCCGCCGAAGATCGAGAAGCTCTCCAACACCGCGCATTTGTCCGCGCCGCAGGCGCTGATGGCGGGGCTCGCTTACGCCAGCCAGCACAGCGACAGCGTGTTCGGGAGCGGCAAGCTCGACGTCGCCAGATATGGCCGCGTTCTGAAGTCGCGGCAACTGGTTGGCGTGCGCGGCGCAGGCCTCCCGTTCGACGGGCTCTATTACGTCAAGAACGTCACCCACGAGATCGAGCGCGGCTCCTACAAGCAATCATTCTCGCTCGCACGCAACGCGCTGATCTCGACCGTTCCGCAGGTGCCGACATGAGCGATGCGCCACTTTTCGGAAAGTATCGCGCGGTGGTGATCAACAATATCGATCCGCTTCAGATCGGCCGGATCCAGGTGATGGTGCCCGACGTCGGCGCCGTGATACCGACGAGCTGGGCGATGCCTTGCGTGCCGACCGCAGGCATCAATGCCGGTTTCTTCACGGTGCCGATCATCGGCGCCGGGGTCTGGATCGAGTTCGAGCGCGGCGACCCCGACTATCCGATCTGGGTCGGGTGCTACTGGGGCAGTGCCGCGGAGGTGCCGGTACTGGCGCACGCAGTGCCACCCGGCGTCCCCGGCATCACCCTGCAAACCCCCTTGAAGAACGGTCTCACCATCAGCGACGTGCCGGGCCCGACCGGCGGCATCCTGATGCAGACCACGACGGGCGCGATGATCTCGGTCAGCGACGTCGGTATCACCATTTCCAACGGCAAAGGCGCGGTCATCACCATGACCGGACCGACCGTCGACGTGAATCTCGGCGCGCTCACCGTGATCTAGGAGACGCACATGCCCGCTCCCGTCTTGCATCTCGGCGCCACGGTATTGTGCAGCCATGCCGGACAGGCGACGCCGATCGCGCCGTTCCCGCGCGTGATGCTGTCGGGCCAGCCCGCGGTCAATCTCACCAGCCCCTATGCGATCGCGGCCTGCTCGCTCACCGGCTCGGCGCCGCCTTGCGTCACGGCGCAGATGGTAGTGGGCGCCGCACGGGTGATGATCGGCGGCGCACCGGCCGCGACCATGATCGGGCAATCCGTCTGCACGCCGACGGGCACCCCGATGCTGCCCGTCGTGGCGCAGACGCGCGTGCTGGCAACCTGAGGGGAGGACGGCGTGAGCAGCGAACTCGATTTCCCCTATCATTTCGACGACCAGGGCCGCACGGCCACGACCGGCCGTCCCGATCACATCCGCGACCTGATCGAGCAGGTGCTGTTCACGATGCAGGGCGAGCGGGTGATGCGGCCGGATTTCGGCGCGGGACTCCTGGCGCTGGTGTTCGAGCCCAATTCGGTGACGCTCGCCGCGACCACGCAGATGCTGGCCCAGGCCGCGCTGCATCAGCACCTGTCGCATCTGATCGCCGTCACCTCGGTCGAGGTGATCAATGACGATGCGGTGCTGCGGGTCGAGATCCGCTACGTCGTGCTTGCCGACCGCACCAGCCACGTCGCGAGCTTTGCGGTTCCGGGGGGCGCGGCATGAAGCAACATTGCTGCGATCCGCGCCGGCTCGAAGTGCTCGAGGCCAAGGGCAGCGCCAACGCCATCGCATTCATCGAGGTGCTCGACCTCGCTTCTCCGCCCGGCGCGCCGCGGCAACAGACCCTGCTGGTGCGGCTGCTGCATTCCGGCTTCACGCTCTCGTCGGATAATCTGCGCATCACCGGCGGCGAACGGATCGCGACCGTCGGCGTGGTCTGGTGTGCGCCGGCCGACGCGCTGCCGGCCGAGGCCGAGCCGGGCCTCGTCGACACCGTCGACGATCTCGCCCGCACGCTGGTCGTCCGAACCGACAGCGGCGGGGATTATTCGATCTACAATTTCGGCATCTTCGCCAATTCCGGCTCGGACCAGCCGCCGGCCGGCTTCGATCCAAAGCTGTCGGCGATCGACTTCACCTTCAAGGTCGAATGTCCCTCGGACTATGACTGCGCGGACACCGCGCCGTGCCCGCCCGTGCCGCGCTTGAGGCCGGAGATCGACTATCTCGCGCGCGACTATCAGGGTTTTCGCCGGTTGATGCTTGATAGGCTCAGCCTGCTCGTGCCCGGCTGGCAGGAGCGTTCGGCGGCGGATCTCGGCGTGACCCTGGTCGAGCTGCTCGCTTATGCCGCCGACAACCTCGCCTATCGCCAGGATGCGGTCGCCAACGAAGCCTATCTCGCCACCGCGCGGCAGCGCATCTCGGTGCGACGCCATGCGAGGCTGGTCGACTATCATTTGCACGAGGGCTGCAACGCGCGCGCCTTCGTGCATTTCGGCGTGAATGGACAGAAAATCGCGCTACCGAAGGGCACGCAGCTTCTCACCCGCGTGCCCGGGTTGGACGTAGTGCTGACGCCGTGCTCGCGCGAATTGAACGACGCGATCGACGGTGGCGCCGAGATGTTCGAGACGGTCGCTCCCGCCGAGTTGGACCAGCAACAGAACAGTCTCACCTTTTATGCCTGGGGCAACAACGGATGCTGCCTGCCCCGCGGCACCACGCGTGCGACGTTGCGCGGCCACATTGATACGCTCGCTATCGGCGATATCCTGATCTTCGAGGAGGTGATCAGCCCAACGACGTTGTCTGCCGCCGATGCCGATCCTGGCCATCGCTGCGCGGTGCGGCTGACCGAGAGGACGCTTACGAGCGATCCGTCCGGCGGGCTGTTCGACGAGCCTCCGGTCGACGGCCCGGTCGACGTCACCGAGCTCGCCTGGAGCGAGGCCGACGCGCTGCCCTTCCCGCTCTGCCTGACGGTGGAGGACCGCCCCGAGCTCGCGATCAGTGTTGCGCGCGGCAATATCGTGCTCGTCGATCACGGCCGCACGCTGCCGCCCGAACAGCTCGGCGTGATGCCGCGCGCCAGCTTGAAGCAGGCATCGCGCGCGCCGGGCAATTGCTGCACCTCGTCCCCGGACGTCATGCTGCCGCCGCGCTTCCGCCCGGTGCTGGCAAACAGCCCGTTGACGCAATCCTTCGATCTCGGCGCGCTGCTCGCCGTTCCCGTCAGCAACGACAAGCCGTGGTGGGCGGCCAGCGCATTTTCGCTCTTGTCGCCGCGCGACGCCACGCCTGCCATCGTCGATCTCACGGGACAAGTCGCCGGCATCACCGAGCACTGGCTGCCGCGACGCGACCTCATCGACAGCGCCGGCAACGCGCCGCATGTCGTGGTCGAGATCGACAACCACGGCGAGGCCTTGCTGCGGTTCGGTGACGGCCTGCTCGGCAAGCGCCCGGCCGAAGACACCGCATTCACGGCGACCTACCGGATCGGCAACGGCACATCCGGAAATGTCGGCGCCGAAGCCATCGCCCACATCGTCAGCACCACGGACGGCGTGTTCGAGGCCGTACGCAATCCGCTTCCCGCATCCGGCGGCGTCGAGCCCGAGGACATCGAAGCCGCCCGACGCGATGCCCCACAGGCGTTCCGTACCCAGGAGCGCGCGGTGACGGCGGCCGATTACGCCGCCGCCAGTGAACGACGTGCCGACGTGCAGCGCGCGGCCGCAACGTTCCGCTGGACCGGAAGCTGGCACACCGTGTTCGTGACGCCCGACCGCTTCGGCGGCGGCGTAGTCGACGCGCCCTTCGCTACGCAACTGCGCAACCATCTCGAGCGGTTCAGGATGGCCGGCTACGACCTCGACGTACGGCCGCCACGCTATGTCCCGCTCGATGTCACACTGCATGTCTGCGTCAAGCCAGACTATTTCCGCGCCGATGTCGCGCAGGCCGTGCGGACGGTGCTGTCGAGCGCGGTGCTGCCCGATGGCACGCTCGGCCTGTTCCATCCCGACAATTTCACCTTCGGCGATCCCGTCTATCTCAGCCGCATCATCGCGGCCGCACAAGCGGTCGAGGGTGTCGAGGCGGTGCAGGCGGAAAAATTCCAGCGGCTGATCTCGCCGCTCGCGACCTCGCTGGATGACGAGGTGATCCCGATCGGAAGCCTCGAGATCGCGCAGCTTGCCAATAATCCGAGTTTCCGCGAGCGCGGCCGGCTCATCATCGAGGCGGGAGGCGGCAAATGACGCTACCGGTCCCAACCATCAAGCCTCATGCCCTGCCTGCCGGCAGCGAGAGCTGCGGCTGCTGCGCCGGCATTGAAGCCGAGACGCCGCAAGGCATCTCGAACCGCTACGGCCTCTCCGCCATCGCCTACCGCGTCGGCGACCACGCCCAGTTCCGCGACAGCCTGCACGCCGCGCTGTCCTCTGCCGCGTTCGCACCGCTGGGCAAGCTGCAAAGCCGCGCCGATGACGATTTCACCATCGGCCTGATCGATGCGTTCGCCTGCGCTGCCGACGTGCTCACCTTCTACCAGGAGCGCATCGCCAACGAATCCTATCTCCGCACTGCGCTGGAGCGCGTCTCGCTCCAGGAGATGGGCCGGCTGATCGGCTACCGCCTGCGGCCCGGCGTCGCCGCCGAGACCTGGCTCGCCTTCACGCTGGAAACGCCCCCTGCGCCGCCGCCAAAGCTGTCGCCCGAGCCGGGCAGCTTCGTCACCGGCGTGCCCGCTCAAGTGTCGATCGAGATCGGCACGAAAGTGCAGAGCGTACCGGGGCCGGACGAGAAGCCGCAGACCTTCGAAACGGTCGAGCGACTGGCCGCCGCACGGCCGGCCTGGAATGCGATCCGACCGTGGCTGGCGGAGACACGCCGACCGGACAAAGGCGACACGGTCATGTACCTCGCCGGCCAGCGCAACAATCTGAAGCCGGGCGATGCGCTGCTGATCGTCGGCGATGCCTTCAATCCCGGTACGAATGACAGCAACTGCGATTTCCGCTTCATCGACAGTGTCGAGCTGCAATTGGATTTCGATCGCACCAAGGTGACCTGGCAGCTCGGTCTTTCCGGGGTCACGGCCGCCCAGAACTCGAAGGTCTATGCGCTGCGCAAGCGGGCAGCACCCTTCGGCCACAACGCGCCGATGTGGAAGTCGATGTCGACGGACTTTCGCAACAACTATCCGAGCGGGAGTGACGCGCCGGAGTGGCCCGACTACACGATCTCGCCGATGGGCTCGGCCCAGGGCGGCGGTTTCATTGATCTCGATACGGTCTATTCCGAGGTCCGCGCCGGCGGTTACGTCGTGCTTTCGATGGCAGCCAGGGGCTCCATCCAGGTCATCATCAAGGCCTTCGGCAAGTCGGATGTCATCCTCGATCTCGGCCCGCATCTCGACGTCTACCAGATAGCCGATGCGGACGAGACGTCGCGCGCGGAGTTCGCGCTGGCCGGCAAGGTCACCCGGCTGCAATTGCGCGGCTCCCATTACGACCGCTATCAGGACCAAGTTCGTCGCATCACAGCCTTCGTGCAGTCCGAGCAGCTCGCGCTTGCGCCCTACGCCGTCGATGATGCCGCGACCGGCAGCAGCATCCCTGCAGCCGTCAGTGCCGATGGCCTCGTCGCAGGGCGACGGCTGATCGTGCGAGGCAATCGCGTCTCCGACGGCCAGGCCGTTGTCGTGCAGGCCAACCTCGTATCCGCCCAGGCTGTCGATGCCGGCCGCTGCATGCTTCAGATCGACCCGCCGCTCGCCGGCAGCCTCGACCGCGGCAGCATCGTGGTTCATGGCAATGTAGTGCCGGCTTCGCATGGCGAGACGGTGACCCAGATCCTCGGCTCGGGCGATTCGGCCCAGCCGTTCCAGCAATTCGAGCTGAAGCAGGTTCCGCTGACCTATCGCGCCGCCGCCAATGAGAGTGGTGCCGCGAGCGAATTGACGTTGCGGGTCGGCGAGATCGCATGGCACGAGCGCGCGACGCTGTTCGGCACAGCCGCGACCGATCGCGTCTTTGCGCTCGATATTGACGAGCAAGGGCGCAATCTCGTGAAATTCGGCGACGGCGCCAGCGGTGCGCGGCTGCCGAGCGGGCTCAACAACGTCCGCGCCACCTACCGCAAGGGCATCGGGGGCGCCGGCAATGTCCGCGCCGAGACGCTGAGCCAACTGCTGTCGCGCCCGCTCGGCCTCAAGGGCGTGAGCAACCCGTTCGCGGCCGAAGGCGGCAACGATCCGGAGCCGGCGGATGCGGCGCGACGCAGCATGCCGCTCGGCGCACGCACGCTCGGCCGCGTCGTGTCCGTCCTTGACTATGAGGATTTTGCCCGCGCCTTCACCGGCATTGCCAAGGCGCAGGCGCAGGTGCTGCAACTGCCGCGCGGAAAGACCATCGCCATCACGATCGCGGGGCCGCCCGGCGCTCCCGTCAATTCGACCAGCCCGGTGTGGACCAATTTGCTCGCTGCGCTGAAGGCCGGCGGCGATCCGCATGTCGCTGTCGTGCTGCTGCCCTACCAGCCCGGCACCTTCCGGATCGGATTGAAGGTCAAGCGCGATCCCGATTTCGACGCCAAGGCCGTGCTCACCGCGGTCGAGGCGGCGCTGCGTGCGCACTTCGCCTTCGACGCGCGTGAGCTCGGCCAGCCAGTGCAGCAATCCGACGTGATCGCGGCGGCACAGTCGGTGCCCGGCGTCGTTGCTGTCGACCTCGTCCAGCTCTATGGCGGCACGGCGCCCTTCGCGCAGACCATTCCCTCGCGCCAGGTCCGCCTGCTCGCCTCGCGGATGCATGTCGACCAGGGCGCGGCGAAGCCAAGCGAGCTGCTGACGCTGAACCCGGCGCCGTTCGACATCCTGGAGGAGATGGCATGAACAGCCTCACCCCCGAACGGCTCTACAGCCTGCTGCCGACGCTGCACCGGCTGCGCGACGCCGCGCTTGCGGGCGATCCGGCAAAGGCCGGTCCGCTCCAAGCTCTATTGGCGGCATTTGCGCGCGAGTTCGCCACGCTGGAAGAGTCCGTCGACCAGCTCTACGACGACCAGTTCATCGAAACCTGCGCCGAGTGGGTGACGCCCTATATCGGCGATCTCATCGGCTACCGGCCGCTGCGCGGGCTCGGCACCGAGCTGACCTCGCCGCGTGCCGAAGTCGCCGACACCATCGCCTTCCGCCGCCGCAAGGGCACCGCGCTGATGCTGGAAGAGCTCGCGCAGGACGTCACCGGCTGGCCGGCACATGCGGTCGAATTTTTCGAGCAGCTCGCCACCACGCAATACATGAAGCACATCCGACTGCATGCGCCCGCGACCTGCAATCTGCGCGACACGGCGGCACTGTTCCGGCGCGACGGCGCCTTCAACAGCATCGCGCACACCGCCGAGATGCGGCGGCCGGAAACGGGCGCCGGCCGCTACAACATCCCCAATATCGGCATCTTCCTGTGGCGGCTGTTATCGCTGTCACTCACGGCGGTGCCGCTGACGCCTGACGCCGGCGACGCGACCGGCCGGAAATTCCATCTCAACCCACTCGGCGCGGACATGCGGCTGTTTCGATTCGCGCAGGCCGAGTCCGACATCTCCCATCTCGCCGAGCCGATCAATGCGCCGGAGCCGCTGTCGGTGCGGCTGATGGCGATGGCGGTGCGCGCCGCGCAGGCAACCGCACAGCCGAACGCACGGCGCGAGGACGATTATGGCGACGGCGAGAGCCTGGTGTTTTTCACGCCGGGCACCCCGCCCATCCCGGTGCCGACGGCCAAGGTGCGGGTCTGCGATCTCCGCGACATTCTCGATGGCGGCGGCAATGTCATCGGCTGGGCCCATGAGGCGCAGGTGACGGCGGGCACGATCGGCTTCGATCCCGAGCGTGGCCGTGTGCTGCTCGGCAATCCCGCCGACGGACCGCTGCTTGCGACATTCCACTACGGCACTGCGCGGCAGATCGGCGGCGGCGAATATCCGCGCGTGCCCGCCGCGGGCGATATCGGCAACGAGCAGACCGTCGATGCCGGAGGCGCGTGGCAGGCCAAGCTCAATTTGATCAGGACCGGTGGCCGCCTCATCATCGGCGACAGCCTGACCTACAGGGAGACGCCGACCTTTGTCGTCGACGATGTGACCGGAGATGCCACGCCGCACCATGTCGTGGTCGCCGCGCATGACCAGACCCGCCCGCTGCTGGCGGCGGGCGGCGAGATCACGCTCGACATCGGCGCGCGCGGTCGCCTCACGCTCGACGGGCTCGTGATATCGGGCGGCGCGTTGCGGCTGGCGGCCTTTGCCGATGTCGAGCCGCGGGAGCTGCTGCTGCGCGATTGCACGCTGGTGCCTGGGCTTACCCTGAATGGGGACGGCAGTCCGACCTCGCCGGGCGAGCCGAGCCTGATCATCGAGCATCCCTTCGCCAAAGTGACATTGGAGCGCTGCATCGTCGGCCCGATCCGCGCCGTCACTGATGCCGAGGTAACGCTGACCGACTGCATCATCGATGCCGGCGCGCCGGCGAACGTCGCCTTTGCCGCCGATGCCGCGGGCAGCCCCTGCGCCGAACTGACGGTCGCCCAATGCACCGTCATCGGCAAGGTTCACACGAAACTGTTGAAGCTCGCCTCCAACACCATCTTCTTCGCAGAGCTTGGTCCAAAGCCCGCGGAAAAGTGGATCGCGCCGCTCTTGGTCCAGCGTCGCCAGGAAGGTTGCGTCCGCTTCTGTTACGTGCCCGCGGGTTCGATCACGCCGCGGCGCTTCCATTGCGTGCCGAATGACACGGCGCCCACGGCGCTGCCGCTGTTCACCTCGCTGCGTTATGGCGATCCCGGTTACGGGCAGCTGCGCCGCGCCACGAGCCTCACGATCCGCGCCGGCGGCGACAATGACAGCGAGATCGGCGTTCTCAACGCATTATTCCAGCCGCAGCGCGAGGCCAATCTCAGGCTGCGGCTCGATGAATATCTACGTTTCGGGCTGCACGCGGGCCTGTTCTTCGCGAGTTGACCGAGTGCATCGGAGGCTATCATGGGTGCCGACTTCTCACGCGTTCGTCTCGACCCGCTGCTCGACTTCGCCGGCGTGGAGCTGAAACAGGGCGCGGTGCTGCTGGACGGCGACGCCAACGAGCTGATGGCGATCCTCGATCGCAGGCTGCGTGCACTCGCCAGCGACATTCTCGACCGCGATACGGTGTCCTCGACGACCCCGGATGCATTCAAGCTCGGCGTTGCCGGCAATACGCTCGAGATCGGCAAGGGGCGGCTCTATGTCGACGGTCTGCTCGCGGAGAACCACGGCCTTGCCGATCCCGGCAAGCGCCTGTTCGACGATCTCATGGCCGAGACAGTCTTCACCGACAAGTTGACCTATGAGACCCAGCCCTATCTGCCGGCCAAGGTGCGGCCGCCACTGCCGACCGCCGGCCGTCATCTCGTCTATCTCGACGTCTGGAATCGCGAGCTGACCTGGCTCGAGCGGCCGGAACTGGTCGAGATCGCCGTCGGCGTCGAGACCAGCTCGCGGCTCCAGACGGTGTGGCAGGTGCGCGTGCTCGACACCGATGCCGGCGCCAACACCAGCTGCGCGACGCCCGACGAGGACATGCCGGGTTGGACCACAGTGATCGCGCCATCGACCGGCGTGCTTACGACAGGCACGTTCGACGCAGCTCCGGTGACCGACCCCTGCGAGCTGCCGCCGACCGGCGGCTTCCGCGGCCTCGAGAACCAGCTCTACCGGGTCGAGATCCACGACCCCGGCCAGCCCGGCGGCACTGCGACCTTCAAATGGTCGCGCGAAAATGCCAGCGTCGGCTCGCGCGTCGCCAGCATGATCTCGGCCACCGAACTCGAGCTCGACAGTCTCGGGCGCGACGACGTGCTGCGTTTCAACACCGGCGACTGGGTCGAGATCATCGACGACCCCAGAGAGTTCTCGCAGAAGGCCGGCGAGATGCGCCGCATCACCGTCACCGAGGCGACCCGCCGCATCAGCTTCACACCGGCACTGCCGGCCCTGATGCTGCCGCCGGGATTCCCCAACAGCGATTGGCCGAAGCAGACCAATTTGCGAGTGCGCCGCTGGGATCAGAAGGGAAAGGTGTTCCGGACCGATGCCAGCGGCACGCCGGTGCAGATCGGCGATCTCGATGCCGCCGGATCGACCGGCGTGATCAAGGTGCCCGCCGCGGGCACGACAGTCCTGCTCGAGGACGGCGTCACAGTGAGCTTCGATTCGACCGGGGCTGCGGGCTGTCGTGCCGGCGACTGGTGGGCCTTCGCCGCGCGCACGGCGGATGCCAGCGTCGAGTTGCTCGACCGCGCTCCGCCGCGCGGCATCCATCACCATTATGCACGGCTCGGCATCTGGGATGTCGGCGCCAAGAGTGTCACCGACTGCCGCCACCCGTGGCCGCCGAAAGGCGAAGGCCACGACTGTGCCTGCACGGCCTGTGTCACGGTCGAGCAGCACGAGAGCGGCAGCTTCACCATCCAGGACGCCGTCAACAAGGTGCGCGAGACCGGCGGCACCATCTGCCTCGGCCCCGGCCGTTACGTGCTCAAAGAGGCCGTGGCGATCAACCAGGCGAAATCGGTCCGCATCGCCGGCAAGGGCCCGGCAACGCTGCTGGTGGCGCCGACCGGCGCCTTCGCCATCCAGGACTCTTTTGCGATCGCAATCGAGGACCTCGCGATCCTTTCGCTCGCACGCGACCCCACCATCGACGTCTCGACCTGCATCGGCCTCGGCCTGACCCGTCTCGCCATCGCGGCACTCGGCACCGAGAATGCACAGCTCCCGGCGGTGGTGCTGCGCGGTGTGGTTGGCGGTGCGAAGCTCGCCGAGAACGCGATCTTCGCGCCGGTTGCGATTGCGGGCGGCGCCCTCAAGGGCGTGGAGAACGGTGCCGGCTTCCTGCTGACGGCCGCGGTGACGATCGAGGAGAACGTCCTTCTGTGCCAGCGCGGCGCGATCGCCTTCGCCGACGAGGTGCTGCATCTGCTCGCCACACGGATTGCGCACAACGAGATCATCGGCTGCACCGACACCGCCATCGCCGCGCAGGGCCTTGCGCTTCCCGGCGCCTCGCTGGCTATCGACGGCAACAGTTGCAACGTCACGGCCAACGGCATCGCCTGTGCCGCGGCGGGGCTGTGGATCGAGCGCAACCAGCTGCGCAACTGGTCGCCCGGCGATCACGTCGGCATCGGGCTGATCCCCGGGCTCGACCGCCGCAGCACCGCCACTGCGCATATCCTCGCCAACCAGATCCACGGCTTCGGCACGGCCGGAATCAAGGTGATTGCCGGAGCACAGGACCTGATCATCAAGCTCAACGCGATCGACGCCTGCGGCGCCGGGATCATGCTCGGCGGCGCGACCGACGCCGCAGCCGTCTCGATCGAGAATAACCACATCCGCAACATCGAACCGGTCACCGAGAGCGAGAACGGCACCGTGGTCGGCATCGAGGTGATCCGCGCTGACAGCGCGACGATTGCGGGCAATCTGGTTCGCGCGATCGGCCTGACGGCGGTCAAGTCCGCACTGCGCGCCGGCGTCGTCACCTTCGGCGTCAACCGCCCGCGCGTGGGCGGCAACGAGATCGTCGAGGTCGCGCCCGCCAAGGGGTTTGTCGGCACCAGCGCCGGCATCATGCTGCGCGCGCCGCAGACCCAGATCGAGGTCAATCACAACAGCGTGCAGCGCGACCTCACGGCAGGCGTGGACAATTCAGACGGCAACTGGTTCGCGCTCACCACGGCAGAGGTCAATCCGAAGGTGCCGTTCGGACAAGCCGGCGACAAGATCGCGATCCGGCTCGGCGACGGGCGGATCCTCGCGCTTGGCGCCGACTATGCGTTCGTCAGGGCAAGCCTTGCCGCCAACGACACCGAGGGCGCGCGCGCCGGCATCATCGGCAACATGCTGTCCGCGCGCGGGCCAGCCCCCGCCGTTCTGATCGTGGCCGGCCAGGAATGCCTGTTCAACGACAACCGGGTGGAATCCGGCAGCAGAAGCGTCGCCGTTTCGCTGGAGAGCGCGGTCGCCATCATCAGCACGAACCGGGTGCGCGGCGGCGAAAGCTCGATCCGCCTCACCGGCGCGCGGGCAGTGACCGTGATCGGCAACATCACAACCAGCAACATCATCATCCCCGGCGGCATTGCCAACACGCCGTGGGCGCCACTCAACGTGATCGGCTAATCCGCGGAGATTTCGATGCGCACCTTCATCGTTGGAGACGAGACAAAACTCAAGGCTGTCAGCGAGAAGCTGCTGCATGCCAATCTAAGTCAGGTTCGCAGCGAGGCTGCGCTGAAAGCCTTGCAGGAGGCCAATCCGCATGCCGATCTGAACAGGCTCGCGCGCGGCACTGTGCTGTTCGTGCCGGATACGCCGGGCTTCAAGGTCAGCACCACAAGCTCCGCCACCGAGGGTCCGCTCACAGCCTTGCACGAACTCCTGGATGAGGCGCTCGGCCTCGCGCTCGAGGAGACCGCAGCCGGCAGCAACGCGCGGCTCGCGGATCAGGAGCAGACCGTCAAGGCCTTCGACGACGGCGCGGTGAAGAAAGCGATCGGCGACCCCAATGTGGGCGGCCAGATCCGCGAAAGCGTCAATGCCGTCAGGAAAGGCTTCGAGGCCGATCGCGAGCTTGCCGCACGCGCGGAAAAGAACATCACTGAGGTCGGCAAGGCCGCGATCGCAAAGCTCAACGAACTCGGCAAGCTGCTTGGATGACCTGCTCGCGTGCGGCCCTCGGAGCCGTCACACCGCGCAGTAGCGCTCCTGGATGTCCTTGTCCGCCAGCAGCGCCGCGGCGCTGCTTTGATGCACGACCTCGCCCTGGTCGATGATCACCGCGCGGTCGGCCAGCCGGAGGGCCCATTCGACGTTCTGCTCGACCAGCAGCAGTGTCTTGCCCTCGTCGCGCAGGCGGCGGAACAGCACGCCCATCTCCTCGACCAGGACGGGCATGATGCCTTCCGAGGGCTCGTCGAGCAGGATCATCTTGGGCTTTGCGATCAGCGCGCGGGCGATCGCGAGCATCTGTTGCTCGCCGCCCGAAAGCGTGACGCCCTCCTGATCGAGGCGTTCCTTCAGGCGCGGAAAGGTTTCGGCGATCTCGTCGATCGCGGCGCGCTCCTCGATCTCGCTTCCGGCCGCGACCAGGCCGAGCCGCAAGTTCTCGCGCACGGAGAGACCGGGAACGATGCGGCGCTCCTCCGGCACATAGGCCAAACCGAGATGGAAGCGCTGATGAGCGCGGAGCGGCAGCAGCTCCCTGCCCGCAAAGCGCACGCGGCCGGTCGCCTTCGGCATCAGACCCATCATCGAGCGCAAGGTCGTGGTCTTGCCGGCGCCGTTGCGGCCGACGAGAGCGACCACCTCGCCCTCCTTCACGTGCAGGGAAATGCCGTGCAGGATATGGCTTGCGCCATACCAGGCGTGGAGATCATCGATTTCGAGCAGCGCGGTCTCAGCCATAGCCCTCACTCTGTCCGAGGTAAACCCGTCGGACTTCCGGGTTGCTCCTGATCTCGTCGGGCGCGCCGTCCGCCAGCAGACGGCCGTGATGCAGCACCACGACACGCTTGGACAGGCCGAGCACCATCTTCATCTTGTGCTCGACCAGCAGCACCGTGCGCTTCTCCGCGAGCCGTTCGAGCAGCGCGACCATGTCCTTGGTTTCTTCCGGCCCCATGCCGGCGGTGGGCTCGTCGAGCAGGAGCAGCTCGGGCTCGGAGACCAGCGCGATCGCGATCTCCAGCGCGCGCTGCTGGCCGTGCGAGAGGAATTTTGCCAATTCGGCGCGCTTGCCGAGCAGTCCGACCGCCTCAAGCGCCGCATCGGCGCGCGCATTCAGCTCCGTCAGCCGGGCGCGGTTGCGCCAGATGTCGTAGCTCACGGTCAGCGCCTGCGCCGCCACGCGCACATTCTCGTGCACGGACAAATCCGGAAAGATGTTGGTGATCTGGTAGGAGCGCGAGATGCCCTGATGCACGAAGCGGTGCTGCGGAAGGCCGTTCAGCTCGCGTCCCCTGAAGTGCAGCGTGCCCGACGTCGGGGGCAGCGCGCCGGAGAGGATGTTGAAGAAGGTGCTCTTGCCAGCGCCGTTCGGCCCGATGATCGAGGTGAGCTGTCCCGCCGCAAAGGACACGGTAATGTCTTCGAGCGCGACGAAGCCGCCAAAACGCTTGCCGACCCCCTCGACGCGAAGCAGTTCGCCGCTCATGGCCGCGCCTTTCCGATGCCGAGCGTGTCGAGCAGCGTTCCCCAGATCCCCTTGGGCAGGAACAGCACGAACAGCACGAAGATCGCGCCGACAAAAATCTGCCAATGCGGCGTCCAAAGCGAGATGACATCCTCCAGGATCAGGAAGCTCGCAGCCCCGACGAAGGGCCCGAAGAAGCTGCGCGCGCCGCCAAGCAGCACCATCATCACGATCATGCCCGATGTCTGGTAGTGCAAAAGGTCGAGCGGTACGATCGACAGGTGCAGCGCCAGCATGCAGCCGCCAAGCGAGGAGATCGCACCCGACAGCATGAACACGATCAGCTTGCTGCGCTCGACGTCATAGCCGCACGCCCGCGCCCGCTGCTCGTTTTCGCGGATGGCCTCGATGACGGCACCGAACGGCGAGTTCAGGATTCGCAACTGGAACCACATCGCGAGCGCCGCGAAGGCCATCAGCACGTAATATTTGTTGACGGGGTCAAGGAAATTGACGGGGAAGCCGAACAGGCTGATGCGGTCGACGGTGAAGCCGCGCAGGCCGTTCTCGCCGCCCGTGAAGGACGAGGCCTGCAGCGCGACGTAGTAGACCAGCTGGGCCAGCGCCAGCGTCACCATGGAGAAATAGATGCCGCGGGTGCGCGTCGAGACGATGCCGATTGCGGCGGCAAGGCCGGTGCTCAGGAGGACGGCGATCGGCACCGCGGCGAACCAGGGCACGCCGTAGCGGCCGATCGCAATGCCGGTGAAATAGGCGCCCGCGCCGAAGAACGCCGCCTGCCCGAACGACAGCAGCCCAGTGTAGCCGAACAGCAGATTGTAGCCCATCACCACGACGCCGTAGATCAGGACGTTGACGGCCAGCGCCTGGGACGGCAGCAGCCATGGCAGCACGGCCAGCACCGCGATGGAGAGCAGGACGCGCTGCTCGAGAAGCCAGCCGAGCCCGCGGGACGAGGGCTTGGCGACCGCTTCGCCGCTCGATGGTGATGTCACGCGGTCCTCCCTCTCACGCCGAACAGGCCTTGCGGCCGGATCAGCAGCACAATCGCCATCAGCGCGAACATCACGATGGTCGCCATTTCGGGTGCGAACAGCGCCACAAGGCTGATGGAGATGCCGACCATGAGGCCGGCGACGACCGCGCCGACGATCGAGCCGAGCCCGCCGATCACGGTCACGACGAAGGCCTCCGCCAGTACCAGCGAGCCCATCTCCGGATTGACGCTGCGCATGGGACCCGCGAGCACACCACCGAGCGCGGCAAGTCCGACGCCAAGGCCAAAAATCGCAAGCCAGACCCGGCCGATATCAACGCCGAGCACCTGCATGATGGTGGGATCGCGGGCGCCCGCGCGCACAATGAGGCCGATGCGGGTCTTCTCCAGCGCCAGCCAGAGCACCAGCAGCACCACCGCCACCAGCGCGATGACGAAAAGGCGATAGCGCGGGAAGAAGCCGATGCCGAGATCGAGCACGCCGATCAGCTGCGGCGGGGTCGGAAACGGAATGCCGTCGCTGCCGAACACGATGCGCACACCCTCGACCAGGATGTAGCTGAGGCCGAAGGTGAGCAGCAGCGGATCGTCGATCGAGCGTCCATAGAGCCTGCGGATCAGGACGAGCTCGATCAGCATGCCGAAGGCGCCGATCAGGATAGGAGCGAGCAGCAATCCCCACCAGAAGCTGCCGGTGAGCGATGCCAGATACAGCCCCGCATAGGCCCCGATCATGAACAGCGCGCCATGGGCGAAATTCACCACCCCGAGCATGCCGAACACGATCGTCAGTCCAAGCGCAGTGATCACCAGGACCGCCCCAAGGGCGATCCCGGAAAGAAGCTGCATGATGATCAGCGACAGGTCCATCGGCCAGGCTTCAGGTCGCGTGACCGAGCTCGCTGCAGCTGCGCAGCATATCGTCGGAACCCGAATCGTTGGCGAGAATCGCAAACAAATCGTTGTCGTTCGCCATCGCGGACTTCTTCTTGGACTCCAGCACCAGCACCGACTGCACCGACTGGTGGTCGCATTTGCGGTAATGCTGCGGGCCCTTGGTCAAGTCATATTGCAGCTTCTCGAGAGCATCGATGACCTTGTCGGTGTCGGTGCCTCCGGCGGCCTGCATGGCCGCCAGCAGCGAACCGACGCCGGAATAGCCGTAGGCGCCGTAGTCGGTCGGGATCGCACCACCATTGGCAGCCTTGAACGCCGCGTTGAAAGCGGCCGCCGATTTGCTCTGCGGCTCCAGGCCCCAATAGTAATTGGCGCCGCCGACCACGCCCTCGAACACGTCGGGGCCGACCGCGAGGCGCTGGTTGTGCAGGATGACGGGTACGACGATCTTCATCTGCTGCTTGACGCCGAAATCCACCGCCTGCTTGATCGCGTTGGCCTGGTCGCGGCCGAAATTGGAGATGCAGAGCACGTCCGGCCGCATCGACATCAGGCGCGGCATGAACGTGGAGTAGTCGGCCGCGCCGAACGGATGCAGGATCTCGCCAACGTTATCAGCGCCGGTCGCCGCCTGCGCGCGCTTGAAGCCACGCAGCATCTCGTGGCCGTACGCATAGTCGGCCGCGAGATGGGCGACCTTCATGCCCTTCTTCAGGGTCTGCCGCGCCACGGCAGCGGTCGTCATGTGCGGGTTCAGCGCCTCATGGAAGGTGTATTTGCTGAAATCCTTGGCCTCGTTGATCGTGTCGGACTGGCTGATCGAGACGTAGATCACGCCGCGGGCGCGGGTCACCTCGTTGACGGCGAGCTGCACCGCGCTGGAAAGCGCGCCCACCACGGCGTGGACCTTGTCCTTCTCGATCAGCTCCAGCGTCCGGGTCGCGGCCTCGCCGGCATTGAGCTTGTCGTCACGCACCAGGAGCTCGACCTTACGGCCGCCGATGCCGCCCTTGTCGTTGACGAGCTTGACGGCGAGTTCGGCGCATTTGACCTGATCGCGCGCCTCAGCGGCGAACGGTCCGGTCAGCGGCGTCGGGAAGCCAATGCGAATCGTCTCGTCCGCGGCGCGGCCGAGCCGCGGCATGGCGAGCAGGGCTGCGCCGGCGGAGAGGCCTGCGAGCGCAGTGCGGCGGGATATTGTCGAGGTCGAACCGGATTTGGGCATGATTTCCTCCAACTGTCTTTTTTTAGAAACGTTTCAGGGCTTTCAGGACTTTTATGGGCGTGATCGGAATCGAATTGATCGAGGCGTCGAACGGCGCGAGCGCGTCGTTGACGGCGTTGAGCACACAGGCGGAGGCCGCCGCCGTGCCGGCCTCGCCGACCCCCTTGGCTCCGAGCACGGTGTCGGCGGTCGGCGTCTCGACGTGGCCGATGACGATGTCGGGCATCTCCATCGGCATCGGAACGAGGTAGTCGGCGAGCGAGCCGTTCATGAGCTGCCCGGTCTCGCCGTAGCGGCATTCCTCGAACAGCGCCGCACCCAGCCCCTGCACGATGCCGCCGCGAAGCTGCTCGTCCACCAGCATCGGATTGATGACGCGGCCGCAATCCTCGACGATGAAGTGCTTCAGCACTTTGACGAAGCCGGTCTCGACATCGACCTCCAGCGAACAGCCCTGGATGCCGTTGGTGAAGGCAAAGGGATAGCCTTGTGGCGCGAAATGATGGCTGACGGTGAGCTGCGCCTGCGTACCGGGCGGCAAGGTGTCGGAGCGGAAATAGGCGATCCGCGCGATCTCGGAGATCGGCAACCGCTGGTTCCGGGTCACGGCGTCGACGACCTCGCCATCGATGATGTCGAGTGCCGACGGCTGCTCCTGAAGAATGAGCGCGGCAATCTCCAGAATATTGCGCTTGAGCACGCGCGTGGCCTGCAGCGCGGTCTCGCCGCCGATGCCGGCGCCACGGCAGGCCCAGGTGGCGCCGCCATGCGGCGTCACCTCGGTATCTCCCGTGATGACCTTGACGTGTTCCTGCGCAAGGCCGAGCTGATCGGCCACAATCTGGCTGATGATCGCCTCGGTGCCCTGCCCCTGCTCGGTGACCGAGATCAGGCAGCGGACCTCGCCCGACGGCGTCAGGCTGAGGATCGCGCCGTCCTGCGACGAGATGCGCGCACCGCCGACGCCGTAGAAGGCCGGGCTGGGATTGGTGATCTCGACGAAGGCCGCAATGCCGATGCCGCGATAGATGCCGCACTTGCGTAAATCGGCCTGCTCGGCGCGCAACGCCTCATAACCCATCATCTCGTGTAGGCGCTTCAGGCAGGCCTGATGCGACAGCGCCTCGAAGCGATAGCCGGTCGGCGAAGTCTGCGGATAGGCATCGTCAGCGATAACGTTCTGCGCGCGGATGGCGAAGGGATCGAGGCCAACCTTGACCGCCGCCATGTCAACCAACCGCTCGGTGACGGCGCAGGCGATGGGATGGCCGACGGCGCGATACTGGCTGGTCTGCACCTTGTTCTGGAAGATCACCTCCAGCGTGGCGCGATAGTTCTTGAAACGATAGGGCGCGCCGATCAGGCGGATCACCTGGTTGCCCTCGACCACGCTGGTGCGCGGATAGGTCGAGAACGCGCCGATCGCGGTTAGGTCCAGCACGTCTATCGCCAGAATCTCGCCCTTGGCATCGAGCGCCATGCGGGCGCGGACGCGATGATCGCGGGCGTGGATGTCGGAGACAAAGGACTCGATGCGGTCGGCGACGTATTTGACAGGACGGCCGAGCAAGATCGAGAGACCGACCACCGCCATGTCCTCGTGATAGACATGCAGCTTCATCCCGAAGGAGCCGCCGATATCTGTCGCGATCACGCGAACACGGGCCTCGGGGATGCCATAGTGGCGCGAATAGAGATCCTGGAACTGGTAGGGCGTCTGCGTCGCGTGATGCACGGTGAGTGCGCCGGCGGCCGGGTCGTAGTCGGCGACGATGGCGCGCGGCTCCAGCGTCACCGCGGTATGGCGGCCGAAGGAGAACTCTTCTTCCACCACGTGGGCGGCCTGCGCAAATGCCTCGTCGACTGTGCCGTTGTCGAGCTGGCTGCGGAAGCAGGTGTTATTTGCGGTCCCCGGATTGATCAGCGGGCCACCAACCTCGCGCGCACTGTCGATATCGACGACGACGGGGAGGTCCTCGTAATCGATCTCGATCAGCTCCAGCGCATCTTCCGCAATCGCCCGGCTCTCGGCGACGACGGCCACCACAGCCTGCCCGGCCCACACCACGCGGTCGAGCGGCAGCGGCAATTGCGGAGTCGACGTCATGCCCTTGAAGTGGTCGAGCGTGCCGGTCCAGGGAGTGCAGATCCTTGCGAGGTCCTCGCCGGTGGCAACGAGATGCACCCCTTCGAGCGCGCGCGCTTGCTCGGTATTGATGGCGACGATCTTCGCGTGCGCATGCGGACTGCGCAGGAACGCGGCATAGAGCATGCGCGGCAGCTTGAGATCGCTGATATAGCGTCCGCGCCCGGCAAGCAGCCGCTTGGCGTTCGGCCGCGGCACGGACCGGCCGATATAGGAGTTGGGACGGTCGAGCGAGGTCAGCGGCGCGGTCATGCCGGACCCCCGTCTTCGCTGCGTGCTTTCGCCACGGCGTCGATCGCATCGACGATCGCTTCATAGCCGGTGCAGCGGCAGTAATTGCCCGACAGCGCGTCGCGGATTTCGTCGCGGCTGGGCCGCGCCACCTGCGAGAGCAGTTCATGGGCATTGACCAGCATGCCCGGCGTGCAGAAGCCGCATTGCAGCGCGTTGCGGCGATGGAATTCGGCCTGGAGATCGGCAATCACGCCGCTCTCGGCAAGACCTTCGATGGTATTGATCTTGGCGCCATCGGCCTGCACTGCAAAGATCAGGCAGGAGTGCACAGCGCGGCCGTCGAGCTGCACCAGGCAGGCGCCGCAGGCCCCCATCTCGCAGCCCGCATGCGTGCCGGTCAGTTCGAGCGCGTTGCGCAGGCAATCGACCAGCGTCTCGCGCGGCGCCACCTCGCAGGCGACCTTGCGGCCATTGACGACGAAGCGGACCCGCACGGTCTCGCCCGCGTCATCCAGCAGGGTTTCGTCAAAACCGCTCATGCGCCCTCACCCAGACGTCCGAGCAGGCGGCCGAGCAGCACGCGGGCGAGATGCAGCCGCATCGCCGGCGGCACCTCGTCGCTGTCGGGTGGGGCGAGATCGCCTTCGAGCGCCGCTTGCGCGGCGGCGATACGTTCAGGATCCAGGTTCGAGCCGATCAGAGTTGCCTCAGCGCCCTTCACCCGCGTCGGTGTATTGCCGACCGAGAAGAAGGAAATGCGGATGTCGTCGATGCGTTCGGCTGTGAAAGTCGCAAGCATGCCGCATCCGACCAGAGCATAGTCCCCGCGCCGGCGCGCCAGCTCGTCGAACGCAAAACGCTGATCGGCTTTGAACAGCGGAACGTAGATCGCGGTGATCAGCTCACCGGGTTGCAATGCGGTCTCGAACAGCTCGACGAAGAAGTCGTCGGCTTTCACACGCCGGCTGCCGGAAGGGCCGGCGATCTCGATCTCGGCATCGAGCGCCAGGGTCATCGCCGGGAATTCGGAGGCAGGATCGGCGAGCGCGACGCTGCCGCCAATGGTGCCGCGGTTGCGGATCGCGGGATGGGCGACAAAAGGCGCAGCAGCATGCAGCAGCGGCGCGAATTCGGCGATTAGCGGCTCGCTCAGCATCTCGCAGTGCCGCGTCAGCGCGCCGATACGCAAATAGGCGCCTTCGCGCCGGACGCCGCGCAACTCGCCAATATGGGTGATGTCGATCAGCAACCGCGGCGCTTGTAGCCGCAGCGATAACGCCGGCACGAGGCTCTGGCCCCCGGCAATGAAGCGCGCGTCATCGCCGGCGCGGGCATGAGCATCCAGCGCCTGGTCGATCGTCGCAGCACGAAAATAGCTGAAAGCCCTCGCCTTCACCGCCGTTTCCTCGATATCCGTCGGCTCATCAGCCGGGATGCCAGATTTGTAACCATCTGGTCTCAAAATCCTGACACGCCGCCGGGAGGCGGTCAACAGGAAATGACCATTTGGTCACAAATGCACCTTTGGGCTAAGAAGGCAGCCGGAGATTGCTAAACAGCGACGAAATGGCCCGAAAAGCGCAGAAACCAGCGAAGCGACCGGTCCGGAAGCGGACGGACACAGGCAGCAAGTCCGCGCCAAAGCGCCGCAACATGCGTGCGGCCGATCGCGAGCGCGCGATCGTGGACGGGGCGATCCGCTTCTTCGCCGAGCATGGCTTCGAGGGCCAGACCCGCGAGCTCGCCAAACGCATGGGCATCACGCATTCGGCGATCTATCGCCACTTCCCGAGCAAGGAGGCGCTGATCGAGCGGGTCTACCAGGAGGTCTATCTCAGCCGCTGGTCGCCGGATTGGGGGCCGATGATCCGCGACCGAACCTTGCCGCTCGAGGCGCGGCTGACGCGCTTCTATCTCGACTATGTCGAACGCGTGTTCGAGTACAATTGGGTGCGGATCTTCGTCTTCTCCGGCATGAAGTCGTTCGGCATCACCGGCCGTTATCTCGACATTGTCCGCCGCGAGATCATCGAGCCCGCGGCGGCCGAGCTGCGCCACGATCTGAAGCTGCCCGACGCGAAATCCCATCCGCTCAGCGAACGCGAGACCGAGCTGTTCTGGGGCCTGCACGGCCGCATCTTCTATCTCGCCATCCGCAAGTTCATCTACGAGACGCCGATCCCGCCCGATCTCGACGCGATCGTCCGCGACGCCGTCCAGACCTTCATGGACGGCGCGAAGATGACGATGCCGAAGCTGCTGGTGAGCGGCTAGTTACCTCGCGAGGCTCGGCAGATCGAGCCCCTTGTCGCGGGCACAATCGATCGCGGTCTCATAGCCCGCATCAGCGTGGCGCATGACGCCGCTGGCGGGATCATTCCACAGCACGCGCTCAATGCGCTTCGCGGCTTCCGGCGTGCCGTCGGCGACGATCACCATGCCGGCATGCTGCGAGTAGCCGATGCCGACGCCGCCGCCATGGTGCAGCGAGACCCAGGTCGCGCCGCTGGCGCAATTGAGCAGTGCGTTGAGCAGCGGCCAGTCGGACACAGCGTCCGATCCGTCCTTCATCGCCTCGGTCTCGCGGTTGGGGCTCGCCACCGAGCCGCTGTCGAGATGATCGCGGCCGATCACGATCGGCGCCTTCAATTCGCCACGTGCCACCATCTCGTTGAAGGCAAGGCCCAGGCGATCTCGGTCGCCGAGGCCGACCCAACAGATCCGCGCCGGGAGGCCCTGGAACTTGATGCGTTCCCTGGCCATGTCGAGCCAGTTGTGCAGATGCTTGTCGTCAGGCATCAGCTCCTTGACCTTCGCATCGGTCTTGAAGATGTCCTCGGGATCGCCCGACAGCGCAGCCCAGCGGAACGGCCCCACACCGCGGCAGAACAAGGGACGGATATAGGCGGGAACGAAGCCCGGGAAATCGAAGGCGTTCTTCAGGCCCATGTCCTGCGCCATCTGGCGAATGTTGTTGCCGTAGTCGAGCGTCGGAATGCCTTGCGCATGGAAATCCAGCATGGCCTGGACGTGCTCGACCATCGACGATTTTGAGGCGCGCTCGACCGCCTTCGGATCGGAGGCGCGCTTGGCTTCCCAATCGGCGAGCGTCCAGCCCTTTGGCAAGTAGCCGTTGATCGGATCGTGCGCGCTGGTCTGGTCGGTCACGATGTCGGGCTTGACGCCGCGGCGCACGAGTTCGGGGAAAATCTCGGCGGCATTCCCGAGCAGGCCCACCGATACCGCCTTCTTCGTCTTTGCGGCCTCTTCCATGATCGCCAGCGCCTCGTCGAGCGTCGCGGCCTGCCGATCGAGGTAGCCGGTACGCAGTCGCATCTCGATGCGGCTCGGCTGGCATTCGACCGCGAGCATCGAGGCGCCCGCCATCGTCGCGGCCAGCGGCTGCGCGCCGCCCATGCCGCCGAGGCCGGCGGTGAGAATCCATCTTCCTGCGAGGCTGCCGCCATAGTGGCGCCGGCCGACCTCGACGAAGGTCTCGTAGGTGCCCTGCACGATGCCCTGGCTGCCGATATAGATCCAGGAACCTGCGGTCATCTGGCCGTACATCATCAGGCCCTTGCGATCGAGCTCGTTGAAATGATCGAGCGTCGCCCAATGCGGCACGATGTTGGAGTTCGCAATCAGGACGCGCGGGGCATCGGCATGGGTACGGAACACGCCGACCGGCTTGCCGGACTGGACCAGCAGTGTCTCGTCATTCTCGAGCTTGCGCAAGGCCGCCGTGATGCGGTCAAAGCTCTCCCAGTCGCGCGCGGCGCGGCCAATGCCGCCATAGACGACGAGCTCGCTCGGACGCTCCGCGACATCAGGATCGAGATTGTTCATCAGCATGCGCAGGGGCGCTTCCGTCAGCCAGCTCTTGGCGCTGATGTCGCTGCCGCGGGGGGCGCGGATGGTGCGGTCATTGTCCAGTCGGCGGTTCATGCGGAGCACCTCTTTAGTCAAGTCTCGGGAACGGATCGGTTGGAAGCGCCGCGATCGCCAGGGCCGGTAGCGCATCGGCTTCGATCAACGCAGCCGCCCTGGCGAGATCGCCGGCCATGTAGCGGTCGGCGGCGAGCGCGCGCACATGCTCGCGAAGCGCAGCGATGACGGCAACGAGTGGGGCGCTGGTCGCATGCGGCGCGCGCAGCGTGATTCCCTGCGCGGCAACCAGAAGCTCGATGCCGAGGATGGCGGCGAGATTGTCGGCCATATCCGAGAGGCGACGCGCGGCGTGCGCGGCCATCGAAACATGGTCTTCCTGGTTGGCGCTGGTCGGAGTCGAGTCGATCGAGCAGGCAGCCGCACGCTGCTTGTTCTCGGCGTACAGTGCGGCAGCCGTGACCTCGGCGATCATGAAGCCGGAATTGATGCCGGGGTCGGGCGTCAGAAACGGCGGCAGACCGAAATTGAGCGCGGGATCGACCAGCGTCGCGATGCGCCGCTCGCTGATCGCACCGATTTCCGACAGCGCCAGCGCGATCGTATCGGCGGCAAAGGCGACCGGCTCGGCGTGGAAGTTGCCGCCGGAGACGATCTCGCCGGTCTCGACCAGAACGAGCGGATTGTCGGTGACGGCATTGGCCTCGACGATCAGCGTGCGCGCGGCCTGCGTGAGCAGGTCGAGCGCAGCCCCCGCGACCTGCGGCTGGCACCGCAGGCAATAGGGATCCTGCACGCGCTCGTCACCTTCGAGATGCGACAACCTGATATCGCTGCCGTCGAGCAACGCGGTCAACGTCGCGGCGGCAGCCATCTGTCCGGCGTGACCGCGCAACGCCTGAATCTCGGGGCGGAACGGCGCCGTCGAGGCCATTGCCGCATCGACCGACAGCGCGCCGGTGACGAGCGCGGCGCGAGCCAGGCGAAACGCGCGCAGCACGCCGGAGATAGCGTAGGCGGTCGAGAACTGCGTGCCGTTGATCAGCGCGAGCCCCTCCTTGGGGCCCAGCGTCAGCGGCGCAAGGCCGGCGACGGCGAGTGCCTCACGGCCGGAGACAGTCTTGCCATCGACGATCGCCTGCCCCTCGCCGATCATCACCGCCGTCATGTGCGCGAGCGGCGCAAGATCGCCGGAGGCGCCGACCGAGCCCTGCTGCGGCACCAGCGGATAGACGTCCTGCGCCAGCATGGCCTGCAACTGCTCGATCACCTCGCGGCGGACGCCGGAGGCACCACGCCCAAGCGAAACGATCTTCAGCGCCATCATCAACCGGACGATCGGCTCCGGCGTGGCCGGGCCGACGCCGCAGCAATGCGAGACGATGAGATTGCGCTGGAGCAGCGCGGTCTGGTCGGGCGGAATGCGCTTCGAGGCCAGTTTTCCAAAACCGGTATTGATGCCGTAGACCGGCGCGGCGGCGTGTGCTGCCTTTGCGACGATCTCAGCGGCCGCCTCGACGCGCGGCCAGAATGACGGATCGAGTACGACGGATTGTCCCTTGAGCACGCGCGCGAGATCGTCGAGGCTGACCGTTCCCGGCTTGACGACGATCGCTGGGCCCTGCTCCGTCACTGTCCCCTCCACACCCGGCGGCGCAGCGGATTGAAGCCGATGCGGTAGACGAGCTCGGCGGGCCGCTCGATGTCCCAGATCGCGAGATCGCACCACTTCCCGGCTTCCAGCGTGCCGGTTTCACTGAGCACGCCGAGCGCACGCGCGCCTTCGCGGGTAACACCAGCGAGGCATTCAGCCACCGTCATCCGGAACAGCGTCGCGCCCATGTTCATCGTGAGCAGGAGCGATGTCAGCGGCGAGCTGCCGGGATTGCAGTCGGTCGCGAGCGCCATGTGGACGCCGTGCCTGCGGAACGCCTCGACCGGCGGCTTCTGCGTCTCGCGGATGAAATAGAAGGCGCCGGGCAGCAGCACGGCGACAGTTCCGGCCTTCGCCATTGCGGCGGCGCCGGCCTCGTCGGTGTGCTCGAGATGATCGGCGGAGAGCGCCGAGAATTTTGCGGCTAGCGCAGCGCCGCCGAGGTTCGACAGCTGGTCGGCATGGAGCTTGACCGGCAGCCCAAGCCCCCTCGCCGTCTCGAACACCCGCGCGGTCTGCCCGGCCGAGAACGCGATACCTTCCATGAAGGCATCGACGGCATCGGCAAGACCGGCCTTTGCGACGGCCGGCAGCATCTCATGACACACGAGATCGATGTAGCGATCCTTGTCACCGCCGGCCTCCACAGGCAGCGCATGCGCCCCGAGAGCGGATGTGCGGATCGCAACCGGTCGTTGACGACCGAGAATGCGCGCCGCTGAGAGCTGCCGCATCTCGGTCTCGGTATCGAGGCCGTAACCGGACTTGATCTCGATGGTGGTGACGCCCTCACCGATCAGCGCATCGAGCCGCGGCAGCGCGCTTGCAACGAGCTCGGCCTCGCTCGCCTTGCGGGTCGCGGCGACTGTCGAGACAATGCCGCCACCGGCGCGCGCGATTTCCTCGTAGCTTGCGCCCTTCAAGCGCAGCTCGAATTCATGCGCGCGGTTGCCGCCGTAGACGAGATGGGTATGGCAATCGACGAGGCCGGGCGTGATCCAGCGCCCCTCGCAATCGATCCGCTTGATCGCATCCGCATCACCAGGGAAATCCGCCGCAGCGCCCGCATAAGCGATATGGCCGCCGCGCGTGGCGATCACGCCATGCTCAATCTCGCCGAGATCGGGACGGTCGGCCCGCATCGTGGCGAGCCGGGCGTTGTGCCAGATCCGGTCGAAGCGCTCTGCCATGCAATGGTCCCTTCGTGGGATGCTTGACTTATATGTCTAGACATATAATCGTGGGGCGGTTCTGTCCAGCCGGCGTGTAATCATGACCCGACTGCATTTCGCCTCCGCGCTCCTGCCTTCGGGCTGGGCCAATGACGTGCAGATGGTGATCACCGCCGGCGCGATCGCCGAGGTGACGCCGGGCGTGGCGCCGGCCGCCGGCGACGAGCGTCATGGAATTGCGCTTCCGGGGTTGGCGACCCTGCACAGCCACGCATTCCAGCGCGGCATGGCGGGGCTGGCCGAACTGCGCGGCGATAGCACCGATACGTTCTGGACCTGGCGCGACACGATGTATCGCTTCGCGCTGACGATGACGCCGGACGATGTCGCCGCCGTTGCGACGCTGCTGTATGTCGAGATGCTCGAACAGGGCTTTACCCGCGTCGGCGAATTCCACTACCTCCACCACGATCGCGACGGCTCCCCTTATGCCGACCTCGCGGAAATGGCTGCCCGCATTGCACAGGCCGCCGAAGCTTCCGGCATTGCGCTGACGCTGCTGCCGAGTTTTTATGCGCATGGCTCCTTCGGCGGCGCCGCACCGCATGCTGGACAACGCCGCTTCATCTGTTCGGTCGATCAGTTCGCCGCGCTGATGGCAGCATCGCGCAAGGCGATCAGCAGATTGCCGGGCGCCAATATCGGCATCGCGCCGCACAGCCTGCGTGCGGTGACGCCGGACGAGCTCGCGGCGATCATTCCGCTCGCCGATGGCGGGCCGGTGCATATCCATGCCGCCGAGCAGGTGAAGGAAGTCGAGGATTGCCTGGCCTGGTCGGGACGACGGCCGGTGCAATGGCTGCTGGAGCACGCGCCGCTCGATCAACGCTGGTGCCTCATCCACGCGACCCATACGACGGATGAGGAAGTCACCGCGTTCGCAAAGACCGGTGCGGTGGCGGGTCTCTGCCCCATCACCGAGGCCAGTCTCGGCGACGGCATCTTTCCCGCGCGCGAATTCGTCGGTGCTGGCGGCGCGTTCGGTGTGGGCACCGACTCCAACGTGCTGGTCGGCGCAGCCGACGAGCTGCGCCAGCTCGAATATGGCCAGCGTCTCAAGCATCGCGAGCGCAACGTGCTCTCCGGCGGCGCAGGCCGCTCGACGGGACGTACGCTGTTCGATCATGCGCTCGCCGGCGGTGCACGCGCGCTGGCACAGGCGGCGGCTGGCCTCGGGCCCGGCGCACGCGCCGACATCGTCACGCTCGACACCGCACATCCGTCGCTCGCGGGACGTTTGCGCGACGCCGCCATCGACGGTTGGATTTTTTCCGGAGGGACCGGCGCGATCGATTGCGTCTGGGCCGGCGGCCACAAGGTCGTCGAAGGCGGACGACACAGACTGCGACAGACCGCGCGCGAACGCTTCAACGCGGCGATGCGGAGGCTTGTCGTATGAGCCTGGCCACCGATGCCGCCGACCAGCCGACGCTCTACAAGCGCATCCGCGCCGATATCGAGAAGCGCATCCTGACCGGCGAATGGCCGCCCGGGCATCGCATCCCGTTCGAGCACGAATTGGTCGCACGTTACGGCTGCTCGCGCATGACGGTGAACAAGGCGCTGTCGGAGCTCGCGCAGGCAGACCTGATCGAACGGCGGCGGCGCGCCGGCTCCTTCGTACGCCGGCCGCAGCATCTGTCGGCGGTGCTGAAGATCGCAGACATTCGCGCCGAGATCACCGCGCTTGGCCGCGGCTACGGCTACGAGCTGATCGGGCGCAAGCTGCGTGCGGCGACCGCCGCCGACCGCGAGCGTCTTGGTGTCAAGAAGGCCGGCAAGGTCGTTGCGATCACCTGCCGGCACAGCGCCGACAAGGTGCCGTTTGCCGTCGAGGACCGACTGATCGATCTATCCTCCGTGCCGGATGCAGCGACCGCGGATTTCTCGCGCGAGCCGCCCGGCTCGTGGCTGCTTCATCATGTCCCATGGACGGAAGCCGAGCATACGATCAGCGCCATCGTTGCGGACGATCGCACGGCGGAGGCGCTCGACATCGCCGTCGGCGCGCCTTGCCTCGTGATCGACCGTTATACCTGGCGCAGCGCGCGCACCATCACCGCAGTGCGCCTGCTCTATCCCGGTGACTCTCACCGCCTTGTCGCCCGATTCAAGGGAGGCTGAGAGAACGATGTCGGCACAAATCGTGCAACGCTTCGGGCAACGGTCCATCAGGACCGAATGATCAACAGGACGTCAAACCATCGATCGGCAAGAGGACGACAATCATGCGTAGTTCAAAGGTATTTGCGACAATCATTGCCCTTACGGCCTCCACTCCCGCGCTCGCCGACGACGTCAAGGTCGGCATCGGCATCTCCGGATGGACCGGCTTCGCGCCGCTCACGCTGGCGAAGGAGGCCGGCATCTTCAAGAAGAACGGTCTTGACGTGACGATCAAGAAGATCCCGCAGAAGGACCGCCACCTCGCGATCGCCTCCGGCGACGTCCAGTGCGCTGCCACGACCGTCGAGACCTGGATCTCGTGGAACGCCAATGGCGTTGCGACCAAACAGATCTTCCAGCTCGACAAGAGCTACGGTGCCGACGGCATGGCCGTGCGCAACGATCTCGCATCGATCAAGGACCTCAAGGGCAAGACCGTCGCGGCTTCCGCGCCCGGCACCTCGCCCTATTTCGCGCTGGCTTGGATGCTGAAGAAGAACGGGCTCTCGGTGAAGGACGTCACCGTCGTGAACCTCGAGCCCGCGGCGGCCGCGCAGGCCTTCGTCTCCGGCCAGAACGACGCCGCCATGACCTATGAGCCGTATCTGTCGACGGTTCGGGCCGCGCCCGACAAGGGCAAGATCATCGCGACCACGCTCGACTATCCGATGGTCATGGACACCTTTGGCTGCACGCCGAAGTTCCTCACCGAGAACCCGAAGGCTGCCAAGGCGCTCGCCGACAGCTATTTCGAGGCGCTCGACATGATCGCCAAGGACCAGGCCAAGGCCTATGAGATCATGGGTGCCGACGTGAAGCAGACCGGCGAGGCGTTCGGCAACTCGGCAAAGTATCTGCGCTGGCAGGACAAGGCCGCGAACCAGAAGTTCTTTGCCGGCGATTTCCTGACCTTCAACAAGGACGCCGCCGACCTCCTGCTCGAGATCGGCATCATCAAGGCCGCGCCGAAGGTCGAGGACCTCTTCGACGCGAGCTACATCAAGTAAACCCTTGAGGAGCTGCCGGCCCCGTCTCGCGGCGGGGCCGGAAACTCGTTCACCGCCCGGATAGATCGTTGATGCGTCCCCTGGATCCCGTGACATCGAAGCAGCGCGTGGCTTACGGCCTCGCGTTCTTCGTGCTGTTCGTCGCCCTCTGGTCGTGGGCAACGCTCGGCGGCCATGTGTCGAAGACCTTTCTCGCCAACCCGCTGACCATGATGCAGGAAGGCTATGACCTGCTCGCCAAGCAAGGCTTCCTGTTCGACATCGGCATGACGATCTGGCGCGTCGTCGGCGGATTCGCGCTCGCTGCGATCATCGCGGTTCCGCTCGGCGTGCTGATGGGCGCCTACAAGCCGGTTGAAGCGTTCCTCGAACCGTTCGTCTCCTTTGCTCGCTATTTGCCTGCCTCGGCCTTTATCCCGCTGTTGATCCTGTGGGCCGGCATCGGCGAATTGCAGAAGCTGCTCGTCATCTTCATCGGCGCGGTGTTCCAGATCACCCTGATGATCGCCGTAACCGTGGGCACCACGCGGCGCGATCTGGTCGAGGCGGCCTATACGCTCGGGGCCAGCGACCGCGGCATCATCCGCCGGGTGCTGCTGCCCTCCTCCGCACCCGAGATCGCGGAGATTCTGCGGCTGGTGCTGGGCTGGGCCTGGACCTATGTCATCGTCGCCGAGCTGATTGGCTCGTCATCGGGCATCGGCCACATGATCACCGACAGCCAGGCGCTGCTCAACACCGGCCAGATCATCTTCGGCATCATCGTGATCGGACTGATCGGTCTCCTCTCGGACTTCATGTTCAAGGCGTTCAACGCCTGGCTGTTTCCGTGGAGGCTCGCATGACCACGCTGAAGATCGAACAGGTCTCGCGAACCTTCCCCGCGCGCCACGGCAACGCACCGACCAGGGCGCTGGAGCCGACCGACCTCACCATCGGCAACAACGATTTCGTCACCATCCTCGGCCCCTCCGGCTGCGGCAAGTCCACGCTGCTTCGCATCGTCGCCGGTCTCGACCGGCCGACCAGCGGGCGCGTCACGCTCGACGGGCGCGAGGTGACCGGCCCCGGAGCCGATCGCGGCATGGTGTTCCAGTCCTACACACTGTTTCCCTGGTTGAGCGTGCGCGAGAACATCGCCTTCGGCCTGCGCGAGCGCGGCGTGCCCGAGGCGGAGCGCAACAAGATCGCCGATGCCTTCATCCGCCAGGTCGGGTTGTCCGGCTTCGAGAACCACTGGCCGAAGCAGCTCTCCGGCGGCATGCAGCAGCGCACCGCGATCGCCCGCGCGCTCGCCAACGATCCAAAGATTCTGCTGCTCGACGAGCCCTTCGGCGCGCTCGACAACCAGACCCGCGCCTTGATGCAGGAAATGCTGCTCGGAATCTGGGAGCGCGACCAGAAGACCGTGCTGTTCGTCACCCACGACATCGAGGAAGCCATCTTCCTCGGCAGCCGCGTCATCGTGATGAGCGCGCGCCCCGGCCGCATCAAGGCCGAGATCAATGTGGACCTGCCGCATCCGCGCTCCTACAAGATCAAGACCACGCCCGAATTCGTCCAGCTGAAGGAACGGCTGGTCGAGGAGATCCGCACCGAGGCGCTGAAGGTTGCCGAACATGCCTGACACCAAGCCGCGTGCCGATGGGCAACGCGTTCTCGCCGATCTCAATGCGCTCCGTGCCATCGGCGTCTACAAGACCGGCGTGCACAAGCCGACCTTCTCCGAGCCGCACAAGAAGTCGCTCGACTGGCTGGTGCAGAAGCTGCCCGACGCCGGCCTTACCGCCGCGATCGACGGCATCGGCAATGTGTTCGGCAGCAGCGCGAAGCAGGGGCCGAAGCTGCTGGCGGGCTCGCACCTGGAGAGCCAGAACTACGCCGGCTGGCTCGATGGCCCTCTCGGCGTCGTCTATGCGCTCGAAGCGGCCCGCGTGCTCAATGCCGACCCGTCCGTGAAGGGTGCGGTCGAAGTTGCCGCCTGGTGCGACGAGGAAGGACACTTTGGGCATTTCCTCGGCTCCCGCTCCTATGTCGGACAGGTGACCGAGGCCGACATCGATGCCGCCCGCGACCGCACCAGCGGCCGCACCATGCGCGACGCACTCGCCGACATGGGGCTCTCGGGCCGCGCACGCGTCGCTGCCGAGCCGGGACGCCACGTCGGATATCTGGAGGCGCATATCGAGCAGGGCGACACGCTCGAAAGCGGCAAGCTTTCGATCGGCGTGGTGACCTCCATCGTCGGCATCTGGCAGTACCAGATCAATTTCGTCGGCGAGCAGAACCATGCCGGCACCACCCGCATGGCGGCGCGGAAAGACGCCGGCCTCGCGCTGGCCAAGTTCTGCGTCGCGATCGACGAGCGGTTCCCGGGCGCCTGTGGCCCGCGCACGGTCTGGACCACCGGCCGCATGACGCTCGATCCCGGCGCGCCGAGCATCATTCCGGGCAAGGCCGAATTGCTGTTCCAGATCCGCGACGACGATCCGGCTGTGATCTCGCGGCTGGAGCAATTGCTGCGGACCATGGCTGACGAGGCCAGCGCGAAGGGCCCTTGCGCCGTCACCGTGGAGAAGCTGCGCACCGGTGCTCCCGCCATGATGAATCCCGGCATTCAGGACGCAATCGAGGCCGCGAGCAAGGCCCTGGCCGGTGGACGGTCCGTCCGCATGCCCAGCGGCGCCGGCCACGACGCGCAGTTGCTTGCGACCGTCATGCCCGCAGGCATGCTGTTCGTGCCGTCGATCGGCGGCATCAGCCACCACTGGACCGAGAACACCGCCGACGCCGACATCGTCACGGGCGCGCAGGTCTTCGTCGACGCCTGCCGGCGGCTCCTCGGTGGTTAGAACGACGTGCCGCCGCATCTGAACTCCTGGACGATGTCGTACTTGCCCTTCGTGATCGGCACGGCATAGCCGAAGCGCAGCGTTCAACCACACCCGCCTCTGGAATGCTGGGGTCGTCCGCCTTCGCGGGCGATGACAGCGCGTGTTGCAGACACACCTTCGCGCTCTCGCGGCGCATCTCGCCCGAGCTTTGCTTCGTCGTTCCACCCTCGAAGCCAAGAGGGCGCAGGGAAGGCCGGGTGCTGACCTCGCACCCGCGGCCCGCTGCGCGAAAGGTAGCGCAAGGAAACCGCACAGCAGCATACAGGTGGTGCCAATCACTCGGCCTTCCCTGCGCAGGGAAGAATTAATGAGCAAAAAATGTAGCTAAATCAATTCCATGTGGTTGTTGTGTTTACATTTGTGTCGCGATCCGGTGACGGTTCGGCCGCGAAAATATATATGAATGCCTATGAACCCCTGTGGATGGCGGTGAAGGCTGGCGGCGGTCGCTCCCACCAGTGCACTGAGTGATTTTGCGCGTCTCGGGCAATCAGGGTTATGCACGCCAGAGGGCTTTTGGTTCCGCTAAGTCATTAATGGATATAAACAATTTGAAGATGTGATCCGAAGCGAGTGTTGCAGCTCGGCTACAGCAACCACGGGGCGAACGAACTACTGTTGATTCGTCGGGCGGGGCTTATCGCCCTATCGAACTGCTTTCTGAGGAGATTACTTGTATGAAAAAATTTCTGGTTGCTGCGGTCGGGATGATGGCCGTTGGATTGTCCGCTCCGGCGTCGGCGGCTGACTTGGCGGCGCGTCCGTACACCAAGGCACCGCCTCCGATCGTGGCACCGATCTACGACTGGACCGGCTTCTACATCGGCGGCAATGGTGGCTGGGCGCAGAACCACAACTGCGTGGATTTCCTTGACGCGGCCGGCGTAGCCGTAGCTTCCGGCTGCCGCGATCGGTCCGGTGGCGTCATCGGCGGCCAGCTCGGTTATCGCTGGCAGGCCAGCCAGTGGGTGTTTGGCCTGGAAGCCCAGGGCGATTGGGCGGATCTCAGCAACCAGCGCGTCAGCCTGATCGATGCTTCGCTCTCCACTCGCACCAAAACCAGTGCCATCGGCCTCTTCACCGGCCAGATCGGCTACGCCTGGAATGCGTCACTGTTCTACGTGAAGGGCGGCGCGGCGGTGACAGACAACCGCTTAAGCGTCATCGATAATGCCTTCGGCACCGAGCTCGCCGCGCAAAGCGCTACCCGCTGGGGTGGTGTCATTGGTGTTGGATACGAGTATGGCTTCACCCCGAATTGGTCGGTGGGCGTCGAATACGACCATTTGTTCATGGGGCACCGGAATAATTCGTTCACGGTCGCTGATCCGCGACTTGCCGCCTTTGTGAACGACCGGATCACGCAGGACGTGGACATGATCACGCTGCGCTTCAATTACCGCTTCGGCGGTTATGGCGCCCCGATCGCAGCGCGTTACTGATTTCCTCCAGCGAACTTAAGCCCCGGCGTCGTCCGGGGCTTTTCTTTATCTCTCGACAACGCGGCGGTCCCGCTTAGGAAAAAGCCGGTAGGACCACTCAGGCGGTGCAGACGCCGATAACGCCGAGCATCTGCCTCATTGAGGATCAAGATCGCGATTTGCATGGCGCGGGAAAGCCTGTCCATAAGGGCAATTGAAAGGCGCCGCAAGGTCATCGATGGTCGATGCGCGTTCGAGCCTCAGCCCGAGGCCTGGCCTTAACAACCTCCAAGCCCCGGCCTGCCCCAAACCCAAGGCCGGGGTTTTTTCTCGGCTGCGCCAGGCCCTCGCCAGTGTCCTCTGAGCCAGGCGATCGCCTCATCGAGGCTGTCGGCGCACAGCGCCGGGCCAGGCGCGCCGGCATCACCGGCGGCTCACACCAGGCCGACGCCGAGGACCGGCGGGTGCTCGACAGATTGTTGGCGGACGCCCTCACTGCGGAGCGAAATACCCTCAACGAAGGGACCAATGTCAGCTACAAAGAGAAGGAAAACCGAGGCAAGTCCTCTGCGGAAAATCTAAGAATGGCTAGCAATCAGGCCCCGCTTTTACTTTACCCCGCCGAGTTTCGGTCGCTCCGTTCATAAAGAAGATGGCGCTAGACACGACCGATGCACACGCTACGTTAGTCCGATAGTTTGGTAGTCGCGTACTGGTGGCGGACGTGAGCTTTCAGATGTCGATACTCAAAATCCTCGCCGGCCAGCCCGATGGCCGGGCCAGTCTTGACGTCGTCAAGCAACACCTGGCTCTTTTCTACACCAGCGGACCCGAGTGGACCGGTCGCATGAAGCTTCTGGCTGCGCGGGCACCAGACCTCGATATCTTCGGCCAAAAGCTGATCGCGCGCGAGCCAGGCGAGTGGCGTATCACGGACGCGGGCCGGGACTTGCTCTCGGCGGTTGAGCAGCCACCTACGACCGTATCTAAAGATCTTACGCTCGGCGAGCTGATCGAGAATCTGCCGGCCAGCGAGTTTGCCTCGCCGCCCCCGCCCCCGCAACGTCGTCTAGAAGAGCACAAGCGTCGCCGCGGCATCCAACGCCGGGTCGCACGAACGCGCAGATCGGCATAAGAGCTCCCGACTACCTTATCGCTCCTCGACCAATGGCGCTCATGACGTCGAAGAAAAGCGCGAGCGGGAACCGTGACGAACCTGCCTTCAAAAGATCACCTTCGGTGAGATGCGCGCCTCCGGCGCCCGCGACGTCCTGAACTACACCGCGACTATGGCTGCTGCCAGCATGTCGACGCCAGCGCTGACGGCTGGGTCCTCCAGTTCAACGCCGCCGACTATCTTGGCGCTGCATTGACCGGCGATGGACGTGACATCGAGGCCTGGCAACCCGCAAAGTTACCGTTCTGAAGGACAAAGATTGCCCTCTGCGAGGCCGGCCTCTGGGACGCCGTTACAGACCCAGCACCAGCGTATACGCGAAAGATGCTGAAAGAACGCTCAGCCCAATAATGGCGACTTTGAAAACGAGGTCTGGCGCTGCCACGATGCCCTCCACGAGTTCGCAAATCACTTGAATCTTACGCTTTATTCCGGAGGTTGCAATTCGGCTTCACAACGTCAACGATGCGATCAACGCGAGACCAAACGCGGCTGATGCCCAGACCAGTGATTGGTAAATCCAGTACCGACGGCGATTTCATGACGCGCCTTCCTCGCATGAGGAGGCCGCTCGATAGGCAGCTGCGCCATTGAGCCAGATCAATGAACGTCGTTAATCACATTCTAAAAAGCGCGAAAGAGAGCAGCGCCACCGGCAGCATGCCGACAGCAATGACTGCGATCCGAAGGAGCACTTCCCGCCACATGGGTAATCGTAACGGGCCGCGCCCCAAGGGGGCTGCAGTTCGTGCCAGCTTGACCGAAACAGTAAGAGGAATTCGGCAAAAAGCTGCGCGACTAGAAGGGTCTACGCCCTCGGGAGACCAATGACCGCAGAACGGTCAACAAATATAAGCTCGCGATCACGCCAGCGTCCGACCAAACGCCAGCTGGCATTAATCGCATGGACGGTGGCCCACCCGGCTCGGGACGCAAGCTTCAGCGAGAGGGCCATGATCGCCGACAAGCTGACCCGGTGGCTGACCCAGGCTGAGCAGCATCAGGTCTCGAAATTCATCGCGGACGAAACGGCGATGCGCAAAGCACTCAACAAGCGGGTCACGAAGCGATAGCCGCCAAGTGCGGATGAGGACGCACGGGCCAGCCCACTTTGACGGGAGGCGATCTCACTTGCCTTCCGACTTCGCGATCTCTGCAAGGTTCTCAAGCTGGCTCCCAAGCGCTGCCCAGCTCCGTGAGATGTTCGTCAGCACGGTCGCTCGGCGGGGTGAATTCCTCGGATCAGCGGCACGTAGTTTGTACTCGGCGGCATAAGCGCGGCATTGTTCAGCTGTAGGCACGTTGTCCCCTTGTGCGCATCAGTGTCACTGTCGTGTGACCGATGGCGATGAGACGATCATCACCATTGCAAGGAAGCCGACACAATCAGGAGAAGCCGCGATGCAGCTATGGGGCTTTGCCGTGCCCCACGATGCGGCGGCCCGTCACCAGACCGATACACGACGCCAGCGAGCACAACCGCGCTGACGGCAACAGTGACAATGCTCCACTGTCCCTTGGTACAGTACCATCGCGTCAGTCGCCAAATACTATGCTTCACTCCACCTTGGGGTGGAGCTTATCGTTCCGCGCACCGAGACGTATTCGATTGGCTAAAAATCAATAAAAGAGTAGCCCGCATGTTTGTGCGTAATACTACGGGGCGGTCCCTCTGCCCTAATTCGCTCACTGACCTTGGCATCACGAGCGAATCAAATCCGGGCGTCAGTTCGAGTGTATTGATCTACAAAAAGGGGAAAGCAATTTTCAGTGAGAAGGAACCTGCCGAATACGTCTATCAAGTAATCAGGGGAGCGGCGCGCAGTTACAAACTGCTCTCTGACGGTCGACGCCAGATTGGCGCATTCCATTTGGCCGGAGATATTTTCGGGCTGGAGAACAGTGGGACGCATCGATTTACGACCCAGGCGGTGGTCGAGACGACGCTTCGCCTGATCAGACGGCAAACTCTAGAAATGGTCGCCGAAACCGATCCAGCTGTCTCGCGCAACCTACTCCGTATGACTACCAGCAACCTCGAGCACGCGGAAAATCATATGCTGCTGCTTGGCCGTAAATCGTCATCGGAGAGAGTTGCCGCGTTCTTGCTGGAGATGGACAAGCGCCTGACCGCCACTAACTCAATGGCACTCCCCATGTACCGTCGCGATATAGCTGACTACCTCGGCTTAGCACTCGAAACGGTGTGTCGTGTTCTATCCAGGCTGCATGGAGCGGGCGTACTTGATTTCACCGCTGGTAGTCACCGGGAAATCGTACTTCTCGACCGAGAGCGGCTGGCAAACCTCGATCCACCAGATTAGGTCCAGTTCAGGACGAAGCTGAGTGCCCTCGAAGCAGGCTAAGTGCGGCCGGCCGTAGCGGAGTTGACGGGTGTTCGAGATGACGAACCTAAAATCCAGAGCCGTTTATTTGGTTCTTCTCGTGGTTCAACTGACAGGAGCACTCTTCATAATCTTGGACGGCCTGCCCGAATTTAGGCACTTGATAATCCATCCCGGTGAGCAGTTGCCGTTCGAACGGTCCGATAACCTTGCTAGGCCCGTCATTATCATTGCGATGCAGGTCGCCTATTGGTATCGCCTGCGACGCGTTCCGCTCCCACCTCCGCGCTCGAATCCGATCCTGAGTCACCTGTTTCTGTTTCTGGGGCGTCTCGCCTTTATTTTCGGCGGCTCGCTATTCGGTGTCGTGTTCTTCAGACATTTGCCGGAGATCAATCAGGGCGCCGATCTTTGGCTCATGTTCCGCCGGGGACTGCAACTCGTCGTATCGTTGTTCGCGCTATTCTGCGTCACGCTTGAACTGGAACGACTGGGGCGTGCGCTTGGAGGCAGCCAATAGAACTGACGGATGCCGGCCCTCCGCATCGTGACTGACATTTTTCCATTTAGCTTCTTGCCCCCAACTACCTCAATACCTGCGGTCGCATTGGCACAAAGGGCACTAGCCAAACACCCAGGTTCTGCTTGTCTGGGGCACGCCTTGCCCATCTTTCCAGCCCCCAAGCTTTCTTAGATTGGCGAGAACGTAGAAGGCCCCGGCGCGGTCAGCAACTTCGCCGGGGCCGGTTAACACGTGGGGTAGCTAAGACGATGGACGCAGAGGCTGAGCGGCAACGCGGATTGCAATTGGGACGCCGCTGGGCGGAGCATGCTTCGGCGCATGAGCTTACGACTATGGTGAGCGGCTCGTTCGATGATCTCAGCCAAATTCTGCCAGCGGATACGTCTGATCATTTCGTCGGCGGCTTTCGCGAGGGCGTGTTGCGCGTCTGGCGCGGGGCTTAGGCCTCAGCACAAGGGCGCCCGGATGGGGGACCAAGCACCCTTGCACCCCCATCGTTGGCCGATCCAGGTGTGAGTTCTAAGGGACTGCTGGACAAGCCGACGAACGCTGGATTACCGAGCGAATCAATAGCTGAGTCCCTTGCCGCAATTGAGGCGGTTGCATTTTTCGACAATGCGGCACTGACCAACAGTGCCTTACCGCCGCACTCCCACGCGATTGACGCCGCCATTTGCGTTGCCGCCGACGTTATGACGGACCGCAGCGCGCGCCACGGGACGAGGCCTGAGCACGACGCCAGCCCTCGCAACGCACCCGACCGGATATTCAACGTACTGGCAATACACGACCGCCTTGGCTGGCGTTGGATTGAGCGTGAGACCCGCCAACCCCAACAGGAAGCTGGCGGCAATCCCGGCAACTGTCGCCGACTTGATCGAGAGACTCTTTGTCCGATGCATGGTGATCCTCCCTTTCGCCGCGAACCGATGGAGATGCACCGGGCGGCCAAGCGTTTGTGAGCGGTAAGGAGACTAGGTGATGTTGACGTAGGTCAACGCTGGAGGCGACGTCGCTCTCAATAGCACGGGGGGTATGGATAGTAACCGCATTGCCGGCGGTGATAGTACGCTCCCGTGGCCGCTGCTCCGACGGCAGCCGCACCTACAGCAGCTCCATAGTACCCGCGCCGATACGCGCGTCTATGCACTCGCCTATTAACCCCCGCAACGCTGCCAGGTGTGAGCGGACGACCGACACGAGCGTCAGCTTTCTCGACGGAGATAACGACAGTCCCTTCTGGTGACCAGTGAAACGACACGGGCGCCAAGCACAACATCGCTGCACCGAGGGCCGCGCCGAGCACCGTTGAATTTTTCATGTTCTTGCTCCTAATTGGTTTCTTGGGACGTGCTGGTGGACGCGCGGCTACTTTTTCTCTTCGGCAGCACCGTCATGCCGCTCTTCGCGCCGCTCCGTGCGCCCCGTCCGTCGCGCCTGACGCCGTTCTGTTCGCCCTGTCCGTCGATCCTGACGCCGTTCGGTGCGCCCCGTGCGTCGTTCCTGACGCCGCTCCGTACCCGACTGCGGTGTCTCAGTGGAAGGCGCTGCGGGCGTGGTCGGTGCGGTTGAGGTCTGAGCGCCAGCATCTGACACCACCAGAATTGCAGGCGAGGCCACGAGCCCGAACACGGCTGCGTATCCACAAAGAGCAAGAGCGCCTCGACGGCTGACCATCGATTCCGAACGTTCACCCATATCTCAAACTCCCGGTCTCCCGCCCTTTTGCAACTGGTCCATATTCCGGAGTGTGATTATTGATCTAAATCAACCTTGAGGCATGCGCTCGCCGACGATGGACGCTGGCAACGGCACGAGCCTTTACCCACGCCAGCGCGAGGGGGCGTCTCCGAAACGGACCCGCGCTGTGCGCAAATCCAAGACGGAACCCCGCAGCCGGCTCGTTCGGGTGAAACGTGGATGGAGCGAAAAGAATGAAGAAGATCTTGTTGAGTGGTGTGGGCTTGCTGGCAGTGAGCATGGCGGCACCCGCGTCAGCGGCTGATCTGGCTGCTAAACCTTACGTCAAGGCCCCGCCCCCGGTGGTCGCGCCGATCTATGATTGGACCGGTTTCTACATCGGTGCTAACGGCGGTTGGGGGCAAAGCCACGGTTGTGTGGATTTCGTGACGCCCGCAGGAACAGTCGCAGGTGGTTGCGCCGATCGCTCCGGGGGCCTCGCGGGCGGACAGATCGGGTACCGCTGGCAAACCAACCAGTTTGTGCTCGGCCTCGAAGCGCAGGGAGATTGGGCCAACATCAAGAACACGCGCGTCAGTCTAATCGATCCATTGATCTCGACCACAGGCAAGATCGACGGCATCGGGTTGTTGACGGCGCAACTCGGTTGGGCGTGGAACGCCTCCCTATTCTACGTGAAGGGCGGCGCCGCCGTGACGCGCAATCGCTTCGATATCTTCAACAACATCACCGGTGTCGGCTTGGCCTCGGCAGGCCACACGCGCTGGGGCGGCGCCCTGGGCGTCGGCTGGGAATACGGCTTCACGCCCAACTGGTCGCTCGGTATCGAATACGACCACCTCTGGATGGGGCGTGATAATTCCGGCTTCGCAGGCGTGGTTACTCCCGGAGGGTTCACCCTGACCGGGAGCGGCGTCAGCCAAGATGTGGATATGGTCACGCTTCGGCTGAACTATCGCTTCGGTGGATACGGTGCCCCGATCGCGGCGAGATACTGATCACACCAGTCGCGCAGGCCAAAGCCCCGGTTCGTCGGGGCTTTTTTGCGGGTTAACCATCCCAAGCGCTTGCTGCATCTTAAAATATCTAGGGTCAGAAGCAGCGGTCAAGACAAGTGCGGCTCGACACCGGTTGACCGACGACAGCCGACATTGAACCGGCACCAGATGCGATTGTGAAATGGTTCACAGATCGCAAAAAAATTCGGGGAACGTTCCTTCGAACGTTTCTTGTTTCTGTCATCTAAGTGCGCAAGAATTGGAGGGCCAGGATTTAAAGCCCCGGCCAAGGGGAATTTCGGCGTTGGGAGGAAAAATATTCTGCTCCAGCGACGACTAGGAATGTTGCCTCGGGGCACCTCACCCATGAAGCAAAAAGGAAATGAGACAGTAGCGTCAAGGAAGGCGATGATGATTGACGACCAGTTGGCGCGTGCACACCGCAACAATATTCAACGCTATCGCCACTTATTGCAGACTAGCGTGACAGAGGTCGAGCGCCAGTTTGTCGAAAGGCGCTTGAGTGAAGAGCAATCGAAGCTCGAACTATTGATCGTCTCGTTCTCAAATGAAGTGCACCACGATCCTTTCAGAGGACCGGACAGCCGCTTGACTTAAGTCGTTCAAGCGGTGGTGGACCGGCGGTCGCTGCCCGTCGGCAAACTTCTCCGCATCGGACCGGCAACCCGCGCGAAGATGAGCTCGCTTAGTGTCTACACTGGCCCGACATGCGAACTCAGACGTTGGAGTTCATGCAAGCCAACTTTGGCAAAGAGGCGCGCGCTTTCCGCCATCGGACGTATCCGATCATTTCGTTGGCGGCTTTCGCGAAGGCGAGCTGCGCGTCTGTCACGAGCCTAGGCTCAGCACGTACGCTCGATGCGGAACCGAGCGCCTTGTACCCCCATCGTTGGCGGTCACGAGGTTACTCTCTAGATCGTGGCACAAGTCTAGCTGCACTCGTTTCCAAATTCGCCCATCGAAAGCAGCGTTCTAAAACATAGCGCATTCGAGAATTTTTCCTCTCCCTTCATGCGGGCAAAGCGTGCCTTCATGCGCCGCCCGACATGACCCGTACAATCACGGTGCTAGAATCGCAGCTCTCCTGTTAGAAACCGTCAGACCTACCTCCCCATGTAGTGGGATATCCTGCTCGGAATGAGATCGGTCGCTGGTTCATCGCGGCGGAGCTTGGGCGAGAGCTGCTGCTCGTCACTGCGCTCTTCTAGGTCACGGCTGACGTAAGTCTTGGGGAGTCACGTGTTGGGGTTTGTGCATGTTGTGGATGACGACAGTGCCTTCCGAATAGCAGTCGAACGTCGCCTCAAACTCGCCGGGTACGAAGTGGCGACCTATGCGTCGGCTGAGCAGTCGTTGGATCGACTACCGGACGACTGTAGACCCGGCTGCATTCTCCTCGATGTGCGACTACCGGGAGTGAGCGGTCCTGAGCTCCAGGCGCAATTATACGAACTCGGTTCGACGTTGCCGATTATATTCTTTACGGGCTTTCCCGACATCCAGACCACCGTACAGGCCATCAAGGCGGGCGCAGAAGATTTTCTGATCAAGCCCGCATCTTCCGACGACCTACTTCGCGCAATTGAGTGCGCGTTCGCTCGTTACGAAGTCACGCGCGCCAAAAAGGAGGAGCTGGATGCGGCTCGCGCTCGTGTCACGGCACTAACGCCGCGTGAGCGGCAAGTGTTCGAGCTTGTGGTTCAGGGCAAGATCAACAAGCAAATCGCGTACGCTATAGGCTGTACCGAGCGTACGATTAAGGCACATCGCCATCAGGTGATGGAAAAAATGCAGGTCCAGTCATTGGCGGAACTTGTCGCCATTGCCGAGCGTATGGGCTATCGCCCGAACGGGCCGTCTCCTCACCTGCCTTAGACGAACCAATAAGCGGTTCCAGCGGTTTGACAGGAGTAACGCGCTCATTGGACCCAGCAAAACTCGGCTGCGTCTTCGTCCGTGAAATCAGGCATTAACTCTTCCTATTGACACAAAGTGCAATAGCCAAACACTCCGCCTGTGATTGTCTAACAACGCGCTTTTTAGATCTCTCACAGAGCCCTAGGCCCCCAAGATCGGCGGCAGCGCGCTCGGCCCCGGGGCGGGCGCAAGTCCTCGCCGGGGCCGCTTAAACGTTGGATGATCGAGGACGGGGACGCGGAGCAGGAGCGACAACGTGGTTTGCAACTAGGCCGCCGATGGGCGGCGAATGGTCCGGCGCATGTGCGTGCGACAAGGCTCGAAGCTTGAACTCGGGATCTAGCCGGGGGTAAAATGACGCCGACTTGGTACGTTACCTTTGAAGCTCAGAAGCGTGGCATCCTGCCAAAAAGCCGCAGCCCTCGCGGGACAAAGACGTTTGCAACAGAACATGAAGCAAAGGCGTTCGCTATAACGAGGCTAGGTGGTTTGGCGCTATTTGCCGGCACGATCAATCCGCATTCTCCCAAACAACTTATTCCATCGTCGCGCGTCCATACTTGGCTCTATGGGGAACAGGTGGAAGGCGGCGGGTCGTAGAAATTACGGTGTCGGAGTCGAATGGGTGCCGGCTTGACGTGCATCCAGACAAGCCTTAATTGGCGGCGACGGCGGCAGGCGGACTAGACCCCAGCGTCTCAGTAAACGGCCCGATAACCGCAAATCTCCATCATCGGCCCGACTAGCGCATAATCATCATCACGAACTCACACAGAGCCGTCGCTGACCTCAACCCGGCGACGGCCGTTTTGTTGGTTGCACTGATGGACTATCGAGCTTTCACGAACGACAGTCTCACGATGATGTACGAGAGCATTCGGGGGGCTCTCGCGTCGGACGACGCTCAGAAGGCTGCCGGTGAACAGCCTCGCTTCAAGGTTCGTGAAACATCAGATTGGAAGGCGCACGCGGCAAATCTAGAAACCGAAATGCTGCGACGAGGCATGTTCTTCGAGATCATCGATTGGTCCGAAGATCAGGCACAACTGCCCCTCTAAAGGCGCGTCCTGGATTTTTGCAGTGCATCCTGTTCGATAGCGCCCCAAGTACCAATAGCCTTCTCACGAAATTGGCTACAATGTTCCTCGCGCCACTGCAACTGGTAGGCCGGCTATTCGAGGACCGGTCCATGAAGGACATGACAACGCAATTAGAGAAGCTGCGAGTGGATGCGGCGGAATGCGCTTTGATCCGGGACCTTGCTACGGACCCCAAGAAGCGCGAGCTTTTCGCTCGCTTGGCTGACCATCTTCAAGTGCTCGCGGCCGAAGTGGAGAGCGCCGTTGGCGCAGGTCGAAACCCGAACGCACCCGACGGCGCGAAATAGATCCCATTAGCATCATCTCACCCCAGCCTTATCAGAGCGAGGACGGCGCAAGCGAGCCTGCACCAGCGTGTTACTTAGGAGCATTCTTCGTAGGGGCTTTGGCGAAAACAAGCATGCTTTCCGGCATATTTCCTCCCCTTTGGGTTGCCCGCTCCCTTGGCCGGACCATTTAGACGAAGCAGCTTCGATCATTTCTCGAACGCCCGCGATTTCGCACCGGGCAAGCCTCGGATCTGTGCGGCGTTCGGGATGCCGACTGCCGACGCGTTGCGGGTCGGATACATCAACAAAGTTCTTCCGCCCATCCCCGCTAACAGCAGACATCCTCAGAAGCAGTCGGCAGGTCTGAAAAGGAGCCACAAGCAGACATCGGCACCGGATCGATCACCTCGTTCGCGCTCAGTAGGAACGATCCGAGCGTCGTTGACGACGTAAAGTGCGTCAGCGCGACCATTGAGCGATGAGCGGCACCACATGCCGCCGCGGCGGTGAGGCCCCGCTCGGCCCGCGGGTGCGGCAACTCCTGCCAACCACTCAACGGAAATTTACTGGTGCGCTCGTTCGGCGGCGGCGGTCGCGGTGCCCATGTATTTCGATTGGAAATGAGCAACCCGCTCGCGCCACATTCCGACGAACGCCTCCGACGTCAGCTTCTCTACCGATTTCCACGCCTCTTTGACGGCTGGAAGCGTATTGCCCCAGATCGCGCGCCTGCACCATTTTTCGCCCTTCTCCCTACCTTCGCTGGTGGCGCACATCGATTTCCAGGCGATGCGATTGGGTTGACTGAGGTGCTCCGCGGCGCCTTCCCAGCCCTGCTGATGGATCAAGTAAAGATCGTTCAAGTCCGACTTCCTGTGCGTCACCCACTCGAACAGAATGCCTTCGGTGATGACCTTGTAGGCTGCCGCAACGGCATTATCGCGGGGATTAAGAATGTCTCCGGAGCCGAACTTTCTGAACTCGTATTTGCTCAGCTGGAACAGCCCGATATACGACCCGGTGCGTTGCTTGGGGTCGAAACCGGACTCGACCTTGGCCACCGCCTTCATGAAAGTGAAATCCAGACCGAAAGCGTCGGACGCGCGCTTGATCTCTTCCACCGGCGTTCCGACCGGGATGTCCTTGAACGAACGCAAGACGATCGCCGCCGGCTTCTCGGCAGGCGGCAGTTCGGACCAGACATAACAAATGAGATACCGGAAATCCTGCGGCCCCTTGCTGGAGGCACCGCCGGGTGCATCGCACATTGTCGGCGCCGGTTGGGCGACATAACGGTGACCCAAGTCCACCGATTCCTGCACAGGCGGTAAATCGGCCGACGGCATCTGCGACGGATCGGGCAACGCGGCCACGACGATCGAGTCCGGCTTATCTGATGCCGCCGTCGTGTCGGTGGTCATCCCTGCCGCGGATTCATCGGCCGTCGCCACTTCGGCGTTCGCGACAGCGGCGTTCGCGACAACGGTGTTAGCGACAACGGTGTTAGCGACAACGGCGTTGTCCATTGCGATTGCCTGCGGTTCATCCGCGAGCCTGGCGTTGGCGGCGAAAGATGCTGCGCGGTCCTCGATTGGCACTGCGCGGGTGTTCTCGGTGCCGGCCGAACCGAAGCCAGCCAGCCAGCCAGTGATCCACCCCGCGAGAACGACCGTTCCGCAAAAGGTCGGCGCCACTATCGTAAATCGCCGCGGGTTCATGATGCTGTCGCCTCCATAGGCTCCGCCGGAGCCGTGTAGAAAAGCCAAGCATGCGAAGAGCCTCATTCTTGGGATCAATGTGCGTTGCGCAATGGCGGAAACGGCCGCTCGTCGATATTTCCAAAGCATGTTGCCCGATTGCAACGCGTCGACCGCAAGCCATTGTGCCCGCCTCAACGGCAACTCGCACTGTAATCGTGAGTACGGTCCCATTTTCGACCCACTGCGACCAGATTTGGAGGAGAGGCTTGATGCGCTGTCAGGATGACGCATCAGGCGTCGGCTTCGCGCATCGTCTCGAAAAGAGGAATTGCGCCTATTGGGACCGGGCGATGCTCGTTAAGAAATTACCAGCAATGCGGCGCACGATAGCAACTGCTGTATTCGCCATTTCCATGCTCCCTCCGGGGATCGCACACGCTCAATTTCTGTTTGGACCCCAACACACGTTCTGGCGAAGCCAATACGCTCCGTACAAGCACAAGCACCACCACCGGCAGAGAAACTCTGAAACGCCAAAGAGCGCTCGGCCGGAGCCCCTTCCGAAGGGCCCGCTCCAGATCATCATCTCGATAGCAGACCAACGGGTCTCGCTTTTTGACAACGGGGTGCTGATTGCACGCTCTTCGGTGTCCACGGGAATGGAGGGGCATCCGACGCCCCTCGGTGTGTTCAGCGTCATCAGCAAACAACGATGGCACCGTTCAAATATTTATAGCGCCGCCCCCATGCCCTACATGCAACGCATCACCTGGTCAGGGATAGCGTTGCACGCCGGTGTCGTGCCTGGGCATCCAGCGTCACACGGCTGCATCCGTTTGAACAACGATTTCGCCGTTCGACTCTGGCACCTCACGAAGCGCGGCACGCGCGTGATCATTGCGCATGGTGATGTCCAGCCGGTCGAGATAACCAATCCGCATCTATTTCAACCGAAAGCCGCGTCCGGTTCGTCCGAACTCCAGAGTGCCACCGTCGCAACCAAGAGCATCGGTGCAGCCGCGGCAACGCAGGGAACACTGGTGTCAAACGCCGAGACTCCAGAAGCCGCCAATCTCCAGGTGCCGGGCTCGGCTCCCGCCGCAAGCGCGCCTAAAAAGATTGTCCCGATCTCCATCTTCGTCAGTCGTAAGTTGAGCAAGCTGTTCGTGCGTCAGGGCTTCACGCCCTTGTTTGATGTCCCGGTCAAGATCGAAAATCCGGAGGAGCCGCTGGGAACGCACGTGTTTACCGCAATGGAATTCCAGAAGGAGGGAACGGCTATGCGCTGGAGCGTCGTGTCGATTCCAGAGGAATTGCCCCGTAGATCCGAGGCTGCCACAAAAGGGCGAGAAGCGCCCGCGAAGCAACCCGTGTCGGGACCGTTACCCGACAAAGCCAACGCTGCGCTCAACCGCATCGAAATGCCACAGGATACGGTTGAGAAGATCTCTGAACTCCTGACGCCGGCCTCTTCGTTGATTGTTTCCGACTACGGAATTAGCCACGAGACGGGAAAAGATACGGATTTTATCGTGGTAACGCATTGATGCAGCGACGCGACCCGCCAACAAGGCGACGCTGCTGCGCAACCGCTGAATTGTTCGACCGCAATTCTGCTGCAACTTGATGTCCGCACCTAAGCCAAAGGGGCGCGAGGTGCGTTCTGAGTCACGCGATTTCCGCAAATGGGCCGGCAACCAGCTTGGCGGATAGCCTCAAACACTGATCTGGCTGCCGATACGCGTGTCGTTTGGTGCAGAGTCGGGACTATGGGAACAAGAGCGCCGGCCTGGGTGACCAAGCGTCCACAGGCAAGACCTTTACCGCCTCGCCCCCACGCGATTGACTCCACCATTCATATTGCCACCAGCGTTGTGACGGACCGCAGCGCGCGCCACCGGGCGAGGCCTGAGTACGACGCCCGCCCGGGCAACACAACCAGCTGGGTACTCAGTGTATTGACAGTAGACCACTGCACTGGCGGGCGCTGGATTGAGCGTGAGACCGGCAAGGCCCAGGAGGGCGCTAGCAGCAATCCCGCTAACAGTCGCTGACTTGATCGAAAGACGCTTCTTGGAATGCATGGTGCGGGTCTTCCTTTTTCGTGCCTGCGCAACAGATGCACGGACGCCATCTCCGGTGCGGCTGCACGCAGCGTGTCCGCCAAAGGAGCGCCGGCGTTGACATAGATCAACCGAGTGTTTGCCTAGCGACGCGGGGAACCTCACAGGACGCGAGTGCAGCGCACACGTGTCGGTGCAGCTCCTGCGGCTCAGGCGGTAGGGGTGGGCTTACGCGCCGAGCCGGTGCTGCTGAGCTCGAGGGTAACGAGCCTCGCCAGAAGGGTCGCCGGATAAAGCTGACCGATCACGCTCTCGATGTTGCAGAGACTTCGTGCCAAGGGATGTACCGGAACGATGTCTCCATACCCGGTTGATGTAAGTGTGACAAAGCTCATGTAAAAAAGCGATGCGGCGACCGAATGATCGTCCTCGAAAGCTATTCCCTTGATTGCGTCGGGAGCCGCCAGCCCTACAAACAGGAACAGCGTTGCAAAGGCCACCGCAATTAAAAGGTACAGAAGGATCGCTCCGATAATTCGGTGATATGTAACGAGACCTCGCCTGAATACGGCCTGAAGCACGACAACACCTAACGTGCAGGCGATGACCAGCCATGCGCCGGCCAAAATGTGAAGGTGGTACGGTACTGGGTAGTAAATGCGCAGGAAGAATACGGCGACGTTGAAAACGAGCGCGAGCGACATCAGAACGAGAGCAGTCGGATTGTTGGAGATGATCACCATGCTGACGATGATCGCTAGCAACAGGCCATCCGCAAACAGGTGAAAGGCGGTAATGCCCATTGCTTGTAGCGGGGCGAAGACAAAAATCAGTAATGCCAGCACTCCCGTGAGCACCGAGAGCAGCCAGTCAATGCGTTCTCCGCGCAAACGGCGCAGCTCGCTTACGGGCGTCTTCATCGATGTTCCTAAGGCCTGGCGCTGACCGCAGCGCTGCACCTTTGTACAATTCAGGACGAAAGTTCAGTCTCGTTGACCTAGATCAAGGGAACGGGAGCAAGCCCAGGCGCGCTCAGTGAATGGGTTAGTGGCCTGCCGCAGCCTGTTTGAGCGGCTCGATCAGCTCGTGCGCTGAGAACGGCTTAGTTAGAAATGCGACGCATCCGGACCGCAGTGCGGCCTCGCGAACGGAAGGAATCTAATTGCCGGTGATGAAAATGACGGGGACCGCAACGCCGTTGGCTTTGAGTTGATGCCGGAGGTCGATCCCCGACCCCCCGTTGAGGTTGATGTCCAAGATGATGCAGAGTGCGTTGGCGATGTCGGCGTGCTGCTCCAGCTCTTCGGCAGACGAGAAGAGGATTGGTTTGAAGCCATGCTGGCATAGCAGCCGATTGAGGGCTCGCAGCATTCCGGGATCGTCATCGACCACCAAAACAGGGTCGCTTCTACCCATTGGATTGCGCTCCGATGACAAGCGGGAGCGCACCGGCTCTCTCAGTCACCGATGGTAGCCGCTGGCGACCCAGTGATGACGAGAACCAATAGGCATTCGGGAGTCTGACACAAGTGTCCCATAGGCCAATAACTTGAAAAATGGTTGAGAATTGGCCTAGGCCATAGGTCCGCTATTAGGCTTATCGCCAATGACACCGACTCGTTCAGCAACCGCCACAAGTTCAGCCAAGGTCCGAACCTGCATTTTCTCCATGACCTGCTGGCGGTGGGCCTTGATGGTGCGTTCGGTCGTACCCAAGATGCTGCCGATCTGCTTATTGGTCTTACCGGCAACGATGAGTTCAAATACTTGCCGCTCCCTCGGCGTTAGTTTGGCGATGAGGGCGCGAACAACATCCAGCCTGGACTGTTGCTCGCGGAAGCCTCGGTGGCGTGCGAACGCCCGTTCAATTGCAGTAAGAAGGCCGTCGGACGTTACCGGCTTTGTCAGGAAATCCTCCGCGCCCTCCTTTAGGGCGCGCACCGTGAGCGGAATATCGACATGACCGCTGACGAATATGATCGGCAGCGTCGAACCGAGTTCGTTTAATCGCTTTTGCAGTGCTGGACCGTCGATGCCAGGTATCCGTACGTCGAGGAGGATGCAGCTCGGAACACTGTCGCTCGGCAGTCGGTCCAGCAACGCCTGTGCTGACGCATAGACCGCGACCTCATAACCGGCGTGCTTCAAATGACGCTCCATCGCCGTCAGAAAGGACGGATCGTCGTCAACAATATGCACAAGCCCCTGCACCGGTCCCCTTTCGTTGCAAAGAGGGTACCGGGCAATTCAAAGTGTGTAAGTATCGTTTAACGCTCATTTGGGGCATGGCTGATCTGTCAGTCCGAACGCGACTATGCAGTTTGTGCCAACCCGATGCCTCGCTGACTGCCGTCCCGTCGCCTGACGTGATGACAATGACCCGGCGATGCTGCCGGCAACCTTGCCCAGACCGGAGTTACAGGCTGTGTACCCCAGCGGCTGGCCTCCGTTGCGTTTGGGTCCCGCATTCGCGCAATTCAGCACTGGGGTCCTCTGAGGGGCGTGTGTATGTGGGGGGACCGCGCGACGGCAGCATTTGAAGACATTAGCATTTTTGGTTTTCCGAGTTGCGTTTCGGAGACGATTTGCCCGGTGTTTCGCGCGCTGACCTCATGAGAACCGCAATGTCGTACTTCGAAATTGCGAAGCTGTTCGGATCGACCGGCGCGGCGAGCGGGGCTCGATCAGCCGCCGCATGAGCCATTTCGCGGAATTGCTGCCGCTCAAGGCGCAGCGCCGCCCGCAAGCCCGCTTGGAAAAACCGTTCGCGCTGGGATGGGTTGAGCCGCGCCCAGCCCCGCATCGTTGCCTCGAACAGATCACGCGGCATCTCGCGGCCTTTCAAAAACGAGAATTCAGCAAATGAAACTCAAAAATCGAGAATTGCAAAGATGCTGATCGTTGACGACCGGCGGCACTGGTGGAGGAAATCCGGCCGGGGGCGCGACAGTCCGCGCCAGCGTGTCATCACCGAGACAGTCATGCCATTACGTCGCTCACCGGGGCAAAGCAGACATCCGCCGCAAGGCCGGGTCGTCCGATCTTGACCCCAAGCGGTCGTTTGATTTGAATCAACACAAACTAACTGGCATCTCCTTTCTTGCTTGCCTGATGGGGCAGTCAGAGCACAAGAGATTCAAGCTCACGCCTGCGGTTCGTCGCGCGATGATCGCGACCAATGACCAGAAAGTGTTCGCACTTATGGGCCGAACGGCAGCGCTTGGAAGAGCGAGCGCAATGGCGTCTCGCCGCGCGTGCTCTGGAAACTCCTCGCGAACGAACTGATCGAGGACGAGCCACAGACGGCCGTCACGACGGCTGCATCCACAACCATCCGCACGCGCCTGAGTAAGGTTGGGCTGATCATTTTGAAAGCGAGCTTAGACGGGAAAGCATGAGGCGGCCAAAGATCATAGGCCAACGTCCTCAATCTAGTAAGTAACGCACGGAGGGACCCCCCGGACGATCAACGGCCATCCGGCGTATGTTGGCACTCACCATCGCACCGGCCACGGCTCACGCGATCATGTGTCCTCTGCCGGACGCTGGCGAACGCGCTGTAGGTACTGCGCCAGTGCCGTAGCGGAGAATGGCTTGGTGAGAAACGCGAGGCAGCCGGATCGATGCGCTGCCTCGCGAAGGACGGGTTGGTCGTTTCCCGTCATGAAGATGATAGGCACCGAGACGTTTGCCGCCTTGAGACGGTGAGCGACCTCGATGCCGGAAACCTCGCCGATATTGATGTCCAGCAGGATGCAGGCGGCTTTGTCAAAATCGTCGTGCTTGGTGAAAGTTTCCGCCGAGGGAAACAATAAACTGGTATAGCCGAGGGACCGCAGCAGTCGCCCCAAGCTTTGCAATAGCGTGACGTCGTCATCAACGACGTAAACACAGTTTCCCTGCGACATGCGTTTGCTCCATTTTCATGGTTCCCGCCACAGACGTACTTTTTCCTCGGTGTGCCAACGTCCAAATGGACCATCAGTTTCGATTCCGACGGCTTGGAACTCTTTGCACGCCGCGCGGTCGCTTTTGGCCATTACGCTGTGCCTGACAGCCGCCTCAGTTGGCGGCCTCTTTCATGTTCGGGGGTAAAACTGGGATGTCGCTCATTTGCCCAAGGGGGACCTGCTGAAGGCCAGCCCGAATGTCCGCTTCTTGCCGTGAGACCTTGGCCGCGTCGCCGCCTCCGTTGTGCCCGTCTCGTCATCCACGCAATCTGTAGCGGCTTGCCTGGCCCGCGCGGCCCGCACGCGGTCCAAAGGACAGGAGCCTTGTGATCCCTAGCAGCCGCAGCACGGCTCACAGCGCCGGTTTTGCCTATTAATCGTTTGGTCGAGCCGCTACGGTATTCGGACTGCGGACTTCGGAGTAGGACGGGAATGCTTTTCTGGACTGCTGCTCTATCTTGGCGATCTTTTTGCGCGCGGACCCTCATCGCTGTGCTGGCCGTCGCATTATTGCTGGCGATGCAGGGCCAAAGTCAGGCGGCTGATCCAGAACCCAAGCGGGTAATGATGCTGCATTCATTCGGTCTTCGCTTTAGGCCGTGGACTGATTATTCCGAAGCCCTTCGCGCCGAGTTAAGCCGACGGGCATCCATTGAGTTTCAAGATCACTCGCTATTGAATGCCCGGCGAAGCAGCGACAAATCAGACGCTCCATTCGTCGAGTATCTTCGCACTCTTAATATTGACCAGTCGCCCGATCTGATCATCGCCATCGGCGCGCCTGCGGCCAATTTCGTGCAGGCCCACCGCAAAGACCTCTTTCCAACGACGCCCATGCTGTACACTCTGGTAGAGCGACGCCGCGTGGACTTCGATAAATTGACCAAGTACGATACTGTCGTGGCGATCACGAACGACGATCCTGTTTTCTTTGAAAATATCCTGCACGTCCTGCCTCAAACAACGACCATCGCCATCGTTGTCGGTGCTTCGCCGAGCGAAACCTGGTGGCGCAACGAGGTCGCCAAGTCCACTGCGCGGTTCGCGGATCGTGTGCGATTTCGATGGTACAATGAACTTTCCTTTGAAGAGATGCTCAAGGATGCGGCCAACCTTCCGCCACACAGTGCGATTTTCTGGATTGGGTTGAATGTCGATGCGGCGGGAGTGGCGCATGAGGGTAACAGTGCGTTCGCCCGGTTTTACCGGACAGCCAACGCACCCATCTTTTTTCACGACGAAGCCTTTTTTGGAGAGGGCATCGTTGGTGGGCCAATGCAGATCGTCGCCAGACAAAGCAAGCAGGCGGCGGAAGTCGCGCTCCGCATCCTTGACGGCGAAAATGTTGCCGACATCAAGCCGACGTTTGTTCAACTGGCCGCGCCTATGTTCGACTGGCGGCAAATGCAGCGGTGGGGAATTGCCGAGAGCAATCTGCCGCCCGGCAGCACCGTCTATTTCCGAGAACCAACCGTCTGGGAACGGTATTGGTGGCAAGTCGCACTCACAGCCACGATTATTCTATCGCAAACCGCGCTGATCGCCGGTCTGCTGCGCGAACATCGTCGGCGTCAACTTGCCGAAGTGCAGTCGCGGCAGCGCATGACGGAACTGGCGCATGTCAACCGCTTCTCAACGGCTGGCGAATTGACCGCGTCAATTGCCCACGAAATCAACCAGCCGCTCGGCTCTATTCTCACCAATACCGAGACGGCGCAGGCGATCTTGAAGTCTCCAAATCCGGACATCGACGAAGTAAACGAAATCCTTGATGACATTCTAAGGGACGACAACCGCGCCACCGAAGTCATCCGGAGAATGCGCAGCATTCTGAAAAAGGCACCGTTTGAGCAGAAGCAATTTGACCTCAACGAAGTCGTGCGTGAGACGATCAGTTTTTTTTCAGCGCTGGCGGTTGGCCGGAAATTCCAATTAGTCAGCGCGATCACGCCGGATGCGCTTCCGGTTCTCGGCGACCGCATTCAAATTCAACAGGTGATCTTGAACCTTGTCGTGAACGGGATCGACGCGATGAAGGATACGCCAATCGAAGACCGCATCATCAACATCCGGACTTCGCGCGTCGAAAAGTTTGCCGATCTATCCGTGTCTGATCGCGGCCATGGCATTCCCGAAGACAAACTGAAAGAGATCTTCGAGCCGTTCTACACCAGCAAGGCGGAAGGCATGGGTATGGGGTTGTCCATCGCGCGCACCATCGTGGAAGCGCACAATGGCCAGTTATCGGCGAAAAATCGGGATCACGGCGGCGCGTCGTTTAGGATCAGGCTTCCTCTTGTCTGATGCTCACCAAAGGGTGAATAGGACCACGACCACCACAGCCACGCTGAGAACGATGGTGGCGTATCCGATATAGCATGCTTGCGCCGCTAGTTTGTCAAAAAGCACTACGGCCCCAGTCGGAGGAGAATGACTGGGGCCGTCGGGGCTAGAGTTTAGTACCGCGCTGGTACCTCCGATCATGGCTCAATGACCGAGCCACGACAATTGTCTCGGGGGACATTGTCCTGAGGTACAAGCGACATCGAGACCGTGGTCATCATCGCCATAATGCGGCAAGCGCGGCGCCGGAAGTCAGGCCGAAGTTGCATGGGAACCGGATTATCCGCGCCTGTGGCCGGTGACCCATGGTCGAGCCTGACCACACTGCGAGGCTGGGATAGACGGACGCCAGCACATGACGGCTCGCGTGATGAAGATCAGCAAACGTCGTGAGTATCGCCGCAAGGTGTAGGCCAAGGCCATCGCGATGAAGGGTGGCCGGTGCGAGCAGTGCGGCTTCGAAGATGAACGGGCATTGTGCTTCCGTCACATCAGACCTGTGCGACGTGGCCGCAACGGACTGCGCAAGCAGGCTCAGTCATCGACCAAGTCGCATCTCGCTGTTGTTCGCGGTGAGGGCAAGGGCGTTCTCCTGCTGTGCGCGAACTGCTCCTGCATCGACACGGCGCGAGACTGGACGTTGAGCGTCAACATCAAGCGGACCGCGAAGCGCGCGTGACAGTCGGTGCGAGTGGATGGGTGCGCGCTCAAGTCCAAATTTGGACCGGTTCGCCGTTGGGGTCCTCTGAGGCGGGTGAGTTTGTGGGGGGACCGCAGAACCCCACGTCTCGATCGTATCTAACCCGGGTGTTATCCAGATTGCGTTGCGGAAGGGTTTTTTGGGGCGCGCCGACTTCATGAGCAGCGCAATGTCGGTCTTCGAAATTGCGAAGCTGGCCGGATCGACCGGCGCGGCGAGCGGGGGTTCGATCAGCCGCCGCATGAGCCAAGCGCGGAATTCCTGCCGCTCAAGCCGCAGCGCCGCCTTCAGGCCCGCTTGGAAAAACCGCTGGCGCTGCTGCGGGTTGAGGCGCGCCCATCCCTGCATCGTGGCTTCGAACAGATCAGTGCGCCGCATCTCGCGAGCCTTTGAAAAGCAGATGCGGCAAACAAACATCGAAAAACGAAAAACGCAAATATGCTGAAGGGGCGCGGTCACGCGGTCCCGGCACCAATACCCCTTATCGGAAGGACCCTAACGACCTGGGGAGGGTCCGCCTTCTCTCGATGCTCCCCGCCAACGTCATCTCGACGCGGCGGCGCATGGGTGCCGAGAACACGGCGTTGGCGCGCGCGTCACGTCGCGTGGGCCACGCCACAATCAGCCCAAGCGTTGATCTAACGCAAGCACCTCCAAACTGGGTTCCGATCCCATGGATCCTATCTGCTCGCCTACATCGAGAGGAGAACGCAAATGAAGTGGATCATCCTGTTGTGGACGTCCTTCGTTTCTGTCTTGATCGCGATTTATGCCTATGCCTGGCGCGACATGCTCAAGACCAAGCGGGTTGTGCGACCGTACATCGACGACATTCCGTTTCGGCCTAATCGCTATCGTCAGAGCGACTGACTTAAAGCGAACCAACCGGGCGCGGACAGGCGATCGATCGCGGAGGGCAACCAACGGAGCATGGCTGATGATGGATAAAATCCAACGCGCCATTCTAGAAAATCAAGTCATCCTTGCCGAAGCGCTGTGGATGCTCCTGCATTCGCAAGGTATCAGTTCGGACGCAACGCTTCAGAACGTCTCCGCCCGCATCAAGGCTACGCGGAAGCTGCTCGAAGAACACAGCGAGGAGAACCCTTAGCGCGGCGTCGCCTCATCACCCGTCGAGCGCGGCAGCACGTCACCGCAACGGCGACAGGCGGCCCACGGCACCGCCAAGGCCCGGCAGAAGGCCGTACAGTGCGCCGCCAGCGCCGGGCCATAGGACGGACACCGGGAGGGGCAACAGTGCACAGACCCCTCGTTGATCTACGTCAACGTTAGCGATCCTTTAGCGCTCACGCTATGTTCAGCCGCACCTGAGGCGGCTCCCGTCACCTTTCAGTGACGCAAGCGCGAAGAGGGAGGTCCAACATGCATCCGGAGAAGCGTCTTTCGATCAAGTCAGCGACTGTTGCCGGGATTGCTGCTAGCGCCCTGTTGGGGCTTGCAGGTGTCACTCTCAATCCAGCGCCAGCCCAGGCGGTCGTGTACTGCCAGTACGTTGAATATCCGGTGGGTTGCGTTGCCCGGGCAGGCGTCGTGCTGAGGCCTCGTCCGGTGGCGCGCGCTGCGGTCCGTCATAACGCCGGTGGCAATGCAAATGGCGGCGTCAATCGCGTTGGGGCGGGGCGGTAAAGGCTTGTTCGCGGTCACGAGCGAGAAAGAAGCCGTCACCGCTTCGTCCCGGTGGCGGCTTTTTTATCGTCCCGACGCGGACAGGCGACCGAATAGCGAACGGGCGGGACATCACAGCCACGTGGCGGCGACTTTTTGGAACCAAGTCAATACATGCGCAGGAGCTGCGGCGCACGTGCGCCGCAAGGGCTATGCCGATGGCCGCAGGCAACAGATCCAATGTCCGGCGCGGGCAGCATTTCAGGATGAGATCACGAGGTTGACCGCCTTGGGGCCTTTGCCCTTCTTGTCCGGTTCGACCTCGAATGTAATGCGCTGTCCTTCAGTCAAGTCCTTCAGTCCGGCCCGCTCGACTGCGGTGATATGAACGAACACATCACGGCCGCCGTCATCGGGATTGATGAAGCCATAGCCACGCTCTCCATCGAAGAACTTGACCGTACCAACCATGGACATCGCGAAACCCCTCCCCCCGTATTGTAGGCTCGCCATGAAAGCGGACGACCTATTCTTCGCCGAGCCAAACCGAAACGCTTTCTAGGACAGCGCGCCTGACCGGCAAATTGCCCTTAGGGACAATTGCAAGCTTCGGTTCGGTCGCCTTTTATGGGCGCGCGAATGGCGTCGCGCAGGGACAGGGAGGCGCTCATGGGGTCGATGGAAGAGTTCATCCACTATGCGAATTTGATCATCGCCAAGCGGCAGCTTGCCAATCCGAGCATCACGGACAAACACCGGCGGATGCTCGCAAGGCTGGTCGCGCAGGAGGAAGCGAAACGCTTTCACGAAGAGGACGGCGGTCACGCTGAATGCTAGTCCGTTGCCTTTCCCAAATTTGCTGGCTATCGCGTCAATTTTCGCTCATCAGGAGTTTTAGCATCGCATCGCAGGCAGCTTCGGCCTCGTCGAAAATTTTAAAGGGCGAGCCGGTGATCCTGATCGCGCTGCGGCCTTCATAAACAGGACGCCACGACGCCAGATAACCGGCGCGTCCGTGAAAGCCGGGACGGCAGGGCTTTCATAGCTGATCACGAAAGAATAGCCGTCGCTGTTCGCGCTCCATATTTCCATCTTCTCGACGGCACGCTCGAACTGCAGGGGCATGGCTGTTCACGAGTATTCAAGCAATTCCCGAAGGATCCAAGTCTTTAAAAATTCCCTCCCGGCGTGGTCTGAAGAAGTCGTGCCGCACCGATGGCAATTCAGCTTGCCTATTCACTACAGGGCTTGATCTGGATCAAGCTGCGAGCACCTGCAGACGCTCGTGCCTGTTGGGCCGTCACGCTATCCACCGCAATCTGTGGCGGCTTGCCTGCCCATCGTGTCCGGGCGGAGTTGCTTGCTATCTCTGCGCCCCGCGATATTCTCGATGTGTATCTGAACACTAAGCGTGATCTGTTGGTTGTGCGCAATGGTCTGCCAATTCCTGACGCGTCAGGTAGATGGCGTAAGAAGAAAAAAGTAGCGAGCGTTAGCGAGGACATTAAGCTCGCCGTTGAGAGGCAGGGCTACTACATGCGGAAGCTAACGGACTTCAACAAGTGTTAGTCCGCAAAGCGCATGTGCAACCTCTTGTCTGATTGCGGTTGCTGGCACAAGGGTTCAGCTCGTTACCGACAGCCTGCGAGGCTCGCTCTTGTCTACGAGGTCGACGTTCATAGCCGCCTCACGATGGTAGTCCGAAGATCGGGAGCTGCTATCTATTAGGCGCGTGCTGCAGGCCCAGAGGTTGCAGCGCAGTCACCCCGACCTCGTCCTCGCAGGACGTCGTCCCGCCTTTTCGGCGGATCCGCTGAATTGCTAATTGATCATGCGGTCGCCTCCTCGCGGGTCCATCGGAACTCGCTTCCATCTGCCCAGATCCGATGCATCACGATCGCTAATTTTCGTGCGACTGCTACGACCGCTCGGCGAAGGCCGCGTCGCTTGGCCACCCTTACACCCCAAGCTTTCAATGCGGACCAACGCTTGGTGCGGGTTAGAAGTGCAAGCGCTGCCTGATAAAGTATGGTGCTGAGCATCACATCGCCACACCTCGAAATAGCGCCATTCCGATCGGTTTCCCCAGATGCGTATTTGCGTGGCGTAAGGCCAAGATGCGCGCCAACATCGCGGGAGCGTTGAAAGCGATCCGGGTCATCAATGGTTGTTAGAAACGTGATTGCCGTCAGTGCACCTACGCCCGGTATCGTCATGAGCCGCTGACATGTCGGTTCGCGGCGTACTATTTCAAGTACCATCTTGTGCAGGACGCCGTACTGTTCACGCAGCGCGGCTCGAGCCACAAGCATTGGGCGCAGCATCGCCGCGAGTCGTGGATGGCCATCTGTGAGTTCATTAGTCTGCTGCTCAAACGTCGCTTGAGGTATACGACCAGATAGCTTTAAGCCGAAGACGCGTAAGACGCCGCGAATTTCGTTCTCGATATCGATCTGCTTGATCAAAAGCGTCTTGCGATTGTTGAGAAGCATTCGTAGCTCCTGGCTCACGTCACCCTTGATATGAACAACGGTGTACCAGCCGACCCGCATTACCTGTGCAATGGCGCGAGCGTCGTTTCGATCGGTCTTAATCGGCATCGTCTTAGTCACGCCACGCAGTCTTCGGGGATCGATGCAGACTGCGTGTAAGCCGGCAGCACGCAGTTCGCTGTACAGCCAACGAGCGAGACCACCAATCTCAATCCCGATCTTGACAATGGGCAATCCGCTTTCGTTGAGCCAGGCACCAATGGCCTCCGGTTCCGAAAGTGCCTTGCCCTCGCGAATGACGACGCCATTCTCGTCCACAACACAGATAGCCGTCTCCTTTAGCGAAACATCCAGACCGACATAGTGCTTCATGTTCCCGCTCCTGCTGCCACCGGCTCGCCGGCTTCCCTTCCAGGCTGAGCCTTTCGAGCAGCAACCGCAATCACCCCATCTACAGCATCACCACAAACCAAGCCGCGATCATCGCCCTATTCCGCGTCGTCAACCGCTATGTCGGCAACCTCGCGCCGATGCCGGTCGTGTTTCCGGATCACCCGGTGGTGCGCAACACCGACACGGGCCGCGAGCTGGCCATGATGCGCTGGGGCATGCCGCCGCCACCAAAGTTCGGCGGGCCACCGGTCACCAACATCCGCAATGCCGTCACCGCACTGGCGAGCCTGGCTGAAGCCGGAGAACCGCGGCCTTGTCCCGGCTAACAGCTTCTCCGAGCAACGTCCGCTGCCGGGTGATGCGCTGAGGATCGTGGCGCGTGGCGCCGAAGGAGGACTAAGGCCGTCAAATGAAAGTCGCCGTCGATCGACCTTACCGATCCCCAAAAATCTGCCCGCAAGAGTCTTGAGATCGCTATGCAGTCTAGCTCGGCAAGCGCGCGGCATCGCCGATTAATTTCTTGAAGCCGAGCATTTCAGGCGCTCTAGGTACCGTTTTCTGTCCGCGGCACCCGCCAGGAGATGTTCGGCAATTTCAAGTGCCGAAGGCGACTTCCGCTGATGGAAACGGACGTCAAGCAGCACCTCGTCCAACGCGCGGCGCAATGTGGCTATCGTGGATGTATCGTAGCTCATGTCGGTCGTGTAGCCCGCGCTGACAACAGTGAGATGGCTGCCAAAGGACGCCAGGTCCGTTTGGCCTCTTTACGGCCGCGGTCACACTGAAGATCAAGAATTGTCCGGATTTTATACCCGTTCAGTCGTTTGGTTGTCGCAGATCGATGCACCTACAGCGCCGAAGGCCTCCAGCCGGCGGATTTTGGCTTCGGCGCCAGCGTATGCGGCTCGTGCGAGATCGGATCGAGGGGCGGGCCTCTCCGGGGGCGTCGGCCGCCTCAACCCGAGTCGTCGCGCCCCTGTCCGATCTAGTAGGCGCGACGAGGCCGTCGATAGGCTGGTTCCCGTGGCACTTGTGCGTTCGCAAAATATGGATTGGTAACGCACATGGCGGAGAGGCCCGATGCATTGGCGTGGCACTGCGCCATCGAGCTATAGCCGCAGTAGAAAGTTTCGCCTCCGCCCCAGTACCAACGTTGTAGGCAGATCGGTGCATTCCCGCCATATGTTTGGGCCTGAGTTGGTGCGGCGGTCAAAACCGCGATCGTTGCCCAGATCGCCAAAGCTGGAATGCGCATCAGAATTTCCTTACGGATCGACGCCATCGCATCAGCACCTCGAACCAGACAAAGCCTATTGCTTCAGATCAATTCACATTCGCGCCGACAACATTGCTGGGCCGGAGAAACTCGCAATGCAGGATGATGCTTACTGTCAGTCAATCGGTGCTGCCAAAGGCACCCCACAATATACGAATTGTCGACTGACGGTAACTCAGCAGCGCGAAGACAAACATAATACAGCGTGGGCAGCAGCAATCATATCGGAAGGGAACAATTCCGACGGGAAGCATGCTTTTTGTTGGGGGCGGGTGTCAAACCATGCCGCGATTTACGTGCCAACCGGTCTTGTCGTGATGGCGCTGCGAAATGCGAGAGGCGAATTAACGGTGGAAATGGTTTGCGTACCCTCGCCGACGCCCTGAATGGTGAGGTCGCCATAGTTCAAAAGGCGGCCAAGAACGCTTTGATTGACATCGACGCTCTCAACTTTGTCGAGGCTCATCTCAAAGGTCCGCCTCTTGATGAAACCGGTCTTGTGGACGACCCGCATGTTGGTAACGTCGGTCTCGGTGGTCCAGCGGTGGAACCAAGCCGTCGCCGTCCAGTACAATGCCGCAAGCCCAGCGACCGCCGCCAATACCAACCAAACCAACGTCAGCGCGTCGGCGGCGGCCAGGCGCCACAGCACCAGAAATGCGACCGCCGCGATCCACGCCCCGATTGCAGGCAGAAAGTACACCCAGTGTTCGTTGGTCGAATACAGCACCCTTTCGCCAGGCTGTAGGATTTCGTCAATATAGCGCCCCATACGCCTACCCTGAGTTTACCTATCACCGCAGTAATATGCGCCATTTTAAACCGAGACAGACCTTGATCTATCTCAAGCCTTCCAACGGCCAGCGCCGGAAACTCGCGTTGCTTTCACACGAGAGCCGGACCCATCTCCTGCCGTGAGAAGTCGGGAGGTTAGGGACGGTTAAGGGAGGTGCAGAATGATTAGGTTGATTGCTATTGCTGGCTTCGCCTTATCGGTCGCAGTATCGGCGCAAGCCATGACACCTGCGCCGATTACTCCTCCGCCCAACGGCATGATCACGGAAGTCGCTGCTGCCTGCGGCGCGGGTAGGACACGAGTTAACGGTGTGTGCGTCGCAAGAACGACCGTCCGCCATACCCGTCGAGCCGTCCGTAGATGTGCGACCGGAATGACTTGCTAGCGCGCTGATGGCTTAAGCGGTGCAACCATGAGGGCTGAGACGACCCGAAACTGTCCCTAGCGGCATTCTGCGCTCAATGTTGCCCGAAGCCGCTGAAGGAGCGGCTGCTGGGTGTGATGGTCGCCGCACATGATCCAGATTAACGCTGTCGCTCGACTGCCACCAAAAATGGCGCATGGCATTTAACCCAAGACGGGTATTCACCGTCGAAGCGGCGGGGATCGCCACCCTCGTTCCCAGCGTGGCTGCGCTCTCCGTCGTCCTGTTTTGGTAGGTTCAGCCAAGAGGAAGTCTGATCCGGAACATCGCGCCGCCGTGATCCCGTTTTTCTGCTCATACTGCCCGCTGTGCGCTTCAAAACAATAGTGCGCGGCGATCGACAACCCCATGCCCATGCCCTCCGTCTTGCTGATGAAAAACGGCTCAAACACCGCTTTCATTTGTCTTGGGAATGCCCGAGCTGCGATCCGAGACAGATAGCTCGGCAATGTTATCGACGGCGCGAAGTCCGGATGCTGATGATGTGGTTTTCGGTAGGCGTCCTTCATCGCGTCCATCCCGTTCACAACAAGGTTCAGAATGACTTGTTGAAGTTGAATATGGTCGCCAAGGATCGGAAGCGCATCCCGCGTGATCATGTTCGCCATTTTGAAGTTCCGGCTAACAGCCAACGCGGAAAAAAATCTGATCGTCTCTTCCACAACTAAAAGCATTCCCGTCCCGCCCCAAGGGTCCCCAGTCAGTCCGAGTACCGTAGCGGCTCGACCAAACGATGAACAGGCAAAAACGGGTTGTTATCAGCCCGTGCTGCGGCTGCTAACGAGCAGGAGGCTTGTGGACGGCGTGCGCTCGGACGGGACTGGCCGCGCGGAACAGGCAAGCCGCTACAGATTGCGGTGGATGACGTGCCCGCCTACGCCATGGGCAGCGCGAGATGTTCCAAAACGAACGATTGCCGCCTAGTTGACGTGGATCAAAGCCATCGTTTTCCGACTGTTGCTAACGATGGCGTATCGCATTTGACCCGCGAAGGGATTTCTCATAGATGGCCTGCATGCCAGAGCGGGGTCTTGTTCTTGTCGTCGATGACGACGCCGGAATGCTGCGGAGTGTAACGCGACTGCTGCGGCAGTCTGGCTACGAAACCTTGCTATTTCCTTCGGCGGAAGCCTTCTCAAATCACAACGATTTCGACGGGGTGACCTGTGTCATTCTCGACATCGACGTGGGCGGCGTTTCGGGTATCGAAGTGAGGCACCGTCTCAAAGCAGCGAACATTTCTGTGCCAGTCATCTACATCACCGGGAACGACAGCCCAGCCGTTCGCGCGGCTGCGTATCAATCCGGGTGCCTCGCCTATCTGACAAAGCCATTCTCGGCGAATTCGTTGATGGAGCCGCTGCATAGGGCGGCGACGGGGTTGGCGTAGCGCGCCCACTATCCGACGGCTGGCACGGTTCGATGAAAGCCGGGAGGACGCCGCCGCGCGGCGAGACCATGATGGCTGTTTGGGCGGGGCTCAACCACTACTCCTCGTCGTCTGGCCACACCAGCACGACCTTGCGACCGAAGTGATCCGCCAGCGCGTGAGCAAGATCGTCTATCCTGTCAGCTTCGTCCCGCTGATCGGCTGACACTTCTGCTTCTGATTTCGGCACTTCCACGATCCCCCTACTGCGTCCCCGGAACCGAAAATCGTAGGTCTCCGTGATCGCTCTAATTATGACGGTCGAGGGAACAACCGCGCATTTCCAGCCGGTGTGACAAATCTGCACGGTCGCCGGGGCCTCCAGACCTTCCAATGGAGCGGCGCGCCGCTCCGCTGCCGGTCAACGATTGGGCCAGCAAGCATCACCGCGACCGCGACCACAACGGCGATCACGACGATGAAGATCAGTGGCTCGGTTGCGCAGCCTGATCGCCTGCCACCGGATTTGCAGTACCGCCGGTCGTCAACGCCACGTCAGCATCACCGCGCCCGCGATGGTGATCATCACCGCCAGCAGCATCAGCACCTCAAGGTTGGACATGGTCCCCATCGGGATCACTCAAGGTTTAGAAGCGACTTCTAAACTCGTCAGCCCTGCTCATCCATGCTTTTTGGGTGTCCCTTAGGGCACAGGACCCTTCCGCCGGGGTGCGCGAACCGCGCCCCTTCAGCCTTTGCAATTTTCGATTTTTGAGTTTCACTCGCCGAATTCTCGTTATTAAAAGGTCGCGAGATGGCGCGTGATCTGTTCGAGGCCACGATGCAGAGATGGGCGCGGCTCAACCCAGCGCAGCGCGAGCGGTTCTTCCAGGCGGGCCTGAAGGCGGCGCTGCGCCTTGAGCGCCAGGAATTCCGCGAATGGCTAATGCGGCGGCTGATCGAGCCCCCGCTCGCAGCGCCGGTCGATCCGGCCCGCTTCGCCATCTCGAAGGCCGACATTGCGCTGCTCATGAAGTCGGCGGGCGAAGCACCGCTCGAATAAGCGTCCGCTATCAGACAGTTTCGCGGCGTGCCGTCTCCGCAACGCAATCTGGATTTCGTCCGGGTTGAATACGATCGTAGGGCTCCGTTCTGCGGTTCCCCCACGAATTCACGCCCTGAGAGGACCCCAGCCCCGATGGCGTCCCGCAAGAGGGTCCCTCACCGTCACCGCATCGACTGTCACGCGCGCTTCGTGCTTCGCTTGATGCTGACGCTCAACGACCAGTCCCGTGCCGTGTCGATGCAGGAGCAGTTCGCGCACAGCAGGCGGGCGTCCTTGCCCACACCGCGAACATCAGCGAGATGCGACTTGGTCGATGACTGAGCCTGCCTGCGCAACCCGTTGCGACCACGCCGCACAGGTCTGGTGTGGTGGAAGCGCAGCGCCTGTTCGTCGGCAAAGCCGCATTGCTCGCACCGGCCACCCTTCAGCGCGATGGCTCTGGCCTTCACGTTGCGGCGGTACTCTCGGTGCTTGCTCTGCTTCATCACGCGGGCCGTCATGGTTGCTGGCGGCATTCTATCCGATCCTCACCACGTTGATCAGGTAGTAACACCACCTCTAGCCCTCGCGACGAGAGGAAGTGGCATCGCGCCCGTCGTTAACGCTCCCTTCACCATGTCCGAGCATCATCGGTCCCGTCCTTTCTGGGACACGGTGTTGCGTGCGTGAGCGAGAAGGAGCCGTCACCGGGGCATCGGTGACGGTCTTTCGTCGTCTAATGCCCGAAACCTAGACCCATTCGTCCGGGGAGAACTCGATCTGTGCCGGGGCTCATCCATCTCGTTGACGACGACCAGTCATTCCGGACGGCGATAGAGCGTCGCTTGAAGCAGGTCGGGTACAGCGTGGCGACCTACGCTTCCGCCCAGCAGTTGCTCGACCGGCTACCGAGCGATAACGAGCCAGGCTGCATCATTCTCGACGTGCAGATGTCCGGCTTGGACGGTCCGGCTCTGCAAAAGCGGCTGAGCGAACTCGGGTCATCGCTGCCGATCATTTTTCTCACCGGCTATGCTGACACCCCGACCATCGTACGGACGCTGAAGGCGGGTGCGCACGACTTCCTCACCAAGCCGGTACAAGGCGATGAACTGCTTCGCGCCATTGAGAAGGCGCTCGCACATCAGCAAACATGGCGCGATCAGCAGAGCGCCTTGGACAGCATTCGCGCTCGCCTCGCGACGCTGACGCCGCGCGAGCGGCAGGTTTTCGAACTGGTCATTCGCGGCAAACTCAACAAGCAGATCGGCCACACGCTGGGAGCGACCGAGCGCACCATCAAGGCCCATCGCCACATGGTGATGGAGAAGATGCAGGCTCAAAGCTTGCCCGAGTTGGTTTCGATGGCCGAGCGGATCGGCATTTTGAACGACCACAACCGAGACCGACCAGCGAGCTAATTGGTCAAGATCGCGCGCCCAGCGTCATCGCCAGATCAGAGATACGATTGACGCCACACCAAGAGCGGCGATTGCCCAGATCAAAGCATTGATCCGCAAGAACTGACCGCGTGTCATGATGCACCTCATGGAGGCCTAATGGCGAAGCAGTTCAGCCGAAGAGCGGCAAGGCGACGATAACGGGCGTCCCGCCACCCACCATGGGACCACGGGAGGTTCGCGCCGTCGTCATCACTGTCTCAATCTTCCTTTGGCTGCACGTCGTCGGGGTACACGTCTGGCGGTTGGACGGTCACTGGCGGGGATAGCTCGCCAGCTTCGTCTTTAAGTTTGGAGGCGGCTTCAATAAGCCCGACAGCAACAGCCGGATCGGAGGTGGCCTTTGCCATTTTGAGCAGCGCCGCTGCCGCTTCGCGCGCGTGGTAGTGGTTCTTGGACAAGGTACGCCAGCCCCAAAGTTTGGCGCACTAACGCTGCAGCCTGAGTTTCCGTTCCGCAGCGAAAGTATAAAAGTGAACCGAAGAAAGCGGATTCGTCAGACACCAAGGTCACAGGACGGCCCGAACAACCCCGCCAGCGCCCAAGAGGGCAATCCGGTCGATCGCATGCGCGGACTCGCAGGGGACGCCCTGGTGGGCGTCTGTCCCGTCGCACATGTGAAGACGCGCACGGCCCGCAGACGTACCAGAGCGCGTCCCAAACGCGTTAGATCGCGTCCCTGAGAGGGATCAGTGCCTGAAGATCGGGAGGTTGCAACCACAGCCAGAAGCCCTGCGATCTTTCCTGTGTAAAGCCCGTGCGCGCTGTTTGTCTGGAACGTATATCGCTGGCGGCCTCGCCGTCGAGAAACGTCGCTTGAGAAATACGATAACCAATTGAAACAACACGGTCTTTCTGATTGATCCGAATTATCGATCGACATTGTTGCAAAAGTCGAAAATCGAACAACCGTAAAAATCGCGAAAGCTAATCTCAAGGCCTCTCCGCTGCTGCAGCGGTTGTCAGTGCCATTATGGAGATCGGGGATCGATTTTGGATCAGTTGATATGGTCCCTCACGTCGGCGCCCGCAAAACGAATTAGTGGTTCTAAGAATTTTTGTTCGACGCACCAAAAAGAGTTTTGCAACAATATCCTCCGGAAGCGGACTCCAATCTGCGCATTGAGTACATGCCCTGCCTACTTGACCCATCCCGGTCGGGGGTCTTCGGCTTCAGGCTTTGCTTCACCGGTTGTTCACTGGCACCTTTGCTACCCGTCGCGAATGTTACAGTGTCTTCGTCGCAACACCTCTTTTGTTTCATTCGGAGGAGCATACTTTGGACTCGCGCTCCGATTTGCTCGGTGCAAGCTTTGCGATGGACCGGGCGGGCCGATTGAGCAAGCAATCAATACTGAGGAGCCCGGCAATCCCGCAGGGCGCGAATGCTCTGCGGGAATTCCGGTAGTCGGAGAGGCAAACAATGACGTTCAGGTCGTTGCTCATTCTCGTCGCCATCTGCTTTTCGACAACAGCGCTCGCTCAGAGCGCGTCCCCAAAGGTAGGCAACAGGCCGGCGGTTCAGGCAAAGCCGAAAGAGCAGACCGGCTGCAAACTCGTTGGAACGGTCCGAGGCACAAAGCTATGGGCCGGTGATTGTGTAGGAGTTGAGCTGCTCAAGGGCACGACGGAAACGACCCCGCCCGATCAGAAGGAATGAAAGCGGCCCCGGCGGGGGCTGGCTTCGCGCGGGGCCGCTCACTCCCCTGCACGCAAATCTATCGTAACTGTAAAAGTTCGCACCAGGCACGCCATCCTGGCATGGGCGCAAGTGCATGAAATTATGGAAGCAGCGCTAACGCGATGAAGACAACGATGCTTTCACGAACGGCCCTCTTGCGCGAAGTCCGCTTTTCCAGCGTGCAGCTCGTTACTTTAAGTTTCCGGCAGTCGATACCAGCGCGTGTCACGAAACGGTCGCATGGAACTCTTAAGCGAAATTAAGACTTTGCCCGAGTTTTGGTTAGCGAGTGTGGTTTCCACGCTACGGCCGCTCCGCCTTGTCTCATCTACCAATACAGTTGGAGTCGCAGGCATTCCTGCCTAGCCCCTTCGGGGACAACGGAAGCGGATTTGAGGAAAGCAATGAAGAAGATTTTGGTAAGGGCTATTGGCGCAATGGCGCTGGCGGCTAGAAAAACCCTGGCATGCCGCCGACAAAGAACACTTTCTTGAATTTGACGTTGATGTCGAACGCCGCGCCGCCACCATCTGCGTAGATGCGGCACTATACGGACCGCCGTTGTACACCACGTTCTCAACGCGCTTATCGCCTCAATATCTAGCCGCCTTACCGGAGCGAGCCAAGGCAGTCGGCGATTACTGACCCGGCCGGAGCTACAGGCGGTTGGCGGGAGAGACCTTTGTCGGGGTTCGTGCGATTGTCGACGACGACGCGCGTCGGCCGCAAGCCACCACGCCCAACCGTTGATGTCCAGTTGTGCAATCGTCGATTTACGGAACTTCGCGGCGCGAGATGCGCATTTCCAAATTGGCGCGCGGGATCATCTGATCTGCAATCGTGAGGGCCGGACCATGCGCAGCAAGAGTTTCAAAGGTCTCGGGCTGATATTGACGACCAGCCGCGTCAGTTATGTACACGTCCCAACCCGCGTCGTGAAGCGCGAGCGCGCGCTCGACTGCTGAACGAGAATTAATTCTCAACGTCTGTTGGACGTTTCCGTCTTTTGACGAGTGGATCGTGAAGGTCAAGGCTACCTCCTCGCTTCCCTGCGGATGGAGCCCAACACATCGAGCAAACGACAACAAGAAAATTGCATCTCGCAACGCGGCAGCTGACTGAGCAAGCGCAAAGCACACTATTCTTGCTCGGCATACAGTCGTTCGGATGAAGAGCGATCCGCCGGGCGCTCCGTAAGTCTCCAGCGCTGTCTCGAGCGCGGGACCTTCCACGCCCACCCTCGCCGCCCGTGCACTTAGCAACCCAGCGCGGTAATAGCGTATCTTACGTCGGGCGGGCGCTTTTTGTGCTAGGGTATGCGCGTGACGCGCAGCGCCGGACGCCGCCAACAGGAGGGGGAGGTTCACCCCGCACACCATTGCCGCGAAAGAAAATCCCAACTGATCTGCGGTCGCTCGCACGGGGCCACACCGCGCTATGTGTCAAGGTGTTGGCTGGGATCGTCAGCCAAGAGACCGTGCCACCGGCGGCGCGCGTGGCGGCGGCAGGCATCCTGCTGGATCGCGGCTGGGGTCGACCGATCCAGCCGCACACTGACGAGGATGGCGGGCCGATCCGGGTCATCATCCGCCAGATCATCGATTCCGGCAGCGAAGCCGAGCCGCTGCTGATCGAACATGAAGCTCTGAAAAAATAGGCCCTTCGATCAGCCTGCACCTTGTTGCAATCGAGGTGATTAGCACAGGGCATTCCGCCCTGAGCACGGGCGGAATAGTCGGCTTGTGCTACCCCTGACCATTGGACATCGTTTGCTCCGTTGCTTCCAGAAGGCTATTTGGCGACCACTCATGCGTTATTTCAGCAGGCCAGTGGGTAGCCCCTAACCACGCTGCCCCTCTGTGAATCTCCGGCCGCCCATGGCGCGGCAGGTGCGCCTCCTCGTGTGTCGGCTATTTGCAAAACACCAATACGTTCGATATGGTGTTTTGCAAATGCAGGCAGGACATGGTCAGACACGACGGCAAGTATGTCAGTTACCTCAGAGTTTCGACCGGTAAGCAGGCTCGATCTGGCCTAGGCCTCGAAGCGCAGCGCACGGCGGTCACCACATGGCTCAACGGCGGCCGCTGGAAGCTGGTCGATGAAGTCGTCGAGATCGAATCCGGCAAGAGCGACAAGAACCGGCCGGCATTGCAGCGGGCACTGGATGCTTGCCGTCGCTACAAGGCTAAACTGATCATTTCGCGGCTTGATCGTCTGTCGCGTGATCCGGTGTTCCTGCTGAGCCTACGCGATGCCGGGATCGATTTCGTCGCGCTCGACATGCCGGAAGCCAACCGCATGATGGTCGGTATCATGGCAATGGTCGCCGAACAGGAGCGCGAGGCCCTCAGCCAACGCACAAAAGACGCGCTGGCCGCCAAGAAGGCGCAAGGCGTCAAACTCGGCAATCCGCGCCCGGAAACGCTGACCTTCAACGATCCCGCCGCCGCCGCCGCCGCCGCCGCCAAGTCCGGTGCTGCGGTCCGTGAACAAGCGGACCAGTTCGCCAAACTGATTCGTCCGATGTTGCAAGGCGAACTCGCCGGGCTAAGCGCCAACGCCAGCGCACATGAACTTAATCGTCGCGGCGTTCGCACCGCTCGTGGCGGCAAGTGGACGGCGCGCGCGGTCATCAACGTGCGCAGTCGCCTCGCAGATTGAGGCCCACCTCCCGTGAACGGATCGGAATCGTTCAGCGGGGGGTGGGGAGATACCGGGGTATAGGTCCGGATTTGATCAGGCTGGGACTCCGGTACCGGTCATTGAAGCTTGTTTTCGCCCACAGTTGATTGCCCGACGGTGGCCGCCGGTCGGTAGGAAATGAATGCGAAAATCGATGCTCCGCTCGGGTTGTTACCGGGGGCAATATGCCCCCCGATCTGGAGTGGGCCCCTCGGAGCAGACGGGGTCAGGCTGCTGGTTTGACCGTTCGCCGGGTGTGTTGATCCTCGAATTGCACAGGACTGAGATAACCGAGTGCCGAGTGAAGCCGTCGACGGTTGTAAACCTCCTCAAGGAAGCGCGGAAGGTTTTCGGCAACGTCGATGAAGGTTTCGAATGCCATCGGATAAACGGCTTCGACCTTGAGTGTCTTCATGAAGCTCTCCGCCGTGGCGTTGACGTATGGGTTGCCGCGCCGGCCCATGGAGCCGATCAAGCCGTGGGCGGCAAGATGATCGCGATAGGCAGCCGCAGCGTATTGGGCGGATTCAAACGGTCGTCGCAACACTCGGAGGTTGGAGGTTGCGATGAACGTTGTAAGGCGCCGATCGGCGCGGTCAGGACGAGCCCCATTGCCATCGCCAGGACGGCCGTCTGTTGCAGGACGCGATGAACAGAATAGATTTTGGCTGGCGATTGCCGCGGGGCTAAGCAGCGAGGATGCTGCGCTGGAAGCCGGATTGTCACAACCTGTCGGAAGCAGATTATTCCGAAAGGCGGGCGGCATGCCACCAGCGATGTTCAGATCTTCGGCAAAGGTACTCTCCGGGCGGTACCTCTCATTGGTAGAGCGCGAGGAGATCGCACTCCTCAAGGTGCAGGGCCATTCCAGGCAAGAGATTGGACGTCGCCTGGGGCGGGCTGCTTCGACAATATCCCGTGAACTGCGACGCAACGCGGCTACCCGCGGCGGCGGGTTGGAGTATCGGGCAACAACTGCCCAATGGCATGCGAATCGATCCGCCCGCCGACCCAAGCCGACCAAGCTTGCGCTCAATGCAACCTTGCGCACTTATGTGGAGGAGAGACTTGCTGGCGGCGTCGTAGCCCCGAGCGGCGCGCTCGTTCCTGGTCCCGCCGTTCTGTGGAAGGGCCGCCGGCATGGCCCACGCAAGGATCGGCGATGGGCCAAAGCCTGGAGTCCCGAGCAGATTGCCCGACGCTTGCCGATCGACTTCCCGGACGACAAGACGATGCGCATCAGCCACGAAGCTATCTATCAAGCTCTCTTCGTTCAGGGCCGTGGGGCGCTGCGCCGCGAGCTGACGGCCTGCTTGCGAACCGGGCGTGTATTACGGATGCCCAGGGCGCGCGTACGCAGGCGAGGCAAGGGGTTTGTCTCGCCGGAGATCATGATCAGTGAGCGCCCTGCTGAAGCTGCCGATCGAGCAGTGCCGGGACATTGGGAGGGAGACCTCATCCTCGGTCTTGGCAGCTCGGCAATCGGCACGCTGGTCGAGCGCACGACGCGCTTCACGATGCTATTGCACCTTCCCCGGTTGGCGGGGCACGGCGAAGCTCCGCGCGCGAAGAACGGACCTGCGCTCGCGGGACACGGGGCCGAGGCCGTGCGCGACGCGATCACGCGCACCGTCATCACCTTGCCCGAAGAACTGCGTCGCTCGCTGACCTGGGATCAGGGAGCCGAAATGGCTCAGCACGATCGTCTCAAGATCGATGCGGGTATCCAGGTCTACTTCTGCGACCCGCAAAGCCCTTGGCAGCGCGGTACTAACGAGAACACCAACGGGTTGCTGCGACAGTACTTCCCGAAAGGCACAGACCTCAGCATCCATAGCGCCGACGAGATATCCGCTGTGGCAGCGGCCCTCAATGCCCGTCCGAGAAAGACACTAGGCTGGAAAACGCCGGCGGAGGCGCTTGACGAATTGCTGTTATGAGTGAAAACAACTGGTGTTGCGACGACCGTTTGAATCCGCCTTGTGATCCACGATCGGAATGATGCACGCAGCCGGGAGGTGGTTTGCGGCCTTCGATCGCGGCGGCCAGGGCCGCGAGCGTCAGCCGGGCGTCGATCGAGCGGCTGATGGCGTATCCGACCACTCGCCGTGACCAGGCATCCAAGATGACGGCGACATAGACAAAGCCGCCGGCGATGGCGACATATGTGATATCGGCCACCCAGAGTTGGTCGGTACCGGTGGGAGTGATGTCGGTGGCGAGATTCGGGAAGGTCGGCTGACCGTGATCGCTGTCTGTTGTCACCATGAAGCGGCGACGTAATCTCGGCTGAAGGTCATGCTCACGCATCAGGCGGCGGATCTTCTTGTGATTAACGATCAGGCCCTGCTGGCGAAGCGCAGCCTGGACGCGACGCCAGCCATAGTGCTCGAACTCGTCGCAGATAGTGGCGATCGCCTCAACGATCGCAGTATCATCGGCCGCCTTCTCAGAGCGGTCATAGTAAGTCGAGCGCGCAATCCCCATCAGCCGACATCCTTCCGTGACGGAGAGGCCGCGGGGCCGGTGATCGCGGATGTAGGCTCGCTTCTCCTCCGCGGTCGTGCATGCAGAGCCCCCTTTAGAAACTCGAGCTCCAGGGCCTGTTTCCCGACCAGCCTCTCGAGGGCGGCAATTCGCGCCTCATAATCCTGGAGAAGATCGGCCGCCGCCAAATCTTCATCGAGAGCGCCTGCCTGAAACTTCTCGACCCAGATCCGGATCAGATTGCGGGAGATGTCATGCCGCTTCGCGAGCCCGTGCAGCGTCTCGCCGCTCAGATACTCTTGCGACACCTGCCGTTTGAACTCGACGCTGTGGGTTCGGTGCTTTGCCATGGGCCTTCATCCTCTGAAAGCCCGGCCGTCCGGTCAATTACTGAAAGCCAACCTGTCCCCCCTGGAGGGCCCACTCCAATCAATGAACCAAAGGTTCAGAACGGCGGATCGTCCTCAAACTCCATCTGACGCTCGAGGCCGCGCTTCGCGAGGCAGATGCCACGCTGAACAATATCGAACGGGACATCCCCAAACTGCGATTCAACGATGTCGGAGATGACATTGTCCAGCGTCGCCCCCGTTCGAGCGCGCTCTTTCAGCAGTGCATCACGGATGTCCCGTGCCGTCATTGGCCGACGCGATCGGGCCAGTTGGTCATGTTCCAATTGCAAATCGGTCGCCGCGCTGCACAGGCGCCGGATAGTCAGCACCAACACCGCTTCGCATTGCGAGGGCTCCATGTGATGCTCAAGCTTGAACTTCAACCAATCATCCGCCGCAAACCAAGGGGGGCTCGCGGTGACGCACATGTTATACAGTCGCCGAGCGAGATCGGTAGTGTCCATGGTTTTGTCTCCTAGGTGTTGCCCGGCAGCCGGCCGGGTGCGGTTTCAATCCCGATCGCGCCGTCGCATCAGCGCCGACCGGGTGTGATCGAGCGGAGGCAGGCGCTCCCAGCCATCCGCCTCAAACCTCGCAACGTCGGCATGCCGGACGTAGCGGCACACTGCGGAGGAACCCGGTCGAGCGGCTGTCACGCTAGATGTCACGCGAAGCCTGTTGCGATGGGCGCGCTGCCTACACCTCTCGGAACAGAACCGCGAACTGGATCGCTGTGGCTCGTAAGCATTCCGGCAGTGTTCACACAGCCGGAATCGTAATTCCGGCGTTGACCCCTTCGGGTGAAAGATCGGTCCCCCGGCATGATCGACTGAGAATCGATACCAAGCGCAATTCTCCTTGCCGGTGTGCTTGGAGCCCTCAATCCATTTGACCCGGCCGATTGCCACTATGTCCGTGGCATAGGGCAAAAAGGGTGCTGCCTGTTTGGTGTGCGCCCAATCCGCATCCAGAAGCAGCCAAGTCGGCCGGATGCTCTGGAAGTGCGCGATCAGCCTGTGCATCAGGTTGCGAGACCAAGGCGGGTTCGTGATGATCACGTCGGCTGCGCCGTAATGGTCGAGCGCAAGCGCATCCTGACCGCTGCGGATGTCGCCGCTGTAGACGCAAGCCAGCCCGAAAGATTCCAGATGCCGGACAAGGTCGCCATTGCCCGCACAGGGCTCGGCAAAGCTCTTGACGCTACTAAGGTACGGGATCAGCGGCACCACCGCATCGAGTGGCGTCGGGTAGAAATCAGCCTCGCGGCGCTCGAAGTTGGATCGCTTGCCCATTAGCCAGCCCCTAGGGTCAGCGATAAGGCGGCGGCTACCGTCGCCTTCCGATCCGCATGCCATGCTGCCCAGCAGCGCGAATGCAGCCAGGCGTGACCGGTCGGTTCGGTGCCATACGGCAGCAGCTCGTCGTAGGTGTCCTCGCTGGCACCGCATTCGAGACAGCGGCCACGCGGAGAGCAGACCGGATGGCGGTTCAGCCATTCGACAACGCAGCATTCAAAGGCGCGAGCCTCGGCGGGCGCCCGCGGCAGTCCGCCATCGAACTCGGCAATGCCCGCCCGTTCATTAAAGTAAACTTGCCAGTCCTCAGCCGACCATCCGTCACCGGGCCGGAGCAGTGCCACGACCTCGGCCTTATGCCGGGAAAGTGCATCGAGAACGGCGGTCGGCGGTGCCGAGGTTCCCCTCAACGCGAGATCGTCGCCATCGAGTGCGAGTTCTATACCGGCGGCCCGGGCCGCCTTGAGAGCCTCGACCGCGCTCATAGCCGCGTACTCCACCCCGCGACAGTTTCTTCAGCCGATGGAGCGGAAGGCGGAAAAGGCGGTAAAGGCGGTGATCTAGCGGGCACCACACGCCAGGCGGCGCGCCCGTCCGCTTCGGTCCGTTGAAACTTAAATCCCCCAACGATCCGGTCGGCATTCTTCTTCAACAGCCAGCCCAGCTTCGAACGGTTGATCTCGCCGCGCTCCTCCACCGGGAATTCGCGCATTGCATCGAGCAGATTGGGGTAACTCTTCGCCGCCTCAACCGCCTTGCGCACGGTCGTGGCACTTTCACCGAATACGGCATGCCATTCTTGCATCAGGCCGCTGAGGGCATCACCATCCGGATCGTGACGGATCTGTTCGAACAGCGCCGTCGCCGGATCGGGGTATCCGAGCCACATCAACGGATACCTACAATAGTCCGACCACGCGCCGCTGTAAGTGACAATGCTATCAGCCGGAGCACGAGGCGAACCTGCCCTGCGCCACGCCTGAATGATCGTCAGCACGGCGGCTACGTAAGCGCCGCGCCGCTGGCGCACCTTATCGACTGGAGCGCCTTTGTAGGTCATCGTCGCTGGTGTCGGGCAGCGAGGGTCGAGATGGATCGTCAGTACGCGTCGCAGCAGATCGCGGACCGGACCGACGTTATTTCCGGATCCGAGAAACAGGGCGCGCGTGCTGACCGTCGCCGTCTTGCTCACCCCGAGGATTCGATCCGTAATCGTCTCCGCCGTGAGCATCCTCTTGATGATGCCGTGCGGAATCCAGTCGGTGTCCATGTCGTCGAACTCGACGCAGGCCGGGCTCGTTAACAACAAGGACAGAATGACCTTGGTCGCTTCCTCCGAGGTCTTGGGATAGCTCACCTTGGCGTTGCCGCCCGGCCCGGAGAAGGCACCGATCAGTTCGCAAAGGTAGGTCTTACCGCTTCCAAATATCGGCGCTCGGACGTGAAATGCAGGCGCATGTGGCAACGTCGGGCGCACCACGGCGGTGAAGATGGCTGCCAGAGCAGCAGCCTTATCGTGGGCAGCCAGGAAGTGGAATTCGGTGAGCAACTCTTCCAGCAGGGTCAGTGCCGCGCGAGCCGCATCAGGTGTCGCGTCAGGGATTACGAAATGCCGCGCATCGAACACGCCGAACCGCTGTGCGGTTTTGTCATAACCAGGCTGCTTGACGAGTTCGCCGTCCGATTCACGGAAATACGGTTGCCGCGCCACGCCCGCCAGGGGCGGCAAGTAGCGATAGTTCTGTGCATCGAACAGGATGCCCATGTGTCGTGCCGGCGGATCGCAGCGCACCCAGTCCTTCGCTCTGCCGTCATATTTCTCCCATGTCGCCGCGACTGACAACTCGCGCGTCAGCGCCGGTGCGCTGGTCGGCACAATCGACGGATCACCGCTGGTAGGATTAGTCGCGACCGAGACAATCAAGCTTCCTGCCTGGTAGTGCCGCTCGCGGTTCGCCAGTTCCTGTTCGGCGGCGTCCACGACGCGGTGCAGGTCACCGGCCACGACACGAATGACCGGCTTATGCCGGGCTTCGGCGACGGGCACACCGATGAAGTCGAGCAGCGCCAGAATATGGAAATTGTCACGGTGCGAATGCTGGCAGCAAAAACCGCCAATGGGAAAGGACTCGTCTGGCTCAAAATAGCCCGCCGCCGTGTCCAATTCATCGGTGTGCTCATGGACCCACGGACACGTCATGTCGTGCTTGCCGGACCCCAAGGGGGTCTTGTAAAGCCCCCGCGCCTTGAGCGCCGTAATGACCGGGTTCTCCTCCGCCTTCGGAGTCAAGACGTCGTCCGCGTCGTGGCCAGAGCGGAGCGGAACCCTGGTGAATGGCGCAGAAGCCTTTGCAGGCTTCTTCTTCGGCCGTCCGGTGGGGACGAGTTCCAATTCTAGCCGATCCACAATCTCCTGTGGCGAGTAGCGCTTGCCAGGCCGCCATTCGATCAGGCGGCACCGGAACGGAACGCCGGCCTCGTCCGCGTATTTCGGTTTGCCGTTGATGGCCACCGGCAACCGTGCCCAGCGGCTCAACGGCCCCCTAGCCCCTGCGTCGCACAGACCCGCGTCGATCACCGAATTGAGCAAACGCACGGCAACCGCGCCATCGGTGATCGCGGAGTTGAGGATAATACCGCCCTGATAATTTTCAGGGCTGGTCTCGATCAGCCAGGACAATTCAAAATCACCCAGCCGATCCAGCGGCACCTTGGTGCCCAGGTCATCGAGCAGCAGGAAATGGCAGGCGGCAAACTGCGCTTTGCGGGCCTTGAACGACCCGTCTTCACCAGCATAGAAACTTGAGCAGCCGAGGTAGTTGTTGTGCTCTGGCACAACGATCGAGGGCACCCCATCGACCCTGCGCGCCACCCATCCGCCCAGATTCGGGTTGCCAGGCTTCGAGCATACGGCTGCAAAGGCACCGTGGGGTAGTTCCGCGATAACCGCCGCAATGAACTCAGCGTTGGTAATCCGAAAAGCACCGCCTTCGCCGCCTTTACCGGCTTCCCCTTGCCCGAAAGGCAAAACTGTCGGCGCGTTCTTCGCAGCAGTGATAGTCTCGGTTGCCCTCTTCCCCAATCCTTCCGATGCGTCACGCGCCTTCTCCGCCGCAACATTCGCATTGGAGGCCTTGAGCTCGGCGACACCGATCGATTCGTCGTTGGCTGTATTCACTTGGATGACGAGCTGCGAAGGAACGCCCGGGGCGAGAGGATCGTTTCCATTGCAGCGTCGGCAGGCCGAATGCGGAAGCCCGTGCAGGCACTCGTCCACGGTTACCGCCATGGCAGGTCACCCTGCGTGGCACTTTCGCGCTCACGACGCCATTCGGCCGCGGATTCCAGCGTGATCAGCGTGCGCGCGCCGACTTTCATCTCGCGCGGGCCTTCACCCTTCTTTTTCAGCTTGTAGAAGAATCCCGCACTGATGCCGTGGGCGGCGCAAAACTCGGCGATGCTGAGCGCCAAGCGCGGCATTGGAGGTCGCGGCCGGTCGGCAGCGAACTGGGTGCGGGATTTCGGCATGCTCAGCACCTCGATTAGGGCTGGCACCGCTTGGCGAATGCGAAGATCGGAACTATAGTAGGGCTCTCGATGCCCCTATTCATGTGTTCCCGGCCGGCGCCTCGCCAAAGGTGCCGGCCTCTCTATTTTGCGGAAGACTTATCGGACAGCGCCGCGCGGCGCTTAACCCAAGCATGCACGCGGGTTTTCAGGAACGGCGCTTGGCGTTCCCCGGTTTTGATCGGCCACGGAAAACCGTACCGCAGTTGCTTGCGGCGCAAATCCGATCGATCACGAACGATGCCGCGCGCTTCCAGATCAGCGTAGCTGTAGAGCCCGGCCGCGATCTCCTCGTCGGTCGGCGCATCGTCTTTCACTTCGTTTTGGGGCTTAGTCAGGAACATCGCGTCACCTCAGGCAATTTGGTGACCCAGAAACCTAAACAGAAAATCTCGCCTGTAAATACCAGAAAACTGCGAAAATAGGGCCTCGGCGAAGCTAAGTGGCTCATTTGCATCGCCGGGTCTAGCTCAGCTCCGAGCTCGGCTTGGACCGATATAGCCCTCGTTTGCCGCGCCCCTGCAAATCCGCTTGTCGGCGGACTTCAAGGACCCGTGGCATTGGTTACGAACGTTTCGAAGTTTATGTCGACCTCAACTCCGAGTGCATCATGCAACCATGTTGTCAGCGGCTGGCGCAGGTTCCGACAACAACCCGACGCGCGCGATGTCGTCGATGGAATGCTCGGTGATGTACCTCGAGTAATGCTTTTCGATCATCGCTACGCTGGTGTTGTGCAGCGACGCCACCAGCCTGATCGGCACATTTCGCAGCAGCATGCGGACGATGCTCGAGTGGCGCAGGCAGTACATCGTCACCTCGGCGGGATCGAGCCCAATGGCGGTAACGGCCTTGTCCACTTGGCGATGATAGTTCTCGCGCGGATTGTTGTTCCAGGGACTGCCGTTGCTTTGCAACAGCAGCTGAGCATCGGCTGCACGACCTCTAGCCGCCAGCTTGAGCCGTACAGCCAACTGGACCGTAATCGGCACGCTGTAGCGCTCGGCCTTTTTCGCACTGCGATTTCTGCCGCCGCCCTTGGCAGACTTCGGCATCATCAATTTCGGCCGCACCGGATGATCCTGCAGATCCTCGACGCGAAGCCGGACCGCCTGACTGGGGCGCGCGCCAGTGTTCGCCAGTGTGTCGGTCAGCAGTCCGAATTGATGATCGAGTCCGTAAGCGGCGGCGACGAATTCGTGCACCTTGTTGTCCGGCAGGATCACGTTTCTCGCCTCCTGCGCGTTAGGCAGATTGGCAAGACCAATTTCCCATGCCTCACGGTTCTTGACGCGCTGGTCATGCTGCGCCGCCAGTTCCAGCGCAGCGCAAACGCAGCGGCAGAGCCGATTGATCGTGGCCGGCGCCATCGTGCCAAGCAGGCCGTCGCGCCACTTCTTCAGTTCGATCGCCGCGAGCAGCGCCACCGGCTTCGACAACAGCGCCGGCGTGAGATGCAGGCGCGGATGCTCTGCGTTGTAAGGATTGGCTGCGCGGGCCTCAAGATCGCGCTTGTAGTCCTTGAGCGCACCGTCAACAGTGATCGGTGCGTTGCTGGCGCTACCGTCATCGCTGCGCGCCAGCTTCTTCGCCGCATCCTGCGCCTCGTGGAACGTCAACACGTTCCTGGCGTCGGCATCCTCGAAATCGTCGGCCAACGCAAAGCTCTTGGTCCAGTAAGCGCCATGGCCGTCGCTGACCTTAAGCACCCATGTGCCGTTGGTCTTGTTGCGCCTGTACATCAGCGCGATTCCGCGCGCGAGCGACGGGCCACTGTAAGGCCTGCGGCGAATCTTTAATCGCAGCCGCGCGCTGCGGCTTTCCAGCGCACTGAAGCTGACTTTGCGTGCCATGTAATTCGTGTCCCCGTTCTCGCGAAGTGTCGCGATCGTGTCTGTAGAGGCCCATGAAGGCGTATGACACGTTATGGGGATATTGCGCGCGGGATCAATGGGATGCGAACTGCACGTCGCTCTACAGAACTCCATGCGCCTATTTATTTTCCCTGCGCAGTGGTTGGACGGCTTATGCCGTGCTCTCCCGGGAGCCGAATTCCTTCTGGCCTCCCTCACGCCTGCGAAAGTCACCGACACCGCGCCGGTTGACGCGACTGCCGCATCCGCAAAGGCTTGACCGTAGCGACGACGGCCAGGACCACACGTCTATACTTTGGCATTCGGTGAAACACGCCGAAACTAACAAAACCCTTTTAGGCTTTTTCAACTAGCCTGATGCGGGCTGTTTCAGCGGGCTTCACCAAAATAAGGGCCCGGCCCTAAGCCTTTCAGCGTCCGCACGACAAACTGAAAGCCCCAATGCCGAGCCCTTTGGTCTCAAGCCTTAGGAGCCGAAACCACATGGATAGTAGCATTGCCCCCTCCCCCGCCGGCAAGCGGGGCCGCAACAGCAGCGTCATTCTGACCGACCGCATGTGCGAGAAACGCGTTGCCAAACGGACCAAGCTCTACGACCGTAAGTGCCCTGGTCTGTACGTAAGCATCACCACGACCCGGGGTGGCAACCTTCTCGTTCAAGTTCACCGACCGGGAGACCGGCAAGCAACGCACCGGCTGGCTTGGCGTCTACAATGCTGAGACCTTCACGGTCGAGGACACCCGTAGCAAGGTCTACGGCCTCAGGGCCAGGGGTGGCGAGGCGCTTGCCGAGACCTTCCGCGACCAGAAAGCTGCGAAGGCGAAGCGCGGCAAGACCGTCGCCGAGATCATCGACGAGCGCATCGCGTGGATGAAGACGTTGGTCAAGAAGCCCGATGGCGAGATGCGCCCCCGGCTCGAAAGCTGGCAAAACACCGCGAGCCACCTCGACCGCCTCATCCGCCCACGCCTCGGCAAGAAGCTGGCCATGGAGGTCACCAAGCACGACATCGCCACACTCTCGAACGACATCGTCGCAGGCAAGTTCGGCAAGCCCTCGGTCAGCAACGCGCGCCATATGCGCAAGGCGGCCTCGGGCCTGTTCACCTGGGCGGCGGAGGCAGGCCGCGACTATGTGACCGCCAGCCCCTGCGTCAACCTGCCAAAACTCGATCCCGAACATCCCCGCACCCGGGTCCTCTCCGAAGACGAGATCAAGACGTTCTGGCAAGGACTGGACCGCAACGACCTTCCCTACGACCGCCGGACCCGGCTCGCACTCAAGTTCGAACTGGTCACCATGCTGCGCTCGCGGGAACTGCTCGGCGCGCATCGGGATGAGCTGTTTGACCTCGACGGCGAGCATCCGCGCTTCGACGTGCCGCTCAAGCGGGTCAAGAAGCGGCGGGTGATCCAGCAGCCGTTATCCGATCTGGCGGTCGAGATCATCAAGGAGGCGCTCGCCTCGGATGGTCAGCAGTTTGCCTTCGAGAGTCCCATGTACAAGGGCCAGCCGATCCACCGGAAAGCGATGGCCGACGCCCTGCGCGGCACCAAGCACGAGACGAACAAGGACAAAACCAAAACCGCTGGCCTCTGCGAGCTGCTCGGTCTCAAGCCGTTCACGCCCCATGACCTGCGCCGGACGGCAGCGACCCTGGCCGGCGACCTCGGCTTCGACGACGCATGGATTGCGAAGTGCCTCGACCACGCCGCGAGCAAGAAGGCCGAGCAGATCGTGCCGACGGTCACCGGCAAAGTGTACAATCACTCCAAGCGGATGAAGGAAAAGCGCGCGGTGCTGGACGGCGTCGCGGCCGAGCTGCGGCGGATCGTCGGCGGGCGGACATCGAGAAAGGACGCCAATATCGGGCTTCACGTTGCGGCCTGATCTATCGCCCCGCCTGAGCTTCGATCAGGCGGGCTTCAATCAGTAGTTCTGCGGGAGTGCGTTCAAGCAGCATTCATCACAGTCCATCTAAGTCCCGCGCCGGGAGCGGCGCGGCTGATGATGGAACCTCCATGCCTATTTCGAGGGATGACTTTGACCCCGTTGCCACAGTTGTAGACTGGCTCGACGCCTGCCGGCGTGGAGACGTCAACGCGCTGCTCGATCTGTATGATGAGCGAGCGGTGCTTGAATGCGCCTGCGAAGGCGTCAGCCTGACTGGGCGAGAAGCAATCGCTGCCTACCGGTCACCTAAGCTCGAAACGAAGCGAGTACTCTCATTTTCGCTGGACGACGTGAGCCTGACGGGCCACGGCGTTCAAATCGACTATCAAAATTACGAAGGCAAGCCGGCTCGCGTTTATTTTCGGTTCGGTGTCTCAAACAAGATCATCTACACAAGCTGCGCACCCATGGCTCGGGCGGCCGCCCGAAGCTCCGTCAACTGAGATAACGGTCCGCGCGGCCGCAGAGTTGCGGCGATTGTAGCTCTATCGAGCAGTCATCAGCCCTTCGGCAGACACTCCGCTGCTTCACTTCACCTTCGCTGCTTCATCGAGACACTTGTAACCTGAGCCGCCGCGCGCCATGCACTGGTCGAAGTGTTTTGTCTGCCGCGCTGCCGTTGGTCCAGCAGGCTGCAGCTTTCCGTTCTTATCGACGCATTCGTACAGCAAGCCGGGTGTGCGCAGCGAGCAGGGCATGCACGACTGCTGGGCTTGCACCGCGCTTACTCCGACCAGCAGCAGCATCATCACAAAACAGCTTTGCTATCACATCAAAGGGGGCCGAATCGATTCGCACGGAGTCAAGACGCTGTGAATAGGTCGAATAACTGCGGGGTGTTTCCCCCGGACTCCGCGTGGCGCGCGAATCTCTTGTAGGGTGAGTAGGTCAGGCGAACTTGATTCGTCTGATGTCCGAGGCAGCTGGCGGCCGACCGGCGTGCGATGAAACGGTTCACGTCATGGCCGCCCGGCTGACGATGCGGTCGGATGCCCTTCCTTTGGATCAGACGGTTGCCCCGCGTTGCCCTCTCCGAGCACGCTGTCGAGCGATCGGACGGCGCGTTCATAAACGGGCCTCGTTGAGGTCGGCTTCGCGGCCAGGCAGCAGGGTTAAGGGAGCGATCACAGCGATACCAAGCTCCGTCCATGCAGACCAAGCCGGTAGACCCAAAGCAGAACACGACTGGTACCCGATCGTCGCGGTGCGCCGACGAAGCAGTGACGATGTCCATCGTGCTCATGTCCGAGACGTCGACTGTCCCGAATCCTGCACGGCTCAAAAGGCGAAGGCGTGCCGTCGGCGAGGATTGATCTAGATCAAGCGTCGCCGGGTTTCACGATTCAGATTCGGCGCAAATGGCTGGAGGGCATGCGCCATGGATACCGTCAGGTGGATGATCTCCACCGCTCCGGAAATCTTCCTGCTGCTTTCCATCGCCATCGGCACGGTGCTGGGCCGAGCCAAGATTCGTGGTTTCTCAATCGGAACGACAGCCTGTATCCTGGTGGTGGCCGTGCTCATCGGTCAGCTCGGAACCTTTACATTCCCGTCGCTGCTGCGCGTGCTTCTGTTCAGCCTGTTCGTGTTCACGATCGGCTACCGGTCCGGCCCCGAATTCTTCGCCTCCTTGAGCATCCGCACCCTGGCGCAGGTCGCCATGGCGCTCGTGCTCGGCGGCACGGGTCTCATCCTCGTTTTGATATTTGCCTTCACGTTCAAGCTCGATCCGGGCACGGCCTCGGGACTTGCCGCCGGTGGGCTGACGCAATCTTCCATCATCGGCACGGCGTCCGGAGCGCTCGCGCAAGTCGGCTTGTCCGGTGATGCTTTGAAGCAGCAAGAAGCAAACATCGCAGCTGGATACGCCGTCACCTATGTCCTCGGCTATATTCTCACGCTCCTTTACGTGCCGTTTGTCGCACCGAAACTGATGCGGATCGATTTGAAGGCGGAGGCGGCGAAGCTGGAGGCGGAGCTTGCCGGCGGCAACCCGCCACAGAGTGAAAATCTGCACTATCGCAAATTCCAGGCGCGCGCCTACCGGGTCTCGGCCGCCGCGGGACGCACGGTCAAGGACGTCGAAGAGGAAATCGGCAGCCGCACTGTCGTCGAGCGAATCGTGCGGCAGGGAGCCGATATCGAGCCGCGCCTCGACAGCATCCTCGAACCCGGCGACGACATCGTCGTCGCCGGGCGAACCGCTGCCCTCGTCGCGGCAAAGCCGGTCATCGGCAAGGAAATCGATGCCGACGAAATCCTGAAGGCAATTCCGGGCAATGTGATCGACGTCCTCGTCGACAGCCGCCATCTCCATGGCCGATCGATCAAGGAGATCGCCGAACGCGTCGGCAACGACGCACGCGGCGTCTATCTCCGCACGCTGACCCGGATGGGCCGCGAGGTCCCGTTGGGCCCGGACACCCGCGTCTATGTCGGGGACGTCATGACGCTCGTCGGCAGCACTCGCAACATCGAGCGTGCCGCCACGAAGGTCGGGCAGATCCTGCGCTCCGGCGACCGCGCCGACATCGCCTTTCTCGCAACCGGCATCGCCGCGGGCCTCCTCGCGGGTCTCGTCAGCCTCAGGGTCGGCGGCATCCCGCTGACCTTGGGCGGCGGCGGCGGCGCGCTGATCGCTGGCCTCGTCTGCGGCTGGATGCGGTCGCGCCGGCCGACCATCGGAGCGTTACCACGCGCGGCACAGCAGACACTGAGCGATCTCGGGCTCGGTGGCTTCATCGCAGCCATCGGGCTCGGCAACGGAGCCGCGGCCTGGGCTGCGATACAGGCGCACGGGGCGTTGCTGGTGGGCATGGGCCTGGTCGTCACGCTGGTGCCGCTGATCGTCGCGACACTGTTTGCGCGCTATGTGTTGCACATGAATCCGGTCATCACCTGCGGGGCGCTGGCCGGCGCCATGACCGTCGATGCTGCGGTGACCGGAGCCTGCGAAGTCGCCGAGAGTCAGACCCCAGTACTCGGCGTCGCAGTGCCCTACGCCATCGGCAACGTCGTCCTGACTGTGCTCGGCCCGATCATCGTGGCGCTCACTTATAACGGCTGACGGAGGCGACGATGCGTACGCAGTTGGCCGCAATCTTCCGACCGCTCTTGACGGCTTTGGTTCTCCTTGCCGCCTTCGGCTTGCCGGCCCTCGCCGAAGACAATGTCCGTCTCCAGCGATCATCACCTTTGCAGCAGGTCGCGGCGGTCGCGTCGACGGCAAGCCCAACAACAACTGCGCGCCGGACAGACTGGTCGAAGCGACCGCGGATTTCGGCCCTACCTCGCGGGTGCCATGCTGTGGTTCTATATCGAGACGTTCTTTGGCCCGGCGTTGTTGAAGCGCATGCATGAGGCTTTCACTGCGGCCGGCGGCAGGGCCGATATCATCTGATGCCGCCCTTCGGCAATGAGGGGCATTTCTTCGTCGGCTCGACCGACACAATTCCGATGTGGTCACCGCTCGTCGAAAAATCCCTCAACGCGCATAAATAGTTACGGAGGGTGGCGCCTGGAGACGCAACCATGATCAACGCCCCTTCAACGCCATGGCCCGGGCACGCTCGCACCTTCCTGTTGATTTTGTTCGCAGCGGCCATTGCCGGACCAGCTTCGGTCCAGAACGCCGCGGCGCAAAAGCAGGCCTCTGAGGCGAAGCCCGCCGAGATCGCCCCTCGCGGGCAGCGCGGAGCCAAAGACATCACCTTCGGAGACTGGCAGAAGCTCTATGTTGATCACTGTTGATCACGCTGATGACGGTGCCGAGGAACTGGACTGCCATCGCGTGCTCCCATGGCGGACTCGGCCATGCTCCTGGTTTCGTCGGTCAGCGATTGTTATCCGGCGAAGGGGATGATGAGACGCCTTGATGCAGATCAAGAGAGCGCGGCGGCCCATAGCCAACATCTCCCCGCTGCGGAGCGCGTTCGGTACGGATCCAGGCAACCGTCAGCTCCCAAGCCACCGACAGAATGATCGGTCCGATGAAGAGGCCGATGATGCCGTGGACGAGGGTTCCCCCGATCACCCCGATCAGGATGACGAGCGCGGGTGTGGTCAGGCCTCGCCCCATGACGAGCGGCTTTAGGATGTTGTCGAGCACAGATACGATCGCGAGAAACACCGTCAGCAGAAGCGCGATCGGGAATTCCTTGTCAGTCCAGATCCAGATAATGACCGGCAGGATGACGATCGTTCCGCCGATCTGCACGATCGACAGCAATAGCACCACGAACGCCAGTAGTCCCGCGCTGGCGATACCGGCCAGCTTGAACCCAATGCCGGCGAGCAAGGATTGGACGATCGCGACGCCGATCACACCCTGCGCGACCGCACGGATGGTGGTACCCGCGAGGTCCAGAAAGTGCTCGCTCTGGTCGGGCACGATCTGTGACAGAAAGTCACGACCCGCGGCCACGAGTTGCGGGCCATATGGAAACACGACGCCAGCCACGACCACGGACAGCAGGAACTTCACGGTCCCCACACCGGCATTGCCGGCAAATCCGAGCAAGGTCGTCGCGAAGGGCTTGAGATACGGCACCACTTCGCGCAGAAGCGAACGCAGATTGGTCGAGGCCTGATCCCAGAGATCGAAGAGCCGAGGCCCGACGAGTGGCCAATCCTTGATCGATTGAGGTGGCGACGGAACCAACACCTCGCCGGCGGTCATTTGGCCGGCAAGATCCCTGATCCCGTCGACTGCGCCCATGCCGAGCCACGTCGCGGGCCCAATGACAACGGCGAGACTGATAAGGGTTAGGATCGCTGCCGCAAGTTTCGGCCGGTCGCCGAGGATTTTGGCAAGGCGCTGAAACACCGGATTAAGCGCGACGGCGAGCACGACACTCCAGGCCAGGATTGGCACGAACGGACGGATCAGGAGCAGTGTCCAGACGATCAGGACCGCGAGCAACCCCAGCCGGATCACAAGCTGGATGACCTCGTCTCCGAAGATGATCTGGCGGAGTGTTCTCACGGACGCGCCTTCAGCCTTGGCCACGCATGTTGCGGGTGAGTGAGCTAGTTCCCCCTCTCGCGCGGAGGTCTTGATCCAGATCAAGCGACCACGACCGGCCGGGAGGCCCTTGGGCGGGATCGGGCAAGTGCGTCGCCCGGCCTCTCGACACCGGAGTCCGCATGTCGGTCACCAGTGCACGAGAGCACTTGCGCGACGGCAGTCCGGTCGAAGTTCGCGCGCTTCGGCCGGAGGACGAGGCCGACATGCTCGCCGCACTAGACCAAGCGAGCCCGCAGTCGTTGCAGCGCCGATTTTTTGCGATGAAGCGCCATTTCTCCGACAAGGAGCGCGCCTTCTTCATGGACGTCGATTTTAAGAATCAAATCGCCTTGGTTGCGCGCGCGGAGGAAGCAGGCCGGAAGGCTGTGGTTGGCGGCCGCCGATATATTGTCTCCGAGCCCGGCCGGGCCGAGATGGCTTTCATGGTGGTCGATGCATGGCAGGGGCGCGGCGTTGGCTCGATGCTAATGCGGCACCTCGTCGACATCACGAGGGAAACGGGACTGAAGGAATTGACGGCGGAAGTCCTGCCCGAGAACACATCAATGTTGAAGGTCTTCGGCAGGTTCGGGTTCAGGTCGGCTGCGGGGCGAGATCCACAGACAGTCCTGGTAGCATGCTTTCCATGGGATTTTGCCCTCCCCCGAGGCCGCACCAAGTTTCCGTTGCAGGGACGCGCGCGCAACCGATCACTCCGCAAGCGCGCGATAAACTGACGCGTGGCCTATCTTGAGGGCCTTTGCAATGGCAGACGGGCCAGCGCCGCTGGCCTTCATTTGCCACTGTGTTCGCCGTATTGGTTGGCGGCTGGATGTTCCGCTACGAGCCAATCGGGCAAGGCTTCGAACACAGAAACCGCTTCACGGGCGCGACCAGTAGAGTTTCCTTGGAATGCTGGACAGATAAAGATTAGGCCGCCACTTGGACATTGCTCCTCCGCGGCCGCCTCAGTTGGCGGCCTTTTCGGTTAGGCGAGACTGGCCGAGCAGTGCGGCCCCGTGTGTATGCCGCCATCGCGATACACGTTACGCGACGCGCTCATCCCGTCCGGCTCGTTGATACGCCATCACGCAAGCTCGGATGGCACCTCGAGTTTGGCCCGCCATTTCCCGGGGTCTACCGGTCGGCAACCAATTGCACCGTTTGACGTCCACCGTTTAGCGCTCTGAGTTTGTTTATGTATTCTTCAGGCTTCAACAAATGGAATGGAGCCTTCAAACCCATAAAACTCGCTATGCGACCGATGAAATTGGTGCAGTTGGTTGTTCCCGCGTTCCACACCGGCGAGGTCGCCTGAAGACGTTTGATGTAAGCAAATACCTTTTTGGCGTCAGCCTCATTCAAGTAGACTCGATAGCTGGCTGTCAAATATTGCTCATCGAGGTCGCCGTAGCTCGCGCCCGTTTCAGAAGGCACAAACATGAGATGTCCCAATACGTACGGCAGTGTGTCGCCTGCTGGATGCAGGCCGGCAACTTCGACCGCCCTTTGGCTCGTCTTGCCGTACCAGACAAATGCGTGTCCGTAGGATGCAGCAGTGCGGGCACGAAAATCAACGTAGTAGGGTCCTTTAACTGAAGATACCCGGGCCGGCTTTGCATCCGACGTGGCTGGCGGGCTGCCTGGCGCAGCTGCGGCCGTTTTCGTAGCGGAGTTGATTGAGGTCTTGGGGGAAGTGTCCGGTCGCTGCTGAACATCAGCACGCGCCGCGAGTTGCTGTGCACTAGCGCTTCCCACGGAAGCCGCAAAGATTGCGACTCCGACAATAAATCGCAGATCGCGGTATTCCCAGATCACCCTTGCCACGTTCAACCCTTCTTGGGCCCAACACAGCCCAAGCTAAACATTACTGGAGGTGAACGCCTCCGGCCCCGACGGGCCGAAGGCGCTTCAATCTTCGGGATTAGCCCTTGGTGACTAACGGAGCTGGCGCCGGAGCCTTGCCGATCGGGTATTTGCCGACTGGAGTTTTGCCGACGGGATATTTACCAACCGGCGCGGTCTGGACGACGGGCTGCGGACGAGGCAGATCCGCGGCAACTGCCGCTCCCACCAAAGCCAAAGACGCAGCACCCGCAATTACGAATTTCAGCATCAATCTCCCCTGAAGTTGCCCACTACCCCTTACCGAATCTGACCCTAGCCGGACGCTCTACCCACACAACAAATAGATGCCGGTGCGGACAGTCGCGCGATCCCTTTTTTGGCGAATGTTGCAGAAGGGGCACTCTACGTGAAGGGCGGCGCCGCCGTGACGCGCAAATCGATTCGATATATTCAACAACATCACCGGGGTCGGCCTGGCATCGGCAGGCCACACACGCTGGGGCGGCGCCCTCGGTGTCGGCTGGGAGTACGGCTTCACGCCCAACTGGTCGCTCGGTATCGAATACGACCATCTCTGGATGGGGCGTCATAATGCCAGCTTCGCAGGCGTGGTTACTCCCGGAGGGTTCATCCTCACCGGCAGCGGGGTCAGCCAAGATGTTGACATGGTCACGCTTCGGTTGAATTATCGCTTCGGTGGATACGGCGCACCGGTCGCGGCCAGATACTGATCTCACCCACCTTCGCAAACCAAAGCCCAGGCTCGCCGGGGCTTTTTTGTAGTTATGAATTTTCTGGCCTTTGCTACCTTGCGGTGGCCGCGTGCCGTTCTCTTCCAGTCTACCCCCCGGCCGGCTCAACCGGTCGACGCAACACAGGCATTAAATCTCTCTGCTGGCGTTTCAAATTGCAAGGTCTCACGTGGTCGTTCGTTTAGCTGACGAGCCACTTTGTTCAGATGGGCTTGCGAATGCACCGACAAGTCGGTGCCCTTTGGAAAGTACTGTCTGAGCAGGCCATTGGTATTCTCGTTCGACCCGCGCTGCCACGGGCTTTGCGGGTCGCAAAAATAGACATCGATGTTGGTCGCCATCGTAAAGCGCCGATGATCCGTCAGTTCCTTGCCCCGGTCCCAGGTCAGGGACTTATACAGCTCTTTAGGTAGCTTCTTCGCCTGCTTGATGAGCGCGTTGACTACAGTCCGGGTGTCCTTGCCTGCCACCCTGGCCAACATCACGTAACGCGTTTGACGCTCGACCAAGGTCGCGATGTAGGTGTTGTTCGGCCCGGACAACAGATCGCCCTCCCAATGGCCAGGCACAGCCCTATCTTCAACCGCAGCCGGTCGCTGACGGATTGAGACGGCATCCTTCATGTGTCCCCGTCTATCGCCATTCGGATCAACCGGCCTAGAGCGGCGCATCGAACGCCTCGATCGAAGATGACTAAGCAGCTCTTTCTTGAGCACGCCACGCGCTTGGACAAACAGGCTGCGGTAGATGGTCTCGTGTGACACCTGATTACACTCGTCTTCAGGATACGTTCTCTTCAGCCAACCGGCTATCTGCTCGGGTGACCAATCTAATCTGAGCTTCCTTGCCGCTGCCTGCCGAAGCCGCGGATTGGTCGCCAGCTTACAACATTTTGGACGACGGGATCGTGCCCAGGCATTCTCGTCCGCAAGTGTCGCCCGGTAGCGGTCATAGCCGCCATTGCGGCTCATTTCCCGGCTCACCGTCGATGGGGAGCGGCCAAGTAATTTGGCGATCGACCGGGCCGATTGATGTGCCGTAACGCCTCTGGAAATCACCTCGCGTTCCGCAAGCGTCAATGCCAGCCTGGAGCGACGCCGCTCCGCAGGACGAAACCCTCCATGCGGAGCAACTAGAAAATAGATCGACGATGACTGCTTACCAAAAGCTCGCCCGATCGCCTTCAGTGACTCCCCGCGCTTCCACCGGTCCCATAACTCCGTCTTTTCTGCCGCAGTGAAACCTCTATGAAATCTCCGTTCCATCCAACACTCCATCTTTTCCTCTAAGATAAAGTGTTGCGTCGATCAGTTGAGATCGCCCCGGCGAACGGACATAGTCAGACCGCCCCGGCATGTCTCACACGGGTTTCTTGGAGTGTTCTTGCCACGCAACTCCGCGGATGAGAGAAAGCAGGCCGAAGCCGCTATGGTCTGGAGTTGGCCCCGACCGTTCACGACTAAGCCAGTGGCTGGAAAACTGGTGCGGCTTGCCGGTGTCCGGTAGCCCGGCGCTGGCGGCGCGCTGTAGGGCCTTCTAATGGCCTCACCCTTGACGCCTGTTCTGTGTCGTCGTGGCGACGGATGCCTAGCACAGCGAAATGACGCGACGTGCCAACTCTACGAACCCACAGACCAAGAAAAAGGACGTGGTGTGGCTCGCGCTCAACAGTCGCGCGCCATCCGCTTCAACGAACACCTGACCGGCGGCGGCCCGACGATCTTCAAGCACTTCTGCCAGATGGGGCTGGAAGGGATCGTGTCGAAGCGGACGGCGGACTATCGAAGACGTGGCTCAAGTCGAAGAACTCGGCGAGCGAGGCGGTGCGCCGGGAGCGCGTGGAGGATGGCGTTAGTCTCGGCGCACCCCGGCCTTCATAATTCTGCCCAAATGGAAAACCCGACGAAGGCGAGTACAGCCACGCTGAGAACGATAATCGCAATCGCCCCCACTTCGATAATGGAAAGCCGTCTTGCCATGCGCCAATTTTTTCGGCAGTCGAGCGACAGCGTTGATCTGGATCACGTGCGGCGACCATCACACCCAGCAGCCGCTCCATCAGCGGCTTCGGGCAACCTTGATTGCAGAATGCCGCTAGTGACAGTTTCGGGTCGTCTCAGCCTTCGTGGTTGCACCGCTTAAGCCATCGGCGCGCTAGCAAGTCATTCCGGTCGCACATCTGCGGACGGCTCGACGGGTATGGCGGACGGTGGTTCTTGCGACGCACACACCGTTAACTCGTGTCCTACCCGCGCCGCAGGCAGCAGCGACTTCAGTGATCATGCCGTTGGGCGGAGGAGTAATCGGCGCAGGTGTCATGGCTTGCGCCGATACTGCGACCGATAAGGCGAAGCCGGCAATAGCAATCAACCTGATCATTCTGCACCTCCCTTAACCGTCCAAACATCCCGACCTCTCACGGCAGGGGATGGGTCCGGCTCTCGTGTGAAAGCATGCGAGCTTCCGGCGCTGGCCGTTGGAAGGCTTGAGATAGATCAAGGTCTTTCTCCGTTTAAAATGGCGCATATTACCGCGGTGATAGGTAAACTCCGGGTAGGCGTATGGGGCGCTATATCGACGAAATCCTACAGCCTGGCGAAAGGGTGCTGTATTCGACCAACGAACACTGGGTGTACTTTCTGCCTGCAATCGGGGCGTGGATCGCGGCGGTCGCATTTCTGGTGCTGTGGCGCTTGGTCGCCGTCGACGCGCTGACGTTGGTTTACTTGGTATTGGCGGCGGTCGCTGGGCTTGCGGCCTTGTACTGGACGGCGACGGCTTGGTTCCACCGCTGGACCACCGAGACCGACGTTACCAACATGCGGGTCGTCCACAAGGCCGGTTTCATTAAGAGGCGGACCTTTGAGATGCGCCTCGACAAGGTTGAGAGCGTCGATGTCAATCAAAGCGTTCTTGGCCGCCTTTTGAACTATGGCGACCTCACCATTCAGGGCGTCGGCGAGGGTACGCAAACCATTTCCACCGTTAGTTCGCCTCTCGCGTTTCGCAGCGCCATCACGACAAGACCGGTTGGCACGTAAATCGCGGCATGGTTTGACAGCCGCCGCCCCAACAACGCCCCCGGAGCCCCCCCCCGCGCTGGCGATTTTGCGGCGGCGCTCGCGGGGGATCCGGTGGCGCTGCGGCTCTGGCTTGACCGGATTACCCTGCCCCAAAGATCAACTCGTGGCGTTCGCGCTGCCGCCCATCAATCATCGTCAGCTTTCCGCGCGGAAACCCATCTTCGCCCCTCATTTGGCGAGCAAGCCCGAGGTGGCGCCCGCTGCAGCGTTGAACCACCACAGCCGTAGCCCCAGCCACTCGCGCGAATGTGAATTGATCTGAAGCAATGGGCTTTGTCTGGCTTCGATACGCTGATGCGATGGAGTCGATCCGTAAGGAAATTCTGATGCGCATTCCAACTTTGGCGATTTGGGCAACGATCTCGGTTTTGGCGGCCGCGCCAACTCAGGCCCAAACATATGGCGGGAATGCTCCGATCTGCCTACAACGTTGGTACTGGGGCGGAGGCGAAACTTTCTACTGCGGCTATAGCTCGATGGCGCAGTGCCACGCCAATGCATCGGGCCTCTCCGCCATGTGCGTTACCAATCCATATTTTGCAAACGCACAAGTGCCACGGGAACCAGCCTATCGGCAGCCTCGTCGCGCCTACTAGATCGGACAGGGGCGCGACGACTCGGGTTGAGATGGCTGACGCCTCTGGAGAGCCCGCCCCTCGATCCGATCTCGCACGAGCCGCATACGCTGGCGCTGAAGCGAAAATCCGCTGATTGGAGGCCTGCGGCGCTGTAGGTGCATCGATCTGCGACAACCAAACGACTGCACGGGTATGAAATCCGGACAATTCTTGATCTTCAGTGTGACCGCGGCCGTAAAGAGGCCAAACGGACCCAGCGTCCTTTGGCAGTCATCTCACTGTTGTCAGCGTCGGCTACACGACCGACATGAGCTACGATCCATCCACGATAGCCACATTGCGCCGCGCGTTGGACGAGGTGCTGCTTGACGCCCGTTTCCATCAGCGGAAGTCGGCTTCGGCGCTTGAAATTGCTGAACATCTTCTGGCGCGTGCGGCGGACGGAGAACGGGACCTAGAGCGCCTGAAATGCTCGGCTTTCAAGAAATTAATCGGCGATGCCGCGCGCTTGCCGAGCTGGACTGCGTAGCGATCTCAAGACTCTTGCGGGCAGCTCTTGGGGATCGGTAAGGTCGATCGACGGCAACTTTCACTTGACGGCCTTAGTTCTCCTTCGGCGCCACGCGCCACGATCCTCAGCGCGTCATCCGGCAGCGGACGTTGCTCGGAGAAGCTGTTAGCCGGGACAAGGCGGCGGTTCTCCGGCTTCAGGCAGCCTGGCCAGTGCGGTGACGGCATTGCGGATGTTGGTGACCGGTGGCCCGCCGAACTTTGGTGGCGGCGGCATGCCCCAGCGCATCATGGCCAGCTCGCGGCCGGTGTCAGTGTTGCCGGGTAACCCGGAAACACGACCGGCATCGGTGCGAGGTTGCCGGCATAGCGGTTGACGACGCGAAACAGCGCGATGATCGCGGCTTGGTTGGTTGTGATGCTGTAGCGGTTTCACGTGCGCTTTGCGGACTACCGCTTCTTAAAGTCCGTTAGCTTGCGCATGTAGTAACCCTGTCTCTGAACGGCGAGCTTAATGTCCTCGCTGACGCTCGCTACTTCTAGCGCAATGCCCACCCGGCGGTGAGGCAGAATTCTTTCAGCATGGGGCAAGCCAGTAATGGAGCAAGTTCATGAAAAAGATGCATCTAACAAAACTTGCAATTGCGGGCTCAACTGTCGCATGCGCGGCACTGTTCTCGTTTAGCTGGTCTGAACAACGCGGTGTCTCTATGTCAGTCGAGAGTGCCCAAGCACGGGTCGGTCGACCACTGACCCCAATGAGCGTTGCAGGTGTTGCTCGCCTGCAAGACCGACGGGCTGCGTACCGGTATGGAGCCGAGGTAGTCGGCGCTGGCGTCGCCGGCGCGGCCGCCGTCGGCGGCGCTGCTGCTGTGGCGGCTACATCTCCCAACTGGGGATGGGGAGGCGGCCCTTACTACACAGGCGGAGCTCGGGCAGCCAACGCCTACTATGCGGCGTCCACGGCCAGCTCCAGCAATGGCTGGTACATAACTCCTACCGGCATGGCCTGCACATCGGGGACTTTGGTCGCAGGCACCAACGGTTTGCCGTTCCGCTGCCCGTAAAACACACGCGAAAGCCGGTGAAGCGGGCATCGACTTCGGCGCGTCAGCATACCAGCGACGTTATGGCACCCTGATCTGCTGCAGACTAGCGGAATTGATCGCACGCCCGGCACACCGAGTCAGCAAGGAGACGACTAGGAGGCGGTCCAAACGGCTGCCTCCTGATCAAACTCTTTCTGATTCTGCACGCGGATTGATCTTTCCTTTCAAAGGGCACCAACGGAGGGTGACGGTGATCAGGTTATTGGCTGTCCATCGCGATATCGATGCAGGTGATGCCACGTGCGGCGATTCAACCAGACGGCTTCATCACGCATTGGAAAATAGATGACAGCAATTTGGTGGCCTGCTCCTGAAGCCGAGAAGTCCCTCGAAACGAAGACGCTCCATGGCCGAAAAGTTGTGTTGAATGCCACCGCGGGCCACGATGTTGGTTTATGCACCAAGGCTAGGGGCCCGCCGGCAAATCCTCTATCGACGCACTCCGACGCGATTAACGCCGCCATTGGCATTACCGCCGACGTTATGACGGACTGCAGCGCGCGCAACGGGCCGTGGCCGGAGGGCAACGCCAGCCCGGGCAACGCAACCCACCGGATAGTCGACGTACTGGCAATACACGATCGCGCGGGCCGGTGATGGAGCAAGCGTGGCCCCTGCAAGTCCCAGAAGTGCGCTGGCAGCGATTCCTGTAACCGTCACTGACTTGATCGAAAGTCGCATCTTAGCCTTCATGATGTCCTCCTAAGGGTAGCAGAAGCCGCATTCCTACGGCTTACGATAGCGTGTGCCCGGACACATGAGCGACATTGACGTACATCAAGGGTGAACTGGGCTGTGCGTTAACTCCGTCGAACATCCTCCTTGTTCCCTACCGCCCGTCGCCTGGTTTACTGACAGCACCAACCGCTATCTTGATTCAGATCAACCAGCTTCATGATACCCGCACCAAAACAAGAAAACGACTGGGCTAGGGCAGTTAGTTGGTGCGTGCGATGACGCCGACTTGGTATGTCACCTTCGAGGTTCGTAAACGCGGCACGCTGCCGAAGCAGCGGAGCCCTCGGGAAACAAGGACCTTCGCTACGGACGCAGAGGCCAAGGCATTCGTTCGTGCAAAGCTCGACGAAGGTCTCGTTGTATTTGCGGGCACGATCAATCCGCACGTCCCCAGGCAACTCATTCCGTCGCCCCGCATCCAAGCTTGGCTTGTCGATGAACAATAGAACGCTGAGCGAGATCCAGGTCCCGACGCGGAATAAGCACGTTCCCGTGCACATACACCGCTCTCAAGTGTTGCCATTTTATTACGGGCTTAGGTCTCATCGCTTTAGACTTGTGGACGTCGGGCACTTCATAAGAGCTCGCGTTCTCTGAACGAAAGAGCTCTGAGCATGGGGATATGGACGATGAAAAGGCTTTCGATGACTCCGCTCAGTCTCGCAGCGCTGAGCATGACGGCGCCTGCCATGGCCGCCGATATGGCCGTCAAGGCGGCGCCGCCGGCACCGGTGGTGGCGATCTACAACTGGAGCGGATTCTACATTGGCGCCAACGGAGGCTGGGGGCAGAGCCATGGTTGCGTGGATTTCCTGACGCCCGCCGGGACAGTCGCAGGTGGTTGCGCTGATCGTTCGGGCGGCCTTGTTGGCGGGCAGATCGGGTACCGCTGGCAAACGAACCAGTCTGTGCTCGGCTTGGAGGCGCAGGGCGACTGGGCCGAGATCAAGAACACACGCGTCAGCTTGATCGATCCATTGATCTCAACCACAGGCAAGATTGATGGCATTGGGCTGTTCACGGCTCAATTCGGATGGGCATGGAAAGCGTCGCTGTTCTATGTGAAGGGTGGCGCTGCGGTGACGCGCAATCGCTTTGATGTCTTCAACAACCTCACCGGAGTCGGCCTGACTCCGCAGGTCACACGCGCTGGGGCGGTGCCCTCGGTGTCGGCTGGGAATACGGTTTCTCGCCGAATTGGTCGTTCGGCATCGAATACGACCATCTCTGGATGGGGCGTGACAACACGTCCTTCGCGGGCGTGGTCACGCCAGGGGGCATCACCCTTCTCGGCAACGGGGTCAGTCAGGATGTGGACATGGTCACACTTCGGTTGAACTATCGTTTCGGCGGTTATTCGGCACCGGTCACCGCTCGCTATTGAACCGTACTTCCGCGCAGATTAGAGGTCCCGGCATGGCACCGGGGCCGCTCAATTAGGAACGGCAAAGGGTCTTCGCTTCGACCCGGCTGTCAATTCTGACGATCGAAGCCGGCGAGTTGCTGCCGGTCCAACAGTACGATCTGGCGGTGGGTGGCACCGATGAAGCCGAGGATGCCAAGCTTGCGCAGATGCGATAACGCCCGCGAAACGGTTTCCAGCTTGAGTCCAAGGTAGTCCGCGATATCACGCCGTGACATTGGCAGTGCCAAAATGCCGGCGTCGGTGAGCCGCTCGTCCATCTCAAGGATGAAGGCCGCGACGCGCTCGATCGAAGTTTTGCGTCCAAGGAGCAGCATATGGTCTTCCGCATGCTTCAGATTGCTGGTGGTCATGCGGAGCAGATGCTTGGCCAGCGCGCCATCACTGCCGGAAATTACATCGAGATTCTGTCGCCGAATGAGGCGAACCGTCGTGTCCACGACGGCTTCTGCCGTAGAACGGTGCAGGCTTCCATTCTCCAGTCCGAAGATATCGCCGGAAACGTAAAAGGCGCCGATTTGCCGGCGGCCATCACGAAGCAGCTTGTAGCTTCGTACCGCGCCTGACTTGACCTGATAGACATAATCGGCGGGTTCCTTTTCGCCGTAGATCTTGTTGCACTTCCGATAGGTAAGTTGGCTCAGGCTGACGATCGGATTGGTTTCGGTCGGTATCCCCAGTTCGCAAAGGGAGTGCGGATGAGGCACCGACACTGAGGTGATATGCATCAGCATTGGACCCATTCCTTAATCTTGTGATGATGGGCCTGGTAACCGTGCAATTCCGGTGCCGGGTTAGGGGCGTGCATGGTGACAAGATTTTCAGGGATAGTGCATTCTCGGTATTGTCCTAAAGTTCATTGCACCAAAGAACAACAATGCCCGAATTTGGATCTGTTTGGTTGCGGCGCTGCGGCGCAGAAATCTGCCATCGGTCTGCAGCTTAAGACCGGCGCTACGGTGATTGTTGGTGGACGTGTTCAATTTGCTCCCCGACGCTTCCCCAATCCGAGAGCCTGAACACGCCGGTCGCGGCCGCCTGCGGAGTGGGCAGAACGCGGATCAACGGCGTCTGCGTTGCAAGGACGACGATCCGCCAAACCCGGCGTGCAGTGCGCAGGTGTCTCCGTTGGCAGGGAAATGTCTGTGCGATGTACGAATAGGAGCCGCGAGACTCGGCGTTTGGATCTTATCCGGACGCCGATCACCAGGTTCTGAAGCCGAACCAGCCGAACTGTCCTTGTCGTGCCGCCAGAAGCATCTGCGGCTGGACGTTTCGCCTCGGTCGAGCCGCAACATGCAACATCTTGCGTTGTCGCTTGCGATCGACGGTTTCAGGCGGGCGTGTATCCTGTTTCGGCAGCATCGCGAAAGAATTCGCCACCGCCGGGCTCAGTGGGACGGTAACGGGCGGTTCGGCCACATCCGATGAAGTTGCGACCTCGGTCGCCTCGGCCACGGGCGCAGCGGCGACGATCACCGGCGACTGGGTATCGAAGACAATACGCTCGGGCCATTTGCGATCTGAGTGGATAAGTATGGCCGGCCGGTCCGTAGCCGCCTGATCGACGGTCGGGGCCCTCGGCAGCCAATAATTTGCAACAAAGAGCAGTGCGAGCAACACTGCTCCGACCTTCCAGAAATATGCCGCCAGTGGCATGCCGGTCGCTCCGGTGCGCCCCGAAACATTGACCTGGGCTCTACGTCGTCTGTTACCTGCAGCAAGATGGCCACGAGCTGCTTGATATAGATCAAGCGCGTTCGATCGCTCGCGAACGCGCTCTAACTGCAGCCGGTAATGCGCGCAACTGCCTTCATGTACTTGAGATCAAGTGCGGCGTCACCTCCGTCTGACCGATAGTTGCGAGCGGTCAGGCGATCCGAATTCAAGCAGGTCTCAAGATCGAACCTGATATGCGAGCACCATCCCAGGGCGCTCTTCTCTGCCTCTTCCTTGGAGGGGCCAAACCCCACAAAGGTCTGAACGTGCCCGGCCTCGCCGTCGGCCCTCGATACGAGATTGATTTCTGAGATGTAAAAGGACGAACACTGGGCGGCGCTGGTTCCCTGATTTAGATCAACGTAACCGCGCAGTGCGTCACCATTGTGGAGTGGGGCAACTCGCCTAGGAGATGGCCGATGTTGAAAATAGTAGTTGCCGGAACAACCGCACTCTTCCTTGCTGCATCCCCGATTGCCAACGCGCAAACCTCGCAAACCTCTTCTGCGACTCCGGAACGGTTAAATGCAGCCGACCGGAATACGCTGACGGACATGAGGATTGATCTGGTAAAGGCCGCGTTGCAGCTGACACCTGACCAGGAGAAATACTGGCCCGCTGTAGAGAGCGCCATTCGTGCCAGGGCGGAGGACCGGAAAGCCCGCCTTGCAAAAATCGGAGAAACAGTGGGTAGACGGGCCGACGAAAACCGTGTCGAAGCCCTGCGCAATCGTGACCCTATCACCTTCTTGCAGCGGCGCTCGGAAGCATTGGCTCAACGATCAGCCGATTTGGATAAACTCGCCGAGGCGTGGCAGCCACTCTACAAAACGCTTAATCCCGAACAGAGGCAGCGCATGGCGGCCATCGCGATTCTGGTACTCCACGATATGAGTGATGCCGTAGACCGGCGCCGTGCGCTGTCCGAGGACGAGGACTGAGCCAAAGCAGTTCAATTCGAACCTAATGCATAATGGTCGGAGCATACGCAGCTAACTGACTGTATGCCTAGACGATGTTTGCTAAGGGTCTTGGCTGTAGAAGCACACTTTTGTAGATGAGCCGATAGCAAGCCAAGACCGGCTCGGCCTCAGGCCGCGATCACATAGATCAGCGGCTTGATCCCGACGATGTTGATGACCCGTGTCAGGCCAGAACCGAGAGTGCCATCTCGGCGGCTACTTTTGGGAGCGTTCTAGTGAGGAAGTGGGTCCCTCCCATGCGTGCATTCATCGTGCCGAACGGATGCTCGACTGTCTCGCGACGTTGGCGCATAGCGAGCGGGTTCAGGCATTCAGGCAATAGTGTCCATTGCCCACGATCCGCCTGCTCAACGAAGCGCCTCTCTGCTTCCCCCGCAGAATCACGAGAGAATCATGGCAAAGCAGCAGCGTTTCCACACAGCCAGGGTCACGAGCCGCAATACTTGCGGTGAGCAAAATCAAGTCGGCTCTGCCGCCAACAGCAGACCTCAGCAAGACCTCCCACACTTGTCGCGATGACCCAGGAAAAGACCTCGCTCCGGCAAAGAAAACCGAATATCTCCAGCGCAAGCAACTCTTGGTCGAGCCGAGACTGCGTCATCGCCGTAATACAAATATCCCCCGCTGTTACCATTCTGTCACGGATTTCGACGCTGCTTGTGCCCTAGTATTGAATGCCGTCTAACTTGGGGCCCCGCGGTTCGCGGAGCGCTTTGCAGTAGCCGCCACTGGTTGCAAATGCCGCCCAGAGGTTTGCAATGAGATCAAACAAACCGGGAAGCCGCGTCATCAACTATGCGGCAGCGGTTGCTGCTCTCGTGCTTTGCGCTGATGTTTCGCATGCCGACCAGGGCGGTAGCTCGTTCTGGTTTCCGGGTCAGTTTGCGAGCCTCGTGGCCATGCAGCAGACACCGGGCTGGGCGCTCAGTGTCATCGATTACCATTCCGGCGTCGCCGCAACCGGGGGCGCTGCTGCGGCCAAAGAGATCCTGGCCGGCAAAATCCCCGCGAACGTCAACGTTAATCTAAATCTGAGTCTGAGCGGGCGGGCCGACCTGATCGCCCTTGCGCCATCGTATACTTTCACGACGGCGGTGCTTGGCGGGCAGTTGGTCGTAGGCATGTCCGGCCAGTACGGCAGAGCCGCCACCAGTATCGCCGGAACACTGACAGCGATAGCCGGACCGATTGTGATGACGCGCACCGGAATGCTCGAAGGCTCACTTACCTCCTACGGCGACCTCGCGCCATTCGCGCAACTGCTATGGAGCCATGGCGTCGACAATTACATGGCTTACGTCACGGGCAATATTCCCGTCGGCGACTATGATCCGACGCGGATTCCCAACATCGGGCTCGGGCACGGCGCGATCGACATTGGAGGCGCCTATACCTATTTCGACCCGGCGGCAGGAAACGAAATCTCGGGCGTCGCCGGCCTTACCTACAATTTCAGGAATCCTGATACCCTGTACCGGAGCGGCATCGATTTCCACTTCGACTGGGGCGCATCGCACTACCTCACCAAGCAGCTTTTCCTCGGCATTGTCGGATATGCCTACCAGCAAATCACCGACGATTCCGGCCAGAACCCGATCCTCGGTGGCTTCAGGTCACGCGTTTTCGGTGTCGGTCCGCAAATCGGGTACGGCTTCCCGGTCGCAGACATGCACGGCTCCCTTAGCCTGAGGGGATACGGCGAATTCGGTGCAGCCAACCGTCCGTCAGGATGGAATACCTGGCTGACGTTCACCATTTCCCCGTCCGCGCCTGCCGCCATAGCGCGCACGAAGCATCTGGTTGTGAAATAAACCTCGTGCCAACCGGACGTCGGCTGCGATCGGCCGATGTCTCAAATGGGTCAAAATGCGAAGGACTCAACGTAAGCACGTCGGCCTCGTTGAACGGACCTCAATGAGGCGTGTCACCACTTCGCTGATGGGCCAGACCTGGACTCATCGCCGCAGCAAACGACATGCACGAACCGCAGTGATTTACTCAATCAATCGTCGGCGCGGGCGAGTGATCGAGCACTTTGATCACCGTCTCGTACCTTGTCGGCGCGCATCGCGCTCCGTTAGTAGACACCACGCCGCACGGCACGACGCGTATGGCGGTAATCGCGACGGTCGACACGACGCGCAGTCACGCGGGCGCGCCGATACGTGTAGGCCTGCGCTTGATCAACGCTTAACTCCACGACGCCACGCGATGTAACCTGCGGCGAGACTGGAATCGTCGCCAACACCACTGCCGCAAACAGCAGCCCGACAATTGAGTAAGCCCTCATTGCACCTACTCCTATTATCTACCATGGCCGTCAATGTCGGCCACTGTCACCAGATGTCAATGAATATGTGCAGCGCATCGAGCGACATAGTTTTCGCCAAAGCTTTGCACATGACTGCTCCAGATACTCAGGCCAGCAGGAAAAGGCGTCGAGGGGAATGGTGCACTGCGTTCATGCGCGCTGCACAAATCATGGAATGCTCATGTCTCAATTGGGTCAAAAGCAGCGGTGGACGCCAAGTTGGATCGGCGTCCGGTTTGCCCCTGACAGCCGACATGACACGCGCTCAATCGACCTTCGGCTAAGGGGCCAACAAACCGCCGCTGCCGCAAATTCTAAGACGCAAATTCCTTCGTTGATTGGTCAATAGCGCTTACTCAACTAGAGCGCGCGCACATTTCCAAATTTTCCCGACTGTTGCCGCTTAGGCACATCGAATGCTAGTCGGCTCAGCTAGGTTCGAGCTGGAACGCCGGACATCCAAAAAAGAACCGGCATCGTTCGGGTGAAACGTGGATGGAGCGAGAATAATGAGGAAGATTTTGTTAAGTGGCGTGGCCTTGCTGGCAGTGAGCATGGCGGCCCCCGCGTCGGCGGCTGATATGGCGGCACGCCCCTACACCAAGGCGCCGCCGCCGGTGGTCGCTCCGATCTATGACTGGACCGGTTTCTACATCGGCGCCAACGGCGGATGGGGCCAAAGCCACAATTGCGTGGATTTCGTCACGCTCGCAGGCACAGTTGCAAGCGGTTGCCGGGATCGGTCGGGTGGCGTTGTCGGCGGGCAGGTCGGGTATCGCTGGCAATCCAATCAATTTGTGTTCGGATTGGAAGCGCAGGGCGATTGGGCCGACCTCAGCAACACACGCGTCAGCCTGTTCAACCCGACACTTTCAACCACAGTTAAGACCGACGCCATCGGTCTCTTCACGGGCCAACTCGGTTGGGCGTGGAACGCGTCACTGCTCTACGTGAAGGGCGGCGCGGCCGTAACCAGCAATCGCCTGACAATATTCGACAACACCACCGGGATCGGTCTGGTCTCGGCAGATAACACGCGCTGGGGCGGCGCGCTGGGTGTCGGCTGGGAGTATGGCTTCGCACAAAATTGGTCGGTCGGTGTTGAATACGATCATCTGTGGATGGGACATGCGAACAACTCCTTCTCCGTGGCCGATCCGCGGCTTGCGGCCGTACTCAACGACCGGATCAGCCAAGACGTGGATATGGTCACTGTGCGCTTCAACTATCGCTTCGGCGGGTATGGAAAAGCTCCTGTCGCGGCGAGATACTGATCGCTCCAGTCTGCGCAAACCAAAGCCCCGGCTCGCCGGGGCTTTTTTGCGGGCTATGTATGGCTAGCGGTTGCTGCATCTTTGCAATGTCTGAGGTGGGTGAGAGCGCCGGTTTACAGATGTTGCGGCTGCTTTCGGTCAGCCCAATAAGCCGACGATAGTTGAGCGGCCTCGAACTTCTCAGGCCGGAGTTGCTGCGAGACCGACGCATCCTCACTCTCTCGCCGGTAGGGGCGCTCGCGAGAAAGCTAACTTTGAGCGGCTCGCCCAGGAAATCGATCCCTTTGTCGCGGCGAATGGAGAGCTGGCCGGCCTAATGATATTCGCAAAGGCCTTTCCGAGCTGGGACAGCTCAAGCTCGTCGGAGGCTATCATCGACAGGTGAAGCGCGTGGTCGTCGTGACTGACAGCGAGCTCTTCAAGGCCATACCGCGGATGGCGAAGCACTTTGTCTCGGCGCAAGTTCGTCGATTTTCGTCCGATCAAAAAGCGGAGACGCTGGCGTGGCTGGAAGCGCAATGATCCATATCGGCGTGATCCGCCCATAGTGCGCCCGCCAGGACAAGCCCCGGCTCATAGGATGGAAGTATCGGGCTTCTGTTTGATCCAGATCAACCTCCCTTTGTTAAGCAGCGCTGCACTAACACGGCCTGTGGCAAGCACCGACGCAGGCGAGACGTGCCCCTCTTATCGACGATGGCCTTGAGGGCGCAGGCTTTCACTGCCGTCGCGTCACAGATGGAGCCTTCCGATGTGGATCCTGATGTACGTCTTCTCGTATTCAGTTAGTCCGGCCGCCACAAATGACAGAGCGGAATGGAGGGTCCTTCCGACCGTGGTATTCCAGGAATTTTCCAGTGAAGAGCGCTGCCTGGCAGCGAAGTCCAAACTGGAGGAGCGCTTGAAGGAGGCGGGAGCCAGGATGAGAAGCGGTTTGGAAGACTTGAAGAGCCTGGGTCAGGCTGACCCAGCGCAGATCATCATTGCCTTCAACGTCGAATGCGTACCGAAGTAGAGGCAGTGAACCACGACCGCGCCGCGCGCCAGACGGGAAGTCCTTGTCGAAAGCAACAATCGTTCGCAGGCTAGTTCTTCGACAAGTTTGGACGGGGGAAGGGAATCGAACCCTCGTATTCAGCTTGGAAGTCAGACGCGGCCGCCGGGTACGGCAAACTGTCAGAAACCATTCGGCGGTCGCAAGAAATGTAAGCGCATAGCCGTCCGATAACTGCGGGTGTCCCACGATCGCCTCAGATTGCCGCTCCAAACCTACGAAGGGTTCATTCCGGAGGCAGGCTGCCGAGTCCTGCTACCCGCTACCCGAACGCCCAGTGACGTCGTTCCTGCCGCAACACATTCGAACGTAGTACCGGGGTAAATGCAATGTTGAGAGGCACAAACATGAAATTCCTGACGGCATTGCTCGCTACAGCATTTTCACTGGGATACGCGGGCCCAAGCGATGCCGTGGTGAGGATTATCAACGATCGGGGTGGGTTGATCCAACGTTACTTCGATCGGTACGAAAACTTGAAGAACACGGGCCAGACTGTGATCATCGATGGCCTCTGCGCCTCGGCCTGTACGATCGTCCTAGCTAAGATCCCTTCGGAAAGAATCTGCGTAACTGAAAGGGCAAATCTTGCCTTCCACGCAGCCTGGGACCTGGGGGCTGGCGGACGCCAAATTACAAATCCAGAAGCCACACGAATAATGTATTCAATGTACCCGGCTCCGGTTCGGAATTGGATCGCAACGCGTGGTGGTTTGTCTCGTCACACAATCTTCCTGCGCGGCGCGAGGCTTAAGGCGATATTTCCTCCTTGCTATCTAGACGCTGCGGTTTTCCTGCGCTCGTAGTTGATCAGATGCTGGTCTAACCCAGCCGTTCCGCGCGAGGCGTTAACATATTGGCGACGAACCACTGTGCACCCTGAATGGGTATTGTGCCGCCGGCAGCGAACTTCATTCGATCATGCAATGAGGAGGACAAGGATTCAGGCGAGGGTCTGCGGGGCAGAGACTTCCTCAATTCGAGCGACCTCGTAACTTCCCAACGTCGGCATATTGCTGCGCGAACCGCCGGGCCTCCTCTGCGCATGGCTTAGGCTCAGGTACGTTTTTGCCTGGGTCGTCGTGAGAGTTGTCCGTAAATCTCACGGTATAAGGTGGTAATGGTTCAAGCCTATCCGGCCCACTGCGGATTCAACTAGGCCCTTGAGGTCAAAAACCGCCCAGTAGCCCTGAAAGGCGTGAATGAAACGCCAGCGATGAGTCCGTCGACCAGGCTACCGCAAACGCCCACACGAGCACTCCGAGCAAGTACGATACTCTGATCGCAGCGCCCGCTCGATCGATCCCGTTCAGACCGTCGTGGTGCACCCCTGCGACGAGACCTCCCTGCGCTGCGGCGTCCTCGACAGCGCCAGCGCGGGCATCATCCGACCGATCCTGGTGGGTCCGGAGGGAAAGATCAGAGACACGGCCGACACTCACGGGCTCGACATCGCGAGAATCGAAATCGTCGATGCGCCGCACAGCGAGGCGGCCGCCGCTAAGGCCGTCGAACTGATCCACGCTGCCCACGGCGAGATGCTGATGAAAGGCAGTCTGCACACCGACGAGCTGATGTGTAGCATCACGGCCAAGGCCGGCGGTCTACGCATGGACCGGGCCACAACCAGACATCGGCATCTGATCGATCACCTCGTTAGCGCGCAGTAGGAATGGTCCGAGCGAGTCGTTGAAAACGTAAAGCGCGTCCTGCGCGACCACTGAGCGACACCACGTCTCGCGGCGGCGGTGAGGCCCCCGCTCGGCCCGCGCGTGCGGCAACTCCTACCAACCACTCAACGGAAATCTACTGGTTCGCCCGTTCGGCGTCGGCGGTAGCCATGTATTTCGATTGGAAATGCGCAACCCGCTCGCGCCACATTCCGACGAACGCCCCCGATGTCAGCTTATCCACCGATTTCCACTCGGCTTTGACGGCCGGAAGGGTATTCCGCCAGATCGCGCGTTTGCACCATTTTTCGCGTTTCTCCCTCCCTTCGCTGGTGGCACACATGGATTTCCAAGCGATGCGATCGGGTTGGCTGATGTGCTCGGCGGCGCCTTCCCAGCCTTGTTGATGGATCAAGTAAAGATCACTCAAGGTCGGCTTCTTCTGCGTCACCCACTCGAACAGAATGCCTTCGGTAATGACCTTGTAAGCTGCCGCAATGGCATTGTCGCGGGGATCAAGAATCTGCCCGGAGCCGAATTTGTTGAACTCGTACTTGCTCAGTTGAAACAGGCCGATATACGACCCCGTGCGCTGCTTGGGGTCGAAACCGGACTCGATCTTGGCAACCGCTTTCATGAAATGGAAGTCCAGACCGAAAGCGTCGGAAGCGCGCTTGATCTCCTCGACCGGCGTTCCGACCGGGATGTCCTTGAGTGACTTTAAGACGATCTCCGCCGGTTTCTCGGCAGGAGGCAGTTCGGACCAGACGTAATAGATGAGATAGCGAAAATCCTGCGTCACCGGCGCCGAGTTGGAGGCATTGCGCGTTGTCGGCCCCGGTTGGGCGACATCATGGTGGCCCAAGTCCACCGATTCCTGCACGGGCGGTAAATCGGCCGACAGCATCTGCGACGGATCGGGCAACGCAGCCACGACGATCGATTCCGGCTTATCCGAAGCCGCCGTCGTGTCGGTGGCCGTCCCCGCCGCGGGTTCGGCGGCCGTCGCCACTTCGGCGCCAGCCACAGCAGCGTTCGCGACAACGGTGTTAGCGACAACGGCGTTGTCCATTGCGATTGCCTGCGGTTCATCCGCGAGCCTGGCGTTGGCGGCGAGCGATGCTGCGCGATCCTCGATTGGCACTGCGCCGATGTTCTCGGTGCCGGCCGAACCGAAGCCAGCCAGCCAGCCAACGATCCCCCCCGCGAGAACGACCGTTCCGCAAAACGTCGGCACCACTGCCGTAAATCGCCGCGGGTTCATCATCCCGTCGCTTCCAAAGGCCCCACCCGAGCAATGCTGCACAGCCAAGCACGCGACGGGTGAATTTTCGGGTCGAGACATGGCCGCGCAATGGCGCAAACCGCGGTTCATCATCTTTTCCACGAAGTGTTGCCCGCATGCAACGCGCCGGCGGCAAGCAATTGTTCTGCGACGTAAGCGTGTTGGGAAGTTTCGGACCCATGCGACGCATGCGGCTAGTTCGCGGCGAGCCGGTCATGGTGAATGTCGGACCAACAGGTGCGCTTGAGTGGCCGTAGTCGGGGATGCCGTCCCTTCGAGCGGTCTGTCGTTGACGATTTATGGGATCATCTGAGCGAACCGAACCCATTGCCCAAGATCAAAGCGTCCGTCGCAACGGCCCTCACACCGTACATTGATCGGCCCGGCGATCAGCGCGACGGCTATTGCCGATTGTCTTCTTCCGGCAGATTGGCCCCGTCATTGGAATTGGTCCAATTTTCGACCCACTGCGACCAGATTTGAAGACGAGGCTATGGTCGGTAACGCCACGCTTCTTGCGTTGGACCTCGCATGCAACTTCACTGCATGAGGCACTGAATGAGGAGGCAGACTCCAATAATAGCTTTCGCCGCTTTCATGCTCTCTACAGGGATCGCACACGCTCAGTTTCCGTTTTGGCCGCAGGACAGGTTCTGGCCAGGCCACTACGCTCCGTTCAAACACAAGCACTATCACCGGCAGACAAACTCTGGATCTGCGAAGAACGCTCGGCCTGAGGCCCCTCCGAAGGGCCCGCTCCAGATCATCATCTCGATCGCTGACCAACGGGTCTCGCTTTTTGACAACGGGGCATTGATCGCACGCTCGATGGTGTCCACGGGAACTCAGGGGCATCCTACACCCCTGGGCGTATTCAGCGTGATCAGCAAACAACGATGGCACCGCTCAAATATTTATAGCTCTGCCCCCATGCCCTACATGCAGCGCATCACCTGGTCAGGGATTGCGTTGCATGCCGGTGTCGTGCCTGGGCATCCGGCGTCACACGGCTGCATCCGTTTGAAAAATGACTTTGCCATTCGACTCTGGCATCTCACGAAGCGCGGCACGCGCGTGATCATTGCGCACCACGATGTCCAGCCGGTCGAGATAACCAGTCCGCACCTCTTTAAGCCGAAAGCAGTGTCCGGTTCGCCGGAATTTCAGGCTGCCACAGTCGTGGGTAAGAGCGTTAGCACAGCCGCGGCAACGCATGGATCACCGGTGTCCAAGACCGAGACTCCAGAAGCCACTAGTCACGTGAATCTAAAGTTCGCCACATAAAGTCCGCTGAGCTTTATAGCAGAAGCGTTTGACGGAAGCCAAAATCTGGTCTGCGGACTTGGTCCATTTGAATGGCTTCGGTTTTCTGTTGTGCAGGTCGATGAAGGTACGGATGTCGGCCTCGAGCTGCCTGACGGAGGTGTGAACACCTCGCTGGATCTGTTTTCTGGTGAGTTCAGCGAACCAGCGCTCGACCTGATTGATCCATGACGCGGAAGTCGGCGTGAAGTGGACATGATAGTGCGGCCGACGGGCGAGCCACGCTTTGATCTTAGGTGTTTTGTGGGTGGCGTAGTTGTCCATGACGAGATGGACATCGAGGCCTTCAGGAACTTGAGCATCGATCCCTTTTAAAAACTTCAAGAACTCGACTGCCCGGTGCCGCTTATAGCATTTGCCGATGACGAACCCCGAGGCGACATCGAGCGCGGCAAACAGCGAGGTCGTACCATGCCGCACATAACTGTGCGTGCGCCGTTCCGGTACGCCCGGCATCATCGGCAGGACCGGCTGCTCGCGATCCAGGGCCTGGATCTGGCTTTTCTCATCGATACTGAGGACAAGGGCTCGGTTCGGTGGGGACAGGTAAAGGCCGACGATATCGCGGACCTTGTCGACGAACAGCGGGTCGCTCGACAGCTTGAATGTCTGGCTGCGGTGCGGCTGCAGGCCGAACGCCATCCACATTCGGCGGATCGTGGTGTGGGAAAAGCCAGTTTCCTCAGCCATTGAGCGGATCGACCAGTGCGTCGCGTCGGGTGGCGTTGTACGCAATGTCCGCTCAATTACCTCAGCAACCTGATCGTCGTTGATGGTTCGAGGGCGGCCAGGGCGGGCCTCGTCAAGCAGGCCATCACAGCGATCCTTCAAAAATCGGCGACGCCACTTGCCAACGGTGTGTTCGTGGAGGCCGAGTTCGGCAGCCACGGACTTGCTTGGCAAGCCATCCGCACACCGCAGGATCGCGCGGCAGCGCTCAGATAGCGATCGGGCAACGCGATGACGACGAACTTGCCTCTCCAAGTACGCCCGCTCCTGCGGACTAAGCACCAACGGCGCGATCGGCCGGCCTCGTTCACCTGCATTCGCCACGAGCTCTCTCCTCTGTAGAGATTCGAGCTATCAACTAATGTGGCGAACTTGCGTTCCAGATGACTAGTCTCCAGGTTCCAAACTCGGCTGCCGCTGAAGGCACACCCAGAAAGATGGCCCCGATCTCCGTCTTCGTGAGTCGTAAGTTGAGCAAGCTCTTCGTGCGTCAGGGCTTCTCGCCGTTGTTTGATGTTGCGGTCAAGATCGAAAATCCGGAGGAGCCCCTTGGAACGCACGTGTTTACTGCAATGGAATTCCAGAGCGAGGGAGCGGCTATTCGCTGGACCGTCGTGTCGATTCCGGACGAATTTCCTCGCATCGAGGATGCCACAAAAGAACGCGAAGCGCCCGTGAAGCAAACCGCCCTATCGGTACCGTCTCCCGATAAAGCCAACGCTGTCCTCAACCGCATCGAAATACCGCGGGATACCGTTGAGAGGATCTCTAAACTTCTGACGCCGGCCTCTTCATTGATTATTTCCGACGACGGATTTAGCCACGAGACGGGAAAAGACACGGATTTCATCGTTGTAACGCATTGATGCGGCGGCGCAACCCACCGACATACGATGCCGCTGCGCAACCCGCTGGAATTGTTCGACCGCAAATCTGGTGCAAGATTCTTGACCTCCGCTGTCATTCGGCCTGCAATATTTAGGCTCTGACGCAATTTTGGTGCAGCTCCGATTATTCTGCACCGATTAGCCTGGCCTGAAGGAGATCGATTTTCCCGCGACCGTACATCTGCCTTCTCACGAGCTTGAGGCGGGTGATCTGACCTTCAGTCTGTCCGTTGGACCAGGGCGAAGTGATTGCCGCCCGAACCGCCGCTTCATCCTTCGTGACGCCGCTGGCGAAGGAAGTCACGAGACTGGCGCGGGCGCGGTCGATCCACGGCGTGAGCCCTGCTTCGGCTCTGCGTCGGATCATCAAGTGGAATTCGGCGATGATCTCGCGAGCCTCGACCAAGGATGGTACGCCAGCTTCGATTGCCGCGACCGTGACGGTCTCTGCTTTCGTGAGCAGATCTCCGCCGATTGTCATGAGGCGCGCGATCGTTCTGGCCGATGGAATCCGCTGAAGGTTTCGTGCGTCGGGCTTTTCAGCCCTTCGTCTGCGGGTCGCCCACTCGCTGATGACGCGGAGCGAGCCTCTGAAGCCACGCGCCGTTAAACGACGCCAAAGTTCAGCCCCGTTTCGGCAGCCGGACGCCCACTGATCGTCGAGCCACGGCAAGTGTAAGTCCAACGAACTTTGCCGGGTCCGGAAGACATCGTGTCGTTCGCCGCGAATCGCCTGCCGTACCAGCTGCCTGCTGTGACCAGTCTGACGCACGATCTGCTTGATGGGTATGCCATTCTTCGACAGAGCCAGGATAGCCGCATTGGTCTCCTCGCGGCGCAGATAACCCTCATACTGGATCCGCTCTGCGGCTGTTAGCAGCTTGGGATCAATCGTGGTCGCGCCGATCACTGTGCGTATCTGGCGCATCGATTTGCGAACGGCATCGAGGAAGGCCCGACTGGCGTTCTCCATCAGATGCCAACGATCTGCAACCTGTACCGCATGCGGTAAGGCTCTTACTGTCGCTTCGCCATATCCCCCACCACGGTCACGGGCAACGATCGCGATCGTGGGATGAGCAGCGAGCCAGGCTTGGGCAGTTGCGGGCTCCCGATCCGGGAGCAGGGTGACTACTCGGCGCCGCTCCAGGTTGCAGATGATGCTGGCGTATCTGTGGTTGCGCCGCCAGGCCCAATCATCAATGCCGATGACCCTGAGCGGATCAGCTGGCGGACGGCTACGGCGTCGGACCACGCGAAGGAACGTATCCTTGCTCACCGGCAGCATTAGCCGTTTTGCGAAGCCTGCTGCCGGTCGACCGCCAAGTGCCAGACCGAGGTGATGGACGATAGAGTCCAGCCTTGCCGTGCGTCGCGCCGACGGTGCCAGCACCCCTTCGGCGAAGCGCTCGGTGAAGATTTGGCGCCCGCATAGGACGGCGCCGCAACGGAAGCGACGAGCAATCACCAGAAGCTGTACGATCCGCCCCGAAAGGGGAAGATCAGTCACACGACGCCGGTATCGGCTATGGACGCGTCGGGAAACCGTTCCGCAAGATGGGCACAGACCAATGCTTCCCGACGCCCGGACCGCAATAACAGCCTTATCACCTTCGTAGTACGCACTCTCTACAACAAATCCACTCGGCACCAGACTGGAGCGCTGGAGTGCCTGCTGCATGGCGCTGATTCTCCCCCAAATCAAAGCGCCAGACATCCCTCGAACTGCATCAAAAGTGAGTCAGAGCCATATTTACAGGCCGATTGACAACCATTGCCCGCGCCGCACGTCGCCCCCTTCGTCGCGACGGCATTGGCGCAAGTCGAGGGAGCGCTATCGATCGGCGAAGCCCGCCTGATGGTGGGGCATCGCGATCCGCATGATGGCGTGCGCGCCGAAGTCCCGCGCGGGCTACCACTTCACTGCCGCCATCGGCTTCGATCCTTGCTTGAGGACTACGCGCCGACGATCCCGACCGGGCCAACGATCAACACACACTCGCCGGGAGAAGCTGGGCCGCGGTCTCGAACACTTCCGCAAGGAAGGCGCGAGGTTGATCCCGCCACCGACCGCGACGATCCTTACGAGGACGAAGTCTACCGGCTGTGGGCGATCAAGCAGCAGAGCAAGTGTCCGAGAGGCCCGCGTCATTTTCGTCTGCGCCGTATCCGTTTGCTGCTGAGCCGTTTGGCGTTTGCCGCCACCTTTCTTCGATACTGCTCAACAATCTTGTTTCCAGATGCGCCAGCCATCAGGCTTGTACCGGCCTTCGCCGCCGCCAAGACCTTTTCACTCACCATGCGCTGGGCTTCTCGTTGAGCCGCTTTGCCGCCGCGCATCAGCTTCGCGATCCGAAGTCCGATCACGCGATTGCTTTCTAGCCCTAGCATCATCCAGTTCCACATGGTGCGATATTCCCAGTCGTTCGAACGGCGTACCATCAGGGATGCCATCAACGGCCACGGTGTGCGCGATGTTCAATCAAACCTGCGTGGCTGGTCAACGGGCGCAATCTGCTCGCTCATTCCCTCCTGAGCCCGCCTCGGCAACACACGTCACCAACGGACTAGCAAGAGTTCCTTCACCTTCACTCACGGATACATCCGAATGGGCGATAGCCGAAGATCACTTGATGCTGAAGAGTGAGACCGCTGCTGCTGGGGGCCAAACGGGGATGTCCGATGGGTGCGGCAGGCTCGCGCTTTGCGCACATGAAGAGAAGTCTCCGCGTTCGGGCGGTCGTTGTCGGCGTTCTGGAGGAGTTGCCGTTTATCTGCCCGGTGGCGGTCGCGATCGGCTCGCTGATCATGATCGGCATCACGCTCTATATGGATTGGTCCCAGTGAGCGGGAAGTGACGAGCGATCTTACCATGGCGGCTTCTGCAACTGACCGATCTCGAATTGCGTCGGTATTCAAATGCAGGTCAGCATTGGTGGCTTGAGCCTCAGTCCGGAAGCTGGGGATATGTCCCCTTGGGTTCTACCAGAACGAGCGAGTAGCTCATTCGAGAGACGACCAGAACACTCACGCCACCACCGCGCCCCTCAAGGAGGCCCCTCGACACAAGGCAGCTCAAACTCTTCAAGTAGCAGACGATCAGAGCCAGACTGTGCCACGGGCGGAGCGGCCATCCCGCTTTCGCTTTTGTGACGCTTTAGCCACGCTTACCGGTGAGGACCTGATCTTGAAACGTAGGAGAGTACGTCATGCCGCCGACCGATCAGTCGCGAAATCATGTTGGCGAACTGAACGAGAGAAAGAATTGCGAGAAATTCCAAAATCATTTCGAAAAGCCTCCGGGTTCGAAAATTCGCTGTTGTAAAACACGCCCCAGCCCGGAGACCGCAAATCTAGAACTGTTTGTTGCGGCGTAAACGCAAAATGGAACAGTTCAACGAAGAACAATAAATCAGTTGCCTTTCGGCAACAGCATGAGGAGATTGCAGCGTTCTCGAAAACACGCTTTCATTGCCGCGACGTGCTCGGCTTCACTGCGCGACGATTGCCGCCGCTCCCGCCGCAGGTATCGCAAGTAAGCCACGCGGCTCTGATCTAGCGGGAAGCCGTCACCTTGCCGCCTTGCCGATGTAGGCCCGGCTGCAATCGAGGTGCAGCGTCATTGGCCCGACGCGCTGACGGTCGTAGCCCTTTGGCGATGAGGGCAATCAACGGTGACGGTCTCGGACATCAGCCATTCCTGTTGCGCCGCGCCGCTTTTGAAGGATCGTCGATCTTAGCGTCGCCCTCATTGTGCCGTCTATCGCTTGAGGAAATGACGGCGTCTCAAGACCAGAATTGGTCCTCCCGCTGCTCATCGCCTTGATACTCGCGGAAGTCGGTCGCCTTTCCGTTCTTCATCTGCCAGACGTGGATCTCCGGAAACGACGCGGACAGCCCGTTTCGTTCTGCGTTCACGGTAACCAAGGCGACAACGAGATCGTCTTCAGCCAGCACATTGTGCACATCCATGCTGAACGCGCCTCCCGAAAGCTCCATCGTGCGTTGAAAGAAGCCTCCGACCTGATCGTGACCGGTATAGTCGCCTGATAGGGGACTATGACCGGGAACGTGCCATGTGATGCCGGCGTCGAAAACCGCGAAAACCGAGGGGATGCTTCCTATCGCAAAGTCTTCGTAGGCCTTGCGGATAATCACCGAATTCAAATCGCCCATTGTTGTCTCCCCTAAAAGGGTTAGCACTCCTACGGGACTAATCGTAGTCACGGTGAAGTACAAAGCCCGAATATAGCAACCAATCGGTCGCCTCGAAATGTCTCCTCTTGGGCCCAGCGTCATTTTCATACGGAGCGAAAGTTCGTCGCTGTCAGGCCAAGGCGGACGTTCGCCTTCGCCTGCAACTGCAACAACGGTTTTTCTCGCAGCAAATATCCAGACCTCCCGGCGTCGCGCGGTCCCCGCGTTTTCTACACGCCTCACAGGACCCGGACGACCTCGCGCAACTCCGTTCAATCCGAACGTGGCAGGCGCAAAGAGCGGCGACGGCGGAGCGGCGATGAGGCACACGATGGGCTGTAAGCTTGGCGCGCGCGCCGAGATCTTCGCAAGGCGCTCGGGCGCGGCCTCGATCACTTCCGCAGCGAAGGCGCGAAGCTGATCCCGCCGCCGACAGAGCGGGACGCCTACGAGGCCGAAGCCTATCGGCTGTGGGCGATCAAGCAGCAGGGCAAGTGACCGCGACCTAGTGCAACGATATGTCCGGTGTTGGATGGCGATCTCAACTGATCGACGCAACACTTTATCTTAGAGGAAAAGATGGAGTGTTGGATGGAACGGAGATTTCATAGAGGTTTCACTGCGGCAGAAAAGACGGAGTTATGGGACCGGTGGAAGCGCGGGGAGTCACTGAAGGCGATCGGGCGAGCTTTTGGTAAGCAGTCATCGTCGATCTATTTTCTAGTTGCTCCGCATGGAGGGTTTCGTCCTGCGGAGCGGCGTCGCTCCAGGCTGGCATTGACGCTTGCGGAACGCGAGGTGATTTCCAGAGGCGTTACGGCACATCAATCGGCCCGGTCGATCGCCAAATTACTTGGCCGCTCCCCATCGACGGTGAGCCGGGAAATGAGCCGCAATGGCGGCTATGACCGCTACCGGGCGACACTTGCGGACGAGAATGCCTGGGCACGATCCCGTCGTCCAAAATGTTGTAAGCTGGCGACCAATCCGCGGCTTCGGCAGGCAGCGGCAAGGAAGCTCAGATTAGATTGGTCACCCGAGCAGATAGCCGGTTGGCTGAAGAGAACGTATCCTGAAGACGAGTGTAATCAGGTGTCACACGAGACCATCTACCGCAGCCTGTTTGTCCAAGCGCGTGGCGTGCTCAAGAAAGAGCTGCTTAGTCATCTTCGATCGAGGCGTTCGATGCGCCGCTCTAGGCCGGTTGATCCGAATGGCGATAGACGGGGACACATGAAGGATGCCGTCTCAATCCGTCAGCGACCGGCTGCGGTTGAAGATAGGGCTGTGCCTGGCCATTGGGAGGGCGATCTGTTGTCCGGGCCGAACAACACCTACATCGCGACCTTGGTCGAGCGTCAAACGCGTTACGTGATGTTGGCCAGGGTGGCAGGCAAGGACACCCGGACTGTAGTCAACGCGCTCATCAAGCAGGCGAAGAAGCTACCTAAAGAGCTGTATAAGTCCCTGACCTGGGACCGGGGCAAGGAACTGACGGATCATCGGCGCTTTACGATGGCGACCAACATCGATGTCTATTTTTGCGACCCGCAAAGCCCGTGGCAGCGCGGGTCGAACGAGAATACCAATGGCCTGCTCAGACAGTACTTTCCAAAGGGCACCGACTTGTCGGTGCATTCGCAAGCCCATCTGAACAAAGTGGCTCGTCAGCTAAACGAACGACCACGTGAGACCTTGCAATTTGAAACGCCAGCAGAGAGATTTAATGCCTGTGTTGCGTCGACCGGTTGAGCCGGCCGATGGAAACCGGAAGTAGTCAGCGCAGGGTCAAAACGACGCGAATGACCCCAAGCGGACTTCTGTTGATTTAGATCAACATGAGCGGCGCGAGACTTCGTTTTCTTGCGTCCTTGTAGTAGCAGCCCTCTCCAGATCCCTGTAGATCAGCATCAAGGACAACCTCGATGAGATGTAGATTGATCAGTCTGACGTTTGCTGTCTCTTTAATTCCAATCGTTGCGAATGCGCAGGTAACCATTGATATGGGCAAGATCATATGTAGCCAATATCTTGCTATGCCGCAGTCACAGTCAGATAAGTTTTCTGCCTGGATGAGCGGTTGGTTCAGTTATCAGAACAACAGGACCTTTGTGGACCTTGCTTTGCATCAACAAAATATCGCCAACGTAAAGGCATGGTGCCAATACCATCCGGCGGAAAGCGTTATGTATGGTTTGCAACAATCGGTAGGCAAAAATTGACGGCTCGGGACTTTGGAGGATCGCTATGAAATGCAGGGCTCTTGTCGTTTCTGTGATTTTGATAGGCGCGGCATCAGCGCCAGCCGCGGCTCAGATCAAGCTGGACATGAACAAGATCACTTGCGGAAATTGGCTAGGATACGGTTCAGCAGACCGAGATTTCGTAAGGTATTTCATGAGCGGCTACTATAACGCGGCTGCAAATAATAATGTTTTGGACTACGACCGCCTGCAAAAGAATTCCGAAAAAGTTGTCGCCTATTGCAAAAAGCACAAATCCGAAACGCTGCCAACCGCCATTCAAAAAAGCGCCAGCTAGGTTGTGGGCCCCGACGGCGGCGTCGCGGCCGGAGTCTTGGCCGGCCACATTGCCACTCCTCGACCGAGAGTTGAACGGGCCACTGGAACTGCGCAACCGCCTCATTGTTGCGCGCATAACCGCGCGTGCTTCAATACGTCTCCTTTTGTTGGCCCCTTTCGGACTCGACAGATTTGGCTGATAATGTCCGCTCACGCGGCTGAAGCGGGCATTAAACATTCGCAGTTTGCGGCCTGCTTATGGCCAATCGGCGCACACGGAATTTGTGTACCAATTCGCATAAATAAAGCCGGGATTGCGCGATTGCAAACACGCTTGCGCGGGGCCGTCGCGCGGTCCCCGCAGGAACTCGCGCCCTCCACAGGACCCTGACGACCGATTGGTCATGGCCCCGGTCCTCTTTGACTGAGCGGGCCCGGAACAGACTTGCTCGAAGAGTGTTGGTCCTGCATCACCGCCCGGTCATAGGCTCTTATCGGTGATGTGAACGCCGGTTGCGCTTCCCGCCTTCCTCTTGAAGAAAGGAGCGCGCCATGAAACGGCGTCGTTTCAAGCAACAAGTGCCGCTGCAAGATCGTCTTGCGTCATTCGCCAAGACGGCGCGCGAAGTTGCGGCGCTTCTTCCCCCCGGGGCAGAAAAAGACAAACTGCTCCGCAAGGCGTCCGGGGCCGATACGGCGGACTGGCTGAACGAAAGCTTAGGGTCAACCGCCCAGCGGCCGCCCAAAGCAACTCCATGAGGGATTATCAAGCGGCTCTTGAAAAGCTTCGGAAGGATGCTGCTGAGGCCGCGCTAATCCGCGATCTTGCCACTGTCCCGACCAAGCGGGAAATGTTCGATATGTTGGCCCTGCATCTGACCAGCCTTGCCGATCATGTTGAGCTTGCGATGATCGAAGCTTCCAAGACGGCGAAGCGGGCGTAACGCCCTCAGTGCCCACGGGCAGCGGCTCGCACCGGCAGCGCCACCGCGTCACCATCGCCAGCCGCCGCGCAACGCAAGCGCAGTTCTGTTCTTGGGACAAAAGCGCAAAATCTGCAACTTGATCGAAGCCGCGCGCTCGACCGCGCCAGCATCACGGCGCGGACAGGCGACCGACAGCGGACGGCAACCAACGGAGCATGGATGATGATGGATAAAATCCAACGCGCCATTTTAGAAAATCAAGTCATCCTTGCCGAAGCCCTGTGGATGCTCCTGCATTCGCAAGGTATCAGTTCGGACGCAACGCTTCAGAACGTCTCCGCCCGCATCAAGGCTACCCGGAAGCTGCTCGAAGAACACAGCGAGGAGAACCCTTAGCGCGGCGTCGCCTCATCACCCGTCGAGCGCGGCAGCACGTCACCGCAACGGCGACAGGCGGCCTACGGCACCGCCAAGGCCCGGCAGAAGGCCGTACAGCGCGCCGCCAGCGCCGGGCCATAGGGCGGACACCGGGAGGGGCAACAGCGCACAGACCCTCCGTTGATCTAGGTCAACGTCAGCGATCCTTTAGCGCTCATGCCATGTTCAGCCGCACCTGAGGCGGCTCCCGTCACCTTTCAGTGACGCAAGCGCGAAGAGGGAGGTCCAACATGCATCCGGAGAAGCGTCTTTCGATCAAGTCAGCGACTGTTGCCGGGATTGCTGCTAGCGCCCTGTTGGGGCTTGCAGGTGTCACGCTCAATCCAGCGCCAGCCCAGGCGGTCGTGTACTGCCAGTACGTTGAATATCCAGTGGGTTGCGTTGCCCGGGCAGGCGTCGTGCTGAGGCCTCGTCCGGTGGCGCGCGCTGCGGTCCGTCATAACGCCGGTGGCAATGCAAATGGCGGCGTCAATCGCGTTGGGGCGGGGCGGTAAAGACTTGTTTCGCGGTCACGAGCGAGAAAGAAGCCGTCACCGCTTCGTCCCGGTGGCGGCTTTTTTATCGCCCCCGGCGCGGGCGCAGGCGACCGATACCGGGGGCGGCATCACGGCATGAAACACACTTGGTACGTCACTTTTGAAGTGCCGCCGGATGGCACGCTGTTAAGACGGCGACATCCGCGCTTAACCAAGACGTTTGAAACCGAAGCAGAAGCGAAGGATTTTGCGCGAACCAAATTCAACGAGGGATTGGTCGTCACCGCGGGGACCATGATCCCCCACCTGCCGAGAACGTCAATCCCGTCGCCGGAAATTCCAGCGTGGCTTGAAGCTGACGAAGTAAATGAGAGCAGCGGGCCGACCAAAAAGTAATCTTTGACGACGTTGGCACGCTGCCGGGTGCAACTGCGCCTATTTGATCTAGATCAAGCGCCGGCTCTCGACCTCAGGTGCCATGCTCTGGGGCAACAGCAACCGGGAGCCTGACGATGAGTGAACGTTCGGAGCCGAAACAGGTCTGTCGTCGCAACGCACTCACTTTCCTTGGATACGCGGCCGTGTTTGGGCTTATGGCCTCGCCCGCAATTTTGGCGGTGTCAGAGGCGGAAGCTCAGACCACCACGGCGCCCGCCACGCCCACGACGCCGCCCGCAGACGCGCCGATGTCTGGGACAGAGCGCCGTCAGGAGCGGCGAAGCGGGCGAACAGAAAGGCGCCAGGAACGCCGGACCGGACGCACAGAACGGCGTCAAGACCGGCGCACAGGACGCGACGAGCGACGGGACGCGCGCGACGGCACCCCGACCACTACAACCACCACCGAGCAGAAAAAGTAGTCCGTTCATTCGGGCCAACCACGGCAACCGGGCCGCAGCGCAGGCCCGGGAAGGCCGTACAGCGCGCGCGGATCGCAGGGCCACCGCATGGGGCGCGCCGCGATCCTCAGGCCGTTCGAGCGGCTTAAGCTTCCCGAACTCCAACTCGCGCCCAACGGCAGGATGTGAAACTAGGGCCTGATAGGGCCCGGCAGGTTCGGGCGGGCCTTTCGTTAGTGCGACTAAAACCGAAATATACCTTTAGTTTCAGGTACTTTCACCGCTTTTAACCGGCCGAAAACAGCGCTTGCGGAAAGGACCACACGGTTTTGCCGTACGCACGGCCCGCCATTTCGCCGCAGTTTTTCCAGCCCTGTCGACGGAGCCGGAAACTTACAGACGAGACGAACCTGACAGCGCCGCTCATCCGGCACGAAGTTCTGGGCTCACGGAGAGCAATCCGCCCTGCCCTTAACCTCTCGCGCCCGACGCTGTCGCGTCCACCGCAAGCCCGGCTCGCGACACATGACACGTGACGACACAAGATCGCCCCTCTTGGTGAGCCGGGATGGGCGACACATACGCCATTTCCGAATTTCGGTAAAGTGGAATATTCTTGCAAGCGCGGCTTGACACCGGCGCAGCTCGGAATGACCCGGTGTTTTGCCCGACGGCCGGGCCCGGCGGCGCGCTCGCGAATCCGGCGGCGCGCTTACGAATATCGTCCCGAACGCAACACGCTTCGGAACCTAGGTTGACGTCGCGCCGTTGTTGAGCACAGTCTGCGACAATTCGAGCATGCCTCGGACATAAAGGCGCGGCAATCTCAGGGCTTGTCGATCGCCCCGCCACTGCTTCCCCGGAGTTCCCATGCATTCTGCCGACCGGCCGGCAACGCGCCTCGCGACGCGGCTCGCCTTTCTCGTCGCGGGCTTCGGCATCGCGTGCTGGGCGCCGCTGGTGCCGTTCGCAAAGACGCGGCTCGGCGTCGATGACGGCGTTCTTGGATTGCTCCTGCTCAGCCTCGGCATCGGCTCGGTCGTCGCGATGCTTCTGACCGGAGTCATGAGCGCGCGCTACGGCAGCAAGCCGATCATCATTGCGGGCGGGCTCGGTCTGGCGCTGGTGCTGCCCCTGCTGGCGATCGCGAGCTCGCCGGCAACGCTGGCGCTGGCCCTGTTCGCCTTCGGCGCCGCGCTCGGCTCCATCGACGTCGCCATGAACATCCACGCGGTCGAGGTGGAGCGCGACGCGGGCCGCCCGCTGATGTCCGGCTTCCACGCGCTGTTCAGCATCGGCGGCTTCGCGGGATCAGCCTTGATGACTGCGCTGCTTTCGCTGCAACTCGGCGCGCTCGCCTGCACGCTGATCTGCTCCGTGCTGATGCTGGTCGCGATGCTGGCGGCCTGGCCGCGCCTGCTTCGTTCGGTGCAGGTGCTGGACGGACCGCTCTTCGTGCTGCCGCATGGCTCCGTGCTCCTGCTAGCGCTGCTCGGCGCCATCACTTTCCTCGTCGAGGGCGCGATGCTCGATTGGGGGGCGCTGCTCGTCATCGGCGCGGGCCTCGTCTCGGAGACGCAAGGCGGGATCGGCTACATCGTGTTCTCGATCGCGATGACCGCGGGGCGGCTCGGCGGCGACGCTGTCGTTGCACGCATCGGGGATCGCACGACATTGTTCTGGGGCAGCATCATTGCAATCGCGGGCTTCGTAGTCCTACTCATGGCGCCCGTAGCGGCGGTCGCCATCGGCGGCTTCCTGCTGATCGGCCTCGGTGCATCGAATCTCGTGCCGGTGCTGTTCCGCCGGGCGGCGCGGCAAACGGTGATGCCGACGGGGCTCGCCGTCGCCGCAATCACGACAGCCGGCTATGCCGGCATCCTGATCGGCCCCGCCGGCGTCGGCTTCGTCGCACGCCTTGGCGGATTGCCGACTGCATTCTGGCTTCTGGCCGCGCTGATGGGTCTCGTCACGCTGTCGGCCCGCATCGTCACGGCGGAGGGCCGGCAGACGTCGCGCGTGGAGGCCTGAGCGGCCTCACAAATTGCTCAGCCCGATCGACTTGATCACGGGCGCCAGGCTTGCCGTCGTCGCATCGACAATACGCTGGAATTTGTCCGGGCTCGAATCGCCGTCCGGCTCCATGCCCTGCGCGCGGTAGCTTGCCTGAAGCGCCGGATCGGCCATGGCGAGACGTGTCGCTTGCGCGATCTTGTCGATGACCGCATCGTCCGTGTCCTTGGGCGCGAACAGGCCGAACCATCCCCCGTAGCGGATGTCGGGCATGCCGGATTCAACGGCGGTCGGAATCTCCGGCGCCCCGCTCAGCCGCGTTTCGGTGGTGACCGCCAGCAGCCTCACTTTCCCGGTTTGAGCCAGTTGCTGCAATTGAACGGACATGACGGCAATGATCAGCGAGATCTGACCGCTGACGAGGTCGTTGGTTGCCTGCGAGATGCCCCGATACGGAACGTGGACGATATCCAGCCCGCCGGCCTGCTGCTTGAAGGATTCGCCAACCAGATGATTGCCGGTGCCGATGCCGGGTGTCCCGTAGGACAGCTTTCCCGGATTGGCCTTCGCGTAGGCGATCAGCTCACGCAGATCCGTGGCAGGCACCGACGGATGGACCGCGAAAACCAGTGCACTGCTGATCAAGCGATAGATGGCGCGAAAATCGTCGACGGAATAGCCGGGATTTTTCGAGGTCAGGGGAATGATGACCTGGGTGCTACCATTGCCGAGCAGCAGCGAATAGCCGTCGGGCTCCTCGCGCGCGACCGTCGCAGCCCCGATCGCGCCGCCCGCACCGCCGATATACTCCACGAAGGTCGGCCCAAGCAGCGACGACATCTTGTCCACCCAGGGACGCCCGATCTGGTCCCCCGCTCCGCCGGCTCCGTACGGAAGCACCAGGCGAATGGGACGAGACGGATAATCAGCGGCTTGTCCGCTGCGCGGGATCGCCGCCAGCGCCGCTGCGCCCGATAGCGCATGGACGAATCGTCGCCGCGAGAAGGAAGCCATGTTCGAATTCCGGAAGTCGATGTCGAGGCGGGACCGGCTCCCGAACCATCCAGTCTCAGCAATCTGCTACCGCCGTCAATGCGCCATCCGGGTGAGGGCACCGGTGTCATCGCCCTGTCATGTCACCATAACCCTTTACTTCTTAAGGGTTATTTCGGCGGACCGACCGATCGAAGCCATGCGCGCAGGGCTACCAGCTCTGCCCACTGCTTTCGGCCAGTTTACTGTACGCCTCGTTCTGATAGACCAAAAAGTAATACATTTTGACTCCCGTTGCGGGGGCAATGGCGCGTGCCAGATCGTACCGAAGACTCGGCCATTTCCTTTGGGCCATTTCGACTATTTCCGAAGTCGCGGCTCTTGGAGAAGGAGGGCTCGCCGCTTCACGTCGGCGGCCGCGCGCTCGATATTCTGATCTTCCTCGCCGAGCGCCCCGGCGAAGTCATCGACAAGAGAGAGCTGGTCAAGCGCATCTGGGCCGACGTCAATGTCGACGAGGGCAGCCTGCGCTTCCACGTCGCGGCACTGCGCAAGGCGCTGGGCGATACCGGCAAGTCGGCCCGTTATGTCGTCAATGTGCCCGGCCGCGGCTACTGCTTTGTCGCCTCGCTCGCTCACGCGGCCCCGCCGGCCGCTCAGCCCGCCGTGAACATCGCACCTCCCCGTTCCCTTCCCTCGCCGCTCTCGAAAATGGTCGGACGGGAGGAGATCGTCGAGAAGATATCGAACGGGCTTTCGCTGCATCGCTTCATGACGGTGGTCGGCCCCGGCGGCATCGGCAAGACCGCCGTCGCCGTCACCGTCGGGCATCGCAGATCGGCGGATTTCGGCGGGCGCGTATTCTTCGTCGACTTCGGTCCGCTGAGGGACGCCAGCCATATCGCGACCACCATCGCCTCCGCACTGGGACTGACCATCAGCGCGGAGGATCCGACGCCGGCCCTGCTGACATTTCTGAAGACCGGCCCAGCCTTGCTGATCTTCGACAGCTGCGAGCATGTGCTGGATGCGTTGGCGCCGCTCGTCGAGCGCATCGTTCGCGACACACCGCAGCTTCGCGTTCTCGCAACCAGCCGCGAGTCGTTCCGGAGCGACGGCGAACGGATTTTCCGCCTGTTCCCGCTGGATTGCCCGCCGGAGCGCGAGGACCTGGGTGTCGCCGAGGTCCTCGCTTACCCCGCGGCCCAGCTCTTCGTCGAGCGCATTGCGCAGAGCTCGGGTCCGTTCCAGCTCAGTGCGGAAGAAGCGCCGCTCGTCGCGAGCATTTGCCGGCGCCTCGACGGCATTGCGCTCGCGATCGAGCTCGCGGCCGGCCGTGTCAATGCGTACGGTATTGCCGGCACGGCGTCGCTGCTCGACAGCCGCTTCTCGTTGCAGTGGCGGGGTCGGCGCACCGCCGTACCACGACATCAGACGCTCGCCGCGGCGCTCGACTGGAGCTACGATCTGCTACCTCCCGCCGAGAGTGCCACGCTGCGACGCCTGTCGGTCTTTGCCGGGCCCTTCGCGCCGGAGGCGGCTGCCGCGGTAGCCGCCGGCGACGGCCTCGGCGCGTCCGAAACGCTGGAGGCGATCGACAGCCTCGTCACCAAATCGCTGATCTCGCCATCCGGCTCGCGAACGTTGCGCTATCGCCTGCTCGACACCACACGCACCTATGCGCATGGAAAGCTGAACGAGCTCGGCGAGACCGGTCAGTTCGCGCGCCGTCATGCAGAGCATTTTCGCGACTTCTTCGAGCGCGCGGAGGCCGATACATCGACGCCGCTGCCGGAATGGCTGAGCATCTATGGCGCGGAGCTAGACAATGTGCGCGCCGCATTGAACTGGGCCTTCGGGCCCGACGGTGACGCCGCACTCGGGATCGCGCTGACGGCGGCTGCCGTCACGCTGTGGGTCCGCCTGTCCCTGTTCGCCGAATGCCGCGAGCGCGCCAAGACGGCGCTCACCGCGCTCGGCGACAGCGGCGGCGACGATCGCATTCGCATGCAACTCCTGTCGGCGCTCGGCTGGTCGCTGATGTATGGCGAGGGCCGCGCCCGCGAGGCGCGTCCGATCCTCGAGACGACCCTGGAGCTGGCTGACAGGCTCGACGACAAGGACTTCCGGCTGCGCGCGCTCTGGGGCTTGTGCATCGACCAGTTCAACAACGGACAGTTCGGCAAGGCCCGTGCGCTCGCCGACCGGTTTGCGAATGCAGCGGCGAACTCGCCGGACAGGACCGATCTCATGCTGGGCGACCGGCTGATGGCGGTGGCGCTGCATTATCTCGGCGATCAGAACGACGCACGGCTGCGCATCGACCGCGTGAACGCGTCGCTGCATGTGCTGGCGGAGAAGCCGAAGATCTTCCCGCTCGACCTCAGGATATCGACGCAATATTTCCGGGCCCGCATCCTGTGGCTTCAGGGCCTCGCCGATCAGGCTCAGGCGCTCGCCACCCGAAACATCGAGGAAGGTCGTGCCAACGGCCACGCGCTGACTTTCTGTAGCGTGCTGGGGCAAGCCGCCTGCCCGATCGCCTTCTGGTCCGGCGATTTCGAGGCCGCGGAGCGCCACGGCAGCGAGCTGCTCGAACACACCGAGCGCCACGCCATCCGGCTGTGGGGCCTGTGGGCACGGGCCTTCAACGCGGCGGTCATCGTAAGGCGTGGCGACGTCGCAACCGGCCTGCCGCTGCTGCGCGAAGAGCTCAATCGCGCCGGCGATGCGCGTTTCCTGCCGCGCTTTCTTCCGCTGCTCGGCGAACTCGCCGCGTGCTCCGGCGAGGCCCACCAGGTCGACCGTGGCCTCGACGTGATCGAGGACGTCCTGACCCGCTGCAACGACCGGCAGGAGCTGTGGTATCTGCCGGAACTGATCCGCATCAAGGGCGAATTGTTGCTCAACAGCCCGCGGCATGCGGGGGGCGCCGAGGCGCGCTTTCGCGAGGCCATGGACATTGCCAACCAGCAGGGCGCGCGATTCTGGGAGCTGCGCGGGGCGATCAGCCTCGCGCGGTTCATGATCGGAGCCGGCCAGAATGCAGAAGCCCTGGTAATTCTCGAACGTGCATGCGGGCCGTTCAGCGAGGGCGCCGGCATCGCCGATATCCGCAGCGCGCGCGATTTGATCGCGCAACTCCGGACTTGACGAGGCCGGCCGAAGGCCTTCGGCCTTCGTACCACACCGCTCGCTCATCCTGCCCGCGGAATGAATCCGGGCACGCCGGTCTCGACCACTGTGTTGAAGCGGACATTCGTCGTGATGTGGTCCCGCATCTCCCGCATGGCGTCTTCAGGCAGCGTCGAAATATCGAAGTTTTCCTCGATCCGCCGAGGATTGGTTGAGGTCGTCAGGAAAGCCGTGCCGCGCTGGACGGCCCAGGCCAGGGCGACTTGAGCCGACGTCTTGTGCAGGCGTTCCGCGATGGCGGTGATCACGGGGTCAGCGAGGAGGTTCGGCTTCATGGCGTGTCCCAGCGCGGCAAACGCCTGCAGCACAATTCCATGCTCCCGACAGAAGTCGAGCAGGTCCCATTCGGGCAGGTACGGATGCGATTCGACCTGCACCATGGCAGGCCTGATCCGCGCGACCTCGACGATCTCGCGCAGCTTCGCCAAGGTGATGTCCGACAGCCCGATCGACTTGCAGTGCCCCTCGTCGACGAGGCGCTCTAGCGCCCCCCATGTCTCCGCCAACGTCACGCCTGAATCATAGATCACATGGCCACTCGCGTCCCTCGGGTCCTGCTCGTCACCGGGTTGAAAGGCGAAGGGGGTATGGATGATGTAGCAATCGATCTCGTCGAGTTGCAGCCGTCTGCGACTGGCGTCGAAGGCAGGCCTGACCCGCTCCGGCCGATGATTGGTGTTCCATAGCTTCGTCGTAACGAACAGGTCCTGGCGCCGAAGCGTGCCCGCCTTGAACGCATCCTGCATCGCCTCGCCGACGGCCGCTTCGTTGCGATAGCGCTCGGCACAATCGAGATGTCGAAATCCGGCCTCCAATGCAGCCCTGGTGGCCTGCCGGGTCACGTGCGGATCGGGAATGAGCGTGCCAAATCCGACTGCGGGAATCGTCACGGCCTCATGCGTGGGAATTCTCGTGTAACGAAGTGAATCGGAGGTCGTCATGGTGATACTCCTTGTTGACTGCTGGCCGCGCGATGCGGACCAAGCGATCGAGGTTGCGGACACTTTTTCACGACTCTCCGGCGTTAGCCGACGGGACGCGGCCTACGAAGAAAGAACACCAGCGGGATCACGACGAGCATGGCGAACATCAGGATCTCGAACTGATCGATGACCGCGACCGTGGCCGCCTGGCGCGTGACCATGCCGTTGAGGGCGGCAAGGCCTGGCTTCCCGATCGGGCCCGTGACATTCGCCGCGACACGATAAGGCGTGAGATGCTTGGCGAGCGCGATATGCACGGCCTGAGTGTTGGCATAGAAGAACAGCTGGACCACCGCGATGCCGATGGTGCTGCCGTAAAGGCGCGACAGGTTGATCAGCGCACTGCCTTCAGGGCGAAGCTTCGGATCGAGCGTTCCGAACGCGGCCCTCACCAGCGCCGGCAACAACATGCCGAGACCTGCGCCCTGGAGGAAACCTGCTTCGACGACCGGCCGCCAATCCATCGCCGGCGAATAGCCGAGCATCAGCCAGTTGGCATAGACCACCAGCGCCATTCCACCCATGAGGAACGGCCGGTAGTCGACCTGTCCCGGAACCAGGCTCGTCAGCACGAGCGCTCCCACCAGCGCCACGCCGCGTGGCATACTCATGTAGCCGGTGGTATCGACAGGGTAGTTGAGCAACTCCTCCAGCATCGGGGACGTCAATGCCAATGTCGGCAGCAGGACGAAGCCGAGCGCAAAGGAGATCACCGTCGAGAGGACGAGATTGCGATCCCTGAACAGCGCCGTGCGGAGAAAATGTTCCTTCTTCGTCAGAACGTGCACGATGAAGAGATAGAATCCCAGGACCGAGGCGATCGCTTCAACCCAGATCTCCGTCGAGGCGAACCATTCGAGGCGCTCGCCGCGATCCAGCAGCATCTGCAGCCCGATCATGCCGGCGGAGAAGGTCGTCAGGCCGAAGACGTCGAAGGGCTGGCTCCGCTCTGCCCGCTTCGCGCCCAGCAACAGCGCCATCGTCAAGGCGATGAAGGCCGTCATGGGCAGGCTGACATAGAAGATCGACGGCCAGCCGTAATATTCGCTGAGCCAGCCACCAAGAGCGGGGCCGGTGCTGATGCCGAGCAGCGAGCAGACCGTCAATGCCAGGCCCATGCGCGCTTGTCGCGCCGCCGGCGTCGCCTCTAGCAGAATCGCCAATGAGAGCGGCGCAAGTGGTCCGCTGGCCGCGCCCTGAAGAATCCGCGCCAGCACGAACTGGATCGACGTCGTCGCCAGCGTGTCGAGGACAAGACCAAGCGTGAAGACGGCAAGGGCTGCTTGATAGACCGCCTTGCGGCCATAGCGTCCCGCGAGCCATTGGGTGATCGACATGGTCACGGCGCTTGCAGCGATATACGAGGAGAACACCCAGCCGACCTCGTCATTGGCCATCGAGAGCGTGGCCTGGATGTGCGGCAGCGCGGCGTTCGGGATCGAAATGTTGACGGCCTGCATGTAGGTCGCCATCAGGGCGGCCGCCGAGATTGCATGATGACCGCCGGTCGCGGTCGATGGGAGGGTCGTACTCATTTGACCTCCGTCGCAAGCGCAGGCTGGAGCAGATGCAGCCAGTTGCGACGATGGCCGGTGTCGACCCGCGCCGTCACGCTGATGCCGGAGAACAGCGGCCGGGTCGGATCGGAATCGTCGAGCTCGAGGCGCACCGGCAGCCGCTGCACGACCTTGACCCAATTCCCGGTCGCATTCTCCGGCGGCAGGATCGAGAAGTCCGACCCGGTGCCGGGACTCATGCTGACGATATGCGCCTTGAATTTTCCATCCGGATAGGCGTCGACGTCGATCCTCGCCTCCTGGCCCGGCCGCATGTGGGTCAGGCCCGTCTCACGAAAATTCGCCTCGATCCAGACGTCCCGGCTCGACATCAGTGAGAACGTGGGCGCGCCCGCGTTGACGAAACCGCCGATCTGCAGATCGTCGACCTTGGTCACGATACCGTCGTCGGGCGCCTTCACCGTGGCGTAGGAGAGGTCGAGCCGCGCGCGATCGAGCTGCGCCCTGGCCGCGCGGACCGTCGGGTGGCGGTCGACATCGATGTCGGGGTCACCGTTGAGCGCGACGACCGTATTGGCGATCTGCTGTTCGATCGATGCCACCCGATGGCGCGCGACCTTGAGATCGGTCTCGGCCCGCTCGTAGACCGCGCGCGGCGTGAAGTCGGAGGCGACCAGCATCCTCTTGCGGTCGAACTCGCGCTCGTCGAAAGAGGCCGAGTCCTTCGCCGATTGCAGCTCCGCCTGCTGTTGGCGGTAGGTCGCCTTGAGGGAGTCGATCTGGAGCCGCGCGCTGCCGAGCCGGGCTTCGGCTTGATCGACGGCGATCTGGTAGGGCTCCGGGTCAATTCGAAACAGCACCTGGCCCTGCCGGACGCGCTCGTTGTCGCGCACGGCGATCTCGACCGCCTGGCCGGACACCCGCGCGTTGATGGTGACTTTCGCGGCGCGCACGAACGCATCGTCGGTCGAGACAAATTGTTCCTGCGCCAGATACATGAAGGCGCCGAACACGGCAGCCGCGGCGGGCACCACGAGCATCAGGGGCCGGCGCAGCCGCCTGGCAAGATCCGCTCCGAACCACAGCGCGGCGGCCTCGCTCCCGCGGAAGCTGCGATCGCCCAGCCAGCCGGCGATTGGCGCAAAGTTCAAACCCATCGTCCTCGTCCCTATCTCATTTACTAACGTTCGTTACAAATATTGTACCCCGATGCAGCGATCAAGCCGCGCGGCCATTGATTTTTATAACGATCCATACAAATATACGTGTGGAACATGGCAACCAGGTTCGAACGACATGGCACGGAAAAAGAGCGAGACGGGCCCGGCGCGCCGGGGACGGCCACCCGCCTACGACACTGAGACGGCCCTCAAGCGGGCGACAGAAACGTTCTGGAGGACGGGCTATTCCGGCACGTCCCTGGACAAGGTCGCGGCCGCGACCGGCATGAGCCCACCGAGCCTCTACGCGGTGTTCGGCAACAAGCACGCGCTCTATCTCGAGGCGTTGGCGCGCTATTGGGAGATCAGCCTCGCCGCAACGCGCGAGGCTCTCGCAGGGGACCATCCCTTGGACGAAGCGCTGATGCTGGCCTATGACGCGGCGCTGTCGATCTACTTTTCCGGCAAGGGATCAGCGCGTGGCTGCTTCGTGGTCGGTACCGCGGTGACCGAAGTCGCCGAGGATGCGGCGATCCGGAGCAGCGTTGCGACGGGACTACGCGCGATCGATGCCGATTTCGAGGCCCGCTTCCGCCTGGCGCAGGACAAGGGCGAGCTGGATCGCGAGGCCGATCCGGCTGCACTCGCGATCCTTGCCGCCGCCACGATGCAGACGATCGCCATCCGCGCCCGCGCCGGCGCACGCCGCGCCGATCTGAGGGAGGTCGCCCGCAAGGCGGTGACAGTGATCTGCCGACGCCGGTCGGAGGCGCATTGAGCCCCGAGGAATTCTCGTGATCGTACGATGAGGGGAGTTCGCACATTTGCACTCCTCGTCAAAGGCCCTCGGCGCCCTTACGCGACAATCCGCTTAGCCTCCCACGGCGGCCGCGCGCCTTGGCAGCTTCCAGTCGGGCCGGATGAAGTGGCAGGTGTAGCCATCGGGATAGCGCTCGAGATAATCCTGATGCTCGGGCTCGGCTTCCCAGAACTCCGCTGCGGGCGCGACCTCGGTCACCACTTTGCCGGGCCAGAGGCCTGACGCCTCGACATCGGCGATGGTGTCTTCGGCGACTCTCTTCTGCTCGTCACTCGTATAGAGGATTGCCGAGCGGTAGCTCGTGCCCAGATCATTGCCCTGGCGGTTGAGCGTGGTGGGATCGTGGATCTGGAAGAAAAACTCCAGCATGGTCCGGAAGCTCGTCTTCGCGGGATTGAAGATGATCTCGATCCCCTCGGCGTGGCCCTCGTGATTGCGATAGGTGGCGTTCTTCACATGCCCGCCAGTGTAACCGACACGGGTGGAGATCACCCCCGGTTGCCTGCGGATCAGATCCTGCATGCCCCAGAAGCAGCCTCCGGCCAAAACTGCACGCTCTGTCGTCATCTGATGCTCCATTGGTTTCGTCGAGATAGTCAGCGCTTGTCCGCTGCCGGATGCAAGCGCGGGTCATCATGGTCATCGTGATATTCGAGGCCCAGCGGCCCGATGGCGGAGACCTGTGTGACGTATTCGCCGGACTTCGCCCAGTGAAAATGCCAGGTCTCGCCGGGCAGCACGATGACGCTGCCCGGCGGATAGGCTTTCACCTGGTCGCCATCAAAACGCTCGCCGAGGCCGATGTAGAACACACCCGACATGACCGTGTAGATGCGATCTTCCGGATGCTTGTGCGGCATCAGCTTCGTGCCCCCGGGCACCTTCACCCGGACCACGTAAGGTCCGGGTTCATTGGGATGGCCGACCATCACCGCCAGCCGCGCGCCCGGCGGGAACGCAGGGAACGGTTGCCAAGCGATGTCCTCGGGCAAAATCGCCCGGAACCTGTCTTCATCCGGCTGATGCTGGCGAGGCAGATCTTGACGAGGCGGATCTTGGCGAGAGAGATCTTGGCGAGGCATGGCACCGCTCCCTGTGTTGGATCAGGTCAATTTGGCGTCGAGCGTGATCGCGGCGTTGAGCACCTTCGACACCGGACAGTTCTTCTCGGCCTCGCCGGCGATCTTGGCGAAACCTGCGTCGTCAAGGTTCGGCACCTTGGCGCGAAGCGTCAGTGCCGACTTGCTGATCTTGAAGCCTTTGCCTTCCGGCTCGAGCGTGATGGCGGCTTCCGTCGACAGCTCGTCCGGCGTGAAGCCGGCGAGCTGAAGGCCGAAGGCCAGTGCCATGGTAAAGCAACCGGCATGGGCCGCGGCGATCAACTCCTCGGGATTGGTGCCCTTCTCGTTCTCGAAGCGGGTCTTGAACGAATAGGGTGTCCCGGCGAGCACGCCGGATTCGCTCGACAGATGGCCGGTGCCGTCGCGACCGGTGCCCTTCCAGACTGCTGTTGCCTTGCGGATCATCTCAATTCTCCTTGTTGGTTTTTAAGTTGGTCTTTGGCACCGGCGCTCGGTAGCGGAGGAAAGCGACATTGGCACGACCGCCTGTCACTCCTCCAACCGGCCGAACGCCACAGCGGTTCCGTTAGCCGCTGATTTGACCCACATGGAAGCCCAGCCGGTTCTCGACGTCGCCGGCGCGGTGGAAGCCGCGCGCCATCAGCGCCTTCATGCGGGTCTGGCTGGCAGGACGGCCGAGCGCGGCCAGGAACGCGTCCCACTCCGGCTTGATCTCGTCATCCGGCGGCAGGCTCGCAACATCGACGAGACGCTTGGTCTCGGCGATAGCCTCCTTGTCGAACGACGCAATGCGCATGGCGAGCGCCTCGACGAAGCCGTCGAGCTCCGCATCCGGCAGCGAACGGTTCACGTAGCCGTAACGCTCGGCGAGATCGCCGTGGATGTCATCGGCACCGAGCAACACTTCGAGCGCGCGGCCTCGGCCCATCAGCCGCGGCAACCGGGCCATCGGTCCGCCGCCGGGCACGAGTCCCGCGCCGACCTCCCATTGCGACAGGATCGCCTTCTCGCGGCTGGCAAAGCGCATGTCGCTCGCCAGCGCGAGCTCGCTGCCGACCCCGGTCGCACGGCCCCGGATCGAGGCAATGGAGACGACCGGCGCGCGGCTGAGGCGCACCAGCATGTCGGGCAGCGCCTGCAGGCCGGTCGGCCCGGGTGGAACGCGAAGCGAGTCCTCAAGCGGCGCCAGGAAGTCGTAATGCGTGATGAAGAAGCCTTCGACGGCGCTGTCGAATACGACCACCTTCACGTCCGGATCGGTCTCAATCGCGGTGATGATGTCGTTGAGCAGCGGAAGGTGCTTTGGACCGAAGATGTTCACCGGCGGCATGTCGAAGGTGACACGCCAGTATGTCGGCAGGCGGCGCTCCAGGCGAATGTCCTCGGTGGTGAAGATCTGTACGGGGCGGTTCATTGTTGGCACTCCTGACATGTATGTTCGAAAATGGAACGCACGGCAGCGCGCGTCCCCTGCTCGGTTCAGATCGACTGGCGCAGCGGGCGGAACGCGGTGCGCATTTCCACAGAGAACAGCGCGGGCTGCTCCCAGGCCGCGAAGTGGCCGCCCTTGTCGAGGCGGTTGTAGTGCATCAGCTTCGGATAGGCCTTCTCGGCCCAGCTGCGCGGCGCGGCATAGATCTCGTCAGGGAACACGCTGACGGCGACCGGGATATTGATGTGCTTGGGCGCGAAGAACACCAGCTTGTTCTCCCAGTAGAGCCGCGCCGACGACACCGCGGTGTTGGTGAGCCAGTAGAGCGTGATGTTGTCGATCACGTCGTCCCGCGACAGGCCTTCGGTCTTGCCGTCGAACACCCGCGCGATCATCGCAGCACTGCGTGCGTCGTGATCGAGCATCCAGGATGCAAGACCGGCCGGCGAGTCGACGAGGCCATAGAGCGTCTGCGGCCGGTTCGACATCTCGAAGGCGTAGCCGAGGCCGTGCTTGTAGAAATCGTCGAGCTGGTCGTAGGCAATGCGCTCGTCGGCCGAGAGGTTTGACGGCCGCGTCCCGCCGGGCTGAAGCGCCTTGGCGATGTCGTCGGGAACGGTGGCGGGCATGTTGGTGTGAATGCCGAGCAGCTCCGGCGGTGCGATCACCGCCATCTGCTCCGTGACGGCATTGCCCCAATCGCCGCCCTGCGCCACGTAGCGGTTGTAGCCGAGGCGCTTCATCAGCACGATCCAGGCGCGCGCGATGCGCTGGGGATCCCAGCCGAGCTCCGTCGGCTTGCCGGAGAAGCCGTGGCCGGGAAGCGAGGGGATCACCAGGTCGAATGCATCCGCAGCCTTCGCGCCATGCGCGGTGGGATCGGTGAGCGGGCCGACAATCTTCATCTGTTCGATGATCGAGCCCGGCCACCCATGCGTGACGACCATCGGCAGCGCGTTCTCGTGGCGGGAGCGGATGTGAATGAAGTGGATGTCGACGCCGTCGATCTCGGTGACGAATTGCGGCAAGGCGTTCAGCCGCGCCTCCATCTTGCGCCAGTCGTATTCGTTCTGCCAGTACCGCACGAGCTGCTGAAGCGTCGTGAGCTGCACGCCCTGCGATTCGTCGGCGACGATCTCGCGATCCGGCCAGCGTGTCGCTGTGAGGCGGCGGCGGAGGTCAAGCAGATCTTCCTCGGGTACGCTGACGCGGAACGGCCGGATGGCGCCGCTTGGAGCGGCCTTTGCCGGACGCAGCGGCAGCAGGCTCGCCACGCTGGCGGCAACCGCGGTCATTGCGGCCTGGCTCAGCAATTGACGGCGGTCGGGATTGAGTATGTCGGCTCGTGCTTGCGTTGTCATGTCGGATCTCCCTGGCTTTGGTCGGTGACGCCAACCGAATTCGAAATCGACGCGTCGGTTCGTCGTGAGGAGAGATTGGCGCAGGTCCTGGCAATTAGCTCGTTATCGGTTGTTAGGCCGCGTTAGCCGTTGCGAGTCCGGGGGATGCAGGAAAGCGAGCGACGATGACGATACGCGCGATGCAGAAGCAACTCGGCGCGCGACGAGTTCAATCGGCGCGCGCCCTGTCTGTGAATTCAGGCGATGTGTTCATTACAACTCAGGAGGGCAGCGGTTGACCGGCCTGCTCGCGGACGATGTAGTCGGCGTACCAATCCGCCCAGTTCTCGTCGTGTCCGCCGATGCGCTTCTCGTGCTCACCATGCGCGACAGCGGCACGTCGCAGGGTTGCGGCCAGATCGGCCGTTGAGGCAAACGTCGTGCCGTCACCAGCGATGCGTCCAGGCAGTCGCGTCGTGACCTCCTGGAACAGCCAGCCATTACCGTCGGGATCGCTGAACGAGGCAAACGAGCTGTAGCTGCCGCGCTTCGGGTCAGCACCGCTGACCCGGACGCTGCCGAACAGATACGGCTCGTCCGGACCGGCGTGAACGTCGCCCGCACCATGGAATGGTGCGCTCACCGCGATGCCACGGTCGAGCAGATCCTGTCGCGCCGCCGCCAGATCGGAGACGATCAGGTACAGCCCGCGCGCCGAACCGGGCGCTGCCGGTGTGACGTTCTTGCCGAAGATCACCGAACAGGCCGAACCCGGCGGCGTGAACTGGATCACGCGCCATTCGTCACCTGAGGCAAAATCGGCGTCCAATCGCCAGCCGAGGCGCGTGTAGAACGCCTTGGCGCGGTCGACATCCGACACGGGGATGACGACGATCTCGAGCTTCAGATCAACGCCACGCGATGTCGAAGACGTGTTCGGAGACCTCGCCGCGGCGTCGCGGTCGATTTCGGTGCCGGCCATGTCGAACTCCCTGAGTTGAAATTGAAGCGAGCTTCAAGCGGCAGTGGGCATCACGATCGTCACGCGTGTGCCGCCCTGGTTCGCCTCGCCCTGCAACCGCGCGTCGATACTGCGTGCGAGCCCTTCAAGGATGCGGCTGCCGGTGCCCTGAAGCGGACCGGTCGCGCCGATGCCGTTGTCAGCCACCGTGCAGAGCCAGGCGCCGTCGCGGTTGGCCATTTCGATCCGGATCAGCGCATCGTTCCTGTTCGGGAAGGCATGTTTGGCGGCATTCGTGACCAGCTCCGTCAGCATCAACGCCAGCCGATGACACTGCGATGCCGGCAGCGCCCCGCTCTCGATCGCTGCCTCGCAGCGGATGCCGGCCGGTTCCAGCACTGCCTCGGAGAGCGCCTCGCACAGGTTTTCGAAGAAGGCCTCGACGGAGACGGCGGTCAGACTGTCGCTGTCGGACAAAAGCTGATAGAGCCTGCCGAACGCGACGATGCGCTGCTCGAACCGGTCCACCGCGCCCGACATATCCCTGGTACCCGGCCGCGAGAAGTCGCGGCGGACTGACGCACCCAGCAGCGTCAGCGTGTTCTTCATCCGATGGTGGGATTCCCGCAGCACCAGTTCCCAGTCACGCGACTGATCATCAAGGCTGGCAATGTGCTGAGAACGAACGAAATGGTCGCTCGTCTCCAAGCCGATAGCGGACATGATAGCCTCCCCGTTGGATCTAGGACCTAATTCGAAGCGTATACTGGATGCACCGCGCGCGTTTTGCTCGTTAGACGTTGCAAGATTTTGTTATGATCGGCGGCACAAGTTGGCGGCCAGACCGTCCTCTCGACGGTCAAGCACGCTGACGGGTCGTCCCGATCGCTTCCCAAGCCGCTCGCGTTTAAGCGAAATTTGTCACGCATCATCCCGGTGCGGCCGAATGACTTGCCGCGCGATTTCGCCACTTTCGACCAGTTTACTCATAACCTCGTTCTGCTAGATCAGGATGCGGACAACAGCCCCTTCACTGGATTCATTGGCGCGTGGTGGACACTAACGACCAGGATGCGGCGATTTCCTTCGGGCCATTCCGGCTGTACGCAAGGTCGCGCCTGCTCGAGAAGGACGGCGCTCCGCTTCACCTCGGCGGCCGCGCACTCGACATCCTCATTTTTCTCGTCGAGCGCGCCGGCGAGGTCATCGACAAGCGTGAGTTGATCAAGCGCGTCTGGGCCGACGTGACGGTCGATGAAGGCAGCCTGCGCTTCCACATCACGACGCTACGCAAGGCCTTGGGGGATGCCGGTGAAGGCTCCCGCTATGTCGTCAATGTGCCCGGCCGTGGCTATTGCTTCGCGGGCCCGCTGGTCCGGTCCGAATCGCCGGAGACGCGGACAAGCCCGGCCGTCCCGTCGCCTCACATACTCCCGCCGCCGCTTGCCAGGATGATCGGACGAGACGACGCGGTCGAGCGGATTTCCACCGAGCTTGCGCAGCATCGCTTCGTGACAATTGTCGGCCCCGGCGGGATTGGCAAGACTTCCGTCGCGCTCGCCGTCGCGCATCGCGAACTCCAGGCCTTCGACGGTCAGGTCAACTTCGTTGATTTCGGCGCGCTGACGGATGCCAGGCTCGTTCCAAGCACCATCGCCGCCACGCTCGGCCTGACCGTCAATTCCGAGGACCCGATGCCGGGCCTGCTGACGGTGCTGCGCAACCGTCGGATGCTGCTGATCTTCGACAGCTGTGAGCACATCATCGACGAGCTCGCGCCCTTGGCCGAGCACATCGTCCAGGAGGCGCCCGAGCTGCACATTCTCGCCACCAGCCGCGAATCCTTTCGCACCGAAGGCGAACGCGTCCACCGGTTGTTTCCGCTGGACTGCCCGCCCCAGCGCGACGGGCTCGGCATCGCCGAGATCCTTGCCTATCCCGCAAGCCAGCTCTTCGTGGAACGCATTGCCGAGAGCCTGGGCGAATTCGAACTGAGCGAGGAGGATGCACCGCTTGTCGCCGAGATCTGCCGGCGACTGGACGGCATCGCGCTCGCGATCGAGCTCGCCGCCGGACGCGTGAACGCCTATGGCATTGCCGGAACCGCCTCGCTGCTCGACAGCCGCTTCGCGCTGCTGTGGCGGGGACGCCGTACCGCGATCCCGCGGCACCAGACCCTGAGCGCGGCGCTCGCCTGGAGCTATGATCTGTTGCCGGCGGCCGAAAGCGCGACGCTGCGCGGTTTGTCGGTGTTCGTCGGGCCATTCACGATGGAGGCCGCGCTCGCCGTTGCGTCCAGCCAGGGCATCAGCGAGCCCGAGGCGGTCGAGGCGATCTCGAACCTGCTCTCCAAATCGCTGATCGCAACCTCACCTGCGGAGCGGCGGCTGCGCTATCGTCTGCTCGACACCACCCGCGCCTTCGCCGGCGCGAAGCTCGTCGAGAACGGCGAAGCGCCCCGTGTCGCGCGCGCTCACGCCGAATATTTCCGCGACTTCCTGCGCGACATCGCGCTCAAATCCACGGGCATGCAGACCGCGGGCGGCTTCCTTCCCTATGCCGACCATTTGCCCAATGTCAGGGCCGCGCTGGCCTGGAGCTTTTCGGATAACGCCGACCGGACGATCGGCGTGGATCTGGCGGCTTCGGCGGCCCAGTTTTTCCTCGAACTGACATTGCTGACGGAGTGCTATCGCTGGACGAAGCAGGCGCTTGTCTCTCTCGATACGAATTCGATCGACCGCCGCCAGGAGATGACGTTGCAGGCCGCGCTCGGCGTCTCCGTGATGTTCACGCAGGGCAATACCGAAGCGGTCCGGTCGGCGTTCACACGAAGTCTTCAGCTTGCGCGGGATCTCGAGGATCTGCACTGGCAGCTCTGGCTGCTGCGCGGATTGCACATCTACCTGACCAGGGTCGGGGATTTTCACGGCGCGCTCGGCACCGGCGAGCAGGGCGAGAGCGTTGCGCGCAAGCTGAATGATCCGGCCGCCGCGCTGAACGTGGAATGGATGCTGGGCGTCGCGCACCATCTGATCGGCAATCAGGACAAGGCCGTGCAGTTCTGCGAGAGCGCGATGGTGCACAATCCCGGCTCGCAGCGGCTGAACATCGGGCACCTCGGTTATGACGACCGCATCGTCGCGCTGGTCGCGCTGGCGCGCGGGCTCTGGCTCACCGGCCGGCCCGATCGCGCGATCGAGGCGGCGAGATACACCGTTCGCGAGGCGGAACTGCTCGAACAACCCCTCACCCTCGGCATCTCCCTGATCTGGACGATCTACGTGTTCCTCTGGGTCGGCGACTGGGCCAATGCCGAAATCCTGATCGAGCGGCTGATCGACCATTCGGCGCGGCACTTCCTTGGTCCCTATCACGCCGTCGGCATCGGCCAGAAGGGCGAGCTCATGCTTCGCCGCGGCGACATCGCCGGCGGGATCGAGCATCTTCGCCGCAGCCAGGCCACGCTGTACGCGACGCGGCACCGGATCATGACGACGGTGTTTGCGACGGCGCTGGCGGAGGGCCTCGTCGCGGAGAACCAGCCGGACGAGGCCTTGCGCACGATCAATGAGGCCATTGCGCAGATTCCAGATCATGGCGAATCCTTCGACATGCCGGAGATGCTCCGGGTCAAGGGCGACATCCTCGTCCGGTCGGGAAACACCGCCGAGGCCGAGAGTTGCCTCCGGAAATCGCTCGATCTGTCGCGCCGGCAGTGCGCGCTCGGCTGGGAGCTGCGGGGGGCGATCAGCCTCGGCCGGGTCTGGCGCCAGGCCGGACAGGCGGGCGAAGCACGCGCTCTGCTCGCCCCGCTCGTCGCGCGATACCAGGAAGGCCTCCAGACCCGCGATCTCGTGGCCGCCAGGGAGCTCCTGAGCGCGCTGAATTGACAGTATCTTCAACAGGATACCGTCCAAGCACCTGCTCGCAAGTCCTAACAACTTCTAACACGCCAAGCCGCATCCGCCCCGCCATGGTGGTGGCACTTCACGGTGGATATGGCGGGATATGGCGCTTCTTGACGATGTAATTGATGCCAGCGGCGGTATGGCCCGCTGGAATAGCTTGACCCGATTCACGCTCCACCTTTCCGTCGGCGGCTCGTTGTTCTCCAGCGCCGGACATGCCAGCGAATTCAAGGACGTGACGGCGGAGGGCTCGACCCGCGCCCAGTCGGTCCGCTTCACCGGCATCACCGGGGGTGAACACTCCGGCTGCTTTCAGCCCGACGCAATCACGATCGAGAGCCTCGAGGGTGAGGTCCTGCGCACGTGGGATAACCCGAGCCCTGCATTTCCCGAGACCGGCTCTCCTGGGCTCGCGGACGAACTGCACCTCGTCTTCTTCTGCGGCGTAGCGATCTGGAATTATCTGACCAACCCATTTCTGCTCGCCCATCCCGACGTCGTCACGGAGGAGCTTCCGCCGTGGCGCGAAAACGCTGACACGTGGCGGCGGCTGCGCGCGCAGTTCCCGCCGAACCTGATCACGCTTGCGCCCGAGCAGATCTTCTACTTCGACGAGAACGCCCTGCAACGGCGGACGGATCACGATCTGTTCGGAAACAAGGTCGCACATTATTCCTGGGCCCATGACAGCTTCGGCGGCATCGTCGTGCCGACATTGCGGCGTGTGCAGACGCTGCGGCCTGATGGAAGCGTGATCGCCAGGCCCGTGCTGATGGACGTCGAGATCTTCGACGCCGTGTTCGAATAGCGGTGGCGACGCGCGAGAGCGGGAACCGTTCACTGCTCTCAACGCCTAACAATACATAACGAGCTAACACGCGGCCTTGGGTGCAACATTGGGCTCACGAGCAACGAACAAGTGTTGTGCTCGAACGAGACCGAGGCCGGCGCACCTCCACCACGAGGGAATGCGTCATTGCAGCGAACGCACTCAAGGAGATCGTCATGAAGATTCTTATGGTTATCACCTCCCACGACCAGCTCGGCAACACCGGACGCAAGACCGGGTTCTGGCTCGAGGAGCTCGCCGCCCCCTACTACGTTTTCAAGGATTCCGGCGCGGAGATCACGCTGGCTTCGCCCAAGGGCGGTCGGCCGCCACTCGATCCCAAGAGCAACGAGCCCGAGTTCCGCACTGACCTGACGCTGCGCTTCGAGGCGGACGCTGCCGCTGAAGCCCAGCTCGACAAGACGGTGCGCCTCGACAGCGTCAAGCAGGAAGACTTCGACACGCTGTTCTATCCCGGCGGTCACGGCCCGATGTGGGACCTCGCCGAAGACAAGGACTCGGTCAAGCTGATCGAATCCTTCCTCGCCGCCGGCAAGACCATCGCGGTGGTGTGTCACTCGACCGGTGCGCTGCGCCACGTCAAGACCCCCGATGGCAAGCCTTTGGTCGAGGGCAAGGAAGTGACCGGCTTCACCAACGGCGAGGAAGATGACGTGGGCCTGACCAATGTCGTGCCGTTCCTCGTGGAGGACGAGATGTTGAAGCTCGGCGCGGTCTTCTCGAAAACGGCGAACTGGGGCGTACACGTCGTCAGCGCGGGCCAGCTCATCACGGGACAGAATCCGCACTCCTCCGGCCCGGCCGCGCAGACGCTGCTCGCCGCCCTGGCCAAGAAGGCGAAGTCGGCCGCGTAAGTCAGGCTCGCATCGGAGCGGTGCTCATCAATGAGCACCGCCCCGGCACTGACCGGACACATCGAGGACGATGACGAAAGCTTTACGCCGGAGCTTACGAATGTGATCCGGCGATCGGAAGCTGCTGCGCACAACAGCGATCAAGGTGGGAGCGTGCCGCTCAATCCCGTCAGAGCGGTTGCCGGCGCATGACGCGCCGGCACGTCTCGACGTGACACGCCCACATCGGAGCGATGACATGAATATTCCAGCCACCCTCGCCCTCGCAGCCGCCCTCGCCTGCACCACCGTGCAGGCCTCGGCACAGGATCTGCGGTCGAGCCGACGCTCGATCAGCTATCACACGATCGATATCGGGGGTCTCAATATCTTCTACCGCGAGGCCGGGTCCGCCGACGCGCCGACCGTGCTGCTGCTCCATGGTTTCCCATCCTCGTCGCGGATGTGGGAGCCTCTGCTGCCGCTGCTCGCCGACAAATATCACCTGATCGCGCCTGATTATCCCGGCTTCGGCAACAGCAGCGCGCCGCCACCGTCCGACTTCACCTACACTTTTGACAACATCGCCGGCGTGATGGGCGAGCTGACGAACAAGCTCGGCCTGACCAACTACGTGCTGTTCATGCAGGACTATGGCGGTCCGGTCGGCTTCCGCATGGCGCTGGCGCATCCCGAGCGCGTTCGCGCCATCATGATCCAGAATGCCGTTTCGCATGAACAAGGACTGAGCCCGCTCTGGGAAGCGCGTCGCAAATACTGGGCTGATCCGGCGCATGAGCTCGAGGCGCTCAAGGCCAACTTCACATCCTTGGCCGCGACGCGCCAGCGGCACCTCGGCTCCAGCCCGCACCCCGAGCGCTACGACCCCGATAGCTGGACCGACGAATACGCGTTCCTGACGCGTCCCGGCGCGGCCGAGATCCAGACTACGCTGTTCCTGGATTACCGGACCAACGTCGCCTCCTATCCGAAATGGCAGGCGTGGCTGCGCAAGACGCGGCCGCCGACGCTGGTGGTCTGGGGCAAATACGATCCCTCCTTCACCGTCGCCGGCGCGTCGGCCTATCGCGACGATGTGCCGGATGCGGCGGTCCACATTCTCGAAGCCGGCCATTTCGCGCTCGACGAGGCGACCGACGAGATCGCCACGCTGATCCGCGACTTCCTTGCGCGTCTGGACGGGCACAAGGGCTGACGGCGACTTGCACAATGCACCGACCACAGGAGGCACACATGCCCGACAACATCAACCACGAACGACGTCGTTTCGTCGGCAGGGCTGCGATGGCGCTCGCCGCGACCCAGCTTGCGCTGAGCACGACGGCTACGGCGAAGCCGGCGAAGTCCGCCACCATCGTCAAGCCCGGCGCCAACACCGCGTTCGCGTCCCTGAAACAGATCGACGCCGGCCTCCTCAATGTCGGCTATGCCGAGGCGGGTCTCGCGGATGGCCCGCCCGTGATCCTGCTGCATGGCTGGCCCTATGACATCTACGCCTTCGTCGATGTCGCACCGCTGCTCGCCGCGGCCGGCCGCCGCGTGATCGTGCCTTACCTGCGCGGCTACGGCAGCACGCGTTTCCTCTCCGACTCGACGATGCGGAACGGGCAGCCGGCGGCGATCGCGGCCGACATCGTCGCCCTGATGGACGCGCTCGGAATCGACAAGGCGACGATTGCCGGCTTCGACTGGGGTGCGCGCACCGCCAACATCATCGCTGCGCTCTGGCCAGAGCGGGTCAAGGCGATGGTCTCGGTGAGCGGCTACCTGATCGGGAGCCAGCAGGCCGGCAAGATGCCGCTGCCGCCGAAGGCCGAGCTGCAATGGTGGTACCAGTTCTATTTCGCGACCGAGCGCGGCCGCGAGGGCTACGACAAGTACCGCCACGACTTCTCGAAGCTGATCTGGCAGCTCGCTTCGCCCCAATGGCATTTCGACGATTCCACTTTCGACCGTAGCGCGAAGGCGTTCGACAATCCGGACCATGTGGCGATCGTAATCCACAATTATCGCTGGCGACTGGGCCTCGCCGAAGGCGAAGCGAAATACGCCGACGACGAGGCGAAATTGGCGCAGGCGCCCGTGATCGCAGTGCCTACGATCACCTTGGAGGGTGACGCCAACGGCGCGCCGCATCCGGAGCCGTCCGCATACGCGAAGAAATTCTCCGGGCGCTATTCGCACCGGACCATCAAGGGCGGTATCGGCCATAATCTGCCGCAAGAAGCGCCGAAGGCCTTTGCCGACGCGGTGCTGGACGTCATGGCCGAAGCCTAGGCGCCGGACCTGCCAACGGCACTTAACAACGCTTAACGGGCGATCGTCTGCGCACGGAGGTATCTCTATTGGGGCGACACCACCGATGCGAGAGGAAACGGCCGGATGATTCCGCTGCTGGCGAATGCGATCGAGGCCCATGGCGGGCTCGATCGATGGAATGCCCACGAGCGACTCACCGCCACGATCGTGACGGGCGGCGACCTCTGGATATTGAAGGGCGTCGATCAGGACCAGGCGCCGCGCACGATGCGGATCGAGCTGCGTCGTGAGCGGGCTTCCATGGAGCCGTTCGGCAAGCCCGGCCAGCGCACCGACTTCAGCCCGGAGCGGATCGCCATCGTGGCTGCGGACGGCCGCATCGTCGCGGAGCGCAACAATCCGCGCGCCGCCTTCGCGCGGCACGATATGCGCACGCATTGGGATCCGCTGCATCGCGCCTATTTCAACGGCTATGCGCTCTGGACTTACATGACTGCGCCGTTCCTGCTGGCGGCGGACGGGTTCGAGGTCCGGGAGATCGCGCCGTGGCGCGAGGGCGCGGAGGTCTGGCGCGGATTGCGGGCGACCTTCCCGGCCGTGATCGCAAGCCACAGCGCCGAGCAGGATTTCTATTTTGGCCCCGACATGCTCATCCGCCGGCATGATTACCGGGTCGAGATCGCCGGCAATTTTCCGGCAGCTCAGTACGTGTCCGATCCCGTCACCGTCGACGGATTCAAGCTCCCGACCCGCCGGCGCATCTATCTGCGCGGCGACGATCTGATGCCGCTGCGTGATGAGCTGATGGTGTCGATCGATCTCGCGAATTTCCGGTTCGACTGAGCCTTGTCAGGCAGATGCCTCGTCCAGCACGAGCCGCGCTGCCTTCAAATCCGCCGTCTCGAATCCTTCCGAGAACCGCGCATAGGTCGCGGCGAGATCGTCGAGCGGATTCTTGACGCCCTGCCGAAGCCGAAGCGCCGCAAGCGACATCTCCGTCCGCAATCGCCAGGACAGCGCGCCCTGCTGCTCCGCCAGCGCGAGCGATGCGGCGAAGCCCGCTTCGGCGGCACCGAGATCACCGGTCCGCGCCTCGAGGTCGCCGCGCCGGCGCAGGAGCTCGGGCATGTCAAAACCTCCGCCGCCCTGCTCGACGCGAGCGATCGTCTCCTGCAGGACCTGCAGCCCTTCCGTCAACCGTCCCAGCGCCGCCAGTCCTTGCGACAGATCCGCGGCGAACGCGGATGCGTAGAGCTCGTAGCGATCCGCATGCAGGCGCAGCAGCGCGCTCCGCAGCAGATCGACACCGCCGGCCAGCTCGCCGCGGGCGATCATGGTCTGCGCGCGAAAGCCGGTCGCGACGGCTTCGTACGGCGCGAGCCCGTGCAAATTCGCATGGGTCGCGAGGCGTCCCGTCATCGTCTCGACGGCGGCCCAGTCACCGACCCAGCCGAACACCGAGGATGACCAGCACAGCGCGATGCAATGCATCAGCACATCGCGCGGCGCGGCGGCGCCGACGAGCGGGCGGACGCAATCGAGTGCGCGGTCGGGAAAGCCGCGCAGCCACAGCACCCGCGCGAGCGGAATCTGCGGCGTGCGCGAATAGGCGAAATGCCCGGGCTCCGTCCCGCGCAGCGCGGCGTCGTCGCGCACGCCTTCGTCGAGATGGGCCTGCGCCTCGGCCTGGTCGCCGGCGAGATGATACGACACGCCGAGAAGCGCCTTGCTGCCTGCGATCCCCGCGGTATCGCCGATCTGGCGGGCGATGCGCTCGGCCTGGAGTGCGGTCGGCACGAGGTGCCTGTAGTCGCCCGTGCGGCGATAGAACATGTTCAGCCGCGACAGCAGCCTGAACGCATTGGCGTGATCGTCGAGCGCTTCCGCGATCTCCAGCCCGCGCACGAGTGCGGCCTCGGCCTGCTCGCTGTTGCGCTCCGTGAACATGAAGGCGTGGCCAAGCGTCGACTGCAGCTCGAGCTCCCATTTGCCGCCCTGGTTGGCATCGTCGAGCATCGCGAGCGCGCCGCCCGACCAGATGCGCGCCTCGTTCAGCAGGTTGAGCTCGACGAACAGCCTTGCGGCGCTGCCGGCGAGCGGCACGCGCAAGGCGGCACCGTCGTGGTTGGCAAAACTCCATTCCAACGCCGCACGGGCATCTGCGAGCAGGCTCGCGCGCGCCTGCAGGCGCGAAGCCGGGTCGCCGCCCTGCTCCGCCATGCCGGCTTCGAGCGTGCGCTGAACATAGGCCGTGTGACGGCGCGCGATCGCCGCCGCTTCGCCCGCGTCGACCAGCTTCTGCATGGCATAGGCGCGCGTGGCATCCAGCAGGCGATAGCGCCGCGATGCGCCATCGGGCTGCGCCGACACCAGCGACTTGGCCACGAGCTGCTCCAGCGCATCGACGACGCGATCGGCCGCGGCACCCTCATCCGCGGCGACTGCGATCGCCCCCTTGAGCGTGAAGGGGCCGGCGAAGATGGCGAGTCGCTGAAGCACTGTGCGTTCGCTCTCGCCGATCAGGCCAAAGCTCCAGTCGAGCGTCGCGCCGAGCGTCTGCTGCCGTGGCGGCGCCGTTCGCCGTCCGCGCCATTCGAGCTTGAGCCTGGAGTCGAGCAGCGCGGCCATCTCCCGCAATCCGTAGACGCCGACGCGCACGGCGGCGAGTTCGATCGCGAGCGCGATGCCGTCGAGCTTGCCGCAGATCTCGGCCAGGACCTCGGCATCCTCGTCCGTGATATCGCCGCGATGGCCTGCGGCCGCGGCACGATCGATGAACAGCTGCGCGGCCGGATAATCCAGCACTTCGCCGGCGCTGAGGCGCGCCCCTTGCGGCGGGCCGGCCAGCGGAACGAGCTCGAAGATCTGCTCGCCTTCCACCAGCAGCGACTCGCGGCTGGTGGCGAGAATGGCGATGCCCGGCGCCTCGCGATAGATGTTTTCGGCCAGACACGCGACCTCGTCGATGACGTGCTCGCAACTGTCGAGGATGAGAAGCTGCCGCCGTCCGCGCAGAAAATTGACGATGCTGCCTGAGGGATCATCATGATGAACGACGAGACCCAGAGCGGCGGCAACCGTGCTCGCGACCAGCGTGGCGTCCTTCAGTGGGCCGAATTCGAGGAAATGAACGTGCCCCTCGAACGCCTGCCACATGTCATGCGCGAGCGCGGTCGCAACCGTGGTCTTGCCGATGCCGCCCGGTCCTCGCAGCGTGACGAAGCGGTCGCTCAGCAGACGCGCCGACAACTCGGGCAGCACGTCGTCCCGACCGATCATCCGGTCCAGCCGGTGTGGCAAGGCTGCAGGCGGCGCCGTTCTTTCAGGTGCACGCGGCGCGAGTGCCGGAGCGGCGTTGCGCTCGCCACGTTGCACGGGCGCGACGAAGCAATAGCCGCGGCTCGGGACGTTGGTGATGTAGCGGGCCCCGTCCTTGCCGTCGCCAAGCACCTTGCGCAGCTCCGCGACATGGACGCGCAGGCTGATTTCCTCGACCGCGAGGCCGGACCACGCGTAGCTCAGAATCTCGTTCTTCGGCACCACTTCGCCGGCACGGCTGAGGAGCAGACGCAGAATGTCCATCGCGCGGCTGCCGAGCTTGACCGGCGCTCCGTCCCTCTCGAGCAACCGCGACCGCAGCGAAAACGGTCCGAACGAGACTGCGTCGAAATCAAGGCTCGCCCCGGCGCCATTGCCGGGCGAGCCATGTCCTGCCGGGGGTTCGGTCACTTCTGACTCATCTTGACGGCCATTTCATTCAAATGCGCGGCGACTATACCCGCCGTCGATGCGCGGTCCAGCAAGGCGCCGAGCCGGCCTCATACCGGCACATCGATCGCAGCGCGATGTTCTGCAATGTCCTCACACCGCACCGATCTGCGCAAATAATTGAAAAGCTGGACAAAATCAAACGTCCTGCGGCGGGCTGTCACACTTCATGTGCTCGCACAAAATCTAACACCTCCTAATCATCACTAACGGGCTTCTTGCCTGGCTCACGCCTATCCTCTGATCGTGGAAAGCACTGAGAGTTGGCTGATCGCTGCAAGCGGCGACGAGGCCAGGAGAGGACGAGCGATGTTCAATGACTTGCAAGCAGCGCATGCCTGGATCGAATTTCCCGCCAGCCGGTGTGATCGCGAGGCTTCGCACGGGATGCGTGCAATCGCGCAGGAAAGCGGATGGCGCAAGATCGATCGCGGCCTGGACGCGGACATCACGATTTCGCGATGGGAAGACTCGCGGGCCATCTCGTCGCACGAAGCGACGACGCCGGCGGACCGCTATTTCGTCGCCATCGCGCTGAAGACCGCTCGGGTAAAGCTGACGCGGGACCGTCAGATCATCTTCGACGGCACCATGCCCGCGGGCACGCTGTACGTCAGTGCGCCATCGAAGCTTCTCGGCGTGCAATTCCATTCGCCCTGCGCTTTCCTGCACTTCCACATCTCCACCGATCATTTTTCGGCGGCGCGGCCGGCGACCGAGGGCCTCAACGACCTCGTCCTGCTGCGCGACCCGCTCGCAGCCGAGCTCGCCAAGGCACTGACCGAGCATGGCGATACCGCGGACCAGCAATTCGCGCGCTGCATCGGCGAGACCCTTGCGATGCATCTGACCCGGCTCGAGCTGCCACGCTCAAAAGTCAATGCCTTGCCGAAATGGCGGCTACGGCGCGTCGAGCAATATATCGCCGATCACTTTGATCGCTGCATCAGTCTGTCTGAGCTCGCCAATGTCGCGGGCCTCTCGAGGATGCATTTCGCGGCACAGTTCCGCGCCGCGACCGGCTACCGTCCGCGCGAATATCTGCTCAATCATCGCGTCGAGCATGCGAAGACCTTGCTCACGACGACCGAGCGGCCGCTGGCGGAGATCGCGCTTGCCGTCGGCTTCAGCACCCAGGCGCATTTTTCGACCGTGTTCAAGCGCATCAGCGGCGAGTCACCGGCACGCTGGCGTCTGGCCAGCAGGGCTGTGCTGCCTGCTACGGAGGCGCTTCCGCGGCGGCGCCCTGCCGCGGACATGGACTGGATGGTCGGCGCAGCCGCGTAGTTCGTGCGGCGGCAGGCGAATTGGAATCGAGGTATCTGAAATCAAGGGACTTGGAATCAAGCGACTTGAGATCAAGGCACTTGGCATCACGCCATCTGCAGTTCGACCGGTTTGCGATTTCTTTGGCGTGAGTGCCCTGCCACTCACGCCGGCTCGAGCCCTTTTCCTCCCGGGCCTGCGAGCCACTCGGGGCCGTCCCTCCGCCCACACAGGACGGCCCCTTTTCTTTCTGCCTCTCGTGTCCTGGACGCGCTACGGCACGGGCACGAGAGCGCAGTATGACTCACACTCCCTCCACGTCGTCGTTGCGAGCGCATTTCGCGTAGACCGGATAGAGCGCAGCGTAGTCCGGCGCCTTCGCACTACGGCCGCAGCAATCCCGGCGACGCGCCTATACCGGATCGAACGCGCGGATCGGCGGCAGATTGCCGGTGAACTTCTCCACCTCGACCGTCGTGAGCTGGCCGGTGCAGCCCTGCGCGAAGGACGAGGTGCCGATGTCGCGGGTGAGCACGTTGGGATTGCCGTGAACGCAGAGCGGCGCTTCGTCCTCGGGGTCCATCGGGTCGTACCACGCGCCGGTCGGAAGCTGCACGACGCCGGCCGCGATGCCGTCGGTGACGTGGACGGCGGCGAGACAGGCGCCGCGCTCGTTGAACAGCCGGATGATGTCGCCGTCCTTGATTCCGCGTGCATCGGCATCGCGTGGATTCATGCGCGCCACCTCGCGGCCGCGATGCTTCGCGCCCAGCGAATGGCCGCCGAAGTCGAGCTGGCTGTGCAGGCGCGTCACCGGCTGGTTGGCGACGAGGAAGCACGGCGCGCCGGGTTTCGGCATGTCGGTCTTGTCGAGCCAGACCGGATGGCCGGGACAATCGGCATCGCCGTGCGCGGCGATCTTGGCTGAATAGATCTCGATGCGCCCGCTCGGCGTCGGCAGAGGATGTTTGGCCGGATCCTCGCGAAAGCTGCGCAGCCGGCCGCCGTCGTCGGGCTGTTGCGGCACGACCAGGCTGCCGCGCCGCCAGAATTCGTCGAAATCAGGCGCCTCGAGGCCACGAGCTTGAAGCGAGGCGCGAGTCGGCTCGTACAGATGTTCGAGCCACTGCCGCGACGTGCGCCCTTCGGTGAAAGGTTCGCGCGCACCCAGGCGCTCGGCGAGATCGGCAAAGATGTCGTAATCGTCACGCGCAAGGCCGAAGGGCTCGGCGATCTGGTGCATCGCGACCATCAGGGGATCGTTGGTCGAATAACCGATGTCCTCGCGCTCCAGCGTCATGGTCGAGGGCAGCACGATGTCCGCGTGCCGCGCCGTCGCGGTCCAGGCGAGCTCGTGCACGACGAACGTATCGAGCTGCGCAAAAGCCTTGCGCAAGCGGTTGATGTCCTGATGGTGATGGAAGGGATTGCCGCCGGCCCAGTAGACGAGGCGGATGTCCGGATAGGTACGCGTCTCGCCATTGTAGCGATAGGTCGTGCCGGGACTGAGCAGCATGTCGGCGATGCGCGCGACCGGAATGAAATCGCGCACGCCGTTGCGGCCCTGCCCCAGCGTCGGTCCCGGCACGTCGTTGACGCGGCGGCCATAATAGCCGATCGCGCCGAGCGAATAAGCATAACCGCCACCGGGCAGGCCGATCTGGCCGAGCGCTGCAGCGAGCACCATGCCCATCCACACCGGCTGCTCGCCATGCTCGGCGCGCTGGAGCGAATGCGAAACGGTGATCAGTGCACGCTTTCCGGCGGCGCGGCGCGCGAGCTCGCGTATCGCGTCCGCATCGACGCCGCAAATCGCGGCGGCCCATTCGGCATGCTTGGCCTGCCCGTCGCTCTCGCCATTGAGATAGCGCAGGAACACGGGCCAGCCTTCGGTGTAGCGATCGAGGAAGGCCTGGTCGTGCAGACCTTCGCTCACAAGTGTGTGGACGATGCCGAGCATCAGGGCGGTGTCGGTGCCGGGCAGGCACGTCATCCATTCGGCGCCGGCCTCGACGGGAAGATCGTCGCGCAGCGGGCTGACCAGGATGAACGCGCAGCCGCGCCGGCGCGCGGCTTCCATGGCGCCGCGCTCGACATGCTTGCTGATCGAGCCGCCGGCCACCATGGAGTTCTTCAGCGCCATGCCGCCGAACGCCAGCACGATGTCGGTGTTCTCGGCAATCTGCTCCCAGGTGACGTTGCGCTTGGTGATGTCCTCGTAGCCGGCAAGGATCTGCGGCAGCAGCACCGAGGATGCGCCCGAAGAGTAAGTGTTCACCGAGCGCACATAGCCGCCCATTGCGATGTTGAGGAAGCGATGCACCTGGCTCTGGGCGTGATGGAAGCGGCCCGCGCTCGACCAGCCGTAGGAGCCGCCGAACACGGCGCCCGGGCCGCGCGTATCGCGGATGCGGCCGAGTTCGTCGCCGAGCAGATCGAGCGCCTTCTCCCAACTGACGGAGACGAACTCATCGCGGCCGCGGCGATCGTCCGGGCCAGGTCCGCGCTCGAGCCAGCCGCGGCGGATCGCCGGCTGGGCGATGCGCGCCTGATGCCGCAGCGCGCCGGGGAAATTGCCGATGATGCCGTTCGGATCGGGGTCGCCCGCATAGGCCCTGACCTCGAGCCCGGCTTCGCTCTGACGCGCGGAAAACACGCCCCAATGCGAGGTGTGGGGCTTGAAGCCGTCAGACAGGTCGAGGCCGGGGTCGGGAAAGCCAATCGTATCGTCCATCGTCTGATCCTTGTTCCGGTACGGCACGGACCCAGCCGCTGCCGCGTCGATTCCGGTGGCAGTATACCGATCCGCATCATGATGTCGTCGGGATCAGGGCCGTCGGAAACGCCGGGCTCCCGCGCGCAAGTGCAGCTGGGTGACCGTCCGACCGCACGACAAGCGGCGATTCTTAAGCCAATTTATTCTTTATTTTCAATATCTTGTTGGACGACCTTCGAGACGCCCCGGTCGCGAAATCTCTTCAAACGACATCGACATGGAAATGTGCGATATGCCGCCCATCCCCACAGCAGCATCGGTTCATCATGATCCAGCGCGTCTTGCCCTACGAAGGACTCCTCCACGAAGTGGTCGAGCATAATGGCGTGCTCTACATCGGCGGGATCGTCCCCGAGGACACCAGCCTCGATATGTCGGGCCAGGCCAACGACGTCCTCGGGCAGCTGGCGCGCCTGTTGACGACGCTCGGCTCCGATCTCGCCAACGTCTTGCAGGTGACCATCTTCATGACCAACCTGAAGGAGAAGGCGGAGTTCAATGCGGCCTGGAAGGCGCACTTTGCGGAAGCTCACCTGCCGGCGCGCGCTGCGATCGGCGTGGCCGATCTCGGTCCAGGCGTCAAACTCGAGATGACGGCCATCGCGGCCCGGTAACCCCAGGCTCGAGGCGCTCACTTCCAGGCGATCGTGATCGCGCTGATGTTGGAGGCGAGCTCAAGTCCGGCCTTCGGGCCTTGCAGCACGATCGTCACGCCCTTTTCGTTGCGCAGATGGGCGCCGTTGACGCCGCCGACGAGTGCGAAGCCGCCGCCGACGGAGCTATAGGTGCCGACGAAGTCGCCGACATCGCGGATGCCTGATGCCCGGCCATCAAATCTGCCGACGGTCGCACCGGCCGTGATGCCGACGCTCAAGCCGGAGACCTTGAAGGGATAATTCCGACCGCGGTAGTTCAGCACGCCACTGCCGGTGCCGCCTCCGACCAGCAGGCCAGCCTTGACGAACCTCACCTGGACATGGCCGCTCGCTTGCGCGAACGACGGCGTGGCCGGCATCGCGAGCAGGAGGAGCGCGAGCGCGGCAAGGCCGATTGCGGTCGCGCGCCGCATGCGTTCCGGTTTATGGCTTCGCGGCATCGACCTTCTTCCAGGTCTGGTCGGGATCGAACAGCGTGGTGCGCTCGGCGATGACAGCCGTGCGGTTGCCGAGATCCTTCTGGTAGACGGTGCCGGCATGATTGACGAGAAACGTCATCACGCCGGAATTGCCGTATTCGGCGGGCCAAGCGATCAGTCCGAAGCCCCCGATCATCTTGCCCTTGACGACGTAGTTGAGCGCGCCACCGGCCGCGTCGGAACCCTGGCCTTTCAGTATTCGGAAGTAGTAGCCGTGATAAGGCGCGGGTGCCTCGCCTGTGCCTTGCTTGTAGCCTTCGGCCGAGGCCTCCGCGACCAGCGCGCCGAGCGGGCTCGGATCACTGTCGTCACGCCAGAACAGGCCGTCCTTCTTGCCGGGCGTGGAAAGGAAGCGTTGCGCGTAGACACCAGCGCCCTCGCCGCGATCCGTGTCGGCGTATTCATTCTGGGCATCGACATAGGCAAGCGCGGTCTGGATCGCGTCGAGCTCGTTGCGGCCGATGCGGCGGCGAAGCACCTCGATCCGCCCCTCGTCGGTGTCGAACGCCCAGCCTGTCTTGGTGTTGAGCAGCGGAATCGGAAACGGGAAATCGTCCGGCCCCAGTATCAAGGTCGCGGTCTTGTTGCCCTCCGCCTTGATGCCGTGCTTGGCGTCGTACATCGACGTGAAGCGCTGACGGATGTCGTTGTCGGCGACCTCGTCACCGGACGAGACGATATCCTCGGCGGCCCTGCCGAGCACCTTCAAAATGTCGCCCGGCCCGCTTTTGACTGCGGCCGCGAGCGCGGCGGCCGCATCCTCCGGTGTCTTGTAGGATTGCTGCGCCTGTGCCGCCGAGCCAAGCATGGCGAGCGCCACCACGCCCGGCAGGATCGCGCGATGGAGCGATTTCAGGCCGATCATGGCGTCACCTCCGCAGGGATCTTCGCGCCGTCGGCGAGCCAATCGCGGTAGGTGCGGAATGTCAGGCCAAGCTTGTCATAATAGACGCGCAGATAACCATCGCTGCCGCGCGTCACGGCGTCAGGCATCACCTTCTCCACCTCCTGCGCCATCACGCCGACATAGGCCTTGTCGCTGCCGATGTAGCTGAAGCGATAATAGCCGAGGCCGTTAGAGAGATGGCCGAGCAGGACGATGTCATGCTTCAGCGCGATGTCGGAGCGCCGCCCACCGCCGCCACCGCCGCGGCCTCCTCCTCCGCCTCCACCACCACGGAAGCCACCACCACCACCACCACCATGCATGGCCATTCCGCCACCGCCGCCGCGCCCGGCAAAGCTTCCGCCGCCACCGCCGCGCGGCATGCTCGCCATGCTGGAGCGTCCGCGCGCCGATGCTGCGGCCGCCGCCCGGCCCGACGAGACGTTCATCGCACCGCCGCGATTGCCGCCACCGCCTCGATTGGCGGCAGCGCCGCCGCCGGCTCGATTCGCAGCCTTTGCACGATCGCCGCCGCCCTTACCCACATTCTTGCCTGCATTCTTGGCGCGATCTCCACCACCCTTGGCACGATCTCCCGCGCCAGCACGATCGCCGCCGCCGGGCCGGTCGCCGCGATTGCCGGCACGATCACCGCGATCACCAGCACGATCTCCTGCACGGTCACCCGGACCGCCACGATCACCGGCACGGTCGCCGGCGCGATCTCCAGCCCGGTCTCCCGCACCTTGGCTCGGGCGCAGCACCTGGTTGCCGTCCCGGCCGCGGAAATCCATCCGGTCCGACGCGCCCGCCCTCACATTGTTGTTGCCGAAACGCTGCTGGACGTTGGTGTTGTTATAGCGCACGCCGCCGCGATGCGCCGGATTGTGCTGCCAGCCGTTGGCGATGTTGGTGGTGCGATGATTGACGTAGACGTTGCGGTTGCCCCAGTTGCAGCCGCCGCCCCAGTAACTGCCCCAGCGCCCGATCGCCCAGGCCGTGCCAAAGGCAATGCCGGCCGCAACCACGCCGGCGCCGATATAGGACGGATATCCCCAGTAATACGGCGGATACTCCGCATAGGGCCAGGTGCCGTAGACCGTCGCCGGATCGTAATAGGGCACGTACATCTCGGCGGGATCGGCCTGCTGGATGACGACAACCTGCTTGCCTTCCTGGCTCTGAACGCTGACCTTCTGCTGTTTGGTCGTGACCAGCTTCTTGTTGTCATAGGCCTTGTTGCGCAGGCGCTGGATCGCGTCCATCACGTCGGGCTGCTGGGCGAGAAAGGCATCGCCGAGTTTCTGGGTCCATTCGAGCTTGTCGCTCATCATCGACAACACATCGGGGGTGCTGGCGAGCGCCTTGACGCTGTCGTCCCAGGCCTGCTTGTCGACCTCGGCCTTCAGCGCCTCGCCCTTCAGCGTCTTGCGCTCCTTCAGCCAGCGATCGGCCTGCACCACTTCCAGCGGATAGGTCGATGCCGCCAGGACATTGGCCAGCAGCTCGTCGGGATAGAGCGCGATCGGCGCCACCAGCGCCTCGAGCTGCTCGGGTTTCAGGAGTTCGGCGCTCGGCGGAGGCGGACTTGCGGGCTGTGCCTGCGTGCTCGGCGCCGCCGGCTTGTCAGCCGTCTGCGCGGTTGCGGTGATCGGCATCGTCAGCATCAACGCAAGCGCCATCAGGATCTTGCCGCAGCGAAACATGCCATCCTCCATCGAACTTTCCGGCCACCAAGATCGGGCCGCGGCATGGGCGTTTATTGATCAAGATCAACGAAGGCCTGCTTGGCCGCCTTGTTGAGGCGCGAGAGCAATGCCGCGCCGCCGGATCGCTAAACGTCTGCGCTAGTGGATGATCGGGAGCCTGATCGTGAACAGCGCGCCGCCCGACGGCTGGTTCTCGGCGGCTATGGTGCCGTGATGGGCCTCGACGATGGTCTTGACGATTGCGAGCCCCATACCCATGCCCTGAGGCTTGGTCGTGAAGAATGGATTGAAGATGTTCGCGAGGTCGCCGACCGCAATGCCCGAACCGGTGTCGGCGATCCGGATCTCGGCGTGGCCCCCGGCGCGCCCGGTCGATACGCCGACCTCGCGCTTCTTCATGTCCGCGTCGGAGACCGCATCCAACGCATTGATGATCAGGTTGAGAACGACCTGCTGCAGCTGCACGGGGTCGCCCTTGACGTGCAGCTCCGCAGCGGCTGGCGCGTAAGCCAGCGTGATCCGGCGCCCGTCGGCGAGCGCCGTCACCAGGCCGATTGCTTCCCGTACCGTGTCGTTCAGTTCGGTGTCCTTGATTTCAAACGGCCGCTTCCTCAGGACGCTTCGAAGCCTGCGGATGACCTCGGACGCCCGCTGATCGTCGCGCCTGATGTCGGCCAGAATCTGGCGGATCTCGTTGATGTCGGGTGAAGTGGCTTTGAGCATAAGCTCCGCCGTCTCGGCATTGGTCAGAATGGAGCCGAGCGGCTGGTTCAGCTCGTGGGCAATCGACGTCGTCAACTCGCCGACGGCCGAGTACCGATTGGCGTGGGCGAGTTCGGTCAGGCGTTGTCGCGACTCGATCTCGGCCAACTGGCGGCGATGGCGCTCGCTCAGAAGTCCGCCGATGAAGCCGGCCTGTATCAAAATCACGGCCGCGATCAGCAGCATCTGCCAATGATAGCGATCCCAGAGGGCCGGCTCACGAAACAGGATTTCGCTGCCCGGCGGCAGACTGCTCTCGCCGATCCCCCAGCGCTGCAACTCCCGCCAATCATATTTCGGCGGCCCGAATCCGATCGGCTCGTATTTGATGCGGGCCGGCTTCTCGCCGCCGAGGATCCGGATCGCGGCACTGACGGTCTTCGAACTGGTTTCGGCGATGGAGTGCATGGGCCCGCCGACGCTGGCGTCGCCGAAGAAAGGTTCCTGATACGAGAAGATCGGCGCGTTCGCGACAGCATGCAGCCTGTGCAGGGCGATATCGCCCTCGTGGACAATGCCGCCGGCATCGACCAACATCAGCCCCCAGAACAGCGCGGAATGAGGCGGAAGCACCGATGCGCGCTTCAGGATCTCCTCAAACGGCAGGTCGGAGTACCAGACGAGGTCGAGCCGGCCTTCCAGCGGTTTCAACTCCCGCTTCACCTCGTCGATCCAGAATTTCTCGAGGGGCGAGGCACCGACCACAACGGCGACCGTTTTGATATCGGGCAAGAGCTTGAGAATGTTCTCGAAGGCCGCCACGAAATCATTGCGGACGGACACGACCACGTCATTGTCGGTGAGGTCCAGGCGGTTCACCAGCCGTTGTTCGACCACGGTCAGCACCGTCGGCGTTTCCGGGAAGAGCTTCGCACGGTATCTCTGCACGAACCGCGCCGCAGGTGCGCCGATGCTCAGCACGATATCGGGCGGCCTGCCCTGGTAGAGCGAACCGAGATAATCGACGAAAGGCGCTTCGGGGCCTGGACTGTTGAAACGGGCGGTGAGCAGCGTGTGCTCCTGGACGTCGAGCGGCCAGGGCGATTGCCGCTCGAGCTCGGCCTTGATGCTCCGCGCATATTCACTCCAGGGGCGAAACTCGCGGCCGAAGGAATGCAGGATCAGCACGCGCTTTGGCTCGCTGCGCGCAGCCGAGCCGGGCTCAGCGGCTCGCGCGGGCCCAGACAGCATGCACGCGGCGAGCAACAGGCCTAGACCCAACAGCGTGGTCGCAACCAGCCACTGCTTGACCGACGCCCTGATCATGCGCCCGCTCCCCTCCGCCTCGGCCGCGCTCCGGCGCCTCCGGACCACAATTCTAGCGAGAACTGGGCCGCTTCGACAGTGCCGAGGACGCAGTCAAGCTGCACGCAGGACGGTCCATTCGCGAAACAATCCGACCTGGGACCTCAGTGCCCGCTCAGCACCAGCGTCTTGATCGGCAGCAGCAGCGCCTGGATGCGCAGCAGCAGCGCATGCACCAGCCCGACGCCGTCGACGACATGCAAGACAATGGCCCGGCCGGTGCTGGTCTCCTTCGCCGAGATCTCCTCGTGATTGCTGGTGTAGGCGTTGACGATGCAGCTGCTGCCCGGCGTCACGCCGTCAAGGCCGCCTTTGTAGAGCGGCTCCATGAATGCCAGGATCGTACCGGGCCGCACGACATTCTGCGCCTCAACGAGTAGCTCTCCGCTGCGGAACTGTCCGGCCGCGATGTAGTCTTGCACATTGGTGATGACCATCGGAATGATAACCCACGGCCTCGATATGCAGGTTGCTTCCGCCACCATGCCGACCTGCAAGACCTGAGCCTCGATCTGGCCAAAGCCCGCCTGCAGACTCTGCCGGCCGGCGCCCGCCGGAACCAGCACACCCGCCGGCCGCAACAGCTGATTGACCACGTCGCCGGCGCGGACCAGGAATTGCTCCACACGCCCGTCAACGCCGGCGCGGACAAAAGTCTTGTCCAGATCCACCTGCGCCTCGGCTAGCGTCGCTTCGGCGCTGGCCTTTTCGGCCGGCAAGAGCGTTGAAACGCGCAAGGCTGCCGACTGCCTCGAAGCCGTGGCGGAGTCGACCCCAGCCTGCCGCTGATCGACGAGCACCTGCAGCTTTTCGATGTCGCGCTGCGGCACGATGCCGGGATTGCGACGCTGCAACTCGGATTTGACGTCCAGTTCATCCTTGGCCTGCTGAAGGTTGGCCTTGGCTTCCTGGATCTGCGCTTCGGCCTTGACCACGTCGGATTCCGCGCTCGTCAGCGACGCATCGACTTCAGCGATCTTGCGTTTGGCGGTTTCCAGAGCCGCGCGTTGCTTCGAACTATCCAGCGTGAACAGTACGTCGCCCTTCTTCACCGCCTGGCTGTAGCCGACATTGACTTCCGCGACCCGGCCGGAGCCCTCGGGCAGGATCGGCACCGTACGGTAATACAGCGTCGCCGAGGTCGTTGACGGGTGAAAGTAGAAGATCATGGTGATGAGCGACACCGTGAGCATCAGGCAGCCGGTGATGCCCCATCGCAGCTCGTACCAGATGGAAAAGAACGTGATCTCCTTGCCGAAGCGCTTGCCCTGCGCATAGCGGCGGTAGAGATAGTCGGGCAGGATGGTCAGAAGGGAGCAGAACATGAGCTCAAACATGGCTGCGCTCCTTCTCCTTGGGGACTGACTTCTCTGCCGGTGGGGGGCTCGGTTGCTCGGGTTCGCGCCCGTCGCCCGGAGCGGCGTCAGCGATCCTCTCGACGGAGCCGGCAATGCTGCGCAGCGGCGTGCCGAAATCGGGCAGGTCGATCATCGCGAGCAGCAGGCCGGCCACCCAGAAAATGTGCAAGTGCGTAAAGAGCGAGATGATGCCCAGCACCGCCACGATCTCGAATTGCAGCTTCTGCGACTTGTGCGCCATGCGCTCAGGCAGGCTGTGCAGCTTCCAATAGAGCGTGCCCACCCAGAGCACGGTGCCGATCAGGAAGATCCCCATCACCACCATCAGCGGGTCCACCCCGCTTCCCGGCGCGAGATAGAACGGCAGATGATGCGGGGCCATCGGATGAAGTTGCTCGCTCAACGTTCTCTCCTCGACAGGCGCGTTTCCACTTGAATGCGTCGAATGCAGTGTCGGTATCGGGTGGCGCAATTGCTTGATTTGGATCAACGGGCCTGGAACGGCCCCACCTAGCCTCGCCTGAAAGTTGACGTGCAACAACAGGAGCCGCCTGCCATGCCCGGCATCGATGATCTCATCCCCAGTGCCACGCAGATCCGCAAGGAAGCAGCCCTCAAGGAGGCAGCGAAGGCCGACGAATATGCGCGCCTTGCCGCCGCCGCCGAAGCCGAGAAACACGCCCTCATTGAACGCCTCAGCAAGCCTTCTGGCAAGACCGAGGACGAGAAGATCAAGCTCGCCTCGACGATCATCCAGCGTGCGGTGCGGAACGGCTTGACCGAGGTTCAGGTCTATCGCTTCCCCAACACGCTGTGCACCGACAAGGGCCGCGCTATCAATCAGATGGAAGCGGGCTGGGAGAACACCCTGACCGGAATTCCGAAGGAAATCTTCCAGCTCTGGAGCGATTACCTGAAACCGCGCGGCTATCGCATCGCGTATCAGATCATCGATTTTCCAGGCGGTGTTCCCGGCGACATCGGCGTGACCATTTCCTGGGGTGATTGAGCATGGCCAATGACGCGCCCGTGGAGCGGATGAAGCGGAAGGACTATGAGAAGGAGCTCGAAAAACTCCAGGTCGAGTTGTGTCACCTTCAGGAATGGGTCAGAGCCCAGAAACTGAAGGTGATCATCATCTTCGAGGGGCGCGACGCGGCCGGCAAGGGCGGGACCATCAAGGCGCTGACCGAAAAGGTGAGCCCGCGCGTGTTCCGTGTCTGCGCCCTGCCCGCGCCCTCCGACCGGCAGAAATCCCAGCTGTTCCTGCAGCGCTATATCGAGCAATTCCCGGCCGGCGGTGAGATCGTGATTTTCGACCGCAGCTGGTACAACCGCGCCGGCGTTGAATACGTCATGGGCTTCTGCTCGCCGACCGAACACAAGCGCTTCCTGGAATTGTGTCCGCTGGTCGAGAAATTCGCCGTGGACGCCGGCATCGTCCTGATCAAGCTCTGGCTCGAGGTCGGGATGGAGGAGCAGGAGCTCCGCTTCAAGGCGCGTATCGAGGATCCGCTGCGGCAGTGGAAGCTGAGCCCGATGGACACCGAGTCGTTCGGGCGCTGGTACGATTACTCGCGCGCGCGTGACATGATGTTCGAGGCGACCGACACGAAGCATGCACCGTGGCGACTGATCCGCTCCGACGACAAGCGGCGAGCGCGGCTCAACGTTATCTCGCACATCCTGAGAACTATCCCTTACAAGGAAGTCAAGCGGGAGAAGGTCAAGCTTCCGCCACGGTCCCACAAGGGACGTTACAACGACCAGGCAAGCCTGCGCGGCCTGAAGTTCGTCGAGGAACGCTACTGAAACGCGAAACGGGCTGCGATGACGCAGCCCGTTTAGCTTGAGCGCCCTCCCGGGCCTATTTCAGCCGGATCGTGACGCCGCCAACCGCAGCCGATACTTCCGCGCCGACCTTCGGCCCGCTGAGCTGGAGGATGACGCCATTGCCGTTCTGCAACTGAACGGCTCCGGCGCCCGCGGCAACCGCGCCGCCCGCGCCGCCCGCCGCGTAGGAGCCTTCGATCGACTCCGGCCCCCTCAGATTGAGTGCGCGCCCGACGAGCTTGGTGGTCGAGGCGCCGATCGTGAAACCGACGCTCATGCCTGAGACGGTGAAGGGATATTTCTTGCCCCGGTACAGCAGAACGCCCTCGCCGCCACCGACGCCGACGATGAACCCGCCCTTGGTGAAGACCACGGCAACCTGGCCGGTGTCGGCACGCGATGACGTACTGAAACCGGCGACGCCCGCGAGCGAGACGGCCAAGGCGGCATAGATGGCGACTTTTCTCATGTCTCACGTTCTCCTCTTGTTATGACGTCGAGCTATTAGGCCAGGATCATCGCAAAGTAACCGAACACGGTGAGCAGGATGCCCGACACCGCGTAGCCGACCGGAAATCCGATCCAGGGCACGGAGCTCTGGATCTCCACCGCGGCCTCGCGGCACGGGCCGGAGTGCGACCGCGCACCGGCAACGCCGCCCATCAGCACGGCCGGGTTGATCTTGAAGACGTGATAGCCGATCGCCCAGACGATGAACGGCGGGATCGTGCAGGCGATGAAGCCGGCGACGAAGATCTTCAAGGCAACGGCACCGGTAAGCTGCGCCAGCAATCCGGCACCGGCATTGACACCGACGATGGCGACGAAGACCACGAGACCGAGGTCCTCCAGCACGTTGCGCGCCGCGTTCGGCGTATTGCCGAAGAAGCGCAGCCGCGAGACCAGCGACGACACGATCACGCCCGACAGCAACAGACCGCCGGCATTGCCGAGACCGATCTTGGCACCGAAGGCCGGAAATTCGATCATGCCAATCAAGAAACCGAGGATCATGCCCGCGGCCAGCGTCAGCAGGTCGGTCGACGTATTGGTCCGCGCGATGCGTCCCCACATCTCGCCGAGTTCGTTGACGGCCGACTTGAGGCCGACTACCGAGACGATGTCCATCCGCTGCAGCTCGGTCTTGAGACCGGCGGCAAGTGGTACACCACCACGCTCGACCTTGGTGACCTGCAACTGGCCGGCGATCGCCGTGTCGCGGAAGGATTCAAAGGTGCGTCCGACCATCTCCTTGTTGGTGACGAGGATGTCGGCCTGATCCATGGGAATGCCCAGCGCCGTGGTGTCGGCAACCTCGGGGCCGATCAGGCCCATCTTGTCGGTGAGATGCTCCGTCGAGCCGCCGAGCGCGACGACGTCGCCCTTCTGCAGCACGAACGCAGGATCGGCTCCCTGCGGCTCGCCGCCGCGCGCCACGTTGACGATCCGGTACTCCGGATGGATCGAGCGGAATTTGGCGATGCTCATGCCGACCTGCGTCGGATTTTCCAGCCGATAGGCACGCAGACCGAACTGCCGATAACCGGTCAGGCCGCCGCCCTCGAGATCCTTGACGCCAAACTCCTTCTCGTACTGCCTGGCCGCCGCCTTGGCATCGACGCCCCACCACCGCGGCAGGTACTTGCAGATCAGGATGATGCCGACGGTACCCCAGATGTAGGTGATGCCGTAGGACAGCGCGATCATGCCCGACGCATCCTCGGGCTTCATGCCTTCAGGAAGCTTGACGACGCCCGAGGTGATCGCCTGCTCGGCCGAGCCGATTGCGGCCGACATGGTCTGCGACCCCGCCAGCATGCCGCCAGCCGCGCCGATCGGAAGCGCGAAGAGTCTTGAACAGATGACGACGAGCGCCAGACCAAGGACGCTGGACACCAGCGCCAAGATGCAGAACTTGAGGCCATCGCCCTTCAGGCTGTTGATGAAGGACGGCCCCACGCGCAGGCCGACGCCGTACATGAAGAGGTAATAGAACAAGCTCTTTGCAAAGTTGTTGAGCTCGAGCTTCACGCCGTAGGTCGAGGCCCACACCGCCAGCCCGGCGCCGACCACGATGGCGCCGGCGACCATGCCGAGGCCGTAGCCCTTGATGCTGGCCCGGCCGATCCAGACGGCGAGGCCAACGACGAAGAACAGCAGCAGAAACGGGTTCTGCTGCAAGAACGTGAAAAAGCCTTGCATGACCGTCCCCTGTTATGATGCGGCCTTCAGCTTCGGCGTGGCGCCCGGCTTGGGCCGGCCGATCTTCGCCAAGGCTTCGGTGCGTACGAGCTTCAAGCCTTCCTTGGCGTCGTAGCCGTGGATTTCCTTCACATCGAGCTTGCGCATGAAGTCGATGGTTTCCTGGGTGATGACCTGGCCCGGCACCATGATCGGGAAGCCCGGCGGATACGGGATCACGAAACTGGCCGAGACGAGATCGGGGCCGGCCTTCAGGCGGCGGTCGATCTCGGGATCGCCGAGCCGGATATATTCGCATCCGGCTGCGTCATAGGCCGAGTAGAAGCCGCTGCGGATATCGCCCTCGTTGGTCTTGGTGCCGGCATCGCCGCGGAAACTATCGTGGAAATGCGAGAAGTTCGGCAGGTCGGGCACGTCGGTCATCAGGCTCTTGACCCGCGCCTCGAATGTCTTCTTCGCATTGGCGCCACCCTGGACAAGTCCGCGGTCGACCTCGCCCGCGATCTCGGCCAGCACCCTCACCAGATGCGCGACGTCGCTGCGGGTGTTGTTGATGTTGGACTGGAACAACACCGAGTTGCGCGAGGTCTTGTTGATCTGGATGTTGTACTCGTTCGCCAGGATGCCCTTGAACTGCGTGCCGTCGTAACCGGCGGTGCCGCACACCAGCGTCATCCGGGTCGGATCGAGGCAGAACTCGTCGTCGTCCAGACTCTTCAGGATGTTCGCCCAGTTCGTGCCGGCCGCGAGATAGTCGGTGAAGCCGCTCTGGCGGTATTGCGCGGGTACCATCGCGTCCGCACCAAGGATGCGGAAATATTTCGAGATCAGGGGATTGTTGTTGACCGCATTACGGATAGCGAACGCGATCTCCATCGCATTGGCCACGAGACCATAGCCCTCGAGCTCCATCTGGCGCCGCGACACGTCGAGGCTCGCGATGAGCTGCTGGTTCGGGCTGGTCGATGCGTGCGTGAACACCGCCTCCTTGAACTGCTGCTCGACCGTATGGAATTCGACGTCCTTGACCGACAGCATCGAGCCCTGCCGGATCGCCGACATCGACTTGTGGGTCGAGTTGGTCTGGTAGACGCGCAGGCGGATCTGACGCGGATCGGGAATCAGCCGGGCGTTGAGCAGCACCTCGTTCGACGGGTTCTTGCCGAGCTCGGCCTGCTGCTTCTCGTAGGCCGTGACCGATTTCGGGTCGTGCATCCAGGCCTCGATCTCATTGGCGGCGCCCATCGCGGTGCGCCGCCGCAGGTAAGGCGAGAAGCGCGCAAAGCCGAACCAGGCTTCGTCCCAGAGGAAGATCAGGTCGGGCTTGATCGCGAGGCATTCCTCCATCACCCGGCGGGTGTTGTAGATGTGACCGTCGAAAGTGCAGTTGGTCAGGTCGAGCATCTTGACGCGGTCGAGCCGGCCATCCGCCTTCGCATTCAGCAGGGCCTGCTTGACGGTCTTCAGCGGCACCGCGCCATACATCGAATATGCCGTCATCGGGAACGCTTCGACATAGATCGGCTGGGCGCCGGCCAGCACCATGCCGTAATGGTGCGACTTGTGGCAGTTGCGATCGACGATCGCGATGTCGCCGGGCGCGAGCAGCGCCTGCACCGCCATCTTGTTCGAGGTCGAGGTACCGTTGGTCACGAAGAACACGCGATCCGCGCCAAGCGCGCGCGCCGCCTTGTCCTGCGCTCTCTTGATGGTTCCGGTCGGCTCCAGCAGGCTGTCGAGGCCGCCGGTGGTCGCGCTGCTCTCGGCCAGGAACAGGTTCAAGCCGTAGAATTCGCCCATGTCGCGAATCCAGTCCGACTTGAAAACCGATTTGCCGCGCGCGATCGGCAGCGCATGGAACGTCCCGATCGGACGCTGCGCATATTTCTTGAGATTGTCGAAGAACGGCGTGTCGAAGCGGTCCTGGATGCCTTCGAGGATCGAGAGATGCAGCTCGAGCAGATCTTCGATGGAATAGAAGATGCGGCGAACGACGTTTGCTTCCGGATTTCCGGCCATCTCCTCCACGTCGCGGTTGGACATGAGATAAAGGTCGAGCTCGGGACGGACCCGCTTGACGATTTGGGCCAGCCGGAGCGCTGACGCGTCGGACTCGTCATTCAGTCCCGCCGATGCCGTCAACGTGCGGAGCACCGGGGCATCGTGCCGCGAGCGCAGGGTGAAGCCTTCGTTGATGACGACGGCTGCGATGTTGGGGTTCAGCATCGTGGCGCAGAAGGCGTCTTCGAGGCTGCCGACGATGACCGGCTCATAGACGAACTGATCGACCGGACGCCGCAGCTTGCGCCATTCGTTGGCGAGCGCGAGCCATTTGGCGGACGAGAGGCCGGTGACGATCAGGGTTTCGAAGTAGGGGCGACGCGCGGTGTGCTGCCCGAACATCTGCGGCACCAGATCGGAGGCGTCGCCATTGTCCTCATCATTCACATTCCAGTCGCCGGTATGCTGGCGGAAGGACCTCGTCGTCAGGGCCTGTGTCAGCCGCGTCGCGAGGGCGAGCGACGTTGCCGCATCGCCAGTGGCGGCTGCTTCCCGCAGGGCCCCCATCAGTTGCAGACCGGGATAGCCGTGAAACTCTTCCGTCACAGACAGATCGGCCAGCGCGGCATCGTATTTTGCACGATCGCCGCCGCGGGCCCACACCTTTGCCGCTTCCACCAGATCGCGCCAGTCGTCCGCCCGTCCACCGGGGCCAGACAGGAACTGATCGATGCGCTTCTGCGCGGGCTTGGCGTCTTTGGACATGTTTCACTCCCGATCCATATCAAGCCGTAGGGCATGAGTGATGCCGGATCGTGAGTGCAGCGCCGCTTGCTCTATTGATCCAAGTCAACGGTCGCGCGATATGCCGGGGCGGGGAGCACGGCCGTGACGCCTCTTCGCAACGCAATAGGCCGTCGCCGACCGATTGGAGGGCAGCGGAGAGATCAGACCGTTCCTCGGGCATCGTTGGGCTGGGCATCGCCAAGAACGCTGTCCAGCGACCGCAGCCAGTCGCCGCTGTCAGTCTTCTCCGCCAGTCCCTCCGCCCGCAACAGATCGCGCAGCTGCGCATGCGCACCGACGATGCAGAAGGCGACATGCCGGGAGGCGAGCTCATCGTAAAGGTCGCGCAACATGCCCGCGCCGGCCAGATCGATGTAAGGCGATGCGGAGAGGTCGCAAATCACCAGCCTGATATCGACCGATCTCAGCAAGGCATCCAGCACCGACTCCAGGATCGTTTCGGCGTTGATGTAAAGCAACGAAGCTTCGGGTCGAAAGGCGATGACGCCGACGAGCGGCTCGACACCCTCGTGCCTCGCGTTGTCGGAGTAGCGGCCGGTCCCGGGCAGCCGTCCGAGGAACGCGACATTCGGACGTGAGGCGCGTGCCAGCAGCAGGACGATCGACGCGATGGCCGCGAGCAGGACGCCTTGCAGGATCCCAAGGAGCAGCACGGACACGAGCGCAATCGCCGCCGCATAGAAATCGAACCGGCTGACGCGCCACATCCGCAACAGCGCGCGGATGTCCACCAGCCTGTAGACGGCCGCAAAAACGATAGCCGCCAGCACGGCCTTGGGCAGATTCGTCAACAACCCCGTGAAGAACAGCAGGCACAGTGCGAGCGTCGCCGAGCAGATCACCAGCGCCAGGGGGGTGCGCGCGCCCGCATTGTCGTTGACGGCGGATTGCGACAGGCCGCCGGCGACGGGATAGCCGTGGCCGAATGCGGCGACGAGATTCGCTGCCCCCAGGCCCAAAAACTCCTGCCGGACATCAAGGGCATAGCCATGCTTGGCGGCAAAGCTGCGGGCCGCAGACACACCTTCAATATAGGCCAGCAGCACGCATCCCGCGGCCAGCGGAAAGAGTTCGTCGGGCTCAAGCAGACCAAACCTGGGTATTCCGATCGCCGGCAACCCTTCGGGGATCGTCCCGGTGACCGGCACCCCGAGGGACGCAAGGCCAAGCAGCGTCGCAAACACGATCGACAGCGCCATGATCGTGAGTCCGACCGGCTTTCCCGGCAGACGCCGTTCTCCGAGCAGCAGGAGCACCAGCGCGATCGCCCCGATCGCCAGAACGAGCGGCTTCGTGTCGCCGAGCTGACCACTGAGCTTGATGGCGCGATCGAAGAAATTGTGACCGCCTCCGGCGACGCCGAACAGGCTCGGCAATTGGCTCATGATGATGGTGAGCCCGGCGCCGGCCTTGAAACCGACCAATATGCTGTCGCTGACCAGGCGAACGAGAATGCTGAGCTTGAACAGCCAGGAGATCAGGCACAACAGCGCCACCGCGCAGGCGGCAAGGCTCGCGATCTCGGCATATTTCGCCGCGTCTCCGCCGGCCAGCGCCCCGACTGTGGCCGCAATCATCAGCGAGATCGCGGAGGTCGGACCGACCGCAAGCTGGCGCGACGACCCGAGCAGCGCGTAGCCGATCCCACCAAGCATATAGCCATAGATGCCGATCTGCGGCGGCAATCCGGCCAGCGTCGCGTAGGCGAGCGACACCGGAATGGCGTAGGCCGCGAGCGTGATGCCGGCGATGGCATCCGGACGCAGCCAGGCGCTGCGATAGTCCGCAAGCCAGGTCGCGGGCGGAAAGAATCGCGATATCGGCCCGAACGTGTTCATGTGCGGGCCTCGGCGCGGTTTGCTTCGCAGCCCAGCAGCACGATCAGGAGAGCGATCACGGGGACACCAAGCGCCAGATTTGGAATCTGCTTGGTCGCGAAGGCGCCGACGGCGGCTCCAAAGCCGAAAGTGCCGCATAGTGCGGCAAAAATGCCGGGGCGCCGAAACGAACCGCCTCCTGAGACTGCGGCGAACACGCTCTCAATCGCGTGCCGCATGTTGCCGGTAATCATCACCGAGCTGTAGGCCACACCTTCGACCTTGGTGAAGACCGCGGTCTGCATGGCGGCGACGAACGAGATGCCCAGCGTGCCGGCGAGGTCCGGCAGGCGATTGTGCAAGATGCCGATGGCAATCAGCAGCAGTATTTCGATCAACGTGCTGATGGCGCTGGCACGGTCTCCGGTCGCCCGGCGAAGCCACGCTGCGACCACGATACCGACCGCGAATGCGAGGATCGGCGGGACAAAATGCAGCGCTTCCGGCCAGTTGCCGATCGAACCATAGACCCAAAGCAGAACCAGATTGGCCGTCTGCGCGTTGGCCATCACGCCGTGGATGATCCAGGTGTAGGCATCGAGATAGCCGCCGGCGAAGGCGAGCAACAACGCAATTTGCACCGTCTCGTCGCGGCGTATCGACGAAGCAGCGGCGATATCCATCGTGCTCATGTCCGAAACATCGGCTCTCCTAACTCCTGCATGGGTCCATAGGCGACAGCTTGCCTTGGGGAGGATTGATCTGGATCAAGCGTCGCCTGGTTCCACGAACCAGATTCGGCGGAAATTGCTGGAGGGCATGCGCCATGGGCACCGTTAGGTGGATCATCTCCACGGCTCCGGAGATCTTCCTGCTGCTCGCCATTGCGATTGGTACGGTGCTTGGTCGCGTCAAGATTCGCGGCTTCTCGATCGGAACGACGGCCTGTATCCTGGTCGTCGCCGTGCTCATCGGCCAGCTCGGGACCTTTACGTTCCCCTCGCTGCTGCGCGTGATTCTGTTCAGTCTGTTCGTGTTCACGATCGGCTACCGGTCCGGCCCAGAGTTCTTCGCGTCCCTCAGCATCCGCACTCTGGCGCAGGTCGTCATGGCGCTCGTGCTCGGCGGCACGGGTCTGATCCTCGTCCTGATATTCGCCTTCACGTTCAAGCTCGATCCGGGCACGGCCTCGGGACTTGCCGCCGGTGGGCTGACACAATCCTCCATCATCGGCACCGCCTCTGGCGCGCTGGCGCAACTCGGCCTGCCCAACGACGCCTTTAAGCAGCAGGAGGCGAACATCGCCGCCGGCTACGCCGTCACTTACGTCCTCGGCTACATCCTCACACTCCTGTACGTGCCGTTTGTCGCGCCGAAGCTGATGGGGGTCGATTTGAAGGAGGAGGCGGCGAAACTGGAGGCGGAGCTTTCCGGCGGCAATCCGCCACAGAACGAAAATCTCCATTATCGGAAATTCCAAGCGCGCGCCTATCGGGTCTCGACCGCCGCGGGACGCACGGTCAAATATATCGAAGAGGAAATCGGCAGCCGCACTGTCGTCGAGCGAATAGTGCGGGATGGAGCCGACGTTGAGCCGCGCCTCGACACCATTCTCGAATCGGGCGACGACATCGTCATTGCCGGGCGAACGGCGTCCCTCGTCGCTGCAAAGCCGGTCATCGGCAAGGAGATCGATGCCGACGAGATTCTGAAGGCTATTCCGGGCAACGTGATCAACGTCCTCGTCGACAGCCGCGATCTCCATGGCCGGTCGATCAAGGAGATCGCCGAACGCGTCGGCAACGACGCACGCGGCGTCTATCTCCGCACGCTGACCCGGATGAGCCGCGAGGTCCCCCTGGGCCCGGATACCCGCGTCTATGTGGGCGACGTCATGACGCTCGTCGGCAGCACCCGCAACATCGAGCGCGCCGCCACGAAAGTCGGACAGATCTTGCGCTCCGGCGACCGCGCCGACATCGCTTTTCTCGCAACCGGTATCGCGGCGGGCCTGCTCGCAGGCCTCATCAGCTTCAAGGTCGGCGGTATTCCGCTGACCCTGGGCGGCGGCGGCGGCGCGCTGATCACGGGCCTCGTCTGCGGCTGGCTACGGTCGCGCCGGCCGACTATCGGCGCTTTGCCGCCCGCCGCGCAGCAGACGCTGAGCGATCTCGGGCTCGGCGGCTTCATCGCCGCCATCGGTCTCGGCAACGGAGCCGCGGCCTGGACTGCGATCCAGGCCCACGGGGTGTTGCTGGTCGGAATGGGCCTGGTCGTCACGCTGGTGCCGCTGATCGTCGCGACGCTGTTTGCGCGCTATGTGGTGCACATGAATCCGGTCATCACCTGCGGTGCGCTGGCGGGCGCCATGACCGTCGATGCTGCGGTGACCGGAGCCTGCGACGTCGCCGAGAGCCAGACGCCGGTGCTCGGCGTCGCCGTGCCCTACGCCGTCGGCAATGTCGTCCTGACCGTACTCGGCCCGATTATCGTGGCCCTCACCTACACCGGCTGACGGAGGCGACGATGCGCAGGCAATTGGCCGCAATCATCCGACCGTTCGTGATGGCTCTACTTACCCTCGCCGCCTTCGTCCTGCCGGTGCGCGCCGAGGACAATGTCCGCATCCAGGAGGAGATCTGGGCGCTGCCGCTGCCGCTTCCGATGTTCGCCTATGTGGTGCGGCCCGTCGGCGACGGCCCCTTCCCGCTCGCGATCATGAACCACGGCGTGTCGCTCAAGCCGGTCGATCGCGGCTTCTTTCCGCTGGTGGAATTCCGCGATGCAGCGAAGTGGTTCGCCAAACGCGGCTATTTCGTCGTGGCGCCGGTCGGCACCGGATATGGCGCAGCCGCCATCGACATTCCCGAGCGCGCGCTCTATGGGCCATTCTTTTCCAAGGTCGGAAAGTGCACGAACCCCAACTTCCATGATGCGGGCCTCGCAGTCGCCAAGGTCGATCTCTGGATCATCGACTACATGGCCGCCGAGAGACGCATCATTCCAAAGGACGTGATCGTGGTCGGCCAGTCCGCCGGAGGCTGGGCTTCCATCGCCTTGTCCAGTGTGAACCCACCACAGGTGAAGGCCATCATCACCTTCGCCGCCGGCCGCGGCGGGCGGGTCGGCGGCAAGCCGAACAACAATTGTGCACCCGACAAGCTGGTCGAGGCGACCGCGGATTTCGGCAGCACGTCGCGGGTGCCGATGCTGTGGATCTACATCGAGAACGACACGTTTTTCGGCCCCGACCTGTCGAAGCGCATGCATGAGGCCTTCACCGCGGCCGGCGGCAGGGCCGAGTATCATCTGATGCCGCCCTTCGGCGGCGAGGGCCATTTCTTCATCGGCTCGCCGGACGCGATCCCGCTGTGGTCGCCGCTAGTGGCGAACTTCCTCGACCCGCAGAAATAAAATTCAGGTTCGGAGGCACATCATGCCAAGTCCCCGCAATTGTCTCTCCGGCCTGCTGGTCGTCGCGGTCGCCGGAAGCGCGACATGTGCCGGCATCGCCGCGCCTAAATCCGCGCAGGCCGATAAACCCGCCGAGGTCGCGACGCGCGGCCAACGCGAGGCAAAGGACATCGTCTACGGAGACTGGCAGAAGCTCTGCTTCAAGGCAGGCGGTGCGCCGACGTTGTGCCGGACCTCAATCACCGGCAAGTTTCCAACCGGCCAGACGGCCGTGCGCGTGGACCTGATCGAGCGCGAAGGCACTCCCTCGGCACGGCTGCAACTCTTCGTGCCCGTCGGCATGTACCTGCAACAGCCGGCGAAGCTGACCGTCGACCAGGGCAGCCCCCTCCGCATCCCTTACAGCTGGTGCCTGACCAACGCCTGCATTGCGGCCGACGTCGCGCCTCCCGCGATCATCAAGGAGATGGAGTCAGGGAAGACACTTGCCCTCGAGGTCGTCGATTCAAACCTTCTGGCATTGACGACCTCGGTGCCGCTGGCGCAGTTCGCGTCCGTCCACAAGGGCGCACCGGCCAGGACGCTGGAGCAATATGTCGACGAATGAGCGGCCATGCTGCGTTACGCAGCCGACGCACGCGCCACCGACTCGATCAGGGACTGCGCCATAAATGGCTTGACCAGATAGGCAATGCATCCGGACGCGACCGCCGCCGCGCGGTTCGCCGAGCTGTCATTTCCGGTGATGTAGATCACCGGTGCGGTGACACCCTCCTCGGCCAGTTGCCGGCGCAGGTCGATGCCGGACCTTCCGTTCAGGTCGATATCGAGAACGATGCAGATCGCCTTGTCGAAGCTGCCGTGATGGAGCAAGGCTCCAGCAGAGTCGAAGAGCGTCGCGGCAAAGCCATGCTCGCGGAGCAGTCTGTTCACGCTGGTCCGGATGGACGGATCGTCATCGACGACAAAAACAGAGTCACGCTCTGGCAAGGAAGTGCCCCTTCGAGACGAATGACTGATCACGGCGGCGCCGGCGCCATATTCGCCTGGTCTACTTGCGTGTCAGGCAAAGCGCCGCATTCGCCGCCGTGCATGGCAGCACCGCACCAACGAATTTCATATTGTCTCTTGGGGAAGTCACACCGCGGGAACTGTGCCGTGACGACAAATCAGCTAATCGTCGCTCGTATCGAGCATTCCAAGCCGTTCCGCGATCGAAACGAGCTCCGCCAGCGAACGAACCTGCATCTTCTCCATCACCTGGTGGCGGTGCGCCTTCACGGTGCGCTCGGTGGTTCCAAGCTCATGCGCGATCTGCTTGTTGATCCTGCCGCGGACGATGAGATCGAACACCTGACGCTCGCGATGCGTCAATGCGGCGAGGTGAATGCGGAAGGTCTCGAGCCTTCCGCGATGCGCCTGCGCGGTGTGCTGGCGCACCATCGCGCGCTCAATCGCAGCGATCAACTGCTCGGAGGATACCGGCTTGGTCAGGAAATCCTCCGCGCCGGCCTTGATGGCCTGCACCGTGGTTGGCGTGTCGGCGTGTCCGGTCAGGAATATGATTGGCAGCGTCGAGCCCGACGCGACCAAGCGGGTCTGCAAGTCGGGGCCGCTCAGCCCCGGTATCCACACGTCGAGCAGGATGCATCCCGGTTGTGCGTCATCAGGCGACGCATCCAGCAAATCCTGCGCCGATGCGTAGGTCGCAACGTCGTAGCCCGCGAGCTTCAACCGGCGCGCGATCGCCGTCCGGAAGGAATCGTCGTCGTCCACCACGTGAACAAGGCCGGGCACGCATCACCTCTTGCTGAATTCCGACAGCTTCTCAATCCGCGCAACAACCTCCCAACAGGCGTCCACGCTGTCCCTTGGTACAATGAACCTTGGGACAATGGATGAGAATGCCGCCTTAGTCGTAAATCAACTTCGACGGGAGTGGGACGGCGCGGCGCATTCCCAGCGGCGAGAGTTTTCGTCCGACAGACCAATTCGGCGATGAGCTGAGGAGTTGGCCTATGTTCGTTCGCATTGCAGCGGATTCGACGCCGCGTCCCAACTCCCTTCGTGACCTCGGCATGACCAGCGATTCAAATGCGCTCGTCAGTTTAAGCCAATTTACCTATAAAAAGGGCAGCGAAATCTACGGGGAGAGAGAGCCCGCCGAATATGTCTATCAGGTGACGTCCGGTGCGGTGCGAAGCTACAAGCTGCTGTCGGACGGCCGCAGGCAGATTGGCGCCTTTCACCTCGCCGGCGACATTTTTGGCCTGGAGAACGGCAACGAGCACCGCTTCACCACGGAAGCGATCGTCGACACCACGGTGCGCCTGGTCAGACGGCAAAGCCTCGAAATGGTGGCCGAAAGCGATGCGATGGTCGCCAGAAACCTGCTCAGCATGACCACGAACAACCTCCAGCATGCGGAGGACCACATGCTGTTGCTGGGACGCAAGACCTCGCTGGAGCGGGTCGCAGCGTTCCTGCTCGAGATGGACGGGCGGTTGACGGCGTCCGGCGTCATGGCGCTGCCGATGTCGCGGCGCGATATCGCCGATTACCTCGGCCTGACGCTGGAGACGGTATCCCGCGCGCTGTCACGGCTCCATGAGCTCGGCGCCCTCGGCTTCGTCGGCAACACCCAGCGTCAGATCGTGCTGCTGGATCGGCACCAGCTTGCAAGCCTCGACCTGCAGCCTTGAGCGGGCCGACACCGGCGAATGGCACAAACTGCACATCACACCGGTACCGTCCGATGCTAGCCTCTTCCGATGTGGAACGAGACCGCATTTCGGATCGCAGTCGTTTTGTTCGGGACGCTGCCGGTGGCGTTCACGGCCATGATCCTTTTCCTGGGGTGAGCTCGGCTCTGGCCGAGGCCTCCATCGGTATCAGGATCATTTAAGGCCAGGCGCCTGGGTTACGCCGAGGTGCTCGAGAGTCTTGCGCAAGACCTCGAACAGGATGGCGGCCGACCAGCCGAACAGCAGGACACCATTCATAGCCGTCAACGGGCCGATGAGGCGCCATTCGCGCACCGGCGTGATATCGCCGTAGCCGAGCGTGGTGTAGTTGACGAAGGCGAAATAGAGCGCATCACTGCCCGGTGCGGCGGCCTGAACGACTTCATACATCAGAGCCCACACCAGAACCTCCAGCGTATGCGCGACCTGCAACACCACGGCTGTCGCGACCATGACACCCATCAGATGCGCTCTTGGTCTCCTGGTTTGCCGCAAGCCCGCGCCGCGGGCGATCCCGACGGCGACGATGGTCACCAGCGCATGGATTCCGATATTGATCACGCTGACCAGCGTACCGACGAGGAATTGAAGAAGCATCGAGCGCCGCCAATCCTTTTCAGCTTTCCGGGAAGCTGCCTCAACGTGGCGACGGCCCGTTCAACAAGAGCGCCAACGTGTGCCGCGCGATGGTCAATTCATCGTCGGACGGGAGCACGTAGAGAGGGATACGACTATCGCGGCGCGAGATCAGCCGTGCGTTATGGGCGTTGGCCTTAACATCCAGTATAGCACCGAGCCAGCTCAGCCTTTCGGCGATGCGCGCGCGGATCGCGGTCGAGCCTTGGCCGATCGCGCCGGTGAAAACAAAGGCGTCAAGCCCCTCCAGCGCGGCCGCGAGCAGGCCGGCGTTGAGGCCGGCGCAGTAGGCGAGGTGCTCGACGGCCTGTTCTGCTCGCAGAAAACGAGCCGCCGCACCGTCGTCACCCGGATTGGTGAACAGAAATGCGTCGCCGGGATCGATTTCACCTGCGGAATGGTCCGACGGCGATGCGCCAAAGGCATAGAATCCATTCGTGCTTTCGACGCTGCGGCCTTCCTTCAGCGCGCACATCGAGCTGGTGTCATCGAGGCACGCAACGATCACGCGGCGCGCGGCAATCTCGGGGGCCTCAAGCGTCAGAGCTCGTGCGATCGACTCGTAGCAAAGACCGTGAGCCCCGTAACGCCTTACGTCACCTGCGCAGAGTTGATGCGCAATAGGATAGCTGCCGTTCTCCACGACCTTGCCAAGATGGAATGCAGTATCGAAGCAGGCGACTTGCGGTAGCGCCGGATGATTGGCCTGCATGATACGGATTGGCGCAAGATTATACGGTTGAAGCAGCGGCGCGAGTGCAATCAGCCGCTCCAGACGCGCCATCACGACATCATCGATCAGGGCCGGTCGGGCGTCATCCGGTCCTCCCTGAGCGACGCGATGTCCCACGGCCAGCGGCTGGATTCCCAATTCGTCCCGCAGCCAGCTATCGACAACCGCGCATGCCGCCGGGATGTCATCGACGTCGTCGTTCTGATAGGTGCGGTGCGCCAACGGATCGCCGTTCGCTCTGCTCGCCCTGAGGCGCGGATGGCGGCCGAGCCCGTCAAGCCGTCCCTTGATTTGCCGTTCCAGCCTCCCCTCGCCTCGTACGGAGAAGAGCTGGAAGTTCACGCTTCCTGCATTCGCATCGATGGCAAGGATCGCATCCATGGCGGTCAGTCGACAGCCGTCATCGCCGGGGACGTTTGCCCGAATGCGCAATCCCGCTGCGACGTTTGATGGGCCATCGACATGCCTGAGGTCAGATCTGCCTACGCCCAATCAGGGCGCATCGGGAGTCGAGAGGATTGACTTAGGTCAAAGGTGATGCGTGCGGAGATTCAGGTCTCTTCCGGCCTTTTCGGCGCAGCGGCGCGGTCGTTCCGGATCCAGGCCGCCGCGAGTTCCCAGGCGACCGACAGGATGATCGGCCCGATGAAGAGGCCGATGATTCCGTGCGCGAGCGTTCCGCCGATCACCCCGATCAGGATCACGATCGTCGGCGTGGTCAGGCCGCGCCCCATGACGATGGGTTTCAGGATGTTGTCGAGGATGCCGACGGCGCCGAGGAAGACGGTCAGGAGCACCGCGGTGGTCACGTCCTTGTCCATCCAGATCCAGACGACCACGGGGAAGAGAACGAGGAAGGGGCCGATCTGCACGATCGACAGCAACAGGACGAGGAATGCCAGCAGGCCGGCACTCGGGGCGCCTGCGAGCTTGAAGCCGATGCCGGCCAACAGCGACTGCACGATTGCGACACCGATGATGCCCTGCGACACCGCGCGGATGGTCGCGCCGGCGAGCTCCAGAAAATGCTCGCTCTGCTCCGGTACGACCCGGAACAGGAAGCCGCGCACCGCGTCGACGAGCTGCGGACCGTAGGGAAAGAGGAAGCCGGCGACGAATACCGACAGCAGGAACTGGAGCGTGCCGACACCGGCATCACCGGCGAGCGACAGCATGATCCCGGCAAGCGGTTTCAGATACGGCATCACCTCGCTCAGCGCCGCGCGAATATTGCTGTTGGCCTGGGTCCAGAGATCGTAGAGCTGGGTGCCGATCAGCGGCCAGCTCTTGATCTGTTCGGGCGCCTCCGTAAGCGTGAGATCGCCGCTGCTGATCTGGCCCGCGAGATCCTTGATCCCGTCGACTGCGCTCATGCCGAGCCAGGCCGCAGGACCAATGACGATGCCCAGCGTAACCAGCGTGAGAATGGACGCGGCGGTGCGCGGGCGGCCCCCGAGGCGCTTGGCAAGCCAGCCGAAGACTGGATAGAACGCCACCGCGAGCACCGCACTCCAGGCCAGGATTGGCACGAAGGGGCGGATGATGAGGAAAGTCCACAGGATCAGCAGCGCCAGCAATCCGAGCCGGATCACGAGCTGGATGACTCCGTCGATAGACCGATGCTGGCGAAGAGTGTTCAAGGCCTGTGTCCGGGCAGCGCTCCTGCTGGAAGCCTAGCGGCCCCTATCCCGCGGCGGGCTTGATACAGATCAATGGCGCGCCCAATGCTCGCGCCAATACACGCTAGTCTACGACGAGCACGTCATCGACCTGTGTCATCGGATCTGCGCGCTGCAGCGCTCGGACAAGACAGGCTTTGGTCTGCCGCCTGAAATCAAACAGCCCTAGGCCACGCCGCGGAGTCCCTCAGCGGAACAGGCTCGCCTTCCACCTAGTGCCTGGGATTGAGGGCATCATTCAGGCCGTCACCCATCAGGTTGAAGCCGATGACGAGCGCAATGATCGCGAGCCCCGGCCAGAAGGCCATCCATGGCGCCTCGCCGAGAAATTGCCTGGCAACGTCAAGCATGGCGCCCCATGACGGGGCCGGGGGAAGCTGGCCAAGCCCCAGAAAGGCCAGGCTCGCCTCGGCGAGAACTGCAATCGCCATGGTCAGCGTCGCCTGCACAATCGTGGGGGCAAGCACGTTCGGCAGCACCTGTCCGGTCAGGATGGCGAGATGGCCGAGGCCCTGGGACCGGGCCGCGGCGATGTAATCCTCGGTGCAGACAACCAGCGTCTCGGCACGCGCGACACGAACGAACACCGGCACGGCGGAAATGCCGATGGCAATCATCGCATTTTGCAGGCTGGGGCCCAGGAACGCGGCGAGCGCAATCGCCAGCACCAGAAAGGGGCAAGCGAGCAGCGCATCGGCGAAGCGCGAGATCACCATGTCGGTGAGGCCGCCGAAATAGCCGGCCATGAGACCAAACGGAAGGCCGATCAGCACCGCGACCGTCACGGAGACGATGCCGGCGGAAAGCGAGGCTTGCGTGCCGAAGATCACGCGCGACAGCACGTCCCGACCGAGATCGTCGGTGCCGAACCAATGTGCCGCACCGGGTGCCGCGCGAATCGCCATCCAGTCCGGCGAGTTTGGATCGTACGGCGCAATCCACGAGGCAAACACCGCCAGCACGACGAAGAACAGGATGATCGTGGCCCCGATGACGGCGGATGGTTCGCGCAACAGGCGACGAATTTCCGAAGGAGCGGCGGCGCGTGCCTGACTTGCGACCGGCACCGTCTCAATCGAGCTCATGACCTGAGCCTCGGATTGAGCAGCACATAGGCCACGTCGGCAATCAGGCTCATCAGAAGGAATACGGCTGCTGTGCAGAGCACGACCGCCTGAACCACGGCATAATCGCGGCTGAACACGCCGTCGACGACCATCTTGCCGAACCCCGGGATGGAAAAGACCTGCTCCGTCAACACCGCGCCGGCCAGCAGTTCGCCAAATTGCAGTGTGCCCAGCGTGACCACGGGAATCAGCGCGTTCGGCAGCGCATGACGCAGCACGATGGTGCTTTCGCGGACGCCCTTCGCGCGGGCGGTGCGCACGTAGTCCTGCTTCATCGCCTCGATCATCGCGCCGCGGACATGGCGCATCATGATCGCAGCGGTGCCCGTGCCGAGCACCAAAGCGGGCATCAGCATCGAAAGCAGGTTGCCTCCCACGCTCTCGGACGGCGGAACGAAACCTCCGGCCGGAAGCCAGCCGAGATTCACCGAGAACAGAAGGATCAGCATGATCCCCAGCCAGAAATGCGGGATCGACAGTCCGGCAAGCCCGAACAGACTGGCGCCGTAGTCGAAGGGCGTCCCGCGCCCCAGCGCCGCGAAGATCCCGATCGGCAACCCGACGAGCAGCGCGACCAGCATCGACAGCATCGCGAGCTCAGCGGTCACCGGCAATTTTTCCGCCAGCATGGTGCCGATCGGCAATCGGGTGCGTACCGACGTGCCGAAGTCACCGTGCACCAGGGCTTTCAGCCAGACGGCGTATTGCACCGGGATCGGATCATTGAAGCGATACTTCTGCCGAAGATATTCAACGACTTCGGGATTACGCTCTTCTCCGGCGAGCGCCAGCGCAGGATCGCCGGGCAGCAGTTTCTGCAAACCGAACACCATCATCGACACCAGCAACAGGGTCGGCAGCAGGACGGCAAGCCGGCGCAGAAGCAAGCTCTTCATCGGGGCAGACTGGTCCTCACCAGGGCGAGCGCATCGGCGGGCGCGAGGCGTTGCGCATCAATTCACAGGCCTGACACCGACCAGACGCAACAAACCGTCCGGCACCATGACGATGCCGCCGACCGATTTGCGGGCCGCAAAGAACCAGTTCGGGTGATGGAGGGGAATCGACGAGAGCGCCGTCAGGTAAATGTCCGTCGCTTTGGCGTAGAGTGCCTTGCGCTTGGCTTCGTCAGCCTCGCCCCGGGCCTGGTTCAGGATCGCATCGAGATCCTTGTTGCAGTACTTGTTGACGTTCTGGGAGCCCGCGCAACTGAAAAAGGCGACCAGCGTCGGGTCCGGGTCAGCGCGGCCGCTCCAGTTGCCGATATAGGCTTCGAAATTGCCGTTCATGTAGCGCTCGATGGCCGTGGTCGTTTCCATGGGCAGCAGCTTGACGTCGAAACCGGCCTCGCCCGCCATCGACTGTATGATCTGTGCGACCCGGGAATCGCCGGCCGTATTCTCGTACTGGATCTCGACCGGCACGCGAGTCATTCCGGCGGCGGCAATCATTGCCTTTGCCTTGGCAACATCGCGAGCCGGCGCCTTGCGCGCGCTATCGTAGAACGGAGATGACGGCGGGATCATCTGGTTATCCGCCAGGAACTCGCCGTTGAAGGCGACGCGGTTGATGACATTGCGATCGATCGCCAGCTCAAAGGCCTGACGCAGCGTCGCGTTCTTGCCGAGTGGCGTATCGGCCTTCGCGCCCGCGCCGACATTGAACATCAGATGCGAGACGGCAAGTCCCTGGCCGGAATGCAGGGCGAGGTTGGGATCGTCGCGTACGGTCTTGAGATCGGTCGGCGCGATACGCTCCGCGAGATCGAGATCGCCCGCCCGGACACGCGACAACCGCACGGTCGAGTCGGGAACGTAGTAGTAGACGACCTCGTCATAGCCGACTCGTGCAGCGTTCCAGTAGCCGGGATATTTCTTGACGCGAATGAGGTCGCGCGACTTGCGCTCGGCAAATTGATACGGACCGGCACAGACCGGCGCGGCTGCAAATTCCCCGGCTTTCTCCGTGGCGGCCTTGGGCGAGACCATCATGCCGGCACGATCGCTGAGATTGGCAAGCAGCGGCACGAACGGCTCCGACAGGTTGAACTTCACCTTGTCCGCGGCAAGCGCTTCGACGCTCGCGACCGGCGCCAGCTCGGCCTTGCGCTTGGAATCCGGCATGGACTTCATGCGCTCGATATTGAACTTGACTGCCGCTGCATCGAACGCGGTGCCATCGTGGAACGTGACGTTCTGGCGCAGCGTAAAGGTGATCGACTTGCCGTCCGCGGACCACTCCCATGCCTCCGCCAGCTGCGGCACGATCTTGAGGTCGGGGGAGATATCGACAAGCTTGTCGCACAGCGCCGCAAACACGAAGCGGCCGGAGTATGTGCCGCTGAGTGCCGGGTCGAGCGCATCGGGATCGTCCTGAATGCCGACCCGCAATGTCGCGGCACTCGCCGAGACCAGGCCCGATGCGATCATCAGAATTGCCGCCAACGCCGTGCCCGTCCGCTTCATACGGAATTCCTTTCGTCGCACGCCTATCCCAAGGCTTCCAAGGCTCTGCTGTTGAAGGTCAAGACAAGCACGACTGAACCTATTTGTAAACATCTCGAACAAATCACCCTAGGATATAGAACTAAATTACAATACATCGCTTTTGAAGGCGAAAAATCCTTGCACCACGCCCCTTGACGGCAGATCAGGCGACGTATTAGTTCGGCATATTGACTAATTGGATTGAGGCCCATGCCAGACGCCCCCTCATCGCCCGTTGCGCGACAGCAATCCGTGCGCCTTGTGGTTGAGCGCCTGCTGCGCGATCGCTCGGTATCGCGCGCCGAAATCGCCCGCAGCACGGGCCTGTCCAAGCAGACCATCTCCGAAGTGATGCGTGATCTCGAGCGCGACGGCTGGGTCCATGAGGACGGTCAGATTCAGGGCAGTGTGGGGAGAAGCGCCGTCACCTATGCGCTCCGGCCGGACGCCGCCTTCGTGTTGGGTATCGACCTTGGAGGCACGAAACTGCACGTCGCACTTGCCGATCTGCACGGTGAGATCGTCGCCGAGAGCATCGAACCGACATCCGGCGACGGCGGCGCTGCCGTGGTCGCACAGATCGATCGCATGAAGGATGCCCTGCTTCAGCGTGCGTCCGTATCGGCGCAACGCTTGCGCGGCGGCGTGATGGGAAGTCCGGGGATGGTCGACCCAGCGTCGGGCAGCATCGCCATCGCGCCCAATATCCCCGGACTGGATAGCCTGGACGTGAGGGCCGCGCTGCGCGAACGGCTCGGAATCGACGTCGCCATCGAAAATGACGTCAATCTCGCCGCAATCGGGGAGCATTGGCGCGGCAATAGCCGCAAGGCGCGCAGTTTCGCCTTCATCGCAGTCGGCACCGGCATTGGCATGGGCATCTTTTCGAACGGCTATCTCGTGCGCGGCGCACGCGGGGCGGCCGGCGAGATAGCCTACCTGCCGCTTGGGGGCGATCCCTACGATGCGCGCGGTCTTCGGTTCGGCACCCTGGAAACCGCGATCGGCAGCGCCGGCATTGTCGAACGCTATATCGCGCTCGGCGGCGCGCCCGGCAGTACCGTGCGCGATGTCTTCGATCGGCTCGCGGTCGAGGAGGCGGCGCGAGTGACGATCGACGAGATCGGCCGGATCCTCACGACCGCGATCCTGGCGGTGCACAGCATCCTCGATTCGGAAATCATCATCATGGGCGGCAGCATCGGCGCGCGGCCCGAGTTGAAGGTCCGGATCGATGAACATCTGGCACGCTGCATGCGCGAGCCTGTTCGTATCGAGCTCAGCGCGCTCGGCAATCGCGCCACGCTGATCGGCGCGATCGGCAGCGCGATCGACCTCGTGCATCGCTCGCTGTTTGGCATCGGCAAGGATGCGGGCCCACTGGCTCTTCCTTTCACGGCAGCAGATGTCGCGGCATGAGAGAGCAGGCGCCGAGAATCGAGATTGTCGGCAATGCCGCCGCCGTCGCGGAACGAGCAGCCGCGCTTGTCATCGCGCGGCTGCACGATCGACGGCCGGTTACCCTCGGTCTTGCGACCGGAGCGACAATGGCGCCGCTCTATGCCCGCCTTGTCGCCGCGACCCGCGCCGGCCTCATCTCATTCCGAACGGTGTCGAGTTTCAACCTCGATGAATATGTGGGCGTCGCCCCCCAATCGGCCGGAAGCTTCCATGCCTACATGCAGCAGCATTTGTTCGGGCATGTGGATATGGAAGCCGGTCGGGCAAAGATCCCCGATGGCACGGCCGACGACGTCGCCGCCGAGGCCGCGCGCTATGAGGCGCAGATTGCGGCTGCCGGGGGCATCGACCTCCTGCTCCTCGGCATCGGCGCCAACGGCCATATCGGCTTCAATGAGCCAGGTTCGGATTTCGCTTCACGTACCCGCGAGGTCAGACTCGATGAAGCAACCCGCATCGCGAATGCCATCAATTTTCCCGATCCGGCGTCGGTTCCCGAACGTGCGATCACAATGGGCATAGCAACAATCCTGGAGGCTCGGAGCATCCTCCTGATCGCCAAGGGGCCGGAGAAAGCAGCCGCACTCGCAGCCGCGATCGAGGGTCCGATCACAGCAGCTTGTCCTGCCTCGGCACTCCGCCTGCACGGCAACGTCGATATCCTTTGCGATGAACCGGCTGCCGCAGCCCTCGCCACGCGGCCCCACAACAACAATCGGAGAAGGGCATGAGCTGGGGACAGCGCGATTTCATGGTGCCGGGGCGCTCGCTGGCGGTGGGCGACCGGGGCATGGCCGCGACCTCTCATCCGGCCGTCACGCTCGCTGCGGTCGAGATCCTGCGCAGTGGCGGCAATGCGGTCGATGCCGCCATTGCCGCGATCGCCCTCCAGGGTGTCATTGATCCGCATATGACCGGCATCGGCGGCGACTGTTTTGCGATCTATGCTCCCGCCTCCGGCAAGCCCGTCGCTGTCAACGGCTCGGGCCGAGCGCCGGCGAAGGCCGAACTCGGCTGGTTTCGGCAACGCGGGCTGGCGTCGATCCCGGACGATTCACCCCATGCAGTCACAGTTCCGGGTGCGGTCGATGCCTGGTGCCGCCTCTCTGGCGACTATGGTTCAAAAGGCCTGGACGAGGTTCTGGCGCCGGCGATCCGCGCGGCCGAGACCGGCTTTGTGGTGACGCCCCGCGCCGCGCTGGATTGGGCACGCTACGCCGATCGCATCGAACGACATCGGACTGGCGTACCGGTCTATCTGCCCGGTGGCGCTGCGCCCGCCGTCGGTAGCAAGCTCAATCATCCCGCACTCGGCGCGACGCTGCGCCGGATCGCACGCGAGGGGCGCGCCGCGTTTTACGAAGGTGCCGTCGCCGAAGAAATCGTCGCGACATTGAAGGCGCTGGGCGGAATGATGCAGCTTGAAGATCTCGCAAGTGCCCGATCGGAGTACGTCGAGCCGATCAGCGCCGACTACCGCGATCATCAAATCCTGCAATGTCCGCCTAACGGACAGGGCGTCGCGGCGCTGCTGATCGCCCGCATCCTTGCCGGCTTCGACATGGCCAATCCGGCGCTCGGCGAGGCGGATCGCATTCACCTCCTTGCCGAGGCAACCAAGGCGGCCTACCGGCAGCGCGACGCGCTGGTCGCCGATCCGGAATTCCGTCCGCTCGATGTCGACTCGCTGCTCTCGGAGGCGTCAGTCGCGGCATTGCGCTCCTCCATCGACCGGAAGCGTGCCGGCGCATCAGCAGATTTTGACATGCCTGTTCATCGTGACACGGCTTACGTTGCGGTCGCCGACCGCGACGGCAACATGGTATCTTTCATCAATTCGCTTTTCTTCGCGTTCGGCAGCGGCATCTACGCTCCGCGCGCTGGCGTGCTATTACAGAACCGGGGTTCGGGATTCTCCCTTCTCGAAGGACATCCCAATGCGATTGCGCCGCGAAAACGTCCCTTTCACACCATCATTCCGGGTCTGCTGGCGAAGCATGGCAAGCCGATCATGGCCTTTGGCGTGATGGGTGGACAATACCAGGCGGCGGGACATATGCAGATCCTGAGCGGCGTGCTCGATCGTGGGCTCGACATTCAGCAGTCCTCGGATACGCCGCGCAGCTTTGCGTTTGATGGCACGCTGAGCCTCGAACCCACGATTCCCAGCTCCGTCGCCGACGAATTGATTGCGCGCGGTCATCGCGTGATCTGGGCGGACGAACCGCTCGGAGGTTGTCAGGCCGTGCACGTCGATCTTTCCAGGGGCGTCTTTCTCGGCGCGTCGGACCATCGCAAGGACGGCATTGCACTGGCGGCGTGACCAGGATGAGAATGACGTGATGTCGGATCGGGCAGCATGAGCGAGACAACAGAGGCGATCCTGTCGATCGAACGGCTGACGCTGGCGCTGCCCGCCGGCGGGGATCGCGCCTCTGCCGTCGAGGATGTTTCGCTTGCTCTGCATCCGCGACAAATTCTCTGCGTCGTCGGTGAATCCGGCTCCGGTAAATCGGTCTGCGCCTCAGCTGTCATGGGCCTGCTGCCCAGGGCCATTCGCCCGGTTGCAGGGGCCATACACTTTGAGGGGCGCGATCTGCTGAACCTCCCCGCAGCAGAATGGCGGACGCTGCGCGGGCGACGCATCGCGATGATCTTCCAGGAACCGATGACAGCGCTCAATCCTGTGATCAGGATCGGCGACCAGATCATGGAAGCGTTCGAGGCGCACGGACAATTCACGCCGACTGAGCGGCAAACCCACTTGCGCGCCCTCCTCGAAGAGGTCGGCATGCGCGACCTCGAGCGGATCATCCGCAGCTACCCGCATCAATTGTCGGGTGGCCAGCGTCAGCGTGCCATGATCGCAATGGCCCTTGCGCTCGAACCATCGATCCTGGTCGCGGACGAACCAACGACGGCACTCGACGTCACGACACAGGCGCAGATCCTTCGATTGATCCGGGACATTCAGCAGCGGCGCGGCATGGCGGTGCTGTTCATCACCCATGATTTCGGCGTCGTCGCCGACATCGCGGACCGCGTCGCGGTCATGGAGAAGGGTCGCGTCGTCGAACAGGGGTCCGTGGAGGACGTGCTCGAACGCCCGCAGCATCCCTATACGCGCCGGCTGCTCGCCGCGGTGCCCGGCGGGACCCCGCCGGTTCGGGTCCGGGTCGAGGACGAACCGATCGCCTGCGCCGCGACTGGACTTGCGAAGATCTATCGTGGCAGCGACTGGTTCAACTCGCAGACCGAGGTCGCAGCCGTAAAGAATGTGACCTTCGAAATCCGGCGCGGCGAGACGCTCGGCCTCGTCGGAGAGTCCGGCTCGGGCAAGAGCACGATCGGTCGGCTGGTGATGCGTCTCACCGACGCCGATGCGGGCGTGGTCCGTATCGGCGAGCTGGATTTCTCCGAGGCTCGCGGTGCCGGCCTGCGGGCCGCCCGCAAGCACGTCCAAATGGTGTTCCAGGATCCCTTCGCCTCGCTCAATCCGCGTCGCCGCGTCGGGCGAATTATCGCCGACGGACCGATCGCGCACGGCGTCCCGCCGGCGCAGGCCTTCGCGCGTGCCGGGGAACTGCTGGCGCTCGTGGGTCTCGACCCGAGCGCCGCGCGACGCTTTCCGCATGAATTCTCCGGAGGGCAACGCCAGCGGATCGGAATTGCGCGCGCGCTGGCGCTCGACCCGGAGGTGCTCGTGGCCGACGAACCGGTGTCAGCGCTCGACGTCTCTGTCCAGGCGCAGGTGCTCACCTTGCTCGAGACATTGAAGGTGCGGCTGCGGCTGGCGGTGCTGTTCATCACCCACGATCTCAACGTCGCGGCCCAGGTCTGCGATCGGATCGCAGTGATGCGCCTCGGAGAAATCGTCGAGATCAGGCCGACGGTAGATCTGCTGGAACGGCCGGAGCATCCCTACACGCAGGCACTGCTGGCCGCGATCCCGGGCAGGCAACGCAGAACGCCCACGTCGGTCTGAACCACCACATTTTCATTGAAGGAGGTCTCTGACATGCAGAAGCTCACGGAACTTCCAATGCTGCGCATCGGCCTTGTCGGCAGCGGCTTCATCGCCGCGTTCCATCTGCAGTCCATGCTCGGCGTGCGCAACGTCAGCGTCGGCGGCGTCTACAGCCGTTCCGCCGAGCGGCGGACACGCATTGCCGACAAGGCGCGCAATCTTGGCCTTGGGCCGGCGCATGTGTTTGACAGCATCGAGGCGATGGCAATGTCCGGCGAGGTCGATGCGCTTTGGCTGCTGACGCCGAACGACAGCCGCCTCGACATCATGCGCGAGATCCACCGCGTGACCAAGGCCGGGGCTCCCCTGCGCGCCATTGCTTGCGAAAAGCCACTCGCCCGCACGCTTGCCGAAGCACGGGAAATGCGCAGGCTCGTCCAAGATGCAGGCCTGCTTCACGGTTATCTGGAGAACCAGCTTTTCTCGACCGCGGTGATGCGCGGCAAGGACATCATCTGGCGGCGAGCCGTACCCGGAAGTGGACGCCCCTATCTCGCGCGTGCCGCCGAGGAGCATTCAGGACCGCACGAGCCGTGGTTCTGGCAAGGCGACAAACAGGGAGGGGGCGTGCTCTCCGACATGATGTGCCATTCGGTCGAGGTCGCACGCTTCATGCTGACCGCGCCCGGCGCAAAGCGCGACTCCCTACGGCTGGTCAGTGCCAGCGCCACGACGGCCAATCTCAAATGGACGCGCCCCCACTACGCTGCCGACCTCAAGAGGCGAATGGGTGTCGATTTCACCAAACGTCCGGTCGAAGATTTTGCGCGCGGGATGCTTACGATGGAAGATACCGACGGGCATCAATTGATGATCGAGGCGACAACCTCATGGGCGTATGTCGGCGCGGGCTTGCGCATCCAGCTTGAATTGCTTGGTCCCGAATATTCGATGGAGTTCTCCTCGCTCTCGACTGGCCTCAAGGTCTTCCTCTCCCGCGCGATCAGCGGATCAGAGGGCGAAGACCTCGTCGAGAAGCAGAATTCCGAGCAAGGTCTGATGCCGGTTGTCGAGGACGAAGCCGGCATCTACGGCTACACCGACGAGAACCGCCATATGGTGGAGGCATTCAGGCGAGGCATGAGTCCGGCAGAAACCTTCGATGACGGGGTCGGCGTCATGGAAATGCTTATGGGGCTCTATCGCTCCGCGGAACTTGGCCGGACCATCCACTTCCCCGATCCCGAACTCGAACACTATGTCCCTCTCGTGGCGCGCTGACGGCGTGACGCCCTGCCCTCCAGGCTGAGGAGTCGAGATCATCGATGAGAAGCTCGGCTTCAACATCGCGTCTTCCCGAGGATGGCGCGCTGCTATTTCGCCAAGCGGAACTTCCCACCCTCGACCTTGATCAAAAAGGCTGAGCGTTCATCATAGCCGTTGTGGTCGGTCTTGCTCATGTTCGACAGCCCGTTGTTGAGATAGATGTTCTCCCCGCGCTCGAGTTCGTCCCGCAGAGCTGCACGAAACTCGGGCGTGCCCGGCTTCGTCGTCTTCAGCGCGTTCGGAGCAGCTTTCCCGATCAGTGCGACGACATCCCAGAGGTGAGCCGCGAACATATTGGGTTTCTGACCGTTCACCGCCTCATAGGCGGTCACGAACTGCTCCGTCGCGTGACGGAACGGATCTCCCGCCGGAAGATCGGCCGCAATGGTAAAGGCCTCGCCGGCAAAAATAGCGCCTTCGACGGTCGCGCCTCCGAGCTTGATGAACTCCTCGCTGGCTACGCCATGCGTCTGAAAGATCTTTCCGGTGTATCCGCGCTCACGGAGCGCCTGTTGCGGCAGGACCGCCGGGGTGCCTGCGGAAGCAATGAAGACGGCGTCAGGATTCGTCGACATCACCTTCAACGCCTGGCCGGTGACGCTGGTGTCCGCACGCGCGTAGACTTCATGCGTCGTCACCGTCAGGCCCAAGGTTGGCGCAAGGCGGCTCACCTCTTTATAGTAACCTTCGCCATACCCATCCGAAACACCGATAAAGCCAAGCGTCTTCGCGCCGGATTTCGCGATGTATTTGAGAATAGCGCTCGCCATCAGGTCATCGTTGGGGACGACCTTGAAGGCCCAGGCCCGTTTGTCGTCCAGCGGCTGAACGATGGCGGTGGCGGCCGCAAGCGATAGCAACGGCGTCTTCGACTCCAGCGCGACGTCGAGCATCGGCATGGTCACCGGCGTCAGAGAAGACCCGACCAGCACGTCGACCTTGTCCTGGATCACGAGCCGGCGCGCGTTCTGGATCCCTTTGGTGGAGTCAGACTCGTCGTCCAAGATGATGTAGGTCACCTTCTCTCCGCCGATCTCTTTTGGCAGAGCTGCGACAGTCTTGAGCTGGGGTTGCCCCAACGCAGATCCCGGGCCGGTGGCCGAAATCACAATTCCGACTTTAATTTCCGCATGCGCCGCGTATCCATAAAGTACGCAGGCCACAACAAGACAAACGCGCGTGAAACCGATCGTCATGCAGCTCCTCCCTGTCCGCCCCAGTGCTTCGGCCGGTTGCATCGGACCCCGCGGGGCAGCATCAAGGACCCGGAGGAGATCGTCCGATGTTCAAGCCCTGTCCCGGGGTTACGAGCAACCAGGCGAGCGACCCTAGGCGGATCGCAGGGCCGTGTCTGTCCCTATGCCTAGGGACAAGGACCAGCGTCTCAAGCCAGGCGCCGGCCCAAGCCGCAGGAGTACGGTTCGTTGCGTATGTTTTGCTTCGGACTATTGGCCTAACAGCTTCCTGATACCTGTCAAACCGGCACGCAGGAACGGATCTGAGTGGATGTAGAAATATTTGACGCCGCGCTCAAGCCGCTCGGCGCGATGCGAGCGCGGCGCGCCTCGATCAGGCAGAATGGGCACGCGACCTTACCAATGGTCCATGCCTGCGGCCGCCGGATGCGGTCATGCTATCGGCCCGATCGTGCGATCGGGCTACTCAGCCGAGGCGATCATCGATGTAGCGCCTGAGTGCGGACGCGGCATTCAGCATGTGCGCACGCATTCGGCGCGCGGCAGTCTCTCCGTCACCTTCCGCGATCGCCTGCATGATGGCGTCATGCTCGTCGCGGGACTTGCGAATGCGATCGCCCTGCCGCAATTGGGTGCGGCGGAAGGCGCTGAGCCGCGAACGCACGTCCTGCGCCTGCTCGGCGAGAAACGAGTTGTGCGTTGCGCGATAGATGCATTCGTGGAATTCGCGGTTGAACGTGTCATAGGCATCGACATCGTTGGCCTCGACCATCTTCAACGAGGCGTCATGGAGTTCGATCAGATGGCTCCGCTCGAGCGGGGTCATGCGGTAGGTCGCGAGCCTGACGCACATGGCTTCCACCTCGGCGCTGGTCTCGAACATGTCCATGATGCGCTCCGGCGTCATCCGCGCAACGACGAGGCCGCGGCGGCCGCGCACCTCGACGAGGCCGCTGACCACGAGCTGGCGAAGCGCCTCCCGCACCGGCGTGCGGGAAGCTCCAAAACGATCGGCAAGCTGCTGCTCTTCCAGGGCCGAACCGGCGACGAGCGCACCTGAGGCAATCTCGTCCGTGAGCGCATTCCGGATGCGATCGGAGAGCAGCCCGCCATAGTCCTCCGCGTCGACTGCGACCTTCAATATTTCTGCCATTCAGCCTCCCGTGATCGCGCGCACCGCGAAGTAAAGGATCGAGGGCGCGACCAGGCATCCGAGCCCGGTGTGGAATGTCGCCGTCAGCGCACCATAGGGCACCAGACGCCGGTCCGTCGCCGCCAACCCTCCAGACACGCCGCTGACCGTTCCCATCAAGCCGCCAAACACCATCGCGCTACGCGGATTGTTCAGGCCGATCATCTTTGCCACAAAGGGCGTGCCGATCATGACGATCACTGCCTTGAATACACCGGTCGCGATCGAGAGCGCAATAACCGGTGAGGATGCGCCGATCGCCGCACCCGTGACCGGGCCCACGATGTAGGTGACCGCACCGGCGCCGATCGTCGTCAGCGATTCCGCGTCAGTGTAGCCAAACGCCGCGGCGACGAACACGCCGAGAATGAACGGCACCACCGTTCCCAGTCCGAGTGCGACCGCACCGATCACCCCGGCCTTGCGCGCATGGACGACATCGACCTCGAAGGCGGTGGCGACGATGGCGAAATCGCGCAGCATCGCTCCACCCATCAGGCCGATCCCGGCCAGGGCCGGCAGGTCGGCCACGCCCTTCTCGCCGCCGGTGGAGATGCCTCCCCAAAAGGCTAGCGCAAGGCCCAGCATGATCGCGATCGCCGAGGCGTGAATGCGCCCGAAGGTGAGATATTTCGAGATCGCTCCGGAGATCCACATCAGGATTCCGACGACCGCGAACGCAGTGATCAGCGCATTGGCGGCGAGAATGTGAGACATCATGATCATCCGATCCTCCCGGACTTGAAGTGGGGCACAGGTGCAGCGAGCGCCTCGGCCTCTCGCGCCTCGATCTCGTCCATGGTCTCGACACGACCGCTGAACCGGCCGATCAGGGCCACCATCGCGAAACACACCGCGACCGCGCCGATCCCCGCAATGACGACAATCGGACCGCCTTTTGCCGCGGCGACCACATTCTGCTGCGCGGCCATGGCGACCACGATCGGAATGTAGAAGCTGCCCCAGAACTCGACGCCGGTCTTGAGCCCGTGGCTGAGTATGCCGTGCCGCACCAGCCAGAGCCGGGCCGCGATCAAGAACATCATGGCGATGCCCACGCCGCCAACATTGGCCTTCACACCGAGGGCGACGCCGAGCAGGTCCCCCAACAGGCCCCCTAAGAGGGTGCAGATCGCGAGCAGCGCTACGCCGGAAATGGTCACGGGCGCCTCCCCTCGGCGAGCAAGGCACGATCCCCAGGACTTGGACTACCTGCATGCATTCTCATCGTAAATTCCCTCCTGTGTATGCGAGTATCCATCGCTTATGGATTTGTGCATACACTAATTGACAAAAGGAGGCAATACGCATACATTAGGCCAATCGAAAGCCAACCCCGCATGCCAAGGAGCCGAAATGAGCGATTGGGGTATGCAAAAGGCCGCCCTGGCGGAGCGCCTGGCGGCCGGCGGCCAGCACGCGAAGGGCAAGATGGTGCCCATCGCGAACCTGCCGGCATTTCTGAAGGCGGTGATCCGGTCAGGGGACCGGGTGTGCCTGGAGGGCGATAATCAGAAGCAGGCCGACATCCTCGCCTCGGCGCTCGCGAACCTCGACCCCCAGGATGTCCATGACCTGCACATGGTGCAGTCGGGGGTGGTCCTGCCCGCACACCTCGACATCTTCGACAAGGGAATCGCGCGACGCCTCGACTTCTCCTATTCGGGCCCGCAATCGGCCCGCATCGCGCGCATGCTGTTCGGCCGCAAGATCGAGCTCGGGGCCGTGCACACATACCTCGAGCTGTTCGCCCGGTATTTCATCGATCTCACGCCGAACGTCGCACTCATCGCGGCGGTGAGCGCCGACAAGGACGGCAATCTCTATACGGGGCCGAACACCGAAGACACGCCGACGGTGGTCGAGGCGACGAGCTACAAGAACGGTCTCGTCGTGGCGCAGGTCACCGAAATCGTCGACAAGGTGCCGCGCGTCGATATTCCCGGCGACCTCGTGCATTTCGTGGTCGAGGCCGGCAGACCGTTCTATGTCGAGCCGCTCTTCACCCGCGACCCGGCCGCGATCACCGAGACCCAGATCCTGACCGCAATGCTCGCGATCAAGGGCATCTACGCGCCCTACGGCGTGCGCCGGCTCAACCATGGCATCGGCTTCAACACCGCCGCGATCGAGCTGCTGTTGCCGACTTATGGCGAGAGGCTCGGCCTCAAGGGCAAGATCTGCACCCATTTCGCGCTCAACCCGCATCCCACGATCATTCCGGCGATCGAATCCGGCTGGGTCGACCAGATCCACTGTTTCGGCTCGGAAGTCGGCATGGAGGATTACGTCGCGGCGCGTTCCGACGTCTTCTTCACCGGGCCCGACGGCTCGCTGCGATCGAACCGCGCCTTCTGCCAGACAGCGGGCCTCTATGCCTGCGACATGTTCATCGGATCGACGCTCCAGATCGACCTCGAGGGCCACAGCTCGACGGTGACGACCAGCCGCATCGCCGGCTTCGGCGGCGCGCCCAATATGGGCTCCGATCCGCGCGGCCGGCGCCACCCGAGCGAACCCTGGCTCAAGGCCGGCGCCGAAGCCGATCCCGACTCCAACGCGGCGCTGCGCCGCGGCCGCAAGCTGGTGGTGCAGATCGGCGAGACCTTCGGTCAGCGCAATGCGCCGCTGTTCGTCGAGCGGCTCGATGCGCTCGACCTGGCACGCGAGCTCAAGCTCGATCTCGCGCCGGTCATGGTCTACTCGGACGACGTCACCCACATCGTCACCGAGGAAGGCATCGCCAACGTCTTGATGTGCCGTAGCAAGGACGAGCGCGAGCAGGCGATCCGCGGCGTTGCCGGCTACACCGACATCGGACGCGCGCGTGATGCGAAGCTGGTCGAACAGCTCAGGCAGCGCGGCGTGATCCGGCGCCCCGAGGATCTCGGCATCGATCCGCTCGACGCCGACCGGCGCCTGCTGGCGGCCCGCTCGATCAAGGACCTCATGCTGGCCTCCGGCGGTCTCTACCGCCCGCCCAGCCGCTTCCGCAATTGGTGAGGAGTTTTGCATGGAAAAGCTCAGCTTCAGACTGACTGCCCCGAGATGCGCCGGCGGCACCCGCCCCCAGGCGATCGTCGGCGTCGTCGCCTCCGGCAATCTCGAGGTCCTGCTGGAACGCGTCTCGCCGGCCGACATGTGCACGATCGACATCGCAACCGCAGCCCATGGCTTCGGCACGGTCTGGGACGCTGTGGTCCGCGACTTCGTCGCCCGCCGCTCTGCCGGAGGCTTACGCATTTCCATCAATGACGGCGGCGCGAGGCCCGACACAGTCGCGCTGCGCCTTGCGCAAGGCGTCCGCAAGATCGAGGAGCCCGAACAATGACAGCGGCCACAGCCGACAATGTTTCGCTGAGCTGGTACGAGGCCAGCGCCCGCCAGCGCATCGACGCGCTCGTCGACGCCGGCAGCTTCCAGGAATTCATCGGCCCCGAGCTGCGCGAGATGAGCCCGCATCTGGCAATCTTCGACCTGCCGGAACAGTTCGACGACGGCATCGTCGTCGGGCGCGGCCGCCTGGACGGCGCGCCCGTGCTCGTCGCGGCGCAGGAGGGACGCTTCATGGGCGGTGCCTTCGGCGAGGTCCATGGCGCCAAGCTCACGGGCCTCTTGCGCGCCGCGCGTGCGCTTCATCAAGACGTACTGATCCTGTTCGACACCGGCGGCGTGCGGCTTCAGGAAGCCAATGCGGGCGAGCTCGCCATCGCCGAGATCATGCGCGCGATCATCGAGGCACGGCGCGCCGGCATCCACGTCGTCGGCCTGATCGGCGGCCGTGCCGGCTGTTATGGCGGCGGCAGCCTGATCGCCGGCACCTGTTCGCACCTGATCGTATCCGAACAGGGGCGGATCAGCGTCAGCGGCCCCGAAGTGATCGAGACCAACAAGGGTATCGAGGAATTCGACTCGCGCGATCGCGCGCTGGTGTGGCGCACGATGGGTGGCAAGCATCGCTACCTCATCGGCGGCGCTGATGCGTTCGTCGACGACGAGGCGCAGGCGTTTCGTCAGGCGGCGGTCGACGCGCTCAAAGCCAACAGGCGATGCGACGTGGCGGTGCTCGAAGCCGAGCAGACGCGCCTCGAGCGGCGATTGCAGCGTTTCGGCGAGGCCGACGACGCCATCGAGATATGGCAGACGCTTAGCATCGACCAGCCGACGGAGATTCCCGCGCTTCCCACAGCCGCATTTCTTCGCGCGGCAGACAACAGGGAGAACGCCGATGACGCTCGATGACATCCTGGCCAGTCTCTTTCCGAACGGCAGCAAGATCGCAACCACGGGCGCGATGATCGCGGGACAGGCGATCCTGCCCGATGGAGGTCGCGTCCACGTGCTCGGCATCACGCAGGGTCAGCCGCTCGGCGTCGACGAGGCGATCGTGCTCGCAGGGCGCGTGATCGAGATCGTCAAATCCGGCGATCGCGCGCCGATCCTGGTCCTGGTGGATTCCGCCAGCCAGCGCATGAGCAAGCGCGACGAGTTGCTCGGCCTCAGCGAGTATCTGTCGCATCTCGCCAAGACCCTGCTGCTGGCCGAAGCCGAAGGACATCGCACCGTCGGACTGCTCTATGGCGGTAGCGCGGCGGGCGCGTTCATCGCCACCGCGCTCGCCACGGCTACGCTGGTGGCGCTGCCCGGTGCGCATCCCGCCGTGATGGATCTGCCGTCGATGGCGCGGGTCACCAAGCTGCCGATCGATGTGCTGAAGGCCAAGGCGGAAGCGACGCCGGTGTTCGCGCCCGGCCTCGACAACATGGTGCAGACCGGCGGCATTCACGCAGTCTGGGATGAAAATACACCTTTGGCGCCGCAGCTTGCCGCCGTGCTGCAACGGCCGCAGGGACAGGACGATCGCGCCCGGCTCGGCGCCGAGCGTGGCGGCCGGCGGAAGGCGGCCGAGATCGCCGATCGGGTTGTCACGCTCGCGGCAGCCGCGCATCAGGGGGCGCCACATGGCTGAAGCCCTCCAGCGCCATACGATGGTGACGGCCTCGGCCACCGGATGGGCGGCCGCGATGAGCCGAAATCCCGCGCTTGCCAGCGAGCCGATCATCGAGGGCTGGGCGCGCGCCGGCCGCCCGCTCGTGGTTCGCAGGCCGGCCTGCAACGATCTCGCAGGCATGATTCCGCTTGGCCTGCCGCTGCCGCCGAGCCACGGCAAGCGGCGTATCGCCGTCGCGCTCGCCCCCGGCGAACTCATCACGCATGCTCCGCCGCCATTGCTGGCGGATGCGGCAACATCGGCGCCGGCGTCGTGGCGCCAGACCATCGACCTGCTCGTCCGCCTTCTGCCGGAGACACGCACATTCGGCAGTCTGGCCTGGCAGCATCTCACCGGCCTGCCCTATCTGTCCGATGGATCGGACCTCGACCTGCTCTGGCCGCTGTCGTCGGCGAGGCACGCGAACACCCTGCCGTCCGACATCGCGCGGATCGCAGAGACGGCGCCGATGCGGCTCGACGGCGAGATCGTCTATCACGCCGGCGGCGTGCAATGGCGCGAGCTGACCGGCGCTGACGAGGACGAAGTCCTCGTCAAGGGCGCGGCCGGCGTTCATGTCACCATGCGTGCGGCGTTTCTCGCGGGTGGCGCGTCATGAATGTCGCGCTGAGATGGCAAGCGCCGCCGCAACGCGCGCTCCGCGCGGAGCAGCTCGGTCATCTCGCATCACTGTGCCTGAAGCTCGAAGTCGAGACCTATCCGAAGCCGGGGCTCGTCAGCCACGTCGACAACGGCGCGCATCGCGATATGGACGCCGGGCTCCTGTGCCGAAGTGCCGACACGCTGGCTCCGTTCTTCCACGACCTCGCAGCCGCGGGCGCCGAGGGCGCCGGCATGGACCGGTTGCGCGCGATCGGGGTTGCGGCGGAGCGCGCGATGTTGGCGGCGACCTCAGGTGTGAACACGCATCGCGGCGCGATCTTCGGACTGGGTCTGCTCTGCGCCGCGGCCGGGTATCGCGGCGCTCTCGGCATTCGCAAGCCGCTCGGCGAATTGGTGTCGCAACGTTGGGGCGACGCCATCTACGCAGGCCCGATATCCCTGCGTAGCCACGGCGCCGTGGCGTCACGTCGCTACGGCGCCGGCGGCGCCAGGGCGGAAGCGGCTTGTGGCTTCCCCTCCGTCTATGACATCGCCCTTCCCGCGCTGCATGCGGCGCGGACGCTCGCGCCTCGGGATGAGGAGGCGGTCCGGGTTCAGACCTGCATGGCGCTGATCGCAGATGTTGCCGACACCAATCTGTTGCACAGGGGCGGAGTTGACGGATTGCGCTTCGCGCAGGCTAGCGCATCCGCATTCCTTGCCGCAGGCGGAATCGGTTGCCCAGGCTGGCGCAAGCACGCCGACGGCATTCACCAGGCGTTCGTCGCGCGCAATCTCAGTCCGGGCGGATCGGCAGATCTGCTCGCCATGGCTCTGTTTGTGGACGCTCTCTTCGTCGATCGGCTGGCCCCCTGATGCTTGCACTGCTCTGCGGCGGACAAGGCACCCTGTCGGACAATATCTTCGATCTTGTCGCCGATCGGCCTGCTGCGGAATCGGTCTTCGCCGCTGCGACCGCTTGTCTCGGCGAAGATCCGCGGAAGTTCATCAGGACGCGCCGCGCGGACGAGCTGTCCGCCAACCATGCCAGCCAGATCCTAACCGTCACATCGGCGCTCGCGATCCACGCCTGTATCGCGGACTTGCTGACTGAGGGCACCGCTGTCACGGGCTACAGCGTCGGCGAGATGGCGGCCTGGAGCGTTGCGGGAATATGGACCGCCGCCGAAGCGTTGCGACTGACCGATATCCGCGCCCGATTGATGGACGGCGTGGCGGGGCCGGATGGGCGGCTCGGCTATGTCCGCGGGCTCGAACGAGCCACGCTCGAACACCTGCTCGAGACGCACCGCTGCGAGATCGCAATCAGGAATCCCGGCCTTCTTGTCGTGGTTGGAGGCGCGGAGTGCGATGTCATCGCCCTCTGTCAGGAGGCGACGACACAGGGCGCCGCCCGCGCCGGTCTTCTCGCCGTCAAAATCGCCTCGCATACGACGCGTCTCGAACCGGCCTGCACGCCCTTGCAGCAAGCGCTTGCGACCAGCAGACGCGCTCCTGTCGCAGACCAACGAACCCTCCTCGCAGGGGATGGCGGCGAGCGCATCTTCTCCGTGACCGATGCGACAGCAAAGCTCGCATGCCAGATCGCGCGCCCGATCGACTGGGCGGCGACGCTGGAGGCTCTCGTAGAGCTCGGGGTCGATCAAGTCCTGGACCTCGGTCCAGGACACGCGCTTGCCGAGATGACGCAAGGCTTCCATCCATCGATCCGCTGCTACGCCGCCGACGGATTTCGCACGATCGATGGTCTGCGAAATTGGGTTGTTTCCGAATAGGCAGGGCGCCCGGCGGCTCGCGATTGAGCGAACGCATGAAATTTCTCGAGAGAACTCGCCCTCGACAAGAGAAGCCTCCAGATACTCACCGCGATCGGTGCTGAAAGCTGTGGTGTTGAGCGACGCCAGGCATTGCCCCATAAGCCCTGTTGGACCCAAACCAGGGAGCCGCGCCGCCAGGGAGCTCGAGGCCCATTCTGCCTGCTGGCGTCAACTCGCCGCTGGCAAGCGAATAATAGCTGGGGCAGCAGCGCGGCCCACCGAATGGTTAGACTCGCGCTCAAGACGGAGACAAGCCCCAAAGCCATCAGCAGCATGCCAAGCCAGGTCCAAACCCGTCCGTCATCGCCCGCCTCTGCGGCGGAAAAGGCGAGCGGCGCCGCCGAGGCGGCAACCACGTCACTGGCGGCTGGCGCCGCAGCAAGGAGTGCCTCCACGTCGACCTGGCGCGGCGTGATCTCGTCGGCCGTGAGCCGGTCGCGTTTGGAAAGGGGGGCCGGCGACGCGCGGGTTGCGATCCCGGTGGCGAGGACGGGACTGGCATCAACCACCTGCGCGGGCACGGACGGGCTCGGCCGGGACGTATCCGCAGGTGCGGAGCGCGGCAGCTCCGCGCGCGCATCCACCACCGTCTTCCGCTTGCGCGCCGCGGTCTGGTTCTCTTCGGCCGCGGCGACACGATGTTTGGTGGCGCGTTGCTGAACCAGCTTCTTCGCCCTCTCAGTTCCTTCGGCGATCTGGAACCAGCATCTGCGCTGGCCTTCCACCCGATAGACCCAGTGCTGGCCATCGGCGGTCGACTTGCCGGGCCGCGTCAAGCACTCTGCTTCCGCGGAAGCGGGCGCAGGGGCTGTGGCGGGACCGGCATTGAAGAGTTCGGAAAGAGGCGTCGAAAACGCGGATGATGTCGAGAGACCTGCAATAAGCGTAAAAGCGGCGCAATAAACTCGCAAATGACCGGACATGGAAAACCCCGGTGTTGCGCCCCTGCCCGGACGGGAGCGTTGGCCGTGACCTAGGTCGCAATGCGACTTAAATCCGGCAACGCCGTGGATTCATTTTGGCCGCAGGCGATCTGGCCGTCAGCTCGATTGTCCATTTTCGCCATCCCCTCAAGGTCGCACTTTCAAGCATCGGCCCACGCAAAGTTGCAAAGGCTGTTTACCCGAACGGATGTAGCCGATGTTACGGGTGCCAGACGAAGCGCTATATCCGAACTGACGACTGGGCATTCGACCTTCCCGGGATGACAGTCTGTCCGGAGTGCAGAACCCGTCCGATCGCGCGGAGCGATTGCGATGAGGGAGGCTACGATGGATTTTTCGCGGATGTCGGATGGAATCCGGCTGCATCACGCCTCCCATCGCCACGATGGGTACGATGGTGACGACGAAGCGGGTCCGGCACCGAGCGCACCGTTCCTGACTGACGCGGTTGGCGGTGGCGCCCTGGTCCATGGTCCCCGCCCGTTTGCAGGTCAATTTGCAGATTCTGGAGCGCACCCCGCGAGCGCGAACACCCAGCATCATGACTCCGACCCGATTCAATCCAAACATCCCACGTCGGTGGGCGACACGGGCGGCCACGTCGGCAACCACGCTGCGGCGGGCCTGGATGCTTCGTCCACCACGCCCGCTTCCGGCGCATCACATCCCGGGATGGGCATTGCTGCGGTCGAGAGCGGAGCCAACACGGCCGGAAACGGCGGAGATGGCTACTTCTACGGAAGCATCATTCACGCGTCCCTGTTGATCTATCAACCGATCAACATCTCGGTGAGCTTGGGATACGGCTCGGTCGCCCTGGCCAACCAGTCCAACAATTTGAATGTCGATCAGTCCGCTTTTCAGATGGCCGGCGTCGGCGGCCATGGCGGCAATGACAACATTGCATCGGGAGGCAGCGTCAGTACGTCCTTAGGCGCCGGCGTGATCGCGAGCGGTGACAACGGCGCCGGAAACGGCGGCAGCGGCTATTTCTCGGGTGCGATCGTGGACGCTCCCGTGGTGATCTATCATCCGATCAATATTGCGGTGGCGGCCTCGGGCGGCACTGCGCATGCAAGTCAATCGAACACGGTGGATATCGATCAATCGGCCACTCAGATCGCGGGCGTCGGCGGAAGTGGCGGAAATGGCAATTTGGCCGCCGGCGGCAGCGTCATGACGCTCGACCCCAGCTGGGGATCAAGCAACGGAGGCGGCGTCTTTGGCGTTCAAACGGGCGGAAGCCAGGCCGGCAATGGCGGTGACGGCGTGTTCCACGGTGAACTCGTCCATACCTCGTTTGTAATGTACAACCCGATCAACATCGCAATCGCGGGCTATGGCTCCAGCACTTACGCGGTCCAGATAAGTGATGTCTCCGTGGATCAATCCGCGGTTCAGATCGCTGGCATTGGCGGGCACGGCGGCAACGACAACGCCGCAGCGGGTGGCCATGCAAGCCTTCTCTCCCATAATCTGTGGGGCGGCTCCGATACGATCGCGACCGGTTCGAACAGCGCAGGCAATGGCGGCAACGGCTATTTTGCCGGCAGTCTGATCGACGTCAGCGTGGCGATCTATGCACCCATCAACATCGCAATCGCAGGTCCCCATTCGACGGCCGTAGCCGATCAGGTCAACAACGTGCACATCGACCAGAGTGCGGTCCAGATCGCCGGCGTTGGCGGGGACGGCGGCCACGGCAATCTCGCACTGGGTGGCGATGCCGCGCATCTCTTGTCGGATATTCACCTGGTGGCATAACGAAACGTCGCATCGCTCGCATAGCCGATCGCATCGCGGCACGCGCCGTCGCCACTCTTCGCATGCAAAGCCCGCGCAGAGGCGCCTCTCCTGACGAAATGTCGTACTTTCGTACGTAGGCCCACCAAACCGGATGGTGTCCGATTTGACATCTATCGCCATCGCGCGTGGGCGGACCAGACTTGCCGCGCGCGTCCGCCTGATCGGGATGGATGTTGCACGACAGCCAACAAACCGACGGAGGCCTCAAATGATGCCAAAGGCAATCAACATCTCGGATACGATCAAAGTCAAATCGATCGACACCGGTGGTCAAAGTGCCGGAAATGGCGGCGACGGTACTTTCAAGGGAGCCATCATCAGCAAGCCGACTGTCAACTACGATCCGACCAACAAGGCGGAAGGTGCCGACGTGCACGTGAACACCGGCGATCACGTCAAACAGACGGCGGATTGGGATGCCGGCGGCGCAAACGCCAAGGCCTCGTATTTTTCGAAGGCCCATGGCGGAGACGCCGAGTCGAATGGAAGCCAAAAATCCTACAGCGGCTACGATACCTCCAAGGTCTACGCCAATACGGATGCCACCCAGATCAACAAGGTCATGGTGGACCAGCACCAGGAAGTTGTGGCCGGCATCGGCGGCGATGGCGGAGACGGCAACTTCGCATGGGGTGGCGGAGTGACCTTCCATCTCGATACGCTCTAACCAGCCGCTCGTCCGACTGGCAGGACCGGCGGCCGCGGCCGCCGGTCCTGGATTTCACGCCAATGATCTACCGATGCCGTTGCCGGATTGCGTTGGCCATCGGTCAAGCGCGCCGGACCTCGATTTCAGGCGGTGACGATCATGCTGATGCCGCCCATTCGGTTGCCTATCCTGCCGCAGATCGGGACGCCACTGCACGCGGCACTCCGGTCCTGCGCGGGACCGCTCGGTCTCGTATTCGCGTATAGCTGCAGCTACAACCTGCTCCTGTTTGCGCCCTCCATCTATCTTCTTCAGATCTACGACCGGGTGTTGTCGAGCCGGAGTGGCGACACCTTGCTCCTGCTCACGCTCATTGTCGCGATCACTGTGGTCGTCGGCGGCGTGTTCGATGCATTGCGGCGCGCCGTCCTGGGACGCCTTGGCGCCTGGCTCGACGATCGCCTTCGTCCTTGCGTACTTTCGGCCGGCCTCGAATCGGCGCTTCGCAGCGATTGGACGCAAGCGTCGGGCGCGTATCGGGATCTCACCGTGCTGCGCCAGTTCGTCGAGTCCGGCGCATGTCCGATGCTGTTCGACGCGCTCTGGGCGCCCCTGTTCCTCCTTGTCCTCTTTCTGATCCATCCCCTGCTCGGCGTGGTGGGCGCCTGTTGCGTCGCCTTCCTGTTCGCGCTCACGGTTGCCGGAGAGCTGGTCACCGAAGACGTTCTGCTCAGATCCGGCGCCGCGCTGTCCAGAAGCTGCGGCCGCCTCCAGACTGCAGCGAGCAACATCCACATGATCCGCGCCATGGGAATGTTCGATAGCGCTGCGCGCATGATCCACCGTGACGCGCAGCACGCCCGCAGAGAGCACGATGTGGCACTCCGGCGAGGCGAGATCGTCTCGCTGGCCACCAAGCCGGTTCGCGCGCTGTCGCAGGTCTTGATCATGGGGGCTGCCGCATGGCTTGTCCTCGATCACGGGAAGAGTCCGGCCATCATCTTTGCTGCCACGCTGATGTTCAGCCGGGCGCTCGCGCCGGTCGAAAGTGCGGTCGCAGGCTGGAAATCACTCGTGACGGCCGTGAGCGCCTGTCAGCGGCTCGGCGCACTTCTCGCCGCATTCCCCGCCGCCCGGCAGCAGAGCGCGGAGGTTTCTCCGCTGCAGGCGCCAAGCGGCCTCGTCGTCGACAATGTCGGCGTGAGGCTTGCGGGGACCAGCCATCTTCTGCTGAACGGTGTCTCGTTCACCCTCATGCCCGGAGAATGCCTTGGCATCATCGGTCCGTCCGGATCAGGCAAGTCCTTGCTCGGCCAGGTGATCGCCGGGCTGTCGATGCCAACGCATGGCCGTATCCTCCTCGACAATACCGACGTCTCGCTGCTTCGCGAGGGCCGAAGCGGCGACCGCCTCGGATATCTCCCCCAGGACATCAACCTGCTCGGCGACACGATCAACGACATCATCGCACGCCTTGAAGATGCCGACCGGCGGAAGGTCATCGAAGCGGCCAAGCTCGTCGGTATCCATGGGGCGATCATGGGCCTGCCGCTGGGGTACGACACGGTGGTTCAGAGCGAAGCAACCTTCTCGCGCGGGTATCGGCAGCGCCTCGGTCTCGCCCGCGCCTTTTTCGGCAGTCCACGCCTCGTCGTTCTCGACGAACCCAACGCCAGCCTCGACTATGGGGGCGAGCGAATGCTCCTGGATGCCATCGAGCGCATGAAGCTCGCAGGCGTCATCCTTGTCGTCGTCACCCACAGGATGGGTCTCCTCGCCGCCACGGACAAGATTGCCATCATGGAGGGCGGTGCGGTCGCCGCGTTCGGCGACAGCGAGGACATCTTTGAACGGCACCTGAGCCGACCCCAGGTTACTTCGCAGATAGCGCCATGATCTGGAACTCTCTCACCGTCTGGAAGCTTCCCGCCGTCTCGAGACTTCCCATGGTCTGGGACCAGCTCATGCGAGCGCCGGCGAGCCCGCTGCCCGCCCGGCGATCTGGCGTCGTGGTGACCGCAATCGACGATTTCGAGCCTCTGGAATTTCCATGGTGCTCGACGCCCACGCCGACCTCTCCGCGTGGAAGGCTTCGCGGTATCACCGTCGCGGGCAATCTGCTGGTGCTCTGCTTCATGCTGGGGCTTGGGACATGGGCGAGCCTCGCGCCGCTCGAGAGCGCCGCGATCGCGTCCGGCGTCGTGGAATCGGAATCGAGCCGCAAGACGATCCAGCATCTGGAAGGCGGTATCATCAGGAAGATCCTGGTTTCGGATGGCGATATCGTGCGCAGCGGCCAAACGCTGATCGAGCTGGACGACACCCGGGCCGGCTCGGAGATGCAAAGCCTCCAAGGCCAATTCTGGGATGCCGCTGCTCGTGCCGCACGGCTTCAAGCCGAGCAGCAGAGATTCGAGAGGATCGCAATCCCGGACGCGCTGGAACAGGACAGCAGGCAGAGCGAGGTGGCGGCCGCCGCGGTGTCGGCGCAGCAATTCATTTTTCAGGCACGCCTCCAGGTTCACGAGTCGCAGCTTGCGGTCATTCGCGAACGAAGGCGTCAAGTCGAGAAGGAGATCGAAGGTCTCAAGGCTCAGGAAACCGCCACCGGGCAACGGGTCGACATCGTTCGGGAGGAACTGGATATGGTCGCGACCCTCGTCAACAAGGGACTCGAACGGCGGCCACGGCTGCTGAACCTGCAGCGGGAGCTGGCCGACGTTGAGGGCCGCCGCGGCGAGATCGCCGCGCAGATTGCCCGCGCCGGGCAGGTCATCAGCGAACAGCAGGCCACCTTGTTCAAGCTCGAGAGCGAGAGGCAGAACGAGATCGCACAGTCGCTTCGTGAAGCACAGAACCAGATATTCCAACTCCGCGAGCGGTTGCTTGCGGCCAGAGATCAGCTATCGCGAACGGAGATCAAGGCGCCCGAGGACGGCGTGATAACCGATCTGCGGGTTCATACGGCCGGCGGCGTCATCGGAGCGGGCGCTCCGCTCATGGACCTGGTGCCCCGGCAAGACCGTCTCATCGTGACCGCGCGCCTGAGGCCCGAGGACATCGATGTGGTTCATCCCGGCCTCAATGCCGAGGTTCAACTCGTACCGTACAATCAGCGTCGCGTGCCTCGCCTGAAGGGAACCGTCGTGCACGTATCCGCAGACCGGCTGCTCGACAAGCGTACCGACCAGCCATACTACGCGACCAGGATCCGGATCGACGACGGACAGATCGTCGCGAACGACATCCAGATCGTCCCCGGCATGCCGGTTCAGGTGTTCATCACGACGGGGCGCGGCACCGTGGCTCTCTACGCGCTCAGGCCCCTGCTCGACAGCTTCCGTGGTGCATTCAGAGAGGACTGAAGCGCGATGAGATTGGGGTGAATCGTCATCGCGCCTTCCGGGTCCGGATCATGCATTAGGTCTCCGGCATGAGAGCCACGCCGGGGACGTGATCGCGACTCGGCGCGGGCAACCGGCCGCGCCAGCGGAGCACGGCCTCCGTGCGATTGTGCGCGGCACATTTCCTCATGATATGCTGAATGTGCATTTTGACCGTGCTTTCCGACAGGCCCAATTTGGCGGCGATCAGCTTGTTGGGCAGGCCGAGCTCCAGTTCCGCCAGAACCTGTTGCTCACGAGGCGTGAGATCGGTCACGCTCCTGTCGATAGCCACTCTGGCTCCCTCGTTCATCAGATATGCGGGCGCGAGCCCGCGCGCATCCGGCGGCTCGAAATCCGGTATCCTGTTCATCCCGGCCACAGGCAACGGCCTGTAGGCGCCGCCGACGAGAACAAGGCGCAGGCCGGCTATGGCGATCTCGATCGGTAGCGAGGTGGAAATAAAGCCGCGCACGCCCCGCTGCATCGCGGCCTGCACGGTCGGCTCGTCCTCGTGGTTTGACAGGACCACAGTGGCGGCGTTGGGACAACACTCCGCAACGAAGGCGAGATCATCCTCAACCGAGGGATCGCCGATGGGCTTGTCCGCGATACTCAGCATCACCAGACGAACATCGCGGGCTGACGTGCAGTCCAGGCCTTGGACCGATGCCATGTCAAGGATCTCAAGTTCGTCCAGCTCCCGCCTGAGGACGTGCAGAATGCATGTACGAGGCAACAGGAGCGGCTCGATGATCACCAGAACCGGCAAGTGAAGCGATTCATTGAGCCGTTTTGAAGCGTTGGTTATGTCGTGCATGATGTCCTCGAGATGAAAAGAACCTCCGCGATATTCCCATTCCGTATTGCGTCTCCCCTGCTCCTGCATTCAACCTGAATGCAGCATCACGAGAGCGGCGCAGTGCCGCCGCTAGTGCCAAATCCACTGCGGGGTCACCTGGCGCCTGGGTGGAAATTCTTTCCGCTCAAATCATTTCGACGCGCACCACGCCGTGGCGCAGTCGACGCATTCCCTCAATTGCAGATGTTTCGATACGCGGTTGACGCCGCCGACCCTGATTTGCCGTCGACGACATATGCTTCATCCTCCTTCACGAGATACAGGAACGGCCTCTCGCCAGTCTCGCCGCCTGACGCGCTTCTTCCTTTCACGCGGCCGCAAATCGTATCCACGGGGCGTCCAAACATGTTCTTTCGCATTGCGCGCTTCACGTCGCTGAGTTCGACCGTTTCCGGCCCCCTCATCTGCGTCGCGATCGCAACCTTCGCCTTGTCCAGAGCAGGGTCCGGCATTTCCGCGGGCCGTTCGGATGCCGGGACGCTGATGCTCGTCCGCGGGGACGCCGCTTTGGCAAGGTCGGTCGATCCGCGTTTCTTCGGAGATTTCGGAGATGATGTCTTGCCGGGCCTTGCCGGCGTTGCGGAACTCGATCTGACAGCCGCAGGCTCTTGCGCCAACGCCGTCGGCATTGGCTGCGCGGGTTGGGCGACAGCGAAACAGGGTCGTGACGCGCATCCGAGGAAGTACCCTCGGGAAGGCGCAAACCAGCCAAAGCCGATCAGGACTCCCGCCAGCACTCCGACAAAAAGCAGTCCCATCCGATTCCCCTCCTCCGGGAGCTCGGCTCGCACTCGTAACTAGGACTAATTCCGCGCTGGTGATCTATCTGTTGCGCAAAAGCATTAAGCGCCCATTAAGCGCGCGCCGTTGTCCGGCCCATGCCTGGATGGGCGGATTAGATCGGGCTCCAGACCCGTGCCGAAATGACCGCGCCGATTGCCACAATGTAGTCGTTTTTCTGAATTCGGCGGAGATCGCCACGCGAGGAGGACGTTCCCCCGCTTCGGACACGCGATCTGCAGGACGACGGCGACTTCGGCGGTCGGCCGACGACTTATCCGCCAAATCGCTTGATCAGCTTTGAGCCCTTGGCTGCATCGATCTGCTGGCCAGTCAAGTCGGAGCCGGCGCTCAATCCTTTCGTCATGAGGTTCTTGACGCGTTGCGCCGCCTGCTTCTCATTGGAATAGTCGATCTCGACATGATCGAGGCTCATCAGATGGCCAAGCTCGTGAGCCCAGGCGCGTCCATTGGCGTGGTCATTGCCATACCACTGGACGAAGCTTGCCGGCTCGGGTTCGCTATTGGGGTATGAACTTCCGCCGGCGGATAGATTTTCAATCGAATTGACGATGTAGATGTGGATGGCATTGTCCGGATCGTGCCGAGAGGCAAGAACACCCAGCAATCGCTGATCATTGCTGCGCGCGCTCTTTGCCATGTCGAGCGGCTTCTCCATCAAGCAATCGCTGATCACGAACGCGATCTTGGCCTTTGACCAGATCGTATTGACCACGTCGAGCGCCTTCTTGGCCGTGTCGCTGCTCCATTGCCCGGGCTCAACGACCCCCCTGTCGGCAAATGGCGTGATGTAAATCCTCAACGGAATGGGCATCAGCTTCTCCGAAGTCCGAAATTCCAATCGTGAGCGGTTTGTTTGACCCTTGTTAGCCACAACGGCGACTAACGAGCCACGTTTCGCCCGCCTCGTCGACTGAACGTGAATCGGGTCAGACGAGCATGTGCCCCTGGTGCGTGGGTCGGCCAATCCAGCTGGAAAATGTGTCGCGAAGACCCGGAAGTCTCCGCAAGGAAAGACTGGGGCCGGGCTTACGTTCAGAATGGCCGATGCAGACTCGAACGGCATGCTTGAACACGGCGCTACACGATATCGGCTGAAATCTTCAAGGCAGGAAGAACATGAATGGCATTCCGCCGCCTTCCGGCTTGTTGCTTGCGCTGGCCTCGGGTCTTGCGGGTCTTGCAGGAGCAGCCTCCCTCTCCCTTCGTTCAAGTCTTGCGGACGGGGCCTGACGGACCTTGCGCTTCTCGCATTCATCGTCGCCATTCAGAAAGTAACCCGCAGCGCAGGCAATCTTGACACAACGATCGCCGTCGCGCTTTAGGCCGGATCCGCAAATCAAAGGACAAACCCGCGCCGCCTTGAGCTTGATCGCATCGAGCGCATCGGCGCTCGCGGTCTTGGTATCGAACTTGGTGCCGGCGCTTTGATTGAACAGCTCAAGCGAGCGCCGCGACGCCGCATCCCACTCCCCACTGGCCGATCCCGTGAGGCAGCCGACCCGGCGCAATTCGCTTTGCACCGATTTTGCCAGCTCAGCTGGCGAAGGTGGCGGCACGGGAGCCTGTGGATTGGGGAGCGCTGCCACTTTTGTGTCCGTGTTTGCCTTCGCCTCTTGCGGCTGCCCTGTTGCTGATGGTGCGGCGTTCTTCGCGGCAGGTGCCGTTTCAGCCGCGACACGCCTTTGTTCGGCTTGAGCAGCCTGATGCTGCGCGGTTTCCTTGGCGGCCTCGGCGGCGGCCCGAGCTTCCTGCGCTGCCTTCAGATCCGACGCCGCCTTGGCAAGTTGCATCTGTTGTGCGCCCTCGTTGACGAGCCGCGCCTGCTCCTGCTCGGCCTGACGCGCCTTTTCGGCCGCAGCAACACGCTTCTCCTCCGCATCGATTTTGGCGAGCTGAAGCTTTGCGAGACTTGCGTAGTAACCATCCGGATACTGGACGATGAAGAAGTTCAGTGCATCCTTGTTGCCAACCTGCAGCGCGAGCTCGTAGTCGCGCCGTATTTCGGATCGCAGCGTTGGCGATGGAGCAGCTTCCTTCGCGGCCTCCTTGGCTGGTTCTCCGGCTGGTTCCCTGGTTGGCCCCTTGGCTGTTTCCTTGGCGGGCACCAGCGGCACGTCGTCGCCGCCAAGCGTGCCGTAAACATAGGGCTCCTGCCGATTGCCCGTTGCTTTCATGACGTCATCGCGAACGAAGCCGAACACCCTGCGCAAATCCAGACCCGGAGTCCCGATATATTTGACCAATGCGGCAGCGTAGGGACTGTTCTTGCTGTTGCCGTCCGACGCTGTCGAGCCAGCCTTGGCGGCGAAGGCAACCAGAGTATTCGCCGTCGCCGGCTCAATTCGGGCAAGGCCCCGGCTGATGGACCGCGAGCCGACCGTCCGTTTCATCTTTTCGGAGAAAGGATTGTTGCGGCAAGCGTCGAGGATCACAAGTCGCAGCTGCCTTGCAGGTTCAATGGCCAGCATGACACGATCGAGCGAAAACGCCTCATCGTACACATCCGTATCGCGCTCAAGGGTGGCGTCGACCGGGATCAGGTAGTTCGTACCTTCGATCTCCATACCATGACCGGCGTAGTAGATAACGGCCACATCTGCGTCGCGAGCCTGATCGGCAAAATCGCGCAGCGTGCGCCGCATCTCGATCGCCTGAAGATCCCGGCGGGTTTGCACAACGTCAAAACCTGCGTTCTTTAGTGTCGCCTCGACAATCGCAGCGTCATTGACGGGATTCGAAAGTGGCGCCGCGTTTTTGTAGGCAGAATTGCCAATGACAAGTGCGACGCGATTCCCCGCCCATGCCGGCTGACAGAAGAAGAGCAGCAGCACAGGAAGAAGGAACAAGATTCGGCGCAAATTCACGAATCCGTGCAAACCCATGGCAGTACTACTGTTTAATCATGCGCTTTATCATTCGTGTCGCCACGACAGGTTCGGTTCAATGACAACTCGACGATCCGGAAGGTCCGCGGAATGTGGAACCGCATGGGACCGGTTGGTGTGGCCGCGCCCGGAGATGTGGCCAGCCAATTGACCTCTCCGGAGGCCTGGCGTCTAGTGAGGCAGATTTTGAGCGAGCGAGATCACTGCTGTGACTGACGCGAAGGTCGGCCAGGAGGGGACAGCCAGGAACCGGATCGCCGGCGGCGTCAATCCATGGCTGGACTGGACCTCCAGGGTGGCCATCGTGATCGTCTATGGCGGGTCTGCTCTCATTGGCGCCGCCAGCATCCATCGCCTTCCGTTGGGCAGCGTGGACAACTTGCTGATGATCGCAGCCAGCGTTGCCAACGTCCTGTTCCTCGGACTCGTTGCACTGACAACCATGACTCGGCTGGTCCCGACAATGAAGTCGAAGGGCGTTGAGATGCGGGTCTCGGCCTTGCTGGGCGCATTTCCGACCGTCGCACTCGCTTTTCTTCCGAAGGCAGAGCTCGGCCCGATCTGGTCGGCTCTGTCCACGACGTTGATCCTGGTGGGGATCTCGCTTTCTATCGTGGTACTCCGCTGGTTGGGCAAATCCTTCAGCATTCTACCGGAGGCGAGGCGCCTTGTGACGGAAGGGCCTTATCGAGTCGTCCGGCATCCCCTCTACCTATGTGAGGGGATTGCGTTGGTCGGTGTCACACTTCAGGTCCTTTCACCACTTGCCGTGCTCATCGCCATCGTGGTTGCGATGATTCAGTGCCGACGAATGATCAACGAAGAGCGGATTCTAAGACTGGCCTTCCCTGAATATGACGTCTATGCCGCGGCAACGCCTTTTCTGATCCCTGCAGGTCTGATCCCCGCGAGACTCGGGCGGCGAGCTCATCAGGCCGGACCGGAGCTCTCGACCAAGGCGATCGATCCGCACGCCTGACACCGCTCTTCACGTCTCCTCGATGTGCGGCTCAGCGGAACTCGAGTTCGAACCAAGCCGGAGGCCTTGTGCCGCGCTGCCACGAGCAGCCCCCAGAAAAATAACCGTTTTATATCAATATCTTATTTTGTGATCGCGCCCTCAGCAGAGCACTGGCGGGCGCCTATCATCCACATGAATCGGCGGACAGCGCCCGGCGCAATATCTTCCATGCCTTTTGAACGCGTCCGCATTTCGCAACAACACATAGGAATGGATCGGGCTCGAGTTTGGTACTGTATGCAGATAGGCAGCCGCCGGTAGCGTACGAATTCCAAAAGTCATTTCTTATGCGGCCATCTTCGCGACGTCACCATTCTACGGGCATAGGTTGGGTGTTCGCCATGAGAGTGTACAGGCACCTTCGAGTTTTGCTTCTTCTCGCCGCTTCGCTGTTCCTGGCCTGTCAGCCAGCCTGGGCGACAAAGCGCGTGGCTTTGGTGGTCGGCAATGCCAACTATCAAAACGCCCCTCTGCTCCCAAACCCGGCCAACGACGCTGCGGCCATCACCGCAACCTTGAAGGGGGCAGGTTTCGATGTGGTTGACTCAAGACTTAACCTCGCCGCGACCGATATGCGGCGGGCCTTGAGAGAATTCGCCGATCAGGCCCGCAATGCCGACATAGCCCTGGTGTACTACGCTGGCCACGGTATCGAGATCGACGGGACAAACTATCTGATCCCGACCGACGCCAGACTCGAACGTGACACGGACATCTATGACGAAGCATTCTCGCTCGACCGCGTCCTGCTGGCGATTGAGCCTGCGAGGCAACTACGCGTGGTGATCGTCGACGCGTGCCGCAACAATCCGTTTGCCGACTCGATGAAACGTACAGTTGCCTCGCGATCGATCAGCCGCGGACTGGCCAGGGTCGAGCCCACCGTCTCCAACACGCTGATCGCGTTTGCCGCGAAAGCGGGACTGACCGCACTCGATGGCAACAGCCAGAATAGTCCGTACGCGACGGCTCTCGTGAAGTACATCGCAAAGCCGGGGCTCGACTTGCGAAGGGCTTTCGGCTTCGTCCGCGACGATGTCTTGCAAGCCACGGGCAACCGACAGGAGCCCTATGTCTACGGCTCGCTCGGCGGCGAAGACGTTGCGCTTGTTCCGGCTACCAAGGCCGAGGAGCCGGTACAGGCGGCCAACCCCCAGTCGGAAATTCGACGTGATTACGAATTGGCCTTGCAGCTCCGCAACAAGCCTGCTCTGAACGCGTTCCTGACCCAACATCCGGACGGATACTACTCAAATCTGGCCAAGCTGCAGCTCAATCAGCTCGACGCCGAGGACGCACGTGTCGCGGCCACGGCGAAAGCGCAGGAGGCCGAGCAGCAGCGAGCTCGCCTGATGTCCCAGGGCGCCCAGCGTGCCGACCAGGAGAAGGCGGCCGCGGAGCTGAAGGCTGCGGAAGAGGCCCGGATTGCGGCCGAGAAGACGAAGCAAGCGGCGCAGGAGCAAGCCGCCGAGGCGGAACGGAAACGTATTGCGTCCGAATCTACAATCGTCGCTGCACTCTCCGGGAATAAGCCGGCTGTTGAGAGTACCGTCGCGGATAACCCAGCGGCCGCTACGCCCGCTGAGGACAGCAAGACGCCCAAGCTTGCCGCGCTGAGCGACGAGCCGCGCCAGACCGATATCGCAAAGGCCGATCTCTCCAAGTCCGTAGATATCGCCAAGTCTGTACAAGGCGAATTGAGCCGCGTCGGCTGCTTCACCGGCGCCGTCAATGGCCAATGGAATGCGGCCTCACAGCGCTCGTTGGCTCTCTTCAACCAGCACGCGGGAACCAAATTCGACGCCAAGCTCGCAAGTCTCGACGCGCTTGACGCAATCAAGCTCAAGCCGTCCCGGGTCTGTCCCCTGATCTGTGATCATGGCTACAAGGCCGACGGTGACCAGTGCAGCAGGATCACCTGTGCCGAGGGTTCGTTCCTCAACGACGACAATGAATGCGAGAAGCGACGCGGGAAGAAACCGGTCGCAAAGCGCAACACGGACGAGCGTCCGTCACGTGCGGATCGTTCGGCCCGCGAGAGGCCGGCGCCGGCAGCCGACGTTCCGCGGCGACAAGCAACTGCGAGGTCCGGCGGCGGCGGTGGTCAGGTCGTTTGCGATCAATCTCTGTGCCGTCAGGTCCGTAGTGGCTGCCACCTCGAATACCGTGGCGGCGGCGGCCCCGGGGGCAACGTGGGTAATGTCGAGTCCTGCAACTAGCAACGCGCAAGGCTGCCACGGCGTCATGGAAGGCCAGGAGGCCGCGCGGATCTTGGTGTCGAGAAGGTGTGACGGGCGGCAGAGCTTAACACTGGGTCATCCAGGTCCGTGCCTGGATTGGCCGAAGCGGAGCGACCTGCGTGGTTGCGTGTGAGCTTGAGCAAAAGGACGCCAACGCCTTTCCCGGGGTGACGCTCTTCACGAAGCGGCAGGCCCCCGGCATGAAGCCGACGGCGGTTTATCTTCCGCCAAAGCACCCAACAGCTGCCACCAAGTTCGATGTCGTGATCTGGCTTCACGGCTTCTATGTCAAAAACCATGAATTCCTCTTCCACAGCGATCCAGCGCGGCTGCGCGAACAGGTCCGGGATTCCGGCAAGGACGTAGTGCTTATCGCGCCGTTCCTGGGCTACGAATATGCCGTTGGCGACACCTTTGCCGGAAACTACAGCGTGTCTGACCTGGCAACCGCGAACTGGGGCGAACGCTATCTCGAGGAGATCCTTGGAGCTCTTGCCAGGTTCCTGGGTCTCTCCTCGACGTCCATTCCTCAGCTCCAGATCGGCAAGCTCATCATCGCATGCCACTCCGGCGGTGGTAACGGCATGCGCAACCTCGTCGGGAGCCTTGGAAAGTATCAGGGCAAGCTGACGGCCTGTTGGGGATTTGACTGCCTCTACGGTGCCAATGCGCGGCCCGATGATGCGACCTTCTGGTACCAATGGTTGTCCGGACAGAGCGGCCGGGCGCTCGAGATCGTGTATGGTCCATCAACTCTGCCGCAATCGGTGAAGCTGGACCTGATCGGGCGTGGGCTGGCGACGACCGATGGCAATCAAACTCAGCCTCAGCGCCCTGCCCTCAAGAACCTCAGCGTAAGCTTGGGTCATTACGATCTATTCCCGGCATTTGGCCAGATGGTCAGGGTCAACGATCTTGACCCGGCTTTCGTGGATCGCTTCATGATACCGCAGGTCGCGGACCAGCCGCGGCATAAGCCAGCGCCGCAGCGCGGGGAATTCCTCCAGCACGCAATTTCCAACGTTCGCAGCGCTTTTCCCTTTCCAAAGGACATTCATTACATGATCGCCCGGGGTGGCTTCTTCAGCCGACTGAGCAAGCTATAACCCAAGCTTCACAGGGCTCACTTGATGGAATAGGATTTGACGTCGAACGACCAATTGTTCGTCACCAGCTTTCCGCTGCTGTTGTCCGGCACGCGCAGCTCGCTGGTCCAGGCCGATAGATAGCTCAATGCGTCGGCCTGACCTTCCAGCTTGCGGGGCATGTCCGGCAAATCGAGCAACTGCACGCGTCGCTCGCTCAGGATGGCGATCATCACTGCGGACCCTGTTGGCGGTGCGACGACGTATTCAAAACCACGCTGTCGCGCCGCCGGGGCAGGAACAACAAATTCGACACCCGGCTTGACGAGATTGATGTCGCGTTCGTTCGACTGCGCCAATAGCTCGGGGGTCGGAAAGATCTGGGACATCCGCCCTTCCGCGTCGACGTCGACCAAAATGAGATATCCAGTCTTCCTGGCTGTAACGCCGAACGAGACCTTGCCGCCGACGTTGACGGTCTGGCTCGGCAGGATCTGAAGGGACACACTCGCGGTATTGGTCTGCCCGCGCACCGCTTGTACCGGCCAAAGCCAACGTGCGTACGTCGTGCCGACATGCAACGACGCCGTCGGCAATGGTGCTGCGGGCGCAGCTCCGCTACCCGCCAGTAGCAGCAGGAATGCGAGCCATGGTCGCGCCTGGCGGATCGGCCGAGATGACGGCATGGCCTGCTCCCCTAAGAGTCAGGGGGCACTGAAGAAGCCGATCGAGGCGATTCGCGCGTCTGCGGGCAAGTAACGCTCGAGACTCTTGATCACTTGCCCCGAGGCGCGACGCCGGTTGAACTGCATTAGGGCTGTCTCAAGATCTACCATGCGTTGCTGCGAGGTCACCGCAACGATCTGTTCCGCACCGAACGGCTCGCCGACCCTGAGCGGTAAGCGCAAACTCGCCGATCGGGCCAGCGCCGCATCAGAACCCACCGGATACAACAATTGGATGGTGCCATCGCCAGACACATTGAACAGCAGCACCGCCCTTGACGCCACATCAGACAGGTCAACTTCGACAGTCTGGCCAGCACGCTGTTGGCGATCGTCTGGCCAGATGCGCATGATCTGCGGCGACCGGGTCGCAATGCGTTTCAGTTCACGAATTGCCGCTGTCCGATCGACTACCGTCGGCAAGTTCGCAACGTCGATCCCGTAGGCGACCACGTCGCCCCACGCGATCACGTCGTGCGACACGGGATCCCAGATCAGGTCGGGATTGTCCGTCGGTTGAACCGCCTGCACGGGAACATCCTTTGGCTTCACGCTTGCAAAATAGCTTGTCTTGCCGTCGAGCGCCGCCAGCCGGATTGGTGCAGCGAGGCGGAGAGGCCCCGGCGCGTCGCCGGTCGGAAGTTCCTTGGTCGCCGCCGCGGCAAGGGTCGGAGTGGTTGGTGCCTTGGCCGTGACAGCCGGTGGCGCGGGCGCCTGTCCCTCGACGGCCCCCCCGGATCCGGCCGGACCAGAGGCAGCTCTCGCGGCCGGCCCCTGAATCAGCACGACACCGCGCGTCAATTCGAAGGCGACGTCGGTATCCGGCGTCTGAGGCGGCGATGATATGGTCACGATGTTCTGGCGCTGGTCCGAGAGCTGATAGACCACCTGTCGAACATTGCTGAAGAGCTCCTTGAGCGTCACCTTCCCATCGTGATTGATGTCTGCGCTCCCCTCCACCGCCCGCGCGACCGCATAGCTGAGAGCCCCGCGCAAGCCATCGATGCCAGGGATGCGGACTTCCGGCGCCTTGGTGTAGCGGTCCACCGCAGCCAGGAACGCCGTGTGGTCAAGATCGAGTTCTGACTTCGGATCGTTGCTGTCCGACACCGGCTTCAGTTCGTCGACCAGCAACGTGTAACGCGGGACCTGCCGGAAGCTCATCTCAGCGGCACGCGGATCGATATCGCGCACCATACCGCCACCGTGGCAGGTATCAGCCACGAAGATCACCCTCGCCCCGCGCAGCTCGAACTGCCGGATGAAATGGTTGAACTCACTGCCCAGAACACGTTCAACCGACCCGGTTGGCGTGGTTTCAAAGCCTGGCAGCAAGAACACGTTTTCCATTCCGTCCGGCTCCGAGCCCTTGACGCGCTCCGGCTCCTGGGTGCCATGACCGGCGATCGACAGAAAGATGAGGTCGTTGTTCTTGGTCCGCTCCACCAGTGCACTGATCTCGCGCAGGACGCTTGCCCTGTCGGCCTGGGCGTTCGTCAGTACGACGACGTCGCCAACCCCCATGTTTTTCAAGCTGGTCACGATGTCAGTGGCGTCAGCGACCGCGCCCTTCAATTTCCGCACGTGCTGATAGTCATCGATCCCGATCACGAGCGCGCGCACCGCCGCCCCGTCCGGATTGCTGATCGACAGTCCTCCTGCCGCATATGCGTGAGGGGTTATCAGCCCGATCAACGCAGCGAGCCCGATGGTGGCGCATAGCTGCCTGATCCCGCAATAAAATCCTCTGGGCATCCGCATCGTGATCCACCTCGACATCATGCCTACCCATTTTGTAGCTCTGGCGACACACCGGGTTCAGCGCCTTTTGCTTGCCGTTTTGCGGCCCGCCGGCGATTGTTCGGTCTCCTGATAGGCGCTCGCTGAAACTGCCGTCTGATCGTCCGCGAAGGCTCGAAAGCGGACCGGAACGTAGCCGCGCGAAAGCAGGCTCGCCAACGGGTAGACGTTGCGGCAGACGCGGCCGTTGCAGCCGCCGGTCGAGGATTCCATCACCTCGGCCTTGCGATCAGGCGTGAACCGCAGGAACAACATCACGTGCGAGCCCGGCTTGTTCAGCGCATCGCCCGGCCTCAGGTCCCAGGGATTTGCCACGGGGGCTGCGATCGCGGGGATAGCGGCAGTCGTGTAGTGGACGGACAGCCCCCACGCGGCGCTGACGAAGGCCGAACAGTCGACGCCAGCCACATCCGGCCGTGGCGCATTGCGAGTGCACACATTGCCAGCCAGCGTTCCGCTCTCGATCCGCTGCCGGAAGTTCGCGAGCGAACCGTGGCAGCCCCAGCAATAGGGTACGCCGCGGACCTCCTGATTCACCTTTCCCTGCAGATACCACGGCCGACGAACACGGCTGAAGCCGCTGCATTGGCTGTCGGGATCGTTGCCGTAATTCGCCTGCGTCAGCTTCCACTGGATGCCCTCGAACGCAAACGCTGTCTCGATCGCCTGCTGGCGATTGGACGGTCTCACGGCGGCCGACGCGTCAAATTTGACGCCGGATTGCGGTGCCGGCGCGGCTGCCGTTCGCGACGGCCGCACGTCGATAATCGAAGCGTTGGTCAGAGGCCTGAAGCCCACGCCGACCACTTCAATACCGTCCGGTTTGGTCCGCAGGAAATAGACATCGCCATCGCCCGAAACCGTTACGAATCGCCGGGTCAGCGGCGTGTTTTCCAAAGGAAGCTCATAGATTCCTTCGAGACGGCCGTTCGCGGCATAGCGTGCGACGAACGTAGAGGCATTCTTTCCCGATGGCGGGACGTCCTCCGCCAACACATAGAAGCGGTCACTGTTGTCAATCTCGAGAAACTCTACCGTGCCGAGCTGGTTGCGCACCCGCAGGCCGAGCTGGCCGATCGTCTCGTTGGTGACCATGGTCTGGATTTCGACCCGTACGCTGGCATTGCCCTTGTCCGGAATGATGTCGGCGATCACCGAGCCCTTGCTTCGAGTAGCAACATATTGCCGGTCGGGCTGCCGCGTCGTCTTGATGATGGCCGCGCGGGTGTTCTGGTCGAGCAGGTCGGTCGCGCTGCCTGGCGCCTGTGATCCCATCTGGGCAAAAGCGGAGACGGCGACCTGGTCGTCCGTGCCGCGGCTCGAGACCTCTTCAAGCTGGATCACATCACCACCGAGGCCGCGCGTGGATTGCCCCGGCGCCGCCTTCAGCGTCCGTACGCCGCCGTCCCAAACCATGATGTCGTCGTTGTGGACGACGAGATCCGTCGGCTGGACGTCTTTCGGCATATTGAGGACGTCAGGATCCGAGCTCGGCTGTTTCGGATCAAATTGGAGGATGCGACCGTTGATCTGATCGAGCACAAACAGGTTGCCCTGCCCATCGGCGCTGAGTGCTTGCGGTCCCGCGAGTTCCACGTCCTCGCTGGCCGGGACGATGCCGACCATGGAAGCAGCCGAACCGCCGGCAAAGCTGCGTACAACGGTATCGTCGGCGTACGCCTTGGTTCCAAGAATGCCAGCGCCAACAATGAAGACCCAGATCCAATGATTTGGACGAAGCATGTTCGCCTCAATGTACCCCGAACCGATCGCCGCGTCGGATCGACTAATCCGAGATGCCGTTGATGCGGCGCGTCAATTAGTGGTGAGCAATCTCAATCACGTTCAATCTATCACTGGACGGTGATAGTCCGAATGTCTTCAGCTTGCGGTGCAAAACATGGCCCGGAATAGATTTGAGCAGGTGAGCGAAGTCCAGCCCGACGCGATCACGCTTGTCCTGAAACGCGACAATGACGGCATCTCCGGATCGATCGTGCTGCCGGCCGCCGCGAGCGGGGGACGGCTGACCACCGACCAGGTCAGCGCGCAGTTGCCGGCTCAGGATGCTTTTCGCGGCGCGATCCGGCTGGCAAACGACGTAAAGCTCGCGCTCGTAGTGTGCGATCCAGACGGGGTCTGGAAGTCCGAGTGGGGCGATCTTTATCAGCCGATCGATTGACCCGCATCGGATGGAACCAGCATATGCTGCGACGCCGCATCGAGACTAGCTTGTCGAACGGACCCTCCCCCCGACCATCGTTCCGGATACGGGCCTTGATGGTCGCGCTGCTGGTTGCGACGGGCTGGCCGGCACGCGCCAACGACTCGGCTGCGGAATTGTCGATCGGCGGGCTCCAGTTCGTGCGCACCAATGACGTGGCCATGGAGAGCGAGAACCTTCGTATCGCGCTCGACAGGATTAGCGTTCGCTACCAATTCGCCAACGTCACCGCCAGGCCGGTCACGCTTACCGTTGCCTTTCCGCTGCCCGACATCGACCTGTCGGAGGCTGAGAACATCGCACTGCCGTCAAATGATCCGATCAACTTCGTCGACTTCGAGACCAAGGTCGATGGCAGCCCGGCGCCGCTGACCGTCGATCAGCGCGCCATGGTCGGCAACAGGGATGTCGGTGCCCTGCTCCGCGAACTCAAGTTGCCGCTGCTGCCGATTGGTAGCCGCGAGATCCGGGTGAACGACCTGCCCGAGGCGACCCGGGCCCGGCTCGTGGACGACGGACTTCTGATACCTGCGGGAAAGAGCGACAACGGCCGGCAGCAATATGCGCCGGGTTGGGTTATCAAGACCTCGGCCGTGCGCCAGCAGGTGTTTCCGCCCATGCGCACCGTCTTGGTCGAACACCAGTACCGGCCGAGCGTCGGCTCCAGTCCCGACACCATCCTGCGCTCGAGCCTCCGCCGCAGCGGCGCACTCGCTCAGGAAGTCGCCCGTTACCGGAAAGAGTACTGCGTCCAGGATACGTTCCTCGCCGAACTCGACAAGCGCGCGGGCAGTAACCAAACCAACAGCGCGAAGCTGCAGGAGCGGCGCATTTCGTATGTGCTCAAGACCGGCGCGAATTGGGCCGGGCCGATCCGCTCGTTCAAACTGACTATCGACCCAGGCGGCAGCGACCGCTTGGTGAGCTTCTGTCCCGGGCGGCTAAAGGCATCGTCTGCTACTGGAAACATGCTTGAATATACAGCAAGCGACTTCAAGCCGGATGCCGACCTGAAAATCCTGGTGATCGGAACATTCTGAGCGTGCCGGTCAATTGGTGAGCAGCACGTAGCGCGCGGCCGCGATGACGGTCACCTTGTTGCGCTGAGCCTCGCTTAGCGCCTGCAGAAAGAACGTGTCGGCAGCCATCGGTCGCGGCTGGCGCAATGAGTCCAGAACCTGCGGAACCGCCACGACCAACAGCAATTGCGGACCGCTCGCGCGCGCTGTCGGGAGCGTAAACGAAAGTGAGTCGATGCCCGGCTTCAGAAGGTAGGAGAGGCTCTGGACTTCGCCGCGATCTGACACCATGAGCAGCTCGACCACGCGGTTGGCAAAGTTCTCAATGGTCCCATTGAGGGTTTCGCCGCCCTTCAGCTCTGTCGCTGACAGGGTGATGCGTGGCATTCGCGCCTGATCGCTCCCGACCTGACTCAAGAACTTGACGGCAGGGCATTGCGCCTGGGTCACTTGCCTGACGCCGACCGAAGCTTCGAAACCCTGCTCACGCCGAAACGCTTTGTCGAAGGTGTCGAATGGGGCGGTCGAGGCACCGAACCCTTCGATGACAGCCGCATTTGGGCTCACAGCAATCGGCAAGACAAAGAAGCAGTCACCGCCAGAATATTGGGCCACGTATTTGCGGATGCGCTCAGCTCGCCCCGGCCCATCGAGCGCCGGAGACGGCGTTGCCGTCGGCTGCGCGGACAACTTCTCTGTCTCTTGGCGTCCGGGCTGTGGTCCAGCGGGCTCGACCTTCGGCGGCACCATTGTTCCAGCGAGTTTCGGAGGTGGCGGCAAAACCGCTGTGCCGGGCGCTGACCAGACCAGCTTGTAGAAGGCATATCCGCCACCGCCGACCAGCAGCAACAATGCCGCCACGCCCGCCCCCAGCCAGAGGCCGCGCGCGCTCCGCGCGGTCGACGGCATCCTGTCCTGCGACGCCGGCGCCGCGCTTTCCGGCCGCCGTAGCGGATCGAAGCCATATAACGGCGCGGCCGGTGTCTGGGCCGAACCGGTTGGCGTCCAGTTGGCGACCTCCCCCATGGTCGGGCGCAATGCCGGATCAGGCTGCAGCATCCGCTCCAGCAAAGGCCGGATTCGCATATCCACCGCACCGAGATCGGGCATACGCCGTCGCTTCTCCACCAGTTGAAACTGGCTGCCGCCCATGTCGAGTTTCTGCCCGGTCAGCGCATGGAACAGCACAAGACCGAAGCTGTAGACATCGGATTTCGCAGTCACGTCATTGCCGTACAACCCAACCTGTTCCGGCGATGCGTAATTGTCCTTGCCGGCGAAGCCCGAGCCGATGATGGTCTTGTCACCCATCTGGGTCGACCGCGCGATGCCGAAGTCGATGATCTTGGCCCGCCTGACGTCGTCGAGCGGAACGATGATGTTGTCCGGAGAAACGTCACGATGGATGATGCCGTGCTCATGGGCGGCCTCCAGTCCCGATGCGACGCGCTGCATCAGCCTGATCAGCGCCTCGAAGGCCAACGGCCCATCATCGAGCATGTTAGAGAGCGAGCGGCCATTCACGAATTCCATCGCGAGATAAGGTCGCTGCAGCACCGGCTCCACGGTAAACAGGAAGTAGCGAACGATCGCGTCATGCGGAAGATTGTGGAGTGCCGCGGCCTCTCGACGGAACAGCGCGAGCGCCGCCTCGTTGTCAACCATGTCGGGCAGCAGCATTTTCACCGCAACAGGCGATCCAGTCTGGATCTCACGGCATTTGTACACCTCACCCATGCCGCCCGCGCCGATCACCGCTTCGATCTCGTAAATGCCGTTGAGACGCGTGCCGGGCGGCACGCCGTGATAGGACGATCGGAACGGATCGTTCGGGGTCATGGTTGCGGCTCCCGATTGAGCGGAGATCTTGTCGCCTCCTGAGATCGTGGCGTCAGCAGTCGCACGATCACAATCGTCACGTTGTCGAGCCCGCCACGATCAAGAGCCAGCGCGAGCATGTCATCGCAAGCCGCCTGGGCGCGTCGCGTAGCCGCGTGCTGCAGGATCTCGTCGTCCTGCACGTGCCTGGTGAGGCCATCGCTGCAGATCACGAAGATATCCTCCGGCTCGGCCGGGCCTGTCACCACCTCAAATTCCGGATCATCGGCGACACCGACGGCACGAGTAATGGCATTGCTCGGCCAATCATTCACGTCTTCGCGCGAAAGCGCACCTTCGGCGATCAGTTCCTCCAGTTCGCTGTGATCATGCGACACTTGGCTAATTGCGCCACGACTGATCAGGTAGACCCGGCTGTCACCCGCCCATATGCAGGCATAGTAGCTATCGCGAACGAGCAGAACCGCCGCTGTGGTCCCGACGGTGGCCCCCTGTCGTTCATGACTTAGCGCCAGTATCTGCTGGTTTGCGCTGAACAGCCGTTCCTCGCATTCCGCCAGCAGGTCTGCGGCTGATTCTGGCGTGCCGATCGCGTCAAGCGACTGCACGACAATGCGACTGGCGAGATCGCCGGCCTCGTGACCACCCATACCGTCGGCGACCGCCCAAAGGCCGACGTCGGTTCGTACCAAACATGAATCCTCGTTCCGCTCCCGCACCCGTCCGGCATGGGTGACGCTACCAACATCGAACAAGGATGGAATATGCACCATCGCGTGTCATCCATTCCCGGATGCCGCGTGGCCGAGATCACCGGTCAGCAGCGTGATGTAGTGAAACGGATCTGGTAATCCGCGGCAACTCAGCGCCATTGGCGGAAAGCCTTCCCCTCCGGCGGTCCACCAGAAGCTGGCCGCGGCGTAGACCTGTGGGTTGGCGGCGCAAAGTGCTGCAAACGACCCCGCGAAGGCGTCGACCGCCGAAGCCCTTCCCATTGTCGCACTACCAAGCGACGTGATCGCCGGACCGCCGGCGATGGTCTCCTGCAGTCGTGGCACCGCAAGCTGATCCAATGCATCGGAGATCTGCTCGAAGGTTGCCGCCCGATCCAGGGTCGAAAGCATGAACGCCTCCACTTGCCCGAACCATTCGTCCTGCGGATCAATGCTCGGCGGCGGCAGCGAGACGGCCTCGCCGGTCACCGCATGCAGGGTCAAGGGATAGTATCGCCCCACCCCGTCGAGCGAGGGCATGATCGCACCCGCCACTGTCGTGCCGCAGATCGCGGCGCCGAGCCAAAACCGCCAGACCGGAGCGGTCAGAAAGGCCTGCTGCCATCCTGGGCCAAGCTGGTGGCGACTTGCTGACAGCGCGGCCTGTACCCACGGCTCCCAGGCTTCCAGGAAGCTGCGCGGGGTCGCGATCGCGATGAAATCGCGCTTGGCGCCGATCTTGCCGAATAGCCCGCAACGCATGGTCATATCCCGGTCGGGCAACGAAACTCGCGCAGCACTGACAGATTCAGCGGGTTGCGCAACGACCCAGTCGAAATTTGATAGTTGAGCTCGCGCCCCGCGACGATGAAAGTCGCGCTGGCCGTTTCCGCTTTCACAACCAATGAGCCCGCCTCTAGCATCCGAAATAACGACCAGGGACCAATGCGCTCGAGCACGGATGGCGCGCCGGTGTCGTTACTAACTGAAATTGCCGTTCGCGGCGCTGGGCCCGGCCATAGGACGGTCGTTGGCGAGTTGCTCTGAGGCGGTGGTGGTGGCGGTGGCGTCGGTTGCGGACCGCCGAACAAGGACGACGTGGCCGGTCCGGGAATGGTTGGGCTCGCAATCGTGGTGCCGCCGATCTCGGTCTTAACGGTCACGCCTGGCCCCGGTGCCCCAGGAGGCCGGATCGCGAAAGAAACGGCGGGCACACCGCCGCCCGTCTGGAAGAACGCATCCCGGATATAAGCCGCATTCTGGAATTGTTTGAGCGTGTCGGGCGAGAACGACCGACCAACGGGGCTCTCCTTGCGCCAAGCCCAGTCCGACCGCGACGTGTCGGCATAAGGTGCCAGGTACTGGGTGAAGAACTTGTCCATAACGCCGTTCGGACTGAACAATTTGGCAAAATCCGCCAGCGGGACTTCCTGGCCGCTGCTGCGGACAAACGGGTAGCGGTTGGTCACGGTCTGTTGGCAGACCGGCGTGACCTGATCGCGCAACGTTTGCAGGATTTGCCCAGCGGTTGAAGCCGCGATGCTGCCTTCGAACTCCGCGGCTGCAGCGCGCAGCATGTCGGAGAATGGCGGCGGCATGCGCGAGGCATTGTTGCGGAGCGCTGCGACCTGGGTCTGAAGCGCAGCCGTGGCCTGTGCTGTCAGTTGGGGATTCTCGATGATCAACGTCAGGTTCTGCGCGATGTCGTTCAGGTTCGCGACGGTCGAGTCGATCGGCCGGCGGGTGCTCTCGCCTTCGAGCGCCGCGTGGTAAGGTTTGAACTGTGCCTCGATCGTCGCGCCAGGCGGTCCATCCTGGGCATTCGTGAAGAGTGCCGGCGCCGGTGCGGCAGCTGGCGCCGAAGCGTTCGCCGGCTTCGCCCGTTCCTTGGTCAGCACCGTCTCATCGCGCACCGATTCCAGAATTTGCCGCATCGGCGAGGTCGGCGCCGAAAGCGCCCGCAGCACCTCGTATTTCGGCTTGTCGGCGAGCAGCTTCTTCAGGCGCAGGCTCCCGAGCGCCGTTCGCCAGGTCGTCACGAAATCGTTGGAATAGATGTTGAGCAGATCGCCGGCCAGATTGTCGTACTGCTGGTCGATGGCCGACTGCTGGCCTGCATCACCCAAAACCCATCGCTCCCGCTTCATCCGCTCAGACAATCCGGACAGCCGGGCGACGAACTTCTGATGGAAGCCGTTATACGTGAAGAACTCAGGTACCCGCACCGCGTCCAAAGGCTGCCCCGTCGTGGTTTCGAACACGACACCCATGTCGGGTCCGCCATGGCGGCTAGCGATCCAGTCGCCAGCGGTCGATGCGCGAGCCTCCGATTTCAGAAACTCGTAGGCACGTTGCGACACGCTCAGGCGCGCCAAGGAGCTCTGGGCCTGCTTGATCAACCGGCCGTCGAGTTCGACCAGCGGCTGCTGCTCGGTCTCGAGGTCGAACATTGCCACGAGGTTCTCGTCGAGCAGACGCCGCCCTTCCGCGTTGGTGGCGCCAGGATAGAGGTTGTCCGCCCAGTCACGTTGCATCCAGGAGCGGATCAGCTCGCGGTCCGGCGACTGCAGGCCGCCGACCATCAGATAGACCTTGAGCGCCTCGTAGACGAAGGCAGGTTCGTTGATGCGCGCATTGAGCTGCTCCTCGAGGCGATACAGCAGGCGCGGCCGGAACATGCGCTCAAGCGCCGTATGATAGGCCGCCTTCGAGGGCGACAGCAGCCGGGCGTGCTGACTGAGCCCGTAGCGAGCCGACAGAGGCACCGACTCGCCGCGCGATCCGTAGCCTGCCGGGGCGTTGCGCAGCCGGTAGAGCAGCGGCAGCACCTTGTCGAGATCATGATCGGCAATCAGCGTCTGCTTGATAAGTGGTGCGCCGGCGGCCGCATACTCGCTATCCGCCTGCAGGCTTTGCTCGATCAAATCGGAGTTCCGCTTGTAGCTCATCAGCCAGGCTGCGATCAGTCCGATCGAGACCAGGCCGATCAATGACAGGGCCGCGGTTTTCAGGATCAGCGCGCGGCGCACCGCGGCACGGTCGGTCGAGACCCAGTCGGCCTCGCCGATGATGACCTTGGAAATCAGATCGGCGAGGAAGAAGCTCTTGCCCGTGCCCGAATAGGATCCGGAACCGACCTCCTCAGCGCCGAACGTACGTGCCAGCGACCCGATCAATTGGTCGATCGGCGTGCCCTGCTGCGTACCCGAGGTGAAGTAGAAACCGCGCAGGTTCGCGTTCACGTGATAGCGCGTCGGCTCGAAGATCTGGTTGAGGAAGTCGTGGATCTGGGGCTTGAGCCGCGCCATCTGTGCCGGAAAGCCGAACAATTGCACGCGGTGCTGGGGCGTCGGCTCGTCCTGCAGACGGTCGAGCGTCTCCTCGCTCAGGCGCTCCAGCAGACGGTCGAACTCGACCGGGATCTGCCCCACCAGATTCTGGGTCTTGTCTGCGGTCTGGAACGTGGCACCCCAGACCTGGCGGCGGCCGGCCTCGCCGAGATAGGCGAAATACTCGGTGAAGCCGGCAACGAGATCGGCTTTGGTAAATAGCGCGTAGACCGGGAAGCTGACCTTGAGCCTCTGATGCAACTCGAGCAGGCGCATCCTAATGGCATCGGCGTGAAGTGCGAGTTCCTGCTTCGGCAGCGTCAGGATGTCTTCGATACTGATGGCGACAAGGACGCCGTTGATCGGCTGGCGCGACCGGCTTTTCTTCAGGATGTCCAGGAACGCCAGCCAGCTATCCTTGTCGGCCTTGCTGTTGGAGTCCTGGGTCGTGTAGCGGCCGGCGGTATCGATCAGCACCGCCTCCTCGGTGAACCACCAATCGCAGTAGCGCGTACCGCCGACCCCCGCGATCGCTGCGGGCGTCGCCCCGCGCGCGAGCGGAAATTTGAGCCCGGAATTGACCAGCGCCGTGGTCTTGCCGGCTCCGGGCGGACCGATGATGACGTACCACGGCAGATCGTAGAGATAGCCCGACTTGTTGCCGCTGGCGGTCTTCAGCGTCGCGAGCGCATCCTTCATGCGCTCCTTGAGCACCGGTTCATCGCTGACGGGCTGGTCCGCACCAGCGATGCCATCGGCAATCTCCTTGGCACTCTTGCGCCGCTTGAACAGATTGAGGCCAACAATGCCTGCCACGACCGTGGTGAGCAGCAGAATAGCGATCTGCCGGACGATATGGTTCTCCAGCGGCCGCCAGTCGCCGAACGCGATGAAGGGACCGGCGAGATAGATCACCGCTCCGAGCGAGCTGAGCCCTACTCCGTAGAGAACGATGCGAAGAATGTCCTTGGCAAGCATCTAACCGTACCTGTCGCAAACCACCTGACCCGGCGGTATCTGCCTATTCGCTGCGTTCGATAAAGATCTCGACGCGCCGGTTCTTGGCGCGTCCCTCGGGTGTCGTGTTGCTACCGATTGGCGCATCTGCTCCTTTGCCCTCGACGTCGACGCGCGAACCATCGGTCAAGCCAGGCTTCAGTGCCGCGGCAACCGCCTTGGCGCGCTCGACCGACAACTCGAAATTTGTCGGGAAGCGGACTGTGCGGATCGGCGAACTGTCGGTATGGCCAACGACCCGGATCCGTCCCGGCTCCTTGTCGAGGGTTGCCGCGACGCGGAGTGCGATCGGCTTGAAGCCGTCGAGGATGGTCGCCTGGCCCGACGCGAACAACGCCAGGTCGCAGACCCTGATCACGATGAAGCTCGGGGTCTGGTCCGCCGTCATGGCACAGGCGGTGTTCTCCTTCGCGAGCGCGTTGCGGATGCGTTGCAACTGGGTGATGCGATCCGGTGGCGGCGGAGGTGGCGGCGGCGGCGGCGGTGCAACGATCTGGCGCTTGAGCTCGATCGGGCCGGCCGGATGGAGCGCGAGCGCCACCTCGGCAGCATTCTCTGCCCGGCCAGCGAGGAGCGTCCGCAGGACGAAGTAGGACCCGGTCAGCAGCGCGGCCACGACAGCCGCGACGAGCCAGACCGGAACGCGCAGACGCTGCCGGCGCCCCGCCAGCGCTTGCCCGCGCCAGTTGGGCGACAGGTCGCTCATCGTCTTCGGCCGGACCCGGCGCAGCAATTCATAGAGGTTACGCTGGATCAGCTGCAGGTTCGCAAGTCCGCCCCCTGACGTCCGGTGAATGCCCTGAAAACCAAGCGCAAGGCAGGCGTGCTGAAGTTCGAGGACCGGATAGTTGACCAGTGGATCAACCTTCAAATGGTCGAGAATCTCAAAGAAACGGACGCCGCCGACACGCTCGCCGAAGAACCGGCTCAGCATCGAATATTGCGTCCAGACGTGGCGCTCCTCGGTCGGGATGTGCTGCACGATATCGTCGGCAGTGGCACACAGGATGTATTTCGCTGTGTTGGCCTGGTGCTCGGATATGCCCGCGGAACGGATGTCCTTCTCGAAGAACTTGATCGCGTCTGCAACCTGCTCCATCAAACTCGCGAATGACGCGCGCATGAGCGCCACCCGCAACCGACCAAGCAGCTGCAGCAACGGGCCCGCAGCGCGCATCACTGGATTGGCATTTGGCGCGACGAGATCGTCGACGCGCAACGGCGGTCCCGGCGGTAGCATGGGCTGCTGCGCCTGGGCTGGCGCGGGTGTCGATATCCATTCCTCAGCGGGATGGCTGGCCGGCGCGGAGGCGTAGTTCGAGCCCTGCGGGACAGGAGAAAATGATGACGGTGGCGCCGGCGCGCCGGGAGAGGGTACCGGTGATGGCGAATAGCCTGGACGTGCCGCAGGGCCCTCGCCCGGCGGAGGCTGAGAGGTCGGCGCCGGCGGCAACTTCCCGCCGGGGTTGGGACGGATGATCGTCCGTTCGCCCCGACCGAAAGGATTGACCGGCTTGTCCCTGTCGCTCATGGCCTGTCTTCCAGGATGGCCCAAAGATACAGCTCAAGCTCCGGCCAGTCGCCGGAGAAATGCATTCCGATCGAGGCCGCCGTGCTGAACTCGGGCCACAGCGGCGACTTGCGGTCGAGATAGAAATAGACGTGATCCGTGATGGCCCGGATGTGCGGCGGCGGCGTCGGCAAATGCGCCAAGGTCAGGCCCGGCAGGTTTGCGTGCACGATCTCGTTCATCTTGGTGTTCGGCCCGACCTTGAACAGGTGCGGGAAATCGTTCTGGATCTCCACGAGCGGCCGCCGTGCGGCAACCTCCAGCACCAGGGTCGCGTTTCGGAATAGCGCGCGATCGCGGATCGGCGACACGAACGCATTCTGTGCGCGCTCGATGATCTCCAGGCGGATTGCCCGCCGGCCCAATCGCGCGCTCAAGAAGTCCTGGATGTCGCTCACCAAGGGTGTGAAGACGTTCTCGAGATCGTCGTGATCGTAAGCCGGATAGTTGCGCGCCCGCCGTTCCGCCGTAGAAAATGTCGCAAGTTCGCCCGCGAATCTCAGCAATTCCTCGTACAGGCGCTCGGGGTGCACGCTGCCGGAGCGCTGGAAATGAGTCAGGACGGGAATGGTACGGTTCAGCACTTGCAGGACCAGATAGTCGACACTCTGCAACCCACCGCCGGATGACGGATCGACCGCGTAACGCGCCAGCTCGTCGAGTTTCGTCTCAACCCAGCCGATGATGCGGTTGAGCCAGCCATCGATGATCGGATGCGCGGCGCAGATCAGCATCGGCGGCACGAATTTATCGTCGAACAGGATGTTCTTGTCGCGCACCTCGAGAATGCGCGCGATGCCGAGGCCCATGTATCCGGGCTTGCTGCTCTTGCGCAGTTCGAACGACAAGCGCGGATAAGCGATGTCGATCTCTTCCTCGATGCGTAGCGCAGAGGTCGAGTCAATGAAGGTTTCCGAACTACGAACATAACGACTGGCGCTGTCGGTGCGATCCTCGTCGACCTCGCGGGTGTTTGGCGCCGCGACCGGCATCATCAGCCAGACGACCTGGCCTGCCGCCGTCTCCGGCACATCGATCGCTTCGGGAATTTGGCTGTCCGCAGGGATATCGAACGGCGTACCGTCCGGCATGACGCCGGACGCATTGCGCACCGCGAACTTGCTCTGTTCGGTAAGATCCTTGTCGATCTCCAGCTGGGCAAAGCCCCACGGGTATGGTGTCGTGTAGCGAACGCGCTTTTCCAGCAAGTGTTCGATGTAGCGGTCGTTCTGCTGCAGATGATGCGGCCGCAGAAACAGACCTTCCGACCAGAAAACTTTGCTGTACCAAGACATTCCTACATCCACTTAGAAATTGTCGGCAGCCGCGTGGTCGCCGATAGTTTACTTTGAACCGGGCTTGTCACCGCGGTCGTAATAGTTCGAGAAATGCAACATAAAGGTTTCGATCGGCGCGCTGTTGTCGCGGCCGAGATGCGCCTTCCACCGCGTCAAGAACTCGTCCCAGAGTTTGCCCTTGTTCGTGCCGAGCCAGGAGCTTGCGCCACGCTGAAGCTCGAGCTCGCGGGCCATCAGCGTCGGATCTATGCCCGCAATCAGTTCATGGACAGCGTGCTGCATCGCCATATAGGTCTTCAACTGATGTGACTTGAGATCACTGAAGCCCTGCGCAAAGGCGCGCTGTGTGTCGAGGTAGCTGCGCGTCGGCGGCCCAAAGAGAATGCGCATCGCTTCTTCCGAGGTCGGCGAGAACTTCAGCGGATTATTTTCGAGGGCTTGGACGGTGGTTTGGCTAGTGCTACGGGTCAGCTGCTTGGCTTGGGTCCGCGCCTGCAGCAGCGCCATCAGATTATCCACGGTCATACGCAAGATGACGCCAAGCTGTTCGGCGAGTTCGGCATCGGACTTGCTGGCAAAGAAATTGTCCGGCAATCCTGCAGCGCGCGCCACCAGTCGCGCGAACTCGGGACCGCCGACTGGCTTGGCCGTGACAGGTCCCTCGTCTGCCGCTTGCGCCGGGCGCGATGGCGATGCTGGCGGCTGGGCAGCGGCTGGTTCATCATCAATCCATACCGACGGCCGGCGTGGGGTCGGCATGATGGGCGGGCGCTCGACTTGCGGTTTCGGCGCGTTGGCTGGACCGGCTGCCCAGTTCATGTCGTCGTCCTGCTCGGACGGTTGGTACGGAGACGCCGGCTGTGACCGTCGGAATGGGTCTACACCAGGTGCCGGGACGCTCGCCGCCCAATCCAGGAACCCCGGATTGACGGGCCGCGCAGCCTCGCGTGGCTTCTTCAGCAGTTGCGGATCGATCGGCGGCGGAATGTCACGATCGGCTGTCCAAAGCTCTCCGTAGTCGGCATGCTGCTGGACCGAGGGTTCGCGCAGTTGCGCCTCGTGGTTTGGGCTGCCCCCGCCAGCCTCATTCTCCAGCGAAACTCCGATGATGTAGTGGCCGATCGTGAGTCGGTCACCGTCGCGCAAGCGGTGCGGCCCCCGCATGCGCTGGTCGGCACCATTGAGAAAGGTGCCGTTGGTCGAAACGTCGTGCAGCCAATAGCCACCGTCGCGAAAGTGCACCTCGCAATGCTTTCCGGAAATCGTCCGCGCCGGATCCGGCAGCGTCCAGTCGAGGTGACGGTCCCGGCCAATATCGACTGAACGCCTGCCGGTGACCGTAAACGACACAGGTCCGCCATCCGGAAGGTTCGGTTCGTTCTCGATATTAAAGCGAAGCACCATCACATCGTCTCGTTAGCGCGGAGGGCGCGGTTCGCCGCGTGCCAATTGAATACCATCCTCTAGGCATGACGTCATTATCCGGTCCCGGGCGTCACGGGGGAGCCGGCAGAGGCCGATCAGCAGTGCTGCACGCACCGCCCGCGCGGCCTGATCTGGCTTAGCTTCCACGGGCGCAAATTCCGGGGGAACCACGCTTCCGCCGGACCAGCCGGCCGCCAGCGCCAGCCATGTCGCCGGCTGCTCGGGATCATTGGCATTGCCGACAGCCAGCGCCTTGTTCCGGGACTGCTCGTCCGGTTGCCGGACCCAGGTCTCCACAATATTGAGCGACCTGGTATCGCTGGCGTCGAAATGGTCGAACATCAGTCGCAGAGAGCGACATCCCCAGGCAACTGCTACGCGCCTGGGAAGCAGATAGGCACAGTAAGACACGGCCGGGTGCCAATTCCGCGCATCGGCGGCCTCCTGAAGGAAGTCCAGCGAAGGCTTGTCAGCGTCGGCTTTGCCGACATCATAACGCGCCAAGGGATAGGCCTGAAACAGATCCTGAACCGTACCGAACCGAACTTGTCCCATGACCGTCAACCAACAAGGGTTGGAGTACCGTGGGCGACCAGCGGACCACCGGCAGCAAGCGCCATGCCGGCCTGCGCCGTCATGGCGATCGTCGGCGCGTTGATGACGATGCCCGCCGGGGTCAGGATGATCTGACTAGGACCCACCTGTAGGGTGATGTTCGCATTGGCCATGAGCGTGATGCTGAGGCCTGCATTGACAGACTGGTCCATGGCCAAAGTGATGTGCTGACCACCCAACTGGATATCGAGCTTATCATTGCCGTTCTTGAGCGTGGTGTTGCGCGTGTCGCCGCCAAATGCAGCTTCGCCGATGGTACGTGTCTCGGTGTCGCGGACCGTTACGTCGTGGTCCTTCTCGGCATGCACCGTGATCTTCTCGGATCCCTTCTTGTCCTCGAAGCTCCACTCGTTGAAGCCGCCGCCACCTTTGGTGGAGTCCGACTTCAATCCCCCGATCGTCTTCTTCGACGGCAGATCGTAGGGCAGCTTGTATTCGTCGTTGTACACGGTGCCGATCACCAGGGGCCGGTCCGGATCCCCCTCCAGGAATTCGATAACGACTTCCTGTCCGACGCGCGGGATGATCTGACCGCCCCAGCGCTTGCCAGACCAAACCTGAGCCACGCGCAACCGGCACGACCGCTTCTTCTTCCGATCCCAGAAAAAGCGGACATAGATTTCGCCCAGGGACTCGACGTCGATTTCCTCGCTCGAATTATCGTCTTTGGTCACCACCTTGGCCGTCTGGATGCCGTTGATTCTTGGCTTCGGCGTCATCATCAGCGCTCGAAACGGCCGATCGCTAGGCAAGAACTCGTAGCTGCCGAAATAGACGTGTTGCCCTGCGTCGCTCGGACCGCCGGTGCGATAGGATTCGATCGAGAACGAGTGCACAGCTCGCACCACGAGGTATTCGACGTTCTGCGAGTCCTTGGAGTGCTTTTCGAGCTTCGTCAGCCCGCCAGGGAACAGGTTGACGGCGTCGCCATTGCCGCGGCGACGCCGATCCATCGCTTGCTCTGCCTGGAGCTGGATCTTCGCGTAGCGCTCCCCGTCGGATTTCTCCTTGAACTTCCCGGGATAGTCGTAAAACTCCATCTCCGACCGAGTGTAATGCTCGGAGCCCTTGGCGTCGCTGATCATCTGAGCGTTGGGCTTCTGATAGTTGTAATCGTTGAGTTCGATCTTGCCGGTACGAAATCGCCGCTCCGATACCCATTCATAGATGTGCTGCTCGCCTCGCCGGTCGGCACCCGCCAGCGGGATGTAGGGAATCGTAGCAAGACCATTGATCGGACTGTGCGACGATTTGGAGTCCGCCAACACCAGCGTGTGCTTGCCGCCCTCATGCTTGAAGAAGTAGTAGATGCCGTGCTGCTCCATCAGCCGGCACACGAAGTTCATGTCGGTCTCGCGGTACTGAACGCAATATTCGAGCTTCGGACAAGAACCCTCTTCGGTGAGTTTGGATTCATAGTCGGTGAAGCCGCGTTCGTTGAAGACCTCTTTGATGATGTCGGGCGCCTTCTTGTCCTGAAAGATCCGGCAATCGGTGGTTCGCGACAACAGCCATAACCAGGGCCTCAGCACGATCCGGTAGCTGAAATAGTCGTTCTTCACCCCGAGCCACTGGGCCTCCGTCAGAATGCCGCTGAACTCGCGCTCCTTTTCATGCAGCTTTATGGTCAGCGTGCACTGCTGGCCGATAGCGCGGTCGAAGTCGAGGTCGGCATCCTCACTGAGACACTCGATGCGATACTCGAACAGTTCGCTGAGACCTTCCGAGCCTTCGAATCCGGCAAAAACCAAAACGTCCTTGCCAAGAGGCGTCTTGAGTTCGCAGAGGCGGGTATCCTGAGTAAGCTGGCCCATGTGGGCTTAAACTCCCTCCTTCGATCGAATGACCCGCTGCAAAAAAGCTGATCAGACGTTATGCAAGAACGACGGAAATCATGCGTGCCGCCGGCTGTGCCGGCAAGCCCGCCCCAGGGCTGGGCTTCCTGACGTTCCACAACGGCCGCCAAAGATCTACCCCGGGCCATCAAGTAGTCGGCTCCAAGAGCTTGCCGGTTCACGCGAAAATGGCATGATCTTCGGGAATGAACCAAGGTCGGCAGGCATCTGACCCATAGGTATAGATTCCGGATCATGCGCCCCCGCGCGATCCCCTAGTCGCCACGGGCTCGGCAGCGGGGCCGTGATCGAGCAGATGGACGGTCCGCATATGCTTGACGTCGCCTCCCTGACGCAGCCCATTGCCGCTGACGATCCCTGCGGACCGGATCTCGACGCCATCGGAGACGTCCAATATCTGAACTTCTTCGCAGGTGCGGAATCGCTGCTACCGATGTCGTTCTTCGAGGTCGTCAATGCCAACGGAGAGCGTGGACGCTTCGACCCAAAAGCGGTCGATTTTGCCGGCCAGTTTGCCGCCGCGCAGCCCATTCTGGCGCGTACCCGCGATCTGCGTCTGAACCTGCTGCTGGCCAAATTTTCAATCCTCAACCGCGATCTCGACGGCTTTCTCTGCTGCCTGAAGGCGACCAACCTGCTGCTGCGCGAGCAGTGGGAAGCGGTGCATCCGAAGGGCGAGGACGGCGACTACGCACTTCGCGCCGTCACAGTCGAGGCAATCGACGTGTTCCCGACCGTGATCAACCCGCTCCAGTTCCTTCCCCTGATCGAGAACCGCAGACACGGCAACCTCAACTACCGTGCCTATCAGATCGCTCACGGCGAAATTCCCGCCGGCGACGCCGACGCCGACGGGCCTGATCTGGCGGCCATCGAGCGCATCGTCAGCGAGACAGATCTCGACACTCTCAAGGCAGCCAGCGGGCGGTGCTCTGCGGTCGCTGCTGAAATCGCGGCCATCAAGCAGACCTGGCACGAGAAGTTGAACGCGGGGCAACCGATCAGCCTCGACAGGCTCTCTGGCTTGGTTAACGGCATGGCTGCCTGGCTTGCGGGTCTTGTCGCGTCGCGCGATCCGGCCGCGATCGCCGCAACCGCGGAAGATGTCGGTCCTGTCGATGCACAGGCGCCGTCAGACACGACCGGTGTGGTGACTTCATCCGCACAGGCATCTGCAGCGCTTGCAGCAGTGGCAGACTATTTTGCCCGAATGGAACCGTCCAACCCGGCACTGTTGCTGGTGCGTCAAGCGCAGGAGATGGTCGGCAAGTCATTTATTGAAGTCATGCGGATGCTGGTGCCTGCGCACGTGGGGGGCGCTGCGATCAACATCGGACGCGACAAGGTCTTCGACCTGCCGATCGAACGGATGGCGGAACTCGCCACGTCATTCTCATCGACGGCCGAGAACAACACCCAAGACATTGTATTTTCAGTGGAAAGCAGAACGCAAGCCTTGGGCCTGCTGGCGAAGGTGGCGTCGTTTTTCCGAACCGCAGAGCCGTCCAGCCCCATCCCCTTTTTGGCAGATCGCGCGCGCGACCTCGCGCAACGAGACTTTCTCAGCCTTTTGAATGATGTTCTTCCTGAGGGAGCGCTTAAAACAATCGACAGATCGCATTGAACCCAGCTTTCGCTCGAGGGCACTAAATGGACACAAGGATGTTTGCCGACCGCAGCAACTTGAAGTCCCCTAGCCGATCTGCGTCGCGCAAATTCGACGTCTAAAGCGATTTCGTAGTGAGGGAACCATGGCTACAGATAGCGGTCAAAAATTCATTCGTCGAAATCGCGCACCACGCGTGCACATCACATACGAAGATCCTTACGACGCCGAGCGGCTGATCGAACTGCCGTTCGTCATGGGCGTCCTCTCCGACCTTTCCGGCAATAACCCCGGCGTCGAGAAGACGAAGGTCGAGGAGCGCAAATTCCTCGAGTTCGATATGGACAATTTCGACAGCCGCATGGCGGCAATCCAGCCCGGCGTGACGGCGCGCGTCGCCAATCGTCTCAGCGACGGATCAGACGAAAAACTTTCGGTCAATCTGCGCTTCAACAAGATGGCCGACTTCACTCCCGTGGCCGTCGCCCGCCAGGTGCCGGCTACAGCCAAGCTGCTCGAGGCGCGCGAACAACTTGCCAACCTGCTGCGCTACATGGATGGCAAGGTAGCCGCCGAGGATCAGCTGAAAAAACTTCTGGCCGATCCTCAACTGATGGCAGCGCTTCGGGAACGCGCGATCAGCCAGTCGACCGAACCTGGCACCGAGAGCTAAGGAAGGAACGGGGACCATGGCAAAAGAAGCTGTTCACAAAGAGAGCACCACCCAGGTCAAGACCGTCGAAGCTGACGAGTTTGCCACTCTGCTGAAGCAAAGCTTCAAACCGCGCACCGAACGCGCAGCGACCGAGGTCGACAACGCGGTATCCACGCTCGTTCAAGAGGCATTGAAAGACTCGAGCGTCATCAAGTCGGACGTGCTCGACACGATCGAGGAGATGATCGCGCGGATCGACCAGAAGCTGACCGCGCAGATGAACGAGATCATTCACGCACCCGAATTCCAGGCGATCGAAAGTACTTGGCGGGGCCTCCACTACCTCGTCTTCAACTCGGAGACCGACGCCAACCTCAAGATCCGGGTCATGAACGTCTCGAAGATCGAGCTGTATCGTAATCTGCGGCTTTACCCCGATGCGCGCTGGGACCAGAGCCCATTGTTCAAGCAGATCTACGAATACGAGTTCGGCCAGTTGGGCGGCGAGCCGTTCGGCTGCCTTATCGGCGACTACTATTTCAGCCACCTCCCCACCGACGTGCAGTTGCTGCGCGATCTCAGCAAGATCGCCGGCGCCGCACACGCCCCCTTCTTCAGCGGCGCCGAGCCGACGCTGATGGGAATGGACTCGTGGACCGAATTGTCCAACCCTCGCGATATCGGCAAGGTGTTCGACACGCCGGAATATGCCGCATGGAAGGGACTGCGCGACCAGGACGACTCGCGTTATCTCGGCCTGTGCATGCCGCGCGCGCTGGGTCGCCTCCCCTACGGCGCGAAATCGGAGCCTGTGGAAGAGTTCGCCTTCGAGGAGGAGACAGACGGGCACACCGGCGACAAATACGGCTGGATCAACGCGGCCTATGCGATGGCGGTCAACATCAACCGCGCCTTCAAGGAGTTCGGCTGGTGCACGCGCATCCGCGGTGTGCAATCCGGCGGAGAGGTCATCAATCTGCCGACGCACACATTCCCGACCGACGACGGTGGCGTCGATCTGAAATGCCCGACCGAGATCGCCATCAGCGATCGCCGCGAGCACGAACTTGCAAAGGCGGGTCTCATCCCGCTGATCCATCGCAAGAACACCGACAAGGCCGCCTTCATCGGCGCCCAGTCGCTTTACAAGCCGAAGAAGTATTTCGGCGAGAAGGGCGTGGATGCAACCGCGTCCGACAACCTGTCGTCACGTCTGCCCTACATGTTCGCAGTGTCTCGCTTTGCGCACTATCTGAAGTGCATGGTTCGCGACAAGATCGGATCCATGAAGGAGAAGGATGAGCTGACGGTCTGGCTGCAAACCTGGATCAACGAGTACGTTGATGCCAACCCAGCCCTATCGTCAGAAGCTCAGAAAGCGCGCAAGCCGCTGGCCGCTGCGAAGGTAGAGGTCATAGCAAACGAGGAGAACCCGGGATATTACAACGCGCGCTTCTTTCTTCGTCCGCACTTTCAATTGGAAGCGATGGATGTCGGCCTCAGTCTGGTTTCACGCCTGCCAGGTCCCAGCTCCTGACGCTGCAGCATCGCAACCGTACACACAGAAATTTGAGAGGACCATGCTATGGCTGTCGACATCTTCCTGAAACTCGATCCGATCAAGGGCGAGTCGCTGGACGACAAGCACAAAGACGAAATCGATATTTTGAGTTGGTCGTTTGGCGAGAGCCAGACCGGTACCTTCCACAGCGGATCGGGCGGCGGCGCCGGCAAGGTCAGCGTGCAGGATCTTCACTTCACGCACTTCGTTGACAAGGCCACGCCGGAACTTTTCAAGGTCTGCGCAAACGGCAAGCATATCGACAGCGCGATCCTGACGGTCCGCAAGGCCGGCGAAAACCCGCTGGAATATCTCAAGATCGAGATGAAGCAGGTTCTCGTGACGAGCGTATCGACAGGCGGATCGCACGGCGAAGATCGCCTTACCGAAAACGTGAGTCTGAACTTCGCGAAGGTCAAGATGATCTACAAGACCCAGACGGAGAAGGGTGGCGCCGGAGCTTCGCCGACGTTTGGCTGGGATGTTCCTGCCAACAAGGAATGGGCCTGATTGTCGGCCCCTCGCCTGGCGCCGGTTGCGATTGGCGAACCGGCGCCAAGCGGTGCGATTTTGATCGCACCTCTCGTCCGGCCCGGTTGCGGGCCCGAAAGCCTGCTGGGCGACGCCAAGTCGGACACCAACGCGCGCCCCCCGGGATTGCATGCGAGTTGGGCGTCATGGGGACCGTGAATGACCATTGCACGAAAGAAGGATCGGCTCTCTCCCCCACTGATGCTGGCATTTCGCTCAGCCCATGAAGCGCGCGACGCACGCAAGAAGCTCAATCTACGCGATGAGTCTGGCGAGCGGGTCATTGCAGGGCGGCGGAGCGCGGGCCGATTTCCAATCTCGGAAACGTTGCTCCGGCGCGAGGTCTCCCATGACCTCGAAACGCTCCTCAATACCATTGCCCTGGAATCGACCCTGGATCTGAACGGCCACGATTGCGTCCGAACCTCAATCCTGAACTTTGGCTTCCCTGATATTGCCCACCGTTCGATCGACGAGGTCGCCGACGACGAGCTCACCGACGCGTTGCGCGAGACGCTCACGACTTATGAACCGAGGCTCGATCGCAACACCATCCGGGTCCGACGCGACGGCTCGGTCGGCCCCGAGCAACTCAAGCTGCGCTTCATCGTTCACGCCGACCTGAAGGCCGAGCCGCTCAACGTCCCCGTGGAGTTCGTCGCCGACGTCGACCTCGACAGCGGCGATATCCAGATCAACCGACTTTAGCATGAACCGCGAATTCCTGGATTTTTACAATCGTGAACTGTCACTGCTCTACGAGCAGGCCGGGGATTTCGCCGAAGAGTATCCCGGCATCGCAGAACGCCTCGGTGGGCTGATCCGGGATCGCTCTGATCCCATGATCACGGGATTGCTGGAAGGTGCCGCATTTCTCGCCGCTCGCGTTCAGCTCAAGCTCAAGCACGAATTCCCGGAATTCACTGCAAACCTGCTCGAGCAACTGGTTCCGAATTACCTTGCCCCGACTCCGTCGGCCATGCTGGTCACGGCACGCCCCCCCTATGCCGACCCAGCGCTACGCGATGGCAAGAAGATCGCGCGCGGCGCCTATTTCGACGCCACCTATCGCGAGAGAGAACGAAGTCTCTCCTGCCGATTTCGACTTTGCCGCGATATCGCTCTTTGGCCATTCGACGTCACCGGCGCCGAATACTTCTCGACGGCAGGCGCGCTGCAGGCGCTCGGGATTCCCGTCGGCGGCGACGTCATCGCCGGGCTCAGGCTGTCGTTGACCCACCGTACCGCGGCCCGGCTCGATGAGGAGCTGCCGGACGCGGAGGCCAGGGCCAAGCCGGAAACCTGGTTTGCAGGCTGCCGCACGAGCGAACTTCCGATCTACCTTTCAGGCGCGGAATCCGACGCCATTGCGCTTTACGAGCAATTGATCTCGAACTGCAAGGGCGTCTACTTCCGGCATCTCGATGATTTCGGCGATCCGGTGGTGACTCGTGCGCCCCATGACTGCGTGCAGCAGATTGGTTTCGACGAGGACGAGTCGCTGTTTCCCAACGACAACCGGGTCTTTCGCGGCTCGGAGCTGCTGCGGGAATATTTCATGTTTCCACGCAAGTTCCTCGGCTTCAACCTGACGGGACTTCGCAGCGTGATGCCACGGCTGCGCAGCAAATCGATCGATATCGTCTTCGCTTTCGATGAACACAATTCACGGCTTGCCGCCGCGGTGCGGCCCGATACCTTCAGGCTCTATAGCGCGCCGGCAATCAACCTGTTCGAGAAGACGAGCGATCGCATCCCCGTCAAGTCGAATACGCACGAGTACCATGTGGTGCCCGATCGCAGCCGCTATCTGGAATACGAACCGCACCAGGTACTCGAAGTCTACGCGCACTTTCCGGCCGACAAGGACAAGCGGCCGGTGCGCCCGCTGTATTCGGCCGCCGTCGACCGGACCAGCGGATCGGTCGAGGGGCTTTATTTCACCGTTCGACGGTTGCCCCGGCGCCGCACAGTGGGAGAAAAGACGTACGGCGCATCATCGGACTACACCGGGACGGACATGTTCCTGTCTCTGCTGGAGCCCGGTGAACTTAGCGGCGAAGGTGCGGTCGCCGAACTCAGCGTCCGGGCGCTGTGCTCCAACCGGCATCTCACCGAACACTTGCCGGTCGGCCAGGGCGGCGCCGACTTCCGCCTGTTGGACGATACTTCCCTTGATCTGATGTGCGTCGCCGGTCCCACCCGACCACGCGAACCGATCGTGGCCCAATTGCGCAGCCGCAGCGAGATCGCGAACAGCGGAATCGTCAGCTGGCGGCTGATCAACATGCTGAGCCTGAACTATCTTGGCCTCGTCGAGCGCGGTGGCGGCAAGAACGCCGGAGCCCTGCGCGAAATGCTGTCCTTGTTCGCCGATCAGTTCGACGACGCCACGGAACGCAAGATCCGCGGCGTGCGCAGCATAGAAAGCCGGCCGGTCGTACGGCGGGTGCGCGAGCGCACCGGCAGCGGCGCAGCGCGCGGCCTGGAGATTACCATCACGCTCGACGAGAAGGCATTCGAGGGCAGCGGCGTGTTCTTGCTCGGAGCCGTGCTGGAGCGCTTCTTCGCCGACTATTCGGGCTTCAATACCTTCACACAGACGGTCGTCTCGACGCCGGAGCGCGGCGAGATCATGCGTTGGCCGCCGCGCATGGGCACGCGGAGACCTCTATGACGCTGATCGACCAGATGAAGGCGGAGCCCTGGCGGTTCGATTTCTTTAATGCGTTGCGCCAGCTCGAGCGCGCCAACTCGGATCGACCGCGGATCGGTGACAGCGCTGCACGCCGCGAGGAGTATATCGACCTCGGCCAAGTGCCTTATCTGGAGTTCCCCGCCTCCAACCTTGCGGCCGTCGACGACGTGGGTGGCCGGCTCAGGATACTCGTCAAATTTCTCGGTCTCCTGGGGCCGCAGGGCGCGCTGCCGCTTGCCACCACCGACGAGAGCCTCAGTTGGTGGCTGATGCGGGATGACGCCTTCCCGCGCTTTCTCGATCTGCTCAACGGACGCTTTCTGCAACTCTTCTTTCGCGCCTGGGCCGATGCGCGGCCGATCGCTCAGCACGACCGTCCGGCGGATGATCGCTTCATCGCCTATGTCGGCTCCTTCGCCGGCCTCGGCTCCGACGTTTTCGCTGATCGAGACACCGTACCGGACATGGCGAAGCTCAGCTTTGCCGGACTGATCTCCCCCAGAGCGAAGTGTGCGTCACGGTTGACGCGGTTCCTGCAGGGGCTGTTCGACGTCAAGGTCGAGATCGACGAATTTGTCGGCACCTGGCTGTCATTCGACCCAAGTCATTGCAGCCGGCTCGGCGGAACCCATGCCAGGCTCGGCCGGGACGCTCTTCTGGGCTCACGCGTGTTCAGCGTCGAGGACAAGATCAGGGTGCGGGTCTTTGTCAAGAATTTTACCCAGTACGAACAGTTCTTGCCGACCGAAGCGCGCAACTTGTCGGAGCCTCTGGCGGACGCCGTGTTCTTCTATATCGGCGACGAATTGGAATGGGAGGTGGAGCTCGCCATTCCAGCGGGAGAGGTCGTCCCGGTCAGGCTCGGACAGAGCGGACGACTTGGATGGACCACCTGGGTCTCGCCGAACTGGACTTCCACGGAAGAATATCGCCGCGATGCCCGCTTTCAGCTCAGCGAGCGCTTGAGCGCCCGTCGGGCCGCCGCAGCCGATGCCTCGGCGATTTGAACCTATCCGTAGCGCCGATTGCCTAAAGCTATGGGATTCGATGAAATTTCCGCTTGATGCCAGGCATCCGCGGATGGATTAAGCAGGAGGATCCGCCGTGACCGACATCAGCATTGAGGCTGTAACGGGCAAGCTGAACCGGGCCGGCTATGATGCCTTCATACAGGCCCTGCGCCACGCAAAGAGCGCCGGCAATCGCAACGTCGAGCTAGCGCACTGGCTGTTTCATATCCTGCAGCAGGAACGCAACGATCTCAGCCTCTCGGTCGATCATTACAAGCTCGACCGGGCACGCTTGTTGTCGGACCTTGCCGGCGTGATCAATGGCTTTCGTAAGAACGAAACCGACATGCCGGGCGTCGCCAATCCGGTCATCGATCTGCTCGATCGGGGCTGGCATTATGCCACGCTCTTCTTTGGCGAGACCCAGATCCGCACCGGTCATCTGCTCGTGGCGGGCCTGAAATCGAATGATATTCGTCGCACGCTGAACAACCTCTCGCAGGAATTCGCCAAGGTCAACGTCGACGCACTCGCCGCGGAGCGCCGCAATGTCTGGGCCGGCTCCGACGAGGAAACCATGCGGCCGATGGACGGTTCGGGCCTGGTCGGCGCAGGCACGGAAGGCGCGGCCCAAGCGGGTCCCAAGGGGACGACGCCGCTCGACCGGTTCTCCCAGGATCTCACCGCCAAGGCCAAATCAGGTGAGATGGATCCGATCCTTGGCCGGGACGAAGAAATCCGCCAACTGATCGACGTGCTGATGCGACGGCGGCAGAACAATCCAATTCTTACCGGCGAGGCTGGCGTCGGCAAGACCGCAGTTGTCGAGGGATTCGCCCAGCGAATCGCCGCCGGCGACGTGCCGCCACCGCTCCGCGGTGTAAGGCTTTGTGCGCTCGACATCGGCCTGATGCAGGCCGGTGCTTCCATGAAGGGTGAGTTTGAGCAGCGCTTGCGCTCGGTGATCGACGAGGTCCAGAGCTCACCCACCCCGATCATACTGTTCATCGATGAAGCCCATACATTGATCGGCGCCGGCGGCGCGGCCGGCACCGGTGATGCGGCCAATCTCCTGAAACCTCCTCTCGCCCGTGGCACGCTGCGCACGATCGCCGCCACCACATGGGCAGAATATCGCCAGTATATCGAGAAAGACCCCGCGCTCACGCGACGCTTCCAGCCGATCCAGATCGATGAACCGGAAGTGGAGACCTGCTGCATCATGCTGCGCGGACTTCTCGGTCCGATGGAAAAGCACCACGGCGTTCGCATCTCCGATGCTGCGATCGTCGCAGCGGTCAACCTGTCCCACCGCTACATTCCTTCACGGCAGTTGCCGGACAAGGCGGTCAGCCTGCTTGATACCGCCTCGGCGCGCGTGGCCATCAGCCAGAGCGCGACGCCAGCCCTGATCGAGGATGCACGCGTTGCGATTACCGCTCGTGAAGCCGAGAAATCGGCACTCGTCAGCGACAGCGATCTTGGGCTTAAGGACAGCGACCGCATCACGGCGATCGACAACGACATTGCGGCACTGAAGGACAAGCTGACGAACCTTGAAGCCGATTGGGCCGCAGAGCAGGAACTCGTCAAGGACATCCGGAGCATCCGGGAGATTCTGTCCCAGCCCAAAGAAGGCGAAGATCCGGCTGCCAGGCGCGCGGAGTTGCGCGGCAAGTTCGACACACTTGAGAGCATCCATCCGGAGAAGCGGATGGTCTATGCCCATGTAGACCAGCAATCGGTGGCGTCCGTTGTCTCTGACTGGACCGGCATCCCGGTCGGCCGGATGATGCGCGACGAGATCGAAACCGTGCTGAAGCTACCGGAGATCCTCAACCGCCGCGTCGTCGGCCAGTCTCATGGGCTGACGATGATCGCCAAGCGAATCGAGACCAGCCGCGCCAAGCTTGACAACCCTTCCAAGCCGATCGGCGTGTTCATGCTGGCTGGTCCATCCGGCGTGGGCAAGACTGAAACCGCCCTGGCGCTTGCCGAGACCCTTTACGGCGGTGAGCAGAACATGATCACGATCAACATGTCGGAGTTCCAGGAAGCGCACACCGTCTCGACCTTGAAGGGTGCACCTCCCGGCTATGTCGGCTATGGCGAAGGTGGACGCCTCACCGAGGCTGTCCGGCGCAAGCCCTACAGTGTCATCCTGCTCGACGAGGTGGAGAAAGCTCATCCCGACGTCCACGAGATCTTCTTCCAGGTGTTTGACAAGGGAACCATGGAGGACGGCAACGGGCGGCGGATCGACTTCAAGAACACCTTGATCATCCTTACCACCAACGTCGGCACCGATCTGATCATGGGCCTCTCGCGCGATCCAAAGTATCGCAACGAGCCGGAAGAGCTCGCCAAGATGCTGAGGCCGGAACTGCTGAAGGTGTTTCCCGCAGCGCTGCTCGGACGCATCGTCTCGATACCGTACTTCCCGCTATCCGACGAGATGCTCGCCGGGATCGTTCGGTTACAGCTCGACCGGATCGGACGACGCCTCCGCGACAATCATAACGCGTCCTTCGACTACGATGACGCGGTCGTGGAGCACATTGTGTCACGTTGCAACGACCCGGATTCCGGCGGGCGAATGATTGACAACATCATCACCAACACCCTGCTCCCGGAGCTGTCGCGCGAGTTCCTTAGCAAGTCGCTTGCCAAGGAAGAAATCAAGCAAGCGCGGGTCTCGATCGAGAACGACAAGTTCGCATATTCGTGGAACTGAGGACGATGAACATTCAAACCGAGCATCGCCACCCGAACGCCGGTCCCACGCCATACGACGAGGTCTACTACCCCGGCCACGTCTACGGGCTCACTCATCCGAACCATCTTGCTACCATTGCTGCCGTTTACGGCATACAGTCAGCGCCGGTCGAGCGTTGCCGGGTGCTGGAGCTTGGCTGCGGCGTTGGCGGCAACCTGTTGCCGATGGCCTTTCAATATCCAATCAGCGAATTCGTCGGTGTCGACCTGAGCGGCGTGACGATCGAGCGCGGCCAGCGAAACATCGCCACATTGGGCCTGAGCAACATCAAGCTTCTCCATTGCGACATCATGAATGTCGACGCAGGCTTCGGGGAGTTCGACTACATCATCGCACACGGCGTGTATTCCTGGGTGCCGCCGGCGGTGCGCGAGAAGATGATGATGATCTTCAAGCAGAACCTGGCTCCCCGCGGGGTCTGCTACGTCAGCTACAATGCGCACCCGTTCTCGCATCTTCGCGACATGGTCCGCGACATGATGCGGTATCACACCCGCCGTCTCACCGGCATGAAGGAGAAGGTCGGACAGGCCCGCGCGATCCTGAAGTTCCTGAGCGACGGCTCGAAGGCCAACTCGGTGCACGGCGCAGTTATGCGCGACCAGTACAACCGCGTCCTCAAGTCCCCCGACGAGCTTCTGTTTCACGACGATCTCGATGATGGTGCCGAGGCGTTCTTGCTGCATGAGGTCGCCGAGGACGCAAGCCGCCATGGCCTGCAATATCTGGGCGATGCTGATTTTTCACGACGCTATCTTGCCGGCTATTCCGAGGAGGTTCGCGCGACGCTGCAGCGCTTCCCGGAAAGCGAGTTCATGGCGCGCGATCAATATCAGGACTTCATCGACGGCAACGGCTTTCGGCGCACCTTGCTCTGCCACGACAGCATTTCGCTGTCCCGCCAGGTCGACCTCGATTTCGTCACCCGGTTCCATTTGCTGAGCACGACCAACCCGGTCGACCCCGACGCCTGCGTGACCGACGATTCCGCGATGGAATTCGAGAACCAGGACGGCAGCAGGGTCACGGTAACCAATCCGCTCTTGAAGGCCGCGCATCTATGTCTGGGCCGGGCCTGGCCGCGAGCATTATCATTCGACGAGCTGCTCGATGGGGCCCGCGCGCTGCTGGGCGACCGGCGGGCGGATGATGACCAAAAGGTGTTGACGGAGGCGATGTTCATCCTGGCTTGCAGCGGCGAGGTTTCGTTCCTGCTGTCGCGTCCCTTTTTGTTGAAGGAAGCTACCGAGCATCCGCAGGCGAGCCTGCTCGCGCGAAGACAAGCGCAAACAGGTCCGCTCGTCACCAACCTCCTCCACCAAACGGTGCAGTTGGAGGACGACCGGACCAGGGATTTCCTGCAATTGCTCGACGGAGCGCGGACCATCGACCAGATCACGGCCGAAATGACGGAAAAATTCGGCCCGACCATCCGGATAGACCAGAAGGATAATGCCGGGCAGCCTGCCGAGCCGTTATTGCTGTCAACGCGAGAAAGCGTTCAGCGCTCGCTTGCGATGGTCGGCAAGCTGGGCCTGCTGGTCGCGTGATGCGCTCAAGTGCGTCGGCTCCGTTGGCGATGAACGGCAGGAGTTGGAAGCTCGTGCCATTTCCTGCAGCGGATGCGGCCCGGCACTCTAGCCGTCGTGGGTATATTGCTGGCCGAGGAGCCATCCCGTGAGAATACCGCCGGGTCCGCTGGCATAGACCGGATCAAGGCCAACACCTGCGCGCAGCATCTTCCATTCATGCTCGCCGACCCAGGGAATCCCGGGATCGCCCTTCTGATACTGGGACAGCAGCGTTCGGGCGACCTCTGCGGCATTGGCGTAGATCGGCCCGTTGGCCCAGCGAGGGCGGGGCAGGCCTGTCATGCGGCAATAGAGCGCCGTGCAGACGTAGGCAGACGCCTCTTCGGCATTGGCATCAAGGCCTGTACGCAACAGATCGTATGCCGCATGCAGGCTCTCGTGGACGATATAGGCCTCGTCCATCCGCCCCGCTGCCGACACGACCTCCAGCGTGTTTGCCGCAACCGCCGTGCCGTCCGCCCTGGTTCTCGCGACATCGTTGTATTGTGCAGCAACGCCTGCCGCGAGATCCGTCGGAGGTCTGACGGTGACCTGCCCCAACCGGATCGCGCGGGCGACGTGATGGAACGTTTGCGGCGCAATCGTCACATGGCTGCCGCGGATCGGAAACCGGAAGCGCATGCGTGCGACCGCCGGGCCATGGAGTACGTCCAATACCCTGCTCCGCAGTGACATTTGATCGTCCTCGTTGTTCGCACTACCCCACGGTTGGTGGTCGCCGTTTCCGATCAGCAGGTTCAAACAGTCATTGCACCGGCGCGATAGGAATTCGAATAACCTGGGCCGGGCGGCAGCTTGGTCGAACGAGCCGGCATTGAACCCGAACCCGTCCGGGCGAGACCAATTTGGGGCGAGGATTGCCTCGGAGTGCGCCCCATGACGACGACCGATCCGACGACGACCGACACTTACCGGAAGATCGCGGCACGACTGACCATGCTGCGGCCGCAGATCGATTTGAAGAATTATTTTGCCGGCCCCAACCCGGATGTGCGCCTTTATGACGAGAAGCCCTACATCCGGCACCAGCTCGAGAAGTATGGTGTCGCTGCCGCGACGACCACGCTCGACGGCGTCACCTTCCTGCCCAAGGACTGGGAAGAGCTGATCAAGAAGCTGCGCATTGCCAAGACGACGGACGGATTCGACGCCTTCGCCGAAGGGCAAAGCCCGGAGAAAGCGTCGCATTGGGCCCTCGATCTGTCGATGGCGGCAACGATCGGCAAGGGGTTCCGGGAGATCTGGCGCCCAAAGCTGTCGGACAGGCCGCTCTCAACGCGGGATCTCCCGGGCCGCCATGGCTTCGGGCTCGGGCGCGACCGCGGACAATGGAGCGACGCCTACAGCTCGCAATTCGGCAAGGACCCGCAGCCCCAGGACATCACCTCGTTGCATTTCGCCGTAGCACCTGATCGGGTGAACGTGCACATCGACGAAACAGGCTTCGTATTCGAAGGCGTGGACGGCGCCCTTACGGTCGGACCGAACTTCGTGCATCACGCCGGCAATGAGCTGTTCTGGAAGAGCAACAAGCATATACCGCAATGGGCCGCGGAGCACATCGATCTGATCCTGCCGAACAGCGCGAACGACTTTTCGCGCGTGGGCATTTCGGTCGACATGTACCAGCGCAAAGACTTGCGCGTTACGGTCACGGGCTCCTGCGGACTTTTCGGCGGTTTCGAGTGCTCCGGAACCGTGAGCATCAGCGGCACGCATGATCTGCTCGGCTCGAAGCCAAAAGGCCGGCGCTAAAGCGGATATCGCTCGTTCGACATTGCTTCGTGTCTACGCCTCCAATCTACGAATGAGGCTCTTCGATTTGCCACTGCCAGTTGGTGGCCCGAATGAATGGAACCATCGAACCGCCTCGAGGTAGCGGCGACCAATAAGTATTGGTGGCGAGAACGCGTAGTTCCGCAGGAATCGGCGGGGGAGGTCTTACATTGCCGAACCAGGAAAGGCCGTTGAAGCCCGTCGTCGAAAGCTATGTACCGCCCGCGGGAATCCGGCATGCGGTGACGGCAGGCGAGACCTGGATATCCCTTGCCAAGCGGATCGGCATCGCCCCCTGGGACCTCATCGAGTTCAATTTTCCGGGCGTCAAGCTCGTCAAGCAGCGCGATTTCCAACAAGCCACACGCCAGGTGAACTGGTACCTGGCCGAGTATGTCGGCTGCCGCGCGATGTCGCCCGATCGCCAAAATTTTGCGTTTTCCTCCGGTACGACGGGCGGGAGAGGTGGATGGCGAGGGGGATTCATCTATCTGCCGCCAGGTACGCCGCCTCCCCCGCCGATTGCGCCCACTCCACCGGTTGCGCCCACCCCAGCGGCTCCGACCCCGCCGGAATGTGAAGGAAGCCGACCCAACTTCGCGCGCGTGCTGGACGTGAGCGAACGGGATTTCGCGCGCAACGTTTTTGGCCCGACGCTGCCGCCGTGGGAGACAATTGCGATTACCAATGGCCTGGGAGCAGGCGGAAGACCGTGGACGAACGATGGACCGTTCTTCAGGGGAGGCAATCCCATGGTGCCGAGCATGCGGTATGCCATCAATCTTGGCAGTGTCGCGTTCAGTAACCTGGCATCGCCTAGCCCCACCTTCGGTCTCTTGTGCGACGACTTCGGTCGCATTTGCGACCTCTTCGTGCACGAAATGACCCATGTGTGGCAGGCGTTCAACGATTCAAACTGGACGATGGCGCGCTCGTTCTGGGCGCAGACAATCGGTTCCGGCTACGAGTACACGCCGGGCGATTCCTGGGACTCATACAACGTCGAGCAACAGGCACACATCGTTGAAGATTGGCACAAATACAAAATCAGTTCTCCGATGCTTGCCGAGGAGCGCTATCCGTACGTCCGGCTCGTGATCCGCTCTGGACGCCTCACTTTTCCTCGCGGGCTGGATCTTGTGGCATTGAAAAAGGACCTTCAAGATCTGCGCGCAAGGCACCTGGACTAGAACCCGCTGCAGGGGAGTGGTCGGGAGTCTACTTAACTGAAGCACCGACACGCCGAGCATTCGACGCGGTGCGGTCGCGCATTCTTCCTCTCAAAAGTATTTCCGACTTGCGTGCTGGTCAGCTTCGCAGCGCAAGCACACGGAGAAGAATTGCGCGGCCGCCATGCGACAGGCGATCGTGAAACAGTTCGGAGAGCCGGTCTCCACGCTTCCGCACCGAAAACCTCTTCCGGAGCTCATGGGCGCGAGACAGCGAGCAATAGAGAAAATCACGACGTAGCCGGCGCAGGCGGCTGCCATAGCCTCTAACATCGGCGCTCGCGTAGGCCTCCATCAGGGTGCGCATCAAATAGTCATCGCTCGGATCAACATAAGTTTCGTGGGAAACGCTCGATGAACGCATCGACACGGGTTCATCGCTCGACAGAAATAGGTTCCTGCGGGTCAGCCCATCCGATACGCCCGTCGCTTCTTTTGTGAAATCTCCATAGTTCACAAAAGGCAGCGCTGCGAGTTGCCGGCGCAGATTTTCGAGCGTCGCCGACGGGATCCGGACGCCGTTGCCCGCGCTGGTGTCGAGCTTATTGGCGCGCACCGTGGCGTAGAGGTCGCCCCAGAATTTGTCCCAGGGGGCGGTGCCGTTGCGGTTAGACGACGGATTCTTGCGAACGCTATATGTGGTTTGAGTGAGGTAGGCCGCCAGTTCGCCCATGTGGCGCGTAACAGCGCCGTCAGGATCATAGACGTCGATCATGGCGTGGACGCACTCATGCAGGAGCAGCGCCCGATCGCTATCATTTGCGGGCGGCGACTTCTTCTGCGTCAACAGAACATCCGTAACCTGATCGTAGAAGGCGAGATCCTGAGTGCCGCCCTTCACCAATATATTGCCGGCGCGAATGTGATCGCGAACTGTCGTCAAGTATTCGCCCTTGATATGGATCTTGTCGACGTAGAACTCGATACCAAGCGCGACCGAGTCACTGAGTGTGTCCAGGACGTCGCCTTCGGTCAGTGGCATGACCTACCTCCCTTGCGTGGTCGAGCAATAGTGGTCCGGCCAGGCTCCGCAAGCGCTGAAACGCTGTACTGCACCAATAGGAGCCGCCCGCCCCTCCGTTCGCGTTGTGGAAGGTGGCTAGATCGTCCCGCCGCCGCCGCCGAAGATTTCGACGACCACAGCGCGATTGGCGGCCCTGTTCATCACGGTCGTGTTGTCCTTCAGATACTCGTAGTGTGAGGCGGGCTTGACGGAGAAGACGCGCGAGCGGGCGCTTGGGCCGAACAGGTGAAAGACGTTCTTGGCCCGGCCCGTGCGCAGGAAGCTGTTGTTCCGTTCGCCGCCGGTGCTGTCGCTGTATCCGACGATCTGGAACTGCAACGACTTGTCGGTCTCAAATCGGATGAGCTGCGCTGCCAACAGCGGATCGCGCTTGGCGATGTTCTTGAGATGCCGCCAGTCGACGCCGAAATCCCAGATGATGAGATATTGGCAGATGCCGGCCGGCGGGACCAGACTGACGTCCACACCGAGATGGCCGACCTCGGTGCGGGACGTCGCGACTTCATTGGCCACGTAGGGAAAGACGGCGGCGCTGTGAACCTTGGCAAGCGGCGAGCACTGCGGTTGCGTCGCCATATTCGGCATCTGTTCCACCGGGCCCGGCGGCGTGTATTGCGGCAGTGGCTGCGGCGCGCGTCCCATGGCAATTTCTCCCATTGCTGCCTGCCCAAAGCTGAGCACTGGAGGGAGCGTCGGCTCCCACCACGGCTATGACTAGTAGTGACGTGAGCGGTCGGGGAAGTTCAAAGGCGAGGTGCGGGCGCCCTCAACAGGGCCATTAGCGGACATTGATTGGCCTTCCGCGCTCTCCGGAAAGCGGGGTAGGCTACGCCTATTGCCGTCCGTGCCAAATTGTTGCGGAGGAACTGGCCATGAAACTTCGCCGCCGAAATTTTCTGCATCTCGCCGCGGGGACCGGCCAGATTGTTTTCCCGCCGCCGAAGGAGGCTCTCATTTCCGCGCGCAAGATTTCGCGTTGACGGACCGAACTAAGACAGGAGAACCAGACATGGCCGCCTTTCAAGAGGTTTTCCGCCGCTCCGGCATCGATGAGCGCCGCAGCCCGCCGGGCATGGTGGTGCCGTTCGGCGGCTCCAACATCGTGGCGCTGATCGATCCCGGAAGAAAGCTCAAAGTCGATCCTAACGCCCATGCCCTCGGGATCAAGGAGATCGATGGCGCCGATACCCTTAGACGCGTCATGCAGGCCAGAGAAACCTTCTCCAAACCCGATATCGATCCGCAGCTCAGGGCGGCGTCACTTCCCGCCACCTTCAATGGCGATGCACGGTTTTTCGAGATCAATGGCCGGATTAAGCCGATTGGTTTTCCCGGCCTGGAGGTGGTGGCCCGTTCGGCCGGCCGGAAGATCGAAGCCAAGCTCTATGTCGTGGTGCTACCGGAAATCAAGATCAAGGTGGCGTTCCGCAATGTCATGGTTCCGGGGAGTGGCGGCGCTCCGGCGTTTCACGCCAAGAAGCCCTGCAACGAGCAAGACGAATTGCTGACGATGAACAATATATGGAGGCCGCAGGCCAACATCCGCTTCGAGCGGGTGCCAAGCGACTGGCTGGTCATCGACGACTCGCAGGCTGCCATCAAACAGGAGATCGCCAATGCGACTGGCATGAAGGATGCGAGCCTGGCGACCTTTCCCGATGTGATCGACGTCGAGAAACTGAAGGGCATCTTCGTCAAACACAAAGTTCAGGGCGCCCATCTAACCATTTTCTGCGTCGATAAGGTTTGGTCCAATGGCGGCCTCGCCAATGGCTCGTTTGCTCGCGGGCTGGACCTTGCCTTCATCAGCTCGCAACGCGGGCCTAACACGTCTGCCCATGAATCCGGCCATTTTCTCGGCTACTACTCGAAGAGCGCGAGCAAACCTTGGGACAGCCAAGGCCACACGCTGGAGACCGATCCGAAAACCGGAAAAGAAAACAGGGCGGAAGACATCAAGATGCTGATGCGCGGGGGAGGCGCCGGGTGGAAAATCCCGTTCAATCTCGTCAAGGAGTTCCGCGACTTCCCCGGCTAGCATCCGAAGATCAGACAGAAGCTGGAAATCACTCCAGACGTTGAATGTCGCCTTGGGTCAGAAGCTGCCCCGACGGCCCCGAAACGCTTACTTTGCCACCTGGCAGGCAGAGCGTGTCATCGGCCATCATGACCGCAATACGCTGCGCTTACGCCTCGATCCCAAGGGAGATTCGACAGACCTTGAGCCGGGCATGAGTGTCTGGCTTGAGAACTAGTCACGTGAATCTAAAGTTCGCCACATAAAGTCCGCTGAGCTTTATAGCAGAAGCGTTTGACGGAAGCCAAAATCTGGTCTGCGGACTTGGTCCATTTGAATGGCTTCGGTTTTCTGTTGTGCAGGTCGATGAAGGTACGGATGTCGGCCTCGAGCTGCCTGACGGAGGTGTGAACACCTCGCTGGATCTGTTTTCTGGTGAGTTCAGCGAACCAGCGCTCGACCTGATTGATCCATGACGCGGAAGTCGGCGTGAAGTGGACATGATAGTGCGGCCGACGGGCGAGCCACGCTTTGATCTTAGGTGTTTTGTGGGTGGCGTAGTTGTCCATGACGAGATGGACATCGAGGCCTTCAGGAACTTGAGCATCGATCCCTTTTAAAAACTTCAAGAACTCGACTGCCCGGTGCCGCTTATAGCATTTGCCGATGACGAACCCCGAGGCGACATCGAGCGCGGCAAACAGCGAGGTCGTACCATGCCGCACATAACTGTGCGTGCGCCGTTCCGGTACGCCCGGCATCATCGGCAGGACCGGCTGCTCGCGATCCAGGGCCTGGATCTGGCTTTTCTCATCGATACTGAGGACAAGGGCTCGGTTCGGTGGGGACAGGTAAAGGCCGACGATATCGCGGACCTTGTCGACGAACAGCGGGTCGCTCGACAGCTTGAATGTCTGGCTGCGGTGCGGCTGCAGGCCGAACGCCATCCACATTCGGCGGATCGTGGTGTGGGAAAAGCCAGTTTCCTCAGCCATTGAGCGGATCGACCAGTGCGTCGCGTCGGGTGGCGTTGTACGCAATGTCCGCTCAATTACCTCAGCAACCTGATCGTCGTTGATGGTTCGAGGGCGGCCAGGGCGGGCCTCGTCAAGCAGGCCATCACAGCGATCCTTCAAAAATCGGCGACGCCACTTGCCAACGGTGTGTTCGTGGAGGCCGAGTTCGGCAGCCACGGACTTGCTTGGCAAGCCATCCGCACACCGCAGGATCGCGCGGCAGCGCTCAGATAGCGATCGGGCAACGCGATGACGACGAACTTGCCTCTCCAAGTACGCCCGCTCCTGCGGACTAAGCACCAACGGCGCGATCGGCCGGCCTCGTTCACCTGCATTCGCCACGAGCTCTCTCCTCTGTAGAGATTCGAGCTATCAACTAATGTGGCGAACTTGCGTTCCAGATGACTAGGCTGTGTACTCATTAAGCAGCTGGCCGCCTTATGTCCGCTCAACCCCTAACAGCGGCGGGAAAGCGGACGTCTGCCGAGGTCGCTGAAGGGCCGATATTGTTGCAAAAGTCGATTTTCGCCGATGACCAAAATTCTGCGGGCCGTGGGCGCGACTTTCGCGTACAAGATGCGAGGGACCTCACGGCCTCACGCAAAATTCACAGGCGACTTCGGTAACGCGATTGAGGTCATACGAATCAGCGATCGCTCGCTGCTTAGTGTTTTCGCGAAGAAGCTTGAGCCCTGCAACTTTCGACTTTTGCAACACAATCGGCCAAGAGGCGACATCGCTCACTTGGTTGTCGTTTCGAAATCTTTGCCGACTTCCGATAACATTGGCGCTGTTACCTTCTTTCAGGTGCCGCCCGAAGCGATCCGCCAGCCTCACTTCAGCCTCGACGTAACACCGAGCAAACACACCAAAGAGCGCGACGCAGCAACATCTCTCGACTGACTTTGTGCACGGTTGCGTGCATAAACTCCGTGATTCACGTTGAAATTTGGTCACGAGTTAGGTCAAGCCCCTTGATCTTTGTCAATGTCGGCATCAACCGACGGGCCTCCTTAAGCAAAGGGGGCGAGACAGGATAGGAGCAAAACGATGAAGCGGATGATTTTCAGAAATTTTGCAATTGTAACTTCGGTTATCGCCTTTGCGACACTGTTCACCGTTGACTGGTCTGAGCAGCGCGGGATTTCGCTGTCAGTTGAGAGTGCCCAAGCGAGGCGGCTCTATGTCAGCCCGTATCCCTATAGTCACTACATACCCGATCAGTCCGGTCTGCCTTGGTACGCAGTGCGGGCCTACTACGCTGGCGGCCCCTGGTGTGGTGCCGGCGGCACGACCGGGTACGGCACGGCTGTGGGGGTCTTTGGGCGTGCTTCCTACACCTGCTACGACGGTTGGGATAGCTACGCGAAGCTCAATGGCATTGGTTGCACGCCCGGCACCTTGATCAAGGGCGGTGACGGAATCATGTACGTCTGCCAGTAAGCACGCGGACCACAAGGAGAGGCGGCGCAATCGTCGCCTCTTTCAATTCGAAAACGATATCCGACAGCCAGGGTCACGGGCGGACGTTGAGATCGGGGGCCCAACTCGGTCGGCTCGTCACGCGAAACCGGACCACTGCGCCACGCTCGGCCGGGGCCGCCTATGGGCCAATAACCGACATGCAAAGGGAGGCACGCTGCATGGCCGAGAAGTAGTGTTGAATGCTACCGCGGGTCACGAGGTTGGTTACCAAGGCTGGTGGCCCGCAGGCAAATCCTCTATCGACGCACTCCGACGCGATTAACGCCACCATTGGCATTGCCGCCGACGTTATGACGGACTGCAGCGCGCGCAACGGGCCGTGGCCGGAGGGCAACGCCAGCCCGGGCAACGCAACCCACCGGATAGTCGACGTACTGGCAATACACGATCGCGCGGGCCGGTGATGGAGCCAAGTGTGGCCCCTGCAAGTCCCAGAAGTGCGCTGGCAGCGATTCCTGTAACCGTCACTGACTTGATCGAAAGTCGCATCTTAGCCTTCATGATGGTCCTCCAAGGGTAGCAAAAGCCGCATTCCTACGGCTTACGATAGCGTGTGCGCGGAGAGATGAGCGACATTGACGTACATCAAGGGTGAGCTGGGCTGTGCGTTAACTCCGTCGAACATTATCCGTGTTTCCTGCCGCCCGTCACCGCGACCTTGATTCAGATCAACCAGCTTCGTGATACCCGCACCAAAATAAGAGACCGACTGGGCTAGGGCGATTAGTTGGTGCGTGCGATGACGCCGACTTGGTATGTCACCTTCGAGGTTCGTAAACGCGGCACGCTGCCGAAGCAGCGGAGCCCTCGGGAAACAAGGACCTTCGCTACGGAAGCAGAGGCCAAGGCATTCGTTCGTGCAAAGCTCGACGAAGGTCTCGTAGTATTTGCGGGCACGATCAATCCGCACGTCCCCAAGCAACTCATTCCGTCGTCCCGCATCCAAGCTTGGCTTGTCGATGAACAATGGAACGCTGAGCGAGATACAGGTCCCGACCGGACGCCGATCACCAGGTTCTGAAGCCGAACCAGCCGAACTGCCCTTGTCGTGCCGCCAGAAGCATCTGCGGCTGGACGTTTCGCCTCGGTCGAGCCGCAACATGCAACATCTTGCGTTGTCGCTTGCGATCGACGGTTTCAGGCGGGCGTGTATCCTGTTTCGGCAGCATCGCGAAAGAATTCGCCACCGCCGGGCTCTGTCTGACGGTAACGGGCGGTTCGGCCACATCCGATGAAGTTGCGACCTCGGTCGCCTCGGCCACGGGCGCAGCGGCGACGATCACCGGCGACTGGGTATCGAAGACAATACGCTCGGGCCATTTGCGATCTGAGTGGATACGTATGGCCGGCCGGTCCGCAGCCGCCTGATCGACGGTCGGGGCCCTCGGCAGCCAATAATCTGCAACAAAGAGCAGTGCGAGCAACACTGCTCCGACCTTCCAGAAATATGCCGCCAGTGGCATGCCGGTCGCTCCGGTGCGCCCCCGAAACATTGACCTGGGCTCTACGTCGTCTGTTACCTGCAGCAAGATGGCCACGAGCTGCTTGATATAGATCAAGCGCGTTCGATCGCTCGCGAACGCGCTCTAACTGCAGCCGGTAATGCGCGCAACTGCCTTCATGTACTTGAGATGAAGTGCGGCGTCACCTCCGTCTGACGGAGAGTTGCGAGCGGTCAGGCGATCCGAATTCAAACAGGTCTCAAGATCGAACCTGATATGCGAGCACCATCCCAGGGCGCTCTTCTCTGCCTCTTCCTTGGAGGGGCCAAACCCCACAAAGGTCTGAACGTGCCCGGCCTCGCCGTCGGCCGTCGATACGAGATTGATTTCCGAGATGTAGAAGGACGAACACTGGGCGGCCTGGGGCTCGGCGCGTGTCCCCTGGATCACCCCGAGAGCGACAATGGTCGTCATGAGGACGGCTCGCTTCATTTTCACCTCCGACAAAGCGAATCCATTGCGGCTATCCATCTGATCGCGACAACTTCATTCGGCGTGCGTTGCCCGCTGTGTGCCCCCCGAACATCGGACCTGGCTGTCCGATCGGGCAAGCCAACCAACGCCAATCGCCGCTCAGGGACTTGAGATAGATCAAGCTCGGCCCGACGAGGGGACGCAGGTTTCGATAGGGTCTGGTTGCCAAGGTGACAGATAATGAGTGACCGGATCTCCGCAGTCCTCTTTGCGTTGGCCTTTGCTTTGGAAATGGGTGGAGCGACCGGCGGCTTAAATTGAAATATTTGTTCATGGTCGTTTACCGCTGCGCGAGGCCGGCGGAGGAATCGATCACAAATTCCGGCCCGCGCTCGTCACGCGCCGTTGCGCGTGTACGCGCCATCGGCGGCTAAAATTCTATTCACAGTCCGGAGAGAGGTTTTCAACGGCTTTGCGAAACGCGGCCGGTTGCCGACATCAGCATCACGCCGATCGACGAAGCGTGATTGCGCCACCCCTGCGCGAGGGGAATGCCAACGCCTAACTGTCATTCATGTCAATGGACAGCACGCGCATCGTGCACGCCAGTAAACAAGAGGATACCATGACCAGCTTCAAAGTTTTGGGCGCAGCGCTCGTTTTTTCCGCGCTCCTTGCGACGCCCGCCTCGGCATGGGAACCCGCCGCGGCATTAGCCGCGGACCCGACCTTCTCCATCTATTCGGGCATGCGTGGCGACATCAATTCGGGCATGCATGCAGTACGGCCACATCGCGGAAATCATACCACCGGCGTCAAGCGCTTTCGATCGCGCTGATCGCCCGGATACCAAACCTGCACCAATCTTGTCCGCTATGCCCGACTGAGCAGACTTTAACGGGAGCCGCCGCCACTTGCGCTCCTTTCAGATCATTCCAATTAGGATGAAAAGAGCGACCTCTGTCAGGAAAGTGGCACTCATAATGGCGACCGTAAGGAACGCGTCGCCCGCTGGTAGAGGGGTCATAGCATGCCTCGCGCGCTGCGACGACTGGAACCGGTTCTGGCTCTCTGCCCGCGCCAACACCCTTGCCTATCGCGCTCCGTTAATAAACACCACGCCGCACGGCGCGACGCGTATAGCGGTAATCGCGACGGTCGACACGACGCGCCGTCACGCGGGCGCGCCGGTACGTGACGGCCTGCGCTTGATCAACGCTTAACTCCACGCCGCGCGGTGTCACCTGCGGCGAGACCGGAATGATCGCCAACATCACTGCTGCAAACAGCAGTCCGACAATCGAGGAGACTCTCATTGCACCTACTCCCTATTGTCCACCATGGCCGTGTCACCAACAAAAGCTGTCTGGTCTGTGTGCCTATTTGTCTTGTCGGCCTGAGATCGCCCTATTCCGCCAGGATAGAGCGCGAGAGGCTCCAACTGAGGTCGCCTTAGGGCCTGTTCCGGCAGAGAGAACCAAGCCGCCTAAGAGTGCATCGTCTCTTTCTGCGGCTCCATATCGGAGCTTGCAGCATTGGGGCACGAAAAGGTCGCGCAGGATGTTCCTTTTTATACACCCCGGTTGATTTTCTTGCGGCCAGCCGCCGTTGCTGCGCGGCGAAATAACAGCCATCACGAGCAGGCGCGGCTTCCGGTTTGGGTCATGAGCGGCGGTTTGGAAGTCGGCCAGTCACTTCCGGTCTACCCCAATAAGCTGACGATTTCAGAGCCAAGCCGGACTTCGCGTGAGGACCAAAAGCCGAAGTGGATGTTTTGGGGCTGTTCGCTGCAAACGGACGTCGCTTGTCCGTGAATCCGTGAGGATACGATGGTTCGCGGCGACTCGAGAAATCAACTAACGCGAGTTGGCAACTACCGCACGGCCAACTTAGGTTTCTGCGCCTCTTCGATATGTCGCCGCTGATCGAGAAATGCCTGGCTGGACCGGGTCTTGTACAAGTCCAGATTCTCGGTCTCGTCGGGCAGCAGTGTGATCGCCTCATCGACATAGGTGAGCCGGTGCGGATCCGACTTGACCTTGCGCGCCAGCCGGTGGAGGCGCAGCGCTAGCGATGCCCATTGCGCGGCCTTCACGACGGTCTCGGCGGCATAGCGCGGATAGAACGACCAGGCCGGCTCGACCGGCAGATGCGGACGCCGCTCGTCGCGGCTCTTGAGCCGCAGCACCCCCCCTTCGAGCGGATGGACCCGCTCGATGGGATGGTAGCCTTTGAAATAAAGCGCGTAGGTCCCGATCTTGCCGACATTGTTGCCCATGGCCGCGGCACGCCGCATCAGGGTCTCGATGTGCTCCCAGCTGTAATAGGTGTTCCAGGCGAGCTCACAGGCCCGCTCCCAGTCCGCCTTGGACATGGCGGGGTGGTCGACCGTGACGTGGTCCAGGTCGTATTTGTTGAGGTCCGTATCCATCGCGACGCCCTTCATATAGAGCGTCTTGTGATCCTCCGAGCCCGGCAGTGGTGTCAGGAAGAAGAACTCCAGCATGTCGATCGGCAGCTCATGCTTGACGATCTCGATGTCGCGAACGATCGATTCCGGTGTGTCGTTGGGAAAGCCCAGAATGTAGCCGCCGACGGTCATGATCCTGGCCTTCTTCCAGGCCAGCATCATCTCGCGATAGTCGGTGATCTTGTTCTGCCGCTTCTTGGCGCCGAGCAGACTGTCCGGGTTGATGTTTTCGAGGCCGATAAAGCATCGCCGGACGCCGGCCTTGGCGCATTTCTCGATGAAGTTCGGTAGCTTGTGGCAAAGCGTGTCGACCTGGATCGTGAAGCGAAGGTCCCAGCCCTCCTTCTCGCGCAGCGCGATGATGCGGTCGAGCAGGCTTTCCCAATCCTTGTTGCGCGCAAAATTGTCGTCGGTGAGGAAGAAGGCGAAGACGCCCTGGGCGACGTTGGCGCGGATCACGGCCTCGATGTCGTCGGCGCTGCGGCGTCGCGACTTGCGGCCCTGCACGTTGATGATGGTGCAGAACGAGCACTGGAACGGGCAGCCACGCCCGGCGTCGAAGCTCGTGGTGTGGCCGATAACCCGCCGGATCTGCTGGCGGGGAATGATCGGCAATGGCTGGCTCTCCAGGTGCGGCAGATCGTCGATGTAGTTGTAGAGAGGCTGCAATCGCCCGGCGGCCGCGTCCTGCAACAGCTCCTCCAGCCGTCCCTCGGCCTCGCCTGCGAAGACCGACACACCGAGGTCCATCATCTCCTGAACGCCGGGATCGCGCTCCGGCAGCATCGAGAGGGTGCCGGACACATGGAAGCCGCCGATCGCAACGTGGATTCCGAGCTTGCGAAACCGTCTCGCCAGATCAAGCGATCGGGGAAACTGATTGGACTGGACTCCGACCAGCATCACCATACCGGAATCCGCGGCCTTGATTGCGCGCGCCAGATCCGCGACACGCACCTTCCAGTTGGTCTCATCGATGGCGTCGATCTCGATGTCGAAATCGGGCCCGAGAACCTGGCGTTCACGACAATCGAGCGCGATGCCGTAAAGGCAGGCCAATGAGTTCGAAGGCAGGCCGCCGCGCCACCATCGAATGACGTAGCCATCGTCGTCGTAATGTGACGGCTTGATCAGAACAAGCCGGAAACTCCTGCTCTTGCTCATAAGCAAGGGGTAGCTCGATGTCGGTCATAGGCCAACTGCTTTCCGCGAGGTCCTCGCAAAAAACGACGAACTGTGGCACGAACAACATCCTATCCGAGTACCTCGGCTAACCGCACACGGCGCAATCGCATGTTCGGCACAAATTGGGGTGCGCAGTCGCCAGCTAGTCATGCGCCAGACGTCCGTTCCGGGTCAAACTCGACAAAACTCAGAGTGAGCATAATGCGTCCGCTTTCGGGCACATCGCGGCCATCCCGTCGGCTGGCGCCCATTGAGCCTGACTGCCGAGCCATGATTCAAATCCCCTAACGAAGGGGGCCGAATCATGCGCTACGAACTCTCCGACGAGGAATGGACTGCCATCAGGCCGATGCTGCCCAACAAGCCGCGCGGCGTACCGCGGGTGAATGACCGTCGCGTCCTCAATGGCATCTTCTGGGTGCTACGATCCGGGGCGCCATGGCGCGATCTACCAGACGCCTTCGGCCCGTATACCACTTGCTACAATCGCTTCGTTCGTTGGCGACGAGCAGGTGTGTGGGCGGCGATTATGAAGGCCTTGGCAGCCGCTCACGATGCCGCTGTGCAAATGATCGACACGTCGATTGTCCGCGTGCATCAACATGGAGCCTGCATCGACCGGAATAAAAGACAATGCATGGGGCGATCACGGGGCGGGTTGACCAGTAAGATTCATGCGGTCGTGGATACAAACGGCCTACCGGTCCGAGTTGCGCTGACGCCTGGGGAAGCCCACGACAATCGGCTTGCTGGAAAACTCTTGTCTCGCATGAAGCCTGGATCGATGCTGCTGGCGGACCGTGGCTACGACGCCGATTGGATTAGAGAACTTGCGATCAAGAAAGGAGCATGGGCCAACATCCCGCCGAAAAGCAATCGCAGCGAACCGATCTGCTTCAGTCCCTACCTGTATCGCGCTCGCAATCGAGTTGAGCGGTTCTTCAACAGGATCAAGCAATGTCGTCGGGTAGCGACGCGCTACGACAAACTTGCCGCCAATTACCTTGCCTTCGTGCAACTCGCGTCAATCAGGCTATGGCTCGGCGCTAATGAGTCCACGTCCTAGCGAGGACCCGAGCTCCGAAGTATCGCTTCGGCTGCTCACGTCTCAATCGGCTTCGGAGCTGATGTCGCGATTGGACTGCACCCCACGCCTGGGTACGCTCATTGTTACGCGCGAAGCACTCGATCGAACCCGCACGATTCATCCTCCGTTGCAGGCGAACTCGAGAGGCGCGCCCTGCGCAACTCGTCGGTGTCTTTGATCGCATCGCGTATCGGTGGCATGATGATGCGCGCTGAAGCCCGTGGAAGCCGAAATTGTAAGCCAAGGTTGTCGTTGCAATGCGGACCAGGCTCCAACTTCGCGACGTGACCAAGCCCCTGGGCCAAGCGGCGGTGGGCGCGTTGACGATCGGAATACTGCGTGCCGCTCGCCATTTCGATCCAACCAAGACCGCCAACTTATTCGCTCGGATCACTCGCTCAATCGGGCCCATGATGCGGGAGCAAAAGATCGGTCGAGCCAATCTAACCGCCGCATTTCCGGAAAAATCGCCTGCAGAGATCGAGACCATTCTCGCAGGCGTCTGGGACAATCTCGGTCGAGTCGGCGCCGAATTCGCGCATCTTGATCACATCTGGAACTATGATCCCGCACGGCCCAAAGCTAGCTGCATCGAAATCGACAGGCGCTCATATGAATTGTTTACGCAGCTGCGGCTCGACGGCAAACCGGCGCTGATCTTTGCGAGTCATCTCGCTAACTGGGAACTTCCGGCCCTGGCAGCCGTCGCGCACGGGTCGGATACTGCGATCCTGTATCGCCGACCCAACATCGCGTCCGCCGACCGCATCATCCAGGATATGCGCGCCGTGAAAATGGGCACGCTCATTCCCGCGGGTCGTGATGCGCCCCTAAGACTTGCCGAGGCCCTTAAAAGTGGCCAGCACGTTGGAATGCTGGTCGACCAGTATCTGACCAACGGCGTCGAGGTTACTTTCTTCGGCCGCAAGACCAGGGCCAATCCGATGCTTGCGCGACTGCTGCGGCAGATTGAGTGCCCGATTCATGGTGTGCGCGTCATCCGTCTGCCCGGACAGCGCTTTCGTGGCGAACTGTCTGAAGAAGTGAAGCCGGTCCGCGATGCCGCCGGACAAATTGACATTCAGGGAACGATGCAGGCGGTCACATCGGTCATCGAGGGCTGGATCCGCGAATATCCCGATCAGTGGCTGTGGCTACACCGTCGCTGGAGGTAGCACTTGACTGACTGCGGTAGCCCTTAGTGGAGGTACATGGTCCAGCTCGGCAATGCGGCGGTCAATCTCGCCGATCACGCGTTCCGAGAACGGCCCGAGGTGCATGTACAACGCCATCAGCATCACGATGTACCGTAGCGCGCCCGGATTGGTCTCCGCGACTTCGACGAAGGTCTTCCAGAACGGCTCGCGAACCTTCGGCAGGGCCCGCATGATCTTGTGTACGCTGTCGATGCCGCCAAGCCTCTTGCGCACGTCGCCATCCGGCAGGTCGCGGCGTCGGTCGGACCGGTCGAGCATGGCGGCGAGACGCGACAGCCGTCCTGCATATGCTGCCGGACTGTAGACGTGCCCGAGCACAGCCTTGTAATCGGCAAGGATGTCACGAAGCGGACGCTTAGTATCGAAATTGCATCCGAGCGTGCACTGATCGCCCGTCTGCTCGACATTCATGAGGTCATGGCCCTGGTGCAAGCGGCCTTCCGCGGCCAACCGCCGTGTAAGCTGTGTCCCAGGCAGCGCATAAAGCAGTCCAACGATGGAGACTGGAATGCTCGCCTCCTCGATGAGGTCGGCCATCGCCTGTCCTATCGAGGCCTTTTCGCTATCGAACCCGACGATGAAGCCAGCGGTGACGAACATGCCGTAGCCGTAAATCTTGTGAATGCACTCGGCGATGTTGCGCCTGGTGTTCTGCTTCTTCTTCATCTGCACGAGCGTCTCGGGATCCGGGCTCTCGATGCCGACGAAGATCGCGAAGAAGTTCGCATCCTTCATTGCCTGCAACAACTCGCTGTCGTCCGCGATGTTGATCGAGGCTTCGGTTGAGAACTCGAATGGATAGTCGTGCTCCTCCAGCCAGGCTTTGAGCCGCGGCATCAGGGTGCGGAGGTTCTTCTTGTTGCCGATGAAATTGTCGTCGACGAAATCGACATGCCCGCGATAACCGTGATCGTAGAGCGCCTGCAACTCTGCGAGAATCTGATCGTTGGTCTTGGTACGCGGCACGCGACCATATAGCTCGATAATATCGCAGAACTCGCAAGTGAACGGGCAGCCACGCGAATACTGCAAGCCGATGTATAGATAGTGATCGAAGTTGAGCAGATCGTAGCGAGGCATGGGGCTCAGCGTGACATCTATCGTGAATTTCTCGGCGATGAACACGCCCTTGCGTTCGCCGCTTTCCCAGGCGGCGATGAACTGCTCGATGACCTGCTCGGCCTCGCCGATCACCTGGAAGTCCGCGTCCGCGTAAAGATGCGGGCTGGAGGAGACGTCCGGCCCACCAACACATACCGGCTTGCCGCGCAGGTGGGCGAGATCGATCAGATAGATGGCATCAGGCTGCTGGTTGAGCATACCGCCGATCATCACAAGATCGGCCCAGTCGAGGTCCGCATCTGTCAACGCCTCGGTATTGCGGTTGACGAGCCGGATGTCCCAATGCTTCGGCAACATAGCGGCGACGGTGATCAGGCCGAGTGGCGCCGTTGGATACTTCGCGCCGACGAGTTCGCAGGCCTCCGCATAGTTCCAAAACGAATTCGGAACGAACTTCGGATAGATCATCAGGACGCGGCAGGGGATTGTCATGCTGTTCCAGCCCGGGCGTTGATGGCACAATGCCCCGCTGTTGATCGGGGCTCAAGGGGTCGCTTCGCTCGTCGATAAGGCGTTTGAGTGCTGGTTATGGAGGTGAGCACTGCGGTTCAGCTCGCGCACCTCGGCAGTAGTGCATTGCGAATCAATCAGGTCGGACGCGAACATCGCGGACCGTAAGGCTAGTATTAGTATCAGCAGATACGCGTTCTAATTGGATTTTTTTGGGGCACGCTTTTTCGGTCCAGTTCCGGCACCGTCCCCACGGCAGGGCCAAGCATCCCTGAATGCTTCGATCGCGACGGTGATCCCCGGTTCATTCACTCGATCCGGATTGTTATCAAGATACTGCAGAAAAACCTTCGCACTTTGCAAAGGGCTGCCTTGCGCGGGGGGGCATGCACGCACGTCAGCGGGCAGATTTGGTGAAAAGAGCATCGCGGTCTCGATCATTCCCTCACATGCGCCTGCGGACCGAGCTTCGTCCTGATTGCGAAGCGAGTTCTTGACAAGCAGCTCGCAAGACTTTTGCGCGTCGGTTCCCTTATCGACAACCGTGGCACTGGCCTTCCCGATGATCGCTAGGATAAGGCCGGCAACAATCATATGGACCCGCATCCACGTCCCCCGAATACCGGCGCGATAGCTTGCAGGCATTGAGTATGCCGCAATAGAGCGGCCGCCCGCGCCGTTCCAGGCGGCTCAGACGGCTTAGCTCAAAAAAAGCGTCTGATCCACCGCGCTCGAATAGGAGCGAAGTGAACTCACCTCTTCCATTTCCACAAAGCTAAAAGAGCCCTTGTCGACTTGACAACACGCAGCTTTACGCGCCGTGACCGCCGCAAAGGTCGGCTACACCGCGATCATGATCGCGAATCAACATCGGCGGCGACAAGCGTGCTGATGGTACAGATCTCGATCCGGCGCGGAGAGCATCTATTATCCTGCCGTGTACGCGACGTGCACTGGTCGATTGATGTCGATGCTCGGCCTCGACGCAGAACCATTGCCTAAGCGGTGATCTTCGTCTGCGACGACAAGTTCTGCGAACCTTCCTCAACTACGCCAAGGAGGACTTCACCCTCAGAACGGTTTCCAACAAGAGCTTAGCCACGACCAAGCGGAGGTGGAGCTGCCTTGCAGCGCAGCGCCACGGACGTTCCATGATCTCCCGGCCTATTCATCAACTAGGCGAGGCAGCGCACGAAGGTTGGTCGTATCGAACCGCATCCTCAAAGAACAAGCTCGCTTGAATTTCTTGAAGACCTCACACCCATCCAGACGCAAGGAAGAGTGGATGAACTCAATCCGAGGATTTTAGCCTCGACCTGGTTCAAGCTGCACCGTTTTTCGTCCCCCGTTCAGCTCTCTGAGTTTGTTGACGTATTCCTCAGGCTTTAGCAGATGAAACGGAGCGTTGAGGCCCATGAACGTCGCTATGCGGCCGATAAAGGCAGTACAGTTTGTCGTTGCTGCATTCCAGAGCGGCGAAGACTCCTGCTGGCGCTTGATATAAGCAAAGACCTTCTTGGCGTCTGCCTCAGACAAATAGACACGATAGCTGGCCGTCAGATATTGCTCGTCAAGATCACCGTAGGTCGCACCCGTCTCAGAAGGGACAAACATAATGTGTCCCAGGATATAGGGCACCTCGTCGCCGGCCGGAGCCAGACCAGCGACCTCGACCTGCTTTTCGCCCGTCTTTCCGTACCAGACGAATGCATGACCGTACGTTGCCGCCGTGCGGGCACGAAAATCAACGTAGTAGGGACCCGTGGCGGCAGCTCTTCGAGCTGGCTTTACATCGGATATCGCCGGCGTAGCAGCAGCCATGGTCGCTGCATGCTTCATCGCCGAACTGGGGAGAGCGTCCCGTTGCTGCTGGTCGGTACGCGCCACGAGTGGTTGCGCGCTACTGATCCCGGCCCCCAAGCCTACAAAGGCCGCCAGCATGGCGGCCTTTGCAAGAAGCCCCAGACCCGGATATTTCCGAATCACTCCCGCCATCTTCGAATCCTCTTGGATCCAAGATCCGATGCCACAGGTAATCTACTACCCCAAACGAACGCCGCTGGCGTACGAATGAATAGTCAGATCAACCCTTGGTCACCAACGGAGCCGGGGCAGCGACCGGGTATTTGCCCACGGGGCTCTTACCCACGGGATATTTGCCGATCGGAGCTTTGCCAACCGGCGCCGCGACGGCAACCGGCTGAGGCCGTGGCAGGTCCGCAGCAGCTGCGGTTCCCACGAAAGCCAAAGAAGCGATTCCAAGGACAACGAATTTCAACATCGGTTCTCACCATTGTTCGGAACGATTGGATTCACCTGACACGCATAGGAATAACCCGACACTCGCCACGGCACCAACGAATAGACCGGGGAGTCCGCGGTTCCGACCGCTTTTTCTGCCGCATGTTGCGGAAATGGCACGCAAATTGAGGCATCTGGTTCCAAATCAGTCTCGTGGGTACCACAGGTCGAGACGTGCCGGGACCTACCTCAGAGTATCCACGGGAAGACCCGACCGGTCCGCGCCATATAATCGCGATAGCTGTCGCCAAACGTCTGCAACATCATTCGCTCTTCCCTTGCGACGCGGCCAAAGAACAAGATCCCGAAGCCGGCAAGGCCCGCGAAACCGGCGATCCAATTCGGCAGCAGCAATGCCTGGGCGATGGCCCACAGCCAAAATGCCGAATACATCGGGTGTCGAACTCTCCGGTAAATCCCTTCCGTCACAAGCTCATGGTTCTCCCGCACGTCGAGACTTATCGACCAATTCCGGCCGAGTGCACGGTGTGTCAGGTGAAACACGCCCAAAGCCGCAATCGCAAAGAAAGACCCCAGCCAAGCCAACCAGGGATAAAAACTGTGATCTGCGAAACGAGGCATTCCTGTCGCTACGTAGGCGAGCGGCACAAGTCCGAGTCCCGAAAGAGATATGAGCAGGAGCGCAGTTTCCAGGGGGCCGCGAGCGCTCCGCACAACCCTCGCACGGCGGGAACGCCGCGCGTACTTATAGCGTATGAGGTACCAGCCGATCACCAACGCAACGAAGATGACTTTTGAAATGGTGGGCGTCATTTGAATCAGGCTGCCGCGCCCGGATTTCCCAGCAGTTCGCTTTCCGACACCGGCGCGCCCGCAACAAGGCCTCCGTCGTCAGCGATCATCGACACAGCGCCATCCGGGGCGAGCGTCTGGGATTTGGCTGAAATAGGTCCGCATGTGAGCATGAAGTAGTCGTACGATGTTCGCCTGTCATTTCCACTGACGAACTGGCAGTGCACGCGGAAGAAATTGAAGCGGATGCGTTGATACATGTCGTCGTTAAGCATTCGACTAATCTTCACGACCCTGACGGCCGCCTCGTTTTCTGTCGACAAGCCCATTTCGGCCATCGGCCGGCATTTGTAAAAATTCAACGCGTCCGTGAGGGCCTGATAGTCGCCCCAGAAGATCGCGCGGGAATCGGCGACGCGTTCCACCGCCCTGCGAAAGCGCACTGCCTTTGGGTGCAGGCCGATCTTGAGTATGGATGATCCAACGCTCAAGAATGTGACGGGAATCTTTTTCCGACCGAGCGCAGGGTCCCGCTTCAAGGCGCGATCAAGTAGATCAACCGCTAGTACGGCGCCAAGGCTGTGCCCTACGACCACAATTTCGTCTGCGGCAGAGTTGCTCGCCGCAACCACGAGCTCGGCGGCCAACCTGTCCAGCCTCTGCTCTATCTCCGAATTACCGAATCGAATGTACTCGCAAGAGAAAATCCAATCGTCGAACAAGTCGCCCAGGTGCAGCCAGCGCCACGGACCCGCCAACACGGCTGCGAGCCCGAAGAGGCCGCCACCGGTAGCAATGGGAATTGATCCAGTGATCTTGAATGCAGCCACGCCAATCAAAAAGGCGGCAGCGATGAGCAATCCGAACGTAACGAATGGATAGAGAAAGAAAAGTGCGTAGCGCCAATTGGTCTGCAAGTAACGCCAAAGAGTGCCGGTCAGAACGAAATCCAGAAACGCAAGAATGCCGACGGAAATGCGTGAGCCGATGCTTCGCCCCCCGAACACTTCAATTACATCGTGCCATCGGACCAGACGGTAATCGGTTTCGACGAGCCAATCGGGGCCGATTGTCGTCACGTTCCATTGTATCTGGTCGGCGGAATCATGCGAACCGTCGACGGTCGCTTTCACTGACCAAGTACGTTGGAACCTCGCAATTTCGCGCACAAAGCGTCGTTGCGCGCTGGCATGCGACGTGATTGGATCATAGCCGCCGATATGGAATACCAACCGTTTCGCTACAGGCTTGCCGGACATTGCCTTATTCCCGGACTCATACGTGCTGCTCGCTCCCCACGCGTCAATCGACCTGCAATCAAAAACAGACGTTTGAAGCCAAGGGTTGTCAAGAGAGAATCGACCAGTTATTGGGGAACATGGGTCGATTTGTTCTACCATGCGTAAGCCGAACCGCTCGAACAATAGCGTCGATCGGTGCTGCTGTGATTGTCGGTTTGTCCAGCACAGCGCCCTCTCAAGCGCAGGACGGGGCATCATCTGGCGAGAGATGCCTTGCTGCAAATTTGGATGTTTCGCTGGGCGCACAATTGCCCCGCACGGCGGCGCGTTTGAGATCTGGTGAGCCGCTAAAGATTGTCGCGATCGGATCATCGTCGACGGTGGGGCTCTGGGTACTTCGGTCCGCGGCCACATATCCGCAGGTGATGCGCCGAGAACTCTCGAGGCTTAGATCCAATGCAACGATCGAGGTCATCAACAGCGGTCGAGTCGGCGATACGATTCCGAACAACATCGCGCGGTTCGAGCGTGACGTTTTCGCGCACACGCCTGATCTCGTTATCTGGCAATTAGGTACTAATGACGTCGCCTGGGGTGGCCGGCCGGACCAAGGGCTCAAAAGAAGCGTTGTTGAAGGGGTAAGGGCACTTAAGGCGGGGTCTGCCGATGTCGTGCTGATGGATCTGCAATATGCGCCACAGGTGCTCGCTTCCGCTAGCTACTCAACGATGGAGGGCATCATCGCCGATGCCGCGAAGCAGGAACGGGTCGGCCTATTCTCTCGTTTTGCGCTGATGCGTAACTCGATCAATGCCGGAGTTGCGCAAAGCGAGCTTGTAACGTGGGACGGATTGCACAACACCGCCGATGGTTATGATTGCATTGGACGAGCCCTTGCCCGAGCCATCTCAACGAGCGCGCGTTGAGAGGCCCTAGCTCAGGCGAATCGAAGGCTGCGGGCTCGCAAGAGTTTGGGCACCGGCCGTGACAGCGATGCCGAGCGTGCAGATGCCCACCAACGCGAACAAAGACCAATTATCGTCGACAATCACCGCATCTCTCGCAGCGGTGACAGCAATTCGCGCCGACGCTGTCAGGAGGTGCGCTCATGCACCATTATGCCAGCCAACTTGTTGACCTGTTACTGGTGCTTGTCGCCGCGTGGATGGTGCCGGCCACCATCTTTATTATCTACGCCTATTTCGCTCGTCTTAAGAATCCGGTCAGCGAATCGATCTTTGGACGTGTGGTGATCATATCCTTGTTCATCATAACCACGTCGATCTGGCTCCCGATAATTCTGACCGCCATAGTCCTATCACTGATCGGTCATTTGTGGTTCCGCTTCAGGGGACAACTACGCAAATAGCTACATATTGCTAGAGCCGAAAAAGATGGAGTCGAATTAGAGCGGCCCCTCAGAAAACTAAAAAAGGGAAGCGAAGCAATGCCCGCATTTCTCCCTGCTCTGACGATAGCTGCTGTCAATTTTATAACAATCGCCACGGCTGCAGAATGGCGACCGCAGTTTCTCTCAGCGTGCCGAAACGGTTGCGCGCAGCAAGGCGGTTTTTCGACGGACGCTTGCTTGCAGATTTGCATCTGCATGGCGTCAGAGTTGGAAGCGAAGTTTAGTATCGAGACTCTCGGCTCCATTGATCCCCCGAGTGCTGAGCAACTACACCAAACTAACGAAATCAGAATGCTTTGCGTCCGGCGAGTACTAGGACGTTAGAGCTGTTGCCATTGGCACGGTGGTCATCAGCTTGACCCTGACGTAGCTCTCCGTCTTTCCATAGCCGCAAACTTGGCTGCCCCGGCCGTTCGAGGACAATATCGCGCCGACGGCGCATCCGAGTTCTCCCTTGCGAGACCATCTCAGCCCTGAGCTCGAAAATGGCCTTTGCGCCTGGTGGATGCGATCGCAAACGGACATGGCGATCCTTCCATTCTCGACCCCGATCGACTGCCTTGGATGCCGAACGAAAGAGGATATCCCAAGAGCTGCAGAACGAACCGCGGTGGAAATAGCCGGCCGCCCAAATGCCTTACTCGGCGAAGCCGCCTACCTACGTTCCCCCAGACGGCATTTCGAGTTTACGGTTTCCCTGGCCTAGCTCCTGCGGGGGGCACTCTCTCCCTTCGTGAGAAAGGCTGATCGGGAACAGTTCAATAAGATCAATGCATCGCGGCGGTGCATGGCAAAACAGATTTTTTCCGGCCGCCGCGAGATAGGAAACAGGTGGTGATGCGCGGGATGACGAAGGGAGGATCGAGCAGCGGATTATTTAGTCGCCGGGATCCCTAACGCTCGCGACACGCCTTAGTGGGATTATTTCGCACATTGACCGAGGCGACACCGCGAGAGTTGAAATAAAAAGTGAATAGAAGAGCGGGGATATTCCTCAAAGCTGACTTGATCTCTCCCTTCGCTGGCTTTGCGCAACTAATTGATGAGTAAGTAGTGATGACTGATCAGCAATTAGCCTTGGAAGCGATTAGCGACGCGCAACTTATATTGGAAGAATTCCTTCGGCCCCATCCCAAGGATCATGCGCGTATCCTTGAAGAGTTGGTGGAAGTTCTCGAGCGGCCTGCTTTGATCGTTGCTGTAAGTCGATTGCAGCAACACGGCAATTGAGCGCGCCCATGAGCAAACCGCTTCAAGCGTTTTCTTTAACCGTCGGCATTGTTGCGCTCTCATCGCTCGAAATGACCAGCCTGCATGCCAAGCAACAATGCAGCGCCGCAATGCCGCCAAATCCGCAAGGGCAATGGTGGTCCTACCGTATCATCGACGGACGAAAATGCTGGTACGCGGGCAAACCCATGCTGTCGAAAGCATTGCTGGAATGGCCTACAGAGCAGCGTCCCCAACCCGGTTCTCGCGGAGAAGCTACAGGTATCCTCATTGCTAACAAGCCCGGCAATCCTTTGGATGCACAAGCGTTGGCACTGAAAGAGGGCGCTGACACGTTTGAAGAACGATGGCGTGCTAGGATCTCCATCTCCAACACTGGACACGACTGAACAATACTAATGACTTAGCGATCCTGCATCTCGCCTATCGTTGGCGAGGACTTTCGCGCCTGTTCCAGGCCGTGTGCTTCGTTACTCCAGCAATTCCGCGCACTGCGTTCCTCTAGAACAACGCGCCTCCGCAACTCGTGCGCAGCAGCCGTCAAACGAGTCCCTGCAATCAACCGATTGCCGAAGGGCTATTCAACACGCTGGCCCACACGCCAGCCCATTTCCCAGAAGTCCGCCTCAAGCCGAGTGGCTTCCTTGAAGATGGCAATCAGTTCTGCCTCGCGAGCCGGCGTGGCGTAGAGATCGGCGAGATGCTCCAAATGCGCACGCGCATTCGCCGCGACCTCCTGGTATGGCACGCCAGCGTACTCGTCGATCCAAATCCGATAGGAGTTCGTCCTAGCGTCCGCATCGGGTCGCGAGGCGAGCCGCGTTGCGATCTCCGCGTACCCGATCACGCAGGGGGCAAGTGCCACCTTGAGTGCCAGCAGATCGCCGCGCATTCCGGCATCGAGCACGTAGCGTGTGTAGGCCAGCATCTCGACCGCCGGAGGAGTTTGTTCAAGGTCACTCGGGGATAGCCCCCAACCGGCACACAGCTTCACATGAAGGCTCATTTCGACATCAAGGATGGCCGACAGGCCGGCCGCAGCTTCACGCATGTCGGCAAGCTTGGGCGACTTGTAGACCGAGAGTGCATAGGCGCGCGCAAACTCGATGAGGAACAGATAGTCCTGAGCAAGGTAGTGACGAAATGCGGCTTCAGGGAGCGAGCCATCTGCCAATCCGTTTGTGAAGGGATGCTCGGTGTAGGCCCGCCACTCAGCAGATGCTTCTGTCTTTAGACGCTCGAAGAAACTCACGATCCATTCCCGCCTGGCTTGCTTTCCTATGAACTTTTTACTCACGACCTATCAACGCGAACCAAGACGCTGACTTGGCAGACCGCAGCGACTAGCGGGTAGGATGCGAATGGAATTCGCTTGCCGTCGGTCGCCGGGAATGACTGGCGTTATCACACTATCACCAACAGAACGAAATGCGCGGGAAAATCAACGGAGGCGGCCATTGTCCCGCCGCTCATGGCGATCTAGTTGCAGATTCGAGTCTTGCCGGGCCCACCAATCACGTCAGTATCTTACTTGATCTTCGTTTCCCTCAGCGCGACTACCGTACCAGATACGTGCACTTTTCGTTCAAGTTCGCACATCGCAAATCAGCTTGATGGCGCTAGACCGACTTGGATGATGGCGAATGTAGTCGTCGCCCACTCATCGGTTAGAGATGCTCCGACAGAGCCGCCGATTAAGAGACGGATGATTTGCTAGGAAAATCTACGCCTATTCCGATGCTGCCATGGCGTCACTCCTTCAAGCCGCTGGAGGCCACGCCACGTACGAAATTTCGACGCATCAGCGAGAAGAACAGTGCGCTCGGAACCAGCGCCAGCGCCGCGGCCGCGCTGAGGCGACCGATGTCCACGGTGAAGCCGGTCTGAAACAAGGCGAGCCCAACCTCGAGCGTATAGGTTTCCTTGTTGGTCATGACGACGAGCGGCCACGCGAAGGCAGTCCAGGCCTGAAAGAACGCCAGCACGGCAAGAGCGCCCAACGGGCCGCGCATCAGCGGCAGCACGATCCGCAGGAAGATCCAGAGCTCCCCCGCGCCATCCACCCGGGCAGCCTCCAGCAGCTCGTCAGGGATCGACGTCATCACATATTGCCGCACCAGGAAGATGCCGAAACTCATGATGAGATAGCCGACTAGGAGCCCGGGCCAGGTGTTCAACAGGCCGGCGGACTGGACGTTGAGATAGAGCGGGATCATGTAGACTTCGAAGGGAACGACCGCCGTCGCGATGATCACGCCGAAGATGACCGGGATCCCCGGTAGATCGAACTTGCCGAGCACATAACCTGCGATCGCCGATGTGGAGACGATGCTCGCGGTCGAGAGTGTCGCGAAGATCAGCGAGTTGCCGATCCAGCGAAACAGCGGCGTTTCGCGCAGGACGCTGACGATGTTCTCCAGCGTCGGCTGGTGCGGGATGACGGTCGGCGGCCACGCCAGCAGCTCCGGCGGCGTCTTGAACGCGTTGCTGATCAGGAAGACCAGCGGCAGGAGCATCATCAGGCTGACGACGCCAAGAACGGCGTCGATCACGAGGCCGACGGCACCGTTCTGACCAACGACGGACGGATGCTCGCTCATGCGCGACTCCTGTCGCGGAACAGCCTGAACTGCGCGCTGGTCAAAATGAGGACGATGACGAGCAGTACGACGGCTTCGGCAGCAGCGTAGCCGACCCGGTAGTTACGAAAGCTGTTTTCAAGCATGTCGAGGACGAGGACTCGGACGAGACGCCCCGGCGCACCCTGGACATCCGATGCCAGCACGAAGGCCTGCGCATAGATGTTGTAGGACGAGATCAGCGTGATGACCGACACGTACAGCATGACAGGCTTTAGCAGCGGCACGGCGATGTGACGGAAGGCCTGAAACGACGAGGCGCCGTCGAGGCGCGCGGCCTCGTAGAGCGCCTCCGGGACGTTCTTCAGTCCGACCAGGAAGATCAAGACGGCATAGCCGATCGCCTGCCAGGAGCAGAGAACGATCAGGCACACCAGCGACAGGACAGGGTCGAACAGCCACGACTGGGCCGGAATCCCGACAAGGCCGATCAGGGCGTTGAGCGGTCCGAGCCGGGCGTCGAAAATCCATTTCCAGGCCATCGCGGCCGGAACCAGCGAGACGACGTGCGGCAGGAAGACCGAGGCCTCATAGACGCCGCTGCGCCGCAGCCCCTGCCGGGTGTTGATCAAGGCGGCGAGCGCAAGCGCGACGGGGATGGTGATCGCTACGACGCTAAAGGCGATGATGGTGGTGTTGAAGATCGCTTCGAGAAACAGCGGGTCGCTCGCCAGCTCGACGAAGTTGGCGAAACCGACGAACGGCTTGCGCCGCGAGATGATATTCCACTGGAAGAGGCTGAGCCGCAGCGTCTCGATGATCGGATAGACGCGGATACAGCCATAGAGGCCTAGGACCGGAAGCAACGCCAGAACTGGAAACAGCCATTTCGGCGTGGTGCGCATATATCCTCCGGCAAGCGCCGGTCAGCCGCCGGCGCCTGGATTGAGTGGGTCCTTGTCGATGGAGTCTAGGGTTTGGCCAGCAGGTCTTCCCGGGCCAGGATCTTGTCGCTCTCCTCAGCCGCGGCCTTCAGGAAAGCATCGATCGCGGCGTCGTTGCCGGCCAGCGATTTGTCGGTGAACGCCTTCTCCAGCCGCGCCGCGAGCCGGGTGAGGATTTCGCTGGCAGGGCTGATCGCCGGGACCGTGAAGAAGACGTGGCCGGGCGGCGTGTTGACGAAGGCGTCGAGCTGCGGGATTTTCTTGAGCACGGCGGAGTAGTCGAGGCCTTTGCGGTTCGGGACCCAGGCCGTGTTCTCGAGCAGCCAGAGCAGATTTTCCGGCTCGTTGGCCTTTTGCACGAAATCCCAGGCGATCTGGCTCTTGGGTCCCTTGTTCGGCACGTAGAGATCGACCGGGACCATCAGCGTGCCCTTGGGCAGTGGAGCCGTGGCGTATTTGAGATTGGGCGCCTTCTTGGCGACGTCGCCGATCACCCAGGATTCCCGGATGAACATCGCGGTCTGGCCGAGCTCGAAGGCCTCCGCATCCGCCTTCATCTCGGGCGTCACGGTACGGTAGACCACGACGTTGTCGAGATACTGCTTGAGTGCGGCGCGGCCGGCTGCGTTCGCATAGGCGGCGCGCCATTTTCCGCCCTTCTCCTCGAGCAGCGTCCCGCCGTGATTATAGAGAATGGTCCAGTACTTCTCCGCGATGCCCGAGCCGCCGCCGCTGAGACGCAAGCTCCATCCGCTCACCGTCGGCACGCCGGAGGCATCGCGCTGCGCGAGCTTCTGCGCATAAGCGGTGTAGTCGGCCATGGTCTTGGGCGGACCGTCGAGGCCGGCCCTGGCGAACATCTCGGTGTTGTAGAACAGCGCGCCCTGCCCCTGGAATAACGGCACACCGAAGATCTTGCCCTCGTACATGGCGGTCTTCACGCGCGTCATGTCGTAATTGGCTTTGACGAAATCGACGATCGACGCCGGCGGCTCCGGGATGAGGCCGGCCTCGAGATACCGTGCCGCCTCGACCTCCATCTCGATGACGTCCCCGGCCGCGCCCGATGGAAGCGACAGTGCCAGCCGCTTCTCGTGCTCGCGTAGCGCAATGGACTCAACGCTGATTTCGAGATCCGGGTATTTGCTCTTCAGCTGGTCGCCGACGCGCTTGTAGAACGGAGCCAGATCAGGCCACCCGCTCCAGATGGTCAGCTTCTCCGCCGAAGCAGGAGACGCAAACGCCGGCACGGCGACAGCGAGCGCCAGCGACAGCGCGGCCGACATCCATGACCGACGCCCCGAATTCGCCGGGCGAATGTTGTCCTCGGGACGCGTGATGTAGCCGAACCTGCCGACGGGTCTCATCATGAGGGTCATTCTCGCAATACGGAATGGGACAAATCCTGCGAAAAAGCTCGCATGCAACCGGTTGCGTGTCAATTGCGATCCGTTGCCGCTTTCGAAGGCCCTTGATGAAATCGTCAGCGGCCTCGCCGCTTCAAAGGGGCCGGACCGGTCGAGGCGCGAATGACGAGATGGGAATTCAGCTTGTGGCGAATCTCGCCCGACACGCCGCCATTCATCTGGCTGAGCAACAGGCCGACCGCGACATCGCCGGCGTCGGCGCAGCGCGCCGACACGGTGGTGAGCGGCGGATAGGTTGTTTCGCCGAGGACGTCGTCACAGCCGACGACACTGAACGATTTGGGCACCTCGACACCGAGCGCAGCTAACCCTGCCATCAGGCCTTGAGCGACAAGGTCGTCGAACGCGATCGCCGCGGTGACGCCGCTGGCGACGATCTGGGTGGCCGCCAGCCGGCCGGTGTCGTAGGAGGGTGGACGCGCGGGCACGGCGATCACCTTGAGCCCGCGCTTCTCCGCCTCGCGCCGGACGGCATTGCGCCGTTGCTGGTTCGACCACGACGTCGTGGGGCCGCTGACATAGGCGATGTGCCGGTGCCCCAGCTCGGCCAGATGTGCGATCGCAGCCGCCACACCCGGCGCGGTGTCGATCAGGACCCGCGTAATGCCTTCGATATCGCGATTGATGAGCACCAGCGGCCGGCGCGTCGCATGACGGCGGATATGCTCCTCGTCCAGGCGCGACGAGGCGAGGACCAGCCCCTCCACCTGGCCGATGAAGCGGCCGACCAGCAACTCCTCACGCACGGGATCCTCGTCCGAATTGCCGAGGAAGACGCACAGCCCGGCCTGGTCGGCGCGCAGTTGCGCCGCCCTGATCAGCGGTGGAAAGAACGGGTTCGCGACATCCGAGACGATGAGCGCGACGTTGCCGTGGCGTCCGGTCGAAAGCGCACGCGCGACCTGGTTCGGCACATAACCGAGCTTGCCCGCGACTTCCTTGACGCGCCGGACGGTCTCCTCGGTCAGCATCTCCGGCCGCGAGAAGGCGCGCGATACGGTGGCACGCGAAACCCCGGAGGCCTTCGCGACCTGACTGATCGTCGGCACGACCGATGGACGTCCCTCCCCGCCGCTATCGGAATCGCGTTTCACCGCAGGCCGCCTCCTCTGCATCGCCTTCACCTAGACATGCCCCGGCCGGGCCCGGGGCGCAAGCTTGACATGCAACCGGTTGCATCACATTCTCTCCGCTCGAGGGTAAAGTGCAGGCCCGGCAGACCATGGATGAGCATGACGGCTTCGGTGACTCCCTCAATCGCGACGTTTAAGACGCGGGATGCGATGGGCCGGGCGGCCGCCGCGGACGTCGCTGCGGCGCTCCGCGACCACCTCGGACGGCAGAGCAACGTGCGGATGATCTTCGCGGCGGCACCGAGCCAGGCGGAGATGCTGGATGCCCTTGCTCGCGAGCGCGATATCGACTGGCGGCGCGTCACAGCCTTCCACATGGACGAATATCTCGGACTTCCCGCGGATGCGCCGGAGCGCTTCGGGGCTTGGCTGACGCGTCACTTGTTCTCGCGCATCGCTTTCGGCGCGGTTCACCTGATCGGGCAGGAGCCGGATCCGGAGCGGGAAGCAGCACGCTATGCGGCCCTTCTCGGCGAAGCCCCGATCGACATCATCTGCCTGGGAATCGGCGTGAACGGTCACCTCGCCTTCAATGACCCGCCGGTCGCCGATCTGCACGACACCAAGTCGGTCAAGATCGTCGAGCTCGACGCAGTGTGCCGGCAGCAGCAGGTTGACGATGAGTGCTTCCCGACGCTCGGAGATGTTCCGGCACATGCAATCACGCTGACGATTCCCCGGCTCCTGGATGCCGACCGGCTGTTTTGCGTCGTGCCCGGCGCGTCCAAACGCGCCGCCGTCGAACGATCGCTATATGGTCCGATCGGGACCGAGTGCCCGGCGAGCGCGCTCCGCACGCACCCACGTTGCGCGCTGTATCTCGACCAGGATTCCACGCCGCCGCAGCTCTCACTGACACCGGTACGCGCATGACAGATCCGGCAACGCGCGTTTCGGGCCGCGATCCGGAGACCGGACAGAATCGCACCATCGTCATTCAGGACGGCCGGATCACGGACATCGTTCCCGGCGGTGACGATGACGGGCTGTGGCTGTCGCTCGGCCTGTTCGATCTGCAATTGAACGGCTTTGCAGGCTACGATCTCAATGGCCGCCCTGATCTCCGGACGGTCCGCGATCTCGTCACGGCCGTCCACAACAGCGGGGTGTCGCGTTTTGCCCCTACGCTCATCACGGCATCGCATAATGCGATCATCGATGCATTGCGCGCCATAGCGCAGGCGCGTGATAGCGATCCGTTTCTCAAGCACGCAATGCCCTTCGTGCATGTTGAAGGCCCGCACATCGCGCCAGAAGATGGTCCGCGCGGTGCGCATCCGGCCGAACATGTCAGGCCGCCGAGCCTCGGCGAGTTCGATGCGTGGCAGGCGGCCTGCGGAAACCTCGTCGGCCTCGTGACGTTGTCGCCGCATTGGCCGGAAACGGACGCCTATGTGCGCGGCCTTCATGCGCGCGGCGTCCGTGTTGCCCTCGGCCATACAAACGCCGCACCGGATCAGATCTCCGCCGCCGTCGCGGCGGGCGCAATGTTGTCGACGCATCTTGGCAATGGCATCGCCGCCACGCTGCCACGACATCCCAACCCGATCTGGTCGCAACTGGCGGAGGACAGGCTATGGGCGAGCTTCATCGCCGATGGCCATCACCTTCCCCCCGAGACCTTCAAGTCCATGCTGCGCGCAAAGGGGCTGGAGCGAGCGATCCTGGTGTCCGATGCCGCCGCGCTCGCGGGTTGCACACCCGGAGTCTACGACGCGCCGATCGGCGGCAAGGTCGAGTTGAAGGCGAACGGCCGGCTGGAAGTCGTCGGCACATCATTTCTGGCGGGCGCAGCCGTCAGCCTCGTGTTCGGAATAGCCACGGCAAGACGCATGGCCGGATTGACCCTGGCAGAGGCGCTGAGGCTCGCAACTGTCAATCCGCGTATCCCGTTCAACCTTCCTGCGCTGACGGTGGGAGCGCCGGCCGATCTGCTGCGCTTCCGTCTCGGCGAGGATGAATCTCTCGTGCCCGAGACGGTCTATGTCGCGGGCCGACCCTATCGTTGCAACTCTTGAGGACTGAGACATGAACCGGCTTCGCATCGGGTTGATCGGTCCGGGAGCGATCGGCGAAACACACGCGCGGGCAATACGGGCGCTCGACGAGACCGTCTTGTCCGCGATCGCCGGCGGCACGCCTGAGCAGATTGCTGCGTGCATGAATGGCGAGGACGTTCCGGCATTCGCGACCACCGAGGCGATGCTGGCGAATGCCGGGATCGACGCGGTCGTGGTCTGCACCCCGAGCGGCGCGCATCATGACGTCGCGCTTGCTGCGATCGAGGCGGGGCGGCACGTGCTGGTCGAGAAGCCGCTCTGCGTCGATCCGGCCGAGGCTGCGTCCCTGGTCCGCGCCGCCGAGCGCTCGCAACTGACGTGCGGTGTGGTTTCGCAGCGCCGTCTCGAACCGCAGCACCAGGCGATCAAGGCTCTGCTCGACGCGGGTCATCTTGGACAGCCGCGCCTGATCGAGGCGGCGATCCATTGGTACCGCTCCGACGCCTACTATGCGGAGAAGCCGTGGCGCAGCGAAGCGGAGCATGGCGGCGGCTCGGTGTTCAATCAGGGTGTTCACAATCTCGACCTGATGCTCTGGCTGTTCGGAGCCGTCGATAGCGTTCAAGGCAAGACGACGACGCTCGGACACGCACACGCCGTCGAGGACACGACGGCGGCGCTGCTGTCTTTCGCATCCGGCGCGCTCGGCGTGATCGTGACGAGTACGGCGCTGCCTCCGGGACGGCCGGCCATGCTTCGATTGTTCACGGACCGCGGCAGTTGCGAGCTCGCAAACGACAGCATCGTGCGCTGGGATTTTCCCGGCATTGCGGAGCCGCCAAGTGCGGCCGGGGTTGGCAGTGCCGCCAGCGATCCCAAGGCCATCGGGATCGGCGGACATATCGCCCAATGGCGCGACTTCGTTCGCGCCGTCCGGGAGCAACGGCCGCCTGCGAGCACGTTCAGGGATGGATTCGAAGCTGCGAGACTGGTTGACGCCATCTATCGCTCAGCTGCCGAAGGTCGCGCCGTCAGCCCCAATGAGATCGCAGCGGAGGCCATTCATGCCAGCTAGCTCCGAGATGCTCGACATCGCCATCATCGGCGCAGCCCACCCGCATGTCGAATACGTGCTGTCAGAGATCGCTGTCAGAACCGACGTCAGGGTCGTGGCCGTCGCCGATCATGACCCAGCGCGGCGCACCGAGCTCGAACGACGTACGAAGACGCCCGGCTACGCCGACCCGAATGCGCTTCTGGATGCGCATCGGGTTCGGGCCGCAGCAGTCTTCACCGAATTCGGTCTTCGCGCTCCAATCGTCGTCGAACTTTTACGCCGCGGCATCTTCGCGATCGCCGACAAGCCCATGGCTGTGACCCTGGCCCAGCTTGCGCTTATCGAGGAGACGCTCGCCGGGCGCAATTTGCTCACTCTTCTGCTCGAGAAGCGGTTTTATCCGGTCACGCTCGCACTCCGATCCGTGATCGACAGCGGCCAACTTGGGGACATTGTATCCATCACTGCAACCGGGCCGCACAAGCTGGTCCCAAGCCGACGTCCAGCGTGGATGTTCGAACCATCAACTTATGGCGGCATCCTCGCTGACCTCACGGTCTACGATATTGATCTGGCCCTTTGGTTGACGGGATACACCAGCGGCACGATCAGCGGCTGGATTTCGTCGACCCCGGCTGCCGGCACGACGAACTTTCCCGCGCTGGGGCGTGCTATTCTCGCCTGCGATGGCGGACCGGAATTCGCGATCGAAGTTGACTGGATCCAGCCCGAAGCATCGCCACGGCACGGCGACTACGCCATGCGGATCTCCGGGACAAAGGGTCGTGCTGACGTTCTGTTCGCGGAAAATCGACTGCTCGTCGAGACGGCGACGAGACCCCGGCGCGAAATCGACCTGCCCGTGGGCGCCTCGCCCGCCAGCTTCGTCTTTGATCATCTCGCCCGCGGCGAGACCTTGCAGATTGCGGCAAACGAGGCCCTGCGCGCCACGCGTATCGCAATACTTGCTCAGGAGAGCGCGGCCAACGGCGGAAAACCCATGCGATGGGGTTAACCAATGGCGAGCTGCTGCTCGCAGTGTTCGATGAGACTGGCGAGACCTTATTCCCGGAGCTGATGGCCGAGCTCGACGAAATCAAGCAGACGACCGTGTGCGGCTTGGTCTTTCGACGCGACCATTCGCACCGGAGGTCACCTACCCTGCTGCCCTGGATCACAGCCAAGCAGGATCTTCGCTACCTGCGCGGGGTCGTGAAAAAGATCGTCCGTGCAGTCGATCTCCGTGAAGAGCTGTCCTTTACATCATTCCGCCACGGCGGCTTTTACCGAGGGAGCCGACAGCGATCTGACGGACGCTGAACTCAAGCCGCCGGCCGCCATCGCCCGTCGCGGCAGTTGCCGACCTAGGCAAAGCGCACACGGAAACAGCTAATTTCCGGCACGAAGAAACGGCGAGAAGAAAGAACAAAGACAGCCGGTTTGTCGGAATAGCCACGGCGCGTCTGTCGGAATGACGATCGTAACAAACCCCTAAGCTATTGAAAAGCTTGGTGGGCGCACCAGGGCTCGAACCTGGGACCCGCTGATTAAGAGTCGGCCGCGGTTTCAATGACTTGCCGGTCGCATCCCAAGCTTATGCGGCTGAAAATGGGCGTCCGTCGGACGATCATAATCCGTCATTGCGCTGCCGGTCAGCCAGGTGTGCCGAGCTCGACGTTGTATCGTCGAATTCGGGAGATCAACGTCGTGCTTTCGAGTCTCGGGCCGCTGGAAGGAAATGCCCGGATGCTCCTGGAGCGGGTCTGCCCAAGTCCGGACCTTGACAGCACCGCTGTCGCTCCAGCGAAAATCGCGGCGTTTCCAACGGGAGAACGCGTTGTCGCTGATCGCTAGCGAGGCGGCGACTCGCATTGAAAGCTCCATCAAGGATTGACGAGCTTCCTGCGAACGGCGTAGCGGACGAGCTCGGCCGTCGATGACATTCTGAGCTTGCGCATCGCTGACGCGCGGTGGGTCTCGACGGTCTTTACGCTCAGCTTCAGGATGACGCCGATCGACTTGTTGGTGTGTCCCTCTGCAATAAGCTGGACAACGCCCTGCTCGCGCGCGGTGAGCAGCATGTCGGACGTATTTTGCTTGCCGGCCTGGTATTCGTGGAGCAACTTCTCCAACAGAACGCCCGTGAAGTAAGGTCTGCCATCGAGCAAGGCCTCGATCGCGAAGATCAGGTGCCTACTGGCGTCCGATTTGAACAGGAAGCCGCGAACGCCAGCCAGGATGGCTTCAGTCAGCAATTCCTCATTCTCGTGCATCGTCAGGATCAATACTTCGGTGCGCAGGTGCATCGACTTGAGGCGGCGGCTGACCTCAAGTCCGTTCATCAGCGGCATCGAATAGTCGGCTATCACGACGTCCGGACGCGTCTCCACCGCCACGGCCACAGCCTGCTCGCCGTTGGTCGCCTCTCCGCTGACGATCCAGTCTGAGCGGGTCTCAACGATCGCTCGGAGCCCGGAACGTACGACTTCATGATCATCCGCAATCACGATGCGTTTCACGGCGTCGTTCCCGTATGCGGGCCCAGAACCTGTCGGGCAATGGATGGAGATTTCCAGCAGTCAAGTGTGCCAATCTACCGATTATCCTTCAATGGGTTATCCTGCAAAACCCTGATATCTCCGGGCGGATGTACCAAACATCGGCGTTTCCAATCAGACATCGACGGGTCTTGCCCGCGCGCAGCCCAAATCGGACCGCTACACGATCATCGTCGATCAGCCTTCATTTCGTGGAGGGAACTCCGGGAACCGACGGACAGAGACTGCCTGCCCTCGGGGTCCCTGATCTCCGTCATTCCGTGCACACGCTGGCTTATGATTTCAGTGACGCGCGCCGGCTGCGCCTTTTGGTCATGAGACCATGCGGGAACACCGCGCACAGCGTCGTGCCGGTGTGTCGCGGTGCAGGATTGGACCGGATCTCGAACGTGCCCCCAAGCTGCTTAAGTCTCGCTCTCATGGCGGGAATGCCGACACCGGACGATATCGCACCGTTGCCACGTTTTGTGTGATCGACCGGAAAACCGCGCCCGTTGTCGCTGATCGTCAGATGGAAGTGACCCTCGATTGCCTCGACGCCGATTCTGACCTCCGTCGCCTTCGCGTGGCGGAATATGTTCGTGAGCGCCTCCTGAACGACCCGCAGCACCGAGAGCTGGCTCGCGTAAGGTAGCTGATCGACGGCGGTGGGAATCCTCGTGCTCACCCGCAACGACGTACGTGCACCAAACCCCAAGGCATGCTGCTCGATCGTCGCCTTGAGTCCCCGGTCCGTCAGATCTTGGGGATGGAGCAGATAGGTCAGAGAGCGGATTTCCTTGAGTGCCGCGTCGATCGACGCGTCGATATCATCGCAAAGCCGCTCGACGCCGCGCGGGTTATCGAGGCAAGTGCGGACACGCATCACACCAAGACTGGCGGCAACCAGCTCCTGGCATGTCGAATCATGAAGCTCCGATGCGATCCGCTGGTGGATGTCCTCGCGGATGGACATCAGGCTGACGTCCCCGTGAAGGAAAGCAGCCTCTTCAGTCACACAGTCGAGCCCCTCCTTGTGGAGTAACCGATGACCGCCAATCAACCGGGCCGCATTGCCGGCCATGGGATGGAGGATCGGAACAACGGTTGTCTCGACATCCCGCAGCAAGCCGCCGAGCATCAGACTGTGCTGGATTTTGGCCTCGGTTCCTTCCGCAAGACATGCCTGGAGGATTTCACAGAGACGCTCGGCGTCTTCCTTGGCAAGACATTCGAAGACGTCCAGCTCTCGGACCTCCTGCTGCGACATTCCAAGGAGAGCCTCGAAGGCCTGATTGATTGCCTCGTACACGAAGCGCCCGCCACGTGAGGGGCGGACCGCGAAAAGGAGCTCTTCGGAGTGTGTCCAATATGAGCGATCGCCAATTGCGTCCTGGCCAATCAGGTGATCGTCGATAAAGGGACGCGCCGGCTCGCAAGCAGGAGAACTGTGTGGCTTCACGGTACGCACCCAACTTTCCGGGTCGTTTTCGAGGTCGAACTCAACGCTCAATCTCGAAAGCTCCCCTCTCCAGTCGTCCCAGCATCGATCACCGGACTACAGGAAACGCCCTAGGGGATAGATCGGATTATACGCTCGATCTTACCCTCAGCCAGCAGGTTGTATTCTCCGAAGACCAAAACCTCGCATGACTGGCATGAATTCCGGCATATGACTATGCAGTTCGTGCCACGCAAATATGGCGGACGCAACGATACGGGATGCAGCGCACAGTGGTGGGATTGTGAGCCATTTCGATTTCACGCCCCCGTCCCTATCCTGAGATCGCTTTCTGCACTGCAGGATGATGTTGAGCCGACCGAGCGCGATGCAACCGCGCTGCGGTACAACCGAAATGGCACAATCTCGCCGAAAATTTCGACCTTCGATGGAGCCGGCTTGCGATCGCTGAAATCAAGCGCAAAACTCGATGTGCCCCGAACGTGCCAACAGGAGGCTTGCGTGCGAACATTCCGAGCGCTTTGCGGCGTTGCATCAATCGCAATATTTACCGGTCCGTCTTTGGCGCAGACACCCGCCAGTCAGGAGCAGAAACCTTCAATGGAAGAGTTGATGCGCCGTCTCGATGCGCTGCAAGCCCGCGCAACAGAAGGTGACAAGCTGATCAGCGCGCTGCGCCATCGCGTCGACGAACTCGAAACGCGCGATAAGCATTCGAAGTCCCAAGCCGCCACCGCACGTCGTGACGTCGTCGCACCGACCACCGGGCAAAAGCCGCCTGCGATTCCGGTTGCGTCGACTGAGCCGCGCATGACTGCGAGTGCTGCGGTCCCTCCACAAGCCGCGGCGGCGCCCATTCCGGGCCTGCGTCCGCCCGAACCGATGGGCAGTCAGTTCGACGGCGAAGGCGAGGACGCGCTGCGTTCCGATCTCCCGGGTTTGTCCTTGCGCATCCCGGGTTCGCAGTCCGAGGTGCGATTCTACGGTTTCGCGAACGTCAATGGCTACCACGACTTCAATGGCCGCAATCAGTCCGATGCGCCGACAGTGCAAACCATTCCGCTTTCCGGAAGCCCCGCCGACATCCAGGGAGGCGATACCGGATTGTCCGCCCGGTTCAGCCGCATCGGTATGGATACGCGCACGGCGACCGCCTGGGGCACTCTGGAAACCCGCTTTGAAGGCGACTTCGGCGGGGGCACGGCAGCCTCACCCAATGCGGTCTTTCGGCTCCGTCAGGCCTGGGGCGAGGTCGGCAGCGAACAGTTTCGTGTCCTGGTCGGCTGGGCGAACAGCCTGTGGAACGAGGGCGTCTATGAAACCGTGAACTTCTCGACCAATCTCAACCAGTCATTCGTGCGCCAGGCGCAGGTTCGGGCGACCGCGACATTGGCTCCGGGATTGACCGGGCACGTTTCGATCGAGATGCCGGATACGCAGTACACGTCCGCGGCAGGCGTATTCACGCAGATCAGCACCCCGGCTGGCTTTGGTGGATTGAGTCCGTCATTTGCCTCCGTGCCCGATCTACTCGGCCGGCTCGAATACCGGAACGATGGCCTGGGCCTCGACCTGCGCGGCCTGCTGCGCGATCTCACCATCCGCACGGCTGGTACGGCGGCGGCGCCGCCAGCGGTCGAGCGCAATACCGCCGGTTGGGGTGTCGCAGGTAGCGGTCGCTTCCCAATGCGATGGCTGTCACCAGCTTTCGGTCCGGACGAGCTGGTTGGCATGGCCTATTACGGCCAAGGCATCGGGCGCTATTTCGGCGCCAATACCTTCGGCCAGGATGCGCTGTCCAACATCGGTCTGCCCGGCGTTGTCGATCCCAGCCTCGACGCCCTGCCGACCTATGGCGCGAGCGCAGGCTACCGCCGCTTCTGGACACCGCAATTGCGCAGCAATTTCGTCTACTCCTACGCATGGCAGCAATATCCGTCCTATGCGCAATTGTTCGTGCCGGGATCTGCCTCGGCGACGTCGTTGAACAGCACCATGCAGCAGGGGATCGTCAATTTGATCTGGAGCCCGTTCGCCGAGCTTCGCGGCAACAGCGTCGGGACCGGATGGCTCGACGTCGGTCTTGAATATGTCTACTCCCATCGGGACGTGTACGGCGGCACCGCAGCAACAGCCCCGGTCAGCACCGGCTCTGGTACCGCCAATCGCATCCTTGGCTCGGCCACTGTGCGGTTCTGAAGACAGCCTTGTTGCTTCGCAGGCAGACATGGAAGCCTTGCTGACACAGACGTTCGTTCGGGTCGGTAATTGCCCCGGAACAATCTAGGCGCATTCGGTATTCAGCCGGATTTTGATGCGTCTTATTGATTGTTCGTAAGGCAGCGTATGAACGGACAGATCGCGAAAGGATGAGCAATCCTCTCCCGAGAGGCCTCCGTGTCTCCCATGGTCCTTTCAGATCGTCGCCGCACTCGCGGCGATGACGCTGGCATCTTCGTCAGAGGAGTAGCGGGGTCGTCGCGTTGATTACGAGATCAGCGGTTTCGAGCGCGCATTGGCGTCCGATCCTTCCTCGCTGTTCTCATAGCATCGATCATCATGGTACCAGCGCTGCTCCAGCCGTCGCTAATGGAGCGGGGGAGGATTTCCGACATGAGCGCGCGCAGTGACGCCACGAACACGCCGCCATCGAAGACGATGACGCAAAGAGCCCTCGACACTGTCGAACGTGTCGGAAACAGCGTCCCGCACCCGGTCGTGATATTTCTGATCCTCATCGCCATCGTGTTGGTGCTGTCTCACTTACTCTACATGTTGGGGGCAAGCGTCACCTATCAGGTCATCAACCCGGATACTCACAAGATCGAGACCGCGACCTCTGCCGCCAATAGCCTGCTGACGGCGGATGGAATTCGTCATATTTACACCCGGCTCGTGCCAAACCTCATGGGTTTCACCGCGGTTGGGCTGTTGATCGTCGCCATGATGGGCGTCGGCGTCGCCGAGGAAGCCGGCCTGATCAACGCGTTGATCAGAAAACTCGTGGCCGTCTCTCCGAGTTGGGCACTCGTTTACATCGTCGCGTTCGTCGGCATCTTGTCCAGCATTGCCGCAGACGCCGGCTATGTGGTGTTGATCCCGTTGGCCGGCGCCGCCTTCTTGAGCGTTGGCCGGCATCCTCTCGCCGGGCTCGCTGTGGGATTTGCCGCAGTCGCCGGTGCATTCACCGTGAACATGATCATCAAGCCGCTTGATGCCGTTCTGACGGAAATCACCAACGACGCAATCCACATGGTCAACCCCACCACGTCGCTGGATCTGACCGCCAACGTCTCGTTCTCGATCGCCTCCGTTGTTGTCCTGACCATCGTCATCGCGCTCATCAACAACCGGATCATCGAGCCACGGCTGGGCGCTTACCAGGCCGAGAAGACCGCCAACACTCAGCCGGAGGCGAACGGAGGGCAGCTTTCCGCCGACGAGTCGCGTGGGCTGAGGTACAGCGGCTTTGCGCTGCTCGGGGTCGTGATCCTGTTCCTTCTGTTAACGGTTCCGTCGGGCGCGCCCCTGCGCAATCCGACCACGGGCGTCCTGATCGGCAATTCACCATTCATGAACGGCCTGATCGGGGTTATCATGGTGCTGTTCCTTGCAACCGGGATCGCATACGGCATCGGCGCGAGAACGGTGAATAGCTCCACGGCCGTCATCGCGGCCATGACCAAGGCGGTGGCTTCGCTGAGCGGCACCATCCTCCTCTTCGTCGTCATCAGCCAGTTCGTCGACTACTTCAACTATAGCAACATTCCGACGTTGATGGCCCTGACGATGGCCGATGTCTTGAAGAGCGCGAATATCGGCACGCTGTGGCTGCTGGTTGGCTTCATCATTGTCGTCATGATCCTGGACTTCGTGTTCACGCCGGCGATTGCCAAATGGGCCATCTTCGCGCCGGTCTTCGTGCCGGTGTTCGTGCAGCTTAACGTTGATCCCGCGGCCGTCCTGGCTGCCTACCGCGTCGGTGACTCGCCGATCAACGCGATTACCCCGCTCAATGCCTACTTTGCCATGGTGGTCGGATTTGCCCAGATTTACGACAAGAAAGCGGGCGTCGGGACGGTTGTCGCGCTGATGTTGCCGTACACTCTCTGGATGGCCATCATTTGGACCGTGCTGTTCGTTGTCTGGTACCTGCTGGGCTTGCCTTGGGGATTGTGAGGCGCAAGGCAGCCCTAACCCGGAAAAACCCCGAGATGTCCGGGTAAATGGCCTGATTGTTCACCAAGGAAAATCAACGTTAGATGACGGTCCGTTGGGCCTCGCTAAAGGCAGTGAACGAAAACGGCGAGTGAGGAGCGTTTGACCCGACACATGTCGGGGCTCCCTCGGTGCTTCTCATTATGGAGGCTTGGAACGCGCTATGAATGCGAACGCCGATGCCGACAACAACTATTCCTACGTATCAACCGGACACTTGCCAGCCGAAGCTGAAGTCATCTCGCTGATCGACGAGGTGTACGCGCGCTACAAATCAAATACAGACGGCAAGAACTCTCAAGTATATCCCGCGCTCGCCGAGGTGCCGAGCGACCTGTTCGGCGTTTGCGTGGTCGGCACCAACGGCGCGGTCTATGCCGTAGGGGCGGCCGAATACGAATTCTCGATCATGAGCGTTTCCAAGCCGTTCATCTTTGCATTGGTCTGTCAGGTCCTCGGCGCGGCGCAGGCACGCCAGAAGCTTGGAGCGAACGCGACCGGACTTCCGTTCAACTCGCTCGCTGCCGTCGAACGCAACCCCGATGGCCGCACAAATCCGATGGTGAATGCGGGCGCGATTGCGACGACAAGCCTCGTCCCGGGGGCGACGGCTGATGCGAAATGGAAGTTTATCTACGACGGATTGTCACAGTTCGCCGGACGTCCGCTTGCGCTTAACGACGAGGTTTATGCCTCGGCGACGGAGACCAACTTCCGAAACCAGAGCATCGCCCGCCTGCTCCAGAGTTTCGAACGGATTTACTGTGATCCGGCAGAGGCGACAGATCTCTACACCAGACAATGCGCGCTGAATGTGAGTGCCAAGGATCTGGCGGTGATGGGTGCGACTTTGGCGGACGGTGGCGTGAACCCCATCACGAAAGTTCGCGTGGTCGATCCGTCGGTCTGCCACTACGCACTGGCCGTCATGACCACTGCCGGAATGTACGAGACATCAGGCGATTGGCTTTACGATGTCGGGCTCCCCGGCAAGAGCGGCATCGGCGGCGGGATCGTCACGGTCTCCCCGGGAAAGGGCGGTCTGGGGACTTTTGCGCCGCCGCTCGACAGCGCCGGAAACAGCGTCAAGGGACAGCTTGTAGCGAAGTATCTGTCGCAGCGGTTGGGCATGGATTTATTCATGTCCAACCCGGAAGCGTAGGTTTGCAATTGTCGGAGATTCAGCCCGCACTGACTGTGGCTGGACTTCAGAAAAAATGACAGGGGACACGCCATGACGATGGCATCTGCGACGACGGTTCACTCCGTTGAGGAAGAGAATGCATCCTGGGTGCCGATGATCACCATCGCCCTCGGCCAGATGATCATGTCTTTCAACGTCGCCTCCTTGCCAGTAGCGCTGGGAGGGATGGTCAACAGTTTTGGCGTTCCGCCCACGACTGTCGCCAGCGGTATCGTGGCTTATTCGATGCTTGTTGCCGGCTTCGTCATGCTCGGTGCGAAGCTGACACAGCGCTACGGAGCGACGCACGTATTCCGCGTTGCCGTTGCCGTGTTCGGCGCCGCGCAGGTGTTGATGACGTTCAGTCCAAACGCGGATCTCATGATTACTGCGCAATCCTTGTCCGGCGCGGCTGGTGCGGTGATCGTACCGTCGTTGGTCGCGCTTATCGCGGAAAACTACAAGGGGCGGCAGCAGGCAACAGCCGTTGGCGCATTGGGTTCCGCGCGCGCCGCTGCGGGCGTTCTGGCGTTTGTCATCGGCGGTACTCTAGGCACATTCATCGGATGGCGCCCTGCGTTCGGGATTCTGATCGCCGTGTCGGCTGTGGTTTTCCTTTTGAGCTTTCGTCTCAAGCCCGATGAGGCGCGTCCGGAGGTCCGGATCGATTTCGTAGGCGTCATTCTCGCTGCCGCAGCCATCATTCTGATCAGCTTCGGTTTCAACAACCTCAATCGGTGGGGGCTGGGATTGGCGGGGCCCAATGCGCCATTCGACTTCTTTGGCGTATCTCCCGCCCCGATCATGATCGTGATGGGTATCGTGCTCGGTCAGGGCTTTCTGAGTTGGACCCACAGACAGCAGGCTGCGGGGAAGACGCCGCTTCTTGCGCTCGAGGTGATCGACTCCCCGCAGGAGCGGGCGGCGGTGTATGCGATGTTTGCTGTCGTAGCGCTGGAAGCAATGCTCAATTTCTCGGTTCCATTATACATCCAGATCGTGCAGGGGCGCACGCCGCTGGCGACAACAATCGCCATGATGCCCTTCAACCTCACCGTCTTCTTCGCTGCGATGCTGATCGTGCGATTCTATGGTCGGTTCACGCCGAGGCAGATCGGACGCTATGGCTTCATACTCTGCACTGTGGCGCTCCTTTGGCTCGCCTTTGTCGTGAGGAATGATTGGAGCGCCGTCCCGGTTCTCCTTGGGCTGGTGATTTTCGGCATTGGACAGGGATCGCTGGTCACACTGCTGTTCAACGTGCTGGTCACGGCTTCGCCGAAAGAGCTCGCGGGCGACGTCGGCTCGCTGCGCGGCACGACCAACAATCTCGCCGCGGCCGTCGGCACAGCGGTGGCCGGGGCACTCCTCGTCGGCCTGTTAAGCGCGGCTGTTTTACGGACCATCGCCGAAAATCCAAAATTGCCGCCTGAGATACAGGGGCAGCTGGACCTGGATAACATCACCTTCATCAGCAATGACCGGCTGCAGAGCGTGATGGAGCAAACCACGGCCTCTCCGGCTCAAGTGGCGGAAGCGGTGCGCGTCAACACTGTCGTGCGATTGCGCGCTTTGAAAATTGGCCTCATCATCATGGCTGGCGTTGCCTTGCTTGCGATTTTCCCGGCAGGGAAGCTGCCCAATTTCCTGCCAGGCGAAATTCCCGACCCGGCGCCGCGTAAGCGCGGAAGGAACGAACAGCAATCGTAACCTCGTGGCAAAGAACAGCGTTCGCGACGACGGACAATGTGGCGATCGCGCCCACGCGTACTGACCAACGGCTCAGAAGACCCTCCGGAGGGCTCCATGACCAAGCTCGATGATGTCCTGTCCAACGTCGACGCAAATCTCGATGCGGCTCTCGAGCGTCTGTTCGCGATCCTGCGCATCAAGTCGATTTCGACCGATCCGGTTTACAAGGCCGAATGTATGGCCAATGCCGAATGGCACGTGGCCGACCTCAAGAGCATTGGCTTCGACGCCTCGGTGCGCCCGACACCGGGGCACCCGATGGTCGTGGCGCATGACCGCAACGTGCCCGGCCCCTCGGCGCTGTTCTACGGTCATTACGATGTGCAGCCGGTCGATCCTCTCGAGCTCTGGGATCGCGATCCCTTTGACCCGTCTATCCAGACGATGCCCGATGGCGCGAAGATCATCACTGGCCGCGGCTCCGCCGACGACAAAGGCCAACTCATGGCCTTTGTCGAGGCCTGCCGCGCCTGGAAGGCGGTCACCGGCAAACTGCCGATTCCGGTTTCGATCCTGCTGGAGGGCGAAGAGGAATCCGGTGGCGTGAACCTGCCCGGCTTTCTCGATGCCCATGCCGCGGAGCTGCGCGCAGATATCGGCCTGATCTGCGACACCAACATGTGGGACCACGAGACGCCGGCGATCCAGACTATGCTGCGCGGACTCTGCGGTGAAGAGGTCATCATACACGCCGCCGACCGCGACCTGCACTCGGGCTTCTATGGTTCGGCCGCGGCCAATCCGAACCGCATCCTCGCCCGCATCCTCTCTGACCTGCACGACGACAACGGACGCGTCACGCTGCGCGGCTTCTATGACGGCGTACCGGAACTTCCCAAGGCGCTGCGCGAGCAATGGGACAGCCTGAACTTCAGCGCAAAGTCCTTCCTCGGCGGCATCGGGCTTTCGATTCCCGCCGGCGAGAAGGGCCGCGACGCGCTGGAGATGGTCTGGTCGCGCCCGACCTGCGAAATCAACGGCATGGGCGGCGGCTACCAGGGGGCCGGATTCAAGACCGTGATTCCCGCCATGGCATCGGCAAAGGTGTCTTTCCGCCTGGTTTTCGATCAGGACCCCCATGCCATCCGCAAAGCCTTCCGGGAGCATGTGCATGCACGCGTCCCGGCCGATTGCCGTGTGGAATTCCTGGAGCATGGCGCGGGTCAGGCGATCCGCTTCCCGATCGAGGCCCCGGCCTTCGGCAAGGCGCGCGACGCACTGACGGCCGAATGGGGCAAGCCCGCAGTCTTCATCGGCGGTGGCGGCTCCATTCCCGTGACCCATCAGCTCAAACAATCGCTGGGCATGGACGTGGTGCTTGCGGGCTTCGGCCTCGAGGATGACCGCATCCACAGCCCGAACGAGAAGTACAATCTCAAGAGCTTCCATAAGGGCATCCGCTCCTGGGCACGTATTCTGGAAGCGCTGTCGCGGTAGAGCGGCACGGGCACGCAGCGCTGGCTCCGGGCCAGACCGCCCTCGCGAGGTGCGATGACGCCGCATATAATCATTACCTTCGCCATCATCGCCACGATGGTGCTGCTGTTCGTCTCGAACTGGGTGCCAGTCGCGGTCGTGGCGCTAAGTGCGACACTCGTGCTTTACGCGACCGGCATTCTGGAGCTCTCCGAGGCGCTGGCAGGCTTCGGCGACGCCACGATACTCTTCATTGCTTCGCTCTTCGTGGTGAGTGCCGGCCTGGATTCGTCCGGCGTCACCACGTGGGCAGGCCAGGTGCTGATCCGTTACGCCGGCGAAAGCCGGACACGCCTGTTGGTGCTGTCGATGTTGCTCGTGGCCTTTCTCACGGCGCTGATCGGCTCGGGTGGCGCAGTGGCTGCCCTGCTGCCCATGCTGGTGATCGTCTCCGTCCGGCTCAAGCGGCCGCCTGCGCAACTCATGATGCCTCTCGCCTTCGCCTCCTATTCGGGTTCGATGCTGGTACTGACCGGAAGCCTTGTGAACGTGCTGCTTTCCGACGCGGCGAGCGATGTCGGTCTCGCGCCCTTCGGCTTTTTCGAGATGACGGTGATCGGCGTACCGCTCCTGGCAGGTACCGTGGCCATCGTGATTCTTTTCGGCGATACGCTGCTGCCGGTGCGCACTAGCCGGGAAATGCCGGAGGATCTGAGCCACCATTCGCGCATGCTGACCGAGCAATACAAGCTGTTTGACCAGGTGTACCAGCTCGAGATCACCGCCGCCTCGCCCTATCGCGGCACGTTGCAGGCAGTGCTGGAATCGCGGCTGGAGCGCGAGAACCACCCGGAACTCAGCTTCATCGCTATTCGCCCTCGCCGCCAGAACAGCATCTCGTGGCAACATTCTCTCGTGGAAGGCGATCGGCTCATCATGCGCGGTGAGCAGGCGGCGATGGACGCGTTCGCGGAGCAGCATGGACTGACGCCCTGCCAGGAGACGATCGGCAAAATGCGGGAGGCACTGTTCAACGATAGCCATGGCTTTTCCGAGGTGGTGCTGCCGCCCCGCTCTCGTCTGATCGGTGAGACCGTCTTCCCCGGCATGGTCACCGAAAGTGGCGATCTGATTATCCTGGGCGTTCAACGCGGCGGCGAGAATCTCGGACCGGGCGAAACCGTTCTTGCGGCGGGTGACACGCTGTTGCTGCAAGGCCGTTGGGAAGCGCTTGAGGAGTACGGGCGAGATCCCAACGTGCTCGTCGTTGCTGCCCCTGACATGATCCGCAGCCAGGCCAGGCCCCTGGGCACCGGCTCCATACGCGCCATTGTCATTCTCGCGGTCATGGTTACGCTGCTAGCGACGGGCGTCGTGCCAAGAGTCGTCGCTGGATTGGCGGCGGCCTGCGCGGTGATCCTGTTGCGCGTACTCAAGATCGAACGAGCCTATCGGGCGATCAACTGGAACGTGCTAATCATGGTCGCTTCGCTGATCCCGCTCTCGACCGCCATGTACAAGACGGGTGCAGCCTATCTCATCGCCGATACACTCGTTGCCATTGTCGGCAATGCGAGCCCGTACGCGCTGCTGGCGGGGCTGTTTTTGCTCACGGCGCTAATCGGCCAGTTGATCAGCAGCACAGCGACGACACTCATCGTCATTCCGATAGCGATTGCCTCCGCGGAAGCCGTCGGTGTCTCGCCGCGCACCGCGCTGGTGACTGTGGCGGTGGCTGCCGCCGCTTCCTTTCTTACGCCAATCGCCGCCTCAGCGAGCCTCATGGTGCAGGGCCCCGGCGGCTATCGATTTGGTGATTTCTGGAGGATGGGTCTACCGTTGCTGCTCTGGTTCTTCCTGGTAGGCACGTTTCTCGTGCCCATGCTCTGGCCATTCGCAGGATGAGCAGTTTGCGCAGGATGATTGGTTTGCGTCTTAACCGACCGGGTATTTCCGCATGAACACCAATCTTGCTTTGGTTCTTCTGCTGCTTGCGGCCGCGATCGTGATGTTTATGGCCAATCGCCCGCGCATGGATGCGGTCGCGCTGCTGATGATCGTGATCATGCCATTTACTGGGGTGATTACCATCAACGAGGCGCTGGCGGGGTTCAGTGATCCCAGCATCGTGCTGATCGCGGGCCTCTTCGTGATCGGAGAAGGGCTGGTGCGCACCGGCGTGGCGCGTCGCCTCGGCGACTGGCTGAATGCGACCGCCGGCAGCAGCGAGACGCGCATGCTGGTGCTGCTGATGCTCGCGGTCAGCGGGCTCGGTGCATTCATGAGTTCGACCGCCGTGGTGGCCATCTTCATCCCGGTCGTGCTGCGCATCTGTCAGAACACGGGCGCCGCGCCGAGCCAGCTGATGATGCCCTTGAGCTTTGCGGCCCTGATCAGTGGCATGCTCACCCTCGTTGCGACGGCGCCGAATCTCGTGGTCAACGCTGAGCTGATCCGCCAGGGTGCGGCAGGCTTCGGCTTTTTCAGCTTCACGCCCTTTGGGCTCACATTCCTGGCGCTCGGCATTGCTTATATGCTGTTCGCGCGGCGGTTTCTGCCCGTCTCGGCCAAGCGTGTGGACGGCGAGCTCCGTCAGCCGAACTTGCTTGATTGGGTGACGCAGTATGGCCTCGTCGATCGCGCCTTGCGCGTACGCGTGCTGACTGACTCGCCACTGGTCGGCAAGCGCCTGGAAGAACTCCCGCTCCGGAACAGTGGCGTGAATTTGCTCGCCATCGAGCTTCCCGGCCGCTTCGGGTCCGAGGCGATCCGCCCGAACGCAAGGACCGAGCTCGCCGCGGGGCAGATCTTGCTGCTCGACGTCATCGCGTCCCCTGCCGAAACCAACCGGATGCTGAATGACTATATGGTCGAAAAGCTCCCTTTGGGCGATTGCGGCTACTTCACCGATCGTTCGCAGGAGATCGGCATGGTCGAAGTCATCGTCCCGGCGGAGTCCAAGCTGATTGGCCAGAGCATTTTGCAAGCGCGGGTGCGCAGCGAAATGGGATTGACGGTGTTGGGGTTGCGGCACGGTCGCGAGGTTGTGAGCCAGGGGCTGCTCGATGAGACCTTGAAGGTCGGTGACACCCTTCTGCTGACCGGCTTCTGGTCTGACATCCGCAAGCTGCGATCCGAATTCTCGGATCTTGTCGTCCTGAACCTACCGACCGAGCACAAAGACGTTCTGCCGGCCGCGAACCTCGCACCTCAGGCTCTGGCGGTGCTGGCTTTGACGGTCGGTATGATGGTCAGCGGTGTGGTGCCGAACGTGCACGCGGTTCTGATCGGCTGCTTGCTGATGGGGTTGCTGGGCTGCGTGGATTTCAACAGCGCCTATGCCTCGATCAACTGGAAGAGCCTGGTTCTTATTGTCGGCATGCTGCCCTTTTCGCTGGCGCTGCAACGTACCGGTGGCGTCGATCTCGCCGCCGACGCGGTGACGCATCTTGCGGGCGAGGCATCACCGCGAGTCCTGTTGGCGCTGCTCTTCGTGATCACGGCTGCGCTTGGCCTGTTCATCTCGAATACGGCGACCGCGGTGCTCATGGCGCCAGTAGCGCTCGCTGTCGCGAAGGACATCGGCGCCTCGCCGTATCCCTTCGCGATGACTATCGCCATCGCGGCCTCGGCCGCCTTCATGACGCCTGTGTCTTCGCCGGTGAACACCTTGGTGGTCGGACCGGGCAATTACGGTTTCGGCGATTTCTTGAAGATTGGTGTCCCTTTTACCGTCGTCGTGATGGTAACGACCCTGGCGCTGGTGCCTTGGCTGCTCCGATTTTAGCGGCCGTCAGGCCGGGCGCGATCCCGCGGACGGTTGCTCTTTCTCGTCCCGCGCAAACCAGGCTACATACAGCGTCGGCAGGAAGACCAGCGTCAGAACGGTGGCGACCAGGAGTCCGCCCATGATCGCGAATGCCATCGGTCCCCAGAATACTGTTGGCGCGATTGGAATCATCCCGAGAACAGTCGATATGGCCGTCAACATGATCGGCCGAAAACGGGAGCTGCTGGCATCCACCGCAGCGTCCCAGGCCGTCTTGCCCAAAGCGCGTTCGGCGTCGATCTGACCGATCAGAATGACCGCGTTCTTGCTGATCATGCCGAGCAGCGCGAGTACGCCGAGAATGGCGACAAAACCCAGGGGCCTGCCGGACAGCATCAACGCAGCAACCACGCCGATAAGGCCGAGCGGCGCCACGCTGAGCACCATGAACAGTCTCGGAAAGCTCTGGAGCTGCACCATGAGGACGGTAAACATGACGAACAGCATCACCGGCACCACCGCCAGCACAGACGCCTGCGACTTCTGACTTTCCTCCACGGTGCCACCCACGACGACGCTGTACCCCGAAGGAAGGCTTTTTCTGAAGTTCTCGATCGCCATCGAGAGCGACGTAACCACGCTCTCCGGCAGCTTGTCACCGGCAATGGCAGCCTGAACCGTCAGGGTCGGAATGCGGTCGCGCCGCCAGACGAGCGGAAACTCCTGGTCATATTCGAAGGAGGCGAACTGGCTGAGAGGAACAGTCTGCCCACCCGGCAGCGCCACCTGCAAGTTGCGCAGACCGTCCAGCGAGCCCCTCTGCTCGTTGGTCGCGCGCGCCACCACATTGACCAGATAGATATCGTCGCGAACCTGGGTAATGGGTGTGCCGGATATGACCGTATTCAGGACTGTCGCGATCGCTTGCGAACTGAGGCCGAGAAGGCGAGCCTCGTTCTGGTCCACGCGAATACGCACTTGGCGATTGGGTTCCATCCAATCGAAATTCACCTGTTTGGTGTCCGGACTGGAGGCTACGATCTGTCCGACTTTGAGCGCGATTTCGCGCACCCGCTCCACGTCGGGCCCACTGACCCGATACTGCACCGGCCATCCAACCGGCGGTCCGAGCTCAAGCGGAGAAACGAACGCAATCGCGTTAGGAAACTCCTGCGCGAGCAGCTTTTCGAGCTTGGAATGCAGGCGCTCGCGTGCAGCGACATCCTTGGCGATCACCACGGCCTGCGTGAAGAAATCGTTCGGGAGCTGAACATTAAGGGGCAAATAGAAGCGGATGGCGCCGCGCCCGACATAGGTGCTCCACCGCGCCACATCGGCATCGGTCGAAAGGGCAGCATCCAGGCGCTTTGCCGCAGCCTCGCTCGCGTGGATTGACGAGTTCTGCGGCAAGCTCAGGTCCACGAGCAATTCGGGACGGTCCGACGATGGAAAGAATTGTCGCGGGATGAGCGGCAGCGCAAGCACCGAACAGACGAAGAGCGCCAAGGAGATCGCGATCGTCAGCCATTTCGCGCGCATCGCGAAAGTCAGGAAACTCCGATACATGCGGAAGATCCTGCCCGGATCCGCCGTACTTGTCTGCTTCGGTGGAACAAGGATCGCTGCTCCGAGCAGTGGCGTGAAAATGACCGCAACGAACCAGGAAACCAGCAGTGCGATCGTGACCACGGCGAAGAGCGAGAACGTGTATTCACCGGCGGAACTCGCGGCAAAGCCGACCGGTATAAAGCCCGCTATCGTCACCAGCGTGCCCGCGAGCATCGCCATTGCATGGGTCCGATATGCGAAAGTTGCCGCCTCGATCTTACTGGCGCCCTCTGCGAGCCGACTGAGCGTCGCATCGGTCGTGGTCATCGCATCGTCGACCAGCAATGCGAGCGCAATGATCAGCGCGCCAAGCGATATTCGCTGCATATCGATGCTGAGAAGTCCCATGATCGGAAACACGATCGCCAGCGTGAACGGTATGGCCAGCGCGATGATCAGGCCGGGTCGTACGCCCAGGCTGATGAAACTCACCACCATGATGATGCCGATCGCCTGCATCAGCGAGACCGTAAACTCGCGGATCGCCTGGTCGACGACAACGGGCTGGTCCGCGACCAGGCTGGGCTCAATTCCAATGGGGAGATCCGCGGTGATTTGCGCCATTGCCTTTCTAATATTGGCGCCGAGCGCGAGAATGTCGCCGCCATCCCGCATGGCGATTGCAAGGCCTATTGCCGGTTTGCCATTGATCCGAAACATCGGCTGGGGCGGATCCGTGTAGCCGCGTCGCACCTGCGCAATATCGCTTAGGCGAAGCATGCGGCCGCCGGCGGAAAAATTGATGTTGGCGATGTCCTGCTCCGACTGGAAGCTGCCTGATACCCGAATCGAGATGCTTTCCAAGCCGGTCTGAATCGTTCCTGCCGGACGCACGATGTTTTGCGACTGGAGCGCCGCAATAAGAGCGGACCGATCAATTCCGAGGGCCGCGAGCTCCTTCGTGGAGAACTCGACGAAGATCACTTCATCCTGTTCGCCCAGAAGCTCAATCTTTGACACGTCAGGTACGAGAAGCAGCCTTGAGCGGATGTCTTCGACCCGATCGCGCAACTCACGCTGAGTGAAGCCGTCACTGGTAAAGCCATAGATGATGCCGAATGTATCACCGAATTCGTCATTAAACCCCGGCCCGATCACGCCTGCGGGTAGTGTATGGCGCATGTCTCCGATCGTCTTTCGTACGTGGTACCAGGTGTCGGCCACCTGTTTCGCATTCGCGCTCCCCTTCAGATTTACAAAGACGGTCGCGACACCGGCCCTTGTGAAGCTCCGCAGGAAGTCCAGATGCGGCGTTTCCTGCAAGTGACGTTCGAGGCGCTCAGTCACCTGCTTCATCGTCTCTTCCACAGTTGCGCCGGGCCACGCGGCCTGGACGACCATGGTCTTGATGATGAAGGCGGGATCTTCGTTGCGCCCCAACCGGAAATAGGACAGCGCTCCCCCGACCACCGCAATCATCATCATATAGACGACCAGCGAACGGTGTTTCAGAGCCCAGTCGGAAAGATTAATTCCGCTCATGGCTCGGATCGAAGAATCCGGACCTTCTGACCCGGATGCAACGCCTGAACGCCGGCGGTGACAACTATTTCGCCGATGTCGAGCCCCTGGGAAATGATGGCCTGCGCTTCATCGAATCGCAGCACGTCCACATTGCGCACCGCGACCGTGGCGGTGGCCGGGTCGACGACCCATACGGCGGGCTGCTCGTTCATCCTGGTCAGCGCGGAAGATGGAATATCGATCATCGGCCCTGCAGTGGTACTCACTCGCCCTATTACTGACGCACCCAACCGCATCGCGGCTGGCGGATCCGTCAGGCCGACCTTGACCTCGAAGGTTCGGGTCACAGCACTGGCCTGTGCAGCGACTTCGCGAATGCGCCCTTGCGCCGTTATCGACGGATCGTCAGCCAAGCTGACAGTAATCTCTGGATCGGTGGAGGCCGACCTGATCAATTGAGCGGGGACATCGAAGATCGCATCGCGACCGTCCTGCCGTGCGATCCTGGCGATCATCTGCCCGACCTGGACGACCTCGCCGGCGACCGGACCTGTGGCTGTTATCACGCCGGGTGCATCAGCCTTGAGTTCGGTGAAACCAACGAGGTCATGCGCAGAACTCAGTTGCGCTTCGGCCGCATCGACTTGCGATTGCGCGGTTTGCCGTGCCTGGGTTGCGGCATCATAGTTGACGCGCGTGGTCCACCCCTGCGCCAACAGCGTCTCCTGACGATCGAAGTGATTGCGCGCCTGGGTCAACTGCCCCTGAGCGGCGGCAAGGGAGGCCTGCGCCTGCCGCAGCGTGCTCAGTTCATTCTGCGACTCCAATCGTGCCAGCACCTGGCCGGCCTTGACCCGGTCGCCTATCTTGGTGTCATTACTCAACAATCGTCCCGAGATCCGGAATGCGACATTCACCTCGTCTTCTGCCTCGACCCGTCCGGAGAATGTCAGCGGCGTTGTGACCTTGCGTTTTTCTACGGTCGCTGTACGTACGATCCGCGGCGGAGATGCGTCCTTGGTTTCGGTTTCCCGTCCACATCCTGCCAGCATCAGCGAGAACGCCGTCACCAGCGTCGATGTGAGGATGTTTCGGGGCGCGGATCGGCTGCCGTGCATGAACATGACCTGTTCCGTTCCGGGAGTGAGATCTTGCCGGGAGGATTGCTCAGTCCGCAGTCGCATTTTCCCCGGTACCGCCATCCGCATTTTTGCCGAAGGAGTCCGCCGTCAACATCGGTAAATCTACTCGGTGGCGCCGGATGGAATCCGTGCTCGGCCATCAGCAGATTCCTGAGACATGATCAGGCAATCACCCGATGTCGCCGGTTCCGTCCACGACGCATGATGCAATCGTCAGGTGAAGCAGTCGCGACCCCTGCCGCGGCTCCGCCGTTTGAATTCTCGTCTGGGGCGCGCAAACGCGCTTCCTCAAAACACGGCAGACCCGGACGACACAATCCGGGAGCAACCGAGGAAACCGGGATGACAGGGTCCTCAGGTGATCGATATGGGCGTGCCGTCGTCGCGGTTAGAGGATCGTGGCGAACTGCGACTTTCAGAGCCACATTTTTCCTTTGCCTCTGGCTCGTGCTTGCCGGCGCCAATCCGACAGATATTCCTGCCGCGGCGGCAGCAATCGCGGCAGCAACCTGGACAAGCCTGCACCTGCTGGAGCCGAGCAGATCCCGGCGGTCAATTCCTGCCATGGTCCGCCTGGCGCTGCTTTTCCTATACCAATCGGTGGTCGCCGGCGTAGACGTCGCACGCCGCGCGCTCGATCCCCGGCTGCCGCTGCGGCCGGGATTTGTGCTCTATCCGACCGGCCTCTCACGCGGGATGCAACGGAACGTGTTCACGACACTCACCAGCCTTTTGCCTGGCACAGTGCCAACCGGGGAGGAGAACGGGCAGCTCGTCTATCACTGTCTCGACGTCGAGCAACCGGTCGTTGCCGAACTTGCCGCGGAGGAAGCGGCGTTGGTTCGGGCCCTCTACAATGACTGAATTCCTCACTGCCGCAGTCGGCTTGATCCTGGCGATGCTGGGGCTCGGGCTGGTCTCCATCTTGCGTGGCCCGACAGATGCCGACCGGATGATGGCGGCGCAACTGATCGGGACTGCCGGCATTGCCGTCTTGCTGCTGCTCGGCACCGTGACAGGCGTGCCGGCGGCCGTCGACGTGGCATTGATACTGGCACTGCTCGCCACTTTCGCATCCATCGCATTCGTCAAGAAGGGGCTCTCCCGCCTCGAAACCGATGGGGCCGATCCGGGGGAGGAAAGATGAGCGTCGCACGCGACATCATCACGGTTGCGGGAGTGTCGGCAGGCGTATTCTTCTTTTTCGCCGGCACCGTCGGCCTTCTTCGCTTTCCCGACACCCTGACTCGTCTGCACGCGCTCAGCAAGGCCGATAACCTCGGCCTGGGTTTCGTCGTGCTCGGGCTGCTCCCCCAAACAGGAGGCCTGCGCGACGGACTGAAGCTGATCAGCATCTGGATGTTCGTGCTGCTCGCGGGCGCCACCGTCTCCCAATTGATCGCGCGCACGGCACGTCAGAGCGGGTCAGGCAAATGAACATCGCAACAGTGTTCGAGATCGCGCTCGCCGCCGTGGTGCTGGGCCTCGCCATCTGGACGATCTCCGTCCCCGATACTTATTCGGCCACAGTCGGCTTCATCGCCTACGGACTGCTGGTTGCGCTGATCTGGGTCCGTCTTGACGCCGTCGATGTCGCGCTGACCGAGGCTGCAATTGGCGGAGGCCTGGGCGGCGTCGTGCTGTTGGGTGCGGCGGCCCGGCTGCGCGATACCGAGGCGATGACAACGGAAGGGCCCAGCCTGATCGTGCGCTTGAGCGCGGCCATACTGTCCGCGTCGATCGCGGCAGCGCTGGCCGTCACGATCCTGCTGCTGCCCGATCCGGCGCCAACGCTCGCGCCCGCCGTCGTCGCGAATGCCGGGGCGACCGGAATGACCAACCCCGTCACCAACGTGCTCATGGCATTCCGCGGAATGGACACCATGCTCGAGAAGGTCGTGCTCCTGCTCGCCATTGTCGGCGTCTGGTCGCTTGCGTCGGATCAGGCCTGGGGCGGTCGTCCCGGACCACGCCACCAGGCTGATCCAAATGGTGTTCTCGCCTTTCTTGCGCGCCTGTTGCCACCCGCCGGCATCGTCGTCGGCATTTACATCCTGTGGACGGGCGCTGATCACCCCGGCGGAGCATTTCAGGGCGGCGCGGTTCTCGCATCGATGTGGCTGCTGGTGATCATGGCCGGGTTGGTGGATACCCCGCCCGTGCGCAGTCGATGGCTACGTCTCATCCTGGTGGGCGGCCCCGGCCTATTCCTTGCCGTCGGCCTTGGCGGGCTCTGTTTTGGGTCGGCGTTCCTTGCCTATCCCGTTGCGTTCGCCAAGCCGCTAATTCTGAGCATTGAGGTCGCGATGCTCCTGACGATCGCGACGACGCTCGGCCTGCTGCTCGCCGGTGCACCTGAAAGGAGCGCTGAGCGATGAGCGCCGTGACGGTGTTCGGACTATGCGCCGCCGCGGCGGTCGGGCTCGGGCTCCACGGCCTGATCGCCAATCCGCAACCGCTTCGCAAGATCATCGCATTCAACCTGCTCGGCAGCGGCGTGTTTCTTCTGTTCGGCATCGTCGGGCGACGAGGCGCCGCAGCGGGCTTTGGCAACGACCCGGTGCCGCAGGCCCTGGTGATCACAGGAGTCGTGGTCGCGTTTTCCGCAACGGCTCTGGCGATAGCCTTGTTGCTGCGGCTTTTTCAGATCGCCGGCTCCACGACGCTCAACAGTCGGGCGGCGGCGAGCCCGCGCTCCGATCCGTCCGGTCACTGATGCTACCCCCCGCCCCCGCGCTGGTGACCACCGCCGGCGGCTTCCTGCTGGTGCTGTCGATCGTCGTGCCGGTCGCGGGCGTCTTGCTGGCGTTCGCTCTCGGTGAGCGCTACGTCCGGCAGGTTGCCTCCACGGTCGTACCGGTCGGGTTGGCGATTGCTCTCGCCGTTCTCGTGCTCTTGCCGCGGAGCGACGGCCACCTCGTCTACCTACTCGGCGCCTGGCCACCGCCGCTCGGCGTAGCCCTCCGCGCGGACGGATTGTCAGCGGTCATGCTCGCGACGACGGCGGTCGTGATCTGCGCGGTCGCCATTTTTGCCGCAACCGATTTTCGTCCCCAATCTGTCGAAGCGCGCGCACCTTTCGCATTCTGGATCCTGCTTCTGGCAATCTGGGGCGCGCTGAACACGATCTTCATCGCGGGAGATCTCTTCACGCTGTATGTTGCGCTGGAATTGCTGACGTTCGCCGCGGTGCCTCTGGTCTCTCTCGACGGTCGCGCGGAGACGCTTCGGGCTGCGTTGCGGTACCTGCTCTTCGCACTGCTCGGCTCGGTCCTCTACCTGATGGGCACCGCGCTGCTCTATGGTCTCTACGGCACGATTGATATCGAGTTGTTGTCGCATCGCGTGAGCGCGGACTCCGGCGTGCTCATCGCGGCAGCCTTGATGACGACCGGTCTCCTCGCAAAAACTGCACTCTTTCCGTTGCACCTCTGGCTGCCACCCGCTCACGCGGGCGCACCGGCCGCAGCTAGCGCGATCCTGTCCGCCTTGGTCGTGAAGGGATCGTTCTTCATCCTTGTGCGGCTCTGGTTCGACGTCATGCCGGGTTTGCCCGGCTTGGCTGCCGCACAATTGCTCGCGGCGCTTGGAACCGGAGCGATCGTGTTCGGAAGCGTTGTCGCTCTCCGGCAAGAGCGCCTCAAGCTCCTGATTGCATATTCGACGCTGGCTCAGATTGGATATCTCTTCCTGATGTTTCCTCTTGCGTTCGGCGCGTCCGGGAAGCTCGAAAGTGACCAGGCCCTGGCGGGCGGCCTATTGCAGGCGGTTTCCCATGCGACTGCCAAGGCGGCGATGTTCATGGCCGTCGGATCAATCTACACCGGGCTCGGCCACGATCGCATCACCGGACTGCGAGGTGTCGCACGGGCCCTGCCCTTGAGCGTCCTGGCGTTCGCGATTGGCGGCATCGCCTTGATGGGTGTTCAACCGAGCGGAGCGTCACTCGCGAAGGAGTTATTGCTCCAGGACACGGCGAGGACGGGGCAGTGGTGGTGGGCCGTCGTGCTCCAGGCCGGCGGAATGTTCACGACCGCCTATGTCGTACTAGTCCTGTCCCATGCGTTCGCGCCATCAGACCAGCCGATTGCCCTCATCGGCCCAGCACCGCTCAGCCGGGACCTTGCTGCACTTGCCTTGGCCCTCTGTTCTCTGTTCCTTGGCTTGCTGCCCTGGGATTCGTATTTGCCGGTCCCGTATGATGCCACATCGAAGCTGTTCGGCATCGACGCGCTATCCAAATTGCTCCTGCCTGTGCTGGGAGGGGCGGCGCTCGCGATCCTGCTCAGCCCGTGGCCACACCCGCTGGGCTCATCCGCGGCCTGGAAAGCGCTCATGAGAGTGGTCGGTCCGCTCCGGCGCGGCTGTCTTAGATTCGGCAGCCTTATCGAAAGAGGCGACGAAGTTCTCCGTCAATGGTCCGCCGCGGGCATCTCCCTGCTCCTGGTGTCGCTGCTGCTCGCCGCGTCGATGTTCGCAGCAAATTGAAGGCTCAGAACAGCCGGATCGCGCAGATCGGGCCGAGGGATTCCCCTGCTCTAATGATCCGGAACATTCTCTCCCGCGCCCAAGGGTTTTCTCGGATGCCGAGCTTGCAATTCGCCGTTTAGTCTCCGCGCCATGCAGTTGGCATCAGTCTTCCCGCGGTCCCTGCGGGAATGCCCAGGAGGTCTCCATGTCTGATCTGGTTGCAATCGTTTACCCGACCGAAGCAAAGGCCGAAGAAGTCCGAACTCGGCTGCTCAAACTGCAAAAGGAATATTTGATCACCATTAGTGACGCCGTGATCGCCGTCAAGGCCGAGAACGGCAACATCAAGCTCAACCAGCTCGTCAACACCACGGCGACGGGCGCGATTACCGGCAGCTTCTGGGGACTCCTGGTCGGCGTGCTCTTCCTCAATCCGATCATCGGTGTCGCGGTCGGCGCTGCGTCCGGCGCGCTTGGAGGCGCCTTGTCCGATTTCGGCATCAACGATTCCTTCATGAAGGAGCTGTCCGCTTCGCTCCACACCGGCAACGCCGCGCTCTTCGTCCTGATCAAGAACATGACCGCAGACAAGGTGTTGAAGGAAATCAAGGATGCCGGCGGAGTCGTGTTGAAAACGTCCCTGGACGAGACCAAGGAAAAGATCCTGCGCGATGCGCTCGCCAGCGCGGCGGAGCGGCCGGCGGCCTGAAGCCGCCTACCGCCTGCCGCCGAGCAGGCGCAGCAGCATCATGAACAGATTGAGGAAGTTGAGGTAGAGCGACAGTGCCGCGATCACCGACTTGCGGCCTGCCGTCGTCGCGTCGTCCCTGCTCTCGTACATCGCCTTGATCCGCTGCGTATCATAGGCCGTAAGTCCCGCAAAGACGCCAACGCCGACGATCGAGATCAACCAATCGAGCCCCGTCGACCTCAGGAAAATATTGACCAGGCTCGCGACGATGATGCCGATCAGGCCCATGAACAGGAAGCTGCCGACCGCGGACAGGTCGCGCCTCGTGGTGTAGCCGAAGACGCTGAGTGCCCCGAACATCGCGGCCGCGATGAAGAACACGCGCGTGATCGAGGCGCTGGTGTAGATGTGCAGCAACGTCGAGAGCGAGACGCCGACCAGCGCGGCATAGACGAAGAACAGAATGCGCGCCGTTTCCACCGACAGCGTATTGATGCGCGCCCCGATGAAGAACACCAGTCCGAGTGGCGCCAGGATGAAAACCCACATCAACGGGCTCTCGAGCAATGCGGGACCCATGAGCTGATACGTCAGCCACGCCACAATTGCAGTCAGGCCCACGCCCGCGGCCATATAATTGTAGATGCGCAGCATGTAGGCGCGCAATCCGGGATCGATCGCAAGCGCGCCGCCACCAGTGCCTGAGGCAGTCAGATTCGGATCATAATTCGACATCGCTTGCCTCCTTGGATTGGTTCACATGAACAAACCAAGCTAGCGGTCAGGCCCCTGCGGGGACATCGGATGATCACCCGAGCGCCGGAAGATATATCACCCTATCTCGGGATACCCGTATCCGCCAGAGCGACTTACCGAAACGTAACCTTGGGTTGCCCCCTGGCTTCTCATCCTTTTTGCCTGGACTCTTACACCTTTGTCACTGGAAGCTGGTCACGCACCGGCCTAATCCGTTCGCATGCGCTACTTCTTTCACATCGTCGACAAAAACGGCCTTTGTCCGGACGGAATTGGATGCGAGTGCGCCGACCATGACGCCGCCGTTCTGCACGCCAGGCATATCGCGACTGAACTCGCTAAGGCAGGCGAGTTGTTCCGCGCGAGCTTCGTGCTGGTCGCCCCGGCCGCTGCGCCCGGATCGGCAAGTCCTCATTAGAGGCGGTCGACCGATTTCCTGCCTCGCCCTCTACATAGAATCCCTGATGCGCCGACCGAGAAGCTGCCTCTAGTCTCGTAACCGAGGGTGGCCGGCCTACCCCGTTCAAATTCGACCCTTCCGCCCACCTCATCTCCGGGGTTGAGGGCTCGCCGCACGCGTCCGCGTCTATGCGTTGGCCGTCGGCGCTATCTCGATCTGAAGTGTTGTTGTGGGTCAGTTGGAGACAAACATGAATGTCCGGACCATTTGCGGTGCCTTGATCCTTGCCGGATCGATTGCGACCGCGCAGTCGACCAGTTCCCAGGCGCAGACGACCGATCCGGCCGCATCCGTGCCAAAGCAGGTCACGACACCTGCCCCAAGCACCGCCGCGCCAAATACGAATACGAACCCCACCAAGCATCGCTACTGGCGTCATCGCGGCGGCTCGCATCCCCATTATGGCAGCCGCCGTGTTCGCACCTGAGCCCCGGCGCGACAGTTCGTCATCGCAATCCGCCGCCGAGACACCCGATCGATGAGCGACGTGAGGACAGGACAAGAGCAACCGCGCGAGGTCGTGGTCCGTGAGCCTCCAGACCAGGGCATGACCGACAGGCGGCGCGGCTTTCTCGCAACGGGTCTCGCCCTGCTCGCCACTTGCGTTGCTCTCTTCCTCGTATGGCAAACCGCCTCGAGTCTTCTCATCATCTTCGCAGGCGTACTGTTTGCTGCCTTTCTGGATGCCGCCGCACGCGCACTGGCGCTACTAATTCCCCTCAATCGTGTCTGGCGGCTGACATTCGTGCTGCTGCTGCTCACCACCTTGGTCGGACTAGGCCTCGTCTGGGGAGGCGGCAAGCTGCCGGAGCAAACACGCATCCTGCTGAAGGTCATGGACACCCAGTTCGACGTCTTGCAGCAACGCCTTCTGACCTACGGCGTCGATCTGCTTGGTCCGGAATCGGGGCGCGATTTCGCGCAATGGCTGCTGTCCGATCAAGGCCGGTTCTTCAGCCACGCCCAGCTGGTCGTTGGCAGAGCGTCGAGCTTTCTGACCGGTGTGCTGGTGATCGCGTTCCTCGGTATCCTCTTCGCCTTTGATCCCACCAGCCATCGCGAGAGTCTGGTCATGCTGGCGAAGCCTTCCTATCGCGCCCGAACACGCGCCGTAATGAACGAGATGGGAAACGTCCTGCGGCTGTGGTTCGTCGGACAGCTGATCCGCATCATCCTAATGACACTGTGCGTGTGGGTCGCGCTCTATCTGATCGGGCTTCCCGGCCCCTTCGTGCTTGGGCTCCAGGCGGGCCTTTCCAACTTCGTTCCGTATCTGGGACCCATCCTTGCCGCGATCCCGATCGCGCTTGTCGCGATGCCGCTCGGCGCATCGCTGCTGATCTGGGCCGTCGTCATCTACACAATCATTCAATCGATCGAGGGCTATGTGATAGGCCCGTTGATCCAGCGCCAGGCGGTCGAAATTCCTCCCGCACGGACATTGGTCGCGATCGTACTGTTGGGCGCAATGCTAGGCGTGATGGGTATCGCACTCGCCATGCCGCTGGTCGCCGTCGGCCGGGTCGCGATCATTAGATTCTACGTCGAGGATTACCTCGGCGATAGCAGCGGTCGCATGTCCAACAAGGGACCATCGCAAATGGGCGCGCCATGAGCGAGATTCGAGCCGAACGGAACAATGGAATGGAGCCATCCCCGGCGCACGCGCGGATGACACATTTTCTGTGGCAGCAACTTCCCTACATCATCGCACTGGTGCTCGCCGTCGCGGGCGTCGCCTATACCAACGCCTCTCACCAGCCTCTCGTTGGCTATTGGGAATTTCTCGCGCTTGCCATCGGCGTTGTGTGCGTCATCAACAAATGGCCGGAGGTCGATGGCAAGGAGGCCCGGTGGCGACTGATCTGGACCCAGGCGCTGCACTGGGTTGCCGTCCTGGTCACGATGAACATCATGCTGGTGTCAGGCGTTCAGCAATTGTTGCCGACGCCGGCAACCAGCCTCGTCCTTCTCACGTTACTTGCGCTCGGCACCTTCCTCGCCGGCGTCAGTCTTCTGTCGCCGCAAATTGCCTTCCTCGGCCTTGCGATGGGCGTCACGGTTCCGGCGATATCCTGGTTACAGCAATCCATCATCTTCTTCCTGTTGGGCGCCGTCCTGCTGATCGGCCTCGGCATCACGTTCTGGCTTCGCCAGGATCGCAGCCCAGGGAGTTCGCCCACCGACACCGGAAGTCAAATGGAGGCCTGAATGCGCATTAACCTGCTTCTTGCGATCATCTCTGGATCCGCCTTGATGTGCGCCGACGCCCTGCCCGCACGCGCCGAGGCGTTCAGGGTCGGCCGTCTCATATGCACCAGCACTCCGCGCGTTGGGCTGGTGCTTGGCTCCGCGCAGGAGCTTCGTTGTATATTCATCACGAGACGCCCGGCCCGGCAGTACGTCTACGACGGACGGATCAGGCGCGTTGGTCTCGACATCGGCGTGACCAGCGCAGGAACCCTCTCATGGGCCGTCTTCGCCAGGAACTCGCGCGTCGGCCCCGGCACGCTGCGCGGGAACTACGTGGGGGCGAGCGGCAATGTCGCGTTCGGCCCCGGTCTCGGAGCGAACGTTCTGATCGGAGGCTCTCGCCGGACGATTACGCTCCAGCCTCTGTCGATCGAGCGATCGATCGGATTGAACCTTGCGGCGGGCGTTACGAACCTGACACTCGGCCCGCGCGGACCGGGATAGCGGCTTGTCCCGCCCCCCGGAGCAAGGAGCGGAAAATGGACCTTGCGGACGTCTCGGTCAGGATGCTGGCGGCGGGTTTCCTGACATTCATCGCTGGCGGCACGGGCTGGACACAGCCAGCGGCAGGCCCTCCGCCCGCTGTCGGCATCGTGGAAGCGATCAGACGACCGATCACCGAGACCAACGAATTTCTCGGGCGGATCGAGGCGGTCAATCGCGTCAATGTCGTGGCTCGCGTCACCGCATTCCTGGAGCAGCGGTTGTTCGTCGAGGGTGCCGAGCTCAAGAAGGGCGACCCGCTTTACCGGCTTGAGCGCGGTCCGTTCGAGGCCGATCTCGCGTCAAAGCAGGCGCAGGTGGCCCAGCTCCGAGCGATGCTCGAGAACGCCAAGCTGACGACCGACCGGGCGCGTACGCTGCTCAGCGGGCCGGCCGGTCAGCAATCGACCTACGACGCGGCGATCGCCAACCAACGCAGCCTGGAAGCCCAGGTCCAGGCCGCGCAGGCACAAGTCGATGCGTCACAGATCAACCTCGACTACACCATGATCAGCGCGCCGATCGACGGTAAGATCGGACGTACGGCCGTGACCGAAGGCAATGTCGTCGGTCCCAGCTCGGGCGTCCTGACCACGATCGTCAGCCAGGATCCGATGTACGTCACCTTCCCGGTGCCGTTGCGCCAGGGGCTCGAACTACGCGAACGCTATGGTCCGCAGGGAGGCTTGGAAGCCGTGGTGATCCGGCTGCGGCTGCCCAATGGCCGCATGTATGGCAAGTCCGGCAAGCTGGATTTTGTCGACAACACCATCGCCCAGAACACGGACACGATCACCGTGCGCGGCGAGATCGCCAACCCGATCCTGCGCGCGCCGTCCGCCGCGGGCGTAACCGTTCACGAACTGACTGACGGCGAGTTCGTCACGGTCTTGCTGGAAGGTGTCCAGCCCATCGAAGTGCTGGCGGTCCCGCGTTCGGCGGTGCTGTCCGACCAGCAGGGTGACTATGTCCTCGCCGTTGGCGCCGGCGATAAGGCCGAACAACGCCGCATCAAGCTGGGGCAATCGACGCCCACTATCGCCTCCGTCATCAGCGGCCTCGCGGCGGGCGACAAGGTCATCGTCGAAGGCCTGCAAAGAGTTCGTCCAGGTCAGGCGGTTTCTCCGGGCCCGGCGAGCGCGCTGATCCAGTCGAGCATGAAGGCCGGCACAGGCGACGCGCCTTCGCAGCCAGACCATGGCGGTTCAACTGATCCGCGCCCGGGGGACAAAAAGCCATGATGTCCGCCGTGTTCATCGATCGCCCGCGACTTGCGATGGTCGTGGCCTTCATCATCACCATTGCAGGTGCGCTCGCGCTGACACGGATCCCGGTGGCGCAATTTCCGGACATTGTGCCACCGCAGGTCACGGTTGCCGGGACCTTTCCCGGCGCATCTGCCGAGGTCGTGGAGGCCAGCGTCGCTCAACCGCTCGAAGCGCAAGTGATCGGCGTCGACCGAGCTCTCTATATGAAATCGACGAGCGGCAACGACGGCAGCTACACCCTGACGGTGTCATTTGCACTTGGCACCGATCCCGATATCAACACCGTCAATGTAAACAACCGGGTGCAGAGCGCGCTGTCGCAATTGCCCACCGAGGTGCAGCAGCAGGGCGTGACCGTGCAAAAGAAATCGTCGGCGATCCTGCAATTTCTGGTGCTTTACAGTGCCGACGGCCAGCAAGATCCGCTGTTCATCACCAACTACGCGATCATCAACATACTCGATGCGATCTCCAGCACGCCCGGTGTCGGCCAAGCTCACCTGTTCGCCAAGATGAACTACTCGATGCGGATTTGGTTCGATACGCAGCGGCTGACCAGCCTCAATCTCACGCCCTCGGACGTGATCGCGGCAATTCGAACGCAAAGCGTCCAGGCGCCGGTCGGCCGCATCGGCGCGCGTCCAATCAGCGACGACCAGCAATTCCAGTTCAACGTCCAGACCCTGGGACGGCTCGCGACGGTCGACCAGTTCGCCAATATCGTGCTGCGCGCCAACCCGGATGGTTCGACGCTGCTCGTCAAGGACGTCGCCCGGGTCGAGATTGGCGCGCAGAACCTCGACAGCGAAGCGCGGATCGACGGGCGCGCCGCGGTGCCTCTCGCGATCTATCTGGCGCCGGGCGCCAATGCGGTGACGACGGCGCAGGCGGTCGCGGCGACGATGCAGCGGCTATCGAAGCGATTCCCGACGGGGTTGAGCTATCTCGTGCAGTACGATTCCACGAGCTTCGTACGGGACACCATCTCGGAGGTTCTGCGGACACTGGGAGAGGCCTTCGTCCTGGTCGTGATCGTGGTTTATTTGTTCCTCGGTAATCTTCGGGCCACGGTGATACCAGCCATTGCCGTACCGGTCAGCCTGGTCGGCACCTTCGCGGTGCTGCTGATGCTTGGCTATTCCGCGAATACCGTGTCACTGCTCGCGATGGTGCTCGCCATCGGCATCGTCGTGGATGACGCCATCGTCGTCGTGGAGAACGTCGAGCGAGTGATGGAGGAGGAACCGGATCTTTCGCCAGTCGAGGCAAGCAAGAAGGCGATGACGCAGATCACGGCACCGATCATCGCGATCACGTTGGTGCTGCTCTCCGTCTTTGTTCCGATCGCCTTCATTCCCGGCATTTCCGGCACGCTGTTTCGGCAATTTGCGGTGACGATCAGCGCCGCCATGATGATTTCGTCACTGAATGCGCTGACCTTGTCGCCCGCCTTGTGCGCGCTGTTCCTGCGGCATACTGGACCCCGGCGCGGCATGATCGGCCACGTTCTTGGCGGCATTGACTGGATCCGCGATCGCTATAGCAGCGGCGTACGACGGCTGCTGCGCGTGGCCAGTCTCTCCCTCATCCTGGTGGCCGTGTTCGCAGCCGGCATTTTCGGGATGTCGCACCTGACGCCGACAGGGTTCCTCCCCGAGGAAGACCAGGGCGCTTTCTTCACTTCGGTGCAGTTGCCGGACGGTGCATCCGTTGCGCGGACCAGTGAAGTCACCAAACAGATCGAGGACGTCCTGAAGGAGATGCCGGCCGTCGACCATGTTCTGGCCATCATCGGTTTCTCCCTGCTTGACGGGGCGTCCGAGCCCAACAGCGCGCTGGTGGTGACGCGCCTCAAGCCGTTTGCCGATCGCAAGGCGGCCGCGGATTCGGTGCAGGCGCTGATCCGGCAGACTTACGCAGCCGGCGCGCAAATCCGGCAGGCCAATGTACTGCCGTTCAATATGCCGCCGATCATCGGACTCTCCACCTCAGGCGGGTTCGAGTACCAGCTCCAGGCGCTGGAAGGACAGAACCCCGCCGCGATCTCCAGTGTCACGGGTGCGTTGATCGGAGCGGCCAATGCCGATCCGCGGCTGACGCGAGTGTTCTCGACCTTCACCGCGACCAATCCATCGATCTATCTCGACATCGATCGACGTAAGGCGCAGGCGCTTGGCGTGACCATCAGCGATATCTTCACGGCCCTTCAGGCGACGCTTGGCGGCATCTACGTCAACAATTTCAACCTCTATGGACGTACCTGGCAGGTCAATGTGCAGGGGGAGGCGCTCGATCGCGCCGACCTTTCCGATATCTGGCGCATCTATGTCCGCAATAGCACGGGTCAGATGGTTCCGATGCGGTCGCTCGCCGGCATCAAGATCGTAACCGGGCCTCAGGTCATTACCCGCTACAACAATTATCGTTCAGTGACGGTGAACGGCAGCCCGGCGCCAGGCGTCTCGTCCGGCACCGCGATGGCAGCGATGGCAGAGATCTCCAACAACGTGCTGCCTGCAGGTTACAGTTTCGAGTGGACCGGCACCGCCTATCAGGAGCAACAGGCAGCAGGACAAACCGGGGTGGTGCTCGCGCTCGCCGTGCTGTTCGCCTATCTGTTCCTGGTGGCGCTGTATGAGAGCACGGTGATCCCGATCCCGGTGCTGCTCTCCGTCGTTGTCGGCGTTCTAGGCTCATATATCGGCATTAAAATCGCCGGCCTCAATCTCGATCTGTACGGCCAGATTGGCCTCGTGGTGCTGATCGCGCTTGCCGCCAAGAACGGCATCCTGATCGTGGAATTCGCGAAGGAACGACGGGAAGCCGGCACAGAGCTTGCGGAGGCCGCGATCCAGGGGGCGCATATGCGGTTCCGCGCGGTGATGATGACCTCGGTTGCCTTCATTCTCGGACTCCTCCCGCTCGTACTCGCAACCGGCGCCGCCGAGCTGAGCCGCAGGGCGGTCGGGACCGCTGTCTTTGCCGGCATGCTCGCCGCAAGCTCAATCGGGATTTTTATGGTGCCGATGCTCTACGTCACGTTTCAGCGCCTGCGCGAGCGTGCGAAGGCACGACCGGTCCCGGCGCGAACCACATGACCCGAGTATCCAGGACGGCGGGAATACGCCGAGCCTGTTGCTCAGGGTTTCGTTGGATGCCGGCGTTGCCGTTCCCCGCTACCGTAGTCCGTACTTGAAACTGCGTGACAAGAAGAGAGGAGAAGAACAATGAACGCTCCCACACGTCGTGCCTTCCTTGGTTTTGCGCAGGGCGCCGTCGCCGCCGCAGCTGTCGGCGCAATCGGCGTTCGTTTCATTGCGTCAGCGGAGGCAATACCGGTCGCCGCAAATCTGGGACGGGCCGCGATAACCACGGATATCGCAACGCAGGCGCAGTGGGGTCCTCCGCATGGCCCCGGTTGGGGGCGGTCGCGACCGCGCAGGCGCCGTTGGGTTTGCTGGTGGCATCGCGGTCGCCGCCATTGCGGGTGGCGGTGGAGGTGACCGTCCGCGATCCCTTTGCGGACGGGAAAGGACAGAGCTGCGCTCCGCAGCGATCAGCTCTGCTTCACCGCCGCGATCGGTTGCGAAGCGCGGCGGGCCGGCAGCCGCTGATTTCGTTCACTCTTCAATCAATTTAGCTCTGATCGCGTAGCGGACCAGTCCAGCTATCGAATTGACCCCCAGTTTTCCCATGGCCGACGCCCGATGCGTTTCCGTGGTCTTCACGCTTGAGCTCAGCATCGCGCTGATACCCTTGTTGCTGTACCCCTCGGCCACAAGCTTGACAACGAGCCGCTCTCGCGGAGACAGCTTCACATGCCCCTCGCCAGCTTCGTCTTCTCGACCCGACTGACCACAAAATCGTCCGCCAACGAATGGCTTACGTGCCATTAGCGCTTCAACGGCAGCCAACAGCAGCTTGTTTGCGTCCGACTTGACCAGGAACGCGCGCGCACCCGCCTGAAGCGCCTCTTGAGCCAGCACTCCGGACTCGTGCGCGGTAAAGATCAGCACCTCAGTTTCGCGGAGATGTTTTTTTATTCCTCGAGTTATTTCCAGTCCCGTCATGCGCGGCATGAAGAAGTCGACGATCGCAACATCGGGCCGCTCTTTGAGAGCGGCCTCAAATGCCGATCTTCCGTCGGACGCCTCGGCGACAATCATCCAACCCGGCCGCTGCTCGAGGACCGCCCGTAGCCCGGATCGAACAGCATCATGATCATCAGCAATGAGAATTCGTTTCATGAGAGGGCCGCCTCGATGATCTTGTCGCAAGAGAACCTGGACGAGCTATGGGCGCTGCGTTTCAGCAGCATCTCCAACCGGGCCATCTCACTCGCGCGCAAGAGCGCATGGAAAGGTCGCACGCAGGATGGTTCCGCGCCGCAGCGTTGTGGGTGCCGATAATATCTCAAGCTGCCCTCCCATCTCTTGCAATCGAGCTCGCATGATACGGATTCCCGCTCCGGGTGCCCACGGACGAAAGCGGCATGCACCATCTGCAGCGACCATGCCTTGTCCGTCGTCTCGAACCTCGAGCTTGAACTTCCTGTCCCTCACCCCGATAGTTATGGCGACCTGTGTCGCCTTGGCGTGGCGGTAAACGTTCGTCAGGGCCTCCTGAACAATTCTCAGCAACGCTCGCTGCGCCCCGTATGGCAGGCCGTCGACCGCGGACGATATCGACACCTCAATATTCAGCGGCGTTCGGGCTGCGAGGCCTTCTGCGAATTGCTCGATTGTCGTCCTGAGCCCTCGTTCAAACAGGTCCTGAGGGTGAAGCAGATATGTGAGAGACCGCAATTCCTTCATAGCGCGATCGATCGAGATGTCGAGCTGATCGCAATGTCTCGTCGCCTTCAGAGGATCGCCTAGCGCACTCCTTACTTGCATCAGAATGAGGCTCGCCGCCACCAGATGCTGGCACGTTGAATCGTGAAGCTCCGAAGCAATTTGACGATGAACTTCTTCCTGCAGAGCGAGCCGTTCGGAATTCGCCTTGCGCGCACGCCTCGATCCTCCGGAGGCATTTCGAACATGTCGGCTGACCGGTGTCTCCTGAAGGGACATGATACACTCGCCTTCCTGCAGTGCTAACTTTCGCACCGCTAGTTTCCTGGCATATGCAGACAACTCTCCGATAAATTTAGCCTACCGCCGCGACACACCGACCACGCAATCAGTATAAGCCACTACGTAGAAATCCTCTAGGCAGCCAATCCCCGTCGTGTGCCGAGCATCCCAAATTTGGCGCGATGCTCCCTGATTCAAATCAAGGAGCTACAGGTAAGGAGCAGCATGCGGGTCGGCGAAAACGCGATTATGAAGACGCGTCCGTCAATCTGCGCGCTGTGTCATCGCCCGCTTGACGGCGGCGGCAGCAATCGAGCGGCCCGGCGAGGGTGTTGCGCCGCAGAACAGTCCGCCGCTGTTTAGGTAAGACGTCTTTCCATATTCCGCCCGGGCCACCTCTTTGAAATTCCGTAATTCGGAAATCAACAGAGGCATCGTCGGCTTGTCTTTCGGCGTCGCATCGATCCCCGGATCCATCGCGGCGTTCTATTCGGAGCTGTTCGACACGCGGATCCGCTACACTGGTCTCGTCTTCGCAAAAGAAGTCAGCGGCGCTGTCGTCGGCGGCTTTACGCCACTGATTTCGACGCTGCTGGTGCAGTGGAGTGGCGACGCGAGCTGGCCAGTCTCGGTCTACATGTCAGTCACGGCGCTGGCAGCGTTTTTGTGCGCCTATCTCGCCAGGGACATCCTCGACGTTGGCCAGCGAAACGTCACAACTGCGACGAAACGCGACGCTCTTGTGGGCGTGCGACAAGTCATGGACGATACTGGCCACCATGCGAGATGGCGAGCGCGATGGTGATGCGAACCAGCAAGAACATCTCGCGAACATCGCCAAGTCGACGCACGGTGCGATGTCCGACCACCAAAAGCGTCGCACGATACGCGCTTTGCTCTGTCGCCTGAAATGGAAAAACCCCGCGCTAATAGGGCTTTCGATATGGTGGGCGCACCAGGGCTCGAACCTGGGACCCGCTGATTAAGAGTCTCATTCTCTAAAAGAGATTTCAGGCACTTAGCTGTAAAAGGCAACCAAAACAGCACTAGCAAAATCAATACGTTATGGCCGAAATGTAAATCGCTTGATCGCGCGCCCAGCACGCGCGCCCCTTGCGTCCCGAACGTAAGTAGCAACCGAAAAGTTCAACAAAAACAGTGAACTTCGCTCCTGGTTGACCACCTCTATCGCTGTTTGTTGAGGGCGGTTCGGTGGTCAATCGGTGGTCAGCTAACTGGGCAAGTCTCGGCGCTGTGGCTTCGCGGCACTATGAAGGCATGGAGTCATTAGCCGCCTTCGCGCCTCCACCTGCCCCTCATATTCGTCGCACTACTAACGACAACGGCCCCTGCGTAACCAGCCTTAACGCAGGTGCGTCAACGACTAGCGTCGGGGGTTCGAGTCAAGGGACCGCTACCGCCTTTCCACACACGACGCAAATCTGCGATATTCGCTCCGATCGTCCGCCTGAACCCGGCAGCTCGTCGAACGGTAGGCTCAAGTCGGGGACCCACAGCAGCCCCCCAGATGCAGTCGCCTATTGAGAGGATGGTGCGACTCGGCTGGAACGTATTCCCGCCGCCGTCGCCGGCGTGTCCCGCACCAGCAGCGCGCGGGTTGCCGCCGTCACATCGGGCTGGCGCATCAGGCTCTCGCCGACCAGAAAGGTCGACATTCCCACACGCTCGAGCCTGGTCAGATCGTCCGGCGTGAAGATGCCGCTTTCCCCGACCATCAGCCGCTCCTCCGGGATAAGCGGCGCTAGCGCCTCGCTGGTCGCGAGCGTGGTCTCGAAGGTACGGAGATTGCGATTGTTGACGCCGACCATCGGCGAGCGGAGTTTCAGCGCCCGCTCGAGTTCGGCTCGGTCGTGGATCTCGACCAGCACATCCATCTGAAGCGCGATGGCGGCGTCCTCAATATCTTTGGCGGCGGCGTCATCGAGCGCGGCCATGATGATCAGGATGCAGTCCGCACCGTGAGCGCGGGCTTCGACGACCTGATAGGTGTCGAACATGAAATCCTTGCGCAGCACCGGCAGATTGGTCGCCGCGCGCGCCGCGACCATGAAGTCGAGATGCCCCTGGAACGACGGAGTATCGGTCAGCACCGAGAGGCAGGCCGCGCCCCCGGCCTCGTACGCCTTTGCCAGGGCCGGCGGATCGAAATCGGCGCGGATGAGGCCCTTCGATGGCGAAGCCTTCTTGATCTCAGCAATCAGCGCATAGTCACCGCCGCCATGCTTTTCCTTGATCGCACGGACGAAGCCGCGCGGTGGCGCCGCCGCCTTGGCGCGTGCATCGATGCTCGCGAAAGAATGAGCACGCTTGGAGGCGGCGATCTCCTCGCGCTTATAGGCTTCGATTTTCTTCAAGATGTCTGACATCATCGACCTGTTCGTGGACTTACCTGTCATTCGACCATCTGCGCTGTTTCGACGGATCGGTACAAATCAATCATTATCGACGCTTACTCACTTCCTCTTTATTAGCCCTTCGCGTTGGTACGCATGCGCGAGCTCGTTCAAAACGCTCGCGCCGCCGATCAATGCGCCAAATGCGCGCGTCAGTTTCGCTCTTGGAAGCAATTGTCGAACCTGAATGAGCCCGCGCCCGCTCGCCGCGCAGTGCGATGCCTTTTGCGGACAGCACCATCGCAGCAGTATTCCCCGCTGCTATGGAAACCATACATGCCGGCTATTGGAAGATTTCGTCCCGCGCTGCGATCAATGGGCGTCGCTATCGGAGATTCATCGAGTAACGCCCCGCGCAACCTCAATCCGTCGCATCTGCCGGAATAGGCCGCATCGGGCGACTTGATCCTGTCGAGGACGACCAATGCGTGGGTGCTCGTCCACTCACTCCTCACTCCCAACGCGCTCAGGAGGCACGCATGGCATTCACGTTGAAAATCAACGGTACACCCCATGAAGTCGATGTCGACGGTGACGTTCCATTGCTGTGGGTGCTGCGCGATGTGCTCGGCATGACCGGAACCAAGTTCGGCTGCGGCCAGGCGCTGTGCGGCGCCTGCACTGTGCATGTCGACGGCCAGCCGGTCCGCTCCTGTCAGACAACGATCGACAGCATTGGGGACAGCGCGGTCACCACGATCGAGGCGATCGGCCAGACGCCGCAGGGCGCAGCCGTACAGAAGGCATGGTTGGAGCTCGAGGTGGTGCAGTGCGGTTACTGCCAATCCGGCCAGATCATGTCGGCGGCGGCGCTCCTGAAAGACATGCCGAAGCCGACGGATGGCGACATCAACGCCGCCATGTCGGGGAATGTCTGCCGATGCGGCACCTATCAGCGCATCCGCGCCGCGATCAGGCTGGCTGCTGGAATTTGAGATCATGAATGGACCAATTTTGAGGGAGCAGGTCGCCGAAGAAACAGGCGTGTCACGGCGCGCCTTCCTTCAGGGCACAGGTTTGCTGCTCGGCTTTTCGCTGACCGGCGCCAGCACGAGCTCCGTCTTCGCGGCGTCCACTTCGCAGGTGCAGGTGGTCGAAAACGAGGTCACGGGTACTTTCGCGCCGAATGGATTTATACGGATCAATCCAACGGGCGCCGTGACGCTGGTCATGCCGATGGTCGAGATGGGACAGGGGGTCTACACGTCGCTCTCGATGCTTCTCGCTGAAGAACTGGAGGTGACGCTTGACCAAATTCAGGTTCAGCATGCGCCGCCAAATCACGCGCTTTACGTCAACTCGATCATAGGCATTCAAAATACAGGTGGTTCCGCCTCTGTCCGAGCGTTCTGGACACCGCTGCGTCAGGCAGGCGCAGTAGGTCGCAGTCTGCTGATCGGGGCAGCCGCAAAGCGCTGGAATGTCGATCCGGCGACTTGCCGCGCCAAGGACGGCATCGTCTTCGATGCGTCAGGCGCAAAGCATCTAAGCTACGGCGAACTTGCGACGGCCGCGGCGAAATTGCCCGTGCCGCCGGCGGCAAACGTCAAATTGAAGGATCCGAAGGATTTCACCTTGATCGGTACGCGTGCCAGGCGCGTGGATTCATCGATAAAGGTCGATGGGCGCGCGCTCTACGGCATCGATACGCGACTGCCGGGTATGAAGGTTGCAGCGGTTGCTATTTCGCCCGTGCTCGGTGGCAAAGCGAAAAAGGTGGACGAGAAAGCCGCGCTGGCGGTGAAGGGCGTCCGGCAGGTGGTCAACATCGATGAAGCCGTTGCCGTGGTGGCGGATCACATGGGTGCGGCGAAGAAGGGGCTCGAGGCCGCCGCCATCACGTGGGACGATGGGCCCAACGGCAAGGTCAGCAACGCCGATATCGTCAAGCAGTTGGAGGAGGAGTCCAAGAAACCAGGGGCGGTTGCCCGTAACGATGGTGATGCAGAGGAGGCCCTTGCTGTCGCGGCGCAACGAGTTGACGCGATCTATCAGGTGCCTTTCCTAGCCCATGCGGCGATGGAGCCGATGAACTGCACAGTCCACCTGCGGAAGGATCGCTGCGATATCTGGGTCGGGACGCAGGCGCCTACGATCACGCAGTCTCTGGTGGCCGCACTCACCGGCCTGCCAAAGGACGCAATCAAAATTTACAATCATCTTATTGGCGGTGGCTTCGGCCGAAGGCTGGAGGCCGATGGCACGGTGCTGGCCGTCAAGATCGCCAAGCACGTCGATGGCCCGGTGAAGGTGATCTGGAGCCGCGAGGAAGATATCCAGCACGATATGTATCGGCCGTACTATCTCGATAGGCTGTCGGCCGGACTTGACGCGGCCGGCAAGCCGGTTGCATGGACGCATCGGATCGCCGGCTCCTCAGTCATGGCTCGCTATTATCCCCCTTACGTCAAGGACGGATTGGACCCCGATGCCGTCGAAGCGGCGGCCGAGCCGCCCTATGCGCTGCCCAATATCCACGTCGACTTTGTCCGGGTCGAGCCCCCTGGTGTCCGGACGTCTTGGTGGCGCGGCGTCGGACCGACACACAATGTTTTTGTGGTCGAAAGCTTCATAGATGAGCTCGCTCACGCCGCGAAGCAGGATCCCGTCACTTACCGCAAGGGATTGCTTGGCCACAATCCGCGAGCACTCGCTGTTTTATCGCTTGCGGCAGAAAAAGCGGGGTGGGCATCCCCCCTTCCCGCGCGGCATGGCCGCGGAATTTCAGTGCAATTCGCATACGGAAGTTACACGTCGCAGGTCGCCGAGGTCGAAGTAGCGGCCGATGGCTCCGTCAAAGTCAAGCGGATCGTCTGTGCGCTCGACTGCGGAATGTACGTTAATCCAGATACAATCGAAGCGCAGGTTCAGGGTGGCACGCTTTTCGGCCTCACCGCCGCGCTCCATGGGTCAATCACCTTCAAGGATGGTCGGGTCGAGCAGAGCAATTTTGACAGCTATCTGCCGATGCGTATCGACGAGGTACCGGTGGTGGAGACACACTTGATCAAGAACGCGGAGGCTCCGGGTGGCGTTGGTGAAGCCCCGACGGCCATTGTCAGTGCTGCCGTGACCAATGCGATCTTCGCCGCAACAGGCAAGCGTGTGCGCAGCCTGCCGATCGATACGAATTCGTTGAAGTCGTCGTCTTAATCCTTCCCGATATCCCGCGCGCGTCGTAGCGCGCACGGGATGACGGTCGGGAACTAAAGTCCCGGAGCATAATGGCTATTGGAACATTCGCGTTCTCCGCAAATCCAAATTTCGCCTAATGGCGAGAGGCGAGGTTCAGTGGTACGAACGGCATGGCGACGCCCCCGCCGATCCTCGGAGAACAGATTTCGGAGCAATATCGGTGCTGGTAGCCGTTAGCAGGAGCCACCACAGTCATGCATAATTCGAAATCGATTCCAAAACAGGCTCTCGTCGGGCAGAACGTTTCACCGCCCGCGGGCGCCACTGTCAAATTGTCTACAACAGACCTCAACAATTTAATGCAGGCGCTCGACATAGATGTCATCGCCATGACCGAGATTTTGGTGCCGCGAGGCCATCGAGTCGAATTTGGGACGATTGACGTACCCGGGATCCACTACAACTTGAGTGGCATGGGACGTCTATCAATTGATGGCGGGCCGACGATACCGTTGAGCCCTCATTTACTCATCATCGTGCCGCCAAACACTCCGCTCATGATCGAGGTTGACGGTGGAAGTAGCCCTCCGAAGCTCATTTCGAGAGACTGCTGGACTCGTCAAGAAGGCATCCTCCGCGTCGCAGTGCCGAAAGAGCAACCAGAAATCGTCCAGATATGCGGCTTTTTTAACGCATCCTTTGGTCAGTCTGTGAGGCTGTTCGGAGAACTCCGCGAACCGGTCATCGAGCAATTCGAGCCGGCGGACAGGATTGATCTCAAGCTTCGCGAAGCAATGAACGAGTTGTTACAGCAAGAGGTCGGCGTTGGAGCCATGACAGCTTCTCTGCTCAGGCAGATCGTTGTCTCGTTGGTACGACGGTCGCTCAAGTCATCCCGACGGTGGACTGAACGGTTCTCGATACTTGCCGACAGGCAGGTCACTCGTGCGTTTGCAGATATGGTGGCGCGGCCAGGAGCCGCCCATTCAGTTCAAAGCTTGGCACACAGTGCCGGATTGAGTCGTTCGGCGTTCATGGCGCGCTTCTCGGACATTTTTGGACAATCCCCGATGGCTGTCTTACGACACTTAAGAATGCGCCAGGCCGCGATCGATTTGACGACAACGACGATGTCGATCGACGCAGTGGCTCTTAATGCGGGGTACGAGAGCCGTTCGAGTTTTGTGCGGGCTTTTCGAAAGGCGTACAATCGAGATCCGAGCGACCATCGGCGGATCGCCAAGGAGGGCGAAGTACGGAAGGATATTTGAGAACGGGGGGCGATCCGCTCGTAGGCGTTATGCGCTCTACGATGGACACCCTAAGCATCGCGCTTTCTGTACGATAAGCAAGGTCCACCGGTCCCCCCACGACATCTAAAGGCTCTGCGGCCGGACAGGTCGGCCTGGTTTTGCCGATTCCGACCGTGATTCAATGAGTTTCGCTGGCGAGGCGACCGCCAAGCGCAGTTGGCCTGCTCGCACGACAGCCTGCGAATACTGAAAAGACGGACCGGATCTCTTCGGCCACGCAACATGTGTGCGCCTTCGTCGCGAAACGCAGTGGCGAGTTCCGCGCTCCCTTCCGCAGACAATGCATCCATGAATTCGCCGGTGACGAGCACCGAAGCCTCCAATACCCGGCAATGGGCTTCAACCCGACTAGCGACATTCACGGTGTCACCGATCAGGGTGAATTCCAATTTCTTTTCATTGCCAACGTCTCCATAGATGACTTCGCCGTAATGGATACCGACGGCAATACGGAGCGACTGGTCTCTTGCCTCAATGCGTCGGTTCCAAGAATCGACGGATTTGATGAGCTCGATCGCACACTCCGCAGCGTTGGTGGCGTCGCGCAGGCTGGTCAACGGCGGGCCGAAAAAGGCCATCAACCCATCACCCATGAACTTGTCGATCGAACCCTGATGGGAGAACACCACGTCACTGAACATACGCAAGTGGTGTCGCAGCGTCTGGACGACTACATCCGGAGGCCTGTTGGATGAGAAGTCAGTGAACCCGACGATGTCGACAAACAGGACTGCTGCACGTTGACAACGCGTAAACGAAAGAGGGGTCCGCGCCTTGATGAGCTGTTCAGCGATGCTTGGCGGGAAGAAGCGCGCCAGGTTCATACGTTCGCGCTCTGCTTTCTTGACGCGCTGGTTGGCGGAAAGTCTATGGAGCACAAGCATTGTCGTGACCAAGAGCGCGATCAGGCTAACACTGGATCGCAACGCTGCGATCCCGTTGGGGACGAAGCCGTGCGTAAGAATATAGCTGAGGATGGTAAGCAGTGCGCAGACTAAGCCGACGACGACAGCGCCTCCGCGATCGAGATCCTGGGCAGCTACCAACAACATACAGCGAGGCGACCGCGAACTGCAGTGATGACAAGGTATCGACCAGAAAGATGCCGATCGCGAGTACGGCTGCAGGAGCCAGGTACCTGAACCTTTCTATACGCATTGGACGCTCATGGCCGGTGTCAGCTCCCGCGCGGCTTCCCGGCCGGCGTGGGCCGGAGGCCGGCCTCGCCTGCTCGCGCCAGAACACCTCAGGTGCGTTTCAGATCCTCGACCAGCATCGTCGCAGCGTGGCGCGCAAGCGCCTGGGTCGGAGCGTTGGTATTGCCGCTGGTTATGTTCGGCATGATCGAGGCATCGATTACCCGCAGGCCGTCGACGCCGCGGACCCTGAGCCTCGCGTCAACCACCGCTCGTGCATCCTGGCCCATCCGGCAGGTGCCGACCGGGTGCCACATTGTCGTCACGACGCGCTTCACCCATTCGCGGATCTCCGCATCCGACTGGATGTGCAGGCCGGGATCCATCTCTTCCTCGATCACCGGCGCCAACGACTCCTGGGCGATGACCTTGCGGATCGCGCGTACTGATTCCACCGCGGCCCTCAGGTCTTCCTCTTCGCCAACGAAATTCGGGTTGATGAGGGGCATTGACGTCGGGTCACTGTCGGCCAACCGCACCCAGCCGCGGCTCTTAGGCTGAAGCACCACGAGTTCGAAAGTGATGCCCGAGCGGTCGCCCGCCGGGCCGAGTTGCTCGTTCAAGACGATCGGAGCGTGATAGCATTGGATCGTAGGCTCGCCGGCGAAATCAGATGGATTCCAGTGTGTCACCGTCTCGATGCCATTACCCGACGCCGGGCCGTCCTTCGTGACGAGATAGCGCAGGCCCGCCTTCACGCTGCCGAGGCCCTGCGCGGCAGCCTGATAGCCGAGATCACCCTTTACATAGACACGGACCGGTACCATCGGGTGATCCTGGAGATTTTCGCCCACCTCCGGAGAGTTGACGATCACCGCGATACCGTGCTGGCGCAGCTGCTCGGCTGGACCGATACCAGAGTGCATGAGGATCGTCGGGCTGTGGACGGCGCCAGCCGACAGCACAACTTCGTTCGCCATGATCCTCTTCAAGCTCGTGTCCATGAACTCAACGCCCACAGCCCGCTTGTTTTCGACGAGGACGCGAACGACGGTCTTGCCGGTGAGCAGGACCACGCGGCCCGAAGTGAGGTGCGGACGCAGATAAGCGTCGACCGCGCTGCATCGGCGCTGGTCTCCGACCGTCGACTGCACCGGCGAGACGCCGATCTGACTCTTGCCGTTATAGTCGGGATTATAGGGAATCCCATATTCCTGGAATGCCTTGAGGCAATATTGGTTCAGCTTATTGATGCCCTTGGGCAACTGGACCGCCAGGCCACCATCTATGCCGTGATACTCGTCGTGGAAGGTGTCGTTGTCCTCCTGCGCCATGAAGACGGGAAGCAGGTCTTCATACGACCATTTTCCGGTGTCGCCGACCGCGTCCTGCCACGCGGTGAAATCGCGAATCTGACCACGCACGTAGCACATCGCATTGATCGAGGAGCCGCCGCCGAGTACCTTGCCTGAACGATATGCTCGCTTCGTCCCGTGCTGGGGAACCGTCTCGTATTTCCAGACATGCCGGTCGTGGGCCAGAAGTTTGGCGAAGCCCGCTGGGATGTGGATGAACGGATCGCGATCCATGTCGCCCGCCTCGATTAACGCGATCGACGCATCGGTGTGTTCGGCAAGATAACTCGCAACGACGCAACCGGCTGCGCCTGCACCAACAATGACAATATCGTAGGCTTCGTGGGACATCAGTGTCGTTTTTCTTTCACAGAATTTGGATCGTTCAATCAGCGTCCATCGCTGATGTGGCGCTATCGCAGCTCCTGATCCCGAGATTGATCGGACCATGCCTTTGGAGAGTGATCCTGCAACGCCGGCGGGGGAAATCACCTATCGCCATAGAGTCGATAGGCGATCGTTATTGTCGCTCCCCCGAGGTCCTATGGACGGCTGCAGACGAACATTGGCGACGTCTCGACGACGCCATCGCAGCTTTCAGCCGGCTGCGCGCCTGCCCAATTCCGGACGAATCGCAACTGGCTTCTCAGGCGCGTTCAGGACTGACGTCGTGAACAGGACAGCCGCAGCGAGGACCCAGTAGTACCAGGCGTCGAGCCCTGTGAATTTGAAGGCAAACGGTGCGATGACAAAGACCACCCCGACGGCCCGATCGACCCAAAGGTGCAGCCAGTAGGGAATGATGTGGACGATCCCGGTGGGATGGTCGGTCAGGGAGGCCAAGAGCAGCGCGGCCACACCGGCGACGACCGAAAGCTCGACTGCAACCGGTCCGCTTTGACCGAGCCCCAGCACGAACGGTGCGGCGATCAAGACGAACGCGACAGGATAGTCAATCAGGTAGGCGTGGATAGACTTGGTGATGAAGCGAAACGACATCGGAGACTCCTCTGGTCGATTATTTGAGCGGGTCCTTGCGACGCGGAAAGTGCATCCACCCAAGAGAGAGATTACGCAATCCTGTGCCAGCAAGCACTCCGGCACGGGCCAATCCGGTTAGACAAGCAATAGGCGTAGGCCGGCACGTCAACCATTGGAAATGCCCGGTCGTTATCGTTTCCATTCCAGTCGTCGGGCGCCACGGAAGCGGGTAACCGTGGCGCGTCGACCGCGAGTCCGACGGTGGTGGCTCAGTGTCCGGCTGTCGAGGTCAGGGACAGCTTGGGAAGGCAGCATTGTTCGCGTAGCGCATTTGGATGGCTTTTGAACCAACCGCAGTGAACGCATGCGCCGCATGTTCTTCCGGGCGCTGGACGCATTCGACGATTTCACGCCGTCCGAGTGACGACCGACCAATCGCGAAGGCGAGCGAACTTGACGAACGCATCCAGCGCCGGCGAGTAGCAGCGCCCCTGCACTGCCAGTAGCCGCACCTCCCGCGAAACCAGGTCGCCTTCGAGCGGGATGGTCTTGAGCGTCGGAAGGTGCGGCATGTGCTCGGGCGCGAGTATCACGCCGAAGCCAGCGGCGGCCATGTGCTGCAAGTGCAAGTCATGACCGCTGCAGTGGCCGAGGTGGAGCGGTTCCTCGGGGAAATACGACCGTTGGATCTTCGGAGTGATGTCGCATCCGGCGCGTTCCAGCAAGATGGTCTCACGGAGGTCGTCGATGCCGATCGAGGGACGGTTTGCGAGCCGGTGTGTCGGCGCGAGAACCGCGACGTAGCGCTCCTCGAACAGCGACCAGTCGTCGATGCGGGCGGGCACGTCCTGCACGTCGCCGACCATTGCGGCATTGATCTCCCCCTCGAGCAAGAGGTCGACGAGCTTCTCCGTCACATCCTCACGCAACTCTACGTGAAGTCCGGGAACGAACTTTGCGATCTCGGCGATCGGATCGAGGACGAGCGAGGCCGAGATGGATGGGGCGAGGCCGATCTTCAGTGGCGCGACTTCCTTGCGTTGGAACTCCTGGGCTCGGCGACGCACCGCCTCTGCCGAGGCCAGTGTGCGCTCCAGCATCGGAAGGACCTCTTTTCCAAGGTCGGTGAGCTGCGTCAACTGGCGTTCGCGGTAGATCAATTGGCCGCCGAGCTCCTGCTCGAGTTTCTGCACCGCCTTGGTCAGAGCGGGCTGCGTAACGTTGCACTGCTCGGCCGCGCGGGTGAAGTTGAGCGTGGACGCGACGGCGAGGAAGTAGCGAACCTGATGAAGCTCCATGGGCTGCTATGTTCTCCGTCAAGGTGCGGCTGTCTCTACCGACAGGCCTTGCGTCGCCCTGCCCGGATTCGGGCGCTCGTGGTCGTTCACCAAGAGGGGGAAGGCGAACTCGGTGACCGTCAACGGCCGCATTTTGACGGATAGGGGCGCCTCGGTCGACTACGCGGAGGTGTGATGAGGTTCGCTTGTCGCTGCTTGTGCTAAGCGATCGCTTAGAAGTGAGAACGTAAACCTCGCGCCCCGAATCCGTTGGCCGGATCGGCCCCTAAAGGAGAGGATCAGCGGCGCGGCGAAATGAGGTGGACGCGATTTGCGAGTAGACGGCACCCTCGCACGGAAGTGCTGATGGCACGCCTTTCAGGCTCAGAAGTTCTGCAGCTGCAGTAGTTTTATATTGAGGCAGTCCGCCATCCGGGTGAGTTCCGGGACCGAACGCGCTTTCATCTTCCGCATCAGGTTAGTGCGATGCACTTTCACCGTGGACTCGGCGATGCCGATATCGTTGGCAATCTGCTTGTTCAGGCGACCAGCCACGACATGGAGCATGACCTCAGTCTCGCGGGGGCTGAGCGTGTCGAGGCGCCGCCTTATTGCAGCCACCACCCTGTCACTCTCACGTCGGGCACGATCGCGAGTGAGTCCGGCATCGATGGCGTCAAGCAGATCCTGATCTCGGAATGGCTTTGTAAGGAACTCTATCGCACCGCTCTTCATTGCTTGCACAGTCATCGGCACGTCGGCGTAGGCTGTGATAAAGATGATAGGCACTTGCCTGTTTGCGGCGACAAGTTCGCTCTGAAGATCGAGACCGCTTCGCCCCGGCATTCTTACGTCGAGCACCAGGCAAGTAGGACCATCCGGCGGATCGGCCTCGAGAAAATCGGGAACAGACGAAAATTGTCGGGCATCCAAGCCGACTGTCCGCAACAGTCGCGCGACCGAATCGCGAAATTCGGGATCATCATCGATAACCAAGACACTGGGATTTGCCTCACCCATTCCCGGTATCCTGCGTTGGGGAAGCGCATTCTTGCCTAGTCCGGCACACCCTACGCACAATCTATCGAGATGAACAGAATATTTTGCCTGAGCGGATAGCCGGACGCCTAAACCATCGCTTAGGAACGCCGACATTGCGTTATTGAGGGATGTCCGAGACACTACGTTGCATGCAGCGCGAGGCGCTGCCTCGCCGGCCGGCGGAAGTGCCTGGAAGCCGCTATGTTGCATCGTACACTGATATCCGTCGTCGACGACGATCAGCCCCATCGTGAGTCAATGCGAAAGCTAATAATGCTGCTGGGCTATACTGTCGAAGCGTTTTCGTCGGCGGCCGATTTCCTGGCATCGCGGGCTCTGCCTGAAACCGCCTGCTTGGTCACTGACGTTAACATGCCCGGAATGACCGGAGTCGAGCTGCACAGGCGTTTGGTCGATACAGGGTATGCAATCCCAACGATCCTCGTTACCGCCTACCCCGATGAGGTTGTCAGGGATCAGGCTCTGAAGGACGGGGTTATTTGCTATCTCAGCAAGCCAGTGGACGATGACATTCTCGAGCGATGCGTGCGCTCGGCTCTGCGGTCGGGTACGCCGATTGAAGATAATTCATGAGTCGTTGTCCGCCGGCAGCGTAAACTGAAATACAGCGCCGCGAGGTTCGTTCGCTTCCGCCCACAACTTGCCTCCATGTGCTTGGATGATGGAACGGCATATCGACAACCCCATCCCTGTTCCACCGGACTTCGTGGTGTAAAAGGCGTCGAAGACTCGATCGAAATGCCCCGGATCAATGCCCCGCCCCGAATCCCGTACGGCTACGAGGGCGCCGGTCTGATCCTCCCTGGTGCTGATCAATAGCTCTCTCGCCCCTTCCTCAACCAAGCCCATCGCTTCGGCCGCGTTCAGGATCAAGTTCAGCAATACCTGTTGCAGCTGAACGCAATCCCCCATAACCAGAAGCAGTCCATCCGCGAGCCGGGTTTGGACCGAAACGCTGTTCCTGTGAATTGCGCTTTGCGCCAGTACAATCACTTCGTTGATAGCCGAATTGAGATCAAAACGCTCCTTTCGCAGAGGCGCTTTCTTGATGTGATCACGCATCCGTCCGACGATATCCTTGGCGCGGTCAGTGTCCCTCACGACGCAAGCAAGCGCTTCCCTGGTCTCATCCAGATTTGGCGGTTTCATCTCCAGAAAGCGCATCCCTGCGCGGGCGTTGTTACGAGCGGTAGCGATCGGATGCAGAATTTCGTGAGACAGCGAGGCCGCCAATTCTCCCATCATGTTCACGCGGTTCATGTGGGCGAAATCCAGTTCGAACTGACGCAGCTTTTCACGTTCGTCCTGCGCCCGCCTTCGCTCCGTCACATCGACGGTTGTGGTGATAACCTCAGCCAGCGCGCCCCTGGGCGAAAACACATGATAGCTGGTTCCTTCGACCCATTTGATTGTTCCATCGGGTAGGAGAAGTCTGAACTCGGCCACGAAGTCTCTCTTTTGTTGCACGGCCTCCTGAACCGCGCCCCACACTCTGTCGCGGTCCTCTGGGTGAATACGTTCCCAAATACCTTGCCGACTAGGAAGGCCCTGCGACGGATCAAACCCCCAGATCCTGTAACTCTCGTCCGACCAATAGAGGTAACGCATCGTTGTGGCGTTGTAGATCCAATAGCCGGTGCGGCTGAGTCTTTGTGCCTGGCTAAGCGCTTCCTCGACGCGCTTTCGCTCCGTCAAATCGAGCACGAATGCAAGGCCCTCGTCGCCTCCTTCCTTGAACAGAGCAGCGCCAATAAGCACGGGAACGCGGCTGCCGTCCTTCCGAACATACTCCTTCTCGAAGGGTCGAACTATTCCGGCTGAGTTCAGTTCTGCCTGAGTCAGTATGTCCCGCTCGCGCCATTCGGGCGGGGACAGCTCGGTCCAGCGCACGCGGCCCGAAACCAAGTCCGCACGGTCATATCCTACGATGCGTAGAAACGCGTCATTCGCTTCGAGGATCCGTCCTTCGCGATCGGCAATGAGGATCCCAATGATGTTGGCGTCGACCAAACGCCTGATCTTCCCTTCCCGATCCGCGAGGTCGTCATAAAGCCGCGAATTTTCGAGCGAGATGGCCGCCTGCGACGCAAGCACCTTCAAGACTGTGACGCGGTCGGGTGTGAAAACGTGGGCCGCCAAGTTGTTTTCTAGGTAGAGTACGCCGGCCAGTCTGCCTTGTTTGAGCAACGGCAGGCAGAGAATTGAATGGGCGTGATGCTTATGGATGTACTCATCGGCGGAAAACGGGTTCGCGGCGGCGGCATCGTGGATAAGAACGCTCTCTTTTGTCCGGATCACGTAGTGTAGAATGGACTCCGGTAGATTTGCAGCGGTTACACCTGCTTGTCGCTGACCGACGGTCACCATATCATTGCTGATCGTGACTTCCGCCTCAATCCGGTACCCATCGCCGACCGCAAGGATCAACAGACCTCGCCCGGCACCCGCGTACTCAATCGCCGTGCGCATCAGCGTATCGATCAGCTTTTCCAGGACGATCTCGCCCGACACGGTTTGCGAGACTTTGATAACCGTAGATAGATCCAGTTGTTCGACGGGTGCCCCGATCGTGCTTGTGGGGCCTGCAACTGGCTTTTCCTTCCTGAGGTGCGGATACAACTCGTCGAGTTGGCGCACCTTGCCGTCGGCTCCCCAGCGGATGTATCCGTACCGCGCGTCCTGCAGATAGGCATGTGCGATCTTCTCGAACCCGCGTGCGGCATAAAAGCGTGCGGCGACTTCGTTGGCGAGCGCCTCGTTGTGGACCAAGCCATGCGTGTGTGCCGAGCGGATAGCGTGCTCGTAAAGATGTTCGGCATCGAGCGCGCGGCCTTCGATCCGGGCGATCTCCGCCCCGACGAGTGCGGCGCGGTTCTCGAAGTTGTCCGGGCAAGCCATCGCCCAGACCTCGAGCTGTCGGTGGTGCGCAGCCAGTGCCTCGACATGCTCCTGCCGTTGGCCGGCCGCCGCGGACTCGCAGGATGTCGCTCTGGAGAGCGCACTGTAGAAGTGATATTCCGCACATTCGAAAAAAGACGCCGATGTCGGCTGCAGCTGTTGCGCCCTCAATGAGGCCTCGAGGGCACCCACATAGTCGCCGGCAAAGAAACGTGCCTGCAGCTTGCGGGTCCAATACGAGCCCTCGGCCAACGCCAGATCCGGGTTCTTGCGGAAACGAGACTCCAGTAGGAGTTCGTTGAACTGCCCATCGTCAAAGCAACCGAAAATCGGCGTCAAGCCGCGGAGTGTCCGGATCAGCCCTAGCTGGCCGGCAATGGAGTCAATCGCAAAGCCGAACCGCATGTTCCGCGCGAACGCAAGACCATGCTCGACCTCGACCTGCACGATATCGAGCGGATCGCCCGCCGCGAGAAGATACGTGTTCAGGTGGGTGTAGTAGTACGCCGCAAAAGTGAGGTCACCTATCTGGTTTGCTGTCTCAAACGCACGTCGCAGCAGATCACGACCTTCCCGGACATGTCTCGTCCAGAACATAAGTAAGTATCCAAAGTTCAAATAGGTCCTGGCTTGGAAGCGCTTTAGCCCGCGCTGTTCGACCAGTTCATAGCCGAGACGGCCGAATCGAAGTCCCGCCTGGTAGTCGCCGAATTCCGGTCCAGCAAGCCTGGCAAGCACTGCATAGGCGTAGCACGACCCGTCACAATTGCCGCCCTCGAGGCTGAGATTGACTGCTCGACAAATGACCATCGAACGTAGTTTCGCATCTGTATAGTGGGCCGGCGGCCCGAGCTTCGTCAGCACATCAAGGGTCGCGAGCGATACGGGATCGCTCATCAAAGGCAGATCAATCAGGGTTTCTATCGCGCGGGAGCCGAGTTGGGACCAGATCCGGTCATACTCGCACCTTGCCTCGTCTTCCGACGGGTGCGCCGACCAGTCAACACCCAGGTGGCGGAGATAGTCGAGACCGACTGCGATCGCGCGACTGCCCTGATCCAGGGTCGTGTAAAGATCCACCTGCAGGCACGTCACGCGGGCTCGTTCGATCGTCGTTGCGGCACGGGCCGACAGCATCGCCAGGCGCTGCTCGGCTTCCGCCAGTGCACCAGTGAGGAATTCACATTCGGCCCGGTGCAACTCCAGCTCAAAGATCAGGTCGTGCTGGCGCTCCCAGGAGTCCCCTGGCAGCAGTGCTACGCCGGAGACTAGGTAGTTCAGCGCCGAGGCATATGCCGTCGAGGTCTTTGCGCGTTTACCTGCAATGAAATTCAACTCAGCGACCCGCTCAAGCTCCTCAGTTGACGTGATGAGATGCGAGCCGCGGTTGAGCTGATTGACGATTTCGAAGATCGTCTCCTCCAACCTCTCTGGGGGGGTCTGCGCTGCGAGCAGCATCCCTATTCGGAGATGGGCTTCGGCACGCGATTCCTCCGGAATCAAGGAGTAGGCCGCTTCCTGGACACGGTCGTGGAGAAACTTGTAGGAATCCTCTGAACGAAAGATCAGCCCTGCTCGCACCGCTTCCCAAAGCTGCCCGTGCATCTCCTCCCCGGAGTCCTGGTAAGCGAGCCGCAACATGGCGGACCCTGCATCGTTGCCCAGGCAGGCGAGCTTTTGCAGTGCGTTCCGGGTTTCCGCGGACAGACGGTTCAGCTTCCCCACCATAAGGTCCACCACATTGTCGGTGTAACCTTTGGCGTGAATGCGATTCAGGTCCCAGCACCATCGCGCCTCGTCATAATCGAAAGTGAGCAATGCTTCGTCGGCGAGCGCAGAAATGAACTGAATAGCGAAAAGCGGATTGCCGGTTGTCTTTTCGTGAATCAGCTGTGCTAGCGGCGCGATTTTCCCCGGTTCGCTGTGAACGGAATCCGCGATTAATTGTCCCAGATCTTCACAGGATAAGGGCGCCAATACGATGTCGTGTAGTATCGCTCCGGCTTGGCGGATCGCTTCAAGCTTGCGTGTCAGCGGATGGACGGGATCGACTTCGTTGTTGCGGTAAGCGCCAATCAACAACAGGTTCTGTACATCCGGCCGGGTCAACAGATCCTGAAGCAAATCGAGCGTTGCTGCATCGAGCCATTGGAGATCATCAAGGAACAGGGCGAGCGGATGTTCCGGTCGCCCGAATACACTGATGAATCGCCGGAACACCAGCTGAAAGCGACCCTGCACGTCCTGTGGCGGCAGTTCGGGAACCGGTGGCTGTTCGCCGATGATGTGTTTCAATTCCGGAACGAGATCGACAATGAGCCGAGCGTTCGGCTCAAGCGCCTCGAGCAGCGCCTCCCGCCATTTCCGCAACTCCGCTTCGGTCTTGCTCAAGAGAGGGCGGATCAGGCTCTGAAAGGCCTGCGCAAGGGTGACGTAGGGGATGTCGCGTTTGTACTGATCAAGCTTGCCCGACGCAAAAAGACCGCGGGGCGGAACAAGCCGCTTATGAAGCTCGTTAACGACCGCGGATTTGCCGATGCCGGAGTATCCGGAAACGAGGACCAACTCCGGCCTGCCGCCGGCAACGATACGGTCGAAGGAGGCAAGCAGGGTATCGATCTCGGCTGTCCGACCATACAATTTCTCGGGGATCAGCAGCCGATCCGGAGTGTCATGTTCCCCGGGCGGAAATTCGTCGATATCGCCTCGGGTTTCCCATTCGGCGAGGCAGCGCCGTAAATCGCTCTCGGCGCCTGCAGCCGTCTGGTAACGCTCCTCGGCAGTCTTGGCGAGCAGCTTCATAATGATCGCAGAGACGGAGCCTGGGAGGCTCTTTAACCGCTCGCTGGGCGGCGCCGGTCGTCTTGCGATATGGCAGTGCACCCATTCCATCGGATCGGCCGCCGTGAAGGGCAGCACGCCCGTGAGCATCTGGTACAGCGTGACGCCGAGGGCGTAGAGGTCGCTGCGGGCGTCGATCGAGCGGTTCATCCGCCCGGTTTGTTCGGGTGCCATGTAAGCGAGCGTACCGGCGATGGTCTCGGGCGGCTCGGGCGCCTGCCGCTCGCGGGACAGGCGCGATGCGATGCCAAACCCGATGAGACGCACGTGTCCATCCGCGCAGTCCACCACGATATTAGCTGGCTTGATGTCTTTGTGGATGAGCCCGCGCTGATGAAGCTTGCCCAAGGCTGAGGTAACGGCGATAGCCAGGCACAGGAAGCGCGCTACCTCCATGGGCTCACCGAGCAAATGTTCGAGCGGCTGGCCGCCTGGATCATCGAGCACTAGCACGGTCCGACCGGCGTCGCGCATGAGGGCCAGCGGCCGCACCGCCCATGCCCCGTCGAGTTCATCCTTCAGCTCGTATTCGTGCGTGAGACGATCGAGTCTTGACCGGGACGGGTGATCGGCGGCAGGAGCAACGAGCAGGACGGCGAGCCGGTTGCCATTGTCGTCCACTCGCCAGCCGCGGCTAAACACGCGCTCGCCATCCTCCCACAACACCTGGGAACTACCATCCGAGTATGCGACGTTCAGCGACTGCCGCACCATCTGTCAGACTCCGGCGTCGGGCTTCGGCCCGAAGTCGGCCAATCAAGCGCTTCGCGCGCCACACGCGCGGTTTCTCCCCCGCCGGGAGAAATCGTACTCCGTCGCCCGAGAAATGCCAGCCGATCCCCGGTCCGACCGGATACGGCTATAGGGATCCCCCTCGCAGAAGCCGGCCTTATTGCCGCGAAATTCGCCGGTAAAGCAATGGATCGAGAGTTCCGCTCGATCGAAATCCCCGTGGAACGAGCGCCGCTCTCTCGCCGCAGAATCCCAGGCGCGCCCCAGCCGTTCCGATAACGATCGGCTATCAACTCCATGGCGAGAGGTGACTTTCCTTTCAACTGGCTTGAACACAATCTGCAACCAATCGCCCCCATCCTCGATACCGGCCGAAGTCGGCGTTCTGTTGAACGATCGCAGGCAAGGAGGTCCGAGATGCGTCGATCGCTTCAGGGCACGCCGCCAGGGTGAGCACAATTGGATGGGCTGGTTCCAACACGCTTCGACCAGTCGCCCGAAAACCACGCGAGGGCGTCATGACGCTTCATATCTCACAGCGAGGCAAAGAATATTTGAGGACAGCGAAGACCTTGCTTCGCTCTGCCAAAGCCATGACGGACCACGTGATTGCGGCTCAGCTGAAGGCTCTTGCCGACGACCACGAGCGGCGAGCCAAGAAGGCTTCGCTCGACGGTGCAAGGGATTGCTCGATCCGCCGCTAGACTACACGTGAAATGCGTGAGCCGTCGAATAGGCGTCGCGGCAGCGGCCCAGCGGCTGCTAAGCTGGGGCTGCCAACGTCATAGCGCACCGCGGCCAACGCAGCTCATTCCGCCGCGGCCGCGGCCGCGTTCGGCTGAATTGGCCTGCCCTCGTTCGTGCCTTCCGCGAGGTTGCGCACCACGACATAGAAAATCGGCGTGAAGATCAGGCCGAACAGCGTGACGCCGAGCATGCCGAAGAACACGGCGACGCCGACCGCCTGGCGCATCTCCGAGCCCGAACCGGTAGAAACCACCAGGGGCAGCACGCCGAGGATGAAAGCAAACGAGGTCATCAGAATCGGCCGCAGGCGGAGCCGGCAGGCCTCAATGACAGCCTCCAGCCGCGACCTGCCCTCAAGCTCGATATCGCGCGCGAACTCGACGATCAGGATCGCGTTTTTGGCCGCAAGTCCGACCAGCACCACGAAGCCGATCTGGGTTAGGATGTTGACGTCCTGACCCATGATGCGCACCCCGATGGTGGCCGCGAACAGGCACATCGGCACGATCAGGATCACCGCGAATGGCAACGTCCAGCTGCCATATTGCGCTGCCAGCACCAAATAGACGAACAGCACACAGATCGGGAACACATAGAGGCCGGCATTGCCACCCATCACCTGTTGATAGGACAGGTCGGTCCATTCGAGAGAAAAGCCGCTCGGCAACGTTTCGTCGGCCAATCGCTTGATGGTGCTGAGCGCTGTGGCCGAGCTTACGCCCGTGGCCGGCTCACCTTGCATCTCGGATGCCGAGTAGAGATTGTATCGCGCCACACGATCGGGTCCCGAGATGTCCTTGAAGTCAACGACGCTGCCGAGCATCACCATGTCGCCGGCCGCGTTCCGGGTACGCAGCCGCGCGAGATCGGAAGTCTCCTTGCGGAATGGGAGATCGGCCTGCGCGGTGACGTGATAGGTACGCCCGAACAAATTAAAGTCGTTGACATAGGTCGAACCGAAGTAGGTCTCGATCGTGTCGGTGATGTTGGCGATGGGGACCGCGAGCTTCTGCGCCTTGACACGATCGATATCGACAAACAGCTGCGGCGTATTCGCCGTGAAAGGCGAGAACACCGAGGTCAGATTTGGCGACTTACGCGCGGCGGCGACGAGCTCGTCCGTCGCCGCTGCGAGCAGCTCGGGACCGCGCCCTTGTCGATCCTGGATGCGGATGGCGAAGCCGCCACCGGTGCCGATGCCTGGCACCGCGGGCGGTGGAATGACGATGATGAAAGCGCCCTGGATCGCCGACAGCCGCTTGCGTAGATCGGCCGTGATCGCGTTGGCCGTCAATCCCTTCTTCTGCCGCGCCTCCGGCTCGTCGAACACCGGGAACAGCGCTGCGGCATTGCCGGCCTGCGTGCGCGTCGCGCCGGAGAACCCGCTGAACGCCCCGACACGGACGATACCTGGCGTATCCAGCGCGATCCGCTCGATTTCGCGCACCACCGCAGCGGTCCGCGCCAGCGATGCGGCGCCTGGCAATTGCGCCGAGATGATGAGGTAACCCCGATCCTGCGCGGGAATGAAGCCCTGCGAGGTGGTGGCGAGTAGCCAGCCGGCGCTGCCGATCAGCCCGAGATAGATCACAAGCATCACCACCGTATGCCGGATCACGAAGTCGGCAGTGGCCGCGTAGCCGCGCGCTAGTCGATCGAAGATGCGGTTGAACAGCGCGGTGAAGCCGTCCCAGCCGCGCGCAATGACGTTCCAGCGCGCCGGCGGACGTTTCTCCTCGTGTGGCGTAAGAATCTGGGAGGCCAGTGCCGGCGACAGTGTCAGCGAGCAGAAGCAGGAGATCGCGGTCGCGACTGCGATGGTGACGGCGAATTGCTGGAAGAACTGCCCGGAGATGCCGCCCAGGAAAGCTGTTGGCACGAACACCGCGCAGAGCACGAGTGCGATCGAGACCAGCGCGCCGCCGACTTCCTCCATGGTCTTGAGCGCCGCCTCGCGCCGGCTCATACCGTGCTGGAGATGTCTCTCGACATTCTCGACAACCACGATGGCGTCGTCGACCACGATGCCGACCGCGAGAACCAGACCGAAGAGCGTCAAATTATTGATCGAGAATCCAAGCGCGGCCATCACCGCGAAGGTGCCGACCAGCGACACCGGGATCGCGATGATCGGGATGATCGCAGGCCGCCATCCCTGCAAGAACACCAGCACCACAATGACGACGAGCGCCATCGCCTCGTAGACCGTCTTAATCAGCTCATGGACCGATTGGGCGATGAATTCGGTGGGGTTGTAGCCGATATTGTAGTCGAGCCCCTTCGGAAAACTCTCCTTCAGCTTCGCCATGGTGGTGGAGATTGCCTTCGCCGTGGCGAGCGCGTTCGATCCGGGCCGTTGCGTCACCACCATTGCGACGGCCGACTTGCGCAGTATGCGGCTGCTGGTGGCGTAGGAGAGCGCACCGAGCTCGACGCGCGCGACGTCGCGCAGACGTACGGTGCGGCCGTCGGAACCGGCCTTCACCACGATGTCCTCAAACTGCCCGATATCTTTGAGGCGGCCAGTGAAGACGAGGTTCGGTTGGAGCGCGCGATCGGCGATCGGCGGCTCAGCGATCTGTCCGCCGGTGATCTGCAGGTTCTGGGCGCGGATCGCCGCCAGCACCTCGCCCGATGTCAGGCCGACATCAGCGATCCGGTCGGGATCGAGCCACACTCGCATCGAGTAGTCGCGCGCGCCGAACATCTGGATGTCACCGACGCCGTCGAGCCGCAAAAGCTGATCGCGCACCTGCAGCAGCGTGTAGTTGGAGATGTAGAGTTGATCGAACGAGTCGTCGGGCGACAGCACGAATACGGCCATCAGGATGTCGGGCGAGTTCTTGCGGGTTACGACGCCGTTGCGCTGCACCTCGTCCGGCAGCCGCGGCTGCGCAATCGCGACGCGGTTCTGCACAAGTACCTGCGCCTTGTCGAGGTCGGTACCGAGCTTGAAGGTGACGGTGATGGTGAGCTGGCCGTTCGAGGTCGCCTGGCTGTAGAGATACAGCATGTCCTCGACGCCGTTGATCTCCTGCTCGATCGGGGCTGCCACCGTGTCGGATACGGTCTGCGCTGAGGCGCCGGGATATTGCGTGGTGACGGTGACGGTCGGCGGCACCGCCTGCGGATATTCCGAGACCGGCAGCGTCTGGTAGGCGATCGTGCCGACGATCACAAGCACGATCGACAGTACCATCGCCAAGATGGGCTGGTTGATGGAAAGCTTTCCAAGATTCATGGCTTCGCACCTGCCGGGGTCTTGTCGTCTGCCGGCGCCTGCGCCATTTTCGGTGTCACCTTGGCGCCGACGCGGGCACGCTGCAGCCCGTCGACGATGACCTGATCCCCCGGCATGAGGCCCTCGCGAATCACGCGCAGCCCCCCATCGAGCGGCCCGAGTATCACCGGCCTTACATCTACCGTGTTGTCCGCCTTGACCACGAACACGATCTTGCGCGACTGGTCGGTGGCTATAGCGGCGTCCGGAATCAGCAGCGCCTCGTAGGGCGACGAGCCGATGATCCTGACGCGGCCAAACTGCCCCGGGAGGATCGAGAGATCCTTGTTCGGGACAATCGCGCGGCTGCGCAGCGTCGCAGTCGAGATGTCCAGTCGATTGTCGAGGAAGTCCATCTTCCCCACATGCGAGGGCTTTGTCTCGCCGGTCAGCGTCACCTGCACGGGATTTGACGTATCGCGCGAACTTGGCCGCTTGCCTTCGAACCACAGCCTGCTGTTGCGCTGATAGGTCGCCTCGTCGACGTCGAAATAGATGTAAATCGGATCGAGCGACACGATCGAGGTGAGCAACGTCGCGCCGCTATCGGCGCCCTGCACGAGGTTGCCGGGGGTCACCAGATGGCGACTGACGCGGCCGGTGATCGGCGCCAGCACGTGGGTGAATTCGACATTGAGCTGCGCGGCCTTCAGCGCACCCTCGGCCTGCGTCTCGGCCGCATAAGCCGCCTGCAAGGCCTGACGGCGCTGATCGACGACCTGCACCGAAACTGCGCTCGTCTGGACCAGGTTCAGCCCACGGTCGAGTTCACGCTTGGCAAGCTCTGCCTTGGCCCGCGCGTCGTCGAGTTGGCCCTGCGCTTGTGAGGCGACCGCCTCGAACGGGCGCGGATCAATGATGTAGAGCAGATCGCTGGCATGAACGATCGCACCGTCTGTGAACTCGACGCTGTTGACGAAACCACCGACGCGGGCACGGACCTGAACCTCCTGTATCGCCTCAAAGCGGCCGGTGAACTCGTCCCAGTCAGTGACCGTGCGCTTGACTGGTTGCGCGACTGTAACCAGCGGCGGTGCAGGCGCAGCCTCCTGCGATTGTGCCTTCTTGTCGCAGCCCGCGAGCGCCAGCGCGAACAGCAGACCGATCGGTGCGACGAAGCATCGTGGAAAGCGATAAAACGAACCGCGATCGAGCTGAGGTGCCGGAGCCGGTTGCACCATTCTATCAGTCATACTCACTTCCGTCTCTCCAAAAACCCAGCGCGATGATCTAGATTACGTCGTTGCTTCGCATATCGACCCACTGCGCTCTCGAGCTTTCATCGTGATCCGCGCTTTGATCGCAGAGCCGCAGGTTCAGGCTCGACGATGCTTTGGAGAATGGCCTTGCAATGCCGGCGACGGAAATCACCTCTCGCCATGGACTCGATAAACGGTCGTTATTGCTGCTCGCCGCGCGAGCGCGATGCCGTCGCGAGGAATGCCGCAGGCCGCGTGGCACTCGAAACCGCGACGTCTTATTCTGCGGGAAATTCACAGTCGCGCTCGGTCAGAGCCGGTAAGATCAAACATACCCGAAACAGCTGGACCGAACAGAGAATCAAGCAGTAGCTCCCGCGCAGCGGCCTTCATGTTCGCGGGTGTGCCGGTAGCTAAGCCGACGGCCGCTCAGAGAGGGCCGTCATACTCGCCACGCGCCGGATAATCCCTGGCGATAGCGAAATCGATCGCTTTAAGCAATTCCGAGAACAACGGACGTGCGAACGGCATTGTTTGAACAGCGCCGTAGTACAAAGTACCATCCGGTCGGACGAGGAATACGCCGGGCTCCGAAAACAGTGACGGCTCTTCGATGTTGATCGATGTCTTTCCACGCGACGACGAAATATAGAGACCCCACTTGCGAGCAACCGCCAGCGGCAGTGAATATCCGAATCGCAAGCTGGCGCCGACCTTGTTTGCCATTTCCTGAGCGCGCTCGCGAACGTCAGAGCTGATAGCGATGACCTTTGTACCGCGACGCTCATATTCGGGTATCAGCGATTCCAGCTCGCGCAGATATTTGAGGCAGACCGGGCAATGGAGTCCGCGATAAAAGCATATCAGCGTAAACAGCTTCGGCGCGTCGGCAGCAAGATCAAATTCGCCATGAGCAAGGGTCGGCACGCGCAGTTCGGGAACCGGTCGACGAGGCAGCAGCATTCTCTTCTCCGCAGTGTTTTCCTAAGTACGTCGGGAATTCCGGCACCCGCCGATCGCGCACGAGCCATCACTCCGCCCCGCCCTGCAGGGTGAAACTACGTCGCCGACCTTCAATTGAGAAATGTCCGACCGTTATGATTTCCATTCCCGCGCGTTGTTTCTCCGACCGAGACTTCGCCTCGATGGAAGTCAATGCGTCGTCGCGAGCGGAAGACCGTCAAGCCCGGCGCGCGGGTTCACGGATTTTCTCGTCGCGGAGCTTCGGCACCGACTCCCGAAGCATTCCCGGCGGTTATGGACATGATAGCTTTACCCGAATGGTTGCCGGATTTAAGTGCTGAACGCGCCGGCCGGAGCGGACGCCGCGCTGAGACCTCGCGCTATCTGCAAGACTTGTTCTGCGCTGCCTGCTTGCGTTCACGCTCGTCGAAGCCGGTGGTCGATCATTCGAACAATCGGGACCTAGTCATGACCAAGATCCGCGAAGTTGTTGTCGCAAGCGACCCCACCAATCCTGGTGCACTGGTATGCCGTGTCGGCGGCTCTCATTTTACTGTCGGCGGCCCGGATGGCGTCGGCCGCATTTCTTCTGGTCCCAATCCTTACGACCTCCTTAGCGCATCTCTCGCCGCATGCACCGCTATGAGCATTCGTTTTCAGGCTCGACGCCAGAGACTTCCGCTGGAGCGGCTGGAAGTGAGCGTCAGCTTCCGCCATGGCGCTCTGGGCGAACGAGATTCGTTCGCACGCACCCTCGTGCTGGAAGGAGAACTCGATGCTCATCAGCGCGCGCTCCTGCTGGAAGCCGCAAACCTCTGCCCCGTTGGCAAGATTCTCGGCATCGGCGCCGCTATCAACACGCGCCTCGGCGCTACTGCTTCCGGCCACAGCCCAAGCACTCAGGCCAGCTACGAGGATGATCTGGCTCAACTCCCGATCCCGAATATCACTCCGGATTGAGCGTCTCTCGTGCGGTCGATCACCGCACCGGCGCATCGCAGCCGATCAAACCCGCATTGCAGCTCTTTCTTGCGTCCTCAGTGCCCGGAAATCATCCCTCGCGGGGCATTCGTCCCGACGTTCACTGCCGACGCGCTTTGATCTTTCGCGTCGATGGCATCGATTCCATAGCCACAGGTCATTGGACCGTCGAATTTGGCGATCGTATTTTTGGTCGCCCGCAAGGCAATTCGGAAGATGACGACATACCACACACGAGGAGGTTGGCGATGAGGGCAATCGTCGTGGCGGACCAAGCTGCGGGAACGGTCGGGATGAAGCTGGTGGAGCGACCCGAACCGCGGCCAGCAATAAACGACGTCGTCGTTCAAGTTTATGCGTCAGGATTCGTTGGAACCGAGCTGTCGTGGCCTTCGACGTGGACCGATCGCCTCGATCGTGACCGGACACCGTCGATTCCCGGGCACGAGTTGGCCGGAGTGGTCACCGCTCTCGGATATGGCACGACGGGCCTGTCGGTGGGACAGCGGGTGTTCGGCCTCGCGGACTGGTATCGCGATGGCACACTGGCCGAGTATGTGGCGATCGAGGCACGCAACCTGGCGCCGCTGCCGGGCGACGTTGACTTCACGGTGGGCGCGAGCCTGCCGGTCTCGGGTCTGACCGCGTGGCAGGGATTGTTCGTGCACGGCCGCCTTCAGGCGGGGCAGCGCGTCCTCGCGCACGGCGCGGCCGGCGCAGTCGGGTCGATGGTGACGCAACTCGCGCGTGAGGCCGGCGCCTATGTCATCGGCACCGGACGCGCCGCCGACCGTCAGAAGGCGCTCGACTTCGGCGCGAATGAGTTCGTCGACCTGGAGAACGACGCTCTAGACGACATCGGCCCGGTCGACCTGGTGTTCGATCTCATTGGCGGCGACATCAGGAAACGCTCCGCGCGCCTGGTTCGATCCGGAGGAACGCTGGTGTCCATCGTCGGGCCGGCCGAGGCGCGGCCCGCCGATGGCCTGGCGGTCGACTTCGTCGTCGAGTCCGATCGTGCCCAACTGAGTGAGATCGTCCGGCGGGTTCGCGACGGGCGACTGCGCACGAACGTCGGCCACGTAACGACACTCGAAGATGCCGTCGCCGCCTTCAATCCAACAAAGCGGATCGGCGGGAAGACGATCATCCGCGTTCGTCCGTGAACGACCCACATTCGATGCACGCGGCCGTCACGTCCTACCAGACGCGCCGCAACCCAGGAAACTACCACGGCCCCCGGGCATGAGATGCCAGACGGGCTCCATCCCTGCGGCATTTCGAGCAAAGAGAGCGAAAGCACTCGTTATCTCAAGTCATCCCCTAACGCACAGGAATCACCATGACCAACAGAATCGCCATGACCAATGCCGTCATCGAATGTATCCTGAGCCGCAGCTCCGCCAAATACTACGACCCTGCCGCCACTTTGAGCGATGACCAAATCAGCGAGCTGGTGCGAATCGGCACTACTGCGCCGACATCCTTCCATTTGCAGAACTGGCGCTTCATCGCGGTACGCACGCCTGAAGCCAAGGCTCGGTTGAGTCCGATCGCCTGGAAGCAGCCGGCGATCACTGAAGCCGCCGTTACCTTTATCATCTGCGGCCAGTTGGCTGATTCCAGTGTAATTCCGGACCGCCTGGCGCCGGTGGTGGAGGCGGGTATCATGCCGGCAAAGTTGATACCGGATTGGGAAATCCCCGCACGCGATCTCTATAAGGACTACCCGCAGCGCCAGCGCGACGAAGCAGTGCGCACCGGCGCCTTCGGTGCGGCGGCGATGATCTATGCGGCCCGATCGCTGGGCCTGGGTTCGACGCCGATGATCGGTTTCGATGCCGAAGCGGTGCACCGAGATTTTGGATTGGCCGAGGACGAAGTCCCGGTCATGCTGCTGTCCGTAGGAGCGGAGCGTCCGGGAAACTGGCCGCAGAAGCCGCGTCGCCCGGTGGCCGATGTGTTGGACCTCATTTAGTGATCAGTGAAACCGAGAACCTGCGAAGATTATGATGCCAAGAATTACAGCTCTGAAGCCGGAACAAGTGCCGGCGGATTCGAAACCGACCCTCGATATGTTCACCAAGAACATCGGGTTCACCCCAAATATGATGGCGACATTCGCGGCAAGCCCGATCGCGTTCAACTCATGGGCCGCCCTGCTTGGCTCCTTGAGCAAGGCGCTAGACGTGAAGACGCGCGACAGCATCGGCCTCGCTGTCTCCGAAGTGAATGGCTGCGACTACTGCCTGACGATTCACAGCTTTACGGCCAATCATATGGCCAAGCTGCCCGCCAATGAAATCACTCTCGCTCGGAAGGGCCATGCCAGCGACCCGAAGCGGGACGCTGCCATCCAGTTTGCGCGTAGAGTCATCGAGACCCGCGGCAAGGTTAGTGACGCCGATCTGAAAGTCGTCCGCGACGCAGGCTACACGGATGCCAACGTCATCGAGATAGTCGCGCTGGTGGCCATGTACTCTCTGACGAACTTTTTCAACAACGTGTTCGATCCCGAGAAGGACTTTCCTGCCGTTGCGCCGGCTGGATCGATCTGAACTCAATCCATTCGCATCTACGATCTCTGAGGAGCCTCTATGATGCGAGCATCACGCAAGGCTCGGACGCACCCGGGAAGGATTCTTGGGAACGCGTCCGGGCTTTTGGTTGGCGCGAAGACTGTCGCCGTTTGTCGCCACGGCGCCAAAGCTCCTCGACAAAGCACTCAAGGGATCGCTCCAGGCCGCCAGATCACCAGCGAGAACGATGTCGTCGCCCCGTCGCACAAGAAGGTGTTCAAGGCGCGTGTCTATTTCATCTGGAGGACCACCATCGCGCCGGAGCAGCGCGAGCGTCTCAATCGCGCGACCGCGGAGGCGGACGCTTCAGACTTAAAAGCTCCGTCACGTCATGCCGATCGGCTGCGGATGAGATAGCAATTTTCAGCCATTTTCCGTCTGGGTATGTTCGGGCTTCATCGTAAAGCTTCACCAGCTGCGAGCGCCACCCGTAACGCCGCGCCTCAAACTTCTCTCGCTCTGCTGCCCCCAAGACCACCTCGACCGAAAACAGCCTGTATTCCGGCAGGAACGTGCAGAATGCCTTGGATTTCTTGTAACGCAGGGACCAACCACGCTTCTTGCCACGATAGAGCCAATCCGGCACGAAAACATCGGGGTAGTATGCCTCGATCCATTTTCGCAGCTCGGCCCAATGCCCGAACGCCTTCGGCCCGATCCAGTCTCGGACAGTGCTGTCGTCGGGCGATGCTGATTTGTCGGTGATCCTGTCGCCGATCTGGGGGGACTGTTCCATGCCGCTTTCCTTTACACCGCAACTCTCACGTTGGTTTCGGAAGACCTGGTGTGCCGCATCATCGGCAGATCAATAGCGAATGAGCCCGAACAGGCCGAATAATCCGCCCGCGTCCTGCCAAAGCTCGACAACCTTCCATCCGCCGGAGCGGGCAAGCCGCTCGAAGCTCTCCGCAGTATATTTTCGGGAGCTCTCAGTATGAATGCTTTCCGACGTTCTGAAACTAAACGCGCGCTCGCAGAGGGTAACGTGCTGATCGCACACGCTGACCAGATGCATCTCTACTGCTTTCTCGATCTCGTTCCAGCGCGCCACGTGCTTGAACCGCTCTAAACAGAAATCGCCGCCCAGTTCGGCGTTGATCCGCTCAAGGAGGTTGAGGTTGAAAGCGGCTGTCACACCGGCGCTGTCGTCGTAAGCACGCAGAAGCGTATCTACGTTTTTCTGGAGATCGACACCGATGATGGCACGTCCGTTTTTGCCTAAGTGTCGCCCCATCTGCATCAGCAAGGTCTTCGCCTCGCTCGCGTTCAAATTCCCCATCGTCGAGCCAGGAAAAAATCCTGTCCTGCCGCCGCTGGAGCCATCGAACGGAACCTCAAATGCATCCAGGAAATTGCGCTCGATGGGGCGGACCCAGAGCGACGGGAAGCGCGAAGCGATCCTCCTGGACGTTTCTGCAAGGAAAGCATCGGCGACATCGATCGGCACGTAGCCTCGCGGGTCACGCAGGCCCGCCAACACAAGCTCCGTCTTAACGCCGGCTCCCGCACCATACTCGATGAGAACCGCGCCAGGCTCTACAAAATCGGCGATGTCACGCTGCCGCTCTCGCAAGATCGACGTTTCGGCTCTGGTCAGATAATACTCATCCTGCCTCGTTATCTCTTCGAAAAGTTCAGATCCACGCTCGTTGTATAACCAACGGCTCGGCAGCGTCTTCACATCAGCGGATAAGCCGCCGACGACGTCTCGGGCAAATGCATTTTCAACAGCGTCGATGCGGTCATTCACGTGAAGCATATTTTCCGCTTTCGGTGACACGGCGGATAGCGGCCGAGGTAAACTCGCGGCCGATATCTTCACCGTGAATTCGTGCCAGGCTCAGTGAGTACGTTACTTGAGGGGTGTCGTCAGAGGGTTGTCATTGGTGTCGAGGACAAAAACAGCGAGCAGCTTCGCCGGCTTCGTCTTGCTCGCGTTGCGGCTGATCGAATGGGTTGCACCCGGCGGCTCCGACCAGCCTTCGCCTGCCCGATAAATGCGCTTCTCGCCGTCGTTCACCTTCGACTCGATCGCGCCCGAGATGACATAAGCGTAGATGAAAGCCGACTTCGCGTGGGTATGGGGCGGGGATGCCGCGCCCGGCGCGTAATCGACCTCCAGGGCGAGCAGCGACTTGCCAGGGACATTGGGAATGGCCGCCTCGAGTTTCTTCGCGACGGTTTCCGCTTCGCGATCATGGGCGCGGATCGGGCCGGCTATCGAGAAGGCGGCGCAGGTGACAGCGACAATGGTCCGGATCTTCATGAGTTTCTCCTTCTGCCTAGAGCTTGGTATTCGTTCTTCATTGTTCCCTCTCGACCTTGCCGGCCTGCTGATTGCCGACACCGAACGGTCAGTCTCGCGGGATGAAGTCGACGTGGGGCCCCGGCTCGATGATGAACACCGCGAGCGTGGCGAGAACGCAGGCGACGGCGGCGACAACCATCGCCATGTGGAATCCCCAAAACAGATGATGACCGCCTTGCTGCAGCACACCGCCGAGCAATGCGATAGCGAACAGCGACCCGGCGCGTGAGACTGCGCTGTTGACACCAGACACGGTTCCGACTCGATCGGACTCGACGGAGGTGAGGACGAGCGTCGTCAACGGCGCGATCGCCAGGCTCATGCCAAGCGCCAACAACAGGATGCTGGGGAAGATGTCCGCCCAATAGGTTGCGTTCGGACCGATACGGAGCGCCATGATGCAACCCAAGGCGACGACGGCGCTGCCGGCGAACAATGGCAGGCGCCTGCCGGACACGCGGCAGAGCATACCGGCGAGCGGCGAGACCACCGTAATCAGCACTTGCAGAGGAAGGAAGGCTAGGCCCGCCACCAGCGTCGGCAGGTGCGCGCCTCGGATCATCACGAACGGGATCAAGGTTAGCATGACCGTGAACGGACCGTAGAGGAGTGCGGTGAACAGGTTCGCGCCGACGATCGACCGCGAGGCGAAGAGCGACGGGGGCAGCATGGCATTCTCGCCTAGCCGCCGCTGTGTGACGATAAGGCCGGCTAAGCCGCCCAGACCGACGATCAGAGTGATGAGCAGCCAAAGGGTCGGACCGGCACCGTTGGTCAGGCTCGTCAGCCCCGCGCCCAACGAGCCGAGCCCGACTGTCGAAAGGACCGCGCCATAGACGTCGATCCGGACGTAGCTGGGCGAGGAGTCCTTGGGTATCCACGCCGTGCCGAAGGCCAACGCGCCGGCGACGATGGGCAGGAGCATCAGAAAGGCCGTCCGCCAGGATCCGTGATCAATGATCGCGCCCGCGATCGCGGGCGCGACGCCACTGGCGACCGCTGCGGCGGCGGACCAGATGCCGATCGCACGGGCTTTCTTGTCGGCGGGAAAGGCCCGCCCGAGCACGGAAAGGCCGTTGGGCAGGATCACAGCTTCGCCCAAACCTTGCAGGAAGCGGCCGCCGATGAGCAGCGCGAAGCTCGGCGCGAAAGCAATTACGGCCGCGCCCAGGCCATAGAGAGCGATCCCCGCGAGGAATATCCGCTTCTGTCCGAACCGATCACCCAGAGCGCCGCCTACCAAGGTCAGGGCCGCGAGCGGAAGGAGCTCGGCGTTCATGACCCACTGCAGGTCAAGCGGCGACAGGCGCATGTCTCGGCCAATCGCCGCGAGCGCGACCGTGACGACGGCGCCGCTGACGAACACGAGGCAGCTGCCCAGGCTCGACGCGGCGAGCACCTTGGTGCTGCCCTGCGCTCCGACGGCCTTAGGCTCGGAGAGCGCCAGGCCGCGATCGGTCAGGGTCAGGGACGCGCTGCTCACGACCTGGCCGTCATGTCAGGTGGCGCGCTTCGCGGCGCGCGGGCTCATTGGCCGGCAGCCGAAGCCGAACTGCCGTGTCCGTTCGCGGATCACTTTTCGCAACATCAATTCAACCTCAAGCAGGCTTGCCATGAACCGCCGTCGCCTCCTGCCCGCGCCGCGCGGCCGGAGGCCACGGCCGAACGACGCCTAAACGTGGATGCGTGCCGTGCTGACGAGGAGCGCGGAACCGTTCTCCGCCCCAAGTTCTCACGGGCGAACGCGAACGATTGTCTTCCCCTTGCGTCGCTCGGTCCGATTGAAGGCGGCGATGGCGTCATCGAGGGTCGAGACGGTGCCGATGTTCGTCCGCAGTCGTCCGTCCCGCAGACGCTGGACGATCTCACCCAGTTGGGCGCGATCGGACTCGACAACGAAGTCGATCGCCAAGCCGTCGGCGGGCCGCGCCTCGGTCGGCCCGGCGATGGTCACCAGCGCTCCTCCCGCTCGAATCAGGCTTGCGGACCGCTTCGCGATGTCGCCGCCGAAGATATCGAAAACCAGATCGACGCCACCGACATCTTTCAGAGCGTCGTTCTCGAGGTCGACGAACTCATTCGCGCCGAAGTCGAGCACCGCCTGACGGTCGGCAACGCGTCCGGTGCCGATGACGTAGGCGCCGGCCTCACGTGCGAGTTGCGTCACCATCGAACCGACGACGCCAGCCGCACCGTGCGCAAGGACGGTCTGCCCCGACTGAAGGTGGCCGTGCACGAACAGTCCTTGCCACGCAGTCAGACCCGGCATCGGCAGGCTCGCGCCCACCGTGAAGTCGACGTCGCCCGGCAGCGGCGCAAGGTTGCGTGCCTCGACGGCCACATACTCCGCCAAGGTGCCGTCGCGATACCAGTCCGTCAGGCCGAACACCCGCTGTCCCACTGACAATCCCGTCGTGCCATAACCGAGAGCGGTGACGACTCCGGCCAGCTCGTGCCCAGGGATCGACGGTGTTCGGTCACGATCGAGGCGATCGGTCCACATCGGGGGCCACGTCAGCTCATCCCAAGTGAAGCCCGATGCATGAACTTGAACGACGATGTCGTTTATCGCTGGCCGCGGTTCGGGCCGCTCCACCAGCTTCATCCCGGCCGTTCCCGCGGCCTGGTCCGTTACGGCGATTGCCTTCATGTGAGTTGTCTCCTCAGTTATTTGCTCCTTTGCTGGATACGTTCCAGCGACAAAAGCCGGTTCGGCATCGCTTGCCAGCGACCATGGGGTAGTTCCGAAAGCGAAGATGGGACGGCGCCTCCACGATCTCAGTTGTCCAGCCCTCGACAAAATCCGCGAGCGGTACCCATTGATGGCAGCGCGGAGTAACATTCTCCAATAGCCGGCATGTATGGTTTCCATTGCAGCGGGGAATAGTGGTGCGACGGTCTTCTCTGCCATTGGTAAATCAAGGCAAGTTGCGAACGCCGCGACGGCATGCCGCCGCGCGGCAAGGCAATAACGATTATCTATCGATTTTATGGCGAGAGATAATTTCCTTCACCGGGGTCCGACCGCCACCGTATGAGACGGCTGTCGGAACCACTTTCAACCCGAAATAAGACTCGAATGACCAATCCTGCGAACCAGAGACGGCGAGCGTGTCGCAACGAGGCGCAGCCGTTTGTAGAGGGATGCAGCCGCGGCGTTATCGACGCAGAACCTTGCCCGCGAGAGCTCGGTCGGGAAGCGCCGCCTCGGTGCCGGCGCATGGTACTCGCGGCCTGTGTGCTCGCGTCCTCGATGGCGTTCATCGATGCGACAGCGTTGCCCGTTGCGTTACCGAGATTGCGCTCAGATTTGGCGGCGGACCTTGCCTCGGTTCAATGGGTTCTCAACGGGTATATGCTGGCGCTCGCCTCGCTGACATTGATCGGCGGCGCCCTCGCGGATGTTTATGGCAAGGCGCGCATGCTCTGGTTCGGTTGCGTGCTGTTCGGTCTGACATCCGCGGCTTGCGCGATGGCGCCTTCGCCCGCCTGGCTGATCGCTGCCCGCGTCGCGCAGGGGGTAGCCGCAGCGATCGTTACCCCCGCCAGCCTCGCCCTGATCGGGGCCACCTATCCGCGCGCGGAGCGGAACCGAGCGATCGGCGTATGGGCCGCAGCGTCGGCTCTCACCACCGCCGGAGGTCCTGTCCTGGGCGGCTGGCTCACCGAGACCTTTGGCTGGCCATCCGTGTTCTGGATCAACCCGCCGCTCGCGCTCGTGGCAGTGGGAGTTCTGCTGGTCTTTGCGCCGAAGGATGGTCGCATTCAGCGCGGATTCGACGTGATTGGCGCCGCGATCCTCGCTTCGGCGATCGGGGCGCTTGCCTGGGCGCTTAGCCAAATCGGCCGCGGTGAAGTTCAGGCCGCCGCGGACGCTTCAGCCCCGTCGGGCACAGTGCTCGTGATTGTCACCGGGCTTGGCATTATCGGGCTCGCCTTCTACGCGCTCTGGGAGCGCGGAAGCGAACACCCGATGACGCCACCTCGCTTGGCGGAGAACCGCGCCTTCCTCGGGCTGAACGTTGTCACCCTGATGGTCTACGCGGGGGTTTCGATCATGTTCTTTCTGCTCCCCTTTGAGCTCATCGATCGCCGCGCCCTGTCGTCGACCGACGCTGGGCTCGCATTCCTACCCTTCACGCTTGGCGTGGGGCTCTTGTCAAATCTCTTCGGCCGGCTGGCAGACAAGATTGGCGCGCGGGCCATGCTCATCGCGGGACCGCTAGGTGCGGCACTCGCCTATATCCTGATGGCGCTTGGCGAGAAAGAATCCCTGATGCTCGGCGTGATCGGACCTATGACCCTACTGGGCCTGTCCTTCGCTGTGCTCGTGGCGCCGCTCACCGCGTCGGTCATGTCGAGTGTGGATCAGGCCGACGAAGGACTCGCCTCCGGCATCAACAATGCGGCGAGCCGGATTGCGCAGCTCGCCGGGGTGGCACTTGCCGCCGGCGTCGCGTCTTTCTCGTCCGGCTACGAAGTCGGCCTCGCCATAGCCGCCGCGACCTCGATCGGCGGCGCCTTTGCGGCCTCGATGACCCTGACACCGGTCATGGCGAAAGCGGACGCAACTTAGAAAGCACGGAATTCAACCGAATTCGATACTTCACTAAATCTGGCAGACACCCTGAACTTACCGGAAGCCGTGTTCAGCGGAGCGTCATGGCTGATCGTTGATCTCGAGCCACGAGCTTTGCGGCGACTTGTCGCAAGCCACGTTTGTCTGCAGCAGCGAGCACATGGCGCAGATATCGCCGGACGACCTCCGACGAGGTGCTGCGTCCCGCATTTGGACGCTATCTGAACCGACGAGCGCTGCTGGTAGCGACTCCCGTCAGAGCGAAGGCCATTCCGGCGACCAGACAGAAGACGGCGCCTTGGTCTCCGCCCAAGCCGAAGATCAGCGAGACCAACGCGGAACCAAGTGACCATCCGACGTAGCGAGCCGAGGCATTCATCCCACTTGCGGCCCCGCTGCGCCCTACGGGTCCAACCGTCATCATCGCCGTGTTGTTCGGGGTCTGAAAAAGACCAAAGCCGATACCGCAAAGAGCCAGTCGCCATACGACATCCCATCTCGCCGGAGATGTCGGCAAGAAGATCATCAGGAGCAAACCGACCGCCAACAACGCCAAACCAATGCTGCAGATCACCGAAGCGGGGTGGCGGATCGTCAAGCGGCCGGCAATTGGGGCCGTGACTGCAGTCATGAACGGCCAGGTTGTCAGAAGAAGACCTGTTTCCACGGCCGAAAGATGCATCCTCGTCTCAAATAGAAACGGCAAGGAGACGTAAGCCAGAATTTGTGCGGCATAGGAGCAGACGGATGTCCACACCGATAGGGTAAACAGAGGTATACGGAAAAGATCGAATGGCAACATTGGCATAGGGTGCCGGAGCTGTTGTCGAACGAAGAGACTGAGACAGAAGAGACCTGCCACGATCTCTCCCGTCGCAATGCGCCCATCGCCAGTACCCAGCGTGCCGACACCGACGACGAAAAGCCCGAACGCCAGCGCATTGAGAGCGGTCCCGATCAGATCGAGAGAGCGCGCAACCCGAACGTCTGGTGGTGCAGCAGCAATAAATAGTGGAACAGTGAGGCCGAATGGCACATTCACCAAGAACAACCAGGGCCATTTTGCCACGGCAAGTACTGCCGCCGCGATGGTGGGGCCCAATGCTCCAGGTATCGCCACTGCTAATGCGACTAACGCGAAGCCCTTGCTGACCATGTGATGCGGATAAATCACGCGTACAAATGCCATGCCGGCCACAGAAACTCCAGCTGCCCCGGCACCCTGAATTAGGCGCGCACTCACCAGCATCGGCAATGTTGGAGCGAACGCGCAACCCAACGACGCGAAAACAAAAATAGCCAGGCCGGCGGTATAAACGCGCTTCAGACCGAGTGATTCGACCAGACTTGCAACGGGCAACAAGCAGACCGTTGCCGAAAGCTGATAGGCATTCACGACCCAAACGGTCGCGGCGTCCCTGCTTGCGAATGAACGCGAGATGTTTGGCAAGGCGATATTCACGATCGCGCTTCCGAGGGAACTTAGACCAAGTCCAAGCAAGATGCAGAGCATTAACCAGCGGCGCTGAGCCGCCGTCAGACCGTCGACGCCACCCATCAGTATGCAATTTCCGGCGTGAACCTTGAAGGCTTCGGCTCGTGTCGCGCACCGCGCCTGCCGCTCACGAGTAGTCACCTCCGCTCTGCTGACTGAGGTTGCCGAGGTAGTCGCGCTTCCCGATCTTCGCTCCGAGGTGCCGAAGGATCGCGTGCGCAATCGCGATGTGGAAGAAGAAGTCGGGCAGCACCAGGTGCCGGATGTAGTCGTCGCCACCGAACCACCCGCGCACGATAGGCGGTGTCAGTTCGTATGTGCGGGACTGCGCGTTGTCCATCTCGTCCGGCCGCACGTTTTGCAGGAAGCCGCGCGTCTCGAGGAGCCGCCCCTTCAGTGCCGGGTACATCATGAGGGTGTTGTGGGGAGCAGGCGCGTCGCGCTGCATCAGCTTCGCCATGTGGGCGTCGACCTTATTGCAGCTTACAGAAATCTGCTCTCCGAAACTCAGCATGTCGGACGCGAGCCGCTCGCCAAGGATCCTTCCAGGCTCATATCCCTTGGTCCGCTCGAGTGCTTGGGCGTGGTCGAGATAGTCGTCCATCACGTTCACTCCGTGCACCATGACAGGGACCGTGATGTCATAGACCGAGAGGGACACGTCGAACTCCATCCGCTCGTTTTTACTCTGAACGTCAGTCAGTGACGCAGCACGGGATATCCATTCACATAAATCCAGTCCGTGGCCGTGGCAGGCAGGTGGCACCCCTGGCAATCGGAACGATAGTCCGTCGAGGTGGTTTTGAGCGGCTTGTCCGCGTCGAACCACGACCATCCCCACCCGTCGCCCCACAACGGGTTGCCGGGGTGCGTTCCCTTACTGTCTCTCACCATGACGAACCAGCCCTTGAGCTTGTCGGCGTGGCTTACCGTGCCGGTGGTCATCTCGTTGGTCGAAGTCGCGAAGACTTCTTTCACCAGAACGGCGCCGTCCGGAAAATGCCCCGTCTTCCGGTAGCCGTCGATCACCCCCGGGGATGCGTACACGGCGTGGATTTCATTCGAGCCCTGGCCGCTCTCAGCCGCAATCGCCCAGGTGCCGAGCGCTTGGTAGAGGGTTCGGTAGTCCGCCGGCACGCGCAGGTGCCCAGCGCCGTCTACCACGTTCGCGGTCGGGCCGGCCGGAGCCGCTCCGTTGATCTGCGCGAGCGCTGCCACGGCGCCGGTGACCAGGGAGACGGCAACAGCGAGGCCGATAATCCTCGATAGTTTCATGGGGATCTCCTCTACCGCTCGCGCGCTGTGCACTCTGATCCAGTGAAACGGCTTCAATCATTGCTTCAATCGCTGTGTGGCCAACCGCGCGCTCGGCCTAGCCAGCCCTAAAGATCGGACTCGGCCGACAAAATTAGAAATTCTCTTTGGACATGTATTCGATAAGCAGAAGATATCGTCGTACGTGAGCGCTGTGAGCGCCGACCCGACCGTCTTACGTCGTAGTAGGCAACTGCGAGTGCGCGGTCGTCGAAGGGCACTTCAAACTGGCTCATCGCCAGGTTTGCCCGGATATTGCTCCCCACCTTCTACTGCCCTCACTCGGACGTGGAAGCGGCCTGGCGCAGCGAGGCCAGGATTTGCGTCGGCTCCTCTCGTATCGTGAAGTCCGGCTCGACGAATGCGCTGCGGATCCGGCCTTCCGCGTCAATCACATAGGTCGCGGGAATAGGTAACATCCACTCCGGTGACCCGTGCCGGGCGCCGAAGTCGAATCCTAGCCCGGAATAGTGCGCTTTGGTCTCGTCGGGCACCCGGAACAGCACGCCATACGACATGGCAACGCCATAGTCGACGTCGGAGAGCACCTTCAGGTCCAAGCCTAGGCTCCGCTTGAGCTGCCGCGGGAAGTCCCTCGTCTCGGGTGTCACCACTGCGAGGGTCGCACCGATGCTCTCGAACTCATCCTTTGCAGCCTGCAGGGCGCAAAGCTCAGCGGTGCAGAAAGGACACCAGCCGCCTCGGAAGAAACTCAGGACGAGGGGTCCTTTGCGGCGCAGCCGTTCGGAGGAGTGGAGACGGCCATCAGCGTCCGGCAGGAGGAAGCTCGGCGCGTCATCTCCAACCTTCAGAGCGTGCGATGCCACGTCTGTATCTCGGAGCCAGCGCACGAGGTGGTTGTATGACTCCCAATCCGCAGCGCTGAACGTCGTCAACAACTCGGTGCGAATCCGGGCGAGTGTCTTGTTGGTTTGATTTAACATCGGTTGGGAGTCATCGGGCTGAGGATCGATTGGCTGGAAGCGGCTGGCCGTCGGCGTGCGTGTCGTGGTCATGCGGGCGCCCTCGACACCACCGGGACCGCTGCGTGCGGCACGCCCCGGTCGGGGGCTTCGACCGACCAGTCGCGAAGCCGCGCGACCTTGACGAATGCGTCCAGCGCCGGGGAGTAGCGGCGCCCTTGCACAGCCAGTAGGCGTACCTCCCGTGAAACCAGGTTGCCTTCGAGCGGGATGGTCTTGAGCGTCGGAAGGCGCGGCATGTGCTCGGGCGCGAGCATCACGCCAAGGCCGGCCGCGGCCATGTGCTGCAGGTGCAGGTCGTGACCGCTGCAGTGGCCAAGCTGGGGCGGGCTCTCGGGGAAATACGATTTCTGGATCTTCGGGGCCACGTCGCAGTCGGCGCGTTCGAGCAAGATGGTCTCGCGGAGGTCGTCGATGCCGATCGAGGGACGATTTGCGAGCCGGTGCGTCGGCGCGAGAACCACAACGTAGCGCTCCTCGAACAGCGACCAGTCATCGATGCGGGCGGGCACATCCTGCACGTCCCCAACCATTGCGACGTTGATCTCACCCTCAAGCAAGAGGTCGACGAGCTTCTTCGCCGCGCCCTCGCGCAGCTCGACGTGAAGTCCAGGAACGAACTTTGCGATCTCCGCGATCGGATCGAGGACGAGCGACGCCGAGATGGAGGGGGCAAGGCCGATCTTCAGTGGCGCAACGTCCTTGCGTTGGAACTCCTGGGCTCGGCGACGCACCGCCTCTGCCGAGGCCAGTGTGCGCTCGAGCATCGGAAGGACCTCCTTTCCAAGATCGGTGAGTTGGGTGAGCTGGCGTTCGCGGTAGATCAACTGGCCGCCGAGTTCCTGCTCGAGCTTCTGCACCCCCTTGGTCAACGCGGGCTGCGTGACATTGCACTGCTCGGCCGCGCGGGTGAAGTTGAGCGTGGACGCGACGGCGAGGAAGTAGCGAACCTGATGAAGCTCCATGGGTTGTTATGTTCTCCGTCAAGGTGCGACTGTCGATAGAGACAAGCCTTTGCAATCGACGGCGTGACAGGCACGTCGCGATCATGGGAAGTAGATGCGACTTGCCTGCGCAGGTTGGAACGGCTCGGCCTATTGATTAGGACGCACGGACACGCTTTCAGGAGTTTCTGAGAGCCAGGTTAGTGCATGCGAGATGGGCGAGTACCGAACGGGCGGCGGCGCCGCCGCGTACCCATGTTCGTCACCTTCGTCAGTGCAGAAATCAATCGTGCGACAGCTAGCGGAGCAAGCCTCAACGATAATTCGTCAACCGCCAATCGTCTGTTTCTTACCAAGCCTGGCTAAACGCGAGACTGGGCGGCATAGCGAACCCAGAGTCGAACTCTCGTGGCAGCATGGCCCTTCCCGACGGAGCGGCGTCAGGCATGGAGGGTCTCGCCGCCCTTGGCATCTTCGAAGTATTGAGGTGCCTCGCGACGGTCGTATTTCCCGTAGTCGCGCACGATCCGCACTCTACGAACCCTTGCCTTGTCATCCGGCGCGGAAGCGTCCTCGTAAGCCTGCGCTGCGGCGGCGTCCTTCCAGGACATGAGCAGAATCAGGTCGCCAGGCGTGAGCACTGCTTCGAAGATGTCCCAGGACGTGAAGTCGGCGGCCCAAGGGTTCAGTCCGAGCCACTCCGCGCAGTCGTACGGATTGTCGGTCTGCTTCCACTCCGCGGGGCGCGTCGCGTTGATCAGCGTGACTGTCAGCCCCTCCCCGACTTCGGTCTCATCGAGCCGCTGCTCCCTGAGGGCGTAACCCACGGGCACCTTATTGTCGGCAGTGATCTGACCGACGCGGAGGTGGTAGCCTGCGAGTATTTCATCGCGGCCCTTCTGCTGGACCTCGTGATGGCGCATGCGGATGCGCCAACGGACGAGCGACTTCTCGTCCCGCCAGTTCGAAAGCGAAAGGATCCAGCCCTCGCGTGTCAGGCTCTTGTAGCGGATGTTGTCGACGAAGCCCTCGACCTGCTCCAGCTCGGGGCGCAGCATGTTGGCGTTGTCGAGGTAGTTATCCCACTTCCCTTTATGGGGGAGGGCTTCGAAAATCACGGAAAACATAGTCTTATCTCGTTCCTAGAGTGCCGCGATGTAGTCGATTCGGTGTCGAAGTGGCCCGACCATACGTCGCATTCACGGTGATTCGCCGGATGGGAAGCCCCCGCGGGCGCGTTCCCGCTTTTCCGCATCTCCGGCCTTCCCGCCACACCGCGGTAGTCACTGACCGCGGGGAGTTTTGGATGACGGCGTGCGCGTGATCCGCGTACCGACAAAGCTGCTCCGGCCCCCCGCATCGTCGACACGCGGGAGACAGAGGCGGACCAGCGTGCCGCCACCTCGCTCGCTCTCTATACTGATCGCACCGCTCCGCCCTTCGGCGAAGCGCCGAACCTGCGCGAGTCCGCTGCCGCCGCCAGCCGCCTTTGTCGTGAAGTACGGAAGGAACGCCTGCGACAGGACCTCCTCAGACATGCCCTCCCCCTCGTCGGCGACGACAATCTCAATGAACCCGCGGTCCGCGCTAAACGGCTCGACATTCCGCGCCGCGACGGTGATCGTGCCGCCGGCCGGCATGGCATCGTCTGCGTTTCGGCAGAGATTCAGGAGCGCAAAGTACAGCTCTTCCGGGTCGGCATTGAAGGTCCATAAGTCAGGCGCGATCTCGGTGCGGACAGTGATGTCCGGGCGCAACGCCCAGTCAAGCGTACCCGCGATCGCTGCGAGACGACTGCCTGCGACAAAGCCGTCGATCGACTTGCGGCATGGTCGCGCAGTATCGAGGAGCTGGCGGCTGAGCGACACGCCTCGCGTAATCGCCTCCTGCATTTTGCCAACGATCGCCTCTCGATAAGCGGCGTCGCTCCGGCACTCGAGCAGCCGCAGGCCGCCGCTGATCACGGCGAGAAGGTTGTTGATGTCGTGGACGACGAACTGCGCCACGTCCCCGATCGACCTCTCCCCCTCCGAACCGCGGGCGAAGGCCACGCGGCGCGTGCTTGACCGTGGGGCGGTTCGGAACAGGACCCCGGAGATCTCGCCGTAGCCCCCGACGACCGGAATCTCCACGCGCCTGGACGCGATCACACCGCTGCCGTGACCGCTGACGCTCCGCACTCTCACGCCGAGTGGGCGCTGCACCCCAAGCGCGACGCCGGCGCGGCCCGCAAGCACGACGACATCCTCCGGCAGAGGGCTCTCGACCTCGCCGGGAAAGGAAATGTCGGATGAATATTTGATCAGCATCTGGGAAACTCCTGGCCTGCGATCGTCCAACAGTACGCCAACTTCGGCCTGTACACGCGGGCGGGCGACGACGGCACGAAGATTGGGTCCAGCACCGAAAAATGGAAAATCACCTCTTGCCATGGAGTCGATAGCCGACCGTTATCGGCACGCCGCGCGCCCAGGCGGCAACGCAGCGCTGATCATCATGCTAAGCCAGAACAAGCAGCAAGATATCGATCGCAAAGCCGCAGGGAGCGACTACCGGATCAATGTAGGGCGAAGCTCAGATTGCTGCATGAGAAGATCGAACAGCTACGTGAGCGAAGTCCTGAAGCCAACGGAGGCCATCAGGATGCTGACCGAGCTGCTCGAGCAGTCAACGTCGGATGCACGCGAGTCCGATGCGGAAAGCGAACCGCCATCATGACGCGCAGCTATTGATTTCATGGCGTGACGTCATTTCCAATTCGCCGCACGGAATTCCATGCTTGCACGGTGCCGGGCTCATCCGACGCGCAATCAGGAGGTTACAATGTCAGTTCACAAGCCGGTTCTCACGGTGCCGCACGGCGGCGAGACAGTGACCTCGAGCGGAGGCTCGAGCGTCGAGATGAAGGTGGAGAGCAGCCAGTCCGGAGGCGAATATGGCACTGTCCTGTGGACGGTGCGAGCCGGGGAAGAACCGCCGCTACACACCCACACGCGCGAGGACGAGCTACTATACGTGGTGCAAGGGAAGCTAATCGCGCGGGTCGGCGATGCCCGTATCGAGGTGGGACCAGGCGCCTACGCGGCTCTTCCCCGCGGTGTGCCGCATACGATCGAGGTGGTCGGCGACCAGGCGACCCTGCTGCTCAGCTTCGTGCCGGGTGGGTTGGAACGCTTCTTGGTCCCCCGGAAAGGCGAGCAGCCCGATCCGGCTGCATTCGGCCTGACGTTCCCCTAAGGGCGGGGACCACGGCGCGCGGGAGATCTGGCAGAAGAACTCTTTCCGGTCGCTGAAGCTCGTCTTGGTCGAACCGGACGCGATCTCCATCGCTGCCGCGTGCGTAGCGCGGTTGCGGTGGGCGAAGTTCTTGACGTAGCCGACCCGCGTCGAGACGACGCCGGGCAAACGCCGCGGAACATTGCGCCGGTCGTCCCGACATCGCGAAGGGTGCGCGCGCTTCCAATGTCGCGACGAGTACCGAGGCATCCGGGCCGAAGCTTCCATCTGCCTTCGAACAAGCTTCGGCAAAGGCGGGGCTTCCGGCGACCGCTTGCGCGAGTGCTCGCAGAGGGAAGCGCCGTAGTCCCGCCGCGGCGCCAAGCGTCTTTCAGTCATTCCGATAACGGTCGGCTATCGACTCCATAGCGAGAGGTGATTTTCCTTTCGACCGCCAAGGACTCAATCTTCGAGTGATCGTCGACCGGCGGGAAGGCGTTCCCCAGCACACCGACTTCTCGGCCGCCAAGATCGCCGTGCGCGCCGCGCCGCTTCCTACGGCGATCGTTGTACTGCCCTGCTCTGAGGAGTTCCGTGCCGGGAGCTTAAGAGACGCAGCAACACGCCGGCTGACAAGTACATAGCCCGCCGTGTCAGTGCGGGATCGTGAACGGGAGGTCTTTCGATGATTCTGCCTACCGGTGCGACAGTAGCTGTCGCTGACGGCGAGACGATCCGCCTGTTCCACAATACAGGCGTGAAACCTGGGGTCCACTTGGTCGAGATCACGGCGGCTCCGCCTCAGTCCGCCCACTCGGGCTTGGGTGCGCGGCATCGTTCCGGCTCAGCCAACCCCGACGGGAGGCGGCTCGTCGAGGACGACTTCGCGGCAGCGACGGCGGCTTTCCTGAACAAGCTCAGCCTTGACGGAACCATCGAACACTTGGTCGTCGTCTCCGATCCCAGAATCCTGGGAGAGATGCGCAAGCACTTCAATCGCGACCTGAGAGACAAGATCTTAGGGGAGCTCGCGAAGGACTTCAGCCGGCGTCCGCTCGAGGACATCGCCTCACTGATCGCCGACGCCTGACGCGCCACTGCCGAGCGAACTTCGCCCTTCGTGACTTAAGCGGTTGGCTAACCTACATGCCGTTGCGGATGGTCGCGGTTAAGGGCGATCGTCTGCTGGCATTGAGCTATGAGCCCGCCATGGCAGGCTCGGATCCCCCTCGGGGGAATTGTTAGCGGGAGACCGCTACCTACGCTCCCCCAGACGGCATTCCGAGTTTACGGTTTCCTTGGCCTAGCTCCTGCGCTGGGGTTTCACTCTCCGGCGCATGGATTTCATTGGATGGCACCTATTTCAGAAGCCTCCGCACCACCGTAGACGGCAAGAAGGGCGACAACGAACAAGAGACCATGCGTACGGGTTTTACTGTCGCGCTGCCGATCGATCGTCAGAATTCGATCAAGCTCAACGCCGGTACGGGCATCTACACCCGAACGGGCAGCCAGTTCAGCAACGTCGGGATAGCAACCCGACCAGGACCGAACGCGTTATTTCTCCAGCAAACGAGACTTCTGCAGTTTGATCGATACGAGAGAGAGATCCCGTTTTCCAGACGAAAAACGGGATCTCCGATCGGGCTCGGTCTTGTCGGCGCATATCGCCTTCTTCGGCCCGGAATTTCCGGTTCCGACGCTGCAGGGTAGGTGTCCGCTGCCGGGAGCGATACGAACAGGATTCGGGCGAAGGACTAAACCGGCCGGAGCGGGCAGCGCGAATCCTTTTCCTGTTTCAGGCGTCGAGCGACTGGAGTCGGTACTCGGACATCCTCTGGGCGGCGATGATGACCTCGACCCTGTTCCTGGCTTGCATCTTCTGCATCAGCTCGGTCATGTAGTGCTTGACCGTCTTCTCGGTGATGCGAAGCGTCGCGGCGATTTCCTTGTTCGTCATGCCACGCAGCAGCAGCCGGACAATCTGCCCCTCGCGCTGACTGAGCTTGATGGCCTCGGCGACGCGGTGGCGGACGTCGGTGTTGCGGAGCGCGTCGATCACCCGGACCGCAAAGCCCTGGGTAATATAGGTCTCATCCTTCAGCACGGCCCGGACGGCGGCCATCAACTCGTCGGCCGAGGAGCGCTTGAGGACGTAGCCGTGAGCGCCGGCGTCGAGCGCCCGGACGGCATGGTCGACGCCGTGCTGGGAGGTGTAGGCGACGATCTTGATCGCAGGCAGGACGTTGCGGATCGTGCGGATGGCGTCGTAGGTCTCGTCGGGGACGGAGGGGCTCAGAATCATCAGCCTGGGGACATGGAAACGGGCCAGCCGGATCATGTCGGCGGCGGTGACGCCGAAGGCGACGATCTTGAAATCGGTCGACGCCGAAAGAAAGGTCGTGAGGGCCGTCATCATCAAAGGCTGGTCCTCGACAATCGCGATCGTAATATCGCTCATCAAACCCACCCAAAAGAGCCATCATTAAAACTTCCGCCGGTGGAGAACGACGGTTCCAAGGCATTCACGAGGAAAGAAAAATCCCCGAGCCCGAAAGAAAATACCAATTCGTGGAATCCGTCCTTGGATATTCCGGAGGTGTGGCAAGATGCCCGGGCTGCGGTGCTGGGCCGGAAGGCCTCCGAACCCCCGCCGAATGTCGCCGGTTCGCGGCTCCCGACGCTCCCCTTCGCTGAAAGGTTAACGTAAGGAACCCCGGCGGCCACCTCGGCGTCGATGCCTTCCTCGGTGTGTCGGCGGGGAAATTCGTCATGCCTCAGCGCTCCCGAAAGGCGCGTGTCATCTGGTCGATGACGGGCTTGGCCAGATAGGAGGCCGCGGTGCGCTCCTGGGTCGAGACGAAGACCTCCGCCGGCATGCCGGGAACGAGCTTCAGTCCCTTGTGCTGGATCAGGTCCGCCTCGGCCGGAAGCAGGCGGACGTGGGCGATGTAGTGCTCCTGGCCGTTGGACGGATCCCGGGCCGAGGCCGGCGACACCATCGCGACCTTGCCCTTCAGCTCCGGCGTGGTGGCGCGGTTGAAGGCGGAGAGGCGGATGCGCGCCGGCTGTCCAACCCTCACCTGGTCGATGTCGGCCGGCGAGATGCGAATCTCGAACTTGAGGTCGGCGTTCTCCGGCACCACGGTGGCGATCTTGGCCGCCGGGGTGATGACGCCGCCCACCGTGTAGGCAAACAGTTCGTTGATGTAGCCGGACGCCGGGGAACGTATCTCGGTGCGCGACAGCCGGTCCTCGACGGCGAGCTTGCGCTCCTGAAGCTCGGCGATGCGCGCCTCCACTGTGCGCAGGTCCTTCTGGGCCTCGGTCGAGGCGTTCTGGTCCACGGCGATGATCTGCACGCGGATCTCGCTGGTCCTCACCTTGGCGCGCGCGATGCTCGCCTGGATCTCGCCCTGCTCGCCCATGATGCGGGCGTAGTCGCGCTGGGAGGTATAAACGCGCTGGTACTCGACGATCTTGCGCTCGAAGAGCGACTGCAGCTTCTCGCGCTCGGCACCGACGAGCTTACCTTCCTCCTCCTTGGCGGCGAGGCGGGCCGCCATGCCCCTGATCTCCTCGCCGGTTTGGGCGATGCTGAGCTCGAGCTGTTCCTTCTGGCTGTCGCGCGCGGTCTTGTTGCCGGCGAACAGACGGGCCTCGCCGTGGATCACCGATCCGGCGGTCGAAGGGAATAACGCGTGCATGTCGCCGGGAAACTCGACGGACGTCAGGTTGTCGCGTTCGGCCACCAGGCGGGCGCGGCGCCCGAGCGCCTCGACCAGCTGCGCGCGCACGATCAGATGCTCGGCCTTGATCTGGACGTCATCGAGGGTCGCCAGCACCTGGCCTTCGCGAACCTGGTCGCCCTGGCGCACCGACAGTGTCTTGACGATGCCGCCGTCGCGGTGCTGCACCTCCTTGAGGTTCTGGTCGACCTTGACCGTTCCGGCGGCGACCACCGCGCCCTCCAACATCGCCCAGGCGGCCCAGCCGCCGCAACCGGCGACCAGTAGCGCGCTCAGCACGAGGCCGGCGACGATGCGCGGCCACAGCCGCAACGGCCGTTCGCGGGGCGCGTCGATAGCCGGATGCTCCAAGCGGGCGAATTCAGATGCAGCGACATGCTTCATGGCTTCACCTCAGGAATGAATCGACGAGAATTGCAGATGGTGGTGACCGGCGACTTCGATCGTCATGCCGTCTGCGTCGTCGTTGCCGTAATCGACGTCGATGGCGGTGTACTTGCCCTCGGCGAGTTCCTCGAAGCGGAAGCGCACTTGGCGATTGTGGCCGCCGTGGTTCTCGTCGAGGTAGATCTGTTCAAACAGGTCAGCGACTTGCTCCTCGGCGTCGCAGCCTTCCTTGATCGTAATCTGATAGGTCGCGGCCACGATCTTGTCGCCGATTGTGAAGTCGGTGATCTTCTTGACCACGTCCTGCTGCTGAGCGCCGTCATCACCGCGCTGGAACTGAAAGCAGTCATCGCCGGCGCCGCCGGTCAGGACCACCGCGCCGCTGCCGGCGATGATCACGTCGTCACCGGAGCCCGCGATGATCACCTCGAAGCCATCGATCAGGTCCTTGCCGATCTCACGTCCCACGGCGGTGCCGCTGCGCAGATCGATCGTGACGGTGACGGTGGTCGCCGAATAGTCGAGGGTGTCCTGACCCGAATTGCCATCATAGGCGTCGTCGGTGCCGTCGGCCGACGCCAGCACGACGTCGTCGCCGCTGCCGCCGTCCACCTTGTCGGCTCCGCCGCCGTCGGCGATGATGTCGTTGCCGGCCCCGCCGGCGAGAGTGTCGGCTCCCGCACTCCCCGTCATGACGTCGTCGCCCGCGCCGCCGACGACAATCTCGAACTCTGCGATCGCGTCCTCTCCGATATCCTCACCGAAGGCTCGGCCCGAGGCGAGATTCACGGCGATCTTCTTGATGGCCGAGGAATAGTCGAGGGTGTCGGTCCCGGCACCGCCGTCGAGGCTGTCGTCCGCGGCATCGGCCCCAGCGAGAACCAGATCGTTTCCGGCCTCGCCGGCGACCGTATCAGATCCGCCGCCGTCCGAGATCGTGTCGTTGCCAGTCCCGCCGGTCAGCGTGTCGTCGCCGGCGCCCCCGGCCACGACGTCGTTTCCGCCGCCGCCGTCGATCGAGGCCGAAGCCGATCCAGCGGCCGTGAGGGTATCGTCGCCCGCGCCGCCGATGACGATCTCGAACTCCGCGATCGCGTCGTTGCCGATGTCAGTGCCGGAGGCGGTACCCGAGCCCAGATCCACCCTGATCGAACGCGTAGCCGATGAATAGTCCAGCGTGTCTACGCCGGCGCCGCCGGCGAAGCCGTCGTCCGCGGCATCGGCGGCCGCCATTACGATATCGTTGCCCGCGCCGCCGGTGGCGACGTCGTTTCCGCCGCCGTCGGCGATGATGTCGTTGCCGCTCCCGCCGGACATCCGGTCGGCGCCCTCGCCGCCGTCGAGATGGTCGTGGCCGTCACCGCCCTCAAGGGTGTCGTCGCCGGCTCCCGCCAGCAAAATGTCGCGGCCCGCGCCGCCGTCGAGGTGGTCGTCTCCCTCCTCACCCAGCAGGGTGTCGTCGCCTTCGTCGCCCCACAGACGGTCGTCGCCGGTGCCGCCGAACACCACGTCGTTGCCCGTGCCCGCGAACACGGTGTCGTTGCCGTCGCCCGCATAGACCACGTCGTGGCCCGCGCCCGCCAAAATATGGTCGTCGCCGGCCCCACCCGAGATCCGGTCGTTGCCGCCTCTGGCGTCGATGTTGTCGTCTCCGCCGAGTCCCGCGATGGTTTCGGCGCACTGTGTGCCGAGCAGGATGTCGTCGCTCTCGGTCCCGACGATGGGCGGCGCCTCAACCACATTGAAGTAGGCTGTCTGCATGACGATGTGGGAGCCGTCGCTGATCGCGTAGGTCAGCTTGACCTCGCCGAGCATGTTCGGCGCGCGGTCGAATTCCCAGCCGTCCTCGGTGCGGACCAGGGAGCCGGAGGAGGAGAAGATGCCGACCACGGTCAGATTGTCGCCGTCCGGATCGGTGGCGCCGGCCAGCAGCGCCGCCATCGATATCGCCAGACCGTGGCAGGCCACCACGTCGGGAAGATGCACCGCGCCGGAGACGCGGGGCGCGCGGTTGCGGTGATCCGGCGCCGGCGGGTCGCGCGGTCTGTCGCCGCCGCCACCTCCTCCGCCGCCACCTCCTCCGCCACCGCCACTGCCACCACCGGAGCCGGAGTCCTCCTGGCGAGGCCGGTGGTTGTCGTTGGCGACCTTCGGACTCGCGCCGGACCCCTTGTTGTTCAGCTCGGGCTTGTCGGTGCGCGCCTGGGCGCTGAAATCGGTCGCACCGCCGCCTACGGCGCGCTCCTCCTCGGCGTGCGCGACGATCCTGCCCTCCTCGGTCCAGCCCGACGACCGGGGCGGCTCAGGCTGCTCCTCCGCGGGCTCCTCGGCCGCCGCGAGCGCGTCCTCCTTCAGGTTCTCCTCCTCGCCCGAGCCGCGGACCTTTTCACGGTCCTCGCTGGCCCCCAGCTTCATTGGCAGGAAGCTCTTGAGGTAGGCTGTGCAGGATCCGACGATGAGCAAGAAGATCAGCGGCACGAAGCGGCGGCTGCGATCCTGCTTCTCTTCGTAGTCCTCGCGGCCGGGGGCAGTCTCGACGGTGGACTTGCGGGTGGCCTGGACGTTGATCATGCAGGCCTCCGCATTTGGGCTTCTACGGGAATCGTGCCGGCCGGGGTTAGCGCGGAAGGCTGCAGGACAGGAGTCATGATGTCCTGCTTCTTGCCGAAGGCGACCATGCGGCCGGCCTGGACGATGGCGACGAGATCGACCGCCACCAGCGCGCTCGGGCGGTGCGCGATCACGATGGCGACGCCGCCGCGAGCGCGGATGCCCTCGATCGCCGCGGTGAGCGCCGCCTCACCCTCGCCGTCGAGATTGGAGTTGGGCTCGTCCATCACCACCATGAAGGGATTGCCGTAAAGCGCGCGCGCCAGCGCGATGCGCTGGCGTTGACCTGCGGAAAGCGCGCAGCCCTGCGGCCCCAACCTGGTGCGATAGCCCTCCGGCAGCCTGACGATCATCTCGTGGACGCCGGCCGCCTTGGCGGCCGCGATCACCTTGCGGGAGTCGGGCTGGCGCTCGAGGCGACAGATGTTCTCCTCCATGGTAGTGTCCATCAGCGCGACCTCCTGGGGGAGATAGCCGATGTGCCTGCCGAGGTCGTCCTCGCGCCACTGGGTCAGGTCGGCGCCGTCGAGCCGCACGCTGCCGCGCAGCGCCGGCCAGATGCCGGTCAGCGCGCGCACCAGCGTGGTCTTGCCGCCGGCGCTGGGGCCGATGATGCCGAGCGCCTGGCCGGCCTCGAGCTCGAAGGCGACTTCGCTCAGCACCACCTGTCCGGTCCCGGGGACCGCCACGGTGATCTTCTCGACGGAGAGACGGGCGGTCGGATCGGGCAGCCGCATCGGCTCGTCGGCGGAGGCGAGCGCGATGACGGTCTCGCGCAGCCGTTGGTAGGCCATCCGCGCGGCGATGAAGGCCTTCCAGTTGCCGATCGCGAGATCGACGGGGGCCAGCGCGCGCGCCGAGGCGACCGAGACCGCGATGATGGCGCCAGCCGAAAGCTCACCCTTGATGGTGAGGTAGGCGCCGAGCCCCAACAGGGCCGACTGCAGCACCATGCGTAGCACACGCGAAACCGCGGCGAACCCGCCGGTGATGTCGTTGGCCTTCGTCTGCAGATCGAGATGCTCGGCATTGGCCTCGTTGAAGCGGCCGACGGCGCGGCCTGCGAAGCCCATCGCCTTGAGCACCTCGGCGTTGCGCGCGTTGCAGTCGGCGATGCCGTTGCGTTCCGTCGCCGCCTTGCGCGTGGACACGATGAGACGGCGGGTCATGACTTCGCTGACCACGGTGAGCACGACGAGGACGAGCGCGCCCGCGAAGGTCAACGCGCCGAGCATCGGATGAAGGAAGTAGATGAAGGCCAGATAGATCGGCATCCAGGGCAGGTCGAACAACGCCGAGGGGCCCTGGCTGCCGAGGAAGCCACGGACGGTGTCGACGTCCCGCCCGCGCTCCAGCGCTTCGGAGGTGGAGAAGCCGAAACGCGGCATGTCGATGGCGACGCGATGCGCCAGCGGCGCGATCTTGCGGTCGATCCGGGCGCCAACCCGCACCAGCACCTGGGAGCGGACGACGTCGAAGGCACCCTGGAATAGATAGAGCCCGATCGCGAGCACCGAGAGCATCACCAGGGTGGGGATGCTGCCGCTGGTCAGCGCGCGGTCGTAGATCTGCATCATGTAGACGGAGCCGGTGAGCGCCAGCACGTTGATCATGCCGGAGACCACGAACAGAAACAGGACGATGCTGCGGAAGCCCCTTGTCAGCTCGGCCAGGCGCCGGCGCTTCGCGGGTGTGAGCTCTTTCGGTTTAGCCATTTGTTTGGATGCCCTCAGGTGCGAGGAACAGAAATCTGGCCGGAACGGAAAGATGGTCTCCCGTTCCGGCATAGGGTCGTGAGGCTAGAGCGTGACGTTGGAGCCGAGGTTCTGGTGGCCCGCGATCTCGATCTTGAAGTCGGCGGCGGCGTTGCCGTCGACGTTGCCCTGGATGACGGTGAATTCCTGACCGTTGTGAGTCTCGTAGCTCACCGCGAGCTGCCCGGCCGCGGTGAACGCGGCATCGGAAACCAGTGTGAAGCTCTGGTTGCCGTCGACGGCGTAGTTCGCGTCGATGCCGCTGAGGTCGATGCGGTCTCCCGGCTCGAAGCCGACGATGGTGTCGCCCTTGGCCGCTTCCACCGAGCTGAAGCGGAAGGTGTCGTCGCCGAGCCCTCCTTTCATCACGTTGGCGGCGGTGCCGGCGACGATGACGTCGTTGCCGGAGCCGGTGGTGACATTCTCGATGCCCCACAGCGTGTCGTTGCCGGTCTGCGAGCTCGAGGCGCTGCCGTTCGCGAGCGGGCCGGAACCCAGGTTGACGGTGACGGCCGTGCTCGCCGCTGACATGTCGAGCGTGTCGGTGCCCGACCCACCGGCGCCTTCGTCGCCGAAATAGGCGTCGTTGCCATCGCCAATCTCGGCCACGATCAGGTCGTTGCCGGCCCCGCCGAACACGGTGTCGTCGCCCGCACCGGCGTTGATCAGGTCGTCGCCCTGATCGCCGAAGATGCGGTCCGCCCCGGCATCGCCGTAGACGATGTCCGCGTCGGCTCCGGCGAACACGTGGTCGTCGCCCGCGCCAGCGAAGATCACGTCCCGGCCAGCACCGCCGTTGACGAAGTCGGCCCCCTCGCCGGCCGAGATCGCATCGGCGCCAGCATGGCCGACGGCGATGTCGTCTCCTGCGAAGGCGACGATGCTGTCGTCGCCGGGTGTGCCGACCAGCGTATCGGACTGCGCCGTGCCGTTCCGGACCACGCCGTCGGTTGCGGTCTCGGTCTCTTCTTCGTCGTCACCGCCCGCCGTTGGCGCCTCGTCATCCTCGTTCGGCGTTTCGGTTTCTTCCTCGTCGTCCTCGTCCGGCTCATTGGGTTCGAACTGGGGCGGCACCATGCCCGAGAAGGTGACCGAATGGGTTCCGTTCGAGATGGTCTTGGTGCCGTCCTGGTTCTCGACCAGGTGGTAGGTCGCCGGATCCGCCCCTTCCGGAAGCTCGATCACGTCCTCGGCCTGGAGGGCGCCGATGATGGTGTCGTTGCCGCCGTTGGACTTGAACACGATGCGATGGGCCGAGGTGAGGGCCGAAATGTCGATCGTGTCGTCGCCCTCGTCGCTATCGATCGTGATGGTGTTGAGGCGCAGGCTGGTCGCGGTGAAGTCGCCGACGACCGTGAACGTATCGCCTGCTCCCGCGCCGCCCGTCGCTCCAGTCGGTTCGATGCCGTTGATGCGGATCTCTTCGATCTCGCTCAGTTCCGCGATCACGTTGGCGAAGGCCGAACCGCCTCTTGTGACGACGATTTCCGGCGTACGCCCGCCGAAGCTCGCGATGTCGTTGCCGGCAACGGCATCCCAGGCGGCCAACGTATAGATCGTGTAGGCCTCGCTGGAGGTGTTGCCATTGATGACGAAGGTGTCGCCCGCGGTGCCTTCGGTGCCGCCATTGACGATGTCGCGGCCATCGGTCGGGACCGCCGTCGCATTGGCGTTCCAGACAATGGTGTCGTCTCCCGCACCGCCGTTGACCGTGTCTGCCCCGGCGTTGAGGCCCGGCGCGGTGACGTTGACCGTGAAATTGTCGACGTAGAAGTTGTCGCCATTGTCCCAGTTGTTGCCGTCGCCGGTAGTCCGGAAGCGGATGGCCGAGTTCGAGCCGATCTGGGCGGGCGTCAGGGCGGCGCTGAAGTTGAAGGTGCCGTTGGCACCGCCTCCCAGCGTTCCGCCGGTCAAGACCTCCCAGGCGTTGGTGTTGACATTCCGTGCCTCGACGATGACGGTCTGGCCGCCGTTGAGATTGTCGTCCTCGTAGGTGAACGACACCGTCGCCGCGGTCGCGCCGGCGAGGTTGACGGCGCGCTCGATCGTCTCGCCGCCATCGACGCCCTGATTGAACTGAAGGCGGCCGCCGGTGATCGAGATGTCGCCTGCTGTCGGGCTGGTCGTCTCGCCGCCGCCTTCGGTCCAGTTTCCCGTGAACGCGAGCGTGCCGTTGCTGTTCGAATACGACGCGGCTCCGAAGCTGTCGACGTAAGCGCCGTTGTTGCTGCCGGTGCCACCGGTCAACGTGTCGTTGCCGTCGTCGCCGTTGAGGGTATCCGCGCCCTCGCCGCCGAGGATGACATCGTCGCCACCGCCGCCGCTCAGCGTATCGTTGCCGCCGAGGCCGTCGATGAGGTTGGCACCGCCGTTGCCGGTGATGACGTCGGCGTTGGCGCTCGCCGTGCCGAACGGCGCCGGCGCGGCCTGCGCAAGGACGTAGTCGGACGCGTCGATCGCGGCCGTCGTCGTGTTGTTGACCTGGATGGTGCCGATCGTCGCCAGGGACGCATCCCTGACCGTGAGCACGGTATTGGCGCCCACCTGGGTCTCGACAACACGCGTCGCCAGGTTGGCGGCCGTGATGCCGAGGGCGCTGAGGTTGATCAGGTCCTGGCCCCCGGCCGCGGTCGAGTCGAAGCCGGTGATGGTATCGGCACCGAACCCGGCGGCGTTGTAGACCACCACGTCGTTGCCATCGCTGACGTTGATGGTGTCGCTGCCGGCGCCGCCGATAATGGTGTCGGTATCGCCGCCGGTGCCTCCGCTCAGCGTATCGTCGCCAGTACCGCCGTCGACCAGGTCGGTACCGTTGCCGGCATCGATGGTGTCGTTGCCACCACCGCCGAAGATCTGGTTGTTGGCGCCGTTGCCGGCGATGGTGTTGGCCTGCGCGTTGCCATTGCCGTTGATGGCGTCGCCTCCGGTCAGCGTCAGGTTCTCGACTTCGGCCCCGACTGTGTATGAGACCGAGGACTGCACCGTGTCGGTGCCGCCGGCCGCAAGTTCGGTCACCACGTCGGCGGCATCGTCGACGACGTAGATGTCGTTGTCGGCGCCGCCGGCCATGACGTCGGCCCCGGCTCCGCCGTTGAGGGTGTCGGCCCCGAGCCCACCTGTCAGCGTGTCGACGTCGTCGCCGCCGTTGAGGGTATCGTTGCCGTCGCCGCCGTCGAGCGTATCGTTGCCCAGACCGCCGTTCAGGGTGTCGTTGCCCGCCAGACCGCTCAGCGTGTCGGCCAGATCGCCGCCGGTGATGACGTTGTTGCCGGCGTTGCCGGTGCCGATGAACTGGTCGGCGTCGACGCCGCGGTAGGTGAGGTTCTCGACGTTGGCCATGCTCGCGATGGAAAGCTCGGCCAGGAAGGTCTCGACGGTGTCGGTGCCCTCGTCCTGGGCCTCGATCGCGACATCGAGCAGATCGTCGATGCCGTAGGTGTCGTTGCCCGCACCGCCGACCATCGTGTCGGCGCCGACGGCGCCTTCGAAGTCGTCACCAGCGAGGTTCAGCCGGGCGTCGAGATCGTCGTTGCCCGCACCGCCGACCAGGAGGTCGTCGCCGAGCCCGCCGACGAGGTCGTCGTTGCCGGTGCCGCCGAAGATCAGGTCGTTGAGGCCGCCGCCAGTGATCTCGTCGTCGACGCCCTGCTCGCCCACCACGAAGTTGGCCTGAGTGTTGGTCACCGCATTCAGCGACATGTCGACGTCGCCGCCTGCCCGGTCGGCCGGATCGGAGCGGCTGATGAAGTAATCCTCCGCGCCGAGCGCATAGCCGGCGAAAGTCGCGCCGTTGAAGTTGATGCGTTCGACGCCGGTCTGCGCGTTGTTGCCGGTGAAGTGGCCTGCCACCGTGATGGACTGGGCGACGGAGCCCGTAGGCCCGGTCGGTAGGCTGTAATTGATGACCAGGTCGCCGGTCTGGGTCGCGGTGCTGCTGTCGAAGGCGTCCAACGCGGTGATCGTCGGTACCGGAAGCAGGGTCACCGGGTCGATGATGGGCTGACCGGACGCATCGACCGCGTTCGGAGCCTGGATCGAGATGCGGTCGGCGGTGCCGCCGCTGGCGGCATTGACAGCTTCGTTGATGAGGTCGTTGCCGTCGCCGAGCCCGAACGCGTAGGTGTCATTGCCGAGACCGCCGTTGAGGGTGTCAACGCCGCCGTTGATGCCGGCTCTGACGATCGTGATCGTCAGGTTATCGACGTAGAAATTGTCACCGTTGTCCCAGTTGTTGCCGTCGCCGGTTGTCCGGAAGCGGATTCCCGAGTTCGCGCCGATCTGGGCAGCGGTCAGCGTCGCGCTGAAATTGCCGTTGCCTGTCGCGGTGGTGCTGCCGAGCGTGCCGAGAACTTCCCAGGTGCCGCTGCCGCTGTTGCGGGCCTCGACGATGACACTCTGGCCCACGCCGAGATTGTCATCCTCGTAGCTGAAGGACAGCGTTGCGGCCGTAGCCCCCGCCAGGTTCATCGAGCGTTCGATGGTTTCGCCGCCATCGACGGTCTCGTTGAAACGAAGGCGATTGCCATCGATTTCGATGTCGCCGCTCGTGGCGCTGTTGTTGTCGTTTTCCGTCCAGTTTCCGGCGAAGTTTGCAGCATTACCATCGTTGCCGGAATAGCCGCCCGAATTGAAGTTGTCGGCAATCGTTCCCGTCGCAGAACCCGGACCGCCGACCAGGATGTCGTTGCCGCCGAGACCGTTGAGCACGTCGGCTCCGGCAAGGCCGACGATGATGTCGTCGGTCGCCGAACCGTTCAGCACGGGACGGTTGTCGGACGGCGGGCCCTGCGGGGCGAGGCCATTGTCGCTGAACGGGGTGCCTACGACGATACCGAGAGTGCCGTCGGAAAACTGCAACCTCTCCATGTTGCGCAGCAGGTCGGTGCCATCGAGCGGATCGAGGCCGCCGGTGTTGGAGACCACGAGGGTGCCGTCGGCGCGCGCCGAGAACGAATAGTTGGCGCGGACGTCGGAGTAGACTGCGGTGTCGATGTCCGATGCCGCCGCGCCGTCGGAGACGATGTCGCGGACGATCTTGAGCTGGCCAGGATTGATCTGACCCGAGAACACTTTCTGGACCAGAGTCGTCATGCTGTCGTGGAACTCGAGCACGGTGTTGCCGACCGGGCCGTTCTCGTCGAAGTCGGACATCACCGCGATGCGCACCCGCAGCCATCGGTCGCCGTCGAGGATATCGTCGCCGCCGCGGCCTTCGATGAGGTCGCTGCCGGCACCGCCGAGCAGGATGTTGCCGCCGACGAAGCTGCCGTTGGCATCGAACGAGGCCGGTCCCGCGCCGGCGAGAAGCGCCTGCAGGCCCGTGATGAGGGCGATGCCCTCGGCATCCAGGGCACTGCCGCGGAAGCCTTCGGTCGGCACGAGGTCGGCGGTGACGTCGGAACCGCGGATGACGTCATTGTGGGCCGATCCGGACGCGCCTTCGACCTGGGTGAAACTGTCGAGCGCCGCGTTGCCCGGAAGCACCGGCAGACCGGGCAGGATCACCCGGTTGAGGTCGACGTCGACCGCCAGATTCATGTTGGCGTAGGTCGTCCAGTCGTAGCCGGACATGCCGTCGAACTTGCCGCGACCAAGGCTGCCGAACCAGATATCGTCGCCGCCTTCGCCAATGAATTCGTCGAAGCCGCCGTCCCCGTGGAACACGTCGTGGCCCTTGACGGCATCGAGCTGGAACTGGTCGTCGAAATTGTCGCCGACCGCGCCGGTCCAGGCGCCGATCTCGATCCAGTCGTCACCTTCGCCGCCAAGCGTCTGCTCGGTGGTCTTGCTGCCGAGAACGAAGTCGTTGCCGACCCCGCCGAAGGCCTCATCGAGACTGTCGGCGCCGAGCACGATGAAGTCATTGCCCTCGTCGGCGACGATCAGGTCGACGCCCTGGCCGGCGTTGACCGCGTCGTGGCCGCGGCCGGTGCGCATGATGTCGTCGCCGAACTGGTCGGTGATGATGTCGTCACCGTCGCCGCCGATGTACTGGTCGTTGCCGGCGCCGCCCTCCATGCGGTCGTTGCCGGCGTCGCCATAGAGGGTATCGTCACCCTCGCTGGCGATCAGCGTGTCGGCCTGGTCGGTACCGCCCAACAGGACGTGGTCGGCGCCGGTATAGCGCAGGTAGTTCGCTTCGGCTCCATCGGTCGCCGGGTTGTCGCGCAGGACCAGCGGGGTCAGGATCGTGCCACCGGTCGGATCGGCCGAATTGAGCCCCGGATTCCACTGCCGGGTCTGGTCGACTTCGAGGATGAGGCCGGGCGTGGAGAACACGTCCGAAGGCAGATGGCCGGCGTCGGCATTGAGGCCGATTACCTTGGCGAAGGTGTTGTTCTCCATCTCTGACAACAGATGCAGCCCGTCGAGCCGCTGCAGGTAGTAGAAGCGGTCGCCGTCCTGCAGCTTTTCGAGCTGAACCTCGAACACGAAGTTGAAGGTAGAGCCCAGCATGCCGCCGAACGGCATGACCTTCTCGGCGAGACCGCCGATCCAGAGATCGACGTTCTCGAGGCCGCCCAGCGAGCCGCCGGCGTAGATGCCGGTCGCGTTGAGGAAGGCTATGCGGTCGGCATTGAATGCCGCGAGCTCGGCCGGGTCGGTCGGAACGACGACGTCGCCGAAGCTGGTGCCGAAGATCAGCGCCATGGCCGCGTCGCGCTTGCCTTCGACCGTCGTCTCGCCGGTGATCAGCGTGTGCGTTCCGTAGGCGGCGACGAAGTTGATAATCGAAGCCTCGTTCTTGAGGTGGCTCGCGAAGTCGACCCAGCTCGCGTAGGGCCGCAGCTCTTCGGCGTGGCTGCTTGCCTCAAAGAAGTCGCGGCGCGCAGCGTTCAATGACGGCACGCCGGCATCGCGGCCGCGGGCCAGGTTGATGGTAGCCAGATCGAGCGGCAACCCGAGCAGATTGTTGCGCAGCGCGCTGGTGACGAACTCGTCGATCTCGTTGCCGACCTGCCGCGTCATGCCGCGGATGATGTTGCCGGCGGCGACGCTGTCCGCGACGGTGTGGCCCGAGTCGAATTCGATCGGGTTGAGGAAGGCCTCGATGAGCCCGATCTGGTCGTTAGTGAAGGTCGGGTCGAGCCGGTCGATCGTCTCGGTCAGCATTGAGTGGCCGAAGCGGTAGACCACGTGCGCGAATTCGGCGACAATGCTCGGATTGATGTCGGCGTGGTATCCGTCCGGCACGACGAAGAAGTCGATGTTGGGCTGCACCTTGCGGGCGAAGTCCTCGAAGACGAGATGTTGGTATTGCATCTCGGTGCCGAACTTGGCGGCCTGGAACAGGCGTTCGCCATCCCAGACGAGGGCGGCGATCTGAGCGGGCGTCGTCGGCAGTGCGGCGAGGTCGACGGCCAGCCATTCGTTGAGGAAGGCCAGGTCGTTCGAGGCCAGGACGATCTCTTTGGTGTGCTCGACCAGCCGGTTGTGCTCGGAGTGGAAGATGTGGTGGACCGCGGTCAGGCCGATGTTCTCGTTGGCGCGGCCGTCGCCGGCGATGAAGTGGGCGTCCAGCAGTTCGTTGTCGTAGACCGCCGGGTTGTTGCCGGGGTTGAGCAGCCCGATTTCAATGTCGCCGTCGGCGATGCCGTTCGGCACGGCGTCGTGCGCGATGTCGGCAAGGAAGGCGGCGTTGATACGGATCGCGGTGGCGACGCTGACCGGCGCCGTCGAGGTGCCGGAGATGACGATGTCGTCCGCAGTGTTCGGAATGCCGTCGGCGCCGACGCCGGTGATCACCTGGGCGAAGCCCGCGGCATTCGGAATGAAGTTGCCGTACGGGTCGGTGCGAAGCAGCGGCACCGCGCCGACGTCCTGGTCGGTCAGGAGGATGCCAAGCATCTTGGCCTGTTCCTTGACCTCGCCCCAGGTGGCCATGCCGCCCGGCTGGTCTCCGCCGCCCTCGATCAGCTGGCCGGTAGCGTGCGGGACGCCGTTGGCGTCGAGCGCGTACTGGCGCAGGAAAACCTGGTGGGAGGCATGCGACGTATAGGTCTGGTTCTGGTCGACAAACGGCGTCGTGGTGTTGACGGGACGCACGTCGTCGGCCGTCCCCATGACGCCGTCGGCGCCCGGGCTGACGGTGGCGCGGGTCAGGACCATGAAGTTGGTCGGGCTACCCGGCACGTACAGCGGATCGTCCGGCTGGAGCGGAACGAACACGGTGCCGCTGCCGCCCTTGTTGACGAGATCCAGACCGTGATCGAAGAACTGGCCGAACAGAGTGAACCAGGAGTTGAACGGGGCCGACAGGCCGACGTCCGGAGAGACGTTGACGACCTGGACGTTGTCGCCGTCCATTGTGATCCCGAACGGCTCGAGGCCCGCATCGCGGACCGCGCGCGCCACCGCCAGATCGTTGAGCATGTCGTTGTGCACCGCCGTGGCCGCCGCGAAGGCGTCGATCGCCGCCTGTTCGGCCGCGCCGGGAACGGTGGACTCGTCGCCGTCGCTCAGCTGGTTCGCCGCCGCCTTGGCGTTCTGCATCACCACGCGGGCCTGATACTCGGCGTCGAGCGCGGGTTTGAAGGCGTTGTAGATATCTTGCACGAGAGCGACGTTAGCCAGCGTGGCCTCGACGATCCCGCCGGACTGCAGGCCCTTCATGATCGCCGCCGGGTTCGCGAGCGTCTGATCGACGATCAGGTTAGAGATGGTGCGCAGGCTCGAATCGAACACCATCGAACCCGGGTTGTTGGACGGCGCGTAAGACGTCGGCACGGCGGGCGCGCCCGGCGGCAGGAAATTGCCCGGTACGTTTTCCGCGGGCCTGAAGGTCGGATCCAGCAGTTCGGGGAACGGCATGTCCGCGGCGCCCCACTTCTCCTGGCCGGGCAGCAGGTTGTTGTTCTGTCCGTCGACGGTACGAAGACCGATGCTGAGGTTGTAGGATGGGACCGAGCCGACCTGGCCGGCCAGACCGGCTCCGTAGAGCGGCGCGGCGTTCGGGTCGAGCGGATTGACGATATAGGCGGCGTGCTTCTCCGCGACCTTGATCTGCGCGAGAATGAAATCCAGATCGCTCCTGATGTACGCAACCATGGCGGCCTCACCTGTTGTGGCGCACGGTCCGCCGCGGCGGCCGAGCCGTTGAAATTTTTGCGAGCCGTCCGCGTCGGATGGCTCCTATGGGCTCAGGTTAGATTTTTCTGTGAACAACGGGACAGGGTACAAGGTCCAACGAACTCGTGGGACCGAGGTCTGGCGCTTCGGCCGACCATGGTCGTAGGACCTTGGTCCGATCGGCGGACGACCATCCTCGCTTCGCCAGCGCCTCGGCGCGGCGGGTGAAGCGGTGTTTTCCGGATGTTTTCGGGAGACTTGGCCGCGCCCGATCGGAGAAGCCGTCACATCGATCGGGCATCATGGCGTGCGGAACATGCAATGCTGGGCCGAGGACTGCCGGAGCACCGCATCGCAAGCGTCAAGAGCGCTCCAGGCCGGCGACGTCTTCGCGTCGTGTCAATCGTGAGGACCCGGAAGTTCGCTGATCCTAACATCGGCCCTTCTAACCCGCAGATCGGTGCTGATCCGCCAACAGGGCATCGATGTATATGGGAGTTTCCGGCTCCTGAAGGCGATGACTCTGTCCCAGCCCGACGCGTACGGGCATGACGGAAGACATGATGGATGACAAGAAGCTGCTGGCGAAGTTCGCCGAGCGGATCCCGTTAGGCCGCGTGTGCGAACCCGAGGAAGTCGCCGCGGTAATCGCGTTCTCTGGCGACGTCGTTCACCTTTCGGTGAAGCGGTACTGTCGCCCATCGTGTTGCGCGCATGCTGACCTCAATGCCGTTTGCCGAGCACGAGGACGAAAGGGACGACGAAGAGCCCAACGCCCTGGTCGTCGCTGACATGCAGCACCCAGTGACGCCAATCCTCGAGGCTGCGCTCGTTGGTGAAGGATCGCACGAGCGGGGTCGCATGAACGCGCACCTCAGCGAGATCGTTCACCACGGCGCCGTGGTGATCGAGGAACACTTTCTTCGCGTTGGAGCGGGACGCGTGAAAGAAACGTGGTGCGAGCTCGAACTGCATGATCAGGCCAGAACCAGCACGGACTCCGCCTACCACTTTAATAGGCCGGCGAATCCGAGATCGGTCAGCTCAATCGTTGCGCGACGCCGTGTCGGACCGAACGCGCGTCACGTCCTTTGCGTCGATCGGGGCAGTCGCCGCCCCCCAACTGTTTCTGATATAGCTGAGGACCGCCGCGATCTCGCGGTCATCGAGCTGCCATCCGTAGGAGGGCATCCCGGGCGCCGTCGGCTCGGCCATCGTACCTACACTTCGCGCACCGCGGAGCACGATTCGGATTGCCGTTGTGGGATCATTCGAGCGCACCATCGTGGACTCTGCGAGGGCGGGAAATAGGTGGGGAACGCCCTTGCCTTCGATCCCGTGGCAGGCGGAGCATTGGTCCCGGTAGATCGCGCCTCCGGCCGCCATCACGTTCGCACCCACCGGGGCAAGCCTCGCCTCATCCTTGTTGCCCGGCAATGATTTCAGATACGTCGCAATAGCCTTCGTATCCTCATCCTTCATCCTGGACGTCGACAGCTCGACGGCCTCCGCCATCGGCCCTGTCGCAGCGGTAGCGCGATTGTGCCCCGTCTTGAGGTAGAGCGCGACATCGTCTGCCGTCCAACTGCCCAGTCCTGTCCGCCGGTTGTTGGTGATGTCAGGCGCCGACCAGCCCTGGAGATTTGCTCCCTGCAGATATTGATCGGTTCGATCGCCTCCGAGCAGCGTCTTCGGCGTGTGACAGGCTCCGCAATGCGCCGGCCCGTCGACGATGAACTTGCCGCGATTCCATTCGGCGGATTTGGTCGGTTCCGGCTTGTATTCACCTGCCGTGAAGTAGAGCGCGTTCCACACGATCATCGTTGAGCGGATATTGAATGGAAACGGAAGCGTATCCGCGTTGCGCGAATTTCGGACCGGCTCCAGCGAAGTCAGATAGGCCCGGATTGCCATCACATCGTCACGCGACATCCGGGTGTACGCATTGTAAGGCATGGCCGGATAGAGATGCGCGCCGGTTCGTCCGATACCCTTTCTCACCGCGGCATCGAATTGATCGTCGCTCCAGGCTCCAATGCCCGTTTCCAGATCGGGCGTGACATTGGGCGATATGATCTTGCCGAACGGCGTTTCGATCGGCCGCCCACCCGAAAACGGCTTGCCGCCGGGAACGGTATGGCAGCCGGCACAGTCCGACAGGATCGACAGATAGCGCCCGCGTTCGATCTGGGTGAACTCTTGCATGTTTGCGGAGCCGGCATGCGCGCGGCCAGCCAGCGACGCCAAAACGAGCACCGCGCAAACGAGCGTGCATACGCGAGGAATCCTACGCATCGACCAGCCTTCCGGGATTCTTGAGGTACTGGTTCCGGATCGCGGCCGCCGACCAATAAGCGAGCGCGCCGACCGTGAGCGTCGGGTTGTAGCCGGCGTTCTGCGGAAAGGCGCTTGCCCCCATCACGAACAGATTCGGGACATCCCAGCTCTGCAGATATTTGTTGAGGACGCTTGTCTTGGGATCGGCCCCCATGATCGCACCGCCGTTGAGATGCGTCGTCTGGTAGGTCGTTATGTCGTATGGCGCGGTTCGATACTGCACGGCGAGCTTTTCAGCGCCCATCGCCTTGATGATCTCGGCGAACTTGTCGGTGAGAAACTTGTTCTGCTTGATCTCGTTCTCCTTGAGATCCATCGTGATCCGCATCAGCGGACGCCCGAACCGGTCCTTATAGGTGGGGTCGAGATCCAGGTAGATGTCGCGGTAGGCGTAGAAGCTGCCATGCACACCGGTGCCGGGCTTGACCGTGCTGAGATAATTGTCCTTCACCGCCTTCTTCCAGTCGGCGCCCCATGCCGGCGTTCCCGGCGGCACCAGGGTGCTTTCGATCGGACGAGCACCTGTCTGCACCTGGCCGACATAGCCGCCGCCGACGAAACCATGCGGCCCGTGATCGAAATTGTCGCCGTTGAACTCGTCGATACACATCCCGATCGAACCCGATGCGATGAACGGGTTGAAGTTGAACTTCTTGTTGTCGAAGAAGCCATTGACCGACGAGATCGTCTGGTGGGTGTAGTTTCGGCCGACGACCCCAGTGTTGGTGACGGGGTCGTAGGGCTGCCCGATTTGCGAATGCAGAAGAAGCTGCACGTTGAACATCGTGTAAGCCGACAGGATCACGAGGTCGGCCTGCTGCTCCCATTCTTCGCCGCTCGAGTCCACGAATGTCACGCCGGTAGCGCGCTTGCCTGAACGATCGACATTGATCCTAACAACCTCTGAATTGTCGCGGAGGCTGAAGTTCGATTTTCGAATGAGATGCGGCAGGATGGTTGTTTGCGGGCTGGCCTTGGAATAATTGCCGCAGCCAAACCACTCGCAGAAGCCACAATAGGTGCAGGGGCCAAGGCGCATGCCCAGCGGGTTCGTATAGGCTTGCGAGAGATTGCCCGAAGGCTGCGGGAACGGCTTGTAGCCGAGCTCGCGCGCGGCTTTCCCGAACAGCGTATGGCTGAACGGCTGGGCCTGCGCCGGGGTCGGATAAGGACGGGACCGCGGCCCTTCGAACGGATTGCCGCCGTCCATGATCTTGCCGCTCAGATTTCCGGCCGTCCCCGACGTGCCGCACAGATATTCAAAGCGATCGTAATGCGGCTCGAGCTCGTCATAGGTCACGCCCCAATCCTGGATCGTCATATCCGGGGGCAGGAACGCCGCGCCATAGCGTTCGGTCAGATGTGTCTTCAGCACGAAATCCGACGGGAGAAACCGCCACATTTCGGCATTCCAGTGCACGCCCCCGCCGCCGACGCCGTTCGGCGGCATGAACGCGCCCCAGCTCCGGATCGGCAGCGCCGTCTGGTCCATCTTATTGCGGAACGTGAACGTCAGCTGGTCCGGACGCAGGAACAGCTCGTGCCGGATGCGATAACGAAGTTCGTCCTGCATGTAGCCCGGCGGAAAATCCGTCGGCGCGTCGCGCCATGGACCGCGCTCGAAAGCGATGACCTCGAGCCCCTCGTCGGTCAGCTCATTAGCCATGATCGCGCCGGTCCAGCCGAAACCGACGATGACGACGTCTTTCCTGGGAAGCCTTCGGGACATGCTACGACCTCGTCCATTGCGCGTTGCCGGTCATGCCAACCGGCGGCAGCGGAAAGCGCTCGTTGTGGCGGTTCACCCAATCGAGATAGTTGTAGCGCGCGCCCGGATAGCCGATCATCTTCCACGCGACCATGTCGCGGTTCCCGCCATAGATCGGGTCCGCGAAAAATCCCATCTGCGCGTCCTTGACGAGTTGCGTGAAGAACGCCTTGCCGTCGACGCCGTCGAGCTTGAGCTCGCCCTTCTCGACCGCCTTCAGAAGCGCGATCCTGTCGTCGCCGGAGAGCTCGGCGAAGGGCTTTCCACCACTGTGCTGCTTGCACGCACGATCGAATGCAGCGAGACCGTCCCGATAATCCTGTGCCGGACCGTTCGCCGACTGATGGCCCTGATTCTTCAGGCCGGGCTGAAACGGTGGGCGCACATACAATCCCTCCTGCCGGCCGTAAGGCCCAGCCAGCTGCCGGTCGATGAACACGGCGGAGCCGGCATCCTTGCCGCCCGGCGTCTCCGGATCCGGCGGGATGATGCAATCAACGAGTGCCTCCATGGCTCTGCCTTCTTCGCCGTTGAAGAACTCCCACGGCCCAAGCTTGATTGGCGGCGGCGGATTTCCTGCATTGGGAACCCAGGGCAACCTCCCCGCGATCGTGGCCGCTTTGACGGTCGTCGCGCTGAACAGCAGCATGGCCGTTCCGGCAAGGAACTCCCTGCGCCGCAGGGCGATTGTTGCGGGCTTCGCCTGTCTCATTTGTTCTTCCTTATCGGTCGACTACGCTGTCAATGACAGTTCGGAGACGGCCAATCGCCCGCGAACACCATTTTGCGCGAGCAACGCAACCGTCATTCGGCCAAAACCCGAACGGAAGTGAAACGCCGTATGTCGCTTATGACCCGCATCCATCGCTCATGATCGACAGCAATTATCCGTGAATACCCGCGATCTCACGAGCGGTGCTCCCGAATTCTACAGTGGTCCATCGATCGCGTATTCCACGAAGCGCATGATATTCCGAAAAGACACGATGCCCGACCGCAGAGGGTACAGAGGTTACCGCAAACCAATCCCGAAAATGACTGCCCTGCCCGGCTCGCTTGCGCGTCGGCCACACCAATGCATGAAGGCGTGTCGCTGGAAGTTGTCGCCTCCGGTATGCGCACAGAAAACGACGTTGAAGTCGGATGGTTCGATGTCCGTCTTGGGCCACTAGCGAAGGGCGCAAGCGCTTCGAATTTGCACGAACTGATAGATCGCAAATCGCTGATTGACCCACATCTCGGTGATGGTGCGCTCAATGCGCGCGTTATAGGCGGCGGAGGTTCATGATAGACCACGCTCATACGCCCTCGTAGACCAACTTGGTGAAGTAGCCTCCATCGACGACGAAGTTGCCGAATCTGTCATCAAAGGCCGCGGTCGGCCTCGCGGCAACGGTCTCGTCGCGAGATAATCCTCGCTCTTTTAGAGTTGCAACGCTATCTCTAACAACTACGAGCATCTCGCGGAACTCCTTCAACTCGGATCGATTGCCGATAGGCTTTCCGTGGCCGGGGACGATGATCGTTGCGTCTGTGGTTGCTGTCAGGTTGGCATCAGATGCAGCAATCATTCCGTCGATGCTGCCTCCCGTCGAGTAGTCGATGAACGGATAGACTCCGTTCCAGAACGTGTCGCCGACATGAACAATATCCGCCTCGGCAAACGTAACGGCGATATCACTGTCAGTGTGTGCGGAAGCGTACCGCCATAAGTGGAGATTTGATGCGTTGAATTGAAGATCGTACTCTTCCGTGAAGACTTCGCTGGGCATTCCATCCAGAGATGGGGGCAGAAAATTGTAGTCCCAGTCTTCCACTCGCTGCACCTTTGAGAGATATTCTCGGGTCTTTTCATGCGCGATGATCTTCGCACCGGTCGAATGCAACCAGGTATTTCCATCGGAATGATCAAAATGCCAATGCGTGTTTATGACATGTGTGACGGCTCCGGGACCCAACTCTTCAAGAGCCCTGGCAAGGCGCGGTCGCGAGATTCCAATACCAGCGTCAACGAGCACCTTGCCGTCTGCCCCCGCGAGAACCGCAATGTTCCCTCCCGAACCTTCAAGCACGCTGATATTGTTACGCAACTTGTGGGTAACGATCGGTGAGACCGCGGCGGCATCTTTGATAGCGCTTACGAGTCCGCGTGCTTCGGCAAATGCCTCACTCGGCGAAAGCCAACGACTAGCGGTCGAAAGCGCCGCGCCCGCGACACAGCAGGAGCAAAAACGTCGCCTGGAGAACACTTGCGATGGAGTGATTGTCATGATTTGCCTCCAATGCTCCACATGGAGCCCATAAACGGCCGAACCGTCCGTGCGGCTCAACGGATTGGAGCGACCCTAATCCCTCACTGACACCAGATCATTTGAGCTCACGTCGGTGTCTGAAGTAGGCACACCGTCTCAAGCGGAAGATCAAGGATAGCTTCAGCACCAGCCTCGCCAAGATTGAAGGCAAATGTCGCACCGAGGGCCTCCGCAAGTCCGCTAATAATTCGCATGCCGCCTCCATTCCTTGGCTGCGCCATCGAACCAGATCCATTGTCCAACACTCGACACACCACGGACTCTTGTGACACCAGACAATCAACCCGAATCACGCCACCTCGCTGATCAAACGCGTGGCGAGCGGAGTTCGTAATGAGCTCTGAAATTATCAATCCCATCAACCACGCGCGTTCGGCAGACAATCGGAATGGCTGATCGACAAGAATTAGCTCAATGCCCGCATTTACGAGCTTGGAGCAAGTTATCGAGAGGCACAGCTCGCGCAGATATTTCGAGGCATCGACAAGATCGCTTTGCGTTGGCATCTGCAGCGCGTGATGAACCCGCGCGTAGGCGTGCAATTGTTCCAGTACATTTGCCAGTGCAGTCTTCACATCGTCGTTTGACGATCTAGCCGCGGTCGAGGATACGACCTGAATCGCCGACGCAAACTCGTTGTTAATTCTATGAGTAAACTCGTGCAGAAGCAGTTGCTCTGAGAATTGGATCTTGGGCCGCGCTATGGTGTTCAAGAGATGCTCCGCCGTCTTGTATGAGCCATATGACAAGGATTGAGACCTCGCTCCGTATTCTGCGACGCTTTCGCGGTATCATCTTTCGAATTCGGACTGTGTTTTGAGATCGAACGCAAAGTGGCATGCTCCGCGGACGGCATTGAGCCACCCGGCCACACCTTAGAGTTGCTTGGCTCGACGCTAAAGAGTTGCTTGGATCGACGCTAAAGAGTTGCTTGGATCGACGCTGACCGCCCGGTCGTTACAACCGTATCGAAATGTCCTTGCACGGCTTTTCGGGCAGAGGCCTTGCCTGCGGCAATAAACTAACTTGATTTCGGACCAGCATAAATCGAGGATTGTTTCCAGCAGCCGGCTCCCCCTACAAAAAGCCTTAGGCTCTACAATGCCCGGCCTACCCATTGATCGCGGTCAACACGAAGGTCGACATGAATCGAGCGAGACGCACGATCAAGTCGTTTCGTTTGGACCGTTCCGGCTGTTCGCCGCGAGACGGTTCCTCGAACGTGACGGCACACCGGTTCGTCTGAGTAGTCGAGCCCTCGACATCCTTGTCGTTCTGGTCGCAGAAGCTGGCAAGGTAGTCAGCAAGAGTGACCTGATCGCGCGAGCCTGGCCTGGGATCACCGTCGACGAGGCCAATATTCGCGTCCAGGTCGCCGCGCTTCGGAAGGCACTCGGCGACGGAGCCACGAGTGCGAGCTATATCAGTACAATTCCCGGGACGGGTTATTGCTTCGTCGCGCCGATTTTTCGCGCGGGGGTCCCAGCATCGACCAATCAGGCGTTTGATCCGGACTACAATCTTCCGCCTAAGGTTACGCGGATTTTCGGACGTGATCAAACGGTCGGGGAAATCGTTATCCGGTTGAAGACCGAGCGCTTTCTCACGATCGTGGGACCGGGCGGCATTGGGAAGACCACGGTGGCTGTCTCAGTCGGTCACGAGCTGAACAACGAGTTTGGCGGCGCCGTATATCTTTTCGATCTTGGACTGCTGAGTGATCCGCTTCTCATACCTGGCACTATTGCCGTGACGCTTGGTATTCCGCTTCAGTCCGCGGATCTCACTACTGCCTTGATTAACCATCTCCGGGACAAACGAACGCTTTTGATCTTTGACAGCTGTGAGCACGTAATAGAAACCGTGGCGACGCTAGCTGAGCGAATATTCGCGAACGCACCGCAAGTGCACATATTGGCGACCAGCAGGGAATCCTTGCGGGTCGAAGGCGAACATATTCATCGGCTACCGCCGCTCGCCAGTCCACCCGATAACGTACGCCTCACCGCTACGCAGGTACTCGATTTCCCCGCCGTGCAGCTATTTATGGAACGCGCTATCGCTGGCGGACGACGACAACTCACGCTGACCGATACTGATGTTCCCATAATCGGGGAAATTTGCCGTCGGCTAGACGGAATCGCCCTCGCCATTCAACTCGCCGCTGCCCGTGCCAACGCCTATGGGATGGAGGGCACCTTGTCACTCTTGAAGGATCGGTTCGAGCTAACATGGGAGGGACGGCGTACGGCGCGCCCACGTCATCACACACTGAGAGCAACGCTCGACTGGAGTTATGATTTACTGCCGCAGGAAGAACGCTTGGTTCTTCGCAGGCTTTCCGTTTTTGTCGGCACCTTCACACTTGAGGCAGCGTGCGCAGTTGCAGCAGATGAAGATCTTGATGACATACGTGTCGCGGCGGCCACCGCCGCTCTGGTTGGAAAATCCCTTGTTGAGGTCGACAAAGGGGGGACAAAACGGCGGTACCGACTACTTGATACCACCCGCACCTATGCTGCAATCAAATTGGGAGAAAGCGGGGAGCTCGACCCGACGAAGCAGCGTCACGCGATCCATTATCGAGAAGTCCTTGAACGCCACGATTCCAGCTCGCTCACAATGTCTCGAGACTTGAGCCTGCGATCAGAAGTGCTCGGTAACGCGCGCGGCGCACTCGATTGGAGCCTATCGTCCGCGAACCACACCGAAGTCGGAGTTTCTCTGGCGGCCTTAGTCGCACCTTTCCTGTCTGAGCTTTCGTTATTGGCCGAATGTCATCGCCTAACGAGGCGAGCGCTGGGAGTAATCGGCGAACCTGATCGCGCCACGCGACGAGAGATGGAATTGCAGGCGTCGCTGGGATCATCGTTGATGCTTACGGAAGGCTACCGCGAGGATGCGCGGATCGCTCTGATGAGAGCACTGGATTTGGCCGAGGTCCTTGGCGATCCGTACTTCCAAATGCGGATGCTTCGCTCCCTTCACAACTTCCACATTGCAATTGGGGATTTCCGCAAGTCATTTGAACTTGCGCAACGCAATGAGGAGGTCGCCCGAAAAACGAACGATCCAGCCCCCATTGCTGTAGCGAATTGGATGCTCGGGCTTTCGAACTATTTCGCCGGCAACCAGCTTTCTGCCGAGAGAAGTTGCGAGAGCCTTCTCGCCGATCCCAGCGTTCCTCGCAACCAGTCGAGTAATTTTGGCTTCGATAGTCATACGGAGACGCGCGTTCGGTGTGCGTTGGCCGCAATTCGGTGGTTTAGGGGATTCCCCGACCAGGCCGTCAAGATGGCGCTGGAGACAATCCACGATCGCACGGATATAGAGCATCCCGTCACATTGAGCACCGGCCTGGTCTTTTCTGGTTTCATGTTCGTTCGCATCGGAAATGTCCCCGTGGCGCGCGGCGTGATCGAGCGACTTATCGCTCATTGCGAAAGGCATTCACTCGGTCCCCACCGTGCAGTTGGTATCGGCTTGAAAGGTGTGTTGGATATTCACCATGGCGACGCAGAGGAAGGCGTCGAGATGTTGGGTGGCGCAATCAGCGCACTGCAAGCTGACCGGTACGAACTGCATCATCCGGCATTACTTGGCAGCTTGGCCGAAGGCCTCGCTAAGCTCGGGCGGAGTGACGACGCATCAGCGACCATCGACGATGCAATCGCCCGAGTTGAAGACAACGGCCAAGCATTCATATTGCCAGAGCTGCTGCGTATCAAAGGCGTCATTTTAGCGTCGGCAGATCAAGAGGATTTAGCGGGCGCGGAACGGCTATTTCAGAGATCGTTGAAATTGGCCGACGTGCAACATGCTCTTTCTTGGGAATTGCGAACCGCGATGAGCTTTGCCGAACTGTGGATACACCAAGGTCGTCAATCAGACGGCTGCAGTCTATTGGCTGCTGTGTTCAACCGATTCACGGAAGGATTCGATAGCTCCGATCTCAAGGCCGCAAAGGCGTTGCTCGGCAAGTTAAGGGCGACTCCGGGCCTTTGATCGACAAAGGTGAATTCAATCGAACGTACCTGAAAGGCGCCCGATGGCATTGGCCGTGGGGCGGGTCTGGGGAGGAAATGCCCACCGGCGGGCCTCGGGACGGCGCGAGCGCCGAATATCAGTCATAAACGCAAGCCGATGGTTGAGAGGTTGATCTTTCAAGGCCTCCCGAAACGACTAAGAGTTTGAAAGGATACGTAGCCATTCGAGCGAACCAGCCACAGCGTGGCAATTTGCAAACGTGAGACACTTGATTCATCCACCGGTGCCCCGGGCGCGGGAAGTCACCTACCCGCTGGCCGAAAAATTTCGCCCGCGGCTCTCGAGGCAATGCCTCTCCATAAGATCGCCGCATCGTTCCTGATGACGCTTGAACGTCCGGGTGGGCCTCGCCGCTGATCAGAGTTCGACCGCTCAGTTCGGTGCCACTCTGGCTGTGGTGGCTGTGGAAGCCACTGCGTCAAGCGCGATCAACATAGCGTGGATGGCCGCCTTCGATTTGGTCTCTGCCTTGTGTCGCTTGGCGAGCCAAATCAGATCATTGTATGAGATCCAGGTCGCCCCCGCTTCGTCCTGCCAGATAAGAGCCTTGAGCGGCAAGTCTATGCCGATAGTCTGCACCGTTTGCATTAGGGGCGTCCCCCTCTTGGCGCTGCCAAAGATCAAAAGGTTTGTCGGGCGCAACTTCATGCCGGCAGCGGCAGCCGCAGCCGCATGGTCAATTCGGGCAAACACCGTCATGCCCGTGGCTTTGATCGCGGCCTCGAGCCGCTCCATCGTTTCCTCTGGGCCGTAGTTGCTCTTGATCGAAATCAATCCCTCTATAGACATCGCCTTTACTCCTTCAAATCCGAACAAGCAGATGGCAACGACCACACCAATAATCGAACCTCGGCTCGACGCATGCGCATCGGAGGCAGTCGTTGTCGCTTCCTTCATGACGTCCAGCTCAGTTATGGTGGCTCTGCGGGTAGTCGAATTCCGGTACCGGAACAAATCCGTTGCGATTCGGCATTTGAACTTTAGGCAGGCTCTGCTTGTCCAACTTCCCATCCATGGGTAATATCCCGTTCAGGCTAAGCAGGTAGGCAGCGACGGCATAGGTGTCGTCGACACCTAGCGAACCGGGTGCCTGGTAAGGCATGGCCCGGTGAATGTAATCAAACAACGTTGTGGCATAGGGCCAGAAGCTGCCGACGGTCTTGATGGGATTTTCGGAAGCGAGCGTGCCCTGACCACCAACCAAGCGATCCTTGATGCCATCTTGGCCGCGCGTGCCGTGACAGCCTGAGCAGTTGTCTTCGAATATCGCTTTACCCTGCGCCACCGTGCCACTGCCTTCTGGCAGGCCCTTGCCGTCCGGCCTCACGTCGATGTCCCATAGTTCGATCTCATCAGGCCTAGCAGGACGCCCGAATTCTTCGGCCAGCACCGGTGTCACCAAGCAGCTGGCAAGGGCAATTCGCAAGAAGAGCTTATGCAAGAACATTGCGGACTCTCCCTGCTGCGTCGATGCTCCAGGTCTGCTGCGCATTGTAGTGAAAGAGCGCGTTTGTTCCCATGAGTGCGATAAGTGCAGCGCGATCTGGTTGAACGTTGCCCTTATCGTCGGTAGAACGACTTACGATCTTTGTGCTTCGGCCATCCCAGATCCAGCTCATCTGAAATCGGGTCTGGGTTTTTGGAAGTACTGGATGACTCAACTCGGCTTGCTTCCAGCTCTTCGCGCCGTCGGTGCTGATCTCGACCTTCTCGACCTTGCCATGACCGCTCCAGGCCAAGCCTGTGATGCGATTGTATCCAGGCTCTATCACCATCGTTCCGGATGGCGAGGTGATAACAGAGTTGGTCTCCATCCTGAGCTGGAACTGGGCCGCCTTTCCGTCTGCCAGAAGCTGCGTATAGCGAGCGGTTTCCCAGCGGGTCATCCAGGGTTGATCGCCGAACTTCAGACGCCGAAGCCATTTGATGTTTAGATTTCCCTCGAACCCGGGCATGATAAGTCTGATCGGGAAACCGTGAGCAGGCCTGAGCGGCTCGCCATTCTGACCGTAGGCGACGAAAGCCTCGTCCATGATCTCGTCCGTGAGTGGAATGCTACGCGCAACGCCCGCGGCATCGCCACCCTCGGCAAGCATCCACGTGGCCCCGGAGTTCTTGCCGACCAATTGGATCAGGAACTTTAATGGCACTCCGGTCCATTCATTCGTACTGACGAGGCCATGGGTATTCTGCACGGTGAGGTTCTCGTCCGCGTTTTTCCAGTTCTCCCACCCGTTACCGGTGCATTCGATAAAGGCCATCCGCGAAATCGACGGCATCGCCTTGAGATCGTTCAATGTTAAAACCAGTTGCTTCTGCGTCATGCCATGCAGCAGAAGACGGTGTTTGGCGGGGTCGAGTTCGGGTACACCCGCATGGCTGCGCTCGTAGTGAAGGTCCGACGGCGTGATCGCGCCGACCAGTTTGTCCAGGGGCGTTTTCGAATTGATCGCGTCGCCGGGGTCGACGTGGCGTCGTCCTGGCCCCGCCTCGGGAATCCGCTCGATATGAACGTACTTTGATCGCTCGCTGTGGCCGCTGAGATCGGAGCCAACTTCCCGCGGCGGCACATCGGCCAACGAGTCAGCCATTGCTCTCCCTGCGACGACACTCCCCGCGATCCCAGCGGAAGCGCCTGTCAAGAATCTTCGACGCGACACTGCGTCTTCGGCGGCCTCACTTGGGAAGTTCTCAAATGCCGGCCTCATGCCGATTTCTCCTATCTGCAAAAACTGACTGATTGAGATTTCGACTGCTTTATCCACGCGGCGAATTCGACGATGCTTCTCCAAGTTCGGCCAATCTCGATTCGGAGTTGGTGGATGGCAGCGTCTGCACGGTTGGCGGAGATTGTCGGGGCAGCACGCCTGACCCGGCCAAGCAAAGCAAGATCAGGCCGGCAAGAACCACCTCTGAACGAAATAGCCCAAAGGACATCAGGGCGATTAGCAATTCGATCATCGCGAATGCAGCAAATGCGACCGTAAAGCCGTACTGCATGGGTGCGCCGAAGATCAGGCTCCCGAGCCCGAAGCCGACAAAAAGCATAAATACGCTTAGGCCCATGGCCTGGCCGGCTCGGCCTTCCCCGAGAGACGTGACGATTCCACCAAAAAGTGGTTGGGTCATATCGTACCCCAAGGACAGTATGATTGCGACGATCGGGATGAACATCACCGGTGTGCCAAGCGCCAACGCCATCGCCGCCAACGAGCTCAAGATTAGACCAATTGGAATCAGCCTCGCACGGCCCCAGCGATCTGCCGCTCTGCCGATCAACGGCCCTAGAAGAAATCCCGGTATGCCGTAGCCGAGCAGCGCGAGGCCGATCGTTGCGGGACCAAGATGATAGCGACGCTCGAGATAGACACCTAACCAGGTGAACACGCCCGAGTGAAACATTGAGTTGAGAAAGACGTAGCCATAGGTCCGCTGGCCACGCGGCGTTCCCAAGAGACGCCTATAGCCATCGAAAACCTGGTAAACTGTGCCCTTCAACGGAGGCACCGTAGTTTCGATAACGGTGAGATAGCGCAAGAGAAGGAGCAGCAGCGACAGGCCGAACCAGCCGACAACGATAAACAACCCGCTCCAGTTCGCGACGGGAATGATCAGCGCTCCCAACGGAGATCCGAACGCCATCCCGCCGGCCATAGCGCCGAAAAGCCAGCCAAGGGGGCGACCGCGCTGCCCATAGGGGTACAGCCGCCCCACAAGCGCTAACCCAAGGGGAACGATCCCGCTCGCGCCAACTCCCGTAATGGCGCGCCACAGGAGCAGTTGCTCGTATGTTCGTGCGGTCGCAGTCAGCATCGTAAGTGCCGAGAAGGCCAGCAGCGACGTGAACATGACACGGGCAATACCAATACGGTCAGCCAACGCTCCGTATACCAATGTCGAAACGCCATATGGGATCAAGTAAGCCGGTACGACGAGGCCAATCTTCTCGTCCGATACCCCAAAGGCATTGGAGAGAACGGGAATAATCGGAGCCACCATGTACGCTTGAAAGAAGACGACGAATGTTGCCAGCGCGATAACTCTGACCAAACGTTCGCGCCGGCGATGGAGGATCGGATCAATGTATTGTCGCATGTTGCTGAATCGCCTTTCACGCGCCAAGGAGACCCCAGCTCAGACCGAAAGCGGCTCCTGATCAGGATTCAGTCCGGCCATTCATTGTTCATGACCACCTCGACGAAGTCTTTTCGCCTGAAGCCGGGAGAAAAATGCTCGAGGACGTCGGCTGTAATGGTGCCGAAAGCTGTGTCTGGTCGATCTCTAGAACCTTCGGTGAAGGCCTTGAATGCCTGACGCTTGAAGTCGATGCGTGGATGCTCCGCAAGGATCTCTTTGACCGTGGCAGCATCGAGCAGTTTCAAATCTCTTCCATCGATATCGGTCTCCACTCCGGCAGCTACGAGAGCTATCTCTGGCTCCATAAATTCCGGAATACCGTGCGTGGTGTGGAGGGCGATCGACGACCAGACCCGGCGGATGGCATCCTCAGGGACGTCATGAGACCTGAGAAACTCGCGAGCCGCATCGGCGCCGTCGACTTCAAATCGCCGATCCATGTGTCGGTGTCCCTCGACTAGACCTAGATCATGAAACATCGTCGCTACGTAGAGCAGCTCCGGATCCGCCTTCAGACCGCGTCGCTCACCGTGAAGCATGCCGAACAGGAACGTCCGCCTGGAGTGATGGTAAAGCAGCGGCGATTCTGAATCGCGGATGAATTCCGTGGTATGATGCGCCAGCTTGGAGTCCGGAATCTTGATTCCAGCGATGATGGATGCACTCACGCTCTTTCTCCTTGATTGTCCGAGATTGGCCTGCATTACCCCCGTCGGCATCACCAGCGTACGTGAGGAGCTCCCACTCTTCTTTCGAGCTCTGGCTGCTTTTGGGAATTGCACGTGATCAATAATCGGCTCTCGACCCACATTCGGATACGCCTGGCGAGAGGTGATCCAACGATATGCAGCCAATCGCGGCCGGCACGGAGACAGGCCATCCGAAGCCGATGACACCCACGGGGATCGGCCTCCTAGCGCAACGCTAGCGTTCGTGAGATTGCCGGGATCTAACACTCCCCGCGTGTCGCAATCAGGCTTGCAACGCACCCTGTGCTGGCGGAGACACGTCGTCTCATACAAACCGGCCGACACTAGCCGTTAATCGCCAGTACTCCGGCTAATTATTGAGACTCATGGTGGCCTGTCACCTGCTCCGTACTCTCCGTTGGCAGGTTCGCGCTTTCCGCGCGCTCGCTCTCGTCCATTAACACCGGCGGCTCATCGTAGCCTTTACGACTGCTATAAAACAGCAACGCCATCAGGCCAAAGCCGACGCCAAGCGAGAACACGATTCCGAGCGCCATCGCGATATACGTCGACAGCGGCAAGCCCGCGCCATTCCCAAGCCTCGAGCTATGGTAGATGGGGACCGCCGCCGCCAACAAGAATAGCAGAAGCACGATTATAACCACCCAAGAGCCAACTCCCATCCGGCTGGCTTTGGCTTGTGCGCTTCTGTTCGTAACTGCCTTCACGGAACACGTCTCCACCGCATCCTCGTTGATACTCTCAAATGCTGAGAGCGCCAGGCGCGCCGGGCGTTCTCCCAATCAGCCGCGCAAAAGGCTTCGATCGAGGAACCCGCGGATCAGCGGCACCATCTCACTAAACTTGTCCTCCAGCGGAAAATGTCCACTGTCTATGAGATAAAACTCAGCCTGGGGGAGATCGCGCTTGAAGGGATACGCACCGGATGCGGGGAAAATCTTGTCGTTCTTGCCCCAAACAATCAGCGTAGGCGGCTTATGTTTGCGGAAGTACGATTGCACGGCGGGATATAGCGGCGGATTCGTCCGGTAATCGTAGAACAGATCCATCTGTATATCACTGTTTCCAGGCCGATCGAGAAGTGCCTGATCACACACCCAATTATCGGGGGCAATTCGGCTAAGGTCCGACACTCCATCGGTATACTGAAACCTTGTCGTCTCCACCGTCACAAGCTTCATGAGTGCTTGTCGGTGCGCGTCAGAACCATCGACCCAGTATGCCTTGATCGGATCCCAAAATTCCTGCAGCCCCTCTTCATAGGCGTTGCCGTTTTGAACAATCAGAGCTGCCACCTGCTCGGGATGTTTCAATGCCAGGCGCCAGCCAACTGGAGCGCCATAGTCCATGACGTACATCGCATAGCGGTCGACGCCAAGTTGAACGAGCAGATTATCTACTAGCTCACTAAAATGATCGAACGTGTAAGCGAAGTTGGCGCGGTTCGGCATATCGCTCTGGCCGTAACCGGGATAGTCCGGCGCTATCACGTGATAGCGGTCTGCAAGCGCAGGAATGAGGTTGCGAAACATGTGCGACGAGGTCGGGAATCCATGGAGTAACAACACCACTGGCGCATTCTTGGGGCCGGCCTCACGGTAGAATACATTAACGCGATCGATTGTCTTTTTTCGATAGTGCGTCACTGGATAAGCCGGGAGAGCACCCGGCGAAGCGCGTTTCGCTTTTGCTCTTGCATGACTTGGCAACGCTGCAGCAACGATCGCTCCGAACATACCCAAGACCGCACGACGACGATTGACGGCTGACATACGGCGCATGAACTGGGTGACTCTCATTTCAACCTCCATGGAATTGGTTCGACACGACAGTACTTGTGACGGGTAGCGCTCGACTTACGAACCCGACTGGCCGATAAGGACGGCCTCCATGACTGGAGCATTCGCAATCGCGCCAGAGTAATCTCTTGGCCGCGACATCCCCGGTCTCAGGCATTTCATGATTGCAGACGTCCCAAGGCGACACCTCTAGGAATGCCTTTCTCGCTAGCATCAGCTATCACTATCGTCGTTTGCATAACTCTTCTTTCGGACGAAAGTGACTTTGTGGAAATGCACGCCGTCCTCGCCACGACCACTCTTCCTGCCGATAGGACGATCGCACTCAGCCACCACTGTCTCGCTGAGGGCCCGTTCGGCTGACATGCGCGACCGCCAATTGACGCGCGAGCGAACCCATCTCGTCTGATTTTCAAACTTTTATTCGCGTTTAACATCGGCCTGGAGCAAGGTTCATGATGGACGACACAGGACGCCGGAAGGCCGATAAATGGACGTTCAGCGGCCCCGCGTCCCCCACAACTTCTTTTCAGCAATTGCGGACGACATGCGGCACCGAAGCACCAAAGCAGCATCTACCTCGGGAGGCGTGCCTGGATTTGCGCAACAGGCGCCCTGCGAACAATGTTCCAGACGCTCTGGCTCGATTTATGAAGAGCGAGATTGGCATCGCCCTATCGACGATTCCGGGGATCAACTCATCAAAGGGGACATTCTGATCTCACGCTGGACCGATCTCGAAAATGGGTTTCGCCGGGAAGCCGCGGCGTCTCCATACGATCGACATATCATTCGGATCGCATTAAGGGACTCGCGGTTGAAGCTCGTTCGAGGGCAGCGCCTGATCTTCGATGGCGCAATGTCTGAAGGAACTTTGCATATTACATCTCCCGACCAGCGTATGACCGCTGAGTTTCGCGACCCGTTCGACTTTTTGCACCTATATGTGTCGGACGGCTACTTTCGAGCGCTCCAAGGAGCCCCACTCCGTGGAAAACGCCCCTTAGTGCCGGATCTCGGCGATGTCGTCGTCTCCGATCCGCTGGCAAGGCTCCTTGGGCGTGAATTAATTAGTTGCCACGCAGACGACCCGCGGTACGCCGAGAGCGTCGGCCGCAGTCTAGTCACGCATATCGCAACTTTGGAGCGACCATGTCCACCAGATGTACCTCTTCTGCCCTCGCGCTTGGAACGCGTACAAGAGTACGTCGACGCGCACCTCGACGATCCGCCAACGCTAGCCACATTGGCCGGTGTGGCGGGATTGTCGCAAAGCCATTTCGCTGCGCAGTTTCGAAGAGCGACGGGCAACGGGCTACACGACTACCTTCTCCACAGGCGCATCGAACGCGCGAAGGTGATTCTATCGAGCACCGATATGCCAATCGTGGAGCTCGCTCTCTTCGTCGGCTTCCAGGGGCAGGCGCACTTCTCGACTGTCTTCAAAGCACGCGTGGGTGACACTCCGGCACGCTGGCGACGCAATGCTGCGAACAAGCGATATGAGCCTTCGAAGGTAAGCCACGCGTGAAGTTGGTCGTGAGCACCTGGCCCACTCGAATGCTTGATTTAGGCGATAGGCAGTACGCACAGCCAACCTGCCTCCTCGCTTTCCTGCGAGCGCGACCGGCGCCCCGTTGAGGCCCTGCGGTCCTGTATCGTCGCTGCTCAAAGTCCCCAAACCGGGCGGCTCAGCACCTCAACACCTGGTCCACTTTCGGCGCCGGCTGGTCAACCCGCGTCGCCAACGTCAAGCAGATCGGCCAGGTCTGGCGACCGGCGTGGTCGGGCCGAAGCCGATCGATGCGTACCTCCACCAGGACGAAGCCAAGGCTTACGCTAGCGACGTCGCGCAGCCCGCAGTGGACCCCGGCAATGCCGTCAAGGGCGGCTTCGGCTCGGGCACCGTCGGCACCATGCAGCAATGCGTGAAGCATCAGGTCGAGCCGATACCAGCTTGATTCCAAAACTAGCCTGCTGACGTAGCAGGAGCACCTGACGAAGATTGCAGAAGGAATCGCCCTCGGATTTTTGCTGGCAACGTCGTCGCTAATTGCCTGACAGTTCGGACGGCCGCGAATTATACGAGCGCCCCTTCTTGATGACGCGGGCTGACCAGGGGCCTTTGACGGCTCCGGTCAGATATCGCAGCCATGGCAGTTCTCCTCCAGCGCGCTGGAGTTTCATCCGTGAAACGCTTGAAAACAGTTGAGAAATGCGATTGCTCTTGAAAGCCCACGGCTAGGGCCACTTCAACGAGCGGCAGATTGGTGCCCGAGAGAAGCTCTTTGGCATGGTCAATTCGCCGGTGAAGCACATAATGATGCGGTGGGTAGCCGGTAGCCACCCGAAACTGTGCCGCGAAATACATCCGCGATAGGCCAGCCGCCTCGGCGAGATCGGCGAGGCCGATGGATTCCGCGAGATGCTCATCGACGTATTCGCGGACACGCTTGAGGCGCCAGTTAGGTAGAGCATTTTCAGCTTTTCGCGCGTTCCCTAACCGCGCAATGTGCATTGTCAATGTCTGGCAAAAACAATCCGCATAAGCGCCATCACTTGCCGCGGCATTCGCGATCAGCGTTTGGCCAAGCAATTCCGCTAGTGGATCGCGAATGACGAGGTCGTTCAATACCCCCAATGTCCGACCGAGACCAGCCTGCTCCCGGCATTTACGAAGATAACCGGACGATACATGCAAATGCAGAAAATCGCAGGGATCTCGAAATTCAGCAACCAAGGCCTTGCCCGGTCCTGCGATGTGTATCGTCCCCGCTAGCATTGGTCCGTCGAACACTGTCAACGAATCTCTCGTAATTTTGACATGTGTTGGCTTGAGGGCGACCGAGATCACATGCCGGAGAGATAACGGCGCCCGCACCTGTCGGCATACCGCGCGAATATCGGTCCAGCGCGAGACGACAATATCGGCATCGATCCGGGGGTCGCTTTCAACGTCAGGAAGACAACGCCAACTTCTCTCAGCGCGGAGGCGAAAGCGGTCTTTCCGGTAGAGCAATAGTTCCGTGGCGGACGGAACTGCAGTCGGCAGGCTGTAGCTGTCTTTGAATGCGCACGCGTGCATTGATGTCTCCCATCAGACAAGGTCGCTTTTGGCAGTTGCCATAGCACGCAGCATAGGATTTGCTTCGCAAAGAGGCCCGTAATTGCTCGTTAACCTCCGAAAAAACTTGTTGCTTGCATCTTCCGGCTCGGCGGCAAGCCGTGTCCTCCTTCCCACGCCCACACAATATTTGGTTCGGCGACGAAGCGGCCATACGCTCGACCCGATCGGTCACGTCCGAGCGTATTGCTACAGTTCCAACTCGTGCCGCCGAAGTGCCGTGGCCGAGCGCAGACTCGATCGCACTGAAACGCGCACAACGCGGCCCATTCTTGCCAGTAGCTTGATTTTATGAACGTTCAGCGGCAGCTGGTCCCAGACTGGGATATGCCGGCAGATTGGTCGGTGGATCGACGCGATCGAGACGCGCTTACCGATCGTCTAGTGTGTCACCGAAGCCAATCCAGCTCTTTCCGTTGAAGCGACGCAGCTGCGATTGTTGGAACGGCAAGTAATCCTCATGGCTGGTCGTTACCGTTATTCCGGGTAACAGTAGCGGCAGCGCAATCTCACGAAGTGATGCGGCCTGGCGCATGATGTTTTCACGACTGAGATCCTTCCCGCACGCTTGCAGAACTCTCGTCAAAAGTCCCGCATAATGATAGCCCGCGGAATAGTTGGAATTGTTTAGGTCTGCCCCGGGCAGGTATTTCTTCATGAATTCCAGGAAGTCCTTCACACCGGCGTCACCGGCCCATTGAGGATCGATCGTGTCCTTCTGATTGCTCGACGAAATCAACCCAATCGCATTTTCGAGACCCGCTGGCTCGAGAAACGAGATCGAGGAGGCCGACGCCGGAACAAAGAAGGCGTCCGGCTTCCAGCCGAGTTCGGCCACTCCTTTGATGAGCTGCGACGTGAATTTTCCGATCGTGACGCCGAACAACACATTAGCGCCAGATGCCTTCAACGTCGCCAATTGAGAGCTAATCGTTGGCGCGCTCGTCTCGTATTTTTCTTCGGCGACGATTGCGGCTTTTGCTTCGTTTCCCAGGCCCCGTTTGAAACCCGTCACATAGTCGCGGCCAAAATCGTCGTTCTGTGACAGTATTGCGATCTTGGCGTGAGGTATGTTCTGCAGGATGTGCTTGGCGTATATGGCCCCCTCGGTTTCGTAGGCGAGCATTCCTGGCATGGTCCATGGAGAATTTCTTGGGTCAGCCCATTTCGTGGCCCCACTGAGCACGAACAGCTGCGGAATGCCCTTCGCATTGAGGTAACGATGAACTGCACTGTTGGTCGCAGTTCCTAGCGAGCCGAACATCAACAACACCCCCTCCTGCTCCACCAATCTACGCGTCTGCTCGACGGTTTTGGGAGGAGAGTAGGCATCGTCCACGCTGATGAATTTTACCCTTCGGCCGTTGATGCCGCCCTCCGCGTTGATTTTGGCGAAGTAGGCTTCTTGGACCCGACCAATGATACCAAAGCTGGATAGCGGCCCACTATACGGTAGCGTTTGGCCGATGCGGATCTCGCCCATGACGCTGTCTGCTAGCCCGAGGGAGCTGCCGTAGACCAAAAATACAAAGGCCAATGCCGCTCGAAATAATGTCATTGCTGCCTCTTACTTTCCATGTGTGGCGACCTGCCCCCGGCACGCACAATTCGTTGCAGTCCACCCACGCAACTCGCCAGATCCGCTCAGACTAATCTAACCTGTCCAATACTGCCTTGCAGTCTTTCAGATCGGTCGTTTCAAAACCTTCGGTAAACCTACTATAGATCGGGGCAAGTATAGCTCGAGCATCGTCGATACGACGTTGAATAGCTCGCAATCTGGCCGCGTTTGTCGCCGCCCGCAGTTCCCAAGCCAAAGCAGACTGCCCGCCCGCAACCGCGAGTGCGCGCAGATAAAGGGCCTCGGCTTGGGACAAATCTGTTTGCCGAGCGGCCATGACGATAGTCCCCTTGATCCTCAGGAACTCCGGTAGAAAGAGCAGTTGCCCGTTTCTTTCAATGCGGGCGATGGCTTCGTCGATTTGTCTGAGCGCCTCCTCATATTGGCCCAGTATCCGCAACCCTTCTGCGGAAGCGGCGAGGAACGCAGGGTTGTGCAACTCATACCTGCCAACATGCAGGGTTTCGATAGCATCACGCACCATGCCGACCCCTTCTTTGGCCTGACCACGATTAATCAGCAGAGTCCCCCTAAGACCAATGCCGATCGCTTCGTAAGGCCCAAGAGAATGCTTTCTGGCGTGAGCGAGGAGACGGCCAATCATATCCGCCGCGTCCGCCTGATTGCCAAGTCTAAGAGATGTGAAACTCGTAAAAATCAGGCAAATGCAGAATGTTGACGGGTCCCTCAGAGTTGCGCCCTCCTTGATTATATCCCTGCCGATCCTCATGGCCTGATCCGGAAAGCCACGCACCCAGAGAACGGATCCCAAACCACATCGCGTACGCGCTTGGATGTCACGATCAAAAGCAACATTGGTCCCGTACGATCGAGAACTATCGCGTTTTGGCATTGGCGCCCCCCAATTCGTCTGTGCGCTTTTGCAGTCTCCCGCGAAGTAGTGGGAAAACCCCAGCGTCCAATTCGCTATCGCGACACTCGAGCTATCGCCAAGACTTGCGGCGACGTCCTCGCTCTGCTGCGCAAGGGCGAAGGCTTCGTGGCAGTCTCCTATCCTCTGATGGAATACATGCAGCTTTTCGAGAAGCCGCAGCTGATTCCGCAAATCTCCGAGCTCTTCGGCGAGTTTCAACCCTCTTAAAAGAGCGCCTCGTGCTTCGTCGCTGTTTCCCGTGGCAAACATTAGTGAAAGTCCAAGTGCTGATCGCAACTCCATCTCGCGAGCGCTCCCGCGATCCGATTCATCGAACGCGGTGATCGAGCGCTCGGCCCAACGACGACATTCAGTTAATAGTGACATCTCCAAGAACAACCGCACTGTCGCAGCCGCGAGTGCAATGCCAACCCGAATGTCACCGGGGTCAGAGAAACACCATTCGAGCCCTGCCCGCACATTATCGAGATGCTCGGCGTACGCTGAAAGGCCTTCGACCCCGGACGATGTGTGGTCGATTCGCTCAAAAATCCGTTTGTAATAGCTCGCGTGACGCCGTTTGATGTAGTCTAGTTCTCCGCTCCCAGCGAGCTTTCCCAAGCCATAAGCTCGGGTGGTGTCGAGCAATCGGTAGCGCGCCGCTTTGTTGTCGCCATCCGTCGCGAGGAGCGATTTTCCGATTAAGCTGGCAATTCCGGTGACGACTTGCGCGTCATCCAGGTCAATTCCAACAGCGATCGAGCGAGCCGCTTCGAGAGTAAAATTGCCCGCGAAGACCGAGAGCCTGCGAAGAATCAAGCGCTCAGATTCTGAAAGCAGGTCGTAGCTCCAGTCCAGGGTTGCGCTTAGGGTCTGATGCCTCGCGAGCGCGGTGCGCTTACCTTCGCCAAGGAGGTTAAGGCGGTCGTTCAACAGTGCCGCCGTTTCCCGAATGCCATAAGCATCGACGCGGCCGGCGGCGAGCTCAATGGCGAGGGCAATTCCGTCTAGTCGACGGCAAATATCACCAACTATCGAGGCATCGGCATCGTGCAGTTGGAAATACTGCCGCCCAACGGCGGCTCGTTCCACAAAAAGCTGCACCGCCGGAAAGGCGAGTGCCCGCGCCGCTGTGAGGTCGGCATCTCCTGGCGGGCTACCCAGAGCTGCAAGCGAATAGACATACTCGCCCTCAACCCTTAGCGATTCCCGACTTGTTGCGAGGATATGCACCTGCGGCGCGCTCGCGAAGATCTCTTCGGCTATTGCTGCGGCGGTCCCGATCACGTGCTCGCAGCTATCGAAGATCAATAGGCCCCGTTTGTCTCGAAGGAAATTCACAAGTCCCTTGCTGGGATCAGTGAAGCGAACCCCGAGTCTTAATGCCGAAGCTATCGCACTGGCCACCAGAGACGGCTCATTCAGAGGACCGAGGTCGGCAAAGCATACGGCACCTGCAAACTCTTCGAACAATCCGTGAGCCACCGAGACAGCAACAGTTGTTTTTCCTATGCCGCCCGGGCCGACCATCGTCACAAAGCGTCGCTCCGACAACTGACCTGATATCTCGTGGACCACTTCATCGCGACCAATCATTCGGGTCAAACGAGGCGGCAACTTTCGAGCGATGAATGAGGCTGGGTTGTGCGGAGCGTCGGCTTGCAGCGGCCCCAAGCGAGAGATTGGCGCCACGAAGCAATAGCCCTGGCCCGGAATTGTTGCCACATAGCGCGCTCCGGCGTCTCCTTCGCCGAGCGCCTTACGGAGCATGGCAACTTGAACACGAAGGTTTACTTCATCGATCGTGACGCCGGGCCATACTTGAGCGATCAAATCCTTCTTGCCGACCACTTTCCCAGCGTGCTCGACCAGAACGGCCAGAATTTCGAAGGCTCGGACCCCAACCTCAATCGGAACGCCCTCCTTTTCCAGAATTCTCCGCGAACCGGACAAACGGAAAGGACCAAACAAAATCTCTTGATCTGCCTTTGGATTTTTGCGGTCGATCATCTCAACACATTGCCGATCCGAACAGGTCGATCAACGTACGATCGTCAGCCTCCCAACGACACCCTGCCGCGTTCAAAACCATTACGGAGTTGATACTTCTGGGCCAACCGGCACTTTACGGCTGTTTGAGCACCCTCGTCGAGGGGCGCCGATTTCCTATTTAAAACCTCTGCCTTCGCACTTTCCGGAGATCGAATAAGGTTCTCTTGTGCGATGCACAAGATACAGCGTGGACGGAGTAAATGGCCCGTCATCGGAATGGTATGATTGCGACACGCACTCGCTCTGCGCCGAATAAAGGCGCCGCCTGCGATCCGATTGATCCAACTAGGGTGTCGGACTCGTTCAGCAACGTCAGCAAAGAGCGAGGTCCGAAAAATAACCGACTGCTTTGCGTGGGGTGATCCGATGAGTTCCAGTGCAGATCTTTCGACAATTCTAAACCGCATTCTTGATACGGCGGCGGATAATCTCAGGATCGCCAAGATTCTCGTTCAAATGGGGCTTGATCCCAACAATATCACTTACGACGCACTGTTTGATCGGCTGCTAGAAATTGTGTTGGCCAATATCACGCTCGCCAACATGTTTGCCTTGGTCGGCGCAATCTTCTTTGTCGCTACTTTGTTGATGCAGAGAATGGTGCCGCTGCGGGTCGCGAATATGGTCGGGTGTGCATTCTTCGCAACCTCTGGCGCGCTTTCCGGAAGCGTCGCCACCTTTCTGCTTTATCTGCTGTTGCTGCCGGTCAATGCCGTTCGTCTCCGCCAACTGCTCAGGCTCGTTAAGAAGGCACGTAACGCGACGCAAGGTGACATGTCGATGGAGTGGATCAAGCCGTTCATGACCGAACGCAAATATCGCCGCGGCGATACCCTATTCAAGATTCATGACACCGCCAACGAAATGTTCTTGACCGTGACGGGCAATTTTCTGGTCAAAGAGATCAACGTCGAGATCCCGCCCGGACGCCTCATGGGAGAACTTGGCTTCCTTACGCCCAATAACTGGCGAACCGGAACGGTCGAGTGCATAGAAGACGGACAAGTCCTGACTATAACTTATGAAAGGCTGCTTGAAATCTACTTTCAAAGTAATCAGCAATTCGGCTACTACATCCTCCTCCTCACCAGTCAGCGTCTGCTGGAAAACAACCAGCGCCTCCAGGAAAACATCGCGCGGCTGGAAGCAACTCTCGCACAGGAGAAGGCGGCGCGAGAGACGGCGGCCGCGCGTGGCATAGCTTAAAACCTTGGCCTTACTGCTCCACCATTGGTGGCACGACTGTCACGCAGTGCGGGTCTCGCGAGGCAGAGATGTCCGCTATGGGGTCATTAGCGGAAGTGGCGGCTTCCCTTTGCTATATCTGGTCTGCCCCCGAAAGCAGACATCCAGCGATCGGTTGAACTCGCCGTCAAAAGCGGCGGTCACCCCGCCTAAGCCGACTTCCGCCGCTGGCCCGACACGGGTTTCTTCGCCGCTACTTCCTTCACCGGCTTCTTGCCTTGGATCGTCATCAGCATCTCTTTTTGGCCCGCCGCCGCCTTGCGCGGCTTCTCGGCGGGCTTTGCTGCCTTCGCCGGCGCAGCCTCCCGACCGACGCTCTGCCGCAGCGCCTCCATCAGATCGACCACGTTTTCGCCTTTGGGCCGTTCCTTCGGGCGAATGGTCTTGCCTGCGCGCTTCTGGTTGATCAGGTCGACCAGCGCGGTCTCGTAATGATCCTCGAATTTCTCGGGGTCGAACGTGCCCGTCTTCTGGTTGACGATGTGCCTTGCGAGGTCGAGCATGTCCTTGGTGACTTTGACGTCCTGGATCTCGTCAAAGTACTCCTGCTCGGAGCGGACCTCGTAGGGGTAGCGCAGCAGCGTACCGACGAGACCCTTCTCCAACGGCTCGAGCGCGATAATGTGTTCGCGGTTGGTGAGAACCACGCGGCCGATCGCCACCTTGTCCATCTCCCGGATGGTCTCCCTGATCACCGCGAAGGCGTCGTGACCGACCTTGCCGTCGGGACGCAGGTAGTACGGACGGATCAGATAGCGCGGGTCGATGTCTGCCTTGTCGACGAACTCGTCGATCTCGATGGTCCGCGTCGACTCCAGCGCTAGCTCCTCGAGCTCCTCCTTGGTGACCTCGATGTACTGTCCTTTGTCGAGTTCGTAGCCCTTGACGATGTCCTCGTTCGCGACCTCGTCACCGGTATCGGCGTCGACCTTCACGTACTTGATCCGGTGACCGGTCGCTCGATTGAGCTGATTGAACGAGATCTTTTCGGATTCCGATGTCGCCGGGTAGAGAGCCACCGGACAGGTGACGAGCGACAGACGCAAGAAGCCTTTCCAGTTGGCTCTCGGGGCCATGTTACGCAGAACTCCAGTTCGGGACGGCTCGGATTCAAGACGAACGACAGGGCATGGTCCCGACAGCATGGACGGGCCCACCAGAGGATATTTTTCATGCCGGCTATCGACTCTTTTGTTCCTGTTATGTTCTATTGAAGCATGACGGACCGACCCGTGAGCTGGCGCATGCCGAACCCGAAGGAGATGGATAAGATGGCCGCTTTCGTCGGTAGAAACGTGCCTCGGGAGCCCGGATTGGCTCCGGAAGCTGATCTGCCGCCGGAATACTGGCAGGCGCTTCTGGACGACCCTCGCGCAGAGAGCAGGTCGGGCCCATCTGGAGGGGCGCTGCGGTTGAGCCAGATTCCTCAACATATTCTGAGGGTGGGGTGCCGGCGCTGCGCCAGGGTCGTCGAGATTCAGAAGGTCGATGCCGTCCGCCTTTATGGTCGGGAGGCGCTCTGGAAGGATGTCGGACGGCGGCTCTTGGACAATACCTGCACGCAGCGGACCGGGCGCCACGAGGAAGATGGCTGCTGGCCTGCGTTCGAGTAGTCGCCGGCGCGGCCGGAACTGGATGCTGCCATGGCACCGAAACATCACCCGACGCCCCTCAGCGGCGGCGACCGCAAGGCGCTCACCAAGGAATTGGGGAGGGCGCGCACGATGACGACGATTCTCGCGGGCCAGTCTGCCGAAGCCCGCGCCAAGGGCGAGATCCTCATCCGACAAGCCGACAAGCTGCTCTGCGAATCGTGGAATGAGAAAATATGGGCCGAAGGAGGACCGATCGACCCATCGCCGACCGTCGATCAGGCCATCAACGGCGGTTACGCCTGGCTTGAGATCGAGTGCTCGCGGTGCAAAACCCGGCGAGACGTCGACCTAGCGGCGCTGCGCCATCCACCGACCACATTCGTCCATGACTTGGCGAGCCGCCTCCGCTGCAGCAAATGTAGCAAAGCAGGTCGCCGGCCTTCAGCTACCCTTCTGCAACTCGCATCGCGCTCCCGCCTGGCCGTTCCGGAGACCTGACTGTGTGCAATCTCTATTCGATGACCAAAAACGTAGATGCGATCCGCCGCTTGTTCGGGGCGCTGAACAGCCGCGTCGGAAACCTGCCGTCGATGACGGGCATCTTTCCGGACTACCCAGCGCCGATCGTTCGCAACGGGGCCGAGGGACGCGAGCTCGTCATGGCACGTTGGGGCATGCCTTCTTCGGCGCAGGCGCTCATGGATGCGACCAGGAAACGCGCAGAGAAACTTGAAGCCAAGGGCAAGACGGTAGACTTCAAGGAGCTGCTGCGGCTGGAGCCGGACAGTGGCACGACCAACATCCGCAACACCAGCAGCAAGCATTGGAAGCGATGGCTCGGGCCAGACAATCGCTGTCTGGTGCCGTTCACCAGCTTCAGCGAATACGACACCATCGACGGCGAGAAGGCGCCAGTGTGGTTTGCTCCGGATGAGAGCCGCCCGCTGCTCGCGTTCGGAGGCATCTGGACGAACTGGACTTCAGTGCGAAAGGTCAAGGAAGGCGAGACAACCAACGACCTCGATGGATTTCTCACCACCGAGCCAAACGCCGAGGTATACGCCGCCCACCCGAAAGCGATGCCCGTTGTTTTGACCACGCCGGGTGAAGTTGAGACTTGGATGAAGGCGCCTTGGGATGAAGCCAAAGAACTTCAGCGTCCGCTTGCAGACGGCGCGTTGCGAATCGTGGCACGTGGCGTGAAAGAAGATTTGGCCGCAATATAAAACTCGTCGGGGAACGTCCCAACGCCGGACCCAAGGCCGCCGCGCGGAAGCTCCTCGAGCTCGCCGCCATAAGCTAACCTCTCGCCGGGAAACGGACCGCGCATGGGCGGGTCCGCGCAGGTCCAGAGAGGCATGGCAGAGATCCAGAAATGAGCGCGAGGCATTAGCGAGGTGACGTCGTTGCACTCTAATCGCCAAGGTCGGCGGAACTAACATGATGGGCACAGGTTATTTTCCAGTCCGCTCCGGCCATCGGCGGGCCATGTCCGCTTGCGCGAGACTCTATTCGATCGGCAGCTTCACGCTCGGCCTCTCTATGATATCGCGCTCCCCTTCCCGCATCTGGCCCCTCTACGCCGTCAACTTTTTCATGGCCGACATGCAGTCGGGCATCGGGCCGTTCGTGGGCGTATTCCTGCAGGAGCGTGGTTGGGCCACCGGATTGATCGGCACCGCGATGACGATCGGCAATGTCGCGGGCATGCTGGTAACGACACCGATCGGCGGCTTCATCGATTCTAGCCGCAACAAGCGGCTGTGGGTCGTCATCCCCGGCATCTGTGTCGTTCTGGCATCCGCAATCATCCTGATCTCACAGAATTTCTGGGCGGTGACGTTCTCGCAGGTTGCGCAATCGCTGGCGAGTGCCGCGATTGTGCCGGCAGTAACCGGCATCACGCTCGGCATCGCTAATCAAAAAGGCTTTAATGCGCTGAACGGACGCAACCAGGCATTCAACCATGCCGGCAACATGGTCGGCGCGGCGCTGTCGGGCTATCTCGGTTACAAATTCGGCTACGTGACCGTGTTCGTACTCGCCGCGATTTTTGGCGCCATCGCGGTGGCTTGCGTATTGATGATCCCGGCCAAGGCGATCGACGATCGCGCCGCGCGCGGCGGCAAGGAGGACGATCCGGATAGCCCGCCGAGTGGTCTGTCCATCCTGTTCAAGCACAAGCCGCTGCTCGTGCTTGCGCTGGCGCTCGCAATCTTCCATCTCGGCAACGCCGCGATCGTCCCGCTCTATGGCCTTGCGGCCGTCGCAGAAGCACAGGCCGACGGTCCGAGCTTCGTAGCAATCACGGTGGTGATCGCGCAGGGCGTGATGATCGCGACATCGCTAGTCGGCATGCAAGTCGCGGGCAAGCGCAACTACTGGCCAGTGCTGCTGGTCTCTTTCACGATGCTGCCTGTTCGCGGCGTGCTCGCTTTCTTCGTCATGGGATGGTGGGGTGTTGTACCAATGCAGGTGCTCGACGGCATCGGGACCGGACTGCAGACTGTCGCTGTCCCGGGCATGGTCGCGCGCTCGCTCAACGGCAGTGGCCGCATCAATCTCGGCCAGGGAGCCGTGATCACCGTGCAGGGGATCGGCGCAAGCCTCAGTCCCGCACTCGGCGGCTGGATCGCGCAATGGATCGGCTACGGCCCGACCTTCCTGCTGCTCGGCTGCTTTGGGCTGGTGTCAGTCGCGCTGTGGCTGGTGTTTAGCCCGGCCGTCAAGAATTATTAGGGATTGTCATGACGAGGAGCGCGCGACGAAGCCGTCCAGACTGCCTAAGCGAAGGGCTTCTGAGCAAGTCGTGCCTGCGCATTAAATAGGTTTCCCGGTGTGACCTAGCTGACATTGCGCTGCGACCGAGCTGCGGTAGGTTGTTGATCACCGGGGATGGCTGCATATTTCACTTAGATCATTTCACCCGATTTTTTTCGAGAATGAGGTCGCAGCAGTCCCCCTGGTGCGGCCTTCGTTCTAGCACCCCAGCCGCCACACTATTTTCATTTTTTGTCGGAATCAAAATGGTGTCGTTGCTTCATTTTTGAGGACCGCATTCATGACAAAGGAAAATTGCTTAGTCGTTCACGCGGCTGGAAAACAGTTGGATTTGCTGCGCGGAGAAGCTGCTCGCATTGCGAAGGGCACCAAATTGGGTGGTGGACCGATCGCGCAGACATCGGCACTCGCTTCTGCTTTGAGGATGCAAAGGCGAAGGAAGCCTTTGCGTTGACCTGCGACAATTTCGGCATTCGGTACCAGGACGGCTAGCTTAAAAGATGCCTGCGTCGGCCCTACTTCAACGTAATGCTATCGACCCGCTGGCATGGTCGACACAAGTAAGCGTGTACTGCGGGCAGGCTAGCAATCTTCGGAAGTGTAGCGAGATACACCATCGGTCGCCTACATTCTTGGCAGATGAGGATAGGCGGATTGTCCTTGTTGCGGCGGCCCGTCATTTCCTCGCTCACTTCAGAGCGCGGCAACATAGTTCTGGATGACGCCGAGCACACCTCCGTTGAAATACCGAAGCCTATCGAAATTCGGCAAGTTCAACGTGAGGCCCTTCGCGCAAGACGGAGGACGTTCACGAGACGTAAAGCACGCGCGCTAACATCGCGGCGGCATTGTTCACAAGTGGACCATGCGTGGGAATGGATGCAGCCTACCCTCGCTGAGCGTCGGTTGGATTCGCCTCCGTTCCGAAGCTCAAGCGGCCTCAGCTATCCCCCTTCCAAAGCTGAGGTCGCTTGCTCCGTCCGAATTGCGACACCAGAACTTCGGACGAGAGTCGATCCACGCGGGAATTTAGGCGTTACTGCGGCTTTGCCGGCTGCTGGTTCTCGGGCCGGACCGTCTTGTTGCTGTCTGGCATTTTGTCTCGACCCTGATCTCCATTGTCGTCTTTGCCGCCAGAAGTGGACGTACCACTTCCGCTACTCGAACCAGGCGACATGCCAGTGGTGCCACGCGGGTCTCTGCTCGGCGCCGTCGAGCTGGCTGCCGGGTCACCATTGACCGCCCCACGTCCGCTTGGTGAGCCGGCGGGCTGCGCCGACGCAGCAGCAATCGAGACAGCCAAGCCGGTTGCTAATAGTAGGATTAGTTTCACCGCAAACTCCCAGGGTTGTCGCGCTTAACCCGCAGGAAGTCCGATCCGTTCCAAAGACCTAAGCCGGCGCAAGCTGAAGAGGGATCAATGACCGTCTTCGTCTACGTGAACACCGCCAAACAGGTCGGCGACGTCGACCAAATCAAGGTCTTCGCCAGTGTCGATGCCGCAGAAACGGTTCGAGGAGAATGACCCCTAAGGGGTGGCATTTGAGTACGACGTGATAGGGCTGCCGGCGTCGTTCGTTCTCGCAGACGCAAACACTCCCAGCGCTTACGCACCGGAAGCGTTTTTCCAATCAACGAATTGGTTCTTGCAAAGTAGATCCGTACGCGCCACGCCACACTGCGCGAGCCCTCTCATGAACGCCGCGATGGAGAGCCTTTTCCGAGAGTCCGAGAGCATCCAAGCGCAATCGGCCTTTGGCTATCTCAGGCCAGTTGAGTTCGGGCGCACGTTGGGAATTATCTCAACCGGGTATACGTCAACCGGAAGCGGCACATTGCTGGGTCTCCAATACGACGCGGTGAGGAGCAGCAAAAAAGTCGCTCGTGCAGCCATATACTGTGCCGCTGGTCGGCTGCGCTCAGTACCCTGCAGGACGATTTTACCCGCTTCGCCAGAAACACACCAGCGCCAGCCGCGACCGCGCCGTGTGATCGAACTATCAAAGACAGGAAAATCCACATCGCTCATGAGACGCATACTCCAAAAACGACCACCTAAAATAGCCACATTACTCAAGAATTTTAAATGGGCTAACTTCTTTGTGGCTAAGGAGTTCCTCCTCGCCATGCGATTGCTTGAAGCTTAAAGTATTTTTCGTGCGTCTCGAAGTCCTTCGTTCAATTGCTGGTCTCTCGGCGAAGACCTAAATCGGCTCTCTGGAAAGCCCGCAAGTCATGTCATCCGCGTCGACTAACAAGATTGCGCTTTTCATCGATGGCGCGAATCTTTACGCGACGGCGAAAGCCCTGGGCTTCGACGTCGATTACAAACGCCTGCTGGAGGAATTTCAGAGCCGCGGGAAACTGTTTCGGGCATTCTACTACACCGCAGTCATCGAGGATCAGGAGTTTTCCTCGATCCGTCCCCTGCTCGATTGGTTGGACTACAACGGGTTCACGGTCGTCACCAAGGCGACTAAAGAGTTTGTCGATGCATCCGGCCGCCGCAAGATCAAGGGCAACATGGATATCGAGCTCGCGGTGAACGCCATGGAGCTCGCCGAACACATCGACCAGATGGTGCTGTTCTCGGGCGATGGCGACTTCCGCTCTCTGGTCGAAGCCGTGCAGCGCCGCGGCGTGCGAGTCACGGTGATTTCCACTATCGCCAGCCAGCCGCCGATGATCGCCGACGAGCTGCGCCGCCAGGCCGACGTCTTTACGGATCTCGTCGAGCTGCAGCCGAAGCTTGGCCGCGTCCCATCCGAGCGCCCTGCCCCACGTGATCGCGAACCGCGGGGACACATGCCGAAACTCTTACAAGAGCCGAAAGGAAACGACCCTCCTGGCTAGTAAGGGTCGCCCGCATCGATGAATTTGCGGCAGAACCACTTCAATAGAACAGCATTACCGACATCCAAGCAGTCAGCGACGCGCATAAACCAATTCCGAGATACGGCAATGCCTGGCGCATCCCAGACGCGAAAATATGCTGCCAGCTTCGCATTCCTGCCGGCGACCGACGCCGAATCTGCGTCTGCATCGACCGGCGCGGAACAACTAGCGCCGAAGGCCAATTGAGGACCTGCCAAGCATCGCCGCCGATGCTGGCGGAGCAGCCCCGGTCTACTTGCCCCCAAGCCCCCCAACCGGGGCCGTCTCCCCGACCTTGAGAAACGGCATGTGAGGATTTTACAAGTACGGCATGACCAAGGGCGGAATGATGAAGCCTGACGCGTCCGGCCAGGGCGGCTCTGGTCCCGGCAGCGATCAGGCCGGCCCCAAAGCAACAGGAAGTAAGCCTGGCTCCTCCGGGGATTTGCTTCCCAGCCGCGTTGTCTTACCCCGCCAACGCGGCTGTTCTTTTACGACCGGAGTCGCGCGAGTGCGCCACCTGGCGGGAAACGTCTGGATCGAGGAACCCTTACGCACGCCTGGCATTGAAGTGGCGAAGAGGAGGACTTCGCATGAATGGAATCATCTATCTCGTTGGCCTGATCGTCATCGTCATGTTCATTTTGTCTCTACTCGGTCTCAGGTAGACGCCATGGCCATTGAACCAATCTCCGGGATCGCATCCGAAACAGCCACCGCATCCAACTTAACCAGGCTCTGGGGATTGCAGTGGACACCCATCGTCGTTGGAGCCTTCGTCGCTACGAGTTTGTCCCTGATACTGATCTCCTTTGGAACAGCGCTTGGACTGGGCATGGCCTCCGCTGCGCTGACCTGGAGAGATGCTTCCGTTGCGCTATGGCTGTTGTCGGGCGTCTACCTGATCTTTCAGTCCCTCATCAGTTTTGGCTGCGGCGGCTATTTTGCCGGGCGCGTGCGGCCACCTTACGCTTCCGCGACCGATGACATCGAGACGCGCGACGGACTGTATGGCGTTGCTGCCTGGGCGCTCGCGGTCTTAATCGGAGCTGTTCTGACCGCGCTGATAGCGGGTGCTGCAAACCGCCCGTCCGCAACGACTCAACCGCCGTCTGCTACCGAACCGTCGATCCTAAGTTACGAGCTTGATCATCTCTTCCGTGCGCCCCGGCGGCCGCCGAACGTTGATCTGACGGGTGAGCGTGCTGAAGCCGCGCGAATTCTAGCCACTGCTTCGAGTCACGGCGGCGTCCTCCCCGAGGATCGCACCTATCTTGTTCAGCAGGTCACTGCATTGACCGGGCTCGCAGCGACGGACGCCGAGAGGCGAGTTGATACGACGCTGGCAAATGCGAAGAGCGCGATCTCGAGGGCTCGTGCGGCAAGTATCATCATCGCCTTCTCGGCGGCTGCAGCGTTGCTGTTCGGAGCCGCGGCGGCTTGGGCTGGTGCAGAAGCTGGAGGCCGGCATCGCGATGGCGAGCCGATTTCCGAGTGGATGGCTCATTCCAATCGATGGCACAAAAGCCGCGTCGCGGATCCCCGGCCACTACCTTAACCTCATTTTTCCGCACAGGGTGACAGGCTGGAAATCCTGTGACCTTCCGCTGCGCCGGTTGTCGGGGGTGGTGAATTCATCGCGACGCGCGAAGTACGAGATCAGTTTTTGCCGCGTCGCTCGCTTTTCCATAGCTCTCCCGCCGAACCTTTAAAACGTAGGAACGATCGCCTCTCGATCGCAGTTGTCGTGCGTCAATGTTTCTAGGAGGAGACGACGATGGAAACGGAAAGGCGTGAAACAGGTACGCTGATCGGTAGCGACAAGGTCGAAGGCACAGCGGTCTATGGGTCCGACGCCATGAAGATCGGTTCGATTGAGCGCGTCATGATCGACAAGGTCAGCGGCCAAGTGTCGTACGCGGTTCTCGGCTTCGGTGGCTTCCTCGGCATCGGGGACGATCACTACCCCCTGCCCTGGCAATCGCTGAAGTACGACACAGGTCTTGGCGGCTACCGGACCAATCTTACCGCCGACAGGCTTCAGGGCGCGCCGAAGTACGGCAACGACAATGCCTGGGACTGGAACGACCCGGGACGCGCAAGAGCGGTGAACGACTACTATTCTGGGTTCTGACGGTTACCGGCAAGCCCGCTTGCGAGAGCGGGCCTGCCGCGCCGGTCAACGCGCCTGCTGTCGGCAGAAGCGCTCCACCCGTCAGTTGAAGGAGTCGCCAGTGCGATGCTCGTCGTCGAGGACGACGCCTCATACGCGAGCTCGTCGTGGAAACTTGGCGGGAGGAAGGATACGACTACGCGGCGCATGGCGCAGAGGCATTGGCGTGGTGCGGGCGGCAGGTTGTCGACGTTCTGATCACCGACGTCAGGTTGCCCGGCGGCATCGACGGATGGAAGATCTCCGAACATTCTCGAGAACACGACCCCGATCTACCCGTGATCTATGCGACCGGTTTCTCTCCCGTCACACCCCGTCTGGTGTCCGAAAGGCTAACACCGCAGAAGCCCTATCATGCGGACGACGTCGTCAGGGCCGTCAGCCGGGTTCTGCGGATCGAGCATAGGGGCCCTTGCAGTTCCATCGATGGCTCTTGATGAAGATCAACGTTCTTGCTAGGCCGAGAACCAGGCCGTCTGACGAGGCGTGCATGTCACTGCTGAAGCCGAGCCGCAAACGAACCGCTGCGTCAGCCGCGGTCCTTGAGCAAGTATAGGCCCGAGCGTTCCGACCCCACGAGTTGCGAGGCCGTCTGAAGCAACTGTTCCTGCGTAAAGGGCTTCGTCAGCACCATCGACCGAGCGAAGCTTTCCGGCAACGCCTGACGCCCATAACCCGTCACGAACACGAATGGGACATTCCGCCGAGTGAGCGCCGCAGCAATCTCGTCTACGGGTTCTCCCCGCAAATTGGCATCAAGCAGCACTCCGTCGAACGAACCTTCCTCGACCGCCCGAAGCGCGTCCTTCACCGAACCGATGGGACCCTCGACGTTCACACCGGCGCCTTCCAGACCAGCGACGATGTCGAGCGCAATCAGGGGCTCGTCCTCGACGATCAGGAATCGCTTGCCTTTGAGCGGTTCGGCTGGTGCGGCCTGACGCATGCTGCGTGGACGACTTGACGATGTGGACCGGCCGCGCTCTTCCGGCGCAATCGATTTTTCCGCGCTGAGAGGCAGCGTGATCTCCCAGCGTAAGCCCTCCGCCTCCGCGGACACGTGAGAGCTTCCACCCTCGCTCTTCGCGGTCTGTTCGATGAGGTTGGTTCCGAAGCCGCGTTTGAGGGGCGATTTGACCGGCGGCCCACCTCGCTCGCGCCATTCCAGCCGCAGCTTGTCGTCGTTCACCGCCCAGCCCACGTACACAGTACCCTCGGGCTTCGACAGGGCGCCGTACTTGACCGAGTTGGTGCCGAGTTCGTGCAGCATCAGTGCCACGTGCAACGCGACCTGCGGCCCAAGCCGTACCGGGGGACCAGAAGCTACCACACGAGAAGCATCGTGCGCAGCAAGCTGATCGCGCAGAATGTCGAGGAGATCCGCGTGCTGCCAGCCGGACTGACTGAGGAGCCCGTGCATACTCGAAAGCGATTGAATGCGGCCGCCGAAACTCACCGCGAACTCGGCCGGGTCCTTCGCGCGCCGGAGCGTCTGCTGGGCGATCGCCTGGACGACCGCGAGCATGTTCTTCACGCGGTGGCTGAGTTCGCTGACCAGAAGGCGCTGCGTCTCGTCGTGCCGCCTTCGCTCGCTGACGTCGCGCGCGGATCCGAACCATTCGACGATCTCGCCGTCCTCGTCGAACACCGGAACGGCTCGCGAGTGCACCCAGCCCAACGTACCGTCGATCTGCTTGACCTGATGCTCGAACTCGAACGGTGTCTTGGTCCGGATCGCCTCGTCGATGGCCGACAAGACCTGCGGCTGATCGTCCGGATGAATGTACGTTTCGAGCCAGGTCTTGCTCGGGCTCTCCGTATCGCGGACGGAGTCCTTGCCCTGGAGGTTGCGCATCTCGCTCCAGTCTGGACTCATGCGATAGACAATGTCCGAGGTCGCGGTGACGAAGGCGCGGTACCGTTCTTCGCTTTGACGAAGGCTTTCCATCACCTCGCCACGCACGCTTGCGATCTTCAGATGCGCGTCTACGCGCGCCAGCAGTTCTCGCGCAGTGAACGGCTTCACAATATAGTCGTCCGCGCCGGCACGGAGGGCCTCGACCTTGGTCTGCTCGCCCGCACGCGCTGAAAGCAGGATCACTGGCAGTGACCTGGTGCGGGGGTCTGCGCGTAGCCGCGTCAGCAATTCCATCCCGCCAATCCGCGGCATCATCACGTCACTGAGCAGGAGATCGGGCAGTTTTCGGGAGATTGCTTCCAAGGCCGCCTCACCGTCCGGCACCGCGTGGACGCGGTAATGCTCGCCGAGAATGCGCGTCAGATATTCGCGCATGTCGGCGTTGTCGTCCGCCAGCAAAACGAGCGGCCGTTGCGCTTGAGGCGCAGCAGCCTGTTCCACGGGCAACGCGACCTCGATGATCTCGTTAGGCACGGCCGAGGTATCGGGAAGCCAGCGCAGCGCCTCTTCAACGAACGGCCTCGCGCTCAGGCCCGTCGAGGCTTGCGTGCGGACGCCGCCGATCTGCCGTTGTGGCAAATGAGCGGTGCCGTTGGGTATCGTCACCCGGAATGTCGAGCCTTTGCCAAGTTCGCTTTCGGCGGTGACCTCGCCGCCGTGTAGCCTCGCAAGCTCCTGCACAAGCGCAAGCCCGATGCCAGAACCTTCGTAGGTCCTGCCCCTCGCACCCTCCACGCGGTGGAAGCGCTCGAACAGCCGAGGCAGCTCAGCGGTCGAAATGCCGGTGCCGGTATCGGCGACGACGAGCTCGAACTGCTCGTCTGCCTGTCGCAGGGACACCTCGATCGTACCTTCGAATGTGAACTTGAAGGCATTGGACAGGAGATTGAGGACGATCTTCTCCCACATTTCCCGGTCGACGAAGGCGGTGTCCGAAAGCGGCGGGCAATCGACGACCAGTGTCAGACCAGCCTTCTCGATCGCCGAGCGGAATTCGCTGGCAAGATGCGCCGTCATCTCGGCGAGATCGGTCGCCTCATAGACGGCCTGCACGCGCTCCGCCTCAATCCGCGAGAAGTCGAGCAACGTGTTGACAAGTTTGAGCAGGCGCAAGCCGTTGCGGTGGACCAGGTCCATCTGATCGAAGTACGCGGCCGGAATCGTCGCTCCACCAGACTCGCGATTCATCTCTTCGAGCGACCCAAGCATCAAGGTCAACGGCGTGCGGAATTCATGGCTGATGTTGGAGAAGAACCGCGTCTTGCCGCGGTCGATCTCGGCGAGCGCCTCGGCTCGCCGGCGTTCGGCCTCCAACTCCCGCTGGTTCTGTTCGGCCCTGACCCGTTCCGTGACGTCCATGCCCGTCGGCACGACGACGACCACGCGGCCGGACGCGTCCCGCACCGGCATGCAGGCGAAGTCAACGATGTGCTCCGAACCGTCACCCCAAAAATACAGCGACTCGCCGCGGAACGGCTCGCCGGCTATAGCCTGCTCGACGGCGTGACGGACCCACGCCATCACCTCCTGCGACCGATTCCACCAACCGCACTCCCAGAACGGGCGGTCGAGGACGTCCGCACGCTGGAAGCCGCAAACCTCGAGGGCCGACCGATTGATGTCGAGGACCGTCCCGTCCAGGCGGAGGCGCGCGGCGAACAGGCCCTGGTCGTAGACTGCCTAGAACTGCTCGGTAACCTCCCGCAGTTGACGGTTGGCCTCCTGCAGCTCTTGCGCCCGCAGCATGACTTCGAGCCGCATGGTCTCGTCTGCAAGCGCGGCCACGCGGTCGCCCCGGGTGATGTCGGTGACGTCTTCGACCCGGTGCATGATGTATTGAGCCCGCCCGTCCGGTCCGATCACCGGAGAGTTCAGGGGCGACCAGTGCCGTTGCTCAAAGTCGCCGCCCGGTCCGCGGACGTCGTACCTCTGTACGGCCATCGTATCTGGTCGACCCCCGGCAAGGACTCTTTTGAGGGACGCGCGGAGGTTCGTGATTCCGGTCGCAGACGGATCTTCGGGGTTGTCCGGGAAGACTTCGAACAGAGGGCGACCTATGATCGCATCGCGTTCCGTGTGAGTGGCCCGAAGGTAGGCATCGCTGGCGTCCAGGATGGGGAAAGTCTCGTCGGCGCCGAGGACAAGGAATAGCGCGGGAGAGCTTTCGAAGATTTTGCGATAATCCACCATGACCAGCCGCGCCCCGTTTCAGAGTACCGAGCGATACCCGAAAAAAGAAACCTACCGGCGAAGCATACAATCCTACCGGTGATGCTAAAACTGAGAGATAACCGATTGTCTGGATTCAGGTTCCTTCGGGCCTGTTGGACGGGCAGCCCGATGCGGCCGTCACTGGCGCCGATCTTCGGCGCGCAAAACTCGGTTTTCGTGGCATCAAGCGGAAAAAAGACAGGCCATACCCGGCACCCGCGTGCCCCACGACTGCTGAAGATGCGCAAGGTCCGCGAAACGTGCCCACCTCCGGGCGCTGTCTCCTCCAACGGCTGTAACTTATGGCCGCGAGGCCCTCAATGTATCGGCACAAAGTGTAATAGCGAAACACTGAGGTTCTGCTTGTCTGGAGCGCGCCACGCCGATCTTTCTCAGCCCCAAGCTTCCTAGATTGGCGAGGACATGCAGGGTCCCCGTGCGGTCTTTGACCTCGCCGGGCCGGTGGTCGCGAGATAGTCCTAGACGATGGACGGAGCGGCAGACCGGCAACGGCGTTTGGAGTTGGGTCGCTGGTGAACAGAGCATGGTCCGGCGCGTGAACTTGCCACCATGGTGAGCGGCTCATTCGATGATCTCAGCCAATTCTGCCACCAGACGTATCTGATCAGTTCGTTGGTGGCTCTCGCGAAGGCGTGTGGCGCCTGGCGTGGAGCCCAGGCTTTAGCACAGGGCGAGGCAGCGAGCGTACGCCGGGTCCCGCTCTCCGATATTGGGCAGGAAACGGCCCGTTAACCCCCAAAGCCCATCATTATCCCGACTAGCGCATAGTCGATATCAACGAACTCCCACTGGAGTCGTCGCTGAACTCAACCCGGCGACGGCATTTTTGTTGGACCGATGGACTATCGAGCTTTCACAAACGACAGCATCACGATGATGTATGAAAGTGTTCGCGGCGCTCTCGCGTCGGACGATTCTCAGAAGGCTGCCGGAGAGAAACCGCGCTTCCAAGTTCGCGAAACGTCTAATTGGCGGGAGCATGCCGCCAATCTAGAGACCGAAATGCTTCGTCGGGGCATGTTCTTCGAGATTATTGATTGGTCCGAAGATCAGGGGCGATTGCCTCTCTAGTTCTGCTTTACGGAACTTTAATAGGACGTTGCCAACGTTGAGATGATTGCAAATCGTCGCGGAAAGCCTGAATGCGATTCTCCGGAAACGCGAAAGGCCATCCTCGATATCGTTTCGGACGATCATCGCAATCCGCTGGTCGAATTCGCCGCCAGGAATTCCACGGCCAAGGTCAGCCTGGAGAATAACAAGCCGCTCTACCTTCTCGGCGAGAAGATCGTGACGACCTCCAGGAGCAATCAGAAGCACACCTTGCAATGCAGCGGCGCGATTTCAGTCACGGTGGGTGATGTGAAGGCCTCGAAAGAGATCGAGTTTTCCGTGCAGAAGGCGACAGACGGCAAGCTCTCAGTATCAATCACGCCCTTTCAATTCTAGGGCGTCGCGGGTCGCGGCGACGTCCCGCCAATGTCCAAGGCCGCAAGAGTCGTTCGACCGCGGCGCCAAGCGCAAAACCGGCAACGACGTCGCTTGCCCAATGCGCAAGCAGCGAGATCCGCGTCAGCGAAAGTGCGACCGTGATAGCACGCACGGTGCGACGCCGCGCTGGCGGCAGCAGACCCGCTGCGGACGCCAGTGCACCCATGTGGACGGCATGACCGGATGGAAAGGCATCGCGTGCCCGCCCGGAGACGGGAACGCCATGCCGGTGACCGACGATTGTCAGCCGATCAGGTCTGGTCTGGTCGAACGCGGATTTGAGGATATGCGGTAGGACGGCCGTCACGAGTGAGGCCGTCAGAATGTGATTTGCGAGTCGGGCCTGCTGCGGCTTGCGGAGCTGGACATAAAGCCAGCCTGCCGCCGCCAGTGCGAGCAGCACATGCTCGTCCGCGCCCCAAGTGAGGGCCTTGGAAGCGTCCTCGACCTCGTAGTCGGTGTGAGCCGCGATCTCATCGGCGATCGCGACATCGATCCGTGTAGGTTTGACTGTTACGAGCGCCATCGGTCCAGGCAGGGGTCCAAAGCTGGCGACATGTTCTCCATGACAGTTTTGTAAAACTCAGGACCGATGATGGTTCCTGAGCTCAATCGTCTGCCTTCAGCGATTACGGCTGTCCTGATCCGCCTGCCGAGCCATAAACCTGCCCGGTCGCATAACTCGCATCCGCTGCGGCGAGCTGCACATAGATCGAGGCGAGCTCAGCGGGCTGGCCTGGGCGGCCGAGCGGCGTCATGCCGCCGAACTTCTCGAGCTTCTCCATCGTAGCGCCGCCCGAAACCTGGAGCGGCGTCCAGATCGGCCCCGGCGCAACGCCGTTGACCCGAATGCCCTTCGAGGCGAGCTGCTTCGCCAGCGACTTCACGTAGTTCATGGTCGCCGCCTTGGTCTGTGCGTAATCGTAGAGATCGGGTGAGGGATCGTAAGCCTGCTCGGACGTCGTGCCGATGATGCAAGAGCCGGGCTTCAGATGCGGCAGTGCTGCCTTGATGATCCAGAACGGTGCGTAGATGTTGGTTTTCATGGTCGCGTCGAAATCCTCCGACGAGACGTCGAGGATGGAGGTGCGCGTCTGTTGACGAGCGGCGTTGTTGACGATGATGTCGAGACCGCCGAGGCCCTGCATAGCCTGCTCGACCAGCTTCTTGCAGAAGGCTTCCTCCTTGAGGTCGCCGGGAAGCGCAAGGCCGGTACGGCCTTCCTTCTTGATCAGGGCGATGACCTCCTGTGCGTCGGGCTCTTCCGCGGGCAGATAGTTGATGGCGACATCGGCGCCTTCGCGTGCATATGCGATCGCGGCCGCGCGGCCCATGCCGGAATCGCCGCCTGTGATCAGCGCCTTGCGGCCGGCGAGCCGCCCGGAGCCCTTGTAGCTTGTCTCGCCGTGATCGGGACGCGGTTCCATCTTGCCGGCGAGGCCGGGCCAGGGCTGTGACTGCTTCTTGAATGGTGGCTTCGGATAGCGGGTGACGGGATCGACCAGGTCCTGCTCGGCCATATCAGTGTTTCCTTTCGCTGTTGAAGATGCCAGCGAAGCCGCAGCGAGCGTCGCGCTCGCCGCGCGGACGATTTGCCGGCGGGATACTGAAGTCTTGTCTCGATGTGCCATGAAGGGCTCCGCAACTTTGCAGTCTCAACCAGCGGAGCGGAGTATCGTTGCTAAACGAGGGCGCCGGATCCCATTTGAGATCCACAATCCCTCAGCTGCGCCGTCACGTAGGGAACGCCACAACCTTTGATGAGTTGCCCTTACGGTGCCCGAGCGTTTGTGGGAGCGTCTTATCTTTAGAGATGACAACATCGAACAGGACGACCTGCGAAGCCCATATTCGCCGTGGGCCAATCTACCACCCCCGAACATCAAGCCTGTGACCGAGAGTTTCCGCTGCGATGTGCTGATCGTTGGCGCCGGCATCACCGCCGCTCTGGTCGCCGAACGCCTGACCCGGCAGGGCCGGCAAGTGGTGGTGATCGATCGTGAGCTGCCGAGCCTCGGTAGCACGGTCGCAAGCACGGCGATGCTGCTGTGGGAAATCGACCGTCCGCTTCTCGAACTCACGCAGCTCTACGGTTTTGAAAAAGCAGTTCGCTGCTATCGCGCGAGCCACGGTGCAACGCGGGCATTGATGTCGCTCGTCGCGCATCATGGAATTCCCTGCGAAATGCGGCCGCGTCTTTCGCTCTATCTTGCCGTGGGCGATAGTCCAAAACTCATCAACGACGAGTATGCAGTCAGGTCCCGCGCCGATTTGCCGTCACATTTGCTCGACTATGCCGGATTACTGCAGCGTTTCACGGTCGGCCGGGCTGCCGCGATCCTGTCAAGCGATGCGGCCGACGCCGATCCCGTGCGACTGACGCGCGGCCTGCTCGGCATTTCTGTCAAGCGCGGCGCTCGTCTGCTCAAAGCCGATGCGATTGCGTTTGACAGCGCCGGATCGGGCGTAACTGTCGGTCTTGAGGGCGGACTGTCGGTTGAGGCGCGCGACGTGGTGCTTGCGACCGGTTATGTGATGCCGGACATTGTGCGACCCAGAGCCCAAAAACCAGCGTCCAGTTGGGCGATCGCAACGGTCCCGCAGCCACACAATCTCTGGCCTGAGCAAGCACTGATCTGGGAGGCGTCTCAGAACTATCATTATGCGCGTACGACAACGGACGGTCGAATCATCGTGGGTGGTGAGGATGATGACACTCTCATTCAGCCAGACGCCCGCGATGCAGCGACGCCGGACAAGGTGAAGGCGCTCAGGGCATATCTGAAAGCGCTTTGGCCGCAGGCATCCGGCGATGTGGCCTTCAAATGGTCGGGCGCCTTCGATACCACCAGTGACGGGCTACCCCTGATTGGGAGAGTTCCTGGTTACAGGAATGTCTTTGCTGCTTTCGGCTACGGCGGGAATGGCATCACATTCAGCTTTCTCGCGGCAGAGCTGATCGCCAGCCTGCTTTCGGGAGGCACTTCACTCCTACTTGATGATTTTGCGATCGACCGTGACATCGTCGGCTGAAGAATAGAGTCGTTCGTGAAGAACTGGCGGCGGCGCCCGGCTCAAGCGGTGTTTCGAGCCGGGACGGTCTCGAAGAAGGCTCGGATGATGACACGCAAGAGCTCTGCGAGCCATCGCAGCAGCAGACCGAAGTTATAGCCGGCGGCGGCGAGAACAGTGTTGATGCGGTCGCCGAGGCGTCCCTTGAGATAATTTCTGTCCATGCGGTGCTCGGCCTTGACGTGGCCGATGACAGGCTCGACAGCCGCGCGACGCTTCATCTCGCGACGGATGGAAGCTGTGACGCGGCGGACCTGACCCGAGATCCAGACCCTGAACCGATGCGGGTGGTTGTGACCGCGATATCCTTTGTCGACGTGGATACGGCGAGTCTCCACCCCGGTGAGCTTCTCCATGTCGGCGATTACGGGACCGAGCGTGTGCCCATCGAAGGGATTGCCATGCAGGGCCTTGGCATGGAGCACGAACTGGCCGCCCTTCGGAGACGTCACAGGGGTGGCGATGCTGACCTTGCAGCCGAACTCGTAGGGCGCGCGGGCTTTACCTTTGCCGATGCACTCAACCTCCGGAGCATGTAACGCATAGACCTTCGGACCGCGCTGATGCTGATCCTGGCTGCGCACCTGCTGCGCTAAACCGAGCAACGGGCCGAAGCGAGCTTCCAGCACCGTATCGCCATCAATCTTGCGGCGGATGTCGCGGATGATCCGGCCAAGCCGTGTCCGCAGGAACTTGAGCTGCCGCCGGGCGCGTTTGAACTGGTGGGCGTGGGTATAGCGGCCGGTCATGATGGCGGCGCGCTTGGCCAGGCGCAGATAGCTCTGGCGTAGCGGCACACGGTTGCACTTGGCGAGCCCGACCAGCTTGGTGATTGCTCGATGCAGCAGCCGCGCGTCGGTCGGATGTGCAACCGCCTTGGGCTGCACTGTGGTATCGACGACCACCCGTTCCAGGTCCTTGGGACCGATGGCGCCGGTCTTGTGCGCCACTGAAAGACTTTCCTGGATCAGGGCGACGAGCTGTTCCTCGCCGAGCCGCTGCCGCCAGCGTGTCATCGACGATCGATCGAACGGCAGACGGTGGCAGAAGCTCAATTCGCCGCAGAAGTATTGGTAATAGGGGTTCTCGATCCAGCGAGCGCACAGCACCTCATCTGACAGGTTGTGCATGTGCTTCAAAATGAACAGGCCGGCGACTAGCCGCGTCGGCAAGCCCGGCTGGCCCGACCCTGCTTGGCACACTGAACTGAAGCGCTCATTCAGGATGTTCCAGTCGATCAGCGCTGCCAACCGCACCAGCGGATGACCCATGTCGATGATCTGATCAAGCGCCGGAAGCAACAGGTCTTTCTGGCGATCATCCCTCGGCTTGCTCATCGCATTCCCCAATGTCGACGACGCCGTCAGGGAATCACGAATCGCCCAAAAGCAAAATCCTAAAACGCAAGAAAGCGAGGTCCAACACCCCGCTTTCCTGCAAAATCGAATACTACATCAAGACAAATTCTGCTTATTTCTCAGATCAATCCGCATTCTTCACGGACGACAATAGAGCTGGGCGTGAGGACAGGCCGGCTGCACCGCATTCACGCAAGCGATGGGCCATAAGGTGATGTAGCAGGATGGTGAGCACGAAAGAGGCCGCCAACTGAGGCGGCCTTACTCACTCTTGAATTCCGCAATCTTTCGATCTTGACACCATAGTTCTACGTCGCACCCGTCAGCTAAGGATCTGGCGCGCTTCCTGGCTTCGATTTCGTCCTCGCACATTAGATCGATGCGAAGCTCGATATGTCCGTCGAGGCCCATAATATATGCGCGGTACTCTTGTTTCTGCTGCCCGTCCAATGCTTGAAGCCCGTATTTTGAGTTACTGCGTGTTCCGTTCATGCATACACTCGCGTTTGCAAATCGTTCGATGAGTCGAATTCATTGATCTATTCCTCGGTTGGCCTGAGACGGCCTTATTCCTCCGGGGGTTGTAGGCCCGACGACGTTAGCCACCCGTCTATATGAGAAGCGGTTTCGTGCTGCCGCAGTTTGCGTTCTAGGAGATCACGCCGCGGTCCTGGCGGCGTGTTTTCCAATTCCGCTATGATGCGGGTTCTTTCCACGTTCAGATTGTCGTCAATGTGGGATTGTGGGCGTCGTCCCATGGCACTCTCCTTTCCCTGCGTGAATTGGGCGGGAGCGCAACCGGCGTTCTCATCACCGATCAAAGCACGGTGCCAAGCGGTGAAGGAACCAGTGTGCACCCGGAACCAGAGTGACGCCAGAACAATAGTAGCCCAGCAAACGTCTGCCGGGGTCAGAAGCCGACTTCGGGCCATCGGCCGGGATACGGCTGATATGGGCCTTGGCGGATGATCCGGCCGACAAGGCACGTGGCGAGACGAGGAAGATCGGGCGGCGGCATACCTGAAGACAAGGAACGACTCTCCGAAGCTCGAATTGGCTCTTTAGGATGAACTTGGCCCGGCGGTCCTGCCCTTTGTGCCTCCTGTCCAAAGCAGGACCTGCGCTCTGGGAGATTTCGTGATGGCCCACCCAACCGAGGAGCAGATACGGAAACGCGCGTTTGAGCTGTGGGAGCAGGCGGGCAACCCCGAAGGACGCCAAGACGAGTTCTGGGACCAAGCGCAGAAGGAACTACAGGGCGCAGAAGAGCGTGGTGACCCCAACAAGGGGGCCGACATTTAATTCCGCTGTCGCCCTACTTTGGCAGCGCTCCAATCTTAGTTCACCGTGCTCTGCCGTTAGCCAAGCGGGAGCATGCTCCGACCATGCGCTGAGGTGGGTTACTCGAACGTACGCGCGTCGCATTTATTCGCCGCCACCCCCGTCTCGCGCAAATGTCCGAGTTGGGTCATAAGCCGACCTCACGCCAACGGTCCCAAAAACGTCAGCTTAGGGCCAACAGGGGAAGCAGCGCGGCTTGGCCGTTCACTGAACAAGCGCGTCCTGATAGCGTCCGGTGCGGCCAAAGCCTGGAATGTCAATCGGCCCTTTAATTGCGGTTTGTTGTCAAGCTACCATTCTTCCTCTCTCCAGTGACACGCTGGTAGCGATTGCTCCGTCGGAGCTGGTCAGGTTGCGGAGACGGAGCGATCGCGGATGGCGAGACGATTGCCTAGCGGGATTGGCAATCGACGTCGTTGGCGGCTTCAGCGGGTTGGGTTGATGTCGTAGCTGGGGTCATGGTCCTTTCCGAGGTCGCGAGCGCCTCATGATGATGTCCGGATCGGGCGCCTCAACGTTTGCAGCGGAGTGCGGGCGAACCGCCACCAGCCGATTGACCGAGGTCACCACGACCACCGTCCCAGCGGGACATCGCCAGTCCGGCGGACCGGACCAGGAACTTGCGAGCAAATATCAGATTGGCTTCGGCTGGCCCCAGTCGAACGATGTGCCATCGACCCAGATGCAGTGGAGAATCACGGCGATCTTTCGGGCGATGGCGACCTTTGCCTTCTTCATGCCGATCCGCTTGGCGAGCTTCATGCCCCAGGCCTTTAGGGAAGACCACTTTTTGGTTCGATAAAGAAGGACAGTGGCGGCCTCGAACAAGTAAGTTCGGAGAAGCCGGTCGCCCCATCGAGATATCTTTCCGTTGGTGTCGGTTTCGCCGGATTGGCTGCGCCTCGGCGTAAGGCCTAGGTAGGCGCCGACCGTCGAAGCCGATCGGAAGCGCGAGGGGTCATCGATCGTGTGGCGGAACGTTAGGGCCGTCACGACACCGACCCCCGGGACCGTCATCAGGCGACGCGTCGTCTCGTCCAGCTTTGCCAACCGGCGGACCTCGTTGTCGAACTTACCTTGTTGCTGACAAACGTTCTCGTGGATCGAGAGCAGCGGCGATATCACGCTGAGAAGCAAATGATCGACGCCCAAGAGTTCGCTGACCTGGTTGCGGAACTGTTGGCCGATCGCGCGAGGGAAAAGCAATCCACATTCCTTGATCAAGCTGCGAACCTGGTTCTCGATGTCTCGGCGCATGGACACTAGTGGCTCTGCACAGTGATTTTGACAGGTTGGGTCCGGCGGTCAGATTAGCTCCGGCAGGAGTTTCGGATCAACGAGGACCTCGATGCTGCGAGGCGTCCTTGGCTGCCGTCTGATGAGGCGGGCGCGTTCCAGTGTCAGGACCATCTGGTGAACCGTAGGCGGGCTGACGCGGAAATATTCCTGCATGTCGGTTTCGGCCGGGGGCCTGCGATGCAGCCGGGTATAGAGGTGGATAAAAGCCAGATACTGCCCCTGCGTGGGCGTGAAGGGTTTTGTCGAAGGACTCACGCCGGCCATCCGATTCAGTTGTTCGTGCGTGCCTCGAACGAGGAGGCACGCCATGAATGTACGCTATCGGGTCGAACTCAGCCAAATCGAGCGCACCGAACTGAGGGCGCTGCTCAGCGGCGGCAAGCATGCGTCCCGCAAGCTCAAGCGAGCGCAGATTTTGCTGGCCGCCGATGCCGAGACCAGCGACGAGGAGATCGCAAGGAGCGTCGGCGTGAGCGGCTCGACCGTGTACCGGACCAAGCGACGCTTCGTGGAAGGCAATCTGGAGCGGGCGCTGAGCGAAGAGCCGCGTCCCGGGGCGGAGCGCAAACTCACGGGCAAGGAAGAAGCCTTGCTGGTGGCGACAGCCTGCGCCAGTCCGCCAAGGGGCCGTGCCCGCTGGACGCTAAAGCTGCTGGCGGGTGCGATGGTCAAGCTCACCGAACACAAGAGCCTGTCGCACGAGACGGTTCGGCGGCGCCTGGCCGAGAATGCCCTCAAGCCCTGGCGCAAAGACATGTGGTGCATTCCGCAGGTCGACGGCGAATACGTCGCCCGCATGGAGGATGTGCTCGACCTCTATGCCGAGGCACCCGACTCCAGGCGGCCAGTGGTGTGCTTCGACGAAAGCCCGGTGCAACTCATCGGCGAAACGCGTCAGCCCATCCCGGCCAAGCCCGGCAGGCTCGAACGTTACGATTATGAGTATCGTCGCAATGGCACGGTCAATCTCTTCGTTCTCCTCGACGTGCATCGTCCCTGGCGCAAGGTCAAGGTCACCGAGCGGCGAGCGGCAAGGGATTACGCCCAATGCATGCGTGATCTCGTCGACATCCATTATCCCGACGCCGAGATCATCCGGGTCGTCCAGGACAATTTATCGACCCACTCCGCCGGCGCCCTCTATCAGGCGTTCCCGCCCGCCGAAGCCAGGCGGATTTTGCGACGGCTCGAGTTCCACTATACCCCAAAACACGCAAGCTGGCTCAACATGGTCGAGATCGAAATCGGCGTCCTGCGGGGCCAGTGCCTGGATCGCAGGATCGACGACCCTAAGCGACTGCGCCGCGAAATCACCGCCTGGGAACGACAACGAAATGCCGCCCGCTCCCGCATCAAATGGATGTTCACAACAGACAAGGCTCGCGCCAAAATGGCTGGCGCCTACCCCGCCACTTCCAAAGAGTCATAATCTCTGTGACGAGGTACTAGCCGAGATCTGGCGACAAGGATCGCTCGGATCTTCTGGCTTTCCTCACTTTTGACTTTGACCTCTCGATACCATCCAACCCGCACCAGTTCGGCAAGGCCTCGCGCATCATTCTGATCGCTCTTGTTCATTCGGACCGACAAAGCTGCGTGCGCATGCCGAGCGTCGATGCAGACCACCGGAAGCTCAACCCTGCGGAGTTCATGCCATAGCCAACTCGCCATCGCACCGGTCTCGAAGCCGATACGCTCGGCATGAGGCGCATGTTTGCTAAGCAGGTCAGTCAAGACACCAGGATTAGACTTGGCTTTTCCTTCGAAGATTACTTGACCAGTCTCGTTGACAACGCACACAGCGGTTTCTCTCTGTGAGACGTCCAGCCCGACGTACTGCTTCATGGGAGCTCCTTCGAATCATTTGATTGCGAGGGCTCAACGATAACGGAGCTTGTCTGCCACGAGCGCCGACCGCAATTACGTCATCGTCTGTAAATTTGACCCCTCATTGGAGTGGGCCCTCCAGGGGGGACAGGTTGGCTTTCAGTAATTGACCGGACGGCCGGGCTTTCAGAGGATGAAGGCCCATGGCAAAGCACCGAACCCACAGCGTCGAGTTCAAACGGCAGGTGTCGCAAGAGTATCTGAGCGGCGAGACGCTGCACGGGCTCGCGAAGCGGCATGACATCTCCCGCAATCTGATCCGGATCTGGGTCGAGAAGTTTCAGGCAGGCGCTCTCGATGAAGATTTGGCGGCGGCCGATCTTCTCCAGGATTATGAGGCGCGAATTGCCGCCCTCGAGAGGCTGGTCGGGAAACAGGCCCTGGAGCTCGAGTTTCTAAAGGGGGCTCTGCATGCACGACCGCGGAGGAGAAGCGAGCCTACATCCGCGATCACCGGCCCCGCGGCCTCTCCGTCACGGAAGGATGTCGGCTGATGGGGATTGCGCGCTCGACTTACTATGACCGCTCTGAGAAGGCGGCCGATGATACTGCGATCGTTGAGGCGATCGCCACTATCTGCGACGAGTTCGAGCACTATGGCTGGCGTCGCGTCCAGGCTGCGCTTCGCCAGCAGGGCCTGATCGTTAATCACAAGAAGATCCGCCGCCTGATGCGTGAGCATGACCTTCAGCCGAGATTACGTCGCCGCTTCATGGTGACAACAGACAGCGATCACGGTCAGCCGACCTTCCCGAATCTCGCCACCGACATCACTCCCACCGGTACCGACCAACTCTGGGTGGCCGATATCACATATGTCGCCATCGCCGGCGGCTTTGTCTATGTCGCCGTCATCTTGGATGCCTGGTCACGGCGAGTGGTCGGATACGCCATCAGCCGCTCGATCGACGCCCGGCTGACGCTCGCGGCCCTGGCCGCCGCGATCGAAGGCCGCAAACCACCTCCCGGCTGCGTGCATCATTCCGATCGTGGATCACAATACGCTGCGGCTGCCTATCGCGATCATCTTGCCGCCCACGGCTTGATCGGCTCCATGGGCCGGCGCGGCAACCCATACGACAACGCCACGGCGGAGAGCTTCATGAAGACACTCAAGGTCGAAGCCGTTTATCCGATGGCATTCGAAACCTTCATCGACGTTGCCGAAAACCTTCCGCGCTTCCTTGAGGAGGTTTACAACCGTCGACGGCTTCACTCGGCACTCGGTTATCTCAGTCCTGTGCAATTCGAGGATCAACACACCCGGCGAACGGTCAAACCAGCAGCCTGACCCCGTCTGCTCCGAGGGGCCCACTCCACATCGGCGTCCAATTTTGACCCCTTCGTGCGCCGCGGTTTGACGGTAGCGCTCGGCTCGTTGGAGCTGGCCGGGATAGCGGAGACGAGACGAGCGCGGGTGGCGTGATCGTCGTCGCGGCTTTTGAAGCGCCAGCTGTCATTGCCGGTCTCGACGATGTCACAGTGATGGGTCAACCGATCGAGCAGCGCGGTGGTCATTTTGGCGTCGCCGAACACGCTCGGCCATTCGCCGAAGGCGAGATTGGTGGTCACGATGACGGAGGCGCGCTCATAGAGCCGGCTGACGAGGTGGAAGAGAAGCTGGCCACCGGACTGGGCGAAGGGCAAATAGCCGAGTTCATCCAGCACAATGAAGTCCATCCGGGTCAGATGCTCGGCGAGCCGTCCTTGCCGTCCGTTGCGGGTCTCGGTCTCGAGGCGATTGACGAGGTCGACTACGTTGAAGAAGCGGCCGCGGGCACCGGATCGGATGCAGCTTCTGGCGATGGCAATGGCCAGGTGGGTTTTGCCTGTGCCGGTGCCGCCAACCAGCACGACGTTGCGTTGTTGGGCGATGAAGCCGCCGCCAGCAAGATCATTGACGAGTGTCTGATTGATCGGCGTGCCGTCGAACTGGAAGTCGGCGATGTCCTTGGCAAGCGGAAGCTTGGCAATGGTGAGCTGGTATTTGATCGACCTGGCTTGCTTCTCGTTGATCTCGGCGTTGAGCAGGTCGCCGACAATGCGCTGAGGTTCGTGCTGGCGCTTGACGGCAGTTGCCATGATCTCGTCGAAGGCAGCCTTCATGCCGTAGAGCTTGAGTTCGCCCATGAGGTCGAAGATTTGGGTTCGTTCCATCAGATGGTCCTCCGGAGGTTGTCGTAGCGGGCACAATCGGCGATCGGTGCATGACGGAGCGTCAGTGCGGCCGGCGTCATGATGTTGGCCGGTGGGGCGGGTTCACGTTGACGGGCCAGGATATTGAGAACGACATCGGCCGAATGGACGCTGTGACTGAGCGCTTCGGCACAGGCCGCTTCCACCGCGGGCAGACCGTCAGTCAGCACCGCGTTGAGGATGTCGACCATCTGCCGATTGCCGTCGTCGGTGCTGGCAAGCTTGCGCCGGATCCGCTCGATCGCGGCTGGCAGCACCCAGTCTTTGAAGGGAGCACCGTTGCGCAAGGCGCCGGGTTTGCGGGCGAGCACCGGCACATAATGCTAGGGGTCGTAGACGGTATCGCCGCGGCCAAAGGATCGCGGGTGCTCGGCAACGATGCGTCCATCCTGACGGATCACGATGCGATCGGCATAGGCTTGAACCTCGACCGGTCGTCCGACTGCGCTGGCTGCGACCGAGTACTTGTTGTTGTCGAAGCGCACCAGGCAGGTCTTCGAGACCGATGCCGTCACCGCATGGAAGCCGTCGAAGCGGCCGGCATAGGGAACGAGTTTGGGGCGTTCGGCTTCGAACACTTCCCAGATCGTCTGGCCGCCACGATGGCGACGTCTGGCTGCTCACTCAGATTGAGGCGCAGCCCCAAGGTGCGATGCGCGGAGAGGTCGCGAACCAGCGTGTCGGACAGTCTCTGTTCCCCCTCTTCTTCCTCGTTTTCCTCGTCGCCTCCTTCACCATCGCGGGTGGCTTGATCGTCGCCGCCACCCTCCTCATCCGAGGCCAGTCCGTCACCGTCCTCCTCAGCTTCGGGATGGGTTTTGTCGTCCTCGGCGCGGATGAAACCCCGTTCGATCCTGACGCTGCCGTCATGATTAAGGATGACGAACGCGCCACCGCGCGTGACGTCGCCGCGATCGTAGGCCTGCCGTTTCGCCTCAAACTGCTCGATTTGGTTCTCCAACTCGCCAAGCCGCGCATCTACCTCGTCAGGCAGTTCGTCGGCTGTCTGATGCTGTTCGGTCAGCCGGTCGAACTCCGTTTGAGCGACCTCAAGGGCGGTCTGATCTTCCGCCGAAAGGTCGACCGGATGCGGGTAGGCACGGCGCATGCCGTGGGCGTGCGGGAAGTCGAGATGGGGCTCCGTCCACTTCCATCCCTCGGCTGCCCGTAAGGCGTCCGCCTCCCGGCCAAGCCGTGCTGTCACCAGGAGATCGAGCAGCGCCACGTCTTCCAGATAGCCGCCGCGATCCTCGGTAAAGAGGTCGCGCAGGATCGTACCGCCTGCCTCGATATAGGCCTCGAGCCCGACAAACCGCGCGCGGCGATCGGTTGCAGCGACATGGGTTTCGGTGAGCAGACGCCGGATCGTGCTGGCATCACGGTCGTAGGACAGACGCTCATAGACGCCTTCTTGCCGAGCCTGATCGTCGGTGATGGCAAAAGCCATCAACTGCTCCAAGATCAGTTCGCCATCGCGATAGAGCTCGATCAATTTTGGCGAAACCGCACCCAACCGCAGGCGTTGCCGCACCACATGCGGCGTCACCCCGAAGCGCGCGGCGATCTCCTCCGCGCCGAAGCCACGCTCCTCCGCAAGCCTCCTGAACGCCTCGAACTGATCGGCGGGATACATGTTTTCGCGGGTGACATTCTCGTCCAGGCTGATTTCGTGGGGGTCATTCGCGGTGTCGATGATGCAGCGGATCGGCTCGGTCTTCTTGATCTCCTTCCGCTTCACCCGCAGCAGCTGTGCAAGCCGCCTGCCCTCGCCGATGGTCACGAGATAGAACCCCGTGGCCGTTCCCGCTCCGTCGAACTCGGGCTCAACCACCAGATTTTGCAGGATGCCCTTGGCGGCAATACTCGCCGCATAACCCTCGATCGCCGCCTCGCTGTGCGGCGTCTTGCGCGCATTGTTCGGGGACTTCTTGAGCTTGTTGAGCGGAATGAAAACCTCCGTCCCGTTCGCGGGAATGATTTCAACTGATTTGGCCGACATGATCATTCTTCCTTTTGCTTCCATGGGTGCAGCGCGCACTCCGCGCCTGCACCCCTGCCCGTCGGCGAGACCGGGGGTAGCAAGCGCCAGGGCGACCCGAGCGGAGGGGACTCCCCACCTTTTGCAAGAGCCTTCTTCTCGCAAGTTCGCTCAAACATTTGCAGCTTCCCGTTCTCACCTTTGGGCAGGGTGAAGAGCGCAACATCGCGCTCGAAGCCCTGCCTCGCGGCGAGCAGCGGGTGTGCAAGCGGAGCGAGTGCCTTCGCGGGGAACCGGCTGCAGGGAGCGTAGATATCTGTCGCCGATCGCGTCAGTGAGAAGCGACCGAAGCTGGGCGGAAGGCACTCCGCAGCGCGCTGAGGGCGGAGCCCTAAGCCTTCGCCGCGGGAGCGCAGCGACGCGCAAAACAACGCCGGCACGGCAACAACACTCCAAGTGTCATCGCTCGCAGATGTGAAGAAACGACTGGTTACATCCGGGCCTGTCGTCGTCGCGACGCTACGCAATTTGGAAGCTTCGCGTCTCGCCGACGACAGGATCAGGCCGCAGCGGACTGCGGCGGTCGGCCGTTGTCGAAGAGTTCGCCGGTCCTGAGCATGGCACAAGCAACGCCAATCAACCTGCTGCCGATTGATCGGAGCGCGCGAGCATGGGAATGCCCGCGCTTGCGTAAGGCGGCATATCGATTGCGCGTTTGGAAGTCATGCAGCACCGCAACGCGTGCCCAATGATAGACAGCGGTCCTCAGACGGTGCGGACAAGACTGCCTCATGACCACGACAATTTGCTTACCGCTGCGTCGCGTGACGGGCACGACGCCCGATAATCCCCGAAGCGCCTGAGCGTCTCGGCGAACGATCGCATCGTGTCCTTCGGACAGAAGTGCCGCGAGGACGATCGTTCCGATTCCAGGCATCGACCGCAAGATCTCGGGATCGGCGTGAGGCGCGATGCCGGTCGCTGATGGAAGTTCGGCCACCGCCGAACACAGGCGCTCGAGTTCCTTCATGGCAAGCTTCATCTGCTGCATAACCAGCCGCAGACGGCCTAGAATGAGCTCGCAGTGCGCCACGCAGGCCTCCGTCACACCGGATGCAACAGATATCGGTGTGCTGCGGAGATGATTGAGCAAGGTGTCCGCAGTCCACCTCTTTACCCTGCTCTCCTTAAGGCGCCTTGCGATCGTCGACGTCCTCACGGCGCGTGCCCTTGCCGGCGTGGGGATCAGATCCCAAAGATCCAATATCCACTGCTGCGACCAGTCTTCCGCGAGCTCAAGCATTTGCGGGAAATAGCGCCAGAGCTGATGACGAAAGCGGTTGGCCAGGCGATTGCGTTCGGCAGACAAGTCCTCCGTCATGCGCGACCACTCACGTAGCTGAATGATCGTCGGATGCACTGGCTCCAGGAATCGATAGAAACGGCTATCGGTCCGCAGAGCATCAGCGAGCACGAACGCGTCGAGCCGATCATCCTTGGCGCCGGCCATGGTGAAGCGATCTCGAAATCGATCGAGCTGCTTTGGATTTAGCGCATGAACCAGGAAGCCCGAATCCATCAAGCTCTCGACGACGGGCCCATGCGGGACCTCGATGCCAATCGCGATCCGGCCTGGTTCAGCACCCGTCGTGCGCTGGATCCAGTCTGCCAGTTCAGCCAACCCGTCACCGCTATGTTGGAACGAACGATGGCCGAGTTTTGCGCCTTGGGCATCCAATGCGTAAGCGTAGTGTGTCGCCGATGCCCAATCGACACCCACGTAGGCAGCTATGTCTTCATTCATTCCCTTCCCTCCTTCGCAGTCGGGCAGCTGCGATCTTCGCCGGCCCTGTTCTGGCGCTCAATGGCGCAACTCCCCACGGGGCGTCGAACGCAGCTCATCCGTCGGGGCACTCGTCCCCTCTGGGCGCTCACGGCGCAGGATCACCAGGTGGCTCCCAACGAATCAGCCCGTAGGCCAACGATAGCCCCGTGAGGAGCATCCTGATTGGAACAGGGATCGCCCGCCCGCAAGGGCCGCTCGATAGACGCGGGTCTGCACGAGCGCATGTCAGCCGTTCGAGAAGGTGACGCCCTCGAAAGCACGGAAGACCGGGGAGACCGCTCGGGTCGGCGCCGGCGCCAGCCGGCGCTTTACCCTGGCGCGCGCGAGGGGCAGCGCCCATTAGGTCTCAAGCGTTAGAACGTTGAGCAAGTCAGCGCAGGCCAAAACAAGAGATCGAAAACAAGAGCAGAGTGAGAGAATCAAAAGAGGCACCCGCAGGAGGGTCAGCATAGCGCCGACGCGTAGCGGCGGGACCCGGGACCGAGTGCAGTCGCGAGACCGGTTAACAAGGCACCCGCGCGACGGGCAGTGATAGCGGTGCCGCGCAGCGGCAGCCCTTCGTGCGAGTGCCTCCGGCGAGCGACACATTATATCTGCTTGCGTGAGGGATCGAAGCCGAATGGCCGAGACGCAACGCGCTCGGTTCACGAGAGCCCGATGCGGCGACAACCGCACGCGCACCCAAATCAGAATCAGTGAGACAGCGGCGGGGAGAGTGAGCCGATCCAGGATCGCCATCTTCGGCGATCGACGGATTTCGTCGCATCTCAAGACAATGTGAGCCGCCTGATCTGGCTTGATTCTTCTTGCGTGATCGCATTCCTACAAGGCTGCAGCTTGATCTCCGTGCCGGTGCTTGCAGTTGCGCCAGCCAGCGAAAGTGCGATCTTCCAATTACCTCGGCGTGGTGCTGTCACGACTGGATAATTCCGATGGATTCTGTTCGGGGCGGTATTGGCCAGCGCCTGGTGTCGCGTGACCAAGCTGCCTCATACTGTGGTCTGTCAGTCAGCACCTTCTCGAACTGGGTAAAAATCGGAAGACTACCCTCTGCTCTTTCTGGCACGTCGCGATGGGACTTGAAAGCGATCGATCTCGCGTTAGACTCGCTGAGTGGACTACTCAGAACTCAAACTCCGGACGTTGCGACATCCGCGCTGGACGAGTGGAGAGCAAAGCGTGCGCGTCAATCTCAAAGGGATTCATAAAGTAAAGGTGACGCTCTCAAGCGGCGAACCAAAGACGTACTATTACGCCTATCGCGGCGGCCCCCAGATCAAGGCAGAACCAGGCACCCCTGATTTCGTCCAGCAATACCAGGAGGCGCATTCGAACTTACGGCAGCCACGCGGCGGCACCTTCATGTCAATCATCGCGCGATACAAGGCGGCACCGGAATTCACCAAGATCGCAGCGTCCACTCGCCGCGATTATCTGAGGTACATCAAACTCATTGAAGAAGAATTCGCTGACCTGCCGATCGCCGCTCTCGCCGATCACAGGATTCGCGGCGACTTCAAAGGCTGGCGCGACAAATTCGCCAACACGCCGCGCAAGGCTGATCTCGCCTGGACGGTGTTGGCGCGCATTCTGTCCTTCGCGAAAGATCGCGGCATTATCACCAGCAATCCTTGCGAGCGTGGTGGTCGGCTCTACGTCGCAGACCGCCGCGACAAGATCTGGACCGAGCAGGACATTGCCGCAGTTCTATCAGTTGCATCTGAAGAGATCAGGTTGGCGCTGATCTTGGCTTTATGGAGCGGTCAACGACAAGGCGACCTTTTGCGCTTACCTTGGTCAGCCTACGAGAGCCCTCATATTCGTCTCCGCCAGTCGAAAGGCGGGCGCCGCGTAGTGATGCCTGCCGGCACTCCCTTGAGAGCTCTGCTGGACACCACGCAGCGTCGGGGACCTCTTATCCTGACGAACACGCTCGGCCGGCCCTGGACTTCCGACGGCTTTCGAACATCGTGGGCAAAGGCCTGCGAACGGGCGGGCATTGGCGACCTGACGTTTCACGATTTGAGGGGCACCGCAGTGGTTCGGCTGGCGATCGCTGGCGCCAGCGTACCGCAGATCGCGGCCGTGACCGGCCACTCGTTAAAGGACGTCGAGGCCATTCTGGACGCGCACTATCTTGGTCGCGACATTCAGCTTGCAGAAGCTGCGGTACTCAAGCTCGAAGCGAGAACAAAACTGTAAAACGACCTGTAAAATGAGGTCGCCTACTCTACCAAGCCAGATGCTAAGTGCTTGATTTATATGGTGGGCGCACCAGGGCTCGAACCTGGGACCCGCTGATTAAGAGTCAGCTGCTCTACCAACTGAGCTATGCGCCCGAAAAGCGGTCAATGCCTTGCGAGGCCGGTCGTTTAGCAAAGCGATCCGGGTATGGCAAGCGATGTGGCGCATGTTTTCCAAGGTTCTTCCACAGGCCCGAAAATGCGAAAAGCCGCTGGATTCCAGCGGCTTCGCCAAGGCCAATCCCGGGGTTAATTCCTCGGGAAATACGGGGAGGCTCAGAGCCGGCCCTCGCGATCCCGGTCCGGGCCGCCGTCACGGTCGAAACGGTCGCCTTGGAAGCGGTCCATGCCGCGCTCCATCATGCGGTCCATGCCCCGTTCCATGAAGTGTCGGGACGGGCCGTCCCCACCGCCGCCGAACGGACCACGGTGGCGGGTCAGCACGGCAAGGCGCCGCTTCTGGCCCTCGTCGAGCGTCTTGTAGAGCGGATCGGCGGCATCGGCGATCTTCTTCAGGGCGGCGGAGGTCGCGCCCATGTCCTCGGCGCGCTGGCGCAGGCGGGCGACCGGATCCTCGGGCTTGTCGGCGTTCTTGCCGGCGTCACCCGGGCCGGCATTCATCCGCGCGTTGGCGCGGTCGATGCGCAGCTTGGCGAAGTCGCGCACGGCAGCCTCGACCGGCGGCCACAGCTTCTCCTGGTCGGCGTTGAGCTTCAGCCCGGCATGGACGGCGGCGATCCGCGCGTCGACGAAGGCGGCACGATCCTCCGGGTTCATGCGGACGTGGCGGAAGTGCTCCATCCACGGGCGATGAAACTGGGCATAGACCGCGCCCGAGCCGGCGATGCTGAGCACGGCGATGGCGGCGATGGTGAACTTCCTCATACGGACCTCCTCTGGAAGGATGCCGGCGAGGATGAGCGCCGGACGGCTGGCGCGCAACTTACAACTTGGACAGAGAGAGCGTTCTTACGAAGATGTAACTCCCCTGAATGTCCATTCAGATGCAGACTGAAATGTTTTGCAACAAAAAGGGCCTCCGCGCAGGCTGCACGGAAGCCCCGTCATTGATGGTCGATCCTGATCAGTTCGTCGTGCTCTTCGATTCCTTGAGGAACTCGTCGATCAGCGGCTGGCCGACGCGGCCTGCGGCGTCCTTGTAGACCGGCTCCATCGCCTTGCGCATCGCCTCGTCCTGCTGCGGCGTGAGCTTGATGATTTCGCTCTTGCCGCTCTTCTTGATCTCGGCCAGCGCGTCGTCATTCTCCTTCTGCGACTGCGCGTTGTTGAAGTCGGTCGCCTCCTTCATCGCCTTCGACAGCTGGTCGCGGATGTCGGCCGGCAGATCGTCCCAGAACTTCTTGTTCACGATCACGACGTAGCCGATGTAGCCGTGATTGGTCTCGGTGATGTACTTCTGCACCTCGTGCATCTTCTGCGTATAGATGTTCGACCAGGTGTTCTCCTGACCGTCGACGACGCCGGTCTGCAGCGCCTGATAGACTTCCGAGAACGCCATCACCTGCGGCAGCGAGCCGAGCGACTTGAACTGGGCCTGCAGCACGCGCGAGGACTGGATGCGGAACTTGACGCCCTGGTAGTCGGCGGGCGTGACCAGCTTCTTGTTCGCGCTCATCTGCTTGAAGCCGTTGTCCCAATAGGCAAGGCCGGTGATGCCCTTGGAGTCCAGCAGCTTGAGCAGCCGGAGGCCGAGCGGGCCTTCCGTCACCTTCCGCAGCGTCTTCAGGTCCGGAAGGATGTAAGGCAGATCGAACACCTCGAATTCGCGGATGCCGAGCGGGCCGAACTTGGAGTTGGACGGCGCCAGCATCTGCACGCTGCCGAGCTGGAGCGCCTCGAGCTCTTCCTTGTCCTTGTAGAGCGTCGAGTTCGGGTAGACTTCGATCTTGACCTTGCCGCCGGTGTACTTCTCGGCGAGCTCCTTGAACTTCTCCGACGCCTTGCCCTTCGGCGTGTCGGTGGCGACGACGTGGCTGAACTTGATGATGATCGGCGATTGGGCCGATGCCGGCCCGGTCAGGGCCAACGCCCCGGTCAAGACCGCAACCGATGCCGCAGCCCAAATGAGTTTCCGCATGCTTCCTCCCGCACGTTTTTTGGTGGGGCACGAACCGTCGCCCCCAAAGCCTTAGATTCAAGACTTGAAGGCAGGATTATAGGGAAGCGGACACAGGCGCCATTGCCCCTTAGCAGGGGGCGGCTTGCAAAAATGCGGTATCCGGAGGGGACATCTGCCGGACTGGCTCACGCAGGGCGATGGCAGGGAAACCCTGCCGTCGCCGCTGACGCCTCTCGCAACCTCAGCCGTGCAGCGCCGGCGCGAGCTGGGCCTGCTGCGCGACCGCCGGATCGGTGATCAGGGTGCCGCCGTGCCCGTCCGAGGACAGCGCGAAGTCGGCCGCGCTGTACTGACCGAGCAAGTGCAGCGTCGCGACGTGGGTGCCGTCGGAGACCGTCAGCGTGCCGCCGGTGTTGTCGTTGTTCTGCGCATAGGCCATCGACGTCAGACCGTCGCTGAACAGGATGTCGCCGAGATCGAGACTGTCATGGTCCTGCCAGCCGGAGATCGTTCCCGTGAAGGCCGACGCCTGGGCCAGCACCAGCGAGGCATTGGGACCGGCGAAGATCACGTCGTCGATCGTGCCGCCCGCATGGACAAAGGCGAGCGCGCCCGAGCCGATCGTGGTGTCATCCGCGCTGCCGCCGGCCTGCACGTACTGCGTGCCGGACAGGACCGTCGTGCCGGTCGCACTGCCATACACATATTGCACGCCGCCGTTGACGATGGTGGCGTTGGCGGCGCCCCAATCGACCTGGACTCCGCCGGCATTGATCGTGGTACCGGTCGCCGTGCCGTCGGCGTACACGCTCTGCTGGCTGCCGGCGTTGACCGTCGTGATCGACGCGTTGCCGTGGAGATACTGGAGGGCACCATTGCTGATCGTGGTCTGGACCACCGTGCCGCCATAGACCGACTGGACGCCGCCATCCATGGTGGTGTTGATCGCGGTTCCACCCAGATAGACGTCCTGCCCGCCGCCATGGATCGTCGTGTCCGAGGCCGTGCCGCCGCCCTCGACGGCCTGCAGGCCCGAATTGATCGTCGTGAGGCTCGCCGAGCCGAACACGTACTGACCGCCGCCGTTGATCGTCGTGATGATCGTGAAGCCCCAATCGATCTGGATGCCGCCGGCATTGATGGTGGATCCGGTCGCACTGCCGTCGATGTAGACGTTCTGCTCACCCCCGGCATTGACGATGGTGTTGAAAGCATTGTTGTGAACGTGCTGGAAGCCGCCATTCGCGACCGTGGTCTGGATCGCAACGCCGAAGACGTTCTGGGTGCCACCGTCCACGGTGGTGTTGGTCGCGATACCACCGCCAAGGATATCCTGGTCGCCGCCGGCCTCGATCGTCGTGCCGTCGGCCGAGCCGCCGATCTGGATGTACTGATTGCCCGAGATCACGGAGTTCGAGGCCAGACCGAACACCAGCTGCGCGGCGCCCGCGGCAACCACCATTCCATTGGCCGCGCCCTCCAGCACGACCGCCGCGCCGCTCTCGACCTGGATGTCGGAATAGCCGGCCGCGTCCTTGATCCGCCAGACGCCGCTCTGGACGTCGAGCTTCTCGACATTGACGACGGTGCCAAGGAGCGAACCGGAGCCACTTCCCGACAGCACCAGCGTGTCGACGCCGTCGCCGCCGTCGATCGTGCCGGTGACGATCGAAGCGGTGGCGAGATTGATGCTGTCGTCGCCTGCGCCCATCGAGACGTCGCCGATGATGGAGCCGCTGTTGGTGAGCGTATCGTTGCCGCCGTCGGTGGCGACGCTGCCGAAAATGCTGCCCGTGTTGATGACGGTGTCGCCGAAGGTGCCGACGATCGAGATCGCCTCGCCGTTGTTGCCGCGGATCGTGCCGTCATTGATGATGGTCATGACGCCGAAGGCGCTACCGTCATTGCTGTCGTCCACGGTGATCGCGCGCTGGTCACTGATGATCAGGCCGCCCACCTCGTTGTGGACGAAGCCGCCGCCAATCGCGAGCGCCTCGTTGAGGCCGTTGGCGCCGCTGGTCAGGCCGACCGCCGCGATCGTCCCGAAATTGTCGATCGAGACCAGGCCGTCGACATCGACGCCGTCGGCGTCAGCACCGCCGACCGCCGTGCCGGTGATGGTGCCGCGGTTGGTCACTGTTGTCGTCGTGTTAGCCGCGCTGTCCATGTTGATGCCGGAGCCGCTGCGGCCGATGATCGTGCCGTCGTTGTTGACGGTGATCGGCTGGTCGCCGGTGATGGCGTGGCGGGCGCCGTCGATGATTCCGCCGGCGTAGTTGTTGACCACGCCGCCGGTGTTGACCGACTGGAAGTCGATCGCGTCGTTGCCGGACGAGGCCGCCGAGGCATTGTGGCTGACGATCTGGCCGTAATTGTTGATGGTGGCGTTGGCGCCGGGCCGGATCGCGTCGGCATCGGCCGCCGAGATCACGCCGGTTGCCGCGTTGTTGATGACGGCATTGGCGCCGCTCGAATTGATGTCGTCGAGATCGAGCGCCTGGCCGGCATTGCTGCCGGTCCCCGTCGACGAGATCGTGCCCTCGTTGTTGACGGTGAAGGTGCCGCTCTTGCCCGAGACCAGGTTCGAGATCTTCACAGCGTCCTTGGTCGCGGTGATGGTGGCGCCGGCCTTGTTGTTGATGGTGAGGCTGCCGCTGGTCGAACCGCTGGTGGCGATCGCGCGGCTGGTGCCGGTGATAGTGCCGGAATTGTCGACCAGTGTGCCGGGCGAGGTGCTGCCGCCGATCCAGGTGACCGGGGTCGAGCCCGACAGGGTCGCGCCGGCGAGGACGGTCAGATGATCATTGTTCGCCAGCGTGATCGGGTTCGACGAGTTGCCGGAGACGAGAGTGCCGTCGTCATTGGCGATGGTGCCGGTCGCCGTCGCGGTGCCGATCGTAACCGCCGCGCCCGGATTGCTGGCGCTGGTGAGCGTGAGCGTAAAACTCTCGTCGGGCTCCGCGGTGGTGTCGCCTGAGATCGTGATGGTGATTGTCGCCGAGGACGCACCGTCGGCGAAGCTGCCGCTGAAGGTCGCGGCCGGCAGCGTGCCGCCGAAATCGGCTGCATCGGTGGTGCCGGCGGCGAAGCTGCCGGAGAAGCTGAGCACGCCGGTGGTGCCGCCGGTGCGCGCAATGGTGAAAGTCATGGTCTTGGTGCCGCTCTGCCCCTCGGCGACCGACACGCTCGCCGGCGAGAACGAGATCGTCTGCGTGGCTGGAGCCGCAACGGTGAAGGCGGTCGTCGGGAACGGCGCGTCGGGCGTGGTGCCGTCGGTGCTCTGGTCGCCGCTGCCGTTCTGGGTCGCCCAGTTGGCGGAGTTGCCGATCGCGGCGAGGTAGTCCGCAAAGCCGGCAAGGCCCGAGCGCGGGCCGTTATAGCCGACGATGTCGAGGCCGCCGGTGAAGCTGACCGCGGTCTGGCCGGCAACGAGGCCGGTGCCGGTCAGCGTGCCGTCCGAGGTCGCATAACCGACATTGGAGATCGCGGCGAGAAAGGTCGGCGCCGTCGAGGTGCCGACATAGGCGTAGACGACCTCGCTGTCGTTGGACAGGCCGGTATTGTTGGCGTTGGTGAAGGTCGCCGAGCCGGCGCTGGTGCCGAACGTGCCCTTGCCGATGTTGTTGATGTCGATGACGGTGCCGGCGGGAATCGCGCCGGTCGCGGTCCAGGCGATCGTGCTCTCAGCATTGCTGCCGGTGGCGAAGGCGGAGCCGTTCCAGTTGCTGTCGGTGAAATTGATGACAGTGCCCTGCGGGATGTCGGTCAGGGCGACAAAGGACAAATTATCGTTGCCGTCACCGTTGAAACCGGTGAAGGCGATCGAACCAGCGGAAAGGGGCATTCCAAATTCTCCAGCAGCAAGGGCGCGCGACGCTGCCGGTTAATGGAATGTTAACATGACATGTTAATAACATATTTATTGCGATGCACCCCCACATGACGGGATCGTGTGCCAAACGAAAAACGCGGCGCCAAAGACGCCGCGTTTGCCGATGAATTGACGAGGATGAAGCGTCAGCTCGCCGCTGCCGTCGTCACCGTATCGCGCTGGCGCTTCATGACGATCTTGTTGAGCGCGCCGAGATAGGCCTTTGCCGAGGCCACCAGCGTATCCGGATCCGCTGCGCGTGCCGTCATGGAACGGCCGTCATGGGACAGCCGCACCGAGACTTCGGCCTGCGCGTCGGTGCCTTCGGTCACCGCATGGACCTGATACAGCTCGAGCTTTGCCTCATGCGGCACCAGCGCCTTGATGCAGTTGAACACCGCGTCGACCGGCCCGTTTCCTTCGGCTTCCTCGATCCTGATCTGGCCGTCGACGTCGAGCTTCATGGTCGCGCGCTGCGGGCCGTGGGTGCCGGCGATCACGGTCAGCGAGGTCAGCTTGATGCGGTCGTGGGAGGCCGCCATCTCCTCGTCGACCAGCGCCTCGATGTCCTCGTCGTAGATGTCCTTCTTGCGGTCGGCCAGTGCCTTCATCCGCGTGAACGCATCCTCCAGCTGGTTGGCGCCGAGCTTGTAGCCCATCTCCTCCAGCTTGTGCACGAAGGCGTGGCGGCCGGAATGCTTGCCGAGCACCAGCGACGACTGCTTCAACCCGACCATCTCGGGCCGCATGATCTCGTAGGTCGAGGCGTCCTTCAGCACGCCATCCTGATGGATGCCGCTCTCATGAGCGAAGGCGTTGCGGCCGACGATCGCCTTGTTGTACTGGACCGGGAACGAGGTTGCGGCCGACACGACCTTCGAGGCGCGCGTCAGCTGCGTGGTGTCGATCTTGTTCCACCACGGAAACACGTCGTTGCGGACGTTGATGGCCATCACGACTTCCTCGAGGGAAGCGTTGCCAGCCCGCTCGCCGATGCCGTTGACGGTGCACTCGATCTGCCGCGCGCCGCCGGCAATGCCGGCCAGCGAATTCGCCACGGCCATCCCGAGGTCGTTATGGCAATGAACCGAGAATACCGCCTTGTCGGAGTTCGGCACGCGCTCGATCAGCGTGCGCATGAAACGGGCATATTCCTCGGGCGTGGTGTAGCCGACGGTATCGGGGATATTGACGGTGGTCGCGCCGGCCTTGATCACGGCCTCGACGATGCGGCAGAGATAGTCCATCTCGCTGCGGGTGGCGTCCTCGGCCGACCATTCGACGTCGTCGATCTGGTTGCGGGCGCGGGTCACGTTGGCGATCGAGAGCTCCATCACCTGCTCCGGCGTCATGTTCAGCTTGACGCGCATGTGCAGCGGCGAGGTCGCGATCACGGTGTGGACGCGGCCGCGCCTGGCGAATTTCACCGCTTCGGCGCAGCGGTCGATGTCCTTCGGGTTGGCACGCGACAGGCCGGCGATCACCGAGTTCTTGGAGCGGCGGGCGATCTCGCTGACGGCCTGGAAGTCGCCTTCGGAGGTGATCGGGAAACCGGCCTCGATGACGTCGACGCCCATGTCGTCGAGCATCTCGGCGATCTCGATCTTCTCCTCGAACGTCATGGTGGCGCCGGGGCACTGCTCGCCGTCGCGCAGCGTGGTGTCGAAAATGATGACGCGGTCCTTATCGGACTTGTTCACGGGGGCCATTGCAAAATTCCTTTTGAGCTTTTTTGCGCCGTCAGTCTGCTGGGCGCTTGAGGTGTCCGGTGATCTCGACCAACCCCTGAGCGCCCAGGCGCGTGGCGCCCAGCCGGCCCTCAGGGGCAAGTAAGAAGAAGGCCGCCAATCAGGAGGGTGGGCAGCAGCGCGGCCGGGATCGTGGCGGCGGCCAGAGCCACCTCCCCCGAAATCCCATCGATTTGGCCGCGAATCAGCATTGCCAGACCCTTTTGAGCCCTCAAATCCTCGGTCAAAACCGTTGACGGTTGGTTGCCGGGAGGCTCGATGCGCCGTTTCTAGACGAGAAATGGCCGCAACCGCAACGCCAAAAGATGGTCAGGAGGACTGACCTGCCGCCAGATCTGCAATGTACGGCGCGACGACCGGTCCGTCATCGCGCGGCTCATACGGCAAATCCGAATTACGTAGGCTGGAAATACGACGGTGTCGCCGGGCAGCGCGAGGGACCCACGAGACCGGAGCGATATACGGGAAGGTCGTCCGGATGTCGCACCCCGTACCCGCGTTGCGGTCAGGCTATCCCGCGCGGCGGGCGCGGGCCCTGCTCTCCCACCGATCCAGCATCTGGCCAAGCTCGCCGGTGGCCGGGGGCACGATCTCGTTGGTGTTGGCGGGTGCGGCGGCGCGGAGCCAACCCGGCTCGGTATATTCGCGCCAGCGGCGCGCCTCCGCGCGTCGTTTGCGGGAGGCGAGATCGCGGGTGAAATAGCCGGCGGCGAACGCGATGGCGAGCGCAATGACCAGTGCGACAACGGCTAACACAATGAACTCCGGCTGATACCCCGGAAACGTTCTGCCATCATCGCGCGTGAGGTCAAGGCTTGACAGGTCCTAAAAACGGCACCGGTTAACCGCGCAAAGCGCGACGACATGCCCCGAACGACGAGACCGGGACGAATTGCCGCTTCTGCCCTCGCCTCGCCGCAATGCCGCCGCGTTCCAGCCTTCGCAAGCCTGCCATCGCGCGGAGGATGCGCACCTGCCCCTCGCAACCGGCCGCGGACCGGACTAACCTTCGCCCGCTCGGCCGGATCAACCGGCCAGCCGAACATAACCGGGAGGACGCGATGAAACGCCCAGAGCAGCGTGACCAGGATGCTGCGCTTTCACGACGAACACTTGTGCGGGGACTTGCGCTCGGCGCTGCGGCGACCGTGGCCGGCCCTGCGCTGGCCCAGACCGGACCTGCCGCCCCGCCAACGACGATCACCACCCCGCCGCGCGATTTCGGCCCCAACGGCGCGCCGACGACTTATTTCTCGGACCCCGACATCATCACCGTCGATCCGTCCTTCGACGATCTGGCGCAGCCCAACACCGCGATCAAGCGCCTCTACACCGGCTTGTTGTGGGCCGAGGGCCCGGCCTGGAGCGCGCAGGGCCGTTATCTCCTCTGGAGCGACATCCCCAACAACCGGCAGATGCGCTGGACCGAGGACGACGGCCGCGTCAGCGTGTTCCGCACGCCCTCCAACAATTCCAACGGCAACTCGTTCGACTTCCAGGGCCGGCAGCTTTCCTGCGAACATCTGACCCGGCGGGTGACGCGCTACGAGCATGACGGTACCGCCACCGTGCTCGCGGATTCGTACCAGGGCAAACGCCTGAACTCGCCGAACGACATCGCCGCGCATCCCGACGGCAGCTACTGGTTCACCGACCCGCCCTATGGCGGCCAGCTCTATGAAGGCGAGCCCGACGTGGCGGGCGGCCCGAGCAATGCAGGCGGCAAGCTCAATCCGCGGATCGGACAGCCGGCCGGCTTCGTGCCGGGCAAGCGCGAGCTGCCCACCAACTGCTATCGCATCGATCCAAGTGGCCGCATCGACCTCGTCGTCACCGAGGACCAAGTGCCCGATCCCAACGGCCTATGCTTCTCACCGGACTACAAGAAGCTCTACGTCGCCTCGACCGGCAAGGGACCGGGTGACACCGGGCCCGGCGGCAAGGGCGAGATATTCGTGTTCGACGTCGGCGCCGACAACAAGCTCTCCAACGTGAAGAAGTTCAGCGACTGCGTGATCGACGGGGTGAAGTGCGGGCCCGACGGCCTGCGCTGCGACGTCAACGGCAATGTCTGGTCCTCCAGCAACGCCGGGCGCGCCGTCGGCTATAGCGGTGTGACGGTGTGGTCGCCGGCGGGCAAGCTGCTCGGCCGCATCCGCCTGCCGGAAGTGTGCGGCAATGTCTGCTTCGGCGGCCCCAAGCGCAACCGCCTGTTCATGGCCGCGAGCCAGTCGCTCTACGCCGTGTACACGGCGACGCAAGGCGCCGGCCCAGGCTGACGCGGGACGAGCAGGATCACGACACGGCGCCGGCGTGCCCCGCCGGCGCCGAATGATGCTGTATTGCTCGTTTGAAGCGACCCAGCATTATCCCCATTCGTGAAGATGCATCTCATGCGGCTTTACGCCCAGCAGGTCGATGGTCTCGGAGCCGACCTGCAACAGCGTTCCGCCATGATGGTCAGATGATTTCGTGACGTGAACGTCGTTCGAAAATTGCAGTTTGTCCTGTTTGGGATCGAAGTCGGTGATGACCGCGGTGTTGTGCTTACCTGCGAGAACACCAAGGTCGAATTCGAATGTGTCGGCACCGGCACCTCCGGTCATGGTCATGCGGCCGGCCGCGGCGACCAGCGTGTCATCCAGATCTCCGCCGGTCAGGGTATCCCTGCCGGGAGATCCGACCACAAGCTGCGCCATGCCTGCTGCAGCCTTTTCTCCGGTCGGGTCTACGCCGCCCAGCGTGCCGCTGTGCCGCTCGGTGGCGACGAAGGCATCGCTCTGCATCGCAGTGGTATCGGTGTCGCGCAGAATGAGGTCCGACAGCGTGGTGTTCTTTATCTCATTCAGGGTCTGCTTATCGAAGCCCTGGTTCTCGAAGTAGTAGCGATCGCCGTCGCGCAAAGCGGCGAACTGGTCGGCGATGATTATGCCGAAGGTGGGCCCGATGACGGCTCCTGGCGCATGATCCTCAGCCAATCCACCGGCCCACAAATCGACGGCATCGATCGAACCATAGGCTTTCTCGAACGCTGCTGCCGTCGCCGGATCAGAGCTGAACTGATCGAAGCTGGTGTAAGGCGCAAGCCCCAGCGCCTCCCGGGTTTGGTTCAGTGTACCCAGCCCAAGATCATGGCCGCGTTGGATATTGATCGCGGCCAGATCCATGCCGTCCGGAGGATCGAACAGGAGGTTTCGCAAGCCATCGACAATGTGAGCGTCCAGCGGGTTGGCCAGGTCCCCCGACAGATGCCGCAGCAGGCCATCCGCACCAGTCGCCTTGAAAGTCGCCGTGTCTTCGAAGAACGATTGCGCCAGCGTCTGCTCCGACGTAAAGGCGCCCAGATTGCTGGTCGCACTGATCTCGTCGGAGACGATGGAGTGACCGAAGCGAAAGGCCGCACCGGCAAACTCTTCGGTGATCCGCGCGTCCGCCGTGCGGTCATAGCCTTGGTACGGCTTGATGGCGCCCTCGCCCAACAGATGCGGCAGGAACTCGTTGTAGGTGATGTTGACCATCTCGGCCGTGGTGATGGCCTTGGCCGTCTCGTATAGCTTGTCGCCGCTCCAGTTCGGATGGTCCTCGTGCAGTCGATCGACCTGGTAATTGTGCTCGCGCACAAACAAGACTTGCAAGGCGGTCAGGTCGGGATTCTCCTGCGCCCGTACGTCACCGGCCGCAAAGACGTTGCCGTGCTCGGTCTCGACGATCGGGAGATTGTCTCCCGCCGACACCTTCATATGGCCGTCGGCCGTTCGCAGGCTCGCTGCGGTGGCCGCGTCGGAACCGTAGATCTGCGATCCGTCCAGCCAACCCGTCACCGTATTGATCGCGGCTGCCGGGTGCCCGGTGACCCCCGTCGCAGGATCGATCGCCACCCGCGTCAACGGGATCATGCTGCCGGGCGGCAGAAACTCATCATCAGCCGGGACCTTGATCGAGATATCATCCGTGCCTGTGCCCTCCTTCTGCAGATCCAGATCGTGATCGATGAACTGGCCCCACGCATACATCATGCCTGACAGCGCGACGCCGGCGTCATCCACCAGATGCGGGCCTTCCTCGCCATCGCCAATATCCGTCTGCGCCACGAAAATGTTGCTGATCTCACGCGGATTCGGACCTCGCGTCATTTCATTGACCCCATCGACGAAATTTGCCGGCCCCAGCCGAGCAAAGTCGGTGTCGGCCTGGTTCAAGGTGGGATCCACACGATTGTTGTTGGAGCCGTCGATGCTGCGGAATCTGAGCGCCATGGTTTACCCTCCCCGTAGAGTGTCCGCCCCAGCGCCTGCTCCATTGGCGGCTTGCGGCATGACGCTTTTATGATTCTTTATGACGCTCGCATGATCGTTGAGTGACGACATTCGATATACGACAGAATTGCACCTCTAGCGGCGAAGCGGCAATCTTGGCCTGAATGATCGTGCCGAACAGGCGATGTTGCGCACATCAGCGCAGCACTATCCAAGGAACAAGCCATGCGCGTCATCATCTGCGGCGGCGGCGTGATCGGGGCCTGCACCGCCTTGTTTCTCCGGCGCCACGGCATCGACGTCATCGTGGTCGAACGGACCGAGGTCGCGGCCGCAGCCTCCGGCAAGGCCGGCGGCTGTCTGGCGCGTGACTGGTGCGCCGGCTCGCCGCTCGACGCACTCGCGCGGCGGAGCTTTGCGCTTCACGCGCAGCTGGCGCAGGAGATCGCCGGCGATTGGGGCTATCGCCCGATGACCGCATATAGCGGCTTTGTTGCGTCCGACGGCGATCCGCGCCGGAATGCACCATCCGCGCTCGGCTGGCTCGCCAACGGCGTCGTCATCGCGCAGCGCATCGGTACGACGCAGACGACTGCGATCGTTCATCCCCGCAAATTTACGTCGGCCGTGATGAACGCGGCAGTCGCGCAAGGCGCCAAGCTTCGCGTTGGCCGCATCACGGGCATCGCGCGCGACGCGAATGGGACGACCGCGAAGGGTGTCGAGGTCGAAGGCAGCCTCGTTGAGGCGGACGCCGTCGTGATCGCGATGGGACCATGGTCGCTGCTAGCCGCGCAATGGATGCGCCTGCCCGCCGTTTATGGCCAGCGCAGCCCGAGCATCGTGTACGACATCGGCCCCGACGTTCCGGCCGATGCGTTGTTCCTGGAGTATGACGAGGACGGCAGCGCCGTGTCGATCGAGGTCTTTCCACGCGCCGATGGCAGCACGCATATCACCGCACTCTCGGACATCGCGCCGCTGCCGCTCGATCCGGCGGCCGTAACGCCGGACGTCGATGCGATCGCGCGCCTGCAAATCATGTGCGAACGGCTGTCGCCACTGTTTCGTCCCGAAAAGATCATCGCGCAGCAGGCCTGCTTCCGACCGGTGACTGAGGACGGCTTGCCGTTGATCGGCAAGGTGCCGCGGAGCGAAGGCCTCTATGTTGCGACCGGGCATAATGTCTGGGGCATCCTCAATGCGCCCGCCACCGGCGAAGCGCTGGCGCAGCTGATCGCCAAGGATGCGACGCGTGTAGACTTGTCGCCATTCGATCCGGCCCGATTGAGGCCGCTCGATCCATCGTTGCTGCAAGCGCGCTGAACCGGCATCGCTGCGCGTCTTGTAGCCCGGATGGAGCCAGGCTACCGCTCGCTGGAAGGCTTCGACGCTCACGCATGCCCGCCGACAGAATCTGCATGCCTGCGCGCGTCATGAGTGTCTCGCACCTATCCTGCCCGCAATTTACGCAGCGCTAGACTTTAGTCCGTCTCTACCAATCCTGAACGCGGTTTCACTTGCCGAGAATGCCGTCGCCGTTATAGTTGCGACATAATGGCTCACAAGAGGCCTGTTCAAAGGGAGAGAACAACATGAAAAAACGACTCTCTGTTGCATTGCGAATGGCGCTCGGTGCGGCCGCAACAGGCGCGATGATGGCAGCGTCAGGCGCGGCACTTGCAGCCGATCCCCTCAAAATCGGCGTGATCGCGGAAGCGCAGGCGATCGCAGGCGCCTCCATTCCGCAGGCGGCGCAGCTTGCCGCCGACGAGATCAACGCCAATGGCGGCGTCGACGGCCGCAAGATCGAGATCATCTCTTACGACAATCATTCCTCGTCGGCGGATTCAGTGCGTGCGTTCCAGCGCGCGGTGAACGAGGACAAGGTCAACGTGGTCATCGCCAGCTATATCAGCGAGGTCGTGCTGGCGCTGGAGCCCTGGGCCTCGCGGCTGAAGACGCCGTTCGTCACGCCGGGTGCCGCCTCCAACGAGATCAGCAAGAGCGTTCACGCCGATTACGAGAAGAACAAATACACCTTCCACGGCTATCTGACCTCCGCCGCGCTGGCGCTCTCGGTCTGCGACGGCGCCAAGGACCTGCTCGTCGACAGGATGCACATGAAGACCGCGGTCATCATGAGCGAGGACGCCGCCTGGACCAAGCCGCTCGACGTCGGCTACGAGGAATGCCTGCCCAAGATCGGGCTGAAGGTGCTCGACCACATCCGCTTCTCGCCCGATACGACCGACTTCACGCCGATCTTCAACAAGATCGAGGGCTCCAAGCCCGATGTGATCATCACCGGCATCTCCCATGTGGGCGTGCAGCCGACCGTGCAGTGGAAGAACCAGCAGGTGCCGATCCCGATGTTCGGCATCTCCTCGCAGGCAACCAACGAGACCTTCGGCAAGGACACCAACCAGGCGGCCGAAGGTGTGCTCTATCAGGGCGTCTCCGGGCCCGGCGTCGCGGTGACGCCGAAATCGGTGCCGTTCGCGGAGAACTTCAAGAAGAAGTTCGGCAATTATCCCTCCTATGCCGGCTACACCGCCTATGACGAGGTCTACTACATCGCCGACGCGGTGAAGCGCGCCGGCTCGACCGACGCCGACAAGCTCGTCGCCGCGCTCGAGAAGACCGACTGGGAAGGCACGATCGGCCGCGTCCAGTTCTACGGCAAGGACGATCCGTTCACCCACTCGATCAAATATGGCAAGGGCCTGATCACCGGGCTGATGCTGCAATGGCAGGACGGCAAGCAGAGCGCGGTCTGGCCCAAGGACGTCGCCAAGGTCGACGTCAAGTTCCCGAGCTTCATCAAGCTCAGCAACTAGCAGGACATGCTCCCGGGACCACCTCCCGGGAGCTTCCACATGCGGCTCTCCGCAGCACCTTTCCTCAAAGCGGCAGCTCGGCTGCCACCCGGCCAATCATAGATGCGAGCTTTCCAGATATTGATCGATGGCTTTGCCATCAGCGCTCTCTACGCTCTCGGTGCCACCGGCTTCACCCTGATCTTCGGCGTCTCCGGCGTGCTCAACCTCTCCCACGGTGCCATCATGGTGGCCGCAGCGGTGGCGGCCTGGGCCGCTGCCAGCATTCTCAACGTCGGCACCTATGCCGGTGCACTGATCGGGGTCGCCGTCGCTCTCCTCACCGCCTTTGCGACCTATTTCGCAGTGGTGAAGCCCATTCAGGACTCCCGGCGCATCCCCAATGAGGAGAAGGAGATCTTCGTCCTCACGGGAACGCTGCTCTGGGGCATCATGATCCAGGAGCTGATCGCCTATTTCTTTACCAACAACGCCAAGACCGTGCTGCCGATCGTCGAGGGAGTCGTCGAGATCCTCGGCGTCCGCACGCCGAAGAACGAGATCTTTACGGCGATCGTGTGCTGCCTCGTCATCGCGCTGCTGTGGCTGCTCGTGAATCGCACCCGCACCGGCAAGGCGGTGCTGGCGGCGTCGATGAACCCGCGCGGCGTGACGCTACTCGGCCTCGAGCTCACCAACATCTACATCGTGGTGTGGGGGATCTACGGGATCCTCGCCGGCATCGCCGGCGTGCTGCTCGGGATGTTCCTGGGCGTCAGCTCCTACAGCGTCGGACCGCTGACGGCGAGCGCGTTCTCGATCGTGGTGCTCGGCGGCCTCGGCAGCGTCTCCGGCTCGCTGATCGCGGCCTTCGTCGTCGGCTATCTCGAAACGTTGACGGCCTATCTGGTCTCGCCGGCCTACCGCACCATTCCGGCGCTGCTGCTGCTCGTGTTCGTGATGTATATCCGGCCCCAGGGCCTTCTGGGGAGGCGCTGAGATGTCCACCTTCTTCACCTCCCGCCTGTTCTTCATCTCGGTCGCGCTCGTCATCATCGCGGCGACGCTGCCGCTCTACGTCTCCGGCTACGTGCTCGGCCTGCTTACCGTCGCGTTCTATTTCGGCGTGTTCGCGATGGCCTGGGACCTGCTGTTCGGCTTCGCGGGCGAGGTCAATTTCGGGCCCACCTTCCTGATCGGCGTCGGCGCCTACACCGCCGGCATTCTCAATGCCCAGTTCGGCTGGTCGGTCTATCTCTGCATCGTGCTGGGGGCGCTCGCCTCCGTCATCGCGGGCCTCGTGCTGGCGTTGCCGGCTTTGCGCGTGCGCGGGCCGTATTTCGGCCTAACCACGCTGGTCGCGGTGTTGATGTTGCAGAATTTCATCGTGGTGTTCGCCGATCTCACCGGCGGCGAGATCGGCCTGACCATCCCCGACGTCATCACCATCAACGCCGGCGCCAACTACTGGATCGCGCTCGGCTTCATGACGATCTCGGCGGCGATCCTCTACGGCCTGTCGCAATCCCCGATTGGCCTCGTGCTCCAGGCCAGCGGCCAGGATCCGGTGCAGGCCGGCGCGCTCGGCTTCAACATCATCAAGCACAAGCTTGCCGCCTTCATCGTCAGCGCGTTCTTCTCTGGTTTATCCGGAGCGCTGCTGGTGTTCTATTTCGGCACCGCCTCGGTCGGTACCGTCGTCGACGTCGCGGTCGGCGTGAACGTGATCGTCTCGGCCGTGCTCGGCGGCCGGCGCACCGTGCTTGGCGCGGCACTGGGCGCGATCTTCCTGATCGTCGCCGGTGAATTCCTGCGTCCCACCGGCGAGCTCGCGACCTTCATCGTCTCGGCGGTCGCGCTGCTCGTCGTGCTGTTCTTCCCCGGCGGCTTCCTCGGAGCGGCCCTCTCGCGTGAGGCGCGCTCGTGATGGATATGATCGCAAACCGGCCCGTGCTCGACGTCCGCGGCCTGACGAAACGCTTTGGTGGATTGACGGCGGTGAAGAACCTCGGCTTCGAGGTGAACGCCGGCGAGATCTTCGGCCTGATCGGGCCGAACGGCTCCGGCAAGTCGACCGCGATGAAGAGCGTGATGGGCATCGAGCGCCCGACATCGGGCGAAGTCATCTTCGAGGGCGAGAACGTCGCTGGCCTGCCCGCGCACAAGATCGCGCGCAAAGGCTTTGGCATGGTGTTCCAGCACTCGCGGCCGCTGAACCGGCAGACGGTGCTGGAGAACATCATGGTCGCGCTGCTGCCGGACAGCCTGTTCATGCTGTTCCCGGACAAGGCGCTGGTCGAGCGCGCCAAATGGATCGCGGACCGCGTCGGGTTGGGCAGCGTGATGAACCGCCGGCCGCCGACGCTGCCTTTCGCCGATCTGCGCCGGCTGGAGCTTGCGAAGGCGATCGCGCGTGACCCGAAGGTCGTGCTGGTGGACGAACCCTTTGCCGGGCTGACGCGGGCGGAGGTCGACGTCTTCTCCGACCTGATCCGCAGCTTTCGCGACGAGGGCCGCGCCGTGATGCTGGTCGACCACAACGTCAAGAGCGTTGCAGCGCTGGTCGACCGCGTGCTCGCGATGTATCTCGGAGAGGAGATCGTCACGGGCAAGGCCGACGACGTCATGAAGAACGAGACGGTGCGCCGGGTCTATCTCGGCGGCGCCATCGAAACCCATGCGCGGCCCGAGACCAGCTTCAAGGACAAGGTGCCGCTGCTCCAGGTCGAGAATGTCAGCGTGTTCTACGGCAAGGCGCAGGCGCTGGAGAACGTCTCGATCCACGTCCACGAGGGCGAGTTCGTCTCAATCGTCGGCCTCAACGGCGCCGGCAAGACCACGCTGTTCAACACCATCTCCGGCTTCCTGCCCTATAGCGGCGAGATCGTGCGCGGTGGCGACAAGTTGCGTGGCACGAGCCCGGCGAAGATCGCGCGCAGCGGCCTCGTGCAATGCCCGGAATCGCGCGAGCTGTTCGGCGAGATGAGCGTGCGCGAAAACCTCGATCTCGGCGGCCAGCATCTCTCCGACGACAAGCGCGCCGCGCAGCTCGCCTGGCTGTTCGAGCTGTTCCCGATCCTGAAGGAGCGCCAGGGCCAGATGGCACAAACGCTCTCCGGCGGCGAGCAGCAGATGCTCGCGATCGGCCGCGCGTTGATGATGCAGCCGCAGATCCTGATCCTGGACGAGCCGACGCTGGGCCTCGCTCCCGTCATCCTCGAGCAATTGTCCAAGGCGCTGACGAAGCTGCGGCAGACCACCGCGATCACGGTGCTGCTCGGCGAGCAGAACGTCACCTTCGCGCTGCCGCATGCCGACCGCGTCTATGTGCTGGAGCACGCCCGCATCGTCTGGGAGGGCGATCCCGGCCGCTTCGCGAGCGAAGCCGGCGCCGATTTTCTTTAAGTCCGTCAACATCAATAAAAAACATAGAAAGGGAAACGACCATGCGACCTTCAATCCTCGGCAGCAGCCTCCTCACCTCCGCGCTGGCGCTGTGCCTCGCCGCCCCCGCCTACGCGCAGTCGAACGATCCGATCAAGATCGGTGTCATCGCCGAAGTGCAGTCGATCGCGGGCGCTGCGACCCCGGGCGGCGCGCAGATCGCTGCCGACGAGATCAACGCCAAGGGCGGCATTCTCGGTCGCAAGGTCGAGATCGTCACCTATGACAACAAGAGCTCGTCGGCCGACTCGGTGCGAGCCTTCCAGCGCGCGGTGAGCGAGGACAAGGTGTCGGCCGTGATCGCGAGCTATATCAGCGAGGTCGTGCTGGCGCTCGAACCCTGGGCGGCGCGGCTGAAGATGCCGCTGATCACGCCGGGCGCCGCCTCGAACGAGATCACCAAGGCGATCCACAACGACTACGAGAAGAACAAGTACACTTTCCACGGCTATCTGACGTCGGCGGCGCAAGCCCAGCTCGTCTGTGATGCCGCCAAGGATCTGCTGGTCGACAAGCTCAAGTTCAAGACCGTCGCGATCATGAGCGAGGACGCCGCCTGGACGAAGCCGCTCGACGTCGGCTACGAGGCCTGCCTGCCCAAGGCGGGCCTGAAGGTCGTGGAGCATGTGCGCTTCTCGCCCGATACCACCGACTTCACGCCGATCTTCAACAACATCGAGGGCAAGAAGCCTGACGTGATCGTCACCGGCATCTCGCATGTCGGCGTGCAGCCGACGGTGCAGTGGAAGAACCAGCAGGTGCCGATCCCGATGTTCGGCATCAGCGCGCAGGCGCTGAGCCCGACCTTCTGGAAGGACACCAATGGCGCCGCCGACGGCGTGCCGTCGCTCGCGGTGGCGACGCCCGATGTCGCCGTGACCGCCAAGACGAAGCCGTTCGCGGCCGCCTTCAAGGCCAAGTTCGGCACGCCGCCGGCCTATACCGGCTACACCGCCTATGACGAGGTCTACTTCATCACCGAAGCGATCAAGCGCGCGGGCTCGACCGATCCCGACAAGATGGTCGCTGAACTGGAGAAGACCGACTACGAGGGCACGATCGGCCGCATCCAGTTCTACGGCAAGGACGACGAGTTCACCCACGGCATCAAGTCCGGTCCCACGACCGTGTCCGGCCTCGTCTTCCAGTGGCAGGACAGCAAGCAGGTCGTGGTCTGGCCCGAGAAGATCGCGGAAGGCAAGCTGAAGTTTCCAGCCTTCGTGAAGCTGTCGCAGTAACCGGCTCGTCCCGGCATCAGGCCCACCGCTCGTTCGCGAGCGGTGGGCTTTTTCTTTGTTCTTCAAGAATCTTTGTCCTTCAGGAAACATGCTGCGCCGCGGCCGGCCCGTAGCGACCTTGGGTCACGTTGACGTTTTGCCGCAACCTCCGCCATGTACCCCGCCGGTGATGAAGCGGAGCATCTCAGATGGACGCAAGCATCTCTCCCGGACAATCTCCCGCACCTCAAGATTTCGCCCAGATATTCAGGCTGATCGGTGGGTACCGCATTTCGCAGGCCCTGCGCGTTGCCGTCGAGCTTGGCATTCCGGATCACCTGGCGGCAGGCCCGCGCCATTGCGACGATCTGGCGACAACGACCGGAAGCCATGCTCCGACGCTTTACCGGCTGCTTCGCTTCCTGGCCGGTGCCGGCCTGCTCGACGAGACGTCTCCGAAGCAGTTTGCGCTGACACCTCTTGGGTCTACCCTCCGCGCCGATATCCCGGCTTCGATCTGTCCGGTGGTGCGGCTATGGCTCAGCGAGTCGCACTGGCAATCCTGGAGCCATCTTCTGCACTCCGTACAGACCGGCCAGCATGCCTTCGATCACGCACACGGGACGGGGATCTTCGACTATTTGCGCGAGGACGCCGAGCTCTCCGCGATTTTCAACGCGACGATGACAACCAGCTCCGCCCGGTTGGCCAATGCACTTCTCAAGCACTACGATTTTCACGGGATCGGCCGCATCGTCGATATAGGCGGCGGACATGGTTTCACGCTCACAACGATTCTGGCCGATCACCCGACCATGCAAGGCGTGCTGTTCGACCTTCCCGATGTCGTAGCCGGTGCTTCTCTGGAGGCGATTGGAGGCAGGAACCGATGTGAGATCATCGGCGGGAGCTTCTTCGAAACCGTTCCGGCAGACGCAGACGCCTACATCCTGAAGCAGATCATCCATGATTGGGACGACGATCAATCGCTGGCAATCCTGCGAAATGTTCGCGCGGCAATGCCAGGACATGCTCGGGTTCTGCTGATCGAACGACGGATCGAGCCAGATCATCGCGACGCCATGCGCGTGCTCCATATCGACATGGAGATGCTGGTCAATGTCTCCGGCATGGAGCGCACCGACGCCGAATATCGAACCCTGCTGGAGCAGGCCGGATTCCGATTGGCGAGGGTGGTGCCGTTGCTCGACGGCGCAGGCTTTGCGGTATTCGAGGCGATGCGCTCCGACACGAACTGAAGTCGGGCAGATCGCTCGATGCGTCTTCGCAGTTGCGTTCTGCGCCATGACCCGCCTATCGACCTTTCGCCATGTTGACTTTCCATCGTCCCGCTCCCCATAATTCGCAAAAAAATAACAAGACCAATCAACAGACGGGTTTTGAGGGAGGATAGGATGCCGACTTCACGCAGGCAGCTGCTGAAGAGCACTGCGGCTGCCGCCGCTGCACTCAGCCTCGATTGGACCCGGGCCCAGGCGCAAGCCGAGAATTTGCGCATTGGCCTGATCTACGACCTCACCGGCCCCTTCGCCGCCGGCGGCTCGGTCGCCTCGTCAATCGGCGCGCAGATCGCGATCGATCTCGTCAACGAGAAAGGCGGTGTCGGCGGCAAGACCAAGATTGCTCCGGTCGCCGCGGATTCCCAGAGCAAACCCGACGTTGCGATCAACGAGGCCGAACGCCTGATCAGTCAGGAGAAGATCGACATCATCAACGGCGTCTATGCGAGCTCGCATGCGGTGCCGCTCGCGGCCAAGGTCGAGCAGCAGAAGAAGATCCTCTGGATCACGACCGCGGTCTCGACCGCCGTGTTCAAGGACAAGAACCTACAATACGTGTTTCGAGCGCAGATCCATTCCGACCAATATGGCCAGGCCTTCGCGAGCTTCCTCGCCGAGCATGCGCAAGGCAAGCTCGGTATGGATCCGAAGGACGTCAAGGTCGCGCTGATCCACGAGGACGGCCCGTATGGCGTCGGCGTCGCGGCGGCCGACGAGGCCTATGCCAAGCAGGCCGGCATCCAGGTGGTGCTGCGCGAGGGCTACTCCGCCTCGGCGCCCGACCTGTCGGTGCTCGTTACGAAAATCAAGCGCGCCAAGGCCGACGTGATCTCGCATGCCGGTTACAACCCCGACATCACCCTGTTCCTGCGCCAGGCGCGCGAGAGCGGATTGCGCTTCAAGATGTTGTTCGGCGCCGGCGCCGGCTACAGCCAGCTCGACAAGCTGCGCGCGACCTTCGGCGCCGACATCGACAATTTCTGCAACATCGATCCGGTCCCCGCGCAATTGCTCGATCCCGCAAAGCTCGCACCGGGCATCGGCGATCTGACCAACGCCATGGTCACGCGCTACAAGGCCAGGACCGGCGCGACCGAAGTGCCGCCACACTGCTCGATGGGTTTCAACCAGACCTGGGTGCTGCTCAACAACGTGCTGCCGGTCGCCAAGGAGAAATACGGCAGCTTCGATCCCGAGGCCATCCGCAAGGCCGCGCTCGACGTCGACATTCCCGCCGGCGGCACCATCCAGGGCTACGGCGTCAAGTTCTTCCCGCCGGGCACGCCGCTGTCGGGCCAGAACGAGCGCTCGACGCCGGTGGTGATGCAGAACGCCGGCGAGCGCATCTCGGTGGTGTGGCCGACCAACATCCGCACGCAGGACCCGGTGTTTCCGCTGCCGAAGGGCTCGACCTACGGGGCGTGAGGTGATGCGGACGGTCTCTTCCCCTCTCCCCTTGTGGGAGAGGGTGGCTCGCCGCGTAGCGGCGAGGCGGGTGAGGGGTTATCTCCGCAAGCAAATCTCTTACGTTCGAACTCGCGGAGGGAGACCCCTCATCCGGCGCTCCGCGCCACCTTCTCCCACAAGGGGAGAAGGGATGGCAGCGTGCCTGCGGTCTCTTCAGCGGCCCTACAACACCACCCGCTGTCCCTCCTCCGCGGCCCAGTAGCCCGCGTAGTTCACCTTGATCGTCTCATACGCCAGCGCCAGGTCCGACAGCGGCTGCCTCCCGCTCGCGGCGCATTCCATGAAATCCTGGATCTCCTGCAAGTACCCGCGCGTCCACTCCTCCTCGAGGCAGACATATTGCCAGCCGGTTTTGCGGTCGACCTTCTCGGTGATGTAGACGCTGGCGAGCTTCTCCTCGCTGGTCTGGTAGCTCATCAGATGCGTGTTCGGGGTGATGTTGGCGAACAGCGAACCGCCGGAGGTGTAGGTTTCGATCAGATTGCGCACGCCGCCCATGATCATGTCGCCGGAAAACACCGTCGCTTTGGTGCCGTCGGAGAAGGTCGCCGTCAGCGTGCCCCAATCTTCGACATCGACCGGATTGGCCTTGATGTAAGTGCGCTCCTCGGGCTTCAGGGCTGCCGTGACGTTGCCGACATCGCCGGTGACGCTGGCGACGTGGATGGTTTCGCCGCGCGCCCTGGCCTCCACCTGCTTGAGATAAAGCACGGCCGAGAGCGGATGGCAGCCCATGCGGATCAGCGAGCCGCCGCCGGTCATCGCCCATTGCGCAGCATGCGCGGCGTGCGAGCCGGAATGGCTCTCCTCACCCTTCATGAACAGGATCTTGTCTTTCGTCGCCCTGATGATCTCCGCGGTCTTGGTCACCGCGGGCGCGTAGACCCAATCCTCCGCATACATGAAGAGCTTTCCGGTGCGCTCGATCGCGGCGCGGGTCGCGTCCATCTCCTCCAGCACCCGCTCATACATCAGCGCCTTCGGTACATGCTTGCCGATCGGCTGCGCGTCGCCTGCACGGCCGAAATAGCCGGCGAACGGCTTCTCGCAGATCACGTGCTTGCCGGCCTGCATGCTGGCGACGATCATGTCGGCATGGAGATTGGGCGGGGTGCAGATGTCGATGACATCGAGCTCGCGGTCCGCGATCAGTTCGGCGAAGCTGCGATAGACCCGCGGAATCCCGTGGCGGCCGGCGAATTCGACGACATGATCGCTGCGCGCCGCGACCGCCGCGACCTCGACATCCACACCGTAGACGCGGCGGAACGCATACACGTGCAGCTCCGACACGAAGCCGCAGCCGACAAGCCCCACCCGAATCCTGGCCATAGCCCCCCCTTACCCTTGCGTTGGGCGGCACTATAGCGCGACGGCCAGCCTATTCCACCGAGACCCGCACCACGCCGGCACTCATCATGCCGAGCGCTTTGGCCGCCGGCACCGAGAGATCGACGATCCGGCCGCGGATGAAGGGACCGCGGTCATTGACGCGGCACTGGATCGACCGGCTGCCGTAGGAGACTCTCAGCACGGTGCCGAACGGGCGCGTGCGGTGAGCGCAGGTCAGTTCGCTGCCCTTACCGGCTTTTCCGTAGCCGTAGTATGAGGCAAGCCCGCTTTCGGCTTGCGCGACAGAAAATGCAGAAAGCGAAAAAGTGGCCAGACTGAAGAAAAGCGTCGTCTGCGTTCGCACGGCACCGCTCCCGGTTGCCCTGCCCGGCGCTGCAAACGTCGATTTGTTCCGGTAAGTTCCAGGAACACTGCCGGGCGCGCCCGGCAGTGCCATCACACATTGTTACTGTTTATGGAACACCAGCGTGCGGACTTCGATGCTTTCGCGCGGAGCCGCATCGGCCGGCGTGGTCGGATCGACGAAGGCCGTATGCGGCCCGAACCGCGTCCGGCCGTCGGTTGCGGAATCGTAGCACTTGAGCAGCAGCGCCTCGTCCGGCGTCATCTCCGGAAAATAGAACCAGCGGTGGTTCGGATTGTATTTCACCGAATAGGTCTCGCCGCGGCGATTGGGATAGATCAGATCGGAGGCGACGAGATCGTCGGGCGCAACCGTCGTGCCGTCTGCCATCGCCAGCGGTGAATCGCGCAAGGGTCCGCGGATCGGCCGCCAGAGGTTGATCACCTGCACACGGCCTTTCAACAGCGCGTCGGCTTCGTCGGGCAGATGCTCACGCACGCGGTTGGCGCCGGAGACGGCGGTCTGGTCGACATGGACGCGCGTCGCAGGCTGGCGCGGGCCGCCATCGCGAATATCCGCCGCCCCCTCGACACGCCTGCGCACGGTATGATCGAAGATGACGACCCGATCGGCCTTCAGCGTCGCCCGCAGGAACGCCTCGACGGCGGGGTAATAGACCGCCCGGATTTCCTCGTCGTTGTAAAAGTCCTTCACCTGCGTCGGGTGACGCACCAGCGCAAAGCCCTCGCGATCGAGCGAGAAATCGTCCGCGATCAGGCGCGCATCGAAGATCGGGACCTGATGCGGCTCCGGCAACGACGTGCTCTTGGGCTCGCCCGGCGGCGGATCGAAAGCATAGGTGCGCGGCTTGCCGGAAACCGGCGCGAGGTAGTTGAGTTCAGCAGTGACGAAGGGAAGCGATTCGATTTTTGTTTCTTGCAGGCCCATGGCCGGTCTCCCGATGTGGTCGTCTGTGTGATTTTTGCGGGGATGCGGTGTGGTGCAAGCGAGGCGATGCAAATAGCAATGGGGCTGTTGTCGGCGGTGAGGAACGCAGAAGAAATGTTTCGAGGGTAACCCGGCGTACGCTACTCCCCTTCTCCCCTTGTGGGAGAAGGTGGCGCGAGCGCCGGATGAGGGGTATCTATCCGCGAGCTCCATCGCGAGAGGTGGTACGCGGAGAGAGACCCCTCACCCGTCTCGCCGCTACGCGGCGAGCCACCCTCTCCCACAAGGGGAGAGGGAAAGCGCGCACTACAATCCCGCCTTGGCGATCGCATCCGCAAACGAACGGTCGACGATCTCGGCCGCATCGAGCTTCTGCTTGATCAGGCCCCAGCGGAAATAGAGGTCGATCGTGCTCTGCTCGTCCGCGACCACGCCGTCGTCGATCGGCGCGATGCGGATCTTTGCGCGCGACAGCCAGTTCTGCGGCACGGCGGTCGGGATGTTCATCAGCTTGCCCCAGGTCGCGGCATAGCTATCGACGTTGCTCAGCGACCATGCCCGCGCCGCCGTGAGGCGCCGGATGAAGTCCGTCAGCTCCGCGCGCTTGTCGCGGATGGCGTCGGGCCGTGCGACCTGGAAGCTCAGCCCCGGCGTCAGGCCCTCCGAGGTGATGACACGGCGCGATCTGAACAGCACCTCCTCCTGGCTCACATAAGGCTCCCAGGTCGACCAGGCATCGACGGAGCCTTGCGTGTAGGCGATCTTGGCATCGGACGGCGCCAGGAACGCGATCTGCACGTCGGACCCAGCCCAGCCGTTCTTCTCGAGCGCAGCGAGGATCAATTGATGACCGATCGAGCCGCGGCCGGTCGCGATCTTCTTGCCGCGCAGGTCGGCGAAGGACTTGATCGGCGAATTCTCGGGCACGAGGATGGCGAGCCCCTCGCGGGTCTGACGGATCGCGGCGATCGCCTTCACCGGCGCGCCGGAGGCGGCGGCGAAAGTGAAGGGTGCATCGCCCACGATACCGGTCTCGATCGCGCCGGCGCTGAGCGCCTCCAGCAGCGGTGCCGCCGCCGGAAACTCCTTCCACTCGATCTTGTACGGGACGTCCTTGAGCACGCCTGCCGCTTCCATCACGGCCTGCGAGTTGCCCTTCTGGTCGCCAACGCGCAAGGTGGTTTGCGCCGCTACGAGCTCCAACGAGCCGAACAGCAGCGCACCGGCCAGCATGAGACGGATCATTCCGCCGCCTCGCCGCGAACGGCCTGGCGCTTGGCGACCAGCTCGCGCGTCAGCGGGATCAGCTCGCGGCCATATTCAATGGCGTCGATCAGGGGATCGAAGCCGCGGATCAGGAAGTGGCTGATGCCGAGATCGTAATAGTCGCCGAACACTTCGGCGACTTGCTCGGGCGTGCCGACCAGCGCGGTGGTGTTGCTGTTGGCGCCGGTGAGCTTGGCGATCTCGGTCCAGAGCCGCTTGTCGATCCGGCTGCCCTGGTCGGCGAGCGCGAGCAGGCGCCGCGCGCCGGCCGTGGCATGGCCGTCGGCGGGCTTGCGGTAGCCGGTCTTGTCCTGGAGCGCGGTGGCACGTGCCAGAATCTCTTCCGCCTTCTCCCAGGCCTGCTTCTCGGTCGAGGCAATGATCGGCCGCACCGAGAGGCTGAAACGCGGCGTCGGCCGTCCCTGACGAACCGCCGCGTTGTGGACGCGGGAGGTGACGTCGCGCACCTGGGCATAGGATTCACCCCACAGCGCAAAGGTGTCGGCATGCTTGCCCGCGACCTCGATCGCCGCATCCGAAGCGCCGCCGAAATAAGTCCGGATGCCCTCGGGACGATACGGCTTCACCTGCGAGAACGCGTTCTCGACCTGGTAGTACTTGCCCTTGTAGGTGAACGGCTTGTCGCTGGTCCATTCGAGCTTGAGGACATCGAGGAACTCGGAGGTGCGGGCGTAGCGCTCGTCCTTGTCGTCGAGCGTGTTGCCATCCTGCCGAAGCTCGGTCGCATTGCCGCCGGTGATGACATGCAGGGCGACCCTGCCGCGGGAAAACTGGTCGAGCACGGCGAACTGGCGCGCCAGCAGCGTCGGCGCGGTGAAGCCCGGCCGCTGCGCGATCAGCACATTGAGGCGGTCGGTGACGCCCAGCACGTGCTGGGCAATCTGGAGCGCGTCCGGCGTCGTCGAATGAAACGCCAGCAGGGCGCGGTCGAAGCCGGCATTCTCGTGCGCCTTGGCCACCGTCTCGATGTGGGTGGGGTTGAGGACCGGCCCTTCGCGAACGACGGTCTCGGACGAATTGTTGTTGCTGATGAAGCCGATGAACTCGATCGACATGATCGTCTCCCTGTTTGTTGTCCTGAAAGCTAGAGGCCCAATGCGGCGCGGCCGAGGCCGGTGCGGGTGGCATCGTCCTGCGGCGTGTGCACGCGGCCGCACAAGACATCGCGATAGTGCCGCTCCAGCGGATTGGTGCGGGACAGGCCGTGATTGCCGGTCAGCGATAGTGCATCCTCGACCACGGCGACGGCGTTGTTGGTCACCGTCAGCTTGATCACGTTGGATTCGCCGGTGGAGAGATCGACGCCTTCGTCGAAGTCGCGGGCGAACGTCTCGATCAGCCGTGCATTGACTGCGAGCCTGGCCTCGATGGCACCGAGGATCTCCTGCGCCCGTGGCAAGGTCGCAAGCGGCGCGCCGAGGCTGGCGGGGACGCGCTGCTTCAGGAACTGGACGAACCAGTCGCGCGCGGCGCGGGCAACGCCGTCATAGATCGCGGCGACGAACACTGTGTGGACGGTCGCCTGCGCGATGTCGGGCGCACGCCACTCCTGGGGATTGCGGACATCGACCTCGGCATCAAGCGGGATCACGACATCGTCGAAGATGACATCATGGCTGCCGCTGGCGCGCAGGCCGTGATGATCCCAGGTCTCGACGATGCGGGTGCCCGGCAGTCCCGCCGGCACCAGGAACTGGCCGACGCGCGGCTCGGCCTCATCCGTCCGCGCCCAGACCAGATACCATTTCAGGATCGGCGACCCCGTCGAATAGATCTTGTGACCGGTCAGGCGCCAGCCGGTCTCGGTGCGGCGCGCGATCGTCGCCGGCAGGCCGCCGCGCGCGGGCGAGCCGAGCTCGGGCTCGACGCGGAGCGCGTTGACGAGTGCGAGGCCCTCGACGCTCTCACGCGCAAGCTTGCGCGACAGCTTCGCCGGCCAGGTCGGGCTGCGCCCCATCACCAGATGGTTGATGTAGTGCATCGACAGCACCAAGGCGGTCGAAGGATCGGCCTTGCCGATGATGCCGATGACGCGCGCGGCGTATCGTGCGCCCGCCCCGGCGCCGCCATGAACGGCCGGCACCGTCAGCGACAGCAAGCCCGCCTCGGACAGCTCGCGAAAATTCTCGAAGGGAAAGCTGCCGGTGCGGTCGTGCTCGGCTGCACGCGCAGCAAAGCCTTCGGCCAGCGCCTCGGCGCGCGCGATGTAGTCGGGCTCGCTATGGGCCGCCCGGCCCTTGGCTACAGAGGTCACCATGTAGCGTCCAATCCCAACAAGCCGAGGATCTGGCGGCGCAGATCCGCGAGATATGGATCGCCGCGATGGCGCGGATAGGGCCGGTCGACACGGATGTCGGCCTGCACCCGCGCCGGGCGGTCGCTGAACACGATGACGCGGTTGGCGAGCACCAGCGCTTCCTCGGCGTCATGCGTCACCAGCAGCGTGGTAAAGCCCTTGCGCTGCCAGAGCGAGACGAGCTCGGCCTGCATGGTGATACGGGTCAGCGAGTCGAGCTTGCCGAGCGGCTCGTCGAGGATCAGGATTTTTGGATCATTCACGAGCGCGCGGGCGAGCGCGACGCGCTGCGCCATGCCGCCGGAGAGCTGATGCGGATAAGCATTGCGGAACGACGACAGACCAACGAGATCGAGCGCGTCATCGACACGCTGCCGCTGGCTCTTCAAAATGCCCTGGGCCTCGAGGCCCAGGGCGACGTTGTCCCAGACCGACCGCCAGGGAAACAGGGTCGGATCCTGGAACACGACGACGCGCGATGGATGCGGCCGGGTGATGCGCGCCTCGTCCTCGCGGAGCGTTCCGGCCTTGGGCTGGTCGAGGCCGGCGACGAGCCGGAGCAAGGTCGACTTGCCGCAGCCGGAGGGGCCGAGCAGCGCGACGAACTCGCCCGGCTCAACGGAGACGCTGACGTCGCTGAGAACAGGCAGCTCAGTGCCATCGATGTCGAAGGCGTGGCTGACCTGCTCGATGTCGAGCGCGGCGCCGGCGGCCGGCGGGGGCGCGATTTCGGCCAGTGCGGTTGCGGCTACCATTTCACGGTCCCCTTCTGCCAGACCAGCAGGCGATCGCGGATGGCGAACAGCAGCGTGATGGCGCCGGAGCAGAGCAGCGACATCACGATCAGCGCCGCATACATGTTGGCGTAGGCGGCCCAGCCCTGCGCCCATTGCAGATACCAGCCGAGCCCGGCCTTCACGCCGATCATCTCGGCCACGACGAGCACGGCGAAGGACGAGCCGAGGCCCATGAACAGGCCGACGAAGACGTGCGGGAGTGCCGCAGGGATCGCGACCTTCAGCACCAGGAAGGACGGCTTTGCGCCGAGCGTGCGTGCGACGTCGTAATAGGCGTTGCTGACGCTCGCGACGCCGGACCAGGTCAAGACGGTGACCGGGAAGCCGGTCGCGAGCGCGATCAGGAAGGTCGAGGCGCTCCAGCTCGACGGGAACGTGAAGAAGGCGATCGGCAGCCAGGCGGTTGCCGGCAGCGGGCCGATGAAGCGCAGCACCGGATGCACCCAATAGCCGACCGCGCGCGACCAGCCGATCGAGACGCCGGTCAGGAAGCCGACCGTGGCGCCGATCAGATAGCCGCCAAGCTGCAGCTTGACCGAGGCGAAGACACTGTCGAGCAGCTTTGGCAGATCGTCGGTATAGACCTCGATGATCGACTGCGGCGGCGGGAAGAACGGCAGCGGCAGCCAGGCGAATTTTGCGGTGGCCACCTCCCACAGCGTCAGGAATGCGCCGAGCGCCACGAGCCAGGGCGCGCGCTGGCGCAAGGCCTTACCGGCGGAGCCGAGGTAGTCGGCGCCGACGGTGCCGAACAAGGCGATTGCGGCAACGATGAAGGCGGCGATGCCGAGCGAATGCGTCCGCGACCAGTCGCCGACATCCTCCCACCACAGGCAGGACAGGCCGAACGCGATCCACGCGACGCTGGCGAGAATGCCGACGCCGGATTCCCGGACCCAGCTCGCAAGAACCGGCGCGCGCGAGAGGCGCGGCGCGCCGGAGGCGAGGCCGTCAGACAGCGAATACGTCGACATAGATGCGCTCCGCGAATTTGGCGGTATCGGTGCTTTGCTTGAAGACCTGGACGCTCTTCAAATCGTCGGCATAGGACTTCAGCTCGCGCTTGAGCACTTCACCGACGGGATGATGATGGTGGGTGTGGTAGCGCACCATGCCCTCGATATCGGCGAGTGATGCCGTCTTCGGCGCATAAGGCTGGAACGACTTCGCCGTTACGGTCGGGTTCTGCGCGGTGAACATCGCGGCATCGAGCAGCGCCTGCGTCAGGGCGCGCGCGACTTGAGGTTCTTCGCGCACAAGCGAGCCGCGCAGGCCGAGGATGCAGCAGCTCTTGTCGCGATATTCGCCGTCGAGATTGGAGGCGACTTCCTTGTACTGGCTGTCCTTGAGCCAGAGATAGCCCAGCGGATCGGATGACAGGAAAGCCTGCACCTCACCCTTCTCGACGGCGACGTTGAGCAGGTTGCCGGGATAGGCGCGCCAGTCGACATCCTTGACCGGGTCGATACCGAGCTTGGCGAGCTGAATGGAGAAGAAGTTCTTGTCGGGGCCACCGAGGTCGCCGACCGCGACGATCTTGCCCTTGAGGTCGGCGAGCTTGCTCAGGTTGGAGTCGGCGCGGGTCAGGACGCGCATGCAGCCGCCATGGGTGCCGGCGGCGATCTTGACGTCAAAGCCCTGCTCCAGCGGCTTCAGCCAACGCAGCGCCATGCCGAGCCCGGCATCGCTCTTTCCCGTTGCGATCGCCTCGAGCAGCTGGTCGGTCGAGCCGGAATAGTTGATGAGCTCGATGTCGAGATTGTGCTTCTGGAAGAAGCCGTGCTCGATGGCGACGGGCACCGGGGCGAGACAGACCGCGCCGGCGTTCCAGGAGAGTTTCAGCTTGCGCGGCGCGCCGGTGAGGACGGGGCCATCCGCGGCCGTCCGGCACAGCGGAAACTCAGAGAGATCGACACCGGGCGCGATCGCCTGTGGCGCAAAGGCCTGGGCTGCACCAAAGGCACCAAGCGGCGCGGCGAATGCCGCCGCAAGCCCCGCCTGCAGCAAATGACGCCGGTCGATGCCCGATCCGCTGCCCTTGTTGTCGTTGCCCATCAGTCTCCACTCCTGCGCTGGCACAGCTCCGCCATTCACGCAACGTCTCGCGTTGCGCATGTTCCATGTGGAGCTGCGTTGAGAGAATAATTTTCGCGGGCGCTTACCACGCCGATTGATGCGATGCGCAAATCATGCGGCGCGCCCGCCGCATCGTCAATGAAATGGAATTTCGAATGTAGCGCGAAGCGAGGTCATTCTCTCCATCAGCGCATGGGACAGCGATGAAACGATTTTGGTTGCTGCATCATCTTGCAAGGATGCGCCGCGACTCCGCAGCCTGCATCATTCTTGCGCATCACCCGCCGCGCACGCGGTGCGTTCTCGAAAGCGGCGCTGCGCTGAAACGTCATTGCCCGACGCATCTGCAATACGGATAGCCATTTCATTGACTGCGCATCGCGCCGTCATAGACTTGATCGTCTCGCTGCATCGCTCGCTCACGCGTCGTGAGCAAAGCAACAAGACAGGCCAAATGAGCATCAACTTCGACGACCATTCCATCACACGCCGGCTCGCAGCATCGCTGTTCGCCGCAGCCATCACCTTGTCGACGGCTGCCGCCTCGTTCGCGGCCGACACCGTCGTGCTGCGCGTCGGCGACCAGAAGGGCGGCAACCGCTCGCTGCTCGAAATCTCCGGCTATGCGAAGGACCTGCCCTACAAGATCGAATGGTCGGAATTCCCTGCCGCCGCTCCGATCCTGGAGGCGCTGAACGCCGGCGCGCTCGACGTCGGCTACACCGGCGATCTCTCCTTTCTCTCGGTCTATGCGGCCGGCGCGCCGATCAAGGCAATCGGCGGCACAAAGTCGGATGCGAAGACGCAAGCGATCCTCGTGCGCCAGGATTCACCGATCAAGTCGGCCGCCGACCTCAAGGGAAAACGCCTCGCCGGCACGCGCGGCGGCTGGGGCCAGTTCCTGATCGACGCGACGCTGGAGAAGGCGCAGATCAAGCTGGAGGACGCGACCTTCGCGCCGCTCGGCCCGGTCGACGCCAAGATCGCACTCGTCGCCGGCTCGATCGATGCCTGGGCCGTGTGGGAGCCCTACGTCTCGTTCGCGACGCTGAAGGACAAGGCCCGCGTGATCGCCGACGGCGAAGGCCTGACGCCGACCATCACCTTCATCGTGGCCTCCGACAACGCCATCGCCACCAAGCGCGCGGTGGTGCAGGACCTCGTGCAGCGGCTGAACAAGGCACGGCTGTGGTCGCTCGATCATGTTGCCGAATACGCAAAGAGCACGGCCGAGCTGACAAAACTGCCGGAGGACGTACTGCTGTCGGCCTACACCGCGCAGCGTACCAGCCCGATCGTGATCGATCAGAACGTGGTGAAGGAGGTGCAGGAAGCCTCCGACCGCTCGACGCGCTACGGCATCCTGCCGAAGACGCTCGACGTGAGCAAAGCCGTCGACCGCAGCTTTACAGCCGCGGCCGCGGGGTCAAACTAGCGCGGGGCGCGGCGGGATGCGCAAGTCCAGCCTCAAGGCCGGCCCGTTGCATCTCGCCGCGATCGTGCTCGCGCATCTCGCCTGCATGAGCCTGATCGTGTGGCTCTCGCTCTAGCCGCGCAGGGTCCTTACCAATATCCGCGATCATAGGCCCGGTACGGCCGGTAGTAGCCGTAGCGAGGGCCGTAGTATGGACGATAGGCTCGATAGCCGTAGTAGCTGGGACGCGCGTAGTAGCCGCCATACCCATAGCTCGGCCCGTAGCCGCCGTAATAGGCCGGCGCATAGCCATAGGACGGAGCGTAGCCATAGCCGTAGCCCGAGCCATAACCATAACCACCATAACCGCCGTAATACGGGCCGCCGCCATAGTAACCATAGGGCGCGCTGCTCGCGATGGCACCGCCGATGATTGCTCCGGCGAGGAGGCCTCCTGCGCCCCATCCCCAGCCACGGCCGCGCCAATACACCGGGGTGACATCGTCACCAACGGCGGCCTTCATGGTCGCGACGTTGGTCGGCAGCGGAGCCGCTGCCGCCTGCTCGATTTGGCCGGCCATCACCGCGCCCGCCAGCGAACAGGCAATTGCGGTTTTCCAGATACTCATCCTCTTGCTCCCTGTCTGACGTTCGTTTGGAAAAGGATCGCAAGGCCATGATCGGGCATCCTTGCCCCAAGTCAAAGCCTCCGAAAGTCACAGCCTGCATTGCGTGCACCGCACAAGAATGCCCGCGCATGCCTCGATTGTGGTCCGGCCAACGCCGGCGCCCGCACGGACATGACACCGGTGCGACGGAGCCACAGGCCACAGCAAAGCATTAAGCTTCCCGGGCGTTCGCAACCAACAAGCACCTTCCCGATTTACTATTCGTACCGTTACTATCGGTTCCAATGTGCGCGGCCGGGAGGCTTCTCGCAAAGCGCCAGAGTTGTGGGAGGATGACATGAGTGCCGCGAGACCCGAGCCGCTTGCCCGTCAGGCGCTGGCGTTCGTCCTGGCCGGCGGACGCGGCAGCCGGCTCCTGGAACTGACCGACCGGCGCGCCAAGCCCGCGGTCTATTTCGGCGGCAAGTCCCGCATCATCGATTTCGCGCTGTCCAATGCGGTGAATTCCGGCATCCGCCGGATCGCGGTCGCGACCCAGTACAAGGCGCACAGCCTGATCCGGCACCTTCAGATGGGCTGGAACTTCTTCCGCCCCGAACGTAACGAGAGCTTTGACATCCTCCCGGCCAGTCAGCGCGTCTCGGAGAACATGTGGTATGTCGGCACGGCGGATGCGATCTATCAGAACATCGACATCATCGAGTCGCACAACGCACGCTTCATCGTCGTGCTTGCCGGCGATCACATCTACAAGATGGACTACGAGGTGATGCTGCGCCAGCATGTCGACAGCGGCGCCGACGTCACGGTCGGCTGCCTCGAGATGCCGCGCCAGGAATCATCCGGCTTCGGCATCATGCATGTCGACGAGAACGGCTGGATCCAGCAGTTCCTCGAGAAGCCCAAGGATCCGCCGCCGATGCCGGGCAAACCAGACGTCTCGCTCGCCAGCATGGGCATCTACGTGTTCGATACGAAATTCCTGTTCGACCAGCTCAAGCGCGACGCCGAGGATACGAACTCCAGTCACGATTTCGGCAAGGACATCATCCCCTATATCGTCAAGAACGGCCGCGCCATCGCGCATCAATTCTCGACCTCGTGCGTACGCTCGGGCAGCGATCCCCGCGCCTACTGGCGCGATGCCGGCACGGTCGATGCCTATTGGGCGGCCAATATCGACCTCACCGACGTCGTGCCGGAGCTCGACCTGTTCGACCGCGCCTGGCCGATCTGGTCCTATGCGGAGATCACGCCGCCCGCCAAGTTCGTCCATGACGAGGAGAGCCGGCGCGGCCAGGCCGTGAGCTCGCTGGTCTCGGGCGGCTGCATCATCTCCGGCGCCTCGCTGCGCCGCTCGCTGCTGTTCACCGGCGTGCGCGTCAACTCCTACGCCACTGTCGAGAACGCCGTGATCATGCCCTACGTGAACGTCGCTCGCGGCGCTCGCTTGAAGAACGTCGTGATCGACCGCGGCGTCGAAATCCCCGAGGGGCTCGTCGTCGGCGAGGACCCGGAGCTCGACGCCAAGCGCTTCCGCACCACCGAGCAGGGCATCTCGCTCATCACCCAGACAATGCTCGACAGGCTCAATACATGACGCCTGTTCGCGTCCTCGCGGTCGCCTCCGAAGTCTACCCGATCGTCAAGACCGGCGGCCTCGCGGATGTCGCCGGCGCGCTGCCGCTTGCGCTGAAGGCGCACGGCGTCGAGATGCGCACGCTGATGCCGGGCTATCCCGACGTGATGCGGATGCTGGGGGGAGCCGGCGAAATCCGGCGCTGGCCGGATTATTTCGGCGGCCCGGGCCGCCTGCTCGCGGGCTCGCATGACGGCCTCGACCTGTTCGTGCTCGACGTGCCGCATCTTTACGCGCGACCGGGCAATCCGTACGTCACCCCTGAGGGCGTCGACTGGCCGGACAACGGTGTGCGCTTCGCGGCACTGTCGCGTATCGCGGCCGATATCGGCCACGGCCTCGTGCCCGCGTTCGTGCCGGATGTCGTCCATGCCCATGACTGGCAGGCGGGGCTCGCGCCGGCCTATCTGCACTATGACGGCGGGCCGCGCCCCGGCACCGTGATGACCATCCACAACATGGCCTATCAGGGCAAGTTCGATCGCACGCTGACAAGCGCGATCGGCCTGCCCGCGGAGGCGGCGTTCGACGTTCACGGCCTCGAATATTTCGGCGGCATCAGCTTCCTCAAGGCGGGGCTTCAACTCGCCGATCGCATCACCACGGTATCCCCGACCTATGCGCAGGAGATCCAGAGCGATGAAGGCGGCATGGGGCTCGGCGGCCTGCTCCGCGAGCGCGCTGATGTGCTGAGCGGCATCCTCAACGGCATCGACACCGACGTGTGGAATCCGCAAACCGATCCGCACATCGCCTACCGCTTCGGCGCGGACGACCTCACGTTCCGCGCCGCGAACAAGGCGGTGCTTCAGCAACAGTTCAATCTCGATTCCTCGGACGAGGCACCGTTGCTCGGCGTCATCAGCCGCTTGTCCTGGCAGAAAGGGCTCGATCTCCTGCTCGAGGCCATTCCGACCATTTTGGGCGACGGCATGCAGCTCGCGCTGCTCGGCAGCGGCGATCGCGATCTCCAGGATCGCTATCAGGCCGTCGCCCGCGCGAACCCCGGGCGGATCGGCGTCGTGATCGGCTATGACGAGATTCTGGCGCACCTGATCCAGGCCGGATCGGACGCCCTCATCGTGCCCTCGCGGTTCGAGCCGTGCGGCCTGACCCAGCTCTACGCGCTGCGCTACGGCGCCGTCCCGATCGTGTCGCGCGTCGGCGGCCTCGAAGACACCATCGTCGATATCGGCGAGTCCAACACATCGGACCGCGACGCGACCGGCTTCAAGTTCGCGCCCGTCACCGTAGAGGCCCTCACCGGCACGCTGCGCAAGGCCAACACCGCCTTCCACAACAAGGCGACCTGGCGCCGGCTGCAATTGAGCGGCCTTGCGACCGACGTCTCCTGGCGCAACCGCGCCGGCGACTATGCCGTGCTCTATCGCGATCTCATGGCGGCGCGCCGGACCTGAGGCGGCAGGGCTGCCGCATGTGAATAGCGGCTTCCCTGCGGCCCATCCTTCGAGACGCCCGCATTCGCGGGCTCCTCAGGATGAGGGCGGAGTACGCGGCAGCAATTTCGACGGCACCGATGCTGCTTAGCCTCATCCTGAGGAGACCGCAGAGCGGTCGTCTCGAAGGACGAGGCGCGCGCGGGCCGCCGCCAAATGCCCGCACCAGAAGCACGGCCGCCGTCGAATCCATGCTATAGAGCCGGCATGGACCCTTTCGCGATCAAGCTGATCGGCTTTGCCGCCGCAACCTGCACCACCGTCGCCTACGCGCCGCAGTTCATCAAGGTCTGGAAGACCCGCTCGGCGCGCGACATCTCGCTCGGCATGTTCCTGGTCATGGTGCTGGGCCTGGCGCTCTGGCTCATCTACGGCCTGCTCTCTGGCGACGCCCCGCTGGTCGCGGCCAACGCCATCACCATGGTGCTCGCCGGCGGTATCCTGTTCATGAAGCTGAGGTATGGGTGAGGTTGAAGCTGCGTAGGACGGATTGGCGCGTGTACCCATAAAATCCGGGATGTCTGTTTTCGAGGGGCCCCGGAGCGGACATAGACAATCGATCATCGTGTGGTCCGTGCGGTACCTGAAAGGTAACGGTCCTTGATCCAGATCAAGTCAGACTGTTTGTAGCCCGCTGCTTAATTGCCAATATGCCAGGCCGCAGGAGCCGCCTCCGTAGCGGCGCCGGAAACATTCTTCGTCGCTACGACGCCGCCGTAATATGAAGGGGCGGCGACATACGCATTCTCAACACCGATCTCGCGTTCCCAAGGGGGCGCCTATGAGTAGATCAGAAGTTGACGTCCAAGATCTGCGAATGATGGAAAGGTGCCTCGAACTCGCTCGGCAAGGGGTGAAGCAAGGAGAGCTGCCATTCGGCGCCGTAATCGCGTCTCGAGGACAGGTCATCGCGGAAGCGACCAACCACGTTTCATCGGAATGCGACGTGACGCGACACGCGGAACTCGTGGCTCTTTCAGAGGCGCAGAAGATTCTAAAACAAAAGCGTTTGTCGGATTGCACCTTGTATTCAATCGTCGAACCTTGCCCAATGTGTTCTTTCCCGGCACGGGAGGCGCGGATTGGTCGCGTGGTGTTCGCCATTTCATCTCCGATCATGGGCGGATTTTCGAGATGGGACGTTCTGTCGGACAACAGTTTGTCGAGCAAACTGCCTGAGGTCTTCGGACCTGCGCCGGAAATCGTCTCGGGCTTGCTATCCCAAAGGGCCGAGCAGGTTTGGCGCGACTGGAACCCGCTCGCCTGGCGATTTATGAGACGACGAGGCTGCTTCGGACGAGCGGCCGAGCAGACTTCGTGCCACGCGGGCGCGCCTCGGCCAACGTTTTCCTGGAACGCGCTGGCGGATATTTTGGCCGCGCCGGCTCTTTCGGTGAGTAACGTCTTCCTGCGCCGGCGTGCAGATTCAAACACCATCTCGGACCTGGACAAGCCTGGAGTCTGAGATCGGGAGCGCGCTGTTGCAGGATCAGGCGCGTGTGGCTATCGTTTCAAGTGCACGCGTCGGAATGTGGAATCGGTCTCGTGAACACAGGTGCGGGAAACCAAAGTGAGCTCCGAGCCGTCGCTTGGCGCTGCGCAAAGCCATCACCGCCATGACAGAGTCAACGGCGAGCCGGCCAAGACCAGGGAGTTGCCCCGGGTCTTGAACAAGCGAACGTCCAATCTTGCGCAGTTCAGGCTTACCTGCTGGCCCGATATCTATGAGCGCTGCCCTCGGAAGTTTTCGATGAGCGGGGTTTAGAACAACACGACAGACGGCAAAGGGAATTCTGAGTTCGGAAGCAATTCGAGCGACGATCTGCGACTCCATATCGGCGGCAACCGCCCCGGTGATGCCATGGAAATCCCGTCTCTCTTCAAGACTTGTCATCGGGGAAGCGACACCAGCTATCGCAGAGTAGCTGGCACCCGGGATCATCCGAATGAGTTCCTCGGCCCAGGGGAGGTCAGCTGGATAAGCTTCATCTTTCGCGGCAAATACCGACGAGGCGATGACGATGTTACCTGGTCGGAGCTTCGGGTCTAGCCCGCCGCACACCCCGAAACTTATAATGCCGCGCGCGCCATGTCTGATGGCGTCACGCAAGTCAAAGGCGGTCCGGTCACCTTCAGCGATCATCGCTGGCGCGCCGGCTATTCTGGCCTCGATCGCAAGTCCAACGACGGCGATGACCGCCTTCACGTCACAGCGGGGGGCGCCAGTCTGAGCGTCGTTGACCGTGACATGCAGCGTCATCAGAGGCGTCGATAATCCTGAAACCGAAGTATTTCCAGACTCGGACAATCAAGAGTAAGCCGGCACTAGCACTGTCCGTCTAGACAAAATCGACAGGCCTCCCGATTGGAAGCCAGTTGTTGGAGAACTGTGCCTCGGACACCACAGCTGCCGCCTGATCGCGGCGGAGACTCGCACCTTCAATGGCGCAACGAACCCAAAGCGGACTCCTCGCAAATACCGTGAATCGCTGTGCTTCAGCGAGAGCGGTGCCATGATCGAATTTTGCCGCTGTTTTGCCCGACGTGTCAAACCCGTCGAAATACCGCTCGCGTATCCTGCCCGGCAAAAGTACTCTGCTAAGCCATTCTATTTGCTGGGCCGTTCTACTGTGCATGGGGTTGTTTTCGACATTTTTAGTCGGAACCCCGTAGGGTGGATTAGCCCGCGGCTGCGCGAAGCGCAGTCCGCCAGCGTAACCCACCACCTTCATTGCGGCTCGATGGTGGATTACGCTGCGCTAATCCACCCTACGATTCATCCAAACACATACGACGCCATCGCGACGCTCGCGACCTCGTCGACGAAGACGCGCTTGCCCGCGTCGCTGCCGGCGGCACCTGCCGCGACCATCAGCGGCAGCAGATGGTCCTCGCGGGGATGCGCGAGACGCGCGCTCGGCGCGTTCTCCCAGTCGACCAGCATCGCGTTGCGGCGCGCCGCATCCGGGTTGCTGATTGCCTCGTTCAGATAGGCCTCGAAATCATACGAGACCGGCTTGGACTCCGGCCGGTTGAAGCCGCGCATGTTGTGATAGGTGAGCCCGCTGCCGACGATCAGGATGCCTTCGTCGCGGAGCGATGCGATCGCCTGTCCGACCTTGATGTGCTCGGCCGCATCGTAGCTCGACTTCAGCGACAGCAGCACGATCGGCATGTCCGCGTTCGGATACATCAGGCCGAGCGGCACGAAGGTGCCGTGATCGAAACCCTGATTGGGATCCTCCCGGCAATCGAGGCCGGCGTGCTCGAGCAGCGCCCTCACCTCCGCAGCGAGCTCGGGCTTGCCCGGCGCCGGATATTTGAGGTGATAGGTATGCTCGGGGAAACCGTAATAGTCGTACACCATCGGCGGATGCGCCGAGGTCGACACGGTGAAGGCGTCGGCCTCCCAATGGCCGGTGATGACGAGCACGGCCTTGGGCTTCTCGGGGAGAAGCTGCGGCAGCCGGCCGATCTCCGCGGCCGTCTTGGCATATTGCACCCGCCGGTCCTCCATGAAGGGCCAGGGGCCGCCGCCATGCGACAGGAAGAGGGTTGGAAATCGCGTCATGGATGCCGGCTCGTCTCGTTGACAACATGCGCGTGCGAGCTGCCCGCGCGAACGGCGGCGAGCATAGGCAAACCGGTATGGTTAGCAAGTCGTTAACGATTTGCCGCCCACAATCCGGCCGTGGCCGAAGGAGTCGGCCTGAAGACAAGCGAGACGTGAGATGAAGAAGTTTGCGCTGGGGGACGTCGTCAACAGTGACAAGGGCCGCCGTGGCGTCGTTCGCGCCGCCTACAGGTCCAAGGACGGCCAGCAGTTCTACGCCGTCGAGAAGGACGGCGCGATGGACCATCTGGAAGAACACCGGCTGAGCCCGGCGCCGCGCGTCGAGCTCGCGGCCTAAGCCCAACTCATTTTCTGCTCTCACTTGCAAGCCGGTCCAGGCGATCCGACCAGGGGTCGTCGCCGCTCGCGATGCGATCGTTCGTGATCAGCAGCAGGCGATCGCGGTCTGCGGCCGCGTCCCAATGCGGCAGGTCCGGGCCGTTGGGATTGCCAGTCTTCGCAAAGTTGATCCAGTAACCGCGCATGCGGGTCGCGACCTCGCGATCCCCCCATGTGAGCGGTCCCGCGCCGGGCACGCCTTCCGCGCCGAAGATGAACTGCAACTCGCGCCCGTGCCCTTCGTCGGGATTTGTGCGCCGGGCCTCGGTCACGTAAGCGAAGCGATAGCGAAACGTTGGCGCACCGGTTGCCGCATGGAGGCGGGCAAGCAGCCTGACCGGCTCGGAGAAAACCTTGTCGGTATAGAATTTGGCTGCGCGCTCCGATGGCCTGGCGATGTCAGGGTAGAGCTTGCGCAGCTCATCGCCGCTCTCGCCGGAGGACGCCAGCGTCTCCTTGATCTCCCGCTCGCCGTCGAAACGCGTCTCGTCGTCATTCGAGCCGATCATGAGTGGAATGCGGCTTTCATGCCCTGCCGCAAATCCCGCGGCCACGTCTTCGCGCACCAGGATTCCATCCATCGCGGGCGCGAAGCTGCGCTCGGATTTGGCGAGCAGTTTTTGTTCGGTCGCAAGCAGCCGCGCCGGCGCGGCGACGCGCAAATCCGCCTCCTGCCCAAGCGCCGCCACGAATTGCCGGCCCATGGCCTCCGCCTCCTGCACCGGGCGCAGGCGCGCGCGGCCGGGCAGCGATTGCAGAATGGCTTTCTGGAAGAGGTCGCGCGATGGCGCGCACAGCATCAGCAGCGCGATCGACGTCGCGCCTGCGCCGCTGCCAAACAAGGTGACATTGTTCGGATCACCGCCGAAGGCTGCGATGTTGTCGTGCATCCAGTGCAGCGCCGCGATCTGGTCCATCAGGCCGTAATTTCCGGAGCCACCTTCCGACAGCGCGGGATGAGCGAGCCAGCCGAGCGCGCCGAGACGATAATTCACGGTGACCACGATGAGGCCGGATTGCGCGAGCTTTGCACCGTCGAACAGCGGATCGTTCGCGGTGCCGCTGACGAAGCCGCCGTCATGGATGAAGACCATCACCGGCAGCGGGCCGTCGACCCCGAAGGGACGGAATACGTTGAGCGTGAGGCAGTCCTCGCTCGTATCAGGCAGCGAGGGCTGAAGACATGGCGCGCCGTACTCATAGGCGGTGCGCATCTCGGGGTTCTCGGCCGTTACCTGCGGTGGGCGCCAGCGCAGTGCGCCGACCGGAGCCGCCGCGTAGGCCAGCCCCTTGAACGACGCCACCTCGCCCTCGACGGCGCCGAGCATCTGTCCTTCACGCGTCAGCGCGAACGGAAACTGCCCGACGGCCTGAGCGACGGCAGCACCGTCCCAGCAGAGGAGTGAAGACGCCACAACGAGCGCAGACTGCAGCCGCATCCTGGGGGATCTCGATGCGCCAAAAGGTTCCCTGACAGGTTACGTCTGCGGCCCGCGATGAGGCAAGCTCGGCGGCGCCGGCTAACCGCCCTTGGCGACGATCTCCGCCAGCGCGCGGCGTGCGACGATGCCGAGCTCACCAAGCGTGGAATGGCCCGATTGCGCCGCCTCGATCAGGCGTTCGGCGATGAACCTGCGGCTGTCGTGATCGCCGCCGTGCGGCAATTGGCGGCACGTCTGCTCTAGGACGACGTCCATGTTGGCTTTCGTCCGCTCGCTCAACTCTGTCATGACGTCCGGTTGGTACGCGTGGCTTGTAACCGCAAGCATACACAGAAGGATGTGGTCTGATTAGCCCGGACAATCCCGGCGGTTGTGCATCGCGGTGCGTGTATCGCCGCAACCTTCGCGCGGCCACGATGGTGCCGCAAACAACTACCGAAGATTGTACCTGTCCTGATGACAAGCCAAGCCTGCGGCGATAGCCTGCCGGCAAAACAAAAGACACGGGAGGAATACCATGCCAGACGCAATGGTCGCCGCACGTGAGTCCAAAGCGGCGAGTGGAACAACCCAACAGGTCGACGTTGCCGTGGTTGGCGCCGGATTTGCCGGCCTTTATCTTCTCCATCGCCTGCGCAAGTCCGGCCTCACGGCGGTCGCCCTCGAGGAAGCCGGCGATGTCGGCGGCACCTGGTACTGGAACCGCTATCCCGGCGCCCGCTGCGATATCCAGACCATCGACTACAGCTACACTTTCGATCCCGAGCTCGATAACGCGTGGACCTGGTCGGAGAAATACGCGACCCAGCCCGAGATCCTGCGCTATCTCGGCTTCGTTGCCGACCGCTACGATCTGCGCCGCGACATCCGCTTCAAGACCAAGGTCACCGAAGCCAAGTGGGATGAAGCGACTGAGCGCTGGCAGCTCACCACGAGCAGCGGCACGCCGGTCTCCTGCCGCCACTACATCATGGCTACAGGCTGCCTCTCCGCGCCGAAGCCGCCCGAGATCGACGGCGTCAAGGATTTTGAGGGCAAAGTCTATTTCACCGGGCGCTGGCCGCATGACGGCGTCGATCTCGCCGGCAAGCGCGTCGCCGTGATCGGCACCGGCTCGTCAGCCATCCAGTCGATCCCGCTGATCGCCGAGCAGGCCGCGCATCTGACCGTATTCCAGCGCACGCCAAACTTCGCGCTGCCGGCGCATAACGGCCCCTCGCCGTCCGATCGCATGGATATTTTCCAGAGCGACCGCGCGGCCTATCGCGAGCAGGCGCGACAGTCGATGACCGGCGTGCCCTATCCGCAGCAGACCGTCGTGAGCTGGCAATTGAGCGATGCCGAGCGTCGTGAGCGGTTCGAACGCGCCTGGGCCGCCGGCGACCTCGTCCACATCCTGACCCAGCTCTGGGCCGACCAGGGCGTCGACTTCGACGGCAATGCGCTGATCGGCGAACTGATCCGCGAGAAGATCGGCGCGGCCGTGAAGGATCCGGAGACGGCGGCGGCGCTGATGCCGCACGACCATCCCTTCGGCGCAAAGCGCCCCTGCCTCGATACCAATTACTACGCGACCTACAACCGGCCGAATGTCACGCTGGTCAATCTGCGCCAGGAGCCGATCAAGGCGATCACCGCGAACAGCATCACGACGGCCAGGCGCAGCGTCGATGTCGACGTCATCGTGTTCGCGACCGGCTTCGACGCCATGACCGGCGCGATCCGCGCCGTGCATCCGATCACCGGACGCGGCGGCAAGTCGCTGACCGATGTCTGGGCGCAGGGGCCGCAGACCTATCTCGGGGTCACGGTCGAAGGGTTCCCCAACTTCTTCATGATCACCGGGCCCGGCAGCCCGTCGGTGCTGTCGAACATGGCGGTGTCGATCGAGCAGCATGTCGACTGGGTCGTCGACCGCATCGCTGCGCTGCGCGACGCCGGCTTCACCACGATCGAGCCGACCGAGACCGCGCAGGCCGGCTGGGGCCGGCACATGACGGACTGTTCGATGGTGACCCTGCACCGGCTCGCCAACACCTGGTACACGGGCGCCAACGTCCCCGGCAAGGTGCAGGGCCTGATGCCTTACACCGGCGGCGTCGGCCCCTATCGCAGCATTTGCGACGAGGTCACGGCCCGCGGCATGCTCGGCTTCAAGCTGACCGGCCCCAACGGCGCCGCGCAATGCAACGACGGCGAGGTGGTATGCCTGCAGCCTGATGTGCGGCTGGTGCTGAACCTGCTGGCATCGCTGAACCTGCCGCCGATCGAGTCGATGGGCGCGCTCGGCGCACGCGCCTTCGTCAACGAGTTCAACAAGGGCCGGCCCGCGGGACGGCCGATCGGCGAAATCGTCGACGGCACGCTGCCCGGCGCGGACGGCCCGCTGCCTTACCGGATCTACAAGCCGGCAACGCCGGGGCCCCATCCGGTCGTGGTCTATTTCCACGGCGGCGGCTGGGTGCTCGGCGACGAGCAATCGGACGAGCCGCTCTGCCGCGATCTGGTGCGGCGGACCGGCATGATGTTCGTCAGCGTCGGCTATCGCCACGCGCCCGAGCATCGTTTCCCGACCGCGGCCGAGGACGGCTATGCGGCAACGCGCTGGATCGCCGAGCACGCGACCGAGCTTGGCGGCAGGCCGGGCCCGGTGCTGGTCGCGGGCTGGAGCGCCGGCGGCAACATCGCCGCCGTCACCTGCCAGCTTGCGCGCGATCGCGGCGGGCCTGAGATCGCCGGCCAGCTCCTGGTCTGCCCGGTCACCGATTGCACTTTCGACCGGCCCTCCTACAACGACAATGCGACCGGCTATTTCCTGACGCGCTCGCTGATGCACTGGTTCTGGGACCTCTACTGCTCACCGGCCGACCGCACCGATCCGCGCGTCTCGCCGCTGCGCGGCAACGTCGCCGGCCTGCCGCCGGCCTTGGTCGTCACCTGCGAATTCGACCCGTTGCGGGACGAGGGCATCGCCTATGCCGAGGCAATGGCGGCCGCCGGCGTCCCGGTCGAGCAGCTCAGGGCGCGCGGCCATTTCCACTCGTCCTTTGCGATGGTCGACGTGGTGATCACCGGTGTAGCAGGCCGGGTGCAGATGGCCGAAGCCTTGCGGCGCTTCGCCGGGCTTCCGCCGAAAGTCAGCCGCGGCGATGAGGATAGCCACGATCATGCCAGCCCGGGCCACAGAATCGCGGCGGCCGCGAGCTGATTTGCGACAAGGCGGCCGGGAACCTTTTCCCGGCTGCTGCGTTAAGCGCTTGGCATTGAGATGCAGTGATAGGTGTGGGCCCCGGCACGCAGATCCGCGTGTTGGGGCAATTTTTGTTGCGTGAGGGACGATGGGAGACGTGGTTGCGGATTCAAAGGTCGATTTCGGAGCGCCTGCAACCCTGCATAAATGGCCGTCGCTTGCGAACCAGCGCCGACCGGACAGGGATTCTTATCAGGTGAGCGAAGGTACGCTCGACCAGTGCATATCGGCCTTCATGGAGAAGCCGGCCACGACCAGGCATCTCTATGAGATTCACACGATTGCGCAGCCGCCGCTGGTCACCGATATCCTCTCGCCCGAACACGTCATCGAGCTATCGCGGTTGAGAGAATTTCTCTGATTGCGTGCAGACGCGGAAGCTGCACGCGCGCGACAAGCTTTTCATGAGGCAGGAACCTTCTACCGGATTTTCCCGTTAACCGGGATCGGAAGTCGAGACGAGAGCCCCAAGATGCTTGAAGCCGGCGCACCATCCGCGGTCGTGCCCTATGGCGCAGACCAGACCCTGTTCGTGGTGATTGATCGCCGCGACAAGGCGACTGAAATCCGCATCGAACGAAGCGATCTTGAAGCCACGATCGGCGAGCTCGTCGCCGGCTGCTTCAACGATCCGATCAAGGTGATCTCGTTCAACACGCTCGAGCACTGGATGAAGGACATCTCGACCGAAATCGCCGGTGAGATCAAGGCGCGCTGCGACATCGATGGCGTCCGGCTTCCCGACTATCTCAGCGACTTCGTCGAGAGCCATAGCTGACCGCGTCTCGTCCTCGTTGATACGTTTCAAATCGCAGGCAAAAAAAGCGCCGCTTCCGCGGCGCTTTTCGTGTGGCAGCATTATTGTGTGAGCGTGATCTTATCAGAGAACCACTTCACGCTTTTCCGGATCATGCTCTAGTGGTGCCAGAACAATGCCAGCAGCAGAACGATCGGCAGCGGCACGCCAAGCAGCCAAAGCAAAGCACCTCGTCCAAAACCCATGACTTCCTCCTCCACGTTCATCATTGACATGACGCCAGAGACGAACAGAAGTTCCGCGCCTCGCAGCGAGGGCGAATGCGTTCAGTGCATGGTTATCAGGCACGCCGGTACCTGCCGGCGATGACCTCGATTTCGCGGCGGCGTTCGCCGGCGAAGGTCAGGAGCTTTTCGATCGTCAGCGTATCCGTGATCCGTTTGGCGAGCCGCTCGGCGCGCGCGGCCTGATCTTCGAGATACTGGATCGTGTTCAAACGCCGCCTCCCCCGAGGACCCCAAATTGGAGCCCCGACTTGTTTGGGCAACCATGGTGCGCCAGGGCGACTAACACTCGGTTAAGCGAGGCGACTCAAGTCAATCGATCGCGTTCTATCGCACCACGTCGAGCCGGACATTGGTGATGCCCTTGTCGACCATGCCGAGCGCCTCGGCCGCGGACGGCGAGATGTCGACCACGCGCCCGCGAACATAGGGCCCGCGGTCGTTGACCCTGACGGTCACGAAGCGGCCGGAGGAAACGTCCGTCACGCGCAGCTTTGTGCCGAACGGCAGGCTGGGATGCGCCGCCGTCAATTCGTTCTTGTCGAACCTCTCGCCGCTCGCGGTCTCCGTGTCCGAATAGAAGCTGGCAACGCCGTGCGAAGCGGTTTGCTTTGCGTCACGGTCGGGGACGCGTACCCGGCTGATCGGACGCGGATGCAAGGCCGCTACCCTATGGGGCCGCTGGACCGCAGCCTGCCGATAGGTGCCAAGATCGGCCTTCTGGCGGCCGACCGGCGATTGTGCGCAGGCGGCGAGCGATGCGGCACCGACGATGGCGAGCAGCAACCGGCATGAGCTTGCGAGGGAAATTCGGGCACTTTCGGCACGTGCAATGCGAGACATGGTACGCCCTCCGAACTGCCCGGAGTTTCGGCGGGCAATGAGGGCAGAACCTTGGCTGAAGGAAAGCAGGCTTAGGGCCACGACCGTTTCGCGCCGGCTGTGGCGATTCCACCACAGTGGCGTGTCCTAAGTCGAGCCAGACTCGCGAAAAACTAACCCGATACAACACGCCAGACGATCGGGCGCGTCTCCAGCTGCGCGTCGCTCGCCTCGGTGTCACCCTTCAGGAGCCGCATCAGCTCGCGCCGATAGAGCCGCCGCCAGCCGGTTTTCAGACTGGCGAGAAAGTCGAGTTCCCGTTGCGTCAGTGTGCACATCATGGACCCGATCCGGTTGCGCAGGCCGCGCCGTCAGCCGACGAGGCCGCCCATCGGCTTGACGTCAGCACTGCCGGGGAAGACCGCATCCGCCAGCACCTTCTCCTCGACACGCAGATGATCCCTGAGCAGGCCCTTCAGCACGGCGCGGAGATCGGTGGTCGGCTTGAGGTCGCGATCCTCGAACAGTTGCGCCGGCTTGAGGCCCGGCCAGTCCGCGATCACGCGGCCGCCGGCGAGCGCGCCGCCAATGAGGAAGGCGACCGTGCCCGTGCCGTGATCCGTGCCCTGCGTGCCATTGATGCGCGCGGTGCGCCCGAACTCGGTGACGACGGCGACGACCGTCTCGCCCCACACCTCGCCCATGTTGCTCTCGATCGCGGCAAACGCACCGTCGAGCGCGCCGAGCAGATTGTAGAGCTGGCCTGACGCTGCGCCTTCCGCGATGTGCGTATCCCAGCCGACGAAGCCCATCGCGCCGACGCGCGGGCCGTCGGGCTTGGCGAGATAGCGCGCGGCGGTGCCGGCGGCTTCGGCGAAGTAGGCGCGCACGCGCGCGATGCCGGGCGGCATCAATGTCGGATCGTCCGACATCGGATCGCCCGTGCCGGGCGCGCCGCCGAGCGAGGCGAGCTTCATGCGTGCCTGGAGCACGGTCGCAAGCTTTGGATCGGTGTGCTGGTAGAGATCGAGCAGGCGGTTCTGCGTGTCCTCGCTCGCCGGTAACAGTTTTTGCGGCACCCATGTCATGACGGGCGCCGAGCCGCGCACCACCAGCGGCGTCACCGAGCCGATGCCGAGCGCACGGCTGCCGCGCGGATCGACGCGCCCACCCGACTCCATCGCGAGCAGCGCGCGGTTGAGCCATCCCGATGCGGTGGCACCGGGCTTGGTGAACCCGCTCTCCAGCACGTCCTGGCCGTCGAAATGCGAGCGCTCGCGGTAGGGCGTCGCGGCGGCATGGACGATCGCCGCCTTGCCGCCCTTGTAGAGCCGGTGCAGGTTCGGCATCGCCGGGTTGAGCGCGAAGAAGGAATCGAGCGGCAGCGCCGGCGGCTTGCCGTCCAGCACCAGCGCGCGATCGCCGCGCAAGCCGACCCAATCGGGATCGCCGACCGGCGCGACCGCACCGAGACCGTCGAGCGCGCCACGCAGGACGACGACGAGAAGGCGCGGATCGCGCCCTTCGGCGCGTGCGATCCGCGGCATCTGGCTCCACGCGAACAGCGCACTGGAGCCGACCAGAAGCTCGCGCCGCGTGGGCAAATGATTGACGAAGCCCATGCTCACCTCCTCTGAAAATCTGCCGACATGAACAGCAGCGCCAGCGCCTGCTGGCGGCTCTCGGCGCGGCCGACCGCCTGCTTCACCTCGGGCGCGATCTGCGATGCGAAGACGTCCTCGATGATCCCCTGCGGATCAGCAGTGGCCGCCACGCGCTCGGCAAAATTGTTGGCGATGTCGAGCCGCCGGCCAATGCCGTCGATCCAGCTTGCCTCGTCATCCGGATAGCCCTTGGGCGCCGACGGCCGCCACAGCCCTTCGCCGAGCAGCTCCTGGCCGCCGGTGAAGCGCACGGGATCGACGGTCGTGATGCCGGTCGCGCGCACCATGCCGACGCCCCATTCGGCCGGACGCTTCAGTTTTGACGGCGGCCCGCGCCACGCGTCGTCCGACGAGACCATCGTAATCGCGACCTGCTTGAGATCGCCCTCGGTGTCGCGGAACGTCTTCGCCATTTGTTCGACGAGTGGCGGAGGCGGCTCGTCGGCCACCAAATGCCGTGCGAGCTTGGTTGCGACATGGGTCGCGGTCGCCGGATGTGCAGCGAGGTCGCGCAGCACGGCACGGCCCTGCTCGGCATCCTCCTGCTCGTAACGCTTGCCGAGCACGGTCTGCCCGCCGGGCTCGTGCAGCCGCGGATTGAAGGTGAATTCGCCGCCGTGCTCGGGATTGTCTCCGGGCGGAACAAGCGTCCATCCCGTCAACACATTGGCGAAGCTGATCACGTCATCCTGGGTGTAGCCGGTCCGCACACCCAGCGTGTGCAATTCCATGATCTCACGCGCAATGTTTTCGTTGAGGCCGCGGCTGCGGTTGATGCCGGCGATCGAGTTCGCGCCCATCGAGCCGAGATTGTCGAGATAGAACAGCATCGCCGGGTGGCCTTCGACCGCCAACAGAAGATCGACGAAGTGGCCGAGCGCATTGGCACGAACGGCCTCGCGCTCGTAAGCACCCGACATGCTCTGGATCTTGTAGGCCGAGATGCAGAAATGATTGGACCAGAACCACACCAGCCGCTCGGCAAAACCGATGTCGGTGGCGAGCGCGGCTTCGGTGCGCAGCTTGGCTTCCTGCAAGTAGATCGGACGGCCGGGATCGGGAACGGCATCGGCCGCCTGCTTGGCCGCCATCTCGGCGGCATCCTTCGCGGAGCCCTGGCCTTGCGCCTCCCCTTGCGTTTGATCTTCGGACATGACGGGCGCCGCCGCCGTCTGCTGCTTCTTCGCCTGCTGCTGCGCCTGCTTGGCGCGCGCCGCGCGCCGCGCATTGGCGTCGGCCACCGTGCGATAGGCCTTCGCACTGGAAGGCAGGCTTGCCGCTGCGGTCAGCACCAGCGGCCGGTCGAGCTCGGCAATCAGCGCGCCGCGCGGATCTGTCCCGACAGCGGCAACCGACCCCGGTCGCGGCCCCATCCCGAAACGATGAAGCGCCAGCACCGCTTCAGCCTTTGCAGAATTGTTCATGGCGAACGCCCAATTCTCCGAGCCACCCGACGGCAGCGCGATGTTGCCGCGTGCGGACTACGAACCGTAATGCTACAGACCGTAACACTAGAGATCGGCTTGCGCAAGCCGGGATTGAAAACGCCGCCGCACTATCTCGGTAGAACAAGCGCGCATCCGCTGCCCGGCAGACGCGCGTGAGAGGCCTAGAAATTCGGCCCGAGCGCGATCTTCGCCGCGTGCTGCTCCCAAGGCCCAGGATTCAAGATGAGTCCAGAGACTTTGCCCGCGGCGTCCCTGACGAAAGCGATCCGGGTACGATCTTCGTCGGCTGCGGTGAATTCGTTGCTTGATGTCGCCACGAACGGGGTCGCCTTGCCCTTCTCGAATTCGAGGACCGGCCAGACCCCCGTCGCTTCCGCGACGAGCTTGCCTTCCGCGACGCGAACCTGAAGCCGGACCGAGTTGACACGGCGGTCGGCTCTCACGACACTGAGGTCGTTCACGCCGTCTTGCCCCTTGTGGACGAGCTTCATCTTGATCGTCGAGTTGGCTGGCCCTCGCAGCTTGGCCAGGACATCGGCGAGCGCGAGGCCTCTCAGCGGCGCGCCGTCAACTTCAGTGATGAGGTCACCCGCCGTCACACCGGCCTTGGTTGCGGGGCCGCCGCCAGGGTTCGGCTTGTTGATCCTCAGCCCCTCCTGCTCCATGGCGACGAAATTCCCGATTCCAAGCCATCCGGTTTTGCCATCGGCCAGGCCCTGCCTGTCACGCGAGCTCACCGTGGCGCCGAAGTCATAGGTTCCGGCATAATCGGCGAGCGCTTCCGGGCTCAGGGTCACCGGCGCAGCCGGCGGGACGGCGGTCGACTCGGGAATCGTCAATGCGCCATAGACGAGGTGATTGATCCCCGAATACAGCACCGCCTGGCGCCCTTTGCTGCCGGGCGTCGCCTGGACCATCTGTACGCCGATCAATTGCTCGGCCGGATCGATCCAGAAATACGTGCTCCAATGTCCAGCCCAGGAAAAGCTCCCGACCGCGCCCGGTATCCAGCTTTGGACCGGATCGGTGCGGATGGCGAAGCCAAGCCCGAAGGTTGTTCCGGCGCGGGCGCCAACCTCGTCGCCTCCGAAGATGCTGACACCCGATGGCAGTGCGTTCGTCGTCATCTGCTTCACCGCATGCGGGCTGAGCACGCGCACGCCATCGAGCTCGCCGCCATTGAGCAGCATCTGGCAAAAGCGGAGATAGTCGGGCGCGGTCGATACGAGTCCGCCGTCGCCGGAAAACAACTTTGGCGGCGTCGTGACATCCCAGATCGGCGGCCGTTCCGGCATGGGAGAATCGACCAGCCGATCGAGCTTCTCCTTCGGCACAAAGAAGCCGGTGTCGACCATATGCAGCGGCCCGAAGATGCGGCTCTCCAGGAACTGATCGAAGGGCTGACCGGACGCCACTTCAACGACCCGGCTCAGCACTTCGACGCTCCAGCCATATTCATGGACCTCGCCAGGCTCATGCGCGAGCGGCAGGCGGGCCAGGCTCGACACGAAATCCGCTAACGTCGTGTCGCGTCTCCGCACGGCCCTCAAGCCGTAGAGCCCATGGATCATCCGGATCCCGAAGTCGGCGCTTGCGTCGGCAAGGCCCCGTTCCGGGTAGGCAAAATCGAGCTCCGGATAGATCAGGCCAGACGTATGGCGCAACAGATCGCGAACCGTCATCGCACGTTTTGCTGGTTTTGGCAGACCGAGCCCGTACTCCATTTCGCCTGTCGCCGGGTCCGCCTTCTGGAAAGCGACCCGCATGTTCGCAAGCTCCGGCAGATATTGCGATACGGGAGCGTCGAGGTCGAGCTTGCCCTCGTCCACCAGAATCATGGCGGCGACACCGGCCACCGGCTTGGACATCGAGGCGATCCAAAAAATGGAATTCGTCTTCATCGGGACGGTCTTGGCGCGGTCCTGAAATCCGATGGCCTGCAAATAGGCGAGCTTGCCGCCCTTCGCGATTGCGACGACGGCACCGGGGAGAAGGCCGTCCGACGGCGAGAAAGAATCGAAGCGCGCCTGATACCACGGCGCGATCCGCGCCAGACGCGCGGCCGAGAATCCCAGGCTTTTTGCATCGCCCGGCGTCGCGAGGTCATCGGCGAACGCGGTCCCCAACAGGCAAAGCACAACGGGAATCGCCCACATCGATGCGACGAGTCTCATTCCGCAGTCTCCGCAGAAGCACAACAAATCTGAACAGGCACTCCTGCGGCAGATGTGAACCGTTAGAAATTGGGTCCGAGCGCGATCTTCGTGATCGTGCCATTCCTGACGCCGATGCGCCATTCCGCCGAGCCGTTGGCGAACTGCGCGACATAGATGTCGCTGTCGAGCGCCGTGACACCGCGGAAGGAGACCGCACGCAACGCACCGAGCCGCGCCAGGATCGCCTGATCGAACGGAAGCTGCTGGCGCGTGATGTCCGCCACCTCCGACGTCATGCGCTCGTAGTCCGGCTGTCCCTTGCCGACGCCTTCGATATAGCGGCGCAGCATCTCCTCGCCATTGGCGATCGGAACGGCGCGGCGCGCCGCGCGCCCCGGCCGCGCGCCGATGTTCGACGCTTCGACATTGTGGAAGCGGGTCTGCCGCCCCGGCAGCAGGACCTCGAGGCAGCGCCCCGACTTGTCGGCGATCATCCAGGGATTGTTCACGGTGGTCGTGGACGCCCAGGACACGTTGGGCCTGACGGTGCTCTGCATCCTGCGATTGCCATCGGCGTCGAGATTGAAGACCTGGATGTCGTCGCCCATCTCGTTATAGACCATGATCCTGATCGGCGAAGTGCCGGCGTGGCCACGCACGCGCGCTTCCTCCGAGCAAGGCAGGATACCGCCGAGCTCGTCGTTGCCGTCGGGCCGGAAGATGACGTCGCCGGCCTTGCCGTCGGGCTCGATCATCAGGCGGAATTCAGCCGTGCCGTTCTCGAACTTCGCGCCATAGATGTCGTAGCCGCCGGGGCCGACGCCGCGGAAGAAGATCGACTCCACCACGCCGAGCGCCTGGAACGCCTCGCGCATTTCATTGAGCTGCCGGTGGACCTTGGCCGCGAGCGGTGCGCTCATGCGATCGTAGTTCGGCGTGCCGGCGCGCAGGTCTTCGATCCCGCGCAAGATCATCTCCTTGCCGCCCGCGACCGGGACCTGCTCCCTGAACCTGTCAGGAACTTCGGCAAGGCGGCGCGTGAAGTCCGCCTCGACCGCCTGCGCCACCGTCGCATCGACGCGAGGCGCAAGGCGCGCGCCGAACATTGCGCTCTGCACCAGCACGCGTGCGACCTTCGACTGCTCGTCGCGCAGGAATATCAAGAGATGGTCGCCGCGGAAGGAGAAGGCGTCAGCGCCCTCGGCGAGGACCTGCGTTGCGCCCTGTCCCGTCTCACGCAACCAGAGACGATCGCCGTCACGCCGCAGGGTGAGCACGCGGTTCGGCGCGATCCTGTACCAGCCGACATATTGATCGAGCGACGCGGGATCGACGGCCGCCGTCGGCATCTCGGCGACGCGAACCGCGCGGATATCGCGGCCGTTCATGCGCAGCGTCAGCTCGGAGGAGCGGCGCTCCGCATCGAGCGGGAACGTGATCTCGCCGGACGAGGCCGCGTAGGCCGCGGTGCCGTCACTGCCAACCGTCAGGCGCAGCCTGCGCTGTCCGGTGAGCTGGCCGTAGAGGTCGTCGCCCTCGCGGAAGATGGCGAACACCGAGGCAGGACCCATGGCGTAGAAATTGACGAAGGGGCGGTAATGCTGGGCCGGCACCTCGCCGGTATCCGCGGCGACGGGCACGGGATCCGGGGTGCGATAGGCGATCATGCCGGCGGACACGATCACAGCCGGAATGATCGCGGCTGCGATCCACAGCCGCTTGCGCCAGCCGACCGCGACGGGCATGGCGGCGGCCGCGATGATGCGCTCAACGCGTGCGCGCACGGTCGATACCCGCGCCATCGCGAGCTCCACCGGCCGCGGATTTTCGCTGGTTGCGACATCGAGCAGGATTTCGGCATAGGACCACCGGTCGTCGATGACTTCGATCGCCTCGGCGTCGCTGATGATCTCGGCGAGCTCGGCAAGGCGCGCGAGCTGCCACCACGAGAACGGACTGAACCAGAACACTGCACGGTTGAGCGAGGCGAGCAGCAGGACGTAGAAATCGCGATTGGCGACGTGCGCGCCCTCATGCGCGAGCACCGCGAGGCGCTTCTTCGCATCCCAGCCGGAGAACTGCGGCGGCACCAGAATGGTCGAGCCGAACGTGACGGGCCCGCCGACCTCGCGGCTGACGCGCACGTCGGCGTCGATCAGCTGCGGGCCGCTCATCGGCCTTGCCGCGCGTGCCAGACGCCAAGTCAGGCAGAGACCGATGGCCAGCCGCAGCAGCAACGCGCCGGCGACGCCGGCATAGACGATGGTGGCGACCAGCCACCAATTGATCGATACAGCAGCTTTTGCCGGCGCCACGACAGCAGCGCCCGGCGGAATCGGCAGCGCGGGTTGCGGGGCCTCCAGCATCGAGATGTCGGCCGGCAGGAAATCATCCGGCACGGATACCGGCAGAGGCATCCGGGTGATCGTCAGCGTCGGCCAGTGCATCACGAAAGGCATCGCCAGCGATGCCAGCAGCACGACGACCCACGCCGTCATGTGGACGTGCGGATTGCGCACGCGAAACAGGTTGAGACCGAACCAGACGACGCCTCCCAGCACGAAGGAGCGTAGCGCCGCCTCAGCCAGAGTTGCGATCATTCTTTCTTCACTCCCCTCGCCTTCTTCGCCTTGGCCACCTGGTCGGCCAGTGTACGCAGCTGCTGCTGGTCGAGCATCGCATTGTCCACCATACCGACGAGGACTTCCTCCATCGAGCCGTTGCAGAACCAGTCGACGATACGCTGCACCGCCTTGGCCGCGACCCGCGCGCGCTCTTCCGCAGCGTGGTAGACATAGGTGCGTCCGTCCACGGTGTGCCGAGCATAGCCCTTTTCTTCCAGCCGGCGCAGCACCGTGCGGACCGTGGATTCCTTCAGACGCCGCGACAGCCGCTCGCGCACGACCTCGGCCGTAACGGGACCATGGGCCCAAACCAATTGCATGACCTCGTGCTCGAGGTCGCCCAGTTCGGGCAAACGATCGTCCATGGCATCTGACCTTGCGGATTGAGTTTTCTTGTAACGCTACAGATCGTCGCATATGCGGCCGCGCCGCGCAACGGCGATTCCACCTGAAATGGTGTTGCTATGCCGTCATGCCCGGGCTTGTCCCGGGCATCCACGTTCTTCGTCCCGCGCGGCAAAGCGTGGATGGCCGGGACAAGTGTTTAGCCCGGCCATGACGATGTGGAGGCAGTCAGTACTGCGGCTCGTACATCTGGGACTGGACCAGGCCCTTCACGTCGTTGGGAGCGGGTCCGTCGGCGAGACCGCGCTGGTAGGCGACGTCTGCCACCGCAACGGCGATGCGGGCCGAAACCTCGCGAATGCGAGGGAGTGCCGGATAGAGGCTGCCCTGCGCGAGGTCCTCCTTGCCGACGCAATCGGCGAGCGTATGGGCGGCCGCCATGAACATCTCGTCCGTCACCAGGCGCGAACGGCTGGCGATGACGCCGAGGCCAACGCCGGGGAAGATGTAGGAGTTGTTGCCCTGGCGCGGCACGAAGGTGCGGCCGTTGAGCTTCACCGGATCATAGGGACTGCCGCAGGCGAACAGTGCGCGGCCCTCGGTATAGCGGTAGGCATCCTCGGCCGAGCATTCGGCCTTCGAGGTCGGGTTGGAGAGCGCGAACACGATCGGCTGCTCGTTGAGCGCGGCCATCGCCTTGAGCACCTCGGGCGTGAAGGCGCCGCCGACCGCGGCGACACCGATGATCGCCGTCGGCTTCAGCGTCTTGATCGCGGTGAGGAAATCGGCGATCGGCGCCTGGCCGGCATGGGCATAGCGCAGCTTATGGCCAGAGAGGCCGTCACGGCCGCCGACGACGAGGCCGCGGGAATCCACCAGCCAGTTGCGCCGGAGAGCTTCCGCCTCGGAAATCCCCTCCGCCATCATGGCGGAGACGACGAGATCGGCGATGCCGGTTGCCGCCTCGCCTGCACCGAGGAACAGGATGCGCTGATCCCTGAGCTTGCCGCCATTGACGCGCAACGCCGAGAACAGCCCGGCGAGCGCCACGGCCGCGGTGCCCTGGATGTCATCGTTGAAGACGCAGGCCTCGTCCCGATATTTGTGCAGCAGCTTGAACGCCGAGTGATTGGCGAAATCCTCGAACTGGATCAGCACCCCCGGAAACGTCTTTCGCGCAGCCTGCATGAACTCGTCGACGAAGCTGTCATAGGCCTCGCCGGTGAGCCGCCGCTCGCGCAGGCCGAGATAATAGGGATCGTTCAAGAGCTCATCGTTGTTGGTTCCGACGTCGAGCACGATCGGCAGGCAATGCTCGGGATGCACGCCGGCGCAGGCGGAATAGAGTGAGAGCTTTCCGACCGGGATGCCCATGCCGTTGGCGCCGAGATCGCCCAGCCCGAGGATGCGCTCGCCATCGGTGACGACGATCAGCTTGGCCGGATAAGGCCAGTTCTTCAGGATCTCGGCGATCTGGCCGCGATCGCGCGATGAGATGAACATGCCGCGCGGCCGCTGGAAGATCAGGCCGTATTTCTGGCAGGCGAGCCCGACCGTCGGGGTGTAGATGATCGGCTGGATCTCGTCGATATTGTCGACGACGACGCGGAAGAACAGCGCCTCGTTGCGGTCATGCAGCGAATTCAGCGCGACGTATTTTTCAAGGTCCGTCGGCAGCGTGCGCAGATTGGTGAGCACGCGCTCGACCTGGGTCTCCATCGTCAGCACGCAAGGCGGCAGCAGGCCGCGCAGGCCGAGCGCGTCGCGCTCCGCTTCCGTGAAGGCGGTGCCCTTGTTGAGCAAGGGATCGCGCAGCAGCGTCATGCCGTGAGCGGGGTCGGATGATGTCGAATGGGCGCTGACCCGAGCAGGTCTATTCACGAAATCCCCCAGGGAGTTTCTTATTGAAGGGCAAGCATTGTCGGCCAGCGCTCACCTGAGATCAAGGACGTAGAGACTCAAGGCTCGATTGTGATCTCGCACCGCAGCGAGATTTCGTGAAAAGCCGGCATTTGCGCGCGAGAAGAGGTCAACGCAGCAGAACTACTCGGGCTTGATGTCGGCGGCCTTCACGATCGGCCACCATTTCTCGGTCTCCGCCTTCTGGAATGCGCCGAGCGCCGAAGGCGATTGCTGGTCGGCAGGCGGAATCTCCTGCCCCAATTCGGCGAAACGCTGCTTGACAACGGGATCGGCAAGCACCGCGACGATGGCCGCGTTGAGCTTTGTGACGATCTCCTTCGGCGTGTTCTTCGGTGCCCAGATGCCGTGCCAGTAGGAGATGTAGAGACCGGGCAGGCCCGCCTCGTCGACGGTCGGGATATCAGGCGCGGACGCGAGCCGCGTCGGCGACGTCACCGCGAACGCCTTGATCGCGCCGTTCTTGTATTGCGGCAGCGAGTTCGAGGCCTGGTCGAACATGATGTCGATCTGGCCGGCGACGAGATCGATCATGGCGGGTCCGGCGCCGCGATAAGGCACGAACTGGAAATCGGTCCCGGTCTTCTCCTTGAAGAAGACGCCCGCGACGTGTGCGCCCGTGCCGGCACCAGCCGTGCCAGCAGTCGCCTTGCCGGGGCTGGCCTTCAGCCACGCAATCATCTCTTTCAGATTGTTGGCCTCGAGCGACTTCCGGCCAACGATCAGCTGCGTTCCCATCGCGATCGTCGCGACCGGCTCGAAATCGGCGATCACATCATAGGGCAGCTTGAAGATTGCGCCGTTCAGCACATGCGTGCCCCAATGGCCGATGGTGATCGTCGTGCCGTCAGGCGTCGCGCGCGCGACGCGGGCGCCCGCAATGCTGCCGGAGGCACCGGCGACGTTCTCGACCACGACGGTCGTGTGCAGCTGAGCGGCGATCCGCTCGGACAGGATCCGCGCCAGCGTGTCGGTCGGGCCACCCGCCGCGAACGGCACCACGAGGGTGATGGGGCGCGACGGGAACGGCTGGGCGCCCGCCGGTACGGTCCACGCCGCACATCCGATCAACGCGCAAATGACGATCACATGACCGCGTAGTCCGGCCCACAGCCCCTGCATTCCATCCACCCTTTTTCATCGCCCGCATGTTGTCAGCGGGCTGGGGCCGGAGTGAACGCTGCCGGGCGGGCAGAGGCAAGCTGGAAATTATGCCGAGCGCTAACCAGCCGCCCGCCGCGGGGCCAGATTGGTGGCGCCATCAGCCGGCGGCGCGATCTGCATCAGGATAGTCTGGACCGGGGATGCGACCTCGATGCCGTTCTGCTGGAAGCGCAGCTTCATGCGGCGGTTGAATTCGCGCTGGACCGGCCAGCGGCCGGCCTCCGTGCAGCGGATCTGGCCGACGATCGACACCATGGCACCATCGACCTTGTCGATGCCCCACAGATCGAGGTCGCCGCGAATTGCCGCGCGAAACTCCGGCTCGCGGCGCATCTCCTCGACGATGTCCTTGAGGATCTGGCCGGCGCGGTCGGTGTCTTCCTTGTAGGCGACATTGACGCTGACGGATGCATTGCCGGCGCCGCGGCTGGCATTGGTGATGGTCGTCACCGCGCTGAACGGCACGATGTGCACGGCGCCGTCGCCGGCGCGCAGACGAATGGTGCGGATCGAGACGTTCTCGACCACGCCGGACAGCCCCGAGACGCTGACATTATCGCCGACCTGGACCGTGTTCTCCAGCAGCAGGAACAGGCCGGTGATGAGATCCTGCACCAGCTTCTGCGAGCCGAAGCCGATGGCGATGCCGACGATACCGGCGCCGGCCAGCAGCGGCGCGACGTTGACGCCGATCTCGCTCAGCGCCGTGAGGCCGACGACCGTGGCGATCAGGCAGAGCAGCGCCGTCCGCAGCATCGGCTGGAAGGTGCGCAGGCGCGCGGCGCGGGCGTAGTGCCCGTCGCGCGACAGCGTGTTGATCTGGCGGTCCAGCAGCGCGTTGCTGGCTTCCCAGATGGCGGCAGCAATGAGCACGGCGATGCCGATGGTCGCCACCGCCGAAATCAGCCGGCCGCCGATCTGGCCTCCATAGAACCAGACGATGGCGTCGACGCCCCAGACTTCGAGCACGGCCACGAAGCCGATGAACGCGATCACGCTGGATACGATCTTGCGCAGCAACGGCAGATAGCGGTTGGCGCGGATCTCGAGGCCCGGAAAGCGCTGGAGGATCTCCGGCCTGATGCGGAAGCCGCGGTCGATCAGGCTCAGCGTCACCATGATGGCGACGCGCGTGATCAGCGCGACCACGACGGTGCCGACGAAATATTGCAGCAGCAGCGAATAGCCATTGCGGATGTTGAGCGCCCACACCGCCCACAGCGCAAGGTCGAGCGCGATGGCGAGATAGTGCCAGCCGCCGGCAATGCGGTTGCGCAGGCGCGCCGCGATCCCCTGCCGCTCCGCCGGGGCGCGGATGGCTTCGGCGACCTGGCGGCGGCATTGCAGGATGATGACGACGACGAAGAGATGCACGACCAGCAACACCATGCGCAGCAGCGCGGCATAGCCGGCGCGATGCAGGCCGAGCAGCAGCGCCACATTGGCGAAGGCGATGCCGGAGACACCGACGCCGACGATGCGCCGCGCCCAGATCTCGATATAGGCCGCGGTTTCTGCCCGAACCGGAACCAGGCCAAACGGCCCCGCCAGCGCGCGGACGACGCAGATGAGCCCGCGCGAGAACGCATAGGCATTGACGACGGCCAGGATCACGAGGCGGACGGTTGCTGGATCGCCGATCTCCGTGCCGAGCAGTGCGGTTGCGACACCGATGAAAACGAACACGGGAAGCAGCTCGAGCAGGAGACGCCCGAGCACGAAGGGCAGCCGCAGCAGCAATTGCCAGACACGTGCGAGACTGTGGCGGCGCTTGTGCAGTTCGGGCGCGGGCGTGACATCGGCGACCGATGAGGGCGGATCGGCGATGGGCAGCACCTGCGCCGGCAGGCGCGCGGTTTGGGGTACGCGTCCTTCCAGGAAGGCGACCGGTCGCCGGATCGCGCGGAAGATCACCCACTCCGCCGCAATGGCGCAGCCGAGCACCAGCGCGAGCTTCCACGCGATCTCGATCAGGAGGTTGTAGGCGACGGGATCGTTGGCGGTCCGTACGATCCAGTAATAGAAGGCGGGGAAATGCGTCAGCGTCCGCGCCACGTCGGCGATCTCGCGCGATATCTCGCCGATCTCTTCCGACACCGTGAGCAGGAGCTGTGCGCCAAGGCCGTCGGCCGAGAGCGGGATCGGCGATTTCTGCTCGGGCGCGGCGGGCACGGGCTGCTGCTGACCGGGCACATTCGCGATCACGCGCAGCGTATCGATCATCTTCGCACGTTTTTTGTCGTCCTGGAGCGTCTCCAGCGCCCGCTTGGCTTCCTCCGGCGACAGTGCGGCGGCCCTATTGGCGGCCGGCGGCTCGGCGCGAACGGTGGAAAGAGATGAGATCGCGATGAAGAGAGCGGCGAGGAACGCCGGGGCAAGCTTGTGCGACACGAGGATTCCCTGGAAAAGCGCATGCGCCGGCGGAGTCGGGACTGTCGCCGCCGAAGCACTGCGTCATGTCGTATCGACGCTATTCGCCCCGGCGCTGTGTCGGAAGTTGGCCAACGCGGCGACATTCTCTTGGCATTTGCCGCGGTGCAGGAACGGGAACCGTCGGCCCCGTGCGGCCGAACATCAACCGAGTGCGATGCGCACAGCAAAGCTCGTCCGTCATTCCGGGAGTCGGCCCGGAATGACGGCGAGGAGGAGGAGGAGAGAGCAGGATGTCAAAGCGCCTATCGCGGCGGCCGCATCACGGCCATCCGACATGATCGGTGTGATGCAAAATACAGCGCCGGGAAGGTAGGGGCTTTGCCTCACTGATGCAGCCCGCTAAACCTTGACCCGGCGTGCCGTTCGCGGTTTCTGCCGCTATGCGATAGTCCGAACGAGCTCCATCGCACTTAACGCGGCTGGATCTGCGGAGGTGGAGTCATAGACCTCCCCTTGCTCATGAGGTGGACGTTACGCGTCGCGTATTCGCGACCAGCACGATGCTCCTCCCGTGACATAAAACTGTCAAGCAGGATCAATGGTGCCGGTATCACATTTGAGGACGTGTTCCCTCCCACCTCGACAGATTGATCACAGTGGATCAGGGAATAAATTCCCTCCCGCCGCGTTTGTGTCAGAGAGTCCATTCGCCTTCCGCATTCCATCCATTTCCAGAAAGCAAGACATGAAAGCATTACTTTGCATCGCCGCTGTCGCGGCCCTCCTGACTGGATCAGCCTTCGCGCAGACCCCGCCGCAGACCTCGACCAAGAAGGTCGACGGCACCGAGAACGTCTACGTCTTCCGCTATGGCGGTCATCAGTCGATGTTCATCGTGACGCCGCAGGGCGTGATCGCGACCGACCCGATCTCGTATTTGCGTCCGGCAAAGCCCTATATCGACGCCATCAAGGCCGTCACCGACAAGCCGATCAAATACGTCATCTACAGCCACCACCATTACGACCACATCGCCGGCGGCCAGCCCTTCAAGGATCTCGGTGCCACCTTCATTGCGCACCGGCGGACCAAGGAGCGCCTGCTCGAGCTGAAGAAGCAGAATTCGCTGCTCGCCGATGTCGTGATGCCGGACCAGGTGATCGACGACAAGAAGAGCATCACGCTCGGCGGCACCACGCTGGAGCTGAACTATGTCGGCCGCAACCACTCCGACAATTCGCTGGTGATGCGGCTGCCGAAGGAGAAGATCGTCTTCGTCGTCGACTTCGCGCCGATCGAGTCCGTGCAGTTCCGCAACATTCCCGACAACGCCTCGCCGGTCGAGTATATCGCCTCGCTGAAGAAGCTGGCCTCGCTCGACTGGGAGCGGATGATCCCCGGCCATCCCTATGCCGGAGGGCGCTTTGGCACCAAGAAGGACGTCGAGGACGACATCGCGTACATGGAAGATCTGTCCGCGGAGGTGAAGAAGGCCGCCGATGCCGGCAAATGCTTCGACACCGCGATGAAGGAAGTGAAGCTGCCGAAATACGAGAAATGGGCGAATTACGAGACCGCCCTTCCCGCCAATATCGAGCGTTTCTGCTACTGGTGGGGCCGCGGGTATTGAGGGTCGGCTTGCTCAGACGCGACGAGCTTCGCTCGCGCTGAGATCGTAGGGTGGGCAAAGGCGCTCTTGCGCCGTGCTCACCACCTCTCGCCGGATGAAGATTGGTGGGCACGCTTTGCTTTGCCCACCCTAGGGATCGCCGCTAGCGAACGCGCCGCCCTGTCCTCGCCGACGGCGCCTGCGCGAAATACGGATTCGTCAGACATGTCGCCGGACGCCCCTGCGCGCTTGCCTGACACTGGGCGAACGAGGAGAAAATGCAGTCCATCCGCTCGCCCTCCAACTCGCCGAAGACGTGCAGGCAGACCGGCGCATCGCCCCCATAGGTCTGGGCGCGCGCGGAACCGGCGATCGAGAGCGCGGCGAACAGGGAAACGACGACAGCAGGCTTGTACACGACAACCTCGAAATCAGAGAAACATTTCAGTCAAATCAACCGTCGACGAGCTGCCGATCAAGTCGAAGTTTTGCGTCAGCCAGCTTCGCGCGGCCTCGCGCCCCTCGTCACGCAGACGGCACAACAGACTCCATTCGGGATGGAACTGCGTGGCCGTTCCGAGCTGCGACATCAATTGGTCGTTTCCAATCCAGTGCATGAACATGCGGCTGTGCGTGTTGCGATCGAGCTCGCCATTGTCGATCAGCCGGGTCGCGAAGGCAATCGCGCGCATCTCACGCATCAGTGACGAATTGAAGCTGATCTCGTTGATGCGATGGAGAACGTCGGCGGCGCTCGCCGGCAGTTCGTCACGCCGGATCGCGGTCACCTGCACGATGATGACGTCTTGGCTACCTTTTCGATAGATCAGCGGAAAGATCGCGGGATTTCCGAGATAGCCGCCATCCCAATAATGCTCGCCGTCGATCTCGACCGCCTGGAAATATGGCGGCAAACAGGCCGAGGCGAGCACGGTCTCCGCGCTGAGCAGCGGCGTCTGGAACACCTTGATCTTGCCGGTACGGACATTCGTTGCGTTGAGAAAGAGCTGCGGTGCGTCCGGCGATGAATTGAGCCGATCGAAATCGACCACGCGTAGCAGCAACGACCGGAGCGGATTGAAGTGGAGGGGGTTGAGCAGGTTCGGCGGCACCGTGTGCGTCAGCGTGTGGATGAAAGCATGGACAGGGTGATATTCCGGCGGCAGCTTGAGGGCCTGGATCAACTGGTTGAGTGGCGAGAACAGGTCATAGACCTGATCCATCCGCGAGACCTCGTACCAGAACGCATGCAGGTTCTGCCGCGCCGCCTCGGCTCCACCGATGGCCATGCCTGAGGCCAGCACCACCGCATTCATCGCGCCCGCGCTTGTAGCGCTGATCGCCTCGATGGCGAGCCTGCCGTCCTCGAGCACGTGGTCCAGCACGCCCCAGACGAAGGCGCCGTGCGCGCCGCCGCCCTGGAGCGCGAAGTTGACGTTCTTCTGGTTGCTGGTCTCACGGGCGGTCACTTTGCGGGCTTCCGGCCTCCCTTCCCCTCGCGCTCCAGCGCCTTGCGCACCTCGTCGAATTCGCCAAGCGAGGCCTTGTCGGCGCGGGGGAAGCGCAGGTCGAGCTTTTCGAGCGCCGCGACGATCGCCGAGCCGATCACGACGCGCGCGAACCATTTGTGGTCGGCCGGCACGACATACCAGGGCGCGTGCGACGTTGCCGTATGCCGGACGATGTCCTGATAGACCGCCTGGTAGCGCGGCCACAGCGCGCGCTCCTTGATGTCGTCCATCGAGAACTTCCACTGCTTGGCCGGTTCCTCGAGCCGCTCAAGGAAGCGCTCGCGCTGCTCCTCCTTGGATAGATTGAGGAAGAATTTCAGAACCACCGTGCCGTTGCGGCTGAGATGGCGCTCGAAAGCGGAGATGTCCTCGAACCGCTCCTTCCAGATGTTCTTGGTGACGAGCCCTTGCGGCAGCTTCTGCCTGGCAAGAATCTCCGGGTGCACCCGCGTGACCAGGCACTCCTCGTAATGGGAGCGGTTGAAGATGCCGATATGGCCGCGCTCGGGCAGCGCGATCGCGTGGCGCCAGAGGAAATCGTGATCGAGCTCCTTGGTGCTCGGCGCCTTGAAAGCATGGACCTCGCAGCCCTGCGGATTGATGCCCTCGAAGATCGCCTTGATCGCAGAATCCTTGCCGGCGGCGTCCATGGCCTGGAGCACGATCAGCACCGACCAGCGGTCCTGGGCGTAGAGCTTCTCCTGAAACTCGATCATCCGCTTCTTGTTGGCGTCGAGAATCTCCTGCGCCTTCTCCTTGTCGAGATCGCCCTTCTCGTTGGTCTTGTAATCCTTGAGGTGAAACTTGCCCGATCCGTCGTAACGGAACGGCGTGATGTAGCTGTCAAGTTCCTGGGCGAGCGATTTGGACGGCTTCTTGCTCATGAGCGCGGGGCACCTTGCGTTGCGGCTTCAATCGGTCGAGCAGGCTACCAAGGATGCCCTTGGGAAGGAATATGATGAAAAGGACCAGCAGCACGCCATAGACGAGGTTGTCCCAGCCGACCGCCTTGGTGCCGAAGCCGATACGCAGGGTTTCCGCCAGCAGAATGGTGATGACAGCGCCAAAGGTCGGGCCGAGCGAGACGAACAGGCCGCCGACGATGGCCGCGAACACCATCTGGAGAGACACCGCGATGCCGCTGACGGTGTCGGGGGTGATGAACATCTGGTACTGGCAGTACATTGCGCCGGCGAGCGCCGTCATCACCGCACTGAGCAGCGTGATCTTCAGCTTCTCCGCGGTGACATCGACGCCGGCGGCGGCCGCGGCATCCTCGTCCTCCGAGATCGCCTCGAGCGCGTAGCGGGCCATGCTGCGGTCGACCCAGTGCCAGACCACGATGCCGAAAAGCCAGACCCCGAGCGCGATCAGATACCAGGTCGTCTTGTCGTCGAATTGCAGCGCCAGCAGCTTGTTGCCGGAGGCGCGATTCGGCGTATAGCCGAGCGAGCCGCCGGTATAGTCGCGCGTCGCGGTAATGACCTGAAGCACGATGCCTGACAGCGCCAGCGTCACCAGCACGAAATAATGTCCGGTGATACGGAAGCGGAAGCAGGGATAGCCGACGATTAGCGCCAGCGCACCCGCCGCAACCATGCTGATGGGGATGCCGATCCAGGGCGACCAGCCCAGATGATTCCAGAGCAGCGCGGTGACATAGGCGCCGATCCCCATGAAGCCGCCATGGCCGAGCGAGACCAGACCGAACCGTCCCATCATCGACCAGGACGTGTAGGCGAACGACCAGATCAGGATCAGCACCAGAATGTGCAGATGATAGGGGTCGCGATAGAGGAAGGGCAGCGCGATCAATGCTGCAAGCCCGATTGCCCACGCCACAAGCCGGCCCTGCCCCATCATCGGCGCCTCGCAAGCAGGCCCGCGGGCCGGATGAACATCATGACGATGAAGAAGGCGAAGGCGAGCACGTAGCCCCATTCGAGGTCGGAGAACAGGCCGCCGAGCGAGATGATCTCGGCGAACACAAAGGCGGCGATGAAGCCGCCGATGAAATTGCCGAGCCCCCCGAGCACGCAGATCAGGAAGGTGATCGGTCCGAAGGAGAGGCCGACGAAGGGATGCACGTCATATTGCAGCACCAGCAGGCAAGCGGCGAGCCCAGCCAGCGCGCCGCCGAGCGCGGAGGTGATGAGATACATTCTCTTCGTGTCGACGCCCATCAGCGCCATGATCTGCCGATCCTGGGAGATGGCGCGGATCGCGGTGCCGGTGAAGGTGCGGGTCATGAACAGGTACACTGCGACCATGCCGACCAGCGCGGCCAGAAAGGATAGCAGCCGCGCGTAGCTGAAATTCATGTCGCCGAAGGCGAGCACCGGCAGGCGGATGCCGAGATTGCGGAAGTCGATGCCGAAGGCGACGGTGGCAAAGCTCTGGAGCACGAACAGCACCCCGCCTGTCGCAAGCAGCTGGTTGATCGGCGGCGCGGTGAGCAGCGGCGCGATCACGAGGTAGTGCAGCGCGGCGCCGAGGATCGCGACGAGCAAAATGGTGAACGGCGCTGCGATGAAGTAGCTGAGGCCGTAATACTGCACGATGAAATACATGGCGTACATGCCGATCATCACCAGCTCTGCGTAGCAGATCCAGGTCACGTCGATGACGCCAAAGATCAAATTGAGCCCGAGCGCGAGCAGTGCCAGCACGCCGCCGAGCAGGATGCCGTTGATCACGGCCTCCAGCAGATAGATGTCGAAAATGCCCAAAAAAGCTTGCATGCCTGCATGAACCTCATACCCCGAGATACGCTTCCTTGACCGTGTCGCTCGCCAGCATCTCGGCCGAGGTGCCGGACGCCCGGATCGTGCCCGCCTCGATCAGATAGGCGCGATCAACCACTTTCAGCACCTGCTGCACGTTTTGCTCGACGATCAGCACCGTCAGGCCACGGGCGCGGATCCGCTTCACCAGCTCGAACACCTGCTGCACCACGACTGGCGCCAGCCCCGCCGACGGCTCGTCGAGCAGCAGGAGTTTTGGATTCGACATCAGCGCGCGGCCGATCGCGCACATCTGCTGCTCGCCGCCGGACATGGTGCCGGCCATCTGGTGGCGGCGTTCCTTCAGGCGCGGAAACAGGTCGAACACGACATCCAGCCGCTCGGCATAGTGGCCGCGCGCTTCCTTCATGAAGGCGCCCATCTTGAGATTGTCGTCGACCGTGAGCTGCGGAAACAGCCGCCGGTTCTCCGGCACATGGGCGATCCCGAGGCTGACGATCTTGTGCGGCGGCGTCGCCACGACATCGACGCCCTCCATCCTGATCGACCCGCGCGTGGGACGGATCAGGCCGGAGATGACGCGCATCAGGGTGGTCTTGCCGGCGCCGTTCGGACCGATGACGCCGACGGCCTCGCCCGCTTTCACGTCAAGATTGACGTCGAACAGCGCCTGGAACGTGCCGTAACCCGCGCTGACCGAACGAAGCTCCAGCATCGTCTAGCCTCCCGAGCGGCGGCGCGCTTCCGCCGCCGCGGCCTGCGTGGTCTCGGCATCGGTGCCGAGATAGACCTCGATGACGCGCGGGTCGCCGGCAACCGCGCTCGGCAAGCCTTCCGAGATCTTCTCGCCGTGATCGAGCACCATGACGCGGTCGACGACGCGCATCAGCACGCCCATGATGTGCTCGACCCAGATGATCGTGATGCCGAGCTCGTCGCGGATGTTGCGCAGCATGTCCGCCGCCTGGTCCATCTCGGTCTCGTCGAGACCGCCGAGGCTCTCGTCGGCAAGCAGCAGTTTTGGCGCGGTGGCGAGCGCCTTCGCCAATTCGAGCTTCTTCAGGCCGGCTGCGCCCAGGCCATCGACGCTGGCATGGCGATCGGTCGGCAAGCCCACCATCGCAAGTGACCGCTCGGCCGCCTCCTCCGCCCTGGCACGGCTGTGGCGGCCCTGGCCGTAGAAGCCGGCCAGTGCGACATTCTCGAAGATTGTCAGGCGCCGGAACGGCCGCGGAATCTGGAAGGTGCGGCCGATGCCGCTGTTGATGATCCGGTGCGGCGCAAGGCCTGCGATCTCGGCGCCGCCGAACAGGATCGAGCCGGTTGTCGGCGCCAGCGTGCCGGAGAGCATGTTGAAGATCGTGCTCTTGCCCGAGCCGTTGGGGCCGATCAGGCCGAGGATCTCGCCCTGATCGACCCGAAACGACACGTTGTTGACGGCGGTGAAGCCACCAAACCGCTTCACCAGCCCGCTGACTTCCAGCACCGCCCTGCTCCGCCGCTACTGGTTGCTGTAGGTGGTGCCCTTCGGCAGCGGCAGCACGGCCTCGCGCTGCGCCTGACTCTTGGGCCACACCACAGAGGATTTGTCGTCGATGTACTGGATCACGACCGGGAATGAGCGCTCGTTCTGCCCGGCCATCGGCGTGCCCTCGCCGTAGAACTTGACGCCGAAGCCGAGCATCGTGCCGCCTTCGGGGATGTCGGTGTCGAGCGCGGCCTTGCGCAGCGCGTCGGGATCGACGCCGCCATACTTTTTGATCGCGCGCGGCAGCACATCACTCATGAACACGTAAGTGTTGGACGCGCCGATGCCGACATGCGCCGAGCGGATGGCAACGCCGGGCCTGATCTTGTCGAACTCCTCGCCGACCATCTTGATGACGGGCGGGAGCTTGGGATCCATGGTCTTCTGGTTGGCGAGCCAGATCGAGATCGGGTCGGTGTTGAAGATGTAGGTAGCGTCGACCCCCATCCCCTCTTTCAGCTTCTCGTAGACGCCGTAGCCGGCGCCATGGCCCATCAGCGCGCCGAACTTCAGGCCCTGCTCGCGGGCCTGGCGCAGCAACAGCGTGATGTCAGGGTTGTAGCCGGTGTGGAAGATGACATCGGGCTTGGCACGCTTCAGCTTGGTCACCAGCGCGGAGAGATCGGGCGCCGTCGCCGAATAGCCTTCCTTCATCACGACGTTGAAGCCCGCCTTCTTCGCGCCTGCCTCATTGCCCCTGGAGACGTCGACGCCATAGGCGCCATCCTCGTGGATGATGGCGACGCGCAGGTCCTTCGGCTCCTTGTCGAACTTCGCCTTGGCATTCTGCGCGATGAAATCCATCGTCATCATGCCGAACTGGTCGCCGCTCGCCTGCGGGCGGAACACGTATTTGTAGCCCTTGTCGTTGAACACGGCCGACGAGATGCAGGTCGTCATCCACATGAACTTCTTGAGCTGCTCGACGCGGGCGGCGACCGGCACGCATTGCGCCGAGGAGAAGAAGCCGAGCACCATGTCCACCTTCTCCTGCTCGAGCAGGCGGACGGATTCGTTGATGGCGATGTCGGGCTTGCTCTGCGCGTCGGCGTAGACCGCCTCGATCATGTAGCCCTCGACGCCGGTCTTGGCGAAATGGTCGAGAATAATTTTTGCGCCGATATAGCCGAGCTCAGATCCACCGCCCGCGAGAGGCCCGGTCAGGTCGAAAACAACGCCGATCTTGATCTTCTTCTCTTGAGCCTGGGCCGAAGCCATCAAGCCCGTCGCTGATATCGCGACCAACAGCCCACGTACCAAGCGGGCAGCCATGCGCAGGCGCATTAAAACCTCCCTGGACGATTGTGCATTGCAGTCTTCTTGCTTTTGCTTTTTGGCCCATCACATGGGCTGGGGGCAGCGATGTCAAGCCTCGCGCTTCAGCGCGACGCGAACTGCTGCTCGATAAAGGCCGTGACAAATCGCGGCATGGTCGGCGTGAGATCACTCATCCCGCGCACGAGATGAATGGCCGACAACTCCGGTTCGGCTTCGCGGGCGAGGTTGGCCTCGATCCGGGCCCGGGCCACGTCACCCGGCATGTCCAGGTTGATGATTTGAATCATTGCAATCGACGGACCAGTGACGACACAGTGCCAGTCCGGCTGGGTCCGGTAGTCGGCCGCGGTCAAGCCGGTCTCTTCCCCGAGTTCGCGGATGACACTGCCGGGAATGTCGAGCGCGCCGTCACTGACGTCGTCCAGATCGGGCGTGCCCGAGGGGAAATAGATGCGGCCCGCATTGGCGGTGTGCTGCGCCATCTCGCCCATGATGAAGGCGCCGTCGGAGGCGCGCAGCGCGCCCATGCCAAAACCGTTGAACACGGCCCTGTCGGGAAAGCCCCAGTCGCGCCAGGCAAGGAAGCTCGCGAAATCCGTCTCGAAATAGGTCGCGGCGAGATGGCCGTCCGTGAACACGGCATCGCGCCCGAGCAGGACGCGGCCGTTCCACATCTTCGGCCGCTCGCGCTGCTTCTCGGCGAAATGCGCCGCGATCTCGGCGCGGCGTTCCTCCGCGAACGGCCAGGCGATTGGCCGCACGGCAAGATCAAGCGTCGTGACGCGATGAATGACCAATGACGTCATGACAGCTGATTACAATGCCTTCGCGTCAGTTATTTGGCATTCCCCGTGGTCTTCTTGGCCTGATCGACATACTTGTTGGTAAAGGTCTTGCTGACGTCGATCTTGGCGGCGGCCACCTCGGGCGAGCCGACGCTGAACACCGCGAGCACCGCGTCCGCGCCCTTCGGGTCCATCTTGCCGGTTTCGGAGAACATCGGGATCGTGTTCTTCAGCGCGGCGAGATAAAGCTCCTTGTTCTTGCCGACCATCTCGTCCGGCATCTTCGCCATGATCTCCTCCGGCGAATGCGAATGGATCCAGCCGATCGTGGCCAGCATTGCGTTGGTGAGCGCCTGCGTTTCCTTCTCGTGGCCGTTGATCCAGGCCACGGTCGAGTACAGCGCGCCGCCCGGATATTCGCCGCCGAACGTCTCGAGCGTGTCCTTCTGGGTCCGGGTGTCGCTGAGGATGAGCAGATCCTTGTGGCTGCCTTGGAGCACGGTGACGGAGGGATCGAGCATCACGGCGGCGTCAATCTGCCCCTGCTCCATCGCGGCCACGGCGGTGGCGCCGAGGCCGACGCCGATCACGGCGGTGCCGGCGGGATCGAGCCCGTTCTTCTTGAGCAAATATTTGAGGAAGAAGTCGGTCGAGGAGCCGGGCGCGCTGACGCCGACCTTCTTGCCGGCGAGATCCTTGATCGACTTGATTTCGTTCGTGTGCGACGGCGAGACCACCAGCACGAGGCCGGGATAACGGTCATAGACCACGAAGGCTTGAAGCTCCTGCTTCTTGGCGGCGAGGTTGACGCAATGGTCGAAATAGCCGGAGACCACGTCGGCGCTGCCGCCGAGCACGGCCTTCAGCGCGTCCGAGCCGCCCTTGAGGTCCACGAGCTCGACATTGAGGCCCGCCTTCTCGTATTCGCCGAGCTGCTTTGCCAGCACCGTCGGCAGATAGCACAGGCAGGCGCCGCCGCCGATCGCGATGGTGACCTTGCTTTGCGCCGCGGCAAGACCGGTGGTGAGCGTGAGCGCGAGCAGCGCGCCGGCGAGCCTGGCAATCGTGTTCTTCATTGGTTTCCTCCGTTCGGCCGGCGGCACCATAGAGCAGCGGGACTGGCTTGAGAAGCACCGCTTAAGTGGCACTGGCCATTGGCCTTTCGGCGCAATAACATGCTCAGACAAGAACAATTCTTGATGGGGAGGATCATCCATGAATCGCCTTGCAATCGGGCTGTCGATCGCCGCCGCCTTTGCCGCCGGATGCGGCGCAAACCAACTGCTCCGGCCGGCGCTGGCCGCGGAGAACGTCACCGCGCAGATCATCCATACCGGCGAGATGGAAGGCGACGCGCTCGGGCCCGCCAACAATGTCGGCTACCGTTCCAAGATGTTTGCCAGCGCCGACGGCGCCACCATCTCGATCCAGGTCGGCAATGTGCCCAAGCACATGCATCCCAACACCAACGAGATCCAGTACATCCTGGACGGGACCGGGACGATCTGGCTCGGCGACAAGGAGGTGACGGTGAAACCCGGCGACCTCGTCATCATCCCCAAGGGAACGCCGCATGGCGGCACCAAGCCGATCAGCGGTCAAGTCAAGGCCATCGCGATCAAGACGCCTCCGCAGGCGCCCGATGACACCAAGCTGCTGGATTAGGCTCCCCGCAACTCGGGCCGGTTGAACGTTCGGGCTCGCACTGCCGTGCGGGCCCATTTCGTCGGTTTCGAGGCTAGATCGGGCGCGTCTGCTTCCGGATCTCGTTCGCGATCGGCTTGAGGGTGTCTCCCGGAAGCTGGCCGACGAGCGTGTAACCCATGCCGCCATCTGCCCACACGAAGCCCGCGACATCGCCGGTCGATTGCGGCATCATCGGCGTATCCAGGTTGCGGTTGCTCATCGGACGCGTCAGCACGACAAGCCGGTCGCCGCGATCGTCATCGTACATGAACATCGCGGCCGGGCCGTGCGACGTCGCAACCAGGCGACCGCCCATCAACCGATAACCTGAGCCGGAGAGGTCCGGCACCTTGACCGGCTGTTTCAGCCGATTCGATACCCATCGCGTGAGCTCGGCACTGTCGGACGCCCTTATCTCGACCGGCCGCACGCGGTCCGGTGCGTAAACGCCATACGAATAGGCCGCCTCCTGTGCCAGCGCAGACAGTCCGTTCGAGCCCTCCTGCAAGACGCCGCGCATGGTCCATCCGCCGAGACCGCCGATGCCGAGAAGCAACATCGCAGCGATCGCCCACCACGCCCGCATGGGAGACCGCCTCCGGCTTTCGATGATGTGCGACAGATTCAGCTCGGCCGGCAACGGCTCGTCGGCGATCGACGCAAATGCCCCGCGCAGCTGCTCGCGCTGGGTGGCGAAGGCCGCAACGCGCGTGGCGACATCCTGATGATCGTCCAGATAGGATGCGACCTCCGCGCGCCGCTCAGGCTCGAGCGCCTGGTCGACATAGGCGTGGAGATCATCCTCGGTGATCGGCCGGCGGTTCATTTCACGCCCCGCAATGCCACGACGTTCCCTGGAGCCACGCCCTCCATCTCCTGCAATAGCCTCTCCCGCGCGCGCGACAGGCGTGACATCACGGTCCCGACCGGGATCTTCAGCACTCCCGCGGCGTCCGCGTAGGATAGATCCTCAACCGCAACAAGCAACAACACGGCACGCTGCTCTTCCGGCAGTCTCGCAAGCTTTTTCAGGACATCCTGATAGATCAGCCTGTGCTCCTGCGCGGCGGCACTGACAAGCTCACGCTCGCCTGCATCGTCGATCGGCATATGCCTGCCCCGCGCCGTCGCCTGACGGAATTGCGTGACCGCCAGATTGTGGAGGATGCTGAACAGCCAGGCGCGCACGCTGCCGTCGCGCCGCTGATGCCAATGGCTGACGGCACGCTCCAGGCAATCCTGAACCAGATCATCGGCAGCCACGCGATCGCGCAAAAGCGCGCGCGCGTAGCGGCGGAGCGCGGGGATAAGCGGCTCGACCTGAACCAGCATGTCCTTCACGAGCCGCTCCACCTGCCCTTTGCCGACGTCGGACGGCGCGTCATCGCGCCTCGATCTGGACCGCCTCACCAGGCATGGCCGCGTCACCGGCCGCAATCACCAGGTACCGCCTTGCTTCAGCGGCGGACTGGTCGACGATCTGCCGGATCGGACCGGCCACATTGACGATGGCAGATCCAGCCGGATTGGTCATGAACGCCGCCAACGGCTGCAACGGGCCACTGCCGTCGCCATGCTCCGCCAGGGCAAGCACATATTTCTGCTTGGGCTGAAGTCCCGTCACCGAAGCCTGCAAGATCTGAATCAGGCCCTGATCGAACAGCGACACGCTGGTCGGCGCCGTGCCGTCCTTCGCACCGTCCTTCGACGCAAGCGTGAGATGAGCGACTTGGCCGGCAACGCCGAGGGCCTGCAAATTCTGGCGGTCATCAGGGTTAGGCGCAGCATTTGGAACATACGCGATTGCCTGCGGCGCCTGGCCGATCGGAACGTTCCCGACCACCTTATTGGTCGCCGTGTCGATGGCCGCGAGTGCGTCCGCGTTCTCCAGCCCCACATAGATGCGCGTGCCATCGCCGGACGGCCAGACGCCGTGCGGCAGATTGCCGACCGGGATCGTCGCGACCTGCGAGAAATCGTCGGTGCGGAACACTTTTACTTCGTTCAGGCCACCGATGGTGACGTAGGCGAACGTGCCCTTGGCGGTGTGCGCGAAATTGACGTGGTTGGTGATCGGCCCGGTATCGATCGTCTTGATCGCGTTGAACGGTGGCCTGGCGTTGAACACCTGTGTCCGGCCGACGTCCTTCAGCGTGAACCACACCTGGTTTCCATCCGGCGTCGCCGCGATGTTCGGGCAGAATGGGCTCTCCTGCTTCACCGTGGCGATGATCTTGTGCTCGGCCACCGAGACGACGTCGGTCTCGGGATTGAACGACGAGCAGATGTAGCCGTATTTGCCGTCGGGTGAGAAAATCTGCATGCCCGGCCCGTTCGGGGTCGTGATGCGAGTCTTCTCCTTGAAGCTGATCGGATCGATGACGGAGACGTAGTTCTCGCCGCGAACGGTGACCCACACTTCCTTGCCGTCCGGCGTGAAGAACGCCTCGTGCGGCGATCGTCCGACGTAAGTGATATGCTTGACCGCGTTGGTCGCGGTGTCGATGAAGCTCACCGAATTGGAACCGATCGACACCACGGCGAGCGTCTTGTGATCGGGCGAAAAGCCCATACCGTGCACGAGCACCTGCCCCTTGTAGAGCGGGCTGAAATTGCCTGGCTGCGGGTCGCCCAGCCGGATCACGCCAAGCAGCTTGTTATCGACGGGATCGGTGACCGAGACCGTATTCGAGAACTGCTCTGCGGCGTACACACGGTCGTGGTGGCTGATCGGAATATCGGGGCCGGACAGCGCGCCCGGCGCCTGCCCGCCCTCGCGACCGAACCCGTCGCAAGCATCGTGGCCGCCAGGAAAATGCTCTTCATCATGGTGCTTCGTGACGTGGTCATCTGCGACTCCTACTTCTTCATTCCCGTGGACATATCCATCTGCATGCCCGGATGATGATGGACGGTTGTGTTGGGAGCGGAGGGCGGTTGGGTCGGGGCGGGCGTGGTGTCTGTCGCCGGCTCGCCGATCGCGAGCTTCATGGCCGCGATCTCCTGCATCTGGTCGACGATGATTTCCTGGGCGATGCGCCGCAGCTGCTCGTTCTTGCCATAGCGCAATTCGATGACCGCCATCTCGATCGCGCCCTGATGATGCGGACTCATCATTGCGACGAAGTCGCGATCGATGTCGCCGGTCGGCTTGGCCGCCATGTCGTTCATCATCTTGGTCATCGCCGCTTCGTTTTCTTCCAAAAACGCACGCTCCTCCGTGCTCACCGCGGCCGGCGGGGCGGCCGGATGGGATTCATGCGCGAACACGAGCAGCGGGAGTGCGGACGCGACCAGAATTGGCGCGGCAAGGAACGCCGTACCGAGGCCGGGCCTGGGCCATCGGCATCTGCCTGCGAACACCGCTACGGCGCGGCGGAACTGTGAGGGGGGCATCCTGAACTCCCATGCAGGTGGTTGCATGGGGGTATGACGTATGGCCGGGCGTTCTATTCCGGGCGGTCAATCACATAAACGTCAGCAGCCAAACGAGGCGGACTACCCCCGCCCGTCCACGGTCGGGCGCCAGACCAGCAGCCTGCGCTCAACCAGCGTCACCCCGAAGTCGATCAGGATGACGAAGGCCGACAACACGAACATGCCGGCGAACACACCGGCGACGTCGAAGATGCCTTCGGCCTGCTGGATCAGATAGCCGAGCCCCGCCGCCGATCCCAGATATTCGCCGACGACTGCGCCGACCACGGCGAAGCCGACCGAGGTGTGCAGCGAGGAGAACATCCACGACAGCGCCGACGGCCAATAGACATGCTGCATCAGCTGCCGCTCGCTCATGCCGAGCATGCGGCCATTGTCGAGCACGGTGCGGCTGACCTCCTTGACGCCCTGATAGACGTTGAAGAACACGATGAAGAACACCAGAGTCACGCCGAGCGCGACCTTGGACCAGATGCCGAGGCCCAGCCACAGCGCGAAGATCGGCGCAAGCACGACGCGGGGCAGCGCGTTGACCATCTTGACGTAAGGATCGAACACCGCGGCAACCAGCGGCTGGCGCGCGAACCAGAAGCCGACCAGCACGCCGCCGAGCGATCCGATCACGAACGCCAGAATCGATTCCGTCAACGTGATGCCGAGATGCTTCCAGATCACGCCGGACGAGAACCATTTGACGATCTGGCTGAACACGTCGACCGGGTTGGAGAAGAAGAACGGTGGCAACAGGATTTTTCCGAACACCGGCACGGTCGCAAAGAGCTGCCACAGTGCAAGGCAGACAACGGCGACCAGGACTTGCAGCGCAAGCAGCGTCACGCGCGACATCAGATCGCCTCCGCCGCTTGAGTCGATTGCGCGTAGCCCTTCATCACCTCGTCCTTGAGCACGCTCCAGATCTCGCGGTGGAGCGCATGGAACTCCTTGTCCAGCCGCACCTCGAAAATATCGCGCGGGCGCGGCAAGCTCACGCGCCAGTCGCCGATGATGCGCGAGGACGGCCCCGCCGACATGATCACGACGCGGTCGGCGAGCGCGATCGCCTCTTCGAGATCATGGGTCACGAACAGCACGGCCTTGCGGTCGGCATTCCAGAGGTCGAGCAGCAGATTGCCCATCACCTGGCGGGTCTGCGCATCGAGCGGCCCGAACGGCTCGTCCATCAGGAGTATCTTTGGGTCGCGGATCAGCACCTGTGCCAGCGCCACGCGCTTGCGCTGGCCGCCCGAGAGCATGTGCGGATAACGGTTGGCGAAGGCGCCGAGGCCGACGGAAGTCAGCCATTTTTGCGCGCGTTGCAGCGCCTCGGCGCGGGGCGTGCCCGCGATCTCGAGCCCGATCGCAACATTGTCGAGCGCGGTCTTCCAGGGGAACAGCGCATCGGCCTGGAACAGGTAGCCGGCGTCCCGGTTCAGCCCCGCAAGCGGCCGGTCGAAAATCTTGATGCTGCCGGCGGCGGGCTTGAGCAGGCCGGCCGCGACGTTGAGCAGGGTCGATTTCCCGCAGCCGGTCGGCCCGACGATGGCGACGAACTCGCCCTGCGCGACCGAAAGATGGGCCTTCTCCACCGCCGTATAGACCCGGTCGTCCCCCAGCCGGAACGCGACTTTGGCGTCTTCCAGCGCCACTGCCGTGGGCGTCGTCATGTGTTCCCTCCGAACTTGGCCCGATGCCTTAGCCGCTCGCGCGGCCAAGTTCAATCGAGCCGCCAAGCGTGCTACGCATGGGGTCCGTCGCCTCCTTCACCCTCCCCTGGAGGGGGAGGGTCGGTGCGCATGAAGCGAAGCGGAATGCGGACCGGGGTGGGGTGACGGTCCCTCCACGTCCAACACCGCCCGTGTTGAGAGATCACCCCACCCCGCCCGCGCTTCGCGCGAGCGACCCTCCCCCTCCAGGGGAGGGTAAGGAAGAGTGAGCCGCGTCGAATGCCTTCCAAACCTGCCATCAGCTATTCCCACGTCAGCAAGAACTTCGGCTCACTCAAGGCCGTCGACGATGTGTCGCTCGATATCGCCGAGGGCGAATTTCTGGCCATCGTCGGCGGCTCCGGCTCCGGCAAGACCACGCTGCTGCGGCTCGCCAACCGGCTGATCGAGGCCGATGCCGGCACGATCACGGTCGAGGGCGAGGATGTGCAGACCGTCGATCCTGTCTCGCTGCGGCGCCGGATCGGCTACGTCTTCCAGAGCGGCGGGCTGTTTCCGCATCTGAGCGTCGCCGACAATATCGGAATCACGCCAAGGCTGCTGGGCGCACCGGCAGCGGACATCACCGCGCGGGTCGACGAGCTGCTCGAGCTCGTGCAACTCGACCGTCGCGCGCATCGCGATCGCCTGCCCGAGGCGCTCTCCGGCGGCCAGCGCCAGCGCGTGGGGGTGGCTCGGGCGCTCGCGGCACGGCCCCGCATCGTGCTGATGGACGAGCCGTTCGGCGCGCTCGATCCCCTCACCCGCGATGCGCTCGGCGAGGATTTTCGCGAACTGCATCGCAAGCTCGGCCTGACCACCGTCATGATCACCCATGACATGACGGAGGCGATCCTGCTCGCCGACCGCATCGCGGTGATGCGCGGCGGACAACTGCTGGCGCAGGGCACGCCCGCGGACCTCTCGACGAGCGGCGACGCCTATGTGCTGGAGCTGCTGCGCACGCCGCGACGCCAGGTCGAGCGGCTGAACGCGCTACTGCCGCCGAGCGGTGCGGCATGAGCCTGTTCGCCGATCCGCGCTGGGGCGAGGCGCTGTCGCATCTCCCCGACTATCTCGGCAACCATGTTCGGGTCAGCCTCGCCGCGCTCGCGCTCGGCCTCGCCGTCAGCCTGCCGCTGGCGATCCTGACCCGCAACCGCCCGGCGCCGCGCGCTATCCTGCTCGCGCTCGCAAGCATCGTGCAGACGGTGCCCGGCTTGGCGCTGCTCGCGCTGTTCTATCCGCTGCTGCTGCTGGCCGCGTCCTTGACACTCGCCTGGTTCGGAATCTCCTTCTCCGCTTTCGGCTTCCTGCCGGCGATGCTGGCGCTCGCGCTCTATTCGATGCTGCCGGTGCTGCGCAACGGCATCACAGGCCTCAACGGCATCGATCCTGCGCTGATCGAAGCCGCCAAAGGCGTCGGCATGACCGCGCGGCAGTCGCTCGTCATGGTCGAGTTGCCGCTGGCGCTGCCGGTGATGATGGCCGGCATCCGCACCGCGGCGGTGTGGGTGATCGGCACCGCGACCCTGTCGACGCCGATCGGGCAGACCAGCCTCGGCAACTACATTTTTGCCGGGCTTCAGACCCAGAACTGGGTGTTCGTGCTGTTCGGCTGCTTTGCCTCGGCCCTGCTCGCGCTCGCCGTCGATCAGCTGCTCGGCCTGATCGAGAGCGGCTTGCGCCACCGCAGCCGCCTGCCTGCCGCGCTCGGCGGCATCGGGATCGCGGCGCTGGTCCTCGCAACGCTGGTGCCGACGATGGGACGCTCGTCGCAGAGCTATGTCGTCGGGGCCAAGACATTCGCCGAGCAATATGTGCTGTCGGCCCTGCTGAGGGACCGCCTCCAGGCCGCCGGTCTCCCCGCGACCGCGCGGTCGGGTCTCGGCTCCAGCGTGATCTTCGAGGCGCTCAAGGCCGGCGACATCGATCTCTATGTCGATTATTCCGGCACGCTGTGGGCCAACCAGCTGCACCGCACGGACATCAAGCCGCGCGCGGAGTTGTTGGCGGAGCTCAAGACGGCGCTCGCAAAGGACCATATCACCCTGCTCGGCGAGCTCGGCTTCGAGAACGCCTATGCGCTGGTGATGCCGAAGAAGCGCGCCGAGGCGCTCGGCATCCGCACCATCGCCGATCTCGCCGCACATGCACCGGCGCTGTCCATCGCCGGCGACTACGAATTCTTCTCGCGCCCCGAATGGGCGGCGCTGCAAAAATCCTATGGCCTCTCGTTCCGCGCCCAGCGCCAGATGCAGCCGGATTTCATGTATGCGGCCGTCGCCAGCGGCGAGGTCGACGTGATCGCCGGCTACACCAGCGACGGGCTGATCGCGAAATACGATCTGGTCGTGCTGGACGATCCCAGGCACGCGATCCCGCCCTACGACGCGATCCTGCTGCTGGCGCCGAAGCGCGCCGGCGATGAGCGACTACAGGCCGCGCTCGAGCCGCTGCTCGGCAAGATCGACATCGCCACGATGCGAGAGGCCAATTTGCGCGCCAGCGGCAACGACGCGAATTCATCGCCGGATGCGGTGGCGAAGTGGCTTTGGGAGAAGGTGGGCAAGCGGTAGGCCGACTACAGCCCCCGGATGATCCCGGCATTGATCAGCAGCCGGTTCAACCGCCGCGCCTCGGCGCCGTCCTTGCAGCCGTAGAAGATGCCTTTGCAGCGGAGCATGATCTGCTTCTGCTCGGCGAAGGAGGGATCGAGCGGAATGCCGGCGGCTTCCTGAATCACCAGCGGGAGATAAGGGCCGTCGACCGTGTCCATCACGGCCTCGCTCTTCACCGGCTCGAAATTGATGGCGTCGATCGCGTAATAGGTCGCGTAGAGACGCGGATCGTAGGCGTCGAGCTTCTTGCCGAGCGCGCCCTCGTCGAGCCCGGGCTCGAGGAGGTTCGGCGCAAACTCGGGCTGGTGGTCGCCGTAGCGCACGATCAGGAAGGGCTCGCCGGGAAAATTCTTCTTCAGCCCCGCGACAAACGCTCTGTACTGCTCGGCGCTCATCGCTTGCCGGCGCAGATATTCGTCGATGGACGCCACATTATTGCCCGGCGCGCGCCAGTTCGGCAGCAGGTCGGGGCGGAAACGCGTCTCCCAGGGGAAATGATTGGCGCCGAGATAGATGAAGGTGAACAGCGGCTTGTTCGGCGGCTGCTGGCCCATCAGTTGGAGCGCCTTGTCGTAGAAGAAGGAGTCCGGCTCGACGTCCTTGGCGCCGAGATCCTTCGAGTCGAGGAAGCGTTCGACGCCGGTCGTCACCTGAAAGCTGCGCGCGCCCATGAAGCCGCCATAGGCGGGATAGAGCGATAGCGTGTCATAGCCGCAGCGGCGCAGCGCCAGCGGCAGGCCGCGCTCGACGCGGTTTGAGGCGATGCGCGTCACGAAATAGGCGAAGCGGCCGAACGAGCGCGAGGAGAGACCAGCGAGCACGTTGTATTCGGTGAACCAGCTCGGCCCGCCATTGCTCTCGGCCAGGAACGTGCGCTGCTTGCCGTCAAAGGACTTGAAATGATCGCCATAGCGCGGCGGCACCTTGATGCCCTGGGCGGCGCGAATGTCGAAGCTCGATTCATCATGGACCATGATGATGTTCGGCCGCCGTCCCGCGGGGTGGCAGGCATCGACCAGCGGCATGTTGAGCCGTTCGCTGGTCGAGGTCGCCGACTCCATGAAGCCGTATTGCGCGAAATCGGAGACCGCGCTGACGCCGGAGCGGAAGAATTTCGAGAGATAGCCGTCGTCGTAATAGCCGCGCCAGGCCTCGTCCGGATGATAGAGCGAATAGCCGACCAGTGCGGCAAGACAGGCGAGCGTGGACGCGAACGCCGGCAGGCGGCGGATGCGAAACGGATCGAGCCACCACAGCGCATACATCAGCGGCAGCGTGACGAGGCCGGCCCCGATCACCGACCAGCGCAGGTTCGGGAAGATCGTGAACAGGAACGCCACGGTGTCGCGGTCGATCATCATCAGGTCGATGAAGTTGACCGTCATCTGCACGACGTCGTGCTTGAGACGCGACAGCAGCACCAGCACGACGACCATGGTCAGCGACAGCGCGCCCGACAATGCCGGCCGCCGCAAGAGCGTGATCCAGAAGAAATTGAGGATGCCCCAGGCGAGCACGAACGAAAGCCGCGAACCCAAATCGGTCTCGGTCTCGTACATGAGCGCGAGGGCGGCAAGATGCGGCGCGGCAACCGCAAGCAGGCGCCAGATGCCGAGCGCGGCAACGCTCGCCAGCACGGCGGTGGTGGCAGAAGGACCTGGATTCGGCGCGGACGCCATCGACGGCACGCAACTTCTGGTCCGGCGCGATGAATACCCAGCCGTCGGGCCGGCCTGCGGCGTTCGGCGCAGCCGGAAGCCTGCACCGTGTCATAAAACTGTAATTGAATGGTCACGGACAAGCAACGCGTGTCGCGGTCCGACCTTCGCTTAATGTTAGCAGGCGGCGAACAGCCGCACGGCCAACTCCATCCCCTCACCCTGAGGAGCCTGCGAAGCAGGCGTCTCGAAGGGCGAGGCCCGAGTGGGCCTGCATGGTTCGAGACGGCGCTACGCGCCTCGTCGCCATGAGGGTCAGTCAGTTCAGGAGCCGCGGCCCGACTTCGCGATCCCCGCGATGAAGAGGTCGATCACCCCTTCCGCCATCCGCTCGGTCTCGCCCTCCTCCACCCCCCAGCGCGGAAAGTGGCCGTCGAGGTTCATCCGGGCAAAGCCATAGACCAGGGCGCGGCCGGCGATCTGGATGCGCTTGAGGTCGGCCGACCGCAGCAGGCCCTGCTCCGCCGCGTCTGCCAGCATCCGTTCGGTCAGAGCGATCAGCTCGGCATTGTCGCGTGTCAGCTCCACGGAGCTGCCATGGGCGAAGTAGCGCCCCGTGGAGATGATCTCGAAATGCGCGGGATTGCGCATCGCCCAGCGCAGGTAGGCGAGCCCGAAGGCGCGGAAGCGGCCGAGCGGGTCGGTGGCCGGCGCCTGGCCCAGCGCCACCTCGATCTCGGCACGAAAGCGCCGCTGCGCCTCCCCGGCCACCGCCGCCATCAGCGCGTCGCGGTTGGGGAAGTGCCGGAACGGCGCCCCCGGCGAAACCGCGGCCCGGCGTGCGGCCTCGCGCACCGAGACTTCGGCACCCTCCGCCGCCAGTTGCAACGCAGCATCGATCAGCACGCGGCGGAGGTCGCCGTGATGATACGGCCGGGCTTCCGGCGTTTGGCGGCGGGTGCGCGGCTTGGACGGCTGTCGGGCGGGCATGGTGCTTCCTAGCATCACCCGAACGTGAATGTAAGCACCGATTACACCGTTGACGATTTCGCCAGCCTGAAATGTAATCGATGCTTACATTAGGGAGGAGACCGCCATGTCACAACGTCAAAACTGGTTTGAGGGCTGGCGGCTGCTCGCCGTTCTCACCCTGAGCCTGATCGCGCTCAGCCTGTGGATCGCGTCGATGCGGCAGTTCGAGGTCGAGGGCGTGCGGATGGTGATCCGTTTCACGGCGCGAAGCTCGCTGCTGCTATTCTGCCTTGCCTTCAGTGCAGCGGCGCTCGCCCGGCTGTGGCCGAACGCCTGGACCCGCTGGCAGCGCCGCAACCGCCGCGATCTGGGCCTGAGCTTTGCGGCCTCCCACGCCATCCACGCAGTTGCGATCGTTGCCTTCGCCAAAATGGACCCGGCCGGCTTTGTGGAGGCCACCTCGGCCGCCTCCTACATCTTCGGCGGCATCGGCTATGCGTTCATCATCGCCATGAGCGCGACCTCGTTCGACCGCACCGCCGCGCTGCTCGGACCGCAGGCCTGGCGCGTGCTGCACCTCGTGGGCGGCTATTACCTCTGGTTCCAGTTCATGGTGTCGTTCGGCAAGCGCGTGCCGGCGATGCCGCTCTATGCCGCCTTCCTCATTCCGCTGCTCGCCGTGATGGCGCTGCGCCTGATCGCGATGGCCGCCCACCCCCGCCGACGGACGGCCGAAGCGAGCTGAACGTCGATCAGCCCTGCGGCAGGAACCCGAGGCGCTTGGCGATGATGCGATCGACCGTCCGTTTCGGCAACAATGCGCCGATCAGATGGCGCAGCGGGTCCGGCGTGATCTGGTAACGCACCTTGGGGCTTGCGGCGGTCAGCGCCTCGAACACGATTTCGGCGATCCGCTCGGCCGGCAGACCCTTCGCACCGAGGTCCATCATGAACGCCATGACCTTGTTCAGCGCCGGCAGATAGGGCGAGTTCTGATAGACGGAGAGATCGATCTCTTCGGCCTTGCTCCAGATCGGCGTCTTCACTGCGCCCGGGGCGACGATGATGACGTCGATCCCGAACAGCATCAGCTCGCGCCGCAGGCTCTCCGACAGGCCTTCGATGGCATGCTTGGAGGTGCAGTAAGGCGCCGACAGCGGATTGCCGTTCTTGCCGGCGACCGAGCTGATCATCACGATCCGCCCCTTCGGCCCCTTCAGCGATGGGTCCGCGCCGAGCAGCGGCCCAAAGGCTTGCGTCGCGATGACCGGGCCGATGACGTTGATGTCCATCTGGCGGCGGAAATCGTCGACCGACAATTCCAGGACCGGCCCCGCGACCGCAATGCCGGCATTGTTGACGAGCCCCGCCAGCGTCTCGCCAGCCAGCGCTTCGCGAACTTGGCGCGCAGCGGCGAGCACGGCGGCCTCGTCGGTAACGTCGAACAGGAGCGGCGTGAAGTTCGCGCCGAACTCACCCCTGAGCCGGTCGGCGTCGGCCTGCTTGCGGACGCTGCCGAAGACGCGGTAGCCGCGCCCGATCAGAAATTTCGCAATGGCCCAGCCGATGCCGGTGGACGCGCCGGTGACGACGACAGATCGCATAGACCCCTCCCCCTCAAGTTCCCGCGATCATGGAGAGAAGGATGTGTCAGCGCAATGCCACCCAACGCTCAAAGGGACGTCGCGGGTGTCGATTCTTAAGATGAAGCGGCGCGCGAGCTTCGCGCCATGAGATTGATTGCGCCCTGAAGATGCAGATGAAGATCCGAATCCTCGATCTTGAAGACGCTGGGCTTTTGGCGATCGCGAGCTTCTGGAGAAGTTATGAAAACGACGCGAGACCAAGAATGTGGTTTAAGCGTCAGTTCTTCGCGCTCAGAGGGCATGTCAGCTCGCGAAGAATTTGAATGAAGCCGCAATGCTTCGCGCGAGATGAAAGGAGCGAGACCGCCGTTCGCGACCTCGCTCCGATGTAGTCGAGAAGGTTTAAAATTTGGTTTGGCGAGCGAAGCTTGTGTTTCGCTCGTCATTCCGGGGCGCGACGAAGTCGCGAACCCGGAATGACGGCGCAGCCGTCAGTTCTTGCTCTTGTCGACCAGCGCGCCCTTCTTGATCCAGGGCATCATGTCGCGAAGTTTCGCGCCGACTTCCTCGATCGGGTGCGCGGCGAGCTTGGCGCGGGTCGCCTTGAACGAGGTCTGGTTGACCTTGTTCTCGAGCATCCAGTCGCGGGCGAACTTGCCGCCCTGGATGTCGGCGAGAACGCGCTTCATCTCGGCCTTGGTCTCCGCCGTGACGATGCGAGGACCGGTGACGTACTCGCCATACTCCGCGGTGTTGGAGATCGAGTAGTTCATGTTGGCGATGCCACCTTCATAGATCAGGTCGACGATCAGCTTCACTTCGTGCAGGCACTCGAAATAGGCCATCTCCGGGGCGTAACCGGCTTCGACCAGGGTCTCGTAGCCGGCCTTGATCAGCTCGACCAGGCCGCCGCAGAGCACGACCTGCTCGCCGAACAGGTCGGTCTCGCACTCTTCCTTGAAGGTGGTCTCGATGATGCCGGCACGACCGCCGCCGACGGCGGAGGCGTAGGAGAGGCCGAGGTCATGGGCGTTGCCCGAGACGTCCTTGGCGATCGCGATCAGGCAGGGCACGCCGCCGCCGCGCTGATATTCCGAACGCACCGTGTGGCCGGGGCCCTTCGGCGCGATCATGAGCACGTCGAGGTCGGCGCGCGGGTCGAGCAGGTTGAAGTGGACGTTGAGGCCGTGCGCGAACACGAGGGCGGCGCCCTTCTTCATGTTGTCGTGCAGGTGCTCGCGATAAATGTCGCCCTGGAGCTCGTCCGGGGTCAGCATCATGACGAGGTCGGCCCATTTGGCGGCGTCGGCGACTTCCATCACCTTGAAGCCGGCGGCTTCCGCCTTCTTGACCGAGCCCGAGTCCTTGCGCAGCGCAATGGCGACTTCCTTGACGCCGGAGTCCTTGAGGTTGAGCGCATGGGCGTGGCCCTGGCTGCCATAGCCGACGATGGCGACCTTCTTGCCCTTGATCAGGTTCAGGTCGGCGTCGCGATCGTAATAAACACGCATAGTCGTTTCCTCGTTCAGGGCCAGAATCGGCCAAAGGTCAGTGTCCGAAGGGTGAAATTTGCGGATTTCGGGGGCTGTCTAGAGCATTTTCAGCCCCTAGGGAAACCCGTTTCTGCATGGAAATCCGCGACATCATGCATCCATGAAAACGGGGTAGAGGGAGGCGAGCAGCAGGAGCGCCATCACGATATTGAAGGCGCGGATCAGCCGCTCCGAGGTCAGTACCGGTCGTAGTGCAGTGCCGAACAGGGCCCAGACCACCGTCGAGACCGTGCCGACGAGCAGGCTGATCAGGGTCTGGATCGCGATGTTCAGGGGGAATTGGGCGATGGCCGCATAGGCGGTGATGGTGCCGATCACGATCACCCAGCCCTTGGCGTTGATCCACTGGAACATCGCCGCGCCCCAGAAGGTCATCGGGCCACGGCCGTCCTCCTCGTCCGGCTTGGCCGGCCCCGAGAAGGCGATCACCGCGGCGAGGTAGATCAAGTAGGCGGCGCCGGCATATTTCAGGATGGTCTGGAGGATCGGATAGGCCAGAAACACCGTGCCGAGCCCGAGGCCGACGGCGCCGACCATGAAGGCGAAGCCGATCGTGATGCCGGCGATATGCGGGATGGTGCGGCGGAAGCCGTAAGTCAGTCCCGACGACAGCAGCATGATGTTGTTCGGCCCCGGCGTGAAGAACATCACGAGGGCGAAGATGATGAAGGCATAGAGCAGCGACTGGGACATGCTCACCTCACGCGGTCTTCGGCAGCGGCTGCGGGCGCCTCGCCAGCACCATCACCGCGATGCCGCCGATGACCGTCAGCATCCCGGCCAGCCGCAACGGGCCGAACTTCTCGCCAAACACGAGGCTGGAAGCGGCCGAGCCGACGAACGGCACCAGCAGCGCGAACGGCACCACTTGAGCGGCTGGATAATCACGCAGCAGCCGGCCCCACAGCCAATAGGCGATGCTGGTCGAGATGGCGCCGATCGCCAGCAGGCAGACGAGGCCAGTCGGCGACATATGGATCAGCGACTGGAAGGTCGGCGCCGGCCCGTTGACGACCAGCGCCAGCGCGAACAGCGGCACGGCGGCGGTCAGGCAGAGCCAGGCGAACAGGTCGAACATCGGCGCGCCACGGGCGCCGCGCAGCAGGAGATTGCCGACGGCAAAGCAAATCGGGGCGATCATCAGCACCGCGAAGGCACCAACGCTGAAATCGTAACCGACGGTACCGCAGATCAAGAGCAGTCCGACTGCGGCGACGACGATGCCAAGGGTCTGCACCGGCGTCGGCCGCTCGCCGAATGCGATCGCGGCAAAGCCGATGGTGAACAACGCCTGGCTCTGCACGACGACGCTGGTCAACCCCACCGGAACACCGTGGGCGATGCCATAGGCCTGGCTCAGGAACTGGCCGAGGAACAGCGTGAAGCTGATCGCGATCAGCAGCGACCAGGCGATCTTCGGCTTGGGAATGAACAGGCACGGCACCGCGGCAATGGTGAAGCGCATCGCCGTCATCAGCTCCGGCGAAAGTTCGTCGAGCGCGATCCGGCTCGCCACGAAGGCAAGCCCCCAGATGACCGCCACCAGAATGGCGATGAGGATATCGGCCGGCTTCATTGTTGTTCTCGGTTCTGCTTTGTCGTGCAGCCCTGTTTGTTGTTCTGTTCTAGCCTTGCTCGCCGGCTTTCGCTTTCCGCAGCAGATAAGTGCCGTGCATGGGCGCGTGGTAGTCGACCGAGACCAGCGTGAAGCCGACATCGGTCAGCATCCGCTCCATCACCCAGCCGAAGGTGGAATATTCGTCGCGCATGTGCGTGACGACGCTTTCGCGCGAAAAATCGTGGTTCTTGATATGGAAGTCGGCCCATTGCTCGACGTCGCGCTCGATGGCGTCGGGCATCGAGGCGTAGACGATGTCGCGCAGATAGAAGCTCGCGCCCGGCTTCAATGCACGGTAGATCCGCGACATCGCCACCGCCTTCCAGAAATCCGGCAGATGGTGCAGCGTGAACTCGCTGACGATCAGGTCGTAGGATTCCGGGCGGTAGGCGAAGCTGAGCAAGCCGGCGGACTGCGTGCGCACGGGCGCCTTACGGTCGCGAGCGTAGATCTCGGCGAGCGCCAGCATCGCCGGCGAGATATCGATGGCGTCCACCTCGGCACCCATCAGCGCCGCTTCGGTCGCGAGCACGCCGTTGCCACAGCCGATATCCGCGATGCGCCAGCCGCGCTGCACCCCGAGCATTTTCAGCGCGGCGCGCGCCCGCAGATCGGCATCGTCATGGGCGTCGTAGATCGAGGCCACTGCGGGCTCGATCCCCATCCGGTTGCGCTCGTTGTAGTACCAGTCGCGCGCCAGCATGGCTCACATCCCCTCAGGCCCGCGGCCAATCGCGGCAACGCCGGTGCGCGACACCTCGACAAGGCCGAGCGGGCGCATCAGGTCGATAAACTGGTTGATCTTGTCCGTATTGCCTGTGATCTCGAACACAAAGCTCTCGGTGGTGGCGTCGATCACGCGGGCGCGGAACGCATCCGCCAGCCGCAGCGCCTCGACACGATGCTCGCCCTGCCCGCGCACCTTCACCATCGCAAGCTCGCGCTCGATCGAGCGCTTGGTCAGGGTCATGTCGACGACGCGATAGACCGGGATCATGCGGTCGAGCTGGTGCTTGATCTGCTCGATCACCATCGGCGTTCCCGTGGTGACGATGGTGATGCGCGACAGATGCTTCTGGCTCTCGGTCTCCGAGACGGTGAGACTCTCGATGTTGTAGCCGCGCCCGGAGAACAGGCCGATGACGCGCGCGAGCACGCCCGGCTCGTTCTGGACGAGCACCGAGAGCGTATGCGTCTCGTTGGGATCGTGGCGGTCCTCGATGAAATAGGCGGATGCCGGCTGGTTCATGGTCGTCCCCTCTTGTCTCTCCGTCACGCCATCGCTGGCGCCTCTGCCCCGACCCAACTGCGGAACAGATCGAAATCGATATTGCCGCCGGACAGCACGAGACCGATGCGCTTGCCTGACAGCTTGTTCTTTTCCTGAAGCGCCGCGGCGAGCGAGGCTGCGCCGGCGCCTTCGGCGAGATTGTGCGTGTCGGTCCAGTAGGCGCGGATCGCGGCGGCGACCTCGTCGTCGGAAACCTGCACGATGCGCGCGGCACCCTTGCGGATCAGCGCGAACGCGTCTGCGTCGGGAATGCGCGTTGCCATGCCGTCGGCCAGCGTGTTGCTGGTCTTCGTCGTCACGACCTTGCCGGCCGCGAACGACAGCGCGTAGGACGGCGCTTCGGTCGACTGCACGCCGACGATCTCGGTCTTCAGGCCGAGCAGGTCACGCGCCATGATGCAGCCGGAGATGCCAGAGCCCTGCCCGATCGGCACATAGAGAACATCGAGATCCGGCGCCGTCCGGAACAGTTCGAGCGCATAGGTGGCGACGCCGAGCACGAGATCCGGATGGAACGACGGCACCATGTGCAGGCCGGTAAACTGGGCGCGCCGCTGCGCCTCTTCGGCGGCCGCCTGAAAGTCCTCGCCATGCTCGACGAGCTCGGCGCCAAACGCTTTCATCGCCCGGTTCTTCTCGACCGAGTTGCCGCGCGGCACGTAAATCACTGCCGGCACGCCGTGACGGCTCGCGGCAAAGGCCAGGCTCTGGCCATGATTGCCGCGCGTCGCCGAGATGATGCCGGGTGTGTTCGGCCGCTCGCGCTTCAGCCGTTCGAGATAGACGAGACCGCCGCGCACCTTGAAGGCGCCGATCGGCGTGTGGTTCTCGTGCTTGACGATGACCTGCGTCCCGAGGCGCCCGGCGAGCAACGGCCAGCCGCGTGCCGGCGTCGCCGGCACCGCCTGCCCCACGATCGCATGTGCGCGCTCGAGCTCCGTCAGGTCGAACATGACGTCACACCAGCGCCTTGCCGCCGGCAAACGCCTTTGCCGTGGCCTCGTCGTTCGCCTGCTCGGGCAACAGCATCTCGTTGTGCGCCTTGCCGGAGGGGATCATCGGGAAGCAGTTTTCGAGCGCCGCGACGCGGCAGTCGAACAGCACCGGACGCTTGACCGAGATCATCTCCTGGATGGCGCCGTCGAGATCAGAGGGCTTGTGCACCTGGATGCCGACGCCGCCATAGGCTTCCGCGAGCTTGACGAAATCCGGCAACGCCTCCGAATAGGAATGCGACAACCGGTTGCCGTGCAGCAGCTGCTGCCATTGCCGCACCATGCCCATGTACTGGTTGTTCAGGATGAAGATCTTGATCGGCAATTCGTACTGAACCGCCGTCGACATCTCCTGCATCGTCATCTGCACCGAGGCGTCGCCCGCGATGTCGATGACGAGGCTGTCGGGATGGGCAACCTGCACGCCGACCGCGGCCGGCAGGCCGTAGCCCATGGTGCCGAGACCGCCCGACGTCATCCAGCGATGCGGCTCCTCGAAGCCGAAGAACTGCGCCGCCCACATCTGGTGCTGGCCGACTTCCGTCGTGATGTAAGTGTCCTTGCCGCGCGTCGCCTCGAACAGGCTCTGGATCGCGTGTTGCGGCAGGATCACGTCGTTGCTCTTCTTGTAATAGAGCGAGTTGCGGGCGCGCCACTGCGCGATCTGCTGCCACCAGGCCTTGATGTCGGGCTTCTTCGCTTCCGCCTTGAACACCTGGAGGATATCGCCGAGGATGTTGCCGCAGTCGCCGATGATCGGCACGTCGACACGGATGTTCTTGTTGATCGAGGACGGATCGATGTCGATGTGGATCTTCTTCGAGCCGGGCGAGAACGCGTCGACGCGGCCGGTGATGCGGTCGTCGAAGCGCGCGCCGACGCACAGCATGACGTCGCAATCATGCATGGTCATGTTGGCTTCATAGGTGCCGTGCATGCCGAGCATGCCGAGCCAGTTCTTGCCCGACGCCGGATAGGCACCCAGGCCCATCAGCGTGGAGGTGATCGGGAAGCCGGTGACCTCGACCAGTTCGCGCAGGAGCTTGGTCGCCTCGGGGCCGGAATTGATCACGCCGCCACCGCTGTAGATCACAGGGCGCTTGGCGTTGGCGAGCAGCGACACGGCCTTGCGGATCTGCGTCGCGTCGCCCTTCACGCGCGGCGCGTAGGAGCGGTGCACGTCCGACTTGCGCGGCGGATGATAGGTGCCGGTCGCGAACTGCACGTCCTTGGGCACGTCGACGAGCACCGGGCCGGGACGGCCGGAGGTCGCGACATAGAAGGCCTCGTGCAGCACCTTGGCGAGATCGTTGACGTCGCGCACCAGCCAATTGTGCTTGGTGCAGGGCCGCGTGATGCCGACGGTGTCGCACTCCTGGAACGCGTCGTTGCCGATCAGATGCGTCGGCACCTGGCCGGAGATGCAGACCAGCGGGATCGAGTCCATCAGCGCGTCGGTCAGCGGGGTCACCATGTTGGTGGCACCGGGTCCGGAGGTCACCAGCGCAACGCCCGGCTTGCCGGTCGAGCGCGCATAGCCCTCGGCGGCGTGGCCCGCGCCCTGCTCGTGGCGGACCAGGATGTGCTGGACCTCGCTCTGCTGGAAGATCTCGTCATAGATCGGAAGCACGGCGCCGCCGGGATAGCCGAAAATGTCGGTCACGCCATGATCGATGAGCGCACGGACGATCATCGCGGCGCCGGTCATCTGGTTCGGATCGTGGCTCTTGTCGCTCATTGTCTTGCTCCGGATGCGCTGTTGTCAGCGGCTTCGTTCGTGTCGGGTTCGGGAAATAAAAAAGGCCCCGAAGAGGGCCCATGCACACCGCCTGTCTTGTGGATGGCAGCTAGCCACCCCCGGCGGTGTGCCTGGGTACGACGGCGATAAGGAGTTTGGTAATAATGTTACGCATGGCAGGTGCCCGGCTTCCCAAAGGTTGCGCGAAACATAACGGTCAAAGCCCGGATGTCAAGGCAATGCGACCGTTCCCGCGCGATTTTGGCAATGTAGCGGTGTTCCCAGGGTTCGGCGAGAGGTAAATTCGGGAACCCGGGTACAAAAGCGCGTCAGCCGGGGTCGCGGGCCGCATTCACGATGGCGGCAAGCCTCCCCCTCGCCTCCTCCGGCTTCACCCATTCGAACTCGGGCAGTTGATGCCGGAACCAGGTGAATTGCCGCTTGGCGTAGTGGCGGGTGTCGGCACGACCGATCGTGGCGGCATCGTCCAGGCCGATCTCACCGCGCAGATGCCGGATCAGCGCCGGCACGCCATGGGCTTTCATCGCCGGCAGCAGCGGATCGAGATGTCTGGCGGCGAGCCACTCCACCTCCCTCAACGCGCCGGCACCGAGCATGGCATCGAAACGGGCATCGATGCGGGCATAGAGCTCGTCGCGCTCGGGGGCGAGAAACACCGCGCGAAAACTGTCCTTGGGCAGCAGCGGCGGCTGGCCTTCATGGTGCCAGTCGAGCAGCGAACGGCCCGTTGCTTCGACCACTTCGAGCGCGCGCGCGATCCGGGTGCGGTCGCGCAGGTTCAATCGTTCCGCGGCGCGCGGATCACGGCGTGCAAGTTCCGCATGCAGCGCCTCGACGCCGTTCCGCTCCAGCCGCGCGCGCACGTCGTCGCGGACTTCGGCGGGGATCGGCGGCACCACCGAGAGGCCCGCCGTCAGCGCCTTGAAATAAAGGCCCGTGCCGCCGATGAAGATCGGCAGGCGGCCTGCGGCTTTCGCCTCTTCCAGCGCCTTCGTCGCGTCGACCACCCATGCGCCGGCCGAGAAATTCACGGCCGCATCGACGTGGCCGTAGAGACGGTGCGGCGCGCGTCCTTCCTCGCCATGTGTGGGGCGCGCGGTGATGATGCGGAGGTCACGATAGACCTGCATGGAATCGGCATTGATGACGATTCCGCCCGTACTCAGGGCAAGCTCGAGCGCCAGCGCCGACTTGCCGCTGGCGGTCGGGCCTGCGATAAGCACGGCCTTGCCAACATGTCTTCTGCTGACTTGTCCCTCGCTCACGAAAACCTCAAATGTCCCTCGTCGCCACGCTGATCTGCAATCCCGACAATCCCGCGCTCGACAGCACCATCGTCGACGGCGCCCGCGCCGTGCTGCCCCAGGCGCAACCTGCGCACTGGCTGTTCGACGGGGTTGCGGTCGACATTCCCTTCGGCGCGCAGGATAACCTCCAAGGCGACCGTCACGCCATCGAACAGCGGTTGCGCGAGCTTCGCGGCGACCTTCCCATCGACATCGTGGTGCAGCCAGTCGGCTTCCGGCGCAAGAAGCTTTTTCTCGCCGACATGGATTCCACCATGATCGGCCAGGAATGCATCGACGAGCTCGCCGATCTCGTCGGGATGAAGGCCCACGTGGCGGCCATCACGGAACGCGCGATGCGCGGCGAGATCGAGTTCGAGCCGGCGCTGCGCGAGCGCGTCGCGCTGCTGAAGGACCTTCCCGCCAGCGTGGTCGACGAGGTGCTGGCCAAGCGCATCACGTTGACGCCGGGCGGCCGCGAACTGGTCGCGACCATGCGCGCCCACGGCGCCTATGCCTGTCTCGTCTCCGGCGGCTTCACGCTGTTCACGCGCGCGGTCGCCGCAAAAATCGGCTTCCAGGAGAACCGCGCCAACGAGCTCGTCGTCCGCGACGGCAAGTTCACCGGCGAGGTCAAGGAGCCGATTTTGGGCCGCGCGGCAAAACTCGCGACGCTGGTGGACCTGATGGAGTCGTTCGATCTCGACGACATCGACTCGGTCGTGGTCGGCGATGGCGCCAACGATCTCGCGATGATCCAGGCGGCGGGACTGGGCGTGGCGTATCACGCCAAGCCAGCGGTCGCGGCTGCGGCTGCCGCGCGGATCGACCATGGCGATCTCACCGCGCTGCTCTATGCTCAGGGGTATCGGCGGGACGAGTTCGTGGAGGCTTAGCCTCTCCCGTCGTCAGCACTTGCGGCACGCCCAGCGGCCGTAGGGTGGGCAAAGGCGCACTTGCGCCGTGCCCACCACTCTTGTCGCAATGGTGGAAAGATGGTGGGCACGCTTCGCTTTGCCCACCCTACTGGATTGAACCGCGACTACTGCACGCTCAGCGCCACAAACCGCAATTCGCCGTCGGCGTTGGAGACGAGCAGCAGCACGGACTTCTTGCCGTCCTTCTTGAGCTGGTCGACCCGCTTCTGGATGTCGGCGCCGCTGGAGACGGCCTCCTGCGCAACCTCGACGATGACGTCGCCGGCGGAGAGGCGCTTCTCGGCAGCGTCCGAATTGGCGTCGACATTGGTGACGACCACGCCCTTGACGCTGTCCTTGATCTTGTAGCGCGTGCGCAAATCCTTGCTGAGCGCGGCAAGATCGAGACCGAGCGCCTTCTGCGTCACCGGCTTCTCGGGCGCCGGCTCGTCGGTCTTGACCGCGGCCTGCACCTTGTCGGGATCCTGGAGACGGCCGAGCCTGACCTTCTTGGTCTCCTCCTGGCCCTTGCGGATGACGACGACATCGACTTCCTTGCCGACCGCCGTGTCGGCGACGACGCGGGAGAGATCCTTGGGATCCTTGACGTCCTTGCCGTCGAACTTGACGACGACGTCGCCGGGCTCGATGCCGGCGGGCTTGGCCGGGCCCTTGTCATCGACGCCGGCGACCAGCGCGCCGCGCGCGGGCTTGATGTTGAGGCTCTCGGCGATCTCGTCGGTGACGCTCTGGATGCGCACGCCGAGCCAGCCGCGGCGCAGTTCGCCGAACTGGCGGAGCTGGTCGACCACGGCGACAACCGTCTTCGATGGCACCGCAAAGCCGATGCCGATCGAACCGCCGGAGGGCGAGATGATCAGCGTGTTGACGCCGATGACGTCGCCATCGAGGTTGAACAGCGGACCGCCGGAATTGCCGCGGTTGATGGAGGCGTCGGTCTGGATATAGCTGTCATACGGCCCCGAGGAGATGTCGCGGTTCTTGGCCGAGACGATACCGGCCGTCACCGTGCCGCCGAGGCTGAACGGATTGCCGATCGCAATCACCCAGTCGCCGAGGCGCAGCTTGTCGGAGTCGCCGAACTTTACTGCCACCAGCGGCTTCGGCGGCTTGATCTTCAGCACGGCGAGGTCGGTCTTCTTGTCGACGCCAACCAGGTCGGCCTTGATCTTGGTGCCGTCGTTGAGGATGACGTTGATCTCGTCGGCGTCCGCGATGACGTGGTTGTTGGTGACGACGACGCCAGCGGTGTCGATGATGAAGCCGGAGCCGAGCGAGTTGGTCTTGCGGGGCGGGTTGTCACCGCGCTCGCCGCCCTTGCTGCCGCCGCCGGGGCCGCGGCGGTTCTTGAAGAAGTCGTCGAAGAACTCCTCGAAGGGCGAGCCGGGCGGCAGTTGCGGCATGGTGTTGCTGCCGCCGCCGCCGCCCTTGGCTTCGACGGTCTGCGAGGTCGAGATGTTGACGACCGCGTCGATCACCTTCTCGGCGACGTCGGCGATCCCGTCCGGGCCACGCGCAAGGGCCGGCGTGCCGAACGCGCTGAATGCACTGACGGCGAGCGCGGCCAGCCCTAAGCGCAAGCGGGTCGGGGCAATGGTGGCAGCGGTCATTGGTATCTCCAGAGAAAAGGATCAGGCGCCAAGGATTCGCCTCCAAGACTGCGCTCGAACGGGGGGACGGCGCAAGCGCGGAGCTTAACGGGCCTCAAGACCCGGATAATACGGCGAAAACCAGTCTCTCGCCTTCACTTTGGCGTTGGCGTGACGCCTAAATCGGACGGCGCATAACCCAGATCAAGACCAGGCCGGCCACGGCCGAACCGATCCCAACCGCCCGCAGGATATTGTCCGGCGTGGCGATGGCGCTTTTCATGGCCTTGCGCATCCAGTTCGGACTTGCCGCGAACATCAAGCCTTCCAGCACGAACAGGATGCCTAAGCCGATGAGGAAGTCGGCGAACGCAATGGACCTCATCGGAATGGAACCTCCCGTAGTGCTGTTCTTGTCTGGACGAAGGGCGGCAGAACTGCCGCCCTCTGTCTGGCTCACGGCTTCGCCGGCGTCTCGGTCGCCGTCTTGCCGGACGGGTTACCAAAGAACCGGAAGAAATCCGAGTCCGGCCGCAGCAGGAAGCGGGTGTCGTTCGCGCGCAGCCCGTTCTCATAGGCTGTCATCGACCGGTAGAAGGCGAAGAAGTCGGCGTCCTTGCCGTAGGCTTCCGCGAACAGGCGGTTGCGCTCGGCGTCGCCGACGCCGCGGATCTGCTCGGCCTGCGATTTGGCTTCCGCCTCGATCACGGTCGCCTCGCGGTCGGCCTTGGAGCGGATCTCCTGTGCCTTCTGGCCGCCCTGCGCACGGAACTCGGCGGCTTCGCGCTCGCGCTCGGTCTTCATGCGCTGGTAGACCGCCTGGCTGTTCTGCTCCGGCAGGTCGGCGCGGCGGATCCGGACGTCGACGACCTGGATACCGTAGCCGTCGGCCTCGCGATCGAGCTGGTCGCGGATGCGCTGCATCAGCTTCTCGCGGTCGTCGCGCACCACGTTGATGAAGGTGACCTCGCCGAGCACGCGGCGCAGCGCCGCGTTCAGGAGCGTGGTGAGCTGGATGTTGGCAGCCTGGATCGAGCCGACGCTCTGGTAGAAGCGCAGCGCGTCCTTGATGCGGTAACGCGCGAAGGCGTCGACCACGAGCCGCTTCTGGTCGGACGCGATCGCTTCCTGCGACGGGTTCTCCAGATCGAGGATCCGCTTGTCGATGTTGATCACCGAATTCCACGGCGCCTTGAAGTGCAGGCCGGGCGCGGTGACGACGTCGACGGGACGGCCGAACTGCAGCACGATGGTCTGCTCGGTCTGTTGCACCGTGAACAGCGACATGTAGCCGACGATCACGACGAGCAGGAGGGCGAGCAGCGTGACGATACCTGTGACCGGAGACCTCATCGGTTGCCTCCGCTCGACTGCTGACCGGTGGTAGGCGGCCGCTTGGTTGTCAACTCACTGAGCGGCAGATAGGGCACGACGCCCTGGCCCGAGGGGCCGCCGTCATAGACGAGCTTGTCGGCGCCGCCGAGCACGCGCTCCATCGTCTCCAGATAGATCCGTTCACGCGTCACGTCGGGCGCCTTCTTGTATTCCTCGTAAACCTTCAGGAAGCGCGAGCTCTGGCCCTTGGCCTCGGCGACCGTCTGCTCCCTGTAGCCTTCGGCGGCCTGCGTGATCTGCGCCGCACGTCCGCGTGCCTGCGGCACGACCTGGTTGGCGTAGGTCTGCGCCTCGTTCTGCAACTGCTCGAGATTGGCGCGCGCCGCCTGGACGTCGCGGAACGCGTCGATCACCTGCGCCGGCGGGTCGACCTTCTGCATCTGCACCTGGCTGATGAGAATACCGGCGCCGTAGCTGTCCAAAGTCCTCTGGATCAACTCCTGCACGCCCTGTTCAGTGACGTTGCGCGCACCGGTCAGGATCGGCTGGATCTGCGAGCGGCCGATCACCTCGCGCATCGCGCTCTCGGAGACCGCCTTCACGGTGCCTTCGGGATTCTGGATGTTGAAGAGGAAGTCGCCGACGCCGTCCGGCTTGATGCGCCAGAGCACGGTGAAGTCGACGTCGACGATGTTCTCGTCGCCGGTCAGCATCAGGCTCTCTTCCGGCACGTCACGAATGGAGCGGCCGCGTCGCGCCGGATCGTCGATCAGCGTCATGCCGATGGAGATCGTGTTGACGCGCAACGCCTTCGGCAGCAGCACGGTTTCGATCGGATAGGGCAGATGATAGTTCAGACCCGGCTGCACGGTGCGGACATGTTTGCCGAAGCGCAGCACGACGCCGAGCTCTTCGGATTGCACCCGGAAGAAGCCCGACAGCAGCCAGAACGCGATGATGAGCAGGACGATCAGCGTGATGCCGATGCCGGAGAAATAGCCGCCCGGCATGATCTGCTGGAGGCGGTCCTGGCCGCGCCGCAGAAGGTCTTCCAGATCCGGCGGCCTTGGCCCGACCGGTTGCGGGCCGTTGCCCCATGGTCCCTTCGGACCCGAGCCCCATGGGCCACCGCCCTGATTCTTCCACGGCATTCGACGCTCTCCTCGGCAGGGTGAAAATCGCCCCCGCCCGCTTTGTCCGGTCCGGCTTTATAGGGGACAGGCAAGTCCCTTACAACGCGGCCCGGGCTGTCCCTCGAGCTATGCTCGGGCACGAAAAAGTCAATGTAAACATTGACGAATGCGGTTAATTGCCCGCCCGCCGACGATATGTCACATAGGAGTAGTCGGCGCTGTCGTCGGGTCCGGCAGGATGCCGGATGCGCTCAACCTCATCCCACTCTGCCTTGTCGATGTCGAAATGCGTGTCGCCTTCGGGGCGCGCATGCACTTCGGTGATTTCGAGGCGATCGGCGCGATCGAGCCATTGCCGGTAGATCTCGGCGCCACCGATCACCGCGATCTCGGCGACCGAACGCCGCAGGGCATCGCCAAGCGCAACCGCGCCCGCATCGGCAGCCGATGTCGTGACGATGGCGCCATTGGCGCGATAATCCGCATCGCGCGTGATGACGATGTTGGTACGGCCAGGAAGCGGCCGGCGCAGGGTTTCGAAGGTCCTGCGGCCCATGATCACGGGCTTGCCGATCGTGAGCGCCTTGAAGCGCGCCATGTCGGATTTCAATCGCCACGGGAACCCGTTGCCGGCGCCGATGACGCCGTTCTCCGCGATCGCTACGACGAAGATGATCTCCATCAGGACGCGCTCCCTGCAAGTCGTGTCAGCGCGGGGCCGGTGACGCGGCACAGCGTCCAGTCGTCCATCATGACGGCGCCGAGCGATTTGTAGAACGCGATCGACGGCGCGTTCCAGTCGAGCACCGCCCATTGCAGCCGCGACCAGCCGTTGTCGACGCACTCCCTGGCGAGATAGACCAGCAGCGCCTTGCCGAGGCCCTTGCCCCGATGCGACGGCCGCACATAGAGATCTTCGAGATAGATGCCGTGACGGCCGCTGAAAGTAGAGAAATTGACGAACCAGACCGCAAAGCCGACGGGCTCGCCGTTCCACTCGGCAATGGCGCAATAGAGCTGCGGACGCTCGCCGAACAGCGCTTCCGCAATCATCGCCTCGGTCGCCTCGACTTCGTGCGAAAGCTTTTCGTATTCGGCAAGCTCGCGGATGAGAGCAAGAACCAGCCCGGCTTCACCGGCGCGCACGCGGCGGATGGTCAACGACATCTGCGTTAGACCGCGACTTCCGCCTTGATGTGCGGATGCGGGTCGTAGCCGACGAGCTCGAAATCCTCGTAGCGGAAGGAGAAGATGTCCTTCACATCGGGATTGATCCGCATCACCGGCAGCGTCCGCGGCGCGCGCGTGAGCTGGAGCCGCGCCTGCTCCAGGTGATTGGAATAGAGATGGGTGTCGCCGAGCGAGTGGACGAAGTCGCCGGGCTTCAATCCCGTGACCTGCGCCACCATCATGGTGAGCAGCGCGTAGGAAGCGATGTTGAAGGGCACGCCGAGGAAGACGTCGGCCGAGCGCTGATAGAGCTGGCACGACAATTTGCCGTTGGCGACATAGAACTGGAACAGCAGGTGGCAGGGCGGCAGCGCCATCTTCTCGACGTCGGCGGGATTCCAGGCGGTGACGATCAGCCGGCGCGAGTCCGGGGTGCGCTTGATCATGTCGATGACATTGGCGATCTGGTCGATGCTGCGCCCGTCGGCCGTGGGCCAGGAACGCCATTGACGGCCGTAGACCGGCCCGAGATCGCCATTGGCATCGGCCCACTCGTCCCAGATGGTGACGCCGTTGTCGCGCAGATATTTGATGTTGGTGTCGCCCTTCAGGAACCACAACAGCTCATGCACGATCGCCTTCAGCGGCAGCCGCTTGGTGGTCAGCATCGGGAAGCCGGCAGACAGGTTGAAGCGCATCTGATGGCCGAACACCGACAGCGTGCCGGTGCCGGTCCGGTCGGTCTTCTCGGCGCCGTCTGAAAGAATCCGCTCGAGCAGGTCCTGATACTGGTGCATGTGCCATTGAGCCTTTGGGGAGGCGGCGAACTTAACGGCGCGCCCCGCGCTACGACAGCAGCGATTCGCTGTTTAAGCCCATTATACCCCGAAAAGTGACTGTTCCCGGTGCAAACAACAAGAGGCGGAACTTGCGTCCCGCCCCTCGCCTATCGGCTTGAAAGTGCTCGTTAAGTTGCCGGCTTGAGCACCGGGGTCCACTTCGCGATCTCGTTCTTGACGAGGGTCGCCAGCGCCTCCGGCGTCCGGTCCTTGGGCCCCGGAATGACGCTGCCGAGCTCGAGCAGGCGCTTCTTCACCGTCTCGTCGTCGAGCGCCTTGATGGCGGCGGCATTCAGGCTCGCGATGATCGCGGGCGAGGTTCCCTTCGGCGCGAACATCGCGTTCCAGGCCTGGGCCTGGAAGGCAGGCAGGCCAGCCTCCGCCGTCGTCGGCACGTTCGGCAGCGACGGATTGCGCTCGGCCGTCGCGATCGCATAGGCCTTGATGGTGCCGGCATTGATCTGCGGCACCGCATTGACGATCTGGTCGCACATGTAATCGACCTGTCCGGCCACCAGCGCATTCATCGCGGGGCCCGTGCCGTTGAAGGGCACGCCGACCGGCTTGACGTCGAGGATCGAGTGCAGGAGCTCGCAGGAGACGTGCGAGACCGAGCCGACGCCGGCATGCGCGGCGTTGACCTTCTCGGCGTTCGCTTTCAAGTAGGCGACGAACTCCTTGAGGTCTTTCGGCGGAAAGTCCTTGCGCGCCAGGATCAGGATCGGCGTGCCCGCGAGCAGCGCGACCGGCTCAAAATCCTTTTCCGGGTGGTAGGCGAGTTTCGGATAGAGCGGCACGGAGGCGGCATGCGTGCCCATATGCCCGGTAATGAGCGTATAGCCGTCATTGGCCGCGCGCGCAGCGCGCGTGGTCGCGGTGGTGCCGCCGGCGCCGACCACGTTCTCGATGATGATGCTCTGTCCGAGCGTCTGCGCCATGTGCCCGGTGACGATGCGCGAAATCACGTCGGTCGGTCCGCCGGCCGCGAACGGCACGATCATGGTGATGCTGCGCGTCGGATAGGTCTGCGCCTCCGCCGGTGCGACAAAGCCGCACAACGATGCGAACGCCGCAGCACATGCGCCCGCAAGCGCGCGAATGGAAGTCATCTCGATCCCCTCGGACGTAAAACAAAAATGCCGGCCACAGGGCCGGCATTTTCATTTCACGAAGCGGTCACACAAGTCGATTGGACTTCCGAATGCGGCGTGCGGACGCAGGGCGCCGCGACGACGCAGGCGCGGTCAGTTCTCGGATTCGGTGAACACCTCATCGCGCTTGGCGCGCAGCACGGGCAGGACCGTGAGGATCAGCAGAAACGCCGCGATCGCCAGCAGCACCGCCGACAACGGACGCGTCAGGAACACGCTCCAGTCGCCGCGCGAGATCAGCAGCGCACGACGCAGGTTCTCTTCCATCAGCGGTCCGAGCACCATGCCGAGCAGCAGCGGCGCCGGCTCGAAATCGTGCTTGATCAGCCAGTAGCCGACCAGACCGAAGACGCCCGCGAGGATGACGTCGACCGGTGCGTTGTTCACCGAGTAGATGCCGATCGCGCAGAAGATCACGATCGAGGGGAACATCAGCCGGTAAGGCACGCGCAGCAGCCGCACCCAGATTCCGACGAGCGGCAGGTTGATGATGATCAGCATCAGATTGCCGATCCACATCGAGGCGATCATGCCCCAGACCAGATCCGGCTGCTTCTGCATGACCTGCGGGCCCGGCACGATGCCATGGATGGTCATCGCGCCGACCATCAACGCCATCACCGCGTTCGGCGGGATGCCGAGCGTCAGCAGCGGAATGAACGATGTCTGCGCCGCAGCGTTGTTGGCGCTTTCCGGCCCCGCCACGCCCTCGATCGCGCCGCGGCCGAACCGCGACGGGTTCTTGGCGAGCTTCTTCTCGAGTGTATAGGCGGCAAACGACGCGATGACCGCGCCGCCGCCCGGCAGAATGCCGAGGATCGAGCCGAGCACCGTGCCGCGCAGGATCGCAGGCGCCGAGTCGGTCAGGTCTTTCCTTGTCGGCATCAGGCCGGTGATCTTCTGCTGCACGAGATCGCGATTCATCTCGGCGCCGGCGTCGAGATTGCGGATGATCTCGGCGAAGCCGAATACACCCATCGCCACCGTCGCGAAGCCGAGGCCGTCGGCGAGCTCCGGAATGTTGAAGGCCATGCGCGAGGCGCCGGTCTCGATGTCCGAGCCGACGATCGAGAGCAGCAGGCCGAACACGATCATCGCGATCGCCTTCAGCACCGAGCCTTTGGCCAGCACCACCGCGAAGATCAGGCCGAGCACCATCAGCGAGAAATACTCGGCCGGACCGAACGCCAGCGCGAGCTTCGTGAGCGGCGCGCCGAGGACGGCGATCAAGACGGTCGCAACGCAGCCGGCGAAGAACGAGCCGATCGCGGCGATCGCCAGCGCCGGGCCGGCGCGGCCCTGCTTGGCCATCTGGTGGCCGTCGATGGCGGTGACGACCGAGGTCGCCTCACCGGGTATGTTGACCAGGATCGACGTGGTCGAGCCGCCATACTGGGCGCCGTAATAGATGCCGGCGAGCATGATCAGCGCGCCGACCGGCGGCAGGCCGAAAGTGATCGGCAGCAGCATCGCGACCGTCGCGATGGTGCCGATGCCCGGCAACACGCCGACCAGCGTGCCCACGAGGGCGCCGATCAGGCACATCAGCAGGTTGATCGGAGAGAACGCGACGGCAAAACCGTGAGCGAGGTTGGCAAAGAGCTCCATTACACCCTCACTGAACCAGGAAACGCGGGAACATCGGCATCGGCAACCCGAGCACGTACGGGAACAGGATTGCGCAGCCGAGCGTCAGGCAGGCGCCGACGATGGCGGCCTCCAGCCAGCGCGTCTCATGCGAGCCCAGCGCTGCAATCATGAAGCTCACGAAGGCCGTGACCACGAGGCCGAGCGGCCGGATCGCCAGCGCGAAAAACAGGATCGCGACCATCACGAACAGCGGCCCGCGCCAGGAATAATGGGCCATCGCCGGCCCATCGGTCAGAAGGCCGGTCAAGGCGATGCCGGCCGACAAGGCCACCAGCAATCCACCGAACATCCGCGGTGCCGTGCCGGCGCCGAAGGAGAAGCCGCGCATGCCCTGCAGATCGCTCGACGCCCACAGCGCGAACAGGGCGAGCGCCATCAGGATGACGCCGCCGACATAATCCTGCGCCGACCGGATCGTCATGAACAGCGTGAGGATCGCCACTGCAAACAGTGGATAGGAATAGATCAGGGCCAGCAGCACATCGGATGATGCCTTCTTGGTGCCGGCACCGAACGATCCGAATATTGCACTGGGCGCGCCGGCGAGCAGCGCCGTCGCATGGCCGGTTACGACCTGCAGTGGGCCGCGCCCGGCACCCCAGCCGAAGATCGTCCCGATCGACCAGATGAATTCGAAAATCTGCGGCGCGATCGCCAGCAGGCAGAAGCCGATCGCCACCGAGGTGTTTCGGGTGGCAGTCGCCGAGTGGCCCATCGTGTCGGCCATGCTTGTCTCCTCCGCGACTCCTAAGTCACGAGCACTGTTGTTCTAATCGGCTGGAAAAGGATCCCCCGCCCGGATCACTGCCTAGCGATTTTCATTACACAATGCCAGCAAAACCAATCAGGCCTCCGGCGAGCAGAAGCCAGAGTGGATTGATGCGCGAGACGGACGCGAGCACTGCAACCGCCGCGGTCAGAAGCAGCGCAGCAAAGGTGCGATCGGTCGACTGGGCCAGGATCAGGGCGCTGGCTGCCATCAATCCAATCGATAGCGGAACCAGTGCAGTCTGAATCAAGGCGGGCCAGCGGGATTGGCTGGGCCGGCTCAGCAGACGGCTGACATAATAGGCAAGCAGCGCCGTTGGCAGGCACATCGCCAGCGTCGCCGCCAGCGCGCCGGGGATGCCGGCGACGGCATAGCCGATTAACGTGACGATAAGCACGTTCGGACCTGGCGAGAGCTGTGCGATCGCATAGGCGTCGGCGAACTGCTTCTCGGTCATCCAGTGATGCACGTCGACCGCGATGCGGTGCATCTCCGGTACCGCCGCCGCAGCGCCGCCGACTGCGAACAGCGACATTAGACCAAAGGTGGAGATCAGCGCCCAGATCGGGTTTTCGCTGTTCATGCTGCTACCTTCCGCCGCACCCAATATGTGACGCCGATACTGATTGGAATCGCGACCAGCAGCACCGCCTGGAGCGGCAGGCGAAGCACGCCGATCGCAACGAACACGCCGAGCATGAGAATGAGCACGACGACGTCCATCCGCTTGAGCAGGGGCATCATCATGCGAAAGACCACCGCGATCAGCAGCCCGACCGCCGCGCAGGAGATGCCCGCGAGGATCCGGCGCAGCACCTCCACATCGCCGAACCGGGCGTAGATGATCGCAAGCACGGTCATGATCACCGTCGGCGGCAGCAACAGCCCGGTAAAGGCGGCAACGCCGCCGGCGATGCCGCGCAGCCGCGACCCGAACACCATCGACAGGTTGACGATGTTGGGCCCGGGCAGGAAATGGCAGAGCGCAAAGGTCTCGTTGAACTCGTCCGCCGTCATCCAGCGGTGCTGATCGACGATGGCGTGGCGGGCAAACACCAGGACCCCGCCGAAGCCGGCCAGCGACATCCGGGCGAAGGCCAGGAACAGCGCGACGAGGCCGGGCGGAGGAGCGTGGGCGGCTGGATGGTCCGGCTCTTGGGCGGCCGGTGCTGAATCCGTGGACATGTCAGGAGCTTAGAACGCTGGCCGTCCCAGGGCCAAGATCATACCGAGGCCCGGCCGGAACCTATCCAAAGGGAACCGTGGGATCGCCGCTCGAAACACCTGTCATTTGAAACCTTTGCCCCCTATATTGGGGGTGCCGGTTCGCCGGCTATGGAAATAAACGGTCGTCGCAATAAACCATTCGGACCCGGGGGCGGTACCCGGCGCCTCCACCAAAGCCCACCAGCGGGCTCACCCAGAGCGGGTTTTGGCGGGGGCGAAATAGGATCGACGAGGGCGTAAAGGGCGTGCTTTTTCCCGGTATTGTTCCGCCGTTATCGGGCTACTGCAATAGTTGCCAACGACAACTTTGCTCCGGTTGCTCAGGCTGCGTAACGCAGTTTGAAAGACCATCTTAAAGTCCTAACGGGTTAAGCTCCGTTAGGCGGGGTTCGGAGGCACCTGGCAACAGAAGCCTCCACTTACCTCTTATTTTTATTTCCTTCCCGGCGGGGACTCCTGCTGACCCGTCAGGCGCGGTACTATTGCGGCTTGGCGAGTCGGGCCGGCAGGGCCCAACTCCTGGAATGCAACAGGACCACCATGGCGACCGATCATATCCGATACGATGTGCTGGCCCGCGACGCGCTGCGCGGCGTGCTGCGGAAGGTGCTGACCGATGCCGCGTCCCATGGACTGCCGGGCGAGCACCATTTCTTCATCACCTTCGTGTCGAAGGCCGAGGGCGTGAAGCTGTCGTCGCGGCTCCTGGCGCAATACCCGGAAGAGATGACGATCATCCTCCAGCACCAGTTCTGGGATCTGACCGTGCTCGAGGACCGTTTCGAGGTCGGCCTGTCCTTCGGCGGCATTCCGGAGCGGCTGATCGTGCCGTTCAGCGCGATCAAGAGCTTCCTCGATCCGTCCGTGAAGTTCGGCCTCCAGTTCGACACCTCCGATGTCGCCGAGGTCTCATCCGAGACATTGCCGGCCGCTCCCGCGCCGTCGGCCGTCGCAGTGCCCGCGCCTGCCAGTGAGCCGGCCGAAAGTGCCGAGGAGCCGACCGCCCCGAACCAGGGCGGCGCCGAGGTGGTGCGGCTCGATCGTTTCCGCAAGAAATGATCTAGGTTGGGCGCGAAACGGTCGCGCCCGGCCAAACTGCCGATATAGAAGAGCACATGAAGAGGCTGCACGGCATTCCGTGCCGCAGAATGGATGTGCTCATGGCCAAGACTGCTCGCTCGAAGACTGCTCGCTCGAAGACTGCCCGCCCCGCCAGCCGCACCGAGACCGACAGTTTCGGTCCCATCGAGGTCCCCGCCGATCGCTATTGGGGGGCGCAGACCGAACGCTCGCGCCAGAATTTCCGCATCGGCATCGACCGCATGCCGATCGAGCTCGTGCATGCGCTCGGCATCGTCAAGCTCGCCGCCGCACAATCCAACCTCGCGCTCGGCCTGCTCGACCAGCGCCGGGCCAACGCCATCATCCGCGCCGCGCGCGAGGTGATCGAGGGCAAGCTGGACGATCATTTCCCGCTTGTCGTGTGGCAGACCGGCTCGGGCACGCAGAGCAACATGAATCTCAACGAGGTCATCGCCAACCGCGCCAATGAGCTGCTCGGTGGCGAGCTCGGCGCCAAGAAGCCGGTGCATCCCAACGATCACGTCAACATGAGCCAGTCGTCGAACGACTCGTTCCCGACCGCGATGCACATCGCGGCCGCAAGCCGCATCAATGCCGATCTCGTCCCTGCCCTCGGCGAGCTGCTGCGCGCGCTCCGCAAGAAGGAGAAGGAGTTCGCAAAAATCGTCAAGATCGGGCGGACACACACCCAGGACGCCACGCCGCTGACGCTCGGCCAGGAATTTTCCGGCTACGCCGCGCAGGTCGAAAGCGGCATCGCCCGCCTCAAGGTCGCGGTGAAGGACCTCTATCCGCTGGCCCAGGGCGGCACCGCCGTCGGCACCGGCCTCAACTCCAAGCCGCGCTTCGCAAGACTGTTCGCAAAGCACGTTACTGGGATTACGAAGCTGCCCTTCACCAGCGCCGCCAACAAATTCGAGGCGCTGGCCTCGAACGACGCCTATGTGCTGGCGCACGGCGCCATCAATTCCGTCGCGACAGGCCTGTTCAAGATCGCCAACGACATCCGCCTGCTCGGATCGGGCCCGCGCTCGGGCCTCGGCGAGCTGATCCTGCCGGAGAACGAGCCGGGCTCCTCGATCATGCCCGGCAAGGTCAACCCGACGCAGTGCGAGGCGATGACGATGGTGTGCTGCCAGGTGTTCGGCAATCACACTGCGATCACAGTCGCCGGCAGCCAGGGCCATTTCGAGCTCAACGTCTACAAGCCCGTGCTCGCCTACAACATGCTGCACTCGATCCGGCTGATGGCGGACGCCGCGCGCTCCTTCACTGAACATTGCGTCAGCGGCATCCGCGCCGACGAAAAGCGCATCAGGGAGCTGATGCAGCGCTCGCTGATGCTGGTGACCGCGCTCGCCCCGAAGATCGGCTATGACAACGCCGCCAAGGTGGCGAAGACCGCGCATGCCAACGGCACCACGCTGAAGGAGGAGGCGCTGCGGCTCGGCTTCGTCTCGGCCGACGAGTTCGACCGGCTGGTGCAGCCGGAGAAAATGACGCGGCCTGGATGAATTCCGAATTCCGATAGTCATCCGTAATGATACGGTGCCCTGGGGCTCATAAATATAAGGCCTAAGGGCCGGGATTTGATTACCGTCAATGTTGTGGCGAGGCGGCGTGCTACGCAGGCCTCTCTGCCCTTTGACGGGGCTAATTCATCGTTTGATGGCCCGAGGGGCCAATTGACGAGGACGAGCGAATGGCGATCAAGTCTCATAGGGCGCAACACGGCACCCAGTTTCTGAATGTTTCATCCTGCCAGAAGAGGAGCGGATGATGGAGACGCGGCATGGGGAACGTCATCAACCTGAATCGTTTCAGGAAGCGCGCCGAGCGGGAAGCCACGGCGAAGCAGGCGGACGTCAACCGGGCGAAGTTCGGCCGCACGAAGGCGGAGCGGTCGGCGGAGGAGACACGCGCGGACCAGGCGAAGGCGCATCTGGACCAGCATCAGATCGATCGCGAGGATCAGTCATGAAGTCGCCCGTGGTGAAACGGTCGATCGTGGTCGCCGGCCACAAGACCAGCGTCAGCCTGGAAGAGGCGTTCTGGAACGGCATGAAGGAGATCTCGGGCCTGCGCAACATGACGCTGTCCGAGCTGGTCGGCGAGATCGACGGCAACCGCCAGCAGGGCAATCTGTCCTCGGCGATCCGCCTGTTCGTCCTCGACTACTTCAAGAGCCGCGCCATGGCCGCCATCCAGCCGGAAAAGGTCCCGGCCCAGTAGCCGTTGGGCGTCCCCCAACGGCGCCTCACGGTTCTGCACTTTAAAATCACTCTAAGGTGCAGTTTCAGCCGACCCGCGCGCTTGACCTCACTGCCCTGCGTTGAAAATACAGGGCATGACCGACACCAATGACACGCGTTCGCGGATGCCGCTGGGCCTGGCCCAGCGCGGCTATATCGGCATCATCCAACACCTTTCCGCCGGGGATGCGGGCTCCGCGCTCTCGGACATCGAGCTCGAGAGCCGGCTGATCGAGCTCGGCTTCGTCGAGGGCGCCCGGGTCGAGGTCCTGCACGAGGGCCTGGTCGGGCGCGACCCGATCGCCGTCCGTGTCGACAACATCACGATTGCGGTCCGCCGTCGTGAAGCCATGGCCATCATTGTCGCCTAGATAGCGACCGGAAATCTGATCCCATGGAAGCTCCTCTGCTGCATCTCGCCCTGGTGGGCACGCCGAACAGCGGCAAGACGTCGCTGTTCAACGCGCTGACCGGCAGCCGACAGAAGGTCGCGAACTATCCCGGCGTCACCGTCGAGCGCAAGGAAGGCTTCTTCGTCACGCCCCTGGGACGCCAGGTCTCGGTGGTCGACCTGCCCGGCACCTACTCGCTGCGCGGCCGCAGCCCGGACGAGGAGATCACTCGTGACTTCGTGCTCGGCAAGGCGTCCGGCGAAACCGTGCCCGACCTCGTGCTGTGCGTGGCCGACTCGACCAATCTGCGCCTGACCATCCGCCTGCTGCTGGAGCTGAAGCGCACCGGCCGGCCGATGATCCTCGTGCTCAACATGTTCGACATCGCGAGCCGCCGCGGCATCACCGTCGACGTGGAGCGGCTCGCCAAGGAGCTCGGCGTGCCCGTGGTCACCTCGATCGCGGTGCGCAAGAGCGGCACGGCCGACCTGTTGGCGCTGACGGACGAGATCTCGGCGAAACTCGCCGCGGAGCCGCGGGAGAACAGCTGGAGCGCGCTCAGCGTCGCCGAGCTGCGCGCCACCCAGCGCGAGGCCGACCGCATCATCGCCGACTGCGTCAGCCTGCCTGCTAGACCCGACACCTGGACCGCGCGGATCGATGCGGTCGTGCTGCATCCGGTCGGCGGCCTGATCGTGCTCGCTCTCATCCTGTTCGTGATGTTCCAGGCGGTGTTCGCCTGGGCACAGCCGCTGATGGACCTGCTCAACAACGGCTTCGACGCGCTCGGCGAATTCGTGCACGCCACCCTGCCCGCCGGCCTGCTGCAGAGCTTCCTTCAGAACGGCGTGATATCTGGCGTCGGCAGCGTCATCGTGTTCCTGCCGCAGATCATCATCATCTTCCTGTTCATCCTGCTGCTGGAAGACTTCGGCTACATGGCGCGCGCCGCGTTCCTGATGGACCGCATCATGGGCGGCGCCGGCCTGCACGGCCGCGCCTTCATTCCGCTGCTGTCGAGCTTTGCCTGCGCCATTCCCGGCATCATGGCGACGCGCGTGATCGACAACAAGCGCGACCGGCTGACCACGATCCTGATCGCGCCGCTGATGACCTGCTCGGCGCGCATTCCCGTCTACACGCTGATCATCTCTGCCTTCATTCCGGCCAGGGACGTCTGGGGCTTCATCAACCTCCAGGGCCTCGTGATGTTCGGCCTCTACGCCGCCGGCATCACAAGCGCGCTGGTCGTCTCGTTCCTGATCAAGTTCTTCATGCTGCGCGACTATGCGCCGGCGCCGTTCATGCTGGAGCTGCCGGACTACAAGATGCCGCGGCTGAAATCGATCGCGATCGGCGTCTACACGCGGGCGAAAATGTTCCTGCATCGCGCCGGCACCACGATCTTCTCGATGATGGTGCTGATCTGGTTTCTGGCCTCGTTCCCGCAGCCGCCCGCGGGCGCCACCGAACCCGCGATCGACTTCAGCCTCGCCGCGATCATCGGCAAGGCGCTCGAGCCGCTGCTGGCCCCCGTCGGCTTCAACTGGCAGATCGCGGTCGCGCTGATCCCGGGCATGGCGGCGCGCGAGGTCGCGGTCGCAGCCCTCGGCACCGTCTATGCGATCGAAGGCGGCAAGGAAGCGGCCGAGCAGATCGGCCAGGTGCTGGCGACGAAATGGTCGCTCGCCACCGCGCTGTCGATGCTGGCCTGGTACATCTTCGCCCCGCAATGCGCATCCACGCTCGCGGTGATCCGGCGCGAGACCGGCAGCTGGACCTGGATGGCCGTGACCTTCTTCTACATGCTGGTGCTGGCTTATGCCGCGAGCCTTCTGACCTACAACGTCGCGGTCGCGCTCGGCGCGGGGTAGCGCCCTCTCCAAACTAAAATTGCGAAAACAACCCCATGCACAGTAGACGGGGATTGTCGGGCTCGTGATCGGTGACGTCAGTGAAGTCGTTGATGCATCCGAGGAAACAGACGTAACCCGGATGGAGCGCAGCGAAGTCCGGGAAAGCGCATCTGATGCGAGGATTCCCGGATTGCGCTACGCTCCATCCGGGCTACGGACTACGGCGTGCCGGTTGCGCCGTCGGGCAAAACAGGAGCAGATGGCATCCTCCCGGGATTCCCACCTCGACTGCGCCACCATACGACTGGACGCGTTCGGTCCGAACCAAAATCAACAAATCAAATGGAGGCGACGCAAGGCCTCCTCCGGTGCCTCATCATTACTGGCAAACATAACCGCAGGAATTGATGCCGGACATCCGCGCGTTTGCTTTCGCTCCCCATGAAAAAGGCCCCGGTCGATGCCGGGGCCTGAGTTCACTGGGAGGACTTTGGATCAATAGCGCGCCGCGCCGTAACCGCCGAAGCGATAGTTCACGCGAACCGTGACCATGTCGATATCCTGGGTGACACCGCTGCCGGTGAGGGTGAACCCACCGGGTGTGACCACGCCTGCGAAGGAGGTGTTGTCACGCCCCATCCAGAGGTGGTCGTATTCGACACCGACCGTCCAGTTCGGGCTGAAGCCATACTCCCAGCCAACACCCAGGGCACCGCCCCAGCGCGTGTGACCTGCCGAGGCGAGGCCGACGCCTGTGACGTTGTTGAAGATGTCAAAGCGATTGCGCGTCACGGCGGCGCCGCCCTTCACGTAGAGCAGTGAGGCGTTCCATGCCCAACCGAGCTGAGCCGTGAACAGCCCGATCGCATCGGTCTTGCCCGTGGTCGAGATAAACGGATCGATCACGCTGACGCGTGTGTTCTTGATCTCGGCCCAATCACCCTGAGCTTCCAGGCCGAGCACGAACTGATTGGTCTGCCAGCGATACCCGATCTGTCCACCGACGAGGCCTCCGGAGCGATCGGCGCAACCACTTGCGACGTTGCCTGCGGGCGTTATCAAATCGACGCAACCGTGGCTCTGCCCCCAGCCTCCGTTGGCGCCGATGTAAAATCCGGTCCAGTTGTAAACCGCCACCACCGGTGCCGGCGGCGGCGCCTTGACGGCCATATCGGCCGCCATGGCCGGAGCCGCCATGCTCAGCGCAGCGAAGCCGATCGCCGCGATCGAAAGCTTTTTCTTCATCGTTTCGTCCCCTTTGCTCAAATTTCTTTCGTCAGAAGCGAGCCCTAATGCAGGCTGGCGTGCATAAAGCTTGCGAACATCCTGAAGTTTACGCGCGAGGGGATTTTGGGCTCGTATCAAAATGGCAACACCCAAGCGCCATCGCTGTGCACAGAAGAGTGCTTAGTCAGTCTTTGAAGTGCCGTGCGCTCCAGCACCGTCCTGTTCGTCAGCAAGCCACGCGCCGATGCCGGAGGATGGGATCACCCGCTTCGGCAGGTGCGGGTTGATCGTGCCTGCAAAGACGGAAAGTCCCTCATCGCGCTTGGCGCGCGCAAACAGCTTGGCTTCATGTTCAGTCGCGAAGGTCTTCGTCTCGCGCGGACTTCGTTGTCTCGGCAGAACGCCTCGCCGTTGCACTTCGAAGGTGACGTACCAGGTCGGACTCATTGCGCACACCAACATGTCACCAGTCCCTAGAGTCGCCTTATGGTGCGGCTGTCATCCGCCTGTTTGATTCAGATCAAGCAGCGACTTGACTGCGAACGCTTGACGCGCCGGGCTGCGAACTGAGGATCGGTTGACCCGTCGGGCAACACAGGAGCACGATGGCATCGTCGGCTTCAGTGACATCCGGCTCGCGACCTTCTCCGTCCTGCGAGTGGCGGTGCGGTACCGTCTTCGGGCTGGATCGGCGTCGTGATCAGGGCCGACCGCCACCCCATCAGCAGGGAACCCGGCGCCGATCTGAGAGTTCGTTCCAAGGCCGTTCGGCTTAACCGGGCGCGAGCCCTGGGACTCGCGCAGGGGCGGTGGCGCCCTTCTCTCGAAGCGTCAAAGGGGATCAATGAGCAGTCCATCCAGCACTGTTACGGACAGTGCGCCCCGAGAGCTGTCCAGAATATCGACCGGCAGCGCCGGGCTGGACGACATCCTGGGTGGCGGCTTCGACGCCAACCGGATGTATCTCTACGAGGGGCAGCCCGGCACGGGCAAGACCACCATCGCGCTTCAGTTCCTGCTGAGGGGGGTGCGGGACGGAGAGCGCGTGCTCTATATTTCGCTGTCCGAAACCAAGCGCGAGCTGGACGTCGTGGCGCAGCGGCACGGCTGGACGCTGGACGGCATCGACATCTTCGAACTGGTTCCGCCGGAGACGACGCTCGATCCGGAGCGCGAGCTCACGGTGTTTCATCCCGCCGAAATGGAGCTGAGCGAGACGACCGGCCTGATCTTCAGGGAAGTCGAGCGGGTCAATCCCAACCGCGTCGTGCTCGACAGCCTGTCCGAACTGCGCCTGCTTGCCCAGAACCCGCTTCGTTACAGGCGCCAGGTGCTGGCCCTGAAACATTTTTTCACCAACCGCAATTGCACAGTGGTCCTGCTCGACGATCTTTCGTCATCTCAGGACGATTTGCAGCTCCATTCCATTGCGCACGGCGTGGTGATGCTCGAACAGGTCGCGATCGATTACGGCGCCGAGCGGCGCCGGCTCCGCGTGATCAAGATGCGCGGCATCCGGTTTCGCGGCGGGTTTCACGATTTCACGATCGAGCGAGGCGGCCTGCAGATATTCCCCCGCCTGGTGGCGGCCGAACATCACAAGACCTTCGTCGGCGACTTCACCCCGAGCGGCAACGCCGAGCTCGACCAGCTCCTGGGAGGCGGCCTCGAGCGCGGCACCAATGCGCTGCTCATCGGCGCCGCCGGCGTGGGCAAATCATCGGTTGCGCTCACCTACGCGATCGCGGCGGCCGAACGTGGCGAGCACGCGGTGTTCTTCGCGTTCGATGAAGGCCGCGGCACGGTCGAAGCGCGCGCCCGGACACTTGGCCTGCACCTGCAAGAACACGTCGATTCGGGGCTTGTCCGGTTTCAGCAGATCGATCCCGCCGAGCTGTCGCCGGGTGAGTTCGCCGCAAACGTGCGAAAGAGCGTCGAGGCCGACAATGCCCGTCTCGTCATCATCGACAGTCTGAACGGCTATCTGGCCGCGATGCCCGACGAGCGATTTCTCATCCTGCAGATGCACGAACTCTTGAGCTACCTGGGGCAGCAGGGTGTGCTGACCATCCTGGTCCTCGCCCAGCATGGCCTCGTCGGTCCGATGGATACGCCTCTCGACATCAGCTATCTCAGCGATTCCGTGGTCATGCTGCGCTATTTCGAGGTCGGCGGAACGGTGCGGCGCGCTCTGTCTGTCGTCAAGAAGCGCAGCGGCCGACACGAGCATACCATCCGGGAATTTCGGCTTAGCAGCGCCGGCATCACGCTCGGCCCGCCCCTGAGGGAGTTCAGCGGCATCTTTTCCGGCAATCCGCATTATACCGGGGCACCTAAGCCCGAAGGGTCGGTTGAATGAGCGTTGAGCGAGATCACCATGTTCTCGTCTTTGCTCCGATCGGGCGCGACGGACTTGCCTCCGCCGAGCTGTTCCGGAGTTCGCACCTGGAAGCGACCAGCTGCCGCAGTCTGCCCGAACTCGTCAGCGAGATGGCAGCCGGCGTCGGCGCCGTTTTCGTTGCCGAGGAAGCTCTGTTCGGGAAAGACACCTCGCCGCTGGCACAATGGATCGAGAGCCAACCGCCCTGGTCCGACCTGCCCTTCGTCGTCCTGACCAGCCATCGCGAGCAGCCGGCCGTCCTTGCCTGGCGCCGCAGCATTGTCGCGCTTCTCCGTAACGTCTCGCTGCTCGAGCGGCCGGTTCAGCCAATGACGCTGACCAGCGCCGTTCAATCGGCACTGCGCGCGCGGCGGCGCCAATACGAAATCCGGGCTCTGTTCGCGGCGCGCGAACAGGCGGCTCAGGAGCTCGAGACGCTGGTGGTCGAGCGCACGCGGGCCCTTGCGGAAGCCGTCGAGCAATTGCGCGTCGAGATGGACGAGCGTGCCCGGGTCGAGGAGACGCTTCGGCAAGCCCAGAAGATCGAAGCCATCGGACAGCTGACCGGCGGGGTGGCGCACGACTTCAACAATCTGCTGATGGTGATCTCCGGCGGCCTCGACATGCTCGACCGCCAGACCGATCCGGACCGTCGCCGCCGGCTCATGGACGGGATGGTCCAGGCCGCCCAGCGCGGGGCCAGCCTGACCAGGCAGCTTCTCGCGTTCTCCCGCCGGCAGACGCTCCGGCCGGAGCCCGTCGACGTCGCCTCGCAGATGGGCGGCATGCGCGAACTGCTCGATCGAAGCCTGAGAGGCGACGTCCATGTCGAGTTCGATTTTCCGGACACGCTCTGGCCGGTGGAGGTCGATCCCGGCGAGCTCGAACTCGTGATCCTCAACCTCGCCGTCAACGCCCGCGACGCCATGCCCAATGGCGGCACGATTCTCGTGCGCGGGGAAAATCTGCCCGATCTGAATGACGAGCAGATCGCCGGAGACTATGTGCGCCTGTCCGTCGTCGATACCGGTGTCGGCATGAGTCCGGAGATCCTGTCACGCGTTTTCGAACCATTCTTCACGACCAAGGAGGTCGGAAAGGGCTCGGGGCTCGGGCTCGCCCAGGTCCATGGATTCGCGACGCAGTCGCGGGGGACGGTCCGCATTCGATCGGAAGTCGGCCGAGGCTCCAGCATCGAACTCTATTTGCCGCGATCGCTCAGCACTCCTTCCAGGGAGCGACACCTGATCGATCTCAACATGGTGCGGCCGAAGAAGAGCAATCATGGCCGCATCCTTCTGGTCGAAGACGATGACGAGGTTGCCGCGCTGGTGAGCGAGATGCTGGGCCAGCTCGGTTACGAGGTCACGCACGCGGCGAGTGGCGCGGCCGCGCTCGGTGCCCTGGCCGACGGCCGCGCCGTCGACCTCGTCTTTTCCGATGTCATGATGCCCGGTGGCATGAATGGGGTCGAGCTGGCGCGGGAGATCAAGAGAAGGCGAAGCGACATACCCGTGCTTCTGACCAGCGGATACTCCGAAGCCGCAGTTCACGACGCCGAATTGGCGGGTCTGCAGATTCTGCCGAAACCCTACCATATCGACGAGCTGGCCGCGGCGCTCAGCGCGGCAAAGGCAGAACCCGGGCGCGACATGGAGTCCAAGCGGTCCAGCCGCTGCTGACGCGTGCGGTGTCGCATCGCGAAAGCGATCGACGACCGGCCGCCAAAGCGGCTATCAGTCTCCATGGACCGCTTCAGCACCGACAGATTGACCGCCGAGAGGCTTCGCGAAGACCACCTCGACGACCTCGTCACGCTGCATCTCGATGCCGAGGTGTCCCGCTATCTCGGCGGCGTGCGTGCACCCGAGGTCACCAAGACCTATCTCGCGACCAACATGGCGCATTGGGACCAGCACGGTTTTGGGCTGTGGGTGCTGCGAACGAAGGACGGCGCCTTCGCCGGGCGAGCGGGCATCCGGCACATCCTCGTGGACGAAATCGACGAGATCGAGATTGCCTACGCATTCAAGCGCGAGTTCTGGGGCCGCGGATTTGCGAGCGAGGTCGCAATCGCGCTGACGGACATTGGGCTGTCGCACCACGAACTGCCGTCTCTCATCGGCCTTGTCTATGTCAGCAACGGCGCATCCCGCCGCGTGCTGGAGAAGGCCAATTACATCCTCGAGAAGAGTACGACGCGTCATGGCACTGATGTCGTGATTTACCGCGCTCGGCGGTGAGATGCGTCTCGCAGGATGGGTAGAGCGAAGCGAAACCCATCCTTGCTTCCGGGCGCGTTGAAGCGTGATGGGTTTCGCTGTGCTCTCCCCGTCCTACGGGCTATCGCAAAGCCGCTTTAGGCTCCGCCGGTGCGGAGCCGGACAACCGACTGCGGCAACGAAGCGAGAAACAGCACAACGCACACACACAGCAGGACGATGTCCTTGAACAGGAACTCGCCGGCCAGATTCCACGCCATCGGATCGGTTGACAGGCTCCATGTGACGACGCCCGGCGTCGTGAAGAAGAACGACCACGTGATCGCGAAGGTCATCATGCCCATGAACGAACCCAGCGCCGACAAGACCGGACTGAAGCTGCCGGCCACGAGCAGCGCCGCGATCACGAATTCGGCGACACCGAGAACATAGGCCTCTCCCCTCAGGCCGAATACCGACAGCCAGGAGATGAACGGGCTGTGGCTGATGAACTGGGCGATACCCTGTGCGGATTGCAGTGTGAATTTCTGCATTCCAAACGATACGAATATGACCACCATGACCCAGCGCAGAATGGCGAGCGGACGATAAGAGCCTCCACCATTCTCCGCGACGTTGAATCCCATCATGCGACGATTTCTCCCCGGATTGCGCATCCATCTATTGGCGAACGAAGCGTCCGCTACGGGCTATTCGGAGGGGAGCGTCCGTCGTTACATCCGCGGCGGGGTTCCACGATCACAGCTGCGTGCAATGCGCGTGTCCGCGCCACGGTCGAGACTCGCGCATTTCGGATCGACAGGCTCTAGCCGTCGCCGCAATTGCGATGACAGTGCATTCAATTGATGCGCACGGGGTCCCCGGCTTCGAGTTAAGTGCACTGTCACCGGCTACCCGGGTGCCGGGCCGACAAGGCCTGACCGGCAGGTAAGGCCCGCAGATGACGAAAGCAGACAAGGCGGTTTATGCGGCCGTTGAGTTTTCTAGTCCTCGCGGCGAGCGAGAACTCTGTCAGCAGATCCGCACATTCACGGACAAATCAGTACGGGAGTTTTCGCCTGTGCCAGCACCTTGTTTGTCACGCTACCGATGAGAAGCATGGAGAGTCCGCTGCGGCCATGGGATGACATCACGATGAGATCGCAACCTTTATTCTCGGCTGCTGCGATGATGGCTTGATGGGGTTGCCCGTTCTCCACTTGAATCGGTTCGCAGGAAACGCCGGCCTCCTTGGCCGCATTTGCCGCGCGATCCAACGCGCTCGTGGCCTGTTCCTTGCGCAGCTCGGCATATGTTGCGACTGCTTCACGGAACCGCCCTGTCATTTCTGAAAACGGCTCCACAACGAAGATTAGAGATACCTTGGCTCCAAGGGATTTCGCCAGCGCCAACCCATGCGCCACGCCGTGCTCCGCTAGCTCCGACCCATCTGTCGGAATGAGAATATGCCGGTACATGCTTCACCTCCCGCCTGTCTGGACGTATCGCTGCCTTCCGAATGTAAGCTGGGCCCGCGTTTCGGATACGGTCTTGAGATAGATCAATCTCTCGGCCCAGCTCGTAGGATGGATAGAGCGGAGCGAAACCCATCAACACGCCTGGATGGAACGATGGGTCTCGCTGCGCTCTACCCATCGTACAGGCCGCGAGCTACCGCTCGCCCGGCCACATCGCCATGGCCGCCTTCGCTACGCCTCTCAACTCCTCAGGCGTCGCGTCGTCCTTGGCCTGGATCGCCATGCCTTCGAAGACGCTGAGGTAGAACCGGCTCAGCGCATCGATGTCGGTTGCGGCAGGCAGTTCGCCGCTCGCGACCGCAGCCTCCAGCCGCCCGCGCAAATTGCCGAGCATATCGAGCCGGGCCTTCTTGATCTCGCGGGCAATCGTTGCCGGCCATTCGTCGCTGACGGCGCCCAGCACGGCCATGCAGCCGGCCGGCGCTCTCCGGGATTTCGGCAGGGTCTCGGCCGCCCCGATCAGCAGATTCTCGATGCCGGCGCGCGCGGTCGCGCCTTCCGCAAGCCGGTCCCAGACCGGCTGGCCCTGGGTCTCGACGTAATGCTCGATCGCGGCAAGGTAGAGTGCCTCCTTGCTTTCGAAGGCCGCATAGAGGCTGGGCGAGCGGACGCCCATGGCGTCGCAGAGGTCGTGCATCGAGGCTGCCGCAAAGCCCTTGCGCCAAAACAGCAGCATGGCGGCCTCCAACGCCGCGTCGCGATCAAATTCCCGTGGCCGACCTGCCATCGCCCGTCTTTCTGTAATGATCAACACATAATTCACTTGACCGCGGCAATCAAGACTCCACATATTCTGTGTCGATCATTACAGAATTGGAGAGATCACATGACACTGGCAGGAAAACGGGCCCTGGTGACGGGCGCAAGCAGGGGTATCGGTGCGGCCATCGCGAAGGCGCTCGCCGCGGAAGGCGCCGATGTCGCGATTACTTACGAGAAGTCGGCGGAGATCGCCGCCAAGGTCGTGGACGCGATCAAGGCGACGGGCCGGAAAGCCGTAGCGATCCAGGCCGACAGCGCCGATGTCGCTGCCGTTCAGGCTTCGGTCGACAAGACCGTCAAGGAGCTGGGCGGGCTCGACATCCTGGTCAACAATGCCGGCATTCTGCGATTGGGCGGCCTCAACGACATCTCGCTCGCCGACATCGACGCGATGCTGAACGTCAACGTGCGTTCGCCGATCGCCGCGAGCAAGGCGGCGCTGCCGCACCTTGGCAAGGGCGGCCGCATCATCACCATCGGCAGCTATTTTGCGGACCGCGTGCCCTCGCCGGCGCTCGGCGTGTACGCGGCGTCGAAGTCGGCGCTAACCGCATTCACGAAGGCGCTGGCGCGGGAGCTTGGCCCGAGGGACGTCACGGTCAACCTCGTGGCACCGGGCTCGATCGACACCGACATGAATCCGGCGCACGGCCCGACCGCGGAGACGCTGAAACAGTTCATGGCACTGGGCCGGTATGGTGCGACGGATGACATCGCGAATGCCGTGGCATTCCTGGCGAGCCCGAAGGCAAAATACATCACCGGCTCGACCTTGACCGTCGACGGCGGCGCGAACGCCTAGACATTCTGGCGCTTCGTGTTCGTCCAACAGGAGGTTGAGAAGCTGGCCACGACGGCGATGGCAAAATAAGATGATGTTCGCGATCATCATGGCGGGCGGCCGATGCCTCGGCCGCCCCCGAGCGTTAGATGGAGCGTGTCGCGTGCTTCGTCTCTCGTCCAGCTTCGAGCATGACAGCACGACTGTCACTTTGGCTTGAACGTCAAAATGCCGTTTGCACTCATCGTTCGCACCCGTCATTGTTTCGCAACGCCGCCCGGATGTTGAGCGGGTTCCGGTGATCAAGCGGGAGGCCTTGCCATGCAAGACGTCGAGAAGCGTGTCATTGGCAAGGTTATGTGGCGGCTTATACCGTTCCTGATCGTCTGCTATTTCGTGGCCTATCTTGACCGCGTCAATGTCGGCTTTGCCAAGCTGCACATGAACCAGGCGCTGGGTTTAAGTGAAGCGGCGTTCGGACTGGGCGCGGGCTTGTTCTTCGTCGGGTATTTCCTGTTTGAAGTCCCCTCCAACATCTTCCTGGAACGAGTCGGCGCGCGCGTCTGGATCGCCCGCATCATGATTACGTGGGGGATCGTCTCGGCGGCCTTCGCATTCATCCCATCGATATCGGCAGCAACGGGAATACCGACGACGGGCGTCTTCTACTCTCTTCGGTTGCTGCTCGGCGCCTGCGAGGCGGGATTCTTTCCGGGCATCATCTTCTATCTGACCCTGTGGTTCCCGGCGGTTTACCGGGCTCGGGTCATCAGCCTGTTCATGCTGGCGATCCCGATTTCGTCCATCATCGGGTCGCCCATCTCCGGACTTCTGCTCGGCGTGACCGGTTGGGGATTGGAAGGCTGGCAGTGGCTGTTCATTCTCGAGGCGCTGCCGTCGGTCGTGGTAGGCATCTGCGTCCTGCTCTATCTGACCGATTTTCCGCGCCAAGCCCGCTGGCTGCAACAAGACGAGATTGCCTGGCTGGAAGACGTGCAGGCCACCGAGAAGCGAAACAAGGAGAAGGTCGAACACCTGTCATTGGGTCAGGCGCTCACCGATTACCGCATTTTGTTGTGCGCTCTGGTGTACTTCTGCCTGAATGCTGCAAGTTACGGCGTGGCGTTCTTCCTGCCGACCATCATCAAGGGTTTTGGCGTCAGCGATACCCAGACCGGCTTGCTCGCAGCGCTGCCCTTTATTTTCGGGGCCGCGGGCATGGTGCTGCTTGGTCGTCATTCCGATCGGACCATGGAACGAAAGGGTCACGTCGCCGCGGCACTGTTGATGGCAGCGGTGGGCATCGGAGTGGCAGGTCTCGTTTCCAACTCCGTCCTTGTCATGGCATTGCTTTGCTTCGCACAGATCGGCGTCTCCGCGGTCCCCCCGATGTTTTGGCCGCTGCCGGCGAGCTTTCTAACGGGAGCATCGGCTGCCGCCGGCATCGCCGCGATCAACTCGCTTGGAAATCTTTCCGGTTTCGCCGGTCCTTACGCAATGGGCTATCTGAAGGATTTAACCGGCAGTTTTACCGCAGGTCTTCTGTTGCTGGCGGGTTGCGCGCTGGTGGGCGCAGTCGTTGTCGTGCTGCTACGCATCGATGCAAGGCGCGAGCAAGTGTCCGGCGAAATCGCGATGGCGCACTAGACGCTGGTGATCATCGCTACCTGAAATAGCCGAGCACGAGATCGATATCCGCGCTGCCGGCAACCGTGCCGTTGAGCTCGGCGTCGATGACGCGGCGGCAGGCCGCTATCGCGGCGTGATCGCCGAGATCGTTGGCGGCTTCAAGCACGAGCCAGGCGGCGTCGACGGAAGCCTTCTCGGGAGCCGAACCGCCGGCATCGACGGGCAGGCTCTTGTTCTTGCGAATTGCGGTGCCGAATTGAGGCAACATGGCAAATACTCCCCTCTGGCTCAGTGCACCTGGAGCTCGGGCTGACGGCCCGTATCGGCACCCGCGCCGGTCTTGCGCGACTGGTAGAACTTCAGAATGCTGCGCGACGTCTCGATCTTGAGCTTGCCGAACTCGCGCTCGCTGTCATGGAGCTCGCGCGCCGTGATCAGATGATCCTTGGCGCCGAGGAACAGCAGCGACATGGTCGTGTCCCACGAGAAGTCGAGCGCCTTGCACAGCACCAGAAGTATCTCGCGATTGCGGTCCATCATCGCGCGCTCGATCACGTCGACCGGAAGCGACGACAACAGCGACAGGCCGATCTGCACCTCGTCGAAACGGTGCTGGCGCGCATAGTTCGAGATCGAGTCCTGGTTGAGGTTGCCCTGGCGGTACTGCGTCGTCACCACGCGCTTGGCGACGAAATAGCTGCGCGAGGACGGACCGAACTTGGACTGCAGATCGCCGGTGACGTCGGTCACCGAGCTCTGGATCTGCGCCATCATCTCGGGCCGCTCGTGCTCGAGGCGGCGGCGGACGTCTTCCGACGCCTTGGAAATGAGCTGCTGGAAGATGTGGCGCGGCACGTCCTTGCGCAGGCCGAGCTGCTCGGCGAGGATCGAGTCACCCTCCGCGCGCCTGACCATGTGCAGCAGGCCCGAACCGGAGAAGCGCGCGCCCTCGTTCTTGGCGACGGAGGTCACGACCGCCTGGTCGCCGCGCTTGACCAGCACGTCGGTGACGGCTTCGCCGATCGACTTGCGCTGGGCGATCGCAAGCAGGTGCGCCTGGCCCTTGGTCATGGCGCTCTCGACCAGCATCTTCTCGTCGATACGGCTGGAGTCGCGCAGCACCGGACCGGCCACGTCGATCTCGTCGTCGAGGGCGAGCTTTTCGATAACATTGAGCGGAGCATGGTCGCAGGCCGACATCAGTTCCGAGAGCTGCGCCCGCGCGGCGACCTCGATCTCGTCGGCAAGCCGTCCGATGACCTCGCCGAACATGCTGATCTCGTCGTCGCTGTAGCGGCCGGTGATCAGGATGTCGGTCGCATGCCACAACGCCTTCGCCCGGCTCTCGTCGGTGCCGCGCGCGATCGCGTCGTCCAGATCCTGCAGAAGCGATTTTGCCCCGTTCATCTCGTTACCCCAGTTCTTGGTTAGCCATCCTGCTTGTGCGGGCAGGACGCCGAATTCCTCTGGGAACCGACACTAGAGATCAAACGCGAGAATCCAGTAAAGTCGGCAGATCAGTTTTGCCGAGCAAAATTCGTTAAAATGCGCGGGAATGGGTTTACCGGCGGGCAAGGGCCAGCGCTTGCCGAACAGGCTGCCGCGTTCACGGATTCGACGGCGTCAGCACCAGCGGTGGCTTCGGCTTGGGTTTTGCGGGCGGCGGGCCTGGCGCCGGCCTCACCTCGATCGGCGGCGGCAGCGGGGCGATCTGCTGGCTCGCGAGCGGCGGGCTTGTGAGTGGCGGGCTCGGCACCGCGGGGGCGGCCTGCGGCGCCTTCGGCGTCGGCGCGGCCTTTGGCTTCGGCGGCGCGCGGCGCGGATCGCGGCCGGGCAACGGCACGTCGGTCAGCGACGGCTCGGGCACCGGATCGGGCGAGACCAGCGTCGGCAGCGCCGCAGTCGCCGGCGGCGGCTCGCCACGCTCGATCGCGTCCAGCCGGCGCGTCTCGCGATCGATCGTGCGCACCGCGAGCCAGGACGACAGCGGCGCGAGATCGACGGTGCGGTTGAGCCTGTCGGGGGGACCCGCCGCGAACAACTGGATCTCCGGCGGCGCGCCCGAAAGTCCGGTCATGATCGGCGTCAGGCTGGCGCGGATGTCGGCCTGGTCGGCGGGAATATCGTAGCCGCCGGAGACGATGGCCCGCGCGTTCTTGGCTTCCAGCGGTGTCGCGCCGACGCGCAGGCGCCCGTCGCGGATCGTGAACGGGATCTGCGCCGAGGCGACCGCGATCGGACCGGCCGACAGCGCAGGCTCGACGAGCTGCCGCAGCCTGTTGTCGTCGGCAACCTGGCCGCCGTCGCTGGCGCGGATGGCGATCTCGAAGGCGCGCGGATTGAGGCCGCTGATTTCCGCGGCCTCGAGCGTCACCGTGCCATTGCCGGCGAGCGCACCGGTCAACGCCGCAACGCTGCGGCCCTGGCTGGTCAGCGCCATCTGCACCGAGGCGCGTCCCTTGGGCAATGCGAGATCGCGGTAGCGCAGCGCCGCCGCATCGACATTGCGCAGCTCGATACGTGCGTTCAGCGCAACGCCATTGGCGCCATTGCGCGCGTCGAAGCTCGCCGACATCTCACCACCGCCGACACCGCCCTTGAGCGCGTCGAGCGCGAGCGACTGGCCGTCGCTCCGGATCGTGCCGCCGACGGGGCGCAGCTCGATGCCGTCAGGCAAGGTGCCGCGCAGGGCCTGGAAGGCGATGCGGCCGCGCCAGCCGCCGAGCAGCCCCGCACTCAGGGGATCGCCGGCATCATGTCCGGCGGCGCCGATGGCCATCGCGAACGCGGGCGCAAGATCGAGCGCGTCGAGGCCGATTTCGCCATCGACGCTCTTCTCCTGATCGAGCGTCACCGCGAGATGCCCGCGCAGATGCGAGCCGGCCGCGCTGCTGTCGAGATCGTCGAAGGTCAGGCGGTTGCCGGAGAGGCCGACGCGCGAGGACAGGTTGACGCTCTGCACTGACTTGTCCGCCGGGCTGGTCCCGAACAGCGGCGCCAGATTGGCATTGCGCACGCGCAAATTCACGCTGGCCTTCGGCTGGAACGAACTGGGGTCCGACAATTCGATGCTGCCTTGCGCATCCGCATCCAGTCCGCCGCCACTGAGCTTTGCGTTCAATTGCAACGGCCGGCGCCACGCGCCACTCAACCGGCCTTCGAACTGCGAAGGGCCCTCGCCCGCGGCAGCGACGCGATCGAGGCCGAGCAGCGCCAGCAATGCGCCCGCCTTCGGCGTCGAGATTTTCGAGTCCAGCGTGAAGTCGCTGTTGCGCAAGCGGTCGATGTCGATGTCGATGCCGTTGACCGCCGCTACCGGCGTCTGCCCGGCCAGCGTCGCTGTGGCCTTGAGCTGCGGCGCATCGAGATCGAGCACGGCGCGCGCGTCGCTGCGATCGGCATGGTCGGCGTTCTTGTCGAGGCTGAGGTCGAGCTTCAGCCGCGTCGCACCGGGCAATGACGGGATGGCGTCGAACCGTGCGCGCACCGAAGGCGCGATCGGCTCGAGCAGCGCGGTGAGCTCACGCAGCGAATTGGCCGAGGATTTCAGCGCGAGCTTGCCGGTGGCATGAACGCGGTCGAAGCTGCCGCTTGCTTCCGTGGTCACCCCGCTCGCCTGGCCGAAGCGCAACTGCTCCAGCGACAGCGCCGCAGGGCCGTAGCCGAGCTTCGCCGTGAACGGCCGCAGCTCCTGTCCGGCCGACATCGCGCGGCCGACATCGAGCGCAAGCTTGGCTTCCTCCGGCCATTCGCCCTGTGGCCCCGCGAGCGCGCGCACGAAGCTTGCGGCGGCATCGAGGTCGAGACGGTCGGCCTTGAGCTCGGCGTCGATCCGCGAGCCCTTGCTCGCGCCGGTCTGGACGAAGGCGATGCGGCCCTCCACCGCGCCGCCCTCGATCTCGGCCTTCAGCCTGTCGACGGCGAGATGGTTGGCGGCGATGGTCACGTCGCCGGCAAGGCGCAACGGCCGCGTGCTGCGGCGGTTGATCTCGCTGCGGCCCTGGAGCCAGGCCACCAGCGTATCGGGGTCGGACGACTCGACGCTGAGACGGCCGCTAAAGCTGTCGGCGCCGGGCGTTGCGCCGTTGAGCGAGAGCTGCGTCATGCCGGGCGCGCGCAGCTCGAGCCGCTGGAAAGTCCAGGACCTTCCGTCGGTCTGAAGCTCCGCCGTGATGTTCTGGAGCGGACGCCCGCCCAGCATGATCTGGTCGGAGTTGAACTCGATCTGCGCCGGCATCGGCGCCTGCGGGATCGCCGCAAGGCCCGCGCGCAGCGCCGGCAGGACGCGCTGCGGCTCGGCATCATCCTTGCCCGCCAGCTTGTCGGCATCGACCTGGCGCGCCGACAGCACCGCGCGCAGTAGCGGCGAGGCGCCGAACCTGACATCGCCGACACCGCCAAACTTGAGCGCATTGTCCTCGGCGCCGAAGCTCGCGTCGATCTGATCGAATTTGGCGCCGGCCGGATCGGCCTTGAGCTTTGCCGTGAGCTTCCAGGGTGTCGGCCCCGCCGTGCCCGCCTTCTTGACCGGGGGCACAGCGAGCGTCAGCGCGCCGTCGAATTTCGGCAGGCGGTTGTCGAAGGCGAGCACGCCTTCGAGATCGGCCAAGATCGCGCGCTCGCCGGGATCGATGTTGAGGTGGAGACGGGTGGCGCTGCCGTCGGCGCTCGGGCCGGAGGAGACGCGGAACGGATAGCGCACCCCGGTGGCGGTGAAACTGCCGTCGCCGCGGACCGAGCCGGCCAGCGAGCGCACGTCGCCGGAAAAGGTGATATCGTTCAATTCCAGCGTCGAGCGGCTGGCGGCATCGTGCAGGGCGATGCGGCCGGTGAGGTTCAGCCGCTCGATCGCAAGCGAGGCCAGGTTGAAGGTGCCGCTCGCGGTGGACGGCAAATCGACCCGGCCCTTGGCATCCAGGCCGAGATCCACGGCCATGCCGTTGACGGTCAGCTCGGTGGCGCGCCATTCGCCGCGCATCAGTGAGCTCAGGCTGAACTCGACGTCGAGCTTGTCGGCGCGCAGGCGGCCGAGATCGTTGTTGCCGCCGAAGGTGACCGAGCGCAGCCGCAGCGTCGGCGCCGGCAGCAGCCGCGCATCCAGCTCGCCCGCCACCCGCACCGGCACGCCCATGATCGTGCCCGCCTCCGCCTCGAACTGGGGCCTGAACTGGTTCCAGTCGATGAAGTAAGGCCCGATCAGCGCGGTCAGCAGCGCAATGATGAAGGCAATCGCCAATCCGAGCAGCGTCGTCTGCACGGGTCTCCCCTCGGCCAAATCGGCCCGGGCCGAACCTGAGGGCCTCAGGCGCGCCGGAACAGCCCCTTATATAAGGGGAAGTGTGGCGAAGTCACAGCGACTGTTGCGCGCGGAGGTTAACGCTGGCGGGAGACCCTCATGGTGAGGAGGCGCGCTAAGCGCCGTCTCGAACCATAGAGGCCCCCGCGCCCGCGGCTATCCTTCGAGACGGCTGCTTTGCAGCCTCCTCAGGATGAGGACCGGCGCTCGCAGATGCAGCGCCGCCGGCCATCACCAGCTTGCCGGCAGGCGTTTCAGGCCGCGCAGCACGAAGGTCGGGCGCCATTCCGGGTTCTCGACGTCGTCGATGCGCAAATCCGGCAGCCGCCGCAACAGCGTCGCGATGGCGATTTCGGCCTCGATGCGCGCCAATTGGGCGCCCAGGCAGAAATGGATGCCGCCGCCGAACGACAGCGGCTTGACGTTGGGCCGGGTGACGTCGAGCCGGTCGGGGCGATCAGGGTAGACCGCCGGATCGCGGTTGGCCGAGCCGAGCAGGCAGAGCACGGTCTCGCCCTTGGGGATGCTCTTGCCGCCGAGATCCGCGATGTCCTCCAGCGCCACGCGCCCGGTCATCTGCACCGAGGAATCGTAGCGCAAGAATTCCTCGATCGCGTTGACCATCAACTCGGGCCGCGCCTTCAGGAGCGCGAGCTGATCCGGATTGCGATGGAGCGCGAGCAGGCCGTTTCCGATCAGATTGACGGTGGTCTCGTGGCCGGCGCCGAACAGCAGGATGATGTTGGCGGTCAATTCTTCGTTGGTGAGCTTGTGGCCGTCTTCCTCGGCCTGCACCAGCTGGGTGGTGAGATCGTCGCCGGGATTGCGGCGGCGCAGCTCGAACAGCTGCTGGAAATACATCTGCGCCATCATGTTGCCGGCGTTGCCCTTCGCGATCTCTTCCGGCGTGAGGGGCACGGGGTCAAGCAGCCGCCCGCCATCGCGCGAGCTGTTGTAGAAGGTCTCGCGATGATCCTCGGGGATTCCGAGCATGTCGCAGATGATGGTGACCGGCAGGCGGAAGGCGAAATCCTCGATCAGGTCCATGTGGCCGCGCTCGATCACCGCATCGATGGTCTGGTCGACGATCGCCTGGATCCGCGGCCGCATGTCCTCGACGCGACGGGCGGTGAAGGCCTTCACGACGAGGCCGCGCAGGCGGGTGTGGTCGGGCGGATCGGATTGCAGCATCCAGTGGCTCATGCTGCGAAACACCGGCTCGTCCATGATGGCAGGGCTATAGCGGCGCTTGGAGCGCTCGACAAAGTCCTTGCCGAAGCGCTTGTCGCGCATCACGAAGCTGACGTCGGCATGGCGGCTGGCGACGAACTGGCCGAACGGCGTCACATGGATCGGCTCGATCGTGCGCAGCCGGTCGTAGTGCGGATAGGGATCGCGGATGAAGTCCGGCGACAGCGGATTGAACAGCGGTCCGCCTGCGGGTTGCACTTGCTCGTTCATGGTGACCTCAATCGGTTGCCGCATGACACGAATACGCCGGCAGCCCCCTTGCGCGCGCGGCGTAACCATCCCCAAGATTATAAACTCGATACATTGTTGTATCGAGTTGCATTCTGCCCTAACCTGCGCCGATGTCAAGGGTGAGAACCAGGCCGACCAGGGACGACACGCGCGACAAGCTGTTCGAGGCGGCCGCGCGCGTGTTCGAGGCGGACGGCATCGGCGGCGCCAGCATCGAGGCGATCGCGGCCGCCGCGGGCTTCACCCGTGGGGCGTTCTATTCCAACTTCAAGAGCAAGGACGAATTGATCATCGCCATGCTCGAGGATCATGTCGAGCAGTCGATCCGGCGCAACCTCGACATCCTCGCGCAGCACGACAATCTCGACGATTTCATCGCGGCGCTGAAGACGATGGATCGCAGCCGGCAAGACCCGCTCGGCCGCTCGCCCCTTCTGCACATGGAGATGATCCTGTTCGTCGCGCGCGCCGAGAAGCGCCGCCCGGAGCTTGCCAAGCGGCTGCGCGCGCGGCGCAAGCTGGTGGCCGACATCGTCGAGGCCACGTTGAAGAGCAACGGCAGGAACGACACGCTGAATCCGCCGTGGATGGCCTCCGTCGTGCTGGCGCTGGAAGATGGCTTTCGCCTGCACCGCCTGATCGATCCGGAGACGACGCCGGCCGACAGTTTTCTGCGCGCGATCACGGATCTCAGGCGTAGGACCGGATTGTCGCCGAACTAGCCCGGGTCGCCGATATCAGGCTCGCGACCGGACCGTCATCCGACCGGCGTTGGATTCTCCGACAACTCGCCGTCCGCCCCCAATCGTGCGTTTGTGAAAACGTGGGCCTGCTTGCGGCAGGATCGGACAAGGCATGGCCGCTTCGGGAAATACGCCGGGCCTCGGCGCCGCTAACCGGCTAGGCGCCGGGCGATTGGCGCAGGCGCGTCCGTTAGCAGCAATCTCTCGACAGGGACGGCAATCGCTCTGGCGCAGTCGACGATCCGGTTGGCTAAACATCGCAACGTCACATCATGGGGACGGAGACAAACGATGGACAGGAAACGGTTTGCAATCGCGCCACGACGGAAGGCGGTCTCGACGGCGCTCATGTACGGGCTTTCACTGACCGTGCGTTTCACCTCGCCGACGGCCGATGAGGCGCCGCCACAGATCGCACAAGACGCCAAGGTCTCGACGTCGATCCTGATCGATCGGGGCTGGACCAACAAACCTGCGCTGCCGGTCGCCCTGCGCGGCTGGCCATCGGGCCCGCGAATTTGCCGCGCAGGATGTGAAGGCCCTGCGCTGCTGTCCTCGCTGCCCAACTGCGCCGCGCCGTAAGGACCAGGCGGTCTCCGTCTCACCTCTTCGCGTCATCATCGCTCGCAACAGGCACTGCTCGCATCGAGCGGCGGCGATGGCGCGCGTTTCGAACCAACAAACCCAGAACCAAATCCAGGAGTGAACCAAATGCGACTGCTCATCATTGGCGCCGGCTTCGCCGGCATGTACGCCGCCCTCTCCGCCGCTCGCCTGCGCGACATTCAGGGCGTCTCGCCGGAAGAGCTCGAGATCGCGCTCATCGCACCCGAGCCGACGCTGGTGGTCCGCCCTCGGCTCTATGAGCCGAAGCCGGAAACCCTGACGGCGCCGTTGCTCGATGTCCTCAAGGCGATCGACGTCGATTACATCCAGGGGAGCGCCGAGACTGTCAACACCGAGGCGCTGACGGTGCAGATCTCGACTCCCAAAGGCACCCGCAAGACCCTGTCCTACGACCGCCTGGTGATCGCTACCGGCAGCCGCCTCTTCCGACCCAACATCCCCGGCCTTGCCGAACACGGCTTCAGCGTCGACTCGCTCGACGATGCGGTTGCCCTCGACAAGCATCTGCATGGCCTCGCCGACCGGCCGGCCGTCAATGGACGTGACACGGTCGTGGTCGCCGGCGGCGGCTTCACCGGCATCGAGGCGGCGACCGAGCTGCCCGCGCGCCTGCGCGCCATCTTCGGACAAAACGCCAGGACGCGCGTGATCATCGTCGAGCGTAACGGCGCGATCGCTCCCGACATGGGCGAAGGCTCCCGCCCGGTCATCGAGCAAGCGCTGCGCAAGCTCGGCGTGGAGACAAGGCTCGGCACCGGCGTTGCCTCGCTCGACAAATCCGGCGTGACGCTGTCGACCGGCGAACACATCGAAACCGAGACGGTGGTCTGGGCAGCCGGTATTCGCGCCGCGCCGTTGACGGCGCAGATTCCCGCCGAGCGCGACAATTTCGGCCGGCTGCTGGTGGACCGCGATCTGCGCGTGCCCGGCATCGCCGGTGTCTTCGCCACCGGCGATGCCGCGCGAGCCGCGTGCGACGACGAGGGCAATTACGCGCTGATGTCTTGCCAGCACGCCACGCGGATGGGCGCCTTTGCCGGCAACAATGCGGCAGCCGAACTCCTGCGCGTCCCGACCAGGCCGTATCACCAGAAGGCCTACGTCACCTGCCTCGATCTCGGCGAAGCCGGCGCGCTGTTCACGCGCGGCTGGGAGCGCAAGGTCGAGATGGTCGGCGACGTCGCCAAGAAGACCAAGCAGGAGATCAACACGGTCTGGATCTACCCGCCCCGCGCCGAGCGTGCCGCAGCGCTCGCCTCGGCCGATCCGGAGCGTGTGACGAGCCTCTAGAAGCACGAAACGATCACGGCCGCACCTCCCTGGCTGCGCGGCCTGCTCAACCAAGACCAGCCGGGAGCCCTACCTTGAAACAGGAGACCAACATGAACCTGCACAACACCTCATACCCCGCGACATCGAAGCCGGAAGAGCTCGTTCCATCGCGCTACGCGCTGAAGGTCGGCGAGATCGACGTGCTGGTGGTCAGCGACGGCGTGCTGCCGCTGCCAACCACGATGCTGGCGCACAATGCCGACCCGGCCGTCCGGGCGACCTGGCTGCACGACATGTTCCTGCCGCAGGACGCTTTCGACTGGGCGTTGAATGCGGTCGTGGTCCGCAGCGGCGACAAGACCATCCTCATCGACGCTGGACTGGGGTCCGACCCGGATCTGCACTTGCCGCGCGCCGGCCAGTTGATCAAGCGACTGGAGGCCGCCGGCATCGATCTTTCGTCCGTGACCGATCTGGTGCTGACCCACTTGCACATGGATCACATTGGCGGACTGCTCGTCGACGGGGTGAAGGAGCGGCTGCGTAAAGACCTGCGGATCCACGTGGCGGCCGCCGAGGTCAAATTCTGGGAGGCGCCCGATTTTTCCCACACCGCCATGCCGCCGGGCTTCCCGGACGCGCTTCGGGCGACCGCCAAGCGGTTCGTCAAGGAGTACGGAAGTCAGCTGCGGAAGTTCGATGAGCAGCACGAGGTTGCGCCGGGCGTCGTCGTTCGTCGCACCGGCGGTCACACCCCCGGACACAGCGTGGTTCGCGTGGCATCCGGCGGCGACGGGCTGACGTTCGCCGGCGACGCCGTGTTTGCCGTCGGATTCGATCAACCCGACTGGCACAACGGTTTCGAACACGACCCCGAGGAGGCGGCGCGCGTTCGGGTCGGTCTGTTGCGAGAGATTGCCGCGAGCGGCGAGATGCTGGTGGCGACCCACATGCCGTTCCCGTCCGTCGGCCATGTGGCGGTCGCCGGCGACGCCTTTCGCTGGGTGCCGGTGTTCTGGGACTACTGATCGCTCGCTGAGCCAACGTGAGACCAGGGCGCGCGCATTCATGGCGGGCCCTGGTTTCGATGCGGCGAACCGAGTCAGCGCGGCGCGCCGCCGATATCAGATCCGATCGTTGATCAGGACGCCGGACAACGACGGATCGTTCGCATTGGTCGTATCGCCTGCTTTCGTCGCGCTATATGTCGAGTCCGCAAGCGAGCTTTTCAGCTGCTGGAGAAACTGCTGCAGCAGCTCTGCCGTCGAATTGCCACTTGACGAGTCGTCCGTGCCGTTCACCGAGGGAGGCTCGCCGGATGGCGGTGGCCCGTCCGGCGGCGGTCCACCCGCTCCGTGCGGTCCATGCGAGAGCGCCGCCTTGAAAATTCCTTGCAGCTCGGTGGCCTGCTCGTCCGTCAACTTGCCGGCCGACACTTGCTGCTGGATGAGGCCATTAATCTTCGACGCGAAGGCGTCGGGCGAAGATGTCCCGCCGCCGGATTGATCGCTTGCACCGGTTGACTGCAACGCGGAGCCGATGCTGCTGAGCGCGGCCGACAGCGCCGACTGATCCGACGCATCGATCGTGCCGGAACTGACTTCCGCTTGCAGCTCGTCTTGTAATTGTTGCAACGGTGATGAGCGGTGGTGATTGGAGGAGAGCGCAGAAATCGAGGTCATGGTGGCTTTCCGTGCTTTTGGCGGACCCGAGGTGACGTTGCCCCGAGTCCCATCCAGTCCTGAGTTCGCCCTGGCAGTTGGATTTGCCTGGTTGCGCGGTGGTAGGAACGGGAGCTGGCGCGGAGCATTTGGCAGGGCGCCGCGCCGGTTGCTCGATATTGCCAATCGGCAATTAGTAATATCCAGAAACAAAAATCCGACCAGCCGATCATCAGCCGGGGCTGGAGCTACCCGTTGAAAGGGATGACTGCCGGATTGTGCGCGAACGCCCTGGAGCCGACTATGCCGACCGCTTCACCACGTCGCGACCGGCCGGCGTAACATCGATCCGCCCCAGCATCGCCCTCGTCTGCTCGGCGCAGTGCTCGATCAGCCAGCGTTCGAATACGACCGGCGGCAGCGCGGGCGCGTAGAGGAAGCCCTGGACGACGTCGCAGCCGAGCTCGGCCAGCGTCTTGCGCTGGCCTTCGGTCTCGACGCCTTCGGCGACGACGGTCATGCCGAGGCCCTGTCCGACGCGCACCACGGCGGTGGCGACCGCGAGCGCGCCCGCGTCTCTCTCGATGTCGCGCATGAAACTGCGGTCGATCTTCAGCTCGCGGATCGGCAGATGCGCAAGCCGGCTGAGGCTGGAATAGCCGGTGCCGAAATCGTCCACGGAAAGCCCGACGCCGAGCTCGCGGATCGCGTTCATCGTCTCCAGCGCGGCAACGCTGTCCCGCATGAACGTGCCCTCGGTGATCTCGAGCATCAGTGCGTCCGGCGGCAGATCGTATTCGGCGAGGATGTCCTTGAGCCGCGCCGCCAGCGTAACGTTGCGGAAATTGATCGGCGACAGGTTCACCGACACGCTGGGAATGTCGAGCCCGGCGCGGCGCCAGTCCGCCATCTGCCGGCAGGCCTCACGCACCGACCACAGGCCGATCTGCTCGATCAGGCCGCACTCCTCAGCGAGCGGGATGAATTTCGCCGGCGAGACGTCGCCGAGCACGGCATCATGCCAGCGCGCCAATGCCTCGACGCCGTGGACGGCACCGTCGCAACTGCGGATCTGCGGCTGGTAGCTGAGGGTCAGCGCGCCCTCGGCGATGGCGCGGCGCAGCGCTGCGATCAGCGCCAGGCGCTGCTCGGTGAGCCCGTTCATTTCGGCGCTGAAGATGCGATGGGTGGAGCGGCCGGCCTGCTTGGCCATGTACATGGCCGCATCCGCCTGCTGCATCAAGGTGTCGATGTCGGTCGCATGGTCGGGATAGAGGCTGATGCCGATGCTCGCCGACATCTGCAGCTGCCTGGAGCCAAGCCGCAGCGGCGCGGCGAGCGCCTCCGCGACCCCGGCCGCGACGCGCTCGGCGCTCTCGGCATTGCGCTGCGGCAGCAGGATGACGAACTCGTCGCCGCCGAGCCGTCCCAGCATGTCCTCGGGGCCGATCTGCTCGCGCAGGCGCTGCGCGAGCTGGATCAACAGCTCATCGCCCGCGGCGTGGCCGAACGTGTCGTTGACGTCCTTGAAATGATCGACGTCGAGGAAGGCCAGCGCAACGTGGCTGCCGGTCGGGCAGGCATCGATGGCCGTGGTGATCAGGTGCCGCAGTTGCGCGCGATTTGGCAGCCCGGTGAGAATGTCGTGATAGGCGAGCCGCGCGATCTCGGCCCGCGCTTCCTTGCGCTCGATCGCGAAGGCGCCGAGGTCGACGCAGGCGTTGACGATACGGCGGTGCCAGTTGCTCGGCGCGCGCGGTTCACGGAAATAGAAGGCGAAGGTGGCGATGACCCGGCCGTCCTTGGCCTTGATCGGTGTCGACCAACAGGCGCGCAGGCCCACTTCGAGCGGACGCGTCTTGTAGGGCTGCCAGCGCGGATCGGTGTCGAGATCTTCGGCCAGCACCGGTTCACCGTAGAAGGCCGCGGTGCCGCAGGATCCGACATTCGGACCGATCGCGATGCCGTCCAGCGCACGCGAATAGTCCTCGGGCAGGCTGGGGCCGCCGAGCGGATGGACGAGGCCTGCGGCATCGACGTGGAGCAGCGAGCAAACCACGTCAGGCGCGATCTCCTCGACCCTTCGGCACAGCCTGTCGGCGATATCGGTGATCGGAACCTCGTCGGCCAGCGCACTCATGATGAGCTGCTGGAGCGAGCGCAGCTGCCTGGTCTCGGTGATGTCCTCGAGTAGCGCGAAGATGTGCCTGGCACGGCCCTTCTTGTCGCGGAAGACGTCGATACGGGCGCAGACCCAGATCTCCTCGCCGCCCTTGTTGTAGACCAGCGTCTCGATTTCGCCGCGGCGGCCGCCGGTCATCAGGCGCTTGACGAGCTTCGCGACGGCCTTCCGATCGGTGTGGCGGCCGGCGATCAGCGCGCCGGCGCGGCGGCCCTCGGCCTCCTCGCTGGTGTAGCCAAACAGCGTCGCGAAGGTGGAATTGACGTAGACGATGTTCTGGTCCGTGTCGGTGATGAGCACCGCGCGGTTGGTCTGGTCGGAGACGGCGTGGAGAAGCCCGATTCTGACGCGGCGCTCGGCCTCCGCGGTGACGTCACGCGCGAACACGACGTGATGGGTGACGCCGCCACGCGTGACGGATGACAGCGAGATGGCCGCCCGGATCCGGGTGCCGTCGCGCCGCACGAGGCTGATCTCGTCGCGGAACTCCGCGACCGGATCGGCCCGAAGGCATTTGAGCGTGAGAAGTTCGGCGTCGCGGCCGAGCACCTCGGCGCGCGCGAGTTTCCAGATCCGCTCCGCGCCGGCATTGAAATGCGTGATGCGACGCGCGCCATCGACGATGACGATGCCGCCGTCGGCGCATTCGAGCGCAGCCAGCAGCACGTCCGGAATTTCTGTCATGGGACAATCGGCGGCGGACATCGTTGGACCCGGATGCATCGGGAAGATGGCAAGGGGGGCCGAGGCTAGCGCCGCGATGGTGTCCAAGACGTTTTTGCAGCCAGGTCGCGTCCGGCCAAGACGCGACATGTTTAACGGCTCGCGAAAGCTGCGAAGGCAATCCGATGCATTCGGAACCTATTCGGCCGCGCTTGTGGGCTTGAGCTTGTGCAGCCGGCCGGCCACCGCCCGCACCTTGCGTGGAGCGGCCTGCCAGACCGCGAGCGCCGACAGTCCGCTCACGACCATGGCGATGGCGAAGGCGAGCGTGTAGTCGCCGGTGCGATCATAGAGGAAACCCGTGAGCCAGGGACCCGCCGCGCCGCCGGCCAGGGCCGCCAGCATGATCGTTCCAAAAATGCTGCCCTGGTGCCTGCCCTGGAAGATCTCGAACACCACCGCGCCCATGATCGAGGTGAGGCCGTAGCCGAGCGCGCCTTGCGCGAACACCATGACATAGACCAGCCACAGCGACGGCTGGAATTTCAGCGCCATCAGCGCCGCGAAGCAGATCGCAAAGCCGGCACAGCTGATCGCCCACACCCATTCCCGCCCGATCCGGTCGGAGACGTGGCCGAGCAGGATCTGGCCGGGAATGCCGAGCAGGCTGACGATGCCGAGCGCCCACACCGCGACACCCGGGCTGAAGCCGATGTCGAGCAGGAATTTGGTCTGGTGCACCTGCACCGCGTACCAGATGTACAGGCCGCTGAAATAGCCGAGCGCGATCCACCAGAAGCGTGCGGTCGCAACCGCCCGCTTGAGCGTCCAGTCGGTGCCGACCCAGACGGGATCGACGATGTTGGACACCGGTGTCGCCGCGCCCGCCGCCGGCGTGGCATCGCCGTCCGGCTGAAGGCCGATGTCTTCGGGCCGCTTGTGCAGGAACAGATTGATCGGCGCCAGCACGACGAGGATGAGCAGTCCCATCGCGGTACAGGCGGTGCGCCAGCCGGTCTCTTCGATCATGTGCTGCACCCAGGGCAGCAGCGTCACCGAGCCGATGCCGACGCCGGCAAAGGCGATCCCGATGGCGAAGCCACGCTTGCGGATGAACCAGTTCGGCAGGAACAGCGACTGGCCGGAATAGCCGAGACACACCGAGCCGGCGCCGACCATGACGCCGATGGTCACGTAGAGATGCCAGGGCGTGCTGGTGAGTGGCGCGAGCAGCAGCCCGCCGCCCATCAGCACAACACCGAGCTCCATCACCGCGCGCGGGCCGGCGCGATCCATCAGGCGGCCGATCAGCGGGCTGACGATGCCCGACACGACGAAGCCGAAGGAGAATGCGCCGGCAGTGACGCCGCGTTCCCAGCCGAATTCCGAGATGATGGGAGGAAAGAACAGCGAAAACGCGGTGCGCGCGTTGACGCCGATCGCCATGGTCACGAAGGTCACCGCGACCACGACCCAGCCGTAGAAGAACGGAAGCCGCATGTTGTGCTTATTTCATCCCTAGATGGTGCTACCGACCATCCAGGGCCGTCTGGGTCAAGCGATTTTCACGAATGTGTTTCTTGGCGGGTCGCAGAAGTTGCCACATCGTCATGGCCGGGCTTGTCCCGGCCATCCACGTCTTCGCTACGCGGAACAAAGAACGTGGATGCCCGGGACAAGCCCGGGCATGACGACCTCTCGTATATGTTCAAATGTTGCCAGGCCCGCGCTCAGGCCGCGTCGCGCTGCGAAGCCCGGACGGGCGCGTCGAACTCGATCTGGTCGACCGGCTGCGGGCGTCCGAACAGATAGCCTTGTGCAAAATTGACGCCGAGCGCGGTCAGCCGCTCGAACTCTTCGCGTGTCTCGACGCCTTCGGCGGTAACCGACATATCGAGGCCGCGTGCGAGCGTCACGATCGAGGCGATGATCGCGGAGCTGCGCGGCTGATGCGTGAGGTTGCGGATGAAGGACTTGTCGATCTTGATCTTGTCGAACGGGAACGTGGTCAGATAGCTGAGCGACGAATAGCCGGTGCCGAAATCGTCGAGCGCCAGCTCGATGCCGATGTGCTTCAGCCGCTCCATGAAGGCAAGGTTCTCGACGCCGCGTTCCAGCAGCACGGATTCGGTGATCTCGATCTCCAGCCGCTGCGGCGCAAGGCTGGAATCTGCCAACGCTGCGCAGATCGTCTCGAACAGCTCGGCTTCCTTGAACTGGATCGGTGACAGGTTCACCGCAACCATGAGATCGCATGGCCAGGCGGCGGCGTCCGCACAGGCGCGCCGCAGCACGAATTCGCCGAGCGGCACGATCAGCCCGGTTTCCTCGGCAAGCCCGATGAACTGGTCCGGCGGGATCAGGCCGCGGCTCGGATGCCGCCAGCGCACCAGCGCCTCGAAGCCGCGACGGCCACCGCTGGCGACGTCCATAAAGGGCTGATAGTGCACTTCGAGCTGGCACTGCGCGATGGCATCGCGCAAATCGCCTTCCAGCGTGTTGCGAGCCTCGAGCTCGGCCGACATCGCCTCGTCGTAGATGGTGAAGCAGTTGCGGCCGGCCGATTTCGAGCGGTAGAGCGCGAGGTCCGCCTTCTTCAGCAACTGCTCCTGGTCGCTGCCGTGGTCCGGTGCGATCGCGATGCCGATGCTGGTGCCGATCTCGACGCGATGGCCGGGCAGCAGGAACGGTTCGGCGACCAGCTTCGCGATCCGCGCGGCGAGTTCGGTCGCGCAAGTCCGCTGATCGTCGCAAGCCTCCTGGATGATGGCGAACTCGTCGCCGCCGAGCCGCGCCAGCACGTCGGTGGCGCGCAGCGCAGATCTCAGCCGCAGCGCCACCTGGCGCAGCAGCGCATCGCCCGCACCATGGCCGAGCGAGTCGTTGACGTTCTTGAAGCGGTCGAGATCGAGCATCAGGATCGCGAACGGCAGGCCCCGCACGCTCAACTGGCTGTTCATCATGTCGAGCCGGGTCAGGAAGAAGGCGCGGTTCGGCAGCCCGGTCAGGATATCGGTCTGGGCGAGCTCCAGCACCCGCCGGTTCGCCAGCGAGAGCCGCCGCGAGCTGCGGCTTGCGAGCATGAGATAGGTCGCGAGCGACAGCGTCAGCAGCATGCCGACGACGATGACGGCAACGGCGCGGTCGTAGGCCGTCTCCAGCGAACCTCCGGCCGTCGGCATGGCGCGCACCTGCCAGTCGGTATCGCCGATCTTGAGGCTGCCCGACCAGTGCAGCGCCCGGGCGACGTCCCGCATCGACTGCGGCGACGTGGCGGCCGACGCATAGTCCGGCAGGGTTTGTTCCAGGCTGACGATCTGCCCCGTGAAGGGTGGATAGACGTTCACGCTGACCGCGGGGCTTGCTCCCGTGGTCACGCGAATGGACTGGATCAGCAGCGGCAGGTCGAAGACGCCGACGACGAAGCCCGCCAGATTGCGGCGCCGGTCCGCCACCGCCTCGCGCGAGGTTCCCTTGGCGTAGACGGGAATGGCAACGAGCACGTCGGGCTGCCGGCCGCCCTCCTTCGGCTCGTAGAGGCGCGTGCGAATGGCGGCGACGCGATCGTTGTCGCGCGCGCGCTCGAGGGCTGCGCGGCGCTCCGGAACGGTCGCGTAATCCATGCCGTAGACCGACGACGTCTTCGGCTGGGTCGAGTAGAACACCGGGAAATATTCATCGGCTTGCGGCGCGGTCGCGAAGGTCTCGCCCTGGAGCGATTTGATGCGATAGCCGGACACGCCGTCCGTGGCCGCGGCGGCCTCGTATTCGGCGCGCTCTTTGCGGTTGACGCGCGGCAGCCAGGAGATGCGCAGCATGCCGGGATGACGTTCGAACAGCCGGGAGCTGAACGTCTCGAATTCGCTGCGGGTGATTTCCTCGTTGGTCGATTCGAACAGCGTACGCAGCGCGACGAGCCTGGAGATGTACTCGCTCATGCCGTTCTGCATGACGATGGCTTCGGTTTCGGCGGCGTTCTCGAACTCGATCTTGTTGACGCGGTTTTCCCATCGCGCCACGGCGGCGGCGCCCACGAGCGAGAACAGGAGACCGACGCCGACTGCGACGAGCGCAGGGCGATAGAGTCCGAGCAGCGGCGCGGCGCGCCACCATCCGGTCCTACGTTCCCGATCCTGATCGTTCTGACCCCGACCGCCCATCTTGATCCCGCAAGTCCCCCTCGGCGCGGCAACCCACTTCTGGTTGAGCTGCCGGAACTGCTATCGGACAAGGATCGGGGTTAAGAACCGCACAATTTCAGAACCGGGTCGTCGCAGATTGCGCGGCTTAGTTAACGATTGGCCTGCAAGCAGGGGCCATTGTGCGAGCATTTTGCCGCTTTTCCCCGGACTCTTACGGAGCACCGTTACATCGGGGGTTAGCGAGCTGTTCAGGGCGACGGGACTATCGTTTCCGACAGGTATTCCCTTATCCGGCAAACATCCTCATGACACGATCGCGATCAGCGGCCTGCGTCGCTCTGGCCGTCGCGCTACTCGCCGCGGCCAATCCTGCCGAAAGGCGACGAGGTCGGCGTCAGCGACGATGCGATTCTGTTCGGCCAGGCGGCCGCGCTCGAAGGCCCCTCCTCCGCGCTCGGACAGCGGATGCGGCAAGGCATCGTCGCGGCATTCACCGAGATCAACGAAAAGGGCGGCGTCCACGGCCGCAGGCTCCAGCTCATCAGCCGCGACGACGGCTACGATCCCGACCGCTCGGTGGCGCAGACGCTGCGGCTGATCGAGGACGACAAGGTGTTCGCGCTGATCGGCGCGGTGGGCACGCCGACCGCGATGGCGACGATACCGATCACCAGTACCAGGAACATTCCCTTCATCGGTCCGTTCAGCGGTGCCGAATTCCTGCGCGACCTCGAGCTTGCGAACGTCGTCAACATTCGCGCAAGCTATGGCGCTGAAGCGGAGGCCTGGGTCAAGCACCTCACCGAGGATCGCCACTTCACCCGCATCGGCATCTTCTACCAGGACGATTCCTTCGGCCGCGACGGTCTCGCCGGCGTAAAGCGCGCACTCGCCAGGCGCGGCCTCGAGCTCGCCGCCGAAGGCACCTTCGAGCGCAACACCCGCGCGGTCGGCGCGGCCTGGCGCATGATCAAGCGCGCCGAGCCCGAAGCCGTCGTCATGGTCGGGACCTACGGCCCTTGCGCGGAGTTCATTAAGCTCGCGCATCGCAGCGGCTTCCATCCGACCTTCGTCAACATCTCCTTCGTCGGCGCCAATGCGCTCGCCAGAGAGCTCGGCCCCGACGGCGAAGGCGTCATCGTCTCGCAGGTCGTGCCGTTTCCCTGGGATCGCTCGCAAAAGCTCGTCGCCGACTACCAGGCGGCGCAGAGGGCGTTCGACCCGACGCTGACACCGGACTTCGTGTCGCTCGAAGGCTATCTCTCCGGCCGCCTCGCGGCCGCGGCGCTGGAGAAGGCCGGGCCGCAGCCGACCCGCGCGAGCCTATTGCGCGCCATCAACGACGTCGGCCGCTTCGACATCAGCGGCAGCATCGTCACCGTCGGCGCGCGCATGACCGACGCGCCGCCGAAGGTGTTCTTGACCGTGATCCAGAAGGACGGGACGTTCAGGGCGGTGGATCGGCTTTAGGCTAACCCCGACTAGCGCCACGAAAAAGGTGCGCTCCCTCCCCCCTTGCGGGGGAGGGTTGGGGAGAGGGGTCGCCCAGGAAAAGGTGCTTGTTGCCGACGATGCACCGCTCGGTGCGCGACGGAAGGAATCCCCGTGCGGCACCCCTCTCCCTGCCCCTCCCCCGCAAGGGGGGAGGGAACGGAGAGAGCTGTGCTGTCGGCTAGAAAGTCATCAAGGCCGGCGCGTCCAGCACTCCGCGTTGACGGCGCCTTGCGGGACCTCGCCTTTGACGATCGCCTCGACCTGCCGCACCGTTTCAAGCGACTGGTATTCGATCGCCTGCGGCGTCAGCCCGCCGACGTGTGGCGTGGCGATAGCGTTGGGAAGCCTCGCCAGCTCCGGGCTCGGCATCTGGTCGGGCGCGCGGCCGACATCCATCGCCGCGCCGGCGATGCGGTTTTCGCGCAGCGCGCGTGCCAGCGCAGCCTCGTCGACGAGATTGCCGCGCGAGAGATTGATGAACACAGCATCCTTTTGCATGCGCGCCAGCGCCGCCTCGCCGATCAAATTCTCGGTCTGCTCGTTGGCGATGGCGAGGCAGACGACATAGTCGGAAGCCCCAAGAAGCTCGTCGAGACTGACCTGCCGGATCGAACCGTCGCTGACATCAGCGAAGGGATCGGAGACCAGCACCTCCATGCGCATCACCTTGGCGATTTCGGCGAGATAGCGCCCGATGCTGCCATAGCCGATGATGCCGATCCGGCTGCCGGCGAGCTGGCGGCCCATCCGCGCCTCGACCCTGCGGCCGGCCTGGTAATCCGCCGTCGCCCGGGACACGCCGCGGGAGAGATCGACCATGTAGCCGATCGCAAGCTCGGCCACCGCCTGCACGAAGCCCGGACCGGCGCGGGTCACGAGCACGCCGGCGTTCGAGGCTGCATCGACGTCGACATTACGGATGTCGACGGCACAGCGGACGAAGGCACGCAGGCGCGGCAGTTGCGCAAAGATCTCGCCGCGCCCTTCCGTCATGCGATCGGCGACGATGATGTCGGCATCACCAGCCGCGCGCACGAGGGTAACCGCGTCCAGCGTGTCGTCGCTCTCGTGCAGGATCACCTCGGCGGCCGCGCGCAGGCCATTCAGGCTGCGGTCGCCGTAGTAATTGCGGCGCATCTCCGGCGTGTGAGCCAGCAAGACTTTCACGACAAGACTCCTTCAGTAGCCGAATGCCCGCGGCAGTGCGGTCGAGAGCCATGGCACGAAAGCGATGACGAGCAGGCAGAGGAACAACAGGCCGAGATAGCCCATGATCGGCTTCACCGTCTGCTCGATCGGCACGTTGCCGATCAGGCATGCGCCGTAGAGTCCGAGCCCGAGCGGCGGCGCGAACAGGCCGATGCCCATCGCGATGACCAGCACGACGCCGAAATGCAGGGGATCGACGCCGAGCTGCACGGCCACCGGCAGCAGCAGCGGCCCGAAGATGATGAGCGCGGCAGCGCCTTCCAGCACCGAGCCCATCACGATCAGCACGCCGATCGCGAGCAGGATGAACAGCCACGTCCCTGATGTCTTGGACAATCCCAACATGAAGTCGCCGACCGCGTGCGGCACCTGCTGCAGGGTCAGCGTGAACGCCAGCGACTGCGCGGCGGCGACGATGAACAGCACGAGCCCCGCACGCGTCGCGCCCTGCACGAAGCTGTGTGCGGCCGACTTAAAGGTGAGCTCGCGGAACACGACGCTGCCGACGACGAGCGCATAGGCCACGGCAAACGCGGAGATCTCCGTCGCCGTCGCAAAGCCGCTCTTGAAGCCGAAGAAGATCATGAAGATCAGGCCGAACGAGGCGATCGCGCCGCTCCAAAGGCCAGACACTGGCATCTGCGGCGCAACGTCCTCGGTATCCGCCGGCCGCTTGCCGAAGATGATGGACACCGCGATCAGGACCAGCGCCATCAGCGCCGCCGGCAGGAGGCCAGCGACGAACAGGCCGCCGATCGACAGGTTCGCGACGAAACCCAGGATGATCAAATTGATGCAGGGCGGAATGGTTTCCGCCATCACCGCGGATGCGGCAAGCAACGCCACCGCGCCGCCCGGATTCTGCTTCGAGCGGCGTGCGGCCGGGATCAGCACCGAGCCGACCGCGGCGACGTCGGCCATCTTCGAACCGGATATGCCTGAGAACAGCACCATCGACGCCACCATCACGACGTTGAGTCCGCCGCGCATACGGCCGACACCGCGTTGCAACAGCTCGATCAGGCGCACCGACATGCCGTTGGCTTCCATGAGGTAGCCGACGAGGATGAAGAAGGGGATCGCGAGCAGCACGAAATTGTCGATGCCGCGCGCCATCTGCTGGGCGAAGATCACGCCGGGCAGCGCGCCCTCGACCCAGATGAAGATCAGCGCGGCCAGCGCCAGCGCGAACCCGATCGGCAATCCGCCGAACAGGGTTGCGAAGAAGCCGATAAACATCAGCGTACCCGCTGACGGCACCGTGGACGGCGACAGATAATCCCAGGCGAGATAGAGGCCGCTGACGATGACGACCGCAACGAGGCCTCTGACGATGTCAGGCAGCGGCCGCGCGCAGAGCTGGTCGATCGCGAACACCGTCATGAACAGCGCGCCGATGCCCATCGGGTAGAAGGTCAGCTCCAGCGGCAGGCCGGACCCGGTGGTTTGGCCTGAAGTCAATGATCCCAGCTTGATCGCGTTGTAGGCGACATAGCCGGAGATCAGCACGACCAGAAGCGCGCTCGCGGCATCCACCAGCGTGCGCAGCCGCACCGGCAGCAGATCGCGGAAGAAGGACACGCCGACATTCTCGCCGCGCGCCAGCGCGCTCGCCGCGCCGAAGAAGGCCGAGCCGACCATCAGGCCGCGCGCGACGTCGTCGGACCATTCGACCGGCGCATTGAAGCAGAAGCGCAGCAGCACCGACGCGCAGACGACCACGAGATCGGCGGCCAGGAGGATGGCCGCAATCGCGTCGCTGAGGCGAAGCAGCAGCGTAATGCTCCCGTGGCGGCCGCCCGAGAGGGGCACGGCGGCTGTCAACGCCATCTCAGACTTGGTCATCTCAAGCTTGCGTCGCGCGGATGATGTCGATGACCGGCTTGGACTCCGGCCGCGCCTTGATGAAGTTCTCGTGCTGCGGCGCGACGCGCTTCTTGAAGGCTTCGCGGTCGCATTCGGCCACCGTCACGCCCTTCTCGGTCAAAGCCGTCAGCGCCTCCTTCTCGACCGCAAGCCCATGGGCGCGCGTATCGGCCGCGGCCTTCTTGGCGGCATCGAGGAAACCCTCGCGCAGCTTCGGATCCATGCGGTTGTAGGTCACGTCGCTGAAGTAGATCGCGAGCGGCGAGAAATTGTGCTGCGTCAGTGAGTAGAATTTTGCCGTTTCGAAGAACTTGCTGGCCAGAATCGTCGGCGGATCGTGCTCCAGCCCGTCGAGCACGCCGGCCTGGAGCGCCGTGTAGATCTCGCCGAAGGCCAGGGGCGTCGCGGCGGCGCCCATCAGGCGCAGGCATTCCGTGATCACCGGATTCGGCAGCGTCCTGATCTTGAGGCCGGCGAGATCCTCCGGCGTCTTCACCGGCTTCCTCGCGAGCACGCTGCGTGAGCCGAAATTATAGGCCCAGGCGATGATGCGGATGTTGCCACTCTTGAGCAGCGCGTCCTCGATCGGCTTGGCGGCGCCGGAATCGAACGCCTTGGTCTGCTGCGGGAAGCTCGAGAACAGAAAGCCGAGGTCGAAGGTGCCGACCAGCGGCACCAGGTTGGCCGAGATCGACGAGCCCGACACCATGAGGTCGATGACGCCGAGCTTCACCGAATTGATGACGTCGATCTCCTGCCCGAGCTGGTTGTCCGGGAAGAAGGCGACCTCGACCTGCTCGCCGAGCCCGTTGCCCTTCAGGTTCTTGACGAGGTTGTCATAGTAGACGCGGCCGTTGGCGTATTTCGGATCGTTCGGCAGCGAGGAGGAGCATTTCAGCTTCAGCGTCGCCGCTTCGGCGCGACCGATGATGGCAGGAGAGAGAACGAGGCCGGCGGTGACCGCCGTCGACGACTTGATGAACGTGCGACGGCTCACAGGCACGATGGTCATGGCGCGGTCTCTCCCCGAATATTCTTGCTTACGGCCGAGATCGCTGCCACGGCCTGTTGCGCGGACTGTATGGCCAAAGCGACGGGGCAGGCAAGGGTTGCAGCCGGCCGTCGCAAAGCGGCGGGTTGCGAACATCGACGGCATCGGCGCCGTCAAAACAACCATGTTTGTCCGGGATTCTCGATCGGATCGGCCTCGGGGCCGATGTGCGACAGGACGCTTCGCGCAGCAGCACGGATCAATCCAATTGGTGCATGGATCAATGCGCAATTCACATGGATGCCGCCCGAGCGATGCCCCGGCGGCTCCGGCAGACGCCCTGCCCCATTTTGCCGCAGCTTGCAGCGTGATCCAGTGCACAGACAGACGCGTGGCGGCGACCTAGGAATGATGACATCATCGCGCGCATTGCCGATGGAGGTGACACCATGCGCCGTCCGGTCCTTCGCAATTTGTTTCTTGCCTCCAGCCTTGTCGCGCTCACGCAGTTGATAACGCCGACTGACGCCGACGCCGAGGCGCGGCTCGCACTCGTGATCGGCCAATCGGCCTACCGGACCGTGCCGGAGCTGCCCAACGCAGCCAACGACGCCAGGGGCATGACGGAGCTGCTCGGCAATGCCGGCTTCACCGTCACCACGGCGGCCAATTTGGCGCAGAACGAGATGCGCGCTGCAATCTCCGATTTCGCCGGCAAGGTCAGCGCCAGCGGCGCAGACACCGTCGCACTGGTGTTCTATGCCGGCCACGGCCTCCAGATCGACGGCGAGAACTATCTGGTGCCGGTCGATCTCGATCCCAAGCGCGAGGCCGACATTCCACTCCAGGGCGTGCGGCTGAACGATCTGCTCAACACGCTCGGCGCGCTGCCGACGCGGGCACGCATCTTCATGTTAGATGCATGCCGCAACAATCCGTTCCCTGCGCTCAGCGGCGCTGGCCACGGGCTTGCGATCGTCGACACCAAAGCCGGCGCGCCCGGCTCCTTCATCTCCTATTCGACCTCGCCCGGCGCCGAAGCCGAGGACGGCTCCGGCGTCGACAGCCCCTACACCACGGCGGCGCTGACCGTTGCCAAGCAGCCCAATTTGCCGATCGAGGAAGTGTTCAAGCGCATCCGCATCGCCGTGGCGCAATCGACCGACGGGCGGCAGATCCCGTGGGAAAGCTCGTCGCTGACGACCGACTTCAAGTTCTTCGGCGGCGAAAGCAGCGGCGGACAGCCTGCTCTCCCGGGCGCATCCGCCATGGCACTCGCCAGCGGCACGCGCAGCGTCGCGGACTGGCGCAAGGATTTGCAGGGCAAGGAGCCGAAGGCTGCCTATGAGCTGGTGATCGCCGACGACACCGTCGAGGCGTATCAGGCCTATGTCGAGCTCTACGCACAGGCCTCCTACACGCCGCGTCTGCGCACGATCCTGGAGCGCCGGCGTCAGATGCTGGCCTGGGAGCGCGCCACCGCCATCAACACGCGCGCTTCGTTCGAGGCCTATCTGGCGAATTGGGACAACAGCGATCTCGCCGCAACTGCGCGCCGGCTGCTGCTCCGCGTGCAGAACCGCAACTATGCCTTGCCGGTCGCGGCCGCAGCGGCCCCTGCTCCGGTCGCGGTCGCAATGGCCCCGACCTGCCCGTGCTCGGCGCCGTCGACACCGGCAACGCCGGTCAATCCGGCGGTGGCGCCCGTCATCAAGAAACGCGTCGACGATACCCCGCCGAAGCGAAAGGTGGTCGAGACGCCGCCGAAGCCGCGCCGGCCGCCGCCCGACGAAGTGATCTACGAGCGCGCGCCACCCCCTGGCCCGCCACCTGAAGCCGTGGGCGTCGGAATTGGCGTCGGGATTGGTCTCGGCATGGGCATGGGCGGCCGTGGCGGAGGCGGCTACGGACGCGGCGACTACAACCGCGGCAGGTACTGAGCCCCAGTTCACCAAGCGAATGGATGTCCGCAGGCCCTGCCTGCGGACATTTCTGTTGATGGTGAGCGGCCAGCAACTCGCGTGCCCCGGGCGCAGCGCAGCGCTCCCGGCGATGCGACGCATCGTCCGGTGCGGTGCGCTGCAGAGCCGGGGCCCACGCGGCAGCAATCGGCGTAGCACGATGGGTCCCGGCTCTGCGGCGCAGCACTACGTGCTGCGCCGCGTCCGAGACACGCAGATCGTGGACATTCGCGAAATGCTGTAGTCTGAGCGACGCCAGCCTTTTCGGGGATTCCATATCGATGCCGCACGACGCGCCCGCCAAGAACTCATGGCCGCTGTTCCGGTCACTCGCGTCCTATTCCCTGCCCGGCGACCTCATGGCGGGACTGACGCTGGCGGCGATTGCGATCCCAGAGCAGATGGCCACGGCGCGGCTCGGTGGTTTTGCGCCGCAGATCGGCTTCTTCGCGTTCATGGCGGGCTCGCTCGGTTTCGCGCTGCTCGGCGGCAACCGCTTCCTGTCCTGCGGCGCGGATTCCACGATCACGCCGATCTTCGCCGGCGGACTTGCCGCGCTCGCTGCCACCGGCTCGCCTGAGTATCAGGGGCTTGCGATCGCGCTGGCGCTGATGGTCGGCGCGATGATGCTGGCCAGCGGCGCTTTCCGCCTCGGCGGCATCGCCAATCTTCTGTCCGTGCCGGTGATGGTCGGCTTCCTCGCCGGCATCTCCGTCCACATCATCGTCTCGCAACTGCCGGGCGTGCTCGGGCTTCCATCACCAAGCGGGCCGACACTCGAACGCATCGGCGTGCTCGCGACCGAACTCGGCCGCACCAACCCGTTCACGCTCTGCATCGGGCTCGGTGTGCTCGCCGTGGTCTTCATCGCCGAGAGGGTCAGCGCGAAAATTCCGGGTGCGCTGATCGGGCTCGTCGCCGCGACGCTGGCCACAATCGCACTCGGCCTCGAAAGCAAGGGCGTCAGCGTCGTCGGCGCGGTGCCGGGCACGCTGCCGCGACCGACCTTGCCTGACCTTGCACCGGAGCTGTGGGTGCGCCTGGTGCCGCTCGCCTTCGTCATCACGGTCGTGGTGATGGTGCAGACGGCCGCGACGACGCGGTCGTTCCCGTCCGATCCCGACAAGCCTGCCGATGTCGATCGCGATTTCCTCGGTGCGGGCGCTGGCAGCGTGCTGTCCGGCCTGTTCGGCGCGTTTCCGGTCAATGCCAGCCCGCCGCGAACCGGGATCGTCGCCGAGACCGGCGGACAATCGCAGCTCGCGGGCCTTGCGGCCGGGGCAATCGTGCTGGCGCTGCTCGCGTTCGGGACGGGGCTGCTGCAGCACGTTCCGGACGCCGCGCTCGGCGGCATCCTGCTGTTCGTGGCGCTGCGGATCATCCGGGTGAAGCAGATCGCCATGATCTACCGGCAATCGTTCAGCGAGTTCCTGCTGATCGTCGCCACTGCCGCGCTGATCATCGTGCTGCCGATCCAGCAGGGCGCCTTCCTCGGCATCGTGCTGTCGCTGCTGCACGGCATCTGGAGCACGACGCGCGCGCGGCTCGTCGAGTTCGAGCGCGTGCCGGGCACCACGATCTGGTGGCCGGCGCATCCGCACATCACCGGCGAGCGCATCGCCGGCGTCGCCGTGATCGGGCTCCAGGCGCCGCTGTCCTTCCTCAACGCGCCGGGTTTTCGCAGCGACGTGGCCAAAGTGCTCGGCACCTCGACGCCGCAACTGCTGGTGCTGGAGGCGAGCGGCATGGTCGAGATCGACTTCACCGCCGCGCAGATCCTGCTCGACGTCTTCAAGGCGTGCAGCGAACAGGGCGTCACCGTCGCACTGGCGCGGCTGGAATCGGTGCGCGCGCAGAACGCGTTCGAACGTTTCAGACTGTTCGACGCCCTGCCCCGCGAACACGTCTTCCACAGCGTCGATGAAGCCGTGCGCAAGCTGGCGAAATAACCACCGCCTTCACTCGGTCCGCCGCCCCAAAAGGGAGCGATACTTTTGGTCGCCGGCCAGTTCGCGGAGTAAGACCATGGCCGCCGCGTCAAAGCTAGCACTTGATTTCCTGCTGCGACGGGCGACAATGATGTCGCGCCAGCTTCCGGTACCGAACTTCATATAAGACGGGGAAAACCCGCTTGGCCGCGGCTATACCGTCGCTGCGCGGGAGGGATCGTTATGACGGTAGGGTTCAAGCGCTGGCTGCAGCGCCGACATGATCCAGGCCGCCGATCGTATCGCCGTTACGATTGGGTGCGATGCAATCGCGCCGCTGCTCCGCGAAGAACGCCCCCTGGTTCGCGGCGAACTCGCCACCCCGGCGCTGCAAGTGGAACGCCACCAAATGATCATCGAGCCAATACATTGCGGACGTTGTCGCGGGCGCATGCGTTGGGCCACGGAGGCGCGATAGACTGAAAGAGACTCCAAGCCGGCGTTAGACTGGCCAAAGGATATTAGCTCAGACACACCGAGGGAGGAATGCATGACGACGGTAACCCGACGTAACATCCTCAAGGGCGGCACGGCGCTTGTGGGCGGCATGGCCGGCATCCTGGCCACTGGCAGGGCTCCCGTTTTTGCACAGGGCACCACGGTACACTGGCTGCGTTGGAATGACTTCGTGCCAGCTTCCGATCAGCTATTGCGCAAGGAGCTCCTGCCTGCTGCCGAGAAGGCGCTGGGAATCAAGATCAATCTTGAGACTGTGAATGGCAACGACCTGCAGCCGCGCATCACCTCGGCGATCCAGTCGGGCTCAGGTCCCGACATCATCATGCTCTTCAACAACCACCCGCAGATCTATTCGGAGAGCGTCATCGACCTGTCCGACATCGCAGGTCGTGTGAGCGAGGCCGAAGATGGCTATTATGATCTGTGCAAGTCCAACTCCGCCGACGGCCAAAAATGGATCTCTTTGCCGTGGACCATCGTCGGCGCCATGATCGCCTACCGAAAATCCTGGTTCGATGAGATCGGCTCATCGACCTTCCCGGACACTTGGGAGAAGTATCGCGAGGTTGGCAAGAAGCTCAAGGCCCAGGGCCGGCCGATCGGTCAGACGCTCGGCCACACGTTCGGTGACGCGCCGACGTTCAGTTACCCGTACATGTGGTCGTGGGGCGGCACCGAGGTCGAGAAGGACGGCAAGACTGTCAACATCAACAAGAAAGAGGTCATCGAGTCCGTCAAGTTCATGACGGCTTTCTGGAAGGAAGCCCACGACGAGGGCGGGCTTGCCTGGGATGACACCAACAACAACCGTGCGTTCCTGTCGCAAACCATCTGCGCCACCCTCAACGGCGCTTCGATCTACATCGAATCGCTGCGCAACCCCGACAAATATATTACTGAAAAAGGCGCACAGCTGAAGACCGACATCCAGCACTCGCCGTTGCCCAAAGGCCCGGCCGGCCAATTCGCCATGCACACCTATTTCTCTCACGTCATTCCGAACTATTCGAAGAATCAGGACGGTGCGAAGGCGTTGTTGAAGTGGGTCCATACCAAGGCGAACTACGAGCCTTGGTTCGTCTCCCAGAAAGGTTTCGCGACACCGCCGACCCACGAATGGGAGAAACACAAGTTGTGGGAAGAGGACAAGGTCATGGCGCCCTTCAAGATCGCCGGCCTCCTGGGTCAGACGCCCGGGTACCCTCTGCCCTCATCAGGCAAGAAGGCTGCCGAAGTGCTCACCAAATACATCATCACAGATATGTACGCCAAAGCGATCCAGGGCGCTCCGGCGGAGGATTCCGTGAAATGGGCGGAAGTCGAACTCAAGAAGGTCTATTCTTGAAAGTACGTGCGCAGCACGTCGCACGGCTGCGAAGTGGCTGCCGCGCGCCCCGCGTCTCGGACTTGTACGGTGCGCCGTCTCTCTGTGAGGCGGCGCGATCAAAGTTTCGCATGACGCGTCTGTTGGCGTGCGCTTAGAGGTGAAGCGAGATGGCGATCGCCGAGACCCAAGTCTACATGCCGCAGGCGCCGCGGCCCAGAATCCGGCTGCTTGAGGACGAGCGTTGGCTCGCATTCGTGCTGCTGGTGCCGACCCTGGCGCTGCTCGGTACGTTCATCGCCTATCCGTTCTTGCGCGGCATCTTGTTGTCGGTGACCAACTCGCGCGTCGGCGTTCCAGGCGAGTTCGTCGGCCTCGCCAACTTCTACAAGATCTTCAATGACGGGATCTTTCGCACCTCCGTCTACAACACGTTTCTTTATACGGGCGTAACCACCGTCTTCAAGCTGGCGCTCGGGCTGTGGCTGGCCATGCTGCTCAACCGGAATTTCCGCGGCAAGGCTTTCACCCGTGCTTTCATCCTGCTGCCCTTCATCATCCCGACCGTGCTCTCGACTTTCGCCTGGAAGTGGATGTTCGACCCGACATTTAGCGTCCTCAATTGGCTCCTCTACCATCTCGGTTTGATCAGCGGTCGGATCAATTGGCTTGGCGATCCAGACCTCGCCATGATCTCGATCATCATCGTCAACATCTGGCGCGGAGTGCCATTCTTCGCCATCAGCCTGCTCGCCGGCCTGCAGACCATCAGTCCCGAACTTAGCGAGGCCGCCGCCATAGACGGTGCCAGGCCGTGGCAGCGGTTCTGGCACATCACCTGGCCCCTGCTGCTGCCCGTGACCATGGTCGTGGTGCTGTTCTCGGTGATTCAGACGTTCGCCGACTTCCAGATCGTCTATGTGATGACAGGCGGCGGACCAGCCAATGCAACGCACCTGTTCGCCACCTACGCCTATCAGATCGGCATCGGCACCGGCCTCCTAAGCGAGGGCGCTGCCATCTCGCTCGCCATGTTTCCGGTCCTGTTTCTGGTCGTCATCATCCAACTTCTCTACATCCGCCGCGTGGAGGTCCGCTGAGCCATGATCGAGGGCGCAAGGTGGCGAAAGTGGGCGTTCTTCTACGTCCCCATGGCGATGTTCCTGCTTTTCCTGCTGTTCCCGTTCTACTGGATGGTGATCACTTCGGTGCGGCCGGACGGCGAGCTTTACCGACCCTGGAATTCGATCAACTACAATCCGTTCTGGACCTGGAACCCGACCTGGGACCATGTCAGGTACCTGTTCGAGGAGACGCTGTTTGCATCGTGGCTGTGGAACACGACGTTCATCGCGCTCGCGTCAACCGCCATCTCGCTCGTGTGCGGCGTGTTCGCCGGCTATGCTCTCTCGCGGCTGAACTTTCCATTTGCAGGCAGCCTGGGCACCGGCATCTTCATCACCTATCTGGTGCCTCAAACGCTGCTCTTCATTCCGCTGGCAGAGATCATCCGCAACTATCGGCTGGGTGACACGCCCTGGTCATTGATCCTGACCTATCCGACCTTTCTCATTCCGTTCTGCACCTGGCTCATGATGGGCTACTTCAAGGCGGTGCCCAAGGAGCTCGAGGAATGCGCGCGCATTGACGGCGCCTCGCGCTGGCAGGCCATGCTCTACATCGTCATCCCGGTGGCGATCCCGGGCATCCTCTCGGCCGGCATCTTCGCTTTCACCCTGTCGTGGAACGAGTTCATCTACGCACTTGTCTTCCTGTCCTCGCCTGGACAGAAGACCGTGCCGGTCGGCGTCACATCGGAGCTGATCCGCGGCGATGTATTCTTCTGGGGACCGCTGATGGCTGGCGCCCTGCTCGGATCGATTCCGGTTGCTATCGCCTATTCGTTTTTCGTCGAGCACTACGTCGCAGGACTGACTGGATCGGTGAAGGGCTGACAGCACCCCGGATCATCAGGAAAGTGGGCATGCGGAAGGCGGGTGGAGCGAATGGGCCAGGTCGTCCTCAAGGGGATCAACAAGTTCTACGACAGCGTGCACGCTGTCAAAGACGTCAATCTGCAGATCCGCGACAAGGAGTTCGTGGTGTTCGTCGGACCGTCCGGCTGCGGCAAGACCACGACGCTGAGAATGATCGCCGGGCTTGAAGCGATCAGTTCCGGCGACATTTCCATCGACGGAAACGTGGTCAATGAATTGGCGCCGATGGACCGCGACATCGCCATGGTGTTCCAGAACTACGCCCTGTACCCGCACATGAGCGTGCACGACAACATGGCGTTTGGCCTGAAGATGCGCAAATTCGAAAAGCCCGAGATTGACAAGCGCGTGCGGGAGGCGGCCGACATCCTCGGCATCGGTGAATTGCTAACGCGCAAGCCGCGCCAGCTGTCCGGCGGCCAGCGCCAGCGCGTGGCGTTGGGTCGTGCCATTGTGCGTCACCCCCGCGTGTTCCTGTTCGACGAGCCGCTGTCGAACCTCGATGCCAAGCTGCGGGTACAGATGCGCGTTGAGCTCAAGAAACTGCATCTCCGTCTCGGCACCACCGCCATTTACGTTACCCACGATCAGGTCGAGGCCATGACGCTGGGTGACCGGGTCGTCGTCATGAAAGACGGCGTGGTCCAGCAAGTGGGGGAGCCGCTCGAACTGTACAATCAGCCCGCCAACAAGTTCGTCGCCGGCTTCATCGGCTCCCCGGCCATGAATTTCGCCGCCGTTACGGTGACCGAGGCGAACGGATCGCTGATTGCCGAGAACTCCGGCCTGCGCATCAAGCTGCCGGACGAGACCGCGCAGCGGCTGCGCGGCCATATCGGACGCGAGGTCATGCTCGGCGTGCGGCCGGAGGACCTTACCGTGGCGGGTAGCGCTGATCTCGGCCACTCATGCTTCGATGCTGTGATTGAGGTGGTCGAGCAACTCGGCTCGGAAATCCTGCTCGATATGAAGGTCGGCGAGAGTATCATGGTGGCGAGCGTCGAGCCGACCGCGAGGGTGAGGGTGGGCGACAGGCTGCGCGTTGCCATGCGGCCTTCCAGGCTTCATGTTTTCGACGCGCAGACCGAGGCGGCCATCTAACCCCGGCAGAGGATCAATTCCACCGGTGAGCGGGAATTCGCCTTCTTGTCACCAGCTTCGATGACGCCCGGAGAGCTCGATGGCACTTGGCTCGTTGCCGGGCACACCGGATTTACGAGTACACGCCTCTAGGCCAGGGTCGGATGATCCCGCTGTATCGCCTCACGGATCCAGCTGGCATGGATCGCGCGAAACAGGATCTGCGCGGTCTTGAGGTCGTTCGCTGTCATGCAGAGATCGACGATGCGATGGACGGCGGCGTCGCGCATCAATCCATCCGAGATCTTCATCGCGATTTCCATCGCCACCTTGGCCGCGCGTTCATAGCGCTCACCTTCGCGCGTGTCGTTGCGCGCCGAACCGGCCGCCCTCGCGGCTGCGGCGTCACAAATCGCGCGGATGCGCTCGGCGGCCTCGATGTCGCCGAGCGGTCCTTCGATCGTCTCGTCCCAGATGTCCGCCGGCTTCTGCTTCGCGAACCACTTCATCGCCCCGTCACCAATGGTCTTCCAGCCGCCGTAGTTCCGCGCTCCCGCCTCGCCCAGCATAGAGAGGCCGATCGAGATCGGCGAGGCGATTTTTCCGCCACGCATTATCGATATGCAGTCAGGACGTCCGACGTGGTCCGATGGCCTCGAACTGCGCCTTCTGCTCGTCATTCAGCGTGGCGTAGAAATCCTCCAGCGCTGCGCGAACCGACTTGACGCCGTCGAGCATCGTGTCGAGCCGCTTGCGAACCGCGGCCATTCGCGCCGGCGGCGTCATCACGTCGCTGGGCTCGCAGGCCGCCTTGAGCGATGCGCTGACCTTGGCGCTGGTATCCTGGAGCACCTGTAGCGCGGCGCGCTGAGTGTCGTTGGGATGAAGCCTCGCGTCGATGTCAGTGCTGGGCCAATCGAGCGCAGCAGGCGTCGCGCAATTCTGGACCAGCGATCCCCCGGTGTTGCTGGAAGCCGTCGCACGACGCTGATCCTCGGCCAGCGCATTGAAGCGCGCCTTCTGCTCGTCGGTGAGCGAGCCGTAGAATCGATCGAGCGCGGGCTGAACGAGATCGACGGCTTTCTCCATCGCCTCGATGCGCTGCTGCATCGCCGTCAGCCGACCTGGCGCTGTCGCCGCGACCTGCGACGGGCAGGACGCGCGGATCATCTCGGACGCCTGGATCGAGGCATTGCCGAGTTCGTCGAGGCTTGCGCCTTGCGCCTCGGTCGGCTGCACCGCGGCGGCGATCTGGTCGATCGGCAGACCGACGATTTCGCGGCGGTCGCTGCCGCAGAGCCGATCCAGCGGGACGCCGCGCGCCTGGCGCCGTCCCACCGGCCGCTGCGGCAGATAGGCCGAGAGACCGTCATAGCCGTAGGGCCCGAAGATGCCGGCATAGATGTCCGGATAGCCGTAGCCCCAGAAGCCGAGACCGTCGCCCCAGATCGTGTAGTCGTAGAGATCGTTGTAGGCGAACGGCCAGAACAGCGGTCCGACCCAGCCATAACCGCCGCCCGCATGTTGCCACCACCCGCTGCTGGCGCCGTGCCAGCCGGCCAGTGCGGCCGCCGCTGCGATCTGGGCTCGCGCGGCCGGATTGCTGATCAGACGGCCGTTGCGGAAGGCGCTGGAATGCACGTTGAGGGCGTTGCGAAAATTCGCAGGACGGACGGCCGCATTGCGGATCTGGCCGAAGTTCGGGCCGCGATGTCGCGCGCCAGTTGCGAAGCGGGGCCCGCCATGATGCCCGCCGCCATGCGCGTGCCCGAAGCCATGACCACCAAAATGGCCGCCTCCATGATGACCACCACCATGATGACCGCCGCCGTGATGGCCGCCACCATGATGGCCGCCGCCATGCCCGCCTCCGTGCCCACCACCATGGCCGCCACCGTGCCCGCCCTTGCCCAGAGCCGTGCCCGCCAGCATGCAGGCAAGCGCCATCACGGCAATTCCAATGACAGGTCGCAACATCGCATCCTCCCGCAGAGCCGCGCCATCGAGGCATCGGAAATTGACGGAATTGGAACCGGCCTGACTGCCGAAAGTTCCGCGACCGCGACGCAGCGGACGGCGCGCTATGCCTCCGGCACGATCTTGCCGGGATTGAAGATATTCAGCGGATCGAGCGCCTGCTTCAGCGCCCGCATCGCGTCGAGCGCTTCGGGGCCGAGTTCCGCCTTGAGATATTTCTGCTTGCCCTGGCCGATGCCGTGCTCACCGGTGCAGGTGCCGTCCATCGCCTGCGCGCGCTCGACCAGGCGATGCATGAACTCCTCGCCGCGCGCCATCTCGTCGGCATCGTTGGTGTCGCAGACCAGCGAGCAGTGGAAATTGCCGTCACCGACATGGCCGACGATCGGCGACAGCAGGTTGAGGCGCTTGAGATCTTCCTCGGTCTCGCCGACGCAATCGGCAAGCCGCGAGATCGGCACGCAAACGTCGGTTGCAACCACGCCGATGCTGTCGCCGGGACGCAGCGCCTTCACCGACCAATAGGCGTCGTGCCGCGCCTGCCACAGCTTGGTGCGATCCTCCGGCTTGGTGGTCCAGGAGAAATCGCCGCCGCCGCAATCCTTTGCAATCTCGCCGAACGCCTTGGACTGCTCGCCGACCTCGACCTCGCTGCCGTGGAATTCCATCAGCAGCAACGGCGTTTCCGGCAGCGTCAGCTTCGAATAGGCGTTGCAGGCCTTCACCTGCGCGGCGTTGAGCAGCTCGATGCGCGCCACGGGAATGCCGGTCTGGATCGCCAGGATCACGGCCTGACATGCCCCGTGCACGGTCTCGAACGACACCGCACCGGCCGCGATTGTGTCAGGGATGCCGCGCAGGCGAATGGTCAGCTCGGAGATGATGCCGAGCGTGCCTTCGGCGCCGACGAACAGATGCGTCAGGTCGTAGCCGGCAGAAGATTTCTTGGCGCGCGTGCCTGTCGTGATGATCTCGCCGTCGCCGCGCACGACCTTCAAAGCGAGCACGCTGTCGCGCATGGTGCCGTAGCGCACCGCGTTGGTGCCGGAGGCGCGGGTCGAGGCCATGCCGCCGAGCGAAGCATCCGCGCCGGGGTCGATGGGGAAGAACAGGCCCTGGTCGCGCAGATGCTCGTTCAGCGCCTTGCGGGTGACGCCGGGCTGGATCACGCAGTCGAGGTCCTCGGCGTGCACCGCGAGCACCTTGTTCATGTCGCGCAGGTCGATCGAGATGCCGCCGGCGGGCGCGTTGACCTGGCCCTCGAGCGAGGTGCCGGTGCCGAAGGCGATGACGGGCACGCGGTTCTTGGCGCAGATCCGCACCACGTCCTGGATGTCGGCGGTCTCCTGCGCCATCACCACGCCGTCCGGCGGCTGGTTGACGATCCATGTGGTGGTATGGCCGTGCTGCTCGCGAACGGCCTGCGAGGTGATGAGGCGGTTGCCGAACCGTGCGGCAAGCTGCTCCAGCGCGCTTGCGAGGGCTTTCGGCTCAACCCGCGGCGGATTATTGGTGATGGTCGTACCCACGGACATTCCTCCCGACAGAAGAACCGTGGCAAAGGACATCTGACCGGTCAAGTCAAGCGACCGCGCGCATAGCAGGAAAGACACATGCCGGAGACCGCCGCTGCCGAGCCGTTCCGCTCGTCGATCATGCAGATCGAGCCGCAATGGATCGACTATAACGGCCATCTCAACATGGCCTATTACAACGTGATGTTCGACCGCGCGATCGACCAGATGTGGTTACAGCTCGGGATCGGGCCGGGCTACATGAAGGAGCGAGGCGGCTCGACCTTCACTGCCGAATGCCATGTGCGGTATCTGCGCGAAATCCACCTTGGCGATCCCGTGCAGGTGTCGGTCTGGCTGCTCGAAGCCGACGACAAGCGGCTGCATACGTTCCAGGAGTTGCGGCACGCGACCGAAGGCTGGCTGTCGGCGACCTCCGAAAACATGTCGCTCCACATCGACATGGGCTCGCGAAAGGTGGCGGCCTTTCCGCCCGATATCCGGCAGCGCATCGCAGCCGTCGTCGGCGCCCACGGCGCCCTGCCGCGGCCCGAGGGCATCGGCCGGAACGTGGCGATGCCCTCGAAGCGGTAGCTGAACAGCTCGCTCTAACCCCTCATCCTGAGGAGCCCGCGAAGCGGGCGTCTCGAAGGATGCAAGGCCACAGTCGGGCCTTCATGGTTCGAGACGCGCGTTCCGCGCTCCTCACCATGAGGATCACACCTATATCCTTCGTCCGCGCGCTAGTCCCACCACGGCCGAGACCAGGAACAGCACGACCGCGATGAAGAAGATGATCTTGGCGATCTCGATCGAGGCGCCGGCGATGCCGCCGAAGCCCAGGATGCCGGCGATCAGTGCGATAACCAGAAACGTCACAACCCAGCCTAGCATGGTCAAATCCTCGTCTTGATGTCTGTCTGCGTCGGCGCGGCTGGCCGCGCCACCTGTCCAGACAATCTCGACGCGGGAACGATGGTTCCGGCCCACGCAAGCTGGAAATTCGCCCTCGCGGAGGGAACAAATCGGCCCGCCGCGCACGTGGAAAACCTTGCCCCGACGCCCCATATAGGCAGCAATCCCTGTTAAGAAGGCTCCCTTCCACCACCCCGCGGTGCCATCGTGGGGCCAATGATTCGCATGACCGAGCCGAGCAAGATCACAAGCGTACCCGACCACCAGCCCGCAGCCGGCGGCATCGCCGCGCGTGCGCGCGCCTCCGTGGGCCCGAAATATCTGTCCGGGCTCAATCCTGAGCAGCGCGACGCCGTGGAGACGCTGGACGGCCCGGTCCTGGTGCTGGCCGGCGCCGGCACCGGCAAGACGCGCGTGCTGACCACGCGCATCGCCCACATCCTCAGCCAGGGCCGCGCCCGCCCCGCCGAGATCCTGTCGGTGACCTTCACCAACAAGGCCGCGCGCGAGATGAAGCATCGGCTCGGCCAGATGCTCGGCCATGCGGTCGAAGGCATGCCGTGGCTCGGCACCTTCCACTCCATCGGCGGCCGCATCCTGCGCACCCATGCCGAGCTGGCGCAGCTCAAGTCGAACTTCACGGTGCTCGACACCGATGACCAGGTGCGGCTGCTCAAGCAGCTTTTGCAGGCCGACAACATCGACGACAAGCGCTGGCCGGCACGCATGCTGGCCGGCCTGATCGACGGCTGGAAGAACCGCGGCCTGACGCCGTCGCAGGTGCCGTCAGGCGAAGCCGCCGTGTTCGCCAACGGCAAGGGCGGCAAGCTCTATGCGAGCTACCAGGAGCGGCTGAAGATCTTGAACGCCGCCGATTTCGGCGACCTGCTGCTGGAAGACATCCGGATCTTCCGCGAGCATCCGGACATCCTGCGGCAGTACCAGCAGCGCTTCAAATTCATCCTGGTCGACGAATATCAGGACACCAACGTCGCGCAATATCTGTGGCTGCGGCTGCTGTCGCAGGCGCCGACGGCTTCTTCCTTCGCGTCTCCCCGCGTGCGCGGAGAGGCCGCATCGCAAAGCGATGCGGGTGAGGGGGACTCTCCGCAGACTGAACTCGTGGAGACGGCCCCTCACCCCGACGCTCTCAGCGCGAGCGAAGCTCGTCGCGACCCCGCAAGCGGGGCGAGGGAGCAGATGCCCCACGTCAAAAACATCTGCTGCGTCGGCGACGACGACCAGTCGATCTATGGCTGGCGCGGCGCCGAGGTCGACAACATCCTGCGCTTCGACCACGATTTCCCCGGCGCCAAGGTCATTCGCCTCGAGCGCAATTACCGCTCGACCGGCCACATCCTCGCCGCCGCCTCGCATCTGATCGCGCACAACGAAGGCCGGCTCGGCAAGACACTGCGCACCGAGGACCATGACGGCGAGAAGGTCACCGTCACCGGCTCGTGGGATTCGGAAGAGGAAGCCCGCGGCATCGGCGAGGAGATCGAACAGATCCAGCGCCAGGGCGACAAGCTCAACGAGATCGCGATCCTGGTGCGCGCCTCCTACCAGATGCGCGAATTCGAAGACCGTTTCGTCACGCTCGGCCTGCCCTACCGCGTGATCGGCGGCCCGCGCTTCTATGAGCGGGCCGAAATCCGCGATGCGCTGGCCTATCTGCGCGTCATCAATTCACCTGCCGACGATCTCGCCTTCGAGCGCATCGTCAATGTGCCCAAGCGCGGCCTCGGCGACGCCACCGTGCAGATGCTGCACGACCACGCCCGCAAGCGCCGCATCCCGCTGTTCGAGGCGGCGCGCGCGGTGGTCGAGACCGACGAGCTGAAGCCGAAGGCGCGCGGAAGCTTGCGCGACGTCGTCGCCCAGTTCGACCGCTGGCGTGCCCAGCGCGAGGTCACCGCGCACACCGATCTCGCCCAGATCGTGCTCGACGAGAGCGGCTATACCGAGATGTGGCAGAAGGACCGATCGGCCGACGCCGCGGGCCGGCTGGAGAACCTGAAAGAGCTGGTGCGCTCGATGGAGGAGTTCGAGAACCTGCAGGGGTTTTTGGAGCACATCTCGCTGGTGATGGATCGCGACGGCGGCGCCGAGGAAGACGCGGTGTCGCTGATGACGCTGCATTCGGCCAAGGGTCTCGAATTCGACAACGTGTTCCTGCCCGGCTGGGAGGAAGGCCTGTTCCCGAGCCAGCGCACGCTGGACGAACAGGGCCGTGCCGGCCTCGAGGAAGAGCGCCGGCTCGGCCATGTCGGCCTGACCCGCGCGAGGCGCCGCGCAAAGATCTATTTTGCGACCAACCGCCGGATCCATGGCACCTGGTCGACCACGATCCCGTCGCGCTTCCTCGACGAATTGCCGTCCGCCAATGTCGAGATCACGGAATCCAAGGGCGGCTCGGCCTGGGGCGGCACCGGCGGCTACGGCGCCTCGCGTTTCGACGACATGGAGGCGTTCGGTTCCACCTATTCGACCCCGGGCTGGCAGCGCGCCCAGGCCAACCGGAACCGGGGCGGTGGACGCAGTGGCGGCGGCCAAGGCGGCTTCGAGGAACAAGCCTCGTCGTTCTCCTCCTCATCCGGCCCGGATTTCGGCAGCTTCTCCTCACGCCGCCGCGGGCCGATGACGATCGAGGGCGAGCTGGTCGCCAAATCCACCGGCACCACCTCGGAATTTTCCCTCTCCGACCGCGTCTTCCACCAGAAATTCGGCTACGGCCGCGTCACCAAGATCGACGGCAACAAGCTCACCATCGCCTTCGACAAGGCCGGCGAGAAGAAGGTCGTGGACAGTTTTGTGCAGCGGGCGTGACGCCTGATATGCCTCAGTACGTCGCCATCATCGAGGACGCCGACCCGGACGACGCCGTCAGCTTGTGGTTTCCGGACTTGCCGGGCTGCATTTCCGGCGGCGACGACGTCGACGAGGCCCTGGAGAGTGCGCCCGAGGCGCTCGCATTTTATGCGCAGGAGCTGAGCGCGGACGGCCGCCAGCTTCCCCCGCCGCGGACGTTGGACGAGCTCAAGGCCGACCCTGCTGTGGCCGACGACCTCAGGAAACACACGGTCGCCCTGATCGAATGGCCGCCCCTCCCTGAGGCCGAGTGAGGACTGTTCGCCGCACTGGCCGGACGTTCGACAGTTCTCGCCCGAACGCCCCTTGACCACCGCGAACTTCCCCGTATCAGATGCGCCCATGGTCCGGGGCTCCATCACACTGATCTTGCTGGCATTGGGGATGCCGTCGCTAGCGGCGGCGGAGACCATGAGCTTTGGCGATTCGATCGGGCTCCTGGCCAAGAGCTGCGGCGCGGAAATCGTCGCCAATTGCCGCGGCGTCAACCCGGACTCGACCCGGCTGAAAGAGTGCCTGTCCCGCAACCGCGACGTGCTCTCCCAGCAATGCCAGAGCGACTATCTCGGCGCCTTCGATGCCATCCAGAAGCGCGTCGCCGCGCGCGTCACGGTGGCGAACGCCTGCCAGCGCGAGATCGTCAAGGTCTGCGGCGGCTCGACCAAGGAGACCAGCAAGTCGATCCCCTGCCTGGTCTCGACGCCCAAGGGCATCAGCAACAACTGCCTGAAGGCCGTCGACGACGCGGGGTATCGGTGATGCGCGCGAACGGAATCGCCATCACGCTGGTCGTGGTCTTGGCCCTGCTCGCGGGCGCAGCAAGCGCGCAGACGGCGGCGCCGACCCGTGACGACATTGTCGGCAAGCTGAACCATTTCGAACAGGCCGCCGAGGTCGACCTTCCCGCGCTGAAGCAGCAGGTGATGGAGCGCGCCAAGGCCAGGATCAAGAACGATCCGGGTCCGGTGAACCGCCCGCTGATCGCGCCTGACCTCGCCAACCTGCCCGCCTTCAACGCGCAGATCCAGTTCGACGCCGACACGCCGATCATCCAGCCGGCGTCCTATCAGACCGTCGGCCGCATCGCGGACGCGCTGGTTAACTCCTCGCTGCTGCCGTACACGTTCCTGATCGTCGGCCATGTCGAATCCAATGCGAAAACGCGCGAGGCCAATGCGATCCTGAGCCAGCGACGCGCCGATGCGATCCGTGACGTCCTGGTGAACACGTTCAAGATCTCGACCAAGCGGCTGCATCCGATCGGCCTCGGCGAGGAGCAGTTTCTCGACCGTGCCAAGCCGACCTCGGCGGTCAACGGTCAGTTGCAAATCCTGACCTATGCCAAGGTGCCGGAGGAGGCGCCTGCGCATCCGGCTGCGGCGCCCGGGCCTGCGGCGAAAAAGCCCGCCAAGAAGCGCTGAGCAAGATCGCTTCCCCTGACGGAACTCTTTGAAGTTCCAACCGTTTTGCGGCCTGTCGAAAGCGCAACAGCCATGCTTTGCGCGACACGCGAGCCGGTTTGTGCACTGCCCTATCAGGTGCTATAGCCAGTTCTCGCCCTTCCCCGACCCCATGCTGCACGAGACCGAGATGGCTGGTTATTTTCAACGCCAACTGGCCGATTACGTCGAATATCATCGCGATCCCTGGAACTGCGCGATGCACGTGGTCGGAATCCTCCTGCTCTTCACCGGCGCCGTGCTGCCGCTCACCCTCGTGCGTTTTCCCATCTTCGGGATCGAGGTGAGCCTGGCCGTGGTTGCGGCCCTGCCGGTGCTGGTTTACTGGCTGATGCTGGACGCCGGGATTGGACTCGGCATCCTTGCCGCGATGACCGTGCTGCTTTCGGTCGCAACCGCAATCGGCAATCAGGCCTCGATCGTCATGATGTGGTCGATTTTTGCGGTGCTGATCGGATCTGGCGTCGCAGCGCAGATCGTGGGCCACAGGGTTTTCGAGGAACGGCAGCCGTCGATGGTCGACCACCCCGCGCATTTCCTGCTTGGACCGATGTTTGTCATGGCGAAATTATTCATTGCACTGGGCTTCCGTCGCGACCTTGCCGCGATTTTGGCGCCTGTTCCGACCAATTCCCTTTCAACCCGATAGCTCTAGAAGCGAAACAGCAAACCTTCTGCATGGCTCTCGTACTGGTTACCGGTGGCAGCGGCTTCATCGGACATCATCTCGTAGAAGCGCTCCGCGCCCGTGGGCAGCGGGTACGCGTTCTCGATGTCCGTGCGCCGGCCGCGGCGAACGCCGACGTTGAACACGTCCACGGCTCGGTGCTGGATGGCGCCGCGGTCGACGCCGCGATCGCCGGTGTCGATCAGGTCTATCACCTCGCCGGCCTGCCCGGTATGTGGGTCGCCAACAAGCAGGACTTCCACGACGTCAATTGCCGCGGCACCGAAATCGTGCTTGCCGCGGCGATGAGGCGCGGCGTGTCGCGCTTCCTGCACTGCTCGACGGAATCGATCCTGTTCCCCTATTCCGACCTCAACGGCGTTGCCGCAGAAGAGGCGCTGCAGCCGGCCGATGCGATGCCCGGCGCCTATACGCGGTCGAAGTCGCTCGCCGAGCACCACGCCGCGAAGGCGGCGGCCGCGGGCTTTCCGCTCGTGATCGGCACGCCGACCATGCCGATCGGTGCCGCCGACCACAACCTGACGCCGCCGACCGCGATGCTGTGGTACTTCCTCCAGAAGAAGGTGCAGCCGCATCTCAACTTCCTGGTCAATCTCGTCGATGTCCGCGACGTCGCGATGGGCCTTGTGCTGACCATGGAGCGCGGCCGCATCGGCCAGCGCTACATCCTCGGCGGCGACTGCGTCCCGCTCGGCAACATCCTGCGGATGATGTCGGCGATGAGCGGCCGCCGGCAGTTCCCGGTCGTCGTGCCCGGCAAGATCGCCGAGCTCTCCGCGATCATGCTCGAATCCATCTCCGATCGCATCACGCGCCGGCCGCCCAACGGCACCGCCGAGGGCGTGCGCATCGCGCTTGCCGCGAGCGACCTCTCGATCGGCAAGGCGCGCACCGAGCTCGGCTACGCGCCGCGCCCGATCGAACCGGTCTTGCGCGAAACCATCACCCATCTGCTCGCCCGCAACGGCCAGCGGCCCTCCGGCGCCATCGAGCATCACGCGCTTTCCTCGCGCGCGAGCTAAGGCCTCCGCCCAAACGCAAAGAACCTTCATGTCCTTCGATTTCAGCAAGCTTCTCTCCGTGGCCTGGGGTGGCTGGACCACGACCTGGCCGACCGAACTCCTGGCCTTGATCTGGCTCGCCTTTCTCGCCAGCTGGGTCGGCGCCTCGTTCTGGCAGGGCCGCACCCAGAAGCAGGTCATGACGCTGGAGTCGCAGCGCTATCGCCTGCCGATCCTGGTCGGCGGAATCCTGTACACGCCGTGGGTTGCACAGGTCCTGGGCTGGAAGCCGCTCTGGGTGCTCGGCAACACCGGCATCTACATCGCCGCGGTCCTCTCGGCCGCCGGCATCGCCTTCGCCTGGTGGGGCCGGCTGCATCTCGGAAAATTCTGGTCCAACACCATCACCCACAAGGAAGACCACCGCGTTATCGACACTGGCCCCTACGGCATCGTGCGTCACCCGATCTACACGGGACTGATTGCAGGCATGCTCGTCACCGGCATCGCGATCGGCCTCGTAACGACGATCCTCGGCGCCATCCTGATCTCGCTCGGCATGTGGCAGAAGGGCCGGATGGAAGAGGTGTTTCTGTCCAAGGAGCTCGGCGAAGACGCCTACGGCGCCTATTGCCGTCGCGTGCCGATGATCATTCCGTTCCTGTCGCCGCGGTGAAGCGTCCTGAAGGCGCGGTCGCTGCGTTCCGCTTTCTCTGCACGACGTTACTGCTAGTGTCGGACTTGCGCTCGATCCAAGCTTTACCATCAGTCGCTTGCTTGTCAGCCAAGCAAGCGACGATACGAAATATCTCGCAGGACGAGAGCGGGTCTGCGAGGGCATGCGGCCTAGCCCTAGCCGGGGTTCCAGAGGAGTGATGTCCGTAAACTGACAACGCTACGGAGAAGCCTATTATGCAGTTGTCAAAGGTCGCCGCGTTGGCGCTCATCGCTAGCTGTCCAAGCCTACTGTCTGTATCTCGGGCGGCGGCCGTTTCTGAATGCTCAATCTCTGGCACACTAGCGGATTGGGGCGAGAACTCGACGGCCGACATTGACCTCACGTCCGGAGGAAGTTGCCAATTTCCAATCCAGATGCGCGGCACGGTGAGTGGCTCGGACATCTCTCAAAAGCCGTCACACGGCAAGCTGAGAAGGCTCAACCTGTCTACGTTCGAAGGCTAAATATAAGGGTAGCGATACCTTTGCCATCAAAGCGACGGGGCAGGGACCGACAGCTTCTGGCATGTCGGTAATCACTGTGCACGCGACGATCAAATAGCGTTCCTCGCTCGATTGCATGGTGAACGCGGAAGCAACAGCCGCCCGATGTCTCGCGCCAATGGCACCACAATGAAAAGGGACCATCGGAGTAACCGATGGTCCCAAAAGCCTCAAAGGCTCTTCGCTGGCAAAGGCCTTGCCGTGTCTTGCCAAGTTGGGCTGCGAGCAGACTTGGCGGGCTGCTTGCAGGGTTGATGCTCGCTCTACGCTGGCCTTCTGGACCCTGGCCTCTTTGACGCTGGCCTTATGGACGCTGGTCCCGTCGGACACTGGTTGCCATGGGCTCTGGTCACGTCGGCGCTCGTCGCTCTCGGCGCTGGATGGTGCGAGAAACCGACTCGATCAACCAATGCCAATTGAACTGCCGACCCGACGAATAGTCTAGGTGTTGTTGTCTGTTCCTCTCGAAGAAATTTGGGTTAGCGAGGCTGCCAATTCCCGCATCGTTGGATGTCATTTCTAACGACGACCGGCAGCCCGCCGACCGAATTGCGAATGGCGCACGTCCTCGCGCTGGACCCGTCAGCGCGAGTTTTGCTTTTTCGGGGATCGCACCCTTCTGGCGGGCTTTGTCACTGCGATGTCAGCCACAGCAGGGTTTGCGACTGACGCCTCGAGAATTTCGTATTGAGCATGCATCCAATGGACTTCCGCCTTTCCGTCGGGTTGCCCATCGGCGACCCAGAGGTGGTAGGCGCGCTCGCGAATTGCCTCTTCCAGATTTGGCATGGGATTTTCCTTGCGAATGATCCGCCCGGCCCCAGCCAAAAGACTTGCTCTCGTAGGGTTAATGAAATCTTAACGGGGCAGCGGAAGCCAAGCGTCGCGCGGGTGCCGCTCAGGGGCGGTCGGCGCTCATTGCGAGAGATCTCGGCAGCGCTCGCGGACGCAGGTCGCAACGAACGGTAATCCGCATGCGGCGACCGGCATCAAACTCATGCTTACCGAGGGTCGACGAGGCCGTGCACGGGCCGCCTCTTTTGGGGGCTCGGGGCTCGATTGACACCAGCACAGCGAAACTAGTCAGTCGATTGGCGCGAGCCGTGCGTTCCACCGCGCCGCAAGGTTTTTGATCTGCTCGAAATGCAGGATCGCCGGTTCACCCTCGCGGACGATTGTCGTCCGCTTGCGTTCCTTGGGTGGCAACGTCATCGCGCGCGATACTGCCGCGCGCAGTTTCATCGAGCCGTGATCTGTCAGGGTGACGAGTTCTTCCGGGTCAAGGGCCATGGGTCCACGCCTACGCTACCGGCTGGCCCGCAAGCCAGCACACGCGCCCCGAATGCCCAATTCTCCAGATAGCCCAACATGGTTAATAGTTCGTTATCGTTTGGCTCTGTCATTTGGATTGGCGCGCGGGTCACGCGGCGTCTTGTCCCGCAAGTAAAATGAGCCTCTCAGGCTGCACCAGCCCCTGTTTGGATCGAACCCAATCCCAGCCGATTTCAAATGCTAAAGGAGGTGGCTACCGCCAGGCTTGCAGCAGGGGTAGTTCGCCCGCTCCGCGCCTGCCCGCGCGGTAGCCCCCAGTGAGTCATTGCAGTCGCAATCGATCAGGCTACCGCTGCCAACCTGCCATCGGCATGCGGGTTTGCGCAAAGCAGACGCTTGCGAATGGCCTCTTCAACGAGCGCGAGCGCTTCCTTGGCTTGTCGCGCTTCGGCTTCCGCAACTTCGGCGCGAAGCTCTACGGCCGTCAACTTATCCTTTTGAGCTTCAATGCAGCACTGGGCTTGCTCCAGCGCTCGGCAAGCATCTTGCAGCTTAGTTTGGGTGGCTACGGTGAGTTCACGCTGTGCCCGCTCGGCGGCCTCCGCTCGCCCTTCGGCCAGCCGCAATCTTTCTATGGCGCTCGTGCAAAGTGATTGGGCACGGGCTTCGGTCTCGCGGGCGTGCTTCTCCATATCGCGGAAGACATCGGCCGCTTGATATACCAGATCGAGAGCTGTTGCTCCCTTGTCTGGTGCCAGCGGTGAGGGAAAGCTCAGGATGCCCTCATCCCCTCCAACTGGCGCTCTGGAACCACGCTGCGCCATGCAGTTCAAGCTCGTCGCGAACACATATACACGGGCAGTATCATGAATAGCTATGGTTAACGGATGGTTAAACAGTTGCATGCCTGGAGATGTCGTCACGGCGCGCGGCGGGCAATGGCACCGAAAATTAGTCAGTTCTTTGGGCGTGCCTAGCGTAGCAGCAGAGGCTCGCGCCGGCGGCTGGACCGGCACATCGGCCGCTGACTTTCCTCTCCATGCAAATTTGGTCGGCTGCCATTCCTCGGGAATAGGCGCTGATCGAGTTCCGTAACGGTTGACCTTTTTGCCGCTACCCAGTTGGATGCGCGCGCAAAAAGGCACGACGACATCCCATCGTGGATCTGGAGAGGTCGACGATAAGGTCTGAGCCCGCGCGGGGCTTTGGGCGATCCGTCGTTGGACTGTGCCGTACGTTCAACAGGGGATTTCCATGACCTTTTCCAGCATCTTCGCGCAGTTCGTCGCGCTGATCGGCGGTGCCGCGCTGCAATGGCGGCGGCTGTCGGGCACCGCGCCCGCGCCGGCCTGGGGCCAGGCGCCGGCGATTCCCGAAGCGAAGCCGCAGGGGGCGCTGCCGACCTTGAAGATGCCGACGGCCAGGGGCTGGAGCGAGGGCCAGAAGCCGACGGTCGCCCCCGGGCTCAAGGTCAATGCGTTCGCAACCGGGCTCGACCATCCGCGCTGGATCGAGGTGCTGCCGAATGGCGACGTGCTGATCGCGGAGGCGACGCAGATTGCGGGCGCGCCGAGGTCGGTGTTTCACTATGCGATGCAGGCGACGATGCGGCGCGCCGCAGCGCTCGGAGTCAGCGCCAACCGCATCACGCTCCTGCGCGACAAGGACGGCGACGGCGTCGCCGAAGTGCGCGGCGCCTTCATGGAGAACCTCAGCCAGCCCTTCGGCATGGCGCTGGTCGGCAACACATTCTATGTCGGCAACACCGACGGCGTGATGGCCTTCCCCTATGTCGCCAATGCCGACCGCATCACCGCGCCGGGCAAGCGGCTCACGACGTTCAAGCCGAGCGGCCATTGGACGCGCAGCCTGCTCGCAAGCCCCGACGGCAAGAAGCTCTATGCCGGTGTCGGCTCGCTCAGCAACATCGCCGAGATGGGCATGGAGGTCGAGGAAGGCCGCGCCGCGGTCTATGAGCTCGATCTCGCCGCCGGCACGCATCGCATTTTTGGTGCGGGACTGCGCAACCCGGTTGGACTCGCGTGGGAGCCCAATACGAACGTGCTCTGGACCGTCGTCAACGAGCGCGACGGTCTCGGCGACGAGACGCCGCCGGACTATCTCACCTCGGTGCGCGACGGCGGCTTCTACGGCTGGCCCTATTGCTACTGGGGCAAGACGGTCGACGATCGCGTGCCGCAGGATCCCGCGATGGTCGCCAAAGCGCTTCAACCGGACTACGCACTCGGCGGCCACACCGCTTCGCTCGGCCTGTGCTGGATGCCCGCAGGGACCCTGCCCGGCTTCCCCGACGGCATGGTGATCGGCCAGCACGGCTCGTGGAATCGCAGCACTCTCTCGGGCTACAAACTGGTGTTCATCCCGTTCGAAAACGGCAAGCCCTCCGGCCCCAGTCGCGACATCCTGTCGGGCTTCCTGTCCCCGGACGAGAAGGAATCCTACGGCCGTCCGGTTGGCGTCGTGATCGGACCCGACAAGAAGTCGCTGCTGATGGCCGACGACGTCGGCAACGTGATCTGGCGCGTCACGGGCGCGTAGAGGTTACGTCCCGACACAAAGCGTGGCGCGCTGCTTGCGTAGCAGCGCGATCACGGAGAGCGCCGTGATCAGGCCCGTCTTGGGATTCTCCGACGGGATGTTCTCGATCGACATCGAGAAGCGCGCCGAATCCGCCTCGACTTCGATGCGGTGAACGTTGCGCGTCACGGTCGGATCGGCCCAGATCTGCACGGAGGTGCGGTCCGGCCCGACGCCCGCGAGCGACAGCGCGACCGCGACGTTGAGATTGGCTGGAAAGCCCTTTGCGGCCTCGCGCGCGGTGCCCTCGAACAGTTTGAGCGGCTCGCGTAGATTGTCGATATCGATGTTGTTTTCGACGATGAAGGGCGCGCCCTTCAGACCGTCGATCGGCTTGCGCGTCACCATCTTCACCGAGTTGATGGTGCCGATTGCGGCGGCGTTGACGGCGTCCAGCCCGATCAGCGCTCCGGTCGGCACGATGATGCGGCCGCCATTGGCGCGGGCGAGATCGACCAGATCAAAATTGTCGAGCAGTCCGCCGACGCTGACGACGACGGCGGCCTTGCCGCGCTTCACCGCGGGCTCGACGATCGCGCGCAACTGGCCGCTCGGCGCGCATTCGACCACGATATCCGCGGCGTCACCGAGCTGATCGATCGGCAGCACGGATGGCGCACGACGCAGGCCGCCCAGAAACGCCTGATGCTTGGCGGGATCACGCACGGCGACAGCGGACAGCGTCAGCCCCTCGATGCCCTGATCGAGTGCGGTCGCGATCTTGGTGCCGATCGAGCCCAGGCCTGCGATGGCAACCCGCAATTCGTTCGAAGCTTTCTGTGCAGTCATCGCGTCCCACCTTCTCGCCAGGCCAATGTCATAGCCGCTCACGCCTCCCGCGCATAGCTGCGCAGGCGCGCCTCCAGCACCGCCAGCATGGCATCGCGGGCCGGGTCGCGCGAACCGCGCAGCCATGCGGCGGCAAGCGGCAGCCGGCCGATGGGGCCGCTCTGCTTCGGCCGCAGCGGCACGAAGCGCACGCCTGATACCGCCATCCGCGTGGTCCAGCGCGGCACGATCGCAACGCCGAGCTTCGTTGCCACCAGATGGATGATGGTCTGCTTCTCGTCGGCGACCTGCACGATGCGCGGCGTCAGCCCGGCCTGCTCGAACAGCTTGATCGTGAGGTCATGGCTGTGTGGCCGCGAGCGGCGGTCCGGCACCAGCATCGCCTCGTCGGCGATCTGCGCCAGCGTGATCGACTTGCGCTCGGCGAGCGGGTGGCGTTGCGGAAACGCCACGATCGCGGTCTCCTGGAGCAGATCGCGGAATTCGAGCCGCTTGTCCGCACTGTCGGGCGGGCGGACGAAGGCGAGATCCAGCGCGCCGGTCAAAATCTTCGGCAGCAGCCGGACGGTCTTGTCTTCGAGCAGCTGCACCGCGATCTCAGGATGCTTGTCGCGGAAATCGCGCAAGAGCGGCGGCAGCAATCCCGCTGCCGCGCTGTCGATGGCGCCGACCCGCAGCCGCCGCGCGGCGCCGGCACGCGAGCGGTTGCGCAGATTGCTCTCAACCGCCTCGACCTTGGCGAGGATGGCGCGGGCATCGCGCAGCAGCGTCGAACCGTCTTCCGTCAGCGACACCGCGCGCGTGGTCCGTGCGAACAGCCGCGTTCCCAGATCTTCTTCCAACAGCCTGATCTGCCGGCCGAGCGCGGAGGGCAGCATCTGGAGCTGCTGCGCCGCATGGCCGAAATGCAGCCGCTCGGCCGCCGCCACGAAGCATCGCAACTGATGCAATTCCATCCAAGGTCCTCTCGTCTCGCCAGGCGAGGATTATATCATTTTTTTGTATAAACCAGCGCCAATTGAGTATGCCTCCTTCCCCCGCCTAGGCTCGTTGCCGGCGTGGACCTCCGGGTCCGCCGATACAACAACAAACCGGAACTCGAGGAGGCCAGGGTGGCGAGCTAGATTCAGACGCGCGTGCTGCGCAAGATCACCTGGCGCATCGTTCCCTTCATCATGCTGCTGTACTTCGTGGCCTTCATCGACCGCGTCAATATCGGCTTCGCCTCGCTGACGATGAACAAGGACATCGGCCTGTCGCCCACCGTCTACGGCTTCGGCGCCGGCATCTTCTTCTGGGGCTATTTCCTGTTCGAGGTGCCCTCCAACATCATCCTGCACAAGGTCGGCGCGCGGATATGGATCGCGCGGGTGATGATCACCTGGGGCCTCGTGTCGGCCGCGATGGCCTTCGTGCAGGGCCCGACCAGCTTCTATGTGCTGCGCTTCCTGCTCGGCGTCGCCGAAGCCGGCTTCTTCCCCGGCATCATCCTCTATCTCTCCTACTGGTTCCCGGCGCGCCAGCGCGCCGCGGTGACCGCGCTATTCATGGCGGCGGCGCCGCTGTCGACCGTACTGGGATCGCCCGTCTCCGGCGCGCTGCTGGAAATGGATGGCCTGTTCGGCTTCAAGGGCTGGCAATGGCTGTTCGTGCTGGAGGCGCTGCCGGCCGTGCTGCTTGGCTTCGTTGTGCTGGCATTCCTCACCGACCGCCCGGAAAAGGCAAAATGGCTCGCGGACGACGAGCGGCGATGGCTGGTCGATGTCATGAATGCGGAAACCACCAGCAAGGCCGCGACCGCGAGCCACAGCATCTGGCGCGGGCTCGCCGATCCGCGCGTGCTGGCGCTCGCGCTCATCTATTTCGGCACCTCGGCAGGCCTCTACACGCTCGGCGTCTGGGCGCCGCAGATCATCAAGCAGTTCGGCCTGTCCACGCTCCAGGTCGGCTTCCTCAATGCGCTGCCGGCAACCGCCGCCGTCGTCGCCATGGTGCTGTGGGCGCGGCATTCGGACCGCACCGGCGAGCGCACCTGGCACGTCGTGCTCGCCTGCCTGCTCGCGGCCGTGGGGCTCGCCTTTGCCGGGCTTGCAACCGGCGTGGTCACCGTGCTGGTGGCGCTGGCGCTGGTGAACATCGGCATCTCCTCGGCCAAGCCGCCGCTGTGGAGCATGCCGACGCTGTTCCTGTCCGGCCCCGCGGCCGCAGCAGGGATCGCCACCATCAACTCGATCGGCAATCTCGGCGGCTTCGTCGGACCCGCCATGATCGGCTGGATCAAGGAGCAGACCGGCAGTTTTGTCGGCGGACTCTATTTCGTCAGCGGCCTGCTCGTTCTCTCCGCGGTCCTGACCCTGCTATTGTCGCGCGCGCAGACCGCGCCCGTCGAACCCGTCCCGCAATCCCACTGACATCTCAAACGGAGCATCTTCATGCGCACCCATTCGATCGCAGCAATTCCCGCCGACGGCATCGGCCCCGAGGTCATCTCGGCCGGAATCCGCGTGCTGGAGGCTCTGGCAAAACGCAGCGGCGACCTCGCCTTCAACGTCAAGACGTTCGACTGGGGCTCGGACTATTACAAGAAGCACGGCGTGATGATGCCGGCCGAGGGCCTTGCCGAGCTGAAGAAATTCGACGCGATCTATTTCGGCGCGGTCGGCGCGCCTGATGTGCCCGACCACATCACGCTGTGGGGCCTGCGCCTGCCGATCTGCCAGGGCTTTGACCAATACGCCAATGTGCGCCCGACCAAGATCCTGCCGGGCGTCGCCTCGCCGCTGCGCAATGTCGGCGTCGGCGATCTCGACTGGGTGATCGTGCGCGAGAACTCGGAAGGCGAATATGCCGGCATGGGCGGCCGTGCGCACAGGGGCCTGCCGGAAGAAGTCGGCACCGAGGTCGCGGTGTTCACCCGCGTCGGCGTCACCCGCATCATGCGCTACGCCTTCCAGCTCGCGCAGTCACGCCCGCGCAAATTCCTGACCGTCGTGACCAAGTCGAACGCGCAGCGCCATGGCATGGTGATGTGGGACGAGATCGCAGCCGAAGTTGCGGCCGAATTCCCCGACGTCACCTGGGACAAGATGCTGGTCGACGCCATGACCGTGCGCATGACACTGCATCCAAAGAGCCTCGACACGATCGTCGCGACCAACCTCCACGCCGACATCCTCTCCGATCTTGCCGGCGCGCTCGCCGGCAGCCTCGGGGTGGCGCCGACCGGCAACATCGATCCGCAGCGCCGCTTCCCCTCGATGTTCGAGCCGATCCACGGCTCGGCGTTCGACATCACCGGCAAGGGCATCGCCAACCCGGTCGCGACCTTCTGGACCGGCGTCCAGATGCTCGAGCATCTCGGCGAGAAGGACGCGGCAATGCGGCTGATGTCGGCGGTCGAGCGCGTCTGCGCGGCCGGCGTGCTGACGCCCGATGTCGGCGGCAAGGCGACGACGAAGGAAGTCACGGACGCCGTGATCGACGCGATCCACGGGACGAACGTGTAATCGCTACTCGACGTCATGGCCGGGCTTGTCCCGGCCATGACGAGTTGTGGATCAACTACTTCCGCCCTTGCGGCGGCGGCGCCGGCGCCGCCATCGCGGCCACAGGCTCCGGCGGCGTCAGGTGGCGCGGGACGATGATGGACTGGCCGGGAGTGAGCGGCGCGTTCTCCGCCAGCGAGTTGCTCTGCGCCAGCGTCCACAGCGGCACGCGGCGGGCGGCGGCGATGCTCTCCAGGGTGTCGCCGGTGCGCACCGGCACCCGCACGCCGCTGTCCCACAATTCCACCGGCGTGTTCGGCGGCACGAGATAGCGCAGCGGCACGGCATCGGCCTGGCTCTGCGCGGGGATGCGTGGCAGCTGCGTCACCATCTCGATGATCTGGCGATGGATGTCGTCCGACTTCTCGATGTTGATGTGCGAGACGCGGCTGTTCTCCTTGAGGTCGTAGCTCGCGTAATGGCCCCGATAGCCGGGCACGGCCACGACGTCGCCGCCGCCGAGCACGCTGTCGGAGAGGAAGATGTTGATGAAGCGCTCGACATTGAGCGGCACGTCGCCGGTCGCATGCGCGGAATCGATGGCGATGACGAGGCTGATCCGGATGTTCTCCTTGGCCGCCATCTCGGAGATCACGACCGAGCACAGCCCGCCCATGGAGTGGCCGATCAGCACGATCGGCGCCGGGCTCTCCTTGTAGCTGGAGATGACACGATCGCCGATCCATCGGCAGATGGTGAATTCATAGACGTCGGCCGAGAAGCCGGCCTTCGTCAGCTTTTCGCTGAGCCGGTCCATGCCGGTCGAGAAGATCGGCCCCATGGCGCCGCGGAACAGGTAGATCTTTGGCGGCGGCAGCGGCTCGACCGGCGGAGCGGGAGGCGGCGGCGCAGCGGTCGCGACCGCGGGGCGCTTCGGCTTCGCAGGTGAGGCAACGGCCATGCCGGTGCCTAGGGCGAGCAGCGCAACCGCTGCCAGCACGACTAGCCGCCTCAAATCGATCATCCGTCCAGCAGTCCCGCCATGGGAGGCAAAGGCCTCCTCCGCGGGCTTAGTGACCACCGATTGGGTGGATTTTGGGGCACGGAACCGGGCCCGTGACGCCCGTCGGTCGAGGTTCTCATTCTGCCCCTTACATCCCCGGCATCAGTTGAAGGGAACCCATGGCTGGGCTTCGCAGGCGTCGAGGATCACCGAGCTCTGGATTCCCTTGTAGGCGTCATCGTCGAAAAAGACCGAATAGGCCGGGTGTCTATCGGACGGACCACCGCGCTGCCTCAGGCAGACGAAATACGACGCCGGCCCGTGGTCGGTAGGACGGACGGCGGATGTCTCGAGTCCCCCGGTCAGCTTGACTTCGGCGGCTGCCTTCCTGACGCCCTCCTGCACCGCCTTGGCACCAGGCGGACGCGGAGGATGATAGACAGGAGGCAAATTCCCGCTCGATGCGCATCCCGCCAGCAAAAGCGTCAAGACGGCGGACAAGGCCGCCAGAGATCTGCGGCGGCCGAAGACGGACCTTCGCTGGCAGCACGCCAACTCATATCGTGAATGCATCGCTTGTCCCCGGTGCCGCGCTCGCTGCGCGCCTCATCCCTGGGTCAGGACGAGATAGAGGCAGCCGGCGACCGTGGGCAGGACCGCGACCAGGGCCGTCATCCAGAAGCCGGGCTCGAGCATCGAGTCCTGGTCATCCCTCTCGTCGACTGCATGCCGATCTGCGTTGGTCCGGCTCCACGCCTCATCGGCCGTGAACAGGGGAACGCTGCTCGCGCGCGCATCGTCACGCGCTGCGCTTTGGCGCAAAGCGCGTTGGGAAGGGCGAGTTATTCCGGATGTCAGCATGTCATCAACTCTGATCGGCTACCAATATGTCGAGCTCGGATGTTGCGGGGCGCGCAGCCGCATCACTGTGTCAGCGCCTGCTCTGAATTCGCTCCGGGCACAGGCGGCGGGGCCGGATTGTTGGCCGGGCTCTCGTTGGCGCCGGAATCGGTCCAGGCCGGCGGCAGGCCGAGCCCCTGCCCCGCGATGCCGGTGATGCCGGGAAACCGTCCGAACGCTTCGCAGGCGACATATTTGGGCGCACCGCCGAGCCGCACGGGAATGCTGTCCATCGGCGGCAGCGCGGGGATGCCGCCGAACGGCGACTCTCCGGTCGTAACCAGTTTTGCGAAGTCCGTGCCGAAATCGGCGGCGAGATCGTAGGCATCGCCCTCATTGGCGACCCGCGGAGAGTTCGTAATCGAGTTGGCGCCGCGCGCCCAGACCATGGCCGCCTTCTGAAATCCTGCAAAATCGCGCGCTTCCGCCTCGACCGACAGGCTGCCGAGCCCGACCGGAAGCCTCGGCACCGGTACGGGCACGCCGGGAAGCGCAACGGTCTTGGCTATCGACAGGGCTTTCGATGCGCCGGAGGCGGTCGGGCTGGTCGGCGCGGCATGCGTCACCGTCGCCTGCACCGTGAGATCGGCGTCGTCATCGGATGAGACGATACGGAAGCGCTCGCTCAAGCGGAGACACAGCTCGCGGCTGATGGCGTTCGCAACCAGGCGACGTTCCTTTTCGTTCAACACGACATCGGTGCGCGCGGGAAAGACGGTCGATGCGATCCGGATCGTCTTCGCCGCCAGCACATCCTGCTTGTTCACGCGGATCTTCGATCGCGTCACCAGCCCGTTCGCTTCCGACATCCGGTCGTAGCTCCTGAGCGAGCCGGCCTGTTCGAGCGGCGCGGTCGCACACCCTCCGAGCGCAAGCGCGGCACCCATCAGGGCCGTCCGTGGAAAGCGCATAGTCCCATTCCCGCATCGGCAGCTTATTAGAGAGATCGCTCTAATAATCACTTCTCACGCCTCGCAACATCCGTCAACATAAATAGATGGAACTCTCTAATTTTGATTTTCTCGTGGCGGATCGTCGTGCTAAACGGGGCGAGTGTGAATGGAGATGTCCGGTTTGAGGAAAGTCGACCCCGTCAAGCATGAGCAGAAGCGCGGGGAAATCCTCGGCGCGGCGATCCGCTGCTTCATCAGGGACGGCTTCCGCGGCGCTAGCACGACAGATATCTGCACCGAAGCCGGCATCAGTCCGGGCCACCTCTATCACTACTTCGCGAGCAAGGAGGCGATCATCGAGGCGATGATCGACCTCGGTCTCGCGCGGTCGGCCGAAAAGTTCGAAAAAATTCTGGCCGCCCCGGACGTGATCGAGGCGCTGCTCGTCGACATCGAGGAATCCAGCCTGCGATTTCGTCCCGCCCAGATCCTCAATCTGGATGGCCTCGCGGAGGCCGCCCGCAATCCCGAATTCGCTGAGATCATCGAACGCCACACCGGGGCGGTCCGCCGCATGTGGAGCGATTTCCTGCGCCAGGCGCAAGACCGGGGACGGGTGGATCCGGGACTCGATCCGGACGCGACGGCAAACATCCTGATCGCCCTCGTCGACGGATCACGCGCCATGCCGATCCGCAATCCGAAGCTGGATATCAAGCAGAGCGTAGAGCATCTGAGAACGATGCTCGTCCGCTTCCTGAACCCGCCCGACGCGCAGAGCGTTGCGATCAAGCCCCGCATTCAGAAGACCGGTCGTCCCCTGAAGCTGGTCAGGAAGCGATAGAGCCCGCCCCTAGAGCGGCAGGAGCCGGTTCAGCAATTCCAGCAGCATGCGCTGCTCGGCCGCGCTGAGCGGGGCCAGCATCTTTTCGTTGTAGGGCTCCGTCAGCCTTGCCCCCTCGGCAATGAGCTTTGCGCCCTTCGGCGTCAGCATCAGCTCGACGGCACGGCGGTCCGCCTTCGAGCGGTTGCGCTTGATGAAGCCGGACGATTCAAGCTCATTCAGGATCTTGATCAGGTTCGGCAGGCGCAGCCGAAGCAGGCTGGCGAGGCTGCTCGGCGGCACGCCGGGATTGTCACGAATGACGGCGAAGATCGCATAGGTCGCCGGGGTCAGGCCCAACGCGGCGAACTCCTCGTAAAAGCCTTCGAAAAACTTCAATTGCGCGAGGCGCAGCATGAAGCCGGGCGTCCGCCGGAGCGCGCGCAGGTCCAGCGATTTCTCCGGCTGCTGATCGGACTTCAACCCGGGTCTTACGGTTCTCGAACTCATGATCCTCATCCGCGGCGGCCACAGCCGAATTGACACTCTCAAAAATAGCTATAAAATATAACTATTATTTAGCGGCACCAAGACCGCATATGGGAGGGACACAATGAACAGCAAATTCCTGCACAAATTGTGCATTTTGGCTTCGATGCTGGTTGCCGCGCCGGGCTTTGCCCAGGATGCCGTGAAGATCGGCATCCTGAACGACCAATCCGGTCCGTTCGCGAGCTATCAGGGTATCGGCTCGGTCGTCGCCGCAAAAATGGCGGTCGAGGATTATGGCAGCAAGGCCGCCGGCAAACCTGTCGAGGTCGTCGCGGCCGACCATCAGAACAAGACGGACATCGGGATCGGCATCGCCAGGCGCTGGTACGAGAATGACGGCGTCGACGCGATCTTCGATATCCCCAACTCGTCGATCGCGCTCGCCGTCGCCGGCATGAGTGCCGAGAAGAACAAGGTCTTCGTCGGATCGGGGGCCGGCACGGTGCTGCTCACCGGCGAGAAATGCACGCCGAATACCGTGCACTGGACCTACGACACCTATGCCTATGGGCGCGGCCTCGGCAAGGCGATCGTGCAGCAAGGCGGCGAGAAGTGGTTCTTCATCACCGCCGACTACGCGTTCGGTCACGATCTGGAGAGGCAGGCCGCGGAGGCCGTGAAAGCGTCCGGCGGCGAGGTGCTCGGCAGCGTGCGGCATCCGCTGGGAACGGCCGACTACGCCTCCTTCCTGCTCCAGGCCCAGGCTTCGGGCGCGAACGTCGTCGGCTTCGCCAATGCCGGCGACGATACCATCACCTCGATGAAGCAGGCCGCCGAGTTCGGGCTGACCAAGGACCACAAGCTGGTCGGATTGATCCTGGGGATGAACGGCCTTCCCTCACTCGGACTGAAGTTTGCGCAGGGCGCGCAGATCATGAACCCGTTCTACTGGGATCTGAACGACGGCACGCGGGCTTTCGCCAAACGCTTCGCCGAGCGCATCCCCTCGAAGGCTTATCCCAACGACATGCAGGCCGGCGTCTATGCCTCGGTCATTCACTACCTCAAGGCGGTCGACAAGGTCGGCGGCGCCAAGGACGGCAAGGCCGTCGTCGCGGCGATGAAGGAGATGCCGACCGATGATCCGCTGTTCGGCAAGGGCTACATCCGCAAGGACGGACGCAATATCCACCCGCTCTATTTGCTCCAGGTCAAGGCGCCCGAGGAGTCGAATTCGGCCTGGGACCTGCTGAAGGTCGTCGCCACGATCAAGGGCGAGGACGCATTCCGCTCGGAGAGCGAAGGCAAGTGTCCGCTGACCACGCAATAACGGCCGGGAGCTGACCATGAGCGGCATTGCATCCAGTCCGGTCGACCCGTTCGCGCCTGACTTCCTGATGGACCCCTATCCCGCCTATGAAGCGCTGCGCGCGCTCGGGCCTGCGTTCGCACTGGAGCGGTATGGCGTGTGGGCCATGGCAGGCTATGCCGAAGTCGAGCCGGCCCTGAAGGACTGGAAGACGTTCATCAGCGGCGAGGGTGTCGGGCTTCACGGGATGAATCCTGCCCTGCCGAAACCGCTGACACTCCAGATCGATCCTCCCGATCATGACAAGGGCCGCCGCGTCCTCGGCCGCACCCTGTCCCCGGGCGTCGCAAGGAAGCTGCGCGAGACGTTTCAGCAGGAGGCGGAGAGGAAGGTCTCGGAGCTGATCGACAAAGGCACCTTCGATGCCGTGGCCGATCTTGCGGAAGCCTATCCCATGAAAGTGTTTCCGGATGCGATCGGCATCCGGCCGGATGGCCGCGAGAAGCTGCTCGCCTGGAGCACCTTCGTGTTCGACAGCTTTGGCCCGGAGAACGAAATGCTGGCCACATCGCGCAAGGCGGGCCTCGCCGCACAGAGCTGGATCATGGAATGCTGCGCCCGGGACGCGTTGCAGCCCGACGGGCTCGGCATGATGATCTACCAGGCGGCCGACGACGGCGAGATCACCGAGCACGAAGCAACGCATCTGGTGCGGCCGTTCCTCACCGCCGGGATCGACACCACCGTCAACGGCATCGGCAACACCCTGCTGGCACTCGCCACGCACCCGGATGAATATCGCAAGCTGCACCACAAGCCGGAGCTGGCGCGCAACGCTTTCGAGGAGGGATTGCGCTACGACTCACCGGTGCAGACATTCTTTCGCACCACCTCGCGCGATGTCGAGATCGGCGGCGGCGTGATCCCCGCGCACCGCAAGGTGCTGCTGTTCATGGCCTCCGCCAACCGCGATCCGGCGCGGTGGGACAAACCCGACCGCTTCGATGTCGAACGAAGTGCGACCGGACATGTCGGCTTCGGCGCCGGCATTCACGCCTGCGTCGGCCAGATGATCGCGCGTCTGGAAGGCGAATTGATCTTCGGCGAGCTCGCAAGACGCGTGAAGACCATCGAGCTCACGGCAGAGCCGAAACGCACGCTCAACAATTCCCTGCGCGGGCTGGAGAGCATGCCGGTCCGCGTGACCGCCGCTTAGGCGGCATCACGCGGTGCTGCGGGCGCGACGCGCCCTCAGTTCCTGGCCGGCGCCGTCGCCGCCGCCGAGCGCGCCTGCCGCGGGGCCCTGGGTGCGCCGGGTTCGGCGACCGGACCTGCCGGGGCGCGCGAGCGCAAGATGGCGGCGTCGATCTCGCCGATGACGCGGCGCTGGATCGCCTCGTTCTTGTCGATCGAGATGTGGCCGACGCCGGTGCCGCGGACGTCGACATTGTCGAGCTTGCCGCGGAGGCCAGCCGCGGCGCGCACCGGCTCACCGGGACCATCGCCGATATAGATGTTGATGTAGCGCTCGGCGCCGGTCGACAGCCTGGTCTTGAATACGGAATCGAGGCCGATCGCGAGCTTCACGGGCACCCCGAGCTGGTTGAGCTTGGCGATCATGTCCGGCAGCGCGGTCGCGCCGGAGGAATGGCCGACCAGGACAATGGTCTTGACGCGACCGGCCCTGTAGTTGGCCGCGGCCTCATCAGCGAGCGAGGACCAGGACACGAAGTTCGCGACGGTCACCTGGACGCCCTGCGCCTGGAGGCGGGAGCCGATCGTATCGAGCCCGAGCGAGAAGATGTTGAGCACGCCGCGGAGCAGGTAGACATGGGTGGTCGCGGCCGCGGACTGGCTCGGCGCCGCCCTGGCGGTGGTCGGGCTAATGGCAACAGCTGACAGCAGGAGCAGGCAGATCGCCCACACACGGAGGGCGGGCAACTGGCTGGCGCCGGCGGTGTGACGGCCGTTCGGTCTCATCTCGATGTTTTCCCTGGGGACGATACGCTTTGCGATTGGCCGGAATCGTAGCCACGGCCTGCTCGCAGACGCAACAAAGAGGCGCGTGAGCGGCAATCTTAGCCACAAGTCGTGACCCTCGCGCAACACTTGCCCGGAACCTGCCACCGAAGGGGCTGTTTTGAGACCATTTTTCTCCGGCCAATTGCGGCCGGGCAAGTGCATTCCTATTTCAGGGCTCCGCTGACCTCCTCCCCGGACGGTTCCAGCCTCCCCCTCCCCAGTCTTTACCTTTCAGCCCTGCGGCCATCATGTCCTCCATCATTTCCGTCGCCAATTTGTCGAAGACCTACGGGTCCGGCTTCAAGGCGCTCAAGAACGTCAATCTCGACATCAAGCGCGGCGAGATTTTTGCGCTGCTCGGCCCCAACGGCGCCGGCAAGACCACGCTGATCTCGATCATCTGCGGCATCGCCAACCCAAGCGAAGGCACGGTCCTCGTCGGCGGCGAGAACATCCAGACGTCGTACCGCAAGGCCCGCTCGCTGATCGGCCTCGTGCCCCAGGAATTGCACACCGACGCCTTCGAGAGCGTGTGGGCGACGGTGAGCTTCTCCCGCGGCCTGTTCGGCAAGCCGAAGAACCCCGCCCATATCGAGAAGGTGCTGAAGGACCTCTCGCTCTGGGACAAGAAGGACAACAAGATCATCACGCTCTCCGGCGGCATGAAGCGCCGCGTGATGATCGCGAAGGCGCTGTCGCACGAGCCGCAGATCCTGTTCCTGGACGAGCCGACCGCCGGCGTCGACGTCGAGCTGCGCAAGGGCATGTGGGAGGTGGTGCGCACCCTGCAGCAATCCGGCGTCACCATCATCCTGACCACGCACTACATCGAGGAAGCCGAGGAGATGGCCGACCGCATCGGCGTCATCAACAAGGGCGAGATCGTGCTGGTCGAGGACAAGGCGACGTTGATGGAGAAGCTCGGCAAGAAGCGGTTGACGCTGCATCTGCAGGGCAAGGTCACGACGCTGCCGGACAGCCTCAGCCATTACGAGCTCGACGTCTGCGACGGCGGCGCGACGCTCGTCTACGACTACGACACCAAGGGCGAGCGCACCGGCATCACCAGCCTGCTCAGCGACCTCCGCAACGCCGGCATCCGCTTCAACGATCTCGACACGACGCAATCGTCGCTCGAGGACATCTTCGTCGACCTCGTGAGGACGTCATGAACCATCGCGCCATCCGCGCCATCTATCTGTTCGAAATGGCGCGCACCTGGCGTACGCTGCTGCAAAGCATCGTCTCGCCTGTCGTCTCGACCTCGCTCTATTTCGTGGTGTTCGGTGCCGCGATCGGCTCGCGCATCAGCCAGGTCGAGGGCGTCAGCTACGGCACCTTCATCGTGCCGGGCCTGATCATGCTCTCGGTGCTGACGCAGAGCATCGCCAACGCTTCCTTCGGCATCTACTTTCCGAAATTCACCGGCACGATCTACGAAATCCTGTCGGCGCCAATTTCCTATGGCGAGATCGTGCTCGGCTATGTCGGCGCCGCCGCGACGAAGTCGATCATTCTCGGCCTGATCATTCTCGCCACCGCCGGCCTGTTCGTGCCGCTGCACATCCATCATCCGGTCTGGATGCTGACCTTCCTGGTGCTGACGGCGGTGACGTTCAGCCTGTTCGGCTTCATCATCGGCATCTGGGCCGACGGCTTCGAAAAACTCCAGATGATCCCGATGCTGGTGGTGACGCCGCTGACCTTCCTCGGCGGCAGCTTCTATTCCATCGACATGCTGCCGGCAGGCTGGCGCACGGTGGCGCTGCTGAACCCGGTCGTCTATCTGATCTCGGGCTTCCGCTGGAGTTTCTACGAGATTGCGGATGTCAGCGTGTCCGTCAGCATCTGCATGACGACGGCGTTCCTGGTGATCTGCCTCGCCGTGATCTGGTGGATTTTCCGCACCGGGTACCGGCTGAAGAACTGAGCTGTCATTCCGGGGCGCGACGAAGTCGCGAGCCCGGAATCCATCGGGCGGCAGAGTTGGTGGATGAATGGATTCCGGGCTCGCCCTTCGGGCGCCCCGGAATGACGATGGTGGACTTACCTGTAGCAGTGGAAGCGATGGTAGCCGTCATAGTAGCCGCGGCAGCGGTAGTGGCGGTGATGCGGAATACCGAACACGCCCTCCACCGCACCGACGGCCCCTCCAACACCGGCGCCCACCGCGCCGCCAACCACGCCACCGACAGGCCCGGCGATCCGGTTGCCTTCATAGGAGCCTTCCTGGGCGCCGCGCACGATGCCCTGGGCGTGGCCGGGTTGCGGCAGCGACAACAGCGCGAGCAGGATGGCGGTGGCTGCGAACAGCAGGCGGATGGGCAAACCGGCCGGCAATTGCGCGGCGGCGATACGGGCTTTGTTCATCTTCGGTCCCAAGGGAATTAAAGGGGAAAGGGCAGCGGAAGCCGCCCGTCGAGGGCAGCCACGATCAACGCCTGAAGCGGCCGAATGGTTGCGCCTTTGTGACGAATTGTCGGCGTTGTGACTGCTCGGCACGCTCGCGAAAATGTCAGCGCCGCCGCCAGCCACGCGGCACAAAGCGGCCTTGCTTACGCCCGGCATCGCGTTAACGATGGAGGGGCAGCCCGCTGGAACGAAAGCCGGATTGCAGGCATATTGCACGCCGGGGGACGGAGAGCCGCGGCGCCTAGCGTGAACAGGCCGGAGGCCAGAACTCAAATGCGTTTCCAGATGCGTTCTTTTTTCATCGCTTTTTCCTCATTGATGTTTTTGAGCGCGGGCGCCGCCCAGGCCAAGGTCGAGATCACCGTCGACAAGGACAATCAGCAGATGACCGTCGCCGTTGACGGCGTCGCGCGCTATCGCTGGCCGGTGTCAACCGGCATCCCCTCGCGCGAAACGCCGGGCGGCGCCTTCCGCGCCTTTCGCATGGAAGAGGATCACTACTCCAAGGAATTCGACGACGCGCCGATGCCGCACGCGATCTTCTTCACCAAGGTCGGGCACGCCATCCACGGCACCGACTCGGTCAGCCGCCTCGGCTCGCCGGCGTCGCACGGCTGCGTGCGACTGTCGCGTCAGAATGCCTCGACGCTCTATGCGCTGGTGCAGCAGCAGGGCGTGCTCAACACCACGGTGACGCTGACCGGCTCGGCCCAGGTGGCTCTGGCCCGCAACCCGCGCGGCCGCAACCCCACAGCAGTGGCCCGCGCGCCGCAGCCGGCCGAAGAGCAGTACGCCACCTCAGGCGATCCCGTGAATCTCGCACCGCCGGCGCAGCCCGCCCGCCGCTACATGCCGCAGGACGACAATTACATCTACCCGGCCAACGGCAGCGACACCGGCACGCGCTATCCCGCGCCGCGCTCGGCTAGCCGCCCGCTGTATGACGCACAGGTCTATCAGCAGCAGCAGCAGCCGCAGCAGTACTACAATCAAGGCTACGGCCAGCAGGGCTACTATCAGCCACAGCCCCGGCAATACTATCAGCCGCGCGGTTACTATCAGAACTGACGCTACCGAAACGCGGCGTTGCCGCGTTCGACGATCTTTCGCACAGCATCGACGAAGGCACGCGCGACCGGCTCGAGGATCTCGGGCCCGGTCGCGGCGAGATCGTCCGACGGCGTATGAAACGTCCGATGGCGCCCAGCCATGCCGAGGAAATTGGCGTAGCCCGCCGCGTGCACATCGCGCAGCTCACCGACCGCCTGCTTCTCCGTCACCAGGCGCTTGGCCTCGACATTCGCAAAAGCCTCGTCGGTCAGTGCGACGGCGGATTTGCTCAGCACGAGATAACGCTCTTGCTCGGGCCGATCGGTGCGGGCGCCTTCCGCGAAGGCATAGCAGGCGTTCGACGAACCGAAATGAATCCACGCCAGCGTGTCCTTCGGTGCCGGCGCTCCGTGCTTCAAAAACAGTTCCATGCCGCCATGGCCGATCTCGTGGCCGGCGGTGGCGATGAAAACAAGATGCGCCGGCCATTTCTCGGCGGCGACGGTGCGCGCCAGCGCGAGAAAGTTGGCGATGCCGGGGCCGCGCTCGCAGACGCACGAGTACCAGCCGGTCATCGGCGTCGAGACGACGATGACCGGCCCACGGCCGGCCCCGATCTCGGCGATGACGTTGCGGCCAACAACATCGCGCTCGTAATGGCCCTTGACGTCGAAGGTGACGCGCGCGCCTGAGGCGAGCGCGCGCTCGAACACCGCTCGCGACGCCGCGCCGACCACGATCACCGGCACCGGCCAGGGCGCATCCTCCTGCGTGACGTTATAGGCGAAGCGGTCGTCGGCGGGGTTGCCGATCATCAGCAGGATGGCCGCCGGCTTCCTTGCCGCGGCTTCCGCGATCGCCGTACGATGGGTCGGCCCCAGATAGGCGCCGCGATCGAACGGCAGATCGAGCAGAAGGATCTTGCCGGTGACATCGCCATCGCGCGCGAGCGGCGCGGCGAGATGGAAGCTGGCCTTGTCCTCCGGCGGCCACCAGAATGGCGTCGCCTCGACAGAGATGCCGGCAGCTTCAGCGCTGGCCCGCTCGACGACATATTGCCGCCCGAGCACGACGGGCTGGAAGCTGATTTCGAAACCCGCCTGCTTCATCTCGCCGGCGATCCAGTCGGCCGTCGCGCGATCGCCCGCCGAGCCGAAGCGGTGCAGACCGAAGGACGCATAGCGCGCCACATCTTCGTAGAGGCTCGCACCCGAGAGCACATCCTTGGCTAGCGCCTGTCCGACCATGAGAATCGCCATCGTTGCGATGAAGATAAGCCGCATATGAATGGCTCCCTGAACCGTTGTTTTTTGAGAGCCAGTTTCCGCCTTCCCCGGCCGCCGTCAAGCACCTGTCGACCACGAAGCTGGACGAACCGGGCGAAGATTTCATAAGCTCCTCTTTTCACCTGGGCTGCGAACCTTGATGCCGTCACGTGCCGCGACAATCCTGATCGTGCTCTCGGTTCTCACTGCGGGACAAGCCATGGCCTTTGATCTCGAGGCGCATCGCGGCGGGCGCGCGCTGTTGCCGGAAAACACCCTGCCGGCCTTCGCCAACGCGCTGTCGATGGGCGTGGACACGCTGGAGCTCGACGCCGGCGTGACCGCGGATGGCGAGGTCGTCGTGTCGCATGAACGCGGGCTCAATCCCGACCTCGCGCGCGATGCAGGCGGCGCTTATGTCGCCGCGCCCGGTACACCGTTCGTGAAGCTGCGGTTGGCCGACGTCAGGACCTATGACGTCGGCCAGATCCGGCCCGACAGTTCCTACGCGAAGCAATTCCCCGACCAGCGGGCCGTGCCAGGGACACGCATTCCCACCCTGGGCGAGCTGTTCGCGCTGGTGCGCAAGGCCGGCAACACGCGCGTGCGTTTCAACATCGAGACCAAGATCGATCCAAACCATCCGGACGAGTCGCTCGATCCGCGAGGCTTTGTCGCAAAGCTGCTCCAGCTGATCGAGGCCGAAGGATTTTCCGATCGCGTCATGATCCAGTCGTTCGACTGGCGGACCCTGTTGCTCGTCCAGCAGCAGGCGCCCACGATTCCGACGGTCTACCTGACGCTCCAGCGCGGCTCGGGCCAGACGGTGGCGTTGGACAAGGCGACGAACTGGACGGCGGGTTTCAGCCCGGCCGATCACGGCGGCTCGCTGCCGCGGACGATCAAGGCTGCGGGCGGCACGGTCTGGTCGCCCTATTTCGGCGATGTAACCGAGGCGGTCGTCTCGGAGGCACACACGCTCGGACTGCGTATCGTGGTCTGGACCGTCAACAAGCGCGAGGACATGGCGCGCATGATCGAGCTCGGCGTCGACGGCATCATCTCGGACAGGCCGGACCTGCTGCGGCAAGTCGCGGGCGAGAAGGGAATTGCATTGCCGGCGGGAACGCCGGTCGTGCCGTAGCGCTCGATCTCGTGTCCCGGACGCGGCGCGGCATGAAATAACGCGACGCAGAGCCGGGACCCAGAAACGTAGGCCCCGGCTCTGCAGCGCACCGCTACGCGCTGCGCAGCGTCCGCGGCGCGCGATGGTGTCGTAGCAGCCCTACTCCCCATCCCGCAGACGCCGGTACAGCGCGCCCAAAATATTGGAATAGTCGTCGGTCCAGACCCGCACCCGGTCGTCGGCTTCGGTCTGCTCCCATGACTTGGAGGAGGCGAGCCGGCCGACGTCGGCCTCCTCGCGCGCGGAGATGACGACGTCGGTCGAGAAGATGTAGTCCCCGTCGCGTCCGGAATCCTCGTTGAAGACCCAGCTCTTCAGATCGTTGGCATCGGCGATGCCGACCACGACGGTCTCGAGATCGAGGTGCCGGTTGGAGACGTGCATCACCACGGCGCCGTGCGGCGCCAGCTTGTCCTTGTAGATACCCATCGCCTCTTCGGTGGCGAGATGAATCGGGATCGCATCCGACGAATAGGCGTCGACGATGATCAGGTCATAAGCGCCGTCGGGCTCTTTCGCGAAGGTGAGGCGAGCATCGCCGATCACCGGCTTCAGGCCCGGCATGCAGCTCGATATGTAGCGAAAGTTCTTCGGATCGCTCGCCGCGTCGACCATGGACTGGTCGATCTCGAAGAAGGTCCAGCTTTCGCCGGGCTCGGCGGCACAGGCGAGCGTGCCCGATCCGACGCCGATTGCCGCAACCTTCAGCGGCGCGCCCTTGCGCTCGCGGATCGCGGTGATGGCCTGACCGATACCGCCGTCCTTGTGGTAATAGGTGATCGGCTCGGGCCGGCCGACGACCGGCGTGCCGTCATTGTTGCGGAAGCGCTCGGCGCCGTGGATCGTGGTGCCGTGCATCAGCACATGGAAGTAGCCGCCGGGCGTCACCACGATCTTGTGCACGCCGAAGAAGCTGCGCACCGTCGTGACGCGGCCTTCGTCCGCCGGATAGACGCGGATCAACGCCAGCGCGAGCGCGGCGGTGGCGAAGATCTTCCAGCGGCTGGCGTTGAGCGCGAGCGCCAGAAGTGCCGCGAGCACGCCGACGGCCCCCGCGACCCAGACGCGATGATCCTCGAACCAGGTCGAGAGATCGCCGGTCATGTAAGACGGCGCGACCAGCGCCACCGCGAGCACGGCGAGTGCCAGCCAGTACCATCTAACGATGCCCGCCAGCCGCTCGTTCGCCGGCGGCCGGCACAGCGCGGCGAGCGCGACCAGGATCGGGTATTCGGCGATCCAGGAGAAGGTGAATGGAGCAACGAGGCCGGCAAAGAGGCCGCCGACCATGCCGCCGAACGACAGCGCGACATAGAAGCCCGTGAGATATTTGGCGGCCGGCCGTGTCCGCGCCAGCTCGCCATGGCAGGCCATGGCGATGACGAAGAAGCACAGTTGGTGGCCGCCGAGGGTCAGCAGCAGATTCTGTTCGCCGCCGAACGCCAGCAGGACGATGACGCCCGCGATCGCGACCGGCTGGAGCATCAGCATCCATTTGTGCGGCAGCAGCGGCCGCGACTGGAACACCACCACCCAGGTGAGCAGATACAGCGACAGCGGCAGCACCCAGAGCAACGGCGCCGCCGCGACGTCGGTCGAGATGTGTGCCGTGACGGCGATCAGCAGGCCGGACGGCACTGCGGCGAGGAAGATCCAGCGCAGCCGCGTCACGATGCCTGGCGCCGGCGCATTGACGTCCTCGGTCTTTGCGTCGACCACGGCCAGCTTCGGCGAACGCAGCAGCAGCACGCCGCAGGCGGCGATCAGGAGGATCAGGAGGCCATAGCCAAGGGTCCAGAACCGGTTCTGCGTGTGCAGCGTGAAAATCGGCTCCAGCAGGAACGGATAGGACAACAGCGCGAGGAAGCTGCCGATGTTGGAGGATGCATAGAGGAAATAGGGATCGTGTCCGGCAGGATGGCCGGTGCGGACGAACCAGGCCTGCAGCAGCGGATTGTTGGCTGCGAGCGCGAAGAACGGCAGGCCGATCGAGACCACGAACAGGCCGAGCAGCCAGAACGCATAGCCGGAGGCCGGTGGATCGCCGTAGGCCGTGGCGACGCCGAGCGGCAGCGTGGCGAAGGCTGCGATCAGCAAAACCAGATGCACCGCGACCGGAACGATGCGATTCCTGATCTGCATCAAGAGATGCGCATAGGCATAGCCCGCCAGCAGCAGCGACTGGAAGAACACCATCGCCACCGACCACACTGCCGGCGAGCCGCCGAGCCGCGGCAGCACCATCTTGGCGAACAGCGGCTGCACCGAGAACAGCAGCAGCGCGCTGACGAAGATCGCGGCGGTGTAGACCGTCAGCAGCAGCCGGTTGCGCGACGAGGACGGCTGCTCCGTGGCGGCGGGTTGCACGATCGAATCCATGGAAGCTCCGGCTCAAACCCCGGCGGGCGCCGGACGCGCGCAATGGAGCACAGGGCGCATGAACGGGCAATAAAGGGTCTCGTGATGTTGCAGCGACGATTGCTTGATATACAGATGTCATTCCGGGTCTGGTCCTTCGGACCATCCCGGAAAGACCGCGGAACATTTTGAATCCTTCATGAGCGAAACCGACGTCATCATCATCGGCGCTGGCCATAACGGCCTCACCTGCGCGGCCTATCTCGCGATGGCGGGCCTGCGCGTGCGCGTCGTCGAGCGCCGCAAGGTGGTCGGCGGGGCCGCGGTCACGGAGGAGTTTCACCCCGGATTCCGCAACTCGGTCGCGGCCTACACGGTGAGCCTGCTCAATCCGCAGGTGATCCGCGACTTGGGCCTCACTGAACAGGGCCTGCGGATCGTCGAGCGGCGCGCCCAGAATTTTCTGCCCGCGCCCGACGGCAGCTATCTGCTCACCGGCGAGGGGCGGACGAAGGAGTCCGTCGCGCGGCTGAGCACGCGCGACGCGAGCGCGCTCGACGGGTTCTCGCGCGAACTGGAAGACATCGCCGACGTGCTGCGGCAGTTCGTGCTGCGTGCGCCGCCGAACCTGCTCGACGGTTTTGGCACGAACGCGATCCGCGAAGTGGTGAACGCGATCCAGAGTGCCAACATCCTGCGTGGGTTGACGCTGGAGCAAAGCCGCAGCCTGCTCGATCTCTTCACCCGCTCGGCCGGCGAGATGCTGGACGAGCGCTTCGAGCACGATCTGGTCAAGGCGCTGTTCGGCTTCGATGCCATCGTCGGCAATTATGCCAGTCCGTACGCGGCGGGCTCGGCCTATGTGATGCTGCACCACGCCTTCGGCGAGGTGAACGGCAAGAAGGGCGTTTGGGGCCACGCCATCGGCGGCATGGGCGCGATCACGCAGGCGATGGCGCGCGCCGCGCAGGGCCGCGGCGTCACGATCGACACGGATGCGGGTGTGCGCGAGATCATCGTCGAGCGCGACCGCGCCGTCGGCGTGGTGCTGGACAACGGCGAGACGATCCGCGCGAAATATGTCGCGGCCAACGTCAATCCAAAGCTGCTCTATACGCGGCTGATCGCGGCCGACGCCCTGCCCCCGGACTTCCTCGCGCGCATCCGGCACTGGAAGAACGGCTCCGGCACCTTCCGCATGAACGTGGCGCTGGACCGCCTGCCCTCCTTCACCACGCTCCCGGGCGACGGCGATCACCTCACCTCCGGCATCATCCTGGCGCCAAGCCTCGGCTACATGGACCGCGCCTATCTCGACGCGCGCGCGCTAGGCTGGAGCCGGGAGCCTGTCGTCGAAATGCTGATCCCCTCCACGCTCGACGACACGCTCGCACCGACGGGCAAACACGTCGCGAGCCTGTTCTGCCAACACGTCGCGCCCGAACTGCCCGACGGAAAGTCCTGGGACGACCATCGCGAGGAGGTCGCCGATCTCATGATCGCGACGGTGGACAAATACGCACCCGGCTTTGCGGCAAGCGTGCTCGGCCGCCAGATCCTCTCCCCGCTCGACCTCGAACGGCAATTCGGCCTGCTGGGAGGCGACATCTTCCACGGCGCTCTGACGCTGAACCAGCTGTTCTCGGCGCGGCCGATGCTGGGCCATGCCGACTATCGCGGTCCCCTGAAGGGCCTCTATCATTGCGGCTCCGGCGCTCACCCCGGCGGCGGCGTCACCGGCGCCCCAGGCCACAACGCCGCACAGGCGATCTTGAGGGATCACCGCTCGCTGTTCGGAAGCCGTGGATAGGTCTGTGGAAAGGGCTGTGGACAGGCTGTTGGCAAGGCTGTGAGAAAGCAGTGGGTCGCCTGCGCGCGGCAGGCCCGGCGCGCCCCGTACAAGGCGGTGCAAAAGCTGCGGATGAGTGGCGGGATAAAGCCGTGGACAACTTTGGGGAAACGGGTGGAGGGCCTGTGGGCATTCCGGTGCCCCCAAAACGACCTCGCCCGCCGGGGGCAACTCCCCGTGCGGGCGATCGTCAGGTAACAGCCTCTAAAGAAAAACAGCCCCCGCCAGGAAATGGGAGGCGGAAATTACTTCAAGGAACTGCTAATCGAACCGAACTTGTCGTTCAAGCTGGTGCCCAGGCTGTTCACCACGGTGATGATCGCCAGCGCGATGCCCGCTGCGATCAGGCCGTATTCGATCGCGGTTGCACCGGATTCGTCCGACCAGAACTTCAAAACCATGCTCTTCAAGACTCGCCTCCGTTTCAATTCCAAGATGCGTTGGCTGAATCCAACACCCGGAAATGTACGGGGTACAACCTGCAGTCAGGTTAAATCGGAACCTGCAAGTTATGCGGAAAATTGGGAACAAAAGTCCCAAAAATTGAACTGACGGAACCCTAGAATGCAGCTTTCTCCCACTCATCGCGCCTGCTTTTCGATCGGCACCGAGGCCGCGGCCAAGCGCGTCGTCGACGTGCTCACGGAGGTCTTTTTTGACGGCGACGCGGCGGTCGCCGCCTTTGAGCGGCCGGACGGACAGTGGGACGTCACGCTCCATTTCGCCGAGACGCCCGATCAGGCATGGCTGCGGGAACTCATTGTAACTTCGGCAGGAAACGAGATCGCCGAAACGCTCATCTTCGACATTGTCGAAGCCAAGGATTGGGTCAAGGCGAGCCTCGAAGATCTCATCCCGGTGCCGGCCGGGCGCTTCGTCGTGCACGGCAGCCACGACCGCGACCACGTCGCGCCGAACAAGCTTGCCATCGAGATCGAGGCAGCGCTCGCCTTCGGCACCGGCCACCACGGCACCACCCGCGGCTGTTTACTGTTGCTTGACCACGTCCTGAAGAGTTCCCGGCCGAGGAATCTGCTCGACCTCGGCACCGGCACCGGCGTGCTGGGCATCGCCGCCGCGAAGGCGCTGCATCGCGCGGTGCTCGCCTCCGACATCGACCCGCCATCGGTGCGGGTGGCGGCCGAGAACGCGACGCTGAACCACGTCGGCAACCAGGTGCGGGTGATCCGCGCGACCGGATTTGCCGCACCGGACTTTGCCAGATGCGGCCCGTTCGACCTGGTCCTGGCCAACATCCTTGCCAATCCGTTAAGGCAATTGGCCGGCCCGATGGCGCGGCACCTCGTGCCCGGCGCGCGCGTCATCCTCTCGGGCCTCTTGACCCACCAGGCCCCCGCCGTGATCGCCGCCTACCGCGCACGCGGCCTCGTGCCGCTGCGGCACGTGCGGATCGAGGGGTGGAGCAGTTTGTTGCTGCGGAAGATGGGGTAAGGCAGCGTAGGCGCCGTAGGGTGGGCAAAGCGGCTTGTCCGCCATAGCTCGAAGAGCGACGGCGGTGCCCCCTACGACACCGCCCTACTCCGCCGGCTTCTCGTCCCGACGTGTCGCGCGCTTACCCTGCAAGGCACGCCTGGCGCGGCGCTCGGCGAAACGGTCGATCATCTGGCTGATGAGGCCGCGCGGCTTCTTCGGTGTCGTTGCAGCCGGGGCGCGGTGGGCCGGCGGCGAAATCTTCTCAAACATGAACGCTGGCATCGTGTGTCCCCTCGCCGTTGAGATGAACCACCCGCTCGAATTTCCCTGTTATCCGGACGAAGCGCAACTGCTGCATCCTCTACTCCACTCAATTCGAATGAACCATTTTCAAGCACGGTCCGTGCCAGATGCGACCCCAAATGCGTCTACATTGCGGACTGATCGGCATGATCCTAAACTGAGCCATGTTCGAAGCACACTTCCAGACATTCGAGGAGCCCGAGGCCGGCGTCGCATTGACGGCGCGCCTGGCCGCGCTCCGTGAAGAACTCGCCCGCCGCAAGCTGACCGGCTTCGTCGTTCCGCGCGCCGATCAGCAGCAGAACGAATATGTGCCCCCCTCGGAAGAGCGGCTGGCCTGGCTGACCGGCTTTACCGGTTCCGCAGGATTGGCGGTGGTGCTGACGCATGAGGCCGCGATCTTCGTCGACGGCCGCTACACGATCCAGGCGGCCAAGCAGGTCGACGCAAAGGCCTGGGCGGTGGAATCGCTGATCGATCCGCCGCCGGAGAGCTGGGTATCGACGCACCTGAAAGCCGGCGACCGCCTCGGATTTGATCCGTGGCTGCACACTTCTTCGGCAGCCGAGCGCCTCGCCGCCGCCTGCGCCAAGGCCGGCGCCGAGCTGGTCGCGGTCGACAGCAACCCGGTCGACGCGATCTGGCAGGACCGGCCGCAGCCGCCGCTGGCCCCGGTCGCCGTGCACAGCCTGCAAAATGCCGGGGTCGCCGAGGCCGAGAAGATCACGCAAATCAAAAGCGAGATCGCCAAGCTCGGCGTCGACGCGCTGGTGCTCTCCGACAGCCACGCCGTGGCTTGGACCTTCAACATCCGCGGCGCCGACGTCGCCCATACTCCTTTGCCGCTGTCCTACGCGCTGGTGCCGAAGGACGGCCGGCCGACCGTATTCATCGACCACCGAAAACTCTCCAATTTGACCCGCGACCATCTGGAGCAGTCCGCCGACGTGCGCGAGCCCGATGCGATGGCACCGACGCTGATGGCGCTCGCCAAGAGCGGCGCCGCGATCGCACTCGACAATGCCACCGCGGCCGACGCGCTCAGCCGGCTGATCGCAAGCGCCGGCGGCAAGCCGGTGCGCGGCAGCGATCCGATTGCGCTGCTCAAGGCCGTCAAGAACGCGACCGAGATCAAGGGCACACGGACGGCGCACCGCCGCGATGCCGTGGCGCTGGCGCGCTTCCTCGCCTTCGTCGATCGCGAGGCATCAAGCGGCAAGCTGACCGAGATCGACGCGGTCGAGGCGCTCGAGACGTTCCGCCGCGACACCGGCGCGCTGAAGGACGTCTCGTTCCCGACCATATCAGGCACCGGTCCGAACGGCGCCATCGTGCACTACCGCGTCACCCGCAAGAGCAACCGGCGCATCGCGCCGGGCGATCTGCTGCTGATCGATTCCGGTGCGCAATATGAAGACGGCACCACCGACGTCACCCGCACGATGGCCGTGGGCGAGCCGACCGGCGAGATGCGCGACCGCTTCACCCGCGTGCTCCGCGGCCACATCGCGATCGCGCGCGCGGTGTTTCCCGACGGCACCACCGGCGCGCAGCTCGACACGCTGGCGCGGCAATATCTCTGGGCCGCCGGCGTCGATTTCGAGCACGGCACCGGCCACGGCGTCGGCAGCTATCTCAGTGTGCACGAAGGACCCGCGCGGATCTCGAAGCTCGGCACGACGCCGCTGAAGCGCGGCATGATCCTCTCCAACGAGCCCGGCTATTACAAGACCGACGGCTTCGGCATCCGCATCGAGAACCTCGAGCTGGTGGCCGCCGCCGACATCGAGGGCGCGGAAAAACCGATGAACGCGTTCGAGACGCTGACCCTGGCACCGATCGACCGCCGGCTGATCGATGTCGCGATGCTGGGCAAGGACGAGCTCGACTGGCTCAATGCCTACCACGCGCGCGTCCGCGCCGAGGTGCGGCCGGCACTGGACGAAGCGACGAAGGCCTGGCTCGATCAGGCGACGGCCGAGCTGAAGGCGTAAGCTCGCGCCGGAGATGCATGGCGCTACGCGATTTGCGCAACGCTCTCACCTCACACTCGCTGTCATGCCCCGCGAAGGCGGGGCATCCAGTACGCCGCAGCCTCTCGATTCAATCACTACGGCCTCTGGAATACTGGATTCCCCGCCTTCGCGGGGAATGACACCGAAGATGTGGCACGACCGCACAACATCTCAGCACACGCACCCGTAGGATAACGGTCTCCACACGCTGTTATCACAACCGTCCCGAAATCCGAATAGCCGCATTCCGAAACGCCGATATCCGTCTTGCGTGAGCACGCTACAGTCGATTCGACTTCGAAAGACGGACGACTATGCACGGCATGATCAGCAGGCCGCCGGACGCGGCGACGAAAAACATCGCGACCTCGCGCGTGGTGTTGCTGCTGCTGGTCGTCATGACCGGGATCGCGCCGATCTCGCTCTATATCCTGGTTCCGGCGCTGCCCGTGCTGGCGACGACGTTCGGCCGCGACATCTCGATCGCGCAGATGACGGTGTCCCTGTACATGGTCGGCATCGCACTGTCGCAGCTCATCATGGGACCGCTGTCGGACAGGTTCGGCCGGCGTCCGGTGCTGCTTGGCGGCCTCGCGCTGATGGTCGCGGCGAGCATCGCCTGCATCTTCGCCGAAACCCTGCCGCAACTGATCGCAGCGCGCTTCTTCCAGGCGCTCGGCGGCGCCTCCGGCATGGTGGTGAGCCGCGCCATCATCCGCGATATCTACGAGCGCGACCGCGTCGCCTCCATGATCAGCCTCGTAATCGCAGCGCTCATGATCGGCCAGATGGTCTCACCGCTCACCGGCGGCCTGATCGAGACCGCATTCGGCTGGCGGGCCATTTTCTACGCCGTCACCTTCGCCGCGATCGCGGTCGCAATCGGCATCGCGATCGCGTTGCCCGAGACCCGCCGCGATCGCGCGGTCGGCAGCGGCGGCTTTCGCAGCGACGTCGGCACCCTGATCAAGAGCCGCGCCTTCATCGGCTACGTGATGTGCCAGGTGCTGGCGTCCCAGATTATCTTCACCTTCGCCGGCGGCGGCCCCTACATCGTGGTGACGCAGATGGGCCGGACCAGCGCCGAATATGGCGCCTGGTTCGCGACAACAGGTTTTGCATATCTCGTCGGCAATCTGCTCTGCGTGCGCTTCGCGCCGCGACACTCGCTGGAAAAGCTGATCTGGTTCGGGCTCGGCCTGCAACTCTGCGGCAGCCTGTTGAACCTGCTCTGGAGCTTCACCGGCTGGAACGAGGCTCCGAGCTGGCTATTCGGCACGCAGATGATCGTGATGGTCGGCAATGCCTTCGTGATGGCGAACTCCGCCGCCGGCGCCATCAGCATCCGCCCTGAAGCCGCCGGCACCGCATCAGGCGCGATGGGCTTCCTCCAGCAGGGCATCGGCGCGCTGATGTCGCAATTCGGCGCCTATCTCGGCGGCCACTCCGCCACCACGCTGCCGCTGACCTCCGCGGTGCTGGCGATCTCGCTGCTCTGCGCCTGCATGATGATCTTCGTCGTTCCTCGCCGCGAGGTGGTGGTGAGCGAGGAGTTGATCGAGCAGGCGGAAGAGGAAGAGACGGGGATGATGTGAGAGGGGCGATTGGCCTCGCACCAATCTCGGTGTCATTCCCCGCGATAGCGGGGAATCCAGTACACCGCGGCCCATCGGTTCTATCACAGCCGTCTCGGAGTACTGGATCGCCCGGTCAAGCCGGGCGACGACAGCGGAGTGAGTGGCACGAGCGCGCCCCTCTCACTCCCCGATCAGCGTCAGCCACTCGTCCTCGGTCAACACCTTGACGCCGTGCTTGTTGGCTTCCGCGAGCTTGGAGCCCGCACCGGGACCGGCGACGACGAGATCGGTCTTCTTCGACACCGAGCCTGACACCTTCGCCCCCAGACGCTCCGCGGTCGCCTTGGCTTCGTCGCGCGTCATCTTCTCCAGCGATCCCGTGAACACCACCGTCTTGCCGGCGACGGCGGAGTTGCTCTTCGGCTTCTCGGCGTCGATGATCTCGACTTCCTTGGTCAGCCGTTCGACGATGCCGCGATTGTGGCTCTCGCCGAAATAGTCGGCGATGCTCTTGATCACGGTGTCGCCGATCTGGTCCAGCGCGTCCATCTCGGCCATCGCCTCCTCGTCGCCCTTGGCGACCTTGAGGCAGGCGTCGTGGAAAGCGTCCCACGAGCCATAGCCGCGTGCGAGCGCCAGCGCCGTGGTCTCGCCGACATGACGCATCCCGAGCGCAAAGACGAAGCGCTCCAGCGCGATTCTGCGCCGGCTCTCGATGGCGCCGAACAGGTTGCGCACCGACGTTTCGCCGTAGCCCTCGATCTCCTCGAGCTTCAGCTTCGCGTTGCGCTTCTCCAGCGTGAAGATGTCGGCGGGCTCCTTCACCCATTCCTCGTCGAAGAAATACTGGAGCTGCTTCTCGCCAAGACCGTCGATGTCGAAGGCGCGCCGCGACACGAACAGTTTGAGGTGCTCGATCTTCTGATAGGGACAGGCGAACTCGCCGGTGCAGCGGGCGCGCGAGCCCTCTTCACCGGCCGCCGTTTCCTCGCGCGTGACGTCGGTGTGCAGCGGGCACGGGCACTTCGTCGGGAAATGGAATTCCTTGGCCGTCTTCGGCCGCTTGTCGAGGACGACGTCGACCACCTGCGGGATGACGTCGCCGGCACGCTGGATCACGACGGTGTCGCCGATCCTGATGTCGCGCCCCTCGCGCAGCACCTCACCCTTGTTGCCGATGCCCTTGATGTAGTCCTCGTTGTGCAGGGTGACGTTCTGCACGATCACGCCGCCGACGCCGACCGGTTCGAGCTTGCCGACCGGCGTGAACGAGCCGGTGCGGCCGACCTGGATCTCGATGTCGCGCAGCACCGTCACGGCGCGCTCGGCCGGGAATTTGTGCGCGATGCCCCAGCGCGGCGTGCGTGAGACGAAGCCGAGCCGTTCCTGCCAGTCGATGCGGTCGACCTTGTAGACGACGCCGTCGATGTCGTAATCGAGTTTTGCGCGCTGCTCCTCGATCGAATGATGGAACGCGAGCAGCTCCTCAACGGAATGACAGAGCCTGGTCAACGGATTGGTCTTGAAGCCGCAGCGCTCGAACCAGCCGATCATGCCGCTCTGCGTACCCTCCGGCATCGCGCTCATCTCGCCCCAGGCATAGGCGAAGAAGCCCAGGGGGCGCGAGGCGGTGATGGTCGGGTCCTTCTGCCGGAGCGAGCCTGCGGCCGAATTGCGCGGATTGGCGAACGGCGCCTCGCCGGCCTCGACCTGCTTCTTGTTGAGTGTCAGGAAGGCCCTCTTGGTCATGTAGACCTCGCCGCGCACCTCGCAGATGTCAGGGACGTTGCGGCCTTTCAGCTTCTGCGGCACGTCTTCGAGGGTGCGGATGTTGGCGGTGACGTCCTCGCCTTCGGCGCCATCACCGCGGGTCGCCGCGGTGACGAGCTCGCCGCCCTCGTAGCGCAGCGACATCGAGAGGCCGTCGATCTTCGGCTCGGCCGAGAAATCGACCTTGTCGTCGTCGAGCTTCAGGAAGCGCACGATGCGGCCGACGAAGTCGCGGACGTCCTCTTCGGCAAACGCGTTGTCGAGCGACAGCATCGGAACGGAATGCCGGACTTTCCTGAAGCGACCCGACGGTGCCGCGCCGACTTTCTGGGACGGCGACTCCGCGCTGACGAAATCCGGAAAGCGCTTTTCGATCGCGTTGAAGCGCTGGCGCAACTCGTCGTACTCGGCGTCGGTCACGGTGGGCGCGTCGTCTTGATAGTAGCGCCTGTCGTGCTCTTCGAGTTCGAGTGCGAGCCGCATGTGCTCGACCTTGGCCTGCGCCTTGGTGAGGTCGGCGACGTCGCGAAGCGGCCTTGCTTTGGATTTTGCTGCTCTTGCCATGGTGCTTGGATACGACGGAGCGGGCGGGAGGGTAAAGGCGGTTGGTCTCGTGCCCCGGACGCTGCGCAGCGCGGAGCCGTGCGCTGCAGAGCCGGGGCCTGTGTGGCGGCATTCCGTGTCCCGGCTCGCGCTACGCGCATCCGGGACACAAAGTCTAACTCGCCGCCTTGAGCAGCCGATCGGCGGCCGCCCTCGCCTCGGCCGTGATCTCGGCGCCGGCGAGCATGCGGGCGATCTCCTCGCGGCGGTGGTCGGCGGCCAGCGCATTGACGCGGGTGGCGACGCGCTTGCCCTTGTCGAGGGCGTCCTTGGAGATCAGCAGATGCTGGCCGGCACGGGCGGCGACCTGCGGGGCGTGGGTCACGGCCATCACCTGCACCTTGCCGGCAAGCCGCGCGAGCCGCCCACCGATGGCGTCCGCGACCGCACCGCCGACCCCGGTGTCGATTTCGTCGAACACCAGCGTCGGCGCCGAGCCACGGTCGGACAGCACGACCTTGAGCGCCAGCAGGAAGCGCGAGAGCTCGCCGCCGGAAGCGACCTTCATCATCGGACCCGGCTTGGTGCCGGGATTGGTCTGCACCCAGAACTCGACGCGGTCGAAACCCTGCGGGCCCGGCGCGGCCTCATCGGTCTCGACCTGCGTCATGAACTTGGCGCGTTCGAGCTTGAGCGGTGCGAGCTCGGCGTTGACCGCCTTGTTGAGCTTGTCCGCCGACTTCTGCCGCGCCATCGACAATTTCTTGGCGGCAGCGGCATAGCGCGCGTCGGCCTCGATCGCCGCCTGCTCCAGCTTCTTCAACCGCGAAGCACCGGCATCGATCAGGACGACATCGGCAGCGTATTTGGCGGCAAGCGCAGCGAGGCCATCGACCGGCGTCGAATATTTGCGCGAGGCGGCGCGTAGCGCGAACAGCCGCTCCTCGATGCGCTCGAGCTCACCCGGATCGAAGTCGGTCGCGGCGAGCGCGGCCAGGAGATGCTGGTCGGCTTCCTCCAGCGCGTTGATCGCGACGTCGATCGCCTTCACGGCGGGCTCGACCAGCGCCGGCGAGTTGACACCGCGCCGCTCCAGCCGGCGCACGGCGGCCGACAGGGAGGCGACCGGCGAATGATTGCCGCCGACGGCTTCCTGCGCCTCCCGCAAATCGGAGGCGATCTTCTCGCCCTGCATCATGGTGGTGCGGCGACCGGCGAGCGAGGTCTCCTCGCCTTCCTTGGGCGCGAGCTGCTTCAGCTCGTCAGAGGCGTGGCGCAGATAATCGGCCTCGCGCGCGGCGCGCTCCATGGCGGCGCGGTGCTCTTCCAGCGCGGCGCTGGCCGTACGGCGCGCGTCCCAGAGCGCTTCGACCGCGGTGACGTCCTTTTCGAGACCTGCGAAGGCGTCGAGCAGGCGACGGTGGGTGGCAGCATCGACCAGCGCACGCTCGTCATGCTGGCCGTGGATCTCGACCAGGGCGCCACCGACCGCCTTCAGCGTCTGCACGCTAATCGACTGGTCGTTGATGAAAGCGCGGGTGCGGCCGTCGGCGAGTTGCACCCGGCGGAGAATCATCTCGCCGGTATCATCCAGGCCGTTCTCGGCCAGAATCTTCGTCGCGGGGTGATTTTTGGGGATATCGAAGACGGCGGTGACCTGCCCCTGCTCCGCGCCATGGCGCACGAGCCCGGCGTCGCCGCGGCCGCCGAGCGCCAGTGCAAAGGCATCGAGCAGGATGGATTTGCCCGCACCGGTCTCACCGGTCAAAACCGCAAGTCCGGTGGCGAATTCGATATCGAGCCGCTCGATCAGGACGATGTCACGGATCGACAGACGCGCCAGCATGGAATCAAATTTCCTAGCCGAGACTATAGGCCTATCTTCTTGAAGGCCCTGCTCATCCAGGAACCCTGATTCTCGCTCGGCTCGAGACCCCCGGATTTTACAAGATTATAGGCGTCCTTGTACCAGCGGCTGTCAGGAAAATTGTGGCCAAGCACCGCGGCTGCGGTCTGCGCCTCGGCGACGATGCCGATCGTCATATAGGCCTCGGTGAGCCGGAACAGAGCCTCCTCGACATGGCGGGTGGTCTGGTACTGCGTGACGACGGCCTTGTAGCGGTTGATCGCCGCCGTGTAGTCGCGCTTCTGCATGTAATAGCGGCCGACATTCATTTCCTTGCCGGCGAGCTGGTCGCGCGCACCCTCGATCTTGGCCTTGGCCGAGGTCGCATATTCCGAGTTCGGATATTTGCGGTTCACCTCTTCCAGCGCGGCGATCGCCTTCTCGGTGCGGGCCTGGTCGCGGCTGATGTCCGGGATCTGGTCATAGTGGGAGGCGGCGATCAGGTACTGTGCATAGGCCGCGTCCGGGCTGCCGGGATGCAGCGTGACGTAGCGGGTCGCGGCGCCGATGCAGCCGTCATAGTCGCCGCCCTGGTAGGAGGCATAGGCCGACATCAGCAGCGATTTGCGGGCCCAGTCGGAATAAGGATGCTGGCGGTCGACCTCTTCGAACTTCTTGTTCGCCCCCTTCATGTCCTTCTTCTCGTTCATGAGGTACAGGCCCTCATTATAGATCTTGTCGGCGGGCTCCTCGGTGAAGGTGTCGTCCTTGGCGGTGAACTTGTCCCAGAGCGCGCCGGTGCCGCAGCCGGCCAGCGGCAGCGCGAGCACCACGAAGGTGGCGGCTTGAAGCAGCCCGCGAACTCCAGGCGAGACCGAGAGATATCCGCGCGTCATACGCTGTGCCGACATGAATTTAAGCCCTGACGCCCTGTGATGCGGTGTCCGCCAGCCCATGAACCCCGTCATGGGCGCGAAATGTAGCCGTGGCGCCTGCCATGCGACCACGCCGTGTAACCGAAAAACGATCTCGAACCAACCGGATAGGCAGGCATTTCGCCCGGATTAAGGCGAACGCGCCGCAATCCTAGCCGATCATCGTTACCAGGAGTTTCCCGGGGAAAGCTGCCGCCAAACGCAGGCGGCAACAGAACGCCAGTGGCGACAGGTCTCGTCAGGACACGTCCGGCCCGTAGGCCGCGGCGATCCGGCCGCCGACGATGCCGCGACCGACTTCGCCCACGGGACGCGTGGTGCGGCGGACGGCCTCGCCCTCGACCACCCGCCAGGCGGTACGGTCGGCGAGCAGCGCGGTCAGGACAGCGTGGTTGAGCTTGTGACCGCCACGCACCGAGCGGTAGGCGCCAAGCAGCGGCAGGCCGGCCAGCGCGAGGTCGCCGATCACGTCCAGCACCTTGTGGCGGGCGCATTCGTCGGCGTAGCGCAGGCCCTCGGTGTTGAGCAGCCGCTCGTCGTCGAACACGACGGTATTGTCGAAGGAGGCGCCGAGTGCGTAACCCGCGCTCCAGAGCCGGGCGACGTCGCACATCAGGCCGAAAGTCCGGGCGCGGCCGACTTCGCGGCGGAAGCGCTCCGGGCTCAGATCGAAGCCGTAGCTCTGCTGGCCGATGACGGGATTGGTGAAGTCGATCTCGATATCAACGCGGAACCCGTTGGCGTAGGGCCGGATCTCGCCGAAGGAGTCACCGACCTTGGCCGAGATCGGCTTCAAGACCTGAATGAAGCGGCGCTGTGCCGGCTGGCTGACGATGCCGGCCTGGTCGATCGCGGCAATGAAGGCCGCGGCGCTGCCGTCCATGATCGGCACTTCAGGGCCGTCGATCTCGATGGTGGCGTTGTCGACGCCCATGCCCCGCAGCGCGGCAAGCACATGCTCGGCGGTGGAAACCAACGGGCCGTCACGATCGCCGAGGACGGTGGCGAAGTCGGTCGCGATCACCTGGTCGGCGGTCGCCTGAATCTCACGGTCACTTCCCTCGAGGCCGGTGCGGACAAAAACAAACCCCGCATCGACGGGCGCAGGCCCCAGCGTGAGAGTGACGGGAAGCCCGGAATGAACGCCAACGCCGGCCACGGTGGCTTGCGCACGAAGCGTTGTTTGCCGGCTAAATTTCATCAGGAATCCGCCCCACTACGACCCACTGCGACTTATACTAGGCCCGCTTGGCCGGCCAGTGCCGACGGTTGCGAATCTCCGTATCCCCAAGTCACGGCAAACCATAGTCACAGCCTCAAACAGCGCCAACTCACGCTTTTTTACCGATTGTTACCCCAAACCTGCCGTATTCGCGCCAAGGCTTAACCAAATTGCGCCGGAGTTTGGGACCGTTATCGGCAGTTTTACTGAACCACCAAATGCGTAATTAATGATTTAAAATCAGTTGTTTGATCCCGCAATCCGGGCATGCACGGGACCAAAGGAAAGGTCCCGGCAAGCTTCCCGCCGGGACCTTTTTTCGTCGGCCTTATTGTAACAATCCTCAGGTCGCCTGACGCCTCAGGAAGGCCGGGATATCAAGATGGTCGTCACCCTGTGGCGCCGGCGCAACAGGCGCCGGGCGGCCATGCATGTCCAGGCCCTGAGGCGCAGGACGGCGGGCATACTCCGATACCGGCTCGCTCGCCGCGATCTGCTGCGCCACGCTCTTCTGGGGCCGGCGATCGGGCAGCGGCGGCATCGCGGGACCGGCGGTGCGGGCTGCGACCGGCGCCTCACTCTCCTCGTCGCGGCGGCCGAGGCCGACATTGGCGAGGCGCTGGAGCAACGACAGGCGGGTCTTCTGCGGGGTCTCTTCTTCAACCTCGCCGCGGGCCTGGCGAAGCTCGGCCTGGGCCGGCATCGGCAGTTCGTCGATACGCGGCATCCGCGGTGCACGGACCGGCCCACGCTCGGCCTGCGGCGGGATGAAGGTTTCCGGCGTCATCGGCTCCTGCATCGCGACCGGGGCCATGTCAGGCTCCGGAAACAGCGTCGGCTTCTGCGCGATCGGGCGTACCGTGACGTCGCCATAGGTCTGCATCGGCGCGGGCGCCTGCGGGACCTCGGCAACGGCAGCCGCGATGGCGGCAAGCGCGGCGCGCTCGACATTCTGACGCGGCGCGGTCGGGGCGGCGGCCGGGATCTGGGCTTCCAGCTTCTGGGCGCGCTCGGCCATGCGCTGATTGTCGGCGCGCAGACGCGCGGTCAGATCGGCGAGACGGCTCTCGGCAGCGGCGGCCGGAGCAGCGGGAGCCTGCTGCACCTGTTGAATCTGCTGCGGCGCCGCGTTCGCGACCGGGGCGCTGGTGGCCTGGGTGTTGCGGGCGATCGTTGCCTGCTCGATGCCGGTGGCGACGACCGAGACGCGGATCAGGCCGTCGAGCGCTTCGTCGAAGGTCGCGCCGACGATGATGTTGGCGTCCTGATCGACTTCCTCGCGGATGCGGGTCGCGGCTTCGTCAACCTCGAACAAGGTGAGGTCCTTGCCGCCGGTGATCGAGATGAGGAGGCCCTTGGCGCCCTTCATCGAGCTATCGTCGATCAGCGGGTTGGCGATCGCGGCTTCAGCGGCGGTCAGCGCGCGCTTGTCACCGGAAGCTTCGCCCGTACCCATCATCGCCTTGCCCATCTCGCGCATGACGGCGCGAACGTCGGCGAAGTCGAGGTTGATCAGACCTTCCTTGACCATCAGGTCGGTGATGCAGGCAACGCCGGAGTAAAGCACCTGGTCGGCCATCGCGAAGGCGTCGGCGAAGGTGGTCTTCTCGTTGGCGACCCGGAACAGGTTCTGGTTCGGGATGATCAGGAGCGTGTCGACGACCTTGTGCAGCTCGTTGATGCCGGCCTCGGCGGTGCGCATGCGGCGGCCGCCCTCGAAGTGGAACGGCTTGGTCACGACGCCGACGGTGAGGATGCCCATGTCGCGCGCGGTCTTGGCGATGACGGGTGCAGCGCCGGTGCCGGTGCCGCCGCCCATGCCGGCGGTGACGAACACCATGTTGGCGCCCGAGAGATGGTCGCGCAGTTCGTCGATCACCTCTTCCGCCGCCGCCGCGCCGACGTTCGGCTGCGAACCCGCGCCGAGGCCTTGCGTGACCGCGGTGCCCATCTGCACGATGCGCTGCGCCTTCGACATCGTCAGCGCCTGCGCGTCGGTGTTGGCGACCACGAAGTCGACGCCCTGGAGGCCCGCCGTGATCATGTTGTTGACGGCGTTGCCACCGGCGCCGCCGACGCCGAACACGGTGATCCGGGGCTTCAATTCGTGAATATCAGGAACATTGATGCTGATGGTCATGTTTGCCTCTCGATCACGCGCGCGTGGGTTCGCCCCGGCCGGCGGCCGCGGGAGTTGGTGAAATGCGAAGGTTGCGGAACCGGTTCATCAGAAGCCCTCGCGTAGCCATCGTCCGACCTTTCCAAAATAACCGCCCGTCCCTGTCTTGACCTGCTGCCGCGTATGCCGCGGTTCGACATGCTCGTGATGAACATATTGCGGGTAGACGAGGAGCCCGGCCGGCACCGCGAACGCGGCGTTCTTCGCCTCGTTGGGCAGCCGGCCGAAACCGAGCGGACGTCCGACCCGCACGGGCCGGCCGAGAATCTGTGTGCCGAGTTCGACGAGTCCGGTGAGCTGCGAGGCGCCGCCGGAGAGCACGACGCGGCCGTTGGGCTCTGAGGCGAAGGGCGAATCCTTCAGCTTGTCCCGAACCATTTCGAAGACTTCCTCGGCACGGTGCTTGACGATGTTGGCGATGGTCGCGCGGGAGACGATCTGCGGCAGATCCTGCTCGTCACCGGCTGTCGGTACAGACATCAGCTCACGCGAGTCCGATCCGCCGGTGATGACGGTCCCATATAACGTCTTGATTCGCTCGGCATCGGCAATGGTCGCGGAGAGTCCGCGCGCGAGATCCATCGTGATGTGTTGCCCGCCGACCGCAAAGCCCGCCGCATGCACGAAGTGGCCGCCGGAATAGACCGCGATGGTGGTGGTGCCCGCGCCCATCTCGACGACGGCGGCGCCGAGATCGGCTTCGTCGTCGGTCAGCACCGACAGGCCGGCCACATAGGGGCTCGCCGCCATGGCTTCGACATTGATGTGGCAGCGCTCCACCGCCAGCATCAGATTACGGGCAACGGTGGCCTCGCAGGTGACGACGTTCATGTCGACACCGAACTGATGGGCGACCATGCCGCGGGGATCGCGGATGCCCTTGACGCCGTCGAGCGTGTAGCCGACCGGCAGCGCGTGCAGCACGGTCCGGCCCTCGCCGGTGGCGTGGCGCATGCCGGTGGAGGTGACGCGGCTGACATCGGCCGGCGTCACGGCGCCACCGCGGATGTCGGCCGCGGCTTCGACCAGCTGGCCGGAGAGGCGCCCGCCCGAGACCGACAGCAGCACGGACTCGACCCGCACCTTGGCCATTTTCTCCGCCAGCCCGACGGCCTGGCGCACCGCCTGCTCACATTCGGCGAGATCGACCACTGCGCCGGCCTTCATGCCGCGCGACTGGATCTGGCTGTAACCGATCAGCTCCACCGCGTGGGTACGGTCGCGCAGGGCTTCGCTCGGCGCCGACGGCCTCAGCCGCGCAATCATGCAGGCGATCTTGCTGGTGCCGATATCGAGGCAGGCGACGATGCCGCCGCGCTTGTGCGGCATCGGGCGCGTCTTCGGGGTCTGGGTGCGATCAAGACCGGTCATGCGGCGTCCCCGGCCTTCTTTTTCTTCTTGTCCTTGAACAGGTCCTCGCGCGCCTTGGCGGCGTCGTCGGACAGCTGCACCACCAGGCGATCGGGCAGGCGCATGTCGACGGCGACGATGTCGCGGGAGAACAGCTTGTCCTCCTTGTCGAGCCTGGACAGCATCGCGAGGGCGTTGCCGACGTCCTGCTCGGGCAGACGGATGTCGAGGCCATCCTTGAGCCTCAGATTCCAGCGCCGCTCGCCGACATAGATCGCGGCCTTGGTCACCGAATTGATCTGCGGATAGCGCGCCAGCAGCGCCAGGAAATCGCGCGCCTGGGTGTCGGCGCCCTTGCCGACCACGAGCGGCAGCGACAGGAACCGGCGCGAGACGTAAGGCTCGAGCACCGCGCCGTCATCGGCGATGACGGAGAGCCGGCCGGCCTCCTGCCACAGCGCGAATGCCTGGCGCTCGGTGATGTCGATCATGAGCCGGCCCGGATAGAGCTTCAGCACGGTCGCATCCGCAATCCAGGGATTGGCCTTGAGCTTGTCGCGCACGACGTCGGCGTCGAGGAACAGCAGCGAGGAGCGGCCGCTGACCCCGCCGACCGCGAGGATCTCGTCCTGGCTGAGCTGCTTGCGGCCGTTGATCACGACGGAGGTGATGCGGAAGCCCGCGGAATTGGCCAGCGCGTTGCGGGTGTCGCTGACTGCGGCGATGAAATCCTGGAGGTGGCCGCCCCTGACAATGCCGAAGCCGCAGCTTCCGACCAGCAGCAGAACGGTCATGGTGATCCCGATCCGGCGCGGCGCATAGCGCTCGACCAGCGCGACCACGCGCGGCGGCGGCTCGCGCTCGACGACGGGCTTGGCCTTGGTCTTGGACCTGATCTTGTTCTGGGCGACAGCGCGCTTCTGGTCGCGCTTATCCTGTACCCACTCGCGCAGAAGCACGACCGCTCCGATAGCGGCCGCCTTCAGGTCAGCTTGGGGCCTCAGCGATCTCAGAAACGACCGAGTGAGGCTTCCTGCACCATCCATTGCACGAGCTCGTCAACAGTTAGCCCGCGACATCGCGCGGGTCCTGGCGAACATGACGTCTCGGACTTGCCGGGCCGGGTGCTGGTCTTCAGAAGAAGAAAACCTCTCCCCTTCAAAGCGTTCGCTGGAGGTGACATCACCCGCAACAGCCCACGCGCCGGCAGCCAAAGCGTCATATGCGCCGCCAGCGTTAACCTTCGGACGTCCTGGTAAACAAAAGGTAAACTTCGTTAACGCGGGATGCGTTTTGCCCAGGCATGTGAGGCATTTATGCCGCGATGTCCGGCATTTTACCGGTTTTGGGTTCCAAAACCGGCCATTTCGCCGGTTCGGCCGTTAACCAGTCCTAATTATTTTCTCACGCCCCGCCCGGCGAGCTCGACCAGGCCGCGCAGGAAGTCGACGAACTCGATGCCTTCGGCTTTCAGCGCCTTGGGGTAGAGCGAGGACTTGGTCAACCCGGGCAGCGTGTTGGTCTCGAGATAGATCAGGCCCCTGTCGGAGACGATGAAGTCCGAGCGGGAATAGCCGGTGCAGGACATCGCGCGATGCGCCAGCATCGCCTGCTCCTTCAGCGCGGCGGTGATCTCGGGCGCAAAACGGCCGGGGCAGATCTCCTGGGTCGACTTCAGGAGATATTTTGCGGCGTAGTCGAAATTGCCCTCGCCCGGAATGATCTCGATCGGCGGCAGCGACATGATCGAGCCGTCGGTGCGCTCCAGCACGCCGCAGGTTGCCTCGACGCCCGCGATGTAGGGCTCGATCACATAGTCTTCGTGCTTCGCCGCATTGCGGACGGCGACGAGATCCTGCCTGGCGTTGACGAAGATCAGGCCATAGCTCGAGCCGTCGCGCGCCGGCTTTGCGATCAGCCGGCCGTATTCGGTGAAGGCCTCGTCGATCTTGTCCAGCGCGACGTTGGCCGGCGGCGTCACGCCGCCGAGCGCGGCGAAATGCTTGGCCGCGATCTTGTCGAAGGCGAGATGCGAGGAGGCCGAGCCCGATCCGGTGAAAGGCACGCCGCGCGCCTCGCACATCACCTGCAATTCGCCGTTCTCCGCGCGTCCGCCATGCAGGCCGAGCACCAGCACGCGGCCGTCCGTCTTGGCCTGGTCGAGCGCCTGCCCCAGCGGAATGCCTGATGTGCCGGGCTTGAACTCGTCCTCGAACGGACGGGCGTGTTCGAGCAGTTGCTTCGACTGCACGACATGCACCTTGTCCTCGACGTCCCACCACCAGAGATCGGCCTCGGGCAGCGCCTGATGTAGCGCCTGGGCTGAGGCGACCGAAACCAGACGCTCCCGGTTGGAGCCGCCGAAGAGGATGGTGATGCGCATGTTCTCTCGTCGCCTGTCCAGGTTAGTCGGGAATTCCAATCCGCTTGATTTCCCAATGTAGCTCAATTCCGGAGTTTGCCTTCACGCGTTCGCGCACGGTCTCGCCCAGCGTCTCGATGTCGTGCGCGGTGGCATCGCCCGTGTTGATCAGGAAATTGCAGTGCATCTCCGAGACCTGCGCGCCGCCGACGCGCAGGCCGCGGCAGCCGGCGGCGTCGACCAGCTTCCAGGCGGAATGGCCGGGCGGGTTCTTGAAGGTCGAGCCGCCGGTCTTTTCGCGGATCGGCTGCGCGGTCTCGCGGTGGGTCTGCACCTCCGCCATGCGCGCGCGGATCGTATCAGTATCCCTGATCTCGCCGCGAAAGCGCGCGGAGGTGAAGATGATGGAGGGGTCGACGCCGCTGTTGCGGTAGACGAACTTCATGTCGGCGTTCGAGAACACGTGCTTGCTGCCGTCCCTCGCAACGCCGGTCGCCTCGATCAACACGTCCTTGGTCTCGCCGCCATTGGCGCCCGCATTCATGCGCAGCGCACCGCCGATGGTGCCGGGAATGCCGAAATAGAATTCGAGCCCGCCGATATTGGCGGAGGCCGCCACTTCCGCCACGCGCTTGTCGAGCGCGGCAGTTCCAGCGGTGACGACATCGCCGCTCGCGCTCGCCTCGCCAAAGGCGCGCGGCGCCAGCCGAATCACCACGCCCGCGATGCCACCGTCGCGCACGATCAGGTTGGAGCCGACGCCGACGACATAGACGGGAATGTCGGACGCAAGATGCGCGAGGAAGTAAGCGAGATCGTCCTCGTCCGCCGGCGTGAACAGCACCTGCGCGGGACCACCGACGCGAAACCAGGTGAGCTCGGCGAGCGACTGGTTGGCGAGCAGTCGTCCGCGAAGTTGCGGCATTGCGGCTTTGAGTTCGGGCGTGATGTCCGGGAAGCTCATGGTGCGCTGACCGACATGCGAGCTGGATTGAGATTGCGCCGTGTGACGTTGTCCGCCAGCGCCCGGGGCTTACCCCTCTCCCCAACCCTCCCCCGCAAGGGGGGAGGGAGCGCAGTGTGCCGTGTGGCGGTCTGTGAGACTCTCATGAGAGCGCCTACCCCAACGCCTTCAATTCGTTGGGCAGCGCATACGCCCATTGCGTAATGTTGCCGGCGCCAAGGCACACGACGAGATCGCCCGGCTTCGCCAGGCCCTTGACGATACCTGCGAGCTCCGGCGCTGCCGGCAGGCCGATCACCTCGCGGTGGCCATGGGCGCGCAGGCCGGCGACGAAATGGTCGCGGTCGATGCCGTCGATCGGCGTCTCGCCGGCGGCGTAGACGTCGGCGACGATCACCGCATCCGCATCGTTGAAGCAGGTGCAGAATTCCTCGAACAGCGATTGCAGGCGAGTGTAGCGATGCGGCTGCACCACGGCGACGATCTTGCCGTTGCTGGATTCCCGCGCCGCCTTCAGCACTGCCGCGATCTCGACGGGGTGATGACCGTAATCGTCGATCACCGTGACACCGTTCCACTCGCCGGTCTTGGTGAAGCGGCGCTTGACGCCGCCGAAGCCTGCGATCGCCTTGCGGATCGCCTCGTCCGACACGCCGAGCTCGCGCGCGACCGCAATCGCGGCCGTCGCGTTCGAGGCGTTGTGGCGTCCCGGCATCGGCAACATGAGATCGGCGATCTCGTGCACGGCGCCGGTCTTGCGATCGCGGAACGCGACCTTGAACTTCGAGCCACCCCCCATCGGAGTGAGGTCAAGCAACCGCACATCGGCCTGCGGATTCTCGCCGTAGGTGATGATGCGGCGATCCTCGATCTTGCCGACGAGGCTCTGCACGACGGGATGGTCGATGCACATCACGGCGAAGCCGTAGAACGGCAGGTTCTCGACGAAATGCCGGAACGCGTCCTGCACCGCCTCGAAGGTCTTGAAGTGATCGAGATGCTCGGGGTCGACATTGGTGACGATCGCAACATCGGTCGGCAACTTCAGGAACGTGCCATCGCTCTCGTCCGCTTCGACCACCATCCAGTCGCCGGCGCCGAGGCGCGCATTCGAGCCATAGGCATTGATGATGCCGCCATTGATCACGGTGGGATCGAGGCCGCCGGCATCGAGCAGCGTTGCGACCATCGTGGTCGTGGTGGTCTTGCCATGGGTGCCGGCAATCGCGACGCAGCTCTTCAGCCGCATCAGCTCGGCCAGCATCTCGGCGCGGCGCACCACGGGAATGCGCCGTTCGCGCGCCGCCATCAATTCCGGATTGTCGCGCTTGATCGCGGTGGACACGACGACGACCGCAGCGCCGTCGACATTCTCGGCCTTGTGGCCGACCGAGACCTTCGCGCCCGCCTTGCGCAGACGGTCGAGATTGTAATTGTCGGAGGCGTCCGAGCCCTGCACGACATAGCCGAGATTGACCAGCACCTCGGCGATGCCGCTCATGCCGATCCCGCCGATCCCGACGAAGTGGATGGGTCCGATCTCGCGCGGCAGTCTCATGCTCTGTTCCCTGACCTCGCCGCCGGAAAGGCGGCATCTGGCGAAGGTCACGGCCAAATCAGCCGCGCCGTTGTTACTGGATGCCCCGCTTTGGAAGGCCAAGACAAGGGCTTTTTCGCGTCAGATTCCCGCGACTTTGACCACCAGATCGGCCAACCGTTCGGCCGCATCGAGCCGCCCCGCCCTCTTCGCGGCTGCGGCCATGGAGGCAAGACGCGCGGGCTCGGCGGCGAAGGCGGAGATCTCGGCGGCGAGCCGGTCGGAGGTAAACTCGGTCTGCGGGATACGGATCGCGCCGTCGACCTTGGCCAGCACGCCGGCATTGGCGAACTGGTCCTGGTCGATCGAGCCGGGTAGCGGCACCAGGATCGAGGGCCGTCCGATCGCGGCGAGTTCGGCGACCGTGCCGGCGCCTGAACGCGACACCACCAGATAGTTGGAGGCGAGCCGCGCCGGCAGATCGGTGAAGAACGGCGCGAGCTCGGCATTGATCTTGAGCTTGTCGTAGACCGCGCGCACGCGCGCCATGTCTTCGTCGCGCACCTGCTGGGTCAGGACGAGCCGGCTCCATAGCGCAGGCTCAAGGCGCTCGATCGCACCGGGGACGACGTCGGCCATAATGCGCGCACCCTGGCTGCCGCCGACGACGAGCAGGCGCAGCGGTCCGTTCGCTTCAGGCGCGACATATGGCACGGCGGCTGCGGCGAGGATCGCCGGACGCATCGGCGTGCCCACGGTCGTGGTCTTGCCTGCCAGCGCCGGATCGCGGTCGAGCACGCCGGGCAACGACGTCGCGATGGCGCGGACGCGGCTCGCCAGGAACCGGTTGGCGCGGCCGAGCACCGCATTGGCGTCGTGGATGATGCTGGGCACGCCCGCAAACTTTGCAGCGACCAGCGGCGGCAGCGTCGGGTAGCCGCCGAAGCCGACGACGGCGACGGGCTTCAATCGCCTGATCAGGCCGTAGGCGGACAGCGTGCCGGCGGCGAGCGTGAGGCCGGCATAGGCGAGCTGCAATGGATTGCGGCCACGCGCGGTCTCGCTCGAGACGACGTCGATCATGTCCTTGCTGAACAGCCCGCTATAGCGCAGGGCACGCTCGTCCGTGACGAGGCGGACGCGAAAGCCGCGCCGGATCAGCTCGACGCCGAGCGCCTCGGCCGGAAACAAATGGCCGCCGGTGCCGCCCGCGGCGAGAAGAATCAGGGGGGAAGTGTCCATGGGTGCCCCTTTTACAAGCCCTCCGCCGTCATTGCGAGCGTAGCGACACCGTGCTCGCGCCCCCGGGCGCAGCGCAGCGCGCCGCCGAACCGGGGCCCATGGGCGCGGCATTCTGGGTCCCGGCTCTGCGCTCCGCTTCGCTACGCTTGTCCGGGACACGAGAGGGTCACGCGTAACTGCGCATCGCCTCGGCGTGGCCGCTTGCCTCGACTTCGGTGCGCGGGCGCAGCCGCGTCAGCGCCAGCATCATGCCGACACCATAGGCCAGCGACACGATCGAGGAGCCACCATAGGAGATGAAGGGCAGCGTCATGCCCTTGGCGGGGATGAGCTGGAGGTTGACCGACATGTTGATCGCGGCCTGCACGCCGAACAGGATCGCAAGGCCGGACGCCGCAAAGCGCGAGAACATGTCCTCATTGGCGTAGGCGCGCGACAGCGTGCGGATCACGACGAAAGCGAACAGCGCCAGCATCGCAAGGCACAGGATGATGCCGAACTCCTCGGCGGCAACCGCGAACACGAAGTCGGTGTGACTGTCCGGCAGGCTGCGCTTGGCGATGCCCTCGCCGGGCCCGAGCCCGAACCATCCGCCGTTGTAGAAGGCTTCCATGGCGGTATCGACCTGGAAGGTGTCGCCGGAAGCAGGATTCATGAAACGCTTGATGCGGCCGGCGACGTGCGGGACGAACAGATAAGCGCTGAACAGACCGGCCGCGGCGGCGCCCGCCAGGCCGAACACCCAGATCATGCGCATGCCCGCGATGAAGAACAGCGAGCCCCACACCATCAGGATCAGCATGGTCTGGCCGAAGTCGGGCTCCATCACCAGCAGCGAGACCAGCATCAAGAGCAGCACCAGCGCCATCGAGGTCGCCGGCATCTCCGGCCGCCTGGTCGATTCCGCGAACAGCCAGGCGGCGATGACGACGAACGACGGCTTTGCAACTTCGGAGGCCTGGATGTTGACGCCGAGCAGCGTGATCCAGCGCCGCGATCCCTTCACTTCGGGGCCGATCGCGAGCGTCAGCACGATCAGGATGATGCTGGCCGCGAAGATGATCAGGGCCGAGCGGCGGATCGCGCGCGGCGTCAGGAAGGACACCCCGAGCAGCACCAGGCAGGACGGCGCCAGGAACATCACGTGCCGGCTGAAGAAGTGGAAGGGATCGAGCCCGATGCGGGTCGCAACCGGCGGGCTCGCCGCCAGCGACAGGATCACGCCGGTGAGCATCAGCGCCAGGATGGCGCCCATCAGCGGCTTGTCGACGGTCCACCACCACTCGGAAAAGGGGGTGCGTTCTTCACGGGAGAGCATGGGCGGCCGCTTTCGGACAGAGGTCGGTCCATTGGTCGCCGAGGTTGGTTACCGGGGGGTTAAGGAGATCGATAACTTTGGAGATAGCGCACAACGCGACCACAAATGGTGGTCATGCCCCGGCTTGACCGGGGCATCCAGTACGCCGCGGCCCCTCGGCTCAAGCACGGCCTCTGGATACTGGGTCGCCCGGTCAAGCCGGGCGACGACAGCGGAGCAAGGAGTAGCCGCGCCCTACACCACCGGCTTCACACCCGGCAGCGCCTGTACCAGCTCGCGGAACTTGGTGCCGCGGATCTCGAAATTGCGGTACTGGTCGAAGGACGCGCAGGCGGGTGACAGCAGCACCACTGCATCCGCGAGGCCCGAGGCTTCGGCATCGCGCGCGGCGTGCTCGACGGCGATGTCCAGCGTCTGGCTGATCTCGTGCGCCACCTGCGTGCCCAGCGTTCCCGAAAACTCCTGCGCGGCCTCGCCGATCAGATAGGCCTTGCGGATGCGCGGGAAGAAGCCGGTCAGGCCAGTGATGCCGCCGGCCTTGGGCTTGCCGCCGGCGATCCAGAAGATTTCCGAAAAGGACGACAGCGCATGCGCGGTGGCATCCGCATTGGTGCCCTTGGAGTCGTTGACGAACAGCACGTTGCCGCGGCGGCCGACCTGCTCCATGCGATGCGCGAGGCCCGGAAAGCTGCGCAGGCCGTTCTGCAGCACGTCGAGGCTGATGCCCATCGCGAGCGCGGCGGCGGCGGCGCAGGCCGCGTTCTGCGCGTTGTGCTGGCCGCGCAGCGAGCCGATGCCGCCGAGCTTTGCGACCTCGCTCCTCGCGCCGCCCGCGGTGCGCACGATGGTGCCGTGCTCGACATGGATTCCGGAGGCCAGCGGGTTCTTGACGGAGATCCGCACCACGTTCTTGCCGGCGCGGTCGAGCCGGTCGGCGATGTCGCGGCAGAAGCCATCGTCGACGCCGACGATCGCGGTGCCGCCTGCCTGCACGCCGGCGACAAGGCGCTCCTTCACCGCAGCGTAATGCGCGAGGGTGCCGTGACGGTCGATGTGGTCCTCGCTTACATTGAGCAGGATACCGACGGAGGGATCGAGCGAGGGCGTGAGGTCGATCTGGTAGGACGACATCTCGATGACGTGGACGCGGCCCGTGCGCGGCGGTTCCAGCGACAGGATCGCGGTGCCGATATTGCCGCCCATCTGGGTGTCGTAGCCGGCGACCTTTGTGAGATGCGCAATCAGCGCGGTCGTGGTCGACTTGCCGTTGGTGCCGGTGATCGCGACGAACGGCGCGTTGGGCGCGTGACGGCGACGCTCGCGGCAGAACAGCTCGATATCGCCGATCACCTCGACGCCCGCCTCGCGCGCCTTCAGCACGCTCCAGTGCGGCACGGGATGGGTGAGCGGCACGCCGGGCGCGAGCACCAGCGCCGCGAAATTCGCCCAGGAGACATTGCGCAAATCGGCGGTGATGAAACCCGCTTGCGCGGCCTTGGCGACGTTCTCGGCATTGTCGTCGGCGGCAATCACCTCGGCGCCGCCCGCTTTCAACGCGTGACAGGACGCAAGCCCCGAGCCGCCGAGGCCGAACACCGCGACCGTCTTGCCGGCGAAGGATGTGACCGGGATCATCGATCGATCACCGCAGCTTCAGCGTCGACAGACCGGCGAGCGCCAGCATCACCGAGATGATCCAGAAGCGGATCACGATCTGCGGTTCGGTCCAGCCGAGCTGCTCGAAATGGTGATGGATCGGCGCCATCCGGAAGATGCGTTTGCCGGTGAGCTTGAACGACACCACCTGCACGATGACGGAAACCGCTTCCAGCACGAACAGGCCGCCGATCACCGCGAGCACGATCTCGTGCTTCACCGCGACCGCGATTGCGCCGAGCATGCCGCCGAGCGCGAGCGAGCCGGTGTCGCCCATGAAGATCGAGGCCGGCGGCGCGTTGAACCAGAGGAACCCAAGACCGGCGCCCAGCAGCGCGCCGCAGAGCACCGCGAGTTCGCCGGTTCCCGCGACATATTTGATCTGGAGATAGTCGGCGAACACCGCGTTGCCGGCGAGATAGGCGATCATCGCAAAGCTCGCGGTCGCGATCATCACGGGCACGATGGCGAGGCCGTCGAGACCGTCGGTGAGGTTCACCGCATTGCCGGCGCCGACGATGACGAAGGCGCCGAACACGACGAAGAACCAGCCGAAATGCAGCACGGTGTCCTTGAGGAAGGGAATCGTCAGCGCGGTCGACGCGGGATCGCGGTTCAATCGCACCAGCGCATAGCAGGCGACCAGCGCGATGGCGGCCTCGATCAGCAGGCGCAGCTTGCTGCCGAAGCCCGTCGTGGTCTGCTTGGTCACCTTGAGGTAATCGTCATAGAAGCCGACGAAGCCGAAGCCGAGCGTCACCGCCAGCACGATCCAGACATAGGGGTTGAGCGGATTGGCCCACAGCACGGTGCCGACCGTGAGACCGGACAGGATCATCAGCCCGCCCATGGTGGGCGTGCCTTTCTTGGCGAGATGCGATTGCGGGCCGTCGGTCCGGATCGGCTGGCCCTTGCCCTGACGGATGCGCAGATGGTCGATGATCCAGGGCCCGAACAGGAACACGAACAGCGCGCCGGTGACGACGGCGCCGCCGGTGCGGAAGGTGATGTAGCGGAAGACGTTCAGGAAGGTGCGAACGGCACCGAAGCCGGGAAATGTGTTGGAGAGCTCGATCAGCCAGTAAAACATTCAGACGGTCCTATGGCGCCTTTGCACGCGGCCCTGGTGTTGGCCTTGACTTGCCTCACGCGCATTCGCGGGTCTTCTTCATGGGGTCGGGCGACCTCTGGGAAAACGGACGGCTTCGCGCCGCAAAAGGTGGGATTCGGGAACAGCGCCTTCCAAGCAGTTTACGCCTTTGCCTGCAAGGCGGCCACTAGGCCCGGCACAAACTTGTTGACCCAGAACATCTTCTTGCTGCCCTTGACAACCACGACATCGCCTGCCCTCAGCAGATTTGCGACCTCACCCGGCTTCAGCGTGGCGGGGTCGTCGTGCCAGCCAAGGCCCTTGCCCGCCGGCAACACGTCGTACAGATGGCGCATCAAGGGACCCACGCAGTAGACGCCGTCGATGCCGTCGAGATGCTTGGCGAGGGCCGTGTGGTAGTTTGGTGCGTCATCGCCCAGTTCCAGCATGTCGCCGAGCACCGCAATGCGACGGCCGCCGGTCACGTTGCGCGCCTGGAGGCTTTGCAGTGCAGCAGCCACGCTGGCCGGATTGCCGTTGAAACTGTCGTCGATCACGGTGACGCCGCCGATCGCCTGCTCGACGCCGCGGCCGGTCATGATGCCGACCCGGTCGAGCTTGATCGCGAGCGTCGCCGCATCGAGGTTCGCGGCGCGGATCGAGGCGAGCGCAGCGAGCGCGTTCTGCACGCGGTGCGGTGCGCCCGGCGTCAGGCTGAAGGCGATCTCCTTCTTGCCGAGCGCGGCCACGACCTGCCAGCTCTCGCCATGCGGCGCGTGCGCGACCTCGTGCACCTCGGCTTTCTCGCCGAACCGTACCACCTTGCCCTTCCAGTCCGGCGCCTTGATCCCGGCAGGCAGCACCAGCACGCCATCCTCGGGCAGGCCGAGCGCGATCGAGACCTTCTCGCGCCTGATGGCTTCGAGCGAGCCGAGCTTTTCCAGATGCACCGGCTGAACGTTGACGACGAGCGCGACGGTCGGCCGCGTCAGCTCGCTGAGCCGCGCGATCTCGCCGGTCTGGTTCATGCCCATCTCGACGACCCAGAGGCTGGCATCGGGCCTGGCGTTGCACAGCGTCAGCGGCACGCCCCAGAAATTGTTGAAGCTCGATGGGCTGGCATAGGCGCCGGGGTAGGCCGCGAGGAATTCCTTGGTGCTGGTCTTGCCCGCGCTGCCGGTGAGCCCGATCACCGGTCCGTTGAAACGCGCGCGTGCCGCGCGCGCGAGGCCCCAGAGACCGTCGATCAGCGTGTCCTTGACGACGATCTGGGGAATGCGGATGCTGGCGATCTCGTGCGGCACGATCATCGCGACCGCGCCCGAAGCTTCCGCCTTGTCGGCGAACTCCCAGCCGTCGCGCGCGCTGGCGAAGGCCGAGATGAAGCCGCCGCTCGGCGTACCGCTGAGCGCGACGAACAGGCAGCCCGGCTTCACCAGGCGGCTGTCCTGGGTGACGAACTCGATCGGCGTGTCCGGAAATGATCCCGCAGCGCCCAGCGCACGCGCCACTTCGGCAACCGTCCATATTGGCGCGCTCATGCATCCCTCGACGCTAATGCGGCGGCGACCGCCTCGTGATCACTGAAGGGCAGCACCTCGCCGCCGACGATCTGCCCGGTCTCGTGGCCCTTGCCGGCGACGAGCAGCGCGTCGCCGTCTTCCAACTCCTCGATCGCGGTGCGGATCGCCGCGGCACGGTCGCCGATTTCGCGGGCACCTTTTGCAGTCGCGAGGATTTCTGCGCGAATGGCTTCCGGCTTCTCGCTGCGCGGATTGTCGTCGGTGATGATGACGCGGTCGGCGTTTTCGGCCGCGATCTCGCCCATGATCGGGCGCTTGCCGGCATCGCGGTCGCCGCCGGCGCCGAACACGACGACCAGCCGGCGTTTTGCGTAAGGCCGCAAAGCCTGCAACGCCTTCTCCAACGCGTCGGGCTTGTGGGCGTAGTCGACGAAGATCGGCGCACCGTTGCGCTCGCCGACGCGCTCGAGCCGACCCTTGGCGCCTTCGAGATGTTCGAGGCTCGCAAACACGTTGGCCGGATCGCTGCCGGTACCGATCGCCAGACCGGCCGACACCAGTGCGTTCTCGATCTGGAATTCGCCGGCCAGCGGCAGCCGGACCGCATAACGCTTGCCGCGATGTTCGACGGCAAGGACTTGCGAAAAACCTTCGACCTCGGCCCCGGCGAGACGAATGCCCTCGCCTGCCCCGTCGCCGTTGCGGCCGACCGCCATCACGCGCAGGCCGTGCGACCTGGCAGCATTGATTGCCTCCGCCGAGCAATCATGATCGGCGGAGATCACCGCCGCCCCATCCGCCGGGACCAGTTCGCGGAACAGGCGGAGTTTTGCTGCAAGATAATGCGCGACGGTTGGATGGTAATCCATGTGGTCGCGCGAGAGATTGGTGAAGCCGCCGGCGGAGACACGCACGCCGTCGAGGCGGTACTGGTCGAGCCCGTGCGAGGACGCCTCGAAGGCGAGATGCGTCACGCCTTCGCGCGCGATCTCATCGAGCTGCCGGTGCAGCGCGATCGGATCCGGCGTCGTCAGCGAACCGTAGACGGTGCGCTTGGGCGAGACGAGACCGATGGTGCCGATGCTGGCGGAGGCATGCCCCAGCCGCTCCCAGATCTGGCGCGTGAACGCGGCGACCGAGGTCTTGCCGCTGGTGCCGGTCACCGCCGCGATGGTCGCCGGCTGTGCGGGGAAGAATTTGGCCGCGGCCAGCGCCAGCGCGCGGCGCGGATTGGCCACCGTGACGAACGGCACCTTGCTGCCATCAGGTGCATGGTCGCCGACGATCGCCACCGCGCCTGCTGCAATCGCGGCATCGACGAAGCGCGCGCCGTCGGTCTTGCTGCCCGCGAGGGCGAAGAAGAGATCGCCGGGCTTGACCACACGGCTGTCGAGCGCAACGCCGGTCACATCGAGCGCCGCGACAGCGGGCTCGATTGCGGCATCATTGCCTGGAACGTCCTGACCTAGGAGGTCGCGCAGCTTCATGGTCTTCCAGTCGACATGCCGTCCGGAAAGCCGGATCTTCGGAAAAGCCCCGACTCAGCAGCGGCGACGGCCCACCCCCGTTGATTACTGGGTTGTCCTGGATGCTGCAAGAATAAGGCGGTCGGACGGCGGCAGGTCAAACCGTGGCTCGATGCCCAGAAGTGGCGCGATCCGCTCGATCACCTTGCCGCCGGTCGGCACTGCGTTCCAGCCCGAGGTGATGAAACCATGCGTTTCGGGCAGCGCCTGCGGCTCGTCCAGCATGATCAGGATCTGATATTTTGGATTGTCGGAGGGCATGATCGCCGTGAAGGAGTTGAGCACCCGCTTCTTGGCGTAGCGGCCATTGATGACTTTCTCGGACGTGCCGGTCTTGCCGCCGACATAATAGCCCTTGACGTCTGCCTGTCTCGCCGACCCGACCTCCGCATTGAGCCGCATCAGATACCGCATCTTGTCGCTGGTCTCTTGCTTGATCACGCGCTTGGCCATCGCCGCCGCTTCAGCTTCGCTTCGCTTCATGAAGGTCGGCGGAATCAGGTAGCCACCGTTCATCAGCGCGTTGATGCCCATCACCGCCTGGAGCGGCGCCACCGACAGACCCTGGCCGAACGCGATGGTGACCGTGTTCAGCTCGCTCCAGCGGCGCGGCACCAGCGGAGCTGCGCTCTCCGGCAGCTCGGTGCGCAGCCGCGTCAACTGGCCCATCTTGGCAAGGAACGCCTTGTGCGCCTCGACACCCTGGCCGAGCGCGATCCGCGCAGCGCCGATGTTGGAGGAGTAATAAAACACTTCCTTGGTGTTGATGAAACGTCCGAGCGAATGACTGTCGTGGATGGTGAACTTGCCGTAGTGCAGGTTTCCGCGTGCATCCCACGACGAGTTCAAATTGATCTTTCCAGAATCGAGCGCCATCGCCAGCGTGAACGCCTTGAAGGTCGAGCCCATCTCGTAGACGCCCGTGGTCAGGCGGTTGATGCGGTCGGGGTCGTGCGCTTCCTTCGGATTGTTGGGGTCGAAGTCCGGCAGCGAGACCATCGCCACGATCTCGCCGGTCTTGACATTCGAGACGATGCCGGAGGCGGCCTTGGTGTGGTACTTCTCCTTGGCCTTCAAGAGCTCGTCGCGCAGCGCGTGCTCGACGCGCAGATCGACCGACAGCTCGATCGGCTTTTGCAGCCGGTCGGTGGCAAAGCCTGCGCGGTGGAGATCGGCGAGCCCTTGATTGTCGAGCCACTTCTCCATGCCGGCGATGCCCTGGTTGTCGATGTTGACGAGACCGATGAGGTGGGCGACCTCGTTGCCGGTCGGATAGACGCGCTTGTTCTCGCGCAGGAAGCCGATGCCGGGAATGCCGAGCTTGTGGATGTCCTGCTGCTGCTTCGGCGTGATCTCGCGCTTGAGCCAGACAAAACCCTTTCGCGCCGACAGGCGCTCGCGCACCTCGGCCTCGTCGAGGTCAGGCACGGTCGCAGTCAGAAGCTCGATCGCCTCGTCCTTGTCGATGATGCGGCGCGGCTCGCCGAACAGGCTCGCCGCCTTGACGTCGGTCGCGAGGATCGCGCCGTTGCGGTCGACGATGTCGGGCCGCGAGGTCGCGACCACCTCTTGCGCGGCAGCACGGCGCGCGCTGTGGGCGTCGGCACCGATCGCGAACATCACGAGCCGGCCGCCGATCAGGACGTAGACCGAGGTAAAGGCGATCATCGCGAGGCCAACGCGCGCGCGCGCCTTCGCGGCGCGGTCAACGTTGCGCCCGTAGAGCAGGCTGCGGATCAGCCGCTGCCGCCAGGGCTCGGGCGGCTTTTGAGTTGGCTTGGCCGGGGTCACAGCGCTCATTGCTTGTCCTCGGGCTGAGGCACGGAGCCCGTCACCGTATCCGGATCGCTCGCGGCTTCGATGGTGTTGAGCATGGCCCCGATCGGATCCGGCTCGCCCGGCCTGAACATCCGCGGCGGACGCTCCGGCAGGTTCTTCAGCGAGTCATACTGCGTGCCGTTGACCGGCTTGAGCGGCAGATGCCGGTCGGACAGGCCCTGCAGGCGCAAGGGCGCATCGAGCTTGGCCCATTCGGAGCGCAGCGCCGCGATCGCATCGCGCTGCTCGCGGATCTCCGCATGCAGCCGCAGCACCTTTTCGGTGCGCGCCGTGGAGTCCATCTTGATCCGGTAGACATAGGCCGCCGCGAAGATCAGCGCGCCGATGACGAGGAGGTGGATGAAGCGCATGCGCTAGCCACCCCTCATCACGTCGGCGAGCTTTGGCCAGGACGAGGTCTCGCCGTCGTCGTGCGCGGGCGCGGACGTGCGCTCGGCGGCACGCAGTTTTGCGGAACGCGCGCGTGGGTTATGGGCGACTTCCTCTTCGCCAGCGATCACCGGCCGGCGCGTCAGCAGCTGGAAGCTCGGCGCGGTTTGCGCCACTTCCGGCAGATGCCGCGAACCGCCGCCTGTCTTGCTACGCTCGGAGAGGAAATTCTTGACGATGCGGTCTTCCAGCGAATGGAACGAGACCACCACGAGGCGGCCGTCCGGCCTGAGCACGCGCTCGGCCGCAGCGAGCGCGGTCTGGAGTTCCTCGAGCTCTTCGTTGACGAAGATGCGCAGGGCCTGGAACGTTCGCGTCGCCGGATGAATATCGCCGGGTTTCGAGCGCACGACCCGGCCGACGAGATCGGCGAGCGCGCGCGTTGTCGTGAACGGCGTCTCCTGCCGGTCGGCGACGATGGCGCGGGCGATACGGCGCGACTGCCGCTCCTCACCAAAGAGATAGATGATGTCGGCGAGATCGCTTTCCGAGGCGCGCGCGACGATGTCGGCCGCCGTCGGCCCCGCCTGCCCCATCCGCATGTCGAGCGGACCGTCGAGACGGAAGGAGAAGCCGCGGCCGGCCTGGTCGAGCTGCATCGAGGAGACCCCGACATCCATCACGACGCCGTCGACGGCATCGACGCCTTGCGCCGCACAGACCTCGGCGAGATTGGAGAAGCGGTCCTCGACCAGCGTCAGCCGGCCCGCGGAGCGTTCGACCAGCTCGGCCCCGCCGGCGATCGCCGTGCGGTCGCGATCGATCGCAATCAGCCGGGTTCCCGGCACGTCGAGAATGGCGCGGCTGTAGCCGCCGGCGCCGAAGGTGGCGTCGATATAGATCCCGCCCGCGCGCGGCGCGAGATGATCGACCGCCTCACGGCCAAGAACGGGGATGTGCGGAACCGAGCTCATGCGCCACACCCGCAGAGCGTCCATGCGAGATCTGGGACGAGCGAGTCCATTACGCCTCGAATAATTCCGCGTCGCGGCGGTTCCACGACCCAACCCTCGTCCACCATGGTTACCGAGCCCGGTCATCCCGGGCCGCAAACCCAGTGTTCCCAGTGGAATTTGTCGGGCAGCCATGGGATTTCGAGCCAAAATACGCTTTGGCCGCCTCCGGACGCGGGTCGGCTCTTCAATCCTCAGTAACGGCCCTTAGCGTTAAGAAAGCGTTGATCGGCTTGTTACAAGTCGAAAAGGTGACGCATCGGTGATGCTCCATCCACACACATGCGCCAAAATGCATCCATTAACCGCGCCGCGCGATTGCGCGCGGCGGAGGGTAAAGGAATAGTAAAGAGAAGGGCTTGGCCCACTCTCTGTCCGACTTGAGCTGTCTATGTCGTCCGGTCCTTCCACGCCGTCTGGATCTGATTCGAAACGTCAACGCGTTCTCCCGGTTCCCAAGGCCGCGGCGAACACGCGGACGTTCGAGCCGGATTCCTCGATCGTCTCCGACATCATCCCTTCGCCGAACCATGGCGACCGCAACAAGGGACGGCAGCCGGATATGATCCTGCTGCACTACACCGGCATGCCCGACGTCGAGGGCGCGTTGGCGCGGCTGTGCACGGCGGGCACCGAAGTGTCGGCGCATTACGTCGTGCTGGAGGACGGCCGCATCGTGCAATGCGTGCCCGAGGCCAAGCGCGCATGGCACGCGGGCGTCTCGTCCTGGGCCGGCGAGGACGACATCAACTCCTGCTCGATCGGCATCGAGATCATCAATCGCGGCCATGACTGGGGCTATCCGGAATATCCGTCGCGCCAGATCGCCGCCGTGATCACGTTGTGCCGCGGCATCATGCTTCGCCGCAACGTCGCCGCGCACCGGGTGCTCGGCCATTCCGACGTCGCGCCGGCGCGCAAGAAGGATCCCGGCGAGAAATTTCCGTGGCATTCGCTGGCCAATTCCGGCGTCGGACACTGGGTGACGCCCGCGCCGGTCGTGCGCGGCGAGAGCCTGATGCTCGGCACCATCAGCGACGAGGTGCTGAGCCTGCAGCAGGCGCTCGCCCGATACGGCTACGGCGTGCCGCTGACCGGCAAATACGACGCCGCGACGATGGAAGTCGTCACCGCCTTCCAGCGCCATTTCCGCCCCGCGCGGCTCGATGGTGTCGCGGATCACTCGACGCTGTCGACATTGCAGGCGTTGCTCGCGAGCCTGCCGGCGGATGCGACGGCAGTCGCGGCGAAGTAATGGCGTTCGTCATTGCGAGCGCAGCGAAGCAATCCAGACTGCCTCCGTGGAAACAGTCTGGATTGCTTCGTCGCTTCGCTCCTCGCAATGACGGAATGTGTGGCGACTACTCCATCTCCCGCATCCGTCGCGCATACAGCCGCCGTAGCGGCTCCAGCTGCGTCGCCGCCGTCGCGGCGACATACGCCTCGCGCGCTTCGTCCTTGCGCCCAAGCCGTCGCAACAGATCCGCGCGCACCGCGGGCAACAGCTCGTAGCCACGAAGCCCGCCGCGCGCGGCGGTCGCATCGACGAGATCGAGCGCGCGCGCCGGGCCGTCGACCATCGAGACTGCGGCGGCGTGGTTAAGCTCGATCACCGGCGACGGATTGATGCGCAAGAGCACTTCGTAGAGGCCAGCGATCTGCGGCCAGTCGGTCTGCTCGTAGCTCGGCGCACGGGCATGCAGCGCGGCGATCGCGGCCTGCACAGCATAGGGCTGCGGGCGGCCAGGCACGCGGAGCGCGTCGTCCACGAGACGCAGACCTTCCTCGATCTGCACACAATTCCAGAGCGAACGATCCTGCTCTTCCAGCAGAACGACGTCGCCGGCTGTGGTCTCGCGCCCGGCACGGCGCGCATCGTGCAGTAACATCAAGGCGAGCAGGCCTTTGATCCCGGCGCGATCCGGCATCAGCCGGTCGAGCAACCGGCCGAGCCTGATCGCTTCGACCGCGAGATCGGGCCGCATCAAATCCGCGCCCGAGGTCGCAACATAGCCTTCGGTGAAGACGAGATAGATCACGGCGAGCACGCCGTTGAGCCGCGGCGCAAGCGCGGCGTGCTCGGGCACTTCATAAGGAATGCCGGCGAGCCTGATCTTCTGCTTGGCGCGGACGAGGCGCTGCGCCATCGCATCCTCGCCGACGAGAAAGGCGCGCGCGACCTGCGCCATGGACAGCCCGCAGACGGTGCGCAGCGTCAGCGCGACCTGGACCTCGATGGCGAAGGCTGGATGGCAGCACGTGAAGATCAGCCGCAGCATATCGTCATCGAGCGTTGCTGTCGGCTCGTCGGGCGCCTGCGCGTTGAACTCGAGCTCATGCACAAGCGCCCGCTGCTTGCCGCGGAACACGGCCTGCCGCCGGATGCGATCGATCGCCTTGTTGCGACCGACATTGACCAGCCAGGCGCGCGGATTATCGGGCACCTCGCCCGCCGACCAGCGCTCCAGCGCGACCGCGAAGGCATCCTGGAGCGCGTCCTCGGCGAGATCGAAATCGCCGACGAGGCGGATCAGCGTGGCAAGCACCCGCCCCGCCTCGTCGCGAAAAATCCGAGCGATGTCGGCAGGACAGATCACTTGTAGATCATGACCGGCCTGACTTCGATGGATCCCTCTTTGGCCTCGGGAATCCGAGCAGCCAGTCCGACGGCGGTGTCCAGATCCTTGGCCTCGACCAGATAGTAGCCGGCGAGCTGCTCGCGAGTCTCCGCGAAGGGACCGTCGGTCGTCAGGGTCTTGCCCTCGCGCACGCGCACGGTGGTCGCCGTCGTGGTCGGCTGAAGCCCGTCGCCGGCCTTGAAATGGCCGCTCTGGACGATGGACTGCGTGTAAGTGCCGTACTCCGCCGACAGCGCCTGACGGTCCGCGGGGGACATGTTGATCATTTTCGCTTCGTTCCGGTAGATCAGCAGTAGGTACTGCATGGCTTACTCCTGTTGTTCGGCCTGATTGCCGACATCCAGTCGAACGGGGCCAACATCAAACGACATCCTCGGGATAATTATTCGATATCAGGGGACGAGATCATTTGTAGATCATCACGGGCCTGACTTCGATCGAGCCGTCCCTGGCTCCGGGAATCCGCGCGGCCATCGCGATCGCTGCGTCGAGGTCTCTCGCCTCGACGAGATAATAGCCGCCGAGTTGCTCGCGGGTCTCGGCGAACGGACCATCGGTCGCGAGTACCTTGCCGTCGCGAACGCGAACGGTGGTCGCAGTCGAGGTCGGCTGGAGCCCGTCGCCGGCCTTGAAGTTGCCGCTCTGGACGATGGACTGGGTGTAGGCGGAATACTCCGCCAACAGCTTCTGGTAATCTGCGGGGTCCATCTTGCTCTGTTGAGCTTCGTTCCGGTAGATCAGCAGCAAATACTGCATCGCTTAACTCCTGTTGCTCGGCTGGATTGCCGGCATCCAGTCGAACTGGGCCCACGCCCAACGACATGTTCAGGATAAATTATTCGCAGCCGGCTTGCGCGGCGATCTCTGCTTGACGGAACCGTCACAAATGCCCCATGCGTAGCCGGTCAGTCGGCCGGACGGCCGCTCCGGCAGGTGCCGAAAGGCCGCCGGGGAGGAAAGTCCGGGCTCCCTTGACATACGGTGCCGGATAACGTCCGGCGGGGGCAACCCCAGGGAAAGTGCCACAGAGAACGAACCGCCCGCCGACGCCCCTTCGGGGCTCTGGCGCGGCAAGCCCTCGGGCCTGCCGTGCCGTAGCAGCGCAAGCTGCGTAGGCAGGTAAGGGTGAAAAGGTGCGGTAAGAGCGCACCGCGGCTCCGGCAACGGAGCCGGCATGGTAAACCCCACCGGGAGCAAAACCGAATAGGGACGGCGTAGCGGGCTGTTCGCGCAAGCGATAACGCCGCGGGGCGATGTCAGGCCCGCCGTCCGGGTAGGTTGCTCGAGGCCATGTGCAAACATGGTCCCAGAGGAATGGCCGTCACGTATCGTTCGCGCAAGCGGACGGTGCCTTACAGAACCCGGCTTACAGGCCGGCTGATATCTTGCAACGAGGGGTTCGATGCTGACCGCATCGGACCCCTCACCATTTTTCACCGTTGTCATTCCGAGGCGCGACGAAGCGAGAGCCCGGAATGACGAGGGTGAACTAGGCCACAATCTTCTCCAACACCGCCATCAAAGCCTCGGGCGCTGTCACGTTCGGCGCATGACTGGCATCGAGTTCGAAATAGCGCCAGCCCTCCTCGTTCTTCGTGCGCTTCGCGAACTGCCCGAACACATCGCCCGGCGGAATGCGCTTGCAATAGATGTAGCTGCGCGGGATCGCCGGCTCGCCGTGTTCGAGCTTGAGCCTGGTCTCGAAACATTTGATCGGCATGTTGATGCGGCGCGCATTGAGCCAGTCGAGATCGGCCTGCGGCGTATCGGGCGGCGGCGGATTCGGCGGGATGCGGTAGCCGTCGCCTGCGGCAGCCGCCTTGCGCATCGGCTCGCGCCCGCCCTCGTTGAGATCGAACAGCGACTGGCCGTCACGCGGCACGAAGGCGTCGAGATAGATCAGCTGCGCCACGCGCTCGCGCGCGCGGTCGGCAACACCGGTCGCGACCATGCCGCCATAGCTGTGGCCGAGCAGCACGATGTCGTCGAGGTCCTCGAACTTGATGACGTTGAGGATGTCCTGGATATGCGTATCCAGATCGATCGCGGGACTCGCGAGATGCGCGCGTTCGCCGAGCCCGGTGTAGGTCGGCGCCACCAGGCGGTGGCCGGCCTGCGCCATCAGCGGATGCATCTTCTTCCAGGCCCATCCGCCGGACCATGCGCCATGACAGAGCAGAAAAGTCTTCGCGCGTGCGGCCATCGGCGTTTCCATCGTTCTTGTTTCTACGATGGAGTGTAGCGGCCGCGCGCGCGATGTAAACGCTGCGGCCTCTCAGGCCGCGCGGGTGTTCGCCTTCACGAGGACGGGCGCGACGGCCTCGCGCCGCAGCTTGCCCGCCTCAAAACCATGCATGCCGATCTGCCATTGCAGGCCGACGATGGCGCCCTTGGTCGGCTGCAGCAGCGCGAGCGAAGCGAACAGCGTCACCGGCAACCACACGGCCAGTTGCAGCCAGACCGCCGGCGCGTAGGCCGTCTCAACCGCGAGGATCGCCGGCACGACGAGGTGACCAACAACGACCATCACCAGATAAGCCGGGAAGTCATCGGCGCGCTGGTGAAACAGCTCCTCGCCACAATGGTCGCAGCTGTCCGCGACTTTCAGGAAACGGCCGAACATGTGTCCTTCGCCGCAGTTCGGGCACTTGCCCAAGAAGCCGCGCCACATCGCCTTCGTGAGAGAGACTGAACCGGTTGCCATGACAGCACCTCTTCCTTTTCGCTGATCCATACAATAATATCTTGTATCCATACATTCAAAGGATATGGGCCTAAATTGCATGGATTGGACCCCTACAATCTCGGAGCTGAGCGGGCCGCGCTACCAGCGCATCGTCGAGGCCATGGAGGCCGACATCGCCGCGGGCCGGCTGGTGCGCGGCCAGCAGCTGCCGACGCAGCGCGCGCTGGCCAAGGCCCTCGGCATCGACCTCACCACGGTGACGCGTGCCTACACCGAGGCGCGGCGCCGCGGCATCATGGAAGCCCGTGTCGGACAAGGCTCATTCGTATCCGAGACCAGCGCGCGCCGCGCGGTCGACCTGCCGCATCCGGTCGCGATCGACCTCTCGATGAACGTGCCGCCGCATCCGCTCGAAGCGCAACTCGACGAGCGGATCATTGCCGGGATGGAAGCCATCCGCGCACAATCAGGCCTGACGGCGCATCTCAACTATCAGCCGCCCGGCGGCAGCGCGCATGAGCGCGAGGTCGCGGCCCGCTGGATGCGTGCACGGGTTCCGCACGCGCACGCCGACAGGCTCGTGATCTTTCCCGGTACGCAGACGATCCTGTTCAACCTGCTCGCTCAGCTCGCGCGGCCCGGCGACGTCGTGCTGACGGAAGCGCTCACCTTCCCCGGCATCAAGGCCGCCGCGGCGCGGCTCGGCGTCAAGCTCGTCGGTATCGCCATGGATGATGGCGGCATCTTGCCCGATGCGCTGGCGAAGGCCTGTCGCGCGCACAGGCCGAAGGCCGTCTATCTCATTCCGACGCTGCACAATCCAACCACCGCGACGCTGTCCACCGAACGGCGCAACGCCATCGCAAAGATCATCAGCGATTCCGATATGACGCTGATCGAGGACGATGCCTACGGGCTGCTCGACCGTTCGGCATCGCCGATCGCAAACCTCATTCCGGAGCGGACCTATCTCGCGACCACGCTGTCGAAATGCATCGCGCCGGCGCTACGCGTCGCCTATCTCGTGACACCCGACAACGCCGCGCAGCGGGACATGCGTGCCGGCTTGCAGGCCACCGTGCAGATGCCGGCGCCGCTGATGGTCGCGCTGGTGACGCATTGGATCGAGACCGGCATCGCCGATCGCATCATCACCGCCATCCGCAACGAGGCGATCGGCCGCCAGCAGCTTGCGCAGCGCGCGCTGAAAGGCATTCAGTTCCTGGCCAAGCCCGCCGCCCACCATCTCTGGCTGCGGCTGCCGGAAGGCCGCCCCGACGTCGCCGCGCATCTGTTGCGGAACGGACTTGCAGTCGTCGCCGGCGATGCCTTCACTGTGGACGGAACACCGCCGCATGCCGCGCGCGTCTCGCTCGGCGCCGCGCGCAATCGATCGGAACTGACGGAAGCGCTGCGCATCCTGGTCGGCGCGCTGCACAGGCCGGCCGACACCAGGCAGATCGTCTAGACTCTTCTTATTGGTGGTGACGGCGGTGGCGCGGGCGAACGACCGGCGTCACGCCTGACGAATAAGCCGCATAGGCCTCGCTCGGTGCCACTGTCTCGCCACGAGCCGCGCGCGCCGCAGGCGTGAGCTGGCCGCCGTTCAGCACATCGCGGTCGGGATGGGCGGCCTGATAGGCCGCGGGTTCGGAGAACTGCGCCTGCGCCATCGTCGGCATCAGGGCCGCCGCAGACAGCAGCGCGGCTGCAACGGCAATCTTCGTGCGGGTCATGGTCGTTCTCCATCATCTCGTTCGGGGAAAGGCCAATGAGAGCGCATCATGGCGTCGGGCAGGCCCCCGGATTGAAGTATGGTCATCATGTAGGCCTGCCTTTGGCGAATGCCCGCGGTTGAGGATCACGCTTGCGTGCGGTTTTGGAATTGACCTGCACGGCCGCAGCCGTGCTATGCGGGCGTTGGCGATCAACAGTTCGGGATCGCCCATTGCGACAAGGACAATCTGTTGGAAACGCTCACTTATGCGCTGCTGCTGTTCGGCGCGCTGGCCGGCGGCTTCGTCTCGGGACTGGCCGGCTTCGGGACCGCGCTGATGGCGCTCGGCATCTGGCTCTACGTCCTGCCGCCCTCGCTCGCGGTGCCGCTGGTGCTGATCTGCTCGGTGATCGCGCAGACCTCGACGCTGCCGTCGATGTGGAAGAGTTTCGACCTGTCGCTGGTCTGGCCGTTCCTGATCGGGGGGCTGATCGGCGTGCCGCTCGGCACCATGCTGATCGCCTCCGCCGATCCAAAAGTGTTCAAGCTGAGCGTCGGCGTGCTGATCCTGATCTTTTCGACCGCTCTCTATCTCAACAAGAGGCCCCTCGCCGTGACGTTCGGTGGCCGCATCGCCGACGGCGCGATCGGCTTTGCCGGCGGCATTCTCGGCGGCCTCGCCGGATTGTCCGGGCCGCTTCCGATCCTCTGGGCCAATATCCGCGGCTGGAACAAGCATGAGCGGCGCGGCATCTTCCAGCTCTTCAATTTCACCGTGCTCGCGACCGCGCTGGTGTTGCAGACGGCGTCGGGCCTCGTCGCATTCAAGGTGGTCTGGCTCGCGCTGGTCGCCTTCCCGGGCACGCTGATCGGCGCCTGGGCCGGCGCCCGCGTCTATCACGCACTGAACGACAAGCATTTTGGCGATGTCGTGCTCGGCCTGTTGTTCCTGTCGGGCCTCACCCTCGTCCGGAACAGCCTTGCAGCGCTTTAGATCTGCATCCTCTTCGCGGCGAGCGCCATGCCGCCGGCGACGCCGACACCGAGCACGTAGATCCAGCCCGAGGTGAAATCGAACAGATGCGTGTTGAGCAGTGAGGACAGCATGTTCTGCACCACAACCAACATGCCGATCCAGCAGGCCAGTCCCTCGCCGCGAAACATCAGAAGGTGCGCGATCCACAGCGCGTAGAGGACCAGCACGCCGACGACGCCCCACTGCACGGCATTACTGAGGGTCTGATTGTGCGGGTTGCTGACGATCTCGCCGCGCAGCGGGTCGTCGTGCGGATTGGCGGCCACGCCGGCGAACAGACCGCGGATCGAGCCTGTGCCGTGGCCGATCAGCGGCGCGTCGGCGATAAACCTCAGGGACTTCCGCCAGTATTCGAGACGCGAGCCCATGCCGCTGATCGAATTGTTGTCGGCCTCCAGGCTCCTTTCGTAATCGCTCTGGAACTTGCCGACGGTCGCGCGCAGATGCGGCGAGACGGCCCAGAGCGCTACGGCGATCAACGCCGTCGCAGCGCCGGCGACGAGCGCCGCCCGCCAGCGCAGATGCAGCAGTGCAAACACCACGAGCAGGACCGGCAGCGTCACCAGCGCCGTGCGCGAGACCACGACGAACATCATGTTGGCGAGGAAGCCGAGCGCCAATACGGCGAACAACGCCGCGATCCGAACGCGGCCCTGCTGGACCAGCGTCACGATCGGGTACACCAGCGCAATCGCACAGAGCGCGAATTCCTGGCTCTGGTCGATATAGTTGCGCACGGCAATCCCGCTCTCGACCTGGTAGGGCCCGCGCGACAGATAGAGCTTGAGCGAGAGCCTGGGATCGATCGCAACAGTGAAGGAGTACAGCATGAGCAGCGTGCAGGAGACCAGGAACGCCGCAAAAACCCATTTGCCGTAGGGCCAGCGCTCGAATTGGTAGATCAGCAGCGGGATCACCAGCAGTTTTGCCGGCGGCCCGAGCGCGTGCAGCCGCTCGGCCCAGGGCGCAACCGACCAGAGCGTGCCGACGAGTGCCAGCACGAACAGCGCGATCGGCAGCAGGCAAATCGGGCGCAGCAGCGAGCGCGGGAGCTCGCGAAGGTCGATGAAAGCAAAGGCGATCAGCCACGGCACGAGCGCAAAAGTCACGCCGGTGGTGCTCCAGGGCAGCAGCAACGCGACCAGCGCAACGAAGCGGGCCGGTGTGCGGTAGCGCGCCGCCCAGATCGCGGAGAGCCAGGACGCTCGTCCTTGCTCGTTCAACACCTCGGTCATTGCAGTCCCTTGCAGATTCGCGGCCCACCCACGGCGCGGCAAACTAGCCGGAGCCGTGGGTGGGCGACAAGCGCGCGTCCGTTCGATCTGCTACGCGGGCTCGCGCATGGGAGGCACAACCGGCTCGGGATTTGCCGGCTTCGCGGTCTTCTCCTGTGCCGGCAGCGCAAGACGCTTTCTGAACTCCCGGAGCAACAGCCACACGCTCAGGGCGGCCTGTAGCGTGGTCGTCGCGATCGACAAATACCAGACATGCTCCATCCGGAAGCCCGGCCACGTCGAGAGCCAGATCGACGGCACGGAATAGGTGAGAACCCGCGTCGCCGAGGTCCACAACACCGGCTTGGTGTTGCCAAGCCCCTGAAACATGCTGGAGCAGGTAAAGATCAGCCCCTGCGCCACCATGTTGAGCGAGACGAGGCGCAGGAACAGCGACGCAACCCCCATCGTCTCCTGATCCCTCGAGAAGCCGGCAAGCAACAGACCGGGTGCGAACTGCGCGAGGATCATGAAGACAATCATCACGGCGGTCGCGATAAGCGACGCCTTGACAAAGGTCTCCCGCACACGTGCTCCATTGCCGGCGCCGAAATTCTGGCCGGCGATGGGCCCTGCTGCGAGGGCGATGGCGAGCGCCGGCATCTGGATCAGCCCGAGGAGACGCGTCCCGATGCCAAACCCCGCCTGCGCCGCCGGGCCAAAAATGCTCAGCACGTAATAGCCCACGGCCATGATGATGAAGATCATCGCAAATTCCCCGCCGGCGGGCAGGCCGACATTGAGGATTCTCTTCCACTGCCGCAGCTGCGGCCGCCATTGCTCGGGGTGAAACGCGACGTAGCGCTCCAGCTTGAGGAAATAGCCGAGCAGCATCAGCACGCCGACGAAGACGGCGATCGAGCTGGCAAGGCCGGCACCGGCCACACCGAGCGCATGTCCGGTGCCCCAGCCCGTGATCAGCACCGGCGCCAGCGCGATGTTGATGACCACGGCCAGCGCCTGCACCAGCATGCTCGGCCGCACGATGCCGGTCGCCCGCAATGCGGACGCCATCACTTGCGTGGCGAATTGCAGCGCCAGCGCCGGCATGAACCAGAGCAGATAGACGGTACCGGCTTCGACCGTAGCTTCGTCGGCTGCAACCGCGCGCATGTAGGGGCGCGACAGCGCGAAGCCCGCGACCAATGTCAGGATCCCGAACAGCACCGACAGGACGACCGACTGGTTGAAGACCAGATTGGCGTCGCCGCGGTCCTTCCGCCCCACGGCATGCGCCATCAGCGCAACCGTGCCGACGCCGAGCACCTGCATCAGCGCATTGACCAGAAAGCCCGCATTGCCGGCCGCCGCGACGCCGGCGATCGCCGCCTCGCCCAGACCCGAGACGAAATACAGATCGACGAGCTGACAGATCATGATCGTGATCATGCCGACCACGATCGGAGGCGCCATGCTCAGGATGTGGCTCACGATGGAGCCGCGCGTCAGGTCCTTCATCTCATTCCATCCTTAACGGCGTGACCGCGGGACTTGCGTCCCGCTGCCGCGCGCCTCTCATTCCGCCGCTGCGATGCGCCCGAGCTCCACCACCTGGCGCTCGAACAGACCGCGATAGATGCCCCCTGGTTTGCTCGCGAGCATGGCATGGGTGCCTTGCTCGACGATCTCGCCGCGGTCGAACACCAGGATCCGATCGAGGCTGCGCACCGTCGACAGCCGGTGCGCGATCACGATCGAGGTCCGGCCCTTCATCAGCCGCTCCATCGCCTGCTGGATCAGCGCCTCCGATTCCGAATCGAGGCTCGAGGTCGCCTCGTCCAGGATCAGCACCGGCGCGTCCGCCAGGAAGGCGCGCGCCAGCGCCACGCGCTGCCGCTCGCCGCCCGACAGCTTCACGCCGCGCTCGCCAACCAGCGTGCCGTAGCCCTTCGGCAGGCGCAGGATGAAGTCGTGCGCATTCGCCAGCCGCGCCGCATGCTCGATGGCCTCCAGGCTGGCACCGGGCCGGCCATAGGCGATGTTCTCCGCAAGCGTGCGGTGGAACAGGATCGGCTCCTGCTGCACGATCGCGATCTGGCTGCGCAGCGATTGCTGCGTAGCGAGCGCGATGTCCTGCCCGTCGATCAGCACGCGGCCACCGGAGACGTCGTAGAGCCGCTGCACCAGCTTGACGAAGGTCGTCTTGCCGGAGCCGGAGCGGCCGACCAGGCCGACGCGCTCGCCGGCGCGGATCGTGACCGACAGTCCGTCATACAGTGGCGCGCGGTGGCCGCCATAGTGGAACGTGACGTCGTCGAACACGATCTCGCCGGCCTCGATCGCGATCGGCCGCGCACTGGCCGCATCGGCAATCCCGATCGGCTCGCCATGGATCGCCACCAATTCGTCCATGTCGTTGACCGAGCGCTGGAGGTTGTTGATGTGCATGCCGACGTCGCGCAGATAGGCGTGGATGACGTAATAGCTCGTCAGCACATAGGTGACGTCGCCGGGCGAGGCGTGCCCGGACATCCACAGCAGCACCGAGCCGCCGATCACGGACGCACGCAGGCATAGCAGCAGCGAGAGCTGCGCCATGGCCGTGTAGTTGTAGCGAAACCAGGTCCGCCGCACGCGCACGCGCCAGCGGTTGATGACGCGGGCGAGCCGCGTATCCTCGCGCGCTTCGGCGCCGAAGGATTTCACCACGGCGTTGCAGGTCAGCGCGTCCGCCAGCGTACCGCCGACCTTGGTGTCCCACGCGTTGGAGACGCGCGCGGCCGGCGCGATGTAGCGCGTCGAGAACAGCACGGTAATGGCGACGTAGAAAAGCGCGCCCACCGCGATCACCGCGCCGAGCGACGTCCAGTGCAGGCCGATCAGGACCATGGAGCCGATTAACACCAGCAGAGACGGCGCCAACGCCATCAGGATGGTGTCGTTGAGCAGGTCGAGCGCCCACATGCCGCGGGTGATCTTGCGCACGGTGGAGCCGGCAAAGGAGTTGGCGTGCCAGTCGGTCGAGAAGCGCTGGACGCGCGTGAAGGCCTCCTGGGCGACATCCGACATGATCTTGAGCGTGAACGGAACGATCGCCTGGAGACCGATCAACCTCAGCACCACGGAGGCCGCACCGAGCGCCACGATGGCGCCGAACGCGACCAGCGCCGCGCGGCGCGCGTCGGGATCGGACGAGCCGCGCGTCAGCGCATCGACCAGATGTCCGGAGAATACCGGCATGAACAGGTCGGCGATGGTTGCGCCCAGCAGGCCGCCGGCCACGATCAGGCCGCGTCCGGGCTGCTTCAGCCAGTGCCGGAATACGAAGGGCAGCACCACGCGTATGGCTGCGGGCCTTTTTGACAGAGAGGTCATGACATTATCCGGCCGCTTTCGGCGCGGGCCGGCTCCATCGACGGACGCAAGCCCGCCACGGAGGGCTGACCGGCGTCACTCACAACTGATTTTGACTTGGGAAGTGGAGAGATCGGGACTCGTGACCCGATCGAATCTGGCGGAAGGGGCCTCTAACAGGCCGCGTACATACCGAACCAGGCGATCATCGAGCGCGGGCGTACGATCTGCGAATGCGACGAAATCATGCAAATCCCTCCCCGGTTGGCTTCAATGAGGTGCGCTTTATAGATGTATCGTTTCCGGTTTGCAACGGGGCTCCCGCAAGATCACGGACGAGTGTTGCAATTTGGTGCGTGGCGCCTTGGTCCGGCATCACCGCCGCCTCAATCTCCGCTGTCATGCCCCGGCTTGACCGGGGCATCCAGTACTCCGCGGCGATAGTTAGCTCACACAACTTCCGCCGCGGAGTACTGGATCGCCCGCCTCCGCGGGCGATGACACCTCGTAAGCCGCTTGCCTAATGCGCGTCGCCGCCACCGGTCATCGATGCCGGTTTGCTCAGCAGCGTGACCAGCAGGCTGAGGCCGAGATAAAACAGCGTCAGCGCGAAGAAGGCGTCGCCAAAGCTCATCACCACGGCCTGGCGGTGCACGATCTGGCTGAGCTGCTTCATCGCCATCAGCGTGGAATCGCCGAGCCCCTGGAATTTCTGCATGAACATGGTCAGGGTTTCGGTCGCGGTCGCATTGCCCCAGGTCACCCGCTCCTGAAGGCGGGTGATGTGCAGGTCGGTGCGATTGTTGAGCACGGTGTTGATGACGGCAAGGCCGACCGCGCCGCCGAGATTGCGCATCAGGTTGAACAGGCCGGAGGCGTTCTTCACCCTGTCGGGTGCCAGCGTTCCGAGCGCGATGTTGTTGGTCGGCACCATCGCGAACATCATGCCGATGCCGCGCAGGATCTGCGGCACCAGCAGCTCGTAGAAATCGTAGTCGCGCGTGATCCATGTCATCTGGTAGGAGCCGATCGCGAACACGACGAGGCCGAACGCGATCATGTAGCGCATGTCGACCTTCACCATGAGACGGCCGACCAGCGGCGCGACCAGGAACATGGTGATGCCGGAGACGAACATGGTCTCGCCGATCATCAGGGCGCTGTAGCCGCGCACCTCGGCGAGATAGCGCGGATAGATGTAGGTCAGGCCGTAGAGGCCGATGCCGATGCAGAACTGCAGGACGCAGCCGATCGCGAAATTGCGGTTGGAGAAGGTGCGCAAATTGACGATCGGTTCGGCCGCGGTGAAGACGCGCCAGAAGAAGGCGATGGCCGAGATCGCGCAGATCCAGGCGCAGATCGCAACGGACGTGTCCTGCATCCACTCATGTTGCGGACCTTCCTCCAGCACGTATTCCAGCGTGCCGAGGAAGCCGGCCATGAAGAGCAGGCCCCACCAGTCGAAGCGGTCGAGCAGCTCGAAATGCGGCTCGTCGAAATCGACCAGCGCCAGCACGCCCAGGGTGATGCCGATGCCGGGCACGACGTTGATGAAGAACAGCCAGTTCCACGACATCAGATCGGTGATGTAGCCGCCGACCGTCGGGCCGATCGTGGGAGCCAGGGTCGCAACAAGCCCGATGATGGGACCGACGATGTGGAATTTGGAGCGCGGGAATACGGTATAGGCCGAGGCGAACACGGTCGGGATCATGCCGGCGCCCAAAAAGCCCTGAAGGGCACGCCAGAGGATCATCTCCTCGATCGTGGTGGCGAAGCCGCAGAGCAGGCTCGAGGCCGTGAAGCCCGCGGCCGAGATCGCGAACAGCAGCCGCGTGCCGAAAGCGCGCGACAAAAAGCCCGACAGCGGGATCGCGATCACCTCGGCGATCAGATAGGCGGTCTGGACCCAGGCGACCTCGCTGGAGCTTGCCGACAGGCCGGCCTGGATTTCACTGAGGGACGCCGAGACGATCTGGATGTCCAGGATCGACATGAACATCCCGAACACCATGATGATGAAGGCGAACAGCCGCTTCGGCGCGATGCGCTCCGAGTCGGGGTTCGCCATCATGGCGGGTGAGGCGGTGGTGGCGTTGGCCATGGTCTGACCTCGCAGCGCTCGATTTGTGGCTACTGCGGGTGGATCGCGGTGGGATCGTCGAGATCGATCTCGCTGTCGGCGTCGGCCGCGCCCTTGTTGGTATCGACGGTCGCATACACCGACATGCCGGCGCGGAGCAGGTTCTGCTTCGCCACCGACTTCGGCACGCGGATGCGGACCGGCACGCGCTGCACGATCTTGGTGAAGTTGCCGGTGGCGTTGTCGGGTGGCAGCAGCGTGAACACCGAGCCCGCGCCCGCTGCGATGCTGTCGACGATTCCGGAGAACTTGCGCATGCCGTAGGCATCGACCTTGATTGTCACCGGCTGGCCGGGACGGATGCGCTTGAGCTGCGTTTCCTTGAAATTGGCATCGATATAGACGTCGTCGAGCGGCACGATGTTGCCGAGGCGCTGGCCGACCGCGACGAAGTCGCCGGCGCTGACGAGGCGGTTCGAGAACGTGCCGTCGACCGGCGCGCGCACCGCGGTGAAGGCGAGATCGCGCTCGGCCTTGGCGAGCGAGGTCTTGAGCTCGGCGAGCTGCGCCTGCGCTTCGGCCTGCTGCGCCTTGGTGACGTGGACATTGCTGACCGCGACGTCGTAGGCGGCCTGGGCGGCCTTGACCGCGGCGGCGCCCTGGTCGCGTCCGGCTTCCGAGCTTTCGAACGTGGCGCGCGAAGCAAAGCCCTTGCTGCTCAGCGCCTGCTGGCGCTCATAATCGAGATCGGCGCGCTTGAGGCCCGCCTCGGCCGAGACGAGCTGCGCCTTGGCCTGTGCAACCTGGCTGTCGAGCGCTGCAATCTGGCGGCCGATGCGATCGATGGTGGCCTGCTGGGTCGCGATCCTGGTCGCGGCGGCATCGACCGCGATCTTGTAGTCGCCGTCATCGATGCGGAAGACGACGTCGCCGGCGCGCACGGTCGTGTTGTCGCCGGCGAGGATCGAAGAGATGTGGCCGGCAACGCGCGCGCCCAGCATGGTGTTGTTGGCGCGGACATAGGCGTCGTCGGTGGCGACGTAGAAGCGGCCGACCAGCGTGTAGTAGCCGGCATAGCTCCCGGCCGCGAGCGCCAGCACGAGGCCAACACCCATCAGGACGAATTTGCGCTTGCCGGGCTTCGGCGCGTCGGCGGCAGCGGGTGCAGCCGGCTTGTCGGTCACGGGCGTCTCCGGCACCTCATTGGTGCGGCGCTTGGTTTCCTCGGCCACATGAGAGCGCAACTGCTCGGCAAGGGCGACGGATTTCTCGGTCGCAGCTTCACTGCCGGCCTGCCCCGGCGTCGTCTCCACCGCTTCCTGGCGAAGGACACGCGCAGCCTGGTCTCTCGATACGGCCATAAAGGCCTCCCCAACAAAAAAGCAGCGACCAGGGACGGCCGTCCTGCGGCCGGTTCCCTCTCGCCCATCCCAAATATCATTGACCGAACGGTTCGGTCAACATAGATAATATTCCCGGGCAGGACCCTACTGGCCCGAATCCTTTATTTGGGTTTCATGGGTCGAGCCCGATCCAGAAACCTTCCGAGACGCTGAACCAATGGTTGTAGCCGGCCGCGAACATCTCCACGTCGTCCAGGAGGAGGACAGCTCCAAGCGCCGCCAGATCCTGGACGGAGCCCGCAAGGTGTTCATGGATCTCGGTTTCGACGGCGCCAGCATGGGCGAGATCGCGCGCGCCGCGCAGGTCTCCAAGGGCACGCTCTACGTCTACTTCGCCGACAAATGCGCGCTGTTCGAAGCCATCCTCGAGCAGGAGGCGCTCCAGCACGGCCAGGTCGTTTTCAATTTCGATCCCGCGCGCGACGCCGAGACCACGTTGAAGGATTTTGGCCGGGCCTATATCCATCTGCTGTGCCGGCCCGGCGGCGGTTCGGCGATCCGCACCGTGATGGCGATCGCCGAGCGCATGCCTGACGTGGGCCGCCGCTATTATCTGCGCGTGCTGGACAAGACCATCAACCGGCTCTCCGAATATCTCAAAATCCATGTCGCTTCCGGCGATCTCAAGATCGACGATTGCGACCTTGCCGCGTCGCAGTTCATGGAGCTGTGCAAGGCCTCGCTCTTCCTGCCGTTCGTTTTCCAGGCCGCGCCCGCGCCTTCGGAAGAGCGCATGACCGAGGTCGTCGACAGCGCGACGCGGATGTTTCTGGCGGCGTACCGCGCGACGTAGCAGCAGCGGGCCACGCGTTGCGCAGGCCGCTGCCGCGGCACTATATTAAGCGCCATGTCCCGTGATCTTCGCCCGCCTGTCGATATCCTCCATTACGAGATCGTCCAGGAACAGGCCTCAGCGCTTGGACGGATGGGCAGTGCACTCGAACAGAGCCTTGCGCGCTTGCGCGAATTCGACGCCGCGCACGCGCACGCGGAGACGCCGACCTCGATGCAACCGGCGAGGCGCAAGCTGGTGATGGAAGCCGGCCAGGCGCTCTGGATGCTCGTGGTGCAACGTGAGGCGACCGGCTTGCGCGACAGCCGCCATATCATGCGGACCTACAACGTTCCGGGCGAGGTGCAGCGGTGCATGGGGCTGGTCCCCGCACCGTCGAAGCCGGCCTCGAAGTGACTGCCCGGCACCCCGGAGCTAGGCCCCGATCTCTTCCATCTTGCGCCACCCATGCAGGACGCGGCGCCCCTCCCGGGTGAATGCGAAGCAATTGCCGCCGCCGGCCGCCTGATCGTGAACGCGATCGATGGCATGACCGGCTTGGTGACAGAACAGCAGCGTGCCGACGGCACCGTGGCCGACGAAGAGAACATCGCCGGGACGGTTGCGGGCGAGCACCGCCTCGGTCTCGCGCACGATGCGCGCCTGCGCATCGACGGCGCGCTCCCAGCCGCGGACGCTGAGATGTGGCTGCGCGAAAAACTGGTCGGCGACCTCCTCGAACTCGGCCGGTTTCAGGAAGCCGGTCGCCGAACGGTCGTTCTCATGCATGGCCTCGCGGATCTCGATCATGAGTCCGAGGCGGCCTGCGATGATCTCCGCGGTCTCGATCGCCTTGCGCTCGGCGCTCGAGACGATCTGCGTGGTGCTCGCGAGCCAGCCCGCATTCGCCAGCGCTTCGGCGCGCGCGCGACCGACCGAACTCAGGCCCCATTGCGGCACCGGCACGGCGGGATCGATTTGCACCTGCGGATGGGTGAGATAGCGGACGATATCGGCGGTCATCTTACTCGTCGGCGTACTCGTCCTCTTCCTGCTTGCGCGTCGCGCTCTTGCGCGTTCCGAGCGAGCCCGTGACATAGGGATCACGCCGACCGGCGTAAGGGTTGCGCTGCTGGGCGCGGCCGGCGACCTCGTCGCCCGAGACGGCGGCGGGCTGGCAGATCAGGCGGCGGCTGGCGCGGCGCATCAGATCCACATGGATATGATCGTAGTGATAGACGTTCGAGCCCGGCGCGAGCACCGTGGTGAAATGCGCGCACGCGCCCGATTGCACGTCGCGCAGGAACCCCTGCTCTTCCGGCATGCCGCGCCAGCCGTCCTTCACGGTGACGCGGCGACCGTCGGCGAGCACGAAGGCGGCGATGTCGAGCGCGTTGCCGAAGGCGTGCTCGGAAATGTGGGCGTGCGAGTTGCCGTTCATGCCACGGCAGGAATAGGCGGAGATCTGCTTGATCTCGACGACGCGGGCGCCGAACCAGCGCATCGCCGATGGCTGCACGGTGTCGGCGAGCCAGCGATCGAGCTCGGACACGATCGGGCAGGCGAGCGTCGCGGTCGGCTTGATCGCGACGGGGCCGACGGCGATGACGGGATTGCCCTGCGCCGGACCAAGACGCGGCAAAGGTTGCTGCGCGGGCGCCTGCGAGTACGGCGCCGGCCGCGCCGGATAGCTCGGCGCATTCATGTAGCGTGCGGCGCCCGCGGCATCGGTGCCTTCGGGCGGCAGGTCGATCTCGTCCTCTTGCTGTGCCACGCCGGGCGCGTTCAGCGACATCGGGCCGGCCGCGTTGCCATAGCCGGAGGGCTGGCGCACCGCGCTCTCGGGATAGTTCGACCGCTGCGGGTAGGAGGCTGAGGGATAGTTCTGGCTCTGCGGAGGGTTCGATCGCGGCTGCGTCACCGGCCACCGCGGCTGGTTGCCGATGCTCCCCGGCGGGCGCAGTTCCTCGTCGGCAAAGCCATAGCTGCTCGAGGCTTCGCCGATGGCAGCGACCTTCAACGGGAACTCGGCACCGCACATGCCGGGGCCCGAGATCGGGTCGATGCGGACGAGATCCGGCCCCTCTTTCACCGCGCCCGATTTCAGGCATGCGGCCTCGGCCTCGGCCCGCCACGGTTCACGTTCGGCCTGGAAAAAGCCGCGTCCGCAACCCGCCAGCGAAACAAGGACGATGGAGCCGACGAGATACAAACGAACTCCGCGCGTCATGCACGTACGTTCGGTGAATTTACTTAAAGACTCTTCAACGTGTTGATTTTAGTGTTCTTTAACCATACCGGCGCGCACACGCATACGCCGCCCGGCAGCAGCGGAAGCAAGGCTGACTTTTTCGGAAAGAGACTCTCTGTTAACTATAATGCGCTCGCACGGGGGCAACAGCGGGAGCGATTTTATGACGTTCGCCGGGAGACTGAGCGTTGTTACCGCGTGCCTCGCCATGGCCTTTGTCGGCGCCATCGTGCTCGGCATGATCTAGAGACATCACCGACCGCATCACGGGATTGCCCGGCGGCGCCGGATCATCCGGCCGTCGAGCCTATTGCCGTGCTCAGAAATTCGAGCAGGACGATCCCGTGACGCCGCCGATCTTGAAGTCGTGGCAGACGAGACCGGGATTATCGGGATCGGGATAGCCGTCGTCCTTCTCGCGATCCGTATGACTGAAGCGCCAGCCCCGCATGCGCATGCAGCGCTTGTATTGCGCGGAGGTCACCGTGCCGTTCTGCGGCGCGCCGAGCTGCGCGTCGCAGAACGCGCTGTCGACATGCAGCGCATCGTCGCCGCGCTGCTGCTTCAGCATGTTGTTCCAGATGTCGGTGTCGGCGTGGGCTGGGATCGCGCAGCCGATCAGCAGCGCGGCGATGAGGCCTAAACGTTTCATGTTGGCTCTCCTTGCATGCGTCATCAGCCATCGGTCGCGTGCAAGCGAGAAGCAGGTTCGGTGCAGGACGATTACAAATTGGACAGGGGCAAGCTGCCACACTCCCCTGGAGGGGAGGGTAAAAGAAACGCTACGACCTTGCGCCCCACTGCCGTGATGTCGTGATCACCTTCTGCTGCCGCTCCTCGACGCGCGTCCAGTCGTTGCCGGAGCACCAGAAGTGGCCGAGCGCGCAGGCTTCGACGCGGAGCCTGCCGGAAGCCGTCAGCGTCATCGTCCCATAATAGGTGCTGCCGCTGGAACGGCTGTAGATGCTGCCGGTCCAGGCCTCGTGCGTTTTCGGCTTCATGTTGACGAGCACGCTTTCGCCCCGGCTCAAGGCTTCGGTCAGCGCATAGCCGCACAGCGCGGCGCCGCAGCGTTCGATGCGAACCGTGCCCTTGGCGCCGGCGCTCTCCCATTCGCCGAGCGGCGAATAAGCCGGCTCGTTATCGCTGACCTGGGCGATCGATGAAGTCTCGTCGGGCCTCGGAGCGACGGCCGTCGCCTCCATGCGCGGCGGATCGAGCAGGACGGTCTTCGGCGGATCCATGCGCGGCAGCTCAACTCTCGGCGGATCGGGGCTCGGCGCCTCGAGTCTTGGCGGCGGCAAGACAACGGGCTGCGATGTGGCAGCGGCCATGACGGGGGCGGGCGGCGCGGGCGGTGTCACGACGACGGCCGCTGGCGCCGGCCTGACCGGAGCTGCCGGACAAGCCGGTTGCGACGGCGCGACCGCGGGCGGCGGAGCAGATGTCGTGTCGACGTCGTTCGTCGGCCGGAACCTGCGATTGGATGAAACCGACACGCAGGAAGCAGACCGGCAATTCCGCGGCGCCTCGACATGAAACCGGTGGCCGCCGATCGAGAAGGTGTAGGAACCGGCTTGGGCTGACGACGCCATCGCCGCCAAAGCGATCAATGTGCCAAGCGATGTCGCAAGCCGCTTCATCGGTGCCTCCCTCTGTGTCGCGACGAGGTTACGCGGGCTGACTTGCCGCTGAATGTGCGCTGCCTCACCCAGCCGACGCGGTCCGTTGTGACGTCCATCACAGAAGGCGGGACAGGCCCGGCGTAGGATCGAACCACGCTTCATCCACCAGCGACACCAGTTCAGACCGGCACAATTTTCAGAGGTTGCCATGAACAAGCTCACCATCGCCGCCACCGCGCTCTTCCTCGCTTCGACCGCCGCCGCGCATGCCGGCAATTCGATTGCGTTCCAGATCGAAGGCCAGCACATCCGCATCGAGACGCCGCCCAACTGCGCCTCGCTCGATTGCGTGACGATCGTCGCACCGGGCCTGTCGGACAAGCCGATCAAGCTGAACAACATCAACCTCAAGGGCCTCGGCGGCTCCAAGGACGACGACGACACCACGCCAGCTCCGTCCACGACGACCGCGCAGCCCGCGCCGGCTCCGGTGCAGCAGCAGCCCGTGCAACAGGCGCCGCTGCAGGCGACCGCGCCGGCAGCGCCTGCTGTCGCCGCCCCCGCGGCGCCCGCCACGACGGTTGCCGCCGCTCCGGCCGCCGGCTACGACAACACCGCGCCGGTCACGGCTCCCGTTGCCGCGCCCGCACCGGTCGCGATTGCTCCCGCGCCCGCTCCGGCGCCGGTTGCTGCCGCGCCCGTGCAAGCCGCCAATACGCCGATCGGCGTCTGGGCGACCGAAGAGAACAAGGGCAATGTCCGCGTCGAACAGTGCGGCGCCAATCTCTGCGGTTACGCCGTGAAGTCCAACGAGCGCATCCTGATCAACATGAAGCCCGACGGCGCGAAGTGGAGCGGCCGCATCCACGATCCCGACTCCGGCCGCAACTACGACTCCATGATCGCGATGAAGGGCCCGAATGCGATGCGCGTGCAGGGCTGCGCCTTCGGCGGCATGTTCTGCGGCGGCCAGACCTGGAAGCGCGTGAGCTGACATCAACGATGTCATCCTCGACAGGTGCACAATGATCGTCATGCCCGGGCTTGTCCCGCCTGCGCGGCCGAAGCCGCTTCGGCGAGGAGAAGGCCCGGGCATCCACGTTCTCAGTACCGCGCGTCAAGGCGTGGATGGCCGGAACAAGTCCGGCCATGACGATCCGAGAGACACTGCGCCACAAGCAAGCAAACTCTATCCCCTCACCCTGAGGAGCCTGCGCAGCAGGCGTCTCGAAGGGCGAGGCCCGAATCAACAGCTGGGCCTCTATGGTTCGAGACGCGCGCAAGGGCGCGCTCCTCACCATGAGGGGAGAGAGCGCCGTTTGAACGTTCGCCCCGTCCATGCGACACATGTTCATCCGCCATTCAGCTAACCCCGGCTGATATCGGCCGATCTCGCCTCGCGCTCTCACCGGGACTTCCTCGTGACATCAATGGTGGCTTGGCGCCGCTTCGTCTTCGCGCTTCCGTTGCTGGCGTTGCCGCTGGCCGGCGCGAGCGTGGCGCTCGCATCCGATGCAATCGAGCTTGCGCAGGCCCAGCCCCAAGCGCAGCCAAATCCCACCCCGTCCCCGACGCCGTCGGCTTCACCTGCGCCCGCCACGGACGCGCAACCCGCTGCCGTCGAGCCGATCGGCAACGTCGCGACCGTGACGGGGATCGCAACCGTGGTCCGCGACAAGAACTCGTATCCGCTGCGCGTGCGCGACGACATCTATCTCAACGACGTCGTGCAGACCTCGTCGAACTCCTCGCTCGGCATCACCTTCAACGACGCCACCACGTTCAACCTCTCCGCCAGCGCCAAGATCACCATCGACAATTACGTCTATGAGGACGGCGGCAAGCAAATTTCGGCGATCTTCGACATCGGCAAGGGCACCGTTGCCTTCGTTGCGGCAGCCGTGGCGAAGACCGGCGACATGAAGATCGCAACGCCGACCGCAACGCTCGGCATCCGCGGCACCACCGGCGTCGTCGACGTTCCCGAAGGCGCGGCGGCCAGTGCTGCGAATAACGTCAACATCAAGCTCTATCCCGACGCCGACGGCCGGGTCGGCCACATCGAGGTCAACGATCGCACCAGCGGCACGCGACTCGGCGCGTTGACGCAGGCCGCAAGCGGTTTTGCGATCCGCCCGGGCGCCGGAGGCACAGGCGGCATGCGCTTTGCCGCCGTGCCGATCACGATCGCTCCGCAGCAGATCACGCGCGACCGCGGCTTCGTCAGCCAGGTGCATCTGGCGCAGACCACGGGCCGGCAGATCGTCACCGAGCAGCGCGACTTCCGCCGTGCCAATCCGACCGCAATCAGCCGCATTCCGCGGCCGACCCAGCCACCGCAGCAGCAGCAATTGCGGCCGACGACAGCACCCGGTCAGCAGCCGCAGCGGCCGAACGGCCAGCCCGGCCAGAACAACCGTCCGGGCCAGCAGCAGCCGGGCACGCCGGGCCGCCAGGGCGCGCAGCCGCCGCAGCGGCAAGGACAAGGCGGCGCCGTGCAACCGGGTACGCCGCGCGCGGGCCAGGGTCAGCAGCAGCGAGGCCAGCAGCAGCAGGGCCAGCAGCAACCAGGTCAGCAGCAAGGTGCGGGACAGCCGGCAGGTGCGCCGCGTACTGGACAAGGCACGCAGCCCGGCGGCGCGTTGCAGACGCAGCCACAGCGAAACGGACAGACCCCGGCGCAGCCCGGCGGAGTCGTGCCGTCACAGCCGGGCACGGCGCCGCAGCCGCAAACGCCGCGCACCGGATTGCAGCCGGGCCAGCCGCCCGCGGCTCAGCAGCCAGGCGGCATCCAGCGCCAGGGCGGATTCCAGCAGCGCCTCCCCGCCGCGCAACGTCCCGCAGCACCGCGCAGACCGGCGCCCGCTCCGAAGGAGAAGAAAGAGCGGCGGTGAACGGTGCCTCCCCTCACCCTGAGGAGCTTGCGAAGCAAGCATCTCGAAGGGCGAGGCCACAGTCGGGCCGCATGGTTCGAGACGCGCGCGGTGCGCGCTCCTCACCATGAGGGCCGACGTCGAGTGCGCGGCCCTCTCCTCCGTCATTGCGAGCGAAGCGAAGCAATCCAGAATCTTTCCGCTGAGGGACTCTGGATTGCTTCGCTGCACTCGCAATGACGACTTGGAGGGAACTAAGGCTCCCACAAACTTGCTAGCTCGCGGATGTTTCCAAACTCGCGAGCAGAGCAGCGTGAAGACAATTTACGCCTCTCCCCGCAGCCAGGCCTTCACCTTCTGCAACAGCCCATGAGGCAGCTCGCCAACTGACGCGGCTTCGGCGGGCGTCAGCGTCTGCAAAGCTACATCGATGTCGTCGGTTGCTGGCGCCGGCTCGGGCACCGGCGTAGGCTCAAGCCCGGCCGCCGCGAGCGCGATCGGACCGACCTGCACCAGGAACGCGCGCTCATATTCACGCGACAGGCGCGCGAGCGCATCCTCCAGCGTGAGCCAGTCGACCGCCTTGATGTCGTTCATCAGCTTGCGAACGGGACCGCCCTCGGCCTCCATGCGCCAGAAATGCACGACCTTGGAGCGCCCTCCCGACTGGTAGACGAGCGTGCCGAGGAATTCGTGGATGGCCACATCGTGGCCGGTCTCTTCCAGCACCTCGCGGTGCGCGGCTTCCTTCGGCGTCTCGCCGTCGTCGAGCTTGCCCTTGGGCAAAACCCATTCGTTGCGCTTGCGCTGGCGCACGACCGCAACCAGCGGCGGTGCGCCACGCCGCAGCACAATACCACCCGCCGCCATCACCGGCGCCCGCGCCATCACAACATTCCGTGTCGATCCAATCGGCCCGCCGACGATATAGGCTGCCGACGCGGCGGATTGAAGGCTAGTTCTTCTTCAACAGCGCTTGACCTGCGCGAATGCGGGTGCCCTCGCCGATGCCGTCGCAGAAGTTGAAATCACCCGGCGCCAGGATGATGATGGTGGAGCCGTGCTCGAACCAGCCGAGTTCCTCGCCCTTGGTCACGTTGACGTCGCAGGGGAAATTGACCGGGCCGCGAGTCTGCGCGTTCAGCACCATGTCGAGGAAGTGCAGGCGGATGCTCGCGACCAGGATCGCGGCGACCGGCACCAGCGTCACGGCTTCGCCGGTCGACAAATGCGTGCGGATCACCGCGCGCTCGTTCTTGCAGAACAGACGCTCGACCCGCTTCAGCGCGATCGGGTTGACGTTCCAGACGTCGCCATGGATCAGCGTGACGCGCTCGATATGTGCATCATAGGGCGCATGGAAGCGGTGATACATGCTCGAGGTCAACCGCAGCGTGACGAAGCTTCCGTTGCGGTGCTGATCCACGAGCGCGGAGTCACCGAGCAGGTCGAGCAGCGAATAGGGCGCGCCCTTGACCTGGAACAGCTCGGTGTCGGCGATCCGGCCATGGGCGCCGACGATGCCGTCCGAGGGGCTGGCGACAATGGAGGGGTCGGGATCAAAGGGCCGCAGCCCCGGCTTGAGTTCCCGGGTGAAACAATCGTGCAGACTCCTAAAGTGGGTCTTGCGCGCCTCCGATAGATCGAGGTCGGAAAACAGCTTCCACAGCGCGATCGAGAAGTCCCTGACGAGCGGGTTCTCGATCTTGGAGAATCGGCCCATGAAGCGGGTCAGGGCCGCGCGGGGGATGCGGTTGGTCAACAGGAAGTTGAGGTCTTCCTGCTGGGTGAAAGAGGCAATGAGGGCTTTGACTGTCATGAATCTGTCAGCTCGCAGTATTAGCGCTTGTTGTCATGGAAACGACACTCCCGATTCTCTCATTTTCCGTGGCCGCCGCAGCGTCCGCTGCCGCCGCCTTCCCGAAGATCAAAGCGCGGATCGAACTGTCCCGCGCCAAGCACCGGTCGCTCGCCGGACACTCCAAGATGTCGCGCCGGGTGGCCAAGCTGCTCCCGTTCTACGAGTTCGAGGGCGACAAGTACTTCGGCTGCGACGGCGCGCCTGATAACGTGGTGCAGCAGCGCAAGGACGCCTTCTTCCGCCTCGCCAGCCTTTACGCCGAGCGCTACCCCAAGGGCCGCGCGATGACGAAGGAAGCGGCGGAAAAGATCTCCGACCTGCACTTCACCGAAACCTACCGCGTGCCGTTCCAGTTCTCGCGCCTCGTCCGCGAGCATCTGGGCACCTCGACCTTCATGGAATCGTCCAGCGGCGTCACCGTCACGGATGTCGACGGCAACACCTCCTACGACCTCACCGGATCCTACGGCGTCAACATCTTCGGCAACGACTTCTACAAGGAGTGCATCGAGGGCTCGGAGAAGCGCGCGCATGCACTCGGACCCGTGCTCGGCCCCTACCACCCCGTCATCCTCGAGAACGTGCAGCGGCTCTGCCAGATCTCGGGCCTCGACGAGGTCTCGTTCCACATGTCCGGCACCGAGGCCGTGATGCAGGCGGTGCGGCTGGCGCGCTACCACACCAAGCGCACCCATCTCGTCCGTTTCGCCGGCGCTTATCACGGCTGGTGGGGCGACGTGCAGCCCGGCGTCGGCAACCCCATTCCCGCGCACGAGACCTACACCCTCGCCGAGATGTCCGAGAAGACGCTGCACGTGCTGCGCACGCGCAAGGACATCGCCTGCGTCCTGGTCAATCCGTTGCAGGGCCTGCATCCGAACGGCAACGCGCCCGGCGATTCCTCGCTGGTCGATTCCTCCCGCGGCGGCAACTTTGACCGCGCGGCGTATACCGAGTGGCTCAAGAAGCTGCGCGAAGTCTGCACCGAGCGCGGCATCGCGCTGATCTTCGACGAGGTCTTCGTCGGCTTCCGTCTCGCCGCCGGCGGCGCCCAGGAGTACTTTGGCGTCAAGGCCGACATGGTGACCTACGGCAAGAGCCTTGCCGGCGGCCTGCCGGTCGGCGTCGTCTGCGGCAAGAAGGAATTGATGCGCCGCTTCCGCGACGATCGTCCCGCCGATATCTGCTTCGCCCGCGGCACCTTCAACTCGCACCCCTACGTCATGACGGCGATGGACGAGTTCTTGAGCCGCCTCGCCAGCCCGAACTTCCGTGCCATCTATGATGGGCTGGACGCTACCTGGAACGGCCGCGCGCAAAAGCTCAACCAGATGATGACCGACGCCGACCTGCCGGTGCGGTTCGCCAACTTCTCGTCGATCTGGACGGTGAAATACACCACCCCGTCCCGCTACAACTGGATGCTGCAATACTATCTGCGCGCCGAAGGCCTGTCGCTGAGCTGGGTCGGCACTGGCCGACTGATCTTCAGCCTGAACTACACCGACGCCGATTTCACCGAGGTCGCCGAGCGGTTCGTTCGCGCCGCCGAGAAGATGAAAGCCGACGGCTTCTGGTGGCACGACGGCGTGCTCACCAACAAGAATATCAAGCGGCAGATTTTGAAAGAGATGCTGGCCAAGCGTTTCGGGCGCTGAGGCTTTCTCACTCTTAACCCCGATCACCGCCCGCCCTTCTCCCTCGCCCCGCCCTTGTCCGCCGAAGCCTTGGCGAAGGCGGATGCGGGGCCGCGACGAGCTACGCTCGCGCTGAGAGGGTCGGGGTGAGGGGGAGTCTCCGCGCATGCGGTGAGAGTTGATCAACGATCCACTAGCAGCCCCCCCGCGGAGAGCCCCCCTCACCCGGCTTTGCGCTACGCGCAAATCCGACCTCTCCCCGCAAGCGGGGCGAGGTGAAGAGAGCGCTGGGCTCCGCTGAGTCACTTTAAAGGTATCCCCAAGACGTGGATGCCCGGCACGAGGCCGGGCATGACGTAACCATCAGACATCGGAGTGTTGTGTGAGAACAGCGCGCTCAGGCGTGCTGCTCTTCGAGCGTGGGCTCGGAGATCAAACCCAGCGTGTGCTCGGGGTTGAGGTGCAGGCCGGGATCCATCAGCTCGCCGCGCATCAGGGCGAGCGGCGCGCTACGATAGAGCATCAGGTCGTGGAAGGGATCGGTCAGGATCTTGGTCATCCAGACTAGGCCGGTCTCGACATCGCGGATGAAGAACAGGTGCACGGTGCGGAACAACAGACCGCCGCCGCCGATCACCAGCCAGATCTTGGCGACCTGCCGCATGAAATCGGTCGCGCTCGCCCAGGGCGTGAACAGGCCGAACAGCGTCGGATCGACAACCAGCACCAGCGGCGACAGCGCCCAGATCGCCATCAGCACCACTTTGCGCTGAAGGTTGTAGCCGACCTTGATGTCTTCCTTGTACTCGTGCGTCGCCTGGTTGATGTGGTCGTAATCGTGCGGCTCGAAGAAGAAGTGACCGGCCTGGCGCGAGGTCATCGACACCAGCCAGCCGACCAGCGCCGAGATCATGGGATCGACGAACAGCCAGACATAGGCGAAGAGAAAGCTCAGCGCGCTGACGAAGTGCAGGCTCTGATTGATGCGGCTGTGGTGATAGTAGCGATGGTCGTCCCAGCGCTGGATCCGCAGCTGCTCGAGATAATTCTTGATCATGCTCTCCCCCAAAATGCTTTCGGGTTCAGGATTTACAGGGATTCGATGTAGGCCGTGTGACATCATCATTTTGTCATGTGACGATGTGCAGCGGCGCGATGACGCACGTGTTACTCTCTCCCCTCATCCTGAGGAGCGCGGAACGCGCGTCTCGAAGGATGAAGGCCGAGCTGCATCAGCACGGGCCTTCATGGTTCGAGACGGCGCTTACGCGCCTCCTCACCATAAGGAGTGACGGTCAGGCTGCCTTGGCGACGTCGACCTTGCGGAAGCGCACCAGCGAGAAATGGCCGAGCGGCGGAATCAGGCGGCGCTCGGCGAGCTCGATGCCCTTGGCACCGGAGAGCCACTTCGCATAACGCGACCAGGCGAACTCGGCGGTGCGGAAGCCGAGCGGACGCACCACCGGCTGGAGCTTCTGCTCGATGAAGCGGCGCATGCCGGTATCCGCGCTGACGCGGGTGAGGATGATCAGCTCGCCGCCCGGGCGCAGCACGCGGGCGAATTCGTCGAGCGCCACTTCCGGGTTCGGCACGGCGGTGACGACATATTGCGCCATCACGACGTCGAAGGAATTGTCGGGGAATTCGAGCTTCTCGGCGTCCATCACCGCGAGGCCCTCGACATTCTTCAGATTGCCCTCGGTGACGCGCTGGCGCGCCTTGTCGAGCATCGCTTCCGAAATGTCGGTGCCGAAGATGCGCAGATGCGGCGCGTAGAGCGGCAGCGAGATGCCGGTGCCGACGCCGACCTCGAGCACACGGCCCCCGATCTTGTTGGTGGCCGCGATCGCGGCCTGCCGGCCCTTGGCGAACACGCCGCCGAACACGAGATCGTAGACGGGCGCCCAGCGGTCATAGGCCTGCTCAACCGTGCCACGGGTGAGGTCGAGCTGCTGGGTGCCGTCAAGGTTCATGATCTTAGCCATCGATGAGGTTCTCGCTGTGGGTCAAACGTTGCAGATCAGCCGCGCACCGGCCGCCGCGCCATGACCGGCGAGGCGCGCAGGATGCGGCTGGGCTGAAGTGAGGTGAGGTTTCCGACGAACTGCCGCGCGCTGTTTTCCCAGGAACGCTCCAGCGCGAAGTTACGGCAGGTCTCGCGCGACATGGTGAGCGCGCGGAGGCACGCGGTACGCAGATCATGGTCGATCGCGCCGATCGGATGATCGGCGATGACGTCCTTGGGGCCCGTCACCGGAAACGCCGCCACCGGCGTGCCGCAGGCGAGCGCCTCGAGTTGCACCACACCGAACGTGTCGGTCAGGCTCGGGAAGACGAAGACATCGGCGGCGGCGAGATGCGCGGTCAGATCCGCGCCCTTCTTCTCGCCGAGGAAGACGGCATCCGGATATTTCTTTTCGAGCGCCGCCTTCTGCGGGCCGTCGCCGACGACGACCTTGGTGCCGGGCATGTCGAGCGAGAGGAACGCTTCGAGGTTCTTCTCCACCGCGACGCGGCCCATGGTCATGAAGATCGGGCCCGGCAAATCGAGCTTGGCCGGGCTGTCTGGATGAAACAGCTCGGTGTTGACGCCGCGCGTCCAGAAGCCGAGCCGCTTGAAGCCGCGCTCGGAGAGCTCCTGCCGCAGCGAAGGCGTCGCCACCATGGTCATCGCGGCGGCATCGTGGAAGTGGCGCAGCACGGCATAGCCGACGGCATCAGGGATACCGGTCCGCACCGAGATGTATTCGGGAAAGCGCGTCGTGTAGGAGGTGGTGAAGGCAAGGCGGTTGCGGCGGCAATAAGCGCGCGCGGCCCAGCCGATCGGCCCCTCGGTCGCGATGTGCAGCGCTTCCGGCGCGGCCTTCTCGATCCGCCGCGCGATCTCCTTGCCGCTCGGCAGCGCGATGCGCAGGCCCGGATAGGTCGGTAGCGGCCAGGACCGAAAGCCGTCCGGGGTGAGGAAGTCGATCTCGACGTCGAGCGCCTTGGCCGCATTCGCCAGCGAGGTCAGCGTCCGGACCACACCGTTAACCTGCGGATGCCAGGCGTCAGTCGCGATTAATACCCGCATGGGGAAATCCCGAGAGTTTGATGATTCTCGGCTTAGGACCATCAACCACGGATATTTCAGGCGTGTGACGTCACAGAAGTGTCGGCCCGCTGTTTTGTTGGTTAACGGGTCCGCGCCGCCACGAAACCGTCATGAAACAAATCCTTTCCGCCATGAAACCGTTTTCGGTTTTCCGCGCAAAGCTCCCGAAACGTTTTGTCGTTAGTGATTTGGGCAACGGAGCACCGAAACGGTGCCGCGGTGGTCAAGAAACACCGATCAAACAGGGGCGATCAATGATCAATCTGGACACGTTCAAGACGTATTCGTGCGCCGTTGCGCTCAGCGCCGTCGCGATCTCCGCAATCGCATTTGCCGGTCCGGTGAAGGCTGCGCCCGTGCAGCTCTTCCCCTTCTTCCAGCCGCTGCCGCCGATGGCCGCGCCGCAGCCTTACCAGCCCTATCAGGCGACGCCTTACCAGGCCGCGCCGTCCGAGGATCAGGATGCGGTCGAGATGCCGGCGCGCTTCCGCCGCCAGACCGTCTCCTATGCGACGCGTGAGGCGCCGGGCACCATCATCATCGATACGCCCAACACCTATCTCTATTACGTGCTCGGCAACGGCCAGGCCGTTCGCTACGGCATCGGCGTCGGCCGCGACGGCTTCACCTGGTCCGGCGTACAGTCGGTGACCAAGAAGGCCGAGTGGCCGGATTGGACCCCGCCGCCGGAAATGATCGCCCGCCAGCCCTATTTGCCGCGCCACATGGCCGGCGGCCCCGGCAACCCGCTCGGCGCGCGCGCCATGTATCTCGGCGGCACCATCTACCGCATCCACGGCACTAACGCCCCCGACACGATCGGCAAGCACGTCTCGTCCGGCTGCATCCGCCTGACCAACGACGACGTCACCGACCTCTACTCCCGCGTCAACGTCGGCACCAAGGTGATCGTGCTGCCGATGACGGAACGCCGCGCGGATCTCGGCGCCGCAACGCGCTAACGCGACAGGACATTGTGACGCAAACGGCCCCGGAACCCACCGGGGCCGTTTTCGTTTGCATCATGCTCTCCGGGCGGCCTCGCCTGGAGAAGCACTGTTCGGAGGCGCGGATGCGATCACGCCTGCAAAGGTCGCCAGGTCCATGGCTGCGCTCGATCGTTGGTGCCGGCGCATTGACGCTGCTCCTGTCAGCGCCCCCTTCGCTCGCCCAGCAGCCGGCGAACGACGAGGCGGCCCAGCAGGCTTTCAACAATTCCTGTCGCACCTGCCACTCGGTGAAGGATGGCGACAATCGCCTCGGTCCCAATCTCAGCAAGATCGTGGGACGCAAGGCCGGCTCGCTGCCGGACTACAACTACTCTCCGTCGATGAAGGACGCCGGCTTCGTCTGGGACCGGGACAAGCTGACCCGCTTCATGGTCAAGCCGGATGAGGTCGTGTCCGGCAACAAGATGCAGCCCTATGGCGGCGTCTCCGCGGAGGACGCGGCTAGGGTGGTTGCGTATCTGCAGGCGACATCGGGTTCACAGTAGCGGGCCACGGTGCACCGCTGCATTTTGGTTTGCGATGCGATTGCGGCGCATCCTTCGAGACGCCCGCCTCCGGCGGGCTCCTCAGGATGAGGGCGGAGTGCGTGGCCGCAAATCTGTCCACAGTGCTTGCACCACGTCATGGATGCCAGTTAGCCTCATCCTGAGGAGACCGCGAAGCGGTCGTCTCGAAGGATGGGGCGGGCACGATGACAGAAGGCGCGTACCTCTACATTCTCAGATGCGTCGACGGCAGCTATTACATCGGCACGACGCGCACCGAGCTTGAGCTCAGAATCGCGCAGCACAACGCTGGCACGTTCGGCGGCTATACGAAGTCACGCAGGCCCGTGACCCTGGTCTTCTCGCAATGGTTCGACCGGATTACCGACGCGATCGAATGCGAGCGCAAGCTCAAGAAATGGAGCCGCGCCAAGAAGGAAGCCTTCATGCGCGGAGATTTTGCCGAGCTGCATGAATTGGCAAAGCGCGGATCTCATCATCCTTCGAGACGCCCACCCGCGGCGGGCTCCTCAGGATGAGGGCGGAGTGCGCGGCTCGAGGTTTTCCTCGAAGGACCTGCACTAACCTACGAAGCGCTAGTTAGCCTCATCCTGAGGAGCGCGCTCTTGCGCGCGTCTCGAAGGACGAGGCGTTCACACCGGCGGAAGCCGCTTACCGCTTACCGCGCCCGCCGCCGCTCCGCGATCAGCCTCAGCCATGCCGCTGAATGAAACGCGCTCATCAGCAGATACATCGGCACCATCCCACTCAGCACGGAGCCGTACCCGGCGGCACACAGCATGTCCGCCGGGCCGCCGAGCACGGCCGTCAGCACGGCCATGATCGCGAAGGTCGGCGTCGCCGCCAGAGCCAGCCATCTGGCGAGGTGGCGTGCGGCCACCACGCCATCGCGGCTCGCGCCGGTGGCCACGTTGGCGGGACTAGTCACGGCCTTCCGCGGCCTCGTCGCGAAAGGCCTTCTCGCCGGCCGTCGAGATCTCGACCCATTTCTTGTCGGGCGCAGCGCCTTCCGCGTAGCTGTCGTGCCAGTTCCACCATTTGTAGGTCGGCGTCTGCGGATAGCCCTTTGGCGAGTCCTCCCAGACCTCCTGGCGGCCGAGCGGCGTGATGTCGAGATAGTTCCAGGTGCCGCCCATCTGCTCGTCGCCGCGGCTCTTGATGAAGTAGGTGCGGAAGATGCGGTCGCCGTCGCGGTAGAACACGTTGGTGCCGTGCCATTCGTCGACGCCGAAATCGGCGTCGAAACTGTCGGTGACGGTGACCCAGGGCATGGTCCAGCCCATCCGCTGCTTCAGCCTGATGATGTCGGCCTGGGGCGCGCGCGAGGCGAACACGAGCGTGGTGTCGCGGGCGTTCAGATGCGAGACATGGGCGACCTGGTCGGCCACCATGGAGCAGCCCCGGCAGGCTTGATCGGGCCAGCCGAGCACGCCCGGCTCGAAGAAGGCCCGGTAGACGATCAGCTGCCGCCGGCCCTGGAACAGATCCACCAGACTGATCTTGCCGCCGGGCCCCTCGAACGCATAGGTTTTGGTGACTTCCATCCACGGCATGCGCCGGCGCTCGGCGGCGAGGGCGTCGCGGGTACGGGTATGCGCCTTTTCCTTCACGAGCAGTTGCTGACGGGCGGCCTCCCAGTCCTGCGGCGACACCACCGGCGGTGTTTGCATGGCGGCCTGTCCGTTAGTTCCTGCGTTGTCTGCTGATGTCATCATGGCTCTCCATTCCTCTTGCCCGGGCGGTCATTCCGCGTCGCGCTACGACGGACGCGGAACCGCTCGACCCTCACCGCACATTGTCGGTCGTCAACGATTTCTGGCACCAAGCGGTTGCGCGGAGGGAGTAACAAGTGTGGCGGGATTTGAATGGACTCGCTGATCACGGCCGCCGCGCGCGCGCTTGAGGCCGGCGATCCGCTCGGCGCGCTGAACCGCGTTGCGCTGCGCAACGATGCACCGTCGCTGGCGCTACGCGGCATCGCGATGGCGCAGCTCGGCGATCTCGCGAAGGCGAAGACGCTGCTGCGGAGCGCTGCGCGCGCGTTCGGTCCGAGAGAGGCGGTGGCGCGCGCAAGATGCGTGGTGGCCGAAGCCGAGATCGCGCTCGTCTCGCGCGACCTGAGCTGGCCGGTGAAAACGCTCGCAGCGGCCCGCGCGACGCTCGAACAGCACGGCGATCTCGCCAATGCAGCTCATGCAGGCCACATCGAGGCGCGCCGCCTCCTCCTCGTCGGGCAGCTCGACGAAGCCGAGCGCACGCTGGCCGAGCTCAGCCCCTCCCCGCTCCCGCCTGCCTCTCAGGTCGTCCGCGAGCTCGTGGTCGCCGGCATCGCCATCAGACGACTGAGAGCGAAAGATGCGCGCGCGGCGCTCAACCGCGCGGCTCACGCAGCGCGGCAGGCGAAGATCCCGGCGCTCGTGGCCGAGGTCGACAACGCGAACCTGATCCTCGACACGCCGGCGGCGCGCCTGATCGCGCGCGGCAGCGAGCATCCGTTGTTGCTCGGGGAGGTCGAGAGACTGGCGACCTCGACGGCGCTCGTCGTGGACACCTTTCATCATGCCCTGCGCAGGCAAGGCCGCGTCGTATCGCTCGGAACGCGCCCGGTGCTGTTCGCGCTCGCCCGCCTCCTGGCGCAGGCATGGCCCGCCGATGTCTCGCGAGAGGCGCTGATATCAGGCGCGTTCCGGGCGAAGCACGCCGACGAATCGCATCGCGCGCGGTTGCGCGTGGAGATCGGGCGGCTCCGCACCCAGCTCAAGCCGCTGGCCGACATCAGCGCGACGAAGCAGGGTTTTGTGCTGGCGCCGCGCAAGACGCGCGACGTCCTCGTGCTGGCACGTCCCGTCGAGGAGAAGCACGCCGCGGTGCTCGCCGTCCTCTCCGACGGCGAGCCCTGGTCAAGCTCGGCGCTCGCGCTGGCGCTGGGGACGAGCGCCCGCACCGTGCAGCGGGCCCTCGAAGAGCTGGCGCGGTCGAACAAGGTGCAATCGTTCGGACACGGCCGGGCACGGCGCTGGATGACCCCGCCCGTCCCGGGTTTCCCGACAGGCTTGTTACTCCCCGGACCGCTCCTGAAGGCGTAAGTTGGATCACATCAGAGGGATCAAGCACATGAAGCGTTCCGCCGCCGAGATCGTCAGGGAGTACGGACCTTTTGCGGGTGTCGAGGCCGTGCATGGCGTCACCTACGACGGCACCCATGTCTGGTTCGCATCCGGCGACAAGCTGAATGCGGTCGATCCGGCCAACGGCAAGATCGCACGCTGCATCGATGTCGCCGCGCATGCGGGGACGGCGTTCGACGGCCGGCACCTGTTCCAGATCGCCGAGGATCGCATCCAGAAGATCGACGCCGCCACCGGCAAGGTGATCAGCACGATTCCGGCCCCGGGCGGCGGCGGCGATTCCGGATTGGCCTGGGCGGAGGGCTCGCTGTGGGTCGGTCAGTATCGCGAGCGCAAGATCCATCAGGTCGATCCGGAGACGGGAAAGATCCTCCGCACCATCGAAAGCAAGCGCTTCGTGACCGGCGTCACCTGGGTCGACGGCGAGCTCTGGCATGGCACCTGGGAGGGCGAGGAAAGCGATTTGCGGCGGATCGATCCCGAGACCGGCAAGGTGCTGGAGCAGCTCGACCTGCCCGCCGGGACGATGGTGTCAGGATTGGAGTCCGACGGCGGCGACCGCTTCTTCTGCGGCGGTGGCGATCGCGGCAATGTGAGGGCGGTTCGCCGCCCGCGGCGCAGCTAAGGTGCGCGATGACGGATGCGCGGCACCGATGCTGCCGCAACCGTTAATCTGTTCGCCCCAATTCCACCCCACCGGTGCGCTCTAGCGCCCCCCTCGCCTGCCCTGTAGACTTCCGACCCTGGGTGGCTTGGGGGATTGATGCGACTGACGCTGAACTTGAAGACTGTCCTGATCGCCGTGGCGGTGCTCGCGGCGTCGTTTTTCGTCAGCCTGAAGGCGATGGACTGGCTGTCGCCGCGCGCGGCGACGACTGCGCCGCCGGTCGCGCAATTGCCGCCGCTGCCGCCGGTCGCGAAGAGTTCGATCGTGGTGGCGCCGGTGGCGATCGCGATATCGGCGATCCGCGAACAGGCCGAGAAAGCCGCGCCGCGCAATTTCGCCGGCAAGGCCGATAATCCAATCTCGCAGATCCTGGAGAATGCCGACATCGGCTGGTCCGCCGTGCGCGGGCCGATGGCGGCTGCCGGCGACAAGGACGTGCTGACGATCTCGACGCCGCTCAATGGCAAGCTGAACGTGACGGGCTCGCTGTCGTCGAAAGCCACCGGCGCGCTCGGCGACGCGCTCGGCAGCGTGCTCGGCGGCGACGCAGCGAAACGGATCGGCGCGGTCAACATCAAGAATTTGAACGCCAGCGCCGAGATCAAGGGCAACGTGGTCGTCACCTCGCGCCCGAAGCTCGCGGCCAATTGGCATCTCGAGCCAAATCTCGGCGCCCAGGTCAATCTCGGCGACACCAACCTCAACGTCTCCGGCGCCAAGGTCAACGTGCCGGCGCAGGTGAAGCCGCTGATCGACAAGAATGTCGGCGAGCAGATCAACATCGTCTCCGAGCGCATCCGCAACGATCCCTCGCTGCGCGAGAATGCGAAGCTGCAATGGGCCAAGGCCTGCCGCTCGATCCCGCTGCAGGGCTCGGGCTCCTCGGCCTCGCTGCCGCCGCTCTGGCTCGAGATGAAACCGACCCGTGCCATCGCGGCGCAGCCGCGCGTCGACGCGCAGAACGTGACGCTGCTGCTCGGCCTTGAGCTCGAGACGCGCGTGACCTCGACGTCGACCAAGCCGGACTGTCCCTTCCCCGACAAGATCTCGATCGTGCCGCCGACCGGCACCGGCGTGAACATCGGCGTGCCGATCGACGTGCCCTTCACCGAGATCAACAAGCTGATCGCGGCGCAGATGGTCGGCCACACCTATCCCGAGGACGGCTCCGGCCCGGTCGACGTCACCGTGAAAGGCGTCAACGTGGTGCCGTCAGGCGATCGTCTCCTGATCTCGCTGCTGGTGCGTGCCAAGGAGAAGAAGAGCTGGCTCGGTCTCGGCGCCGAAGCGACCGTGCACATCTGGGGCCGGCCGATGCTCGACCAGGCGCAGCAGACGCTGCGGCTCGCCGACATCCAGCTCGCGGTGGAATCCGAGGCCGCCTTCGGCCTGCTCGGCGCGGCCGCACGCGCGGTGGTGCCGCAGATGCAGCAGGCCTTGGTGCAGAAGGCGACGCTCGATCTGAAGCCGATCGCCGCCAATGCGCGCGAGAAGATCGCGGCCGCGATCGCCGACTACCAGAAGAGCGAGGATGGCCTCAAGGTCGACGCCAAGATCGACAGCCTGACCCTCGCCGACATCGCCTTCGATTCCAAGACGCTGCGCATCGTCGCCGAAGCCGGCGGCTCGCTGAACGTCTACGTGACGAAGCTGTCGGGGATGTAGCGCGTCTTCACTCGCCGGACCCGCGCGCGTCGCTTGCGCCGCTGGCATTCTCGTCGGAGGATGCTAAGCTGTTTCTCGCAACCTCGAACGAGGTGCTGACAGCACTGCAGGGGACAACGCGAGGACAACATGGAAGCCGGCATGGTCACGCCTGCGCCGGCGCTGGTGCGCTTTTCCGGCATTCAGAAGACCTACGATGGCGAGCACCTCGTGGTGAAGAACCTCGATCTCGAAATCAGGAAGGGCGAGTTCGTCACCCTGCTCGGTCCGTCGGGCTCGGGCAAGACGACCACGCTGATGATGCTGGCCGGCTTCGAGGTTCCAACCCATGGCGAAATCTACCTCGCCGAACGGCCGATCAAGAACGTGCCGCCGCATAAGCGCGACATCGGCATGGTGTTCCAGAACTATGCCTTGTTCCCGCACCTGACGATCGCGGAGAATATCGCCTTCCCGCTATCCGTTCGCAACACGGCCAAGGCCGAGGCGCAGGAACGCGTCAACGCGGCGTTGCGCATGATCAAGATGGAAACCCTGGCGCACCGGCGGCCCGGGCAGCTGTCCGGCGGTCAGCAGCAGCGCGTGGCGCTGGCCCGCGCGCTGGTTTTCAATCCGCAGCTCGTGCTGATGGACGAGCCCCTGGGCGCCCTCGACAAGCGCCTGCGGGAGCAGATGCAACTGGAAATCAAGCAGCTGCACGAGACGATGGGCATCACCGTCGTCTACGTCACCCACGATCAGAGCGAAGCGCTCACCATGTCGGATCGCATCGCCGTGTTCAACGACGGCATCGTGCAGCAGATCGACCGGCCCGACGCGCTGTACGAGCATCCGGTGAACAGCTTCGTCGCTCACTTCATCGGTGAGAACAACGTGCTGTCCGGCACCGTCGAGACGATCGAGAAGGACTATTGCCGCGTCACGCTGGCTGGTGGCGGCGCCGTGACCGCACGGGCGGTCAATGTATCCGGCGCGGGCGCGTCGACCTCCCTGTCGGTGCGGCCGGAGCGGATCGCCATCATCCCGGACGGCACCTCCAGCGAGGGACCGAACCGGCTGCCGGCGAAGGTGCAGAACACCATCTATCTCGGCGACCACGCACTGGCCGTGCTCGATGTCGCCGGCAACGGGGAGTTCATGGTCAAGCTTCAGCCGGGGACGCATGACGGATTGAGACATGGCAGTCTAAGATCTGGTGAAAGCGTATTCATCACCTTCCGTCCCGAGGACTGCCTGGCCCTCGATCCCGTCTGATCCGGACCGGCATCGATCAACCTCAACGCAACGCAGATGAAGAAGGAACAAGGACCATGCTGAAGCGCAAGACTGGCAAGATTGCTCTGGGGTTCGCCGTGGCGTTCAGCGCCAGCGCCGCGCTGGCCACGGTCGCGCAGGCGCGTGACCTCACCGTCGTGTCGTGGGGCGGCGCCTATCAGGATGCCCAGAAGAGGGTCTATTTCGAGCCGTTCAAGAAAGCAGCCGGCGTCGCGATGAACGACGAGTCCTGGGACGGCGGCGTCGGCGTGCTGCGCGCCAAGGTGCAGGGTGGTGCCGCCACCTGGGACCTCGTCCAGGTCGAGAGCGACGAACTCGCGGTCGGCTGCGAGGAAGGCCTGTTCGAGAAGATGGATTATTCCAAAATCGGCGGCGAGGCCGCCTATATACCGCCGTCGGTCAATCCCTGCGGCGTCGGCGCCATCCTCTACGATTTCGTTCTCGGCTACGACAAGGACAAGCTGAAGGACGCCCCCAACGGCTGGGCCGACTTCTTCGACACCAAAAAGATTCCGGGCAAGCGCGCCTTGCGTCAGGGCCCGAAGACCACGCTGGAGATCGCCCTCATGGCCGACGGCGTCGCACCGAAGGACGTCTACAAGGTGCTGGCGACCGACGAGGGCGTCGAGCGCGCGTTCAAGAAGCTGGACACCATCAAGGGCGACATCGTCTGGTGGAAGGCCGGCGCCCAGCCGCCGCAATTGCTCGCCTCCGGCGAGGTGGCGATGACCTCGGTCTACAATGGCCGCATCGACACCGCGAACAAGAACGACAAGAAGAATTTTGGCATCGTATGGGACGGAGCGCTCTTCACCCTCGACAGCTGGGTCATCCTGAAGGGCAGCCCGAACAAGGACGCGGCCTACAAGTTCCTGGACTTCGCGGGCAAGGCGGAGAACCAGTCAAAGCTGTCGCAGAACATCGCCTATGGCACCTCGAACAAGGACGCAGCCGCCCTCCTCGCGCCCGCCGTTCTCAAGGACCTGCCGACAGCGCCTGACAACATCAAGAACGCGGTCGAGATCAACGTTGGCTTCTGGCTCGAGAACATCGACCGCCTGACCGAGCGCTTCAACAAATGGGCCGCGAAATAGCGCGCCCCACCAGGCTCGACCAATGACGGCCTCGCTCCTGACCGGCGCCAATGCGTCGACCGAGGTGCCGCTCAAGCGCCGATTGCGGCGTGCGGAGCGGACACGTCAGGTCAAGGCATTGGCGCTGGTGCTGCCGCTTCTCGTCTTCCTGCTCTTCACCTTCGCAGGCCCGATCGCCGGCATGCTGTGGCGCGCGGTCGATGACCGCGAGGTGCGTCAGGTTCTGCCGCAAACCATCGCTGCTCTCGCCAGCTGGGAAGGCAAGGACCTGCCGGATGAAAAGGCCTTTGCAGCGCTGGCAAGCGACATCCTGGCGGCGCGCGCTTCCGGCATCATCGCCATCGCGGCCAAGCGGCTCAATTACGCCCTGAACGGTTTTCGTACGATCCTGACCAGCACGGCACGTAATCTGAAGGCGCAGCCGGAGCCCGGCACCGCCAGGGAGACACTGGGCAAGATCAACCCGGCCTGGCGCGAACGGGCCACCTGGACGACGATCAAGGATGCCGGTGGCCCGGTGACCGGATTCTATCTGCTGGCGGCGCTCGACCTGACGCGGAACGTCGATGGTGCGATCGTCGCGGCCGCATCAGACCAGGCGATCTACCGCAACGTCTTCGCCCGCACCTTCCTCATCAGCTTCAGCGTCACGGTACTCTGCCTGATCCTCGGCTTCCCGGTCGCTTACCTACTGGCAACGCTGCCGCCGGGCCGGTCGAACCTGCTGATGATCTTCGTCCTGCTGCCGTTCTGGACGTCGCTTCTGGTCCGCACCTGCGCCTGGATCGTCTTGTTGCAGAGCAAGGGCGTCGTGAACGACAGCCTGCACTGGCTTGGCATCATCGACGAGCCGTTGCGGCTGATCTACAACCGCTTCGGTGTCTGCGTGGCCATGACCCACGTTCTCCTGCCGTTCATGATCCTGCCGCTGTATAGCAGCATGAAAGCGATCTCGCCTGCGTACATGCGTGCCGCCGCCTCGCTCGGCGCGCCACCGACCACTGCCTTCCTGCGGATCTACCTGCCTCAGACCCTGCCCGGCATCGGCGCGGGAAGCCTGCTCGTCTTCATCCTGGCGCTCGGCTACTACATCACACCGGCCCTCGTCGGCGGCGCCGCCGATCAGATGATCAGCTACTTCATCGCGCTCTACACGACCGAGACGGCCAATTGGGGCCTTGCTTCGGCGTTGGGAGCGGTGCTGCTGCTGGCCACTCTTTTGCTCGCTCTCGTCTACGGCAAGCTGGTGCAGGGGCAGCAGGTCACGGGAGGAATGAAGAATTGAGCGATCATTCTTCCCTCCGCACGCCCAGCCAGCGTATCGCGTGGACCGCGACCATCGTCATCTCCACGCTGGTGTTCATCTTCCTGATCGCGCCGATCCTTGCGATCATGCCGCTGTCCTTCAGCTCGGGCTCGTACCTCACCTATCCGCTGCCGGGCCTCTCCTTGCGCTGGTACGACGACTTCATCAATTCGCCGCGCTGGATGAATTCGCTGAAGAACAGCATGATCATCGGCGTCGCCTCGACCCTGCTGTCGATGGTGCTTGGCACGCTGGCTGCGCTGGGGCTGGCGCAGTGGAAGAGCCGGTTCAAACCGCTCGTGCTGGCTTTCGTGCTGTCGCCGGTCGTCGTGCCCGGCGTCATCACCGCGGTCGGCCTGTATTTCTTCTTCGCGCCGATCGGACTGACCGGCAGTTATCTCGGCTTGATCCTGGCCCACACCGCGCTGGCGACGCCCTTTGTGGTGATCACGGTCGGCGCGACGCTGCAAAGCTTCGACACCAATCTGGCACGCGCCGCCGCCTCACTCGGCGCCTCGCCGCTTTATGCGTTCCGCCGCGTGATCCTGCCGCTGATCCTGCCCGGCTTGGCGTCGGGTGCGCTGTTCGCCTTCGCGACCAGCTTCGATGAGGTGGTGATCGTGCTGTTCATGGCAGGCCCGGAGCAGCGCACGCTGCCGCGCGAGATGTTCAGCGGCATTCGCGAGAACATCAGTCCGACCATTACGGCGGCGGCGGTGATCTTGACGACAGTATCGGTCATCCTCCTCGCGACTTTGGAAGGCCTGCGCCGGCGCAACGAACGGCTCAAGGGCAGCAGCGCCTGAAAGGCGTCTTTCTTCCTTCTCCCCTTGTGGGAGAAGGTGGCGCGAAGCGCCGGATGAGGGGTTACCTCCGCAAGTACGAATGCAAGATGGGTACGTGCGGAGAGAGACCCCTCGCCCGTCTCGCCGCTACGCGGCGAGCCACTCTCTCCCACAAGGGGAGAGGGTAAGAACACCGCAGCCCCCTACTTATTTCTCACGCCACCTCACACATCCCCGGCTTTGCCCCCGCGACCGATTGTCGCTAGAACAGTCCCCGCAACAAAACCCAAACAACAACACAGGGAGAAACATATGCAAAAACTCATCGCCGCCGTCGCGGCCGGTCTTGCTCTCGCCGCCACATCAGGCACGGCCCACGCGCAGATCTCAGACGACGTCGTCAAGATCGGCGTGCTCACGGACATGTCGAGCCTCTATGCGGACGCGACCGGCAAGGGCTCGCTCGCCGCCGTCGAGATGGCGGTTGCCGATTACGGCGCCAAGGTCGCGGGCAAGCCGGTACAGGTGGTCGCCGCCGATCACCAGAACAAGCCCGACGTCGGCGTCAACATCGCCCGCAACTGGTACGACAACGACAAGGTCGACGCGATCTTCGACGTGCCGACATCCTCGGTGGCACTGCCGATCTCGGCGCTGACGCGCGAGAAGAACAAGATCAACATCAACTCCGGCGGCGGGTCATCGGATATCACCGGCGTCGCCTGCTCGCCCAACACCGTGCACTGGACCTACGACACCTATGCGCTGTCGAATGTCGCCGGCAAGGCGATGGTGAAGCGCGGCGAGGACACCTGGTTCTTCGTCACCGCCGACTACGCCTTCGGCATGGCGCTGCAGCGCGACGCCGCCAACGTGGTCAAGGAGAGCGGCGGCAAGGTGCTCGGCGAGGTCCGCCATCCGCTCAATTCCTCGGACTTCTCGTCCTTCCTGCTGCAGGCCCAGGCCTCCAAGGCCAAGGTGGTCGCGCTGGCGAATGCCGGCGGCGATACCACCAACGCGCTGAAGCAGGCGGCCGAATTCGGTCTCGTTCAGGGTGGCCAGAAGATGATCGCGCTGCTCCAGGAGATCACCGACACCCATTCGCTCGGCATCAAGGCGACGCAAGGCCTGATCGTCACCGACGCGTTCTACTGGGACATGAACGAGGAGACGCGCGCCTTCTCGAAGCGGTTCAACGAGAAGGTCGGTCATATGCCGACCATGATCCAGGCCGGTCTCTACTCGGCGACCATGCACTATCTGAAGGCGATCGAGGCCATCAAGACCGACGAGGCGCCGAAGGTGATGGAGCAGATGCGCAAAACCCCGGTCAACGACTTCTTCGCCAGGAACGGCAAGATCCGCATCGACGGCCGCATGGTGCACGACATGTATCTGTTCGAGGTGAAGAAGCCGGAGGAGTCCAAGGGTGAGTGGGACCTCTACAAGCTGATCGCCACCGTCCCCGGCGACGAAGCCTTCCGTCCCCTCGACAAGGGCGGCTGCCCGCTGGTGACGCACTGAACGTCTTCTCCCTCTCCCCGCTTGCGGGGAGAGGATTGGGGTGAGGGGGAGTCTCCGCGGGGACGGCGCCAGTTGGGCTCGTCGAGACTCCCCCTCACCCGGATTGCATCTTCGATGCAATCCGACCTCTCCCCGCAAGCGGGGCGAGGTGAAAGACGAAAGACACGACAGCGCGCCCGGTGAAAACCGGGCGCGCCTCGTTTCGGCCGTCACGTGAGCAGCATTACTCCGAGTACTTGAACTCGGGCATGTTCTTCAGCTCGTCCTTGCTGGCATTGAACACGGCGTGGTCCGGATACCATTTCGACGTGGACGAGGCGGTCGTAGCCGTCGTGGTCGTCGTGGTCTTCTCGGTGCCGGTCGCAGCGCCAGTGGTCGTGGTCGCCGCAGGCTTCGCGCCGGTGCCGGTGTAGGCGACGGCCTCGTTGACGAACTTCAGCTTCTCGTAGGGGACGGCGACCAGATGCTCGCCCATGCCGAGGAAGCCGCCGACGCCGATCACGGCAATCTTGATGTTGCCGCTCTTGTCCATCAGCAGGTCGTTGATCGAGCCAATGTTCTCGTTGGCGTCGTTGTAGATCTTCAGGCCCGACATCTTCGAGGCACGCCACTCGCCCGACGCGGTCGTCGTCGTCGTTGTGGTGGTGGTGGCCGCGGGCGCCGCCTTGTCGGTGGTGGCCGTCGGGTTTTGCGCGAACGCAACGGTCGCAAGCAGTGCGGTGCCGGCAAGGCCGGCGGCGATCGATTTCATCAACATTGTTGTCCTCTCCTTCAGCAGAAAGCTTATGCGGAGAGAACAGCGGCGATCATCCGCAGTTCCTTTTCTGCGGCAATTTCGTCACGCGATGATGGCGCTGCGCTGCGACGAAAGTTCCTGCGTCACTCAGGAACGTTCGATGAGGAACGTTCCTGATGCACAGTTCCCCGCCGACGATCATGCGCCCTGGGTGAAGCACGATCGCGGCGAGGAACGCGCCGACCTGCGTCGCTCAGGTCAGCTCTTGAAGTCGATCAGAAGTGCGGAGAAATCCGAACCGCCGAATGAGCTGCCGCTGGCGCCGTAGGACGCGCTCGACGATTGCGACTGCTGGAGCGCCTGGAGGAATTGCTGGAGAATGTCCGCCGTGGTCGTGTTGGTCGACGTGCTGCTGGTCGAGTCCGTCGAGGACGAATCCGACGAGCTGTCATCCGGCGGCGGACCGGGCGGCGGTCCGCCCGCACCACCGGGACCACCCGGACCACCGGGACCGCCGGCGCCGCCTGGCCCCTTGGCGAAAGCGGACTGAAACACGTTCTTCAGTTCGTCCGCCTGGTCCGAGGTCAGCGTCCCGTTCGACACTTCGTTGGCGATGAGATCGTCGATCTTCGACTTCATCTCGTCCTTGGAAGGACGCGTGCCACTCGACTGATCGCTGGATCGGCTCGACTGCAAGGCGGTGTCGATGTCGGTCAGCGCGGTCGAGAGCGCCGACTGGTCCGACGACGAGATCGTGCCGTCGGAAACGTCCGATTGCAATTGCTGCTGAAGCCGCTGCAGGGGCGACTGGTAGTTACCGGCGGAGGCCGCCGAAATCGAGGTCATAATGGCTCCGTGGCTTTTGCGGGGTTTCGTAAGCGACACCGCCACGGTATGGTTAGCGGCCTTAACGAGACCTTGCCGCTTCCCTGCCCGGGTATTGCCTGCTGTTGCGCCCGGACAGTCAGAAACAATCCGAAACAAAAATCTTCGCCTTTTGGCCCGAATCTTGGACAAACAAAGCGCATGGCCAATCCCAACATCCTGGTCGTCGAGGACGACCGCGAAACCCGGACGTTGATTGCAAAGTACCTGCGCAACAACGCCTGCAACGTCACCACCGTGAGCGATGGCCGGGAGATGTCGCGTGCCTTGGCCGATCACAGGGTCGACCTCATCATCCTCGACGTCATGCTGCCCGGCGAGGACGGCCTGAGCCTGTGCCGCAAGGTACGCTCGGAGGCGCAGACGCCGATCATCATGCTGACCGCGCGCGGCGAGGACGTCGATCGCATCGTCGGCCTCGAGATGGGCGCGGACGACTATCTGCCAAAGCCGTTCAACCCGCGCGAGCTGCTCGCGCGCATCAACGCGGTGCTACGCCGCCAGGTCGCAGCCCAGGCGGCAAGCTCGATCGAGGGCGCCTCCACGCTCGTCTTCGAGGGCTGGCGCATCGATCTGCGCCTGCGCGAATTGCGCAATCCGGAAGGCGCGCGCGTCGCGGTGACCAGCGCCGAGTTTGATCTGCTACGGACGTTCTGCGAACGGCCCGGCCGCGTGCTGTCGCGCGACAGCCTGCTCGACCTCACGCAAGGGCGCAACACCGGCTCGTTCGAACGCTCGATCGACGTGCTGGTCAGCCGCATCCGTCGCAAGATCGAGCCCAATCCGGCCGATCCCACCATCATCAAGACGGTGCGCTCCGGCGGCTATCTGTTCACGCCCAGAACCGAAGCGGCCGGGACTGAAGCAGCTGGCAACGAAGCGGTCGCGGCGACCCTGAGCAGTTAGTGGAGCGGTCGTCATGACGCCGTTCCGCTTCTTCCACCTCAAAAGCATCGGTGGACAGATCGCCGCGCTGGTGGTGGCGTCGATCGTCGCGCTGCATCTGATCCTCACCGCCAGCTTCCTGATCAGCCGGCCGGACCGGGCCGAGCCGCCGCCCGACGCCGCCCATCAGCTTGCGGACGCGGCCCTGCTGCTCAACGGCACGGATGCGAGCGAGCGGCCGCGCATCCTCGCCAATATCGTGCGTGCGTTTCCGAATGCCGGCATCGAGCTCCTCGCGCCGGGGACCTTCTCCGTCGCCGAAGACAGCGGTGGCCCGCATCTGCGCAACGTGCGCCGGCATCTCGGCCATCAGTACGAGGTGATCGCGCTGACCCCGAACTTCGGCGTGCACCGCGTCGCGGTCGAGCTTCCCGACGGCAGTGTGATCGCAGGTCGCGTCGAGCAGGGCCCGCATCCGCCGCGGTTCTGGGGCGGCCCCTGGATGATAACGCTGCTGTTCGCGCTGATCAGCGTCACGATGCTCGGCCTGTGGGCGGCCTACGCGCTGGCCGCGCCGCTGTCCTCGTTTGCCAGGGCCGCCGAGAATTTCAGCCTGGACGGGGCGGCCGATCCGCTGCCCGAGCGCGGCCCGGAGGAGATCCGCTCGGTCGCGCGCGCGCTCAACCGCATGCATGAGCGGATCGCGCGGCTGATGTCGGATCGCACCCGGATGCTGGCGGCGATCAGCCACGACCTGCGAACGCCGATCACCCGGCTGCGCCTGCGCGCCGAGTTCATCGAGGACGAGGGCAACCGCAGGCGCATGCTGATCGATCTCGACCAGATGCGCTCGATGCTGGAATCCGTGTTGTCGCTGCTGCGCAACGACCGCAAGATCGAGGCGGTGACGCTGGTCGACATCGCGAGCACGCTCCAGGTCATCGCCGACCAGTTCGGCGACATGGGCCATGTCGTGCACTATGACGGCCCCGCTTCGGCGACGGCCGCCGCGCGGCCCGACGAGCTGCATCGGGGCGTCACCAACCTCGTCGAGAACGCGGTTCGCTTCGGCGCCGAAGTGACGATCCGCCTCGACGTATCCGGCACCACGCTCGTCATCGACGTCGAGGACGACGGCCCCGGCATCTCGGATGCGCGCAAGCAGGAGATGCTGGAGCCGTTCGCGCGCGGCGATGACGCGCGCACCATGGACGAGCACACCGGCTTCGGGCTCGGCCTGTCGATCGCGCGCGCGATCGCGATCGCTCATGGCGGCGAATTGTCGTTGCACGACCGCGCGCCGCACGGGCTGATCGTACGGATGCAATTGCCGGTGTGGCAGCAGCCGCGGCGGGCGGCGTAAGGCACGCCTCAGGCGGCGAGCGGCGGATGCTCGATCGGGTGCTCCTCGAAGATCGCCACCGCCTCGAAGCGGTAGCCGCAGGCGTGGCATTTCCAGAGATAGGAAACGCGGCCTTCGCCCGGCTCGATCCAGTCCGGAGACGGGATCGGTGCCCCACATTGCGCACAGGGGTTCTGCTTGGGGATGTCGCCGATGTCTGCTCGGGTCATGGACGTTCTCCCGAATTTTGAATAGCGATTTTTGGGCGAATGCACGAATAGACAGACCTGCTGTCGCGTAACGCACATCGCCAAGTGCAATCCTAACCTGGGTTTGAGTCGTAAAAACGACGGCCCCGCGAAAATCGCCGCTGGCGGCGTTTCGCCACATCATCGCCGTGTTCCCACGGCCTAACGCGCACGGGTGCAGGTTCGTTCTGCCGAGGAATAATTCAATGAAAATTTTGCGTATTGCCGCGCTCGTTGCGGCCGGGCTGATGTTGCCGCAGGCCGCATTCGCGGGCGAAGCCGAGTATGCCGAGATGGTCGCGGCCCATGCCCGCGCCAACGGCGTGCCGGAAGCGCTGGTGCATCGCGTCATCATGCGCGAGAGCCGCTATCAGCCCGGCCTGATCGGTCGCGGCGGCACCATCGGCCTGATGCAGATCAAGCTCGCGACCGCCCGCGGGGTCGGCTACACCGGCGACGCCGCCGGCCTGCGCGATCCCAACACCAACCTCACCTACGCCGTCAAATACCTCGCCGGCGCCTATCGCGCCGCCAATGGCGACCACGCCCGAGCCGTGCGTTATTTCGCGGGCGGCTATTACTACGTTGCAAAGCGGCAGCGCCAGGAAATGGTGCAGCAGGCCAGCAACGACACCTGGCTCGAGCCGAACGGCAATCCGCAGCCGATGCTCGGGATGGCGCCGCATAAGAAGCTGGCCCAGCGCGTCAGCAATGCGCGGGCGCAGGAGGTTCCCAACCACTAGCCAGCGTCATTCCGGGGCGATGCGAAGCATCGAGCCCGGAATCTCGAGCTTCCCCGGTGCGCAATTGCGCACCCGGGGTTCGGTCCGGCGGACCGCGCCGGAATGTCAGCCCTGTGGCTAGCGCGTTGACCACCCCGTCCCGCTGGCATACATTAGAGCCGTTCCGAGGGGTGCTCCGAGGAGGAGCTGAGATACCGCTAAATGGGTCAGAAGGCCCAGGACCGCGGTGACCCTTTGAACCTGATCCGGGTCATGCCGGCGAAGGGACAGGGATGTTGCAGACCACCAAGCGATCGGATTCCCCGGTATCCATCATCGGCGCAGGCATTGCAGGTGCCTGGCAGGCGCTTTTGTTCGCGCAGGCCGGCCATGCCGTGACGCTACACGAGCGCGGTGACGCCGCGATGACCGATTCCACCAGCCATTGGGCCGGCGGGATGCTCGCGCCCTGGTGCGAGGCGGAGGTCGCGGAACCCATCATCTCCAGGCTCGGCCAGCGCTCCCTGGACATCTGGCGGCGCGAGCTGCCGGACACCCCCTTCAACGGCTCGCTCGTCGTCGCCCACCCGCGCGAGCGCAACGATTTCGAGCGTTTTGCCCGGATGACCGACGGCCACCGCCGGCTCGATGCGGCCAGCCTTGCCGAGCTCGAGCCGTCGCTGGAGGGCCGCTTCCGCGACGCGCTGTTCTTCCCGACCGAGGGCCATGTCGAGCCGCGCCGCGTGCTGCCGAAGCTGCATGAGCGCATCCGCGCCGCCGGCGGCACCATCAAGTTTGATAGCGACGTCAGCGAAGACCTCGACGGCATCGTGATCGACTGTCGCGGCCTCGGCGCGCGCGACGAGCAGCCGGAGCTGCGCGGCGTCAAGGGCGAGATGATTTTGATCGAGACCGGCGAGGTGCGGCTGGCGCGCCCGGTGCGGCTGATCCATCCGCGTTGGCCGCTCTACGTGATCCCGCGCGAGGACAATCTGTTCATGCTGGGCGCGACCTCGATCGAGGCCGAGGACACCGGCGTCAGCGTGCGCTCGGCGCTGGAGCTGCTGGGCGCGGCCTATGCCGTGCATCCGGCCTTCGGCGAGGCTCGGATCATCGAATTCGGCTCCGGCCTTCGGCCCGCTTTCCCCGACAATCTGCCGCGCATCGGCATTCGTGGCGAGAGGATCGCCGTCAACGGCCTCTACCGCCACGGCTTCCTGATCGCCCCGGCGCTCGCCGAGCTGACGCTGCAATACGTCCAGCGCGGCCAGATCGACAATGAGGTGATGCAATGCGGGTGATCGTCAACGGCGAGCAGCGCGAGGTGAACTCGGCCAGCGTGGACGCGCTGCTCAGCGAGCTCGACTATGAGGGCACCCATTTCGCGATCGCGCTGAACTACGACGTCGTGCCGAAGAGCCGCTGGGCCGAGACCCACCTCAAGGCCGGCGACGAGATCGAGATCATCACGCCGCGGCAGGGAGGGTGAGGTGATGATGGCACGCTCTCTCCACTTGTCGTCCCCGCGAAGGCGGGGACCCATAACCACAGGGAGCGGCTATGGCGGCCGGTCTCTCCCCACGTGCCCCAAGAGAAATCACGCGGTATGGGTCCCCGCCTTCGCGGGGACGACAGTTGAACTTGAGGAGACACCTTGGACATGGTGACCTTCTACGGCAAAACCTTCCCCTCCCGCCTGCTGATCGGCAGCGCGCTCTATCCTTCGCCTGCGATCATGCAGGCGGCGATCCGTGCCTCCGGCTCGAACATCGTCACGGTGTCGCTGCGCCGCGAAGCCGCCGGCGGCAAGACCGGGGACGCGTTCTGGAATCTGATCCGTGAGCTCGACGTCAGCGTGTTGCCGAACACCGCCGGCTGCCGCAGCGTGCGCGAGGCCGTGACCACCGCAAAACTCGCGCGCGAGCTGTTCGGCACGTCCTGGATCAAGCTGGAAGTGATCGCCGACAACGACACGCTGCAGCCCGACGTCGTCGGCCTGGTTGAGGCCGCCGCCATCCTGATCAAGGACGGCTTTGAGGTGTTCCCCTATTGCACCGAGGATCTCTCGGTCGCGAACCGCCTGGTCGATGCCGGCTGCAAGGTCGTCATGCCCTGGGCCGCGCCGATCGGCAGTGCCAAAGGCATCACCAACCGCGACGCGCTGAAACTGCTGCGTGAACGGCTGCCTGATATCACGCTGGTGGTCGATGCCGGCATCGGCGCGCCGTCACATGCGGCCGAGGCGCTCGAGCTCGGCTACGACGCCGTGCTGCTCAACACGGCCATCGCAAAAGCCGCCGATCCCGTCGCGATGGCCAACGCCTTCCGTCTCGGCTGTGATGCCGGCCGCACCGCCTACGAAGCCGGGCTGATGAACGCCCGCGACTTCGCCTCCCCCTCCACCCCTGTCGTTGGGACACCATTCTGGCATGCCGTATCCTGATCGCTTCTATCCCGTCGTCGACAGCCTCAAATGGGTCGAACGCCTGACCAAGCTCGGCGTCGGCACCATCCAGTTGCGCGCGAAAGACCTCAACGACGCCGACGCGCTCCAGATCGTCACCGACGCGCTGGCGATCACTGAGGACACGCAGGCCAAGCTGGTCGTGAACGACTATTGGCGCGCGGCCGTCGTCGCCGGCGCAAAATATCTGCATCTCGGCCAGGAGGACCTGGCGGACGCGGACCTCAAGGCCATCCGCGAGGCCGGCCTGTCGCTTGGCGTCTCCACCCATGACGACGCGGAGCTCGAGACCGCGCTTGCCGCAGAGCCCGACTATGTCGCGCTCGGTCCGATCTTCTTCACCACGCTGAAATCGATGCGCTTCGAACCGCAGGGCATTCCAAAGATCACGGAATGGAAGAAGCGGATCGGCAGCATCCCGCTGGTCGCGATCGGCGGCATCAAATTCGAGCACGCCGCGGAGATTTTTGCCGCCGGCGCCGATTCCATCGCCGTCGTCAGCGACGTCACGCAAAACGCCGACCCGGACGCGCGGGTGCGGCAGTGGCTCGGCCTATCGCTGGAGGCGGCATGATGCGCATCGCTCTCTCCACCCGTCATTGCGAGCGAAGCGAAGCAATCCAGAGTCTCTCCGCAGAGACAGTCTGGATTGCTTCGTCGCAAGGGCTCCTCGCAATGACGGAGCAAGAATTCACCGCAGTCGCTCAAACGCACGCACAACAGAATTAAACCGGAGGATCCCATGAACATCCGCTCCAACCCCGAAAAGACCGTCCCCGCCGTCACCACCGGCCCGCTGCCCTCGTCGCGAAAAATCTTCGCGTCTCCGGACGCTGCGCCCGACATCCGCGTGCCGCTGCGCGAGATCATCCTCTCCGAAGGTGCCGGCGAGCCGAACCTGCCGGTCTATGACACCTCGGGCCCCTACACCGACCCGACCGTCACCATCGACGTCAACGCCGGCCTGTCGCGCAACCGTCTCGCCTGGGTCAAGGAGCGAGGCGGCGTCGAGGAGTATCAGGGCCGCGATATCAAGCCGGAGGACAATGGCAACGTCGGCGCCTCGCATGCCGCAAAGGCCTTCACCGCGCACCACAAGCCGCTGCGCGGCCTCGACGGCCACAAGATCACCCAGCTCGAATTCGCCCGCGCCGGCATCATCACCAAGGAAATGATCTACGTCGCCGAGCGCGAAAACCTCGGCCGCAAAAAACAGCTCGATCGCGCGGAGGCCGCGCTGGCCGACGGCGAAAGCTTTGGCGCCGAAGTCCCTGCCTTCATCACCCCGGAATTCGTCCGCAGCGAGATCGCGCGCGGCCGCGCCATCATCCCCTGCAACATCAACCACGCTGAGTTGGAGCCGATGATCATCGGCCGCAACTTCCTCACCAAGATCAACGCCAATATCGGCAACTCCGCCGTGACGTCGTCGGTGGAAGAGGAAGTCGACAAGATGGTGTGGGCGATCCGCTGGGGCGCCGACACCGTGATGGACCTCTCCACCGGCCGCAACATCCACACCACCCGGGAATGGATTCTGCGCAACGCACCGATCCCGATCGGCACCGTGCCGATTTACCAGGCGCTGGAGAAGTGCGAAGGCGATCCGGTCAAGCTGACCTGGGAGCTCTACAAGGACACGCTGATCGAGCAGTGCGAGCAGGGCGTCGACTACTTCACCATCCACGCCGGCGTGCGCCTGTCCTACATCCACCTCACCGCCAACCGCGTCACCGGCATCGTCAGCCGCGGCGGCTCGATCATGGCGAAGTGGTGCCTGGCGCATCACAAGGAGAGCTTCCTCTATACGCATTTCGACGAGATCTGCGACCTCATGCGCAAGTATGACGTCTCGTTCTCGCTCGGCGACGGCCTGCGTCCCGGCTCGATCGCGGACGCCAACGACCGCGCACAGTTTGCCGAACTCGAAACGCTCGGCGAGCTGACTAAAATCGCGTGGGACAAGGGCTGCCAGGTCATGATCGAAGGCCCCGGCCACGTGCCGATGCACAAGATCAAGATCAACATGGACAAGCAGCTCAAGGAGTGCGGCGAAGCCCCGTTCTACACGCTCGGGCCCCTGACCACCGACATCGCGCCGGGCTACGACCACATCACCTCGGGCATCGGCGCCGCCATGATCGGCTGGTTCGGCTGCGCCATGCTGTGCTACGTCACGCCGAAAGAGCATCTCGGGCTGCCCGATCGTAACGACGTCAAGGTGGGCGTCATCACCTACAAGATCGCCGCCCACGCCAGCGATCTCGCCAAGGGCCACCCGGCCGCCCAGCTCCGCGACGACGCCCTCTCCCGCGCCCGTTTCGACTTCCGCTGGAGCGACCAGTTCAACCTCGGCCTCGATCCTGATACCGCCAAGAACTTCCACGACGAGACCCTGCCGAAGGAAGCCCACAAGGTCGCCCATTTCTGCTCGATGTGCGGGCCGAAATTCTGCTCGATGAAGATCACCCAGGATGTGCGGGATTATGCGGCGACGCTGAACGATCCGAATTCGATCGGCATGTCGATGCAGGGCACTGCCGAAGACGGCATGGCCAAGATGAGCGCGAAGTTCAAGGAGATGGGCAGCAGCGTGTATCTCGATGCGGAGAAGGTGAAGGAGAGCAATCGGGTGCTCTAGACTGCAAGAACCCGAGAATATGCTTTGTTGTCGTCAGAAGGCCGAGCGAAAGCCCGGCCTTCTTTTCGTCCCCTTCGAGCCACCTCAAAAGACGAAATCCTCCTCACTTGAGATGTCAGATGGCATCCACGGATATTTTGTCGCCCCAGCAATAAAGTCGCCACGATACGAACTCATGTCACCCCAGTACTCTGGAGGATCACTATTCCTGAACTCATTTTTCATGTTCGTCGTGCTGGTACTCCATACATCGTTCTGAACAAACGACCAGGCGCTAACGGAGTCGACAACATGCCCTCGCGCCAAGTTGTCCTGCTGAATCAGCTCAGTTTCGGTATCGATCTTTGTCAACAATTCCTTCAGGAGATTGCCCACCTCAGCGTGGGCGGCAACGAGAATCGCTTTACTGAAAATCAGCGAGACCTGCTTCCCAAATCTAGGCACTATATCCGCCGACATTCGAACATGCGGAACGTACTCAGTCATAAACGTCACGAAAGCGAACAGCTTTGGAAAGCTCTCGACAATCTGGGGAGAAGTTAGATTCGTCACCTGAAAACTGCGGAATTGAACGCCGTTAGAAGTTTGCAGGATAGCAGAAGCATAATCGACCTCGACCCGAATCCAGCGGTCCGATCTATCCTGAAACAGCCGCACCTTGCAGGTACTTGATCCAATCGAAGATAGATTTCTGTACCACTCGGCCTCAGTGTTCGTAGGAACCACTCTATCTGCCTGCGTCATCTCGACTAGATATTGTTCAATACCAACAAATACGTGATTTACATTCTGCTTGATCAATTCGATGTCGTCATGTTTGACCGGCCTAAAGTGCGCCAGTGAATTTCGTACAGTGCCAATCTCATCAAGTTTTGTCTTTATGATCTCCCGCTTTCCTCGGAAATGAGGCTTGAACAGATCCCAATAGGTGTCCGACGTGATGATTCGTGTTAACTCTCCACTATTGAGATACATCAAGGGAGAGCTCACTTCATAGCCGAGATAGCCGTACCCCTTAGCCTGCGCCACGCGCTTGCTCGCGACGGCGGCGATTGTTGATTGCTCTTCATCAACAGTTTGCAAGGCAGTTTCTGTCCACTTCTCTCCGTATCGATTCTTCAAAACGACGTAGACAAAAACGCGCAATGCGTTTTCCATCCTGAACAAGATATTCAAGGCCTCGTAGTAGTGCAGAAGAAGCCAGCGCTTCGGTATCTCGACGGATCCTCCTTCCTTTCCCTTTGCCGACTTCCAGTCCATGGCATCCCCCTTCTTGCAGCGCAAAGCGCTTGTACGATCGGTAAGGCGCTTAAAGTCCATTCGTGCTTCTTTCAACTCTTACATCTATCAGTTTTGCTACGGTTTGCCACAATCACAGATGGACCCGCGGTTTGCCTGAAGTCGCTCCCCACCGCCTCCCCGACCTTCTCCGTCCCAACCTCCTTCTCGTCTTCGTCGGCACCGCCGCCTCTACGCGCTCGGCCGAGGTCGGGCACTACTACGCTCATCCCGGCAACCGCTTCTGGCGCGCGATCCATGAGGCCGGCATCACGCCGCGACGCTATCAGCCGGGCGAGTTCGCTGCGCTGATCGAGCTTGGGATCGGCTTCACCGATCTCTCCAAGTCGGGCACCGGGATGGATTACCAAATCGCGACTGAAACGATCGACGTGCCGGGGTTCAGGGCCAAGATCGAAAAGTATCGGCCGCGCGCGATTGCGTTCACGAGCAAGAAGGCGGCGAGCCTGTTTTACGGCAGGCCGTCGAGCGGGATCGCGCTGGGGCGTCAGCCGCGCGATGCAGGTTTGCCGGAGGTTTTCGTGCTGCCCTCGCCGTCCGGTGCCGCGTCAGGGCATTGGACGCTGGAGCCGTGGCGCGAGCTCGCTGCCTGGATCGCAGCGTAGTGTGGATTGGCGCTGGCGCTCCAAACTCAGCCGTCCGTCCCGGCGAAGGCCGGGACTCATAACCACAGGCCACGGTTTGGCGAAGACTCGTGGTTCGGTACTTCTACCGGCCGTAACCGATAGATTCCGCGGTATGGGTCCCGGCCTTCGCCGGGACGACACCGTTGCCTGCGCTCTACCCATCCTACACACTAAAGATCGAAATTGGTGGGCAGCATGACCACGTCGCGAATGGTCATGCCGCGCGGCCGCGTCAGCATGAACATCACGACTTCGGCCACGTCACTGGCCTCCAGCAGGCTGCCCGAGTCCCTGGCTTCCTGCAGCTTCTCGGGCGGCCAGTCCGCGAGCAGTGAGGTGACGACCGGGCCGGGCGAGATCGAGCCGACGCGAATGCCGTGCTTGAAGACCTGGCGCCGCACCGTCTGGACGAAGCAGTTGATCGCCCATTTGGACGACGCATAGACCGGCTCCCAGGGCGTCGGAAAATGCGCCGCCAGCGAACTCGTGACGATGATGTCGCCGCTCCCGCGCGCGATCATGTGCGGCAGCACGTCGTGCACGTTCTTCATCACGACGTTGACATTCAGGTTCAGCATCCGGTCGATGGCCATATTGTCGGCATCGACCAGATCGCCACCGACATAGGTGCCTGCATTCGCATGCAGGATGTCGAGCTGGCCTGCCTTCTCCAGGACGCGCGGCAGCAACGATGCGCAGTCCTTGGGATCCAGGAGGTCGACGACCAGCGGGATCACGGCGTCGCCATGCTTGTTGCCGAGCGCCTTCAGCGCGGCCTCGTCGCGGTCGACCATCACCACGCGCGCGCCCGCGGCCAGCATTGCTTCAGTGCTCGCCAACCCGATGCCCGACGCGGCTCCGGTCACGGCAGCAACCTTGCCTTCCAATTCGTTTCCCATGGGGGCACCATCCTGCTGATGGTCGGCAGTATAGCGATACAAGACGAATTGGCGATGCGGATCGCTGGCTTCGTAGGGTGGGCAAAGGCGCTCTTGCGCCATGCCCACCATCTCTCCACAAATCCGGACGAACGGTGGGCACGGCGCGCGAAGAGCACGCCTTTGCCCACCCTACGACACCGTCAGCCCCTCACCCCGCATTCGCCCTATCGAGGTCCGCGATGACGATCTTCCGCATCTCCATCATCGCCTGCATGACGCGGTTCGCTCTGGTACGGTCGGGATCGCCGAGGTAGCGGCCGAGCGCCGACGGGATCACCTGCCAGGACAGTCCAAATTTGTCCTTGAGCCAGCCGCAGCGGGATTCCTCGCCGCCGTCGGCGGTGAGGCGGCTCCAGAAGTAGTCGACCTCGGCTTGCGTCTCCACGCTGATGAAGAACGAGACCGCCTCGGTGAAGCGGTATTGCGGGCCGCCGTTGAGCGCGTGGAAGCGCTGGCCTTCGAGTTCGAACACCGCCATGAAGTCGCTGACGGTCTCGACTTCAGCGTTGGGGAACACCGCTTTGTAGAAGGCGACGGCTTCCGGGACATTGTTGGCGAACCAGAGGAATGGCGTGATTGACGTCATGAAGTTGTATCCTTTCGTCTTGGACCGGACGCGCGACCATCGCTCCAAGGACGAGCGGCGGGACGGTGTTCCGACACGGGCGCTGGTCTTTTTAAGGCGCCCCTGTCGGAACCCGAGCCGACCATTCGTCCTTTGAATGCAACGCCGATCACCCCGGAGCCGCCAGATGCCCACCATCACAGCCTTTGAAAACTCGCCCGACCGCGGCAAGGGACAGGCGCGCGATATGCGGGTTCGCTGGGCGCTGGAGGAAGTGGGCCTGCCCTACGACGTCCGCCTCGTGTCGTTCGCGGCGATGAAGGACCCTGCCCATCTTGCGCTGCATCCGTTCGGGCAGATTCCGACCTATGAGGACGGTGATCTCGTCCTGTTCGAGTCGGGCGCGATCGTGCTCCATATCGCCGAGCGCCACGTTGGATTGTTGCCAAAAGATGCGAATGCGAGGAGCCGCGCGATCGCATGGATGTTTGCCGCGCTCAACACGCTGGAGCCGCCGATCGTCGAGTTCGGGATGACGATGCTGTTCGAGCGCGACAAGGGCTGGTACGAGGAGCGGCTGCCGGTCCTGAAGGATCGCGTCCGTGTCCGCCTGGGCGAATTGTCCCGTCGCCTCGGCGGGGCCGAGTGGCTCGACGGCGCGTTCAGCGCAGGCGATCTCATGATGGTGACGGTGCTGCGCCGGTTGAACGCATCTCGCCTGCTGGAGGAATATCCCGACCTCTCAGCCTACGTCGCCCGCGGCGAAGCGCGGCCTGCGTTCCGGCGGGCGTTCGATGGGCAGCTGGCGGTGTTCACCGCCGCATCGATCGGCATATAGAGGCCGCGCCTCTCACCGAGAACCGGTACATCTCCGATCCCATACGTCGAACGGGCGACGCCGGGCGTCCTCCGATCGAATGACGCTGCGCACAATGCGCAAGGACTGTTGCCAGCCCGTCGCTCCGGCGATACGACTTGAGATGGAAGAGCCTGATATCAACCGGCCCGCATCATCCCAGGAAGGCACCGCATGAGCAACGATCTCTCCGGCGTCTGGGATGGCAGCTACATTCAACCGAGCACCGGAATGGTCACCTTCACCGCAACTCTGGTCGAAACCGGCGGCGCGCTCACCGGAAGCGTGACCGAGCCCTGCTCGAACCCGCGATGCCCGCTCCGCACCCACAACGCCTCGATCGCGGGTCAGCGCTCCGGCAACGCGGTCTCGTTCGTCAAACACTACGAGCCGCCCGGCCACGGCTACGACACGGTCCATTACGAAGGCACGGTGAACGCCGAGGCGACCGAAATCGACGGGCGCTGGCAGCTGCCTGGCTCTTCCGGCGCGTTCCTGATGATCCGCGCCAGCAAGGCCGCGCAAGCGGCCACGACGGAGCAACACGCCAAGGTGCCATCGCGCTGAAGGGAACAACCATGCTGACGCTCTATTCCTACCCGGAACTGTTCGGCGTCGCCGACAACAACGGCTACGGCCTCAAGGTCTACGCGTTCCTGAAGCTCGCAGGCCAGCCGTTCGTGCACGAGCATCTCTTCGATGCCTCTGCCGCGCCGCGCGGGCAGCTGCCTTACGTCGTCGACGACGGCGAGACCATCGGCGACAGCGAGACAATCATTGCGCATGCGATCGCCAAATATCGTCTGAGCATCGATGCCGCGCTGTCGCCGGACGCACGGCGGACCAATCATCTCGTCACCCGCATGCTGGACGATCTCTACTGGGTGATGTCGTATTCGCGCTGGAAGGACGATCGCTTCTATCCGGCATTCCGCGACGCCTTCATCGCGCAGCATCCGCAACTCGATGCCGAGGGACTGGAGAAGGCGAAGGCGTATAATTCGCAGCGCTATTATTTCCAGGGCATCGGCCGCTACACGCCCGAGCAGGCTTACGCGCGGGGGCTTGCCGATCTGCAAGTGCTGGCCGAGATCGTGCCTACGGCAGGCTTCGTCCACGGCGCGGCGCCGACCAGCATCGACGCCGGCATCTACGGCTTCATCGCCAACATCTTTTATTTTCCGATCCCGACGCCGCTGAAGGCCTTCGTCGATGCGCACGCCAATCTCGTCGCGCATTGCGAGCGGATTCATGCGGCGGTGAGCGGGCGTAATTCGTAGGGTGGGTTAGCGCAGCGTAACCCACCACTTCTGTCACAGCGGAGACGAAAGAGGTGGGTTACGCCCAGCGGACGCGCTTCGCGCATCCGCAAGGCTAACCCACCCTACGTACCTGTTTTACCGCATCGTGATCGCGAGCCCGCTCAGATCCGCATTCGCCATCAGGCCGGTCTGGTAGCCCGACAGCTCCAGCACCGCGCCCTTCTGGTTGGTCAGCACGATGGCGCGGGCGCCGCGGCCGACGGCGAGGCCGGCACCGGCCGCGCCATAGACGCCGGAGACGTCGGAGGGGCGGTTGATGTTGGAGACCCGGCCACGCAGCACGGTCTTGGAGCCACCGAAGACGAGGCCGTAGTCGAGGCCGCCGGTCGAGAGCGAATAGGAGCGGCCGCGGAAGTTCAGCACGCCCGAGCCGCCCGAACCGCCGATGATCCAGCCCGCCTTGTAGATCGTCAGCACCACGGTGCCGCCGTCGGCCAGCGCCGAGGTCGAAAGGCCGGCCAGAGCGGCAATGGCGACCAGCGCGGCGCGGAAGGTGGTAGCGAGCTTCATGGGGCGTCTCCGGGGGCTATTTTTCAAGGGAGGATTCGAATCAGACGCAGCGAATGTATCCGATGGATCGCGGCGGCAACATGATGGAGCGATGTGGGACGCGAGATGCAGCAGCGCGTTCAACCGTCATCGCCCGGCTCGACCGGGCGATCCAGTACGCCGAGACGGCAATGAGATGCGGAGAAGCCGCAGCGTACTGGATGCCCCGCCTGCCGCCTACGCTAAAGCTTCGGCGCCCCTGAACCTCGACCCCGGCGAAGCCTTGGCGTAGCCGGGTCGCGAGGCATGACGGCGGAGTTTGGGACCGCCTACCGACACCACCGCCATGATGCCATCCTGCCCCTGTTTTGCCCGACGGAGCAAGCGAATTGTTCGGCTATACCGAATTTGAAACACTCACGATTTCTACTGTGCATGGGGTTGTTTTCGCGTTTTTGTTTTACCCGCCTTCCCCAATGCCGATTGCAACTCCCCCGCATGTCGCTACGCTCGTGCGGACGACGCGACCGTTCCATCCGAGGTGATCCCATGTCGATCCAGCATTTCGCACCCCCGCCGCACGTCAAGGCGCCGCCGCTGTCCTTTGCCACGCGTGTCGGCGATCTCCTGTTCGTCTCCGGCATTCCCGGCTTCGACGGCAATGGCGCGCTGCCGGACGGTTTCGAGGCGCAGTTCGCCAACGTCGCCGTCAACATCAAGCGCGTGCTGGACGAGGCCGGCGCGACGGTCCGCGATCTCGTCAAGGTCAACGTGCTGCTCACGCGCGCCTCGGACGTCGCCGCGATGAACGCACTCTATGCCGGCGCGTTCGGCCCGCCGCCCTATCCGGCGCGCACCACGTGCGTGGTGCAGGCCCTGCCCGACCCGAAAATGCTGATCGAGATCGAGGCGGTGGCGTCACTGGCGAAGTGAACCACGCTTAGCGTATGTGTCTTGGCGCATGTGTCTTGCCAGGCACTCGGCCGAACCAAGTGCACGGCTCCCTCTGACATATCCGTGAAACGGCGGCCCCTCGGCTTGCCAAGGACCTGCTTTTACCGCACGGATTTTCGGGTCACACATCCCCACAAGGAGATTTTTCATGCGTCGCGTTCTCGCCCTCTGTGCCGTTGCCGGCATCGCCTCTTCCGTGTTTGCCGTGCCGGCGTCGGCAGCAGCAGCCGGCTATTACGTGATCCGCTGGGACAACACCGGCATCTGCCAGGTCTGGAACGAGGACCTGAAGTACAAGCCGTTCCAGTGGGGCGCTTCGACCTACAAGGTCGTCAGCAAGCCGGTCCCGACCTTCACCGCGGCTTCGGATCTCCAGATCAAGCTGCGCTCGGAGCGCCGCTGCACGCTCTGAGCGTCACGCGACGAATTTGATCTTGAGGGCGGGCCGCGCGAGCGACCCGCCCTTTTCCTTTGCGGGCGCGCGCTGGTTTTTTCCGGCTCAAATGGCGCATTTCATGCGCGCACGCTTTGAACCTGATCAGCCGACGGAGCTACTCACAACTTGTCCGGGGCGCATCCCCAAAAACGTCCCACACCATCCCTCCCCGTCATTGTCGGGAGGTGCATCACATCTTTCATTTGAGGAGCTGATCATGCGTCGTATTTCCGTGCTGTGCGTTGCTGCGGGTCTTGCCGTCACTGCCTTCGTCGCCGCGAGCCCTGCCGAAGCCAGCTATCACCTGATCCGCTGGCAGGACACCGGCTTCTGCCAGATCTGGGACGAGAGCATCCCGACCGCGCCGTGGCCCTCCGACTACGCCCGCGTCAGCACGACGGTGCCGACCTTCGTCGACGCACTCGTGCTGAAGGATCACGCGTTGAAGAGCGGTCACTGCACCTGGTAAGATTTCGATCGGCGGATCGACGAGCGGGCAAGGGCGCGACGCGTTCTTGCCCGCTCTTTTTATGGCCTGCACAGAGCGGACCGGCGAGGTGCAGCGACAGCGCGCTCTCACGCGTCCTTGTGCGCGCCGGGATGGATGAGGATGTCGCGCGCGGCGGCGAGGTCGATGAAGGCTTGCGCGCTTCCGCCTTGGTCGGGATGCTTGCCCTTGGCGGCGCGGCGATAGGCCTGGTTGATGTCGTCGCAGGTGAGCTGCACGGCGAGCGGCAGGCCGAGCATCCTGCGGGCACGATCCTCGCTGGAGAGCTTCTTCGGCATGGCGTTGCGGCGGCCGAAGCGTGGCGCGGTGAGATCATGGACGACCTCGAGGATCACGCCGACGCGGCGCTGGGCCGCCAGCGTGACGCTGTGATCGTCATTGTCCACGGCCTGGCGCAACACCGGAAGCGCCTGCTCGGCAGCCTGGCGCAGCGTGGCATCCGTGCTCATGCGCACGATCTCGGCGACGAGCCGGCCTGCCTCGGCCCAGTCGGCCGGCTGCGCCGACCGCAGGCGTTCGAGAGCGAGTTTCCAGGATTCAAGCCGTCCCATCATGCGCGCAACGTTTAGCAATGAAGATCAGTATGCCAAGGCGGCCGTTTCCGACCCCTTAATTTCGAGTTAGCCTTTCATGAAACTTCGAAACGAATCCGGGAGGAAATTGTCATGGCATTGCTCGCAAACCACGTCGCCGTCGTCACGGGCGCCGGATCCGGCATCGGCCGGGCGATCGCGGCCGGCTACGCCCGCGAGGGCGCGCGAGTGGTGCTGCTCGACGTCAACGCCGACACGGTCGCGGAGGCCGCGCAGGAGATCCGCAAGGCCGGCGGCAACGCCGAGAGCTTTGCGCTCGATGTCACGAAGCGTGACGACTGCTTTGCGCTCGCCAGGCAGGTCGCCGACAAGGTCGGGCGGGTCTCGATCCTCGTCAACAATGCCGGCATCACCCGCCGCAACGCCTTCACCGCGGACACGGAGACGGTGGCGAAGGACTGGAACGACATCATCTCGCTCAACCTCAACGGCGTCTTCAACGTGACGCAGGCGTTCCTCGCGCCGCTGCGGGCCGCCAAGGGCCGCATCGTCAATATCGGCTCGATCCAGTCCTTCGTGCATCTGCGCACACCGAGCTCGGCGGCGTATACGACCTCGAAGCACGGCGTGCTCGGCTTCACCAAGGCGCTCGCGGCCGAGCTCGGCAAGGAAGGCGTGCGCGTCAACGCGATCGGGCCGGGCTTCATCGAGACCAACATCAACGCCAACGTGCGCGCGACCAATCCGGCGCTGGTGCAGGCCTTCGTCGATCACACCCCGCTGGCGCGCACCGGCAAGCCCGAGGACATCGTGGGCCCCGCGATCTTCCTGGCGTCGGATCTGTCGGCCTATGTCACGGGGACGATCGTGATGGTGGACGGTGGGTATCGGACGGTGTGAGCGGGCGCGCAAAATCGGCCCGCATCGCTATGCATCCCGTGCCAATCGCGGCACCTTCGCGGCAATCCCAAGGTCAATTGGTGCGATCGTCCGCGATTAACCACTCGTTAACCAAACCCGCCCACCGTAGATCTACGGCTAGGGGGCCGTTGGTTCTCGATCGCTTCCAAAGATGGAAGCGGGCGTTGATCGGGAGGTGTGTTGATGACCACTGTTCATGTCGCTGCGTCCGAACCGGGCGCGCAATTTCTTGCCCCTAACCAAATCGTTCCGCTGTTGATCGGCGCGACCGTCGACGAGGTCGAGCGCGAGCTCGTGCTCCAGACGCTCGCACGCTGCGACGGCAACCGCACGCGCGCATCGCGCGTGCTCGGCCTGTCGGTGCGCACGTTGCGCAACAAGATCAGGATCTATGCGGCGTCCGGCATCGACGTGCCCGCGTATCACGACTAGCACGCGACCACGCAAGTTGGATCGTTCCGCCGGCAAGAACCGCAAGCGAGATGGTCGCGACCGCGGCCGCGATCATCTCGATGGCGCGGAGCATGAAGGCGGTCAAGACCGCCCATGCCGCCTGCGGCTCCTCGGCGAACGCGCCCGGCACGATATCGGGCACCAGCAGATGAGCGAGGCCGAGCGCTGCCGCGAGGATGACTGTCGAAATGCAGAATAGTTTCCACGCTGCGCGCATGGGTCGCTCCTCGCAAGGTTGTGGCTCCGCGCCATCCAATGACACGGTGTCTCCTGCTGTCGATTGATGTTGATCAAGCCCGTCGCGATGCGCGGGCGGAATTGCTGCTGTCGTCAAACGCCGCTAAGTAGCTTGCTTCCTTAGAGGGAGTAGTGGCGTGGCAGACGATCAGGGACGGCAGGGGCCGCGTGGGCGGCAGGGCGAGCCGGGACGGCCGGGACCGCAGGGTCATCCGGGGAAGCGAGGGCCGGACGGCCAGCGCGGCAAGCCGGGACCACAAGGCAAACCCGGGGTGGCCGGAAAGGCCGGAGCGCAGGGCAAGGCCGGCCTGCCGGGCAAGCCCGGCGAAGCCGGTGCTCGGGGCGCGGCCGGGCCGGCGGGGCCGCAAGGCCCACGCGGCGAGCCCGGACCGCCCGGCCAGCTGCCGTCGATCGAACAGGTGCTGCCGTGGCTCGATCAACTCTTCGACGCCTGGGACGAGCGCCGCCGCCAGCGCGAGCGTGAAGCCGCCGAGCGCGAGGCGCTGGAAGCCGCCGTGCATGAGGTTGAAGAGGCGATCGTCGATGACGAGGCCGACGACGGCGAAGGCGATGATCACCGGAAGAAGAAGAAAAAGAAGAAGCACGGCCACAAGGACTAACCCGGCGGAAGTTGCTTCGACGCCCCGGAGGACTCATCCTTGCGCGGCAGCATGCCCATGCGCTCGAACTGCCAGCGCATGGCGCGGTACCAGAGATAGCCGACCAGCGTGCCGAGCAGCGTCAGGATGACGAGGTTGACGCTGCTGTAGGAGCCGCTCCACCACATCATCCATGCGGTCCACAGCACGGTGAAGGTGACGGCACCTGCTCTGAGAGGAATAAGGGGGCGGCTCATGGTCGTGCTCCGGGCTGTCAAAACCCCGGCAGACATCATCGCAAGTTGAGGCCGCTCTCACCGTGAGCCAGATCACGGAATGGACGCAGGACCGCCTAACCGAACCGCAGCCGCGAACGTTCCTTGGCCTTCTCCGCCTCGATCTCACGGTCCCGCGCCGGCGCATGGGTGTGCAGCGAAGTCAGGAGCTTTCGCGCAGCCTCCGACACTTCCGCGACCGCAAGCTCGAAGGCCTCTTCATTGGCCTGCGACGGCTTGTTGAAACCGGAAAGCTTGCGCACGAACTGGAGCGCGCTGGCGTGGATCTCGTCCTCCGTCGCGGGCGGCTCGAAGTTGAACAGCGTCTTGATGTTGCGGCACATGCAGGCTCTCCCGTAGCGGTGTTCCCCTGAGGACGATCGGCGAGGCCGAAATCCTACATCCCGGGCGCAGCCGTGTCATAGGCAGGACCAGCCATATCTGATCCGCAATTATTCCCCTTGCGCGCCGCACCATCGGGGAATGTTTTTCGGGGGGCGATGATGGGTCCGGTCTCGATCCTCCGTGACCAGCTGATAAGATCGCGTCCAACGCGGCCGACCATGAGCCGCATGGGGAGAGAAACATGAAAACGTCTTGCGCTGCGCTAGCGGCCATCCTGCTGTCCATCGCAACGCCGGTTATGGCCGCCGATTATCCGGCGCCGAAGCAAGGCGACTGGATCGCCAAGGACTTCAAGTTGCACACCGGCGAGACCATGCCGGAATTGAAGCTGCACTACACCACCGTCGGCGAGCCCTCTGGCCAGCCCGTGCTGGTGCTGCACGGCACCGGCGGCTCGGGCGCGAGCATGCTGTCGCCCGCCTTCGCCGGCGAACTGTTCGGCGCGGGACAGCCGCTCGACGCGTCCAAATATTACATCATCATTCCCGACGCGATCGGCCACGGCAAATCGTCAAAACCGTCCGACGGCATGAAGACGAGCTTCCCGAAATACAATTACGACGACATGGTCGAGGCGCAGCATCGCCTCGTGAAGGAAGGCCTCGGCGTCAAGCATCTGCGGCTCGTGATCGGCAATTCGATGGGCGGCATGCAGACCTGGCTGTGGGGCGAGAAATATCCGCAGGAGATGGACGCGCTGGTGCCGATGGCCTCGCAGCCGACCGAGATGGCCTCGCGCAACTGGATGATGCGACGGATCATGCTCGACACCATCCGCAACGATCCCGACTACAATGGCGGCAATTACACCAGCCAGCCGCGCATGATGAAATATGCCATCACCGCCTACGGCATCGCCAGCATCGGCGGCACGCTCGCCTATCAGCAGCAGGCGCCGACCGCGGCCAAGGCCGACAAGATCGTCGACGAACGGCTGGCGACACCGATCACGTCCGATGCCAACGACTTCCTCTACCAGTGGGGCTCCTCGCAAGACTACAATGCCGGCGACAAGCTCGAGCAGATCGAGGCGACGCTGCTGCTGATCAACTCCGCCGACGACGAGCGCAACCCGCCGGAGACCGGCATCACGGACGCCGCGATGAAGCGGGTCAAGAACGGCAAGCTGTATCTGATCCCCGCGAGCACCGAGACGCGCGGCCACGGCACCACCGGCAACGCGAAATTCTACGTCGAGCAGGTCAGGCAATTGCTGCAAACCGCGCCGCAGCGGACGATGTGAGACGAGCAGCAAGACCGCATGTCGAACGCTCGCTTTCGCAAGGCTGCGCTGACGCTTCCCGGCGTCATCGAGGGCGCACATCACGGCCATGCCGACTTTCGCGTCGGCAAGCGCGTGTTCGCGACGCTGGGCTATCCCGATGAAAAATGGGGCATGGTGAAGCTCACTCCCAACCAGCAGGCCGTGCTCATCGACGCGGAACCGGAGATGTTTCGTCCGGTCCCCGGCGCCTGGGGCAGGAGCGGCAGCACGAATGTGAAGCTGGCGAAGATCGATCAGGTCACGTTGCGGAGCGCACTCGCGATGGCATGGCGCAATGTCGCGCCGAAATCGCTGCTTGCATCGCTCGAGACGGGATAGGAAAGATCGTACGCGCAAGTTCGCGCTGTGCGTCTGGCTGGCCGATCATACCGCAATGCATCATATGCGGCGCCTCTCACGCCGCATATTATTTGAGCATGCATTGCGCTGACAGCTCGGGCTTAATCACATCAACGATACGAATCGAGCGCGACGGAGGATCGCATGCACAGGCTCGCGCTGTGCGTTTGGCTGGCCGCGACGATGGCGCAGACGAGCGCCGCGTTCGCGTTCGACAACGGCCAATACGACCATGTGCCGCCCGACATCCGCGCCTGGTTCAAGAGCGTGATCGCGCCGAACGGCGTACCCTGCTGCGACATCTCCGACGGCCATCGCACCGACTACGATGTGCGAGGCGGCACCTATTGGGTACCGATCGAGGGACAGTGGATGGAGGTGCCCGAGCGCGCCATCATCCGCGATCGCGGCAATCCGGTCGGCCAGGCCGTGGTGTGGTACGTCCACCACCGCGGCGCCATCATCATCAGTTGCTTCGTGCCGGCCGATGCGGTGTAGACCGCTCAGGCCTTGAGGTCTCGCTTGGGCGAGGCCTCGACATATTCGATGTCATCGCCGAAATCGTCGAGCGCGGCACGAACGGATTTGGCGTCGGCCTCGGCGACGGTGAAGATCGCGGCTAGGTTTTGCCGCTTCTGTCCCGGAAACAGGCTCTCGGCGGCGTAGCCGGCATCGCCGAGCGTCTTGATGATCATGCGCCGCCGGCGCTGATCGACATGGTCGTGGAATTTGAATTGCACGGACATGATGCAAAGCTAGCCGCTCGCGGCACCCGATCAAGGGCGCGGAATCTATTTTCGTCCCTTTCTCGCCGGCTTCGCCTTTGTAGTTTTCTTGGCAGTTTTCTTGGCAGCCTTCCTGCCCGATTTCCTCGCCGGTTTCACGCGGCCAAGCGCAGCGGCAACATCCAGCAGGCCGGCGCCGTATTCCGGCGTAAAATCCTTGCCTCGCATCGCCGGCAATTTGGTCGCAGTCGCGATCAGGCGCCCGGCGACCGCAAGCCCGGCCGCCCTGGATTTCGTCTTGTTGATGTAGACGAGTGCAGCGGCGCCCGTCACATGCGGTGTTGCCATCGACGTCCCGGGCCAGGAATCGTAGCTGGTATGGTCGGCGAAGCTTGCCTTCACCCGGGGCACCGTCGACAGGATGTTGACACCCGGCGCCACCAGCTTGATGTGCTTCCCCGTATTGGAGAACGAAGCGCGCCGATGGGACTCGTCGACGGCGCCAACTCCGATCGTGTCCACGTAGCCCGCCGGGTATTCCTTCGGATTGCCGTCCTCGAACTCGTTCCCCATCGCGGTGGAGATGACGACGCCGGCATCGATCAGTTCGGCGAAGGCCGTCGCTTCCGTCTTTGAATGGTCCTCGCCGCCAATGCTGAGGTTAATGACCTTGATGTTGGAATCGAGCGCGGCCACGAGCGCCTTGCTGTAGAAATCGAAGTTGAAATTCTCGTCGTCGCCTGCGCGCTTGGGATCGTCGAACACCTTCCAGCAGTGCAACCGGCAATTGGCCAGGCCTGCGATACCGACCGAGTTATTGACCACGGCCGCGATCGTGCCGCTGACATGGGTGCCATGACCGAGAAAATCACGCGGTCCGTTGCCGTCGTGCCGATATTCCTCGATCGCGTCCACGAGATCGGGATGTCCGGCGTCGACACCGCTATCGAGCACAGCGACATGAACCCGCCCCGCACCTGGCCGCGGTCGATCGAACCATCTGATGGCGCGAAGGCCCCACTGCCGGATCTTCATGGGATCGGCGGCGGCACTGAGCCACCGGTTGGGAACGGGCTCGACCAGATCCACCGCCCTGGAGGCGCGCAGGCGCTTCAGGGTGCCTGCATCTACCTTCCCGTCCTTCAACTGCACGATCTGAAATCCGGCCAGCGCCTCCCGCGGCGGCGCCGTTGCGGAGCGTGCTATCGAGCGATGAACCGCGGCCAAAGCCATCGCCTGGGGCTGCGCGGGTGCCTCATCGTCGCCGACCACGAACAGCGGCTTCATCGACTGAAGCCCGAAATTGTCGCGCAGGAAATCGATCGGACCTCTGACGTCGTCGGGCATTGCAGCCATCAGCGCGCGTGACGTTGTCGCCTGAAGCGAGGCTGCCGCGATCTGCCGGGCAGCGGCCGGCTTCAACCGAACGATCAATTGTCCCGGGACATGCTTGCGACGGCGTGGCCGATCGCCCGCCACCCGCATTGCCTGCGTTGGGGCCATGACGAATTCCTCGCTTGAAAAGCAACAAAGTACGACACCCGTTATAAGCGAAATTTCTGGTCTACGCCACCTGCGTCATGCCGTGGCTACACTGGGCCGCACCTGCTATTTCGGGGATAGCGATCGAGCCGGAGAATGCTATCTTGTCGCCCTCAATCAGGGAGACCTTCGTGACCGATCTTTGCGCCGAAGACCTCGCCACCATCTATGCCAAGCCGAGCCCACGCGTGATCGCAAAGGCGCGTCCCGCGATCGATGCGCATGCGAAGAAATTCATTGAGATGTCGCCGTTCTGCGTGCTTGCAACGTCAGGCGTCGACGGCAGCGTCGATGCATCGCCGCGCGGCGGAGGGGTTGGCTTCGTCCATGTCGCTGGCCCCAACCAGGTGCTGATGCCCGACCGTGCCGGCAACAACCGGATCGATAGTTTTCGCAACGTCGTCGAAGGCTCGGGCTTCGTGCATCTGCTGTTCTTCGTCCCCGGCATCGACGAGACGCTGCGCGTCGGCGGACGCGGCACGCTCTCGGCCGATCCGGATCTGCTCGCATCGATGGTGGAATTCGGCAAGCCGCCGCGCGCGGTCTTGAACGTCGCGGTCAGCGAAGTCTATTTCCACTGCGGCAAGGCGCTGATGCGCTCGAAGCTGTGGTCACCGGAGAAGGTGCAGCGCTCGGTGATGCCCAGCATCGGCCAGGTCATTCACGACCAGACGGGCCTGGGGGAGCCGGAGAGCCAGGAGATCGTGGAAGAGCGCTACAAGACGCAGTTGTAGGTGAGAGCGTTCGCCGCTCGAAAGAACCGTCATGCCCGGGCTAGTCCCGCCTGCGTAGCCGAAGCCGCTTCGGCGAGGCGAAGGCCCGGGCATCCACGTCTTCGTCGCGCGGCCAAACGTGGATGGCCGGGACAAGCCCGGCCATGACGAAGGAGAGAGCCGGTGCCGGAGCTTAGTGCCCCTCGCCCTCGAGCCCACCGACGTGCTTCTGCGTGTACAGCTCGAGACCGATGCGGCCGATCAGGTCGAGCTGGGTTTCGAGGAAATCGATGTGGTGTTCCTCGTCGCTCATCAGCTTCTCGAACAGGTCACGGGTGACGTAGTCCTTGGCGCCGTTGCAATAGCCGGCGGCCTCCTGGTAGAGCGCCCGCGCGCTCATCTCGGCGGCGAGATCGCACTCGATGATCTCCTTGACGTTCTGGCCGATACGCAGGGGGTCGAGCACCTGCATGTTCGGGAAGCCGTCGAAGAACAGGATCCGCTCGGTGAGCTTGTCGGCGTGCTCCATCTCTTCGATGGACTCCTTGCGCCAGACCTTGGCCATGTCCCGCAGGCCCCAATTATCGAGGAAGCGGTAGTGCAGCCAGTATTGGTTGATTGCAGTCAGCTCGTGGCGCAGCGCCTTGTTGAGATAGTCGATGACTTTTGCGTCGCCCTGCATGATGCACTCCAAATCTTGCGTCCAAATCGGCCCTAACCGACTTTAGAACGCTTCTAAATCAGTTTAAGGACGAGAGCAACCGGCCACGGGGACGCAGCCGGGGAAAGCTCAGTCGAAATTGCGGAAGTTTTCAGCAGGCCGCGAGGGCGAACCGGGGGAGCTCGGCCGTCTCGTCATTGGCGGCCACGGTGTGGCTGTGCGGGCAGCCCGAGCAGCAGGACTTGGCGCAGGGGCCAAGCGTTTCGTCGATGATGGTCTTGATGGTACGGGCGCAGCGGCCGCATTCGGCGCTACAGCCGAGGCATCCATAGACCTGCTTGGCATGACGTACGGCGTCGTCGGACTCGGCGACCGCGGCTCGGATGTCGTCATCGCTCAGCACGTTACAGGAACAAACGATCATGGAAGCGGCAGGCCCTTCGGTGATGCGTCATCATCGATATTTAAGGGGCCGTCCGGATGCAAAGGGAAAAACCGGTATTTGAAGCTATTCCAAACTAGCCCGGAAACAGCCTAGAACGGCTCTAAAATAGGGAGTTGTGCTGGATCAATATCTTGGCGGACCTAGTCACCGCCTCCACCACCATCGCCGCCACCTCCGCAATCCCCGCCACTGCTACCGCTATCGCTGCTGGAACAGCTGTCGCTCGAGCTCCCCGAGCTGTCGCTGGAAAACCAACTCCCCAGCGAGAAGCCGTCGCTGGCCGCTGAATAGCCGTCGCCGCTACTTCCTCCGTCACCGCCAGCACCCGCGCGCGAGCGCCGGCCGCGGTTCTGGAGATGGGCGAACCAGCCATAGCCAATCGCGAAAATGACCCCGGCAGCGATCAAAGTATTCATCATCGCGTTGCCCATCGTCGTCTCCCTCGCGGACCTGCGATCCATTAATTGGTCGCCCTCAGCGAAGGTGCCGTTCATTGATCATTCAAACGAAGTATGGAACTTTACCCCCCAAAGAGTTCCCACCTGTTCGTGCGAAAGGTCACGCCAATGAAGAAGTTCTTACTGACGGTCGCCGCCGTCGCCACCCTGGCCCTCACGGCCGGGACACCGGCCCACGCTCAGCGTGGTGTCGCCGCCGGCGTGGCCGCCGGGATCATCGGTGGCGCCATTGTCGGCGGCGCGCTGGCGTCTCCGTATTATTACGGACCCGGTCCGGGCTACTCCTATGGCCCCGGCTATTACCCCCCCCGCTACTACGCGCCGGGTCCCGGCTATGTCGCCGACGACTATTACGGCGACGGCTGCGTCTGGCAGCGGCAGCGCTTCTGGGATGGCTACGCCTGGCGCACCCGCCGCGTCAGAGTCTGTGGCTGAGGCGCGCTGAACAGGTTCGCTACGGATGCGCCGTTCATCTCCGGGCCTGAAAAAGACCGCTTTTTCTCGTCACAGCTCCGTGCGCGTTTACCGTGGATTGACCAATTGCGCGCTTCCTAGCTGCACGGTCGATTTCATCAGAGTGTGCGTGAACCTTTGAAACCCGGGCGCTCCTAACAAGGGACGTCCATCTCCCAGGAGAGCCAAGAGCATGAAGAAGACTTTTGTTGCCGCCCTCACGGTTGCGACGATCGCCGGTTCGCTGGTGACCGCCACTCCGTCCGCGAAGGCCCATGACGGCGTCGGCGCCGGCATCGCAGCCGGCCTGATCGGTGGCGCCATCGTCGGCGGCGCCATCGCGTCGAGCCGTCCCGCCTATGGCGGACCGGTCTACATTGCCGAGCCCCCGCCGCCCGCGCCCTGCTACTGGCAGCGCCAGCGCTATTGGGACGGTTACGGCTGGGTCATCCGCCCGGTTCGCGTTTGCTACTGATCTGATCGCAAGATCCGATCGCATGGCGCATCCGTGCCGCGATCGAAGCCCGGCCGAGCACCTCGGCCGGGCTTTTTTCTTTGGTGAAGAGTTAAGGCCGTTTACCGCGCCGCTTGGATCGAGCGCAGCACCTCTTCGCTCGGCCAGCAATCGACCTTGAGGCCTGCCGACTTCTGGTAGGCGCCGAGCGCCGCGCGCGTCTGCATCCCGGCCTTGCCGTCGATCTTGTCCTTGTAGAGCCCGACGCGCGTGAGCCCGCGCTGCATGGTCTCGACGTCCTTGGTGCGCAACTGCTTGGAGGCCGCCCATTGTGTCGCGAACGGCAGCGGGCTCGTCATGCGGTCGCCGAGATGGCCGACGAACAGCACGTAGAGGTCAGAGAAATTGTACTCCTTGATGACGAAGTAGTTCTTCGTCGTCAGGAACGACGGGCCGTAAATGCCTTCCGGCTGCAGCAGCGAGGCCGGCTGCGCCTGCTCAGCAGCGCTCAGCTTCTCGCCACGCACCGGCACAAAACCTTCGCGCAGCCACTGGCCGATCGGCTTCGTCACCTCGGGCACGCCGCTGGTGCAATCGACCTTGGCCGGCGCCTGCACCTCGTAAGCCCAGCGCACACCGCTCTGCCAGCCCTTGTTGACGAGCTGCTGCGCGGCCGAGGCCAGCGCATCCGGCACCGAATGCCAGATGTCGATGCGGCCGTCGCCGTCGAAGTCGACACCGTGCTTGTAATATTCGGACGGCAGGAATTGTGTGAGCCCGGTGGCACCCGCCCAGGACGAGCGCATGTCCTTGCGCGTCACCACGCCCTCGCCGAGGATCTTCAGCGACAGGATGAACTCATTCCGATAGGTGTCCTTGCGTCGCCCGACATAGGCCTGCGTCGCCAGCACGCGCACGAGATCGTAAGGCAGCGTGTAGCGGCCGTAATCGGTCTCGCGGCCCCAGATCGCGAGCATAATGGTGGCCGGCACGCCGGATTTCTTCTCGATCTCGCTCAGCGCCGGGCGATATTTTTGCAGCAGCCGCTGCCCCTCGCCCGCAAGCCGCGCGATCGAGGCTTCCTTGACGTAGTCGGCCGGCACCTGCACGAACTCGGCCTGCGACGGTGCGCCGGTCGCGGGCCGTCCGGGCAGGATCAGGTCGGGCAGCTTGTAATCAGGCTCGAGCCCGCGCGTCTGCTCATCGAATGTCGCGCGCGACACGCCGGCGGCCTGCGCCTCCGGCCAGAGCGAGGCGATGAACTGCGTGAAGGCGGCGTCGGCAGCGCGGGCGGGCGACAGGCCGCAGATGATAGCGATCACCGCAGCTATGAGCGCCCGCCGCATCATGCCCTCATCACCGCGTCAGCTTCTTGTACTTCACGCGGTGCGGAATGATGCTGTCCTGGCCGAGGCGGCGCATCTTGTCCTTCTCGTAGTCCTGGAAGTTGCCTTCGAACCATTCGACGTGGCTCTCGCCTTCGAAGGCCAGGATGTGGGTCGCGATGCGGTCGAGGAACCAGCGGTCATGGCTGATGATGACGGCGCAGCCGGCGAAATCTTCCAGCGCCTCTTCGAGCGCGCGCAACGTGTCGACGTCGAGATCGTTGGTCGGTTCGTCGAGCAGCAGCACGTTGGCGCCGGACTTCAGCATTTTTGCAAGATGCACGCGGTTGCGCTCACCGCCGGAGAGCGCACCGACCTTCTTCTGCTGGTCGGCGCCCTTGAAGTTGAACGACGAGCAATAGCCGCGCGAGTTCACTTCCTTCTTGCCGAGCAGGATCAGCTCGTTGCCGCCGGAAATCTCCTCCCACACGTTCTTGTTGCCGTCGAGCGCGTCGCGCGACTGGTCGACATAACCGAGATGCACGGTCTCGCCGACCGTGATGGTGCCCTTGTCCGGCGTTTCCTGCTTAGTGATCATCTTGAACAGCGTGGTCTTGCCGGCGCCGTTGGCGCCGATCACGCCGACGATGCCGCCAGGCGGCAGCTTGAAGGTAAGATCGTCGATCAGAAGGCGATCGCCATAGCCTTTGCTGAGCGTTTCGAAATCGACCACGTTGGCGCCGAGCCGCTCGGCGACGGGGATGATGATCTGCGCGGTCTGGGTCTGCTTCTCGCTCGCCTGCTTGAGCAGATCCTCGTAGCGCTGGTAGCGCGCCTTGGATTTGGCCTGACGCGCCTTCGGCGAGGACGCGACCCATTCCTGCTCGCGCGCGATCGTCTTCTGATGCGCAGCGTCTTCACGGCCTTCCTGCTCGAGCCGCTTCTGCTTCTGCACCAGCCAGGACGAGTAGTTGCCCTCGTAGGGAATGCCCTTGCCGCGGTCGAGCTCGAGAATCCAGCTCGTGACGTTGTCGAGGAAGTAGCGATCGTGGGTGACGATCAGGATCGCGCCGGGATAGTTGCGCAGATGGCCTTCCAGCCAAGACACGGACTCGGCGTCAAGATGGTTGGTCGGTTCGTCGAGCAGCAACAATTCGGGCTGGTCGAGCAGCAGTTTGCACAGCGCGACGCGCCGGCGCTCACCGCCCGACAGTTTCGTCACATCGGCATCGTCGGGCGGACAGCGCAGCGCGTCCATCGCCTGGTCGACCTTGCTGTCGAGATCCCAGAGGCCCTGGGCCTCGATCTCGTCCTGCAGCTTGGTCATCTCGTCGGCGGTTTCTTCCGAATAGTTCATCGCCAGCTCGTTGTAGCGATCGAGGATGGCCTTCTGCTTGGCGACACCCAGCATGACGTTCTCGCGCGCGGAGAGCGCCGGATCGAGATGCGGTTCCTGCTCGAGATAGCCGACGCGGGCGCCCTGGGCGACCCAGGCCTCGCCGTTATACTCCTTGTCGAGGCCGGCCATGATCTTGAGCAGCGTCGACTTGCCCGAGCCGTTGACGCCGAGCACGCCGATCTTGGCGTCCGGGTAGAACGACAGATGAATGTTATCGAGCACCTTCCGGGTCGGGTAGCTCTTGGTCAGGCCCTGCATGAAATAGATGAACTGGCGCGCCATCGGTCCCGTGAAACCTTCGATTTGAGGAAATTTGCTTGCCGCCGATGTAACGATCCCGCCCCCAAAGGGCAATGTTTTCCCTCCGTTCACCACGGATCAATACGGAATGGACACCATCCGGCCGCCGATCCGGACAATTGAAACCATTTTTTAATAAAGTGGGCCAAAGCTCGTCATGGCGCCGAAAAAGACGCCACCCGCGGCAGAAGCGACGGGGAGAACAGCGAGGCCGCATCATGGCTCTGATCGAGACCAATTCCATCGCCGTTCCGGCACGAGCCGGTAGCGCTTCCGGACTCGTCACGGAGATCAAGGGCTTCTGGAAGCGCTTCTTCGCCACCGCTTTCAACCCTTACCGCCCCGAGCTGCACTACATGCGTGGGCCCGGCCCCGCCTGGCGCGCCAAGCACGGCATGGATACGCCGTTCCGCCTCAAGCCCCGCGACCTCTGAGCCCTTCTCTCCTATCGGATTTTTGAACACGTCAGCTGCTTGCGCGCAGGCGTGATTGCGCGCAACCATGGCCAGGTTCCGACGATGGCGCTCCCCGCCTGGCGCCGTCACCTCTCGCCATGGATGAAAGCTGATGACGCGGCTGCGCTGTGCAATTCTCGACGACTATTTCAACCTCGCCCTCGACGTCGCCGACTGGCAAAAACTGTCCGACCGCGTCGACGTCACCGTGTTCAGCCATCCCTTTGCCTCGGAGCAGGCCGCGGCGAGCGCGCTGGCCGATTTCGAGATCATTTGCGCGATGCGCGAGCGTACGGCGTTCCCCAAGAACCAGTTCGCGTCGCTGCCGAAGCTGAAGCTGCTTTTGACCTCCGGCATGCGCAACGCCTCGATCGACATGGAGGCTGCGAAGGCGCAAGGCGTTGCCATCGGCGGCACGCAATACTCCCGCGATCCGACCGCGCCGCTGACCATGGGCCTGATCCTCGAACTGACCCGCGGCATCGGCCGCGAGAACGCGCGCATGCATGCCGGCGAGCCCTGGCAGAGCTTTGCCGGTGTCGAGATCGAGGGACTGACGCTCGGCGTCGTCGGGCTCGGCAAGCTCGGCAGCAAGATGGCGGGTATTGCGAAAGCGTTCGGCATGAACGTGATCGCCTGGAGCCCGAACCTCACGCCGGAGAAGTGCGCGGCGGCCGGCGTCGGCTACGCCACCAAGGAGGAGCTGTTCGCCAAGGCCGATATCGTCACCATCCATGTGGTGCTGAGCGATCGTTCGCGCGGACTGGTCGGAGCTGCCGATCTCGCGCGGATGAAGCCGACGGCCTTCCTCGTCAACACCGCGCGCGGCCCGATCGTGGACGAGCAGGCGCTGCTGGAAGCCTTGCAGCAGCGGAAGATCGCGGGCGCCGGCATCGACGTATTCTCGGTCGAGCCGCTGCCGGTCGACCATCCCTTCCGCAAGCTCGACAATCTCGTGCTGACGCCGCATCTCGGCTACGCCACCGAGGACGGCTTGCGCATCCATTACGGGCAGATGGTCGAGGCGATCGACGCCTTCACCGGGGGTCGCGAGCTGCCGCGCAAGCTGGCCTGAAACGAAAAGGGCGTGCCGACGGCACGCCCTTCGCGATTTGAGCTGTTTCGAAGCGCTTAGCGCACGGTGACCGGCGCGGGCAGCGGCGGCACCACCGTCGGCTGGGTGCCCGGGACGGGGCCAGCCTGGGCAGCCATCGGAGCCGGACCGGCAGCGCCCGACGTCGGCGCAGCGGAGGCGGTCGCCGTTCCCGGCGGCGGGCCACCCGGCATCACCACCACGCGGGTGCCGACCTTGACGCGGTCGAACAGGTCGGAGACGTCCTCGTTCAGCATGCCGATGCAGCCCGACGACACGAACTTGCCGATGGTCGAAGGCTGGTTGGTGCCGTGGATGCGGTAGACGGTCGAGCCGAGATACATCGCGCGTGCGCCGAGCGGATTGCCGGGGCCGCCGGCCATGAAGCGCGGCAGATAGGGCTGACGCTCGATCATCTCGGTCGGCGGATGCCAATCCGGCCACTCGGCCTTGCGGGTGATCTTCTGCACGCCGGTCCAGGTGAAGCCATCGCGGCCGACGCGGACGCCGTAGCGGATCGCACGGCCGCCTCCGAGCACGTAGTAGAGGTAGGTGTTCGGGGTATCGACGATGAGCGTTCCAGCCGGCTCCTTGGTCGCCAGCGAGACTTCCTGGCGGCGCAGGTTCGGCGACAACTGCGCGGGAGCAGCGTCGGGCTGCTCCTCGGGCGGCAGCGAAGCGATCGCCATCGGCCGGCCATCGTTGCCCACGGGCGGCTGGCCGGACTGAACCGTTCCGGTCGCGGCGGGGCCGCCAACGGCCTCCGGCGGACGCAGGCCGTCCCTGCCGGGTGCCTGACCCGGGCGATCGGCATAGATCACCGCGGGCGGGCCAGCGGGGCGGCCGTAGCGGGGATCGTCGGGCGACATCACGGGACCCTGCGGCGGCGCCGCCGAATAGACCGGCGGAGCGCCAGCCGGACGGCCATAGCGCGGATCATCGGGCGACATCACCGGCCCCTGCGGCGGGGCGGCGGAATAGACCGGCGGAGGACCAGCCGGGCGGCCGTAACGCGGATCGTCGGCCGGACCAAGCGGCGGCAGCGACGCCTGCGGCATCGCGTCGTCTTCATCGTCTAGCGAGTCGAAATTCGGCGTGCGGTCGCCGGGGCGATATTCGGCCGGAGCGCCATAGCTCGGCGCCTGCTGGACCGGATAGCTCTGAGCCTGTGCGAGCGAGGTTCCCGCCGCAGCGACTGTTGCGGCAGCGCATATCGTCAGAAAATGTTTGATCATCATCGCTCTTGTATAGTCCCCGAGCCCATCCGGACCGTTAACGGCCAGATGACCGAAGATAGCGGCACATTCAAGACATTACAGGCTGATTTGTGCCCGAGTTAGCGATTTGTGATGCAGGCACACACAGTTGCCCCGTTGCATCACGGGGCGGAAATCGCATCGAGCTGTAGATTGCCGGAGTCTCCGGCCCCGAATTTAAGGGAACGGCGCGGAGGCGTTGCGATATGTTCGAATCAGCCTGATTCGCCTCCGCTTTGAGCTTCTGTCCCGGCGTGGCGAACGGCAATCAGTACCGTCACCGCGTTCAGATGGCTCTTGGGTCCCGGCCGCCACCCGCCGGGGCGGAAATTCGTAACCCGTCCGATGCTTCCCGGCTTTCGCTTCCTGTTTGCCGCGATCCTGCTGTCAACCTCCATCCTGGTGTTCGGCCTAGGTGCCGCCGCGCTGCTGCGGGCCACCCACGAGCAGTATGTCAGCAACCCCTCCTGGCGGAACGGCCCGCAGGAAAAGGTGTTTGCGCAAAGCCCAGAGCCGGCCCAGCCGGTGCTAGCGGCGCTCCGCGCCGAGCCGGAGGCGGCCGCCGAGCCCGCGCCATCGCTGCGCGACCGGGTGCCGACCATCGGCTTGCCGGTGAACGAGCCCGAACAGGTGGCCGCCCTGACGACCGAGGCCAACGTGCCGCCGCAGGTCACCGAGGCCGCGCCTCCGGCCGCCGAGCCGGTGCAGGCCGAGGCCACGACGGAAGCCATCGCGCCGGCTCCTGCCGACACACTCACCCCGGCCGACACAACGGCATCGATCCCCGAGCCCACGCCTGCCGTGACCGCCAGCGAACCGGCGCCGGCCGATCCCGATCCCGGTGCGGCCCTCGCCTCCCCGGCGCCCGACATTGCCCCGGCCAAGGTGGCCGCGCTGAACGATCCGGCGGCGCCGGCCTTGAAGGATGCGCCGGCGAAGGCCAAGGGGGACACCAAGGGAGACGCGAAGGCGGACAGCAGCGCCCCGGACAGCAAGGCGGCCAAGCGCCAGGCGAAGGCGAAGAAGCGGCACCGCATGGTGCAGCGTCCTCCGCCCCAGCAGTTGCGGCAGAGCTATGATCCGTTCGGCCAGCAGCAGATGCTGGCGACAACGGCCACGCGCACGCGCCAGTAAGGCTACGCCGGCCCGGTCGCGACCGGCGGGCCGCCGGCCTGGCCCCACTCCGACCACGAGCCGTCATAGAGCGCGGTGTCGGTGATGCCGAGGCGATAGAGTGCGAGCGTCAACACGCCGGCGGACACGCCCGAACCGCAGCTCGTCACGATCGGCGCATCGAGCCTGACGCCGGCGTTCGCGAAGGCGGCGCGGAGATCGTCGAGCGGCTTCATCTCGCCGGTCGCGGCATCGAACAGCTGATTGTAGGGCACATTGCGCGCGCCGGGGATGTGGCCCGAGCGGATGCCCGCGCGCGGCTCAGGCGCGCGGCCCTCGAAGCGGTCGGCGGCGCGTGCGTCGATCACCTGCTCTGCGCTGCTTTCGACGTTGGCGATCAGCTGCTGCATGCTGCGCACGCGTTTTGAGTCGTAGCTCGCCCTAAACGTCGCGGGCTTCGGCTTTACCTCGCCGCTCTCGACCGGATGCCCCTCGGCGCGCCACTTCTTCAACCCGCCATTGAGAATGCGTACATTGCTGTGGCCGAAGGCCAGGAACATCCACCAGGCGCGGGGCGCAGCGACCCATCCGCCGGCATCGTAGAGGACGACGGTGTCGGCATTGGAGATGCCGAGTTGGCCTGCGTCACGGCCGAACTGCTCGGCGCTCGGATACATGTGCGGCAGCGGGTTGGAATGATCCGACACCGCGTCGACGTCGAAGAACACGGCGCCCGGCAGATGCGCGGCGAGATAGTCGTCCTTCGGCAGCGGCAGCACGCCCGGCAGCTTGAAGCTGGCGTCGAGGATCTTGACGTTGGCGTCGCCAATGTGGGCGGCGAGCCATTCGGTGGAGACGAGGGGGTCGGTGACGGTCATGCGAGGTCTTTCTTGTCATTCCGAAGTTGAAGCAATGCGCATCAAACTCCGCTGTCAACGCCCGGCTTGACCGGGCGATCCAGTATTCCAGAGGCGGTTGTGATTGAGTCGAGACGCTGCGGCGTACTGGATTCCCCACTTCGCGGGGAATGACAGCGGAGATTGACGCGACAGCGCAGCACTTCTCACCCCTTCTTCTTCGGCTCCCACTGCTCCACCGGACCGCCGGCATCGCGCCAGGCGGCGTAGCCGCCGGCGATGTGGGCGACGGGCTTCAGGCCCATGTCCTTGGCGGTCTTCGCCGCGAGCGCGGAGCGCATGCCGCCGGCGCAATGGAAGACGAATTTCTTGTCTTCCTGGAAGATCGGTTTTGCGTAGGGGCTCTGCGGATCGATCCAGAATTCGAGCATGCCGCGGGTGCAGGCGAACGCGCCGGGGATGCGGCCGTCGCGCTCGATCTCGCGGGGGTCGCGGATGTCGACGATGACGACATCGCCGTTCTTGGAGATCTCGATGGCCTCCTTGGCGTTGAGCGTCTCGATCTCGGCATTGGCCTCGTCGATCAGCGCCTTGATGCCGCGGGTGATGGTCTGGGGCATGTGGTTCTCCCTCTTGTCGGCCTCTGCGCGGCCGTCCGGACTGACGGCGCGTACAGCTAGTGCGTCAATTCCTTCATCGCACCCTCGAGCCCCTCGATCGTGATCGGGTACATGCGGTTGGCAAAGATGCGTTTGATGATGGTGGTCGATTCCGAATAGTCCCAGTGCTTCTGCTGCACCGGATTGAGCCACACCGTATGCGGATAGGTGCGGATGATGCGGTCGAGCCAGACCGAGCCGGGCTCCTCGTTGACATGCTCGACCGAGCCGCCGGGCACCATGATCTCGTAAGGCGACATCGATGCGTCGCCGACGAACACGACCTTGTAGTCGTGCGGGTATTTGTGCAGCACATCCCAGGTCGGCGTGCGGTCGGTAAAGCGGCGCTTGTTCTGCTTCCACACGCCTTCGTAGAGGCAGTTGTGGAAGTAGAAATACTCCATGTGCTTGAACTCGCTCTTCGCCGCCGAGAACAGCTCCTCGACCTGCTCAATATGCGAATCCATCGAGCCGCCGATGTCGAAGAACACCAGCAGCTTCACCGCATTGCGCCGCTCGGGCCGCATGTGCACGTCGAGATAGCCGTGATTGGCGGTCTCGCGGATCGTGGTGTCGAGATCGAGCTCATCAGGCGCGCCGGTGCGCGCGAATTTGCGCAGGCGCCGCAGCGCCACCTTGATGTTGCGGATGCCGAGCTCGACATTGCCGTCGAGATCCTTGAACTCGCGCTTGTCCCACACCTTCACGGCACGGTTGTTGCGGTTCTTCTCCTGGCCGATGCGGACGCCTTCGGGATTGTAGCCGTGGGCGCCGAACGGCGAGGTGCCCGCGGTGCCGATCCACTTCGAGCCGCCCTGGTGCCGGCCCTTCTGCTCCTCGAGCCGCTTCTTCAGCGTCTCCATGAGCTTGTCCCAGCCCATCGCCTCGATCTGCTTCTTCTCCTCCTCGCTGAGGTATTTTTCGGCGAGCTTCTTCAGCCACTCCTCGGGGATCTCCGCCTTCTCCATGGCGTCGAGCAGGCTTTCCAGCCCCTTGAACACCGTGCCGAAGACGCGGTCGAACTTGTCGAGGTTGCGCTCGTCCTTCACCAGCGAGGTGCGCGACAGATAGTAGAAATTCTCGACCGAGTAGTCCGACAGATCAGCGTCGAGCGCCTCCATCAGCGTGAGGTATTCGCGCAGCGTCACGGGGACCTGCGCATCGCGCAGAGAAGTGAAGAATTGCAGGAACATGGGTGACAGATTGCCCGTCGGGGGGCGAACGTCAAGGGGCCGAGCCCGCCGCGGGACGCTGGACCGGTCGGCTTTTTGCTCTAGAATTGACCGTCTCACGGGGTTGTTTTGGGGACGTTTGCAATGGGAATTCTCGCAGCGCTCATCATTGGCGCGATCGCCGGCTGGCTTGCCGGCAAGATTGTCCATGGGGCGGGATTTGGCCTGATCGGCAACATGGTCGTCGGCATCATCGGCGCGCTGGTTGCGAGCTGGGTGCTGCCGCAACTGCATATTGCGCTGGCCACCGGCACGGTCGGCGCCATCGTGGATGCCACCATCGGCGCGGTGATTGTGCTCGTCATCCTTTCGCTGATAAAACGGGTCTGAAAGCCTGACCGAACCAGGAACGGCCGCCATGAGCGGCCGTTCCGTTTGTTGGACCAGGGCGATGCCCGGCCGACGACCAACAAGGACGCGCGATGAAATTTACCGGCACCAAGGACTATGTTGCGACCGACGATCTCAAGGTCGCCGTCAATGCCTCGATCGTGCTGGAGCGCCCGCTGCTCATCAAGGGCGAGCCCGGCACCGGCAAGACCGTGCTGGCGGAGGAAGTGGCGAAGGCGCTGAACGCGCCGCTTTTGACCTGGCACATCAAGTCCACCACCAAGGCGCAGCAGGGCCTCTACGAATACGATGCAGTGTCGCGCCTGCGCGACAGCCAGCTCGGCGATGCCCGCGTCTCCGACATCAGGAACTACATCAAGCGCGGCAAGCTGTGGGACGCCTTCACCGCCGAGCAGCGCCCGGTGCTCTTGATCGACGAGATCGACAAGGCCGACATCGAATTCCCGAACGACCTCTTGCTCGAGCTCGACCGCATGGAATTCCATGTCTACGAGACCGGCGAGACGATCAAGGCGAAGCAGCGCCCGATCATGATGATCACCTCCAACAACGAGAAGGAGCTGCCGGACGCCTTCCTGCGCCGCTGCTTCTTCCACTACATCAAGTTTCCCGACGCCGACACGATGGGCCGCATCGTCGACGTCCACTTCCCCGGCATCAAGAAGCGCCTGGTCGAGGAAGCGCTGCGCATCTTCTTCGAAGTGCGCGAGGTGCCCGGTCTGAAGAAGAAGCCCTCAACCTCCGAGCTGCTCGACTGGCTCAAGCTGCTGCTCAACGAGGACATGAGCGTCGAGCAACTGCGCGAACGCGACCCGCGCAAGCTGATCCCGCCGCTGCACGGCGCGCTGCTCAAGAACGAGCAGGACGTGCACCTGTTCGAGCGGCTGGCGTTTTTGAGCCGGAGGGAGGTTTGATCTGCAAGCGCGCAGAGACAACCTGACCGCAATTCCTACCGCTACTCTGGGCCGCGCTTCCCCGCGTCATCTCGGATTCGGATGACCGTCAAGGCGGAGCTGATAAACGAAATAGGTTGGGGTACAGAACCCGATCTTTCGGCTTCTCAAGTTATTCAACGCCGGGGCCCTGACGTTGAACCTTGCACTCGTGACAAAATCCGGCATCTGCTGGCAAATATAGTCCTCGCGGCAAAACCGCGACGGCGAGCATGTGTTCAGGAGGCCGCGGCCGACGCCAGCGGCGAAAATGCCGCTGTCGAAATATCCCTTGGCCATCTGCTCAAAGCCCTTGCCTCCGACGATCGCGCAGATTTCCTCGGGCACGCTGCCCGGCCGGATCACCGCCAGCGACGCCTCCTCGGGCTTGCAGGGACGCGTGACGCGGCCCAGCGGCACGCCGATCTTCGTTGGACGGCAGTTGTAGCCGTAGCCGCTCAATTTTCCTTCCGACAGCTTGTAGACGAGTTCTTCCTTGCTGACGCGGTCGCTGAACGCGCGCAGGTTGAAGCCGAGCGGGTTGTTGGCGGCGGTCTTCGCTGTGGAGTCCTCGATGACGTTTGAGCGGCAGCTCAAACCCGCGGCGACATTCTGTGCCGCGGGCACGCATTGGCCGAGATTGGAGGAAGTCGCAGCGTTCGTCACCAACGCCTGACAAGTGAGGTTACGCGTGGCATTGCAGCTCCATTTCGCGGCCTGCGCCAGATCCGCATTCAAAGGGCACGGCATGTTGTCACCGGCGACAACATAGGCCGGATTTCCGCTTTCCCAGGCCGCCGGGGGCGCCGAAGGATGCGGGCGAAAACTGTTCGGCGCCTGACCGAGCGAAACCCGCTCGACATAGTCCTTGCGGCGAACAAGTTCCGCGTAGACATGGGGCGAGAACGGCAATTGCAACTGGTTACCGTCAAGCGCGCTCCTGATCGCGTCCGCGTCGCGGCCGAAATCGAACCGGTCCACGCCGAGAAGATGGAATCCGGCGGTCGAGGATGATTGATGGCAGCCCATGCAGGACGACGTGTTCAGGCGTTCGAGCAGACCCGCGCCGGATTGCACGAATTTTGGTGACCTCCCGGGGACACCCGCCGCCGCGACGATCCGTGCCGCCTGCTCGCTGCCGATTGCGAGATCGAAGGGACGATTGGCCATGCGCGCGCTGCCGGCAGTGGAAAAACTCAGTGCGATGTCGGCCTCCAGGCTCTCCGGTATCCTGAAGGTGCCGTTGTCGATCTCGGCGATGTGGCCGGCGAGATAGTCCTGCAACTGCTTCTGCTTGGCGGGATCCTTCAGGATTGCCTGCACATCAGGCGTATTTTCCAGCCGTGTCGGCTGAAACTTGCCATCCCTCAGCGCGAAGATCCGCATCCAGTAGATCGCCTGTCCGGCGAATTTGCGGTTCTCCATGTTTTCGAGGTCTGATGGGAAGCGCACCACCTGCGCATTGATCTCCATCTGCTTGAAGATGAGTCGCGAAAAATCCAGCGGCCCCTGCAGCAGGCGTTGGGCAACCACTGCCGGATCGTCAGCATCGATCCCGGCGACGCGCCAGAGCGAGGCGACGTCCTGGCAATTCCTGCCGTCATCCGCGTAACTGAACACCATGTTCACGGTGAACGGCATGCGCGACGCGTAAGTCTTGCCGTTCATCCTCACTTCGTAGCCGAGCCGGTAGATGAAGCGCAATTCGCCGCAATGCGCGGAATCGAAATCGCGGCGGTCCATCCGATTGACCACACCCGACAGGAAGAACAATCCGTCGCTGGAACCGAGCCATTTCTCGTTAAACACGCGCGCAACATTGCCATTCAGCCGCAGCGTCTTGCCAGCGTCCGTTTTGGCCGACTTCGGGTCGTAGGTTTTCAGGATCTCCTTTTCCCAATCGATGCCGAGTCCCGCTGTGATACGCGTGATGTCGGCGGACATCACGGCAGCGAACTGCGCGTAGGTCCCACTGAATTGAGACAAATCGCTCGCCCGCGTCGGGCCGTCGGCGACCGACGGCTGCAGCAGCTTTTGCGCGGCGTGAACTTTCCTGAACAGGGTCACCAGCGAAAGCGCGGATGAATTGTCATGATCGAGCACCGCGAGCAGAGGTTCCTGGCTGATCAGGGTCGTCACCTCTGCGGAAGCCCGGGGAGACTGGGCAAAGCAGGGAGAGATCGTGAGGATCAAGAAGCAGAGTATTGAGATGAAGCGCATCTGCTGTTTCTACTACGTCAAGGCGCATCCTGCAATTTAAGGGTGAATGTCCCGAGGAGCCCGCGCTCGAGGAAAGAGGGAAAGCGCACGCTCTCCACATCGTCATTGCGAGCGCAGACACACCGCAGCATCCTCGCGGCGCATTTCGCCCGAGCTTTGCTGTCTCCGTCACGCCCTCCAGGAAAGAGGGCGCAGGGAAGGCCGGGTGCCGGCTGGCACCCACGGTCCGCTGTGCGAAAGCACACGCAGAAGAACTGCACAGCGGCATACAGGTGAAGCCAAACACACGGCCTTCCCTGCGCAGTGGTCGGACGGCGTATGCCGTGCTCTCCCGGGAGCCGAGTTCGTTCTGGCCTCCCTCACCCCTGCGAGAAAGTCGCCGACACCGCGCCGGTTGACGCAAATGCCGCATCCGCAAGAGCTTGACCGTAGCAGCGACGGCCAGGACCACACGGTTTTGCCGTACGCACACAGCGCCGCTCGTCCGCACGAAGCCTCAGGGCTCACGGAGAGCAATCCGCCCTGCCCTTAGCCTCTCGCGCCCGACGCTGCCGCGTCCACCGCAACCCGGCCCGCGTTTCGAACGACTCGCGAACCGCCCCTCTTCCTCGGGCCGGGCTGTTTCGATGTATGCCGCAATTCCGAATTTCGGTAAAGTGGAATATTTTTGCGAGGAGGGATTGACGGGTGGCGGGGTGTTTTGCCCGACGGGCAAACTTGAGAAGATCGTAGCCCAACACGCGGCGAGTAACCGAGGCTACGCCCCCTTGGCTCGCTTGATCTCATTCACAACCTCCGGGTCGCTTAAGTCGCGGTGCCACCAATGGTTTACGAGATCCAGTGGCCGTTCCCTGCGACGCCTGTTGTCTGCGGCTGCGAGCAACTTGATGAGGAGCCGAAACACTCGAGGCAACTCAAACTCTGGTAGCGTCGAGAGCTTCGCCAATTGAATCTTGAGGTTAGGCATCGCGATCAAGACACACGGAGTAAGCGTCCGCTTCAGCCGCGACTCGGCAATTGCACCTGCCACATCGTCTGGCTTCGGCCCTGCCTGCAATATGAAGTTACTTAAGCCACGAAGCAGCCTGCGTTTGTCGTCCTTGCTCCGCGCGTTGAACCAAGCGTCCCCCTCCGAATCGCTTGCGACCCCCTGCGCCAGTTGGTTCAACAAGATTTCTTCGTCCACATTCAACATCGTGCCACCCATGGCAGCGCTGCACCCCAGCCCACGACAAAGTCATGGTGATTGCTGCAAAGGAGATAGCTCGCCTCCTCGTCACAGACATAAATCTCGAGCGCCGGACAGTCCTCCAGAACCCGAAGCAGGTCCGCACCACACGAAAATTTCCAAATCGATCGGGCGCCTTCCAGAAACATCAAACATTGGTTCGTCCCCACGTATTTCGGAATGAGCTCCCAACCATCGGGCCTTTGCCTCCCTTCGGATGTGGCTTGATCCCACGGCGCGCGGCTCGTCACGTCGACACCGAGTCGCTCCAGCACCCTGATCACGATGGCTCGGCTATCAATTTCGTTCAGCACCTCGGCCTGCACACCAGTGCTGCGAAGCGCAGCAATTACACGATCAAAGGTCATCATTCCGCGATACTCATTGCCGATTTCCCCTTCACGTGCGCAGCGGATTGCCAGGCTTGAAGGGAGACAGGTTTTCGGGTCGCGGTAACACAGACGGCGCATCGCCTGCCAAGCCATACACATCGATGCCCTTCAGCAAGCCACCACTCGAATAGATGAATATTCCACTTTGGTGATCACCATCGTTCAGCAGGAATTCACCGAGAATCTCAGCGCCGGGCGGCGCTTCAGCATGTCCCTTGATTTGGAAGTTGATGCTGGCACATCCACATCGACATCTCCAAGGCGTGACCTCAGCCAGCTTGAGCTGATCCAGATATTGCCTGGCTTCTTCCGTGCCATGCTCCAGCATCCAGCGCGCAAGATCGCGCTCGGCATCTGTGAGAGGACGATTGTGCTCTGTGCTCAAATGACGTCGTCCAAATGCGCAGGGATCGTAGCCCGGACGGAGCGCAGCGAAATCCGGGGAATGCAGGCAGATCGATACAGCTATCCCGGATTGCGCTTCGCTCCACCCGAGCTACGGGACCTTCGGATAGATGCACTGAGATCAGGGAAGACTTCGGAGAATGGCTGGACCTTGGCGATATCAGCTTTTTTCAGCCTCGGATTTTCGCTGACCTCGCGCAGATCTTTCCGGGTGTAGCCCGATCTCTTTCTGGCGTTCGACATAGCCGCTTCTCATAATTAGCGACCGCAGGGTGGGTAAAGCGAAGCGAACCACATCCTATGGGCTACGAGCTTTCATCAGGGGTTTTGATCGCTACCTGCCAAGAACTGGCGCTCGGGAGAATTCTGACTTCTCCATTTCGACGAACCAGTATGGGACCATTCCCGGCGAGAGTTGAACTAGGGTTGCCCGTTTCAACAAACTCCTTCGAATCATAGAAGAAGAGCCATCCCTCCTCTACTTCTTTGGTAAACTCATCAAGCACAACAAACTCATCGCAAACCTTTGCGGCAATGGCCGCCACGGTATTTCTTGCTAGCAACTTGGCTTCACCATAATCGATCATGTTTCAGTCCGTTCTCAGGGACCGTAGGGTGGGTTAGGGTTAGCGTCAGCGTAACCCACCTCTTTTATTTCCGCATCGAGAGAAGTGGTGGGTTACGCTTCGCTAACCCACCCTACGTAGCTGTGCCTACGCTACCGCCGCGTCCGGAATCCGCGCGGATTCCATCGGCTGCTTGCCGCGGATCAGGTCCGAGGCACGATCCGCGATCATCATGGTGGAGGCGTTGAGATTCGCCGAGATCATACGCGGCATCACGGAGGCGTCGATGACGCGGAGGCCCTCCAACCCGTGGACGCGGAGCTGGTCGTCGACCACCGCCCACGTGCTGTCCGCCGGGCCCATGCGGCAGGTGCAGCCGGGGTGGAAAGTGGTGGTGCCGCGTTCGGTGGCGGCGGCGAGGAATTCGTCGTCGGTGTTGATGTTCGGACCCGGGAAATCCTCGTAGGCGTAATAGGGCGACAGCGGCGCGCTCTTCAAAAGCCTGCGCGCGAGCTTCATGCCGCCGACGATGACGCGGCGGTCGAGCTCGGCGTCGAGATAGTTGGTCTGGATGATCGGCGGCGCGAACGGATCAGATGAGCGGATGCGGACATAGCCGCGGCTCTCCGGGCGTTGCTGCCAGGAGGCGACCGTCATACCGGGCTCGTCCTCGAGCTGGCCCTGCACGCCTTCCTTGTAGCTCGCCGGCGTGAAGGTGAGCTGGAGGTCGGAACTGTCGGCGCTCTCGCCGGAGTGCCAGAAGCAATACACCATGGTCGGCGAGAGCGAGAGCAGGCCGCGGCGCGCGGTCGCCCATTTCAGCGCTTCGATCCACAGCGAGAAGCCGCGGCGGAGCTCGTTGATGGTCTTGATGTCCTTCACGCGCGCTACGGTGCGCGGGGCGTAATGATCCTGCAGACCTTCGCCGACCGGCAGCGCGTGGCGCACCGCGATGCCGTGCGCGCCGAGCAGATCGGGTGAGCCGATTCCGGAGAGCTGGAGCAGCTGCGGCGAATTATAGGTGCCGCCGGAGAGGATCACTTCCTTGTTGGCACGCACTTCCACCGGCGTGCCGCCGCGGCCGCCCTTGGTGTAGCGCACGCCGACGGCGCGCTTGCCTTCAAAAATGATCTCGGTCGCGTGCGCGTGGGTGTGCACATGCACGTTCGGGCGCTTCATCGCGGGCTTGAGGAACGCGGTCGAGCCGGAGACGCGCAGGCCCTTGTCGATGGTGCGCTGGCAGTAGGAGACGCCTTCCTGCTTAGCGCCATTGTAATCGGGGTTGCGGGGAATGCCGAGCGAGACCGCGCCTTCCATGAAGGCTTCGCAGAGCGGATCGCGCCACTCCATGGTCGTGACGGTGAGGTTGCCGTCGCGGCCGCGATAGGTGTCCTCGCCCTCGCCGACCCGCTTTTCCAGCCGCTTGAAGTAAGGCAGCACGTCGGCATAACCCCAGCCGCGATTGCCCATCTGCGCCCAGGTATCGAAATCCATCCGCTGGCCGCGATTGTAGATGTGGCCGTTGATCGAGGACGAGCCGCCGAGCGTCTTGCCGCGCGGCGCATAGATGCTGCGCCCGCCGGTGTAGGGCCCCGGCTCCTGCTGGTAGGCCCAGTTGATGCTCTTCATGTGGAACGTCTTGATGAAGCCCGCCGGCAGATGGATGTAGGGATGCCAGTCGCTCGGGCCCGCCTCGAGCACGCAGACGCTCACGTTCGGATCTTCGCTGAGCCGGCTGGTCAGTACGCAGCCGGCGGAGCCCGCGCCGACGATCACATAATCGAATCTGTCCATGGTGCCTCGGCCGCTCAGCGCGGCTTGTCGTTGAGTTGATAGTTCAAATGCGTCCGCACCGTCGGCCATTCGGCGGCGGTGATGCTGTAAACCACGGTGTCCCGCAGCGTACCGTTCGGCGTGACCTGGTGGCTGCGCAGAATGCCGTCCTGCTTGGCGCCCAGGCGCTCGATGGCGCGGCGGCTCTGATGGTTGAAGAAATGCGTGCGGAATTCGACCGCGATGCAGTTCAGCGTCTCGAAGGCGTGGGTCAGCAGCAGAATCTTGCACTGCGTGTTGAGCGGCCCGCGCTGCGCGCTCTTCGCATACCAGGTCGAGCCGATCTCGACGCGGCGGTTGGCGGCATCGATGTTCATATAGGTGGTCTGGCCGACGATCTTGCCGCCGGCATCGAACACGGTGAACGGCAGCATCGAGCCTGCGGCCTGGAGGCCCAAGCGGCGGTCGATCTCCTTGGCCACGTTCTCCGGCGTCGGGATCGCGGTGTACCAGATCGTGTAGAGCTCGCCGTCCTTCACGGCCTCCACCAGCCCCTCGCGATGCTCTTTCGACAGCGGCTCGAGACGGGCGTGCTGCCCACGCAGGGTGACGGGATCAGGCCAGGGCATTTCTCTCTCCATAATGACTGCCGTCCTTCCGGGGCGCGACGACGTCGCGAGCCCGGAATCCATAATCACCGCTCGGGGTTATGGATTCCGGGCCTGCGTGCTGGCGCACGCATCCCGGAATGACGACCGACGCATCGGCACGGCTGCTCAGATACAATCACTTATTCAGAAAGTTCAACGGCAAACCGCCGCGCGGCCAGTCCATGGCGATCAGCTCGCCCTTGCCCGACAGCGTGATGTAGGCGGTCTTCAGCCCCTCGCCGCCGAAGGCGATGTTGGTGGTGACGCGGTCGCCGGTCGGGACCTGCTCCACCAGCGTACCATCAGGCGCGATCACCGAGATGCAGCCGGAGACCAGGGTGGCGACGCAGACATTGCCGTTCGCCTCTACCGCGAGCGAGTCGAACATCTGGTAGCCGCCGAGGCCGCAGATCGGCTTGCCGCGCTCGCCGCGATAGATCACCTCGCGCGGCTTGAGCGTGCCGGGCGCGGAGAGCTCGTAGGCCCAGAGCCGCCCCGTCGGCGTCTCCGCGATGTAGACGGTGTTCTCGTCCGGCGACAGGCCGATGCCGTTGGCCGGCAGAACGCCATGCACGACCTCGACGATCTCGGTCATGCCGGGCTTGAGATAATACATGCCGCCGACATCCATCTCGCGGGCGCGGCGCTTGCCGAGATCGGAGAACCAGAGGCCGCCGTGCTTGTCGAAGACGAGGTCGTTCGGCCCGCGCAGATCGTGCTCGCCGCATTTGGTCACGACGGTCTCGACCTTGCCCGATTGCAGATCGACGCGCTGGATCGAGCCGCCGAGATAGCCGTCCGGCTGCGGGCCGGGCATGATCATCTTGCCGGTCGGAATCCAGGAGAAGCCGCCATTGTTGCAGATGTAGATCTTGCCGTCGGGGCCGAGGGCTGCGCCGTTCGGGCCGCCCGGCACCTTGGCGACGACCTCCTTGCGGCCGTCGGGATGGATTCGGGTCAGGCGCTGGCCGCGAATCTCCACCAGCACGACCGAGCCGTCCGGCATCACCACGGGCCCTTCGGGAAATTCGAGGTCGGTGGCGAGAACGCGAACGTTGGTCATGGGGACCCTCCCGGCTGCTTGTTATGGCTTGCACGGGATGTCCGGCACGGGCCCCACACGCAAGATTTGCCTGCGGTTATGACAAAGTCGCCGGGGCTTGCCAAGCAAGCGGGATGGTATGCCAGCGTTGCAACGTAAAGCGCGATGACATATCGCGCCTTAGGTCTCGTTTGAGCATGATCTCTTCGGAAAACCGCTGCGCACTTTGCGCGAACGCGGCCCTTCGGGTCCGGATCGTGCTTACTCCCGCACTGGTATCCAAATCTCGAAGCCGCCATTGCCGGTCGCGGGATCGAATTTCTCGTCATAGCGCTCGAAGTTCGGCGCATCCGCGGCCTTCAGGCCGGACGCCGGCAGCCACTGATTCCAGATCGTGTTGACGGTGCGGCGGATCGAGGCGACGTGCTCGGTGTGGGTGAACACCGCGTAGCGCTGCTCGGGAATGCGGATGCGACCGAAGCGGCGCGGCAGGTCGGAGAAATCGGCGACCTCGACACCGGCGATGTAGTCGAAATTGCCGGAATCATCGCCGTTGCAGCAGACGCCATAGGCGACTTGAGATTTTCCCTGGCCGACGCGCGCGGGAATGTCGGCGACTTCCTGATGGAAGCGGTGCCACAGTCCCGGAATGGCGGCGCCGTTGTCGCAGGAGATGCGCTCGGCGGGGCCGGCGACGAGGAAGGCCTTCGCGGTTTCGAAACGCGGCGGGACCAGATGATCGAGCATGGTGGAGTCCATGAGGATCGGCTCCTGAAGCTTGAGTTTATCGAGGCACGTTGCCGCCCGCACCGCTTCGGGTGTGGTGCCAAACTGGTCGCGGAACGCGCGGGTGAACGCTTCGTGCGAGCCGTAATCGGCCTCCAGCGCCAGCGACAGGATGTCCGGCGCGCCGTTCGCAAGACTGCGCGCCGCTTCCGTCAACCGCCGCGCGCGCACGTAGCGCATCACCGGAAGCCCGGTGGCTGCGGCAAACGCCCGCACGATGTGGAACCGCGACACGCCAGATATCGCAGCAATCTCGTCGAGCGTCATCGGCTCGGCCAGATGGCTCTCGATATACCAGAGCGCGCGCTGGGCTGGGTTCATGCGTCAAGGGCCCTCGTTCGAAGCCTGGCGATGATGCGCTGACGGCCACCGCCTCGCTTGATCGGCATTGCTGTCCTCGCATGAGAATAGTTCCGGAATAGCCACTGGCAACGCCCCGGCATTCGCAGCTACACTCGTTGCAACCGCTCACCAGAAAGAGGAACCGCGTCATGGAAATCACCGATGTGCGGGCGCACCATATCCGCATCCCCTATGACGCCGGTGTCGCGAGCTTTCGCCAGGGCGCGTCCGCAATCTCCGCGCTCGACATGGTGCTGGTCGAGGTCACGACCGATGCCGGACTGACCGGCTGGGGCGATGCCTTTGCCTATGTCTCCCCGCGCACCACGCGAAGCGCCGTCGAGGAGATGATCGCGCCGCAGGCCCGCGGGCTGAAGGTTCCCGATGCCGCCGGCATTCCGGCGGTGATGGAACAGATCCAGCGCAACCTGCATCTGTTCGGCCGCTACGGCATCACGATGTTCGCGATATCAGGGCTCGACATCGCGCTGTGGGACTTGGCTGCGAAGATCGAGGGCGCGCCGCTGCATCGCCTGCTCGGAGCAAGCAAGCGCTCGAACATCCCCGCCTATGCGAGCCTGTTGCGAATCGGCTCGCCTGAGAACATCACGGGCGAATGCAAGAAGGCGCTCGCGCTCGGCTATGGCGCCATCAAGCTGCACGAGACCACGACGCCGGCGGTGTTTGCCGCGCGCGAGGCCATCGGGCCCGGCATCCCGCTGATGGTCGACATGAACTGCCCGCTCACAGGCGAGCAGGCGATCGCATTCGCGAAGGCGTGCGAGGACGCGCAGCCGATGTTTCTGGAAGAGCCGGTCTGGCCGCCGGAGGATTTTGCCACACTCGCCGAGGTCCGCCGCAAGGGCGGGCTCGGCGTCGCCGCCGGCGAGAACGCCTGCACGGAGTATCAATTCCGCCAGATGATGAATGCAGGCGCGGTGAGCCACGCCCAGCCGTCGGTGACCAAGGTCGGCGGCATCACGGAATTTCTGAAGGTCGCCGCACTCGCCGATCAGCTCGGCGTCAAAATCGTCCCGCACTCCCCGTATTTCGGTCCGGGCCTGCTGGCGACATTGCACCTGCTGGCGACGCGCGACGACGGGTTGGTCGAGATGTTCTATCTGAAACGCGAAGCGTGCCTCTGGGGCGGCCGCGCCGATGTCGATGCCACCGGCCAGGTCGCGGTGCCCTCGGGACCCGGGCTCGGCTATGAGCCCGATCGCGGCGTGATGGAGCGCTACCGCGTGGCGTGACGGCGACGCCTATTTCGCCGCATCCTTCGGTGGCGGCGCGTCCTGCTTCTTCTTCAGATCGTCCGCGATCTTCACCTGTGCAGCCTGGAGATCGGCCAGCGTCTTCTGCAGGCCGGCCACAAGCGTCTTCAGCGCGTCGATCTGGCGGTTGGCGGCATCGTGCTTCTGCTGATGATCGAGCGTCAGCTTGGTGATCGTCTTCTGCAGGAAGTCGACGTTGCTCTGCAGGCAGCTCGTGCGCCGCTCCATGGTCTTCTCGACGGTACAGATCTCGATGCCGGGCACGTCTTGCGCGCGGACCGGCGCAATCGCCAGCGGGGCGAGCAACAACATCGCGAAACAGACGTCGGCGCTTCGAAGCAGCATGCAGGTTCCTCGTCCAAATCAATCACGGCAATGTGCGCTTTTTGCTCGCCGACGCCGGAGGCTACCACACTCGTACCGCATTCTCGCGTTGAGCTTGGCTTGTTCCCTTGGACGGGGATCAGTGAACCGTGCGCGGAAGAAAGTGGGCGCTCTTTCCGCGACTTTGATTAGGGGAGATTTTTGGAATGGCAACGCGCGATAGACGTCTGGCGGAATTCGATGGCGCCGGCGAACCGCCACCTGGCCTGCCGGTGGAGGTGCTGTGCGAGGACCACAGCGGAACGTATCAACTGCCGTTCGCCTGCCGCTATGTCGAGGGCCGCTGGCAGAACGACGCGGCCGGCGTCCCGGTGGAGGCCACTGTCATCGGCTGGCGCGTGCCGCGCGCCAAGCACTCGGGCTTCGCCTGACGAGCGGCGTCTGTCTCAAAATGCAACGGGGCCGCGCTCTGCCTTAACGAACGGAACGCGGCCCGAACGAATCACGTCCGAATCAGCCGAAACGCCGTGTACGCGGCTGTTCACGGCTAGATGTCGCAACAAGCCCGCACGCGTATACAATATCTGCGCAGCATATGGGCCGGCCCGAGCCGGCCACGGGTGCTAAAAGTTAACGGCTTCAAAGACATGGCTGCCGGGTGCGGCAGCCCGGGCCTCGCTCCCAAAACAGGCAGGCGGGCGCCAAGCCTGCCTAATATTCGACCTCGAGCTCCTCGATCTCGGCCGGCTCGTCCTTGGCCGCCGCGATCCATTCCTTCATCTCGGGCATGGCCATGATGGTATCGGCATAGGCCTTCAGCGGCGGCTCGAGGTTGACGTCATAGGTCACGAAGCGCGTCACCACGGGGGCATACATCGCATCCGCCATGGTGCGCCTCGCGCCGAACAGGAAGGGACCGCCTGATTTCTCCAGGCAGTCGCGCCAGATGGACCAGACGCGGTCGATATCAGCCTGCGCGCGCGACCAGATCTTGAAGCCGGGGAAGTGCCCCTTCAGATTGACCGGCAGCGAAGCGCGCAATGTCGTGAAGCCGGAATGGATTTCGCCGCAGATCGAGCGGCAATGCGCCCGCTGGACGCGGTCATCAGGCAACAGACCGGCATCCGGCATCGCCTCGTTGAGATATTCGGCGATCGCCAGCGTATCCCAGACCACGGCGCCGTCGTGGCGCAGGCACGGCACCAGGATCGACGACGACAGCAGCAGGATTTCAGCGCGCGCCGACGCATCGTCCGGCGCGGTGACGATCTCCTCGAAATCGAGCCCGGAAAATTTCGTCAGCAGCCAGCCGCGCAGCGACCAGGACGAATAGTTCTTGCTGCTGATCGTCAGTGTCGCCTTCGCCATATGGCCCATTCCCTACGCCTGTGACTTGCACGCCGCCCGGCCCGCGGGAGTGCTCATGACCTGTGCTTCCCGCAAAAGGAGGAGCAAGCGATGTGCCAGTTTTGAGGGCGGTAGGGCTCCCGTTTGGCTTCGATATTGCATGACAGCACGGGAGGGTGGGCGTTTCAGTATGATGTCGATGTATTATCAGGCCTTTCAGAACCATATGGACCTCACCGCGCCGTGGCGGGCGGGAGCTTCGTCCGCGCTCAGATTCCTCAATCTGGTGCCGCAGGGCCTATCGGACCAGGTCGTCGGCCGGCTCTCCGCCGCGCTGGAGCTGATCTCCCGCTCCACCCTCACCTATCACCGTCCAGCCTACGGCATCGACAGCGTGATGGTGGGCAACCGTGAGGTCGGCGTCACCGAGGAGGTCGCCTACGCGACGCCGTTCGGCTCGCTGCTGCACTTCAGGAAGGACGGCGTGCCGGAGCAGCCGCGCATGCTGCTGGTGGCGCCGATGTCGGGCCATTTCGCCACGCTGCTGCGCGGCACCGTGAAAACGCTGCTGCAGGATCACGACGTCTACATCACCGACTGGCACAATCCGCGCGACATTCCGCGCCGCGAAGGCCGCTTCGGGCTCGACGATTACACCGATCATCTCATCGACTTCCTCGGCCAATTGGGCCCGCGTCCGCACATGGTCGCGATCTGCCAGCCCTCGGTCTCGGCACTGGCGGCCGCCGCGGTCATGTGCGAGGGCAACCACCCCTCGCGGCCTGCGACGCTGACGCTGATGGCAGGCCCGATCGACACGCGCATCCAGCCGACCAGGGTCAACGAGTTCGCCAAGAGCAGGCCGATCGACTGGTTCGAGCAGAACCTGATCAACTACGTGCCGGTGCAATGCCGCGGCGCGCTCCGCAAGGTCTATCCCGGCTTCGTGCAGCTCACGGCGTTCGTCTCGATGAATCTCGAGCGCCACATCAAGCAGCACATGGATCTCGCCAACCATATCGCCAAGGGCGAGAAGGAGAAGGCCGCGAGCATCAAGACCTTCTACGACGAATATTTCGCCGTGATGGACCTGCCGGCCGAGTTCTACATCGAGACCGTGCGTGACGTGTTCCAGGAGCACCTGTTGCCGCAGGGCAAGTTGATGCACCGTGGCCGTCCCGTGAACACCAAGGCCGTCAGCCGCATGGGACTGATGACGGTCGAAGGCGAGAAGGACGACATCTGCTCGATCGGCCAGACGCTCGCCGCGCAAGACCTCTGCACCGGTGTGCGCGCCTATCGCCGCGTCCACCACATGCAGGCCGGCGTCGGCCATTACGGCGTGTTCTCGGGCAAGCGGTGGAATAACGAGATCTATCCGCTGCTGCGGGATTTCGTGCACGTGAATTCCTGACTGTCATTCCCTGTCCCCAGACTGGGGGCAAACGGCACGTGCCTAATGCACTTGCTCGACCAGCTCTTTCGCTTCCACGACTTCAGAAAGATTTCGCTCCGCATCGAATTCGGCCAGCACGGGAGCGAGCATTTCGGATGCCCCGCCTGCTCGGCCATTTCTCTTGTGCAGGCGAGCAAGTCCAAGGGCGCTGCGCAGCTCGAAAGTCTTCGTCTGCTGGTGTCGTGCGATCTCAAGCGCTCGGTTGAGGGAAGCTTCGGCACTGGCTTCGTCCGAAGGATCAAGACGCGACAAAAGCTCGCCGCGGGCGCGATGCAGCTCGGCATCAAGCCAATGCTGGCCGGATTGCCCGGTCCACGCGATCAATTCGCTCAAGATTTCCAGCCCGGTTTCGAGTTGGCCCGACGCTGCGTTCGCCAAGGCGACATGCATCCCCCAAAACGGCTCACAGAGATAGCAGTCATTCTCGTGCAGCAAAGTCCAGCCGCGACGCATTTCCGTCAGTCCGGTCATTTGGTCGCCTGCACGCCACTTGGCGAGGCCATTCAGATAGGTGCCGGCGGCCACATACAACGGCATCGTGTGGTCGCGCGCGAGACCGAGCGCCAGGATCGTCTCCGTTTGCTGCAACATGCCTCCGCATAGTCCGTCGAACACAGCGCGATGAACCAGCGCGTTGGCCTGGGACAGCGCCCGCTTTTCTCCCGAAGCACTCACCGCTTCGGCGGCGAGGCGGCGTGCGCGCGCGATCTTGCCAAGCGGCCAAAGCACCAGGGCAAGAAACCTCATGATCACGAACGGGAGATCCAGTGCCGAAGCCCTGAACGTCGCGGGATCCGGCTCGGCACCATAGATCTCGAGTGCCTGCTCGAGATGCATCCTCGCGTTCAAGTAGTCACCGCCGAACCAGCAGGTGACCCCGCCCGTCCAATGTGCAACGACGGCGGCCACCGGTGAATCCGGTCGTCGGTCGGCGGCGCTCCTGATGGCATCCGCCAGCTCCAGCATCGGAGCGAGTTCGCCGTGTGTCAGGCAAGCATTGAAAAGACCCGAATGGACCGGCGCGAGTTCGACGGGATCATTGATGTCGGCAGCGAACTGTCGGGCACGCGTCCATGCGGCTACCGTTTCGGGAGCGCTATGGCCGAGGCTGCCTCGCAATGCACGGCCATACTCGATTTGAAGATGCAGCCTGCTCATCATCCGGCGGGGATCATCCGGCACCTCATCGGCGGACGCAATCGCCTTGCCGAGATGCGCGATCGCCTCGGAATAGGCCGAGCGCTTCAGCGCTTGCTGGCCCGCCTTGCGCCACCATTCGAGGGCGATCTCGCTCAGCCCCGCCTCGGTGAAGTGGTGTGCCAGAACTTCCGGCTCAGTCTCGGCAACGACGGGAAACTTCTCGCGCAGGACATCGCCGATCCGCTTGTGAAGCACCTGCCGTTTGCTCTTGAGCAGGCCTTCATAGGCCGCTTCCTGAACGAGAGCGTGCCTGAAGCTATAGTTTGCGTCGGGCGGTGTCCCGCGACGCACCAGCAGTTCCGCCTCTTCGAGTTGCCCCAGCGCAGCGCTCAGCGTCAGATCATCGCGTCCTGTCACATATCTTAGCAGCGCGTATGAAAAGTCGCGGCCGATGGCGGCGCCTATCTGCGCTACCTCCTTGACGGGAGCCAGCCGGTCGAGCCGCGCCATCAGCGAATCCTGCAGCGTCGCGGGAATAGCGAGCGGCGGGAGCGGACTATCGAGGCGATAGCGTCCGGAATCCTCGACGAGCAGTCCGGACTCCAGCACCATCTTGGTCAGTTCCTCGACGAATAGCGGGATGCCGTCCGTCTTGTCGATGATCTGCTCCATCATCTCGCGCGGCAGCTGGCGGCCAACGGTCACCTGCTCGACCAGCGCACGCGTGTCCTGCCGGTCGAGCCGGTCGAGCCGCAACAGGCTGACGTTGGCGAGGCCCGACCAGGAGGGCTCGAACTCTGGCCGGGTTGTCATGAGCATGAGTATCGGCAGTCCCCTGATCCGGTCGACCCCGAGATCGAACAGTTCAAGTGTCGTGGCATCGGCCCAATGCATATCCTCGCAGATAACCAGCAGGGGTTGCTCTCGCGCCAACCCCTCGAGCTGATCGAGAAGCGAGGCAAATGTCTGTCGCCGCTGCTGCGCCGGGCTCAAACCAAGCGGCGGATAATGGTCGCCGGTTGGAATCGAAAGGAGAGCCGCAATGAGCGGTGTCGCCCGGGCGACCTGTTGCGTTCCAAGCGCCAGCATTGCCTCAAGCTTGTCGAGCTTTTGCCCCGGCGTGTCGTGCGAGCGGATACCGGCTGCGCGCTCCAGCTGCGCGACAAAGGGATGAAGCGCGCTGTTGGTGTGGTAGGGCGAACACTGATATCGCACCCGGCGGTGCGCCCCCAACGCGGGATTTTCGCACAGCGTTGCGACGATGCGCGACTTGCCGATGCCTGCTTCGCCGGAGATCAACACCATCTGGCCCTGCCCCTGCCATGCCAACCGCTGGCGCGAGAGCGTGAATTCGATCTCCTCCCTGCGACCGACAAAGCCGATCGAACGCGCCGCGCGGACCGCCTCGAAGCGACTTTCCGATGCGGCCGCCCCCTCGACCGCCCAGACCGCGATGGGTTCGGCTATCCCCTTGACCTCGCGACGGCCGAGATTGCGAAAAGTGAAGAGATCGCCAAGCAGCCGCCGCGTCGACGAGGCGACGACGACCACTCCCGGTTCCGCCAGGCTCTGAAGCCTGGCTGCAAGGTTTGGTGTATCGCCGACCGTTGCGTGCTCCTCCGACGCATCGCCGCTGATGAGGTCGCCGACCACCACAAGCCCGGTCGCGATTGCGATCCGCAGTTCAACCCGTTCGGTGGCGCCCGTCCTCAGTCGCCCGACCGCAGCGATGGTGTCGAGGCCCGCTCGCACTGCGCGCTCCGCATCGTCCTCGTGGGCGCGGGGGTAGCCGAAATAGACCAGTATGCCGTCACCGACGAACCTGGCGATCCTGCCGTCATAAGCAGCGATGACGCTCGCGCAGGCGGCGCGGTAGGCCCGGATCACTTCCCACATATCCTCGGGATCGAGACGCGCGGAGAGCGCAGTCGAGCCGACCAGGTCGCAAAACATAACGGTCAGGTGACGCCGCTCGGCGTCGTGAGGAGGAGCCGGCGATGCGATCAACGCGGCTGGATCGAGGTCGGCAATGGCACGCAGCATTTTGCGGCGATGGCCAAGCAGGACTCCGAGCTTATCGAAGTCCTCGGCCATCAGTTCGGGAAGGACGCCCATGTCGATCCCATTTTGGACAAAACGCTCTGCGTATTGTCCAAGCCCCAGCTTCTCGAGCCACTCCGCAATCTGCATTGGCTCCACCGATCGTGCGGTTGGCGGTTAGCAGAATTTTGGACCACGGCGCGGGGACAATATCCCAACGCCACCATGATGGCACGTCTTGTTTGTTGCGCGATAACTTAGGTTGCTCAGTACCGATGCCGCTTCCAAGCAAGGACATTGCTCGATGCAAACGGTCGCGCTACTAAAAATCGTCTGCACGCAGCGTTGAACGACAGAAGTTGCGATGAGCCGTCAACCACTCGCCTTCAGACCTGACGTCAGCACTGGCACTGGTGCCCACATCACGACGCCAAGCAGACGTTTTTCCGTGAGCACAATTGTCTTCATTCTTCATCCTTGGGCACTACGTAGTTGCGCGCCATCGTTCCCGCCGCAACTTGAAGCGAAGACCCAACGACCCAACAGCCGGCGAGAAACGCTATCAGCGCATTGGGTAGGCTTTGATCAAGGACAAGGATGCTGACGGACAGAGTTGCTGCAATCGCCGCGCCGAACGTACCGGCCGCACTCATGATCTCAGCAACCTCAGAGCCGTTGTATTCTTCCGAGGTGCTCGAAATCGACCTCCGAGCGACAGACCGGGACAAATCAATTCCAACATAATAGCTGAGAGCTCCGTAGAGCATTGTTAGCAGCACGATCCAGCCGCTTTCAAAAAGCCCGCCTTTCTGACGCAACAGGGTCGCACCCACATAGAGGCCGCAAGAGGCCCCAACGGCTGCTAGCCCAATTCTTTCGAGGAGATGGGCCGACTTGATAAGACTGGAACGGGCGATCCCAAGATTACCGGCGTACCTCGTTAGGGAAAATGCGCTGAAAACTGCGTTGCCTATCTTCATTGGGGGCTCCTCAATAAGTAGCAGCCTACCGGCCGACCCCGATTAGAAGCTGCGTGGACGCGCTTCGCGATGCCCTTGATTCCAATTTCCAAAAGATGTGGCTGAGTGATGGGGCTGGCTTGCTCGTAACCAAGACGAGAGCCAGTCCAAAGCTGCGAGCTCGCGGCTTCGCAGGCATTGCATCTCACCCGTGTCTGTCAGTCAGCTCTGGGTGCAGCAATTTCTTGGGGGAGAGTTAGCTCGAAAAGAGAGTGATGGACTATGAGACTGTTCACATACTCCTGTTCCCTGTCGCTCCATCCAGTCACGATCTCAGGAGGACTAAGTTTGCATCGTTGCATACGCGGGAGCGCAGAGGCGCGAACTGACAGGCGCCGTGAGTTCGCAAGCTGTCCCGCGTTGCGCCACGTCAGATGGCGATCTCGCTGGCGAAGCGGCACTGATTTGGATTCTGATTTTGACGCGAAAACGCTCTACTCGTCCCGCCCGCCATGGGTTTCGCGGCGCCATGCGCCCGGACTGACGCCGACCATCTGGGTGAACACCCGCGTGAAATGGCTTTGATTGGCAAATCCGGCCGAGATCGCAATCTCGGACAACGGCAGGTTGCGGACGGTCATCAGCTGCGTGGCCGCCTTCACGCGCTGGCGCAGCAGCCATTGATGCGGCGGCAGGCCGGTGGAGATCCGGAATGCACGTGAAAAGTGGCTGACCGAAAGGCCGAGCTCGGTCGCGATCTGCTCCAACGCGACCTTGCCTGAGAGATCGGAGTCGAGCCGGTCGCAGGCGCGCTTCACCTGCCATGGCGCGAGGCCACCACGGTTAGGCTCTGCGACAGGCTTCAGCCCGCCATAGGTCTGGGCGACGTGGGCGGTGAGCGCGAGCATCATGTGATCGACGAAAAGCTGGTTGGTCTCGTCAGGCCGACGCAGTGCTTCCTGCAAGCTGGCGCCGATATGACGGATGACCCCGTCGTCATGGCCCACACCGGGCTCGTAACTGAGCTCGCCAATGCGCGGCGCGCCGGGTTGCCTTGCCATGTCGTGAAGGGCCGAGCGCGGCAGATAGAAGAAGAGCGAGTGAAACGGCTTGTCGATCACATAGCGCGGGTCGCGCTTGAGGTCGTACAGATAGGTCGCGCCCGCACGAATATCCTCCCTGGTGACGTAGCGGCCTTCCTCCCAACATTCGCAAGCGGGATAGTCGCGGAGTTTCAGGCTGACGAGGTAAGCATCTTCAGCCGGCAACGAGCCGGAAAGTTCGGACGTCGGCTTGTCATTGCGGACTTCGGTGACCGCAAGCTCCGCGCTGCGCAGCGAGCGCGTGATCAGAACCGGAGCTTCCTTCACGTGAAGGCCCCGCCCGAGCCTCTGCCCGTAGACGCCTGCTTGTGTCATTATCAATATTCCATCCGTGAAAGGCACGTCTGCGTCGGCCTTTCCGAGTCGATGCATTATCGGAGATCGACGACCGACGGTCCAGCTTCGCCGGATTAGCATATAGATTGTGGCAGCCGGTCGCACTCCGTCGCGACGAGGTGAATTCATTGTGATTTCAGCACGATTTCACAGGCTTGGCATCGCGAAGGACAACACCGTTAACGTGTGCGGCAGATCATGGCACGATTTTATCGTGCGTTCTGGAAAGCATCCGCTGCGCGCCTTTGCGCCGCTAGGCCGACCATTCCTCGCCCCAGACCTGGACGACGTGGCCGGGCGAGACTTCGCGATACTGCCGGACCGGCGGCTGATAATCCGGTGCGCGCACCGGGCTTCTGATCTCGTCGTTCGAGGTCTCGCGCTTCGTGCCGCGGCGCGATGGATCGGGCACGGGCACCGCGGCCATCAGCTTCTTTGTGTAGGGATGCTGCGGATTGCCGAACAAGGCTGCGCGCGGGCCGGTCTCGACGATCTCGCCGAGATACATCACCGCGACGCGATGGCTCATGCGTTCGACCACCGCGATATCGTGGGAAATGAAGAGATAGGCAAGGCCCATGCTGGCCTGGAGGTCGAGCATCAGGTTGACGACCTGCGCCTTGACCGAGACGTCGAGGGCGGAGACCGCTTCGTCCGCAACGATTAGCTTCGGCCCGAGCGCGAGCGCGCGCGCAATGCAGATGCGCTGGCGCTGGCCGCCTGAGAATTCGTGCGGAAAGCGCGCGGCCATATCCGCGGTCAGGCCGACGCGTACGAGCAGATCGGCCACCTTGTCTCGTGCCTGTGAGGCAGTCGCGAGACCGTTGGCGAGCAGCGGCGCTGCGATCGCCGTCCCCACCGACATGCGCGGATTGAGACTCGCGAACGGATCCTGGAATACGATCTGCATCTGCTTGCGGAAGTCGCGCAAGGTCCGGGCGTTCATGGCGAGGACGTCCTGGCCGTCGACCAGGACGGTGCCGCTGTCCGGCTCCGTCAGCTTGAGGATGGAACGGCCTGTCGTCGATTTGCCGCAACCGGATTCGCCAACCAGCGCCAGCGTCTCGCCGGCGCGCAGGGTGAAGGAGATGTTCTCGACCGCGTGGACGCGGCCCGAAACCTTGCCGAACAAGCCGGAGCGGATCGGAAAGCGTGTGGTGAGGTTGGAGACTTCGAGCAGCGGCCGCTCGGCGGTTGAGACCGTTTCAGGTGTCTCCGTCGGCTCGTCCGAGGTGCCCGTCACCTTGTCGACGATCGGAAACCGCATCGGCCGCGTCCGCCCGCCCATCGAGCCGAGGCGCGGTACGGCCGCGAGCAGCGCGCTCGTATAGGGATGCGAGGGCGCAGCAAAGATGCGCGCGGTCGCATCGGTCTCGACCGCCTGCCCGCCATACATCACCACGGTACGGTCCGCGATCTCCGCGACCACGCCCATATCGTGGGTGATGAAGAGGATCGACATCCCCTCCTCCTGCTGGAGCTCCTTCAGAAGCTCCAGGATCTGCGCCTGGATGGTGACGTCGAGTGCCGTGGTCGGCTCGTCGGCGATCAACAGCTTCGGCTTGCAGGCGAGCGCCATCGCGATCATCACGCGCTGGCGCATGCCACCGGAGAAACGATGCGGATGCTCGTGGAAGCGTGATGCCGCCGCGGGAATGCGGACGCGATCGAGCAGACGGATGGTCTCGGCCTCCGCCGCCGCGCGCGACAGGCCGCGATGCTGGATCAGCGCCTCGGCGATCTGGAAGCCGATGGTGAGCACCGGATTGAGGCTCGTCATCGGCTCCTGGAAGATCATGGCGACATCGTTACCACGAACATCCGTCATGCTCGCTTCGGACAGCGTCAGCAGATCGCGGCCCGCGAGCGTGACGCGCCCCTCGACCCGGCCGCTCTCCTTCGGAATGAGCCGCATGATGGAAAGCGCGGTGACGCTCTTGCCCGAACCGGACTCGCCGACGATCGCCACGGTTTCTTTGGCCGCGATATCGAACGACACGTCGCGGACGACGGGAATCCATTGCCGCTCGCGCAGAAAGGACGTGGTCAGGCCCGCGACCGACAACACGGGCGCCTGCGCTTCGGCAACGATCGGATCAGGCCTGCTTGCGCCGGTGCTCATGCGATTGCCCTAATAGCCGCGACTGCGATCGACGCGCCCCGGCAGATCTTCGCCGCGGCGGTGGCGCGCGATGACGTCGAGCACGAAATCGACGGCCGTATCAGGCGTCGTCATGCTGGCATTGTGCGGCGTCAGCAGGATGCGCGGATGGCTCCAGAACGGATGGCCGGCCGGCAGCGGCTCGGGATCGGCAACGTCGAGCACCGCACCGGACAGTGCGCCGCTGTCGAGCGCCGCGAGAAAATCGGATTGGACGAGATGCGGGCCACGCCCGACATTGACGAGCCCTGCTCCGCGCGGCAGGCGCGCGAACAGATCGGCATTGAGGATGCCGCGGGTCTCGTCGGTCAGCGGCAGCAGGCAGACGAGAATGTCGGCCTGCGCGAGAAACTCTGGCAAGGTGTCCGTACCGGCGTAACAGGTGACGGCTTCAATCGCGCGCGGCGAACGATTCCAGCCGAGAAGCGGAAAGTCGAACGCCTTGAGCCGGTCGAGCACGGCCTGGCCGAGCTGGCCGAGCCCCATCACGCCGACACGACGACGTTTGGCCGGCGTGATCCGGATCTCGCGCCAGACCTGCTCCTTCTGTTGGCTGATGAAGTGCAGGAGATTGCGATGCAGGGCGAGCACGGCCATGGTGACGTATTCCACCATGGTCTCGGCGATGCCGGGCTCCAGCATGCGGACGAGCGGTATGTGCGGTGGAAGTTTTGTGGCATCGAACTGATCCACGCCAGCACCGACCGAAAAGACCAGCTCGAGATTGGGAAAGGTCGTCGCGATGTCGTCCGGCGGTACCCACGCCACCAGGTAGCGCACCTCTGCGGGATCGCCGATGTCGGGCCAGAGCCGGAACGACACATCGGGCGCGCGCTCGGCGAAGAAGCGCGCCCATTCGGCGCCGCGAACCATGTTGGCCTTGTAGAGAACCGTCATGCCACCAGCACTCTCAGAACGGGCTGACCGGCGCGAGACGCCGGCCGTCGATCATGCGCTTGTGGCTGTAGGCCGCGGGATCGACCAGCGGCGTCGCGCCGGTCACGATGTCGGCGGCGAGCTTGCCGGCCGCAGGACCGATGCCAAAGCCATGGCCGGAGAAGCCCGTCGCGAGGAAGAAGCCGGGCAAGGCATCGACCGGCGAGATCACAGGAATGGTGTCCGGCGTGCAGTCGATCGTGCCGCCCCAGGCTTCCGCGATCTCGATGTCCTTCAATTCGGGATTCGACTTGATCAGCGAAGCCAGCGCCGCGTTGACCAGCGACATGTCAGGCGCCGGATCGCGCACACGCTCGGTCTCGAACGGCGACGGCTTGTCCAAACTCCAGCTCGTGCCGCGCACGATCTGGTCGAAGAACGACTTGCCGAACGACAGTTTCAGCCCGTTCTTGCGATGCAGGTAGGTCGGCCAGAAGGTGCGCGCGTAGCGGAACAGGTCTGGCGACAGTTCGACCGTGCCGCGGCCGCGCAGCGCCAGTGTAAAGCCGCCGTCGAGGCGGCGACGGATACAGTAGAAGTCGGTGCCGAGCGCGCCGGACGTGATCTCCGGTCCCGGCGTGGTTCGGCATGCGGTGGCGTTGACGAGACCGATCGGCAGCTCGATGCCGTGACGGCGGCAGAACAGCGACGACCACGCGCCGCCCGACAGCAGCACGGACTGGGTGCGAATGGTGCCCTTCTCGGTGACGACGGCGCTGACCCGTCCGCCCTGCGTTTCCAGCCCGCGTGCAGCGCAGCCCTGGTGGATGGTCACGCCGTGCTTGCGTGCAGCGGTGGCGAGCGCGGGCACGGCCATCGACGGCTCGGCGCGCCCGTCGCTCGGCGTGTGCAGACCGCCGACCCATTTCTCGGAATTGCCGGGCAGGCGCTCGGCGACTTCCGCCGGCGTCAGGACGGTCGAGTGGACCTGCATCTCGCGCGCCGTTGCGGCCCATCGCTCCCAACTGGCCAGCTCGTCCTTGCTTTTGGTCAGGAACAGCACGCCGGTGCGGCGGAAGCCGGCATCGACACCGGCGTCGTTCTGCATGTCCTCCCACAGCCGGAGCGCCTCGCGGGCCAGCGGGATCTCCTCACGGGCGCGGCCCTGCTGGCGGCACCAACCCCAATTGCGGCTCGACTGCTCGCCGCCGACATGGCCTTTCTCGACGAGGGCGACGGAGAGACCCTTCTTTGCCAGATGGTAGGCCGCGGACACGCCGATGACGCCGCCGCCGATGACGACGACGTCCACCTGCGCCGGCAGGCGTTCGTCGCTGTTTATACGGGTGAGCGGCGGGGACATGGGACACTCCAGCTATTCAGTTCGATCGAAGCAAGTCGGCTCGGGGGCAGGCTCGTCATGGGATATTCATTCGCGGATCGAGCGCGTCGCGCAGGCCGTCGCCGAGGAAATTGAAGCTCGTCACCGCGAGCGTGATGGCGACGCCCGGCACGATCGCAAGCCACGGCGCGCTGGTGAGATAGATCTGCGCGTTGTTGAGCATGTTGCCCAAACTCGCGGCCGGCGGCTGGACGCCGTAGCCGAGGTAGCTGAGATAGGATTCCAGCAGGATCGCCTTGGCGACGTTCAGCGTCGCCGCGACCACAATTGGCGCGATCGCATTGGGCACGAGCTCGCGAAACATGATCCGCAGGTTCGACGAGCCGAAGGCGAGCGCAGCAACCGCAAACTCACGTTCTCGCAGCGAGCGCACCTGGGCCTCGACGACGCGGGCCACCCACATCCAGGCGGTCGCCGCGATCAGGACGGTCGTGGTGATCAGGCCGGGCTCGGTAAGCGCCGCCAGCGCCAGCAGGAGAAAGATCGTCGGGAAACACAGCACGGCGTCGACCAGCCGCATCAGGACCGCGCCGACCACGCCGCCATAGAAGCCGGCAAAGGCGCCGACGGCGATTCCCACCGCCATCGCGATCACCATCGCGACGATGCCGATCGTGAGCGAGACGCGTCCGCCCATCATCAGTCGCGCCAGCACATCGCGGCCAAGTTCGTCGGTGCCGAGGATATGCGCACCCGACAAGGGCGGCGCGAACCGCTTCATGATGTCGATATGGGTGTCGTCGAACGGCAGCAGATAGGGACCGAACGCCGAGCCGAGGACGAGAACCAGAATGATGACAGCCCCCGCAAGCGCAAGCCGGTGCCGGCGAAAGCGCCGCCATGCGGCCTGGCCGGGCGCGAGCTGAGCGGTCGAGAGGGTCGCAGCCGTCATTCCTAGCCCACCCGGATGCGCGGATCGACGACGGCATAGAGGATGTCGGCAAGCAGCGAGCCGATCAGCACCATGGTCGCCGAGAACATCAGGATGCCCATCACCACGGGATAATCGCGGTAGCCGATGGAATCCAGGAACAGCCGGCCCATGCCGGGCCAGGTGAACACGGTCTCGGCGACCAGCGCACCGCCGAGCAGCGTCGGAAACTGGAGGCCGGCCACAGTGATCATCGGCAGCAGGGCGTTGCGCAGCGCGTGCACGGTGAGGATGCGCCATTCCGGCATGCCCTTGGCGCGCGCGGTTCGGATGTAGTCCTGGTTAATCACCTCGAGCATGGAGGAGCGCATGAAGCGACCCCACATCGCGGTCTCGACCAGCGCCAGCACCAGCGCCGGCGCAATCAGATGATGCAGCAGGTCGAGGAAGGAGCCATCGCCGACCGTTTGGCGATTGCCGGCCGGCAGCCAGCCGAGCTTCACCGAGAACACGTAGATGGTGACCAGGCCGAACCAGAAGGTCGGGATCGACAGCGCGATCATGGCGCCGACGGTCGCCAGCGTATCGAACAGCGAATAGCGGCGCAGCGCGCCTAGCACGCCGATCCAGCAGCCGAGCAAAACCGCGATGATCGTCGCCGTCGCCATCAGCTCCAGCGTGGCGCCGAGATGGGAGGAGATCACAGACAGCACCGCCTCGCCGTCGCGATAGGACTTGCCCCAATCGCCTCTCAGCATACGGCCGAACCAGTCGAGATACTGGATCGGCAACGGGCGATCGAGGCCGAGCTGCCTCGTGACGCGGTCGAGGTCCTCCTGCGTCATCTGCGCGGACGCCGCGTATTGCGACAGCGGACCGCCGGGGGCCAGATGCAGGATGGCAAACCCGATCGCGGAGACGATCACGAGCAGCATGATCGCCTGCGCCAGGCGGTTGACGACGTAACGGGCCATCTCAGGCGATCCAGCGAGCCTGAGGCATCAGGCCCAGTACCATTCGCGGATGTTCCAGCAATTGATGGACGTGTTGATGTTGGGACGGAAGCCCTGCAGCCCCTCCTTCACGCCCTCGGCGATAAAACCCTGGAACAGCGGCAGGATGGCGAGGTCGTTGCGGATCAGCTTTTGCAGATCGCCATAGGTCGTCTTGCGCTGGGCGAGATCGAACTGTCTGGCGCCCTCGGCAAGCAGACGATCGGCCTCGGCGCTGTTGTACTGATAGGTGTTGAAGCCACGGCCGCCCTTGGCAGGGATAGCGCCGGAGCCGAAGCGCGGCGTCACGTCGGGGTCGCTGCCGAGCATGAAGTTCACGGACACCAGCACCGAATTGAACTTCGACTGCTGCCAGAAATCGCCCCAGATCACGGCGGCCGGCATGTTGTTGACCCGCATCGCCGCGCCGATCGCGCGCCAGTCCCGGATCAGGAGCTGCTGGGTTTGCTCGCGCACCGCATTGCCCGACGTCGTCGAGTTGGTGAATTCGAGCTTGACCCCACCCTTCTCGCGGATGCCGCCGGAGCCCCGGGTCCATCCGGCCGCGTCGAGCAACGCGTTGGCCTTGGCCGGATCGTATTTGTGTTGCGGCAGGCCCTGCTGGAACGACCAGGCCTGTTGCGGCACGAAGCTCTCGGTCTGCGTCGGCAGGCCGTAGTTCAGCGCATCGATGATCGCCTGCTTGTTGATGGCAAGGTAGAGCGCCTCGCGCACCGCGCGATCGGCGAAGGGGCCGAATTCGAGATTGGGCGCGACGTGCTCCACCGACGACGTCGCGGAGACGAAGATCTTGCGGCCCTTCAGCGTCTTCGCCTCCTGCACGAAATTCGGCAAAATGCCTTGCAGGCCGGTGTAGTCGACCTGCCCCGTGCGGAACTGGGTGTAGAGGACGGTGAGGTCGGGGATGTATTTGAAGACCACGCGTTCGACGTAAGGTCCCTTGCCGTGGTAGCCGGCGTGGGCATTCAATTGAATGTGGTCGCCGGGCACGCGCTCGCCCCAGCGGAACGGCCCGGTGCCGACAGGCGCATTGTGGAACGGCGAGGCGTTCGGATCCGACAGCTTCTCCAGGATGTGCTTCGGCACGATGAAGGTGAGCGACAGGATCGACATGTAGGGCGAATAGGGAGCCTCCATCCGCCAGTGGATCTCGTCGGGCGCGACGACCTTGATGTCCTTGACGAGGTTGTGGCCGACGCGGTTGCGGACGCGGAAGTCGGGATTGTTGATCAGGTCCAGCGAGAACTTCACGTCCTCGGCCGTGAACGGCGTGCCGTCATGCCACTTCACGTCGCTGCGCAGCTTGATCTTCCAGGTCAGGCCATCGGCCGACAGGCCGCCATTCTCGATGGTCGGGACTTCGCGCGCGAGGTCGGGAACGAACTTGCCATCGGGCTCGATGAACCAGAGCGGCGAGAACACCTGCCACCAGATGCCCTGATCGACCTCGATGCCAGGCATCAGCGGATGGAAGACGGTCGGCTCCTGCGACAGCGCCGCGATCACCTGCCCGCGCGGCTTGTCCGGCGGATTGGTCGGGCGTTCGCTCTGCGCAAAGGCGTTGCCTGCAAGGGTCCATCCCGCCGCGGCACCCGCGCCGAGCTGGAAGAATTGTCGGCGATTCGGAATGCCGAGATGACGCAGTCCGCCAACGCCGAACTTGCCGGTGCTGTCTGCCATGACCAGTCTCCGTTCCCGCACACGGCACCGTCTCCCGCGCCCCCGAGACCCGGCAAAGGGACAGGAGTGGGCTTTAGTGCTTCTAAATTTTTCAGTCAAAAGTTCATCATGACTAAATACAGCTGTCAATCACATTGCTAGGATGCGCGACCTTTTCACACCGCCGGCCATTCCGGCGGCGAGGCAATGCATGGGAGAGCGACATGGATGGTCGCGGCGAGACCAACAGCCCGAAGGACGCCCCGGCGATCGAGGCTGACGATGCGGTCGACCAGCGGCTCGGCGAAACCGTGCGGCTGCTGCGGCAGCGCGCCGGCCTCTCGATCCAGGACGTCGCCACCAAGACCGGGCTCTCCAACGGCATGATCAGCCAGCTCGAACGCGCGCGGGCCATGCCGTCGATACGGACGCTGCGCCTGCTCAGCATCGCGCTCGACGTTCCCATCTCCTATTTCTTCGAGACCACCGATCCCGCCGACGTGCAGCGCTACATCGTGCGCAAGAACAGCCGGCGCCTGTTGCGGCTCACCGCCAGCGGCGTCGTCAAGGAAGCGCTGACGCCGGCAGACGAGGGCCAGCTCGAACTCTACGAGCTGACGCTCAACCCCGGCGCCTCGTCCGGCACCGACTTCTTGCAGCACACCGGCGAGAAGGCCGGGTATATCCTGTCCGGCAGCCTGCGGCTGTGGCTCGACAACCAGGCTCATCTGCTCGAGGCCGGCGACAGTTTCCGCTTTCCGAGCATCGTGCCGCACATGTTCGACAACCCGACCCAGCAGGCCGCGCGTGTGATCTGGGTCACGACGCTGCGCCAGACCGATTCGCCGGCAGGTTGAGCGCGAGGAACGCCGGCGCCCCGCCGGAAATTGCCCCTCGACGCAGGCTCGCGGAGCCTGTAGCTGACGTGAAGCCGGAGCAATCTACAGCGCGAACGCGAGGGTCCCGCGATTGACGTCGCTGGTGTGAGACCATGAAACTCAGACCGCTTCTGACACTCGCGATGGCCGCGCAGGTCGCCGTGACCGCCGCGGCCCTCCTCGCCTCCTATGCCGGGACCGGGTTCGGCTTGGCCCAGGTCGTCGCTTTGCTGGTAAGCGGCGCCGTCGCGGTCCTGCTCGCACGGCTGTGCACGCGCGCGATCGAAACGGCGCAGGACAAACGCGCCGCCGCGCAACTGGCCGAGCAGGCCCAGGCCAGCGCACAGATGACCCAGGCCGTCATCAAGACCGCGCTCGACGCTTTCGTTCAGACCGATGCGAACGGCATCGTCCTGGAATGGAGTGTCCAGGCCGAGGCCCTCACCGGATGGACGCGCAAGGAGGCGCTCGGCGCCGACGTCGTCAACCTCCTCATCGCCGAGTCGCTCCGCGACGGCTTCAGGCAACGCATGATGCGGCTTTTGCCGGAACTGTCGGATACGCCGATCGGCATCCGGTTCGAAGCGACGCTGCTGCATCGGAACGGCGACCAGATCCTGATCGAGGCGTCGAGCACGGCGCTCCAGCTCGGCGGGCGCACCATCATCAACAATTTCGTCAAGGACGTCACCCAGAAGCGCGCCGCCGAGGAGCAGCTGATCCAGGCCCAGAAGATGGAGGCGGTCGGCCAGCTCACCGGCGGCATCGCGCACGAATTCAACAACATGCTCACCGTGATCACGGGGACGATCGAGATCCTCGCCGACGCCGTGAAGGACGACCCGCCGCTTGCGACCATCACCAAGCTGATCAGCGAAGCGGCCGATCGCGGCGCCGCGCTGACGTCGAGCCTGTTGTCCTTTGCCCGCAAGCAGGCGCTCCAGCCGGCCGAGATCGACGTCAACGAGCTGCTCGAAGAGGTGGCAAAGCTGCTGCTGGCGACCTTCGACAAGAAGATCGAGATCGTGTCCAGGCTTGACCGCAACGTCTGGCTGGCTTTCGCCGACCGCGGCCAACTGAGCGCGGCGCTGCTCAACCTCGCGATCAACGCACGCGACGCGATGCTGGATGGCGGCAAGCTCACGCTGACGACGCGCAACGTGGTGTTCGGCGTGCGCGAGGCCGTCGCGGTGGGCGCCGGCTATGCCGGCGACTATGTCGAGATCGAGATCGCCGATACCGGCACGGGCATTCCGCAAGCCATTCTCGAACGCATCTTCGATCCGTTCTTCTCGACCAAGGATGTCGGCAAGGGCACCGGGCTCGGCCTCAGCATGGTGTTCGGTTTCGTCAAGCAGTCCGGCGGCGGCATCAAGGTCACGTCCGAAGAAGGCCGCGGCACGATTTTCACGATCTACCTGCCGAAGGCCGAGACCAGTACGCTCCGTCCGGCCGGCTATGACGAGCGCAAGGTCGTGGGCGGCACGGAAACCATCCTTTGCGTCGAGGACGATCGCGACGTCCGCCAATATGTCACCGTCCAGCTCGAAAGCCTCGGCTACAAGGTCATCTCCGCCGCCAACGCGACCGAAGCGCTCGCCATCGTGGCCGACGGCGCGCCGTTTGATCTGCTCTTCACCGACATCGTGATGGCCGGCGGCGTCAACGGACGCGAGCTCGCCGAACAGATGGTGGCCGCGCGGCCCTCGCTGCGGGTGCTGTTGACGTCGGGTTATGCCTACGATTCGCTGCACGCGCAGGGGCGTGCCACCATGGGCGCGCCGCTTCTGGCAAAGCCGTACCGAAAAGCCGAGCTCGCGCGCATGCTGCGCCGCTCCCTCGACACCGCCGTTGACGCCGCGGGCGATCCGATCCCGACGCCGTACTCGGTGCAGGCGGATGTTGAGGGCTTTTTACGCAGGCAGGCATTGGAAGACGGCGCGACTCGATCGCGGAAGACGTAGGTTTCCGCTGGCCGGCCGGACCGAGCCAACGATGGCTTATGCACAATTCTCTTGCAACCTGTGCGGGCGGCCGGAATATTGTCTGCCCCGGACAACCTACCATTTCAGACGCCAGACGTTTTGAAGACCTAAGCCCTACTTGACATCATTCGAGGACCAGCCCATGGCGGACGTCGCAAATCAACAATTCAAAGAGCAAACGCCGAACACCTATAAGTGGGCACTGGGAGCAAGCGGTGTGGTCGCGGTCGCGACGACAGCGGCATTGTCGATAGCCCCCGAAGTCGCAGGTTACGCTATGGCTGGCCTGATGTTCTTCATTTTGCTGATGTTCATCGTCGTCAACTTAGAGATTGGGACGACTGCCAACGCCAATCCTCTTGCGCAAAATGCGCGGCTCCAGGTGAAGGTCTTGTCCTGGTTTGCAACCGTCGCTCTCATCCTGGGAGCGACATCGATCATGTCGTCGATCCTGCTTGGATGGCCACTACAAATATCAATTGCCCAAGACACGGGATCGAAGAAATACCTCGATTCCATCAAGCGCTATGACCTCCCGAAAAGCACCATCGAGCGAATTGCAGCCGGCGTCTGGCAAGAAAGGCTTCTGAGGGATAACTCAGCTCTCTATACATATACGGAGACGAGCTTCACACCGCACTTCCTGACATTGTGGGACGACAAGCGAAACGTGACTGTGCGAATTCCAACGCGGGGCGGCATGCTGGAATGGTCCATCAATGACAAGTTCAAGGACTGCGACGGCGAGTATTGCTGGGGTGACGTCAACCAGGCGACGATGTTTAGATGATGATGCATTGTCCTTGTCGCTCGCTTTTCGACAAAGGTTGATCGGGAAGCGCGGCGCTTTTCGCTAGCTCATCCTTCGCCGCAGCGTTGCCGACGGCGTCTCACCGAATTTTTCGCGGTAGGCACCCGCCATGCGGCCGAGATGGGTGAAGCCGAGATCGAAGGCGATCTCGGTGATGGAGACATCTGGCGAAGCCTGCGCGAGCCGGGCGTGCAGAGCAGCGAGGCGCATGTCGAGCAGCATCTCCGAGATCGACACGCCGAAGTGGCGGCGGAAGCCGAGCTGGAGCGCGCGGACGCCGATCCCGGACGCGCAGGCGAGCTGCGCGAGGTCGAGCGGCTCACCGGCATTTTCCGCAAGATGGTCCCGCGCGGCGCGCAGTGCACGCGGCAAACGCTCGGCTTGCCCCGAGAACCTCCTGATGGCATCCGACAGGCCATGGCGCTGGCCATTGAGGAGATGATCGAGCAGCACCTCGCGCCAATCGGCCATCGCGACCGGTGAAAGCCTGCCGGACGGCCCGAGACGCTCGGCGAGCAGCATCAGCTCGGCAAGGCTGGTCTGCAGGGCCTGCCCCGCCGGTGCGTCGAGGTCGATCGCGGCATCAAACTCGACCGGGCCGGCCGCCCTGCCCGACAGCGACGCAGCGCGTTGCTCGACCATGCGACGGTCGAGCAGCAGGATCGCCTGCGCACAGTCGCTCCACATCATCCGGGTCGGGATGGTCGGCGACAGCAGCGACGCCGTCCGGCCCGGCGCAGCATCGATTTCGCTGACGCCGGCACGAATGCGGGCGGTGCCGGTGAGCGGGACCTGCACCAGGAAGAAGCGCTCGAGGCAGCCGGGATCGATGCTCACCGACCCGCCATAGGCGACATAGTTGATGGAGAAGCCGTCGAACGCCGCGCAATTGTGCCGGGCGGAGAAACCGGGTCCGCGCGGCCGTACCGGCTCGAGATTGTGCGGGCAGAAGATGCGTCCGATCTGCTCTGCCGCTTCGTCGACATCGTCCGTGGTGACGCGGGCGAAGTCCGCAAGCCGTTCGGCTGCAGACGTTCTTGCGGTCATTTCCAGCACGGCTGCGGACATCATCGACCACGCTTCGCGTCACGGAATTGCTTTAAGCCTATAATGGTTCCTCGAACGCGGAAAGGGCCGCGTCGCAAAATCATCATGCTGCACGGCAACAGTCGCGTCCGGATTCGTTTAGCGGATAGACACCGACCGTCGACGGGTCGAAGCTCCATCCTCGCCGGAATCCATGAGGAGCGAGCCATGACTGCACTCGAAAAGGGCATAACCGCTGTTGGCACGGGCTATGGTGGCAAGAGCTGGAACATCCTTGGTCAGGTCTATTTTCCCAAGGCCGTCACAGATTCCACCTTCGCGTTCGAGACCAACAGCGAGCCCGGCCAGTTCGTGCCGGTGCACATCCATCCGACCCAGGACGAGTTCATCCTGGTGCAGGAAGGCACGCTCGACCTCAAGCTCGACGGCCAATGGGTCAAGGCCCATGCCGGGGATCTGGTGCGCATGCCGCGCGGCATACCGCACGGCTATTTCAACAAGTCCGACAAGCCGTGCCGCGCGCTGTTCTGGGTCTCGCCGATGCAGAAGCTGGAGGCGCTGTTCAACCAGCTCCACAATCTGACCGACCCCGCCGAGGTCGTGCGCATCTCGGCGCTGCACGAGGTCGACTTCCTGCCGCCCGAGGCCAACGACTAGGCAGCGGCCTCCCCGTCCACTTTCATCTGCTTGCAGGTCCGCCGGCCGCGCATCGCGGCCGAACGTGGCCGCTTGCGCCCGAAACACATTGATCGCGAGGAATCCCATGGTCAGCCCCAAGCATGTCTGCGTGATCGGCGCCGGCGTCTCAGGCCTCGCCGCCGCAAAGGCGTTCTCCAGCCACGGCCACCGCGTCACCATCGTCGAGCGCAGTGCCGATCTCGGCGGCGTCTGGGAGCCGGCCCGCTCCTATCCTGACGTGCAGACCCAGAGCCCGAAGGAGCTCTACCGCTACACCGATCGCGCCATGCCGGACAGTTATCCGGAATGGCCCACCGGGCCGCAGGTCCATGCCTATCTCTGCGACTATGCGAAAAACTTTGGCCTCGATCACATGCTGCGCCTCAACACTGGGGTCGCCGGCATGGAGCGCCGCGCCGATGGCAAACCGGGCTGGACGCTCACGCTATCAGGCAAGGACGGCGCGACCACGAACGAGAATTTCGATTTCGTCGCGGTCTGCACCGGGCAGTTCAACGAGCCGCGCGAGCTGCATTGCCCGGGCGAGGACGGCTTTCTGGCGCAGGGCGGCCAGATCCTGCATTCGTCGACATACAGCGATCCGACGCTGGCGAAAGGGCGGCGCGTCGTCGTGCTCGGCGGCTCGAAGTCGGCGACCGACATCGCCGTGAACGCGGTGAAATCGGGCGCGCGCGAAGTCACCATCGTGATGCGCGAGCCGGTGTGGCGCATTCCCTATTTCATCGGCGGGCTCGTGAACTTCAAGCGCATCCTTTACATCCGCGCGCAGGAGGAGATGTTTCCGGGCTGGGGCGCGAGCTCCATGGCACGGCTCGCGCACCGCATCGCCGCGCCGCTGATCTGGGCGAACTGGCGCGGGCTGGAGAGCCTGCTGAAGGCGCAGCTCAAGCTGAACCGGTGCAAGATGGTGCCGAAGGAGCGGATCGAGGACGGCGTCAACTGCTCGGTGCCGATCGCAACGCCGGACTTCTACCCGATGGTCGCCGACGGCCGCATCAAGGCGGTGTTCGGCAGCTTCGACCACTATGAAGGCGACAGCATCGTGATGAGCGGCGGCGAGCGCGTCGCGACCGACGTCGCCGTGCTCGCGATCGGCTACAAGCTCGGCGTGCCGTTCCTGCCCGAGGCCTATCGGCAGAAACTTGTCGATGCGGACGGGCAGTACCGGCTCTACCGCCTGATCGCCAACCCTGATCTGCCGGAGATGGGCTTCGTCGGCTTCAACTCGTCGTTCTGCACCGTTCTCTGTGCTGATCTGGCGGCGAACTGGCTGGTGCGCTATGCCGACGGACAGCTCGCGAACCAGCCGACGGCGCAAGCGATGCGCGACAATGTCGAGATGATGCTGCACTTCAAGCGGGTCGAACGGCCGGCCGCCGGCGTCTATGGCGGCCTCTGCGTCGCGCCCTATCACTATCGCCATTTCGACGAGCTCATGGCCGATATCGGCGCCAAGAACCAGAAACGCGGCGGGCTCGCCGGACACTTCCAGCCGCCGGATGCGGATGCCTATGCGAAGTTCCTGGCGACGGCGCCGGAGTACCAGGCCACAGCGTAAGGTCGGAGAACCCGGACTGTGCGTGATTTGCAACTCGCCAGTCCGCGCGTTTGATGTTTACGATCCCGTGACCGACGAATCTCCGGCACATGGGAACCGGCCATGGGACGACGATGTCACGCCGCCATAGCCCTGGCGGTGCTTGGGCTGATCCTCACGACGTTCACAGTCAGCCACGCACAAACGCCTAACGCGAAGCAATCGGAGGCGCTCGCCACCTATGATCGCGCGCTCGGCGATTTCAAATCCATCCTTGCCGAGCGGCGCCGACACATCGAGGCGAAGGAACCGCTGCCGAACCTGCCGGGACAGGCGCTCTATCTGGCGCGCGTCGCTGTCATCAGTGCTTACAAGGATCTCACCGACGCCATGCCGTCGCGGATCGGCAAGCCCAACAAGTTCGAGATACCACCGGCCTATTTCGACGCCGACATCGAGCCGCTGATCGACGAATATTCAAAGCTGTTCGACGTCATGGAGGCGCCGCCCGCGGGCGCGCAGAACTCGGCGACGCCGTTCAAGGACGTCGTCGATCTCGCCACAGCGATCGCGCGCGCCAAGGGGCTTGCACCGGCTCACGCCGAAGCTGCGGGCCGGATCAGCCTCGGGCTGTTCTTCGCCGAGACCAACGGCAAGCAGAATGTCCGCAACGGGCGCTCGAACACCTATATGGGCAGCTTCCAGACCGGCCCGTCCGAGGACCGCAACGGCCGCAGAAAATGGGAGGCCATCAAGGGAGACATCGCGGCGGCCGACCCCGAATTGAGCGCCCGCGACGACAAGGAAGAGGCGCGCGCCCGCGGCACGGACTATCGCTTCAACCACTGGACCAACGTGCGCGACGGCCTGATGAACGCGCATGCGGAGGTCTTCCCGGAGATTCCGGGAATCGTGAAGACACTGCCCGACCCGATCGACCAGATGAAGCTGTTCGAGCTGATCCAGATCGTGCCGACCCCGACGCGGTCCGCGCTCAAGTCCGGCGATCTCCTGAATTACAGGGTGTCCAGTCCAACGATTATGAAGCACCTGCGCAACAACAGCATCTTCGCGTTTGGACAGGCCGACCGGGCGCGCAACTCGGCCAGCTTCCGGGAGATCCTCGCTGCGATGTGGCTGTTCAACCGCAAGTTCGAGCGCGCGATGGTGAAATATTCGGAGATCAAGGGGCGCTGAGGACATACAGAAGGGCGACGCCCCGCGAGACTCAGCACAATTATAGATAGAGTGTGAGCTAGTTCATATCAGCGACCCCATGCCGGGCGTAGTTTTGCAAGGAGATGTCTCGCGTCCCGGCGCCAAAGCGTTGCGGGTTTCCGGACGTCAAGCCGAGCGAACATCTGTCAATCCATAGGAGGACAGGCCATGAAGTTCGCAGCACTGCTTTTTGTTTTCACTCTCGCCGCACTCACGACGACTGTTCCTGCAGATTCGGCCAACGCGTGCGCGCGCCCCTGCGGACACTATTGTTGCGGATAATCGGCGGAGAATTCCAATGCGCCCATTGGTCAAGTGGGGGGCATTAGTCGCGATCGTGAGCATCGCACCACTGGCATCCGTGGCCGCGATACATCTACGCACGCCCCCAAATAAGCTCAACGAAGCAATCACCGCTATCGGCTTTCACCCGATAACGCCACCGGTCCTCCTGCGCGCTCCAGGCTCCATCTATCATGTCTCTCCGAACGGCCAGGATTACGACATGCTGTGCGAAGTCTCGCCGGATCGGCTGGTCGGCGTCACTCGTACTTCATCTTCAGCGACCCAGGTCACTTCGGAGCTACGAAAGACACAGTATTCGCTCGACTCAAAAGTCGTGCGTTCGATTCAGTCACATACCGATGCAAAATTGGCAGAAGCTGTAAAGCTCGAGCTTGATGACGTTCAGGTGTTGGAAATCTCACTTGAAGATCTATCAATCATCGCGGAGGAGCTGTTCCGCCGCGAGTCCTGCGATCGGGAAGTGAAACGTTATCTGGAAAACGGGGAATACGTTTGCCAGGGACAGCGGGTTCTCAAGGCGTCGACGAAATACGTCGCGGCCTATGACAATTCAGCGGCAGGCTCCGTGGAGCAAACGACGGACTTGATAAGGAATAATTTCGATCCGACTGTCAGCATACAGGGCGGTCAGAGCCTCTCTGGAGCGAACCTCTATTATGGAATGAGACTGGCACCGCGGTGCCTGTCCCTCCAGGATGCCAAAAGGCAGCCACGGCCGCCGTCCTCGCTCTGGGACAGACTGGTCAATCACTTTCCTTCGCTTGAGTTCTTTTGAATACGGCCACGCGATCCGACACGGCGGCAGGAGTGTTCATGCAGGCGATGACTGACTTTTTCGCCGCATCCGCATCCCGGAATCATGCGTCGACACTCTAATTCGTCGGCACTCTAATTCTCCGGCTTGTAGCCGTCCGTCAGTGTCTTCAGAAACGCGATGATGTCGGCTTCGTCCTGCTCCGTCATTGCCGGCTTGTCGCCGGGGTGGCGATCGAAGGGCGGATCGGTGACGTCGACATTGGCATGATATTTTTGCGGCAGGTCGTCGTATTTCCGCACCGCGCCGTCGGCGCCGCGCGGAAAAACCTTTTCCGGATTGGTGTCGCGAAAATTGTAGAAATCCAGGACCTGCTCGAGGGTACTGAAGACGCCGTTATGGAAGAAGGCGTGGCGCGTCGCCGTGTTGCGCAGCGTCGGCGTCAGGAACATGCCGCAATATTGCGTCTGCTCGGGAATGTCGGTGCGCTGCGGGCCGCAGACGCCGAGATCGAAATGGTTGGGATCGCGGTTGCCGGCGAGCGCGGCATTGCGCGGCGCGCCGAGCGCCTCGTATTGGTGGTCGGTGAACAGCGGCGGCAGGCCGTCGCGGGTCGGCGCCGAGGTGTGACAGCCGGCGCAATTGGCCTTGTCGGGGTCGTTGAACATCTGCAGGCCGCGCAGCTCGCTTTCGGACAGCCGCGCCTTGCCCTCGAGCCAGTAGTCGTACTTGCTGGTGTAGGGATGGAAGCTGACTTCCTCCACCTGATAGCGCGCAACCGCGAACATCGCCTCCGCGATCAGGAGTCGCTGATTTCCGAGCACGCCGGCGCCGAACAGCTCGACGAAGCGATTGGCGTAAGGCGCACGGCGCAGCTTGTCCGCGACGATCTCGGCACTGCCGCCGTCCATCTCGTTGGGGTCGAGCAGCGGGAACAGCGCCTGGTCCTGGAGCGTGTCGGCGCGGCCGTCCCAGAACAGGCCGCCTTGCGGCACGATGTTCGCCGATGCGCCGCTGCCGCCGGCCGTCTTCGTCGTCCGCGCAGCCTGCTGGCCGATTGCAGCCATCTGCGCGAGATCGATGACGTTGTCGTCGTCGCCCTTGTCGGGGCCGATGCTGAAATTGGGGTGGCGATCGAGATAGGTCAGCGACGGCACCGCGCGCGCGCCTTGCCGCGACAGGGCGGCGCCGCCGAGCATCACCGGCCCGTCGTTGGGCGGGCCGTAGGCGTGATCCGGGCTGTGGCAGGATGCGCAGGACAGCGCGCCGGACGACGACAGAGAGGCGTCGTAGAAGATCTCCTTGCCGAGCTGCGCCATCGCGGACAATGGCGCGACGGGCGGGCGCATGGGGCGAACCGGATTCGGGTTCGCGCCGAGCTGGCTCGTCTCCGCAAGTCCCTGCGTCCCGGCCGCAAAGACGGCGCCGGCCAGACAAAGCAGGCCGGCGCCGAGGAGCCACATGGTGCGGCTGTTCATCAAGCGTCCCGTTGGACTAGTGGTGGTGGTGCTCGTCCGGCGGGCTGGTGATCGCCGTGCCGGAGGTCGGATCGAGGAACAGCGCGTCGGTCCGGTAGTCATGGCTGTGATCCTGATCGAAGTCGAACAGGTCCATGATCGAGCCGGAGCTGGCGTCGAACGAGCCGCCACCGATACGCTGGCCGCGCAGCCAGTTGTCCTCGATGAACCGCACCACGGACGCCTGCGAGATGTAGGTGCTGCTCACGTGGTTGGTCCTGGCGTAGGGCGAGACCACGATGAACGGAATGCGCGTGCCGGGACCGCAGCGGCCGTTCACCGGCTTGCCGGAGAGACCCTTCGGTGCCGGCTGCTTCTGCGGGCCGAGGCCGCACAGGCCCGGACCGTTGACCTGATCGGCGGTCGGATCGTAAGAGGCGGTCTTCGGCGCAACGTACTGGTGGTCGTACCAGCCGTCGGAGTCGTCATAGGTGATGATGACCGCGGTTTCGCGCCACTCCGGCTGCTTCTGGAGGAAGTTGATCAGCTCGACATTGCCGACCTGCTCGTCGAGCGGATCGGAGTTGCCGGCGTGACCGTCCTGGTAGGCCGACATCTTGATGTAGGAGACGGCCGGGAAATTGCCGGCCTTCACGGCGGCGTAGAAGTCCTCGAGGTCGTAGGCGTGGTTGGCCGGATCGACGGTCTTGCCGCCCTTCTCGTAGGTGTGGCCGATCGCATCGACCGAACTCGGCCGCGCATGGGTCGGGTTGGCGGTCGACTTGTAGTACTGGAACCAGGCGTGGTGCGGGCTGTAGTCCACGATCGTGCCGTTCACGTTGCTGGAGAACGTGGTGCGCGCGCAGCCGGTGGTGCCGTTGGCATTCTTGAGCGTCAGGTCAAAGCCGCCCATGAAGCTGCCCCAGCTGATGCGCTCGTCGTTGAGCAGGTCGCCGATGTTCTTGCCTGTCATCAGCACGGTGCTGCTCGTGCTCGAGCAGGAATCGTAGGCCGGGTCGGTGTCGCCGATCAGCGTCAGGCCGCCCTGGCCGTCGGCGATCGACGCCGAGGTGCCGACGATGTTCTGCGCGCCATTGGTCTGGCCGGAAATCACCGCGAGCGCGCCCTGCGTCGACGGACCGAAAGTGTCGGTCCAGGCATTGTCGCTCATGGCGAAGTGCTGGGCGTAGTTCCAGAAGGCGGTGGTGGTGTTGCCGTCGAAATAGCCCATGACCTGACCGTTGGTGCCGAACGCACCGGCGCCGCCGGCGGTGCCGCGGCCGGTGAATTTCGGAAACAGGTCTTCCTTGCCGTTGTCCACGGCCTGTTGCTCGGGCGTGTAGGAGTGGTTCTGCGAGCGCGTGTTGGCCTGAGTGCGGTCGAGGCGGAACGGATCCGTCGCGCCGGTGCCGTTGGCCGCGCTGTTGTTCGGATTGTTCACCAGCAAATGCGCGTTGGCGAGATTGTTGACCTTCGGCGTATGCGGCTTCGGCACGAAGGGGATCGAGCCCGACGGATTGGCCGCCTCGGATAGGTCGCGAAGTAATGATCGAACGAGCGGTTCTCGTTGAAGATGATCACGAGATGCTTGATCGGCGTCTCGGTGTGGATGTCATGCGGATGACGGTGATGATCACGGTCGTGATCGTTGTCGCGACCTTGATCATGCCCGTGATCGCGGTCACGGCCGAAGTCGTCCGCAAGGACGGGAAGAGTGCACGCGAGCGCGCTCGCGGCCGCGACAATCGCAGCCGTCGTCAGTAGTCTCGATTTCATTTTTTTTGACGCCCCGGAAATGAGGATGTTTACGATCAGAAATGTTCTAAACATCGCGAGTGACAGAGCCGTGTCAGTTTGACGCACGAGACACTTTGCGCAGTGGTCGAGGCATAATTTTTTATGCAGCCACCCGCTTCGGCCGTACCGAAGCGCGTCTTGCCGTTTTATTCCAAGGGCGAAGGCAAAAATGATCGCGTTCAGATTGTTGCGCAATGCCCCCGGTTGCATTTAGCTTTGCCGGACAAGAACAAAGTCTCAGGGGGAAACATGAAAGCCGCTGTTCACAGGCGCACGCGCGATGTCGCGTCGGCTCTGGTCGCAACGTCCTTTGCCGGCTTTGCAAATTTCGCCGCTCATGCCGAGATCGTCGTCACCGCCAATGACGGCAAGATGATGCTGGAGAACGGCAATGCCGTGGTGCGCAAGCAGCCGCTGCCGGACACGGTCAGCGTCATCGATCTCGCCGATGGCGCGCTGAAGCTTTTGGGCGAGGTCCCGGCACCCGCCAGCGTAGTCGGGCCGCCGCCGAGCGTCGCGATTGCGCCGGACGGCTCGCTTGCGCTGGTCACGGGTGCGATGAAGCTCGATCCCGCGGACACGACCAAGACGGTCCCCGACGACAAGCTCTCGGTGATCGACCTCAAATCCACCCCGCCAAAGGTGCTCGCGACATTGCAGGCCGGCCCAGGCGCCGCCGGCGTCTCGATCAACCGTGCCGGCACGCTGGCGCTGGTTGCCAACCGCAGCGAAGGCACCGTCTCGGTCTTCGCGATCAGCGGCAATACGCTGACCGCAGGCGGGAAGATTCAACTCGGCGATGCCAAGTCCGGCCCCAGCCATGTAGTGTTCTCCCGCGACGGAGCCACCGCGCTGGTCACCCGCGACGGCGACAGCAAGATCTCGCTTCTGAGCGTGGACGGGACCAAGGTCGAATACACCAAGCGCGACCTCTCCGCCGGCATCCGCCCCTACGACATCGACCTCACCGGCAGCGCGGTGGCCGTCGTCGGCAATGTCGGTGCCAGCAGCGGCGACAGTGACACGATCAGTCTGATCGACATGACCGCCAAGCCGATCCGCGTCGTCACGACGGTTACCGTTGGACAGACACCTGAGGCCGTGAAGATGTCGCCGGACGGCAGCCATGTCGCCGTCACCGTCATGAACGGCTCGAACAAGCCATCGGCCTCGCCCTTCTTCAACGATTTCGGCCTGCTCAAAGTCTACAAGATCTCGGGCACCGACCTCACGCCGGTGGCGGAGGCCAAGATCGGCCATTGGTGTCAGGGCATGGTGTGGTCAAAGGACTCAAAACATGTCGTGGCGCAGTGCATGGTCGAGAACGAGCTGATCGCGTTCTCGTTCGACGGCAAGGCGCTGACCAGGACGTCCACACTCAAGCTGCAGGTGAGCCCCGCAGGCATTCGCACCGCGGAGCCGTGAGGCCAGTCGTAACAGCAGGCGAAGAGCCTGGAATGGCCGTCAGAGCCGCTTGGTGAAATGGTAGCGACGAATGCCGCCGCCCAATGTCTTGTTGCTGGCGGCATCGGCGATCTCCTCGCGCACCTTCTCGTATCCTGCGTTTCGATACAGCGCCAGCGCATCCTGCTGAAGCTCGGACGTGCTCAGCTGCAATTGCGGACGATTGCGGCGGCGGCACTCCTCTTCCGCAAACGCCAGCATCTTTCGCGCGATACCCCGGCGCCGCGCGCCGGGAGCAACGTACATGCGCCGTAACTCCATCGCGCGTTCGCCAGAGGCCTCCAGTCCAAACATGCCGACGATTTCATCGTCATCGACGGCGACCCAGAAACCGCCGCTCCGACCCGAATAATAATCGGCGAGACGATCTATCTCCTCCGCGAGGGAGCGGGTGATGTATCCTTCAAACGCCTCCGCCAAATGCACCGGCGCCAACAGGCGATTGACCTGGATGAACAGCTCGCGCACGGCGGCCGCATCGGCCAGCAAGAAAGCGCGGATCTGAATCTCGCTTGCCATGGAGCCGCTGCCGCTACTCCGTCCGGATCGGCGTGTCCTTCAGGCCATTGTTGTCATAGGCCTTGCGCAAGGCGCCGTTCGTCACCGCCTCGTTCATGAACTTGGTGACGAACGCCAGCGCTTGGCTGTGACCGAGCGGCACGGCCACCGCCGTCACCGTTTTCTTGAAGGTCTCGTCCAGCACCTTCGTGCCCGGGATCTTCTGCGCCATCTTGTTGAGCTGGTCGCGCGACAGCGCGAAGGCGTCGATCTCGCCGCTCTTCAGGAGGCCGAAGATCTCGTCATAGGTCTGATAGCCCGTGGCTTTCGCATTCTTCAGATGCGCGATCGCGCCGCGCATGGTCGTGGTGGCGTTGACGGCCGCGACCTTGATGCCGGGTTGATCGAGGCTGGCGAAGTTGGTGATGGCTGAGCCGGGCTTGACGATGTAGGTGGCATCCGCGACCTCGTAGATCGGGCCGAACATCATTTTGGTCTCGCGCTCGGGATCTTTTGGCAGCCAGGTGACGTCCCAGGTCCCCTTCGACGCCGCGTCGGTGATCTGCCCGGAATTCTGGTGCACGACATATTCGACGGGTACGCCGAGCTGGCCGGCCATCTCCTTGCCGAGGTCGACCGGCACGCCGGCATAGCCGGCTTCGGTCTTGGTCGACCAGAACGCGCCGCCCGCCGGGCTGATCGCGATCGCGACCCGCAGCTTGCCGGTCGGCGCGATCTCGTCCTTCAGGCCATCGGCTAGCGCGGGCATGGCGACTGCCGCTGCGAAAACGAGGCCGGCAAGGGCCGCCTGGAGCGACGTGGGCATGTCATGTTCTCCTCACCTTTTCTTCTCTGCTTCTCGACCGTTTCGTTTCCGTCACTCGGTCTTTGACACAATTCTGGTCGATCATGCACCCGATGAAGAGCGGTTTGCCATGACAAACCTGTCAAAGGCCACTGCGCCGTTTACAGTGTAAGGCTGGTGACCGCCATGGCTATGGTGTTCCACGGCCGGGCATTTGTTGGTAGCCTGCCACACCGACAGACAATAATCGGGGGCCACCGAATGACCTGCGCGAATCCCGCTGATCTCGCACAACGGAACGGAGCGTGGAGACATGTCGGGCGGGCACTCGTTGCCGCGGCGGCCGTGGTGGCGCTCGCCGGCTGCGAGGACAAGAACACGTTCGTGGCGCCGCCGCCGCCGAAGGTGGACGTCGCCACGCCGGTACAGCGGGCCGTGACGCGCTATGTCGAAGCCACCGGCAACACCGCGCCGGTCAAGAGCGTCGATCTGGTGGCGCGCGTGCAGGGCTTCCTGCAATCGATCGACTATCAGGACGGCAGCTTCGTCAAGCAGGGCACCCAGCTTTTCTTAATCGAGCCTGAGACCTACAAGCTCAAGCTCGAGCAGGCGCAGGCGGCCGAGGTCGGTGCGCAGGCCACGCTCAAGCAGGCCGAGGCCGATTTCAAGCGGCAGGTCGACCTCGTGCAGCGCCAGGCTGTCTCGCAGGCGACGCTCGACACCTCGACATCCACCCGCGACAACGCCCAGGCCAGTCTCCAGCAGGCCCAGGTCAATACGAGGCTCGCCGAGGTCAATTACGGCTACACCAAGGTGAGCGCGCCGTTCGACGGCATCGTCAGCGCGCACCTGGTCTCGATCGGCGAGCTCGTCGGCGTCTCCTCCCCGACCCAGCTCGCAACCATCGTCGCGCTGGATCCGATCTGGGTGAACTTCACGGTCAGTGAGCAGGACGTCCTTCGCATCCGCGCCGAAGCGGCCCGTCGCGGGCTGACCGTGGCCGACCTCAAACAGTTGCCGATCCAGGTGGGCCTCCAGACCGAGACCGGCTATCCGCATGAAGGCCACCTCGACTACGTCTCGCCGACCCTCAATACATCAACGGGCACGCTCGCGGTACGCGGCGTCTTGCCCAACGACAAGCGAGCGCTGCTGCCCGGCTATTTCGTCCGGGTCCGGGTGCCCTTCGACCAGGACAAGAACGCCCTCCTCGTCCCCGACACCGCGCTCGGCAGCGACCAGGGCGGCCGCTATCTCCTGGTGGTCAATAGCGACAACATTGTCGAGCAGCGCAAGGTGCAGATCGGTCAGGTCGACAACGGCCTGCGCGTGATCGAAAGCGGCTTGAAGCCGGACGACCGCGTGGTGATCGCGGGGCTGCTGCGCGTGATCCCGGGTCAGAAGATCGATCCGCAACTGACGAAGATCGAGCAGCCGCAGGCGTCTGCCAAGTGAGGGGGCGCCAGCCATGATCTCGAAATTCTTCATCGAGCGGCCGGTCCTCTCGAACGTCATCGCGCTTCTGATGATCCTGATCGGCGGCGTCGCGCTGTTCAACCTCGCGGTCGCGCAATATCCCGACGTGGTGCCGCCGACGGTGCAGGTCACCACGCGCTATCCGGGCGCCAGCGCCAAGACCGTGATCGACACCGTCGCGCTGCCGATCGAGCAGCAGGTCAACGGCGTCGAGGACATGCTCTACATGCAGTCCTACAGCGGCTCCGACGGCACCTATACGCTGACCGTGACCTTCAAGATCGGCACCGACCTCAACTTCGCACAGGTGCTGGTGCAGAACCGCGTCTCCAGCGCGCTGTCGCAACTGCCATCCTCCGTGCAGAACCAGGGCGTCACCGTCCAGAAGAAGTCGACCTCGATCCTGCTGTTCGTGACGCTGACCTCGCCGGACAAGACGTTCGACAGCCTTTATCTGAGCAACTACGCCACCATCAACATCCGCGACGAGCTTTCGCGCCTGCCCGGCGTCGGCAACGTCACGGTGTTCGGCGCCGGCCAGTATTCGATGCGGGTGTGGCTCGATCCGAACAAGCTCCAGGTCCGCGGACTGATGCCGTCGGACGTCGTCACGGCGATCCAGCAGCAGAGCCAGCAGGTCTCGGCCGGCCAGGTCGGCGCGCCGCCGACGCCGCCGGGACAGGCGTTCCAGTACACGCTCAACGTCAACGGCCGGCTCGACGACACCACCCAGTTCGAGAACATCATCGTCAAGACCGGCACCAGTGGCGACGTCACGCGCGTGCGCGACGTCGGCTGGGTCGAATTGGGCGCGCAGACCTACAGCCAGATCTTCTCGCTGAACAATCAGCCGGCCACCGGCATCGGCGTGTTCCAGTCGCCGGGCGCCAACGCGCTCCAGGTCGAGCAGGCCGTCGAGAAGAAGATGGCGGAGCTTGCAAAGCGATTCCCCGAAGGCATCAAATACGACACGCCGTTCGACACCACCAAATTCGTCGAAGCCTCGGTGCACGAGGTCTACATGACGCTGATCGAGGCCGGCCTGCTGGTGCTGGTCGTGATCCTGGTGTTCTTGCAGGACTGGCGCGCAATGCTGGTGCCGGCGACCACCGTGCCCGTCACCATCATCGGCGCGTTCGCGGCGATGGCGGCGCTCGGCTTCACCATCAACATGTCGACGCTGTTCGCGATCGTGCTCGCGATCGGCATCGTCGTCGACGATGCCATCGTCGTGGTCGAAGGCGCCGCGCACAACATCGAGCAGGGCATGAACGGCCACGACGCCGCGATCAGGGCAATGGACCAGCTGTTCGCGCCGATCGTCGGCATCACCCTGGTGCTGATCTCGGTGTTCCTGCCGGCCTCGTTCCTCGCCGGCCTCACCGGGCGCATCTATTCGCAATTCGCGCTGGTGATCGCGGCGACCGCGCTGCTATCCGCCATCAACGCGGCCACGCTGAAGCCGACGCAATGCGCGCTCTGGCTGCGGCCCACGGTGCCGCCGGAGCAGCGCAACTTCTTCTACCGCGGCTTCAACGCCGTCTATAACCGTGTCGAGCGGGGCTACACGCGCCTCATCGGCGTGCTGTGCAGGAACAGCACGATCTCGGTCGCATTCGCACTGGTGCTGATCGGGATCGGCGGCTACGGCCTGTCGCGGGTGCCGACCGGCTTCCTGCCGATCGAGGACCAGGGCTATTTGATCGCCGCCGTGCAACTGCCCGACGGCGCCGCGCTGGAGCGGACCCAGACGGTGCTCGACAGAGCGAGCGAGCTGATCAAGGACACGCCTGGTGTCCAGCAGGTCATCACCATCGCCGGCATCTCCGCGCTCGACAACAGCGCCAGCCTCGCCAATGCCGGCGTCGCCTACATCATCCTGAAGGACTGGTCGGCGCGCAAAGGGCCCGGCGAAGATCTGCGTTCGCTGGTCTACGGGCTGAACGACAAGCTCGCGACCATCATGGAGGCACGCACCCTGGTGTTGCCGCCGCCGCCGATCCAGGGCATCGGCAACGCGGCCGGCTTCTCGATGCAGGTCGAGCTGCGCGACGGCAACAGCGATTTTGCAAAGCTCCAGGCCATCACCGGCGCGATGGTTTCCAACGCCCAGAGCCAGAGCGCGCTGCAGCGCGTATCGTCTTCGTTCCGCTCGTCGGTGCCGCAGTTCAACGTCGAGATCGACCGCATCAAGACCCAGACGCTGCACGTCACCACCGATCAGGTGTTCGCGGCGCTGTCGACCTATCTCGGCTCGTCCTACGTCAATCAGTTCAACAAGTTCGGACGCGTGTTCCAGGTCTATACCCAGGCCGATCCGGCATTCCGCGTCACCGAGCGCGACATCGCCAACATGCAGGTACGCAACTCGAACGGCGACATGATCCCGATCGGCACCGTCGCCACGATCACGCCGGCCACCGGTCCGTCGCTGATCAGCCTCTACAACCTCTACCCTTCCTCGACCATCGTCGGCCTGCCGGCGCAGGGCTACTCGTCCGGCCAGTCGCTGAAGCTGATGGAGGAGATCGCGGACAAGACGCTGCCGCCGGGCACGGGCTATGAGTGGACCGCGATGTCCTATCAGGAGAAGGCCGTCTCGAACCAGATCTACTGGGTGTTTGGCCTTGCCATGCTGCTGGTCTATCTCGTGCTCGCCGGCCAGTACGAGAGCTGGTACGCGCCGATCTCGGTGATCCTCGCGGTGCCGCTATCGCTGATCGGGCCCATGCTCGTCCTCAACGCCTTGAAGATCGACAACAACCTCTATTGCCAGATCGGCCTGATCCTGCTGATCGCGCTGTCGGCCAAGAACGCGATCCTGATCGTCGAGGTCGGGCTCGAGCTGCATAACCGCGACGGCAAGCCGGTGCTGGAATCCGCGATCGAGGCGGCGCGCGCCCGCTTCCGGCCGATCCTGATGACGTCGTTCGCCTTCATCCTCGGCGTGGTGCCGCTGGTGATCGCGACCGGCGCCGGCGCCAGCGCGCGCAAGTCGATCGGCATCACCGTGTTCTCGGGCATGCTGGCCTCGACCTGCCTTGCGGTGCTGTTCGTGCCGGCCTTCTTCGTGGTGGTGCAGCGCTTCGAGAACTGGCGCACGTCGAAGAAGGCGCCGAAGGCAAAGACGGCGGCCGAGGTGAAACCGTAGTTTTTCCGCGGAGGCGGGCTGCCGACAAACAAAAAAGTCGAAAACAACCCCATGCACAGTAGAACGGCGTTGATGGCATTTGAGCGTTCCGGTGCTTTGACCCGTCGGGCAAAACACCGGCAGAATGGCATTGTGGGCGGGGTGCACGATGCGCCGGTCCATCCCCCGTCATTGCGAGCGCAGCGAAGCAATCCAGAGTCCCTCCGCGGAAAGATTCTGGATTGCTTCGCTACGCTCGCAATGACGATGGGGCGAGAGGCGCCCGTCTCTCGGCAATCCCTCACGCCGGCTGCGGCGTCCTGATCTCGCGCGGCAGGATGATCGCGGCGGCGATCGCGAGCAGGCACAGGGCAGCGAAGGCGTGCAGCATGGTGACGAAGCCGCCCTGCTCATAGAGCCAGGCGACCAGGCCGACGGAGGCGCCCGCGGCGGTGAAGCCGATGAAATAGCGCACGGCATAGGCGCGCGAGCGCCATTCCTCGCTGGTGTATTTGCCGACCATGGCATCGTTCACCGTGACCTGCCCGAACGCGCCCATGACGATGCCGATCGAGACCAGGATCAGCGGCAGATTGGACAGGTTCGCGGCGAGATACAGGAACGGCGCCAGCATGAAGGACAGCGGCAGCGCCACCGTCTTCAGCGAGTAGCGGTCGAGCAGCCGGCCGATCGTGTACTGGGTCATCGCGCCGAACACGTAGACGCAGGCCGCGATGACGCCGAGCAGCGCCGGGCTTTTTGTCAAATCCGCGAGCCGCTCGGCAAACAGCTTCGGCAGCGCGACGGTAACCGCGTTGAACGTCGTCGAGATCGCGATCACGACGATCAGCAGCGACAGGATCACGCGCCACATGTCTTTCTTCGCCACGCGCGCTTGAGCTGCCGCCTGCTTCGAGCCCTTGCGGTCCTCATGCACGACCATCATCGCAAAGGCGATGCCGATCAGGATGGTGACGACACCGGGCACGATGAAGGCAAAACGCCAGCCGAGATACTGGCCGATCACGCCGGTCACCAGCGCGGAGGAGGCAACGCCGAGATTGCCCCAGACGCCGTTGATCCCCATCTCGCGGCCGAGCCGGTCGGCATAGGACACGATCATCGCGGTGCCGACGGGGTGATAGATCGAGGCAAAAATGCCGATCGCGAACAGCGCCGCGCCGAGCTGTGCCGGGGTCTGCACGAAGCCGACCGAGATCATGGAAGCACCGATGCCGACGAAGAAGATCAGCATCATGTGGCGGCGGCTCCAGCGGTCCCCGAGCCAGCCGGTGAGCAGCGAGCCGGCGCCGAAGGCGACGAAGCCCGGCGTCGCATAGGGCAGAAGTTCCGAATAGGCCATGCCGAGCGCCGGCCCCATGATGATCACGGCGGCGGCGAAAATCAGCATCGCATAATGGTCGATGAAATGGCCTGCGTTGACGAAACTGATCACCCGGCTGGGACTATTCATTCCGAATCCTCTCCTGCTCCGAAATGGGTTATATGTCGGAGCCATGACGGGATGCTGCCAATGACTGTCTTGGAAACGCCAATCCTGCGGGAGGTCCGGAGCAACCATCGCTCGCCAGCGGGTGTGCACCTCGTCGCCCGCGACTATCCCAAGGGCATGCGGATCGATCTGCACATGCACCGCGAGGCGCAGCTGATCTATGCCGCCAAGGGCACGATGCAGGTGACGACGCCCGCGGGGCGCTGGCTGGTGCCGCCGGACCGCGCCGTCTGGGTGCCGGCCGGGCTCGAGCATGCCCTCGACCTGCTCGCCGACATCGAGATGCGCACGCTGTATTTCGACCTGCCCTGGCTCAAGCGCGAACAACGCTATGAGGGGCTGACCAAGGAATTCGTGGTGCGGGTATCGCCGCTGCTCAACCAGGCGATCCTCGCGCTGTTCGACGCGCGCAACACCGAGGAGCGCACCGAGCTGCTGGTCCGCCTGGTGATGCTGGAATTGCACCAGGCGGAGGATTCCGCGACCTTCGTGCCGCTGCCGCATGAGCCGCGCTGCCGGCGCGCCGCGATGATCGTGCTCGACGATCCCACCGGCCTGCACGACATCGACACGCTGGCGCGTGAGGTCGGAACCTCCGCGCGTACGTTGTCGCGGCTGTTTTCGACCGAGACGCAATTGAGCTTCAAGAGCTGGTGCCAGCGCGCAAGGGTTGCGGCAGCGATCCAGCGGCTGTCGACCGACCCCAATGTGTCGGTGAAGCAGCTCGCCACCCAGCTCGGCTATGCCAGCGTGCCGGCGTTTTCGGCAGCATTCCGTCAGGTGACTGGGCGGACGCCGACGGAGTTTGCGGGGAAATAGTCACGGTGTCGTCGCCCGGCTTGACCGGGCGACCCAGTATTCCAGAGACGGCCGTGATTGAGCCGAGAGGCCGCGGCGTACTGGATGCCCCGGTCAAGCCGGGGCATGACAGCTTTGGTGGCACTCTCGGCCTCGCGGGGCATGACAGCTTTCCTGGTGGCGCATGGCACCACGAAAGATACAAAATTCCCCTGCTTGATTGTGATCGGCTTCCGCCTAAATCCCGTGTAAGCTTCCGCAGCGCACAAACCGGAATCGAAACGACCAGATGGCCAACGCCTTCTTCTCAGACCTGCTCGCCACCATCTCCGATCGCGGCCGCACGCTGCTGCGCCGCGGGGATTCCGCCGACGCCAAGCACGATGCCGACGGGCTGATCGAGCTCTGCGGTGCGCTGCTGTCCGGTCGTGGCGAAGCTTCGGGCACCGCCATGGCGCGTGAGGTGCTCGACATCTACCAGGAGTTGGATGCGGCAGGACGCCGCGCCTTCTTCGAAGCCCTGGTGCGCGATTTCGGCCCCGATCGCGAACGCCTGTCCAAGGCGATCGAAAAATGGCGCGCCAGTCCCAGTGACGAAGACGCGAGCTCGCTGCATTTCGCCTCCGAGCCGCGCCGGCAGGAGCTGATCCGCCGCCTCAACCGCGCGCCGGGCGGCACCGGCGATCTCGTCAACATGCGCGCCGATCTGCTCGGCATGATGAACGGTCACACCGATCTCGCCGCGCTCGATCGCGACGTCTCGCACCTTCTCTCGTCGTGGTTCAACAGGGGGTTTCTCGTGCTGCGCCGGATTGACTGGTCGACCCCGGCCAACATCCTCGAAAAGATCATCCGTTACGAAGCCGTGCACGAGATCAGCGACTGGGACGACCTGCGCCGCCGCATCGATCCGGTCGACCGGCGCTGCTACGCCTTCTTCCATCCCGCCATGGTTGACGAGCCCCTGATCTTCGTCGAGGTGGCGCTGACCGAGACGATCCCCGGTGCGATCGCGCCGCTGCTGGCGGTCGACCGCCAGCATCTGCCGATCGAGCGTGCGCGCACCGCGGTGTTCTATTCGATCTCCAACACCCAGCGCGGGCTTGGCGGCATCTCCTTCGGCAGCTTCCTGATCAAACAGGTGGTCGAAGAGCTGCGCCGCGAGACGCCAAAACTCGACACCTTCGTGACGCTGTCGCCGGTGCCGGGCTTCATGCAATGGGTGAAGCAGGACAGGGACCTGCCGCTCTCGGACGAGGACCGCGAGGTGCTGAAGCGCCTCGACGATCCCAAATGGTTCGAGAACCCCGAGACGACGACGCTGCTCCGCACCGTGATCGAGCCGCTCGCGGCCTATTACTTCCTGAAAGCGCGCACGCCGAAGGGCAAGCTGATCGATTCCGTCGCCCGCTTCCATCTCGGCAACGGCGCACGGCTCGAGCGCATCAACTGGCTCGGCGACCTCTCGCCGAAAGGCGCGCGCGAGTCCGCCGGCGTGATGGTCAACTACCTCTACCGCCTCGACGACATCGAGAAGAACCACGAAGCCTACGCCAATGACGGCGAGGTCGTGGCGTCGAGCGCGGTGAAGAAGCTGCTGAAGGGCGAGGGGCGCAGGCTGCTGGACATGCGGCTGTCGTAGGGACAATTGCGGTGTCATCGTCCGCGAAGGCGGACGATCCAGTATTCCAGAGGCCGGCGTTGGAGAAACTCGCTCTGACCACATCCGCCGCGGCGTACTGGATGCCCCGCCTGCGCGGGGCATGACAGCGGAGCGCGGCGGCTACTGGACATACCGCTATCCCAGGCGCTATCCGTTTCATCAGTTCCTGCACCAAAGACGGGACACCATGAAACGACGCGACTTTCTCAGCCTGACCGCAGCGGCGGCAACCGGCCTCTCGCTTTCGCCCGCGCGCAGTTTCGCGGAGGGATCTGGCTCCGGGCCAGAAATGACGGCGCTGTGCGACTACATGAGCGCTGCGAAAACCCGCGCGCTGCCGCCCGAAGTCGTCGAACAAGCAAAGCACCACATCCTCGACACGCTGGCGTCGATGATATCAGGATCGGAGCTGCCGCCCGGTCAGGCGGCGCAGCGCTACATTCGCGCCAATGCTGCGCAGGGGACATCGACCATTGCCGGCACATCGCTCACCGCGTCGCCAGTCGAAGCTGCGCTTGCCAACGGCGTTATGGCGCATGCCGACGAGACCGACGATTCGCACAGCCCGTCGCGCTCGCATCCCGGCAGTTCGACTGTGCCCGCGGCACTTGCGCTCGGCGAACACCTCGGAATCGACGGCGCCCATTTTCTGCGTGCGGTGACGCTCGGCTATGACGTCGGCACGCGCGTGGTGATGGCGATGGGCGGGGCCGATTTCAGCTATGAAAGCGTGCTGAGCACGCACAGCATTTCCGGTACGTTCTGCGCTTCCGCTGCGGCGGCTAGCGTCGCCGGCTTCGACGCGCACCGGATGCGCTGGGTGCTCGACTATGCCGCGCAGCAATCCTCCGGCTTCATCGTGTGGCGGCGCGACGTCGACCATATCGAGAAGGGGTTTGTGTTCGCCGGCATGCCGGCCCGAAACGGCGTGACGTCGGCACTGCTGGTGCGTTCGGACTGGAACGGCGTCGACGACGTGTTCTCAGGGCCAGACAATTACTTCCTGGCCTATGCGCCGAAGGCAGCGACCGGAAAACTCGTGGAGAAGCTTGGCGAGCGTTACGAGATCGCAGGCACCGACATCAAGAAATGGACGGTGGGTTCACCGATCCAGGGACCGCTCGATGCGGTCTACGCCATCCGCAGCAAGCAGGCGTTCGAGGCCGGAGAGGTCAAGCGCGTCACCGTACGTCTTGCGCCGTCGGTCGCCGAGGTCGTGGACAACCGCGACATCCCCGACATCTGTCTCCAGCACATGGTCGCCGTGATGCTGCTCGACAAGACCGCCTCGTTCCACGCCGCGCACGACAAGCCGCGCTTGCAGGACGCGGCGGTTTTGAAGGAGCGCGCCAAGGTGAATTTGGTGCGCGACGAGGAGCTGGCCAAACTATTGCCGGTGCGCGTCGCCGTCGTCGAGATAGAGCTCACTGATGGAAGCCGCCTCTCCGAGCGCGTCACCGCCGTGCGCGGCACGCCGCGCAACCCGATGACGCGCGACGAGGTCATCGACAAGGCGCGCGATCTGATTGCCCCAGTGGTCGGCGGCGAGAAGGCCGAGCGGTTGATCAAGTCGGTGTATGAGATTGAGGCTGTGACCGACATCCGCAGCTTGCGGCCGCTGCTGCAACGCGTGTGAGGAGCGAAATTTCGTAAGGGATGGCAGACTTTCGCCACATCGTCATTGCGAGGAGCTCTTGCGAAGAAACAATCCAGACTGCCTCCACAGAGAGATTCTGGATTGCTTCGCTGCGCTCGCAATGACGGAGCGTGTGGCAGGCATCTCGCCCCGCGCCACGCATCGTCGAGCTACAATTGGAATTCTTCCATGACATCCGATGGTGCCGCATCTCCTCGGCCAATAAGCCCCTCGGACCGGATCGACGCCATCGACGTGCTGCGGGGCATTGCCCTGTTCGGCGTCATGGCCATCAACGTGGTCATGGAATTTCGCATTTCGATCTTCGAGCAGTTTCTTGGTGCCAGGACGCTTGCTTCGCCGGTTGATCGCGCCGTCGAAACGATCCTGACGCAGGCCGTGGAGCTCAAGGCGTTTGCGCTGTTCTCGCTGCTGTTCGGCGCAGGCCTTGCCATTCAATTCGACCGGCTCGCGAACAGCGAGCGCCGCACTTTCCTGCTCCTGCGGCGGCTCGCTGTGCTGCTGGTGTTCGGCGTCATTCATTTGTGCCTGATCTGGAACGGCGATATCCTCACCGAATATGCACTGGCGGGATTCATCGTGCTGCCGTTCCTGTTTGGCCCGCGCTGGTTGCTGACGCTCGCCGCGCTGGCGTCTCTCGCGCTGTATCTGGCCATGCAGGCCTTTCCGCCCGCGGGGTTGTTTCCCGGCAGGACCGCGATCTGGCGGGACGTCATGGATGCAAATCGCATCTATGCGACGGGCGGCTTCCTCGACGTGCTGGCGTTTCGTCTCCGCGAAATTCCTCTCATCGCGTCCCTGCACGCGTTCGTCTTCTTGCGCACGATCGGGCTGTTTCTCGTCGGAGCGCTGGCCTGGCGGAGCGGCATTCTGCAAAATGCCCGCGGCCTGCTCGTCATCGCGCTTCCGGCTATCTGTCTCGGCGCGGCCTTGCTTTACGTCGGCATCGAGCCGCTCGGCAACATCCTGCTGGCGCTGGGCTATGGTGCCGCCATCCTCTTCATCGCCAGTTTCGGACGCGGCAAGAGGCTGCTCGGCTGGGCCGCGCCGCTCGGCCGGATGGCATTCACCAACTACGTCGCACAATCGCTCATCTTCGGCTGGATCTTCTACGGCTACGGCCTTGGCCTGTTCGGACGGCTCGGCATCACCCAGGCCCTCGCTATCGGCATCGCCGTCTACGTCGGACAGGTGCTGTTCAGCGCATGGTGGCTGCGCCACTGCCGATACGGCCCGATCGAATGGCTGTGGCGCACGCTGATGTATGGTGCACTGCAGCCGATGTTGTTGTCACGGGTGGAGGGCGTGCAGTGACCAAGGTCCCTCCGCCGTCATTGCGAGGAGCACATGCGACGAAGCAATCCAGACTGCCTCCGCGGAAAGATTCTGGATTGCTTCGCTACGCTCGCAATGACGGGATGAGTGGCGCCCTCTCGCCTACTACCGCCACTCCCCCTGTCGTCAGATCAGCGTCTCGTAGAGATCCGTCCAGTCCGGATTGGCGCTCTCGATCAGCGCAAGCTTCTTCGCTCTGCTGCCACCCTTGATCTGCTTCTCACGTACAATCGCATCGGTCATTGTCGCGTGCAGTTCGTACCAGACGAGAAGCTTGCAGCCGTGCCTCTGCGAAAAGACTCTGGATTGCTTCGCTGCGCTCGCAATGACGGAGAGTGTCGGCGCGGCCGTCGAGCCCAATCCTACTCCGCCAGCGCCTTCATTTCCTTGTAGAGATCGAACTTGCCTTCGAAGCCGATGCCCGGCAGGTCGGGCATGGTGATGTGGCCGTTCTCGACGCGCACACCATCCGGGAAGCCGCCGTAGGGCTGGAACAGGTCGGGATAGCTCTCGTTGCCGCCGAGGCCGAGGCCGGCTGCGATGTTGAGGGACATCTGGTGGCCGCCGTGGGGGATGCAGCGGCTCGGCGACCAGCCGTAGGTTTTCAGGACCTCCAGCGTGCGCTGGTATTCGCAGAGGCCATAGGACAGCGCGCAGTCGAATTGCAGCCAGTCGCGATCCGGGCGCATGCCGCCGTAGCGGATGAGGTTGCGCGCGTCCTGGTGGCTGAACAGGTTTTCGCCCGTGGCCATCGGGCCCGGATAGAATTCGGCGAGCGCGGCCTGCAGCGCGTAGTCGAGGGGATCGCCGACTTCCTCGTACCAGAACAGCGGATAGTCCCGCAGCATTTTTGCGTAGGCGATGCCGGTCTCGAGATCGAAGCGGCCGTTGGCATCGACCGCGAGCTGCGCGTCCTTGCCGATCTCCTTCAGCACCGCCTCGATGCGGGTGCGGTCGTCCTCGATCGACGCGCCGCCGATCTTCATCTTCACGACGTTGTAGCCGCGATCGAGATAGCCGCGCATCTCGCCGCGCAGCATCGAGAGATCCTTGCCGGGATAGTAATAGCCGCCGGCGGCGTAGACGAACACGCGCGGATTTGCTTTCACGCCGTGCCGTTCGGCGAGCAGGCGGAACAGCGGCTTGCCTGCGATCTTCGCCACCGCGTCCCACACCGCCATGTCGATGGTGCCGACCGCGACCGAGCGCTCGCCATGGCCGCCCGGCTTCTCGTTGGTCATCATCGCGCCCCAGACCTTGTCGGGGTCGAGATTGTCACCAGCCGCATTCAGCAGCGACTTCGGATCGGCCTCCAGGATGCGCGAGGCAAAGCGCTCGCGGATCAGGCCGCCCTGCCCGTAGCGGCCGTTGGAATTGAAGCCGTAGCCGACGACGCGCTTGCCGTCGCGGACGACGTCAGTGACGACGGCGACGAGGCTCGTCGTCATCTTGGTGAAGTCGATATAGGCGTTGCGGATCGGCGAAGAGATCGGCTTCGTGATCTCGCGGACGTCAACGATGCGGACGGACATGGGGTTGGCCTTTTACTTTCGTCATTGCGAGGAGCGAAGCGACGAGGCAATCCAGACTGTCACGGCGGAAAGATTCTGGATTGCTTCGCTTCCGCCGTCGCTCTTCGAGCTATGGCGGACAAGTCGCTCGCAATGACGTGGAGAGAGTGTGCGCTCCTCGCAATGACGGGTGGAGAGAGCACGGCGCGCTTAGAAACTATTTCTTATCCCTGAAATACGGCTCGACCGGACCATGCACCTTGATCGTCAGCGGATTGCCGTGGCGGTCCTTGGCGTTGCCGGCGGTGACGCGGACCCAGCCTTCGCTGATGCAGTACTCCTCGACATTGGTCTTCTCGACACCCTTGAAGCGGATGCCGACGTCGCGCGAGAGAATATCCGCGTTGTAATAGGGGCTGTTCGGGTCGACCGACAGGCGGTCCGGAAATTCGTCGCTCATGATTGTCTCGCTCATAACAGGGTCTCGATTTGATTCCGCAGTCCTTCCGGCCGTGCGGTCGGCGCGTAGCGCGCGATCACCTTGCCGGCACGGTCCACGAGAAATTTGGTGAAATTCCATTTGATGGAGGCGCCCAGCAGGCCGGATTGCTGGCGTTTCAGGTACTCATACAGAGGGTGCGCATGGGCGCCGTTGACGTCGATCTTCTCGAACAGGGGAAAGGTGACGTCGTAGTTGGTCGAGCAGAAGGACTGGATCTCGCTCGCCGGCCCCGGCTCCTGCGCGCCGAACTGGTTGCAGGGAAAGCCGAGCACCGAGAAGCCGCGCGGCGAGAGGTCGCGATAGAGATCCTCGAGCCCGCGATATTGCGGTGTGAAGCCGCATTTGCTCGCGGTGTTGACGATCAAGAGCACCTGCCCTTCGAAACGGCGCATGGGCACCTCCTCGCCGAGAAGCGAGTTGGCCTTGAAGTCGTAGATCACAGACATCGCTAACCCACGGGATCGATCGGCGACGGCGGCACGCCGCCCGCCTCGATCGCTTCGCCTGCGAGCAGACACAGATCCTCGCGATAGCGGCCGGACACGATGTGCACGCCGACCGGCGCCTTGCCAACCAGACCGGTGGAGACCACCAGGCCCGGCAGTCCCATGAACGGGGTCGCGATTTGCGGCATCTGCGCCTCCCAGACGCGCTCGAAGGATTCGTTGTCCTTGCGGTCGAGATGATCCGGGAACGGCAACTCGCCGGACACCGGCGTGAGCACCACGGCATATTTTTCGAAGAACAGCATCCAGTCGCGGGTCAGCGTGGCGCGGCGCGTGAGCGCCTTGGCGTAGTCCGCCTGGTCCATCGGCGTGACCTTGGCGCGATTGCCGCGCAGGCAGGCCAGCGCACCGGGATCGCCTTCGCGCTCAGCCATCTCCAGCTGCGCCTCATAGCCGTCGCCAAGCCAGAGTTTTCTCTGCCACTCGACCGCCTCGCGCATCGGCGGCGTGTTCTCGATGACCTCGACAGTCCAGCCGGCGCGCTCCAGCCGCTTGCCGGCGTCGGTCACCGCGGCCTTCACCTCCGGTTTGGTCGCAAGCCCGTCCGGGTTGAGGCAGAGCGCGGCGCGCTTCGGCCGCGCGGGGCCCTCCAGCGGCGCCGGCACGAACCAGGGGTCGCGGATGTCGCGGGCCGACATGGCTTCGAGCGAGATCCTGAGATCGTTGACCGTGCGCGCCAGCGGGCCCGAGACGGCCATGATCTGCGGCCCGATCGGACGCTCCGGCAGCGCCGGGTTGAAGGCCGGGATGCGGCCGAGCGTCGGGCGCAGGCCGTGCACGCCGCAGGCATAGGCGGGATAGCGGATCGAGCCGGCGATGTCGGTGCCGTGGGCGATATGGCCGATGCCGGCCGCGACCGCCGAGCCGGCGCCGCCGGACGAGCCGCCCGGGGTCAGCGAGGCATCGCGGGGGTTCTTGGTGTCGCCATGGACCAGATTGGTGGTGAACCAGCGATAGGAGAAGGCCGGGCAATTGGTGCGGCCAAGCAGGATGGCGCCCGCTTTGCGGAAATTGGCGACCACCGGATTGTCCTCGCGCGCGATCAGGTCGCGCTGGAGTTTCAGGCCGTTGGTGGTGGCAAAGCCTTCCTGGTCGACATTGGCCTTGATGGTGACGGGCACGCCGGCGAGCACACCGGGATCGTCTCCCCTGGCGATGGCGGCATCGACGGCATCAGCCTGCTTGAGCACGTCCTCCGGCCGGTGGTCGATCACCGCGTTGAGCTGGGGATTGACGGCGTCCAGGCGGGCCAGACCGGCCTTGGCCGCCTCCCTGGCGGAGACCTTTTTGGATTTGACGAGGGTAGCGAGGTCGGCGGCCGACAGGCGCCAGAGATCTTGCATGGTTTGCTCCGTTTAACCGGCGTCTTTTAGCGCCGGGAACGCGGCAAAGCCATGCGGATTTCGCGGGGAGGAAGAGCGGGCTTGGCGCCGGGTGGTGCCTCATTCCCGGTCATTGCGAGCGCAGCGAAGCAATCCAGAATCCCTCCGCGGAGACAATCTGGATTGCTTCGTCGCAAGGGCTCCTCGCAATGACAGGGGAGCGCGCGGGGGCCTCAATGCCTGGTCGCGGACTGATCCGGGATGTCCAGCAGGGCCTCGGTGAAGGGGAATTCGAGCACGATCTCCCCGTCGTCGTCGGTCACCTCGATGACGGCCTCCATGAGCGCCGGCTGGGCGCCCTCCGACTTCACCACCTCCAGGATCATCTGGCGGGCGACCTCCCAGGCGCGATCGGGGTTACGCAGGTCCTCTCCGTCGGGATCCACGATCAATTCGTCGCCGATGCGGGTGTTGAAGAAGTATCTGGGCATCACGAGAGTCCAAATTGGGAGGCCTGTACCGGATTGAAAGCTGCACTGCACTCACAACTGCTTTATCAGGACAGGGTTCGCGACCGAATGCGCCACGCGCAAGGCAGCATCACGGGAAGTGATGTTCCACCATCATTTTCGCGGCGCAACATGGCTTTCTCGGGAAGATTTCACTAGCGAAGTTTTCCGCTCGCATTACTTTAACCGTTGGGCGGATACGTCCGAATTCGTGAAAATGGAGAGCCAAAATGGCTTGGAAAGCCCCGAAGATCGTCGAAGTGCCCTGTGGCATGGAAATCAACATGTATGTGAGCGCCACCCGCAAGTAAGCGGTTGGTGGTTTCTGCGCAGGTGGATCTTTCGGTCACGATCGGTTTCCGGAAGACACGAACTTTGTCGGCATCCGTGTCGGCCTGAGATCCACCTCGCGACGTTCCCTCCAGGAGACGTATTATGCTTCGCGTCGTCGTCCTGGGCGCCGGGGCCGGCGGCGGAGTCCCGCAATGGAACTGCGGGTGTGAGGGCTGCCGGGCGGCCCGTGAAAATGGCCAGGAGCTTCAGAGAACCCAAGCCTCGGTCGCTTTCAGTGGCGACGGCGAGCACTGGTTCCTGATCAACGCCTCCCCCGATCTTCGCCAGCAATTGAACGCCACGCCGCAGCTGCATCCCAAGGCCGGCGCGCTGCGCCATACACCTGTTGCAGGCGTGATCCTGACCAACAGCGAGGTGGATGCGGTCGCGGGCCTGCTGTCGATGCGCGAGGGCTCACCCTTCACGGTCTATGCGCATCAGAAGGTGCTGGCGATCCTGAAGAGCAACAGCATCTTCAACGTCCTGAACGAGAAGAACGTACAGCGCCAGCCGATTTCCATCCACGAGCCGTTCGAGCCGCGGCTGCCTGATGGCGCGCGCTCAGGACTTGAGGTGCTGCCCTTCGCGGTGCCCGGCAAGTCGGCCTGGTATCTGGAAGGTAAGGCGCATCCCGGCGGCGAGACCGGCGACGGCGATACGCTGGGACTCAAGATCACGGACAAATCAACCGGCAAGTGCTTCTACTTCATCGCCGCCTGCGCCGAGGTGACCGATGCGCTCAAGGCCGAGATCGATGGCGCAGCACTGGTGTTCTTTGACGGCACGGTCTGGCAGGATGACGAGATGATCAAGGCCGGGCTCGGCCACAAGACCGGCAAGAGCATGGGCCATGTCGCGATGTCCGGTCACGATGGCGCGATCGCGCGCCTCGCCGACCTCACTCTCGACAGGAAGATGTTTCTGCATATCAATAACTCGAATCCGGCGCTGCTGCCCGATACGCCGGAGCGTAAAGCGCTTGAGGCCGCGGGCTGGCGGATACCCGCCGACGGAACGGAGATCGTGCTGTGAATGCCGCGTCACTGACTGGAATGACCGCGCTCTCTGTTGGCAAGGACATCAGGCTCAACTCGGCCGAGGAGCTTGAGGCGACGCTGCGCCATATCGGGGCTACGCGCTATCACAGCCTGCATCCGTTCCATAAGCTGCTGCACGGCGGCAAGCTGAACAAGGGCCAGGTGCAGGCCTGGGCGCTGAACCGCTACTATTACCAGAGCACGATCCCGATCAAGGACGCCGTGGTGATCTCGCGCTTCCGCGACCGCGCTACGCGGCTGGAATGGCGCCACCGCATCGAGGACCATGACGGCGACGTCGGCAGCGAGGGCGGTATCGAGCGCTGGCTGAAGCTGACCGAAGGCCTCGGCCTCGACACGGCCTATGTGGAATCGACCGAAGGCATCTTGCCGGCGACGCGCTTCGCGGTCGAAGCCTATGTCCATTACTGCCGCGAGAAGAGCCCGCTGGAGGCGATCGCCTCCTCGCTCACCGAATTGTTCGCGCCGAACCTGCACGAGGAGCGCATCTCCGGCATGCTGGAGCACTACGACTTCGTCAATCCCGACATCATGAGCTACTTCAAGCGACGCTTAGCGCAGGCGCCGCGCGATGCCGGTTTCGCGCTCGACTACGTCAAGGCGCATGCCACGACGCCGGAGCAGCGCGCCTCCGTCTGCAACGCGCTGATCTTCAAGACCAACGTGCTGTGGGTGCAGCTCGATGCGCTCCAGCACGCCTATGTCGAGGGCCACATTCCGCCGGGCGCCTTCGTGCCCAAAGCGAGCTGAGGGATCAGAGCAATGGCCGGGCCGCGGAACATCAGCGTCAGCGAGGCAAGCCGCCCGGTGCTGCCGCGGCATGCCAAGCTGAAATATGACGAGACGCGCAAGGTCTGGGTGATCCTGGCGCCGGAACGGGTGCTGGCGCCCGACGAGATCGCGGTCGAGGTCTTGCAGCTCTGCGATGGCGAGCGCAATGTCGGCGACGTCGCCGACCAGCTGGCCGCGAAATACGCCGCGCCGCGCGAAGCGATCCTGGCGGACGTCATCGTCATGCTGCAGGATCTCGCCGACAAGGGCTTCCTCACCGAGGCCCGGGAGAAGACGTCATGAGCGACCTGCTCGGCAATCTTCCGCCCGACATCAGCGACAGCCTCGCGGTGCTGGAGAAGCAACGCTCGACAGCGGAGACGTTCGGCATTCCGCTCGCCGTATTGCTCGAGATCACGCATCGCTGCCCGCTGCAATGCCCCTATTGCTCCAATCCGGTCGAGCTCGACCGCTCCGGCAAGGAACTGACGACCGAGGAGTGGAAGAAGGTCTTGAGCGAGCTCGCCGAGATCGGCGTGCTCCAGGTGCATTTCTCCGGCGGCGAGCCGACGGCGCGGAAGGACCTCGTCGAGCTGGTCAAGCATGCCAGCGACGTCGGCCTCTATACCAATCTGATCACCTCGGCCGTGCTGCTGACGCGCGAGCGGCTGAGCGAGCTGGCGGATGCCGGGCTCTGCCATGTGCAGATCAGTTTCCAGGGCGTTGAAGAAGGTCTCGCCGACCGCGTCGCCGGCTACAAGAACGGGCATCGCAAGAAGCTCGAAGTGGCGAAATGGACGCGCGAGCTCGATCTGCCGCTCACCGTGAACGCGGTGATGCACCGGCAGAACCTGCACCAGCTCCCCGACATCATCCAGATGTCGATCGATCTCGATGCCGACCGGCTCGAGGTCGCCAATGTCCAATATTACGGCTGGGCGCTGAAGAACCGCGCCGCGCTGATGCCGACCGTGGCGCAGTTAGACGAATGCACCCGCATCGTCGAGGAGGCGCGCGAGCGGCTGAAGGGCACGCTCGCCATCGACTACGTCGTTCCCGATTATTACGCGCTGCGGCCGAAGAAATGCATGGGCGGCTGGGGCCGGCAGTTCTTCAACATCTCGCCGGCCGGCAAGGTGCTGCCCTGCCACGCCGCCGAGAGCATCACCGGGCTCGACTTCGAATCCGTGCGCTCCAATCATTCGATCGCCTGGATCTGGCAGAACTCGGACGCCTTCAACCGCTATCGCGGCACCGGTTGGATGAAGGAGCCGTGCAAGACCTGCGAATTCCGCGAGATCGATTTCGGCGGCTGCCGCTGCCAGGCCTTTGCGCTGACGGGCGACGCCGCCAACACCGATCCCGCCTGCGCGCTGTCGCCGCTGCACGAGACCATCTTCAAGCAGGCCGAGCGCGAGGCCGAGGGCGAGACCAACCGCTTCCTCTATCGCAATTTCGCCGGCGGCACTCTGGAATCCGGGAATGATGCCTGACGCCGACGCGGCCGCATCCGCCAAACGTGCCGATCCCTTTGCGCCGCTGACCTCCGACATGCTCGACGTCGGCGACGGCCACGAGCTCTATGTCGAGAGCGTCGGCCGCGCTGACGGCATCCCCGCCATCTATCTGCATGGCGGGCCCGGCAGCGGCTGCCAACCCGACCATCGCAAGCTGTTCGATCCCGAACGCTTCTGCGCGGTGCTGTTCGACCAGCGCGGCTGCGGCCGCAGCCGTCCCAAGGGATCGCGGGAAAATAACACGACGGCGCATCTGATCGCGGACATGGAGAAGATCCGCGAGAAATTCGGCTTCGACCGCTGGATGGTGGTCGGCGGCTCCTGGGGCGCGACGCTGGCGCTGGCCTATGCCGAGGCCCATCCCGACCGCATCTCCGGCATTGCGCTCCGCGCAACCTTCCTGGGCACCCGTGCCGAGGTCGAAACCGCTTTCACGTCGCGCCTGTCGCAATTCTATCCAGCGCTCCACGAGGATTTTCTCAGCGTGCTGCCGCCCGATGAGCGCGCACACCCGGTGGACGCCTATTGGCGCCGCATCCTCGATGCCGATCCGGCCCTGCATGGTCCCGCCGCGCGGGCCTGGCACGACACCGAACGCGTCCTGTCTGAGCACAAGGCGGCCAAGACGGGGCTGGACCTCGCATCGCTGAACGTGTGGCGCACGCTGCCTGCGACGCCATTCATGGAGGCACATTATTTCGTCCACGACAGCTTCATGACGGACGACCAGCTGTTGCGGAACGCCGGCAAGCTCGCTGGCATTCCCGGCATCATCGTGCAGGGCCGCTACGATCTGTTGTGCCCTCCTGAGACATCCGAGCGGCTTGCGAAAGTTTGGCCGGGTTCCGAGATTCGGATCGTGGAAGAAGCCGGACATTCGCTCTATGATGCCGGCGTGCGGGACGCGGTCATGAAGTCGATCGCCGATCTCGCGTCGAAAGCCGCGCGCTAGATCGATCTCCTCATCCTGAGGAGCGCTCCAAAAGGAACGCGTCTCGAAGGATAAGGCCCGGATCTAGCAGTGGGGCCTTCATGGTTCGCGACGCCACTTCGTGGCTCCTCGCCATGAGGGTCTGAATGGGAAGGACAAGAACAATGCCGCTCGCCGGGCAAGGCATGCTGCTGACGTCGATGAACATCGACGTTCCAGATGAGGCCGATTTCAATCGCTGGTACGATCGCGAGCATCTGGAAGAGCGCGTCGCGATCGAGGGTTTCCTGGAGGCGCGGCGCTATGTCGCGCATGCTGCCAATCCCAAATATCTCTCGCTGTACTCGACCGCGACGCTCGACGTGCTCGACAGTCCCGCCTACCGGGCCCGCCTCGCCAACCAGACCGAATGGTCGCGGCGGACCATGGCGCATTTCAAGAACATGCTGCGCGTGGTCGCGCGCATCACCATCAGCAAGGGCACCGGTCGCGGCGCAGCACTCGGGCTGGTGCGGCTGCGGCCGAGCGCCGACAATGCCGGGACATGGCGTGATGCACTGCACGAAAAGCTGACGCCCGGGGAGCGCGAGGGCATCATCTCGATGCATCTGCTCGAAAGCGAGCCGGAATTGTCGGGCGCGACCGCAGACATTCCAGCGGTGCGCAATGAGGGCGCGCGCGACTGGTTCGTGCTGATCGACGGCACGCATGTCGGCGCGGTCTCCGCGGTCATTGCCGAACGCTTCACCGGCCCCGCCGCATCGCCCTTCCCGCTTCCTGTCTCCGTCGGCACTTACAGCCTGATGTGGGATCTCGCGAAGAGCGATATCGCGTCCGGCTAGCGGCCATCCGCAACGCAACATATTGCACCGCACGCACCTTGCGTGCGGCCGTTAATGCTGAGCGCGCGCAGCACCTATGAAAGCAGGTGATCGCATAAATTTGCCGTTGTACTTCGGAATGATTCTAATAAGCTAACCCAATGACGTCATTCATAAACCAGATCGACGCGCATTAGCGTTCGCCAAGCTCAAGAAAAGGCCGCCGGGTCTTTGGGCCTGTGCGGACAGGGTAGGAATGAAACCGACCGACATCGCGGCCCCCGACTACTTTCACAAAGTGGTCGATTGCCAGTGGGCCTGTCCTGCACACACCCCGGTTCCCGAATACATCCGACTGATCGCACAAGGCCGCTACAGCGACGCCTACATGATCAATTGGAAATCGAACGTGTTTCCCGGAATTCTGGGACGCACCTGCGATCGTCCATGCGAGCCGGCGTGCCGTCGCGGACGCGTCGAGGAAACGCCGGTGGCGATCTGCCGCCTCAAGCGCGTCGCCGCCGACTTCAAGGACGACATCAGGCAGCGCCTGCCGCGTCCGTCGCCGAAGAACGGCAAGCGCGTTGCGTTCGTCGGCGGTGGCCCCGCCTCGCTGACGGTGGCGCGCGATCTTGCCCCGCTCGGCTATCACTGCACCGTGTTCGACGGCGATCCCGAGGCCGGCGGCATGATGCGCACGCAAATCCCGAAATTCCGCCTGCCCAATTCGGTCATTGACGAGGAGACCGGCTACATCCTCGATCTCGGCGTCGAATTCAAAGGCGGCCACCGCATCGAGAGCATGAAGGCGCTGCTCGCGGAGAAATACGACGCGATCTTCGTCGGCTCCGGCGCACCGCGCGGACGCGAGCTCGATGTTCCGGGCCGGAAAGAGGCTGCCGCCAACATCCATATCGGCATCGATTGGCTGTCTTCGGTGTCATTCGGCCATATCGACAAGATCGGCAAGCGCGTGATCGTGCTCGGCGGCGGCAACACCGCGATGGATTGCTGCCGCACCGCGCGCCGCCTCGGCGGCGCAGACGTGAAAGTCATTGTGCGCTCCGGCTTCGAGGAGATGAAGGCCTCGCCCTGGGAGAAGGAAGACGCGATCCACGAGGACATTCCGATCCTCAACTACATGGTGCCGGTGGCATTCAAGCATGTCGCCGGCAAGCTCATCGGCGTCACCTTCCAGCACGTCAAAGCCGAATACGACGCCAAAGGCCGCCGCAATCTGGTGCCTTCGGGCGACCCCGATCAAACCATTCCCTGCGACGACGTGCTGGTCGCGGTCGGCCAGGAGAACGCCTTCCCCTGGATCGAGCAGGATTGCGGCATCGAGTTCGACAAATGGCACATGCCCAAGGTCGATCCGAAGACCTTCGTCTCGACCAATCCGAAAGTGTTCTTCGGCGGCGACGCCGCGTTCGGCCCGAAGAACATCATCTGGGCCGTGGCGCAGGGCCACGACGCCGCGCTGTCGATCCACAAGATGCTCTCGGGCGATGACATCACCGAACGGCCGCTGCCGGAGGTGCAAATCTCCTCGCAGAAGATGGGCATCCACGAATGGAGCTATGACAACGACATCTCCAACGACAAGCGCTTCAAGGTTCCGCATCGCGACAAGGTGATTGCGCTGAAGGACATCCGAACCGAGGTCGAGCTCGGCTACGACGTCAAGCTGGCGCTGGGCGAAGCCGAGCGCTGCCTGAACTGCGACGTCCAGACCGTGTTCTCGACCTCGCTCTGCATCGAGTGCGACGCTTGCGTCGATATCTGCCCGATGGACTGCATCACCTTCACTGATAATGGCGAGGAAAGCGACCTACGCCAGCGCCTGAAGGCGCCCTCGCCACATCCCGACCAGGACCTTTACGTCTCCAGCGACCTCAAGACCGGGCGCGTGATGGTCAAGGACGAGGACGTCTGCCTGCATTGCGGGCTGTGCGCCGAGCGCTGTCCCACCGGAGCCTGGGACATGCAGAAATATTTCATCGAGATGACTTACGCAGGTTCGACATGTCCGACAAAAAGCCGCTCAGCAGCGTAAACGACTTCGTCGTCCGCTTCGCCAACGTCAACGGCTCGGGCTCGGCCAGCGCCAACGAGATGTTCGCGCGCGCGATCCTGCGTCACGGCGTTCCGGTCTCCCCCCGCAACATCTTCCCCTCCAACATCCAGGGCCTGCCGACCTGGTACGAGGTGCGGGTGACGGAAGACGGCCATCTCGGCGCCCGTGGCGGCGTCGACATGATGGTGGCGATGAACCCGCAGACCTGGGACAAGGACATCGCCGGCATCGAGCCCGGCGGCTATCTGTTCTACGATTCCACCAAGCCGATGCCGTCGACCAAATTCCGCGACGACATCACTGTGATCGGCGTGCCGCTCACCGCGATCACCAACTCGACCTACACCGATCCGCGCCAGCGCCAGCTGTTCAAGAACATCATCTATCTGGGCAGCCTCTCGGCGCTGCTCGACATGGACCCGAAGCTGATCGAACAGCTGATCGGCGAGCAGTACAAGGGCAAGGAGAAGCTGCTCTCCTCCAACGTCCATGCGCTGCATCTCGGCCGCGACTGGGCGCTGCAGAATTTGAAATGCCCGATCGGGCTGCGGGTGAAGAAAACCGACAAGGTCGGCGACCGCATCTTCATCGAGGGCAACAGCGCCGCCGCGCTCGGCGCGGTCTATGGCGGCGCCACCGTGTGCGCCTGGTATCCGATCACGCCGTCCTCGTCGGTGGCGGAGGCTTTCACCGCCCACTGCAAGAAGTATCGGCACGATCCTGAAACGGGCAAGGCGAAATACGCCATCGTGCAGGGCGAGGACGAGCTGGCTTCGATCGGTATCGTCATCGGCGCCTCCTGGAACGGCGCCCGCGCCTTCACCGCGACCTCCGGCCCCGGCATCTCCTTGATGACCGAGTTCATCGGCCTCTCCTATTTCGCCGAGATTCCGGCCGTGATCATGAACATCCAGCGCGCCGGTCCCTCGACCGGCATGCCGACCCGCACCCAGCAATGCGACATCATCGCCTGCGCCTATGCCTCGCATGGCGACACCAAGCACGTGCTGCTGTTCCCGGAAGATCCGGCCGAGGCCTTCGAGTTCGCGGCGGCCGCGTTCGATCTTGCCGAGCGGCTCCAGACCACGATCTTCCTGATGCTCGACCTCGACATCGGGATGAACCACCGTCTCTGCCGCCCGCTGAAGTGGGACGACGCGAAACAGTATGACCGCGGCAAGGTGATGACCACGGAGATGCTGGAGGAAGGCCGCGACTTCGGCCGCTATCTCGACGTCGACGGCGACGGCATTCCCTACCGCACCTATCCCGGCACGCATCCGACCAAGGGCTCCTATTTCACCCGCGGCACCTCGCGCGACCGCTATGCGCGCTACTCCGAGGAAGGCTCGGTCTATGCCGACAACATGCAGCGTCTGGTGCGCAAGTTCGAGACCGCGCAGGACCTGGTCCCGCGCCCGCTCCAGGCCAACGCGGAACGGCCGACCAAATATGGCGTGATCTATTTCGGCTCGACCTCGCCCGCGATGGACGAGGCGATCGGCCTGCTGGAGGCGCGCGGACATCAGCTCGACCGCCTGCGCATCCGCGCCTTCCCGTTCCACTCGAGCGTGGCGAGCTTCCTTGCCGAGCACGACTTCGTCTACGTGGTCGAGCAGAACCGCGACGCCCAGCTCCGCCAGCTCATCGTCAACGAGAACGGCATCGACCCGGTGCGCCTGGTGCCGATCGTGCATTACGACGGCACACCGATCACCGCCCGTTTCATCGCAAAAGCCATTGGCGACCACCAGGATCACCTCAAGGTGACCCCGCTCCGCAAGGCCGTGTCATGACCTATATTGCCAAGCCGAAGTTCCATCATCCGGGCCTCAAGAAGAACGAGCTCGGGTACACGCACCGCGACTACGAGGGCAAGATCTCGACCCTGTGCGCCGGCTGCGGCCATGACTCGATCACGGCCTCGATCATCGAGGCCTGCTACGAGCTCTCGATCGAGCCGCATCGGGTTGCGAAAATCTCCGGCATCGGCTGCTCCTCGAAGACGCCGGACTATTTTCTGGGCAATTCGCACGGCTTCAACTCCGTGCACGGCCGCATGCCGTCGGTCTTGACCGGCGCCAACCTCGCCAACCGCGATCTGATCTATCTCGGCGTCTCCGGCGACGGCGATTCCGCCTCGATCGGCTTCGGCCAGTTCGCTCATTCGATCCGGCGCGGCGTCAACATGACCTATATCGTCGAGAACAACGGCGTTTACGGCCTGACCAAGGGCCAGTTCTCGGCCACCGCCGACCGCGGCTCGAAGTCCAAGAAGGGCGTCACCAACACCGACAACGCGATCGACCTCGTCGCGATCGCGCTGCAGCTAGGGGCCACCTTCGTCGCGCGCTCGTTCTCCGGCGACAAGAGCCAGCTGGTGCCGCTGATCGCGGCCGCGATCGGCCACAAGGGCGCATCCTTCATCGACGTCATCAGCCCCTGCATCGCCTTCAACAACCACGCCGGCTCGACCAAGAGCTTCGACTATGTGCGGGAGCACAATGACGCCGTGAACCGGCTCGACGTGCTGGTCGGCCGCGATCCCATCGCCGTCGAGTATGCGCCGGGAACGGTGCAGGTGGTCGAGCAGCACGACGGCAGCAAGATCGCGCTGCGCAAGATCGACGCGGATTACGACCCGCACGACCGCCTCGGCGCCCAGACCTTCCTCCAGAAGCACGCCGCCAAGGGCCAGATCGTCACCGGTCTGCTCTACGTCGATCCCGATGCGGAAGACCTGCACACGCATCTCAACACGGTCGAGACGCCGCTCAATACGCTGGAGGCGGACACGCTGTGCCCGGGCTCGGCTGCGCTGGACAAGTTCAACGCCAGCCTGCGGTGATCATCGACCGCGCTCGACCGGCTGCCTGACACGTATGGTGATCTTCTCCGATACGACAGGCGGCTCGAACGGATAGTGCTTCGCGTCGCCCAGCACCAGTTGCAGCGTGTGCATCCCGGGTGGAAGTTCGAGCAGGGTTTCGGTCTGCCCCGCCCCGAAGTGCAGATGCGACTTGTCCTGCGGGATCGGCTCCTTGGGATCGATGGGATCGTTGACGTCGACCAGCAAATGATGATGGCCGGCGTTCTGGTACTCGTCGCCGGCGTGCGTCACGCCCATATTGCGCAAGCCGAACCGGACCCAGAACCCGCCCCGAACCTTCTGCCCGTCACGCGGGGTGATGAAATAGAGCTTGGCATCCTTGGGAGCGGTCTTGCCCTGCGGATAGGCGACGCCTGGGAGTAATGCGAGCGCCGCCGCCAGGGCGGCGCAACGAATGATCTGCATCGAAATGACTCCACCACTTAAGGACTTAGCGCAACGCGGAATCCATGCGTCGGATAACGAACATTGGTATCGTAGCCATCGCGGTTGGACGGCCTCACATATCTCGAATCGTTCTTCCATGAACCCGAGCGCAGGACATGCGACGAGCAGTCCCCGCCGGTCCATGCCGAGCCGTCACCGGGTGCGCCCTGATAGGTCCTGCGCCAGCAGTCCTCGACCCACTGATCGACACCGCCACCCATGTCGTGGAGGCCGAACGGATTCGGCTTGAAGCTGCCGACCTTCGCCGGCTGCTCGGCCGCGAGGTCACCGCAATCCTTGCATCCCGCCATGCCCGGCTGGAGCTTGTCGCCCCACCAATATTTCGTCTGCGTCCCGCCGCGCGCGGCGTATTCCCATTCGGCTTCGCTCGGAAGCCGATACGACTTCTTCGTGGTCCGCGCGAGCCAGGCCGCATATTGCTGCGCGTCGGTCCAACTCACATTGGTGATCGGCGCATCGTCCTTGCCGATGGCGGTGAAGCCGCACGCCTTTGCAGCCGCGCATTCGTTCCATTCCCGCACGGTCACCGGATACTTTCCGATCGAGAACGGCTTGACCGTGACCTGGTGGACGGGACGTTCGGTCGGATCGTCATTGCTTCCCATCGCGAAACTGCCGCCGCGAATGGCGATCATCTCGGGTTCGCGGAGCGACGTGGCCGATGGGCTTGGTGCTGGACTCGACGTCGAAGCACTTGACGTCGAAGCACTTGGCGCGGAAGCACTTGGCGCCGGAGCACTTGACGCTGAAGCACTTGGCGCCGGAGCGGGCGATGGAGACGATGCCGCCAATGAAGGAGACGGCTGCGGCGTTTGTGTCGCGGCTTCTCGCGGTGCAGGTTGCGGGCTCGGCGATGCGACCGGAGCAGCAGTCGGCGCGGCGGCCTGCTCCCTCACCCTGCCCGACGGCTGCGCCAGCAGATACCACAACACACCGGAAGCGATCACGAGGAGCGTGACGCCCAGAAGGAAGATCAGGGTATTCTCGCGCCGGCCTCGCGTCCTCCCAACCGCATCTGCGTCCGGCAGCACGCGATAGACGCGCACCGGATCGGTGATGTTCTTGACCTTGCGGTCGCCGAGCGACTCATAGCCGCATACCACCTTGTGCTTGATCTGCTCGTAGATCGCGCCCGAGATATAGACCTGACCGGGCTCGGCGATACCCTCGATGCGCGTGGCGATGTTGACGCCGTCGCCGTAGACATCGTCCGGCTCTACGATCACATCACCGAGATTGACGCCAATCCGATATTCGATCCGGGAGTCCTTCGGAAGCGAAGCGTTGCGCCCGACGAGATTCTGCTGGATGACGATGCTGCAGCGAACGGCCTCGACGGGACTGTCGAAGATCGCGATGAAGCCGTCTCCCGTCGTCTTCACCAACGTTCCATGGTGTTCGACGATGCTGGGCTCGATGAGATCCCGCTCGATCCGCTTAACGCGAACATGCGTGCCTTCCTCGTCGGCCTGCATCAAGCGGCTGTAGGAAGCGATGTCACCGACGATGATTGCGGCGAGACGACGCGGCATCGAGCCGTGTGGAGGCGGCTCGTCATGATTTCCGGATCTGAAGTTACGAATCTCGCCCATTGCGGGGAACTCCACAAACGCGGGTGAGCTTACGACATCGAATTTCAGCTGTCTGTGAAGACTATCACATTGATGATCCGCGACAATCTCGCAGAAATCAGCGGCGCCGAGTTCCCGGGCAGAAGCGCCGCAAGGATTGAACCTTCTCGGACCGACGGCGGACTAAGGCTCGCGCGACCACTCGGCAACGCAGCCTATGCCTGCTTCGACCGCCGCTGCGATGCGCGGCATCTTACCCGATGCAGGCGAATCCTCGCCCGCTTCAGCTGACAGCCTCGGGCTCCGGTTCAGGCTCCGGCACGGAGTGGTCCGAAGGGGCCGGTCGTCCGGCACCCCAATATTGCTTGCAGGTCTCGAGCAATGTCTTGACGTCCATGGTCAGGCCGCCCGCATTGACGATCACGCTGTCAGCGCCAAGCGTCTTGTTCATCAGCGACAAGGCACGCCTCAGGAAGCCCCCGGAGAATCGCCCGGCGACAAGGGGATCGAGCTTGAGCACCACGAACTTCTGCAGGCGCTGCTCCCAGATCTGTATCTTCCGCACGGAGCTCCAAGCGATGGTCTCGTCGGCGAGCCTGAGGTCGCGAATGCCGACACGGCTGATGAAGACGACCGGCGACCTGGCCGAGATCAACCTCCAGAGCATCCTGAAGGTGGCGAGGCCGAAAAACACCGCACCGACATAGCAGGCGGCGACCTCGAACGTGGTGATGTTCTTGCCTTGCTGCCACATGAATGCGAGCGCAGCGCAGAGCAGCGACAGCAGCAGACCGGCGCCGAAAAACACCAGCAGCCGTCCCCGGGAATAGCCGATCGTAATGTTGGGCAAGTTCTGACCTACGGACATGTTCGACCGCCACCAGCCTTTTGCAGCAACCCTGGGTTTACGAACGCCCCTTCTCCCGAGTTATTAGGACTGGAACCTTGCGCGAGGCTGCCCACGGGAATGCAAGGCATCGGCACTTGAACGCGCGGCGTCCGGCTTGCGACTAACCGCCAGTCGGCTCTCACCCCCCTCCGATGCGGCCGTCAATGGTTCGCGCGCCCGGTGCGATCATGAGGCTTGCCCTGCTCCTTCCGCTTGTCCTTGCCGCCTTCGTCGGCGCCGCACGCGCCGAGGAGGCCGACGATATCCGCGAGGCGACCAAGGCCGAGGCCGAAACCTTCAACACGCGCATGTATGCCGGGACACCCGGCAGCAAGGCCTATGCCTGCTTCGTCCGCCGCTACGATGCCGCACATCTGGCGCGGCATCCGAAGCAGAAGGTCGCCTCGATGAAGCTGCTGGTCTCGGCGGAATTGGACAAGGAGGACAAGGAGCTCCACAACTCCTTCCGGCTCGGCTTCAGATACCGCCATCGCTCCGGCGATTTCGACTCCAGTGGCTCCTGTAACCACGCTGTTTTCACCAAGGACGGCACCGAGATCCGGCTCGGCTGCGGTGTCGACTGCGAAGGCGGCGGTATCGGCGTTGCGCTCTCCAGGGACGACAAGTCGGCGATCGTACGGCTGGCGCGGGTCAGGGTCTGGCAGAACAACAAGCCGGACGACGAAGCCGAGCAATCGCTGGTCGCTGGTGCCGACGACGGCATTTTCCGCCTCGACCGCACCGACAACCGCGAATGCGCCTCGCTGGTGACGGACCGCAAGGAACTCGCCGCGCTGCGTCACAAGTGATAGGCCTCGGCGAAATCAGGCCAGTCGAGGGAGATCGCCATGAACCGCCGGAGCATCTTGTGGAGCGCCGTCTCGGCCCTGGGCGCGGCGCTTGGCGGCTCCAGCGCGAAGGCCGCGACGGAAGTCGGCGCGGGCAACAAGCTCAAGGTCGTCTATCACCTGAGCGACGCCGAGAAGGTCAATTTCGTGCTCGGCAACATCCAGAACCACGTTGACGGCGTCGGCGGTCCCCAACACGTCACCATCGCGCTGGTGATTCACGGGCCGGCGCTGAAGGCGTTTCACCGGGCACAGGCCAACCCCGACGTCGGCAAGCGCGTCGGCGATTTCTCCAAGGACGGTGTCGAGCTCGCGGCGTGCGCCAACACTATGAAGGCGCAGAACGTCACGCTGACGGGTTTGCTGCCGGGCTTCGTCAGCGCGGAGAAGGGCGGCGTGGTCCGTTTGGCCGAGCTCCAGTCGCAGGGTTATCTCTACCTGCGGCCTTAGGCGTCGAAGTCTTCCATTCTCCGGCTTGACTTATCCATAACTCTACGGTTATGAGTTAATCCATAACTTATGGGTTATGGATTTCACATGTCCGCCGCGCACGATCTTCTGTTCAGGACGCTCGCCGATCCGACCCGGAGGGCGATCTTCGAGCGGCTATGCCGGGAGGGCGAGCAGACGGTCGGGGCACTGACGGCGACGTCAGGCGTTTCCCAGCCGGCGGTCTCAAAACATCTCGGCGCGCTGAAGCAGGCCGGGCTGGTGCGCGACCGCCATGCAGGACGCCAGACCCATTACAGCGCGCAGCCCGGCGCGCTCAATCCGCTGATCGACTGGACCGGCCAGATGGCCGGCTTCTGGCAGAACCGGCTCGATGCTCTCGACGATCTCCTGAAGAGGATGGACCAATGACCGAAGCTGCCGCCGAGATGCGCTCCGTGGTGATCGAGCGCGAATTTTCCTTCCCGGCCGAGCGGATCTGGCGCGCGCTGACGCAGCCGCATCTGATCGAGGAATGGCTGATGAAGAACGACTTCAAGCCGGTCGTGGGACATCGCTTCAATCTTCGCGGCGAATGGGGCGGCGTGCTGGACTGCGAGGTCCTCACCATCGAGCCGCAGCGCGCGCTCGCCTATACCTGGAATTTCTCGCATGAGAACGCGGCGTTCGATCTGAAAAGCGTGGTGACCTTCACGCTGACGCCGACGAACGCGGGCACGCATTTGCGCGTCGAGCAGGCGGGCTTCAGCCCGACCCAGAAGCAGGCCTATGGCGGCGCGCATGCCGGCTGGAAGCAGTTTTTCGCCAAGCTGGACGAGGTGCTGGCGCGAGCTGACTAGGTCCGTCGCCGGCCTTTATTCGATCATCTCAAGAGGAGGTTTCATTGACCGGGAATATGTGGGTTCGGCAGATCCATCGCTGGCTGTCCATCGCTTTCACGCTCGCCGTGATCGCGAACATTGTTGCCCTGACGCTGCAAATCCAGGCCACGTGGATCGGGCTGCTGGCATTCGTCCCACTGATTCCATTGCTCGCGACCGGGCTCTACATGTTCGCGCTGCCCTATGTCGGCCGCCGCGGCGGCGCGCGGCAAGAGGCGTGATCATGAAGAGGGCTGTGACCGCGAAGACAAGCAGCGCGACCAAGACGGACGGCGCTTCGCCCTCCAGGATGATCGACGGCAGGATCAAGGAGCTCGGCGACTGGCGCGGCGAGATGCTGGGGCGAATCCGCAGCCTGATCAAGCAGGCCGATCCTGACGTCGTCGAGGAATGGAAATGGCGCGGCGTTCCCGTGTGGGAGCACGACGGCATCATCTGCACCGGCGAGACCTACAAGGCCGTCGTGAAGCTGACTTTTGCCAAGGGCGCGGCGCTGGACGACCCGGCCGGCCTGTTCAATTCCAGCCTCGACGGAAACGTGCGCCGCGCGATCGACATTCGCGAAGGCGAAAAGATCAACGAGAAGGCGTTGAAAGCGCTGATCCGCGCGGCGGTGGAGCTGAATGGGTCCAAGAAGAAGCCGGCGAAGAAGCGATCGGCTTAGACCACGTCAAGTCGATGCAAATTCCTGGTGACGGCCAGAGCAAGCGCCTCGTCCTTCGAGACGACCGCTCCGCGGTCTCCTCAGGATGAGGCTAAGCAGAAGCGCTGTCTGTCGACATAGCTCCCGCACACTCCGTCCTCATCCTGAGGGCCCGCCAGAGGCGGGCGTCTCGAAGGATTGGCCGCGGGCGAGCTACCGCCACGTCGATGTTCCAGCAGCTTGCCAGCCGCGTCAGGCCGCCGCCGGGATCGGGCGCGGGCTTACGACATATTCGCGCAGGACCTTGTCGTTGGCATCGACCTCGATCAGTGAGACGTCGTAAGTCCAGAGATCGGCGAGGTGCTGGAGCACGCGCTTGGCGTCGGTCTCGTTGAGCTGCGAGCCCTTGATGACGTGGTGATGCAGGATCAGCCGGCGGTCGCCGGAGAGATCGACGTCGACCACTTCGATATTGGCGTCGATGAAGCCGACATCATGCTGCCGTGCCAGCTCGCGCCGCACCCGGCGGAAGCCGCGATCGTCGTGGATGGCATCGACCCGGATGCCGGCACGCTCCTCGGGATCGTCGTGCAGGTGGAACATGCGGAAGTGCCGCATCAGCTTCGGGCTCAGGAACTGCGCGATGAAGCTTTCATCGCGGTAGTTGGCCCAGACGTCGCGCAGCACGCCCATCACGTCGTTCTTGCCGGCAATGTCGGGGAACCACTCGCGATCCTCGTCTTCCGGCCTGGTGACGATGCGCTCGATGTCCTGCATCACGGCAAAGCCGAGCGCATAGGGATTGAAGCCGGAGAAGCGCGGATCGTCGAATTCGGGCTGGAACACCACGTTGGTGTGCGACTGCAGGAATTCGAGGAAGTTGCCGTCGGAGATGCGGCCTTGCTGATGCAGCTTGGTCATGATGCGATAGTGGACGTAGGTCGCGGTCCCCTCGTTCATCACCTTGGTCTGGCTCTGCGGATAGAAATATTGCGCGATGTGGCGGACGATGCGCAAAAGCTCGCGCTGCCAGGGCGCCAGCCGCGGCGCGCTCTTCTCCAGGAAGTAGAGCAGGTTTTCCTGCGGCAGGCCGAGCAGCTTGCGGCGGCGTTCGATGCTGAGCGCCGAGCGGGTCTTCGACGCCCCCTTCGGCACGGTGCGCCAGAGGTCGTTGAAGACTTCCTCCTCGTGCTGACGGCGGCGCCCTGCCCGCTTCTCCTCGGCGCGCAGATCCAGCTTCTTCTTGCCGGGATAGCGGTCGATGCCGTGCGACATCAGCGCATGCGCGGCATCCAGGGTGCGCTCGACCTCGACGCGGCCGTAGCGCTCCTCGCAGGTCATCACGTAGTTCTTGGCAAAGTCGAGATAGTCCAGAATGCCGTCGGCGTCGGTCCACTGCTTGAACAGATAGTTGTTCTTGAAGAAGTGGTTGTGGCCGAAGGCGGCGTGGGCGATCACCAGCGTCTGCATCGTCGCCGTGTTCTCCTCCATCAGATAGGAGATGCAGGGCGAGGAGTTGATCACGATCTCATAGGCAAGCCCCATCAGGCCCTTGCGGTACGAGGCCTCGTGGAACGCGAAGTGCTTGCCGAACGACCAGTGCTTGTAGAACAGCGGCATGCCGACGGACGAGTAGGCATCCAGCATCTGCTCGGCGGTGATGACCTCGATCTGGTTCGGATAGACGTCGAGCCCGAGATCCTTCGTCGCCACCTCCTCGCAGGCATCGGTGATGCGCTGCAAGGTGTGGAAATCCCAATCGGCGCCTTCGAACAAGCGTTCCGTCATGGAGCGGCTTTCTCCTGGGAAGTTTCGCGGCGCTGGAACAGATCGTGGAACACCGGGAAGATCTCGCTGCGCTCGCTGACCTTGCGCATCGAGAGCGGTGCGCCGCTGTTGCGCAGGCGGTCGTAGAGGGTCCAGAGCGAGGAGTCGGAGAGATCGAAGGCGCTGCCGCCGGACTCCCCGACCTCGAGATAGGCAAAGAACTGGCAGACCGGCAGGATCTTGTCGGTCAGCAGCATGCCCGTGAGCTCGCCGTCGGAATAGGAATTGTCGCCGTCGGAGGCTTGCGCGGCGTAGATGTTCCAGTCCGCCGGATTGAAACGCTCGCGCACGATCTCGTGCATGGCGTGGAGCGCGCTCGAGACCAGCGTGCCGCCCGAGGCCGGACCGTAGAAGAAGGTCTGCTCGTCCACCTCCTCGGCGCGGTCGGTGTGGCGGATGAAGACGATCTCGACATGCTTGTAGCGCCGCTTCAGGAACACGTAGAGCAGCATGTAGAAGCGCTTGGCGAGATCCTTCATGTGCTCGGACATCGAGCCGGAGACGTCCATCAGGCAGAACATCACCGCCTGCGCCACCGGCCGCGGCACCTTCTCGTAGCGGCGGTAGCGGATATCGAGCGGATCGACGAAGGGAATGCGCTTGGTTCTCGCCTTCAGCCTTTCGAGCTCGGCGAGCAGCAGCACACGCTCGTCCTCGTTGGTGCATGCCGCGATCGCGGCTTCCAGCTCCTCGATCTCCTCCTTGCGGGGACGCTTGAGCGCGATGCGCCGCGCCAGCGCGAGCTTCACCGTCCGGCTGACCGAGATGTTGGCGGGCGAGCCGGACGTGGTGTAGCCGGCGCGCTGGATGCCCTCGCTCTCGGTCTGCGCGATCTTGCGCTTGGCAAGATCCGGCAGCTCGAGGTCGTCGAGGAACAGATCCACGAACTCGTCGCGGGAGAGGACGAAGCGGAACGCGTCCTCGCTGTCGCCTTCGCCGGGACCGGAATCCTTGGCGCTGCCCTGGCCGGATCGCTGGAGGTAATCGCCCTCGATGAACTTCTTGTTCCCGGGCAAAACCATGTCGCGCGTTCCGCCTTCACGGCGGAAACGCGGCTCGTGCATGCCGTCGAGCGGTATCGTGACCTCACCACCCTCCAGGACGTCCTTGATGTCGCGTTCCTGCGAGGTCTTCTTGACGGCGCCCTGCACCAGGGATTTGGCCCGACGCAAGAACCGCTGCCGGTTCTCAAGACTCTTGCCGCCTGGATTCAGGCGCCTGTCAATAATGTGAATGGGCACTTTTCCATCCGCTCCATCCGCCTCAACCGGCCTGCTTCACACGCATGTACCATTCGACGAGCCGGCGAACCTGACGCTCGGTGTAGCCGCGCTCCACCATGCGTGCGACGAACTCGCCGTGCTTCTTCTCCGTCTCGCCGTCCTTCTTCGACCCGAAGGAGATGACCGGAAGCAGGTCCTCGACCTGCGAGAATATCCGCTTTTCGATCACGTCGCGAATCTTCTCGTAGGAAATCCAGGTCGGATTCTTGCCTCCGTTCTGGGCCCGCGACCGTAACGAGAATTTGACCACCTCGTTGCGGAAGTCCTTCGGGTTGGCGATACCCGCCGGCTTCTCGATTTTGGTCAGTTCCTGGTTCAAAAGCTCGCGATCGAGCAGCTGGCCGGTGTCGGCATCCTTGAAGTCCTGATCCTCGATCCAGGCGTCGGCGTAGTCGACGTAGCGATCGAACAGGTTCTGGCCATAATCCGAGTAGGATTCGAGATAGGCTTTCTGGATCTCGTTGCCGATGAACTCGGCGTAGCGCGGCGCCAGGTCCGCCTTGATGAATTCGAGGTAGCGCTTCTCGACTTCCTCAGGGAGCTGCTCGCGGCGGATCGACTGCTCCAGCGCGTACATCAGATGCACGGCGTCGGCGGCGACTTCCTGCGGATCGTGGTTGAAGGTCGCAGCCAGGATCTTGAAGGCGAAGCGGGTGGAGACGCCGTCCATGCCCTCGTCGACGCCGGCGGCATCGCGATATTCCTGGACGCTCCGTGCCTTCGGATCGGATTCCTTCAGGCTCTCGCCGTCATAGACCCGCATCTTGCCGAACAACGTGGAATTCTCGTGCTTGCGCAGGCGCGACATCACCGAGAACCGCGCCAACGTCTCCAGGGTCGACGGTGCGCACGGCGCGGCCGCCAGCTCCGAGCCCTGGATCAGCTTTTCGTAGATCTTCTGCTCTTCGGTGGCCCGGAGGCAGTACGGCACCTTGATCACGCAGATGCGGTCGATGAAGGCCTCGTTGTTCTTGTTGGCCTTGAAGCTCGACCACTCGGCTTCGTTCGAGTGCGCGAGGATCACGCCGGTGAACGGGATCGCGCCGATATTCTCGGTGCCGATGTAGTTGCCCTCCTGCGTTGCGGTGAGCAGCGGGTGCAGCATCTTGATCGGCGCCTTGAACATCTCGACGAATTCAAGGATGCCCTGGTTGGCGCGGTTGAGGCCGCCCGAATAGCTGTAGGCGTCGGGATCGTTCTGCGCGTAGGTCTCGAGCTTGCGGATATCGACCTTGCCGACCAGCGAGGAGATGTCCTGGTTGTTCTCGTCACCAGGCTCGGTCTTGGAGACCGCGATCTGGCGCAGCCGCGACGGCTGGATTTTTGCGACTCTGAACTGAGAAATGTCACCGCCGAAGGCTTCCAGCCGCTTGTAGCACCACGGGCTCATCAGGCCGGTGAGGCGACGGCGCGGAATGCCGTACTTCTCTTCCAGCATCGGTCCGAGATGATCGGGATCGAACAGGCTGAGCGGGCTTTCAAACACCGGGCTCAATTCATCGCCGGCTTTGAGCACGTAGATCGGCTGCACTTCCATCAGCGACTTGAGCCGCTCGGCGAGCGAGGATTTGCCGCCGCCGACCGGGCCGAGCAGATAGAGGATCTGCTTGCGCTCTTCGAGCCCCTGCGCCGCGTGGCGGAAGAAACCGACGATGCGCTCGATGGTTTCTTCCATGCCGTAGAAGCCGGCGAAGGCCGGATAGGTCCGGATGGTGCGGTTCAAAAAAATACGGCCAAGGCGTGGGTCCTTGGCCGTGTCAATCGTCTGGGGCTCACCGATGGCTGCTAGCAGTCGCTCGGCCGCGTTCGCGTATTTCATGGGATCGCTTCGACACGATTCCAGATATTCCGCCATCGACATGTCGTGTTGGCTTCTCGCCTCGAACGACTTAGCGAAAGCGTTGAATAGAGAATCGTTATACATGATCCCTCTCCGCGTGAGTTCCGCCACAAGCTGAAACGAAAGCAGTTACCGGACCGTTCCTCAGGCCATTTCGAATCAGCGTGAGCACATGACGATCATTGGACACCCGGGTGCCGACACGACGCAACGCACAACGTAGGCACTCGTTGAGTTACGAACAGGCACATGCCTGTAATTTGTGCGAATCTGTATCTATCTTCGCTCATTTCCAGAAAATGTCACTTGGTCGCAACATCCGGGCATTACCGGGGATGAGCCCATCCGGCACTGCAACATGGAGCGATCTGCGAGCGGCAATCTTATGACGCTTGTACGGCGAAGCCTTGCGTGCCGCGTTCATCTTCCTGCTGCAATGCGGTGCGCGCAACGCTCGCAGCATGACAATCGCGGCAAGCGCGCAGCAGTGTATCAAAATCGGTCGCCAACCCCTCGGAGGGGATGACAATCCGTTCATTCTGCCGTTCATTCTGCCGTTCATTCTGCGCGCGGGGCGCCAAGGTGCTGATGGTGCAGAGCTGCCGCTGCAAGGCCGGCGTCAGCGTCAGCACGATCGCCTTGTGGCCGCGGCCTTCCTCAGTCGAAACCTCCGCAATCGAGTCCCACAGCAGAAATTCATTGCCGATGCGGAGGTCGCGGATGCCATAGGGGGTGACGATCACCACCGGTCCCCGCTCGGCGGGCAGCAGCCAGATCAGCCGGCCGGTCACCAGGCCGAACAGCACGACGCCGGCATAGCCGACCGTCGTATCGTAGTCGCCCAGACCGTCCCACCAGTCGAAGGCAAGGGTCGCGCTGAACAGGGTCAATGCGAAGCCCGCCGCGACCAGCAGCCGCAGTTGGGTCGTACATGGGCTGATTTCGAGATCGTGGGTCGCATCGATGCATGCGGCCGGCGCGACCGATTGCGGGCTGTCGGCAACAGCGAGCGTCAGGCGGTCATGATGTGCGTGCATGCTCTTCCCCAGCATGGCCATTCGCGGCCGAGCGACGATCTATCAGGCGGACCGTAATCCGCTGATGACACTCCACGCAGACTGGGCTGACGAGACGAAGCGGCTACGTTGGTAACGAGCCCTTGGCCATTGTTCCGGCCGACGACTTTTTACGCAACACAGCTACTTCCGCCTGGATCGCCATGATCGCGACGGAGTTACACTGGAGGGTAGACGCCTATCCCCTTGATTGGTTCCCTCCCGGGAGCATGTAGGCTAGAGGATAGCGCGTCAGGACCGGCGCGGAAACCCCTCGCCCGCAGGCTTGGAGATAAATAAACATCATGAATCCCGTCAAAGAACTGGAAAAGCACGGACAAGCCGTCTGGCTGGACTTCCTGGCCCGTGGCTTCATCGCCAAGGGCGACCTGAAGCGGCTGATCGACACCGACGGTGTCAAGGGCGTCACCTCCAACCCGTCGATCTTCGAGAAGGCGATCGGCAGTTCGGACGAGTATGACGCCCCGATCGGCAAGGCGCTGAAGCGCGGCGACCGGACCGTGGCCGACCTGTTCGAGGCCGTCGCGATCGAGGACATCCAGAACGCCGCGGACGTGCTCCGCCCGGTCTATGACCGCCTGAGGGCCGGCGACGGCTATGTCAGCCTGGAAGTTTCGCCCTATCTGGCGATGGACACCGCCGGCACGGTCGCCGAGGCGCGGCGGCTCTGGAAGGATGTCGACCGCAAGAACCTGATGGTGAAGGTGCCGGCGACGCCGGAGGGCCTGCCGGCGATCGAGACGCTGATCGGCGACGGCATCAGCATCAACATCACGCTGTTGTTCGCCAGGGACGTCTACCTCCAGGTTGCCGAGGCCTATCTCGCCGGTCTGGAAAAATACGTCGCCGGCGGCGGCGACCCGTCGCACGTGGCGAGCGTCGCGAGCTTCTTCGTCAGCCGCATCGACTCGGTCGTCGACAAGCAGCTCGACGAGAAGATCGCCCGCGCCAACGATCCATCCGAGAAGGAGCGGCTCGCCGCGCTGAAGGGCAAGGTCGCGATCGCCAACGCCAAGGTCGCCTACCAGGATTACAAGCGCCTGTTTTCCGGCCCGCGCTGGGACAAGCTCGCCGCCAAGGGCGCCAAGCCGCAGCGGATGCTGTGGGCCTCCACCGGCACCAAGAACAAGGACTACAGCGACGTCCTCTATGTCGAGGAGCTGATCGGCCCCGACACCATCAATACCGTGCCGCCGGCGACGCTCGACGCGTTCCGCGACCACGGCAAGCCGCGCGACAGCCTGGAAGAGAACGTCGACGACGCCCGCCGCGTGCTGGAAGAACTGGAACGCTCCGGCGTCTCGCTCGAGGCGATCACCGAGGAGCTCGTCAAGGACGGCGTCAAGCAGTTCGCCGATGCCGCCGACAAGCTCTATGGCGCCGTCGCCCACAAGCGGGCAACCGTGCTCGGGCCTGCGATCGACCACCAGCTTCTCTCGCTCGGCGACGGCCTCGGCAAGGCGGTGGCCAAGACCACCGAGGAATGGCGCGCCTCGGCAAAGATCCGCAGGTTGTGGCAGCGCGACAAATCGGTCTGGACCGGCACCGACGAGGACAAATGGCTCGGCTGGCTCGACAGCGCGGCGAAGGCCGACGTCGCCGACTACGAGGACTATGCGAGCCGCGTGAAGGGCCAAAAGTTCTCCGATGCCGTCGTGCTCGGCATGGGTGGATCGAGCCTTGGCCCCGAGGTGTTGGCCGAGACTTTTGCGCGGAAGTCCGGCTTCCCGAAATTGCACGTGCTGGATTCCACCGATCCGGCACAGGTCCGGGCAATGGAGGCCAGGATCGACATCGCCAACACCGTGTTCATCGTGTCCAGCAAATCCGGCGGGACCACCGAGCCGAACGCGATGAAGGATTATTTCCACGAACGCGTCGCACAGGCGGTCGGGCCGAAAGTGAAGACCGGCCATCGCTTCATCGCGGTGACCGATCCCGGCTCGTCGCTGGAGAAGGCGGCGAAGAGCCTCAACTACGCCCGCATCTTCCATGGGGAACCCTCGATCGGCGGCCGCTATTCGGTGCTCTCGCCGTTCGGCCTGGTGCCGGCGGCGACCGCGGGCATCGACGTCAATACGCTGATCAAGCACGCGCTTTCCATGGCCCGCTCCTGCGGACCCGACGTGCCGCCAGGTGAGAACCCGGGCGTCCAGCTCGGCCTTGCCATGGGCCTCGCCGGCCTCGAAGGGCGCGACAAGGTGACGATCCTGTCGTCGAAGAAGATCGCCGATTTCGGCGCCTGGGCCGAACAGCTGATCGCGGAATCGACCGGCAAGGAAGGCAAGGGCCTGATCCCGATCGCCGGCGAACCACTCGGCGAGCCCGCGCTCTACGGCAACGACCGCTTCTTCATCGACATTCGCACCGAAGGCGAAGCGGACGCCGCGCATGACTCCAAGCTCGCCGCGGTCGAAGCCGCCGGCCATCCCGTCGTGCGCATCGTGATGAAGTCGATCGACCATCTCGGTCAGGAGTTCTTCCGCTTCGAGATGGCGACGGCGGTCGCTGGCAGCATCCTCGGCATCAACCCGTTCGACCAGCCGGACGTGGAAGCGGCCAAGATCAAGACCCGCGAGCTCACCGCGTCGTTCGAGAAGACCGGTGCATTGCCGGCCGAACAGCCGGTGGTCAGCACCGACGAGGCCGATCTCTACACCGACGAGGCCAACGCCACGGCGCTGCGCGCCGCTGGCGCCAACGGCGACCTCACCTCGTGGCTGAAGGCGCATCTCTCCCGCTCGGGCCGTGGCGACTATGTCGCCCTGCTCGGCTACATCGCGCGCGACAAGGCGACGATCGACGCACTCCAGACGATGCGTCTCGAAGTGCGCGAGAAGCGTCACGTCGCGACCTGCGCCGAGTTCGGGCCGCGCTTCCTGCATTCGACCGGGCAGGCCTACAAGGGCGGGCCCGACAGCGGCGTGTTTCTCCAGATCACGGCCGACGATGCCAAGGACTTGTCGGTGCCGGGCCAGAAGGCGAGCTTCGGCGTGATCAAGGCCGCGCAGGCGCGCGGCGACTTCGACGTGCTCACCGAGCGCGGCCGGCGCGCGCTCCGGGTCCACCTCAAGGGCGGGCTCAAGAAAGGTCTCGCGGCGCTCAACGCGGCGCTTAACGATGCGCTGAACTAAGGGAATCTCTCGATGCAACTCGGCATGATCGGCCTCGGCCGGATGGGCGGCAACATCGTTCGCCGCCTGATGCGCCACGGTCATACGACCGTGGTCTACGACAAGGACGCCAAGGCCGTCGCGGGTCTCGCCGCAGACGGCGCACAGGGCTCGGCGACGCTGGAGGAGTTCGTCGCCAAACTGGAGCGGCCGCGCGCGGCCTGGGTGATGCTGCCGGCCGGCCACATCACCGAGACGACGATCGACACGATCGCGGCCGTGATGCAGGCCGGCGACGTCATCATCGACGGCGGCAACACGTTCTGGCAGGACGACGTCCGCCGCGGCAAGGCGCTGAAGGAGCGCGGCATCCATTATGTCGACGTCGGCACCTCAGGCGGCGTCTGGGGGCTCGACCGCGGCTATTGCATGATGATCGGCGGCGAGAAGCAGGTGGTCGACCGGCTCGATCCGATCTTCGCCGCGCTTGCGCCCGGCGCCGGCGACATTCCGCGCACGGAGGGACGTGAGGGGCGCGATCCCCGCATCGAGCAGGGCTACATCCATGCAGGCCCCGTGGGCGCCGGCCATTTCGTCAAGATGATCCACAACGGCATCGAATACGGCCTGATGCAGGCCTATGCCGAAGGTTTCGACATCCTCAAGAATGCCAACATCGAGGCGTTGCCGGCGGATCATCGCTACGATTTCGACCTTGCCGACATCGCCGAGGTGTGGCGGCGCGGCAGCGTGATCCCATCCTGGCTGCTCGACCTTACCTCGACGGCGCTCGCCGACAGCCCTGCACTTGCGGAATATTCCGGCTTCGTCGAGGATTCCGGCGAAGGGCGCTGGACCGTGAATGCGGCGATCGACGAGGCCGTACCGGCCGAAGTTTTGACCGCGGCCCTCTACACACGTTTCCGTTCCCGCAAGGAACACACCTTCGCCGAAAAAATTCTCTCCGCGATGCGCGCGGGTTTCGGCGGCCACAAGGAGCCGAAGCAGCCGGGCGCTTCGAAACCCAAATAAGAGCCGAAGTAACAAGTAACAGAGCGAAGGCCGATCATTCGTGACAAAAGACCCGCAGGCCAAGCCCAAGCCCGAAAATTGCGCCTTCGTCATCTTTGGCGCGACCGGTGACCTTACCCATCGGCTGGTGATGCCGTCGCTCTACAATCTGGCCGCCGAGCACCTGTTGCCGGAGAAGTTCTGCGTCGTCGGCGTGGCCCGCAACCGCCAGTCGGATGACGAGCTGCGCGACAGCCTGTTGAAGGGCCTGCGCCAGTTCGCAACCCGTCCCGTGGACGACGACATTGCCCGGAAACTGCTGGAATGCGTGACCTTCGTCGAGGCCGATCCGAAGGATCCCCCCTCCTTCGACCGCTTGCGCGCGCATCTGGATTCGCTGGAATGCGCGCAGGACACCGGCGGCAACCGACTGTTCTATCTGGCAACGCCGCCTGCCGCGTTCGCGCCGACTGCGCGCGAGCTCGGCCGCACCGGCATGATGAAGGAGAACGGCGCCTGGCGTCGGCTCGTAATCGAAAAGCCGTTCGGCACCGATCTCGCGTCAGCCAAGGCGCTGAATGCCGATCTCTTGAAGATCATGGACGAGCACCAGATCTACCGGATCGATCATTATCTCGGCAAGGAGACGGTGCAGAACATCCTGGTGCTGCGCTTTGCCAACGGCATGTTCGAGCCGATCTGGAATCGCAACCATATCGACCACATCCAGATCACCGTGGAGGAGAAGCTCGGCGTCGGCCATCGCGGCGGCTTCTACGATGCCACCGGCGCACTGCGCGACATGGTGCCGAACCATCTGTTCCAGCTGATGTCGCTGGTCGCGATGGAGCCGCCGGCGCGGTTCGATGCGCATTCCGTGCGCTCCGAAAAGGCCGACGTGCTGACGTCGATCCAGGAGCCGACCCGGGAAGAGGCGCTGAAGAATTCGGTGCGCGCGCAATATCTCGCCGGCCGCATCGGCGACGACGAGATCACGGACTATCGCAAGACCGAGGACGTCAAGCCCGGCAGCACCACCGAGACCTTCGTCGCGCTGAAGCTGATGATCGACAATTGGCGCTGGGCCGGCGTGCCGTTCTATCTGCGCACCGGCAAGGCGCTCGGCCACAAACGCACGGAAGTGGCGATCAAGTTCAAGCAGGCGCCGCTGTCGATGTTCTCAGGCACGGATGTCGACCGCCTGTCGCAGAACTTCCTCACCATCGGCATCGCGCCGACCGAAACCATCGAGCTGCAGTTCAACGCCAAGATCCCGGGGCCGAGCATCACCATCGACGGCGTCGAGATGAAGTTCAAGTACGGCGACTATTTCCGCGCCGATCCCTCGACCGGCTACGAGACTCTGATCTACGACTGCATGATCGGCGACAACATCCTGTTCCAGCGCGCAGACGGCATCGAGGCCGGATGGCAGGCGGTGCAGCCGTTCCTGGACGCCTGGAAAAGTGAAGGCACCAACGGCATCGAGACCTATCCCGCCGGCAGCGACGGCCCCGCCTGCGCCGATGAGCTGCTCCGGCGCGACGGGCGAAGCTGGCGGAAGTTTACGTGATGGCAGCGGCCGACCAGCCGAAGCTGATCGTCGAGGCCGATGCCGAGGCGCTGGCGCAGGCCGCAGCCGAACGGGTGATGGCGCGGATATCAGCCAATCCCGGGCGGATTGCGATCTGCCTCACCGGCGGCTCCAGCCCGAAGAAGCTCTATCAATTGCTCGGCAGCGAGGCGTATCGCGGCAAGATCCCGTGGGACCGCGTGCACTGGTTCATCGGTGACGAGCGTTTCGTGCCTTCGAGCGATCCCCTCAACAACATGGCAGTCGCGCGCGCGACCTTTCTCGACCGCAATGCGCCGTCCGGGCATATTCACCCGATCCCCACCACGGCTGAAAGCCCCGAAGCGGGTGCCGAGGCCTATGCGCGCGAGCTTCAGTCCTTCTACGGCGCCGAAAACCTCGATCCGGCACGGCCGCTGTTCGACATGGTCCTGATGGGCGCGGGCCCGGACGGCCACACCGCCTCGCTCTTCCCCGGCTACCCCGCGATCGAGGAGACCACACGCTGGGTGGTCGGCGTCCCCAAGGCCAATGTCGCGCCGTTCGTGCCGCGGGTGTCGCTGACCCTGCCCGCCTTGGCCTCCTGCCGCGAAATGCTGTTCGAGATTGCCGGGCACGACAAGCAGCCGATCTTGACGCGCCTGCTCAATGGCGAGACTCTGCCGGCTGTACGCGCGCGCTCGAATGGTGAGACCGTCTGGCTGGTCGACCAGGCCGCGCTTCCGGAGGGAATTCGTGGCGGGCGTTGAAGCACCTTGTGCGTTGATCGTGATGGGCGTGTCGGGTTCAGGCAAGAGTACGGTTGCGGAGGCGCTCGGGCAGCGGCTCGGCTGGCGTTTCGAGGACGGCGACAGCTTTCACCCAGCCAGCAATGTCGAGAAGATGCGAGCCGGCCACCCCCTCACCGACGAGGACCGCTGGCCCTGGCTCAACGCCATCGCCGACGAGATTGCGCGGGTTTGCGATAAAGGCGAGCACGTGATCATCGCCTGCTCGGCGCTGAAGCACACCTATCGCGACGTGCTTCTGCGCGGACGCGACGACGTCCGCTTCGTCTTCCTGAGGGGCACTAGGGAGCTGATCGCCGCCCGCCTCGCGCAACGCAAGGGCCATTTCATGCCGCCCGAACTGCTGACGAGCCAATTCACGACGCTGGAGCCGCCCGAGGCTGGCGAGCACGTCGTCACCGTCTCGATCGATGAATCCGTCGAGGCGATCGTTGACGGCGTGGTCCGGCAATTAAAGCTGAGCGGGGCGAAACGCTGAGGCCGACAAACCCTGAGGTCCTGCCATGACGAAAATCTCACTGGTCGTCTCCGACGTCGACGGCACGCTGCTGACCAAGGACAAGACGCTGACGGAGCGCGCGCAGTCCGCGGTCCAGCGACTGCACAAGGCCGGCATCGGCTTCACCATCACCTCCAGCCGCCCAGCGATCGGCATGCGGTTCCTGGTCGAGCCGCTGGCGCTCTGGCTGCCGATCGGTCCGTTCAACGGCTCCTCGATCGTCGATCCCGAGATGCATCCGGTCGAGCAGCACCTGATCCCGGCGAACGCCGCCGAACGATCGTTGCAGATCCTCCGGGAGTTCGGCGCCGACATCTGGCTCTTCACCACCGACAAATGGCTGATCGACAACCCTGATGGTAAATACGTCGCGCACGAGCAGCACACGATCCGCTCCGATCCCACCATCGTGACGGATTTCTCGCCGTACCTTGCGAACGCCTGCAAGATCGTCGGCGCCAGCGCCGATGCCGCCGGCCTCGAGCGTTGCGAGAAGGCGATGCAGGAGGCGCTGGGCAGCGCGGCCACCGCGGTGCGCTCGCAGACCTATTATCTCGACATCACCCCGCCCGGCTTCGACAAGGGCACCTTCGTGCAGGCCATGGCCAAGCGCCTTGGTATTTCCACCGACGCGGTCGCCACCATCGGCGACATGCAGAACGACCTTGCGATGTTCCGCGTCAGCGGCACCTCGATCGCCATGGGCAATGCCACCGACAGCGTCAAGGACCAGGCCACCCACGTCACCGCAACCAACGAACAGGACGGCTTTGCGGAGGCGATGGAGGTGATCTTGAAGCGGAACGGGGTGGGCTGAGATCTGATGAGATGAGACTCGACTGGCGCCGCGACGGAGGTGCGCTCCCTCCCCCTTACTTCGACCGCTGAACCGCCGGCTTCTCGCTCTCCTGCCTCGCGGCCGAGAGATTGTGCGCGGTGTTGATCAGCGCGATGTGGGTCAAGGCCTGCGGGAAATTGCCGGTCTGGCGTTGGGCGCCTGAATCATATTCTTCGGCCAAGAGGCCGACGTCGTTCGCGATGCCGACCACGCGATCGAGCAACACTTGAGCCTTGTCGAGATCGCCGGCCAGCACATGCGCATCGGCCAGCCACAGGCTGCACGCCAGGAACGCGCCCTCGATCGGCTGCGTCTCCTCGGACACTTCGCGGGGATCGTGGCGCAGCACAAAACCGTCGCGCATCATGTGTTTCTCGACGGCGGCGATGGTGCCCCCAATGCGCGGGTCCGATGGCGGCAGAAAGCCGACGGCCGGCAGCAGTAGCACGCTGGCATCGAGCAGTTTTGAACCATAGAAGTCGACGAAGGCATTCTCCTCCGCGTCAAATCCCTTGTTGCAGACATCGCGATGAATGGCTTCGCGCAGGGCACGCCAATGCAGCAGCGGCGCCTTGAAGCCAAAGGTCTCGGCGCTCTTGATGCCGCGGTCGAAGGCGACCCAGGTCATGACCTTGGAGAACACGTAGTGCCTGGGCTGTCCACGCAGCTCCCAGATGCCGTTATCGGGACGGTCCCAGACCTCGGCGAGATGGTTGAGCACGGCGCATTCCAGCGCCCAGGTCGTCTCGTCGTCGAGCTTCAGCTTCGCCATGCGCGACTGGTGGAAGGCGTCGATCAGTTCGCCGTAGACGTCGAGCTGGAGCTGCGCATGCGCGGCGTTGCCGACGCGCACCGGTTGGGCGCCCTCATAACCGTCGAGCCAGCCCGCTTCCCATTCCAGCAGACGCCGCTGGCCCCAGATGCCGTACATGATCTGCATGTCCGCCGGCGAGCCTGCCGCCGCGCGCAGCAGCCAATTGTGCCAGGCCAACGCTTCCTCGGTGTAACCCGAGTTCATCAGCGCCAGCAGCGTGAAGGTCGCATCGCGCAGCCAGCAGAAGCGGTAATCCCAGTTCCTGGCGCCGCCGAGCTTTTCCGGCAACGAGGTGGTGGGCGCCGCGACGATGCCGCCGGTGGGGGCGAAGGTCAGCGCCTTCAGCGTGATCAGCGAGCGTACGATCAGATCGTGATATTCGCCGTCGCGGGTGCAGCGGCTGCACCATTCGTTCCAGAATTTCTCGGTCTCCTGGAAGGCGATCTCCGGATCGATCGGCGCGGGCGGATCGAGATGCGAGGGGCCGTAGGTCAGCACGAACGGCACGGTCTCACCCGCCTTCACGTCGAAGTCGGAGACCGTGGTGAGATCCTCGCCGCGGGTCTCCACCGGGGTGCGCAGCACCGTCATGTCCTGGCCGGCGATCGCCAGCAGCGAATGGTCGATGCGTCGCACCCAGGGAATGTCGACGCCGAAGCCGAAGCGGATGACAAGCTCCATCCGCATCTTCACCGTGCCCGTGAGGCCGCGGACCAGCCGCACGATGTCGGAGGCCTTGCCGCGCGGCGGCATGAAGTCGATCAGCGCAACGGTGCCGCTCCTGGTCTCGAAGCGCGTTTCGAGGATGAGGGTGTTGCCGAGATAGCGGCGCGAGATGGAGGTCGTGTCCTCGCTTGGCGCGATCAGCCAGCGGCCGTTCTTGTGCGTACCGAGGATCGCGGCAAAGCAGGCATCTGAATCGAAGGCCGGCCAGCACAGCCAGTCGATCGAGCCGTCGCGCCCGACCAGCGCTGCGGTCTCGCAATCGCCGATCAGCGCATAGTCCTCGATCCTCTGAGCCAATGTGTCACGAGCCCCGGAAAATCCGCCGTTTCAACTCCCGCCGGTCAACGAGCGTTCCCGCGTCGCCGCCTTCAAGGCCGTAACATCGACCTTGGCGGCGATCTTGTCGAGCGCCACCGGCAGGCGCTGGCGCCAGTTCGGATGCTCATCGATCGTACCGGGAATGTTGGGCTGGTCAATTACGCCGAGCAGATCCTCCAGCGACACCGCCAGCAGACGCGACGGCGTCCGCGACAGGAAGGCGAGCACCGAATAGAGATCGTTGGCGTTGATGCCGTTCTGGCGCAGGATCTCGTCGAGCCTGCCGAGCGCATCCCAGCGCGCCTGGTCGTTCTCGCCAGGGTCGAGCCCGAGCGAGCGCTTCATCTTGAGATCGCTGAAGGAGCGCCAGCCGGCATAGGTGCACAGATCATGCGTGTTCAGCGTGACCAGCGCGTTGGGCCGGTAATGGTCGGCATTGCGGAAGCGGCCGGCATCGTCGCGCTCGAACATCATGACCAGGTAGGACCAGATGCCGAAATCCTGCATGGTCTCGCGGAAACCTTCCGGCACGGTGCCGAGGTCCTCGCCGATCACGATGCATTTGTGCGCCGCGCTCTCGCGCACCACGGCGCCGAGCAGCGCCTCGAACGGCATCTGCACGTAGGCGCCGTTGTCCGGCTTGAAGCCGCGCGGCACCAGATACAGCCGTTTCAAGCCCAGCACGTGATCGAGCCGGATCGCGCCGGCATGGCGCATCGAGGCGGCCAGCATGTCGGCGAACGGCACGAAGGATTGCGCCTCCAGACCACCGGCATTGAAGCCGGCAAGGCCCCAATCCTGTCCGACGGTGTTGAGCACGTCGGGCGGCGCGCCGACGGCGAGATGGCGCGAAATCGCCATCTGCTCGTTCCAGGCGTCGAAGCCGTTGGACTGCACGCCGACGGCGACGTCGAGATAGAGCCCGACGCGCATGCCGAGCTGGCCGGCCAATTCCTTGGCGGACTGCAATTGGCTATCGGCCGTCCATTGCACGAATTCGACGAACTCGACCTCGCGCTTGTCGGGACCGTTGCGGAGCTCGGCGCATTTGGCTTCATCCGGCTGCTGCCACTCTTGCGGCCACTCCCACCAAGGCCCGGAGAAGCGATGCCGCAGCACCTCGAAGCAGGCAAAGCGGGACAACAGCGGCGCGCGGTCCGCGCGGAAGGCGTCGAATTCATTGCGGCGCGCCTCGCTCGCGCTCGTCACGAAACTGTTGTAGGCGGCGCGCAGGCCGAGCCATTTCAGCGCCGCCATGTCCGCATAGGGCACACGGTCGCCTTCGCGCAGCCGCGCGGCGGTCGCCGCCGCGTCGGGGACGAGGTCGGCGGCAAACTCCGGGATCGCCTCGACGTCGATATAGAGCGGGTTGAGAAACAGCCGGCTGTTCGGCGAATAGGGGCTGCAATCGGCGGGGTGGTTGTCGAACAGAACATGCAGCGGATTGAGCCCGACGCCATCGGCGCCGAGCTGCCTGGCGAGCCGGACGAGATCGGCGAGGTCGGTGAAATCGCCAATGCCCCAATTGCGGTCCGAGCGGACGCTGTAGAGCTGAACGGCAAGCAGCCAGCCACGGGCGAAATCGCCGCCGAAGGCGCGTTCGGGCGCCACGATCATCGGCACCTCTTCCGCAACACCCTTGGCATCGGTCAGCGTCAACCGATGATAACCGAGCGGCAGGCCGGCGGGCCAGGCGATCACGGGCTCGTGGGTCTCGCCTTGCGCGATCACATTGCCGTTTGCGCGCAATGTCCATTGCAGCGGCGGCGCGCCGATTGTCGTCAATTCGGTGCGCGGATGTCCCAGGGCGCGCACCACCACGGGCCCGCCGACGAAGCGGTAAACCCGCTTCTCCGGCAGGGCCTCGAGGATGGATTTGAGGGCCACGGGATCGGTGACCCGCAGCTTTCCGAGGGCATCGACGAATTCGGACTGAACGCCCTTGATCCGGGCTTGAGCTAAAAGATCCATTCGGCACGCAGCTTGCAGGCCGTCATCCGGCCGGGGGCAGGGAATTTAACGAGGTCGTGGAAGAGGTTAGTCAGGGCTAACTCGCAGACCGTGCCTGCCGTTCCCAAGGGAACCAATGACACACAAGCGGCTTTCTATATTGGTATCAAGCGTAGGTTCCCGACAAGGGAAACGGGCTCCTGCTTTCTTGTCAATGGCATCACCGTGAACAAGACAATTCAAACTGTCGAGAGTGCCGCAGCCGGCAGCGCTTTCCTCATCGAAGATATCTATCCCTCGATCGACAGCGGCCGTTTCGCGGTGAAGCGGATTGCGGGCGAACGGGTCGACGTCTGGGCGGACATTTATCGCGGCGGCCACGCGGTGATCGGTGCCGCGCTGATCTGGCGAGGAGAACAGGACCGGGAATGGCGGAGCGAGCCGATGATCCATCACGGCAATGACCGCTGGTCCGGCGCCTTCACCCCCGGCGAGCCCGGCCAATATGTCTATGCGATCGAAGCGTGGACCGACGAGTTCGCCACCTGGTCGCACGGGGTTGAGCGCAAGCGGCGCGCCGGTGCGGACGTCAGCCTCGACGCGATCGAGGGCGCCGGCCTCCTGACCAAGGCACATGGCGCCCGGCAGGACGCCGCGGCGGTCATCGTGAAGCAATGCGAGGATTATCTTCAGACCGGCGACGTCGGCTCGCTGCTGGCAGCCGATCTCGGCGCGGCCATGGCTGAGAGCCAGTCGCGGCCCGACCTGACCCGCTCGCAGAACTTCCCGCTGATCGTCGACCGCGACAGAGCGCGCTTCGGCGGCTGGTATCAGATGATGCCGCGCAGCCAGGGCCAGAGCCCCGGCCAGCATGGCACGCTCCGTGACTGCATCGCGCGCGTGCCCGACATCGCCGCGATGGGATTTGACGTGCTCTACTTCACGCCCATCCACCCCATTGGCCGCACCCGCCGCAAGGGCCGCAACAATGCGCCGGTGGCGACCGAAGGCGATCCCGGCTCGCCCTATGCGATCGGCACGACCGAGGGCGGGCACGATGCACTGCATCCTGAGCTCGGCACGATCGAGGATTTCCGCGCGCTGGTCGCGACCTGTCTCGAATACGGCCTCGAGCTCGCGCTCGACTTCGCCGTGCAATGCTCGCCGGACCATCCCTGGCTGAGGCAGCATCCGGAATGGTTCAAATGGCGGCCGGACCGCTCGGTGCGGACGGCGGATGATCCCTATTCGGACATCGTCATCCCCGATTTCGCCTCCGTCGACAGGGCCGGGCTGTGGAACGCGTTTCGCGATGCCATGCTGTTCTGGATCGACCACGGCGTCACCATCTTCGCCATCGACAATCACGACACCGCGCCGCTTCCGTTCTGGGAGTGGCTGATCAGCGACATCCGCCGCCGCCATCCCGAGGTGATCCTGTTCTCCAAGACCTTTGCACGGCCGAAGCTGATGCAGGGCCTCGCCAAGCTCGGCTTTGCACAGTCCTTCAGCTATTTCCCCTGGCGCACCGCGAAATGGGAGCTGGAGCAATATCTGGGCGAGCTGACCCGCTATCCCGAGCGGGATTTCTACCGGGCGAACCTGTTCGTGAGCACGCCCGACCTGCTGCCCTATCATCTCCAGGGTGGCGAGCCCTGGGCGTTCAAGTCGCGAGCCGCGCTGGCCGCGACGCTGTCCGGCAGTTACGGCATCTACAGCGGGTTCGAGCTGCTGGAGCATGACGCGATTCCCGGCCGCGAAGAATATCTCGATTCCGAGAAATACCAGATCAAGCAGCGCGACTGGGACCGGCCCGGCAACATCAAGCCCTACATCGCCGCGCTCAATCGCATCCGCAACGATAACGCCGCACTTCAACAAATGGAGAATTTGCGCTTCCTCGGCGTCGAGGACGGCGAGACGATCGCCTTTGCCAAGGAGGCGGCCGATCCAGCCAACACTGTCGTCGCGGTCATCGCCCTCTCGCGCCATGTCCGCGAAGTCTGGTTGCCGCTCGGCGACCTCACCATCGACGCCGGCGGCGCACGCCGCCACGTCACCGCACTCGAAAATCTCATCACAGGCGAACTGTCCCGCATCGAATGGGGCGGGATCAGATTATATATCGATCCCGACCGCGACCCGGCGCTGCTGTTCCGCTGCCTGGCGTAAGGATCACGCCATGAATGTTTTGTCTTCCGTCGACACCCAAAAAGCCGAGGCAGCCGAGATCGTGGATGAACTCTGGTACAAGGACGCCATCATCTACCAGCTCCACGTCAAGGCGTTTGCCGACAGCAACCATGACGGCATCGGCGATTTCGCCGGACTGACCGAGAAGCTGCCCTATCTCCAGGAGCTCGGCGTCACCGCGCTGTGGCTGCTGCCGTTCTATCCATCGCCAGGACGCGACGACGGCTACGACATCGCCGACTACGGCTCGGTCAATCCTGATTTCGGGACGATGAAGGACTTCAAGCGCTTCATCCAGGAAGCGCAGAAGCGCGGCCTGCGCGTCATCACCGAGCTCGTCGTCAATCACACCTCCGACCAGCACAAATGGTTCAAGCGCGCGCGCCGCAGCCATCCGGGCTCGAGCGCCCGCAACTGGTATGTCTGGAGCGACACCGACCAGAAATACCAGGGCACGCGGATCATCTTCACCGACACCGAGAAGTCGAACTGGACCTGGGACCACGAAGCCGGGGCGTTCTACTGGCACCGCTTCTTCTCGCACCAGCCGGACCTCAATTTCGACAATCCGCGCGTGGTCAGCGCCCTGATCCAGGTGATGAAGCGCTGGCTGGATGCCGGCGTCGACGGATTCCGCCTCGACGCCATCCCCTATCTCTGCGAACGCGACGGCACCAACAACGAGAACCTCCCCGAGACGCATGCGATCATCAAGCGCCTGCGCCAGGAACTGGACTCCTACTCCAAGGGCAAGCTGCTGCTGGCCGAGGCCAATCAATGGCCGGAGGACGTGCAGGAATATTTCGGCCGCGGCGACGAGTGCCACATGGCCTACCACTTCCCGCTGATGCCGCGCATCTACATGGCGATCGCGCAGGAAGACCGCTTTCCGATCACCGACATCTTGCGCCAGACGCCGGACATTCCCGCAAGCTGCCAATGGGCGCTGTTCCTGCGCAACCATGACGAGCTGACGCTGGAGATGGTCACCGACGTCGAGCGCGACTATCTCTGGACCACCTACGCCAACGATCCCCGCGCCCGCATCAATGTCGGCATCCGCCGGCGGCTGGCGCCGCTGATGGACAATGACCGCCGCAAGATCGAGCTCATGAACTCGCTGCTGCTGTCCTTTCCCGGCACGCCGATCATCTATTACGGCGACGAGATCGGCATGGGCGACAACATCTATCTCGGCGACCGCAACGGCGTGCGCACGCCGATGCAGTGGAGCCCGGACCGCAATGGCGGCTTTTCCCGCTGCGATCCCGCCCGTCTCTACGCGCCGCTGATCATGGACCCCGTCTACGGCTACGAGTCGGTGAACGTGGAGGCGCAGTCGCGCAGCCTGTCCTCGCTGCTCAGCGCCACCAAGCGCCTGATCTCGGTACGCAAATCGACCCTCGCCTTCGGCCGCGGCACCATGACCTTCATCCGCCCGGCCAACCGCGCCGTGCTGGCCTATGTCCGGCAGTACAACGACGAGGTGATCCTGTGCGTCGCCAACCTCTCGCGCGCAGCCCAGGCGACCGAGCTCGATCTGTCGCCGTGGAAGGACCGCATTCCGCAGGAGATGCTCGGACGCACGCGTTTTCCGCCGATCGGCGAGGTGCCCTACATGATCACGCTGGGGCCTTACGGCTTCTACTGGTTCCAGCTCACCGAGCGCAACAAGTCCGAGCCGGTGACGCCGCGCGCGGTGCCTGAGTTCGAGACGCTGGTGGTGCCGGTCAATTCGACCTGGGTGTCGCTGGCGCGCGAGCGCGGCGTGTTCGAGCACGAGGTGCTGCCAGGCTTCCTGTCGCGCACGCGCTGGTATCCCGAGCAAGATCCCAAGCAGATCAAGCCGACGCTGACCTCGGCGGTGCCGTTCTGCGACATCGGCGACAACAGGCCCTGGATCGCGATCTTCGAAACCCCGCAACAGGATGCCACGGCGCGCTACGTGCTGGCGATGCAGATCGAATGGGTGCGCTTCGACCGCGAACGCTTCAACCCGAAGGCGCTCGCCGCCGTGCGTCAGGGCGCGCGCGAGGGTACGTTGCTCGACGTCGCGACCGAGCAGATCTTCATCGGCCTGTTCCTGCGCAATCTGTCGCAGAACCTGGTGGTGGAAGAGAACAATCTGCGCCTGGAGTTCAAGGCGACCAGCCGGTTCGCCGATTACATCATCAAGGAGCCCGAACGCATCCGCGCCATCGAGCAGTCGAACAGCACGGCGCTGGTCGACAACCAGTACGTCGCCAAGATTTATCGCCAGCTCGAAGGCGGCATCAATCCCGAGATCGAGATCGGCTCCTACCTCACTGACGTCGCGCACTTTGCCAATACGCCGGCGTTGCTCGGCAGTGTCGAGCTGGTCGAAGGCGATCGAAGCAGCGCGGTCGGCGTGCTGCACGCCTATGTCGAGAACCAGGGCGACGGCTGGACCGTCACCACGGGTTATCTCGACCGCTATATCGACGAGCAGCGGTTGGCGCCGATGAGCGAAGCGCCCCGAGAGACCCAGGAGCAGGCGCCTTATCTGCACTTCATGGCGCAGATCGGCCGGCGGCTCGCCGAGCTGCATGTCGCTCTCGCCGCCGCAAGGCCCGATGATCTCGCGCCGGAGCCGATCGGCCCCGCGCATGTCGAGCGCTGGGCATCCGAGCTCAAGGCACGGGCCGAGCGGATCTTCGAACGGCTGGCCGACAGCCGCGACGGCCTGCGCGAGGCCGACCGGCCTCTGATCGACCAGCTCGTCGCGGTGCGCACGACCCTGCCCGACCACCTCTATGCACTCTTGCCATCCGACATCGGCGGGTTGAACATCCGTCATCATGGCGACTTCCGCCTCGGGCAAATCCTGATCGTGAAGGACGATATCTTCATCATCGACTTCGACGGCAATCCGCATCTCGCGCTGGCCGACAAGCGGCGCAAGGCACCGGCCGCACGCGACGTCGCCGGCCTGATCCGCTCGATTGAGCTTTCGGTTAACACAGCGCTCGGCCGCGCGCTGACGGGCGCATCCGACGAGCAGGACCGGCTCACGACCGCACTCGGCGAATGGCGCGAACGCGCCGCCGCGACATTCCTTAACGCTTACCGCGAAGCCATGACCGATCGCCGGCTGTGGCCGGAAGATCGGCAATCCGCGGAAGGCCTGTTAAGGTTTTTCCTGCTTGATCAAGCCTTCGACGAAGTAGAGTACGAGCTGTCCCACCGGCCTGAGGGGCTCCGCGCGCCGCTGACCGGACTGCTTCGCATTCTGTCCAATGAGAGCGAAGCCCATGCCTAAACTGCCAGCCGAGGCCTACGCGATCATCGAGGGCCGCCACTCCGACCCCTTCCATTATCTCGGGTTGCATCCCGAGGGCGGCAAGAGCGTGGTGCGCGCGTTCCTCCCCGAGGCCACCAATGTCGAGGCGGTGGGCGAACATGGCGAGGTGGCGAAGCTCGATCGCGTCCACGCTTCGGGCCTGTTCATCGGCGCCTTGCCGAACGGCTCGAAGCGCTATCAGCTCCGCGCCAGGTTCGGCGACAACATCGTCGAGTTCGAGGACGCCTATCGCTTCCCGCCGATCCTGACCGATTTCGATCTCTATCTGCTCGGCGAAGGCACCCATCAGCGCCTCTACGACAAGCTCGGCGCGCATCCGATGCGGCTCGAAGGCATCGACGGCATCGGCTTCGTCGTGCTGGCGCCGAATGCGCGGCGCGTATCCGTGGTCGGCGATTTCAATTTCTGGGACGCGCGGCGCCATCCGATGCGGGTCCGCGGTGCCGGTTATTGGGAGCTGTTCATCCCGCACGCCAAGGCCGGCGACCACTACAAGTTCGATATCATCGGGCCGCACGGCCATCAGGTGCCGCTGAAGTCCGATCCCATGGCCTTTGCGAGCGAGGTGCGGCCGAAGACGGCTTCCATCGTGTTCGACGAGGCACATCTCGCACGCCCGCGCCCGGCGCCGGATGGCATCAACGCGCTCTCGGCGCCGATGTCGATCTACGAGGTCCATCTCGGCTCCTGGCGGCGCAAGAACGGCGGCGAATGGCTCACCTATCGCGAGCTGGCCGAGCAGCTGCCGGCCTATGCCCGCGACATGGGCTTTACCCATCTCGAATTCCTGCCCGTCAGCGAGCATCCATTCGACGGCTCCTGGGGCTATCAGCCGACCGGCCTCTATGCGCCGACCAGCCGCTTCGGCGGGCCTGAGGATTTTGCCGCGCTGGTCGACGCCTGCCATCGCGAGGGCGTCGGCGTGCTGCTCGACTGGGTGCCCGGCCATTTCCCCGACGATCCGCACGGGCTCGGCAGCTTTGACGGCACCTCGCTCTACGAGCATGCCAATCCGCTCCAGGGCCGCCACCTCGACTGGGGCACGCTGATCTACAATTACGGCCGCACCGAAGTGACGAACTTCCTGGTGTCGAATGCGCTGTTCTGGCTCGAGCGTTACGCGATCGACGGCCTGCGCGTCGATGCGGTCGCCTCCATGCTCTATCTCGACTACAGCCGCCCGCCGGGCGCCTGGATTCCGAACCAGTATGGCGGCCGCGAGAACATCGAAGCGATCGCGTTCCTGCGCCGCTTCAACACCGAATTGTACGCGCGCTTCCCGCAGGTGACCACGGCGGCCGAGGAATCCACCGCGTGGCCGCAGGTCTCGCGCCCGGTCGAATTCGGCGGGCTCGGCTTCGGCTACAAGTGGAACATGGGCTGGATGCACGACACGCTGAACTACATCAGCAAGGATCCGATCCACCGCAAGCATCATCACGGCGATATCCTGTTCGGCCTGCACTACGCCTTCTCGGAGAACTTCATCCTGCCGCTGTCGCATGACGAGGTCGTGCACGGCAAACGTTCGATCCTTGGCCGCATGCCCGGCGACGAATGGCAGCGCTTTGCGAATTTGCGCGCCTATTACAGCTTCATGTTCGGCCACCCCGGCAAGAAGCTACTGTTCATGGGCGCGGAGATCGCGCAAAGCCGCGAATGGAATCACGACCAGTCGCTCGACTGGCACCTGCTCGAATACAAGTACCATTCCGGCATCCAGGCGCTGATCCGCGACCTCAACCGGCTCTATCGCGCGGTGCCGGCGCTGCACCAGATGGATTGCGAACAGGGCGGATTCGAATGGCTGATCACGGATGACGCCAACCGCAACGTGTTCGCCTGGCTGCGCAAGGGATTCGACGAGCACGCACGGTGTCTCGTGATCATCAACTTCTCGCCCAACGTCTATCGCAACTATCGCGTCCCCGTGCCCTTCGCCGGCAAGTGGAAAGAGGTGTTCAATTCGGACTCCGCCCATTACGGCGGCACCAATGTCGGAAACATCGGCGAGGTTCATGCCGCTGGCGGCAAGGTGCCCGAGCTTCGCCTCACCATTCCGCCGCTCGCCGCGATCTTTCTCGTTCCGGAAAGCTGACCGATGCGCCTGACTGCTGGATCGCCCGCACGCCTTGGCGCAAGCTGGGACGGACGCGGCACCAATTTCGCGTTGTTCTCCGCCAATGCGCAGAAGGTCGAGCTGTGCCTGTTCGACACGCAAGGAAGGCGCGAACTCGAGCGTGTCGAGCTGCCCGAGCGGACCGAGGACGTCTGGCACGGCTATCTCAATGACATCTCGCCGGGCCAGCTCTACGGCTATCGCGTGCACGGCCCCTACGAGCCCGAGCACGGCCACCGCTTCAACGCCAACAAGCTGCTGCTCGACCCCTACGCCAAACGGCTCGCCGGGCGGCTGGTCTGGAGCGATGCCCATTTCGCCTATCGCACCGGTTCGCCGCGCGAGGACCTCTCCTTCGACCGGCGCGACAACGCGCGCGGCATGCCCAAGGCGGTCGTCGTCGACGAGACCTTCAACTGGGGCCGTCGCGAGATCCGGCCCAACATCCCCTGGGAAGACACCATCATCTACGAGGCCCACGTCAAGGGTCTGACGCAGAAGCGCGACGACGTGCCGCCGAATTTGCGCGGCACCTATGGCGGCCTGTCGTCGCCGGCGATGATCGAGCATTTGAAAACGCTCGGCGTCACCACCGTCGAGCTGCTTCCGATCCACAGCTTCATCGACGACCGCATTCTGGTCGAGAAGAAGCTCGTCAACTACTGGGGCTACAACACGCTGTCCTTCTTTGCGCCCGAACCGCGCTACGCCCAGGACAATGCGCTCGATTCCTTCCGCACCACGGTCGCGCGCCTGCACGATGCCGGCATCGAGGTGATGCTCGACGTCGTCTACAACCACACGGCCGAAGGCAATCACCTCGGTCCGACCCTGTGCTACCGCGGCATCGACAATGCCTCCTATTACTGGCTGAACCGCGAGAACCCGCGCTATTACGACGACTTCACCGGCTGCGGCTCGTCGGTGAACCTCACCCATCCGCGCGTGCTCCAGATGGTGATGGATTCGCTGCGCTACTGGGTCGAGGTCTGCCATGTCGACGGCTTCCGCTTCGACCTCGCCACCACGCTCGCGCGCGGACCGAACGGCTATGATCGCGGCAGCTCGTTCCTGACGGCGATCCGGCAGGACCCGGTGCTGGCGGCGGTGAAGCTCGTCGCCGAACCCTGGGATCTCGGGCTCGGCGGCTACCAGGTCGGCGCATTCCCTTCCCAATGGTCGGAGTGGAACGATCGGTATCGCAGCGCCATGCGCCGCTACTGGAGCGGCGAAGGCAGCCTGATTGGCGACATCTCCAGCCGCATGACAGCCTCATCCGACCTGTTCAACCATGACGGACGGCGACCGCGCGCCGGCATCAACCACATCACGGTGCATGACGGCTTCACGCTCGCCGACCTCTTCAGCTACAACGAGAAGCACAACGAGGCCAATGGCGAGGACAATCGCGACGGCTCCAGCGACAACCACAGCAACAATTGCGGTGTCGAGGGTCCGACCGACGATCCCGAGATTCTCGGGCTGCGGCGGCAGCTTCGCAAGAACGTGCTGGCCTGCCTGATGCTGGCGCAGGGCGTTCCGCTGATCCTGGCCGGCGACGAGGTCGGCAATTCGCAGTCCGGCAACAACAACGCCTATTGCCAGGACAACGAGGTCGGCTGGGTCGGCTGGGACAATCTCGGCAAGGACGGCGACGACATGGTCGATTTCGTCGCCGGGCTCGCCGAGATCCGCCGCCGCTTCTCGCAACTTCGCAGCCATCGCTGGCTCGACGGCCGGCCCAAGGACGGCGTCTCCTACGGCGCGCTGTGGCTGACGCCCGCCGGCGACGAGATGACGGAGAACGACTGGAAATTCCCGGAAGGGCGGTTCCTCTCCTATGTGATGGGGCCGATGGAACCGGGGAGCGCCGCGATCTTTATCGTACTGAACGCCGCCCCCGAAGAGATCGCATTCAAATTGCCCAAAATGGCCGAGTACAAAAGCTGGCAGCAGATCCTGAATACCACCGATGCCAGACCGAACAGTGTTGATCTGCAGCCCGGAAGCGACAGCAAGGCGCCGCCGCGCTCCGTGCTCGCCTTCGCGGGGGCGCTATGAGACCATCGTTCGGGGCGAGGCCGACCAAGGACGGCGTGTCGTTCCGGCTGTGGGCGCCCGGCGCTCGCCGAGTCGATCTCCTGCTCGACAGAAGACACGCGATGCAGCGCCGGCAGGATGGCTGGTATGTCGCCGAGATTGCCGGCCTGCCCGTCGGAAGTCCCTACCAGTTCAGGATCGACGACGAGATCGACGTGCCCGATCCCGCATCCGCCTTCCAGCCGGACGACGTTTTTGGCCCGAGCGAAGTCGTCGATCATGATGCCTTCGCGTGGCGCGCGCGCGATTGGCGCGGACGTCCCTGGGAAGAGACAGTGCTGATCGAGACCCATGTCGGTACCTTCACGCCTGAGGGCACCTACCGCGCCATGATCGACAAGCTCGATCATCTCGTTGCGACCGGGATCACTGCGCTGGAATTGATGCCGCTGGCCGATTTCGCCGGCCGCCGCGGCTGGGGCTATGACGGTGTGCTCTGGTACGCGCCCGACAGCGCCTATGGCCGGCCCGAGGACCTGAAGACACTGATCGACGAGGCGCATCTGCGCGGGCTGATGGTGTTTCTCGACGTCGTCTACAATCATTTCGGCCCCGAGGGGAATTATCTCGGCCGCTATGCGCCGGCCTTCTTCACCGATGCGCATACGCCCTGGGGCAGCGCGATCGATTATCGCGTGCCGCAGGTCCGGGCCTTCGCGGTCGAGAACGCGCTGTCCTGGCTCACCGACTACCGCTTCGACGGCCTGAGACTGGATGCCGCCAATCACATCATGGCGATCCCGGGCGAGCAGTCGATGTTGCAGGATCTCAGCGTCGCCGCCGGCGAGCTTGCCAAGGCCACCGGACGGCACATCCATCTCGTGCTGGAGAACGGCGACAACCGCGCCAGCCTGCTCGATGCCGCGCAGGATCCGCCCAACGGCAAATATCGCGCGCAGTGGAACGACGATTATCACCACGTCTGGCACGTGATGCTGACCGGCGAGCTCGCGGGCTATTACGCCGACTACCAGACGCCGCGCATGGATCTCTCGCGCGCGCTCGCGTCGGGCTTCGTCTACCAGGGCGAGATCTCGGAGTTCTGGGGCAAGAAGCCGCGCGGCGAGGCGAGCGGCGAGTTGCCGCCGGCGACCTTCGTCAACTTCCTGCAAAACCACGACCAGATCGGCAATCGCCCGCTGGGTGAGCGGCTCGAGAGCCTGGCATCGCCACGGCAGATCGAAGCCGCGCTCGCGGTGACCCTACTCGCACCGATGGTGCCGATGCTGTTCCAGGGCGAGGAATGGGGCTCCACGGTGCCCTTCCCGTTCTTCTGCGATTTCCAGGGTGGCCTTGCCGATGCCGTGCGCAAGGGCCGTAAGCAGGAATATGCCTGGGCCTACGAGAAATACGGCGACGAGGTCCCCGACCCACTCGATCCCAAAACGCCGCAATCAGCCGTGCTGGATTGGACCGGCCACACGCCGGAGCAGGATGCGCGGCTCGCGCTGGTGCGGGAGCTGCTCGCGCTGCGTCACAAGGAGATCGCACCGCGGCTGAAGGGTGCGAGGTTCGGCGATTCCGAGACGGCCGATAGCGGCCTGCTCACCGCGCATTGGCGCATGGGCGATGGCACGACGTTGCGCCTGACCGCCAATCTCTCGGACAAGGACATCGCACGTCCCAGCGACGCGACAGGCACGCCGATCTGGGGCTCTGTCAGCGGCGATCGGCTCCCACCCTGGTCGGTGATCTGGCATCTCGGAGGTTAGCATGCCTCCTGCCATACCTCTTGCGACCTATCGGCTTCAGCTCACCGCGGATTTCGACTTCGACAAGGCCGCCGCGGTCGTGCCTTACCTCAAGGCACTCGGGATCACGCATCTCTACGCCTCGCCGGTGATGAAAGCGCGCAAGGGCTCGACCCACGGCTACGACACCGTCGATCACAGCCAGTTCAATCCCGAGCTCGGCGGCGAGGCCGGCTTTGCTCGATTGAGCGATGCCCTCACGCAGCACGACCTCGGCCTCATCATCGACTTCGTGCCGAACCATGTCGGCGTGCACTTTGCCGACAATCCCTGGTGGCTCGACGTGCTGGAATGGGGCCAGGCCTCGCCGCATGCAGTTTCCTTCGACATCGACTGGGATCAACTGGCCTATCGCGCCCGCGGCGGCGTGCTGCTGCCGATCCTCGGCTCGCCCTATGGCGAGGCGCTGGAGCGCGGCGACATCGAGCTGCGCTACGATGCCGATGAAGGCAGTTTTTCCGCCTGGTATTTCGAGCATCGCCTGCCGATCGCGCCGGAACGCTATGGCGAAATGCTGCGCGTGATCGTGAAGGAAGCCGACGCCGCCGAGACCGAGGCCGGCAAGCGCCTGCTCGCGCTCGCGGCCCGCTACACCGGGTTGCGTCGCCCCAACCGCAGGGAAGCACCCGGCTTCAAGGCGGAGCTCAAGGAGATCGCAGGCAGCGCCGACATCATCGTACGCGGCCTCGCTACCTATCGTTCCGCCAAGGATCGGCCGGCACAGACGCTGGCGCTGCATCATCTGCTGGAGCGCCAGCACTACAAGCTCGGGCACTGGCGGCTCGCCTCCAGCGACATCAACTATCGCCGCTTCTTCGACGTCAACGGGCTCGCGGGCCTGCGCGTCGAGGACGCGAGCACGTTCGCCGCCACGCACCGGCTGGTGAAGCAGCTCATTGCCGACGGCAAGCTGCAAGGCATCCGTCTCGATCACATCGACGGCCTGCGCGATCCCGCACAATATTGTCAGCGGCTGCGCCGACTGGTGCGCGACGCGCAAGGCAACACCAAGCCGTTCTATACCGTGATCGAAAAGATCCTGTGCGAGCACGAGCGCCTGCCGCGTTTTGCCGGCGTTCAGGGCACCACGGGCTATGAGTGGATGAATGTCATCACTCAGGTTCTGGTCGACGCGAAAGGGCTGGAGGCGCTGAACGAGACCTGGCGGCAGATCAGCAACCGCCCGCCGCGGCTGGCTCCTTACGTCAAGGATGCCAAGCGGCGCGTGCTGGAGACGCTGCTGACCAGCGAATTCACCGTGCTGACCCGACTGCTCGCGCGCATCGCCAACGGCCACTACTCGACCCGCGACTTCTCCGCCGACAGTCTGCGGCAGGCGCTCGAATTATACGTGCTGCATTTCCCGGTCTATCGCACCTATTTGACGCATAGCGGCCCGACCGCGCTCGACCGCAAGCTGATCGACGACACCATCGAACGGGCCCGCGCGGAATGGTTCGCCGCGGATGAAGGCATCTTCGACTTCCTGCACGATGCGCTGACCATGGACCTGCTCAAACCCGGCCGTCCCCCGCACAGCGCCCCGCGGGTGCGCCGCTTCGCGCTGAAGGTGCAGCAGTTCACGGGACCGATGATGGCGAAGTCGCTGGAGGACACCGCGTTCTATCAATTCCACCGGCTGCTCGCCCTGAACGAGGTCGGTGGCGATCCCGCGAGCAACGGCCTCACGGTGCCCGCCTTCCACGAGGCCATGCGCGCGCGTGCCAACGAATGGCCGCAAGGGATGACGGCGACCGCGACCCACGACACCAAGCGCGGCGAGGATGCCCGCGCGCGCATCGCGGCGCTCAGCGAGATTCCCGGCGAATGGACCAGCGCGGTGGCACGCTGGAAGGTGCTGAACGCGCCGCACCTCGCGCTCGACGGCAATCTGCGCGCGCCGTCGGCGACGTTCGAATACATGCTCTACCAGACCCTGCTCGGCGCCTGGTCGCTTGGGGAGACAGCCGATGCCGGCTTCGTCGAGCGCATCCAGGCCTATGCGCTCAAGGCCGCGCGCGAGGGCAAGGAGGAGACCAGCTGGCTCAACCCGCACGAGGCCTATGAGAACGGCGTCGCGAGCTTCATCGCGAAGATCCTCGATCCAGCGCAATCCAGCGAGTTCCTGGAGGCGCTGCAAACCCTGGCACGCCGCGTCGCGCTGCTCGGCTCCTTGAACTCGCTGAGCCAGCTCACACTCAAGGCGACTCTGCCCGGCGTGCCCGACTTCTACCAAGGCACCGAATACTGGGACCTGTCGCTGGTCGATCCCGACAACCGCCGCCCGGTGGACTTTGCCGCGCGGCAGACGGCGCTGATGTCACTGGAAGCGCCGGACTGGCGCGGGCTGATCAAGACCTGGCCGAACGGCCAGCTCAAGCTGGCCTGGACGCGGCACCTGCTCAAACTGCGCAACGAAGTCGCCGATGTGTTCGCGCAGGGCGAGTATCAGCCGCTACAGGTCCGGGGCGCGCACGCAGACCACGTCATCGCCTTTGTCCGCCGACACGGCCGCACGGCTGCGATCGTCGTGGTCGGGCGCCAGTTTGCGCCGTTCACGCAAGAGGGCCGACAATGGCCCGCGTTCGAGGGTGTTGACGCGACGATCGACATCACCGGCTACACCGGGCCGGGCTTTTCCGGCAATCAATTGCCGCTGGCGCAAGCCTTCCGGGATATTCCCGCTGCGGTCATCGAAGCACGCGCCGCAAGCAGTGCGAGACCCAGGCAACAGCGCGCTCGTAGCTGACGGCTACTTGCCCCCGTCCTTGGTCAGCAGCAGCTGCCCGCGCTTGTGGATGGTCGCCTGCGCCATCTCGGCGAAGCGCTGCAACAGCCACGGCAGCACTACCTCAACCTTGACGTGGTCGTCTGCGACATCGACCTGACCGCTCGCGATCTGCCCGAGCGCGCGGATGCGAAAATTCATGCTGTCGCCGTTCCAGCGCTCTTCCTCGACCTGCATCACGGGAATGCTGGCTGCGGCGCGGCCGAGCCCGGTCTTGAGCCGGCGCACGGCTTCCTCGCGGCCGAGACGATGCGGAATGGAGACGACAAGCGGTGCTGACATGGCGCTGCCCTGTGGTGACTGATCCTTACATAGTCATGCCGCCTGGACTGGCAAAGGTTCCATGCAAGTTCGCCCCGTTCGCCGTGTTTCATCGTCGGAACTATAGAACCTGCGGCAAGTTGCCCTCGCACCACGGGACAGGTGCAAACGACCCTTTCAACAAAGGGCTGGAGGAGACTAGCATGTCTATCGGTACGATCATTCTGATCATTTTGGTCATCGCGCTGCTCGGCGGCTTTAGCGGCATCGGCGGCGGCCCGTTCTACGGCACCGGCTATTATGGCGGCGGCGGCCTCGGGCTCGTCATCGTCATCCTGCTGATCCTGCTGTTGCTCGGACGGATCTAGCGGCGGCCTCGTAGGGTGGGCCAAGGCGCAACGCGCCGTGCCCACCTCTTCGCCGCAATAAGAAAGATGGTGGGCACGCTTCGCTTTGCCCACCCTACTTCTTCTTCTCCGCGAGCTTCTTCATCGCGGTCTTTATTGACGAAGCCGACTCGTCATAGCCATCCCAGGCTTTCGAGCGCGCCAGCAGACCCGGCACCGTCCGCACCGTGTACCGCTTCGGATCGAGATCGCCCTTCACCTGCGCCCACGTCACAGGCATCGACACGGTCGCGCCATCGCGCGCACGGGGTGACAGCGGAGCTACCGCCGTCGACAGGCGATCGTTGCGCAAATAATCCAGGAAGATCTTTCCGTTGCGCAGCTTCTTGGACATGTTGAGCAGATAGCGCTCGGGATCGTCGTCGGCCATCCACTGGCAAACGCCTTGCGCGAACGCCTTGGCCTCCTTCCAGCTCACCTTGTCGCGCGCGCCATGGAGCAGCGGCACCACCACGTGCAGGCCCTTGCCGCCGGTGGTCTTGCAAAAGCTCTCCATGCCGACGTCGGTGAGGCGCTGCCGCATCTCCTTGGCGGCGTCCACGACATCGGCAAATTTGACGTCCGACGCGGGATCGAGATCGAACACCAGCCGGCCCGGCGTATCGTAGGCGTCCGGGGCACAATTCCAGGGATGCAGCTCGACGCCGCCGATCTGCGCGACCGCGGCGAGCCCCTCGACGCGATCGATCTGCAGGTACGGCTTGCGATCGCCCGAGACCTTCGCGAGCTCCAGCAGGTTCGACGTGCCCTGCATGGCATGGCGCTGGAAGAATTTTTCGCCGCCGATGCCATCAGGCGCGCGCAGGATCGAACAGGGCCGGCCCTTGATGTGCTCGATCATCCAGGCGCCGACGGCCTCGAAATAGAGCGCGAGATCGAGTTTTGTGACGCCCTCGCCGTCGCCGCCATCCGGCCACAGCTCCTTGTCCGGCTTTGAGATGACGACACCCATCACCTCGGCCGTGCCGGCATCCTTGCGCTTGCCTGCCTTCGGCACGGCACGCTTCCTGGCCGAGGGCTTTGCGAGTTCGGTATCGGCGGGTGTTTCCACCTCGACCTCCTCAGCCGGCTTGTCCTGCCGCAGGCCCTTGAAGGCGGCCTGGCGGATATTGCCGTCGGCGGTGAACCCGGCGAACTCGATCTCGGCGACGAGCTCCGGCTTCAGCCAGTGCACGTCGCGCGTCTTTTTCGGTGCGTTCTTGCCGCCGAAGGGGCTTTGCCTGGCCTCCATGGCCTTCAAGGACGGCATGATGCGCTTGACCGTGTCCGCGCCGAAGCCGGTGCCGACCATGCCGACGAAGGCAAGATGATCGCCGCGGTGCACGCCGGCCATCAGCGAGCGGAATTTACCGTTGGTGGTCTTCCAGCCGCCGATCACGACCTCATGGCCGGCGCGGCATTTGGCCTTGGTCCAGCTTTCCGTTCGCCCCGAACGGTAAGGCGCATCGAGCTTCTTCGACACCACGCCTTCGAGCTCGAGTTTGCAGGCCGATTGCAGCACGGCATCGCCGCTGCTCTCGAAATGCTCGACATAGCGGATTTGGCTCGATTTCTTCTTGCCTGCGTCCAGGACTTGCCTGAGGCGGTCCTTGCGCTCGCCGAGTGGCAGGCGCCGGCAATCGAGCCCTTCGGCGAACAGGAGATCGAAGGCAAAGAAGATCAGGTCCTCGGTCTTGCCGTCCGACAGCGCGGCCTGGAGCGCGGAGAAATTCGGCGCGCCGTTGTGATCCAGCGCGACGATCTCGCCGTCAATCATGGCGTCGGGAAGCTCGCCCGCCTCCTTCGCGATGGCTGCGAACTTGTCGGTCCAGTCGAGGCCCTTGCGCGTCTTCAGCGTCGCCTCGCCGTCCTCGACGCGGAGCTGGACGCGATAGCCGTCGAACTTGATCTCGTGGCACCAGCCATCGGCCGCCGGCGGCCGCTCGACCGGGGTACAGAGCTGCGGCGCGACGAAGTCCGGCATCTCCGCGACTTTCTTCGCGTTTGTCGCGGTCGTCGCTTTTTTCTTTGCGCCCGTCCCGCGCTTCAACGCCGCACCGGGCGCCGGCCTCACGGTGCGCCCTTTCGGCTCCTCGGCACGATTGGACTGCCAGACCGCATCGGCCTTGGCCTTGGCGCCCTTCGCCAGCATGAACGGTTTTGGTGCGCGACCCTTGCCATCGGCGATCTCTGCCATCGCGCGGCCGGACGCCACCGACTTGTCCTCGCCGAGAATGTCGTCGCTCTCGCTGGCATATTCGTCGCGATGCTTGATCAGGAGCCAGTTGGTGCGCTTGCCGCCGGTGCGGTCATGCCTCATCCGCACCAGCACCCAGCTGCCATGCAACTTGTCGCCGTGGAGCGTGAACTTGAGGTCGCCCTTCTGGAAGCCGCGCTCGGGATCCTCGGACTCCCAGGTGCCGCGGTCCCAGAGCATGACCGTGCCGCCGCCATACTGCCCTTCCGGAATCGTGCCTTCGAAATCGCCATAGTCGAGCGGATGGTCCTCGACCTCGACCGCCAGCCGCTTGTCATGCGGATCGAGCGAGGGTCCCTTGGTGACCGCCCACGACTTGAACACGCCGTCGAACTCGAGCCGCAGATCATAGTGCAGTCGCGTCGCATCGTGCTTCTGGATCACGAAGCGCCGCTGCGCCGATGGCGCCACCGCGGTCTTGCCCGACGGCTCCGGTGTCTTCTCGAAATCGCGTTTCTGTCGGTAGGTGGAGAGTTTTCGCAGCACGACCGGTCCCGCATTCTCTTTCGGCGTTGAAGCCTATCACGGCGGAAGTCCCACCCGGAACCAAAACCCGATGGGGCTGTTGGGGTTCCAAAATGCCTTGAAACGCTGGAGAACGGAATGGCCCCGCGCGCCTATTGGAAGGGAACGTTAAAGCTCTCGCTGGTCAGTTGCCCGGTCGCGCTTTATCCGGCGACCACCGCGGCCGAGAAGACGCGGTTTCACATGATCAACCGCGAGACCGGACACCGGCTCAAGCAGCAGATGGTGGACTCCGGGACCGGTGACGTGGTCGAGAGCGGCCAGAAGGGACGCGGCTACGAGCTGCGCAAGGGCAAATATGTCGAGATCGAGCCGGAGGAGCTCGAGGCGGTCCAGATCGAAAGCAACCATACCATCGACATCGAGAGTTTCGTGCCGAGCGACGAGATCGACCAGCGCTATCTCAATCATCCCTATTATATCGCGCCCGACGGCAAGGCTGCGGTCGATGCCTTCGCCGTGATCCGCGACGCCATGAAGGACCAGGACCGCGTGGCGCTCGCCAAGATCGTGCTCACCAACCGCGAGCACATCATAGCGATCGAACCGCTCGGCAAGGGCCTGCTCGGCACCACGTTGCGCTTCCCCTATGAGCTGCGCGACGAGGACCAGTTCTTCGACGGCATCAAGAGCCCCAAGATCACCAAGGACATGGTCGAGCTCGCCGGCCACATCCTGCGTACCAAGGCCGCACATTTCGACCCGAGCAAGTTCAAGGATGAGTACGAGACCGCGCTGAAGGCACTGGTGAAGCGCAAGGCCAGCGGCAAGACAATCGAGCTGCCGGAGCGCGAGGAGCGGCCGAGCAACGTCGTCAGCCTGATGGACGCGCTGAAGCAGAGCCTGAAGGGACGCGGCAGGAAGAAGACGGCGGCGAAGTCCCATGCGCGTCGTGCGACGGGGCGGCAGCGCAGCGCGAAGAAGACGCAGCGCTCGACGGCGCGGCAGAGGAAGGCGGGGTGATTTCGCCGCGCGACCCACTCTCTGCCCTCATGGCGAGGAGGCGCGAAGCGCCGTCTCGAACCATGCAGGCCTCGCTGCTGCAGCCGGGCCTTCATCCTTCGAGACGCGCGTTCCGCGCTCCTCAGGATGAGGATCGAAAGCTAATCCCCCGCCTTCAGCCGGTACCCGATCCCCGTCTCCGTCAGCACATATTGCGGGCGTTCGGGGTCGGCTTCGATCTTCTGGCGGAGCTGGCGGACATAGACGCGCAGATACTGTGCGTCGGTGAGCTCGTCCCAAAGCTCCTTCAGCAAGAAACGATGGGTCAGCACCTTGCCGGCGTGCTGCACCAGCACGCGCAAAAGATCGTACTCCTTCGGTGACAGCTTTATCTCGCGCTCGCCGACCTTGACCATGCGACGCACGAGATCGACGGAGAGATCGCCGGTGCGGAACACCGGACGCTCGCCCTTGACCTGGAGCTGGTGCCGCAGCGCCGCGCGCAGGCGCGCCAACAGCTCGTCCATGCCGAACGGCTTTGTCAGATAATCGTCGGCGCCGAGATCGAGCGCCTGCACCTTGCCGGCCTCGTCGCCGCGGCTCGACAGCACCACGATCGGCACGCCCTCGTTGCGGCCGCGGATGGTGCGCAGCAATTCGTGGCCCTGGATGTCGGGCAGGCCGAGATCGAGAATGATCAGCGCGGGTTCTTCCGCGAGCTTCTCGAGCGCGGTCTTTCCGTTCGACGCTTCCAGGATTTCGTAGCCTTGCGTCGAGAGTCCCATCCGCAGCAATTTTCGGATTGGCGGCTCGTCGTCGATGACCAGAACCTTGATCGGGGCGGCGCTCATGCGGCGGTATCCAATGCGTGGGTCCGTGCCGGAACGGGCAGACGGATGGTGAGGATCGCGCCGCTGCGGTCGCCGCGGTTGGCGGCCGAAATCGTGCCCTGCATCGCCTCGACGAAGCCGCGGGAGATGGCGAGCCCCAGCCCGGTGCCGGGACGGACATGGTCACCCTTCTGCACGCGATAGAACTTGTCGAACACGCTCTCGAGCTCGTCAGGCGGAATGCCGCCACCCTGGTCGGCGATCTCTAGCACAACATGATTCCCCTCGCGCCGGCTGCGGATCGAGATCGTTGTATCGGGCAGCGAATATTTCGCGGCATTGTCGAGCAGATTGAACAGCACTTGCTCGAACAGCACGGCATCGAGCTGAAGCATCGGCAGATCGGCGGCCAGCACCAGTTCCACCTTGTGGGCCGTCAATATCTTGCTCGCACGCCGCAGCGCGCTGCCAACGATCTCGCCGAGATCGTGCAGTGCCGCGTTGGGCACGATGGCGCCGGATTCGAGCTTTGTCATGTCGAGCAGATTGGCGATGAAGCGGTTGAGCCGCTCGGACTCGTCGATCACGGTGGCGAGCAGATCGCGCTTCTCGGTGTCGGACAAGGCACCGGCGAGATCGCGCATGGTCGAGGCCGCACCGAGCACGGAGGCGAGCGGCGTCTTGAGATCGTGCGAGATCGAGGTCAGCAGCGCAGAGCGCAACCGCTCGGATTCGACGGTGCGCTTGACGCGATCCACGTCCTCGACCAGCAGCACGCGCTCGATTGCCAGTGCGCCCTGGTCGACGAGCGCATCGAACAGCCGGCGCTGGTCCGGGGTCAGCAGCGGACCGGTCCGATCATTGTCGATGCCGATGACGCCGATCGGACCACGCCCGGTGCGCATCGGCAGGAACAGCCGCTTGGCGCCGGGAAGCGTGTCCGAGCCGCGGCCGGCGGGACGATCGTTGCTCCAGGCCCAATTGGCGGCGGCGAGATCGGCCTGGTCGATCTGGTCCTCGGGCGGATAGCCGGACTTCACCGTGAGCAGCCCTTCCTCCGGCAGCAGCAGGACCACGCGAACCTTCAGCATCAGCGCAGTTTGATAGGCCGTTGCCCAGAGCACATCGTCGAGCGTGCCGGTGCCCGTGAGCTTGCGGCTGAACGCATAGAGCTGCTCGGTCGTGCGGATGCGGCCGAGCGCGGTGTCCGCCTGCGTGCGCACCCGCCCGGCAACGTTCGACACCACGAACGCGATCAACATGAAAAAGAAGAACGCTGCGACATTGGTCGGGTCGGTAATCGTGAAAGTGTAGACCGGCGGCAGGAAGAAGAAGTTGTACGCCAGCGACGCCGCGACGCTCGCAAGGAGCGACGGCCACAACCCGTAGCGAACAGCCACGGCAACAACCGCGGTCAGGAACATCAGGTCGACGTTTTCGATGCCGAAATACGGCTTGATGGCCACCGCTGCGGCAAGGCCGAGCGCGGTGATCCCGAGCGCCTTCAAATAGGGACGTGCATCAAACGCCTCTGCCCGTGCCGCCGTCTGGACCGCCGTCTTCGGCGCCGGCTCGGCCGCGAGCTCATCGCCGGGAATGACGTGGACGCTGATATTGCCGGCACTGCGCACGAGATCATGCACGACGGAGCCGCGCGTCAGTTCGAACCAACGCGAGCGCGTCGATTTCCCGATCACGATCTGGGTGACGTTGTTGCCTTGCGCGAAGTTGATGACGTCGTCGGCGATGCGGCGGCCGACAGCGGGAATGGTCAGCGCTTCACCGCCGAGCGATTCGGCAAGCCGCAGCGTATCGGCGAGACGGTCGCGCTCCTCGTCCGAAAGCTGGAGCGACCGCCGGGTCTCGATCGAGATCGCGGTGAATTGCGCATGCAGCCGGTCGGCCAGCCGCTTGGTGTAGCGCACGAGCCCGGCCGCGCGCGGATCCTCGCTGATGCAGACGAGGATACGCTCGCCCGCGGCCCAGGGGCCGGCGATGGCATTCGCCTGCATGTGAGTGAGAAGCTGCTCGTCGACCCGCTCGGCCGTACGCCGCAGCGCCAGTTCGCGCAGCGCGGTCAGATTGCCCGGCGAGAAATAGTGCTCCAGCGCCCGCTCGGCCTGCTTGGGCACATAGACTTTGCCCTCCCGCAGCCGCTGGATCAAATCGTCGGGCGTGAGGTCGATCAGCTCGATCGCATCGGCGCGGTCGAAGACCGAGTCCGGCACGGTCTCGCGCACCCGCACATGGGTGATCTGGGCGACGACGTCGTTCAGGCTCTCGATATGCTGGATGTTGACGGCGGTGTAGACGTCGATGCCGTGGGACAGCAGCTCCTCGACGTCGAGATAGCGCTTGGGATGGCGGCTGCCGGCGGCATTGGTATGAGCGAGCTCGTCAACCAGCGCGATCCGAGGACGGCGCTCGATCACGGCATCGAGGTCCATCTCCTCGACGCTCTGGCCGCGGTAATCGAACCTCTTGCGCGGCACCACCTCGAGCCCGCGCACCAGCGCCTCGGTCTCGGCGCGGCCATGGGTCTCGACAAAGCCGACCACCACGTCGATGCCCGCGTTGCGCCTGGCATGGGCGCTTTGCAGCATCTCGTAGGTCTTGCCGACGCCGGGGGCGGCGCCGACGAAGATCTTCAGCTTGCCGCTCGCGCTCTCCTCCCGGCGCGCGGCTTCAAGCAGCGCCTCAGGGGACGGACGTTGTTCGGGATCGCGGCGCTCTCGGACCATCAGGCCAATATAATCATCCGCCCACCCGCAGCCTAGACCGCTACTTCGCGGTGGCGCGATCGAGCGCGAGGTTCAGTGCCAGAACGTTAACCCGCGGTTCGCCAATCAGGCCGAGCAAACGGCCCTGGGTGTTGGAGGCCACGAGCTGCTTGACCTGATCGTCCGGCAGATTCCGCGCCTTCGCCACCCGCGGCACCTGAAATTCAGCCGCTTCCGGCGAGATGTCCGGGTCGAGGCCGCTGGCCGAGGTGGTGACCAGGTCGACCGGCACGGCGGCGTTCGGATTTTCAGCCTTCAACTTGTCCACATCCTCCTTGAGCCGGTCGGCCAGCGCCTTGCTGGTCGGGCCAAGGTTGGAGCCGCCCGAGTTGGCCGCGTTGTAGGGCGCCGACACCGTCTTGGTCGAATCATTCGGGTCCGGCGCCAAAGTCGCCGAGAGGCGGCCGTGGAAATATTTGTCCTCCTTGAACTCCTGCCCGATCAGGGCGGAGCCGATCACCTTGCCGTCCCGCTCGATCAGGCTGCCCTGCGCCTGCGAGGGGAAGATCGCACCGGCAATAGCGGTCATTGCGAGCGGATAGGCCAGGCCGGTGATGGCGGTGAGCACCAGCAGCAGGACGATGGCGGGGCGAATTTCTCTGAGCATGTTAGGTCTCCAAATCTTTCGTCATTGCGCGGGGCGCGGTGCGCCCCGCGACGACGATCAAGCCAGATGCAAGGCGGTGACGACGAGGTCGATCGCCTTGATGCCGATGAAGGGAATCACGATGCCGCCGAGGCCGTAGATCAGGAGGTTGCGCCTCAGCAATGCGCCGGCACCGACCGCGCGATAGGCGACGCCCTTCAGCGCCAGCGGGATCAGCGCGATGATGACCAGCGCGTTGAAGATGATCGCCGACAGGATGGCGCTCTGCGGGCTCGACAGGTTCATGACGTTGAGCACGTTGAGCTGCGGGTAGAACGCCAGGAACATCGCCGGGATGATCGCAAAATACTTTGCGACGTCGTTGGCGATCGAGAACGTCGTCAGCGCGCCGCGCGTCATCAGCAGCTGCTTGCCGATCTCGACCACCTCGATCAGCTTGGTCGGGTTGGAATCGAGGTCGACCATGTTGCCGGCCTCGCGGGCGGCCTGGGTGCCGGTGTTCATGGCGACGCCGACGTCGGCTTGGGCGAGCGCGGGCGCGTCGTTGGTGCCGTCGCCGCACATGGCGACCAGCTTGCCCTTGGCCTGCTCGTCGCGGATCAGCTTCAGCTTGTCCTCGGGCGTTGCTTGCGCGAGGAAGTCATCGACGCCCGCCTCCGCCGCGATCGCAGCGGCCGTCATCGGGTTGTCGCCGGTGATCATGATGGTGCGGATGCCCATGCGGCGCAGTTCTGCGAAGCGCTCGCGGATGCCGCCCTTGACGATGTCCTTGAGCTGGATGACGCCGAGCAGCTTGCCGTCCTTGGCGACCGCAAGCGGTGTTCCGCCCGCTTTCGAGATCTCATCGGCGATGGTCTGGACTTCACGGCCGACGTCGGAAAGCACCGCAGGCTGAATGGCGCGCGCGGTGTTGCCGGAGGCAACGGCCAGCGGCGCACCGCCGCCGACATAGTTGAGCATGGCATCGACCGCGCCCTTGCGCACCGACGAGCCGCCGGCATCGACACCGCTCATGCGGGTTTGTGCCGTGAACGGAATGAAGGTGGCGCCAAGCTCGGCCATGTCCCGGCTGCGAATGGAATACTTCTCCTTCGCCAGCACGACGATGGAGCGGCCTTCCGGCGTCTCGTCGGCGAGCGAGGCGAGCTGCGCCGCATCGGCGAGCTCCTGCTCGGTGACGCCGCGAACCGGGCGGAACGCGGTGGCCTGACGGTTGCCGAGCGTGATCGTACCGGTCTTGTCGAGCAGCAGCGTATCGACGTCACCGGCAGCCTCGACCGCGCGGCCGGACATCGCCAGCACGTTGAAGCGGACCAGGCGGTCCATGCCAGCGATACCGATCGCCGATAGCAGCGCGCCGATCGTGGTCGGGATCAGCGTCACGAACAGTGCGACCAGCACGACCACCGAGATCGAGCCGCCGGCATAAGCCGCATAGCTCGGAATGGTGACGGTGGCGAACACGAAGATGATGGTGAGGCCGGCGAGCAGGATGTTGAGCGCGATCTCGTTCGGCGTCTTCTGCCGCTCGGCGCCCTCGACCAGCTTGATCATGCGGTCGATGAAGGTCGAGCCTTGCGCGGCCGTAATGCGGACGCGGATCCAGTCGGACTGCACCTGCGTGCCGCCGGTCACCGCCGACCGGTCGCCGCCGGACTCGCGGATCACGGGCGCGGACTCGCCAGTGATGGCGGCTTCGTTGACGGAAGCGACGCCTTCGATCACCTCGCCGTCGGAGGGGATGGTGTCCCCGGCCTCGACCAGCACGATATCGCCGACCTTCAGGCTGGTGCCCGGCACCAGCGTGAAGGCCTGGCCCGCGCCGCTCAGGAGCTTGGCCTGGCTCTCGGTGCGGGTCTTGCGCAACGATTCGGCCTGTGCCTTGCCGCGGCCTTCGGCCACCGCTTCGGCGAAATTGGCGAACAGCACCGTGAACCAGAGCCAGAGGATGATCTGGAAGGTGAAGCCGAGATTCTCGCCGCCGGTGACGAGGTCGCGCAGAAAGATCACCGTGGTGAGCGCGGCCACGATCTCGACCACGAACATCACGGGGTTCTTGATCATCAGCCGCGGGTCGAGCTTGGTGAAGGACGCGCTGATCGCGGGCAGAACGATCTTGGGATCGAGCATTGCCGACATCGGGGCACGTTTTTGCAGTTTCATCGTATCCATGGAGGTCACTCCAAACAATCAGAAGACGTTGCCGGCGTTCATCGCGAGTTGCTCGACGATCGGGCCGAGCGCGAGTGCCGGGAAGAAGGTCAGGCCGCCGATGATCAGGATCACGCCCACGACGAGGCCGACGAACAGCCCGCCTGTAGTCGGGAACGTGCCCGCCGACGGCGGGATCGACTTCTTGGCGGCCAGCGAGCCCGCAATCGCCATCGCCGGAACGATCATGAAGAACCGGCCGACGAACATCGCGGATGCGAGCGTGAGGTTGTAGAACAACGTGTTGCCGGTGAGGCCCGCGAAGGCCGAGCCGTTGTTGCCGGTCGCCGAGGTGAAGGCGTAGAGCACCTCGGTGAAGCCATGCGGGCCGGCATTCGCCATGGAGGCGACCGCCGCCGGATAGACCACGCCGACCGCGGTCCAGCCGAGATACATCAGCGGCAGCACCAGGATCGCGAGCATCGCCATCTTGACTTCGCGCGCCTCGATCTTCTTGCCGACATATTCCGGTGTGCGGCCGACCATCAGGCCGGCGACGAAGATCGCGAGCACGACGAACAGCAGCATGCCATAGAGGCCGGCGCCGACGCCGCCGATGATGACTTCGCCGAGCTGCATGTTGATCAGCGGGATCATGCCGCCGAGCGCGGTGAAGCTGTCATGCATGGCGTTGACCGCGCCGCACGAGGCGGCCGTGGTCACCACGGCGAACAGCGAGGATGCGACGATGCCGAAGCGGACTTCCTTGCCCTCCATGTTGCCGCCGGTCAGGCCGAGTGCATGCATCATCGAGGTGCCGTTGGCTTCCGCCCAGTAGGTGATGGAGACACCGGCGATGAACAGCACGCCCATCACCGCGAAGATCGCCCAGCCCTGGCGCTGGTTGCCGACCATGCGGCCGAACACATTGGTCATGGCCGCGCCGATCAGGAAGATCGAGAGCATCTGCACGAAGTTCGACAGCGCCGTCGGGTTCTCGAAGGGATGGGCGGCGTTGGCATTGAAGAAGCCGCCGCCATTGGTCCCGAGCATCTTGATCGCGACCTGCGAGGCCACCGGGCCGACCGCGATGGTCTGCTTGGCGCCTTCGAGCGTCGTGGCCTCGACGTAAGCACCGAGCGTCTGCGGCATGCCCTGCCAGACCAGGAACAGCGTGTAGACGACGCAGATCGGCAGCAGCACGTAAAGTGTCGTGCGGGTGACGTCGACCCAGAAATTACCGACCGTGCGCATCGAGGCGCGCGAGAATCCGCGGATCATGGCCACCGCGAGCGCGATGCCGGTCGCCGCCGACAGGAAATTCTGGTGCGTCAGGCCGAGCATCTGCACGAGATAGGATACCGTGCTCTCGCCGCCGTAATTCTGCCAGTTGGTATTGGTGATGAAGGAAATCGCGGTGTTGAAGGAGAGATCCTGGGCGACAGCGCCCTGCCCGGCCGGGTTGAACGGCAACACCGCCTGAAGCCGCATCACGCCGTAGATGATCAGGAAGCCGCCGACATGAAACAGCAGCATCGAGACCGTGTAGGTCAGCCAATGCTGCTCGCGCCTCTCTTCGACGCCAGAAAACCAATAAATGCCGGCCTCGATCGGCCGCAGCACCGGCGACAGGAACGTCCGCTCGCCGTTGAACACAGCCGTCATGTACCCGCCGAGCGGTTTTGTCAGCGCGACGATAATCGCGCAAAAGAGAATGATCTGGAGCCAACCGATCATAGTCATGGCATCAACCCTTTAGGACGTTTGTCCTGCGCAGGAGCGGCAGGATCAGGGCAAGCAGGCACGCGACGAGCGCGGCGTCCGCGAGCAGCAATTCGAGAAGCAGCAGCACGGGTCAGAACCGCTCGGGCCGCAGCAGTGCGTAAGTGAGGTAGAACAGGAGACCGAGCGAGACGACGGCGGCGAGCGAATAATCGAAGGTCATGGTCCGCTCCCTCACAGCCGTTCGCAGGCGTAGGTGTAGCCGATCGCAAGCGCGAAGAAGCCAAAGCCCAGCGCCAGCACCAGAATGTCCATCATGGGAATGCTCCTCGTTGCGGCTTTATGTCGGACGCAACCGTTTCTCAGGCGTCCGGCGAGCGCGTGGAACGAAGGAAATGCAAAGCATTTCCACGGCACCAGCCGGGACTTTTGACCGTGTTGAAGTGCCACCACCGGCATAGGTTTTCGAGATGAGGCCTATGGCGAAGTTATATGAATTCTATAAGTGCCGACGCGTCGTGGCTGTTCGCCATGTGGCACCGACACTGTATTCCGGACGGTCGTTCCGAGCAGGCAGCGCAGCGACACAAGCCACCGTTGCTTTCACTACCGTTGTTAAGGCAGGCCATGGCCAGGGTCTTTTCAAAAAGCCCTGCTTCTATAAGCCTCGACCTTCGGCGGCGACGGCGGCCGGGGATCTGTCGCTCTTATCCGGAAGATTCCGTGCACTTATGAAATCCTTATATCGCCCGTCCCGCCCCCATCTCGTTTTCAAATGCGCTTCCAGCCATCTTGGAGAGGCCGGCCGACTGACCGACGCCAATTCCAGGAGGCCTGACATGACCGCCGTTCTCCGACGCCTTGCCCCACCTTCCCTCAACCAGCAGCTTCGCGCGGCACCGGCAATGACGCGTCCGCTGATGCTCGACATCATCGATCAGGCCTGCCGGCGCTTCCCGTCGCGCGGGCGGAGCGAGCGCAGCGCGCATATCACGCGCCTGGTCGACGCCGAGGCCTGGACCGACGCCGCGCTGGCGCTGATCGAGCTCGAGCTGCCGATGTGGCAGGTCCGCCGCATCGCCTATGACGAGGGCGAGTGGCATTGCGCGCTGTCGCGCGAGCGCGAATTGCCGGACTGGCTCGACGCCGCTGTCGAAGCCCGGCATGCCGATCTCGCGCTGGCGTTGCTGTCGGCCTTCATCGAGGTACAGGCATTGGCCGTGGAGGTATCGCGGCCGAGCGTTCCCACCGTGCGCGCCGCCCCGGACCCGCTCTATCAGCCGGTCGCTTGCGAGAATTTCAGCTAGGCCAAGCGGAGGTTCGCGCCTTGCCGCAATCTTCAGACATGTCGCGGGGCCTCAGCCCGACGCGGTTGATCGCGCGCTTTGCCGTCCGCATCGCACTGCTCGTCGCCTTTGCAGCCTTCGGCAGCGTCGGCTTTGCACGCAGCCTCTCCGCCCTGCTCTGGATGTCGATCATCCTGTGCGCCCTCGCCGGCCTCGTCAGGCGCGAGCCGCTGTTCGGTGCCGTCCTCAATCATTGGGACGAGGGCGTTGCCTTCGGCGCCCTGTTCGCGCTGGTTCAGGTCGTCAACGAGCTGGCCTGAACATCGGGCTTTATGACCTTCCTATGAGATCGTCGCGCAGCCTCACTCGAAATCATATTCGCTTGAAAAGATATTGATCGGGTGGTCGCGGGACACGCACCCGCCGCCCGCGTCAATCGGAAGGAATACGAAAGTGAAACTCGTCGAACCTCCCTCGTGCAGCTCTCCCTCGACCATCGTCTTCATCGGCCGCAACCACAGGGGACAGTGGGTCGCCCAGCAGCAGAACGGCCTCTACGGTGGCCTGTTCGTCAACCGCGCCCAGGCCATCAAATATGCGCTGTTCGAAAACGGACAGCACCCCGAGACCATCATCGAGCTGCCACGCGAGATCGAGCTCGACATGGGCAGCAGGCCCGATGCCGCCGCTCCCAAGCGCGCCGCCTGAGCTTCTCGGCAAAAAACCATGTTCATCCCACCCTCCGCCTGGTTCACCGGGTTCATACCGGACCTGCCGACGCCGTTCGATTCGGCCGACGCGATCGACCTGAAGGCGTTCGTCGCGCTCTGCGAGCGTCAGATCGCGGCCGGCGTACCCGCACTGGTGGTGTGTGAGACCGCCGGCGAGGCACCGACGCTCTCGCCGGCCGAGCAGGCGCTGATCATTCGCACCGCGGTCGATGTCGCGCGTGGCCGCGTGCGGATCATTGCCGGCGCCGTGTCGAATTCAACGAGCCACGCCATCGAACTCGCGCGGCGCGCGGAGGCGGCCGGCGCCGATGCCGTGATGTCGGTGGTGCCCGCCTACAACAAGCCGATGCAGGAAGGAATGCTCGCGCACTTCCGCGCCATTGCCGGCTCGATCGGCCTGCCCGTGATCCTGCACGACGCACCCTCCCGCACGCTGCGGCCGCTCGCCGACGAGACGCTTCTGCGTCTCGTCGAATCGCGCCAGTTCGTGGGCTTGCGCGATGCGAGTGGCGACATTACCCGTCCGATGCGCCTGTCCCACCGCCTGCCCGCCGGCTTTCGCTGTCTATCCGGCGACGACACCACCGCCTTCGGCTTCATCGCGGACGGCGGCGATGGCGCGATCTCGGAGATTGCCAACGTCGCGCCGGATCTCTGCCGCACGATTTTTTCACATGTCAGGCAGGGCCGGCTGCAATCCGCCCGGTACCTGCACAGGCGCCTGATCCCCTTGATCGCCTGCCTCGGGAAGGAGAGCCCGGCCGCACTTAAATGTGCACTCGGCGTGCTTGGCCTGATGTCGCCCGCCACAAGGCTTCCGATCGTTCCGCTGGACGCAGCCGCGCAGAGGGAAGTGGTACGCGCATTCGCCGCGATCGCCGACGAGGAGCTGATCGACCGCGTCGGCGCCTGAGGCGTCGCACGGCATCCGGGTATCCCCATGCGGCAATCAATCGAAGGGCCTCACAGGCTGCTCCGCGCCTGGCAGCTCACGCTGCTGCGATTGCCGTGACGCTCGATGAGTCCGACAGGCTTAATGTCGCCGCGCTCGCGGCGGAGCTCGATCATCTGGGCGGCGGCGCCACGGACTCCCTCCACTTCTTTCGGCGGACCAGCTCGCAACTCTGTGCGGCCATCAGCGGGCAGCGGCAGAGTGTGGAAGCGACGCTGGAATGCTTCTGCAAGCAGATCGAGGAACCGCGGCTGCGGAACGCCTTTGCCGCAGCGATCGGGATGACGCATTCGGATCCTGCGCCGTCTCAGGCCCGGCCGAAGCGGAACCCCGGTCTCTTCAGAGGGCTGCCGGCGCGACGGTCGGCATCCTTATAGCATTCCTATACTGGTGCCTCGGCGCTCATCTCGCAATCCTACGCAACGATGGACATCATAGGAGGCAGATTGCGGCGGCCTCGGCCGCCGCCATGCTGACGAAGGAATGCGGACATGTCGATGCTGACACATGGCGTTGAGCGCTCCCTTGGCTGGGCCGAACGCCCCGCACGGATCTCGCCGGAGCGCAAGGCGCAGCTCAAGCGCATCGCGCTCAGCGCGCTGACCCTGCTCTCGATGGGCAGCGTGCTCGCAGCGCTGATCGCGCTGAAGACCGCGATCTATGTCTGGCACCTCCACGCCTGACGGCATGGGAGACCATCATGACCTTGCAGATGTGTGAGGAAGCCGCGATGACCGCGATCGCCCTTCAAGCCACGCGCCGCCAGCCCGAGCGACCGACAATGGCCGCGTCCGCGGCGTGCCTTGGACCGATCGACCCGGATGTCATAAGCACCGCCATCCCCGCCTTCTTCATCGGGCGCAACAGCGCCGGCCTCTGGGTCGCGCGGGAGGCGCATGGACGCATCGGCGGTCTCTTCCTGTTCAAGAGCTCAGCGGTCGATTTCGCCAACCGGCAGAGTGGCCTCGCAAGATGCGCGCTGGTGTTTCCCGCCGAGACCTTCGAGCTCGATATCGAGAACCGCGGCAATCCGCTGATTGCGCTGGCGGAGGGCGCGAGGCGGCTCCTGGCCCGCGCGGCGGCAAGGCTGCGGACATGATTGAGCTCAAGATCGCCATCCTGGTTGCGGTGATGGGGGCATTGCTGCTCGGCATGCGCATCGGCGCCGCGCCTGCCACGGACAAGTAGCATGCAGCTCCTCAAGGGAAATCTGGAGCAGGCGGTCACGACGACGATCCTGACCATGACGCTGAGCCTGATCTGGGGCGCGATCCTGACAATCGTGATCACGCTCGTGGCACGCGGGCTGGGAGTTTAGAATCCGGCACATCGATGGACCGTGAATTGACCATGGCTGCCTACGAGGCCAGCAGCCGGGTGCGCAGCGCCGTCGCGATGCCCGCCTGAGGCCGCGTATCCCCGCGAAAAGATCTGGCCGATCTGGCGCAATTTCACGGAACCGTGTAGATCGGTTTCATGAGCACAAGCAGCGTCAATGTCGTCGCCCACCCCCTGGTCCAGCACAAGCTCTCCCTCATGCGGGAGAAGGACCGCTCGACCAAGAGTTTTCGCGAGATCCTGAACGAGATCGGGATGCTGCTCGGCTACGAGGTGACGCGCGATCTGCCACTGGAGCTCGTCGAGATCGAGACGCCGATCTCCCCGATGCGGGCACCGAAGATCGCCGGCAAGAAGCTCACGCTGGCGCCGATCCTGCGCGCCGGCGTCGGCTTCCTCGACGGCATGCTGGCGCTGATGCCGTCGGCGCGCATCGCCCATATCGGGCTCTACCGCGACCCCGAGACATTGCAGGCCGTGGAATATTACTTCAAGGCGCCGCAGGACCTGTCCGACCGCACCGTGATCCTGATGGACCCGATGCTGGCGACCGGCAACTCGGCCTGCGCCGGCGCCTCCCTGCTCAAGGCGCGCGACGCCCGCGACATCCGCTTCGTCTGCCTTCTGGCCGCGCCCGAAGGCATCGCGCAGTTCCAGAGCGAGCATCCCGACGTGCCGATCTGGACCGCCGCGATCGACGAGCGGCTCAACGACCACGGCTACATCGTGCCGGGCCTGGGCGATGCCGGCGACCGGATGTTCGGCACCAAGTAGACAGGTCTGCGCGATCGGGTTAGTCCGGTTGCCATGAGCGTCAACCAATTCTCGCTTCAATCGCTGATCGGCACCGAAGGCGCCGAGCCCGCCTTCGTGTTTGACCGCAGGCCGGTCTCGCGCGCGGAATTCTCCGGGAAGGTCGAGCAGACCGCCGCATGGCTTGCCGCGCAAGGCATCGGCCAGGGCGACGTGGTCGCGGTCTGGCTGGTCAACCGGGTCGAATGGATCGCACTGCTGTTCGCCGCCGCCCGCTGCGGTGCGATCGTGGCCGCGGTCAATACCCGCTACCGCAGCGCGGAAGTCGGCCATCTGCTCAAGGTGTCCGGCGCCAGGCTGATGGTGGTCGAGGCCGCCTTCCGCTCGATCGATTTTTCCGCCATCCTCGCCGAGGTCAGCAGGGACGAAGTGCCTGCGCTGCAAAGGCTCGTGGTGGTCGGCGGGGATGCGATCCCCGCACACTGGCCCTGTGCGCACTTCGATGCGTTCGAGAAGTCCTATCCGCCAGCGCCGCCGGCGCAGGACGATGTCGATCTGCCGGTGCTGCTCTACACGACATCGGGCACGACCAAGGGGCCGAAGCTCGTCGCGCATTCGCAGCGGACGCTCGCCACGCACGCCGCCTCCGTCGCCAAGGCGCTAAAACTCGCGCCACAGCGCCATTCGCTGCTGGCCATGCTGCCGTTCTGCGGCACCTTCGGCATGACCAGCCTGCTCGGCTTCATCGCAGCCGGCGCGACCATCCATGTGCTCGATGCTTTCGAGGCGGCATCAGCGTCGAAGGTCCTTGGCGAACACAAGATCACGCACGCCTTCGGCTCCGACGAGATGTTCCGCCGCATCCTCGCGCTCGCCGATGCGCCACGGCCATTCCCGCATCTCGAAGTCTGCGGCTTCGCCGCGTTCCAGCCCGGCTGGCGTGAGCTCGCCGCGGAGGCCGAGGCGCGCGGCATGCCGCTGTTCGGCCTCTACGGCTCGAGCGAGGTGCAGGCGCTGTTCTCGATCGCCCGCCCCGGTGATGCCTTCGCCGATCGCATCGAAGGCGGCGGCTGGCCGATGTCTCCCGGCGCGAAGGTGCGCGTGCGCGATACCGAGACCGGGGAGCTGGCGGCGCAAGGCATCTCCGGCGAGATCGAGATCAGCGCGCCCTCGTGCTTCCTCGGCTATTTCAACAACCCGGATGCGACGCGCGATGCGATCACTGCCGACGGCTTCTTCCGCACCGGCGACATCGGCCGCCTGCGCGGCGACGGCGCCTTCGTCTACGAGACCCGCGCGGGCGATGCGATGCGGCTCGGCGGCTTCCTGGTTGCGCCGGGCGAGATCGAGGACGAGCTCAAAGCCTGCACGGGGGTTGCCGACGCCCAGGCTGTCGCGATCGATCTTAGGGGTCAGGCGCGCTGCGTCGCCTTTGTGATCCCGGCCAAGGAGCCGCCGCAGCAGGAGATGCTGGTGGCGCGCCTGCGCGAGCGGCTCGCCGGCTACAAGGTGCCGGCCCGAATCTATATCGTCGACGCTTTCCCCGTCACCGACAGCGCCAACGGTGTGAAAATCCAGCGCGCCCGGCTTCGCGCCATGGCAATGGAACGGATCGCCGCCGAATAGGCCGGCCTGTTTCAGATAGCTCGCTAGTGCGCGGCGCGAAGTTGTGCCGACAGCGCATCGCGGTGCCCGGGCGCCGCGATCGCGATCATGCGGCGCGCGCGCTCGGCAAGTCCGCAACCGCGCAGCTCCGCAACGCCCCATTCGGTCACGATGGCATCGACGTCGGCGCGCGGCGTCGTCACGGTCTCCACATTGACGACAATGCGGCTGGTCCCGTCGGACGCCGTCGCCGGCAGCGCGATGATCGCCCTGCCCCCGGGCGATGCATTGGCACCGCGCACGAAATCGAGCTGCCCGCCGATGGCGCCGATCGCGACGCCGTTCAGCGTCTCGGAATTGACGCTGCCGTCGAGCCCGACCTGGAGCGCCGAGTTGATCGCGACCAGCCGGCTGATCCGCGCCAGCACGTTCTGGCCGTGCGTGTACAACGTCGGTCGCACCGAAACAGCCTTGTTCTCGTGCACGAAGCGATAGAGCCGCTTCGTGCCGATCACCTGGTTCGTCACCGTGATCCCGGCATCGATTCCCTTCTCCGCATTCGTCACCGCGCCGCGCTCGATCAGGTCGACGACGGCGTCGTTGATCAGGCCGGAATGGATGCCGAGATTGCGCGCATGCGACAGCGAAGACAGGATCGCATCCGGAATCCGGCCGACGCCGAACTGAAGCGTGCTGCCGTCGGCGATCAGGCTCGCCGCATGTGACGCGATTTTCCGTGAGACGTCATCAAGTGGCGCCGGCGGCAGTTCGACGGGCGGACGGCGAGCGGCGACCCGCAGATGGATCGGCGCGTCCGCAGGCCATTCCGCGCCAAACGTCCAGGGCGCATCCGGATTGATCTCGGCGATGACGATGCGCGCGCCCCGTGCGGCATCGATGACATAATCGTTGGAGAGGCTTGCGCTCAATCGACCATCGCCGGACTCGGCGAGTTGCACCAGCACCACATCCGCACGGTGGCGCCGTGAGGCGAAATCGGCGCAGAAGGCGCTGTAGTTGCTCGGGATCACGTCGAGCCGTCCCGCTTTCGCGAGCCGCCGCGCATTCCCGATCACACCATAGCTCTGGAACGAGATGTTGGGCGCGCACGCCGCGGAAAAGGTGTCGGAGAATATTGGACCGACCATCATGCGGAACGCCGGCAGATGCCCGGCTTGCGCGACCAGCGCTTCGGTCAGGGTGACCGGCTCAGCCGTTGCCTGCCCGCACACGACACGGTCGCCCTCCCGGATCAGGCCGGAGAAGTCGACTTCCATTGGCGTCCCCGCTAAGCGATCCGCGCGAAGACTAGTAAGACTTCGCCAGACCGAGCACCTTTTCCGCAATGAAGCTGAGCGCGAGCTGCGGGCTGACCGGTGCGATGCGCGGGATCAGGACTTCACGCAAATAGCGCTCGACGTGGAATTCCTTGGCATAGCCGAAGCCGCCATGGGTCATCACGGCCTGCTCGCAGGCATGGTATCCGGCTTCGCCTGCGAAATATTTCGCGGCGTTCGCACCAGCGCCGCTGGGCAAGCCCTTGTCGTACTGCCAGGCTGCCTGCATCACCATCAGCCAGGCCGCCTCGAGCTCGACCCAGTTCACCGCGAGCGGATGCTGGATGCCCTGGTTCTTGCCGATCGGCCGATTGAACACCACGCGCGTCTTGGCGTATTCGGTCGCGCGCGACAGCGCGAGCTTGCCGAGGCCGACGGCTTCGGCGGCGATCAGGATACGCTCGGGGTTCATGCCTTCGAGGATATACTGAAAGCCCTTGCCCTCTTCGCCGATGCGGTCCTCCATCGGGATCTCGAAATCCTCGAAGAACAGCTCGTTGGAATCGACGATCTTGCGACCCATCTTCTCGATCTCGTGGACCTTGATCTTCTTGCGATCGAAATCGGTGTAGAACAGGCTCAGCCCATGGGTTGGCGAGCGCACGTCCTCCAGCGGCGTGGTGCGCGCCAGCAGCAAGATCTTGTGCGCGACCTGCGCGGTGGAGATCCACACTTTCTGGCCGTTGACGATGTAGCGGTCGTTCTTGGCCACAGCACGCGTCTTGAGCTGCGTGGTGTTGAGGCCTGTGTTGGGCTCGGTGACGGCGAAGCACGCCTTCTCGCGGCCCTCGACCATCGGCGGCAGCATGCGCTTGCGCTGCTCTTCGGTGCCGAACACCACGACGGGGTTGAGCCCGAAGACGTTGATGTGCACCGCGGAGGCGCCGGACATGCCGGCGCCGGATTCCGCGATGGCGCGCATCATGATCGCGGCTTCGGTGATGCCGAGCCCGGAGCCGCCATATTCCTCCGGCACGCAGATGCCGAGCCAGCCGGCATCGGCCATTGCCTTGTGAAAGTCATGCGGGAAGCCGCCGTCGTGGTCCTTCTTCAGCCAATAGGCGTCGGGAAAGTCCTCGCAAACTTTTGCAACGGCGGCACGAATGGCTTCCTGCTGATCGGTGAGCGCGAAATCCATGTTCTTGATCTCCTTATTGGGAGCCGAGCTCCGATCCTAGCGCCCCATCTGCGAGGGCAGCCAGAGAATGATCGAGGGAAACGCCACCAGGATCGCGATTGCGATCAGGTGCGCGATGAAATGCGGGAAGGTACCGTGGAAGACTTCCGCCACCGGTCGCTTGGCATAGCGGGCGACGATAAAACAGTTCAGCCCGACCGGCGGCGTGATCATGCCGACCTCGGCGGTGACGATCTTGATGACGCCGAACCAGATCGGATCGAAGCCGAGCGTCTTGATCAGCGGCAGCACGATCGGCACGGTCAGCACCAGGATTGCGATCTGGTCCATGAACGAGCCGAGCACGATGTAGCCGCACAGGATCAGCGTGATGATCACCCAGCGCGAAGCGGGCAGGCTGCCGATCCAGGCGACGAGGTCCTGCGTGACATGGGTGAGCGTGAAGAAATAGCCGAAGATCGAGGCACCGACCAGGATCATGATGATCATGCAGGTGCCGTGGCAGGCGCGCAGCAGCGTCGCATAGAGCGATGACGGCGTGATCTTGCCCTTGACGATGGCGAGCAGGAAGGCGCCGAACGCACCGAAGGCGGAGGCTTCCGTCGGCGTCGCGACGCCGAGATAGATCGTGCCTGTCACGATCGAGAACAGCACCACCATCGGCGAGACCTGCCACAACAGCGCGAATTTCTCGCGCCACGGTACAGACTTCGCGGCCGGTGCGCGCGAAGGGTCCTGCCAGACCAGGAAATAGATCGTGGCCATGATGGTGAACGTCACCAGGATCGCCGGGATGATGCCGCTGATCAGGAGCTTGCCGATGTTCACCTCCGCCAGCAGGCCGAAGATGACGAGCGCAACGCTGGTCGGCAGCAGCATCGACAACGTGCCTGAGATCGCAACGACGCCGGCCGCCATCTTCGGCTCGTAGCCCTGGCGGATCATCGCCGGCAGGCTGGTCGAGGACAGCGTCGCGGCCGATGCCGTCGAGGTGCCGCAGATCGCACCGAAGCCGGCGCCTGCGAGCGCAGTTGCCATGCCGAGGCCACCGGGAATGCGGCCGACCCAGGCCGATGCCGTCTTGAACAGATCGTCCGCGACGCCCGACAGCAGCACGAGGTCTGCCATCAAGAGAAACATCGGAATGGTGATCAGCTCGTAGGCCGAGACGGTCGAGAGCGGCGCGGTCTGCAGGATGCCGAGCAGCGTGGGCCATCCGCCGACCATCACGAGGCCGACCGAGCCGGAAAAGGCCATGGCGAAACCGACGGGCGTGCCGAGCGCGAGCAGGCCGAATAGCAGGGCGAGAACGATGAAAGGGGTCATGAAGGCCTGCCGTTACTCGAAGCTGCGTGCTTCGCCGACGCCGGTCACCGGCGGCAGCGGATACAGATCGCGGCCGCTGACGAGGCTCAGCACGTTGCCGACGAGCTGCAGCGCGAGCCGCAGCACCAGCACGCCGCAGCCGAACGGCACCAGCGCCGCCGAAATCCAGGTCGGCCAGGGGATCGCGCCGGAGAGCACGTCGTGCTGCTCGTAATTCTCCAGCGCGCGCTCGAAGCCGACCTTGCAGATTAGGATGAACACGAACAAGCCGGCGAGCGCGGTGACGATCTCGGACAACCGCCGCCCCGTCAGCGAGAAGCGCGACAAGAGGATGTCCACGCCGACATGGACATGCTCACGCAAGGCGTCCGACAGCGTGAAGAAGAACACACCGGCGAGGAGGTAGAGTCCGATCAGATCATAGGTGAAGGAGAACGGACTGTTCAGCGCGTAACGCATGAACACGTCGGTCACCACCAGCAGCATGATCACGAACATGAACACCACCGCGATCACCGTCAGCGCGCGTTCCAGCGCGCCGAGCACATCTCCTGCCCGTTTGATCACCTCTAGCGTCTCCCTGTTGGATATCGGACTACCTGGCGCTTTACTTGGCGCCGCCCGCGGTGAGCAGATCGTCGAACTCCTTCAGCGCGGCAGACGCCTGCTTGCCGCGGCTGTCGAGCCCGCTCGCCCACTCCTTGCCGACGCCCTTGAGCTTGTCCTTGATGATCTCGGTGCGCGTCGCCTCTGGCAGCGGATCGAAGCTGATGCCTTCGTCCTGCATTTGCTTCTTGGTGACTTCGCCTTCCTTTTCGACGCCGGCGCAGGCTTGCGGCGTAATCGCCTCCGAAGCCTCGTTCATCGCCTTCTTCACGTCGTCGGGCAGCTTGTCCCAGACCGACTGGTTGATGGAATAGGCGACGATGAAGCTGCCGAAGCTGACGCCTTCGGTGGCGTGCTTGACCAGCTTGTCGAGGCCGTAGGAGACGACGCTGTCGAGCGGGAACAGCAGGCCGTCCATGGTGCCGCGCGACAGCGACTCATAGGCATCGGGCGCAGCCATGCGCACCGGCACGGCGCTGAGCGCACGCAGCGTCAGGTCCTGCGCGCCGCCCGTGGTGCGCAACTTCAGGCCCTGCATGTCCTTGGTGGTTTCCACCTTCGACTTGACGGTCCACACCTGGTAGGGCGGCAGCACTACGGCGAGCAGCAGCTTGATCTTGTTCGGCGCGTATTCCTGCTTGGCGAGAATGCCTTCACGCGCGATCTTCCAATAGGCGAGTGTGCCCTGGCAGCTGGTTGCGAACGCACCCGGCAATTGCGCGACTTCCGAGAGCGGCATCTTGTCGGAGACATAGGACGGTCCGATGTAGCCGATGTCGACCACGCCGGACTGCGTCAGACGCAACATGTCGGCGGCTTTGCCGATCTGCTGGTTCGGATAATAGGTGAAGGTCACCGTGCCATTGGTGCGCCTGGTGACGTCGTCCATCCAGGGCTTCAGCATCAGGCGGACGAGATAGTGACCGGCGGGGAAGCTATCGGCGACCTTCAGCTCCAGGGCCTGCGCCTGCAGCGTCGAGACCGGCAGCGAGAGAGCGAGCACTGCTGCGGCCCTGACCAGATTCTTCTTCATGTCGTTCTCCTTGACGCGTCCCCACGCCGAACGCGGCAGCGAATTGCTGCGGCGCCGTCCGGCCCTCGCTCTATTTCTTGCTTGAAAATGTACATATAGGTGAATTTATCTGTCAAGTATATGAACTATGCATGGAGCTATGCGTCGTAGACCGGAGCCGTCGAATTGACACGGCTACTTTATGAACTTTAACTCCACCTATATGAATTTATCCAACGAGGCCTCATGGGACCGCTCGCCGGCTTCACCATTCTCGACCTGACCTCGGTGCTGATGGGCCCCTACGGCACCCAGGTGCTGGCGGACATGGGCGCCGACGTGATCAAGGTCGAAAGCCCCGAGGGCGACATCGTTCGCCAGATCGGTCCCGGCCGCACGCCCGGCATGGGCGGGATGTTCCTCAATGCCAATCGCGGCAAGCGCAGCATCGTGCTCGACCTGAAGAAGACGGAAGGCCGCGACACCTTGCTGCGGCTGGCGAAGCAGGCCAACGCGCTCGTCTACAATGTGCGCCCGCAGGCGATGGCCCGGCTCGGCCTCGACTACGAGACGCTAGCCGCGATCAATCCCGCTCTCGTCTATGTCGGCGCGTTCGGCTACGGCCAGTCCGGCCCCTATGCCGCAAAGCCCGCCTATGACGATCTCATCCAGGGCGCCGCCACGATTCCGACGCTGCTTGCGGCGGCCGGCGACGGCACGCCGCGCTACGTTCCCGTCACCATCGCCGACCGCATCGTCGGCCTGATGCTGGTCAATGCGATCATGGGCGGGCTGATGCATCAGAGCCGCACCGGCGAAGGCCAGCGCATCGACGTTCCGATGTTCGAATCGATGACGGAGTTCGTGCTGGTCGATCATCTGGGCGGCCTCACCTACGATCCGCCGCTCGATCATGGCGGCTATGCCCGCCTGCTCTCGCGCTATCGCCGCCCCTACAAGACCAGCGACGGTTATCTCTGTGTCCTCATCTACAACGACAAGCACTGGCGCAGCTTCTTCGAGGCGATCGGACAGCCGCATTTCCTCGATCAGCCGCGCTTCGCCAACCATGCGTCGCGGACGAAGCACATCGACGAGATCTACGAGGAGATCGGCCACATCTTCCTCACACGCACCACCGCAGAATGGCGCGATCTGCTCGAGCGCGCCGACATTCCGGTGATGCCGATGCACACCCTGGAAACGATCCTCGACGATCCGCATCTCCAAGCCGTCGACTTCTTCAGGACCGTCGATCATCCCGTCGAAGGCCGGATTCGCCAGATGCGCGTGCCCTCCACCTGGAGCGTGACCCAGCCGGAAGCCGCCGGCCCCGCACCGACGCTCGGCCAGCATGGCCGCGACATTTTGCGCGAGGCCGGCTTCTCGACCGAGGAGATCGAGCAGCTCGCAGAGCAAAAAGCAGTTCACCTGGCCGCGCCGCCCTAACGGCAGCGCTGGCCAGAATCGCAGCGATACAGGGAGGAAACCGCGATGGCCGGACTTTATTTCGAGGACTTTTCCGTGGGCCAGGAGTTCAGGCATCCGCTGACCCGGACCGTCACGGAGATGGACAACACCATGTTCAGCCTGCTGACGCTCAACCCGCAGCCGCTGCATATCGACGCGCATTTCGCTGAAAAGACCGAGTTCGGCCAGCGCATTTTCAACAGCCTTTACACCCTCGGCATCATGATCGGCATGACGGTCTATGATACGACCATGGGGACCACCGTTGCCAATCTCGGCATGACCGACGTCACGTTCCCAAAACCGGTCTTCCATGGCGACACCTTGCGGGCGACGACGAAGGTGCTTTCGTTGAGGGAATCCAAATCGCGCCCGAGAGCGGGTATCGTCGAGTTCGAGCACCACGCCTTGAACCAGAACGACGAGATCGTCGGCAAATGCCGCCGCATGGCGATGATGCACAAGAGGCCGGTCTGATGCGTTCGATGCTATTCGTGCCGGGGGATTCCCCGCGCAAATTCGAGAAGGCGAGCGAAGGCAAGGCCGACGCGCTGATCATCGATCTCGAGGATTCCGTCGTCACGGAGAAGAAGCCGGAAGCGCGCGGGCTGACGCTTGCGATGCTGAAGGGCCGCCCCGGCCCGCATCAGCTCTATGTCCGCGTCAACGCGCTCGACACCGACCTGACGCTCGCCGATCTCGCCGCGGTCATGCCCGGCAAGCCCGACGGCATCGTGCTGCCGAAATCGCAAGGCGGCGATGACGTGCGCCAGGTTGCAACCTGGCTCGAAGCCTTGGAAGCCGCGGCCGGCATCACGGTCGGCGCGACCCGCATCGTCTGTGTCGCGACGGAGACGGCCAGCTCGATCTTCGGGCTTGGCAGCTACAAGGGCTGCTCCCCTCGCCTCGCCGGATTGATGTGGGGTGCGGAGGATCTCTCGGCCTCGCTCGGCGCCACCGAGAAAGCCTCGGGCGGCGTGTTCCACAGCCCCTATCGGCTCGCGCGCGATCTCTGCCTGATGGCGGCGGCCGCGGCCGAAGTCGCGCCGATCGACACCGTCTATACCGACATCGACAACCTCGCCGGCCTCGAGCAGGAAACGCGGGCGGCGCGGCGCGACGGCTTTTCGGCGAAGGCGCTGATCCATCCGAAACATGTCGACGTCGTCAACGCGGCATTCGAGCCGACCGAGGCTGAGCGCACCTGGGCGGAAAAAGTGATCGCGGCATTCGCGAGCAATCCGAACTCCGGCACGCTGCGGCTCGACGGCCAGATGATCGACAAGCCGCATCTTCGCGCCGCGAAGAAGATCCTCGGCCAGACCTAGATCGGAACGCCGCCACCATGATCGTTCGCCAAGCCGCAAACGTCCTGGAGATCATGGAATTCTTCGCGCAAACGAGGAAGCCGGCGACGCTTGCCGAGATCGCCGATCATTTCGGCTGGCCGCGCTCGTCGACCTTCAACCTGCTCGCGACGCTGTCCGAGAAGGGCTACCTCTATGAACCGCGGCCGCGCGCCGGATTCTATCCGACGCCGCGCTGGCTGGCGATGGCACGGATGATCTCCGAGGTCGAGCCGCTGCCGCCGTGGACGCATCAGCTGATCGCAGATCTCTCCGCCGAGACGGGCGAGACCGCATCGATCGTGGCGCCGGCCGGCGTGATGGCGGTGTTCATCGACGTCGTCGAATCCCAGGCCGCGATCCGCTATTTCGCGACCATCGGCCACCGCGTGCCGATCCACGCCACCGCCAGCGGCCGCGCCCTGCTGCTGCAATATTCGCAGGAAGAGCGCGACTCCGTCTATCGCAAGATCGAGTTCAAGCAATACGGGCCCTCGACGCCGATCAGCATCGAGGCGGTCGAGATCGAGCTGCGCAATTCGATCGCGCGCGGCTATTGCCAGAGCTTCGCCGATTACAGCCGCGACCTCGCCGGCGCGGCGATCCCGCTGCCGATCGGTGACCGCCGGCTCTCGGTCGTCGTCGCAGGGCCGGAATTTCGCATTGGTCCAAAAGTGCCGGAGGTGGCCGCGCTGATCGCACGGACCGTCGACCGGCTGCGGCCGAAGACGACCGCGGCCTAAAGCCGGAGCCTCATTCGAGTCCCTGAACGGGCGGGGTCGAAGTCTCCGCCGGCGGAGCCGGGGCAGCTTGAACTGGCTGCACCGGGGGCGTGGCTTGAGCCGGCGGATTGCTGGCAGCTCTGATCTGGCCGTTGGCATTCATCGCCTCACGCGCGCGCGGCGGAGCGCCGGTCGCGGCTGCGCGGTACGCCTCGCGGCGTGGCGGCTGCTGGTGTCTTGCCGACCGCGAACCTCTCACGCCCCATGACCTCGCGATTGAAGGACCGGCGGTATAGCCAATCACTGCACCCGCGACCGCACCGACCGGACCGAGCACGACGGCCCCGGACACGGCGCCTATCGCCGCAGCACCAGCGCGCTCCTGCGCAACGGCGCTCGCAGGCACGCCAGCCAGCAGCACGACCGCAGTGATCAAAACTTTCTTCATCGGAGCGCCTCCCTCTCGGGAGATCACTCTTACTCAAATATGGCCGCACGAGGTTTGTTCGTTGCCCAACACGGGGCAATGGCCGATGGAACTCCGGCAATTCAAAGACCCCCGCCGCCAGTCGCGGTTCCAGCGGACGCAGTTCGGCGCAACTACGGCGCGATCTTGTCGCTGGTAAATCCATTACCATCGAGCGCACGACGCAGGGTCCCGTCTACCTTGGCTTCATCCAGGAAGCGCGCCGCCCAGGCCTTCGCCACGGCCTTGCCCTTGGGAACGACCACGACCACGCCGGTCGATTGAATAACTTCGTCCAGCACCTTGGTTCCGGGCAGCTTTCGCGAAAGGTCTTCCAGAGCTCCCATGCCCATCGCCAGAGCATCGAGCTGCCCCTTGCCGATCAATTCGGCCGCCTCTTCCGGCTTCACGAACTTTGTCAGCTTCGCCTGCATCAGCGATTTCTCGACCGTACGTGACGTCGATGTCCCTTCGATGCAGCCGACCCGCATGCCGGCGCGATCGACATCCGCAACGATCAGGATGTCCGAACCGGCCCGCACGAGATAGCCGCTCATATAGGCGACGTAAGCAGGCCCCTGGTCCACGAACGCCTCGCGCTTGACGTCCGCCGGCATGAAGGAGAGATCCCAGACGTCCTTGCTGCCGGCCGCGGCGATCTCGTCGGAGCTCTGATATTCGACGAGCTGGAGCGGAACGTGCAGCTTGTCAGCGGCGGCCCTGGCGAGCTCGACCGTGACGCCGCGCGGCTTTCCGGTCGAAGGATCGCGCGTGGTCCAGAAGGCCGACGCGGCCGGGCCGACGGCCACCGCTACGCGGAGCGCTCCCGTCGGCGCGATGTCCACGGGGCCTTCGGCCTTTGCAACGGTGATCGCAAAGGCCAGACTCAACGTGGCGATCACAGCATGCCGCAACATGAGCACCTCCCGACGCGATACTTGGCTGCAGGGATCGGTTAAACGATCTTGATCGACATATCAGGCAGGCCCTCGAGCTTGCACAGCAGCACGTCGCCCTTCACCACCGGGCCGACATTCTCTGGCGTGCCGGAATAGATGATGTCGCCAGCTTTCAGCTCGAACGCTTCGGAGAGCTTTGCGATCTGCTCGGCAACGCTCCAGATCATCTTGCTGAGATCCGAGTTCTGTTTCACCGTGCCATTGATCGCCAGCGAAATGGCGCCCTTCTCGAAATGGCCGGTCTTGCTGGCCGGATGGATCGGCCCGATCACCGCGGCGTGGTCAAAGCTCTTGCCGATCTCCCAGGGCTTCTTTTCCGCGGCCATGCCGTTCTGGAGATCGCGCCGGGTCATGTCGAGGCCGAGCGCGTAGCCATAGACGTGATCGAGCGCCTTGTCGGCCGGAATGTTGGTGCCTCCCGATTTCAGCGCGGCGACCAGTTCGACCTCGTGATGATAGTTCTTGGTCAGCGACGGATAGGGATGGTCGGCGACCTCGCCCACCGCAACGTTCTGGATAGCATCCGTCGGCTTCTGGAAGAAGAACGGCGGCTCGCGGTTCGGATCCGAGCCCCGCTCGATCGCGTGCGCGGCATAGTTGCGGCCGATGCAGTAGATGCGGCGGACCTGGAACACCTGGGTCTCGCCGACGATCGGGATCGCGACCATCGGCACCGGGAAGATCGGCTTGGGTGCGGCCTGCGCCGCAGCCGGCGCCGCCTCAGTAAGGCCTGCCGCTGTCATCGCGGCCGCGGCAGTGAGCACGCTGCGTCGCGTGGTTTTTGTCATGGCTTCACTCCCTGATATTTGCCGTTTCTTGTCGAACGGTAGTCTTAGAGCCAAATGCAGGGCGGGCCAATGGCCCGCCCTGTGCATCTTAAGTCGCGACGCGATCGAAGAACGCGCGAACTTTTTGCGCGCAGACGTCCGGGTCAGTCGCGGCGACGTGATAGGAATCGCCCGGCAGCACTTCCAGCTTCGAGCCCAGAATCGTTTCCTGCCATGCCTTCACGGAGGCGACGTCGCCAAGACCGGAGCCGGTCGTGGTGATCACCAGCGTCGGACGCTTGATGGACGGAAGTTCGCCGGTGACGTCGACCGTCGGCACCATCTGTAGGAATGCCTCCAGCGTCGAAGCCTTGGTCTTCGACATCAGCTTGATCCACCAGTCCAGCGCCGGCGGCGGCAGCGAGGAGCCGAGGCGGCCGGCCGTGGTCTCGCGCACCCAGGGCTCGACGCCCTGCTCGCGGATCTGCTTGCGCCAGGTCGGCGCCCGCTCGTTGAACGAGGTGAGCGAGGCCGGCGCACCGACCGCGGCGACTGCGATCACGCGATCCGGGTGTTTTGCGGTCAGGTGCATCGCCAGCGTGCCGCCGATCTTGCCGCCAACCAGGAAAACGCGATCGAGCTTCAGCACGTCCAGCATCCGGATGATGTCGTCGCCAAGGCCTGCGAAGCGGTAAACGTAGTCGCCCTGCATCGGTGTCGAATCGCCATAGCCGCGCAGGTCAGGCCGCACCACCAGATGATGCGTGGCGAAATACGGCACCCAGCGCCGGAACGCCTCGCCGCTCTCGGCGAGCCCGTGCAGCATCACGACCGGCGGTTTGACGTCCCATGGCAGCAGATAATCGTCGATGCGAACCGCAAGCTCGCAATCCTCGCTGACACCGATCTTCCGCAGTTCGCTAGCCATTAGATACACCTCGTTCCACCGCCATCGACATTGATGCAGGTACCAGTAATGAAGGACGCGCGGTCTGAACAGAGGAACGCGACGATGCCGGACACCTCGTGCGGCTGCCCGACGCGGCCGAGCGGAACCGAGGCGATCGCCGCAGCATTGGTCGCGCCCTGATCCTGGCCCGAGATCGCCGCACCTTGAGAGATGAGGCTGTCCCAGCGGTCGGTCTGCACCGGTCCGGGATTGACGCCGGTGACCAGCACATTGTCCGGCGCGCATTCCTCGGCGAGCGCCAGCGTGAAGTTCAGCAGCGCGGCATTGACCGCGCCGCCCGCCATATAGGCCGCGCGCGGCTGGTGGCCGCTGCGGCCGATGATGTTGATGACGCGGCCCCAGCGGCGGTCGCGCATTTCCGGCAGGACATTGCGCGCACAGCGCATGTAGCCAAGCAGCTTCAGCTCGATCGACTTGGCCCAGGTCGCATCCGGCGTCTCCGCGATCCGGCCCATCGGCGAGGCGCCGGCGTTGTTGACGAGGATATCGATGCGGCCGAAGGCCTCGCGCGCGGTGGTCATTGCACGGGCGATGTCGTCAGGCTTGGTCATGTCGCCGGCACAGGCAATCACGCGCCGGCCGGTGTCCCGCGACATCTCTTGCGCCGCCGCCGCAAGCCGCTCGGCGTCGCGCGCGACGATGACGACATGCGCCTGCTCGCGCGCGAGTTCGGCGGCAATGGCACGACCGATGCCGACGCTGCCGCCGGTCACGACGGCAACCTTGCCGCCCAGGTTCAGATCCATGACGCTACCCTAACTCGCTAATCGACCGTGGCGCCGGAGGCCTTGACGAGCTTGCCCCATTTTGCGGTTTCTTCCGTCATGAACTGACCGAATGTGTCGCCGAAAACGGTGCCGGGCTCGGCCCCGAGTTCAGCGAGCCGCTTCTTGACATCCGGCATCTTCAGAATGGTCTCGAGCTCGCCGCTCAGCTTGGCGAGCGCGGGCGCAGGCGTCTTGGCCGGCGCCACCAGTCCGAACCAGGACGAAGCCTCGAAGCCGGGAATGGTGTCGGCCACGGTCGGCACGTCGGGCAGTGCTTCCGCACGCTTGGTACCGGCAACCGCGATCGCATTGATGGCCTTGCCCTGCACCTGCGGCAGCACCGCGGGCATGTTGTCGAACATGAAGGGGATCTGGCCCGCGAGCAGGTCGTTCATCGCCGGCGCCGCGCCACGATAGGGCACGTGGACGATGTCGACGCCGGCCATGCTCTTGAGCAATTCGCCCGCCAAATGATTCGTCGAGCCGATGCCGGACGAGCCGAAATTCAGCGAGCCCGGCTTGGCCTTGGCCAGCGCGATCAGTTCGCCGACGTTCTTCGCCTGCACCGACGGATTGACAACCAGCACGATCGGCACCGAGGCGATCAGCGCCACCGGCGCAAAGGCTTTTGCAGGATCGAACGGCAGCTTCTTGTAGAGCGAGCCGTTGATCGTCAGCGGAGGCGGCGCGGTCAGCAGCAAGGTGTAGCCGTCGGGCTCTGCGCTCGCGACCGTCTCGGCACCGATATTGCCACCGGCGCCGCCGCGGTTCTCAACGAGGAAGGTCTGGCCGTTCCGCTCAGTCAGCTTCTGCGCGACGATGCGGGCGATGATGTCGTTGGACCCGCCGGCCGGGAACGGCACGATGATCTTGACGGGTCGGGAGGGATAATCCTGCGCTACCGCGAAGCCGGAGAACAGAACGGCCGCACAGGCGGCCACAAAGGTGCGTCGCATAACCCCGCGCATGGGCACTTCCTTGATGTTTGTCTTGTTGTTGATTGATTCATCACGCCGTCAGCAATGGCCTCAACTTGCCGACGTCGTCAAGCCGTTCGAGATGACCAATCTGGTCGATCAGCTTCTCGGCCCTGTCACTGCCCAATACCGGTGCAATCAGATCCCGCGTCTTGGCCGCCACGGCTTCCGTACTCAGCGGATTCTCCTTGGTGCCCGGCGGATATTTCGTGAAGTGCTCGACCTTCTTGCCATCGGTCAATGTCACTTCGACGACAGCGCCGCGCGGCGCTACCGGGTCCATCAGTGCCTTGTCGTCGGCCAGCGTCACCTTGGCGCGCTGTTCGAGGATCTTGGGGTCGTGCATCAGCGCGACGTCGTGACTGTCGTTGAACGACACGGCGCCCTTGACCAGCGCGACAGCCACGAGATGCTGGCAGTTGACGTCTGGCATCGCGCTCTCGCCCACAATTCCCATCGCATCGGTCGGCAGCTTGACCAGGATGCTACGCACGTTGTCTGGCGCGAGGCTGTGCTGCTTGCGCAGCGTCAACATCGCATCCAGCGGCGACTGGATGGGATAGCCGACCGAAAATGTCTTGATTGCGGTCTCCGTGACGTAGAAGCGACTGCCAAGCTCTTTCACCATCTCTTCCGGCTTCGGATCGCTCGACAGTGCAATGAAGAGATTATGCGTGCCGTCGAGCACGTCGTCGACGCCTGTTAAGCCATTCTTCACCATGTCGACGGCCATCACGCCGTTGCGTGCGCCCATGCCGGCGAAGTCGAAGGCCTTCTCGATATGGTCCTTGTCCTTGACCCAGCTCCAGAGGCCGGACACCTGCTGCGACGAATAGGAGATCGCGTAGCGCGTCCCCTTCTCGTCGAGCTGAGCCAGCGATGCGGCGGCGCCGAGCGCGCCAAATGTCGACGACGTTCCCTCCGCGCTCCGATGCGAGCCGCGCACGAGATCCGGGCCCAGCGCCATCAGCAGCCGGCAGGTCAGGTCGTAGCCGAGCGTAACGGCGCGAATGAAATCCTGTCCGCTGCGATGCTCGCGCTCGCCAATCGCGAGTGCAGCCGGCACGACCGAACACCCAGGATGCGCCTTGGTGACGGGCTCGAAATCGTCGGTCTCGTCGGCATGCGCACACATCGCGTTGGCCAATGCCGCGTTGACCGCCGTGGTGCGGAAATCGGAACCGATCACGGATGCCTGCTCATCACCGCCGAGCGTGCGAATATATTTCAATGCCATCTCGCCCGGCCGCATGCGTGAGCCCGACACCATCGCACCGAGCGTATCGAGAATGCGATGCTTGCATTCGAGCAGCACCTGCTCCGGCAGCTCCTGGTCGCGCGCGGCGACCATGTAGCGGGCGAGACGCTCGGTGACACCTGGGCTCGCCGCGAGAGCCGCACGACCGCCGGTCGCGGCCAAGGCGGCAACCGAACCGGCGGACTGCAGGAAACGGCGGCGTGACGGCATGCTGTTCTCCTCCGCGGTCAGGTTGCGACCGACATCCTTGCGATCTCCGCCGCGTTCGGCAAGTTCTCGACATTCCAGCAGGCGTCCATCACGCGCCGGATCGTCGCACCAGGGATGATACCCTCGGCAAGGTCCGAGAACTTGGTTTCGAGCTGCTTGTCGGTCATCGGCACCTCGACGCTGCCGATCGCATGCTCGATGTAGCGGTTGAGCTTGCGGCCGTCCTTCAGCATGATGGTGAGATCGACCTGCTCCGGCTTGATGCCTGATGTTATGACCGGGTTCACCTTGCCGCGCAGCGCGACGACGGTCGGATCGGTCACGGCCCGGTCGCTGAACTGCTTCTCGCCGCCGGCGCCCTCGACGATGGCGACCGCGACCGCGTGATAGATGCTGAACTTGCCTTCGAGGCCCGCCTTCGGCGTCTTCTTGCCGGTGAGCTCCAGCACCAGCGGATGGACCTTGAGGTCGACGCGCTCGATCTGGTCCGCAGTCACCTTGCTCTCGTTGCGGAGCTGGATCGCGGCGTCGATCGCCGGGTGCATGACGATGCCGCAGGCGAATGGCTTGTAGGTATTGAGCGCGGCCTCATAGCGTTTGCCGAGGTCGCCCAGGATCTCGTTGTAGTCCTGCTTGGTGCTGATCGTGTTGGCCCACCCGCGCTTGGCCTCGATCATGGCGTCGGACGAGGTAAAATTCTTCGAGGCCAGGATCGCCGCAAAAATGCCGCTTGATGCGGCACGGCCTGGATTGAAGCTCTTGTTCATCGAGCCGAAGGACTCGCGCAGGCCCACCGGCTGCGAGGCGGCAAGGCCGAGCGCCCATGTCATCTGCTGCTCGTTCAGCTTCAACAGCTTGCCGACGGCCGCGGCCGAGCCGAACACACCGGCGGTGCCGGTGAAGTGCCAGCCGACATCGTAGTGGTTCGGATAGACCGAGTTGCCGATCCGGCACTCGGTCTCGACGCCGAGCACCAGCGCGTTCAGGAATTCCTTGCCCGATACCGGCTGCATTTCCGACAGCGCGAGAATGGCCGAGGCCACGGGACCGGCAGGATGGATGATCGTCTTCAGGTGGGTGTCGTCATAGTCGAAGATATGGCTCGACACACCGTTGATGAAGGCCGCGTTCATGATGTCGAACCGCTCGCGCCGCCCGAACAGCGAGGCCTGCTGCGGCCCGGAGAACGGACCGAGCGCGGAGACCGCGATATCGACCGTCTCGTGATGCGATCCGCCAATGGCGACGCCGACCCAGTTCAGCAGCGTGCGCACGCCTTCCTTGCGTACATTGGCCGGCAGGTCGTCATAACTCGCGGTCACGAGATAATGCGCCAGCGCACGCGTCACCTCCTTGGGTGGCGCTGCTGCGGGAGCTGCGGTGGGTGCCTGCGCGAATGCCGCGTTGGCGCCGACGGTTGCAAGCGGCAGCGCGGCCGCCGCCTGGAGCAGGGTCCTGCGATCAGTTTGCATGGGCAGCCTCCTTGACCTTGATCGATACCAGTTGCGCTGCAAGGCGGACCGCGCTTTCGAGCGCGCCGGTCTTGGCGACGCCCGTGCCGACGATGTCGAACGCGGTGCCATGCGATGGCGTGGTGAAGACGGTCTCGAGACCCGCGGTGACGGTGACGCCGCGGTTGAAGCCGCGCAGCTTGGTCGCGATCTGGCCCTGGTCGTGATACATCGCGACTACGCTGTCGAATTCGCCGGCGAAGGCGCGGATATAGACGGTGTCGGCGGGATAAGGCCCGGTGCAGGCGATGCCGGTCTTCGCGGCGGCCTCGACCGTCGGGCGGATCATCTCGATCTCGTCGCGGCCGAACAGGCCATTCTCGCCGGCATGCGGATTGAGGGCGGCGACCGCGATGCGCGGCTTGGCGACGCCGGCCTTGCGCATCATGCGGTCGACCAGTTCGATCGAGTCGGTGATGCTCGCCGGATTGATGCCGTCGAGCGCCTCGCGCAGCGACTGATGCCCGGTCACGCGCGACATCCATTGCCCGTCGAGCACGTTCATCTCGGAGAAATAGGTCTTATGCCCGAGCAGGCTTGCGAACATCTTGTGCTCGTCGGGGAACTTCCATCCGCCGTCGAACATCGCGCGCTTGTTGAGCGGCGCAAACGTGATCGCGTCGACCTCGCCCGCCTTGGCGAAATCGATCGCACGCGACAGCGTCTCGCCGGTCAGCCGGCCCGATTCCGCGCTGGCCTTGCCGATCGGGAATTTGCCGGGATCGGTGTTGCCGAGGTCGACGAGCTGCACGGCGCCGCGGCCCCAGTTGGCCGCCTTGGGCGAGGCAATCCGCTCGACCTTCAGCTTCACGCCGGCATGCGCCATGCCCATCTCGAGCACGCGGGCATCGCCGACGACGACGAGACGGGCCGCATCCGCGAGCCGGTCATCGGACAGAATGCGCGCGACCTGTTCGGGGCCGATGCCAGTGCAATCGCCGGGGGTGAGCGCGATGACGGGCAGTTCTTTGGTGCTGGTAGCCATGATAGAAACCTTGAGTCCTTACTTCACTTCTTGGATTTGAGCGGCGGACTGAGCCCAGTCCTCGCGGTTGAATTCCCCATCCCATTTCGCGACCACGACGGCGGCGACGGCATTGCCGATGGTGTTGGTGATGGCGCGCGCCAGCGACATGAAGCGGTCGATGCCGAGCAGCAGCGCCAGTCCCTCCGCCGGCAACCCCGCGGCGATCACCGTCGCGGCGAGTGCGGCGAAAGCGCCGCCGGTAACGCCCGCGGCGCCTTTGCTGGTGAACAGCATCACCACGAACAGGCTCAATTGCTGGCCGGCCGACAATTCGATGCCGTAGACCTGGGCGACGAACATCGTGGAGAGCGGCAGCGTCAGCGCGACACCATCGAGATTGAAGGAATAGCCGGAGGGAATGACGAGGCCAGCGACTGCCCGCCCCACACCCGCCCTCGGCAGCTTCTCCATCATGCCGGGGATGGCAGTCTCCGACGAGGAGGTGCCGAGCACGACGAGCAGCTCGTTGCGCAAGAGGCGCAACAGGTCCATCAGGCGGATACCGGCGAGACGGCAGATCACGTTGAGAATGACGAAGATGAAGAACGCCATCATCGCCCAGGCGGTGCCGACCAATAGCGCCAGCGCATAGAGCGTGGCGGCGCCGAACTTCGCCACGGTGAAAGCCATGGCACCAAAGGCGCCGATCGGCGCCAAGGCCACCACGACATGCACGACGCTGAAGACGAGTTCGGTGATCCGCTCAAGGCCCGTCCGCAGCGGCGCTGCCTTTTCGCCGAGCAGCAGCAAGCCGATACCGCACAGAAGCGCGAGCACGAGAACCTGGAGCACGTCGCCGGCCGCGAACGCGCCGACAAAACTCTCCGGGATCATGTGCTGGATGTAGGCTGACAACGACCCGACATGGGCCTGCGAATAGCGCGCGACGGTCTCCGCCTGCTGCGCCGTGGCATGCGCCACGCCCGCGCCGGGCTGCACCCAGCGCACCACCACAAAACTGATCAACAGGCAGACGGTCGTCACCGCCTCGAAATAGGCAAAGGCCTTGAGGCCGATGCGGCCCACCGCCTTCATGTCGCCGACCTGCGCGATGCCGGTGACCACCACCAGGAAGATCAGCGGCGCGATCGTCATCTTGATCAGCGAGATGAAGGCATCGCCGAGCGGCTTGAATTCGACGGCGACGGTCGGAAGCAGGAATCCGAACAGTGCGCCGAGCGCGGCGCCGGCGACGACGAGGACATATTGCTCGCGCCAGAGCGGCTTGCGGCGGCGTTCGGAAACCGGGCGCGACATCGGCTCAGTCGATATGGGCTCAGACAGCGGCGTTGCGGCGATCTGCAATTTGCTTCCTCCAACGGCATCGTCGCGCCATGCGAAGGTGGCGCTTTGTTCTTGTCTTGCGATGCCGTTTACATTGGACCAGCGGCGTGTCAGGCGCTAATGCCGTATCGGTATGATTTGAGGACAAAACCGCATCATGGACCTGGTCTGGCTGGAGGATTTCCTTGCCATCGCTGAGGAAGGCGGGTTCTCGCGCGCCGCCCAGCGACGGCATGTGACCCAGCCGGCGCTGAGCCGCCGCATCAGGTCGCTCGAGGAGTGGCTGGGCACGCCGCTGTTCGAACGTTCGACCCACACGATCACGCTGACGCCGGCCGGCGAGAGTTTTCGCCCCGTCGCGGAGGACGTGCTGCGCCGGGTCCTGGTCGGACGCGAGGAAGCGCTCGAAGTGGCGCGGCTGAAGGCCGAGACCATCACCTTTGCCGCCACGCATTCACTGTCGCAGACCTTCTTTCCGGAATGGATTCGCAACTCCGACAGCGCGCGGGCCGACTCGGCCGTGCAGCTCGTCGCTTCGAATTTCGCCGGCTGCGAGAAGCTACTTCTGGACGCGCAGGCGCATTTCATGCTGGCGCACTACCATCCGACGCTGGTGAGCCGGCTCGACATGGACCGCTTCCAGCGCGTCGATCTCGCGACCGACGTGCTGATCCCGATCAGCGCGCCGGCTGCAAAACCGGGCCGCGGTGGACGCAGCAGCAAAAAGGCACAGCCTCGTTACGCGCTGCCCGGCGCATCGGGCGCGCCGCTGCCCTATCTCGCCTATCACCCCGGCTCGGGCGTGGGGCGGCTCGTCACCTCGTTCCTGGCCGCGAAGGATTCGACGGCGTGGTTAGCGCCCGGCTTCGCCGCGCCGGTCATGCTGCTGGTCGACATGGCGCGCGAAGGGCGCGGCGTGACGTGGGCTCCGATGAGCCTCGTCCGCGCCGATCTCGACAGCGGCCGCCTGTTGCGCGCCGGCGGTGCGGATTGGGACATTCCGATCAGCGTCTCGCTGTTCCGCACGCGGGCCCGCATGACCCGGGCGGCCGAGAATTTCTGGAATTCGGTGCGCAAGGGCCGGCCGGGAGGGAAATCCATCGCCGCTGCGCCGCGGACCAGATGACCGTGTCGCGGATCAAGTCGGCCTTCGGGCTGCTTCGGCCGCAGATGCTGCTGATGAGCCTGCTCGCTGCCACAACGTTAGACGCGGCGCACGCCGGCGGCGCCTCCATCGCACCCGCCGAGCTGAAGGCGATCGGGACGATCGATGCGCGCTTTCAATCCTACAATATCGAAATGGTGGAGGTGACCGGCGGCCGGTTCTGGAAACCTTATCCGCAAACAATGCGCACGCTCGATGAGCGGGATCGTTACGGCGAGAGGCCGCCGATCAATCTTGCCAATGCGCGGCTGCGCAAGCTCGCCGCCGCTTTGGCGCCGGCCTATCTGCGCGTGAGCGGCACCTGGGCCAATGCGACGTTCTTTGCCGACACGAACCATGCGCCGGCCAAGCCCCCGCCGGGATTCAATGACGTGCTCAGCCGCAACCGATGGCGCGACGTCATCGACTTTGCGCGCGCAGTCGACGCGGAGATCGTCACGTCCTTCGCGATCAGTCCGGGCAGCCGCGATGCGGATGGCGCGTGGAAGACCGATCAGGCGCAGCGCCTGATCGACACGACGCGTTCGCTGGGTGGCCACATCGCCGCGGTGGAATTCATGAACGAGCCGACGCTTGCGGCGACGAACGGCGCGCCGCCGGGATATGATGCGGCCGCCTATGGCCGGGACTTCAGGATCTTTCGCGAATGGATGCAACGCGCGGCGCCCGAGACGCTGATCGTCGGTCCGGGTTCAACCGGCGACGCGCCGTCGCCATCCGGGTCGGGCATCACCACGCGCGATCTGCTCGCCGCATCCGCCCCCGGCATCGATCGCTTCTCCTATCATCACTACAACACGCTCTCGCCGCGCTGCGGCGGCCGCGACGATCCGGCGCAGACGCTCTCCTCGGACTGGCTGGCACGCACCGACGCGACGTTCGCGACCTACCGCGCCCTGCGCGACGCATTCGAGCCGGGCAAGCCGATCTGGCTGACGGAGACGGCAAACGCCGCCTGCGGCGGCAATCCATCGGACAAGACGTTTCTCGACACCTTTCGCTATCTCGACCAGCACGGACGCCTCGCAAGGGCCGGCGTCCAGGTGGTGATGCACAACACGCTGGCTGCCAGCGACTACGGCCTGCTCGACGAGGGAACGTTTCGTCCGCGGCCGAACTACTGGGCTGCGCTGCTCTGGCATCGGCTGATGGGAACGATCGTGCTCGACGCGAACCCGGTCGCCGCGCCAGATCTCCATCTCTACGCGCATTGCCATCCGGGCATGCGGGGCGCCGTGTCCGTGCTCGCAATCAACGCATCGCGGCATGCATCATCGACCCTGACGCTGTCACACCCCGCCGAGCGTTACACGATACATGCGAGGCGGCTGCAAGACGCGACAGTTCAGCTGAACGGCAAGACGCTCGCGCTGAGTGCCGACGACGAACTGCCCCGACTTGAGCCGCGCGCAACACCTGCGGGAGCGATCCGGCTGGTGCCGGCGACCGTCACCTTCCTGGCGTTTCCGGACGCAGCAAACCCCGCCTGCCGGTGACCGCGCCTACGACTTCAGCGCGTCGCGCGCCGTCTCCGGCGCCATCAGCGTCGCGATGATCGTGATGACCGACAGCGCGATGATGTAGACCGACACCGGCCAGTAGGCGCCGGCCCATGCGAGGAGCGCGGTCGCAATCAGCGGCGAGAAGCCGCCGCTGAGCGCGGCCGCGACGTTGGCGCCGAGCGATGCGCCGCTGTAGCGCACCTGGGTGCGGAACAGTTCCGGCATGAACGCCGCCTTCGGCCCGAACAGCAGCGCGTGCGTCAGCGTCATCGTGACGACGAGCGCGAACGTGATCAGCGCCGGCTCCCTGGTGTCGAGGAACCAGAACAGCGGAAACGCCAGCGCCACCGAGAACACCCCGCCGGCGAGATACAGCGCCCTGCGGCCGAAGATATCGGAGAGCCAGCCGGCGAGCGGCAGCGTCGCGAACTCGACGAGCGCGGCATAGACCACCGCGTTCAGGATCACCTGGCGAGGCAGGCCGAGTTTCGTCGTCGCGTAGACCACGGTGAAGACGGTGAGGAGATAGGCGAGCCCGACCTCCGACACCGTGATGCCGATCGCGAGCAGAAAACTGCGCCAGTCGCGGCGCAGCACCTCCAGCACCGGCTGCGCCAGCACTTCCTTGCGCTCGACGACTTCCTTGAAATGCGGCGTTTCCGCGAGCTTGAGCCGCACGATGAAGCCGACGCCGACGAGCAGGATGCTGATCAGGAACGGCACGCGCCAGCCCCAACTCAAAAAGTCGGCCTCGGGCAGTTGCGTCATCAGGGCGAAGATACCGGTCGAAGCGGCGACGCCGACCGGAAAGCCGATCTGCACCAGACTGCCGTAGAAGCCGCGCCGATCACCGGCGTGCTCGATCACCATCACGACCGCGCCGCTCCATTCGCCCCCGAGCCCAATGCCCTGGACGAAGCGCAGGATGATGAGCAGGATCGGCGCCCAGACGCCGATCTGGCTGTAAGTCGGCAGGCAGCCGATCAGGAAGGTGCCGAGCCCCATCGCGATCATGGTCGCGACCAGCATGGTCTTGCGGCCGAGCCGGTCGCCGTAATGCCCGATGATCGCGCCGCCGATCGGACGCGCCACGAAGCCGACCGCATAGGTCGAGAACGCCACCAGCGTTCCGACGAAGGGATCGAAGCTCGGAAAGAACAGCTTGTTGAAGACCAGCGCAGCTGCCGTGCCGTAGATCAGGAAATCGTACCACTCGATCGCGGTGCCGAGCGCGCTTGCCCACACCACATGCGCCGTCGTCGATCTCTCCGCGGCCGCGGAGACCCCCGTTGCTGCCGTCATGCCCTGCCCCAAAGATTCCTGACGGCATCATGGCCAATCGCGATGGCGGTTGCAACCTGCGGAGGTGTGATCTCTGTGCGAGATTACGATGCGAGATTTTTGCGCGTCGCTGCTCCCGCACTCCGTCATTGCGAGGAGCTCTTGCGACGAAGCAATCCAGGCTGCCTCCGCGGAGAAAGTCTGGATTGCTTCGCTGCGCTCGCAATGACGGGTGTGGCGGCAGTTGCGCGCACGCCTCCGGCAATGTCTCCCGGGCGACCATGGAACTCATCGCCCCCATTATTCGCCATTGACAAACTCATTCGCCAATATCTAATTTACCCCCCACAATAACCAGCCGCGCCAAGCGGCCAATAAGAGAGGGATCGACGATGAGAGGGCTTTTGGCCTGCACCTTGCTCGCGGCCATGACTTCGGCTGCCGTGACCACGGCGGCGCGCGCGCAAGTCTCCGACGACGCGGTGCGGATCGGCGTGCTGACGGATCTGTCGAGCTGGGGCCGTGACAACAGCGGGCCGGGGTCGGTCGAGGCGGCCAAGATGGCGGTCGAGGAGTTCGGGCCGACCGTGCTCGGCAAGCCGATCGAGATCATCAGCGCCGACCACCAGATGAAGACCGATGTCGGTGTGCAGATCGTGCGCGGCTGGTTCGACAACGGCAAGGTCGACGCCGTCGTCGACATCCCCAACTCCGGCATCGCGATCGCCGTGCACAACATGGTGCGCGAACGCAACAAGATCGCGCTGCTCTCCGGCCCCGGGGCGAGCTCACTGACCGACGAGCTGTGCAGCCCGAACACCGTGCACTTCACCTACGATACCTACGCGCTGTCCAAGGTGACGGCCTCCGCCGTGATCAAGGAAGGCGGCAAGTCCTGGTACTTCATCACCGCGGACTATGCCTTCGGCCAGCAGCTCGAAAAGGACGCCACGCGGTTCATCAACGAGATGGGCGGCAAGGTGCTGGGCGGCGTGAAGCATCCGACCAACACAGCCGACTTCTCCTCCTTTGCGCTCCAGGCGCAGAGTTCGAAGGCCGACGTGGTGGCGTTCGCCAATGCCGGCCAGGACACCGACAACGCCATCAAGCAGTCCGGCGAGTTCGGCCTGGTGCAGGGCGGCCAGAAGCTGGTCGGTCTCCTGATGTTCGACACCGACGTGCATGCGGTCGGCCTGAAGGCCGCGCAGGGCACCTACATGACAACGGCGTCCTACTGGAACATGGACGAGGCGACCCGCGCCTGGTCGAAGAAATTCTACGAGCGCACCAAGGTGATGCCGACCATGATCCAGACCGGCGTCTACGGTTCGGTGCTGCATTATCTGAAGGGCATCAAGGCCGCCGGCACCGACGATCCCGCCAAGGTGATGGCCAAGATGCGCGAGCTGCCGATCGAGGATACCTTCGTCCATGGCGGCAAATTGCGCGAGGACGGCCGCGTGATCCGCGACATGTATCTCGCCAAGGTGAAATCGCCCGAGCAGTCCAAGGAGCCGTGGGACTATCTGGAGATCGTCAAGACCGTGAAGGGCGAGGACGCCTTCCGCCCGGTCTCCGAATCCAAATGTCCGCTGCTGAAGAAATGAGGCCCGCATGACCGGCAACGAGCGCAACGCAATTGAGACTTACGAGTGCGATGTGCTCGTGGCCGGATCGGGGGCCTCCGGCATGTCGGCCGCGATCACCGCGGGTTATCGCGGCCTCGACGTGCTGATCGTCGAGAAGGAGCCGCGCTTCGGCGGCACCACCGCCCGCTCCGGCGGCTGGCTCTGGATCCCCGGTACGTCGCTGGCGAAGGCCTACGGCATCGAGGAGGCGCCGGAGCAGGCCCGCACGTACTTGCGCCATGAGGCCGGCAACAACTTCGATGCCGCGCGGGTCGATGCATTCCTGAGTGCGGGTCCGGAGGCGGTCGATTTCTTCACCACCAAGACCGCGCTGCGCTTCGACATGCCGCTGGTGTTTCCCGACTATCACGCCGAAGCGCCGGGCGGCGCGCAGGGCGGCCGCTCCATGGTGACGCGCCCGTTCGACGGCCGCGAGCTCGGTAACCAGATCAAGACGCTGGGTATGCCGCTTCCCGAGCTGACCGTGTTCGGCATGATGCTCGGCTCCGGCAAGGAGATCATCCATTTCATGCGGGTGACGAAGTCGCTGACCTCGGCGGTATACGTCGCCAAGCGCCTGTCACGGCACCTGATGGACGTGCTGCGCTATGGCCGCGGCATGACCTTGACCAACGGCAACGCGCTGGCCGGTCGCCTCGCGAAATCCGCACAGGATCTGAAGATTCCGATGTGGCTGTCCTCGCCGGTGCGCGAGCTGACGGTCGAGAACGGCGCGGTCACGGGTGCCATTGTGACTCGCGAAGGACGCGAGATCCGCATTCGCGCGCGCCAAGGCGTCGTTCTCGCTTGCGGCGGCTTCCCCCATGACGTCGCCCGGCGCAAAAAAATGTTTCCGCATGCGCCGACCGGCAACGAGCACTATTCGCCGGGCCCCACCGGCAACACCGGCGACGGCCTGCGCCTTGCAGAAAGCGCCGGCGGTCACGTCGAGGATCGTCTGCCGAACGCGGCGGCCTGGGTGCCGGTGTCGGTGACCAAACGCAAGGATGGTTCGAGCGGCGTGATGCCGCATTTCATCGACCGCGCCAAACCCGGCGTGATCGCGGTGATGCGGGACGGCAAGCGCTTTGCCAATGAGGGCAATTCCTATCACGACTTCGTCCAGGCCATGATCAAGGCCGCCAAGCCCGGCGAGGAGATCGCCGCATATCTCGTCTGCGATCACCCGACGCTGCGCAAATACGGCCTCGGCTGCGTGCCGCCGTTCCCGATGCCGCTCGGTCATCACCTCGATACCGGCTATCTCATGCGCGGCGACACGCTGGAGGCGCTCGCGGCAAAGGCCGGCATCGATGCGACGGCGTTCACCGAGACGGTCAGGCAGTTCAACGCGACTGCGCCGCAAGGGCACGACGCCGCCTTCGGCAAAGGTTCAAAAGCCTATAACCGCTACCAGGGCGACGCCATGCACGGCCCCAATCCCTGCATCGCGCCGATCGAGAATGGCCCGTTCTACGCCATCAAGATGGTGGTCGGCGATCTCGGCACCTATGCCGGCATCGTCACCGACGAGAACGCGCGGGCGCTCGATGCCGAGGGACGGGTGATTCCCGGACTCTATGCCGCCGGCAACGACATGGCGAGCATCATGGGCGGCAACTATCCGGGCGCCGGCATCACGCTTGGGCCGGCGCTGACCTTCGGCTACATTGCCGGCCGTCATCTCGCCGACAGCGCCGCCAAGCGCAACGCGGCGTAAGCCACGCGCCAGGAGACGCATGAAGAGAGAAAGCCGCGGCATCCAGTCGATCGAGGTCGGCGGAGAATTGCTTCGTGCGCTCGCGAGATGCGGCGAACCGATGATGCTGCGCGATCTCGCGCGCGAGGCCGGCATGACGCCGGCCAAGGCGCATCCCTATCTCGCCAGCTTCTCCCGCATCGGGCTGATCGAGCAGGACGAGACCACCGGCCGCTACGAGATCGGCGCGCTGGCGCTGGAGCTCGGCCTGATCAGCCTGCGCCGGCTCTCCGGCGTGCGGATCGCGCGTCCGAAGATCGCAGCGCTCGCAAGTCAGATCGGACATGCGGTCTCGCTGGCGGTCTGGGGCACGCACGGTCCGACCGTGGTGCAGCTGGAGGAGCCCGGTCAGCCCGTTCACATCGTGATGCGCGCCGGCTCGGTGATGGCGCTATTGGAAACGGCTACAGGCCGGGCGTTCGCTGCCTTCCTGCCGGAGAAGACGATCAACGCTGCGCTCGAAAGCGGCCTCGACCGCCACGGCGTCGGGTACAATCCGAAGCGCGCCGTGAAGGGCGCGAAGGTCGCCGAGATGCTCACGGAGGTCCGAAAACACGGACTCGCCCGCGCGCTCGGCGATCCCCTTCCCGGCGTCAACGCATTCTCGGCGCCGGTGTTCGACCATTCCGGCCATGTCGCGCTGGTGATCACCGCGATGGGGCCGGAAGGCACGTTTGATGCGCGCTGGGACAGCCCGATCGCCCATGCCCTGCGCGACTGCGCCGGCGGGATCTCGAAGCGGCTCGGCTACGGGATGACCATCGCGGCGGAGTGAGGCCTGTTAGGCCGGCGACACGCGCACCTCCTCCGCGGAGATCGATCCGCTGTCGACGACGAGCGCGACGGCGCCGCTGGTCAATGGGAGATCGCCCGTGTCCTGAACGCTGAAGAGTTTTTTACCATCGACATGGGCTTCGATGTCGGTTCCGGCCACGCGCAGCTCAATCCGATATCTCCGGTCGAGCTGCCAGTCGAAGCGTTCGCTGGCGAGCACAAGTTCGTCATGCACGCGCTTGACCAAACGGACGCGGCCGCCCTCGGCACGGTCGAACATCAGCGCGTAATAGCGCTCGCGTCCCTGCACCCGCGCCGCGAGGCCCCAGGCGTTCGCCAGCAGCGGCATGATCTCGGACGTTACGCGATAATCCTTCCAGTCGCGCGTACCTTGCGCGATGAAGCCGAGCCCGTCGCCATTGGTAACGCGCAGGCCCTCCCAGCGGGTCTGGAACTGGCTGACATTGTTGACCCAGGCGTGCTTCCACATCGTGCTCAGATTGTTGTCCGGCCGCTTCAGCACGGTGTCAGGCGCGCCACCCCAGGTCAGATAGTCGAGATAGAGCGTGCCATCGACGCCGAGCGGATCGCGCGTTTCGATCTCCACCCCGATCTCGAAGATCGGATAGGCATGGGTCTCCGGCACCTCCCAGCTCAGCACGGCGTGACAGCCGCCGGTCAGCTCATGCGCATCGCCGTAGATCTGGATCAGCTCATCGTGCTCGTCATAGATGCTGGAAAACAGTCGCACCGCCACGGTGCCGCTATCCGCTTCCGATTCAATCCGGCACTCCACCCGTTGCCCCGAATACAGCGTCGGACAGGCCACAAGCTGGTAGGTCGGCATCGTAAACACCTCCTTGTCGAAGAAGGTGGGGCTCGCAACGCGTGCCACGCGTCCGGGCGCCAGACGGCGGAAGTCGATCGCCAGACTCCGCTCCCCAGTGCGGCTGTGGCCGGCGACATTGCTGAGCTCGACCTCGTGGAGCCGTGCGGGCGAGCCGCCCTTCACGTGGAAGCCCTGCAGGCTGCCCGGAAAGTTGAAGTTGAAGCGCGCGCCGTCCTTGGCGACCGCCAGCGCCGGCGCACCGGCGAGCGCAAGCCCGGCCGCGACCAGCGACTGCGTCTCGATCACGGCGTCGGAGATCGCAGCGCCACCATCGGCCGTCGAGATGTACATGCGGTCGGCGATGGGGGTGCGGAAGTCCGGCCCGGCGTCGAGGCCGGCAAGTCCGGTGCGGATGCCGAACAGGCAGCCGACATTGCCGGCATTGCAATCGGTATCCCAGCCGGCCGTGTTGGCGATGCGCATCGCCTCCTGAAAGCTGTTCCCGCCGTAGAGCGTCGCCAGAATGATCAGCGCGTGGTTGGGCACGACATGGCAATTGCCGAGGAATTTGTCGTAGCCGTAACGTTCGGCGATCAGCGCACGGGTCCGTTCCCAGTCGTCGCCGTTGTCGCCGGCGTGCCATTCCCGGACGTCGTTGACGACGCGCCGGATCAGCGCGTCCTTCGGCACGAAGCCGAGCCCGACATCGATCAGCTTCTGCACGTCGTGCTCGACGAAGGCCAGCGCCTCCATCGCCGCGAGCAGTTTTGCGGCATGCACGGATTCACCATCATGGCTCACGCGCCCGGCCTGCTCGGCCAGATAAGCGGCCTGCTCGGGATTACCCGGGCTCACCATCGCCCAGCCGTCGATGAAGATTTGCGCACCGATCTGCTCGGCTACGGTCGTGCCGTTCAGCGCGATCGAGCCGCTCTGCGGCGCCGGGATACCGGACTTCAGCCGCAGATAGGCGGTGTGCTCGGTGGAATTGCCGATGCCACCCCACCATAGGATGGCGCGCTCCTCGACGATGTAGTTCAGCCAGGCTTGCCCGATCTGCTTCGAGGTGAGACGCTTCGGATAGCCATTGTCGGCAAGCGCGCGGGGAAACGCAAAAGTGCCGGAGACGTCGTCGTCGGTAACGACGAGATGATGGGATCGCAACGCGACGTCACGACGCTCGTTGACATAGTAGTTGATCGGCCCGAGCTCCTTCATGATGCGCTCATAGGTCCAGCCCTCGAAGGGCCGGCCGAGGTAGACACCGATGAGCTTGCCAAGCACGCCGGCATAGACCCGCTCCACGTAGTCATGAGGAATAGCTGTCACGAGTTCACTCCCATATCCAATTTCTTGGCTCGCGGGTCAGACCGACGAGCGCTTCATGATCTCGAATTTCAATTCATGGCTCCGGCCCGGCGCCGCGAGCCCGCCCGGTTGCAACCGCTTGACCAGCGTCTCCGCCGCAAGCGCGCCGAGGTCGAACTCCGGTTGCCGCACCGTGGTGAGCCCGAGCAGCTTTGCGACCGGGATATCGTCGAAGCCAGCGATTGCAATGTCGCTGGGGATCGAGAGCCCGGAAGCACGCGCCGCCTCCATCGCACCGAGCGCCAGCACGTCGCTCGCGCCGAACACGGCGGTCGGGCGATCGCCCTTTCTTTCGAGCAGCCGCTTCATCGCACGCGCGCCGGATTCCTCGGAATAGGCGCTGTCGGTAATGAAATCAGGCGCAAGTCCCGCTTCCCGCATCACCGCGCCGTAACCCTGCGCGCGCCGCTGGCTCGGGCCGAACTCGGCCTGGATCATCGCGATGCGCCGGTGCCCGCGCGCGATCAGAAGCCGCGTCATTTCCGCGGCCGCTTCGGCATTGTCGATATAGACGCTGTCGATCGCGAGCGGTCCGTCCGGCTTGTGCTGGCTCTCCAGCCGCACCAGCGGGATGCCCTTACGCGCGAGCACGGCGAGCTGGGGCGCCCGCAGATGAAAGAACGTTGCGACGACGCCATCGGCCCGTCCCTGGAGGAGCCAGTCGATGGCGCGGGCCTCGCCTTCCGGCCGCCCGTCGGTGTCGAAGATCAGGACGTCATAGCCAGCCGGCGCCGCGACCGTCTGCAATCCCCGGACGAGGCCTGGATAGAACGGATTGGTGATATCTGGAATGACACAGGCAAACGTCATGGTCCGCGCGCTGCGCAGCATCCGCGCCGGATGGTTCGGCTGGTAACCCAGCTCCTGTGCGACCTGAAGAATGCGCGTGCGCGTCGCAGGCGGAACGGACGGCGTCTCCGTCTTATTCAGGACAAGCGACACCGCGGCCTGCGAAACACCGGCCGCGAGCGCGATATCCTTCTGCGTGGGGCGGGCTGGCGCCTGCTTGTCGCGCCCCTTCCCCCGCTTCGTCCTCGTTGTTGACGTCGCCATTTGGCTTAGTTATACGTATTACTAAGGGAAAATCAACAATCACCGCCAATGACCTGAGGAAACCGAGGTTCATCGCCATGACCATGACCCGACGCCAGCTTGTTGCCGCCATCCCCGCTGCCGCGCTTGCCGTTAGCTTGCCGCGCGACGTTCGCGCCGAGGACGGGCGCAAGGTCGTGACGTTCTGGTTCGGCCAGGCGAATTCGGACGGCCAGGCCGCGCTGCGCAACGATTTGGTCGAGGCGTTCAACGCCTCGCAGGACAAATATCTGCTCCAGCTCGAGGTGAAGGGCGCCGCCGTAAACAACCTCCTGAAGGTCGCACTCGTCGCCGGTAACGGCCCGGACATCGTGCAGACAGCGGGTCCCGCCTATCTCACCGCGATCGCGAATGCCGGCCAGGTGCTGCCGCTCGACGATTTCGCCGAGAAGTACAAGTGGAAGGATCGCTTCCTGGCGCCGCTGCTCAACACCAGCGTCTACGGCGGCAAGCTCTACGCGCTGCCGCGCGACTACGAGTCGATGCACCTGTTCTATAACAAAGAGCTGTTCAAGCAGAACGGCTGGAAGCAGCCGACCAACCGGCAGGAGATGGAAGCGATCGCAGACGCAGCGCTCGCCAAAGGCATCATCCCCTTCGGCGCCGGCAATGCCGACTGGAAGGGCGTGAACGAGTGGCTGATGACGGTGTTCTTCAACAACGTCGCTGGCCCCGACAACGTGCGCAAGGCACTTGCCGGCGAACTGCCCTGGACCGCGCCGCCGTTCGTCGAGGCGGTCGAACTGTCAAAGGCGTGGTACAACAAGGGCTATTTCGGCAAGAACTATTTCTCGCTGACCATCGAGCAGAGCTTCCTCCAGGTCGTCAACGCCAAGGCGGCGATGGCGTTCAGCGGCACCTGGTCGTTCGGCACCAAATCCTACGGCATGTCGAAGCCCGATACCGTGATGGACGTCATGCCGACGCCGACCCTCGGCTCGGCCTTCACGGGATCACTGGTCCATCTCGCCTGCGGCGCGACGCTGTCGATCGCCAAGAACTCGCAGAATGCGGAAGGCGCAGCCGCGGTGTTCGAGTTCATGCTGACGCGCAAGTTCTACGAGACCATGAACCGCGACTGGCCCGGCAAATGGGCACTCCCGGTCAAGGACCTGCCGCCGGACATGCTCCAGGGCATCGGCTATCCCCTATTCGAGAAGACGATCGCGAATCTGCACGAAGCGTTCAGCAAGGGGCAGTACGGCTTCACCACCTGGACGTTCTGGCCCGGCGCCACCAACTCCTATCTGATCGAAGGCATCGAGCAGGTCTGGCTCAACAAGATCACGCCGGACGCTTACCTCACGCGGATGCAGACGCTCTTCAGCCAGGAAGCAAAGGAAGGCAAGGTGCCGCCGCTGCCGCCGCGGACGGCCTGACGCACGATGTGGCTCTTCGCGCTTCCAGCGCTCCTGATTAACGTCTGCATCATCCTGGTTCCCGCCGTGCTGACATTCACGGCGGCGTTCTTCATGTGGGACGGTGTCGGAAAGCCGGCGTGGGCGGGACTGACCAACTTCCAGAACATGTTCGCCGATCCCGTGTTCTGGTCGGCGCTGACAAATAACTTCATCTGGACGGCGATCTTCCTCACCGTGCCGGTCTGCCTCGCGCTCGTGATGGCAGCGGCGCTGCTGATGGCGCCGAAGGCGCGCATCGTGGTCCAGTCCATCATCTTCCTGCCGCGCATCATCGCTGTCGCAGTCACGGGCCGCATCTTTCAGGGCATGATCTTCAGCCCCGCGACCGGCGTCGTCGCCTGGTTGAACGAGCACGGCTTTTCGATCTCCGATCCCCTCGCCGATCCCGACCGCTCGCTCTATGCTGTCGCCGCGGTCGACATCTGGCACTGGTGGGGATTTCTCGCGGTCGTGTTCCTGTCGGCGATGCGGCAGATCAGCATCGACCAGATCGAAGCCGCGCGGCTCGACGGAGCCGGCTTCTTTGCTTTGTTCCGCTACGTTCTGATCCCGGGCATCCGCCCGACCCTGACCTTGATGCTGATTCTGACCGTGATCTGGTCGTTCCAGGTCTTCGAATTCATCTTCATTGTCACCCGCGGCGGCCCCGCCTATGGCAGCGAGGTGCTGGCAACATTTGCCTACCGCCACGCCTTCTTCGAAGGCGACGTCGGCCAGGCTGCAGCCGCCGCCTGCGTCATGAGCCTGTTCGGCCTGTGTGCCACCGCCGTCTATCTCTGGCTCCAGATCACCGACGACGCGCAATCGACATGATCGGGGATCGCTGGAGCAGGACATTCAGCCTCGGGCTGATCGGTATCGCATCGTTCAGCTCGCTGCTGCCGATCGTGCTCGCCGTGATGAACGCACTGAAGACGACGGTCGAGATCGGCAGCAATCCGCTCGCGCTGCCGACCCAGTTGCACTGGGAGAATTTTTCCTCCGCCTGGCGCAACGCCCAACTCGGCCCGAGCCTGCTGCACAGTGCCGAAGTCGCGATCCTGACCATTCTGATGGTGTGCGTCACCGCGACGCCCTGCGCCTATGTGCTGGCGCGGCAGAAGGGGAAATTCTGGCGCTTCATCACCTTTTACTTCATGGCCACGATCACCGTGCCCGTGCAGCTCTATCTCTACCCGCTCTACTTCATCTTCGCGAAGCTCGGGCTGGTCAATTCGATCCCCGCGGTGGCACTGATCTACACGGCGATGTTCTCGCCGTTTGCGATTTTCCTCTTGCGGACATACGCGCTCGCGATTCCCGTCGCGCTCGAGGAAGCAGCTCAAGTTGACGGCGCAAAGCCGTGGCAGACCTTCTGGTACGTGATCCTGCCGATGATGCGGCCCGGGCTGCTCACGGTCGCCATCATCGTCGGGCTGAACGCCTGGAACGAGTTCGTCATCGCCGTGACGTTCCTGCAGAACGACAGCAACGTCACCGCGATCGTGCGCTTCTACAATCTGACCGGCCAGTATTCGACCGACTGGGGCGAGATGCTGGCCGCAGCCGTCACCATCGTGCTGCCGATCGTTGCGATCTTCGTGCTGCTGCAGCGTCAGTTCATCGACGGCATGACGTCGGGCGCGGTGAAGTCTTGAAGCCCTACTTATCCTTCACCGGCACCGTGTAGTTCAGGATCAACCGCCCGCCATCCGGATAGATCGTCTGCCCGGTGATGTAAGACGCGTCATCACTCGCAAGGAACGCCACGACGGAAGCCACCTCGCTCGGCTCGCCGCCACGTCCGGCCGGCGTGCGTGACATCACCGTCTTGCGGGCATCCTCCGAGGTGTAGATGGAAGACGCCACCATGTCGGTCAAAATCGTGCCCGGCCCGACCGCGACGACGCGGATGTTGTGCGGGGCGAGCGCGACGGCGGCGACCGAGGTCAGCTGCTTCATACCGCCCTTGGAGATGGCGTAGGTCGCAAGCGTCGGGATCGCAAGCAGTGCGTTCACCGAGGACATGTTGATGATGACCCCGCCGCCGCCCTGCGCGATCATCTGCTTGGCCGCGGCCTGCACGCCGAAGAACGCGCCCTTCAGGTTGATGCCGATGATTTCGTCGAATTCCTCTTCCGAAATCTCCAGGATGTCGCGGTTGCGGGCGACGCCGGCATTGTTGACCATGATGTCGAGCCGGCCGAATTCCCTGACCGCGGTCGCGACCGCGCGATCGACGTCCGCACGCCGCGCGACGTGACATGGCACGGCATACAATTCCTTGGGCTTGCCCAGCTCGTTGACCGTCTTCTCGAGCTCATCCGTATCGACGTCCGAGATGACGACCTTGACGCCGTCGTCGAGGAACCGCTTTGCGCACGCCTTGCCGATGCCGCGCGCCGCGCCGGTGATGACGGCGACCTTGCCGGATAGTTTCATGGGTCTCACTCCAGGATAGCTGCTTGGGCAGCGAGCTATCCCGGAGAAGGCCCCGGTTCAAGCCGCCGCGAAGCCGACATGAGCACGGAACCGGTTCTTGATAAAGACGGCATCGCGCGAGGGCAGCGAGCGCGGCGGATTTTCCGCCAGAACCTTGACGACAAAAAGCCGCGGGCCATCGGCCGGCTCGGCGATCTGCGCGGTGAGGCGTTGTACCTCCTCGAGCGTCCGCACGGTTCCGGTTGCGGCAAAGCCGCAGGCGGCGGCAATTGCCGTGAGATCGACGCCGCGGCCGGTGTGGCTCGCCTGCATGCCGGTCTCGCCAAAATGCTGATTGTCGATCACGACGATGTCGAGATTGCGCGGACGCGCGACGCCGATGGTGGCGATGCCGCCGAGACCCATCAACTGCTCGCCATCGCCCGTCAACGCAAGGACGCGCTTGCCCGGCTGCGCCTGCGCGAGCCCAAGCCCGATCAACGCGGCACCACCCATTGCGCCCCAGAGATAAAAATTGCCGTCGTGATCCCCCACGGAATGCAGGTCGTAGGTGGGCGAGCCGAGACCGGAGACGACCAGCGCGTCCTTGCGGTCTTTCAGGAGCGCGGCGACAGCGGCGCGACGATCGAGTTGAGCTTGCATCGGCATCACCACTTCTTCTTGCCGATCAGGCGCTGCCCGATCAGAACCGCGATCTGCTGATCGGACTCGTAGGCGAGCGATGCCGCCGATTCGACGGTCTCGACCAGATCTTCCGCCGTCTCCGCGCGCATCACCTTCAGGCCGATCGCCTCCAGCGAGGGCTGCGTCGCTCGGCTCATCGGCACCTGCCAGGGATTGAACTCGGCCCATTCACCGCGCATCGTCACCAGCATCAGCAGGGGAAAGCGGCCGATCGCCGACAGCGACAGCATGTTGATGCAATTGCCGACGCCGCTCGACTGCATCAGCAGCACGCTGCGCTGCCCGCCGAGCCAGGCGCCGGCGGCGATCGCAATACCCTCCTCCTCGGTCGTCAGCACGTTGGTGGTGACGTCGCGGTCGGCCGAGAACATGCGGATGAGCTGGCTATGGCCGGCATCGGGAACGTAGGACATTTGCCTGACGTCGGCGGCTTTGAGGATACGATAGAGCTCGGACGGCCAGTCGTCGCTGCTGCGCGTTTCAGGATTCGGTTGAGGGCTGTGCACCGCGAGGTCTCCGTGAAATTCGAGCGGACCCTAGCGAATAGTCCGCGCGAAAGCTCTGACCGTCTGGCACGATCAGGTATTGAAGGATTGTATAGCTGCCTTTTCCGTTGTCGCCTGGACCAGAGCACGATGCGCATGACTGCGCCCTCTCCCCTTGCGGGAGAGGGCATCACCGCAGGAAGATACAAACTCATTGGGGTGAGGGGTATCTCTCGGCGCATTCATATGCATCGATATGCGCGGAGAGATACCCCTCATCCGGCGCTTCGCGCCACCTTCTCCCACAAGGGGAGAAGGGAAGAGACACTGTCGCTTGGACTAGCGACTCAATTCGCCGCGGACCTTGCCGCAGCCGGCATGTAGATCTGCGCGTAGCCTTCCTTGATCGCCGAGGTGATGCGATCTAATCGGCGGTCGATGTGCTTCTCCAGCACCGAGACGCAGGCCTCTTCGTCGCGCGCCTTCAGTCCTTCGACGACCGCGCGGTGCTCGGCCTGGGTGTTGGAACGGTTGATGCTGTCCATGTCGATCCAGCGGACGAAGCGGATGCGGGCGTTGACGTTGCGGAGCACGCGCAGCATCTCGGCATTGTTCGACATCGCCATCAGCCGCTCGTGAAAGGTCTCGTCGAGCTCGACCAGCTCCACCGAGGAGCGCTCGCCGGGATCGGGACCGGTGGCTTCGAGGAATTTCAGCAGCGCGTCGATGTCCTCGTCCTTGGCGCGCTTGATGGCGAGGCGGACCGAGGCGACCTCGATCGACTTGCGCAGCTCGTAGAGATCGAAGATCTCGTGCGCGTCGAGCTCGCGGCAGAAAAAACCCTTGCCCGGCGTGAAGCGCAGGAAGCCTTCGGTGTTGAGACGGTTGAGCGCTTCGCGCAGCGGCGTGCGGCTGACGCCGAGGCGTTTTGCCAGCTCGCCCTCGTTGAGCCGTTCGCCCGGCTTGAACTCATAGCTCACGGCCATCGCCTTGAGCTGTTCATAGACGCGATCGACGATACTATCGGAAGCCAGTTCCACGTTGCTCTTCATAAGCTGCATTCATGCCCGAACACAGCCCAATATACCGGGGCTGTATGGACGATTGCAATCCAAACAGCTGCCTAGCACATCTTGTGCAGAGCTTTGCGACAGCCGGACTCAGGCAAACGCGCGCGGGCGCAGTCCAGCATGAAACCAGGTGATCATGGAATAGATGTCGTAGACCGGCAGTCCAACTTCGGCCTGCAGAGCTGCCGCATAAGGCGGCATGTTGGTGCATTCGAGCACGATGGCGCCGACATCCGGATTTTTCGCGACCAGCTCCTTGCCCGCCTCGACCACGTCACGCTCGGCCTGGGCCACATCCATGTCGTCCTTCTCGGCCTTGATCAGGACGCGAAAAAATTCCTTGCCGTGCTCGGTGCCGACCAGTGGCGTATCGAGCGGCACGCCGGCGCCTTCGAGATGGGCCGGCGTCAAGGTCGAGCCCGAGACCGTGACGAGGCCGACACGCTTGCCTGGGGGCAAGGTCGCCTGCACCCACGGCACCTGCATCAGCGACGAGGTCGCAACGGGAACGCCGACGGCGGCCGCGATCTCCTTCTGAAACAGCGAGAGGAAGCCGCAATTGGTGGTGATGGCTTCCGCGCCCAGCCGGACGAGGTCCTTCGCCGCATCGATGAAGTCAGGCAGCAGGCCGGCGGCGCCCTTCAGCACCACCTTCTCCGGCGACGCGCCGCTCACCACCCGATAGAGCACGGGGAACGGCCAGGTCGTGCCGTTGCCCATGTCGCCGGGAATGCGGGGAAAGCGCGCTTCCAGCATCAAGATGCCGAGCGGCGCGCCATAGATGGCCTTGCCGCCGCGGGCGATGCGAGAGGACGAGTTGGCTGGATAGGTCATGTTGCGTTCTCAGAGGAAGCGAGTGGGCGCGAACGGCGCGAGCGGAATCTCCGGCTGCTTGCCGCTCAGAAGCTGCGCGACCAGACGGCCGGTGCGGGCCGATCCGACCAGGCCGACATGGCCATGGCCGAAGGCGTAGACGATATCGCGCGAGGCACGCGCATGGCCGATACAGGGAAGGCCGTCCGGCATGCTCGGCCGATGGCCGAACCAGGTTTTGATGCGCGAGGGGGGAATGTCCTTCGGCAGTTTCGGGAACATGCTGAAGAGGTTGTTGCGCAGGATTTCGGCGCGCTTCCAGTTCGGCGCGGCCTCGAGGCCCGCGATCTCGACCGTGCCGGCGGCGCGCAGGCCCTTGTCGGTCCAGTTCACCACCATGCTGACGTCGGACGCCATCATCGAGCTGCGCGGACCCGATTCCGGGTTCTCGATCATGACGTGATAGCCGCGCTCGGTTTCGAGCGGCAAGGGATCGCCGACGGATGCGGTGAGCTGTTTTGACCGCGCGCCGGCGGCGACCACCGCGGCATCGCAAGCAATCTCACCGGTCTCGGTGAGAACGGCAACGAGCTTGTTGCCTGAAAGCTTCAGACCGGTCGCCCTGGCATGAACGAGCTTGGCACCGCTCGCGAGCGCATGCTGGGCCAGCGCCGCAACGTAAGCGCCGGGATCGCGGCAGCGGCCGGCTTCCTCCACCACCACGCCAAAGGTGTAGCGCGGATGCAGATCCGGCTCGCGCTGACGCATCTCGTCGGCGCTCAGCTCCATCCATTCGACGCCGACCTTCTTGCGCAGGCGCCAGCCGAGATTGCTGTCGAAATTGCCGCGCGACGGGAATACGTGCATCACGCCGTTGCGCTCGACCAACTCGGGCACGCCCGCTTCTTCCGCGAGCTTCTTGTGCAGCAGCGGCGCGTCCTTCAGCAGATCGCGCAGCGCAAACGCCGTCTTCTCGACCCGTGCCTCGGTCCAGCCCGAGAGCAAATACTTGATCAGCCAGGGCAGCGCCTTCGGCAAGTAAGACCAGCGGATCGCGAGCGGGCCGAGCGGGTCCATCAGATAACCCGGCACCTTCTTCCAGAGGCCCGGCTCGGCCGGCGGAATCACCGAATGGGAGGAGAGCCAGCCGGCATTGCCGTAGCTCGCCGCCTGTTCGCCACCGGGCTCGCCTGCGTCGATCAGCGTGACGCGATGCCCCTCGCGCAGCGCCTCGATGGCGCTGATCACGCCGACCGCGCCGGCTCCGATGATAGCGACGTGGCGGCCTTCCGACATCGGCTACGCCTTCACCGCCGGCGCGAAATCCTTGCCGACCGAGATCGCGCGCGGATCGATGATGCAGTGGAGGATCGACGGCTTGCCCGAAGCGAGCGCGCGCTCGAACGCCGGCGCAAACTCTTCGGTGCGCTCGACGCGCTCGCCATGGCCACCGAATGCCTTCGCATACATCGCAAAGTCAGGGTTCTTAAGCTGAGTTCCGACCACGCGGCCGGGATAATCACGCTCCTGGTGCATACGGATGGTGCCGTATTGCGAATTGTCGACGACGATGACCACCAGCGGCGCATCGTACTGCACGGCGGTCGCGAACTCCTGGCCGTTCATCAGGAAGCAGCCATCACCGGCAAAGGCGACGACGACGCGATCCGGATATTGCCGCTTTGCAAGCACCGCAGCCGGCACGCCATATCCCATCGAGCCCGAAGTCGGCGCGAGCTGGGCGGCAAAGCTGTGGAAACGGTGATGGCGATGGATCCAGCCGGCATAGTTGCCGGCGCCGTTGCAGACGATCGCGTCCTTCGGCAGGCGGTCGCGGAGCCAGGTCATGACCTGACCGTACTGGAATGTGCCCGGCAGCTCACGCGCCTTGTCGGTCCAGGCGAGGTAATCGGCGTGCGCCTTGGCGGCCTCGCCCTTCCAGGCAACGGCGCCAGCGGGCTTCAGCGCCTCGACGGCGGCGGCGAACGCGGCGGGCGTCGCCTGGATCGCGAGCGCCGGCTGATAGATGCGGCCGAGCTCTTCGGAGCCCGGGTGCACGTGGATCAGCTTCTGCTGCGGGGTCGGAATGTCGAGCAGCGTGTAGGACGAAGACGGCATCTCCGACATGCGGCCGCCGATCAGGAGAATGACGTCGGCGCCATCGATACGCGCCTTCAGGCCCGGGCTCGGCCCGATGCCGAGATCGCCGGCATAATGCGAATGATCGGCGTCGATCAGCGAGGCCCGGCGGAACGAGGTCGCGACCGGCAGGTCGAACCGTTCGGCGAAGCGCGCGATGCTCTTGGTCGCCTCATCCGTCCAGCGCGAGCCGCCGAGGATGACGAGCGGCGCCTTGGCACTCGCCAGCATCGCACTGACCTGCTCGATGTCAGCGGGCGCGGGCCAACTCACCGCCGGCTCGACGCGCATGGCATCGGCAACGGCGGCTGTTTCGGTCAGCATGTTCTCCGGCAGCGCGATCACCACGGGACCCGGACGGCCCTGCATGGCGACGCGGAAGGCACGCGCGACCAGCTCCGGAATGCGATCGGGGCGATCGATCTCGACCGCCCATTTCGCCATGGTGCCGAACACCGCCTTGTAGTCGAGCTCCTGGAACGCCTCGCGCTCGCGCATGCCGGTGTCGACCTGTCCGACGAACAGGATCATTGGCGTCGAATCCTGCATCGCGATGTGGACGCCGTGGCTGGCATTGGTGGCGCCGGGGCCGCGGGTGACGAAGCAGATTCCGGGACGGCCGGTGAGCTTGCCATAGGCTTCCGCCATCATCGCAGCACCACCCTCGGCGCGGCAGATCACGACGTCGATCGGGCTGTCATGCAGCGCGTCGAGTGCCGCGAGGTAGCTCTCGCCCGGCACGCAGGTGACGCGCTCGACGCCTTGGGCGACGAGCTGATCGATCAGGATCTGGCCCCCGGTGCGGGTGTTGCGAATGGTCATGACAGCTCCCTGCAGGCTTTGGCGATGCGCATCACGGCCTCGCGCAAGTTTTGTTCCGAGGTGGCGTAGGACAGGCGGAAATAAGGTGCAAGGCCGAAACAGCTGCCCGGCACCACGGCCACGTCATGCCTCTCCAGCAGGAAGCGGCAGAACGCGGCATCGCTATCGATAACGGTCCCATCCGGCGTGCGGCGACCGATCAGGCCGGCGCAGCTCGCATAGGTATAGAACGCACCTTCCGGCCGGCGGCAGGTGACGCCGTCGATGGCGTTGAGCGCATCGACCACGATGTCTCGGCGGCGCTGGAACGCGGCACGGCGTTCGATCAGGACATCCTGCGGGCCGGTCAGCGCGGCGATCGCAGCGGCCTGGCTCACCGAGGAGGGATTGGTCGTGCTCTGGCTCTGCACCACCGCCATCGCTGCGATCAATTCGCGCGGACCGCCGCCATAGCCGACGCGCCAGCCGGTCATGGCGTAGGCCTTGGAAACACCATTCACGGTCAGCGTGCGTGATTTCAGGCTCGGCTCGAGCGCCGCTGCGGTCACGAACGGCATGCCGTCATAGATCAGGTGCTCGTAGATATCGTCCGCCATCAACCAGACATGCGGATGGCGCTTGAGCACATCCAGGATCGGGCGAAGCTGCGCGGCCGAATAGGCGGCTCCGGTCGGATTGGACGGCGAGTTCAGCAGCAGCCAGCGCGTCTTCGGCGTGATCGCGCGTTCGAGATCGGCGGCATCGAGGCGAAAGCCGTTCTCCTCGCGACAAAGCACGTCCACCGGCGTGCCGTCGGCGATCCGCACCATGTCGGCATAGCTGGTCCAGTAAGGCGCGGCCAGGATGACCTCGTCGCCGGGACTGAGCGTCGCCATGAAGGCGTTGTGGATCACCTGCTTGGCGCCGGCGCCTGCGGTGATCTCGTCGGCGGCATAGACGAGATCGTTCTCGCGGCGGAATTTCTCGGCGATGGCCGCCTTCAATTCCACCGTGCCGTCGAGGATGGTGTATTTGGTCTGGCCGGCGCGGATGGCGCGCTCGGCCGCGTCCTTGGCATGGTCGGGCGTATCGAAGTCAGGCTCGCCGGCGCCCAGCACGATCACCGGCCGCCCCTCGCGCTTGAGCCGCTGCGCGACCGCACCGATCTTCAAGATCTCGGAGACACCGATCGCGCTGATGCGCTGCGCGGGGCGGAAGGTCGATGCGGGCGCCTGGACAGTCACGGCCGAGCCTCAACTACGTGCGGCGATTGCGATCACCTCGATACGGAAGGCGGGATCGGCGAGCTCGACCTTGCCGCAGGCGCGGGTCGGCGTGTTGCCCGGCACGACCCAGGCATCATAGACCGCGTTCATGGCGTCGAAATCGTCCATGTTCCTAAGCCAGACCTGCACGCTGAGCAGGCGCGATTTGTCGGTGCCGGCGCGCGCCAGCATGTCGTCGACCTTCGCCAGCGCCTCTTTCGTTTGCTGGGTGATATCAGCGGTCTTGGTGTCCGCCACCTGACCTGCGAGGAAAACGAGATCGCCGAACACGGAAGCGCGGCTGCGGCGGGCGTTCTGGTCGATGCGGGTGATATCAGACATGGGATGTCCTTAACTTTACTTGCCGGTGGCGATGATGCGGCGGCAGTGGTCGAGCGCCGCGCCGATGAGGTTGTCGCTCGCCTCGGGCGTGCGGAACGCCGAATGCGCCGACAGCGTCACGTTCGGCAGCTTGGTTACGGGATGCCCCGCCGGCAGCGGCTCGACGGTGAAGACGTCGAGGCCGGCATGGGCGATGTGGCCGGAGCGCAGCGCATCCAGCATTGCGTCTTCATCGACCACAGCGCCGCGCGCCGTGTTGATCAGAATGCTGCCGGGGCGCATCTGTGCGATGCGCTCGCGCGACAGGAAACCCTTGGTTTCGTCGTTGAGCAGGAGGTGCAGCGAGACGACGTGGCTGTCGGCGAGCAGCTTCTCCAGCGAGACGAACTCGACGCCCGGATGCGTCTTCGGCGTCCGGTTCCAGGCGATCACCTTCATGCCGCAGCCCGCCGCCATGCGCGCGGCTTCCGCGGCGATGCCGCCGAAACCGATCAGCCCGAGCGTCTTGCCGGTGAGCTGAACCGCGTCACGGCGCAGCCAGTTGCCCTCGCGCATGCCGCGATCCATCTCGCCAAAGCTCTTCGCAGACGCCCACATCAGCGCGATCGCGCATTCGGCAACGGCCGTATCGCCATAACCCTTGATGGTGTGGACGGAGATGCCGCGCTCGGCGAGCTCTTCCGGATTCATGTAGCTGCGCGCGCCGGTGCCGAGGAAGACGACGTGCTTCAGCTTCGCGCACTTCTCGGCAATCGCTGATGGCACCGCCGTGTGGTCGACGATCATGATCTCGGCATCGCCGAGCAGGCCGGGCAGATCGTCGGGCTTGATCGAGGGATTGCGGTTGATGCTGACCGGCAGCTTCTGCGAGGCCAGCAGCTTGTCGGTCACCGCTGCCAGGGTCTCGTTCGCATCGACGAATAGGGCGCGCACAGGCCTCTCCTTCAGCTCACTTCCACATTGCGTTCAGTCTTGTATTCAGACTTAAATGCAATTTACAACCCCACCCTATCAGGAATTTTGCGCAATCCTGCCAAGATATTGGGCTCATTTCTGCCTTGCCGCCCAAATGGCCAGCAACTCGAAATACCGTATTGCATTTTATCCTGAATACAGAAATAGTCCAGAGGCCGGACACGATCCGACCCAGATTCCAGGGAGACAAAGACCATGAATCGCAGGGATGCTCTCACCACAGTCGCGCTGGCAGGCGCAGCGATCGCCGCCGCGAGCGGCTCGGCCAGGGCCGATGCGCCGGCCTCCACGCTCGACCGCATCAAGAAGAATGGCGTGCTGCGCGTCGCCGTCATCGTCGGCCAGGAGCCCTATTTCCATAAGGACCTCGCCACCAACGAATGGTCGGGCGCCTGCATCGACATGGCCAAGGACATCGCCGGCAAGCTGGGCGCCAAGGTCGAGACGCTGGAATCGACCTGGGGCAACCAGATCCTCGATCTCCAGGCCGACAAGGTCGACCTCGCCTTCGCCGTGAACCCGACGCCGGAGCGCGCGCTCGTCATCGACTTCTCGACGCCGATCCTGGTGCACTCCTTCACCGTCATCACCAAGAAGGGCTTTGCCAAGCCGCAGACCTGGGCCGAGCTCAACAAGCCCGAGGTCAAGATCGCCGTCGACATCGGCTCGACCCATGAGACGATCGCGCGCCGCTACTGTCCGAAGGCGACCATCCTCGGCTTCAAGAACCGCGACGAGGCGATCCTGGCGGTTGCGACCGGCCGCGCCGACTGCAACGTCTCGCTGGCCGTGCTCTCGGTCTCGACCCTGAAGAAGAATCCGAACCTCGGCGATCTCGCCATTCCGCGGCCGCTGCTGACGCTGCCGACCAACATGGGTATCCGCGCCGAGAGCGACCGCCGCTACAAGGATTTCCTCAGCGCCTGGGCCGACTACAACCGCGCGATGGGCCAGACCCGCGAATGGATGCTCAAGGGTTTTGAGGCGGTCGGCCTCACCGTCGACGATCTCCCGCCCGAAGTGCAGTTCTGACGGTCGATCGATGTACGTCTGGGACTTCGCGGCGCTCAAGCCGTATTGGGGCCTGATCTGCCAAGGGCTCCTGGTCACCGTGTATTACACGGTGACCACGGTGGTCGCGGGTCTCGCCATCGGACTGTTCGTCGGCATCCTGCGCACGACGGCACCGCGCTGGGTCACGGTGCCGTTGCGTCTCTATATCGAGGTGTTCCGCTGCACGCCGCTGCTGGTGCAGCTGATCTGGGTCTACTACGCCCTGCCCGTGCTGATCGGCGTCGACATGTCGCCGGCGATGGCCTGCTTCATCGCGCTGTCGCTCTATGCCGGCTCGTTCTATGCGGAAATCTTCCGCGGCGGCATCGAAGCCGTCGACACCGGCCAGTGGGAGGCCGGCCGCGCCATCGGCATGCGCCGCGGCAAGATCTTTCGCCGCATCGTGCTGCCGCAGGCGACGCAGGTGATGATCCCCTCCTTCATCAACCAGACCATCATGCAGCTGAAGAACACCTCGCTGGTGTCGGTGGTCGCGGTCGGCGACCTCCTCTATCAGGGCACAGTCATCACGGCGTCGAGCTACAAGCCGCTCGAGGTCTACACCACGATCGCCATACTTTATTTCGTCGTGCTGTTCCCGCTGACGCTGGTCGCCGACCGGGTCGAGCTGAAAATGGGAGCGCATCGATGAGTGCTCTGATCGCTGACAACATCCACAAGGCGTTCGGCGACCATGAGGTGCTCAAGGGCGTCTCGCTCTCGGTCGCCCGCGGCGAGGTCGTCACCTTGATCGGCGCCTCCGGCTCGGGCAAATCCACCTTCCTGCGCTGCCTGAACCTCCTGGAAATGCCGCAGCAGGGTGAGCTTGCCATCGGCACGCATAAATTCGCCTTCGGCAAGGGCATGCGCGCCGCCGGCGATGCGCAGCTCGCGCTGCTTCGGCGCAGCGTCGGCATGGTGTTCCAGCATTTCAACCTGTTCCCGCACATGTCGGTGCTCGCCAACGTCACAGAGGGGCCGGTGCAGGTGAAGGGCATGGCGCGAAACGACGCCGATGCGCTTGGCCGCGATTTGCTCGCCAAGGTCGGCCTCGCCGACAAGGCCGACGCCTTTCCGAGCCGCCTCTCCGGCGGCCAGAAGCAGCGCGTCGCGATCGCGCGTGCGCTCGCGATGAAGCCAGACGTGATGCTGTTCGACGAGCCGACCTCGGCGCTCGATCCCGAACTCGTCGGCGAAGTCCTGTCCGTCATCCGCAGCCTTGCGAGCGAAGGCATGACCATGGTGCTGGTGACGCACGAGATGGCCTTCGCCGCCGACGTCTCCACCCGCGTCGGCTTCATGAACGACGGCATCATGGCCGAGATCGGCACGCCCGAAGAGACCATCCGCCAGCCCCGCAGCGAACGGCTGAAGTCCTTTCTCAGCCGGTTTCACGAGACGCATTAGACTGCCTGGCAAGACCATTCCGAATCGGTGGGGACACCCATGAAACTCCGCGGCGGCTTCACGAATTACGGCGAGACGATCGGCATCCTGATGCTCGATACCCGCTTCCCGCGCCCGCGCGGCGACATCGGCAATGCGCTCTCCTATGATTTCCCGGTGCGCTACAAGATCGTGCGCGGCGCACACGCCACAAGGATCATGGGTGACCACCCCGATCCCGCCCTGCTCGAGCCGTTCATCGCGGCGGCCCGCGAGCTGGAAGCCGACGGCGTCAAGGCGATCACGACGAGCTGCGGCTTCCTCGCGCCATTCCAGAAACAGCTCGCGGCCGCCGTGAACATCCCGGTCTTCACCTCGAGCCTGATCCAGGCACCGTTGATCCATGCCATGCTGCCGCCGGGCAAGGTCATCGGCATCTTCACCGAACGCGGCCACCACATGAACGAGGGGCATTTCCGCGGTGTCGGCTGGTCGCCGGACGAGATCCCCGTCCAGATCCAGGGCATGAAGCCCGATGCGCAGTTTCCCGCAACCTACATTCTCGGCCGCGAGGAACTGGACACCGACGTGCTGCGCGCCGAGATGATCGAGATGACGGAAGCCTTCATGGCGTCCTGCAAAAACCCGGGTGCGATCCTGTTCGAATGCACCAACATGTGCCCGTTCTCGAAGGACGTTGCCGAAGTCTCGGGCCTTCCGGTGTTCGACATCAACACGTTGATCAATCTGGTCTACCGCGCGGCCAATCCGGTGCCGTTCCTGCCCTGATCGCCCTTCCAGACGATCAGCGGCAATTGAATCGATTGTCAATCGCGCCAAAGGCGCGGCAAAAATTCACACCATACTCTTCGTGCGAATTCGCAAATGCTGCGGGGTCGTCGTTTGACAGCATCGGCGCTTGCGCGGCACGCTGACCACGCCGGTCCAACCTTCGACGACGCTCGCTGGAGCGTGCCTGTTCGACCTCACGTCCCGCGAGGACGCGCGAAAGGAACATCGACATGATCGAGCTCACGGTCAACGGGACCAAGCGCCAGGTCGACGTCGTTCCCGAGATGCCCCTGCTCTGGGTGCTCCGCGACGAGCTCGGCATCACCAGTCCGAAATATGGCTGCGGCGTCGCGCAATGCGGTGCCTGCACCGTCCAGATCGACGGAGCCGCCGTGCGATCCTGCCAGGCCCGCATTGGCGATCTCGCCGGCAAGTCGGTCGTCACGCTCGAAGGATTGGACAACAGGGAGCAGCATCCCGTTCTGCAGGCCTGGATCGAACATCAGGTTCCGCAGTGTGGCTACTGCCAGACCGGCCAGATCATGCAGGCCATCTCGCTGCTTGGATTGATCGACAAGCCGACGGACGAGGACATCAACGAAGTGATGTCCGGCAACCTCTGCCGTTGCGGCACCTACCCGCGCATTCGCACCGCGATCCACGCGGCTGCCGCAAAGATGGTGGGGAAGTGAAATGGGACTTCAGACGCTTTCCCGCCGCACTTTCGTTTTCGGTTCCGCCGCCGTGGCTGGCGGCATCGCGTTCGGTTCCTATAGCGACGCAGCACAAGCCGCGACTGCCAGTGACAATCCCCTGAGCACCAGTCTCGGGCCGAACTCCGTGACCTTCAATCCCTGGGTCGAGATCAGCCCCGAAAAAATCACGCTGATCGCCCAGCACGCCGATATCGGCCAGGGCGTCGGCTCGGTGCAGCCGATCATGATCGCCGAAGAGATGGACCTCGATCCCGGCCAGTTCGAAGTTCGCTTCGCCGGCCCCAGCCCCGCCTATTTCAACACCGGTTTTGCCGACGAGTTCGCACCGTTCGTGGCTGCGGACCAAAGTCCCGCCGCCGAGGAAGCGCGCGCCAAGACGCTCGAATGGCTGAGAGAGTCCGGCCTGCAGATGACCGGCGGGTCGAGCACGCTGCCGGACACCTATGAAAAGCTGCGCGTTGCCGGCGCGGTCGCGCGCGAGACGCTGAAGGCCGCCGCTGCCAAGCGTTCGGGTGTCGCCGTGGCCGACCTGCGCACCCAATCAGGCCATGTGATCCTGCCCAACGGCACCAAGATCGCCTACGTCGATCTCTCCGTGGACGCCGCAAAGATTCCGCCGGTGCTCGATGCCAAGCCGCGCGATCCGTCGAAATGGCGCATGCTGGGCAAGCCGATGATGCGCCTCGACGTTCGCGCGAAGGTCATGGGCGAGCTGAAGTTCGGCATCGACCAGAAGATGGACGGCATGCTCTATGCCGCCGTCAAGCTGAACCCTGGCAAGGGCCAACCCCTGAAGTCATACGACGCCAGCAAGGCGCGATCGATGCCGGGGGTCAAGAAGATCCTGGAAATCAAGAATGGCGTCGCGGTGATCGCCACGAACAGCTGGTACGCGATGAAGGCGGTTGACGCCGTCACTTGCGAGTGGGCGCCCTCGGCCTATCCCGCCGAGCAGGCGGATCATTGGAAGGTTCTTGAATCCTCGTTCAAGCCTGAATTCCTGGGCAAGGAGTGGCGGAAGACCGGCGATATCGAAGCCGGGCTGAAGACGGGCAAGCTTGTCGAGGCCGAATATCGCGCGCCCTATGTGGGGCATCAGCCGCTCGAGCCGTTGAACGGGATCGGCCTCGTCACCGACAAGGGGATGGAGATCTGGGTCGGCCATCAGAGCCCCCGTTTCGTGCAATATGTCGCGGCGACGGCGATCGGCCTCAAGCCGGAACAGGTCACCTTCCACAATCAGTGGACGGGTGGAAGCTTCGGCCACCGTCTCGAATACGAGAACGTCCGCGTTGTCGCCGAGATCGCCAATCAGATGAAGGGAACGCCGATCAAGCTGGTGTTCTCGCGCGAGGAGGATTTCCTCCAGGACATTCCGCGGCAGATCGCGATCGCCCGGCACCGAGGCAGCATCGACAAGAGCAAGATCGTCGCAGCCGATCTGCAACTGGCCTCGACTGCTCCGCTCAAGGGGCTGCTCGAGCGTTCGGGCACACCCTCGAAGGATCCCGACGGGCAATTGGCTGCCGGCCTGTGGAATGTCTATTACGACATCCCCAATTTCCGGGCCACAAGCTACGAGGCGCAGGGGCTTTCGCCGAGCACCACGTGGCGGTCGGTCGGCGCCTCGACATCGGGCTTCTTTACCGAGAGCTTCATCGACGAGCTGATCCACGCGGCGGGTCTCGATCCCATGAAGGCGCGCATCGTGATGTGCACCGTGCCGCATTATCGCAAGGTGCTGGAAACGGTCGCGGAAATGTCGGACTGGAAGGGACCACTCGGAAACGGTAGGGGCCGCGGCGTCGCGTTCGTTGAATCCTTCGGCACGCCGACAGCCGAAGTCGTCGAAGTCACGAAGACGGAGCGAGGCATAAGGATCGACAAGGTCTGGGTCGCTGTCGACGTCGGCAAGGTGGTCGATCCCGTCAACTTCGAGAACCAGGTGCAGGGCGGCGTCATTTGGGGCCTCGGCCACGCCATCAATTGCGAGCTCACCTACGCCAAGGGCGCGGTGCAGCAGACCAATTACAATCACCACGAAGCGATGCGGATCTACCAATGCCCCGTCATCGAAGTTCGCGGGCTCGAGAACGATCCCAAGGTGAGAGGCGTCGGAGAGCCGCCTGTTCCGCCAGCCGCCCCCGCACTCGCCAACGCGATCTTCGCCGCGACCGGGCAGCGCATCCGCGAAATGCCTTTCAACAAGTTCATCGATTTCGTGTGAGGCGAGCCATGAAGAGTTCTCTCATTGTGCTCGCTTTCGCCGCTTCGACAATTGCGGCTCTCACCGGGATTGTCGCGGCCAAGGACGAAGCGAACAAGGACGCTTTGCCGCCGGGCAGCGTCAGCCGCGCCGAAGGTCTGGAGGCCTGGAAGCGGATTGAAGCCGTGGTGACCCATCCGCGCTGTGCCAACTGCCACGTCGACGCCAAGGCCATACCGATCTGGACGCCGGCAGGCGAAACCAGGCCGCGCGTCCACGGCATGAACATCCACGGCGGCGACAGCCGCATCGGGGCCGAGAAGGTTGCCTGCTCGACCTGTCACATGACCTCTACCCAGGCGAACGACCCGGCGCCGTCACCGCCGCGTGCCGGTATCGACTGGCAGCTGGCGCCAGTCGAGTTCATCTGGTTCGGCAAGAGCGGCGCCGAGATCTGTACGCAGCTGAAGGACCCCAAGCGCAATGGCGGCCGCGACGCTGTGGGCCTGCTGGCGCATCTACGGCACGACGCATCGCTGAACGGCTTCATCCCGCGCGGATGGGCGCCCGGAGCTGGCCGCACGACCCCACCGGGCACCTTCGAGGACCACGTCAAGGACATGGCCCTGTGGGGCGCTGCGGGACAACCGTGTCCGAACTGACGGTCTTGCTGTTGCCTAGCGGCAGGCCTGCTCGCGCTGAACCCAACCCGTCGCAATCGCGCTTGCCCAGCTGAGCATGCCTTTGCTGCGCGCCAGTGCGGCCATAGCCGAGGTGTCGTAGGGCACGTAGCGGATCGTCGCGGACCAGTCTGCGCCGGCATGCTCCAGAATCGCGTAGCACGCATGCGGCGTACCGACCTCGACCACGTAAGGAACGGGCGCCTTCCCGTCATAACCGGGCAACCCGACGCTGCCGGGATTCACGACCAGACGTCCATCCCTCAAACGCACCACGCGCGGAATGTGGGTGTGGGCGCACAGGATGATCTCGGCGTCGATCCCCTCAGCTTCAGCCTCGATCGCGTCGATGCCGCTCGGACGCGGGCAGCCGTCGTCGGCGATGTGGTCGAGCCAGAAAGCTGCGTCATCCCTTGGCGATCCATGGCACAGGAACACCCGTCCCTTGTACATGAGCGTGGACGGCATGCTTGCCATCCAGTCGAAGTGCTTGCGCGCGAGCTGACGGAAATCGCTGCGAGCGGAGCCGCCGGCCTGCCAGAGCTCGACGAGGATTCGATCTTGGTCGCCCCGTATCGACGGAAAGCCCCTCGCCATCAACAGGTCCGCGGTCCTGGCTGCCTCGAGCGGGCCACTGACGTGGTCGCCGAGGTTCACGACCTCAGCGATGCCGAGCATGGCAATGTCCGCAAGGACGGCTTCAAGTGCCGGACGATTCCCATGCACATCCGCGATGGCAGCAAATCTCATTTGGCCCCTCCCATTCGGAATGGCCGATCGTTCTCGCTATGCGGGGGATGCAGGACTGGCTAGTCAATTTAGCTACGTCTCTTTAGCTGCATTTGTAGAAGCGCCCGCAAGCTGAGGATCAAATCGGCGCTGCCAGAAGAATTACACGATCGTGGTTGCCAGGCAAGCAATGCGAGTTACGAACTGTCGCGGCAATGCCGACGTGACCTCGGGAAAATAACACGCTACGTTTCCCGGACAAGACCAAGAGGAAACGCCAATCGTGTACGACTTCATTATCGTCGGCGGCGGCTCGGCGGGGTCCGTGCTGGCCCACCGGCTCTCCGCAAAGAGCGCGAACAAGGTCCTGCTGTGCGAGGCCGGACAGGACACACCGCCCGGCAACGAGCCCGCCGAGATCAGGGACAGCTATCCGGGCACGGCCTATTTCGATCCCCGCTTCCACTGGACCGAACTCAAGGTCACGACCCAGATCGTCAGCCACAACAATCCGAACGAAGCGCGTCCTCCTTTACGCAAATACGAGCAGGCGCGCGTGCTCGGCGGCGGCTCGTCGATCAACGGCCAGATGGCCAACCGCGGCGCACCGACCGACTACGATGAATGGGACGCGCGGGGCGCCGACGGCTGGAGCTGGAACGACGTGCTGCCCTTCTTCAAGAAGGTCGAGCGCGACCTCGATTTCGACGGCCCGTACCACGGCAAGAACGGCCGAATTCCGGTACGCAGAATTCCGCGTGAGCACTGGACGCGGCATTCGCAGGCGTTCGCCGACGCCTTCCAGCAGGCCGGCCATCAGTTCGTGCCGGACCAGAACGGCGAGTTCGTCGACGGCTATTTTCCGGTGACGCATTCCAATCAGGCCGAGCAACGCGTCTCGGCCGCGATGGGTTATCTCGATCGTGACACGCGCAAGCGCGCCAATCTCACCATCTCCACCAACACGCAGGTCAGGGAGCTGCTGTTCGAAGGCACGCAATGCGTCGGCGTGAAGGCGATGGTCGACGGACGGGAACAGGAATTCCGAGGCCGCGAGATCATCCTGTCCAGCGGCGCCATCCATTCGCCGGCGCATCTCCTGCGCGCCGGCATCGGCCCGGTCGGTCACCTCAAGGATATGGGCATTCCGGTCCTGATGGGGCTGACAGGCGTCGGTCAGCGCCTGATGGATCATCCCTCGATTTCGCTGTCGTCCTTTGTCCGCCGCGGCGCGCGCATGAACGAGCACACCAGGCGCCACATGCAGCTTGGCCTGCGTTATTCATCCGGGCTGTCGGGCGTACCGAAGGGCGACATGTTCGTCGTCCTGCTCAGCAAATCGGCCTGGCACGCGGTCGGCGAGCAGATCGGCTCGCTGCTGACCTTCGTCAACAAGACCTATTCCGAGACCGGACAGGTCAAGCTCGCCTCGCGCGATCCCGCCGCCGAGCCGATCGTCGAGTTCAATCTGCTGTCCGACCGCCGCGACCTCGATCGCCTGATGAGCGGCTTCCGCAAGATGGCGGCCGTGCAGATGAGCGACGTGGTGAAAGCGGTGACGGACAAGCCGTTTCCGGCCGCCTATACGGACAAGGTGCGCAAGATCGGCGTGGTCAATACCAAGAACAGGATCCTGACCAAGATCGCCGCGACCTTGATGGACGGGCCGGCGGCGCTGCGCCACTACCTGATCGACAATTTCGTCGTCGAAGGTTTCACCTTCGACCAGGTGATGAACGACGACGATGCGCTGGAAGCCTTCGTCCGCAAGGCGACCATCGGGGTGTGGCACGCCTCGTGCTCATGCCGCATGGGCCGGGCCGACGATCCGATGGCGGTGGTCGATAATCAAGGCCGCGTCAAAGGCGTTCAGGGCCTGCGCGTCGTCGACGCCTCGATCTTCCCCGTGGTGCCATGCGCCAATACCAATTTCCCGGTGCTGATGTCGGCGGAGAAGATCGCTGCGGCGATGGTGCAGTGAACGCTAGCGACTGCCGGGCAGGTGGAGGGATTCATGGATTGCAGCATCCGCCCGGCGCGCGAAGAGGATAGCGGCGAAATCAGCGCCGTCATTCTGCGCGCACTGCGCGTGACAAATGCGAGGGATTACACAGACGAGATCATCGAACGGGTCGAGCATAGCTTCAGCCCGACCGCCGTTCTGGAGCTGATCCGCAAACGCACGGTCCTTGTTGCCGCCCTTGGCGGCCGCGTCGTTGGAACGGCGAGCCTTGACGGAAGCGTCGTCCGCACGGTCTTCGTGGCTCCCGACGTTCAGGCGCAGGGGATCGGCAAGTTCCTGATGGCCGAGATCGAGCGCATCGCGCGCGAGCGAGAGATCGCTTTGTTGACCGTCCCGTCTTCGGTCACCGCGGAATCGTTCTACGCGCGGCTCGGGTTCAAGGCCGTGCGCGACAGCTACTTTGGCGATGAGCGCACGATCATCATGGAGCGATCGCTCGATGCCCCTATGTAGGCCTGGATTGGCTCGCAGGCGGGAGGAACGGCCATGCCAACATTGCAAGTTCTACGACACGGCGAAGCTCGCCAACAGTCGCGCCGGCTTGCGGCAAATTCATTATCGCCTGCAACACACCGAGGTAGTGCCACGCCAATCCGTCGATGTCAGCTGTCACCGCCAATTCTCCACTTGCGACCGCCTCGCGTAAAATGCCGCCGAGGATCGCGCGCTGCCGCGTAAGTCCCTGCCGCGCGACCGACTGGCCTGCCGGAGGCAGGTCCACCATCTCAGCGCACGATCGGGCCAGCATGCATCCAGCGGGCCGCGCCGTCTTGCCCGCTCTGGGCAAGAATTCGTGCAACAGCGCTTCAAGCTGTTGGCGCTTCGTCTCGCCTCGAACGGCGCTCATGCGCCGCTCGACGCGCTCGATGTAAGCCGAAAGGACCTCTTCGAATAGCCCGTCCTTGTCTTGAAATCGCTTGTACATACTCGACCGCGACAAGCCCATCGCTGTCGTCAGTTGATCGATCGACGAAGCCGAATAGCCGTGACGCCAGAACACATCCATCGCGGAATTGATCACGGCATCGTCATCGAATTGGGGTTTTCCACTCATGCCATTCCCACTTGACATCATGGAACGATCGTTCCACGTATCTTGAACTGATCGTTCCAAGATACGGAAGGTTATCCGGATGTTCAACCCCTCCCAGCGTGGCGCCGGCCGCACGCGCATTGCCGTTGCTGGAGCCACAGGTCGCGTGGGCTCCGCCTTGATTTCGAAACTGTTCACGGAACCGGTTGAGATTGTGGCATTGACCCGCACGTCGGATGCTGGACGTCTGCCGTCCGGAGTTTCGCTTGCGACCGTGGACTTCGATGCGCGATCGACTTTGGACAACGCGCTGCGCGGAGTTGACCGTCTGTTCCTCGCCCACGGCACGTCCCCCCGGCAAGTCGCCAATGAAATTGCGCTGATCGACGCAGCCGTGGCCGGCGGCGTAGGCCACATCGTCAAATTGTCCGTGTTGGGACCACCGTCTCGGCTACATCCGTTCGACTGGCATGCGCAAATTGAGGCGCATCTTGCGGCCTGCGACGTAGGCTTCACGGTTTTGCGGCCATCGAGTTTCGTCGATATCCTGGCACGGGCTGGCGCTCCAGTCGCCAATGACGCATGGGGCGGGGCAGCCGGCGATGGATTGGTCAACTTGATCGACACGCGCGATGTGGCGGACTCGGCTTTCGCTGTGCTTCTCGACGACGCGCACTTAACGTCCCAGCGCGCCTATCATCTGACCGGGCCAATCGCGGTCAGCATGCCTGAGATAGCAAATGAAATGTCCAGACTGCTTGGACGTCTCGTCACATATCAGCACCGAAGCCCTGCGGAGCAGCGTGAGAAGCTGATGGCGTCTGGACTCAACGAATTTGTCGCCGACCTGCTGCTCGGTCTGGATCGCCTTTTCTACGAATCGGTCCTCGCAGAAACCACGTCAACTGTTCGCGAGTTGACTGGCCACGCTCCGCGCCCGGTAACCGATTGGCTAAGCGACAACATCTCGGTGTTTCAGGCGACGCATCATGGAGTCTAATCTCATGGTGCTGCCTTGCTACATCGCAGTCACAGCTTGCGCTGCTCCGGATTGCGCCAATAGCTCCGCCCACACGCGGAAGCGTGCGCCGTCGTTGAGCGGCACGATGTGAAACGGCTGGCCGAAGATCGCGAGCGGCTCATGGCCCGGCTCGAACCGCGGCCAGGCTTGAGCGATATCCGGCCTGCCGGTCGTGACGAAGCGCAAGACGCTCACCTGAAACCGCGCGGCGACATCAATGTCGGCCGGCGTCATCGGCCCGCCCTTGCGCTTGAGGATCGGCCGATCGATGAAATCAGGCAGATGCGCCCACAGGCAGGCGTTGTCCGCACCGTGTGTCGGCCCCTGCGACAGGAACGGCTCCAGCGCTGGGCGATGATCGAACCGGCTCAACCACACCGCGCCGCCTGCCGCAGCATGACGCCGCGCGAGATCGGCCATGGGGCGATGCCAGAACGCATCCGACAACAGCGCCTCGTACGGATCCTCGTCGAGGCGCGCGTTGGCGCGATAATAGGATAGCAGCCGGCACCAGCCGGCATCGCCGAACGCCGCGCGCACTTGTCGCTCGGTGGTGCGGATCATCGCGGCCGGCGGCACGCTCTTCAGGAACATCACCATCTCGTCGCGGCAGGAGCCGAGCCAGAGCGGAATGTCACGCAAAGTTCCGTCGGCGAAGACGTCGCGCGGCTCGCGCGCGATGACGGTGCCGTCGAGCACCGGACCGAACACGGTGCCTGCGTCGGTCTCGTCCGCGAGCCTGCGTCCGACGCGCTTTACCGCCGCAAACAGCTTTGGCAGCGGCACGGACGCAATCGCGCTGGGATCGCGCGCAAGCTCGAGCTCCTCGAGCACGTGGCGCGCGACATCGTCGGCATGATCGGCGCTCATGATGTTTCGGCCGGGCGCGCTCAGCGCGAGCGCACGGATAAACTTGCCTCTTGTCTGCGGCAGGGTTGCGAGCGCGATCACCATGGAGGCGCCGGCGGATTGTCCCGACAGCGTAATCGCATCCGGATCGCCGCCGAAATTCGCAATGTTGGCCCGGACCCAATCGAGCGCTGCGAGCGTATCCTGGAGCGCGAGGTTGTTGGCTTCGGTGAGGCCGTGACGATGCAGTTGCAGGAAGCCGAGCGGCCCGAGCCGGTAGTTGATGGTGACGATGACGGCCGGGCCGTGGGCGGCGAGGAAGGAGCCGTGATAGTCGGCGCCGCCGCCGGTGACGAAGGCGCCGCCATGGATGAAGAACTTGACCGGCAGCGGGTGATCCGCCGCCGGCGCCCAGATGTTCAGGCTGAGACAGGATTCCTCGTCAGCATGATCGAGATGGCCGGGCTGCGGCGCGTAAGCGCCGTAGTCCGTGCATTGGCGCGGCTCCGTCCACGCGAGCGGCGGTGTCGCCCTGGCAAAGCGCCGCGCGGTCGCGAACGGCACGCCCTTGAAGGCGCGTATGCCGTTCTGCTCGGCGCCGATGATCGGCCCGCTGGCGGTCGAAACTGCGTTGGTCAACATGCGACTTTCACTCATCCCGACTCAAGCGCGCTGCTTGCCGAGATCGGCGATGTCGACATTGTGGGTTTCGCGCGCGGTGGCCGCTGATGCCGCCGAGATCACGCAGCAGCAGGCAACGAAGATTGCCACGGGAATCCAGCCGTTCGGCCCTTCGCCGACCAGGCTCGCACTCACCAGCGGCGTGAAGCCGGCGGCGAGGAAGCCGAGCTGCGTGCCGATCGCCGTGCCGGAGTAACGCACGCGCGCGTCGAACATCTCCGCATAGAACGACGGCCAGATCGCGTTCGGCGCGGCGTAGATGACACCCGAGAGGATCATCGCCGCGGCGAAGATCGCCAGCGTATTCCCTGATGTCACCAGCATGAAGTACGGGAACACCAGCACCGCACAGCCGAGCACGCCACCGATGAACACCGGCTTGCGGCCGATCCTGTCGGCCAGCAGCGCCCACAGCGGCTGGGTGATCAGCGCGGTGACATTGCCGAGCACGCCGGCCCACAGCATGGTCGGGCGCGCGACGCCGAACTTGCTGGTGGCATAGCCGAGCGCGAACACCGCGGTCATCGTGCTCACGGTGGCGATCAGCGCACAGACGATCACGCGCAGCACGTCCGGCCAGTAGTCGCGCAAGAGCCTAACGACGGGAAAGCGCGCCACCTGCGCCTTGTCCTTGATGTCTTCGAAGACGGGCGTTTCCGGCATGGTCCTCCGCACCAGATAGGCGACCAGCAGCACGAGCGCGGAGAGCAGGAACGGAATGCGCCAGCCCCAGCTCAACAGCTGGTCTTCCGGCAGGCTCGACACCGGGATGAACACCAGTGTTGCAAGGATGGCGCCAGCCTGGGTGCCGCTCAGGGTCCAGCTCGTGAAGAAGGCGCGGTTGGAATTGGCGGAATGCTCCAGCGTCAGGGAGTTGGCTCCGCTCTGCTCGCCGGCGGCCGACAGGCCCTGCAACAGGCGGAGCAGCGTCAGGATGACAGGCGCGGCGTTGCCGATCGTCTTGGCATCCGGCAGCAGGCCGATCGCCAGCGTCGAGCCGCCCATCAGCACCAGCGTGAACAAGAGCACCGTCTTGCGGCCGATACGGTCGCCGAAATGGCCGAGGATGACGGCGCCCACGGGCCGGGCGATATAGCCGATGCCGAAGGAGAGCAACGCGAGCAGCGACGCGGTCGAGGGATCGACATTGGCGAAGAACACTTTTGGAAAGATCAGCGCCGCCGCGGTGCCGTAGATGAAGAAGTCGTAGTATTCGAGCATGCTGCCGACGAAGCTGACCAGCGCGGCGCGCTTCGGCAGCCTGTTCGGCGTGGCTTCCGCGCTGGATGATGCGCGCAGCGGTGCGGTTGACGTCAACGTCATTGAAAGCTCCTCCCCATGTGGCCGGTGCGGTTCGCGTCAGGCAGATCGCCTCGCGCGCGTTTTCTGGTTCTGGTTGCCGCAACTTTGGTTTGGAGCGATAATGTACGAACTAGTACGTTTATGCAATACGCATTGGATCAGTGCCCCGACGGGTGAAATTTGCCTTCACCTTCAAGGTGATCCGTGGAAACTGGCGGGAGAAACAGTGATGCTCGAGCGTATGCCGCCCCCATCGAAGCGCACCAACGACCCCGAGCGCACCAAGCGCGACATCCTCGAAGTGGCGATGGCCGAATTCGCCTCGGAGGGCTATTCCGGCGCCCGCGTCGATGCGATCGCGGCGCGCACGCGCACATCCAAGCGGATGATCTATTACTACTTCGGCGGCAAGGAGCAGCTCTATCTCGCGGTGCTGGAGGAGGCCTATCGCAGCATCCGCGCGCTGGAGGACCAGCTCGACATCGAAAGCTGCGACGCCCGCGAGGGATTGCGCCGGCTGATCGAGGCCACCTTCGACCATGACGAGCGCAATCCGAACTTCATCCGCCTCGTCAGCATCGAGAACATCCACCACGGCAAGCACCTGAAGCAGAATCTGCAACTGCGCCAGCTCAACGCCAGCGTGATCGCGACACTCGACGGCATCCTCGAGCGCGGCCGCGGCGAAGGCGTCTTCCGCGACGACGTCGACGCCATCGACCTGCACCTCGCCATCTCTTCCTACTGCTTCTTTCGCGTCGCCAACCGCCACACCTTCGGCGCCCTGTTCGACCGCGACCTCAGCGAGCCCAGGGTGCTGGCGACGAGCCGGACGCAGATCGTGGAGATGATCCTGGCGTGGCTTGGGGCGAAGGCTTAACAGCACACTCGCTGTCATTCCCCGCGACCCGGCTACGCCAAGGCTTCGCCGGGGCTGCGGTCCAGGGGCGCCGAAGCTTTAGCGTAGGCGGCAGGCGGGGAATCCAGTACGCCGCGGCCTATCGAGGAACCACTACCGGCTCTGGAATACTGGATCACCCGCTTTCGCGGGTGATGACGGCGGAGACCGGAGCCCCCCTCACCCGCCCCTCTTCCCCCGCGTGCTCGCCAGCAGCACCAGCATGAACGACGCCACCGTCATCAGCGTCGAGATCGCGGCGATGGTCGGGTCGATCTCGTCACGCAGCGCGGTGAACATGCGCTTGGTCAGAGGCTGATACTGGCCGCCGGAGATGAACAGCGCGACGATGGTCTCGTCCATCGCCGAGATGAAGGCGAAGATGCCGCCCGCGACCACGCTGGACTTGATCTGCGGCAGCGTCACCGCGAAGAAGCTGCGCAGGCGGTTCATGCCGAGGCTGCGCGCCACCATCTCCTGCGCCGGATCGAAGCTCTGCAAGCCCGCGAGCACCGAGATGACGACGTAGGGCAGGCCCAGCATCACATTCGCCAGCACGAGGCCGGGCATGGTCGCGACCAGGCCGACCTTTGCATAGACGAAGAAAATGCCGACCGCCGTGATGATGATCGGCACCACCAGCGGCAGCAGCAGTGCCATGTGGATGATGCGCATGATGCGCAGCTTCGACTGGCTGATCGCGTAGGCCGCAGCAACCCCGCACGGCGTTGCGATCAGGACCGTGAAGAAGGCGACCGTCAGCGTTACCCGCGTCGCCTGCATCCAGGCGGGATTGGCGAAATATTGCTGGTACCAGCGCAGCGAGAACGACGGCGGCGGGAACGTCAGGAAGCGCGCACTGGAAAACGAGATCGGCGCGATGATCAGGACGGGCAGGATCAGATAGACCAGCACCAGCGCGCTGATCACGTAGAGGACAATCCGTGCGGGCGAAGTGCGCGTCATTTTTGCCCCAACACGCGATCGAGCGAGATGAAGCGGCTGACGGCGAAGAAGATCAGGAGCACGCTCAGGAGCAGCACCACGGCGACCGCGCTCGCGGCGCCGAACTGGTTGTAGAGTTCGACATTGCGGCTCACCAGCATCGACACCATCACGGTGCGGCCGCCGCCGAGCAATTCCGGCGTGATGTAGAAGCCGAGGCAGAGCACGAACACCATGGTGCAGCCGGCGAGCACGCCCGGCAACGACAGCGGCAGGAACACGCGGAAGAAGGTAAGCGACGGGCTCGCCCCCAGGCTCGCGCCGGCCTGCATCAAATCACCGGGGATCTTCTGCATGGTGGCATAGAGCGGCAGCACCATGAACGGCAGCAGGATGTGCACGGTCGCAACCACCGTGCCGAACGTGTTGTGCACGAGCGCGAGCGGCTCGGAGATGACATCGAGATAGCGCAGGAACTGGTTGATCACGCCGGTGCGCTGGAGCAGCGCCAGCCAAGCATAGGCGCGGACCAGCACGGACGTCCAGAACGGCAGCACCACCAGCGACAGGATGAGGATGCTCCAGCCCTTCGGCACGGCGTTGGCGAGATAGGCGACGGGATAGCCGAGCAGCAGCGCGATGACTGTCACCGCGAGGCTGATCTCGAAGGTCAGCGCAAAGCTGCGCCAGTAGATGTCTTCCGTGAAGACCCGGCGATAGTTCTCCAGCGTGAAACCGTCATGGTAGATCGACTGCCAGGCGAGCCACCCGACCGGCAGCACGATCAGGAGAAGAATCACGAGCAGCGCCGGCGACACCAATGCCAGCATCAGCGCATGCTCGCGGCGCTGATGCTTTTGGGAGGAATCTGGCATGGATGTCGCCAAGGCTGACCTCGCTTACTTCTGCATGAACGACGCCCAGCGCTTCTCGGCGGCCTCGCCCGCGGGCGAGGACCACCAGGCGTAGGACATCAGCGCCTGCTTAGCCGCGTTCGCCGGCTCGCTCGGCAGCTGCGCGGCACGCTCGGGCTTGATCACGCCGGTCTCGAACGCCTTCGGATTGCCCGGGCCGTAGTCGATGTTGAGCGGCAGATTGGCCTGGTGCACGGGATCGACGGCCTCGTTGACGAATTTGACTGCCGTCTCCAGATTCGGCGCGCCCTTGAGGATGCAGAGCGAGGTGCTCTGAAGGACGCCCTGGTTGTAGGTGAAGGAGACCTTTGCACCCTCCTTGGCCACGGCGCTGACGCGGCCGTTCCACGCCATCTCCATGTCGACCTCGCCGTCGTTGAGCAGCTGCGCCGATTGCGCGCCTGAGGTCCACCACACCGTGATGTGCGGCTTGATCTCCTCCAGCTTCTTGAAGGCGCGGTCGACGTCGAGCGGGTAGAGCTTGTCGGGCGCGACGCCGTCGGCCATCAGCGCGGCCTCGAGCGTGGCGATCGGGTGATTGCGTAGCGCGCGGCGGCCGGGGAATTTCTTGACGTCCCAGAAATCCACCCAGCTGTTCGGCGCGTCCTTCGGAAACGTCTTCTGGCTGTAGGACAGCACGCTGGAATAGAACTCGTATGACACCGAATAGGGACTGCGATAGGCCTCCGGCATCGCCGCGCCGTTTGGAATCTTCGAGAAGTCGAGCTTCTCGATCAGCCCCTGCTCGCCGCCGCGCAGGCAGTTTCCGGTGGGGGTATCGACGACGTCCCAGATCGGCTTGCCGCTGCCGACCTGCGTCTTGATCGCGGGCCAGGCGTCGGGAATGGAGTCCTGGTTGATGGTGATGCCAAGCTTCTTGGCGGAGGGATCGAGGATCGCCACCGTCTGCGCCGCCTGATAGGCGCCGCCCTGCGAGACGAAGGTGATCTGCTCGGCGGCGCTCGCCGCGGTGCCGCTAAACGCGATGGCGCCCAACAGGGCGTAGCCAAATCCAGAATGCCGTTTCGTCATCATCCTCGCCTCCTCCATCACCAAATAATCTCACTGACCGATCGCATCGAGAAACTGGTACCAGCCGGCGACCATGCGCACGGCGGGCTCGCGCAGCGGATAGAACGGGATCGCCTTCATGCGCCTGATATCGAGCAGCCCTACCTCGGGCGTCTCGCCGCGCACGAAGGCGGCGAGATAGCGGCCCATCAGGCTCGACATCGCAACACCCGCGCCGTTGTAGCCCATCGAGACCAGCGTGCGGTCGTCGAGCCGGCCGATATGCGGCACCGAGTCCAGGGTCATGCCGACGAGGCCCGACCATTTGTACGCGAGCGGCACATCGGCGAGATCCGGGAAGATGCCGACCATCGCCTTGCGCAACGCGTCGAAGGCAGCTTGCGAGTCCTGCTTGCCGAAGGCGCCGCGGCCGCCGAAGATGACGCGGTTGTCGACCATGCGGAACCAGCGCATCATGCGCTTGGTCTCGGTGTAGGTGCGCCCCGTCGGCATCAGCTTGCCCGCGAGATTGCGCGGCAGCTGCTCGGTCGCGACCATGGCGCTGCGGAAAGGGATCAGCGTGCGCTGCATGTGCGCGGTCGCGCTGGTGAGATCGGAGTAGCTGTTGGTGGCGATGATCGCCTGCTTCGCGCGCACCGCGCCTTGCGGCGTCTCAGCGACGATGCCGCCATTCTCGCGCCGGAGTTTGACCACCGGCGACTCGTGGAAGATCGGAACGCCACGGCGCGCGACGCCATCGGCGAGCCCGCGCAGATAGTTCAGCGGATGAATGCCGCCGGAGCCGGGATTGAGCACGCCGCCGACAAAGATGTCGGAGCCGGTTTCGTCGCGCACCCCGCGCTTGTCGAGGATGCGGACTTCGGCGGAGCCCATCTCGCGCGTCATCCAGTTGGCTTCGTCGATCGCGGCCTTCAGCGTCGTCTCGTTATGCGCGGCCTTGACCTGGCCCGTGCGTGTCAGCGCCGCGCTGGCGATGCCGAATTCGGACACCAACTCCTCGACCATGTCAGTCGATTCATGCGCGATCTCGTACATGCGCTGCGCCATGGCGCGGCCATGGGTGGCGTCGATCTCGCGGAACGACAGGCGAAATTTTGCGGTGATCACCCCGCCATTGCGACCGCTTGCGCCCCAGCCGGGACGGTTCGCCTCCAGCACGACCGGCGACAGGCCGCTCTTGGCGATGTGGTGCGCCGCGGAGAGGCCCGTGTAGCCTGCACCGATGATCACCACATCCGCCTGTCGCTCGCCCGACAGCACGGGAAACGCGCGCGCCGGCTCCGCCGTGGCTTCCCACAGCGAGTTGGCCGATGGCAATGCGCTCCAGTCCCGTGTCATGCCGCCGCTCATGCCTTACGCCGCCGGTCCGATCGCCGCGTCGGCCAGCGCCTTCAGCGTCGGGAAGTGGAAGTCCGGCTTGGTCAGCGTCTCAACCGCCGGCGTGCCGCCGAAACCGGCGATGCCCTGGCGGCGCTCGATCCAGCACACCTTGTAGCCGAGCTTCCGCGCGATCCCGATGTCGTGGTACTGGCTCTGCGCGACGTGCAGGATGTCGGACTTCTTGTAGCCGAAGGCGGACTGGCGTCCCTTATTGTAGGCGAAGAACTCCGGGTTCGGCTTGGTAACGCCGGTATCGTCGGCGCAGACGGTATCGTCAAAGGGATTTCCGAGCGCGTGCGCATAGCACGACAGCGCGACCCGGTCAGCATTGGTCATCGCCACCAGCCGGAATTTCGTGCGCAGACGCTTCAGCGCCTCGACCGAATCCGCGAACGGCCCCCAGCGCAGCACCGAAAGCTGGAACACATCGCAGGACGCATCGTCGGAGGGAAGCCCGAGCTCCTTGGCGAGATGGCGATAGACGTGGAACATCGCCTCGCTCGAGCGCTCATAATGCTTGTCGCGGCCGCGCTTATAGGGCTCGAAGATCTGCTCGTCGCTGAGCTCGGCCGGCGACTTGCCGGAGATCTTGCGCACCGCGGAGAGCACGCCGGTCTCGAAATCGATCAAGGTGCCGACGACGTCGAAGGTGAGAACCTTGAAATTGCTGAACGAGGCTGCTGACGACATCTTTGGTTTCTTCTCTCGGTTGAACAGGGCTTGAGTTCAGTCCCCCGCCCTGGGGACAACGATGGTGTCCTCGGGGTGAAGGGTCACGGTGAGGCTGCCGCCGAGCGGCGGGATGCGGCTGTAGGCCTGGTGATAGCTCGGCTGGCGCAGGCTGAGCGCGATGCCATCGGTGAGCGCCAGGAAGATGCGGAGGCTCTCGCCCTGGTAGACGATGTCGGTGACAGTTCCGGTCAGCCGGTTGCAGGCGGCATCCTGCGCGCCGTCGTCGATCAAGAGCTTTTCGCTGTGCACGGCGAGCATCAAGGCATCGCCTGAGGGAATGGCGCGGGCGCTGCGCAAGAGCGCGTTGCCGAGCGCGACGCTGGAGGCATCGACGCGGCGAACCGGCAGCATCGTCGCTTCTCCGATGAAGCTCGCGACGAAGGAATCCGCGGGATGATCGTGCAGCCGCTCGGGTGCGTCGATCTGGATCAGCCGGCCGTCCTTCATCACGGCGACGCGGTCGCTCATGGTCAGCGCCTCGCGCTGGTCGTGGGTGACGTAGATGATGGTGGCGCCGATGCGCCGGTGCAGCGCGCGCAGCTCGATCTGCATGGATTCGCGGAGCTGCTTGTCGAGCGCGGAGAGCGGCTCGTCCATCAGGATCAGGCGCGGCTCGAAGATCATCGCGCGCGCCAGCGCCACGCGCTGGCGCTGGCCGCCGGAGAGCTGCGCGATGCCGCGCTCTTCATAGCCGGCGAGACCGACCATCGCGAGCGCTGCGCGCACCTTGTCGGGCCAGCTCGCTTTCGGCAGGCGCCGTGCGCGCAGGGGAAAGGCGACGTTCTCGCCGACGCTCATATGCGGGAACAGCGCGTAGTTCTGGAACACCACGCCGATGTCGCGCTTGTGCGGCGGCATCCAGGTGACGTCACGGCCGCCGAACAGGATGGTTCCGCTCGACGGCAGGATGAAGCCGCCGAGAATTCCAAGCAGCGTGGTCTTGCCGGAGCCGGAGGGCCCGAGCAGCGAGACGAATTCGCCGGCGCCGACATTGAGCGAAACGTCGTCGAGAGCGCGAACGGGGCCATACGCCTTGCTCGCGGACCTGATCTCGACGCTTTCCGCTCGTTTGTCCAACGATCGACCTCGCCTCGTTCCCTGCAATGGCGTGCCTCACTGCGCGCCATAAGCCTGCTTTATAGACAGGAATTTTGAGCACTCACGGCCGAAGCGTGCACCGCACCAAATCTTCGTTCGCAAGCCCTTTCTTTAGGCTGTGATGCCGATGACACCAGACTTGGCAAAACTCGGCAATTGCCAAATTCTCACCGTGTCCATAACATGGCGTTATGCCCGAGCTACGCCGGATGCTGCCCTCCAGTAACGCCCTGTTCGTCTTCGACGCAGCGGCGCGCAATGGCAGTTTCACGGCGGCAGCAGCCGAGCTCAACGTCACGCAGCCGGCGGTGAGCCGGATGCTCGGACAGTTCGAGGAGCATCTCGGCGTCCGCCTGTTCGACCGCACTGCCGGGCGCGCGGTGCTCACCGAGGAAGGCGAGCTGCTTTATCGCCGCGTGCTCGAAGGCTTTCGCAGCATCGAGACCGGGCTCGTCGAGATCGAACGGCGCCGCAAGGGCACCGAGACGGTGACGCTGTCGGTCTCCTCCGCCTTCACCACGCATTGGCTGATGCCGCGCATCGACAAGCTCCAGAAGCAGTTTCCCGAGGTCGATCTGCGCTTCCAGCTGATCTCCGGCGCGCTGCGCGGACCGGTCGAGAATGTCGACCTCGGCATGCGCTTCCGTGACCGCGACGAGCCGTCGTCCGGCGGCACGCTGGTGATGAAGGAAGTCATGCTGCCGATGTGCAGCCCTGGCTATCTCGGCGAGACCGATCCCGCTGAAGGCAACACCATCATTCGCCTCGCCGAGACGCCGGGCGACTGGGCGGCGGATTACGCCTCGCTTCTCACCGGCCGCCGCGGCGCGGCCAAGGCGCTGAGCTTCACCGACTATGCCGTCGTGATGCAGGCTGCCCTGCTCGGCCAGGGCATCGCGCTCGGCTGGCTGACGGTGGCCTCGCACTGGCTCCTGACCGGCGCGCTGGTGCCGGCCTCCGAGACGCTCACCACCACGCGGCGCATCTGCGAATTCCTGCCGCCGCGCAACCGGCCGATGCGCCCCATCGCCGCCGAGATCCGCGACTGGATCATCGCGCAGATGAAAAGCGAGATCGCCGCGATCGACCGGCTCTATCCGAAGCTCGGCGCGATGGCCGCCTGCTATTGATGCCGAACGATCACGGCGCGCTACCCCGGCCGAAAGCGCAGATTGGCGCGCGATAGCTGGCTGATCGACGTGCATCCCATCAGCTTCATATCGCGCACGAGCTCGGCCCGCAGCAGGCCGAGGGCCCGTTCGACGCCGGGCCGGCCGGCGGCGGCGAGCGGATAGAGATAGTATCGTCCAAGCCCGACCGCCTTGGCCCCGAGCGACAGCGCTTTCAGGATATGGGTTCCGCGCTGGATGCCGCCGTCCATCATCACGTCGATGCGGTCGCCCACGGCATCGACGATTTCGGCGAGTTGATCGAAAGCCGAGCGGGAGCCGTCGAGCTGGCGGCCGCCATGATTGGAAAGGACGATCCCGGCACAGCCGATATCGACGGCGCGGCGCGCGTCTTCCACCGACATGATCCCCTTCAGGCAGAACGGGCCGTTCCAGGTCCGCACCATCTCCGCGACATCGTCCCAGTTCATCGCGGGATCCAGCATTTCCGTGAAGTAGCGACCGATCGACATGGCGCCGCCGCTCATGTCGACATGCTCTTCCAGCTGCGGGAGCCTGAATTTCTCGTGGCTGACATACTGGATGCCCCACATCGGCTTGATCGCGAACTGCAACATGCCCGCAGGTGTCAGGCGGAAGGGAATGCTGAAGCCGGTGCGCAGATCACGCTCGCGATTTCCCCCGGTGATGCTGTCGACCGTCAGCATCATCACCTCGACGCCCGCGTCCCTGGCGCGCTGCATCATGGCGCGGTTGAGACCGCGATCCCTGTGGAAATAGAATTGATAGACCTGTGGCGTGTCGTGGGCCTTGCGCAATTCCTCGAGCGACACCGTGCCCAGCGAGGAGACGCCGAACATGGTGCCGTAGCTCGCCGCAGCAGCGGCGACGGCACGCTCGCCTTCATGATGGAACAGGCGCTGCAAGGCGGTCGGCGAGCAGTAGAACGGCAGCGCGAGCTTCTGGCCCATGATGGTGACCGACAGATCGACGTCCTGCACGCCGCGCAACACGTTGGGCAGAAGGTCGCAATGCTCGAAGCTCGCGCTGTTGCGGCGATGGGTGGTCTCATCGTCGGCCGCGCCATCGATATAGTCGAAGATCGGACCGGGCAGTCGGCGGCGCGCCAGCCGCCGGAAATCGTGGAAGTTATGACACTGTGTCAGGCGCATTTCTCAACTCCGCTCACGGCATGCTCTGCGCGTCGATCATCTTGCCATCGCGCCGCCGATGCTGTCAGCGGTCGCCATCGCGGCGATCTCTCGCCTGATGGCGCCGCCGGTCTCCTATCGATGCTCGATCGCCCTGATCGCGCCGCGGAGCTCGGCGAGGCCGCGCAGGCGTCCGATCGCGGTGTAGCCGGGATTGGTGCGCTTGGTTGCGGCGAGATCGTCGAGCATACGATGGCCGTGGTCGGGACGGAACACGATTCTCTTGTCGGGCGAACGCCGTGCGTTCTCCTTCAACAGCGCCTTCAGCACCGCGACCATGTCGACGTCGCCATCGAGATGATCGGACTCGTAGAATGACAGGCCGTCGGCCTCGCGCTTGGTCGCGCGCAGATGGGCAAACGCAATGCGCGGGCCGAAGCGCTCGGCCATCGCGGGCAGATCGTTCCCGGCGCGCACGCCGAGCGAGCCGGTGCACAGGCAGATGCCGTTCGCCTTGGACGGCACGGCGTCGAACAGCGCCTGATAGTCGTCGGCGGTGGAGGCAATGCGCGGCAGGCCGAACAGCGGACGCGGCGGATCGTCGGGATGCAGCGTCAGGGACACCCCGAGTTGCTCGGCGACCGGCGTGACGCGGCCCAGGAACTCGGCGAGATGCTGCCGCAGGATCTTTGGCGTGATGTCGCGATAGGTCTCCAGCCGGTCGCGGAATTGCGGGATCGTCATCGGCTCGGTGGTCGAGCCCGGCAGCGCGCTGGCGATGACCATGACGAGATAGTCGATATCGGCCTGGCTCATCTGGTCGAACAGCTTTTTGGCGCGCGCCTGCTGTTCGGGCGAATACTCCTGCACGGCGGCGGGACGCTTCAGGATATGCAGCTCGAACGCGGCAAAGCGGTCCTGGTCGAAGCGCATGGCGCGGGCGCCGTTCGGCAGCTCCCACTCCAGATCGGTGCGGCACCAGTCCACCACCGGCATGAAATTGTAGCAGATGATCTTGATGCCGGCCGCCGCCACCGCTTCGAGACTCGCGATCCACGCGTCGATCGAGGCCGTCGCCTTGGCCCCGAGCCGCTTGACGTCGTCGGGGATCGGAATGGACTCCACCACCGACCAAGTCAGTTGCGAGCGGCCGGGCTGGCCGTGCTCGATGAAGTTCTTGCGCTCCTCGACCGCCTTGCGTGTCCAGGCTTCGCCGATCGGCACCTGATGCAGCGCCGAGACGATATCCGTCGCCCCGGCCTGCCTGACATCGTCCAAAGACACCGGATCATCCGGACCGTACCAGCGCCATCCCTCGAGCATCATCGAAATTCTCCTAAAGCGTTTTCGGGCGAAGTGGATACCGGTTCGCGTGAAGAAAACGCGTCAAAACAAAGAATCAGTTCGCGGTCAGCACGACCTTGACGCTCTGCGAGCGGTCCAGTGCCAGCCGCAGCGCGTCCGGCGCGGTCGACAGCGGCCGCTCGGCGGTGACCAGCGACAGCACGTCGACGCTGCCTGCGCCGATCAGTTCCACCGCGGTCATGAACTCGAAGCCGAAGCGGAACGAGCCGCGCAGGTCGATCTCCTTGGCCATCACCGCATTCGACGGCGTCGGAATCTGGCCGCCCGGCAGATTGCCGATCTGCACCACAATGCCGCCGCGCCTGACTATGCCGATCGCGCTGGCAAGGCCCGCGGCGGTGCCCGAGACCTCGAACGCCACATCATAGGGACGCGATGCGGCCTGTGCCTTCAGTCCTTCCTCGCCGGCCGAGACGTTCTCGACATGCGAAGCGCCGAGCCGGGTCGCAAAGGCGAGCGGCGCCGGCGCGATGTCGGCCACCGTGATGTCGGCCATGCCGGCGCGATGTGCGGCGAGCATGGTCAAAAGCCCGATCGGGCCGGCACCGAAGATGATGCCGCGCTTGCCCTCGATGTTGCCGGCGCGCGCGACCGCGTGCAGGCAGACCGCGAGCGGCTCGGCCAGCGCCGCGGCCTGATAAGATACGTGGTCGGGGATCTTGACGCACTGCGCCGGGATCGCGTCGAAATAGTTGGCGAAGCCGCCCTGCATGTGCGGCGTCTTCGACGCCGAGCCCATGAAGTAGATGTTCTCGCAGAGGTTCGGCCGGCCCTCGCGGCAGGCGACGCAATGGCCGCACCAGCGCGACGGATTGACGGCGACACGGTCGCCGACCTTCAGGTTCGCTGCGGAACCTGCGATCTCCACGACTTCGCCCGAGATCTCGTGACCGAGCACGAGCGGCGACTTCACGACGAAATCGCCGGTCCGGGCATGACGGAAATAATGCATGTCGGAGCCGCAGATGCCGCCGGCGCCGAAGCGGATGCGCACCATGCCATCAGCGAGCTTGTCGAGCGGATGCTCGATCATGCGCAGATCTTCGGGGCCGAACAGGGTTGCGGCGAGAGCGGTGGAGGTCATTTGGAGAGTCCCATGTATTTAGGCAGCCAGAGGGTCAGTTCGGGAATGTAGGTGATCGCGATCAGCGCGACCATCAGCGGCACCAGCCAGGGCAGGATCGCGACCGTCGTGCGCTCGACCGAGAGCTTGGCCACGCGGGCGAGCACGAACAGCACCATGCCGAGCGGTGGATGCAACAGGCCGATCATCAGGTTCAGCGTCATGATCAGCCCGAAATGGATCGGATCGATGCCGAGCTTGAGCACGATCGGCAGCAGGATCGGCACCAGGATGGTGATCGCCGCCGTGGTGTCGATGAAGCAGCCGACGAACAGGATCAGGACGTTGGCGAGCGCCAAAAACACCCATTTGTTGTGGGTGATGCTGAGCATCCAGTCCGAAAGCATTTGGGCTGCCTGCGACACCGTCAGCAACCAGGCGAAGATCGAGGCTGCCGTGACGATGAACAGCACCGAGGCCGTGGTCTCGATGGTGTCGAAGGTCGCCTTCGCCACCGTCTTCAAGGTCATGGTACGGTAGCGGACGAGACCGAGGAACAGCGACCAGATCACGGCGGCGACCGCGGCCTCCGTCGGCGTGAACCAGCCGAGCGTCATGCCGCCGATCAGGATGACCGGCGCCATCAGCGCCATTACCGCCGAGAAGTCGAAGTACCAGTCGATCGCGAGCAGCGTGCCGAGGCCGATGACAACGGCCATGTTGGTGGACATGCCGGCCAGCACCATCAGCCAGATCGCGAGCGGGAAAGCCAGCACGATGGCGATCTCGATGCCGGCCGAGCCGAGCTGCGGCCAGGAGAACGGCGTATCGCTGCCCCATTTGTTCTTGTGCGCGAAATAGGTGACGGTGGCCATCATCAGCAGCGTCATGACGATGCCGGGAATGACGCCGCCAAGGAACAGCGCACCGATCGAGACGTTCGCCATCATGCCGTAGATCACGAAGGGCAGCGACGGCGGGATGATCGGCCCGAGCGTGGCTGAGGCCGCGGTGACGCCGACGGAGAACTCGGTGGAATAGCCGTGGTCCTTCATCGCCTTGATCTCGATGGTGCCGAGACCGGCGGCGTCCGCGATCGCCGTGCCCGACATGCCGGAGAAGATCACCGAGCCGATGATGTTGACGTGACCGAGGCCGCCGCGCATCCAGCCGACCAGCGCGACCGCAAATTTGTAGATGCGGCCGGTCACACCGGCGATGTTCATGAGATTGCCGGCCAGGATGAAGAACGGCACCGCGAGCAGCGGAAAGCTCTCGACGCCGGCGATCATGCGCTGCGCCAGCGTGACATCGGGCGTCACGCCGCTGACCAGGATGTAGAGCAGCGACGACGCGGCCATGGCGATCGCCACGGGAACGCCGAGCAGCATCAGGATGAGAAAGCCTCCAAGCAACAGCAACATGGGATTACCCTTCAAAACCGTCGTAGGCGCCGGGACGTTCGAGGATCGAATAACCCTGTCGCAAATGTTGGATGGCCACCTGCACCGAGCGCACGAACATCAGCACGAAGCCGGCCAGCACGGCGTAATAGACGTAGTCCTTGGGCAGGTTGATCGTGGTCATCGATTCATCGCCGATGATCTGGATATAGACCCAGACCAGCTTGATGGCGTAGCCGAAGAACGCGATCCGGATCAGGTCGATCGCCGTCGACAGCGCGCGCGCTACGATGTGCGGCAGATAGCGGTAGATCAGGTCGACCTGGATGTGGCGTGAAAGCCGTACGCACATCGAGGAGCCGATGAAGACCACGCCGATCAGGCAGTAGGTCGCGATCTCCTCGGTCCAGGCATAGCTGTCGTTGAGGACGTAGCGGGTGAAGAACTGGAGGAAGACGGCAAGCGCCATCACCCAGAAGATCACCAGCGCCACCCAGTCCTCGAAAGCGTAGACGCCGAGATCGACCTTCGGCACCGCCTCTTCCTCGAAGGTGTGGGCGATCTCGTCCCCGGTGATCTGCCGGTGCACTTCGACGGTGGACATGGGGTTACTCCTCAACCTCTTAATCGTCATTCCGGGGTGACTCGAAGAGCCGAACCCGGAACGACGACTTAGTTCTACGAACTCCACTCCTCATCCTGAGGAGCTTGCGAAGCAAGCGTCTCGAAGGATGGCCTCGGGCGACGCCTGAGCAACATCCGGGCCTTCATGGTTCGCCCGGCGATGCGAAGCATCGTCCGGAGCGCGCTTCGCGCTCCTCACCATGAGGGTCTCAGTTATTTCACCGCCTGAATGCGTTCCCAGTCGGCCTTGCGATAACCGAAGGTCTCGAACGCAACGTTCTTCAGCACGATGTCGCGGAACTCGTTCTTGTCGACCTCGGTCACGGTCAGTCCCTTCTCCTTGAAGAAGGAAACCAGCTTGGCCTCGTTCTGCTTGATCTCCGCGGTCGCCTTCGCAGCGGCCTCCTGCGCGACGTCGGTGAAGATCTTCTTGTCCTCGTCGCTGAGCTTCTTCCAGAGCGCGCCCGCCACCACCGTGTTGAGGTGGTCGACGATGTGGCCGGTCAGCACGATGTGCTTCTGCACTTCGTAGAACTTCTTGGCCTCGATCGTGGTCAGCGGGTTCTCCTGCGCCTCGACGGTGCCGTTCTGAAGCGCGAGATAGACTTCGGCGAACGCGATCGGCGCGGTGTTGGCGCCGCAGGCGCGCGGCATCGCCAGATAGGCCGGAACGTCGGGCACGCGCATCTTGAGGCCCTTGAGGTCGGCGCAAGTCTTGATCGGTTTGTTCGACGAGGTCTGGCGCACGCCGTAATAGGTCACCGCGACGATGTGGTGGCCGCTCTTGTCCTCATAGCCCTTGGCGAGCTCCTTGAAGATGTCGCTCTTGGTGTAGGCAAGGAGATGGTCGGCGTCGCGGAAGGTGTAGGGATAGTAGGTCACGCCGATCGGCGGGAAGCTCTTGGCCGCGAAGCTCGAGCCGGAGATGATGATGTCGACCGAGCCGAGCGAGAGGCCCTGGTTGATGTCGGCTTCCTTGCCGAGCTGCGACGCCGGATAAACGTCCACGGTATAGCGCCCGTTGGTGCGCTTGCCGATCTCCTGCGCGGCCCAGACCGAGGCGGTGTGGAACGGCTCCGAGGTCTCGTAGACATGGGCCCATTTGAGCTTGGTCTGCGCCATGCCGGGATTGGTCGCCGCGAACGAAGTCGCCAGCACCATCGTCATCTTCTTCAACACTGACTTATCCTCCACTGACTAAAGTCTGCTTCTTGTTCACCCGCCCCAAAACCGGGACGAGCCGCCCAATCTCATCGTCGCCGCGCGTTGCCGCTTTTGGCCTGCGTCTTCGCGCGTTTTGGTTTTGCCGGTTTCGCCGGCGTGCGCGCGACCCGGCCTCGCTCCGCGGGCGATCCCGCGGCGGTCTCGGCACCAAAGTTCTGCGCAAAGCGCTCCTGCGAGCGCGCCAGATGCTTGCGCATGGCCTCGCGCGCGGCGTCCGGATCATGCGCCGCAATCGCGTCACGCACGGCGCAATGCTCGTCGAGCGCGGTGCGCCAGGTGCCTGGGCTCTCGAAGTAATGCGCAAGCTGCGCGAAATAGGGATTGAGGCGCTGGTCGAACAGCTCGCCGACCACGCGCACCAGCACGGCATTGCCGAGACTGCCGGCGATCGCGACGTGGAAGGCACGGTCGTGCACCATCGAGGCCTCGCCGGGATGCTCGACATTCTCCATGGCGACAAGCGACGCATTGATGCGGGCGATATCGTCCTTGGTCGCCACGCGCGCGGCCTGCTCGGCGAGCGCGCTTTCGAGGAATTCGCGGGCGCGCAAGAGCTCGAACGGGCCTTCGATGCCGGCGGCCGGAAGCGCAGGCGCGGCGTCCGCTGGCTCGGTCACATAGATGCCGGAGCCGACGCGAATGCGGACGCGGCCCTCGACCTCGAGCGCGATCAGGGCTTCGCGCACCGTCGGCCGCGAGATCTTGAGCTGCTCGGCGAGTTCCCGTTCGGTCGGCAAGCGGCTGCCGACCGCGTACTCGCCGCTGTCGATCAGGCTTCGCAATTGATCGGCGACCTGGCGGTAAAGCCGTCTCGCCTCCACAGCTTCCAGCGGCACGCTGGCCTCCCCGAAAGGGTCTCGCTGGGAAGCATCGCGTCCCGGCGGCCCGCCAATTTTGGAAAATTGGTCTTACCAATTGACCGAAGCATTGACCGAGGACAGGCGCCATGTCAAGCAGCGGCCAAACACAGGGAGAGACGACCATGCGCCATAGTTCAACGCGTCTTGGCCGCGCCAATCTCGACCGGCTGGCGCCCGCCATCCGCCGGCCGGCCTATGACCGCTCGCGCGTTACGCCCGGCATCGTGCATCTGGGCCTGGGCGCATTTCATCGCGCGCACCAGGCCGTCGTCATCGACGACTGCCTGGCCGTCGTCATCGACGACTGCCTGGCCGCAGGCAACTCCTCCTGGGGTATCGTCGGCGCGAGCCTGCGCAGCCCGGATACGCGCGACGCCCTCGCCCCGCAGGATCATCTCTACACTGTCGCCGTACGTGCCGCCGAAGGCACCGAGCACCGCGTCATCGGCGCGCTGCTCGACAGCGTCGTCGCGCGCGAGAAGCCGGCAGCACTGGTCGATCGGATGGCCGATCCCGCCATTCGCATCGTCTCGCTGACGGTCACCGAAAAGGGCTATTGCCACACGCCGCAGACCGGCGATCTCGACGAGCGGCATCCGGATGTCGTGCACGATCTCAACAATTTTGACGCGCCGCGCTCGGCGCCCGGCTTCATCGTGGCCGCACTGGCGCGCCGGCGTGCACAGGGGCTGGCGCCCTTCACCGTACTCTGCTGCGACAATCTCGCCGCCAACGGCCACACCGTGCAGCGGATCGTGACGCAGTTCGCCGCGCTCCGCTCGAAGGACCTCGGCAAATGGATCGCCGATAGTACTGCCTTCCCGTCGACCATGGTCGACCGCATCGTGCCGGAGACGACGGACGCCGACCGGGATGCGATCTCGAACGCGCTCGGCATGCGCGACGCCTGGCCTGTGATGACCGAGCCGTTCACGCAATGGGTGGTCGAGGACCGCTTCACGGCGGGGCGGCCCGATTTGGCCGCCGCCGGTGTCGAGCTCGTCACCGACGTCAAGCCGTTCGAGCTGATGAAGCTGCGACTGCTCAACGCCAGCCATTCGGCGCTGGCCTATCTCGGCTATCTCGCGGGCTACGAGACCATCGCCGACACCATGCTGGATCCGCATTTCGCCCGTCTCGCCGCGCAGGTGATGGAAGAGGCCGCGGTGACGCTGACGATGCCTGTTGGCACCGATCTCGCCGCCTATCGCGCCTCGCTGCTCAAGCGCTTCGCCAACCCGGCGCTGCATCACCGTACCTGGCAGATCGCGATGGACGGCTCGCAGAAGCTTCCGCAGCGCCTGCTCGGCGCGATGCAGGATCGCCTGCGCAAAGACCTGCCGATCGCGACGCATGCGCTCGCTGTGGCCGGCTGGATGCGTTACGTCACCGCACGCGACGAGCAGGGCCGCGCCATCGACGTTCGCGATCCGCTCGCCGCCGAGTTCGCCGCGCTGGCGCGCGAGGCGGGTCCCGTCGCCGAACGGCTCGCGCCCGCATTGCTCGGGGTCGAGAAAGTGTTCGGACCGCTGGGCACCGAGCCGCGCCTGCGCGAGGCCGTGACCACGGCGCTCGGCCGTCTTTATAAGGATGGTGCGCGGCGAGCGGTGGAGACATCTGTCTCGGCGTGACCACAAAGCAGGCAATGCTGCACTGCGGTCCAAATCGAACGCAAAGTCGGACGGAAGTCGCGCTTGATTTTTGCCTGCCATTGCCCCACCCGAGAGGCATGGCAAAGGACAATAAGGTCATCGCCGCGAACGCGGCCTTCTACGCCGCCTTTTCAACGGGCGACTTCGACGAAATGGAGCGGATGTGGGCGGATGACGACGCCATTTCCTGCATCCATCCCGGCTGGCCGGCCATCATCGGCCGGGCGACGGTGATCGGCAGCTGGCGCGACATCCTGCAAAATCCGGAGCGGCCGCAGATCGTCTGCGCCGAACCGCAGGCGATCGTCGACGGCGACAGCGCGCGCGTGCTCTGCATCGAGATCGTCGACGGCACCGCTTTGGCCGCGGCCAACCATTTTCGGCGTGTCGGCGACGGCTGGCGGCTGGTGCACCACCAGTCGAGCCCGATCGCGCAGATTGTCGAGCAGGCTGAAGACGATAGAACGAGCCACCGCGTCCACTGACCGCGGCGGGCCGGCCGGCGCTTTCTACTGTGCATGGGGTTGTTTTTCAGTTTTTTGTCTTGAGCCCCCAAGTTCCGACAAATCGTCCAGCACGACCTGCGCCGCACTGAAATCATCGTCCCGAAAGAACATGCTCCTGGTGATGAGCACCGGAATGTTCGCCCGCGAGGCCGCGATCAGGCCGTTGCGGGAATCCTCGATCGCGACGCAGTCGGCTGCGCCCAGCTTCAGCCGCGCCAGGGTTTCCAGATAGACATCGGGGGCCGGCTTCTTGTGGCGGACATCGTCGCCTGCGACGACCGCATCAAAATCTGCCGCCCAGCGCGTTCCCAACGCTTGCGACAGCAGCGCATCGATATTGCCGTGCGAGGTGGTGGTCGCGATCGCGAGCCGTTGGCCACGGGCCCTCGCGGCGGTGAGCAGGTCCGCCACACCGGGCCTCAAGGGGCAGCAGCCGGTTTCGATCAGCTCGGCGTAATGCGCGGTCTTGATGCGGTGAAGGGCTGCGATATCGGCATCCGGCAATGGCGGCGCGACCTGCAGCCTCGCGTGAAAGGCGCGCATGCGCTCCTTGCCGCCGGTGACACGCAGCAGCTCCTTGTAGACGGCCCGGTCCCACTGCCAGTCGAGGCCGTGACGGACGAAGGCATGGTTGAAGGCCCGCCGATGCAGCTCCTCGGTTTCGGCCAGCGTGCCGTCGACATCGAAGATCAGCGCGGCGGCGCGCCCGATCAACTCCGCGGCACCGCATGGCACTGCGGCCGGCGCTTCTGCCTGCATGACCGACACCTCCCTCCTGACAAGCGAGCATCGCGTGCCCTGGCGGCCGAGTAAAATTGCAATATCTTTTGCCGGACCCAAAAATCCCTTATGAGCGAACGGCGCGCAGTTCGCGCGAGCGGGAACTCCAGCACGGCAGGCGCATGCGGCTCTTCATCCTCGGCCTCGGCTACAGTGCCCGGCATTTCGTCGGCCAATTCGGCGGCGCCTTCTCGCATATCGCCGGCACCGTGCGCGATCCCGGCAAGCGAAACGACCTTGCCGATATCGAGGTGCACACCTTTTCCGGCAGCAGTCCGGCCCGCGAGGTGGTCGAGCGAGTCCGCGACGCCGATGTCCTTCTCATATCGATCCCGCCCGGCAGCGCGGGCGACCCCGCAGTTACGGCCCTTGGCGACGCGCTCGCGAGCCGGCGGCGGAAGATCGTCTATCTCTCCACCATCGGCGTCTATGGCGATCACGCAGGCCGCTGGGTTGACGAGAGCACGCCGCCGCAGGCCACCCTCGACCGCACGCGCACGCGCGTTGCGGCGGAGCAAGCCTGGACCGCCACGGCGCGCGGCGACGTCGCGATCCTGCGGCTTGCGGGCATCTACGGTCCCGGCCGCAACGCGCTGGTGACGCTGCGGGCGGGGACGGCCCGGCGCATCATCAAGCCGGGACAGGTCTTCAACCGCATCCACGCCGACGACATCGCGACCGCGATCATGGCCGCGGTGAAGCACAGTGACGGCGGCACATGGAACGTCTGCGACGACGAGCCGGCGCCGCCGCAGGAGGTGATCGCTTATGCGGCGAAGCTGATGGGCCTTGCGCCGCCGCCCGAAGAGCCGTTTGAAACCGCCGAGATGTCGGCGATGGCCCGCAGCTTCTATGCCAGCAGTGCCCGGGTCTCCAACGCGAAACTGAAGCACGAGCTCGGTGTCACGCTTGCTCATCCGACCTATCGGCATGGCCTGGATGCATTGTGGCGCACCGGGCAAGGGCGATAGGTTCCGGTTATCTCCGACGCGTCCCAGACATGCCCCGCCCGCGCTTGACTTCGCTCAGGCGCAGCCGTGATCTAGCCGCTCGGCGAGCCACCACAGAACGAGCTCGCCTTGGGAGGATGCAATGAACAAGACGATCGCCATGATCGCGACGGCGGTTGCCGTCATCACGTTCGGTGCGGCGCGCGCCGCACCACTGCCCGAAGCCAGCCCTGATGACGCCGGTTTCTCGAAGCAGGGTCTCGCGCGGCTCGACAGCTTTTTCGCGCGCGAGATCGCCGCCAAGCGCGTCCCCGGCGCCGTCGTCGCGGTGGCGCGGGACGGCAAGCTCGTGCACTACAAGGCTTACGGCATGCTCGATCCGGACAAGGGCACGCCGATGCCGGTCGACGCGATCTTCGCGCTGGCCTCGATGACCAAGCCGATGGCGGCGGTCGCCGGCCTGACGCTGATGGAGAAAGGCCAGTTGCCGCTCCAGGCGAAGCTGTCCGACTACTATCCAGGCTTTGCCGACATGAAGGTCGGCGCGACCGAGGCCAATGGCTCGCTCAAGCTCGAACCGCAGGCCTCCCCGATCTTCATCCACGATCTCTACCGGCATACGTCCGGATTGATGTATGGCGGCCGCCCCGACTCATCAAGCCCGGTGGCGCGGCAATACCCCGATGGCGTCGCCCCGGCGGTGGAAGGCGACACTGAGGCCTTCATCGACCGCATCACAAAACTGCCGCTGGCGCATCAGCCCTCGACCGAGTTCGAATACGGTTTTTCGATCGACGTGCTCGGCGCCGTCGTCGAGAAGGTCAGCGAGCAGAGGCTCGGCGACTATCTCGCCGCCAATGTGTGGCAGCCGCTCGGCATGAAGGACGCGACCTTCCACCCGACCGACGCACAGCGCCCTCGCCTCGCCCGCCCGTTTGCCAATGATCCGCTGACCGGCAAGCCGCAGGCCATCAAGCTGCTGGACACTCCGACCAAGTTCGACTGCGGCGGCGCCTGCTCGTTCGCGACGATGGGCGATTACATCCGCTTCGGCCAGATGCTCCTGAACGGCGGCGAGCTCGACGGCCAGCGCATTCTTTCCCCGAAGACCGTGCATCACATGACGAACAACCACCTCGGTCCCGAGATCAAGAACAATGTGGCGAACATCGAGCCGCATCGCGCCGGCTTCGGCTTTGGTCTCGCGGTCGCGGTCCGGACCAGCGAAGGGCTGTCGTCGGTTCCCGGCAATCCCGGCGAGTTCACCTGGAACGGCGCCTACGGGACGCAGTTCTTCTGCGATCCCAAGGAGCGTCTCGTCGTGGTGGTGGGAACGGCGGCGCCGGGCGAGCTCAGGAAATACTATCGCGAGCAGGTGCAGGACATCGTCTATGGCGCGATGGTGAAGTAAGACCGGCGCGCTGGAATAGAAAGGGCGGCCGCTCAGGCCGCCCTTTGCGAATCTGGCGTCAGCTCAACACGCCGTACCTCTTGAACCAGGCCTGGGCCTGCTTCCAGGCGTCTTCCGCCGCATCCTTGCGATAGCTGCCGCGATAGTCGGCATGGAAGCCGTGCGGCGCCTGCGGATAGATCTTGAATTCGGCGATCTTCTTGTCCTGCTCAAGCGTCGCCTTGAACTGCTCGACCTGGGCCACGGGAATGCCGGTATCGGCGCCGCCATAGAGGCCGAGCACCGGCGCCTTCATCTCGGGGGCGAGCTGAATCGGACTCTTCGGCCACACCGGATTGGCGGGATCGACCGGCGCACCGTAGAACGCGACACCGGCCTTGAGGGTGCCACTGTGGGCAGCGTATTCCCAGACATTGCGGCCACCCCGGCAGAAGCCGATGATGCCTAGCTTCGTGGTGTCGCCGCCTTGCGATCCCGCCCACGCCACCGTCGCATCGAGATCGGACAGCAGCTCGGCGTCCGGCTTGGCATTGACGACCGGCAGCAGATCCTTGATGTCGGTGACCTTGGTGAGATCGACACCCTTGCGGAAATAATAGTCGGGCGCGACCGCGAAGGCGCCGAGCTTGGCGAGGCGCCGTGTCACATCCTTGATGTATTCGTGCAGGCCGAAAATCTCCATCGCCACGATGATCACCGGCGCCTTGGTGTTGCCGGCCGGGCGCGCGAAATAGGCAGGCATCTCTTCGGAGCCGACCTTGATCCTGGTGTCGCCAGCCTGGAGGCCGCCGGTATCTGTCGTGATGATTTCGGCACGGACCGGACCGGCCGCAAGCGTGTAGCCGGCAGCGACGGCCGCGGTGGCGCTCATGAATCCGCGGCGCGAGACCGGCGCGACTTTCGTCAGCCCGACGACGTCGGATGTCATGGTGGTTTCGAAGCTCATCGGTCGATCCTTCCTGATGCTGGGCCCTGATTCCTCAGGCGGCGCATTCGCCGATAATTGCCGGCGAAACGCAAATCACCAGCCTGCGAGCATGTTCGCGTTCAGGCCAAGCCCTGACGTCTTTTCACCGGCGCCGTTTCGGGCATCAGGCTCATTGCGACAAGTCCGACGATCGCCGCAAGCAGGAGGTACCAGGCCGGTGCCAGCGGATTGCCGGTGACGTGGAGGAGCCAGGTGACCACGAGCTGCGCCGTACCTCCGAAGCTCGCGATCGCCACCGCGTAGACGGTCGCGAACACGCCTCCGCGGATGTTCTGGGGCAGCGCTTCGGTGAAGGTCGCATAGAACGCGGTGAACGGCAGCGAGCCGATGATCGATAGCACACCGAAGCCGATCAGGAGCGACAGCGCGCCCGGTGCATGGACGATCCACAGGAAGGTCGGATAGGTGAGCAGGAGGGTTGCGAGCTGCGGCCAGATCATGATCGGCTTACGGCCGAGACGATCGGCGAGCCATCCGCCGACCAGTGCGCCGACGAACTGAATGCCGTTGCTGACGAGCGACACGGCGAAAGCCAGCGTCGACGACACGTGCAGGGTATTCTGCGCATAAGTCGTCATGTATTGCGTGACATAGGTCGAGATCGTTCCGCTGGCCAGGATCATCAACGCCAGCGCGATGATGCCGAGGTGACGCCGGGCCTGCGAGAGGTGACCTGTGCGCTCTTTCGCTGCGACACCGGCATCGGCATGCGGAATCGTCTCGGGCAGTGTCCGCCGCATCCAGAGCCCGAACGGCAGGCAGACGGCCCCGATCAGGAACGCCACCCGCCAGCCGTAGGAGTCCAGCATCTCCGGCGCCATGGTCGTGCTCAGGATGACGCCGACCAGCGCGCCGGCGGTCGCCGCGATCTCCTGGCTCGCCGGCTGCCATGCCACGACCAGCGCCCGATGCTCGAGCGGGGCAATCTCGAGAAGATAGGCGGTGGTCGGTCCGACCTCGCCGCCGAGGGCGAAGCCCTGCACCATGCGCGCCGCAATCACGATGATGGGCGCGGCGACGCCGATCATGCGATAGGACGGCGTGAGCGCGATGGTCAGGATAGCAGCTCCCATCAACGCAAAGCTCAGCAGCATGGCGGGCCGCCGGCCGATCCGGTCGGAATAGATGCCGAGCACGATCCCGCCGATCGGCCGCGTCACGAAGCCGGCCCCGAACGTCGCCAGCGACAGCATCAGGCTGCCGTACTCGCTTCCGGTCGGGAAGAAGGTATGGCCGATCTGGATGGCGAAGAAGCTGTAGGTAATGAAGTCGTAGAATTCGAGCATGTTGCCGATGGTGGCTGCGAATGCTGCTCGTTTGACGTTGAACGGCGCCGCTTGCTCAATTCCCAACGACACTTTGACTTCCCTGGATTCGCTCGTTTGCCAGACTTAACCGTCCGGCTGCATTGCGTCGCAACATCCATTAACCGAAAGAGAGGGTTCTCTCCCGGCCAGCCACATCGCCAGGCGTTGCCGGTGATGCGCCCTTTTGCGTATTCGAAACTCCAGGCCGCAACAAATGGGCCTCGCAGTGGCGACAATGACACATCATGTTGCTCAGGCGTCGCACATCACCGTCAATTCACGTGCAAGCTCTCGTGATTTGATTGAAATTTTCAGAAGAGTTGAGCCGTGCGATTTACTCGAACTTTCTGTGTGACGCTCTAGTTCCACGGCCGGAAGTTCCATCTGCACAACGGATGCAACTTCCCGAGCGCGGTCCCTCCATCCGGCAACGGACGAAGAATCGCCCGAGAACTTTCATTCTCGTCCACCCAGATTGCGCTACCAAAGGCTCAATTGAATAAAGCTTGTCCGACCTGGAACTGAAATGATTTTAGCTCGCGAAGCGATTGAATTGTTGGGACAGATGGCCCGCATCCTGTGGTTCGAAGGCACCAAGCATGGCTTGCGCGACCGCGAATGGATGGCCCTGCGCTTTCTCTCCCGCGCCAACCGTTTCTCGCGGACGCCCTCGGCGCTCGCGAGCTACGTCGGCACCACGCGCGGCACCGCCTCTTTCATCATCGGCGAACTCGAGCGGCTCGGATATCTGGAGCGAAAGCGCTCCGCGACGGACAAGCGATCGGTGACGCTGAGCGTGACGCAGCAGGGCAAGAAGTTCCTGGTGCGCGACCCCATCAGCGTTCTCCTCGAGCCGATCGCCGTCCTCGACGACGAGGCCAAGATCCGCTTTCGCGACACGCTCCGGCACGTGCTCGATCAGGCGGACGCGGCCGAGCAGCGGCACCATACCGACGTCTGCAAGCGATGCATCTTCCTGCGCGAAGATCGCACCGCCACGGACGGCAAGCCCGGCGCCGCCGAGTTCAGCTGCCGCCTGTTTCGCGCGCCGATCGCCGAGGCGGAGATCGATCTGCTATGCACCAGCTTCGAGCATCATCGCCAATAGGAGGCGGCCCTCGATCACGGCGTCGCCTTGCGTGACGAGTAGATGACGCCGCCGCTGGACTCCACGACCAGACGGCCGTTCTCGTTCTTGATCTCTTCGATGCGGCCAAGCCCGGGTACCTGCTGTCCAAGCACGGCCTCGATGACGCCGTTCGGACCTTGCAGGATCGCAATTCCCTCATAGGCCTGGCGGACCGACCAGCCCTTGACCACCTTGCGCGGCGCCGACGGAGGAACCGAACCCGTGATCTCGGGCGCGGCAACCGAGGCCATCATCGGCATCGTCTGCGAGGGCGGCTGCGAGGCGACGGCCGCCGGCGCCGGCGCTTGCGCCTGAGCCTGGGCGAGCTTGTCCAGCTTCACCGTCGAGGACGAACTCACCCGCTCGATACGGTCCAGATTCTCGGCGAACCTGCCGAAGCGATCGTTGGTCGCCTTGCTCGACTGATCGACCGCGGTGCGCAGGCCGTCGAGATTTTCGGACACGCCCGACACCTGCTTGCGCAGCAGCGCGACAGTCTCGCGCAGATTCCTGATCTCCGTATTGGCGGCCACGTTGCTTTGGGCCGGCTGCGTGGTGAGATAGGCGATCACGCCGGTGCAGGCGCAGACCACCAGGATCGCAGCGACCGCCAGTGTTGCGAGCGGCGCGACCCATGTCGGACGCGGCGGCGGCGGCTTGGCCACGATCACGGCCGGCTTCATCACGGTCGGCGCAGGCTTCGGTATCGCCATCTTGTCGAGGCGCGCCTTGGCGCGAATACGCTTCAGCCCCTCGAGCGCCTCTTTCGCCAGGGTCTCGTCGTTCGCCGCAGCCGACACACGCTTCGCGCTTGCAGCGGGCTTGGCCGTCTGTGTCGTGTTTGTATCGCGCGCATCCGGAGCCGGCTTCGCCGCCGCGGAAACATCAGCGGTCGCGTTGGGACGAGCTTGTCCATCGGACAACATGTGAAAATGCTCCGTTCGGTTCGATCTATCGAACGGTGAAGTTATTTGCCGAAGCTTGCCTGAAACGTGCGCAGCGAAAACTTTCCATCGCGCCCGATGCGACGTCGCATGAGTCAAAAGCGTCATGGACGTGGCGAGAGTGCGACTCGAAAGACACACACTCGCCAAGATTTCGCCAAGCTGGAGTCGCCGCGCCATACATGAGTCGAATTGTCGCATGGGGAAACACCAGCAGGAGAGTCAATCCCGGGTTGAAAACCCCATTGTGCGCATGACCTGCAGCACCGCGCAAAATAGCTGTGATTACGCGGGGATGCGGAACTTTAGAAACGCTACGGTGCAAAACTAGTTCGATTACCAAATCAACTGATGCGATCGAACATACAAAGAAACAACCAGAAACGAATCAACAGCATCAAACACGCATAGCAACCGCTTTGCTGCGCGCGCTTGATCGGAAATCGGCAATTGTTACGGTCCTACTCAAGTGATTCTCGCCAGTTGGCGAGGAGATCGACACAGTTCAGGTGCGTTCGGACGCAATCGGCAAGTTGGCGCAACTGTTCTAGGTCTGTCTCAATCCGCTCCGCGAGGTGATCCGTAAGACACCCGCCGAGCCTCACGCAGTAAGCGTTCAGTATCGAGTCGAAGTAGCAGGCCTGCACACGCAGGCACTGAATGCGTAGGGCTGCCCGCGAATATCGAAACCATAACAACGGTTCGCGGGATGGAAATATCGTCAAACAGCATGGTTGCCGAGCCGGGCATCACAACAACCATCCGGCAGCAACAAGTGCGAAACAGGGGCGAAAGACTAATGTATATTATCGTTGATGATCGCGAGAGCGTCACGAACAGCTACGTTGGAGGGCTCGTTCGCGAAGGTGTATCGTCGATCGGCTTCTCCTCCGGAGAATTCTGGGACTGGCTGCAATCTGCGAGCGAACCGGATCTGGCGGCGGTCGACGCCTTTCTCCTCGGGGACTGCGATGCCCGCGGAAGCCTGCCGCGGGCGATGCGCAAGCGCTCCTCGGCGCCCATCATCGCCATGAGCGGCCAGAAGATGCTCAAGAACACGCTTGAGCTGTTCGAATCGGGCGTCGACGACGTCGTCCACGTGCCGATTCACCTGCGCGAGATCCTCGCCCGAACGGCCGCAATCGCGCGCCGCCGGGTGGGCGAGCTGCCGAGGCCCTGCGAGACCAGGATCCAGGTCTTCTTCAACGGACGTGACCCCGAGATCGCGGGCCACGCTCTCACCCTGCCCCGCCGCGAGCTGCGCATTCTCGAGTATATGGTCAGCAACCACGGCAAGTGGATCACCAAGACGCAGATCTTCAACGCGGTCTACGGCATCTTCGAGTCGACCTTCGACGAGAGCGTGATCGAGAGCCACGTCAGCAAGCTGCGCAAGAAACTCCGCGACCGCCTCGGCTTCGACGCGATCGTGGCCCGGCGCTACGTCGGATACCGCCTCAACATCCCTGCCGGCGAGACCATCGACGTGCCGATGCAGGAACTCGACGAGGTCGGGATCCTCCTGAACAGGGCACATGCCGCCCCGGCGGCGTACCCGGCCGGAAACTAACGCGGCAGGGCACCGCCACGAAAACGACAACGGCCTCTGCGGAGTACCCTTCGCAGAGGCCGTTGCACTTTCAGCGGCAGGGATGGCGGAACAGCGGCCTCGCGATGCCGGCGCCGCGACAGCTACGGCTTCTGCTGGAATTCTTCCTTCGAAACATAGTTGAAGTCCTCGACCAGGACGTCCTGGACGACGTCGGCCTGCATCCGCTCGTTGACACGCTGCTTGATGGCCGTCGTGAGGATGGAAAGGTCGTAACGGGCGAGCTTCCTGAAATCGAGGCGGTCGTCGGCATAGATCCTGCGGAAGGCCTCGTCGACGACGAACGGCTCCGGCGGGACGTTGAGCTGGTGCATGATCCGCGCTTCAACGGTGTAGACGAAGCGCGCCACGATGTAGCCCTGCACGCTGCCGCCCTCGACCATTGGCACGCTCAGCGCCCGCGTCTTCTGGTATTGAAGGCCGTCGAGATATTCGTCCTTCGCCGGCAGCAGGCTGCCGTTTTCCTTCCAATAGGCCACGGCATAGCTCGTGCCCGCGGTGAGGATGCATACCCAGAGCCCGGCCAGCACGAGTCTGATCATTTTCCGTCCTGTGCTGTGCGGCCGGTATAGGTGCCGTCCGACTCGGCTTCCTTGATCGCCTTGACGATGATGGCCGCGACCTCACGCACCGCATCGTAATGCATTTCGAGGATGGAACGGTTTCGCTCGAGCTTCTCGCGCAACCGCTGGATCTCCTCGGTGATCTCGACCTCGTTGCCGAGATGCATCCGAGCCCGCATCAAGCGGACGAATTCGAGCATGCTCCGGCTCTTCCGGGCACTGAAGTCGTCGAAATCGATCTTCTTGCCCGTCGAGAGCGCGACCGTCTCCTCCTCGACGATGTTCTCGAGCCGGCGGATCGCAGACAGCAGGCCACGCACCTCGTCCGATCTCGCCGCGTCGGTGCCGTCGTTCACCACGTCACCGCCGAGATTCGGCAGCAGCGCAGGCAAGAACGCATCGCCTTCTGCCGCTTCCAGCGTCATCGCCTCGGCGTCCACGACCGGCTGCTCCACCACCAGGACCGCCGCACCTTCTTGTGCTTGCATAGGAAATTCACCCCTCAACTTCTGTCACCCATTCCCGGATCATGATCCGGTCTTTTCCGTAACGCCGGGCCCCGCCGGTTGCGCAGCGGCCAGTTGCTTGGCAATGCCAATGCCCTTGCCCTTTGCCAGCTGAGCACCAAGCTGCTCCGCCAGCATCGACTTCCAGACGCCGCCGGCCGTGCCCTTGCCGAAGACTTCCTCCGACTCCTTCGGCAGCATCGTCTCGACGAAGGTCTGGAGAATGAACGCCTCGAACTTCCGGTACACCTCGCCGGATGCGGGCGCCTTGATCACCCGCACCGGCGGCCCGTTCACCGCACCCGGCTGCTGCGCTTCGGCAGCCTGCGCCGCGGATTGATCGGCATTCGCCGCCTTGGCCTTGCCGACCTCCGCGTCCATGGTGGCGGCGAAATCGGCGTCCGACGATTTCAGTGCATCGAGCTTCGCGGTCGCCGCCCGCTGCGTCACGGGGTCGGCGGCATCGAGGACATCGAGAACGAGGTCGGGCGTCGCTGTCACGATCATGTCTTGTTCCGGCTGGCTGGCCGTGGCGTCCAGTCACGCACGGCGGGGCTTATTCCCGTCATCTCTTCGAGCGAGCGCGCCTCCGCGTCGCGAAGCTTGTCTGCGAGCGCGGCCTTCGCGACCTGCTCGAACTGTTTCACACGGCGGGTGTCCGCGCGGACCTGGTCGAGCTGCTGCGACGCCTGCGCCTGGACCGCGCGCGCACCGGCGCTCGTCCTGTTCAGGCGCCGCGCGATTGAGTCGCTCGACGAGCCCGCCGGCGGCTTGCCCTCGTTGAGGGTTCCTACCAGCCATTCCTGCTCGTCCTGCAAGCTGCGCTCCTGCTGCCGCAGATGCGCGAGCTGCCATTCGGACAGCCGGAGCTGAAGCTTCACGAGCGAGACCATCCGGCCGAGCTTGTCCGCGCGCGACGTCATGACCATCACTCCGCCAGCCACGACGAGACGCCAAGCATGAATTGCGTCAAGAGCTCGTCGCTCGTGAGGTAGAGCAGCAGGAAGCCGCCGAACAGCACGAAGGGCACCGAGATGAAATAGACCGGAATTGCCGGCGTCAGCTTGTTGATCAGGCCGACCGCGAGGTTGACGATGACCGAATAGACGATGAAGGGGCTCGTGATCCGCAGCGTCAGCACGAACGCCTCGGACAGGCGGCTGACGAGCTGTTCGAGCGCCATGCTGCCGCCGATCCTGTTGCCGGGCTGCCAGACGTCGTAGGAGTTCATCAGCCCGCGCAGGACCTGCCAGTGCTGATCGGTCATGAAGAACAGCGTGGTGACGGCTGCCATGATCAGCGGGACCAGGGCCGGCGCCGGATCGGTGTCGCCGACCGGCGTTCCCGGGATGTTGCTCAGCCCGATCGCGCCCGCCATCACGGTCGCCATGGTCTGCAGCGCGAGGAAGAACACGCGCCCGCCGAGCCCGATGACGCTGCCGACCACGAGCTCGGAGCAGATCAGGAGCGCAAGCGTCAGCGGCGCGGCGTTGTCGGTGAGAGGTTTCAGGACCGAGATCAGGATCGGCGTCAGCGCAAACGTCGTGACGAGCGCGACGAACAGGCGAACCTGGGCCGGAACGTTGACGCTGGAATAGCCGGGTACGAGCATCAGGCAGGCGCCGATTCGGCAGAACACGATGAACGTGACCAGCACGCTATCGGCAAGCCCGCTGATCACGATATGGCTCCCAGCGCCCTGATCTCGGCACTGCGCGCGACCTCGACATGCGACAGGACCGGCAAGGTCGGGAACACCCGCTCCAGGATCATCCGGACATAGGGGCGCGCTTCGGGGGTGACCGCCAGAACCACGCTGGTGCCGTTCTCGGTGAATTTTCGGATCGCGGCGCTGGCTTCGGTTGCGAACTGCTCGATCAGCCGAGGATCGGCGTCGAATTCGAAGACTTCGCCCTTGGCGTCGCGCTTCAGGCTCTGGTGGAACGCCAGGTCCCAGCGGTTGCCGAGGCGGACGACGTTCAGCACACCGTTGTCGGAAAGGTCGCCGCAGATCTGCTGGGCAAGTCGCGTCCGCACATGCTCCGCGACCTGCTCGGAGCGCCGCACATGAGGCGCGATCTCGGCAATGGCCTCCAGGATCAAATGGAGGTTGCGGATCGACACGCGCTCGGCGAGCAGGATCTTCAGGATCGCCAGCAGGCCCGAATAGGAGATCTGCGACGGGCAGAGATCCTCGACCAGGCGCTTGTATTCGGGATCGAGACGGTCGAGCAGCCCGCGCATGTCCTTGTACGACAGCAGCTGCGCGAGATTTGCCCTGAGCACTTCGCTCAAGTGCGTGAGCAGCACCGACAGGTTGTCGACCGGCTTGCAGCCCTGACGCTTGACCTCGTCGGTGAACGCCTCCGTCACCCACAGCGCCTTCATGCCGAAAGCGGGTTCGATCACCTCTTCGCCGGGAACGTCGGGCTTGCCGTCCTTGTCGACGAGCACCAGCACCTCGCCGAGCCGCAGCTCGCCGTGGGCGATACGCGTGTCGTGGATCCGGATCTGGTATCCCTTGGGATCGATCGACAGATTGTCGCTGAGCTTGATCTCCGGAATGACGAAGCCGTATTGCTTGGCAAACTTCTTGCGGAGCTTGCTGACGCGGTGCCCAAGCTCGGTGCGCGCGCCCAGCAAATGGACCGACAGATGGCCGCCGAGCGACACCTCGATCTCTGCGGTCTTGAGCGATTCCTTGACGGATTCCTTGGCATCGGCCTGGGCGCGCTCGTCGGCCTTGCGCGCATGCTCTTTCTTCTCCCGCGCCGCCTGCCGCCGCGGCAGCGAGTAGCCGACAAAGGCCATTGCGCCGCCGAGCAGCACGAAGGGTGCCATCGGCAGCCCAGGCATCAAGGCGAGCACGAACATCATCAACGACGCCGCCGACACCGCGCGCGGGTAGCCACCGAGCTGCCTCAGCACGGCCTGCTCCGCCGACCCCCTGGTGCCGCCCTTGGAGACCAGGAGGCCCGCCGACAGCGACACGATCAGTGCCGGCATCTGCGTTACCAGACCGTCGCCGACGGAGAGTTTGGTGTAGACGTCGGCGGCGCGCGACAACGTCAGCCCGTGATGCGTCACGCCGATGATGATGCCGCCGAAGATGTTGATCGCCGTGATGATCAGGCCGGCGATTGCGTCGCCGCGGACGAATTTCGAAGCACCGTCCATTGCGCCGAAGAACGCGCTCTCCTCTTCGAGCTCGCGGCGCCGGCGCTGGGCCTCCTTGTCGTCGATGAGACCCGCGGAGAGGTCGGCGTCGATCGCCATCTGCTTGCCTGGGATGGCGTCCAGGGTGAAGCGGGCACCGACTTCCGCGATACGCGTTGCACCCTTGGTGATCACGACGAAATTCACCGTCACCAGGATCGTGAAGATGATCAGACCGATGACGAAGTCGCCGCCCATGACGAACTTCGAGAAGCCGGCAACGACGTGACCCGCGGCTTGTTCGCCCTCCCCGCCCCGCGACAGGATCAGACGGGTGGTCGCAACGTTGAGCGCCAGCCGCAGGATCGTCGCGATCAGCAGCACGGTCGGGAAGGCGGAGAAATCGAGCGGCCGCTGGATCCACAGCGCGACCATCAGGATCAGCGCGGACAGCGCGATCGAGAAGGCGAGGCCGAGGTCGATCAGGATCGGCGGTATTGGCAGGAACAGGATCGTGAGCATGGCCACGATACCGCCCGCGAAAAAGGCGTCGGCCCCCAATCGTCGCGGGGTCGGCAGGCTAGCAGCTAATGTATCGGCCATGGGTCACCGGCAGAGGGTCCGCCCCGCAATCTGCCGTGCAAAGCTTACGCGAGGGTGGTGGCCGGGCTCTCGCGGATCAGAAGCCGTGCTCGATCCGCGAATAGACCATCTCGGTGAAGGTGGAGAGATGGGCGCCGATGAAGGAGCCGGAAACAGCAACGACCAGGAGGATGACGATGATCTTCGGCACGAAGGTCAGCGTCACCTCCTGGACCTGGGTCAGCGCCTGGATCAGCGCAATGGCGGTGCCGACGAGCATCGCGGCGCCGACGGCGGGGCCGGAGGCGACGATGATGGTCCAGATCGCCGCCTGGACGATGTCGAGGGCGTCCCGCTCGTTCATGACTGGCTGATCGTAAGGCCGGGCCCGACCGCGACCTTCGTGCCGTTCTCGAGGGTTGCGATGGAGCCGTCGTTGTTGATGGAGATCGAAACGACCTTGCCGCTGAAGGTCGCGCCGGTCGCGTCGGTGAAGCTGACGGTCTTTCCGATCAGCCCGTTGGCCTGCGACAGCGACTGCGACGACAGCAGCGCATCCAGCTTCGAATTGGTCTGCATGGCCTGCTCGACCGTCGAGAGCTGGGCGAACTGGCTCATGTACTGCGAGGTATCCATCGGATTGGTGGGATCCTGGTTCTTCATCTCGGCGACGAGGAGCTGAAGAAAGGTATTGTAGTCGACGGTGTTGCTCGCCGTGTTCTTCGTGGAATCGGTCGCATTGGACTTGCTGGTGCTGTCGGTCGCGCTGTTGACGTTCATGTAGCCTCTCCGCTGTCAGGCAGCCTCGAATGGGATCTCGGTGGCGACGCCGGCCAGGCCGGCCAGGATTGCGTCCTCTACCGGGAACAGTCCCCGGATCCGCTTGAGCGCCTCGAAATAGCGGGTCGTGCGGACCAGCTCGTGGATCGTGGCGAGCCCGTCGAGCATCTCACGGCTCTCGCAAACCGCGAGCAGGGCCGCGTGATGCTCCCCGTAGAGCGCGACTGCGGCGCCGATATCCGTCGGGTTCATCAGCATGAGCTGGACGATGAAATAGAGCTGCCGCATCGCCGTCGTGGCGTCGGAAGCCTGCATGACCTGCCCTTCGAGCAGGAACATCACGTCGTTGACGAGCTCGACGGAGACCTTGCGGTCCACGCGCAGCACCGCGCCGTTGACGTAGATCCGCTCGCCCGCCCGCAAGGATATTTTCATCAGAGCGCGTCTCGGATCAGGCGGTTTATTTCGATGAGCTGCATCACGTCGTTCGACTTCTCCTCGCGAAGCCGATCCGCTTCCTTGACGACCCACAGACCGATCGAGATGATGTCGGCGCGCAGCTTTTCCGGGAGTGCGTTTTCCGGATGGGCGAGATCCTCGATGAAGATCGTCCACAGCCGCCGCACGTAGAGCAGGCTCTCGACCAGATCTTCGAAGCTGAAGCGCCCGCCCTGGACCCGCTCGAGCCGGTCGATGCCGAGGCTGAGCGCCTGCCGCTCGCGGCCCCGCGCCTCAGAGGCGCTATCATCGACGACCACTTCATAGGCTTCAAACGTCATCAGAACCACTCTGCGCAGGAGACCGAACAACAAGACAAAGTTACAGACCCCGGCTCAGAGATAGTTGATCAGGCTGATCTGCTGGAGCTGCGACGTCAGCGACAGCGCCGTCTTGATCTGGGTCTGCAGGGTGTTGACCCGGACCGAGGCCTCCGTCGGGTCGACGGCCTCCATCTTGACGATCTGATTGTTCAGAATGTCCTGCTGCGTCTTGAGCTTTTCGGTGGCGCCGGTGACCCGCTGCTGGACTGTGCCGACGCCGCCGCCGAGCGTAGCGAGGTCAGTGATGGCGTTACCGACGAGGCCGATGGCCTTGTCCACGACGACTTGGAACGTGTCCTGGCTCAGGTTCGCGTTCCCAAGATCCGCCATCATGGTGTAGGCCTCGGCGAGCCTACGGAAGCCGATCTGGTTGGCGCTAACGGACGTATCGGCGATCTCGGTCGTGGAGATACGGCTTTGCATGGTCTGGTCGGTGGCCGTTGACCAATTGGTGTTCCAGGCCGGGCTCGCGAACTCGGCATCGAAGGTGGTGTTGAGGAAGGTCTGCATTTGGGCCGGGGTAATGGTGCTCACGCTGGCCGAGGATTGCGAGAAGCCGAAGGTCGCAAGGAAATCGGCATCGACCTGGTTCTTGCTGGCCGAACCCGCGGTGTAAGCCGTGATCGGCGTGTTCTGCGTGTTGACCCCCGAGAAGAGATACGAGCCATTATAGGAGACGTTCAGCGCGCCGATCAGATCCTGGAGGTTGGCGGACGCAGGCGGCAGGATGATCCGCCCGCCGCCGTCGGTGCTGCGGGCCGCGATCAGGTCCTTGAGGAAAGAGGTTGCGGTCGTGCCGAGCTGGGTGATCCGGTTCTGCGTCGTGTCCAGCCGCCCCGAGACGAGCCCGTTGGTATCGACGAGTTGATCGGCGAAGCTCAGGTCCGCCCGCAGGGTGACGTCGCTTCCCGTCGTGGCACCAAGCTCGAGGCCGACATCGGCGAAGCGGCCGGTGGTGGCTTCCTTCGAGGCCTTGGTCAGCGCGGCCTGATTGTTCGTGATCGAGGACCTCAACGACGAAGACAGCATCAGGGTCGAGATGTAGTTGGCGCTCATCATGACTTAATTCCCCACGGCGGCCAGCAGGCTCTGCAACATTTGGTCGACGGTCGAGATGATCTTCGACGACGCCGAATAGGTACGTTCGACCTGAAGCATCAAGGACATCTCGTCGTCCATGTTGACGCCGCTGACGTTCGACAGCGCCGCGGAGCTGCGGTCGAGCAGCGTGTTCTGGTAGGTGGCGTTGTCGTCCGCGGCCTTGCGCTGGTTTTCGATCCAGCTCGTCGACGACGCAGCGAAGTCGATCAAGCTGCCGCTCGGCTTGCCTTGCGTGGTTGCATCGAACGGCTGCGACGCATCCATGTTGCCGATGAGCTGCTGCAGCCTGGTCGAGTAACCGGCATTGCCGGTGGTGTTGTATCTGTAGGCAACGTTGCCGCTGATCGCGCCATCACGCAGCAGGTTGGGATTGCCGCCCTGGGCCGGGTCGACCGACGCGGCAACGCTGATCGAGCCGGCCAAGCCGACCGAGACGGTCGCGCTTGCGGGCATCGCGGGTGAGCCGGGATAGGTGAAGAGGCCGGGCCGGTCGGGCAGCGCGGCGCCGGACTGGTCGACCTCCTTGAAGGATTCGACAAGGCCGCGTGCGACCTCGTCGAGCTGGCTCTGATACGTGACCGTGGCGTTGTCGCGCAATTGGGCGAGGCCAGCGAGCTTGCCGGTCTTGATCGGCATCACGGAATTGGCGCCGGTGACCGGGACACCGTCGATATAGACAGCATTTCCGGTGGTCCCGGGCGTATAGATGTTGGTCGCCGCGAAGCTGACCGAGCGCGCCGTCTTGTCGAACAGCACGACGCCGCTGTCGGCGTAGAGCGCCGCGTCGCCGTTGGCGCGCAGCGTCATCGAGACGCCGACCTCCTGCGACATCTTCGAGATAATGTTGTCGCGCTGGTCGAGATAATCGGTGACGTCGTCACCGGCGATCGTCCCCTTCACGATCGCGGTGTTGACCTTATCGAACTGGGTCAGGAGCTGATTGATATTCCCGACCGAAGTCGCCATGTCGGCGTCCGCTCCCTGGCGCACCGTCTGCACGGTCTTGGTGGCCTGGTTGAGCGCGGTCGCCATGTCCTTGGCGGACGTGACCGCCGCCTGCGCCAGCGTGGTGTTGTCCGGGGCGTTGGCATATTGCTGGAGCGCCTGCTTCAGCTTGTTGAGCTGGGCGGCCGGCGACTGCCCAAGCTCGGGATCGTCTACAGTCGAGGCCGATATCTTCTGAAGACCGTCCAGGATCGCATTCTGCTTGGCGGACCCAGACGTCGCGATCAGGACGTTATTATAGAGACCCGAGCTCGCGGCGCGCTGGATCGCCGCCACATAGACGCCGGCCCCAGGGAGATTGTCCAGCACGGCGATCTTGCGCGAATAGCCGGCGGCGCTGGCACCGGCTATGTTGCGCGAGATCGTCGACGACTGGATACCCGACGCCATGAGCGACGCACGAGCGGAGTCGAGAGCGGCGGTAAGGGACATGATTTGCTCTTGCCCGGAATGAGCGCTTGAGGATTCAGCGCTTCAGGTTGACGACGACGTCGAGAAGATCGGCGCCGGTCTGGAACGATTTCGAATTCGCAGTGAAGCCGCGCTGCGCCTCGATCATCCCGGTGAGTTCGTCCGCGAGGTCGACGTTGGAGTCCTCCAGCGCGCCCGACTGGACAGTGCCGAGACCGCCGGTACCGGCATTCCCGGCCTGCGCGTTGCCGGAATTCATGTTGGTCGAATAGACGTTGCCGGGCTCCGGCGTCAGGTTGTCGGGGCTCGCGACGTCGGCGAGCATGATGGTGTAGAGCGTCAGCTGCTGACCGTTCTTGAGGATCGCCGTCACGAAGCCCGAATCGTCGACATCGACTTTGTCGATGGCCGATGGAACGCTGCCATTGACTGTCGCCTTGAAGCTGAAGTCGGTTCCGACCTGCGTCATGTTCGACAGGTCCAGGCTCATCGCCGCACCGCCGGGAACGGTGAGGGCGAGAGTCGTCGGGCTCGCCGCGGCCAGCGTGCCTTTGCCGGCTGCGGTCGTATCGAAGGTGAAAGTGGTGGCGGCACCAACCGACGCACCTGTCGCGGAGTTGTAAGCCTGAAGCTGCCAGGTGTCAGAGCCGGCGGCCGTCGCCGTGTGGGACATGTAGACGTCGAGCGTAACGGCCTGGCCGATATTGTTGTAGGCCACGATCGAGCTCTTCGACGAATATGACGCCGGCCCGGGCGGACCGGCGATCACAGCCGCTTTCGGATCCAGATTGCCGGTCGTGAGCGTTCCCGCCGTCGACGGCACAGGCACTTGCGAAACCTGGGCAATGTTGACGATCTGCATGCCGGACAGGCTGTTCTGCGAGAAATTGGTCACCTTACCGGGCTGGCCCAGGAGGTAGTAGCCGGCCGCGTTGACCAGATTGCCCTGGGCGTCCGGCACGAACGAGCCGGCGCGCGTCAGATATTGCTGCGTGTTGGCGGCGTTCGACACCACGAAGAAGCCGTTGCCCTGCACGGCGAGGTCCGTGGTCGACGTGGTGAACTGCGTGTGTCCCGCGTCGCTGATGGCGTAGCGAACCGTCGTCTCGACGGCGCCGGAGTCGTAATTGCCGGAGCCGCTCTTCAGGATCAGTGACGAGAATTCCGTCGAAGCCCGCTTGTAACCGGTCGTGTTGACGTTCGCGATGTTGTCCGAAACCGTCGACAGCTTGTTGGACTGCGCGCTCATTCCGGAAACGCCGGTGCGCATAACACCATACAGGCTCATGAAGTAGGCTCCTTTGTCAGGTTGTATCTACAATGCGGGTTCTTGCTTGCGCGGAGCTGATGATTGGGATCCGTGCACAACTTTCAGGTGGTAGCGGTCACGTCGTCTTCGGCTGACAGAACGAGCGCGCCTTGTCGGTCCACGCGCCGAAGCCGCTGGAGACGAGATGAGCGACGATGTGACAGACGTAGCGCTTCTGCGCGGGCTGATTGTTGGGGCCTGCGTTGTAGCGCGCGACCGCCATGGTCCAGCTGCCCTCGCGCTGCTTCAGCTCTTTCAGGAAGCGTGCGGCGTATTCGACGTTCTTCGCGGGATCGAACATCGCGCGCACCGACGTGAACTTGTCGCCGTGATAATAATGGTTGATCTGCATGCAGCCGAGGTCGATCAGCTTGATGCCCTTGCCGCGCATCGTCTCGAAATTCGCGATCGCGTCGTTCATGTCCTTGGCGAACACGGTCTGGCCGTCGGCGCCGAGCGCGTAAGGGTGGAGCGAACCGCGCCGTCCGGTCTCGGTGAGGCCGACCGCATAGAGAATGCCGAGCGGGATCCCATGCTGCTGGGACGCGCGCGCCATCTCGCGCTCGCAAGGGCGCGCGTTGTCGGTCGCCGCTGCCGCGGCGCCCGCGCTACAGATAAACAGGGCCGCGGCGAGTATGCGGCCCCACGTCCTGGTCATGACGCGTCTCCTCGTTGGACTGGCGCTCCTGCCGGGCCTGCTTCGCACCGCCGTCCGATTGCCCGGACGACGTGCCGGCGCCGCCGAACGTGCCTTGCGACTGCGACGATGGCTGTTGCTGGCCGGAGAGCTGCGGCTGCGGCTGGCCGGAGCCGCTCTGGAATCCGTCCAGCGAGCCGTGCTGCACGGGCGCGACGTCGGCGACATAGCCCGCCGACTGCATGAGATCGCGGATCGACTCGCGCTGCTGATCCAGCATCAGGCTGGTGTCCTTGCGCGCGGCCGCGAGGTGAACTGAAACCTCCGAGCCGACGAGGCGAAGGCGTACCGTGACGTTGCCGAGCGCCGGCGGTTCGAGATTGATCGTCAGGATCTTGAGCGGCTCAGGCGCTTTGGTCTGCGACGTCGCGAGATCGGCGGCGGTGGACGCCGTCGGAGCCGGCGATTCCTTCAGCTCGGCGACGACTGCGTTGGCGACCTGCTGCGTGGCGCTGAACTGCGCCGGCGGCAGATGGGTCTCCTGCTGGACCACGGTGACCTTGGTCGCTTCGGGCAATGCGTCCCGCGCCGAGGCCTTGACGGCGCGTTCGACATTGGCCGTGACGGCCTCGAAGCCTTGCGTCGCGGGCATTGCCTTCGAGGACGCATCGCTGGCTTGCTGCGCGGCTGCCGCCGCCTGCGAAGGCGCGGCCTGCGAGCGCGTGCCCGTTGAAGCGGCAGCCGGCGGCGCGGGCTCGGCAGACGTGACCTTCGCGGTGCCCTGGACCTCACGCTTCGTCGTGGCAGAGCGCTCGTCGCGCGCAGGCGCGTCCTTCTTGTCGCCCGCCGGCGATTGCAGCTGCGGCTTCACGGCCGGCACGGCGGCGAACTGCTGTTCGACGACCGCCGGAATGCTCGATCGGGCCGAAACTTCGGTCTTCGCGCCGTGGTCGACCGGAGTTTGCGTCTCCGGCGATTTTTCAGTTTTCTCGTCGGACGATTTGCGAATGGGTTCGGGTTCATCATCCGCCTCGGTGCGTTCCCGCACCGTCTTGTCCTTGTCGGCCGGGCGCGCGAGGTGCGTGCGCAACGATCCGGCTTTCGCGCTCGTGTTGCCGCCCTCGTCGTTGAGCGCCCGCTTCGCGAGATTCGAGACGGTGTGCAGCAGATCGTTGAACGACGAATCTGCCGGCGATTTCGTTCCGGCGGATTTTCCCGAGAGCGATGCGCCGCGCACGTTGAGGCTTTCGGCGAGACCCGAAAAGACCTGTCCGGAGGTTCCACTGAGCTTCGTCATGGGCGATCCCTGGTAAGGCGTTCGAGTTCGCCGAGCTGCTTCCGCGCGCGCGCAAGCGTCTCGGTCGACGCGGCGAGATCGAGACGCGCCGGCGTGACCGGAGGCTTGTCGGCGGCGGCGGTGGATCCACCCGCGAACGGCTTGCGGACATCGAGTGCGAGCTGCAACGTCGCATTCAGCAACGGAACGTCGCGCTCGGGCAACTTCGAGCGGTCGAGGGCCTTCAACTCGGCGACACCGCCGTCATACTCGTCAGTGAGCGCCCGCGAGACGCCGCGGAAGAAATGCGCGCGCTCGCGATCCTCCGACGCGTCGGCGCTGAGCGTCAGCGCACGCTCGCCTGCAAGCCGGGTCACCGCCAGCCGTCCATGCACCATCGCGGTGCGCGCGATCACGAGATAAAGCTTGAGGCGGCTCGCCCGGTCGATCTGCTCCAGCAGAGTGACGATCCGCGCAAAGCGGCGCTCGTCGAGAGCAATGCTCGATTGCGTCAGGCCGGAGGCGAAGCGCTGCCAGAAGTCCCCGGCATAGACCGAGTTGCGGTAATGGCGGATATAGGCGAGCGTCAGGAACTCGAACTTGTCGAAATCCTCGGCCTGCCCGACCAGCAGGATCTCGCGCCGCAGTGCCGCCTCCTCCACCAGCGTGCCCGGCAACAGCAGCCGCGCGTCGTCCAGACGCTCGATCGCGAGCGATGCCTCGGCGCGCGCGAACAGTGCGCCCTGGACCAGCGCGACCTGTCCGCCCAGGCCCGTTGGCAACGTGCGCGGCTTAACGTCCTTGAGCAGTTCGCGCGCTTCGTCCTGGCGGCCTTCGACATAGGCCAGCGCACCGTTGAACAGCCGCTCGTCGACGTTCAGCTTGTCGCGCGGCAGCTTTCGGACGACCTGCGGCCCGCCGCCGCTGAGCAAATAGATGATGACGGCCTGGCCGTTCTGCGCATTGCTCCACACGCTCGGATCGGCGGCGAGGAACTTTTCGCCGACCTGCCGGGTCAGCGCGATGTGGCTGCCATGCGCCGCGGTGTCGCCGCGGGCAATGCCATCCTGCACCGCCTGCAAGGTGCGCACGAGCTCATAGGGCTCGCCCGAGGTCGATGCCGGGGACGGTGCCGGATCGGCAAGCGCGCATACCGTCGTGAACGGCAGCAGCAGCAGCGCGGCGCGCAGGAGCGGCCTGATCAAGGGCGCTTCTCCCGGACCAGGATCTCGATCCGGCGGTTCTGGGCGGCAGCTGGATCGTTCGTCAGTTTCGGCCGCCGATCGGCGTAGCCTTCGACATGCTCGATCCGCTGCGCATCGACGCCGGAGCGAACCAGCATGTAGTAAGCCATCTGCGCGCGCGCGGTCGACAGCCGCCAATTGTCGTAATTCTCGGACTTGTAAGGCCGATTGTCGGTGTGGCCGCGGACGATGATCATGCCCTGGCGCTTCGTCAGTAGCGGCCCGATCTTGTCGATCACGCGGATCAGCTCAGGCCGCGGCTCGGCCGAGCCGACCGCGAACATTCCGAAGCTCGCATCGTCGGTCAGGCTGATCAGAAGGCCTTCCTCGACCTGGCGCACCTCGGCCACCGGGCCCGCACCGGCCTTGATGTCCGACAGCGCATCCACGATCGCGGACTGTAGCTGCTTGACGGTCGGCTGCTGGGTCTGTGCCGCATCGCGCGATTCGGAATTCTTTGCTTGATCGCCGGGGCGTGGCTGCGCGGCGGCATTGGCTTGAGCGCCAGCCTGGGCGCCCGGTTGCGGCGCATTCGCCTGAGCACTGCCATCGCGTTGAGCCTGCGAAAGCGCAGGCCCGGGCGGCAGCAGCGGCGACAGGCTTGCAGACGACGCGTCCGCGTTTGGAGCCACGCTACCGCCGGCATCGTCCTGCTTGGCACGTTGCGCCTGCGGCTCGCCCTGACCTGTCCCGGACGCATTGTCGCGCGCGGACGCGTTCGGCTTTGGCTCGCTGTCGACGAAGTGATCCGCATCCTTGGACGTCTGCGGCGCCAACTTCCAATAGCCGGGATCGAAGGGATCGCGGTAGGCATCGCCGCCCTTGAGGCCGTCCTCTTCGGCGGAGGTCAGCGCGCCGGCGCGGCGCTGGCCCGAGGACTGGTTCGCGCTGTTGGCGATCTCGGCAAGCGTCGCGTAGGGATCGCGAAACAGAACCTTCTCTTCGAAGGAGGCAGGCTTCTCCGCCGTCGGCGAGTCTCCGCGACGTTCTTCGTTCGGCCCGGCCGGCTGACGCTTGCCGTCCTGGCCTTCGAACTGCGTCGGCTCCTTCTTGCTGAGATCCTTGAGGCCCTTCGGAGCGGGTGCGTTCTCCGCGAGCTTGATCGGGTTGAAATAGCTCGCGACCACCTGCTTCTGGTCCTGGTTGAGCGCATTGAGCAGCCACATGACCAGAAAGAACGCCATCATCGCGGTCATGAAGTCCGCATACGCGATCTTCCAGACGCCACCGTGATGCGCCTCCTCGGCGAAGGCGCTGCGCCTGCGGATGATCACCAGCTCGTGCTTGACTTCTTCCATGGCGGACTACCGGCGCGCCTCGTTCAGACGTTCGCTCCACGCCGCAATCTGCGTCTCGATCACGGTCTGGTCTGCGACGACGCGGACCTCGAAAGTCTCGGCGGCTTCGTATTCAATCCCGGTTCGCCGGGCCGTCTGGAGCTGCGAGCGCACCAGATCGAGCAATTCGCCCGGGCCGGTGATCTTGAACACCGGCACCGGCGAATTGCCGGTCAGCGTTGCGATCTGCTCGACCAGCGATCCGATCGCCTTGTCACGGACGGCGTCGGCGAGGAAAGGCAGCAATATCCGCGCAACCGAGCTTGCGATGTTGGTTTCGATCTCGCGGCAGGCCGTCTCGAAGCCGCCCACGATCGTGGCCGCCTGCTGGTCGGACCATTTGGCCCGCTCCTCGCCGAGCCGGATCGCGCTGCGAACGCGCTCCTCGGCGACCCTAGCATCGCCTTCCGCGACACCGGCGGCGTGACCGCGACGATAGGCATCTTCGAGAAGATTGGCCGACGGAGCTTCCGCCTCGGGCGCCGGAAGCGGCGATTGAAGCTGCGGCTGCGATTGGACCTGACGCGGCGGCTGAGGCTGAGGCTCGCGCCGCACCTCCATCGGCCTTGTCAGCACATCCTGGATCTTGGGGGGCGGAGGCGGCGGCGGAGACTTGGCCCGCCCATTCGCGTCGAACTGCGTCAGGAGTTTTCCGATAGCCGCGTTCATGCTGCCTCCTCGCGTCGCATCCAGTCTTTAAGGATTGCTGCCGCCTGCATCTGATCGAGCCGGACGATCTGCTCCAGCCGCTTCTGCGGCGTCCGCTGCATCTTGCCTTCGAGATCCTCGACGAGGTTGAGCTCGGGGTCCTGACTGTCGGCCAGTGCAAGGGCTGTTGCAGCTTCAAGCTCGGCGGCCTCGGCCGCCTCGGTCTGCTCCTGCGCTGCGCGATGCGTCAGAATGCCGTTGACCGCGGGGCGAAGGCCGAACCAGACCAGCATCGAGGCAACGGCCAGGATGGTGACCGCGTTGATGACGCTGCCGAGCTGCTTGTTGATCATCTCGACGAAGCTGATCGGCGGCACCGGCGCCAGTTCGCGCGAGCCTTCGATGAAGTCGACGGCCGTCACCTGGATCTGGTCGCCGCGCTGCTTGTCCAGTCCGCCTGCCGTCGCCGCGAGCTGGCTGATCTCGGCGAGCTTGCTGTCGACGATCGCCTGATTGCTCTTGTCGCCGAGATCGGCGACAAGCCGCGCGCGGTTGACCAGCACGGCGATGAAGAGCTTCTTGACCAAATAGCCGTCGCTCACCGTCGTCGTTGTCTTGGACGACACCTCGAAATTGGTGACGTCCTCGCGGCGGGTCTTGTCCTCGCTGGAATTCTTCGTGCCGCCGCTATTCACCTGCTGGTCCGGCAGGTTCTGCTGCACCGTGGTCGGCGTCGAACGGTCCGCATTCTGCGACGATTCCTTCTCGCGCACGTTCCGGACCGAACGCTCGGCGCGGCTCTCCGGGTCGTAGACCGTCTCGTTGGTCTGCCGCTTGTCGGTGGAGAGCTGCGGCGCGACGCTCACCTCGAAATTGTCCAGACCGAGATATGGCGTCAACGCCTTGCGGATGTTCTCCTGCACCATCCCGCCGACCGTCTTCTGGAGGCTCGCCATCTTGGTCGGGGCCGCGCTGGCTTCGTCCTCTTCGGCGAGCAGCATCGAACCATCGGCATCCAGCACCGTCACCTTGTCGCGGCTCATGCCGGGAATGGCCGCCGCGACGAGGTGGCGGATCGACTGCGCCGTGCGCGCCTCGATCGCGCCGTCGGTGCGCAGTACGACCGACGCCGAAGGCGGCTGCTGCGTCGCCCGGAACGAGCCGCGCACCGGCATCACGATATGCACCCGCGCCGCCTTGACGCCCTTCATCAACTGCACGGTGCGCGCGATCTCGCCTTCGAGCGCCCGGAGCTTGGTGACCTCCTGCATGAACGAGGTAAGGCCGAGCGAGCCGATCTTGTCGAACAGCTCGTAGCCGGAATTGGCGCTGGTCGGCAGCCCCTTCTCGGCAAGCAGCATCCGCGCCTGCATGGTCTGGCTCGGGCGCACCGAGATGGCGTCGCCGGCCGTATTGACGTCGAATGTGATATTCTGCTCGCGCAGCGCGGCGCCGATGCGCGTCACGTCTTCGCGATTCAGGCCTGTATAGAGCGTTTCGAACTCAGGCCGGCTCAGATAATAGGCGCCGCCGACGACGGTGACGAGAACGGCAAAGCCGATCAGTCCCAAGGCCATCAGGCGCCGCGGCCCAAGCTCCAGCAGATTGTTGAGCAGTTGCTGTACCTGCGCACGACTGAGCAGCATGTGACCTCGTACCAATGCGAACGTATGGGACACTCCGCTGCCAACCTTGTCTGAAGGTTGCGCAAGGAGACGAATGTGTCGGTTCGCGGGCGAGGCGTTGCAATTTTACAAGAATCCTGGACGACGCGATCAACTCAGCAGCAACAAGCAGGCGCACGAGCGCATGGCAGCGCAATCGGCTGCGGCGTGTTGCATGACGTCTGGCGTCGGAAGAACTTCCATTACGGGCACATCTTGTGCCGCCACACCCGCCGGTCATGGCAGGGACCGTGCTCCCGGGGGAGCACGGTTGTTTCCAAAGCCGAAGCTTACTTGAACAGCGACAGGATGCTCTGGCTGTTCTGGTTGGCGATCGAGAGCGCCTGAACGCCGAGCTGCTGCTGGGTCTGAAGGGCCTGGAGGCGGGTCGATTCCGCATTCATGTCGGCGTCGACGAGCTGACCGACACCGCGATCCACCGAGTCCATCAGGGTCTTGACGAACTCCGTGTTGGTCGAGATGCGGTTCTTGACGGCGCCGAGGTCGGCGGCGGCCGAGGACACCGAGTTGATCGCAGTGGTGAGCTGCGTGATGTAGCCATCGAGCGTGGTCTGGTCAGCCGTCGAGTCGGTCAGCGCGGAGATGTTGATCGTGTTGACCGACGCCGGGCCGCTCACCTTGTCCAGGATACCGGTCTGGGTCGCGGTATAGAGCGAGTAGTTGGCAATCGTCAGGGTGATGGACCCGATCGTCGGCGTGCCGCCGACGCGCGAGAACGACGACACCAGGTTGAAGGTCGCCGGAGTGGCGGCGGTCGTGCTCAGCCAGTTCACGCCGTTGAAGGTTGCCGCATCGGCGGTACCCTTCATCTGCTGCTGGATCTGGGTGATGTCGGCCTGGATCTTGGTGCGGTCGATACCAGCGGTCTTGGCTTCGACCAGCAGCGCCTGCAGCTTGGTCAGGCCGCCGGTCTTGTCGCCGACAACCGCGGTCAGAGCGGTGTATTCGGTGTCGACGGTCGCAGCCGACAGACCGAGCGAGTCGGAGACGGCGGAGAGCGCGGCGTTGTCGGCGCGCATCGACGTCGCGATCGACCAGTAGGCGGCGTTGTCGGAAGCGGTGGCCACGCGCTGGCCGGTCGAGATCCGGTTCTGCGTGGTCGCGAGCTGCGAGCTGACGCTCCGGAGTGTCTGGAGCGCGGTCATTGCAGCGGAGTTGGTAAGCAGGCTCGAGGCCATTCTTGACGTCCCTTTGAAACGGATTGAATTGATTTTGGGGACATACCGGGCTTGCACCGGTACGGCGGGGCGGCATCATGCCTTTGGGCGGCCGAAGAGCGGGCCCAACCTGTCGTAGCGGCGACGATAGCGCGCGAAGTTTGTGCGAGGCTTGTGGCGACGTGGCTGGACCGCAACACGGTGAGCCAGGAGGTCACGACGCGTGACGAGCGTACGCCAAATAAAAAGGCCGCGCTTCGCGAGAAGCGCGGCCTTCCCGGATGGTTTTGAGGCTTAGCCGCGGAACAGCGACAGGATGCTCTGGCTGTTCTGGTTGGCGATCGAGAGCGCCTGAACGCCGAGCTGCTGCTGGGTCTGCAGGGCCTGAAGGCGGGTCGATTCCGCATTCATGTCGGCGTCGACGAGCTGACCAACACCGCGGTCCACCGAGTCCATCAGGGTCTTGACGAATTCCGTGTTGGTCGAGATGCGGTTCTTGACGGCGCCGAGGTCGGCGGCGGCCGAGGCCACCGAGTTGATCCCGGCCGTGACCTGCGCGATGTAGCCATCGAGCGTGGTCATGTCAGCCGTCGAGTCGGTCAGCGCCGCGATGCTGATCGTGTCGATCGATGCAGCGCCGCTCACCTTGTCCAGGATGCCGCCCTGGGTCGCGGTGTAGAGCGAGTAGTTGGCGATCGTCAGGGTGATGGACCCGATCGTCGGCGTGCCGCCGACGCGCGAGAACGACGACACCAGGTTGAAGGTCGCCGGCGTGGTCGCGGTCGTGCTCAGCCAGTTCACGCCGTTGAAGGTCGCCGCATTGGCGGTACCCTTCATCTGCTGCTGGATCTGGGTGATGTCGGCCTGGATCTTGGTGCGGTCGATACCAGCGGTCTTGGCTTCGACCAGCAGCGCCTGGAGCTTGGTCAGGCCGCCGGTCTTGTCGCCGACAACCGCGGTCAGAGCGGTGTATTCGGTGTCGACCGTCGCAGCCGACAGACCGAGCGAGTCGGAGACGGCGGAGAGCGCGGCGTTGTCGGCGCGCATCGACGTTGCGATCGACCAGTAGGCGGCGTTGTCGGAAGCAGTGGCCACGCGCTGGCCGGTCGAGATCCGGTTCTGCGTGGTCGCGAGCTGCGAGCTGACATTGCGGAGGGTCTGCAGCGCAGTCATTGCAGACGAGTTGGTGAGCAGACTTGAACCCATTTTTGATGTCCCTTTGAAGATTGAACTGTTTTTGGGGACATACCGGGCTTGCACCGGTACGACAGGGCGGCGTCATGCCTTTGGGCGGCGAAAAAGCAGGCCCAACCTGTCGTAGCGGCGACGATAGCGCGCGAAGCTTGTGCGAGGCTTGTGGCTCTGTGCCCGGACTGCAACAGGGCAGCCGAATTTGCGGCGTGCGCGCGGCAACACACCAAACGAAAGGGCCGCGCTTCGCGAGAAGCGCGGCCCTCCCCAGATGGTCTAAGGCTTAGCGGAACAGCGACAGGATGCTCTGGCTGCTGTTGTTGGCGATCGAGAGCGCCTGCACGCCGAGCTGCTGCTGGACCTGGAGGGCCGCCAGGCGGGTGGACTCCTGGTTCATGTCGGCGTCGACGAGCTGGCCGATACCGCGATCAACCGAGTCCATCAGCGACTTCACGAAGTCCGTGTTGGTCGAGATACGGGTCTTGACGGCGCCGAGGTCGGCGGCGGCCGAAGCCACCGAGTTGATCGCAGCGGTGACCTGCGTGATATAGCCGTCGAGCGTGGTCTGGTCAGCCGCGGAGTCGGTCAGCGCGGAGATGCTGAGCGTGTCGATCGACGCCGCGCCGCTCACCTTGTCCAGGAAGCCGCCCTGGGTCGCGGTGTAGAGCGAGTAGTTGGCGGTGGTCAGGGTGATCGAGCCCGTGGTCGGCGTGCTGCCGACTCGGGAGAACGACGACACCAGGTTCACGGTCGCCGGGGTGGTGGCGGTCGTGCTCAGCCAGTTCACGCCGTTGAAGGTCGCCGCATTGGCTGTCGCCTTCATCTGCTGCTGGATCTGGGTGACGTCCGCCTGGATCTTGGTGCGGTCGATACCAGCGGTCTTGGCTTCGACCAGCAGCGCCTGCAGCTTGGTCAGGCCGGAGTCCTTGTTGCCGATAACCGTGGTCAGAGCGGTATATTCGGTGTCGACCGTCGCAGCCGACAGACCGAGCGAGTCGGAGACGGCGGAGAGCGCGGCGTTGTCGGCGCGCATCGACGTTGCGATCGACCAGTAGGCGGCGTTGTCGGAAGCGGTGGCCACGCGCTGGCCGGTCGAGATCCGGTTCTGCGTGGTGGAGAGTTGCGAGCTGACAGACCGCAGGGTCTGGAGCGCGGTCATGGCGGTCGAGTTCGTAAGCAGGCTTGACATTGCGAATGTCCCTTTGATGTACGCGTTACATTTTCACGAGGGGACATACCGGGCTTTCACCGGTACGGAGGGGCGGCATCATGCCTTTGGACTGATGTGGGTGGGGTCCAACCCGCCGTGCCGCATTGCTAGCACGTCGAATCTTGCGCCGAGATTAAGATCGGCTTGAATTTCGCTGTAATATCATATAGTTAACATTACCCTCTGCTAACCATAGACCGGCACTTTTCGCTAACCATAACCGGCCGGCGATCGCGGTCGCTACGAGAACGACCGCACCAATCCGGAGGCCAGCAGGTTCCAGCCGTCGATCAACACGAAGAACAGCATCTTGAACGGCAGCGCGATGATCGTCGGCGGCATCATCATCATGCCCATCGACATTGTCAGCGTCGCCACGATCATGTCGATGACCAGGAACGGCAGGATGATGAGGAATCCGATCTCGAACGAACGCCTGAGCTCGGAGATCATGAAGGCCGGAATGATGACGCGCATGTCGATGCGCTTGTCGTCGAACTTCTTGCGGAAGCTCTCCGCGGCGAGTGCCTCGAAGGTCTGGAGATCCTTGTCGCGGACATGGGCCAGCATGAACTCGCGGAACGGATCGGTGATCTTCAGATAGGCCTCTTCCTCCGAGATCTCGTTCTTCATCAGCGGCTGGACGCCGGTTTCCCAGGCGCGGTCGAAGGTCGGCGCCATCACGTAGAAGGTCATGAACAGCGCGAGGCTGATCAGCACCAGATTGGCCGGCGTGGTCTGAAGGCCGAGACCGGAGCGCAGGAACGACAGCGCCACCGCAAATCGCGTGAAGCTCGTCACCATGATCAGCAGCCCCGGCGCCACCGACATCACCGTGATCACCGCCATCAGCTGGATGATGCGGCCGCTGGTCGAGCCGTTGCCCGGCGGCAGCAGCGAGTTGAGGTCCGGAATCTGGGCCAGCGCCACCTCGGGCAGCACGACCAGAACCAACGCGAGCAGCAGGACTCTCACTCTCACTGAATCACCAAGGTCTCAATGATCAATTCGCGGATCTTGCCCGACGAGCGGATATTGGCCCGCTCCGTCAGGTCGTCGCGGAGATGCTGAAGCCCGCGCGATCCCTCGAACTGGCCAACCGATGCCGACCGCAGATAGGTCACGATGTCCTCGCTGATATGGGCGGCCAGGATGCCGGCATCCTCGTCGCTCATGCTATCGGTCACCATGGAGGCTTCGACACGGGCCCAGTTGTTGGCCGGCGCGGCGAGATTGGTCACGATCGGGGACAGCTTTCTCAGCCGTGCGCTGCCGGCGTAGCTCGTGGCAAGGGGCGGCGGCGTGGCGCTCTTCTTCGCGTCGGCGGCGCGCTCCGCGGCCGCGAACAGCTGCAGGCCGGCAACCGCGCCCGCACCGATCGCGATCAGGGTCAGCACCACAATGGCCGCAATCAGGCGCATCACGTCCCCTGCCCTCGCGGCGCGGCGCGGTCGGCGCGATTCTCAGAATGGTGCCACGGCGTCATAGATCCGATGTCCCCATCCAGGCTGCTGCACGTCAGACAGATTTCCGCGACCGCCATACGCCACGCGTGCCTCAGCGATCTTCTCGTAGGAGATCGTGTTGGTGCGCGAGATATCGCGCGGACGCACGATGCCGCCGACGTTGAGCACGCGCATCTCGGTATTGACCTTGAACTCCTGCGAGCCGCTGATCATCATATTGCCGTTGGGCAACACGTCGGTGACGATGGCGGCAATCGACAGCTTGATGTCTTCGGTACGATCGATCTGACCGTTCCCCTTGATCTGGGTGTTGGTGTTCAGATTGGCGCTGGTCGAGCCCTTGTCCTGCCATCCGGCGACGTCCATCAGCCAATCCAGCCCGAACTTGATTTGCGAATCGCGCGAACGATCGGTCTTGTTGTCGAGCTTGGCCTTGTCCTGCATCGAGATGATGACGGTCACGACGTCGCCGGTGCGCCGGGCACGGGGATCGCGATAGAGATCCGTGCCGTCGTCCCAGGTCGAGCGATAGCTGACGGGCGTACGCATGCGGGGCGTCACCGGAATCGGATCGGCCTGTGTCCTCAGGCCGGTGCCGACCGGCGACAGTCGCGGACCGGTCAGCACTTCCGCGGGATCGCCGATGCACCCGGTCAGCATCAGGAGCGGCAGGATGAGGATCAGATTCTTCATCTATTTGGTCTTTCCGTCATCCACGCGACGCATTCCGCCGAGCAGATCGGCAAGGTGCGCCGCGCGTGCCGTCTCCATCTCGTTGAAGATCGCGCTCGAGCTCCTCGGACTGAGTTTTGCAAGCACGGCGGCGGCGGTCTCGTCCGCCATCCCGGCGATCTGGGTCGCCGCGGCATCCGGCTTCATGCGCGAATAGATCTCGACGACGCTGGCTTCGGCCTTCTTCAGGAAGTCGTCACGCAGCGCCATCCACTTCTCGTATTCGGCGCGCTTGGCCTCGACCTCGGCGATCCGCTCCCGGAGCTGGGTCTCGGCCTTCTCCAGCTCCCTGAGCTGCCAGGCCAGCCGCGCATCGACGGCGGGGTCGGCGACATTGCTGCAGAACAGGGCGACCTCATTGTCCGCAGGTACGGCAGCCTGTGCCGGTGCGGGCTTCGGCGGCGCCGTGACGCTGCCCGGCTTGGCCGGGCGCGCGGGCGCGACTGCGGGCGCTGGCGCGGGCTTCTCGGGAGCCGGCACGGCCCCCGTGATCGCAGGTCCGGAATCTTCGGCGGCCCACGCCGTCGCCCGGAACGACGCATTGTCGCCCGGTATCGACGAGGCCGCCGGATACGGCTTCTGCGGTCCGGGCGCGCGGGCACGCGCGAACGACAGCAGGTTGAGCGGCTTCGACGGCTTGGCCTCATCCAGCGCCAGAACGGGCGAAGCGCATCCGAGCGCGCAGGCCGCGACCAGGAGGAGGAGTTTGGCTTTGTGATCCAGCTTCAGCATCGGGTGCGATTCTCGGTCGAGACCTGAGCATTGAGCGACCAAGCTTGCACGACGCTTGTGCATCATTGCACGATCACGTCGGCCTGGAGTGCGCCGGCCGTTTTGATCGCCTGGAGGATCGCGATGATGCCCGACGGCTTCAAGCCGATCTGGTTCAGCCCGCGCACCAGGCGCTGGAGGTCGACGCCGCTCAGGATCGCCACCTGCGATCCGGCCTCGTTGGCCTCGACCACCGTCTGGGGAACGACCACCGTCTGCCCTCGCGAGAACGGCGCCGGCTGCGACACCACGGGAAGCTCGGTGACACGAACCGTCAGGTTGCCATGCGTCACGGCGACGGTCGATATGCGCACGTCGCGCCCGATCACCACCGTACCGGTCCGCTCGTTGATCACCACTCGCGCCGGCGTGTCCGGCTCGACCGTCAACTCGCCGATTTCGGCGAGGAAGCGGACGGGGCCGATATGGCGCGGCTTCGACAGCACGATGGTGCGGTAGTCGCGCTCGAAGGCGATCTGCGCGCGGTAGCGGCCACCGGCGTAACCGTTGATGGCGTCGAGAATGCGTGTCGCGGTGACGAAATCAGGGTTCTTGAGCTCCAGCACCAGGAACTCCATCTCGTGGAGGCTTCCCTGCACCTCGCGCTCGACCAGCGCACCGTTCGGGATGCGGCCCGCCGTCGGCGTGCCCTGGCTGACGTTCTGTGCCTGCCCTCCCACACTGTAACCGGCGACCGTGACCGCGCCTTGCGCCACCGCATAGACCGCGCCGTCCGCCGCCCGCAGCGACGTCATCACCAGCGTGCCGCCGAGCAGCGAGGTCGCATCGCCGAGCGACGATACGGTCACGTCCATGCGCTCGCCCGCCCCGATCGAGGGCGCCAAATCCGCGGTCACCATGACGGCAGCGACGTTGCGTGTGCGCAGCGTCGTCGGACGCGGGGGATTGTTGGTGCTCGTGGTTTCGTTCCTGACGTTGATGCCCATGTTCTCGAGCATCGATTGCAGGGACTGCTCCGTGAACGGAGCGTTGCGGAGCGTGTCGCCGGTGCCGTTCAGGCCGATGACGAGGCCGTAACCGACGATCTGGTTTTCGCGCAATCCCTTGATGTCCGCGATGTCCTTGATGCGGACGGCCGCCTGGGCGCTGGCGGCGGAAACGAGCAGGATGAGCGCAAGCAGGAATCTGGTCATGATCCATCCACGACCTTGACGGTGCCGTCCGGCTGGACGACGCCTCTGATGATCACGCCGGTGTCGGTGTTTCGCACCGGGATGAGCGCGCCGGTCGCGCCCGACTGCATCGCCGCGCCGTAGGTGACGATCGACAGGCCGCTGTCTTCCACCACGACCTTGACCATGGCGCCGCGGGCAATCGTCCAGGGATCCTCCACCGAATTGGTCGGAATCGGCTGGCCCGGCAGCAGCGCGCGCCGTGCCATGCGTCCGACCAGGATCTGGCGTCCTTCGATGAACATGGCAACGCCGAGCACATTCGGCGCGAAGGCACGTTCCGTGATCATGTCGTCCCGGATCAGCTCGCCGGCGCGGATCGACACGGCCGGCACGGGAAGCCGCTTCTCCTCGGCCGCAGCGAGGCGCGCCGAGACGAGAACCAGCAGCACGGCGGCCAACCCGCGCACCATCAAGCCCACCCTGTTCGACATCGAGAACACCGGAACTAGCGCATGCCCTTCGAGACCGTCTGGGCCATTTCATCCGAGGCCTGGATGACCTTGGCGTTCATTTCGTAGGCGCGCTGCGCCGAGATCAACTCGGTGATTTCCTTGACCGGGTCGACGTTCGAGGCTTCGAGATATTGCTGATTGATCTTGCCGTACCCGGAATCGCCCGGCAGCCCGACGACCGGCGTGCCGGACGCCGTGGTCTCGCGATAGAGGTTGCTGCCGAGCGGCTCGAGGCCCGCTTCGTTGGCGAAATTGGCGAGGTTGAGCTGGCCGATCTGCCGCGGGTTCACTTCCGTATCCAGCTTGGCAAACACCTGTCCGGTCTGGTTGACGACGACCTGAACCGTTCCCTGCGGTATCGTGATTGCGGGATCCAGCAGATAGCCGTCGGTGGTGACGAGCTGGCCGTTGGCGTTGGGGCTGAACGAGCCGGCGCGCGTGTATTGCACCTCGTTGTTCGGGCCGAGCACCTGAAACCAGCCGCGACCGTTGATCGCGAGGTCGTAGGGGTTGCCGGTCTGCGTGAGCGCGCCCTGGATGTGCAGCTTGCGGATGGCCGTCGACTTGACGCCGAGACCGAGATTGGAGCCTTCCGGGATCGGCGAGGAGCCATTGACGTTCGCGACGCCCTGCATGCGGTCCATCTGGTAGAACAGATCGGTGAATTCCGCGCGCGCACGCTTGTACGACGTCGAATTGATGTTGGCGATGTTGTTCGCGATGACTTCGATGTTGGTCTGCTGGGCGTTCATGCCCGTGGCCGCAATGGCGAGCGATTTCACAGCTTCATTCCCTCAGATCAAATCGACATCCGGACGACTTCTTGGTAGGCCTGCACGACCTTGTCGCGAACCGCGACCGCGGTCTGCAAGGCCTGCTCGGCCGACATCAGCGCCTCCACGACCTTCCGGGTCGATTCCTTACCCTGCATCGCCGAGATCGACGCCGCTTCGCCCGCCTTCAGCGTCCCGATCGCGTCCGTCGTCACCTGCTTCATCACCGATTCGAATCCGACATCGTCGGTGGACTGAATGGCGGTCGGCGCCGCCGGCGCGATGGCCTGCGTCTCGGTCGCGCGGCTCGCCGCTTGCCCGGCGGAAATCGCGGTGGATGAAATTGCCTCAAGCATTGTCAGCTCCTCAGCAGGTCGATGGTCATGCCCAGCATCGACCGCACCTGTTTCACGACCTGGAGATTGGCTTCATAGGACCGGTTGACTTCCCGCATGTCGGCCATCTCGATCATCATGTTGACGTTCGGCAGCTTGACGTAACCGGCCTTGTCGGCGGCGGGATGTCCCGGCTCGTACTCCACGCGATACGGCGTGGTGTCGACCCCGATCTCCTTGACCTTCGCAAGCTGCGCGCCCGAGGCGCGGTCCATGGCGGCATCGAAAGTGATGGTCTTGCGCTGATACGGATCGGCGCCGGCCGTGCGCCCCGTCGAGGTCGCATTGGCAAGGTTTTCCGAAACGATGCGCATGCGCGTCGACTGCGCTTCGAGCCCGGAGCTCGCGACCGTCAATGACGCTTGCAGTGAGTCCAGCATGTCAATTCACCTCAGCTCTTCGCGCTCGACAGCAGCATGCGGTGGAACGACCGCACGACCGCCGAGTTCATCGAGTAGTCGCGACTGACGTCGCTGCCCTTGATCATTTCCTGCTCGAGGCTGACGGAGTTGCCGGAGTGAACCACTTCCCAGCTGTCCTTCTTCGCGGTCTTCCGCGTATCGGTCTCGGCCGCGGACAATTGCATGTGCGAGGGTGACGTCGTCGCGAGCCTGACCGGCGTGGCGTCGAGCACCTTGTTGAAGGGCTCGACGTCGCGCGCCTTGAAGCCCGGCGTATTGGCGTTGGCGACGTTGGTCGCGATGGTCGACTGGCGGAGCTCGAGGTACCGCGCCTGCGACGATGCGAGTTCGAAGAGATAAAGCGGTCCCACGACGGCCCCATGCTGATTTCTTAAGATTAAGTTTAGGGCCGCAAGCTTTCGTCAGGCTGATGCAGCCGACGCTATGCTCGGAAATCTACTGAACCTTCTCGGTCCGCGGCGCCTGCTTGGACTGCAGGAAGTAGATGATCTCGGCGACCGGCCGGAAGAATTCCGCCGGAATCACCTGGTCGACCTGAACCGCCTCATAGAGCGCGCGCGCCAGCGCCTTGTTCTCGATCACCGGGATCCGGTTCTGCTCCGCGACTTCGCGGATCTTCAGCGCGATCACGTCCATGCCCTTGGCGACGACCATGGGCGCTGCGTTTTCCTCGCGCTTGTAGCGCAGCGCGATCGCGAAGTGTGTCGGGTTGGCGATCACCAGCGTCGCGCGCGAGGCGGATGCGATCATGCGTTGGCGCGAACGGTCGCGCGCCAGCGAGCGCAGGCGCGCCTTGATCAGGGGATCGCCTTCCGCCTGCTTGTGCTCGTCCTTGATCTCCTGCTTGGTCATGCGCAGCTCGCGCCGCCAGTGGAAGCGCGCCCAGGCGAGATCGATCGCGACCAGGACGATGGTGGCGATGCAGATCGCCGAGACGATCCGCATCGCGATGTTGAGAATCATCTCCGGCAGCGCGACCGGATCCGTGTACATCGCCTCGAACGCCCTGGCTTCGGACGAGCGCAGCACGAACACGACGACGACCGTCACCGAGACGAGCTTGAACAGCGACTTGGCGAATTCGACGAGGCCCTGCGTTCCGAACAGCCGGCTCCAGCCGCTGATCGGCGAGATTCGCGACAGCTGCGGCTTGATGCGCTCCAGCACCAGGCGCGGCGCATTCTGCAGCAACGATGCGGCGAGGCCGAACACCGCCAGGGTGACGACCAGCGGCACCAGGAATCGCAACGCCTCGAGGCCCACCACCGTGAGCAGGTTGCGCGCGTCCGCGCCGTTGCTGAGAGGGAAGCCTTCGGGATCGTCGAGCAGGCTCTTCAGCGTCGGCGTCAATTGCTGTACGCCCTGGCCGATCAGGAACGCCTGGATCACCATCAGCGCGGCCATCGAGGCGAAGATAGAAGCCTCCCGAGAGACCGGGATTTTGCCCTGTTCGAGCGAATCGCGGACTTTCTTCTCGGTCGGCTCTTCTGTCTTGCTCTCCTGATCGGATGTTTCTGCCATGCCCGTTCAGCGGTCAGCGGAAGACCAGCTCGTCCTCCTGCTCGGGGTTGAGCTCGATTTCGCCCTTTTCCGCCAGGTCGAGTGCAAGGTCGGTGATGACGCGGCGCGCCTCCAGCACGTCGCGCTGGTTCGACGGCTCGCCGATGGCGAGTTCGTGCTCGACGACGCGGCGGACGCGCGAGGCAACGGAGGACAGGATGAGTTCGCGGAAATGCTTGTCCGTGCCTTTCAGCGCGATAACGATGCGATCGGTCGGCACCTGGTCGAAGATCATGGTGCGCGCCTTCGGGGTCAAATTGACCACGTCGTCGAAGGTGAACAGCAGTTCCTTCAGAACTTCGGCCGACTTCGGACGCTTCTCCGACAAGCTCTTCAGCATGTCCTCGATATGGCCGCGCTCCATCTTGTTGATGATGTCCGCGACGCGCGCGTAGGTGTCGGCGCCGAGGTTGCGGGCGAAATTGAGCGTCAGGTCCTCGTGCAGCGTCTTCTCGAGGACTTTCATGGCGTCGTCGACGATCGGCTTGAGGCTGAGGACGCGCCGCATCAGCTCATTGCGCAGGCTCGACGGCAGCTGGCTCATCACCTTGGCGGCGCAGGACGGCTTGACCTTGGACAGGATCAGCGCCGCGGTTTGCGGATGCTCCTTGGAGAGGTACGTCGCCAGCGAGTTTTCCGACACCGACGAGACGCGGTCCCACACCGACCGGCTCGAATTGCCGAGCAGGTCCGACATGATTGCCGAGACCTGGTCGGCAGGCAGCACGTCGCCGAGTACAGCTTCAAGACCGCCGATGGTGCCGAGAATGTTGGCGCCCATCGAGAACTGCTGAGCGAACTCCTCGACGATCGACTCGAGCTCCTGCGCGGTGATCGGCCGCAGCTCGGCCGCGGCCTTGGTGACGATGCGGATATCCTGCGGCTCGAACTGCGAGAGCACGCTCGCGGCCGCCTGCCGGCCCATGGCCAGCAGGAGTGCCGCGACCTTTTCCGTTCCGCCCAGCGTGGCAACGCCTCGCTGCTTGATAGGAGCGACGCCGACCTGTGCCGCCATGATCAGGTATCACCCTGCCCCAGCGGTCCGACGATCTCTGTGAGCGAGACGCCGAAGCGGGAATTGTCCTCTTCGACGACGACCACTTCGCCGCGGGCAACGACGCGGCCATTGACCACGACGTCGACGGGCTCGCCGACGCGGTGATCGAGTGGAACCACCGCGCCGCGGCCGAGCTTCATCAGGTTCGCGACCGGAATGGTCGCCGAACCGAGCACGACCTGCATCGTGACGGGAATGCGCAGGATGGCATCGACATTGGCGAATTTGCCGGTTTCCTCCGCCGTGCGCGCGGCGATCTCCGCCAGCCGCTCCAGCGGAGACGCATCGGTCTCTCCCGATGCCGATGCAGACTCATAGTCGAAAGATTGCGCCATTTGGTATCGCCTCTTGGTATTTCCGCTCCCGGAGCGTCGCGACGGTCCGATCGCACGTGTCCTTCAAGTCCCGAATTCAATGCTTGTTCGCCTCGGCGCCGCTCACGGTTGAGGCCGGTTGGAGCCCGCTCCGCGCGTCGAGCGCCGCGATCGCCTCGTGGGCCTGATCTATCTTCGTGCTCAGCACGTTGGCGAGCCGGCCGAGATTTGCGGTGGAATCATGCGCGGCGGTGATGACGGTGTCGAAGGCGCCCGCCGTCTCGTGGACGATGGTCGAGAACTCGCCCTGGTAACTGCGCAGCCGCGCCAATTCGCGGTGCATCCGGGTCACCCTCATGCTGGTGAACGCCAGCGCGATCAGCAGCACGGCATCAACGAGATAGGATATCATCGACGAACTCCCGCTTCTGATCGACGGGATCGGCCACCTGCATGGCGTAATAGCCATCGAGCTGGCCGATCTGACACCAGAACAGCACCTGGTTGTTGCTCTCGAGCCGGGCCAGCGTGCGCGGCGTGGCCTCGAGCTCCAGAACCTGCCCCACCTTGAATTGCACGACGTCCTCGAGGGAAATCATCTTCTCGTCGAGCACCGCGCTCAGCGTCACTTCGGTACGGTGAACCTCGCTCTCCATCTGCTCGCGCCAGCGCGGATCGGCCGCGCGGCCGTCGCTGACGACGACGTGGGCGAGCTTCTGCCTGAGCGGATTGAGCGCGGAGTGCGGAATGATCAGGAACATCTGGCCGCCGCGATAGAGCGCCTGCACCATCATGTTCGCGCAGATCGACATATTGCTGGCGCGGCCAATCGCGAGCGACGCCATCGCCGTCTCGACTCGCTCGACACGGAAGGTGACATTGGAGGTGCCGGCGAAGGCGCCCTGCAGCGCCTTGGCGAACCGCTCAAACAGTGCCTGGACCAGCCGGATCTCGATGTTCGAGAAGGTGCGTTCGACGTCGAGCGGCGGTTCGGCGCCGTCGGAGCCGAACATCGCCTCGACCATGGTGAAGACGAAGTCGCGATCCAGCATAATGATGACGCGCGAGTCCCACTGCTCGGCATAGAGCACGGCGGCAACCGCGTTGCCCTCGTAATCCTTGATGATGTCGCCGAGCGGGTCGTTGGTGATGCCGTTGACGGAGAAGTAGCACGGCGTTCCGGCCATCGGCTGCAGGCTGTCGGTGCACGATGCCGCCATGCGATCGAAGATCACATTGAGCATCGGCATGCGTTCGATCGATATGCCGGCGGCGTCCAGCAGGTAGTTCGGCAGCTGCTTCCGCTGATCGACGTCGAGGTCTTCCGTCATCATGCGCGGGCAGCCTTCGGTTCAGCCTCGGTCGCGACGGCCTTCGGACCCGCAATCGTCTCGTTCTCGACCACGTCGATCGACGGCCGTTCGCCGCTCGCGATCATCTTGCGACCGTGCTCGACGGCGATCTGCGGCATGGCGCCGTTCATGAACGCCAGCAGCGTCTGCTTGACGATGATGTAGGGCCGGCAGCGCTTCTCTCGCGTCATCTTGATCTTGATCGCGAAGGGCGAGAGGACACCGTAGGACAGGAAGATGCCGGCGAAGGTGCCGACGAGCGCCGCGCCGATGAAGCCGCCAAGGAGCTTCGGCGACTGGTCGAGCGCGCCCATGGCCTTGATGACGCCGAGCACGGCGGCGACGATGCCGAGCGCCGGCAGCGCCTCGGACACGACCACCATCGAATTGTAGGGCGCCAGCTTGGCCTTCACGATGGTGTGGATCTCTTCGTCCATCAGCGCTTCGATCTCGTGCGTGCGCGCATTGCCCATGATGATGAGGCGGACATAGTCGCAGATGAACTGCAGCAACGGCGGGTCCCCGAGGACGCTCGGGAACGCCTTGAAGATCTCCGAGGACGCGGGATCGTCGATATGCGCCTCGACCTCGTTGCGGCCTTTGCCCCGGAGCTCCCGCATCAGGGCATGGAGCGCTCCGAGCAGATCGAGGTAATAGCGCTCACTCGGCACTGCGCCGGTGATGGCCTGCATGCAGGCCACGCCGGTATCAACGACCGTTTTCCACGGATTGGCGACGATGAAGGTGCCGATCGCGGTGCCCAGGATGATCACGAATTCCCACGGCTGCATGAGCACGGCCAGATGCCCGCCCATGGCGGCAAATCCGCCGAGCAGTGCCGCTACCGTGATGAAAATCCCCACGAAACTGAGCAACGCGCCACTCCATCGCCGATCCCATCGGGAATATCTAGTCGGCGACGCTTGCGCGAGGCTGGCTTCGTGGTCGCCAGCCCCGCGCAAGCAATTGGCGGCAGCTTGAGACGAAGTCGCAACGGCGGCCAGAGGGGCGCGTGCCATGCTATCCACGATCGCGGACTACACCAGACTGACCAAGGACATGGGCAAATCGCTGACGCAGGTCGCGGCCCAGCCGGACGTCAGCCGCGACACCGATTATTTTCTCAGCCATATCGGCAATGTGAAGACGATCGACGACTTCCTGAAGGACTATCGCCTCTACTCCTACGCGATGAAGGCCTTTGGTCTCAGCGACATGACCTATGCCAAGGCGTTCATGCGCAAGGTGCTGACCGAGGGTGTCTCCGACTCCAAGAGCTTCGCCAACAAGCTGACCGACACCCGCTACCGGCAATTCGCCGCCGCCTTCAATTTCGCCGCCCTCGGCGACAAAGCGACCCAGGCCGCCGCGGCCACCACCGGTACGGCGACCCAATACGTCACGCAGACGATGGAGGAGAAGGCCGGCGACCAGAACGAGGGTCTGCGGCTGGCGCTCTATTTCACCCGCAAGGCCTCCACCATCAGCACCTCCTACCAGATCCTCGCCGACAAGGCGATGACGCAGGTGGTCCAGACCGCGCTCGGCCTGCCGTCGACCATAAGCGCGGCAGACATCGACGCCCAGGCCAAGTTGATCACGAGCAAGATCGACCTCACCGATTTCCAGGACCCGGCCAAGGTCACCAAGTTCGTGCAGCGCTTCGCCGCGATGTGGGATGCGACCCAGGCCCAGAACGACATCAACAATGGCAACTCGACCAACTCCGCGCTGGTCCTGATCGGCGGCGCGTCGTCGATGGCCGGCCTGGATACCGACATGCTTACGAAGCTTCAGTCCATCCGGTTCGGAAAGTAAGTCATGCAATCGGCTCTCTATGTGGGATTGTCGGCGCAGGTCGCCCTCGAAAAGCGCCTCCAGACGATCGCCAACAACGTCGCCAACGTCAACACGGCGGCATTCCGCACCGACGTCGTGAAGTTCGAGACCGTGCTGTCGAAGGCCGGCGCGAACCCGGTCGCCTTCTCCTCGCCCGGCGACAACATCATCTCGCGCGAGATGGGCAGCATCACCGAGAGCGGCAACCCGCTCGACGTCGCCGTGGTTGGACAGGGCTGGATCGCCTTCGCCGGCCCGAACGGCACGGTCTATACGCGCGACGGCCGCCTCCAGATCGCCCCCAACGGCGACCTTCAGACCGTGTCCGGCTTCCCCGTGATCGATGCCGGCGGCGCGCAGATCACGCTCGACCCGAACGGCGGACCGATCGCGATCGCCCGCAGCGGCGCGATCACCCAGGACAACAACGAGATCGGCTCCATCGGCCTGTTCAACATTCCCGCCGATGCCAATCTCGAGCGCTACGGCAATTCCGGCGTCACGCCGGACCGGCCCGCGACCGCCATCGCCGATTTCTCCCGCGACGGCTTCAAGCAGGGCTATGTCGAGGGCTCCAGCGCCAATCCGATGATGGAATTGACGAAGCTGATCGCGGCTTCGCGCGCCTTCGACGGCACCAATTCGATGATCGAGGGCACCGAGAGCTCGCTCCAGAACGCAATCCGGACGCTGGGCGAGCCGGGCAAATAGACTGCGCTGCATGCGCATTGAGGGTGGACGGTTTCCTTGAACGCTCTTCGGCAACTCGAGTGGGCGCTGCTGGAGCTTCAGCAGAGCACTCCCCTGGCCAGCGTCAGCGGCGCGATCTCCGAGATCGCTCCGACGCATTTCCGCGTCTCCGGCCTGTCGCGCTTCGTCAGGCTTGGTGAACTGATCGGCGTCAACTCCGGCGGCAAGCCCCAGATCGGCGAGGTGGTGCGGATCGACAGCGAGGGCATCATCGCCAAGCCGTTCGACCGGCAGTTCGCCGGCGGCCTCGGCTCGGTTGCCTACCGGATGCCGCCACTGTCCTTCGCGCCCGATCCGAGCTGGAAGGGCCGCGTCATCAACGCGCTCGGCGCGCCGCTCGACGGACAAGGTCCCCTCACCCCGGGATCGCGCACCGTCTCGGCGGAAGCCGAGGCGCCGGCGGCCATGAAGCGGGCGCGCGTCCACAAGCCGCTGCACACCGGCGTGCGCGTCATCGACCTGTTCGCCCCGATCTGCGCCGGCCAGCGCGTCGGCATCTTTGCCGGCTCCGGTGTCGGCAAATCGACGCTGCTGGCGATGCTGGCCCGCAGCCAAGGCTTTGACACCGTCGTGCTGGCGCTCGTCGGCGAACGCGGCCGCGAGGTGCGCGAATTCATCGAGGACGTGCTCGGCGCCAACCGCAGCCGCGCCATCACCATCGTATCGACGGGAGATGAAAGCCCGATGATGCGGCGGCTGGCACCGAAGACCGCCATGGCGGTCGCCGAATATTTCCGCGACCGGGGCGAATCGGTCCTGCTGGTGGTCGATTCGATCACCCGTTTCGCCCATGCCGCCCGCGAGGTCGCCCTCGCCGCCGGCGAGCCTGCGGTCGCCCGCGGTTACGCACCGACGGTCTTCACCGACCTGCCCCGCCTGCTGGAGCGCGCCGGCCCCGGCGAGGAGGGATCCGGGACGATTACCGGCATTTTCTCCGTGCTGGTCGACGGTGACGATCACAACGAGCCGATCGCCGACACCATCCGCAGCACCCTCGACGGCCACATCGTGCTCTCCAGGCACATCGCCGACCAGGCGCGCTATCCCGCCGTCGATGTTCTGGCCTCGGTCTCCCGCCTCGCCCACAACGTCTGGGACCCCGAGGAGCGCGAATTGGTGAGCAAGCTGCGCACCATGATCGCCAAATACGAGGACACGCGCGATCTTCGCCTGATGGGCGGATATCAGACGGGGCGTGATTCGGGTCTCGACCAGGCCGTCGACATGGTCCCGAAGATCTACAGCGCCATGCGGCAGGACGCCTCGGCAGGGCCGAGCGCCGATCCATTCCGCGAGCTGCGAGACATGCTCAAGGGCGACTAGCCGGGCGCGGCCGGCGCGCCCGTCGTCGTCGACCTGCTCATTATCGCGACAGTCGATCACGCATACCGCTGCGCCTCCGGCGCATGCGCACCCGTCGCCAACTGCTGCTTTCCGTCGCGCGCTAGCATCGGCCGTTCAGTGGAGATCGCGCCGCCGAGGCGAAAGCGATCCGGCGAACCCGTCTCGCTGTCATTATCACAACAACCGCTGCGTGCAATCTCTACGAGTTCCATTGCCGATTCTGTGACGGATCGCGCAAGTTGTGGATGACGCGCCGCTGCGCGTCACCGTCATGCACAAGCTTCCATCAATTTGCATCAACGGCGGACAGCAACAGGCGTGCAATCAAACCGTCGCACATTTGCGTGCAAGTAGCTTGTTACACTGCGTATTACGATCACCATCATGTGTCCTGACGAACGAGATTGTCTTGAACGTTACAATCGCTTCGAGCGACAGCCAGTCTTCGGGAGCGTCTCTACTTGATTTTGTTGAGAAGCTCATTCATCGTTTCGATGGAATACAAGAAACGTCTGCGTGTGACTTGAACTTCAGGGGCTACGGTTGAACAATACCGATCCATCGTCCGGCTGTGACGGCAACTCGGGCTTTCGTTCGACGACGCCACGATTGGCACACCATCATCGACACAGCTTCTCGCGCCGTATCTCGCAGGGTCCATCTGTCGAGTTCGGCGGCAGAACAGTCCGTGCTTTCGCGCGAGAGCCTGGCTCTGCGCATGTGTCGGATGTTGTGGTTGGTACGGCTTCTCGCGAAGGACTGGTGCGCAACGACGGAAGGCGGCTCCGGGGCGCCGCAGACGTGATATCCGGGGCAAGGTAGGAATTTATGCCGTTGGCACGCGAGGCCGTCGAGCTGCTGGTTCAGGCGGCCAGAGCCTGGTATTTCGAAGGCAATCAGCACGGGTTGCGCGACCGGGAATGGATGGCGCTGCGCTTTCTTCACCGCGCCAACAGGTTCTCGCGCACGCCGTCCGCGCTGGCCGGCTTCATCGGCGCGACCCGGGCCACGGCATCGCAGATCGTGAAGACGCTGGAAGCCAAGTCCTTCCTGGTGCGAAAGCCGTCGCACGAGGACAAGCGGTCCGTCGTGCTGCACGTCACCGCGCAAGGCGAGAAATGCCTGAGCCAGCACGACCCGATCAATCACGTGGTGAACGCGGTCACGTCTCTCGGCACCGACGAATGCGTCAGGCTGCGCGACTCGCTGCGCGAGATCCTCAATCATCTCGACGCGGCCCATCAGCGGCTCGATGCCAGCATCTGCCGCGACTGCATGTTTCTCGCCGAACGCAGTCCCGGCGCGGGCAAGGGACGCGCGAGCGCCGAATTCATGTGCCGGCTGTACCGCGCCCCGGTTTCTCTCGAGGAGACCGAGCTCCTCTGCACCAGCTTCGAGCGCACCCGCGACCGCCCGAAGATCGAGGGGCATCTCGACCGCGCGCGCATGGCGAGCCAGGGATGAGGCGGGAGTTCGCGACGTGATGGAACGCGCAAGTTTCGGGCGAATGCGATCGCCGGCGCTTGCGTAAAGTTTCTCAGCGGTATCGTTCTTTGAAACACTCGTTTCCTCCGGTCTCCCGGACGCGCTGACCAAGCACGGGAGCATAGTGGCGCACGCTCCCTCCACGTCGTTGCGAGCGCAGCAAAGCAATGACGGAGTATGAGACATCGGCGTCGTCCTCCAAGTACCCCTGTCGTTCCCCGCGACCCGGCTACGCCAAGGCTTCGCCGGGGCTGAGGTCCAGGGCCGCCGAAGCTTTAGCGTAGGCGGCAAGCGGGGGAATCCTGTACGCCGCGGCCTCTCGGCTCAATCACAGCCGTCTCTGGAATACTGGATCGCCCGGTCAAGCCGGGCGACGACAGCGAGTGCCTGGTCGCAGACACGCCTTCGCATCCTCGCGGCATGTTTCGCCCGAGTTTTGCCTGGTCACTCCACCCTCGAAGCCAAGAGGGCGCAGGGAAGGCCGGGTGCTGACCTCGCACCCGCGGTCCGCTGCGCGAAAGGTAACGCAAGGAAACCGCACAGCAGCATACAGGTGGTGCCAATCACTCGGCCTTCCCTGCGCAGTGGTTGGACGGCTTATGCCGTGCTCTCCCGGGAGCCGAGTTCCTTCTGGCCTCCCTCACGCTTGCAAAAGTCACCAGCACCGCGCCGGTTGACGCGACTGCCGCATTCGCAAAGCACTTGACCGTAGCAACGACGGCCAGGACCACACGTCTATATTTTGGTATTCGGTGAAACACGCCGAAACTAAGAAAAGCCTATAAAACAAGCGCTTTTCGACTACCCTGATGCGGGCCGTTTCAGCGGGCTTCACCAAAATAAGGGCCCGGCCCTAAGCCTTTCAGCGTCCGCACGACAAACTGAAAGCCCCAAGGCCGAGCCCTTTGGTCCCAAGCCTTAGGAGCCGAAACCACATGGATAGTAACATCACCCCCTCCCCCGCCGGCAAGCGGGGCCGCAATAGCAGCGCCATTCTGACCGACCGCATGTGCGAGAAACGCGTTGCCAAACGGACTAAGCTCTACGACCGTAAGTGCCCTGGCCTGTACGTCAGCATCACCACGGCCGGGGTGGCGACCTTCTCGTTCAAGTTCACCGACCGGGAGACCGGCAAGCAACGCACCGGGTGGCTTGGCGTCTACAATGCCGAGACCTTCACGGTCGAGGATGCCCGCAGCAAGGTCTACGGCCTCAAGGCCATGGGCGGCGAGGCGCTCGCCGAGACCTTCCGCGACCAGAAGACCGCGACGGCCAAGCGCGGCAAGACCGTCGCCGAGATCATCGACGAGCGAATCACCTGGATGAAGACGCCGGTCAAGAAGCCGGACGGCGAGATGCGGCCCCGGCTGGAGGCGTGGGAGAACACGGCAAGCCACCTCAACCGCCTCATCCGCCCCCGCCTCGGCAAGAAGCTCGCTATGGAGGTCACCAAGCACGACATCGCGACGCTGTCGAACGATATCGTCGCGGGCAAGTTCGGCAAGCCCTCGGTGAGCAACGCACGGCACATGCGTAAGGCGGCCTCGGGCCTGTTCAACTGGGCAGCGGAGGCGGGCCGCGACTATGTGACGGCTAGCCCCTGCGTCAACCTGCCCAAGCTGGACCCCGAGCATCCACGCACAAGGGTCCTGTCCGAGGATGAAATCAGGACGTTCTGGCACGGCTTGGACCGCAACGACCTCCCCTATGACCGTCGGACGCGGCTCGCTCTCAAGTTCGAGCTGGTCACCATGCTGCGGTCACGCGAATTGCTTGGCGCGCGCCGGGACGAGCTTTTCGACCTCGCGGGCGACTACCCTCGCTTCGACGTGCCCCTCAAGCGGGTCAAGAAGCGCCGGGTGATCCAGCAGCCCCTCTCCGGTCTCGCGGTCGAGATCATCAAGGAAGCCTTGCGGGGATCGAACAAGCAATACGTCTTCGCCTCCCCTCTCGGCGATAAGCCGCTGCATCGGAAGGCGATGGCGGACGCGCTGCGCGGCGACAAGCGCAAGGGCAAGATGAGGACGCCCGGCATCTGCGCACTGCTCGGCCTCAAGCCGTTCACGCCGCACGACCTGCGTCGGACGGCGGCGACCTTGGCCGGCGACCTCGGCTTCGATGATGCGTGGATCGCGAAATGTCTCGACCACGCCGCGAGCAAGAAGGCCGAGGTCGTCGTGCCGACCGTCACCGGCAAGGTCTACAACCATTCCAAGCGGATGAAGGAGAAGCGCGCGGTGCTGGAGGGCGTCGCGGCGGAACTGCGGCGGATCATCGGCACCCAGCAGCTTGCGACGCAAGCGGAGACCGGATTACGGCTTCCTCGCCTGATCGCCTAGCAGGCCATGTGGGAGCCCGATCCAACGCTTTAATCGGGCTTCGCCCCCGACTACTCTCGTCGGCGGCCGCTCATACTCGAGAAAGATTTCTTCAGTGGAGCGAGCCGCGGCGGCCAGTAACAAATTCCTTTGGCGGATGATCCTCTGACTGATCATCTAATTGAGCGCTTAACCGCTCCAATCGTTGCTCTAGCTGCTCATTGACAAGCATCAATGCCATAAGCGCGCCACGCACGTCACCGTCACAATCGGCGACGATCTCGTCGATCACTAATTCGTACTGATCAAGAAGAGAGCGGGTGTGTGAGCGTGACATGCGAACAACATACAAGCAGAAATTGCTGCTGGAGGATTAATTGCGCAGCATCATCCCCGCTGTTCACAGGGGGGCGGGCTTGCGTCGGATCGCGTCTAGATTTGAAGTTCGGCGGCAGATTTACCGCGCTGCACATCAATTGCCGTGCAGACGTCCGAGACATTAAGCTAGTCGGTCGGGGGTAAAGATGTTTGAAATCTATTTCAATCATAAACGTGATTTTCTGGTCTTAAGCAAAGGCTCTCCGATCCCGGCATTTGGTTCATCGAGCAAATGGCGGAAGAGCAAAAGAAGAGTTTCTAGGGTCAGCGACGAGATTAGGTTGGCCGTTCAGAGACAAGGCTATTACGTTCGGAGGTTGCGGGATACCAAGGCGCGGATGAGCTAAGTCTGAACACAAACGGCGCCATCAATACTTTCTCACCGCGCTGTCGAGGCTTGCGATATCTGGATGCGCGCGCCTTGGGACGAGGCGAAGGCGCTGCAGCGGCCGTTGCCGGATCACGGTTTAATTGTGATGTGGGAGGCCGCACGTGAGCCAGTCACGTTGAGGTTGGCAGGCTCACCCGCCTGTCCGATTGTTGCCTCAGCCCTCCATCAATCCCCAAAGTACGATCAAGTAATAGACCACAACCGCGACGACAACGTTGATCGCAACTATTAGCAAAACATCGTTAGGTAAGATCGGTTTTCGTCCAGCCATCGCGGCGATCCTAGCCGGGCTGAGACACCCTGACCGCTCACAAATGATGGCCGATGCACGTTCCTCCGCTACTGTTGCGTTAACGCCGCAGATGGTTCCATCCTATGAATATAAGCCTGATCGCGGCGATCATCTGCTGTAGCTTGCCAAGCGGCTACGGCAAAGTAGGCAGTGAGCGCCAGAGCAATCGCGACAAAGACAGAATTGAACTGGGTCATCGATCAGCCTCTCCTTCTCCACAGAGAAGCACCTTCGATTTGAGTGCGCACTATTGAAAGCTGCAAATATAGAAGTTTGCGCGCGCAATCCACAAAGAAGAGATTAACGATCGTATGGTCGTCGGCCCGCCTAGAGGAACACCTCAATACTGAGGTCGCAAAAGCAACTCCGGCCGTGTAACGCGGCTCACTGCGGCCAATCCTTGTAAAGAGTGATGCCGATCATGACCAGCGAGCCGATTGCGACCACCACCGGGCAGATAAACGGCAACCCTTCCAGCACGCCAACAACGACCGCCCGGACGCGAAGAGTTCTCTTCATATGCGCAAAGCGCCGGCCTGCCGCACCCATCGGATATCTCCGGTTCGCCCCCAGCAGCAGCGGCCTCACTCTCCAGCGCGAAGCGATGTTCGGCTATTGCCTATTCGGATGTATCCCTAGATCAAGGTGAAGGAACCCTTGCAAGTCTCGCGTCCGCATTGCTCTCAGAGGGCGACGTTGAAGCCGACATTGCTGCACGCCGGCTTTGGGCCACTTGCGGACTCACGCACTGCAACGAAAATCATCCTTCGTCGATCACCTCATTGGTCCCAGCGAGTGCTTACTTTCTCGCGCGGCATAGCGATGAGTGCTCAACAGCGCGTCGTTAATCACGTCCGTCCCGTAACTTAAGGTCCTCCGTAAATTCACAGTGGGCGGCCCGGTACGGGCTGGCGGCCGTCACAGGCTGATGAGCAACCAACCGTGATCAAAGGGCTGCTCTATAGAGTTGGTACGACCCCGCCATCAATTCGTAAGTCCGCTCCGGTGATGTAACTGGCAATCGAACTGCACAAGAAGACGACGGCGTGCGCGACCTCCTCAACGCGACCAATTCTGCCAAGGGGAACCTGTGAAACTTTCAAAAAAACCCGCTCAATCTCTTCCCATGAAGCGCCGCTGGCAACCCAGCCGTTCGTAGTTGCCATCTGACGAAGTACTTTTTCCAGCTTCGGCGTGAGAATCATGCCGGGGGAAACCGTATTGACCGTCACTCCCGATGCCCCGAGCGCTTTGGTCAAGGACTGGCTGAGATTGTTGATCGCGGCCTTGCTTGCTGCGTAGTCCGGGCCCGTAGGCTGAGGCATCACACCAGCCACGCTCGAGACATTGACAATTCTGCCCCAGCCAGACTGCCGCATCGGCGGCAGAAGATGATTGATCATTCTAACAGCAACCAGAACGTTCCGATCGTAAGACTCGGCCCAAGCGCGTATTTGCGTCTCCTCCCAGAACAGCCTATCGCCTGGTCCACCTGCGTTGTTAACGAGGATATCGATACCGCCTAGCTGCTTGATCGCGCTGTTAGCGACGTTACGCGCTTCGTCTTCGACCGTGAGGTCTCCGAGAACAACGGCAGTTCTGCCGCCATGAGCCTCGATTTCCGCCGCAACGGCGAATGTACGTTCCGGTTGGCGTCCGTGGATCGCAACAGCAACACCCTCTGCAGCAAGGGCTCGCGCGATCGCCTCTCCCAAGCCGATGCTGCTACCCGTGACTAACGCACGCTTTCCTCGCAATCGCAAATCCATAGCGGAAGATCATCTCCATGTTGTCCGTTGTCCAAGGATGGCGGCGATCACGCCCTCGTCCGGCTTCGCACATGCTTTCCCTCTCCAATAGATGGACTGCTTATCTGCCGGATTCCCGCTGCCGATAGGTACCGCCTAAATTGGGCCGGCTGCGCTACCGCACGATTTCAGTCTCGGAAAACGTGGCTGCGTTTGTAGCCGGCCGAACAAGCTCTTGGTGAAAATGAAACGAAGCGCGGCTTTCCGCTGAGGTACGAAATGGGGCATTCGCGTCTATTTTGGCATTTCCGCAGCATACCCGTCTGGGTAATCTCGGAACTGCGGATTGTCCCCCGGCTTGGCCAGTAGCAGCGCCTCGTTGCCGAGTGCGACCTGCCCGCACGGTGATTCCGCTGGACTCCATCGCCGCAAGTCGCGTCGAGATTGAGCCGATGCGGCTCGCCGCGCAGCGCTGGTTCAGCCGGTGATCTGCGCGCCGTTCAATCCGGACCCTCTGGCCCCGGTAGCGGTTGCTTCTTCTGATCTTTCTTGGTGTCAGCAATCGACTTAAGCTGTTCAAGGACGTCTGGTTCGCGCTTCCCGAGCGACGGACCATTCCTCAAATAACAATTCTGTCAGTTCAATGAGAAGCTGCGCCTCATTTCAACGGCGCCCAGCAGCGTTGCTCTAAAGGCATACTTCCGAAAGAGCCCATAATTGAGCGGTGTTTTCGTCCTCATATTGGGCCGTTGGTGCTCACAAGGGTCATAATAGTTTCCACACGGTTTTGCCGCACGCACGGCTCGCCTGTTCGCCGCCTAATGTTCCGGCCTTGTCGACGTTGCAGGAATATTGCCGGCGGGACGACCTGATCGTGCCGCTCATCTGGCAGCAAGCCTCGGGCTAACAGAGAATACATGCCCTGCCTGCACTCTCCCCCCCAACACTGCCCGCGTTCACCGCAAGCCCCGCTCGCGAGATGACGACACGAGATCGACGCTCAAGGATAAGCCGGGGTGGGTGACTGGTGCGACGAGCCATGCATAACAGATAGTCGCCGTGTTCATTTCCGCCAGAGTGAAATGCAGACGGCATATGTGAGCGCCTATCTCTCCACGCAACTCGCGCCCGGCCCGGGCGACGCGGCAAACAGAACTCGCGTTAGCGCCTTCTCAATTATCGTCATTCGATATTAGGCAGCCCAGTTTTCCTGAGAAGGGCAAGTAGGCCTCTCCTCTTTGAATGACCGCTTCCAGTAACTTTGAGGGCTACAACGTGCACACTTCAATGTGACCTCGGACTAACTCGGTGCAGGCGGGCTTACCGTCTCGTTTCATTTTTCTCTCATGACCGCGTCATGACTTTCGGCATCACGTCATATACCGAGAGCCCGGGCCCAGCCGTGTCACCGCGCTACGTTACCACGGCCGACGCCTGCAGATCAGTTGAAGAAAGGGACCTCCGATGCACATTCAGATCGTTACCTTCAATCTCGAGAATGCAACCCAACAGGACTATCTCGCCCTGAGTCACGAATTGGCGCTAACATTCGCTGAAATTCCGGGTCTGCAGACCAAGTACTGGCTCGCCGATCCGGCCGCTAATACCTATGGCGGCGTCTATATCTGGACCAATCGTGCCGCGATGGACGCTTACAGGGCCGGAGAAGTGGCAGCCTTCGTGGCCGCGCATCCAAACTTGACAAACATCACGAGCAAGGACTTCGGCATCCTCGAAGCGCCCACGCGACTGACCCGCGGGCTTCCGGCGATCCAGGCGTCATAAGCATTTCCAGAAAGGGCACGCCGCCCTTTCCGCAGAAGCGTGGCAAACCCAGCAAATCGAGCCGTTCAGGTTCAGTGAAGCTGAACGGCTCCCATATCCTCCGAGGGCAGGTTGACGCTCGAATATCATCAGCAAAGCAACTTGAGTCTCTCGACGACTCTCAGATCGAAGCAAGATGTCCGAGTTTATACGTCACTTGAAAAACCTGGTCCGGTGTGACGACGAAGCCGCCTCGATAGATCGCCCGGCAGCACGACCGACTGCCGGAGGGCCTGATGTTCAACCTATCTGTTCTCAGAGCCTTTCGTTTCCTGTTGCAGCGCCTCCGGCAAATTTCGGCTTCGTGATCCTTCAAGATCTGAAACCTTGATCGGATCGGAGCAACATTCTTCAAGATCGAATGCTTTGATGAGATCAGATCAATCACTAGCGAGAGTAAATGACAGATGAGAGATGGTGCTTCTTATGTCTCTGGCACCATTGGAGGCGCTCGTAGCATGACCGGAACTTTGCGCAAGACGGGTCACATTATTGTGGTCGATGATGACGAGGAGCTTCGACACATGATGACCAGTTACTTCGAGGAACGAGATATCCCGGTGAGCGCCGCTTCCAACCGAGCTGAACTTAATCGTCACTTCGCAAGAGCGCACCCCAGTTTGGTCATTCTTGACCTGCGGCTTGGCGACGACGACGGCCTCGATCTCCTGCGGGAACTTCGCTCCCATTCGGATGTGCCAGTCATCATCATGACCGGTCATCGCCTCGATGAGAGCGATTGCGTCGTCGGTCTTGAACTCGGTGCGGACGATTACGTTGTCAAACCCTTCAGCCTGAGAGAATTACTTGCGCGGGTCCGAGCCATTTTGCGGCGACAAGAAATAGGCCGCGTCGCAAGAGTCCGCCATCCGGAACGCGGTGGATACAGATTCGACGGCTGGCGACTTGAACGTCGCGACCGACGGCTCTTAGATCCCGAGGGATTACCGGTCGCGTTGAGCAAGGGTGAATATGCCTTGCTTTTGGCCTTTCTCGAGGCACCACAACGTTCTCTCACGCGCGATCATCTGCTTCAAGCAACGCGACTCCACGAAGACATCTTTGATCGTAGCATCGACGTCCAGGTCTTGCGGCTGCGGCGCAAACTGGAGCGCGATCCGCGAACGTCGCGCGCGATCAAGACCGTGCGTGGCGTCGGCTACGAATTCACCCTCCCGGCAGAACCATATTGAAGGTCTGAGCGACCGCGGTGCCGGACTTTCTCGGTGAATACCGTTCTCGCGCGGCCACAGATCGCTGGCATCGGCGGATTGTCCGCAGCGGGTGCATTGCGCCATGCTTTAATCGGGGCGCCGTGGACCATGTCCGTTACCCGGGATTTGACCTCCTGCAGCCCCCGGGCACGGCACATCGTGCAGCGGATCGAAGAAGCTAACGCGACCGCCTACCGGCTCGCCAAGACCGCTAATCGTTCGAGCCGGGGGCAGCGCAAGTGCGCTGCCATCTCCTGATGCATGTCGGTAGGAGAGAAATGCCACGTGACGCGCATTGAGATCTTTTGATGAACCGATGCTTTTTCGAAACTGGGGAAGTCATCCCTATGCAGCTAATCTTGCCGTCGTCTGAATCGATAGCCAAAGCCGCTGACAGACTCGATGTAGGATGAGCGCGCCCCCAGCTTTTTGCGCAACAGCCGAACGACCGCATCCACAACATTGCTGCTGCCGTCGTAGTCTGCTCCCCAGATTTTATCGAGCAGCGTGTCGCGGGTAATCGCTGTTCCGGGACGCTCGATCAGCAATTGCATCACCGCGAACTCCCGCCGCGTCAGCGGTACGCGCTCCCCACCAAACACCAGCTCGCGTGCATCGACATCAAGGAGCTGATCGTCTTCAATGCCGAGCTCGGTCGCCACCAGACCTGCGAGCCAGCCGTCCACCGATTGCTGCCCAAAATCGAGCATCGCGGTGTGATACACCTTACCGTCAAGGGTGGCGCCGGCGTCCTCAAGCACACGAAATCCAAGCCCGGCAGCAATCGGCCCATATGTCACGATGTCGACCACCGGGATATAGATGCGACGCAGATGCGGCCGCATCTCCATGTACGAACGTTTCATGTCGAGCCACACGGCACCCTGCTCCGATGACGGCGCCTCACCATTGGCGGCACCCAGCCAACGAAGGCAGAACAGGACGCGCTCGCCTGGCGCAACGGGAATGCGCCGAAGGTGCGCGAGCCATGATCCGACGACCGGATCAGCCTCCGCGCTCGCAACGTCGCAAACGAAGCTCGACGGCTCGAATAGCACATAGAAGCCGGTGAGCGTGCCCTGCTGATCGCGCACGACACGAAAGGCCCGTGGCGCACGTCGCCACCATCCGAGCAGCCAGGCCGCGGCCTCATCGCCTTCATGACGAGCCACGATCGTTTCGATGGCAGGTCCGTCAGCCGGACTGGCCGTCTCCACCGCGAGAAGGTGCGTATTGGGCGGGAAGAACGCGTCACGCGTCACCGGGTTTTCGATGATGTAGAGCATGTCGGCGGTGTACCGCCACACCTCCGATGCCCCGGCGTTGCGAAATTCCGCGCGCAACCGCCGCCAGGCGGCACGACGGTGCTCTCGGTACGTGGTGGGATCCGCCGCTTTCAGGGCGGCGGCAATCGTCTGCTGCATGGTGTCGTGTATGTGCAGCCCCTCGCGGGTCATCGCCACAAAAGGAAGAGCACGCAGCCGCTCATACGCATCCTGTGGCGGAGCGTCTGGCAGCATTGCGCTCAGCAAGGACAGCGTCGTGCGCCGCACGACCGATGCTGCATTGAGCACCCGCCGGGTGAACGAGTCGCCGATCTCCGCAACATAGAGCTGCGTCAACTCCTCCACGACGCGCGGTAACACCGCCGATTCAAGGTCGACCATACGGCGTTTGCCGCAGACTGCGGCGGCGGCCAGCTTCAGAGCCAGCGGATGGCCTCGCGTTAACCGCAAGATATGCCGCGCATCGGCGGAGGACACCTGAGACCGCTCGAGCAGATCGAGGGCGTCGCCATCATTTAACGTGTCGAGTTCAAGCATGACGGTAAGGTCGTGCCAGCCCGGCGCCGTCGACCAGCCGGCCACTATTGGATCGCGCCCGCAGAGTACGATCCGCACATTGTCGCTTAAAGACGGGACGAACACCTGTCGTAGCCAGGAGTCCATCAAACGAAAACGCTCGTAGGTGTCGAGCATGAGAATGACACGCCGACCGAGCAGCTCGAGGGCATGCGCGGCGTTGTCAGGGTTCCGTAAATCAGTTCCGACCGCAGCGCCCAGTTCGCTCAGGAACCCTCGCTCAGTCGGCTCAAGCACTCGGCAATCGAGGTGGACAACCACTGCGCCGAGCTGTTGCGCGCGTGCCGCGAAGGCCGTGAGCAATGTTGATTTGCCGATGCCTCCAATCCCGTACACGCCCGCGATCACGGGACCGTCGTCGACCAAGAGACGCTCCAGGAGCTTCAGTTCGTACTCTCGGCCGAGACAATCGGCCGGGACGCGTGTCGCAACGATGTCGCCGATTCGGCTTGCCATTCCGGTTACAACTTAACTCTCATGCCAGAGCGCCCATCCAAGTTATCTTTGCCGATGAACTACCGGATAGAACTGCGGCGTGATCTTATCTCGAGCGACGCACTCACTTTCACCGTGAACTCGCTGACTGTTTTTCTCGGCGAGTTCCGTTATCAGTCCCTAGTTGAGTAAGGGAGACGCCATGAACCCGCCGCATCCAGCGTGTTAGGTGACTCTGATCGGCGAAACCAGTACAGAGTGCGACTTGAGCCAATGCATATTGACCACTGCGTATAAGCTCAATCGCACGGCGAAGTCGCAGATGGACAATGTAGCGGTGCGGCGCGATGCCCACGGTTCGGGTGAACATGCGAGTGAAGTAGAACGGACTGCGTCCCGCTATCTGTGCGAGGGTGGCGACCTCGATAGCCTCGTCGAGATGAGACATCACGTACTCGCGGATGCGCCCAAGCACGTCTTTGCCCAGCACGCCGCGGATCGCGTTTTTCAATGGCGAACTGTGACGGGCTACCAAACTGTCGAGGAAGCCGCTCGCAACCTCATCCCAGAACAGCGGTCCACTCGAGTACTCCCCCGCGCTCTCGAGTGCTAAGGTGCGCGCAAGATCGAATAGCGCATGGTCATATCCCAACAAGAAATCGCTCAGTTGCGCTCCGGGGGCTGATGCCTCGGCTGCTACCAGCGCGAGCTGGCCGGGGTCGATCGCGACGAGAATGAGGTCGGCATTTCCCACCGCGTCACCGCTGCTGTCGCTTCCTGCAGGGGTGATGGCCAGCGTTCCGGTTCGTGGTACGTGGTCCACAGCTTGACCAGCCATCCGGCATTCATAACGCACCTGCGGCGATGTCGGGAACCAAATCAGGTGCTTTGTGGGGGTCGCGCTGAAGGACAAACCGCCTTGGCACCCTACCCTGAAAACGGCGACGCCGCTCTCGCCCGGAGGCGTGCCGGCGGCAACTGTTCTTGGCAAGCCGCCATCTTGCCGGGTCATCTGCAGACCTTCGGGACCTGTCATATTTCCAATCCGTTGTGAGTTTGCGGACCGCGATTTAACTCATGCGAGCGACGAATCTTGAAGATTCCTGCTGTGGCCGGTGTGGTCGGCTTTTCCAATGAGTTCGCACGCCGGGTCTATCTCAGGGGCTGCTTTCTTGCACTAAGATCACCCGCGCTTCACGCAAAGTTTAGGATCCGCGGCGATCTCGCAAGCGTTCCCTATACTTCCTGAGGTTGCCCATCGAGATGCACATCGGCTGGTATAGACAACCAGTCGGGCTTTGTTTTTTCCCATACCGACATCGAAGGACTTGGGAAATTTGCGTCGCCAAACATCCCTGCGGCAATTGCCACCCACTCAGGTTTGAGGTCAGGAAGCAACCAGTAAACAGTGGAGCCGCACGCGGGGCAGAAGTAGAGCTCGACATCTCTGCCACCGTGTCCTTTGCGCAGGTAGCGCTTTGCCGAACCGGACGTCACTACATTGTTGCGCTTCCAATAGCCGCTGACGGAGACAATCGATCCGGTGCGACGCTGGCATTCTCCGCAGCAACAGGCAGCAACCAGTTCTGGCGCTCCAGTTGTCTGCACATTCAGCGCCCCACAGCAGCAGTGAGCAGTTCTATTGGAAGACATTCTTGAAGCTCTCATCCATTCGCATTAGAAGCTGGATAGTGGGCTGACATTTCAAACAGGCTACAATTTGCGGGAATACGGTGTCATATGTCGTAACAACGCCAACACTTGCCGGCGGGGTCAAAGCCGATCACTGAGCGATCGACCATGCCCCGGCACCGAAGAAGAAGCGCCTGCGACATCCGAAATAAAAGAGGCGCCCACTGAGGCGGCCTTACTTCTTTCCGATTGGCCTTCATAGCGGTCAATTTGACCGCCGAAAAAGGGATGCCAGAATCCCATAACCGATCCTGCCAGTGTGGCGCAGTCTTCAGCCGAACCGAGTCGATCGCGCCCTGTCGTCACATCGCCAGCTTCGAGTGCTCGATTTGCAGCCACGACGATCGCCTGGAACACAACTCGGGTACCGACAAATCGTTCGATCGCGGGCCGTTCGGGATGCCGGAGCAAGGCGGGAACATGATCTTGTCGGCTACCTCCCAGACACGCGGGCGACCCTCATCTTACGGGCTTTCTCGAAAACGTCATACATGTGCACATGGCTCCACCTTCCGACCGCCACCGGCGGCCGTCGTTCTCGTTTCCGAGTTCGATTAATCTGTCTGCGGCTCTCCTTTAGTCACCGTTACCGGCTTGGTCCTTTGTGTCCGCTTGTGTGTCGGGTATCGGTAAGGTCCCAGGCACAACACGAGAATGCTTGCCACGATGAGGCAGACGCCAAACCCGATCATCGCCGGCGCGTATGAATGAAGCCTCACGAAGGTGAAGCCGAGAATGGACGGTCCCAGTGCCGCGCCGGCTGCGAAAATCGCAAATAGGCAGCCGTAGATCAGACCGAAGCGGTTCAGCCCGAAATAGCGCGAAGTCATATAGCCCATCATGTCGACTTCGGTTCCGGACGCCAGCCCAAGTGAGATGATGCCGATCACGGGAACGATCGCATTTCCGAGCAGGTACATGCCGACACACGGCAGCACGAAGAGGAACGCGGCAGCATAGGGTGCAAAGATGTAGTCCACGAGGAACCCGGCCAAGATTCGACCCACCATCGTCGACAAGCCGACGGCGGCCAGTAATGCTGCAGCGGCCGCCGGTGAATAACCATGATCGGTCAGTAGTGGAACGGTATGCACAACCATGCCGTTCACGACCGTCGATACCAGCAGGATAGCCGCGCCCAACATCCAGAACTTGGCGCTTGTCAACGCCTCGTTGATGTCCAAGCCCGGAAGGATTTCGACCGGTGCGAGGCTGTCCAAATCGACAAGATGCGCACTTCCGGTGACGCCTTCGGTCGGTTCGCGGATAAGAAAGACAACGCTTGGCAGCGCGATCAACAGCAGCAGGGCAGCCAATCCGACGTAAGCGTAGCGCCAGCCGAATTCACTAATCAGATACTGTGTGTATTCGGGAACTAGCGCGCCGCCAAGGCCTATGCCCGCCACCGCAATACCGAGCGCAAGGCCGCGCTTGTCGTCAAACCAGCCCGAAATGCACTTGACGTAACCCAGAGGCCCCTGTCCCGCGCCGAACAGTCCGGTTGCAGCCATCAGAACGGTAAACACCGCAATTGAGGACTGAGTTAGCGCGAGTGCGCCGACGCTTGCAGCGAAAAGCAAGATAACGGGAATAAGGACGCGCTTCACGCCCCACCGGTCCATCATGATCCCTGTGACGGGTGTGGCGAGCCCAGAGAACACGGCGCCCACGCCGCTTGCGGCAGATAGCTGCGCCCGATCCCATCCAAACTCGACCCCCAGCGGCTTTATGAAGAGGCCAAACGTGAAAAGCGTTATGGGCGCCTGTGCAACCAGCATCGCCATCGTGGCGCCGAATACGATCCACCAAGGATTGGAAAACAGCCTCCGATCAGCCGCGGGCACAGGCAAGCTCCACCATTTTTGAGAACTCATGTTTTTGCTTTTTTTTGTGAGCGACGAACGCCGGACTAACGCCTCCGAGCCACCGTCAGTCTGGCATCACGCCCGGGCAGGTATTTTCGCTACCTCGATTTCGCCAGTTTGCGCCATGTGCAGATCGCGAACCGAAGACATCGTGGTGGAACCTTCGCGAACTTTCGAGGTCGCTACGTTCAGTTCGACATATCCCTGTTTCTTGTAACGGATCATTATCGTTCTGCGTATGGACTCTCTGCCGGAGACACCGGCACTCAGAACTAAAGAATAAAGCTAAGCTTCCCGTGTGGCCGTAGTGTTTCCATGTCCAGAATCGCACGCCGCTCCTTGAGCAGTAGACCCGACGGTCCCCGCACCAGAATGTGGACATAGCGGCCGACATATGTGACGGTCTCGTCGAGCTGAAAGCGCCAGACTGCGAAATTGGCTGTGACCGTCGTTTCAAAACCATTCGTCTCAAGAATGCGCGTGTTAGTCACAAGACGCCTTGTGCGGGACCGCGGGTTTTCCGCCCACACGGAACGCCCTTGCAACTGGTTGACCCGGGACTTCAGGCTCCTAATATCGTCCGCAATCAGGAAAAGCGCCTCACGATGGTCCGACGCCGGCTGGTCCGGCGATGGTATCAGATAGCGTGCATCCGGGGTCATTAGATCGAGCCAGTCGTTGAGCTTCCACTCGTCAAGAAGTGCGGCTTCCTTGACGAGAAATCGTTCGACTTCCTCGACCGCAACCGGCCTTGTTGCCAATACCGGCGAGAGGTCAGGTTTTGCTTCTCCTTGCATGGTGATGTTCCTATACTGCGGCCTGAAGGCCTTCCGCACGATCGGAACAATCGGTCAGTCCGCGTTTCCCTCGCATCAGCGCATGCCACCTTCGCCAAAACGCCCGCATCTGCAGTTCGTCGGTCGACGATGGCACTTCACGTCCCATGCCTCGAGAAATATCGGACCACTGCAATTCTTGGTTGGTCGCAAAGCCGCTCTGACAACCCTCCAAGGCTGCAACGTCGTCAGGTGTGGCAAAGCCGGCCGGCCCGAGAAACGACAGGAAATTTTCGTACCGTTTCTGGCGTAGTTCTTGCGACTCGCCCTTTGGCAGGAGCCCCCACGCGTCGACTTCCATATAGCCTGGCGAGATCGGATAGAACGTGCGAACCGTGCGCCATAACGAGACCAGAATAAGATTTGGGAAGATGAAGAGGTTGCGGTTGTAGTCCGCGATCTGGTGGGCGCGTTCCTTACCAAATTTCACGTCCAGTTCCCACCGGATTTCGGCGAGTTCTTCCTTGGCAAACACGGACAAAGGCGTCGGCCTCACTGGACCTTCGACCATCGAATGCCCGCCGCCACCCAGAGCCGCGCCGCGGGTCTGATTTGTCATCGCCGTCGGCGCAACCCAGCCCTCATTGCCCACTCCGATATCTGGCAGGTATTGACGAAAATAGCGATTGTGCGTCGACATCGCGTGGTAGACGTCGATGCTGTTTTCGACAAGCAGCTTCCAATTGGCCTTCATGCTGTAGGCTTGCGCACCCGGCACGATCTCGACCTCGTCACCGCCAAAATCGATCATGTAGTCAAGCTTTTCGCGTGTCTCCTCACCGAGATAAGTTTTGAGATCGGCAACCTGCGCGTCGAAGCAAACAAACATCATCCCGCGATAGCTTTCAAATCGAGGGACCTCTTTCAACCCCAGTTCCTTCTTATCGAAGGCCGGCGTATAGGACTCCTGACCGGGAACCCCGATCAACTCGCCCTGCGCGTTGAACGTCCAGGCGTGATAGAAGCAAGAAAATACCCGCGCCGAGCCTGATTTCTCTCGACACACCACGTTGCCGCGGTGCGTGCAGCTATTGAGAAATGCCTTCGGTTCGCCGATTTCAGATCGAACAATCAGAAGCCGCCGGCCTGCGACTTTGCGCGTGACGTAATCGCCGGGACTGCTGATTTCCGATTCATGACCGGCGTAAAGCCAACACCTATCGAAGATTTCCCGACGCTCGTAGTCCAGCACCGCGACGTCGGTGAAGGCGCGACGGTTGACGCGAAAAACTCCCCGCACTCGATCATCGATGATCAAATTGTCCAGTTCTTGATGTTCCATCGCTTGCTCCTTGTTGTGATGGCCGACCAGTAGGACTTCGATCGATGCGTGGAACGTCACCTTGTTGACGTGCCTGTTCTTGGCGACTCCAGCGGAGCAACCCGACGGAGAAGCTCGGCTGCAGATCAACCAAATTAGATTGAGGCTGGTTACACTTGGGTGGCAGTCTTGATACACGTGGTTACATCTGTAGCCGCGCATGGCAGGCGTCGACTTCCAGCGGTGAACGGCGATGATTGGTTCAGGTCGTCTCCAGACGCGGCACAACGCGATGCTCAAGTGTAAGCCCTCGACGCTTACACTCTCCACATGCTGAGAAATTGCGGGGTACGTGCCAAGTCAGAAGCCGATACAGACCGGCCTCAAGTAAAGCCCGCGCGTCGGTCAATGCGTTCCCGATGTATTCCGAGCACAACTTCGCGTCTTTAACACGAGCACAGCAAGAATGTTCAATCATCACCCTCCTCTAGTGCCTAACTAGCAGAGACCTGCAGAGACTCATCGACTAATAGGGAAGCGGGGAAGAAGAAAACGATGATGTTCGGAAGATCTTTATCGGCTGCGAAACGCGCGCACATGAACGTTATTCGGCAACTCAACAGCTTTGCCAACACCTTGTGCCGCGGCTGACACGTCCGTCGGCCGGTGCTAACCCACCAGACCGGGCGGCTCGGGCCGAGGTCCGCAGCCTCCAGGACGACTAAAGGAGATAGAGAGTTATGCGCAATTCAGCGGAAATTGATCAGGCCCTACGTCGCACCAGCGATGCTGGCGAGATTCCCGGGGTGGTAGCCACGGTCGGCACAAGCCGCGAGGTAATCTATCACGCTGCGTTCGGCAGGCGGGACTTGTCTAAGGACCAGCCGATGACGACCGACAGCGTGTTCTGGATCGCATCGATGACCAAGGCGATCACCGCGGCGGCGGCGATGCAACTTGTCGAACAGGAGAAGCTGTCACTCCATGAGCCGATCGGAAAGTTGTTGCCCGATCTTGCCAATCCACAGGTACTGGAGGGTTTTGGCGCCGACGGCGAACCAAAGCTGCGACCGGCCAGGACAGCGATCACACTACTGCAGCTGATGACCCACACCGCCGGCTTCTGTTATGACATGTGGAACGATAGCATGGCTACCTATCTCGAGAAGACCGGAACGCCGAGTATCACGACCTGCAAGCGCGCCGCCCTCAGGGTGCCGATCGTTGGCGATCCGGGCACTCGCTGGGAATACGGCACCAACATCGATTTTCTCGGCAAGGCGGTCGAGACCGCGAGCGGGCAAAGGTTGGACGCCTACCTACGTGACAACATGTTCGCGCCGCTCGAAATGAACGACACGGCGTTCAAGATTCGCGATTCGATGCGGACCCGCCTCGTGGGTATGCACGTCCGCGGCCCGGATGAATCATTGCGGCCGTTCCCCTTCGAGCTGGAGCAGGAGCCGGAATTCCACATGGGCGGCGGTGGACTATATGGGACCGCATCCGATTACCTCGCATTCGCCCGGATGATTTTGAACAAAGGGCGCAGCAACGGCCATCAGGTGCTCAAACCCGAAACGGTGGCGCTGATGAGCCAGAACCACATCGGCGACCTCAACATGACCAAGATGAAGACAGCTGCTCCGCCCTATAGCAACGACGTCGATTTCTATCCGGACATGCCGAAGAAATGGGGCCTCAGCTATATGATCAATACGGCGAAGACGCCGGAGGGGCGCAGCGCCGGAAGCCTGGCCTGGGCCGGGCTCGCCAACTCCTATTACTGGATCGATCCAGTGCGCGATATCGCCGGTGTGATCATGATGCAGGTCTTGCCGTTCGCCGACCGCAAGTGCCTCGATGTCTTCGCCGCCTTCGAGCGCGGCGTGTACTGCCATTGCAAGCCATCAGTGGATGAAAACGACGTCATAAACTTATGACGATCGGGAACGAACTTAAAACAGATAGAACGATGTTCGTTTGGATAGACGACCGCAATTCGCAAATTGCGTGCCTTGAGCAGTTTCCGCAAACGTATCGAAAACTAGGTGCGTTAGACAGTGGAAACGGTGGTAGCCGATCTCAGCAATAAGTCGGAGCTTGGCCTCGTTGGGGCCAAGTTGTGCACTGACGACGCCGGAGTTTACGCCTTCGGCGCACTCTTGCAGACGGATCCCGACAAGCCGGTAGGCGTACTGTTTCCCTGCTCGACGGGGCATGTTTGAGCCATAGAATTGTGGGCCGAAGCAGCGTATCAATAATGCGAGATCAACGGGGATGGCCACTCCTAGGTCGATTGGCGATGCTCCCAACTCCAAATGGAATTTGATCTTGGAGCGCGACTGTATCAGTCAGGATCGCTCAGTTTGGGAGCGCGTGCAGAAATACTTCGACCACCGCAGCGGAATTGTCAGAAGCCAAAGATTCGAGGGCATCCTCCGTATTTTCGCCGATATCGCCGCCCGCTAGATCAGACAAACCGCGGAAGGCTATAAAGGGGATGTGATTGGAATAGGCGACATGAGCGACAGCGGCGCTTTCATTGTCAACCGAGTTGGCCTTGAAGGTATCGTATATCCAGGTACGGAAATCGGCATTGTCAACGAAGGCCGGACCGGAGACGCCGGCGCCGCCGATGACGACACGAGGAGTGTGGCCGAGGCAGACATCTTTCTTGATGCAGGCTCTCAGTTCGATCTTCGCTGCCACCGAACGTGCCGCCTCCAGCATGGAGGGGTCGACATCAAACCAGAAACGCTTCTCCGGCTTGCTCTGACCTGGATGAGCAATCCCGACCGCATAGGGAAAGATCATGCCGTAGTTCGGCTTTGTCTTCCCGAGCCAGTCCGGCACCGACCAACCGGTCCCCGTTTTTCGCGCAAAGACAGATTCAAGATATTCGAACCAACGATCGGCAACGACGACATCCCCCGCTGAAAGGCTGGGATTGATGCCGCCGGCAATGCCCGAGAAGACAATGCGCGTGATCTTGAAATGATCGATGGCGCCCTGCGTCGTCATAGCAGCGTTGACCATCGAAACACCGCTGAGGAAGAGAACGACTTCTCTATTCTCGAGCTTGCCGATAATGTAAGTGGTATCCGCTATGATCTCCGTGCGAACCTCACTCATTGCGCTTTTAAGCGCGAGCCATTCTGGGCTGTATGCGCAAATGACGGCAATCCGCGGCGTGCGGTCAGTCTGTTTGGCGGAGGCTGCATAATCCATTAGCTGGCTGAGGAAAACAGCAACGATTGCCGCAAAACGCATGGCGCGTCTCCTATTCGGAGCGGTCAATCGATCTGATTTCAGCAATGGGGTGTTGTAATCTGTCGCGCGCCTGCTCTTCAAATTGACCTGCTGGTGGCAAGATGTCGACGCGCGCACGTTGTGCTCGAGCGGCGAGGCTTCGGCGTGAACCATAAGAGAGCGTTCCGGCTCTATCGAGAGGTAAGGCTTGTCGTGCGCCGTCGGGAGGGGCGAGCGAGTGGCCAAAGACCGTTGGAATGCCTTGTTGTTCGATCTCAGGCAGATCTTTTTCATGGAGCGCTCCGGGCAGACCCGAGACAGCTTGGAGCCCATCCATTACATCGGCGTCACTCCTCTCGGATAATGCGTTACGGTCGCAATAATCTTACAACCGACCGTTTGGGCCGTATCAATGCACTCTTCGACTGCACCAGTTCCGGGCGACGCTTGCCTCTAGCGCGCTCCGCGCAATTGCGGGAATTTTACATTTTAGATGCCGCTCTACGCGCTCATGATAAATTCTGATTGCTATGCGCTACCGATTACACCAGTGGGCTCACTACCGTTGCAATTGTTGTGTGATGGGCCTTTTCGGGCGAACGCAGGTACTGGTGGCTGGGCGCAAACCAAACTCGATGAACGCGTCGTGGTGAGAATCTTCCGGAGCGCGATCAATGCCGCGCACGGGTTTGGAGAGGTCACTTGCACGCCCCGCCGCACACATGGGCCAGCGGCATGTAATAGCTCCCCACTTCGACTTGGCTACACCCGTAGCGCGCATTCCCAAGCCGGTAGTCAAAGCGTAGCGCACTCCATCCAATTTATTCGCCCAAACCGCACGTACCGAATGACGGCAGTATGGACAATCCGAAAAAAAAGAAACCATGGAGAGCCCCGGTGATCGGCACACTAGCGGACGATCCTTCCAAAGAATTTGTCGTGCCTAGTCTCGCTGGCGAATCGAGGACAAAGCTGAAGTTCGGCGCTTTCCATCCACCGCACCATCCCGTCGGCGAGCATCCAACTCTACAGTTGCGCCGCGATTTAGATTTCGTCGTTCACCTGGATCGGCTTGGCTTTGACGAATTCTGGTGCGGAGAGCACCACTCCTCAGGATGGGGGACGATCGGCTCACCTGAGCTGTTTCTTGCGTCAGCGGGGGAGCGAACACAGCGCATTCGGCTGGGCACTGGTGTGGTATCGCTGCCTTATCATCATCCGTTCAACGTTGCTGAGCGTATTGTGCAACTCGATCACTTAACGAACGGCCGAGTCATCTTTGGAACGGGCCCCGGCGCGTCGCCGGCGGATGCGCGGACGTTTGGCATCGACCCGATCCTCCTTCGCAACCGACAGGATGATGCGCTCGGCGTAATCATTCGTCTGCTGCGTGGGGAACGGTTCAGTTATCGCAACGACTGGTTTATCCTGAATGATGCCCAACTGCAGCTTCTACCGCTACAGGAGTCGTTACCGATGGCGGCAGCCTCATCGATCAGCCCTTCAGGCATGCGGCTTGCCGGAAAATATGGAATGGGCGTGCTGTCGATCGCTTCGACCACGACCGAAGGCCTGCAGGCTCTGCCGCTCCAATGGTCGTTTGCCGAAAAGGCCGCGGCGAAGCATGGCCACACGGTCGACCGACGAAATTGGCGCGTACTTGTGGCCTTCCATCTGGCCGAGACGAAGGAACAGGCTGAACGGGAGGCGATCGACGGCCTTTGGTGGTGGCACAACGAGCTTAGAGTCCGTGTACTGGGATTGCCCGGCGCGACACGCATAGAAGATCCGAGACAACTTCTTGCCCAGGTCACCGGCGAGCGCGGTTCTGGTCTGGGTTCGACGGTGATAGGTACCCCAGATGCGATGATAAAGATGGTGCGCAGCCTCCAGAAGATAACCGGCGGTTTCGGCGTACTGCTTGGCTTCGTTCACGATTGGGCCAATCGCGAGGCTACGATGCGTTCGTGGGAATTGTTCGCACGCTATGTGGTGCCCGAATTGAACGGTCACACCCGAAATCTCAAGGCGTCGGCGGAGTATATGGCGCAGCATCGTTCGGAGCTTGTGAATGGCCTCGTTCAATCGGTGACGGCTGCCGTGGGAGAGGACGGCGTCGCGAAGGCGGCTCTCGCCATCACTCTGGGAAAATTGGGTGGTTCACAATGAAACCTAGTCGTCGTGGAGCGTCCAATATCGATGAAACGATCGGACAAGGCATCAAAAGCTGATGCCGGACGGCACGATTCAGATCAGGACGAGAATGTCGTTCTTCTTGCAATTATACCGGGGCGATGACCGGACCGAACTACGGCATGAGTTCTGGTTTGTGAAGCGCGACGTTTGTAATGCGGAAGGCTGCGGGCCGTGCAGGTGTCATCGATTGCGACGGCGACGTAAGTGCGAGGGAGCAAAGGCGGGGATCTTACGTTTCCTGCAGGATTGACCGCAGGCGCCGCGCCAAGTCAGCGAGGTGGAAAGGTTTCTCGATGATCGGAAACTCGGCTACCGCTTGATGTCGTTCCAAAACATCCCCCGCGTAGCCCGAGGTGAGCAGGATCTTGATGCCCTTGTTCAGCCGTCTCGCTTCGCCGGCAAGCTCAACGCCATTCATTCCGTTTGGCATTACGACATCGCTGAACAAGAGTTCAAATTCTTGACCACTCTCGAGCATCAGGATGGCCTCCGCACCATTCCGGGCGCAAACAATCCGATAGCCTAATTCGGTTAGTCTTGCCGATGTGACCTCCAGGATATCCTCATTGTCCTCGACCACAAGGATTCGCTCCGAACCTCCCGGGATGGCCTGCGTTTGGACGGTTTCCACCTCGGCATCAGGCATTTGTGTGGCCCTAGGTAGGTACAGTGCGACCGTGGTCCCCGCGCCAGGCGCGCTTTCGATAGCAATATGCCCGCCGGATTGTCGGACAAAGCCATAGACCATGCTGAGGCCGAGTCCGGTGCCCTTGCCGACCTCCTTGGTCGTGAAGAAGGGCTCAAAAACCCGATCGCGCACTTCGGATGGCATCCCGCAGCCCGAGTCCGTGACGGACACCCGTACATACGATCCGGGCAAACACCCGGCCACGGCTCCCTCGTCCAGATTGACGTTCCGGGTCTCGATTTTGAGTATGCCACCGTTTGGCATGGCATCGCGCCCATTCAGGGCGAGGTTAAGGAGAGCGGTCTCCAGCAGTGGCGGATCGATTTGGCACAGCCACAGTGGCTCATCGCTCCGCAGGATGACCTCGCATGCGCCTCCGACCGCTTGGCTGAGCAGCCCTTGGAATTCGGAAATCAGCTCGTTTGCGTTCACCAGTTTTGGGTTCAGCCTCTGTCGCCGGGAAAAGGCGAGAAGCTGCCCCGTCAACTTTGCTCCCCGAGCGACTGCACGCCGTGCAGCCGCGGCGAAATGCCGGGCCTTACCAATGTCTGCTGCATCCTCGATGAGTTCGAGGTTTCCGGAGACCACCATCAGCAGGTTGTTGAAGTCGTGCGCGACACCGCCAGTGAGCTGGCCGACCGACTCCATCTTCTGGCTCTGGTGGAGCTCCTCCTGCATCAGGCGGCGCGCCTCCAAGGCATGCTTGTGATCAGTGATGTCTCGAAGGAAGATTGCGAGACCTTGGCTTGAGGGGAACGCGTTGATCGCATACCAGATCTGGGTGCGTGGACAGAGCATTTCGACGAAGGCCGCGCGGTGCTCTGACGCCGCCTCCCGAATTTGTTTTACGACTTCCATGTCGGCAGCGACTGGGAAGGCTTCCGAAAGGGTCATGCCGATCAGGTCTCGGCCTTTGGCGACCTGTACCCAGGCCGGCCCGTTGAGATAGCTGATCCGCCAATCGCAATCGATGATGAGTACGCTGTCGGTCGTGCTCTCAAAGATTGTCGTGATCCGAGCCGCGGCTTCCTCGGCCTTTTCCTTCGCCTTGGACAATTCATGCTCGCGGTGCTCCAGTGCATCGGCCATGGAGTTGAACGCGTCGGCGACCCTGCCGATTTCGGATTTATCCAGGATGTTTACACGACGGGTATATTCGCCGAGCCGCCATTGGTTCGCGGCGTCGACCAGCTGGCCAAGCGGGCGATATATGAACCGTCGGGCACCTAACGATGTCAAAACCAACACCAGCGACGTGTTCAGGGCGATCAGGAGGATGTCGCGTTCCGTGTGATTTTTGATATCGGTGAAGGCCTGCGCCTTGTCGAGGCCAAAGCTGACAACAAGCCCCCCGGAATCAGCCTGCAGGGCCGAGTAACCTTCGATCCGCTCCACACCATCGACAGCGAGTATTTCGACCGCACCCCGCTCGTCCAGTTTCAAGTACTTCTCACCGGGCATCTTTGTGCCGACCAACTCGTCGTTATCGGGGTAGCGCGCGAGATAAGTACCGTTGCGGTCCGTGACGGCGAGCGCAGCTCCTTCCGGAACACCCTTTCGAGCGATGTGGTCAGCGAGCCAATCCAGGCCGAGGCCCGCTACGATGACGCCGCCCATCCGGTTATCGCTTCCATAAAACGGCAACACAAATTGAATGACCTTCCGGCCAGTTGACAGACCTGCTGAGAATTCTCCGACCGTGAAAACGCCGGTCCTCAAGACGTCCGCAAAATAGGCCCGGGCAGCGATCGTGAGCGGCCTATGGTCGCTGTTTGTATCGCAGAAGGACCGTCCATTCATGTCGGTGACAAGAAAAGTAACGAACGCCGGGAAACGCTGCCGCATTGCAGCTAGGTAAGCATTGCATGCTTGGCTGTCCCTCATCTTGATCGACGGGAGTTCTGACATTGCGATCAGGACTTGACGAATTCCCTGGACGATCTGCTGCTGTTCTGCCGCGGCGAGCTTAGCCAGGTTGAGCGCCTGATTCTGCACTTCGACTTGGCGCGCGCGGCGCAGGCCGAATTCATTGTACATTTGGATCGCGATCGTGGGCAGTAGCGCCACAGCCACCAGCACGAATAGGCGTGATAAGAGAGTCATTTTCCCAAGGCCCCAATCCCGTAACGTTCGCCCGTCGGGGGACGCCGAACTCGTCTCGATCGACGGAGAAGCGCTGTCGGCGATACGCCCGACAATCATCCTGACGGCGCGATAGGAACGTCGCGTAGGTGCTGATCTATCCCGTGCCAAACTTTACGCCATCAGACTCGGAATAAGTAGGCGCGGTGTGGCGACTCGGAGCCATCGGCGGAAAAGTTCGTTACGATCGTAATACGTCCAGCACCTAGGATGGCGGCCGATGCCACCGACGCGGCCGTGTCGATGGTCGGATCTAAGGCGACGGAGACCAGCGACGCAATCAGAAGCCCGAAGGCAAGCGCAGCCGTAGGCGCAGCGTTTCTTTTTCGCCACATCAGTTTCCCAACGCCCGGGTTTTCGCCGGATAAGCTGGAAGTCAACATGCCTGCGGTGCGGCTCACTACTTCGGGCGACACCGGGAGCCGAAATTTGTTGCCCACTCGCCTATTGACCCGCTCCGGGATTGCCAGAGGCTCCAACTCTTGAGAAGGGGGAGCCGTGCCAAGCAAGACGATGAACAGATTCCAACCCGGGTCCCGGCCCGTGCGGTTCGGATCGTTACTACTCCGAATTCGTTTGAACGCTTTCCTCGCGATTGAGGTAGGCGTGCACACGCACACCTATCTCACGCTCCTGCGCGCGCTCAGGCGCCCATGCCGCCGTCGATGGTGTGCATCGCGCCGGTCATCATTGCACCGTGCGGGCCCGCGATATAGGCGGCGAGCTCGGCAACCTCATCCGTGCGAATATGGCGCTTGATTGCCATGAAGCTGCGCACGAACTCGGCCATCGGTCCGTCAGCCGGATTCATATCGCTGTCAGTCGGTCCAGGCTGGATGCTGTTGACGGTAATTCCGCGATCGCCGAAATCGCGCGCGAGCCCACGGACCATGCCCTGCACCGCCGATTTGGTGAGCGCATACGCGGCTCCGCCCGGAAAGGGCATAAAGTCGCCGAAGACCGAGCCGATCACGATGATGCGGCCATTGTCGGGCATCTTGCGCGCAGCCTCGATCGCGGCGTGATAGGGGGCGCGGGCATTTACATCGATCATGTGGTCGATGGCGTCGGCCTCAAGCGTCAACGGATCGCCCATAACGCTCGTGCCTGCATTCGCGATGAGTACGTCGAGAGCGCCGCGGGACGCGACGGTTGCAATCAGCGCGTCACGGTCGGCGCTGTCGGTGCGGATCGCTACGGCGCGTGTCTCACCCGCAAGCGCCTCCGCGGCTTCCTTCGATCCGGCATAGGTGAAGGCAATTTTGCCGCCCCCCCTCGCGAAACGTCGGACAATCGCTGCACCAATACCCCGGCTGCCGCCGAGAACGAGAATGTTCTTGTCAGTGAAGTCACCCATAACTAGCTCCTTGAATTTGTGTACCAAGCACTACAGGCGGGCCTCGATGTCCGCTTCCGAAGACTCAGAGCGACCTTTGGGTGTCCGCCGGAGCGTCAGACGCGTCGCGACCAACTCAAAAAGGCGTGGGGCCGAGCACCTTGATAGCGAATTTCTTGGCCAGCGCGGGAAGGTCCGTCACGCCGCCTTTGGCAATGACGCGCATGGCTTCCTCAACACCGCCGGGGTAAGCAATCCCCGCGATCCGCAGCTTTGAGGTCGAGCGGTTACCCCAGGCGTGTGGAATGCCTTTGGGGAGCGTGACCATCGTCCCGGCTTCCGCATCGAATATCTTGTCGCCGAGCGCGAAGCGCGCTGTACCTTCCAGCACAAAGAGGTATTCGTCCTCATTTTGATGGACGTGCAGCGGCGTGCCGTCGCCGGGGTCCGAGACAATCTCAACCAATGAATATACGCCGTTTGTGTCGGCTGCCGACACGCGTATCAGGAAAAGCTCGCCAGGCCTCGTTTGCAACCAGTCGGCCCGCGCGTTGCGATCCGGGTGAGAAGCTGAAGTTGTCGTCTGACTCATTTTCTGTGTCCACTTTGGTTTCGAACATTGCCCTCAAGCACCGTGGCCTCGATCTAGGGAGTGCGGAAGAACCAATCTTGAAGATTCTTGCGTTTCGCGCGGTTCGGCGCCCGGTTACGAACTTGTTACCTGCAAGAAGCCAGAACGATCTTGAGCTTCTCGTCATCCGTCCAGCGTCGACGCCGGCCGGCTTCGACAACTCCCAGCCGTTCAACCCGAGTACCGTACTTATTGTTGTCCATAAGGACTGTCACGCGGCGCTCACCCTAATCGACAGGGCGGCTCTCACCGAACGAAAGCATTATTATTGGCATCCGCTATCAAGGGATGATCATCGCCTTGCGAAGACGGACAAAAAGGTCGAACCCGAACCAGCCGGCCAACCGCGCCCACATCCAGCTCCAGCGAAAGACGTCGCCGTTGACGACGTTGAAGGCATTATTGCGCGCAACCCCGGTTGTTGCGGCCCATTCCAGACGGCGGGCCAAATAACCTTGCGTCGGTCATATCGGTGAGTCCGCTCCATTGTGCAGCGGAGCCCAGGAACAGGAACGGCCGCCCGCTCTCCGATAATTTGCCTGCGATAATTTGGCAGGAAACGGCCCATTAACCCCCAATGTCCATCATTATCGCTGTCTAGTGCATAGTCGTTATCAACGAACTCACACAGGAGCCGTCGCTGATCGCAACCGGGCGACGGCCTCCTTGTTGGTTGGACCGATGGACTATCGAGCTTTCACGAACGACAGCCTCACCATGATGTATGAGAGTGTTCGCGGCGCTCTTGCGTCGGACGATGCTCAGAAGGTTGCCGGAGAGAAACCACGCTTCCAAGTTCGCGAAACGTCTGGTTGGAAGGAGCATGCCGCCAATCTAGAGACCGAAATGCTCCGGCGGGGCATGTTCTTCGAGATTATTGATTGGTCCGAAGATCAGGGGCGCTTGCCCTCTGGTTCTGCTTAATGGAATGTTAATGGATCGTCGCCAACGTTAAGGCTATCGCAATCGTCGCGGCGGCGACACCCGTTTCGCTAACTATTGTCCAGACCTGCTCGGTTGGCAGTCTCTTCACAGGAGAGACCGTTATGCTCAAAGGTTGCATGATTGCTGCTTTCGCGCTGCTTTTTCTGATGCTGTGCGATCATCAGGTATCAAATGGCAAATATACTGACTCGGTTATCGTCATGGCGAAGCAGATCACGCGTTCGTTCGGCGTCTGACGTTCGTGGCGTCATGAGCGAGACAGATACTCTTGAAGCACTAAACGTCGGAAAGTGTCCGGATTGCGGATCGAACAAATTACGATCCAGGCTGCGCGTTGATATCGCCGAGCACCTGACCTGCGTGGCATGCGAGGCGCGTTTCTACGTCGCGCCGCGAGCACCGCTTGCCATGGTGTTCATTCGGCAATGACGGGCGTCGGGTGACTTCGTCAGGGGCCTTGCCAAAAATAAGCATGCTTGCAGGGGGGTTTTTCCCTCCCCCCTTTGGGATTGCTGATCCTTGCCCAAGGTCGTGCGGATGAAGGCATGCTCATGGCAACGGAATTCGATAACTTCGCGGCGCATGTGATTTCGCGCCGAGTAAGCTGCGCCCGGTGTTCACACAAACAATTCATCCGCTCACCCGCTGCTAGCAGACATTCTCAGAGGTAGTCGGCAGGTCTCGAAAGGGCCACAAGCGGACCTCAGCTGCTGGACGTCACGCGGCGGCACCAGCCGTATTCGTACGGTGTTCCATCTATCGAGCGGCGAGGATATCAGAATCCGGCAAATCGGGCGGAAGTCGCAGCGCAGCCACTTTCGAGTTCACGGTACGGTATACCGGAGCCAGCTTAGTCCCGACTGGAATTCAGCTTTCACCGAACACGATGGATCTTGATCCAGTTGATCACGGCTATCAAGCAGCCAACGCCGCCGCACGGGGACTATTAATGGGAGTGGCAAATGAAGTCGTACAACTCCTGCTGCAATCCGCCGGCAGTTGGCTTTTTGAAGGTCTTCGATCCGGTCTAAGTGACAGCGAGTGGTCGGCCTTGCGCTTTCTCGCTCGCGCAAACGAATTTTCGAGAACTCCGTCTGCTCTCACTGCTTTTCTAGACACCCACCGAAGCGCCGCAGCCCAGATTGCCGCCATCTTGCAGAGCAAGGGATTGGTAGTCCGTAAGCCTTCTTCCTACGACAAGCGCTCGATTACGCTAAGCGTTACACGTGAAGGCGAGAAGTTCCTGGAGCGCGATCCAATAAATGCTCTTCGAGAGCAGATCGTGGCGCTTGAGGACGAAAATCGATCTCAGCTACGCGACTCGCTTCGCGAAATTCTGATTCGGCTCGACGTCGCCCAGCGCCGACAAAACGCCGACGTTTGCAGTCAGTGCCTATTTTTGGTCGAAAACGACGAGGGGAAACATCGCCATTTCAATTGCCGTTTCTTTCGGCGATCCGTTGCACCAAGAGATACGAGCTTGCTTTGTACGTATTTCGAGCCGCGTCCACAGAAGAGCTTGGCAGCCAAAACGTCAACAGCTTGAAACTTCGGATCATTGCCAATACACAAACATGCCGAAGTCTGCCTTGGGATAACCGGTACCGGTACCTGGTCGCCTTCAATCCCGGCTATCGCCCCCTGGGTCGCTCCCACCCTCAGCGACAGCTGTCCACCGCGAGGGCCACAAGAGCCGTTGGGCGCGGCGCATGGTGGTCCCGCCATCCACGAGCGACGGCGTTGCACCGACGAACGACAGGTTGATCGGCGGCGTCGGGTTTTTCCGGGTCACGGCACTTTGAGCCGTTGCCGACTTCATTGGCTTCGGTAGAATCGGAATAGGGCGAGAGGGGCACGTCACGTTATGTCGGACAAGCGCGCAGAACTGGAACGCCTTAGCGAAGACGACCCGGTCTTGGCTCGCTTGCTCCGTCAGGAGTACCCCACCTCCGACGGCTACATCGACGCGCAATGGGGGCGGCACGGAGGCCCGACGACTGATCTCGATGAGCAGGCGCGGGAGCAGCGCATCATCGACCTGCTCGACGCTCTTGAGCGTCAGGACGCGGAAGCTCGGCGCGAGGGGGACGAGCTCGAAGAGCTCATCCGCGACGTGCTCTATCGGCTCAACGATGTGCGCGAGGGCAGTGCCGAGTACCGCATGATCGTGCGCCAACTCAAAGGTCTGCGCGAATGCAGTGAGCTGGGCCGCCTTATCTTTGAAGGCTTCGCCATGGGATGTCGGCCGTGGGTACCCGCTGAGGTGTATGGCTGGGAGCCGGATTAACCGGCTGGGACGCCGACGCCAGACGATGCACTGTTAACCGGTACCGGTACCTTGGTCGTTGAAATCCCGACTATGTGCCCCGGGGCCGCCCCACCCCTCATTCATTGCTGTCCAGGACCATCCGCGGCGCTTGAGCGCCTGCACATGCCTGCACGTTGCAGCACGCCAATAGCGGCCGCCATGTCCATTGGCGCCGGCAGAAGCAGCAGTGACGCGCATGTGCGAGGGCAAGAAACTGACGACGGTCGTCAGCGAACAGGCGCCGCACTCGCCACGCGCGCTGATACGGCAAAAGTGAATCGCTGCGATTCAGAAAACGCACATCGTACAGAATCTAATCGGTGGTATAGCCAAATACAGCGGTTTTTATAGAGGTATCCCGTGACTCCCGAGCGGCCCCTAGTGACTTACATGCGTGTTTCCACATCACAGCAAGGTCGTTCAGGTCTCGGTCTCGAAGCGCAACGTGCCGCGTTGCTCCACTTTGCCGAGACCGAGCGCTTCCACATCGTTGACGAATTTGTCGAAGTGGACTCGGGCAAGGGCCACGATGCCTTGGACCGCCGTCCGCAGCTCAGAGCCGCGCTGGCGCACGCGAAGAAGCACAAGTGCCATCTCGGCGTCGCCAAGTTGGATCGCCTCAGCCGCGACGTGCACTTCATTAGCGGGCTCATGGTGCATCGGGTGCCGTTTTTGGTCGCCGAACTCGGGGCCGATGTCGATCCCTTCGTCCTGCACCTCTTCGCCGCACTCGCGGAGAAGGAACGCACGCTGATTGGAACACGAACGCGGGCTGCGCTGGCGGCGGCAAAGGTGCGCGGCGTCAGGCTCGGTAATCCGGGCCTTGAGGACGCCCGGCAGCGCGCCATTCGGCAGATTCGGCAAGCCGCCGATGCCCGCGCCGTTGAGGTGATGCCCCTGATCCAGCAGATTCAGCAAACAGGAGCGACGTCGTTACGCGACATCGCTGATCGGTTGAATGCTCAAGGAGTAGCAGGCCCACGTGGGGGCGCCTGGTACGCCACCAGCGTCAAGAACGTCTTGGCTCGGAGTCTCTAGGATTCCTCGCACGCAGGCCTAGCCGACGGGCTACGATCCTGAGTCTCGCTGACCAATTCCTCGTCGTCGCAAAACTCGAAAATCACGACATCCGCGCCTCGATCTTCTGGGTGGATAGTGTAGTGACGATCTAGCGCGGCATCCGGGTCCTCGTGATAACAGCGAGGCACCGTCACAACCTTCCACGGACGCGGCTGGCCCCAGCTCTCGATCCGGTCAACTGCTTGAGACAGTCGGTTGATGTAGGATGCGGTGACCATTGTGGACCCCCATATCTCGCGACAGCACGGCCAATCGCTGTTGAACGTCGGTCAAGACTTCCGCCTCGAGGCAGGCGCGGATCTCTTTCAGAGCATAAATGAACCGGGTCATTTCGTCGGAGGGGATCCTACCGTTCAGTCCCATGCGGTATAGCCTGGCCATCTCCCCCCGAACCCCCGCCAGCGTGTCCAACGCCATCTTGTTGCGGGGGGTTAGGACCTCGGCTTTTTGTTTCTGGCTCAATGTCATCCGGCCGGTTCATTGGGGGCCTGAAACCAATATAGCGCCATTCGTCCCGACCGGCGAATGTCTGGGTTGCGGGTAACGATGGCAAGGCCACCGCGGCTGCACCGGTGTACCACGTCCATCAGACTTGCCGCCGTGCGCCAAGCGGCGCTGGGGTTCACCGCACTGCTGCATCACATCACCGTCCTTCTGGAGCAGAGTTACTGCGCATCTGAGCAAGACTCGGCGCCAGGCGTCGGGGTTAAGCGCGGTCTGGTGCCGCTGCGGCTCCGCGTCAAGCTCCTCGATGCGCGGCCGTCCATGCTTTTCCTATCTCTTTATGACCTCTTTCGCGTAGACGATCTCGACTTGTTTGCCGCCCCCACGACGCGGCCCACCTCGGTATCGAGGGCGTTCTCCGGCACTTCGTTGCCGAGCGTCTCGCGCAGCTGCTTTTCCAGATGAGCCTTCAGGATGGACGGGCTCATCTCGGCCTTCAGAGCCTTGGCCTGGCGGCAATACCAGCCAGCCAGCTGATTGACGCGCGGCGGGTCCAACTCGGACGGCGGCGACGTTCCTCCCTCCCTCTGGCTAGATGGCGTAACCACCGTAACCGGCGTAACCACCACCTCGAAGAAGCGCTCGTATACGTCCTTGGTTGCGGTGGTGACGTTGGGTACGGCGTCTGGCGGAAGGGAGAGAGGCGGGAGGTAGCGGCGCCACGCATCGGCGAGAGGGGCGATGGGGTAGCCCTTCGCCTGCGTCCTCACGTTCGGATGGGGCCGAAGGTTCTCCGACCTCACCTCATAGTCGCGCAGGGTGACCGCGAGCTGGCTGGGTGTGTAGGCCTGCCCCTTGTTGACGGTGTGCCACGGCGCATCCTCGAGCCCGAACAGCTCCTCAAGTATCCTCTTGGTGGCAAGGCCATGCGGAATCGCCTGCGCGACCGCCACCAGGTTGTTCAGGAACACCGTGCGCAGGTCCCCCAACAATCTCAGGTTCAGGCTGACCGGCGTGTCCCGGCTCACGGCAACGAGGGCTTCAGCGGCCTCACGCGCCAATGTCGGCCACGCGCCGCCCGCCAGATCGGCCACCGCCAGCAAAGGCTCCCAGCCGTCCGCCTGACGATCCTCGACAGATGGCGGCATGACGGGTCGCGCCTCCTCGGCGTCGGCGGCCACCATGCGCGCCCAGCCGATCAAGCGTCGGCACAGGGCCGCGCCTTCCGGGGTATGAAGGCGGTGACGGAAAGGCTCAACGCGCTCGCCGCGTAGACGCCGGCGCATACGAATAATGATGCTGCGGGTCAGGATGGTGTCCGGCAGCCAGCCAATCCCGGCCAGTGCGACGGCGGCATAGCTCTCGATCTCTTCAGTCTCGACAATCGTGCCGCGAACCACGCAGCGCCCAAACTTGGCGCCGCGCCTATGACCGCTATTGATAAAGGCCCGGATGTCCTCGTGCTCCTTCGCCCTGGGACCAAAGATGGTGTCGATCTCGTCGAACAGCACGGTCGGTTGTCCCTCATCGCTGCCGGTCTTGCGGAACAGGTAGGAGGCCGACGAGTTCATGGTGTTGATGGGACGGGGCACCAATGGCTCGGTTACCTCGAGGCACCGCGTCTTTCCGCTCTCCGGCTCGGCCGACAGAAACGCAAGACGCGGCGTGCTTTCCCACGCCGACATCAGATGCGTATGCGCAATCCACAGCGTGTGCGCGATGGTGGCATGCTCAGACGGGTAACAGACGAACCGATCCAAATAGATGCGCACGTCGTCGAGCAAAGGGGCACCGTCGTGCTCGGCAACCGCGTCAATTGCGGCGTCCTCCTCCCTTTGCCTGTTTTCCCGTAACAGCCGTAACCCGCTCTTCACCAGTTCCGGGATCTCGCGGTGGCGTTCCTTCCAGCGCTTGTCGCGCGGTGCCTCCGATCTCGCCATCAGACTGCGCAGCGTATTGACCACCGCACCGGGATCGGTTCCCGCCGTAACAAGCTTGGCGGCGAGATCGCGCAAGCTGTCGTGCAGGGCATGGCCGGCGAGAATGTTCGCGTAAAGATCGCCCCAGTTGCCAGACGCCTCGCTGCCGTTGGTACTTTCGCCACCAGTAGGCGCATCACGGTGCTTGCCGTTGGCGTTGTCGTTCCTGCTGCGCTGATAGCCGTGGTTCAGCATCACCGCGGCGAGATCGTCCATCAATGCCTGCGCTTCGGCCTCGTCAATCAACGGCAACTCCGCGCGCTTGGTGTTGCCGGGATTGCCGCCGCTCCACTGGTACATTTCTTGAGTGTCGGGGTGAACGCCGTGGACGACAACTTGCTGGCCACGGCAGAGGAACTCGACCTTCTGGTTGGTGTCACCGTCAGGCGCGGTCAGCAGGACCTGTACCTTCGCGAATGGCATATCGGTGCGGAACGGAATAGCGACCTTGGGACGACGCCCATAACGCAGCAGGACCTTGCCGAGCTCACCAAACCGCTCGCGCACCAGCGCGACAGCGGCATCAACGGCGGCCTCGTCCAGAACGTCGATATCCAATGTTGGGCAATGCGCGCAGAGCATGCCGGTGTTGGTGGCGCTGGGGTACAGCCTGCTCCAGATAGCAAGATCGTCTTGGGAGACCCCGACGCGCTCCGGCCAGCCCTCGAGAACCGCCGCTTTGCCCTCCACCGGGGTCGGCACGTACCCGGATTTGATCATGTGCTGGCGTATGTCGGTGGGTGTCACGGCTGGCCTCGTCGAAATTGAGACTAGGAAAGGGCGAGGCCGAAGCCTCGCCTTCGCAACCTTGGTTAGCGGATGGGATCGTTCATCCCGCCGCTATCGTGCGCGATGGCAATCACCTCCGCGCCGGGAATGCTCCAGTCCACGATCTTGAAATACGGCTTGGATCTCATGCCGTACTTTGTCCGCATGACCTGCCATTCCAGCGACAGCAGCGGCACGACGCCGGGGCGAAGACGGCGGGCGTTGCGTACGGCGTTCTTGAGATCATCCACCGCGCTGCGTCCGCCGGCCGAGGCCGTGCAGAAGGTGTAAGCCGTACACGTATGCGGGTCGATGAGCAGCACCTCTCGCGAGTTCTGCAACGGATCGGTGGGTTTGTCGTCGGGGCCGCATTCCCACTTGCTCTCGTCGGTGTAGCCGAGTTCGTGACGATTAGGATAATGGCCATCGATCTCCGTCACGAAGTCGACGACCTTGCCGTTTTCCCACCTCTTCCAGCCTGTCCTGATACTCAAAGCGATGTAGCAGCTGCCATTGGGGATCGCCGCCTTTTCCTTGCCGGCAAACCACTGTTTGTCGTCAAAGCGCAGCAGCGTACCCTGGATCTGACGACCGGCGCCCTCGTCATCGATGGGGCTGTTCCAACCGTCATCAACGAGTGTGTAGGCCTGCATGGCAGTGCCAGCGTCAGCGTTGTTCACGTTGTCGGCCATTGTCTTTTCTCCTCTTTCCTTGATCACCAAAAGGACGGCGGCACCGCTCGTCACGGTGCCGCCGTCAGTCGTCTAGGCCGCTTCGCGCAACTCATGCAGGCATCCCTGCAGTTCGTTAAGGAACTGAACGGCGGCGTTAATCGCGACATGCGCCTCGTTCGCGCCGCCGAGATCGTCCGGGTGGATGCGGTCGGCCGCCATATCCAGACCGAAAATCAATTCGCCGATCGTCCGGTCGAGGATCGCGTTGCCGATCTTGCCGCAGAGGCTTGCAGCCCCTGCCTTCTTCGCATAGATGATACTCATCTACCTGCGCCTCCGGGCGCGCTCCGGCCCACTTGTTGTTACCTCTCGGGGGGTCGGTATTTGCCGAGATTGCAGGTGGCTTTCGACTTGCCGGTCAGGCCACCTGCTCGACTCTCTGTTTTCCGCGGCCATCTTCGATCCCTGCTCAGCCGTCTTCCGGCGTGAGCAAGCTCCGCGTGGTCATCTGGGCGCGGGAGCGCGCCGGTCAGCTACGCGGCCTCCGGCGACTGCCTTACGGGCAAGGACTTGATCCACGCCTTGAGTGCCTCGGCGGTGATGATCGTGCGCGCGCCGGCCTTCCTGGCCTCCAGCCGCCCGCGCTTGATCTCGGAAAAGATCAAGGTCCGCCCGACGCCCGCGCGATGCGCGGCCTCGTCAGGCGAGAATGCGAATATGTCGTTCATGGGTGTTTCCCGTCGTTTAGGCCGCACGTGAGCGGCCTTCTACGAACGGGGTGTACGCTTCCGCCGGCTCTTTTGGACGTGGGGGAGTTTTGAAGAAAGATTCAAATCTCCCCCATGGGCCCGTGCAGTCGAGAGGGCCCGCGCAATCGTCTCCGGCTTGTAGGGCCTGCCGCGATTGAAAATACGCAATTCCTGCAGCGTCGCCTGAACAAATCTGACGTAGGGGCCGCCGACGACTTGATCGTCGCTTCGACTGCGGCGCGCAGGACGATTGAAGTGCCGCTTATAGATGGCCGTGAGGTAGACACCGGCGAGCCAGTCGAACGGACTGAGCTTTTCTAAACCCAGCTCGGCCATCGTTCTCCTTGCCGCTTCGGTTGCCCACGCAGGCTCCTCGATCGGCGTGTTGTAGTCCGCTGCCGCTGCGGTAATGAGCTTCACGACAGTTCGGGCGTCAGGGTCAACGTCAGCCAGCGCACGCGATATAGCAACCCACGCATCTTCGTCTGCAAGACGTGAACTCAGCTTGCGTGCCGCCTTCTCAATCTCGCCGACCTTTTCTTTCCGTTTGGGCAAATCCGCCAACTTCTTCCGAGTAACGTACCAGGTGCGCGCCCAGTCCAAGTCACGACACAGTTCGGCGACGTCCAGAACAGTTGCGATCCCGGTTTCGGAGATGATTGCCTTGACTTGGTTCCGCCAATCGTTCGATGGCTCCGGGAATTTTCCGCGAACAACTGGCACGACCAATTACCCCTGAGCGCGTACGAATGGCCGCACGTCCCGGTCTTCCGATAACCCATGCCGAAGCGTGTCGAGATAATCCGCCCACACCTGCATCATTGCGATCCGTTCGCCCCAAAATTCGGCGGCGTGCATGTAGGCGCGGCGAACGTCGTTCTCTACCATGTGCGCAGCTGACGCTCGATCGCGTCCGGATTCCAGTGGACCATCTCGTTGAGCAATGTCGATGCGATCGCCTGGAAGCCCGACGCGGTCCGAGAGTTTCGCTGGGGCTCGCTCAATTTCGACGACGAGAGACTTACCGGCGAGGCCGCACTCTTTCAGGTGCTTGGACGGGAGGATCACATTCCATTTTCCCATGTCCGGCTCCTGCGTTTCTGACCTGGCACCCGAAGTGGTGTATCATCACCACCAGGTCACTCGCCCTTGGCGCGGGCAACTCGCCAACAGCGCCGGTGAGACCTTTGAATACTACCTCAACGAGATTGACGAAACCATGGTCAGCCTCACAATCCGTGTTACCGCGGCGATTGAACGCGAAATGTTCTCCAAACTCGTTACTTTCACAACCGGTGCGTTCAGCCAAATCGAAGCAGCGGTAAGACGATTCGTGAATCCGCGGGCGATCCGCCGCCGCTCGGAGATCAACCTTGAACAGCGAGAACGGTAACGCGGGGGCGCTGAGGCGGTAGCTTTGGGTTGTCAATACGTGCCGCCAGGACGTTGCCATGAGTACCGGATGTTGGCGCATCAAACCTCCCGGGCCTGAGGGGAAGTTCGTAATGACCGCAGCAAGGCGAACACCCAACGAGACAAGCGTTGATGCGGCGCGCAGGTCTGGTCCTCGCCGCATGCTCAACGAGAAGCAGGTGCTGGCGATCGTTCCCGTTTCCAGAACTACAATTTTTCGACTGGAGAAATCCGGCCGCTTCCCCAAATCGACCTACATCTCCCCGAACCGTCGCATCTGGTTTGAGGACGAGATCGTGGCGTGGCAGAATGCTGTCGATGAATTCAACCCGCATCGGGCTCGGGGCAAAGGACGTCGCCCGCGTACGGCTGGGGGCAAATCGAACGCGCGCTTCTCGCCGTAGTCTGGGAACCTGAGCCGCTTACGGCTTGGTTTCCCTTGGGAAGACCAACGATCGATCGTCGAAGTCCTGAACCGGAAGTTTGGCGCTGCCGACGGCTTGAGGCGGTTGCGGCTTCGACGTCGCGAGCCCAGTCGTCGTCGAATGGGTGAAATGCAAGCCCGATCGCATCAACCCGGACCCTATTCCGAGCAGAGCGACGAGCACGAGTGCCGACATCATCATCTTCATGGCAAGCTCCATGCGATTGAGAGTTTGCGCCCAACGCTCCGTGTACGGCGCGCACCACAAGCCGAGTGTGAACCGCCTCACATCTCTCGAAGGCGTGATCATTGTCGTGCCGTTATCGCGGCGACCAGTTCGCCGGGCTCCGATCTCGGCGCGCAGCGCTATGCAATCGCTGCCTTGTCTTCCTTGTCCGCTCCGCGCATCACGATCCGCAGCGCGTCATCCGGTAATGGCCGCTGCAATGCCTTGGCCTCGTCCCACGCCGCGCGCATCCAGACATCGCGCTCCTCATCGGTGGTCAGGATCACCGGCATCGCTTTCGGATCGATCGGCTCGACCACCGCATTCGGCGCGGTTGTCAGGAAGCCATAGACCTGATGCGGTCCTGGCACCGGCTTCGACTTGGTGCCGCGATCACCGTTGAACGTCGTCCGGATGCCAGCGAAGGCGAACAGCAGACGGTCCTCGTTCAGCGCGAACCACACCACATCCTTTTTCTTAATCCCTGCTGTCCCAGCTTCCGGACAAGCAAAAGTTTAATAAAATTTGCCACTTAACTCTAAATCAGGTTCCAGATTTTCAGTTCAGTTGAAGGGCGTATGGTTGCTTTCATTAAACCATGCGCTTCCGTTACGTACCAAAAGCCAGCGCGGCCAACGTACCGAGGACTGCACATGAACAAGCATCCTACCGAAGGGCTGCTCTTTTTTGATGGCAGCCAGAATTTGCGTGTCATTGCTTGCGATGTCAGCCGAACCGGCGCCGTCGTCCACTCAGACCGGCTCGGCCTGCTACCGATCGATTTCTACATCACGTTCGACGACTTTCTGACGGTGGCAAAATGCCGGCTCACATGGCGCTATCGCGACGATTTCGGCGTCGTTATCGACCGCTGGCTAGATCTGCGTCAGTGGATCGCGGGCAACCAAGCAGGATAAGGCGGATCGCATCGGCCCCGGCGGACAACCATGAAAAAACCGCCGCGCGATTATGTTCGGGCCTCGATCAGAAGCGCTGCTGCGCCGGTGTACCAGCCGTGCTCGCACGGCGACCAGCGAGGGCCGACAGTGGTTGGTTATGCATCCACCGACGGCCATTTTCTGATGGGCATTTCGTTGTAGCGCGCGTGGTTCAGCTCCTCGGCGGTGAACAAATCGCATGTCCAAGCGCCGCCCATCCATGGGCTGTTGGCTCCATCATTACCCTGCGGTCACTGATTTTCCGTCCGTACTCGATCAACCCGGCGCGCCAAAGCCACCACACCGACCGTGTACTGCGGCCCTCCCGATTCACGAAGCCGAACGAGAACACGTGGGGGTCATGCGTGACTTCGCCTCGCGCGGCGGCTTCCAGTGCGCTTCGCTGCGATTTGGTCAGCCCTATGTCGTCCGGAGGTTCCTGCGCCATCGCCCAACATTGCCGTCCCGAAGGAAACTATGCCGCAAACCATTGCTAATGATGGTCCACTTTTGAGCGTAGGAACTCAGGGCAAAGGTCAGCCCCGGCGCCGGGGCTGGAAGGCGCCGGAGACCGCCGCTGCCTCGCCCGCCGCCGGAGAGATCTTTGGAGGAGGACATCCGTCAAGGACGGGGCCGTTGAAACGCTGAGATAAGTAGTCGTCGTCAGCAAGTGCAGTTTGTGCCATTCGGCGTATCAACAACGGAAAGGCCATTGCCGCTAATGGATACACGGGAACCGGTGTTGCGAGGCGAGATTTCGACCATAATGTGTGCGGGCGAATTTGCCGCTTTTTGCAAAGGATGGCTCGAGACCCATGGGGCGCTGGAAAGTAAGTTGGACCGAGCAAGAGATCGAAAAGCTCAAATTGCTGGCGGGCACCATGCCGCTCTCGCTGATCGCCAAGGAGCTTGATCGCACCACGGGCGCTGTGCTGGCGAAGGCGACGGCAAAAAAGCTCTCGATAATCGTGCACACACGTAGCGGTCGGGCCTGAGCCCACGCGCCGCAGATTCATTTGGCTGGGGAGGTATGGGCGTGGATCGGGAACGTCAGCGCGGATTGGACGCAGGCCGGCGTTGGGCCAAGGTTGCGACCGCGCATGAGATTGCCACCGTGGTCAGCGGATCGTTCGACGACGTTTGCCGCATCATGCCGCCCGATGTATCGGACCACTTCGTTGGCGGTTTCCGTGAGGGGGTGCTCCACGTCTGGCGCGGTGCGTGATTTACCTGCAAACAATTGGAGCGCGGTATCAAAAGACAAATCTGACGCCGCACGTAGTCCCGTGCCGCCACACTACATGGCAGCGCCTCGTCGTCTTGAAGCCATCCAGCGACAGATCGAAATCGCGAGAAAACACGTAGAATGGGCAGTGAAACTTCGCCCCCTGATCGTTCACGTCCTTCACCACGCAGCCATGAACGCCGTCAATTCCGTCAAAGTGAATCATCGCGGGTTGGTTGATTTCAATGCGCGCCAATGCTCGCCGCTCAATCATAGGACCAACTCCAAACGTCATCGGATCAAAAATTAACGCGATAATCGGCGCAGACTATCGCGACGATTTGGATTTAAAAGTAAGAGACCATAACTTTTTAAAATTGTACGAGGTTCAAATCTTTCCAAACGTGTGCGCGCGTGGTCCCCGCGCGATCTTGTGCATGTTTCGCACCCGGCAAACCAATCCAGCCGAGACGACGAGTGGCGCGACGGCAGGACGTAGTCAGCGCGAGATCAAACGATTGGATGCCGTCAAAACGGTGCCAGCAATGCCGCCTTAGCCACTCTTACCGGTGAGGACCTGATCTTGAAACGTAGGAGAGTACGTCATGCCGCCGACCGATCAGTCGCGAAATCATGTTGGCGAACTGAACGAGAGAAAGAATTGCGAGGAATTCCAAAATCATTTCAAAAAGCCTCCGGGTTCGAAAATTCGCTGTTGTAAAACACGCCCCAGCCCGGAGACCGCAAAACTAAAACTGTTTGGTGCGGCGTAAACGCAAAATAGAACGCTTCAACGAAGAAACAATAAATCAGTTGCTTTTCGGCAACAGCACGAGGAGATTGCAGCGTTCTCGTAAACACGCTGTTATTTGCCGCTGGTCGCCAACATGCGCCAGCATCATCCGTACCGTTCGTCGAGTGGTGGGCTCGCCGCACTTGTCGGCCATCTCCTGACAAACGCGAGCGATCTCGCCGCGCACCTGGAACACCACCCGCTCGATGCTGCGCCGGATCGTAAGGAAGCCATGGAATTCGCCTGCGAGCTGCTGCACACCAGCAAGGCATTCCACAGCATGGTCTGCAATCGGCTCGAAGTGATCTGCCATGAAGACCTCGACACCATCGCGGCGCCATGGGTCGTGCCGTTCGTCGCGACGGCGCTGGCGCAGTCCAGAGAGCGCTACAGCAGCAAGATCGGCGAAGCACGGCTGATGGTGGGCAACTGCATCAGGATCATGTGCAGGGCTCCCAAGAGCCGTGCTGGGTGCCACTGCTGCGATCGGGCTGCGGTTTCAACTCGAAGGCTACGTTCCGGCTGTTCCAGATTTCGCCAACGATCAGCACACGCTGGCGGGCCACAAGCTGGGCCGTGGTCTCGATCACTTCCGCAGCGAAGGCGCGAAGCTTGTGCCGCCGCCGGTCGATGATGATCCCTACGAGGACGAAGTCTACCGGCTGTGGGCGATCAAGCAGCGCGGCAGGCCCTGAACGTCCCGTCCGGCCTAAGGGCCGACGTAGAAGCAAGTCGCGTTTTGGCCCCGCGGAAGTAGTGCCGCTTTGGCGTCGGTTTTGACTTGAAGCACGCGCTCTCAGTCGCAAAGCTGCCCGTCGGTGACACTCCTTAGCCTTGACTTACATAAAATAGACGCGTCACCTCGGTCGGAGAGGGCCAATACTGCCATCGCGCGGGCACCGGCGGCATAACATTCGTAACCGGAGTTCGGGATGCAGGTCAGAAACAACGTACTTAACCCCAATTCCAACGAACATCGCTTAGCCGTCCTTGCAGGCGAGCAGATCTTTAGCGAGTTCAAGTATCGTAGGGGAAGGGAAATCTTCGGCGAAGGACATGAGACTGGGCATGTCTATCAAGTCCTCTCTGGAGCGGTTCGATGCTTTAGGCGGCTCCCTGATGGTCGCCGCCAGATCAAGTCATTCCACTTGCCGGGTGATATGTTCGGGTTCGAGAATGGTGCTAACCATCGGTTCTCTGCCGAAGCTGTTGTAGAGACAAGGGCCGTTTTCCTGAAGCAGCGCAACCTTTCTTGACGCATTCGCAAATCAAGAAGGGGGCAGAACCGGCTTGCTCCGCCTTGTTACAGAAAGTCTTCAACACGCTGAGAACCACATGCTTCTCTTAGGACGAAAGACCGCGCGCGAGAAAGTGGCGGCATTCATCCTCGAAATGGACGAGCGGCATGCGCATCCGGACGTGATCGTTTTGCCGATGGGCCGCCGCGATATTGCAGACTATCTCGGATTGTCGCTTGAGACAGTAGCACGGGCCTTTTCGAGCCTTCAGGACGACGGCGTGCTGCGGCTCATCGGCACAAGCCATAAACAATTTATAATCCGACGTCGTGCTGAACTCGCGCAGCTTGACGCATAAGGTCACCGCTTCCAATAGTGGGCAATCTCTACAGCGAATTCGGTTTTTGGCCCTTCTGAGCCAATAAGCAGGCTGCACTGACGGTCGGACGGGCTCGGACTTCTACGATGTCGGACGACGGCATTGCGCCACATCGCGCACCACCTTTGTGTACCGACCTGCATAAAATTTAGTTCGCGATTGCGCGATTGCAAATATCCTCAAAGGTCGCGGTCACGCGGTCCCCGCAGGTTCCCACGCGTTCGGAAGGACCCAAAACCGATGAGGGCATCCACGTTACCGAAGCGCGACGGGAAAAATAGGTAGGTACTGCAAAAGGGAGGAAGATGTGCCCTCAAACAGGGAGAGGCATCAATGCCCACGGTTGAACAATGCAGAGCCTACGCTGCGGAACACAAGCTCTTGGGAGCGGATGCGAGGAATTCAGCCCGCCGATCCGCCGTGCATAAGAACATTTCCAATAACTGGACAGCGAGCGCACCAACTTGAGAGCCTTGCGATCATCGAGAAGGAAGGAAAGTAGGCCGCTTGGGGCAAGCGAACTATTCAGAACTGGTCAGCAACTCTGTCCACTTCGTGACACGTTCGCAACAGCAAGCTACAAACTGTAATTGCGCTTGTCGTTCGCCACACTTAAGGCAATCCACGCTCTCACCGTTCGTCAGTCATTGCTGAAGTCGCGGCTCCTCGAAGGGGGAAACGATGAGTTCTGGGGACAGCATCAGGCGAGCCAACGTCGATACAAATGCGCAGAAAACTCGCGCGACCAAACCGGCAAGATATTCGGACCGCTTCAGAACCACGCATCAACCGGAAAATGCTTCCGGAGCAACTCGGTTGGCCTTGAGAGGTCTGCGCAGGGGTGAGGTCCGCGCGCATCTGGTGGCCACGACGGCAGTCGCGGCGCTGCTCGCTGCGACATCCGCACACGCGCAGAATGCGGATTGGCTGATCAATCCCGGCTCAGGAGATTTCAACACCGTCGGCAACTGGAACCCTGCCACGGTGCCGACCGGCACCGCGTCCTTCGGGTTCTCCACGATCCCCAACCTGACGTTCAACTCGGGTGCCGCAAACAGCGTCGGCGCTTTTATCTTCAGTAATTTGGCGCCGGTCTATACGTTCAGTCTCGCTCCCTTGAGCAGCCTGACATTTACCGGCGCGGGCATCTTCGCTGCTCCGAACGGCGTGCAAATTACCACTTCGCCCCTAAGCAATTTGGTGTTCACTAACAACAGCTCAGCGGGCACTTCAGTGGGCGCTGCCGCCACCACAATTACCAACGCCGGCAGCGTGACTTTTGCTGGAAACAGCTCGGCGGGCACCGCTACGATCGCGAACAACTTTCAGTTAATGTTCACAAACAGCAGCACGGCGGGCAACGCCACCATCACCACGAATGGTATAACGACGTTTTCGGGCAACAGCACCGGCGGCAACGCGCAATTGATCGTCAACGCTGGGGGGAACCTCACTTTTGAGTTCACGACGGGGCCAAATGGCGACAATCAGATCACAGCCGGATCGATCGCGGGCGCCGGCAATTACATACTTCCCGGTAAAACACTGACAGTTGGCAGCAACAATCTATCGACCGAAGTCAGCGGTGTGATCATCGGCGCCGGCGGCTCGCTGGTCAAGACGGGCAGTGGCACGTTAGCGCTGTCTGGCACCAATACTTACACCGGCACAACGACGGTGAACGCCGGTTCGCTGTTGGTGGATGGTTCGATCGCATCATCGAGCCTGACCACTGTGAACTCAGGCGCTGCGCTCCACGGTAGCGGCACCGTAGGCCCGGCGAGCATTAACGCGGGCGGCTTCCTCGTTCCCGGTCCGGTGGGGACGCCGGGCAGCATAAACGTCGCCGGCAGCCTCGCGTTTCAATCCGGCGCGTTCTACATCGTGCAGGTAAACCCCTCGACGGCGTCGACCACCAATGTGACCGGCACCGCTTCGCTCGCGGGGACAGTGGGGGCCGTTTTTGCACCTGGGAGTTATGTCTCGCGCCAATACACCATTTTGACGGCCGCCGGCGGGCTCACCGGCACGTTCGACGCGCTCGCCACCTTCGGCTTGCCGGCCGGCTTCGGGGCGCGACTGGCCTACGTCGGCAACGACGCAATACTTAATCTCAAGGCCCAGCTCGTTCCCGATCCTAACCCGCCAATACCTATACCACCCATACCGGGTGGACCGACGCTGCCGCCGCCCCCACCGGTCTTCACCGAGAACCAGCTCAACGTCGGCCGTGCCATCGACAACTTCTTCAACAACGGCGGTGCGCTGCCGCCGGCCTTCGTGCCGCTCTTTGGCCTCGCCGGCAGCAATCTCACCAATGCCCTCGATCAGATCTCCGGAGAAGCTGCGACCGGTGCACAGACAGCCGCATTCCAGCTCGGCAGCCAGTTTCTCAACCTGATGCTCGATCCGTTCGTCGATGGTCGATGCGGTGTTGGCCGCACTGACTATCCAGCGCTCGGCCTCAGGCCCGACTGCGAGCCTCGGCCGTCGGGACCAGCTCTTGCCTATGCCTCGATGTACACCAAGGCACCCCCGGCGCCGGCGCCGATCTATGAGCCGCGCTGGACGGTGTGGGGTGGCGGCTATGGCGGGGGCAACAAGACCAGCGGCGATCCCGTGATCGGCAGCCATGATCTTTCGACACGCACCGCGGGTTTCGCGGGCGGGTTCGACTACCGCCTTGCGCCCAATTCCGTGGTGGGCTTTGCAATCGCCGGTGGCGGCACCAATTGGAGCCTGTCGCACGGGCTTGGCGGTGGTAGAAGCGATGCCGTCCAGGCTGGCATTTACGGCGCGACCCGCTGGGGCGCGGCCTATCTCGCCGCGGACTTCGCCTTCACCAATCACTGGATGTCAACCGACCGCTTCGCCTTTGGCGGCGACCATCTGACGGCTGACTTCAACGCGCAGAGCTACGGCGGGCGGCTGGAAGGCGGCTATCACTTCGAGACGCCGTATGTCGGGGTTGCGCCCTATGCGGCGATCCAGGCGCAGAGCTTCCACACGCCGAGCTACGGCGAAATCGGCACCATTCCCAATGGCTTTGCCCTCGCGTTCGGTTCGCGCGATGCGACCGACACCAGGAGTGAGCTTGGTGCGCGCTTCGACCGGTCGCTGGCGCTCTATTCCAACGCCGTGCTGACGTTGCGCGGCCGGCTCGCGTGGGCGCATGACTGGGTGAGTGATCCCACCCTCATGCCGGTGTTCCAGGCGCTGCCGGGGGCGAGCTTCATCGTCAACGGGGCGATCCCCCCGAAAGATTCCGCGCTGACGTCGGTGGGTGCGGAGCTTCGGTTCGTCAACGGCATCAGCCTGCTCGCCAAGTTCGACGGCGGCTTCGCCTCGCACTCATCCACCTACGCTGGCACCGGCACGATCCGCTACAGCTGGTAACAACGGCCCGCCACTTCTCGGGCAGGGACTTCAACTTATGGGCCCTTGCCGCCTACAAGTGGTTCGCGTCCGCTTTCAGCGGATAAGCGGTCTAGGGCCTATTGGGGCCCGGCCATCTCACCCGCGGTTCGCTTCGTCATTCAGAGATCTGAAAAACGTCTTGTTCTGCAAGAGATTGTCTCATCCACGGCACCCGAAAATTAGTGCTGGACGCCAGGACCACACGGTTTTGCCGCACGCACGGCCCGCCATTTCGCCGCAGTTTTTCCAGCCCTGTCGACGGAGCCGGAAACTTACAGACGAGACGAACCTGACAGCGCCGCTCATCCGGCACGAAGTTTTGGGCTCACGGAGAGCAATCCGCCCTGCCCTTGACCTCTCGCGCCCGACGCTGTCGCGTCCACCGCAAGCCCGACTCGCGACAGTGACGACACAAGATCGCCCCTCTTGGTGAGCCGGGATGGGCGACACATACGCCAATTCCGAATTTCGGTAAAGTGGAATATTTTCGCCCGCGCGGCTTGACGCCCTCTCGGGTGTTTTGCCCGTCGGGCAACGAGACCCCGTCGCCCGGATGGAGCCAACGGGTCGACGCGAAGCGCCGCCCGATCACGGGCTCCGCGCAATCCGGGAAAGGCGTGAGCGCCGGACGAGCGGTCCCGGATCGGGCTGCGCTCCATCCGGGCGACCGATCACCCGCGCCCGCCCGGCAGTCCGCCTTCCGCCTTGTATGCATTATCCCAGTTGCCATCCCCGCGGACTTCGCTTTACATGCCGGCAACTCGCCCGCAGATGACGGCCGGGGCTCAAAAATCACACACATTTTCAAAGGGACGGAATATGGCGCGTAACATCCTGATTCTCGGGGCTTCCTACGGTTCCCTGCTGGGCACGAAGCTGCTGATGGCGGGCCATAACGTGTCCCTGGTCTGCCGCGCCAAGACCGCCGAGCTGATCAACCGTGACGGTACCGAGGTGCGCATCAAGCTGCGCGACGAGGCGGTGCACCGGGCGATCTTCTCGCGCGACCTGCCCGGCAAGCTCGACGCGGTGACGCCGGGCAATGTCGACCTCTCGCGCTACGACATGGTCGGCCTGGCAATGCAGGAGCCGCAATACACCAACCACACGGTCCGCGTTCTCATGGTCAAGATCGCCGCGGCGAAGCTGCCGTGCCTGTCGATCATGAACATGCCGCCGCTGCCCTACCTGAAGCGGATCCCGTCGCTCGCCGACATGGATCTCGAGGAGGCCTACACCAATGCTCAGGTGTGGGAGCGCTTCGAGCCCGGCCTGGTGACGCTGTGCTCGCCCGACCCGCAGGCCTTCCGTCCGCCGGAAGAAGCCGCCAACGTGCTTCATGTCGGTCTGCCGACGAATTTCAAGGCATCGGCCTTCGCCGACGAGAAGCACAACAAGGTGCTGCGCGAGCTCGAAGCCGACATCGACGCGGTGACGCTCGACGGTCACGACGTGCCGGTGAAGCTGAAAGTGTTCTCTTCGCTGTTCGTGCCGCTGGCGAAATGGTCGATGCTGCTGACCGGCAACTATCGCTGCATCACGCCGCACGAGCCGCAGTCGATCCGCGACGCCGTGCACGGCGATCTCAAGCGTTCGCAGACGATCTACGATCATGTCGACGCGATCGCCCGCCGTCTCGGCGCCGATCCGCAGGACCAGGTGCCGTTCGCGAAATACGCCAAGGCCGCCGAAAGCCTGCTCAAGCCGTCATCGGCCGCGCGCGCGGTCGCGAGCGGCGCGCCCTTCATCGAGCGCGTCGACCTGCTGGTGAAGCTGATCTCGCATCAGCTCGGCACCCCCAATGCCGAGATCGACCGCACGGTCGAGACCGTGGACCTGAAGCTGAACGAGAAGATCGTGCAGGGCGGATCTGGCGCGCAGTAGCAGCGTGCCGGCGCTGCCGTCATAGGTCGCGCCGGCCTGCACTGATCGAATTGTCGATGCAGATCGGATCGCCCCTCAGCATGGGCTTACAATTTGGCCCAATACGGGCGATCCTGCTCAGCAGTCCGTTTGCGTAAATCCCGCATACATGCGACTGCTAGCCGTCACGCGGGCGCCGATTTCCGCAGGTTCCGGGGCAGCGCGATGGCCGGATCGAAGGGCTGAAGAACAAGTAGAAGACGATGGATCAGACGGCGTTGCAGGTCGCTCGCGCGGTGGAGGCCGGCGCGACGACGATGAAGGGGATCGTTGACGCGACCGGATTGTCCCGCCTCAAGGTCGAGCGCGCGCTGAGCACGCTGGAGAAGCAAAAGCTCCTGGTCCGCGACGGCCAGGGTTTTCGCGCGACCGGCCTGCCGAAAACGGCGCCGCTGACCCGGCAGTGCGGATCGTGCAACGCCTGCTGCGATATCCTTGAAGTGGCCGCCGTCGACAAGCCGGTGAACCAGCTGTGCAGACACTGGCAGACGGGAACCGGGTGCACCATCTACGACCGCCGCCCGCAGATGTGCCGGTCGTTCGTCTGCGCCTGGCTGCAAGGTCATCTCGATGATGCCTGGTTTCCGGCGACGTCCGGCATCATCGTGCATTTCAGCCAGGACGCGGTCAACGTGACGGTCGACGACCACTGCCCCGATCGCTGGCGCGAGGAGCCTTATTTCAGCAAGCTCGTCGAATGGTCGCTGAACGGGATCAGGCGGATCGGTAACCGCGGCTACGCGACCCTCGTGGTCTCCGGCGAGAACCGGTTCCTGCTGCTCGGACGCACCATCGTTCCCGAGCCGACGCTGTTCGGAACGGCGTTCCTGCCGCTCACCACCGACACCTTCCGGTTCTGGCGCGCGACATCGCCCGAGCATCTGCAGCGGCTGCACGAGCGCATCGCCGAGATCGAGCGTATCCGGCAGGAATTCGGCTCCTGTGCGATCCCCGAGAACGAGGACGACGATCCGCAGGCGCCCTATCGGCCCGCACTTTTACGGCAATCGAATCACGCCTGAACTCCGCCGTGGGCAACACCGCATGATTCGCACGGTGCCGCTCGACGCGCCCCGGCCGGGTTGATAAGCCCCACTCCGCGAATGATGGGGACTTGAGTCGGGGACATGACAGTTGCGATCGAGATGGGGCAGACCACGGCAGGCGCCGCGGCCGCCATGGACCTCGAGGAACTGCTGGCGACCCGGCTCCTGGTGCAGGGCAATTCGGGCTCCGGCAAGTCGCATCTGTTGCGGCGGCTGCTCGAACAGAGCGCGCCCTGGGTGCAGCAGGCCATCATCGACCCCGAAGGCGACTTCGTCACGCTGGCCGAGCAATTCGGCCATCTGGTGATCGAGGCCGAGGATCACACCGAGCGCGGCCTTCAGGTCGCGGGCGAGCGGGCGCGGCTGCATCGCGTCTCCACCGTGCTCAATCTCGAAGGGCTGGACGCCGAGAACCAGATGCGGCGTGCCGCGGCGTTCCTCGGCGGCCTGTTCGACGTCGACCGCGATCATTGGTACCCGATGCTGGTGGTGGTCGACGAGGCGCAGCTGTTCGCGCCGGCGGTCGCCGGCGAGGTCTCGGACGAGGCGCGCAAGCTCTCTCTCGGCGCGATGACCAATCTGATGTGCCGCGGCCGCAAACGTGGCCTCGCCGGCATCATCGCGACCCAGCGCCTGGCAAAACTCGCCAAGAACGTCGCGGCGGAAGCCTCCAATTTCCTGATGGGCCGGACCTTCCTCGACATCGACATGGCGCGCGCCGCCGACCTGCTCGGCATGGAGCGGCGGCAGGCCGAATCCTTTCGCGATCTCGAGCGCGGACAGTTCATGGCGCTCGGCCCGGCGCTGTCGCGACGCCCCCTGCGTTTGCATATCGGCCCGACCGACACCCACGCGCGCAATTCCACGCCGCGGCTGATGCCGATGCCGGAAGCCGCACTCGAGGATATGCGCGCCGTGATCCTGGCCGCACCGCCGCCCGATGCCAGCCGCCCGCAGCGCCGGCCCGCGCCCGATCTGCTCGAGCAGCTCCGCGCCGCGAAGGCGGCCGCGCCGGAGATCCGGCCTGAGGTGACCGAGGTGCCGATCAGCGCCGAGGAGCTCGCCGAGCGGCGCGAGCGCGTCGATCGTACGCTTCGCGCCGTGCTCGCCGAGCCCGATGCCGGCTTCCGCGCCGTCGGCGTGCTCTATCAGGAGTTCGTGGTTCGCTGCCGAATCGAGGGCCTCGGCTCCGCGGTGCCCGATCTGAACGAATTCCGCCGCATGCTGACACGCGCACGCGCCGGGCTCGGCGCCGAGCATGCCGAGGACGACGTCTGGCAGGACGTGTCGCTGCGCGCCTCGATCCTGCCCGACGACATGCAGGGCGTGTTCATGATGATCGCACGCGCGGCGAAGGAAGGCTGGCCCTGTCCCGGCGACGCCGCGATCGCGCGCGCCTACGGCTCGCATTCGCTGCGCCGCGCCCAGCGCCTGCTCGGCTATATGGAGGAGCAGGGCCTGATCGTCTGCCAGCTCGACGGCGCCGGCCGCCGGATCGTGACGCTGGTGGAGCTGGCCTGGGCTACCGCGCCGGGTGATCCCAACGGCGACGATCTGCCGGCCGAGCCGGTTCCGAGCGCGGCCTCGGCTTGAGATCGCCTAGAACGTCCCGGCGACAGTCAGGCGAAAGGTCAGCGGCTCGACCGGGTGCAGCACGTAATCCATCACGCCATTCTGGCAGACCGCCGTCGGCGCGACGCCGCCGGTGCAGAGATTGTACAGCGTGTCGGTCTTGAGCAGCAAGCCATAGGCATAAGTGATCTGGTTCGCCTGCGTGTTGAAGAGATTGAGCACGTCGAGCTGGATGCGCCAGCCATTGTCGATGCGATAGCCGAGGCGGCTGTTGAAGATGCTGGTCGCGGACGAGCGGAACGCATTGTCTTCCGTCAGCGGGCTCGACGCCAGATATCGCCAGCGCAAAGACCCGAACCAGCCGGTCTTCTCGCCGAGCGTGATGCCCGCTGAGGCCACCATCGCCGGCGCGTTCGGAATGTAGTTGCCGGGCGCGTTGCCGATCTGCGCTTCGGGATAGCCCGCGAGCGAGGCATAGACCTCCGCCTGCTCGCTGTCAGTGCCGCGGAAGCGCGCATGCGTCATGGCGAGATCAGCATCGATGTCGATCCACGAGCGCGGACGGTAATGATTGGTCCACTCGAAGCCGTAGCGGCGGCTGGCGCGGGTCGCCGAGGTATCGCCGGCATCGCCGGAGAACAGGATCTCGGAATCCTGATCGAGGATGAAGAGGCTGAACGAGGTGTCGAGGCCGGGCACGATCTTGCTGCGGACGCCAACCTCCGCGCCCCTGGTACGCACCAGCAGCGGCGACGGCGTCAGTCGCGTGGCGGGATCGCTCGGATCTTCCGTCGTGGTCGCGCCGCGCGCGTCGTTCGAGTGCATGCCGGTGCCGGCGCCGAGGAAGAATTCGGTCTGGTTGAACGGGCCGAGCGCCACGCGGAATTTCGGGCTGCCGAGCGCGGCGTCAGTGCGGCCGGAATTGTTGGCATTGAACAGCGAGGTGACGTCGGCCGCATAGTAGTCGCCGCGCAGGCCGACAGTGGTCCTCAGCCAATCAGTCCAGCGCACGGTGTTCTCGGCGAAGACACCGACGCTGCCCTCGCCGACCTTGTCGCTGCGAATGCTTGAGAGGAAGCCGCGCTGGAACGTGTTGCTCAGCGCCAGATCGATCGAATCATAGCGCGATTGCAGGCCGATCGTGGTCTGCATCGGCAGGCCGGCGAACGAGCCGTTCAGCGTGCGCGAGATGTTGGCGCCCGCCATCAGGCGGTCGTCGTGCTGGTGGAACTGGTCGCCGAGCACGGGATCGCTGAGGAAATAGGTGAAGTTGTTGAAGAGGTCGAGCTGGCTCTTCACGACATAGGCGTTGGCCTGCCACGACCCCACATCATCGCTCTGCGCGGTGCGGCCCGAGAGCGCAAAGCGGTTGGTGTTGCCGCCGTCGCTCGGATCTTCCGAGCCGAACCGATCGAGAAAACCGCCGGTGATCGCGCGCTGCGGCACCTGGTCGGTCGAATTCCATTTGTTGGCATAGGCCATGCCGGTGATGGTCAGGCCATCCGTCGCGGTGCCCCGGCTGTAGCGCACGAGACCGTTCAGCTTGCGCACGTTGTCCGGATTTTCCCAGGGGCCGTTGTAGGTGCCGAGCTCGCCGGCGACGAGCAGCGAACCGTCACCGACTTTCGCTGAGTCCATGCCGAGAAGACGACGATAGCCAAAGCTGCCGGCGGTCACCTGCGCGAGACCCTTTTCGGTACGGTCGATCAGGCCGATGCGCACGCTGCCGACAGAGGCGAAATCGCTCTCGTCGGCGAAGTACGGCCCCTTGCGCACATCCATCGCGCTGATGGTTTCCGGGATCAGCCAGTTGAGATCGGCATAGCCCTGGCCATGCGCGTGGGTGCGCATGTTGACGGGGACGTCATCGACATAGATGGCGAGATCGGTGCCGTGGTCGAGATTGTAGCCGCGCAGAAAATACTGGTTGGCTTTGCCTTCACCGGAATGCTGGGTCACGATCAACCCCGGCACGACTTCGAGCGCCTCACCCGGCCGCATGAAAGGGCGCGCGTTGATCTCATCGCCGGAAACGGTGATCTCGCTCGCCATGCCTGGCGGGCCCTTTGCGCCGGAGGCGACGCTGCGGGCGTCCGAGGCCGGGGCTTGCGTCGACTGAGCTACGTGACGGCGATTGGCCGGGACCGGCTTGCTGGCTCGCCGCGATGCGGGCAGTCGCTTGTGAGGCTTCGTCTCGCCGCCGGAGACCTGGATCGGCGGCAGTTCGCGCGAGGCGCCACTGCTCTGCGCGAAGGCGCTGCCGTCATCCGCGAGAAGCATGATGGCCGAAAATGCCGTCAACGCTCCGCGACGACGGCCAGACTCAGGCCGCCTCGGTCGCATCGGCGCCCCGAAGTACATTCGCGCGGGACGCGGCGCCCGCAAACATGCGGCGATAGAGCACGATCGAAACGAGCCAGGCGATCGCAAACAGCGCGATCACGGCGAAGCCGACATTGGCGAGCGACTCGTTGAGGCCGTCGACCAGCGCCCACACGCCGCCGGTTCGACCAAGCCGATCGGCGATCAGGCCGAGCGCCTCGATGCCGCCGATCAACAGCGCCACCGCGACGGACGCGCCGGTGATGGTGAGGTTGTACCAGAGCTTTCGCAGGGGATCGACGAAGGCCCAGCGATAGGCGCTGACCATCAGCGCCGAGTCGGCGGTGTCGACCAGCGCCATGCCCGACGCGAACAGCGCGGGAAAGACCATGACGTCGACGAGCGAAGCGCCGCGCGCGGCTTCCGTCGCGGAGATGCTGAGCAGGCCGATCTCGGTCGCGGTGTCGAAGCCGAGCCCGAACAGGAACCCGAGCGGGAGCATGTGCCAGGGCTTTGTCACCAGGCGGAACATCGGGCCGAGCAGGCGCGCCAGGAATCCGCGGCTCGCCAGCAGCGCGTCGAGCTGCGCGGCGTCGTGGATGCCCTGCGCGCGCGCGATGCGAAACGTCCGCCACAGGCCGACGAAGATGGCGAGATTGATGGCCGCGATCACGAGCAGGAACAGCGCCGACACCGATGTGCCGATGAGGCCGCCGATATCCCTGAGCAGGCTGTCGCCGCCGAGGCTTACCACCCCGAGTGCCAGCAGCATGGTCGCGACCACGACCACGGTGGAATGGCCGAGGGCGAAATAGAGGCCGACGCTGCGCGGCGCACCGCCCGCATGCATCAGCTTGCGCACGACATTGTCGATGGCGGCGATGTGGTCGGCATCGACGGCATGGCGGAGGCCAAACACCCAGGCCAGCAGCGCGGTCGCCATCACCGTCGGCCGGTCACCGAACGCCGCGAAGGCCCAGGCCCATGCGGCGACGTTGGCGGCGATGAGCCCGCCGAACAGCAACACGGTGGCGGGCTCCACCGCCCGTAGGGACCATTTCGTCACGACAATCATTCCGTTCGCACGCCCCTTCGCGGCAACGGTATGATCTTTTCATAGAATGATCACACTAACCAATGCAATTCCAGGGGGCCGCTTTGCAGGAATGCTTGTAACCATCCTTCGAGACGCCCACTGCGCGGGGTCCTCAGGATGAGGCCTGGATTCGCGGCCACGTTGCGAGCAGACCCTCATGGTGAGGAGCCCGCGCAGCGGGCGTCCGGACGATGCTCTGCATCGCCGGGCGAACCATGCAGGCCGAGATGGTGCTACGCGGCCTCGGAACCACCAAGATAGGCATCGCGGATGCGGGGGTCGTCCTTCAGCGCCCGCGCCGGGCCTGAGAGCACGATCTTGCCGGTCTGGAGCACATAGGCCTCGTGCGCGATCTCGAGCGCGAGGCTGGCGTTCTGTTCGACCATGAAGACCGACACGCCTTCCTGGTTGATGGTGCGGATCAACTCCAGCACGCGGTCGACATAGAGCGGCGACAGGCCCATGGTCGGCTCGTCCATCACGATCATCCTCGGACGGCTCATCAGCGCGCGCGCCATCGCGACCATCTGCTGCTCGCCGCCGGAGAGCGAACCGGCACGCTGCGACAGCCGCTGACCAAGCTTCGGGAACAGCGTCAGCATCTTGTCGAGATCCTGCGCCACCGCATCGCGGTCGTTGCGCACGAAGGCCCCCATCAGGATGTTTTCGCGCACGCTCATGTCCGCGAACAACCGCCGCGCCTCGGGAACAGATGCGATACCACGGCGGACGATCTGCGGCGTGGTGAGCCCGAGCAGCGAGGCACCGTCGAAGGTCACGTCACCCGAGCGCGGTTTCACCAGGCCCAAGATGATCTTCATCGTGGTCGACTTGCCGCTGGCATTGCCGCCGAGCAGGCAGACGATATGGCCGCGGCCGACCGTGATCGACAGGTCGAAATGCACCTGCGCCTGGCCGTAGAAAGTGTTGACGTTCGAGAGCGCCAGCAGCGGCTCGGATGCGCCAGTCGTCATACCACGCTCTCCCGCTCCGGCGTCTCCGACAGGCCATGGCCGAGATAGGCCTCGATCACCTTGGGATCGCCACGCACCACTTCACCCGGCCCTTCCGCAATCTTCTTGCCCTCGTCCATGACGATGACGCGGTCGGAGAGGCGCATCACCATTTCAAGCTTGTGCTCGATCAGGAGGATGGTCAGCCCCTCGGCCTTCAGCTCGGCGACGAGGCCCTGCATCTCCGCGGTCTCGGTCGGGTTCATGCCGGCGGTCGGCTCGTCGAGCAGCAACAGGCGCGGCTTCAGCGCAAGCGCGCGCGCGATCTCGACGCGGCGGCGGTTGGCATAGGACAGGCTGTAGGCCGGCTGGTCGATCCGCGGCAGCAACCGCTCGCCGAAGCGTGCGAGAATAGTCTTCATCTCCTCGCGCAGCCGTTCCTCTTCGTCCCTGACGCTGGCCGGACGCAACAGCGCCAGCCCCAACTCCAGCAGCGGGCCGATCACCGGCACCGCGGGCTTCACCGCGCGCAGCCGCGTGTGCGCGCCGATCAGGACGTTGTCCATGACGCTGAGATTGCCGAAGACACGGCCGAGCTGGAACGTGCGCGCGATGCCTCCGGCCGCGAGCCGTTCGGGCGAGAGACCCGTGATGTCCTGCCCTTCGAAGTGGACATGGCCGGCATCGGGCCGATCGAGCCCGGTCACGAGGTTGAACAGCGTCGTCTTGCCGGCACCGTTCGGGCCGATGATGCTGATGAGCTCACCCCTGGCGAGATCGAGGTCGATGGCATCCACTGCAGTCAGGCCGCCAAAGCGACGCGTCAGCCCGCGCAGGGACAGCATGGGTGTGTGCTGCTCTGCCATCATATCGTTCCCAACAGGCCCTGCGGCCTGAACCGCACGAGCAGCAGCAACACGATGCCGTAGATCAGGATGCGATACTCCGCCGCGATCCGGAACACCTCCGGCAGGCCGACCAGCGCGACCGCTCCGACGATGGCCCCGACGACGTTGCCGAGGCCGCCGAGGATCACGACGGTCAGCGCCAGGATGGATTGCTGCGTGTTGAAGGTCTCGTGGTTGATGTAGGAATAAAGATGCGCGGCGATGCCGCCGCTGACACCGGCCGCGAAGCCGCCGAAGATGAAGGCCAGCGACTTGTAGCGGTTCAGGCTGAGGCCATAGGCGCGCGCGGCGATGTCGTCGTCGCGGATGGCGCGGAAGCTGCGGCCGAGATGCGAGCCGAGCAGCCGCCCCTGCAGCAGCGCCAGCACGACCATCACGACAAAGCTGAACCAGTAGATCGAGGTCGGGCTGACCAGATCGTAGCCAAACAGCGACAGCGGCGGAATGCCGGAGATGCCGATCGGGCCGCGGGTGACGCTCTCCCAGTTCAAAATCACCAGCGACACGATCTCGCCGATGGCCAGCGTCGCGATCGACACATAATGCCCGCGCAGGCGGAACGACGGCGAGATCAATGCCGTGCCGAGCGCGGCACTCATCAGGCCGCCGGCGATGATGGAGAGGCCGACGGGGACGGAGAAATTCAGCGACAGCAGCGCCGAGGTGTAGGCGCCGATCGCGAGCAGCGCGGCATGTCCGAGCGAGACCTGTCCCACCGTGCCCGCAACCAGCGTCAGGCTGAGCGCGAGCATGCCGAGTAGCCAGGCGTTGATCAGGGTCTGGAGCACGTAGAAGGACACCGGGAAGAACGGCAGGATCGCGAACACGCCAACGGCGACCAGCAGCGCCCAACGCGGAATCCGCACCGGGCGGCTCGGCGCGATGAAAGTGCCGGTGAGCGGCTCGGGTGGCGCCTGCCGCGCGCTGGCGAACAGGCCGTTCGGACGCAGCACGAGCACGACGACCAGCAGCAGGAACGCGAATAGATTGCGGTAGCTGGTGCCGAACACGGCGACGCCGTAGCTCTCGACCAGCCCGAGCAACAAGCTGCCGATCACGGCGCCCGGCACGTTGCCGGCACCCCCGACCACTTCCGCAACGACGCCCTTGAGCGTTGCCTGCAGGCTCATCGCGGTGTCGATCTGGTTGTAGTACATGCCGACCAGCAGGCCGGAGACGCCACCGAGCGCCGCCGCAATGCCAAATACGGCCTGATTGACGCGGTTGACGTCGACGCCCATCTGCATCGCGGCATCGCGGTCCTGCGCGGTGGCGCGCACCGCCCAGCCGAGCTTGCTGTAGCGCAGGAACACGAACAGCAGCAGCGCGCTGGTGAGGCCGACGCCGGCGATCAGCAGATCAAGAGGTCCGATCGTGCCGCCACCAACCTGGAAGCGAACGTCGGGCAGCTGGCTCGGCAGCGCGCGCGGGTTGGGCGAGAAGGTCAGCATCACCAGCTGATCGAGCACGAAGCTGATGCCGATGGTCGCGAGCAATGGTGCGATGCGCACGGAGTTCTGGAGCGGACGCAGGCCGAACCGTTCGATGATCAGTCCGACGATCGCGGCCGCCACCGCCACCACGATGATGGTGAGCGGCAGCGGCGTATGCAGCTGCACCACCGCGACCCAGCCGATATAGGCGCCGACGAGATAGATCGAGCCCTGGGCAAAGTTGATCAGCCGGCTGACGCCGAAGATCAGCGCAAGCCCGACCGCAACGAGCGCGTAAACATTGCCGACGATCAGCCCGTTGATCGTGTAGTCGAGCCAGGAAGACACGCTGATATCACCACGTAGAGAGGAAAGCGGCCGGAGCCCCCGCTCCGGCCATCATGTCAGGTCGGCTTGCCGTCCCAGAGCGCGAACTGGCCCTTGCGCACGACGAGCTCGGCGTTCATGGCGCCCTTGACGCGGCGGGTCGCGACGTCGAACGTCGCGGCGCCGAAGATGACGCTCGGCACGTCCTTGACCTTGGTGAAGGCGTCACGGACCGCCTTGCGGTCGGTGCCGCCGATCTTCACCACGGCAGCCGCCATGTTCATCGCATCATAGGCGTAGGCGTTGAAGGCGTCGGGCTCCAGACCGTTGTACTTCTTCTTGAAGCCGGCGATGAACTTCTGCACTTCGGGCCGCGGGTCTTCCGGGAAGTAGCGCGTGCCGACATGGACCTCTTCGACGGCCTCGCCGCCCAGCTCCAGGAATTTCGGCGAGTAGACCGAGCTCGCCGCGCAGATCACCTGCTTGAGCCCGACCTGTCGCGCCTGACGCGCGATCAGCGCGCCGTCGGAGTAGTAGGAGATCAGGATCAAGCCATCTGGGTTGGCGTCGCGGACGCGCACCAGGGTAGAGCGGAAGTCGCGCTCCTCCGCGATATAACCCTCGGTGACCGCGATTTCCGCGCCATATTCCTTTGCAGCATTGACGAAATAGTCGCGGCTGGTGCGGCCCCAATCCGTGTTGAGGTGCAGCACCGCGAGCTTCTTCAGGCCAAGGCGCTTCACGGCATAGGACGCCAGCAGCGGCTGCTCGTCGGCCTGGCTGACCGAGGTGCTCCACATGAAGTCGCCGCCCTTGGTGAAGTCAGGATGCGAGTTGGTGAAGCCGAACTGCACGAGGCCCGCGCGCTGATAGATCGGCGAGGCCGCCATCGAGGCCGGGCTGGAGAAGTCGCCGAGCTCAAGGACGATGCGGGGATCGGAGACGAATTTCTGCGCGATCGCCACCGACTGGCGCGGATCGCTCTGGCTGTCCTCGAAATTGTAGGTGAGCTTGCGGCCGTTGATGCCGCCGGCCGCCTGGATCTCGTCCAGCGCGAGGTCGAAGCCCTGCTTCCACTGCGTGCCATATTGCGCGTTCGGCCCGGTCAGGGGGCCGCTGACGCCGAGCAGGATCGGCTCGGAGGATTGCGCGAAGGCGCCGCGCGAACCGGCCGCTCCCGCCATCATGGCGGCGAGCGAGCCCTTGACCAGGGTACGACGATCGATGTTGCTCATGCACGGCTCCATCCAGTGTTGAAACAAGCAGCAATTCTTGTGCCGGTGAGATCGCCTATTTCGAGGGCTCACCGAGTGACAGCATCAGCCGGTTCGCCCAATTGAAGAACGACGCGCCGTTGATGACGTCGACGATCTCGGCATCGTCGAGGCCGGCGCGGCGCAGCTCTTCGACATTCTCAGGGCCGAACGCGATCGGCGTCGCGGCCAGCGCGACCGAGGCCTTGACCACCGCATTCCAGCGCTCGCCAAGGTCGGCCTTGACGCCTTCGTCGAGCAGACGCTGCACGTCGTCACGGCGCTTGGAATAGGTGCTGGCGAAACGCGCATGCACGGAGGCGCAATAGATGCAGCCGTTGTAGCGCGACGTCGCGGCCGCCGCGAGCTCACGCTCGGCGCGCGGCAGGCCGTCGGCGACGTTGTAGAAGATATCCTTGTCCGTCTTGGTGCGGGCTTCCAGCACCTCGGGATCACGCACGAGAAGGCGGAAGTATTCGGACTTGGCACGGGAGCGATCGACCAGGCCCGCGAAATGCCGCTCGGCCAATTCGGCCTCGGGCAGCGGGTCGATCCACGACACCCAGCCGAGCTCGTCCTGGGTGAAGACGACGGGCGGATTGACGTTGTTTGCAGCGCTCATGATGCAGTCTCCTTACGCGCCAGCCGCCGCGCTTGCGGTGCCCAGCGAGGCGCCGAGCACGCGCAGGCCCGTGACGACGCGCACCTGGAACGACAGGAACGCGACGAGCTGAGAGAAAGTGACGATGCCGGTGTCGGACCAGCCGGCGGCCAACAGCGCCTTCATATCGGCGGACGCGGCATCGCGCGGGCGGAACACCAGCAGATGCGCATGCTCCAGCGCTGCGGCGAGCCTGGCGCCAAGGACGGACTTGCCCTCCGCGCTCGCGCGATAGATCAGGCCGGCCGTGTTCTCGACTGACAGCGGTCCGGCAGGATACGCACCGTACGGGCCTGACGTCTCGCCGCGCCCGATTTCGACCTCGATCGCCTTGGCCAGGCGCGCACCATCGGCGGTCGCCGCGAGCTTCGCCCGGTAGAAGGCGGCCATGGTGGGCTCGCGGTGAAGGCCGATCACGAAGAGCCCGACTGCGGCGCGCTCCACAAGCGAAAAATCGCCGGCGTCGATCGGCTCGAACAGCGAGAGATAGCTCTTCTGCGCGTTCTCGCGCGCCTGCACGCGGCGTGCCCGAATGCCATCCAGAGCCGTGCCCGGTTCGATCCCGGCGAGCGTGTCGATGATATCTTTCGTAGCCATCATTCAGCCTCGTGCAACGCGATCATGTTCGCTCCGATCAGCCCGCCAGAGCCACGTCAGCCGCCGTCCGGGTCCAGCCCAGCGCCGGCGCGACCTTCTCCGCGACAAGCTCGATCGAGCGCAGGATATGAGGATGCGGCGCGTCCACCGAATGCGCCTGGAAAACGAGGTCGGTCACCCGCTCCAGCGTGGCGTCGGCGCGGAGCGAGGCGATGACGTCGTCGGCCGCGCCGACATGCGTGTCGAATGCGGTGATCATCTCCTCCAGCGTCTCGCCAGGCCTGGCGTGACCGCCCTTGAGGAACTGCGGCAGCGCGCGCCGCAGCCCGATGTCGGCAAGGCGCATCGCTTCAGTCCGGTCGTCGGCGACGAAGACGCTGCGTGAGGCCATGATCCGGGGCTCGCATCCCGGCGGCAGCGCTTCGAGATAGGCATCGATGACCGGATTCTGGATCTCGGCGAGCGTGGCCTTCGGCGCCTCCTTGGTCCGGGGCTGGGTGCGCGACAGCAGCAGGCCATCGCCGGCCTTGCCCGCGCGCGCACCACCGGCGACCGAGAACGTCGCCTGCCAGATCCGCTTGTCCAATTGGGGCCGTTGCGGATACAGCGTATCGCCACCAGTGAGCGGCTTGCCGACCAGGGCGGTGCGGACCACGTCAAGATTGCGGGCAAAGATCTCGTTGCGCAGGGCACTGTCGAGGCCGAAGGCGGCAAAGGCCGACGGATTGCCGCCGGTGCCGACGCCGAGCTCGAAGCGGCCGTTGCAGAGCAGATCGAGCACGGCGGCATCTTCCGCCACCCGCACCGCATTCTCCAGCGGCAGCGTGACGATGCCGGTGCCGAGACGGATGCGCGAGGTTTGCGCCGCGACGTAACCGAGGAAGGTGAAGGGCGACGGCAGGCCGCCCTCGCGTTCGTGAAAATGATGCTGCGCGATCCACGCGGAATCGAGGCCCGCTTTCTCTGCGCGCACGATCTGCTCGGCGGCAAAGCGGTAGCGCTCCGCGGGCGGGGCTTCATCGAGGAGGCGCGTGAAGAACCCCAGTCGTTTCAGGTTTGCAAAGCGTTTCATACGACCCCTGTCGGGCGAGGATGGGCCCCGATGATGTCGGTTGCCGCAGCTCCAGACAAGCGGGCATTGCGCAAGGCTGCCCGCCGGATCGCCCCCGCGCTGGACCTTGGCTAGGCAGATTGCCTACCAGCTCGGCAGCACCGCGCCCTTGAACTTGGTCAGGACGAACTCCTTGACCTCGGGCGTATGGTAGCTGTCGACGAGGATCTTGACCCAGGGCTTGTCCTTGTCGGCGGCGCGTACCGCGATCAGGTTGACGTAGGGGCCCTTCGGGTCCTCGCGCAGGATCGGATCCTTGACGGGATCAAGGCCCGCCTGGGTTGCATAATTGGTGTTGATCGCGGCGGCATCGACATCGTCGAGCGCGCGCGGCGCCTGCGCCGCATCGACCTCGATGAATTTCAGCTTCTTGGGATTCTCCGTGACGTCGAGCACCGTCGGCTTGAAGCCCGTGCCGTCCTTCAGCTTTATCACGCCCTTGTCGCGCAGCAGCAGCAGCACGCGGCCGCCATTGGTCGGATCGTTCGGGATCGAGACCTTGCCGCCTTCAGGGATATCGGCGAAGGCCTTGTGCTTCTTCGAATAGACGCCGATCGGGAAGTTCACGGTCAGCCCGACGGATTCGATCTTGTAGCCGCGGTCGGCCTTCTGGTTGTCGAGATAAGGCTGGTTCTGGAACGAATTGGCCTGGATCTCACCGGCATCGAGCGCGGCATTCGGCACGACGTAGTCGGAGAACTCGATCAGCTGAATGTCGAGGCCCTGCTTGGCTGCGATCGGCTTCACCGCCTCGAAGATCTGCGCATGCGGGCCCGGCGTCACACCGATCTTGATCGTCTCGGCGGTTGCTGCGGCCGACCAGGCGGCAAGCGCGGTTGCGAGGATCAGGGGGAGGCGAAACGACATCTTGGTCTCCATCACGCGGGCGGCAATCAGTGGAACCGTATTCGCTTCTCCGTGAGGCGAAATCAATGAAATGAAAATCCATAATGACTACCGGTGGCGGACTCTCGTTCTCCATTTGGCGCAAAATAGGAAACGAATTCGCAGGTCATGGGGCGCGTTGCGCAAGCGTGATGGGCATCACGGCAAAGTGTCACCCCGGATGCGAGATAAGTAGCAAGGCTAGCAAGGAGCTCAGCCATGACCGCCCTCGCCGCCCCGAAGTTCGCCAGCCCGAAGCGCCTCGGAGCCTCTATGCCCTGCTCCAGGGCGTGCCGTTCAATTCCGGCGTCGCCCTGACGATGAAGCTGATCAACGCGTCGTCGCTCAAGTTGCTGAGCAACTTGCTGCTGCTGTCGGCGCTACCGGCATCCAGTGATGCCTGTTTACTCGGAGCGCCACGTCCACGGTGACAGCATGATCAGGACGCAGATCGCGGCATAGGCGGCGAGCGAGGCCGTGACCATGGTGGCGAGACCCGCCATGCCCGCGCCAAAGCTCGCCACCGCGATCCAGCCGCCGCCGGCCGCGATCAGGATGCGCGCAAAGGACGAAGCGAGCGGCCCCATCGCTCGGCCGGTGCCTTGCACCGCGAACGAACTGACAAAACCGAAGCCGAGCGCGGCATAGGCCGGCGCGACGATGCGCAAATAGGTCATGCCCTCGCTGACGACGTCCGCGTCATGGCTGAAGAGGTGCAGCCAGGCTGTCGGGAAGATCGCGACCAGCAAGCCGATCGTGCCGGTCATGATCATGCCGACCACACCGCTGATCCAGCCGATCTTTCGTGCCCGCGCGGTCTGGCCCGCGCCCATGTTGACGCCGACCATGGTCAGCGTCGCCGTGCTGATCCCGAACAGCAGCGGAATCATGATGTAGTCCAGCCGCGAGGCGATGCCGTAGCCGGCGAGCGCGGAGGTGCCGAACAGGCCGACCGCGCCGGTGACGAGAATGACGGTGAGGTTGGTCAGCACCGCGTTGAACGCGGTGGGGATGCCGACCTTCAGCATGTCGCCGAAGATTTTTGCGCGCAACGGCACGATGTGCAGCTTCAGGCCAGTCGCGCCCGTCGACATGTAGCGCAGCAGGAACAGCATCGCCGCGCCGTAATAGAGGCCGAAGGCTATGCCGGCGCCGCCGATGCCGAGCCGCGGGATCGGCCCGAACCCGAAGATCAGTGCCGGCGAGACCGGAATGGTCACGATGGCGCCGACCAGAGTCACCAGGGCCGGCACTTTGACGTTGCCGGCGCCGCGCAGCGCGGCAGCCTGGAGGTTGACGATCCACACCGGGATGGCGCCGGCGAACAGATAGTTGGAATAGGTGGTGGCAGCGCTAAGCGCACCGTCGGTGCCGCCGAGGGCACGATAGAGATGCGGACCACCGAGGACGACGCCGAGCGTGAACACGCCGCCGGCAATGATCGCGAGCACCACGGCATGAAACAGCGCCGCCTCGGCATCGGCGCGGCGGCCGGCTCCAACCGCGCGCGCCACCGAGGACGCAACGCCGGAGCCGAACCCGCCGTTCGACATCATGGTCATCAGCATGAAGATCGGGAACACCAGCGCGGCGCCGGCGAGCGCATCGGTGCCGAGATAGCCGACATAATAGGCCTCCGCGATGTTGACCGCGGTCTGCGCCACGAGGACGGTCACGGTCGGCAGCGCGAGCTTGAGCAGCGTGGGCAAGATCGGCGCGGTCAGGAGCGCGGCGCGTCTTTGCTCAGCCGCGCTTGGTGCGGGCGTAGCCGCCTGGCGAAGCGGCGCCGCGGCGTGGGCCACGAATGGCGCGGCGGACAAGGCCGGCGCGGCGGCATCTTCGACGGACATGGTTCGATCCTGTGGTTCCCTCGGACCGCCCGGTCGGCCGCCCATTGCATTATGATCATAATGTATTAGTATGAACGTAATGCAATAGGACAGACCTCACGATTTTGTGGCATAGGGGGCGGCGGGTTCGCAGGAGGCGGAATTGGCGCGCTATGACAAGGGACACAGGGACACGACGCGGCGGCACATTCTCGATGTCGCATCATCGCAGTTCCGCGAGAGCGGCATCGCCGCGGTGGGCCTCGCCGGCATCATGGCGGAAGCGGGCCTGACCAACGGCGCCTTCTACACGCACTTCGCCTCCAAGGAGGATCTGGTGCGCGCGGTGCTGCTCGACGCGCTGGAGCGGCGCGAGCAGCGGCACAAGGACAATCTCGAAAACGGCGTCGCGCTCGAGACCGTGATCCGCGACTATCTCTCGCCCAGGCATCGCGATCGCGCGGCGACCGGTTGCCCGACCGCGGCCCTCGTCTCCGAGATCGCGCGGCATCCGAAGGCGACGCGCGAGGCCTTCACCGGCAAGATGTCCGACATCCTCGCGCTGATGGCAGCGCAAATGCCTGAGGGCACGCCGGCGGAACGGCGCCGCCGCGCCATCGCGGCCTACGCCACCATGGTCGGCGCGCTGCAATTGTCGCGCGCGGTGAGCGACAGGCAATTGTCGGAGGAGATTCTCGAGAACGCGGTGGATGCCGCGCTGGCGCTTGCGAAGGGGCGCTAGCCCCAGGGCGGCCTGCGTGTTGCTCAGCTCCTCGCGTCGAGCTGGCTGCTGCGACCGGACGAACTTGCTTGCGAGGCATAAGCGGAAGCTGCGGCCGACGCCGGTGAATAGTGCGACAGCGATTCGGCGAGTTCTTCGGCAGCCTCGGTGAGCTCCTTCAGGACGGCGTCGCTGTCCGTGGCATGGCCGCCGGAGGAATGCAGCACCTCGAACGAGATTCCGTTCGGAAGATCGACATGAACCTTGTCGATCCCGACGGCGTCGGGCGTGTCGCCGTTCTGCGCCTGGTCGGCGCTGGACGCCGGATCACCTGATATCTGCTGGCTCGCGAGCTTCTGCACGAAATCCTCGATGGACTTGAGCGCGCTGCTGTCGAAGCCGCCGCCACCGAAATGGACGATGCCGATCGACATACCATTCGGCAGGCTCACCTTGACCTCGTCGTAGGGCGTGCCGCTCTCCAGCAGAGACGAGAACATCGAGGCGCCGTCTTGTGAACCCGCTGATTTCGACTGGCTGGTGGATGAAGGCGACCCCGCCGCGCTTCCACCGATGCTGCTCATGCTGCTGACGCTCATACCCGCACTCCACTGTCATTGCGAACGCACGCTTTGCGTGCAATGCGCATGCCAGATGAGAGCCTCATTGCCATCAAGGGCTTATCGCGAAATCCGGCCGGCATCCCTTTCACGCCGGCAACAATGTCCCGGCAGAAGCTGCCCATCTCCACGTTCGCCATTTCGTCGCAGGGCCTTGCGGCCTCGCCGGCATTGCCGCCTCGTGCATGATGCAACATGATGGGGTGCCGAAGACGATTTTTCTTCGAGGTGGGGGTCATTCGATGAACGAAGACGAGATACGCAAGTCCATCGCGGAGGTGAAGCAAGGCACGCTGTCGCGACGCTCGTTCATCCGGACCATGGCTGCGGCCGGGATCGCCGCGCCGGTCGCGAGCCAGATCCTGCTCTGGAACGACGTCGCGATGGCGGATGCCACGCTGCCATACAAGCCGACCAAGGCCGGCGGCGGCGGCCCGCTCAAGATCCTGCTGTGGCAGGCCCCCACCCTGCTCAATCCGCATTTCGCCATCGGCACCAAGGATCAGATCGCCTCGCGCATCTTCTTCGAGCCGCTGGCCGGTTGGGACAAGGACGGCAACCTCATCCCCTGCCTCGCCGCCGAGATTCCGACCAAGGCGAACGGCAGCCTCGCGGCCGACGGCATGAGCGTTATCTGGAAGCTGAAGCAGGGCGTGAAGTGGCATGACGGCAAGCCCTTCACCGCCGACGACGTCGTCTTCACCTGGACCTATGCGGCGGACCTCGCGACCGCCGCCTACAGCACGGGATCCTACAAGGACATCACCGTCGAGAAGATCGACGACCACACCGTCAAGGTGCTGTTCAAGGCCCCGACCCCGTTTTGGGCCGACCCCTTCGTCGGCTCGGTCGGCCAGATCCTGCCGAAGCACCATTTCGGCGACTATGCCGGCGCGAAATCGCGCGAGGCGCCGGGCAATCTGAAGCCGGTCGGCACCGGCCCGTACAAATTCGTCGAGTTCAAGCCGGGCGACCTGATCCGGGCCGAACGCAACCCCGACTATCACGTCAAGAACCAGCCGCATTTCGACACGCTCGAGGTCAAGGGCGGCGGCGACGCGGTCTCCGCGGCGCGCACCGTGCTCCAGACCGGCGAGTACGACTATGCCTGGAACCTGCTGGTGGAGGAGGAGGTCCTCAAGCGCATGGAGGCCAGCGGCAAAGGCAGGGTCGACATCACGCCGTCCGGCAACGTCGAGTTCATCATCCTCAACACGACGGACCCCTGGACCGAGGTCGACGGCGAGCGCTCCAGCGTCAAGACCAAGCACCCGACGCTGTCCGATCCGGTCGTCCGCCAGGCGTTCAACCTCCTGATCGATCGCGAGGCGATCCAGAAATTCATCTACGGCCGCGGCGGCATCGCCACGGCAAGCTTCGTCAACCAGCCCCAGCAGTTCAAGTCGGGCAAGCTGACCTACGCATTCGACGTCGACAAGGCGAACAAAATCCTCGACGAGGCCGGCTGGAAGCGGGGCGCGGACGGCATCCGCGAGAAGGACGGCAAGAAGCTCAAATACGTCTTCCAGACCTCGATCAACGGCCCGCGCCAGAAGACGCAGGCCATCATCAAGCAGGCCTGCCAGAAGGCCGGTATCGACATCGAGCTGAAGTCGGTGACCGCATCGGTGTTCTTCTCGTCTGATGTCGGCAACCCCGACACCTACTCGAAACTCTATTGCGACATGGAGATGTACAACACGACGCAGCCGCAGCCCGATCCGGAGCGGTTCTTGAACCAGTGCGTCTCCTGGGAGATCGCCAACAAGGAGAACAAGTGGCTCGGCCGCAACATCTCGCGCTGGTCCGATCCCGAGGCCGACAAGGCCTACAAGACCGCGAAGCAGGAGCTCGATCCGGTCAAGCGCGCCGCGCTCCTGATCAAGGTCAACGAGATCTTCTGCGAAGCCAATATTCTGGTGCCGCTGCTCTCCCGCAACATCGTCGGCGCCGGCGTCAATAACCTCATGGCCGACATCTCGGGCTGGGACGTCACGACCTGGAATTTGGGGAGCTGGTATCGGGTCTGACGACCGGCGCGCGAGGACCCGGCTCCCTCAAGGCGCCGGGTCGCATGCCGTATCTGCGCATGATGGCTTTGCTCAGCGCGCCTTCGGACGCATAGCCGACCTCGCCGGCGATCTTCGCGATCGGATCGGAGGTGCCGGCCAGCCGCTTGCGCGCGACCGTCAATCGCAAATCGGACAGGAACGTCATGGGCGCGACCCCCGCGCGCTTTTGAAAAGCGCGCACCAGCGTCGCGCGCGAGGCGATCGCCACCGCCGCCATGTCGTCGAGCGTCCAGTCCCGGGCGAGATCGTTGAGGATCGCCGACACCACACGGGCCGTCACGCGGTCGCGCAACAGCGACACCGTCCCGTTCCCGGAGGCATCGTCCGAAAGATGGTCGCGGAGCATCATCACGAACAACGCCCTCGCGAGGTCGGCCGCGACCACTTCCGATCCAACCCGTCCAGCGTCCAGTTCCTCTCGGATGTCGATCAGCAGGCGCCGAAACCGTTCCAGCAGCGGCTCCTCCGCTGTGCGCAGGATGATCTCGTCGGGAAGCGCGGCGATCAACGGATTATCATCCGACGTTTCGAACAGGAAACGGCCGCACAGCAGTTCGGTATCGACCTCGGCCTCGACCGTCGCGCGCTGGCGGACGCCATTGCGGACCTCGGTCGTAACACGCCTGACAGCGCCGCCCGTCCGGCTTCGAACCGCGTGACTGTCGCCATGCGGCAGGAGAAGGATGTCGCCGGCTTCCAGCCGCTGCGGGCCCAGGCCCGGCCGCTCGACCACGCAAGCGCCGCGCGTGACCATGTGGAACTGCGCCCACCCCTTGCCGTTCGGCGCGTGTAGCGACTCCCAGCTGCCGCCAAATTTGCAGGAATCCTCGAATATTGGACGGATCCTGAACAGCGGCACCATCGCCTTCAACAATTCCGCCGCGTCCGCCTCCGACATCCCTCTCCCCTTGATCCGCCCGGACATGTCTCCGAGCCGCCCGGCCATTCCATGGAACAGCCAAGCGCATCTACCATACAAGAGGGCCGTCCCGCGCATGAGTGGACCAGTACTCATGGCTTTTAACACATCCTAACGAGCAATCCTCACGGTGTTCGGTAATGTCACGGCATGAAGGCGGCAGGGATTTCCAAAAACACGGTCATCACGGGGAGATCATATGACGTCCAAGACGCCAGTTGAGTTGTTGCCACGGCCTGCGAATGTGTCGCGCCGCGGCTTCGTGGGAGGCCTGTCGGCGGGCATCCTTGGCGCGGTGGCGTCCGAGGCGGCGGGCGCCGAGACGCTCGCCGACGTCCCCGATCGCGGGCCCGGCGCTGATCTGAGCGCGCACAGCGAACGCTCCCGGTTTGCAAAACTCGATCGCATCCCCGAGGCCACGCCGGGCAAGCGCAACGTCGATCCCGGCGATGCCATCAATTCCAAGACCCCGCATCAGAAACTGGTAGGCAACATCACGCCGACGGACCTGCATTACGAGCGCAGCCATTCCGGCGTGCCCGATATCGATCCTGCCCAGCACAGGCTGCTGATCCACGGCATGGTCGGCAAGCCGCTGGTGTTCAGCGTCGAGGATCTGAAGCGGATGCCGTCGGTGACGCGCGTCGTGTTCATCGAATGCACCGGCAACGGCTGGGAGAACTGGAAAAAAGCCGATCCTGACGTGACGGTGCAGAACACGCATGGCCTCGTCAGCACCAATGAATGGACCGGCGTTCCGCTCAAATTCCTGATCGACCTCGTCGCCAAGGACAAGGGTTCGAACTGGATGCTGGCGGAGGGCGGCGACGGCGCGGGTGTCGATCGCAGCATTCCCCTCACCGACGAGATCGTGAACGAGGCTTTCGTCGCCTACGGCCAGAACGGCGAGCCGCTGCGGCCCGCGCACGGCTTTCCGATGCGGCTGGTGATGCCGGGCTTCGAAGGCAACCTCAACATCAAATGGCTGCGCCGCCTCAAGTTCGGCAGCGAGCCCTGGATGACGCGCTGGGAGACGGCGCGCTACACCCAGCTGCTGGCCAACGGCAAGGCGCGGCAGTTTCAGCTGCGGATGGAAACCAACTCCGTCATCACGCAACCATCGGGCATGATGCAGATCCAGCCGGGCTATAACCGCATCTCGGGTCTTGCCTGGAGCGGTCATGGCAAGATCGCCAAGGTCGAGATCTCCACTGACGGCGCCAAGACGTGGAAACCCGCGCAATTGAGCGAGCCGGTGCTGTCCAAGGCGCAGGTGCGCTTCCAGATGGATTGGGTCTGGGACGGCAAGCCGACAAAAATCGTGAGCCGCTCGACCGACGACCAGGGCAACGTTCAGCCGGACCGGCAGTCCTTCATCGCCGCGATGGGGACCAACGCGCTGTTTCACTACAACGCCCAGCAGACCTGGAGCATCGACGAAGCCGGGAGGGTCCGCAATGTTCTCGCATGACAAGCTGTTTCTCGCCGGCATCCTCGCCGCCGGCCTGTTCGCCGCGCCCGCGCTGGCGTTCGATTTCGGCCGTCCGGCAACGCCGCAGGAAATCAAGCTATGGGACATCGACGTCGGCCCCGACGGCAAGGGCCTGCCCGACGGCAGCGGCACGGCGGTGCAAGGCAAGCAGATCTTTGCCGACAATTGCGCGGCCTGTCATGGCGACAACGGCCAGGGCGGCATCAAGGATCGTCTCGCCGGCGGACAGGGCACGCTCGCCTCCAACATGCCGGTCAAGACCGTGGGCAGCTTCTGGCCCTATGCGACGACCCTGTTCGACTACATTCATCGCGCGATGCCGTATCCGACGCCGGGCTCGCTCAGCACCGACGAGACCTATGCCGTCACCGCCTACATATTGAGCCTCAACGGCATCGTTCCCGCCGACGGCAAGGTCGACAAGGAGTCCTTGCCGAAAATCAGGATGCCCAATCGCGACGGCTTCATTCCGGAGCCGGAATTCGACCCGGCGCGATTATTCCGCAAGAAGTGAGCCTGACATCATGAGGCTCTTCACACTGATCCGGATCTCCGCGCTGGTCGCGACATGTTTCTGGGAGACGCAGGCAATGGCTACAGACGGACTTATCACCATCAAGAGCAATTTTGGCCCGCAGGACACGATGACGCGGCTCGAGACCGAGGTGAAGGCCAAAGGCCTCACCGTGTTTGCCCATGTCGATCACGCCGCGGGCGCTGCCGCCGTCGGCATGACTCTGCGGCCGACCGATCTCCTCATCTTCGGCAACGCCAAGGGCGGCACGCCGTTGATGCAGCAGGCGCAGACCGTCGGCATCGACCTGCCGCTGAAGGCGCTGGTCTGGCAGGACGAGCAAGGCGCGACCTGGCTGTCCTACAACGATCCGGCCTATCTCGCCGGCCGTCACGGCGTCGGCGAGCCGGCCAAAACCGCCATCGGCGCGATGACCGCCGCACTGCATGCCATCGCGGCCAAGGCCACCGCACCGTAAGCGCGCCGCGACGGCCGCGCGAGGAGAGGTTCATGAACGTGACCAGCGGGCAACCGGCGCCGCCCAAGGCGCAAGACGGCAAGCTCGCCAGATGGCTGGTCATCGCGGCGTTGTGCGCCATGCTCGTCGCCGCGAGTGTTCTCGGCTATCTCGGCTGGACCAGCACGGATACCAGCGTGCCGGCGTCCGGCTATGTCGCGCTGGTGCTCGGCGTGGTGTTCTCGCTGGTTGTCGGCGTCGGCCTGATGGCGCTGGTGTTCTACAGCAGCCGCAAAGGCTATGACGAACCGGTGGTGCTGATCCGGGAGCCGGAGAGCGATTCGGAGGATGGACAGAGCGGCCCGCGCGAAGCCGCAACAAGGGGTTGACGGGGTGACGGGTGTTTTGCCCGACGAGCAATCCGAATAAGATGGCCGCCGGCACGTCGCGGAGTATTGAAAGTACCGCACCGCTTCGCGATTGCGACTGGGCCTGGCAACCGAATAGAGTGGGCCATCCCGTCACGAGAAAGGGAGTCAGGCATGGACGCGCCGAGCTCTGACAAGGACATTCAAAACACACCCGACGAGCCGGCTAACGAACAGGCGAAAACCACGCGCAACCCAACTCGTACTCCTTCCATCATCGTCGGTGTCGTTGCGGCTGCCGTCGTCGCGCTTTCCGCCTTCTATCTCTTACGACCCGAACCCTTGCTGGTTCAGGGCGAGGTCGATGCAACGCGGCTCGATATCGCGGCGCGCGTGGACGGACGGGTCGGCAAGATTCCCGTCGAGCGCGGCCAGAACGTCGCTGCGGGCGCGGTGCTGGTCCAGATCGACAATCCGGAAACGCTGGCCAAACACGACCAGATGAAGGCGGCCAAGGCCGTTGCGGACGCCCAGCTTGCCAACGTACTCGTCGGAACGCGGGTGGAAGTGATCGCGGCACGGAAGGCGGAGATGGAGCGCGCCCAGGCGGCGCTGGTGCTGGCACAGAAGACGTTTGACCGCACACACACCTTGACCGAGCAAGGCAACGCGCCGCAAGCCCGCCTCGATCAGGCCACCGATGCGCTGCACGAAAGCGAGCGCGCCGTCGACCAGGCCAAATCGGCCTATGAGCAGGCGGTCAATGGCTACACCAAGGAGGAGCGGGCCATTGCCAATACCAATGTCGAAAAGGCCAGTGCCGATATCCAGAGTGTCCAGTCGATCATCGACCAGCTCGTGGTTTATGCGCCCGTAGCCTCGCAGATCTATCAGCGTAATGTGGAACCCGGCGAATACGTCTCGCCGGGCGTCCCGCTCGTCACCTTGATCAATCTCGCGGACCTCTGGGTGCATTTCGATCTGCGCGAGGATCTCGTCAAAGGCCTCAAGGTCGGCGATCGCTTCGATGTCCGCATTCCCGCCCTCGGCGACCGCTCGGTGACAGTCGAGGTCAAGCTCATCGCGACCAAGGGCGAATATGCAAGCTGGCGGGCCACGCGTGCTTCGGGTGATTTCGACCTGCGGACGTTTTCGATCCGTGCCTATCCGGTGCAACCGGTGCCCGAGCTGCGACCGGGAATGAGCGCCTATCTCGACTGGCGGTCGCGGCCATGAGGCCGGCGCCAAAGCCCGGATTTCTGCTGGTCGCGCGGCGCGAGTGCCGCTGGCTGCTTCATGACCGCGTGGCGCTGCTCCTGATCTTCGGCGTGCCGCTGTTCGCGTTCGTGGTGCTCACCACGGTCTTCAGCCATCCAGTCATCCGCGGGCTCGGCGTGACTGTCGTCGACGAGGACAAGTCGGACGCGTCGCGTGCCCTGGTGGAATACATTGCGGCGTCGCCAAGCCTGAAGATCGTCGACCGCTCCGGCACGCTGTCCACGGCCGTGCAGGACATACGCTCCGGCAAGTCGATTTCGGCCGTCCACATTCCGCCGGATTTCGAGCGCGACCTGAAGGCCGCGCGCCGCCCGCAGATCGTCGGGTTTTATAACCAGCAGTTTTTGACTCCCTCCGGGATCGCATCCTCGGGTCTGAGCGATTCACTTTCCGCAGCGGCAGCGGTGGCCGCTCCCGCCAGTCGCGCGGCACCTGCGCCAGCGTCCCTGGGTGCGCTCAAAGCGGAGACCATGGCGCTCGTCAATCCGCAGAAGAACTACGCGCAGTTCCTGCTGCGCGCGCTGCTGCCGACCATCATCCATGTGGTGATGACCCTTGCCGCCGGCTATTCCGTCGGCTCCGAATTCCGCCGCCGCGACGCGCGGGCGTGGCTCGAAAGCGCCGGCGGCGATCCGCTTGTCGCGCTGGCCGGCAAGCTCGCGCCGCTGTTCTGCATCTTCATTTTGATCATGCTGGCCGAGCCGCTGTTCCTGGAGGGTGTGCTGGAGATTCCCTTCAAGGGCGACTTGCCGTTGATGATCGCTGCGGCCTCGCTGCTGATCATCGCCTATCTGTCGCTCGGCGCCCTGCTCCAGCTTCTGGTCGGCGATCTCGCCACCGGACTCGGGCTTGCGGGCCTCATTGCCTCGCCCGCATTCGGCTATGCCGGCGTCGGCTTTCCCACCATCGGCATGAATGCCTTTGCGCAGACATGGAGCGCGATCCTGCCGCTTCGCTGGTACATGGCCGTCCTGCTGGGACAAGCCGCGCGGGGATTGCCGGTCGCGGATTCCGCTATTCCCTTCGCTGCACTTGCCGGCCTGGCGCTGGTCTTTGCCGGCCTGGCGTGGATGTGCATGGCGAACGTCACCCGCAAGGGCTGGTTCGCAACAGCGCGGCCTGCCGAGCCACACGAGGTCATCTCCACACCGCGCGGCGTCGGCGGCGCCTTCGTGGCGGAGTGGCGGCGCGTGCTGGGAACGCGGGGCGCCTTCGCTCTGCTGTTTCTCGCTCCCCTGGTCTACGGCATCTACTATCCGCAGCCCTATCTGAACCAGATCCTTCGCAAGCTTCCGATTGCGGTCGTCGATAACGATCTCAGCAATCTCAGCCGGCAGATCGTCGAGACGCTGGACGCGAGCGGCGCATTAAGCGTGACGGTTCGCGCCCGAACGCTCGCCGAGGCGCACAGCGCGATCGATCGCGGGCAGGCCTTTGCCGCCGTCGAGATTCCACCCGACACCGAACGCGACGTGCTCAAGGGCATCACCGCCCACATACCCGTCTATGCGGACGCAACCTATCTGTTCATCTTCAGATCGAGCGCCAGCGGGGTCGCCACCGCCATCGGAACCTTGACGTCCGAGCTGGTTTCGCGCGGCGCGCGCTCGGATGGCAGCCTCGTCAAGGCGAAGCTCGCGACGTCGAGCCCGGCCGACGTGTTGCTGCAGCCGATCTTCAACCCGGTGGGCGGCTATGCGAGCTACGTCGTTCCGGCGGCGTTCATCCTGATCCTGCAGCAGACCCTGCTGATCGGCGCAGCGATGCTGACCGGCACCGCGCTGGCGAGCGGAGGCGCAGCCTTTGCCGGCGTGCTCGGCCGCGGCATCGCGCATCTGACCGTCTACCTTCCTGCGCTCGCGCTCTATCTCATCGTGCTGCCGCGGATCTACGGTTTTTCGACACTCGGCCATCTTCCGCAGATCCTCGCGCTCGCGAGTGTCTTTCTGCTGGCAACGAGCTTCATGGGGCAGGCTGTCGGGGCCTGGTTCACGCGGCCGGAGAACGCAACCATCCTGCTGCTGGCGACGAGCCTGCCGCAGTTCTTCATGGCCGGCTTCGCGTGGCCGCGCGAAGCAATTCCGGACGTGGCCCTTGCGTTCGGCCGGTTATTCCCGGCCGACTCCGCGATCGACGGCCTCGTGCGCGTCAACCAGCTCGGCGCCGGTATCTGGGAGGTTGCGCATGACTGGCTCGCATTGTGGTGCCTGGCGCTCGGCTACTTCGCGCTCGCGGTGATCTCGGCATTTGCCGTCAGGAGGAGACAGGGACATGTCCAACCTTAGACCTGCCGCCTTCGTCGCGATTCCGCTCGCGCTGGTCGCGGCGGGCGCGCTGCTCTATGTCATGCGCCACGCGGCACCGCCCGCCGCCATCGTCGGCGTCGTGCGCGCGACCGAGATCAGGGTCGAGCCGGAGGTCAACGGCCAGCTGGTCTCGATTGCGGTCGAGAAGGGTGCCTCTGTGAAGGCCGCCGACGTCGTGGCGCGGCTCTCGGCGGTGGAGTTGACGGCGCAGGCGGACCAGGCGCGTGCCGTGCTCGCGTCCGCCGTCGCAAGCCGCAACAACGTCTATGCCGGCGTGCGCCGCGAACAGGTCGATTCGCTGAAAGCCGCCATCGCCAAGGCCGGCGCCCGCCTCGACTACGTGCAGGCTCAGCTCACACGGACCAGCACGCTGGCGCGCCAGAGCTTCGAATCCCAACAGTCGCTCGACCAGGCCGAGAATGACGTTGCAAGCGCGCGTGCCGGCGTGGCGGAGGCCCAGGCCAATTACGATGCGGCCGTGGCGGGACCGACCCGGGAAGAGCGCGCGGTCGCCGACGCTCAGGTGCAGGCTGCGGCCTCCGCGGTCACCGTGCTCGAGCGCCGCCTCGACAAGATGGTGTTGCGCGCGCCGGCCGACGGCGTGGTCAGCGTCATCGCCGCCGAGGTCGGCGAAAATGTTCGCGCGGGCCAACCGATCCTGATGGTCGAGGCCGCGGGCAGGCAATGGCTCTCGTTCAACGTGCGCGAGGATCATCTCGATCGTCTCGCGATGGGAGAAACAGCGAACGTGATGCGGAACGGCGCTAATGGCGCGACCAAGGCGGTCATCACCGAGCTGCGGCCGCTCGGAACGTTTGCCACCTGGCAAGCTGAGCGGGTCATCGGCGATCACGACCGCAACACGCTTCGCCTGCGCCTCGACCCGAAGGGAGAGTTAGCAGGCCTTGAGCCGGGCATGACCGTCTGGATCGGCCCCTAAACCCCGGTGATTTGAGCTCGCGGAACCAAGCGGTTCCGACCGTCTGCAAAATGAAGCCCCAGCAGTCATTGAGACCACTGGGGTTTTTCAACAGCCTTGCGGAATTCGAATTCAGCCTAGCTGGTGACGGCGGCTTCGGTGTAGGGCGCCGTATTCTTCGCGCGGTTGTCGATGCTGAGAGCGCCCGCACCGAAAGCCGCGATCTGGAGCAGTCCGCCCGCCATCATCACGTTCTTCAGGAAGTGAATCACCCCGATGTCCATAGCTGCGGCCCATGCGGATGACCGAAGATACTAGCGCGCGCCGCCCAATTCCCTGATGCTGCGCCGCACTACAGCGCGCCTAGCCCGGACTTTCGAACAGATCGAGCCGCGGCCCAGCGGAACTTCGATCGCTACCTTTGCTAGAACCATTCAAAATGTATAGGCTGATCCGGTCAACGGGCTTGAGAGAAAGGCCTGGGACGTTCGGGACGTGGAACGCTGAAGGGGTTGCTTGATCGGAAGGCGCGGTCGTCTTCACGGCGGGTGCGACGGATATGGAATCCGATTCAGACGGCCGTCACGGCGGCCGGGAAGGGTCTTACCGTCGGACTTTACGTGAGCGAACCGGCAGTTGCGGCAGGCACTCCCCCGCATTCAGGTGAATGATCGCAGGGCCCGTCATGAGCGGGTCCAGCACCTTTCACGTCGGAGGAGCCGGGATGGACCAACGAGAAGTGCTGGCGGCGTGGGAGAAGTTCGTCGAGCGCGGAGCGTTGTCATCCGACTTGAGATCATCGGTCGCAGCGTCGTGGCAGCGATCCAGGAACCATCACGTCACCGTCGACCGTGCGCGAGCGCCGCTGGTCGCGGACGCCGAGTTGTTTCGTCATCGCTCCAAATACGCCTCGCTCCGTCATGCCGCCCGCTGCGCTCTCGAGAACTCAAAAACATTTCTGCGCGATGCAAACTCAATCATGATCCTCACCGATCCGAGTGGGCTGATCATCGATACGCAGGGCGACGACAGGGTCATCGACGCCGGCCGCGCAGTCCATCTCGAACACGGAGGACGCTGGAGCGAGGCCGACATCGGCACCAACGCGATTGGCGCCGCGATAGCGGAATCGAAACCTGTCCAAATTCACGGTACAGAGCATTTCTGCTCGGAGGTGCAGCGGTGGACTTGCGCTGCCGTCCCGGTTCATGACCCGACCGATGGCGAACTGCTTGGCGTGGTCGACATCTCGGGTCCTGCAAGCACCTTCAATCCGCAGAGCCTGGCTTTGGCCGTCGCGGTCGGCCATCACGTGGAAAGCGTTCTGGCCCAATCGGTCCGACAGGAACACGAGGAGTTGCTGTGCCGCTTTCTCGGCAGGAGATCGCAATGGGCGAACGATGAATGCATCGTGCTCGATCGTCGTGGCACGATCCTCCACGCCACCGAGCGTGCTCTGAACGCACTCCAGCATGATCGCCACGGCATTTACAACGACGCGCCAACCCGCTTTTTGAAGACGGTTCCCTTCGATGAGTGGCCGAGCAGGTTGAAGGAGCTGCTTCCGAACGCGAGCTTCAACTTCGTCGAGAACGAACGCTCCGGCATCGGCGCCATCGTGGTGCTGCATGCGCGACGACGGCAGTTGACCACGCATCGCGACGTCCATAAATCGAGATCCGAATCTGACGGTCGCGAGACCGCGAGCTCATCATCTGCCCGAAAGGATTCAAAGCCGGAACCACGGTCTCTTCAGAGCATGGCCGCCGGCTTCGTTGCGGACGACCCCGCGGTCCGAGCCATCGTCCGTCAAGTCGAGACCGCGGCAGCACGCAAGATGCCCATCCTCATCCGAGGCGAGACCGGAACCGGCAAGGAACAGCTTGCCCGCCACGCCCATATGGCGAGTGGGCGGACCGGCGCGTTCGTTCCAGTGAATTGCGCCGCCCTGCCGGAAAGTCTGATCGAGAGCGAGCTGTTTGGCTATGCCGCCGGAGCATTCACCGGGGCGCGGCGCGGCGGCGCGATTGGACTGGTCAAGGAGGCCGACGGCGGCACGCTGTTCCTTGACGAGATCGGCGACATGCCCGTCGCGCTGCAGGCGGTGCTTCTGCGCCTGCTCGACGACTGGACCGTGCGCCCCGTCGGCGGCGTCAGATCGAAGGTCGATGTCTTTCTCATCTCCGCCACCAATGCCAGGTTGGACAAGGCCATCGCCGAAGCCCGGTTCCGATCCGACCTGCTCTATCGTCTCAATACGCTCGAGGTCAACCTGCCACCGCTCCGGGATCGCAACGACTTTGATGCCATCGTTCGCCATCTGCTCAATGCGATCGACCCGAATTGCGAAATCACGCGGACGGACATTGCGCATCTCGCCGCACGTCCCTGGCCTGGCAACGTCCGCGAGCTCCGCAACGTCCTGGCGCGATTCACCCTTGCCGCTGCGGACGGCTCTATCAGCGAAGCCAGCGCGGAGAGCATCGTTCAACACCCCGGAGCGGAGTCCGGATCGCTCCACGACATCCACCGCGCGCGAATCCTTGTGGTGTATGCCGAGACCGCCGGAAACGTCAGCGAAACCGCGCGACGCCTCGGCGTCTCAAGAAACACCATCTATCGCGCACTGGGGCAGAAGAAGCCCGAGTGATGCCATAGTGCCTCGAATCGCCGATGCTACGAGTATCGCAGCATGCCCTACTATGGACGGAGCGCGGTCGCTTCGAACCGATGATCGGCTCCGCTCAAAGCAGCTCAGCTCCACCACCCCGGGCCGGGCCAGCGGTCGGATCGTAGTCATCCGGCTTCTTGGCGATCAAGGTCTGAGTCGTCAGGATCAGTCCGGCCACCGATGCCGCATTGCGAACCGCGCTGTAGCAAACCTTGACCGGGTCGATGATGCCAGCTTCGACAAGATCGACCGCCGAGCCATTGCGCACGTCGAGCCCGTAGCCATTCGTGGCCTTGGCAATTCTCGCAACTTCCGCCTCTCCATTCAGACCGGCATTGGCGGCAATGTAGAAAAGAGGCCGACTGAGCGCGCGCTGCAGCAGCTCGGCGCCCTGCCTGGCGCCTCCGTCCAGACGGTTGATCAATTCGTCGAGCCTTGCAGCGATCCTGAGCAAAGCCACTCCGCCGCCCGGCACAATGCCTTCTTCGATCGCGGCGCGGGTCGCGTTGATCGCATCCTCGATCAACTGGGTCCGGCGTTTTTGCTCGACCGGCGTCGCGCCGCCGGCAAGAATCATCGCTGTGCCGCCGGACAGTTTTGCGATGCGCTCCTGGAACTTGTCGCGCTCAATATTTTCGGGAGCGACATCGTATTGGCGCAACACCTGCTCGCGTCGCGCCGCGATGGCCTTCTGATCGCCACCTCCCGCCGTGATCAGGGTCTTCGAGGCGGAAATGCGCACTTGGCGCGCGGACCCGAGGTCGTGCAGCTCCACCTTCTCGAGCCTCCCGCCGAGATCGGCCGAGATAACGCGCCCTCCGGTCGCGATCGCGATATCCTCGAGCATCGCCTTGCGCCAATGGCCGAACTCCGGCGGATGAATCGCGGCAACCTTGAAATTGGATTTCTCCCGACGCGCCAGCAATTGCATGATGACAGATGGCGCCACTTCCTCGGCGATGATCAGCAAAGGTCGCCCGCTCTTTTCGATGAGCGAGATCACACCAGCCAGTTGCTCCCCGGTCTGGATCTTGAGATCGGTCATGACGATGAACGGACTGTCGAGAACCACCTGCATTTTCTCGACATCGGTGACCATATGATGTGAAAGATAGCCGCGATCGAAGGCCATGCCTTCAACGATTTCCAGCGTCGTCTCGACCGTGTTGCCAAATTCCACCGCGACGATTCCGTGATTGCCGGCACGTTCGAAGGCTTCGCCGACCATATCGCCAAGCGCTGTGTCGTTGGCGGCAATGCTCGCAACAGCCCGCAGGCCAGCAGACCCCTGCAGCGGTCTCGCCGACCGTCGTAACGCCGTGATGGTCTCACTAACCGCCAGCTCCAGCCCTTGAACCAGCTCGACCGGATTGGCGCCGGCCGCTAAACATTTCAGGCCTTCCTGCACAAGAACATCGGCCAGCACGGTGGCCGTGGTGGTGCCGTCCCCGGCTACCTCATTGGTTCGCGCTGAAACCTCACGCAACACCTGCGCGCCCATATTCTCAAACGGGCATTCAAGTTCGATTTCGCTGGCAATGCTGACGCCATCGCGCGACACGATCGGTGTGCCGATCGGTCGGTCCATGATCGCGTTCATGCCCCTCGGACCCAGCGTTCCGCGTACCGCCTTGGCGAGCTTGGCGACGCCCCGGCCCAGCGCGGCCCGCGCAGCTTCATCGTGCAACATGATCTTCGGCATTCTATATCCCCGACTTTGCCTTGAGGTCGTCTGGTCTGGACTTGTTATCGATGCTGCGCACCCGCATCACGGCACCTGTTACGTGCCCGGCGACGCCGGCATCGTCCTCGATTTCGGTACGAACGGTGTGTCGAGGTCGAACCGCGCGGCAAGCAGGCCGCGGCACAGTGCGCCGTTGAATTCAGCATTGATGCCCACGCGCCGTAGATTCGACAGGTATGCGGCAAGGCCGTCGGCTTTCAGCCGCGCTCCGTTCGCATCGACAAAGGCGGGTTCACCACCGCTTGCCGGACCTACGACGGCACGTCGCTCGAGATAGCGCTGAATCAGCGTCTCACCTGCATCGTCGAGCGGCAGGCAACCGAGCTCCGTCAACGTCAGGCTCACGATCTCTGCCGCCGATTGCCCCAGCGCGACGAGGTGACTGAGTAGCGCAACCTGCCGGCGCTGGAACGCCTTGACGAGGAATGTCTGACGCAGATCATCGAGGCTGCCATCGGCCTCGGCGCCGAACGTTTCCTGGAACGAGCGCCCCTGCGCGAGGCCCGCATTAATCTTGTCGGCATACATGTGCTCACCCAAGACCACGCTGACGCCCTTGACCCAGTCCAACGCGCTGATGGACCGGCGCATGTCGTCCGCCATCAGGAACGAAAAGTTGGCAGCGCACCAATAGGTCGGCAAGCGGAACTCGATGTGGACCCGATCCTTCGCGTCGACATCGGCCCTGGTCACGAAATTCAGGTCGATGACGGACTCGTCGAGTTCCGGGTCCATCACGTCTCGCAGGCAGGCCCATATCTGCGCCTGCCTGTCATCTGACGAATGGCTTCTCGGCCGCTCCCTCCCCTCAACGCCACGCTTCATGGCCATCACCTCGGCGCGTGAACAGCTTCGGGCAAGTAGGCATAACCGCCGCCCGCCTGGATCTTCTTCTTCTGCGCTTCGACATCGATGCCGTAGATACGCGCGGCATTGAGACCAAGGATCTTGATTTTCGTCTCCATCGACAGCACCGAACCGGTCTCCTTGGTGACGTCGGCCGGAATTTCAAATGCCATGAACTTGTCGATCAGCCATTTCGGCGTCCAGATGCCATAATCGCTGCCGTAAAGGATCTTGTCCGGTCCGACCCAGAATAGCAGTTCGGAAATGACGTGGGCGAAGTACCCCGGCCGCGAATGGATGAAGGGCAACGCCACCGCGAGGCCGGCATAGACATTGGTTTCCTGGGTCGCGATCCAGCAGAAGTCGTCAAGGCGCGGCAAGCCACAATGCTCGACGATGAAGTTCAAATCCTGGAACGAGGTGGCGACGTCATCGATATCGGCGACATCGAACGCATCCCGGTTCAACGGGATGATCGTTGGCCCCTTGTGGACGTGGATGTTCTTGATCCCGAGCTTCTGCGCCGCCTCGAGATACTGGTAGGACGCCTTGTCGGTGAGCTTGTAGCCCTTCGACTCGCCACGCCATTCGGCGGTGTAAAGCTTGACACCCTTCAGCTTGTGCTTCTCGGCGAGCGCATGAAGGTCTTCGATTCCCTTGGTACCGTCACGCGGGTCAAAGGCGCCGTTCAGGATGAAGCGGTCCGGATGGTTTTTCTTCATCGCCGAGTTTCGTTCGGTGGTATTGAAGCCGTTCTTGTAGAAGTCGGTGAGATAGGTCGGCTGCAGGATCGCCATGTCGTCGTAACCGGTGACGAACAGGTCGTCGAACATCGTCTTGGCGTCGTACTTCTCGAACTTCTCCTTCTCCCATTTCTCCGACGGTGGGCTCAGATTCGAGTGATAGGCGTAGAAGCAGTCGATGAACTGCTTGCCGTGGATGTTCTTCTGGTTGGCCGGGCTACCATCCCAGAAATGCGTATGCCCATCGATGACAAAAATCTCTTCACCCTTGGCCGTCCTGTACATGGCGTTACTCCCGCTCCGCTGGATATTGCGTATTGTTGTGAGGCGCGATTGATGTCGTCGAAATGAGCCCGGCCGGCTCTGGTGCCGGCCAGGCTGGTTCGCTGGCGATCATTAAACGATGTATTTCATCATCTCGTTCATGTCGCCGAACAGCATGACGGTGTTGTCATCCGTCATGACCATGCGGCCGTAATGCGTCGAGGTTGAAATCTCGAAGAGATGCGGGGTCATGACGCGGCCCAACTCCTCGGAAATCTCATCCATCTTGAATTCCATCTTGCCGTCGCCATCGATACGGATCATCGCCGGCATGTAGGTCACCTTGATGTGTTCATGACGGCTCATGACTTCGGCGATAGCGCGCGCCTCGACGCTATCGTTCATTGTCACTCCGCATTGATGCGACACCGTGTCCTCGAACGTGATGTCTTTCATCGATTTGAAGATGTTGTCATTCTCGTGCAGCATGTCGGTCTCCAGAAGGATTGAGTGTGAGGGCGTGAAGCGATGCCGATTACGACGCCAGTCCGGCCGGAACCGTCAGGCCAAGCTCGGCGGCGATACCCCTGATACGATTCTTCGCGTGTGCCATGGCATCGGCGAAAGCCGCGACCTTGACCCGAGGCTGCGACCAGATGGGCTGCAAATGATTGGCGGCATCGAGCGCGAGATCGGCATGATTGGCCAACCATTTGTTGAACAACGCAAGGTTCTGCGCCCCGAAGGTCGGATCAGTGCCGAGGATGTGGAACAGCTCGACGGTGTTGGCGAGATTGCGCTCATAGTCGGCTTCCGCAGCGGAGACGACAGCCGGAGTGATGAAGTCGTTCTGCGCAGACGCCGCCTGCATCAGGAAGCCTGAGCGGAAGAGTTCGCCGACCAGCGGCTCGAACACCGCATTGGTCGCAAAATATTGCTCGAGATAGTCGTTTGAACCCATCACTGATTCAACCGACTTGCGCACGCCTTGCCAGATCGGATCTTCCAGCCAGTGCTTCTTGCCGGCGGCAATGTCGAAGCCTGGAAGGTCGAGGCCGATTTCGCTCAGATAAAGAGTGATGTCCTGCGCGAAGCGAAGCTTGTAGGACGAGTTGGTCAAGATCGCATTGTTGACCATCTGCGTGTAGCCGTAACGCTGCGCCTGCATCGTCGAGGTGCCGAGACCGAACTCGGCATGCTTGTAGGCTCCGAGATGGTTCTGCAATATCTTCACCCAGGCGGGATCGAAGCGGGTCGGCGCGCCCGATTTCCGGCCATTCTCGATGGTGTTCTGCACCATGCCGCAGATCGTCGACTGGCGCTGGTAATGGGTACGCTCCCACTCCTGGTCGACAGCCCGGAATTTGTGCCAGTTGGAGCTTTTTGCCGCCGTCCAGTCCTTGGAGTAGGTCGGCGTTCCGTCAGGGAATGAGATGATCCAATCCTGCAGCAGATAGCGCTCCGGATCGGGTTGAACATCGACCGTCATGTCTTCGTAATGGGTCGCCTTGCGCCCCTTCGGTTCGAAGTAGTTGTATTTGCGGCTGTCGGAGCCCGGGAAAACCGCGGCCCCCGCGGCTCCGGATTTGACGATTGCCGCAGGCTTGGTCGCTGCTGCTCTGCTCGTTTGCGCGCTCATTGCTTACTCCCTTTCTGCCATTCTGTTCTGCGACGAACCTCGAACGCCGTCATCGCACCGCCGGCGTAAACTTGTCGAAATAGATGTGGTCCGGCTCGACGCCGTTCATTTGCAGCACGGGCAATACGGCGTCGATCATCGGCGTCGGCCCGCACGCGTAGGCGTCGATGGCGCCGCTCAGCTTCTCCTCGCGCAGATGGCGCAGCACGACCTCGTGGATCAGTCCGGTCTCGCCGTCCCAGCCGTCACCCGTCTCCGCATGCGACAGTGCCGGCACGAATTTGAAATCGTTCAGCCGCGCCGCGATGGCCGCGAGTTCATCGAGGTAGAACAAGTCGGCGCGGGTACGCGCTCCGTAGAAAAACCGGACCGGTCTCTGCTCGCCACTCCCGATGTGATCGGCCAGGATCGACCACAACGGCGACATGCCCGAGCCGCCGCCGATCAGCAGCATCGGCCCCGGACGTTCTTCGCGCCGGAAGCAGGTGCCATACGGCCCCTTGGCGATCACGGCGTCGCCGACGGCCAACTTCCCATCAAGCTGGGACGAAAACGCCCCGTTCGGATATTTCTTGATGATGAAGCGGAGATTGATGCCTTCTCCGGGCGGGTTCGCCATCGAAAAGGCGCGGGTGATGGTGCCATCCTGAAGCGTCAGATCGACGTACTGGCCGGCCCAGAACTTCATCGGCCTCTCGATCTCGATCTCCAGCAATCTGATGTCTGACGTCAGCGCGCTAATCCCTGCCACGCGGCCGGAAAATGCCTTCACCGCGATCGAACGGCTGAGCAGGTCTTCGTCATAGTTGAGCAATTCAACACTGATGTCGCTGTAGACATGCGTCCGGCACAGCAGGATGTGGCCGGTCTCGCTCTCGTAGTCCGGCAGGGCGAAGGTCGAGTATTTCAGAAGCTCGATGTCCCCCTCGACCAGCTTTGATTTGCAGCTGCCGCACTGACCTTCCTTGCAGCCATGCATCAGCGAGATGCCCTGACGAAACGCGGCATCCAGGACGGTCTCGCCCTCTTCCACTTCCATCTCGATACCCACTGGTTCGAAACGAACCATGTGAACCCGCACGTCCGTCATGATCCCGGCCCTGTCGTCGTGGCAGTTGTACAGAACGATCGGCAAACCGTTGCCGGTCCCGGCAAGAGGGGCCGCCAAAGGCGGCCCCTCCCCCTCATCATCTGCTTAGTGGCAGGGATTGATCTTGAAGCCCTTACGGTATTCGGCCGTCGCCACCTCGCGCTCGATCGGCGAAAGCGCTCTGAAGCCACGCAACGGACTACCAAGCGTGTGTCCGCGCACGTGATCGAGCGTCCACATGTCCTTGGAGTCGAAGCGCAGATGGGGTTGCGCGATCATGGTCTTGCCGTCGGGCCGGACAAAACCGAGATCCTTGATCGCGTCGGCGACGTCCCAGCCGTGATAGCAGTCCTCCCATTCACGGCGACCGCTGAAGCGGCCCATTGCCGGCGTCGCGCGGCCCTCGTATTCCGCGGCGAACGCCACCTTGTGGGTCCAACGGCAACCTTCGGAGCAGTAAGTGTAGATCTTGCCGTCGACCTCGTCGCAGACGAAGTCCTCGCGGATCAGGCAAGGGACCATGCAGCTCCAGCAGCGATGCGGGTATGAATAGCCCACCTCGCTGTTGAAGAGGATGTTGGTCTCGCCGGGCACGCTGAGCTTGGCGTGCCATTTCCAGAAATCGCCGAATTCGGCGTACCAACCCGGATATTTGTGCTCGAACCACTCGAAATCACGCTCGGTCTGGGCCTCGATCCGCCAGAAGTTCACCGACCATCCGACCGTGAAGAACTGCGCGGTCTTGTGGACATAGTTCTTCTTGACGATCCGATCCCAGGCGGCGGCGACGTCATCGTGATGGATCTTGATGCCGTACTTCTCGAGCGGCAGCATGTAGGTCCGGTAATAGTCTTCGTAGATCCAGCGATGCCAGAGCTCGGCGTAGGACTCCTTGTTCTTGTCGCGGTTGGTCGTGCCGTACTCGATGAACGTCCCGATCGCGGCATCGACAATCGCGTGATTCTGCCAGAAGGCGTATTTCAGATCGCGCTCCAGCAGCTGGTGGTTCGACGGATCGTTGATCATCGCCATCAGCATCGAGTGACCGTTGCCGATATGACGGGATTCGTCCGACTGGACCGACAGGAACACGGTTGGCAATGCATAGTCGCCGTTGCGCGCCGCTTCCGACGGCATCGCCACGAACAGAGTATTGGTGAAGGCGGTTTCCGCGACGACCGTCAGATAGACGTTGGCCGCGGTGATTGCGTCACCGGTCAGGAAGCCCTCGGCGAACTGGCGGCCGATCGTGGTCGCATAGCATTTGCCGAACGCGGCTTCCGTGATATCGAACCCGGCTGGATCGATGTAATTCTCCATGTACCACTTCTTGAGGTTCATCTGGATCGTCGAGTGCCGGAACTCGTCGACCATCTGCATGGTGAATCCGGTGCGCAATTCCTCGCCGGGCGCCAACCGCCCGACCATCGCCATCGAACGCGCCGCCGAGATCTCCGGGAACGGGATGATCGCCAGGAACAGCTTCATCCACTCGACCCATCGCGGCTCGACATTGCGGAACATGTCGCCGCGCAACGCCGCATCCAGCGCGCCATAGACGCGGTTGTCTTTCTCTTCCTGCATCGGGAAGTATGACCGCAGGACCTGCTTCATCGGGTCGCGCGGTGTCTTCGAGATCTTGTAGTCGGTCGGGAACGTCATCGCCTCCTGCACGTAGCTTGGCGTCCAACCAAGGTCCGCGACGCGGTTGGCCGCTTCAGCGATGCTGATCCCCTTCTGCGCGGTGATCTTGTTCAGTGTCAGACTTGCAGACATTTCCAGCTCCTTTGAACGTTGCGTTATCTTCGGCATTCTCGCTTCGGTTCCGGGTCAAACCCCTGGATCGCGTTGTTGAAATTCTCCGCCGCAAAACACACTTTAAGTCCGTTAAATGGATTGATTGATCTGCTGACTCGTCGTTTCGCGTCAGCCCGATTTCTCGGCGCTGACGGTCTCGTCACCTCCGTTGGCTCGTTTGATGAGAGGTTTGCCTTCGGCAACGAATTTCGCCGAGAGGACCAACGCACCAGTAGCGAAATCCCTGCCGTGCGCGGCGATCATGGCCTCCGCGATCTCGGCCAGCTGAATGAAGAAGGCGTCTTTCGACCCGGCTTCCTCGCTCATGTCCGGTTGCGGAGACGGCATTTGTGCCTGTTGCTTTGATGCAATCATGGTTGCGTTGTTCCTGCTCATCATGCGTGCCCCGAACGTTGGTGGTCGCCGGACGAAGGACCGTTGTCGATCTCCAGCAGGGACGTGTCGAGCCATTCACGCTCGGCCACCAGGCGTCGATGCTCCTCCCGGAGCATCTCCAGGCGCGCGATCGCTCGCTCCAGTTCAGCATGCGCGTCGCTTCCGGCGTCGGCGCGCGCCGCGCTACGCACGGCGCACGCGAATTCGATTTCGGCTCCGCCGCGCGCGTACTCATTCTTGACTTGCATCTCGTTGTTATCGACCATCTCGTCGATCAGCCTGTCCCGGGCAATCATCCGATCGCGGGCGCGCTGCAATTCAGCGGCTTCCTCGGCGGTGATCGGTGGCCGGCATCGGCTGTCCTTTGTCACTCGCGCCACTCTCGTTCGATGATCTGGACCGAGGCTTTGCATGTCGCGGCACATGCCCTACGGGATCAGGACCGCACGGCCATGAATGCGTCCATGATGCAGATCATGAAGCGCGTCATTGGCCTGGCTCAGCCTGTATTCCTTGGTGTGGAGTTCGACGAGGCCGCGATCCGCGAGCGCCATCAGCTCCACCAGCTCGGCGTATGTGCCGACCAGGTTGCCGACGATGGTCTTTTCCGATGTGATCATGTCGATGGTCGGGATATCGATCTTCCCACCGTACCCGACGATGTAGTAGTAGCCGGCGTTCGCTGTCATCGACAGGCCCTTGGCGATAGCGTCACCCTCGCCAACAAAATCGATCACGGCCTCCGCGCCGCGCCCGTCGGTCAGCGCCAGCACCGCCTCGACTTCGTTGCCGTCTGCCTTCACGACATGATGTGCACCGCACTTCTTGGCGAGTTCGAGAGACTGTTCGGCGCGATCGACGACGATGATTTCCGCCGCGCAGAGCGCGGCGAGAACCTGGATGCCGATATGGCCCAGCCCACCGGCGCCGATCACCGCGACATATTCGCCGGGCAACAGATGACGGGATGCCTTCTTCGCGGCGCGATAAGCCGTCAGCCCGGCATCGGTGTAGGGAGCAACATCCTTCGGTGCGAGCGACTTCGGCAGCTTGATCAGGGAGCGCAGTCCCGTCAGCAGATACTGCGCATAGCCGCCATTGGCGTTGATGCCGGGAAACGAGCTGTCCAGCGCATGCATGTCGTCGCCGCGCCGGCACGCGAGACAATGCCCGCTGGTCACCAGCGGATGACAAATTACGCTGTCGCCAACCTTGATCCCTTCGACACCCGGGCCGATCGCTTCGACCCAACCGGCGTTCTCGTGGCCCATGATGTATGGAAGCTTGACGTCGACCTTGCTGCGCCAAATGCCCTCAACGATGTGCAGATCGGTGCGACAGACGCCGGCACCACCGATGCGCACGATCACGTCCATCGGGCGCGAGATCTTCGGGTCAGTTACGTCATCGAACTTGACGAACTCCTTGGCCGTCAGCTTCTCGTCGAACTCATGAAGCACCGCCGCTTTCATTAAACGCCTCCCCGGCAAAATTCTTATTCTGTCGATCTGACGCGATCGCCATCCCGCTGAACAGTTGAGCAAGGGCTGTGCCACGCGCACAACGGCCTGATCTTTCTATTGTTCTTGCGATCTCGGGAGTGCTCGCGCCGATCCGCCTCGGAGCAGATTTTGCGAGCGACTGTTCCGAGACGGAACAGTTCGACGGCTGCGACAGCGGGTGAGCAGAAATTTGGATTTTTGATTGTTTGATCTATGATCGTGAGAACCGCGCCACGCGCGAGAACGACCCGAACCGGGCTACGACCAAGAGGAAATCGCCAAGCCGCGACTCCCGGAGGAGCTATGATGCTGACCGCCAGCCGACGCATGGACAATGCTTGGATGACGCTCGATCAGCGCGGCGCGCCGCCGGCAGAGCTTCTATCGGCCGATATCTACGACAGCTGGATGCGCTGCATTTCGCTTGGTCTCGATACATTGCGCCCTCCTTCGCCCGAATTAGTGAGCGCCGCTGTTTTGCGCCAGGAGCAGCAGCGCTGTTCACTGATTCGCGGCTTGGCGCTAGCGGAGATGCACACGCTGCATCAGCAGATTGCCGGCTCCAATTTCATGATCGCCTTTGCAAATGCCGACGGCTTGCTGCTCGACATCATCTCGGACTCGAGCTTCAGTGATGCCTCGAACGCAGCGAGCATTCGGCCCGGCACTATCTGGACTGAAGCCATTTGCGGTACCAACGGCCTCGGCACCGCTGCGTATCTCAAGCGGGCTATCGTCGTTCACGGGGGCGAGCACTTTTTCTCGCGCTACAACAATCTTACTTGCATCGCGGCGCCAATCTTCGCGCCCGATGGCGAACTGGCCGGAATACTGGACGCGTCATCGGACTGCATGTCGAGGCAGGCGCATACCCAGGCGCTCGTCGTGATGGCGGCAACCCAGATCGAGAATGGTCTGTTCCGTGAACATCACCGCGGAAACATCCTGATCGCTTTCCATAACCGCGGCGAGTATCTGCATACGTTGAGCGCGGGCCTGCTGGCCGTCGACAACGAGGGCAGGATCCTTGCAGCCAACAGGGCCGCAAGCGTCCTGCTGCACGGTCTGCCAGCCTCACCGGGTCGTCGCTTCGCCGACGTCTTTCGTACGAAATTCAACGCCTTTGTCGATGAAGGCCGGCGCAAGGAACGCCAGCGCCTCGAGGACGAGGTCGGTAGCCAGTTCGTCGCAACAATCGAGAACGCGCGCCAGTTCTCGATGATGCAAGCCATCTCGCGGCCTCGGCCGTCGGCGCCCAAGGACGTCCTCACCCAGTTCGTCTCCGCCGATCCGGCGATCGCTTCCGTTGTCCAACGGGTGGGAGTCGCGGCGGTCCGCAAGATGCCGATCCTGATCCGTGGCGAAACCGGCACCGGCAAGGAGCAGCTCGCCCGCCATGCTCATACTGCCAGTGGACGGGCCGGCGCTTTCGTCCCGGTAAATTGCGCAGCGCTCCCTGACAGCCTGATCGAGGCGGAGCTGTTCGGCTATGCCGAAGGCGCTTTCACGGGAGCAAAAAAGGGCGGGGCGGCGGGACTGTTCAAGGAAGCGGACGGCGGAACGCTCTTCCTCGACGAGATCGGCGACATGCCGGTGACGTTGCAGGCCGTGCTGCTGCGCTTTCTGGACGATTGGACTGTCCGGCCGGTCGGTGGCACCAAACGTCAGGTCGACGTTCTCCTGGTGTCTGCCACCAATGCCAATCTCGACGACTCGATTGCGAAGGGCCGGTTCCGATCCGATTTGCTGTTTCGTCTCAACACGCTGGAGGTGACGTTACCGCCTTTGCGCGAGCGTTCCGATTTCGCCGAGATCGCACGCCATTTGATCCACAAGATCGATCCCTTGATGGATTTGACCGCAGGGGCGATCGATCGTTTGGCCGAACTCGATTGGGATGGAAACATCCGCGAACTGCGCAACGTGCTTTCCCGATTGTCGCTGGCCGAGCCCGGAGATCTGATCGACGAGACATCGGTCGAGTCCGTACTTGCACATTCAGGCGGCGAGCGCTTGACCGGCAAGGCGGTGGGTGGTGGGCTCAAGGCCAATCTGCATGAGATTCAGCGCTCGCATGTGCTGACCGCGTATGCGGAAACGGGCAACAACATCAGCAAGACCGCGCGCCGCCTGGGCGTGTCGCGCAATACGATCTATCGTGCCCTGCGCGGCAACAAGGATTAGCACAATCGTGGCGAAGGCTCTGCGGCGACCGCGCGATCTGCGCTGTAACTGGAGGCGTTGAAGTCCAGCCCCTCGTCGGGTTCAATTGGGAGTGTCGCCATGTTTGAACCGGAAAACAGTCTCGAAGCCCTGATGCAGGCTGCCGCAAGAGACACCAGCGTCGTTCCCGCGTTCTATCGCGCGTTGCTCGAGACGGAGATCTACATTCTGACGCCGGAAGCGCCGATGAAACCTGGACGCCGTCGCTCGCTCAAATTTCAGGAGGAGATCAACGTTGCAACGGTCGATTTCCAGAACATGAGATGGCACCCCACCTTCACCTCAAAGAAACGCATCTACGACTATATAAAGCAGCCTGAGGTGTGCCTTGGCGCCGCTGCGCGCAATCTGTTCGAAATGTTGCCTGACTCTAATTTCTGGCTCAATCCGTTGTCCGAATGTCAGAAGCCACTGCCCGCCGCCGAGATCGCTCTCCTCATGAGCGGCGAGATCTTTGACATGCCGATTAAGTCCGCGCGATAGGCGCAGACTTCCTGCCAGATGCTGTCGGCCAAGCGGAATTATTTCGAAAACGGCGCAGCGACATTAGTTCACTAGACCATCTGCCTGATTTCCTGAAGTGTGCCCGCAAAGGCTCGTGGCGAGCCGGGCGGATGGGAATTCGCCAGGCCGAGGTCGGAGCGGCGAGGACAATGATCGAATGAACAGAGGAGCGCTTTGGTCTCAAGCCGGAGCGGCTTGCCGGGGATACCGCTTACGGGGCTGCTCCGATGCTGAACTGGCTGGTCGAGGCGAAGGGCATCGCACCACATATCCCCGTGTTCGACAAGTCGAAGCGAGATGACGGTACCTTCTCGCGCAGCGACTTTCGATATGATCCGACCGGCGACGTCTACCACTGCCCCGGCCGGAAAGCGGCTCGGGACGAGCGGCACCGTGCACGGGGGCAAAACGCTTTTGTATCGTGCGAGCAAGCTCGACTGCGACGCATGCCCGCTTAAACCGCAGTGCTGTCCAAAAGAACCATCGCGCAGGATCCCCGCGCAACATACATGAGCACGCCCGGGACGTCGCCCGGTCGTTCGCTGGCACCGAGGGATTCGAGACGTCGCGACGTCAGCGCAAGAAGATCGAGATGCGGTTTGCGCATTTCAAGCGCATCCTGAGGCTTGGTCGGCTTCGGCTTCGTGGCCCACGGGCGCCCAGGACGAGTTTGTTCTTGCTGCAATCGCTCAAAATCTGAGGCGCCTCGCGCGTTAGGGTCGGCGGATCAAAGCCGGTCGGCCTTACCGAATGGCCGAAAGACATCCGTCGGTTACAGCCGACTTTTGCAACAAAATCGGCCATGCCCGGACATCGCCACAGGCGGGGCTAGCTGACACGTCGCTTGCTTGACACCTCTCGTAGCGTTGGTCTCTAATCCCCAGGCAAGTCCTGAGGCTGGAGGCGAAATTTTCGCCGCCAATCAAGAATAAGGCCAACTGCTCCGCCAGGCGAGTGCCGGGTAAAGGAGCAGAGGCCAAAAATAGCTTCCTGGGAGGGAACAATGGACAGACGCCAGACAATCAAAATGCTTGGTGGTGCGGCGGCGATCGCCGGTACCGGTTTTCCGGGGTTTGCTTTTGCGCAGGCTCAAAAGGAAATGGTCACGGTCGTGAAGATCGCCGGCATTCCGTGGTTCAACGCTCTTGAAAAGGGAATCCAGAAGGGCGCCAAGGACTTCAGCATCAATGCCACCATGGTTGGACCGGCGAACGTCGATCCGGCACAACAGGTAAAGCTGCTCGATGACCTGATCGCCAAAAAGGTCAACGTGATCGGCTTGGTGCCGCTGGACGTCAAAGTGTGCGAGCCGGTGCTCAAGCGCGCCCAGGCGGCCGGCATCAAAGTCATCACCCATGAGGGCCCCGAACAAGAAGGCCGTGACTGGAATGTCGAATTGATCGATTCCGTTCGCTTCGGTGAAGTGCAGATGGAGCGTCTCGCCAAGGACATGGGCGGCGAAGGCGATTACGTGGTTTATGTCGGGACGTTGACGACGCCGCTTCACAACAAATGGGCCGACGCCGCGATTGCCTATCAGCAGAAGAATTTCCCGAAAATGAAGCTCGTCGCCGACCGTTTCCCCGGCGCCGACGAGATCGATACCAGCCAGCGCACGACGCTTGACGTGATCAAGGCCTATCCGAACCTGCGCGGCATTCTCGGCTTCGGCTCGAATGGGCCGATCGGGGCCGGCAATGCGGTGCGTCAGCAACGCCTTGGCAAGAAGATCGCCGTGGTCGGCACGGTGCTGCCGAGCCAGGCGAAATCGCTCATCGCGGATGATACCATCCGCGAAGGTTTCCTGTGGAATCCCACCGATGCAGGTTACGCCATGGTTGCAGTTGCCAAGCTCGTGCTTGATGGCAAGCCAATCACGGATGGCGTCGATGTTCCCGGCCTCGGCAAGGCTGCGGTCGATGTGGCCGGCAAGCAGATCAAGGTCGACAAGATCATGCGGATCAACAAAGAAACCATCGACGGACTGATCGCCGGAGGACTCTAGAACTACACCGGTCCCAGCCGCCTCGTCGCGCTGCATTCCCGGCTTTCCGACCGGGAATGCGATCCTCGTCGAGGCGATCGCTTGACGAGCGGTCCCATTACAGGACGAAGCCTTGACGACTTTCCTGAAGATGTCCGGCATATCAAAACGTTTCGGCGGCGTGCATGCGCTTCGCGACGTCGATCTGACGCTGGAGGTCGGAGAGGTGCATTGCCTTGTCGGCGAAAACGGATCCGGCAAGTCCACGCTGATCAAGATCATTTCCGGCGTCGAGGCGCCGGAACCAGGAGGCCGGATCGTCATTTCCGGCAAGGAGTACCCAAAACTAAGCCCGGTCTACTCCACCCATTGCGGCATTCAGGTCATCTATCAGGATCTATCGCTATTCTCCAACCTCACCGTCGTCGAGAACATCGCCATGGCGCACCATCTTGGCGGCGTCCACACGGTGAACTGGTCCTCTATGCGGGCCATCGCCATGGCCACAATGGCGAAGGTCGGCGTTGAGGTCGATCCAGAAACAAAAGTCTCCGAACTCAGCATTGCCGGACGCCAGCTGGTCGCGATCTGCCGGGCCTTGGCGGCGGATGCCAAACTTCTCATCATGGATGAGCCGACGGCGTCGCTGACCCGCCACGAGGTCAACACCTTGATCAAGCTCGTCAGCGACCTGAAAAGAAGCGGTATCTGCGTCGTATTCGTGAGCCATCGCCTCGACGAGGTGCTTGAGATTGCCGAACGCGTGACGGTGTTGCGGGACGGCGCCAAGGTAGGCACCTTTGCCGCAGCGACCATCAACGGCAGCAAACTCAGTCACCTGATGACCGGGAAGGCTTTCGAGTATCAGAAACAGGTGCCCGACCTTGCCGTGGGTGCGGTTGTTCTCGAGGTCCAGGGGCTTGGCCGCGATGGTGACTACGACGATGTGAGCTTGCAATTACGCGCCGGAGAAGTCGTGGGCCTTACCGGATTGCTTGGATCGGGCCGAACCGAGCTCGCACTGTCGCTGTTCGGCATGAACCCACCCGATCGAGGCACCATGGCGCTTGACGGCCACCGCATCGCGCTGAACACGAATGCAGACGCGATCCGTCGAGGCATCGCCTACGTATCTGAAGACAGGCTTACGCTTGGCCTCATCCTTGACCAGTCGATCACGTCGAACGTCACGCTGACTGTGTTGGAACGTCTCGCCGGCGCGTTCGGCCTGATTGGCGCACGCGCGCGGCAAAGCCATGTTGCGCGATGGGTCGCCGAACTCGGAATCAAGGTCTCTGATCCCAACAACCCGGTCAAGACGCTCTCCGGCGGCAATCAGCAGCGGATCGTGCTCGCCAAATGGATGGCGACCAACCCACGAGTGCTTATCCTTGATAGCCCAACGGTCGGTGTCGACATCCGCGCTAAGGATGGGATTTATGAGATCATCCGGCGGCTGGCCCGCGAGGGCGTCGCAGTGCTGATGATATCAGACGAAATCCCCGAGGTGCTTTATCACAGCCATCGCGTGCTGGTGATGCGCGAAGGGCGTTTGACTACTGACGTGATGGCCGCAGACACCTCCGAAGATGCGCTTCGGCAGGCAGTCAATGCCTGAATCGCGGTTTGCTTCATTTGGCAGGTTTCGGCGCAGCCATGAGTTCTGGCTGTTGATCGTGATCCTCGTGCTCTGCGTCAGCCTGGGCGCGGCGAACGGCCAGTTCCTGACCATGCAGAATCTGTTCGACCTGCTGACCTCCTACGCATTCGTAGGCATCCTCGCCCTCGGGCTGCTCGTGGTGCTGATCGCCGGCGGAATCGACATCTCCTTCACGGCGACGGCATCGGTGGCGCAATATGTCACGCTTACGGTGGCGAACGCATACGGCGCGAACTGGATCTGCGTTTTTGCGATCGCGATCGGCATTGGCGGTGCGCTCGGCGCCCTCAACGCGATCTTCATCCAGAAGCTTCGGATACCATCAATCATCGTGTCCGTCGCAACGTTGAACATTTTCTATGGGCTGCTGATTTTCTTCACGGGCGGTAAATATATCTATTCGTTACCCGACTGGTTCGCGACCGGGATATTCTGGTTCGAGTTCGATTGGGGCAAAGATACGTCCTACGGCGTCAACCTGCAGATCCTCGCGCTCGGGTTCTCATTTCTCTTCACCTGGCTCCTGCTCAATCGTAGCAATATCGGTCGTCAAATCTACGCCATGGGGGGCAATACCGATGCCGCGCAGCGACTCGGCTTCCATGTCTTCGGCCTCAACATGCTGGTCTATTGCTACATGGGGGTCATGGCCGGTATCGCCTCACTGGTCCAGGCGCAGCTTGCACAGTCCGTCGCTCCGACGGTGCTGGTGGGCAAGGAGCTCGATGTGGTTGCGGCCGTCGTGCTCGGCGGCGCCAGCCTGATGGGCGGCGTCGGCACCGTTCTCGGCACGTTTCTGGGGTTGGCACTGCTCGCCATCCTGCAGAATGGAATCATTTTGCTTGGCGTTTCGTCCTACTGGTCGCCATTTTTTGTCGGGTTGGTCATTCTGATCTCGGTCTCGGCAACAGCCTGGTCGCAGCGAGAACGGCGGACCCGGAGCGCGCGGCCATGAGAAATGAGTCCACCCTCGCCCTTCGCGGACGCCTGATCCGTTTTGCCGGCAGCGGGACGATCGCAACCCTGATGCTGTTGTTGGTCGCGCTCTGGTTGGTGTTCGCCATTACCATCGGCGACCGGTTTTTCTCCGTCAACACGCTGCAATCGATGGCCTTCCAGATGCCGGAGCTCGGCATCCTTTCGCTTGCGATGATGCTGGCCTTGTTATCTGGAGGCCTCAACCTTTCCATCATCGCCACCGCTAATCTCTCTGGACTGACCATTGCCTTCCTGCTGACGCACTACATTCCGGGCACTCAGGGCATTGCCTGGGTCGGCGTACAGGTGCTGGCGATTGCGGCAGGGTTTGCCGTCGCGGCACTGGTCGGCCTTGTCAACGGATTTGTCATCGCCTATCTCGGCGTTTCGCCGATCCTCGCAACCCTCGGCACCATGACACTCTGCAAGGGACTCGCGATCGGCCTGACGCGCGGCAATGTCATCTCCGGATTTCCGGAGCCCATTGTTTTCATCGGCAATGGAACGGTTCTCGGGGTGCCTTTTGCCCTGATCGTGCTGGCGCTCTGTGCGTTGCCGGTCGCGCTCATGCTAAACGCAACGCCCTTCGGGGCAAGGGTTTACATGATCGGCTCGAACGAGAAGGCAACCCGCTACTCCGGCGTCGATACCCGCGCCGTCCTGCTCAAGCTATATGTCCTCTCGAGCCTGCTCGCCGGTGTCGCAGCGGTCGTCATGCTGGCACGTTTCAATTCAGCCAACGCGGCATATGGCGAGAGCTATCTGCTCGTCACCATTCTTGCAGCAGTGCTCGGTGGCGTCGATCCATTTGGCGGCTTTGGCAAGGTCGGCGGATTGCTGCTTGCGCTGATAATCCTTCAGGTGATCTCCTCGGCGTTCAACCTTCTCAATCTCAGCCAGTTCCTCACTCTGGCGATCTGGGGGGGCATCCTGATTGCCGTTGCTGCGGTTCCCCATCTGGGCGGCAAAGCGCCCCGGTAGACAACGATGACAAGATCGGAAGCCTCTCCCCGGATCGCGGTTCTCGACATTGGCAAGACGAATCTGAAACTGCTGGTCGCGAGTGAGGACGGCTGGCCGCTCGAAGCACTTTCGATCCCGAATGTGCCGACCACGGCAGGACCATACCTCGCCTATGATCTTGCCGGGCTGGAAGAGTGGTTCCTCGACACTTTGGCCGTGGTGACGCAACGCCACACCATCGGCGCGGTGATCGCGACCGCGCATGGGTGTGGCGCCGTTCTTGTCGAAGGTGACGAGCCAGTGCTGCCGATGATGGACTATGATGCGGTCTCGCCGCCTGAGATCGACCAGACCTACGCCCGGATTGCGCCTGCCTATGATGAAGTGTTTTGCGGTATCAGCGGCGCGATGCGGCTCGGCAAGCAATTGCTCTGGCAGGAAAGCGCATATCCCACCGAATTCGCCCGCGCGAAAACCTATCTTACGACTGCGCAGTATTTCGCCTTGCGGCTCGGCGGGTGTGCTGCAAGTGAAATTTCACAGCTCGCGGCTCAGAGCCATATCTGGGACCTTTTCCACCATCAGCCTTCCTCCCTGATGCGCAAGCGCGGCTGGGACCGTCTTCTGCCGGAGCGGGCATCCGCCGGTGCGGTGCTAGGGAGGATTTCGGAGGCCGTAGCCAAGCGTACCGGCCTGGCGCGCTCGACCGAAATCCTCTGCGGCGTGCATGATTCCAACGCCAACCTGTTCCGCTACAAGGCCGCCGGCATGGCCGATACCTCGATCCTATCAACAGGCACCTGGATGATCGGCTTTCAGCGCGGCCTCGCGCTAGACAAGCTCGACGCCACACGCGGCATGGTGCTCAATATCGATGTCGACGGTGAGAACGTACCCTCCACGCTGATCGCGACAGGCCGCGAATACGACTTGATCAGCAGAGACCACGACGCTTCTGATGCAGCCGTCCTCACCGCATTGCCGAGTCTACTGGCCCTTGGAACCCTGGCACTCCCCTCCTTCGTTGGGGATGATGGACTGTTCCCCGGTGCAGCTCACCGCGGACGCATTATCGGACCGCGGCCCGAGACGCCAGCCGAATGGCAGGGGTTGGCAGTCCTCTACGCCGCATTCAGCGCAAACCGCTGTCTAGATGCGCTTGGCAGCTCGAAACACATCGTCATCGACGGTGGCTTCGCCGCCAACCTGCCCTTCGCGCGCGCTCTGGCCGCGTTGCGGCCATCGCAGAGCGTCTCCGTGAGCCAATCTCGGGATGGAACGGCGCTCGGCGCGGCGCTGCTGTGGCGGAGATTTTCGCGTACGATTCCGGTTTCGAGCGTGGTGCTTGAAGCTGTCACGCCGCTCGGCGAGGATGAGTGCAAACGCACCCTTTCCGCCGCCTATCAATCCTGGATTTCTTTTTCGGAGCACCCATCATGACAGACCGCAATCATGCCGATCTCCGCCAGGGCATCGTCGATACCTGCAAGGAGATGAACCGAAACGGTCTCAACCAAGGGACTTCCGGCAATCTTTCGCACCGGATTCCAAACGGCATGCTAATCACACCGACAAGCTTGCCCTACGAGCGCATGCGGTCAGAAGACATTGTCGCGATGGATTTTGCCGCGAATTACCAGGGCAACCATCGCCCTTCTTCAGAATGGCGTTTTCATCGCGATATTCTGCGAGCGCGGGCCGACATAAACGTCGTGCTTCATACGCATTCCACCTTCAGCACCATTCTCGCCGTGCACGAGCGTGGCATTCCCTGCTTCCACTACATGGTCGCGGTAGCCGGTGGCAACGATATCCGTTGTTCGCCTTATGCCTGCTTCGGCACACAAGCGCTGTCGGATTATGCCGTCGATGCGCTCGAAGGACGAAATGCCTGCTTGCTCGGCCATCATGGCTTGATCATAACGGCGCAGACATTTGAAAAGGCGCTTTGGCTTGCCGTGGAGGTGGAGACCCTGGCGAAGATGTATGTCCACGCGCTGGCGATCGGCGAACCTCCGCGCCTCAGCGAGACCGAAATGGCACTGGTCCACGAACAGATGAAACGCATGGGCTACGGCCAGGCGCCCGATCTTGACGACGTCGGTGATGTTCCACGCGCCATGCCTCAGTCGAAACTGGCGCCACATTGACTCAGAGTGTCGCTGAACGCGGCTAGTCTTCTCTTCGCTAAGGAAACTTGCAAGCAACTCTACCAGCCGCTGGTGATCAATCGAAAATTGTCAGACAGCGTGCCAATATCCCTTGTGAATATCGAACTTCACGGCGCCGTCGTCACGCATCTTCAACAAGAGCGATTGGCAATCGTCCTCATGCTTTATGTTCACGCGCTTCATGATTTCGAAAACCTTCAGAGGCTTTTCGCCAAGGGCAATCAGAATCTTGTCTCGATCAGTCATTGGGGCTCCTTGTATCGGCATCGGCGACGGTACGCGCTGTGCAGATCGTCTGCAACGGCCGCGTTCGCCTGACGAGGTCCGTTCCGGGTCACCAGGCCCGAAGCTGCCGCGCCAATACAACAGCACGGAGCGAGCTTCGCTACCCCCAGCGCGACGACCACACCGGATACGTGCTCTTTTCGTTCGTGCACAGCCCGCGAGGGTGTTAGGCAAGCTCGCCTGCTGATGAGTGGGGGGGGACAGCATCCACGATCCTTGCCTTTCCGGTCGACGGAAGCGGTTTCCGCATTTGATGATGAAGTCGGACATCTCCGGTAAAGCGGAAGTCAGCCATAACGCCAATTATGTCGGCTGAGGGCCGTGAGCAGACGTACTACGCTCGTTCAACGCGGATCGAACTGTGCGCCTTCCAAAAGGTACCGAAGCGCTCACCACCGGCTTCGTTTCGCCCATATTGCCTCACCAATGAGGCAGGATATTCGTGGCTCCCTTTCGGTCACCGAAACGATCCGGTCCCTGGGCACGCCGCCGGCAACCTCGAGCACGAGCTTTGTTCGGATCGCCTCCTTGAACCCGTCACGGCTTCTGATCGTCACCATAAACGAGCCTGACCCGCCAATCACACAATCCTCGTAATAGAGATCGAGGTCGTCGATGTCCATTTGCGACGGAAGCCTTCCTTCGAGCATGATCGGCAATCCGTTGATGGTAATGCCCCTTGCCAGCGCCGCATCACGTGCGATGGTAACTGGGCTTCCGTCGTTGTTCACGCCATCGCCGGAAACGTCGATCACACGCCGCAGTCCACGATACGGATCCGCATCGAACAGCGGCAATGCGAAATTTATCGCGCCAGAGATCGAGGTGCGTGAGCCCATGCGAACCGGCGCTTTCGCGATTTCCGCCGCCACCGCAGCTGCAGATTCGCGGCTGTCGATCAATCTCCACGGCACGATGATTTTCTGATCGTTCGGTCCAGACCATTCCACATAGACCAGGGCCAACCTTCGGTTCGGCCCGGCCTTGAGCGCCTGGAGAAATTCGTTGGAAACGATGGCCTCCGCGTAACCCTCGCGCTGAAGCAAAAGCTCGCCAGGATCCATTGAATAGGAGACATCAACAGCAAGAACGAGTTCGACATCAACCGATGGCTGCTCGCTGCCGGCAACCACTCGGTACCCCGAATTGAGGGCGGCCGTGTTGGCGACTTCACCTCCGGCGATCACTCCGGCGATCAATGCCGCTGCGATGGAGACACGATGAAGCATGGTGGCCTCGCTGCTGGTTCCTCTTCATGGTGGCAGAAACGCCGCTGCCTGATCGATCGGTCCAGTGCCGGGTGCGGATTGATGCGAGCGCGCGAAGACGAACCGAGATGTCACATGTATTTCGGAGGCGGCTTTGCCGTCCTGGCCGATGAGGATCAATCCGGCGCCGCCATTTGCTACATTCAGAACAATCGGCTCGCCACTCCACGTCTTGATTGGCTCCATTCCGATGATGAGAAATTCACCGATAGGCTGGTCAAGATATTGGATGCGCAATTGCGGGCCGACTTCGGCTGCCGCGAGTTCGAAGCCGAGCTGTCGAGCACGCGCGTAAACATCAGCCAAGGTCACAGTATCGGACGTGAATCCAAGCTGGGCTGGCGATACGAGGATAAGCTCCACGTCTGTCTTGCGAGAGCCAAGGATGAATGTCGGTCGAGCAAGTATTTCAGCGGCCTGCCCCCCGATACCGCAACCCATGCCGTCCAGCTTATTGCGCAGTCCAAGCGGATCAGCGAAGGTACCAATGGTAATGGTCTTCCATGTCGCCACATCGCGGCCGGACTGAATGAGTTGCTGGGACACTTCGGCGGGGCGCGTCTTGAGCTTCAGCTGGTTTTGCAAGACATCGCGAGCCGTGCATTGAGCCCGCGCTGGATTGGTTGCGAACTGAACGATGCAGGCCGCGCACAGTATCGACACAATGAAGTAACGGCTGCCCCGGCGCGCGCGCGAATGACGGTCGGCTCCGCCGCAATGCGCCCTTCCCGCTGTGATGGCTATCGAAAATCTCTTCCGCATTTGCAATCTCGCGAGAAGAAAGAGACCACCGTCTGGCACTGGACACACTCTGCGCCCTGTGAGCGCGGTGCAGCTTTCTCGGTATCGCGTTATTCGGTTACCGCGGGCTCAGGGCAGCGGCTCTCCGGTTGTCAACGTAGTGCAGGTCTGCGGGAAAACCGTACGAAAAGGCACGATAAAGGACGAAATCGGGCTCTGCCGCTGCCTTGAGACGCACTTTCCGTTCCGCTAAGATCAATGGCGGGAGGTGTGCGCATGACCTGCCTGCGGCTGAACGGATACACGCTCAATTTGGATCAGGCGCAGTTATTTGACCGGCACGGCCAGGCCGTTGAGCTGCGGCCTCAGGCTCTGGCAGTGTTGCTTGAATTGGGGCGCCGTCCCGGAGAGCTGGTTACAAAACTCGATCTCGGTGCGCGAGTGTGGCCGGGCGTTTCGGTCACCGACGACTCGCTCGTGCAATGCGTGGTCGAGATCCGGCGCGCGCTCGGTGACAGCCGGCAGCAGGTCGTGCGGACGATGCCACGACGTGGTTACCTTCTGATCGTTGACGCAGCCGACACGGCGCCGCGCGATGTGCGAAGATTCTATCGCCTTGCCGCCGCCCTTGCGATGGTGGCAGTCGCGATCATGCTGGTCTGGCAACTTCTACTGCCCGGCGCCGGCTCCGGGCCCCCCAAGGTACACAACAGGATGGTGGCCGACGTTGCGGTTCTACCCCTGCGCGTACTCAACACCTCTCAGGAAGGCAGTCCGGACGGCAACGGATTAGCCTACATGATTGCCTCCGAACTTGCGCGCAACCCCGACCTGCACATCGTCTCAACCCTCGCCACAGCCGAGCTTAGCGGCAAGAACCTGTCGCCGGCCCAGATCGCCGCGATGACCCGCGCTCGCTACCTTGTGGATGGCAGCGCAGAGAGACGCGGCGACCGGCTGCAGCTCCACGTGCAATTGATCGATTCCGGCAACAACCGCATCGTCTGGAGCGGCCGGTTCGAGCCCACTGCGCAGGACCTGCCCGACGTTACTGAAACGTTGATCTCTCGGATCAGCGCCTCGCTTGGTGCAACCGTGCGCGAGTCGGACCGGGCGGCGTTACGGAGCCGCGCGCCGGCCTCGCTTGATGTGCATGCGCGCGTGCTGCGCACGCTTGCGCTGACCATGGCACCAAGTTCCGAGAGCCTCCGCCAAGCGCGGCAGGAACTCGAACTGGCGGTCCGCCTTGATCCGAACTACGCGCCCGCGTGGACGGGACTCGGACTGGTGAAGAAGATGCTGATTTTTGGCCATCACGATCCTGGGCTCAGTCGTCAGGACTTGCCGCAGGCGATCGCCGACGTCAGGCGCGCGATTGCGCTGGACCCGCTGCGTGCCAGTTCGTGGCGAGTGCTGTCCTTAGTAACCGACGCAGGTCAGGACCCTGAGTCAGCGGTGAGCGCGGCCGAGCGGGCGATCGAGCTCGGCCCTGGCGATCCGGACAACTGGGTCGTCCTTGCCGGTGCATTGCATTATGCCGGTCGAACCCAGGCAGCGATTGAAGCCTTCGAGAAGGCGATCTCCTGGAACCCGGTACGCCCAGCACACTACGCGCTCTACGGGGCAAGGCTGCGCTATTCCGTGCAGGATTACGAGGATGCGCTGCGTTTCGCCCGCGAATGTATGGATCGAACACCTGCGATAGGCGTCTGCAAGGCGGTCTGGCTATCGTCGCTTATTCGTACCGGCCATGCCGCCGACGCGGAGGCGGCGTGGCCCGCTTTGGTCGCGGCCGCCCCCTCTTTGCAGACGTACCGGATGACGCCGCGGAATACGCCGATGGCTCTGGCGGTTGATGAGGACCTCGACAGACTTCGCAAGAGCAACACCACGGCAATGGCCCAGTAAAGCTTCAGGCGCGTGAACCTGATGTGATCATTCCAAGTTGGCCTTTTTCGGCGCAGAAGCGGCTTCGAGGCTGTTCCGGATGGAGTGATCCGCGTCGCTTTGCCGTTTGAGGCCGGTGTCAGCTCGTTCTAAGGGCCAACAGGCGACGTCCAGAAGCTACCAACTGAAGTGGGCTTTATTCAACTGCCTCTCTTCAATTTCGACATGACATCATCTCCGCCCGTGAGAACGTATCGAAGCGCGTACCCGATCAGCCAAGACGCCGCCGCTAGGCCCAGGCCAACCATTGCTAGATAGATGTTGATTCGATCCCAGGCGAAGCCAGCGGCAATAAGCGTCATCCATGCTTGCGCTACCGGCCTGCCGCAGGTGCATGCCGCGCCTACGCGCGCCCAGGTGCTCTTGGCGGCCGAGGGGATGCGACGCAGATCGCGCGCTGCTCGAACTGTGGCTGGACGATGCGGTAGCCTGATGAGGCATTCGCGAATTTGTGTGCGTGTCAGTCGCGGAGATCGCCATCAATATCTGGACTCTCCGGTTCCACGCGCCATAATGAGGCGATGGACGGGATATCCAAAACCTTAAATTGTGCGCGTTGCGGCAAGCCGCTGGTCCTGATAGCGCGACCGGATGGCAAGGGCCCACTCCGGCCGACATGCTTGCATTGCGAGGAAGCCGATCCGATCACGTCGCCCGAGGTCGCCAGGTGGTTTGCTGGGGAATTGCAGCCGCCGAAGGGATAGGCCGTGAGGATCGCTGCCATGGCCGTGACTGCCGCATAGTGCCGAGCTTGAGATGCTCGGGGACGACCGTCGTTGGCCTCAATTGTGTCGACAAATTACGGTACTGATTCGCCAGTGAGCCAGCGTCTCGCAATCGGTTGGTCCTTTGGCCTCTGAACTCACAAGTCACCGACGCGAGTGGCGTGCAATGGGGCCCGGCCCAGCCGGGCCTTTTGTCCTTTGTGAATTATGTGCACTCACTGCACCCTGGGCCCATCGCGACCGAGGACCCTCGTTGGCGCGAACTCACAAATATTCGGCCTGAACTGCCAAGATACAAACTGCCCTTTTTACTATGGCGACCCAGTTGGCCCAACGCACGGGGTGCACTTCGACCGGGGATCGATGACCAATGCGCGTTTTTTTTAGTTGCTTGTTTTGCGGGACGCTTCACAGCGCTATCCAAATAAGGCGGCCGGTCGTGGCAAGCGGGCGCTTCGATTGCAAAGCGTGCGGGCAGACACTGCATCGATGGTGGGCCGTATACGACTTTACAGATTGGAAGGGGCCGCTCGACCAGTAGCGGGCGCGGCCAATCCGGGTCGCCGCACCTTGCCGGCCCCGCTCAAATGCGCCTATGCCCGTCCTCACCCGCCGGCGCGATCCGCACCGCAGCGATTGCTGGCACACCCACTTTGACGACATCACGTCGGCAGCATAGCAAAAGCCGTCGGAAACCCCAGACTCGTCCGAGGTTTGGCAATGGCAGTGCGGCTTCTATCCCGGCTCGAAGCCCGGCAAGCACCGCAAAGGCTCGGCGCCGTCGTTCGAGGCGGCTCCCGCGCGGCGTTCGAGGTGGCATGGAGCGAATATCTGCCCAAAAGCACAGAGGCCAATTTCCGGGCCTCGCGCGTTCATGAGGCGTGGACTCGCGAGAAATACGCGCGCTTTGATTGCGGCGAACGGATACCGTCGGACTGGCGTCAGCATGGCTGAATCCGATGGTTGCTTACGCCGCTTTGACACTCGGATCGTGCTACCCAGCGGCACCGAGCTCATCACGTTGCCCGATGCGATCCGGCACTTCAGCGAGACGGTGCCGAAACGCGAGCACAAGCACCCGCGCGTACTTCTCGCCGCCACCGCGCTGACCGACGCCGCCGAGGGCCGAACCGCGCAGCGATTGCCTCGGATACCGCTGCGCGCCTCTTATCGTCCGCATCTCAACATATCCTCGGATTGTCGCCATTGTCGCAAATGCGGCCGGGCACGCCCCGGACCGACGGACCGAACCATATTGGAATGCCCTCCCAGACAATCCAGCAGCCGCCGGGGCCGGTATTGAATATATGACAGGGCTTGCCGTACACCGTGATGCGCGTTGGCCCGGCTGCGAATTTCTCGCGAGCCACGGCGGTCGTTGTAAGGACGGTGATCGCGATCAATCCAGTCGCCAAGAACTTGATTGTGGTCATCGAGCTTGTCCTTTTGACCCTTGATGGGGGCTGCAACCTTAGCCTGTTTCCTGGGCCAGTGGAGGACCGGATGCGCTTGCTCGTTCGCATCCTGCCTGACGAAGCTCACAGTAGGTAACGGCAAGGACCTATTTGCTCAATCGTCGCAAAGAGTGGCGTTTGGCGCCGGAACGAGGACAAGAGCAAGACGCCCCGGCTCTGTGATTTATTGGGCCTCAAGCGCTTCACGCCGCACGATCTCCGCCGAACGGCGCGCGTCGGCGGTCAAGGCGTCAAGTAAAGCGCGAGCCACGCCAGTCGATTAGACTACTAGGCTCGTAAAGAAGGGCTTGGTTATCTCGACGACCGAGGGTTCTCTCTCATCAGGAGTGGCGGCGGTGACAAACTCGCTTTTGCAGTTAAAGCAGCGCCAAAGGTCATGGATTTCTTGGGCATTGACGCGCTCACGCCACTCTAGATGGACCAACCCAGAACCACATTGAGGGCATTTTTCTGGATGGGGCGTCGAGAAGATTGATGCCATGTGGAACCTCCCTCATTTTCGGCGCAGCGTACGACTGTCTGGGCACCTTGGAATTGATCCACAACAAACAATTTGCCCATTTGTCATCGCCGGGCGGCTTCCAGGTCCGGGACCGTCGAGTGCTGGCGCGCGCCCTCTGCAATCGGGCCTTGCCAGTTGGTACATAAAGGGCGGCGATGTGGCGCATGTCGAATACGGAAGCCGTGATCTTCATGGGTTGGAACGCCCAGGGCCCGCATAAGGTTAGATAGATTGCGCACCATCGCGGCGGCCTGGCCGCACGCTGGATTGGAGGCAGCACATGAAAATCGTGGACGAAGACGGCGAGATCATCGCAACAGCATCCGATGACCATACTTTAATCGGCGGCCACCACCGCCTCGCAGTGGCGGCCAGCCTCGGTAAAAGACTGTTCTGGCGAGATACCGGCGAACCAGTGAAGCTTGATAACTTCTTCAAGCATTATGGAAGTTCTCTTCGACATACAGCCTGAGCCGCTCGCCGAGCGTACATTGTTCGGCGCATCGCAACAACGCCAACGAGGATTTTTGCCATCGCGCATTCCTGGTTTAATTTTTATGCGGTCCCGTACACAAAGGCGGCGCGCCATGTGGCGCAAGTGCGACAATCGATCACCCCCGTTTGGCCCTGGTCTCCGAGGGACCCCGGAAAGCAAATAGGGGCATCGTTGGTTCGCGTCTGACCGCTCTTGCCATCAGCCCGCTCCATTTAAGCTCTCCCTCCCTTTCCCACGCGCCTCTGGCGTGATCGAGGCGGTCGAGGCGGTGCGGCCGGCGGCACTGGCGCAGAGGCGATGCCGCAACGAAGGTTCGAGCGAAAGAAATCAACTGCGACATCTGCCGCAGTTGGGAAGCGCACGGGCAAGAATGGTAACGCCCGCAAGGTGCCGGTCGAGCGGCGCGCCTTGGCCGCCTGGGTCGAGCCTGTGTCACGTCGCGAGATCTGGTCACTTCAAATGACCAATTGCGCGGGCCCGCCGCCGATCTATCAGGTCTGCCTCTTCACGATTTCAAATCCGTTTGCGTGCAATTCCAGCAGTATGCCCTGTGCCAAGTGCGTGCACTCTTCAGACTTGATCCAGTGCGGACTTCTCCAATCCGGGTCGTCTTCCTTTGGGTAACTGGTGAAGGCGGAGCGAATGGCGGCTTCGATCACGTCGATGGGATTGTCCGACATCTGCATCCCTCACGCATTTGGCGAAATAGATCAAAATCCTGGGAATTAAAGAACAAGCCCAGCCGAACACTCACCCGGCGGCCCTCTCCGTTCAGAAGAACGTCACCGCCATCAATGGTTTGATCTAGGTCAACGCTGTGCCTCGGGCTCAGGCACGTGAACGGATCTCACTAAATTTAACGCGGTATGATGAATTGCAAATATATTCATACGGCGCGGTCGCGCGGTCCCGGCACTTGCCTCTGGCCCTCACAAAGGACCCGGAACTGCACCAATGACCGCACCCGGCGCGGCGTCACTGGCCAGAGAGGGCTGCGGTAATGCCGGGAGCGGTCGTCGGCAGGCGGTCGCCATCGTTTCAAGCGCCCGGCAAATCAGGAGGCGAAGCCGCCGGTACCGCCGCTTTGACCTCCGCCAGCGCCGCTTGCAAGGCGGCTTCCTTAGTGTGGTCGAGAGAAGTCTTTAGCACCGTGCCGCCTTCGCCTTTTAGCCTCTCAAGAACCTTGTCTGCCGTGACTTTGCGCACCAGTACGAAGAGCGCTGCGGTTCCGGGTTGAACGGCGGCAGCGGTCTCTTTCATCCATTTGTCGTTGATGCCGACATCCGTTAAATATCCGCTGAGTGTGCCGGACGCGACGCCAAGGGCAGCACCAGCAAGCGGCATCAAAAAGATCAGGCCAATCAGCGTGCCCCAAAAGGCGCCAGTAGCCGCACCAGCAGCCGTGGTATTGATCAGTTGATTTAGTTTGATGTTTCCGTTGCTGTCTTTCACCGCGATCACGGCATCGCCGAGTTCGATCAAATACTCCTTCTGCATGGCCAGCAATTTTTGACGAACTTCCTCCGCCTTCGCCTCGGTTGGAAATGCAATTACGACAAGGTCGCTCATCTGTTCTGCTCCTCTACTCGAACGATTGCTGCCCATGCGAGAGAGGATGCGCCCGGTCGCGCGGGACAGGCAAGCCGCTACGGATAGCGGATGACGGGGCTCCGGGCACAAAGGGAGGCGGCGGGCACACCCGGCACGGGCGGCCCGGCTCGCGAGAACCGACAAGATGAGGCGTCAGGGTGCGAGTCAGGAGACCGCTAACGCCTCTCCCCACACGACGCAGATCTGCGATATCAGCAAAAAATGAGCCGCGCGCGGAAATCAGACGCCCCAACGCAGAGCTGCGGTCTGCACCGGGGCATCCCATAATGTCGTGGCTTTGCGATCGAGCACCGATACGGTGATCGAGACACCGGCCATGTCGAGGGATGTGACGTAGGAACCGGTCAGGAAGCGCGTCACCGTGATCCCCGCGCGATCCAGAGTCCGCTTTGCGACATTGACCATCAGATAGAGTTCGATCAGAGGCGTCGCACCAAATCCGTTAACGAGAAGCAGCACTTCGCTGCCCTTGCTCGGCGCAAGATCCTTCAGGATCGCGTCGAGCACCTCGGCGGCGATCGCATCGGCGGAAGCCAACGGTACCCTGCGCCGGCCAGGCTCGCCATGAATGCCGACGCCCATTTCCATTTCATCGTCGGCCAACGTGAAATTTGGCCGTCCGGCGGCCGGCACAGTGCATGGCAATAGAGCTACCCCCATCGAGCGCGTACGCCGGTTGACTTCATCGCCGAGCGCCTTGAGCGCGGCAAGCGGCATTCCGGTCTCGGCAGCGGCGCCGACCATTTTTTCCACGATCAACGTTCCAGCGACACCGCGACGACCGGTCGTGTAGGTCGACTTTTCGACCGCCACGTCGTCGTTCGTCACCACGCTTGCGACTTCTCGGCCGGCCATCTCGGCTGCCATGGTGAAATTCATCACATCGCCTTCGTAGTTTTTGACGATGAACAGCACACCTGCGCCGGTGTCGACGGCCTCCGCAGCCTCGATCATCTGATCTGGCGTCGGCGAGGTGAAGACCTGGCCAGGACAAGCCGCGTCGAGCATGCCCAGGCCGACAAAGCCCGCATGCAGCGGCTCATGTCCCGAGCCGCCTCCCGAAATCAGCGCAACCTTGCCCGGTTTCAACGTGCGACGGCGCACAAATTTGCGCTCGGCGCCGAGAAGCAGGATATCGGCGTGCGCTGCGGCGAGGCCGTCAAGACTTTCTTCGAGTACAGTATCGGCGCTGTTGATCAGCTTTTTCATGAGCGTTCTCCCAGTCCGGTCTAAAGTTCGATTCAATGGCTAACCGACGCTTTCCGCAAAGCGCGCGAGCTGCGCGGCTAAATCCACGATGAGCTGCTCGAGCGCACGATTCTTCTTGTCGTCACCAAGTTCAGGAACGGTCACGGTAATGACACGCGTGCGCGCTTCGCGGTGGGGTGCGCGCAGTCTTCCGGGGTGCGCGCGGCCATACGCATCGAGAAATGCCGCACGCTCGGCGCTGGACGGATGGCAGACGTCGAAGATGACCGCGACATGCTTCGCCGGGATCGGCACCAGATAAGCCGGATTCGTGATTTGACTCACGAACGAACGATTCTTGCCCAGCGCCGCCGCAAGCTTCAGGCGCGTCCCCGAGGGCCGATTGTCGAGTACCTTTCGCAGGATTATTTTGTATTCTGCGACATTCTTGTCACCGGGCGTGTCCTTGCCGACATCGTCCCTCATGAACTCACCTTTGCGATTGCGGCCTTGAGCCGTGCGACGGCAATCGGCGACACAGAGAGAGTTGTCAATCCGGTCGCGAGCAGCGCCGCCGTGAGGTGAGTGTTGGCCGCGGCGTCGCCACAGAGCGAAACCTCGACGCCTCGCTTTAGCCCGGCCTCGACGGTCGCGGCTATCAGTGCCAGCACAGCCGGATTGCTGGTATCATTGAGGTCAGCGACTGCGCCGATGTCGCGCGCCGCCGCCATGGTGTACTGGGTTAGATCGTTCGAACCGATGGAATAGAATGCAGCGCCAAAATCCGCTGCACAGAGCGCCGCCGCTGGAACCTCGACCATAATGCCGAGCGGCGGTCGAGCGCAGGCAACTCCTTTCGCTTGGAGGGCTGTGAACTCCGCGTCAAGTATTTCGTTCGCGCGGTCCAATTCCGACGGGACCGCAACCATGGGCAACATCACTTTCAGCGTGCCATGGACAGCCGCACGGCAGAGCGCGCGGAGCTGCATGCGAAACACCTCCGGCCGCGCGAGCGAGAGGCGGATACCGCGGAGGCCGAGAAACGGATTGCTCTCACCTTCGACCGTCAAACCGGGAACCTGCTTGTCTCCGCCTGCATCCAAGGTCCGGATCGTCACCGGCTTATCTTGGGCCCAGACGAGAATGTCTCGATAGACCCTGTATTGCGTTTCCTCGTCCGGCAGGCCGTGGGCTGCCTCGAACAGGAATTCCGTGCGTACAAGGCCGATGCCGTCGCAAATTGCGGAATCAAGGTTTGCAAGGTCTTCAGGCCCGGCGACATTGAGCAGAACCGCTATCCGCCGACCATTGGCGACGAAGGCAGGCGCAAGGCTGGTCTCCTCGGCGACAGCCAGTTCGGCCTTCGCAGCCGCCATACGCAGCTCAAAGAGACGGATGGTCTCCGGCTCCGGATCGAAGATGACCCTTCCGGCGTCGCCGTCCACCAGCGCCAAGACGGGTGGCTGTCCATGCCACGACAACGGACCTAACCCAACGACCATCGGCGCCCCGCGCGCTCGCGCCAACATGGCGACATGCGAGGAAGGTGAGCCACTGGCCAGCGCGATCGCGCCGCCTTGCGACCAGTCAGTCGCAAGAAAGGTCGAAGGCGTGATATCTTCAGCCGCAACAATCGAACCGCCCGCGATTCCGGCGACAACATCCACACCGCCCAGATGCGCAAGCACGCGATCGCGGATGTCAACGATATCAACGGCCCGGGCACGGAAATATTCATCTTCAGCCGCGCGATAGCCGGCGATCTCTAGGTCGAGTGCCCGGCGCCAGGCATGGTCGGCAGCGATCCCGATCGCGATAAGTTCATATGCCGTATCTGTGAGTGCATCGTCTTCCAACATGGCGGCCTGGAACTCCAGAATGTCTGCCGCCTCACTCTGAATCGTCTTGATCTGCTCGGCCAGTTGCGCCCTCGCCCCCCCAATCGCCGCCCGCAGCGCTGCAGCCTCCTGCTCCGGATCCTCGCTCGCCATTCGCCCGGCCACGGCCGCAGTCAGCACGGCGACCGGCCCGAACGCGAGGCCCGGCGATGCGGCACGGCCGATAAGTTGGATCTCTGCCACTGCCGTTAAGCCTCACCAAAACCGTCATGCACAAGCGCAAGCATGGCAGCAAGCGCCACCTCTCCGTCCGGTCCGGCGACCCGGAAATGCAGCGTCGCCCCCTGCGGAGCTTTTACACGCATCACCTTCACCGGACTCTTGGCATCCGTCCAAGGCCCGTCTCCAGAGAGGGCGAGTTCGATCTTTGCGGCAAACCTCTTCGCACACTGCGTGAGCTTGACCGACGGCCGCGCATGAAGTCCGACCTTGTTGACGAGAACCGCCGAGGCGGTCAGCGGCACCGACGTCTCAGCTGCCCGGCTGGCGTGGGCATCATGCATAGAATTCCTCCGCGCTACGCTTGACGGCTGCGAGCGATGAGCCACCCGAGGATTCCGTCGCTGCAATCACCGCTCCTTCGACCACCGGAGCATTGCAGACGACGACGCGCGCCCTTCGATCTTCAGCCAACATTTCCACCGCCATCTCGGAATTTGTCTCCGCTCCACCGAGATCAACGAGCACAGCCACACCTGCTGCGGACCACGCCGCCTCGATCGCCTCCAGGATTCCAGCAACATTCGTGCCGAGCCCTCCATCGACATCGCCGCCGGTCCAGGCGAGCGGCACCGCATTGCCCACCATCTGGCGCACCATATCTGCCGCGCCTTCCGCTATCTTGGGCGAATGTGAAACGATAACGATTCCGACATTGCCGCCATTTGGATTGTTCATGACCTTGCCTCGAATTCCAATACTTTGACTGCAGCCCCGATCAACAGGGACGTTGAGCGCGAACCGGGGTCCATGTGACCAATGGAGCGTTCGCCGAGAAAAGAAGCCCTGCCGCGAATAGCGAGCATCGGCGTCGTGCGATCGGCCGCCTGCACCGCTTCTAACGCAATCGCCCGCGCATCGCCGCCTGCAGCCAATACCGCTTGCACGGGCACCAGGACATCCAGCAAGGTTTTCTGTCCTGCCTCCGAGCGTCCGCGCGCCTTTACGGCATTGATTGCCATATCCGTAGCCGCGACAAACTCCGCGCGTGTTGGCTGCTCTGGAAGCGCCTTGCCCAACTCCATGAAGAAGGTGCCAACCAGCGGCCCAGAAGCTCCGCCAACCTTCATGACCAGCGTCATTCCGATCGACTTCAGCATTTCTGGCAGAGACTTGTCCGCAAGGCCGGGCAACGTCGCGAGCACAGCCTCGAAGCCGCGTTTCATGTTCAGCCCATGATCGCCGTCACCGATCGCCTGGTCGAGGCTGGTCAGTTCGTCGGCGTGCTGGATCACCGATTCCGCAAGCGCCCGCACCAGATTCTCCCTAGAGGTCCGATCGAGACTCATGCCGCGACCCTCCCGCCGGCCGCATCGAAGAACAGCGGCCTGTTAAGGCGTAGCGACACGACGTCGCCGACGTCTAACCTCGCCTCAGGGTCCGCCAACGTCACGACAGGTTGGCCGCCGAGATCGAGATGGACATGGCTCTGGTCGCCGAGATGTTCGACCCGCGTGACGGTGGCCGACACGTCCCCGCCGCTGCGTGCGATCGCCAGGTGCTCGGTACGAGCGCCAATCGTCTTAACGCCGGGCGGAACGCCGGCAAACAGAGTTGCCGGCAGCAGGTTGATCATCGGCTGGCCGAGCCGGGCAGCGACATAGGCGTTGACCGGGTTCTCGTAAATCTCGCGCGGCGTGCCGATCTGCATCAGCCGCCCGGCCTCCATCACGCCGATGCGCGATGCCATGGTCATAGCCTCGGTTTGATCGTGGGTGACGTAGAGGATCGTCGCGCCGAGATCGATCTGGATGCGCTTAAGCTCCAGGCGCATTTCACCGCGCAGCTTGGCATCGAGCGAAGAAAGCGGCTCGTCCATCAGGTAGATCGAGGGCGAGCGCACCAGAGCGCGGCCAATCGCAACGCGCTGCATCTGCCCGCCCGACAACTGGGTCGCCTTGCTGTGGAGCTTGGCCTCGATATGGAGAAGACGCGCAACCTGTTCGACCTTTGCGCGAATTTCGGCCTCCGGCAGGCGCCGAGTCGGCGCGCGTAGCGCAAAGGCCATGTTCTCGAACACGGTCAGATGCGGGTACAACGAATATTGCTGGAATACGAAGGCGACGTCACGATCCGCCGGCGCATCACTGGTCACATCGCGTCCGTCGATGCGGACCGAGCCGCTGTCGGGCGCCTCTAATCCGGCAACGAGACGCAGCGTCGTTGTCTTGCCGGCGCCGGTCGGCCCCAGCAACGCAACAAATTCGCCATCTCCAATGGTGAGGGACAGATCGACGACGGCTTGCGTCTTGCCAAACGCCTTGGAGACCGCCCCGATCTCGACTTCAGCCATGCTTGCCTCCCTCGTGCAATGCGGTGCGTATTGCCCGTCCCGACCCCTGGTCGAAGAGCGACAACGTATCGGGCCGAAAATCGAGCCCGACATTCATCCCAATCCGAAAGGGCATGCTGGCGGGCGAGCGGGCCTTGAGAGCGCCGTAAGGCGTCGTCACCGTCACGATCTGCGTCGTGCCGAGATATTCCGACCCATAGATCTCGCCCCGCACCATGCCGCTATCGGAAAAACGCACATGCTCGGGTCTGACGCCCAGGACAAGGTCGCTCTCCACCAGAGCCTCGCGTGCGGTGGGTATCGCAACGTCGCGATCCCCGAGCCGGATCGCCTGCGCCCCGGCTTGCAGGCTGCCGCGAAACGGCAGGAAATTCATCGCTGGAGAACCGATGAAGTCCGCGACGAAGAGCGAAACAGGCCGGTCATAAATGTCGCGCGGACTCGCAATCTGCTCGACCACGCCGTTGTTCATCACCGCAATCAGGTCCGCCATTGCCATGGCCTCCAGTTGATCATGCGTGACGTAAACGGTGGTCGCGCCAAGCCGGTCATGCAGCGCGCGCAATTCCTGGATCATCGCCTCGCGCATCTCGGTATCGAGCGCTCCGAGCGGCTCGTCCATCAGGAAGCACTTCGGCTTGCGGACGATCGCCCGCCCAAGCGCGACGCGCTGACGGTCGCCGCCGGTGAGGGTCGAAACCGACCGATCAAGGAGGTGGGAGATACGCAGGATCCGAGCGGCCTCCACCACGCGCCGGTCGCACTCCGCGGCTCCGATGCCCTCGCATTTAAGCGGAAAGCCGATATTGCGCCGGACATTCATGTGCGGATAGAGCGCAAATAGCTGGAAGACGAAGGCGATATCTCGCGCGGAGGCACGGTTCATCGTCACGTCCTCACCGTCGAGCCTGATCGTGCCGGATGTCGGCAATTCCAGTCCTGCAATCATCCGCAGCGTTGTCGTTTTGCCGCAGCCGGACGGCCCAAGCAGACAAAGGAACTGGCCGTCATCCACCGTAAAGCTCGCGCCCTTGACTGCGTGAAACTCTCCAAAGGATTTGTTGAGCGCTTCAACCCTGATCTGTGCCATCGAGCGCTACTCCCGGACCTTCGAGACGATCGTGAACATCACCGTCCCAAAGAGAGTGACCGCGAAAGACCAGGAATAAAGCGTCAGAAAAAACGGCTGCATCAGCATGACCACGCCTGCGGCAATGATCGCCGTCGCGATGGCCTCCAGCGGACCGCGCCGCAACATTCTGCTCGTCAGGTTAACGTTCGGCGTTGACGTGTTCACATCAAGGTTCATTTGCGAACGGCCCCAAAGGTAATCCCGCGCAGAAGATGCTTGCGAAGCAGCACCGTGAACACGACGATCGGCACAAGAAAGATCGTCGTGCCGGCGGCTACGGCCGGCCAATCCTGGCCGCCTTCGCCAATGATGATCGGAATGAATGGGGGCGCGGTCTGAGCGTTGCCAGAGGTCAGAAGCACAGCAAAGGCGTATTCGTTCCACGCAAAAATAAGGCAGAAAATCGCCGTCGCCGCGATCCCCGTCGTCGCCTGCGGTAGAACCACCTTCACGAACGCCTGAAAGCGCGTATAGCCATCGATCATTGCCGCTTCTTCGTATTCACGCGGGATTTCGTCGATGAAGCCCTTGAGTAGCCAGACAGCGAGCGAGACGTTCACCGAAGTGTAGAGCAGGATCATCCCGAGACGGGTATCCGATAGCCCGACGGTCCGGTACATCAGGTAGATCGGGATCGCGACCGCGATTGGCGGCATCATTCTGGTCGACAGAATGAAGAACAGGAGGTCGTCCTTGAGAGGCACGCGGAAGCGCGAAAAACCATAAGCCGAGAGCGTACCGAGCGCGACGGCAAGCACCGTCGAGCCAAAGGCGATGATCAGCGAGTTGATGAAGCGCGGCACGTAGTTCGACGGCCCGGCGACAACCATGTTGCGGCTGCGCGCGATGTTGTCACAAAGCCCCTGCGGCGGCCCCAGCGTCTGGATAAACTCCTGAGTCTGACGCGAGCGTGTTGTGAAGACATTGCAATAGCCTTCAAGGGAGGGCTTGAAGAGGACCTTCGGCGGATAGGAGATCGCATCGTCAGGCGACTTGAACGAGGTGAGCACGATCCATATCAGCGGAACCATCGTTATGATGGCATAGAGTATGACGAGCAGACCGGCAAAGCGGCGAGTGCCGGTCGACGGTTCGACGACTGAGTGGGCTGCATTTGAGGCGCTCATCTGCTTTTCACCCGGTTCAGCGCCTTGACGTAGATGTTGGCAAGGCCAAACACTGTCACGAACAGAATGATCGCGAAGGCCGAGGAATAGCCGGTTCGCCAACTCTCAAAGGCCGCGCGCTTCAGTGTGATCGAAGCGACTTCCGTGGTCGAGCCCGGCCCTCCTCCGGTCAGGAGGTTGACCATGTCGAACATCTTGAAATTCTCGATCCCGCGAAAGAGCACCGCGAGCATGATGAACGGCAGAGCCATCGGCAGCGTGATCGACCAGAACTGCCGCCAATTCGACGCGCGGTCGACCTCCGCTGCCTCATAAATGTAATCCGGGATCGACCGCAGCCCCGCCAGGCAAATCAGCATCACGTAAGGCGTCCACATCCAGGCGTCGACGATGACGATGGCCCACGGGCTGAGGGTCACGTCTCCCAGCATCTGGAACGACGAAGCGCCGCGCCCCGTGAAGAAGGCGACCACGTAGTTGAACAGCCCGATCTGCGGCTGATAGAGGAAGGTCCAGAAATTGCCGACAACCGCTGGTGAGAGCATCATCGGCAACAGAATGATCGTGGTCCACAGGCCATGGCCACGGAATTTCTTGTCGATCAGGAACGCAAGGCCGAATCCGAGCACAGTCTCGATCAGCACGGTCCAAACCACGAAATGCGCCGTGACCTGCATTGCCGCCCAGATATCCGGATCGGTCAGGATCGACTGGTACCAATCGGTCCCCAGCCATAGCGTCGGCGCGTTCGGCCGATTGGCGCGGTAGTTGGTAAATGACAGGTAGATCGTCCATACCAGCGGGAAGATATTGATCGCCAGCAGCAGCACGATCGTCGGCGTGATGAAGAGCCATGCGAGCGCCTGGTCCGAAAGGCCGCGGATACGACGTATCACGCCTGGTCGGATCGGGACGGCCCGGTAGGTGATCTGCGACGAAGTGCTCAAATCGTTCATGGCCCTGGTCAATCCTGGCGTCGCGATTGTCGACTATGCGACGCCTGCGGGTTCTACCGAAGAGAGCCTGGAGCGCGCTCGGCGTGCGCTCCAGGCGTTTGCCCTAGAACTTCTTGCCTTCTTCCTTGAAGATCGCCTTCCAGTCCTTGACCAGGCCATCGAGCGCTTCCTGCGCGGTGCCCTTGTCCGCCACCACGTAGTCATGCACGCGCTTCTGTTCGGCTTGCAGGAGTTGGGCATAGGAAGGCTCGGCCCAGAAGTCGACGACCATTCCCATCGACTTCAAAAACTCGCCGGCAAACGGCGCGCTGTTCGGGAAGCCCGGATCGTTCAACACTGACTTGGCGCAGGAATAGCCGCCTAGCGCCCACCACTTCTTCTGCACATCTCCACCGGAGAACCATTTGATATATTGCAGCGCCTCGGCCTGGTTCTTGGAATAAGAAACGACCGAGATGCCCTGCCCGCCGAGCTGCGTCGCCCGAGTCGCGGGGCCGGCGGGATTGCTGAAGAAGCCGATCTTGTCCCCACCGACGTTCGGATCTTTGTAGAGGCCCGGGAAGAAGGCGAAGAAGTTCATCTGAAGCGCGACTTGCCCCGACTTGAACGCATCAAGCCCTTCGGACATGTAGGAGTTGGATGCGCCGGGGGGCGTGCAGCACTTGTAGAGCTCCTTGTAGGCCTCGAGCCCCTTCACCGCGCCAGGCGAGTTGACGAACCCGTCCATTGAATACGGCTTCTTCGGATCCTGATACTGGAAGCCGTAATCATAGAGGTAGTTCGACACGCCCATGGTGATGCCTTCCGAGCCCCGCTCGGTATAGATCGAAGCGCCATAGACCTTCTTGCCGTCGATCTCGCGGCCCTGGAAGAATTTTGCGATGTCGCGCAGTTCATCGAGCGTCTTCGGCACGGCGAGATCGCGGCCGTACTTGGCCTTGAAATCCGCCTGGATCTCAGGCCGCGCAAACCAGTCTTTGCGATAGGTCCAGCCCACCGCGTCACCCATGGCGGGCAGCGCCCAATAGTTCGGGCTGTTCTTCGGCCACTCGGAATAGCCGACCACTGTCGCCGGCATGTAGTCGTCCATGCTGATTCCTTCCTTTGTGAAGAAATCGTTGAGCTTGACGTACTGACCGTTCTCGGCGGCGCCCCCGATCCATTGCGAATCCCCGATGATGAGATCGCACAGCGAGCCATGCGAATTGAGCTCGTTCAGGAAGCGGTCGGCATAGTTGGTCCACGGCACGAACTCGAACTTCATGCCGACGCCGGTCTTGGCGGTGAAATCCTTCGACAGTTCGACCAGGGCGTTGGCAGGATCCCACGCGGCCCAGCACAGCGTGATGGTCTTGGCCTGCGCATGCGCAGGAGTAGTCCCCACTCCGACACCGAGCGCGGATGCGAGAACTCCGAACGTAGTAAGAAGCGCCTTTACTGTCTGTTTCATAACGCTTTCCCTCCCAGTGGGGCCGGCCATCGACATGGCGCGACTCTCCAACCCGCTCGAATGCTTCGAGCAGAGCGATACAGTCCTTCACGGGCTGAACGACTAAACGGACGTTTCCTCGCGCCTGCCTGGATTCTTAGGGATTCAGCCAAGCTCGATTTGTTTAGTGAAACACTATATACTAAACATTGCAAGCACGCTCTTAAGTCGCTCGGTCATGGTGCCCCTCGCGAAATTGAGGCAGCAACCATGCGCTCAACCGGTACTGGCTATGCGATCTGCGCCACCTTGAGTTACGTCAGGGACTTTGCGTTCGAGCACGGCTGCCTCGACCTGATCCGCAAGAACCGTAAGATGGCTGGCTCTAGAGACGAATACGCATTGTCGCTATGGACGGCGATGCCGTCTGGCTTCGTGCCTGCCTAAACATCTTCTTTCTGAAGAAGAGAATGCAGACGTTGAGCGAGTTCGGCCACGCCAAAGGGCTTGTGAATAATCGGGAACTCGTCTGTCGCCCCGTGACGCGCGAGCACGTCTCCCACGTAGCCCGACGTAAGTAATATCTTGATCCTGCTGTTCCGCCGCTTTGCTTCGCGAGCAAGCTCGACGCCATTGGGACCATTCGGCATGACAACATCGCTGAACAGAAGATCGAACCCCTGATCGCTGTCGAGAATTCGGATGGCTTCGGTACCGTTGTGAGCAAGGCGAATCCGATAGCCAAAGCTCGTCAGCATTGCAGACACGACTTCCAACAGATCTTCATTGTCCTCGACCAAAAGAATTCGCTCGGAGCCTCCCGGCATAGCCCGGGTCTGTTCAGTTTCCACCTCGTCGCGAGCCTCCTGATTGGCTCTCGGCAGGTACAGTGAGATCGTGGTGCCGGCGTTAGGGGCACTTTCGACTGAAATATAGCCACCGGATTGCCGGACAAAGCCATACACCATGCTGAGACCGAGGCCAGTGCCCTTGCCAACTTCCTTGGTAGTGAAGAAGGGCTCGAAAATCCGGTCTCGCACCTCGGGAGACATCCCCTGCCCCGTATCCGAGACGGACAGCCTCACATATGATCCGGCCGGACATCCAGCGACGGCTTCCCGATCCAGAACGACGTTCCGCGCCTCGATCTCGAGCACTCCGCCGCCCGGCATCGCATCGCGGCCGTTCAGCGCTAGATTGAGAAGGGCAGTCTCCAGCAGGGATGGATCCACCTGACAGAGCCACAATCGCTCGTCGATCTTCAGCCTGACCTCGCATTCTGCGCCGACCGCCTGACGGACGAGCCCCTGGAAGTTGGAGATCAGCTCGTTGGCATTGATCAGTTTAGGGTTGAGCTTTTGCCGTCGAGAGAAAGCGAGGAGCTGTGCGGTGAGCTTCGCCCCCCGGTCGGCGGCACGCCGCGCAGTCGCGGCGAAGCGCCGGATCTTGCCGTCATTTGCCGCGCGCTCGATGAGATCAAGGTTTCCCGAAACGACGGCAAGCAGGTTGTTGAAGTCATGGGCAACACCGCCCGTGAGCTGTCCGACGGACTCCATCTTCTGACTCTGATGAAGCTGCTCCTCGATGCGCTGGCGCGCCTCCACGGCATGCTTTTGCTCGGTGACGTCTCGAAAGAAGATCGCGATCCCTTCGCCAGAAGGAAACGCGTTGATCGCATACCAAGCGGCACGACGAGGACAGTGCGCTTCGAACGAAACCGGACGGCGGTCCGACATGACTTCCCGAAGCTGCTCGACGATTCCCGTATCGGCGGCATCCAGAAGCGACGCCTGCAGGTGCATTCCAATCAGATCACGCCCCTGAGCGATCTGAGACCAGGCCCTCTGGTTGAAGAAGCTGATCCGCCAATCGTGGTCGACGATCACGACGCTGTCGGTTGTGCTTTCGAAGAGCATCGTAAGCCGGGCCGCGGCGTCCTCGGCCTTCTCTTTTGCATCGGACAATTCCTGCTCGCGGCGATCCAGCGCATCGGCCATGGTGTTGAAGGCGCCGGCTACGCCCGCGATTTCAGAACTGCCGCGGATATTCACACGGCGAGCATAGTCGCCGAGACGCCATCGGTTCGCGGCGTCAACTAATAGTCCGAGCGGCCGATGGATGAATTGCCGGGCGCCGAGCAGCGTCAGGCCCAGCACCATCATGGCGCTGAGGGCGATGAGGAAGATGTCGTGTCGGGTCCGGCTCTGGATCTCGGCAAAGGCGTTCGCCTTGTCGAGGCCGAAGCTGACGCGAAGTCCCCCAGAATCGGGCCCGAGAGTCGAGAAACCCACGATCCTCTCGACGCCGTCGACATCAACCAGGTCGGCTGCGAGACCGTCGCCATACTGCCTCTCATCACCAACGCGAACCAATTTCTTACCGACAAATCGGTCATTGTCCGGATAGCGGGCAAGGTAGGTGCCGTTGCGATCGGTGATGGCCAGCGCGTCTCCCGCCGGAACACCCGCGCGCGCGATGTAGTCCGCTAACCAGTCCAGGCCGAGAGGCGCAATGATGACGCCCCCTGGCTGACCATCATCTCCGTAGAAAGGCAGCGCGAACTGAATGAGTTTCCGATCGACGGACAGACCGATCGAGAATTGTCCCACCGTAAACGCGCCCGTCTTCAACGCGTCCGCAAAGTAGGGACGCCCGGAGACATTCACCGGCTTGCGATCTGTGTTTGTATCGCAGAAGGGCTGGCCACTCAGATCGGTCGCGACGAAAGTGAGGAAAGCCGGAAACCGGGACCTCATCCCTGCCATCGCCGCATTGCACCCCTGGCTATCTTTCGCCTTTATCGCAGGGAGTTCGGACAGCGCAATCAGGACCTGCCGAATGCCCTGAACGATCTGTTGCTGCTGTTCGGCGGCGAGCTTAGCGAGACCGAGCGCCTGATTCTGTACGTCCACTTGGCGCGCGCGTCGAAGGTTAACTTCGTTGTACGCCTGAATCGAGATAGCGGGCAATAACGCGACTGCGACAAGCGCCAACAGGCGCGACAAGATGGTCATTCTCTGCCGTATTCAAATCGTCCCGGAGCTTGCTGTGCATTTCAATCCCAATGGCCATACGCTTATAGGCGTTCGTTATTCCAATCACGATCGTGAGAACCACGAGTGACCGCTCGTTGAACATGCGCGGCGGCGCGAGCTTTCATCCGCACCCGCTTTCAAATGACACATGTTGCATGTTCGCCCCTGCAATCCCGCCCTACTCGTGAGCGCCATGACATCGCGCGGTGGTACAGCCACAATCGACAATCTTGGTACTGTTTTTTTGAGCGGGCATCGCGCATCTATCTGCCGAGACCAACGGCAACTCGGATGTAACTTCGACCTGTGGAACGACGGTTCGAATGCGTCGGGCGCGATCGCGCCGCGGCGTCGGAGTATTGCGTCGGTAAGACCAAACCTACTTTGCTTAAAGCACCGCCTTGCTCATGATCGCTCATGAAATGCCAGGCGATCACAGATCCGATCTGGACCGCGCCAGCGAACCGGCAAGCGCCGGTACTTCATCGCCCAACCATCCTGGAAAAGCTGGCGGTGATGGAGTTATGGTCCAACGAATCGGCGGATGTGTTTCGGTAACGGAAGGAGCCACCTGGATCGGTTCCGTTACAAGCGCCTTTATCTTGTCGAAGTCTGCCTTTGACCCTCCAGGCACGATTAACCTTGGCGGTTAGGCTTACCGAGCAAGCATCTCCGCGAGAAGCTTGACGGCCGATCTATGAGCCGTTGGCCAGAACCGATAGATTGTAAGGATTGAGTCGTTGCGTTCGAGTGGCGCGCGTGAGTTTTCAGCTTTCCATATTGAAGATTTTGGCAGGGCAGCCAGACGGCCGGGGAAACCTTGAGCTTATCAAGCTGCATCTCGCGGTTTTCTATACGAGCGGCCCTGAATGGACGTTGCGTATGAAGCGTCTCGCTGAACTTGCGCCGGATCTTGATGCGTTCAGCCAAGGCCTCATCACTCGCGAACGCGGCGCTTGGACTATCACGAACCAAGGACGCGACTTCCTTGCCAAACTCGAGGGGGCTGCCTTGGGTGCAACGCCGGCCATACGGCCCCCCGACCCAGCCGAGCCGGTTGAGGTCGAGCAAGCCTCGCCAATAGCTCCTCCAGCGGCGGCTTCTCTGCCGAAAGTACTGGAGCGATCGCACGGGCGCCCCCAAGGCAAACACCGCAAGAACCATCGCAAACGATCGGCTTAAGTCGGCGGAATCTTAGATCGGTTCGGTCTAAGACGGATCGACCTCCTCAGCCCTACGGTTGGTCAGTGGGGCGAGAAGGCGCGCGATGGCCTCGTAATGGCGATGTACTGCCTCGAATACTCCCCGCTCTCCGAAGATGACCGTCTGCGGGCGCGTCAGCCGTCGTAACGAGAAGGGCAGCGGTCGAAAGAAGCAGCGAGTGACGGGTCGTGATTGTTGGATGCGGTACGTTTCTCATCGCTTAACTCCAAATCGGGGCAACACTTTTGCGCGGTCGACCCACAAAACCGCTTCCGACTTTTGATCAATCGTTATCGTTGTGCCTCGCTATCCGACCAACACGTAATTGCGCGAGTGTTGTTCGGATACCTTTGTGGGCGAACCTAAGAACCAAATCACCAGATCGGCGTTATCCCGGCACTATGGAGCCGTTTCGCGGAGGTCTAATGATGGACCCGAATCGAGCAGCTTTACTCCTATCTGCTATCGCTCTGGCCATCGCCATTGGATCGGCAATCACGTCAGAGCACCTCGATACTCGTACGGCCAGCAACGACGCACCTCCCGGAACGGTAGGCCTCGCTAGACCGCACCCGCCGCTGGACCGTGCGCCAGGTGAACCGATACAAACGGTAGGCGGGCCGCCTGGCGCGAGTATTCGGCAGCGTCCCTGACCGAACACTGGCCACCCAGCGAGAGCGCTACCGAAGCTCCTTGATGTTGCCGGTGCTGTCGACGATGAGCGACCGCTCCGTACCCTCCTTGATTGCTCGGTAGGTCTTGATCTTGCCGCTCGGGACCTCCTGAATCTGCGAATAGCCCGCGGCACGTAACTTGGCCTCAATCTCCCCCTGCGTCAGGGCGAGCACAGGCGAGGACGCCCCGACCGTTACAACAATGGCAATGACTGATCGCATCGTTCGCCTCCTGGCTCCGCCAGAGGATGCGATGGCTCCTACCGTTTTTGGCGGCGCGCACTGTCTCACTGAAGTTCGCCAATTTTCGCTAGCGATTAGTCGAGCTACAAAGCGCGAATCGCTAACTCTTGTTAATCATTGGGGCACACGCTCTACGTCAGATATTTCATACTTCTATTTTTTTGCCGCGCATGGCCTTTGGTCGAAGAAAATCGGACCGTGTTCAATTTGCCCATCAGCACGCCGTCAACTTGATGGCTGTGGTTGGCACTTGGAGCCGAGTCTGCGTTCTCAAAGACATTTCGGCAACGGGGGCAAAGCTAGAGGTTGAGGGCTCGACTGACGTCCTAACCTCGCGAGAGTTCTTCCTAGTTCTATCGTCAACGGGCCTCGCATTTCGCGGCTGTCAGTTGGTCTGGTTGGATGGACCAGCCGCTGGCGTGCATTTCATCCACGATAAGAGGAAGTCTGCGTCGTGAGCGCCATGCTGCAAAACATGGAGCTGATCGTCCAGCGCAGCTTGCCTACTCTTGACGTAGAGTCCCTTGAATGTTGTGAGGCAAAAGAAGCACTTTTCCGAAGCAAAGATGGCTTTATGCTCTATCTAACAGATGGAGCCCCACCGCCTCTTGGTAGGGAGCGACTGGTCCCATTGAGTCTTCGTCAGGCACTCCTCTGGCTCAACGAAAACCAACTCTCTGAGGCTGGGTCTTTCTGGGCATAGCGGAGAGCAGCTTAGCTGCAATACCGGCAAAACCAAGTTTGCGTCTGGGCCCAACCCGCTTAAGCAGCTCCGGAGTTGCGGATGGAGCATCCCCGCGCGAGACCGCAATCGCATTGAGGCCACTCCGGATCCTGCCTTCAAATCACTTCCGCCGATGCTGTTGGCTTACGTTCTCAACCAGGCCCTGATCACGATCCGCCACCGGGTGCTGTTCTGGGAGCGTCGCGGACGGGTTGAGGCACGCTTATTGCTCCCTGCCCTCACGCGACACGCATCAACTCGGCGTCACGCCAATGCTCGACCCGCCTACTTGATCGTCGCGTGCACTGTGATGACCGATGTGCCAGAAGCCTTCGGCCCCTTGCCCGTTGCTTTGATGGCAAAGGTGTCACTTCCTTTGTATCTGGCCCTCGTCCTGTACTCGTAAGTCGCAACGTTGAGCTTCTTCAGTTTGCCGTGTGCTGGCTTTTGCGAGATTTCCGAGCTACTTGCCGCGCCGCGCAACGTGATCGGGAAGATGCAACTGTCCCCAGACGCGACGCTGATGTCGCCGGTCGAGTTCTCGCCCCAATCCGCCAATTCCATTGATCTGGAACATTCCGAAGCCGCCAGGACGATAGAAACATAAGTTGGGCTGGAAGCTCCCGCGACAAGCGCCAGAGTGGCAAGGCTAGACAATCGCATCGCTGATCTCCCGGATCATGCCGCACCTTAGCGCGAATCGGTGAGCAGTAGTTTCGTTGATTTCAGTGGGGGACTGGCATCGGGTTGCAGTCCGCCGGATCATGGCGGTCGTGAGCTGTCCGGGGTAGAGCGGACATGCTCTGCCCCTCCGTTACAGGAGCCTGCGGGCCAAATTCCGGACGCATGCACCGCAGCAAATAGAGCTCTTAGTCTACCCCATCGCCGGTGGGCGAAGCGGCGTTGTTGCAGGCGAGCGCTGAGAGGCGCTGAAGCCGACCGGGAACCCTGCCGCGCGAGTCTGGATTCCCGCGATGGTTGGGGTAAGGTTACGCTGCCTGCGTAGAAAAATTGCAAACAACACCCGGGAGGAATTGATGCTCGACACCACACTTAGTGCGCGCGTCCAGGTTTTCCTCGACAAGTTTGAAGCTGCGCTTGCGGCAGGCGATCTCGACGCCGCCGTAGGAATGTTCGCTCCGGAATGCTACTGGCGCGACCTCGTTGCCTTCACCTGGAACATCAAGACCATGGAAGGCCGCGATCAGGTCCGCGACATGCTCGCGCATTGCCTCGCGCATTTGAAGCCGCGCAACTGGAAAATCGCCGAGGGTGAAACGCCAACCGAGGCCGGCGGCGTGACCGAATCTTGGATCACGTTCGGGACCGAGGTCGCGCGCGGATATGGACTCATCCGCCTGCAGAACGGTCAGATCTGGACGCTCTTGACAACCATGGCCGAACTGAAGGCCCATGAGGAAAAGGCTGGCTTCAGCCGACCGCTCGGCGCCAGGCATGGCGTCAATCCCGGCGCCAAGACCTGGAAGGAACTGCGTGACGAGGAAGTCGAGCAACTCGGCTTCAAGACCCAGCCCTACGTGCTTGTTATCGGCGGCGGACAGGGCGGCATTGCGCTCGGGGCGCGGCTGCGCCAGCTCGGTGTGCCGACGATCATCGTCGAAAAGAACGCACGCGCCGGCGATTCCTGGCGCAACCGCTACAAGTCGCTCTGCCTGCACGACCCCGTCTGGTACGATCACTTGCCCTACATCGATTTCCCCAAGAACTGGCCTGTGTTCTCGCCCAAGGACAAAATCGGCGATTGGCTGGAAATGTACACCAAGGTCATGGAGCTGAACTACTGGTCGAACACCACGGCCAAACGCGCCAGTTGGGACGACACCAAGAAGGAATGGACCGTCATCGTCGAACGCGATGGCAAGGAGATTACTCTGCGGCCCAGGCAACTTGTGTTCGCGACCGGCATGTCGGCCAAGCCGAACATGCCGAAAATCAAAGGCATGGAAACGTTCAAGGGCGAGCAACACCATTCCTCACGCCATCCCGGCTCCGGCGGCTACAAAGGCAAGAACAAGAAGGTGGCGGTGATCGGCTCGAACAATTCGGCCCATGACATCTGCGCTGCGCTGTACGAGGCCGGCGTCGACGTAACGATGGTGCAGCGTTCAACGACGCACATTGTGCGCTCGGATTCGCTGATGGAGAGTATCGGCGATCTTTATTCCGAACGCGCCGTCCGCGGCGGAATGACGACGGCAAAGGCCGATCTGATCTTCGCTTCACTGCCCTACCGGATCTTGAATCAGTTTCAAAAGCCGGTCTACGACAAGATCCGTCAGGACGACGCCGCTTTCTATGCCGGGCTGGAGAAGGCCGGCTTCAGGCTCGACTTCGGTGACGACGATTCCGGGCTATTCATGAAATATCTGCGCCGCGGCTCGGGCTATTACATCGACGTCGGCGCCTCACAGCTTATCATTGACGGCAAAATCAAGCTGTTCGCTGGACAGGTCGAGGAAATCACGCCCAACGGCGTCAGGCTCGACAACGGCAAGGAATTGCCAGCAGACGTGATCGTCTATGCCACCGGCTATAGCTCGATGAACGGCTTTGTCGCCGATCTCGTGAGTCCGGAAATGGCCGACAAAGTCGGCAAGGTCTGGGGCCTCGGTTCGAATACGACAAAGGACCCCGGCCCATGGGAAGGTGAGCAGCGCAACATGTGGAAGCCGACGCAGCAGGAAGGCCTATGGTTCCACGGCGGCAATCTGCATCAGTCGCGACATTACTCGCAATTCCTTTCCCTGCAGTTGAAGGCGCGCTACGAGAACATCCCGACGCCGGTCTACGGCCTGCAGACTGTCCATCACAAGGCCTGAAATTGCCGAGCGCACAGCGGGGCTCGCGGATTGCGAGCCCCATGCCATTTCCGGGTCTCCACACTCACCAGCGCAATGGCCGCCTTGTCAGCGCGCAGCAGAAAGCGCTCGGGAATGGTTAGGCCAAGTGCCTTCGCACTCTCCGGGCGTCATCGAAGCTGGTGACAGGGAGGTCACCGGTTCTGAGAGAATTCCCCCCGCCAGTGGAATTGGACCTTCTATTTAGACACGGTTGAGAGCGCAGTTCTCAGTGGTTTGCGGGCTGAATTGAGCGCGCCGAAAGTTATTGCGGAGTACGTGCGTACTTATCTCGAAGAGCGAAAGCGCCTCGCAATCACATCGAATGGAAAAAGGCAGCGCCTCGAACAACCGCTTAGACAGTTGAATCGAGAAATCGAACGACTGGTGGATGCGATCGCAAAAGGGCACGGCGATCGATCCATTCTCGGTCCGCGATCGACCGCCCTCGGCGCCGAACGCGAGCGAATATCTGAAGAGTTGCGGAGTGAACCGCCGGCCGCAAAAGAGGTCGCGCTGCATCCAACTATTCTCAAGCGATATGAAGAACAGCTAGGTCGGCTCGAGGAGGCGCTAACGAAGGGTATCAGTTCGGGCGACGGAGAGGCCGCCGAAGCCATCAGAGACCTGATCGACACTGTCACCATGTTCCGAGATCCATCACGCATCGGTGGCGTAACGGTGGAGATATCAGGCCGGTTAAACGCCCTGTTGGGGGAAAAAGCTTTCCCAAACCAAGTCAAAGGGGTGTGGGGAAAGATGGTAGCGGGAGAGGGACTCGAACCCCCGACCCCAGGATTATGATTCCCGTGCTCTAACCAGCTGAGCTACCCCGCCACAGGGTCGCGAGCGGCGGAACGGCCGATCTCGCGAACGCGCGGCATATAAGGAAGGGGGCGGCGGGCTGTCAATCCGCCTTCGCTAAAGCTTTTGGCGGGACAAGGCCGTTTGTGCCGAATTTGGCACCAGAATTTGCAATTTTTCGGCACCGGACTCGTGGAGAGTCCCCCTCACCCGGATCGCATCTTCGATGCGCTCCGGCCTCTCCCCGCAAGCGGGGAGAGGCGAAGGAAGAATCAGCCTATTTCGGCCTGACCGTCGGGTCGCCGCCAGGACTACCGGGGGGTGGGATGACCGGCATGGCGCCGTCCGTAGAAGGGGCCGGGGCGTGCATGTCAGGGTCCACGCCCGAGGGCGGGCAGAGCACGCCGTCGGATTTGGCCAGTTTGTCGCCGAGCGGTTCCCGGGATTGGCCGGTGGTGGTGGTGCCGTCGGGCGCGGTGGCGCGGTTCGGGCGGTCCTGCGGCATGCAATTGGCGGCGTGCTGGGCCGATGGCGGCGCGGTCGCTTGCGGCGGCGTTGCAGGTCGCGGCGGGGCCTGCGCGATCGCGCTGCCTGAGGCGGCGATCAGGAGGCTGGCCAGGATGATGTTTGATGTCGTGCGCATGGGAGGGAAACGTCTCCGGCCATGCGGAGGTTCCGGCCGACGCACGGCGAATTGAAGCGCTGGAAATTGGCTGGCGGTTTCCCTGCGGCCGATCCTTCGAGGCGCCCGCCGCTGGCGGGCTCCTCGGGATGAGGTCGCGTTTTGCGGAGACAGTGCCGACTGACAGCACGATCCCCGCAAATCACGCTCACGATTTGACGTAGCGGATCAGCGAAAAGTGCCCCATCGGCGGCATCGGACGGCGCTCGGCGAGCGTGACGCCGCGGTGCCTGGCGGCCCAGTTGACGAGGCGGTCCCACGGGAATTCCGGCCGCCAGCCGAGGCGGCGGGCGATGGGGGCGAAGGCGAGCTCGAACAATTTGCGCGGGCCGCTCTCGGCGCCGATGTGATTGACGAGGATCAGTTCGCCGCCAGGCTTGAGCACGCGCACGAACTCGTCGAGCGTGCCTTCGGGATCGGGCACGGCGGTGATGACATATTGCGCCACAACCGCATCGAAGAAGTTTTCGGGGAAGGCGAGGTTCTTGGCGTCCATCACCGAGAGCACTTCGACATTGCTGAGCCGCAGTGCACGCACGCGCGCCTGCGCCTTGCGCAGCATCGGCTCGGAGATGTCGACGCCGCAGATCTTCGTGGTGCGCGAATAGTCGGAGAGCGAAAGCCCTGTGCCGACGCCGACGTCGAGGATGCGGCCGCCGATGCGGTCGGCCTCCGCGATGGTCGACTGCCGTCCGGCGTCAAAGACCTTGCCGAACACGAGATCGTAGACCGGCGCCCAGCGGCCATAGGCCTTCTCGACCCCGGCCCGCGAGATGTCTGCTGCCATGCCCCCTGCCCCGGAAATTTTCTAGCCGCGTACCGCTTCCACCAGCGGCCTCGCAGTGCTCGTTGCGACTTTCGCGGCGGCGCTCTGGATGAAGCCGCCACCGAGCACGCGCGCCTGGCCCGAAGGCGCGTCGTAGAACACGCAGGCCTGGCCGGGCGAGACGCCCTCCTCGCCGGCGACGAGCTCGACTTCGTAATGGCCGTTGCCGCCGCGCAGCCAGGCCGGCTGCGGGCTGCGGGTCGAGCGGACGCGCACGAACATCTCGAGGCCGGCGCCGATGGCGCGGTCGATGTCGCCGTCGCCGATCCAGTTGACGTCGCGCAGCACGATGCGGTGCATCTTCAGCGCATCGCGCGGGCCGACGACGACGCGGCGGCCCGGAGCATCCAGCCGCACCACGAACAGCGGTGCGTGAGCCGCGATGCCGAGGCCGCGGCGCTGGCCGACGGTGAAATTGGCGATGCCGTTGTGCCGGCCGAGCACGCGGCCGTCGAGATCGACGATGTCGCCGGGGTCCATCGCGTTCGGACGCAGGCGGGTGATGATGTCGGTATAGCGGCCGGTCGGCACGAAGCAGATGTCCTGGCTGTCGTGCTTGTCGGCAACCGCGAGACCGAAGCGGCGCGCGAGCTCGCGCGTCTCGGGCTTGGTCATGTCGCCGAGCGGGAAGCGCAGGAAGTCGAGCTGCTCCTGCGTGGTCGCGAACAGGAAGTAGCTCTGGTCGCGATCGCTGTCGGCCGCGCAGACCAGCGCGCGCGAGCCGTCGTCGCGGCGGCGCGAGGCGACGTAATGGCCGGTGGCGAGCGCCTGCGCGCCGAGCTCGCGCGCGGTCTTCAGGAGGTCGCGGAACTTGACCGAGCGGTTGCACTCGATGCACGGCACCGGCGTCTCGCCGAGCGCGTAAGAGTCGGCGAAATTGTCGATGACGGACTCGCGAAAGCGATCCTCGTAGTCGAGCACGTAATGGGGAATGCCGAGCTTGGCGGCGACGTCGCGGGCGTCGTGGATGTCCTGGCCGGCGCAGCAGGCGCCCTTGCGATGGGTCGCCGCGCCATGGTCGTAGAGCTGCAGCGTGATGCCGACGACGTCATAGCCCTCGGCCTTGAGCAGCGCAGCCGTCGTCGAGGAATCGACGCCGCCCGACATGGCAACGACGACCCTGGTGTCCTCAGGACGGCCTTCGAGATCCAGACTGTTCAGCATGGGCCTTAAAGCGTTGTGACGGCGGCGTTCGCGATCCGCGATGACTTGGACATTCTTCGGCTTCCGGCGGGACATCGACGCTCCCCGGGAACTTTGGTTCCCCCGGGGGCACGACTGCCCGGTCGAAAGCGGCTGAGAGCAGCTCTTTAATATAGGCCGCATTCCGGTGAAGCAATCACGCGGGCGGCCGCTTAGGGCAATTCTTGCCGGGGAGGCAGAAATGGCGGGGCTCTTGCGTTCCTCGCGGCGGCGGCGAAAATCACCCAATTAATTGATTTTGCTAGATAAAATAGATCTCCAGGAAGCTGGCCCGCTCCTTGCTACCTCTATGCCGAAGATGTTTCCAAGAGGTTTTCCGTGGTCGGTCGGGCGTCAGACGTAGCAGCCAGCGTGCAAGTCCAGAGCGCGCAGCAAAAGCCTGCCCGGTCGCAGAGCTCCAAGGACACGTGTAGCAACGACTCCTTCGGCTCGCTGGTCGACAGCAACACCCAGGCGATCAGCAACAACGCGCCGCCGCAGGACACCGCGCCGCGCCGGACCGAGTCGTCGTCCGCCCCAGACAAGGGCCCGCGCGATACCGCCGCGACCGACCAGCCCTCGCAGAGCAAGGCGAACGACGACACCGACACATCGGCCCCCACCGCGAACGACGCGACGGCCGATCCGGCCAAGCCGACCAAGGACAAGTCCGAGACCTCCGACGCGAAATCGTCGGAGAAATCCGACGGCACCAAGGGCGACAAGACCGACGGCACCGTTGCCGCCACCGTCGATGCCGCCGTGCAGCCCGACGCGACGCAGGTCGCCGTGCCCGATCCGAACGCCATCCTGGTGGCCCCGCCCGTGGTGCCGGTCGATCCGAACGCGGCCGCGAGCCAGGCCGGCGATGCCGCCGCCTCGCCGCTGACGATTGCGGCAGCCGGCATCGCCGCCAGCGCCTCCACCGCGGCGCAGATCGCAGGCGGCAAGACCGACACTGCCACGGCGAGCGACAAGAGCGCCAAGACCGCGGGTGCCAAGGTCGATACCGACACGACGACAACGCTGGGCGATGCCGCCACCGGCACGACCGACGGCACCGCGACCGATGCCAAGACCAATGGCGGCTTGGTCGCCGCAGTGGACCAGGGCACGCCGAAGCCTTCGTTCAAGGCCGTCGCGACCGCGCAACGCGAAAGCGACGTCTCCAATATCGGCCAGGACGCGGGCAAGGCGAACGCCACGCAAACCGCGGCGACGACCGCGCATGGGCAAGCCGCCAAGCCGCAGGCCGAGGCGAACCCGGCCGACGCGAAGACCGGCGCCTCCGACCGCTCCGACGCAACGCCGGCGACGGCAACCACACACGCGCATGCCGGCACGCAGGCCGCAGTGCCCACGACCGACACCAGCGCGCAGGCCGCCTCCACCATCCAGGCGCCGCTGACCAACACGACGTCGGCCGCCACCGCATCGACCGCGACGCTCACCGCGACCGCGGCAAATTCCACGCCCGTGCCGATCAGCGGCGTGCCGGTCGAGATCGCCGCGGCCGCGCGCGCCGGCAAGACGCGGTTCGACATCAGCCTCGATCCGATCGACCTCGGCCGCATCGACGTCCGCATCAATGTCGACCGCAACGGCCAGGTCACCTCGCATCTCACCGTCGAGAAGCCGGAGACGTTGCAGATGCTGCGGCAGGACGCGCCGCAATTGCAGCGCGCGCTCGACGATGCCGGCCTCAAGACCGGCAGCAACGGGCTGTCCTTCAGCCTGCGCGACCAGAATTCATCGGGCCAGAATTCCGGCCAGAACAACGACAATGGCGGCAATGCCCGCCGGCTGATCATCAGCGAAGACGACACCGTTGCTGCGGCGCCCGTCGGGCGCGGCTACGGCCGCATGCTCGGATCGAGCAGCGGCGTCGACATCAGAGTGTGAGGAGTATTCGAACATGACCACCACGAATGCCGCCACCGCCCCGACGCCCGTCTCCGGGACCACCGACGTCCCGAAGTCGTCCTCGTCGAACTCGCTGAGCTCGAGCACGGGATCGACGCTGGCCGGCAACTTCCAGACCTTCCTGACGCTGCTGACGACGCAGCTGCAGAACCAGAACCCGCTCGATCCGCTCGACACCAACCAGTTTACCCAGCAGCTGGTGCAGTTCGCCGGCGTCGAGCAGCAGCTCAAGACGAATGACTCGCTGTCCCAGCTCGTCACCCTGCAGCAGACCACGCAGGCGACCCAGGCGCTGGGCTTCGTCGGCAAGACCGCGCTGGTCGACGGCTCGACCGCGACCATGACGAAGTCGTCGGCGACCTGGCATCTCAACGTACCCAGCGACTCGACCGTCGACATCACCGTTGCCAATTCCACCGGCCAGACCGTGTTCACCGGCAAATATACCGCCGCCGCCGGCACCGACATTCCCTTCACCTGGAACGGAATGGGCAATGACGGCACGCAATGGCCGGACGGCAAGTACACGATCACGGCGACGGGTAAGGATGTCGCGAACAACAACGTCGGCATCGCCGCGCAGGTGCAGGGCGTGGTGTCGTCCGTCGACCTGACCCAGTCGCCGCCGCTGCTCACCATCGACGGTGCCAGCTACACCCTGAGCCAGGTGAAGAGCATCATCGCCACCAGCAGCAACTAAAGGCGCGCGCCTCGCCGCGCACGAGATGTGATCCCCGCGAACTCAGGGGATCCATCACCACAGGACGTCGTTTTCGCGTGAGACCGTAACCCCGAGTCGTCGTCAAATTACTCCCTGGGGTTATGGGTCCCGGGCTCGCGCTACGCGCGCCCCGGGACGACAGTTGGGGCTTCGCTGGCTCCATTCGTTAGTAAAGTATTTACGAAGACCCCGCTCGGACGGCTCGGATCATGGTGTCCAGCCCTCCGGGCCGGCTGTGTTCCAGCCATTTTCAACGAGAATTGTATTGAAGCCTTAGGCTTAGCGGATTTTTAAGCCCGCACGCGTAGGGTTACGGCGTGAGTTCAGTGGTTGAGAGTTTGTGAGTACGCCATGACAGAACCCCATCGCCCGAGGGTAAAATACGTCATCGGGCCGGACGGCAGTCCGCTGACGATCGCAGATCTGCCCGCACCCGGCACCAAACGCTGGGTCATCCGCCGCAAGGCCGAAGTCGTCGCCGCTGTGCGTGGCGGACTTCTCTCCCTCGAGGAGGCCTGCAGCCGTTATACCCTGACGGTCGACGAATTCCTCTCCTGGCAGTTTTCCATCGACCAGCACGGTCTGGCGGGTCTTCGCACCACCCGCATCCAGCAATATCGCCAGTAAGCGATCCGGAAATCTGCAGCTTTTGACGAAAATCGGCCTCGCACCGCGAGGCCGATTTTTTTCATGTTTCCTTTTGGCGCGACTTTTGTCCCAGCTCTTAACCTTCGTTAACCATATCGAAACCATCACCTAGGCAATAATTGCCCAGTCGACCGCTCGGTTGCGGGTCGAAGCTTCGGGGCGGTTGCTTGCAAGGTCTTGCGGACTTTTTGAAGGGTATCGGCGCCGCCCGGTTCGGGGCGATGATCGCGGTCACCGCCGCGCTCATCGGCTTCTTCGCGTTCGTCATCATGCGCGTGACCACGCCGCAGATGACGACGCTGTTCACCGACCTCTCGGTCGAGGATTCTTCGGGCATTATCAAGGATTTGGAGCGACAGGGCATCCAGTTCGAGCTGCGCAATGAAGGCAGCATCATCATGGTGCCCAAGGACAAGGTCACCCGCCTGCGGATGAAGCTCGCCGAGGGCGGCCTGCCCAAGGGCGGCGGCGTCGGCTACGAAGTGTTCGACAAGTCGGATGCGCTCGGCACCACCTCTTTCGTCCAGAACATCAACCATCTCCGCGCACTCGAAGGCGAGCTCGCCCGCACCATCCGCGCCATCGACCGCATCCAGGCCGCCCGCGTCCACCTCGTGCTGCCCGAGCGCCCGCTGTTCTCGCGCGAGGCGCCGGAGCCGTCGGCCTCGATCGTGGTTCGGGTCCGCGGCTCGCTCGAGGCCCAGCAGATCCGCGCCATCCGTCACCTCGTCGCCTCCGCCGTCAACGGGCTGAAGCCGCAGCGCGTCTCGATCGTTGACGAGGCCGGCTCGTTGCTCGCCGACGGCGCCGCGACCGATCCGGAGCAGGCGGTCGGCGACGAGCGCCGCACCGCCTTCGAGAAGCGGATCCGCAAGCAGGTCGAGGACATCGTCTCCTCCGTGGTCGGCTCCGGCCGCGCCCGCGTCCAGCTCTCCGCCGATTTCGACTTCAACAAGATCACCCAGACCTCGGACAAGTTCGATCCCGAGGGCCGCGTGCTGCGCTCGAGCCAGACCCGGGAAGAGAGCAGTCTCACCGCCGACAACAATGGCCAGGTCACCGTCAACAACGAGCTGCCCGGCAGCCAGCAGAACAGCGGTCCGACGGCGAAGGACCAGAGCAAGAAGACCGAAGAGACCAACAATTACGAGATCTCCCGCACCACCAAGACCGAGGTGACCGAGGCCGGCCGGGTCAACCGCATCTCGGTCGCCGTGCTGGTCGACGGCATCTATTCCAAGAACGACAAGGGCGAGCTCGCCTACACGGACCGCACCAAGGAACAGCTCGACCGCATCGCCACCCTGGTGCGCTCGGCGATCGGCTTCGACCAGAAGCGCGGCGACCAGGTCGAGGTCGTCAACCTGCGCTTTGCCGACGCCCCCTCCACCGCCCCGATCGCCGAGCCCTCCGGCTTCCTTGGCATGCTCCAGTTCACCAAGGACGACGTCATGTACTTCGTCGAGCTCGGCGTGATGATGCTGCTCGGCCTGGTCGTGCTGTTCCTGGTGATCCGCCCGCTGGTCAAGCGCATCCTCGCCTCCGAGGAGGTCGCCGCCGCGATCTCCGGCGCCCTCGCCGGCCCCGCCGCTTCGGAGGAGGCCGCGCCTGCCGGGCAGGCGCTGCTGCCGGGCGGCGCCGCGAGCGCGATCGACGTCGCCACCATTCAGGGCCAGGTCCATGCCCAGTCCGTCCATCGCGTCGGCGAGCTCGCCGAGCGCAACCCCAACGAAACCGTCGCCATCATCCGCCAATGGCTGACCGAACCCGCGAAATAATCGAGAAGTGAACTGACATGGCCGGCAACCTGCAAAACGCCAACTCCAACGACATCACCAGCGTGATCTCGACGCTCGGTGCCCGCCAGGGCAGCCGCGCGGGCGGCAAGACCGAAGCGGTGACGGGTCCCAAGCGCGCCGCGATCCTGATGCTGGCGCTGGGCGAGCAATATGGCGGCAAGATCTGGTCGATGCTCGACGACGACGAGGTCCGCCAGCTCTCGCTGGAAATGTCGACGCTCGGCACCGTCGAGGTCGACACGGTCGAGGACATGCTGCTCGAATTCGTCTCGCGCATGTCGGCTTCCGGCGCGCTGATGGGCAATTTCGACGCCACCGAGCGGCTGCTGCAGCAGTACCTGCCACCGGAGCGCGTCAACGGCATCATGGACGAGATCCGCGGCCCCGCCGGCCGCAACATGTGGGAAAAGCTCTCCAACGTGCAGGAAGAGGTCCTCGCCAACTACCTCAAGAACGAATATCCGCAGACCATCGCGGTCGTGCTGTCGAAGCTGAAGCCGGAACACGCCGCGCGCGTGCTCGGCATCTTCCCCGAGGAGCTCGCGCTCGACGTCGTCAACCGCATGCTGAAGATGGAGGCGGTGCAGAAGGAGGTGATCGAGAGCGTGGAGAAGACGCTGCGCACCGAATTCATGTCCAACCTGTCGCAGACCCGCCGCCGCGACGCCCATGAGGTGATGGCGGAAATCTTCAACAATTTCGACCGCCAGACGGAAACCCGCTTCATCACCTCGCTCGAAGAGGACAACCGCGAATCGGCGGAGCGCATCAAGGCGCTGATGTTCACCTTCGACGACCTCGTGAAGCTGGATTCCGGCTCGGCCCAGACCCTGATGCGCAATGTCGACAAGGACAAGCTCGGCGTCGCGCTCAAGAGCGCCAACGAGGACGTCCGCAACTTCTTCTTCGGCAACATGTCCTCGCGCGCGGCCAAGATGCTCCAGGACGACATGGCGGCGATGGGCCCGGTCCGCCTGCGCGACGTCGACGAGGCCCAGGCGCTGCTGGTCAACCTCGCAAAAGACCTCGCCGCCAAGGGTGAGATCATGCTGACCAAGAACCGCGCCGACGACGAGCTGGTGTACTGATGGGCGCCCCGGCAAAATTTCTGTTCGACACCGACTTCGCAGCGCCGGAGCGGTCTCCGCGCGAGAAGGCTGCGACCGCCGCCGAGATCGCCCAGAAGATCGCGGAAGCCGAGGCGCGCGCCTATCAGGACGGCTTTGCCGCCGGCCAGCGCGAAGCCAAGGCCGAGAGCGACCGCCGCGTCGCGCTCGCCATGGAAGAGATCAACATCGGTGTCCGCGGCGTCGCCGCCGGCATCGGCAACATCGAGACCAAGATGGAGACCGAGGCGGTCGACGTGGCGGTGGCGGTGGCGCGCAAGCTGTGCGCCGATCTGGTCGCTGCCGAACCGCTCGGCGAGATCATGGCGCTGGTCAAGGACTGCTTCTCGCACCTGGTCGCGACGCCGCATCTCGTCGTGCGCATCAACGACGCGCTCTACGACAGCGCGCGCGAGAAGATGGAGCGGCTCGCCAAGCAGAGCGGCTTCGAGGGCCGGCTGGTGATCCTGGCCGAACCCGATATCGCCACCGGCGACTGCCGGATCGAATGGGCCGACGGCGGCGTCGTGCTGGAGCGCGGCGCCATCGTGGCCAAGATCGACGAAATGGTCGGACGCTATATCGCGTCCCGCAGGGGGAGCTAAGCCATGAGCGACACCGACGGACAGGTCCCGCTGCCCGATCTCAACGGCCCGATGCCGCCGACCGGTACGGACGTCGGCTACAACGAGGACGAATATGCGGCGCGCGCCGCCGCCGACCTCGAAGCCGTGTTCGACGTGCCGGTGCAGGTCTCGGCCGTGCTCGGCCGCTCCAAGATGGACGTCAGCGAGCTGTTGAAGCTCGGGCCCGGCACCGTGCTCGAGCTCGACCGCCGCGTCGGCGAGGCCATCGACATCTACGTCAACAACAAGCTGGTCGCCCGCGGTGAAGTCGTCCTGGTCGAGGACAAGCTCGGCGTGACCATGACCGAAATCATCAAGACCGAACGCAGCTAGTAGCGCAAGGAATGACGCGCGGCAGCGCGACCAGACGGACAGGAGACTGACATGCGGCTTCTCATCGTTGGCACATTGAAGGGCCAGCTCACCACCGCCACCAAGATCGCGATGGAGAACGGCGCCACCGTGACCCACGCCGAGGATCACGAGCAGGCGATGCGCGTGCTGCGCGGCGGCAAGGGCGCTGACCTCCTGCTGGTCGACGTCGCCCTCGACATCCGTGACCTCGTGATGCGGCTCGAGGCCGAGCACATCCACGCGCCGATCGTCGCCTGCGGCATCACCAACGACGCCCGCGCCGCGGTCGCCGCGATCCACGCCGGCGCCAAGGAATACATCCCGCTGCCGCCGGATCCAGAGCTGATCGCCGCGGTGCTGGCCGCCGTCGCCAACGATTCCCGCGAGCTGGTCTATCGCGACGAGGCGATGGCCAAGGTGATCAAGCTCGCCCAGCAGATCGCGGGCTCCGACGCCTCGGTGATGGTCACCGGCGAATCCGGCACCGGCAAGGAAGTGCTGGCCCGCTACGTCCACACCCGCTCGGCCCGCGCCAAGCGGCCGTTCATCTCGATCAACTGCGCCGCGATCCCCGAGCATCTGCTGGAATCCGAACTGTTCGGCCACGAGAAGGGTGCCTTCACCGGCGCGATCGCGCGCCGCATCGGCAAGTTCGAGGAAGCGACCGGCGGCACGCTGCTGCTCGACGAAATCTCGGAGATGGACGTCCGCCTGCAATCGAAGCTGCTGCGCGCGATCCAGGAGCGCGTGATCGACCGCGTCGGCGGCACCAAGCCGGTGCCGGTGGACATCCGCATCATCGCGACCTCGAACCGCAACCTGGCGGAAGCCGTGCGCGAAGGCACGTTCCGCGAGGATCTGCTGTTCCGCCTCAACGTCGTCAATCTGAAGATCCCGCCGCTGCGCGAGCGTCCCCTCGACATCCTCGAGCTCGCCCAGCATTTCGTGAAGAAATATGCCGAAGCCAACGGCGTGCCGGTGCGCCCGATCTCCGCGGACGCGCGCCGCGTGCTCTCCACCAACCGCTGGCAGGGCAACGTCCGCGAGCTCGAAAACACCATGCACCGCTCGGTGCTGATGGCGCAGGGCGACGAGATCGGCCCCGACGCGATCCTCACACCCGACGGCGACCGCCTCGACCTCGCCAAGACCGCCCCGGCCGTGGCGCATGCGACCATGGCCGCCGAGCAGGTGACGAGGGCGCTGGTGGGGCGCACCGTCGCCGACGTCGAGCGCGACCTGATCCTGGAGACGCTGAAGCACTGCCTCGGCAACCGGACCCATGCCGCCAACATCCTCGGCATCTCGATCCGCACGCTGCGCAACAAGCTCAACGAATATTCCGACGGCGGCATCCCGATCACGCCGGCGGGAACGCCGGGCGAATATCCGCGGATGCCGATGGTGGGGGCGTAGGTCTCCACGCTGGTTGAGAACGAAGATGCCCGGGCCAGCCCCGGGCATTTTCATTTGCGACGTACGCTAACTCCGTCATCCTGAGGTGCGAGGCATGGGACGCAACGCGTCCCATGGGGAGCCTCGAAGGATGCACGGCCACAGCCGGGCCGTCGTCCTTCGAGGCCCGCTTCGCGGGCACCTCAGGATGACGGTAAGAGATCTCGTAGCCCGGATGGAGCGAAGCGCAATCCGGGGTTAGCTCCGCGATCGGGATTCCCGGATTTCGCTTCGCTCCATCCGGGTTACGGGACCTATCACATGGCCGCACCGCATCCGGCGACTAGGTCGCGCCTACGCGAGGCCCTATAAGCACAGCCCTAGAACCACGCGAGGATACACATGTCGGAAGCTCAAATCACGGACTGGCTGGCGTCGCAGCGGCAGGCGATGATCGATCTGCTGCGCGATGTCGTGAACATCGATTCCGGATCCTACGACAAGGAAGGCGTCGATGCGGTCGGTGCGCGGTTCGAGCGGCATTTTGCCGAGCACGGCATTCCGTTCCGGCGCGAGAGCAACGCCACCTTCGGCGATGCGATCCATGCCGATGTCGCCAAACCCGGCAGCAACGAGAAGCCGGTGCTGTTGATGGGCCACCGCGACACCGTGTTCGGCAAGGGCGAGGCCGGGCGGCGTCCGTTCACGATCGAGGGCAAACGCGCCTATGGACCCGGCGTTGCCGACATGAAGTCCGGCGTCGTGATGAACATCTTTGTGGCGACCGCCTTCCACAAGTTCGGCGGCAGCCCGCATCCGATCAAGGTACTGATCACCTCGGACGAGGAGATCGGCTCGCCCTCTTCGCGCCCGGTGATCGAGCGCGAGGGACGCGCCGCACGCGCCGTGTTCAATTCCGAACCGGGGCGGCCGACCGGCAACATCGTCACCGGCCGCAAGGGCGGCATCTTCATGCACTTTGCCATCACCGGCAAAGCCGCGCATTCCGGTGCCAATTTCGCCGCGGGCATCAGTGCGATCGGCGAGCTCGCGCACAAGATCGTCCATATCCACGCGCTGACTGATCTCGACAAGGGCATCACGCTGAATGTCGGTCTCGTCTCGGGCGGGCAGTCCGTGAACACCACGGCGCCCTCAGCCGAGGGCCAGATCGACCTGCGCTACGTCGATCCGGCGGATCGTGCGAGGATCATGGCGGCGATCGAGACCATCATCGCGACGTCCTACGTTCCGGGTACCAGCGCGACGCTCACGGTGAAGGGCGAGTTCGTGCCGGTGGTGCAGAGCGCGGAGTCGAAGGCGCTGTTCGAATGCTATCAAGCGGCCGCAAAGCAGGTCGGCCTCGCCACGCTCCAGGGCGAGTTTTCAGGCGGCTGCGCCGATTCCGGCTTCACCGCCGCAGTCGGCACGCCGACCATCTGCGGCCTCGGGCCGGTCGGCGGGCTCGCGCACACGCCGGAGGAATATCTCGAGCTCGACAGCATCGTGCCGCGCGCCCAGGCGCTGGCGCTGGCGATTTTGCGGGGGTGAGCGAAGCTGTCGTAGGGTGGGCAAAGCGAAGCGTGCCCACCAATTCGGTCGTCGCGGATAGATGGTGGGCACGGCGCAAGAGCGCCTTTGCCCACCCTACGAGACTCGTCATTCGTGGTTGCACGTGGATGGCCGGGTCAAGCCCGGCAATGACGAGTCGAGAGAGCCGTCACGAATAACTCGGCGCGTCCGGCTTGCGGAAGATGTGGATGGGGTCGCCCGGCACGATCGGCTGGCCGCTGAACATCGCATAGGCGTAGAGCGCGAGGTAGCCGATCGCGAGCGCGCCGATGGCGTAGAAGGCCCAGGTGGCGACGCGCTTCATTGTTCCGCTCCATGGCCGTCCCGGACGGGGCGGCTCAGGGCGCTTCTAGAGCGATGACGGGGAAAAGGCCAGCCTGCGGCCCACCCTAGCGCAGCGATCAAACGCCGCGCAGGCCGCGGGCGGGAACGCTGACCTCGGCGAGCCTCGCCGCGTCTTCGTCCTGGTCGACCGCCACGTACTGGCCGTGCCAATAGGCCAGTGCAGCATTGCGGGTCGAATTCCTGACGCTGCTGACGCGGCCGATGACGATGCCATGCGAGTGGCGCTCGACGATCTCCTCGACCTCGCAATCGACCGCGGACAATGCACCGACCAGCAGCGGAACGCCCGAGACCGCGGTGACCCACTGGCTGCCCGCAAAGCGATCGGCCCCCTTCAGCCCGCCCTTGCCGGCAAAACGCTCGGCGACGTCCAGCTGGTCAGCCGCGAGGATGTTGACGCCGAAGGCGCCGTAGCGGCGGATCAGCGGGAAGGACGAGGCATCGCGGTTGATGCTGACCAGCAGCGTCGGCGGATCGACCGCCAGCGAGGTCACCGAGGTCACCGTCATGCCGGTAATGTCCTTGCCCCGCCCGGCGGTGATGACGCTGACGCCGCCGGTGAGGTGGCGCATGGCGCCGCGGAAATCGGCGGACGAGACGGCAGTTTCAGTCATGAGATCGCGAGGCACTACATTCATGGCATGGTCCCCGAAGCGGGGTTCCCCTGTATCTAGGTACGATCGTCCGCCGACAAAAGATGGCTCAGGATCGAGCCTTCGAGGCTTGCGAGCTCGGCGGAGCCGCGTTCGCGCGGCCGGGCGGTGTTAACCGTAACATCGTGGGCAATCCGGCCCTCGTCGATCACCAGGACCCGGTCGGCCAGCGCGACGGCCTCGGCGACGTCGTGGGTCACCAGGATCGCGGTAAAGCCCTGGTCGCGCCAGACCCGCTCCAGCAGCCGCTGCATCGAGATGCGGGTCAGCGCGTCCAGCGCGCCGAGCGGCTCGTCGAAGGCGAGCACACGCGGATGGGAGACCAGCGCACGGGCGAGCGCAACGCGCTGCTTCTGGCCGCCCGACAGCACCGACGGCCACTGATCACGCTTGTCGGTCAGCCCAACCTCGGTCAGCGCCTTCTCGGCGCGCGCATGCGCATCACTGGATGAGCGATTACGGCCGAGACCGACCTCGACATTGGAGAGCACCCTCGCCCAGGGCAGCAGCCGCGGCTCCTGGAACATCACGCGGATGTCCTCGGGCTGGACATCCTGGCCGAAGCTGATGCTGCCGGCCTCGAACTTTTCCAGGCCGGCGATCAGCCGCAAGAGCGTGCTCTTGCCGCAACCGCTCTTGCCGACGATGGCGACGAACTGGCCGGCGGGAATGTGCAGGTCGATGCCGCGCAGCACCTCGTTGTCGCCGTAGGATTTGCGCAAGCCACGGATGCTGAGCGGCAGGCCTGTCGTCTGCGCCGGGCGCTCCTCGCGCACGACGCGTGCCTGCGGCACGAAATTGGCGCGGCTGGCGAGCTCGGTTTCGGGAAGGGCCGTACGAAGAGCTGTCTGCATGTCACTCTCAGCGTTTCTGGAAGGCGGGGTGCCAGGAGAGCGTCAGGCGCTCCAGCACACGGGAGGCGCTGTCGGCGAGCTTGCCGAGCAGAGCGTAAATCAGGATCGAGAGCACGACGACGTCGATCAGCATGAACTCGCGCGCCTGCATCGCCATGTAACCGAGGCCCGAGGAGGCCGCGATGGTCTCGGCGACGATCAGGGTGAGCCACATGATGCCGAGCGCAAAGCGGATGCCGACGAAGATCGAAGGCAGCGCGCCCGGGAAGATCACCCGGCGGAACAGCTCGCTGTCGGTCATGCCGTAGATGCGGCCCATCTCGATCAGCTGCGGATCGACGGTGCGGATGCCGTGCAGCGTGTTGAGGTAGATCGGGAAGAACACCCCGAGTGCTACCAGGAACAGCTTTGCGCTCTCGTCGATGCCGAACCACAGAATGACCAGCGGGATCAGCGCCAGATGCGGCACGTTGCGCACCATCTGCAACGTGGTGTCGGTGAGCTTGGCCGAGAGCTGCGACAGGCCGTTGGCGAGACCGAACGCGAAACCGATGCCGCCACCGATCAGGAAGCCGATCGAGGCACGCCAGAACGACACCCAGATGTTGCGGACGAGCTCGCCGGAGAGCAGCAGCTTCCAGCCCGCGAGCACGACGTCGCTCGGCGCCGGCAGCACGCGCACCGGCACGAAGCCGGTGACGCTCGCGACCTGCCAGACCGCGATGATGGCGAGCGGCACGATCCACTGGATCAGGCCGTCAACCCGCGGCAGGCGGAAGCTGCGCGGAAGTGAAACGCTGTCAATCAGGCTCATGACTCGGACACTCGCTGCTGCGGACGGTAATCGCTGCCGACCGTTTCGCCAAAAGGACCGCCATTGAAGTGCAGTTTGGTCACGTTGCTCGGCTGCTCCAGCGAGAGCAGCGGGAATACTAGCTCGGCAAAGCGATACGCCTCCTCCAGATGCGGGTAGCCCGACATGATGAAGGTATCGATGCCGATGTCCTGATACTCCCTGATGCGGGCCGCCACCGTCTGGGCGTCGCCGACCAGCGCCGTGCCGGCGCCACCGCGCACGAGACCGACACCGGCCCACAGGTTCGGGGCGATCTCGAGCTTGTCGCGCTTGCCGCCATGGAGCTGCGCCATGCGCTGCTGGCCGACGGAGTCCATGCGGGCAAAGTTCTTCTGCGCCAGCGCGATGGTGTCGTCGCTGACATGCCTGATCAGCTCGTTCGCGGCGCGCCAGGCCTCTTCGTTGGTCTCGCGAACGATCACGTGAAGACGAATGCCGAAGGAGAGCTTGCGGCCGCGCGCAGCTGCGACCTCCCTCACCTTCGCGATCTTCTCGGCAACCAGAGCCGGCGGCTCACCCCAGGTGAGATATTTGTCGACGGCGTCGACGGCGACGTCGATGCCGGCATCGGACGAACCGCCGAAATAGAGCGGCGGCCGCGGCGACTGCACCGGCGGAAACAGCAGCTTGCCACCCTCGACATGGATGTGCTTGCCCTCGACATTGACGGTCCTGCCGGCGAGCAGGTCGCTATAGACACTGAGGAACTCGCGGGTGACCTCGTAGCGCTCGTCATGGCCGAGGAAAATGCCGTCGCCCTTGTTCTCGACGGGATCGCCGCCGGTCACGACATTGACAAGGAGCCGGCCATTGGTGACGCGGTCGAGCGTCGCGGTCATGCGCGCCGCCACGCTCGGCGATTGCAGGCCGGGGCGGACAGCCACGAGGTAGCGCAGCCGCTCGGTGAACGGCGCAACCGAGGAGGCCACGATCCAGGAATCCTCGCAAGATCGCCCGGTCGGCAACAGCACGCCGTAATAACCGAGCTGGTCGGCGGCCTGCGCGATCTGGCGCAGATAGTTGAAGTTGACCTCACGGCCGCCGATGCCGGTGCCGAGATAGCGGCCGTCGCCGTGGGTCGGCAGGAACCAGAGGATGTTGGTGTTGGACTGCTTACTCATGTGCTTGCTCACGATCCTGGTTTCCGGGCCACGTCGGAAATCTTGATGGATTTGGGGATCAGGTTGAGCGCGAAGAACGCATCCGCAACCTGCTGCTGATCGGCGATGACGGCATCGGTGATCGGCCTGATGCCGTAGGCCTGCCGCTTCAGCGCCACCTCGACCACCGGGACAGACAGGCCGATCGCCGGCGCGAGCTGCTCGGCAACCGCGTGGATGTCGCCCTCGGCCCAATCGTCGACCGAACTCAGCTCAGCAAGCACGGCGTCGACGATCTTCGGGTTGGTGTCGAAGAATTTCTTCGAGGCGAAATAGAACTGGTAGTTGGCGACGATGCCGGTGCCGTCGGCGAGCGTGCGCGCGCCGGTGGCGGCTTCCGCGGCGGCCTGGAACGGATCCCAGATCACCCAGGCATCGACCGCGCCGCGCTCGAAGGCGGCGCGCGCATCGGCCGGCGCCAGGAACACCGGCTCGATCTCGGAATATTTGACGCCCGCCTTCTCCAGCGCCTTGACCAGGAGATAGTGGACGTTGGAGCCCTTGTTGAGCGCGACCTTCTTGCCCTTGAGATCGGCGACCGATTTCAGCGGGCTGTCCTTCGGCACCAGGATCGCCTCGCCCTTCGGCGCCGGCGGCTCGTAGGCGACATACTGGATCGGCGCGCCCGCGGCCTGCGCGAAGATCGGCGGGGCCTCACCGGTGTTGCCGAAATCAATCGCGCCGACATTGAGCGCTTCGAGCAGCGGCGGGCCGGACGGGAATTCGGTCCACACCACCTTGTAGCCGTCGGCGGCGAGCTTCGGCTCCAGCGTGCCCTTGCTCTTGAGCAGCACCAGCTTGCCGTATTTCTGGTAGCCGATGCGGACCACCTTGGCTTGGCTGTCCTGGCCGTAGGAGGTGCCGACCGCGGCGGCGACGATGCCGATCGACAGCACGATGGCGGCGATCAGACGTTGAACGATGCGCCTCATGTTCAGACCTTTTGATATGGGGAGATTGGTCGGCACGATCAGGTCGCCGCGCTGCGCCAGACGATGTCGCGAACGACGATCGGCTTCGGGATCAGGCCGAGCTTGTAGAAGCGGTCGGCGACGCCCTGCTGGGTCACGACGATGTCGTCGGTGACGGGGCCGACCACGAAGTTCGCCCGGTCGGCCGCGACGGTCTGGATGTCCAAGGGGACGCCGGTGACTGCGGCGAGCGATTTGGCGACCTCACCGCGGTGCTGTTCGGCCCATTTGCCGGTCGCGGTCGTCACATCGACGATCTGTTGCAGGATGGAGCCGTGGTTCTTCGCGAACTCACGGTTGGCGATGTAGAAGGAATTGGTCTTGGTGACTTCGCGTGCATTGATCAGGATGCGGCCGCCCTGCTTGGTCTCACCGATCGCGAAATAGGGATCCCATATCGCCCAGGCCTCGATGCTGCCATTGGCGAAGGCGGGACCGGCATCGGGCGGCGTCAGATAGACCGGGGTGATGTCGGCATAGGTGAGACCGGCCTTCTCCAGCGTCTGCACCACGACATTGTGGGCGCTGGACCCCTTGGTGAAACCGATACGCTTGCCCTTCAGATTGGCGATCGAGCGGATCGGCGAATCCTTCGGCACCAGGATGCCCTGGCCGTTGGTGATGGGCTGGCCCGCGGCATAGACGATCGCCGCTCCGGCGGCCTGGGCGAACACCGGCGGGGAATCGCCGACCGAACCGAAGTCGACACTACCGACGTTCATCGCCTCCATCATCGGCGGGCCCGAGGAGAACTCGACCCATTTCACGTCGATGCCTTGCGGATTGAAATGCTTTTCCAAGGAAGCCTGCTGGCGCGTGATAACCAGCACGCCGGTCTTCTGGTAGCCGATACGAATTTCCTTCACCGCGCCCTGCGCGTTCGCTCGGGAGGCAAATGCAGCGGCGGCCGCAGTTCCAACGGAGAGCTTGAGAAAGTCACGACGTTGCATTCCACACTCCCGGCCGCCTGCGGCCGTCATTCCCTTGCGTTGCAGGAATGATGGTGCGGGTCAGCGGAGGTGTCGAGACGCCAGGGAAAATAGCGATGCGAGCACTGCGCGTGTGGCGAAGCGCATGATTAATCTTTCAAGCGGGCGCGCTCATGCAGAGGGATTCTTTTCCGCACGCGAATGTGAGAGCCGCGGGAATCTGGTCGACGCTCCCAGCACCAGAACATGAAATGTCGAAAACAACCCCATGCGCAGTAGCCGACAATAGTCCGATCAATGACTTACGTATTATCCGAAATTCGTTTGACACGTCGGGCAAAACAGGAGCATGATGGCATCATGGCAGTGTGTGGATCGGGGCCTCCGACAAGGCGCGGTCAGTGGTCGCGCACCCAGGGATCGGACGAGAAATAGCAATTCTCGAGCACCATGCGATCCCTGGCGCGGAAACTGACGCGACATCGACGCCACACCATTGTCTGATGTTTGCCGTCGTCTGACGTATCGACGTCGGAGATCCACACGTTCGGCCGTCGCCAGCGGTAACGTCCGTCCCGATCCCAACCGTCGCAACCGCCGCGGCCGCATGCGATGTGGACACTGGTCATCGTCCCATCTGGCCTGAAGCACCAGGTCCGCGAACCCCGCTCCTTGCCGGGCGGCGTCTGGGCGTAAGGCACAAGCGAGGTCTGCGTCCAGCAGCCGGAAATGGAGGACGGTCCGGCGGCGCGCGCCGGTACGACGACCAGCAACGCGATCAGCGCCGATGCGGCAGCCAGAGACGATTCAAGCCACGGCTTGGGCCAGAACTGGATGGACATGACGCCATATGTGTCGCCGGGGAACGATGCGGTTCAATCGTCCGACGACACGAGTTCGCCGTCACGGCGACCGTCGTCTGGTCAGTGCACCCACCTCACCGGCAGGTTCTGCAGGCCGCGAAACGCCCAGCCGCCGATCCGCACTGGCTCATGGTCGGCAAGTTCGAGACGACTCGCCCTCGCGAACACCGTCGGCAGCGCGACGTCGGCAATCATCGCACGCGAGGCCCAGGCGCCGGCGCAGAAATGCGGGCCGGCGCCGAAGGCGACGCTCTTGGAGGTGTCGCGCCGCACGTCGAACTGGTCGGCGCGCTCAAAATGCTTCTCGTCGCGATTGGCGGAGCCGAACATCAGGAACACGCGCTCATCCAGCTCGAAAGAGACGTCACGGATGCTCCACGGTTTTGCGATGCGCCGCGGCGACATGCCGATCGGCGAAATCCAGCGGGCATATTCCTCGAACGCCTCGAGCCAGGTCACCTCACCCTTGCGCACGAGATCGAGTTGCTCAGGATGGCTCAGCAGCGCCCACACCGTGCCGGCGATCGCCTTGCGCGGCTCGTTCTGGCCGCCAGAGATCGCGAGTTTTACATTTGCGCGCACGCTCTCCATCGGCATGCCCGCAGCGAGGAGTACGCCGAGGATACTTTGATCGGGATGCTTGCGCATCAAAGGCAGAATGTCGTCGATCGCAGCATCAATCCCTGATGTCGCGGCATGACAGCGCGCCTCGACCGCGGGATCGCCGCCATAGTTCGCGATGCCCTCGATCATGCCTTGCGACCACGAATCCATGTCCTGGAAGCCGATATTGGTGAGGCCGGTGATCGACTTCAGGCATTCGCCGGAAAACGGCAGCGCGAAGTCGCGCATGAAATCGATCCGCCCCGGCTCGATCGCACCGATGATGCGGTCGGCATGGGCCTGGAACAGCGCGGTCCAGTGTGCCTTCACCGTCCTCGGCGACACCGTCGGAAACATCGCGCGCCGCTCGATTTGATGCGCCTCGCCGTCCTTGCGCATCATGTTGTGGCCCATCAGCCGGTTCATCAGGCCGGCGGGCTGGTGCGAGGAGAACACGTCGATCTGCTTCTCGGAGATCGAGATGTCGTCGCGGCTCGCAAGCAGCGTCGAGCCGAGCTGCGGCACGAAGGCGATCGGCGCTTCCTTGCGCATTTTTGCGAGCATCGGATAGGGGTCGGCCCAGAATGCGGCAGGGTCGATGTCGATGCGCGGCGCGGTGCTCAAGCGTTGCTCCCTTGTAATTTCCTCGATCCCTCAAGTTACCGTTTTCGGAGGCGTCTGTCTGTCCCCAGCGATTGGGACAAGCCGGCAAAGATTCAGCCAAGCATCGGGAAAGAATCGGGCCGCCGTAAGGACGGTCTGTATGGCCTGCGCCTACAGCTTCTCACGGCCGGGGATCGAGCCGCCATCCGCGAAGCCCACGCAAAGCATCTACCGATCGCGTCTAAGGGCCAGGGACGGACGCTGCCTGATCAAGCGAAAATCCACGATTTCGCAGAATCGTTTGGATCGTCTTGTCGTGCTGATTCAGCTTTGCGGCGGCAAGCACCTCCGCTGCAAACGCCTTTGGCGCGCTGGTCTTGGACGGGTGGTCCAACAAAGACCACCATGCCTTCATAAGAATCGGATCGATCACATCCCCAGTTAGTCGATTGCGCATTTCCCAGAACGCACCGCCCCAAATCTCGCCGGTAGTCCAGGGATCATCTTTCAAAGCCTTTGTCGTCTTGAACTTCAGCCTGTTGTCGAGGCAACGGAGATATGGCTGACCCGGGCGGATGATCTCAGCGGAAATTTCACCTACCCGTGGGTTGTTCAAGAAGCTTGCTGGAAAGTAGTCGGCAAGACCCGACTCGATCCCGGCGAAGTTTCCCGTCCATGGATTGTTGGTTTTGGACGTTAGAGCGTGATGGCTATATTCTCGCAAGGCCACAAAAACATCGCGGGCGATCCTGGAGTCAATTTCGAGCGTGTTGTTTTGGTACCGGGCATACTGCCCGGGCACCGCACCAATCTTGATCTTCGCCTGAACCAAGTCGGGCGGCGAACCAATCTTGTCGAGGTAAGCAATGTATGCCTCGAGTTTTCCCTGTAGCTCGGTTTGAATGTCGGCCGTCAGATCAGTTGTAGCCTCAAAGGCAAATCGTCCCGGCGATGGTAGCGACGGACCTTTGCCCGGCTGCCGACGATCAAGATATTCTCGAAGAGAGATTGCCTGGTCCTTCTCAACGACCAAGCCTGCTCCGAGCAAGAATTCCAAGTTCTTGGCCGCGGCTTCCGTGTCGCCGGTCTTGATCATTTCAAGAATGCGCGTGGACTCCGCCTTGCTTGTCTCAAGCTTTAGCTGGGTCCTCCCGTTGAAAAAGGTGACCAAGAGGTTTCCCAATGCAGCCAGAGCGGCGGCGCAAATCGCGACAAAGAGAGGATTGAACCATTTAGAGCTGACTTGCTCGCCTTCCCGAAGCGAAAGCTCCCGCTCCTTTAGAGCAAGCTCGCGCACCCGCATCTCACGTTCGTCGCGCCATTTTTCCTTGTCGAGTTCAAGCCGAAGGGCCTCAGTACTCGGCTCGTTCTTGGCTGCCTGTGCAAGGCTTTTGGAATTCGCAAGGGCAAGGACAAGCGCCGCGATTGGCAAAGCCGCCACCGCACCGGCTAGTTGCGTGACAAACTCGCGACGTCTCATGTCGGGACTCGCTCCTCTCAGGAGTTGACAATGCGCGCGTAGATCTGTCTGCGAAATGCCTCACATTCCGAGGGCCGTAAGCGAGGCATTTGAAACCTAAGTCTTCCAATTCAAATGCCGGCCTTACCCGTCACCCCTCGATAGGGCGGGGATGATACGATGCTATCCCAAGTCATCGAAGCGATAAACCGCTCGCTTTAGTCGATTCGCGATTCCCCGACGGCGGACATCGGCAAGCGCATGAGCGAACGTTCGTTAAGTGCCCGCAACTGACTTAAACGCGACGACTTGAATTGCCTCCTTGTCCTCGGTTGCAGACCGAGGACCGAGGACTGACTTACCGAGCTTCGGCGATCTTCGGTCCGGATGACAACATCTGCGCGTTAGCCGCCAGGGGCCGCTTCGACGGCGATGCCGGGTCCGGCAGCCGGAAAGCGGCGTCGGCCGGCGCTCCCTGGGAGGGCCTGCGGGCTGCGGTTGCCGGAAGCACGATCACTTTCGCTCCGATCTTCACCCGCTCGTAAAGGTCCGCGACGTCGTCATTGGTCAGCCGGATACAGCCGGACGAAACCTTCTTCCCGATCGTATCGGGATTGTTGGTGCCGTGAATGCGATATTCGGTCTCGCCGAGATACATCGCCCGGGCGCCGAGCGGATTGCCCGGACCGCCCGCCATGAACCGCGGCAGATAAGGCTGACGCGAGACCATTTCCACAGGCGGATGCCAATCCGGCCATTCTGCTTTGCGGGCCACAGTCTGCTCACCGGACCATGTGAAACCTTCGCGGCCAACACCGATGCCGTAGCGCATCGCCTGCCTGTCGTTCAGAACGAAATAGAGGAATGTGTTTCCGGTATCGATGATCACGGTGCCCGGCGCCTGACGGCTGGCGTAGTCAACCACCTGCCGGACAAGTGCTCCGGGAACGCCAGCGTCGGCTTTGGGTGGTTCGACCAGAGGGGCCGGGATCGGAGCCGGAACCGGAATCGCAGCCGGAGCTGGCGCTGATGCACGAACTGGAGTCGACACGTAAACCGGAGTTGACGACGCCTGGGCCTGTTGTGCTGACGGTTTTCGTATCGGTTGCACGTCCGCCGGGCTAGACAGCAAGCTATACCCCACGACGGCGACGGCCACGGCGCCAATTGCGACTCTCGCGGCCATGGGTATTGCGAGGGCCTCTGCCTTCTTACGTTTGGCCCGCTTACTCATGTCTTTCCCCAGGTCACCATGCCTGGAAGAGGTACCCGGCAAGATTTAAGAAACTTCGAAGCGATGTCGCTCAGAGGGGAACCGTTGGCGATGGTTAACGCCCAACTCTTGTTCGGCGACGTGAAAATTGGGCGTACCGCTTGATATTGAGGTTGCGATGCGGACGACGCGCTTCTCATCGCGGAACGAGTCGGGGTCTGAATCGCCGGGCGGAGCGAACGCGCTCCGCTCCTTCATTGACGGCGGCTTCGGACCACGAGCGGAAGTCGTTCAGGCGGACTTCCCGCATCTATCCGCCGCCATTCGGCCGTCGTCGCATACCTACAGGCTGTGCGACTCCGCGCGGTCAGTTTTCCGCTTTCTTGGCCTCGTTCAACGCACTAATGATTGCCTTGATGGTGCCTTCCGCAGCCGCGGCATTGTATCCGACATGGTAGCCATGGAAAACGTGGATTGGCTCGTGATCTTCGAAGCTGTGGTTCGCCCCCTTCCACAGCACCGTCTTCACGGGAATCGACCGCTTGCTCTCGGCCATCTGGCCGCAGAGGATGGGGCTGGTCGCCTCGTCCTTCTCTGCTAGGAAGAGATGGACCGGGGCGTAGAACTCGACGTTCTTCATCAAATAACAGGACGGCTGCATCGCGAAGCCGCCCGCGAACATGTGCTCGTGCAGGTCGCCGATCGCCCGGTTCATGATGATCAAGGTCGTGGTCGCACCGTTGCTGCGGCCAAGGACGTAGACCCGCTTGGGATCGGCGATCTTCTGTCCGATTAGCCAGTCCAGCGCCGCATACGCATCGTCAGCCCGGCGCCGCGCCCAAGTCAACTGGCTGGGATCCGAGCAGACGCCGTCGGGTCCCAATCCCCGGCTGCCGAAGCTGTCGAGCAGGAGAACACCATAGCCTGCTCCGACCAATCTGCCGCCGTAGTCACGCCCCCATTTCCTCTCGACCCGGCCGAACCCGTCGCAGCCGTGCAGCATGATCACGAAGGGGTCTGGTCCCTTGGCGCCCTGCGGCCGTATAATGTCCGCCGACAGTTCGCCCTCGGCCTTTACCTTACCCTTTTCCTCGACGGTGCCATCCATGAAGTTTTTCGACCTGCCGTCGATGTATTCGTTGCCGGGAATCCAAGGCAGGGACTGCGCTGAAGTATGCCAAGGTATCTTGACCATCTCAGCACGCGCAGATGAGAACGACAAAACAGCGACTATTGAGAGTATGATTTGCCTCATTGGAAATTGCACCTTTGCCCCCTTGATTCTGGTCAACACCATATCCGACTTGGGAAAGCGTAAGTATCCTTGAAGAGGATTCGCGCCGCGGATGTCGGCCTTGGGTCAAAAGGCGACGACCCCGGAGGGCCGGCTGCGCGTCGGCTTTGCTCTCGGAAGCAGATATCGCGGATCTAGAGTCCCCTTTAGTTCAGGTGGCCCGGCCCCGAGAGCAAGCCCAGCACGATCGCAAACAACTCGTTCTGCGAGGAGATGCCGAGCCGCTCATAGGCGCGCTTGCGGTAGGTCAGGGTCGAATGCAGGCTGATGCCCAGCGCTTGCGAGATCGCCTCGGAGCTGAAACCGAGCAGGATGCGGCGGCAGACGTCCTGCTCGCGCGGCGTCAGTGCGGAGAGGGGCGCGCGCGTTGCGAACAACGCGGCGAGGTTCTGGTCGGGCGTCGCGGTGGCCGCCTGCTGGAAATGACGCGCAACGCTGGCGCCGATCGCAGGCGCAATAACCTGGAGCCGCGCACGCTCGACGTCGCCAAAGCAGCCCTGGGCGGTGATGCGGTAGAAATTGACATAAAAGCAGGTGTCGCCGACCCAGATCGCCGTCGCATATTTGTCGACGATATCAGAGTCGTTGAAGAAGATTTTCCGGTAGCGCGCGCCATACATGCGCGGCGCGAACGACGGCAGCATGATCGGCGCGCTGCCCTCGCCTTCGAACAGCGCATCACGATTGGGATCGGATTCGTGGAACTGACCGGCATAGGCCGCGCCGAGATCGCTGCCGATCGGGATGTTGCCGGCGTCGAGCAGACAGCTCGCCGCGCCGGTGCGTGTCAGCGCGAACACCATGCAATGGCCGACGCCGGCCTGCCGGCGCAACGTGTCGATCAGGACATTCGGGAAATCAGGTCGGCCGATGGCGAGCACCGCCGGCGCGATGTCGTTCGCCGCTGGAGTTGAGGCCATGCCGTGGGGCCGCATTGGTTCCTCCGCAAAAGTTCTTTTGGCGGACGATATCAGCAGCCGGGTTTGACCGAAAGTCGGAGACGGCGGCTTATGCCGCTTCTGGGTCCCGGCTCTGCGCAGCAACGCTACGCGTTGCAGCGCGTCCGGGACACGAGAGTCTTGCTGGCCGATGCGGAAAAGGTCTCGTGCCCCGGACGCAGCGCAGCGTGACATAAGCGCGTTTACGCGCGTCTTCGACGCGCTATGGCGCTGCTAAGCCGGGGCCCATGCCGGATGCAGCGCCCCTACCCCGCGGCGGCCTTCGCCGGCGCGACGTTGATCGCGAGCTTGCCGTAGCGATCCGTAAACGCCTCGGTGTCGATCTCTTCCAGCTTGATCTCGCCGCTCATGACGCCCTGCTTCCACGCCGCCTGGGCCGGATCGTTCTGGAACTCCGGCATCACCTCGCGGCCGAACAGCTCGAGCGATTCGCAGATGTGCTCGTGGCTGTTCTTGCCGGCCTGGTTGAGCAGGATGACCTGGTCGATATGCGACGACTGGAAGCGCTTCAGCTTCCTGCGGATGGTCTCGGGCGAGCCGATCAGGCCGCCGCGCAGCGCCGCCTCCTGCGCTTCCGGATAGTCGCGCTTCCACTTGTTGTACTCGTCCCACATGTTGACGGTGTAGGGCGCGGGACGCTGGCGGTTCTGCGAGGCGCCGTAGAACCGCAGCGCGAACTGGAAGAAGGTGGCGCCGTCGGCGCGCGCACGCGCCTCCTCATCCGTCTTGGCGCACATGAAGAACGAGACCAGCGCCATGTTCGGGTTGATCTCGTAGTCGGCGAGCTTGTGCAATCGCTTGGTCATCGCGTTGTAATAGGCGTGCACCCAGGCGTGCGCCGCGTCGGCGCTGACGAACTGGAAGCCCAGCGCGCCAAAGCCGTGGCGGCCGGCGCGCTCGATGGTCGGCAGCTGCGAGCAGGCCATCCACAGCGGCGGGTGCGGCTTCTGCACCGGCTTCGGCACGACATTGCGCAAGGGAATGTCGAAATACTTGCCGTGGTGCTCGCTCCCCGCATCCTTGAACATCGGGAAGATCGCCTGCACCGCCTCCTCAAAGACCTCCTTCTTGGTCTCCATGTCGCGGCCGAACGGCGTCAGCTCGGTGATCGAGGCACTTTCGCCCATGCCGAATTCGCAGCGGCCGTTGGAGAGCAGGTCGAGCACCGCGACGCGCTCGGCGACGCGCGCCGGGTGGTTCGTCGTGAGCTGGAGGATGCCGTGGCCGAGCCTGATGTTCTTGGTGCGCTGGCTCGCGGCGGCGAGGAATGATTCCGGCGAGGGCGAGTGCGAGTACTCTTCGAGGAAGTGATGCTCGACGACCCAGGCGTGGTCGTAACCGAGCTTGTCGGCAAGTTCCATCTGCGAGAGCGCGTTCTGGTAGAGCTTCAGCTCGTCGCCGGCCACCCAGGGCCGTGGCAGCTGCAGCTCATAGAAGATGCCGAACTTCATGACGCCTCTCCCGCTTATTCTTGTTGCACTCATCTTAGTGAGCGGGGAGGCGCTGTCTATGGAGCCGCAATTCCGCCGTGCGGGAGAATGACCCGACACTTCGCGTTATGGCACGGCGGGGCCTGTGACCGCGGCGGCAGGCGCCGCTTCGCGCCGTGCGCGGCGGCCATTCAGGAGCGCACCGATGAAGGTGAAGCGCACCAGCAGATGATAGCTCGCCAACATCGGGAGAATCGCGACGACGAGAATGATGGCGAACTTGACCGGCCCGGGCCAGTCGAGCTGCGACAGCGCGACCTGCAGCGCCATCACGATCGGCATGTGGATCAGATAGAGCCAGTAGGAGGCATCGGCGAGGTAGCGCCGGGTCGGGCTGAGGCCGGACATGAAGCGGAGCGCGAGGCCGAGGACAGCGAAGGTCGAGATCCATATCGCCGGCGCATATAGGATGGCGGAGACAAGCCTGAGCGTGGCGAAACTAACCGGCAATTTCGGCGCACCCGGCACGGACATCATCACCCCGACAAGCACGAAACTGATCAGAATGAGGCCGAGCGCCGGCAAGAGATTCCACAGCCAGCGTCGCTCCAAAATCCGCAGTAGATCGGTCTGCCGATGCAGCAACCAACCGAAGCCGAAGGCAGTGCCGAAGCCGACCCACGCCTGGAGGTTCGTGACGAGCGATTGATCCGGCGTCCTCACGCCCATCACATTGATCCATCTTTGATCGAGGCAGAAAGCGATGCCGATCGGGATCGCCAGAACCAGGGGCGCCAGCGGATTTTGCATAATCTGCGCAAAGAGGCGGTCGACAACCGTTCGCAGCGTGCCTGATACATCGAGCCAGACAATTGCGCCGCGCAGCAGGAGCATGGCGACATATAGCTCCAGCAGCACATAGAGAAACCAGAGATGGGTCAGCGGGAAATTCGGCAGCACCGGCGGCCAGCGAGGTGCGCCGGGGATCGGGCCGCCGTTCGGAAAGCCCGCGGCCCATATGACCACCAGGGCCATCGGCGTAAACACGATCGGCCAGCCGACCACTAGCGGCAGTCCGATCCTCTGCAACCTGTCCGTGACGAAGCCCCAGATTCCCCGGCGATGAAAGCTCATGCGAGCGAAGAAACCCGCCATCAGGAAGAAGGTCGTCATCCGGAAGACGTGGATGACGAAGAACAGCAGGCCCAGGGCCAGGCTTTGATGGGTATCCTGTATGATCCAGATCCTGGTCGGGGCCGGCACGAACGACAGGGTTGCGTGCAGGACGATGCCGAGCAGCAGGGCAAAACCCCTGACCGCGTCGAGCGCGTGCAACCGTTCCGATGCGGGGGCGATGGCGGTCGATCGGGACATGGACGGACTCGGCTTGCTGGTGAAAGGCTTGTTTCCGGCAATCTGCCCGATCATGTCAGGGCTCTCTTGCCCAATCCCATAATCGGCTAGCCGATTTCTCGGCGCGGCTGGCCGATTTTGAAATGGCGGTCGGCATCCGGCGCCGTTTGCGGCCGGATCAGCGCCTCGCGCCGGAATTCGGTCGGAGTTACGCCGGTTTCGGCCTTGAAGGCGCGATTGAAAGGCCCGATCGACTGGAAGCCTGCATCCATGGCGATGGTCAGCACCGGCACCTCCCGTTGCGTCACATCGGACAGCGCCAGCTTGGCATCCTCGATGCGATAGTGATTGAGGAACGCGTTGAAGTTGCGATAACCCAGCCCTTCGTTGATGGCCTGGCGAAGTCGGTGCTCGGGAACATCGAGCCGCGCCGCGAGCGCGCCGATCGCAAGACCTTCCTGCCGGTAGATTCGCTCCACGGTCATCAGATGGTCGAGGCGCCGCAACAGAACGGGGTCGGCCGTGCCCCGCCCTGTGGGTGCACGATCGGTCACCGGTCGCCCGGCCGTGTCGCCGGGTCTGATCGCCGCCGCGGCATCATTGACGGTGACAATCGCCCGCAGGTCCAAAACGCCGAGGCCGGCGAGCATCGCCAACACGAACAGGCTGATCGCGGTCGGAAGACTGCCGGGCTCGCCGGGAACCGCGACGGGGACCGCGGCGACGCCCGCTCCGGCCACGACCCCGATGAACACGACATTGATCGCGAGCACAGCCAGCCGCAGCCGGCGCCGCCGCGCGACCAGATCGACACGCCAAGTCTTGACCGTCTGGACCGCGGCCGCGAGCGCCAGCAGCACGGCCACGGCCGACAGGACTTTGCTGCCACCCCTGGCCAAGTTGGGCCAGGTCGTCCAGCCAAGCGACACCGCAAATCCGACGGCCAAGATGGTCAGCCACAGGACGCCATGCCGTCGCCGGAGCACGAAATCGTCGTCGAACGACGCGCGCGCCCACAACCAGAAGACGGCGGGCAGCGAGGACAGGATCGGCAACGTCCACCACAATGACGATTTGGGAAAGACCGGCGCGGTGACGATCGCATAGAACGCACCGCCGGCGGCCATGGCCGTGCCCAGCAAGGCCAGCTGATTGGTGGCACGACGCTGCAGCACCATGAGAACGATCATCAGGAACACGCCGCTCGCCGCGCCGCGAAGCCCGAGATCGATGGCCGTGAGCCCCATCGCGTTCACAATCCGCGTTTCCCCGTTCGAGATCAGACTCTCGCACCGCCCTTGCGCGGGCACAATCCAAAATTGCGGCGGTGGTCCCGGCCCGCCAATCTCCCCGCGGTGACCGACGAGATCGCGAAGCAAATCACGTTTAGCAAATTCAGGACGTTGCCCGGTTCAGAGCGGCAACAGCCAGGGCACGAGCAAGGTGCAGACGATCAAGACGACCCGGGAAAACGGTACGCCGATGCGCACAAAGTCACCGAACGTGTAATGTCCGGGGGCGACCACCAACGTCTTAACCGGCGACGACACAGGCGTCATGAAAGCAGTCGAAGCAGCCAGGCCCACCGTCATTGCAAACGGATACGGCGAGGCATGCATTTCCTTCGCGACAGCGATAGCGACGGGGGCCATCAATACTGCCGTCGCGGTATTCGAGATAAACATCCCAAGCAGCGCCGTCATGGCAAAGAGCGTGGCGAGCATGACGTGATGGCCGGCACCGCTGGTGATGGCTCTTAGCCCATCAGCCGCAAGTTCAACCCCGCCGGTTCTCTCCAGGGCGACTGAAAACGGCAACATTCCAACAATGAGGACAATGGTCTTCCAGTCGACCGAACGGTAAGCGCTGGTAATGTCGATACAGCCCAGTGCGCTCATCAGCATGCATTCGATCAGGGCGGCCTGCACATTCGGGATCAGGCCGCTGACCATCAAACGACGGGCGCCAGGCAAATCACCGCCTGCGGCGCCTTGCCCGGCACCTGGAGAACCTGCTTGGACTCGGCGGGGCAGGCTGATGGTGACCAAATCTGCGGCTGCGTTCCACGGCCACAATGCTTGCTCCGGCCGAGCCGCGAAGGTCCGGGGCTTCAATGGTCATGCCGGCGAGAGACGATTGTTCCGTCACGCGCAGCCGTTATTCGCGGTCCGCGAGTTTGTACTCATCGATCCAGACCGAGAGGTTCGGGTTGCCGGCGTTAGCACAATGTTCGGATCGCTGAAATCTGCCAATGCTTCGCTCATGGTGAGGACACCGGTGAAGGGGAGCGCAAGGAGCATGATCAGTGCGACCACATCCAGGCGCGGCCTGTTGATCGCGAACATCAGGATCGCAGCCCCGAGAAGGACCAAGACAATCGTCGGATCAAACATGGATGCCTGCCATGGAAGTCGCCGACTTCAATTCAAATGATGATGACAAGACGGGCGAGGGATCAGGGACACACCGACTGGCCGCCAACCCGCGCTTGCCGTGATCGACCGTGGACTACGATCATGGCGATGCTGGAATTGATATGACTTGCACCGAGACGTTCATCCGGCTGAATGCATCCGCCGGACCATCCCACGTCCCGGAAAGCGGAGAGGCCCTTTCCTGTTCGCGCGTCACGGCGACGGGTATGTGTTCACTGCCGACGATCTTGTTGTTGGTGGGATCATAGCCGCGCCACCCGGCTCCGGGGATATAGATCTCGGTCCAGGCGTGCGTGGCGCCGTGTTGTCCCTCGGCCATCTGGATGTAGCCGGTGACAAAGCGCGCACCAAATCCCCAGTAGCGGGCAGCTTCCATCATGAACACCGCATAGTCGCGACAGGTCCCGCTGCCGAGCCGCAGCGTTTCGTTGGGTGATTGAACCCCGAGAGCCTCGCGGGAAACGTATTTGAACGATCGGTAGATGTGAGTATTCAAATTGTTCAGAAGGTCCAGCGTGCCGATCAACTGACCGGGTTTGTAGAGATCGCGCAACCATTCGAGCAGGGCGGTGGCGTCGTAGAGATAGCTCGGGAGACGATACACCGTCAGCTCAAGCTGCTCCTCCGGGGGATATTGGAAGGGAAATGAACTGGCGAATGGCGCAATCCGCCATTCAATGGGGTCGTCGTGGTAAAGGTCGACGTCGACCTCGCTTGCGATCCTGAGCGTGTCGGATAATTCCAAAAAGGTCACGACTGCGATGGCATTGTCGTAATTGTCGCGCAACCAGCGAACTTCCGCGTTCGGCTCGATATCGATCGACCCTCTCACGATGTGGACGTCATGTCCCTCGCGAGGCCGCATCATGGCTCGATGAGTGCCGAAGGTGACCGGCTGATTGTAAAAATATTCGGTCTTATGAATGATTCGGATTCGCCTCATATGTAGCTCCCGCCACGTAGCAGCGATGGATGTTGCGGCGCCCGCTACCACTGGTAGTAGGTCGCGGGCATTTCCGAGGCAAGAGAAGATGTATGCGGCCTGACCCCCGAGCCGCAAAGCATCTTCGCTTTTGGGTAACGATCGTTGCCGCTTGCTTCTCTCGCGCGCACGGAGCGCCGCGGCTCGGTCCGTTGGCCGCGCCGCGACATCCGGTCAAGTCGACGGGTTGATCCAGATCAACGCGGCAGCGGCCCTGCTGCATCTAAAGTGCAGTAAGGCAACGGCCCGGATGCCGTCCCGATTCCAGCACCATTTCAGAGAGACCGAATATGTCGGCCCCTGACGACACGACTTCGCGCGTGCGCCGTAAGCGCATGGAGATTTTCGCTTTCCTGTTCCTGACCGCGGTCGTGATGCCCGTCCTCGCGGTCGGAACGGTCGGCTCATACGGGCTCGGCGTCTGGATCTACCAGATGTTCGCCGGCCCTCCCGGCCCGCCACCCTCCCCGCATTGACCTCCGAACAGCGAAAGACAGGCATCATGGCCCAATCCACACTCAACCGCCGCGCATTGATCACCGGCCGGGTGCTCACCGCCGACCGCGTCGTCGCGCCGCCAGGTTGCGAGATCGCCAGCATCATCGTGCAGGCCCGCCCCGAGCGCCTGCACGAACTGGAAGCCGAGATCGCAGCACTTCCCGGCTGCGAAATTCACGGACGAGACCCGCGCGGAAAACTCGTCGTCGTGACCGAAGCGCCGGATGCCGGCAGCCTCGGCACCCTGCTCAACACCATCCAGTCGCTGCCCAACGTCTATTCCGCGGCGCTGGTCTTCCACGCCATCGAAACCGCCTAACGGCCGGGAGAGCCATCATGACATCGCCAAAGCTCGACCGCCGCCAGATGCTGAAGCTCGAGGCCGCCGCGATTGCGGCTGCCGCAGCAGGCATGCCGGCACCGGCGCTCGCCGCCAATCTCGTCTCCGAGCGCGACAACAGCGAATTGAAATGGGACAAGGCCGCCTGCCGCTTCTGCGGCACCGGCTGCTCCGTGATGGTCGCGACCAAGGACAACCGCGTCGTCGCCACCCATGGCGACATCAAGGCCGAGGTCAATCGCGGCCTCAATTGCGTCAAGGGCTATTTCCTTTCCAAGATCATGTACGGCCACGACCGGCTGACGCAGCCGATGCTGCGCAAGACCGGCGGCAAGTACGACAAGAACGGCGAGTTCACGCCAATCAGCTGGACCGAAGCCTTCGACATCATGGAGGTGAAGTGGAAGGAAACGCTGAAGAAGCGCGGGCCCAACGGTCTCGCCATGTTCGGCTCCGGCCAGTGGACGATCTGGGAAGGTTACGCCGCCTCGAAGCTCTACAAGGCCGGCTTCCGCACCAACAACATCGACCCCAACGCGCGGCACTGCATGGCCTCTGCCGTCGCCGGCATGATGCGCACCTTCGGCATCGACGAGCCGGCCGGCTGCTATGACGACATCGAGGCGACCGACGCCTTCGTGCTGTGGGGCTCCAACATGGCGGAGATGCATCCCATTTTGTGGACGCGCCTCGCCGACCGCCGGCTGTCCGCGCCGCATGTCCGCGTCGCCGTGCTGTCCACCTTTGAGCACCGCTCGTTCGACCTCGCCGACATCGGCATGGTGTTCAAGCCGCAGACCGATCTCTACATCCTCAACGCCATCGCCAACCACATCATCAAGACCGGACGCGTCAACAAGGATTTCGTCGCTGCGCATACGATCTTCCGGCGCGGGCAGACCGACATTGGCTATGGATTGCGGCCCGAGCATCCGCTGCAGAAAAAAGCAACCGGTGCGGCCAAGGCCAACGACTCCACCGACATGAGCTATGACGAATTCGTAAAATTCGTCTCGGACTACACGCTGGAGAAAGCTGCCGAGATGTCCGGCGTGCCGATGAACCGGCTCGAAGCGCTCGCCGAGCTCTATGCCGATCCCAAGACAAAGGTGGTCTCGTTCTGGACCATGGGCTTCAACCAGCACACCCGCGGTGTCTGGTGCAACAACCTCGTCTACAACATCCATCTCCTGACCGGAAAGATCTCCTCGCCCGGCAACAGCCCGTTCTCGCTCACCGGCCAGCCTTCGGCCTGCGGCACCGCGCGCGAGGTCGGCACCTTCTCGCACCGCCTGCCCGCCGACATGGTCGTCACCAACAAGGAGCATCGCGACAAGGCCGAGCATCTCTGGCTGCTGCCGGAAGGCACCATTCCCGACAAGAACGGCGCCCACGCCGTGCTGCAGAGCCGGATGCTGAAGGACGGCCTGATCAACGCCTATTGGGTGCAGGTCAACAACAACCTCCAGGCCGGTCCCAACGCCAACGAGGAGACCTATCCGGGCTTCCGCAACCCCGACAATTTCATCGTGGTCTCGGACGCCTATCCGTCGGTGACGGCGCTGGCCGCCGACCTGATCCTGCCGACCGCAATGTGGGTGGAGAAGGAAGGCGCCTACGGCAATGCCGAGCGGCGCACGCAGTTCTGGCACCAGCTCGTCAACGCGCCCGGCGAGGCCAAGTCCGATCTCTGGCAGCTGATGGAGTTCTCCAAGCGCTTCAAGATCGAGGAAGTCTGGCCGGAGGAGTTGATCGCCAAGAAGCCGGAGGTTCGCGGCAAGACGCTGTTCGACGTGCTCTACAAGAATGGCCAGGTCGACAAGTTTCCGACCTCGGAGATAGAGGAAGGCTACGCCAACACGGAATCCAAGGCGTTCGGCTTCTACGTGCAGAAGGGGCTCTTTGAAGAGTACGCCTCGTTCGGCCGCGGCCACGGTCACGACCTCGCGCCGTTCGAGGCCTATCACCGCGAGCGCGGCCTGCGCTGGCCCGTCGTCAACGGCCAGGAAACCAAATGGCGTTTCCGCGAGGGCAGCGATCCCTACGTCAAGCAGGGCACCGACGTGCAGTTCTACGGCTATCCCGACGGCAGGGCGCGCATCTTCGCCCTGCCCTACGAGCCGCCGGCGGAATCACCCGACAACGAATATCCGTTCTGGCTCTCGACTGGCCGCGTGCTGGAGCACTGGCATTCCGGCACCATGACGCGCCGCGTGCCCGAGCTCTACAAGGCGTTCCCCGAGGCCGTCTGCTTCATGCATCCCGACGATGCGTCGGAAGCAAAACTCCGGCGCGGCGACGAGGTGAAGGTGGAATCCCGCCGCGGTTTCATCCGCGCCCGCGTCGAGACGCGCGGCCGCGACCGGCCGCCGCGTGGCCTCGTGTTCGTGCCGTGGTTCGACGAATCCAAGATGATCAACAAGGTGACGCTGGACGCCACCGATCCGATCTCGCTGCAGACCGACTACAAGAAATGCGCCGTGCGCATCGAGCGGGTGAACCTGTCATGATGAAACGATTTGGCATAGCCCTGCTCGCGGTCGCGATCGCCGCGGGCGCGAGCTCTCTCACCGCGCAGACGGTGACGTCAGGCCTGCGGGGCCCGGCCCCCCTCAATGACGAGGGCGCGGCGCCACCGATGCTGCCGAACCGCAATACGTCCGAGAGAGAGGTGCGCAACTACCCGGAGCAGCCGCCGGTGATCCCGCACACCATCGACGGCTACCAGATCGACCTCAACGGCAACAAATGCCTGTCCTGCCATGCGCGGGCACGCATCGCGGAATCGCAGGCGCCGATGGTTTCGATCACGCATTTCATGGACCGCGACGGCCAGTTCCTGGCCTCGATCTCGCCGCGGCGCTTCTTCTGCACGGAATGCCACGTGCCGCAGAACACCGCGACGCCGCCGGTGAGCAACGATTTCATCGACATCGACACGCTGCTCTCGCGCGCCAGCCCCGGTGGCCGCCGATGACGACGGCTGCTGACGAGCCCAAGGGAAAGGTGGAAGCCAAGCGTAGCTTTATCCTGCGCTGCTGGGACTTCGCGCGCGAGCTCTGGCAGGTGCTGATCCGGCCGAGCTCGGTGTTCGGGCTCGGCGTGCTGGTGCTCGCGGGCTTTGCGGCGGGCGTGATCTTCTGGGGCGGTTTCAACACCGCGCTGGAGCTGACCAACACCGAAAAATTCTGCACCGGCTGTCACGAGATGCGCGAAAACGTCTTCGCCGAGCTGAAGTCGACCATCCACTTCACCAACCGCTCCGGCGTGCGCGCGACCTGCCCGGACTGCCACGTCCCGCACAACTGGACCGACAAGATCGCGCGCAAGATGCAGGCCTCCAAGGAGGTCTGGGGCAAGATCTTCGGCACGATCGACACCCGCGAGAAATTCTTGGACCACCGGCTCGAGCTCGCCGCACACGAATGGGCGCGTTTCAAGGCCAACGATTCCCTGGAGTGCCGCAACTGCCACAGCGCCGATTCCATGGACATCACGAAACAGTCGCCACGGGCCTCGGTGGCGCACCAGCGCTTCCTGTTCACGAAGGAAAAGACCTGCATCGACTGCCACAAGGGCATCGCCCACCACCTGCCCGACATGCGCGGCGTTCCCGGCTGGCAATAGGGGCGGCTGGGCCGCTTGAACCCTTGGGCCGAATGGTTAGTTTCGAGGGATGGCGAATCGCCTCGATTCTGCCCTTCCTCAAGACAGACATGGCCACTTTCACCCCGCATCAGGATGCCGCGCTCAAAGCCGTTGCCGACTGGCTCAAGGCAAAACCCGGCCGCAACGGCACGCCGCCGGTGTTCCGCCTGTTTGGCTTTGCCGGCACCGGCAAGACCACGCTGGCGCGGCACATCGCCGAAGGCGTCGACGGCGAGGTGAAGTTCGCCGCCTTCACCGGCAAGGCCGCGCTGGTCATGCGCAACAAGGGTTGCGACGAGGCCTCCACCATCCACTCGCTGATCTACCGCGCCCGCGAATCCGGCGAGGAGCAGCCGAGCTTCGAGCTGTGGGACGACGCGCCGGCCTCCAAGGCCAAGCTGATCGTGATCGACGAATGCTCGATGGTCGATGCCGAGTTGGGCCGCGACCTGATGTCGTTCGATTGCCCGCTGCTGGTGCTCGGCGATCCCGCGCAGCTGCCGCCGATCCAGGGTGGCGGCTTCTTCACCAACACCGAGCCCGACGCGATGCTGACCGAAGTGCATCGCCAGGCCCAGGACGATCCGATCGTGCGGATGTCGATGGATGTCCGCGAGGGCCGCGAGCTCGATATCGGCCGTTACGGCGAGAGCGAGGTGGTGTCGCGGAAAGAGCTCGATCCGGACCGCGTCATGGGCGCCGACCAGGTGCTTGTCGGCCGCAACAACACGCGCCGCGCCTACAACATGCGGGTGCGCCAGCGCCAGAACATCGAGGATGTCTTCCCGGTCGCCGGCGACAAGCTGGTGTGCCTGCGCAACAACCGCAAGAAGGGCCTGTTCAACGGCGGCCTGTGGCGCGTGAAATCACGCAACACCTCGCGCTCGAAATCCCGCATCCTCAGCATGCGGCTGTCGCCGGATGAAGACTTCGGTCACAAGGTGACAAAGGTCTCGGTGCGCGCCGATTGCTTCGAGGGCGGCGTCGAGGCGATCGCCTGGGAGCAGCGCAAGCCGTATGACGAGTTCGACTACGGCTACGTGCTGACCGTGCACAAATCGCAGGGCTCGCAATGGGACGACGTCGTGCTGTTCGACGAGAGCTTCGCGTTCCAGGATAGCCGGGCGCGGTGGCTGTACACGGGGATTACGCGGGCGGCGAAGCGGTTGAGTATCGTTGTGTGACGCTGCCGTAGGGTGGGCAAAGGCGCAACGCGCCGTGCCCACCATCTCTCCACACATTCAATAAGAATGGTGGACACGCTTCCGCCTTCGCTCTTCGAGCTACGGCGGACAAGTCGCTTTGCCCACCCTACGGCACTGTTGTAGCCCGGATGGAGCGAAGCGTAATCCGGGGGTCGGGTCCGCGCTCGCGATTCCCGGATTTCGCTGCGCTCCATCCGGGCTACGGTCTCTGCAACCCCTCACTTCCCCGCCACGAAATAAAAATCCTCGCGTCCCGGCGGCGAGCCGTATGAAAACGGCTGCTGCTCGTGCTTGGTGGCGGACCAGACGTCATCGCGGACGATGTCGAACAGTTTCCGGATCTCGACCTTCGGCACCTTGATCTCGCGGGCGAGCGCGGTGGCGAAGGGGCTGTCGGCGCCGCCATCGCCGTCCAGCGCAGTCTCGCCGTGCTTGGCGGCGTAGACCACCATGAAGCCGGCGCCGGGCTCGATGTTGGAAAAGCCCTTGTCCACCAGCTTGAGCGACAGCGTGCGCTGCATGGCCGGCGCAAAGGGATTGTCGCGGCAGGCATCCAGCATCACCAGACGCACTTTTCTCGCGGCGCCCACCGCTGCGATCACCTGCTCCAGCGCGACCGCCTGGGTCTCGGCGTCCCTGTCGGCGGCAAGTTTGGCGTCCACAGGGACGAGATAGTTCACGCCGCCGATCTCGAAACCGTGGCCGGCGTAATAGACCACCGCCCAATCCGCATTCTCCGCCTCAGTGGCAAACGTCTGCAGCGCTTCGAAGAACTTGTCGCGGGAGAGGTCGCTGACGGAGATCACGGTCTGGAAGCCGACATCGCGCAGCACGTTTGCAATCATTTTCGCGTCGCGCGGCGGATTGGGCAGGGCGTGGACGTTCTTGTAGGCGCCGTTGCCGATCACGAGCGCCACGCGGCGCCCGGTGGACCCGGCCGGCGCCTGCGGCGTCAGTGCGGCCAAGCGCTCCTGCGCGATGGCGCGGGCGCGCGCGACGTCGGGCTCGTCGAACCTCGTCAGCGAATAGGCCGCCGCGCGGTAGTCGGCGCGGGCCTGGGCGAGATCTTTCCTGCGCTCGTAGATCTGGCCGCGGCCGGAATGGGCGCGCACACTGTTCGGATTGAGCTGGATGACCGTGTTGTAGTCCTTCAGCGCGGCGTCGAGGTCGCCCTTCATCACGTTGACCTCGGCGCGATTGTTGATCGCGAAGGTATTCCTGGGCTGCTTCTGGATCAGGCCGTCGCAGTCGGCGAACGCCTGGTCGTACTTGCCCATCATGCCGTAGGTGATGCAGCGGTTGCCGGCGATCTGCGGCGCGGCCGGGTCGATCTTCTCGGCTGCCGCAAAGTCGGCAATCGCGCCGTCGAAATCCTTGTTCAGCGTGCGCATGCGGGCCCGATTGGTCCAGCCGAGCAGGAACGTGGGCGTGTATTTGATTGACAGGTTGAAGTCGTCGAGCGCGCTTTGCAGCGCGCCCCGGCGCAGATGGATGGTGCCGCGATTGTTGTAGGCATAGCCGAAATTCGCGCGCTTCTGGATGGCGAGATTGTAGTCGACCATGGCGAGATCGTCCTCGCCCTTGCGCTCATGGGAGAGCCCGCGCAGGTTGATGGCGCCGACATTGTCCGGATCGAGATCGATGGCGGACGACAGCGCCTCGATGGCGCGGTCATAGTCGCGCTTGTTGATCAGCGCATTGCCACGCACGACGAGCGCGAGCGACTTGTCCTTGCCGCCGAGCTTATCGGCCTTCAACAGATTGTCGCAGGCCGTCGCGCGGGCCTGGGCCTCCGCCTGGCGGTCGCGACAGGTGGCGAGGTCCTCGCCGGCTTGCGGCTCGGCCGCGGCGATCGCGGCATTTGAGATCAGGATGGCGAGGGTCAGGGGAATGACACGCAGCATGTTGTCAGGTCAGCTCCAGCCACCACATGATTGAGTCGAGCGCGATCGCGCGCGTTCATCTAGCCCGGAGTTCCCGGCCTCGCCAAGCCGCGCCGTCTGAGGCTATTTTTCACAGACTCGTGTCCGTTTCCCCGTAACAATCGCCGTCTGCGCCCGTATCTCAGATGTCCGAAAACGCGGCCAAACAGGCTGTTCGCCCGTCCCCGGCCGCCCTACACTGTCAGACCTTCCGAAGAGGATCGCCATGCGCCGCACCGCCCTCGCCTCGCTGCTCGCCGCCACCACCGCACTGACGCTGGCCTTCGCCGTGCCGTCCAGGGCCGCGGAGGATGCCGTCGTGATCCCCGCGCCCACCGTGGATGCGTCGCCCGCAACCGGGATCCAGACCGCCGTCATCGCGGGCGGCTGCTTCTGGGGCGTCCAGGGCGTCTTCCAGCACACCGCCGGCGTCGTCAATGCAGTCTCCGGCTATGCCGGCGGCACCAAGGCGACCGCCGATTACCAGACGGTCTCGAGCGGCCGGACCGGCCATGCCGAGTCGGTCGAGATCAAGTTCGACCCGAAGAAGATCTCCTACGGCAAGATCCTCCAGATCTACTTCTCGGTGGCGCACGACCCGACCCAGCTCAACCGGCAGGGCCCCGACTCCGGCACGCAATATCGCTCGGCGATCTTCACCACCTCCGATGAGCAGAAGAAGGTGGCGGACGCCTATATCGCCCAGCTCAACGGCGCCAAAGTATTCAGCAAGCCGATCGTGACCAAGGTCGGCGCGCTGGAAGCGTTCTACCCGGCGGAGGCCTATCACCAGGACTATCTGACGCTGCACCCGAACCAGCCCTACATCGCCTACAACGACATTCCGAAGGTCGAGAACCTGAAAAAGCTGTTCGCGGATAACTACATTGAAAAGCCGACGCTGGTGAGCGCCAGCAAGGCCACCAACTGATCGCAAGATCACCGAAAACAAGTTCACCAAACAAACGGGAGACCCATGCCCGACACCAAGACGAAAACCACCGACGACAAGGTCATCAAGAGCGAAGAGCAGTGGCGGAGCGAATTGTCGCCGATGCAGTACGCGGTGCTGCGCGAGAAGGCGACCGAGCGTCCCTTCTCCGGCGAATATGAGCACGACCACCGCGCCGGCACCTATGTCTGCGCCGGCTGCGGCAATGTGCTGTTCGAGTCCGATGCCAAGTTCGATTCCGGCTGCGGGTGGCCGAGCTTCACCCAGCCCGCGGTCGAGAGCCATGTCGACGAGGAGCACGATGCCAGCCACGGCATGGTCCGCACCGAGGTGCTGTGCTCCAAGTGCAGCGGCCATCTCGGCCACGTCTTCCCCGACGGGCCCGGCCCGACCGGCCTGCGCTACTGCATCAACTCGGCCGCGCTGAAGCTCGAGCCCAAATAACATTGCGCGCCGCCCGGTTCCGTCATGGAACCCGGCGGCGCGATGTGCTTTTCTCTTCCGGCGGTGCGGCCGATGCGCGCAATCCGGCAGCCGCCAGGGAGGATGCCATGACGCTTGGGACCATCCTGATCATCCTGGTGATCATCTATCTGCTGGGCGGCATGTCCGGCCGGTTCGGTGGTTACGGCTATGGCATGGGCCATTCCGGCATGGGGATCGGCGGCGTCGTGCTGGTGGTCCTGGTCGTGCTGCTGCTGCTTGGCAAACTGTAAACCATCTAACATATTGAAATTATTTGGTTTACGGCGCTCGCGGAGCTGCCATGCGCGGATTCATCATCTCCCATCGCGGGGGTCGCATTTCTGTCAAAACAGCCTATATTAGAGGGCGAAAATGACATGTGCGGCGGGCCCACTCGATGGTGGCCCCTGCCTTTCAAAACCCCACGCGCTTAAAGCCCCAGACAAGATCACGAGGTCTTTGACCATGCGTCCACTGCGTCCGTTCAACTTCAACACTTCTGCCGAGCTCTTCCCCGCCGCGATCCGCAAGAAGAAGCGTGCAGGCTTCACCTATCGCCGGTTCGGCACCGCGGCCGAAGCCGTGCAGTTCGCGATGGAGCAGTTGCCGACGGATTCGCTGAACGGCGCCTATCTCCAGGTCGAGGAAGCGCGCTTCGACCAGAACGGCATCCGCTCGCTCTACGAGAGCGAAGCCTTCCCGCTGCCGCGCCGCCCCCGGCCGGCGCCAGCCCCCGAGACCGACGCCGACGCGGCGTAAGTTTTCGCTCAACCCGATTTGCGCTGAAAGCGCGATGGCCGAAAGGCCGTCGCGCTTTTTGCGTTTGGAGCGGTGCTCTCTCTCCTCCCTCTCCCCGTTCTTACGGGGAGAAGCGACGCAAGAAGCGCCCCATTAAATCCGCGGCTGCTTGTCGAGCCAGCGGCGCAGCAGGCGGACGTTGCGCATGTTGGCGCGGAACATGACGTCGAAGGCATCGCCCGCGAACGGCACCATGCCGACCACGCCGTCGACCGCGACATTCCCGAGCATGCGCGCGGTGAGATACCACGGCGCGCCCAGCGCGCGGGCCTCGCGCACCAGCCACAGCGAGATCGCGGTGGTGATGATGTCGCCGACGATCGGGATCAGCCCGATCAGGCCGTCGATGCCATAGCGGATATTCGTGCCGGGCAGGATGAAGGCGACATCGAGCAGCTTTGCGATCGCCTCGATCCGCGCCACCCGCTGCTCCCGCGTCAGATTGCCGAACGGGTTTCCCTGGCCGAATTCGAAGCGAAACTCGCGAAACCCCTGCTCCAGTGTTTCGGGACGGATCTCGTGGCCGTCCTGGTCGATGATCGGCCCGCGCGCTTCGGTGTCCGAAAAACTCCCGCGCGCGCGGGACCCGGAACGGGGTCTGTGCGGAGCAAGAATGTCGTCATCGGACATGGTCATGGCCTTTGGAGAACGCACTGGCGTGGCGGAAGTTGCCGCGCCGCGCCCGAACGTCGCGCGTTCAGGTCTAAGCCGCAGCCGGCTGCGGCTCCTCGACATATCTATGCACGAGCCAGGATGAAAGCACCGCCGGCACGAATCCGACGAGGCCGTACAGGATGAATTGCACCGTGCCCGAATCCGGCCCGCGCGAGCTGTAGGTCAGCGACGCCAGCACGAAGGCGAACAGGCCGACCAGGAGCATCCGCAGCACCGGGCCGATCCGGCGGACATGGATCAGGATGTCGTCGACCGCACCGATCATCAGCGAGGGCAGGAAGCCGAACAGATAGCTGTATTGCAGCGATTTGAAGAACACCGCGAACAGCTTTCCGACCTCGCCGAGATTGGTCTGGGCCCAATAACCGGACTGATAGGTCGTCGTCAGCAGCAGCAGGAACCCGCCGACGAACGGACCGACCAGCGCAAACACCAGATAGCGTTTCATCAAGTATCCTCATCCTTCGCCGCTGTTATAGCAGCGACGCGGGAACCTTGAATAGCGGGGCGCCGGCCCGTCCTGACGGGAACAAGCGGCAAGGCGACGAGTTCAGACAGGACTGAAATTCATACCTGCAGTCAGATTGGAGTTTGTCGATGTCCCCGAAATCCGTCCTTATGGCGACGCTGGCCCTGACAGCCCTGAGCGGCATGTCGATCACGCCTGCTCTCGCGCAGGGCCACATGGGTACGCCGCAGGAGCAGAACGCCTGCTCGCGTGACGCCTCGCGGTTCTGCCGGAAGGACCTCGGCAATGACGGCGCTGTGCAGGCGTGCCTGCAGGCCAACCGGGCCAAGCTGTCGAAGTCCTGCAGCAAGGTGTTTCAGAGCCACGGCATGTAAGGCCGGGAACGATCCCCGGCGCACGGAGAGTGAAGCCATGTTGCGCGAGGAACAGCTCTCGATCCTGCGGGACATCAGCCAGTCGGTCGCCTTTGCCGACGACCGGCACGGCAAGATCGGCGAGTTGATCGCCGACGGCTACGTGATGAAGGACGGCGATCTGTTCGAGCTCACTGCGAAAGGCGTCACGGCCGTCGAGGAACGCCCCGCAGCGAGCGATGCGGAAGAAGCGAACGCGTCGTCCGATCGGTTGATCTGATCTCGCGCCGCATGCTGCGTGACGGACACGCAACAATTGCGAATTCATTCGAGCGGACCATTGCGGCCGTGTGACAATCGCGCATACTCGAATCGGGCGGCGCAGCACTTTTCGATTCGAACACCACGAGAGATCGAGCGACCACATGCGGGACCAAAGTTCCCGGCGTGAAGGCTGTGACATGCGGCAGATCAAGCCGCGTGCGGCGCCCCAAAACCAAGTGGTTCAAACCACGGAACTCGGGGACGCATTCGTCATGACACGCTACACGACCATCGTTTCGCTCTTCGCTTTCGCAACCACCGCCATCGTACTCCAGACATCGCCCGGCCTCGCCTTCTCGTCCGAAGCACAGCAGATGTGCACAGGTGATGCGATGCGGCTGTGCTCCAGTGAGATTCCCGACATCTCGCGCGTCAGGGCCTGCATGGTGCAGAAGAAGGCGCAGGTCAGCCCTGGCTGCCGCGCCGTGATGGACCGCGAGCACGCGGCCGCGCGCAAGCGGGAGGCGGCGGCGCAGTAGCGCCGGTTCAATCCCGATCGGATCGTTTGAGAGTTCGATTCACCTCTCTCGTCTGGAGAGGTGAAGATCGGTCACGCGCCGGCCCTAGAGCCTTTCCCGTTCCTATGGAATCGGAACGGGGCTCTAGATTCTTGTTTTGACGCGTTTTCTTGACGCGAACCGGTATCCACTTCGCTCGAAAACGCTCTAGTCGCCCCACTGCGCGAACGCATCGTTGAAGGCGCGCTCGCCGGGTGCGCCCTTCTCGATGGCGATGATGGCGCGGCGCTGGTTGGCGTAGACCAGCGGCACGTCGAACCATGAGCGCTCCTTCAGGAGCTGGACGTTGCGGGCGCGGTCGGCGTCGACATTGGAGAGGCCGACCAGGAAGAAGCCGTCGGTGACCTTGACCGCGAGGCCCGCGAGCGGCGTGCCGCGCGCCTGTTCGTTCGACTTCATCAGGATGCCCGGCACGTTGGAGATGCTGCCGCCCGGAAAGTCCGGCGGCAGGATGAAGGTCAATTCCGCGGTGTGGCTCGCCGGCAGCGACGAGTCGGTGTTGCGGCGGAACGACATCGTCATCTTGAACTTGCGGTCGGGGATCTCGATGTCGGCGCGCACGGCGACGTCGGCCTTCTGGTTGCCCGAGGCCTTGATCGGCTCGAGCCGCCACACCACCGAGCCGACATATTGCTTGCCCTTCGGGTCGGACGGATCCTCGTCATAGAGCACGACCTTCTGCGCCACCGGCGCGACCGGCTGGTCGCTGGCCGAAGGCTGGCCGACGCGATCCGGAATCTTGGGCTTGCTCTGCGGCTGGGCCGGATCCTTCGGCGCCTCCACCACCTGGGTCGGCGAGGACTTGAACAGGCCGCTCACGGTCTGGATCAGGGGCTTGCCCCAGAGGATCCCGGCGCCGACCAGGATCAGCACGATGCCGACGGCGATCGCGCTCTTGAACGGGAAGGCGGAGCCGGTGCGGGCGCGCTTTTTGGCTTCGCGCTCGGGCGCGACGCGCGGGCGCGACGATGGCGGCTGCGGCGTGTAGCGCTCGGCCTCCTCGATCGACTCGTCGTATGAATAGGGCGCGTCCTGCTCGCCGGCGCGATTTTCCAGGCTCGGCTCCAGCCGGTCGAACTCCGGCGAGGGCGAGGGCACATTGGCGTAGGTGCGACGCGCGGCGCGGTTGGCCTGCGCGGCAGCGCTGCCGAGATCGTTCACGTCGGCGGTGATGTCGCGAAAACCGCGTACGCCCGGTGCCGGCGGCTGAGGCGGTGGCGGCCCGATGTCGGGCGGACGGCGCCCGGGCGGGCGATCGCGTCCGGCCGGGGGAGCAGCCGGCGGCTCCGGCATCGGCGGCGCTGCCGGGGGACCCGGCTGGCGCGGCGCGTCGAAACGCGGGGCCCGCGGCGCACGCGGGGCGTCGCCCTGGTCATCGACATTGAAGGACGGTCGGTCGGCACGCGGCGGCGGCGGAGCCGGACGGGTGCGCGGAGCGGCCGGCTGAGACGGCGGCGGGTTGCCCTCGGCGGCGCGGGTGCTGGCCCGGCGGAAGGCGTCCCCGCTGCCGCCGCTGCGGGCGCCGCCACCGGGACCGGGGCGCGAGGCCTCCCGGGCGCGCTGGGCGGCCTCCGATTCGACCTTGCGGACGGCCTCTTCCAGCGACAGCCGTTCGCGGGTGATCTCGGATTCGGAGAGCGGCGGCTGCACGCTGCGGAGCTGCGCGATCAGGGCCGTGCGCGCACGCTCATAGAGCGCGCGACGGCTTTCGCCGGGAGCGTTGGGGTCCAGGGCGGAAATAGCGCGGGCGATCAGCGGATAGTAATCAGCCATTTCAACTCAACTAGCGCACGTCCCGGTAAGATATCGTTAAGCCTCAAACGGATTTTGCACCAGAATAGTATCCTCGCGTTCCGGGCTGGTGGAAAGCAGTGCGACCGGGCACCCCACCAATTCCTCGATCCGGCGGACATATTTGATGGCCTGGGCCGGCAGGTCCGCCCAGGAACGGGCATTGGCGGTCGGCTCCTTCCAGCCCTCGATGGTCTCGTAGATCGGCTCGACCCGGGCCTGGGCGCCCTCGCCGGCCGGGAAGTGGTCGATCTCCTTGCCGTCCAGTCTGTAGCCGGTGCAGACCTCGATCGTGTCGAAGCCGTCGAGGATGTCGAGCTTGGTCAGCGCCAGGCCGTTGATGCCGCAGGTCCGGACCGCCTGGCGGACCAGCACGGCGTCGAACCAGCCGCAGCGGCGCGGACGGCCGGTGTTGGTGCCGAACTCGCGGCCACGCTCGCCGATCTTGCGGCCGGTCTCGTTGTCCTGCTCGGTCGGGAACGGGCCCTGGCCGACGCGGGTCGTATAGGCCTTGCACAGGCCGAGCACATAGCCGACCGCACCGGGGCCTAGGCCCGAGCCGGTCGCGGCCTGCGCCGCCACCGTGTTGGACGAGGTGACGTAGGGATAGGTGCCGTGGTCGACGTCGAGCAGCGCGCCCTGTGCGCCCTCGAACAGCATGCGCTTGCCTTCGCGCCGCTTGATGTCGAGCAGCCGCCACACCGTCTCGGCATAAGGCAGCAGTTCAGGCGCCAGCGCGGTCAATTCCTTCAGGATCACCTTGCCGTCGAACTCCGGCAGGTTGAAGCCGCGGCGCAGCGCATTGTGATGCGCCAGCAGCCGGTCGATCTTGTGCGGGAGGGTGTCGAGATCGGCGAGGTCCATCAGGCGGATGGCGCGGCGGCCGACCTTGTCTTCATAGGCCGGTCCGATGCCGCGGCGGGTGGTGCCGATCGCGGTTGCCGCATTGGCGGATTCGCGGTGCGCGTCGAGCTCACGGTGCAGCGGCAGGATCAGGGTGACGTTCTCGGCGACGCGCAGATTGTCCGGAGAGATCGCGACGCCCTGCGAGCGCAGCTTGGTGACCTCGTCGAGGAAGGCCTGCGGATCGAACACCACGCCGTTGCCGATCACCGACAGCTTCTGGTCGCGCAGCACGCCGGAGGGTAGCAGCGCGAGCTTGTAGGTCTTGCCGTTGATGACCAGCGTGTGGCCGGCGTTATGACCGCCCTGGAAGCGGACGACGATGTCCGCCTGCTCCGACAACCAGTCGACGATCTTGCCCTTCCCTTCGTCGCCCCACTGGGCTCCGACGACGACAACGTTGGCCATTCGCGGGTAATCCTCTGAAGATTTTAGATGCGCCAGCCCAGCTGACGGCCGGAGCCGTTCGCACGCGAGGCAGCCAACCGGATAAAGGAAGCAGCCTCTCTAGGCAAGCAAGAACGGGGCTTTTTCGGGGCTCAAGACGCACTTTAACCCTTTGATATCCCCGTAAAATCCAGAAGCCTTCCATGGCCATTTCGTAAGCTTCGGCCAAAGCGCGAGGCTGATCCGCCGCTGCATGGTCGCGATGCGTCCGCCCCCCGTTGATGCCACTTCGATTTCCGTGTCTTTGGGCATGCCGGGCTATCAGCCGGCCCGAGCTTGCCGGGCCGGTGCCTCGGCGTACTCCACGCGGGGGCCATAACAACCACAATGTCCGCCACCGGCCAGACCACGAGCACCGAATCATCCAGTCACGGCTGGATCGCCAACCAGCCATATCTCCTGCTCAGCATCACCGCGATGTGCTGGGCCGGCAACGCCATTGTCGGGCGGCTGGCCGCCGGCCACATCCCGCCGGTGACGCTGTCGTTCCTGCGCTGGACCTTCGCCTTCCTGCTGGTGCTGCCGTTCGCCTGGAAACATCTCGCCCAGGACTGGCCCGCGATCCGCAGCAGGCTCGGCCTGATGATCGTGCTGTCGATCACCGGCATCGGCGCCTTCAACACGCTGCAATATTGGGCGCTGGAACATACCCAGGCGCTCAACACGCTGCTGCTGCAGTCGGCCGCGCCGCTGGTCGTGGCGCTGTGGTCGCTGGCGATCCTCGGCGTCCGCCTCACCGCGGCACAGGCGTTCGGCGTGGCTCTCTCGATGTGCGGCGTGCTGACGATCCTGCTGCATGGCGATTTCACCACGTTGTCGAACATCGCGTTCAACAAGGGCGACCTCATCTTCATTGTCGCGCTGATCATCTTCGCGCTGTATTCGGTGCTGACCCTGAAGCGGCCGCCGATGCACGGCCTGTCATTCCTCGCCTTCACCTTCGGCGCCGGCGCCGCCTGCCTGATTCCGTTGGAGATCTGGGAGCTGTCAGCGCGTCCGGTGATGAAGCTCGACGGGCCGAACCTGCTGACGCTGTTCTATGTCGCGGTGTTCCCCTCGACGCTCGCCTATCTCTGCTTCAATCGCGGCGTGCGCCTGATCGGCGCCAACCGCGCCGCGCCGTTCTTTCACGTCGTGCCGGTGTTCGGCTCGATCATGGCGATGGCGTTCCTCGGCGAACACCCGCAGGCGTTCCATTTCATCGGCTTTGCGCTGGTGCTGGCCGGCGTATTCGTGGCGTCAAGGAAGCAGGCGACGTAGCTTCTTCCTTCTCCCCTTGTGGGAGAAGGTGGCGCGAAGCGCCGGATGAGGGGTTGCTTCCGCAGACTCAAATCGAGAGGCGGACTCGCGGAGAGAGACCCCTCACCCGTCTCGCCGCTACGCGGCGAGCCACCCTCTCCCACAAGGGGAGAGGAGAAGAGCGTGCCGCGCGACAGCGCTACTTCGTCCTGAACTTGCTGTACGCTTCGTTCGTCGCGATGATCACGTGCTCGGCGCAGCCGTTGACGCGATGCGGGTCGGCCTGCGTCTCGTAAGCCTCCGACGTCATCATGTCGATGAAAGCCGCAACCGTTGGGTAATAGACCAGCGCAACGAAATCCCAGTCGTCGCCATCTTGCGGGCCGAGCGCGACCGCCTTGGCTTCGCCGGTCCACAGCAGCGTGCCGCCGCGTGCCCTGATCATGGGCACCGTGATCGCGCTGTAACGAAGATATGCGTCCCAGCCCGAACCGTCGCCATCGCGCGAGTGCGCGTGAAAACGCATCAGGTTCAGCATCACCACCGGTGCATTTGCATCGAGCCGCTCCAGGCCCTCGATGTTCAACATATTAACCGCCAATGACACCTCCTCAAGCCATGCCTGCATTGTAGCCTTGCGGCCGCGAGACTTGTGTCACAACAAGAATCCGGCGCAAGGTCGCATCCAACGCCAATGACGATTGTTTCGCCCGCGCCAAAGGCCTCGAATCCGGCCAGTTGGCTCAACAACCAGCCTTACCTGCTGCTCAGCCTGAGCTCGCTGTTCTGGGCCGGCAACATCGTGCTCGCGCGCCATGTCGGCGCGCATGTGCCGCCGCTGACGGTGACCACCATCCGCTGGTTCGGCGTGTTCCTGATCCTGCTGCCGTTCTCATGGCCGCATCTGAAGCGCGACTGGCCGAATTTGCGCAAGAGCCTGCCGCTGATGCTGTTCCTGTCGCTGGTCGGCTTTGCCTTCAACAACGCGATCTCGTACTGGGCGATGCAATACACGGAGGCGCTGAACGCGCTGCTGATCCAGTCGGCCGGACCGCTGTTCGTGGCGCTGTGGTCGCTGGTGCTGTTCGGCGTGCGGCTGACGGGCGCGCAGCTCGCCGGCATCGCGATCTCGCTTCTCGGCGTGTTGATCATCATCCTGCGCGGCGATCTCGCCGCGCTCGCGAGCATCAGCTTCAACAGGGGCGACATCATGTTCGCCTCTTCGCTCGTGGCGTTCGGGCTCTACTCCGCCTTCATCCCGCGACGGCCGAAGATCCACCAGCTCTCGTTTCTCTCCTTCACCACCTTTTGCGGCGCGACGATGTTGCTGCCCGCCGCGATCTGGGAAGCCCTAAGCGGCCGTGTCCTGCAACTCGACGGGGTGACGCTGGCGACGCTGGGTTACATCCTGATCTTTCCCTCGACGCTGGCCTATCTCTTCTTCAACCGCGGCGTGGCGCTGATCGGCCCCAACCGCGCCGCGCCGTTCTTCCATCTGGTCCCGGTGTTCGGCTCGGCGATGGCGATCGTCCTGCTCGGCGAAAAACTCCAGCCGTTTCATTTGATCGGCTATACGCTCGTGCTCGCCGGCGTCGTGTTCGCCTCTCGCCAGGGTTCTGCGGTGAAATAATTCCGCGAGGTGGGCAGCAAACTCCCGTCTTCCGATTTTTGCGAAGAGAAGCTAGGTTCCCCGCCAACGAAAAAGAGGGAACGTCCAGACATGCTGTCATCACTGATCCGCGCTCTGCGCACAGCCGGCGCAGCCGCACTTTGTCTCGCCGCCGCATCCGCCGCGCAGGCCGACAATTATCCGAGCCGCAACATCACGCTGGTGCTGCCGTTCGCGGCCGGCAGCGGCACCGACACCACGACGCGGCTGATCTCGCAGCATTTGTCGCAGGCACTCGGCGTCGGCATCGTGATCGAGAACAAGGCGGGCGCCAACGGCATGATCGCCGCGACCTATGTGGCGCGCGCCGCCCCCGACGGCTACACGCTGCTGGTGACGACCAACACCACGCATTCGGCCAATCCCTACCTGCTCAAGAGCCTGACCTACGATCCCGTCAAGGATTTCACCCCGATCGCGCGGACCGGCGACCTGCCCTTCATGCTGGTGATTCACCCGGAGGTGCCGGCCAAGACCGTCGGCGAGCTCGTCGCCTACGGCAAGGCCAATCCGGGCAAGCTGAGCTACGCGTCGGGCTCGTCCTCGGCGATCGTGTCGGGTGCGACCTTTGCGCACAATGCCGGGCTCGACCTCCTGCACGTGCCCTACAAGAGCTCGCCGCCGGCGCTCAACGACGTCATGGGCGGCCGCGTCTCGATGATGTTCGTCGACATCCTGACCGGCCTGCCGCACGTCAACGGCAACGCGCTGCGCGCGCTCGCCGTCACCACCAAGGACCGCTCGCCGCTGGTGCCGAACCTGCCCTCGATGCAGGAGGCCGGCGTGCCGGATTTCGACATCTCGTCGTGGCAGGGCTATTTCGGCCCCGCCGGCATGCCCAAGGAGATCGTGACCAGACTTAACGCCGAGATCAGGAAGATCGTCGAGAAGCCGGAGATCAAGGCCCAGCTCGCCACGCTCGGCATGGACGCCTTCTCCGGCACGCCGGAGCAGCTCGGCACGTTCGTGAACGAGCAGCTGGTGCTGTGGGAGAAGCTGATCACGAACGCGAAGATCGAGAAGCAGTAGGGGGTCTAGGAAGGTGTCATCGCCCGCCTTGTGCGCAATTGCGCACTGGGGCGGGCGATCCAGTATTCCGAGACGTTGGTGATTGACCCGATGGGCCGCGGCGTACTGGATGCCCCGCCTTCGCGGGGCATGACAGCCGAAAAGTTGAAAATGAAAAAAGGTGGGCACGGCGCTTGCGCGCCTTTGCCCACCCTACGAATTCCGTGCGTTCGGCCTTACGCCGCACGGACCTTGGCGAGGAAGCCGTCGACCGCGCTGCGCAGCGCGCCGGACTGGCTGTCCAGCTCGCGGGCGTTGGTGAGTACGTCGGTCGCGGCAGTGCCGGTCGCTTCCGCGGCCGAGGTGACGCTGCCGATATTGGCGTTGATCTCGTTCGAGCCGGCCGCGACCGACTGGATGTTGCGGGCGATCTCGCGGGTCGCTTCGCCCTGCTGCTCGATCGAGGCAGAAATGCCGGCGGTGATCTCGCTCATTTCGGCGATGGTCTGGGTGATGCCGGAGATCGCCGTGACCGCGTCGCTGGTCGAGGTCTGCATCGCCGCGACCTGGGCGGAGATTTCCTCGGTCGCCTTCGCGGTCTGGTTCGCCAGCGCCTTGACCTCGGAGGCCACGACCGCGAAGCCCCGGCCGGACTCGCCGGCGCGCGCCGCTTCGATGGTGGCGTTGAGCGCGAGCAGGTTGGTCTGCGCCGCGATCGAGTGGATCAGCTTGACGACCTCGCCGATCTTCTCGGCGCCGGTCGAGAGCACCTGTACGGTGGCGTTGGTGCGCTCGGCATCGCTGACGGCCCGGCTCGCGACTTCGGTCGAACGCGTGACCTGGCGGGAGATCTCCGCAACCGAGCTCGACAATTCTTCGGCGGCCGCGGCAACCGTGCCGACATTGCCGGAGGCTTTTTGCGAGGCGGCGCCGACCGTCGCCGCACGCGACGAGGCGTCGCTGGCCGTCGCGGTCATCGACTGCGCGGTGCTCTGCATGCCGGCGGCGGCCGAGGAGACCGAGCGGACGATGCCGTTGACGCTGCGCTCGAAATCGCTGGCGATGCCCTCCATCGCGCTGCGACGTTCCGCCGCGGCACGCTCCTTGGCATCGGCCTCGGTCTTCTCGAGGCCGCGGATGCGGACCGCGTTGTCCTTGAAGATCTGGACGGTCGAAGCCATCGCGCCGACCTCGTCGCCGCGACCAACCCCGGGAATCTCACCCTCGAGCTTGCCGTCGGCGAGATCCTTCATGCGGGCGCCGAGCAGCTCCAGCGGACGGCTGATGCCGCGGCTGATCAGCCAGGCAACGCCGCCGGCGACGATGACGATGCCGAGCATGGCAAGACCTAGCAGCCAGTAGACCGGGCCCATCTTGGCGTCGATGTCGCTGAGATAGGCGCCGGTGCCGAGATACATGTCGAAACCGGGCACCGCGACGGCGTAACCGATCTTGCTGATCGGCGTCTCCTGGCCGGGCTTCACGTAATCATAATAGAGCAGGATCGAGCCGTTGGCCTTGACGCCGTCCATCAGCTCGACGGAGAGCTTGCGGCCGTTGGTCACGACATCCATGCGGTTGCTACCGATCTGCTTCGGATCGGGCGCGAGCTGGGTGATGCCGTCATAGGACGTGCCGAACAGGTAGCCCGAGCCGTTGTCGTAGGTCATCGCGTTGCCGTAGCGGCGAAGGTCGGCCATCGCCGCATCCTTCGTCAGCTCGCCGGCATCGACGCGTTTCTTCAGCGCCGCGGCGTAGTTGCGACCGAGGTCGACGATCGATTTGGCCTGGTCGATGCGCGCATTGACCATCTCGCGCTTCATCAGATAGCCGGCGAGAACACCGGAGACGCAAAGGCCCAACAGGGTGACGCCGACAAGGATACCGAGCTTCGGGGCGATCTTCAGATTGCTCAACTTCACGGGACAGCTCCGGCAATAATGGGATACGGGCGCGCAAGGGAATCGATAAATTTGATTCAACTTTTAGTGTGTGACCTCTTATCAACCTGTTACGGGCGGCTCCGTAGAAGCCCGGACGGAAGGCCGAAACAGTCGAATAAATCGCCGCAGCGGCAACCGACGATTGTACGCGACCGCTCCGATTTCGCGTAAAAGACGCAAAGGCCCGCCCACAAGGTGCGGGTCACAACAAGAACCGACAGACCAAATCGGGAGCAGGAAATGCCGAAATACAGGGTGGTGACGCCGAAGGGCGCGAGCTTCACGGTCGCAGGCAGCGACTATTCCTTCGAGCGAGAGGCGCTCGATCCGATCGATGCCGAGATCGTCGAAGCCCCCGCCAATGAGGCCGAGTTCATCGCCGCCGCGAAAAACGCCGATGCCATCTACGCCAAGGGCATCCCCATCACCAAGTCGATCATCGACGCACTTGATAGCTGCAAGGTGATCACGCTCGGCTCGGTCGGCGTCGACAGCGTCGACGTGAAGGCCGCGACCGCCCGCGGCATTCCCGTTACCAACATTCCCGATACCTTCATCGAGGAGGTCGCCGACCACGCCATGATGCTGCTGCTCGCCGGCTTCCGCCGCCTGGTCGAGCAGGACAGGATGGTACGCGACGGGCGCTGGGCCGAAGGCCGGCCAGCGCTGCTGAAGATCCCGCGGCTGATGGGCCAGACGCTCGGCTTCATCTCGTTCGGCCGCGTCGCGCGTGCAGTTGCGAAGCGCGCCGCCCCGTTCGGCCTGCGCATGATGGCCTACGATCCCTTCATCCAGGAAACGCTGATGTACGACCATGGCGTGATCCCGGCGACGCTGAACGAGGTGCTGTCGCAATCCGACTTCGTCTCGATGCACGCCCCTGCAAGGCCCGAGGTGCATCACATGCTGACCGAGAAGCACTTCCGGCAGATGAAGAAGGGATCGGTTTTCATCAATACCGGCCGCGGCGCCACCGTCGACGAGGAAAGCCTGATCAAGGCGCTCCAGGAGGGCTGGATTGCCCACGCCACCCTCGACGTGCTGGAGAAGGAGCCCCCCTCGCACAACAATCCCATCCTCAGCATGGAGAACGTGACGCTGACCGCCCATGTCGCCTCGGCCTCGGCACGGTTCGACGAGGCGCGCAAGCGCCGCGTGGGCTACGAATTGTCACTGGTGCTTCAGGGCATGTGGCCGGTAAGCTGCGTCAATCCGTCGGTGCTGCAGAACACCGCGCTCCGCCGCTGGCAGCCCGTCAGCATGGATCGCGGACCGAACAGCTAGGCGGCCGGCCGCAAAACGCGCCGGGAATCGGAACGGCCCTTCACCGGCGATCAACGCCGGGAAGGGAGACATCATAGGGAGGAACTGATGAGGAACGACATCACCCGTCGTGATGCCTTGGCTCTGGGCCTGTCCGCTACGGCGCTCGCGGCAACCGGTGTTGCAGCGCACGCTCAATCCGCGATCAAGGCCGCGGACGTCCCCGCACCGAAATTGCCGATCGAAAAAGGCGCAACCCTGCGCATGCTGCGGCCGGTGCGCTTCGTCCAGGCCGACGAAGACGTGTTCCGCGCCAATGCGGCAAAATTCACCAAGGAGACCGGGGTCGAGGTCAAGGTCGACTTCGTCGGCTGGGAGGACATCAACCAGCAGACCGCGGTGACCTCGAATTCCGGCGCCGGCCCCGACATCATCATCGGCTTCTCCGACGCGCCGCACATCTATGTCGACAAGCTGATCGAGCTGACCGACGTCGCCGACTATCTCGGCAAGAAGTATGGCGGCTGGCAGAACCTTGCGAAGGCCTACGGCAAAAAGGCCAAGAGCGATACCTGGATCGGGCTCCCGTTCGGGGCCACCGCCGGTCCCCTGATCTATCGCAAGTCCATCCTCAAATCCGTCGGGTTCGACAAGGCGCCGGAGGACCATGCCGGACTCCTCGACCTCTGCAAGAAGCTGCAGAAAGCCGGCAAGCCCGCGGGCTTTGCGCTGGGCAATGCCGTCGGCGACGGCAACGGCTTTGCGGACTGGATGATGTGGTCGCACAATGCCTCGCTGCTGGATGAGGAAGGCAATGTCACCATCAACAGCAAGGAGACCATCGCGGCGCTGAATTTCGTGAAGGAGCTCTACCCGACCTTCATCGCCGGTACGCCGTCCTGGAACGACGTCAGCAACAATCGCGCCTATTCCTCGCAGGAAATCGGGCTGACGGCGAACGGCGTCTCGCTGTATTTTTCGCTGAAGAACGATCCGGCGACCGCGGCGATCGCCGAGGATTCCGAACATCAGCTGCTGCCGAAGGGCCTTGCACCGATCTCGCCGATGTCGGGACTGACGCTGAACGCCATGGTGTTCAAGCACAGCCAGTATCCGAACGCGGCGAAGGCCTTCCTGCAGTTCATGCTGGAGAAGGACCAGTACGAGCCGTGGCTCAACGCCAACAGCGGTTACTGGTCGCAACCGCTTGCGGCCTACGCCGATGCGGCGGTGTGGAAGGGCGATCCCAAGGTCGCGATCTTCAGGGACACCATGAACAGCACGTATTACGCCGGCTTCAAGGGTCCGATTTCGACCGCCACCGGTGCTGTTCGCGCGGACTATGTGACGGTGCAGATGTTCGCCTCGGTCGCGACCGGTGCGGCGACGCCCGAAGCCGCGGCTGCGGAAGCGGAACAGCGCTGCAAGCGGTACTTCCGCAGACAGAGGTAGCGGCCGACGACAACGCGGCCGTCATTGCGAGGAGCGACGCGACGAAGCAATCCGGACTGCAACTGCGGAGACAGACTGGATTGCTTCTGCCTTCGCCAAAGCTACGGCGGACAAGTCGCTTCGCTCGCAATGGCGGTGTGGTAACAGCCTAGAACAGGACAACGACCCGATGTCCGTGACCACCCTCTCCTCCCCCGTACTGGCGCACCGGCAGCAATCCTGGCTGGTGCGGCTGTTCGACTACAAGCCGTTCCTGATCGTGATGTGCCTGGCGCCCGCGATCGGGCTCCTCGCGGTGTTTCTGACCTATCCGCTCGGTCTCGGCATCTGGCTCGCCTTCACCGACACCACGATCGGCCGACGTGGCGTCTTCGTGGGCCTTGAGAATTTCCAGTATCTGCTCACCGATCCCCTCTGGTGGGGCGCGGTGTTCTACAGCGTGTTCTATACGGCGGTCGCGACCTTCGGAAAGTTCGCGCTCGGCTTCTGGCTCGCGCTGCTGCTCAACAACCATTTTCCGTTCAAGAGCCTGCTCCGCGCCATCGTGCTGCTGCCCTGGATCGTGCCGACGGTGCTCTCGGCGCTGGCGTTCTGGTGGATCTACGATCCGCAATTCTCGATCATCTCCTACCTGCTGGTGGACGTGCTGCATTGGCGCACCACCAATATCGACTTCCTCGGCGCGCCCTGGCCGGCGCGCTTCTCGCTGATCGCCGCCAATATCTGGCGCGGCATTCCCTTCGTCGCGATCTCGCTGCTGGCGGGCCTGCAGACCATCTCGCCTTCGCTCTACGAGGCCGCGATGCTCGACGGCGCCAGCGCCTGGCAGCGCTTCCGCTACATCACCTTCCCGATGATGATGCCGATCCTCGCCATCGTCATGACCTTCTCGATCATCTTCACCTTCACCGACTTCCAGCTCGTCTATGCCATCACCCGCGGCGGGCCGGTCAATTCGACCCATCTGCTGGCGACACTGGCCTTCCAGCGCGGCATTGCCGGCGGCGAGCTCGGCGAAGGTGCCGCGATCGCGGTGTCGATGATCCCGTTCCTGGTGTTCGCGACGCTGTTCTCATATTTCGGCCTGGCGCGCCGCAAATGGCAGCAGGGAGAGAGCAATGACTGATACCGTCGCCCAACCTGCCGTGGCCGACGCGAAGGCGGCGCCCGATACCATGGCCTGGGATTCCGGGCTGCGGCGGCTGATGATGATCTACCTGCCGCTCGGCTGCTTCGTGCTGATCCTGCTGTTTCCGTTCTACTGGATGGCGATCACGTCGTTCAAGCCGAACGCCGAGCTGATGAACTTCAAGGATCACAACCCGTTCTGGATCACCTCGCCGACGCTGGCTCACGTCAAGCACCTGCTGTTCGACACCGCCTATCCGCGCTGGCTGTGGACAACGATGATTGTGGCGATCGGGTCGACCACGCTGTCGCTGATCGCGAGCACGCTCGCCGCCTATGCCATCGAGCGGCTGCGCTTCCGCGGCAGCCCCTATGTCGGCCTCGGCATCTATCTCGCCTATCTCGTTCCGCCCTCGATCCTGTTCATCCCGCTCGCCACCGTCGTGGTGCAGTTCGGCCTGTTCGACTCACCGCTGGCGCTGATCCTGGTCTATCCGACCTTCCTGGTGCCGTTCTGCACCTGGCTCCTGATCGGTTATTTCAAGTCGATCCCCTACGAGCTCGAGGAATGCGCGCTGGTCGACGGCGCCACGCGCCTGCAGATCCTGCGGCGGATCACGCTGCCGCTGGCGGTGCCCGGGCTGATCTCGGCCGGCATCTTCTCCTTCACGCTGTCCTGGAACGAGTTCATCTACGCGCTCGCCTTCATCCAGAGCGGCGCCAACAAGACCGTGCCGGTCGCGATCCTGACCGAGCTCGTCACCGGCGACGTCTACCAGTGGGGCGCGCTGATGGCCGGCTCGCTGCTCGGCTCGCTGCCGGTTGCGATCTTCTATTCGCTGTTCGTGGATTATTACGTCTCCTCGTTGACCGGCGCGGTGAAGGAGTAACACGAGCTAAGCGAGCCGCTCCTTAAGGCGCGGCGTGGCCCAGTCGAGAAAAGATCTGAGCTTGAGTGGCTCGGGCTTGCGCTCCGCGTAGACGATATGCACCGGCCATGGCGCCTGTTCGAATGGTTCCAGCATCAAAGCGAGCTTTCCGGCGCGCCGTGCGGCTTCCATCTTGTACGACATGACGCGGGTGATGCCGGCACCCGCGATCGCGGCTTCGACCGCAGCCTCGGAGTCGCTCAAAGTCAATCTCGACCGGATCGGCACCGCTACTTCGCGGCCGTCGATGACGAACTTCCAGTTCCGCTGAGCCGCGAGGCTGTCGATACTGATACAGTCATGAGCAGCCAGATCGGCAGGCACCTTCGGTTGGCCGTGCTTGGCAACATAACTGGGACTCGCACAGAGCACGAACCGGACCGAGCCGACTCGGGTCGCGATCAGGTTGCTGTCCGGGAGGTTGCCGATGCGGACCGAAATGTCGATATTCTCCTCGGCCGTGTTGACAATGCGGTCGGTCAGGACGAGCCGTAGCGCGATGTCTGGAAAGGCATCCATGAATTCGAGCGCGATCGGCAACAGGTGCATGTGTCCGAGCCCCCAGGGCGACGTGACCGCGAGATCTCCTTTCGGAATCCTGTACTCGCCGGAGACCTCGCGCTCCGCGTCGTCTACCTGCCCGATAATGCGCTTGCAGGCTTCGATGTAGGATCGTCCGACATCGGTCAGCTTCATCTGGCGCGAGGATCGCTGAAATAGTTGGGCCTTCAACCGCGCCTCCAGCTCGGCGACCGTGCGGCTGACTGTCGCGACCGGCGTGTTGAGGCGCCGCGAAGCGGCTGAAAAGCTTCCTGTCTCAGTGACCGCGACGATCACCGACATTGCCTCCAACCGGTCCATCGGATACGCTTTCCATATCTTGAGAAGGTGCTTCTCAAGCATACCGTCTGCTCCCTACAGCGACAATCGGCTACGCGGTGGATATGCGCAAAGCCGCCGTGCGTTTTGAATGCCGTCGCCCGGCCGTCAATCGAGGACGCTATGGAGTTAGAGACCAGAGCCCTGCTGTCGCGCCGCAATTTCTGTCTCTGCTGCCTGAGCGGCGCGACGATTGCCGCTACTAACGGTTGGCTTTCGCCGCGGCAGGCCTACGCTGAAGCGCGAGGCCTTGTCAGCCTGATCAAGGACAGTGCGGCGACATCGCCGATCACCACGCACAAACTCCGAGGCAACATAGCCGTGCTCGAAGGCTCCGGCGGAAATGTCGCGGTCCTGACCGGTCCCGACGGCAAGGTTTTAGTCGATGCCGGCATCCGCGTCTCGCGTCCCCAGCTCACCAAAGCGATGGCCGATCTCGGCGCCGATCCCGTCACCCATCTCGTCAACACCCACTGGCATTTCGATCACGCCGATGGCAACGAATGGCTCCATTCCGCTGGCGCCAGGATCATCGCGCAGGAGAACACGCGAAAGTACCTCCTCGAAGTTCAGCGCGTAGAGGACTGGGACTACAATTTCCTTCCGCTCGGCGCGGGCGGAATCCCCAGTGAAGTCTTTGCCGGCAACCACAAGCTCAGGCTCAATGGAAGCTCGATCGACCTGAAATATTACGGGCCCGCGCATACCGATAGCGACATCTCCATCACTTTTGCAGAAGCCAACGTCGTTCATGTCGGCGATACCTTCTGGAACGGCATCTATCCGTTCATCGACTACTCGACCGGCGGCAGCATCAACGGGATGATCGCGGCTTCCGAAGCCAATCTCGCAGCGACCGGACAGGATACGATCGTGATCTCCGGTCACGGCAAGCCGGTCGGCAACAGAGCCGAACTCCAGGCGTTTCGCGACATGCTGATCACGATCCGAGACAACGTCGCCCGTCTCAAGAGCCAGGGACGAACGCGGGACGAAGCCGTGGCCGCCAAACCGACCGCGGCCTTCGATGCGATATGGGGGCAGTTCGTGATCGATCCCGGCTTCTTCACCCGGCTGGTCTACGAAGGCGTTTGAAGCGGCGGACGAAGGACGTCTGCGAGCTATCGATTCTTGACAGGAGATCGACATGAAAAGTGCAGACGTCCCGCCGCCACAGAGCCACATTGATCGTCGTCGCCTGGTCGCCGGACTATCCGGAATGGCCGTTGCCACCGCTTCACCGGATGCATCGGCGAAACCGCAGCGCGACAGCCGCGGCGCCACCGGTTCTTATCCGGTCGTCTACTATCGAACCAAATCCGTCGACGGGATCAAGATCTTCTACCGCGAAGCGGGGCCCAAGGATGCACCGGTGGTGCTGCTGCTGCACGGCTTTCCGACCTCCTCGCACATGTTTCGCAACCTGATCCCGGCTTTGGCGGACCGCTATCACGTGATCGCTCCCGACTATCCCGGCTACGGCCAGAGCGACATGCCGCCGCGCACGTCGTTCAAATACACCTTCGATCGCTTCGGCGAACTCGTTGACGGCCTGCTCGGCCAACTTGGTGTCACCCGCTATGCGATGTACGTGATGGATTACGGCGCCCCGGTCGGCTGGCGGCTGGCGCTCAAGCATCCCGAGCGCGTCAGCGGCCTGATCGTGCAGAACGGCAACGCCTATGACGAAGGGCTGAAGGAGTTCTGGAATCCGATCAAGCAATACTGGGCCGACGGGTCCGATACCAGCCGACAGGCATTGATGAAGCTGGTCACGCTGGAAACGACGAAATTCCAGTACACCGACGGCATGTCGGACGTAAGTCGGATTTCACCCGACAATTGGGTACAAGATCAGGCGCTGCTCGACCGGCCCGGCAACAGCGATATCCAGATGGACCTGTTCTACGATTACCGGACCAATCTGCCGCTGTATCCCGCGGTGCAAGCCTACTTCCGCAAGCACAAGCCGCCGACGCTGATCGTCTGGGGCAAGAACGATTTCATCTTCCCGGCCGACGGCGCCCATCCCTACAAGCGCGACCTGCCGCAAGTAGAGTTTCACCTGATCAACACCGGTCATTTCGCGCTCGAGGACAGATTCGACGAGATGGTTCCGCTGATCCGCGACTTCCTCGGCCGCAAGATCGCCTGATAACCTGGAAGGAACGAACATGAACGCGGCCCTCGACGTCGTGGCCGCTCTGGCGGTCTCCACAATGTTTGCGGCAGCCGCCGTCGCCCAAAGCGCCCGCGACGTGCGCGGGCCCTCTCCGCTGGTTGCCATCGACAAGCAGGCGCCCGCCCGCCTGATCGTCGATCCACCGCTGGCCGAACAACTGGCGCAGGGCCTCGTCTTCATCCAGTACACCACGGAAAATCTCCGGATCGTACCGGTGTTCGGCAAGGGCGCGCTCGACGTGTCGCCGCGCATCGGTCACATCCACATCACGGTCGATGATGCGCCCTGGCATTTTGTCGATGCCAGTGGCGAGACCGTGATCGTGGTCGGACTGCCTCCGGGCCCGCACAAGGTACTGTTCGAGTTGGCCGATCCCACGCACCGCGTGATCGATAGCAAGACCGTCAGCTTCGAGATTCCGGCGCCCTCTCCGACACCGCCGAAACAATAGCTGCTGCGGCGTTTCGCCCGGTTTCACAAAACTGCAACATGCGATCCGCATAAGGCGTCGTCCACTAACAGGAGACGCACATGCGCGCGACTTTTCTCAGCACCGTCGCAACGATCATTCTCACCGCGAGCACCGCGCTTGCACAGAACGAGGGCGAATTCCCGGCGAAGCTCGCCGGCCACGTGGTGATGCCGGCCGCGACCTTCATCGACGCGCCGGCCGACGCGCCTGCCGATCTCAAGACCTCGGGCAAATACACCACCGGCAAGCGCGTCGACGCGCTCGGCACCGTGATGGGCAAGTCCTATGAGCGTGCGACCGGCGTGTCGCTGCCGTTCAAGGGCCAGCCGCTGCAGGGCCATTCCGGCATCAAGCACATGCCCGACGGCAGCTACTGGGTCATCACCGACAACGGCATGGGCGCGCGCGCCAACTCGCCGGATTCGATGCTGTACCTGAACCGCTACAAGATGGATTGGGCGAGCGGCAAGATCGAGCGCCAGGAAACCATCTTCCTGCACGATCCCGACAAGAAGGTGCCGTTCCGCATCGTGCATGAGGATACGCAGAAGCGCTATCTCACCGGCTCCGATTTCGACACCGAGGGTTTCCAGATCATCGGCGACACCTTCTGGATCGGCGACGAGTTCGGCCCCTATATCCTGAAGGCCGACAAATCAGGCAAGATCCTCGGCGTGTTCGAGACGGTTGCCGACGGCAAGCCGGTGCGCTCGCCGGACAACTGGGCCGTGGCGACACCCGGCGCACCCGGCGCGACCTACACCAACGTCAACCTCCGTCGCTCCAAGGGCTATGAGGGCTTTGCGTCCTCGAAGGACGGCAAGTTCCTCTACGGCCTACTCGAGGGCCCGATCTGGGACGCCGACAAGAAGGACTGGGAGAAGGTCGACGGCAAGGAAGCCTGCCGCATCCTCGAATTCGACGTCGCTGCCGAAAAATTCACCGGCCGCTACTGGCAGTATGTGTTCGAGCAGAACGGCAACGCCATCGGCGACTTCAACATGATCGACCCGACCGGCGGCCTGATCATCGAGCGCGACAACGGCGAAGGCACCGCCGACAAGGCCTGCCCGCAAGGCACCCGCGGCGAGAACTGCTTCCCCGACATCGCCAAGTTCAAGCGCGTCTACAAGATCGAGCTGACCGACGCCAATGTCGGCAAGCCCGTGCGCAAGATCGGCTATATCGACCTGATGAAGATCCAGGACCCCGACAAGAAGGCCCGCAAGCCGCTCAATGACGGCGTCTACACCTTCCCGTTCTTCACCATCGAGAACGTCGATCGCGTCGACGAGACCCACATCATCGTCGGCAACGACAACAATCTGCCGTTCTCGTCCAGCCGCGATCCCAACAAGGCCGACGACGACGAGTTCATGCTGCTCGAGGTCGCGGATTTCCTGAAGGCGAAGTAAGCCGACGCTCTCTCCTCTCCCTCTCCCCCGTTCTTACGGGGAGAGGGAAGGAACCGACAGTGGCGCCTCACCCTCCGTCATTGCGAGCGCAGCGAAGCAATCCAGAGTCTCTCCGCAGAGGCAGTCTGGATTGCTTCGCTGCGCTCGCAATGACGAGGATAGAACTCCATTCCCACACTCTCGATGAGTGCGCGGAGACCGCCCCTCACCCCACCCTCTCCCCGCACGCGGGGCGAGGTAGAAAGAGCGGGCTACCGCACGATAAAGTCCACCGGAACGGTAAAGCTCATCGAGCTGTTCTTGATCTCCGCCGGGATCGGCGGGAACGGCGAGGCCTGGTGGATCATCGACGTGGCCTTGGCATCGAACGCGGCAACGCCGGACGAAGCGATGCGGCTGGACGTGACCTGGCCGTTACGGCCGATCGTGAAACTCACCCGGACCAGCCCGCGCTGACCGTTGCCGCCGGACGGATAGGAGTGAAGGCGCATCAGGTGCGCACGGACGCGCTGATTGTAGGTCGCAACCAGCGATGCGACCGCGCCCGCGCTCATGGCGGACGCTGCAGGCGCCTCCCGCTCGGCGCGCGGCGGCGCGCTGTTGCGAGGCGCGGGCGTCGCGTTCGACGGCTTCTTTGCCTCCGGACGAACTACTTTCGGCTTTTCGGGCGCCGGCTTTTCCTGCGGCACGATTTTCGCGGGCTCCGGCTTGGCCGGTGTCGGCTCGAGCTTCTGCTCCGGCGGCGCCACCACGTCGGGCTTCTCCTGCGGCGGTGTCGGCGCGATGGTCTCCTCGACCGCCTGCCGCTGCATCGGCTCCGGCGGTGAGGCATCGGCCTCCTTCATCACCGGCCCCGGCACCACGTCATCCGGCGTCGCCTGAGGCGCCGACGTGATCGGCGCCATATCGATCATGACCGCAGGCAGGGTGACGCCCTGCTCCGGTTGCGACCGCACCCAATTCATCGCGATCACCGCAGCGATGACATGCAACGCCACGATCACCGCGGCCGAAACGCCCCAACGCGCCGTTTCGCGCTCGCCGAGCGGTTCATGCAGGGCAAAAGCGCTCGCCGACATCAGCTGCGTCCGTCGAGGCCGACCAGGGCGACCTTGAGATAGCCGCCATTGCGCAAGGTGTTCATCACCTCCATCAGGTCGCCATAAGAGACAGCCTTGTCGGCGCGGAGATAGATGCGCTCGTCCTTGCGGCCCTTGGTGGCGGCATCGAGCGCCGTGACGAGGCCTTCGCGTGCCATTGTCTCCTCGCCGACGGCGACGGTGAGATCCGGCTTCACCGTCACGAAGGTGGGCTTGTCCGGCCGCGGCGCCGGCTCGGCGGCGGTGGCCGGCAGCTCGACGCCGATGTCGACGGTGGCGAGCGGGGCCGCCACCATGAAGATGATCAGCAGCACCAGCATCACGTCGATGAACGGCGTGACGTTGATCTCATGGGTGACGTCGAGATCGCCGGGGTCGCCGCGCCTCAGCGGCGATCCCCCGCGTGCGCCGAGCTTCGCGGCCATGGCCTACTCCGCCGCCCGCGCCAGGCGGAACTCTCTGTGGTCGCGCTGGCGGCTGACCAGCAGCATGAGCTGCGCCGAAGCGTCGCCGAGCAACGCCCGGTAATTTGCGATGCCGCGGACAAGCTGATTGTAGATCACCACGGCCGGGATCGCGGCGACGAGTCCGAGCGCAGTCGCAAGCAGCGCCTCGGCGATGCCGGGCGCGACCACCGCAAGGCTCGTGGTGTGGCTCTCGGAGATGCCGATGAAGGAATTCATGATGCCCCAGACCGTGCCGAACAGGCCGACGAACGGCGCGGTGGCGCCGATGGTCGCGAGCACGCCGGTGCCGCGCGCGATCTGCCTGGACATCGCGGCCTCGACCCGTTCCAACCGCAGCGCGACGCGCTCCTGGAGGCCGTCATCGACAATGCCGCCGGAGAGCTCCGCCTCCTTGGCGCAGGACTGGATGAGCTGGGCGACCGCATCATGCGCGTCGCCGGTCCGCTCCGCCGCCTCGGCCAGCTTCATCCTGCCCTCGAGCGCACGCGTCCGCTGCACGGCGAGCGCGCTCTTGCGGCGCAGCTCGATGGTCTTAGCGAGCCACACCGTCCACGTCACCAGCGAGGCGATGGCGAGCCCGACCATCACCGTCTTCACGATGATGTCGGCACCGAGGAACATGCCCCAGGGCGACAGATTGCGCGGCAACAGCGCTTCGTCGATCGCGAAGGCCGGGGCCGGCGCAAGCACCAGCCCAATTGTTAGGATCACATGCCGAAGCCCAAAATTGCTCTGCATCCTGATCTCCCGACAGACAGAAGGAAATTATGCCACGCCTAGCGCCGCGACCCGGTCCGCCAGCTGCCGGAATCGCACGAGCTGGTCCGCCCGCAGCGCCCGGGTCTCGTCGCGGCCGACGAAGACCTTGAACATGATGCCGCCGTCGGCATTGACGAACGCAACGAAGGCCGAGGTCTTGCCCATGAAGGGGCGTTCGACGAAGGCCAAGGCCGCGCAGCGCTCGTGGCGGAGATGGCCGTGCAATCCCTTCGGCTGCATCAGGTTGAAATAGCCGCGGCCGACCTCGCCCGCCGGGACCGCGCCCGTGAACTCGAAGATCGCGTCATCCGTGTGCACGATGAGCGTGACCTCGCCCCACGCGGCGATGTCCTGCATGGCGGCGGCGAAATGCTCGCCGCCACCAACGCGCACCATGGACGACGGCAGCGCCTCGATCACCGCCCGCGGAGTGACCTTGCGCTCGCGCGCAACGTCCTCGATCACCGCACCGGGATTGTCAGCCATGTACGCCTTGAGATCGGCGAGATCGGTGCTCAGCATGTCCGGCTCCCTTTCCTGATCCGCCGCGATCTAGGCGGCCGCGTTCGTCTTGCGCTCGGTCATGATGACCTCGAACCCTTCGAACTTGGGATGGCCGAGATAGAGGCTTTCGCCGGTCTTGTTGTCGGCGCGCGCGTGGGCGCGGCGGAATTCGTCCGACCGCGTCCAGGCCTCGAACGCCGCCTTGTCGACCCAGACCGTGTGCGAAGAATACAGCGTGTGGTCCTCGAGCGCCGGCCCCTTCAGCAGGTGGAATTCAACGAAGCCGGCCATGCTGCCGAGATAGGATTCGCGGGTGCGCCAGACGGTCTCGAAAGCAGCCTCCGAGCCGAGCTTCACCTGGAAACGATTCATGGCGATGAACATCAGATTTTCTCCTGTCAGTCTTGTTGATCGGCGAATGCCGAGCGGATGTTTCAGAACGTGCCGAAGCCACGCTGGGACATCAGCGTGGCTCTGGCGGTGAATACGGCGTCCCGTTTGCTGTCGTCGGCGTACTCCTTAGATGCCGCCGAAGTGGTACTTCAGGCCTCCCTTGACCACGAGCCCGGGGCCGGCGCTCGCCCATTTCACGTCGTTTTGCGTATCGCCCGTACTGCCGACCGGAATGGCGTAGGGCCGGTAGTACTGGTTGAGAAGATTTTCGACCGAGAAGTTGAGCGTGAGATCGGGCCGCGGCTGATACTGGGCGTAGAGGTTGACGAGATCGTACGACGTCGCCGGCGTATAGGTCGGCGGGATGTCGGTGTTCGCAATCACCGACGTCCACATCACCGAGAGGATCAGGGTCCGGTCCAGCAACCGCACGCCGGCGGTCGTCGTGACCTTCTGCGGCGGAACGCTGTACAGGCCAAATCCCGTCTGGAGGTTTTTGCCGTTCTGGTAACTGCCGGAGAGGCCGAAGAACCAGGTGTTCGCGTCGTACATCGCCTCGGCCTCGAAACCCTGGATGCGGGCGGACGCGACGTTCTGATATTGCAGGAACGGAAGCACGGTGATGGAGGGCGCCGGCGGCGGGCCGGTGGGGACCACCAGCGGATTTCCATAGGCGACCTGATCGATGAAGTCGGAGATGTCGTTGCGGAACACGTTGATCTTGCCGCGCAGCGTATCGCCCGCCGTGAACAGATCGTTCTTCTTGATGTTGAAGCCGATCTCCTTGTTCTTGCCGACCTCGGGCCGCAGATTCGGATTCGGGACGAAGCAGAAGGTCGAATCCGCTCCCGGACCCGGCGTGCCCGACGGACAGCGGAAGAACGAGTCGTTGACCGTCGCGCCCGAATGCGGACCGCTGACCAGCGTTTCCGTGATCGACGGCGCGCGATAACCTTCGGCGTAGCTGACATAGGGCGTCACGACCGCCGTGGGAACGAGCCCGACGGTGATCTTCGGCGACAAACGGTCGCCGCCGGACGACGAGGATGCCGAGGAGAGCTGATAATTGTCGTAACGAAGCGCGCCGATCACCTCGAGCATGGAGGTGTAATTGGCCTTCCACTGCACGAAACCGCCGGAGACCGTACGCTGACCGCCGGGCGTCGTCACTTCCGACGTGCCGGTCCTGTCCTGCGTCGACACCTTGTCCTGGAACGCGTCCAGTCCGTAGGTCACCGCGTGACGCCAGCTGCCGGTATCGAAGCGCGTGGTGTTGTACACGTCGACGCCGACCGTATCGAGCAGATATCCACGGTTGCTGCCGATACAGCCGGACACGGCATTGCCGGGCACGCCGCTGCAGAAGACCGACGGCGTCGTGCTGGTATGCGCGGTCTTGACCTGGTCGTTCTCGGTGCGATTCCAGTAGACCTTCGCATCCCAGTCGAACCACTGGTCATCCGGCTGCGAATATTTCCAGCCGAGCGTCGTGGTGTAGTTCTTGACGTCGGACCTGTAGATCGACGTGCCGCTCAGGTTGTTGGCGCCGTTCGCATTGGTCGAGTTGGGATCGCCGGCACGGCGTGGCGGCTGACCCACGCTGTAGATGTCCTCCTGGAAGATGGTGCCGAGCTTGATCTCGTGCCCATCGGCCGGGCGCACCGTCAGCTTGGCGATGCCGCTGGTGAGCCGGTTGCCGGTGTTGGCGACCTCGAAGCCGGTGCCGTCTTTGTAGCTCTCCTGCGTCGAATAGGTGCCGCCCGCGAACACGTCCACATTTGGATTGACGTGAACACCGCCGAAGGCCGAACCGAGCGCTCGCCCGTAATTGCTGCCAAGAATGGTCTTGACGTCAACACCCCAACGTTCGCCGGCACGCACGACGTCCTCGATATCCTTGGTGCGGAACGACGCCACGCCGCCGATCGCACCGGAACCGTAGATGTTGGCGGTCGGACCACGAACGATGTCGATGCCGCTGATCAGTTCGGGGTTGAGGAAGAACGAGCCGTTGGCGAAATGGCCCGTGCGCTGATAATTCTGCCGCGCGCCGTCGACGACGACGGCGACGCGGCCGAAATCCTGCAAGCCGCGGATATTGATCGAGGTCGACGGCTCGTCGCCGCGGTTCTGAACCCATACGCCCGGCACATTATAGATGAGATCGCCGACCGTGCTGGCCTGGCGGCTTTCGATCTGCGCCGAAGTCACGACGCTGACCGGTGCGAGCGCGTCGACCGCGCGCTCGTCGGTCTTGGAGGCGGCAGCCGTGATGGTGTCGAGCGCCTGAACACCGACGATCGCCTGCGCGCGTGCATCCCACACGCTGGTGCTGGCCTGCTGCTGCTGAACAGCTTGCGGCTTGGCCGGGTTGCGCTTGGCCTGCTTGGGCTTCGCCGGCTTGGATGATTGCGCGGTTTGATCCGCGGTCTGCGCAAAGCTGCTCACCGGCGACACCGCCGCAATTGAAACCACCGACGCGCCCAAAATCAGCGCGCGCGAATACCTAGCCCCGTCAGCCATACACCCAACCCAATCATGATATGTCTTGTTTGGCTGGCGTGCGCTCGCGCGGCGAGCGACTGGCTGGCTATTCTCTGGTGCAGGCCCCCCGGCCCGCATTGTTCCATTTGGTTACGTGGCAACACCCTGACGGTCAATGTCATCGGGTTGCAGTTTATATCGATTGTAAATTGCCGCCGTTGGAATGCGCCTGATGCCGCTTATACAAACAAGACGCATCTGAAATTTCGAAAGCGCATCACACCTACCATGTCAGCAACGTCCGGAGACAATAGCGGCGATGCGGCAGGGCCGACACAAAGCCCTTCTGCAACAACGAGAAGTTTGACCATACGCGGGAGCCGGATCGACAGCCGCGAGCTGTTTGCGGCGGAGCGCGAGATCATCATCGCGCATGGCGAGGACGCCTATCGCCTTCGCCTGACCTCGCAGAACAAGCTGATCCTGACGAAGTAACCTGCAATGACATTTTGTCGCACCCTCGCAAACCTCCTGCTCACCGGCACCATCGCGCTCGCCTCGACCGCGCACGCCGCCGGTATCACGCTGCATGATGCGCGCAATCGCGATGTCGCCGTTGCCGACTTCGCCCGCACGGTCTCGATCGGCGGCGCCATTACCGAGATCCTCTATGCGCTCGGGCTGGAGAGCCGCCTGGTCGGCGTCGACACCACGAGCCTCTATCCGGCAGCGGCGCTGCACGACAAACCCAATGTCGGCTACATGCGCCAGATTTCGGCCGAGGGCGTGCTGGGCCTCAACCCGACCCTGATCCTGGCGATCCAGGGATCGGGCCCGCGCGAGACCATGGACCTCCTGGAGACGGCGAAGGTGCCGCTGGTGCTGGTGCCCGAGACCTTCTCGGAGGAAGGCCTGATCGAGAAGATCAAGCTGGTCGGCCATGCCATGGGCGTCGATGCGCGCGCCGAATGCCTGAGCACCGCAGTGGCTACGGATCTTGCGCAGCTGCGCGCACTGCGTGCCAAGGTCACGAAGCCGGTCCGCGTGATGTTCGTGATGTCGCTCCTGAACGGACGGGCGATGGTCGCCGGTCACAAGACCGCCGCCGACGAGATCATCCAGCTTGCAGGCGCCACCAACGCGGTCGAGGATTACGACGGCTACAAGAACATCGGCGACGAGGCGATCGTCGCGGCAAAACCCGACGTCGTGCTGTCGATCGAGCGCGGCAAGGATTCACTGCAGGCCGACGCGGTCTACGCCCATCCCGGCTTCGCCTTGACGCCGGTCGCGGCCAACAAGAGCTTCATCACGATGGACGGGCTCTATCTGCTCGGCTTCGGCCCGCGCACGGCCGCGGCGGCCCGTGATCTCTCCGTCAAGCTCTATCCGGCATTGGCCGAGGGCGGCGCCTTCACGTCGGCTCTGTCGGCGGCGAATTGCCGGCAATGAGCGTGGCGATCGGGACGGACTCGCGGAGCCCGCGACGTGCGGGCGCAGGACGGCGATTTACGTCGATTGCCATTCCCCTGCTCCTGGTGATCCTCGCGGCCACCGCCATCGTCGCGCTGACCGTGGGCGCGGCCGGCATTCCCCTCTCCCGGCTGCCTGCTGCGCTCGGTCTCGCAGGCAACACCACCGCCGACGCCGTGACGACGCGCGACCAGCTCGTGTTGTGGTCGATCCGCATTCCCCGGATCGCGGCGACCGCGATGGTCGGCGGCCTGCTCGCCGCGGCGGGCGCCATCATGCAAGGACTGTTTCGCAACCCGCTCGCCGATCCCGCGCTGGTCGGCGTCTCCAGCGGCGGTGCGCTGGCGGCCGCAAGCGCAATCGTCTTCACCGATTCGCGCTTCGGCGAGACGCTGCGCTTCCTTCAGACCGAGCTGTTGCCGCTCGCGGCCTTTGCGGGCTCGCTGGCCACGACCGCGATCCTTTACGGCATCTCCAGCCGCGCGGGGCGGACCTCGATCGCGATCTTCCTGCTCGCCGGCGTCGCCATCACTGCCATCACCAATGCCGGCATCGGGCTTCTGGTGTTCATCGCCGACGACCGCCAGCTTCGCGACATCACATTCTGGCTGCTGGGCTCGATGAGCGGCGCGACCTGGACCAAGGCCGCCGTGCTCGCGCCGATCCTCATCATCGGGCTCGGCGCCTGCGCGTATATTGCCCGCGGCCTCGATCTGCTGGTGCTCGGCGAGGCCGACGCGTTTCACGGCGGCGTCGACGTCGAGCGTCTCAAGCGGATCTCGATCGTCATGGTCTCCGCCATGACAGGGGTCGCGGTGTCGATCAGTGGCGTCATCGGCTTCGTCGGCATCGTCGTGCCGCATCTGCTCCGTCTCGTTATTGGACCTGCGCATCGCCTGCTGCTGCCGGCCTCGGTGCTGCTTGGCGCGATCCTGATGGTCGGCGCCGACACGCTGGCGCGCACGATCGTGGCGCCCGCGGAGATGCCGATCGGCATCTTGACGGCAGCGGTCGGCGCGCCTGTCTTCCTCGGCATCCTGCTGCGCCAGCGCGGGCTCGCCTCGCTATGAGCGCCGTGATCGAGGCGCGACGCTTAAGCAAGCGCGCCGGCCGCGCCACGCTGCTCGATGGTGTCGGCCTATCGGTTGAAGCCGGCGAGATGGTCGCGATCATCGGCCCGAACGGCGCCGGCAAGTCGACGCTGCTGCGGCTGCTCTCCGGCGATCTCCGCCCGAGCGAGGGCGAGGTGCACCTGAAGCAGCGCGACATAAGCAGTTATACGCCGCGCGAGCTTGCCGCGCGCCGCGCGATGCTGTCCCAGCACATCAACGTCACCTTCCCCTTCACGGTCGAGGAGATCGTGCTGATGGGCGCGGGCGACCGCAGCCTGCGCGATGCCGTGTCGCTCGTCGACGCCGCGCTGGACGAGGTTGGCCTCGCACATTTCCGCGAACGGCAATTGCCGACGCTATCGGGCGGCGAGCAGCAGCGCACCCATTTCGCCCGCGTGCTGGTGCAGCTCGCCTGCGGCGAGGCCGAGCATGGGCCGGGGCTCCTGCTGCTGGACGAGCCGACATCGAGCCTCGACCTGCGCCACCAGATCGACCTCGTCGAAGCCGCGCGCCGCCGCGCGGCAGGCGGCACCGCTGTCATCGCGATCCTGCACGACCTCAACCTCGCGATCCGCTTCGCCGACCGGCTCATCGTCCTGAACGGCGGCAAGCTCGCTGCCGACGGCCCGCGCGCGGAAATCGTCACGCGCGAGACCATTCGCGACATCTTCGAAATCGACGCCGTCGTTCATCAGGCCGACGACGGCGTGCCCTACGTGCTGCCGCAATCGATGCGGGCGGCGGCGCGAGCCGAACTGCCGCCGCGGTGAAGATGCACTCCCTCGCCCCGCTTGCGGAGAGAGGTAACGAAGACGGCGCCGCGCCTCGGTTCAGACCGGGCGCATTACCCCGCCGGCACGATCACCATGCCCTTGTCCTTGGGCCAGCGGACGCGCCAGGCGAACTTGATCTCCTTGATCTCGCCGGGTTTTGCGTCGAACGCCCATTCCAGCACGCCGCGCCTTTCGCGCAGATTGGTGGTCGTGGGCGGCGTGGTCGAGGACAGCATCTCGACGCCAATATCCTCGTTCTCGCTGACCGGAAGCTGATCCTCGATCGCGATGCGGATCGGGAAGTCGTGCCCGTTGCGAACGACGGTGCGGAACGAACGCGTGTCGGTCTTGGAGGACGCGATCACCCCGGCCGTGCCTTCGTTCTGCCTGATGACGGTGCGCTCGATCTTGATCTTGTCGTCGGCACCGAAGCCGAGCCGGATCGCGTCGTTCCGCGCGGCGGTCGAGAATTTGCTGCGACCGACGAACGTGCCGTCGCGGAAGATCGCGACCTTGCCGGGCAGCAGATTGGTATCCTCGGCAAGCTTGAATGACGCCTCGAGGTAAGCGGTGGGATCCGCGACCGGGGCGGCACGGATGGCGAGGTCGGGCGTCACCGTCATGGAGGAGATGAGCAGGCTCTTGGCGCCCTCATTGGCACCGAGGCTGACGCGGCCGCTGATCTGATACACGGCCTGAAAATCGCCGATCTCGGCGTTGGCCTGCTGCTCGTCCGCGCGCTCACGCAGCTCGGGCTCCGCAGCTTTCGCCATCGCCGGAGATTGCGCCTGCCGCGTCATCGGCTGCGCGGGCACCGCCATGTCCGACGCCGTGCCCATTGCCAGCGGCTTCGGCAGTTGCGGATACCTCACAACCAGCGAATTCAGCTCCGGTGCGCTACCGCCGCGGCTGACGCGAACGGTGGAAACACCGAGGTTGACGTTCGACCAGTCTTCGCCGGTCGACTGCGTCACCTCGGCGCGGCGAACCAGCTCGAGCTGCGGCTTGCGGTCCTTGGCACCGGTGTCGAGCCGGGCATCATACAGCGGCAGCCAGCGCGCATTGCGGACTGCATAAGTCACCCGCAACGTCGCCTTCGTCGCGGCGGCGGCGGCAACATCGATGCGAACCTCAAGCTTGCTCGGCGGCTTGGCCGAACGCTCCGCTTCAAGTTGCGCGAGCTGCCGATCGATCTCGCGCTGCTTTCGCGTGGCGTCGCGGATCGCGGTATCGGCGGTCGCGATCTCCTCGGCGACCGCGGTAAAGGCCGCGCGCCATTCGGTGATCGGCCGAGCCTCGCCCTTCTCGCCAAGGCCGGCGGGAGAAGCCTCCGCAAAGTGCTGCGCGAATTTGCGCCGGGCGTTGGCCGCGTCGATATCGCCTTGCACATCGGCGCGCTGATCCTTCAACGCCTCGATGCGCTTATCGAGCTCGGGCAGATTGGCGGGTTGTGCCGCGCGCGGCGGCCGCGCGTCGATGGTCCCGATGGTCAGTTTTGCGCCCGCCTCGCCCTCGACACGGAGGGAGGACGGATCGAGCGAGAGCGGAAAGTCCTTGGCGACCAGCGTGCTGTCGCCGGAGGCGAGGTCCAGCGCGATGACACGGGTGACGGTGGCGCCATCCGGATAGACGGTGACGGTGTCGATGGCCGATGTGGCGTCCACATCGGCGGCCCATGATGGCGACGCCGTCGCCATGGTCACCAGAACCAGGCTCGTCGTTGCCAGACATCTTGCGGTGATGCGCATAAAGTCCCTCCTGCCGTATCGCCGCGCCGCCAGCCGGACGCGTGCGATCAAATGCCTCGCCAACATGGTTGGACGCGGCAGGGAAGGAACTGGTTCGATTGGGGTTTCCGTGGGGCGCCGCCGCGGCCGCACCAAGGCCGCGGAACGTGTCGTCGTCCCGTGGCGAAGCCGTTAAACTTAGGTCCTTAAACCGGGGTGGGCGAACCCTGGCCGAAGATGCGGCGGAGCAGATCGGTCACGTTGCGGGCGCCGGCCTTCTTCAGGATGCCTGCGCGGTAGCCTTCGACCGTCCGCGCACTCAGATGTATGCGCCGGGCGATCTCCTTGTTGGTCAGGCCGGCAGCAAGGTGCTCGAGCACATCGACTTCGCGCCCGGTCAGGGGCTCGCAGCCGGGCAGCCAGCGTTGCCGGTTTGAACCCGGCTGCGCGAACTCGTCGATGGCAGCATCGATCCGGTCGACGATGTCGCGGGTGCGGAACGGCTTCTCGATGAAGTCGGCCGCGCCGCTCTTGATCGCGTCGACCGCCATGGCGATGCTGCCGTTCGCGGAGGTCACCAGAACCGGCGCCATGCAGTTCTCCTCGCGCAGGCGCTTGAGCACGTCGAGGGCGGAACGATCCGGCGGCATCTCCAGCAACACGCAGGCCGGCATCCGGGCCTTGGCTTCCGACAGCAGCGACGCGCCGTCGGCAAAGCAGATCACGTCATAGGCGCTCTGTTGAAGCGCCATTGAAAGTTGTTCGCGGGAGGCCGCGTCAGTTTCAATGACGAATACCTCACCCTTGGAAAGCATGTTTCCCGGCATCATCCCGATCCAGCAATGTCTTGGTCAAATGGCCCGAGACGGCAGCGGGGCTTCGTCGCGCCGCGTCGTCATACGCACGGCATTCACGCCCGTGCTTCGGTTTCCCTTATGTATGTTCCATCCTGTTCCCGGATTTGACGGATCGGGACAGAAACTTTACATTTCGGGACATCTGCGGGAATGGCTGACTGGAACGGGTCGCATGACCGACCTCATGCGCAGCGCAGGCTTGAGCTACTACCCGGATGTCGCCCGGTCGGTCGGGCTCGACCCGAAACAGATGATGCGCAAGGTCAGGCTGCCACTGGCCGTGCTCGACAAGCCCGATACCCCCATTGCCGTGACCAGCCTGCGCCGGCTGCTCGAATTGTCGGCAGAGGCATCGGGTGCCGAAGATTTCGGCTTGCGGCTCGCCGAGCGCGGCGGGCTGACCAATTTCGGCGCGGTCGGCCTGATCGTGCGTGAACAGGCGACCGTCAGTGAGGCCATCGAAGCGTTCTCGCGCTTCATCCACGTTCATCACGACGGCATGAAGCTTGAGGTCACGCGCGATAAGCAGACCGTGACGGTCACACTGCATTTGCGCGGCCGGCAGCCGACCGCGCCGCGCCAGTCGATCGACATGGCGCTCGGCAGCGTCCACCGCATCATCCAGTCGCTGTTCAGCAGCGACTGGCGGCCGCTCGAGGTGCATCTGCATTATCCGCCGCCACACGACCGCAAGCGCTACCGCGACTTCTTCGGTTGCCGCGTCACCTTCAATGCCGATGACGATGCGATCCTGTTGTCGGCGCATGACATGGAGCGGCGAATTCCGAGCGCGCATCCGCTGATCGCGAGCTATCTGCGCAAGCGGATCGAGGCGATCGAGACGCGGCCGGCAAGCTGGGAGGAGAAGGTCGACGAGGTGGTACGCATCCTGCTCGCAAGCGGCGACTGCACGGTCGAGCGCGTGGCCGAGCATCTCGCCTGCACCCGCCGCACCATCCATCGGCACCTCGCCGCATCGGGCACCAGCTTCTCGGCGATCCTCGACGCGCAGCGCGCCGATCTCGTGACCCAGCTGATCGACGACCCCGGCCGGCCGCTGGCCGATATCGCCACCCAGCTCGGCTTCTCCGCGCAGAGCGCGATGGCGCGCTGGTTCCGTGGCCGCTTCGGCTGCAACATCACCGCATGGCGCAAGGGCGTGCGGCCGCTGGCCAAGCGCGCCGGCGTTCCCTCGGCGTCCGCGGCCTAGGCTCAGCGTGCCGGAGCGGGCACGCCCATGATGGCAAGGGCGCGCCGGGGGCTGCCGGCGAGCAGCGGGCCGAACGCAATCGCAAAGCCGAGGAACGCGACGATCCAGCCGCAGGCGGCGATGTGCAGCAGGACATCGCCATGCGCAGGCAGCACCACCGCAGCGACCCGCGCCAGCGCCGCGACGATGATCGCAGCGTAAATCCCCTGCGTCGCGGGCGAGGCCGTCAACGCCTGTCCGGTATGCCCGAGGCTCGCGCGGGTCATCACCGCGAGCGTCATGGTTCCGGCCGCACCAGCCATCCAGGCGTGAATGCCCGCGCTCGGCGGCAGCGCGCCGAAGACAGCCAGGGCATGCAGCAGGAAGCCCAGCGGCACGAAGACATAACCGACATGCAGGATCAGCAGCAGCCGCTCGCGCGTGGTGCGATCGCCGGCCCAGCGTGCAAGCCGGACCAGGTGCAGCACGCCGACCAGCGCCATCACCGCGCCGGTGACCGTGTTCAGCGGCGCCACGATCCATGCGATCAGCGCGAACGCGCTCAATCCGATCATCGCGCCGTCGAAGCGCCCGAACGGCACCGGCAGGCGGCCGGGATTGAACTTGACCAGCCAGTTGCGGGTGAAGCTCGGGATGATGCGGCCGCCGATCAGCGAGATCAGCAGCACGACCACGCCGATGCCGACGCGGATGCTGACATCGGCCGCGCCCTCGAAGTGCGCTTCGAGATGGAAGGCGACGTTACCGGCGAGCAGCACCAGCACGAGCACCACCACCGGCAGATTGCGCCAATTGCCGCCCGCGATGATTTCGCGCGTGGCCGCAGCGACGACCAATGCCAGGAAGGCGGCATCGACGACGAGCGCGAACGCCCAACCGATATCGGCGGACAGGGTCACTGCAAAACGTCCGGCCAGCCACACGGTCAGCAGCGCGCCCAGCGACGTCCCCTGGATCGGCAGCCGCCCGGTCCAGTTCGGGATCGCCGTGAACAGGAATCCCGTGATCACCGCCGGCAGGAAGCCGTAGAGCATTTCGTGGACGTGCCAGTCGCGCGGCGCGAACGCAGAGCTCACCGACAATTCGCCGTAGAACATCGGCAGCCAGGCCAGGATAGAAAGCCCCGCCTGGATCGCGGCGAGCAGGAAAAACGGCCGAAAGCTGTTCGCAAACAGCGGCCAGCCCTCAAAGTTACGGGATCGGGCGCCAGCCATGGGGGCAACTCCTGTGAATTCGGACGGTCACCTGGATCGTCATTTGGAAAAATACTGCCGTCCGGCCGGCCCGTTTTGCGCTATCGCAAACTGCCTGACGAATACAGGTGCCATCACACTCCGAGCGCCAAGGAGGCAGAATGGCCAAGGTCGACACATCGCTGGTTGCGCATTTGCCGCTGTTTTCAGGCGTCAAGCCGGAGGACCTCGAGGAAATCCTGCGCGAGGCCCGCTCGGCGCGGTACCCCAGGAACACCGCCATTTTCGAACAGGGCGCCGACGCGCAATCCTTCTTCCTGCTGCTGCACGGCCACGTCCGCGCGGCCAAGACCACCCCGACCGGCGAGCAGATCGTGGTGCGCTATGTCGCCCCCGGCGAGACCTTCGGGCTCGCGATGGCGATTGGAGCCGCGCACTATCCGGCGACCGCGATGGCGGTCGACGACAGCGTGGTGCTGATCTGGCCGAATTCGGCCTGGCCGCGGCTGATCGAGCGGTTTCCGGCAATCGCCGCCAACACGCTGCAAACCGTCGGCGCACGACTGCAGGAGAGCCATACCCGCATCCTGGAAATGTCGACCCAGCAGGTCGAGCAGCGCGTCGCGCATGCGCTGCTGCGGCTCGCAAAACAGTCCGGCAAGAAGCTCGACCACGGCATCGAGATCGACTTCCCGATTAGCCGCCAGGACATCGCGCAGATGACCGGCACCACGCTGCATACCGTCAGCCGCATCCTCAGCGGCTGGGAGAGCCAGGGCCTCGTCGAGAGCGGCCGCCAGCGCATCATCCTGCGCGATCCGCACAAGATCGTCGTGCTGGCGGAGCGTACGGCGGACGGCAATTCTGCGTAAGATAGGGGTGAGGGCGCTTCCGCTTACGGCGCAAGCCTGCCCTCACCCGGGAGTCCGCGCGCGACCCGCGCGAACTCCGACTCGCCTCACGCCGGTACGCATTCGCACAGCGCAGCGAGGAATTTGTCGCGATCGATGCCATGCTCGCGGCAGGCGTCTTCCACGGTATGGAAGGTCGCGATCGGACAGCCGACGCAGGCCATCCTGAAGGCGAGGAACACGCGGATCGTGTGCGGTGCCGCTCGCATGATGTCATCGACCAGATCGTCGGATCGGAAGGGCATGGACAACTCCGTTCCGAAGTGACGATAGCCGGGTGGGTCCGAGCTTCTTTGTTGAAGCGCAAGCTGGTGGTTGCTTCTCCCTCTCCCCGCAAGCGGCAGGGCTATCGCATATGAGAAAAAACGTGGCGGGAAGCTCGCCCGCAGCCATCCTTCGAGACGCCCGCCTCCGGCGGGCCCTCAGGATGAGGACGGAGTACGTGGTCACTATTTCGACAGGCAAAGCCGCCGCTCAGCCTCATCCTGAGGAGACCGCGGAGCGGTCGTCTCGAAGGACGAGGCGCTCGCTCAGACCCCGCCAAGCTCATATGCAAAAGTCCCTGCCGTAGGCGGCGCGAGGTGAACTACACCGCCCTGCTGTGCAACTGCTTGCCCGGATCCAGATGCGCATCGAACGCCGCTGCAACACTGCGCACCAGGAAGCGCGAGTCGCTTGCGACCGCGAGACGGTCGCCGTCGAGCCTGACGATGCCGTCCGAGATCAGCGGCTTTAGGCGCGCGGCCGATTGCAGCATCGCTTCGGGCTCCGCACCATGTCGCGCACAGATGTCGCCGAGATCGGCGCTGAACTCGCACATGATGCGCTCGATGATGTCGGCGCGGAGCCGGTCGTCGTCGGTGAGCCCGTAGCCCTTCGCGGTGGCGAGGCGGCCGGCGGCCACGCTCTGCGCGTAGGCGCCGATCTGCACCTGGTTCTGCACATAGCCCTGCGGCAGATGCCCGATCGCGCTCGCGCCGAAACCGAGCAGGACTTCGCCCTTGTCGGTGGTGTAGCCCTGGAAATTGCGCCGCAGCGTCCGTTCCTCGAAGGCCACGGCCATGGCGTCGTCGGGTCGCGCGAAATGATCGAGCCCGATCTGCACGTAGCCGGCCTCCTTCAACGCATTGGCGATCGCGCAGGCCTGGTCATGACGTGCGAGGCCGTCGGGCAGTACGGCCTCGTTGATCATGCGCTGGTGCTTCTTGAAATCAGGCACATGCGCATAGCCGAACACCGAGAAACGATCGGGCCCGAGCTCGAGGCTGCGCCGAACGGTGTCCAGGCAGGACGCCACGGTCTGGTGCGGCAGCCCATAGATGAGGTCGAAGTTGATCCCGTTGATGCCGGCGCGATGCAGCCTATCGACGACGGAAGCCGTCTGCTCATAGCTCTGCACGCGATTGATCGCGCGCTGCACGACCGGATCGAAGCTCTGCACGCCCAGGCTGGCGCGGTTGACGCCGGAGAGCCGCATGGCCTCCACCATCTCTGATGTCAGCGTGCGCGGGTCGATCTCGACCGCGATCTCGGCCGAGGGCAGCACGAAGAACGAATGGCGCATCGCCGCCATCAACTCGGCAAAAGCCTCCGGCGCCATGATGGTCGGCGTGCCGCCACCGAAATGGATGTGCTCGACCTTGATGCGGCGACCGATGGTCTCAGACACCTGCGCGATCTCGCTGCGCAGCGTCCGCTGATAGGCTGCAATGAGCCCGTCGCGGCGAACGATCTGGGTATGGCAGCCGCAATACCAGCACATCTCGCGGCAGAACGGCACGTGCAGATAGAGTGACGCGCTGGCGCCTGCCGGGAGCCCGGCGAGCCATTCGGCATAAGCATCCGGGCCGACCGCCGGCGAGAAATGCGGTGCGGTCGGATAGCTCGTGTAGCGCGGCAATCTCTCTTCGCCGTAGCTCGCTGCGAGATCTGTCCTCATGTCTTACCCATTCGTAAATCGATGCCGCGCGGTGGCGCGGCAAATCCCGGATGGCATTGGATGACCCGTTTTCGGGCGGACCACCTTGCGCTCGCTCAAAGTCCGAGCGCCGGATCGGGGCCATGATGACGTTCAATCATGACTCACTGGAGATAGGCCATGGCGTCGCTCGCGCTCGATCTCGTTCTCTGGCTCACCGGCGCTCGCGGTCATATCCCGCGCTTCGACGATTTTCGTCCCGCCCCCGCGGCACCCGCCGTCGGCGCAGGTTATCTCGTGCGGGTGCTGGCGATCACGGCCGCCATCTTTGCAGCGCTGTCGCTCGCGGTCTGGGGCACGGTCTGGATTGCGATCCAGCTTCTCTGATCGACAACCATAGATTCACAATCGCGCATAGTTGAACATGCGAACGATTTGCCGCTTGCGCGACTGATATCACGCGACGCCGCGTGCTTCGCACGGCCGATACGCGCTTCGGCAAACCTCCTAAGGATTTTACCGGAGGCGAATTCGGCAAAAGCTTGTCGCAGCGCAAACACTCTTGCCGTAACAGGCGCAGACTGCATCCGTCATCAAAACCCTTTCAGATGAAGGATGCTTCCGATGTTCACCCGCAGAGCCGCATTGATCAGCGCCGCCGCGACCGCCCTGATGCTCGCGACACCCACGTTCGCCGCCGGCGATCTCAAGCTGCCGCGGCAGAAGGTCGAGCTGGTCGCCCCGCCCTTCGTGCACGCGCACGAGCAGGCCACGACGCAGGGGCCCAAGATCGTCGAGTTCAAGCTCAACATCGAGGAGAAGAAGGTCGTCATCGACGACAAGGGCACCACGTTCCAGGCCATGACCTTCAACGGCTCGATGCCGGGCCCGCTGATGGTCGTGCATGAAGGCGACTACGTCGAGGTAACGCTGGTCAATCCCGCGACCAACACCATGCCGCACAACATCGACTTCCACTCCGCGACCGGCGCGCTCGGCGGCGCCGAGCTCACGCTGGTCAATCCCGGCGAGCAGGTCGTGCTGCGCTGGAAGGCAACGCGGACCGGCGTGTTCGTCTATCACTGCGCCCCGGGCGGCCCGATGATCCCCTGGCATGTCGTCTCCGGCATGAACGGCGCGGTGATGGTGCTGCCGCGCGACGGACTGAACGACGGCAAGGGCCATGCGCTGAAATACGACAAGGTCTACTATGTCGGCGAGCAGGACATGTATGTACCGCGCGACGAGAAGGGCAACTTCAAGTCCTACGATTCGCCGGGCGAGGCCTTCACCGAGACCGAAGAGGTGATGAAGAAGCTGATCCCCTCCCATGTCGTGTTCAACGGCAAGGTCGGCGCGCTCACCGGCAAGAACGCGCTGACGGCCAAGGTCGGCGAGAACGTGCTGATCGTGCATTCGCAGGCCAATCGCGACAGCCGTCCGCACCTGATCGGCGGCCATGGCGACTATGTCTGGGAGACCGGAAAATTCTCCAACGCGCCGGAGACGGGCCTCGAGACCTGGTTCATCCGCGGCGGCTCGGCGGGAGCTGCGCTCTACAAGTTCCTGCAGCCCGGCATCTACGCCTATGTCACGCATAATCTGATCGAGGCAGCCGACCTCGGCGCCACCGCGCACTTCAAGGTCGAAGGCAAGTGGAACGACGATCTGATGACCCAGGTGAAGGCGCCCGCGGAGATACCGGCTCCCAACACCAACTAGACGCGACAGGGGGCCGGTCATCGCCGGCCCCTTCCTTCTTCGGGGGACGACCATGCTGATCGCATTCAAGCTGAAACTGCTGCTCGCCTGCGCCGCAGGGCTCGCAGGGCCGATCGCCGTGGCGCCGCTGGTCTCGGACATGGCGGTCCATGGCACGGCGACGGAGCCTGCGATCGTCAGGGTCGCGCCGGGTAATCTCTCCTATCGCGAGGCCGGCGATTTCACCCGCGCGGGGCTGCAGGCCGAAGTGCCGCTGCGCGCGATGCGCTTCAACCGGCCGCTGCACATCATGCGGCACCAGGTCTCGTCATCCGACTATCAGCTTTGCGTGCAGGATAGCGCGTGCCGCGCGCTCGATCGTGGCGTCGCGATTGCGTCCGATCGTCCCGCGGTCCAGGTGAGCTGGCACGATGCGCAGGCCTATGCGGGCTGGCTGTCGCGCAAGACCGGCCACACCTATCGCCTGCCGAGCGACGCGGAATGGGCCTTTGCGGCCGGCTCCCGGTTCAGGGACGACGGCGCGCCTGTGGACGCAGACGATCCTTCAAAGCTCTGGCTCAGCCGTTACGAGCGTGAATCCGAGCGCGACCTCTCCGACACGACGGCCTATCCGTTCGGCAAGTTCGGCACCAACGAGCACGGTATCGAAGATCTCGCCGGCAATGTCTGGGAATGGACCTCGACCTGCTTCGTGCGCTCGCGGATCGACGCAGCCGGCAAGGCCGGCCGCCCCACCGTGAATTGCGGCGTGCGCGTCGCCGAGGGTGCGCACCGCGCCTACGTCACCGACTTCATCCGCGACGCTCGCGCCGGCGGCTGCGCACAGGGCGTGCCGCCCGCCAATCTCGGCTTCCGCCTGGTGCGCGAGGAGCCGTCATGGGTCGCAAGCGTGTCGGCGCGGTGGGGCAAGGTGTGGGCGGCAAGGTCGTAGGTATCGCCGAGTAGCCCGGATGGAGCGCAGCGCAATCCGGGATCGGACCATCCACGAGCACCCCGGATTTCGCTACGCTCCATCCGGGCTACGGCGCATCACATCGTTCGCGCAAACATGCGAAATCCGGGCGCGCCGATGATCGCCTCGAACGCGGGATCGCGCTTCTCTTCTGCGAAGACAAATCCTGCCCTGGCGTAGGCGCGTTCAGCCGGCTGATTGCCGATCAGGAACGATATCGTCGCGCGGGCAAATCCGGCCGCTCGTCCCTTATCCAGTGCGAGCGCAAGCAACGCCTGCACGAGGCCGCGACCGCCATAGGCGGGATCGGTCGCGACGTGCTCGATCATCCAATCACCCTCGCCGCCCTGAACCCAGCAGGCGCGCGTGTAGGTGCCGCGGCGACGGATGGCTTCCAGCTCCGGCGCGGCAAGCCCGGTCGCGGCACCGACCTCCTCGATGGCACGCCAGGCCGCAGGCCCCGTGCCGGCCGCCGGCAGTGCGCACAACGCGGCAGCAGGCTTGCCATCGATCTCGGCGATCAGGAATTGCGAGACATGCCACATCGACACCGCATGTGCGGTCGCGATGCGCGCGATGAAATCGCGGCACTGTGCCTGGGGCCAGCCGAGCGCGACGTCGAACCAACCGCGCGGCCGATAGCCGCGCTGCGACGACAGGATGGTTTCTGCGATGAAATCGGCGTCTTCGGGACGCGCAGACCGTATCGTCATGCGCGCCCCCGTTGCGACGACCTTACGTATTCTTCAGCGCGACGCGGAATTCGGCTTCGGTCTTGGCCTTGACCTCGTCGAGCGAGACGCCGTCGGCGAGCTCGATCAGCGCCATGCCGCCGTCGCCGTGCTTGTCGATGGTGAAGACCGCGAGATCGGTGACGACCATGTCGACCACGCGCTCGCCGGTCAGCGGCAGGTTGCACTTCTTCAGCAGCTTCGAGCCGTCCTTGGCCGAATGCTCCATCACGACGACGACGCGCTTGACGCCGGCGACGAGATCCATAGCGCCGCCCATGCCCTTGACCATCTTGCCGGGGATCATCCAGTTGGCGAGATCGCCGTTCTGGGCCACCTGCATGGCGCCGAGGATCGACAGGTCCATGTGGCCGCCGCGGATCATCCCGAAAGAATCCGCGCTCGAGAAATACGAGGTCGACGGCAGCTCGCTCACGGTCTGCTTGCCGGCATTGATGAGGTCGGCATCCACCTCGTCCTCATAGGGGAACGGGCCCATGCCGAGCATGCCGTTCTCGCTCTGGAGGCTGACATCGACGCCATCGGGGATGAAGTTCGAGACCAGCGTCGGGATGCCGATGCCGAGATTGACGTAGTAGCCGTCGCGCAGTTCCTTCGCGGCGCGCGCAGCCATCTGTTCACGGGTCCAGGCCATGTGAGTCTCCTGACGCTTAAGCGGCGGTGCGCGGGCGGGTGTTACGGAATTCGATGCGCTTCTTGGCCGTACCGACCTCGACGATGCGCTTCACGAAGATGCCGGGCGTGTGGATGTGGTCGGGATTGAGTTCACCGGCCGGAACCAGATGCTCGACCTCGGCCACCGTGATCTTGGCGGCGGTCGCCATCATCGGATTAAAGTTGCGCGCGGTCTTGCGGTAGATGAGGTTGCCGGCGGTGTCGCCCTTCCAGGCGTGCACGATGGCGAGGTCGGCGAACAGGCCACGCTCCATCAGGTATTTCTCGCCGTCGAACTCCTTCACTTCCTTGCCTTCGGCGATCAGCGTGCCGACGCCGGTCTTGGTGTAGAAGGCCGGGATACCGGCGCCGCCGGCGCGGATGCGCTCGGCCAGCGTGCCCTGCGGATTGAATTCGAGTTCCAGCTCGCCGGCCAGGAATTGCTGGGCGAACAGCTTGTTCTCGCCGACATAGGACGAGATCATCTTCTTGATCTGGCGGGTTTCGAGCAGGCGGCTGAGGCCGATACCGTCGACGCCGGCATTGTTGGAGACGACCGTCAGGCCCTTGACGCCGGACTCGCGGATTGCGTCCGACAGCTCCTCGGCGATGCCGCAGAGGCCGAAGCCGCCCGACATGATCATCATGTTGTCTTTCAGAACGCCTTCGAGAGCCGACTTGGCGTCGGGATAGACCTTGTTCATGCAAATAACCTTCGGGTGAACCTTCGGCTGGCAGGCGTCGCGCCTCATTGGCGGCGATTATTAGGCGAAATCGTCCAAAGCCGTCAATGATACGGGGTTCTCCGTTCCGTCCTCCGGTGATAGAAGCTGCCCACGCCGTGGGCAGACCCGTCCGCGGCCTTGAAAGCGACAAGAAAACCCATCAAGTTGCGGGGGTTGGGCGTGGGCACGCAGGTTTCCGGTCCGCCCTTCTGGCTCCCGCGACCAACCCGATCAGGACATGCCATTGACCATGGCCCAAGGAATGAAGCGCCTCGGGACGCCGATCGCGGCGCTGCTCGGCCTCGCGCTGATCGCCCTGATCGCGACCTCCTGGCTCGTCAACCGCGACGCGCTGCGCAAGGCGGTGGAAACGCAGATCCGCGACGTCACCGGGCTCGAGCTCAGCGTGGCAGGCAGCATCGACATTTCGCTGCTGCCGGCGAGCTACATTTCGTTCCATGACGTCGGCCTGAAGGGCGGCGGCACCAGCGATCCCGCGCTCCATGTCGACGTGCTCACCGCCAATCTCCGGCTGCTGCCGCTGCTGCTGCAGCGGTTCGAGATCGCCGACCTGACCCTGCTGCGGCCGCGCATCCATGTCAGCCTGAAGCAGGACGGCGAAAGCAACTGGACGCCCTTCATCCAGACCATTGCGCGCACCATGAAGCCGGGCGCCGAGAACCAGGTGTCGTTCTCCGAGATCAGGATCCAGGACGGTGTGCTCAATTACGAGGACGCCACCACCCACGCCGCCGAGAAGTTCGAGGACATCGACCTGTCGCTGGCCTGGCCCTCGATCTCGCGGTCCTTCGCCGCGACCGGACAGTTCGACTGGCGCGGCGAGCGCGTCGACGGCTCGATCAGCTTCGCCGATTTCGTCGCCGCCCTCTCCGGCGACCGCTCCGGGCTGAAGGCGCGGATCGCCAGCGCCCCGCTCAAGCTTGCCTTCGACGGCAGCGTCGCCAACCGCACCAGCCCGATGATGGAAGGCACGCTCACCATCGACAGCCCGTCCTTGCGCAACGCGCTGCGCTGGACCGGTCAGCCGCAGCCCGGCAGCGGCGGCTTCGGCCGCTTCGCGCTGAAGGCGCGCGCCAATGTCGTCGGCGCCTCGATCGCGCTCACCAACGTCAATGTCGAGCTCGACGGCAACACCGCCGAGGGCGTGATGACTTACGCCAATAACGGCCGGCAGACGCTGCAAGCGACGCTTGCCGCCGACGCGCTCGACTTCACACCTTATATCTCGACCTTCCGCCTGCTCGCCAGCGGCGCCCGCGACTGGAACAGGCAGCTGTTCGATCTCAACGGGCTTTCGACCACCGACCTCGACATGCGCCTGTCGGCAGCCAGGCTGACAGTCGGGTCGTCGAAGCTCGGCCGCACCGCGATCGGCGCCAATCTGCGCAACGGCACGCTGGCGCTCTCGGTCGGCGAAGCCCAGGTCTATGGCGGCATCGCCAAGGGCTCGTTCGGGATCGCGCGCTCCGACACCGTCGCCGACGTCAAGGCGCAATTCCAGTTCACCGATGTCGATCTTCAGGCCTGCGCTTCCGAATTGTTCGGCCTCAACAAGCTGTCCGGCCGCGGCAACATCAACGTCTCGCTGCTGGCCTCCGGCTCCAGCCCGTTCGGCCTCGTGCAGTCGCTCGACGGCACTGCCACCGTGACCGGGCACGACGGTGCGATCTCGGGCTTCAACGCCGAGCAGCTCCTGAAGCGGCTGGAGCGGCGGCCGCTGTCGGGCGGCGGCAATTTCCGCAACGGCTCGACCCCTTATGACACTCTCACCATCGCGGTGAAATTCTCCGATGGGGTCGCCACCGCCGAGGACATCCGCATCGAGGGGCCGGCTGCGAAGATCACGCTGACGGGCACTGCCTCGGTGCCGACGCGCGAATACGACATGAAGGGCGTGGCGAGCCTCAATACGACGTCCGGCTTTCAGTTGCCCTTCATGGTGCAGGGTCCCTGGGATGATCCGCTGATCTTCCCCGACCCTGAAAGCCTGATCCGCCAGTCGCCTGCGGCGTCCCCCTTCCTGGACCTCCTGAAGCGGCGGATCACCGGCGAGAAGCACCCTGCGCCGACAGATTCGCCGACGGCCGATAACGCCAAGGACAACGCGAAGTCCAACTGAGGACGGCGATCGTCCGGCGCTGCCGGACCATCGCGAATTGATCCGGCCGAATTGATGCGGCGATTGGATCGATGCGCGGATTAAGCATCTCCGCTGGCCCGACACCCCACGACCTATGTCTGACAAGATGCCGCTAGATCGGCTGACGGCCATGCGCTAGTGTTTTATACGACCGGTTAAAAACACCGGCCGTTTGAGGGAGAAAAACGTGAGATCCAAGGTTATTGGCGCAGTTTCATTGGCGGTCGCTGCGGTTGGGCTTTTTGCGGCCACTGCACCCGCCTTTGCGCAGCAGAAAACGATCACGGTCTGGTGGGGCAAGGGCTTCTATCGGTCCGAAGACGACGCACTGATCGAGACGATCAAGAAGTTCGAAGCCAAGACCGGCATCAAGGTCGAATTGTCGCAGTACGCGATCCAGGACATGATTCCGAAGACGGTGGCCGCGCTCGATGCCGGCACTGTGCCCGATGTCGCCTATTCCGATTCCTACGACGTGCAGGCGCAGGGCAAGTGGGCCTATGAGGGCAAGCTCGAGGACCTCACGGACGTCATGGAGCCGATCAAGGGCCGGTTCGTGCAGAACACGCTGGACGCGTCGATCCTCTATAACGACGTCACCAAGAAGAAGGCCTATTACGGCTTCCCGCTGAAGCAGCAGAGCATGCATGTCGAGATCTGGAACGACATGCTGGAGAAGGCCGGCTTCAAGCTCGCCGACATCCCGACCGACTGGGCGGGCTACTGGACGTTCTGGTGCGACAAGGTGCAGCCGGGTATCCGTAAAGCCACCGGCCAGCGCATCTACGGCGTCGGCCAGCCGATGGGCGTTGAATCCACCGACGCCTTCCAGTCGTTCTACACCTTCATGGACGCCTACCACGTCAAGCTGGTCGACGACGACGGCAAGCTCCTGGTCGACGATCCCAAGGTGCGCGAGAATCTGATCAGCGCGCTGAAGGATTACACCGACACCTATATCAAGGGCTGCACGCCGCCCTCCTCCACAACCTGGAAGGACCCCGACAACAACGTCGCCTTCCACAACAAGACCATCGTGATGACCCACAACTTCACGATCTCGATCGCGGCGAAGTGGTTCGAGGACTCGCAGAATCAGGCGCTCACGCAGGAGCAACGCGACGCCGGCAAGAAGGCCTATGAGCAGGACATCGTCACGGCGTCCTTCCCGAAGGCGCCCGACGGTTCGACCATCCGCTACCGCTCCGACGTCAAGACCGGGCTGGTGTTCACCGCGGCCAAGAACAAGGCCGAGGCCAAGCAGTTCATCAGCTTCCTGCTCCAGGAAGAGAATGTTCGTCCCTATATCGAGGGCGCGCTCGGCCGCTGGTTCCCGGTGACGAAGGAAAGCCAGGCCAGCCCGTTCTGGCAGGCCGACAAGCATCGCAAGGCGGTCTACGCCCAGTTCACCGGCGGTACCGCCGCGTTCGACTTCACCAAGAACTGGAAGTTCACGATCCTCAACAACGAGAACGTCTGGGCCAAGGCGATGAACCGGGTCGTCAGCGAAAAGGTCCCGGTCGACAAGGCCGTCGACGAGCTGATCGCCCGCATCAAGCAGGTTGCAGGCTAAATCCTCTTTCTTCCTCTCCCCGCTGGCGCGGGGAGAGGCGAAACGCTAATACCGGCCGCCTCGTGCGGCCGGAAGTCCTTTCAAAGAGTCCTGAAGAATGGCGATTACGCTCTCTGGCGATCAGTCGATGCCCGCTCCGCCCTTGTCGTCGCGGCTGACCCCGGCGCAGGTCTGGGGCATCGTGCTGCTCGCGCCCTATCTGCTCGTTTTCCTCGCCTTCGTCGTCTATCCCGTCTGCTACGGGCTGTGGCTGGCGCGGGCCCCGTCGAATTATGTCGCGCTGTTTCACGATCCGATCTTCGCGCGCGCCGCGGTCAACACGCTGATCTTCCTGGTCATCGGCATCAACATCAAGATGCTGATCGCGTTGTTCCTGTCCGGCTTCTTCGCGCAGCAGCGCACCTGGATCAAATGGCTCTCGGTGATCTTCATCCTGCCCTGGGCGGTACCGTCGATCCCGACCATCCTGTCGGTGCGCTTCATGTTCAATCCCGAATGGGGCGTGGTCAACCACCTCATCTTCTCCCTCACCGGCGATGACGGCCCGAACTGGCTGAACGACCCGACCGTGGCGCTGAGCATGGCCATCGGCGTGCACATCTGGAAATCACTGCCGTTCTGGACGCTGATCCTGATCACCGGACGCCTTGCGATCGCGCACGATCTGTTCGAGGCCGCCGAGGTCGATGGTGCGAGCTGGTGGCAGAAATTCCGCTACATCACCTGGCCGTCGATGCAGACGCTCTACATCACCTGCACACTGCTCTCGATGATCTGGACGCTCGGCGATTTCAACAGCGTCTATCTGCTCACCGGCGGTGGCCCGGCTGACCTCACGCACGTGCTGGCGACGCTCGGTATCCGCTATCTCCGGCTCGACCAGCTCTCGCTCGCGATGGCCTCCATCGTCTGCGCGATGCCGTTCGTCCTGCCGCTCGTGTACTTTATGATGAAACGGTTGTCGCGATGAAGCTTCCCGGCGTAAGCGAATTTTCCTGGCGCGACGTCGCGGTCGAAGCGCGGCTGCTGCTGATCGGTATTCCCGTCTTCCTGTGGACGATGATTCCGATCTACCACATGTTCCTGTTCGCGATCTCCCCGAAGGAGGACGCGTTCTCGGGCAAGCTGTGGCCGGATCATCCGACGCTCCACAACTTCGAGATCGTGTTCAAGCAGCAGCACTACTTCCTGCGCGACTTCTACATCCAGTTCTGGAACTCGACGGTGATCGCGGTCTCCGTCGGCGTGATGACGCTGTTCATCGCCACCGCCGCGGCGTTCGCGATCTCGCGATTGAAGGTGCCGGGCGGCCGCACCGTGTTGAACCTCGCGCTCTTCACCTATTTCATCCCCGCGGCGTTCCTCGCCGTGCCGATGTACCGCACCATGGGCAATTACGGCCTGCTCAACAATCACTGGTCGCTGATCCTGGCCATGGTGACGATTGCTAGCCCCTACGCGATCTGGGTGCTCAAGCAGGCCTCCGACAAGCTGCCTGTCGAGCTGGACGAGGCCGCGGTGATGGACGGCGCCACGACGCTCCAGATCTTCCGCCTGGTCTACCTGCCGCTGATGATGCCCTCGCTGGTCGCGATCGGCACCTATGCGGTGCTGCTCGCCTGGAACGAATATCTCTACGCGTTCCTGCTTCTGTCCAACGACCGCGAGATCACCCTCCCCGTCGCGCTCGGCAACTTCCTCGCTGCCGACGATTCGCCCTGGGAGCTGTTGATGACCACCGGCTTCATTTACGCGCTGCCGCCGGCCGCGGTCTATTACGCCTTCCGCCGCTACATGGTGGGCGGGCTCACGGCAGGCGCGGTGAAGTCCTGACAATCGAGAGCCTCGTTCCGATGCAATCGGAACGGGGCTCTCGATTCTTGTTTTGACGCGTTTTCTTTACGCCAACCGGTATCCACTTCGCTCGAAATCGCTCCCGGACGCATCGCGTCGCCGCAAGCAGGGCGTTCGAGCGACGACGTGGACAATTGCGGGTTGTCCACGCCTGCTCTAACCTCGCAGCCCTGTCACGGGGCACGTCACCATGCGAGGCAACGACGCGATCCATCTCGGCCTGATGCTGCTGGCGTTCGCAGCGTCCTATTTGGTGCCGTTCGAGCTGCTGCTGCTGGCCTATGTCGTGCTCGGCCCGGCGCACTACTTCACCGAGATCTCGTGGCTGCACGATCGCAGCTATTATCTGCCCCATCGCGGGATCGCGGCGATGCTCGCGATCGTCGCCGTGGTCGCGGTGCTGATCGACAACGCCTCGTGGTTCGGCCTTGCGATGTGGGGCGCGCTGGTCGTCTGCGCCATGCTGGCAGCCACCACCTCCGCGATCGAGAGCATGCTGCTGTTCATGGTGGCGATCGCCCTGTCCGCGATCATGTATTCGAGCGGATCGTCGCTTGCGGTCATCGGCATCCTGATTCCGACCCTGATCCACGTCTCGCTGTTCACACTGATCTTCATGGTGCTCGGCGCACACCGATCCGGCAGCCGCACGCAAGCTGCGCTGGTGGCCGTCTACCTCGTCGCAATCGCCACGATCCTGCTGCTGCCGCCGACTGCCGGAGTCCGGATCGCGAGCTTTGCCCGGGTCGGCCAGGATTATTTCGGCAATGTCGGCCCTGCCCTCGGCCGGCTGTTCGGCGTGCCCGGCCTCGTCCTCGACACCAGGCTGACGAGCCTGCTCGCTTTCGTTTACACCTACCACTACCTCAACTGGTTCATCAAAGCCGACGTCATCCGCTGGACTGAGGTGCCCAAGGCGCGGCTGGCGGCGATGGCCGCCGCAAGCGCCGCCTCCACCGCGCTGTACTTCTACGACTACGCTTTCGGCTTCACCTTCCTGCTGGCGCTGAGCCTGATTCACATCCTGCTCGAGTTTCCGCTCGACAGCCTCGCGCTGCGGCAGCTCGGCGCCGCGATGCAGGGCGCGGTGCGCGCGCGATATGCGGGGCCCATCGCGGCCTCCGCGACGCGGTCGCGTTCTACGGGCACCAAGGCCGCGAAACGCGCAACCCGGTCACGCTGATCATCTCTCCGCGCTCTTGCGTCGATACGCGACCAGCAGGGCGATCGTCGAGCCGATGAAGTAGCCGGCTGTCGCGCCCGAGATGGCGCGGCCGACGACGATCGCCAGCGCGCGGTCGCCCGCATCGATCGCCGAGATCACGCCGACCGCATATTGCGAGGCGAAGACAATCAGGTTGCGGACCAGACCAAATGGACTGCCCGGACGGATGATCTGCCCGGTCGCGTGATCGACGTCGAACGGGCGCGGCGTCAGCACGCCGAGCGGCAGCAGCACCAGCGCGGCCGCGATCCATGCGACCAGCGGCCAAACGCTGTCTTGGTGGCCGAAGCCGAGCCGCGAAATCCCCCAGACGATGAACACGACCGGCACGATCAGCGCGCGCCAGATCGGCGTCGTGCGCGGCTGCATCGCCTGAACGCCCTGCCACACCAGATAGGCGAGCAGCATCCAGACCCAGACCGGCGTGTGGATCAGGATCTGGTAGGCGAATGTCATGATTGCTCCTCGCCTACAGCGGCGCCGCGCTCTCGCCCTGCGAACTCGAGAGTTTCGAGGCAAGCGAGGCGATGACGATGACCACCGCGATCAGGGCGATCACCAGCGTGCAGATCGCGTTGATCTCGGGCTTCACGCCAAGCCGCACCTCCGAATAGATCCGGATCGGCAGCGTCGCCGAGCCGGGGCCGGTGGTGAAACTCGCGATCACGAGATCATCGAGCGACAGCGTGAAGGCCAGCATCCAGCCCGCCACGATCGCGGGCGCGATCAGCGGCAGCGTCACGGCGACGAACGCGCGAACCGGGTTGCAGCCTAGGTCCATCGCCGCCTCCTCCAGCGAACGGTCGAGCGAGCCGAGGCGGGACTGCACGACCACCGCGACGAAGCACATCGTCAGCGTGGTGTGGGCGATCGTCACCGTCCAGAAGCCGCGCTCGGCGTTGAGCGCGACGAACAGCAGCAATAGCGACAATCCGGTGATCACCTCCGGCATTACCAGCGGCGCGTAGAGCATGCCCGAGAACAGCGTGCGGCCGCGAAAGCGCTCGCCGCGCGACAGCGCAACGGCTGCGAGCGTGCCGAGCAACGTGGCGATGGTCGCGGAGGAGACCGCGACCCGCAGGCTCATCCAGGCCGCCTCGATCATGGCGCGGTCGTTGAAGAACTCGTGGTACCAGCGCAGCGACCAGCCGCCCCACACCGTCACCAGCCGCGAGGCATTGAAGGAGTAGATGACGAGGATGAGGATCGGCAGATAGAGGAATGCCAGGCCGAATGCGAGCGAGGCGATGTTGAAGCGGGACAGGCGGGAGACCTTGCGCATCGCTTCAGCGCCCCTGTTCCAGCTGCCGCTTCTGCAGCCGTTCGTACAGCAGCAGCGGCACCAGCAGCACAACGAGCAGCACGATGGCTGCCGCGGAGGCGACAGGCCAATCCTTGTTGGTGAAGAATTCGAGCCAAAGGGTCTGGCCGATCATCAGCGAATTGGAGCCGGCCAGAAGGTCCGGGATCACGAATTCGCCCACGATGGGGATGAAGCACAGCAGCACGCCCGCCCCGACGCCGGGTAGCGACAGCGGAAAGGTCACGAGCCAGAACACCTGCCAGGGCGGCGCGCCGAGATCAGAGGCCGCCTCCTCCAGCACCGGCTCCATTTTCGCGAGCGTGGCGTAGAGCGGCAGGATCATGAACGGCAGATAGGAATAGACGATGCCGATATACATCGCACTGTCGGTCGAGAGCCACACCACCGGCTGGCTGACCAGATGCAGCGCCAGCAGGATCTGGTTCAGCAGGCCGTCATGCTGGAGGATGTTGATCCAGGCGTAAATGCGGATCAGGAACGAGGTCCAGAACGGCACGATCACCAGCACCATCGCCACCGCCTGCCAGCGCTTCGGCAACCGCGCCATGCCATAGGCGATGGGATAGCCGATCACGAGCAATAGCGCAGTCGCGGTGACGGCGACGGTGAGGCTGCGCACATAGGCGAACACGTAGATGTCGTCTGAGGCGAGCAGCTTGAAATTGTCGATCGACAGCGCGGCGAACGCTGCCTTGAGCGCCTCCCATCCCGCCATCAGGTCGAACACCGGCTCGTAGGGCGGCTGCGCGATCGCCGTCTGCGACAGGCTGATCTTGAGCACGAAGCCGAACGGCACCAGGAAGAACAGCAGCATCCAGACATAGGGCGCGATCGCGGCAAAGCGCGCGGGCCTTGCGAAGATGCGGCGCGAGCTCATGATTGCAGCACCACGCAGTCGTCGGGCGTGAACCAGGCGACGACACGCTGGTTCAGGCTGTAGGCGTCGACGTCGAGGCGCGCGCTGTTGGGGACCGACGCCTGCAAGATTCCGCCGGCATCGAGCTTCACCTTGAAGGTGGTGGTGCCGCCGAGATAGCAGATGTCGGCGACCACGCCGTCCAGGCTGTTGATCGCCGTCTCACGACCGGCCTCGCTCACCGGCCCGCGGCGCGAGAGCTTGACCTTCTCGGGGCGGATCGCGACCGACAATTTTCCCGCGCCGACGCCTTCGCGCGGCTCGGCCACCACCAGCGCACCCGCATCGCGCGTGCCGATGATCAGACGATGGCCGTCGCGCAATTTGGACTCGCCGTCGAACAGATTGATGTCGCCGACGAACTCCGCGATCCATCGCGAGCGCGGCGCCTCGTAAAGCTCGCGGGGGCTCGCGACCTGGGCGAGCTTCCCGGCCCTCATCACGCCGATCCGGCTCGCCATCGTCATGGCTTCCTCCTGATCGTGGGTGACGATGATGAAGGTCATGCCGAGCCGGCGCTGCAGCTCCATCAGCTCGCCCTGCGTGCTCTCGCGCAGCTTCTTGTCCAGCGCCGCGAGGGGCTCGTCGAGCAGCAGAAGCTGCGGCCGGCGCGCCAATGCACGCGCCAGCGCCACGCGCTGACGCTGACCGCCGGAGAGCTGGTCGGGCTTGCGCTTCTCCAGCCCCTCGAGCTTCACCAGCGCAATCATTTCCGCCACGCGCGTGGCGATGTCGGCACGCGCCATGCCGGCCCGCTTCAGGCCGAAGGCGATGTTGTCGCGCACGGAGAGATGCGGAAACAGCGCGTAGTTCTGGAACATCATGTTGATCGGGCGTTCATGCGGCAGCGCCTGCGCGATGTCCCGGCCGCCGAGCAGGATGCGTCCCTCGTCCGGCGCCTCGAACCCGGCGAGCATGCGCAGCAGCGTGGTCTTGCCGCAGCCGCTGGGCCCGAGCAGCGCAAAGAACTCGCCGGCCTTGATCTCGAGCGACACGCCGTCCACGGCCCGGAACGTCCCGAACGTCTTGGCGACGCCCTCAATGCGCAGCAGCGGCTGCCCCGCCGCGGGAAGCGCATCCGCGCCGGCGTCTATCTTGGGCAATTCGTCCGTCATGGTCCCTGCCAACCCCGATTCCGCCGCACGCTAGCGGCCGATCGTCCCTATCTCAACCGGTTCGGAGCGCGTCGTTCACATCACATTCGCCATGAACATGGCCAGCGCGTCACGGTCCGCCGCGGGCATCGTCAGGCCGAGCTTGGAACGCCGCCACAGAATATCCTCGGGAAAGCGGGCCCATTCCCGGGTCATCAGATAGCGCACTTCGGCACCGGTCAGTTCGGGGCCGAAGGCGGGTCCAAGTTCGTCGCGCGTCTTCGCTTCGCCCAGCACGGCCGGCAAGCGCGAGCCATAGGCCGCGACCAGACGCTGAGCCTGCGTCTCCGACAGAAAGCGCCAGCGGTCGCGGGCGAGGTCGACTTCGGTGTCGAAACGATCCCAGGCAAAGTCTCCGCCGGGCAACGCGGCGCCGGCGGTCCAGGGCGGCGACATCGGATAGAACGGCGTCAGCCTCGTCACCGCGCGCTCGGCGCGCAGGCGCGAGGTGGTGACGTCGCCGCCGAACATCGTGATCAGCGGCGCCTTGCGCCGGCGCGCGTGGAACAGCGTCGTCCCGTCGCGCCGCCGCACGGACGCCAGCGTCAGGTTGACGCCGGAGACCGCGCGCACCACGTCGGTGGGCGCGACGCGCTCGCGGAAATAGCGGCTGGCGGCCTCGCAGAGATAGCTGACGTCAGCCCCAGGCATCGCCACGATCGCGGGATCACCGGTGAAATCACGAGTGACCGTGCCGATCAGCGTGAAATCGCGCTCAAGGGGGCTCGCGAAGATCAGCCGCCCATCGCTGTTTTGGAAGACGTAGACGTTATCGGACTCGAACAGCCGCGGCACGATGATCTGGCTCATCTGCATGGCCGCCATGGCAGGCTGCGGCTGGCGCAGCACGGTCTCTGCGACGATCGACGTCCAGCCGCCGGTGGCATTGGCCAGCGCCCGGGCCGTGACCACGCGGCGATGGCCACGATCGACCACCGCGAGGCGCCATGTGTCGGTTCGATCGGCGCGGACACAGCGCGTCCCGGTCCGGATCGCAGCGCCGCGTTCGGCGGCGTCCAGCGCCGTCAGCACCACCAGGCGGGAATCATCGACGACGCAGTCCGAATATTCGAAAGCCGTTCCGAACGGGCGCTTCAGCGCGTTGCCGACCGGATGATGCGTGATGTCGAGGGTGGTCGCGGCAGGCAGGCCGCTCCGACCGGTGAGGCCGTCATAGAGGTATAAGCCGGCACGCAGCAGCCAGGGTGGACGCTCCTCGGAATGGGCCGGGATCACGAAGCGCATCGGCCGGACCAGATGCGGCGCGATGGCAAGCCACGTCCGGCGCTCGGCCAACGCCCGGCGCACCCGCCGAAAACCGCGGCGTTCCAGCACCGACAGATCGCCATGGATCAGCCGTGGCGTCGCGGATGACGCCGCGCCGCCGAGATCGCCCTGCTCCAGCAGAATGACCCGCAGGCCGCGGCCGGCCGCATCGCGGGCGAGGCTGACACCGTTCAGGCCACCGCCGATGATCGCAAGGTCGTAATCCGCCATGAAGCCGTCGAATGGGAGCTAGCGCCCGCCATCACTAGAGCCATTTCCATTCCGATGAAATCGGAACGAGGCTTTGGATTCTTGTTTTGACGCGTTTTCTTTGCGCGAACCGGTATCCGCTTGGCTCGATAACGCTCTAGCCGGTCTTCAGCGCAAGCTCCATGGTCTCGGCGCGGCCGACGAGGCCGGCATATTTGCCGATCGGCAGCGGCTTGCCGAGCAGGTAGCCCTGCACGCCGTCGCAGCCCTCCTTGGCAAGAAAGACGAGCTGATCGAGGGTCTCGACGCCCTCGGCGATGATCGACATTTCGAGGCCGTGGCCGAGATCGATCACGGCGCGGACGATAGCCGCCGATTGCGGGTTGCGGCCGAGATTCATGATGAAGGCGCGGTCGATCTTGATCTTGTCGAACGGGAACGCCTGGAGATAGCTCAGCGAAGAGTAACCGCTGCCGAAATCATCCATGGAGATGCGCACACCGAGCGCCTTCAGCCGGCGCAGCAGTGCAAGACCCCGATCAAAGTCCTCGATCAGCACGCCTTCGGTGATTTCCAGCTCGAGCCGGCCGGGTGCCAGGCCCGTCTCGATCAGGATTGAATGGACCAGCCCGACCACGTCGCCGTGCATGAACTGCGCCGGCGACAAATTGACCGCGACCTGGAGCGGCTTCGGCCAGGACGCCGCCTCGCGGCAGGCCTCGCGCAGGATCCACTCGCCCATCTCGACGATCAGGCCGCTCTCCTCCGCGATCGGGATGAACTCGGCCGGCGAGACCTGGCCGCGCACCGGATGCTGCCAGCGCGCCAGCGCTTCGAAGCCGATAATCTCGCTCTCGGCGACGCTGTGGCGCGCGATGCCCTGCGGCTGGAACGCGAGCGACAATTCGCCGTTCTTGATCGCTTTCGACAGGTCCTGGTGCAGCACGCGGCGGTCGCGGATCTGCTGGTCCATCTCCGGCTGGTAAAGGCCGATCGTGCCGCGCGACTTCTGCTTGGCGCGGAACAGCGCCGCGCCGGCATTGGCCAGCAGCGATGCGCCGTCGGCACCATTATGCGGGAAGATCGACATGCCGGTGGTGACGCCGGCGCGGACCGCCCGGCCGTCGATCTGAAATTCCTGGGCAACGGCCTCGCCGAGTTGCTGCGCCAGCGCAAGGCCCGCCTCCGGCTGCTTGCCGTCGATGATGAGGCCGAACTCGTCGCCGGACAGGCGCGCCACCACGCCGCCGCGCGCGGAATCCTGAAGCCGCTGGGCCACCTCGATCAACAGCTTGTCGCCGAGCGCATGACCGAAGACGTCGTTGACCTCCTTGAGGCCGTCGAGGTCGAGGCAGAGCACGGCGAACTCCTCGCTGGTGCCTTCGCAGGCCTCGATCATCTGGGTCAGCGCCTGGAGGAAGGCGGCGCGGTTCGGCAGATCGGTCAGGCCGTCGTGATAGGCCATGTGCGCCATGCGCGACTCGGTCTGCCGGCGGTCGGTGACGTCTTCGTGGGTCTTGATCAGATATTGCGGCTCGCCGGCATCGCTGAGCACGGTCGCCCGCCGGGTCAGGAACAGCCGCAGGCCGTCCTTGGTGGAGATCGGGTGCTCCTCGGTAATCATCCCGCGCTTCTTGATCGCGGCCTCGTCGCGCGCGATGATCAGCTTGGCTTCCTTGGGATTGAAGATGTCGGAGGCGGTCAGGCCCGTGGCCTCCTCGCGCCGGCGGTTGAGGATGGTCTCCGCGCTGCGATTGGCGAGCAGGTAGCGGCCGTCCTTGACCTGCTCCACGATCAGCGCCACCGGAATGTTGTCGACCACGAGCTCCAGGAACTTCTTCGTGCTCTCCAGCTCCTGCGACAGCGAGCGGCGGTCGGTGATATCCTCGAACACGAGCATCAGGAATTCGGGCTTGTTGCTCTCGTCGCGGACCACGATCCGGATCGAGGCAACCATGCGCCGTTCACCGGCGCGGTCGACCTCGAATTCATTGCGGAACTGGCCGTCCGGCGAATTCAGTGCCGCCTTGTCGGCCGCCTCGATGCTGGCCGTCGAGATGGGCGCGAACAGCTCCCGCGCATTCTTGCCGACGGCGTGGTCGCGCGAGAACCCCCAGAACCGTTCATAGGCGCTGTTGGCGAAGATGTAGCGACCGTCCTCGATGTTCTTCGCGGCGACGCAGGCCGGCACGTGGTCCAGCACGGTTTCCAGGAATTGCTTGGTGGAGGCGAGCTGCCGTGACAGCTTGCGCTGATCGCTGACGTCCAGATGCGTCGCGACCGAGCCGCCGTTCGGCAACACGAAATATTTCACTAGGATGGCGCGGCCATCAGGCAGTTCGGTGATCAGGCCGTTGGGGCTCGCCGCCTTCTCGTAGAACTCATCGTCGGAGACACCGCCGAGGACGTCGCGCTTGCGCCTGAGTTCGAGGATGTCGTAGCCGGTCATCCCGGTCCACAGATCCGAGCGCGCCAGGCCGTAGATCTCGAGATAGCGGTCGTTGCAGAACATGATGCGTCGTTGCGCATCCGTCATCACCACGCCCTGGTTGAGATTGTTCATGGCGGAGGAGACGAAGGCGTTGCGCCGCAGCTGCAAGCGCTTGGTGCGGCGCAGCGAGGAATGGATCCACAGCGCGATGGCGGCCAGGAACGCACAGACGACGATGCCGCCGATCAGCGCTTCCCAGACCAAATTGGGATCGAGCTTGCCTGGTGGCGCGAAGCTGTCCGAGAGCGCAAAGGCGCGCGCAGGCGCGACCGCGCTGCCCAGGCACACGACGGCCTGCACAGCAATCGGAAGCGTGCTGCCCACGTGCCAGTTCTTCTCAGCCATCAGCCACCCGCGCTTTCAACGTCGGATTGTCTGGCTTCACGGGTTTGGATCGGGTAAACGCCTGTACGCGCAACAGAAAAATGTGACGCCAAATACGGCAATTGCCCTGACATGATAAATGCTTCCTTAATGGAAAACGGCCCGGTGCCGTGGTTCTCAGGCCTGATGCCACCGATGCTTTCAATGGATACACTGCACAACCATGGATAGGGTCGACTGCGTCGTCATCGGAGCCGGCGTGGTCGGGCTCGCGGTGGCTCGAAAGCTTGCCCAGGCCGGGCGCGAGGTGATCGTGCTCGAGGAAGCCGAGGCCATCGGCACCATCACCTCCTCGCGCAACAGCGAGGTGATCCATGCCGGGATCTATTACCGCGCCGGCAGCTGGATGGCGCGCATGTGCGTCAGCGGCAAGCATGAGCTGTACCGCTACTGCGGCGAGCGCGGCATCCCGCACAAGAACTGCGGCAAGCTGATCGTCGCGACCAGCGCCAAGGAGACCGAGAAGCTGCAATCGATCAAGGCGCATGCCGAGGCCAATGGCGTGCTCGACATGCAGCTGCTCACGGGCGAAGCCGCACGCGCGCTGGAGCCGGCGCTCGCCTGCGATGCCGCGCTGCTCTCGCCATCGACCGGCATCATCGACAGCCACGCCTACATGCTCTCGCTGCGCGGCGAGGCCGAGGCGGCCGGCGCGGCCTTTGCGTTTCACACCCCGCTGATCCGCGCCAAGGCAGCCGGCGATGTGATCGAGATCGAGGCCGGCGGCGAAGCGCCGATGACGCTGCAATGCGGCCTGCTCGTCAACGCCGCCGGGCTCTCGGCGACAACGGTCGCACGCCATATCGACGGCATGCCGATCGACCGGATTCCGCCGGCCTATCTCGCCAAGGGAAACTATTTCAGCTGCAACGCCAGAGCACCATTCTCGCACCTGATCTATCCGGTGCCCGAGCCAGGCGGGCTCGGCGTGCATCTGACGCTGGACATGGCCGGGCAGGCACGCTTCGGCCCCGACGTGGAGTGGATCGAGACGATCAATTACGAGGTCGATCCGTCACGCGCCGAACGCTTCTATCCGGCGATCCGGAGATACTGGCCGACGCTGCCCGACGGCGCGCTGATGCCGAGCTATTCAGGCATTCGCCCGAAGATCGTGCCGCCGGCGGTGGCCACGCAGGATTTTCTGATGCAGGGCCCGCGCGATCACGGCGTCGAAGGCCTGATCAACCTGTTCGGCATCGAATCGCCGGGACTGACGTCGTCGCTCGCGATCGCGGATCACGTCGCTGAGCTCGCAGGCATCTAGGGGATTTTCCATCGGAGCGGAAAGGCTCCAAGCGCCGCGCAAATAACTTTGCACGCTGCGCACCTTCATGCAGGGATGAGCGCAACAGCTCTCACCCCTGCATGAAAGGGTAAGTTCAACTCTACACTGTTACAGGGGTTACTAGTGGAGCGTGTCGCCGGTGTGCTTCAAACGCTCGATCTGGTCCTTGACCATCAACTTCCGTCGCTTCAACTCAACAATTTGCAGGTCGTCTGTTGAAAGGTGCACGAGAGCTTCGTGCAATTCGTTTTCGAGCGTTTTGTGCTTCCGTTCCAATTCAACCAGATGTGCCTGAATTGTCATTCGAAACCTCCTCGGTAGGGGGAAACCTTGGATTCGATCCGGACAAACAAGTGTACATCACCGATTCGTTCTGTCGATATGTATCCGTCGTCGCAGCGTCATTTTTGAAAATTCATATGTAACGAATCGTGAGTAAGGAACCACGCTGGAAAAATCCATGATATCAACGTGCTTGCGCAACGCCGCAACGAATCGTCGAAATATCTTGCGAGAGTTCGGTGAGCGGCGGCCCGAGATCGCTTGCGATCACGGCGCGCAAGGACGATAATTTCCACAGGGCATCCACAGCCTTGAATCTCACGCCCATCGGGTTTTCGGCCACCGCGAACATGACCAATGAAGACGAGCGTGAGCTCGAAGCCGAGCTCACCCGGTTGCAGCAAGAACACCGAGATCTCGACGCCGCGATCGATGCGATGCATCAATCGCCTGCCCCCGACCTGTTGCGGTTACAACGGTTGAAGAAGCGCAAGCTGTTGTTGCGCGACCGTATCGCGTTCATCGAAGACCAGATCACGCCGGACATCATCGCCTGAACCGCGAGGCCCTTTTTCGTGGCAGCACGCCGCATCCGAATCCGCTTGACTCGAAAAGAACAAAATAGGAACATTTGGACATCCCAACGCCCCAGGAAACGCCCAGGAAACCCCCGAGGACAACGCAGATGTCGGCAACCGCCCTTCTCGACAACAGCCATTATGAACAGGCCTGCGACCAGGCGATCGCGATGTGCGACGGCAATCTGCGTAGCACCATCAAGGCGCTGATCATGGCCAACGAATATCTGGAAGCAGAGCTGGAAGAATTACAGGCGGCGATTTCAGCCGGCTGCATTCCCGAGACCGCACGCAGCAAGGTGCGGAGCAACAGCAGCGCCGCCTGAGTTCAACATCGGAGCAACGCCATGTCGGATGTGACCTACTACGTTGCAATGCCCTTCCTGATCGATGCCGACGGATCGCCTGTCGCGGGCGCCGCGGAGGAATGCCAGAGCTCGGCGGCCGCGTTGCGGCGCGCCGAGATCCTGGCGCACGGTGCCGGCCATATCGGCGCGGTTGCGTTCAGCCGCAGCGGCGATCCCATGACCGGCGAATTCGGCGACGCCACGCTGCTGCGTAAATTCGGCAACGTGCCGGAAGATCTGGCCACGCTGTAAGGGTTGTTGCTTGAGCATGATCTCCGCGCAACGCGGTCCGCATTTGTCGCGAAGATCGTGCCCTAGTTGCTGACCAGCCTGATCAGCGGCTCGTGCCGCCGGTGCGCCTTGCGCACATACATGGCGGCATCAGCCTCCTCCAGCGCGCGGCCTGCATCGGACTGCGCCCCCAGCAGCGCGACACCTGCGGAGGCGCCCGCGGTCACGCGCTGACCGCGAAAGGCAAACGACAATTCGTCGATCGCCTGCTCGAAGGCCGCTGCCTTCGCCTTGGCGTCGGTCTCGCTGAGATTCCAGAGCAGCAACGCAAACTCGTCGCCACCAAGCCGGCCGACCACGTCCGAGGCGCGGACCTGCCGCGTCAGGGTGGCCGCAATCGCCTTGAGCACCTCGTCTCCGGCGGCATGGCCGAAGGAATCGTTGATGGGCTTCAGGCGATCGACGTCGAGGACGATCAGCGCGCCGCTGGCGCGGTAGCGCTTCATGTAGGCGATGGCGCGCGCGAGCTCGCGCTCGAAGCCGCGCCGGTTCGGAATCTCGAGCAGGAAATCGGTGTCGGCCGCAGCTTCCAGTTCCGCGACCCGGCGTTCCGCCTCCTTGAGCTTGCCCCGCAAGCCGCGGATGGTCGCCCTGAGGTCGTCGGCGGCCGACGCTCCGCGCCGCGCCGGCTTGGCCGAGCGCTTCGCCAGTCGCCTGGGGGCGGCTTTGGAGCGGCTGGCGCTGGTCTTTCGGCCCTTTTTGGCCTTCGCAGCGCTCGCCCTTTTTGGTTTCTTCATGGGCATCCTGCTCAATGAAGGCTTGCGGGGATTCACCAAGACAGGATAGTGCATTCCCTTCTCCTTGCCACCGCCTTGCGAGCCACCGGCCGGAACCGTTAATCTGGCCTATCTTTCTGTTTTCCGAGCACAATTGACGTCATGACCGCGCCGATCGCCATCATCATGGGAAGCCAGTCGGACTGGGATACGATGCGGCATGCCGCCGACACGCTCGCAGCGCTCGGCGTTGCCGCCGATACCCGCATCGTTTCGGCACACCGCACCCCCGACCGGCTGTTTGCATTCGCCAAGGGCGCCAAGGCGGCGGGCTACAAGGTCATTATCGCCGGCGCGGGCGGCGCTGCGCATCTGCCCGGCATGGCGGCGGCGCTGACGGAACTGCCCGTGTTCGGCGTTCCCGTCGAATCCAGGACGCTCAAGGGCATCGATTCGCTCTATTCGATCGTGCAGATGCCCGCGGGCATCCCGGTCGGCACCCTCGCCATCGGCAAGGCCGGCGCGATCAACGCGGCGCTGCTTGCGGCTTCAGTGCTCGCATTGTCCGATCCGGCCCTGGCCGACCGTCTCGCCGCCTGGCGCAAGGCACAGACCGAGGCGGTTGCGGAGCGCCCGGAGGACAAGGCGTGACTGACGCAAAGCAGGTGAAGCTGAAGCCCGGCGACACCATCGGAATCCTCGGCGGCGGACAATTGGGGCGGATGCTCGCCATGGCTGCGGCGCGGCTCGGCCTGCGCTGCCAGGTATTCTCGCCCGATCCGGACTCGCCCGCCTTCGACGTCGTGCTGAACGCGACCTGCGCCGAATATGCCGACGTCGAAGCGCTCGAGCTGTTCGCCAACGACGTCGACGTCATCACCTACGAATTCGAGAACGTGCCGTCTGCCGCCGCGATGGTGCTGGACGCGCGCCGCCCGGTGCTGCCCAACCGCAAGATCCTCGAGACCACCCAGGACCGGCTCGCCGAGAAGGATTTCGTGACGCGGCTCGGCATCGGCACCGCAGCCTATGCCGACGTCACCTCGGTCTCCTCGCTGCGCGAGGCGATCGTCCGGATCGGCCTCCCTGCGGTGCTGAAAACCCGCCGCTTCGGCTACGACGGCAAGGGCCAGGCCATCATCCGCGAGGGCGACGACATCGCCAAGGTGTGGACCAGCCTCGCCACCAAATCGGCGATCCTCGAAGCCTTCATCCCGTACGAGCGCGAAATCTCCGTGATTGCGGCGCGCTCGGCGACCGGCCAGGTCGAGTGCTTCGACGTCACCGAGAACGAGCACCGCGACCACATTCTGAAGATATCCCGCGCCCCCGCACAGATTCCGGATGCGCTCGCGGAAGAAGCGCGCAGCATCGCCGGCAAGATCGCCGGGGCGCTCGATTATGTCGGCGTGCTCGCGGTCGAGATGTTCGTGCTCGCCAACGGCACCGGGCCGAAGGTGCTGGTCAACGAGATCGCTCCGCGCGTGCACAATTCCGGACACTGGACGCTCGACGGCGCCTCAGTCTCGCAGTTCGAGCAGCACATCCGCGCCATTGCCGGCTGGCCGCTCGGCAAGGCCGTGCGCCACGGCGAAATCGTCACCATGACCAATCTGATCGGCGACGAGATCAACGATTACGAGAAGTGGCTGAGCGTGCCGGGCGTGACCGTGCACATCTACGGCAAGGGCGCGCCGCGCCCCGGCCGCAAGATGGGCCACGTCACCGAAGTCAGGCCGACGAAGGGCAAGTAGCGGGACCGCGGCGCATGCCGCGATCCCGCCTTTCGATCAGGCCGTCTTCACGCCCGCGACGACGCCAGAGGGCTCCTCGCTGAGCCAGCGATAGAGCACCCCGCCCAGCGCGCCGCCGATCAGCGGAGCGACCCAGAACAGCCAGAGCTGCGACAGCGCCCAGCCGCCGACGAACAGTGCGGGCCCGGTGCTGCGCGCCGGGTTCACCGACGTGTTGGTGACGGGGATGCTGACGAGATGGATCATCACCAGCGCGAGCCCGATCGCGAGCGGAGCGAAGCCCGCGGGCGCGCGGCCATGGGTGGCGCCCATGATGACGAACAGGAACATCATGGTCATCACCACCTCGGTGACGAAGCAGGCGATCAGGCTGTACTGGCCGGGCGAATGCGCGTCGTAGCCGTTCGACGCAAAACCCTTGCTGACGTCGAATCCGGGAGCACCGCTGGCGATTATGTAAAGCAGCTGGGCGGCGACGATCGCGCCGCAGACCTGTGCGATCACGTAAGGCAGGATCTGTCCCGCCGGGAAGCGTCCTCCGGCGGCAAGCCCGACGGTGACGGCCGGGTTGAGGTGGCAGCCCGAGATGTGCCCGATTGCATAGGCCATGGTGACGACGCTTAAGCCGAACGCCAGGGACACGCCGACCAGGCCGATTCCGACCTGCGGAAAGCCGGCGGCGATCACCGCGCTGCCGCAGCCTGCGAATGTGAGCCAGAATGTGCCGATCGCCTCGGCAGCGTATTTCTTCATATCCATGTGACGTCTCCCCTAATTCCAGGAATTTCCGGAGCAAAGCTCCGGGAACTGCCCCACCCTTGGCGCCGAATCACCCAAATCGGGGCCGTACGGAGGTATTTTCGCCTTATTTAATGGCTGAACTTGGCCCGAAAATCTGCTTGGCAGGTGGACATCGCGGGTTTTGTCTGATACATCCGCGCCCTCAAGGTTAAGGGCTTGTGCGTTTCGCCATCCCCTTTGACTTACCAGAATTCAAATCCGATCCACTGAAGAGGATGCCGCGTGCAGGTTCTCGTTCGCGATAACAATGTCGATCAAGCCCTCAAGGCGCTGAAGAAGAAGATGCAGCGTGAGGGAATTTTCCGCGAGATGAAGCTCCGCGGTCATTACGAGAAGCCCTCCGAGAAGAAGGCCCGTGAAAAGGCCGAGGCCGTGCGCCGCGCGCGCAAGCTGGCCCGCAAGAAGCTGCAGCGCGAAGGCCTGCTGCCGATGAAGCCGAAGCCGGTGTTCGGCGCCGGTCCCGGTGGTGATCGTGGCGGCCGTAGCAGCGGCCCGGGTGCGGGTCCGCGCGGACCGCGCTGATTCCGCCTGACTTGCAAGACTTCAGTTTTCCAAGACTTCAGTTTTCGATGACGCGGGCCCTTGGCCCGCGTTATTGTTTTGTGAGCGGTGCCTTCTCTGGGACGGGGGCACTACCGATGCGGCACCAGCGCGAGCGAACCGTAGATGGCCTCCCCTTTCCCCGAACGCCGCTTGGCGCGGCTACGCCAGATCTGGCGACAGCCGTTCGCGCTCGGCTTGATGGGGATCGTGCTGTGCGGCTGCTCCTTCGATCTCGGCTCCATGATGCCCGAGAAGGAGAAGCCGCAGGAGGCGCCCAAGGCGGCTGCGACGGCCGCCGACAGCGCGGTCAGCGCCGGCAATGTCAGCGAGGCCCAGGCTCACACCGCAAAAGGCCAGACCCTGGCAAAGGCGGGGGAGACGGCTGGCGCGCTGGACGAGTTCAACCGGGCCGTCGCGCTCGATCCCTATAACGCGCAGGCACTTTATGGTCGCGCCCTGATCTATCAGGGCAACAACGAGCATAATTTCGCCATCGCCGATTTCAGCGCCGCCAACGGGCTCAATCCGCAAAAGGTCGAGCCGTTGCTCGGCCGCGCCATCAGCTATCTCGCCCTCGGCAAGGTCAAGGAAGCGGCGGCCGATCTCGATGAGGCCTCTGAGGTCGATCCGCACAACGCGCAGGTGTGGACCACGCGCGGACAGGCCTATGAGCGGCTGGGTGACAAGGCCAAGGCGGCCACATCCTACAACAAGGCGGTCGCGCTACGTCCACGCGACGATACCGCCCGCAGCGGTCTCGCCCGCGTCGGCGGCTGACAGCGCGGCTAGAGCTGCTCGTTTTGACGCGTTTTCTTCACGCGAAGCGGTGTCCACGTCGCTCGAAGACGCTCTCAGCCACCGCCTTAATCGGGGGTGGCGCTCTTCGGCAGGACGGAGTGGAACATCGACTTCATGCCCGACAGCATCTCGTCGGCGACATTGGTCTTCTTCGGCCGCGGCATGGTCGCGCCGGCATCGGCACGCAGGTCGAGTGGCGGCGCGATCACCGGCACCGGAATGTCGGCCGGCGGCGTCATCCGGTTCGGATCGTCGTTGCCGATCGAGGCGGTGTAGGGCGGATTGACCGGCGACGCGCCGCCATTGCCATAGGCTTCGGACGAAGGCGTCGACACCGTGATCGGCGGCGGCAGCGGACGGAGCGCGGACGGCTCAGCAGGAATGACGCGCGGGGCTTCCGGGGTGCGGGAGGCTTCCCGAACCGCAGGCTCCGGCGATCTCTCGACCGACTTGGTTTCAGCCGGCCGGGCTTCGGAAGGCTTGCTCTCGGAAGACTTGGTTTCGGAAGATCTGGCCTCGGCGGCCTTGCCCTCAGGCGACTTGCGCAGGCGCTCGATCGCGGCGCGCGCGAGATCGTTGGCGTCGGGCGTCGCAGCCGGGGACGCCGGTGCCGAATTGGCCTCGACCACCGGGGTGGTGGCGGGAGCCGTGACAGCCGGAGCGGACTTGGCGGCCGCCTTCTCACGCGCCGGGTTGCGGCCGCGCGGGCCGGCCTCGGCGGGAGCAACGTCCGCGGCCTTGGTCTCGGCCGGGTGTTCGCCGGATTTGTCGGCCGGCTTCTCGGCCGCCGCCTTGTCGGTCACGCTCTTCTCGGAGACGCCTTTGGCCTTGACGCCGGGCGCCGGGAGGTTGGCCACATCGGAGGGCTTGCCGCTCTTGCCGGCATCGGCAGGCGCTACCACGGCCGCGGGGGCATCGGCCGCCGGCTTGGCGTTGATGTAGTGGTTAACGATGTACGCCCCGATGATCGTCGCGAGCACCGAGGGGAGAATATCCATCGAGATTTTAGCGAGGTATTTCAGCATTTCTCGGCCACTCCCCGCGCGATCAGATGCGGGAACTTTGGGGCATTGTAAGGGATCAACTGCGACGGATCGATGGCAAAGGGTTCGCCCGCCTTACGGCTTCAGCTCGATCTCAAGGAACACGATCTCGGTTGAGGTTTCGTTAAGTACGTCGTGTTGGACGCCGGCCTTGCGAAAGTAAGATTTTCCGGCCGCGAGCTGCGCCTTGGAACGCTCGCCGCCGGGCGCCACGATGGTCATCTCGCCGGCGACGACGGGAACAATGACATAGTCCATGCCGTGGGTGTGATGCCCGGTCGCGCTGCCCGGGTCGAGCCGCCACTCGGTCACCCGGACCTGCTCGTTGTCGATCTGAACCTCGGATTTGGCGGCAAGCATCGGGAATTTCCTTCTACGGCACGAAAACCATGAACACGTAGACGGCAAATACCACCATATGGACCAGCCCGAACAGGACATTGGTCCTGCCGGTGCCGAAGGTCAGCATGCTCAACAAGAATGTCAGGAACAGGAGTGCGGTGTTCGCCGGGTTCAGGCCCAGCACGAGCGGCTGGTCGAGCAGGTAGGTGGCGATCCCGACCGCCGGAATGGTCAGGCCGATGGTTGCGAGCGAGGACCCGAGCGCCAGGTTGATGCTCTTCTGGAGGTCGTTCTTGCGCGCCGCCGCAATCGCCGAGACACCCTCCGGCATCAGGATCAGGAGGGCGACGAGGAGGCCCGCGAACGCCGGCGGGGCGCCGATCTGAACGGCGACCGCGTCCACCACCAGCGAGAACTTCTTGGCGAGGAGGACGACCGCCAGCAGCGAGATCAGCAGCAGCACGATGCTGAGCACCAGCATTCTGCCCGACAAATGCGCCTCCCCGCCCTCGCCGTCCGCCCTCTCGTGGACGAAGTAGTCCTTGTGCAGGACGGTCTGGGTGTAGAGGAACACGCCGTAGAGCACGATCGTTGCGAGATCGACGAAGCCGAGCTGGAGCGTCGAATAGATCGGGCCCGGCGTCGTCAGCGTGTAGTTGGGCATGATCAGGGTGATGGTTGCCATCGCAATCAGCACGCTGAGATAGACGTTGGCGCCCGAGACCTGAAAGCCCTGCTCGCGATAGCGCATGCCGCCGATGAAGACGCAGAGGCCGACCAGGCCGTTGCAGACGATCATCACGACCGCGAACACGGTGTCGCGGGCGAGCTCCGGGGCCGGCTTGTCGCCCAGCATGATCGTGGTGATCAGTGCGACCTCGATGATGGTCACCGCCAGCGTCAGCAGCAGCGTGCCATAGGGCTCGCCGATGCGCTCGGCGATCACCTCGGAATGATGAACGGCCGCGAAGACGGTGCCGAACAGGATCACCAGGAGCACGATCGCGAACAGGGCTCCGCCCGCCGTCAGCGTAAAGCTGTAGCCGGTCGCGGTCACGATCAGGAACAGCAGCACCGCCAGAGCGGGGAAGATCCAGGACGACCGCGGCATCGGTCCGTGTGCGCTCATGCGGGCGATTCCTTCCAATGGGAGACCGATTATGCGCGAGAAGATCGCATCCGTCAGCCCTCAGGACCCATTGATGAAGTTTCGTGCGATCTCGATGGCGCCAAAGCTGCCGAGATCGTCGTGCCCGCCGCCGGGAATGCGGACGAACTGCTTCGGCTCGCGGGCCAGCGCAAACAATTTCTCGCCGAATGCGATCGGGATGGTCTGGTCCTGCGCGCCATGCATGATCAGGAGCGGAGCCGTGACGCGTGCGATGCGCTCATCCGAGTGGAAGGGGTCGCGGATCAGGAGGCGAACCGGAGCGAACCAGAAATGCGCGGCGGCGACGTCGGCGATCGACGAATAGGGCGCCTCGAGGATCAGCTTCCCGACCGGATGTTCGGAGGCGACGGCGACCGCAACGCCGGTCCCGAGCGAGAAGCCCCAGGCGACGAGGCGCCGGGCGTCATAGCGCGCCACCGCGAACGCGTACGCGGCCGCGCCATCGCGCAGCAGGCCATCTTCGCCCGGTGCGCCGCTGGAGCCCGAATAGCCGCGATAGGACAGCGCGACGAGACCGGTGCCGTCAGCCGTGATCGCCTTGAAGTGGCCGGCAAGGCCGGCCAGAGAATCGCCGTTGCCGTGGAAGAACAGCACCACGGCACGGCCAGGCTTTGGCGGCACGTGCCAGACGATGACCTTCTCGCCGTCAGACGTCGTCAGGACATGCTCTTCGGCGTCTGGAAGTCCCGCGGCGGCAGGCGCCGTGCGCTCGGCCGTCGGAATCGGAAACAGCATGGCGCGCTGTTTGGCAAACAACAGGACGAGACCGGCGAGGTAGCCGGCCGCGAGGATGGTGGCGGTCCATTTCAGGAATGTCATCGCGGCCCGCCATTCCGGAGTTCAGGATTTGCGGCGGCTCGTGAGCAGTTTGAGAACGTCCGGCCGGATGCTCAAGGGAATCTCGCGGCAGCCGCACGCCGCCGCATGGGCAACGTGCCACGCGACACGCTGCTCGCGCGTCGCCTTCGGTGGCATGCGATGGGACCGGTGCCACTCCTTGTTCAGGGCCACGGTCCGCTCGCCTTCCCGCCCTACATCGCCTTGACGATGTTCTCGGTGACCTTCTTGGCGTCGCCGAGCAGCATCATGGTGTTGTCGCGATAGAACAGCGGATTGTCGATACCGGCATAGCCCGAGGCGAGCGAGCGCTTGATGAACATGACGGTGCCGGCCTTCCAGACCTGGAGGACGGGCATGCCGTAGATCGGCGAGGTCTTGTCCTCTTCGGCCGCCGGGTTGGTGACGTCGTTGGCGCCAATCACGAAGGCGATGTCGGCCTGCGCGAATTCGGAGTTGATGTCCTCGAGCTCGAACACCTCGTCGTAGGGGACGTTGGCCTCGGCGAGCAGCACGTTCATGTGGCCGGGCATGCGGCCCGCGACCGGATGAATGGCGTACTTCACCTCGACGCCTTCCTTCTTCAGGATGTCGCCCATTTCGCGCAGCGCGTGCTGGGCCTGCGCCACCGCCATGCCGTAGCCGGGCACGATGATGACCTTCTGCGCATTCTTCATGATGAAGGCGGCGTCGTCGGCCGAGCCGAGCTTGGCGGGCTTCTGCTCGCCGCCGCCAGCGCCGGCCGCGGCGGTCTCGCCGCCAAAGCCACCGAGGATGACCGAGATGAAGGACCGGTTCATCGCGTGGCACATGATGTAGGACAGGATCGCACCCGACGAGCCGACCAGCGCGCCGGTGATGATCAGCGCGGAATTGCCCAGCGTGAAGCCGATGCCGGCCGCAGCCCAGCCGGAATAGGAGTTCAGCATCGAGATCACGACCGGCATGTCGGCGCCGCCGATCGGGATGATCATGAGCACGCCGAGCGCCAGCGCGATGATGACGATCAGCCAAAAGTCGAGCGCGCTGCCCGACATCACCAACCCGACGATGAAGACGACGAGCGCGATCGCGAGCGCGATGTTGATGACGTGGCGGAACGGCAGGATGATCGGCGCGCCGCTCATGCGCGCGGACAGCTTCAGGAACGCGATCACCGAGCCGGTGAAGGTCAGCGCGCCGATGGCGACGCCGAGCGACATCTCGACCAGGCTCTGCGGATGGATGTTGCCGGGCGTGCCGATGTCGAAGGCTTCCGGCGCGTAGAACGCGCCGGCGGCGACCAGCACCGCGGCCATGCCGACCAGCGAGTGGAAGGCGGCGACCAGTTCCGGCATCGAGGTCATCGGCACGCGGCGGGCGATCACCGCGCCGATGCCGCCGCCGATCGCGATACCGACGATGACGAGCACCCAGGCGAGGCCGTCTGCCGGCGGATGGTTGGCGAGCGTGGTGGCGACCGCGATCGCCATGCCGATCATGCCGAACAGATTGCCCTGGCGCGACGAAGCCGGGCTCGACAGCCCGCGCAGCGACAGGATGAACAGCACTCCCGCCACGAGATACAAAAATGCAGAGAGGTTGGCGCTCATCTCAGGTCCCCATTGATCCCTTCAGCCCGAGGTGGCCGCTTACTTCGACTTCTTCTTGTACATCGCCAGCATCCGCTGGGTGACAAGGAAGCCGCCGAAGATGTTGATGCAGGCGAAGATCAGAGCGACGAAGCCGAAGGCGCGTGCCCAGCCCGAGCCGCTCGAGACATTGGCGACGCCGCCGGCGAGGAGCGCGCCGACCACGATCACCGAGGAGATTGCGTTGGTCACGCTCATCAGCGGCGTGTGCAGCGCCGGCGTCACCGACCACACCACGAAATAACCGACGAAGACGGCAAGGACGAAAATCGACAGCCGGAAGACGAAGGGGTCGACGACCTGTGCAACATGCTCCATGGCGGCTCTCCTAAGCTTTCGGCTGGAAGTTCGGGTGAATCACGGCGCCGTCCTTGGTGAGCGCCGTCGCCTTCACGAGTTCGTCGTCCCAATTGACGGCAAGAGCCTTGCTGCCCTTGTCGACCAGGGTCTCGATGAAATTGAACAGGTTGCGCGCGTAGAGGCTGGAGGCGGACGCCGCGACGCGGCCGGCAACGTTGGTGTAGCCGACGATCTTGATGCCATCGACATCGGCGACCTCGCCCGGCCTCGCGCCTTCGACATTGCCGCCGCGCTCGACGGCGAGATCGACCAGCACCGAACCCGGCTTCATCGACTTGACCATGTCGGCCGAAACGAGCTTCGGCGCCGGCCGGCCCGGAATCAGCGCCGTCGTGATCACGATGTCCTGCTTCTTGATGTGTTCGGCGGTGAGCGCGGCCTGCTTGGCCTGGTATTCCTTGGACATTTCCTTGGCGTAGCCGCCGGCGGTCTGCGCGTTCTTGAACTCCTCGTCCTCGACGGCGAGGAATTTTGCGCCGAGCGATTCCACCTGCTCTTTCGTCGCGGGCCGCACGTCGGTCGCGGTGACGATGGCGCCGAGACGGCGCGCGGTCGCGATCGCCTGGAGGCCGGCAACGCCGACGCCCATCACGAACACCTTTGCGGCGGGCACGGTGCCGGCGGCAGTCATCATCATCGGGAAGGCGCGGCCGAAGGCCTCGGCCCCCTCGATCACGGCGCGGTAGCCGGCAAGGTTCGCCTGAGACGACAGCACGTCCATCACCTGCGCACGGGTGATGCGCGGCATCAGTTCCATCGCGAAGGCGGAGACGCCGGAATCGGCGATCGTCTTCAGCGCGGCCTCGTTGCCGTAGGGGTCCATGATGGCGATGACGAGCGCACCGCGCTTGTACTGCGCGAGCTCGGAGGCTTCGGGACGCTTCACCTTGATGATGATGTCGGCGTCCTTCAGCGCATCGGCGCTGACGGTGGCGCCCACGGCGGTGAATTCGGAATCCGGCAGGCCCGATTTGAGGCCGGCGCCCGGCTCGACGGCGATCTCGGCGCCCAACGCCTTGAACTTCTTCACCGTATCAGGCGAAGCGGCGACACGCGGCTCCGACGGATCGATTTCCTTGGCAACGGCGATCTTCATAGGCCCTCCGGCGACGCGGGACAGCGCGCGCGCAAACTTAAGCGTTACTCCCGCAGCGTTCGATACCGGTTTTGGGACCGGCTTGGATGCAAATTTTGTAGGCGGCAGCTGCTGCTGACGTGTGCAGCTGCCGATAGGTCAGGTCAGGAAGATCGCCATCAGGATCACGATGAGCGCGACCGAGGCCGTGCCGTACTTCACCAGCTTGATGAAGCCCTCATAGGTCTGCTCGTGGGCAACGTAGTCGTTGCCGTCGGCGGTGGTGTACGCCACTTCGCTATGGTCAGCCATGTATTGTCCCCAGTCGAAAGTCGAATTCTTGGGCTGGGATACCGCAAACCTTCGGGCAGGGCAACGGCACCGATGGCCGGTTTTCGGGCAAATCAGGTGATTTGGAATTCCGATTGCCGGGAATCCGGCTGTCGCGCTGCTCAGCCCTGATCGATCATCGTGGCGGTGACGCTCGCGGTTTGCCGCCGAGGTACCGGAAGACCGAGCGCCTCGCGGACCGCGTCGATCGCCGGCTCGCCCGCTTCAGTGAATCGGGCCATATGCGGATCGACGCCGGACCCGACCGCGACCGGATTGTCACCGGACAGGAAACCGTGCGCCATGTGGAAGCCCAGCGCGCGGTAGACCTCGAACTGCTCCTCCGAGAAGAACTGGTCACCCGTGGTCTCGTGCGGGAAGCGGTCGTTTCGCCGCGCGTAGTCCCGGATGTAGTCGTTCTCGTCGCCATTGAGCGACGATTTGACGTAAACGAGATAACCCTGCTCGTCGCCTCCGTAGTCGATGGTGCCGATCGCGACGTGGACGTGGTCTCGCGCAATGTCGTCGCGCTCGTCGGCCGCGCCGGGATCACCCGCCTTGTCGGCATTGCGCGCCATCAGCGCACGCGTGCGCTCGCGAATCGGCGTCCATGGCAGGTCGATGCGGACGCCGAGATCGATGCGGGCGTAACGCTGTAACGTCATCAGGGAACCGAAATTCATCGGCGCATCGGCTTCCGCATCGACCGCGATGATCACCTTGCAGCGGCGGCGCAACAGCTCGTAGACGCCGAGATTCTCGATATGACCGCCGTCCGTCAGATAGACGCTGTCGCTGTTCTCGTACAGGCGCCCCGAGATCTCCGACCAGAAATAGATCGGCGTGGAGCGGCGCTGCGGCCGGACACGCTCATCGACGTAACGCGGGTTCTTCAGCCAATAGCCGAGCCGGACGTTGAGGAGCGCAAGCGTGGGCGTCAGCGCCTTGATCGAGCTCGAACCCATGTTCGAGGAGGCCGCGGCTCCGGAAATCGCCATTGCGGTGGCGAGATCGAGACTTTGCTCGTCGTCCTGCACCAGATCGGTGGGCGCATAGCCCGTCGCCTCGCTGCCGACGTTCAGGGCGGAGAACACGAAGAAGTCCGCGTTGCGTCCGCGCCGGTTGGCAAAGTCGGAGCCCTGAATATTCAGCGCCGTATTGATGAGCTGATAGGGCGCGTGCAGCTTCGGCGCAGCCGGCTGCCCTGGAATCCGGGCCGTCGCGGCCGGAGCGGCGTAGAGATCCGTCAGCTTCATGCGATCGAGCGCCTTGAAATCGCGCCCCTGGTCGAGACTGGCTTCGGCGGGCGCGACGCGCCCGTCGGCCGAACGCGTCGGATCGAACAGGAAGGCCTTGCTCAGGCGATCGCGATAGAGCCGGTGCAACGAGTTCGCATTCGGCGTCAGGCAGAACGAGATGGCGAACAGCAGGGCGCCGGCGAACGTGTAGAGGATCACCATGTGCAGGCTGTAGGAGTAGGCGAGCTCCGAAGCATTGCCCTGGAACAGGCTGGGAAAACGAACCTGAACCACCTGCCCCGCTTTCTGAGCCAGGAACAGGAGCCAGGCGGGCGTGTGCCAGATCGGCGTCAACTGCTCGGCATCTGCCACGACCTGCGGTGCGGCTTTCGGCGTGATTTCCGCCGACAAGGTCCCCTTGCTGACATCGAACTGAATCCTGCCTGCGAGGCTTCCGGACGGCGCGTTCGATTTGGCATTGACCAGGCACTCTCGCTGGGAGGTTGCGCCCATAACGGACGGGCACCTCTCGAACAGATCGTTGGCGATGCCCCAATAGGATAGATAGAGGTATGCGACCCAGATGACGAGCGGAAGCGCAAGGCCCGCGATCCATAGCGCGACCTTGGCCACGACCGCGAGCACAAGCGAACCCCATTGCGAGGATGCGCTGTTGCCCTTCAGCAATTCCACGAATTGCTGCCTGAACGCGGTGACGAAGACACCGATTGGCGCAGCCACTGCCGCGAGCGACTTGATCCAGGTGATCGCAACCGCAGCAGCCGGTCCACCGATTGCGCTGCTCTCGGCGACATCGAACATCTGCTCCAGCATGAAGGGTTGAAACTCGAAGAAGGCGATCACCGCCAGCAGCACCAGGAAGGTCGCGCCCATGCTCGGCCAGTGCGAACGGAACTCCTGCCGCTTGCCGGGGCTCGCGAGCGACTGCTTGAGCGCCCATCCGAAAAACAGGACGCCCCCGATGATTGCGATCGACAGGCTCAACGCAAAATGCTGGACCTTGAGAAACCGGGCGAAGTCGCACGCGACGCCCAGCAACAATGCGATCCCGCCAATATAGGCGAACACGACGCTGGGACCGCTGCCGCGGACGGAGCGGGAGGTGAAATAGGCGAGCCCGCTGCAAGCGAACATCACGAGCGCGACGACCAGGCCGAATGTGCTGAAACCGTAACGATCGATGTCGCTGAAATCATGCAGCTCGCACAACGACCTGTTGTTGAGACTGATGCCGAAGATGTTCGCATCCGTCAGGCAGCTCCGCAGCGGCGTTGACCAGATGGTGATGGCGGCAAGCAGCAGCACGATGGGCAACGTCAACCCGATATTGGCGACCAGTCCCCGCACGACGATCGCAACTCCGGTCAGGAGATCGCGGGCACCGGCGGGGATCAGATAGTTGGAATAGTTGCGCAGGTGTCCGACCGACGGCGTATCGCTGATCTCGGCGGACGTGACGGTTCCGCCGGCGGGTCTCTCGCCGAACACAAAGCGCCGTGCGGTCGTCATGGTGGCGCTGAGCGAGGTGCCGATATAGCCGCCGCCCGACACCGTGGAGAGATAGTCGATCCGGCCGATCAGGTTGTGGTGGTTCAGTGCCTGGAGCACGCCGAGGCAAACGGCCGACGAGCGAATGCCACCGCCGGACAACGCAAGTCCGACGACGTCGAGCAACTGGCAGGGTTGCAGGCCGTCGGCGTCGAGGCGCCGTTCCGGCTCGCGGCGGGTGTTGATCGCCTCGATCTCATCGCAAACGATCTGATGGTGCTTCTCGCACCAGGGCGTTTCCTGATCGACGGCGGCAGCATTTCTCGCCATCGGAACCGGCGTGGCGGGCCCTTGATGGAGCATGGGTGCCTCCCCAGGGAGAAACCGATCAATCCACAATCAATAGTAGAAAATCATTTCCGAGTATCTGTTGAGTTAGTCTTGCGGGCCGCGCGAACGTTCAATCGCACGTAGCAAATCGCCGGCCTCCGCCGCGAAGGTCGCCCACGCCCACGGATGGAACTGGGGGCCGCAAAAAAACCTGCGGCACCCGCATTCCGTGCGCCCGGAAGGAACTCGCGCTTCGCCTCAGCCCATCGCCTCGAGCTCGTCGATCATCCCGGCGATGACCGAGAGACCGCCGTCCCAGAATTTGGGATCCTTGGCATCGAGCCCGAACGGCCGCAGCAGCTCGGAATAATGCTTGGTGCCGCCGGCGGCGAGCATGTCGAGGTAGCGCTCGGCAAAGCCCTCGGCCGCATTCTCGTAGACGGCGTAGAGCGAGTTCACGAGACAATCACCGAAGGCATAGGCGTAGACGTAGAACGGCGAGTGGATGAAGTGCGGGATGTACATCCAGTAGTTCTCGTAGCCCGCCTTGATCTCGATCGCCGGCCCGAGGCTCTCGCCCTGCACCGACAGCCAGATCTCACCGAGCCGCGTCGCGGTGAGCTCGCCGTTCTTGCGCTCGGTGTGGACCGCGCGCTCGAACGAATAGAACGCGATCTGCCGCACCACCGTGTTGATCATGTCCTCGACCTTGCCGGCGAGCAGCGCCTGGCGCTGCCGGGCGCTCTTGGTCTGCGCCAGCAACCGCCGGAAGGTCAGCATCTCGCCGAACACGCTCGCGGTCTCGGCCAGCGTCAGCGGCGTCGGCGCCATCAGCGCGCCGTTCTTCGCGGCCAGCACCTGGTGCACGCCATGGCCGAGCTCATGCGCGAGCGTCATCACGTCGCGCGGCTTGCCCTGGTAGTTCATCAGCACGTAAGGATGCGCCGACGGCGTGGTCGGATGTGAGAACGCGCCCGGCGCCTTGCCGGGGCGAACCGGCGCGTCGATCCAGCGATCGGTGAAGAAGCGCTCGGCGATCTCGGCCATTTTGGGCGAGAAGCCGCGATAGGCCGTCAGCACCATGTTGCGCGCATCGGGCCAGCCGATGACGTCGGTCGCGGCGAACGGCAGCGGCGCGTTGCGGTCCCAATAAGCCAGCCGCTTCTTGCCGAACCACTTCGCCTTCAACGCATAATAGCGATGCGACAGCTTTGGATAGGCCGCGCGCACCGAGGCGACCAGCGCGTCCACCACCTCGCGCTCGACGCGATTGCTCAGATGCCGAGAATCCGCGACGTCCTTGAACCCACGCCAATTGTCGGAGATGTCCTTGTCCTTGGCGAGCGTGTTGGTGATCAGCGCAAAGGTGCGCTCATTGGCCTTGAAGGTCTTTGTCAACGCTTCGGCCGCAGCCTTGCGCTTTGTGCCGTCACGGTCCTGCAGGAAATTGAGCGTCGGCTCGATCGCGAGCTCTTTGGCGCCGACCTTGAAGCGCAGGCCGGAGATGGTCTGGTCGAACAGCCGGTTGAAGGCGGAATAGCCGGTCTGCGACTTCTCGAGGAAGAGCTGCTCGAGCTTGTCGTCGAGCTGGTACGGCTTCTCCTTGCGCAGATCCTCGATCCAAGGACGGTAATACGCGAGCTCGGCGGCCTGCATCGCGCGGTTCAAAATATCGTCATCGACGCGGTTGAGCTCGAGCGCGAAGAACAAGAGATGCGTGGACGCCGCCGTTAGCCGCTCGGAGACATCGCCGTAAAACTTTGAAATCGTGGGATCAACGCTGTCGCCGGCATGGACGAGACCGGCATAGGAGCCGAGACGGCCGGCGAGATCGTCGATCGCCTCATAGCGTCGCACCGCCTCGGCGAGCCATTTTCCGCCATCTTCGTTTGCTGTCCCTGTAGCGAGCTTGCCCTTGTAGTCGGTCTCGAACGCGACGCAATCGGCGTCCATCCTTTCGAGATCGCGCGCCACTTCCGGCGCATCGATCCCGGAATAGAGGTCGGCGAGGTTCCACTCCGGAAGCCTGCCGGTCTTGCCCGCAGGCTTTGCGGGCAAAGATTTGGAGGACTTTGCCTTGGCGGCGGATTTCCTGGTGCTTGGCTTGCGGAGAGCGGGCTTGCTGGAGGCAGATTTCTTGAGAGCAGATTTGGAGCGCGAATTCATTGTGTGGGAAACCTGTGTTCAACAAGCGCGACGGCGGGCGGGGGCATCAAGGTTTAAGAGTGCGTTAATCGGCTTCGGCCAGAGTGACCCGATTCGAGACAGATAGTAGTAGCGTGCGGGGAACACCATGGCTGCCTGTATTTTGATCGCCGACGACGACGCAGTAGCCCGCCGGCTGGTCGAGAACATGGTGCAGAAATGCGGCTATGAGACGGTCGTCGTGGACTCCGGCGACGCCGCGATCGCCGCCCTCACCGCCCCCGATGCACCGGCGATCGACGCCGTCATCCTCGATCTCGTGATGCCCGGCCTCGACGGCATGGGCGTGCTGGCGAAAATCCGCGAGGCCGGCCTCGGCGTCCCCGTCATCGTGCAGACCGCCCATGGCGGCATCGACAACGTGATCTCGGCGATGCGCGCGGGCGCGGCCGATTTCGTCGTCAAGCCGGTTGGCTTGGAGCGGCTCCAGGTCTCTCTGCGCAACGCACTCAATGCCTCCGCGCTCAAGGGCGAGTTGCAGCGTATCCGTCACAGCCGCGAGGGCCGGCTGACTTTCTCCGACATCATCACCCGCGCCGAGGCGATGGCGGCCGTGATGCGTGCCGCGCAGAAGGCCGCGGGCTCGTCGATCCCAGTGCTGATCGAGGGCGAGTCCGGCGTCGGCAAGGAGATGTTCGCACGCGCCATCCATGGCAGCGGCGAGCGCAAGGCTAAGCCGTTCGTCGCGGTCAATTGCGGTGCGATCCCCGACAATTTGGTCGAGTCGATCCTGTTCGGTCACGAGAAGGGCGCCTTCACCGGCGCCACCGAACGGCACACCGGCAAGTTCGTCGAGGCTCATGGCGGCACGCTGTTCCTGGACGAGGTCAGCGAGCTGCCGCTCACCGCGCAGGTCAAGCTGCTGCGCGCACTTCAGGAAGGCGCGGTCGAAGCGGTCGGCGGACGCAAGCCGTTGAAGGTCGACGTCCGGATCATCTCCGCGACCAACCGCAGGCTGCTGGAGCGGGTGAAGCAGGGCCATTTCCGCGAAGATCTGTTCTATCGCCTCCACGTGCTGCCGCTGACGATCCCCTCGCTGCGGGCGCGGCGTGAGGACATCCCGTATCTGCTCCGGCATTTCCTGGCGCGCTTTGCCGCCGAGGAGAATCGCCTCATCACCGGCATCAGCGGCGAGGCCGTCGCGCACCTCGCCCAGCTCGACTGGCCCGGCAACATCCGCCAGCTCGAAAACGCGGTCTACCGCGCGGTGGTGATGAGCGAGGGCGACCAGCTCGACCTTGCCGACTTCCCCCTGCTCACCTCGCAGCCGCATCTCGAGACCGACATCCCGACCGCGCCGCTGATGCTCGAGCCGATCGCGGCGCCCTCGGTGGTGTCGGGTGGTGAAATACCGATCGCGCCGCTGCCGCTGGCGGGCACCCTTTCCATGCTGACCCCCACCGGCGACGTCCGCCCGCTGGAGGACATGGAGAGCGAGATCATCCGTTTCGCGATCTCGCATTATCGGGGGCAGATGTCCGAGGTCGCCCGCCGCCTCAAAATCGGCCGGTCCACGCTCTACCGCAAGCTCGACGAAGCCGGGGTTCCCGGACATGGCGGCAAAAGCGGTGAGGAGACGCCCTGAGCCTCATGCGAACGGAGGTTCGCCTGGCGTTGCGATGACGCCGCAAGCCCTTCGCATTACGGCAAAATCCGGCTGCGACGTGAACCGTGACTTGGAAGTGACAGACACATGGAAAAGCGTCTGCCAAAGCCGCACAATCCGTTGCAAACGGGCTTTCTTGAAGTCAGTTTGTCGTGAGTTGTCCCGGGTAGCGCTGGCCGCCCAAACGGGGCCTGTATATCGTCTGCGTAGGATTCGTTCGTCCGCGTATGAATCGTTGCGTGCAGGCGTGCAACTTTCGAGCGGCCGGCGCAGTTTAGCCCGAAGCTCATTAGGCGATAATGAAGCTGTTCCACGAGGGACAGTTCACCCGAGGGGTGCGACACAATGCGTGACTGTTTGAACCACCGTGCGGGCTTTGACCGCGTCTTGATGACGGTCGCGGCGACCTTCCTCACGGTATCGGCCAGCTCGGCCCTGGCGCAGGATCAGGCGCGCAGCAGCGCCGCCGAACTCGCGATCGAAGCCGCGATCCCGCGCCCCGAGCCCGCCAACGTCCCGCCCCCGACCGCATCCGACATCAAGCTCGACACCACCGCGACGGTTCAGGATTCCGCAAAGGAGCCGGCCAAGGAACCGGTGAAGGCCGAAGCCGCACCGGCTCCCGACAAGGTCGAGACCAAACCTTCCGACGTCGCCACCACGCCTGCAGCTGAGGCGCCGAAGAACGAAACCGCCAAGACCGAGCCTGCCAAATCCGAACCGGCAAAGGCCGACACCGCGACGGCAACGCCGGCCGCGCCTGCGGCCCCCGCTGCGGCTCCGGCCGCCGAGCCGGTGAAGGCCGCGAGCAACGTTCCCGCCGCCGACCAGCCGGTCGCCGACAAGCTCAAGGACATCATCGGCGCCAAGACCTCGCGCCATTTCGACCGCAAGAACGAGCGCGCCGCGATCGAGAAGTTTTACGGTGCACGCGACTTCGCGCCGGTCTGGACCCAGGCCGGCAGCCTGACCGCCGCGGCCAAGGGCGTGATCGCGCGGCTGAAGGATGCGGCCTCCGATGGTCTCAATCCCGCCGACTATCCGGTGCCGGATTTCGCCGCCGCCACGACGCCCGATGCGCTCGCCGATGCCGAGCTGAAGCTCACCGCCAGCATGTTCGACTATGCGCGCCAGGCCCAGAGCGGCCGCATGCACTGGTCGCAGGTCAGCGGCGACATCCTCTATCCCGAGCATCCGGTCGATTCGAGCGAGGTGCTCGCCAAGGTCACGACCGCAGCCGACGCCTCCGCAGCGCTCGACAGCTACAACCCGCCGCAGAAGCTCTACAAGGAGCTGAAGGCCAAGCTCGCCGAGCTGCGCGGCCAGGGCAGCGGCCCGGTGATCGAGATCGGCGACGGTCCGGCGCTGAAATACACCCCGGCCGGCAAGAAGCAGGCTGAAATCGTCGTCGAAGATCCGCGCGTGCCGCAGCTCCGCGCCAAGCTCGGCCTCCCCGAGAACGCCGGCGACACCCGCTATGACGCCACCGTCGCCGAAGCCGTGCGCAAATTCCAGAATAGCGCCGAGATGAAGGTAACAGGCATCCTCGACGACAAGACCGTCAAGGCGATCAACACGCCGAAGCGCGACAAGCAGATCGACGTTGTGCTGGTGAACATGGAGCGCTGGCGCTGGCTGCCGCGCGACCTCGGCGTCCCCTCGCTGGGCGATGCCTATGTCATCCTCAATATTCCTGACTACACACTGAAGGTGATGCAGCGTGGCCAGCAGGTCTGGACCACTCGCGTCGTCACCGGCAAGCCGGGCACGCATGCGACCCCGCTGCTCACCGAGACGATGAAGTACATCACGGTCAATCCGACCTGGAACGTGCCGCCGTCGATCGTCTACAACGAATACCTGCCGGCGCTTCAGCAGGACCCGACCGTGCTCCAGCGCATGGGCCTCAAGCTCGAGCAGAACCGCGACGGCTCCGTGCACATCTCGCAGCCGCCCGGTGAAGCCAACGCGCTCGGCCGCATCCGCTTCAACTTCCCGAACAAGTTCCTGGTCTATCAGCACGACACGCCGGACAAGAACCTGTTCGCCAGGGACGATCGCGCCTTCAGCCATGGCTGCATGCGCGTGCAGAACCCGGATCAGTACGCCTCCGTTCTGCTCAACATCGCCATGCCGAACGAGAAGTACACGCCGGAGCGCGTGCGCAGCATGTACGGCAAGAGCGAGATCGACCTGAAATTCCCGACGCCGATCCCGGTCAACATCACCTACCAGACCGCGTTCGTGGACGATGGCGGCAAGCTGCAAATCCGCAAGGACGTCTATGGCCGTGATGCGACCATGATCAACATCCTGAAGAACGGCCGCGGCAAGGACCTCGAGAACGTCGTTGCTCACTCCCAGCCGAGCTATTCACGCCCGGCGACGACGCTGCCCTCGGGCGTGGCGATTGCCAACAATGGCGGCGGCTTCGGCTCGTCGGGTCCGAACTTCTTCGAGCGGCTGTTCGGGGCGCCGACCCCGCCGCCGGCTCCGGTCGGCCGCCGGCCGCAGCAGCAGCGGGTGTTTACCCGCTGAGGCCTCCCCGATCGGTCTTTGTCGGAAATTCTCTAGTAAGATCAGCGACCTCATCCCCCTGGATGGGGTCGCTTAACGTTAACCATTCTCCACCCGAACTCCGGCAGCGGGCGTTTTTTTGCCACACTGAACCGCTTAGGTTCGTATTCTGACTTGGTTTGGGGTCGAGAAGGTCAACCTCGAATTAACCTTCTCGCTTTAAGAAAGCGTTCATCCTCTTTCGCGCGCTAACGGGGTTGCCGGGAGAGTCCATTTTGAACGCTCGTCGACTGGGTGGGCTCATTCGTGCTGACAGGTTTCGCACGCAAATTCGCAGTGCTGTCGTTGTCCCATGCGGGAGTGAAGGCCGGATCCCGGATCGGCCTCGCTTCCGCACTGCTGCTTGCTGCCGCGGGCTCGGTCCATGACGCCGCCGCGCTGAACGAGACCAAGACGCTCTCGTTCCACCACACCCATTCCGGCGAAGACCTCACCGTCACCTTCAAGCGCGATGGCCGCTTCGACGAGGCCGCGCTGAAGCAGCTCAACCACTTCCTGCGCGACTGGCGGACCCAGGACGAGACGGTCATGGACCGTCGCCTGTTCGACATCCTCTGGGAAGTCTATCGCGACGTCGACGGCAAGCAGCCGATCCAAATCATTTCCTCCTACCGCTCCCCCGCCACCAACGCGATGCTCCGCCGCCGCTCCTCCGGCGTGGCGCGCTTCAGCCAGCACATGCTGGGGCATGCGATGGACTTCCACATTCCGGGCGTGCCGCTGGAGCAGATCCGCTTCGCCGGCCTGCGCCTGCAGCGCGGCGGCGTCGGCTTCTATCCGACCTCCGGCTCGCCCTTCGTCCATCTGGATACCGGCAGCATCCGGCACTGGCCGCGCATGACGCATGACCAGCTCGCCCGCGTGTTCCCGGATGGCCGCACGGTCCACGTTCCGACCGACGGCACGCCGCTGAAGGGCTATGAGCTGGCCAAGGCCGACATCGAGCGCCGCGGCACCGGCGACGATTCCGGCAGCAAGCCGAGTTTCTTTGCCGCTCTGTTCAAGAGCAAGTCGGCTCCCGCCGCCACGAGCAGCGACGAGGATGACGAGGGCGCGCCCGCCCCGGCCGCGAAGTCTGTTGCGCCGACCGTGGTTGCCGCCGCGGCCAAGCCGGCCGATCCGGTGCCGACACCGCGCGCCAAGCCGCAGATCGCCGCTGCGATCCAGCTCGCTTCGGCCGATGCGCAGCTCGTTGCACCGCCCAAGCCGAAGCCCGCGCCCGTGGCTGACAAGCCTGCGGCCGGCAAGCCGGAGACCCCGGCCGACATCATCAATGCCCGCGGCTTCTGGGATGCCCCTGCGACCCCGCAGCAGGCGACGCCAGCTCAAGTGGCGGCGTTGAAGGCCCGCCAGGCGCTCGCCGCCGCCACCGAGCCGCAAGCAACCGCGTCCGTCTCCAGCGCGGCCTATCAGGCGCTGGCCTATGCGCCGGCGTCCGCCTCCCCGGTCGACCGCGCCAACGTCGTCGCCGCCTCCGCGCTGGTCCCGCGCACAGGCCGCCCCGTTGCCACGACGCGCGGCCTTGCGCCCGCGACCGAGATCAACACGGTGGTCGGCAAGAGCATCGACGGCAGGATCGCAACCGCGACCCGCCTCTCCGCCGCCAGGGGCGAAAGCATCTGGCTCAAGATCGTGATGCTGTCGCCGAGCGCCAGCCGCGCGATGTCGGTGACGTTGATGGGCGAGCTGGATACCGTTGCCCTGCGCGGCTATTTCGTCAAACCGCAGGCCGTGATCGCGATGGGCTTTGCCGACGATCCGATGCAGGGCCTGTCCTGCGATAGCTTTACGGGCAGTGCGACCGCGAAGCTCGAGACGACGTCGTTCGTCATGCGCACCGCGGCGCTGCGCTGAGATCTTTCCCCTCACGCCGTTCGGTAGTCCCGCAAGCCGGGATGAAGCGCAGCGCAATCCTGGGGCACGACAGCGCCACACGCTCAAGTGTCGTCCCGGCCTGGTGCGCATCCGCACTAAGGGAGATTCCCCCACTTCCAACGGGTAATCCACCCGGTATCGCTACGCATTCCAAACGCGCATTGTGGCAATGCGCCCAGAACGGACGCGATGACAAAGTCCGAGGACGCGATTGCGTTTGCCTTGGTGTTCCGCGTTTCCGCAGCGGCGCCGCATCTCAAGGGAAGTCGCCACAGCGAAGTAGGAGCATGCGATGTCAGTTCCATGCAAGTCTGAGCTCAGCCTTCTGAACCACGACGAGCGCGAAGTCATATTGAGTACGCACCATCCCGTGGTCGGAGAGATGGAGCGCGATGGACTTGAGAGCCTTCGCGCCCGACTTCGGGATCTGCGCGACAGGGAGCGTACATTGTCGCGGCATCGACGCCGCGAAACAAAGGGAACAGCCGACCCGCGCGGCAAGAGTTTCTCCGGCACGGCAGAGCATGCAAACCGGCGCCAATCGGTTTTCGCTGCCGCCATCAAGCGCGTCAAGAACGAGCTGAGGCGCATCCGGAAGTTTGAAGCACGACGGGAGCTCGGGGAAGCGGCGCGACGGGCGTTAGCACTCCGTCGGGCGCGTCAGTTTTCTCGCCCGCAGACGACCCCAACTTCGCATGACGGCATGCGGTCCATCCCAAGCCGTCGCCGGCTCAAGAAACTCCCACCGGAAAAAATCGGAAGAGTCTCGCAGGCCAACAAGCGGGCGCAGGCCCGACGAGACGCCAAACGCGGACGCGGCAATTGAGACCGAGACCGACAATCTTGCGGATCGAGGCTGCGTGCCGGACCGGCGCAATGGCGTCCTCGCCACTTCCAAGACTACAGTGTCGAAGCCTGCAGCTTCTATCTCGCTTTCCTGACCCGCCGATCCAGATGATATGTCAACGCCAGCGAGAGGCAGACGGTGAGCTCCTGCTTCGGCAGCGCGCCGGATAGGGGCAACAGCAAAGCCCTGGTCTGCCGATATTCGAACTCATCGGGAAAGCGCTCGCGAAAGGTATCGATCAACGTCGTCTTGCAGTTGAACAGGATGGCGGCGCGCTCGGAGTCCTTCAGGCGGCCGAGCCGGATCGTGCTGCCGCTGCCGGTCTCATCGGTCAGGTAAGCCGGCTCGCCCCATTTCAGCGTTTCGGTGAGCTTGCCGACATCGTGATGTGCCGCAGCGGTCGCGAAGATCAGCTCACGTACCTGGAGCAACCGCTTGCCGATCGGCGCCGGAAGAGCGCCGAAGGCACGGCTCACCTCGCGCGGCAGCGGCGGCGCAGTCACAGCGGTCTCCGTTCACAAACGAAGTGCAACACGCCACGCTTGTAGCCCGGATGGAGCGAAAGCGTAATCCGGGGAATGCTTCCATACTGCGAGAACCCGGATTTCGCTGCGCTCCATCCGGGCTACGGCAGCAGTGCTAGAGGCGCATCGCCTCAGAGCATTCCCAGCGCCTGCATGTAGGTCTCGAGGATGGTCTCGGCCTCGGCGCGCTCGTTCGGGTCCTGCTTGCGCATGCGCACGATGGTGCGCAGCGCCTTGACGTCGTAGCCATTGCCCTTGCTCTCGGCATAGACGTCGCGGATGTCGTCGGAGATCGCCTTCTTCTCTTCCTCCAGCCGCTCGATGCGCTCGATGATGGATTTGAGCTGGTCCTTGGCAAATTTCGTCGCGGGCTCGTCGTCGCGGACGGCGGCGGAGGTGGCCATCTTGGTACTCCCAATGGAACTGGCAAAACGAGGTGACGCCGGCATCCTCACCGCGCGTGCTGGTTGACCCTTAGGGTTCGCGGCTCTCGCGTTCAAGCAAGCATCGCGCTCGTCCACAGCGCGCCCACACCTTCCTGCGGCGAGGCCAAGAAAGAGTTGTGTGGTGCGACTCACCGCCGGACTGCCGGCGAGGCCGTTCAGTGCCCGGGGTGAACCTTCTTCATCGCCTCGAGCTGCTCGGGCGCGGCCGTGCCCTGGTATTTCGACTTCCAGGTCTCGTAGGGCATGCCGTAGACGGCCTCGCGGCTCTCGTCCTTGCTTAAGCTCACGCCCTGCGCGTCGGCAGCGTCCTTGAGCCAGTTCGACAGGCAGTTGCGGCAGAAGCCGGCCAGATTCATCAGATCGATGTTCTGGACGTCGGTCCGCGTCTTCAGATGATCGACCAGGCGCCGGAAAGCGGCCGCCTCGAGCTCCGTTCTGGTTTTGTCGTCGATTGCCATGGCTGGATCCCTTCGGCCTGAATTGGTTCTGCCCCCGATGGGGGTCACCCTTACGGGATCAGGTGGGCCCTTGTCACAGATTTTGCCATATCACGGCGCAAACGGCGCCAGAGCCAACCCGAAGGCCGGTTCCCCGGCCCTACGCCAAATCGTCAATCATCTGGTATACGTTCCGCGACAATGATCGCCGAATCTCCCCGCGCCCCCCTTCGCCTGCTCGCCCGGTTGGTCCCGGTGCTGGTGGGTGGCCTGCTGTGCCTGTGGGCCAGCCCGGCCTCCGCCGACTTCCGGCTTTGCAACAACACCTCGAGCCGGGTCGGCATTGCGCTCGGCTACAAGGACGCCGAGGGCTGGACCACCGAGGGCTGGTGGAACATCTCGTCCCGCTCCTGCGAGACCCTGCTGCGGGGAACGCTGGTCGCGCGCTACTATTACATCTACGCGATCGACTACGACCGCGGCGGCGAATGGTCGGGCCAGGCCTTCATGTGCTCGCGCGACAAGGAATTCACCATCCGCGGCACCGAGGATTGCCTCGCGCGCGGCTACGACCGGACCGGCTATTTCGAGGTCGATACCGGCGAGCAGCGGGCTTGGACAGTGCAGCTGACCGACGCCAACGAGCAGCCGTCACAGCAGCAGCGCGTGCCCGGCCTGCCGGGCCCTGTCGGCCCGGGTGGCGGCGTTCCGGGTTTGCCCAATAGTCCGCCCGGTGGTACGCCCCCCGCCGCGCCTGGCCTTCCGCCAGCTCCCTCGCCACCGTCTGGAAATAAGCCATGAGGCGTCTTCGCCGTATCAAGATTCTCGCGACCCTGGGACCTGCCTCTTCGGACCTCGCGATGATCCGCCGCCTGTTCGAGGCCGGCGCCGATCTGTTCCGCATCAACATGAGCCACACCCCGCATGACAAGATGCGGGAGCTGGTCGCGACGATCCGCAACGTCGAGAGCAGTTATGGCCGGCCGATCGGCATCCTGGTCGATCTCCAGGGCCCGAAGCTCAGGCTCGGCGCCTTCGCGGAAGGCGCAGTCCAGCTCCAGAACGGCCAGATCTTCACGCTCGATTCCGACAAGACGCCGGGCGATGCCACGCGCGTCAATCTCCCGCATCCGGAGATCCTGGCTGCACTCAGGCCCGGCCATTCGCTGCTGCTCGACGACGGCAAGGTGCGCCTGATCGCGGAGGAGACCTCGAAAGAGCACGCGGTGACGCGTGTCGTGGTCGGCGGCCGGATGTCCGACCGCAAGGGCGTCAGCCTGCCCGACACCGATTTGCCGGTCTCCGCGATGACGCCGAAGGACCGCGCTGACCTCGAGGCCGCGCTGGTGACCGGCGTCGACTGGATCGCGCTGTCCTTCGTGCAGCGCGCCGACGACGTGATCGAGGCCAAGAAGATGATCCGCGGCCGCGCCGCTGTCATGGCCAAGATCGAGAAGCCGCAGGCGATCGACCGCCTCGCCGACATCATCGAGGCCTCCGACGCGCTGATGGTGGCGCGCGGCGATCTCGGCGTCGAGCTGCCGCTGGAACGCGTGCCGAGCCTGCAGAAGCAGATGACGCGCATGGCGCGCCGCGCCGGCAAGCCGGTGGTGATCGCGACCCAGATGCTGGAATCGATGATCCAGTCGCCGGTGCCGACCCGCGCCGAGGTCTCGGACGTCGCCACCGCCGTCTATGAAGGCGCCGACGCCATCATGCTGTCGGCGGAATCGGCGGCCGGCAAATTCCCGGTCGAGGCGGTCTCGACCATGAACCGCATCGGCGAAGAGGTCGAGCGCGACCCGATTTATCGTTCCGTGCTCACCGCGCAGCGCCCCGCGCCGGAATCCACTGCCGGCGACGCCATCGCGGACGCCGCCCGCCAGATCGCCGAGACGCTCGATCTGCCGGCGCTGATCTGCTGGACCAGCTCGGGCTCGACTGCAGTGCGCGTCGCGCGCGAGCGGCCGAAGCCGCCGATCGTGGCGATCACGCCCAACATCGCGGCCGGACGCCGGCTGGCGGTGGTCTGGGGCGTGCATTGTGTGGTGGCGGAAGACGCGCGCGACCAGGACGACATGGTGAGCCGCGCCGGCCAGATCGCCTTCCGCGACGGTTTTGTCCGCGCCGGCCAGCGCGTGATCATCGTCGCTGGCGTGCCGCTCGGCATCCCCGGCACCACCAACATGGTGCGCATCGCCTCGGTCGGCCCCGAGGGCGGCGCGGATATCTAGTCCGCGGGAGCCCGGCAAACAAAAAAAGACGAAAACAACCCCATGCACAGTAGCCGGCGTTGCCGGCGAAGGTGCTCGGGTTTTGTGGAAAGGCGCGCTCGGGCAATGACCTGAGCGGAATCGGGTCTCGGCCCCGGTCGCGACCTGCTCTTCAGGCCCCGACCAGCGCTTTCGCGGTCGGCAGCAGCGTCTGCTGCACCACCAGACCGCGGGCGCGGGCGTCCATCACGCCGACGGCGCGCAGGGCCAGCAGCGTCACGGTCTGCACCGCATCGCGCATCCTGGCGGGATCGTCGAGATTGTCGGGCGCGAGCGGCCCGACCAGGGCCTCATGCAGCGCCCCCAACAGCGCGGTGGCCGCCAGCGCGGTATCCTGCGCCGGCAAATGGCCGGCCCGCACGGCGGCGTCGATCCGCGCGGCCATCTCGCCGGCGATCTCGCGGCGGCTGGCGAGGCGGGACGCGCTGACATCGACGTCGACCGGCTCGGCCAGGATGCCCCAGGCCAACCTGCGCTGCGACAGCGTGTGGACCGCCACGGTGGTGACGGCCGCCGCCAGCGCCGAGGATGGGCCGGGCGCGGCATCGGCCGCCCGGCGGATCGCCGCGAGCTCGTCGCGCGACACCTCGGCAATCAATTCGGAGATCAGCTCGGACTTGGACGGGAAGTAGCGGTAGACCGTTCCGGCCGCGACACTGGCCCGGACCGCAACCGGCGCGATCTGCACCGCCGCCATCCCGCCTTCCGCCGCAGCTTCCCGCGCTGCAGCAAGAATCGCACTGCGCCTGGCCGCAAGGCGCTTCACCACTTGATGCGTTCGCCGATAAACCATGGCGCGCTTCCTGTCCCACACGCCAGCCGCACGCCCCGCGCGGCCGAACGCGTCGTCCCTGCAATAGATGCAAATCGTCCCGCAAGGACTGAACAACTATTCAAAGTGAATGACAAGATGCAAATGCGTAGAACGTCACGCCGGACGGACGGGAGCGCCAAGCCTGCTGACGCCGGCTGGAGGGCTTTGAAGAAGAACGTGCGGGGAAGCTTGCCTGCGGGCCCATCCTTCGAGACGCCCGCCTACGGCGGGCCCTCGGGATGAGGTCGCGTTTCGCGGCAAGATATCAGACCCTCTTGGTGAGGAGCTCGCCAAAGCGGGCATCTCCGGACGATGCTCCGCATCGCCGGGCGAACCATGCAGGCCGAGCAGCCTCCGGCTCACTCCACCCCGCAAAAGAAAAGAGCCCCGTCCGGGACGGGGCTCTCGAAACTCTCAGATCGTCCGGTCTTACTTGAGGCTGGACGAGATCGAACCGAACTTGGTGTTCAGCGAGCTGCCGAGGTTGTTGACGACGGTGATGATCGCCAGCGCGATGCCGGCAGCGATCAGGCCGTATTCAATGGCGGTGGCGCCGGATTCGTCCTTCACGAAACGCGAAACGAGGTTCTTCATAGACTGCTCCCAAAGAGTACACGAGGCTTACAAATGGTCTGGTCTTCTCGGCTTCCCAGCGCCGCCCGACCATGGAACCGAACCTAGAGGCAAAGAATTGCGCCGCAGTTAATTCGACTGCGGAAACACGAAGCGGATTGCACGTATTCGACGATGGTAAAGGAGAATTGAAAACAATCCGTTAAATCGTAGCTATCCGCGGCGACGCCGCTGCGGCGCGATTTACCCGAAGTTATGACCGCGCATGGTCCAATGCCGCCCGCTCGGCCTGAAGCACGACGAGATGAATCGTTCATCGCGCTTCAGGTTATTGTTTGAGCATGATCTTCTCGGAAAACCGCTACACACTTTTCCGGATCATGCTCCGACCGACAAGAACAAGCAGGACGACGAGGCGGCATGTCCCTTTCCTTTGCCAACAGCATTGCGATGCAGAGCCGCGCGCGCGCACTGCTGCCGCTCTGCGTCGGTGCCGGCACCTATCTGTTCTTCCTCTTCGTCGGCGACACGCTGCTTCAGGACTCCGACTCGTTCTGGCAGATCAGGATCGGGCAATGGATCCTCGATCACGGTGCCCTGCCCTACACCGACTTCTATTCTTTCACGCGCCCAGGGGAATCCTGGATCTCGACGTCGTGGCTGTCACAGGTGCTGTTCGCCTTCTCCTACGCGCAATGGGGCTGGGCCGGACCCGTGATCCTCACCGCGACCGGGATGGCGCTCACCGCTGCGGTCTTCGTCTATCTCCTTGACGCGCAGATCGAGGCGCCGCGCGCGGTGCTGTTCGCGATGCTGGCGCTGCTGCTGTCGATCCATCACGTGCTGGCGCGTCCGCATATTCTGGCGCTGCCCGTCATGGTGGCGTGGGTCGGCCTGCTGATGGCGGCTGCCGACCGCCGAAGCGCGCCGTCCTGGACCTGGCTGCCGCTGATGGCGCTTTGGGCGAATTTGCATGGCGGCTTCGTGCTGGGCCTCGCGCTGATCGGCCCGATCTCGCTCGAAGCGGTCGAGCATGCCGAGAAGGGACAGCGGCTGAAGCTGTTCATGCGCTGGGTGCTGTTCGGCGTCGGCGCGCTGATCGCTGCCTGCTGCACGCCTTACGGCTGGCGGACGCTGATGGGCGCGACCAACATCCTCAGCCTCGGCGAATTGCTGTCACTGATCTTCGAATGGATGCCGGCGAACTTTGCCACCTTCACCGGGTTCGAAGGCGCACTGCTCGGCCTGATCGCGCTCGGCTATTATCGCGGCCTCGTGCTGTCGGCGCCGCGGATCTTCCTGATCCTGTTCCTGACCTGGACCGCGCTGACCCATGTCAGGAATATCGAGGCCTTCGCCTTCCTGGTGCCGCTGGTGCTGGCAAAGCCGCTCGGCGAGATGTTCCCGCGCCCGCCAGCGGACACCGCCGACGCAGACCGCTGGCCGGCCCGCTATGTCACCGCGCTCGGCGCGCTCATGATCGTGGCCGCGAGCTGGACCTCGACCTCGCTCTACATGGGACACCATCGCTTCACGTTCACGATGACGCAGACGCCGGTTGCGGCGGTCGACCTGCTCGAAAAACTCGGGGTGCAGCGCATCTTCAACGCCTATCAGTTCGGCGGCTATCTGATCTCGCGCGACGTCCCTGTGTACGTCGACGGCCGCGCCGAGCTCTATGGCGAAAAGTTCGTCATGGACTTCTTCAAGGCGACGGAAGGCAAGAAGCCCGAGCTGCTGCCGCGCCTGCTCGACCAGTACAAGATCGACGCGACGCTCCTGGTCGCCGATGCGCCGGGCCCGCAAATCCTCGATCAGCTCAAGGGCTGGAAGCGGATCTATACGGATGACATCGCGGTGATCCATGTGCGGGACAATGCGGACGGAGCGGCGCCGCCGTCGAAGTGAGGAAGCGACTTCCGGCGCGTCCTCTCAGATCCGACGTTCGCTTAAAGATGTGAAGCGGACCTAGGCACGCATTCCGGCCATTTCGCCGTTTGCCCCAAGGCGGTCGTCAAGCGGCAATGTCAGTTGCTGTTAATTCGACTTATGCGCCCGGAGTCAGCGTAGCAGCGATGACAAGGGCTCGCGCGGTTTTCGTATGGGCTTGAACCATCTGCCTCGTGTTAACGACCAAGAGCCAATCATGTTCGACGATCTGATGACCCTCCTGGTTATTCTGTCCTTCGGCTTTCCCGCCATGCCATGGTTTTTGGGTGCGCGATGGGGGTCGAGAGGAGTTTGGCTCAGTACAGGATTTGCCGTAGTCATCCTGTTATGTTTTTTTCCAATATTGTTCTGGGTTGCATGCGGTGCCTGTGGGCAGGGCGCGATAGCCATCTTTATGCTGGGGCCGATCTGGATTGCTTCGGCATTGCTTACGGTCACTTCGGCGGCGTTCGCTTACTACAAATTCGCGCGCTAATTTCCGCAAGACCGCGAAGGCGCAGGGGGGTAACGATACCGCCCACGCTGGGCATCGCAGATGAAGTGATTGAGTATGGCATCAGCGATGTCAGCTTGTGGCCCATCAGCGAAGTGGCGACACCTTTCATTGAGGCCCGCTTGGTGGGTAGAGCGGACTGACTTTGCTCACTCTGCGTTCTTCGCATTTTGACCCATAGCGGACGTGAACATTTTGTGTTGGCAAGCGCCGCCAAGACGGACGATGGCTCCTTGCTATGGACCCGCTCGTCTCGCAACGAGAATATTGGCTATACACTGCAAGACGATTTCGTTTTGTTGATTGCGCACTCTGATTTGGTTGCGCACGATGCCTCGATCAGGTTTCGACTTAGACTCCCGCTTCTCCAGAACAATCATCTCAAGATCGAGTTCATCTCCTGGGCGTACCGGGTTCGGCAGCCTTAACTCATCCCAACCCATTCCGGCGAGGACATGGAGCCGAGGCTGGAGCTTCGGCGTGAGCGAGATGAAGATCGAAAACGTATGGGCGCTCGATGCGGTTAGTCCCCCAAAAATTGAACGTGCTGCTGCCTCCTCATCGAGGTGACGGGGCGCTGGATCATATTGCTTGGCGAACTGGACGATCTCTTCCTTCGAGACCAGATAAGGACCAGCCTTGCTAGTCATACCAATTTCGGCATCTTCAAAATACAGCTGGGTCATGGCTTCGTCCTCTGCGGATGAAGTAAATCAGGCACGGCTCAACGCGGCGGGATTATAACCCTTTTCAAGCATCAATTTCTGTTCTTGTCCGGCTAACCCACACGTCGTTCAGGCCAGTCGCACCAATTTCCAAGGCAGCCTTTCCCGGATGAGCAAACACCAAAGGTCATCATCCGAAAATCAGCTTATGGCCCATCAGCGAAATGGCGACACCTTTCATTGAGGTCCGCTTGGTGGAGTAGAGCGGACTGACTTTGCTCACTCTGCGTTCTTCGCATTTTGACCCATAGCGGTCTTCCATTGATCTAGATCAACGCGAGGTACATCCGGGAAGTTTGGTTCAATCGTCGAACAAGAGAGGACGCTTATGAGCGATCATCCAGAAGACGGCCCCCGAACGAATCCTCCTCAAACGCATTCGAAAAAAATAGGCGCGGCAATGACGGCATGCAACGACGCGACCTTTTGTTGGGTGGTTCGTCGCTCGCTGCAATGACGGCTTTGGCGGCGACGGCGCCAGCGACCGCTCAAGTGCAACAGGCTGCACCGGCACCCGCAGCAGCACCCGCATCGACGGGGCCGAAGCTTGGCGAGATCCTGCCGTTTCCGCAGCCGCCGCGTCCTGTCATCACCGAGCCGGATTGGCGCAAGGTGCCGCAGCCGAAGCCAGTCTCGATCCGGCCGCCGAAGGGCGCCCCCAACATCCTGGTCATTCTTCAAGACCAGACTTCCTATGCGGACCCATCGACCTTCGGCGGACCGATCAACTTCCCGACCATGGATCGTCTCGCCAAAGAGGGGCTGACCTACACGAACTTTCACGTCAACAGTCTGTGTTCGCCGAGCCGCACCGCGCTATTGACCGGACGCAATCAACATCAAAATAGCCAAGCCGCTGTAGTTGACGGTGCGACCTCATATCCCGGCGACACCGGCATGCGGCCAAAGAGCGTTGCGCCTATCGCTGAAATTCTTCGACAGTGGGGCTATTGCACGTCGATGTTCGGCAAAAGCCACGAGACGCCGCCGTGGGAAACCAGCATGAGCGGCCCGTTCGACCGCTGGCCAGCGCGACAGGGCTTTGAAAAATTCTATGGCTTCATCGGCGGCGAGAAGAACTTGTTCCGGCCCTACCTCGTGGATGGCACTACCGAACTCGGCGTGCCGCGCGACCCAAACTATCATTTCAACGTCGATATCACGGACAAGGCGATAGGCTGGATACGTGGTACGCGCTCGCTGACCCCGGATCGTCCGTTCTTTATGTATTACGCCACGGGCGGCGCGCATCCGCCTCACACGCCGCCGAAAGAATGGCTCGATGTCTACAAGGGGAAATTTGATCAGGGGTGGGACAAGCTACGCGGGGAAATTCTTGCGCGTCAGATAAAGATGGGCCTGATGCCTCCGGGCACCAAGATTGCTGAAAACCCTCCTGAAATTCCAAAATGGGACGCCCTTTCGGACGACGCGAAGAAGGTGCTGTCGCGGCAAATGGAAGTCTATGCAGGCTATGCCGAGCATACCGACCGCGAGATCGGGCGTTTGATCGACGCCATCGGGGATCTCGGCGAACTCGACAACACCATCGTGATCTATATCGCCGGCGACAATGGCGGCACCGCGATCGGTGGTCTAAACGGAACCTTCAACGAATGGTCCAACCTCAACGACGCACCCGAAGACATCCCGTATCTCAAGACCCGAATGGACGAGTATGGCGGACCGAACTCCTACCCTAACTATTCGGTGGCTTGGGCAATGGCCGGCTCCACGCCGGCAACCTGGTGCATCAATGCCTGTCAGGGCGGCGGCCAGAATCAGGGCATGGTCATTCGCTGGCCCGGCGGCATCAAATCGAAAGGGGAAATCCGCAGGCAGTATACCCACCTGATCGACGTCGGCCCCACCATCCTTGAAGCCGTCGGCATCCCCGAGCCAAAGATAGTCAACGGCGTCGAGCAGATTCCGATGGCCGGCACCAGCATGATCTACTCGTTCGACGATGCGGCGGCAAAGGATCGCCACACCGTCCAGTACAACGAGTGCAGCGGCAATCGCAGCATCTACAAGGACGGCTGGATGGCCTGCGTGATGCACCGCGCGCCATGGGAGAGCAGCCCCCGCGTCGATGACTACGCCAAGGACAAATGGGAGCTTTACAATGTGGCCGTGGACTTCGGACAGGCTACCGACCTCGCCGCGCAAAATCCCGCGAAGCTGAAAGAACTGCAGGACCTATTCCATCAGGAGGCGATCAAGTTCGGCGTTTATCCGATGGATGACCGCTCCTTCGCACGGCTGAATGCGACCAATGCCGGACGGCCCGACATTATGGCCGGCCGTACCGAGGTGACCTACTACGCCGGGATGACCGGCATGGCTGAAAATGTCTTCATCGACACGCTCAGCCGTTCCTATGTTGTCACCGCCGACCTGGTCATTCCCAAAGGCGGCGCCAACGGCGTCGTGGTCTCGCAGGGTGGCCTGTTCGGCGGCTGGAGTCTTTACGTCAAGGACGGAAGACCCAAGCTCGCCTACAACTGGCTGGCGCGGGAGAAATACTTCATCGAAGGCAAGGAGGCTCTACCGGAAGGCAAGGTCACGCTGGTCTATGATTTCACCTATGACGGCGGCGGCCTGCACAAGGGCGGCACCGGCGTGCTGTCGATCAACGGCAGGAAAGTCGGCGAAGGCCGCATCAATAAGACGCAGGGCGCGGTGTGGTCGCTGGCCGGTGAGACCGCCGACATCGGCGTGGATGCCTACTCCCCAGTGTGCGATGACTACGATCCTTGGGAAAACGCCTTCACCGGCACCATCAACACCGTGAAGATCAAACACAAGGCTTGAGCGCAAGACTTGGCCCTTCCCCGTTACGCGAGGAGGGCTCTCTTTGTGTCCCGCGCCAACACCAGTCCGCTCCTGGCCCATCAGCAAAGTGGCGACACCTTTCATTGAGGTCCGCTTGGTGGGGTGGAGCGAACTGACTTTGCCCGCTCTGCGTTCTTCGCATTTTGACCCTGACCTGACATTGACCCTAGCCCAAAAGGAACACCCTGTGCTTTGATACGTGGGACGGAATCTACCGATCTCGCGGGGGCCGTTTTGGCCAACAATTGCGTGGAACGGAGGCTTGCGGCGATTCTGGCGGCGGATGTTGCCGGATACAGCCGCATGATGGGTATGGACGAAGAAGACGTGCTGGCTCGCCTCAAGGCCGCCAGAAAGTCTCTTTTCGATCCCTCCATCGCCGCGCATCGCGGACGGATCGTCAAGACGACCGGCGACGGCATGCTGGTCGAGTTCGCCAGCGCCGTCGATGCAGCGCGATGCGCCATCGAGGTGCAGCGCGGCATGGTTGAGCGAAATGCCGCGGTGCCGCAGGCCAAGCGGATCGAATTTCGCGTCGGCATCCACGTCGGCGACATCATAATCGACGAAAATGATATCTTCGGGGACGGCGTCAATATCGCCGCCCGCCTTGAAGGCATCGCGGAACCCGGCGGCATCTGCATCTCCGAGGACACGCAACGTCAAATCCGCGGCAAGGTCGATATCGCCTTCGAGGACATGGGTCCGCAGAATCTGAAGAACATTGTTGAGCCGATGCGCGCGTGGCGATTGAGGATAAACGCGGACGGTTCTGCGGCAATCTCGAAAAGGTCGCCGGTCGAGACCACCCAGGCTCTGGCGCTGCCCGACAAGCCGTCCATCGCCGTGCTGCCGTTCCAGAACATGTCAGGCGATCCCGAACAGGAATACTTCGCGGACGGAATAGCGGAGGACATCATCACCGCGCTGTCCCGTTTCAAGGCGCTGTTCGTCATCGCCCGCAATTCGAGCTTCACATACAAGGGACGCGCTGTCGACATCAAGCAAGTGGGGCGCGAGCTTGGCGTGCGCTATGTGCTGGAAGGAAGCGTTCGCAAGGCGGCAAACCGGGTGCGCATCACGGGACAGCTCGTCGATACCCCTACGGGAGGACATCTCTGGGCAGACCGGTTTGACGGTGGACTCACCGACATCTTCGACCTGCAGGACCAGGTCACCGAGAGCATAGTCGGAGCGATCGCGCCGGCGGTTGAAAAAGCCGAGATCGAGCGCGCCAAACGCAAGCCTACCGAGAGTCTTGATGCCTATGATCACTACTTACGCGGTTTGGCCAGCTCTTATCAGTTTGCTAACCGGCAAGCGAACGAAGAGGCGTTACGCCTATTCAACAGGGCGATCAAGCTCGACCCAGGTTTTGCGTCAGCTTACGGTCGTGCCGCCCTTTGCTACACCTTTGCCAAGACCAATGGCTGGATTTCAGTCACACCGAGCGAGACTGCCAAAGTAGAAAAGCTCGTTCAGAGAGCGGTTGAGCTAGGAAAAGACGACGTGATCGCCCTCGCGGCGAGCGGATATGTATCAGCGTTTGTTTTACTCGATCTCGGGGGAGGCGCCGCCTTGATCGATCGCGCGCTCGTGTTCAATTCCAATTGGGCCGAGGCATGGTTTTGGAGTGGCTGGGTGAAGAACTGGCTAGGCGAGCCGGAAACGGCAATCGAGCGCTTCGCCCGTGCCATCCGCCTCAACCCGCTTGATCCGTTTATGAGCGGGGTACGAACTGGGACCTCGCATGCCCATTTCTTCCTGGGCCACTATGGCGACGCGGCATCGTGGGCTGCAATGGCGTTGCAGGACAATCCGGACTTTCAACCTGCGTTACGTATGGACGCCGCAAGCAAGGCAATGGCCGGACGACTGGAGCAGGCACAAAAGGCGGTGGCTCGGCTGCGGCAATTGAATCCTTCGGTGCGTGTCTCCAATCTCAAAAGCGTGCTCGGCCCCTATCGGCGTGCCGAAGATCTCGCTCGATACGAAGAAGGGTTGCGGCGAGCCGGGCTGCCCGAATGACCTCTACGGCCACGGTGCGGCAAGAGAGTGAGAGCCGCAACTTCCGCTCTCGGCCCATCAGCGAAATGGCGACACCTTTCATTGAGGTCCGCTTGGTGGAGTAGAGCGGACTGACTTTGCCCGCTCTGCGTTCTTCGCATTTTGGCCCGTAGCGGACATTCCCATCGGGACGATGGGAGACCGAAATCACGCCGTTGCTGCCAGATCGTTGGCAACGACTGCCAATATTTCGGCGGCGTGTGAACTCGCGATAAAGTGCCCGCCATCAGCGACTTCGTGCCATACCGCTCCAGGCATCCGCTCACCCAGCGGTTTGTTTACTGCGTAAGGCACAAACGTATCGGCGCTGCCTTGCCACAGATGAACCGGCCTATGGATCGCCGTGACGTCGAATGGCCACTGTTGATAGAGCATCTGCGCATCGGCCACGAGACCGTCAACGCCTTGCCGGAAACACTCGCGTCCAGACTCCACGATGGCACTCAGCACATCGTCATCAGCAAGCGCCGCGAGGTCAGCGGGGCAGCTCGCCTTCAGCAATGCCTTCTTGTACTGCTCCGGAAACCGCGTCGCAGCGAGATCGATCAGGTCATACATCAGCTGGAAACCCGGCCGGAAATGCAGTGCAAGGAACCCGCCTATGGCGTCGGTCGAGGACAGATCCTTCGCTGCCCAATTCGTACCGAATGCGCCGTAGGATCCGGGAGCGATGCTGGTCACGTGTACCAGCTTCGCGGGATCAAGGTACGCCGCTGCCGCGAGCGCCCAAGGACCACCCTCAGACCAGCCTGTGACCGCAAAGCGATCGGTCTCAAAAGCGTTGGCAATCGCTTCCAGGTCTGCGGCCCAGCCTGCGAAGGTGCGACCGTGTTGAGGATCTGATTTGCCTTGGCCTGGACGGTCCACGCACACAAATCTCAAACCAAGTTTGAGCGCGTGAGACGCAAAAACCTTGGCTTCGAGCCGGCTCGATGGTCCGCCATGATTGTGAAGTACGAGCGGACCGTTCGGATCGCCGACCTGAAGGTAAGCCAGTGATCGACCGCCGATCTGGACTGCACCTTCGCTAGGACACGCAGCGTTGCTTGAATTTCTCAAATGCATGCCCTCCGTCGGGCCTCGATGACTCGTCGATCTCGCGGAGCCTTTGTCTCAGCCAACCAACTCTTTTTGGAATTTCTCGATCGTAGGCTGCAACAACGGCCGCCATGGTCACACGGCTGTCGGATGTCTGCAACTGGCCCATAGCAGCCATTTCCGCGTTCAAAGCTGACATCGGCTTTCGCCCCGAAACGGGCACTTGCGATTTAAAGACCAATCGGTCTATATGTCGATGATGAGCCGCCCAACCCCAGTGCAGTCGCCCCGTGGCCGCCCCCGAAGCTTCGACGTGGATGCCGCGGTCGAACGCGCGATGGGGGTGTTCTGGTCGCGCGGCTATCACGCCACGGCGCTGCCGGACCTGCTTCGGGCCACGAAACTCTCGCGTGGCAGCCTTTACGCCGCGTTCGGCGACAAGCACTCGCTCTTCCTGCGCGCACTCGATCGCTACATTGCCGATGCCGTGACGCGGATGGATGTCGAACTCGCCCCCCGCAGGGAGCCGGTCGACGCCCTGCGGGCCTATCTTGCCGGCTATGTCGATCGCACCAGCGGTGCCAACGGCCGGCGCGGCTGCCTGCTGGTGGCCACGGCCATGGAGCTGGCCGGCCAGGATGCCGCGATTGGTCGTCGCGTAGCGGGCTTCTTCAGGGCCATGGAGGCCCGCCTGGCCGATGCCCTGTCCCGCGCGAAGGTGGCGGGCAAGCTGGCCGACGGTGTCGATCCCGCGAGTGCCGCCAAAATTCTGGTCTGTTTCGTCGAGGGCCTGCGCGTGGTCGGCAAGACGGCGCCGGCGCGGGCCACATCGCAAGCCACCGCTGACGCTTTGCTCGACCGGTTCGTCAGGTAGCAACCCAATCAGGTCAACTACCCCCGGACGCCTCCGCACCTGGCGCGTCAATATATGGACCGATCGGTCGTGAAAGGAAGGATGCCATGTCTGCCATCCAGATCGTCTGCGCGGTAGCCGTTCCCCTGCTCTGGGGTTATCAGTTCGTGGCCATCAAGGTGGGCGTCGCGGAGTTTCCGCCGCTGTTCTTCCTCGCGCTGCGCTTCCTGGCCATCGCGCTGCTGCTCGTTCCGTTCGTGAAGAGGCCCACGCGCGCGCAGCTCGGCCCTGTCGCAGCCATTTCGATCTTCCTGGGCGGTCTGAACTTCGGGCTGTTCTATGTCGGCCTCGGGCTCGGCTCGGGAAGCATGTCGGCCGTCGCGTATCAACTCGCCACGCCCTTCACCGTCCTGCTGGCCTGGCCGTTGCTCGCCGAGCGGCCGTCTCTCTCCACGACCGCCGGAGTGCTGCTCGCATTCGCCGGCGTTGTCGTGCTGGCAGCGGAGCCTGGCCTGTCGGCCAACGGGCTTCCGCTGCTGCTAGTGGTCGGGGCGGCCTTCGCATTCGCGGTGTCCAACGTCCTGACGAAACGCTACGGCCCTTTCGATCCCCTGATGTTGATGGGGTGGTCGTCGCTGTTCACAGTGCCGCAGGTCATGTTGATGTCGCTGCTGCTCGAATACGGACAACTGGCGAGCCTCGTCACGGCGGATGGACGCGGCTGGCTGGCGCTCGCCTACACGATTTTCATCGGCGGAATTGTCGGGTTCGGCCTCTGGTTCTGGCTGATCGCCCGCTGCTCCATGGGCCGCGTCGCGCCCTTCGGCCTGCTGCTTCCGGTGTTCGCCTTGACGTCGAGCGTGCTGTTCCTTGGCGAGCGCATGACCCCGAAGTTGATCGCCGGCGGGCTGCTCGCGATCGCAGGCGTGGCGATGACACAGGTCAGACCGAGCGCGCGACCCAGTTGAGCCCGGATGTTGCGTTGTGGGATCGATGTCGTCTGCCCGGCAATGGAGATCACGAGGCTTCACGTCTCGGTGGTGGACCGTGTTGCGACGTGACGCGCCCAACTTGCCGTGCGCAAATATCCGATCGAACAGGAGGGCGTATCATGATGTTTCGCAATCTTCTCGCCGCGCTTCTCGTCACGATCGCGATCAGCGCGGCACATGCGGCACCGCAATGGCTGAACCTGCCGCCGACGCCGACACTGCCCAGGGCGACGCAGAGCGGCTTCGCGCCCGTCAACGGCATCAAGGTCTGGTACGCAATTTTCGGCCGCGGCGAGCCTGTCATCCTGCTGCATGGCGGCCTCGCCAACGCCAACTATTGGGGCCGCCAGGTCCGCGCGCTGCAACGGCACTATCAGGTCATCGTCATGGACAGCCGCGGGCATGGGCGCAGCAGCCGCAATCAGGAGCCCTATGGCTACGATCTGATGGCCTCGGACGTGGTCGCCCTGCTCGATCACCTGAAGATCAGGAAAGCTGCGATCGTCGGCTGGAGCGACGGCGCGATCATCGGCCTCGACATCGCGATGAAGCACCCGGAACGGGTGAGCAAGCTGTTCGCCTTCGCGGCGAATTCGGATCCGTCAGGCGTTGCGGACATTGCGTCGAGCGACGTCTTCAACGCCTACATCGCGAGAGCTGGCGAGGAGTACAAGCGCCTGTCGCCGACCCCGACCGAGTACAAGGGCTTCGTCGCGGAGATTACCAAAATGTGGGAGAGCCAGCCGAAATGGACGGCGTCGGATCTCGCGACGATCAAGGTCCCGACCTGGATCGTGGACGGCGACCACGACGAGGCGATCAAGCGCGAGAACACCGAATTCATGGCGGCGAACATTCCGGGCGCCGGACTGCTGATCCAGCCGGAGGTCAGTCACTTCTCGTTCCTGCAGGATCCCGAGCAGTTCAGCGACGACGTGCTGCATTTTCTGGAACGTGGCGGTGAGTGGCCCGGAGCGGCAGCGAAGTGAGATATCGTAGGGTGGGCAAAGCGAAGCGTGCCCACCGCGTCTATCGCAATTGCCGAGAGATGGTGGGCACGGCGCTACGCGCCTTTGCCCACCCTACGCGACCGGTGCAGAGCCATTACGAGCCCAACTGCATCCACGCCGTCATTGCGAGGAGCGAAGCGACGAAGCAATCCAGACTGCTGCCATGGAAACATTCTGGATTGCTTCGCTACGCTCGCAATGACGGAGTTTGCGGGCCGACGACACGCACCTCTCTCGTGTCCCGGACGCGCTGCTGCGTGCAACGCTGCTGCGCTGAGCCGGGATCCAGAAGGCCACACGGCAAGATGCGGAGACATGGGCCCCGGCTCCGCAGCGCACCGCCGAAGGGGCGGTGCGCTGCGTCCGGGGCACGAGACCGCAGTCTGAAGCGCAACTGCATCAACATCGGCCAACAAAAAACGCGGCGTTTCCGCCGCGTTTTTCAATTCGATCTGCGCCTCTCGATTACGCCTGCGGCTGAGGCTCCAGGCCGGGATCCGGATCGGGCCGCGGCCGCGACTTGCCGGCCGGGGGCACGGCGGAGGCGCGCGGCGTAGCCGGCTCGAGCACGGACTCGCGGTTCGGCTTCTTGCCCTTGAGCAGGTCGATGATCTCGTCGCCGGAGAGCGTCTCGAACTCGAGCAGGCCCTTGGCGAGAGCTTCGAGGTCGGCACGCTTCTCGGTGAGAATGCGGGTCGCTTCGTTGTAGCCCTCTTCCACGAAACGCCGGATCTCGGTGTCGATCTTCTGGACCGTCGCCTCCGATGCGTTCTGGGTGCGCGAGACCGACATGCCCAGGAACACCTCGTCCTGGTTTTCGCCATAGGACACGGTGCCGAGCGCCTCCGAGAGGCCCCAGCGCGTAACCATCATGCGGGCCAGACGCGTCGCCTGCTCGATGTCGGAGGATGCACCCGAGGTCACCTTCTCACGGCCGAAGATCAGCTCTTCGGCGACGCGGCCACCCATCATGATGGCGAGGCGCGAGGTCATCTGCTCCAGCGACATCGACAGCTTGTCGCGCTCAGGCAGCTGCATCACCATGCCCAGCGCGCGGCCGCGCGGAATGATGGTCGCCTTGTGGATCGGATCGGTCGCGACGACGTTGAGGCCGACGATGGCGTGGCCGCCCTCGTGATAGGCCGTCAGCAGCTTCTCTTCCTCGGTCATGACGAGCGACTTGCGCTCGGCGCCCATCATCACCTTGTCCTTGGCCTCTTCGAACTCGGCCTGGGTCACCATCCGCTTGTTGCGGCGGGCGGCGGTCAGGGCGGCTTCGTTGACGAGGTTCATCAGGTCGGCGCCGGAAAAACCGGGCGTGCCGCGCGCGATGGTCTTGAGGTTGATATCCGGCGCCAGCGGCACCTTGCGGACGTGAACCTTGAGGATCTGCTCGCGGCCGACGACGTCGGGATTGGGCACCACGACCTGACGGTCGAAGCGGCCCGGACGCAGCAGCGCGGGATCGAGCACGTCGGGACGGTTCGTCGCCGCGATCAGGATCACGCCCTCGTTGGCCTCGAAGCCGTCCATCTCGACCAGCAACTGGTTCAGCGTCTGCTCGCGCTCGTCATTGCCGCCGCCGAGACCGGCGCCACGGTGACGGCCGACCGCGTCGATTTCGTCGATGAAGATGATGCAGGGCGCGTTCTTCTTGGCCTGCTCGAACATGTCGCGGACACGGGAGGCGCCGACGCCGACGAACATTTCGACGAAGTCGGAACCCGAGATGGTGAAGAACGGCACGTTGGCTTCGCCCGCGACCGCACGCGCGATCAGGGTCTTACCGGTGCCGGGAGGGCCCACCAGCAGCACGCCGCGCGGAATACGGCCGCCGAGGCGCTGGAATTTGCCGGGGTCGCGGAGGAATTCGACGATCTCCTGCAGGTCCTGCTTGGCTTCGTCGACGCCGGCGACGTCCTCGAAGGTGACGCGGCCATGGGCCTCGGTCAGCATCTTGGCGCGCGACTTGCCGAAGCCCATCGCCTTGCCGGCGCCGCCCTGCATCTGCCGCGACAGGAAGATCCACACGCCGATCAGCGCGATGAAGGGCAGCCAGGAGACCAGCAGCGAGACGAACCACGGCACGTTGTCGCCGGGCGGCTTCGCGGTGATCTGGACCTTGCTGTCATAGAGGCGCTTCACCAGCGTCGGATCGTTCGGCGCATAGGTCTGGAAGCTTGAGCCATTGGTGAAGGTGCCGTGGATATCCGGCCCCTGGATCACGACATCGCGCACATTGCCGCGGTCAACTTCGCTCAAGAGCTGGGAGAAGGCGATGTCCTGCGATGAGGCGCGCTGACCCGGATTCTGGAAGAGCGTGAACAACGCCAACAGCAGCAAGACAATGATGACCCAGAGGGCGAAATTGCGCAGATTGGCGTTCATCGATCTTCCTTCATGGTCGCGCGGATCGCGGCCTGATCCTTGGGCGGTAGCAGTTACTTTGTCAGTGCGAGGAAATCCCCAAGGAATCCTCTTGGTTAGACGGATACAATTTAGGTGCCGCCCCGGTCGCTGCCAAGGGAACGAGATGGGACTATTTATCCCATCTTAGAGCGATTCCCGCTGAAATAATGGCGATCTGCCCGGGGTTTTTCCTGCCTGGTTAAGGTGTCCTGACGGCGCGCGGCGGAAACGGCCGGTGTCATGATCCGCCCTGATCCGCCCTCGTCCGTCCCTTGGACCGCCGGGCCGGCGCCGGTGCGATGTGGATACGCCCCCCGGCAAGGCTGATCAAGGCTCCCGCAAGGGTCTGCTTCAGGAACGGCCGGCCATTTGCGGCTGCGCGGGGGCTTTCAGCCAAACTTGCAGCCATGGCCTGATCGAGCGCGGCCAGGAGAGTCTCGACCTTGCCGAGTTCCGCCGGCCCCTCATGACCGAGGGCATTGACGGCCCGCAGCAGGAGCCGCAGCCGGACCTCCTCCGGCAGATTGGCGAATGCCGAGGCCTCGAAGCTGCGACCGCCCGCCTGCGGCGCATCGCCGCGCGCCCGAAGCTGAAGGAAGCGTTCGGCGCCATCGACCAGCACGTCGACCGCCGCATTGGCGCGCGCCAGCCTGCCTGCGAGCCGCGCCAGGCTCCGGCTGTCGCCCCCCTCGGCCGCGAGTTGCGGCAGCAGCGCGCGCAGCCGCGGCCGGGTGAAGGCGGTGTCGCGATTGGTGGGATCATCGGCAAATCCGATCTTCGCCCGCCTCAAGGTCGCGATCAGCTGCGACTTCGGGACATCGAGCAGCGGACGCACCAGCACGACGCCGTCGCGCTCCGTGAGGCGCGTCATTGCCGACAGCCCGGCAAGCCCGCTGCCGCGGACAAGGCGCATCAACAGGGTCTCGGCCTGATCGTCGCGGGTGTGGGCGGTCAGCACATGGCTCGCGCCGGCGTTTCGCGCGGCCTGTGCAAGCAGGCGGTAGCGGGCTTCGCGTGCAGCGGCAGGCAGTCCCGTGTTCGGCTTCGCGCCACGCCAGCGCAGGGTCCGGTGTGCCAGCCCGAGTTCGGCCGCAAGCCGCTTGACCTCGCGCGCCTCGCGCGCCGCCTCCGGGCGCAGGCCGTGATCGACGGTGACGACGGTCAATTGCGGACCGCGTGCCAAGCCGCGCTTCCAGCGCGCGGCGAGCCACATCAGCGCGACCGAGTCAGGTCCGCCGGAGACCGCGAGCACCAGCGCCGGCGCACTTCTGAGCTCGGCGAAGAGTTGCTTCGCCGCGCGCGCCGAGATCGGTGAGTTGTCGTCGTCCGACATGACGCTGCCCAGGCAATCACCAGACTATTTAGCGCGGCGCCATCCGCATTGTCAGGGCGCAAACACCACGCGTCAGCACTTCACCCGCTTCTGCTCGCGATCGACGGCGGATTTGACGCCGGCGGAGGCGCGCGGATATTTGCGGCCGACCTCGCCGAAGGCGGCGCAGGCGGCCTCTTTCTCCTTCAGCGCGGCCAGCGACTGGCCGAGCCGCAGCAGGGCATCCGGCGCCTTGGCGGATTTGTCGTATTTGGTGGTGACGGCGAGGAAGGCTTCCGCGGAGTCGCGATATTGCTGGCGCTGGAAATAGCTTTCGCCGAGCCAGTATTGCGCGTCGCCGAGCAGCGGATCGCTCGGATGTTTCTGCGCAAAATTCTTCATGGTCTGCTCGGCGAGCGCATAGTCCTTGCGCTGCATGTAGCCGATGCCGAGGTCGAACTCGTCGCGCGGCGTTGCCGAGGGCGGCAGGGTCGTCAGGCCGGTGCCGCCCGATGGCGCTGGATAGCCCGATTGTGCCGGCGGATAGCCGGGCTGGGCTGCCGGCGGCACGCCTTGCTGGTAGCGCGGGCTGGTGTTGGCGAGATCGAGCGGCTCGCCGGCAGCGCGCCCGCCGGGCGCGCCGCCAGGGGCGCCTGCCGGCATCGGCTGCTGCCCGCCACCAAGCGCGCGCGGCGCGCCGGGCGCATTCGGGTTCTGGTTCGGATCGAAGGAATCACCGCGGCGGCGCACGCCCGGCGCACCGGGCGCCGGCTGCTCCTGAACGATCGGCGCGGGAGCAGCGATCTGCGGCTGCTCGTAATTCGGCTGAGCCTGTTGCTGCTGGCGATAGGCCGGCGCGGACTGCGCAGGCGGTACGGCTGCGACCGAGGGCTGGACCGGCACCTGTCCGGGCGCGGCTTGCGCGCCGCCCTCGAGCGCCCGCAGCCGCTCTTCGAGCTGGCGGTTGCGATATTGCAGCTCCTCGTTCTGGCCGGTGAGCTGGCGCAGCTGGTTCTCCAACCGCTCGATCCGCATCTCGGGGTCATCGTCCGACTGCGCCAGTGCAGGCGAGCACAAAGAGAACAGCGCGGCGATCGCCACGGTGCCGGTAAAGACCTTGGATCTGGATGACATCTTGCCCTGACGACGAAAACGAAATCTGCGACGGAACATGCGACGCGCCACACATTGAAAGGCAGTACGCCAAAAATGTGACTGGCACCACGGGGTTTCGGTCACAGATGGCTGAAACAAAACCGGCGCCCGAGAGGGCGCCGGCATAATCGGTTCCTGAAGATGAACGGCGCCTGACTGATCGTCAGGAGCTCGCGTTCAGCACGGTGACGGCGCGACGGTTCTGCGACCAGCAGGAAATATCGTTACAGACGGCGACCGGCCGCTCCTTGCCGTAGGAGATCGTGCGCATGCGGTTCGGATCGATGCCGCGCGAGGCGAGGAACGAACGCACCGACTGGGCGCGGCGGGCGCCGAGTGCGATGTTGTATTCGCGGGTGCCGCGCTCGTCGGCATGCCCCTCGATGGTGAAGCTGTACTGCCGATAGTTCTGGAGCCACTGCGCCTGCTTCTCCAGGGTCACGATCGCCTGCGGCGTCAGATCGGTCTGGTCGCTCTCGAAGAACACGCGGTCGCCCACGTTAACGACGAAATCCTGCTGGCTGCCAGGCGTCGCAGCATTGGCCATCGCATCCGTCGCTGCGTTCTTGTTCGCGCATGCGCCCATCGACAGCGCGATCGCAACCACCGCAGCCAGCTTCAATCCCTGGAGGATACGCATAGGGTATTTCATTCCGGAGCCTCCACGCTCACGTTCGTCCACTGCTGTCCGGTCTACAGGGGGTTGGTTAAGCGAACGTTCCGTCAACCTTGATGGAACCTTGCTTCAGCCGGTCAAATGCCCCCAAACCGCGAAAAGCAACCGTCATGGTTAATGGGTTCTAAATGTGGCGCGAGGGTGAAGCAACCTGCAGCAACCGGCAAAAGTGCAGGCTTTTGCTGGAATTTTGGGCTCGGACGATGATGGGGATGAACGGAGCCCCGGCCGAAAGGCGCGCGGCGGCTCGAGGCGGTGACGGCAGGCAATCAGACGTGAGCGGCTTCCGGCACCAGTGACGACCGCTGCGGGATCTCGCGCTGCCCGCCGCGCCCAAACAGCATCCGCCGCTCGAACGCGGTGGAGCGCATGATCGGATAGCGCTCGAACACCTTCTTCCGGAAGGTCGGGAAATCCGCCGCCATCAGTCCGAAGGGCTTGGTGAGACCCGGCACCAGGCGGGGCTCGGCGATCGTCTCGTGCAGGAACACCCGCCGGTAGAAGGCCTGATGCTCGGGACGCACGATGGCGAGGCCGAGATCGGCATTGAAGTGCTCGCACGCCATGTAGGCGAGCCGGGTCGTCAGATAGGGCAATTCCGGAACCCGCTTCACCTGGTCGGGATCGGCGACAAAGCGGGTCGGGTCGATCATGACCTCGCCGCGATCGAGCCGCGGCAGCAGGATGTCGGGGAAGACGTCGGCCGAGGTGGACTCGCGCCATTCCGAAGTCAGCACGCTGATGCGCACGGAGCTGCAGAGCTGGCCACGGAGATAGACGCCGAAGGTCCACGCGTTCGGCAGCTCGTCGTAGCGGTCGGTGACGCGGGCTTCCGCGGATTCCCTGACGGCACCCTCGCGCAGATAGGCGCGGTAGCGGAGGTTGTAGATTTGCTCCTTCTCCGCGTCCGTCGCCGCGAGATGATAGTCGACGTCGGTCAGAAGCTCCGCTCCCCGTCCAACAGCCGAAATGACAGATCTGGCTGAGGACTGCATTCGAACTCCTTACCCACCACCAACAACACCACGCGAACCTGGGCCATTTGCCGCTGAACAACTTGCGCGCGCGTGACGATTTATTAACACCTCCTTAACGACGATGCAAAGCAATCGACGCGATAGGGTTAACCCCCGTAGCACTACGGTCGGTTCAGCAACTGTCTGAAACGACGTGCAATTTCTGGATGTGGAATCAGGCGAAGGAGCGTGAGCTGACAACCTGGAGCAGGCCCTCGCCGCGCCGTCCATGCGAGGCGTTGAGGAGCTGGCGCATCCGCACGGCGGGCACCGGACGGCTGAACAGATAGCCTTGCGCCTCGGAGACGGTGCCGTCTGCGCTGATCAGCTCGAGCTGCTCGTTGGTCTCGATGCCCTCGACCACCACGGCCATGCCGAGGTCGGCCGACAGCCGCGCCACGCCACGCAGCAGCGTCAGCGGCCGGTCGGTGTCGATGCCCTCGAGGAAGGAGCGGTCGATCTTCACCTTCTGCATCGGGAAATTGTGCAGATAGCTGAGGCTGGAATAGCCGGTGCCGAAATCGTCGAGCGAGATGCGCACGCCGAGCGCATGCAGTTGCGACAGCGTGTCGTGGGTGAGCTGGGTGTTACGAAGCAGCGAGGACTCCGTGATCTCGATCTCCAGCCGATGGGCCGGCAGCCCCGAGACCTCGAGCGCGTAGCGGATTTCGCTGAGCACGTCGCGCTGGTGGAATTGCTGCGGCGAGAAGTTGACGGCGACGCTGACGCCGTCGGGCCACTTCATGCATTCCATGCAGGCGCGGCGCAGGATCCAGCGGCCGAGATCGACGATCAGCCCCATGTCCTCGGCGACCGGGATGATGTCGACCGGCGAGACCGTGCCGCGTACCGGATGATTCCAGCGCAGCAGCGCCTCGCAGGTGGTGATCTTGCCGGACTTCAGATTGACCAGCGGCTGGTAGAACAGCTCGAATTCCTCGTTGGCCAGCGCCTTGCGCAGGTCGAGCTCGAGAATGCGGCGGGCCTCGACGGTGGCCGCCATCTCGTCGCGGAAGAAGCAGAAGGTGCCGCGGCCGTCGGCCTTGGCGCGATAGAGCGCCATGTCGGCGTTCTTGAGCAGCGTGTCGGCCCTGACGTCGCCGTCCGGCGAGGTCAGCGCGATGCCGACGCTGGCGCCGATCTCAACCAGGTGATTGTCGATGCGATAACGCTCGCTCAGGCGTTCGACGATGCGGCGGGCGAGGCTCGCGGCATCCTCGGCCGAGCTGATGTTCTGCTGGAACACGACGAACTCGTCGCCGCCAAAGCGGGCGACGAAATCCTCGGGACGCAGCATCTCGCGCAGGCGGTTGGCAACCGCGCACAGGAGCTGGTCGCCGCAGGGATGGCCGAGCGTGTCGTTGACCTGCTTGAACTGGTCGAGATCGACGAACAGCAGCGCGGAGAGACGCTCGGCGTCGTGCGAGATCGCCAGCAGCCGTTCGATCTCGTCGCGGAACGAGACCCGGTTGGGCAGCGCCGTGAGCTCGTCATAGCGGGCGAGATGGGTGATCCGGGCTTCCGCGTTGGTACGCTCGGTGATGTCTTCCAGCAGCAGCACCGTGCCGCCGCCAGTCATCGGCTGGAACGTCCAGGCGAGCGCGCGGCCGCGCGAGGAATCCGGGTCGGTGGTGACGATCTCGCAGATCCGCGCATGCTCGATCTCGGCCAGGATCTGCTTGCCGCTCTCCGCCGAGATGGAGCCGGCGGCGATACAGGCCGATACGATGTCGGCAGCGGTGGCGCCACGCTTGACCAGATCTTCGGGCAACGCCATCAGCTCGCCGAAGCGATGGTTCATCACCGCAAGGCGGCCGTCGGCGCGAAACATGCACAGGCCATGCGGCATGTTGTTGAGCGCGGTGTCGAACTGGCTTGCCAGCGCGGACTCACGAAAGCTCGAGGTCAGCGCCTTGACGAAGATCGCATGCAGGCTGAGATTGATGTTCTTCAGCCCGACGAAGAAGAACACGAGCAGGACGGCGAGCCCGATGTGGTAGAAGCCGCCATGCAGCAGCAGCGCGAGCGACATCGGTGCGCAGGCGAGCGCGACGTGCCACTGGATCACCCGGGGCTGGCCGTAATTGCGGGCGGCGCCGCCCGCGGTGTAGCCGATGCCGATGGCGACACAGAGCATGTCGGCAATCGGATCGTCATTGTTGTAGATGACGACGAAGGACCACAGGCCGAGCACCGCCGCATAGCTGAGCGCGCCGAGCCAGTAGCGCGGCTCCAGGTGCTTGGCTTCCTCGAACGACAGTGGGTGCGTGCGGTTTTCGTATCCGCGCATCTGGAACGCGCGCGCGGTGCCGATCGCGATCAGCAGAAATGCGAGCGGCCACAGCCAGGCATCGCCTGTCTTCAGCGCAGTCATGACCGCGGCCACGGCCGCGGAGGCCGAGCCCAGGAAGATCGCCCAGAAATTCTGCACCATAGAGTTGATGAGAGCGGCGTAGAGTATCGGCTCCAGCTCGTCTCGATCGCTCTGCTTCTGGTCGGCCAGCTGCATCGGCTTGTTACGCGTCCTGTTTGGCGCGTACTTTTACCCAGACCTGATGAAGCCTTTCTGAGGGAACATCGTTAAAGTCGAGTTGTTTTTCGGCAATAGCGAACATGTTTCCGCTGAAATATCAAGCAACTAGGCAAGCGTTGCCGGGCACAAGGTGAAGGAAAGCTTGCGTCCTGCACCAAACCCCGAAAAAATCGGCATGTTTTTTCGAAAACATCGCGCGTCTGAACGCGCAATGTCTTAGCCCCGATGTTTCACGCGAACCTGTATCCGCTTCGCTCGCAAGCGCTCTAGCCGGGTGTCGAGGACAGCAGCGGCGACCATGCCGGGTCGGAGGCGAAGCCCGGCGTCGGCACCTTGAGCTCGTTGCGGCCGGAGATGTCGACGGAGAACAGCGACGGCCCGCCGCTGCCGCCGGGATCGCGGAAGAACATCAGCACGCGGCCGTTCGGCGAGAAGGTCGGCCCTTCGTTGTGATAGCCCGAGGTGAGCAGACGCTCGCCGGAGCCGTCCGGCTTCATGACGCCGATCGAGAACTGCCCGCCGCCCTGCCTGGTGAAGGCGATGTAATCGCCACGCGGCGACCACACCGGCGTCGAATAGGTGGCGTTGGTGTCGTCCTTGGAGAAGGAGATGCGCTGCGCCTGTCCGCCGCCCGCGGCCATCACATAGATCTGCGACCTGCCGCCGCGATCGGATTCGAAGCAGATGCGGGTGCCGTCGGGTGAGTAGGACGGAGAGGTGTCGATCGCCGGCGTGTCGGTGAGGCGCGTGGTCGAGCGCGAGCGCAGATCCATCACGAACAGGTTCGAATTGCCGCCCTGCTGCAGGCTCATGATGACGCGCTGGCCGTCCGGCGAGAAGCGCGGCGCGAAGGTCATGCCGGGGAAATTGCCGACGATCTCGCGCTGGCCGGTCTCGATGTTGAAGAGATAGACCTTCGGATCGCCCTGGCCGAACTCCATGTAGGTGATCTCTTGCGAGTTCGGCGAGAAGCGCGGCGTCAGCACGAGGTCGGAGCCGCGGGTCAGATAGCGCACATTGGCACCGTCCTGGTCCATCATCGCGAGCCGCTTGACGCGACGCTCCTTTGGACCGGTCTCGTCTACGAACACCACGCGGCTGTCGAAATAGCCCTTTTCGCCGGTCATCTGCTCATAGATCTGGTCGGAGATGATGTGGGCGATACGGCGCCAATATTCCGGCGAGGTGAAATATTGCTGGCCCGCAAGCTGCTGGCCCGTGATGACGTCCCACAGGCGGAATTCCGCCTTGAGCCTTCCGTCCTGCCCCCGCGTCATGCGGCCGGTGACGAGGGCCTGGGCGTTGATGGTCTTCCAGTTCTGGAATTGCGGCGCGACGTCGATGTTGCTGATGCGCTCGATGAAAGCGGCCTGGTCGATCGGTGCGAACAGGCCCGACCGCTTCAGATTGTTGGTGATGACCTGGGTGACGCCGTTGCTGACGTCGCCGTCGGCGGGCGAGCCCGGCACGAAGTTGGAGATCGCGATCGGGATCGGCCGAAACTCCGTTGGATTGAGTTCGAGCCGCTTTTGGCCCTGGGCCAGGGCATGTCCGCCCCCGAGCGTCGCGAGCGCCGATCCTGTCAGCGTCATGAAGCGGCGGCGGTTCATCGATAGGACGTCATTCATCGCAAAATTCTTTTGTTCGGATGTCACAACATATCTTTCAGGCCGAAGCGCATTGGAATGGTCTTCCAGGTGTCATACTGCTGCTTCGGCAGGAACGAATAGACCTGACACTGCACGATGGCGCGCTTGGCGCTCTCCGCCACCGCCTGAGCAATCGACCGAGACGGGCCGCGAACCGCGACGATAACCGGCTCGGACGCAAGCGAGCCGTCGATTTTCATCGGGATATCGATGTCAGCCTCGTATTGCTCGGCGTCTTGCCCGTTATAGGTGGGCGTGAAGCAGCGCCGGACCGCATTCGTGAACGCGCCTCCCCACGTCGCAACGTTGTTGGCAGCAGTCCCGGTCGTCGATCCCAGCGCAGCCGATGCATTCAGCGCCGCGCCGGAGAGCTCGTGCCGGGTCGCCGCGCGCTTGTCGAGGTCGCGCTGGATCTGCGCGGGATCGAAGCTGCGCTCCTTGGGCTTCGGTTGCTGCTGCGGCTGCACCGCCGCGACCTTCTGCTCGACGGGCTTCGGCGGAGGCTTCTTGGTCTCCAGTTTCTTCTGGAGCTCGGCGATCGGATCTTCCTTCGCCGGATCAGGCTTCTTTTCCTGCGGCTTCGGCTCTTCTTTGGGCTTGGCCTCGGCGACGGGCTTGGGCGGCTCGGGCTTCTTCTCGACCGGCTTCTCGACGGGTTTCGGCGGCGGCTCGGGCGTCGAGTTGGTCTTGATCAGCTCTTTCTTCTCGGTGACCTTGCCGACCGCTTCTTCCTCGGGCTTGGCCTCGGCGATCTTCTCGACCTTGGGCTTCGGCTCTTCCTTCTTGCCGGTCTTCTGCCCCGACATCATCTGCGCAAGCTGATCGGTGGAGATGATGTCGATCGGAAGCGACTCTTCCGCGACAAAGGCCTTGCTGCTAAAGGTGACCAGTCCCCATCCAAGCACGAGGACGTGGAGGGCAATCGACGCAACGAGTGTCTTGTCGACGTTCACCTTCACCGGTTTACCCCTGATCCGCCTCGGTCACGAGCGCCAGCTTCTTGAAGCCCGCGCCGGACAACAGGCCCATGACCTTGGCCACCGTTCCGTAATCCGCCTTCTTGTCCGCGCGAAGATAGATGCGCTCCTCGAGCCCGCCGCGCGCGTCCGTGATCGCCTTCAGCTTCGGGATCAACTCGTTGATCGCGATCTCGGCGTCGTTGATGAAGACCTTGCCCTTGATGTCGACCGACATCTGGATTGGCTTCTGGTCGTTGTTTTCGAGGCTCTTGGCCTGGGTCTGCGGCAGGTCGAGCGGCACACCGACCGTCAACATCGGAGCCGACACCATGAAGATGATGAGCAGCACCAACATCACGTCCACCATCGGCGTGACGTTGATCTCGGCCACGACGGGCTTGCGCCGGCCACGACGCCCGCCGCCTCCGGACGAACTAGCTACGTTCATCGCCATGATCGAGTGCCCAAATTGCCCCTCACACTATACATGCCGTCCGTCAGCCCCGCTCGTCGATCTGACGCGACAGAATGGCGGAAAATTCATCGGCGAAACCTTCGAGCCGCTGGGCCTGCCGGTTCACCTCGGAAGTGAACTTATTGTAGAAAATAGTGGCAGGAATGGCGGCGATAAGGCCGACGGCGGTCGCAAACAGCGCTTCGGCGATGCCCGGCGCGACCACCGCCAGGGAGGTATTTTTCGACGCCGCGATCGACTGGAAGCTCGACATGATGCCCCAGACCGTGCCGAACAGGCCGACAAAGGGGCCGGCGGAGCCGACGGTGGCGAGCACCAGCAGCCGGCGTTCCAGCCGCTCGACCTCGCGCGCGATCGAGACGTTCATCACCTTGTCGATGCGCATCTGAAGGCCCGCGACCGAGCGGGCGTGGCTCTCGAACGAGCGCTTCCACTCGCGCATGGCGGCGACGAAGCAGGCCGCCATGGAATGCGTCGGCTTGGCCGAGAGCGTGCGATAAAGCTCCTCGATCGACTCGCCGGACCAGAAGGCCTGCTCGAACCGGTCCATCGAGCGGCGGGTGCGCGCGTAAAGAAAGATCTTGTCGATCGCGATGGCCCAGACCCAGACCGAGCAGGCGAGAAGCCCCAGCATCACCGCTTTCACGATCCAGTGAGCCTGCCAGAACAGCGCAATCAGCGACACGTCCGCGGAAGCGGCAACCGGAAGGGCTGACTGAGCCACGTCGGCCGGATTCATAAGCAGTATCCTCTCAAGGCGATCATTTCCCTGACCTCTCCGGCCAGCAAATGGCTGCCGGTTCCCCAACAGCCGCGCTAGCACCGGCGCGGCCGGCAAGCCCGCTCAAAGCCTTGTCTTTCTGGGGTACAGGGGCTCGTCCAAAGCCGGCCGCCTGCATTCCCTGCCAAGATGTCAAAACTATGGGCCTCGAGCACGGCTCCGGGCACGACTGTCCGCAATTACAGAGCCCGCCGATGGTTAACGTGCGGTTACCACGGCCGAATTTGGCTGCCGGAAAGGTAGGCAGCGCAGGCGGTTGGCCGCTTTGCCGCGGGACATGGCGGCGACGGATCGGAGCCGGGTCCACTGGCGAGGTCGGTTCCCTCCCCCCTTGCGGGGAGGGCTAGGGAGAGGGGTACCACACGGGGGCTCCCACCGTGATGAAATCGGACGCACGCAACGAGCACTTTTCCTGGGTTACCCCTCTGCCCCCCTCCCCCCAAGGGGGAGGGAGCGCAGTCGGACTCGTGGCGCTATGACACCGGGCACAACGGACGCCCCTTCTGGAACCTCCTCCCCTGCCCAGCCCGAAATCGCAGGGAGCTTAGCGTGCGCCACAGCTACACCACGACCACATGCTCCATCTCGCATCTCACGGCGGGCACGAGCTGATAGGCTGCGCTCGCGGACAACAACGTGCCGGCATCACCGGCCCAGCCTGAGGAGCGTCCAGTGCCGAAACCACAAACCAATGTGCGGTGGATGGCCGCCGCGATCATATCGGTCAGCCTCGTCACGTTCGGCGCCGCGCGCGCGGCGTCGGTCGCACCGGTCGCCGCGCAAAACGGCATGGTGGTGTCCGCGCAGCATCTGGCGACCCAGGTGGGCGTCGATGTGCTGAAGCGCGGCGGCAATGCCGTCGATGCCGCTGTGGCCGTCGGTTATGCCTTGGCCGTCGTCTATCCGGCCGCCGGCAATCTCGGTGGTGGCGGCTTCATGACGATCCAGCTCGCCGACGGCCGCAAGACCTTCCTCGATTTCCGCGAGACCGCGCCCAAGGCGGCGACGGCCAATATGTATCTCGACAAGGATGGCAACGTCATCAAGGGCATCTCGACCAAGGGACATCTGGCTGTGGGTGTGCCAGGCTCCGTCTCGGGCATGGAATATGCGCGCGAAAAATACGGCACCATGAAGCGCGCCGACCTGCTCGCTCCCGCGATCCAGTTCGCCGAACAGGGATTTGTACTCGACCAGGGCGACATCGACCTGCTGCGCACGGCAACCGACGATTTCAAGGACGATCCAGCATCGAGCGCGATCTTCCTCAACAACGGCCAGCCGTTCGGCGTGGGCGATCGACTGCTGCAATCCGAACTGGCGAAAACCCTGCGCGAGATCAGCAGCAAGGGCACCGACGGCTTCTACAAGGGCTGGGTCGGCAGCGCCATCGTGGCATCGAGCCAGGCCGGCAAGGGCCTCCTGACGCAGGACGACCTCGACGGCTACAAGACGCGCGAGCTCGCGCCTGTCGAATGCGACTATCGCGGCTATCACGTGATTTCCGCGCCGCCACCGAGCTCGGGCGGCGTCGTCATCTGCGAGATCCTGAATATCCTGGAGGGCTATCCTCTGAAGGAGCTGGGCTACCATTCCGCGCAGGCCGTGCACGTGCAGATCGAGGCCATGCGGCATGCCTACGTGGACCGCAACAGCTATCTCGGCGATCCGGATTTCGTGAAGAATCCGCTCGACCGCCTGCTCGACAAGAATTACGCGACCAAGATCCGCGCCGTGATCGATCCGAACAAGGCCGCAATCTCCAAGGACATCAAGCCGGGCGTCGCGCCGCACGAGGGCAGCAACACCACGCACTATTCAATCGCGGACAAGGACGGCAACGCGGTATCGGTGACGTACACGCTGAACGATTGGTTCGGCGCCAAGGTGACGGCGGCCAAGACCGGCGTGCTGCTGAACGACGAGATGGACGACTTCACGGCCAAGGTCGGGGTGCCGAACCTGTATGGCCTGGTGCAGGGTGAGGCCAACGCGATTGCTCCCGGCAAGCGTCCACTGTCCTCGATGAGCCCGACCATCGTCACCAAGGACGGCAAGACCGTCATGGTGGTAGGCACGCCCGGCGGCAGCCGCATCATCACCGCCGTGTTGCAGACCATGATCAATGCGATCGACTACGGCATGAACGCGCAGGAGGCCGTCGACATGCCACGCATCCACCAGCAATGGCTGCCTGATATGACCAACGTGGAGAACTATGCGCTGTCGCCGGACACGCAGAAGATTCTAGAAGGGATGGGGCACAAATTCGGGCCGCCGCAACCGGCGAACCATTTGGCGGTCATCATCGTGGGCGCGCCGTCACTGAACGGCGAGCAAGTCGGCAATAATCGTTACTACGGTGCGAACGATCCACGCCGCAACAGTGGGCTGGCGGCGGGGTATTGATCTACGCCACCCTTACGACTGTCATACCCCGCGACCCGGCTACGCCAAGGCTTCGCCGGGGCTGCGGTCCAGGGGCGCCGAAGCTTTAGCGTAGGCGTCAAGCGGGGTATCCAGTACACTGCGGCTCCTCCGCATCTCAATGCTGTCTCTGGAATACTGGATTGCCCGCCTTCGCGGGCAATGACGGCGGTAGAAATGGTCGAGGGCCGCCCCTCTACCACTTCTCCTTCGAGGTCCGCACGTCGAGCTCGAACGACCAGGCGCGCTCGGGCTGGCGATAGAGGAAGGCGAAGGCATCGACGATGCCATCGATGTCGATCAGGCTGTCCTCGCGGCCGGCCGCATCCGGGAATCGTGAAAAGATCTTGTCGCCGGCGATCGCGCCGTCGACCACGACATGGCCGACATGGATGCCGTCGCTCGCGTATTCCTTGGCCATCGCCTGCGCCAGCGTGCGCAGGCCGGCCTTGGACGAGTTGAAGGCGCCGTAGCCGGAGCGTCCGCGCAGCGAGGCACTGGCGCCCGTGAACAGCAGCGTGCCGGTCTTCTTCGGCACCATCCGCCGCACCGCCTCGCGGCCGAACAGGAAGCCGCCGAAGCAGACCACGCGCCAGGCATTCTCGAAATAGTCGGCGTCCATCTCGATGATCTTGCCGGGCGTGTTGTTGCCGGCGTTGTAGATGGCGAGGTCGAGGTTGTCGCCGGCGGCATCGAACAGCGCGACGATGTCCCCCTCCCTGGTCGCATCGGCAACGAAGGGCACGGCTGCGCCGCCCGCCTTCGTGATGTCGTCTACAACGGCCTGCAAGGCAGACAGCGTCCGGCCCGCGACGATCACCTTGAGCCCATCGGCCGCAAAACGCTTGCAAAGCCGGGCCCCGACCCCGCGGTCCGGTCCAACGCCGATCACGATTGCCGTCTTCATTGCAACTCTCCGAAGGTTGATAGGGTCAGGCCGCCGAGGCGGGCTCGGGGCAATTGGTCAATCGCGCGGGATTGCCGATCGCGGTGCAGCCGGCGGGCACGTCACCGGTCACAACAGCACCGGCGCCGATCTTGGCGAATTCACCGATATTGATGTCACCGAGAATGGTCGCGCCGCCACCGATGTAGACGCCGCGGCCGATACGCGGCGAGCGCGTCGGCAATTCACCGCGACGGCCGATGCTGACGCTCTGGAGGATGGTGACCTCGTCACCGATCACCACATTCGCACCAATCACGATGCCGGTGGCGTGGTCGAGATAGACGGACGATCCAATGGATGCGGCCGGATGAATGCTGATCTGCAGCAGGTTGGACGCCTCGTTCTGAAACAGCAGCGCCGCGTCGCGATGGTCATGACGCCAGAGCCAGTTCGAGACGCGCCAGGCTTGCAGCGCGACGTAGCCCTTGTAATGCAGCAGCGGCGGCAGCAGGTCGGTGATGGCGGGATCGCGCAATGCGATGGCCTGCAAATCCCGGCTGGCGGTTTCGATCAGCTCTGGCTCGCCTTGAAAGGCGTCGCGGGAACAGGACGTGAAGCGCGTGCGCCCGGTGGAGCCGCTGCCGAGCCGCTGCCCGATCAAATCGGCCAAAGCGGCGGCAAAATCATCGTGAGCGAGAATGGCACTCGCAAGGGCCTTGCCGAACACGGGGTCTGCATCAGCCGCGCGCTGCGCCTCGCTGCGGATCTGTCGCCAGAGGCCGTCGCTCGCCGTGATCGCAGCTTCCGCCATTGTCGCCTCCGGTCCGCCCACTCTTGTGAAGGCGAATATAGGCGGTCCGGGTCGGGGCGCCAGTCACGCCGCCGGGACGCGCTTGCTTTCGCCCTCAAGACCGGGCCGGGCCCGCTTGCGCAGGCTGAGCGCGTAGAGCCAGCCGCCCGCCGCGATGAGCACCGGCAGGACGAAGAGCGCGACATCGCGGAGCAGGATCATGGGGCGATGCTCCCCTTTGCAAACGAGACCGCGCGGCTGAGTGCGAACGAGGCGAACCAATAGAGATAAAGGCTGAGAAAGAACCGCCAGGATTCGCCGAGCTGCCACTGCGGATAGAGCTGGACTTCCGTCTGCCATCCATTGAGGAACGCGATCGCCACCGGCACGGTGTTTCCGAACCGGTCGAACAGCGCCGAGGCGCGCTCAAGGAGCGCGATGCTATGGCTGATCTTTTTGCGTTCGGCGTTGGTCATGGTCGTACCCGTCAGCGCGCGGGAGATGCGCCGTCAGGGCTTGGTCGGGCGTGGTGCGGATCGGGTTCTACCGATCCTGCACATGTACGTGATCAACGCCGCAGAACGCACGCCCGCCGGCGCAGAGGCGAAAATGGCAATCGGGATCGGACGCGCAGCTGCCATAGACCAAGCCGATGTAGCCCAGCACCGCCAGGGCGGTCACGGCAAGCAGCAGGCGGGTGTAGAGGTCCATGATGCGTGTCGTCCAGCAGCGCGGCGGATTGAGGTGGCACGCGCAAGTCTTGGTGTCGGATCCTCGGCGGTTGGTTCGGGTCCCCAAAAACCAAACCACCCGCCTGCGGGTTGCGCAGGCGGGCGGCTCGGGGCCATCAGGACTTTGGGGGCATGCGCCTGAAGGCTTTGAGAGGCAGACCCCGGATCAGCCTATTTAGATCAGCCCTGCGGCTGGTCGGTCGGCGGCGGGGTCGGGCGCGTCTTGTGCTGCGCCATGAACTGGTCGAACTCTTCCTTGTCCTTGGCGTGACGCAGACGGTCGAGGAAGTTCCTGAACTCGACCTGCTCTTCCTCGAGCCGCTGCAGCGTCTCGGTGCGGTATTCGTCGAAGGCACGGTTGCCGCTCGAGGGCGGGCCGAAGCCGAAGCCGAAACCACGGCGCTCCATGCGGCCGCGCATGCGGTCCATCTTGTACTGCATCCGCTCCATCTTGTTCTGCCAGCGATCCTGGTGGCTCCAGCAACCCATTTTTCTGCTCCCGAGTGTGAAAAAGAGAAGGGCAAGTCCGATCGGCCACCAGATGATGAAGCCGAGGATGGTCACGGCGATCCAGCCGGGATGCCAGGGCGTATCGAGCATGTGGGGGCGCTCATAGCGTTCGTCAGAGGAACCGCGCCATCGATTGACATCAGCGGTGTAGGCCATTTCCATCTCCATCACGGCACCAGCGCCGTTGTGAATGTAAATAACATTTACATAGCTAGACCATCCCGCGATTTTGTCAAGCCGGCCGCCTGACAGGGTCGCCGAATTATTTGCGCAATTTTATTTCGGCTTGCCCCAGGGGCCGCCGGGCGGCAGGCCAGAACCGGAGGATGCCTCCGGTGGCACCGGCGGCGGCTCGGCGCTTCGTGCCGGCGGACGGCGGTCGGTCGGGAAGCCGAGGCCGCGCAGATAGATCAGCACCTCGGCTTCGAGCAGGTCATCCGGCGACATCGGCAGTTTTCGCCGCGCGGCGTCGCCACGCGAGAACAGCGAGGCCACGCCGTGGGCCATCGACCAGATGTGCAGCGCCATCATCATGGCCGGTGGCCGCGGCGTGCCGGGCGGCGCCAGCGCCGCAAGCCGTTCGGCGGCAGCGCGAATGATGTTGAAGGCGCGTTCACTGGCGGCCTGCAGGGCCGGATTTGAATCGACCGGCACGCCTGATTCGAACATCGCGTTGTAGAAGGCAGGCTCCTCGCGGGCAAAGGCGAGATAGGCCTTGCCGACGCGCTCGAACGCCGTGACCGTATCCGGGCGCCCGTCGTCCCAGGCCGCGGTCAGGCGCTGCTCGAACTGCTCGAAGCCGCGCTGCGCGATCGAGGACAGCAACTCCTCGCGGTCGCGGAAATGCCGGTAAGGCGCCGCCGCGCTGACGCCGGCCATGCGCGCGGCATCGGCAAAGGTGAAGCCGGCCGCGCCCTTCTCGGCGATCAGCCCGAGGGCAGCCTGCAACAGGGCTTCCTTCAGATTGCCGTGGTGATAGCCGCGCTCGGTGCGGCCCTGGTCCTTACGCCAGCTCATGTGAACAGCTTTTACATGAGCCGGGCGTGAAGTCACTAGCGCAGGCCGGATTTGATTAACCGGCCAACTCGTCATTCCGGGGGCGGCTCGACCCGGGGCTGCTCGACGAGCCGAACCCGGAATCTCGAGATTTCCGGGTTCGCGCGTGTGCGCACCCCCGGAATGACACGGCCTAGCCGCCGGGGATCGGCAGCACCGGCATGATCTCGACGCGTTCGCCGGGGAAGATCGCGAAGTGCGGGTGGTTCTCGAACATCTTGGCTGCGGCCTCATGGGACGCAGCGCGGACCACGGTGAAGGCGCCCATCTCGTTGGCGATGTCGGCGACGCCCTTGCCGTCGACCTTCTTGGTCTTGCCGAGAGGGCCGCCCATGGCCTGGATCGCGCCCTGATGCTTCTCGACCCAGCCTTTCCAGGCCGCCATGCCCTCCTGCTCCTTCGCCTTCCGCGCGGTCTCGGACATCGCGTTCCATGCGGCCCATTGCGGGCTGGTCTTGCTGCCGAGGAAAACGGCGAGATAGGTATCGGTGCTCATTGGTACTCTCCTTTGTTGATGGATGATGGATTGACGAGCCGCGAGTTGATCCGCGGCCGTCTCGGCTACGTCTTCAGATCGTCGAAGCCGGCGGCGGCTGCCTGCACCTCCGGCGGAAAGTCGGCCATCTCCTGCACCTGCCGGATCTCGATGACTTCATTGGCGGAAGCCGGGCACTTCTTCGCCCAGGCGATCGCCTCCTCGCGCGAGGCAACCTCGATCATCCAGTAGCCGCCAAGGACTTCCTTGGCTTCGGCGAAGGGACCGTCGGTCACGATGGGCTCGCCGGTCGCGAACGAGACGCGCGCGCCCATCGACGGCGGGTGAAGGCCGTCGAGCGTGATCAGCACGCCGGCATCCTTCAGCGCCTCGTTGTAGCGCATCATCGCGGCGACGCGTTCGGGATCGAGTTGCACGTCCGGCGGCGCGGTCTCGTAGCCGAGCGGAATCATCAGCATCATGAATCGCATGAGCAGTCCTTGCTTGCTTTGTCGTTTCGGGTTTGCGCGGCGCGGCGCCACCCCCGGAAGGACGGGAGCGGCGGCCCGGGCCGCCCACCCTTACTTCTAAGACGAACCAACCTTTACGGAACCGACAAGGTGATGAAAATTATTCCGGAGGTCATTGCGCCGGCCGCTAGCGCGGCTGCGGCAGAAAACGCCCATCCTTCCGGGCCGCGCCGAAATAGACGTCGATGCGGCTGACCTTGCCACCGGCAAAGGCGAAGAACTCCGTGTTGCGAAAGCTCCTGCCATCTTTCGCCAGACAGAGATAGGTGACGAAGGCCTCGTCGCCCCGGACGAAAATCCGCTCGATGTCGTGTCGCGCGATCCAGCCGGTGTCCCGCCAGCAGCGCTCGAAATAGGCCGCCTTGTCGATGTCGTCGTCGAACGGACTGGTGAAGCGGAAATCATCGGCCAATGCGTCGGCGACCCGTTGCCGGTCGTTGCCGAGATAGGCTGCGAAGAGGTCTCGAATCAGGCGCTCGCGGTCGTCAGGCATTGATGGTCTCCGCAGAGAAGATCCTCTTGAAGACGATGCACGAACGCGTGCCCCGACATTGCGTGCCGAATTTCAACAGAGACCATGCGAAAATATCGCGAGGCGGGTCCGTACGATTACGGACCGACTATGTCCACCGCCGTGCTTATAGGACGAGAATCTTCGCGCGTAGAACAACATGGCCGGCGCACGCGGAACTACGGAGACCGCGCAGCTTGCTGCAAGGGTTTACAGTTGATCAACGCGTGCATGCAACTTTTTCGGGAAGGCCAATTGCAGCTGGGCCGACGCATAGTTGAACCATTCCGGGGACCTTCAAGTGTTCAATTTCAACAGCAAGGCCAGGATCCAGCACGCGCTCGCAGAAGTCGACGCCCTCGATCGCTCGCAGGCCGTCATCGAATTCGATCTCGACGGCACCATCCTCGATGCCAACGAGAACCTTCTGAAAATGAGCGGCTATTCGCTCGCCGAGATCAAGGGCAAGCATCACAGCATCTTCGTCAGCCCGGCCGAACGCGAGAGCGCCCGCTACCGCGACTTCTGGGCCAGCCTGAACCGCGGCGAATTCCAGACCACGCAATACAAGCGCTTCGGCAAGAACGGCAAGGAAGTCTGGGTTCATGCCTCCTACGCCCCGCTGCTGGACAAGAACGGCAAGGTGGTCAGCTTCATCAAGTTCGCCACCGACATCACGGCGTACAAGATCAAGACCATGGAAGACTCCGGCAAGATCGCCGCGATCAACCGCGCGCAGGCCGTGATCGAGTTCAACATGGACGGCACCATCGTCACCGCCAACGAGAACTTCCTGGGCGCGATGGGCTATTCGCTCGACGAGATCAGGGGCAAGCATCACAGCATGTTCGTGACGCCCGAGGACCGCGCGAGCTCGGCCTATACCGCGTTCTGGGCCAGGCTGAACCGCGGCGAGTTCGAGGCGGCCGAGTACAAGCGGCTCGGCAAGGGGGCTAAGGAGATCTGGATTCTCGCGACCTACAACCCGATCCTCGACGAGACCGGCAAGCCGTTCAAAGTGGTGAAGTTCGCAACCGACATCACCGCGCAGAAGATGAAGGCCGCCGACAATGACGGCCAGCTCGCCGCGATCCAGAAGTCGCAGGCGGTGATCGAGTTCAACATGGACGGCACGATCCGAACCGCCAACGAGAATTTTCTCAAGGCGGTGGGCTATTCGCTGGCCGAGATCAAGGGCCGGCACCATTCCATGTTCGTCGAGCCGAACGAGAAGAATTCGGCGGCCTACCGCCATTTCTGGGAGACGCTCAACCGCGGCGAATACCAGGCCGCCGAATACAAGCGGATCGCCAAGGGCGGCCGCGAGATCTGGATCCAGGCGTCCTACAATCCGATTCTGGATCTCAACGGAAAACCCTACAAGGTGGTGAAATACGCCACCGACATCACCGCGCAGGCGATCGGCCGCAAGAAGGCCGACAATGCGCGCGGGCTGATCGAGGCGGTCGCGGCCGGCAGCGAGCAGATGAGCGCCTCGATCCGCGAGATCTCCGAGACCATGGCGAAATCGCGCGAGACCTCCAAGGTCGCGACCACCAGGGTCGAGTCCGCGGACGGTCAGGCCCAGAAGTTGACTGCAGCGGCCCAGGCCATGAGCGGCATCGTCGAGATGATTTCGGGCATCACCAGTCAGATCAACCTGCTTGCGCTCAACGCCACGATCGAATCGGCGCGGGCAGGCGAAGCGGGCCGCGGCTTTGCCGTGGTCGCCTCCGAGGTGAAGAACCTCGCCAGCCAGGCCAAGCAGGCCACCGACACGATTACCTCCGAAATCGACGCGCTGAACACCATCTCGGGCGACGTTGCGAGCTCGCTCACCGCGATCAAGGCCGCGATCGCCGGCGTCAACGAGTTCATCGCCTCCACCGCGGCCGCAGTCGAGGAGCAGAGCATCGTGACCTCCGACATGTCGTCGAACATGCAGCGCGCATCCGCGGAACTGGCGTAAGCTCTCGCTTTATCACGATCCCCGTCATCCTTCGAGGGCCGCTGAAGAAGCGGCCACCTCAGGGGTGACGGAGAGAGAGAGAGAGAGAGAGACCGACGCTCTTATCCTACCGCTCCCAGCGTCGCGTCGCTTCACTCGCCCCTTCCGGCAGCATCTCGAAGACCGGCGAGGCCAACACCGCATGCACATGCAGCATGGTCGCTCCCGAATTACGGAAACCGTGCTTGCGGCCGGCGGGAACCAGCAGCACCTGTCCGGCCGTCACCGTGATCCGCCGGGCTTCGATCCACATCTCCGCCTCGCCCGCCCGCACGGTCAGCACCTCCTCGACCGTGTGGCTGTGCGTCGGCGCGCCGGCGCCGGGATCGACCCATTGCTCGAAGATGCAGAGCGCGGTCGCGCCGTTGCGCGCGGATGTGACCATGCGGGTCTTCACACCTGGCCGCCATTCCTCGAGCGGGATCGTGCTGGGATCGATGAGCATGGCCTGGAGCCCTTCTTGCCGGGACGAAAGCGAAGTAAAAGGAGCCGGCGCTCGTGCGCGCCCCCTTTCGAACACAGGACAGATTAGCAAATGCCGCAGGCCCCACAAAACGTCGCCCTCGTCACCGGAGCCGCGCGAGGCATCGGGCTGGCGACGGCCAAGAAATTCCTGGCCGAAGGGTGGCGCGTCGCGCTGCTCGATATCGAGGGGGAGCTGCAGGCGGGCGCGACGGCGGCCCTGAAGAATCCCGATAACACACTGGCAATCACCTGCGACGTGTCCGACGCAACCGCCGTAGGAGCTGCAATGGCGGCGGTCATGAGCCGCTTCGGTCGGCTCGATGCTCTCGTCAACAACGCCGGCGTCGCCGTGTTCGCGCCAGTGCTGGAGACCAGCGACGCCGACTGGAACAGGATCATGGCGGTCAATCTCACCGGCCCGTTCCTGTGCACCAAGGCGGCCGCGCCGCTGATGCGCGAGCAAGGCGGCGGCGCCATCGTCAACGTCACCTCGATCTCGGCGGTGCGCGCCTCGACCCTGCGTTCGGCCTATGGCACCAGCAAGGCGGGCCTTGCGCACCTGACCAAGCAGCTCGCGGTCGAGCTCGCCTCGCTCAACATCCGCGTCAACGCAGTCGCGCCGGGGCCGGTCGACACCGCGATGGCGAAGCAGGTGCACAGCAGGGAGATCCGCGCCGACTATCACGACGCCATTCCGCTCAACCGCTACGGCCTGGAGGAGGAACTCGCCGAAGCGATCTATTTCCTGTGCTCGGAACGATCGAGCTACATCACCGGCCAAATTTTGGCCGTCGATGGCGGCTTCGATGCGGCTGGCATCGGCCTGCCGACGCTGCGCGGCGAACGGCGGAACGGGTGAACGTCGTAGGGTGGGCAAAGGCGCGCAAGCGCCGCGCCCACCTTCCCTCCAGATTTGCGATGCCATTGGTGGGCACGCTACGCTTTGCCCACCCTACGGGATCGAGTTAGTGGAGTGCTCCATGCGACGCATGTTCTTTGTGGGTGCCTGGATGCTCGCATCTGCGCTCTTTACCACTACCCCCGCCATGGCCGAAATCCGCATCATCCAGTCGCCGGGCGGACAGGTCGGGCCGTTCCTCGACCTGTTCGAGCAGGTGCGCGAGAGCGGCGAGCGCGTGGTGATCGACGGTCCGTGCCTGTCCGCCTGCACGCTGGTGCTCAGCATCGTGCCGGGCGAGCGCATCTGCGTCACCAAACGCGCGGTACTCGGCTTCCACGCGGCGCGTTCGGTCGACCGGCGCGGGCGTTTTTATGCCGAGCCCGAAGCCTCCGACGCGGTGCTGCAGGCCTATCCCGGCCCGGTGCGCGACTGGATCAGCCGGCACGGTGGCCTCTCGTCCAGATTGCTTTTGCTGAAGGGCCGCGACCTTGCGGCGATCTATCCGCGCTGCCGCTGAGCAACAGGCGGCCGCCAGCGATGTGACCGGTTGCATCCGCCGCTGTCCGGCGATTAGGCAGTTTTGCAAAATTCCGACGATCCGGACACGAAATCCGCTCAACCGCTTGGCAATGCCTGCCCAATTTACGCGGTTTGCGGCCTTTCCCGACCGTCTATGATGGTCCCCGTCCAGATTGAGGCCGCTCGGGTCACGATGGCTGCAGGGCCGTCATAATCTCAGCAATGGTCACAGACTAGGATGGTTCCGCTTTTTCAAGATTACACATTTTCAAACCGGTCGCAGGCCGTGCAGCCCATCGATTTTCACTACCGCCTGTCGGACCAAGGACGCATTGTCCTTGGCCAGTTGAGCTCCCAGGAAACCGTCGAATTCGAATTGCTGTCGCGGCGCCACCGCGAGGGTCTGATGGACCTGCCGTCCGAGCTGCGGCTGCTCGAGCTCTATGTGAAATATATCGGCTCGGGCGCAGAGGCTGCGCTCGCGCCGTCGGAGCTCGCATGGCAGGCGAGCGAGCCACTGCAGCGGCGGAGACCGCCGCGTGCGCGAACGGCGCGGCCGCGCAACTACATCCTCTCGATGATCGTGATCGCGAGCGTCAGCTTCACGCTCATCGCGTTGCTGGTGAGCTAGCAGGCAAGCGCGACGGCGAAATTGCGCCGGTCACGCATTTCGTCGGGCCTAGTAGAGCCTCTGGATGGTCTGCGCCAATTCCAAGGTCGCGCAGATGAGCATGCCCCAAAGTGCAAAATTGATTTGTAGCGCCGCTGCCATCGGTCGCTCCCTTCCCAAGTTACGCCCACCCCAGTTTGTAGAATTTATGAAGAAATTATTAGCGATTCTGTCGTGGAGTTTACAGCCTAATATTTCGCCAGTTGTTGTGCGATGCGATCCGCATGATTTCACGAAGCGGCCTCACTGCTCTCGCAATGTGATGCGACAGCACGATTCCATATTGGGCCATGGCGGCCACGTCGTTTCCCTTAGGTTCCATTTAACCGGCGCGACGCAAGGCTCCGCATGCGGAGTTTGCGTGTCGCGTACCGCACCAAGGGTCCGGCATGCTGCGTCACGGCTTCGTCTTGCTCACTTTTTGCGCAGCGCTCCTCGGATGCGCGGCGGCGCCGGCGCAGGAGCGCCGACCGATCGCATGGGACGGCCTCGGCCGGGATCCGAACCAGGCCCCTCACCGCTCCTCTGTCACAAAGCGGCGCGCCGCGAACCCGGCGCCTGCGCAGGACAATCCCAATCAGGAGCGGGAAAGAGTGCTCGGCACGTTGCGCCCGTTCTCCGAGGCGTGGTGGGTGGTCCATGACGAAATCGAGGCGGAGAACGACAGGCAGCTTGGCACGAAACTCGTGATCTGCCCTCGCTGCGTTGAATCGCCGCCGCCAAGCGATGACGCGACCGGATCGCTCCGGTGAACGAGCACGCGGCGATCAGCCGTGTGACATGACGACGGCATGAGTGACCCACTCCCGTAACAACGGGAGTGGGATCGCGGCTTGGCGTGTCAGGCCGACGCGCCCGTCACATGCCCTCGGCCGGGCAGTTCACCATCCAGGGAATGCCGAACTTGTCGACGCACATGCCAAAGCCCTTGGCCCAGAACGTCTTGCTGAAGGGCATGGTGACGGTGCCGCCGTCGGCGAGCGCGTTGAACTTGCGCTCACCATCCGCGGGGTCCGTGACCGTGAGCGAGATCGAAAAGCCCTGGGCTTTCTGAAAATGCTCGGGTGGCGCGTCGGAGGCCATCAGCACGCTGCCGTCGGGCAACGACATCCGCGCATGCATGATCATCTTCTCGCGGCCGGGCGCGGCGGGCATGTCCGGCGGCGCTTCCGATGAGCGCATCATGGCGTCGATCTTGCCGCCCAAAACCTTGGCGTAGAAGTTGAACGCCGCTTCGCAGGTGTCCTGATAGAACAGATAGGCATTGATCATCGTTTCTCTCCTCTTCGTTTTCTTGGCGATTCCTTGGCAGTTCCTCGCAGTTTCTTGGCGATTTCCTGGCTGCTCCTTGGCTGCTCCTTGGGGCAGCTAGCCTCGTTACTTCTCGGTGAGCTTCTTCAGGCTGGCGAGGCCGGCCTCGAAGTCCTTGCCGATCATGTTGTCCATGTTGATGAACACCTGCATCACCTTGGACATGAACGGCGCCGGACCGTACATCGCCCATGTGACCAATGTGGCATCGCCTTGCGGCACAAAGGTGAACTCGGCGGTATTGTGGCCTTCGAACGGGCGCTCGAAATCGAGCTTGATCCGAAGCTTCGACGGCGTGCTCGCCTCGAGGATCTCCATATGCCCGGCGCCGACATTATTGTTGCCATCCCAGGCATAGGTCGCGCCCTTGCCTGACGCGGTTCTGCCGAAGGTCCGCTTCATGCCGGGGTCGCGATCCTCATAGGGCGACCAGCTCATCCAGAAATGGAAATCGGCAACGTGCGGATAAATCGCATCGGCCGGCGCCTTCACGGCGAGCGAGCGCTCGACACGGAACGTATCGGGTTTTGTCAATGCGAAGACGAGGACCGCGGCTATGCCGACGGCGAGGACGACGGCGATGATGGCAATGGCTTTCAGCATGAGTGGCTCCCTGGATATGGAATTAAGACGAAGGGGAACGGCGGGAGCCGACAATCGGCGGGACGAAATTTTTGGCCGTCACTTTGCCTTTGCGCCCTGCCTGGCGCCGCCATTGGCGCCCTTCGGCTGGCTGTCCCGGATCAGGCGATCAATGTGCATGCGGATATGGGCGGCTTCCGCCGAAGTATTGGCGAGTGCAATGGCGTGGTCGAAGGCGATGCGGGCTTCGTCGTTACGGCCGAGCTGCATCAGGAAGGCACCACGCACGCCGTGGAAATGAAAGTAGTTGGTGAGTTTCGGCGCCAGCGGCTCGATCAGCTCGAGCGCCGCTTGCGGCCCGCGCACCTTGGAGACCGCAACCGCCCGGTTGAGCGTCACCACCGGCGAAGGCTGCATCAGTTCGAGCGCGCCGTAGAGCAGGTCGATCTGCGTCCAGTCGGTTTCCTCGGGCGTCGACGCGCGCGCATGCAGCGCGGCGATCGCGGCCTGGACCTGATAGGGACCACTGCGGCGATGGCGCATCGCCTTGTCGATCAGCGCCAGGCCTTCCGCGATCATGTTGCCGTTCCACAGCGTACGATCCTGGTCGTCGAGCAGGATCACCGCGCCGTCCGCGGCAAAGCGCGCGGCGCTGCGCGCATGCTGCAACAGCAGCAGCGCTGCGAGCCCCATGATCTCCGGCTCGCTCTGGAACAGCCGCAGCAGCAACCGCGCCAGCCGGATCGCTTCCTCGCACAGCGGCTTTCGGATCTCCACAGTGTCGCCGCTGGCCGAATAGCCTTCGTTGAAGATCAGGTAGATCATTGCGGCAACGCCGGCGAGCCGCTCGGAGCGTTCGACCGCGCCAGGCGTTTCGAACGGCGCCCCGGCCTCGGCGACCTTCGCCTTGGCACGGGTGATGCGCTGCTCCATCGCCGCTTCCGAGACCAGGAAGGCGCGCGCGATCTGCTTCACGGTGAGGCCGGAGACGATGCGCAGCGCCAGCGCGATCTGCTGGGTCGCCGGCAGCTGCGGATGGCAGCAGATGAACATCAGCCGCAAAATGTCGTCGCGGTAGTGCGAGCCGTCGAGCCGCTCGGCGAGCGCGCCCTCGGCGTCGTCGAGATCGGAGATGGCCTGGTCGTCCTCGGGCAGCGGCTGCTGTTTGCGGGCGCGACGGACCTCGTCGATGGCGACGTTGCGGCCGACCATGATCAGCCAGGCCGCAGGATCGCGCGGCGGCCCGTTCTGCGGCCAGGTCTTGAGCGCGCGCAGGCAGGCGTTCTGGAAGGCCTCTTCGGCGGTGTCGAGATCGCGGAAATAGCGCAGCAGCGCGCCGACCGCCTGGGGTCGCGCCGAGGTCAGCGCGGTCTCGATCCAGGCGGTGTCGGCCTCGCTCACGTCGAAATTCCTCCGGGCCGGAATACGCCGACGGGGCGCACCTCATAGGCGCCGCCGGGATTGGCCGCGCCGAGGTCGCGCGCGACGTCGAGGGCTTCGTCGAGGTTCTTGCAATCCACGATGTAGAAGCCGAGCAATTGCTCCTTGGTCTCCGCATAGGGGCCGTCGAGCACCAGCGGCGGGTCTTCCTTGCGCAGCGTCGCCGCGGCCGTGGTCGGCAGCAACCGCGCCACCGGACCGAGCCGGCCCTGCTGTGTGAGCTTGTCCTGCACCACGGCGAGCTTCTTCATCACGGCCTCGTCCTGGTCCTTGCTCCAGGAGCCGACGAAGTCCTCGTCGTGATAGCAGAGGATCGCATAAAGCATGGGCAGCACCTTCCTGAACGCTTGTTTTTAAGACGATCCAATATGCCCCGCCCCGACAGGGCTGCGGAAAAAATTTGCGAGAAAAATCCGTCGGATCGTGCCAAGGAGGGTTTTCAAAACGGAACCGACGAGGCACTTCGAATGAGCATGGGCACACTGGCCGTCCTGATCAACAGCACGCAGCAGAACTGGCTGCCGGAGCGCTGGAAGGCCCGGTTCGACGCGGTCTGCGGCGGTCGCCGTGTGGTTCTGCTGCCGGATTCCGATCTCAATCCGGCCGAGGTGCACTATGCCGCGGTATGGAAGCCGGTGCCGGGCGACCTCGGCTCTTTTCCGAACCTGCGTGCGATCTTCAACCTGGGCGCGGGCGTCGACGCGCTGATGGCCGACAAGAGCCTGCCCGACGTGCCGCTGGTGCGCGTCGCCGTGCCTGATCTCACCAATCGCATGACCGAATATGTCGTGCTGCACGTGCTGATGCACCACCGCCAGGAGCTGTACTTGCGAGACTCGCAGCGCGCAAAACGCTGGGAGCCGCAATATCAGTGGCCGGCGAGCGCCGTCACCGTCGGCGTGATGGGGCTTGGCACGCTGGGGGCGGATGCCGCCGACGTGCTGCGCCGGCTCGGCTTCCGCGTTACCGGCTGGAGCCGCAGCCCGCGCACGATCGAGGGCGTCGAATGCTTCCATGGCGCCGCACAGATCGATGCGTTCCTGCGCAAGACCGACATCCTGGTCTCACTGTTGCCGCTGACGCCGGATACGCACGGCATCCTCAACCGCGACGTCTTCACCAAGCTCAACCGCAACAGCCCGCTCGGCGCGCCCGTGCTGATCAATGCGGGTCGCGGCGGCTTGCAGAACGAGGCCGACATCCTGGCCTGCCTCGACGACGGCACGCTTGGCGCGGCCTCGCTCGACGTTTTCGTGCAGGAGCCGCAGCCTGCCGACAGCCGGTTCTGGACCCACCCCAAGGTGCTGCTGACCCCGCACAACGCGGCCGACACCGACGCGGATGCAATCTCGGCCTATGTCGCCGAGCAAATCGCAAAGTTCGAGGCCGGCGGGGCGCTGGAGAACGTGGTGGACCGGGCACGGGGATATTAGACGCTTCGGCAGACTGAGAGAGGCACGCACGCGCCCCACTCTCGCTGTCGTCCCCGCGTACGCGGGGACCCATACCGCGTGATTTATCGTTGCGGATGGTCGCAGTACCGAACGACCAGTCGTCGCCAAACCACTCCCTGTGGTTATGGGTCCCGGGCTCGCGCTGCGCGCGCCCCGGGACGACGGCCTAACTTTTGGCCCCCACCATCACGTCAATCGCACCCTTCACGATCGCCTCGAGCTCTTTGCGCGACACGCGGGCGCGGGAGCGGATGGCGATCGAATGCACGGTTGCGGAGGCGAGCTGCGCCAGCACGGCCGGGTCGGCGCTCGCGGGCAGCTCGCCCTTCTCCTTGGCGCGGCGGAAGCAACTGGCAAAGGCCTTGTCGAGCTCGGTCAGTCCATCCAGAACCATGGCACGGATCTCGGGATCGCCGACGGCTTCGGACGCCGCGGTCACCACCGTGAAGCAGCCGCGCGGACCGGTCTCGCCGGAGAGATAGATGTTCAGCGCGGACGCGAAGATGCGCTCGAGCCGCTGGCGCACCGGCATCTCCTGGCGAAAGATCTCGACCATCGAGGCGCGCGCGTCCTCGCGGTAGCGCTGGTAACTCTTGATGTAGAGCTCGCGCTTGTCGCCGAAGGCGCCGTAGAGGCTCGGCCGGTTCATGCCGGTCGCTTCGCTGAGATCGTCCAGTGACGTCGCCGCAAAACCCTGCCGGCGGAACAGGTCGAGCGCCTTGCCGAGCGCGACGTCGGGCTCGTAGGCGCGCGGACGGCCACGCCGCTTCGGTTCATTGGCGGCAGCTGGCGGCTTCGATTTTTGTACCATTTCGCAAATTAATCCTTGACCGCCGCGATATTATACAAGATGGTACAAAAATCAATCTGGCCAGGTTGAGCGACACCCAAAGAGGAATTGCCCAAGGAGGCCCAAGATGGATCTTTATTTCTCGCCGCTCGCCTGTTCGATGGCGACCCGCGTCGCGCTGTATGAAGCCGGCGCCGAAGCGAATTATCTCGAAGTCGATCCGCCGACCAAGACAGTGCTGAACGACGGCACCGACTTCCGCACGGTCAACCCGATCGGGCTCGTGCCAACGCTGCGCACCGACGAGGGCGTGGTGCTGACCGAGAACGCCGCGATCCTGCAATATGTCGCGGATCGGTTCCCGCAATCCGGCCTCGGTGCGGCCCAGGGTATCGATCGCACCCGGCTGCATCAATGGCTCTGCTTCATCGGCACCGAGCTGCACAAGGGCCTGTTCATCCCCCTGCTCGACCGCAAGGCGCCGCAGGAAACCAAGGCCTATGCGCTGGAGAAGAACCTGTCGCGGCTCGACTATCTCGAGAACTACCTGAAGGGGCGCGACTTCCTGCTCGACCATTTCAGCGTGGCGGATGCCTATCTCGTCACGGTCATCAACTGGACCATGGCGACCCCGCCGATCGAGCTCGCCAAATGGCCGAACGTGAAGGCGTACCACGACCGCCTGCGCCAGCGGCCGTCGGTCGCGAAGGCGATCGCCGAAGAGTTCGAGCTGTACAAGGCCGAGCAGGCGCGGAAGAAAGCGGCGGCCTAAGCCAAAGCGAGATATTCATAACGACGTCGTCCTGGCCAAACCGGGACGGCGTCGTTCGTTCGGCAATTCAGCTACCTCGGCGCTTGCAGCACGATCCCATAGCGACCGTAGATCCGATCGATCGTGCCGTCGTTGCGCAGCCGTTCCAGCGCTCCGTCGATCGCCTCGCGCAACGCATCATCCGGGCGGACCATGCCGACGGCGACATTCCAGTTGAGATCGGCCACGCCCTCGTCGCGATCCAGAATCCGGAGTGCCTTGTCAGGATGCGTCAGATTGAAGTAGCCCGCCGCGGTGGGCGTGACCGCAGCCGCATCGATCTCCTTGTTTGATACGGCGTCGAGGCTGTCGGTCTCGAAGCCGAAGATCGATATGGGCACGTGCCGCTGACCGATGATCATGGCGGCGACAGAGCCGACCTGCACCCCCACCTTGGTATGCTCGCCGAGGCTCTTGAACGATGTGAGCGCGCTGGATGACGGCACCGCGAGCGCGACGCCCGTGCGATAGTACGGTTTCGAGATCCTCAAGCGGGTCTCGCCTTGCGCTTCGCGATCGGCGATGACATCCAGAAGAATGTCACAATTGGCGCTGCGCATTTGGTACTGCGTGATGATCCAGTCGAGCCGTAGCGAGACACCGAGCTCGCGTGCCAGCACCTGTCCCAACTCGACCTGAAAGCCGGATGGATCGCCGCCCTTGCGCGCAAAAGGAAGCGAGTTGGGATGCGCGCAGAGTCCGAGCGCGCCACTCGCGCGGATCGCCTCCAGGGTTCGCGCCTGCGCCGGTCCGGACAGCCCGATGGCGGCACCGACGATAATCAGAACAATTGCCTTCATGCCGCGTCTCATCTGGATGGATCAGGTCCCGGCGGGTCAGCCCTCGCGCGGCTTCAAGGCGCGGATATATTTGACGATCTGGTCGATCTGCGCGTCACTGAAGCTCTCGCCGAATGCCGGCATCGCACCTTGCTTGCCGATCTTGATACGGTTGTGCAGAAATTCGTCGTCTCGTTGCGAATTCATCAGTTGCGGTCCCCTGCCAGCAGCTCGGCCGCCGTCGGAGTGGCAAAAGCCGCAGGTGCCTGCGAACAACTGCTCGACGTCCAGTGACCCGTTGTCCGGCGCCGGCGTGGCAGATTGAGCTCGAGCCACCACAACGCACAGCAACGAAGCGCCCAGCACCGCCGGAAGCGACTTCAAATGCAGTTTCAACACGTCCGCTCCATTCCTGAATCACGCCCGCCGCTGCAATCGACCGAGGAGCGGGTTTGCCACCCGCTCCTCGGCAGATCGTTTGAGACAGACTATTTCAAGCTGAAGACGACGAGGGCGCCGTCGTCACGCGGCATGCTCTTGTAGACGCCGCCGAAGTTTGGCGCATATTCGTCCGCCAGCATGCCGCCGAAGCCGGCCGCCACGGCGATATATTGCTTGCCGCCGACGGAGTAGCTGACGATACCGCCCTGGTGGCCGGTGCCGTTGTTGTGCTTCCACAACTCGGCCCCGGTTTCGGCATCGTAGGCGTGAAGGATGCCACGGGAGTCGGGTACGAACACAAGATTACCCCCGGTCGACAAAACGCTCCCAAGCGGCGGCTCGGGAAAGCGAACCTCCCATTTTTTCGCGCCCGTTATCGGGTCGCGCGCGTCGAGATGTCCGTAGATCTCGCCGCTCGGAGGCGGCACCATCTTGAAGTCGGCGCCGATGTTGAGCTGGACCTGGGGCGCGGTGACCGGCGTCGTCTTCTGAATATCCAGCGTCATGCACCATTCCTGGCCGATCTTGTAATAAAGACCGGTCTTCGGGTTGTACGAGCCGGCATTCCAGCTGATGCCGCCGCCAATGAAGGGACACAGCGGTACTTCAGTGACTTTCCCGACAGGGAAATCGCGACGGCCGATCAGCGCGCCCGTCTTGGGATCGATATCCTTGACGAAGTTGATGTTCTCAACCAGCCGCCAGACGTTCTTCACGCCAAGATTACGGTCGTAGACGAAGACGAAGCCGCCCTTGTTCGGATGAACCACGTATTTCTGGCCATCGCGCTCAAGCATCACGAACTCGCCGACGGCGCTGTCGAAGTCCCAGGCGTCGTGAGGCAGTTCCTGATGGTAGGATTTCAGCTTTCCGGTATCGATATCGAGAGCGATGACCGAACTCGTATAGAGATTGTCGCCGGGACGCGCACCTTGCGTCTTGTAATCAGCGCCCGACCAATCGTAGAGCGGCGCCGGGTTCGCGGTGCCCCACAGGACGGAGTTGGTCTCGGAGTCGTAGGTGCCCGGCATCCAGCCGCCGCCACCGCCCGTGCGCCAGGAATCGTTGCCCCAGGTCTTCATGGCCTCGTCGGTGCCCGCGACCGTCAGAAACTCCCACTTCTTCTTGCCGGTGGTGGCATCGACGGCGAAGATCGGGCCGCGACCTGGCCATTCACCCCCCTGCGAGCCGATGATGACGCTTCCCTTCGCGTAAAGCGGCGCGCCGGTGAAGCCGACCGTGAGCTTCTGCGAGTCGATCAGCCTGGTTTCCCAGAGAACCTTTCCCGACTTCGCATCGAGCCCGAACAAACGACCATCCATCGTACCGACGAAGACCTTGCCTTCACCAAGGGCTACACCGCGGTTGTAGGGCGAGTGGGTCTGTCGGCTGATGAGCGCCTCATCGAGTTCCGGAAAGAACGACCAGATGACCTCGCCGGTCGCGCCGTTCAGCGCAAAGACCCGGCTGTACGAACCCGAATAATAGAGCACGCCGTCGGCCACGAGCGGCATTGACTGCAGGCCGCGCGTCGATCGTCCGGGAATGTGCGTCCAGGCTACGCCCAGATTGCCGATGTTGCTCGCATTGATCTGCGCGAGCGGGCTGTAGTGATGGGATTTGTATGAACCATGATAGGTGAGCCAATCGTTCTGACCGGCGTTCTCGATCCGGGCAGTATCCACGGATTGGGCCAACGCCGCCGACGCCGCAAGTGTCGCGCCGACAACAAGAGGTAGACCAGAATTACACCAACGCTTCTTCATCCGTTCCTCCCGCTTTTGTGTTTTGTTGAACTCGTGTCTCGCAGACGCTGCGAGGGATGTTTGCAGCTCGCTAAGTGTCGGTTCTTCTCCATCGCATATGAGCTGCCAACAGCTCTCGATCTCTCTCGGCGGACATCGCCAAAAGGAGCTACGTTTCCTGGACTGGTTGCTGTTGCACTCCTGCTCGCTCTCACAGAGTACGCCGGATGAGGGAGGGCGCAAAGATGGAATGCGCGAGCGGCGCGAATTTAACGCGCAGCACGAATTCGAAACGTCAGCTGCGCTGACCGTTTCGTCTTGGCCGCAGATCTCGGACTCAAAAATCGCAGCGCCCACGGAGAAGCTTCATCGCGTGATCATTTGGACGGGGGCGGCGTCAATCTCTTTTGAGCAATTCAAGAACGGCCATCATGCCGGAGCGATATACAAAGCCTTGCTCAAAGCGCGACGCCGCGCCATACAAGTGCCGCGATACGCGACCATTGAATACAAGCAATAATTGATCCACCGACCGCCCTCTCCTACCGCGATTTTGCTCTGAAGACCGAATGGCCCCGCGGCCGGCGGCCTGGGCGCGAAGCAGGGCCAAGCTGGAATAAGAAGAATGCCCGTTTCTTTGCGAATTGTTCGTTCGACGAAACGTGCCGGGCTTGTTGCGCTCGCCCTCACCGCACTCGCGCAAGTCGCGCACGCCGCCGACAAGCCGCCGCTCGCTCCCGATCCGCCGGCGCCGCTCGCCGCGACCTCGCGAGTGTCCGCAACCATCGAGTTCGGTCTTCCCGCGCTCGCCAAGGCGATCGAGCAGGATATCCCCAAGCGGCTTGCCACCATCGACGAGCGCGTCAACTGCGTGCACCGCCGCGTACTGATGTTCCGTGTCAACGCCAATTGCGACGTGTTTGGCTTCGTCAATCGCACCAGCGGCGTCTCGCTCTATGGCCGCGGCGACCGAGTCTATGGTGCAGTCTCGATCTACGGCGCGGCCGAAGGCCAGGGCGCCAACCGCTTCACCGCGCGCATCCGCGGCCAGACCGAAGCGCGCGCGACGATCGAGGCCGAGGCACGGCCCGCGCTGCGCAAGGACTGGTCGCTCGACCTGAATTTCAGCGACTCCTTCCACTGGAGCGAAGCACCTTATTTGCATGTGCTCGGCCGCGAGGTCGATCTTGCGCCCTACGTCGAGCCGCGCATCCGCACGCAGCTCGCGCGCGTGCGATCACGTGCCCTGGCCGCAGCAAGGAAACTCAATCTGCGCGACAAGGCGGCCGCTGCCTGGACGCATGCGTTCGAACCGATGAAGCTCGCCGACGAGCCGCCGGTGTGGCTGCAAGTGACGCCGCAAGCTGCCGCATTTGCCGGCGTGCGGGCCAACGACAAGGTGTTGTCCGGCTCGCTCGAACTCTCCGGCAGCGCCGTGACGTCGATTGGGCAGCAGGGTACGAGCGTCACCCCGACATCGCTGCCGCCGCTTGGCACCGACGTGACCACGCCGGGAACGTTCGACGTCATCCTTCCGGTCCGGCTCGGCTATGACGCGATCAAGGACAAGATCAGCCAGGCGATCGCCGCGCTGCCGGCGCAAGACAGCGCGTTGCGCGAGGTTCAGGTCTATCCGTCGGCGGGCAAGCTTGTGATCGGCCTGCGTCTTGCGAAGACGTCGGACAGCGACCCCAATGCAGGCCAATGGAGCTATCTCTCCGGCGCACTGAAGGTGGACGATACCAGCAAGAGCGTCGCGCTTGCCGATCTCGATCTCGCCGCGCAGGACGGAGAGGCAAACCCCGGCTTGCAGTCGATCGTCGCGCAATTGAAGCAGGCCGTGAACATTGACTATGGCGTCTCCTACCAGAACCTGCTGATGGCGGCGAACCAGCGGCTGACGCGTCCGCTCAAGGACGGCTTCCGTATGGAAGGCAAGCTCTCCTCGGTGCAGTTCGACAAGGCCTTGCTGCTTGCCGACGGGATCACACTCGCGTTGCGCGCGAGCGGCGAGCTGAAAATCCTGTACGGGATGTGATCGTGCGCTGGAGCGGATCGCAAATGCTTGTCGCCGCCCGCGCTCTGATGGCCGCACTCGTCATGTTCGCCGCCGGCATCGTGACTGCCCACGCGCAATCGGCATTTTACGACGCACCGGCATCGCTTGCGGACGGACCGCCTGGCAGTCTGGTGCGGCAAGAGCCAATGGATGGCGCGCCGCTCGGCGCATCGGCCTTTCGCGTGCTCTATCGCTCGACCGGATTGAAGGGCGAGCCCATTCTCGTCTCGGGCGTCGTCATCGTGCCGCAAGGACCGCCGCCACCGGGCGGCCGCTCGATCGTCGCCTGGGCGCATCCGACCTCGGGCATCGTGCCGCGCTGCGCGCCGTCGCTCGCGATCTTCCTGTTCCAGCAGATCCAGGGACTGCGCTCGATGGTGGCGCGTGGCTACATCGTCGCGGCGACCGACTATCCCGGGCTCGGCACGCCGGGTCCGCATCCTTATCTCGTCGGCGAGAGCGAGGGCCGCGCCGTGCTCGACATCGTGCGCGTCGCGCGCGATCTGCCGGGCGCCGGCGGGGCCAAGAATTTTGCCTTGTGGGGACACTCGCAGGGCGGACAGGCTGTGCTGTTTGCCGGGCAGCTGGCGCCGACCTATGCGCCCGATCTCCATCTGCTCGGCGTTGCCGCTGCGGCGCCCGCGACGGATCTCGCCACGCTGATGAGCGACGACATCAACTCAGTCGGCGGCAAGAACATCACAGCGATGACGCTGTGGTCATGGCATCGCGTCTACGACGCCGCGCTCGACGGTGTCGTCGATCCGCGCGCACTTCCGGCGATCGACCGGCTGGCGCGCGAATGCATCGAAGGTCCCTTCGATATCTTCATCCGGCAGCGGACCGAGCGGCCGCTCCAGAAATATTTTCTGACCGTGCCGGATCCGACCAAGCGCGAGCCCTGGCGCTCGCTGCTGGAGAAGAACAGCGCCGCCACGTTGCCCGCCGGCATGCCAGTGTTCCTCGCTCAAGGGACTGTCGACCAGATCATCCGGCCCGCGGTGACGCGCGCCTATATGGGCCGGCTGTGCAAGGCGGGCAGCCCCGTGAAAATGGTCACCCTTCCCAACATCGGACACGGCCGCGCCGCGCAGGCGAGCACGATGGCCGCTGTGAACTGGATGACCGACCGCTTTACCGGGAAGCCGGCGCCGAACGACTGCGGCGGGTAATCGCCGCAGTCGTTGCCGGAGCGTTAGCTACCCATAAACGGCAACAGCGTTGTCAGCCGACACGAGACCGCTCTCAACGTCATCCTTGATCGCTGCACGATCGCGCTCCTTGGGGTCGCCGATACCGGCGCCGCCCGGGGTCATCACCAGCAGCCGGTCATCCGGTGGAATGGTCTGAAAGCCCTTGCCACGCATCTTCTGGCCGGACTTCAATCCGACATAGCCGGCCTCGCCGTTCTTGCCGCCGTCGCGACCGCGCGGCGGATGATCGATGCGATCGAATGCAGCGAGGATGTCGAAGGGCGCATCGATGCCGCTGCCGACCTCGATGATCTGGCCGAGGCCGCCGCGGGTGCGCCCTGCCCCGCCGGAATCCGGGCGCAGCTCCTTGCGCCAGAAGATCAGCGGCGTCTGCGTCTCCGCGATCTCGACCGGCGTGCCGCGCACACCACTCGGATAGGCGGTGGCCGACAGCCCGTCCTTCGCAAAGCGCGCGCCGGTACCGCCATTCGAAGTCACCGCCATCGAGAACCCGTAATTGCCGCCGGCACCTGAGCGGGTCTGTCCGCGGACGTTGAGATTCCACAGGCAGGAGGTGCCTTCCGCCGGCACGCGCTCCGGAATGATCTGGCGCAGGCAGCCGAACACCACGTCCGGCAGCATCTGTCCGACGATATGACGCGACGCCACGGGCGCCGGCTTCGGCGCATTCAGGATCGCGCCCGCGGGAGCCGACACCGTCAGCGGCGAGAGCGAGCCGGCATTGTTCGGGATCTGCGAGGCGACGACGCAGCCGAGGCCGAACACGGTGTAGGCCGTGGTGTAGGACAGGGGCACGTTGATGCCGAACTTCGAAGCGGCCGAGGTGCCGTCGAAATCGACATGGATGCCCGTCTCGGAGATCGTCAGCGTCGCGGCGAGCGTCACCGGCGCATCGTAACCATCCACGACCATGCTGTTGCGCCAGCTGCCCTTCGGCAGCTTTGCGATCTCGGCCAGCACGGCCTCACGCGAGCGATCGCAGATATAGTCGCCGAGCTCGTCGAGCGTGTCGATCTCGAACTCGGTCATCATCTCGACCAGACGTTCGCAGCCGACGTCGTTGCACCCGGCCAGGGAATAGGTGTCGCCCTCGGTATCGATCGGGAGCCGCGTGTTGGTGCGGATCATCGCCATCAGCGTCTCGTTGACGACGCCCTGGTCGATCAGCTTGAGCATGGGGATGTAGAGCCCCTCCATGAACACGTCGGTGGCATCAGGGCCGAAGCCGATGCCGCCGATGTCCATGAGGTGGCTGGTGCAGGAAAACAGCGCGACCGGCTTGCCGTCCTTGAAGCAGGGCGTGGTGACGACGAAGTCGTTGAGATGACCTGTGCCCATCCAGGGATCGTTGGTGATGTAGGCGTCGCCTTCCTCCATCGTCTCGATCGGGAAATGCGCAATGAAGTGCTTGACCGATTCCGCCATCGAGTTGACGTGGCCGGGCGTGCCGGTCACCGCCTGCGCCAGCATCCGTCCCCTGAGGTCGAACACGCCGGCAGAGAGGTCGCCGCATTCGCGCACGATCGGGCTGAAGGCGGTGCGGAGCAGCACCTGCGCCTGCTCCTCGACCACAGCGATCAGCCGGTGCCACATGATCTGGAGGTCGATCAGGCTCGCGCCATTTGCCTTGCTCATGGTCAGGCCGCCTTTCGTTCCATGACGATGCTGCCGGCACCGTCGATATGGGCGTCAAAACTGTTGGAGACGAAGGTGGACGTTTCGTCCTCGGCGATCACGGCGGGACCCGCAATGGTCGCGCCCGGTGCCATGTCCTCGCGGCGATAGAGCGGGATCTCGATCACTTCCCCCGCGCGTCCGTCGAAGAATTTGCGGCTGCCCGAGGCCTTGCCGGCGGGCTTGCGCGCAACGGAAGCGACGACGGAAGGATTGTGCGCATCGGTGGTCGCGAGCACCGACCAGCTCAGGACCTCGATCGCGGCGCCCGGGATCGGCCGCTCGAACATCGCCGAATAGTCGGCCTCGAACTTCTGGCGCAGGCCGGCGAGATCGGCCGATGTCAGCCGCCGGTTCGGCAGCTCGACCGAGATCTCGTGGCCCTGTCCGACATAGCGCATGAAGGCCGCGCGGCGTTCGCGCACCGGCGCACCGGCCGCGCCCGGCTCCACCAGCGCGCGCGCTTCAGTCACCATCTCCTGGAGCAGCTCCGAGACCCCCTCCGTGTCGAAATCATCAAGGCGGACATGGCGGCTGCGCACCAGCTCATAGGCAATGGGAGCAGCCAGGAAGCCGACGGCCGAGCCGACGCCGGCATTCGAGGGCACGATGACCCGCGAGACGCCGATCTTCTCGGCGACACGCGCCGCATGCAGCGGCGCGGCGCCACCGAAGGCGATCAGCGTGTGCTGGCCGACGATCTCGCCGCGCTCGACCGCATGCACGCGCGCCGCGCTCGCCATGTTCTCGCAGACGACCTCGTGCACGGCATAAGCCGCAGTTTCCGCCGACAGGCCGAGCGGCTCGCCGACGGCGCGCAACAGCGCCGCCTTCGAAAGCTCCGGGCTGAGCTTGATCGTGCCACCCGCAAAGGCATCAGGATCGATCATACCGAGCGCAACGTCCGCGTCCGTCACGGCCGGACGCTGGCCGCCGCGGCCGTAGCAGGCAGGTCCCGGCTCCGACGAGGCGCTCTCGGGACCGACGGTGACGCGCTTCATCGCATCGACATGCGCGATCGAGCCGCCGCCGGCGCCGATCTCGACCATCTCGATCACGGGGATGCGCACCGGCAGGCCGGAGCCCTTCAGGAAGCGTGCCGCGCGATCGACCTCGAACACGCGCGAGGTCTCGGGCTGGTATTTTTCGATCAGGCAGATTTTTGCGGTCGTGCCGCCCATGTCGAAGGACAGCACCTTGCTCTCGCCGAGCCGCGCTGCGATCTGCGCCGCGAAGATCGCGCCGCCGGCGGGACCGGATTCGACGAGGCGCACCGGAAAGCGCCGCGCCGTCTCGATCGAGGTGACGCCGCCGCCGGAGGTGACGAGATAGATCGCGCCGCGGAACTGCTCGACCTGCAAGGCATCCGCCATGCGGGCGAGATAGCCGTCGATCAGGGGTTGCACATAGGCGTTGGCGACCGCGGTCGACGTGCGCTCGTATTCGCGGATCTCCGGACACACCGCAGAGGACACGGTCACGGAGATGCCGGGCATCTCCTCGCTGAGGATCGCGGCCGTGCGGCGCTCGTGCTCGGGATTGGCGTAGGAGTGCAGGAAGGCGATCGCAACGCTCTCGACGTTCAGCGCGCGCAATTTTGGCGCGAGTGCACGCACTGCCGCCTCGTCCAGCGGGAGGCGAACGGCGCCGTGTGCGTCGATCCGCTCCGGCACGGTGAAGCGGAGCGACCGCGGCGCCAGCGGCCTCGGCTTGTCGATGCTGAGATCGTACTGGTCATAGCGGCTCTCGGTGCCGATATCGAGCACGTCGCGAAAGCCGTCGGTCGCAATCAGCGCGGTCTTGGCGCCGCGGCGCTCGATGATCGCATTGGTCGCGAGCGTCGTGCCGTGAATGAAGACGTCGATGTCGCTCATATGCGCGCGCGCGTCAGTGAGAATGAGACGCATGCCATCCAGCACCGCCTGCTCGGGCCGCTGCGGCGTCGTCAGCACCTTGCGCGTCTTGCGATCCTGCCCCACGTCCAGCACGATGTCGGTGAACGTGCCACCGATATCAACGGCAAGCCGCACCTCGGCTCCCTCAAGCATTCCAAATTCTCCGTGCTGATCGACAAACTGTGCGAAAACCGCAGCAATTTTCATACCAGCGACAACGCCCGGGGTGAAGCGTCCGAGCCGTTTTGCGTGGCACCTATGCGGTAGAAGGGTGCGGCCCACGCGCTCAGAGCAGGAATGCAAGCGCCGCCTCGCAGCGCTCCTCGACCTTGAGCGTGAGGAGATCGTCGGCGCGGGTGCGTCCGAGATTGACCGCGGCGATCGGGATCTGCCGGTTCGCGGCAGCCTGCACGAAGCGGAATCCGGAATAGACCATCAGCGAGGAGCCGACGATCAGCATGGCGTCGGCCTGCGCCAGATGATCCTGCGCGGTGGCGACCACATCGCGCGGGACGTTCTCGCCGAAGAACACGACGTCGGGCTTGAGGATGCCGCCGCAGGCTTCGCAGGCGGGCACCTTGAACGAGGAAAAATCCGCATGCTCGAGATCGGCGTCACCATCAGGCGCATCGGCGGCGTCGAGCGTCAGCCATTCCGCATTGGCACGGCCGAGCCTATCCTGGAATTCGTTGCGCGGGGTCTTCGCTCCGCAGCCCATGCAGCGCACCAGATCGAGCCGGCCATGCAGGTCGATCACCTGCCGGTGGCCGGCGGATTGATGCAACCGGTCGACGTTCTGGGTCAGCAGCATCTCGCAGCGCCCGCTCGCCTCGAGACGGGCGAGCGCATGATGCGCATCGTTCGGCCTCGCCTGGCCGAACCGCCGCCAGCCGATCAGGCTGCGCGCCCAATAGCGCTGACGCGTAGGCTCTTCCGACATGAAGGCCTGAAAATTGACCGGCTGGGTCCGCTTCCAGTTGCCGTGGCTGTCGCGATAATCGGGAATGCCCGAATTGGTGCTGCAGCCGGCGCCGGTCAGCACGAACAAACGTTCGTGCCGGCCGACGAAATCTTCGAGCGAACGGTTTGCCTGTGGAGGGTTTGCCATGGCGCAGATGTAGTTCACGCCGTGTCGTTTTGCCAGATCACTCCCGCGCCAGCAGCTCGAAGCCGGCGATCAGTTTTTGGCCTGCGTCAGCCCGAGCAGGTCGGCCAGAGCCTCCACGCCTCCCATCTTCATGACGGGGCACATTGGCAAACCAGTGACCGCTACCGGGCGGCGTTCCAATCGGATCAGGCGCGCCGGTGAAATGCCGGCGGCAACGGCTCGCGCACCAGTTCGCTGAGATTCAAGGTCTCCCCGCTTTCCGCGATGTCCGAGAACAACACCTCGACAAACGGATGCTGACGGTTGAACGCGGTGCCCCGCTGGTATTTGGCGCTCACGATGCGCTCAAGCGCGGCAAAGTTCCGTTTCCCAAGCGCGCTGTATTGCTTCCGGAACAAACTCTGACGTCCGCCACTGTGCTCGATCGATTCGGCCCAAACGTCCATCACCTTGCGACTGACGAACGCCTCGACTTCTCTCGTGCCTTCCTGGGCAAGAAGCCGCAGACCGTCCATGGCATGCGGCTGTTCATCGATACGGAATTTTGTCAGTGCCATCTGGATCCTCCTGTTGTTTGCGTCCATATGCTTCGCGAACCGCGCCTCTCGCTCAGCCCCTGAACATGTCAGATCTTGGCGGGATCGGCGTCGTGCCTATGCTTGTGAAGAAACCGGGCAATCTGCCCACGGAGCGCCGCCGTATCCAGCAATGTCCCAACCGATCCGGCGGTATCGAAGATCTCCCGCTGGAGCGTCGTCGGCAATGAATTCCATTGCATGATGACGGCCGCACCGAGACAGCGCAAAACGCGCTCTTCCTCCGCCGCGAGGGCTGCGCCGCGCAGTCGCTCCGTCCCCCCGGCATTGACTGCATCCACGTATTGGTCCGCGAGCATCTGCTCGTTGTCCGCGCGCGATGTGTGGCTATCCTGCAGTTGTTCGAATTTGCGCGTATCGGCTTTGCCGGGCGAATTCCTCGCCAGTTCGCCATACGCGGCCGCTTTTGCACGATACTGCAGAAATTTAAACATGCGGGCTCCTTCAACAGCGATCCTTCGCCGCCGAGAAATACGTGAGGATTTCAGCGGCATTTCCGAGAATCGCTGCCCGGCGCATTGCCACCGTGCGCTTGTCTCCCGACGGCATCTTGCGGGCAAGGTCGAGGGCGTTGATCGCCCTGGCGCTCAACTCGCAAGCCAAAGAGGCCGGGATCGATTCTGACGAGCTGCTCGCTTGAGCCGATGGCGAAGGCACGCCAAGACCGGCTACCATTGTATGAGCATCGCTGCGGCGATCAACACCACGAAGAAAACCGGTAGCAAGACCGGAGGTACGAGCCACTCGCGAAGGCTGAATCTAGGGGAATCCGACATACTGACCGCCTGTTGGTTCTGGCGGGAGCGCAATGCTCTCAGTCACCGATGACAGCCGAGGGGCGCGCGGTGATAAACTGTATCTAGTGATCCCTTCGCCGAATAGCGAGGCTTATCAAGAAACTATTTGTCGCGATCGGCATTGAATCGGATTGCTGCCCTGTTGCCAAATCTTCATTTGAGAGAGGCGCAACCGGCGCGTCTTCGTCTGGACGGAACGTCCGTGTTCCTGACGTACGCGGGTCGAGCGTCGGCCACCCGGCGAGCTCCGACTCAAACGGCGAAAAGGCCGGCGCGCGGCACCTGCAACCTGATCGGCCTGAACCATGATCGACTTTCCAAATCACAGCCGCTCGTATGATCGGACGCGGCATGCCGTGCGGTTCTGGGGACACGACAGCGCCATCGAGGCCTCGTTCTTCATCGACGAAGACGCATTGAAGCGGATTCAACCGGGCACCCGTTCCAGCGAATCGGGATTTCTGATCGCGTTCGATTCCAACCGCGACTTGATATGTGCGGCCGCGGCCAGGAAGTATGTCCGCGGCAGCCGGGGCTCCTACGACCTGCTCGCAGCAGATTTTTGAAGCGTTCGGCATGGGATGATGAGTTCGTGGTTTCGGTCGTGAATCCACGTTTCTAGCTCGCCCAGTTCTCGCGAAACTCGGGGAACAGCGTCAGGCCTCCGCAGGCGTAAATGGTCTGGCCCGTAATGTAACTGGCGTCATCCGAGGCGAGGAAGGCGAACACGGCGGCGATCTCTTCCGGGGTGCCGACCCGTCCCAGCGGAATGTGGCTGGTGACGACGCCGCGCTTGGCGGGATCACCCGTCCAGGCCGCGTTGATCGGCGTGTCGATCGCACCGGGGCCGACCGCATTGACGCGAATGCCGCGGCCGGCGAATTCCAGCGCCAGCGTGCGTGTCAGATTGGCGATGCCGCCCTTGCTGATCGAGTAAGCGAGATAGCCGGGCTTCGGAATGATCTGGTGGACGCTGGAGCAATTGATAATGCTGCCGCCTCCGCCGCGCGCGACGAAGTGCGCGAGCGCCTTCTGCGCGCAGAGCACGGCGCCGTTGAGATTGACGTCGATGATGCGGCGGTAGGTGTCGATGTCGAGCTCCTCGCTCGGCGACTCCCGCTGGAAGCCGGCATTGTTGACGAGGCAGTCGAGCCGCTTCCAGCGCGAAAGCACTGTCTCGAACATCGCGGCGACTTCCTGCTCATTGCTGACATCGGCCCTGACGACGACATGATCGAGCTTGCCGTGGCCGCGGTCAGCCGATCCTGTCCTTGCGAGCGCGAGCGTCTCCTCGGCCCTCTCGGGGTGATCGACATAGTTGATGGCGACGGTCGCGCCCTCCTGCGCGAGCCGAATGGCGATGGCGCGGCCGATGCCTTGCGAGGCACCGGTCACCAGCGCGTATTGGCCGACGAGGCGGGAGGAAAACGGGGTCGAGCGATCGGTCTGCGGCATGAACTTTCTCCGGGGATGCTTCATCATGGACGGAACCGGCGTTTTGTTCCATCCCGCTTGCGCATCGCAGGGATTCACCCGGCGCGGCGCGCGAGCGGCGAGGTCAGGATCTGGTAGAGAATGATGGCGCCGAAGGTCGCCGTGCCGATCCCGCCGATCGTAAACGCGCCGAATTTGAACGTGAGGTCGCCGGCGCCCGCGGTCAGCGCCACGGCGACGGTGATCAGGTTCGCAGGATTGGCGAAATCCACCTTGTTCTCGACCCAGATCCGTCCGGCCATCGCGGCGATCAATCCGAACAGCACGATCGAGAGGCCGCCGATGACGGGGCCGGGAATCGACAGGATCAGTGCGCCGAACTTCGGCGAGAAGCCGAGCAGGATCGAGACCGTGGCCGCGAATGCAAACAACAGTGTCGAATAGACCTTCGTCGCCGCCATGACGCCGATGTTCTCGGCATAGGTGGTGACGCCGGTGCCGCCGCCGCAGGCCGCCACGATGGTCGCGAGGCTGTCGGCGAACAGGGCGCGGCCGAGATAGCCATCGAGGCTCCGGCCCGTCATCGCGCCGACGGCCTTGATGTGACCGAGGTTCTCGGCGACGAGGATGACCGCAACCGGCGCGATCAGAAAGATTGCATCGGCCTGGAAGGTCGGCGTGGTAAAGCTTGGCATGCCCAACCACGGCGCGGCCGCGAGCTGCGCGAAGTCGATCGGCTTGCCGAAGCCGAGGCCGTTTGCGAACAGCAGGTACAGGAGATATCCGCCGATCGCACCGAGGATGATCGGCAGGCGGCGCCACAGGCCTGGAGCGGCAACGGCCACCACGCCGATGATCAGAACCGTCGCGAGCCCGATCCAGGTGTCGAACGCGTTGACGCTCACCGCCTTGACCGCCACGGGCGCGAGATTGAGGCCGATCGCGGCGACCACGGCCCCGGTGACGGCCGGCGGCATCAGGCGCTCGACCCAGCCAACGCCGGACCACATCACGATCAGCGCGATCACGCCGTAGAGCACGCCGGCGCCAACGATGCCGCCGAGCGCGACGGAGAGATTTGGATTCGGCCCCTGCCCGGCATAGCCGGTGGCGGCGATGACGACGGCGATGAACGCGAAGCTCGAGCCGAGATAGCTCGGCACGCGCCCGGCGACGATGACGAAGAAGATCAGCGTGCCGATGCCGGAGAACAGGACCGCAACATTGGGATCGAACCCCATCAGCAACGGCGCGATGATCGTCGAGCCCGACATCGCTACGCAATGCTGGAGACCGGAGACGACGGTCTGGCCCCATGACAGCCGTTCCTCCGGCATGATCACGCCCGAGGCCTTGAATTTCCAGCGCGGAAAATAGCTCTGCGGCTGCTCGTCCGAGCCCATCGTGGTTGTCATATTCCCCCCGTTGCGGTGCAGCGACCGATCTTCGTGCGATCCGACAAAAATGTGATTGTCGCTTCTGCGGCGACCATCACATGATGCGAGTCATGCAAGATTCAAAGCTTGCAAAATCCAGATCATGCAGAATCAAAAATCAATGCGTTCCGGGGCACACACTATGACACAAGTCGCGATCCAGCCAGCCGTCCATCGCCGGCATCAACCCTGGTACAAGATCCTCTACATCCAGGTCCTGATCGCGATCGCACTCGGGGTGCTCATCGGCTATTTCTATCCTGATCTCGGCAAGGAGCTGAAGCCGCTCGGCGACGGCTTCATCGCGCTGATCAAGATGATGATCGCGCCTGTGATCTTCTGCACCGTGGTGCACGGCATTTCCTCGATGGGCGACCTCAAGCGCGTCGGCCGGGTCGGGCTGAAGTCGCTGATCTATTTCGAGACGGTCTCGACCGTCGCGCTCGCCATCGGCCTGCTGGTCGGCGAGATTCTCCAGCCCGGGCACGGCTTCAACATCGATCCCGCCACGATCGACCCGAAATCGGTGGCGACCTACGTCACCAAGGCCAAGGAAGAGGGTATCGTCGCCCATCTGATGGCGATCATTCCCGACAGCTATGTGGGCGCGATCGCGCGCGGCGACCTGCTTCAGGTGCTGCTGATCTCGATCCTGTCGGGCTTCGCCATCGCCTTCCTCGGCAAGGCCGGCGAGCCGATCGCGGAGGCGATCGACAAGGCCGCGAAAATGTTCTTCGGCATCATCCGCATCATCGTGCGCGTCGCGCCGATCGGCGCGTTCGGCGCGATGGCGTTCACCGTCGGCGCCTACGGCCTCGGCTCGCTGCTCAACCTCGCGGCCCTGATCGGCACGTTCTATCTCACCAGCATCCTGTTCGTGTTGATCGTGCTGGGCTCGATCGCGCGGCTCTCCGGCTTCTCGATCCTGCGCTTCATCGCCTACATCAAGGACGAACTCTTGATCGTGCTCGGCACCTCCTCGTCGGAAACGGTGCTGCCGCAGATGATCCAGAAGATGGAGCATCTCGGCGCCTCGCGCTCGGTGGTCGGCCTCGTCATTCCGACCGGCTACAGCTTCAACCTCGACGGCACCAACATCTACATGACGCTGGCGACGCTGTTCCTGGCGCAGGCGACCAACACCCATCTGACGATCTGGCAGGAGCTCGGCATTCTCGGCATCGCCATGATCACCTCGAAGGGCGCCTCGGGCGTGACCGGCGCCGGGTTCATCACGCTTGCCGCGACGCTCTCGATCGTTCCCGACATCCCGATCCAGTCGATCGCGATCCTGGTCGGGATCGACAAGTTCATGAGCGAGTGCCGCGCGCTGACCAACCTGATCGGCAACGGTATCGCCTGCGTCGTCATCAGCATCTCCGAAGGCGAGCTCGATCGCGAGGCTCTGCACGAGACCATGGCTCATCCGCTGGAGATGGGCGAGGCGCTCGAACCGGGCGGCAGCGCGGCCTCGTAGGCCGCGCCACGCAGCCCCGCTGGGGGCAGGGCGTCGGGTTCTTGTTGTCGGGCCTTAGAGAGCAGTGTTGGCGACCAGCTCGACCCTGCGCGTGATATCGATCGCCTGCAGGAACGCCTCGTCGTGACTGACCACGAGCAGCGCGCCGTCATAGGCCCTCAAGCCTGCCTCGATGGCTTCGATGGACTCGATGTCGAGATGATTGGTCGGCTCGTCCAGGATGAGCAGGGACGGCGGCGCCGCCCCGCCTAGAACGCAGGCGAGGCCCGCACGAAACAGCTGTCCGCCACTCAGGCTCCCCACGATCTGCGCGGCGGCATCGGCGCGAAACGCGAACCGGGCCAGGGCAGCATGGCACTCGTTCGCGCTCGCTTTCGGATTGAGACGCCCGAAATTGTCCAGGATGGAGATCGCGGGATCGAGCAGGCTGACCTTCTGGTCGAACAGCGCGAAGTCCGGCCTGACCCGCACGGTGCCCGCGAACGGGCGCAACTCGCCTGTGACGAGCTTGAGCAACGTTGTCTTGCCGGAACCATTCGGCCCGACGACCCCGACGCGCTCCGGGCCGACGAGCGTGAGTGAGAGATCGCGCAGGACCGGCTGCTCCGGCTGATAGCCGGCGTTGACGCGATCGAGCCATACCACCTCCCTGCCCGCCGGCAGGCCGGTCGGGGGCAGCTTGACCGACAGCGGCTGGCGAATCTCGACGCGGCGGCGAGCCGTGTCGACAGCCTCGATCGCCTCCGCGCGCCGCCGCTCGGCGATCTGCGCGGTCTTTCCGCCGCTGTCCTCGCTGCGGTCCTTGCGTGCACCGGCGAGAATGCGCGGCATGTCGCCCTTGGCGCGCTTCTTCCTGCCGCCGCTGTCCTTGCGCGCCTTGCGTTCCGCTGCCTCCTGCGCCTTGCCGTCGATCTCGGCGAGATGCTTCTCGGCATGCGCAAGGTCGTGCCTGACGGCAGCGAGCTCGATGGCCTTCTGCTCGCGGTAACTGCTCCAATTGCCGCCGTACCGTCTTGCCCCGAGCGATGTCATCTCGACGATGGCATCCATGGTCTCGAGCAGGTCGCGGTCGTGACTGACGACGATCGCCCCGCCCCGCCAGCCTGCGAGCAGATCGACCACTGACTTACGTCCATCCCGATCGAGATTGTTGGTGGGCTCATCGAGCAGCAGGAAGTCCGGCTCGGCGAAGACCAGCGCGGCCAGACGGATCCGCGTGACCTGCCCGCCCGACAAACGATCCAGCTCCGTGTCGGTATCAGGATCGAACCCGACACGCGCGAGCGCGGACGCAAGCCGCGCTTCGAGCGTCCAGTCGACGTCGGTGACTTCGTCGGCGAATGCATCGCCCCGCTCGGCACGGCGAAGCAGCTCCAGCGCTGCGCGCGCGCCGAACAGATCGATCACCGCGGCGCCCGCAGGAAGCTGGACGTCCTGGCGGAGCATTCCCACGGTTCCGCTCACGAGAACGCGTCCCGCTTGGGGAATGTGCTCTCCGGTGATCGCAGCAAGCAGCGTTGTCTTGCCGACGCCGTTGCGGCCGACGAGACCAGCCCGTTCGGCACCAAATGTCAGGTTGAGGTCGGAAAGGAGAGGACGGCCGTCAGGCGTGGACAGCGAGAGGTTCGACAGAATAATCGATGCAGGCATGGAATTCCCCGTGAGCAAGGCGGATGGGCGTTGCGGTCGGGGTGAAATCCATGGATGCGAAACTCCTGATTGATGTCTCGCTGATAATCCCGTCGGGCGCCGAGATCAAGGTGCATTCCGTGCGACGCGTCCGGGCCGATCAGCAAAGCATCACGAAGCTGTTGATGGACGCTGCATGGGGCATGCGGTAAGGGGCAAAAAACAACGTGTCTCAACCAAGAGGCCATCTCTTGAGCGGCAAGCCGAATAGCCCCCTCGCCCAACTGCTTGAGCAAGCCTTTCTGGCGCTACGTGCAAAGCAGTTCGACATTGCAAGGCAGCTTGCGACCGAAGCCCTGAAATCAAATCGCACCGACCGGAATGCCGTGCTGATCCTCGCCCATGCCCTGCTCGGCCAGGAGCGTGCGGAGGAAGCGATTGCGCCGCTGGAGAAAGCCGCGAAGCGCAATAGCGATCCCGAAATCGAGACGCTGCTCGGCCATGTGCTGTGTGCCGCGCGGCGCAGAAGCGATGGACTGGCGCAACTGCGGCGAACCACAGCGCGCCGTCCGCCCTATCTGCCCGCGTTCCAGGAGCTGGCGGGCCAGCTTGCGAACGCCGGCGAGGTTGGCGAGGCGGTCGGGATGATCGAGCAAGCCCTCGCGCTCGCCCCGGCCAGCGTCGATCTGCAACTCGACCTTGGCCGCATGCATGTCCGGAATAACAATCGCGCCAAAGCGCGTACCGTGCTGACCGCGGCGCGCGCGATCGGGCCGGGACGCACCGATATCCTGACCGAACTTGCCTGGGCCGAGCTTCTCGACGGCGCTTATGCCGAGGCCGCCGACACCTACCGTCACGCGCTCGGGCTTCGCCCGGACGACGCTCTCTCCCGCGCCAATCTCGCGATCTGCCTGATGGAGATGGGCGAACGCGATGGCGGCGAGGCGGCGCTGCGGTCCGTGTATGGCGGACGGCCGCAGATGCTCAGCCGCGCCGCCCTCACACTCGCCGCCTCGTCGCACGGCCGCTTCTTCTTCCGCCCGAGCGCCGCGGCGAAATTCCTGGGAGCCAGGCCCGAGCGGGCTACGCCCTGAATTTCCGCCGGTACAGACCCGGCTCGCGCTTCAGCGCGGCGCGCAGGGCGTGGACCTTCTGCGCTTCATCCTCGGTGAAGGCCGAGGTCTGCCGCGTCCAATCCTCACGCTTGACCGGAATGCATTGCGCGATCGGTGTGCCCTTGGGCAGCACGCCGCGAAAGCCCGTATTGTGCCAATGCGCCGGAAAGTGGATCCAGCTGTCGCGATAGCGATCGCAATCGACGAGGCCGCTCAGCGTGATGAACGGCAGGTCGAAGCGATTGACCGGATGGGTGAAGAACAGCGAATAGCCTTCCGGCGCCTCGATGGTCCAGAGATTGTGAAACTTGATGACGAAGCGATCGGCCTCGAACAGCGGCGAGCCGGTGAGCTGGCCCTGATCGTGAAAGCTGATCGGCGAGCGCGGAAAATCGATCTCACCGCCGGGCGGGATGTCGTTGTCCCAGCTGATCTCGCCATCCTCGACCCTGATATCGCAGATTAGCGGGATCAGGAAACCGCATGTCATCGCGTCGATGAACGGCGGGCAGCGCTTGACCGTCTCGTCATCCTGCTGATTGAGGGCACTGAAGGCCGTGGTCGGCATCGCCTTGAGCCAGTCGGGAACGCCGAGATTCGCCGGCACCGGCTGCGGCAGCAGGCCTTCGAGTTCTCCGGGGCAGCGAAATTTGATCGCGAGCTTGTTGTTATTGTTCTGCGAGGACATTGGGCATTCCAGCCGAGTCCCCTACTGATAAACGGAAACTGCGGCGCGTCAAAGCGCCGCAGCTAATCCAGACCATTACATCTTCGTCATGTTCGGATCGACGGCTCTCTTCACGAGCCCGTGAGAAGAGCGCAATCAGCCCTTGAGCGCAGTGACCACCACCTCGATCAATGCACCGCCGCCGAGATCGGCAACGCCGACCGTGGCGCGCGTCGGCAGGTTGTCACCGAAGAATTCAGTCCAGACCGCGTCCATCTCCTTCTTCTTGGAAAGATCCGTGACGAAGATCGAGGTGCTGACGACGCGCGACTTGTCGGTACCGGCTTCCTTCAGATAGCCGGCGATCTTGCCGAGGATGTTGCGGGTCTGGTCGCCCATGGACACGGAAGTGTCGTCGGCGATGGTGCCACCGACGAAGACGAAGCCGTTGGCCTCGACGGCGCGGTGCATGATGGGCGTGCGGATGCTGCGGGTGATGCTCATGATGTCCTCTTCTTAGAGCGTGGAAGGATGGAAGCGGTCGATGCGGAGATCGCCGATGCGGGTCTGGGTGCCGCCATTGACGATCAGCTCGGCCATCACGGCACCCGCGCCGGGGCCGAGCTGGAAGCCGTGCAGCGAGAAGCCGAACTGGTGATAGAGGCCCTTGTGGCGGCTGCTCGGTCCGAACACGGGGATATCGTCCTTCATCTTCGCCTCGATGCCGGCCCAGGCGCGGACGATCGTCGCGCTGCGCATCACCGGGAACAGCTCGAACACGGTGCGCGCGCTGATCGCGAGGCTCTTCCAGTCCAGCACCGTCTCGTTGCGATCCTGATAGGGCGTGGCCAGATGGCCGCCGCCGATCAGCACGGTGCCGTTGGAGAATTGCTTGAAGGACAGTTTGCGCCCGCGCAGGATCACGACGGGGTCGATGAAGTGCGGCACGCGCGAGGTGATCATCAGCATCGGCGCCACGGTCTCGACCGGAACGGGCTCGCCGAGCGCGGCGGCGATGTTCCCGGCCCAGGCGCCGGCGGCATTGACGAGCACCGGCGCGGCAAAGGTCTCAGTGCCGACGTCGACGTGCCAGAGACCGTCGCTGTACCGGATATTGCTGGCGGCAACGCCTTCGCGCACGGTCGCACCTAACTGCTCGGCCTTGCGCCGGAACGCCGTCGTCGTCTGCGCCGGATTGGCGGCACCATCGCGGCGCGACACGACCCCGCCGGGGCAAGTCCCAGCCACGGCCGGCACCAGTCGCCGCAATTCAGTCGCGTCGATCAGCTCCTCATGGGTGAAGCCAAGCGCATTCAGCTCAGCGACACGCGCGCGGCAGACCGCGAGCTCCTCCTCGTTCTCCGCGACGAGAACCTGACCGTAACTCTCAAAGCTGCAATCGTCGTCGAGGAGATCGGTAATCTTCTCCCAGATCCCCATCGAGCGGATCGAGAGCGGGATTTCGGGCACGTGCCTCGCGAGCTGGCGAACGCCGCCGGCATTGACGCCGGAAGCATGGCGGCCGGCGTAGTCTTTCTCGATCAGCACCGGCTTCATGCCGGCGAGGCACAGATGCAGCGCGGTCGAGCATCCGTGGATGCCGCCGCCGACGACGATCGCATCCACGTTTTGGGTCATCCGCGCACCACCGCCTTGATGTCCGCCTCGCTCTTCGGGACGGCGGCGAGCTCGGCGAGCGTGATCGGCTTGACCGGCGCGCGCAGCCGGTAGTAGCCGATCTCCTGTGCCGTCTTGCCCCGCGCCTGCGCCATCAGCTCGGTCACGGTGAGGCCGCAGAGCCGGCCCTGGCACGGCCCCATGCCGGTGCGGCGATAGGCCTTGAGCTGGTTCGGTCCGGTCGCGCCGATGGCGACGGCATCGAGAATGTCCTTCGCGGTGACTTCCTCGCAGCGGCACACGATGGTGTCGCCCGTGGGAATGCGGAACTGGGGCGCGGGGCGGAACAGCGTGTCGAGGAAGACGCGGCCGCGCTCGGCCTTGGCGAGATCGGCGCGGAGCGTCGCCATCGGCGCAAGTTTTGTCGCAACCGCAGGCGCCAATGCCTCCACCGCCGCGCGCGCCGCGATGCGGCCACGGACCACGGCCGCATTGGCACCACCGATGCCGGCGCCGTCACCAGCGATCGCGATGCCCGCGACCGACGAATTGCCGCTCGCATCCAGCACCGGCGACCAGCACAATTGCAGATCATCCCAGCGATGCTCGATTCCGGCCGACATCGCCAGATTGACGTTGGGCACGACGCCCTGATGCAGCAGCAACAGGTCAGCAGGAATGGTCTCACGCTTGCCGCCGGCGATATAGCTCACATTCGCGAGCTGGCCATCACCGGATGCCGAGAGCTCGGTGACGCCGGAGACGACCTGCACCTTGGCCTTCACTTCGCGCATCATCGACAGGCCCTTGGTGAAATAGGGCGAGGTCAGGAAGGCGAAGGCGTGCGGCAACGCGGCGAAGTAATTGCCGCGCTCGGTGGTGTCGAGGATGCGATCGATGCGGCCGCCCAGCCGCAAGATCTGCGCGGCGAGCAGCCAGAGCAGAGGCCCCTGCCCCGCGATCACCGTGCGTCCGTCAGGCACCAGCGCCGATGATTTCAGCATCGTCTGCGCGGCGCCCGCGGTCATCACGCCCGGCAAGGTCCAGCCGGGAATCGGGAACGGCCGCTCCAGCGCGCCGGTCGCGAGGATCACGCGCTGCGCCTTGAGGAAAGCGGATGCACCGCCGATCGATACGGCGATCTCGAGGTTGCGGTCGAGGCTCCAGACGGTGGCGCGATGGATAATCTCGGCGCGGCTCGCGCGGAGCGACTGAACGAGGTCGGCACCGACCCAATAGTCGGCGCCGAGCTGGTCGCGGTCGGTCACGGGCGTGGACGAAATGGCGCGAAACACCTGGCCGCCGGGGCCGATGTTCTCGTCGAGCAGCAGCGTCGACAGGCCGGCTTCGGCGGACGTCGCAGCGGCCGCGAGGCCGGCGGGCCCGGCGCCGATCACCACGACGTCATAGGCTTCGCGCTTGGGAGCCACAGTCATTTTCCGATCTCCCGCTTGCCCTTCTGAATCTCGATCTGCATGCCCTCGGCGACGGGCACCAGGCAGCCCTGGCGGTTACCGACGCCGTCGATGGTGACGAGGCAGTCGAAGCACACGCCCATCATGCAATAGGGCAGACGCGGCGCGCCGCTCACTGCGGTGGAACGGCGCGCATCACAGCCGGAGGCCAGCAGCGCGGCAGAGACGGTGTCGCCCTGGCGCGCCGCGATGGCTGTGCCATCCACGAAGATCTGGACCTGCGGTCGCTTGTCCTGTTCGGATCGTCTAAACATGGGATGCCTCTTGGCTCCTTTAGATATCTCTAATAGCCGCTGTTGTTCGCAGCACCGGCGGCGCCGAAACGGCTGGCCGAAAACGCGCCGACCAGCTCCGGCTCGAGCGCGCCAGCTGCGACCATGCGCGCGATCTCGAAAGCGTGGTTGGAGGCGAGCGTCACGCCGGAATGGCAGCAGGCGACGAAGGCGCCGGGATGCGTCTCCGACTGGTCGTAGATCGGAAAGCCGTCCTGCGGCATGACGCGGATGCCGGCCCAGCTCCTGACCACGTTGAGCCGCGACAGATGCGGAAACATCCTTTGCGCGCGATCGGCCATCACAGCGCTGACGGAATGCTTCAGCGCGCGATCGTCGAGCTCGTCCTCCTTGCTGTCGCCAATCATCACCGTGCCCTCGTCGGTCTGGCGGATCGTGGTCAGCGGATGCGGCAGGAACGGCATGGTGCGCTCGGTCACCACGATCTGGCCGCGGGTCGGGCCCATCGGCGCGTAGAGGCCGACCATCGGCGCAAGCGTCTGGTTGGCATTGCCGGCCGCGAGCACGATCTTGGCGGCGTGCAGTTCGCCCTTCGGCGTGGTCAGGCGGAATTCGCCACCGCTCTTGCTGATCGCCGAGACCGGGCGCTCCGGAAAATAGTCGATGCCGAATGCCTTGAAGCCGGTGTGGAAGGCGCGGAAGGTCCGCAGCGAATTGACGTGGCCGTCGAGCGGACAATAGCTCCCGCCGGACACCTCCGGACCAATCAGCGGCAGCGCCTTCTTCACCTCGGAGGCGGAGAGCATCTCCATCTTGTAATCGGCAGCACCGGTCTGGTTGTGCATGCGCTTCACCAGCTCGGTGCGCTGGCCGAATTCGTCGTCGCCGAGCGTCAGATGGAAGCCACCGTTCTGTTGAAGCGAGACATCCAGGCCGGTCTGTTGCTTGAGTTCGGAAGCAAGCTGGCTCCACGCTTGTGACGCCTGCACGGTCCAGACAGTATAGGCCGGCATGCCGAGCCCTTTGCTCTGAACCCAGACCAGCGCAAAATTCGCGCGCGAGGCGCGCTTGGTGATGTCGCCTTCGTCGAGCACGGCCACGCTCTTGCCGAGCCGGCCGAGGCCCCAGGCAATGGCGGAGCCGAGCAGTCCGCCGCCGACCACAGCGACGTCGTAGTCTCCTGACATAAATTTCTCCTATCGTCCCGTATCGCCCTTGCCGGCGAGCACACGGTCGAGTCCGTAGAAGCGGTCGAGCAGAATGAGGGCTGTCATGGTGATCGCGATCACGCAGGCCGAGACCGACGTGACCAGCGGATCGATGTTGTCCTGGATATAAAGGAACATGCGCACCGGCAACGTCTCGGTGCCGGGCGCCGCGAGGAAGACGGTCATGGTGAGATCGTCGAAGGACTGGATGAAAGCGAGCGCCCAACCGCTGATGACGCCGGGCAGGATCAGCGGCAGCGTCACGCGGCGAAACAGCGTCCAGCCGTTGGCGCCGAGCGAGACTGCCGCCATCTCGACCGAGAGGTCCATGCCGGTCGCCGCCGCCAGCGTCAGCCGCAGCGCGAACGGAAACACGATGATGACATGCGCGATGATCAGCGCGGCAAAGCTGCCGCCGAGGCCGGCCGAGGTGAAGAAGCGCAGGAAGGCGATGCCGAGCACGACATGCGGGATCATCAGCGGCGACAGGAACAGCGCCGCGAGCGCATCGCGGCCGCGGAAGCGATAACGCGCGATCGCGAGCGCTGCCGGCACCGCGAACAGCAGCGCCACGAAGGATGAGAGCGCACCGAGCCCCAGGCTCACCCAGAAGGCATGGATGAACTCGGGATAGTTGGCGATCGCCCTGAACCAGCGCAGCGAAAAGCGGTTGGTCGGCAGCGACAGGAAGCCTTCGGGCGTGAAAGCAACGAGGCATACCACCAGGATCGGCGCGACCATGACGATGACGAAGATGGTGTGGAAGATCAACGCGAGCGGGCCGTTCCGGCTCATCGGAACACCTCCGCGTAGCGGCGCTCGATCAGCGCGTTGCTGCCGACGACGATCAGCACCAGCGCGACCAGCAGCAGCGTTGCGACCGCTGCACCGAGCGGCCAGTTCAGCGTGTTGAGGAATTCGTCGTAGGCCAGCGTCGCCGCGACCTTGAGCCGGCGGCCGCCGATGATCGCGGGCGTCGCGAAGGCACTGGCGGAGAGCGAAAACACGATGATCGCGCCCGACAGCACGCCCGGCATGATCTGCGGCATGATGATGCGGCGAATGATGGTCACCGGCCCCGCACCGAGCGACATCGCGGCGTTCTCGATCTGCGGATTGAGCCGCTGGAGCGCGGCCCACACCGACAGCACCATGAACGGCATCATCACATGGGCGAGCGCAACCACCATCCCTGTCTCGGTGAACATGAAGGGAATGGGCGAGCGGATCACTCCGAGCGACATCAGGAGCTTGTTGACGAGGCCGTTGTTGCCGCCGAACAGCAGCGCCCAGCCGAGCGTCCGCGCCACCACGGAGATCAAGAGCGGCCCGAGGATGATCAGCAGGAAAAAGCTCTTCCAGCGGCCGCTCATGCGGTTGAGGATGTAGGCTTCGGGTGCGCCGAGCAACGCGGTGAGCAGCGTTGTCAGGATCGCGATGCGAAACGTCCGCCAGAACATTTCGGCATAATAGGGATCGGTCGCGATCTCGTGCCAGTTTTTGAGGATGAAGACCGGCTCGATGCCCTTGTACTGACCCCAGTCGTGGAACGACAGCATCACCGTCATCGCCAGCGGAATCAGCAGCACGCCGACGAACAGCATCAAGGCGGGCGCCGTCAGCGCCCATGGCGCACGCGCGTTGCGCTCGTCAGCGGCCGTGCTCATGCGCCGGCCCTCGCGCGCACGCTCATGTCCTCGGGCCGCCAGACGAGGCGAACCGCCTCGCCCTCAGCCGGCGGCGCCGTCCCGTCATTCTGGCGGATCACGATCGCGGGCCCGCATTCGCTGTCGCACTGGAACAGCCAGTGATTGCCCTGGAAGATGCGCGTGACGATCTTTGCGCTGAGCCCCGTATCGCCAAAGCCGATCCGTTCAGGGCGAATGCTGACAGTGACGGGGCCACTGAGCCCGGCCGGCGCCGGCGCGTTCCAGGAGCCAGCCACCAGCCGCACCGGCGTCGCGGTCCGATCAATCGTCGCCGCAAAGTCGTTGGTCTTGCCGAGGAACTGCGAGACGAAGGCCGAGGACGGCTTCTCATAGGTCTCCTGCGGCGAGCCGATCTGCTCGATGCGGCCCTGGCTCATCACCACGATGCGGTCGGACAGCGACATCGCCTCGTTCTGGTCGTGGGTGACCAGGATCGTCGTGGTGCCGATGGTGCGCTGGATCTGGCGCAGCTCGATCTGCATCTCCTCGCGCAGTTTGGCGTCGAGATTCGACAGCGGCTCGTCGAGCAAGAGCACGCTCGGCTTGATCACCAGCGCGCGCGCCAGCGCCACGCGCTGCTGCTGACCGCCGGACATGCGGCGCGGATGGCGGTCCTCAAAACCGGCAAGCCCGACCATCGCGAGCGCGGCGCGGACGCGCTCGGCTCTTTCGGCGCGCGGCACGTTGCGCATCTCGAGGCCGAACGCGACGTTCTCCGCCGCCGTCATGTGCGGAAACAGCGCGTAGCTCTGGAACACGATGCCGAGCCCGCGCTTCGCGGGATGGATCGCGGTCAGGTCCTTGCCCTCCAGGCGGATCGCGCCGCGTGTGGGATCGAGGAAACCCGCGATCATCTGCAGGGTCGTGGTTTTGCCGCAGCCGGACGGGCCGAGGAAGGAGATGAACTCCCCCTTCCCCACCGACAGACTGAAGTCTTCGACCACAGTCTGCGCGCCGAACTGTTTTGCGACCCGATCGAGCTCGAGATAGGCCATGCGCTGTCTCCGCAACGATCAGATCAACGCTCGACCTCGCGATTCCAGCGCTTGGTCCACTCCTCGCGCTTCTCGTTGATCACAGTCCAGTCCGGATTATAGAGCTTTGCCGCGCGCTCGCCGATCGGCGCCATCTTGCCGAGCTCCGGCGGTACCACCAGTGATTTCAGCACCGGGCCGTAGCCGTAGTCCTTCAGCATCACGAGCTGGATTTTTGGATCGAGCAGCATCTTGACGAAGTTCGATGCAAGCGGCGAGGCATTCGGCTTGGTGATCGGACACGCCGTCGTCAGCAGCGTCGCCGCGCCTTCCTTCGGATAGACGAAGTCGACGGGGAAGCCGGTGTTGGCGAAGCTCTGCACGCGGCCCGTGCCCCACACCGCGATCACGGCCTGGCCGGACTGGAACAGCTCGGTCATCTTGCCCGGCGACGGCTCATAGGCCAGCACGTTCGGATTGATCTGCTCCTTGAAGATCTTGAAGCCGGAATCGACGTTGGTCTCGCCGCCGCCGTTCATCTTCGACAGCATCACCAGCGCTTCGAGGCCGTAGGTGTTGTTGATCGGCGGGATCACGAGCTGCTTGGCGTATTTCGTGTCCTTCAGATCGTTCCACGAAGTGGGTGGCGCCCAGCCTTTCTCGGCGAACACCTTGGTGTTGTACATCAGGCCAGTCGCGACGATGCCGATCGCAACGGCGCGATCGTCCTTGAAGCGGGCGGTGTCATAGAGATCGGCGGCCGGCAAGCCTTCGAGCTTGCCGCAGAAGCCGAGCTGGATCGCCTGGTACATCGGGCCGTCGTCGACGATGGCAACGTCGATCTGCTGGTTGCCCTTCTGCGCCTGAAGCTTGGCCAGCGTATCGGTGGAATTGCCGGCGACGTACTCGACCTTGACCCCGTTCTCCTTCTCGAAGGCCGGGATCACCTCGTCGCGGATGGTCTTCTCGAACGAGCCACCGTAACCGGCGACATAGAGCGTTTTCTGCTGGGCCGAGGCGGCAGACGGGACGGCGATGAGCGCTGCGATGCTGACCGCGGTCAGAAGGCTGAGAGTCTTCATATGGACCGATCTCCAATACCGGGATGAGGTGACGTGCCGAAAAATCTCTGACTGAGGCGCCTTCCGCATTTCCTTCCGCGCCAACCCTCTCCGGACAGGGCTCCGGCCCCTGTTCGGTAGGTTTTGGCGCGATTCGGAGGTTTGAACCCCTCCAATCTGCCGAAAAAGCGGGCTGTCTCCAGTCCTGATGAAAAAGATCGCAAACCCGAGCTTCCATCGTCCAATGAATAATGGCACCCTCTGCATGCATAAATGTTATGGATGGAATTGGGGATGGCGCGGATCAATCCGCGGCAGGTGGAGGCCTTCCGCGCGACGATGCTGACGGGCAGCGTGACTGAGGCGGCGGCGCTGATGACCGTGACGCAGCCGGCGGTCAGCCGGCTGCTGCGCGACCTCCAGGCGCTGCTGAAAATGGAGCTGTTCGAGCGGCGCGGCACTGGCCTCGTGCCGACCGCCGCGGCGATGGCGCTCTATACCGAGGTGGAGCGCTCCTTCGTCGGGCTCGAACGCATCACGGCGGCCGCCGAGGAAATCCGTGGCCGCCGCACCGGCTCGCTGCGCATCGCCGCGCTGCCGGCGCTGTCGAACGGCTATCTGCCGCGGCTCGCCGGACATTTCCTGAAAGAACGGCCCAACCTCAACCTCGCCTTCTTCGGCGTGATCTCGCCGATCGTGGTCGATTGGGTGCTCAACAATCAATGCGACATCGGCTTTGCCGAGGTGCCGATCGCCCATTCCGGCCTGCCGAGCCAGCGGCTGCCCGCTTTGGCGCGCGTCGCGGTGCTGCCGACCGGTCATCGCCTCGCGGAGAAGCAAGTTCTGGAGCCGCGCGATTTCGAGGGCGAGACGTTCATCTCGCTGTCGGCGGGATCGTCGAGCCGGCATCTCGTCGACCAGGTCTTCCATCGCCACGACGTCCGCCGTGTGCTCAGGGTCGAGACCACGCTGTCGGAGATCATGTGCGGCATGGTGTCGTCGGGATTAGGCGTCGCGATCTGCGATCCCTTCACCGCGCAGGAATTTTCCACCCGCGGCGTCGTCGTGCGCCGCTTCCTGCCGCGCATCGACTTCGAATTCTCCGCCGTTTTTCCGGCGCAGCGCAGCCCCTCGCCGGTGGCGCTCGATCTCGTCGAGACCATGCGCAAGGCGCTCGTTGAATTCGAGGACGACGCAACGCTCAGCCGTTGAACGCGGCCTGCGCCTCCGGCAGGTCCCAGATCTTGCCGATCGCCGCACTGCCCGCCGCCGTGATCGCCGCTTCATCGGCGCCGAGATAGCCACCCTCATCGACCAGCATGCGGCCGTCCACCATGACCTGATCGATGTTGGCGCGGTTGGCGAGCGCGATCAGCGCGCGGCGTGGGTCGAACAGCGGTTGAAGATGCGGATGGGTGAGATCGACGACGGTGAGATCGGCGGTCGCGCCGGGCTCGATCCGGCCGAGATCAGGCCGATTGATGACGTCGGCGGCGACTGCCGTATTCGCTTCGATCAGCTCCGGCGAGCTCGCGACATCGGCGCGGGCTGAGGTGACCTTGGAGATCAGCGACGCCGCATTGAGCTCGCCGAGCAGGTCCATGTTGTAGCCGTCGGTGCCGACCACGGTGCGCACGCCGTGCTCGGCGAAGCGGCTGAACGCCGCGGTGACGCCGGCGCGCGCGAACACGCGCGGGCAATTCAGCACGGTCATACCGCGCGCGGCCATCAGCTTGAGATCGTCGTCGGTGCTGAACATGCAGTGCGCGGCCATCAGGTCGGGCGCGAGCAGGCCGAGCCAGTCCAGATATTGCGCCGGCGTGCGGCCGCCATAGCGCTTGCCGATGGTCTCGACCTCGGCACGGCTCTGCGCCATGTGCGTCGTGATGGGCACGCCAAGCTCGCGCGCCCGTGCGGCGCAGGCCTTCAGCAGATCGGGGCCACAGGTGTCCGTGGCGTGCGGGCTCATCGCAAGACTGATGCGGCCGTCGCCGCGATTATTCCAGCGCTGATAGAGCGCGTCCCACGTTGCCATGTCGGCGGTGCCGTCGTCGCCGGAATAATGCACCACACCGTCAGGTCCCGCCTTGGCGTCCGACGTCGAGAACAGATACGGCGCGCCATAGAAGCGGATGCCCATCTCTTCGGCGGCATCGAACATCTCCGGGATCGAATTGCGGAACGGCTCCATCACGGTGGTGGCGCCGCCCTTGAGGAGCTGGAGGATGCCGAGCCGCGCGACCGCGATGCGCTCTTCCGCCGACAGGATATCGGCACCGCGCTTGGTCAGCGGCAAGAGCACCGTATAGACAATGCTCTGGTTGTTCTTGCGGCCGTTGCCGTCCTCGGTATGGCTGCGCGCCACCGCTTCGGAGAAGCAGTGATTGTGCAGATTCAAGAGACCGGGCAGCACGAAGCGGCCGGGGCGATCGTAGATCTCGTCCGCGCGCGGCCTGTCGCGCGTGACCGCGGCAATCTTTTTGCCTTCGATCAGGACCCAATGGTCGCGCAACACGTCCTGCGCGCCGTCTTTCCGTGACAGCACATAGCTGCCGAAAATTGCTGTGGTGCTCATGCGGGGCGCACGTTCCAGAAGACGGCGGTGCCGTCGAGAATGCCGGTGATGGCTTTGCGATAGGCGGTCGGCTGCTTGTACAGGCCGATCGGAATATAGGGGATTTCGTCGAACGCGACCGTCTGGATTTCGCGGCAGATGCGCTGCTGCTCGGCAAGCTCGGAGGCGGCCAGCCACTGGCTGCGCAAGGGCCCCATCCTCTCGCTCGCGTACCAGCCGGCGACCTTGCCTTCGCCGCGGATGTTGGTGTTGCCGGCCGGATTGAGCCAGTCGATGCCCTGCCAGTTGCCGACCGCGGCGCTCCAGCCGCCCTGCCCGATCGGGTCCTTCTTGAGCTGGCGCTGCAACACGACGGCGAAATCGAGCCCGGCATATTCGACGTTCATGCCGGCCTTGCGCAAGCTGTCGACCGCGATCTCGCCCAGCGGCTTCTGCGCCAGCGAGTTGGTGGGGACCAGCACTACGATCTTCTCGCCATTGTAGCCCGCGGCCTTCAGCTCGGCCTTGACCTTGGCGTAGTCGCGCGGCCCGCGGAACACGTCGAGGCCGACGTCGCTCGCCATCGGGGTATCAGGCGCGAAATAGCCGATCGGCGAGACCTGGAACGCCGGATCGGTACCGGCCACGGCCGTCATGAACGCGGATTGATCGATCGCACCCAGCAGCGCGCGGCGCACGGCAGGATTGTCGAAGGGCGGCTGCAGATGATTGAGGCGCAGCATGCAGGCGTAGCCTCTGGGGTCAAGGATGCGCGTCTCGATATCGCCGGCGGCCTTGATGATCGGCAGCAGATCGTGCGGCGTGGTCTCCTGCCAGTCCTGCTCGCCGGTCTGGAGCGCGGCGACGCCGGTGCCGGCATCGGGCGTGGTGGTCCAGACCACGCGGTCGTAATGCACGATCTTCGGACCCGCGGTCCAATCCGGTTTGCCGTCGGTGCGCGGCTGGTAGCGCTCGAATTTGGCATAGGCGTTGCGGGCACCCTGCACGCGCTCGTCGGCGAGATAGCGGAACGGGCCACTGCCGATCACCTCGGTCAGCGGCTTGAACGGGTCCTGGCTCGCCAGCCGCTCCGGCATCATGAAGCAGGGATTGATCGCCGCTTTGCCGAGCGCCTGCGGCAGCAGCGGGAACGGACGCTTGAGGCGGAAGCGGATGGTGCGGTCGTCGGCGGCCGAGAGCTCGGCGGTCGCCTCCAGCAGCTCGCCGCCAAAGCCGTCGCGCGCCGCCCAGCGGCGGATGCTGGCGACGCAGTCGCGGGCCAGCACACGTTCGCCATCGTGCCAGAACAGGCCATCGCGCAAGCTGAGGTCCCACTGCAGCAAGTCAGCGGAGATGGCGTGGCCCGACAGCATCTGCGGCGAGACCTGGAGCGAGGAGCTCATGCCGTAGAGCGTGTCGTAGACCATGAAACCATGGTTTCGCGACACCTGCGCGGTCGAATAGATGGGGTCGACGAAGGCGAGGTCGATGACGGGAATGAAGCGCAAGGTGCTCTGCGCTTCGGCGCGGACGATGCCCGGCAGCGACAGCGCCGGCATTGCTGCGGCAGCCTTGAGGAGCGAGCGGCGGGAGATCGGCATGACAAAAGGCTCCTGAAGGATCTTACGTGTTCAACAACACCGCGCCGATTGCAGCGGCGACCGCCTGCTGCGCCGGCTCGATCACGGGCACACCGATCGCATCCGCGATCGCCGCGCGGTGCGAGGCCATGCCGGCGCACCCCATCACCACGACATCGGCGCGGCATTGAGTGACCAGCGCGCGGCCGGCATCGACCAAGCGGCCGCGGATATCGGCGCCTGCCGTTTCCGCCGCACTCGCGCCGACCGACCAGCTTCCGGCGTAACGGCTATCGACGCCCATCACCCGCGCCATGCGTTGCTGGCGGCGGATGCTCGACGGCGACAGCGCGATGATGCCGAAGCGTTCGCCCAGCATCAGCGCGCGAAAGATTCCGCATTCGGCGATGCCCAGCACCGGGCGTCCGCCGGCGGCCTCACGCACCGCATGCAGGCCGGGATCGCTGAAGCAGGCGAGCACGAAGGCATCCGCATCGTCACGCGTGACGCGGTTGACCAGCGGCATGACCACGCTATCGGCATCGCGCTGCGAGCTGATGCCCGGCGGTCCTTCGGCGAGGCCAACCACCTCGATGTCAGGCCCGCCGGCAATGCGCAGCGGCGCGACCGCCTCGTCGATCGCCGCCGTCACCGACGCCGAGGAGTTGGGGTTGATGACGAGGATGCGACGACGGGTCATGGTGCTGCTCAGCGACTACCGGCTTCGTGGCGCAGGAAGTTTTCCGCGATCTTCTCGCCGGTTGTGATCCAGACATCCGGGCACGACTTTGCGTAGGTCAGGAACTCGCGCAACAGGCGCAGCCGCATCGGGCGGCCGCTACATTGCGGATGCAGCACGGTCGTCACCATGGCGCCCCAGTCCCTGGTTTCGTCGAGCTCGTCCTTCCAGATCGAGAGCACATGCTCCTTGGGGAAGATCGAGCGCGGGCTGAAGCGGGCGGAGAGGCCGTGCATCCAGTCGTCATAACTCGCTGTGACCGGCAGCTCGATCGTGCCGGGCTTGCCGTCGGCCAGACGATGGCGATAAGGCCGCACGTCGTCGCGGAACGACGACGTGTAGACGATGCCGTGACGTACGAGTGCTGCGCGCAGCTCCTCGGTGAACTCGCCATAGGGCGCGCGATAGCCGGTCGGCCTGACGCCGAGCCGGCGCTTCAGCGCCTCGAAGCCGCGCTCCAGCTCCTCCTCGATCCAGGGATCGCCGGGATCGGGCAGCAGATGGTGATAGCCGTGATGGCCGATCTCGTGGCCGGCCTTGAGGATCGACTCGGCCATCGCCGGATGCGCGTCGACCGACCATCCCGTGACGAAGAAGGTCGCCTTGAGATCGAGCTGGTCGAGCAGCTCCAACAGCTTCGGCGTGCCGACGCGCGCCTCATAGCCGCCATAGCTCATGGTGATGAGCCGCTGCGCGTGCACCGCGTCCTTGCTGGTCCACGCACTCTCCGCGTCGACGTCGAAGGAGAGGAACATCGCCGAAGTGTAGGGTTTCGGCCAGGGATATTCCGGCGCGGGATCGGCGGTGTTGGCCGGAACGAGCGGGATGCTCTTGAGTGCCTTACTGTCCAGCATTGATGGTCGCCTTCTCTAATCCGTTGTCGTTCAGTTTCCACTTGGCAAGCAGGGTCTTGTAGGTGCCGTCGGCGATCAGCGCATCGACCGCTTCGAGAATGGCCTGCTGCAGTGCCTTTTCCTTGACCGGCAGGGCGATGCCGGTGAATTGCTGCGCGATGGGCTCGCCCACGGGCGCATAGGCGCCGGGTTCGAGATCCATAATGTAGGGCAGCGTCTCGTTGCCCTGGGCCGCGGCATCGATGCGGCCCTGCCTCAGCTGGGTGCGGGCGTCGGCCGAGCCGTCGGTGCCGATGAACTGGATCGGATTGCTGCCGCAATTCTTCTCGCTCCACGCCGCGATCTGCGCCGGGAACATGGTGCGGCGGCTGGCGCCGACCTTCTTGCCGCAGAGCGATGCCGCGTCCTTGAACTCCGCCTTGCGCGACTGCTGCACGAAGAACTGCGGACCGCTCCTGAGATAATCGACGAAGGACGCGATGTCGTGACGGCTCGCGTAGTCCGTGAAACCGGACAGGATGGCGTCCACCCGCCCGGTCGAGATCGACGGCATGAACTCGGCAAAGCTCGTCTCCTGCCATTCGATCTTGACGCCGAGCTTGCGGCCGATGGCTTCGCCGAGATCGATGTCGAAGCCGGATAGCGCGTTGGTAGCGGGATCGCGGAATTCCATCGGCGGATAGTTCGGCACCAGCGCCACCTTGAGGCTGCCGCGCTTGGCGATCTCCGCCGGCAGCTCGATCGCCAATGCCGAAACGGTCATGACGCCGAAAAGCGCCGCCGCAACCCAAAGTCTCTTCATCAACACGCCCCCATCTCAGATCACCGCCGAAAGAAATGCCCTGGTGCGCTCCTCGCGCGGCGCACCCAATACGTCCGAGGCGCGCCCCTGCTCGACGATCGCGCCCTGGTCCATGTAGACGACGCGGTCGGCGACCTCGCGCGCGAAGCCGAGCTCGTGCGTCACCACCATCATGGTCATGCCGCTCTTCGCCAGCTCCTTTATGACCGCGAGAACCTCGCCGACGAGTTCCGGATCGAGCGCGCTGGTCGGCTCGTCGAACAGCATCAGCATCGGCTTCATGGCGAGCGCACGCGCAATCGCCACGCGCTGCTGCTGGCCGCCGGAGAGCTGCGCGGGATACCAGTCCGCCTTGGCGGACAATCCGACGCGCCGGAGCAGTTCGAGCGCCTCCGCGCGCACCTCGTCGGACTTGCGCCCCTGCACCTGAAGTGGACCTTCGATGATATTCTCCAGCGCGGTCTTGTGCGGAAACAGGTTGAAGCGCTGGAACACCATGCCAGTCTTCAGCCGCTGCCGCCCGATCTCCCGCTCGCTGAGACGGTAGAGCTTGCCGCTTTGCTCGCGCACGCCAAGCAGCTCGCCGTCGAGCCAGATGCCGCCGGCATCGATCGCGGCAAGCTGGTTGATGCAGCGGAGCAGCGTGGTCTTGCCGGAGCCGGAGGCGCCGATCAAACACATCACCTCGCCGGGCCAGACGTCGAGCGAGACGCTTCTGAGAGCCTGGAACTCTCCAAAGCTCTTGCTGACGGTGCGGATCGCGACGAGGGGGTTTGTCATCGCGCCAGCCGCAATGTGCCGCGGGCAAAACGGCGTTCGAGCAGCATCTGGAGCGGCGTCAGGATCGAGACCACGAGCAGGTACCAGAGCCCGGCAACGATCAGCAGCTCGATCACGCGCGAATTGGCGTAGTAGATGTTTTCGGCGTTGTGCAGCAGTTCCGGATACTGGATGACGCTCGCGAGCGAGGTCGCCTTCACCATGCCGATGAACTCGTTGCCGAGCGGCGGGATCACGACGCGCATCGCCTGCGGCAGGATGATCCGGCGCAGCGCGCGCAGCCGCCCCATGCCGATCGCCTGTGCCGCCTCGTATTGCCCGATGTCGACCGACAGCATGCCGGCACGCATCACCTCGGACGTATAGGCGCCCTGGTTGATGCCGAGCCCGAGCAGCGCGGCAAGGAACGGCGTCATGACGTCGACCGCGCGCGCAGACCACAGGCCGGGAATGCCGATGGTCGGAAACACCAGCGCGAGGTTGAACCACAACAGCAGTTGCAGGATCAGCGGCGTGCCACGGAACAGCCAGGTGTAGCCGGCCGCGACCGTCTTCAGCACCGGATTGGGCGACAGCCGCATGACCGCGACGACGACGCCGAGGACAATGCCGAGCGCCATCGCCAGCACCGCCATCACCATCGTGTTGACGATGCCTTCGAGAATGACTTTTGCGGTCAGGAAGCGGCTGACATAGGACCATTCGATCTGACCGCCGGCGAAGGCGCGCACGATCACCGCCAGCACGAGGACGATCAGCGCCGCGCTGAGCCAGCGAAACCAGTGCGGCTCGCGCGCGACCCGCATCCCCGACAGATCAGGGAAACCCTCCGCGAGTGCCGGCACCGGCTTCATTGCGGCGCCGCATTCAGCATGGGCTGGGCCACCGCGTTGGCCCCCAGGCCCCATTTGTCGAGAACGGCCTTGTAGGTGCCGTCGGCGATCATCGCCGTGAGCTTCTCCGTCACCACCTCGCGCAAAGCCGCATCGTCCTTGCGGAACATGATGCCCTGGTAGCCTTTGGCGAAGGGCTCGCCGACGACGCGATATTTGCCGGGCTCCTGCGTCTGCGCGTAAGGCAGCGTCTCGCTGCCCTGCACTGCGGCGTCGATGCGGCCCTGCTTGAGCTGGTTGCGGACGTCGATCGAGTTCTCGCCGGGGACGTACTGAATGGCCGGCTTGCCGGCCGGCTCGCAGTTCTGCTTGCTCCACTTCTCGATCTCGACCGGGAAGCTGGTGCTGCGGGTGGTGCCGACCTTCTTGCCGCAGAGATCGGTCGCGTCCTTGGCCGCATTGTCCGCCATCACGAAGAACTGCGGGCCGGTCGCGAGGTAGTCGACGAAATCGGCGGTCTCGCGCCGTGAGGCGCGGTCGGAGATGCCGGAGATGATGAAGTCCGCGCGCCTGGTCTGGAGCGACGGGATCAGCTCGGCGAACGGCGTCTCGCTCCAGACGATTTTTACGCCAAGCCGCTTCGCAAGTTCGTTGGCCAGATCGACGTCGAGCCCGACGAGCTCGTTGGTGGCGGGATCGCGGTACTCCATCGGCGCGTAGGTGGAGTTGACCGTGAGCTTCAACGCGCCCGCCTGCTTGATCTCCGCGGGAAGCTCCGCCGCTTGCGCCGACGTTACGGTAGCCAGTACTGCGAGACCGAGAGAGAGCGAGAGGCGTATCATGTCAGCTCCTTTGCCAACGTTTTGCTTTGAGTCCTTTGCCAGCGCCGTGCCAGTCAGTCCGCGTCGAGAACGGCCGGCTCGATGACGCCAGCGCGTTCGGTGATCACCCTGTATTGCTCCGGCCGCCGGTGGGCGGCGAAGTTGAACATCTTGTCCTTGCCCTGGCGGCAGAGATCGAGATCGATGTCGGCGATGATCACCTCGTCGGCCAAAGTCTGGGCTTGCGCAACGATGCGGCCATTGGGATCGACGATGCAGGAGCCGCCGATCAACCCGGAGCCGTCCTCCTCGCCCGCCTTCGCCACCGAGATCGCCCAGGTCGCGTTCATGTAGGCGTTGGCCTGCGTCACCAGCGTCGAGTGGAAGGTGCGCAAGGACGCGTCTTCAGTGACGCCGCCATTGGGATCATAGGCGGCCGAATTGTAGCCGATGCAGACGAGTTCAACGCCTTGCAGGCCGAGCACGCGCCAGGATTCCGGCCAGCGGCGGTCGTTGCAGATCATCATGCCCATGATGGCGTGGGCCCAGGCCGATCCGGCGCGGAAAGCGGGAAAGCCGAGGTCGCCATATTCGAAATAGCGCTTCTCGAGTTGCTGGTAGCGCGCGCCTTCGCGCGGCTCGACCGAACCCGGCAGATGCACCTTGCGATAGCGGCCGAGGATCTCGCCGTCGCGATCGACCAGGATGGCGCAATTATAACGTCGACCGTCCGGCGTCAGCTCCGCATAGCCGACATAGAAGCCGACGCGCAGCGCGCGCGCACGGTCGAACAGTTTTGCCACGGCCGGGTTCGGCATGCCGCGCTCGAAATAGTGGTCGAGCGCGTCGCCTTCGAGCAGCCAGCGCGGGAAGAAGGTGGTGAAGGCAAGCTCGGGAAACACCACGAGGCTGGCGCCGTGGCCGGCGGCCTCCTCCAGCATGTCGAGCATTCGCGCCAGCGTATGCTCGCGCGTATCGGCTTTTTGCGTCGGCCCCATCTGTGCGGCGGCGGCGCGAAGGACACGAACCAAGATTGCCTCCAATATGTGCGCAGTGCTGCCTCAATGGGCGAATGAACCCCTTGATGCGACGTGCAAATCCGCGACCATTACGCGGAAGCGGGGCTGCAAAATCAATTCGTTCTGCTATGATGTTTTGGCCCAGAGTATAATTGGCAGTGATATGAACCTGCGTCAGCTCGAGATCCTGCGTGCCGTCATCCGCCATCGCACCACGGTGGCGGCGGCGGACGAACTGGCGCTGTCACAGCCCGCGGTCAGCAACGCGCTGAAGACGATGGAGGCGCAGGCGGGCTTTGCGCTGTTCGAGCGCGTCAACAACCGGCTGTTTCCGACCGCGGAGGCGATGGCGCTCTACAAGGAGAGCGAAGCCATCTTCGCGCTGCACGCCAAGCTCGAGAACCGCGTCCGCGATCTGCGCGAGAACCGCTCCGGCCATCTGGCGCTCGTCGCGACGCCGCCGCTGGCCTACAGCATCATCCCGTCGGCGCTCTCAAGCTTCCTTCGCCGCCGCCCGGAGACGCGGGTGTTCTTCGACGTGCGGCGCTATGAGGGCATCATCGAGGGGGTGCTCAGCCGCGTTGCCGAGCTCGGCTTCGCGCTCGGGCTGACGCATCATCCCGGCATCGCGCATGAGGTGGTGCACACCGGCGAGATGGTGTGCGTGCTGCCGCCGCGGCATCCGCTTGCCGACAAGCCCGTGATCTCGGCCGCAGATCTCTCCGGCATGCCCTTCATCGGGCTCGAGCGCGGCACGCGGCTCGGTGAGGCCGTGCGCGACAGCTTTGCCCGCGCCGGCGCGCCGTTCCAGCCGACCGTCGAGGTGCGCTACTGCAACACGGCTTGCGTGCTCGCCGCGGCCGGCGTCGGCGCCGCCGTGGTCGATCCGTTCTCGCCGCGGCAGAACGGCGGCAGCGGCCTCGTGGTGCGGCCGTTCACGCCCACGACGCACGCGGTTGCCTATATGCTATGGTCAGAATCCGAGCCGCTGTCGCGCCTGGCCAAGGCGTTTCTCAACGAGGTCCGGAAAGAGAGCGCACAGCTGGCACGCACAGCGCCACACCAGCAACATGGGGCAGAAAGCGACTGAGCTTCGCAACCTTTTCACCCGGGGGGCACATGGCACGCATCACCATCATCGAGACCGGACAGGTCCCGCAGAAGTACCGCGAGCAGCACGGCTCGTTTCCCGACATGTTCGAGCGCATGGTCCGCGCCGAGGATCCGACCGCCACGGTGGACGTCGTCAGCATCCCCAATGGCGACGCACTCCCCGACCCGAGCAAGCTCGAGGCCGTGCTGATCACCGGTGCTGCCGCCGGTGTCTATGACGGGCTCGACTGGATCGCGCCGCTGGAAGATTTCGTGCGCACGGCTTACGCCAACAAGACGCCGATGGTCGGTGTCTGCTTCGGCCATCAGCTGATCGCGCAGGCGCTCGGCGGCACCGTGCAGAAGTCGGAGAAGGGCTGGGGCATCGGCCGCCACGTCTATCAGGTGCTGCCGGAGAACGGCGTCGTCGACGGCAAAGCGGTTGCGATCGCCGCCTCGCATCAGGACCAGGTGGTCGAGCCGCCCAGCGATGCGCTGACGATCCTCTCGTCCGAATTCACCCCGCATGCGGGCCTGCTCTACGCCAACGGCACCACGCTGACCGTGCAGCCGCATCCGGAATTCGACGTGGAGTTTGCGCAAGTGTGCTGCGAGCTCCGCGACGGCAAGGCGCCGGAGGATGTCGTTGCGACCGCGAGGGAGTCGCTGGCGGAGCCGATGGACAACGCGAAGCTGGGTGGGGCAATCACGCGGTTTTTGGCGAGGCGCGCGGCGCCTTAATTCAAGGTCCTCGCCACGCGCACCTCTTCCCTTCTCCCCTTGCGGGAGAAGGTGGCGCGAAGCGCCGGATGAGGGGTTGCCTCAGCGCACTCAATAAGAGTCGGACTCGCGGAGGGAGACCCCCTCACCCGTCTCGCCGCTGCGCGGCGAGCCACCCTCTCCCACAAGGGGCCTGTTGCGTTATCGGCTCTTGAGGCTGAAGACGTCAGGAGCGAGTGCCCTGGTCCCGGCAATTGCCTGCCAAGATCTGTAGTTGTCGCCCTGAGCGGGCAGCTCACGCGGCGATCGTGGCCCACCGCCTCATGTTGAAGGCGATCGAGGCGAGCAGGACTTGCCCGGTCGCCTTGATCAGACCGACGTAGCGGATGCAGGTCAGCCGCATGCGGCGTTTGAGAGTAGCGAAGGTGGTTTCGACCTGGGCTCGTCGGCGCGCGATGAGGAGGTTGTAGCGTTTGAGCCTGGGCGGCAGTTCCGGGTGATGTCTGTTGGGCCGACGAGCGATGCGGGGCTTCTTGCCTTCCGCCTTCAGCCGGGCCCGTCGGGCATGGGTGTCGTAAGCCGCATCGGCCCAGACCACGGCTTCATCGCCGCGAATCAAAGCGTCCGCCGGTGTCGTGTCGTTGATGTTGGCCGGTGTGGTCAGTACCGCGCGGATCAAGCCGGATCCTTCGTCCACACCCACATGAGCCTTGTAACCGAAGGTCGAGCCGCTTTTGCCCTGCCGTTTGGCAAACCGGGCATCAGGGTCGTTTGAGGGGCGATCCGCCTTGGGCGGAGCCGAGACTGCCTGGATCAAGGTCGCATCCAGCATCGTGCCGCGCTTGAGGATCACGCCAGCATTCTCAAGCTGACGATCCAATTCGCCAAACAGCTTCTCCAGCAGGCCTTGTTCAACGAGCTGGTTCCGGAAGCGGTTCAGGACCGTATGGTCGGGCGTCGCATCCTCAAGGCTCAAACCGACGAAGCGCTTGAACGACAACCGGTCGCCCAGCGCTTCCTCGAGTTCGCGCTCCGAAAGACCATACAGCGACTGCAACAGCACAGCACGAAACAGCACCAGCACCGGATAGCCTGGACGACCGGGGCTCCCTTCATCCCGCAAATGGCCGATCAGCTTCTCGAACCGGTACCACTTGACCAGGCCGGCCAGCCGATCCAGCGCCGCATTGGCGCCGGCTCCCTTCGGCATCAGTGCTTCCACAAAGCTCGGCTGTCCCGTCCGCTTGACCGCCATCGCTACCCTCCAAGGCTTTGCCCTAGGGAATCACAATTGACGAATTACGCAACAGGCCCACAAGGGGAGAGGGTGCAGCGAGCTCGCTGCACTATCTCCGCAAACCTCAGAACGGATCCGTCCCCAGCCCCGGCACATCCGCCGGCCGCGGTCCCGGCGCCGGCCAGTGAAACCGGCGGTCCTTCTCGGCAATCGCGATATCGTTGATCGACGCCTCGCGGCGCCGCATCAGCCCGTGCTCGTCGAACTCCCACTGCTCGTTGCCGTAGGAGCGATACCACTGGCCGCTGGCGTCATGCCATTCGTACTGGAAGCGCACCGCGATGTGATTGCCGTCGAAGGCCCATAGGTCCTTGATCAGGCGATACTCCCGCTCCTTCTCCCATTTGCGGGTGAGGAACGCGACGATGGCCTCCCGGCCCTGGAACACCTCCGAGCGATTGCGCCAGCGGCTGTCCTCGGTATAGGCGAGCGAGACTTTCACCGGATCGCGCGAATTCCACGCGTCCTCGGCCATGCGCGCCTTTTGCGCGGCGGTCTCACGGGTGAAGGGTGGAAGCGGCGGGCGCGACATGGTGGCCTCATCGGTTGGTCCGGGCCGCAATTTATCGCCGCAATTGGCGGAGTCGATAGGCCATCACCTATCGGCCGATCACTTATCGGGCGATCAGGAAATCAGATCGGCCTTCATCAGGGCGCGGATCGATTTCGGGATCGGCTGAGCGCGGCCGCCGCTGATGAAGGCGACGCGCACCTCGGCTTTCACCAGCACGTCCTCAGCCCGCCGCACCTCCTGCGCCAGCATGATGGAGGCGCCCTTCACCGCAACCGGCCACGTCACGACGTCGAGCACGTCGTCCATCCGCGCGGGCTTCAGAAAGTCCAGATGCATCGAGCGCACCACGAAGGCAAAGCCCGCGCCCTCCGTTTCGACCTGGTCGAACAGCGCCTGCTGCTCGGCGCCCATCAGCCGCAGATGATTGGTGCGCCCGCGCTCCATGTAGCGGAGATAATTGGCGTGATAGACGATGCCGGAAAAATCCGTGTCCTCGTAGTAGACGCGGACCTGCATGTGATGGCGGCCGTCGCGGATCTCGCCGTCGAGATGGGCTGTCACGTCGCGAGCCTCTTCGCTTTTTGCAACCGACCCGTTTTGCGCAAAAACAGCCGGCCGCGCAAGCGCAGGTTATGCCACGGCCGGCGTCCTTCCCAGCGTCACTTCGACGATTTCAGGCGGCACGCCGACGCGGACCGGCATGATGCTGCAGCCGAGGCCGCCGGAGACGATGACGTCGCATTTCAGCCGGAAGTGACCATAGGCGAGCTGCACGCCGTGCTGAGGCGAAACAGCCGGCGACCAGCCGAACAGGCGGACCTGGCCGCCATGGGTATGGCCGGACAGTTGCAGCGCGACGCGCGCGGGTACGAGCGGCGCGATATTTGGCTCATGCGCGAGCAGGATAACCGGCGCATCGTCGGTGACCTTCGCCAGCGTGCCCGCGAGATCGTCGGCGCCAAGCCGATGCACGCGGCCATAGCGCTTCGCGGGATAGTAGGCGAGCTGGTCGCCGAGGCCCGCGAGCCAGAAGGAGCGTCCGTCCTTGGTGAGACGCACGACGTCGTTCTCGTAGACGGGAATGCCGGCCGCCTCCAGCGCGCGATGGGCGGCTGTCGGCCCGTGCCCGGCCTGCTGCACGGCCCTGTCCACCCAATAGTCGTGATTGCCCATGACGGCATGGACGCCGAGCGGTGCCTTGAGGCCCGCGAGCACCTTGGCCCATTCGCTCGACGGAATGATGCGCGTGACCTGGTGAACACCCGCAACATAGTCGCCGAGCAACACGATGACATCGGCGTTGAGCGCATTGGTGCGATCGACGATGCCCTCGATCCGCTCCAGCGACATCCAGGGATCGCAGGCATGAATGTCGGTGACGATGGCGATCTTGAGCGGAAAATCCGCCGGCCATTGCCGCGGGGTCGGGTGATAACGGGTGACGCGGAGCCGCAGCGGCTCAATGCCGACGCCATAGGCCGCGGTCGAGACGCTTAGCGCGGACAGGCCGCCGATGGATCGAATGAGATGACGACGCGTGATCATGGAAGCCCGATGGTGATGCAGCTTTGTGATGCGGTCCGATTGGAGCGGAATTGGGGTCCGCTCGTGCAGACGGCCTGCATTTGCGTGCAGACCGTTTGCACAAAGGTTACCGGAAGTTCATGACAACCGACGCACCTTACATCACCGCAATTAGTCGTCGCTCTCGTCCGAGCCGAACAGGCCGAACTGTGCCGCGGCATCGCGCGAGGGCTCGGCGATGCCGAGATGGCGGAAGGCGTGCGAGGTGAGCAGACGGCCGCGCGGAGTGCGCTGGAGATAGCCGCACTGAATGAGATAAGGCTCGATGATGTCCTCGATCGCATCGCGCGGCTCGGACAAGGCGGCGGCCATCGTCTCGACGCCAACCGGGCCGCCACCATAGTTCTGCGCGATGGTCGTGAGGTAGCGGCGGTCCATGGCGTCGAGGCCCGCGGCGTCGACCTCGAGCGCGCTCAGCGCATGATCGGCGATCTTGCGGTCGATCGAGGCGGCATCGGCGGCGGAGGCGAAATCGCGCACGCGCCGCAGCAGGCGGCCGGCGATGCGCGGCGTGCCGCGGGCGCGGCGCGCGATCTCGTTGGCACCGTCGGCGCTCATGCCGACATTGAGCACGCGCGCGCCGCGGGTGACGATGCTTTCCAGCTCTTCGATCGTATAGAAGTTGAGGCGGACCGGGATGCCGAAGCGATCGCGCAAGGGATTGGTGAGGAGGCCGGCGCGCGTGGTGGCGCCGACGAGCGTGAATTTCGACAGCTCGATCTTCACCGAGCGTGCCGCCGGGCCCTCGCCGATGATCAGGTCGAGCTGAAAGTCCTCCATCGCGGGATAGAGCACCTCTTCCACCGCCGGGCTGAGCCGATGGATCTCGTCGATGAAGAGCACGTCGCGCTCTTCGAGGTTGGTGAGGAGCGCGGCGAGATCGCCGGCCTTGGCGATCACCGGACCCGAGGTCGCGCGAAAGCCGACGCCGAGCTCCTTGGCGACGATCTGCGCCAGCGTGGTCTTGCCGAGGCCGGGCGGGCCTACGAACAGCACGTGATCGAGCGCCTCGCCGCGCTTGCGTGCCGCCTCGATGAAGATCGAGAGGTTCTTGCGCGCCTGCTGCTGGCCGACGAAATCGGACAGCGACTGCGGGCGTAGCGCGGTGTCGCCGACGTCATCGGAGCGGCGCTCGGGCGTGACGATGCGTGGGGGAGTGGTCATGCGGGCAGGATAACACGATGCAGCGGTTTCGCGAGCCACCAGCACAGGCTGGCCGGAATGACGGCGACGACGGCGAGCATCGCCGAAAGCTTCAGCGCCTCGGGCGCGGAACGGACACTCGGCACGATCACCGCCGAGGTTTCGGAGGGCACGACGAACATGCCAACCATGACGAAGCCGGCCGCGCCCACGGCGGCGGCGAGCCACGCCATCCAGATCATGTTGAGATCGGCGTAGACCGCCGCCAACGCAAATATCAGGCCGGCGACGACTGCAGGAAGGAACGAGGCGAGAATCGTGACGATGGCCAACAGCACGACCGCGATCGAAACCAGAGCACGCAGTGCTTCCAGTTCGAGGAACACGAGAAACATCTGCAGCACCGCGGCGCCGAGCGCCGTTACCGTCACAGCAACCAACGCGGCGGTCGTCAGCGGCCCGACAATGGAGAAAATCACGACGATACCGGCCACGCGCGAAAGGCGACGAAGCAGGGCGGCGACGGGATTGGCGTGGGCCGCGCTCACTTCGACAGCTCCTTCAGGCCTAGCCGGATGAGTTGCGCGGTCTCGGCGCTCTCGCCCGCGCTGCGCGATGCCGATGCGATGGCCGCAGCCGCCTGCGGCTGGCCGTAGCCGAGATTGACCAGCGCAGAGATCGCGTCCGCCACCGGGCGCGGCGCGCGCTGGTCGTCGACGGCGCCGGCGAGATGGACGACGGCGGGATCGACATTGGCGAAGGCTGGCGCCTTGTCCTTCAGCTCGGTAACGATGCGCTCGGCAACCTTGGGGCCGACGCCCGGCGTGCGTGCCACCGCGGCCTTGTCGCGCAGCGCGATCGCGTTGGCGAGATCGGAAGGCGCCAGCGTGCCGAGCACGGCGAGCGCGACCTTGGCGCCGACGCCCTGCACGGTCTGGAGCAGGCGAAACCATTCGCGCTCCTGATCGGTGCGGAAACCGAACAGCTTTATCTGGTCCTCGCGGACATAAGTCTCGATCGACAGCACCGCGGCCTCGCCGGGCGAGGGCAGATGCTGCAGCGTGCGGGCCGAGCAATGCACCTGATAGCCGACCCCGCCGACGTCGAGGAGCACATAATCCTCGCCGTAGGAATCGATCAGGCCCTTGAGCTTGCCGATCATCTCGGGACCTCAGCTACGGCAGGCACTTCTCTCTCGTCATGGCCGGGCTTGACCCGGCCATCCACGCCTTTGACATCGACGAGAAAGAACGTGGATGCCCGGGACAAGCCCGGGCATGACGCCGGCGATGCATGACGATCGATCATATCCCCACCACCTTCAGCCTGAGCGCCGTGCTCTGGCGGTGATGGGCGTGGGTGATCGCGATGGCGAGCGCGTCGGCGGCGTCCGCTGACGGCGGCTCGGCTTTCGGCAGCAAGATCTTCAGCATCATCGCGATCTGGTGCTTGTCGGCGTGGCCGGCGCCGACCACCGTCTTCTTGACCTGGTTCGGCGCGTATTCGGCGACGGTAATGCCGAACATCGCGGGCGCCAGCATGGCGACGCCGCGGGCCTGGCCGAGCTTCAGCGTCGCGACGCCGTCCTTGTTCACAAAGGTCTGCTCGACCGCGGCTTCCATCGGCTTGTGACCGGACAGGACGGCGGCAAGCCCCTCATGGATCGCGAGCAGCCGGCTCGCCAGCGGCAGATCGTCCGGTGGTTCCACCGAGCCGCAGGCGACGTAGATCAAACGATTGCCCTCGGCCTCGATCACGCCCCAGCCGGTGCGGCGCAGGCCGGGGTCGATGCCGATGATGCGAACGGGGCCACGAATCGGGAGCGCAGTCATGGGCCAGTGATAGCGGCTGGCTGCGGTGGGGGAAACAGAAACAGAACGGAAGTAACAGGGGAAGTGGGGCTCGTCGGAGATCGCCGCGCTGCCCGCAGCACCCTCCGACGTCATACCCCGCGAAAGCGGGGTATCCAGTACGCCGCGGCTTCTCCGTTTCCCTCAGACGTCTCTGGAATACTGGGTCGCCCGGTCAAGCCGGGCGACGACAGCGGAATCCGGGGCTGGTGGCGACCTCAGCCGCCAATCTTCGCCATCAGCGCGTCCGACACCTCGAAATTGGCGTAGACGTGCTGGACGTCGTCGTGCTCGTTGAGCAGGTCCATCAGCTTCAAAAGCTTCTCGCCGGTCTCGTCGTCGACCGCGACCGTATTCTGCGGCTTCCAGATCAGAGCGGCCTTGCGCGGCTCGCCGAACTTGGCTTCCAGCGCCTTGGCGACGTCGCGATAGCCTTCGGTCGAGGCGTAGATCTCGTGTCCACCTTCGCCCGATACCACGTCGTCGGCGCCGGCCTCGATCGCGGCATCCAGCACCGCGTCGTCGGAGGCGACGCTGCGGTCGTATTCGATGATGCCGGTGCGGTCGAACATGAAGGAGACCGAGCCGGTTTCGCCGAGATTGCCGCCCGACTTGGTGAAGAAGGAGCGGATGTCGGAGGCGGCGCGGTTGCGGTTGTCGGTCAGCGCCTCGACGATGACGGCGACGCCGCCGGGGCCGTAACCCTCGTAGCGGATCTCGTCATAGTTCTCGCCCTCATTGCCGAGCGCCTTCTTGACGGCGCGCTCGATATTGTCCTTCGGCATGTTCTCCTGGCGCGCCGCGATGATGGCGGCACGCAGGCGCGGGTTCATGTTGGGGTCGGGGGTGCCCAGCTTGGCCGCGACGGTGATTTCCCGCGCCAGCTTGCCGAACAGCTTCGACTTCTGGGCATCCTGCCGCCCCTTGCGGTGCATGATGTTCTTGAATTGGGAATGTCCGGCCATGCGTGTCTCGTAAGGAATCGTGCGCCAAAGGTGAGCGTGGGAAGCGCGGCCTTATAGGCCGCCAACCCACCGGAATGAAAGAGGCTCTACGACTTTAAGGTAATACCGTAGTGTCCCGTGCCTAGGAGTCAGGCACCGTTAACCCTGATTTCATTCCGGCTTGCGAAAATAGCAACCGCCCGTTCCCCGACAAGAGTGACCTGATGGCGTTCGCATTGTTTCGGAAGCGTCTGCCCGACTTGTCCACGCCCGTGGCACCCCCACAGGCCGCGCCGTCGCCGGCCGATCCCGCGCCCGCCCTGTCGGCCGAGGGCGATTCCGCCAGGGAAATCCTGGAACTGCTGGAACTCGAGCTCGGCGCCATGATCCGCCAGCTCGAGCGCGCCGCCAATTCGGTGGCCGGCGGCGCGGAGGCGACCGCGGCAACGCTCGCGGACATTCGCGAGCGCACCGACGCCCTCACCGGTCGGACCAATGCCGCGCAGTCGAACGCCTCGACCTTCGCCCATGCCGCCGACAAGTTCACCCAGTCCGCGCAAGGCATCGGCGCGCAGGTGCGCGAGGCCGGCAAGCTCGCCGACGAAGCCAGCGCCGCGGCGCAGGAAGCCCGCGCCAATGTCGACCGCCTGCGCGAATCCTCCGCCGCCATCGGCAATGTCGTCAATCTGATCGCGCAGATCGCGCGGCAGACGACGCTGCTCGCGCTCAACTCGACCATCGAGGCCGCGCGTGCGGGTGCGGCCGGCAAGGGCTTTGCGGTCGTCGCCACCGAAGTGAAGGCGCTCGCGGTGCAGACCCAGGGCGCGACGGAGGAGATCACCAGGAAGATCGACGCGCTTCAGCGCGACGCCGCCGGCTCGGCCGACGCCGTGCATCGCATCGCGCAGGCGATCGAGGCGATCCGCCCGGTGTTCGATACCGTCAACGGCGCGGTGGCCGAGCAGAATGCCACCACCAGCGAGGTCTCCGGCAACGCGGCCAGCGCGTCGCAGTTCGTCATCTCGGTCGGCGAGAGCGCGGCCGAGATCGATGCCGCGACCAAGGCGGCCGAGACCCACGGCGAGAACGTCGCCAGCGCCGGCAAGGCCGTCACCACCTTCGCGCGCAAGCTGAAATCGCGCTGTGCCGTGCTGCTGCGCCAGAGCGAGCACGACGACCGCCGCAAGACCGAGCGGCTGCCCTGCCATCTCAAGTTCGAAGCCGCGCGCGGCGTGTTGCAGGTCTACGAGATCGCGATGGACGGCGTGCTGATCGGCGGCGCGGAGGCGGCGAAGCTTGCCACGCAGGCCGTCGTCGACGGCACCCTCGAAGGCGTCGGCGCCTGCCGCCTGCGCGTGATCGAGCAGTCCAAGACCGGCGCCCGCGCGCAGTTCGTCAGCCCCAACGCCGATCTCAGCGAGAAGATCGAAGACAGGCTCTGGTCGATCCACGAGGAGAACACCGAGTTCGTCACCCGCGCCATGGAAGCCGGCACGGCGGTGACCCGGATTTTCGAGCAGGCGGTTGCACGCGGCGAGGTCAAGATCGACGACCTCTTCGACACCGATTATGCGGAAATCGCCGGCACCAATCCGCAGCAATACCGCACGAAATATCTGGACTGGGCCGACCGCACGCTGCCGCCGTTCCAGGAAGCCTTTCTCGCCAAGGAACCGCGCATGGCATTCTGCGCCATGGTCGACCGCAACGGCTTCCTGCCGGTGCACAACAAGATCTATTCGCATCCGCAGCGGCCGGGCGACACCGCCTGGAACACTGCCAACAGCCGCAACCGGCGGATCTTCAACGATCCGGCAGGGCTCGCCGCCGCGCGCAACCTGCGCTCGTACCTGGTCCAGAGCTATGCCCGCGACATGGGCAACGGCAACACCGTGATGATGCGCGAGATCGACGTCCCGATCCGCGTCCAGGGCCGGCACTGGGGCGGATTCCGCACGGCTTACAAGCTGTAGTGCACGCTCAGGCAAGACGCCGGCCGCGAATCATCCTTTAAGGCTGGAATTGGAATGGGAATGCCGCGGAGAGCCGGCGAACGGCTCTGACTGGAGGACTCTCAAAACATGTCCGTCGCACAATTTGCAGTCCTGGACACCGGCTCCAACCGGACACTTGCCGAACGTCTGATCGACCAGCTCGCCGACCGCATCGGCGGCCTCGGCGTCGAGCTCGCCGACATCGCCGGCAACGTCCAGGAGGTCGCAAACCGCGTCGCGAACCAGTCCGAACGGTTCCATCACCTCCAGGAGACGGCCGAGACCATGGTCTCGGCCAATCACGATATCGCCAACGCATCGCAGGCGGTGCAATCGACCGCATCGGCGGCGGTCGGCGAGATCGCGCAGTCGCGCGGCGCGGTCGACACCGCGGTCAGCCACATCTCCGAGCTCGTCGCAGCCGTGGAGCGGATCGAGGCGCGCCTGAGCGCGGTCGGCTCGGCGCTGGCGCAGGTGGCAAAAGTGTCCGGCTCGATCGAGGCGATCGCGAAGCAGACCAATTTGCTCGCGCTCAACGCCACCATCGAGGCGGCCCGCGCCGGCAATGCCGGCCGTGGTTTTGCGGTGGTCGCAAGCGAGGTCAAGAATCTCGCGGAGGCTACCCGTGCGGCCACGCATCAGATCTCCGACACCGTGCGCGATCTCGACGGCCAGATCGAAGGCCTGATCGGCGAGAGCAGCGACGCTTCGCAACGCGCTAAGACTGCCGGCGAAGGCGCCCAGCAGATCTCCGGCATCATCTCGCGGGTCCAGCAGGGTTTTGCCTCGGTGGAAGCGGAGATTGACAGCGTCACGCGCGCCGCGACCTCCAATCTCGGCCATTGCGACACGGTCATCAGCGAGCTCAACGAGCTCGCCAAGGGCGTCGACCTGTCCTCGCGCGATCTCAAGAACGCCGATCAGCGCGTGACAAAACTGCTCGACACCTCCGAAGCGCTGATCGCAATGATCGCCGACAGCGGCGTGGAGACATCGGATGCGCCGCTGATCCGCGTCGTCGTCGAGACCGCAAAGCGGATCTCGGACGAGTTCGAGGCCGCAATCGACCGCGGCGAGATCACGCTCGACCAGCTCATGGACGAGAACTACCGGGAAACCCCCGGCACCGATCCCAAGCAATACAAGACCAACTACGTCGACTTCACCGACCGCGTGCTGCCCGCCATCCAGGACCCAATCCAGAAGTCCGATTCCCGCATCGTGTTCTGCGTCGCCTGGGCCAAGGGCGGCTATCTGCCGACCCACAACCCGAACTACCGCCTGCCGCAGGGCAAGGACCCCGTCTGGAACAACGCCAATTGCCGCAACCGCCGCCTGTTCAGCGATCGCGCGGTGAAGAAGGTCGCGGCCAACACAAAACCGTTCCTGCTCCAGACCTATCGCCGCGACATGGGCGGCGGACAGTTCGTGCTGATGAAGGACCTGTCCTCGCCGATCGTGATCCGCGGCAAGCACTGGGGCGCCTTCCGGATGGGTTTTCGGCAGAGCTGAGGGTCGCTCCGGCGGCCCCCTGAATCAAAAACCTGAAAAACAACCCCATGCACAGTAGCGGGGGCCAGGGGAATCAAGGACTTACGCCGGCAGGCCAGGACGCAGTTTGACGCGTCGGGCAAAACAGGCGCATAATACTACTATTCCGAAATCACCCATACGTGCAGACAAACCCCTCACCCGGGTCAGTCTGCATCTGCCAGCGCAGCAGCCCACTCCCGCAAAGTGGAGCTATCGCGTATGGCATTTTGCACGACCTGAGCGCGCGCCTCGTCCTTCGAGACGACCGCTTCGCGGTCTCCTCAGGATGAGGCTAAGCGGCATCGGTGCTCGTCAAAACGACGGCCGCACACTCAGTCCTCATCCTGAGGGCCCGCCGCAGGCGGGCGTCTCGAAGGATGGCCGCGAGCAAGGACGTGCCACGGCCCGACTTTCCCAATCGCACGAATTTCGTCATCGCATGAATTTCCGCATTCGCACGATCATCTGCGGCGATCAACGATGCATGCGACGAAAATGCGTCACAACATGACGATTATCATATCAATTGGCCCAATTCCGCTGCAGCGATCGCCGCACAAATTCGTGAACGTCATGGCCTGACGCGTCGGCAACGCAAATATGCATCGCCGGATATTCTGGCGCTTCATCGTTTCGCATCAGTATGATTATTGTCGCGCACGAATTCGCCGACGAGATCGCCGCAAGCGATCAAGCGAGCAAGGGGATGCATATGGCAACAACTCTCACCATCAACGGCGAAACGAAATCGTTCGACGCGCCGCCGGAAATGCCGCTGCTGTGGGTGCTGCGCGACATCCTCGGAATGACGGGCACGAAATTCGGCTGCGGCATCGCGCAATGCGGTGCCTGCACGGTGCATGTCGACGGCAAGGCCGTGCGCTCCTGTGTCCTGCCGGTCAGCGCGGTTGCGAACCGCGCCATCACCACCATCGAACATGTCGGCAATACGCTCGCAGGCGCGAAGGTGCAGAAAGCCTGGCTCGATCTCGAGGTGGTCCAGTGCGGGTATTGCCAATCCGGCCAGATCATGGCGGCCGCCGCTCTACTGGCAACCACCTCTCATCCGGATGATTCCGACATCGACGCCGCGATGGCTGGCAACATCTGCCGCTGCGGCACCTATGTCCGCATCCGCGAGGCCATCAAGCAGGCCGCCAACGGCCGTCAGTCGTGAGGTCCGCCATGAATGCACACAACAGCCTCTCCCGCCGCACGCTTCTGACCAGCGGTCTTGCGACCGGTTTCCTGCTCGCCTTTCACCTGCCCCTACGGGCCGCCGTCAACGAGCCGGAGCAGCCGAAGGATACGACCGACGGCAAGTTCGCGCCCAACGCCTTCATCCGTATCGACGAGACCGGCCAGACCACGCTGATCATGCCGCAGGTGGAGATGGGTCAGGGCATCTACACCTCGATCTCGATGGTTCTGGCCGAAGAGCTCGACGCCGATTGGGCAAAGGTCGGGGCGTTGCACGCGCCGCCAAACGACAAGTTCTACGCCAATCCCGCCTTCGGACTGCAGGCGACGGGTGGTTCGACGTCGATCCGCGCCTGGTGGAAGCCGCTACGCGAAGCGGGTGCCAGCGCGCGCGCGATGCTGGTGCAGGCCGCCGCCGCGCAATGGCAGGTCGAGCCCGCGAGTTGCACGACGTCCAAGGGCGAAGTCATCCATGCGGCAAGCGGCCGCAAGCTCGGCTATGGTGAGCTCGCGCTGGCGGCACAGAGCCAGACACCGCCGAAGGATGTCCCGGTCAAGGACCCCAAGGACTTCGTCCTCATAGGCCAACCGCTGAAGCGGCTGGATACACCGGACAAGGTCAACGGCAAAGTCGTCTACGGCATCGACGCGATCCTGCCCAACATGAAGATTGCCGCGATCGCCAATTGCCCGGTGTTCGGCGGCAAGGTCGGCAAGGTCGATGACAGCGCAGCGATGAAAGTCGCCGGCGTGCGCAAGGTCGTCGTGCTCGACGACGCCGTCGCCGTGATCGGCGATCACATGTGGGCGGCCAAGAAAGGTCTCGAAGCGCTCAAGATCGAGTGGAACGAAGGACCGAACGCCAAGATCTCCACCAAGGACATCTGGGACGATTTACGCAAGGCCAGCGAGAAGGATGGCGCGATCGCGAAATCCGTCGGCGACATCGCCAAGGGGCTTGCCAGCGGAGACAAGTTCGAGGCGAGCTTCGAACTGCCGTTCCTCGCGCATGCCTCGATGGAGCCGATCAACGCCACCGTTCACGTCAGGCCGGATGCCTGCGAGATCTGGACCGGCACACAAATCATGACGCGCGTGCAGTCGGAGGCGGCGAAGGCCGCCGGCCTTCCCGTCGAGAAGGTGATCGTCAACCAGCACCTGCTCGGCGGCGGTTTCGGCCGCAAGCTCGAACCCGATATGGTGGTTGCGGCGGTCAAGATCGCCAAGCAGGTCGACTATCCCGTCAAGGTGATATGGACCCGCGAGGAGGACATCCAGCACGACGTCTACCGCCCGGTCTATCGCGACCAGGTCAATGCGACCCTGGTCGATGGCAAGGTGGCGGCCTGGAAGTACAAGATCGCAGGTTCTGCGGTGATTGCCCGCTGGCTGCCGCCAGCGTTCCAGAAGGGCGTCGATATCGACGCGGTCGACGCCGCCGTGGAGACGCCCTACGACTTTCCCAACTTCCACGTCGAATATGTCCGTGCCGAGCCACCGGCTGTGCCGACCGGCTTCTGGCGCGGTGTCGGCCCGAACAACAATGTGTTCGCGTTCGAATGCGCGCTGGACGAACTTGCGCGCAAGGCCGGCAAGGATCCGGTCGAATTCCGAAGGTCGATGCTGACCAAGACTCCGCGTGCGCTCGCGGTGCTCAACCTTGCCGCGGAGAAATCCGGCTGGGGCCAACCGCTGCCGGCCCGCGTTGGCCGTGGCGTCTGCCTGCAGCCATCGTTTGCGAGCTTCCTCGCAACTGTGGTGGAAGCCGAGATCGACGACATCGGCGAGATCACCCTGCGCCGCATCACCTCGGTGGTGGACACCGGCATTGCGGTCAACCCCGATACGATCAAGGCGCAGATCGAGGGCGGGCTGATCTTCGGCCTCACCGCCGCGCTCTATGGCGAGATCACCATCGACAAGGGCCGCGTGCAGCAGTCGAACTTCCACGACTACCGCATGATGCGCATCAACGAGACGCCGAAGATCGAGGTCATCGTCGTCAAGAGCGGCGAAGCGCCCGGCGGCATCGGCGAAGCCGGCGTCAATGCCGGACCACCGGCCCTGCGCAACGCGATTTACGCCGCAACCGGCGTGGCGCTGCGGCGCCTGCCGATCGACCGGAAACTTCTGGCTGCGGGGAAGAAGGCATGAGCGGCAAGATGCGTATCCTCACAAGCCTGGTCGTGATCGCCATCGTCGTGGCGGCGCTCGGCGTCTGGATCATCCGTGGGCCCGGTCCGCTCGACTTCGCCGGCGGCACCAAAGTGGCGCTGGCGGATTATCGCGCCGGCAAGCCGACCGGCGTGCCGGCCAAGCTGGAGAAAGCGAGTGTGGTCGAGCGCGGCGAGTATCTCGCGAAGGCGGCCGACTGCATGGTCTGCCACACCAAGCCCGGCGAGAAGGAATATTCCGGCGGGCTCGGCTTCAAGCTGCCGTTCGGCACGCTCTATTCGACCAACATCACGCCGGACAAGGACACCGGCATCGGCAATTACAGCGACCAGGATTTCCTCAACGCGGTCCAGCGCGGCACGCGTCATGACGGCGCGCGGCTCTATCCGGCCATGCCCTACACGTCCTACACCTACATGACGGACGAGGACGTGCTGGCGGTGAAGGCGTATCTGTTCAGCCTGCCGGCAGTGCGCGCGAAAGCGCCCGACAACACGCTGTCGTTCCCGTTCAACCAGCGCTGGGCGATGATCTTCTGGTCGGCCGTGTTCAATCCGGACACGCGCTTTACGCCGGATACCTCGAAGAGCCCGGAGTGGAACAGAGGTGCGTATCTCGCCGAAGCGCTGGCGCATTGCGGCGAGTGCCACACGCCGCGCAATCTCGGCTTTGCGCTCGACAACCGCAAGAAGTTCGGCGGCGCGATCACGGCCGGCTGGCGCGCTTTCAACATCTCCTCCGACAAGGCCACCGGCCTCGGCAATTGGCGCGACGAGGATCTGATCTCGTATCTCTCGCTCGGCCACGCGCCGGGCCACGGCTCGGCCTCGGGTCCGATGGGCGAAGCGGTCGATCACAGCTTCAGCCAGTTCGCTCCCGAAGACATCCGCGCGGTCGTCGCCTATCTGCGCAGCGTGCCGCCGGTGGCCTCGCCCGACCTGCCTGCCACCACGGCACCGGCCGCGCCCGCCTCGCACAAGGACGGCGTCACGGCCGACGCACGCGGCAAGATGGTGTTCGCCAGCGCCTGCGCCAGCTGCCACGGCTGGAGCGGCGAGAGCCCGGTCTCGCCGATGGCGACGCTGACCGGCACCTGGGCCGTCAACGACCCCGCCGCCACCAACGTCGCGCAGATCGTGCTGTCGGGCACCAAGCGGCATACGCCCGACGGCGCGCTCTCGATGCCGGCGTTCGGCGATGCGTATAGCGACGACGAGATCGCGGCGGTGGCGAACTACGTCACGGCACGGTTCGGCACCAAGGGCTCGAAGCTGACGGCGAAGGATGTCGCGGAGCTGCGGGAGCAGACGGCGGAGTAGTGTACGACGAGATTGACGCGTGATCGCGCGCCAATCTCCGCCGTCGTCCCGGACAAGCGAAGCGCAGATCCGGGACCCATACCCACAGGGCGGGGTTTGGCGAAGATTCGGTGTGGGAGCTGTGCCCCGCACTACTCCCTGGGGTTATGGATCCCCGCCCCCGTGCGCAATTGCGCACTAGGCGGGGACGACACCGAGGATGTGGCGCCGCTTTCAGCTCAACCATAACATCGGCGCGGACGCGTCACCCGCCCGCGCCGATGCGTATCGTCACGTAATCGCAATCGGACATCCGTTGCTTCCCGTCGCGCCCTTGATGGGCGCCGGGGTGAACGAATAGACGAACTGATACTTCTTCTCGGCGATCAGATCGTCGAAGATCAGGTTCTCGTGGTTGTGGATGCCGTGCTTGGTCTGCAGCTCGGCGTGGACCACGAAAGCGAGCGACTTGTCGGGATTGGGCACCACCTCGACCGCCCAGGTGTCGGCGCCGGTCAGCGCAAGATCCTTTTCGACCACCCACTTCGCAGCATCGAGGCCGATGCCCGGCTCGCCACTGTTGAAGCGATCATTGTTCTTCATCCACAGCGAGCCCCAGCCGGTGTGGAACATGATCGCGTCGCCAGGCTTGATGTCGCTCTCGGGGATGTTCTGCTTCGCCAGCGCCGCCTTGATGTCAGCCGAGGTGATCTCCTGCCCCGCATCCATCATGCCGCCCTTGAGCGCGACCATGTCGAGCAGATGCGCGCGGGTGAAGATCGGCTTAAGCTTCTCGATGCCAAGCTTCTTGAGCCCGTATGCGTCGCTAATTTCTGCAGCTGTGAAGCCATTGTAGAATCGCATCTCGCTCTTGTCGCCGTCCTTGCCGAGCTGGACTCCAATATGGCCGAGGCCGTCGAACTGCGTACCGGTCTGGCCGATCTCGGTGGCCAGGAATTCGTCGTGATAGACCATCTTATTGTCACCGAACGGGCCGCCGGTCGGGCTGCCGGGAATGCGCAGTGCGAATATACGCGCACCAAACAGCGGCATGGCGGCTTCGTAGACGCGGCCGATCTTGTAGATCTTGCCGTCCTTGATCCATTTCGCCGCGTCGAGGACCTTCGCCGGGGTGATGTGGTTGGATGCGCCGGACTCGTCATCCTTACCCCATTTCGATGGCCACCAGGGCTTGTCGGTGCCCTTGGGCATGGAGGTTGCAGTCTGCGCCTGGGCCTCACTGATCGGTGCAAGCGCGAACTTGCCGTGCATCGAGCCGGCGAGCGCGGCTCCAGCAACGCCGGCGATGCCCGCGGTGCGGAGCAGGGTCCGGCGATCCGTCGTGGAGCCGCCGCCGTCTTGATCTACGTTATTGATCTCGTTAGACATTCCACCCTCCCAGGTTGTGGTCAGAACAATGTCTGACTCTAAAATTGTTTCCGCTAGCCTCCTCCTCCGCTACGCTGTTGTCCAGCGACAAAAATAAGACGGCCGACGCGAGAGCTTCCCATGGGCCTGTTCGAAAGCGATAAATCCGCGCAGCGACTTCCGGTCTCGCTGATCACCGGCTTTCTCGGCAGCGGCAAGACCACGCTGCTCAATCGCTTGCTGCGCCACGACGGCATGAAAGACAGCGCCGTCATCATCAACGAGTACGGCGAAGTCAGCCTCGACCATCTCCTGGTCGAACGCGTCGACGGCGAAGTCGCCGTGCTTGCGAGCGGATGCATCTGCTGCACCATCCGCAGCGACCTGGAGCAGACGCTGCGAGACCTTCTGGTGAAGCGGGACCGCGGCGAGATTCCGCCGTTCCGCCGTATCCTGGTCGAGACCACCGGGCTCGCCGACCCCGCGCCGATCGTGCAGCTTCTGCTCAACAATCCGCTCGTCTCGCACTTCCTGCGGCTCGACACGGTCGTGACCACGGTCGATGCGGTCAACGCGCCGCATCAGCTCGACCGGCAGTATGAGGCGGTGAAACAGGTGGCGTTGGCCGACCGGCTGTTGATCACCAAGAGCGACCTGGTCGAGGACATCGCCGCGCTTGAGCTGCGCCTGCGGCGGCTCAATCCCGGCGCCAGAATCGAAAACGTCAGTCACGGCGAGATCGATCCCGCGCAGCTATTCGGCGCCGGCCTGATCGATCCCGAGCTGAAAAGGATAGACGTTGAGCGCTGGCTCAACGAGCGGGCCTTCGCGGAACCAGATGCGCACGCCGGCCATGCGCATCACGATCATCACGCGCACCATGATCATGACCATCATGATCACGATGCGTCGATCGCGAGCTTCATGCTGGCGTTCGACGAGCCGCTCGACTGGATGGCCGTGACGCACTGGCTTGCGCATTTACGCAACGCGCGCGGCCAGGATCTGCTGCGGGTGAAGGGGATCCTCAATCTCCGTGACGAACCGACGCCGATCGTGATCCATGGCGTGCATCACGTCTTCCATCCGCCGGTCGCGCTCAGCGGCTGGCCCGACAGCGATCGCCGCTCGCGCATCGTCTTCATCACGCGCGGGATCTTGCGGGCGGACGTGCTTGAGCTCTGGCAGGCGGTTCGCGCCGCAGCGTGAGGCGCGTCGAAATGAGCGACGCTGCTCTTACCCTCCCCTGGAGGGGGAGGGTCGATCGCGCGAAGCGCGAGCGGGGTGGGGTGATCTCTCCACGCGGGCACTGTTCGTCGCGGAAGGACCGTCACCCCACCCCGCTACGCATTCCGCTTCGCTTCATGCGTAGCGACCCTCCCCCTCCAGGGGAGGGTGGCCAATACCGTGAGACTTCAGCTCAACCAGAACTTCGGCGTCGCCGGCTCCAGCCGGCCGCCGACGCGCACCGGCGCAATCTTTAGCGCAAGGCCCGTGGCATCATCCGTCTCGACCGCAACGCCGCTGAGCGTTGCAACGCCAGCCGCCGGCTCGAACCGGCCGGAGGGAATCCCCGACGTGAAGCGCCGCAGCGGTTCTTCCTTCTGCATGCCGATGATGGAATCGTAATCGCCGGTCATGCCGGCGTCGGTCATGTAGGCCGTGCCGCCCGACAGGATCTGGTGGTCGGCGGTCGGCACATGGGTGTGGGTGCCGACGACGAGGCTGGCGCGGCCGTCGCAGAAGAAGCCGATGCCCTGCTTCTCGCTGGTCGCCTCGCAATGGAAGTCGACGACGATGGCGTCGGCGGCAACGCCGAGCGGACAGGCACCAAGCTCGCGCTCGAGCGCGGCGAAGGGATCGTCGAACGGGGTCATGAAGACCCGGCCGAGCGCGTTGACGACGAGCGCGTGCTTGCCGTTCTTGGTCTCCACCAGCGCGGCGCCGCGGCCGGGCGTGCCGCGCGGGTAGTTCGTGGGCCGCACCAGGCGTTCGGCGCGCTCGATGAACACCAGGGCTTCACGCTGGTCCCAGGAATGATTGCCGAGCGTCACCGCATCGGCCCCGGCATCGAGAAACTCCTGATAGATCGCTTCCGTGATGCCGAAGCCGCCGGCGGAATTCTCGCCGTTGACGACGACAAAATCGAGCGACCAGTCCTTGACCATGCCGGGCAGATATTCGGCGATGGCGTTGCGGCCGCTACGGCCGACGACATCACCCACGAAGAGAATGCGCAACTTCAGAACTCCGGAAATCGAACACGTCCGATTCCGTTAGCACATAATCCAGCGCGACGTCGTGCGATAGTGCCGGAACCGCCTTGATCTCCTGCGCTGCAAAAGCAAGCCCGATGCCGACGATCTGCTTGGTCTTGCGCAGATGCGCGAAGGTGTGGTCGTAGTGCCCCGCGCCATAGCCGATGCGATGGCCGAGACGGTCGAAGGCCGCGAGCGGCGTCAGCATGATGTCGGGGATGACTTCGGCCGCGGCCGGCGACGGCTCGGGAATGCCGAGCGGGCCGAGCATCAGGCGGTCGTTCGGATGGAAGATGCGGAAGATCAGCGACTGGCCGCGGGCGGTGACGCAGGGCAGCGCGAGCCTTGCGCCCGCCTCGGCGAGCGCCTTCATCAGCGGCAGCGGATCGATCTCGCTGCGGATCGGGGAATAGCCGGAGACGATGCTGCCGGGCAGGAGCGGGAACGGCAGCCCGCGCTTGGCGAGCTTTGCGGCGGCGGCGGTGCGCTTCTTCTCGCTCAGCGCATCGCGCGCCGCGAGGGCTTTGGCACGGAGTTCGGCTTTCGAATTGGACATGCGCTTTGGTCCCCCACGTCATCACCCACCTTGTGCGCCCTTGCGCACCGGGGCGGGTGATCCAGTATTCCAGAGGCGGTGGTGATTCACACAAAGGCTGCGGCGTACTGAATGCGCCGGGCAAGCCGGAGCATGACATCTACCGAGCTGGCCGCAGTCGTTTCGACAAGCACAAACCAAGCAAAAAAAGTGCGAAGCCGCGAACGCCGTTGAAGCACTCGATCCCGGAGTTCCCTACGAAAGTAGGTGGGCACCATATGTCCGAGCCCACGGGCCCGGCCAGGGACAGTTCCCTAAAGGATCGATAAGGCCCCGGGGATATATGGCTCCTGACGCACGTCGCAGCCTCGCCCGCGCAATGTAACAACGATACTGACGAACCGCCAGCCCAACGGGCGGTCCGCCCAAAATCAGCCGATCGCGATCCCGTTGCCCACCGTCCGGTTCAGGACCTGGGTCGACTTCTCGATGCGCTCGGCGGCGGCGTTGAGCGCATTCACCACGGCGGTCTGGGTCATCCGGGCGCGCTCGACGGCGGCATTGCGGAAATCCCTGAGCTCAGTCAGCTCCTGCTCCATGGTGCGGACGCGGTTGCCAACGTCGACCAGCTCGTCGCAGACGGTCAGCGCCGCCATCACGGTGAGCCTGGCATCACCGATCTCGCCGAATTTTCCGCGCAGCGACTGAATTCGCGTCTCCAGGCTTTCGGCGAGCTTGAGCAGCCGCACCTCCTGGCCCTCCTCGCAGGCCATGCGGTATTGCCGGCCGTTGATGGTGACGTTGATGTGGCTCATCCGTCCTCTCCGGTATCGAGCACCGAGCGTATCGTGACGATTGCGGAATCCAGCCGATCGGAGATTTCGCGATTGGTGCGCTCGAGCTTGCGCGCCTTCACCAGCGCGCCGTCGAGCTCATCGGCAAGCCGCGAGCGATCCGCGCCCAGTGCCTGGATTCGCGCCGCGAGCTCGTTCTCGTCGCGATCGGCATCGCGCCGCCGCTCCACCGCGCTTTCGAGCGCGTCGAGCGCCGCCATGAGTCTGCGGGTCGCGATCTCGATCTCGACGGCCGAGGACTCCGTCATGGCAGAGCTGTTTGAAACGCGATCGTTCATGCAGTCAGCGGCGGAACCTGTGGCCTTGCCCGTGGGGCTTGCCGTCCGGCAAAAGACTCGGTTCGGCAAACGGTTAGAAGCAGAAATTTACGTGGCAAGCTAGCGGAGCGCAACGCCGCCGCGAAACTATGCACTGCTAAGCAACTTTTACGGCCAAACCGACGTTTGATTGCCTTGGACTCCCGGAACCGAGGTGCTATCCCAGCCCAACCTTCCGTGGCCGCCAGGCTCCCCCCACGCGGCCCGCACCACCGCCAAGCGCCTCATTTCAGACGGATTTCAGACATGACGCAAGTCGACCACAACCGCATGGCCAACGCGATCCGTGGCCTCTCGATGGACGCTGTCGAGAAGGCGAAATCGGGCCATCCCGGCCTGCCGATGGGCGCCGCCGACGTCGCCACGGTGCTGTTCACGCAATTCCTGAAATTCGACGCCACTGCCACCGACTGGCCCGACCGCGACCGCTTCGTGCTCTCGGCCGGCCACGGTTCGATGCTGCTCTATTCGCTGCTGTATCTGACCGGCAATGCCGACATGACGCTGGATCAGCTCAAGCAGTTCCGCCAGCTCGGCGGCTTGACCCCGGGCCATCCCGAGAACTTCCACACCAAGGGCATCGAGACCACCACCGGCCCGCTCGGCCAGGGCATCTCGACCGCGGTCGGCATGGCGCTCGCCGAGAAGATGCTGGCCGCCGAGTTCGGCAAGAAGATCGTCGACCACCACACCTATGTGCTCGCCTCCGACGGCGACCTGATGGAAGGCGTGTCGCAGGAAGCGATCGCGATGGCCGGGCACTGGAAGCTCGGCAAGCTGATCGTGCTCTACGACGACAACGGCATCTCGATCGACGGCCCGACCTCGATCTCCGATTCCGTCGACCAGGTGAAGCGCTTCAAGTCCGCGGGCTGGGCCGCCGAAAAGATCGACGGCCATGACCAGGCCGCCATCGCCGCTGCGATCACCCGCGCGCAAAAATCCAACAAGCCGACGCTGATCGCCTGCCGCACCACCATCGGCTTCGGCGCGCCGCACAAGGCCGGCACCGCGAAGGCGCATGGCGAGGCGCTCGGCGCCGACGAGCTCAAGGCCGCCAAGGAAAATCTCGGCATCTCGCTCGAGCCGTTCTCGGTGCCGGATGACGTGCTTAAGGCCTGGCGCGCAGCCGGCAGCCGCGGCGCGGCGGCACGGCAGGAATGGGAGGGACGGCTCGGCGAGCTCGGCAGCCGCAAGCGCGCCGAGTTCGAGCGCCGTCTGCGCCACGAGCGTCCGGCCTCGCTCGCGAAGGCCGTGCGCGCCTACAAGAAGGAGCTGCTGGAAAAGCCGATGACCGCGGCGACCCGCAAATCCTCGGAAGCGGTGATCGAAGTCATTGCCGGCGCGATGCCGATGGAATTCCTCGCCGGCTCGGCCGACCTCACCGGCTCCAACAACAACAAGGCGAAGTCGGCCACAGCTTTCTCGGCCAAGACGCCAAAAGGCCGCTTCATCCATTACGGCATCCGCGAGCACGGCATGGCGGCTGCGATGAACGGCATCTTCCTGCATGGCGGCTTCGCGCCGAACGGCGCGACCTTCCTGGTGTTCACCGACTATGCGCGACCCGCGATGCGCCTTGCCGCGTTGATGGGCGCCGGCGTCGTCTACGTGATGACGCACGACTCCATCGGCCTCGGCGAAGACGGCCCGACCCACCAGCCGGTCGAGCATCTCGCCGCACTTCGCGCCATTCCGAACATGCGCGTGTTCCGCCCCGCCGACTCCATCGAGGTCGCCGAGTGCTGGGAGCTTGCGCTCAATCGTATCGACGGCCCGACCGTGCTGGCGCTGACGCGTCAGAACCTGCCGCAGCTCCGCACCAATGCGCCGAACGACATTCCCTGCGCGGCCGGCGCCTACGAGCTGGTCGCCGCCCAGGGCGAAGCCAAGGCAACGCTGTTCGCTTCCGGCTCCGAGGTCGAGATCGCGGTCGCCGCCCAGAAGCAGCTCGCCGAGCGCGGCATCGCGTCACGGGTGGTCTCGGTGCCCTCGCTCGAGCTTTTGTTAGCGCAACCAGAAGCCAAGCGTGCCGAGATCATCGGCAACGCGCCGGTGAAGGTCGCGATCGAGGCCGCAGTGCGCTGGGGCTGGGACGCCGTGATCGGCCAGGATGGCGATTTTATCGGCATGCATTCGTTCGGCGCGAGCGCGCCGGCGAAGGATCTTTACAAGCATTTCGGCATTACCGCCGAGGCTGCGGTTAACGCTGTGCTGAAGCGCGTTAGCTGAGAGTTGAGCTTGCCAAAAAAAAGGACTACGTAGTCTCTCATATGATCAAGCATCGCCCGGCCGAACCGGGCGTCCGCCCTAAAAAACCCTCGCAGGCGCGCTAAGCGCGTTGTGCGGGATGATCGGGGTTATCGAACACGTCATTGAACGGTCATAAGGAGATGAAACATGGCAGTCCGCGTCGGAATTAACGGTTTTGGCCGCATCGGCCGCAACATCCTGCGGGCTATTGCCGAGTCCGGCCGCAAGGACATTGAGGTCGTCGGCATCAACGACCTCGGCCCGGTCGAGACCAACGCGCATCTCCTTCGCTTCGACAGCGTCCATGGCCGCTTCCCCGGCACCGTGACCGTCGATGGCGACTCCATCAACCTCGGCGGCGGCAAGATCAAGGTGACCGCCGAGCGCGATCCCTCGAAACTGCCCTGGAAGGATCTCGGCGTCGACATCGCGATGGAATGCACCGGCATCTTCACCGCGAAGGACAAGGCCTCCGCGCATCTCACCGCCGGCGCCAAGCGCGTGCTGATCTCCGCGCCCGCCGACGGCGCCGACGCCACCATCGTCTACGGCGTCAACCACGACACGCTCACCAAGGATCACCTGGTCGTCTCCAACGGCTCCTGCACCACCAACTGCCTCGCGCCGGTCGCCAAGGTGCTGAACGACCTGGTCGGCATCGAGACCGGCTTCATGACCACGATCCACGCCTACACCGGCGACCAGCCGACGCTGGACACGCTGCACAAGGATCTCTACCGCGGCCGTGCGGCGGCGATGTCGATGATCCCGACCTCGACCGGCGCGGCGAAGGCAATCGGCCTCGTGCTCCCGGAACTCAAGGGCAAGCTCGACGGCGTCTCGATCCGCGTGCCGTCCCCGAACGTCTCGGTCATCGACCTCAAGATCGTCGCCAAGCGCGCCACCGACGCCAAGGAAATCAACGCGGCGATGAAGCGGGCCTCCGAGCAGCAGCTCAAGGGCATTCTCGGCTACACCAATCAGCCGAACGTCTCGATCGACTTCAACCACGATCCGCACTCCTCGACCTTCCACGAGGACCAGACCAAGGTGCAGAACGGCACGCTGGTGCGTGTGATGTCCTGGTACGACAACGAGTGGGGCTTCTCGAACCGCATGGCGGACACCGCCGTCGCGTTCGCGAAGGTGATCTAACTCCGCTCTCGTGTCCCGGATGCGATGCAGCGTGAAACGCTGCGTCGCAGATCCGGGACCCATGTCCCTCCAGCGTAGGTCCCGGCTCTGCACGGCGGCACTCCGCGCCGCTATGCGCCCGGGACAAGAGAGTGTCCGATGACCAACAAATTCCGCACCCTCGACGACGTCGATGTGAAGGGCAAGCGCGTGCTGCTGCGCGTCGATCTCAACGTGCCCATGGACAACGGGCGCGTCAGCGACGCGACCCGGCTCGAGCGCGTTGCGCCGACCATCACCGAAATCTCGGACAAGGGCGGCAAGGTCATCCTGCTCGCGCATTTCGGCCGGCCGAAGGGACGCGACCCCAAGGAGTCGCTCAAGCCGGTTGCCGAAGCGCTGTCGAAAGTCGTGAACAGGCCCGTCGCCTTCGCCGACGACTGTGTCGGCGAGCCCGCGGCCACGGCCGTGGCTGCGTTGAAGGATGGTGACATCCTGTGCCTGGAAAATACCCGCTTCCACAAGGAAGAGGAAAAGAACGATCCCGCCTTCGTCGCGGAGTTGGCAAAACTCGGCGACATCTGGGTCAATGACGCCTTCTCGGCCGCGCACCGCGCCCATGCCACGACCGAAGGCCTCGGCCACAAGCTGCCGGCCTATGCCGGCCGCACCATGCAGGCCGAGCTCGTCGCGCTGGAGAAGGCGCTGGGCTCGCCGACCAAGCCCGTCATCGCGATCATCGGCGGCGCCAAGGTCTCGACCAAGATCGATCTGCTCGAAAACCTCGTCACCAAGGTCGACGCGCTCGTGATCGGCGGCGGCATGGCCAACACCTTCCTGCACGCCCAGGGCGTTGGGATCGGCAAGTCGCTGGCCGAGAAGGATCTCGCCGCGACGGCGATCCGCATCATGGAGAAGGCGGAAGCCGCCAATTGCGCGATCATCCTGCCGGTCGACGCCACCGTCGCCTATCATTTCGCGGCGAACGCGCCCTCGCATGCCTACGGGCTCGATGCGATCCCGGCCGACGGCATGATCCTCGACGTCGGCCCGCAATCGATCGCGCGTGTCCACGCCGCCATCGACGACGCCGCCACGCTGGTCTGGAACGGACCGCTCGGCGCCTTCGAGATGCAGCCGTTCGACCGCGGAACGGTGTCGGCCGCCAAGCACGCCGCCGAGCGCACCAAGGCCAAGAAGCTGATCTCGATCGCGGGCGGCGGCGACACGGTCGCGGCCCTCAACCAGGCCCATGTGGCCGGTCAATTCACCTATGTCTCGACCGCCGGTGGCGCATTCCTTGAATGGATGGAAGGCAAGCCCCTTCCCGGCGTCGAAGTTCTGCGCACCAAGTAATCAGTCGGCCTTTTAAGTCGGCCTTGCAGGCCCAAACCGGAGAAAAAGACAGATGGCTCGGATCACGTTACGTCAATTGCTCGACCATGCAGCGGAGAACGATTACGGCGTACCGGCCTTCAACATCAACAACATGGAGCAGGCGCTGGCGATCATGGACGCCGCCAACACGGTCGACGCGCCCGTCATCATCCAGGCCTCGCGCGGTGCGCGCTCCTACGCCAACGACATCATGCTCAAGCACATGATGGACGCGGTGACCGAGATCTATCCGCACATTCCGGTCTGCGTGCATCTCGACCACGGCAACGAGGCCGCGACCTGCATGACCGCGATCCAGGCCGGCTTCACCTCGGTCATGATGGACGGCTCGCTCAAGGCCGACGGCAAGAGCCCGGCCGACTGGACCTACAATGTCGGCGTCACCAAGACCGTGACCGACATGGCCCATCTCGGCGGCATCTCGGTCGAGGGTGAGCTCGGCGTGCTCGGCTCGCTCGAAACAGGCATGGGCGACAAGGAAGACGGCCACGGCGCCGAAGGCAAGCTGAGCCACGACCAGCTCCTGACCAATCCGGACGAGGCCGTGAAGTTCGTTCAGGAGACCAAGGTGGACGCGCTCGCGATCGCGATGGGCACCTCGCATGGCGCCTACAAATTCACCCGCAAGCCCGACGGCGACATCCTCGCCATGAAGGTGATCGAGGAGATCCACCGCAAGCTGCCGAACACGCATCTCGTGATGCACGGCTCCTCGTCGGTGCCGCAGGACCTCCAGGACATCATCAACGAGTTCGGCGGCAAGATGAAGCCGACCTGGGGCGTTCCGGTCGCCGAGATCCAGCGCGGCATCAAGAACGGCGTGCGCAAGATCAACATCGACACCGACAACCGCATGGCCATGACCGGCCAGATCCGCAAGGTGTTCAAGGAGCACCCGGAAGAGTTCGACCCGCGCAAGTACCTGAAGCCGGCGATGGAAGCGATGACCAAGCTGTGCAAGCAGCGGCTCCAGGAGTTCAATACCGCAGGCCAGGCCTCCAAGTTCAAGAAGGTCCTGCCCCCCGCCGAGATGGCCAAGCGCTACGCCAAGGGCGAACTCGATCCGAAGGTGGCGTGATCTATCCCTCCCTCTCCCCGCTCTTCGCGGGGAGAGGGTCGGGGTGAGGGGCTCGCTCCGCGAATTGTGCCCTATCGATAGACCTGTACCCCCTCACCCGGATTTTACGCTACGCGCAAAATCCGACCTCTCCCCGCAGGCGGGGCGAGGTGAAGGGGCGCCCAGCCCGCTCTTTTTCGCCCAACTGACCTCCCGCCCCTTTACCCTGCGACGAACGTTAACTCGGCAATTGCCCGAGAACGGTCTATTTTCACAGGCAAGGGCAGCATCGTTTTGGGAGGACCTCTCGATGAATCTGACTGAGCTCAACAGGATCGCGACCGCCATGGTCGCGCCCGGCAAGGGCATCCTTGCCGCCGACGAATCCTCCGGCACCATCAAGAAGCGATTTGACGCGATCGGGGTGGAATCGACGGAAGGCAATCGCCGCGACTATCGCGAGATGCTGTTCCGCTCCAGGGAGGCCATGAGCCAGTACATCTCCGGCGTGATCCTCTATGACGAGACGATCTGGCAAGACGCGAAGGACGGCACGCCACTGGTCAAGCTGATCGAACAGAGCGGCGCCATCCCCGGCATCAAGGTCGACGAGGGCACGCAAGCCCTGCCGATGTGCCCGGGCGAGCTCGTCACCGTCGGGCTCGACAAGCTCGCCGAACGCCTGAAGAAATATTACGAGCGCGGCGCGCGCTTCGCCAAATGGCGCGCGGTGATCGATATCGGCAGCGGCATTCCGTCGATGACCGCGATCGGCGCCAACGCCCATGCGCTGGCCCGCTACGCAGCGCTGTGCCAGGCCGCGCAGATCGTGCCGATCGTCGAGCCTGAGGTGCTGATGGACGGCGATCACGACATCGACCGCTGCTATGAAGTGACGACCCGCGTGCTCAACAAGACCTTCCAGGAATTGCGCGTGCAGCGCGTTGCGCTCGAAGGCATGGTGCTGAAGCCGAACATGGCGATCTCGGGCAAGAAGTGCGCGAAGCAGGCTCCCGTCGAGGAAGTCGCGGAGAAGACAATTCGGCTGCTGAAGGCCTGCGTGCCCGCGGCCGTGCCCGGAATCGCCTTCCTCTCCGGCGGCCAGTCGGACGAAGAGGCGACTGCGCATCTCAACGCCATGCATAAGCTCGGGCCGCTGCCCTGGGGCCTGACCTTCTCCTACGGCCGCGCGCTGCAGGCCGCGCCGCAGAAGGCCTGGTCCGGCAAGGCCGAGAATGTCGCAGCCGGCCAAAGTGCATTCAGCCATCGCGCCCGGATGAATGGTCTGGCGTCCAAGGGCGAATGGCAAAGCAGCCTGGAAAAGAAAGCAGCCTAGATCTTGTCGAACAAATCGCCTCCGCCGCGCCCGGCGCCGCGTCTCTATCTCGCGACGCCTGCCGTCGATGATCCCGCTGCGCTCGTCGCCGAGCTGCCGGGCCTGCTCGCTGCCGCCGACGTCGCGGCCGTGCTGCTGCGGCTGAAGGAGACCGACCAGCGCACCATGATCACGCGCATCAAGGCGCTGGCCCCACCGGTCCAGAAGGCGGGCGCCGCGCTGCTCGTTGAAGGTCATGCCGAACTGGTCGCACGTGGCGGCGCCGACGGCGCGCACCTGCCCGGCATCGCCGCGCTGAAAGAGGCGCTGCCATCGCTCAAGCCCGATCGCATCGCCGGCGTCGGCGGGCTGACGACGCGGCACCATTCCATGGATGCGGGCGAGATAGGCGCGGACTACGTGCTGTTCGGCGAACCTGATGCAAAGGGCCAACGCCCGTCGTCCCAGGCGATCGCCGAGCGGCTGGACTGGTGGGCCGAGCTGTTCGAGCCGCCCTGCGTCGGCTTTGCCACCTCGCTCGAAGAGGCGCACGACTTCGCCGCCAGCGGCGCCGATTTCGTGCTGGTCGGCGATTTCGTCTGGTCCGATCCGCGCGGTCCCAAGGCCGCGCTGATCGAGGTCGACGCTGAGATCAAGAAGGCCCATGCGGCTGCGCTTGCGGGTCAGGAGCACGGCTAGCGCCCGACATGAAGCTCCCGCGCATCACCATCCTGGCCACGCTGCTGCTGACGGCGCCCGCGGCCGCGCAGCTCCAGATCACGCCGCCGGTGGCCACGCCTGGCGCTGTGCCTGAGAAACAGAAGCCCAAGCCGCCTCCGGCCGCCAAGAAGAAGGAGGCCGCGCCGGCGCCAAAACCTTCGGCCTCGCCCAAGCCGGCCGCCTCGCCCAAGCCGGCGCTGCCCGCAACCGTGATCCCCGCACCGGCAACCGACAATCCCAATGTCGATCTGGTGTTCGGCGCCTATCAGCGCGGCCAGTACAAGACGGCGTTCGATCTCGCCACCGCCCGCGCACAAGCAGGCGATCCCAAGGCGATGACCATGCTCGGCGAGCTCTATTCCAACGCCATGGGCATCCGCCGCGACTACGCCAAGGCGCTGGAATGGTACAAGCGCGCCTCCGATGCCGGCGACCGCGAGGCGATGTTCGCGCTCGCCATGCTGCGAATTTCCGGCCGCGGCGGCTCGGTCGACAAAAGCGAGGCGGTGAAGCTGATGGCGTCCGCCGCCAAGCTCGGCGAGCCCAAGGCGGCCTATAACCTCGCGCTGCTTTACCTCGACGGCCAGACCCTGCCGCAGGACGTCAAGCGGTCCGCCGAGCTGCTGCGTCAGGCCGCCGATGCCGGCCTGCCAGAGGCGCAATACGCGCTGGCGACCTTCTACAAGGAAGGCACCGGCGTGCCGAAGGACCCGGAACGCGCGGTGCGGCTGCTCCAGGCGGCTTCACTGGCGGACAATGTCGATGCCGAGGTCGAATATGCCATCGCCATGTTCAACGGCACCGGCACGGTGAAGAACCAGCCGGCCGCCGTCGCGTTGCTCCGCAAGGCCTCCCGCCAGGGCAGCGCGATCGCGCAGAACCGCCTGGCCTGGGTGCTGATCAACGGCATGGGCACGTCCGTGGACAAGGTCGAGGGCTTTAAATGGCACCTGGTGGCGAAAACCTCCGGCAAGGGCGATCCGGAGCTCGACAAGCAATTGTCCGACCTGCCGGCCGAGGACCGGGGCAAGGCCGAGGCCGCCGCCAGAAAATGGCTCGGGACCAAATGACTTGACGCAAAGGCCCTCGCAGGGCACCCCATCCTTCAAACAGGCGCGATTTCGCGCCATTTCCCCCGATCAAGACCAGAGCACATGCTGTATTCCGCCACTATCAACGTCATGGTCAAGGCCGCGCGCCGCGCCGGCCGCAGCCTCAAGCGCGATCTCGGCGAGATCGAGCATCTCCAGGTCTCGCTGAAGGGGCCGGCCAATTTCGTCTCGCTCGCCGACAAGCGCGCCGAGGAGATCCTCTACCAGGACCTCGCCAAGGCCCGCCCCGGCTACGGCTTCATCGGCGAGGAAGGCGGCACCCGCGAAGGCAGCGACAAGAGCCACACCTGGATCGTCGACCCGCTCGACGGCACCACCAACTTCCTGCACGGAATCCCGCAATTCGCGATCTCGATCGGCCTCGTGCGCGAGGGCACGATCATTGCGGGCGTGATCTACAACCCCGCCAATGACGAGCTCTACATCGCCGAGCGCGGCAAGGGCGCCTTCCTCAACGACCAGCGCCTGCGCGTCGCCGGCCGCCGCCAGCTCAACGAATGCGTGGTGGCCTGCGGCCTGCCCCATATCGGCCGCGGCGACCACGAGGAATTCCGCCGCGAGATGACCGCGATCCAGGACCGCGTCGCAGGCCTCCGCCGTTTCGGCGCCGCCTCCCTCGACCTGGCCTTCGTCGCCGCCGGCCGCCTCGACGGCTACTGGGAGCGCAATCTGCAATCCTGGGACATCGCCGCCGGCATGATCATGGTGCGTGAGGCCGGCGGCACGGTGAGCGACATCTCAACGCCGGGCGACGCGCTGGTGACCGGCCACGTCGTGTGCGGCAACGAGTTCGTGCACGGGGAGCTGGTGAAGATTTTGCGGAAGTAGGCTTAGGGCGAACCCTACGCTTCACACTCCGCCGTCATCACCCGCCTTGTGCGCACTTGCGTACTGGAGCGGGTGATCCCGTATTCCAGAGACGTTTGTTGGATACGGAAGGGCCGCGGCGTACTGGATGCCCCGCCTGCGCGGGGCATGACAGCTCGCCTTATGGCTTCGCCGGCGCGGGCGGCCCATACGTCTCGCCGGCCTTCGCGGCCTTCGGCTCCCTGTCCCCGGCCAGCACGCGCTGTACCGAGACGAAGAACACCGGCACCATCAGCAGCGCCAGGATCACCACCGCGATCATGCCACCCATCACGATGCTGCCGAGCGCTTGCTGGCTGGCGCCGCCGGCGCCATGCGCGATCGCCATCGGCAGCACGCCGCAGATGAAGGCAAGGCCGGTCATCAGAATCGGGCGGAAGCGCAGACGGCAGGCCTCGATGGTGGCTTCCACCAGCGGCTTGCCTTCTTTCCGCAGATCCTTAGCGAACTCGATGATCAGGATCGCGTCCTTTGCCGCGAGGCCGATGATGGTGATCAGGCCGACGGTGAAATAGACGTCGTTGGGCAGGCCGCGCAGCATCGCCGCGGCCACCGCGCCGACGATGCCGAGCGGCACCGTGAGCAGCACCGCGAGCGGAATGGTCCAGCTCTCGTAGAGCGCGGCAAGACACAGGAACACCACGAACACCGACAGCGCCAGCAGGAACGGCGCCTGCGACCCCGACAGCTTTTCCTGGAGCGACTGTCCGGTCCATTCATAGCCGAAGCCGCGCGGCAATTTGCTGGCAAGCCGCTCCATCTCGGCGATCGCGTCGCCCGAGGTGAAGCCGGGTTTCGCCTCGCCGGAGATGCGCACTGCGGGATAATAATTGAAGCCCGCGATCTGCGTCGGGCCGCGCGCCCATTCGACCGTGGCGAAAGAGGAGAACGGCACAAGCTGGCCACGACTGTTCTTGACGTTGTAGTTGAGGATGTCCTCGGTCCGCATGCGGTCGCGGGCATCGGCCTGCACCACGACGCGCTGCATGCGGCCGCGGTTCGGGAAGTCGTTGATGTAGTTCGAGCCGAGATTGGTCGAGATCGTGTTGTTGATGTCCTCGAAGGTGACGCCGAAGGCGCCGGCCTTCTCGCGGTCGATCACGAGATTGACCACGCCGGCCTCGGGCAGGCCCTCGATATAGACCTTCTGAAGCACCGGGCTCGCATTGGCCTCCGCGATCAGCTGGTCGGCGGCGCGCATCAATGCCGGATAGCCTTTCTGGCCGCGGTCCTGGAGGCGGAACGAGAAGCCCGAGGAGTTGCCGAGATTGTCGATCGGCGGCGGCTGGAGCGCAGAGATCTTTGCATCGCGGATCGACGACGACAGATCGCGGTTGATGTCGTTGACGATCGCGGCGGCGGAGTCCTTCGGCCCGCGCTCCGACCAGTCCTTCAGCGTGATGAAGGCTTGCGCGGTGTTCATGCCCTGCCCGGAGAAGCTGAAGCCGGTGAGGAAGGTGACATCCTTCACACCCGGCCGCTCGGCGAGATATTTCTCGACCTTCTCGATGACGGCCTCGGTGCGGGGATACGACGAATCCGACGGCGTCTGCACGTCGGTGGTGACGAAGCCCTGGTCGTCGATCGGCAGGAAGCCGCCGGGCAGGCTGACGAAGGCCCAGGAGAGACCAACCAGCAGCGCGACATAGACCAGCATCAGGCGGCCGGTCCGCTTCAGCGAGAAGCCGACTGTGCGGGAATAGCCCTCCTTGCCGCCTTCGAGCATGCGGTTGAACCAGCCGAACACGCCCCGCTTCGCATGGCCGTGGCCGGCCGCGACGGGCTTCAGAATCGTCGCGCACAGCGCCGGCGTCAGCGACAGCGCGAGGAAGGCGGAGAAGCCGATCGCAGCGACCATGGTCACCGAGAACTGGCGGTAGATGATGCCGACCGAGCCGGGGAAGAACGCCATCGGCACGAACACCGCCATCAGCACCAGCGTGATGCCGATGATGGCGCCCGATATCTGCGCCATCGCCTTCCGCGTCGCTTCCTTCGGCGGCAGGCCTTCCTCGGACATGATGCGCTCGACGTTCTCGACCACGACGATGGCGTCGTCGACGAGGATGCCGACCGCGAGCACCATGCCGAACATCGAGAGCATGTTGATGGAATAGCCGGCGAGCAGCAGCGTGGTACACGCGCCCAGCAGCGCCACGGGCACCACGATGGTCGGAATGATGGTGTAGCGGATGTTCTGCAGGAACAGGAACATCACCACGAACACCAGCACCACGGCCTCGACCAGCGTCGTCAGCACCTTCTTGATCGAGGCCTCGACCACGGGCGTGATGTTGTAGGGGATCTCGTAGGAGATGTTGGCCGGGAAGAAGCGCGACAGCTCCTTCATCTTCTCCTCGACCGCGCTCGCGGTCGCCAGCGCGTTGCCGGTCGGCGACATCAGCACGGAGAGGCCCGCGGTCGGCTTGCCGTTCAGGCGCGTGTTGAACTGGTAGCTGAGGCCGCCGACCTCGATGCGTGCGACGTCGCGCAACCGCACGGTCGAACCGTCGGCATTGGCGCGCAGGATGATGGAACCGAATTCGTCGGGGGACGAGAGCTGGCCCTTGACCAGCACCAGCGAGGAGGTGCGCTGGCTCGAGGTCGACGGCTCGGCGCCGATGCTGCCCGAAGCGACCTGTGCGTTCTGCGCGGCGATCGCCTTGTTGACGTCGTCCGCGGTCAGCCCGTAGCCGACCAGCTTTGCCGGATCGACCCAGACGCGCAAGCTGCGCTCGGTCGAATAGAGCGTGGCGCGGCCGACGCCGGGGATGCGGCGGATCTCGCCGAGCACGTTGCGGATCATGAAGTCGCCGAGGCCGACTTCGTCGAGGCTGCCGTCGGTCGAGTTCAACGTAATGATCTGGAGCACGGCGCTCGAGGCTTCCTCGATCAGGATGCCCTGCTGGATCACCGCGCGCGGCAGCCGCGCTTCGACGCGCTTGATGCGGTTCTGCACCTCGACGGAGGCGGCGCTGGTATCGGTGCCCGGCTGGAAATTGGCGATGATCTCGACCTGGCCGAGCGAGTCGCTGGTCGATTCGAAATTGAGGATGCCGGAGGCGCCGTTGAGCTCCTCCTCGATCAGCCGGGTGACGCTGTTGTAGAGGTTTTCGGGCGAGGCGCCGGGATAGCTGGTCGAGATCGAGATCGAGGGCGGCGCGATGATCGGATATTGCGCGATCGGCAGCAGCGGAACCGCGATCGCGCCGATCAAGCAGATGAACAGCGCGACCACCCAGGCGAAGATCGGCCTGTCGATGAAGAAACTCGCCATGGCGCGTTACCGCGTCAGCTTCTGGGCGTGCCGATTGTCCGCGGTGGCGTCCGCTTCCGACCAGGATTGCGGCTTCACCTTGTCGCCGGCCGCGAACTTCTGGAAGCCTTCGACCACGACCTTGTCGCCGGCCTTCAGGCCCTCGGTCACGAACCAGAGTCCGTCCTGCACCGACCCGGTGCGGACCGGTTGCACGGCGATGTGGTTGTCGTCCTTGACGACGAACACCTCGCTGCCGCCGCCGCCATTGCGCTGGATCGCCTGCTGCGGCACCGCGATCGCGTCGCTGTCGAGTCCCTGGTCGATGCGGACGCGGACATACATGCCCGGCAGCAGCTCGCGCTTGGGATTGCGGAATTCGCCGCGCAAGGTCACCTGGCCGGTATGGGCATCGACCTTGGCATCGGAGAACAGCAGCTTGCCGTCGAGCGAATAAAGGGTGTTGTCGTCGAGCACGAGGCGCACCTTGGCGGCATCGGCCGCGATGCGCTCGAGGTCGCCGCTCTCGAAGGCGCGGCGGAGCTGGTTGAGCTCGGTCACCGACTGGGTGAAGTCGGCATAGATCGGATCGAGCTGCTGGATGCTGGCGAGGTTGGTCTCGTTCTGCACCGCGAGCGCACCCTCGCTGACCAGCGCCGCACCGACGACGCCGTCGATCGGCGCGCGCACGGTGGCATAGTCGAGATTAAGTTTGGCGCGCGCGAGTTCGGCCTTGCGGCCTTCGACCTCGGCATGGGCCTGACGCTCGGCCGCGATCGCCTTCTCGTTCTCGGCTTCCGGGGCAGCGCGATCCTTGGTGAGGGTGGCGATGCGGTGCGCCTGCTGCCTGGCCTGCATCAACCCGGCCTCGGCCTTGGCGACGGCCGCCTCGGTGGCCATCACCTCGACCTCGAACGGACGCGGATCGATGCGATAGAGCGCATCGCCCGCCTTCACCTCGCTGCCCTGACGGAACAGGCGCTCGACGACGATGCCGGAGATGCGCGGCCGCACGTCGGAGACGCGCGTCGGCGCGATGCGGCCCGGCAGCTCGCGCACCACGGCGCGCGGCTGAGGCTTGACGATGACGATGCTGACGTCAGGATCGGCGGGCTGGGCAGCGGACACCGCAGAGACGGATTCGTCGCAGCCCGCGAGCAGCGGCGTAAGGGCCGCGAGCATGATTGCAACGCATGCCGATCGCGCGCGAAGTCCTGACATGAAGTTAAGTGCCCCGATGTTGTTGAAACTGAAATCATGCTCCGCGCGAGCCCGTTCTGGGCGATTCCATGCGGCTGATGCCGTCAAGATAGAAGGTACTTGCTGCGACGCAACGCATTGCGCGGGCGGCTCAATGCCACATGAGCTATCGTGCTGAGTTCAGGGCGCTTTTCGGGACTCACCGGATTGTGAGTCGGGTTCCATCACCGCGAGCTGCGACAGAAGATCGCAACGGATCGTTACGAGGGTGTGTACCCATAAAGACGATCAAAGCGTTATGCGCGTGATCCGAAGCCGACGTCACCCGCGAGAGCAACGCTCGCTCGACTAATGTCGGCCGGCTTCAGCCTCCTGCTCTAACTGCAAGATCCGTGCTCGTAGCGTGTCAAAGGTTTCTTCGGCAGCCTCGCTAAACAGCGGGTCCTCATGATTGATTGAAGCAGAAGCGATCTCGGTCCAATCCTGAGGCTCTAAAGCCTTGAGGGCGGCAGGAAAGAAATCACGATCTTCCATCATGATGTGACGCCGCTCGCTCTCTATGAAATCGCGAACGACCTTGTCCACATTTTGCCGCAGGATTTCACGATCCGCGAGGACGTAATCGACCGCTTGAGCGACGCGGCGCAAACGCTCGGTCCCCTTCTGGTGCTCAAGTGTGAGGTTACCGATCTTTGCAGCCGCAGCGGGATCGCGACGTTTTAGCTTGGCGAAGACCAGCTCCTCAAGAGGATGATGGTACATCTCGGGATAGAGTTCGAAATAGCTGATAACCGCGCGAATAACTTCGTAGTCAGGGCGGTCCCCGCGATCGAAAATTTCCAGCTCGCGCTCGAGGACGGCGAGCAGTGTCTCGATATTGCGATGTTCTCGGGACAAGCGCTCAATGATCATTGCAGCCTCCAATGAAGTCATTGAGAAAAAATTACATTAGCGTGAAAACATTTCAGCGCTTTGCGCTAGATCAAACCCGGGCCGGAAAGGGAAAAGACGTTATGTCATTGACCAGGGGTCAGTGGGTCACAATGGCTTTCCTGAGGCATTCAGATGTGTTGGCGCCGCGCAGCCTCATCACATTCACCCGCCTTTTGGACCCAACCCGGACCTCTGGCGAGGTCCGCTATCGCGCCTATCAGGGGCGCCGCGAACCTCATACCCTTCCCTGATCTTCGGCGCGAAATTGACGTGTACGCGCCCTAACCCGCCTTCATCCGGTAGTGGCTGACACCCCATTCGCTGCCATCGGCGTAGCCGAACAGCCCTGATGTCGCGAGGAAGAACCAGCGCCAGCGTCGCATCCACAAAGCGGTCTCCTCGCCATGGACGCTGCGCAGGGACGCTTCGATCGTGTCGCGATGCGCATCGAAATTAGCGAGCCAGTCGTTCGCGGTGCGCCGATAGTGCGTTCCGCTCCAGCACCATTCCTTCTCGATCCTGAAGACGTCGCCGAATTGCCTGACGAGGTGATGGCTCGGCATCAATCCATCCATGAAGACATGCTGCGCGATCCAGTCCTCGCGATTGGCACGGTCGAACAGATGAGAGCCGGAACGATGGGTGACGATGTGCATGAAGAAGCGCCCGTCAGGCGCGAGCCAGGACCGCACGCGCGTCATCAGCTTGCGCCAGTTCATCATCTGCTCGAACATCTCGACCGAGACGATGCGGTCGAACTGCCCATCGGGCGCGAACACGTTCATGTCCGCCGCGACCACGCGCAGGTTCAACAGCCCGCGCAGCCGCGCCTGCTCCTCGACATGGGCGCGCTGGGCCTGCGAGTTCGACACCGCCGTCACCTTCGCGTGCGGGAACCGCCGCGCCATCCACAGCGACAGCGAGCCCCAGCCGCAGCCGAGCTCGAGGATGGTCTGGCCGTCGGCGAGACCGGCGTGCTCGACGGTCTGGCGCAGCGCCTCCTCCTCCGCCTCCTGCAGCGTGCTCGCATCGGACTTGTAGAAGCAGGACGAGTAGTTGCGGTTGGGCCCGAGCACCTCCGCAAAGAACGCCGCGGGCACCTCGTCATGCCCGGCATTGACGGCACCCGCGTCCCCGGCGATCGGCCGCAGGATCATCCGCCCGGCGAAGGCGGCATCGTCGGCCGCACCCAGCGCGGCCATGCGCGTCGCCGTGCGCGAGCACAGGCGCTGGATCGCGGCGCGGATCACGACGTCCGGCAGCGGCACGCGTTCGGCAGTCCCGAAGATCGCGGAAACGACGCTCATGCGATCACTCCGTTGATCAGGTCTCGTTGTGGCGGCTGCGAAAGGAACGGACAGGTTCGGGCGTTGCCACCCGCCCGGCGGGCTCTGAGATCAAGACAGCATCGACCGCCCCGCAGATGCTGCCGCGCCACCCAGGCGAGCGCCATCCGGACCGCGAGCAAGAGCGCGATGACTGCCACTCCCCAGGATTCGTCACCATGCAAAAATCCGACCTAAGCCTGCGGAATGCCGAAGTTTTGCAAATTACGCCTCTATCAAAGCGCGGTTTCAGCTTTGGGTTCCGGGAGCTCTCCACGAAATCGGCACATCCGGCGCTTTTTTTGGGCTACCGCTGTGCCATAGTGCGCCCCGCAAGCAAGTTCGTAACGGATGATACCGGCCATGCCGCCAGGCGCCTCGCACCGCTCCCCCATTGATATCGAATATACCAAGCTATCCTCACCCAGCGTTTTCCTGGTGCGGATGCTGGTCTTTCTGGTGCTGTGCACCCTGGTCGGCGTGGTGCTCTACAAGCAGATCATCCTGGCCTTCTTCGCCAATCCCGGCCTCAATGCCCTGATCGGCGGCGTGCTGTTCATCGGCATCATCCTGGCTTTCCGGCAGGTGATCCGGCTCTACCCCGAAGTCTCCTGGGTCAACAATTTCCGCATCGCCGATCCCGGCCTGGCGCCGTCCCGGCACCCGAAACTGCTGGCGCCGATGGCCATGATCCTCGGCGGCGAGCGCACCGGGCGGATGACGATCACCCAGACCACCATGCGGCACCTGCTCGATTCGATCGCGACCCGCCTGGACGAGGCCCGGGACATCTCCCGCTACATGACCGGCCTGCTGGTCTTCCTCGGTCTGCTCGGCACCTTCTGGGGCCTGATCGAGACGGTCGGCTCGGTCGGCAAGGTGATCGACGGGCTCAAGGTCGGGGGCGATTCCGGCGCCCTGTTCGACACGCTGAAGGAGGGCCTCGCCGCCCCGCTCGGCGGCATGGGCATCTCGTTCTCGAGCTCGCTGTTCGGCCTCGCCGGCTCGCTGATCCTCGGCTTCCTCGATCTGCAATCGAGCCAGGCCCAGAACCGCTTCTACACCGACCTCGAAGACTGGCTCGCCACCACCGTGCGCGAATATGGCCACGGCGAGGTTGCGGTCGCAGCCGGTGGCGGCGGCGGCGTTGCCAGCGGCGAGCTCCAGGCCGCCGTCGAGCGCTTACGCTCCGTGCTCGAGGAAGGCAGCGCCAGCCGCGGCACCACGGCGGCAATGGCGAGCCTTGCCGAAGCCATCCAGGCGCTGGTCTCGCACATGCGGACCGAGCAGCAGATGATCCGCGAATGGGCCGACGGCCAGGGCGAGCAGAACCGCGAGATCCGCCGCCTGCTGGAGCGCATCGCGCGCCAGCCTGAGAAGGGTTGAGGACACGACGAAGGTTTCGTGCCCCGGACGCGATGCAGCACGAAGTGGTGCATCGCTGAGCCGGAGCCCAGAGCCTTCACCGAGACAAATGGGTCCCGGCTCTGCGCAGCAGCGTTTCACGCTGCAGCGCGTCCGGGACACGAGAGTGGAGATCGACGACATGGCTCTAGCCCGCGGCCGCCGCAGCGAAGCCGGCTTCAACTACTGGCCCGGATTCGTCGACGCGCTGTCGACGCTGGTGCTGTCGATCGTGTTCCTGCTGTCGGTGTTCCTGGTCGTGCAGTTCTTCCTGTCGCAGGAGGTCACCGGCAAGGACAAGGCGCTGGAGCAACTCAACGCCAAGATCGCCCAGCTCAACGAGCTCTTGTCGCTGGAGAAGCTCGGCAAGCTCACGCTGGACGACCAGGTCTCGCAATTGAAAGCGGGCCTCGCCTTGGCCGAGACCGAGCGCGATCGCATCAAGGGGCTCTATGACGGCCTCGCCGCCGCCGGCAACGACGCCCAAGGCAAGTCCACCGAGCTCGGCAAGGCGCTGGACTCGGAGAAGGCGGTGTCGGCGCGGGCGCTGGCGCAGATCGAGGTGCTGAACCAGCAGATCAGCGCGCTGCGGCGGCAACTGGCGGCGCTGGAAGAGGCGCTCGACGCCAGCGAGAAGCGCGACAAGGAATCGCAGAACCGCATCGCCGATCTCGGGTCTCGCCTGAATGTTGCCTTGGCGCAGCGCGTGCAGGAATTGTCGCGTTATCGCTCGGAGTTCTTCGGCCGCCTGCGCACCATCCTCGGCAACCGCCCTGACATCCGCATCGTCGGCGACCGCTTCGTGTTCCAGTCCGAAGTGTTCTTCGACACCGGCCAGGCGACCTTGCTGCCCGAGGGCCGCGCCGAGCTCGACACATTGGCGACCGCGCTGATCGATCTCGACAAGAAGATCCCGAACGAAATCCCCTGGGTGCTGCGCGTCGACGGCCACACCGACGTGCGCCCGGTCAGCGGTGCGAACTTCAAATCGAACTGGGACCTGTCCGCGGCGCGCTCGATCTCGGTGGTGCAGTATCTGATCTCGCTTGGTGTGCCCGCCCAGCGCCTCGTCGCCGCCGGCTTCGGCGAATTCCAGCCGCTCGACGCCGCCAACACGGAAGAAGCCTACAAGCGCAACCGCCGCATCGAGCTGAAGCTGACGGAGCGGTAGTGAGCGCCCTCCACCTCCGCCCCTACCACCCCGAGGACGAAGCCGCCGCGATCGACCTCTGGCATCGCACCTGGCAGCAGGCCTATCCGCAGATCGATTTCGCCGCGCGGCTGGACTGGTGGGGCGAGCGCTGGCGCAAGGATCTGGTGCCGAAAGCCTCGATCGTCGTCGCCGAAGCGGACGGCGTGCTGACCGGCTTCGTCACCATCGACGGCGAAGGCTATCTCGACCAGCTCGTGGTCGATCCCGCGCACTGGGGCTCGGATGCGGCCAGGCTGCTGGTGGATGAGGCCAAGCGCCTGTCACCGTCAGGCGTCACGCTGCTCGTCAACAAGGACAATGCCCGCGCCATCCGATTCTACGAGCGCAACGGCTTCGCGCATGCCGGCGAGGATTTGAACCCGACCTCGGGACGGCCAGTGCTGAAGATGACTTGGCGGGCGTGACGAGGTTTGCTGCCGACCCCCCTCAGCTGTCATGCCCCGGCTTGCCGCCTTCGCTGAAGCTTCGGCGTGCCGAGCGCTCGTGTGGGCCTCGGCGTAGCCTTGGCGGAGCCGGGACCGGGGCATCCAGTACGCCGCGACTTCTCCGAATCTCACTGCTGTCTCTGGAATACTGGATCGCCCGCTTTCGCGGGCGATGACACCGTGAATGAGGCAACAGGCGGGACGCCTCACGCGCCCTCGAACTGCAGCCTCGCCAGCCTCGCGTAGAGCCCGTTCGCAGCAACGAGCTCGGCATGCGTGCCCTGCTCGACGATCTTGCCCTGGTCCATCACCAGGATGCGGTCGCAGGACAGCACGGTGGCGAGACGATGTGCGATCACCAGCGTGGTGCGGTGGCGCATCAGCTCTTCCAGCGCGGTCTGGACCAGCGTCTCGCTTTCGGCATCGAGCGCGGAGGTGGCTTCATCGAGCAGCAAGAGCGGCGCATCGCGCAGGATCGCGCGCGCGATGGCGATGCGCTGGCGCTGGCCGCCGGAGAGCGTGACGCCGCGCTCGCCGAGCGGGGTCTCGAAACCTTCGGGCAGGCGGCGAATGAACTCGGCGGCATGCGCGAGCTCGGCGGCACGCTCGACCTCGGCATCGGTCGCATCGGGCCGGCCGAAGCGGATGTTCTCGCGGGCGCTCGCGGCAAACACGTTGGATTCCTGCGGCACCAGCGCGATGCGCAAGCGGAAATCGCGCGGGTCCGCGGATTTGACCGGCACGCCGTCGAGGGAGATCGCGCCGCCCCGCGGGTCGTAGAAGCGCAGCAGGAGATGAAAGATGGTGCTCTTGCCGGCGCCTGAGGGGCCGACGATCGCGACCTTCTCGCCGGGGCGCACGGTGAACGACACGGCATCGAGCACATTGACGTGAGGCCGCGCCGGATAAGCGAAGCTGACCTGGTCGAAGCCGACCTCGCCGCGCGCCGGCACCGGCAACGCGCGCGGGGACGCCGGCGCGGTGATCTCGGGCTGCACATGCAGGATCTCGAACAGGCGCTCGGCGGCGCCGGAGGCGGCCGAGACCTCGCCCCAGACCTCGCTGAGCTGGCCGAGGCCAGCCGCGGCGAAGGCCGCATAGAGCACGAACTGGCCGAGCCGACCCGGCGAGATCGTACCGATCAGGACGTCATGCGAGCCGATCCAGAGGATCGCGACCACGCTTGCGAACACGATGAAGATGATGATGGCGGTGAGCACGGCGCGGGCCTGCGTGGAGGTGCGCGCGGCTTCATAGGCCTGCTCGACCTCGCCGCCAAAACGCTTCTCGGCTAGCCCTTCGCTGGTATAGGCCTGCACAGTGCGGATGGCGCTGACCAGCTCGCCCGCATAGGCGGAGGCTTCGGCGAGCGTGTCCTGCGCATTGCGCGACAGACGCCGCACCCAGCGCCCGAACGCGACCAGCGGCAGCACGATCAGGGGAATGGCGAGCAGCACGAAGCCGGAGAGGCGCGGGCTGGTGATCACCATCATCGCCGCCGCACCGAAGAACATCATGAGATTGCGCAGCGCGATCGAGACGGAGGCACCGACCGCGGACTTGATCTGGGTGGTGTCGGCCGTGAGCCGAGACACCAGCTCACCGCTGCGCGCGGAATCGAAGAAGGCCGGCGAGAGCGAGAGCAGATGCGCGAAGACGTCGCGCCGCAGGTCGGCGACGATGCGCTCGCCGATCGTCATCACGAGGTAGTATCGCGAGGCGCTGGCAAGCGCGAGCACGGCGACCACCGCGATCATCACCGAGAAGTAGCTGTTGATCAGCGCGATGCCTTCCGGCGTCAGGCCGAAATCGATCATCCGCCTCACAGCGATGGGCACCAGCAGCGTGGTCAGCGCCGCGACCGTGAGCGCGACGAAGGCGAGCGCCGCGCGGCCGCGATAGCGCGCCACATAGGGCGCGAGTGCCAGCAACGGCCGCAGCTTGGCGCGGCTCTTCGCCGGCGTCTCGATCAACTCGGCTTCGATCGACGGGGCCTCAGGCCCGGCGCGCTCGTCGCGGTACTGGTCGTCAAGCCGTTCCACAGCGCTCATGAGATCGGACCCAAGGAGACATATTAGCTCCACATAGGCCGCTGCGGGGGGAGTGGCAAATCCGGGATGTCCCTTAGGGGACGGCCCGGTTCTCCTTTGCCCACAATGGCTTGTTTTAAAGGGGCCTGTGGGGTATAGACCCCGCCAAATCCGTCATTCGATAGCCACTCAAGACAGGCGCCGGGCGCCGAGGAATTGCCATGAAAGCCGAAATTCATCCGAATTATCATACGATTAAGGTCGTGATGACCGACGGAACCGAGTACCTGACCCGCTCCACCTGGGGCAAGGAAGGCGACACGCTGAATCTCGACATCGACCCGAAGTCGCACCCGGCCTGGACCGGCGGCAACGCCCAGCTGATGGATCGCGGCGGCCGCGTCTCGCGCTTCCAGAAGAAGTTTTCGGGCTTTCTCAAAAAGGATTGATCCCGCCCGCAAGGCTGGACACGAAAAACGCCCCCGGTCAGACCGGGGGCGTTTTTGTTTGTGGCGAGACCTGTAGGGTGGGCAAAGAGAAGCGTGCCCACCATTCCTTCTACGATCCGGAAAGCAAAGTGGTGGGCACGGCGCTTTGCGCCTTTGCCCACCCTACGAGACCTGTGACTACGGCACTTGGGTGCTTACCGCTCGAACGCGGCCTTCAGCGCGTTGAGCTGCGGCACCAGCGGGTTGCCGATCGCCACGTATTCGACCGGCGGGGTGTGGATGGTGGTGTCGAGGCGGCGCACGCGGGTCTGAAGGCTCATCGAGCGATGGATCAGATCCTGGAGCTGCGAGGGCAGCTTCTCGACGGTATCGGACGGGCCGGGATCGGCGGCGCTGAGCTTGACCTTGGTCTTCTCGCGATTGGCCTGGCTCAGCGTCATCTCGCCTTCCTTCACCGCGCGGTGCAGCAGCAGCCACGAGGCAAGCTGCATCAGGCGGGTGGTCAGGCGCATGCTCTCGGTCGCATAGGTGAGGCTGACGGCGCGATCGAGCGCCTTGGCCTCGGTGCGGCCGGCGCCATCGAGATAGGCGGCGGTCTCTTCCACCAGGTCCATGCCCTCACGGAACAGGACGCCGAACGCCGCAGAATTGGTGAACCGCTCGCTGAGTTGAACGAGAGCACCTTCGGCTTGCAAACGTTCCATGGTTAACGCCCCTTACGCAACTGTCTGACTGTCCGGCTTTGGCGCCGGGTTATGATGAACAAATCATTGCGCGGGCGGGACGCGGAGTCCAGCGGCAAGCGCGGATATGGTTTCCGCGCGTCTTTCCTCGGAATTCAACCGGAACGGGACCCAAAAAGGCAAAAAAAGAGCCGCCGGAGACCGGCGGCTTTGAAAGTTGATAACAGGGAGGCGTCAAACAGAGTGGACAGGAGCCACTCGGTGTCCAAACGAGGACAGCTCCAGTCATAAACCCGAAAGCTTAATTGGAAGTAAACGAGCTAATTTTTTGAGAGTTCGTTAGCCATGTCGGTCACTGGCCGAGGGGGCGGCGGAACAAACTCGGCACTCGTCATTCCGGGGCGCCACGAAGTCGCGAGCTTTGATGCGCAATTGCGCATCTGAGAATCCATAGCCACAGGCGGATGCGGTGGCCCGGCTCAGCCTGCCCGTTTCAACTGCCCGTGGTTATGGATTCCGGGCTCGGCGCTGCGCGCCGCCCCGGAATGACGACGCGAGATAGTTTTGCGCGAAGCATGGGTCCCGGCTCTGCGGAGCAGCGCTACGCGCTGCACCGCGTCCGGGACACAAGAGGTGAGCGCTGGGCTCTACTTCTTGAAAAAACTATCCGCCGCATCGCGCGAGGCGCGCTTCTTGGTGGCGGCTTCCTCGAGCCTTGCGATCTCGGTGTTGAGCAGCGCCACGCGTTCCGTCAGTTCCTCCACTGACAAGAGCGAGAGATCCTGTCCGATTTCATGGCTGACCTTCTTGCGCGGCTTGTCGTCGTCCTCGATGGCCATGTGTCCTCCCGGGCAGTCCTGTCCTGAAAGACGCCGATCTGGCGTTTTCCGAGCCGAAATGGTACCGCTCCTGCACAAGGAGAATTTGCAGTGACTTTCGCGAGCGCGCAACACCTGACGCGAATGCCCCGGCCCGACCGCAAGGAGGCTGATCGGACGGGATAAGCGCGCGTCCACGCGCGTGAGGCATGAGCCGACCCCAAGCCCTTCCGATCATGCGGGAGGGCTTTTGATTTTTCGTCGGTCGGCATCACCAAACGCGAAAGACCGCAGTCATGACCAAAATTCTCATCACCAGCGCCCTTCCCTACGTGAACGGCGTCAAGCATCTCGGCAATCTCATAGGCTCGCTCCTCCCCGCCGATGTCCATGCCCGCTTCAGGCGACAGATCGGCGACGACGTGCTCTTCATCTGCGCCACCGACGAGCACGGCACGCCGGCTGAGCTCGGCGCCGTTCGCGCCGGACAGGATGTCCGCACTTTCTGCGATGCGCAGCACGCAATCCAGGCCGACATCTACCGACGCTTCGGCCTCTCCTTCGACCATTTCGGGCGAACCAGCTCGCCACAGAACAGCGCTCTGACGCAGCACTTCTATCGCAGGCTCGACGATGCCGGATTGATCGAGGAACGTAAGTTGCCGCAGGTCTGGTCACCCACGGACGGCCGTTTCTTGCCGGACCGCTACGTGCTCGGCACCTGCCCGCATTGCGGCGACCCGTCCGCGCGCGGTGATCAATGTGACCAGTGTGGCGCGCTGCTCGATCCGCCCGAACTGATCGACCCGCGATCCGCGCTGTCGGGCGACCGGGCGCTGGAGGTCCGCGAAAGCCGCCATCTGTTCCTGCGCCAGTCGCAGCTTGTCGAAGCGTTGAGCGCGTGGATCAATAACCGTTCCGGCTGGCCCTCCTTCGTGGTGTCGACCGCGAAAGGCTGGCTGACAGCCGATCTGCGCGATCGCTGTATCACGCGCGATCTGGCCTGGGGTATCCCGGTTCCGCGACAGGGATTCGCCGACAAGGTCTTCTATGTCTGGTTCGACGCGCCGATCGGTTACATCGCCGCCACCCAGGAATGGGCCGCCGCCGCGCCGGGCCGCGACTGGCGAAAATGGTGGTGGCAGGCCGATGACGTCCGCTACGTCCAGTTCCTCGGCAAGGACAACATCCCATTCCACACCGTGAGCTTCCCGGCGACGCTGATCGGCTCGAACGAGCCCTGGAAGAGCGCGGACGTGATCAAGGGATTCCACTGGCTCAATTACGAGGGCGGCAAGTTCTCGACCAGCCGCAATCGGGGCATCTTTACCGACCAGGCTCTGGAGGAATTGCCCGCCGATCTCTGGCGCTGGTGGCTGATCGCCAACGCGCCCGAAAGCGCCGACACCGATTTCAACGTTGCCAGGTTCGTCGCCGACGTGAACAAGGATCTCGCCGACATCTTCGGCAACCTCGTCAATCGCATTGTCAGCTTCGCCCATCGGGCCTTCGACGGCCGGATTCCGGAAGGCGGCGCTCCTGACGAGGCCGAGCACCTGCTCGCACGGGAACTGGAGCAGCGTATCGCGACGCTGCGACGCCATCACGAGGCGCTCGAGTTTCGTACCGCGGCCGCCGCAACGCGTGCGATCTGGGATGTGGCGAACGCTTACCTGCAGCATGCCGCGCCGTGGACAGCCATCAAGTCCGATCGGCTTCGCGCGGCGATCGTGACGCGAACAGCCCTCAATCTGGTCCGCACCTGCGCCGTGCTGGCGTGGAGTATCGTGCCCAGCCTGTCGGAAAATGTGCTGCACGCCTTCGGTAGCGAAGATGCCGCGCCACGCTGGCCCGGTGGCCAAATCGCGGACTTGCTCGACGGCGGCGCCGGCACAGCGGTCGCGCCGATCGGTCCACTGGTCGAAAAAATCTCTCCCGAAAGAGCAAGCCATCTGGCGGCGCGGTTCGGGCCTTAATGTCGTTTCACTTCGGCGGAAAAAGGCGATATGCCATCCGCCGAATTCATTCATCCAAGGACACATCATGGACAAGCTGCCCGCGCAAATGACCGTGGTCGCCATCTCCAAGCCCGGTGGACCGGAGGTGCTGGTGCCGGAACAACGTGCCGTTCCGCAGCCCGGTCCCGACGAGATCCTGGTCAAGGTGCAGGCCGCGGGCGTCAACCGGCCCGACGTGGCGCAGCGCTCCGGCGCCTATCCGCCGCCGCCCGGCGCCAGCGACCTGCCGGGGCTCGAGATCGCGGGCGAAGTGGTGGCGGTCGGCAGCAACGCCAAACGGCACAAGATCGGCGACAAGGTGATGTCGCTGGTCGCCGGCGGCGGCTATGCGCAGTACTGCATCGCGCAGGACGCCCAGGCGATGAGCGTGCCGCCGGCGCTGTCGATCAGGGAAGCCGGCGCGCTGCCGGAAACCCTGATGACGGTCTGGCACAATGTGTTCGAGCGCGGCGGCCTGAAGGCCGGCGAGACGCTGCTGATCCATGGCGGCTCGTCCGGCATCGGCACCATGGCGATCCAGCTCGCGAAAGCGTTCGGCGCGAAAGTGTTCGTCACCGTCGGCTCGCAGGACAAGATCGATGCCTGCCTCAAGCTCGGGGCCGACCGCGCCATCAACTACAAGACCGAGGACTTCGTCGCCGTGGTCAAGGAAGAGACCGACAAGGCCGGCGTCAACCTGATCCTCGACATGGTGGCCGGCGAGTATGTCGACCGCAACTATGATGCCGCGGCGGTCGACGGCCGCATCGTGCAGATCGCAACCCTCAACGGCCCCAAGGTCAGCGTCAACATCGCCAAGGTGATGGTGAAGCGCCTGACCCATACCGGCTCGACCCTGCGCCCCCGTAGTAATGCGGACAAGGCGGCCATGGTGGCCGCAATCGAGGCGAAAGTGATGCCGCTGTTGCGCGAAGGCCGCGTCAAGCCGCTGATGGACAGCAGTTTCCCGCTGGAAAAGGCATCCGATGCGCACCGGCGCATGGAGACCTCGGCACATATTGGCAAAATTGTGTTGGAGGTCTAGGCCAACGGCCCATCAGGCAAGGCGGAAACCCTTTGATTTTCCTCGCTTTCGTGGCATCTATCGCGACGCGCCGAACCATCTTGTTCCGTTCGGAAAACGCCTTGCACTGACCATCTTGCACTGAAGAGTTTGCGTCGAACGCGGAGAACCGACCTTGCGTCTGATCAGGTGCCTCGCGCCCATAGCGCTGGGCCTCATGATTCTCGTCGCCGCATCCCAGGCGCGCGCGCTGGATGCCGTCAGCGTCCGCGGCGACGCGCCCGCGATCGACCTCACCGGCGTGCTCGAGCATCAGCGCAGTGACGCCGATCGCATCCAGGTCTCCACCGCACCCGGCACCGACGGCATCGTCCGCCGCATCGAGGTGCGCGCCCGCGAGGGCGGCCAGAACTGGGTGGTGTTCGCGCTCGCCAACAACACCGACGACCAGCTCGACCGCCTGATCGTCGCCCCGCATTACCGCATCGTCTCGTCGGGCCTGCTGTGGCCCGACCTCGGGCTGTCGCGCATCGCGACCATCACGCCCTCGATCGGCGACCGCCCGGAGCGCCAGGAGAGCGCGACGGCCGACGTGTTCCGCATCACGCTCGATCCCGGCGCCGTCGTCACCTTTGTCGCGGAACTGCGCACCGACAAGCTGCCGCAGCTCTATCTGTGGGAGCCCGAGTCCTACAAGGACAAGGTCAACTCCTTCACGCTGTACCAGGGCATCGTGATCGGCATCTCCGGGCTTTTGGCGCTCGTGCTCACCATCCTGTTCGTGGTGAAGGGCAGCATCATGTTCCCGGCCGCCGCGGCGCTGGCCTGGGCGGTGCTGGTCTATATCGGCGTCGATTTCGGCTTCTGGGGCAAGGTGCTCGACATGTCGAACAACGCCGAGCGCATCTGGCGCGCGGCGGGCGAAGCGATATTGGCGGCGACGCTGCTGGTGTTCCTGTTCGCCTATCTCAACCTCAGTCGATGGCACGTGCGCTATTCGCACATTACGGTGCTCTGGCTCGCCTTCCTGGGTTCGCTGGTGGCGCTCGCCTTGTTCGACCCGGCGGTGGCTTCCGGCATCGCCCGCATGTCGCTGGTGCTGATCGCCTTTGCTGGCTTTGCGCTGATCGTCTACCTCTCCACCCACGGCTTCGACCGCGCGGTGCTCTTGATCCCGACCTGGTTCCTGCTGGTGGTCTGGGTGGTCGCGGCCGGCATGACGGTCGCGGGCTCCGTCACCAACGACATCGTCGGCCCGGCTCTGCTCGGCGGCCTCGTGCTGATCGTGATGCTGATCGGCTTTACGGTGATGCAGCACGCCTTTGCCGGCGGCAGCGCCACCACCGGCGTCGTCTCCGACATCGAGCGGCGCGCGCTGGCGCTGGCCGGCTCCGGCGATCTGATCTGGGACTGGGACGTCTCCGCCGACAAGGTGTTCACCAGCCCCGAGACCGAAGCCCTGCTCGGCCTCAAGCGCGGCACGCTGGAAGGCCCGGCCGCCTCATGGCTTGAGGTGCTGCATCCGCTCGACCAGGACCGGTTCCGCGCCGCGCTCGACAGCGTGCTCGACCAGCGCCGCGGCCGCCTGGTGCAGGATTTCCGGCTGCGCACGCCGGACGGTCATTTCATGTGGTTCGCGCTGAAGGCGCGCCCGGTGGTCGGCTCGGACGGCGAGGTCTCGCGCGTGGTCGGCACGCTGACCGACGTCACCGAGCTGCGCAACGCGGAGGAGCGTCTGCTGCACGATTCCGTGCATGACAACCTCACCGGCCTGCCCAACCGCAAACTGTTCATGGACCGGCTCGGCGCGGTCGCGCATTTCGCCAAGACCATGCCGACGCTGCGGCCGACGCTGATGGTGATCGACCTCGACCGCTTCAAGCAGGTCAACGATTCCGTCGGCATCGCGGTCGGCGACTCGATCCTGCTGACGCTGGCCCGCCGCCTCACCCGCATCCTGAAGCCGCAGGACACGCTGGCGCGGCTTGCCGGCGACCAGTTCGGCCTGATCCTGCTCTCGGAGCAGGACCCTGCCCGCATCACCGCCTTCGCCGAGACCATCCGCAAGACCATCCGCGCCCCGATCGCCTTCAACGACCGCGAGATTTTTCTCACCGCCTCGATCGGGCTCGCGCTGTCCGATCCGCAGACCCAGTTGACGGACGAGATCATCAAGGACGCCGAGCTTGCGATGTATCATTCCAAGCGGATCGGCGGCGACCGCATCGACGTCTACAAGCCGGCGATGCGCGCGCGAAAGACCGACCGCCTGACGCTGGAGAGCGAGCTGCGCCGCGCCATCGAGCGGCAGCAGCTCACGATCCTGTACCAGCCGATCGTGCGGCTGGAGGATCGTTCGATCGCCGGCTTCGAGGCGCTGGTGCGCTGGGATCATCCGAAGCTCGGACGCATGGCGCCGTCGGAATTCATCAGCATCGCGGAAGAGACCGGCCTGATCGTCGACCTCGGCATGTTCGTGCTCGACCAGACCGCAAAGCAGCTTTCGGTGTGGCAACGCGCGATGCGCTCGCGCGAGCCGATCTTCGCCTCCGTCAACGTCTCCTCGCGGCAATTGCTGCGCCACGATCTTATCCACGACATCCGCACCGTGCTGTCGCGCTCCTCGGTGGCGCGCGGCACGCTGAAGCTGGAATTGACGGAATCGCTGGTGATGGAGAACCCGGAGCACGCAGCCCAGATGCTGACGCGCATCCGCGAGCTCGGCACCGGGCTGTCGCTCGACGATTTCGGCACCGGCCATTCGTCGCTGGCCTATCTCCAGCGCTTCCCGTTCGACACCATCAAGATCGACCAGTCGTTCGTGCGCACCACCAACCGCGGCACCCGTCCGGTGATCCTGAAGTCGATCATCGCGCTCGCGCATGATCTCGGCATGGACGTGGTCGCGGAAGGCGCCGAGACCGATTCCGACGCGGTCGAGCTCTACCAGATGGGCTGCGAATACGCGCAGGGCTTCGCCTTCGGCGAGCCCATGGACGCGGACGCGGCGATGCGTCTGCTCACCGAAGTGCGGCTGGAAGCGGCGAGCTAGCGCTTATCTTCTTCCGCTCTCCTCCCGGAAAGGGTCGCTCGCAAAGCGAGCGGGGTGCCGCACCGGCGCGCTTATGCCGGGCTTGATCCAGATCAATGGGCCCTGCTCGACCCACCATGAAAGATGGCACGCAGCATTCGACCCAGAACGGCTTCGTCATCGAGGTCACTGGGCTCGCAGCTGTCGTTCTCAGAATGAGCGGACCACGCGTCTTTCTCAGGAGTCACGGATGACTCAGCACCTTTTCTACGCGATCGCCCTCATCGGCACCGGAGTGTTCCTCGCCTCATCGGCCGAAGCAGTGACAGCCGCACGATGCGAGGACCGAGGCGCAAATTGCCTTGGCACATGCGCCGACTACACCGGCGGGGCCGGTGACGTTCGAGGGCGCCAGAACACATGCGTGCGCGCCTGCGACCGGCAGACGACCAGATGCCTGATACGAGCCCATGACGAACGCTGGCCCCATTATCGCCAATGAAGGCCGTGGTTCTACACTTGGGCTAACGCCCCCCGTCTCGCGCTTGCGGCGCACCGCGTCCAGCTGACCTACCCTGGCTTGCGTCGTAGCCCCGCGACCAAACAAAACCCCACCACCAGCGAGATCGCGGCAAGACCGCCCCAGACCATTCCCGCCTGTTCGAGATAAACATCCTGCGTTACCGGGTCGTAACAGCGGCCGAGCTCGTTGAAGCAGTCGCGCCAGCGCCAGTAGCGGGCCTCGAAGGCGAGCGCGAACAGCACGCCTGTTGCAATCAGGGCTGCGCCAAAAATCCCCCTTAGCCAGCGCAGAATCATGCAGCGTCAGCTCACCTGCGCTGCTTCTTCTTGGTGAACCGCACGCTCTGGCCGTCCGGCATCCGCGTCGCGACGAACCCCGCGGCGAGGCAGGCTTCGCGCTGGGGCATCTGGATGTCGGGGCTGCGGAGGCTGTCCCACCATGAGGCGCGATTCGCCGCCCGCGGCAGGGCCGAGCCGATGATCTCCTCGATCTGCTCGAAACTCAGCACGAATTCCGTTTGCTTCTGCCGCATCAGGTAATCCCGCAGCGCGTCGTAATCGTTCACAATCGTCCTCTCGTCCCAGCTCCGCTGCCCAAAAGCGATGCCCGCGGAAACCAATTCTTAACTCATTGTGGCAGCGCCGTCCCGGCTTAAACACTACGCAAGATTTCGGGCGCATCCACTAGTGTCGGGAGCACTCGATGCAGTCTGGATGGCGCGACGTCACGACCCGCCGGCCGTGGCGGATTTCGGCGAAGCTGCTGATCATATCGTCCGTCGTGACGGTGATCGGCTTTTCCGCCATTTGCGTCAACGTCATGCTGGACATGCGCCGCGGCGAGGAGGCCCTCGCGCGCCAGACGCTGGACAATCTGGCCACCTCCATCGAAGCAGATATCAGCCGCAACATCGAGATCTACGATCTCTCCCTGAAGGCGGTCGCCAGCAACATGCTGCTGCCGGAGATCAACGCGGTCTCGAAGCCGATCCGTCACCTGATCCTGTTCGATCACGCCACCACGGCGCGGCACTTCGGCGCCATCCAGGTGTTCGATGCCGAGGGCAGGCTGACCATCGACGCCTCCACGCTCGATCCCCTGCCGGAGAACCGGAGCGAGGAGGACTACTTCAGGGTTCATCGCGACGATCCCGACGCCGGCCTCTTCATCAGCCGTCCGATGCTTTTCCGCGGCGCCTATTCCATCGTGCTGAGCCGGCGCATCAGCGATACCGACGGCGGCTTCTTGGGGGTCGTCACCGGCTCGATCCGTTTCAGCTATTTCCACGAATTGTTCGAGCGCCTGAACCTCGATCCCGACGATACCATCACCGTGCTGACGCGCGATCGCACCATCATGATGCGGCGGCCGTTCGATCTCGACGTCATCGGCAAGAATCTCGGGACGCGGCAGAGCTGGAAGGCCGACAATCTCAAGGCCGGCGGGTCCTATGCGGGCCAGGGTCCGGTGGACGCGACGCCGCGCCTCTACGTCCGCAGCACCGGCCCGGGTCCGCTGTTCGTGGTGGCAGGCAAGCCGCTCGCCGCCGTGTTCGAGCTCTGGCAGAAGGAAGCCTACCGCATCGGCGCCGTGGTCCTGGCGCTCATCCTGTTCATGCTGGCCTCGACGCTGGTGCTCGCCCGCGAGATCGGCCGGCGCGCCGATGCCGAGCGCAAGCTCGAGGAGATGGCGACGACGGATGCGCTCACCGGCCTGAAGAACCGCCGCAAGTTCGACCAGGTCATCGACGTCGAATGGCGCCGCGCGACGCGCCAGAAGACGCCGGTCGCGCTGCTGATGATCGATGCCGATCACTTCAAGGCCTACAACGACACGTTCGGCCATCAGGCCGGCGACCAGGTGCTGGTCGGCATCGCCATCTGCATTTCCGATTCGGTGCGGCGCTCCGGCGACTGCGCCGCGCGCTATGGCGGCGAGGAATTCGCGGTGCTGCTGCCGAACACCTCGGCCGCCGAGGCCTTCAATGTCGCCGAGACGATCCGCGGCAAGGTGCAGGGCTGGTCCGACGACCAGGCGATGTCGACGGTCTCCTGCGGGATTGCAGGCCTGGTTCCTACCACCGGCCTGGACTGGCCGGTCCTGGTCGCCGCCGCCGACAAGGCGCTCTATGCGGCGAAAGCCGGCGGCCGCAACCAGTCCGTGGTCGCGAGCCTTCCGAAGCTGTCGCTGGTGGCTTGAGGGGCCCCCTCCGTCATTGCGAGCGAAGCGAAGGAATCCAGACTGTCTCCGCGGAGGCAGCCTGGATTGCTTCGTCGCTTCGCTCCTCGCAATGACGAGTGGAGCGCTACCGCCCCAGATATTTCTTCATCTCCGCGATCAGCCCATCGCGCAGTTCCGGCCGCTTCAGGCCGTAGGCGATGTTGGCGCGGAGGAAGCCGGGCTTGGAGCCGCAATCATGGCGCTCGCCCTCGAACTCGACGCCGTAGAATTTCTGCGACTTGGCGAGGCCGATCATGGCGTCGGTGAGCTGGATCTCGCCGCCGGCGCCGCGCTCCTGGGTCTCCAGGATCTTGAAGATCTCCGGCTGGAGAATGTAGCGGCCGGTGATGGAGAGGTTGGAGGGCGCGGTGCCCTTGGCCGGCTTCTCGACCATGCCGTCGACCTCGAACATCTTGCCGGTGCGCTTGCCGACGCCGCAGATGCCGTATTGGTGGGTGAGATGGTCGGGCACCGCCTCGACCGCGATGACGTTGGATTTTTCGCCGAGCGTTGAAGCCGTCTCGATCATCTGCTTGAGGCAGCCGGTCGTATTGAGCACGAGCTCATCGGGCAGCACCACCGCGAACGGCTCGTTGCCGACGATGTCGCGCGCGCACCAGACCGCGTGGCCGAGACCGAGCGGCGCCTGCTGGCGGGTGAAGCTGACGGCGCCGGCCTCCGGCTGGTTCTGCGCCAGGATGTCCTGCTCGGCCTTCTTGCCGCGCGCGGCGAGCGTCGCGTCGAGCTCGAACATCTTGTCGAAATGATCTTCGATGACGTTTTTGTTGCGGCCGGTGACGAAGATGAAGTGCTCGATGCCGGCTTCCCTCGCCTCGTCATAGACGTACTGGATCAGCGGCTTGTCGACGATGGTCAGCATTTCCTTCGGCATCGCCTTGGTGGCGGGCAGGACGCGGGTGCCGAGGCCGGCGACGGGGAATACGGCTTTGCGAATTTTCATGGGACAGATCGAATACCTGAGGACGTGAAGGGAGCAATGGTATCTTGCTAGCTTGTTTGCAGCCGCTAACAAAGGCGGATGTGGGGCCTCGCGCTCACAGAGTTGAGAAAAAGGCCGACACCAAAATTTCACCTTTGTTAAGCTATTGGCAACCGGTACCGGGCCTCCTGAAGGCGGATTTTCGGCCGGACAGGTAGGGTATGATGCAATCAGTGGCAGCGCTGGCGAAACGTGCTGGATTTGTGACCGGCGCAATGATGCTTGCGGCCGCTGTGCTGCTGCCTGTCAGCGCGCACGCCCAGGCGCAGAACGGCTTGTCGAACCTGTTCGGCGGTATTTTCGCCGGCTCGAATCCAGCGCCCTCTCAGCCGGCGCCCGGCCCCGGCGGCGCCTTGCCATGGACCGGCGAGGACGGCGCCTCCGGCCACCCGTTGATGACGGCCGCCGCGATCCGCGAGGCCGCCTCCAACTTCAACAATTGCGTCGCGGGGATGTGGCCCGATGCCGCACGGCGCAACATCACGCAGGAGAATTTCCAGCGCTTCACGGCCGGGCTGTCGCCTGATCTGCGCATCATGGACCTGATGGATTCGCAGCCGGAGTTCACCAAGTCGATCTGGGACTATCTCGACATCCTCGTGAACGACAACCGTCTCGCCAAGGGCCGCGAGGTCCTCGCCAAATACAAAGCGCAGTTCGACGCCACGGAAAAGGCTACCGGCGTCGACCGCTACATCATCGCCTCGATCTGGGGCATCGAGTCCAATTACTCGACGCAGATGGGCGACCGCAGCGTGCTGCAGTCGACCGCGACGCTCGCCTGCATCGGCCGCCGCCAGGCCTATTTCAAGGACGAGTTTCTCTCCGCGCTGGAGATCCTCAACCGCGGCGATCTCAGGCCTGAGCAGATGCGCGGCTCCTGGGCCGGCGCCTTCGGCCCGACCCAGTTCATGCCGACTGCGTTCAAGCGCTTTGCCGTGGATGGCGATGGCGACGGACGGCGCGACGTCGTCGACAATCCCACCGATCTGATCGCCTCGACCGCCAACAATCTGAAGAAGGACGGCTGGCAGGCCGGCCAGACCTGGGGCTACGAGGTCGTGGTGCCCCAAGGCTTCAACTACATGCTGGCCGATCGCGCCAAGGCGATGACGATGGCGCAGTGGGAGAAGCTCGGGCTCAAGCGCCCGGCCAACCAGCCCTTCCCGCATCCGGCCGAGAAAGCCTATCTGCTGGCGCCCGCCGGGGCGCAGGGCCCGGGCTTCCTGATGCTGCAGAATTACCGCGTCATCATGAAGTACAACCCGGCCGAGGCTTATGCGCTGGCGATCGGCCATTTCGCCGACCGGCTGCGCGGCGGCCAGCCCTTCGTGCAGCCCTGGCCGCGCCAGGAGCGCGAGCTGTCCCGCACCGAACGGCTGGAACTTCAGCAGCTGCTGGCCCAGCGCGGCTTCTACAAGGGCACCCCGGACGGCCAGTTCGGCGGCCAGACCCGGGAGGCGCTGCGCAATTTCCAGGCCTCGATCGGGGTCCCCGCCGACGGATTTGCCTCCTCGGACGTGCTGGATCGCCTCCGCGGGCGGTAAAATCGCGCCGAAAGTAACCCTGAACAGGGATTTTGCCCGATCGCCTTGACGGGGATGGCTGTTCCCCGGTGTATGGCAGAAGAATCCGCAAAGAGAATCTGCCCGTTTGGCGCCTGATTCCGCTATTATATCGAGCCTGTCCCGATCCCCATTGCGCGTGCCTGAGATCGCATGTCGAAGAAGTCCCTATTCAAGGCGCTGACCGAGACCGGCCCGCTGATCGCGCTGGGGACGGCGCTTGCGATTCTGGTCTCCATCGCGGGACCCGCCTCGGCGCAGTTCTTCAACTTCCCCGGCTTCGGCGGCCCGCCGCAGCGGCAGGCCCCGCCACCGCGGAACGGTGGAGGCGGCGGCTGGTTCGGCGGCGACTTCTTCGCACCATTCCAGCAGCAACAGCCGCAGGCGCCGCGCCAGGACTTTTCGCGTGCGCCGGCACCAGCCAAGCGCGACACCACGCCCGACAAGAACGTGCTGGTGATCGGCGACGCCATGGCCGACTGGCTCGCCTACGGCCTCGAAGACGCCTACACCGAGCAGCCCGACATGGGCGTGATCCGCAAGCACAAGACCACGTCCGGCCTGATCAAGTACCAGCCGAAGGGTGAGCCCGCGGACTGGGCGGCGGCAGCGAAGGGCATCCTCGAGACCGAGAAGCCTGATGTGATCGTCGTCATGCTCGGCCTCAACGACCGCATCTCGATCCGCGAGGCCGCGCCCGACAAGGCGACGGACAAGGACAAGAAGAACGACAAGGGCGCGCGCGCCAAGCCACCGGCCAAGCCGGGCGATGCTAAACCCGACACGGCCGCCAAGCCGGACGACAAGCCCGCCGACACCGACCTGCCGCAGGACGATGCCGACAACGCCGACACGCCGGCGGTCGCAGCGCCGGAGAAGACCGCGCGCAACCCGAACGGCCTCTACGAATTCCGCGACGAGCGCTGGGTCGAACTCTACGGCAAGAAGATCGAGGAGCTGGCCAACGTTCTCAAGTCCAAGGGCGTTCCGGTGCTCTGGGTCGGCCTGCCCGCGATCCGCGGCCCCAAGGGCACCGCGGACATGCTGTTCCTGGATTCGCTCTATCGCGAAGGCGCGGCCAAGGCCGGCATCACCTATGTCGATGTCTGGGACGGCTTTGTCGACGAAGCCGGCCGCTTCCTCCAGAAGGGCCCGGACTTCGAGGGCCAGATCCGCCAGCTCCGCAGCTATGACGGCGTCTATTTCACGAAACCTGGCGCACGCAAGCTCGCCCACTATGTCGAGCGCGAGATCACGCGCCTGCTCGCCGGACGCTCCGGCCCGATTGCGCTGCCGAGCGAGCCTGCGACCCCCGACACCAGCGCCGAGCCCGGCAAGCCCGCGCCGCGGCCGCTGGCGGGACCGATCGTGCCGCTGGTTGCGGCCTCGATCTCGGCCGATCAATTGCTGGGCGGACCGGGTTCGCGTCCCGCTGCCGTCGATGCGCTCGCCGCGAAGACGATGGTGAAGGGTGAGCCGCTGGCCGCGCCCGCCGGCCGTGCCGATGATTATGCCTGGCCGCGCCGCGAAGTCGGCCGCGAGCAGGCCAAGGGTGATACGCCGATGGCTGCGACGACGCCCGACGGCAGCGCCACTCCCAGCACACCGGGTGCAGCCGCCGCGATCGCGCCGCCAAGGCTCGCGCCGAAGAAGCCGCCGGTACAGCAGCAGCCGCAGCAGCCGGCCCAGGCAACGCCGGCATTCCGCGATTTCTTCGGCTTCGGCTCTCCGCAGCCACCGCCGCGTCAATTCGCACCGGCGCCGCGTAATCCCAATCCCGCGATCCCGCGCCCGCCTGGTAACGTCGGGCGATCGGCGGAGATGTTCCGGTAGTTTTTCTGAATTGAGATCTCGTGTCCCGGACGCGCTGCAGCGTGTAACGCTGCAGCGCAGAGCCGGGACCCAGCACTGCGACATTCACCAAAGAATGGGCCCCGGCTCAGCAAAGCGGCGTTACCGGACGATGCTACGCATCGCCTAGGCCGCATTGCGTCCGGGGCACGAAAAATTCGGGCGGTGGCTCAGCCGTAATAGCGCCAGCGCGGCGGCGGGCGACGGGCGGGACGCGACATCAGGAGCGCGAGTGCGAAGCCGATACCGCCGGCGATCAGCAGCGCACCGAGCGGATTGTCCTGCACCTTCTTGGCAATCGCCTGCGAACCGTCGCGCAAGGTCTCGGCCGGCTTGTCGTAGGCGTCCTTGGCGTAGCCGGCCGCAGTCTCACCGGCGTCGCGCACGGCATCCTTGGCCTGGCCGTAGAGATTCTGCACGGTGCCGGCGGCTTCCCGCGCCTTGCCTGACGCCTGTGTCTGCGCATCGCCAGCGAGATCACCGACGGCGCCTTCTGCGCGCCCAGCGAATTCCTTGGCCGATCCGACGATCCGATCCTTGTCCATGTTGCTCCTCCTCGGGGGTCAGCCGAGGTAACCGATCAGGAGCAGCGCAGTTCCAAGCTTCTGCGAAAGTGTGTAGTCCGGACTACGCTTCCGCCTGCGCTCTTCGGGCTACGGCAGACATGTCGCTCCATCCGGGCTACAGGATGAGCCCGCCATCGACCACCAGCGTCTGGCCAATGATGTAGGACGACAGCGGCGAGGCGAGGAACAGCGCCGCGCCCGCCATGTCAGCCGGCGTGCCCAATCGCCGCAGCGGAATGCGTGACAGCGCGCCTTCGAGCCGCTTGGGATTGTCGGTGGTCACCTTCGTCATCTTGGTGTCGACGAGGCCGGGCGCGATACCGTTGACGCGGATGCCATCCTCGGCCCAGGCCTCGCCCAGCGTCCGCGTCAGTCCGACTGCGCCGGTCTTCGAGGCGTTGTAGGCGGGATTGCCCATGGTGGAATGATAGGCTGCGGTCGAGGACACCATGATCAGCGCGCCCTTGCTATCGCGCAGCATGGAGTGAAACCGCGTCGCGCAGGCCATCAGGCTCATCAGATTGACCTCGACGACCTTGCGGAAGCCGGCCATCTCGAACTCGCCGCGGCGATAGAGCACCGCGCCCTGCGCGAGCACGAGCACATCGAGACGGTCGAAGGACGGCTTGAACGCTTCCACCGCGCCGGTGTTGCCGACGTCGAGCTGCGCATAGGAAAGACCCGTGAGATCGGAGCCTTCTAGCGCCGAATATTCCGCAGGATGAGCACGCGTGCCGCAGACTGCAACTTGCGCGCCCCTGGCGCGAAAGGCTTGCGCGATGCCGTTGCCGATACCGCTGGAACCGCCGACCACCAGCACCTGCTTGCCTGAGAAATCGAGCTCGTTCGCCATCGCGGCCTCCCCTTTTGTTTTGCTTGTTTGACCTGTCTGCGGATCGATGCCAGCCTTGTCCATCTCATAACAAGAAACAAGAGACGCGAGGAAACGGCATGTCCGAATTCAAGGAGCTCAGCCGGTCGGTGAAGGGCCTGACCGTTCTCGTCACGGGTGCGGCGAGCGGCATGGGGCGCGCGACCGCGCGCGTGTTCGCCGCTGAAGGCGCGAACGTCGCCGTCACCGACTTTGACGAGCAGGGCGCGCTGTCCGTTGCCAAGGAGATTGCCGCGAACGCCGGATCCGCGAAGGCGTGGAAGCTCGATGTCGCCGATGGCGGCGAGATCAAGCGCGTGGTTGGCGATGTCGCGGCGCATTTCGGCGGGCTCGACATCATCGTCAACAATGCCGGCATCTCCGTGCGCGTCGCGATCGACGACGAGGCTTACGAAGACGCTTGGGCCAAGGGGATCGCCGTGATGCTGACGGCGCATCCGCGCATCATCCGCGCCGCGCTGCCGCACCTGCGCAAGTCGAAGAGCCCGCGCATCGTCAACATCGCCTCGACCGAGGCGCTCGGCGCCACCGCGTTGCACAGCCCCTATTCGGCGGCGAAGGGCGGCGTGGCGAGCCTCACGCGCTCGCTCGCCGTCGAGCTCGGCCGCGAGGGCATCACCGTCAACTGCATCTGCCCGGGCCCGATCCGCACCGCCATCACCGACCGCATCTCCGAAGAGCACAAGACGATCTACGCCAAGCGCCGCACTGCACTCGGCCGTTACGGCGACCCCGAGGAGGTCGCGCATATGACGCTGAGCCTGTGCCTGCCTGCGGCGTCTTTCCTCACCGGCGCGGTGATCCCTGTCGACGGCGGCTTGATGGCGCGCAACGCGTGAGAGCCATGACGCTTAAGAGATATGCGCGCCGAGCGTTGACAACGCCGGTCGCGGGAGTAGCTTTTTCACCGGCAGAGCGGGACCAACCGCTCGCGGTTCGCGGGAGAAACACCATGACGATCGCCATCCGGCAGCTTCAGAAACATTTTGCCGGCGAGGTTTCCGGCCTCGACCTGCGAAAGCCTCTCACCGAGGCCGAGGCGCGCGAGGTCGAGGCAGCCATGGACAAATATGCGGTGCTGGTCTTCCACGACCAGGACATCACCGACGAGCAGCAGATGGCCTTCGCGCTGAATTTCGGCCAGCGCGAGGACGCGCGCGGCGGCACCGTGACCAAGGAAAAGGACTACCGGCTGCAATCGGGCCTCAACGACGTCTCCAATCTCGGCAAGGATGGCAAGCCGCTGGCGAAGGACAGTCGCGCGCATCTGTTCAACCTCGGCAACTGCCTGTGGCATTCCGACAGCTCGTTTCGCCCGATCCCCGCAAAATTCTCGCTGCTGTCGGCGCGGGTGGTGAACCCGAAGGGCGGCAATACCGAGTTCGCCGACATGCGCGCGGCCTATGACGCGCTCGATGACGACACCAAGGCCGAGATCGAGGATCTCGTCTGCGAGCACTCGCTGATGTATTCGCGCGGATCGCTCGGCTTCACCGAGTACACCGACGACGAAAAGCAGATGTTCAAGCCGGTGCTGCAACGCCTGGTGCGCACCCATCCGGTGCATCGCCGCAAGTCGCTGTACCTCTCATCGCATGCCGGCAAGATCGTCAGCATGAGCGTCCCCGAAGGCCGGCTGCTGCTGCGCGATCTGAACGAGCATGCGACGCAAGGCGAGTTCGTCTACGTCCACAAATGGAAGCTGCATGATCTCGTGATGTGGGACAACCGCCAGACCATGCATCGCGTCCGCCGCTACGACCAGTCCCAACCCCGCGACATGCGCCGCGCGACGGTGGCGGGGACAGAGCCGACGGTACAGCAGCAGGCGGCGGAGTAGGCGGCACACCCCGCTGGACGTGGTCATCGCCCGGCTTGACCGGGCGATCCAGTACTCCGAGACGGTTGTGATGGAATCGATAGGCCGCGGCGTACTGGATGCCCCGGTCAAGCCGGGGCACGACAGCGGAGGGTGGCGCAGGACACCGCAAACCGTCGCAGCAGCTGCTACACAGCTACGCGTGTCCCGCATCGTTCGAGAGCATGCCGGGATCGATGCCGATCTTGCGCAGCGCACGTCCGTACTTCTCGTCGACATCGTCGCCGAAGATCAAATCCGAATCCGCATCGCAATGCAGCCAGCCATTGCTCTGGATTTCGGTCTCGAGCTGGCCCGGCGCCCAGCCGGCATAACCAAGCGCGAGGATGGCGTGCTTCGGGCCGGAGCCGTTGGCGATCGCCCGCAGGATGTCGACGGTCGCGGTGAGGCAGACGCCGTCGTCGATCCGGAGCGTCGCGTTCTCGATGTAGAAATCGCTGGAATGCAGCACGAAGCCGCGGCCGGTATCGACCGGCCCGCCACGCAGCACCTTCATGCTTTCGGCGTTCTCCGGCAGCTTGATGTGCTCGCCCTTCTTGATGATGCCGAGCTGCTGCAACAGCTCGGGGAAGTCGATGCTGCCGGCGGGATGATTGACGATGATGCCCATCGCGCCCTCGGCGGAATGCGCACAGAGATAGATCACCGAGCGCTCGAAGCGCTCATCGCCCATCACGGGCATCGCGATCAGAAGCTGGCCGTCGAGATAGCCGGCCGAGCTGGGAAGCGCGGGGGCCGCGCTGCGGGTGCTTTCGCCCGTCCTTTTGCCTGTGGGAGCCATCGGTGAAGCACTCCGGTTTCGATTCCTATCCTGATGTCGGGCCGGGCTGCTGTCAAATCAAGGCTTGCATAGACTTGATTCAGGTGCATCCATCACAAGCAATTCAATGGTTTGCCCAGGGGCGACCCTGTAAAGACGTGCCATGCTGACAAGAGTTCCCCTGCATGCGGCGTTTGGCGTCGCAACAACCCTGCTTGCGTCGTCGATGACGCTCGCAGCGCGCGCCGACGACGCTTCGCCCTGGCAGCGCGACGGCCATTCCGCAGTGCGATTGCTGGCGGGATCGCGCAGCGGCGCCGTCCTGCTCGGCGGTATCGCCTTCCAGCTCCAGCAGGGATGGAAGACCTACTGGCGCATCCCCGGCGATTCCGGCGTTCCGCCGCGGTTCGATTTCTCCAAATCGGACAATGTCGAAGCGGTGACGGTGATGTGGCCGGCGCCGCTGAAATTCGATGACGGTGCGGGCGGGCATTCGATCGGCTATCACGGCCAGGTCGTGCTGCCTCTGCGCATCGTGCCCAAGGCGCCCGACAAGCCGGTGACGCTGCGCGCCGAGATCAACTACGCCGTGTGCGAGAAGCTCTGCGTTCCCGTCGAGGCCAATGTCGAGCTCGGCTTCAACAACGTCGCCTCGACCGAGGACGCTAATCTGCGTGCTGCGCTCGACACCGTGCCGAAGCCTGCCACGATCGGTGATCCCAATCCGCTGACCATCCGCGACGTCAAACGTGACGGTCCCAAGAATGTCGTGGTCGACGTGGTCGTGCCTGACAGCCGCGGCGTCAATTTGTTCGTGGAAGGGCCAACGCTCGATTGGGCGTTGCCGATTCCGGCGCCGGTCGAGCGCAGCCCACCCGGCGTGCAACGATTTTCCTTCGAGCTCGATGGACTGCCACCGGGCGCCAAGCCCGACGGAGCGGCGTTGAAGTTCACGCTCGTCGCGCCCGAGAAGTCGTACGAGTTCAATACGAATCTGGAGTGAGCCGGAGCTGAGTTGCGCTGCCAGCGCCCCATATTCAGCTGTCGTCCCGGGGCGCGCGCAGCGCGAGCCCGGGACCCATAGCCACAGGGAGTGGTTTGGCGAGGACTCGGAGTTACCAGCCAGCGCAACAATTTCTCCCTGGGGTTATGGGTCCCCGCCCCCCGTGCGCAATTGCGCACTAGGCGGGGACGTCGCTGGTGGCTGGAGCGGCAGCATGCCTCACCCAACCCAATCTTAACGAATGGTTGCTAATCCCCAAGGGCTACCGCATCAGGCCTGCCGCAGCATGCGGGACGCCTGATACGGACGCCCTGGGGATCTCGAATTGGCCGTGATGGATGCAGAACCCGCAACGACCGGACCTGCCGGCCTCATCGCGCGGCTGCGCGCGAAGCTGATGGGCGGGTCGAACGAAGCGTCGCTGACGCGGCGGTTGGCCGGCACCATCTTCATCATCCGGGTGATCAGCGCGGGCCTCGCCTATTTCTCGCAAGTTCTGCTCGCGCGCTGGATGGGGACGTCCGACTACGGCATCTATGTCTATGTCTGGACCTGGGTGTTGCTGCTCGGCAGCATGATGGACTTCGGCATCTCGGCCTCCGCGCAAAAGATCATTCCCGAATATCGCACCAGCGGCGAGCATGCGCTGCTGCGCGGCTTTCTCTCCAGCAGCCGCTGGCTGACCTTTGCCGCGTCCACGCTGGTGTCGCTGGGGCTCGCCGGAATCGTCAAGCTGCTCTCGCCCTGGATCGATCCGGCCGAGGTGCTGCCGCTCTATATCGGCTGCATGACGCTGCCCGCCTTCGTCGTCGCCAACACCCAGGACGGCATCGCGCGCTCGCATGACTGGATGCAGCTCGGTCTGATGCCGCAATTCATCATCCGCCAGGCGCTGATCATCGGCATCACGGCCGCTGCCTTCCTGCTCGGCTATCATCTCGGCGCGGTCGCCGCGATGGTCGCGAGCGCCGGCGCGGTGTGGATCGCGATGACCGGGCAGATGGTGGTGCTGAACCGCAAGCTCGCCGATCACATCGAGCCGGGCCCCAAGACCTACGACATCGGCGGCTGGCTCGCCGTCTCGCTGCCGATCCTGCTGGTCGAGAGCTTCTACCTGCTGCTGTCCTATACCGACGTGCTGGTGCTTCAGCAGTTCCGCCCATCGGACGAGGTCGGTGTCTATTTCGCGGTGGTGAAGACGCTCGCCCTGGTCTCGTTCATCCACTACGCGATGTCGGCGACCACAGCGCACCGCTTCGCCGAATACAACGCGCTCGGCGACAAGGCGCGCCTGTCGGCCTATGTCGCGCATGCCATCAACTGGACGTTCTGGCCGTCGCTGGCAGCGACCATCGTGCTGCTTGCGCTCGGCAAGCCGCTGCTCTGGCTGTTCGGCCCGCAATTCACGGTCGGCTACGACATCATGTTCGTCGCCGCGATCGGCCTCGTGGTGCGCGCCGCGATTGGACCGGTCGAGCGCCTGCTCAACATGCTCGGCCAGCAGAAGATCTGTGCGCTGGCCTATGCGCTGGCGTTCGTGATGAACCTCGTGCTCTGCATCGCGCTGGTGCCACGCTTCGGCGGTCACGGCGCCGCGGCCGCGACCTCGATCTCGCTGACATTCGAGACGGTGCTGCTGTTCTGGATCGTGCGCCAGCGGCTCGGCCTGCACGTGCTGGCGTTTGGCAAATAGGCGCTGCCACCCGGGTTGCCGGCCTGGAGAATGGCTGTTTCGCGCCTTGCGCGGCGGCGACTGAAACCCCCTCCCCGCCCACCGTCTGTCGCAAGATTTTTCTTATTCAACCGAAGCGATTGCGTTTCAGGGAAATTTTATTCTACGTCATATTGCTCAACCGACGAGATAAACCTAAGATTCCCCAGACATGATTGATCCGCTCTATGTCGCCTCCGGATTTGGCGTCGGCCTGCTTGTCGGGATGACCGGCGTGGGTGGCGGCTCGCTGATGACGCCGCTGCTGATCCTGCTGTTCGGCATCCACCCCTCCACCGCCGTCGGCACCGACCTGCTCTATGCCGCCGCCACCAAGACCGGCGGCAGCGTGGTGCATGGCTGGTCGCGGAGCGTGCACTGGCCCGCCGTGCTGCGGCTCGCCTGCGGCAGCATCCCGGCGAGCGCGCTGACGCTGCTCGTGCTGTGGAAGCTCGACCTCAGGAGCGATTCCGAGCGCAGCCTGGTCAATCTGGTGCTGTGCTTTGCATTGCTGCTGACCGCGACATCGCTGATCTTCCGCAAGGCCCTCATGGAGCGCTATCGCGGCCGGCTGGAACGTGTCGACGATCGTACCACGGCGATCGCGACCGTCGTCACCGGCATCGTGCTCGGCGTGCTGGTGTCGATCTCGTCGGTCGGTGCCGGCGCGGTCGGCGTCACCGTGCTGCTGCTGCTCTATCCGCGCCTGCCGATGGCGACCATCGTCGGCTCGGACATCGCGCATGCGGTGCCGCTGACGCTGGTTGCCGGGGCCGGACATTGGGCGCTCGGCGATGTGGATTGGGCCCTGATGGGCGTGCTGCTGCTGGGCTCGCTGCCCGGCATCATCGTCGGCAGTCTCAGTGCGACGCGCGTCCCCGAGACGGTGCTGCGCCTGACGCTTGCCTGCGTGCTGTTCGTGGTCGCCAGCAAGATCATGTTCGCGGAGCTGAACCTGTCGTCCGCGATCGTGACGGCGCTGGCCTGGACGCATTAGGCCAACCACCCGCCCTAGCTGTCATCGCCCGGCTTGACCGGGCGACGACCAAGGGCGGGATCGTAGGGTGGGCAAAGCGAAGCGTGCCCACCGTTTCTCCTCAATCGCGGGAGGATGGTGGGCACGGCGCTGACGCGCCTTTGCCCACCCTACGGCTGGAGCCTTACTCCGCCGTCCAGCCGCCGTCGATCGACAGGTTGGTGCCGGTGATCTGCGCGGCATCGTCGCCGCACAGGAACAGCGCGAGGGCTGCGACCTGCTCGGAGGTGACGAACTCCTTGGTCGGCTGCGCGTCGAGCAGCACGTCGTTGATGACCTGCTCGCGCGTGAGGTTGCGCGCCTTCATCGTGTCGGGGATCTGCTTCTCCACCAGCGGCGTCCAGACATAGCCGGGGCTGATGCAGTTGCAGGTGATCTTGTGGGTCGCGACCTCGAGCGCCACGGTCTTGGTCAGGCCGGCGATGCCGTGCTTGGCCGACACATAGGCGGACTTGAAGGGCGAGGCGACCAGCGAGTGCGCCGACGCCGTGTTGATGATACGGCCCCAGCCCTTCTTCTTCATGCCGGGCACCGCCGCGCGGATGGCATGGAAAGCCGAGGACAGGTTGATCGCGATGATCTGGTCCCATTTCTCAACCGGGAATTCCTCGATCGGCGAGACGAACTGGATGCCGGCATTGTTGACGAGGATGTCGACCGAGCCGAACGACTTCTCGCCGAGCGCGATCATCCCGGCGATCTCGGCGGGCTTGGTCATGTCGGCCGGCGAATACACCGCCTTCACGCCGAAGTCGGACTCGATCTTGGCGCGTTCCTTCTCGATGTCCTCCGGCGAGCCGAAGCCGTTGATGACGACATTGGCGCCGGCGGCGGCGAAGGCGCGCGCATAGGCGAGCCCGATGCCGCTGGTCGAACCGGTCACGACGGCGTTCTTGCCTGACAGACTACCCATGTTATTCGCTCCTTTTTGGCGGGGGCGCGGTGACGTCCCCCGTGAGATCGTAGGTCACCATGGTCTCGCCGGACTGCGGCCGCTCGAGCCAGTCCTTGTGGCGCATCGACAGATGCACGTCGCGCACGCCGGCTTCCCAGTGCTCGACCATGGCGACATGCGAGAAGTCGTAATCCTTCGACGAGGATTCGTAGTTCTTGCTGCGATAGATCAGATGCACCACGGTGACGGTGCTTTCGCGCGATACCTTCGCGAGGAATTCCACGGAAGGATCATTCTTCAGATAATCGGGCAATTTGGAAATCAGATCGCGCACGGCCCGGCGGGCGTTGTGGATCTGCTTGTTCTTGTCGGTGTTCATCCGCGTGCGGCTGGAGAAGCGGATGTCCTTCTCGCGCTCGGTCGCCTCGAGCAGCGAATTCGGCAGATCGCCGCGGGCGCTGAACAGATCGACCTGGAAGATCAGCATGTCGCGAGCGACCTCGGCATCGAGCACGTAGTCGAGCGGCGTGTTGGAGGCGATGCCGCCGTCCCAATAGTGCTCGCCTTCGATCACGACGGACGGAAATCCCGGCGGCAGCGCGCCGGAGGCCATGATGTGCTCGGGGCCGATGGTCTTGCCGAGCTTCTTGAACTCGTAATTGTCGAAATATTTGAAGTTGCCCGAGGTGACGCCGACGGCGCCGACCGACAGGCGCGTCTTCAGATCGTTGATGCGATCAAAATCGACCAGGCGCTCCAGCGTCTTCTTCAGCGGCGCGGTGTCGTAATAACTCTCGGCCTGCTTGGTGCCGGGCGGCCAGAGCGGCGCGGGCGGAATGCGCGGCGTGAAGAAACCGGGCACGCCGAAGGTCGCGATCAATGCGGCACTGGTCGAATTGAACAGCTCGCGGCTGTGATCGCTCTTGCCGATCGGCTTCCACGGCACCGGCGCCGACACCATCTCCCAGAATTCCTTGAGCCGCTTGACGCGGGTCTGTCCCTCGTTGCCGGCGATGATGGCGGCGTTGACCGCGCCGATCGAGATGCCGGCGACCCATTCCGGCTCGAAGTCGAAATGGCACAGCGACTGGTAGGCGCCGGCCTGATAGGAGCCGAGCGCCCCACCGCCCTGGAGGACCAGGACGCGCTGCGCCTTCGCGGGGACTGTTGCGACTTCCGGGCTATGATCTGTCATCTGGGAACAATAGCAAAAGGCGAGCCACCGTGGCGACAGTCCGCCGCGGCGTCAATGCATCCCGGGATCAAGTCTGGCTTATCGGGGGTCGGTCGAGGCCAGGATCATGGTCCAGAACACCTTGTATTTGGTGCCGGGAGCATAGCCCGCCGCGATGCCCAGTTTTGTGACACCGCTCTTGAGCATGTTGGCCCGGTGCGGAGGCGAGTCGCGCCAGCCGGAAAACGCTTCCGCCAGCGTATGATAGCCCGCCGAAACGTTCTCGACCGCCACCGTCGCCGGATAGCCGCCCGCGCTGAGGCGCTTGGCCAGCGGGGCGCGGACATCATGGTCCATCTTGTTGGCCGCCGCCATGGCCTGGGACTGGGATTCGGCGAGCCGCATCAGATCGGGGTCGATCACGACGGTGCCGAGGGCGTTGTTCTGGCGGTATTGCGAGATCATGATCGCTGCCGCCTGCGCATCGAGCTTGGTGCCCGGGACCGACATGTCGGCATACATCGACGGCTGCTGGACCGGTGCTTCGTTGCCGGCGCAGCCGGCGAGAAGCAAAGTGATGAGTATTGCGGCCGCAGCGCGCATGTTCAGGGGCCCCCAAATGAGGGGCCGTTGTTGCATACCAACCGTGGCTGAAAGGTGAATATTGAGGAAGATTTGAGCTTTCGGCCGAGGCGCCTACTAGCCCGCAAATATCCGGTAGCGGCGCGGTTCGAGGCCGATCGTGTCGCCGGCGCGCAGTTCCCTGTCGCGGGGGGCGTCGATCTCGATGGTCTCGCCGCCGGATAGCGCCACCTCGGCCCGCTGCACGGGGCCGAAATTCCGGACGTGCTGCACAGCGCCCTCGAAGGCACCGCTTCCGGGCGGGCCGACCAGCATATCATGTCGCCGCACGAACAGTTTTGACGCGCCAGACACCAAGCCGTCTGCTGCAAGATTGAGTGGGCGGTCGCCGAGCCTGATGACGCCGCCTTCGACCTGGACCGGCAGCTCGATGGATTCGCCGATGAAGCCGTGGACGAAGGCGGTCGCCGGGCTTTCATAGACGTCGTCGGGCGAGCCGATCTGCTCGATCCTACCCTTGTCCATCACCACGACGCGGTTGGCGACTTCGAGCGCCTCCTCCTGGTCGTGGGTGACGAAGATCGAGGTGACGTTGATCTCCTGGTGCAGCGAGCGCAGCCATCGGCGCAGCTCCTTGCGCACCTTGGCATCGAGCGCGCCGAAGGGCTCGTCGAGCAGGAGGATGCGCGGCTCGATCGCGAGCGCGCGGGCGAGTGCGATGCGCTGGCGCTGGCCGCCGGAGAGCTGGCTCGGATAGCGGTCGGCGAGCCAGTCGAGCTGCACGAGATCGAGCAGCTCCTTGACGCGCGCACGAATGGTGGACTCGTCCTTACGGCTGGCGCGCGGCTGCACGCGCAGGCCGAAGGCGACGTTCTCGAACACCGTCATGTGGCGGAACAGCGCGTAGTGCTGGAACACGAAGCCGACGTTCCGTTCGCGCGCGCCCCGCGCCAGCGCATCCTCGCCATTGAAGGAAACCTCGCCGGAATCGGGCCAGTCGAGGCCGGCGATGATGCGCAGCAGCGTGGTCTTGCCGGAACCGGACGGACCGAGCAGCGCCAGCAGCTCGCCATTGTCGACCTTGAGATCGACGCCGTCGAGGGCTTTGAAGCTGCCGAACTGCTTGACGAGATTCCTGACTTCAATGGTCACTTGCGTCGTGTCCTTCGTCGAGGTGACGTTCGAGAACGGTCTTGGCGATCAACGTGATCAGGGCCAGCATCGCCAGCAGCGAGGCGATCGCAAACGCAGCGACGAACTGGTACTCGTTGTAGAGAATCTCGACCAGCAGCGGCATGGTGTTGGTCTCGCCGCGGATGTGTCCGGATACCACCGACACGGCGCCGAATTCGCCCATCGCGCGCGCGTTGCAGAGCAGGACGCCGTAGAGCACGCCCCATTTGATGTTGGGCAGGGTGACGCGGAAGAAGGTCTGCAGGCCGGAGGCGCCGAGCGAGATCGCGGCCTCCTCCTCCTGCGTGCCCTGCTCCTGCATCAGGGGGATCAGCGCGCGCGCCACGAACGGGAAGGTCACGAAGGTGGTGGCGAGCGCGATGCCGGGCACCGCGAACAGGATCTGGATATCGTGATCCCTAAGCCAGCTGCCGAAATATCCCTGCGCGCCGAACAGCAGCACGAAGACGAGGCCCGAGATCACCGGGCTCACCGAGAACGGCAGGTCGATCAGCGTGATCAGGAAGGTCTTGCCGCTAAACTCGAACTTGGCGATGGCCCATGCCGCGACGAGGCCGAATACGAGATTGAGGCCGACCGAGATCGCCGCGACCAGCAGCGTCAGCTTGATCGCAGCCAGCGCCTCCGGCTCGGCGAGCGCGGACAGATAAGCGAGAACGCCTCTCGAAAAGGCCTGCGCGAACACCAGAACCAGCGGCAGCACGACGAAGACGCTGAGGAAGACCACCGCCAGCGCAATGATGGCGATACGTATTGCGGGCGGCTCGGTGCGGAGGCTGTCCCGGGCGGCGGCCGCGTGGGCACGCGCGCGCGCATCGGTCGAAGGCAGCGAGACGGAATCTGCGATCTGCATCGTCATGATCTGCCCTCAGCGCGCCGGGATCCGGCTCTGCGCCCAGCGCTGGAGCCGGTTGACGGCGAAGATGATGACGAAGGAGACGACGAGCATGACCACCGCGATAGCGGTCGCGTCGGCATAGCGGAATTCGGACAGCCGGATCACGATCAGGAGCGGCGCGATCTCGGAGACATTAGGCAGATTGCCGGCGATGAAGATCACCGAGCCGTATTCGCCGACCGCGCGGGCGAAGGCGAGCGCGAGGCCGGTGAGCAGCGCCGGTCCGAGCGAGGGCAGGATCACGCGGATGATGGTCTGCCAGCGGCTGGCGCCGAGGCTGCCGGCGGCCTCCTCGATCTCGGGGTCGAGGTCCTGGAGCACCGGCTGCACGGTGCGCACCACGAAGGGGATGCCGATGAAGATCATGGCGACGAAGATGCCGATCGGCGTGAATGCCACCTTGATACCGAGCGCTGCGAGCGGCGCACCCAGCCAGCCCGTCTCGGCAAACAGCGCCGTCAGCGCCACGCCGGCGACCGCCGTCGGCAGCGCGAACGGCACGTCGACGATGGCGTCGAACAGCCGGCGCCCGGGGAAGCGGTAACGCACCAGCGCCCAGACGATGATGCTGCCCATGACGAGATTGACGCAGGCCGCCGCAAAGGCGAGGCCGAAGGAGACGCGCAAGGCGTTGAGGGTGCGGCGGCTGGACAGGATGTTCCAGAATTGCTCGGGGCTCAGCTCCAGCGATTTCAGGAACAGCCCGGCCAGCGGAATCAGAATGATGATGGAGAGCCAGGAAAGCGTCAGTCCCATCGTGAGACCGAAGCCCGGCAATGTCCGTCGTCGTGCTGCAACTGCGCTCACCAGGCCCCCTGCTACTCCTAAGACGGCGCCCGATCAGTTCTTGTAGATCTGATCAAAGACGCCGCCGTCGGCAAAATGTTCCTTCTGCGCCTTGGTCCAGCCGCCGAAAACGTCGTCGATCGTGAACAGTTCGACCTTGGCGAAGGAGTTTTCGTACTTCTTGGCGATCTCGGCGTCGCGCGGACGGTAGAAATTGCGCGCGGCGATTTCTTGACCTTCCTTGGTATACCAATACTGGAGGTAGGCATCGGCCGCGTTGCGGGTGCCTTTTTTATCGGCAACCTTGTCGACGATCGCGACCGGCGGCTCGGCGAGGATCGATTGCGGCGGCGCCACGATCTCGAACTTCTGCGCACCAAACTCCTTCAGGGCGAGATAGGCCTCGTTCTCCCAGGCCAGCAGCACGTCGCCGACGCCGCGCTCGACGAAGGTCACGGTGGCGCCGCGCGCACCGGTATCGAGCACCGGCACCTGCTGGTAGAGCTTTCCGATGAAGTCCTTGGCCTTGTCGGCCGAGCCGTATTTCTTTTGGGCAAAGCCCCAGGCGGCGAGATAATTCCAGCGCGCCCCGCCGGAGGTCTTCGGGTTCGGCGTGATCACCGAGACACCGGTCTTGAGCAGATCGTCCCAGTCCTTGATGCCCTTCGGATTGCCCTTGCGCACCAGAAACACGATGGTCGAGGTATAGGGCGATGAATTCTGCGGCAAACGCTTCTGCCAGTCGGTCGCGGTGAGGCCCTTGTTCGCGACGGCGTCGATGTCATAGGCGAGCGCGAGCGTCACCACATCGGCCTGCAATCCGTCGATCACGGCACGCGCCTGCGAGCCGCTGCCGCCATGCGACTGCTTGATCTCGACGCTCTTGCCGGTTTCCTTTTGATAGGCATTCGCGAACGCCTTGTTGAACTCGGCATAGAGCTCACGCGTCGGATCGTACGACACGTTCAAGAGATTGATGTCAGCGGCGAGAGCCGAGCTTGCCAACAATCCAGTCAAGAGCAGCCCTGCCGCGAGCGGAACGATACGGCGCATCATGTCCATCTCCATTTACCTCGACGACGTCATCGTCATCGATGGCACGCGGGCATAACTCGGGGCGAAACGCTCTCAAGTCAACGGAACCGGATTTTCTTGTTCGTAGCCGGACAGCTCGACTGTGCTACGAAGTCTTCATCGTGTGGATGCCGCATTCTGTCTTGGCTCGGCCGCGCCAGCGACCGGCGCGTGCATCCTCGCCCTCGGCCGTTCTGCTGGTGCAAGGCATACACCCAACCGACAGGAAACCGGACTCCACCAACGGATGACGCGGCAATTTGGCGCGGACGAAGATGGCTTCGAGTTCCTCGCGCGAGACATTGGCAAAGGGGTTGAACTTCAACCGCGCGCCATCATCCTCGACCACCGGAATGTCGGTGCGCGCATTGCCCTGAAAGCGCTTGCGGCCATTGAGCCACGCATCGAACGGCTTCAGTGCACGCGCCAGCGGCTCGACCTTGCGGATGCGGCAGCAGGCGTCTGGATCGGAGAACCAGAGGTCGCGGTCGGGATCTTCGCGCGACAGCGTCTCCTCGACAGGCTTGATCGAGCGGACGTCCTTCAAGCCGAGTTCCGCGATCAGCGTGTCGCGATAGGCCAGCGTCTCCTCGAACAGCCAGCCGGTGTCGAGGAAGATCACGGGGATCGCCGGATCGACGTCGGCCATGACCTTCAGCAGCGTCGCCGATTCCGTGCCGAAGGACGACACCAGCGCAAGCTTCTCGCGCCCAACCGCCTTCAACGCCGCGGCAATGACTTCCGCAGGCGAGGCATCGCGCAACGCGCGATCGAGCTCCTCCGCCGAGGGCAGCGCGGACGCGGACACCGAAGCGACCTGGGGCGCGATTGCGTTCACGTGCCGACACCTTCGGAGTGACGCAGCTGCATCCGCCGGTGCAGCGCGGTGATGCGGCCGTCGCCGGTCGGCTGATAGAACACCGAATAGCGCTTCGCGGTCTGCATGAAGGCTTCCGCGTCGGCCTGCTTCTTGACCTCGAAGGAATCGAAGCCGGCACGCAGCATGAACACGAACTGATCGCGCAGCACCTGGCCGGTGGCACGCAAATCGCCGCGATAATTATAGCGCTCGCGCAGCAGGCGCGCCTGGCTGTAGGCGCGGCCATCGCGGAAGCTCGGGAACACCAATGCGACGACGGCGATCTTGCCGAGATAGGGCACGAGCTCGGCGATATCGCGATTGTTCGGCCAGATCACGCCGACCTTGCCGCCGCGCTTGAGCAGCGCGTCCGCATCGCTGAGGAAGCGCTCGGCCGGCACCAGGATGTCGCCGCCCTCGGGCAGCGGCGTGTCGACGGCAAGCTTGACGAAGCTGTCGTCGGCGATTTTTCCGCCGTTAACGAGTGGCATAGACGCGCTCCTTGAAGGGTTCGACGCCGAGGCGCTTCACCGTGTCGACGAACAGCTCCTCCGGCCGCTCGCGCAGCGCCAGATAGGCTTCCACGATGTCCTCGACGACGTCAGCGACCTCGTCAAACTTGACGCCGGGGCCGATCAGATTGCCAAGCGCGGCGCTCTCGTCGGCACGGCCGCCGATGGTGATCTGGTAGACCTCCTCGCCGTTCTTCTCGACACCGAGAATGCCGATATGACCGACATGATGATGGCCGCAGGCATTGATGCAGCCGGAGATGTTGATATGCAGCCGCCCGATCAGATTGGCGAGCTCATGGTTGGCAAAGCGCCGCGTCAGCTCCTGCGCGATCGGGATCGAGCGCGCATTGGCCAACGAGCAATAGTCGAGCCCCGGGCAGGCGATGATGTCGGTGATCAGGTTGACGTTCGGCGTCGCCAGCCCAAGCTTGTCGAGCGCCTTCCACAGCGCCGGCAGGTCGCGCTTGGCAACATGCGGCAGCGCCAAATTCTGCTCATGACCGACGCGGATCTCGCCGAAGGAATATTTGTCGGCGAGATCGGCCAGCGCATCCATCTGCTCGGCCGTGGCATCGCCCGGAGGCGCGCCGATCGGCTTCAGCGAGATCGTGACGATGGAGTAGCCCGGGTTCTTGTGCGCGGCGACCGAGTTCTTGCGCCACGCCTCGAAATCGGGATCGGCCGCTGCCTGGCGCAGCTCGTCCGGCATGTGCGGCAGCTTCTCGTAAGCCGGATAGATGAAGCGCGAGCGGATGTCCTCGATCACCTCGTCGTCGATCTGAAGCGAGGAGTTGCGGATATGCTGCCACTCCTCCTCGACCTCGCGGGAGAACTTCTCGATGCCGAGCTCGTGCACCAGGATCTTGATGCGCGCCTTGTAGATATTGTCGCGGCGGCCGTACTGGTTGTAGACGCGCAGGATCGCCTCGATATAGCTCAGGAGATCGCGGCCGTGGACGAAGTGCTTGATGGTCTTGCCGATGAACGGCGTGCGGCCGAGACCGCCGCCGACCAGCACCTCGAAGCCGGTTTCGCCCTTCTCGTTCTTGATCAGCCGCAGGCCGATGTCGTGGACCTTGATCGCAGCGCGGTCGTGATCCGAAGCGGTGATCGCGATCTTGAACTTGCGCGGCAGGAACGAGAACTCCGGATGCAGCGTAGTGTGCTGGCGGATCAGCTCCGACCAGATGCGGGGATCCTCGATCTCGCCCGGCGCGACGCCGGCCCACTGATCCGAGGTGACGTTGCGCATGTTGTTGCCGGAGGTCTGCATCGCGTGGATGCCGACCTCGGCGAGATCGGCCAGCGCATCCGGCAGGTCCGAAAGCTTGATCCAGTTGAACTGGATGTTCTGGCGCGTGGTGAAATGGCCGTAGCCGCGGTCATATTTGCGCGCGACATGGGCAAGCTGCCGCAACTGGTTCGACGCCAGCGTTCCGTAGGGAATCGCGACGCGGAACATGTAGGCGTGCAGTTGCAGATAGACGCCGTTCTGCAAGCGCAGCATCTTGAATTCGTCCTCGGTCAACTCGCCCGAGAGACGGCGTTGCACCTGGTCGCGGAATTCCGAGACGCGCTCGTTGACCAGCGTGCGATCGATTTCGTCGTAAGCGTACATGATTAAAGTGCCTTACAGCCCGACCTGCGATTAAACCGGCAAGTCGATGGTCACGCCATCGCGGCGGATCTGCTCGCGCAGATTTCCGGGCACGATCTTGCCGTCCTCGCCGATCTGGACCGGAGCGATATAGGGACCAATCGCGCCGACGTCATCGGCCACGGCCTCGGCGAGCAACGCTTTCGCCTCATCGGAGTTTCGCACGATCGCGGCGTCTGCGAGGTCAGCCGACCAGCCCTTGGCAGCGGTGCGGTAGACGACGACGCCATCCCAGGTACGGTTAGCGGTCACGACGGAGGAATCGCTGATTTTAAGTTTCTTTTGCAAGGGAGAGGTCATTCGGCAGCATCCAGGAGGTCAGAGATGATTTGTTTGGGTGTTTCGCGGCGAAGCGAGCCGGCATGCCGGACCACGTCGCCGATGATGAGGATGGCGGGACCGCCATGGGTCCGCCGCACGAGCTCGGGCAGGTCGCGCAGCGTGCCGATCGCGCCTTGTGCATCCGGCCGCGTGACGCGGGAGAATACGCCGACCGGCGTCTCCGGCGAACGGCCGGCCGCGAACAAGCCTTCGCGGATCGCCGGGGCCGCGGTCATGCCCATGTAGACCACGACGGTCATTTTGGTGTCGGTCAGCGTCGACCAGTCCACGTTCTCGGCATCGCGCGCCTTGTGCGCGGTGAGGAAGGTGATGCGGGTCGCCTCATGACGATAGGTGAGTGGCACCTCGAAATCGGAGGCGCCGCCGAGCCCTGCCGTGATGCCGGGAATGATCGAATAGGCGACGCCGGCCGCGCGCAGCGCTTCGACCTCTTCGCCGCCGCGGCCGAACACCAAGGGGTCGCCGCCCTTCAGCCGCACCACGCGCTGGCCGGATTGCGCGGCCTCGATCATGCGCTTGTTGATGGCGTCCTGGCCGATGCCGGGCTTGCCGACGCGCCGGCCGACCGGAACGCGCGTGGTGTCGCGGCGGATGCGGTCGAGAATTTCGCCCGAGACCAGTTCGTCATGAAAGACGATGTCGGCATCCTGGAGCGCGCGCAGCGCCTTGATGGTGAGAAGATCAGGATCGCCGGGCCCGGCGCCGACCAGCGCGACCGAGCCTTCCGGCTTGTCGGCACGCGCGAATGCGGACGGATCGGAGATCGCCCTGATCGCGGCGTCGGCCTCGCCCTTGCGGCCCGCGAGCACAGACGCGCCGATCGGACCGTCGATGACGCGCTCCCAGAAGCGGCGGCGCAGCGGAAACTCGGCGATGCGCTCGTTGATGGATTTGCGGAAGCCGCCGATGAACTCGGCAAGCTCGCCGATGCGGGCCGGCAGCAGCGCCTCGATCTTCTCGCGCACGCGCCGCGCCACCACCGGCGAGGTGCCGCCGGTGCCGACCGCGACTACGACATCGCCGCGATCGACGATCGCCGGGAAGATGAAGCTGGAATGTTCGAGATCGTCCATGACGTTGACGGGCAGGCCGAGCGCCTTGGCGCGGACCGACATGGCAACGCCGACATCGCCCGCGCCGGCGCAAACGATGGCAATGACGCCCGAGAGATCGGCGGTGAGCGGATCGCCAGTCGCGATTTCAATCCGCGCCGCGTCTTCGGAGCTGAGGCTCAGGTCCTGATTGCCGTCGATCGCATGCACGCGGATGCGCGCACCGGCAGCGGCGAGCACGCGCAGCTTAGCGCGCAAAAGCTCACCCGCGCCGATGAGGACCACCGGACCGGCCTTGAGATCGAGGAACACCGGCAAGAACCGCATGCGATACTCGCTTCCCCCACATCCGGGGTTGACTGGAATTATTTTCTATATATGTGTCGTTTCGAGCGCGCAAAGAGAAAATTTTTTCTTCTCTTCTGCACCGCAACTATAGAAAATTCGCCTCCAAACGCAAAGTGGCAGAGATGCATCTTCTCAGGACCGATTCCGGTGCAGATGGACGGGACTTCCGGGCTCCCGTTTCCGAGCAAATTCCCGTCGGGCTGACCGCCCCCAACATGGACCATTTGGACCAGCTTGAGGCGCAGAGCATCTACATTTTCCGCGAGGCCTTCGGCCGCCTGAAGAAGATCGCCCTGCTGTGGTCGCTCGGCAAGGACTCCAACGTCATGATCTGGCTGGCGCGCAAGGCGTTCTTCGGCCGGCTGCCGTTCCCGGCCCTCCACGTCGATACCGGCAAGAAGTTTCCGGAGATGTATCGCTTCCGCGATCACTACGGGAAAGAGTGGGAGCTCGACCTGCGCGTCGAACCCTGCCCGCCGATCGATGCCGTCGACCCAACGCTGCCGCCGGCGGCCCGTTCCGCTGCGCGCAAGACCGAAGGTCTGAAGATGGCGCTCGCCAAATTCGGCTTTGACGGCCTGATCGCCGGCATCCGCCGCGACGAAGAGGCGACGCGCGCCAAGGAGCGCGTGTTCTCGCCGCGCGGGCTCGAAGGCAATTGGGACGTGCGCGATCAGCCGCCGGAGTTCTGGGACCATTTCAACGCCTCGCCGCCGCAAGGCGCGCATTTGCGCATCCATCCGATCCTGCATTGGACCGAGGCCGACATCTGGGCCTACACCAAGCGCGAGAACATTCCGATCATCCCGCTGTATCTCGCCAAGGACGGCAAGCGCTATCGCTCGCTGGGCGATCAGGACATCACCAATCCGGTCGCGTCGACCGCGTCGACCATCGACGAGATCCTGGTCGAGCTCGAGCAGACCAAGGTGCCGGAGCGCGCCGGCCGTGCGCTCGACCACGAGACCGAGGACGCCTTCGAGCGTCTGCGCGTCGCCGGCTATCTCTGATTCAAGGACGCAACGCGGCTATGAACATGATCGTCACCCCCGCTTCGCCCGCCACTCCGAACGGCACCACGCGTCCGCAGGTCCGTATCGTGATCGTCGGCCATGTCGACCACGGCAAGTCGACGCTGGTCGGGCGCCTGCTGCACGAGACCGGCAGCCTGCCCGACGGCAAGCTCGAGATGCTGAAAGCCGTCAGCGCGCGGCGCGGCATGCCGTTCGAATGGTCGTTCCTGCTCGACGCGCTCCAGACCGAGCGCGATCAGGGTATCACCATCGACACCACGCAGATCCGCTTCCGCACCAATTCGCGCGACATCGTGCTGATCGACGCGCCCGGCCATGCCGAATTCCTGCGCAACATGATCACCGGTGCGTCGCAGGCGGACGGCGCGGTGCTGATCATCGACGCGCTCGAAGGCGTGCGTGACCAGACCCGGCGGCACGGCTATCTGCTGCACCTGCTCGGCGTGAAGCAGGTCGCGATCGTCGTCAACAAGATGGACCGCGTCGATTTCAGCGCCGAGCGCTTCAAAGAAATCAGCGACGAGATTTCGGCGCATCTCAACGGCCTCGGCGTGACGCCGACGGCGGTGATCCCGATCTCGGCCCGCGATGGCGACGGCGTCGCGGAGCGCACCGACCGCATCGGCTGGTACAAGGGTCCGACCGTGGTCGAGGCGCTGGACCAGCTCGAGCCGGCGCGTCCGCTGGAAGCCCTCGCCCTGCGCCTGCCGGTGCAGGCGATCTACAAGTTCGACGACCGCCGCATCGTGGCGGGCCGCATCGAATCCGGCAGCCTCATTGCCGGCGACGAGATCGTGATCATGCCGGCCGGCAAGATCGCCAGGATCAAGACGGTCGAAAGCTGGCCGGTAACGCCGGTCGCCGGACGGCAGGGCGCGGGGCGCTCGGTCGGCATCACGCTCGACCGCGAATTGTTCATCGAGCGCGGCGACATCGTCGCGCATGTCGGCTCCGCACCGCGCGAGACGCGCCGTCTGCGCGCGCGCATCTTCTGGCTGCACGACAAGCCGCTCGCCAAGGGCGACCAGCTGCTGGTCCGCTGCGGCCCGAAGGAAAGCCGCGCCACCGTCGTCGCCATCGAGAAGGCGGTCGATCCCGGCGAGCTGTCGAGCGTCGAGAACAAGGCGATCGGCCGCAACCATGTCGGCGAGATCGACATTTCTCTTTCGAGCCCAATTGCCGCCGATCCCTACACCGAGAATCCGCGCACCGGCCGTCTCGTGATCGAAGTCTCGGGGCGCATCGCCGGCGGTGGTCTCGTGCTGTCGGTCGATGCCGGCCAGCGCGCCGTGCCGGTCGACATCGTGCCGGTGGAATCGGCGCTGCGGCCCGACGAACGCTCCGCGCGCTACCGCCACAACGGCGCCGTGGTCTGGCTCACCGGCCTGCCGGCGTCCGGCAAGTCGACGCTGGCGAAGGCGCTGGAACGTCGGCTGTTCACCAATGGCGGCTCGCCGATCCTGCTCGACGGCGACACGCTGCGCGCCGGGCTCAACAACGATCTCGGATTCTCCGCCGCCGACCGCAGCGAGAACATCCGCCGCCTCGCCGAAGTCGCGACCCATCTCGCCCGCAACGGCCACATCGCGATCGTCGCCGCCGTCTCGCCGGCACGCGAGGACCGCGCCACCGCGCGCCGCATCGCCGACACCGCGTTCCGCGAGATCCATGTCGCGACGCCGGCAGAGGTCTGCGAGGATCGCGATCCCAAGGGCCATTACAAGAAGGCCCGCGCCGGCGCGCTGGCGTCGTTCACCGGCATCGGCAACGACTACGAGCGACCCGAGGCTGCCGAGCTCGTGATCGACACGTCGGCCCGCACGGTTGCCGACGCCGCGGACGAGATCGAACGGATGCTGAAGACCACCGGCGTGCTGTTCGACGAGCTCGTGGACCTCGCCGCGAATATTTGAGCGCGCGCTCTCCACGAGAGACGCCGCGCTCTGTCCCCACGCTCTACTGCGTTCCCTCCCCCCTTGCGGGGAAGGGCTAGGGAGAGGGGTCCACACGGGGACTCTCTCCATCAGCGCGAGCACTCCGCTCCGTCGAATTCAGGCACACCTTTTCCTGGGCTACCCCTCTCCCCCGCCCTCCCCCGCAAGGGGGGAGGGAGCGCATCTGTGCGCGTGGCGCTAAGCCGGGCTGAAGCGTTTGTAAAACGAGCCAGACCCACACCTCGCCTTGACATTTTGACAACTTTTGGAGGCCTTCTCACGGCCCCGATTTTGGGGCTAATAGGCCCTGAAAGCTGCCCCTTATGGGCGCATTTTGCTGCTGTCGGGTCAAAAGCAGCCAAAAAACAGCCATTTCCAACAAGAAAGCCCATCATGAAACGCGTCGACGCCCACGGATTGAAGATCGCTCCCGTCCTGTTTGACTTCATCGCCAAGGAAGCGGCCCCGAAAACGGGGATCGCGCCGGATGCGTTCTGGGCCGGGGTCGCCGCCATCATCAAGGATCTGGGGCCGAAGAACCGCGCGCTGCTGGCGGTGCGCGACACGCTGCAGGCCAAGATCGACGACTGGCACCGCGCCAACAAGGGCAAGGCGTTCGACCTCGATGCCTATACCGCGTTCCTGAAGGAGATCGGCTATCTCGTCCCGGAGCCGGCGACGCAGAAGGTCGAGACCGCCAATGTCGATGAAGAAATCGGCAAGATCTGCGGCCCGCAGCTCGTCGTGCCTCTCACCAACGCACGCTATGCGCTGAACGCGGCGAACGCGCGCTGGGGCTCGCTCTATGACGCCTTCTACGGCACCGACGCGATCCCGCACGACGCTGCCGAGAGCGGCAAAGGTTACAACAAGGCGCGCGGCGACAAGGTGATCGCCAAGGCCAAGGCGTTCCTCGATGCCGCCGTGCCGCTGGCGACCGGCAGCCACACCGACGTCACCGCCTATAGCGTCGTCGCGGGCCAGCTCGCGGTGAAGCTGAAGAGCGGCAATGCCACCGCGCTGAAGAACGCCGCGCAATTCGCGGGCTTCCAGGGTGATGCCGCCGCGCCGTCCGCGGTGCTGCTCGCCAACAACGGCCTGCACGTCGAGGTCAAGATCGACCGCAGCAGCGTGATCGGCAAGGACGATCCCGCCGGCGTCGCCGATATGATCATGGAGTCCGCGGTCTCGACCATCCTCGACATGGAAGACTCGGTCGCCGCGGTCGATGCCGAGGACAAGGTGCTGGTCTATCGCAACACGCTTGGCCTGATGAACGGCACGCTCTCGGCCGATTTCGAGAAGGGCGGCAAGACGCTGACCCGTTCGCTCAACAGTGACCGCAGCTACAAGACGCCGGACGGCAAGGGCGAAGTGAAGCTGCATGGCCGCAGCCTGCTGCTGATGCGCAATTGCGGTCACCACATGTTCACCGACGCGGTGCTGGACGAGAAGGACGAGGAAATTCCGGAAGGCCTGCTCGACGCCGCCGTCTCGGGGCTTCTTGCGATTCACGACATCAAGGGCAACTCCAAGGTCAAGAACAGCCGCACCGGATCTGCCTATATCGTCAAGCCGAAGATGCACGGCCCGGATGAGGTGTCGCTGACCTGCGAGATTTTTGACCGCGTCGAGAAGATGCTGTCGCTGCCCGAGAACACGCTCAAGGTCGGCATCATGGACGAGGAGCGGCGCACCACCGTCAACCTCAAGGCCTGCATCCAACGCGCCTCCAAGCGCATCATGTTCATCAACACCGGCTTCCTCGACCGCACCGGCGACGAGATCCACACCTCGATGGAAGCGGGTCCGATGATCCGCAAGAACGAGATGAAGGCGCAGGCCTGGATCAAGGCCTATGAGGACTGGAACGTCGACATGGGCCTGATCGACGGCCTGCCCGGCCATGCCCAGATCGGCAAGGGCATGTGGGCCGCGCCCGACAAGATGGCGGACATGCTGCAACAGAAGCTGGCGCATCCGCAGGCCGGCGCCACCACCGCCTGGGTGCCCTCGCCGACGGCGGCAACGCTGCACGCCCTGCACTATCACCAGGTCAACGTCACCGCGCGTCAGCAGGAGCTGACCAAGGGCGGTCCGCGCGCGAAGCTGTCCGACATCCTCACCATTCCGGTGTCGAAGTCGAACTGGGCGCCCGACGACGTCAAGCAGGAGATCGACAACAACTGCCAGGGCATCCTCGGCTATGTCGTGCGCTGGATCGACCAGGGCGTCGGCTGCTCCAAGGTGCCTGATATCCACGATGTCGGCCTGATGGAAGACCGCGCCACCTTGCGCATCTCCAGCCAGCATCTCGCCAACTGGCTGCATCAGGGCGTGATCACCGAGGCGCAGGTGATGGAATCGCTCAAGCGCATGGCCGTCGTGGTCGACAAGCAGAACGCCGGCGATGCGATCTACAAGCCGATGGCGCCCGCCTTCGACGGTGTCGCGTTCAAGGCGGCCTGCGACCTGATCTTCAAGGGGCGCGAGCAGCCGAACGGCTACACCGAGTACATCCTCACCGCCCGCCGCCGCGAGGCCAAGGCTGCGGGCTAGAGCCCGGTCATTCAAACACCAAAGCCCCGGCTCGCGCCGGGGCTTTTTTGTTTTCGGGCCGTAGCCCGGATGGAGCGAAGCGCAATCCGGGACCGGCGTTGCTTGGGGCAGGCCCCCGGATTTCGCTGCGCTCCATCCGGGCTACACGCCCTACCCCGCTAAAACACCGTCAGATATTTCAGCAGCGACACGACGCCGATGATGATGACGACCACACGCGCGATTTGCTTGGCGCGACCGTCCATGGGCAGCATGTTGATGAGATAGAGCACGAGAATGACGACGAGAAAGGTGACGAGTACGCCGACCAGCATCGCAAGGACCCCCCTTCAGGCAAATTGCTACGGTGTTCTAACGCCTATCTCCAGCGCAGGTTCCATCACGGCAACCCACTGCAACTTCTAGTAAATACGTACTTCTACGATCAGCCGGCCTGCCTAAAACTTTACCCTTTTCGTTTCAGATGCAGAAACCGTTTGGGTGATGCGCCGCAAACGGCATGCGATTGCCGATCTGCCTGCCCCTCCGTTTTGATGTTGCCGGGGCGTCTCGACGAACTTTGCAATGGGAATTTTAGGAGGCTTCGATGCTGAATCGTCTGACCGTGTCCGCGCTGCTGAAGGCGGTGATCGCCATCACCTCGGTCTGCGTGGTGATTGCGCTCTCGCTCACCGCCTACGCCTCCTGGGACCGCCTCAAGACCGCTAACCGCATCTCGCAGATCGCCGACGCCTCCGCCGATCTGTTCAAGGCGATGCACAATCTGCGCACCGACCGCTCGACCACGTCCCGGCTGCTGAACGCGACCGAGCCGATGGACTCCGAGATCGAGAGATATCTGCGCGCGCTGCGCGATGCCCAGATGCCGGCGATGGCCCGCGCGCTCGAGCTGCTGCCGAGCATCGACTTCCCGCAATCGGGCGCGCTGGTGCCTGAGCTCGCGCGGCTCTACAAGCTGCTGGGCGAAGAGCAGAAGCAGTTCTGGGAGGATGTTGCCAAACCGAAGGACCAGCGCCGCGCCGGCCTGACCAAGGAATACATGGAGACGACGCAGGGGCTGCTCGACGTGCTCGACAAGCTCTCGGGCGTCCTCGCCGCCACCGTCAACCACCAGGATGCCGTGATCGACCAGCTGCTGTCGATCAAGCAGAGCGCCTGGCTGCTCCGCAACACCGCGGGCGAGGCCTCACTGATCGTCTCGACCGGACTTGCGGCCGGCAAGATCTCGCCGGAGGGCCGCTACAACTATACCCAATTTGTCGGCGGTACGGCCGCGATGTGGAAAGCGCTGGAATTGTCGACCTCGGGCATGCAATTGCCGCCCGCGCTCGCCTCGGCCATGACCACGGCCAAGACCGCTTATTTCGAGCCGCAATATCTCACCCTGCGCGACCGTCTCGCGGACACCCTGGTCAAGGGTGAGAAGGCCGAGCTGACGGCCAACCAGTGGAGCCCGCTCACGGTCGGCCGTATGGCCAGTGCGGTCGCGGTGGCCGAAGCCGCGCTCGACGCCGCCCGGAGCTACACGCAGGAGCAGCGCAGTACCGCACAGCGCGCGCTGATCGTGCAGCTTGCACTCCTGGCGCTCGCCATCGGCCTCGCCGTCGGCGCGGTCATGCTGGTCAGCCGCCGCGTCATCCATCCCCTCAACACCATCCGCGACGCCATGCTCAAGGTCGCCGGCGGCGACCTCGCCGTCGACAGCGGCTATCTCGACCGCCAGGACGAGATCGGCGCGCTTGCCGGCGCGCTGGAAACCTTCAAGCAGCAGGCGACCGAGAAGCTCAAGATCGAGGCGCAGGAGCGCGAGCGCAATGTCGGCGCGGCCGCGCGCCAGCGCGCCGTCGAGACCTATGTCGGCGAGTTCGAGGGCGCGGTGCGCAAGACGCTCGGCGAACTGAGCGAGGCGTCCGGCGAGATGCGCAAGACCTCGGGTGATCTCTCCGCGGTGTCGCGCCAGACCAACGACCGCGTCCAGGTCGCCGGCAAGGCCTCCAACGACGCCTCCATGAGCGTCGACAGCGTCGCCGCCGCCGCCGAGGAGCTCTCCGCCTCGATCAACGACATCAGCCAGCAGGCGGCGCACGCCGCGGGCATTGCCAGCCGCGCCGTCAACCAGGCCCGCGAGACCGACGGCACGGTGCAAGGGCTGGCGCAGTCCGCAGGACGCATCGGCGAGGTCGTCGGCCTGATCAACACCATCGCGGCGCAGACCAATCTGCTCGCGCTCAACGCGACGATCGAGGCCGCACGTGCGGGCGAAGCCGGGCGCGGTTTCGCGGTCGTGGCCTCCGAGGTGAAATCGCTGGCGAGCCAGACCGCCAAAGCCACCGAGGAAATCTCCGGGCAGATCGCCGACATCCAGAGGGTGGCGAGCGACGCCATCAACGCGATCCAGACCATCGGTGGCATCATCGGCGAAGTGAACGAGGTCGCCACCGCGATCGCCGCCGCCGTACAGGAGCAGGGCGCGGCGACCCAGGAGATCACGCGCAGCACGCAATTTGCGGCGCAGGGCACCAGGAACGTGTCGGACAACATCACCGGCGTGAAGGCCGACGCGGATGCTGCCGCCGGTGCGGCGGACAACGTCAAGCAGGCCTCGGAAACGCTGGAAACCCAGAGCCGCCAGCTCGGCCAGCAGGTCAGCGACTTCCTGGGGAAAATCCGCGCGGCGTAGGACTGCGGATTGGATAGAAAGCTGCCGCTACACCTTCAGTGTCGTCCCGGCGAACGCCGGGACCCATAACCACAGGGAGAAGTTGTCGCGCGAGCTGCTAACCACGTGCCTTCGTCAAACCGCTTCCTGTAGTTATGGATCCCGGATCTGCGCTCCGCTTGTCCGGGACGACAGTGGAGATCGAGGCGCTAGCGCCGCAACCCACTTGAGGCCGCACCGCCCCTACTCCTTCGCGACCACCGGCACCTGGCGGAACCTGGCGCGCACCGACTCCGGCAGCGGCGAAAAATTCATCGCGACGCCACGGCGGTCGTTGGCGTTGCGGTTGGCGACCACCAGGCCATCGCTGCCCGCGACGATGTCACCCTTGCGCAAGGTCGGATCGTCCTCGACCTTGACCTGGGCAAGTCCGACCGGATCCTTGCCGTTGCACGTGCAGCCCGCGACGATCTCGTTGCGGAAGCGGAACGCGTTGGGCAGGTCGGAATAGGATTTTCCCTTGTCCGTCGTGGCGTCGTCGATGTTGCTGCCATAGACCAGCGAGGTTTCGGACGTCGGGCAGAAGCTCTTGCAGGATTTCGCCTTGCTTTCGGCGTCGTTTCCTTGCGCCGGGAAGTAGCGGCCATCGCAACCGCGCACGCAATAGGCGATGCCGCCGCCATAAGAGGCCCGCTGGCGCGGCGTGTCGTAGCGCGGCATGTCATCGGTCGGGAACGGCATGCGGATCTCCGGCGCGGAGCGCGCGCGGAAGCCGCCGAACAGCGCCGAGAAGAAGTCTTCCGCATGCGCCGACGGCGTCAACGCGAGGCCGAGCGAGGCGACGGCGAAGCACGCCGCCGCGCCACCGGCCAGTTTGCCGATCGAACGTCTCTTCATATGACCTCGCTCAACTCTCAGTTCACTGCCGACGTCGTGATGTTCAGCGCCTGCCGTCCCGAAGGCAGCGTCGTCACCGGCGGGCGCTTGCGTACGGGGTCGCCGCCCTTGTCGTATCCCTTGGCCATCAGCGGCGCGTTCTTCGGCAGCACCACCACCTTGGCGCCGACATTGACGCGGCTGAACAGGTCCGTGACGTCCTCGTTGGTCATGCGAATGCAACCGGAGGACACGAACTTGCCGATCGTGGTGGGATCGTTCGTGCCATGGATGCGGTATTCGCTCGAGCCGAGATACATCGCGCGAGCGCCGAGCGGATTGCCGGGACCGCCGGCGACGAAGCGCGGCAGATAAGGCTGACGCGCGATCATCTCGGCCGGCGGATGCCAGTCCGGCCACTCGGCCTTGCGACTGACGCTCTGCACGCCGGCCCAGGTGAAACCTTGTCGGCCGACGCCGACGCCGTAACGGATCGCGCGGCCATTGCCGAGCACGTAATAGAGGTAAGTGTTGCCGGTATCGATGACGATGGTCCCGGCCGGCTCGTTCCGGTCGAAGCTGACGATCTGCTTGCGCAGCCGGTCGGGCAGCGCGGCATCCTCGTCGGCGGCCTGCGGCGCCGCGTTGACATAACCCCGCGAATAGCTCGGGTCCTGCGGATATCCCTGCGGCTGCATCGGCGCGTAGCCGAGCGTCTGGGCCTGTGCCGCGAAGGGCACGGTCAGCAATGCTGTCGCGAAGGCAATGGCGGTGGTGGCGCGCAGCGAGAAGCGGCGACGGACTGGAGAGAACCTTGTCATGTGCTGCCCCATTGGATGTGCATCAGGTGATGCGGCTCCCAACAAACGCAGCTGGACCGACTCAAGTTCCACCGCTCGCTGCGGCGGCGAGGTCACAGTCAAGCGAGCAAAACTTCACGAAACCGCGATGGAACCGGAACGTCCGCCCGGACGTTCTACTGCCAACAATGGGCGCGCGGAGGCTTCCGTGCGGGAGGAGATATTGTGCGCGTCCTTCCCACTGAACGTCTGATTTCCGGCAATAACGAGGGCGCCCCGCTTCCCGACAGCCATGTCGAGCTGCCGCCGGTGATCCGCCGCACCGAGTTCGTCGCCTTTGCGCTCGCCGGTCTGTTCCTGATTGCCGTGGTCGCCGTGCTCTACGTCGCCAGGGCATTCTTCCTCCCGGTCGTGATGGCGGTCGTCGCCGGCACCATGTTGTCGCCGGCCGCGAGCTTTCTCGAGCGGCGGCATGTGCCGCGCGCCTTCGGCGCCGTGCTGATCGTGATCGCGGTGACGACGGTGGTCGCCTTCGTCGTCGCGCTGATTGCCGTGCCAGCGATGGAGTGGAGCTCGCGCCTGCCGGAATTGGGCGCGCAGTTGAAGGAGAAGATGCACGTCTTCGACCGGCCGCTGGCGCTGTGGAAGGAATTGCAGACGATGGTGGGCGGCTCGGAGGGGCTGCCTAGCCTTCCGCTGCCGAAAACCGAATGGGTGCAACCGACGCTGGAATTCCTGTCGCCGACCTTCGCCGAATTCCTGCTGTTCTTCGCCACGCTGATCCTGTTCATCGCGAGCTGGCGCGACCTGCGGCGGGCGCTGATCATGAATTTCGGCGATCGCGATTCGCGGCTGCGCACGCTGCGGATCCTCAACGAGATCGAGGTCCATCTCGGCAACTATCTTTTGACGGTGACGCTGATCAATGTCGGCGTGGGTATCGCAACCGGTCTCATCTGCGCCGTCACCGGCATGCCCAATCCGGCCGGGCTCGGCGCGCTTGCGGCGGCGCTCAACTTCATCCCGATCATCGGACCGGTCGCGATGTTCGTCATCCTGGTCGTGGTGGGGCTCGTCGCCTTCCCGACCATCGGCGGCGGACTGATGGCGGGGCTCGCCTTCGGCGGCATCACCTTCCTGGAAGGACACTTCGTCACGCCGACCATCATCGGGCGCAGGCTTTCCCTGAACGCGCTTGCCGTCTTCATCGCGCTGGCCTTCTGGACCTGGCTGTGGGGGCCGATGGGCGCATTCCTGTCGTCGCCGCTCCTGATCGTCGGGCTGATCCTGAAGGAGCATCTGCTGCCGGAGAATTCGCCGCAGCTGCCGCAGGCATGACCGGTTTCCCGAACGGAACTTACCCGGGCACGAAACGTTTTCCGGCTATCTCAGCCGCCAACAGCTTTGGAGCTCCTGATGTCAACCAATGGCGAAACCGGGATGAGAGACTGGACCGACAAAGCCACCAGAGAACGCCTCGAGAAGGATGTAGCAGCCGTGAAAAGCGATATCGCCGCCCTCACCGATCAGATCACCGACGCGCTCAACACCTTTGCCAATTCCACCAGCAAGCAGGCCCGCCGCGGCTATCGCCAGGCCCGCGAGAGCGTGGATTCCGCGGTCGACGACATGTCGGATCGCGGCAGCGCCATGATGGAAGCTGCGCAAGACGCCTACGGCTCGATCGAGGAAACGCTGGAAGATGCCATCACGCAGCGGCCGCTCGCGACCGTCGGACTCGCGCTCGGCATCGGCTTCCTGATCGGTGTCGCCTGGCGCCGGTAGCGTGGGCGCAGGACCTTGACGTTGTTACGGCGGCGCTGTCGCGCCGTCGCTGCCGGCTTGCGGGGATCTGAGGAGCAAGGCCATGTTACAGCGCATCATCGACGGCATCAGCGCATCGACGGGCGCGACCGTCCGCCTGACATCGCTCGCCGCGGGCGCGGCACTCGCGCTCTTCATCACCACGGGCTTTCTCTGCGCGGCCGCCTTCATCTCGGTCCTTCAGACCTATGGACCGGTGCAGGCCTGCCTCGCCGGCGCCGGCATCTTCTTCCTGCTGACGCTTGCCGCGGCGGGGAGCTATTGGGGCTACAAGCGGGAGATGCGGAAGCGCGCCCGGATCGCCGCCGAGCGCGCCGCGAAGTCGGCCGCTTCGAGCATGCTCGCCGACCCCATGCTGCTCGCGACGGGCCTCCAGATCGTTCGCGCCATCGGAATCAAGCGGCTGCTGCCGATCCTGGCGATCGGCGGCGTCGCCCTCGGAATCATGGCGAGCCGCGCCGGCGCATCCGACGAAGCCTCGGCTGAACCGGCCGAATAGCGGTCGAAGCGCTAAGATAATTTCGTCGTCGGCAGAACGGGCGAGCTTGCGGGAATTCCATCCGGCGATCATGCGCAATTTTGCGCCAGATTGGACAATTCCAGCCCCCCTCACGCAAACGCTACTCGGATAGGCGGGCGGTTGCCGCTAAAAGCAGCGCCCGTGATTCCAAAAGTCATTTTCCGCGATGAAACCGTCCGTCAAGGCGAACCTCGCCGCATTCCATCACGATGCCAGATTGTATTTGACGCTCGGCATTGCCAACTGGTCGGTGTTCGTCGACCACATCCCGAACAACGTCGTTAATCTCCTGACGCTGCGAAATTTCGGCTTCAGCGGCGCCGCTGACCTGTTCGTGTTCGTGGTGGGTTATGGCGTCGCCATCATTCACGGCAGGATGGCGCTGGAGCGCGGCTACGTCGTCGCGGCGACGCGCATCTTCCGCCGCGTCTGGCGGCTCTACGCTGCCTATGTCGTGCTCTTCGTGATCTATATCGACACCATCGCCTATGTCGCCTCGCAATCGATGGCGCCGGAGATCATCCACGAATACAACATCTCGGGCATTCTCGATCATCCGCTGCGCATCCTGGTCCGCGGCCTCGTGCTCCAGGAAGAGCCGCTGAACCTCGACCTCCTGCAACTGATGATCCCGCTGATGGCGTTCTTTCCGTTTGCGCTATGGGGTTTGTTGCGGCGGCCGAACCTGACGCTGGCGGCATCGGTCGCGCTGTACGTTGCGGCGCGCTGGTTCGACTGGAATTTCCGGGTCTATCCGGACCAGGACTGGACCTTCAATCCGCTGTGCTGGCAGATGCTGATGGTCCTCGGCGGCTGGTTCGCCGTAACAGGCGCCTCCGGACGCGCGTTGCACGGCATGTCCTGGCTGCGGATCCTCGCGGGTGCCTATCTCATCTTCGCGATGGCGGTCACCTTGATGCGGCATTCGCCCGCGCTGGCCGTCTATTTGCCGGACGTCGTCGTCAACAGCATCGCGCCGACAGACAAGGAAAACCTCGCGCCCTATCGCGTGATCCATTTCCTCGCGCTCGCCTTCCTCGCGACCCATCTCATTCCGGCCGACCACCCCGGCCTGAAGTTGCGGCCGCTTCAGGCGGTGATCACATGCGGCGAGGAATGGCTCGCGGTGTTCTGCGTTGCCGTGTTCCTGTCCTTCGCCGGCCATCTCATCCTGATCACCGGACCGAACCTCGTGGTGATGCAGATCGCGGTAAGCCTCGTTGGCTTCGCGGCGATGACGGCTGTGGCCTATTACATCTCGTGGTCGAGGCGGCAGGACCTTCCGGCCGCCCTGCGGCAGCAGGCCTAGAGCTCCGTTCCGATCTAATCGGAACGGAGCTCTAGATTCCTGTCTTGACGCGTTTTCTTCACGCGAACCGGTACCCACTTCGCTCGAGCCAAATAATCGTGCGATTCTGCTAGGCCGAGACCTGTGGCTGCGCTATGCGGGGAGCCTCTGCGTGAGGGGACCGGGCGTGGCGATGGCAAAGGGCGGGGGTGATGAGGCTGACAGCGCGCCCCGGCGCGGCCGGCCGCGATCGATCGAGACCACCAACGCCATTCTCGAAAGCGCCTATGCGCTGATGGCCGCCACCGGCCTTGCCGCCACCTCCATCGACGCCGTCGCACGCCACTCCAGCGTCTCCAAGATGACGATCTACAAATGGTGGCCGTCGCGGGAAGCGCTGCTGATCGACGCCTTCCTTCATCATGCCGCGCAGATGCTGCCGCTGCCGCCTGCGAGCTCCGGCAGCCCCGCGGCGCGCGCACGCCGCCATGCCGCGGCCTATGCCGAGGCGCTCCAGGGCGAGTTCGGCAAGGTGCAGCTCGCCGTCGTCTCCGAATGCATTTCCAAGACCGGCTCGGCGGAGCTGTTCTATGCCCGCTACCTGCAATTCCGCCGCGACGCACTGGTCGAGATGATCGCCGCTGGCCAGACGGATGGCAGCATCCTGGCGGAGGGAGCGCCCGAGTATCTCTACGACGCCATCTATGGCAGCCTGTTCTACCGCTACGTCTTCGGCATTGCACCGATCACGCCGGCCTACGCGCGCAATCTGGTCGACCTGGTGCTGCGGCCGAAGGGTTAGAGCATGATCCGGAAAAGTGCGAAGCGGTTTTCCGAAAAGATCATGCTCAAAGCAACAATCTGAAGCTCGACCTCTATCGCACCGGCCTGACCGGCGCCGAGATCTTGTCCGTGCGGTCGCGCTCGGACATGTCGACCACCGTCTCCATCGGCGCCGTCAATTCATAGACGTAGGAGGCGTCGGTGAAGTAGCGCTTGGCGGTGCCGCCGAGCGCTTCGGGCGCGACACGGTCGAGCAGGATCAGACCGAAATCGGAATCCGGGCGGCGCGTCGCCTCGCTGGTGTTGAACTCCTCCCAGCGGAAATGGAAGACCTCGTCGGTCCCCTCGCCCGTCACCGTCCAATTCGCGGTGATGTGCGGATGCTTTCCGACCAGCGACAGACCTTCGTCGGAGTGCGAGGCGAGCTCGAAGAACAGGAGCGACAGGCTCTGCGCGGCGCGCGCGCTGACCGCGATGTCGGGGCCGGTGACGGCGATGCGATCGGCATGCGGGATGGCGCGCGCCTCGAACAGGCCCTTCAGCTTGACGCCCTGCCACTGGCTCTCGCTGAGCAGCGAGACCACGTTGGACATGGCGTGGATGCGGCCGATCAGCAGTTCACGCGCAACGTCGATGTCCGAGCCGTGGCGCAGCGTGCGCGTCACGATCGACTGGATCACCGCCAGGATGTTCTTGACCCGGTGGTTGAGCTCGTCGATGACGGCGGTCAGCCGGCGCTCGAAGCCGATCCGCACCTGGATTTCCCGGCTGAGCCGCAGATTGTTGTAGGCGACATAGCCGAACAGGCCGCACACCATCGCGGTGATGGCAAAACCGATCGCCGCCACGATGATCGCCGTCTGCTCAGCGCGCCGCGCCGAATTGGTCTTGGCGTAGTAGCCGAGATGCCAGTCGCGGCCGCCAAAGCTCACCGTGCGCGTCGCCGACGGCGCCGGCCCGTCCGCTGCCGTCATGCGTGACGAGACCACGCCCTGGTCGTTGGCAACGAGCTCGCCACCTTCCCTGCGCGGATCCTTCAGCGCGACCGAGAACAACGACATGTCGTCATTGGTCAGCATCAGGGAGGCGAGCTCGTAGGAAAACGTGACGAAGCCGGCCGGCTCGGTCGCGCCCTCGGGAATGACGGGCGCGGCCACGATGATGCCGATGGGCCCGCCGCCACGCAGCAACTGAACCGGGTCCGAGGCGACCGACCTCTTCTCGACACGCGCACGCGTCAGCATGGCGCTGCGCACCTGATCCTGCTCGTAGCTGCGGCCGGGCAGCGCCTTGGTCTCGTTGCTGCGCGGTTCGAGGTCCATCAGCACGTCGATCGGCTGGGTGACCTTCGCAAGATCGATCGGCTTGTCGTCATACGTGCGAATCTGCGGATTGGGGAAGCCGGCGCTCGCGATCGCGTCCTCCGCCGGGAGAAGCTCGTTCGGCTTCAGCCGGGCGACCCACCCGGCGACCACGAAATCGGTCTTGAAGGCGTAGATGGCCGAGCGCAGCGGCTCCAGCATGTTCGGCTTGATGACCGACGGCGCACGGAACAAGCCTGAGGCGACACGCGCGAGCAGCTCGCGCTCGGTCAGCCGGTCCTGGACCAGGCTCGCGTGGACGTCGATCGCGCGCGCCAGCGCGATCCGGTCCAGTGCCAGCTCCTGGTCGTGGACGCGATAGGCCGCGAGCCCGGAGAGCAGGGCTCCGAGCAGGGCGATGAAACCGATGATAAAACCCAGCCGGACCACTTCGACTACTCAGGCGAAAACAGCAGGTCGGCAATAAACACGGAGCATATCAACGCCGCTCGAACGGCCATGTGCCGAAACAGAGTGGACCCCAGTAACGGAGATAATGAAGGAGGAGGCATCAGTACGCAACTTCGGTCGCCTGAAAAGCTTAATTCGCCCGGCCGATGGTCTGGCCATGAAGGCTTTGCTCCGGGCACCGGAGGTAGTTAATCGCCGTGTCCGAAATTTGTTCCGCGGATGCGGCTTTTGCCCCAGACGTTAACGGCGGAAAACGCCTGCGCCACGTCGTCGCGCCGTCAGCCCGCCCGTTTCAGGCCGCCTTTGGCCTCGATGAAGCCGACGATCTGGTCGAGCCCCTCGCTCTTTTTCAGGTTGGTCATGACGAAGGGGCGCGCGCCGCGCATGCGCCTGGCGTCCGTCTCCATCTTCTCCAGGGAGGCGCCGACATGGGGCGCGAGGTCGATCTTGTTGATGACCAGGAGGTCGGAGCGGGTGATACCGGGGCCGCCCTTGGACGGGATCTTGTCGCCGGCCGCCACGTCGATGACGTAGATGGTGAGGTCGGCGAGCTCCGGGGAAAAAGTGGCAGCCAGATTGTCGCCGCCGGACTCGATCAGCACGAGGTCGAGCCCGGGGAATTTTGCGCGCATGTCGGCGACCGCGGCCAGGTTCATCGAAGCGTCCTCGCGGATCGCGGTGTGCGGGCAGCCGCCGGTCTCGACGCCGGCGATGCGGTCCGGCGTCAGCGAGCCCGAGCGCACCAGGAATTCCGCATCCCATTTGGTGTAGATGTCGTTGGTGATCGCCGCAATGTCATAGCGCTCGCGCATGGTCTTGCAGAGCAGGTCCATCAGCGCGGTCTTGCCCGATCCGACCGGGCCGCCTATTCCGACGCGCAAGGGGCCGTGAGATTTCGACATGTCACTCGCTCTCTCTCGATGGATTAAAGGCCGCACCGCTCACGAGCGAAACAGCCGCGTATATTGCGTCTCGTGCCGCAGGCTGGCGAGATCGGCGCGGAAGGTCGCGCTGCCGAGGTCATCCAAGTTCGCATTCAACGCACGATTGGCGGTCGCGGCAACGGCGGCTTCCAGCTTCACCAGCACCCGCTGGCTGTCGGTCTGGCCGAGCGGAATGAGGCGGCTCGCCGCCGAAATCCAGTTCGAGACCAGCGCATGCAGGAAGGCGTGCAGCGTCGGCGCCAGCGGCACGCCGTGCACCGCGGCAACCACGCCGACGGCGACAGGATAGATCAGTGCCGTGCGACATGCCGCCACCATGGCATTCAGCCCGTCGGCATCCCACGCGGCGCGGGAGATGTCGATGAAGGCGCGGCCCTGCGAGGTCGTCTCGAGCTGCCGCTCGCGCGACGGCACGAAGGCGGCGGCGAGCTCCGCGATATCGTTCAAGGTGGTGTCCTCGCCCAATTCAGTGGCGCGATAGGCGTGGACCAGGAACGTCGCATCGCAAAAGCCGGAACCATCGCCCAGCATGGCGTCGAGCCAGTCGGCCAGCGTCGCGGTGTCAGCGATGTCGCCCGCCTCGACCGCCCATTCGATGCCGCTGGAATAGGAGAAGCCGCCGACCGGAAAGGCTGGCGACAGCCACGTCATCAGCCGGTACAGCGCCGCCGCCTCGCGCTCGGCGAGGTCACCGGCACTCACCGGCTCATTTGTGGTCATGAGCATGCTTGTGGCCGTGGTGGTGGTCGGGGTGGTCGCAATGCTCGTCGTGGTGATGGTCGTGGCCATGGTCATGCGCGGCATGATCATGGTGGTCGTGGTGATCGTGACCATGATCATGGTGATGATGGTCGTGATCGTGATGCCCGTGATCATCGTGACCATGTGCGTGGCCGCCGTCGGCGTAAGCGCCGCCCTCGGGATCGAACGGCGCCTCGATCTCGATCACGCGCGCGCCGAGACCCTTCACCATGGCCTCGATGACATGGTCGCGGCGGATGCGCAGGCTCTTGGCCATGATCTGCGTCGGCAAATGGCGATTGCCGAGATGCCAGCCGACGCGAATGAGGTGGTGCGGATCGCGGCCGCGGATCTCCAGCAGCGGCTCGGGCGCCGCGACCACTTCGACCAGCCTGCCGTCCTCCAGCACCAACGCATCACCGCCGCGCAGTGCGACGGCATTCTCCAGGTCGAGCAGGAATTCGAGGCCCCGCGTCCCCGTCATCGCCATGCGGCGGCGGTGCCGGTCGTCGAAATCGAGCACCACCGTATCCGCCGGCGTCTCCGTGAAGCCGTGCTGTCCCTTAACCTGCGTCGCCCGGATCATGCTTTTACCCCGTTACCGTGTCTCGACCTTCTCGGGCGTGATCACTTCAATCTTCGGCGGCGCCGTAAAACACTTCACCGCGACGCGGCCGAACGTCTTCATGTGCTCCATGGCGCGATGCGGCACCAGCGCCTCGGCGCTCTCCCACTGCTCGACGAACACCATCTTGGCGGGATCGGTGACGCTCTCGTGCAAATCATAGGCGATGTTGCCGGGCTCCTTCCGCGTCTCCTTGATGCAGGCGGTGGCGGCCGCAATGAATTCGGCGCGCGTCTCGGGCTTGATGGTCAAGGTGGCAACGACGTAAATCACGAGAAATCCTCCCGGCTTTTCTTCTAAGGTAAGATACCGGGCGGGACCTTAGACCAGGCGGGGTCGAACGCAAAACCGGAAAAGCCGCCCCAGGACATGCAACAAGACATGCAATCGGGACATGCGCCGGGGACATGCATCCAGACGCTATTTCAGTACATGAAATATCGCTGCGCCATCGGCAGCACCTCGGCGGGCGCGCAGGTCAGCAGTTCGCCGTCGGCGCGCACCTCGTAGGTCTCGGGATCGACCTCGATATTGGGCGTGGCGTCGTTGTGGATCATGCTCTTCTTCGAGATCTTTCCGCGGGTGTTCTGCACCGCATAGAGCTTCTTGTCGATGCCGAGCTTTCGCGCGAGGCCGCCGGTGACCGCCGCCTTCGAGGTGAACACCACGGACGACGCGGTGCGCGCCTTGCCGAAGGCACCGAACATCGGCTGATAGTGCACCGGCTGCGGCGTCGGGATCGAGGCGTTGGGATCGCCCATGGGGGCGGCGACGATCGAGCCGCCCTTGATGATACAGTCCGGCTTGACGCCGAAGAAGGCCGGCGACCACAGCACGAGGTCGGCGAGCTTGCCCTTCTCGACCGATCCGATCAGCTTCGACACGCCGTGCGCGATCGCAGGATTGATCGTGTACTTGGCGATGTAGCGCTTGACGCGGAAGTTGTCGTTGTCCTTGCCTTTGTCCTGGTCGAGCGACCCGCGCTGCTTCTTCATCTTGTCCGCGGTCTGCCACGTCCGGATGATGACCTCGCCGAGTCGGCCCATGGCCTGCGAGTCCGAGGACATCATCGAGAGCGCGCCGAGATCGTGCAGGATATCCTCGGCCGCGATGGTCTCCTTGCGGATGCGGCTCTCCGCAAACGCGAGGTCTTCCGCGATCGAGGGATCGAGATGGTGGCACACCATCAGCATGTCCAGATGCTCGTCGATGGTGTTGCGGGTGAAGGGCCGCGTCGGGTTGGTCGAGGACGGCAGCACATTCTTCAGCCCCGCGACCTTGATGATGTCGGGGGCGTGACCGCCGCCGGCGCCCTCGGTGTGGAAGGCGTGGATGGTACGGCCCTTGAAGGCCTTGATCGTATCCTCGACGAAGCCGGATTCGTTCAGCGTGTCGGAATGCAGCATGACCTGGACGTCGTAATCGTCGGCCACCGACAGGCAGTTGTCGATCGCAGCCGGCGTGGTGCCCCAGTCCTCGTGCAGCTTCAGCGCGCAGGCGCCGCCCTTGATCATCTCGACCAGGGCGGCGGGCCGCGACGCGTTACCCTTGCCGGAGATGCCGAGATTGACCGGGAAGGCGTCGAACGACTGGATCATCCGCCCCATGTGCCACGGTCCCGGCGTGCAGGTGGTGGCGAACGTGCCGTGCGAGGGACCGGTGCCGCCGCCGAGCATCGAGGTGACGCCAGACATCAGCGCGTGCTCGATCTGCTGCGGACAGATGAAATGGATGTGGCTGTCGAAGCCGCCGGCGGTGAGGATTTTTCCTTCGCCCGCGATCACGTCGGTGCCGGGGCCGACGATGATGGTGACGCCCGGCTGGATGTCGGGATTACCAGCCTTGCCGATCGCCGAAATCATGCCGTCCTTGATCGCAACGTCGGCCTTCACGATGCCCCAGTGGTCGACGATCAGGGCATTGGTGATGACGGTGTCGGCCGCACCCTGCTTGTTGGTGACCTGCGACTGGCCCATGCCGTCGCGGATCACCTTGCCGCCGCCGAACTTCACCTCCTCGCCGTAGGTGGTGAAATCCTTCTCGACCTCGATGATGAGATCGGTGTCGGCCAACCGCACCTTGTCGCCGGTGGTCGGGCCGAACATGTCGGCATAGACGGAACGCTTTATTTTGACGGACATCACAAGCCCCGTTTGCGTTTGAATTTTTGGTTGTTCACAGCGAAGCCCTCGCTGCGCTTACGGCATCGTCGAATTTTGCATCGAGCCACGAATTGCCGCCACGGCATCCGGCGACGACCTGCTCAGCCCAGCCCGTGTAGTCGGCGAGATCGTCGCGCTCTTCGGCGGACGGGTCGGAATGAATGCGCGCGCCGATGTTGCTGATCTTGTCGGCGATCTTGATGAGTTTTGCTCCGGCAGATTTCTTCGGCGCATCGACGATCTGCCGGCGTCGCCGCTCTGGTTTGGGCAGGCTCATGTCGTCAGTGCATTCAACGACGAGAGAGGCGACGCGATCAGAGAATTTCTGTGCGAGCTCCTCGCGAGTGGTGTCGGTGTCCTCGATCACGTCGTGCAGCCACCCGGCCGCGACCAGCTCGGCATCCGCGCCATCGGTCGCCGTCGCCAGCAGGTTCGCGACCTCCGCGAGATGGTTGATGTAAGGCTCGTTCCCCCGCCCCTTGCGCGCCATGCCGTTGTGCCGGCGCGCGGCCAGCTCAGCAGCTTCGGAGACGAGGCGGACGGCGGGGAGCATGGACTCACAGCTTCCCCATCACGTCGCCGCGAAAACCGTAGATGGTCTTCTTGCCGGCCACGGCGACGAGCTGGACGTCGCGGGTCTGGCCGGGCTCGAAGCGGACGGCGGTGCCGGCGGCGATGTCGAGGCGCATGCCGCGGGCTTTCTTGCGGTCGAATTTCAGCGCCGGGTTGGTCTCGAAGAAATGGTAGTGCGAGCCGACCTGGATCGGGCGGTCGCCGGTGTTGGCCACCGTCAGCGTCACGGTCTTGCGGCCGGCATTGAGCTCGATCTCGCCGTCCTGGATGAAGAGTTCGCCGGGAATCATGCTCTCGCTCCTACCTGATCGGCTCGTGCACGGTGACGAGCTTGGTGCCGTCCGGAAAGGTCGCCTCGACCTGGATGTCGTGGATCATTTCGGGAATGCCCGGCATCACCTGGTCGCGGGTGAGAACCTGCGCGCCGGATTGCATCAGCTCGGCGACGGTACGGCCGTCGCGCGCGCCTTCGAGGATGAAGTCGGAGATGATCGCGATCGCCTCGGGATGGTTGAGCTTGACGCCGCGATCCAGCCGGCGGCGGGCGACGATCGCCGCCATCGAGATCAGGAGCTTGTCCTTTTCGCGGGGAGACAGGTTCATGCAGCATCTCTTCCGTTCAATGCATCAATTCAGCAGCCATCAACTCAGCCACAGCCGCGGCAGCGCCGCGCCGGTCCGCGCCAGCACCGCCATCATATCGGCGCGCAAGCGCGCGGCATCTTGGGCACAGAACCGCGCCATTGCAAAGCCATTCCAGGCGGAGATTCCGACCTCGCCGGCGAATGACTCCGAGGCCTCGCGGATACGCTCGATCAGCGGCTCGTCGCCGGGAACGATCAGCGCCGTGCCGATCGCGGCACCGCCCTTGGCCACCGCCGATCGCCCTAGTTTTGCACCGATATTGCCGTCGAGCCTGACGGTTTCGGCGAACACCAGCTTGCCACCACGACGCAGCCGCCAGCGATCAATGAACTCGCCCTGCTCCATCCGCTCGCCCATGGCGGTGCGGCCAAACACGACGATTTCGCAAAGCAGAAGCGAGGCGGCCTCGTCCAGCTCGATGTCGAAGCGACGATGGACCCGGGCACGATCGAACAGGATCGTCTCCTGGGGCAACCAGCCGAGGTGCGCGCCCGCGGCGACCTTCAAGGCGATATTGAGCTGCGCCGCCGCCCCGGGCGCACGATAGACCTTCTCGGCCGCAGCGGTGGTCAATGTCAGGCGCGAGCCCTGACCTGCCGCGATCTCGATGTCAAAACTGTCTCCGCCGGCAACGCCGCCAGCCGTGTTGACGAACACGCCGGAGAGCCCCTCGCCCTCCGGCGAGGGAAAGCGCACGCGCAGGGAGCCGGACTCATGCAAGACGCCCCGCCGCGTCACCCCATCGCGGGCATGGACGTCGAAGCGCACCGCGCCGCGGGCGCGGTTCGCCTCGAATACCGAAGATGTCGTCAAAGCGTCGCTGCGCATCCGTCTCCCCAGCCGGCCGCGGCAGAAATTTTCGGATTACAGCGCCATCTGGCGGCTGATTTCGGCCGGATCGAGATTGGATCGGTCGCAGGAGAATTTCACCGCGCCGCGATCCATCACCGCGAAACTGTCGCCGAGTTCGCAGGCAAAGTCGAGATATTGTTCGACCAGTACGATGGCGATGTTGCCGAGGTTACGCAGATACGAGATGGCGCGACCGATGTCCTTGATGATCGACGGCTGGATGCCTTCGGTCGGCTCGTCGAGCAGCAGCAATTTCGGCCGCATCACCAGCGCGCGGCCGATCGCGAGCTGCTGCTGTTGGCCGCCGGAGAGGTCGCCGCCGCGCCGGCCGAGCATCGATTGCAGCACCGGGAACAGCGAGAACACGTCGTCCGGAATGTGCCTGTCCTCGCGCTTGAGCGGACCGAAGCCGGTCTTGAGGTTCTCCTCGACCGTCAGCAGCGGAAATATCTCGCGGCCCTGCGGCACGAAGCCGATGCCCTTGCGCGCCCGCTCATAGGGCTTGAGGCCCGTGATGTCGCTGCCGTCGAGCACGATCGCGCCCGAAGAGATCGGGTACTGCCCGACCATGGCGCGCAGGAGCGAGGTCTTGCCGACGCCGTTGCGCCCGAGCACGCAGGTGACCTTGCCGGGCTCCGCGGCGATGGAGACGCCGCGCAGCGCCTGCGCCGCGCCGTAGAACAGGTTGATGTCCTTGACCTCAAGCATCGCTCAGCGCCCCAGATAGACTTCGATGACCCGCTCGTTGGACGAGACCTGGTCGATGGTTCCTTCCGCAAGCACGGTGCCTTCATGCAGGCAGGTGACCTTGACGCCGAGCTCGCGCACGAACGTCATGTCGTGCTCGACGACCATCACGGTGTGGGTCTTGTTGATTTCTTTCAGCAGCTCGGCGGTGAGATGGGTCTCGACGTCAGTCATGCCCGCGACGGGCTCGTCGACGAGCAGCAGCTTCGGATCCTGCGCCAGCAGCATGCCGATCTCGAGCCACTGCTTCTGACCGTGGCTGAGGCTGCCGGCGAGCCGGTTGCGGGCATCGGTGAGGCGGATCGTCTCCAGCACCTTGTCGATGCGCTCGGACTCCGCCCTGCTGCCGCGCCAGAACAGCGTGCCCTTGACGCTGTGGTCGACATTGAGCGCGAGCAGGAGGTTGTCCTGCACGGTCTGGCTCTCGAACACGGTCGGCTTCTGGAATTTGCGGCCGATGCCGAGCTCGGCGATGCGGGTCTCGTCCAGACGCGTCAAATCGGTGACGCCGTCGAACAGCACCGTGCCCTCGTCGGGCTTGGTCTTGCCGGTGATGATGTCCATCATCGTGGTCTTGCCGGCACCGTTCGGGCCGATGATGGCGCGCATCTCGCCGGGCGCGAGCGTCAGCGACAGATTGTTGATGGCGTGGAAGCCGTCGAACGAGACGTGCACGCCGTCGAGATAGAGCATCGCGGAGGTCGCGCGTGTATCCATCACGTTCATTGCGCCTACTCCGCCATCTTGGGTTCGGTGACGCCATCTTCGGCCGCGGCGCTCGCGCTGGCTGCGGTGCGTTTTTCTTTGGACGACTCCCACCAGGCATTGAAGGTGCCGACGATGCCCTTCGGCAGCAGCAGCGTCACCAGGATGAACAGCGCGCCCAGCATGAACAGCCAGTAGGGCGCGAGCATGCCCGAGGTGAAGAACGTTTTTGCATAGTTAACGACGACGGCGCCGAGTGCCGCGCCGATCAGCGTACCGCGCCCGCCGACCGCAACCCAGATCACCGCCTCGATCGAATTGCCGGGTGCGAATTCGCTCGGGTTGATGATGCCGACCTGGGGCACGTAGAGCGCACCGGCAACGCCGGCCATGCAGGCCGACAACGTGAACACGAACAGCTTGTAGGATTCGACGCGGTACCCGAGGAACCGGCTGCGCGATTCCGCGTCGCGAATTGCGATCAGAACCTTGCCGAGCTTGGAGGACACGACGGAGCGGCAGATCAGGAAGCTCAGGATGAGCGCCAGGCAGCTCAGCGCAAACAGCGCGGCACGGGTGCCCTCGGCCTGGACGTTGAAGCCGAGGATGTCCTTGAAGTCGGTCAGGCCGTTGTTGCCGCCGAAGCCGAAATCATTGCGGAAGAAGGCAAGCAGCAGCGCATAGGTCATCGCCTGCGTGATGATCGACAGGTACACGCCGGTGACGCGGGAGCGGAAGGCGAGCCAGCCGAAGCAGAAGGCGAGCAGGCCCGGCACGAACAGCACCATCAGCGCCGCAAACCAGAACATGTCGAAGCCGTACCAGTACCAGGGCAGCTTCGAATAGTTCAGGAACACCATGAAGTCGGGCAGGATCGGGTTGCCGTAGACGCCGCGGGTGCCGATCTGCCGCATCAGGTACATGCCCATCGCGTAGCCGCCGAGCGCGAAGAAGGCGCCGTGGCCGAGCGAGAGGATGCCGCAATAGCCCCAGATCAGATCGATCGAAAGCGCGAGGATCGCGTAGCAGACATATTTGCCCCAGAGCGCGACCAGATAGGTCGGCACCTGCAGGAACGAGCCCGCGGGCAGCAGCAGGTTTGAGAGCGGGATGAGGATGCCGCAGACCGCGACGATGGCGAGAAAGATCGTCGCGCCGCGGTCCAGCGATCGGGTCAGCATGTGAGGGGTCATGCTTCCACCGCACGGCCCTTGAGCGCGAACAGGCCGCGCGGCCGCTTTTGAATGAACAGGATGATGAGAACGAGGATCGCGATCTTGCCGAGCACGGCGCCGGCGACCGGCTCCAGGAACTTGTTGGCGATGCCGAGTGTGAAGGCGCCGACCAGCGTGCCCCAGAGATTGCCGACGCCGCCGAACACCACGACCATGAAGCTGTCGATGATGTAGCTTTGGCCGAGATTGGGGCTGACATTGTCGATCTGCGACAGCGCTACGCCTGCGATGCCGGCAATACCGGAGCCGAGACCGAAGGTCAGCGCGTCGACGCGCGAGGTGGCGATGCCCATCGAGGCCGCCATGCGGCGGTTCTGCGTCACCGCGCGCATCTCGAGGCCGAGCGCGGTGTAGCGCAGCATCGCGAGCAGGATCGCGAACACCGCGAGCGTGAAGACGAGGATCCAGAGCCGGTTGTAGGTGATGGTGATCTGGCCGAGCTCGAACGCGCCGCTCATCCAGGAGGGATTGCCGACCTCGCGGTTGGTCGGGCCGAACATGGTGCGCACCGCCTGCTGCAGCACCAGCGACAGGCCCCAGGTTGCCAGCAGCGTCTCCAGCGGACGGCCATAGAGGAAACGGATGATGCTGCGCTCGATCAGCACGCCGATGCCGCCGGCGACGAGGAAGGCGAGCGGCACGGCGATCAGCAAGGAATAGTCGAACAGGCTGGGATAGCGGGTGCGGATCACCTCCTGCACCACGAAGGTGGTGTAGGCGCCGATCATCACCATCTCGCCATGCGCCATGTTGATGACGCCCATCACGCCGAAGGTGATGGCGAGGCCGATCGCGGCGAGCAGCAGCACCGAACCGAGTGAGAGGCCGTACCAGGCATTCTGCACCGTGGACCAGACCGCGAGCGAAGACTGGATCGAGCTGATTGCGCTCGCAGCGGCCTTGGTCACCGAGGCCGGCTGATCGCCCATGCCTGTCAGCAGCGCCATCGCCTCCTGGTCGCCGCGCGCCTTGAGGGTCGCGACCGCCTCGAGCTTCTCGACCTCGGTGGCATCGGACTTGAACAGCAGGATCGCGGCGCGGGCATCGCCGAGTGCGGCCTTGACCGATTTGCTGGTTTCCTTGGCGAGCGCGGCATCGACCGGCTCGAGCGCGGTCTCCTCGTGCGACTTGAAGACGGATTGCGCCGCCTGGAGGCGCGTTCCGACATCCGGCGACTGGAGCGTCAGGCTGCCGATCGCAGCGTCGACGCTGCGGCGCAGGCGGTTGTTGAGGCGCACCGCGCTGGCGCTGTCGGGAACGCTGGCGACGGGCTCGCCGGTCGCAGCATCGATCGACTTGCCGTCGGCACCGGTGACGTAAACCTTCTTGCTATCAGGGTCGGCCATGAGGCGACCGTCCTGGAGCGCGCTGATGATGGGGAAAGCCAGCTTGTTGCCGCTGCTCGCGACCACGCCGATCGCCTCATCGGTGTCGGAGAAATCGTCATTGGCGAATTTGGCGACCGCATCCTCGAACGGACCGGCAAAGGCCGGCAGTGCGAACGCGATCAGGAACAACGAGAGGACGAAGGTACAGAGACGAGCGGACAAATTGGTTGGCACTTTGAATCACCCCGGCAGAAGTGGGGAGAAGGCGGCGGAATAGCCGCCTCCTCCCGTCGTGCAATGAACCGACAGATCGGGATCAGGAGCCCGAGCCGAGGCACTTGTTGGTCTTGGTGTTGAAGTTGCCGCACTTCTTGCCGACCCAGTCGCCGACCAGGTCCTTGGAGCCATCGAGCTCCTTCGACCAGGCGTCGCCTGCGACAAGACCCGGGGTCTTCCACACCACGTCGAACTGGCCGTTGGCTTTGATTTCGCCAATGAACACCGGCTTGGTGATGTGATGGTTCGGAAGCATCTTGGAGGTGCCGCCGGTCAGGTTCTTGGCTTCGATGCCGGGCAGCGCGTCGATCACCTTGTCCGGATCGGTCGACTTCACCTTCTCGACCGCCTTGACCCACATGTCGAAACCGATGACGTGCGCTTCCATCGGATCGTTGGTCACGCGCTTCGGGTTCTTGGTGTAGGTCTGCCAGGCCTTGATGAACTTCTCGTTCTCGGGCGACTTGATCGACTGGAAGTAGTTCCAGGCGGCGAGATGACCGAGCAGCGGCTTGGTGTCGATGCCGGCGAGCTCTTCCTCACCCACCGAGAACGCGACCACCGGGATGTCCTTGGCCTTGATGCCCTGGTTGCCGAGCTCCTTGTAGAAGGGAACGTTGGCGTCGCCGTTGATGGTCGAAACCACCGCGGTCTTCTTGCCGGCCGAGCCGAACTTCTTGATGTCGGCCACGATCGTCTGCCAGTCGGAATGACCGAACGGCGTGTAGTTGATCATGATGTCTTCCTGGGCGACACCCTTCGACTTCAGGTAGGCCTCCAGGATCTTGTTGGTGGTGCGCGGATAGACGTAGTCGGTGCCCGCGAGCACCCAGCGCTTCACCTTCTCGTCCTTCATCAGATAGTCGACGGCGGGGATCGCCTGCTGGTTCGGCGCAGCACCCGTGTAGAACACGTTGCGCTCGCTCTCCTCGCCCTCGTACTGCACGGGGTAGAACAGGATGCTGTTCAGCTCCTTGAAGACCGGGAGCACGGACTTGCGCGACACCGAGGTCCAGCAGCCGAACACGACCGCGACCTTGTCCTTGGTGATCAGCTCGCGCGCCTTTTCAGCGAACAGCGGCCAGTTCGAGGCAGGATCGACCACGACGGCTTCGAGCTTCTTGCCGTTGACGCCGCCCTTCTTGTTCTGCTCGTCGATGAGGAAGAGGATGGTGTCCTTCAGCGTGGTTTCGCTGATGGCCATGGTGCCGGAGAGAGAATGAAGGACGCCGACCTTGATGGTGTCGTCCGCGGCCTTGGCGCCAGTCAATGAAGCCAGACCCATCATCAGTCCGGCGGTCGCGGCGAGAACGCCACGGCGGCTAAATGACGCCGCTATATCGTGAGTGGATTTGTTAAGCATGGATGTATCATCTCCCTGACGCAGACGTGAAAAAGACGCTGCGAAACGGCCCCACGGCCGCCTGCGATTAATGGAATCGCAAGAACCATGCCATGGGCTGGGCACATGCCAACCTATTGGTCAGATTATATAATTTCGCTGCAATCCAACTTTCGCCGCAGTCCGATTGCCCAAATCTTGGGCGAATAAAATGTATGCCAATGCGGCAGACAGGTTATTTTTTAAGCAAAACAATAACCCTGTCTAAATTTCCGGCATAACTATTTCTGCACTGCAATCACGGTTTGAGGCCGCGTTGCCTTGAAACCGCCCCCTGAATGTTCCATATGGAGGTTCGAGACCTCTTGCGAATCAAGGGGTCGTAGCGAGCCGCGTGTTCTTAAGCCCTTTCCGGGCCTCTGGCTTGCCCCATCCCATCAAGCCATCCGACACCCCAAACACGCAGGTGTCCATTCGACACCCTTATTGCGCGTGCCCCGCTGATTGCGCCGGGCGCTCGCTTTCGACATGGAAAGAACCCATCTTTTGACTTCCTTTCAGGACTTCGGCCTTGCCGAACCCATCGCGCGTGCTCTCGCCGAAGAGAATTACGTCACCCCCACCCCCATCCAGGCCCAGACGATTCCCACGGCACTGACCGGCCGCGACGTCGTCGGCATCGCCCAGACCGGCACCGGCAAGACCGCGTCCTTCGCGCTGCCGATCCTGCACCGCCTGCTCGAGAACCGCATCAAGCCGCAGCCGAAGACCTGCCGCGTGCTGGTGCTCTCGCCCACCCGCGAGCTGTCCGGCCAGATCCTCGACAGTTTCAACGCCTACGGCCGCCACATCCGGCTGTCCTCGACGCTCGCCATCGGCGGCGTGCCGATGGGCCGCCAGGTTCGCGCGCTGATGCCTGGCCTCGAGGTCTTGGTGGCGACCCCCGGCCGGCTGCTCGACCTCGTACAGAGCAACGGGCTGAAGCTTGGAAGCGTCGAATTCCTCGTGCTCGACGAGGCCGACCGCATGCTCGACATGGGCTTCATCAACGACATCCGTAAAATCGTCGCCAAGCTGCCGATCAAGCGGCAGACGCTGTTCTTCTCGGCCACCATGCCGAAGGATATAGCCGAGCTCGCCGACGCGATGCTGCGGGACCCCGCCCGCGTTGCGGTCACCCCGGTGTCCTCGACCGCCGAGCGGATCAACCAGCGCATCATCCAGGTCGATTTCTCCGCCAAGCCCGCCTTCCTGACCAAGCTCCTGAAGGACGAGCCGGTCAATCGCGCGCTGGTCTTCACCCGCACCAAGCATGGTGCCGACAAGGTCGTGAAGACGCTTGAGAAGGCTGGCATCGCCGCCAGCGCCATCCATGGCAACAAGTCGCAGAACCATCGCGAGCGGACGCTCGCCCAGTTCCGTTCGGGCGAGATCCGCACCCTGGTCGCCACCGACATCGCCGCCCGCGGTATCGATGTCGACGGCATCAGCCACGTCATCAATTTCGACCTGCCGAACGTGCCGGAGACCTATGTGCACCGCATCGGCCGCACCGCGCGCGCCGGCGCCGACGGCACCGCGATCTCGCTGGTCGCCGGCGGCGAGGAACTCAGCTATCTCCGCGACATCGAGCGGCTGATCAAGGTAACGCTATCGCGTGAGGATCACCGCACCGATGCCGGGCGCCGCGATGCGGGTCCGCCCCCGCCGCAGCAACGACAGGGCCGGCCGGGCCGCCCGGGCCAGCGTCCGCAAGGCGCAAGGCATGGTGAGGGACGTCACACTGACGGACGACGCACCGACGAAAGGCATGCCGACGGACGCCACCATAGCGCCGCCAAGCATGGCGACGGAAGGCCCGGCGAAGGTCGGCACGGTGACGGAAGGCATGTTGACGGACGTCCCGGTGGTAGCCAGAAGGTCTCGAAGGGGTCTCGCCGCCAACGGTCCGGTGGTAAGACGCATTCTTCCCCAACCGAGCGCCCGGAACAGCGTTCCGCGCATAGCGCCGGCAAGCCCGATGGGATACAAGGCGTGGCCTTTTTACGCCGCGAGAGTCGGCCGATGGGCCAACCGACCCGCAAACCCTATTCGCACTAGCCGTCCACGACCTGGAGAAATTCATGGCTAAGGAAGAGCTGATCCAGTTCGAAGGACTGGTCACCGAAATCCTCCCCGACGCGCGCTACCGCGTGCAGCTCGACGCCGGGCACGAGATCGTCGCCTACACCGCCGGCAAGATGAAGAAGAACCGCATCAAGACGCTGGCGGGTGACCGCGTGACCGTGGAAATGTCGCCCTACGACCTCGAGAAGGGCCGGCTGATTTTCCGCCACAAGGACGAACGTCCGAGTGGCGTGGGCGGGCCTCCCCGTCCCGGACAGCGCGGTGGCCAGTTCCGCCGCCGTTGATCCGCTTCCGGCATCTCGGCTGCGAAAGTAAAATTCTGACCTGTATGCTGATCCGCCGTGTCGATCGCGGCGGATCAAAAAATCGTGCACGTCAGGATTGTTTTGGTGCCTTAATTCCAATAAAATCACTCATCGATTTTCGGCCGGACGACATTGGCATCCACCGGTACAGCCGGTTCAGACACGCTGACGACCCTTCCAGAAACTCGATCTAACCCGCCTGCGAAAGTAGGCTTCGACACTGCACATCTGAGAAGGAACTACCCCGTGAGCATGGGAACCGTGAAGTGGTTTAACGCGACCAAGGGCTTTGGCTTCATCCAGCCCGACGATGGCGGCCAGGACGTCTTCGTACACATCAGCGCCGTCGAGCGCGCCGGTCTCGGCACGCTGCGTGAAGGTCAGAAGGTCTCTTACGAGATCGTGGCCGACCGTCGTTCCGGCAAGTCGGCAGCGGACAACCTCCGCGCCGCCGGTTGAGCCCACGGGCCTTTGGCCCGGACGGCTCTAGCGAGCAAGCAAAAGGAAAAGGCCGTGCGCAACGCACGGCCTTTTTTTTATGTCCGAAAGAGCGGATGGACTCAGCAGATCGTACCGGCCGCATCCGCGCTGTCGTGGACGCTGGACAACGCGTCGGTCTTGCCAGTTCGTCTTGCGAGCTCGTCTTGCTAGTTCGTTTTGGCGGCCGCGCCGGCATTGCCGCTGGCGTTGTTGCTCAACGAACCGGCCTGGCTCATCGTGTTGTTGAAATAGTTGTCGCTGTCGCCGAGCGTCACGCGGCGCTGGCACAGCGGCATGCAGCTGTAGGACTCGCGCTCGACCCCGCGATAGACGGTGACGAGCCGGTCGCTCGGACCTTCGACCTGGATCTGACGGTCGACCAGGATCTCACCGCCCCGATCAAGTGCGATGAAATTGGTGGCACCATAGCCCTTCCCGGTCACGACGATCATGCCGCCGGGCTGGAGCGTGACGTCGGCGATCAGGGGATTGCCGACCACGATGGTCGCCACCTTGCCGGGCAGCCGGACCAGCTTGGCCTGGTCGACATTGACGGCGATGGTGTCGGCGGTCGCCTCGGCAAGGCTGGCGGCCGGCGATGCCAGCACCGCAGCCGCAACCAGAAGACAAACGCGCGCATGACGGCGCAGCAACTCTTTACGCATACTCTTACCCCCGGGACGTCACAAACCGGCAGAAGCGATTCGATACACAGCGGAGCCGGTGCCCGACCCGGCTAACCTGCCCTTAATTCGTGAACGTTCCGCAAACTCGCCGACTATTGTTTGAACGGACTGGCGCTTTGCTGCCTCGGAAGATCCCTTACTGGCGGAACGGATAGGCGAGCTGGCCCCCGATCTCCTTCGGCATGGTCGCTTCGTCCTTGCCGTAGTCCTGCGGCAGTTTCCCCTCCGGCATGCGGAAGGTGCCGAACAGCACGTCCCAGATCGGAAACGTCCCGGCAAAATTGGTGTCACCGCCCTCTTCGAGCGCGGTGTGGTGCCAGCGGTGGAACACCGGCGTCGCCAGCACATATTTGAACGGCCCGAAGGTCCAGTTCAGGTTGGCGTGCACGAACGCCGAATGGAAGGTAGTGAACGGACCGAGCCAGATCATGACGTTCGGGGAGATGCCGGCCATCAGCAGCACGACGTCGACGCCGATCGTCCCGAGCATGAGATTGACGGGATGGAAGCGGGCTGCGGAAATCCACCCGATCTCCTCCGACGAATGATGGATGGCGTGGTACTTCCAGAATCCGCCGTCGTGGAACAGCCGGTGCAGCCAGTACAGCATGAAGTCAGACAGCACCAGGAACAGTATGGCCTGTACCCACAGCGGCAACTGCGCCAGCGGGCCATGGCCATTGTCGTAGAAGGCGATCAGGTCGTCGGCGTCGTGGATGTTGAAGATGGCGCCGGCACCGACGATCAGGAGTCCGATCCGCATGGTGCGGGCGAACACCGGAACGAAGAACCAGTAGCAGATGTCGGTGAGGATCTCGCGCTTGCGCCACCACGGCGCGCCGGGATTGCAGGCCCAGAAATGCTCGAGCACGGTGAAGACCGCCGCGAGCACGAAGGTGACGGGGACCATCTTCTGGATGGTCTCGCCGAGCATCAAGGCGACTTGCATGGGCAGGCTCGACATCGTCGCCTCTCTTCCAAACTTCTGATCCCGCTTAGGCCTACTCCCCGAAATTTAAGGGAGGGTGAAGTCCACGGCGCGCTTGGGGCGCATTTGGAACAGGAAGAATTTCGATTGCATCCTTAAGGCCAAATTCACTCTGGGCAAAAGCATCGGGCTGGAAGCGGGTTTGCCCGATCGAATTAACTCTACCGAAAGAGCTCGGATCTCATGTTTATCGCGTCAAGCACAGCGCCGAACGAGGCGATCACACCCCAGACGGAGTTTAGTTCATGAAGAACCTGATTGCGCGTTTCGCGAAGGATGAATCCGGCGCCACCGCCATCGAATACGGCCTGATTGCCGCCGGCATCGCACTGGCCATCATCACCGTCGTCAACAACCTCGGCAGCTCGCTGAACACCAAGTTCGGCTCGATCAGCTCCTCGCTGAAGTAAGCGACCGACCAACGACGGCAAAAGCCCCGGACTTCCGGGGCCTTTGTTTTTCTGAATGCGGCGAGTTCCAGTGGCGTTGCGCGAGTACAGAACGAAAGCCGCGGTTGCGGCGAGCGAGGCGGAGGCGGCCGAGACCTCTTCGCCAGCGTACTGGGTTTGCCTTGCGCTGCTGCTCGCGACGGCCGTCCTCGCCGCGCGCATTGCCAGCATCTGGTGAGTGCGCCTCCGGCAGGTCCCTGCTCGCAGCGCCGCTGCCGCCGTTGTCGGTTTGTTTAGCACTGCCGGCTAGCATGCGGCGACACCCCGATCCCGCGATGAACCCAAGCTCAAGACGCCGCCCATGATCCTCGACCTTGCGCGCCTTCTGCTCTTCCCGGCCCTGATGGCCTTCGCCGCCGCGAGCGATCTCTTCACGATGACCATCTCGAACCGCGTGTCGCTGGCGCTGATCGCGGGCTTCTTCGTGCTCGCGTTCGCTGGTGGCATGGCACCTTACGAGATGCTGAGCCATGTCGGCGCCGGCGCACTGCTCCTCGTCGTGGCCTTCGGCTGCTTTGCGATGGGCTGGATGGGCGGCGGCGACGCCAAGGTCGCGGCTTCGGTCGCGCTCTGGTTCGGCTTCGCGCAATTGATGGATTTCCTGCTCTACGCCTCGCTGTTCGGCGGAGCGCTGACGCTGCTCCTGCTCCAGTTCCGGCAATGGCCATTGCCTTACGGGCTGGCGGGCCAGGCCTGGCTGGCGCGGCTGCACGACAAGGAGAGCGGCATTCCTTACGGCATCGCGCTCACGCTCGGCGCGCTGATGGTCTATCCGGAGACCGAATGGGTGAAGGCGATCGACCTCGCTCACCTCGCACTGCGCTGAACCCACCGGGTAAGCCGGCGTTAAGCCGATTTAGATACGCCTCATTAACCATGCTTTGACGAATAGCTGGTCAACTGCCGATTACGGCGGCGGCTGCGTCGCGGCGTTTTGTGGAAAGTGAAGCGTATGAATAGGGCACGCATTGTCGTCCTGACGGTCGCCATCTGCGCCGGCGGTGTCGCCGCGTACCTGGCGAGCGGCTCGGACTCTGCGCCGCCACCGGCGGCTCCGGTCGCACAGCTTCCGACCGTCGACGTCCTGGTCGCCAAGAACGACATCGGCCTCGGCCAGACCGTGAAGCCGGAAGACGTGCAATGGCAGACTTGGCCGGCTGCGACCGCGAGCTCCACCTTCATCCGCCGCAACGAGCGCCCCGAGGGCGCAACCCAGGTCATCGGCTCGATCGCCCGCGCGCCCTTCATCCAGGGTGAGCCGATCCGCGACCAGAAGCTGGTCAGGGCCGAAGGCTCCGGCTTCATGGCGGCGATCCTGCCGACCGGCATGCGCGCGATCTCGACCGAGATCTCGCCGGAGACCGGCGCGGGCGGCTTCATCCTGCCCAACGACCGCGTCGACGTGCTTCTGACGCGCCGCCTCAAGAACGCCGACCAGGGCGCCGGCGCCCAGGACATCGTCACGTCCGAGATCATCCTGGCCAACGTCCGCGTGCTGGCCATCGACCAGGCGCCGAAGGAAAAGGACGGCCAGAACGCCGTGGTGGGCAAGACCGTCACGCTCGAGCTCAATCCCGCGCAGACGGCGACGCTCTCCGCGGCCCGGCAGAGCGGCACGCTGTCGCTCGCGCTGCGCAGCATCGCCGACGTCAAGATGAGCGAGATCACGCTCGATGATTCCGCGAAGCGCGATGGCGTTTCGATCATTCGCTACGGCATCCCAAGCGCGACGGCGAAGGCACGATGAGGACTGTCGATATGAAATGCAGGGCAGATTTGGCGACGATGCGAACCTCAATGGTCCGCGCCCTGTCGTTTTCGGCCGCCTTCGCGCTGACGCTCAACCCGGTGCTCACCTCGGCGATCGCCGCCGACTACCGCCCCGTGGCGCAGGTCGCGGCCGACGGTCAGATGAACGCACGCTTCCTCTCGCTCGGCGTCGGCAAGTCGATCGTGATCGACCTGCCGCGCGACATCAAGGACGTGCTCGTCGCCGATCCCAAGATCGCCAATGCGGTGGTCCGCTCGTCGCAGCGCGCCTACATCATCGGCGCCTCGGTCGGCCAGACCAACATTGTGTTCTTCGATTCCGCCGGCCAGCAGATCGCGGCCTATGACATCGCGGTCAAGCGCGACCTCAACGGCCTGCGCGCAGCGCTCAAGCAGGTCCTGCCCAATTCCGACATCCAGATCGACGGCCTCGGCGACGGTGTCGTCCTGACAGGCTCGGCGGCGAACCCGCTGGAAGCGCAGCAGGCCAATGATCTCGCCGCGCGCCTCGCCGGCGGTGCCGAAAAGGTGGTGAACTCGATCGTGGTCCGCGGCCGCGACCAGGTCATGCTGAAGGTGACCGTCGCCGAAGTCGCGCGCACCATCATCAAGCAGCTTGGCATCGATCTCACGGCGAACCTGAACTACGGCACCTCGGTGGTGAGCTTCACCAACTCCAACCCCTTCACGGCTCTTGGCAAGAACCTGGTGGACGGCAACGCCCTGACCACGAAGTTCGGCGCGACGCCGTCGGTGCAGGCGACCCTGCGCGCGATGGAGAGCGCCGGCGTGATCCGGACGCTGGCCGAGCCGAACCTGACCGCGATCTCCGGTGAGTCCGCGACCTTCATCGCCGGCGGCGAATTCCCGGTACCGGCGGGCTATGCGTGCGATCCCACCACGCATGTCTGTACCACCCAGATCAGCTTCAAGAAGTTCGGTATCTCGCTCAACTTCACCCCCATCGTGCTGAGCGAGGGCAAGATCAGCCTGCGCGTGATGACCGAGGTCTCGGAACTGTCGAACGAAAATTCGATCACGCTGTCGCAGGCTGTGACCTCGAACTCGGTGAACTCGCTGACGGTGCCCTCGATCAAGACCCGCCGCGCCGAAACCTCGCTCGAAATTCCCTCCGGCGGCGCGATGGCCATGGCCGGCCTGATCCAGCAGCAGACCAAGCAGGCGGTCAGCGGGTTGCCGGGACTGATGCAGCTCCCGATCCTCGGTACGCTGTTCCGCAGCCGTGACTTCGTCAACAACGCGACCGAGCTGGTGGTGATCGTGACACCTTATGTCGTTCGCGCCGCGTCGCCAAAGGACCTGTCGCGGCCGGATGACGGCTTCGCCGCGCCTGCAGACCCGCAGGCCGAGCTGCTCGGCAATATCAACCGCATCTACGGCGTGCCCGGCCGGACCGAACCGGCCAAGAACTACCGCGGCACCTACGGCTTCATTACCGACTGAGGCGGAACGGGGATTTCACGATGATCACAGCACCACCCCAGATTCGCAAACGCGCCATCCGTTTCGGTGGCGCGCTCGTCGGCTTGGCGCTCGCCCTCGGCGGCTGCCAGCACAACGAAGCGGTCACGGCCTCCATCCCCGACGATTACAAGCAGCGCCATCCGATCGCGATCGAGGAGCAGAACCGCTCGATCGTCGTCTTCGTCGGCCACGCCCGCGGCGGATTGACCGCCGCCCAGCGCGCCGACGTGATGGGCGTCGCCTCGGCCTGGCTGCACGAAGGCACCGGCGCCATCCGCATCGACGTGCCGTCCGGTACGCCCAACGCGCGTCCGGTCGCGGACACGATGCGCGAGATCCAGGCGATGCTGGCGGGCGCGGGCGTTCCGCCGCGGGGCGTCAACATTCGCCCCTACCAGCCGGAAGACAGGCGCTTCCTGCCGCCGATCCGGCTCACCTATTCCAAGATCGCCGCGATCGCCGGTCCCTGTGGCCTGTGGCCGGACGACATCGGCCCCTCGATGAAGAACAAGAGCTGGTTCGAGAACAAGGACTATTACAATTACGGCTGCGCCTATCAGCGCAACATGGCGGCGATGATCGACAATCCGTCGGACCTCGAGCAGCCGCGGCCTGAAACGCCGTCCTATACGGCGCGTCGCACCACGGCCTTCGAGAAGTATCGCAAGGGAACGACGACGGCGACCACCTATCCTGAGGCCGAAAAGGCCAAACTCAGCGACACCGGCAAATGATCAGCTACGCTCGCCAGACTCAACAAGAGCAGTCCGAGGCGCCGACGCCGGTCGAGGAGCATATTGCTCCCTCACCGCGCGTGTCGGTCCAGGCTTTCTGCGAGACCGTCGAGACCGCTGCCGCGGTGCAGTCGGCCGGCGAAGACCGTCGTCTCGGCAAGGCCCATCTGAAGATCCAGATGGGCGGCATGGCGGCCGCGATCGAAGCCTACCGCTCGGCGCCGACGCCGAACGTGATCGTGCTCGAGAGCGACGGCCGCAACGATCTTCTGACCGGCCTCGACCATCTCGCCACGGTCTGCGACGCCGGCACCCGCGTGGTCGTGATCGGCCGCATCAACGACGTCACGCTCTACCGCGAGCTGGTGCGCCGCGGCGTCAGCGACTACGTGCTCGCGCCGGTCGGCGCGATCGACGTCGTGCGCTCGATCTGCAACCTGTTCTCGGCGCCCGAAGCCAAGGCGGTCGGCCGCATCATTGCCGTGGTCGGCGCCAAGGGCGGCGTCGGCGCGTCCACCATCTCCCACAACGTCGCGTGGGCGATCGCGCGCGACCTCGCAATGGACTCGGTCGTCGCCGATCTCGACCTCGCCTTCGGCACCGCCGGGCTCGACTACAACCAGGACCCGCCGCAAGGTATTGCGGATGCCGTGTTCTCGCCGGATCGCGTCGACACCGCCTTCATCGACCGCCTGCTGTCGAAATGCACCGACCATCTCAGCCTGCTGGCGGCGCCGGCGACGCTCGACCGGGTCTATGATTTCGGCACCGACGCCTTCGATGCCGTGTTCGACACGCTGCGCTCCACCATGCCGTGCATCGTGCTCGACGTTCCGCATCAATGGTCGGGCTGGACCAAGCGCGCCCTGATCGGGGCGGACGACATCCTGATTGTGGCAGCGCCTGATCTCGCCAATCTGCGCAACACCAAGAACCTGTTCGATCTGCTGAAGGCCTCGCGGCCCAACGATCGGCCTCCGCTCTACTGCCTGAACCAGGTCGGCGTCCCGAAACGGCCCGAAATTGCCGCCGCCGAGTTCGCCAAGGCGATCGAGAGCCAGCCGGTCGTCTCGATCCCGTTCGAACCGCAGATCTTCGGCTCGGCCGCCAACAACGGCCAGATGATCGCGGAGATCTCCGCCAACCACAAGTCGATCGAAATGTTCCTTCAAATCGCCCAGCGCCTGACCGGCCGCAGCGAGACGAAGAAGCAAAAGTCTTCCTTGCTTTCACCCCTGATTGACAAGTTGCGGGGAAAATAAGCCGCCGCATGGAGTTGTTAAGTGTTCGGTAAGCGTAGCGGAACAGACACCGATACTCGGGCTCCCAAGCCCGGCGCCGTGTCGCCAGAGCCTGCCCAGGCTCCGGCGCCCGCGGTGTCGCGCGCGCCGCCCCCGCCGGCCGTCGCCTCGCCGCCGCTTGCCCCCGCGCGGCCGGCGCCGGCCATGGAATCCCGCCGCTCGGACAATTACTACGAGGTCAAGGCAACGATCTTCGGTGCGCTGATCGAGGCCATCGACCTCGCCCAGCTCGCCAAGCTCGACTCCGAGTCCGCGCGCGAGGAAATCCGCGACATCGTCAACGAGATCATCGCGATCAAGAACATCGTGATGTCGATCGCCGAGCAGGAAGAGCTGCTCGACGATATCTGCAACGACGTTCTCGGCTACGGCCCGCTGGAGCCTCTGCTGTCGCGCGACGACATCGCCGACATCATGGTCAACGGCGCCGACACCGTCTACATCGAGGTCGCCGGCAAGATCCAGCGCACCGGTATCCGCTTCCGCGACAACCAGCAGCTCCTCAACATCTGCCAGCGCATCGTCAGCCAGGTCGGCCGGCGCGTCGACGAATCCTCGCCGATCTGCGACGCGCGCCTCGCCGACGGCTCCCGCGTCAACGCCATCGTGCCGCCGCTGTCGATCGACGGGCCCACGCTCACCATTCGAAAATTCAGGAAGGACAAGCTGACGCTGGATCAGCTGGTCAGGTTCGGCGCGATCTCGCCGGAGGGCGCGGAAATCCTCCAGATCATCGGCCGCGTCCGCTGCAACGTGCTGATCTCCGGCGGCACCGGCTCCGGCAAGACCACGCTGCTCAACTGCCTGACCAACTACATCGAGCACGACGAGCGCATCATCACCTGCGAGGACGCGGCCGAGCTCCAGCTCCAGCAGCCGCACGTGGTGCGACTCGAAACCCGTCCGCCCAACATCGAGGGCGAAGGCCAGGTCACCATGCGCGAATTGGTGCGCAACTGCCTGCGTATGCGCCCCGAACGCATCATCGTCGGCGAAGTCCGCGGACCCGAGGCGTTCGACCTGCTCCAGGCCATGAACACCGGTCATGACGGCTCGATGGGCACGCTCCACGCCAACAATCCGCGCGAAGCACTGTCGCGCTGCGAATCCATGATCACGATGGGCGGCTTCTCACTGCCCTCGCGCACCATCCGCGAGATGATCTGCGCTTCGATCGACGTCATCGTCCAGGCCGCGCGCCTGCGCGACGGCTCGCGCCGCATCACGCACATCACCGAGGTGATGGGCATGGAAGGCGACACCATCATCACCCAGGACATCTTCCTCTACGACATGGTCGGCGAGGACGCCAACGGCAAGATCATCGGCCGGCACCGCTCGACCGGCATCGGCCGCCCGAAATTCTGGGAGCGTGCGCGCTATTACGGCGACGAGAAGCGCCTTGCCGCCGCGCTCGATGCGGCGGAAGTCGCGCCGAAGACATGAGCAGATCGGCGCAGCCATGAACATGCAGGTCCTTGCCCTCGCCTTCCTAGCCACCGCCGCCGTCGGCGGCATCGCCTGGGTGTTCCTTTATCCGCTCCTGTCCGGAGAACGGAAGGCGGAAAACCGCCGTGCCTCGATCGCGCGCGCCGATGCGCCCGCGGCCAAGCAGACCGAAAAGAGCCAGCGGTCGCGCCGCGAGCAGGTCGAGACGTCGCTCAAGGATCTCGAGGCGCGGCGCCAGCAGGAGAAGAGCGTTCCGCTCGGTGTTCGCCTGTCGCAGGCAGGGCTCGACTGGACGCCACAGAAATTCTGGATCGTGTCCGCCGTCGTGGCGGGAGTGCTGTTCGCGGCCGCCATGTTCGTTGGCGGCGGCCTGCTTGGCGCCGCGGGCCTTGCCTTCGCCGGCGGCTTCGGCCTGCCGCGCTGGGCGCTGGGCTTCCTGAAGAAGCGACGCGAAAACAAATTCCTGGCGGCGCTGCCCGATGCGGTCGACGTGATCGTTCGCGGCATCAAGGCGGGCCTGCCACTGTTCGAATCGATCAAGGTCGTCGCCGCCGACTCGCCTGAGCCGCTGCGCAGCGAGTTCCTGGCCATCATCGAGACCCAGGCGATCGGCATGCCGCTCGGCGAGGCCTGCTCGCGTCTGTACGAGCGCATGCCGCTGCCGGAAGCCAACTTCTTCGGCATCGTCATCTCGATCCAGCAAAAATCCGGCGGCAACCTCTCCGAAGCGCTCGGCAACCTCTCCAAGGTGCTGCGCGACCGCAAGAAGATGAAGGAAAAGATCCAGGCGATGTCGATGGAGGCCAAGGCCTCGGCCGGCATCATCGGCTCGCTGCCGCCGATCGTGATGTTCCTCGTCTATCTCACGACTCCGCACTACATCTCGCTGCTTTGGACCCATCCGACCGGCCAGCTCATGCTGGTCGGCTGCGTCGTCTGGATGTCGATTGGCATCATGGTGATGAAGAAGATGATCAATTTCGATTTCTAACGGTGCCGTATGGTCGAATTCCTCGTTTCGAAACTGCATGATGTCCGCTTCATGACCATGCTGCTGGCGGCCATCGCCGCCAGCGCCACCGTCTATACGCTGGTGATGCCGCTTTTCGCCGGCGAAGGCCTCGCCAAGCGCATGAAGGCGGTGGCGAGTGAGCGCGAGCGCATCCGCCAGCGCGAGCGCGAGCGCCTCAACAAGAGCGAGAAGGTCTCGCTGCGCCAAACGCCGAAGCAGGTCGTCTCCCGGGTCGTCGAGGACTTCAACCTCACCAAATGGCTCGCGCAGGAAGCCGCGCGCGACAAGCTCATCATGGCGGGCTATCGCGGCCAGGCGCCCTACATCACCTTCCTCTTCGCCCGCATGGTGGCTCCGCTCGTGCTGTTCGTCGGCTCGATCATCTACGTGTTCCTGATCGCGCATATGCAGCAGTCGATGCCGATCAAGATCGGCATCTGCATCGGCGCGGCCTATCTCGGCCTTCAGGCGCCCATGCTGTTCCTCAAGAATGCGATCTCCAAGCGCCAGCTATCGATCAAGCGCGCCTTCCCCGATGCGCTCGACCTGCTCCTGATCTGTATCGAATCCGGCATGTCGGTCGAAATGGCGTTCCGGAAGGTCGCTACCGAAATCGTTGGCCAGTCGATCGCGCTGTCCGAGGAGTTCACCCTGACCACGGCCGAGCTGTCCTATTTGCAGGATCGCAAGGTCGCCTATGAGAACCTGGCGCGGCGCACCGGGCTCGAGGGCGTCAAGTCGGTGTGTCTCGCGCTTCAGCAGGCGGAGCGCTACGGCACCCCGCTCGGGCATTCCTTGCGCGTCATGGCGCAGGAAAACCGCGACATGCGCATGAACGAGGCCGAGAAGAAGGCCGCCGCGCTGCCGCCGAAGTTGACGGTGCCGATGATCCTGTTCTTCCTGCCGGTGCTGTTCGTCGTCATTCTCGGACCGACCGGCATCAAGATCAGCGAGCTGCACTGACGTCGAGACGCGGACCGCGCGCGGTCCGCCGGCAGCTTCAGGATTGCAAGATCAGGTTCTGATCAATCGGGCTGGCTGAGCGAGGCGACCGGCGTCCGCTTCGGTGCGCCGCGCGGAGCGTCGCTGCGGCTCAGCATTTCCTTGAGGTAAGCGACATTGGCCGCGGCCTGGTCGGGCGGCAGGTCGGCCTTCACGATCGTCTCGGCTTCGGCGAAACGGCCCTGGAGACCGATGACGAGGCCGAGATTCTGCCGCACCCGGGTACTGGCGCGCGGCGAGGCGTAGGCCTGCCGCAACGCCTCTTCGGCCTTCGGCAGGTCCTTCGACAACATGTAGGACAGGCCGAGATTGGAGAGCACGCCGGGATCGCCTGGTGCGATCCTCAGCGCGCTCGCATAATAGGAACGCGCCTCGTCGTGGCGGCCCATCTGATCGAGCGCGGTGCCCTGCACCGAGAGCAGGCGCCAGTCCGGATTGTCGGGCGAGTGCGCCTTCGACAGCACATCGAAGGCTTGCTGAAAATTGCCGTTGTCGGCGAGCGCGCGGCCATACTGCGCGAGCAGCGCCTTGTTGCCGGGATTGGCGATGGTCGCCTGCTCGAGCACGGCGGCGGCCTGGGCGCGCTGGCCGTTGGCGCGCAAGGCCTGGCCGTAGCCGAGCGCCGCGTCGGCGTCCTTGGGATTGGCACGGTAGCGCTCGCCATAGACGTCGACGGCGCGCGCGGGATCGGCGGGGGCGGCTTCCGTCCGCGGCCCGACAGAGCCTGTGACGTCGGAGAGTTTCGACATGGCCGTGCAGCCGCCGAGGCCCATGGCCACTGCCGCCACCAGCGAAGTGGACGCGAGAAGCCGGGCAAGACTGAACCGTTGACGCATGACGCTTTTGACTCACGAGCCGATTGATCGAGCCGAACGCGCCAGCAATAGACTGTTAACCCTAACGGCCGGTTAACGTCAGCCTGGCTGCCCCTCACGGCGGTGTCTGCGGCGGCGGCTCGCCACCGAGGGCCAGCTCGAGACCGAGCACCCTCACCGGCTCGTTCAGGTCGTGCAGCAGCAATTGCAGCCGCCGCGCCTGGGCAACATCGACGCCCGCGCTCGGCATCCCGGGCCATTCGCGCCGGAAGTCGTCGCGGTTGACCAGCCGCTTCGCAAGCAGCTCGTCGAGCTGAACATCGTCAATGCCGAGCACATCGGCGCAGTGCTCGATCAGGCGGCGCAGCAGCAACTTCACCGCGGCCAGCGCCCCGGCGTCATCCCTGCGCTCCGATCTCGCGAACTTGCCCTCGATATCGGCCCAGGCCCATGAGGTCACGAGATAGGCGTGGAGCGCGCTCGGCCAGTCCACCTCGCTGTCGGCATAGAAAGCGCGGCGCATCAGGAGCCGGCGAGCCTGTGCGGCGACTTGATCACGCTTCAGCATCGCACATGAGGCGATCTCGATGGCCGACTGGACGGCGGGATCACGCGAAAAATCCCGTCCTGCCGGCAACCTGATGACGCCGTCCGGCAGGTTCGAGTCGAGCAGCCCGAAGGTGCCGTCGTTGCGCGGCCGCGAATAGCGCGTGATCGCGAACTGGTGCTCCGTGCGGCCGGCCTGGGACGATGCGCCAAAATGAATGATGTTGAAGCCGGCATCGTCACCGGCCTGCCCGGTCGAGGACGGACAGGAGAGCACGTAGATCGTACGCCAGAAGGCTTCGCCGCTTTCGCTCCGCGTGGCACGCGGATCCGGAATCGAATAGCGGGTGAGCCCCTCGACATGCCGGTGTCCGTGCAGGACCAGATTGACGTTGAGCGACGTCGCCGCTTCGAGGAACGTTGCGGGCGCCGCGAGATACATCAGCGGTTCGTCGGGGACGCCGAGAAACCGCTTTCCTTCGCCGGTCGCCTGCGGCAGCGGATGATGATGCAACGCCAGTACGCGCACCAGGTTTTCCGCCGGCTCGGCATAGTCGGCGCGCCCCACGGATCCCATGCTGCCCGCGAGCTCGACGCTCAGCCGGGCGGAATCCGCGACAAGCGCGCTGTAGGCGCTCTCGTCGACATGGCCGCTCGCGAGCGTCGAGAGGCTCGCGCGGTTGGAGTCCAGCAGCACCAGATCGAGGCCGGCCTGGCGGTAATAGACGCTCTTCGAGCTCCGCGGCAGATGCAAATAATCATAGACGTCGTGGCGGCCCGCGCGCTGGCTCGGGCGCTTGACGTCGTGATTGCCCGCGACCGCCTGGATGTCGGTGAACAGTCCGGTCTGCCGGAAGGACGCGATGACGGCGAGCGCTTCGTCCAGCGCGCGCGGCGTCGGGTCGTCCACGAGATCACCCGTGATCAGCAGAATGCGATCGGGAACGTCCGCGAAGTCCGCCATCGCCTGGCGGATTGCGGCACCGAGCGCCTCGGTCGTCGCCAGCAGCCGGCCTGACCCGTCCAGATGCAGGTCGGAAATCTGCGCAATAACGAACGCTCTATCCATTTTGCGCCGCTCATTTGCGAATGCTGCGCCGCCCAAACGATGAGAAGAATGCTTTCGACGAACAGGTTTGGCCGGATATCAAGCCGGCCCGCCGCGTTGTTGCGCTCGGCAGAACCGCACGGCACAATCTAAAATATCCATCAATAATGCCACAACCGCGGCGCTAGTAAAGCCCCGCGGCCGCGCGCTCGTGAACGGCAGTTCTCAGCATGGGTACGAGATCCGCCCGGCGATGGTTTCGCTCACCCGATCAATATTCGATGGCAAGCCGCTTGCGGATTTCGTCGATGCGCTTGTCGAGCGCATCGAACCGCGCGTGGACGGAGCGGTCGTGGAGATAGAAGACGTAACCGCCGGCAAGGAATGCGAAGATCCAGTGATGATGCTCGACATAACCAAAAATCGCCTCGACGACCTGGCCGATGAATGTGACCACGCTCCACACAAATTCCATTGCAGTTTCCTCCCGGCAGGCCTCGTCTTCGGCCGCCGGTCATCTCCTGCACACTTTCCCAGTCGATCCGGCGGCCGTTGCCGGAACCTAGCATGGGCCCCTTGCGGCGAGTAGCGGGTCGCTGAACGGTGACAGCAAAGCCGATTGCAGCCGCGGCGAAACTCTGCGAAGTCTCGTCCGTTCGCATGACCTGCTTGATCTGACGATCCGGACCCGCCAATGCCTTCTGTCTTCGAGACATCGCCCACCGCCATCCCGATCACCTTCGTCACCAAGTCGAGCTGGGATCAGGTCGCCGAGAAATTGCCGCCGGTGCAGCGCCAGTTCGCCGCCGCGAGCGCCTTTGCCGCCAAGCCGGGTGGCTATCTCGCGCTGCCCGCCCCGGACGGAGCGATCGCGCAAGTGCTGTTCGGACTCGAGGACGAGGGCGCGAGATCACGCGACCTGTTCCGGCCGGGCGCCCTGCCTGGCCTGCTGCCGCCGGGCATCTATCACTTTGCCAATGCCCCCCACGATGCGCGGTTGGCGTCGCTCGCCTTTGCACTCGGCAGCTACCGCTTCGCCCGCTACCGCAAGGCTGACCGCCCCGCCGTCCGGCTGGTACCGCCCGATGGCGTCGACGCGGCCGAGATCAATCGCATGGCGGATGCCGCGATGCTGGCGCGCGATCTCATCAACACGCCGGCTAACGACATGGGCCCGGAAGAGCTCGCCGCGGCCGCGCAAGCGCTCGCCACGGAATTCGGTGCGAGCTTTGCCTGCACCATCGGCGAGGATCTGAGGACGAATTTTCCACTGATCCACGCCGTCGGCATGGCCTCCGACCGCGCGCCGCGGCTGATCGACATCGTCTGGGGCGATCCGGCCGATCCCAAGGTGACGCTGGTCGGCAAGGGCGTCTGCTTCGACACCGGCGGGCTCGACCTCAAGCCGTCGAGCGGCATGCTGATCATGAAGAAGGACATGGGCGGTGCCGCCAACGTGCTGGCGCTCGCGCGCATGGTGATGGATGCGAAGCTCAAGGTCCGCCTGCGCGTGCTGATTCCGGCGGTCGAAAATGCCGTCTCCAGCAATGCCTTCCGGCCGCTCGACATCTTCACCTCGCGCAAGGGCATCACGGTCGAGATCGGCAACACCGACGCGGAGGGCCGGCTCGTGCTCGCCGACGCGCTGGCGCTGGCCGACGAGGAAAAGCCGGACCTTCTGATCGATTTGGGCACGCTGACTGGCGCGGCGCGCGTCGCGCTGGGGCCGGATTTACCGCCCTTTTACACCAATGATGAGACGCTGGCCGCCGACGTCGCGCGTTGCGCGGCGAAGGAGAACGATCCGTTGTGGCGCATGCCGCTGTGGCCGCCTTACGATGCGTGGCTGGACTCCAAGACCGCCACCATCACCAACGCACCCTCCGGCGGCTTTGCCGGCTCGATCACCTGCGCGCTGTTCTTGCAACGGTTCGTCGAGCAGGCAAAGAGCTGGCTTCATGTGGATATTTACGGCTGGACCCCGTCGGCGAAGCCGGCGCGGCCCGAAGGCGGCGAATGCCAGGCCGCGCGCGCCATCTACACATTACTGAGCGAGCGCTATGCATGATCCAGCACACGATCCAAGGCTGACACCGGCGCGCGGCGACCTCGCCGCGAAATATCTCGAAGGCAAGGTGCAAGCCGACCGCTTCGTCACGGGCGAGGAATTCGAGGTCTTCGAGGCGATCGCACCCGTGCGCGAGCAGCCGTCGTCGAACGCGATGCTGATGACGGAGGCGCTGCGCGGCGAACGCGTCACGGTCTACGATCGCAATGGCGAGGGCTGGGCCTGGGGCCAGCTTGGTGGCGATGGTTATGTCGGCTGGCTGCCTGATGCAGCGCTGATGAAGCCATCGGCCGCCCCGACCCACAAGGTGAGCGCGCTCCGGACATTCGCCTTCCCCGGTCCCTCGATCAAGCTGCCGCCGGCCGGCACGCTCGCGCTGGGCTCGAAGATTGCGGTGGTGCGCGAGGACGGCAGCTTCGCCGTGACGCGCGACGGACAATATCTGCCGAAGGCCCATCTCGCCCGGCTCGATCATCGCGAGCCGGACTTCGTCGCGGTCGCCGAGCGCTTCGTCGGCACGCCCTATCTCTGGGGCGGCAAGAGCAGCCTCGGTATCGATTGCTCCGGACTCGTGCAGGTCTCGCTGACAGCAGCAGGCATCGGCTGCCCGCGCGACAGCGACATGCAACAGGCAGGGCTCGGCCGCGCGCTGGAGCCGCATGAGCGGACCAAGCTGCAACGCGGCGATCTCATTTTCTGGAAGGGACATGTCGCCATCGTCCGCGATGGCAGCACCATGGTTCACGCCAACGCCCATCACATGGCAACCGCGATCGAGGCGACCGAACCGGCGATCGCGCGGATCAAGGCAGCAGGCAGCGAAATCGTCACGATCAAGCGGCTGTAGCACGACTTCGTGGGATGGGTAGAGCGCAGCGAAACCCATCGTTCTCACCACGCGCTGCGATGCGATGGGTTTCGCTTCGCTCTACCCATCCGACTGAAGACTAGGTCGCCACCGCCCCGTTCCCCGCCGTCTCCAGCCGGAACGCCGCCGCGAAGAGCGCGCGCGTGTAATCCGTCTTCGGGCTCTTGAACAGTTCGGCGGCCTGTCCCTCCTCGACCACCTTGCCGCCGCGCATCACGATGAGATGGCTGGCGAGCGAGGCGACGACGCGCAAATCGTGCGAGATGAACATGTAGGTGAGATCGCGCCTGCGCTGGAGTTCCCGCAAGAGGTCGACCATCTGCGCTTGAATCAGCATGTCGAGTGCGCTGGTCGGCTCGTCCAGCACGACGAAATCCGGCTCCAGCACCACCGCGCGCGCGATGCTGATGCGCTGGCGCTGGCCGCCGGAAAATTCATGCGGATAGCGATAGCGGGTGTCCGCCTTCAACCCGACGTCCTCGAGTGCCTTGACGACGCGCTCCTCACGCTCCTCGCGCGACAGCTTTGGCTGGTGCACGGTGAGGCCCTCGGCGATGATGTCGGCAACCGACATGCGCGGGCTGAGCGAGCCGAACGGATCCTGGAACACGATCTGCATGTCGCGCCGGAAGGGGCGCATCTCCTTGAAGCGCAGGCCCTGGATATCTTTGCCGAGGAACACGATGCGCCCGTTCGAGGAAATCAGCCGCATCAGGGCGAGCCCGAGCGTGGTCTTGCCCGAGCCGGACTCGCCGACAACGCCGAGCGTCTCGCCCTTGCGTACGGCAATGCTGACGCCGTCGACCGCCTTGATGTGGCCGACCGTCTTGCGCATCAGGCCGCGCTTGATCGGAAACCAGACCTTCAAATCATCGGCGGACATCACCACCGGTGCATTCGGCTGCGGCGGCGCCGGATCGGGCTTCGGCTCCGCCGCGAGCAGGTCGCGCGTATAGGGATGGTTCGGGGTCCTGAAGACCTGCTCGACCGGCCCCTGCTCGACGATCTCACCGCCCTTCATGACACAGACTTGGTCGGCGATGCGGCGCACGATGCCGAGATCGTGGGTGATGAACAGCAGGCTCATGCCGAGCCGTGAGCGAATTTCCGCGAGCAGCGTCAGGATCTGCGCCTGCACGGTGACGTCGAGCGCCGTGGTCGGCTCGTCCGCGATCAAGAGGTCCGGCTCGTTGGCGAGCGCCATCGCGATCATCACGCGCTGGCGCTGACCACCGGAGAGCTGGTGCGGATAGCTGTTGAGCCGCGTTTCAGGCTCGGGAATGCCGACCTGCGTCAGCAGTTCCAGCGTCCGCTTGCGCGCCTCGGCATTGCTGGTCGGATTGTGGAGCTGGATGATCTCGCCAATCTGCGCCTCGATCGTGTGCAACGGATTGAGCGAGGTCATCGGTTCCTGGAAGATGATGGAGATATCGCTGCCGCGAATCTCCCGCATCTGCTGCTCGGACTGGTCGATCAGCTCCCGCCCCTTGAAGCGGATGCTGCCCGAGGGATGCGAGGCATTCGGATAGGGCAGGAGCTTCAGGATCGAGAGCGCGCTGACCGACTTGCCGGAACCGGACTCGCCGACCAGTGCGACGCATTCGCCGCGCTTGATCTGGAACGAGACCTTGTCGACCGCGAGCGTGGTGGCGCCGCCCTGGTGGAAGGCCACCGAGAGGTCGCGGACGGCAAGCAGGGGCTGGTTGATCGCGTCCATCACGCCCTCACTTGAACGTCTTGCGCGGATCGAAGGCGTCGCGCACGGCTTCGCCGATGAAGATCAAGAGCGACAGCATGATCGCGACCGAGAAGAAGCCGGAGAAACCAAGCCAGGGCGCCTGCACGTTGGACTTGCCCTGCGACAGCAGTTCGCCGAGCGACGGCGAGCCGGGCGGCAACCCGAAGCCGAGGAAATCGAGGGCCGTGAGCGTCATGACCGACGAGGAGACGATGAACGGAAGGAACGTCATCGTCGCGACCATCGCGTTCGGCAGCAGATGCTTGAACATGATCACGGCGTTCGACACGCCGAGGGCGCGCGCGGCCTGGATGTACTCGAAATTGCGCCCGCGCAGGAACTCCGCGCGCACGAGCCCGACCAGCGACACCCAGGAAAACAGGAGCAGGATGCCGAGCAGCACGAAGAAGCCAGGCACGAGCACCGACGAGAGGATCAGCAAGAGGTAGAGCGAAGGGATCGCAGTCCATATCTCGATGAAACGCTGGAACAACAGATCGACCCAGCCGCCGAAATAGCCCTGCACCGCGCCGGCCGCGATGCCGACGACGGAGGAGACAATGGTCAGGCACAGGCCGAACAGCACCGAGATACGGAAACCGTAGATCAGGCGCGCAACCACGTCGCGGCCCTGATCGTCGGTGCCGAGCCAGTTGTATTCGAGGTCGCGGCAGCTCTTGAGGCCCTTCTTCTCGACGACAGGCTTGCACTGCGCCTCCGTCAGCATCCAGGTCGGCGGCGACGGCGCCGGCGTCGGCAGGTCGAGATTGTGGGTGTCGTAGGAATAGCGGATCAGCGGCCAGACGATGCTGCCACCCTTGTCCTTGATCAGCTTCTGCAAATAGGGATCGCGGTAGTCGGCCGCCGTCTCGAAGTCGCCACCGAAGGTCGTCTCGGAATAGGTGACGAAGGCCGGCCAGTAGAGATGGCCGTCGTACTTGATCAGGAATGGCCGGTCATTGGCGATCAGCTCGGCAAACAGCGACACCACGAACAGGATCATGAAGATCCAGAACGACCAGTAACCGCGCCGGTTCGCCCTAAAATTCTGCCAGCGCCGCCGGTTGAGCGGAGATGGCACGAACGGCTTGCGTGTGATCGGCACGGCATCGCCGAGCGGCGACTTTGCGGTGGTTTCGATCGGGGTCGGGGCGGTCAGTGTCATCAGACCTCCCGTGCCTCGAAATCGATCCGCGGATCGATCCACATGTAGGTCAGGTCAGAGATGAGGTTGATCACGAGGCCGACAAGCGAAAAGATGAAGAGCGTGCCGAACACCACGGGATAGTCGCGGTTGAGAACGCTCTCGAAACTGAGCAGTCCGAGCCCATCCAGTGAGAAGATGGTCTCGATCAGAAGCGAGCCCGAGAAGAAAGCGTGAATGAAGGTGCTGGGAAAGCCCGCGATCACGATGAGCATCGCGTTGCGGAAGACGTGGCCATAGAGCACCCGATTCTCGCTGCAGCCCTTTGCGCGCGCGGTCATCACGTATTGCTTGCGGATCTCATCCAGAAACGAGTTCTTGGTCAGGAACGTCATGGTGGTGAACGCGCCGAGCCCCATGGCGATCAGCGGCAGCGTCAAATGCCAGAAGTAATCGATGATCTTCCAGTACCAGGGAAATTGCGACCAGCCGTCTGACGTCAGTCCGCGCAATGGGAACCAGTTGAAGAACGAGCCCCCGGCGAACAGGATGATCAGGAGGATCGCGAACAGGAAGCCGGGAATCGCGTAGCCGAGCACGAGCACGCTCGACGTCCAGGTATCGAAGCGCGTTCCGTCCTTGACTGCCTTCCGGATGCCGAGCGGAATCGAGATCAGGTAGGTTAGCAGCGTCAGCCAGATGCCAAGCGAGATCGAGACCGGGAGCTTTTCCTTGATCAGCTGGAGCACGCTGACATCGCGAAAATAGCTGTTGCCGAAATCGAAGCGGGCGAAATTCCACACCATCAGCGCGAAGCGTTCGGGGGCCGGCTTGTCGAAGCCGAATTGCTTCTCCAGCTTCTTGATGAAGTCAGGGTCCAGGCCCTGCGCGCCGCGATATTTCGAATTGATGGCGTCGCCACCAGCGCCCAGCTGACCGGGCGCGCGCTGAGCGAAATCACCGCCGCCCGAGATGCGCGAGCTGCCGCCGGTGTCGGCGCCCGAGAGCTGCGCGATGACGCGCTCGACCGGGCCGCCCGGCGCGAATTGCACGACGACGAAGGAGACGAAGAGGATCCCGAGCAGGGTCGGGATCATCAGGAGGATGCGGCGGGCGATATAGGCGCTCATGATTATTTCGCCTGCTCGAGCTTGGTCGCCTTGGCGGCATCGAACCACCAGTTCTCCGGCGCACCGACGCCTTGCGCATATTTCGCCGGCTTGTCGGGATGGCTGAACTGGTCCCAATAGGCCACGCGATGAAAGTTTGCGTACCACTGAGGCACCCAGTAGCGCCCGGCCCGGAACACGCGATCGAAGGCGCGGCAGGCCGTGGTCAGCTCCGCCCTGGTCTGGGCGGCAATGATCTTCTCGATCAGCGCGTCGATGATCGGATCGGAGATGCCGGCGAGATTGTAGGAGCCTTTGGTCTTGGCCGCCTGGGAGGAGAAGAACGCCCGCATGGCGTCGCCGGGCGTCGCCGACATCGAGAAGCGTTGGATCGTCATGTCGAAATCGAAATCCTCGAGCCGCGCGCGGTACTGCACGGCATCGACCAGGCGAAACGTGGCGTCGATGCCGAGCGTTGCGAGGTTCTTCAGGTACGGCCCGTGATGCGGCTGGATCGACTGCTCGTCGTTCAGGAACTCGATCGTGAAAGGCTCGCCATTGGGCAGCACCCGCTTGCGATCCTTGACGACGTAGCCCGCCTCGTTGAGCAGCTCGCCCGCCTTGCGCAGCAGGCTGCGGTCCTGTCCCGATCCGTCCGACACCGGCGGCACGAAAGGCTGGCCGAACACTTCGTCAGGCACCTTGCCGCGGAAGGGCTCGAGCAGCGCGAGCTCTTCGGGCGAAGGCGGGCCTGATACCATCATGTCGGAGTTCTGGAATGGCGAGTGCGTGCGCGCATAGGCGCCGTACATGATCGACTTGTTGGTCCATTCGAAGTCGAAGGCGTAGGTCAGCGCCTCCCGCACGCGCGGATCCTTGAACTTGTCGCGGCGGATGTTGATGAACCAGCCCTGCGCACCCGACGGGGTCTCGTCCGGCAGCTGCTCGCGCTTGACCCGGCCGTCCTTGATCGCCGGGAAATCATAGCGTGTGGCCCAGATGCGCGAGGTGAGCTCCTCGCGGAACAGATAGTTCTTGCCGGTGAAGCCTTCGAAGGCAACGTCGCGGTCGCGGTAGAATTCGTAGCGCACCGTGTCGAAATTGTAGCTGCCGCGGCAGACCGGCAGGTCGGCGCCCCACCAGTCCTTGACGCGCTCATATTCGACATAGCGGTTCACCTCGAACCTGCCGACCTTGTACGGGCCGGAGCCCAGCGGCGTATCGAGCGTCGATTCATCGAAGGCGCGCGTGGCATAATAGGCCTTCGAGAAGATCGGCAGGGTTGCGACATAGAGCGGCACGTCGCGCGCGCGGTTCGGCGCGAAGGTGACGGCCACGGTGGCGTCGTCCAGCGCCTCGGCCTTCACGAAATCGCGGAGCTGCACGACGATCAGCGGATGGCCCTTCTCCTTCAGCGTGTTGAGCGAGAAGGCGACGTCATGCGCGGTGAGCCGGGAGCCGTCGTGGAAGCGGGCCTCGGGCCGTATCGTGAAGGTGTAGGTCAGCTTGTCCGGCGAGATTCGCACCGATTTCGCCGCAAGCCCGTACATCGCGTCGGGCTCGTCATTGGCCCGCGCCATCAACGGCGCGAAGGTCATGTCCATACCCTGCGCACCTTCGCCCTTCAGGATGTAAGCGTTGAGCGAAGAGAACGTGAAGTAGGACTGGTTGTAGGCCCGCACCGAGGGAATGAGCGAGAACGCGCCGCCCTTCGGCGCGTCGACATTGACGTAGCCGAAATGGTGGAAATCGGCGGCATATTTGAGATCGCCGAAGGCCGAGATGCCGTGCGCCTCGGTCCCCGCTTCGGATGCGCGCGCGCCATGTAGCAGCGGTGCGCCGAGGGACACGCCGACGGCGCTACCGACACCCAAGACCAGCACATGGCGGCGTGACATCTGCGTCATGCGGGGGATGTCCTTCACGACTTCTTTGCGATCCGTGCCGCCTTGTCTGCGTCGTACCACCAGATGAACGGGAAGCCGGACTGACCGTATTTGGGCAATTCCGCCGGTCGGCCGAAGCGATCCCAGCGCGCGGTGCGGATCTTCGAATAGGTCCATTGCGGAACGACGTAGTTATTCCACAGCAGCACGCGGTCGAGCGCTTTGGTTGCCGCGACGAGATCGTCGCGACCCGTGGCGTAGATCAGCCTCTCGATCAGCTTGTCAATCGCCGGATTCTTGATGCCGGCAATATTGCGCGAACCAGCGATGTCGGCCGTCTTGGACGACCAGAACTCGCGCTGCTCGTTGCCCGGCGACTGCGACTCGCCCCATGAGTTGGTGACGACGTCGAAATCCCAGTCCCGAGTCCTGTTCTCGTATTGAGTCGGGTCGACCGTGCGCACGCTGACCGCGATGCCGAGTCGTTCCAGCGACGGCTTGTAGAACAGCGTGACCCGCTCGAAGCTCGGATCCTGATTCAGCAGCTCCAGGGTGAACTGCGCACCGGTCTTGACATCGACCAGCTTGCGGTCGCGCACCTCGTAACCGGCCTCCTTGAACAGGCGCAGCGCCTCGCGAAGATTGTCGCGCACGGCTTCCGGACTGCCGCCGACCGGATTGGTATAGGCCGTCGTGAAGACTTCAGGCGGAACATCGGCGCGAACGGTCTCGAGGATCTCGAGCTCCTTGCCTTGCGGCAACCCGGTCGCCATGAGCTCGTCGATACCGTCGAAATAGCTGCTGACGCGCTTGTACTGACCGTAGAAGATCTGCTTGTTCATCTCCTCGAAGTCGAACGCATAGTTGAGCGCGCGACGGACGCGAGGATCTTTGAATTTGGCGCGGCGCAGGTTCGGCACGAAAGCCTGCATCACACCCGAGCTGCGATTGGCGAACTCCTCGAGGATCACCCGCTTTTCGGTCACGGCCGGGAAGTCGTAGGCTGTCGCCCAGTTCTTCGCACTGTTCTCGGTGCGCCAGTCCACCTGATCGGCCTTGAAAGCCTCGATCGCCACGGTGGCATCGCGGAAATACTCGTAGCGCATCTCGTCGAAATTGTTGCGGCCCACATTGGTGGCGAAATCGCGCCCCCAATAATCCTTGACGCGCTCCAGCGCGATCGACCGTCCCGCCACGAATTCCTTGACCTTGTAGGGACCGGAACCGAGCGGTATTTCGAGCGTGGTCGCGGAGACATCGCGCTTGCGGCCTTGCGCGTCGGTCCCCTCCCACCAATGCTTCGGCAAAACCGTGAGCTGCCCGACGATCTGCGGCAGCTCGCGGTTGCCCGGTGCGTCGAACACGAACTTCACCTCGCGCTCACCGACCTTCTCGGCCTTCACCACATGGCTGTAATAGGCCGAGTACATCGGGTGATGCTTCTTGAAGGCATCCAGCGAGAAGATCACGTCGTCCGCAGTGACCGGCTTGCCGTCATGCCATTTGGCCTGCGGCCGCAAACGATAGGTGACGAAGGAAAAGTCGGCCGGGTGGCTGACGGCCTCGGCCAGCGCGCCGTATTCGGTCGAGACTTCGTCGAGCGAGGTCGTCGTGAGGGATTCGTAGATGAACGCGACGGCACCGGCGACCTGCCCCTTCACTCCCGCCACTACGATATTGAAATTATCGAAAGTGCCGACGGCGATCTGGCGCGCGACACCGCCTTTGGGCGCTTCCGGATTGACGTAATCGAAGCGCTTGAAGTCGGCGGGATATTTGACCTGTCCGAACAGCGACAGCGCGTGGCGCCAGGGCGCCTCACTGGCGGATTGCGCCGCGGCCGTGCCGATGACGGGAAGGCCCCCTACGGAACCGAGGGCGGGGAGCGCTACGGCGGCAGTGCCGGTGAGCAGGAGATCGCGTCGGGTAATGGCCAAATCAACATTCCTGGTCTTGAAGGAGGTTACCCCTTTAAGTGCTCAATATAGGCGAGGTTTCGACGGAATATGTTGCTTTTTCCTCATGTTGGAAGTCCCGGCGGCCTGTCGGATGCGGCCAAACGCCCCGATAAACTCACCGCGAGGCCCGGATAAGCGAACGGCCAGGCTTTTCAGCCTGGCCGCACATTCAAGATCGGTTTTTGACGGCCTTACTTCGACGCCGTCGGGATCGGCTGAGGATGCTCTGACAGCGAATTCAGATAGGCGATGACGTCGGCGCGCTCGGAGTCCTTCGGGATGCCGGCGAAGCCCATCGCGGTGCCCGGGATGAAGCCCTTCGGATTGGCAATGAACTTGTTGAGGTCGTCGAACGACCAGGTGCCGCCCTTGGCCTTCATGGCGGCCGAGAAGTTGAAGCCGTTGCGGCCCTCGCCCCTGGCTTCGCCGACGACGCCATAGAGGTTCGGACCGACGCGATTCGGGCCGCCCTTCTCGAAGGTGTGGCAGGCGCCGCATTTCTTGGCAGCCGAAGCGCCCTTTTCGACGGAAGCGGTCTGGAGCAGCTTTTCGATCGGCTCGGAGGGCGCAGCAGCGGCGCCACCTTCCTTGCCGTGGCCGGCGTCTTCCTTCACGGCAATCTCGAAACCCGGCTTCTCGAGCGGCTTCGGCGTGAACAGCGCCTGGGCGGCGAAGCTCGTCACCAGCAGGATGAGACAGGTGCCCAGCACGGCACCGAGAATCTTATTGAGTTCGAAAGAGTCCATTTCCGGCCAGGCCCCACACCACAGTAAGGAAATAGCGGCCGAGCGGCCGCCAGGACGAGCCTCGGGAGAATCAAACGTTCCTTGTTGTTTCCCCGAGTTTTGCCATTGAGATATCGGTTTGCCCGGGGTCTGGCAACCCGTATAAGCGACCCGGCTTTCAGCCCGTCCCCACCCCATTTCTCGACGCGGAAAACCTCTCGTTTCCAGGCCCTTGACCCGATGATCGATCCCCGCATCCTGGTGCTGATCCCGGCCCGCATGGCCGCCACCCGCCTGCCCGGCAAGCCGCTCGCAGACATCGCGGGCCTGCCGATGATCGTGCATGTGATGCGGCGGGCAGAGGCCGCCGGCATCGGCCGGGTCGCGGTCGCGACCGATACGGACGAGATCGCCTCCGTGGTCACCGCCCATGGCGGCGAAGCCGTGATGACCCGCCCGGAGCACCCCTCTGGCTCGGACCGCATCCACGAGGCGATGCAGAAGCTCGATCCCTCAGGCAAGGCCGAGATCGTGGTCAATCTCCAGGGCGATTTCCCGACCATCACGATCGACAACATCCGCGAGGTGCTGCCGCCGCTGCAAGATCCGGCCGTGGACATCGCGACGCTGGCCTCGCAGATCCACACCCAGGAGGAGGACCTCGCGCCGAGCGTCGTGAAGGCGATCGGAACCTCGCTCGGCGGCCGGCGCATGCGCGCACTTTATTTCACCCGCGCGACCGCGCCGACCGGCGACGGACCGCGCTACCACCATATCGGCCTCTACGCCTATCGCCGCGCCGCGCTGGAGCGCTACGTCTCACTGCCGCCGTCCCCGCTGGAATTGCAGGAGAAGCTCGAGCAGCTCCGGGCGCTGGAGGCCGGGATGCGGATCGACTTCACCATCGTCGATACCGTGCCCCGCGGGGTCGATACGCCGGCGGACCTCGAGACCGCGCGCAGCATCCTTTCCAAATCCTGAGCCGCTGTTACAAGGCCGATCATGAGCAAGCTGAAAATCGCATTCCAGGGCGAACCTGGGGCAAATTCCCACATCGCCATCGTCGAGGCCTATCCCGACGCCGAGCCGATGCCCTGCGCCACCTTCGAGGACGCGCTGTCGGCGATCTCGTCGGGCGAGGCCGATCTCGGCATGATCCCGATCGAGAATTCGGTCGCGGGGCGCGTCGCCGACATCCATCATCTGCTGCCGGCCTCCGGCCTCTTCATCATCGGCGAATGGTTTCTACCGGTCCGCCATCAGCTGATGGCGGTGAAGGGGACGAAGCTCGAGGACATCAAGAGCGTCGAGAGCCACGTGCATGCGCTCGGCCAGTGCCGGCGCATCATCCGCAAGCTCGGCATCAAGCCGATCGTGCACGCCGACACCGCCGGCAGCGCCCGCGACATCTCCGAGCGCAACGACAAGGCCGTCGCCGCGATCGCCTCGCGGCTTGCGGCAAAGATCTACGGCCTCGACATCCTGGCCGAGGACATCGAGGACGAGGCGCACAACACCACGCGCTTCGTGGTGCTGGCGCGCGAGCCGAAATGGGCGGCGCAGGGCTCGGGGCCGCTGGTCACGACTTTTGTATTTCGTGTGCGCAACTTGCCCGCTGCGCTCTACAAGGCGCTCGGCGGCTTTGCCACCAACGGCGTCAACATGACCAAGCTCGAAAGCTACATGGTCGACGGCAATTTCTTCGCCACACAGTTTTATGCCGACGTCGACGGCCACCCTGAAGACAAGGGACTGGCGTTCGCGATCGAGGAGCTGAAATTCTTCTCGCGCGAATTCCGCATCGTCGGCGTGTATCCGGGACACCCCTTCCGCGCGACGTTCAGCGAAACGCAACAGGATTGATTGCGTGTCCCGGACGCGCGAAGCGCGAGCCGGGATCCAGGGGCGGCGATACCCGGAGCGCGATGGGCCCCGGCTCTGCAGCGCACCGCTTCGCGCTGCGCCGCGTCCGGGGCACGAGAGCTTTACGCGGCCGCTTTCAGTCCGAACGCCTCGGCCAGCAGCGAATACGACTTCTTACGCGCGTCGTGATCGTACACGGCCGTAATCACCATCAACTCGTCCGGTTTGCTCGCATCGATCAACGGCTGCAGCTTCTTCTGCACCGTCGCCGGATTGCCAACGAAGAGGCGTGAACGGTTGCGCGAGATCGAAATGCGCTCGGCGTCCGTATAGGGATAGGCCAGCGCCTCCTCGACACTCGGCAGCGGCAGATATTGCCCGCGGTCGCGGCGCAGGCGGTTGAGATCGAACGAGGTGGCGAGCTTTTCGGCCTCCTCATCCGTGTCGGCCGCGATCACGGCGACCGCGAGGATCGCGCGCGGGCTCGCGCTCCAGGCCGAGGGCTGGAAACGGTTGCGGTAATGCACCATCGCATCGATCGCGTCATGGGACGCGAAGTGATGGGCGAAGGCGAAACCCATGCCGACTTGCGCAGCGAGCTCCGAGGAATAGTCGCTGGAGCCGAGCAGCCAGATCGGCGGCAGCTTGGTGTCGTCGGGCATCGCGACGACGTTGTTGTAGGGGTGCCCTGCGGGAAATTCGCGGGTCTCCCACAGAATCAGTTCGTGCAGCCGCTCCAGGAAGTCGTCGCCCTCGCGGCGGTCGAGACGGCTGCGCAGGGCGTAGGCCGTGGCGCCGTCGGTACCGGGGGCGCGGCCGAGACCGAGATCGATGCGGCCGGGAAACAGCGCCTCCAGCATCTTGAAGCGCTCGGCCACCACGAGCGGGGCGTGGTTGGGCAGCATCACCCCGCCGGAGCCGACGCGGATGTGCTTCGTCACCGCCGCGATCTGCCCGATCATCACGTCGGGCGCCGGGCTCGCCACCGAGGCGAGGTTGTGATGCTCGGCGAGCCAGTAGCGGACATAGCCAAGCCCATCGACATGGCGCGCCAGATCGATGCTGTTGCGCAGCGCCGCGGCGGGTCTTGTACCTGTGGTGACGACGGAGAGGTCGAGGACTGAGAGCGGGATCATGGCGCGCTAAGGTAGTGAAGGCCGGCGCGGCGGCAATGGGCAGACTGCGCAGGTCTGGCGTGTGCGGGCCGCGAACCCGCACGGCAGCGCCAGTTGAGGCGATGGGACGAGATTTGTCGCGGCAACACCATCTTCACACTGCCCACACCCCCTATTTGCTCCCGCCCGCCGCCAAAACCGTTGCAATTTGTTGATTTATATAACATTTTGTCATATCCGCGTACTTCCCACTCGCACCCTCATCCGTTCAATATTTCCACCGTTACCGGTGAAAGTGGGCGACTTCCCATCACCGATGGGCTGTCGAGTGCGACCGCTTTGGCTTATCTTGCCCGCATCCAATCGAGACCTGACTGCCGGCCGCCGAAAGCCGGACGAGCCCCTGGAGTGAGTGGTGCCATGACTGATCTGACGACGCCTGCCCGAGCCGAAGGGCAAGACGGGCACCTCCAAAACGGGCACCTCACCTCGAAGCGGCCTGCAATCTCCTTCGAGTTCTTTCCGCCCAAGACGGAAGAGATGGAGCGCAATCTCTGGGAGACCATCAACCGGCTCGCTCCGCTCGACCCGAAATTCGTCTCCGTGACCTATGGGGCCGGCGGCTCGACCCGCGAGCGCACCCATTCGACCATCACCCGCATCCTCAAGGAGACCGCGCTGCTGCCGGCCGCGCATTTGACCTGCGTCGGCGCCTCGCGCGGGGAGATCGACGAGATCGTCGATCGCTATCACGAGGTCGGCGTCCGCCACATCGTCGGCCTGCGCGGCGATCCCGCCGGCGGCATCGGCACGCCCTATTCCAGCCATCCCGACGGCTACCAGAGTTCCGCCGACCTCGTTGCGGGCATCAAGAAGCGGCACGGCGACATCGAAGTGTCCGTATCCGCCTATCCCGAGAAGCACCCTGAAGCGCGCGACTTCGACGCCGACATCGACACGCTGAAGGCCAAGGTCGATGCGGGTGCGACGCGCGCGATCACGCAGGTGTTCTTCGATAACGACCTCTACTTCCGCTACCTCGACCGCGTCCGTGCCCGAGGCATCGACATCCCGATCGTGCCCGGCATCATGCCCATGCACAATTTCAAGCAGGCCCGCAATTTCGTCACCCGCGCCGGCACCTCCGTGCCGGATTGGCTGGCGGAGAAATTCGACGGCCTCGACGACGACGCCGAGACCCGCAAGCTGGTGGCCGCGACCGTTGCCGCCGGCCAGGTGCAGAAGCTGGCGAAGCGCGGCGTCGACACCTTCCATTTCTACACCATGAACCGCGCCGATCTCGTGTTCGCGATCAGCCATTTGCTCGGCATCCGCGCCAAGAGCGCGCAGAAGGCGGCTTAAGATAAAATGACCACTCCCGTTTCTCCCAAGCGAACTGCCCTGCTCAATGCCGCCCGCGAGCGCATCCTCGTGCTCGACGGCGCCATGGGCACGATGATCCAGAACCTCCAGTTCGACGAGGCCGCCTTCCGCGGCGAGCGCTTCAAGGATTTCCATCGCGACCTGCGCGGCAACAACGATCTGTTGATCCTGACCCAGCCGCAGGCGATCGAGGACATCCACGCCGCCTATTTGCGCGCCGGCGCCGACATCGTCGCGACCAACACTTTCTCGACGACCTCGATCGCGCAGGCCGATTACGACCTCACCGACATCGTCTACGAGATGGCGCGCGAAGGCGCCCGCCTCGCCGGCAATGCCGCTCGTCGCATCGAGGCCGAGGACGGCAAGCCGCGCTTCGTTGCGGGGGCCATCGGCCCGACCAACCGCACCGCCTCGATCTCGCCCGACGTTTCCAATCCCGGCTACCGGGCCGTCACGTTCGACGATTTGCGCAAATCCTATGGCGAGCAGATCAACGGCATGCTCGACGGCGGTGTCGATCTGCTGCTGGTCGAGACCATCTTCGACACGCTGAACGCCAAGGCGGCGCTCTATGCGATCGCGGAAATCACCGAAGAGCGCGGCATCGACGTGCCCGTGATGGTGTCGGGCACCATCACCGACAAATCGGGCCGCCTGCTGTCGGGCCAGATGCCGGAAGCGTTCTGGAATTCGGTGCGGCACGCAAAACCCGTCACCATCGGCTTCAACTGCGCGCTCGGTGCGGAAGATCTGCGCGCCCACATCGCCGACATCGGCCGCGTCGCCGACACCTTGGTGTGTGCCTATCCGAACGCCGGCCTGCCCAACGAATTCGGTCAGTACGACGAGACCCCGGAGTACATGGCGCGCCTGGTCGGCGAATTCGCGCGCGATGGCCTCGTCAACATCGTCGGCGGCTGCTGCGGCACCACGCCGGACCATATCGCGGCGATTGCGGCGGCCGTCGCCCCGCACAAGCCGCGTATCGTGCCGGAAATCGAACCTCGCTTAAGGCTCTCCGGCCTCGAGCCATTCATCCTGACGGACGCCATCCCGTTCGTGAACGTCGGCGAGCGCACCAACGTCACCGGCTCCGCTCGCTTCCGCAAGCTGATCACCGCCGGCGACTACACCGCCGCGCTGCAGGTCGCCCGCGACCAGGTCGAGAACGGCGCGCAGATCATCGACGTCAACATGGACGAAGGGCTTCTGGATTCGGAAGCCGCGATGGTGACCTTCCTCAATCTCGTCGCCGCCGAGCCCGACATCGCTCGGGTCCCCGTGATGGTCGATTCCTCGAAATTCTCGGTGATCGAGGCCGGCCTGAAATGCGTGCAGGGCAAGCCGGTCGTCAACTCGATCTCGATGAAGGAAGGCGAGGAGAAGTTCATTCACGAGGCGAAGATCGCCCGGCGCCATGGCGCAGCCGTGGTGGTGATGGCGTTCGATGAGGTCGGCCAGGCCGACACGTTCGCGCGCAAGACCGAGATCTGCAAGCGCGCCTATGACATCCTGGTGGACCGCGTCGGCTTCCCGCCTGAGGACATCATCTTCGATCCGAACATCTTCGCGATCGCGACCGGCATCGAGGAGCACAACAATTACGGCGTCGACTTCATCGAGGCGACGCGCTGGATCCGCCAAAACCTGCCGCACGCGCATATTTCTGGCGGCGTCTCCAATCTGTCGTTCTCGTTCCGCGGCAACGAGCCGGTGCGCGAGGCGATGCACTCGGTGTTCCTGTATCACGCCATCAAGGCGGGCATGGACATGGGCATCGTCAATGCCGGGCAGATGATCGTCTATGACGACATCGATGCCGAGCTGCGCCAGGTGTGCGAGGACGTCATCCTCAATCGCGACCCCGGCGCGTCCGAGCGCCTGCTGGCGCTCGCGGAGAAATTCCGCGGCAACAAGACCCAGACCAAGGAAGCCGACCTCGCCTGGCGCGAATGGCCGGTGGCGAAGCGGCTGTCGCATTCGCTGGTCCACGGCATCACCGAATTCATCGAAGTGGACACCGAGGAGGCCCGCAAGGCATCCAAGCGTCCGCTCGACGTGATCGAGGGCCCCTTGATGGCCGGCATGAACGTGGTCGGCGACCTCTTCGGCGACGGCAAGATGTTCCTGCCGCAGGTGGTGAAGTCCGCGCGCGTGATGAAGCAAGCGGTGGCGTGGCTGATGCCGTTCATGGAGGAAGAGAAGGCGCGCAACCTCGCCAACGGCATCGGCACCGAAGGCTCCTCGTCCGCCGGCAAGATCGTGCTCGCGACCGTCAAGGGCGACGTCCACGACATCGGCAAGAACATCGTCGGCATCGTGCTCCAGTGCAACAATTTCGAGGTCATCGACCTCGGCGTGATGGTGCCGGCGGCCAAGATCGTCGAGACCGTGAAGGCGGAGAAGGCCGACATCGTCGGGCTATCAGGCCTGATCACGCCCTCGCTCGACGAGATGGCGTTCTTCGCCGGCGAATTGCAGCGCGAAGGTTTGAAGCTGCCGCTGCTGATCGGCGGCGCCACCACGAGCCGCGTGCACACGGCGGTCAAGATCGACCCGAGCTACCGCGCCGGTCCCGTCGTCCACGTCAACGACGCCAGCCGCGCCGTCGGCGTCGCCTCCTCGCTGCTCTCGCCAGAGAAGCGCGAGGCTTATGCCGCCGAAGTGCGTGCCGAATACGCAAAAATCTCGGACGCGCATCTGCGCGCGCAGGCGGACAAGAAGCGCCTGAAGCTCGCGGCCGCGCGCGCCAACCGCGTGCCGGTCGACTTTGCCAAGAACAAGCCGGTGAAGCCGACCTTCTTGGGCATCCGCAGCTTTGACGAATACGATCTCGCCGAGCTCGTGCCCTATATCGACTGGACGCCGTTCTTCCAGACCTGGGAGCTTGCCGGCCGCTTCCCCGCCATCCTTGACGATTCCAAGGTCGGCGAAGTCGCACGCTCGCTCTACGACGACGCGCGCAAGATGCTCGATCTGATCGTCAAGGAAAAGTGGTTCAGGGCGCGCGCCACCGTCGGCTTCTGGCCGGCGAATGCGCAAGGCGACGACATCGTGCTCTATGCCGACGAAAGCCGGACCAAGCAGATCGCGACGCTGCACACGCTGCGCCAGCAGCTCGAGAAGCGCGAGGGCCGGTTCAACGCCGCGCTCGCCGACTTCGTCGCGCCCGCCGGCGTCCCCGATTATGTCGGCGGCTTCGTCGTCACGGCCGGCATCGGCGAGGACGTGGTCGCCGACCGCTTCAAGATGGCCAATGACGACTACTCCTCGATCCTGTGCAAGGCGCTGGCCGACCGCCTCGCCGAGGCCTTTGCGGAACGCATGCACGCCCGCGCGCGCCGCGAGTTCTGGGCTTATGCACCGGACGAAGCACTCTCCTGCGACGATCTGATCCTCGAGAAGTACCAGGGCATCCGCCCAGCGCCGGGCTATCCCGCGCAGCCCGATCACACGGAGAAGGCGACGCTGTTCGAGCTGCTCGATGCGGAGGCGACTGCCGGCGTGAAGCTGACCGAGAGCTTTGCGATGTGGCCGGGCTCTTCCGTGTCGGGGCTCTATTTCGCGAACCCCGAGAGCTATTATTTCGGCGTCGGCAAGATCGAGCGTGACCAGGTCGAGGACTATGCCGCACGCAAGGGCATGACGGTGGCGGAAACCGAGCGCTGGCTCGCGCCGGTGCTGAACTACATCCCGTCGCAGCAGACCGACAAGGCCTTCGCGGCGACACCCGCAAACGACGAGACGTCGAAGGACCTCGCCTCGCATCCGCCCGGCTGCACCTGCGCGGTGCATCTCGTCTGGCAGAAGAAGCGCGCGGGGGCGGGGTAGGCCCCGCCTTCGCTTCCCAAGACTAAAAAAGTGAAAAACAACCCCATGCACAGTAGAGGTGGGGTTGAAAGGCTTGAAGAATTTCGGTCTTGCCGAAACGGCTTGCTCCGTCGGGCAAAACACCGGTAATATTCCATCATCGCCTGCCGTGCCGATGGATGCCACGCGCGCGTCCCCATCCTCCCCTGGAGGGGGATTTCGCATGCAGCGAACCGGAATGCGGACCGAGGTGGGTGACGGTCTCTCCGCGTGAACACTACCCGTGTTGAGAGGTCACCCCACCCCGCTCGCGCTTCGCGCGAACGACCCTCCCCCTCCAGGGGAGGGTAGAGACCTCACTCTTTCGGCAGCGCCGGCTGCACGATCTCCCTGGACGGCGCCTGCGCCTCGCAACAACCGGCAGTGCGCGACGCAAAGAGCGGCCTGCTCCTTTCTGACACACCACCAGGACGAGTCGCGGTCCGGAATTCGGCTCACCGGCAATTTCGCGCAGGAACCGGGCGGTGTGAACTCGTTCACTTGTCCGCTCAACCTTGATTCGCTACTCTATCGGTCTACTACCTTCAAACCGATGGTTTGCTTGGGATCGAGCATATGACGCAGTTCATTGCACTGTTCGTCGCCGCGATCGCCCTTGTCGTGCTGCCCACGATTGCCGCGGCTGACTGTCCGAAAGGCTACGTGCCATGCGGCGAACGAAACCAGTTGTGCTGCCCGCGAAAGTAGCAAGTCGCAAATGGCTTTGGCTTGGTAGCCTCGTCTTTGTCGCGACCGGCCTGGTGATGGTTGCAGCCTGGGTCGGATACCCGCGAAAGAAACAGACGATTGCGGCCATCCTCTCCGAGACCGGATATTTCGAGGTGGTCCCGCCGAGCACGTTCGGCGGTCCCGGCACCATCAACACGATCGAATATCTGAGCAATGGCCGGCTGGAGCTGCATCCGACCTGCGATATCGACCCCGCGCTGCTGGCCGACAAGATCCGGAAATCACCGACCGTGGACCGGGACCTGAAGCAGTCGCTCGAGAAGAATCTCGACGTGTCCGCGCAGGTCAGGGACAAGCTGTCGGCGGTCGCCGGAATGCAGCAAGTTGATTCAATTCACCTCAAGCTCGAGAACGCCAACATTCTCCTGATCTCCGACGAGTCGCTGATATCGACCCGCAATGCATTGCTGAAGGCCGAATGCGAGGACGCGATCGCCCTGAACCTTTCGAGCGGCGGAGTCGTCTGCCAGACGCGGTCCGTGCTGGAGGCCGACGTCGTCTACGAGATCAAATATCACAACACCATTTCGATGGAGGAGCGGGCCAAGCTGACATCCGAGATCGCGGCGAAGCTCGAGCTGGACGCCCACCAGGGATCGGACGACAAGGTGTCCGGCTCTCAATTGTTCTTTGGCATAAGGCTGTCGCCGAATCCGATCGTCCTGAAGTCCGCGGCGGGCGAGATCAAGCCCTGCAACAGGAGATAGGACGCCGCGCTTTCACCCTTTCGGCGGGGCCAGCGGCTGCACGATCTCCTTGAACGGTGCCAGCGCCTCGCAGCGTTCGGCGTGCGCCGACAGCGCCGGATAGCGCGATGGCTCGAACAGAAGCGGATGCGCTTCGCGGGTGAAGCGCACGACGCAGGCAACCGCAATGTCGGCGTGGCCGATCCGGTCGCCCAGCCAATACGCCGTCGTCCCCCCGGCGCGCTCGGCCTCCAGCACGCCGAGCACGTCGCCGATCTGCGCCTGGCAGCGCTCGACCCAGAGCGCAAGCTGCTCCTTCCGCAGCACGCGCTCATAGAGCAGGCTCACCGCCTTGTCGCCAAGGCCGGTGGCGAGCGCGCAGATCCGCAGGTGCTTCCGTCGCTCGGCGCCGCCGCGCGGCAGCATCGCCTTCTCAGGCCCGACGAGCTCATCGAGATAATCGAGAATGATCGTGCTCTCGATCAGCGCCTCGCCGTCGTCGAGCACCAGGGTCGGCACGCGGCGCAGCGGATTATACGGCGCGATCTTGTCGGCGTCGCCGAAGGTGGACCATGGCCGGTGCTCAAAGGCGAGGCCGTAGAGCCGCAGCGCGATCGCGACACGGCGGACGAAGGGAGAATCGTATTGGCCAATCAGGAACATGGTTCTCGCTCACTAGTCAGTGCCGGGGCTCGAAGCCGGCCATTCACCTTCTTCACAAGGCTATTATCGAACGACACAGCCAGCGAGCGGTGCCCAACGGCAACAGCTACACATTTTCGTCTCGGCACCGCCTCAACTCCAGCTTGCCGAACAAATTGTCGCATGGTTCATTCCGCGGACCCAGAGGGAAGCCAAATGAATCGGCGGGCATTGAGAGCGGCAGCGGTCGGCCTGGCTCTTACGGCGATCGTGCCCGACGTCACGTCAGCAGCCGATCTGCCGATGAAGGCGCCGCCCAAACCTGCCGACTTCAATCCGTTCTGGGCCGAGGCCGACTACCTTGCCTGGAGCGTGACGGGCGACAAGCTGCCGGCGCTGGTGACCACGAGCCCGGTCGGCACGCCGCTGGGAGTTGTCGGCGTGCTCGGCCAGCCCACGACGACCGTGCTGTTCGGCAATTCCAGTGTGAACAACGACTGGCGTTCGGGCGGGCGCATCACCGCCGGCTACTGGTTCGATCCGCAGCGCAGCCGCGGCATCGAAGCCTCGTTCTTCGGGCTGGAGAATCTCTCGACCGGATTTGCGACCGACACCAATGCCAATCCGATCCTGGCACGGCCCTTCACCAATGCGCTGACGGGATTTCCCGACGCGCTGATCGCGGGATTTCCGGGGCTGGCCACCGGCAGTGCCAGCGCGAGCGAAACCTCGCGCCTGCTCGGCGCCGGCGCGCTCTATCGCTGGGATCTCGGCGCGTGGAGCGGACAGCGCGTCAGCGCGCTGGTTGGCTATCGCTATCTGCGGTCGACCGACACGCTGACGATCTCCAATACTGCGACCATTCTTGCCTTCGGCACCTTCAGCCCCACCGACAATTTCAAGGCGTCGAGCAATTTCCACGGCCTCGATCTCGGCCTCACCGGCGACTGGCGCAATGGCCCGTGGTCGCTGGAGTGGCGCGGCAAGGTGGCGCTCGGCGCCAATCTCAACAGTGCCGACATTTCGGGCTCGACCGCCTCGACCGTGGCCGGCGTCACCACTACGGCCCCCGGCGGCTTCCTCGCGCTGTCGAGCAATATAGGCCATTACGACCAAACCCGCTTCGCCGTGGTGCCGGAGCTGTCGTTGAAGGCGGGATATCAGGTTGCGCCCGGCTGGCGGCTGATCACCGGCTACGACGTGATGTACTGGACCGGCGTACAGCGCGCCGGCGGGCTGATCGACACCACCGTCAATCCGAACCTCGCGCCACCGCCGGCCGGCGGCGGGCCGAACCGGCCCGCGCCGGTGCTCAACACGACGAACCTGCTTGCGCAGGGGTTCAGTTTCGGCGTGCGGTATAATTATTGAGGGCGTGTAGCCCGGATGGAGCGCAGCGTAATCCGGGATTCTGTCAGCGTGCGAGAAAAACCCGGATTGCGCTTCGCTCCATCCGGGCTACGGGCCACGAACATCACTCGATGATCGGCACATGCTTCGCCGCCGTCCGCGACGCCGTGCCATCGAGGCGCGGATCGTTGGCGATTTCGATCTGGCGGCGGAACGCACGAAATCCCGAGCGCTGATAGAACGCGATCGCCGACGGATGGTCGAAGGTGCAGGTGTGCACCCAGACACGGCGTACGTCGCCAGACCATGCGCGCTCCAGCGCGCGGTTCATCAGGAAGCGGGCGGAGCCGGTGCCGATCAGCTTCGCGGTGACGCCGAAATAGACCAACTCGCACTGGCCGGGCTCGCGGAAATCTAGTTCGAGCAAGCCTTCATCGCGGCCGTCCGCGACCAGTGTGTAGACCTCGACACCCGCTGCGTGGATGATCGCGGCGAGCTCCGCGTCGTTCATGCGCATCCGCGAAAACCACAGCCACTCTTCGCCCACGCGGCGGTGGAGATCGCGATACCAATGAAGCGCGGGCGCGTCGACCTTGCGCAAGGACCACGCGCCTGGAGGATCGTCGCGGCGCGCGGGAGGTGCGGTCATCTCCAGGTGGGTGACGACCGCGGCGATCTTGCCGGCGGGGATGTCGGAATAGCCGTCAGGGATGAGCATGGGGCCTCTCAGAAAGACATGACGAACAGCTCGCTTGCGGCCCATCCTTCGAGACGCCCGCTTACGGCGGGCCCTCAGGATGAGGTCGCGTTTGGCGGCGGGATATCAGACCCTCATGGTGAGGAGCCCGCCTAAGCGGGCGTCCCGGACCATGCAGGCCGCGCTCTTCCGGCACTCTCCAGCCAACAAGTCGCTCATCGCGGCGTCAAAATGATCGCTTCCGCGGTCGCGGCTTCGACGGCCGGGCGGCTGTAGAGCAGCGGGACATATTGGCCCGTGGCCCAGAGCGGAGCGAGGTCGCGATAATGGGCGCTGAAGGGATCGCCGGATTGGCCGGGCGTGTTGATGGTGCGGCTCGCATCCCAATTGCCGACGTCGAGCACCATGCGGAACGATGCGCCGGCGAACAGCTGGTAATCGGCGCGGCGGTAGGTGGCCGCGCGCGGCACATTGGCGGCACCGCCATAGGCGAGCGGGCCGACCGAGAGCTGCGCGGCGGTGGCCTTGTCGGCGAGCGGCATCAAGGCATGGTCGAACTTCGCGACATGCAGCCGGCCCCAGCGCCAGGTCGAGGCATCCGGCCCGAGCTTGCCCGCGACGTCGGCCACTGCGGCGCCGAGGCTGTCGCGCAGGATCTGGTCGCGCGCGGCAGCGGGATCGGCGCCGAACGAGGCATCGGGAGATTCCAGATAGGCGACCAACGCCGAAATGCTCGACGCCTCCGGCGCGATCAGATCGGCGGCCTTGGGAGCCGTGGTCTTCAGCAGCACCGGCCCAAGATGATTGGCGATCCAGACCTCGAACACGGCAGCCGCCGCGCTGTCGGCGGCATCGCGCGCGTCCCACGGCTTGAGCAGATCGAGACCCTTCTTCACATTGGGATCGTCGGAGGTGAGCGGCTGCAACAGCTTGACGAGGCGCCGCCCGAGCATCGCGGTGTCGTCGTTCTGCAAATCCATGGCGTCGGCGAGCGTCACCTTGCTGTTGGCCGCGAGCACCTCGGTGATGCGTTGCCAGCGCGCGCTGTCGGACCATTCGAAGCCGACCTTGCGTTCGGCTATCGGGTAATCGGCCGGCAGGTTCATCTGGTTGGCGGTGGCGAGAAAGCCCTGCTTGGGCTGATAGGCCTTCGGCAATTCGTCGAGCGAGAGAAAGCCCTGCCACTCATAGCGGCCGTCGCCGGGCACCGGCATCAGGCCGTCGAAGTTGGCGCGCCGCGGCGTCTTGCCGGCGGCAACCCAGCCGATATTGCCGCGGGTGTCGGCATAGACCTGGTTCTCCGATGGCGCGCCCCAGCGCCGCATGGCGGCGAGGAAGCCGTTCCAGTCCTTCGCGGTCATGTAGTCGGAGGACCCGAAATAGGCGGAGGTGCCGGGCTCGAACCAGATCGAGCGGACGGCAAAGGCGCGCTTGTTCGCATCGTCGACGAAGATGACGGGACCGTGCCGGGTGAATTTCAGCTCGAGGTCGCGATCGGCCTCACCCTTGACCTGCTCGGTTTCGTGGACGATGCGCATGTCCTCCCAGCCATTGCCGTAGCGGTACTGGTTGGGGTTTTGCGGATTGAGCTCGTAGACGTAGAGGTCTTCCTGGTCGACGTTGAAGATGGTGAGGCCGAAGGCGATGGTGCCGTTGTGGCCGATCGAGATGCCGGGCAGCGCCGGCTCGCCGGCACCGATCACGGAGAGGCCCGGCGCATTGAGGCCGACGATGTAGCGCAGCGAGGGCACACTGTGCTCGCGATGCGGATCGTTGGCGAGGATCGGGCGGCCCGTCGCCGTGCGCGAGGCCGCGATCACCCAATTGTTGGAGCCGATGGTGTCGCGCTGCTGGTCGGCCTCGGTGAGGTATTTGTCGGGATCATGGGCGAGTGCGGCCTGCTTGTCCTTCGGTGCCGCGAAGGCCACCGGGCGCGTCGCGAGATCGTAGGCCGCGAGCACGGCCTTCGGCACGCTGCAGGGGTCGAGACCATCGGGGACTTTCGTGGTCCATGCCGGCTCGAGCTTGACCCGAAAACGATCGGCATCCAGGCCGGCCGCGCAGGCGACCAGCGAGCGCTTGACCTCGGAGGCGACATTGCGCGTCAGGCCGTGGCTGCGGATGCGGACGACGTCATCCGCCGTCCACGGATCAGGCATGGTGCCGGCGATCCTGAACTCGATCGGCAGCGGGCGCTTTCCCGCACGCACATCGGCGACATAGGCATTGACGCCGGCGACAAACGCGTCCGCATAGGTCTTCGCCTTGGGACCGTAGGCCGCCCACTCCGCATTCATGTCGCCGCGATAGAGGAACAGCCGCAGCGCCTTGTCCTGCTCGGCATAGGCCGGGCCGAAATCCTTGGCGAGCAAGCCAAGCCCGCGCTTGCGCCAGAGATCGATCTGCCAGAGCCGGTCGCGCGTGGCGTTGAAACCTTGCAGGAAGAACAGGTCGTGCTCGTTGCCGGCGTAGATGTGCGGAATGCCCCAGACGTCGACCAGGATCTGGGCGGGGGCGTCGAGGCCCGCGACGTCGGTCTTGAGCTGCCGCGCGCTGCCGAGCGGATTCGGCTTGTCGCGCGCGATGGCCGTCGAGGTGAGCAGCACGGCGCAGATCGCTGCGCCGCAGAGCTTTTGGATGACCCGGTTGAGATCCGTGTTCATTGTCTTCTCCCGTTGTTGTTATTTTAGTCCGTAGCCCGGATGGAGCGAAGCGTAATCCGGGAATCTTACTCGTGGAGAAAACCCCGGATTGCGCTTCGCTCCATCCGGGCTACGACATCCGCCTATCCCTCTCCCTCGTCGCTCGCGAGCACGCCCTTCACCGCACGCGCCCAGCCGGCGAGCTTCCGCTCGCGCGTCGCCTGGCTCATGTTCGGCTTGAAGCGGTGCTCGAGGCGCCAATTGTCGGCGAACTTTGTCGGCTCGGGATAGACGCCCGCCTGGAGGCCGGCGAGATAGGCGGCGCCCAACGCGGTGGTCTCCTGGATCACGGGGCGATCGACCGGTGCGTCCAAGAGATCGGCGAGGCGCTGCATGGTCCAGTCGGACGCGGTCATGCCACCGTCGACGCGCAGCACGACGCTCGCGACTTCCGAGCTCGGCCAGTCCGCGCGCATCGCGGCCCAGAGGTCGAAAGTCTGGTAACACACGCTCTCCAGCGCGGCGTGGGCGAGCTCGGCCGGACCGGTGTTGCGGGTGAGGCCGAACAGCGCGCCGCGCACCCGTGGATTCCAGTAGGGCGCCCCCATGCCGACGAAGGCGGGGACCAGATAGACGCTCTGCATGGAATCGGACTGGTCGGCGAGCGGTCCGGTCTCGGCGGCGTGCTTGATGATGCCGAGGCCGTCGCGCAGCCACTGCACCGCAGAACCCGCGACGAAGATCGAGCCTTCGAGCGCGTAGGTGCGCTTGCCGTCGAGCTGATAGGCGACGGTGGTGAGCAGCTTGTTCTTGGAGACGACCGGCGTGGTCCCGGTGTTGAGCAGGGCAAAACAGCCGGTGCCGTAGGTCGACTTCATCATGCCCGGGCGGAAGCAGGCCTGGCCGATGGTCGCGGCCTGCTGGTCGCCCGCGATGCCTGAGATCGCGATCGCGCCGCCGAACAGGTCCGGCGTGCTCTCGCCGAAGCGGGCGGAGGAATCCTTCACCTCGGGCAGCATCGAGCGCGGCACGCCGATGATCTCCAAGAGCTCGTCGTCCCACTGGCCGGTGTGGATGTTGAACAGCAGCGTGCGCGAGGCGTTGGTGGCGTCGGTGGCGTGCACCTTGCCGCCGGTGAGGCGCCAGAGCAGATAGCAGTCGACGGTGCCGAACATCAATTCGCCGCGCGCGGCACGCGCCCGCGCGCCGGGGACGTGGTCGAGAATCCAGGCGACCTTGGTGCCGGAGAAATAGGGATCGATGATCAGGCCGGTCTTCTGCGAGATCACGGGCTCGCGGCCGCCGGCCTTGAGTTTCGCGCAGATGTCAGCGGTGCGGCGGTCCTGCCAGACGATGGCGCGGTGCACGGCCTGGCCGGTGGCGCGGTCCCACACCACGGTGGTCTCACGCTGGTTCGTGATGCCGATCGCGGCGATGTCCTTAGGCCCGATGCCGGCCTGCTCGATCGCGTCTCGGCAGACCATGACGGTCGAGGTCCAGATGTCCTCCGGCTCATGCTCGACCCAGCCCGAGGCCGGAAAATGCTGCGGAAACTCCTGCTGCGCGCGGGCGGCAATCGAGATGTCACTGCGAAAAACGATGGCGCGCGACGAGGTGGTGCCCTGGTCGATGGCGAGGACGAAAGACATGGAGCTTACCCTGGCGTTTCCCTGAGAGGGGGTCATTGTGTCGCGCCAAAGGGAGCGGATTAGGGCGGGAAGGTCAAGATTGGATGAGCGGACACGGCCGCCTCCCCTTCTCCCCTTGTGGGAGAAGGTGGCGCGCAAAGCGCGCCGGATGAGGGGTATGCTTCAGCGAATTCAGCGGTAAGAGGGTTGCACATGGAGAGAAACCCCTCACCCGTCTCGCCGCTATGCGGCGAGCCACCCTCTCCCACAAGGGGAGAGGGAAGAATCCCTACACCGCTGCCGTCGTCACGCCGCCGTCGATCACGATGGTCTGGCCGGTCATGAAGCTGGACGCGTCGGAGGCGAGATAGGCGACGGCGCCGGCGATTTCGTCGGGTTCGCCGATGCGGCGAAGGGGCGTGGTGGCGGTGCGGCGCTTGAGGTTGGCTTCGTCTTCCCACAGCGCGCGGGCGAAATCGGTCTTGACCAGGCCGGGCGCGATGCAGTTGACGCGGACGCCTTTCGGGCCCCATTCGCCGGCGAGCGAGCGGCACAGCGCGAAGTCGGCGGCCTTGGAGATGCCGTAGGCGCCGATCACGGTCGAGCCGCGCAGCCCCCCGATCGAGGAGATGATGACGACGGAGCCGTTGCCGCGCTCCGCCATTTGCGGGATCGCCAGCGCGGAGAGCCAGATGTTGCTCTTGACGTTGCTGCCCATGATCTTGTCGAAGGCCTCGTCGGTGATGTCGAGCAGCGGGCCGTAATACGGATTCACCGCGGCGTTGCAGACGAGGATGTCGATCTTGCCGTAGTGCTTGATCGTGCCCGAGATCAGCGCCTCGACCTCGGCCTTGCGCGCGATGTTGCAGGGAATGACGATGGCATCGCCGCCGGCTGCGATGATGCCGTCGGCGACTTCCTTGCAGGCGTCGGCTTTGCGCGAAGAGACCACGACCTTGGCGCCTAACTTGGCGAGCAACTCGGCGGAGGAGCGGCCGATGCCGCGGCTGGAGCCGGTGACGATTGCGACCTTGCCGGTGAGATCGAACGGGGTGTTTTTCATTGTTGTTGGGCTCCGCTGATTCCATTTACTCGATGTCATCGCCCGACTTGATCGGGCGATCCAGTACTCGGCGGCTGAGTTGCGTGAACGAACTGCCGCCGCGGAGTACTGGATGCCCCGGTCAAGCCGGGGCATGACAGTCTTCGCGTGGCCTAGATCAACTCAGATCAACCCGCTCCCATCCGCGACGCGGCGCTGGTGGTAGTCGGTGTCACCAAAGCTGTTCTCGATCATGGTGAGGCGCTTGAAGTAGTGGCCGATCTTCGCCTCCATGGTCATGCCGATGCCGCCGTGGAGCTGGATCGCCTGCTGTCCGACGAACTTCAGCGACTTGCCGATCTGCACCTTGGCCGCGGCGATCGCGTTGGAACGCTCCTTGGCGTCCTCGAAATCACCCGCCATGGTCGCGAACATCGACATTGATCGCGCCTGCTCGGCGGCGACGAACATGTCGGAAGCGCGGTGCTGCAACGACTGGAACGAGCCGATCGCGACGCCGAACTGCTTGCGCGTCTTGATATACTCGACGGTGGTCTTGAGCGACTCGTCCATCAGGCCGACCGCCTCGGCACAGAGCGCAATGCGGGCTTCGTCGACGACACGCTCGATCAGCGCGAGCGAGTCGTCGGGATTGCCGAGCACCGCATCCGCGCCGACCTCGACGCCGGTGAAGGTGATGTCGGCGGCGTGCAGGCCGTCCTGCGTCGGGTACGACTTCTTCGTCACGCCCTTGGCGCCCGCCGGCACCAGGAACACGCCGATGCCGGACTTGTCGCGGCGGTCGCCCTTGGTGCGGGCGGTGACAATGAGAGTTTCCGCGTTCTCGCCGTTGAGCACGACGAATTTCTCGCCGTCGATCACCCAGCCGTCACCCTTCTTCTTCGCCGTCGTGGCGACGTCGAACAGGTCGTAACGCGAGTTCTTCTCGAGCTGGGCGAACGCCAGCGTCTTGCTGCCGTCGATGATCCCGGACACGTGCGCGGCCTTCTGCGCATCGGAGCCGGCGTGGCGCAGGAAGCCGCCGCCGATCACAACCGTTGCCAGATACGGCTCAAGCACCAGCGCCTTGCCGAGCGCTTCCATCACGATCATGGTCTCGACACCGCCGCCGCCGAAGCCGCCATCGGCCTCCGCGAAGGGCAGGCCGAGCAGGCCCTGCTCGGCGAGCTTGCCCCAGACGGCCTGGCTCCAGCCGCCCTTCTCCTTCATGTACTTCTTGCGGCTCTCGAAATCATAGGAATCGGTCAGCAGGCCGTCGATGCTTTCCTTGAGAAGCCGTTGCTCCTCGTTCAGATCAAAATCCATTTCTTTGGTTCCTCGTACCCGGAATTTTTTGGTTTCGTCATCCCGGGGCGCGCGTAGCGCGAGCCCGGGATCCATACTCCCGATCGTGGTTATGGATTCCGGGCTCGCGCTGCGCGCGCCCCGGAATGACGCCTAGAGCCCCAGCACCGCCTTGGCGATGATGTTGCGCTGGATCTCGTTGGAGCCGCCGTAGATCGAGACCTTGCGGTTGTTGAAGTAGCTCGGTGCGATCTGGGCGGTCCACTCCATGGCTTCGTTCGAGCCGTCGTCGCCGTGCACGTCGTAGGGTGCTGCGAACGGGCCGATCACTTCCATCAAGAGCTCGGTGGTGGTCTGCTGGATCTCGGAGCCCTTGATCTTCAGCACCGAGGACGCCGGATTAGGCTTGCCCTTGCCGTGCTTGCCCTCGTCGGCGACGACGCGGAGCTGCGTCAGCTCGAGCGCCTTCAGCTCGATCTCGCAGGCCGCCAGCTTCTCGCGGAACGCGGCGTCCTGGATGATCGGCTTGCCGCCGGATTCGACCTTGCCGGCCAAGTCGCGGATGCGGCGCAGCCGCTCCTTGGAGACGCCGACCCGGGCAATGCCGGTGCGCTCATTGCCGAGCAGGAATTTGGCGTAGTCCCAGCCCTTGTTCTCCTCGCCGATCAGGTTCTCGTAGGGCACCTCGACGTCGTCGAAGAACACTTCGTTGACCTCGACGCCGCCGTCGATGGTCTGGATCGGACGCACGGTGACGCCCTTCGACTTCATCGATAACACGATGAAGGAGATGCCCATCTGCTTCTTGGCGGAGGGGTCGGTGCGGCAGAGGCAGAAGATCATGTCGGCGTGCTGGGCGAGCGTGGTCCAGGTCTTCTGGCCGTTGATGATCCACTTGTCACCCTTGCGCTCGGCCTTGGTCTTGAGCGAGGCGAGATCGGAGCCGGAGCCGGGCTCGGAGAAGCCCTGGCACCACCAGTCGTCGACATTGGCGATGCGCGGCAGATACTGCTTCTTCTGCTCTTCGTTGCCGAAGGTGTAGATCACGGGGCCGACCATGCTGACGCCGAAGGCGAGCGGCTGCGGCGCCGGATAGGACTGCAGCTCCTCGTTGAAGATGTAGTGCTGCACGGAGGTCCACCCCGTCCCGCCATACTGCTTCGGCCAGTGGCTGACGCCCCAGCCCTTCTTGTTGAGGATGCGCCACCACGTCACCATCTCGTCCTTCGAGAGGTGACGGCCCTCGACCAGCTTGCGCCGCGTATCCGGCGGCACGTTGTCGCGGAAGAATGAACGCACTTCCTCGCGAAACGCCTGCTCTTCCCTAGTGAATGCGAGATCCATCGGATCCTCCTGTGAGCTTCTTTGTTTCGTCGCCGTCAGGACGACGGTGAAATTACTGCAACACCTCGAACAGCCCGGCCGCGCCCATGCCGCCGCCGACGCACATGGTGACGACCGCATACTTGGCCTTGCGGCGGCGGCCTTCGATCAGGGCGTGACCGGTCAGGCGCGCGCCCGACATGCCGTAGGGATGGCCGACCGAGATCGCGCCGCCGTCGACGTTGATCTTCTCGGGGTCGATGCCGAGCTTGTCTCGGCAATAGAGCACCTGCACCGCGAAGGCTTCGTTCAGCTCCCAGAGGCCGATGTCGTCGACGGTGAGGCCGTGGCGCTTGAGCAGGCGCGGCACGGCGAAGACCGGGCCGATGCCCATCTCGTCCGGCTCGCAGCCGGCGGAGACGAAGCCGCGGAAGATGCCGAGTGGCTTGAGGCCGCGCTTGGAGGCTTCCTTGTCGCTCATGATGACGGAGGCGCTGGCGCCGTCGGAGAGCTGGCTGGCATTGCCCGCGGTGATCGAAAAGCCTTCGCCGCGCACGGGCTTGAGGCCGGCAAGGCCTTCAGCCGTGGTCTCGGGGCGCGGGCCTTCGTCCTGCGACAAGGTCACTTCCTTCATCGACACGGCGCCGGTCGCCTTGTCGGTGACCGCCATCTGCGTCGTGATCGGCGCCAGTTCGTCCTTGAACTTGCCGCCCTGCTGGGCCGCGGCGGTGCGGCGCTGGCTCTCCAGCGAATATTCGTCCTGCTTCTCGCGCGAGATGCCGTAGCGCTTGGCGACGACCTCGGCGGTGTCGATCATGGGCATGTAGACCTCGCCCTTGATCTTGAGCAGCGCCGGATCCTGGGCGTGGAAGCCGTTCATCTTGTCGTTCTGCACGAGGCTGATCGACTCGCCGCCGCCGCCGACCGCGATCTCGACGCCGTCGAAGATCACCGAGCGCGCGGCAAGCGCGATGGCCTGGAGGCCCGAGGCGCATTGCCGGTCGATGGTGGTGCCGGCGACGGTCACGGGGAGACCTGCGCGGAGCAGCGCCTTGCGCGCGATGTTGCCGCCGGTCGCGCCCTGCTGCAGCGCCGCGCCCATCACGACGTCCTCGACCTCCTTCGGATCGACCTTGGCGCGAGCGACTGCCTCGCCGATGGCGTGGCCGAGCAGCGTCGCACCCTCGGTGGCGTTGAGCATGCCGCGATAGGCCTTGCCGATCGGGGTGCGGGCGGTGGAAACGATGACGGCGTCGGTCAAGAGCGACCTCCTGATGGGTGTTGGGTGGATTGTGCTGGTTTCTGCTGCTGGCGCAATTCGTGGCGCGACAATTTTCCGACCGGCGTGCGCGGCAGATCGTCGACGAACTCGACTGCTGCCGGCAGCTCGTGCTTGCCGACCTTGCCGGCAAGCTGCGCGCGCAGCTCGTCGAGCGAGAACGGCTTGGCGTCCGGCTTGAGCTTGATGAAGGCCTTGGCGGCCTCGCCGCGATACTGGTCGGGAATGCCGAGCACGATCACCTCGTGCACGCCCGGAATGGTGTAGATCGCCTGCTCGATCATCTGCGGATAGACGTTGAAGCCGCCGGAGATGATCATGTCCTTCTTGCGGTCGACCAGGAAGAAATAACCGTCGGTGTCGACATAGCCGATGTCGCCGGTGAGGAAGCGGCCGTCCGAAAACGACTCCGCGGACTCCTTCGCCTTGTTCCAGTAGCCCTTGGTGACGTTCGGGCCCTTGATGCGGATTTCGCCGACTTCGCCCGGCGGCAGAACTTTTGTCGGATCATCCAGCGAGACCACGTCCATCTCGATGCCGGGCAGCATCAGGCCGATCGACCCCGGCTTGTCCGGTCCCGTCGGCGGGTGGCCGGTGCCGGGCGAGCAGGTCTCGGTCATGCCCCAGCCGCTGCGCAGCTTCTTGCCGACCTTGCGCTCGAAGAAGTTCGCGATCTCCACCGGCAGCGGCGCGCCGCCGGAGCCGATGACGGCGAGCGAGGAGAAGTCGCGCTTGTCGAGATCAGGCAGCGCCGCGATCGCGATCCACATCGTCGGGACGCCCGGGAAGTACGTCGCGCGCTTGATTTCGATGTCGCGCATCACCGCCTCGACATCAAAACGCTGGTGGAGCGAGATCAGATTGCCGCGGCTGAGCGACGACAGCAGCACGACGGTGAGCGCATAGATGTGGAACAGCGGCAGCACGCAGATCACGCGCTCGACGACGTCGCCGCGCGCCGCACGCGACGGCTTGCCCCAGACATCGTAGATCGACACTGCCGAGGTGAGATTGCCGTGGGTGAGCATCGCGCCCTTGGGCAGGCCGGTGGTGCCGCCGGTATATTGCAGCAGCGCGACGTCGTCCGCCGTCACGGACGGCCACTCAGCCGGCGCGGTGGCGCCCTCGACGAAGCTCTTGAAGGTGACGATGCGGGGATCGTCGGGGATCGGCGCCTGTGGCGTGCCGACCTTGCCCCAATCGTCGTCCTCGCAGACGACCAGGCGATCGATCAGGCCCTTCTCCAGGAACTTCAGCGCGTTCGGCAGCAGCGCCGCGAGGTTGGAGGTGACGAGCAGGCGCGAGCCGGAATCCGAGACCTTGTGCGTCAGCGCGATCTCGCCGTCGAGCGGGGAGAGATGCGCGACGCGGGCACCGGCCTTGAGCGCGCCGAAGAAATTGACCGGATGGTCCGGCGTGTTGCCGAGGAACAGCGCCACGGAACTGCTCTTGCCGCAGCCGGCGCGCAGGAAGGCAGCCGCGGCACGCTCGGCCATGGCGGCGAGCTCGGTATAGCTGATCGGACGATCGCGGAATTCCAGCGCGGTGCGCGGGCCGAAATCGGCGGCGGCTTTCGACAGCAGGTCAGGCAGCGAGCCCTGGACGATGGTGTCGTCCCAACGCACGCCCTCGGGATAAAACTGTTCGCCGGGATGGGGCATTATTCTTGATTGGTTGAGCGAGCAACTAACAGAGACCGTCATTCCGGGGCGCGACAAAGTCGCGAGCCCGAAATCCACAACCACCAGCTGGGGTTATGGATTCCGGGCCTGCGCCTTGCGGCGCATCCCGGAATGACGAGGGTTGAGATGAAGCGGCCATCACGCCGCTTTCGACGCCGCGGCCAGCGACGCGAACGTCTTGCCTTCGGCCGCGAGCTTCTTCAGCAGCGGCGCGGGCTCGAGGCTCGGATCGTTGGTCTCCTTGGCGTAGAAGGAGAGACGATCGGCGATGTGCTTGAGGCCGACGGTGTCGGCCCAGAACATCGGGCCGCCGCGGTAGATCGGCCAGCCGTAGCCGTAGAGCCAGACCACGTCGATGTCGGAAGGACGCGCCGCGATGCCCTCTTCGAGGATCTTCGCGCCCTCGTTGATCATCGGGTACATCATGCGCTCGAGGATCTCCTCGTCGCTGACGACACGCTTCTTGCGGCCGAGACGGAGCAGCGTCTCGTCGATCAGCTTTTCGACCTCCGGATCGGGCAGCGCCGAGCGACTGCCTGCTTCATACTTGTAGTAGCCCTTGCCGGTCTTCTGGCCGAAGCGGCCGGCTTCGCAGAGCGCATCCGCGATCTCCGACTTGATGCCGCGGTCCTTGCGCGAGCGCCAGCCGATGTCGAGGCCGGCGAGATCGCCCATCGCGAACGGTCCCATCGGCATGCCGAATTTGGTGACCACGGCGTCGACCTGCTGCGGCAGGGCACCTTCGAACAGCAGCTTCTCGGACTGCTTGCCACGCTGCGCCAGCATGCGGTTGCCGACGAAGCCGTCGCAGACGCCGACCACGGCCGGCACCTTCGCGATCTTTCGCGCGATGGTCACGGCGGTGACCAGCGCATCCGGCGCGGTCTTGTCGGCGCGCACGATCTCGCACAGCTTCATGACGTTGGCGGGCGAGAAGAAGTGCATGCCGAGCACGTCCTGCGGCCGCTTGGTCGACTTCGCGATCTCGTCGATGTTGAGGTAGGAGGTGTTGGAGGCGAGCACGGCGCCGGGCTTGACGTATTGGTCGAGCTTGCCGAACACTTCCTTCTTCACCGCCATGGTCTCGAACACGGCCTCGATCACCAGGTCAGCATCACCGACGTTCTCGATGCCGACGACGCCGTTGATCAGCGCCATGCGCTTGGCGGGCGCGTCGGCCGGGATGCCGCCGCGCGCGGCGGTCGCTTCCCAGTTCTTCTGCATGATGCCCATGCCGCGCTTGAGCTGCTCCTCGCCGGTCTCGATCAGGGTGACGGGCACGCCGGCATTGGCAAAGGACATCGCAATGCCGCCGCCCATGGTGCCGGCACCGAGGATGGCGACGCGGTTCACGGGCCGCGACTTGGTGCCTTCAGGGACGCCGGCGATCTTGCTGGCCTCGCGCTCGGCGAAGAAAGCATAACGCTGCGCCTTGGACTGGTCGCTGGAGACGAGCTTGAGGAAGCCCTCGCGCTCCTTCTTCAGCCCCTCGTCGAACGGCAGGTCGATGGCGTAGCCGACGGCGTCGGCGGCGGCGAACGGCGCCTCCAGGCCGCGCGACTTCTTGGTCATGGCGGCGACCGCATTGGTGAAGATCGAGCGGTCGGCCTTGGCCGCCGCGAGCTTGGAATCGTCGTCGCGCAAGCGCCGCAGAGGGCGCTTCTCGGCGAGCAGCTTGCGCACGAAGGCCTCGCCGCCGGAGGCCGGACCTTCGACGATCTCCTCGATCAGGCCGTTCTTGAGCGCTTCGGCGGCACCGATCGGATCGCCGCCGACGATCATCTTGACCGCGAGTTCCGGCCCGACCGCGCGCGGCAGGCGCTGGGTGCCGCCGGCGCCCGGCAGCAGGCCGAGCTTCACCTCGGGCAGCCCGAGCTTGGCTTCCTTCACGGCCACGCGGAAATGACAGGCCAGCGCGACCTCGAGGCCACCGCCGAGCGCGGTGCCATGGATCGCGGCGACGACCGGCTTGGGCGAGTTCTCGATCTCGGCGAGGACGTCGTTGAGGGCGGGCGGCTTCGGCGGCTTGCCGAACTCGGTGATGTCGGCACCGGCGATAAAGGTGCGGCCGGCGCAGGTCAGGACGATGCCCTTGATCGCGGGATCGGCGATCGCGGCCTTGATGCATTCGAGAATACCGCCACGCACTGCGGCACTCAGCGCATTGACCGGAGGACTGTTGACCGTGACGATCCCGACTTCGTCATGACGCTCAAGCTTGACCACTTCGCTCACGGCTTCCCTCCTTGGTGGGGATTTACTTTTGTTCGATTTCGCGGTGCGGAATTTAATTCCGCATCTTGACGGCAGGGTTATTTTGAAGCACGGACGTTGTCAACGACTCCGCGCAAGAAGCAGATCAGGGATGAAGCGTACAGGCAAGAAGACTGCGACCGATCGGAATTTCGTCGTCGCGCTTTCCCGCGGACTAGATGTTTTGCGCGCATTCCAACCCAGCGACGGACTTCTCGGCAACCAGGAGATCGCCGCGCGGACGAACCTGCCCAAGCCGACCGTTTCGCGCCTGACCTACACGTTGACGAAGCTCGGTTATCTGACACCGGTTCCCCGTTTCGAGAAGTATCAGCTCGCGCCCGCCGCGATGGCGCTCGGCTATGCGGCGTTATCCAATCTCGGCGTTCGGCATTTGTCCGAGCCATTTCGCGAGGAATTGATGCGCGCGACCGGCGGCGCCGTCGCGATCGGCGGCCGCGACCGTCACAGCATGATCTATTTCGGGCAAAGTCGCGGCAGCGAGACGGTCGGCGTTCAACTTGACGTCGGCTCCCGCGTGCCGATTGCAACCAGCGCGATGGGCCGTGCCTATTTCTGGGCGCTCGATGACGAGGGGCGCGCCGAGGTGTCCCGCATCCTGCGCGAACATTACGGCAGCCGGTGGCCGAAGATGCGCGACGGATTGGAACGTTCCGGCGAGACCGTTGCGAAATACGGTTTCGCGATGTCCGTCGGCGACTGGCACGACGACATCGGTGCCGCCGGCGTCGCGCTCAAGCTCAACGACGGAACCGGACCTTACGCATTCAATTGCGGCGCGCCCGCATTCCGCTTCACGGAAGAGCGTTTGATCAACGACATTGGACCGCGTCTGCTGGCGATGGTAAGGAACATTGAAGCGGCACTCGGGGGACTGATGCCGCAATCCAAAAAAGAAGTCAGCAAAAAGCTGAAATCAGGAGGAAAAGTTGCGCGTGTGGCCGAGGGGTTCAGATAGCCTTTGTCATCACCGGGAGCGGTTCGCATCGCCCCTTCGCCCACTGACGTGTGTGGGCGAGACGAGATGACGCAGGCACAGCTCGCGCAGGGGACATCGCCCCTGCTCGCGGTTCGCGACGTCAGCGTCGTGTTCGGCGGCATCATCGCGCTCAACGGCGTGTCCTTTGACATGCACAAGGGTCAGATCCTCGGATTGATCGGCCCCAACGGCGCCGGCAAGACCACGCTCTTCAACTGCCTCTCGCGGCTCTATCAGCCGTCGTCGGGCGACATCCTGATGGAAGGCGTGAGCATCCTGTCGCGGCCTCCGCACCGGATCGCCGAGATCGGCATCGGCCGCACCTTCCAGAACGTGGCGCTGTTTCCGAACCTCTCGGTGATGGACAACGTCCGCGTCGGCGCCCATTCGAAGACCTCCAGCGACATCATCAGCGACTCGCTTCGGCTCGCCTGGGTCCGGCGCAGCGAGACCGAGGTCAACAAGAAGGTGCAGGAGATCCTCGCCTATCTCAAGCTCGAGGACGTCGCCCACACCATCGTGTCCGGCCTGCCCTTCGGCACGCAGAAACGCGTCGAGCTGGCGCGCGCGCTCGCGGCCGACCCGAAGATCCTGCTGCTCGACGAGCCGGCCGGCGGCCTCAACCACGAGGAAGTCTATCTGCTCGGCGACCTCATCCGCCGCATCCGCGACGACCGCCACATGACCGTGCTGCTGGTCGAGCACCACATGGGCCTCGTGATGTCGATCGCCGACCACGTCGTCGCGCTGAATTTCGGCAAGAAGCTCGCGGAAGGCACGCCGGCCCAGGTGCAGGCGGACCCCGACGTCATCAAGGCCTATCTCGGGAGCAAGGACCAATGACGACGCTGCTCAACGTCAAGGACCTGCGCGCCTATTACGGCCAGGTCCAGGCGCTCCATGGCCTGTCCTTCTCGCTCAACGAAGGATCGTTGACGACGCTGCTCGGCGCCAATGGCGCCGGCAAGACCACCACCCTGCGCGCGATCTGCAACATGGTGCGTTCCACCGGCGCGATCGAGTTCGAAGGCAAGCCGCTCAGCAACCGCTCCACCGAGAGCATCGTGCGGTTCGGCATCGCCCACGTGCCGCAGGGCCGCGGCACCTTCACGACCATGACGGTCGAGGAGAACCTCCAGCTCGGGGCCATCACCCGCAAGGACAGCGCCGGCATCGTTTCCGACATCGAGCGCATGTACGCGCATTTCCCGGTGCTGAAGCAGCGCCACACCCAGCAGGCCGGCACGCTCTCGGGCGGCGAGCAGCAGATGCTCGCGGTCGCCCGTGCGCTGATGCTGCGGCCGCGCCTGATGCTGCTCGACGAGCCGTCCTTCGGACTGGCGCCGCTGGTCGTGCGCGACCTGTTCGGCATCCTCGGCAAGATCAACCGCGAGGACAAGGTGTCGATCCTGGTGGTCGAGCAGAACGCCCAGCTCGCGCTCGAGCTCGCCGACCAGGCCTATGTGATCGAGACCGGACGCATCGTGATGTCGGGCAATGCCAAGGACATCGCGAACAACGAAGAAATCCGCAAATCCTATCTGGGTTACTGAGGAGCCGGCACGATGGAGCTGTTCACCAACCAAGTGCTGGCCGGCATCGCCACGGGCGCGATCTACGCCTGCATGGCGCTCGCCGTGGTCATGATCTACCAGGCGATCGACCATCTCAACTTCGCGCAGGGCGAGATGGCGATGTTCTCGACCTTCATCTCCTGGCAGCTGATGCAATGGGGCGTGCCTTACTGGGCCGCCTTCATCCTCACGCTGGCGCTCTCCTTCGTCGCCGGCATCGCGATCGAGCGCATCCTGTTCAAGCCGCTGGCGAAAGCGCCGGTGCTGACCAACGTCGCCGGCTTCATCGCCCTGTTCGCAATCATCAACTCCTCGGCCGGCCTGATCTGGGACTTCACCATCAAGCAGTACCCGACCCCGTTCGGCTCCGCGCCGTTCCTGGGCAGCCAGCTGATCTCGACCCACCAGGCCGGCATGATCGGCGTCACGGTGCTGCTGCTGCTCGGCCTCTACTTCTTCTTCCAGTACACGCGCATCGGCCTGGCCATGCGCGCGGCCGCCTCGGTGCCTGAATCGGCCCGCCTCGTCGGCATCAACACGAGCTGGATGATCGCGCTCGGCTGGGGCATGGCGACCGCGATCGGCGCGATCGCCGGCATGCTGATCGCCCCCGTCGTGTTCCTCGAGCCCAACATGATGGGCGGCGTGCTGATCTACGGCTTTGCCGCCGCGGTGCTCGGCGGTCTCACCAGCCCGTTCGGCGCCGTGGTCGGCGGCTTCCTGGTCGGGATCTTCGAGAACCTCGCCGGCACCTACATCCCCGGCGTCGGCAATGAGCTGAAGCTCCCGATCGCGCTCGCGCTGATCATCTCCGTCCTGGTCGTCAAACCCGCTGGCCTGTTCGGCCGGCACATCGTCAAGCGAGTTTGATCATGAGCGCTGCAGAAGAAGTCGTTGCAGAAGGCCACGAGGCGGTCGAGGCTGTTCCGAAGCGGGCCATGACGCTGGGCACCGGCACCTCGCTGGTGGTGCTCGCGGCACTGCTGATCGCACCCGTTTTCGTCAAGAACTTCATCATCTTCCAGATGACGATGCTCCTGATCTACGGGCTCGCGGTGCTGGCGCTGAACATCCTGACCGGCGGAAGCGGCCAGTTCTCGCTCGGCCAGAGCGCGTTCTACGCGGTCGGTGCCTATACGACAGCGGTGCTGATGGAGCACTTCAACGTCAATTACGCGCTGACGCTGCCGATCGCCGGCGTCGTCTGTTTCGGCTTCGGCTTCCTGTTCGGGCAGCCGGCGCTGCGGCTCTCCGGCGTCTACCTCGCGCTTGCGACCTTCGCGCTCGCCACCGCCATGCCGCAGCTCCTCAAGCTGAACTTCCTCGAGCACTGGACCGGCGGCGTGCAGGGCCTCGTCGTCACCAAGCCGGATGCGCCGTTCGGGCTGCCGATGTCGCAGGACATGTGGCTGTACTACTTCACGCTCGTGGTCGTGATTGCGATCTACATCTTCTCGGTGAACCTGCTGCGCTCCCGCTCGGGCCGCGCCTTCATGGCGATCCGCGACAACGAGATCGCGGCCTCCGCGATGGGCGTCGACGTCGCGCTGTACAAGACGCTGGCCTTCGGCGTCTCCGCCGCCATCACCGGCATCGCCGGCTCGCTTGGCGCCATTGCGGTGCAGTTCGTCGCGCCCGACAGCTACACCATCACGCTCGCAATCTCGCTGTTCCTCGGCATGGTCGTCGGCGGCGTCGGCTGGCTGCCCGGCTCGATCGTCGGCGCTGCCTTCATCATTTTCGTACCGAACATCGCGGAGGGCATCTCCAAGGGCCTCTCCGGCGCGGTGTTCGGCGTGCTCCTGTTCCTCGTCATCTACCTCGTGCCGCATGGCGCAAGGCAAGTCGCGATCCTGGGCCAGCAACTCGCCGGTCGGCTCAGGAAGAACTGAAACGTCCATCCAGACTGTTGTTTTAACCAAGGAGACCCAATTGCTTTTCGGAAGAATACTGCGAACCACCGCACTCGTAACGGCGGTCGCGACCCTCACCTCCGGCGCAGCACTTGCCCAGAAGAAATACGACACCGGCGCGTCCGATACCGAGATCAAGATCGGCAACATCATGCCGTACAGCGGTCCGGCGTCTGCCTATGGCATCATCGGCAAGACCGAAGAAGCCTATTTCAAGATGATCAACGACAAGGGCGGCATCAACGGCCGCAAGATCAACTTCGTCACCTATGACGACGCCTATTCGCCGCCGAAGGCCGTCGAGCAGGTCCGCAAGCTGGTCGAGAGCGACGAAGTGCTGGCCGTGTACAATCCGCTCGGCACGCCCTCGAACACCGCGATCCAGAAGTACCTGAACGCCAAGAAGATCCCGCAGCTGTTCGTCGCCACCGGCGCCACCAAGTGGAACGACGCGAAGAACTTCCCCTGGACCATCGGCTGGCAGCCCTCCTACCAGAGCGAAGCGCAGATCTACGCGAAATGGCTGATGAAGGAAAAGCCGAACGCCAAGGTCGCGATCCTCTACCAGAACGACGATTTCGGCAAAGACTACCTCAAGGGCACCAAGGACGGTCTCGGCGCCAAGGGCGCGTCCATGATCATCATGGAAGAGAGCTACGAGGTCTCCGAGCCGTCGATCGACGGCCACATCGTCAAGATCAAGGCCGCCAATCCCGACGTGCTGCTGATCTACGCGACGCCGAAGTTCGCGGCCCAGACCATCAAGAAGACCGCCGAGCTCAGCTGGAAGCCGCTCCAGATCCTCACCAACGTGTCGATCTCGGTCGGCAGCGTGATGAAGCCGGCCGGCTTCGAGGCCTCGCAGGACGTGCTGTCGGCGGCCTATGCCAAGGATTCCACCGACCCGCAGTGGAACAACGATCCCGGCATGAAGAAGTGGAACGAGTTCGTCGACAAGTACATGCCCGGCGCCGACAAGACCGACACCGGCATGGTCTACGGCTATGGCGCGGCGTCGACCCTGGTCAAGACGCTGGAGATGTGCGGTGACGACCTCACCCGCGCCAACCTGATGAAGCAGGCCGCTTCCTTGAAGGATTTTGCACCGGACACGCTGCTGCCCGGCGTCAAGATCAACACCAGCGCCACCGACTTCGCCCCGATATCGCAGCTCCAGATGCAGCGCTTCAAGGGCGAGAAGTGGGAACTGTTCGGCGAGATCATCAGCGGCGACGTCGCTTCCGAGTGACGCTGACGCAATAGTCCAAGTCTGGTCAGTTCAAGTCTAGTCAAATCTGACAAAGCCCCCGCGGGCGACCGCGGGGGCTTTTTGTTGACGTCAGGCGTCAATCTTGTTCAATGCGGCGCCGATCCATTCCGGGTGGAGAAAGATGACTGTCGTTCGATTTCAGGTTGCGGCCGTTTCGGCCGCGCTCGCGTTGTGCACTGCGATGAGCAGCCCGGCACTGGCGCAAAAGAAATACGACAGCGGCGCTTCCGATACCGAGATCAAGATCGGCAACATCATGCCCTATAGCGGGCCGGCGTCCGCCTACGCCGCGATCGGCAAGGCCGAGGAAGCCTATTTCAACAAGATCAATGCCGAGGGCGGCATCAACGGCCGCAAGATCAAGTTCATCTCCTACGACGACGGCTATTCGCCGCCGAAGACGGTGGAGCAGGCGCGCAAGCTGGTCGAGAGCGACGGCGTGCTGCTGATCTTCGGCTCGCTCGGCACCTCCACCAACGGCGCCATCCGCAAATACATGAACGAGAAGAAGGTGCCGCAGCTGTTCGTGGCGAGCGGCGCCTCCAAGTGGAACGATCCGAAGCAATATCCGTGGACCATGGGCTGGCAGCCGAGCTACGCCAGCGAGGCGCGCATCTACGCCAAATACATCATGAAGGAGAAGCCGGACGCGAAGATCGGCGTGCTCTACCAGAACGACGATTTCGGCAAGGACTATCTGAGAGGGCTGAAGGACGGCTTAGGGGCCAAGGCGTCGATGATCGTGCTCGAAGACGGCTACGACACGTCGGAGCCCGCGATCGACGAGCACGTCGTGAAGCTGAAGGCCTCGGGCGCCGACGTCTTCCTCAGCATCACCACGCCGAAATTCGCGGCGCAGGCGATCAAGAAGGCGGCCGAGATCAACTGGCATCCGGTCCACATCATCTCCAACGTCTCGGCGTCGGTCGGCGGCGTGCTCGAGCCCGCGGGCCTGGAGATCTCGCAAGGCATCCTGTCGGCGAGCTACACCAAGGACGGCTCCGACCCGCAATGGAATGCCGATGACGGCATGAAGAAGTTCTATAATTTCCTCGCGCAGTACGACCCCAAGGCCAACAAGCTCGATGCCGGCGTGGTGTTCGGCTATGCCGCGGCCCAGACCATGGTGAAGGTGCTGCAGATGTGCGGCGACGAGCTCACCCATGAGAACGTCATGAAGCAGGCCGCTTCCTTGAAGGATTTCGAGCCCGACACGCTGCTGCCCGGCATCAAGATCAACACCTCGGCCGATAATTTCGCCCCGATCGAGCAGCTCCAGATGATGCGGTTCAAGGGCAGGAAATGGGAGCTGTTCGGCGACATCATCTCGAGTGAGCTCGGCCACTGAAGTCGCGCAACTCAAAATCGCCACCGGCTGTTTAATCAACTCAAGACAGCGGCGCCGTCTCGCAGTCGCACACCAGCGCGCGCCGGTCCTTGACTACTAAAGGAGCAGCCCCTGCGACACAGCCGCGGGGGCTTTCTGTTGAAGGCTCCCGGTAAATCGTATTGAATTGCCTCCGCGCCGCCAAAAATCATCAAGCCAAGAAAAGGGACGCACACACACCAAGAAAATAGGGAGATAGGAATGCCCGCTGTCACCGGCAAACTTGCGGCCGCGTCACTGGCGCTTGCGCTCATTGCGGCCTCGGCCTCCACTGCATCGGCCCAGAAGAAATACGATACCGGCGCGACCGACACCGAAATCAAGATCGGCAACATCATGCCCTACAGCGGACCGGCCTCCGCCTACGGCATCATCGGGCGGACCGAAGCCGCCTATTTCAAGAAGATCAACGACGAGGGCGGCATCAACGGCCGCAAGATCAATTACATCTCCTATGACGACGCCTACTCGCCGCCGAAGACGGTGGAGCAGGCCCGCAAGCTGGTCGAGAGCGACGAGGTGCTGTTCATCTTCAACTCGCTCGGCACGCCGCCGAACTCGGCGATCCACAAATACATGAACTCGAAGAAGGTGCCGCAGCTGTTCGTCGCGACCGGCGCCACCAAGTGGAACGATCCGCAGAACTTCCCCTGGACGATGGGCTGGCAGCCCAATTACCAGAGCGAGACGCAGATCTATGCGAAGTGGCTGCTCAAGAACAAGCCGGACGCCAAGATCGCGGTGCTTTACCAGAACGACGATTACGGCAAGGACTATCTCAAGGGCCTCAAGGACGGCTTAGGGTCCAAGGCCGCCTCGATGATCGTCATCGAAGAGAGCTACGAGACCTCCGAGCCGACCATCGACAATCACATCGTCAAGCTGAAGTCGACCGGCGCCGACGTCTTCATGAACATCACGACGCCGAAATTCGCCGCGCAAGCGATCAAGAAGAATGCCGAGATCGGCTGGAAGCCGCTGCACTTCCTCAACAACGTCTCGGCCTCCGTCGGCAGCGTGATGAAGCCGGCCGGCTTCGAGAACGGTCAGGACATCATCTCGGCCGACTATCTCAAGGACGTGTCGGATCCCGCGTGGAACAACGATCCCGGCATGAAGGAGTTTCTGGCGTTCATGACCAAATACTTCCCCGAGGGCGACAAGCTCGATAAGGGCACGATCGTCGGCTATGCCGTGGCGCAGACACTGGTCCAGGTCTTGAAGCAGTGCGGTGACAATCTCACGCGCGAGAACATCATGAAGCAGGCGGCGAACGTGAAGGACTTCCGCACCGAGGCGCTGCTGCCGGGCGTGAAGGTCAACACCTCGCCGACCGATTTCGCGCCGATCAGCCAGCTTCAACTCGAGAAGTTCAAGGGCGAGAAGTGGGAGCTGTTCGGAGACGTGATCAGCGCCGACGTCGGCGGCTAACCCCAAACGACAGAGAGCCCCCTGCGCAGCCATCGCAGGGGGCTTTTGCTTGCGCGCGGATTATGATCACGCGATTGCACAATCGAATGATGGTAAAGCCCGCTTACGCTTTGGCGCCTGATGCGGTAGGCAGGGAGCCGGCGATTTTGTCGCCATCATTTCAGTTCGCTGAAGGCCTTCGCCATGACCGACCGACGTCCCCTGCTCCGCGCGCTTTACGACGCCGCCGTTGCCGCCGCCCATCCCAGCACGATTCTGGCGCCGCATCTGCGGCCCGCACCTAAAGGGCGCGTGATCTGCCTCGCCGCCGGCAAGGGCGCGGGTGCGATGGCCGCGGCCGCCGAACGGCATTATCTCGACACGCTCAAGCTCGCGCCGGAGCGCCTCGTCGGCATCGCCACCACGCGCCACGGCTACGGCGTGCCGACGCGCCGCATCCGCGTGGTCGAGGCCGGCCATCCCGTGCCCGACGAGGCCGGCCTGAAGGGCGCCGCCGATACGCTCGCGCTCGCGAGCGAGGCCGGGCCCGACGATCTGCTGCTGGTGCTGCTCACCGGCGGCGGCTCGGCGAACTGGATCGCGCCGGTGGACGGCATCAGCTTCGCGCAGAAGCAGGCGGTCAACAAGGCGCTGCTCCGCTCGGGCGCGCCGATCGGCGAGATGAACACGGTCCGGAAACATTTGTCGCGGATCAAGGGCGGCCGGCTGGCGCGCGCCGGCAAGAATGCCGCCGAGATCGTGACGCTCGCGATCTCCGACGTGCCGCACGACGATCCGTCCGCCATCGCCTCCGGCCCCACCGTGCCCGATCCGACCACCCTGGCGGATGCGCGCGCGATCGTCGCGAAGTACAAGCTCGCCATCGACGACGCCGTCCGCCGCGCGCTCGACGACCCCGCCAACGAAAGTGCCAAGCCTGATGATGCCGCCTTTGCCCGCGCGCATTTCGAGCTGATCGCGCGGCCCAAGCAATCGCTCGACGCCGCGGTGAAGCTCGCCAAGGAAGCGGGCTACGAGACCATCGATCTCGGCGCCGATCTCGAAGGCGAGGCGCGCGAGGTCGCCGCCGATCACGCCAGGCTCGCGCTTCAGGCGCGCGCGCAAGGCAAGCGCCTCGCGATCCTCTCCGGCGGCGAACTCACCGTTACCGTGCGCGGCAATGGGCGCGGCGGCCCCAACCAGGAATATGCGCTGGCGCTCGCCGGCCTGCTGAAGGACACGCCTGACATTTCCGCCCTCGCCGGCGACACCGACGGCGCCGATGGAGGCGCCGGCCATCCCACCGATCCCGCCGGCGCGCTGATTGATGCTGCAACGTTCGCGAAGATGAAGGCGCTGGCGCTTCAGCCGCAGGCGTATCTGGACAACAACGACGCGACGACGTTCTTCGAGGCGACCGGCGATCTGCTGATGCCGGGACCGACACTGACGAACGTGAACGATATCCGGGTGATTTTGGTGGATTGAGGCGCCTGCCCAGGTCTCGCTGTCATTCCCCGCGAAGGCGGGGAATCCAGTACGCCGCGGCCTATCGGTTCGATCACAAACGTCTCGGAGTACTGGATCGCCCGGTCAAGCCGGGCGATGACAGCCGGGCCTCAAAACTCGTTCGCGATCTTCGAGAGCATCCCGATCAGGGCTTCGCGATTGGCCTGCCCGAGCAGCTCGTTCAGCCGGGACTCGTGCTTGGTGGCGACGAGCTTTTTCGCCCGGGTCAGCACGGCCTTACCCTTGTCGGTCAGCACCAGGATGTGCGAGCGGCGGTCGTTGGTGGAGCGGATCCGCGCGCAAAGGTCGCGGCTCTCCAGATTGTCGAGCATCGCCACGAAGTTCGGGCGCAGGATGCCGAGGGTCGAGGCAATCTCGGTCTGGTTACGGCCCGGATTCTTCTCGACCAGCAGCAGCACGGAGAACTGCGCGGGCGTGAGCTGGAGCGAGGCCATGCAGCGCAAAAAGTTCTCGAACACCTTGAGCTGCGCCCGCTTCAGCACGTAGCCGAGCTGTTCGGAGAGCTCGCCAAGCTGGAGGGCTTCAGGCTGGGCCTCGGCCGCGTCCTTGCGGCCCTTGGCCGCGTCGCCGGGCTTTTCAGAAGACTTTTCAGCGGTTTTGGAAACGGTCATCGCCTCGTGCTCGTGATCCCGCTAAATTCGGGGCGGGTCGTCCGCCCCACCCTTGAAGTTATATTTGATAATTGTTATGGACCATATCAAATATCGTCAGCGTTTCAATGGCTGTGAGCGGACCGTCCACCGCAATTGCGGAGCCCGGTCCCGATCTTTGAGGGGGAGCGTCCGGTCTTGAATACCACCATCATGCTGTTCCTGGTACAGGACGGCATCACCAATGGCGCGATCTACGCGCTGCTCGGCCTGGCGCTGGTGCTGGTGTTCGCCGTCACGCGCGTCATCCTCATTCCCCAGGGCGAATTCGTCACCTACGGCGCGCTGACCTATGCCTCGCTGGCCGCGGGCCAGATGCCGGGCACGGCAAAGCTCGCGTTGGCGCTGGGCATCGGCGCCTTCGTGTTCGACCTGTTCGTGGCGCGCAAGGCGCTGCACGGCCGCCTGATCGTGCGCAGCCTCGTCACCAACGTCGTGCTGCCGGCCATCGTGCTGGCGCTGACCATCTACTTCGCCGCCCAGAAGCCGCCGGTGGCGGTCTGCATCGCGCTGTCGCTGGTGATCGTGGCGATGATCGGCCTCTACCTCTACCGCATCGCGTTCCAGCCGCTGGCGCACACCTCCGTGCTGGTGCTGCTGATCGCATCGGTGGGCGTCCACCTCGCGCTGCAGGGACTGGGCCTGCTGTTCTTCGGCGCCGAAGGCCAGCGCGGGCCTGCCGTGCTGTCCGGCTCCTTCACGGCCGGCGCACTGCGCTTCACCGGCCAGAGCATCACCGTCTACGGTATCACCGTCGCCTTCATCATCGGGCTCTGGCTGTTCTTCGGGCTGACGCTCTACGGCAAGGCGCTGCGCGCGACCGCCGTGAACCGGCTCGGCGCCCGCCTTGCCGGCATCCGCACCACGCTGTCAGGGCAGATCGCCTTCCTGCTGGCCTCCGTCATCGGCGCGCTGTCGGGCATCATGATCGTGCCGATCACGACGCTCTATTACGACTCTGGGTTCCTGATCGGCCTCAAGGGCTTCGTTGCCGCGATCATCGGCGGCCTCGTCAGCTATCCGCTCACCGCCGTCGCGGCGCTGGTCGTCGGCATCGTCGAGGCGTTCTCGTCCTTCTACGCCTCCAACTACAAGGAAGTGATCGTCTTCATGCTGCTGATCCCCGTGCTGCTGCTGCGCTCGCTCGCCGCGCCCGCGGTCGAGGAAGAGAAGGACTGACGCGCATGCAGAGCCGGCTTCCCATCCTCCTCTTCGCGCTTCTCATGGCGGCGATCCCGCATCTCCCGGGCATGCCGCCGTTCTGGATCGTGCTGCTCGACAATATCGGCCTTGCCGCCCTCGTCGCGATGGGCCTCGTGCTGCTCACCGGCGTCGGCGGCCTGACCTCGTTTGGCCAGGCGGCTTTCGTCGGGTTCGGCGCCTACACCACCGCGGTGCTGTCGACGGCCTATGGCCTGTCGCCGTGGCTGACCTTGCCGCTGTCGCTGTTGGTCAGCGGATCGTTGGCGGTGCTGCTCGGGCTGGTGACCGTCCGTCTCTCCGGGCACTATCTGCCGCTCGGCACGCTCGCCTGGGGGCTGGGCCTGTTCTATCTCTTCAGCAAGCTGGAATTCCTGGGAAGAAACGACGGCATCTCGGCGATCCCGCCGCTGTCGATCGGCTCGTTCAAGATGCTCTCGCCCGGCTCGATCTATTACGCGATCTGGGTTGCCGTGATCCTCTCGGCCCTGCTCACGATGAACCTGCTGGATTCCCGCACCGGCCGCGCCATCCGCGCGCTGCGCCGCGGACACGTCGCAGCCGAAGCGTTCGGCGTGCACACGCCGCGCGCGAAGCTCCTGGTGTTCATCCACGCCGCGGTGCTCGCCGGCCTCTCCGGCTGGCTCTACGCGCATCTCCAGCGCGCGGTGAACCCGACGCCGTTCGGCGCGCAGGCCGGCATCGAATATCTCTTCATCGCGGTGGTCGGCGGCGCCGGCTATGTCTGGGGCGGCGTGCTGGGCGCGGCGATCGTCGTGGTCCTGAAGGAGGTGCTGCAAAGCTATTTGCCGCTGATCCTGCCGGGCTCCGGACAGGTCGAGACCATCGTGTTCGGCATCATGCTGGTGGCGCTGCTCCAGCTTGCGCCCGGCGGCGTCTGGCCCTGGCTGATGTCGTTCCTGCCCGAGCGCACCAGTGGCAAGAAGCCGGACACCTCGCTGAAACTGGAGCAGCGCACCCGCGCGGCCGGCCAGTCCGGCGTCCTGCTCCAGGTCGAGAAGGCGCGAAAGCAGTTCGGTGGCGTGATCGCGGTCAACAACGTCTCCTTCGACGTGCAGGCCCGCGAGATCGTCGCGTTGATCGGACCGAACGGCGCCGGCAAGAGCACGACGTTCAACCTGATCACCGGCGTGCTGTCGGCGACATCGGGCTCGATCTCGGTGCTCGGCAAGAAGGTCGACAGGGCGCCACCGCAGGAGATCGTCAAGCTCGGCATCTCCCGCACCTTCCAGCATGTGAAGCTCGTCCCTGATATGACCGTGCTGGAGAATGTCGCGATCGGCGCGCACCTGCGCGGCCATTCGGGACCGATCTCCTCGATGCTGCGGCTCGACCGCGCCGATGAGGCGAGGCTGCTCGCGGAGGCCGCCCGCCAGATCGAGCGCGTGGGCCTCGCCGAGCAGATGCATCAGCTCGCAGGCTCGCTCTCGCTCGGCCAGCAGCGCATCGTCGAGATCGCAAGGGCGCTGTGCGTCGATCCGATGCTGCTGCTGCTCGACGAGCCTGCCGCCGGCCTGCGCCACATGGAGAAGCAGCGCCTTGCCGCGCTGCTCCGCGAATTGCGCGACGGCGGCATGAGTGTGCTCTTGGTGGAGCACGACATGGGCTTCGTGATGAATCTCGCCGACCGCATCGTGGTGCTCGATTTCGGCACCAAGATCGCGGAAGGCACGCCCGCCACGATCAAGACCAATCCCGAAGTGATCAAGGCCTATCTCGGAGTGGCGGCATGAGCGCGCTGTTGTCCGTCGCCGACGCACATGTCGCCTATGGCAAGGTCGAGGCCGTGCGTTCGGTCTCGCTCGAGGTCGGCGCCAACCAGATCGTCACCATCGTCGGGGCCAATGGCGCCGGCAAGACCACGCTGCTCTCCGCCATCATGGGCATCTTGCCGCTGAAGGGCCGCGTCGCCTTCGCCGGGCAGGATCTGTCACGGCTCGACATCGAGGACCGCGTCGCGATGGGGCTCGGCCTCGTCCCCGAGCACCGCGAATTGTTCGTGACCATGAATGTCGAGGACAATCTGGAGCTGGGTGCCTTCCGCATCGAGCGAAGCAAGGCGAAAACCTCGATGGAGCGCGTCTACACGCTGTTTCCGCGGCTGAAGGAGCGGCGCAAGCAGTTGGCGGGCACCCTCTCCGGCGGCGAGCAGCAGATGCTCGCGATGGGCCGTGCGCTGATGGGCGAGCCCAAGCTCTTGATGCTGGACGAGCCGAGCCTCGGCCTCGCCCCGATCATCGTCGCCGACATCTTCCGCATCGTCACTGAGCTCCGCGCCAGCGGCGTCTCCGTACTGCTGGTCGAGCAGAACGCACAGGCCGCACTGAAGATCGCGGACCAGGCCTATGTCATGGAGCTCGGCGAGTTCGTGCTCAGCGGCAAGGCGAGCGATGTCGCGGCGAACGAGCGCGTCGCGGCAAGCTATCTCGGCTTCCAGCACGAAGGCGCGAGTGTGATCTGATTTCTTGGCTGGCTCCTCTTCCTTTTCCCTCGTTGGAGAAGGTGGCGCGCGTAAGCACGCCGGATGAGGGGTTCTCTCCACGAATGACAACGTGGGACCATCGCCTGCGGAGAGGCACCCCTCACCCGTCTCGCGGCTACGCCGCGAGCCACCCTCTCCCACAGGGGGAGAGGGTGTACCGTGCGAGCCGCACTAGCTTTCGCTTGAAGGCAGACTCGCTTTTCCCTTCAACGCCGCGACCTCCGCTTCCAGCTCCGCGATCCTCGCATCCCTCGCCGCCAGCGCTGCCGCGACATCCGGCGCATCGAACTTCTGCGGAATGTGCTGCGGGCAGTTGGTGTCCCACGCTGCGATCTTGAACAGGATCACCTGCTCAGGGCGCGCGCGGTACCCCTTGGGCATCAGCGACGTCGTCAGCGCCTCGTCGTCCTCGACGACGCGCGCCTCGCCCCAGATCTTGACGCGGCGGCGATGGGCGTAGTCCATCACGAAGATATAGGCCTTGAGATTCTCGGACAGGTTTCCCTGCGTAATGTATTGCCGGTTGCCGGCGTAGTCCGTGAAAGCCAGCGTCTGCTTGTCCAGCACCTTCAAAAACCCCTTGGGGCCGCCGCGGTGCTGGATGTAGGGCTGGCCATCGCCCGACGCGGTCGCGAAATAAAAGCTGTTGGCGTCAGCCAGGAACGCCGCAAGGTTCTCGTCGACCTCGGTGCGCCATCCGCGCTGCTCGGCATGAGCATAGCCTTCGCGTGATCCCTTTCGTGTCTGGATCGATTTCACCGCCGGCGTGAACGCCACGTCGCTGGCGTAGGTGTGAGTTGCCGTCATCGGAACATCTCCTGAAATCCCGGCGCATCCCTGCGTCTTTCGCTGTCTAAGGTGGACCTTCCGGCGGGCAAAACAATCTGGCCGCTTGACACTTCATCATTGCAATATATGCAATAATACCATGGACCGCCTCGAAGCCATGCACGTCTTCGTCACCGTCGCCGATCTGCGCGGTTTTGCGCCGGCGGCGCGAAAGCTGCGGCTGTCGCCTTCGGCGGTAACGCGGTTGATCGCAGCGCTGGAGGAGCATCTCGGCGCGCGGCTGCTGCAGCGCACCACCCGGCAGGTGAGATTGACCGATGTCGGCACGCGCTATCTGGAGCGCGCGCGGCGCATCCTCGCCGATGTCGAGGAGGCCGACGGCTCCGCGCGCGAGGAGCGCAACCGGCCGAGCGGCCGTCTGGTGGTGTCGGCGCCCCTCGGCTTCGGGCGGCTGCATGTCTCGCCGGTCATGACCGATTATCTCAAGCGCTATCCGGAGGTCACGGCCGAGCTCAGGCTCTCGGACAACCTCGTCAATCTCGTCGAGGACGCGGTCGATGCCGCGGTGCGGATCGGCCATCTCGCCGATTCTTGGCTGGTCGCACGCCAGGTCGGCGAGATGCGGCGGATCACGGTGGCGACGCCGGGCTACCTGAAGCGCCACGGCGAGCCGAAGACGCCACAGGAATTGCTCGCGCACCAGACCATCGCGTTCGGCCCCTACGCCAATTGGCACTTCGTGCAGGACGGCCGCGATATCGAGTGGACGCCGACGCCACGTTTTACCAGCAACAGCGCCGACGCCGCCCTGCAATATGCAGAAGCCGGCGGGGGCATCACGCGGGTGCTGGCCTATCAGGCCGCGGAGGGCCTGAAGCGCGGGCGGCTCAAAATCGTGCTGGCGAAATACGAGCAGCCGGCGCTGCCGATCCACATCGTCTATCCGACCTCGCGCCTGCTCTCGGCCAAGGTGCGGGCGTTCGTCGATCTCGTGGTGGAGACGGCGGAGTGGCGGTTTGGGTGAGGTCTCGTGTCCCGGACGCGCTGCAACGCGTAGCGTTGCTGCGCAGAGCCGGGACCCAGAAGGCCAGAGCAAGGGCTGCGGGTGGATGGGCCCCGGCTCTGCGGAGCGGCACTTCGCGCCGCACCGCGTCCGGGGCACGAGAGCCTTACCCTTTCTTCGGCACCACGCGGAACGTCCCGCTGGCGCGTGCGATCACGACGTCATCGGCCTTTGCGAGACTCTGCGCGAAACAGATCGTCTTGCCGGTCCTGATCACGTCGCTCTCGATCGCAAGCCACTGGCCGATCTCGGCAGAGCCGACAAAATCGACCGTGAGCGAGATCGTGACGAACGAGGTGGTCCAGTTCGTCATCTGCGCGCAGCTATAGCCCATGGCGTTGTCCGCGAGTGCGGCGATGAGGCCGCCATGGATCAGGCCGCGGCCGTTGGTGTGCGGCCTGGCGAGGCGCAGGCCGATGATCACGGCCTTGTCGGTTTTCTTCGCGTAGAGCGGCTCCCACGGCTCGGTGAGCGGACTCTTGCGGGAAAGCGGCTCGAAGCCGTCAGGGATGTCGGTGTCGGTCATAGCGTGTCTCGCGTTGCTGGTTGGCGCCATTGAACGCGATGTGGATGACAGTTTCACTGCCTACAAAGTTTTAAACGGAATTTGCGCGGGTGTTTGAAATGGGCACTCCCGTCATTGCGAGGAGCGAAGCGACGAAGCAATCCAGACTTTCTCCGCGGAAACAGTCTGGATTGCTTCGCTTCGCTCGCAATGACGATGTGGAGAAAGCACGCGATGCCGTAGGGTGGGCAAAGGCGCATAGCGCCGTGCCCACCATCTCGTAGCAAACGCAAAAGCTGGTGGGCACGCTACGCTTTGCCCACCCTACGGCATCTACGGCATCGACCACCCTCCTAAAACGGCAGCCCCACATAGTTCTCCGACAGCGACGTCATCGCGGCCTGCGACTGCGTGACGTAGTCGAGCTCGGCGAGCTGGATGCGCCCGCCGATGGTGCCGGTGTCGGGGAATTTGTGCAGCATCGAGGTCATCCACCAGGAGAAGCGCACCGCTTTCCAGACCCGCGCCAGCGCCGTGGCGGAATAGGCGTCGATGCCGGCGTTGGATTTCTCGTCGTAGAATTCGCGGAGTGCGTTCGACAGATAATGCGCATCGCTGGCAGCTAAGTTCAGCCCCTTCGCGCCGGTCGGCGGCACGATGTGGGCGGCGTCGCCGCACAGGAACATCTTGCCGAACCGCATCGGCTCGGCGACGAAGCTGCGCAGCGGCGCAATGCTCTTCTCGATCGAGGGGCCCGTGACCAGACTGTCGGCCGCCTCCTGGTCGAGCCGGCGCTTCAATTCGTCCCAGAAGCGGTCGTCCGGCCACTGGTCGACATGGTCGTCGAGCGAGCACTGCACATAGTAGCGGCTACGGTGTGTCGAGCGCATGGTGCAGAGCGCGAAGCCGCGAGCGTGATTGGAATAGATCAGCTCGTGGCTGACAGGGGGCGTCTCGGACAGAATGCCGAGCCAGCCGAACGGATAGACCCGCTCGAACTCCTCGATCGCTGTGGCCGGGACGCTGGCGCGGCTGACGCCGTGAAAGCCATCGCAGCCGGCGACGAAGTCGCAATCGATCGTGTGGGTGACCCCGTCCTTGACATAGGTGACGCGCGGCCGACTGCCGTCGAAATCATGCGGCTGCACGTCCTTGGCCTCGTAGACCGAGGTGAGACCCGCGGCCTTGCGCGCATTCATCAGGTCGAGCGTGACCTCGGTCTGGCCATAGATCATGACCGTCTTGCCGGTCGCGGCCTTCATGTCGATGCGGTGACGGCGCCCGGAAAAGGCGAGCTCGATGCCTTCATGCACCAGGCCCTCGGCATGCGCCCGCGCGCTGGCGCCAATCTGGTCGAGCAGCGCGACGGTTCCCTCCTCCAGGAGGCCCGCGCGGATGCGGCCGAGCACGTAGTCCGGGCTCTGCCGCTCCAGAATCACATTGTCGATGCCGTATTGGTGCAGCAGTTGCCCAAGCAACAATCCGGCCGGCCCGGCCCCGATGATTGCGACTTTTGTCCGCAATACTTGCTCCTCCCGATCCTGTAGGTTTTCGCCGCGGCTCGCTTGTCGCGTCGGTCCGCGCAAGATAATTATATCATATAATCGTTGGGCAAAAGGGGAGTGCGCCCGGGCAGCGACAAATCCATGCAACATGGCTGACGTAGATGACGCGGCGGCGCGCCGCGCCAGTTCCGGCTTGAACGCGCCGGCAAATTAGATAACATGTTAATTAATGAGACCGGGCCATCGAAGCCCGCCGTCGAAACAGGGAGAGACGACCGATGAGGAAAGCCTGTCTGGCGTTGCTGCTGGCAGCAAGCGTGAGCCCCGCGTTCGCGCAGGACAAGACCTTCGATTTGAAGATCTCGCACTGGGTGCCGGCCTCGCATCCGCTGCAGAAGTCCCTGGAAGACTGGGTGGCCGCGGTGAATAAGGATTCCGGCGGCACCATCACGGGCAAGGTGTTTCCCGCCCAGCAGCTCGGCAAGGCGTTTGACCATTACGACATGGCACGCGACGGCATCGCCGACGTCACCTACGTCAATCCCGGCTATCAGCCCGGCCGCTTCCCGATCGTCGGCGCCGGCGAATTGCCGTTCCTGATCTCGGACGCCAAGGGCGGCTCGATGGGGCTGGACGCCTGGTACCGCAAATATGCCGAGAAGGAGATGAAGGACGTCAAATACTGCCTCGCCTTCGTCCACTCGCCTTCGTCGTTCCATTCCAAGACGAAGAAGATCGTGGTGCCGGAGGACGTGAAGGGCCTGAAGATCCGCCCCGCGCACGCCACCATGGCGAATTTCGTCACCTCGCTCGGCGGCACCAATGTGCAGTCCTCCGCGCCCGAAGTGCGCGACATCATCGAGCGCGGCGTCGCCGACGGCGTCACCTTCCCCTGGGGCTCCCTCGTGCTGTTCGGCATCGACAAGGTGACCAAGTACGACATGGAGGCGCCGCTCTACACCACGACCTTCGTGTTCGTGATCAACAAGGACAAGTACAACGCGATGTCCGACAAGCAGAAGGCCGCGATCGACAAGAACTGCTCGACCGAGATGGCCGGCGTGGTCGGCGAGCACTGGGGCAAGTTCGAGGACGCCGGCGTCGACAAGGTGAAGGCGGAAGCCGGCCACGAGGTCTACAAGCTGACGCCGGAGCAGACCGCCGCCTGGAAGAAGGCCGCCGATCCCTTGGTCAAGACCTGGGGCGAAGGCGCCAAGAAGGCCGGCGCCGATCCCGACGCGGCGCTTAGCGAGCTGAAGGCGTCGCTGAAGAAGTACAACGCGCTGGCGGAGTAGCGCCAAGCTGCGGCCGCGGCCGGCTCTCTTCTTCCCCTCTCCCCGTTCTTACGGGGAGAGGGTTGGGGGGCTGCCTCCGCAGAGACGGTGACAGCTCGATTCGCGGAGAGTCCCCCTCACCCGAATTCGAGCGGCGCTCGAATTCGACCTCTCCCCGCAAGCGGGGCGAGGTGAAGTGCGCGGCGAGACCGAGATCAAACAATGACAGCACACGACGTGACACCTCCCATGAAGCGCTCCTGGATGGACCGCATCATCGACACGATCGAATGGATCGCGGCCGGCTTCGTCGGCATCGTCGCGCTCGACATCTTCCTGTCGGTGCTGCTGCGCAACACGCTGAACTACTCGATCCCCGACTCGTTCGATATCGGCCGCATGCTGCTCGGCATTCTCATTTTCTGGGGCATCGCGGCGACGTCCTATCGCGGCACCCACATCACGGTCGACCTCGTCTGGGGCAATGTCGGGCCGCGCTATCAGCGCTGGATCGACGTGTTCGCGACCCTGGTGCTGCTGTTCGTCGTCACCGTGCAGACCTGGACGCTGTTCGACAAGGTGCGCGGCACCTACAACGACAACGTCCAGACCTTCGACATGCACATGCCGACCTGGCCGTTCTTCGCGGTCGCGTGGATCGGTGATGCCGCGGCCGTGCTGCTGATCGCGATCCGCACCTACCGCCTGATCTTCCATCCCGAAGATATGCACGATCCCAAATTGAAGGCGACGGAGTAATCATGAGCACCGATGCCGTCGCCTTAATCGGCTTCGTTTCCCTGTTTGTCCTGATGCTGCTGCGCGTGCCCGTCGGCATGGCGATGGGCCTCGTCGGCGTGTCCGGCTTCGCCTATCTCGTCAACGGGACGGCGGCGCTGAAGCTGGTCGGCCAGACCTCGATGCGCACGGTCACCGACTACACCTTCGGCGTCATCCCGATGTTCCTGCTGATGGGCTCCTTCGTCAGCAATTCCGGCATGAGCCGCGAGCTGTTCCGCGCCGCCAACGGTTTCGTCGGGCATCTGCGCGGCGGGCTCGGCATTGCCACCGTCGGCGCCTGCGGCGGCTTTGCCGCGATCTGCGGCTCCTCCGTCGCGACCGCCGCGACCTTCTCCGCCGTCGCCTACCCCGAGATGCGCCGCTTCGGCTATCCGCAGTCGTTCGCCACTGGCGTGATCGCCGCCGGCGGCACGCTCGGCGCGATGCTGCCGCCGTCCACCGTGCTCGCGGTCTACGGCATCATCACCGAGCAGGACATCGGAAAGCTCTTCATCGCCGGCATCATTCCGGGCCTCCTGGCGATGACCATGTACATGATCACGATCTTCCTGATCGGTCATTTCCGCCCGGACTTCCTGCCCAAGGGCAAGGTGCTGCCGTGGCGCGAGCGCTTTGCGGGCCTGAAGGACATCTGGGCGCCGGTCTTGCTGTTCGTCTTCGTGATCGGCGGCCTCTACGGCCTGCCCTTCCTGCCGCGCTTCACGCCGACGGAAGCCGGCGGCGTCGGCGCCGCGGGCGCCTTCATCATCGGCGTTGTCACCGGACGGCTCGATCGCGAGAAGATCTTGGCCTCGCTGCTGCAGGCGACGCGCACCGCGGCCGCGGTGTTCACCGTGCTGATCGGCGCGCTGATCTTCGGCTACTTCCTCACGGTGACGCAGACGCCGCAGAAGGTCACCGAATTCCTCACCGGTCTCGGCCTCGGCCCCTACGGCGTGCTGGCGCTGATCATGGTGATGTATCTCGTGCTCGGCTGCCTGATGGACGCCATGGCGATGATCATCCTCACCGTGCCGATCATTTTCCCCGTCATCACGCATCTCGGGTTTGATCCGATCTGGTTCGGCGTCATCATCGTGATGACCGTCGAGCTCGGCCTGATCCACCCGCCGGTCGGGATGAACGTCTTTGTCATCAAGAGCGTGGTGAAGGACGTCTCCTTCTCCACCATCTTCAAGGGCGTGATCCCGTTCGTGGCGACGGATCTGGTGCGGCTGGTGATTTTGATCGCGTTCCCGCTGCTGGCGACCTGGCTGCCGACACGGATGATGGCGCACTAGTGAACGCCTACGGCGCGACGCGCTGTTGTCCCCTCTCCCCTTGTGGGAGAGGGTGGCTCGCCGCGATAGCGGCGAGACGGGTGAGGGGTATCTCTCCGCCCGCACACCTGCGTTTGCGGAGACAACCCCTCATCCGGCGCTTCGCGCCACCTTCTCCCACAAGGGGAGAAGGAAGAGCACTGCGCTTGGCGCAATAGATCGGAGAGAAGCGATGACCACACCGGCGCTCGAGACCAAATACGTCTTCACCGTCACCGCAAAAATCGGCGACGTCATCACGGCCGGCGAGACCGGCATCGGCGTTCGCCGCATCATCCCGATTATCGGCGGCGAGGTGACGGGCGCGATCACCGGGAAGGTGCTGCCGTTCGGCGCCGACTTCCAGACCATCCGGCCCAACGAGCTGATCGATCTCGAAGCGAAATACGCCTTCGAGACGGATGACGGCGCTATCGTCTATGTCGAGAACAAGGGCATGCGCTTCGGCCCGGTCGAGCTGCTGCAAAAGCTCAAGCGCGGTGAGCCGGTCGATCCGAAACTGATCTATTTCCGCACGGTCCCGAAGTTCGAGACGGGGCACGAAAAATATCGCTGGCTGATGGAGCACATTTTTGTCGGCTCAGCCGCACGCCATGCGGACCGCGTGGTGATCGACGTGCATCAGGTGGTGTGACCACACGCTCCGCCGTCGTCCCTGCGAACGCAGGGACCCATACCGCGTGATCTATCAATTGCGACCGGCAGGAGTACCGAACGGCGAGTCTTCGCCAAACAACTCCCTGGGGTTATGGGTCCCTGCCTGCGCAGGGACGACACCGGGTTTGGCGTAGGGATCTTACCCACCTGACTTGCTACATCCTCAGGGACCGCACCGTCCCTCCTTGACTCCCCCAGAATTCGTTATACAACATAACTATTCTGACAAGGACGCAAATGACACAGGGAAACGCCGAGACCGCTGACGCGGGCGCCTCCGGGCTTTTGAGGATCGAGCGGGCGGACCGGGTTCTGACCGTGGGCCTGAACCGGCCGGCCAAGCGCAATGCGCTCAATGACGGCATTATCCTCGAAATCGGCGAGTGCTTTGCCTCCCTGCCCGAGGATATCGGCGCGGTCGTCATCCACGGCATCGGCGATCATTTCTCCTCCGGCCTCGACCTCTCCGAGCTTCAGGACCACGACGCGACCGGCGGCCTCCTCCATTCCCAGATGTGGCACCGGGTGTTCGACCGCATCCAGTACAGCCGCGTGCCCGTGATCGCTGCGCTCCGGGGCGCGGTGATCGGCGGCGGGCTGGAGCTGGCCTGCGCCGCCCATATCCGCGTCGCCGAGCCCTCGACCTATTTCGCCCTGCCGGAAGGGCAGCGCGGCATCTTCGTCGGCGGCGGCGGCTCGGTGCGGCTGCCGCGGCTGATCGGCGTTGCCAGGATGATGGACATGATGCTGACCGGCCGCGTCTATAGCGCGACCGAAGGCGCCTCCTACGGCTTTACGCAATATGTGACGGAGGCCGGCAACGGGCTCGGCAAGGCGCTGGAGCTTGCGACCAAGGTCGCCTCCAACGCGCCGCTGACGAACTTCGCCGTACTCCAGGCGCTGCCGATGATCGCGGAGGCCAATCCGCAGGCCGGCCTGTTGATGGAATCGCTGATGGCAACAGTTGCGCAGAGCGACAAAGAGGCAAAACGCAGGATCCGCGAATTCCTCGAACACAAGACCGCAAAGGTGAAGCCGAAGTCATGAGCGGACAGCCGTCCTCTTCCAGCATGGAGCGCGGCGCGAGCACTTCCCCGCTGCGGCCCATTTCGTTCGGCGATCCCGTCGTCAACATCGAGCGGCGCGACGACGGCACGATTTACCTGCGGCCCAAACAGCCGCTCGGCGACTATCCGGTCCGCCTCACCGACCGCCTGCATCACTGGGCGACGACGACGCCGGACCGCGTCTTCATGGCCGAGCGCGAAGGCGGTCGCGGCTGGCGCAAGATCACTTACGCCGAGCTGCTCGCCGCAAGCCGGCACATTGCGTCCGGCCTGATTGCGCGCGGCCTGTCGGCGGAGCGGCCGGTCGTCATCCTCTCAGGCAATTCGATCGACCACGCGCTGCTGGCGTTCGGCGCGTTCTATGCCGGAATTCCGTTCTGCCCGGTGTCGCCGGCCTATTCGCTGGTGTCGAAGGATTACGGCAAGCTCTCTTACCTGATGAAGCTGCTGACGCCCGGCCTCGTCTTCGCCGAGGACGCCGGCAAGTTCGCGGACGCGCTCACCGCCAATGTCTCGCTCGGCACCGAGATCGCCGCGTCCTGGGGCAGCGTGCCGGGCCGCGACGTCACCCTGCTCGCCGACCTCATGGCGACGCCGCTCCACGGCGATCTCGACGCGATACACGACAAAATCGGCCCCGACACGATCGCGAAGTTTTTGCTGACGTCGGGCTCGACCGGCAACCCCAAGGCCGTCATCAACACCCAGCGCATGATCTGCGCCAACCAGGTGATGCTGCGCGAGACTCTCGCCTTCCTCAAGGACGAGCCCCCGGTCATCATCGACTGGCTGCCCTGGAATCACACCTTTGGCGGCAACCACAATATCGGGCTGACGCTCTACAATGGCGGCTCGATGTATCTCGACGCCGGCAAGCCGGTGCCGGGCGGCATCGAGGAGACCGTGCGCAATCTCCAGGAGATTTCGCCGACGGTCTATTTCAACGTCCCCAAGGGCTATGAATCGCTGCTGCCGTATTTGCGCGACGACCAGGGCCTGCGCGCAAAGTTCTTCGACCGGCTGCACGCGATGTTCTTCTCGGGCGCCGCGCTGTCGCCATTCGTCTGGAACAGCCTCGACGAGCTCGCGGTGAAGGAGAAGGGCTACCGCGTGCCGATGCTGACGGGCCTTGGCGCCACCGAGACCGCGCCGTTCTTCATGTCGGTCAATCCGCGCACCAGCCGCTCCGGCCATGTCGGGTTGCCCGTATCGGGCAATGACGCCAAGCTGGTGCCGAACAACGGCAAGATGGAAGTGCGCGCCAAGGGGCCGAACGTAATGCCCGGCTATTGGCGCCAGCCCGACATCACCGCAAAATCCTTCGACGAGGAAGGATTTTACAAGATGGGCGACGCGCTCAAGCCCGTCGACCCCGATGATCTCAACGCCGGCTTCGATTTCGACGGCCGTGTCAGCGAAGACTTCAAGCTCGGCAGCGGAACCTGGGTCAGCGTCGGCCCGCTGCGCGCGCGCTTCGTCGCGGCCTGCGCGCCGCTGGTGCGCGACGTCGTCATCGCCGGCATCAACCGCGACGAAATCTCCGCGCTGGTGCTGCTCGATCTCGACGGCTGCCGGCTGATCAACCCGACGCTGCCGGCCGACGATCTCACCGTCACGGCCCGGGACCGGCTGGTGCGTGAAGCCTTCCGCGAGCGCCTGACACGCTTTCTGGCTTCGGCCACCGGTTCCTCGACGCGGATCACGCGCGCGATCCTGCTGGACACGCCGCTGTCGATCGACAAGGGCGAGGTCACCGACAAGGGCTCGATCAACCAGCGCGCGGTGCTCGAGCATCGCGACGCGCTGATCGAGGAGCTCTACGCTGCCAATCCATCGGACCGTGTGATATCGGTCGGCTAAGAAACCATCGCTACAGGAGAACGCCATGTTGTTGAAGGATCAGGCAGTCATCGTTACCGGCGGTGCATCGGGACTGGGCGCTGCGACCGCGCGAAAGCTGGCGGCGCAGGGCGCCAAGGTCGCGGTGTTCGACCTCAATGCCAAGCTTGCGGAGACCGTCGCCGCCGAGCTCAAGGGCGTCGCCGTGACCTGCGACGTCTCCGATGCCGCCTCGGCCGAGGCTGCGATCACGCAGGCGACCAAGGCGCATGGACCCGCGCGCGTGCTGGTCAATTGCGCCGGCATCGGCGTCGCCAAGCGCGTGGTCGGCCGCGACGGGCCGATGGCCCTTGCCGATTTCGACAAGGTGATCAAGGTCAACCTCATCGGCACCTTCAACATGCTGCGCCTCGCCGCGACCGAGATGTCCAAGCTCGAGCCGCAGGCGACCGGCGAGCGCGGCGTCATCATCAATACGGCGTCCGTTGCCGCCTATGACGGCCAGATCGGCCAGTCGGCCTATTCCGCCTCCAAGGGCGGCATCGTCGGCATGACGCTGCCGATCGCGCGCGAGCTCGCGCAGTTCGGCGTCCGCGTGCTGACCATCGCGCCCGGCCTGTTCCTGACGCCGCTGCTCGCCAACCTGCCGCAGGAAGCCCAGGACTCGCTCGCCGCCGCGATCCCGTTCCCGCGCCGGCTCGGCCACGCCGACGAGTTCGCCGCGCTCGCGCTGCACATGGTCGAGAACTCGTACCTGAACGGCGAAGTGGTGCGCCTCGACGGCTCGCTGCGCATGGCGCCGAAGTAAGGCGCAACGAAAGCAGGGTCATCGCATGTTCGTGAACCGGCGCGACGTCCAGATCCAGTGGGGCGACTGCGACCCCGCCAACATCGTCTATTACCCGCGCTATTTCGCGATGTTCGACGATTCGACCTCGACCCTGTTCGAGGTCGCCGGCTTCTCCAAGCAGGACCTGGTCCGCAAATACGGCCTAGTGGGTATCCCCATGGTCGATACGCGGGCCAAGTTCTACATCCCCTCGACCTATGGCGACTGGATCACCATCGAAACGAGGATCGAGAGCATCAAGCGCTCGAGCTTCGAGGTGAAGCACAGCGTCTACAAGGGCGAGGCGCTCGCGCTCGAGGGTTTTGAGACCCGCGTCCTGGTCGGCCGCGATCCCGTTAACCCCGACAAGCTGAAATCGGCACCGTTTCCAGCGGAAATGGTAGCCAAATTCACGGGGAGCTGGGTCTGGAGCTAAATCGCCGCATCACCAAAAGAGGGGGCTGAATTACCCCCCGATTTCTGCTTTCAAAGAAACACGTCAAGGGAGGAATAGATGAAACGCTTTTACCTGACCGCCGCCATCGCCGCGGCGACGCTTGCCCTGCCGGCTCTGCCTGCGCTGGCCCAGACCAGCGAAATCACCATCGGCATCACCACCACCACGACCGGCCCCGGCGCAGCGCTCGGCATTCCCGAGCGCAACGCGCTGGAATTCGTGCCGAAGGAGATCGGCGGCGTGCCGCTGAAGGTGATCGTGCTCGACGACGGCGGCGATCCCACCACGGCGACCACCAACGCCCGCCGCTTCGTGACCGAATCCAAGGCCGACATCATCATGGGCTCGGCGCTGACGCCGCCGACCATCGCGGTCTCCAACGTCGCCAACGAGGCCGGCATTCCGCATTTCGGCCTGGCGCCGTTCCCGATCACGCCTGAGCGCATGAAGTGGTCGGTGGCGATGCCGCAGCCGATCCCGATCGTGGGCAAGGTGCTGTACGACCACATGAAGTCGAAGGGCGTGAAGACCGTCGGCTATATCGGCTATTCCGACTCCTATGGCGACCTCTGGTTCAACGACCTGAAGGCCCAGGCCGTGCCGATGGGCATCACCATCGCCGATGAGGAGCGCTTCGCCCGCCCTGATACGTCAGTGACCGGACAGGTGCTAAAGCTCGTCGCCGCCAACCCCGATGCGATCCTGGTCGGCGCTTCCGGTACCGCGGCCGCGCTGCCGCAGACCGAGCTGCGCGAGCGCGGCTATCAGGGCCTGATCTACCAGACCCATGGCGCCGCCAGCATGGACTTCATCCGCATCGCCGGCAAAGCAGCGGAAGGCGTGCTGATGGCCTCCGGTCCCGTCATGGACCCCGAGGACCAGCCCGACGAAGCCGCCACCAAGAAGCCGGGCCTCGCGCTCAACACCGCCTATGAGGCCAAGTACGGCCCGAACAGCCGCAGCCAGTTCGCCGGTCATTCCTATGATGCGTTCGAGATCCTCAAGCGCATCATTCCGACGGCGCTGAAAACCGCAAAGCCCGGCACGCCGGAATTCCGCGAAGCGATCCGCCAGGCGCTGCTGTCCGAGAAGGAGCTGGCGGCGAGCCAGGGCGTCTACAACTTCACCGAAAAGGACCGCTACGGCCTCGACGAGCGCTCGCGCATCCTGCTCACGGTGAAGAACGGCAAGTACACGCTCGTGAGGTAAGGCGCGGCAAGAGTTTTGAGACGACGAGAGCCGGCCCGTTGGGCCGGCTCTTTTGTTTTGGGTTTGAGATTGGCGAGTGCGAAGTCGAATCGAGTCGGCCTACAGCAGCGCTCTCTCCGTTCCCTCCCCCCTTGCGGGGGAGGGGCAGGGAGAGGGGTGCCACACGGGAATTCTTTCCGTCGTGCACCCGCCCTCGATGCATCATCAACAACGGGTACCTTTTCCTGGACCACCCCTCTCCCTAGCCCTCCCCCGCAAGGGGGGAGGGAACGCACCTCCGTCGGGGCGCTAGGCGAGTCTCATCTCATCAGGCCTCAGGCCGCCTGCCGCAGCGGGGTCCAGGCGAACTCCGGATAATAATCGTCCATCATGCGGTCGACATAGGCGGTGAGGTTCGCAAATCCCTCGGCGCGCTGACGCAGGCCGGATTCGAAGAAGGGCGTCAGGATTCCGGCGAGCGCGCCGAAGGCGGTGGCATCGACACCGCAGGGCTTGTTGCCCATCAGGTAGGCCTTGTCGCCGAGCTGGACCGAGAGCGCGAACAGCGAACGTACCGCGAGATCGACATCGTCATCGGGCGCGTGGCGGCCGAGGCCGGAGAGCAGATAGTTCTCGGCGACACGGAATTGCGCATCCTCGCGCAACTTTTCGCGATTGTGCTCCGGCGCGCCGTCGAAGAAATGCGCGGGCCCCTTGGCGAAGTTGACCGGATCGACCCAGCGCGCCCCGACCAGCGCCCAGTAGACGTGATGCTCGATCATGCGCTCGAACGCCCAGGCCTGCGCCCGCTCGGCCAGCGACAGCCCGGCATCGAAATCGAAACCATAGCGGCGCTCGATATGGGCGCGGATGAAGGTGGAATCGGCCACCGCCTCGCCGCCATCGTCGATGAACGGCAGCTGCCCCTTGGGCGAGGCCGGCGGCATCGCCCGCTCCTTCCGGTAGGGCAGTCCCGCCATCTTGAGCTGGACCTCGGTCTTGGTGACGAAGGGGCTGATTTCCGGCAGGCCGAAGCCGGCGCCAAAGCCATAAAGCGTGATCATGCGAACTCTCTCCTGGACCTGCGAAATTTGGGCTTGCGAAATTTGGACTTGCGAAACTTTGAGGGAACCTAGTGACCGGCTGCTGCCACCATGGTGGCAGCAGCCGTGATATCTTCTGCGAAACGGGCCCCCCGCCAGGCGCGGGCCATGACACTACGAACGACATGGCGGGCCAGCGCGTCCGCAGCCTGGGTCAGCAAGCGTGCCATCACGCTTGCAAGAGCAAATCGGAGGTCGACGGCCATGAGATCGAACGAAACGAGGCGGCCGAGTGCCCTGGCGGACCAGACCTGTGCCCGCGACATCGGAATCGCCGGGCCAAAATGGGTTGGAATGATCATGGACAAATCCTCTTCAGTCGATGTGTTGTCCCGGTATAGACACCCCCTGCTGCCAACATCCTGTCAGCAGCAGCGCGCCATTTTCTGATCCGTCCCCGATAAGAGAATTGCCATGAGACGCGCCGACCGGCTGTTTCAGATCATCCAGGTGCTGAGGCGCACGCGTAAGCCGCTGACCGCGGACGCGATCGCGGCCGAGCTCGAGACCTCGAAGCGCACCATCTATCGCGACATCGCAACCTTGATCGGCCAGCGCGTGCCGATCCGCGGCGAAGCCGGCATGGGCTACATCCTGGAGAAGGGTTTCGACCTGCCGCCCTTGATGCTGACACCCGACGAGATCGAGGCGGCGGTGCTGGGCGCGCAATGGGTCGCGGGCCATGCCGATTCCGCGCTGGCACGCGCGGCCGAAGATTTGATGGCCAAGATCGCCGACACCGTGCCTGAGCGCTTGCGTCCCTTCGTGCTGGAGCCGGCAAGCCGCGCGCGGCCGAGCTGGAACAGGGAGCCGGATCGCCTCGACATGGCGCGCACGCGCACCCAGATCCACGAAGGCAGGAAGATCATGCTGCGCTACCGCGACGAGCAGGGCCGCCCCAGCGAGCGCATGATCTGGCCGATCTCGGTCGGCTATCTCGAAGCCGTGCGCCTGCTTGCGGCCTGGTGCGAGCTGCGCGGCGACTTCCGCAGCTTCCGCACCGACCGCGTCGTGGATGCGAACTATCTCGACGATAAATATCCGGAGCGGCGCGACGTGCTGCGCGCAAGATGGCGGCAGAGCCTGGTCTGGGGCCCGCCAAAGGACACGTGAGCGCGATGGAAGAGAATTCCCCCGTCGATCTGTCGAGCTGGTGCCAGAGCTGCGGCGCCTGCTGTGGCTATTCGGAGAACTGGCCGCGCTTCTCGATCGAGAGCGACGAGGAGCTTGCCGCAATCCCCGAGACGCTCGTCAACGCGCGCCAATCCGGCATGCGCTGCGAGGGCGATCGCTGTTCGGCGTTGCGGGGGGAGATCGGAAAGCAGACGGCCTGCGGCATTTACGAGGTCCGGCCGGAGGTGTGCCGCACCTGCATGCCGGGAGACGCCGAATGCGCGATGGCGCGGCGGAAATTCGGACTGCCGGTAATCGAGGTCGCTTAGGCTGGAACGGCTACAGCTGGAACGGCCTCGCTGACCTCGTCGTCGAACCCGTCCTCAAGCGGTGCAAGCACCGAGAGCGGCTTGGTCGACAGCGTGATCGGCTTGCGGCCCCCCGACAGCGACGGCGACGATTTGACCGTGCTTTCGCGCGACAGCGCGTAGAGCGTCGAGCCGACGCGGCCGCCATTGTCGATCAGGTCACGCTCGTTGCAGCTGGCCGCGATCGCGACCGCCAGCGAGTGCAGATGGCTGCGGCGATAGCAGAACAGCGCCAGCCTGGCGCGCGCGTCAGGGGAAACACTCTCAACCAGCCTCGGCAGGCCACTCTCGCTGGCGCGATACATCTCGCCAAGGAGCTCGTCGCGGACCGGGCAGAAATCGCTTTCATAGGCGTCGCGGCTTGAAAACATTGCGGTTCTCCTCGTTGCCGAAGATGCAGCGCAATTCTCTAATGAAAGGTTAACCACGCCGCCCGGTAGTCACCCGGGGTCCTTGCGCCCTCGTCGCGAATCGGAGGCGACCGAATGGGGGTCAGGCCACCACATCTGAGCCGAAAAGTCGGGACGCCAATGCCTCCACGGCGTCATGGCTGGGCATAGCCGTCCGAAGGACGGCGTCGCTTCCGCTCGCCTTTGTCCCGGCCATCCACGGCTGGCCACGCGGCACGAAGAACGTGGATGCCCGGGCCTTCGCCGCGCCGAAGCGGCTTCGGCCGCGCAGGCGGGACAAGCCCGGGCATGACGACCTCTTGTGAATGCCGATCGACGACTATCCGCAGGCCCGCCGGCCTCAGTTCGCCGCCATGAAGATGGAAAGGCCGAAGCCGGTCAAATGATGCAGGGCCTGGTCGACGCCGATCAGGGTCCAGAACCAGGGATGCGCCAGGTCGACACCGAAATTGGCGGAGACGAACCCCTTGGCGCGGTCGATGGTGATGTGGATCGCGAAGTCGATGAACGCGACGAACCAGAATCGCGGCGCCACCAACAGGATCAGCGGCAGCGCAACCGCGAGGTGAATCAGGCAATGCACCAGAAGCGGCAAAGCCCAGCCGTGCTTCTGGTCCTTGCCGTGCGCCATCCAGGCGGTCTGGAGCACGAAATCGGCGATGATGTGCTTGAAGGTGAGCAGCAACATCCAGCCAATGAGCGCTTCGACCGGAACCGCCGATGACATGGGTGGAAACGACAAGCTGACGCCCTCATTGACGTGACAAGAAAGACCGGAGCGTTCAGCGCAACTTCTTTTTGGACCGGTCAAATCGCCGGGACGTGTGATTTATGACATCTCCCGCGACGGAATGCAGCCGGGGGGAACTGGAAAATCGCCAACTGTGGCTAACTGGTGATAGGATGACCAATCGCCGCGGCCAGATCGAGTAAGGTTACCTCCGGCTCGAATTTTGCATTCCGGTACCGGCGCGCTATCATTGTCGGCAGAGAATATCGTTCTTTTTTCAGACGTTTAGGAATTGCAGGGCGCCCGCCGCGATCGCATCCGCGAGCCGCCCGCCACTCAGGAATAGGGCCGGAGTGCTGCCATGAGTACTGAAGGCCCAACCTCGTCACCGACCGAACCGCCGCCGCGGCGCCCCAAGGTGATCAAAACCAATCAGCAGCAGGTCTTTCTCTACGTCGTGCTGACGCTGCTGCTGTCGCTCGCCACCGTCTGGGGCGGCCGCGCCATGCTGCACAATTCGGAGACGCTGACCTTTGCCGTCGGCACCCCCAACAGCGACGAAGCGCTGTTCGCCGCCAAGCTCGCCACTTTGCTGAAGAACAACGCCTCGCGCTTCCGGATCAAGATCGTCAACAACGCAGACAATGCCAAGGCGCTCGCACAGTTCGACCGCAAGCAGGCCGACCTCGCCGTCCTTCGCACCGACACCAAGGTGCCGCTGCGGGCGCGCACGCTCGCGATCCTCGAGCACGATCTGGTGCTGCTGCTCGGTCCCGGCAACAAGAAGATCAAGTCGCTCGCCGAGTTGAAGAAGAAGAAAGTTGCCGTCCTCGCCGAGAACGAATCCTCGCTCGCCTTCGTCCGTAGCATCCTCGACATCCCCGACGGTCCGGATGCCGCCAGGATCCAGATGGCGCCGCAGGGTGCAACGCTCGACAAGCTGTTTGCGCCGGCGAGCGGCTTCGGCGCGGTGATCGCCATCGTCCATGCCTCCAGGGCGGTGCGGGACAAGGCCTATGAGCAGGTCGCCAAGCGCGGCGGCTTCACGCTGAACGCGATCGACGAGGCCAAGGCGCTCGCGCGCAAGATTCCCGGCATTTCCAGTGAAACGCTGACTGCGGGCACGCTGTCCGCATCGCCGGAAATTCCCGACGACGACCTCGACACGATCGGGCTCGAATGGCTGCTGGTCGCGCAATCAAGGATGTCGGCGAGCACGGCGGGCGAGCTCGCGCGCGTCGTCTATGAGAACAAATCCGCGCTCGGGCTCGACAACGGCTTCGCCAGCAGAATCGAGCCGGCCTCCGTCGAGAAGGATGCCTACGTGATGGCGCATCAGGGGGCGGCCGACTACATCAACGACGACACCAAGTCGTTCATGGATAAGTACAGCGACCTGATGTATCTGGGCGCCGCCGCGCTCAGCGTGATCGGCTCGATCTTCGCCGCGATCTACGCCAAGATCACCCGCATCGCGCCGGAGAAGGCTGGCGAGCTTTCCACCGCCGTCCTCGACATCGGCGAACGCATCGAGCACGCGCATTCGCTGGACCAGCTCGAATGTCTCCAGGACGAGCTGGAGGGCATTCTGCGCGGCGCGGTCATAGGTCTCAGGGACGGCACGATCAGTACCGACGGGCTCGACACGTTCAAGCTCGGCTACGAGTTCGTCCGCGACGAGATCGGCATGCGCCGCGACTATCTCAAACGCCACTGCGGCGAGGCCGACAAGGTCGCCCAGGATACGGCCCCTCCCCAGCAGGACGAGAGCAAGATCGTCGTGGTGAAGACAGCTCAGAGTGCCTGACCTATCGGTTTGACGGGTCTCGCAGCGGCGCCTTGCCGCGAATCCCCGGGCTGAAACCGGGAACCGTCCCCCATCCACAACCGTTTGCTCCCGGATACAACCGGAGCACGCGCGATGCGTACACTCCTCGTCATAATCCTTCTGGGCATGCTGGTAGCGGCTGGATATTTCGCCTATTCCGCAATGGCGATCGAGGGCGAGCCGATCCCGACGGAAGGCTATGTGGCGTTGGCGCTGGGAGCGGGTTTCGCCATCGTCGTCGGCATCGGCCTGATGATGTTGCTTTTTTCAGCAGCCGCCGCGGCTACGACGAGCCGCCGCATTTCAGGTAGCGCCCCGGATCCACCACGGCATCGGGCTTGCCGCGTGCCTGTCCGACGATGCTGCGGGCAGCCCCCTGCCCGTCGTTGACGGCTCCTGCCCGGGCGGGCACTTTGGCGGCGGCGTCCCAGCCGGGACCGCAAGAGACACGACCGAGCCCGCCTTCCCGCATGTCCAAGCCGCTGATCCCCGCATTGGCCCAGTTCGTGGCCGCCACGGCCGGCCGCAACATGACCAAGGCGGCCTATGTGGCGGTCGGGCTCGGCGTGGTCAGCATGGTGCTGCTGACGGTCAACCCGGCCTATGAGACGGCGCACCGCTGGGTCGACGCCCTGCTGTGGGCCTGCCTCGTCTATTTCGTGTTCGAATGGGTGGTCCGGCTGCGCCACATGGCACAGACGGGGCGCCTGTCGCTCTACATGACCTCCTCGGCCGGAGTGGTCGATGCTCTGGGCGCGCTGGCGGTGCCGGCCGCGCTCCTGATCGGCATCGAGCCGAAGACGGCGTGGCTGCTCAGCGTGCTCTGGGTGTTGAAGGTGGTGCCGGGCATTCCGGGCCTGCGGCAGCTGCGCCGGGTGCTGGTGCTGGAATCGGGCCCGCTGGTCAGCGTGCTCGTGATCTTCCTGATGGTGGTGTTCCTCGCTTCCGTCGCCGAATATTTCCTGGAGCGGGACGTGCAGCCGCAGACTTTCGGCAGCGTCCCCGCCGCGCTGTGGTGGGCTGTCGTCACGCTGACGACGACGGGCTATGGCGACGTCGTGCCGGTGACGCCGCTCGGGCGCATCGTGGCGGCCATGGTGATGATCTCCGGCCTCGGCGTGTTCGGGCTGTGGACTGGTATTCTGGCGACCGGCTTTGCCGCCGAGACCCGGCGCGACAATTTCCTCAAGACCTGGGAATCCGTCAGCAAGGTGCCGTTTTTCGCAGCGCTCGGCCCTGCTGCCATCGCCGACGTCACCCACATGCTGCGCACCATGGAGCTGCCCGCGCGGACCATGATCATCCGCAAGGGCACGCAGGGCGACTGCATGTATTTCATCGCCGCCGGCGAGGTCGAGGTCGACCTGCCCGGCAAGAAGGTCCAGCTCGGCGAGGGCGCGTTCTTCGGCGAGATGGCGCTGCTCGGCAACAACAAGCGCGGCGCCAATGTCTCGACCACGAAGGTGTCGCGGCTGCTGGTGCTCGACCTCGTCGATTTCCGCGTGCTGATGGCGCGGCACCCCGATCTCGCCGAGACCATCGATGCGGAAGCCAAGCGCCGCACACTCGAAAACAAATAAATGGAGACAAGAATGTCGGACACAGCCGACGCAGCCTCAGGCCCCGTGCTCGAACGTGACGGCGCACGCGCCACCATCCGCCTCAACCGGCCCAAACATCTCAACCGGCTCCAGGCCGAGGATCTCGGCGAGCTGGTCAGACTTTTCGACCGGATCGAGGCCGATCCTGATATCCGCGTGCTGGTGCTGACCGGCACGGGGCGGGCCTTCTCCGCGGGCTATGACCTCAACTCGGTTGCCGAGCGCGCGGTCAGCGCCAACGAGCAGCAGAGCGCGGGCTCGGCGTTCGAGGTCGTCGTCAACCGGTTGGAGGATCTCGGCGTGCCGACGATCTGCCGGCTCAATGGCGGCGTCTATGGCGGCTCGACCGACCTCGCGCTCGCCTGCGATTTCCGCATCGGCGTCGACACCGCCGAGATGTTCATGCCGGCGGCGCGGCTCGGGCTGCACTACTACAGAAGCGGCATCAAGCGTTACGTGACGCGGCTCGGCGTCGACAATGCGAAGAAGCTGTTCCTCACCGCGCAGAAAATCAGCGCGCCGGAGATGCTGCGGATCGGATACCTCACGGCCATGGTGCCGGAGGAAACGCTCGATGAAGAGGTTGACAAGCTCGCGAGCGTTCTCGCCGGCAACGCCCCGCAGGCGATGCGCGGCATGAAGCGCGCCATCAATGAATTCGCCCGCGGAGAGCTGGATGAAGCCGCCGCCGACCAGCGCCACCGCGACAGCATGCGCGGCGACGAGATCAAGGAAGGCATCAAGGCGTTCGCGAAAAAACGGCCGCCAAAATTCTGATCACGCCCGCTGCGACCGCATCGCGCGCACCTGCGTGAGCTTGGGATCGCGGACGAGCACTTGGTAGCGTTTGCTGTCGACGGCGTAAATCGCGATCCGGCCCTCACTGTCGGCATGAACGCCCCAGCCGAAGCGCTTGCCCAGGCTCGACGCCCTCATGCACGCCTGGCCCCGGGAGAAAAACGCTTCACGGGCCGCATGCTTCTCCGTCTTCGTCGCCGTCACATCGAGCTCACGTCCCGGCGCAGACGTCGCGAAGATCACGTCGTCGGAGGTGTGCTTGTAGGGTGCCTTGGCGATCATCTCGTATTGCAGGCACGCCACCGTCGGCTTTCCCGCGCGCAGCGGCGGCTCCTCGCCAGTATGCGCGGGACAGTCTTCAGCCACCCGGATGAAGGTGTTGAAGCAGTTGGTCGTGTGCATCGACTTTGCCATCTGCAACCCTGGAACATTCAACCACCCGCAGCCGCGGCATGCTGCGCCGCCATCTCGTCGTCGGCGGCATTGATCCGCTGGAACGCAGGCCGGTTCGTCATCCGTTCGGCATAACGAACGAATACATCTTTTTTCGGCACGATGCCGAACATCATCGTCCAGCTGAACGCGACACCCCACAAGATATCGGCGGCCGTCATGCGCTCGCCGAGCAGATACGGACCCTTCGACAGTTGCGCCTCGAGCGCGCCCAGCATGGTGTCGTAATCGGCATAGGGTGACTGCATGATCGGTGCCGGCTCGCGCTGCATGAACTTGTCGATCAGGGCCGGCTCGAACGATGCGCCGTAATAGGCGATCCAGCGCAGGTAAGGACCGCGCAGCGGATCGTTCAGCGCGGGCGTCAGTCCCGCCTGCGGAAACAGATCGGCGAGATAGATGGTGATCGCGACCTGCTCGGTCACCAGCGCCTCGCCGTGGCGGACCGCCGGCACCTTGCCGAGCGGATTGATGGCGAGATAGGCGCCGTGGCGCTGCTCGCCGGCCTTCATGTTGAGGACGTGGAGATCGTAGGGCGCGCCCAGCTCCTCCAGCAGCACCCGCGTGCCGGTGGCGCGGCTTTGCGGCGAATAATACAGGGTGATGCGGTTTTGATCGGTCATAACAGGTCTCCATCTGGCCGGCTGGCGATGGCGCTTGTAGCGGACCATACCTGACATCCTGTGTCAGGTATGGTTTAAGGGATCATGCGCGCGAGCAGAATGCTGTCGATCCTCACCACCCTCCAGGCCAGGGGGCAGGTCACTGCGCCCGAGCTTGCGGAAGCCTGCGAGGTCTCGGTGCGCACGATCTATCGCGACATCGACGCGCTCGCGGCGTCCGGCGTCCCCGTTTATGCCGACCGCGGCGCGGAGGGCGGCTATCGCCTGCTCGACGGTTATCGCGTGCGTTTGAACGGCCTGTCGCAGAACGAGGCGGAGGCCCTGTTCCTTGCGGGACTGCCGGGACCGGCCGCGGCGCTCGGGCTGGACGCGGCGATGATCGCCGCGCAGAACAAGCTGATGGCGGCACTCCCGGCCAACCTTCGCGAAGATGCCGGGCGGATGCAGGAGCGTTTTCACCTGGACGCCCCCGGCTGGTTCGGCGAGACGGAAGAACCCAAACATCTGCGCACCATTGCCGGCGCGGCTCTGCGCGGGACGCTGATCAGGATCCGCTACCAGAGCTGGCGCGCGGAGAAGCAGCGCCGCGTCGCACCGCTCGGGCTCGTGCTGAAGGGCGGCAGCTGGTATCTCGCCGGTCACGTCGACGGCAGCACGCGCACCTATCGCATCGCGCGCGTGCTGGACTGCACCGCGCTCGACGATCGCTTCGATCGTCCCGCCGCGTTCGATCTCGCCGCCTATTGGCAGGCTGCGACGCTTCGCCTCGAAGCCGAGATGCATCCCAATGTCGCGATCGTGCGGCTGTCGCCGTTCGGCGTCAAACTGCTCGACGCGCTGAGCCAGCCTTACGTCAAGGCGCGCACGCAACTTGAAGAGACCACGGATGCGGACGGCTGGCGCATCGCGCGCGTGCCGACCGGCAAGACGTCATGGCACGCGGCATCCGAATTGCTGCGGCTTGGGTCCGAGGCCGAAGTGCTGGAGCCCGCCGATCTCCGCGAGAAGATGGCGGAGATGACGCAGGCGATGGCTGCGCGCTATCGCGCAGCGGCGCGAAAAGCCTGACAGCGGCGCATTTCACCGAAGCCCACGAAACATTCCTGAAACACGATTCCTGCCTCGCGCCCTGAACGCGTTCGCGTCTCGGCCCGACGGAGAAGCAGGGACACAACAACGGCCTTAGCGCCACACTGGAGAATGAAAATGTTTCGTAAGCTTGCTCTTGGTCTGATCGCTGCTGGTTCGCTCGGTGCTGCCGCTCTCGCGCCCACCGCGGCTTCGGCCCACGGCTTCCATCATCACTGGGGTCCCGGCTGGGGCTTTGGCGGCGTCTACGTCAACACCGGCGTCAGCAATTGCTACCAGGAGCGCGTCGTCCGGACCCGCCATGGCCTGCGCGTCCGCGTCGTGAATGTCTGCGCCTACGGGATCTACTGATATCTGACGTCCTCGACAAAGCTCCGGTCGCATCGCGGCCGGAGTTTTGCATTGGGTTAACCAATCTGCCGATGCCGGCGAAACCAGGCCCAGGTCTCGCGCGTCGTCCTGATGTAGCCGCGGCCGCGATGGACGATCTCGTCGTCGACGATCTCGTTCAGCTTCGGCAGCGCGTGAAACGGGATCGAGGGATAGGCGTGGTGCTCGACGTGGTAGGGCATATTCCACGCGAACCATTTGACGATCGCGCTGGTGTAGGTGGTGCGCGTGTTCTGGAAGGCGCTGCGGGTGCGGTCGCAGCCGGTGTGCTCGGCATAGAGATAGGGCCGCAGGAAGGACTGCCCGATGATCAGCGGGACAATCCAGACCCAGAGCAGCAACGCCGAGGAAAACCACAGCGAGAGCGCGAGCAACAGCGCATAGAGCCCGGCATAGGCGCGCGCCTCGCGCACGATGGTGGCGCGCTTGTTTTCGGGAATCCAGGGCACGGTGACCTTGCCGGTGACGGCGTGGCCGAGCATCAACTGGAGGCGGCCGGCGACCTGAAGCAGGCCGCTATAGGCGAGCGCGAGCTGCGTGTCGGATGTCGGCTTCACGCCGACGATCAGCTCCGGGTCCTTGTCCGGATCCTGGGTGTAGCGATGATGGTCCCAGTGAAACAGGCAGTAATATTCGTAAGGTTGTCCGATGATGAAGGCCGAGGGATAGCCGACCGCAAGGTTGAGGCCACGGCTCCTGAACGCGGTCTTGTGCGCGGTCTCGTGCAGCGCCATGAACAGGAAGGCGACGAAATAGCCCTGCACCGCCATCAGCGGCAGCGCCCATAACACGCCCCAGGCTGAAGAGACCTTCCAGACCAGCGCGCCGACCAGCACTACCAGACCGTAATGGCTGAGACTTTTCGCGGCCCCCCTGAGGTTCGAGCGCACCGACAATTCGCGCAGCATCGCCGGTGTCAGCGGCTTCAGACGATGGCCGGGCTCTGAAACGGTCGCGTCAGTCATGATCGAGGACTCGCCCTATTTGCTGAGAAGCTCTGCGACCTCGGCCTTGAGGAAGGCCTGGTCGCGCGGATTGTTGACGGGGTTGCCGGCGCGATGGCCGTGCAGCGACGGGATCGGATGCAGCACCGCCGATTTTGCGTTGACCAGCCTGCCCAGCTCGTCCTCGTTGTCGCGGACGTCGAAATAGCGGTCGGTCGCACCCGGCATCAGCAGCATGTGCGCCTTGATCGCGGCCAGCGCCCGATCGAGGTCGCCGCCGAATGAAGCGCAACGACTGATGTCACCGCGCTGCCAGATCCCGGCCTGCGCGAGGAGATCGTTGGCATCACGCCGGGCAAAGGTCGCGTCCCAATTCCGGACCAGATAATCCTCCAGCGAGGTGAAGCCCGCCTCGCGCCAGAGCTCGTCGCGATAGAAGCCGTGCGACATCGCCCAGCCGGCATAGACGCGCCCCATGGCGCGATAGCCGGCAACGGGCTTCTCGACGAAGCGGCCGTCGCGGAAGGCGGGATCACCGGTCAGCGCAGCCTTCACGCTTTCGAGGAAGACGTAATTATAGGGCGCGCAGCGCGCACTGCCGCAGACCACCGCGGCCCGCGCGACCATGTCGGGATGCAGCGCCGCCCAATGATAGGTCTGCATGCCGCCCATCGACCAGCCATAGACCAGCGCCAGCTTTGTGATGCCGAAGCGCTCGGTCAGCAGCCGGTGCTGGACCGCGATGGCGTCGTGATAGGTGATTTGCGGGAATGGCGCCTCGCCGGAATTCGACGGCGAGGACGACAGGCCGTTGCCGAACAGGTTCGGGATGATGATGAAGTAGCGCGTAGGGTCGAGCACGCCATCGGGCCCGATCAGCCATTCCGTGTCGTAGTGTTGGGCGCTGAACGAGGTCGGGTAGAGGATAACGTTGTCCCTGGCCGGGCTGAGGGTGCCGTAGGTCTTGTAGGCGAGCTTCATCGCGGGGAAGACGGCGCCGGATTGAAGCATGACGTCGCCGGCCTCAAAGATCTCGTAGTCGCGCTGCCCGGTCATGCGTCCAACTCCCGCTCACGCGGCCGCAACATGCGCCCGCCGAGACAACGATGCATTGTTCGTGCCGGACCGGCAAACGCATCGTTGCGTCGCGCTTAATATCTGTACTTATAGTACAGTTATTAGATCAGAACAAGGGGGGTTTGGTCGTCGCGCGTCAGGCGATGGCCGCAATGTATCGCTGCACGGACGCCGCGAATGCGGCCTTGGCACCGGAGGCGATGTTGCGGCCCCACCAGGCGCCGTAGATGCGGTCAAAGGCGAGCGGCTCCACAGCGGCTGCGATCCGCCGCACCGCGGCGGCGTTGAGTGGCATGTAGTTCGGATAGGAGTACATGAAGCTGACGAAGCGGCGGTCCATCGCCACCTGCGCGATGTCGCCCGTGAGCAGCGCGCCCTCGGCATCCGCACCGCGCGCATGGTGCAGCATGGTGGCGCCCGCGAAATGACCGCCGGTGCGCAGCAGCAGCACATCGTCGGAGATGCGCTGCTGATCGCCGGTCCAGTGCACGATGGCGGGATGCGGCCGCATCACCCACTGGCGGTCATCAGCATGGAGATAGACCGGCACGCCGCCGAACGCCTCGCTCCAGTCGGCAAACGCGCCGTAGAAGTGTGGATGCGAGATCGCGATCGCCTTCAGCCCGCCAAGCGAGCGCACATGCGCGATAGCTTCCGACGTCGCTAGCGGGACGCAGTCCCACATCAGACAGCCGTCGCCGAGCGGCACCAACAGCGCGCGCTGGCCGATGGCGAAGCTCGGCTCGGACCCGACGCCGGTGAGGCCGAAATCGTCCCGCCAGGCAAGGCGGTGCCGTTCCGCCAACGCTTCGCGTGTGAGGAAGGTTTGGCCCTTCCAGTTCACGAACTGCCGCTCGTCCTCGCAGATCGGACAGGATGCGGGCGGATTTCCGCTGTCTGAAAATTGCGCGCCGCAGGTTTCGCAGGTCCAGAGGGGCATGGCCGTGATCCAGAAGAAGAAGGGGACACCCACGAGATGACGCCGTGGCCCTCCCATCGCAAGTGCGGAGGAACCAACCCGGCTAGCACATGTTACTTTCCGGTCCGCCCCGGCGCCATTGGCCGGTCATGTCAGCCCGTCTTGTCAGCCCTGCTTGTGCAAGACCATTTGCGCCGGCAGTCGCTCAACGTCCCGATGGCATCGCGCTCCCCTCCCCGCCTCTGTCGGGCTATCTCGACTACACGTTCGGCTATGTCGCCGTGTTCGCGCTGGCGGCCATGTTCGGCGCCATCGCGATCGCCTGCGTGCTGATGATCCCCGCAAAGGCGATCGACGATCGACGATCGCGCCGCGCGCGGCTGCAAGGAGGATGATCCCGACAGCGCGCCGGATGCGTTCACCATGCTGCTCAAGCACCGGGCGCTGCTCGTGCTGGCGCTCGCGCTCGCGCTTTTTCATCTCGGCACACCGGGCTGCGGCACCAGGTCGCGGTCACAGCGCGTCATCGCGAGTGGCTTATCACGCAATCCGGCGCTTTTGCGGTTGCGGAGCACCGGCCCGACGATACAACCTGCCGTAAATCGCCAACTAACCTGCCCTTCCCGATCGATGATCCAGCCTCAACTCTCATTCGATGGCGACCCGAATGGCCAGGCCTATGAAAGATGGCGCGAGCAGTTTTGCCGCCAGGTCGCCGACGTCGATTTCGTTCCGATCGGGGAAGGACGTGTTCACCGGACCATTTCGCCGGCTATTCTTCCGCGCCTCCGACTCTCGGCCTCGTTCGGCACGCCGATGTCCTTCGTATCGCTGGGGACGAACGACGAATTGGTGATCACGATGTCGCCGAATTCGGCGCTGAGCGGGGCCATGGGACGACGTCCGCTGGAGGTCGCCGCCGGCGACGTCACGATCGGCGACCCCTCGATCAAGGGCGCCCATATCACCCAGACGACGCACGGCAACTTCCAGACCGCGCTACTGCCGCGCAAGGCGCTGCTGCGCGCGTGCCCGAATGCCGAGGACCTGATCGCGCAGTCGATCCCCGGCGCCAATCCGATCACCTCGATGTTCCTGCGATATTATGATCTCGCGCACACTTATGCCGACAAGCTCGCGCCCGCGGAGCTCGATGCGGTCTCGCAGCATTTGTTCGACCTCTCCGTGCTGATGATCGGAGCGCGCGGCGATGTCGCCGAGCAAGCTCGCATGCGCGGCCTTGCGGCGGCGCGTCTCGAAACCCTCAAATCCGACATCCTGGCCCAGCTCGACAACCCCGCGCTGTCGCTCACCGTCCTTTCAGCCGCGCACCGGATCAGCCCGCGCACGATTCAGTTGATGTTCGAGCAGGCCGGCATCACCTATAGCGGCTTCGTGCTGGAGCAGCGGCTGCTGCGCGCCGAGCGGCTGCTTCGAAATCCAAACCTGCGCGCGCGCAAGATCATCGAGATCGCGCACCTCGCCGGCTTTCACGACGTCTCCTACTTCCATCGCGCATTCCGCCGCCGCTTCGGACGGACGCCCGACGACGTCAGGAAGCTTTCTGGCGAGATGGGCTAAGGAAACTCAACCACGATCTTGCCGAAGTGACCGCCCTGCTGCATCAGCCGCAACGCGTCCGGCACGGCATCGAAGCCGAACGCACGGTCGATGACCGGCTTCATGCCATTGCGGCCGATCGCGGCCGTCATCCCCTCGAACATCCGACGGCTGCCGACTGACAAGCCGATGACGTGCAGGTTCTTGGAGAACAGGCTCGGTATCGCGATCTGCTGCGAGAAGCCGGTGAGCACGCCGATCACCAGAATGTTGCCACCGACCCTGATAGCCTCGAGCGACTGTGCAAAGGTATCCTTGCCGCCGACCTCGACGACGTGGTCGACGCCGACGCCGGTCCAGTCGGCCGCCGCCTTGCCCCATTCCGGCACCGTACGATAATTGATGGTGTGGTCGGCGCCGAGCGTTTTGGCACGTTCGAGCTTCTCGTCGCTCGACGACGTCACGATCACGCTCGCGCCGGCGAGCTTTGCGAATTGCAGCGCGAAGATCGAGACACCGCCGGTGCCCTGCACCAGCACGGTGTCACCAGGTTTCACCTTGGCCTCTTCGAACTGCGCGCGCCACGCCGTGAGGCCGGCGCAGGGCAGCGTCGCCGCTTCCAGGAATGAAAGGTGCGATGGAATGCGGCTGACGCCCTCGGCATCGAGCAGCATCACCTCCTGCAACACGCCCGGCCGCGTGCCGCCGAGCGCATAGCGGCGGCTGGTCGCCGATACCTTTCCGTCGATCCAGGACTGGAAGAACATCGGACAGACGCGATCGCCAACCGCGACGCGGGCAACGCCGTCGCCGACCGCGATGACTTCGCCGGCACCATCCGAGAACGGGATCAGCGGCAATCGTGAGACGCCGCCCTTGCCCTGCACCGTGAGCAGATCACGATAGTTGAGCGATGCCGCCTTCATCCGCACCGCGACCTGGCCGGGGCCAGGCGTGGGCTCGGGCAGATCGACCAGCTCCAGCCCCTCGATCGACCAGTCGCGCTCGACCTGCCAGACCTTCATGGCGACCGCTCCGTGCTTACGCCCCAAAATTCTTCTGGATCGCCTTGTCGAGCGTCTCGCCGCCGACGAAGCGTTGGCGCAATTCGCGCTTGAGCAGCTTGCCGCTCGGGTTCTTCGGCAGGCTGTCGACGAAGATGACGCGCTTGGGCACCTTGAAATGCGCCATCTGGCCGGCGCAGTGCTTGATGACGGCGTCCTCCTCCAGCGTCTCGCCGGTCTTGACCACGACGATCGCGGTCACCGCCTCGATCCAGCGCGGATCGGGCAGGCCAACCACGGCAACCTCGGAGACCGCAGGGATGCGGTAGACCATCTCCTCGACCTCGCGACTCGCGACATTCTCGCCACCGGTCTTGATCATGTCCTTGACGCGGTCGACCACAGTGATGTGGCCCTCGGCATCGACGGTGGCGAGATCGCCGGAGTGAAACCAGCCGCCGGTGAAGGCCGCCGCGGTCTTCACGGGGTCATTATAATAGCCGGAGAGAAGATGCGGCGAGCGGTGCACGATCTCCCCGACCTCGGCGACTTTCACGTCTTCCATCGCCGTGTTGACCACGCGCGTCTCGACGTTGAGCACGGGCTTGCCGGCCGAACCGGCCTTGCGCAGCTGGTCCTCGGGCCGCAGCACGGTCGCGAGTGGCGCGATCTCGGTCTGGCCGTAGAAATTCCAGAATTTGACATTGGGCAGGCGGCGCTGAAGTTCGAGCAGCACCTCCACCGGCATGATCGAGGCGCCATAATAGCCCTTCTGAAGCGTCGACAGATCGGTCTTGTCGAAGTTCGGCGAGCGCAGCATCGCGATCCAGATCGTCGGCGGCGCGAAGAAGGACGTGATCTTGTGCGCCTGGATCAGCGCCAGGATATTGTCGGCGGTCGGTTTGCCCGTGATCACGCCGGAGGCACCGAGATAGATCTGCGGCCCCAGGAAGACGTCGAGCTGGGCGCAGTGATAGAGCGGCAGCGCGTGCAGGAACTTGTCGTCCGCGCTCATGCCGCCGTCGATGATGCAGCTCACGTACTGCCACATCACGGCTTCATGGGTCAGCATCGCGCCCTTGGGCAGCGATTCCGTGCCGCTGGTGTAGACGATCTGTGCGAGATCGCGGCTGTCGACGGAGGCCTCCAGGAACGACCCGTCGGGGCTGAGGAGATCGTCGAAATTGGTGAGGCCCGCGGGCGCGGATGCCGGATCCTCGCCCGGCAGCCAGATCATCTTCTCGACCTCGCAATCCCTGGCGCTTGCGGCCTTTGCCGGCTCGACGAAATCGGGGCCGGTCGCAAGCAGCTTCGCGCCGGAGCTTTTCAGGATGAAATTGATCTCATCCGGGTTGAGCATGAAATTGATCGGCACCAGCACCGCACCGATCCGCGCCAGCGCGAAGCGCAACGCCGCAAACGCGTGCGAATTGCGTGAGAGCACGGCAACGCGATCGCCCTTGCTGACGCCGAGACCGAGCAGGCCGCGTCCGAGCCGGTTGCAGATCGCGTCCATCTCGGCAAACGTCCAGCTGACATGGCCGCAGCTCACTGCGAGCTTGTTCGGCTCGCGGACTGCCGAGCGGCGCAAGAGATCGCCGATGGAATGCTCGCGCGCTTTCGAGATGGTAGCCGCGATGTCGCCGGTCATGTGTTCCTCCGTGTAACGTCTTTGTTTGTTGGATTTCTTGGCTGAAATCTTGCGTCTTCATCAGGCGCCTATCTGCGCCGGGCCGCCTGGGCGTGCTCCATGTACATGTGCTCGACCGACCGATCGAGCGAGGCGATTTTCTCGAAACCGCGCCGCCAGTCCTGCAAGTGCCGGCGCGTCCAGAGCACGCCCGCCTCGCGGTCGCGGCGGCGGATTGCGTCGATCAGATGGCGATGCGCGGCGACGAGGCGTGGGCCGCCTTCGGCAACGCCGGTCACGATCATCTCTGTGGTCGGATAGAACAGCTGCGCCGCCGGCTCGCGTGCGAGCTGGAGCACGCGGTTCTGCGAGGCCTTGGCGACCAGCACGTGGAATTCGGCATCGCATTCGGCAAGCGTGGCGGGATCGCCGACCACGGCCTCGCTGCGCACGAGATTGCCGGTGAGCTCGGCGAGGTTCTCTTCGGTCGCGCGCTCCACCGCGCCTTCGATGCTCGCCACCTCCAGCGTCATCGAGGCCTCGTAGAGCTCGCGGAACGTGACCTCGTGCAGCACCAGTGCGCGGCTGAGGCGGCTTGCGAGCTTGGTGTAGCGCGGCAGGCAGGCGTGCAGACGGCGCGAGGAATCGCGGCTGATCAAGCCGCCCTCCTCAAGCACGCGGATGCCTTCGCGAATGGTCGAGCGGTTGACACCGAACTGGCGCACCAGATCATGCTCGGTGCCGATGGGATCGCCGGGCTTGATGCGCCCATTGACGATCTCGCGCTCGATGGCGTCGGCGACTTTCTGATAGGCCGGCGCGACCTCGATCGGACGGAAGAGCGGCGAAATCGGCACGGTAACCCCCAATGGCGTTTGTCCGACAAACTATAGGATCGCCCCGAAGACGCGTCAAACTGCGTCATTCATGCCGCAGATGCAGCAAATTGACTCCTTGGGAACCTCGCTCTAACTTTGTCGGACAAAGGGACAGAATAGTCCCGTACAAGAGGAAACGTATCCATGAGACCTATCGCAGCACTCGTGTCTGCGGCCGGCTTGCTGTCGGCTGCCCTGATCGTCCCCGCCTCCGCCCAGCAGACCCCGCTCAAGATCGGCGTGCTCTCCGACTTCTCCTCGGTCTATTCCGACATCGGCGGCCAGGGGAATGTCGAAGCCACCAAGATGGCGATCGAGGATTTTGGCGGCCAGATGTTCGGCAAGCCGATCGAGATGGTCGCAGCCGACGTGCTCAACAAGCCCGACGTCGCCTCCACCATCGCGCGAAAGTGGTGGGAGACCGAGGGCGTCGACATGATCATCGACCTGCCCACTTCCGCCACCGCGCTCGCGGTGATGGAGCTGTCGAAGCAGTACGAGAAGGTGATGATCGTGACCGATGCGGCAAGCTCCGACATCACCGGCAAATCCTGCTCGCCCTACACCGCGCACTGGACCTATGACACCTATTCCAACGCCCACACCGTCGGCAGCGCCATCGTCAAGAACGGCGGCGACAGCTGGTTCTTCCTCACCGCGGACTACGTGTTCGGTCATTCGATCGAGCGCGACACCGGCGATGTGGTGAAGGCAGCCGGCGGCAAGGTGCTCGGCAGCGTCAAGCATCCGCTCAACACGGCCGATTTCTCGTCCTTCCTGCTTCAGGCCCAGGCCTCCAAGGCCAAGATCATCGGGCTCGCCAACGGCGGCGGCGACACCATCAACGCGATCAAGCAGGCCGGCGAGTTCGGCATCGTCGCCGGCGGCCAGAACCTGGCTGCGATCGTGATGTTCATCTCCGACGTGCACAGCCTGGGGCTCAAGCTCGCGCAGGGCCTGATCATCACCGAGGCCTATTACTGGGACCTCAATGACAAGACCCGCGCCTTCGGCAAGCGTTTCCAGGAGCGCATCAAGCGCATGCCGACGATGAACCAGGCCGCGACCTACAGCGCCACGCTGCACTACCTCAAGGCCGTGCAGGCCGCCGGCACCAAGGACACCAAGACCGTGATGGCCAAGATGCGCGAGCTGCCGGTGAAGGATGCCTTCACCGACAACGGCATCCTGCGCGAGGACGGCCGCATGGTGCACAGCATGTTCCTGTTCCAGGTGAAGAAGCCCGAGGAATCCAAGGGCCCGTGGGACTATTACAAGCTGCTCGCCGAAGTGCCGGCCGACCAGGCGTTCCGGCCGCTGAAGGACGGCGGCTGCCCGCTGGTGAAGTAACGCTGACGACCGACCTGCATCGCCTCGCGCGGTGCAGGTCCTCTAGCGGCGCCGCAAATCCGATGGGCTGTGGCCGAACTTCCTGCGGAACGCCGTGCTGAAATAGGACGAGCTGCTGAAGCCCAGCTGATAGGCAACTTCGGTAATCGACAGCGACCGCAGTTCCGGCCGCGTCAGCACGTCGTAGCAGCGCTGCAGCCGGCGATCCAAAATCCATTCGGACACCGAGACATCGGTCAGCCGAAAGAGATAATGCAGATGCCTGAGCGAGACGCCATTGCTCTTCGCAATCTTCTCCAGCGACAGATCCGCATCAGTGAGGTGCGCCTCGATCCAGGCCTTGACCGAGCGCAGGCGGGCCTGCGCAGCGCTCGCATCCTCGGAGAATTCGTCGCGCTCGCCCATGTCGAGCGCGAGCGCCAGCACGTCCATCAGCTCACCGCCCAGTCGCGTTCTCGCGGTCTCGTCCAGCGGCGCGCCTTCCGCGGCGAGCGTCGCACAGAACTCGGCGGCAATCCGGCCAAGGCCGCGGCTCGTGGCCATCGTAGTGACGACCGGCAGCCGCCCCTCGCTGAAGCGCGCCGAGAATTCCGCGCGCGGAATCTCGAGATAGAGCGATCGCACCTTGCCGACGCATTCGAGATCATAGGCTTCGGAGGCCGAGAAGATCGCGCTCACGCCGGGATTCGACAGCAGGGTCTGGCCGGCCTGGAGCACGTTGACCCGGCCCTGCTGGACGAATTCGACATAGTAGCAATCCTTGTCGAGCTTCGCGATATGCCGCTCGCGGCGCGAGATGCGCTGCTCCGACAGCAGGACGTCGGTCATCGTCACCGCGCCGAACCGTGCCTCGCGGATGAAGCCGTGATAGTCGGACCGCTCCTCGGCATTCACGTCGACATGGACGTAGACGTCGCAGATCGCGCCTTGCCACGCGGCGTAGCGTTTGGACGGCTCCAGATCGTCTGTCGAAAACACCAGGTTCATCGTCCGCCCATCCGTTGCGCCGCCATGATGAACGTCGTTTGTGCATCGCACAAGCTGGCCACGCATCGAGATTCTAGAGGGCCGCCGCCTACACGCAAGACCGTTTGCGCGGAGAAGCAAAAGCTTTGCGCTCCGGAGCAAGCCGCGCTCCGGCATGTGGCCTATGAAGAACAAAAAGCAGTCCACAAAATAGGCGGGAAACGTTCGCTTGCGTCAGGTCCAGTCAACTGCTGCACAGCTTGCCGTGCCGCCCGAATGGCGATGCCCGTGAGCAGCGCCTTGTCATCGCAAGTCACAACCCGGTTCACGCAGCCGGTCAAAACCATCGCCGATATCGAGGCGTTGGAGCAGCGGCCTTACGATTCGCTCATCCCTGCCCGCAATCTGCTCGATCTCTTCGAAGCCACGGCGCACCTGCATCCCGATCGGCCCGCACTGACGGTGCTGACCAAAGGCTCGCGCGAGCCGGGCGACGCGACGCTGACGCACCGGCAATTGCTTGCGGAGATCATCCGCGCGGCCAATCTGTTCCGGTCGCACGGGATCGGCGAGAGTGGCGGGACCGCCGCGTTCCTCTGTCCGATCCTGCCGCCACTGTTTCCCGCATTGCTCGGCGCCCAGGTCGCGGGCGTCGCCAGCTCGATCAACTATCTCCTGAACGAAGACGCAATCGCCGACCTGCTCGAGGCGCAGAACGCGACTGTGCTGGTGATCCCGGCCGAAGCGGCCGATCGCGCGATCTGGGCCAAGGCGGCCAACGTCGCGAAACGCGTCCCGTCGCTGAAGACCATTTTTGTGATGGGCGCGAACGGTCCGCTGCCTGGAGGATCTCTAAACTTCAATGAGACGGCCGCGAGCGCGCTCGGCACACTGGACTTCGCACCTTCGACCGATCGCAATGCGATCTGCGCCCTCTTCCACACCGGCGGGACCACCGGACGACCTAAGCTGGTTCGGCTGACACATGGCAACCAGATCCATGCGGCCTGGAGCTTTGCGCAGGTCCACGGACTGGATGAGCTGGACGCCGCCGTGAACGGTTTTCCGCTGTTTCACGTCGGCGGCACCATGACGCTCGGCCTGTCGATTCTCGCTGCCGGCGGTCATGTGATCATTCCCTCGCCGTACAGCCTCAGAAGTCCCGATGCGATTCGCGACTACTGGCACACGGTGGAGCGGTTTCGCGCGACCATCGTGAGCGGAGTGCCGACTTCGATTGCCGCTCTTGCCGAGGTGCCGATCGGGTCCTCCGATGTCAGCACCGTTCGCATGGCGCTCACCGGCGGGGCCGTGGCTCCCAAGGCTGTCAGCGACAGGTTTCAGGCGCGGACCGGGATTACCTTGTTCGAGACCTACGGGATGACAGAAACCGCGGCAGCGATCGCATTCAATCCCGGCCGTGGCACTCCTGTGCAAGGCAGCGTCGGCTTCAGGGCGCCGTTCGCAAAGACCAAAATCGTCGCTCTGGCCGATGCCGAACTGAAGACAGAGTGTCCGCCTCTCACCAGCGGTCTTGTCCTCGTGAGGGGACCGCAGGTGTTTCCCGGATACGTCGATCCCCAGCACGACAAGGGCGTTCTCACCGACGACCACTGGATCGTCACCGGCGACGTCGGCTATCTCACCCCGGATCAACGCCTCGTGCTGACGGGGCGCGAGAAGGACCTCATCGTACGAAGCGGTCACAACATCGACCCTGCCGCAATCGAGGACGTCGCGAACGCCTTCCCCGGTGTCCAGATGAGCTCGGCCGTCGGCATGCCCGACGCCTACGCGGGAGAGGTTCCAGTTCTCTTCGCGGTGCCCTCCCCCGGACAGACAATCGATCTGGCGCAATTGCGCGAGCATCTCGAACACAACGTCAATGAGCCTCCTGCGAGGCCGAAGCGCGTCGTCCTGCTTGAAGCTCTTCCGGTTACCGCCGTCGGGAAGATCTTCAAGCCCACGCTTCGCGATCTCGCCGTCCGGGAAAAGGTCAGGACCGAGATCGATCGCATCTTCGGCCCCGACACCGCGGCGGATATCGTCGTCGGGAAAGACGAGAAGCTCAACACAGTCGTCAGCATCTCGGTCCATTCCGGTGATCTGGATCGAACAAAGATGCTCGTCGAAAGCCTTGCAACGCTTCCACAAACCTATCGCATCGAGAACCGATCGTCCTGACGGTCGCGCAACAGCCGGGTCGAAGAAAGGCAAGACGGGGATGAAGCGCTTTCGTTTCAATCAGCAAGAGATCGTCTTCGCAGTCTTCGCGCTGCTGTTCCTTGTGTTTTCGATCTTCCTGCGCGGCTTTCTGACGCCGGACAACATGCTGACGCTGCTCCAGAACGTGGCAGTGCTCGGCATCCTCGGCCTTGCCATGGCAATCGTCGTGATCGGACGCGGCATCGACATCTCGCTGATCGCGGCCCTTGCGGTGCCGCCGGGACTGGTGCTCCAGATGGTGCAGAACGGTCATTCGCTACCGGCCTCGCTGCTGACCGCCGTCCTGCTCACGATTGCCTTTGGCCTCGTCAACGGCTGGCTGATCGCCTATGCCGAAGTCCCTTCGCTGTTTGCGACGCTGGCAACGGGCCTGTTGCTGGCCGGGCTCGGGCAGACCGCGCTGTTCCAGCTCGACGTCGTGCAATGGAGCCCGGGCATGGACGGCTTCGAGCGGCTCGGACAAGGCACCATTCTCGGCATTCCGACGTCGATCTGGATGTTCGCAATTGCCTGCATCGTGGTCGCGTTCCTGCTGCGCCAGACGCGCTGGGGCGCCTATATCTATGCGATCGGTGACAACCCCTATGCCGCGCGTGTCACCGGCATTCCCTCTCGCCCGATCATCGTCCTGCAATATGTGATCACCGCCCTGATCGGCTGCTTTGCCGGCCTCGTGATGGCGGCATCCGTCAACTCGATGCCGACCCGCATCTTCAACTCGACGCTCATCTATGACGTCATCCTGGTCGTCGTGCTTGGCGGCATCGGGCTATCAGGCGGCCGTGGCGGCGTGCTCAACGTCGTCATCGGCACGCTCGTTATCGGAACGATGCTCAACGGTATGACCATCATGGACATCTCCTACGCCGGGCAGAATCTCATCAAGGGCGTGGTGCTGCTGCTCGCCGTCATCACGGATTCCTTCCTGAATCCGCGCAACGAGGAAACGGCACAACAGGGCGACATCTGAGCGATCCAACAATAACGACAACCACAACCAAGGAGGAAGCAATGAAGCATTTCGGCAACCCGACAAAGGCAATTGTTGCCGCACTGGGTCTTGCGGCAATGACCGCGCCGGCCCTCGCCCAGCAGGGTCTGGATGAGCCGTTCCAGAAGCCGTTCAAGGAGGCGCTGGCCGGCAAGACCGTGGCCTATGTGCCGGTCGCCATGAACTTCGACCTCACGGAGGGCTGGTATGCCGGACTGAAGAAGGAGCTCGAGCCGTTCGGCGTCAAGTTCGTGATCCGCGACGCCAACTGGAATACCAACGCCGGCGCCCAGGCGGTCACCTCGCTGATCTCGGAGAAGCCGGCGGTGATGGTGGTTCATAATCCGGACGTGCAGACCTACGCCAAGCTGCTGCAGCGCGCCGAGAACGAAGGCATCTACGTCATCCAGATCAACATGGGCTCTGCCTATCGCAGCTCGGCCTTCGTCGGCGCCAATTGGGTCGAGATCGGCGAACGCCAAACCGAAGGCGTGGTCAAGGCCTGCGAGGGCAAGTCCAACAAGATCGCGATCATCCAGGGTGCGCTGTCGGCCGCCGCGAGCGCCTATACGCTGAAGGGCGTCGAGAACGTGCTCGCCAAGCATCCTGAAATCAAGGTGGTGTCGAGCCAGGCCGCCGATTGGGACGCCGCCAAGGCCAAGGCGATCACCCAAACGGTGCTGAAGCAGAATCCCGATCTCTGCGGCATCGTCGGCTTCTGGGATGGCATGGACATCGGCACGGCAGCGGCCGTCAAGGAGGCCGGCCTCACCGGCAAGGTGTTCGTGGCAACTTCGGGCGGCGGCGAGCGCAAGGGCGCGTGCGAACTGGTGAAGTCGGGCGCGTTCGATCTCAACATGAGCTACGACGTGCCGACCCAGGCCGCGCAGATGGCCGGCACCATCAAGTGGCTGCTGTCGTCGGGCGTCAAGCCCGGCTCCGTCAAGGGCTCGGAATACACGACGCTGATTCCGATCACCAAGGAGAACGCCGATAGCCAGATGGCCTGCTGGAATCTCAGCGACCTCAAGAAATAATTGTCGCGACGCAAGACCCTGGCGTCCCGGACGATCTCACGTCCGGGACGTAGTCTCGAAACTTGCAAGGTCCCGGAATGCCGATGCGCGACACTCTGACAAGCCTGCGTTACCGCTACTGGCCCGATCATCTCCTCGGTGAAATCCTGTCCAAGCGATGGACCGAGACAGCTATCCCGGTCATCCTCCTCCTGATCGTCGGCCTCGCGCTCAGCCGGTCCATCGACAATTTCCTGTCGCCGGCGAGCCTTGCCGACACCGCGCGCCAGGCTGGAGAGATCGGCTTCATTGCGCTCGGGCTGGCGCTGGTGGTCATCGTCGGCGGCATCGACCTCTCCGTCGGTTCGATCTTCGCGCTGACCGATTTCTGTGCCCTCTATCTTCTCGACGTCCTGGGCTGGCCGGTCCCGGCGGTGGTGGCGGCCACCCTGCTTTCCGGTGCGCTGCTCGGCGCCGTCAACGGCATCCTGATCGGATATTTGCGACTGCGGGCCTTCATCACCACGCTGATCACCCTGATCATCTACCGCTCGGCCTACGATCTCCTGATCCAGCGTTACTCCAACGCGATCGCGTCGGCCTTCCCCGACATTCCGTCCTGGGATTTCATCGGCAGCGGCAGCATCTTCGGCATTCCGACCGTGGCGCTCGTCTATATCGTCATCGCCATCTTCGGCCATATCTTCATGACCCGGCTGCGCCCGGGCTGGCACATCACCGCGATCGGCGGCTCGCGTCGTTCAGCTTACAATTCCGGCATTCCCGTCCGCCGCACCATCGCGCTTTGCTACGTCGCAAGCGGCGTGCTGACCAGCATTGGCGCGCTGTTCTTCGCGTCCCGGCTTGGCACCGTCGGCGGCGACATCGGCGTTGGCCTGGAGGTGATCGTGCTGACCGCGACAGTGCTCGGCGGCATCACGCTCGGCGGCGGCAAGGGCTCGGTCGCCAAATCGGCGGTCGGGGTGCTGATCGTGCTCCTGATCACCAATGGTCTGACCACCATGAACGCGCGCGGTGGCGTCAACCGGATGGCGCTTGCCGGCATCCTGCTCGTTGCTGCCATGGTCGACATCCGCTGGCAGAAGAACCGAACCCGCATCATCAGCAAGGTCTACGTGGCCCCCACCTATCACGCGCTGCCGCCACCGCCGCCGACCGAGATCGGGCAAGGCGGCCCGTTCGAGCAGAACGACAAGCTGCGCAATGTCGAGTCGATCGGCCTCGGCCGCATCGAGGCGCCGGAGGACGTCATCCTCGACCGCCACGACAATCTCTATGCGGGTTCGCGCCACGGCGACATCATGCGCTTCCTCGCGCCCGACTATCAGAAGATGGAGGTGTTCGCCCATATCGGCGGCCAACCACTCGGCATGGCCTTCGACCGCGAGGACAATCTCTACGTCTGCATCGGCGGCATGGGGCTCTATCGCATCAAGCCTGACGGCACGGTGGAAAAGGCGACCGACGAGACCAATCGCAGCATGCGTTCGGTCAATGACGACAGCCGCCTGCGGCTCGCCGACGATCTCGACATCACCGACGACGGCCTGATCTTCTTCTCGGAAGCCACCGTGCGCTACGAGATGGACGAATGGCCGATCGACGGTCTCGAAGCGCGCGGCAACGGCCGCATCATCTCTTATGACACCAAGACCGGCGTGACGCGCACGGAGCTGCGCGGCCTCAAATTCCCCAACGGCATCTGCGTCGCCAGCGACGGCCAGTCGATCCTGTTCGCCGAAACCTTCGGCTGCTCGATCAAGCGCTATTGGTTCGCAGGGTCAAAGAAGGGCAAGGTCGAGGTCGTCATGGACAATCTGCCGGGCTACCCCGATAACATCAACCTCGCCTCCGACGGCAATTACTGGCTGGCGCTGGTCGGCATGCGCAGCCCCTCGCTCGACCTCGCCTGGAAGATGCCCGGCTTCCGCCGCCGCATGGGCAAGCGCGTGCCGGTGGACGAATGGCTGTTCCCCAACATCAACACCGGCTGCGTGGTCAAGTTCAACGAGCAGGGCAAGATCGTCGAATCGTTCTGGGACCTGCGCGGCGAAAACCATCCGATGATCACCTCGATGCGCGAGCATCGCGGCTATCTCTATCTCGGCGGCATCCTCAACAACCGGATCGGCCGCTACAAGCTCGACAATGCCGATCCGAACTTCGTCCAGTACGACAAGCGATGGGGGAAGCAATCGTGATCGCGGCCGTCAGGGAGTTCGCCAACCGCTTTCTCGGGCGCGGCGACGCCACCATCACCGTACCGTCCTTCGACGGCGCATTGAAGCCCAACCAGAAGCTGGAATCCGCCGAAACCTTGCTGACATGCGAGGCGCCGGAGGATCTCGCCACCGACGGAAGCAACCTCTTCATCGCGGCGGGCCAGCGGCTGATGTCTCTGAATGACGGCACGGCATCGGAGGTCCGCAACTTCGAGCGGCCGATCTCGGCATTGTGTGCCCTCCCCGGCGGCGGCCTTGCGGTTGCGCTCGGGGGACGCGAGGTGCGGCTCTACGCAAGCCCCTCGGCCGAGCAGCCAAGCGTGACGTTTGCAGATAGCGCGTTCAATGCCGTCAACGCACTGACGCTCGCGAGCGACAACACGCTGATCGCGACGGACGGCTCGGCGACATGCGGCGTCGATGACTGGGCACGCGATTTGATGGAGCTCAATCGGAGCGGCCGGGTGTTCAGGCTCGATCCCGGCAGCAGGAGCGTGACGCCCCTCGCGCAAGGGCTGGGCCACGCCTTCGGCGCCTGCGCGTATGGCAATGGCGTGCTGGTCAGCGAGAGTTGGCGCCACCGCCTCGTCCTTGTGGCACCGGGCACATCGCCGCGAACCGTCCTTGCTCACTTGCCCGTCTATCCGTCGCGGCTGTCGAAGGCGGCGGGCGGCGGCTACTGGCTCACCGCCTTCACCGCGCGCACCCAGCTGATCGAGTTCGTGCTGCGCGAACCAGCCTACCGTAAGCGAATGATGGCCGAGATCGATCCGGCGTATTGGGTTGCGCCGCGCCTGCGCTCGGGCTTCTCGTTCAAGGAGCCGATGCAGGGTGCACACATCAAGACCATGGGCGTGATCAAGCCGTGGGCGCCGCCGCGCTCCTATGGCCTCGTCATCCGACTCGATGCAGATGGCCAGCCGCTCTATTCGCTGCACAGCCGGGTCGACGGCGCCAATCACGGTATCGTTGCGGCGATCGAGATGGGCGGCGATCTCGTCCTGATCGCCAAGGGACCGGGCCGCGTGCTGCGACTGCCGCTGTCCGGTCTTGCCGAGGAGTTCCGCTCATGAGCGACATCGCACTCTCGCTGCGCAAGGCCACAAAACTTTACGCCGGCGTGCCCGCCATCGACGGGGTCGACTTCGACCTCCGCCGCGGCGAGATCCACGCGCTGGTCGGCGAGAACGGCGCCGGCAAATCGACACTGACCAAGGTGATGGCCGGCGTGGTGACGCTGACGTCAGGGACCATGACGGTCGACGGCGCCGACGTCGCACCACGGACACCGCTGGAGGCGCGCAATCTCGGCATCGCCATGGTGTTCCAGGAAAACAGCCTGGTACCGACCATGACGGTCGCGCAGAATCTGTTTCTCGGGCAGGAGAAATTCTATAACCGCCTGCGCGGCATCTACATCGCTGCGCAGCAGTTCCTGCAATCGCTCAATTTCGACGTCACGCCGACCGCCACCGTCGGCGGCCTCGGCGCCGCCAAGAAGCAGATGGTGGAGATCGCGCGCGCGGTTTTGCACCGCGCCAAAGTCATCATCTTCGACGAGCCGACGGCGTCGCTGACGCCGGAAGAGAAGAAATACTTCTTTGACCTCGTCCGCGATCTCAAGAAGCGCGGGGTCTCGATCGTCTTCATCTCGCACGCCCTGGAAGAAGCCTTGTTGCTCGCCGACCGCATCACGGTTCTGCGCGACGGCAAGCACGTCGTCACCGACGATGCCACCAACTTCGACCGCGCGGCGATCGTGCAGGCCATGGTCGGGCGCGACCTCTCCAACACGCTCTACGGTGCGCGAAAGAGCAGCGTGCGGCCGCCCGGCGCGCGCGTGCTCACCGTGCAGAACCTGAAGATGGCACCGATGGTGAAGAACAATTCGCTGTCGGTGTTCGCGGGACAGATCACCGGCGTGTTCGGCCTCGTCGGGGCCGGCCGCACCGAAACGTTCAAGATCGTCTCCGGCGTGCTGAAGCGCGACTTCTTCCATGGCGGCGAGATCCTGCTGCACGACAAGCCGGTGCGCTACCGGGTGCCGGCGCCGGCGGTGCAGGCCGGCATCGCCTATGTGACTGAAGACCGCAAGGTCGAAGGCTTCTTCGAGACGTCCTCGATCGCACGCAACATCTATCTCGGCCTTCTGTCGAAATTTCCCAAGGGCCGCATGATGCTGTCGCGGCGAGAGAACGAGGCGATCGGCAGGACCTGGATCGAACGGCTCAAGGTTCGCGCGATCGGCAACGACGGCAAGGTGGTCGAGCTTTCCGGCGGCAATCAGCAGAAGGTCGTGATCGCCAAATCGCTGGTTCAGGAGCCCGATCTGATCATCTTCGACGAACCCACGCGCGGCGTCGACGTCGGCGCCATCGTCGAGATCCACGAGTTGATCAACCAGCTCGCCGACGAGGGCAAGGCGGTCGTGGTCATCTCATCCTACCTGCCCGAGATCATGGCGCTCTCCGACCGCATCCTGGTCTCGCGCCAGGGCAAGGTCGTGGAGGAATTCTCCGCATTGGAGGCGACGGAGGAGAGGATCATGTACGCCGCGATTCACTGAGCATGACGGTCTACGGCTTGTGCGCTTTCTGGCGCAGCGCCTCGATGAGGCGTAGCTTTAGTTCATCTGCGGCCTTCTGGTTGACGTCCTGGCCGATCTGCGCGCTCGCCTGCGCCAGCGCATCGGACTTTTCCATAAACTTCCGGCCAGCAGGCTGGGCATAGAACGCTTCGATCTGGCGCAGCTCGTCGACGGTGAAGTTTTGGGCATAGAGCGCGGCGATCTGGTCGATCATCGAGGCAAAGAACGGCGCGTAGATGTCGGAGCCCGGCGCCGTCATTGCGTCATAATCGCGCTCGATCTCAGGCCGGTCCTGTGCGACCACGGGTCTCAGCTTGAGCAGGAGCTGCGGGAGCGCCGCGCGATACTGATCTGCGATCTTCAGCGTGGCGACGAGTTTTCGTGCAGCATCCATCGCCTCGGGCGACGGCCCTTGCGCCGACGCGTTGCAGACGAGGAGCAGGAGGGCGCCGGCAATCGTCAACAAAAATCTCGACATGCATCTCTCCCGAAAAATCGTCCCGGCGACGCGATGTGCTCTCAGCGGCGAGCCGGAGCCGCGCCGATGATCGTTACCGGCGCGCCTTCGGCGGCGGCCTCCCGCTCGTCGTCGACATCCGTCACCTTGACGAAGAGGCTCGGCACCCGCTCGGCGCGGTCGAGCAGCCACGCCGCCCCGAACATGATGACGAAGCCGGCGAACGAGACGGCGAGTTGCTCCCAGACGCCCCTGGTGAATTGCATCAGGATCCAATGCGCCGAGAACGACAGGAACACGCTGAGGCAAAAGATCGGCAGCGAATGCTGGCCGCAGAGGATGACCGGGTGCACCCATTTCGAATGCAACGCCTTCCAGTGGCGCGGGATAAAATAGATCACCCAGACCGCCAGCGCCAGAAAGTGCGTGAAGCGCAGCATGTCGAGGTCGGTCTTGTCGATCGGGTAGATCGCCTTGATCATCCATTTCGGGATCAGCGCCTCGAGCGCAGGGATGTGCCAGGTCATCACGATCAGGAGCGCGAAGGCGAGCCAGGCCGCCGCCAGCGTCATCGCCGCCTTCGACCACACCCATGTTGCGATCTTGTCGATCTGGCCGACGCCACACCAGGCGGCGAACACGAACATCAGCTGCCAGCAGAACGGGTTGAAGTACCAGGTCGTGCCCGGCGGATAGGAGGCGATGTTCCAGTCGAACCGGCGCGCCAACACAAACAACACCACGGAGGCAGCCAGCGTCAGGTTCGGCCGGCGCACCAGGCCCCACACGATGAAGGGCGCGGCGAGCACCAGCGTGATGTAGAGCGGCAGCACGTCGAGATTGACCGGCTTGTAGCGCAGCGAGAGCGCCTGACCTATCAGGATGTCCGGATGGTCGAGAAAATTGTGAACGTTGAACTCGTCTGCATACATCGGGTTGTCGAACCTCCTGACCGTGCGCGCGATCTGCGCCGTGAACAACAGGAACAGCATGATGTGGGCAACGTACATCTCGCCCGCGCGCCGCCACAGCCGCTTCAGCGCGGCGAGAAACCAGCCGCCGGCGACGATCGGCCCGTAGATCCAGCCGACCAGATAGCCGGAGATGAAGACGAAGAACTCGGCGGCGTCACTGAAGCCGTAGTTGCGCAAGGTCAGCCAGGCCACGACGTCGTGCGGGATGTGATCGAGGAAGATCATCCACAACCCGACGCCGCGGAAGAGATCGAGCCGCAAATCGCGCTCGACCGGCGCCAACAAAGCTGACTGGTCCCGTGTGCTCATGGCCCCGCCTCGTCCGGTGGGCGTCGCGCCGTCGCGGCGCCGAAAGATCGGATGCTAAAAAATGTAAATCAAAAGTCACCTGGCCCTGCGGCTAGTGCCGACGGTAGCCGACCTTGGCGTCCGTGCAAGGGGCTTCGTCATCGGGGCGCACAGACCGCGTCCGGCAAGTCATGAGACCTTGAACGGCGCCGGCTGGAGGTGGTGGTCCTCCCTGTAAAATGTCGAAAACAACCCCATGCACAGTAGAGACGGTCTCTTAAGTCCTTGCTTTGCCTGCGAAACTCAAACGGCCCGTCGGGCAAAAAATCAGCCCGGCGGTACGATCGCACGCCAGGGAGGGAGCAGGGTCAGGTCAGCTCGCCGCCCCGGGCAAGCATCTCGGTCAGCATCGCCTCGGCCTTGTGCTGGAGCGGCAGCGCGCCGCTCTCGGAGGCGATCGCGATGGCCGCGCGCAAGGCGACGATGATCGCGGCCTTGTTCGCCGCATCCGTCGGCGGCGTCACCACGGCCTCGCCGAGCAGGGCCTCGGCCTCGAGGCCGGAAAACCCCTGCTGGCGAGCGGTGTTGCGCGCCTCGCGCAGCATGTTCTGCGCGGCCTGGACGTCGCCGAGGCGGAAGGTTGCGAGCGCAAGATAGATCGAGCTGCGCAGCACCGCCGAGGTATAGCCGACCGCCTTCGCCTCCTCGCGCGCCTCGGCCAGCATGCCGCGCGCCCGGTCGAACAGCCCCTGCTCCAGATAGGCGATGCCGAGATGACAGGCGAGCACCGGCACGAACAGCCGGATGCCGTGCTTCTGCGCCAGCACGAACCCGTCTTCGAGAATGGCAGCGGCCGCGGCCGGCTCGTTGCGGCCGAGCATCAGCCAGCCGCCGCTATAGGCGGCGGCGACGCGGTCGTAGGGACGGCCCGTCTCCTCCGCGATCGCGGCGGCTTGTTGCTGGAGCTGGCCGGCGGTGTCGAGTTCGCCCATGACGGTGTGCGTGAAGCTCTTCATCATGCAGCAGAGGAGGAGCGTGTATTTTGGGGGAGTTCCGAAGGGCGCGCTTGCGTCCGGCCCCATGAGATTAGCGCGGCCTTGCGCCAACGTCTGCTCCGCTTCGCGATATCGACCGGCGAGAAAATAGGCCTGTCCCAGATTGTATTGTGCAAGGTTGCGCCAACCCGGGTTGCCTGACTTCTCGGCGAGGCCAACGACCTCCTGGCCGAGCGCAACCGCTTCAGTTGGCGTTCCGTAGAAATTCTGTCCACCCGCCATGACGGTCATGGCGGCGACCTTTCTTCCGATGTCGTCAATTCCACTAGCCCGGCGTTCGGCCTCCTTTCCGAGATCGATCCACTCGGCAACCTGACCGGACCAGATGAATGCCATTCGCGCCTCCATCCGGAGGTCAATTGCATCTGCCTCCCGCGAGAGAGTCATCGGCATCTTGTCGAGCGAACTCATCGCGATCCCGAAATAGTCGACCGCATCGGCATACGCCGAGCGCACAAGACATTTCTGCGCGGCACCTCTCCCGTACCCGAACGCTTTCAGCCAATCCTTCGCGCGCATTGCGTGGTAGCAAAGCGTGTCAGGACCGTCGCTCCATGTCTCGTCGCTTTCGAAGGCCGCAAGTATTCGCCCATGTATATTTTCGCGCACCTTTTCGACCATCGACTCGTAGGTCACTTGGCGGACCATCTCGTGCTGGAACTCGATCGAGTCCTCAAGTTCACTATCGATCCTGACGAGGATCTCGGCTCGGTCGAGCGCTCCGAGGCAATCCTGGAGAATGTCTTCGGGCAGCGCGGCGACGTTCCGCAGCATCATCACGCTTGAGCGCGGCCCCAGCGCCGCCGCTATTTGGAGAACCGAGCGCTCCTGCCTCGAGACACGATCGAGCCGCGCCGCAATCACCCCCTGAATGCTGGTAGGGATGCCGAGCTCGTCAATAGGTCGAACGAGCGCAAGGTCACCCCACTGACCGCGAAGCGTGCCACTATCTTTCAGTCCACGGCAGACTTCCTCGAGAAATAGAGGAACGTTGGCAGTATGAGAAATGATCCGGTTCTTCAAATCGGTGTTCATCGCCGACGGTCCGAGCATATCGGCCAACATGGCCAATCCCGAATCGTCATCCAGAGGGCGCATTGCAATCACTTCCGCATGGCAGCGTGCGATCCACTCGGGCATGCCGTTCGGCCTGCTCGTGAGAAAAACTATCAGGTTGGGACTCTGTAACGACGCAATTGCAGCAACAACCGCATCGCTGGCTCGGTCGATCCAGTGCAGGTCCTCGATGAGAAGAACCGTACGCTGTTGAAAGGCCAGGCTTTGCACGATGGCGCAACTTGCATCGGAAATGGCACGCGCGCGCGCGTAAGGCTCCAGCTCACTCCAGCGATGATCCGCGACCGGAATATCCAATATGGAATCGATCGCGAGCTGATGGATTGCCGGCAACTCCTTTCGGATGTCGACCAGACTATCCGAATCTCTGGCGGCAACTTCGATGATCGAAAGTATGGTGCGCTTGAGCGCGCTGAACGGCACGCCCTGAAGGTTCGGACTACACTCGGCGTCAATCAGCCGCCAGCCATCGGCCTTGAGCTCCTGGGCGAACTCATGCGCGAGCCGCGATTTTCCGATGCCTGCATCGCCGATCAGCAGGACCGTCTGCCGGCTTGCACTGGACCTCTCAGCGGCACGTCCCAACAGGGCCCGCTCAGTCGTGCGATCGACAAACCGCGAAACGCTCCGCGCTCGTCGCACCCGCCAGCTTGAAAGGTCGCTCGCTCCGACGACACGGTAGACCGGCAGCGGCTCGTTGAAACCGCGCAGCACCTTGCGGCCCAAGGCTTCGAATCGGACATGTCCATCCGCGAGTTTCTGGCAGGCTTCCGACACGTAGATCTGATTGGCTTCGGCCGCGGCCTCCAGCCTCGCGGCAAGATGCTGAGCGGCTCCTCCGATCTCGTAGACCTTGGAAAACTCGCTGGCGACCATATAGGCGACGACGTGCCCCGAATGGAGGCCGACCCGAACCTGAAGTCCGGGATCGCCAAGACTGCCGACCCGCCGGACAAGCTCGATGGCCGCATGGCAGGCCAGCGGAGCATGGTTGTCGTCGGCGATCGGGGCACCAAAGACAGCGGCCAAGCCGTCCCCCAACTCCTTGCTGACGATGCCGCCAAACTGGCGTACCGCGCCCCTCATGGCCGCCAGCGCTGGCTCCAGGCGTGAGACGGCCTCCTCCGGCTCCAATTCGGCAACAAGCCCCGTGGAGTCGATGACGTCGGCTCGGAGAATTGTCACAAACCGCCGCTCGCTGTCGGGATCAGCACGCCGACGTACCGCCGCCCCACACTTGGAGCACCAGCTATCGTCCGAATCAATCGCCGACTGGCACGCGAAGCAATGCATTCCTGCGCCTTCAAGGATCGCGGCGTCGCTGTCGTCCAGCGCCCGCGAGCAACTCGTGGTAAGAATACCTATCAAGAACCGCTTAGCAATCGGACTTGCCCATCGCCGTTAGCGGAGCACGGTGCGGTTGGCGATCTGGACGAAACACAGTCCTGAGTGGTAGCCTATGCAATCCCAGCAAAGATGGGGCATATATTCGGCGAAGCCGGGGTGGCAAAACTAACCGGCGTCGCGGAGCTGTATGTATTTTCACAAAGCCAAGGACATATTGAGGGAAAAGACGATGGGGTCGAGAACTTACACCGGGGCTTCATTCAAAGATTTAATGAACGACAATTATTTCCCTCTGGAAAACATGCAGAGGAGCGTGGACATCCTCAAGGCGTCGCCGGACATCCACGTGCCGACCCTGGAGTACGGCCAGTACCATCTGATCCTGACGCCGGCGGACAAATGGCCGGACGGGAGCGCGGCGTACTGGCACAAGGAGAAGGGACGAGCTCGCGTCGACCTCACCACGCAGTTGAATACGGTCCCGCTGTCCAAGGACGAGCCCGGCGTGATCCCGCTGACGCGATGCGCGCTGCTCGATGCCTGCGTGCGGAAGTGCTTCAATTCCGAGCCGCCGATCCCGATGAAGACCAATATCATCACTCACGCGGCGAGCGACGCCTATGCCGACCGGCACGAGATCCGGCTGGAGTGGGAGTACGACAACGGTGAGGACCAGGCGCCGACGCTGCTCCACCTGACGATGGTCTGTCCGTACCGCCCCTGATTCCGAGCGGGAGCAGCAGCGCGGAGGCTTCCGCACCAATCGAAGATGGTCCGTCGTCGCCACAGCATGCGTTGCACGACGGACCAATCATGCCCCGCCCTCTCCGCTCGAAGGCCGCGTTGCATTGTCTCGCGGCCGCGCCCTGTCATGGACCTGTCGCACGAAAATGATCCGCTTCCGCCGTGCGCGTGCGAGTCGCCTGCTTGAAGCAGTCGCCGCGTTCGTTTGACAGGAGCGCCCGATGCCCGTTGGACTGCTAGAGGTCTTAGGCACCATCGATGTCGGCCAGTTCTGGCCGGAGGGCCGGTCGGACGCCGACACCACCAAGGTCGTGGTGAATGTCGCCCCAGACGCGATCCGCTTCCGCAAGAACGACTCGGTGCCTTTCCAGCCGACCCACGTCTTCGAGGGCGCCAAGGTCAAGGGCCGGACCGCGACGGCGCCGATCAAGAACGGCAAGCTCACCATTCGCCTTCAGGGCATCGACGCGCCGGAGCTGCATTATCAGCCCTCGCCGCTCTCGGCCGCCGAGAAGAAGGGCCTGAGCGACGCCAAGCGGCAGGCCTATCACGAGGTCACACACCCCTACCGGCAGTTTCTTGGCGCGACGACGAGCAAGGCGCTGCATGACTTCCTCAGCAGCGCCGGCGAGCCCACGCTCGCCTGCCGGGTGTTCACCCATGTCGATGCGCCGAACGAGGTGTTCGACACCTATGGCCGGCTGGTCGGCGACATCGAGGTGACGGTCGCCGGCAAGACCATCGACATCAATCACTGGCTGGTCGAGCAGGGCTTTGCCTATCCAACCTTCTACTCTTCGATGAACGACGACGAGATCAAGGCCTTCCTCGCGCTCGCGAAGCCCGCACGCGCGCAGAAGCTGCCGGTCTGGAAGCATCTCGCCAAGACGATTCCCGCCTTCGACTTCGACCTGCGCGAACCCAGGAAGAACGAGACCGACGTGCTCGCGACCGACAAGGGCCCCGTGATCCTGCCGAAGCTCTATCGCCGCTACACCAACTGGTCGGCGCGCAAGAAGGCGAAGGTGACGAGCCAGACCTTCCAGAAATTCTTGGGCGAAGGCTCCGGCGGCAAGCCCGACACCTGCTACGAGATCGACGACTTCCTGACCAACGGCGTGCACTCGGCCACGCCGCGCAATTTTGCCGACTTCGTCGAGGGCGGCAAGACGATCAAGTTTCAGCCGGAGGGGCTGGTGTTCGGCGAGGCGCCGTCGAGTCTCGTGGGGGCGGACGGCAAGCCGATCACGACGTTCTGAGGATGCGCGCGCGGCCGACCGGGATCAACGGCGTTTTGTCGCAGATTGCTGCCGGCCGTGAGCTCGCACGTTCATGCGCCGCTATTCTCCTGTCGTTGCAGGCATTTCCGGCGGCCGAGCCTGGCCGATCAAGGACCGCTCGCGCTAACGGTTAGAATTCGCTACTACACAACCATAGATTTTTCGTCTATTTTCCTGGCCGCGGCGATTGCAGGGCGTCCTCGGTCGAAGTCCGAGTGACCCAAGATGCCGGCTCTCAAGGCGAGCTGGTGGATGAGAGGAAGATCAATCCGGCGGAGCCGCCTGCCCGTTCTCTCGGCCGGCCGGCGCCGCAGTCAAGCGACAAGGAGAACGGCATGCTGGTTCGACAGAACGTGTGGGAGCTTGGCGGCGACTGGGCGGATCCGATTCTCTGGTACGCGCGCGCGGTTGGCGCATTGAGGCCGAAGCCGCTCAACGATCGAACCAGCTGGCGCTTCTGGGCCGGCATGCACGGCTATCATCAGGGCCTGTGGGAGTTCTACGGCTACAAGGCGCCTGCCGAGCAAGTTCCTGCCCAGGCCGACTTCGACGAGTTCTGGCAGCAATGTCAGCACGGCAGCTGGTATTTTCTGCCATGGCACCGCGGCTATCTGATCGGGTTTGAGAAGCTCATTCGCTCGACCGTCGTGACGCTCGGTGGGCCGCCTGACTGGACCTTGCCTTACTGGAACTACTTCAAACCCGGTCAGGATGGCTTGCCGCCGGCATTCGGCAGCCCGGACTGGCCGGACGGCACCGGCAACAATCCCCTCTTCATTGAACAGCGGTGGGGACCCGGCGATCCCTCGCAGCCCGGCAAGGTCTTCGTCCCGCTCGACGCCGTGAACCTGGACGCGATGGACGTTCACGAGTTCACCGGTGTGGCAAGTGGCGGCGACCGCGGCTTCGGTGGCATCGACACCGGCTTCGAGCACGGCGGCACCAAGCATGGCGACATCGAAAGTCAACCGCACGACCAGGTTCACGGCCTTGTCGGCGGCGAGAAGATGTTCCCGGAGGCGAGCACGAGGCCATTGCCGGGACTGATGTCGTCACCGGTGACGGCCGGCCTGGATCCCATCTTCTGGCTGCACCACGCGAATATCGATCGGCTGTGGCAAAGCTGGAGGCAGAGCGATTCCCAGAACACGGATCCGGAAGAAGCCAGCTGGAAGAAGGGACCTGCCAGCCTCGGCCAGCATAAATTTGTCGTTCCTCTCCCCGACGGCTCGCCGTGGGAGTACACGCCGGAACAGATGTCGGACTTTGCCGGGGTGGGCTATACTTACAGCGATTTCTCGCCGGCAGGCGCGCCGTTGGCGGCCGTCGCCGGCAGGACAGCGACATCATCCGGAGCGGTCGCGATGGCGAGATCGACTGGAGCAACAGTTGAGGTGCTTGGCGCCAATGCCCAATCGCTTCCCGTCGCAGGGAAAGGTGCCGAGACCTCCGTGCAACTCGATGCGCGTACGCATACGAAAGTTGCCGCCAGGCTGGCTGCCGGCCCCGCGCCCGGGGCGCGCGCGGAGCAGGTCTTTCTCAATCTGGAGAATGTGCGCGGATATTCCGACGCCACCGTGCTGCAGGTCTATCTGCAGTTTGCGGGGAAGGACGGCGCGCCGTCCTTCGAGCGGCAGGTCGGGAGCATCGGGCTCTTCGGCATCACCAAGGCGACGGAGAGCGATACCGGGCACGCGGGAGACGGCTTGTCGTACGCGCTGAACATCACCAAGCCCTATTCGGAGTTCGCCGGTTCGGGCACTGCCGATCTCGCAAAGGTCGGCGTTCGTCTCCAGGCCGTCGCGCCGGTGCAGCAGTCGGCCGACGTGAGTGTCGGCCGCATCAGCATCGTCCGACAGGGCGATTGACGGCCGCTCATGACGCCCGCGGCCTACGAGCGTCTGCAAATCCGTATTCCGCTCACCGTCGCGGCAGCCGCCGCGTGGGCGGCCGTCGTGGCGTTGTCGGACCAGCGCAGGCTCGTCGCCTTCTGCAACAGCGATGTCTGGCCGGCACTGTCGCTCGATCAGCTCGCCCTTGCCATGACGTTCTATTCGCCGACAACACTCACCGGCGAATGGATGCTGATGGTAGCGGCGATGATGACGCCGATGCTCGCGGGCGCTCTTGGGCACGTGCGTGCGCGAAGCCTGCCGCGTCGACGCATGCGGTCGATGGCGCTCTTCATGATCGGATACTGGTCCATCTGGGCTGCCTGTGGCGTTCCCATCGTACTGGCCGTGCTGGCGCTGCAACTGATGCAATCATCATCGATCGTCACGATCGCATTGGCGGGATCGCTCGTCCTAGTCTGGCAATTCTCCCCCGTGAAACAGATCTGCCTGAACCACTGCCACGACCAGCCGCCGCTGGCGGCGTATGGGATCAGGGCCGACCTGGCTGCTCTCGGATATGGCGTCACCCAGGGTATCTGGTGTTGCGGAGCCTGCTGGGCGCTGATGCTCGTTCCGTTGGCGACGCAAGGCGGGCATTTGGCGGCGATGGCCGCGACCAGTGCATTCCTGATTGCCGAGCGCCTGGACAAACCGCGGCGCCCGGCGTGGGAGGTGCGATGGCCATCGACCGCTGCCAGGCTGCTATGGTTCAGGCTCGGCCTTTGGCGACGCACGGAGAGCGCCGGAGTGAAGGCAACCTGATCGGTGCCGACGGCACGCGCGACGACGCGATTCGCGCAGGCGACCGGGCAAACTTTGCCGGCGACACCGCCGCACCGGCAATTTTTTCAAGCTGCCGATGAGCGCGAGCCCGGAAACATCGGGAAATCCAACGAAAACATCTGGCACGCACGTTGCTTGCCCTTCGCGATCGTCTCGAGGGGCCGAACATGCAAGTCACGCCAGGAGCATCAATCTTCGGCTACCAGCCTGCAAAAGCCGGCTCAACGACCGGTGCATCGAAGCCGCCGGTGACCGACAATGGTGGGCCCTCGCAAGCCAACGAAGATGGCGCATCGGGCGACAGCAGCGTCGTGCAGGAATTCCTGAAATACGCGAAGATGAATCCCTTCGACCGTATGCGGGCTGCCATTCTGAAGAGCATGAATCTCAGCGAGGCCGACCTCGCCAACATGACCCCGGACCAGAAAGCGGCGGTGGAGCAGAAGATCCGGGACGCCATCGAAAAGCAGCTGGAGAAGAAGGGCCAGCAGCCCGGCAGCCTGGTCGACCAGTCCGCGTAACGACCGCGCATCACCAGTGGAATGTCGCGCCTTTTCCAATCTCGCAATCGAATGCCGTATCCTTGAGAACGGCGTCATTGACGGCATCCAGGACCATCGTGCGCGCCTCGATCCTGCCGTTTGGGTGCACCCTGAACGACAGGAATTCCCTGACCGCCTTGTCCGGTCTCACCGTGAAATGGGTCGTTGCGAAAGCGATCGTCCCGTCAGGCTGGATCATGTATCCGTCAAACCGCATGCTGGCCTTGACCGGAGGTCCCGCCGCGCCCGTGCCGTGAACTTGACAGGCTGAAAGGTCGACGAGCATGCGAAATTCCTTGCCATCGACGATCGCCTTGTTCAGCGCCGCATAGTCGGCGTTTCCGGGTTCGTCCGCGATCGCGGGGTGCGTCCAGAAGCTCGCTACGATCGCCAGAGCGGCGGCGCAGCTGCGCAGATCATTCGACAAATGTGGCTCCCAGGGATGGCGGCTCTCGGCTGGACCTCGTTTCGCCGGAGCAGGCTTGCGATGATATTCGTCGCTCTAGCCGGCTCCCGACTCGAACTTCACCGCCTCATGATTGGTGATGACTTCTCGAACGACCAGGGCATGCAGCTTCCGGGTAAAATCCGGATCGAGCCCGCTCTGTGCGGCGAGGATGCGAAGCCGTTTCAATTGCGCCGCTTCACGTCTGGGATCCCGGGATTCCAGTCCATGCCTGGCCTTGAGCTCTCCGATCGCGTCCGTACAGCGAAAGCGCTCTGCGAGCAGGTGCACCATCGCCGCATCCAGATTGTCGATGCTGCGGCGCAGCCTGGCCAGATCGCCGGCAAACTCCTGGTCATCATCCGTCATCGATCGGCACCTCCAGACAGCGCCGCGGCGGACAACCCGCCCTTCTGCAGAATGAAGCCCGCAATCTCATCGACACCTTGGCCACTCTTCAGATTGGAGAAGATGAACGGTCGCGCGCCTCGCATCCGCCGCGCGTCCGCTTCCATGATCTCCAGATTCGCGCCCACCATGGGAGCCAGATCGATCTTGTTGATCACCAGCAGATCGGATCGCATGATCCCCGGCCCTCCCTTGCGCGGGATCTTCTCTCCGGCGGCGACGTCGATGACGTAGACGGTCAGGTCCGCAAGCTCCGGGCTGAAGGTGGCGGCGAGATTGTCGCCACCCGACTCGACGAAGCAAAGCTCCGCGTCCGGAAACTTCAGGTTCATGTCGTGGATCGCCGCCAGGTTCATCGAGGCGTCCTCCCGTATGGCCGTATGCGGACAGCCACCCGTCTCCACCCCCATGATGCGCTCCGCCGCCAATGCCTGCGCGCGGGTCAGAATGAGCTGATCCTCCTTGGTGTAGATGTCGTTGGTGATGACGTAGATCTCATAGAAATCGCGCAGGTGCTTGCACAGCGCCTCGACCAGCGCCGTCTTTCCGGAACCGACCGGACCGCCGATTCCGACGCGCAGCGGCCCGTTGGTTGCCGCAATGCCGGGTGTGCGGAGAGACCTGCTCTCGTGTTCAATCGTCTTCATGACCGAAACAACCTCGTATATTGGAGCTCGTGTGCGATGGACGCGAGCTCAACCATCAGGCCCGCCGAACCGAGATCGTCGACCGTCTCACGGCTTGCGACTTCACTGCGCGACAGGATCGGCAGCTCGAGCGCCGCGATGGCAAGCTGACCGTCGGTCTGACCGAGAGGCACCAATCGCACGCCCGCGCTCACCAGATTGGCGACATAGCTGTGCAGGAATGCCGGCAGCGCGATGTCGACGGCAATCCGCTCGCGCGCCGCTCGCGCTCCGAGCAGGACGGCCAGCACCGGCGGACATTTCGGATCTGAGAAGATGTCCAGAATTCGATCCGGCCAGACACTGCGAAGGGTCGTAAGGCACGCAGACGATTGCTGGGCGGATTCGAGCACGAATTCGGATGTGCCGCGGGAAGCGGCTGCGAGTTCGGCCAGATCCGGGAGCTGGTCCTCGGCGCCCTCGGCCACGCATCGGTAGGCTTCGCTGAAGAAGATGGCTTCGTTCCGGCCCGAGCCGTAGCAAAGGTCGGCCTCGAGCCAATCGATCAGGCTGCGCCGATCGGAGACATAGCCGGCCTCCACCGCCCACTCCAGTCCGTGCGAGTAGCTGTAGGCCCCGTTCGGGAACGACGGCGAGAGCCAGCTCTGCAGCCTCAGGAACGCCAGCGCCGTATGTCCATAACTCTGGTCTGTCATCGCACCACCATGCCGGCAACGCGTCAGTACATGAAATAGCGCTGCGCCATCGGGACCACATTCACCGGCGGACACGTGAGCAGCCGTCCGTCGGCCCGCACCTCGTAGGTTTCGGCATCGACCTCCATGCGGGGCAGCGCGTCGTTGAGGATCATGGAATGCTTGCCGATCGATCGCGTGTTCGAGACCGGCAGGAGTTGCTTGGCCAGGCCCAATTGTCTCGTCGTTTCGAGCGAGGCCTGACTGACGAAGGTCACAGAATTTCTGCCGGGAGAACGGCCGAAGGCACCGAACATCGGCCGGTAATATTCCGGCTGAGGCGTCGGTATCGACGCATTGGGGTCGCCCATGATCGCGGCGACGATCATGCCGGATTTCAAGACCATGTCGGGCTTGATCCCGAAGAACGCCGGATCCCAGACGACGATGTCCGCGAGCTTCCCGACCTCGACCGAACCGACATGGCGTGACATTCCCTGCACGATGGCCGGATTGATCGTGTATTTTGCGACGTAGCGCCGCGCCCTGAAATTATCGTTCTGCCCGGTCTCCTCCGGCAACCGCCCGAACTGCTTCTTCATCTTGTCGGCGGTCTGCCACGTCCGCGTGATCACCTCGCCGACGCGCCCCATCGCCTGGCTATCCGACGACACGATCGAGAACGCGCCGAGATCGTGCAGGATATCCTCTGCGGCAATCGTCTCCTTTCGGATGCGGCTTTCCGCGAAGGCGACATCCTCCGGAATGCGACGGTCCAGATGGTGGGTCACCATCAGCATGTCGAGTGCTTCGTCGAGCGTGTTCGCGGTGTAGGGACGCGTCGGATTTGTCGAGGCCGGAATGACGTTGCTCTCGCCGCAGACCTTGATGATATCAGGCGCGTGCCCGCCGCCGGCCCCTTCCGTATGGGCCGCATGGATCGTCCTGCCCTTGAACGCGGCGATCGTGCGCTCGACGAACCCGCCTTCGTTCAGGGAATCGGTGTGGATCATGACTTGCACGTCCATGTCGTCCGCGACAGAGAGGCAGCAGTCGATCGATGCGGGCGTTGCGCCCCAGTCCTCGTGCAGCTTCAGGCCACACGCGCCGGCTTCGATCTGCTCGACCAGGCCCGCGGGTAGGCTCGCATTGCCCTTGCCGAAAATGCCGAAGTTCATCGGGAACCCATCCAGCGCCTCGAGCATCCGATGGATGTGCCATGGCCCCGGCGTACAGGTCGTCGCCGTCGTCCCAGCGGCAGGTCCGGTGCCGCCACCCATCATGGTCGTGACGCCCGAGAAAAGCGCCTCGTCGATCTGCTGAGGGCAGATGAAATGAATGTGCGTATCCATTCCGCCGGCGGTGATGATCTTGCCCTCGCCCGCGATGATTTCCGTCCCCGGCCCAATGATGATCGATACACCCGGCTGTACGTCGGGATTGCCCGCCTTGCCGATGGCGGCAATGAGCCCGTCCCTGATCGCGATGTCGGCCTTGACGATTCCCCAGTGATCGAGGATCAGCGCATTGGTAATGACCGTATCGACCGCGCCCTGCGCGCGCGTGAGCTGCGATTGTCCCATGCCGTCGCGAATGACCTTGCCGCCGCCGAACTTGACCTCCTCGCCATAGATGGTGAGGTCCCTCTCGGGCTCGATGAACAGGTCAGTATCCGCCAGGCGCACCCTGTCGCCGACCGTGGGGCCGAACATCTGCGCATAGGCAGCGCGGCTCATCGTGTGGGACATGTCTTCCTGACCTTATTCGTTGGCGCCGGACGCATCGTTTCCTGATTCCAGAGGTCCCATCACGCCGCCGCTGAAGCCGTAGATGCGCCGCGCTCCGGCAAACGGGATCAATGAGACCTCGCGCGACTGACCCGGCTCGAATCGCACGGCCGTCCCGGCCGGGATATCGAGGCGGCACCCACGGGCAAGGGATCGATCGAACGCGAGTACGGCGTTCACTTCGGCGAAGTGATAATGGCTGCCCACCTGGACCGGCCGGTCGCCGGTGTTGGCTACGGCAATCGATGGTCCGGTCCGGTCCCCGTTCAGGACGATGTCGCCGTCAGCCGGAATGACCTCCCCGGGAATCATGCCACGCCTCCAAGCAGCAGCAGCCCGACAAGGCCAGCGCATACGCCCGCCGCGCGAAGCAAGCTTCGTCTGGTCGCGTTTCCTCCTGAGAACCCGATGACCATGCCGGTCAGGAGAAGAGCGGCGGTCGCCGTCGTGAAGCCGATCACATAGGGGACAAGCATCGCGGCGGCTTCAGTTCCGTGGGCGTGACCATGGAAGAACGCGAACAGGCCGACGGCCGCCGCGCCCAGCATGACGGGCATCCTGAATTCGAACGCAACGAACGCTGCCAGCGCCACCACCGAGAGGCTGATCGCCGCCTCCACAAATCCCAGCTCAAGTCCTGCGCTTGCCGCGGCGAAGCCGCCCAGCATCGCGATCAGAAAGGTCAGCGGCCACACGGCTCTCGCGGATCCGCCCACGAGCGCGCTCCACGTTCCCACCAACGTGACCGCAATCAGATGATCGGCGCCGCTGAACGGATGGACGAGACCGGCGTCGAACGAACTGCCCGCGCCCGGAATGGGATGAGCGAAGGCCGGCGCCGCAAGCAGGCTCAACGCAGCGACGCAAATCGGGATGATGCGCATCATCGGCTCCTATCGGATCGGGTTGTGCACCGGGACAAGCTTGGTCCCGTCCGGAAACGTTGCCTCGACCTGGATCTCGCGGATCATTTCCGGGATGCCCTCCATGACCTGGTCGCGGCGCAGCAGCCGGCCACCTTCGGACATCAGATCCGCGACCGATCGTCCGTCGCGGGCGCCTTCCATGATGGCATCCGAAATCAATGCGATGCTTTCGGGATAATTCAGCTTGACGCCTCGCGCGAGCCGGCCGCGCGCAACGATCGCGGCGAGGGCTATCATCAGCTTGTCTCGTTCCCGTGGCGTCAGATTCAAGATGCTCCTCCCACCTGGCCGCGCTGCTAACAGGACCACATCTTCGGCACTCCGAAGGGACCGGATCCGAGCTCATGGTCGAGTTGATCGAGGAAGCGGCGCAGACCTCGCCTGAGGTCCACGCTTGCAATCGCGGCGACCCGGACCACGATGATCGCGCCCACGATCGTGACGCCGCACGCGCATTCCAGCGAAGCACCGATCTCGCGCAATCTCTCGAGCCGGGCCTCGAGACCCGGACCGAAATAGATCATTGTCGCGATCGCCTTCCAGTTCGAGAGCAGCGCCGTCTTCCGAAGCTGCGGGAGCGCCTGGTCTGAGGCGAGGAAGCCATCCGCCCACACCAGACGGCCGTCGACCCTGACGCGCCAACTGTCCAGGATATGTCCGGCAAGAACCTCCTCGCCGCTTTCGATGCGGCCAAGAACCAGCCACTCGAGGGCAATCAATTCGGTACCCGAGTTCACATCGATCTCGGTCTGCCGCGCGATGCGCGCCTGGTTGAAGACGATCGTCTCTTGCGGAAGCCACGCAAGCCGGGCATTTCCCTCAGCCCTTAACCGCGTCCGGATTCGCGCAGGCCGATCCAGCGCCCGATAGACCTTCTCCGCGGCCTGCGTGGTCACCGCGACCGACGCATTCCCTTGAGCGACCACCTCGATCCTGATCTCGTCGCCGCCTGCGACACCGCCCGAGGTATTGATGAGGACCGCCTCCTTGCGCCGACGATCGTCGACATTCGGGAAGGCAACGGCCATCGGAAACTTCTGATAGACGTTGATGATCTCCGTGCCGTTTGCGGCGCCGGAGAACACCACGCGAGCTTCCCCGGCAGCGCGCTGCAGATCGAATTTTTCCGTGGCGCTCTGCCCTTCTCCCGGTTGGCCGGGATGAGCCGCGGATGTCCCGCGAGAGCGCTCGTGAATTGCTTCAAACATCCGTCTCGGGGCTCATGATTGACCGTGTGTGTCTCGCATATCGGCGAGGGAGAGGCCGGGCGTGGAACGGCAATGCCGACCACGCCCGGACCTCATGTCGCGAAACCGGGATCAGAAACCCGCAAGACCCTGGGAGCCGTTGTACGGGATCTTGACGCTGCCGATCTCCTTCAGCGAACCGTCCGGCTGGGTGCTGTAGCTGACCAGCTTCGAGGCGTTGCCGTAGATCTGATAGAGATAGGCGCCGTCCGGCGAGATCCAGCTATCGCTGGGACCGCTCGTCACGGTCCCGTTCAATCCCCTCGCGGTGCCGTCGCCGGGAACCTTCGGGCACGCCGGATCGCACGCAATCTCCAGGCCGCCACCATTGATGCGGTAGCTGCTGATGTTGCTGTAGCCGAAGTTCGTTGCGTAGATCGTGCGATCATCGGGAGCGACGGCCAGCCAGCACAGCTCGGACGGCAGGCCCGCGCTGGTGTCGATCTTGACGAGCGGGCCGATCTTGATCGAGCCGTTCTTCTCGATGGTGCAGATGGAGCATCCGTCGCCGACGGCATAGCCGATCACGAACGTATTCGGACGCTGATTCAGGAACGCGATGTAGAACGGAGAACCGCCCTTCGCATCGTAGAACCTGGCCGTGCCGAGCGAGCCGTCCTTTTGCAGGGCGAACACGGCAAGGCCGTCCGGATCCGGTGCATTCGACGCAATCGAGTGCAACGCGCCGCCGGCGCGCTGGACCCAGAGAATCGGCGAGCCGTCGGGATACAAGCCGGTGAGCGCGATCGGCTCATCGAAAGTGGTGCCGACAAGCACGAGCTCCTCGTTGGGCGAGACCACGACCATGGTGGAGACACGGTTCCGCTTGCTGTACGTATTCACCGTGTATCGCTCGGGCCGCGTCTTGAGCATGCCTTCGGCATCGACCGACATCAGCCGAAGATGATCCGGTCCGAACGCGTGCAGCACGAAGAGGGTGCGCGTCGACGGAGCGAAAGCCAGCGATTTGGCCGTGCCACTCCTGCCCTCGACCGGGTTGCCGGTCGACTTCACGTCGAGCAGCGTGAGACGACCGTCGCTCTCCAGGCGGAAGCTCGAAACGGAATTGTCTCCGCCATTGGTCGCAAACAGAAAGCGCCGATCGGATGTAATGATGACGCTTCCTGCACCCTCGTAAGAGTTGGGCGCGCTGTCCTGGCCGCTGATCGGCTTGAATTCACCGGAGCCGGCGCCGCCCGTCTTGATACGCGCGACCTCGGCCAGCTTGCCGTCCGCCTGCCGCGTGTAGTGAATAATGGCGTTATCGATCTCATTGGTCTGGATATAGAGATGGCCAGTCTGCCCCTTCGACATTCCCATCTCGCTCGCCGTCGCTTCTTTAGCCATCTCTCGCTCCTTTGATGATTGGCTTTGGTAAATCGAATGACTTTCGGTGACCTGCACCATTGCTATGGCTTCAGCGGAGGGTATCCATCGACGTAAACCCAGTCGGACGCCCGCACGGGTACATGGCACGCCTGGCATTGCGCCCTGTAATTCGTCGTCGTCGTTTTCGAGTGATCGCCCGCGTCGAACCAGGACCATCCCCAGCCGTCGCCCCACAACGCGCTCTCCGGGTGACGGTTCGCGGTGTCCTTCACCATGACGAACCATCCCTTCAAAGCATCGGCGCGGCTGACGGTACCGGTCGTCATTTCAGAGGTTGCCGCCTTGAACACTTCCTTGACCAGCACCGCACCGTCCGGGAAGCGCTTGTCCTTCCGATAGGCGTCGATCACTCCGGGCGAGGCGTACACGACGTGAAGCTCCTTCGAGCCGTGAGTGTCGTCTGCCGCAATCGCCCAGCTTCCGAGGAGCTGATAGGTCGTACGATAGTCATCGGGCACGTGCAGATGCCCGTCGCGGTCGGCGACACTCGCACCGGTCGAAACGCCATCCGCCGCGTTCGCCGGCAGCTGTGACTGCCTGACCGCGGCCGCGATCCCGAGGATCACGACGACGGCGACACAGGCGGCTTTGAGGATTTTCATGCCGATCTTCCGCCGATTACGCGGTCACCGCGCGTCCTTGTTGTCCAGCAGCGGATAGAACTGGGTCCAGACCTCATCCTTCTTGGCGTTGGCGATATGGCAGTAGGCGCACTCGTCCTTCGACTTCACCTTGGCCGTCGGCGCCTTCGGTTCGTGGTGATTGAAGTTGAAATAGCCCCACCCGTTGGTGTCGGCGAAGCGCTTCGAATCCTTGACGGTCACGTCGGCGCCGTTCCACTTGCCCGGGAAGTAGCCCCGTCCCGACGCTTCCGTTCGCGAGCCGTCGGCGTTCTCCTGCGGCAACGTCAGCTGCAGCTCCTTGAACAGGATCGTCCCTTCGGGGAATTCGCTGGTCTTCTTGTAGATCGCGTACGAGCCCGGCTCGATATAGACGTTGTGGAATTCCGGGAAGTTCGCCTGTCCGCCGTTGAGGGCGTTCGGCGTCAGCGGCGAGCCGACATAGACCCACTCGTGGAAATTCTTCGGCAGGAGCAACTGCCCGTCCGCGGTGTATTCCGGCAGATAGCGCGTATTGCTCTGGGCATTGCTATCCCTAAGCGATCCGAAGAACAGAATCGTTGCGACCGCACTGCCTACGATGACCGCCGCTGCTGCCTGGACTCCCACGCGCATTGTCTTCTCCCGCGACTGCGGCCGAACGCGCGAGGCGCCGGCACAATTGACCTGTCGAGAGATGACTTAGCCAGTCGCGGAGGATCCTGCGCGCTGGGGATTGCTTCCGCTTTGGCCATCTTGATGCATTCCGTGCCGAACCTGCGATCGGTGAAGAGGTTGACGCTGCGGAAGCAGGACGCGCGGCCCCAATCGGCGCCGCGATCGCGGCGCGGACGGCCATGGAAGCGACCGAGAGGGTGCAAGGTCAGCGGGTGAGGTCTGAAAGCGGGGCTGTTCTCAGGGGGCGCTCGCGGCAGATCCGGTAGTTGTCCTGCCAGGGACGAAGCCGCTCGAAAGCCGCGCTCGCCGCCAGCACGTCGAAGTCGGCGTTTCGCCGACCTATGATCTGCATCCCGACCGGAAGCCCGTCGGACAGACCTGCTGGAATTGAGGCTGCCGGATGGCCCGTAAAGTTGACGAAGTAGGTCAGGGCCCATCCGATCAGAGGATCTATCTCGACACCATTGATCGACTTCGGCCCAGCCGTGTTGCCGTCGCTGGCGTTGTCGACCGGCGGGCACGCGACGGTCGGCGTGACCAATAGATCGAATCTTTCAAGGACGTTCTGGAAGGCATCGTAGACCTCCGACCGGACAGCCTGGTCGCGGAAGAAATCGAGCCCCGACACGCGATTGGTCTTCTCGACCCAATCCATGTATTCAGGCGGAAAGTCGTCGCGATGCTTGCCGAACAGATCGATGCCGTCGCGCTTCATGTTCTCGATCGCCTGCAGGTTCAGAAGCATGTAGAGACGCGACCAGACGTCGCTCAGCTCCCGTTGCGAGCGAACGATGCCGAGCTTCACTTCCTCCACATGAGCGCCGGCTTCCTCGAACGCCTGTACCGCGCGGCGGACCGTCGCCGCGACTTTTCCGTCGACCGGAAAGACGTCCAGATCCGGACTATAGGCAATCTTGAGGCCACGGATCGAACGACGGGTCGCCGCGGTGAAGTCGACGGGCGGCTCGATCAGGCTGAAGGGATCTCGCGGATCAGGGCCGGCAAGTACGTTCAACGCAATTGCGGCATCTTCGACCGTCCGCGTGATGGGCCCTTCGAACAGGAACGGAGAGTCGGCCACGCCGAACGCGTTGGGACGCACGAGGAACGGCACGCGTCCGAACGACGCCTTGTAGCCATAGACCCCACACCAGGCCGATGGGATTCGTATCGAGCCGCCGGCATCCGTGCCTTCTGCAATGGGTAGCAGTCCATCGGCGACCGCCGCGGCGCTTCCTCCGGATGAGCCGCCCGTGTTCTTGGCAAGATTGAACGGGTTGCGCGTGGGACCAAACAGGTAGTTGTCGCAGGTGCCCCGGAATCCCATGAGAGGGCTGTTGGTCTTGCCGAGGAACACGGCCCCCCCACGCTTCTCCATGCGCTCGCAGAACACGCAGTAACCGTTCACGACGTGGTGCTTGAGCGCGCGGATGCCGCCCAGGCTCGCAGGCCAGCCCGGCTTGAAGTCGAACAGATCCTTGAGCGCCGACGGAATGCCGTGCAGTGGGCCCCACGACTCGCCTGCGACCAACGCGCGCTCGGCCTCTTTCGCCCTCGTGCGGGCGCCGTCGAAATCGAGATAAACCAGCGCATTCAGGCTCGGGTTGCGCGCTTCGATGCGCCGGATGAACGCATCGACCACGTCAACCGGCGACAGATCACGTCGCCGGATGCGAGCTGCCAGTTCGTGCGCGGTGAGGTAAGCGAGTTCGTCGGAATGCAAGGACCGGCTCACGCTCGACATCGTCTCCTCCTTCTGAACCACTTCAGGACGAAGCCGCATTTGACATTGAAACAGTTCTTGCCTGCGCAGCCGTGATTGCTTCGTCTTTCGCAATCTTGATGCATTCACCGCGACGGCCATCGACAAGGCATCGATCAGGGTTCATGTGCGCTGACGTGGGCTGCAGGTTACGCCGACGCGCGTTGGCACATCCCGCGCGTCACCGCACAAGGGCACGCTTCCATGGACCGACCTCCCGTTTCTCGCGGCTTCAAATCCAGGCGACAGGCACCCGAAGCCGCCCGGCTGCCGCCGGGTCAGTATCTGACGACCGACTTCCCGGTGCTGTCCGCCGGACCCACGCCGGATATCCGTGTCGCCGACTGGAAGATTGCGCTTCAACTCGGCGGATCGTTGCTGGGGAAATGGACCTGGGACGAATTCGAGGCACTGCCCCAGACCACGATCGCGGTCGACATTCACTGCGTCACCAAATGGACCAAGCTCAGCACGGTCTGGCAGGGCGTCAGCTTCGACGACCTTCTCAAGGTGGTCGGGCTGAGCGAGCCGCCGAACGCCTATGTCATGGCGCATTGCGACGGCGGATACACGACGAACCTTCCGGTGACCGACCTGGTCGCGGGAAAGGCGATGATCGCGACCCGCTATGAGGGCCTGCCGCTCGCCCCGGCGCACGGCGGCCCCGCGCGACTCCTGGTGCCGCATCTCTACTTCTGGAAGAGCGCAAAGTGGCTGCGAAGGCTCCGCTTCATGCCCAAGGACGAGCCCGGGTTCTGGGAATCGCGTGGTTATCACAATTATGGCGATCCCTGGCGGGAGCAGCGCTATGACGGCGACTGATGCGCCTCTGCAGCAGCCCAGCATCGCGTGGCAGACCGGTCGCGTGCAGGCCATCGTGACTGAGACAAGCCGGGTGAAGAGCATCATCCTGCAGCCGGCCAACTGGTCCGGGCACTGGCCCGGCCAGCACGTCGACATCCGTCTCACCGCCGATGACGGCTATCAGGCCGAACGAAGTTACTCGATCGCATCGCCTCCGGAAGAAAAGCTGCTCGCTCTCACCGTGGAACGGGTCGAGGACGGTGAGGTGTCGTCCTATCTCCTCGACGAATTGCAGGTTGGTGATGCTCTCGAATTTCGGGGGCCCATTGGGCTGCATTTCATCTGGAGTCAAACGCGCGGTGGACCGATTTGCCTGGTCGCGGGCGGTACCGGGATTACGCCTTTGATGGCCATGTTGCGCCACCGCAGGAGGTCGCTCGCACGCATACCGGCATCATTGATCTATTCGGCACGCAGCCTTGCCGAAATCGTGTATCGGGATGAACTCGCTACGATGGCTCGCGGCGATCGCGACCTCCGCCTGGTCTATGCGCTCACCCGCGAGCATCCGAGCGACTGGAACGGACATCGGGGACGGGTCAACGAGGCGCTGCTCGCAGAGAACAGCTTTACGCGCGAGCAGAATCCCACGTTCTTCATTTGCGGTCCCACCGGGTTTGTCGAGGGCATCTCGAGCATGCTCGTGAAGCTCGGCTTCGACCCTCTCGCCATAAGAACCGAGCGTTTCGGGCCAACAGGAGCATGATCGCCATGGCAGACAACATCGCCGACCTCATTCTTGGCGGTGACCCCGGCACACATTTGCTTCAAGAAGCCTTTGCCTTTGACATCACCCTGACGAAGATCCGGTGCGCGGCATGCAACACCGTGTCCTGCCTTGGCTCTCTCGCCGTCGACGGCGGGCCGCTGGAGGCGCTCGTCAAATGCGCCGATTGCGGAAGCGATCTGATGAAGGCGACGCGCACTCAGAGGGGATGTGTCCTTGAAATGCACGGTGCCCGGCACCTGTACTTCTGAATGCCGCGCCCGATCGCCCGCCAAGCCCCGAAATCAAAGACCCGCCATGCACGGTGAAGACATCCACCTCGCTGAAATCGAGCGCCAGATTGCCGCCACGGCGGCGAAGCTTCGCGAGCTGATTGAACAGTCGGCCTCACATGTCGCCGCGATGAGCGAAGAGCTCGTCGGCCAGCGAATTGACGATCAGGCCGCGCGGCTCGAGATTCTGATCAGGCGCCGCGACGAGCTCCTCAGAGCCAGATCTGGCGAAGACTGAAAAGGACGGCCGGGGCAGATCGGGAAGCGTCAGCCGTGAAATTTCAACCCGTCGACGATCTTGTCGATCACCTTGCGCTCGGCGCGCATCGAAATTCCAACCAGATTCAGGTCTGTGCGGGAAACGGCCTTCACGACCTCGCGGTTGGCGGCGTCGTGAGCGGTCCTGAACATGTCCTCGGTATAGAGCCCCGGCGTCACTCCGCGCGTCAGTGCGCGATCGAGCGCGCGAGATAGCGCCGCGCGGTCGGCGCCATAGATCAGGATGGGCTGGCCGATCAACGGCAGATATTTCGTCCCGGAGCCGTCTTCGTAGGGGTCGCCGATGCAGGCCGGAAAAGCCGCCGCGATCCCGCTGGCGAGGAAAGAGGCCACGTTCAGCTTCTGCCACGGCTCAAGGTCGGTGCGGACCACGACCGCGATCTTGGTGTCAAACTGCATGACGGTTTTGCCGCTATTCCTCAGCGCTCGCGAAGAGCGAAAGAGCCCTTACTCCATGCTTGCGCGCATCGAACGCTTTTGCAAGTGGGCCACTTCCGCGGACGGCCTTCGGGTGAAAACCGATTATATCGATTTCACCTCGCCGCCGTCCATCCGCAATGCCGAGCCGGTCATCCAGCGCGCGCCGGGCGATACGAGGAACGCCATCAACTCGGCAATCTCTTCCGGCTCACCGTAACGCGCGATCCCGGCGTCCTTGGGAAACTTCGCCGTGGCTTCCTCGACGGTCATGTTGTGCAGGGGCGCCCAGTGCTCGAGGTAGGAGCGGCGGCGGCCCGTCATCACCGGCCCCGGCAGGACGCTGTTGACCTGGACGCCATCGCTGATTCCCTTGTCGGAGAACGCCTTTGCCAAGGCGACGATTGCAGCGTTGATGGTGCCGACCGCGGCATAGGGCGCCTTGGGGAAAGAGGCCGAGTTTCCCGACATCAACACCACCGCCCCCTGCGCGGCCATGAGCGACGGCCAGGCGGCGATCGTGAGCCGCCGGGCGCCATGCAGCTTCAACGCCAGTCCGGCGTCCCACTGTGCTTCCGTCGTCTCGAACAGATCGACCTGAGGTACCGCGCCTGCGATATTGAGCAGGGCATCGATCCGGCCGAACGCCGCCAAGGTCTGGTCGACGACAGATTGAGCGGCACGAGGTTCGGCCAGATCGGCATCGATCACCAGCACCCCGGCGCCGGCGGCCCGGACCGCCCTTGCGGTGTCCTCGAGATTGGCGCGGTTTCGCGCGACCAGGGCAAGCGCCGAGAAATCGCGCGCCAGGCGTACCGCGGTCGCCCGGCCGATTCCCTGGCTCGCCCCCGTCACGATGGCGACTGATTTCGACATATGAACCCTCCCGAATACCAAGCTTGCAAATATCAGTCGCGAACAACGACCATCTTTCCGACTGCCTCGTTCGCCTCCATGACGCGATGCGCCTCGCGAATCTCGTCGAAGCGAAAGACCCGCGCCGGCTTGACGTCCAGCCGGCCGGCCGCCGCATCGGCGGCGATTTCCCGCAGCGGCACGTCGGAGAGCGGGAACCCGGGCGTGCCGAACACGAAGCTGCCGAAGAAGGTCAGGTAGACGCCGCTCGGCATCTGCAGCAGCGGGTTGAAATCCGGAATCGGATCAAGCCCGCCGAGCCAGCCGGCGAGACAGGAGCGGCCGCCGCGGCGAAGCATGGCGAGAGTGTCGAGCACGACGCTGTTGCCGACGAGGTCCAAGACTGCGTCGACCTGCTTCGCCTCGGGCAGATGCTTCGAGAGATCGCGCCGTTCGATTTCGCAGCGCGCGGCTCCGAGCTTCTCCAGCAGGGCAAAGCGTTCCCGGCTGCGCGTCGTCGCGATGACCCGCGCGCCGGCATTGACCGCAAGCTTGAGTGCGGCCTGACCGAACGAGGACGTCGCTCCGCGAATGACGAGAACCTGACCTTTCGCGAGATCGAGATTTCGGAAGAGACAGGTCCATGCCGTCGCGAAGGTTTCGGGGATCGCTGCGAGCTCGGCCCAGGGCAAATCCGCATCGATCGATGCGACGTTCGAGACCGGCGCACGCGTGTATTCGGCGTAGCTGCCGTTGATGGTTCGACCGAGACCGCCCATCAATGCGGCCACCTTGGCGCCCACCGGAAATTCTCCGCCCGGGCACGACTTGCCGAATCCCTTGACCTCGATGACGGCATGACCGAGCTGCGGCTCCGGCTCCGGAACGTCTCGATAGACGAGGCTGTCCAAGCCACCGAATTTTTCAAGAACGATGGCGCGCATGATGGCTCTCCCGACGTTTCTCGCGGCGAGGGAAGCGGCGGTTACCCATTCGAATTCAGCTGGCCAAGAAAATCACCGATCGAAGCTGCGATCTCCCGCGCGTGAGTCTCGAGCGCAAAGTGCCCTGTGTCGAAGAAGCGCACTTCGGCGCCCGGCATGTCGCGCTGAAACGCCGTCGCGCCCGCCGGCAGGAAAAAGGGATCGTTCTTGCCCCAGACCGCCAGGAAGGGCGGCTTGTGCTTGCGGAAGTAGGCCTGGAATTCCGGATACATGGCGACGTTGGTCCTGTAGTCGCCGAAGAGATCGAGCTGGATCTCGTCCGCGCCTGGGCGCTCGAGATAATGGTTGTCCAGCGTGAAGCCATCAGGGGAGATCAGGGAGGTGTCAGGCACCCCGTAGGTGTATTGCCAGACCGTCGTCTCCGGCGAAAGGAATGATCGCAGCACCGCCCGATTCGCTTGCGATGCATCTTGCCAGTAAGCCCGGATCGGGCTCCAGCCATCGCTCAATCCCTCCTCATAGGCATTGCCATTCTGCGAGATGATGGAAACGATGCGCTCGGGATGCCGAAGAGCCATCCGAAAGCCCGTCGGCGCGCCATAGTCGAAGACGTAGAGCGAGAAACGGGCGAGTCCGATGACTTCTGTGAACCGTTCGATCACCTGCGCCAACGCGGCAAACGTATATGCAAAGCTTTCGCGAGCCGGCATGTCGGACTGGCCGAACCCGGGCAGATCCGGCGCCACCAGTCGGAAGCGATCCGAGAGTGCCGGGATCAACTCGCGGAACATGTGGCCGGCCGTCGGAAATCCGTGCAGCAGCAGCAAGGCGGGCGCGTCAGCCCGGCCAGCCTCCCGGTAAAATACGTTCAGTCCGTCCACGTCCGCCTTGCGGTATCGAATGCTCGTCATCTGCGGTCCCTCCCTCGACACCTGTTGCGCCCGGTGAAATCGATGTTCCGATGGCAGCCGATCCGAGGCGGTCTCACCTGGACATTTCGTGGCTCGGGGCGATCCGGTTACAGACTTCCCGGGGATTTCTGCCCGTACGAGGCTGCCTGTCGCCTGCTCTGCCCGATCTATCGTGCCTCGGATCTATTCATTCGAACCCCCTGCGATAGTCCGTAGGAGTCCAACCCGTCGCTTTGCGAAAGGCGGAGCTGAAGGAGCTCGTTTGCGCATAGCCCAGGCTGAGTGCGATGTCCGTAATCGATACCGCGCGATCCGCCAGCCGCAGCTTGGCGAACTCCATGCGTCGCTGCACCTGATACTGGTAGGCCGGGATTCCGAACGACTTCTTGAAAGCGCGGCAGAAGTGGTGAACGCTGAGCCTGACGAGCTCGGCGAGCTTGAGGAGGCAGACCTGTTCTCCCAGATGCCCCTCGACGTACTCGACCACGACACGCTTCTGCCAACCCGCGAGACCTCCACGACTGACCGCTGCCGGTTCGCGAACAACATCGTGATCAGACCTGGAAAGCTCGTGGGCGAGCACGCCGCAGAGCGCTTCGAGGTAGGGCGCGCAATTCGTCTCGGCGCTCTCGATCGCCTTCTTCAATTTGGAGGCGGTTTCCCAGACCAGCGGATCCTCGAAGTATATTCTCGGCGCGAGCCCGGCCGCGCTGTCGTCGGACTTGTGAAGCGCGGCGGGATCGAAGTAGAGGAAGGTCACCTGCGCAGACGAGGCAGTCTCATGCCATTCCCGATAGGCGCGTCCCGCCGGGACAAAGGTCAGCCTGTGCTCGGAGCCGCGCAGCTTCGACGAGCAGAGGCCATCGATGGAGGTCTCACCGCTTTTCCGCGCTCCCTCGTTGTACAACGCCAGGAGATGTCTCGACCCCTGAAAGCGAAATTCAATCCTGTTGCCGACCGGGAGGTGAACGCTCTCCGAAAACCACCAGCGCCAGCCTATCCCAAGGCGCTTCACCGGCTCGGAAGGCGTTATGCTGACCGTCGGATGAAGCGCTGCGTCGGACGGCCTAGAAGACAGCGTCTCGTCCACCGGCCGGATTGGCGAAGCGGAGACCGCCATCCGTGGCGTGCTCTCACTCGAATTTGATACGTACATCCCCATCGTCGTCGCCCTGTTCTGTGCTCCGGATGGCCGCGTCCAATCGTCAACGAATTTCTGCACGGAGGAGATGCCCTGGTCGCCTGGATACGGGCGTTGAAGCCGCAAGCTGCACGTGACGTTACCTCTCCGGTCAAGACGCGCTGCCAACGCCGGCTGACAGCACCGCACAGGGGCAACATGCTTTTCATCGCCCCCGCGGACAATCTCACGCTTGTGCTGTTCCGGCCCATACTTAGGTATGGGTCGCGTGCATTGAAGGCGCCGAGATGATTCAGCACGAGATGCCAGTCCCGAAGCTTCAGCCCTGGAGTTGGAGCGCTTCTGCCATTCGGACGAGCATTGCCGCGGTTTTTGCCCCGAGCTTCCGCATCACGCTGCCACGATGCATCTTGACTGTCGCTTCGCTGATCGAGAGCTCGCTGGCGACCTGCTTGTTCATCAGACCGGATGCCACCAGCGTCATCACTTGCCGCTCGCGCGTGGTCAGGAGTGCAAACTTCTCCTGCAACTGCGTCAGGTGCGCGCTGTCGTCGCGCCGATCGATGTCCTTTCGGATCGCGGCCGTGATCGCATCGAGAAGGTCCTGATCCCGTATCGGCTTGGTGAGAAAATCGACCGCCCCCAGCTTCATGCCTCTTACCGACATGGGAATGTCGCCAAAGGCGGTCATCAGGATCACCGGGATTCCGACATTGATTTTCGTCAGGTACTCCTGCAGCTCCAAGCCACTCGTGCCGGGCAATCTGACATCGAGCACCAGGCACGCAGGGGCATCCGACAGTTCGACCTTGAGGAAATCCGAGGCTGATCCGTACAGGGCGACCTTGTAGTGCAGGGACTCGAGCAGATCGCCAAGGGACTCGCGAACCGCGCGGTCATCGTCGACGATATGAACAACGCCGGAAGGAGGCATGTCTACCGGCTTTCCGACGTCTGAACCGCCTGGCGAAGCGGGAGAGCGAAGGTGAACTTCGCTCCGCACCTCCCGTTTTCTTCCACCCATAGCTGTCCTCCGTGGAGTTTCACTATCTTGCGGCAGATCGACAGTCCCAGACCGAGTCCCGCTCCCTTCGTCGTGTAGAGCGTCTCGAAGACCCGCTCTCTATCAGCCGGGCTGATGCCGCCCCCCGTATCCGCGATTGCCACGGAAATCATACCATCGGCGACCCCCGAAGAGAGGGCCAAAATGCGGTTCCCGTCCTCGACCCCGGCCATGGCCTCGATCGCGTTGCGCACGAGGTTGAGGGCGACCTGCTGGACCTGAACACGGTCTGCTTCGACACGCGGCGATGATCGATCGAAGTCGGTACGGACGATGACCCCGGCTCGCTCGATTTCCCTGTTCGACAGAAGCAGAACCTCCGCAACCGCATCGTTGATATCGAACTCGGCAAAATGGACCTGCGTGCCCCGCACGAGAGAGCGGACCCCGGTCACAACCTCCGCAGCTCGACGTGCCTGTCTGATGATGCGTGCGACCGATTTGCGGGCCTCCGCGGCCTGAACGGGATCCCGGGCGAGCCACCGGAGGCAAGCTTCCGCGCTCATGATCATGCCCGTCAGCGGCTGGTCGATCTCGTGAATGATCGAGCCGGCGAGCTCGCCAAGGGACGTCAGACCCGTCGCACGCGCAAGCTCGTTTCGCGCGTCGGCGAGAGCCTGCTCCGCCGCCTTCCGTTGCGAGACATCCGTGATGATGCCTTCCAGCTCGAGGTCTCCCGTGGGCCCCTCATCGAATTGCCCAACGGCGACGACATGCAACGTCTTGCCGTCCCGGTGGATCACGCGGTACTCGTGGGTGAATGGCGACTTCGTGCTGATCGCCTCGGTGAGGTCTTGCTCCAGCGCGGGATAATCCTCGGGATGGACCCGGCTCCTGAACACCTCGAAGGGCACGGGGTTCACGTCCAGGTCGATATCCAGGATGCGGTAACATTCGCGCGATCCGCGCGAGAGCAGGGTCCGCGTGTTCCAGCGATAGCTGCCCATCCCGCCGATCTGCTGCCCTCTGACCATCCACATATTGGTCTCGCGCAGCGCCTCGAACAGGCGGACGGATTCGAATGAGACGGCGGCCTGATTGGCCAGCATGGATGTCACCCAGACGCATCGCGGCGTGAAGATCTCCGCATCTCCATCCGCTTCGAGATAGAGAACGCCGATCGCCCAGTGCTGGTGAATCAACGGCAGGCACAGCTGCGCTATCTTTCCAGACGGCGGGTTCGCGGGATCGATCAGTGCGGAGCTCTCCGCGCCGGCTTGCCTCACGACCGTTTGCTTTCGATCGAGCACCTCTTCGGCAAGGTCGCTCGGCAGGCGGAATTCGGCGTGCGGCGGGAAGGAGGCAAGGAAGTTCGCCCTCTCGCGCGGGAAGCTCGCATCGGCCTTGGCAAGCAGCTCTCTTTGCCCGCTGAGCAGGATCGCCCCCCGACTGGCCCCGGAGTAGCTCAGCGCCTCCATGAGGAGAGCCTTGGCCAATCCCTGATAGCTGATTTCTCTCGAGATAATCTGAAACGCCTTTGCGACCAGATCGAGTTCGTGCGTCTCGTTATCAAGCCTCATACTGAGATGTCTCGTCGTGAAAATCATTTCCAGACGTCTCGACGCATCACCCCGCCGCTTGCGTATCGAGGGGTGGGACGAGAGCGCGTCAGTACGCCGCAACATGTAACGGGACTTGCGAACGTTGCCAAGTTTGGTCGCGAGAGCCGCGGTTCACGAGCCCGCGCCGTGCACGTCGTTGCGCATTGCCCCGATTTTTTTCGAAGCAGCTGTAACCGATGCGACGTTTGCTCCGAATGTCTACGAAAGTGCGGAGCAGCGGCAGTGCGCCCCGCTGGCCGTCGGCATGACTCGCCTGCTGTTCAGGCCCGATCGGGGCGTCGAGACACTGCCGCGCAGGCCTGCATCGGCAAGGAAACAGGAATGATGACCGCGGACTCTCCGAAGACAAAACGCCTGAATGCCCTCTCGGACGCGGTTTTTGCAGTCGTTATTACAATTCTCGCCCTGGACCTGCGCCCGCCGCACGCTCCGAGCCTCAATGCTCTGTTCGAACTCTGGCCGACCGTCATCGGCTACGCAGTCAGCTATCTCTTCATCGCCATCGTCTGGGTGAACCATCACCATCTTCTGCACTATGCCAGCGCGGCGACGCCCCGATTGATCTGGGGAAACTTCGCTCATCTGTTTTCCGTATCGCTGCTGCCGTTCTCGACAGCCTGGATCGCGAGCTCAAAGCTGGCGCCGCTGCCCGTCACCGTCTACGCCGGCGTATTCGCCCTGGTGAACGCGACCTATCTGCTGCTGTGCTGGGAAGCCGTCGACCGGCCGGCGATCGAGGCGATCCCGGACAAGGCGCGCATGATGATGCGGATGCGATCCTTGACCACCCTGTTCGGCTTCCTCGCCGCGGCGGCCGTCTCGTTGCACTATCCCATTCTCGCGCTGGCCATGATCTGCATCTGCCTTGCCATGTATCTCAAGCCTCAGGTCTCAGGACACGGGCCGCATCTTGCTTCAGCAGATACAACGATACCGCAAGCAGCACGACATCCTTCATCAGGAACGGAACGTTACCCGTCATCGCCGGAAAGCCGCCTGCAGCAGCGTCCCAACCGTCCGGCATAAACGGAATGATCGTGACTGTTGCGATGAAGGTACCGGTCGATCCAAGGGCGCCCAGAATGCCGAGCCGCTTGCTCCAGAAGCCCGCGAATATCAAAGCACCAAAGGTCCATTCGGCGACGCCGAGGAACCAGCTGGCGCCTTGATGGCCGAACGCGGGATAGAGCCACCAGATCAGCGGACCGTTGCTGATGAAGGGGTCCAGGCGGTCCGCCTCGTACGCCCACCATTTCTGGTAGCCGAAGAAGAAGAACAGGATCACCATCGACGCCCGGACGATGTGGTAATCCAGGTCTCCCGCAAGCAGCCCCGATATCGGCAGCCTGCTTGCGAACGATTTGCGCTGGGCTCTCGCCAATGTACTCATGGTGCCGATCCTCCTGATCCTAACTGACAGGCCCTTGCGCGGTCAGCGCCTGACCGAGATCGATCAGAAGCCGGCAGACAAGGCCGTCGGGTGCGAAGTCGAGATCGACCTGCGCGCCCGGCAGGGCCCTTGCGATCAGTTGCGTGCCAAAGCCCTTGCGTACTGGCTTGGTCACAATCGGTCCGCCGCGCTCGCGCCACTGGATCGCAAGACCTTGTCCGCCGAGATAGGGCGGGCTTTCCCAGATCACCTCGACGGCTCCTGCCGTCGATGTCAGCGCGCCGTACTTGCTCGCGTTGGTAACCAGCTCGTGAATGATGACGTGCAGCGCCAAGGCGATGTGCGGCTCCAGTGTGAGGTCCGGCCCCGCGAGCAGAATGCGGCCTCTGTGAAACATCGCGTGCGGCTTGAGCGTTCGCTCCAGCATCGCCGCGAGAGACACGCGCTGCTCTCCCGCGGATTCGATCATCCTGTAGGCGTCGGACAGGGTCGCGATCCGTGCCGAGAGCGCCTCGCGAAAATCGGCGGTCGTATTCGCATCGGTGTTGTTCACGAAGCACAGAACGATGCTGAGGATATTGCGCATGCGATGCTGCAATTCCCTGACGACAAGCTCGAGCTCGTCATCCCGGATCGGGGCGATCCGCTCAAAGTGCGCGCACCCGCTTCCGCCGTCGTGGAACGAACCGGTGACAGTGTGCCTCATGTGCAGACCTATCGCTGTTTGCTGAACCGGATTTCGATCAACATCCGCGGCAGATTTTCAGCTTCTTGTCGAGATCTGCGTCCAGACCTTCCAGTTTCCGGTTGAAGTCGGTAATGCGCTTCTGCAACGCATCCTCGGCGACTGAATTCGGCATGAATTCATTGCCGCGCGGCTGCACCTGGACGGTCTCAGCCGGGCTCGGCGCTTTCGGCGACGGCGCCGGGAGCGGATCTGCCAGGGCGGTTAGAGGAATGGCGGCGAAGCTCAGGATGAGGGATGAACGGAGTTGCATGGTCGCGCCTCAACGCAGTTGATTGCCGTGATGACGCGCACATTATGCAGCATGTGTACGAGCCTCGCTGTTCGTGGATTGCGCCGATTGAGGCGATATTGTTGGAAATGATTCCGTCTGCGCCCCGATTCATCCTAGGGTGCCGCCGGCGCGGGCCTTTGCTCCGCGAGAATGACCGAGAAGAGCCCGCTGTCGTCAGTCCAATCGGCGACGGGATGCCATCCGCCGGCCTGCAGCAGGACGAAGGCATCCCTCCGCCCGTATTTGAGGCTGTTCTCCGTGTGGATGGTCTCGCCCTTCGACAACGAGAAGACGCGACCGTCGACCTCGAAGCGGACGTCGCGCGTGGCTTCCAGATGCATCTCGATACGCGCCTCCGCATCATTCCAGCGCGCCAAATGGCGAAACGCGCCCAGGGGAATCGAGCCGCCCAGCTCGCGGTTGATCCGGTGCAAGAGGTTGAGATTGAATGCGGCCGTCAGCCCTTGCGCGTCGTCATATGCTGGCAGCAGAACATCCTGATCCTTGATACGGTCGATGCCGATCAGCAGCATCGATCCGGCACCCAGGGTCACCGCCATCGCCCGCAACAGGTCGACCGCCGCAGGCACAGTGAGGTTTCCGATCGTCGACCCCGGAAAGAAGCCGAGGCGCGCAGTCGAGGCAATCTCGTCCGGCAGCGCAAAGGGATAGGTGAAATCGGCCTCGGTTGGATAGATCGGCAGTCCCGGGAATGCATGCGACAAGCCTACCGCAACCTCCCGGAGGAATTCGCCCGAGATGTCGATCGGCACATAGGCAGAAGGCTCCGTCTCTGCCAGCAACAGTCGCGTCTTTGCCGACGAGCCTGAGCCGAATTCTATGACTGCGCGGCCCGGCCCCGCGAGCGCGGCGATTTCCGATGCTGCGGACGCAAGGATCGATCGCTCGGTTCGTGTCGGGTAGTATTCGGGCAGCAGCGTGATGGCTTCAAACAGAGCCGATCCGCGGCGGTCATAAAGCCATCTCGCCGGAATTGCCTTTGGCGCGAGGCTCAGCCCTTCCATGATGTCATAGCGGAACGCCGCCGTCAGGTCGGCCACCGTAGATCGCATTTCGTTCTGGAGTTGAAGCAATTTCGGCTTTCCTTCGCACGACGTCTCGGTCGGCCCGGCCCGCGGCCGCAATGACGTCAGGATACCAATGTGGACAATTTCTTCAGGCCGCGATGGATATTGATCTTGACCAGGGCCGCCGACTGTCCGGTCGCACCGGCCGCTCGCGCGATGCTCAGACCATTAAGCTTCACGAGGCGGATCACGGTCTCTTGCGCAGGCTTCAACCGGCCAAGCAGCTGGTCCAGCGCAGCAGCGCTGATCGCGGCACCTTCGTGATCCTCGATTGCGATGTCTTCGTCGAGCGCGAGCGCGCTGTAGCGAGACGCATCGCGCACGCGATCGACCCATTTGTAGCGGGCAATCGCCGTAACCCAGGCGCCGAAGGGCTTCGAGGCCGCGAACGTGTGGCGTTTCGCGTGAATGGCCAGGAGCACCTCCTGCCTCGCATCGTCGGCGGCGGGATAGGGAAGCCGGCGCGCGTAGTAAGCCCGAAGCCACAGATCCAGCTCCCGCAGCAATCGCTCATATGCGTCTCCATCCCCTGCTCGCGCCGCAAGCAGAAGCCGGCCCCATCGCTCCGAACAATCGTTCCATCTCTCCCAACGGGCCGCCCTCCGGCGATCATGTCGCGGCGAATCCATATCCCCCCGGGGGCGTGCACGCCCCGGATCGTCGCCGCCAGACGATTGCGTCGCCATAGAGGACGTGATGTCGTCAGCCGAGAGCGCTTTCATCTTCGAAGGCTCCTGTCGAGACACTCAAGCAGCGCGCTCGTTTCGAACGGCTTTCTGAGAAGGCAGAATGCGCCGATCGAGGCCGCTTCGGCGTCCAGCTGCTTGTGAGGAAGCGCGGTAATGAGAATCACCGGCGCTCCGACCTTCTGCTGCTGGAGCTCGCGAACGAGGTTGAGCCCACCCATTCCAGGCATGTGAACGTCGGCAATGATGCAGTCGAAGCTGAACCGGCCGGCGTAGCTCAGCAGCGCTTCGGCCCTGTCAAACGGCTCGGAGCGGTAGCCGATCGATCGCATCAGATCCACCAAAGACAGGCACAGGGCCTCGTCGTCATCGACGACACCTACGTAAGGGACCTTCACCTGACTTACCCTCGCAAGACGCGATCATCATCGAAACGCGATCGCAACACGGGCGATTGAAGCGCAAGCCGCTCTCCAGTTGACCAGGCGGCTGCTGTCGTGACGTTCGATGCTTGTTCGCGAGAGGCACATGTTCGGTCTCCCCAACTGAGGAAAATCCAGTAGCTGCGCCAGGATCGGTTGCGCATGTCGGCCTCGAGCATGCGTTCGGTGGGTGCCTCCGACAATCTCGCGATTGTGATGCACAGACCCATACTTTGGTATGGGTTTGCGGCGCCAAGAGCGAGCCACCGAGGGCGACGCGATGTCAGGCCACGCCGATCCCGGTCGCCTGCGGCCGAACAGCGCAAGTTTGAGAAATGCACGATAACCCGCGCACAGGGCGCCCTTCGAAGCTTGGCTACCGTTCAGATCGCGACAGACGTCGACGCCGCCCTTGGCGCCAATCCGCGACCTCGAGGATGAGACGACATCAGATGGACCATCTCATAAAGAAGCTGTCCGAGCTCGATCTGGTCAGAGGCGATTTTGACTACCATGTCACGCGTGTGGCGATGATCGTCGTCTTCTTCGTCTTCAGCTGCCAGAAATGGTTCGACTACGAAGCGCACGCGTTGATTCCGTTCATCAGCAATGGTCCGCTGATCTTCTGGCTGTATCCGGTGTTTGGCGTGCGCGGCGCGGCCTACTTCCTGGGTTCAGCGGAATTGTTGTTTGGATTGCTTCTTCTGCTCGGCTTCTGGAGCAGAAGAGTGGCGATCCTGGGATCGCTGGGTTCATGCGCGACCTATGTCGCCACCGTGACGATCATTCCGTTTTTCCCCGATGCCTGGCCCGCGCCGGCCGGCGGATTTCCTGCGGCCACGTTGCCGTTCCTCTTCCTCATGAAGGATGTTGTACTGCTTGCGGCTTCCGTCTATCTGCTCAAGCGTGACCTCCTCCGGGCAGCAGCCGACGTGTCACCGGCTCAGAACGGGATTGTTCGACAGGAAGCGATGCAATAGTGCCGGTTGGCACTGGAAGAGCAGGATCAGCGTGCCGGGCCGCCCGATGAACGCAGCTTCCCAGCCGGCCGCCACGGCGCTACGCGTATCCCAGGCGTGGCAGGCGATCATGCAGAGCTGCGAGGGGACGCCAAGTTCATTCTCCATTTGAGCGTAGGTTTGCGGCGACGGCTTACAGATCTTGAAACTGTCCTCGCTGAATGACCTTTCGAAGAATCCCGCAATTCCCCCACGCTCAAAGCTGGAGGGTCTGAACTTCAGCCAGGTTATTCGCAGAGTGAACAGCCTGAAGCCAGCAGCGCGGAGCCGTCTTCCAGTTCACCGTGCCGATCGATGACGGCTTTGCGGTTGGTTGAGCCACGCCCCGAAATCCGAATGTGGCTCATGCCATGGCTCCGATCCCGGCTATTGTTGGGGATTGGCGTTGGGAGTACGTTCCCGGACGGGACAGGTGAGCACCTTTCCCTCCTTTTCAATCGACTGGCCGGCTAGTTCCGGAGTCCGGCAGATGCACGTATCCTCGCGGGTATCCACGAACGGCAATGCCGGTCTCAAAGCGTCATGGGACGACGGCGAGCGCGTCTTTTGTCGCGAATGGCGCCGGGGCGCCGATGGCGATGTCAACAGTGTCCTGACCGTAAGGGCGGCGACGGAACATCCGCCGGCCGCGGTCCTCGACCGGCTCGCCCATGAATACGCCTTGCGCGACGAGCTCGATGGGACCTGGGCCGTACGGCCGCTGGAGCTGATTCGCGACGGTGGTCGAACCTTGCTGATATTGGAAGATCCCGGCAGCGAGCCGCTCGAGCAGTTGCTCGGCGCGCCGATGAAGCTGGACCATTTCTTGCGATTGGCTCTCGGCATCACCACCGCCGTCGACCAGCTGCATCGGCAGGGCCTGGTCCACAAGGATTTGAAGCCGGCCAATCTTCTGGTGACCGGGGCAGACGAGGTCAGGATCACCGGATTCGGCCTCGCATCTCGCCTGCCGCGCGAGCGACAGCAGCTCGAACCACCGGAGACCATGGCGGGCACGCTGGCCTACATGGCGCCCGAGCAGACCGGCCGCATGAATCGGTCCGTCGATTCCCGCAGCGATCTGTACGCAATCGGCGTGACGTTCTACCGGATGCTGACGGGCGCACTGCCGTTCACCGCGGCCAGTCCGATGGAATGGGTGCACAGCCACATCGCGAGACGTGCCGTTCCGCCCGCCGAACGAGTCAATGGCGTGCCTTATGCCGTGTCGGCGATCATCATGAAGCTCCTCGCCAAGACGGCCGAGGACCGCTACCAGACCGCAGCCGGTCTCAAGAGCGACCTGGAACGGTCACTCGCCGAATGGGAAGCGCAGGGACGAATCGATGATTTCGTCCTGGCCCAAACCGATACACCGAACCGCCTGCTGATTCCCGAACGGCTCTACGGCAGGGAGCACGAGATCGAGGCGTTGCTCACCTCGTTCGATCGCGTCACCCGGAGCGGCACGCCCGAGTTGATCCTGGTGTCCGGCCCCTCCGGTATCGGCAAGTCCGCTTTCGTCGACGAAATGCACAAGGCCTTGGTCCCGTTGGGAGGGTTCTTCGCCTCCGGCAAGTTCGATCAGCACAAGCGCGATATGCCTTACGCGACGCTCGCGCATGCGCTCCAAGGCCTTATCCGAGGCCTCCTCGCCAAGAGCGATGCCGATCTGGCACCCTGGCGTAACGCACTGCACGAAGCGCTGGGCCAGCTCGGTCAGCTGATGGTGGATCTCGTACCGGAGCTGCGGCTGGTGATCGGGGATCAACCGCCTGTCCCGGAGGCTCCCCCGCAAGACGCACAGCGACGCTTCCAACTCGTCGTTCGACGCTTCATTGGCATCTTCGCCAAGCCTCACCATCCGCTCGTGCTTTTCTTCGACGACCTGCAGTGGCTCGACGTGGCCACACTTGATCTGATCGCGTTTCTTCTGAACAGATCCGACCTGCAAAATCTGCTTCTCATCGCCGCCTTTCGACGCAAGGATGTCGACGTCAAACATCCGCTGGCACAACGGCTCGTCGAAATTCGCGCCTCCCGTAAACGGGTGCGGGAAATCGACCTGGCACCCCTCACCCGCGCTGCCGTCGAGGAACTCACCGCGGATGCACTTCACTGCGAGCCGGCATACGCCATGCCCCTGGCGCAGCTGATATACGAGAAGACGAACGGGAATCCGTTCTTTCTCACGCAGTTTCTGCGGGCACTGGCCGAAGAAAACCTACTGACCTTCGATCATGACAAGCGACAGTGGCGCTGGGATCTCGAACGCATCAAGGAAAAAAGCTACGCCGAAAACGTCGCGCGCCTCATGGTCGGCAAGCTGAGCGGTTTGCGCGACGAGACACGTCGGGCCCTGCTGGAGCTGGCCTGCCTGGGCAACAGCGCCGAGATCGCAACGCTCTGCCTCGTGCACGGAGCATCGGAGCAGACGCTGCACGCGGATCTGCGAGACGCGACGCGTCTCGAACTGGTCCGACGCCTCAAGAGCTCTTACGCGTTCGTCCACGATCGCGTGCAAGAGGCCGCTTATGCGCTTCAACCGGACCAGGACAGGCGAACGGCCCTGCACCTTCGGATCGGTCTGGTCCTGGCAGCGCAGCTGACGCCCGACGAAACCAACGAGCGCGTCTATATCGTTGCCAACCAGCTGAACCGCGGCATCGCCGCTCTGACCAACGGCGCTGAACGCGAACAGGTCATTGCCGTCAATCTCGCCGCGGGCCGGCGCGCGCGAAATGCAACGGCCTACCACGCGGCGGCAACCTACCTTGAAATCGCCCGCGAACTGCTCGGGGAGGAAGGGCATCCGCGGTGCAGCCGGGACGCCTTCGCGATCGGCCTGCTCCACGCCGAATGCAAATTCCTGCTCGGCGAGCTGAACACGGCGGAAGCGGAATTGACGGTCCTGTCGCAGAGCTGTTCGGACATTCAGGCGAGCGCCGAGGTCGCCAGACTCCAGGCGCAGCTATACACCACCGCGGGACAGCTCGAGCGCGCGGTCGACGTTTGCCTCGCATTTTTGCGCAGAACCGGGATTGACTGGTCTCCTCATCCCAGCCGCAGCGAGGTGGACGAGGATCGGCGACGCCTGCGGAGCTTGACCGAAAAGCTGTCCGACGAGCAGCTTCATGCGCTACCGCCGATGACCGATCCGGATCATCGTGCGACCATGGGCGTCCTGGCCGACCTCCTCACGCCTGCGTTTCTCACCGATCGCAACCTCTCCGACACCATGCTCTTGGAGGCCACTCGACTGACGCTCCAGCACGGGACCAGCCCTGAAGCGTGCTACCCGCTGACCGCCATATTCGGCGTGCTCGCGAGCAATTCAACCGATGCTGAACTTGGATTCCGGCTATCGCAATTTGGCGCAGCCCTTGCTGACAGGCAGCCGCAGACAGGGCTGAGCGGCCGGGCGCTTTTGGTATTCGGCCTTCACGTGACCCCATGGATTCTCCCGATCCGATCGGGACGGCCGTTCATTCGGCGCGCTCTTGCGATCTGCTTGACGACCGGAGATCTGGCATTCGCGGCGTATTCGCATCGCGGACTGATATCGGTGGATCTCTTCTGCGGCGATCCGCTCACGGACGTCTGCTCGCGCGCCGAGCGGTCCCTGGCATTCGCCGAGGGTCTGGGCGTCCGATTGGCTGCGGAGGGCCTCATCAGGCAACGAGATCTGGCGCAGAGCCTTATGGGGCGCGATGGCCGGAATGACTTCGAGAGCCCCGCGGCGCTTCAGCCCTCGGATGCGAGCGAACCGATAAGCGCCTTCTTCTACTACGCGACGCAAATTCAGATCGAAGTCATTGCCGGACGTGACGATGTCGCGATTGCCCTCGCCGCACGCGCAGAAGCGCTCTCATGGTGCGTCCGCTCTTATTCGGATTTCACCGAATACCGGTTCTACACGGCACTCGCTCATGCCGGGGCTTATCACGCATCACGCCCCGAGGATCGCGAGCGGCGCCTCGGCGACCTCCGGGAACACCACCGCAAGCTGACAGTCTGGTCCAACCGCTGCCCCGCGAATTACGCTGCCCGGCAGAAGCTCGTCGCGGCGGAACTTGCGCGCATCGAAGGCCGCGAACTCGAGGCGGAACAGCTCTACGAGGAATCGATCCGATTGGCGCAAGAATCCGGATTCGCGCAGATCGAGGCGATCGCTGCGGAACGCGCAGCAGGGTTCTACGAGGCGCGCGGCATTCGAACGGTTGTCTTGTCCTACCTGACAAAAGCGCGCGATTGCTACGCGCGCTGGGGCGCCGAGGCGAAGGTGAGCCAGCTCGAGAAACTCCATCCGAACCTGCGGGAGAGAGGATCCGCGCTCAGCGCCGCAGGGACGATCGGAGCACCTGTCGAGCAGCTGGACCTTGCGACGGTTCTCAAGGTGTCGGAGGCTGTTTCAGGCGAGATCGTGCTGGAGAAGCTCACGGAGACCCTGCTTCGTTCGGCCATCGAGCACGCGGGTGCGGAACGTGGCGTGCTGATTTTACCGAGGGGTTCCGAGCTGAGAATTCGGGCGGACGCGGTGACAGGCGGCGGTTTGATCGCTCTCGATCTCGCCGATTCACCGATCTCCGCCGCTGAAGTCCCGATGTCGATCGTCCTTTACACGGCTCGCACCCAGGAAAGCGTCGTGCTCGACGATGCCTCGACGAGCAGCGCGTTCGGCGGCGACGAATACATCCAGAAGAAGCACGTCCGATCAGCCTTGTGCGTGCCGCTCGTCAAGCAAGGCAGGGCGGTGGCATTTCTGTATCTGGAGAACAATCTCGCCTCGCGCGTCTTCACACCCGCCCGGATCGCGATCCTCAAGTTTCTCGCATCCGAGGCTGCGACCTCGCTCGACAATGCCCGTCTGTACCGGGAGCTTCAGGAGCGGGAGTCGCGGATCCGCCGGCTGGTCGAGGCCAACATCATCGGGATCTTCATCTTCGATCACACCCCCGACATCCTCGATGCCAACGACGCGTTCCTGAAGACCATGGGATATGATCGCGAGGATCTCGCCGCGGGCCGGTTGCGCTGGGCAGATCTGACGCCGCCCGAATGGCAGGAGCGCACCGACCGCGCCCGGGCCGAATTGAAGGCGACGCGGGTTGTCCACCCGTTCGAAAAGGCGTTCTTCCGCAAGGACGGCAGCCGGGTGCCGGTGCTGACCGGCGGAGCCTTGTTCGACGACGAGCAGGAGCAAGGCGTTGCCTTCGTGCTGGATCTCAGCGAGCGCAAGCGCGCCGAAACCGAGGCACGCGAGAACGAGCAGCGTTACCGCGTGGCTCAGATGGAGCTGGCCCACGCCAACCGCGTGGCGGTGATGGGACAGCTGACGGCGTCGATCGCCCACGAGGTCAATCAGCCGAACACCGCCGTCATCGCCAGCGCGCAAGCGGCCTTGAGCTGGCTCGATCACCAACCACCGGCACTGGAGCAGACGCGCAGGGCGCTGACACGCGCCATCGAGAACGGCATCCGCTCCAGCGAGGTCATTGAGCGAATCCGGGATCTCGTCAAAAAATCACCGCCCAAACGGGATTCCCTGGCGATCAACAGCGTCATCGGCCAAGTCATCGAACTCACGCAGGCTGAAGCAGCGCGGCACGATGTGTCGATCCAGACGATATTCGCCGATCGTCTGCCCAAGGTCATCGGGGATCGCGTCGAGCTGCAGCAGGTCACGCTCAACCTGATCCTGAACGCCATCGAGGCCATGAGCGAGACAACGGGGGGCAAGCGCGAGCTGTTGATCCAGACCGCGAGAGCAGATGCCGAGAGCATACGCGTATCGATCACGGATTCGGGACCGGGCTTGTCTGCGGAGAGCCTCGCGCGGCTGTTCGAACCCTTCTACACGACCAAATCGGGCGGCCTCGGTGTCGGACTGTCGATATGCCGTTCGATCATCGTGGCGCATGGCGGCAGGCTCTGGGCGACCGCAAACGAACCGCGCGGCGCCGTCTTCCAGTTCACTGTTCCGATCGATGACGGCTTTACGGTTGGTTGAATCATCTCGGCTGGCGTCATCACGCCGCAAAATTGGTGGGATGACCTGTAACCAAGGCCGGGCCGCGGACGAAATATAGCCATCGGATCGCGCCGGCGAAGCCAAGCACGGGCCGGAACAGATCCGCCATCGACGGCGTGCTGCAGGGAGAGATCAATTGGGACTGTCCTGGCAACAAGGCCCGCTTTCAACGGGAGCAATCGGCCGCTTTCTCGTCCCCGAGCCGCTGCCCAAGCGACTCCTGTACGTCGAACCGTTACGCCGCCGCATCCGCGTGCGCTTTGGGGGAAGCTGGATCGCCGATAGCGAGCGGGTGCTCCTGCTTTTCGAACCGGGCCGTTATCCCGTCGCCTATTTCCCGGAGGCCGATGTTTCCCCACATGTGCTGGAACCCACCGAGCACATCACTCAACACGCCGATCTTGGGCCGACGTCCTGGTACAGCGTTCGGGTCGACGAGCAACACATCGCGGCGCGCGGAGCATGGCGGCACACCGACCTGCCCGCCCATGCAGGCGATTTGCAGGGTCTGATCGCTTTTGCCTGGCGGGCCATGGATGCCTTCTACGAGGAAGACGAACGCATCGTGGGCCATGCCGCCGATCCCTATCACCGCATCGACATCCGCCAGACCTCTCGTAACCTGGTGGTCAACCACCAGGGCCAGGTCATAGCCGATACAAGGCGGCCGCTGGTCCTTTATGAGTCCGGCTTTGCACCGCGTTGGTATGTTCCTCGTGCCGACATCGATGAGTCTGCCCTCACTCCGGTCAAGCTCCAGACCTTCTGCCCGTACAAGGGCCTCTGCAGCTATTACTCCATCGGAGACGCGCGCCAGGCGGCATGGTCGTATCCCGACGCCTATCCCGAAGTCCGGCGCATCTCCAGTTTTGTATCGTTCGAGCCGGACATCGTGACGGTCCATCTCGATGGCACGCAGCTGCGTCTCGAACCCGGCCAATTAGTGGTTCCACACGGCCCCGATCGTAATCTTGACATCGCCGAGGTGGTCGCCGAGCCAACGCCTGGTGGCCAGCCCGCTGAAGCTGCAACCAGTCCCCTCCATCGACGCTCGTGAGACGAACGAGCATATCTTCGAGATCGCGCAGCATTCAGCCTTTCGCGTCCACGACTATTGTGGCCCTCAACGGAGCCGCTCATCCCGAGCCTCCGCTACGGGAGCGCCACAATGTCCCATCGTTCGAACCAGACACGCTCGATCCGCTCCACTTTTGCGGGCCTTCTCCTGATCGGCCTGCTGTCGCCCGCACATGCTTCCGACCGGAACAGCTCTCGCGACGTCCTCCCCGATCTGCCGTCGCGGGCCGCCGCGCGTTTCGCCTCGGTCGAGCCGACGTCGCGCCTGCCCTGGCTCGCTCCGGTCGGCCACCGTCAGCCGAGCCGGGCCGACGCGCCTCAATCAGATGCCCTGTCGGCCTGGGAGCGCGAGCAGCAGCAGCGCGATCAGATGCTGGATCGCAAGCTCATCATCTGCCGCGGATGTTGAGCTAGCCCGGCCACCTCACGCGCGCCGGCCTAGGCATTCTCGACACCCGATGCCGCCTCGGCGCTCTTCGCCAGCTCCAGCTCGTCAATCGTCGCAGGCGACTGCGCAGCCTTTCGCCATTGCGCGGGAGTGATGCCCATGTGGCTCTTGAAAGCCCGCTGGAATGCCGCCTCGGACAGATATCCGACCGCTTCAGCCACCGCTCCGGTCGAGAGCGAGGATTTCCTCAGTTCGTTCGTTGCCAGCGTCATGCGGATGTCGGTCAGCAGCTCGCTCGGCGAACGTCCGACCTTCTCCTGGAATTGACGGGCGAGTGTCGCACGCGACATGTTGGCGAGCTGCGCGAGCTCGGGCAGCGTCCATGCGCGCGCGGGCGCATTGAACATGGCCGCGACGACCGGCGCGAGGCGCGGGTGACCTGCGAGCGCAAGCAGCCCGCGTGGCGCGTCCCCGGTCTCGCTGGCGAGGCGCAGTACGAGCGCGAACATCGCCGTCGACAACGCGTTCAGCATCGCGCGGCCACCCAGCTGATCGTCTGCGGTCTCGCCGCGCATCAAGGCAACGAGGCCTGCGAGCTGCCCCGCCGTATCCCGCTCTCCGGCCTGCGCGCCGGCCCTCACGATCAGCACCGGCGGCAGATAGTTGCGCAGCAGCCGGTCGTGCGGCGGGGCGATCGAAAAATGTCCGCACAGCAGATCGAGCCGCGCGTCCGAGCCGGGATTCTCGCTGATCGTGAAGTTGAGTGAGGCGCGGTTGCGGGCCTTCAGCGGCGCAGCTCCGCTGCCGTCGTGCATCACGTGCCGGGGGTTGCGCGGCAGCAGCAGAATGTCGCCGGCCTCCAGTAGCAACGGCCGGCCTCCCGCCGGATCGTCCAGCACCGCCGAGCCTGCGAGCACCGCATGGTACGGGATCTCGTTGACCTCGCCCGGCCCCTGCTCGATCCGCCAGGGCGCGCCGTAGGAGCAGCGCAGGTCCAGACGGCCGCGCACCGGCATCATCTCGAACAGCCGGCTCAGCCAATCCATCGTATTCCTCTCTCGGTATGTCATTTGAGACGATTGAGCATATATACAAGCATATCAAGCATTCAACATCTCATGCCACGACCCTACTGTCACTCCGCAATCGTTCACCACCCCAACACGGAGTGCCATCATGTCCCGACTTTCCGTCCCGAACCTCGAAACTGACGCCGGCCCCTCCGGCCAGGTCTATGCCCAGATCAAGAAGGCGATCGGCAGCGTGCCGAACACCTTTGCGGCCATCGCCGCCCATGGCCCCGCTGCGCTCAAGGCCGTGCTCGCTGCCGACACTGTGCTCGCCTCCGGCGGACTGACCAAGTCCGACAAGGAGATCATCAAGCTCGTCATCAGCGAAGCCGCCGGCTGTGACTATTGTGTCGCCGCCCACAGCCATCTCGCAAAGCTCGTCGGCCTGGCGCCGGAGATTGTGAAGCAGATCCGCGATGGCCGGCCCACCGGTGATGCCCAGCGCGATGCGCTGGTCGCTTTCGTCGACAAGCTTGCGCGCACCAGCGGCACCGTCAGCCACAAGGATTTCGTCGCGATTAAGGCCGCCGGCTACAGCGACGCGCAGCTCGTCGACATCAGCCTCGCCTTTGCCACCACCGTGTTCACCAACGTCTTCAACCGCATCAACGATACCGAGATCGACTTCCCGGCGGTCGCCTAACGCGACGGCCGCCACGTCGCTCATCTCACATCAGGGATCACGACCATGACCACGCTTGCCAACACCCACACCGCCCAAAATCCTCTCGTCCGCGCCCTGCAGGGATCCGGCCTGCTCGCGGAAGATCTCGACTACCATGTCGTCCGCGCCTCGATGGTGATCATGTTCTTCTTCTTCGGTTACCAGAAGTGGTTTCCGTACGAGTTCGAACGGTTGGTCCCGTTCATCAGCAACGGCCCGTTGATCTGGTGGCTCTATCCCGTGTTCGGCCATGCCGGCGCCAGCTATTTCCTCGGCGTTTCTGAATGGACCTTCGGCGCGCTGCTGCTCTCGGGCTTCTGGAGCCACCGGCTTGGTGTGCTCGGCGCCCTCGGCTCGACCGGCACCTTCATCGCGACCGTCACCATCATTCCCTTCATGCCGGAGGGCTGGGACGTCGCCGCGGGAGGCTTCCCCGCGATGACGGGCAACGTGCCCTTCCTGATGAAGGACGTCGTGCTGCTCGCGGTCTCCTTCTATCTGCTAAGGCAGGATCTGGTTCGCCTGACGCGGTAACAGGTGGCATTCTGCCCAGCGACGCGTCGCCGGCGAGCTTTCCCGCTCGCCGGCGATTGCACGTCGCGACGATCACGGCAGTGTGCCCGCAAGCAGCCGTTTTCGCAGAGCATCAATGAACGCTCTTACCCGGACGGGCATTTGCGCGCGAGTCAGGAAAACCGCCCATATCCCAAGCTCAACCGGCGCGGCATCCGCCAGAACGATGCGCTTCAACTCTCCGCGTTCAATCTGCTCGTAAACATCCCAATAGGTCATCATGGCGACCCCCACGCCCGCAAGACAAGCCGCTCGAACAGCGTCGACTGTGCTGGCCGACAGCGGGCCGGCGATCCGGATCTGCTCCAATTCGCCTCCACGTACGAACGGCCAGGTCTCCATCGCATGAAGCTTGATGCAGGGGTGGCTCACCAGATCGCCCAGCGTTGCCGGCTCGCCGAAGCGAGCGATATAGGCTGGCGATGCGCAGAGGATGTAGGGATTGTCGGCGAGTCTTGTCGCGATCATGTCGGAAGGCTTCATCGGCGCCACGCGGATCGCAACGTCGAGACCCACCGAAGCGATGTCGACGCGATCGTCGCTCAGGACAAGATTGACCCGAAGCGCCGGGTTGTCCGCGATCAGCTTGGCCACGACGGGTACGATGACCGCATGGCCGATGACGTTCGGCGCGGTGACCTTGAGCACACCTGAGAGCCCCGAGCCGGCGGACGACACGGACTCGAATGCTGAATCGCGGGCGGCTATCAGGGCGGCGGCGTGAGGCAAAAAGGCCTCGCCCTCAGGGGTGAGCGATAGCGAGCGCGTCGTCCGATGAAACAGGCGTGCGCCCAGCTCGGCTTCGAGCGCTGCGAGCCTTCGACTGACCAACATTGGCGTCGTGCCCATCTCTCGCGCCGCAGCGGACAGGCTGCCGGCGGTCACGATGCTGCGAAACAGGGCCACATCCGCGAAATCCATTTTATAACGATAATCGATAAAGTGCTTAGCTTCCAGCCGGGCTTCTGTCGGCTCACGGCGAGATTTAAATCGATCTCCAGCAAGGGAGGCCACTCCCGAAGGTAAAGGCTCTGGAGATTCAAAAATGATGGACAGCGAAGCGAAGGCGCTTTTCACGCCGATCGATATAAACGGCCGTACCGCGAAGAACCGTCTTGCTGTTGCGCCAATGACGCGCATCACGGCGACCCAGGACGGCCGGGCCACCGAAACCATGACGCGATACTACGAGCGGTTCGCGCGAGGCGGGTTTGGAACGATCATCACCGAAGGCATCTACACAGACCAGGCGTTCTCGCAGGGCTACGTCCATCAGCCCGGCATGACCGACGAAGTGCAGGCCATGGCCTGGAAGCCGGTCGTCAACGGCATCAAGTCGCACGGAGCGGTGGCCATTGCCCAGATGATGCATGCGGGAGCGATCAGTCAAGGCAATCGCTTTCGCGACAGCACGGTGGGCCCGTCTGCCATTCAGCCAAAGGGCGAGCAGATGACATTCTATCACGGAAAGGACCGCTACGTACTGCCGGCAGCCATCACGGAAGAGCAGATCGCCGACGCCATCGCCGGCTTCGCGGGCTCGGCTGCGCGAGCGATCCAGGTCGCCGGGTTCGACGCCATCGAGATTCACGGCGCCAACGGCTACTTGCTCGACCAGTTCCTGACCGACTACGCCAACAGCAGAACCGATCGCTGGGGCGGCGCCACGGAGAACCGCGTGCGGCTAATCGTGGAACCCTTCAAGGCGGTGCGCGCGAAGGTCGGGAGCGCGGTGCCGGTCGGCGTCCGTATCTCGCAAGGCAAGGTGAACGACTATCATCACAAATGGGCGGGTGCGGAGCGTGACGCCGAAATCATCTTCGGCAGCCTCGGCGATGCCGGCGCCGACTTCGTCCATGTGACCGAGTTTGAGGCGTGGAAGCCTGCTTTCGCCGAGGACGGCCCGTCATTGATGCGCCTCGCCAAGCGCTACGCCCCCAAAGCGACGATTTTCGCCAATGGCAGCCTGCACAACATCGAGCAGGCGGTGGCTGCGCTCGACGATGGCGCCGATGTCGTCACGATAGGCCGCGGGGCCTTGGCGAACCCCGACCTGCCCAAGCGTCTGTTGGACCGCAGCTCTCTGGATGAATTTGACCCTGCGATCCTCGGCCCCATCGCCGACATCAAGGACACCGAACTGATGATGTGAGCGCGTCCCGCGACGTCGATGCCGAGGGCCGACGCTCTGAAGATCGTGCACGCATCGAAAGGAACGATCATGACGGACGCGATCTCCGATGCCTCGGTGGCGTTGTCGCTCATGCTGGAAGCATTGCGCATGCTCGATGGGCCCGAGCATTCGAAGGCTGCGGCCCACCTTCGAGCGGCCATCGAGCAGCTATCGCCTCACACCGCGCAACACTTGCTTCCACCTCTCGGTAAGGCTCCGAGCAGGTCCTAAGTCGTCGTCGGGGGTGTGACCGCAACGATCTCATCATCGCTTCGGCACCGCTCATCTCACCGCACGACCCGTGAAGACGGCAAGGCCGTGATGGTCGAGACCACCGGTGATTTCATAAAAAGACTTCTGATACAGTTCTTATGAATTTTCAAATTCATTCTGGATGACGACTCGCTATCGAAAATATGACTTGCACCAAGTATCTGAAATTACGCGGCTATATTATTTTCTTCGATCACGACAAAGCGAACCAATCCCACGCGTTCTTTGATGTGTTTTTATAAAAACGCATTTTATATAGAGACGCACAATAGTCGGATGCAACCGAAAGGATCAATGGCATGGCCAAGTTCGCCTTCTTCGTCGAGTTGAAAGCCAATCGGGGCAAGGAAGCGGAAGTCGAAGCTTTCCTGAAGCAGGGCGCCGCGATGGCGAAGGCAGAGGCCGGAATAGCGGCGTGGTACGGGCTCAAGGAAGAGGAGCCGGGACGCTACGGAATCATCGACACGTTCAATGACGAAGTTGGACGAGACGCGCATTTGAACGGCGAACTTGCAAAGGCGCTGTTCGCGAAGGCAGGCGAGCTGTTTTCCGAAGCTCCCAAGGTGCACCGGCTTCACGTCATCGCCCAGAAATAGAGCGTCTTACCGAGGCTCTTCGTTGCAAGGCAGATGATGAGCTTGGGCGACGCGACTTAACGAACACTTCAGCGAAGCGACCTCCCCCTAATTCTCCTGAAAAAGGACTCACGATGAACCAGGAATCGCCCAAGCCCACTGTCGTCCTTGTGCACGGGGCCTTCGAAGACGCGTCGATCTGGAATGGAGTGATTGAGAGGCTGCAGCGCGACGGCTACCCGGTCGTCGCCTTCGGCAATCCGCTGCTGGGCCCGGCAATCGACACCGCGTACCTGCGCAGCCTGTTGGACAAGATCCAGGGGCCCGTGATCCTGGCGGCCCACTCCTATGGCGGGGCCGTCATCACGCAGGCCGGGGACGACCCCAAGGTCAAGGGCCTTGTCTACGCGGCCTCCATCATGCCCGCGGTCGGAGAGGCCGCAACCCATTTGCTCGAACGGTACCCCGGCAGCACATTCCCCACGTCCGTCGAGCCGACCACTTACACCCTGCCCGACGGTACCAGCGGCACGTATCTCCTCTACCAGCCCGACAAGTTTCACAGCAACGTTGCCGCCGACGTGCCCGCGAGCGTGGCCGCCCTGATGCTCGCCGGCCAACGCCCCATGAACCTGGCGGCCCTAACCGAACCGCTGACATCCGCGGCATGGACGAGCAAGCCGAGCTGGCAAGTCAGGCCGCTGCAGGATCGCGCCATTCCGGTCGATGAATACAAGTTCGAAGCCGATCGCGCCCACTCCACCGTCATCGAGGTGAACGCTTCGCACGCCGTCCCCGTCTCCAACCCTGAAGTCGTGGCCGACGCAATCGAACAGGCCGCCCGCGCAGCAGCGAAGTAACGGCGTCCGCAAAGGGCGGTTGTCTGGCATCATTCAAACAGGAGGCCCATCCGATGACGCAGGACGGTGAGCAAGAAGCAGCGCCGCCCTGGGATGCGGCTCGGGTGAACCTCACATCGAACGAACTGGCCCCCGGCGTTTTCGCGGTCATGCCTGACGACGTGTTCGAGAAAGACCACGTCGCCACCACGGCCGGCTTCGTGATCGGCGAACGCAGCGTACTCGTCGTCGAGTCAATGCTGAATGGCGATCTCGCCTCGCAGCTTATCGGGCTCGTACGGCAAGTGACGTCGAAGCCGATCCGCTTCCTCGTCAACACCAGCTATCATGGCGACCACGCCTACGGGAATTACCTGTTTCCCGACAGCACTGTCGTGATTCAGCATCCGGCGACCAAGCGCTACATGGAAGAAAGCTTCGAGGACGATCGCCGTTTCATGATCAGCCTCATGGGTAAGGGGAAGGGCATCGAACGCGTGCAGGCACGCGCCGCTGACATCACCGTCCCCGACATGATCAGCGTCGATCTGGGCAGCCGCATCGTCGAGGTCCGTCACTTTGGGTTCGCGCAGACGCCAGGCGATTTGGTCATATGGGCGCCAGACGCGAAGGTGCTTTGGGTCGGTAACATGATCCAAGCACCGTCTCCGGCGCTTCCGTGGCTCCTCGAAGGGCGGCACAAGGAGACGATGACGACCCTTGCGCGCGTGCGCGACTTCCTGCCGGAAGACGCAACCATCATTCCAGGCCACGGCCGGCCGATGCGTCCCGCGGACATCGAATTCCCGCTTCGCTATCTTCGCGAGCTCGACAGCGCCGTGCGCACGGCGATCGCAGAAGGTCGATCGATCGAGGCCACGCTCGAGGCGGTCGCCATGGCGCACTACGGCGAGTACAGCCTGTTCGATTGGGCGCACAACTCCGTCAACGTGCCCGCCGCCTTCCGCCACCTGCAAGAGCCGGGTGGCGGAGTGGCCTAGAGGAAGATGCATCGGGGTCGACCGCGAGCCTGGAGCATCTCGTCGCGTTCGCAACCCTATCGATGTAGCTGATGTTACATCGATTTTTCGTTCGCATCGCCGGGAGAACGTCGATGCCGCCGACGTGTGAATGCAGCAGCGATCGAAGCGCTTGCTGTGCGCGTCACCTCATTGCCGGCTCGCAAGGCAACCCCTTTCGCTGATAGACACAGGGTCGGAGGCAGCTTTCGCCATGGAGCAGTTCGACTCGGTCCGAATCTTCCGGACCGCACGTCGGAAAGCGACTGCGGATTGGTCGGTGCAAGGAAGTCTGCCCCCGTTGTGGTCTTCGTCCTTTGGGCGATCAATTTGCGGGAGCGACCCTTGGCGAAAGGGTTACAGGAAGGGGAAATCAAGCAGGAGCTGCAAAATGGCGGGCACCTGCGCAATGTCCTCATCATCACCAAGACGATCGAGGGTATGGCGGAGCACCTGGCCTATGTTCGGCCGAGCTGGCGACGCGAATTCCTGCCGCTGCGAACCTGGGGCGACAAGGAAGATCGTACCTACAAGGATCTGGATCGGCTGCTCGTGCTTCTCCGCGACGACTTCGGCTATCGGGGCTTCATTGGGCTCTACATGGATGGTGATCCCGATCTCGTGCGCTATCGGGCGCTTTCGGAAAGCGAAGAGGCCGACGACAAGCCGTAAAGCTCGGATCCGACGGCACCGCTGGCTCACTGCGTGGCTCGCGGTGACATCAGGACTCTCACCCGCAGAATAAAAATGGCTCGCTTGATGCGAGCCATTTTCTCATCGGGACCGGTAAAGTCCGAACCTGGTTGCGGGATACACCACCACCGACCATGCCGGGACGACGCCCTTCAGCGATGTCGGGCCGCCAGGGTACGTCACGCGTCAGCGAAGGCCGCCGGTGACGTGGAGTGTCTCGCCCGTGACGTAGGACGCTTCGTCCGAAGCGAAGAAAGCCACCGCGGCAGCGATCTCCTCAACCTTGCCGATGCGGCCAAGCGGGGTGGTGGATTCGATCCAGTTGCGCATGTCGCCCTCGTGCAGGCCGGCGGACACGACGCCTTCGGTGGCGATCATGCCCGGATTGACGGCGTTGACGCGGATCTTGCGCGGCGCGAGTTCCTTCGACAGCACGGAGGAGATCGCATCCACCGAGGCTTTGGTCGCAGTGTAAACGGCGGTGTTCGCCGGCGCGATGGTCGATACGCCCGAGCTGATGTTGATGATGCTGCCCCCATTGGGATTGAAGTGCTGCACCGCTTCCCCCGAGATCAACAGAAGCCCGAGCACATTGAGGTCGAAATGCTTGTGGAAATGCTCAGGCGTGATGGCCTCGAGCGGCGCGAACTCGTAGATGCCCGCATTGTTGACGAGGATGTCGATCGCACCGAACGCCTTCACGGTCTCCGCGACGACGCTTTTCACGTTTTTGGCATCGGCCAGGTTGCCGTGCACGGCGACGGCTTTGCCACCCTTGGCGATGATGGCGGCGACCACGCGGTCGGCGGCCTCTTTGCTGGCGCTGTAATTGACGGCAACCGCCGCACCCTCAGCCGCAAGCCGGGCGGAGATTTCGGCGCCAATGCCTTTGGATGCGCCGGTCACGAGCGCAACTTTGCCTTCGAGTCTCTTGGTCATCGCATGTCTTCCGTTGTTCGGCGGGATGCCGATATTCAATAGTTCAATACTAGTGAACTATTGAATGAATTCAAGGGACGTGCTATATTTTGAGCATGGTGCAGTTCGTTCACCCATCGCGGGACGAGATTACACTCGCCGGGGTGCTTGGAGCTCTCGCGGATCCAATGCGGCTTCGCATCGTCAAAAGCCTGGCCGCGCAAAACGATTGCATGTCGTGCACCGAGGCGGCGCCTTGCCCTGACATGGCGAAGTCGACCCTGTCGAACCATTTTCGGATCCTGCGGGAGGCCGGCCTGATCCGGACGTCAAAGCAAGGCGTCCAGCACCGCAACGTTTTGCGCGAAGAGGATATCAACGCGCGGTTTCCAAAGCTGCTGAAAATGATCCTGAGCTTTCCGGACTGAGGGCATTCGCGCACGACAGATTTGTGGAGCGCGCAAGGTATCCACTGATGTTTCCACCGGGCGTATCCCAAAACAAAAATGGCCCGAGCTTCCGTCCCGGCGCGGCGTGTTGCCCGGCGTTCGCGCCATGATCGATCTTCTGGCTACAGCGCTGAAGGCCCAGGTCTAGCGCGCCGTCTCTGCGCCGACCTGCTAGGGCTGCAAGACATGTTGCTCCGCGCGCGTGACGGAGCCTCCAAGCAGGCACCCCACAGGCCGGCTGTCGGCGAAGCCGAGCCGCACCCGGATCTCGGACAACGACCCCATCGCCCGGCCCTGCATGATGGTGATCCGCGCGCTGTTGCGCTCGACCAGGCCGTTCTTGAGCAGTCCGAACGCGAGCGCCGCGGCGGCAATGCCGGTGGCAGCATCTTCCGGGTAGCCTGATGACTGCGGAAACTGTCGCGCCTCGAAGCGCCGTTCGCCCTGATGTTCGATGGCGTAGGGGTAAAGTCCGGTGGACCCGATCCGCCCGCAGCACGCCTCGATCCGCGCCGGGTCCGGCACCAGCTCGTTGAGCTCGCGGACGCCCTTGATCGGGATGAGCGTCTTCACGCGCGACGTGACGGCGTTCTGCACCGGCATATCCAGCAGATCGCGGCGCGACAGCTTGAGCGTCGACAGAACGTCCTCCTCTTCGGCACGCGAGAGATCAACGACCTTGCCGACGGGCTGGCTGATCTCGACGGACGGTTCGCCCGAGTCCACACGATCGACATAACCCGTCACCGATCCGCTGCGCGTCTCGATGCGGACCTGTTCGCCCGGCAAGCGCCCCTTGGTCGCGAGGACCCAGAGCGCGCCGATGGTCGCGTGACCGCACATCTCCATCTCGTGTCGCGGAACCCAGAACCGGAAGGCATAGTCGGCGTCGCCGCTGGGAGCCGGCAGGACGAAGCCCGACTCATGCCCGAAGCGCCGGGCCACCGACTGCATCCCTGCAGCAGTCAGGTTCGATGCATCGATGACAATTGGACAGGGGTTGCCGCCGCGCCCCGTGTGGGTGAACACGTTGACAAGCTCGACCTCGGTCATTGGACAGCTCGCTTCATGGAGTGCGCGACGGCGTCAACGATCGCGTTGGCAACAGTTTGATGGACCATGGTCAGATTCTGATGGCGCTCGAATGCCTCGCTGGGCGGAAGTGACAACCTCTGCATGTCGAATCCAAACCTGGGAAGTCGTAACGCTATTCAAGTTTTAGTGACATGTCCGGCTAGATCATTTCTTACAAGCGTCGAAATATTTGCACCGCGCCGATGTTTCTTATGCTGATGACAGCAACACCAGGATCCCCGATGCCCCCGGCTGCGCTGGTCTCCCTGGCGACGTCGGTGCCTCCCCACGTGTTTTTGCAAGAGGACGTGCTAACGGCGGCATGGGATGTCTTCGGCGCCCGCTTTCCCGAATTCGAACGGTTCTCAAGCATTTTCTCGAATACCGGCATAGTCAAGCGTCACGGCGTCAAGCCGTTCGACTGGTATCTCGAACGACGAGGCTGGCCCGAACGCACCGAGGCCTTTCTCGAGGGAGCTGAAGCGCTATTTGTCGATGTCGCCGAGAAGGCGCTGGCGAGCGCACAACTTGCTGGCGGCGATGTCGACACTGTCGTGACCGTCTCTTCCACGGGAATCGCGACACCAAGTCTCGAGGCGCGCGTTGCTCGCCGGATGGGCTTCCGGTCCGATACGATGCGTGTACCGGTGTTTGGTCTTGGCTGTGCGGGCGGGGTTTCTGGTCTATCGATTGCGTCGCGCCTCGCCCAAGCGCGCCCTGGCACCAACGTGCTGCTGGTCACGATCGAGCTCTGCTCACTCGCACTTCGCCTGGACGAACTTACCAAAGCCAACATCGTCGCCGTCAGCCTGTTTGGCGACGGTGCTGCTGCAATCGTGTTGCGCGCGGGCGATGGCGGTGCGACGCAGATCGAGGCTGCCGGCGAACACCTTTGGCCGGATACGCTTGGCATCATGGGATGGAGTGTCGATCCGGAAGGATTCGGCGTCATCTTTCGCCGCACCATACCTGACTTCGTCACGAGGCATTTCAACTCCGCCGTGACCGAAATTCTCTCCAGAATGCGTCTTTCGGTGGAAGACATTGACCGCTTCATCTGCCATCCCGGCGGCGCGAAAGTTATCTGCGCATTGGAAGGCGCGCTCGCGCTCGACCAAGGAACGCTCTCCCATGAACGACAGATTATCGCCGACTTTGGTAACATGTCGTCACCCACTGTATTGTTCGTGCTTGAGCAGGCTCGCGCGAAAGGGCTGCCGGCGCGCTCACTGTTGACGGCGCTCGGACCCGGCTTCACCGCGAGCTGTGTCACGCTACGGCACACTGCGTGACGTTTGCTGAACTCATTCTCGGCGCCATCACGCTGCAGCGCGTCGGCGAACTCGTCATTTCGCGCGCGAACACTCGAAAGCTCCTGGCCCGCGGCGCCGTCGAGGTGGCACCCCGGCATTATCCGTTGATCATCACGGTTCATGCCGTCTGGCTGTTGTCGCTGTGGGTGTTCGGCCGCGACCAACCGGTGAATGTCGTTGCCCTGGCCGGCTATCTTATCCTTCAGTGCCTTCGCTTCTGGATCATCTGGACGCTCGGCTCACGATGGACGACGCGGATTATTGTTCTGCCCGAACAGCCGCTCGTGTCAGCGGGACCCTATCGATTTCTGTCGCATCCCAACTATGCCGTGGTTGCCGGCGAGATCGCCGTGCTCCCTTTGGTTCTGGGTTTGCCGCTGCTGGCCATCGTCTTCACCATCCTCAACGCCGCGGTTCTCGCGATCCGCATACGGGCCGAAAACCTCGCCCTCGCCGCATCCCGTGAGACATTATGCGTGGCGCATAATGACTGAACGGGTTACCGAGCCGAGTGCAGCTACGTGGCTTGGCTTCGTCCTGATGTGCCTCGGCATGTTCATGGCGATCCTCGACATTCAGGTCGTCGCCACTTCGCTACCCACGATCCAGAGTACACTCGCCATATCGCGAGAGGCGATGAGCTGGATTCAAACCGCGTATCTGATCGCCGAGATCATCGCCATTCCACTGACCGGGTGGCTTACGCGCGTTCTGACGCTGCGATGGCTGTTCGTTATTGCGATCAGCCTCTTTACCCTTGCCTCCATCGGCTGCGCATTCAGCAGCAGTTTTACGACGCTTGTCAGCTTCCGCGTGCTTCAGGGTTTCGCTGGCGGCGTGCTGATTCCGGCGGTTTTTTCCGCTGTCTTTCTGCTGTTTCCGATCCGTTTGCATCCCGTTGCCACCACCATGGCCGGCATCATGGCCGTGCTGGCGCCCACGGTCGGGCCGGTGGTCGGTGGCTGGATCACCGACACCTGGTCCTGGCATTGGCTGTTTCTGATCAATGTCGCTCCTGGGGTGGTCGCCGCACTCGCCACGCCAATGCTGCTGCCGCGCGAACGACCCCGGCTTTCTGATCTGGCTACACTCGACGTGCCGTCTCTCGGACTTCTTGCGGTTTCGCTTGCATGCCTGGAGATCGGTCTGAAGGAAGGCCCGCAACGCGGGTGGCTTTCTCCATTCTGCTCCATCCTGATCGTCTTGAGTGCTGCCGCGGCAACCGTCTTCGCCATCCGAACACTCAGGGCCGCGCATCCGGTGGTCGAACTGTCAACCTTTAGATCGCGCTCGTTTGCAATCGGTTGCGCATTGAGCTTCTTCCTCGGAGTTGGATTGTTCGGCTCGGTCTATCTCATGCCGGTCTTCCTCGCCTATGTTCGACATCATGACGCATTTGAAATCGGCACGATCATGCTCGTCACCGGCGTTGCGCAGCTTGCCACCGCGCCGATTGCGGGCCTGCTGGAAAGCAGGTTTGATCCCCGCTGGTTGTCGGCGGCGGGGTTTGGTCTGTTCGCGATCGGGCTGGGTTGCAGTGCATTCGAGAGCCGTGTCGCCGACTTTCAAGAAATGTTCTGGCCGCAAGTCTTGCGCGGCGTTGCGATCATGTTTTGCCTGCTGCCTCCGACCCGGCTGGCGTTGGGTTCGCTGACCGCATCACGGGTACCCGACGCAAGCGGCCTGTTCAACCTGATGCGAAACCTTGGGGGCGCAATCGGCATCGCGCTGATCGATACGATCCTTTACGGGCGCACCGGCGGGCACGCCGACGCTTTGCGCGAGCGCCTGATTGCGGGCGATGTGACTGCGGCTCAGGCGATCGGGCTTGACGTCACGCTGTTTACCCACCGCCCTCCGCAGGTCTCCGATGCCACGGTTGAAGCCTATCTGCGTCCCATGGTCGAAAAGGCCGCGTTCGCGCTCAGCGCCAACGAAGCCTGGGCCCTCCTCGCTTGCGTGGCGCTGCTCGGACTGTTGCTCATTCCGTTCGCGGCCGGTCCCCTGGAAGGCACTGATGAGAATTCTGGTGATGGCGCACTCAATTGAGTGGTGAATAGAGATCGCAATTGCCGCGACGCCCGGCCCAACCGGCGAAGTTCGGCGTGGTTCGCTTACCTATCTGAGGAAGGCCGCACTGACCGAGGGACTCGTCGTGACCTGAGACGGTAGGCGCCCGCCCCACCAAAACAAAAATGGCCCGCGTGATGCGGGCCATTTTCGTATCGGAACCGGTAAAAGTCCGAACTTGGTTGCGGGGATAGGATTTGAACCTATGACCTTCAGGTTATGAGCCTGACGAGCTACCGGGCTGCTCCACCCCGCGTTAAACCTTTGCGCGCCTTCGCCGAAATGCCGGGGACGATGAATGAGGGCCGGCGCTATTCGCGTGGCTTGCTCTCGCGTCCCAAAGGCTTCCTTGGAAGGCAACCCCGGGGCAAAGCCCCTCGGGTGCGAGGCGTATGTACCAACCCGGGCTGCCTTTGGAAAGGGCCGCGGGGACGTTTTTTTCGACTTTATGACAGTGAGTTGGGCCGATTTCCGGCCCGTTTGGTGCGCTCTTGCCAGAAGTTCCACAAAGGGCCAGCTTGCGGGCAACAAAACCGGGGGCAAACGTCGTTTTCAGGGGAGACCACCCATGGACCATACCTTGGACCGCCCCTTGGCGAGCGCGCCACTCCCGGCGCTGAAGGATGCCTTCGAGGCCATGGTCGCGCGGGCGCGGGCCGAGCCGGCGCCCGACCTGGCCGAGCGGCTCGACCGGCTGGCGCGGCTGCGCACCGTGGTCGCCGACAACGAGGAGCGATTCCGGCAGGCAATCTCGGCCGATTTCGGCCACCGCTCGGCCGTCGAGACCACTATTGCCGAGACGATGCTGGTGTTCTCCGAGATCCGGCATGCGACCAAGCACCTGAAGAGCTGGATGGCGCCGCAGCGAGTGGCCACCGCGCTGCAATTCCTGCCCGCGCGCAACCGGCTGATCCCGCAGCCGCTCGGCGTCGTCGGCATCATCGCGCCCTGGAATTATCCGCTCCAGCTCACGCTTGCGCCCGCGATCGGCGCGATCGCCGCCGGCAACCGTGTCATGATCAAGCCGAGCGAACTCTCGCCGCACTTCTCAGTGCTGCTGAAGGAGTCGGTGGCCGCGAAATTCGATGCCACCGAGCTACTGGTGACAGGCGTCGAGGACGAAATCGCAAAAGCCTTCGCACACCTCCCCTTCGATCATCTGGTGTTCACCGGCTCGACCCGGGTCGGCCGGCTGGTCGCGGAGGCCGCCGGGCGCAATCTCACGCCCGTAACGCTCGAGCTTGGCGGCAAGTCGCCGGCGATCATCGACGCCTCCGCCGATCTCGAGGAGGCGGCCGAGCGCATTGCCTACGGAAAGCTGCTCAATGCCGGGCAGACCTGCATCGCGCCGGACTATGTGCTGGTGCCCGAGCGCTCGTTGCAGGCCTTCGCCGAAAAAGTGCGCGCGCAGATGCGGCGCATGTTCGGCACCGATCCCGCCAACAAGGACTACACCTCCGTCATCTCCGACCGGCATTATGCGCGGCTTGAAGGACTCGTGGCAGATGCTGCGCAGCGCGGCGCAAAAATTCTGCAACCGGCGAAAGCGGACGATCCGAACTGGAAAGCACACCGCAAGTTCCCGCCGACGCTGATCGTCGGCGCGACCGAGGCGATGGCGGTGATGCAGGAAGAGATTTTCGGCCCCGTTCTGCCGGTGCTGGGCTATCGCGATCCGGCGGAGGCGATCGCTTTCGTCAACGCCCGCGACCGGCCGCTCGCGCTCTACTGGTTCGGCAAGGATCGCGCCGCCCGCGACGAGGTGCTGTCGCGCACGATCTCCGGCGGCGTCACCGTCAACGACTGCCTGTTCCACTTCGCGCAAGCCAACCAGCCGATGGGCGGCGTCGGCGCGTCCGGCACCGGCGCCTATCACGGCGAATGGGGTTTTCGCACGTTCAGCAAACTGAAGCCGGTGTTTTATCGCTCCAAGTTCAACCGCCTCGCCGATCTCTATCCGCCCTACGGCGGCAAGATCGCGCGGCTGGAGAAGTTGATGCGGTTCATGTCGTAGCTTTCAGTCATTGCGAGCGAAGCGAAGCAATCCAGAATCCCGCCGCGGGGACAGTCTGGATTGCTTCGCTTCGCTCGCAATGACGAGAAGAAAATGCAGAGGGGGGAACATCAGTGACTGACACATTCGACTTCGTCGTCGTGGGCGCGGGCTCCGGCGGCTGCGCGGTGGCGGGGCGGCTGTCGGAGGATGCGGCGACATCCGTGGCGCTGCTCGATGCCGGCGGACGGAACGACAATTGGCGGATCACCACGCCATTCGGGCTCGCTTTGCCATACAGCGCGGCCAACTGGGCCTTCGATACCGTGCCGCAGAAGGGATTGAACGGCCGCATCGGCTATCAACCGCGCGGCAAAGGCCTCGGCGGCTCCTCGGCGATCAACGCCATGGTCTACATCCGCGGCCACAAATCGGACTACGACCACTGGGCCTCGCTCGGCAATGCCGGCTGGTCGTACGCCCACGTGCTGCCCTATTTCAAGTGCTCGGAGAACAATTCCGATTTCGACGGCGAGTATCACGGCAAGGACGGCCCGCTGCATGTCAACAGACTGCGCTCGGACAATCCGATCCATGACGTCTTCCACCAGGCCGCGCGCGAGGCGCAGTTCCGCATCCGCGAGGACTTCAACGCCGAGGACCATGAAGGGCTCGGCAGCTACCAGGTGACGCAGCACAAGGGCGAGCGCTGGAGCGCGGCGCGCGCCTATGTGCAGCCCTACATGGACAAGCGCGCGAATCTGCGCGTCGAGACCGGGGCGCAGGCCACGAAGATCCTGTTCGAAGGCGGGCGCGCGGTCGGCATCGAATATGTGCAGGGCAAGCAGACCAAGCAGCTGCGCGCCCGCCGCGAGGTGATCCTCGCCGGCGGCGCCTTCCAGTCGCCGCAGCTATTGATGCTGTCGGGTGTCGGCGATGGCGATGCGCTTGCCGCGCACGGCATTGGCGCCGAACATCATTTGCCGGGCGTCGGGCGCAATCTGCAGGACCATCCGGATTTCGTGTTCGTCTACGCCTCCGACTATCCGCATTTCGTTCATTCATCGCTCGGCCGGTTGCCATCCCTGCTCCGCGCCATCCAGCGGTATCGCCGGGAGCGACGCGGCCTGATGACCACCAATTTCGCCGAGTGTGGCGGCTTCCTGAAGACCAGGCCCGACCTCGCCGTGCCAGACATCCAGCTGCACTTCGTCATCGCGATGCTCGACGACCACGGCCGCAAGAAGCACAAGGAAGCGGGCTTCTCGTGCCATGTCTGCCTGCTCAGACCGAAGAGCCGCGGCAGCGTATGGCTGAAAAGCGCCGATCCGCTCGCTGCACCCATGATCGATCCGAACTTTCTGGGCGAGGCGGAAGATCTCGAGTCGATGGTCGCGGGCTTCAAGACCACGCGGCGGCTGATGGAGACGCCCGCGCTGCGCGCGTTGCAGAAGAAGGACATGTTCACGTCCGATGTGAGAACGGACGACGACATCCGCGCCATCCTGCGCAATCGCGTCGACACCGTCTATCACCCCGTCGGCACCTGCAAGATGGGCACCGATGCGATGTCGGTGGTCGATCCGAAGCTGAAGGTGCATGGCATCGAGGGCTTGCGCGTCGTCGACGCCTCGATCATGCCGACCTTGATCGGTGGCAACACCAACGCGCCGACCATCATGATCGGGGAGAAGGCGGCGGATATGATCAGGGCGGAGGTGCGTGCGAGTTAGCGCAACGCCGCCACCCAATTCTCCGCCGTCGTCCCCGCGACCGAGGGGATCCATAATCACAGGGAGATGTTGTGGGGCGAGATGGCAACTCCGAGTCTTCGCCAAACATCTCCCTGGGGATATGGGTCCCGGGCTCGCGCTACGCGCGCCCCGGGACGACGGCGGGGCTCAATTCAGCAGGAAACCACCATCGACGGTGATGACACTCCCCGTCATGTACCGCGACGCCTTCGAGGCCAGCAGCAGGATCGCGCCATCGAGATCGGACTCGGCGCCGACGCGGCGCTGCGGGATGCGTTTGGCCAATCGCTCGCCCGCGGGCGTCGACCAGAAGGCGTGATTCATTTCCGTGTCGATATAGCCGGGCGCCAGCGCGTTGACGCGGATGTTCTGGCCTGCGAGCTCCAGCGCCATCGCCCCGGTCGCCTGGAGGATGCCGGCCTTGGAGATCGCATAGGGCGACACCGCCTTCAGCACACCGGTGCCGAGCACGGAAGCGATGTTGACGATGTTGCCTTCCTGCTTGCGCGCGATCATGCGGCGCGCGACTTCGGTCGCGAGGAAATAAGCGCCTTTCAAATTGGCGCCGATCACGGCGTCCCAATCGGATTCGGTCTGCTCGGTCGCGAGCTTCTCGATGGCGATGCCGGCATTGTTGATCAGCACCGTGATCGGACCGAGCGCGGCTTCCGTGGCATCCACGGCCTTGGCGATCGATGACATGTCCGTGACGTCGAGCGCGACCGCGGCAGCGCGGCCGCCCTTGCCGCGGATCTCCTCCTCCAGGCTCTTCAGCTTGTCGGTCTGCCGCGCGGCGAGCGCGACGGCCGCGCCATGGTCCGCCAGAACCCGGGCAAATTGCCGCCCCAGCCCCTGGCTCGCGCCCGTCACTAGGATGGTTTCTTGACTGACGTCGAATAAGTCTGACATGACGCTTGCCTTGAGTGTTTTCCCTGAGCTTTGGAGCCACCAATACAGACGATTTTAACGATCTGAAACCGGAATGATCGGTCCGGCGTTCATTCGTTCCAACGACGCAAGCGTTCCATCGAGGCAGGCCTGACGCTCATGAACAGTTTCGATCTCGCGGTCTATGCGGCACTCGCCGTCGCGATCGGCTTCGGTTTCAGGACCGGCCTGCTCGGCAGCGCAATGACCATTCTCGCCTATCTCCTGGCCGCTCCCATCGCCGTCGCGCTGATGCCGTTGATCGTGCCGCAGGTCGCGACCAATCCGAACGCGCCGCTGCTGCAAAACTGGATCTGGTTCTTCGGCATCTTCGTGGTCGTCGGCATGCTCCTTGGTTATATCGGCCGCCTCGCGCTGAACGACACGATACGCGAAGCCGGGATCGGCGACCGGCTCGCCGGCGCCGCACTCGGCGCCGTCAGGGTCGGCCTCGTCGCCACCACGCTGGTGCTGGTGTTCGACCAGATCGTGCCGGCCAACCGCCAGCCGCCGTTCCTCGCCGGTTCGCATCTGCGGCCGCTGTTCTCGGCGGCCGGCAAGATGGGCTTCAAGACATTGCCGCCGGAGGCCGCGGCCGCGATCGACCGCCTCAAGCAGGAACGGCGCATCTAGCTTATTGTCTGGGCATGATCTTTTCGGAAAACCGCTGCACACTTTTCGGGATCATGCCCGCACATTTGCATCGCCGCGCGACCGCGCCATGCATTTTGACGCGGCCCCCTCCCTTATCAGCGGCGCCACGATTGGCTAGAGTGCGGCCCGTCTAAAACCTGCCTGACATTACGGGAGTGAAACAGTGGATCTTGGGATCAAAGGTCGCCGCGCCATCGTCTGCGCATCCAGCAAGGGCCTCGGCCGCGCCTGCGCCATCTCGCTGGCGGAAGCCGGCGTTGACATCACGCTGACCGCGCGCGGCGCCGAAGCCCTGAAGAAGACGGCCGACGACATCCGCAAGGCCTATCCGGGCGTGAAGGTCACCGAAATCGTCGGCGACATCACGACGCCTGCCGGCCGCGAGGCCGTGCTGAAGGCCTGCCCAGAGCCGGACATCTTGATCAACAATGCCGGCGGCCCGCCGCCCGGCGATTTCCGCAACTGGACCCGCGACGACTGGATCAAGGCGATCGACGCCAACATGCTCACGCCCATCGAGCTGATCAAGTCGACCGTCGACGGCATGATGGCGCGCAAGTTCGGCCGCATCGTCAACATCACCTCGGCGGCGGTGAAGGCGCCGATCGACATCCTCGGTCTCTCCAACGGCGCGCGCGCCGGCCTCACCGGCTTCATCGCCGGCCTGTCGCGCAAGACCGTGATCAACAACGTCACCATCAACGGCCTGTTGCCGGGCCCGTTCGAGACCGACCGCTTGACCGGCACCGCAAAGGCCGAGGCCGACAAGCGCGGCACGACGCCGGAGCAGATCCTGGCCGAGCGCGCCAAGCTCAACCCCGCCGGCCGCTTCGGCCAGCCCGACGAGTTCGGCTATGCCTGCGCCTTCCTCTGCGGCGCCAAGGCCGGCTTCATCACGGGCCAGAACATCTTGCTCGACGGCGGCGCCTTCCCCGGAACGCTGTGAGAGCAGTCTGGTACGAGCAAACAGGACCGGCGGCGGATGTCCTCACCTATGGTGAGATGGCGACGCCGGTCGCTGGCCCAGGCGAAGTTCGCATTCGCCTGGAGGCCTCCGGCGTCAATCCGGCCGATGTCGGCCGGCGCGGCGGCAGCTATCGCGCGATGGAATTTTCGCGCGTCATTCCGAACAGCGACGGCGCGGGTTTCGTCGACCAGATCGGCGACGGCGTAACGCGCTTCAGGGTCGGCGACCGGGTCTGGCTGTTCAACGGCCAGCGCAACGGCCGCGCCTTCGGCACGGCGGCCGAATATATCGCGCTCGCCGAGCAGCTGGTGACGCCGCTGCCGGATCATCTTTCCTTTGCGGAAGGCGCAACGCTCGGCATCCCCGCGATGACCGCATGGTGCAGCCTGTTTGCGGATGGGCCGATCGTCGGCAAGACCGTGCTTGTCACCGGCGGCGCCGGCGCGGTTGGCCATTATGCCGTGCAGCTCGCCAAATGGGGCGGCGCGCAGGTGATCGCGACAGTCAGCTCGGCGATGAAGGGCGAGCAAGCCCGGCGCGCGGGCGCCGATCTCGTGGTCAATTACAGGGACGAGGACGTCGTCGCCAAGGCGATGGCGTTCACCGGCGGACGTGGTGTCGATCGCGTGGCCGATGTCGATTTCGGCGGCAACGTCGCGACGACGTTGAAGCTGATGGCGCTCAATTCGACGATCGCCGTCTACGCCACCAACGGCAACCGCACACCCACGGTGCCGATGCGCGAACTGATGGAGAAGTGCATCACGCTCCGCTCGCTCGTCTTGTTCGCGCTACCGCCCGCGCTGCTTGCGGCGGCCCAGGCCGATATCACGAAATGGCTGGCGGCAGGGCCGCGCATTCACAACGTCGCGGCGCAGTTCGCGCTGTCGGATACTGCGCAGGCGCATCTCGCGGTCGAGAAGGGTGACAAGCTCGGCACCGTGATCGTCGACTGCGCGCGGTGACGACTTAGGATACCGGCGTGGTCCGCTCGTCGGTCCAGTCGATGCCGAGCTCGTCCATGCCATCGGCGAGCAGATCGCCCAGCATCGGCTCACCCAGCAGGTATTGCACCGTTTCGCGACGCGGGTTCTTGTATTCACCGCGCGCCTCGGCGGCGCGGGCACGCAGATCGTCCCACTCCTCCACTTCGCCATCGCCGCGGCCAAGCCACATCAGCGTGACGAGGTCGAGCTGCTCGTCCTCGTTCAGCGCGCGGATGAAACCGGACAGTTCGGCTGCGACCGGGTCGGAATTGGTGTCCTCGAGCACGTCGATCTCGTCATCATCAGAGGGATTGGACCCCGAGTCGGGGTCGGACGCCGCCTCCTTGACGTCGAATTCGCGGGCCTTCTCGATGATGAAGGCGACCTTCTCGGCGGAAATGGCAAGCTCTGGCATCGTCGCTCTCTCTGGCTGTCTCGGGGTTCCCCCGATAACGCAACATCGCGACAGATGATCCATTGCGTTCGACGGCGGAAGGCCGCATCTTTCGCGAAAGCAAGAAAATTGGGATCGCCGCATGCCGTGGACCGTGGGCAAGGTCAAAATCACCAAGATCGTGGAAATGGAGACGGTCGGCTCGACCCGCTTCATCCTGCCGGCCGCGACCAATGACGAGATCCAGAAGCTGCCTTGGCTGATCCCGCATTTCGCCACCGAGGAGGGCCGGCTGAAAATGTCGATCCACTCGCTGGTGGTGGAGACGCCGACGCGCCGCATCGTGGTCGACACTGGCCTTGGCAACGACAAGCAGGGCCGCGGTGTCCCGGTCTGGAATAACCGCAGCACGCCGTTTCTGGAGACCATGACGGCGGCGGGCTTTCCCCCTGACAGCATCGACACCGTGCTGTGCACGCATTTGCATGTCGACCATGTCGGCTGGAATACAAAGCTCGTCGATGGCAAATGGGTGCCGACTTTCCCCAGGGCGCGCTACCTGTTCGGCAAGACCGAGTATGAATATTGGCGCGACTATACGGCCGAGCCGGACAAGGTCGCGGTGTTCAACGATTCCGTGAAGCCGGTCGTCGATGCGGGCCTGGCCGAGTTGATCCCGAGCGATCACCGGCTCTGCGAGGAGATCAGCGTGATCCCGACCCCCGGCCACAGCCCCGGGCATATGAGCGTCCTGATCGAGTCCGGCGGCGAACAAGGGTTGCTCAGCGGCGACGTCGCCCATCACCCCTGCCAGATGGCGCATCTCGACTGGTGCTCGGTCGTCGACACCGATACCGCCCAATCGGCCGCGTCGCGGCACAAGGTGTTCTCGCGCTTTGCCGATACCCCGACGCTGGTGATCGGCGGCCATTTCTCGGCCGGGCACATCAAGCGGGACGGGGATGCGTTCAAATTTGTGGCGCTGCAATCGTAGGGTGGGCAAAGCCACCGGGTCGCGCGAATGCGCGCCCGATGACAGGCTCCGCGTGCCCACCATACCGGGCCATCAAAAAGAATTGGTGGGCACGGCGCTCCGCGCCTTTGCCCACCCTACAAAGGAAGGGCTGCAATGCGCCCCGTTTTGAGCGGTTGAATTTCCCGCCGCCCTGTTCCATGAAGCTATTTAACCGATCGGTCCATCTCCAGGGAGAAACGAGAATGAAGCTTGTTCGTTATGGCGAAAAGGGTGTGGAAAAGCCCGGCCTGATCGACAAATCCGGCCAATTGCGCGACCTGTCGGCGCATGTGAAGGACCTGACCGGCGAGGCCTATTCGCCGGAATCCCTGAAGAAGCTGGCGGGCCTTGACCCGGCCTCCCTGCCCGCCGTCTCCGGCAAGCCGCGCTTCGGCGCGCCCGTCACCGGCATCTCGAAATTCGTCGCCATCGGCCTCAACTACAGCGACCACGCCAAGGAAACCGGCGCCGCGATCCCGACCGAGCCGATCATCTTCATGAAGGCCAACACCTCGCTGTCCGGCCCGAACGATGCGGTCGAAAAGCCGCGCGGCTCGACCAAGCTCGACTGGGAAGTCGAGATCGCCGCCATCATCGGCACCCGCGCCAAGTATGTCTCGGAAGCCGATGCGCTGAACTACGTCGCCGGCTATTGCGTCTGCAACGACGTCTCCGAGCGCGCCTTCCAGACCGAGCGCCTGGGCCAGTGGACCAAGGGCAAGTCGCACGACACCTTCGGCCCGGTCGGCCCGTGGCTCGCCACCAAGGACGAGATCAAGGACGTGCAGAACCTGTCGATGTGGCTCGACGTCAACGGCCAGCGCCGCCAGACCGGCTCGACCCAGACCATGATCTTCTCCATGGCCAAATGCGTCTCCTACGTGTCACAGTTCATGACCTTGCTGCCGGGCGACATCATCACCACCGGCACCCCGCCCGGCGTCGGTCTCGGCATGAAGCCGCCGACCTTCCTCAATGTCGGCGATGTCGTCACGCTCGGCATCGAAGGCCTCGGCGAGCAGCGCCAGGAGATTGTGGCGGCGTAAGGCCTCCGCCCTCTCCCCGTCATTGCGAGGAGCGAAGCGACGAAGCAATCCAGACTATTTCCACGGAGACAGGCTGGATTGCTTCGCTTCGCTCGCAATGACGATAACCAACTGCCGGTCACCGCGTAGGACATTTTCCCATGAAACTCTCCTTCTCTGCCGCCTCGCCCTTCGCCCGCAAGGTGCGTATCGCCGCGATCGAGCTCGGGCTGATCGACAAGATCGAGCTCACGCCCGCGACCGTCGCGCCGGGCACGGTCAATGAGGATTATTCGCGCATCACGCCGCTGAAGAAGCTGCCGGTGCTGATCACCAATGACGGCGACGTCATTCTGGATTCCTACGTGATCGTCGAATATCTCAACGAGATGGCCGGCGGCAGCCTGATCCCCGATTACGGCCCGCGGCGCTGGAAGGCCAAGACCGATCACTCCCTGATCAACGGCATGCTCGATTCCATGCTGCTGTGCCGCTACGAGAAGATGGTGCGGCCGCAGGGCCTGCAATGGCAGGCATGGTCGGACGACCATTGGAACCGGGCCTGGACCGGCATGGCGCGCTTCGAGAACATGCCCGAAGTTTTGAACGGCCCGTTCGACATCTCGCAGATCGGCCTCGTCTGCGTGCTCGGCTATGCCGACTTCCGCTTCGCCGATTGCGGCTGGCGCAAGGCCTATCCGAAACTCGACGCCTTCCACCAGAAGATGCTGGAGCGCCCCTCGGTCAAGATCTCGGTGCCTCCAGCGGCGTAAACTAGGCTGCGGGGAGAAGGACGATGCGCGATCGCTTCCCCCGCCTCAGCATTCTCGGCGCGAGCCTCGTGCTCGCGTTGACCGTCTCAGCCACTTCCGTGCAGGCCGACGGCATGGCGACTGGACGACAAAACCTCGCCTGTGGATCGCCGTCGTCAATCGACGACGGGTGGACGACTGCGTCGCCCGACAGCGTTGGCATGGAAGGCATGCGGCTCTGCAGCATCGCTGCACGGCTCGATCAACGCGCGACCTCGGTCCATTCGGTTGTCGTCGTGCGCCACGGCAAGCTCGTCTTCGAGCAGTATTTTCCCGGCTACGACCAACCCTGGGGACAACCGGACGGCCAGCACGAATTTACCGCGACGACGAAGCATGACATGCGTTCGGCATCGAAGAGTGTCGCTTCGCTGCTCGTCGGCATCGCGATCGATCGCAAGCTGATCGAAGGCGTCGACGAGCCCGTGCTCAAATTCTTCCCCGACCATCAGGCGGCGAAGCAGGCGGGCTGGGAGGCCATCACGCTGCGCCATCTGCTAACGATGTCCTCCGGCATTGAATGGGACGAGGCACGGTCCTGGACCGATCCGAAAAACGACGAGCCGCATCTCACCTTTGAGGCCGATCCGATCGGCTATGTGCTCGCAAAGCCAGTCGCTGCGCCGCCCGACGTGCTGTGGACTTATAATGGCGGCGGGACTGAACTGCTCGGCAACATCCTCGAACGCGTCTCGGGCAAGCCGCTGGAGGCATTTGCTCGCGAGGTGCTGTTCCAGCCGCTCGGGATCAGCGATTTGGAGTGGAAAGCCTATAAGAACGGCAAGATTGCAGCGGCCGCGGGCCTTCGCTTGCGGCCGCGCGATGCGACGAAGATCGGCCAGCTCGTGCTCAATCGCGGCCAGTGGAACGGCCGGCAGATCGTCTCGGCCGACTGGATCGCACAATCTACCACGCCGCGCTTCCAGGCGATCGGCTATTTCGGCAGCACGATGTTCTACGGCTATCAATGGTGGATGGGCCGCTCGCTCGCCGGTGACAAGGAAATCAAATGGGTTGCTGCCTTCGGCTGGGGCGGCCAGCGCATCTTCATCGTGCCCGAGCTTGATCTCGTCATGATGACCACCGCTGCCCAATACGGCCAGCCGAAGGAAGGGCTGGCCGCGATCGACATCCTCTCCAACATCGTCATTCCATCCGTGCGCGATGCACGGTGAGTGCAAGGGAAGCGAGCATGAGCCTGAAATTCACCGTCGGCGATCTCACCATCCATCGCGTCATCGAGCAGGAAACCTCGTTCGTGCCGGCGCTGGAGATGCTGCCGGGACTGACGCCTGAGGTCCTAGCCGAGAACCGGGCATGGATGCGGCAGGCCAAGGCGCTGGACGAGCAGGACGTGCTGCTGCTGTGCTTCCAGTCCTATGTTGTGAAGACGCCGCATCACACCATCCTGATCGACAGCTGCATCGGCAACGACAAGCCGCGCCCGCAGCGGCCGAAATGGAACATGAAGACCGACGATACGTACTTGCGCGGACTCAACGCCGCCGGGTTCGCGGTCGACGACATCGATTTCGTGATGTGCACGCATCTGCATGTCGATCACGTCGGCTGGAACACGCGGCTCGAGAACGGCCGCTGGGTGCCGACCTTCCCCAAGGCGCGCTACCTCTTTGCCAAGCAGGAATTCGATCACTGGTCCGAGCAGAACGCGAAGGCGGAGATCCCGCCTTTCGCTGACAGCGTGCTGCCGGTGGTCGAGGCCAGGCGCCACGAGCTGGTCGGCAACGATCACCAGATCGGCGATCACGTCCGCATCCTGCCGACGCCGGGACATACGCCCGGCCATATCGCCATCACGATGGGCCGCGGCAAGGACGACGCCGTGTTCTCCGGCGACCTCATGCATTCGCCGCTGCAGACGCTCTATCCGGAGCTGTCGATCAAGTTCGACGTCGACCCGGCCGCGGCGGCGAAAACGCGCCGCAGCTTTCTCGAGCGCTATTGCGACACCGACACGCTGTGCTGCACCGCGCATTTCCCCTCGCCGTCGGTCGGGAAGATCAGGCGCAAGGGCAGCGCGTTCGTGTGTGCGGCGGTGTAGCGCGCGGCAATCGCCCGGCTTCCGTCATGCCCGGGCTTGTCCCGGGCATCCACGTTCTTACAATCAACGGCAACAAAAACGTGGATGGCCGGGACAAGCCCGGCCATGACGAGGAAACAAAAAATGGCCGACCTCCCCGACGTCCCTCTCCCCGCCGGCATCCGCTCGCGCTATGTCGACGGCATCAACGGCTTGCGCATGCACGTGCTCGAAGCCGGCTTCGAGACCAAGGGGCGGCCCTGCATCCTCTTGCTGCACGGCTTTCCTGAGCTCGCCTTCTCCTGGCGCAAGGTGATGCCGGCGCTGGCCTCGGCCGGTTATCACGTGATCGCGCCGGACCAGCGCGGCTATGGCCGCACCACGGGATGGACCGCGGATTACGACGGCGATCTCACGCCGTTCTCGCTCCTCAACCTCGTGCGCGACGCGCTCGCCCTGGTGTCGGCGTTCGGCTACAGGCAGGTCGATCTCGCCGGGCATGATTTCGGCAGCCCGGTTGCGGCCTGGTGCGCCCTGATCCGGCCCGACGTGTTTCGCTCGGTGACGCTGATGAGCGCGCCGTTCGGCGGAGCGCCGCCGATGCCGTTTGGCACCGTCGACAGTCCGGCAAAGCCGCCAGCAGAAGACCCCGTGCATCGCGAGCTCGCCGCGCTGCCGCGCCCGCGCAAACACTATCAATGGTATTACGCGACGCGCCCGGCCAACGCCGACATGCAGCACGCGCCGCAGGGCGTGCACGATTTCCTGCGCGCCTACTATCACCAGAAGAGTGCGGACTGGACCGACAACAAGCCATATCCGCTGACGTCGTGGTCCGCGGGCGAACTCGCAAAACTGCCGACCTACTACGTGATGGACGCCGGCGAGACGATGGCGGAGACGGTTGCGAAGGAGATGCCCTCGCCGGCCGCGATCGCCGCCAACCAATGGCTGCCGGACAGCGACCTCGCCTATTACAGCGCCGAATACGGCCGCACCGGATTCCAGGGGGGCTTGCAATGGTACCGCTACGGCACCTCGGGCATGCTCAACAGCGAGATGCAGCTGTTTGCGGGCCGCAGCATTGACGTGCCCACCTGCTTCATCTCGGGCAAGCAGGATTGGGGCACCTATCAGCGCCCCGGCGTGTTCGAAGCGATGCAGGGGCGCGGCTGCACGAAGATGCTCGGCTGCCATCTCGTCGACGGCGCCGGCCATTGGGTGCAGCAGGAACAGCCGGCCGAGGTGAGCCGCTTGCTGCTCGAGTTCCTCGCAAAAGTCGCCTGATTTGACCCGGGAACCCCGGCGCCTTATATAGTTTAGAATAATTCTAAACTATTAAACAGGTCCGCCGTGAAGACTTTTGCCGAACTGACCGAGCGCGAGGTGCTTGCGGTCGCGATCTCCTCCGAGGAGGAGGACAGCCGCATTTACATGACCTTCGCCGAGGACTTGCGCGAGCGTTACCCGGACACGTCGAAGATTTTCGAGGAGATGGCCGAGGAGGAACGCGGCCACCGGCATCGGCTGCTGAAACTCTATGAGGAACGCTTCGGCCAGCACCTGCCGCCGATCCGCCGCGAGAACGTCAAAGGCTTTCTGCGCCGGCGGCCGATCTGGCTGACGAAAAACCTGCCGCTCGACACCATCCGGAAAGAGGTCGAGACCATGGAGCTCGAGGCCGAGCGCTTCTACGCGCGGGCCGCCGAGCAGGCCGAGGATGTCGGCGTGCGCCGCCTGCTCGGCGATCTCGCCGAGGAGGAAAAGCATCACGAGAACCGCGCCGTCGCGCTCACCGACGAGATTTTGAAGCCCGACGTGCGCGCCGAGGAAGACCGCACGCGACGGCGCATGTTCGTGCTGCAATATGTGCAGCCGGGCCTCGCCGGCCTGATGGACGGATCGGTCTCGACGCTGGCGCCGCTGTTCGCCGCGGCTTTCGCCACCCACCAGAACTGGCAGACGTTTCTGGTCGGCCTCGCCGCCTCGATCGGCGCCGGCATCAGCATGGGCTTTGCGGAGGCGCTGTCCGATGACGGCTCGCTCACGGGACGCGGCTCGCCATGGCTGCGCGGCATCACCTGCGGCACGATGACGACGCTCGGCGGGCTCGGCCACACCCTGCCTTATCTCGTCCCAGACAGCTGGCCGAACGCATTCTGGATCGCGACGGGAATCGCCGGCGTCGTCGTGTTCTTCGAATTGTGGGCAATCGCCTTCATCCGCGCGCGCTACATGGACACCCCGTTCCTCCAGGCCGTGTTCCAAATCGTGCTCGGCGGCGCCATCGTGCTCGCGGTGGGGATATTGATCGGGGCGGCGTAGCTACCTCGGTGTCATGCCCCGCGAAGGTGGGGCATCCAGTACGCCGCGGCGGATGTGGTGAGAGCGAGTTCTCCAATGCGGGTCTCTGGAATACTGGATCGCCCGCCTTCGCGGGCGATGACGGCCGACTTGTTGCTGGACCTTCCCGCGATGACAGCTAGCCACATATCAATCGCGATCAAACGGCGGTTGCGGCATTCGGTCAAACTGCGCATCATCCCATCAGGGAAGCGCAGGAGCATGTCGTGGCGAAAACGGAATGGAGTTACAAGAGCGCGGTCGAGCTGTCGGCCGCGTTGACCGCAAAGAAGGTCTCCGCGGTCGAGCTCACGCAGGATGCGATTGATCGCATCGAACGTCACGACGGCAAGGTCAACGCGATCTGCGTCCGGGATTTCGACCGCGCGCTGAGCGCCGCGCGGGACGCGGACGCGGCGCGGGCGCGCGGCGAGCGGAAGCCGCTGCTCGGCCTCCCAATCACCGTGAAGGAATCCTACAACGTCGCCGGCCTGCCCACGACCTGGGGCATTCCCGCGCAGAAGGATTTTGTCGCGAAGGAAGACGCACTGCCAATCACGCGGGTGAAGGACGCCGGCACCGTCATCGTCGGCAAGACCAACGTGCCGCTCGGGCTCGGCGACTGGCAGAGCTACAATGACATCTACGGCACCACCAACAACCCCTACGATCTCGGCCGCACACCCGGTGGTTCGTCTGGCGGCTCGTCTGCCGCGCTCGCCGCGGGCTATGGCCCGCTGTCGATCGGCTCCGACATCGGCGGCTCGCTGCGTGTGCCGGCCTTCCATTGCGGCATCTATGCGCACAAGCCGACCTTCAGTCTCGTCGCCATGCGCGGCCACACGCCGCCGCCGCTGCCGCCTTTGCCGTTCGAGCGTGACCTCTCGGTGATCGGCCCGATGGCGCGTAGCGCCGCCGATCTTTCGCTTGTGCTCGACGTGATGGCCGGGCCCGATCCGATCGACGCTGGCCTCGCCTACCGGCTCGAGCTGCCGGCGGCGCGGCACACGGCGTTCAGGGATTTCCGCGTGCTGGTGATCGACACCGATCCGGTGATGCCGACCGACACGGCGGTGCGCGGCACCATCAACCGGCTGGCCGACAATCTCGCCAAGGCTGGCGTCAAAATCGAGCGCAACAGCCCGCTGCTGCCGGATTTCGCGGCCTCCACGCGGCTCTATATGCGCATGCTGATGTCGTTCCTCGGCTCGACTTTCGCGCCCGACATCTATGCTGGCGCGAAAGCGGCAGCAGCGGCGTTGCCAGAGGGTGACAACAGCTTGGCCGCGGAACGGCTGCGCGGTATCGCGCTCAACCATCGCGACTGGCAGGCGGCCAACGGCGGGCGCACCCGCCTTCGCGCGCAATGGCGCGAGCTGTTCAAGTCGTTCGACGCGGTGATCTGCCCGGTGATGCCGACGGCGGCCTATCCGCACGACCATTCGCCAGAGCAGGAAAAGCGCCGGATCAAGATCGACGGCAAGGAGCACGTCTATCCCGACCAGCTCGCCTGGCCGGGCATCGCGACGCTCCCCGGTCTGCCCTCGACCGCGATTCCGACGGGCTTTGCGCCTGATGGACTGCCCATCGGCGTGCAGATCGTCGGCCCGTGGCTGGAAGACCGCACGCCGCTCAAGCTCGCCGAGCTGATCGAGCGCGAATTCGGCGGGTTCGTGCCGCCCCCTTTGTTCAATGACTAGTGCCTCCCGTCATTGCGAGGAGCCCTTGCGACGAAGCAATCCAGACTGCATCCGCGGAGACATTTCTGGATTGCTTCGCTACGCTCGCAATGACGGAGTAAAATAACATAGAGGGAGAGAAACGTCATGAGCCAAGACCTCGACCAGCTCACCGCGCTCAACCACGACTATGTCGCGTCCGTGCAAAACTGCGACGTTAAACGCTTCGACGAAATCCTCGCGCCGGAGTTCTTTTGCTCCAATCCCGACAAGACATTGGTCGACCGCGCCGCCTTCCTGGAGCAGACGGCACGGCCGATCGCAATCCGCAATCTGCATGCGCATGATGTCATCATCCGCATCATGGGCGATTTTGCCATCATCCACGCTGCCACCAGCTACACCACCGCCGACGGCCGGCAGGCGACGGGGCGGTACACCGATTGCTGGACGAAGAAGAACGGGACGTGGCTCGCGGTATCAGCGCACGTGTCGCGGTGAGTTGAGGTCAGCCATCCTCACACTCCGCTGTCATGCCCCGGCTTGACCGGGGCATCCAGTACGCCGCGGCAATAGTCGGTTCACACAGCTTCCGCCGCGGAGTACTGGATCGCCCGCTTTCGCGGGCGATGACACCGTCATTGCGGTTGCTAGCTATCAAACACAATCACGCTGCGCAGCGTCTTGCCGGCCTTCATGTTGGCAAAGCCCTCGTTGATCTCGCTGAGCTTCAGCTTGGCCGAGATCCAATCCTCGAGGTGCAGCCGGCCGCGCAGGTAGAAATCAACCAGCCTCGGCATGTCCACGCGAAAATGGTTGGAGCCCATCGACGAGCCCTGGATCCTGCGCTCGCGCAGGAAGTCGAAGCCGTGCAGCTCGATCTTCTGACCGAACGGGATCATGCCGACGATGGTGGCCGTGCCGCCGGACGCCAGCATGCCAAAAGCCTGCTCCGCGGTCTCCTTGCGGCCGAGCACCTCGAAGGAATGATGCACGCCGCCATTGGTGAGGTCGCGCACCTGCTTCACGACGTCGCCGTCGGTGGGATTGATGATGTCGGTCGCGCCCAGCTTGGTCGCAAGCTGCAGCTTTGCCGGATTGGTGTCGATGGCGATGATGCGCCCGGCGCCGGCGATCTGCGCGCCGTTGATCGCGGCCATGCCGACACCGCCACAGCCGATCACGGCCACGGTCTCGCCGGCCGTCACCTTCGCCGTGTTCACGACCGCGCCGTAGCCGGTGATGACGCCGCAGCCGATCAGCGCGGCGAGATCGAGCGGCATCTCCTTGCGGATTTTGACGATGGCGTTCTCGTGCACCAGCATCTGCTCGGCGAACGACGAGAGGTTGAGGAACTGGTGCAACTTCTCGGGCTTCGACCATTGCATCCGGTTGGAGGCGCCCGGCAACAGCTTTACGGTGGTGTCGGTGCAGAGCACGGTGCGGCCCGTGGTACAGTTGTCGCAGGTGCCGCAGAACACCGACAGGCACGTCACGACGTGATCGCCCGGCTTCACATAGGTGACGTCGGAGCCGACCTGCTCGACGATGCCGGCGGACTCGTGCCCGAGCACCGCGGGCAGCGGATGCGGATACAGGCCTTCCATGAAGTGCAGATCGGAGTGACAGAGGCCGGCGACCGCCGTGCGGATCAAAACCTCGCGTGGGCCCGGCTTCGGCAGGCTGACATCCTCGATGACCAGCGGCTGATTGACTTCATAAAGGACGGCGGCCTTCATCGAGCACTCCCTATCGCTTCTTTTGGTTTGAGCGTGGAGTGCAGCCTACGCTGCCAGAACCAGTTCGCCAACCTCGCTCATGCCGGCGTCGCGATCCCCGAGCAGCAGCGCTGCGATCTTCGCTTGCGCGGCATTTTCCGTCAGCCGGAACGGATCGCTCGGCGCCACGCGATGGTCGATCACCAGCCGCGACAGCAGCAGCCGGCGCGCATCGCCGCGCATTTCGTGGATGCGATGCGCTTCCCAGGCGAGCGCGACCGCGCTCGCGACGTGATAGAGCAAGCTCGTCGCGCGGCGCGCATCGGCCTCGTTCTCGGAATTGCCCGCGACCTCGCGCGCGAAGCCGACGGCGCGATCGACGAGACCGCGCAAATTGTCGCGCCAGGCCTGCGGGACCGACACGCTATCATCGAGCCGCGCATGCAGATCGGCTGATAGCGCGGATTCGGCGCCGTGGCGGCCGACCGCGCGCCGGAGCGCATCGATGGCGACGATGTTGCCGGTGCCTTCCCAGACGGAGCCGAGATGGGCGTCGCGCAGCAGGCGGGGCGTGGCAAATTCCTCGATATAACCGATACCGCCGCGCATCTCGAGCGCATCGCCGCAAACCTTGCGCGCATCGCGCGTCGCACGGAATTTCAGCGTCGGCGTGAGGATGCGCAGCAGCGCCGCAGCATCCTGACTGCCAGCCTCGGCGCGGTCGAGTGCGTCGGCGGTCAGAAAACTCATCGACAGCGCCTGCTCGACCGGCAGCATGATCTTCAGCATCTGCCGCCGTCCCAGCGGCAGGTCGATGATGCGCTTGCCGAACACCACGCGGTTCTTGGCGACCGTCATCGCATCATGATAGGCGCGGCGCATCAGCGCGGTGGATTTGACGCCATTGGAGAGCCGCGACGAGTTCACCATCTCGGCCATCTGCACGAAGCCGCGGTCGAGCTTGCCGACCGCATAGGCGATCGCGCCTTCGAGCTTGATCTCGCCCGAGGCCATCGAGCGCGTGCCGAGCTTGTCCTTCAGGCGCACGATCCGGTAATGGTTCTGCGAACCGTCGTCGAGGAAGCGCGGCATCAGGAACAGGCCGACGCCGCGCGTGCCGGGGCCAGCGCCTTCGGGGCGCGCCAGCAGCATCACGACCTTGGCATCGGCGTTCGAGCAGAACCATTTTTCGCCATGGAGGCGCCAATGGTCGCCCTCCTGCACGGCGCGCGTGGTCAGTGTACCGACATCGGAGCCACCCTCCTTCTCGGTCATGAACTGGCCGCCCTGGGTCAGCTTGCTCATGTCGGTCTGGGTCAGGCCGTCGAGATATTTCGCCTTCAGCGCCTCGCTGCCGAAATTCGCCAAGAGCTTTGCGCAGCCGTCGGTGACGTTGATCGGGCAGCCCATGCCGAATTCGGTCTGGTTGAACAGGAAGGTGAAGGCGTGCTTGGCCACGACGGGATATTTGTCGGGCCAGCCCATGATGCCCTTGCGGATCGAAAGCGCGTGGATGCCGAACTCGCCGAACGCGGCATTCTCCAGCTCGCGATAGGCCGGGTGATATTCGATCCATTGCATGTCGCGGCCGAACTTGTCGCGCTGGTGCAGCACCGGCGTGTGCCGGTCGGCGAGCCGCGCGCAATCGTCGAGATGGCCACCGGCGAGCTCGCCGAGGCGATTGAGATGCGGCTCGATGTGGCGGAACAGCGTATCCGGCAGATGGATACGCAACAGATCAGTCAGCGCCGGATCGGCGCGATAGAAATTCATGCCTGATGTATCGGGCGCCAGCAGACCGGATGGTGCGGCCGCGACACTTTTTGGCTCACCTGTGACCGGCTTGTGCATGATCGTCCTCTTCGTTCCCGCCCGACGGCAATTCTTATCGCTTGCCGCTTGGGATGATGTCGATCATGCTCCAGTCGCAAAGTCGGATAAAGCCGCAAATTGTCAGGGAGGCATGATCGCCGTGAAGGAGCAATTCGCTCTGCGGAATTATGACCGACCCGGCTGGTTGTCCGCGCGGCGGATGCATAGATCAGCGGCTTCCCGTCTCCGAGAGATCACGCCATGGAACATCCGAAATACAAGATCGCCCTCATCGTTGGCGCGGGCGAAGGCCTGAGCGCCTCGCTTGCTCGGCTGCTGTCTGCGCAAGGCATCCGCGTCGCGCTGGCCGCGCGCAAGATCGAGAAATTAGGCGCGCTCTGTAGCGAGACCGGCGCCAAGGCCTATGCCTGCAACGCCACCGAACCTGAGGAGGTCGAGCGGCTGTTCGGCCTGGTCGAACGCGAGCTCGGCACGCCCGAGCTCGTCGTCTACAACGCCAGCGGCCGCACGCGCGGGCCGTTCGTCGATCTCGTTCCGGCCGATGTCGCGCAGGCGATCGCGATCAGCGCCTATGGCGGCTTCCTGGTGGCGCAGCAGGCGGCCAAGCGCATGCTGCCGAACAAGCACGGCGCGATCCTGTTCACCGGCGCCTCGGCGAGCGTCAAGGGGTATGCACAGTCGGCCTCGTTCGCGATGGGCAAGTTCGCGCTGCGAGGGCTGGCGCAGAGCCTGGCGCGCGAGCTCTCGCCGCAGGGCATCCACATCGCGCATTTCGTGATCGACGGCGGCATCCGCAGCGCGGCGCGGACCGAACCCGCCGACAAGCCGGATTCGATGCTCGATCCCGACGCGATCGCGGAGAGCTACTGGAACGTGCTGCAACAGCCGCGCAGCGCCTGGAGCTGGGAGCTGGAGCTGCGGCCCTGGGTGGAGAAGTTTTGAGTTGAGCTGTCGTAGGGTGGGCAAAGGCGCATAGCGCCGTGCCCACCGCCATGAATGAACAAACAGATGGTGGGCACGCTACGCTTTGCCCACCCGACAAGGGCGGGAAATATGACCACCGAAACCACCATCGATACCGGCACCAACGAACTCCTCTGCGTCATCCGCGACCGCGTCGCGGTGATCACGCTGAACCGGCCGGAGGCGCGCAACGCGCTGTCGGACACCTTGACGCCGGCGCTGCGGACGATGATCCGCACCTGCGGCGAGAGCCCCGAAGTCGGCGCGCTTCTGATCACCGGCGCGGGCGCGGCCTTCTGTGCCGGCGGCAACGTCAAGGGCATGGGCGCGCATCGCGATCCCAAGAAGCTCGAGATGTCGTTTGACGACAAGGTCGCCGACCTCCAGGAGCGGCAGCGGCTGCTCACCGGCGCGCTGGTGTCGGTACGCAAGCCGACCATCGCCGCCCTGCCCGGCCCCGCGGTCGGCGCCGGGCTCGCCATTGCCATGGCCTGCGACATCCGCATCGCCGCGCAATCGGCCTTCGTCGCCACCGGCTACGCCCGCATCGCGCTGAGCGGCGACTACGGCATCGCCTGGCTCTTGACCCGGCTGGTCGGCACCGCGCGGGCCCGCGAACTGCTGTTCACCGGTGATCGCGTCGACGCCGCGCGCGCAGAGGCCATCGGCCTCGTCAACCGCGTCGTACCCGACGACAGGCTGCAAGACGAGGCCTTTGCGCTGGCCAAGTCGCTCGCCGAAGGCCCGCGTCAGGCGCTGCGCTACATGAAGGACAATCTCGACGAGGCGCTGTTGTTCGATTTCGAGACCGCTCGCGACCACGAAGCCGGACGGCTGATCCGCCTGACCACGACTGCTGATCACAGGGAAGCCGTGCAGGCCTTCATCGAGAAGCGCAAGGCGGTGTTTACGGGGAAGTAGGGCTACGCAGCCAAGACCATCAGATCATTCCATAGAGTAGGTACCCCATTTTCAGGAGGGCTGAATGGATTGGTCTGAGATTGTGCGGAAAGCCGCGCTGCTGGCGGAGAAGACTGGGTATGTCACGTTCGATCAACTGAACGAACTGATGCCGTCCACCAGGCTGGAACCGGAAGACATCGAGGCCGTACTGACCGCTTTGAGCGACCGGGGTATCTGGATTGCGGAGGAGTAAGGTTCGCTCCTCCGTCCTCGTAGTAGGTCCGTAGCCCGGATGGAGCGGAGCGTAATCCGGGGCCGCTGGCGCACGTGGCACGAATCCCGGATTGCGCTTCGCTCCATCCGGGCTACGCAGCTCACTACTTGGCGGGCGCCCTCGCAAAATCCACGAATGCGCGCAGCGCTGCGGGCAATTGGCGACGGCTTGGATAGTACAGGAAGAAGCCGGGATAGGCCGGGCACCAGTCGGCGAGCACGCGAACCAGCTTACGCTTGGCGAGCAGCGCTTCGACCTGCGCCTCAAACACGTAGGCAAGCCCAGCGCCGTCGAGCGCCGCATCGACCATCAGATCCTGGTCGTTCATCGTCAGCGGTCCCGCGACGTCGATCGCGAGCTCGATGCCGCCGCGCTCGAATTCCCAATGATAGAGCGCGCCTGAGGTGAAACGGTAGCGGATGCAGGGCAGGCCTTTCAGGTCGCGCGGCGTGGTGGGCGGCTTGCGCGATTTGAAGAACCCGGGCGTGCCGACCACGGCAAAACGGTGCCGCGGGCCGATCGGGACCGCAATCATGTCGGCGGCAATGGTCTCGCCGAAACGCACGCCGGCATCGAAGCCGGCCGCGACCATGTCGATCAGGGCGTCGTTGATGACGATCTCGACGCTGACGTCGGGGAATGATTTCAGGAAACGCGTCACGATCGGCAGCAGTACCAGCTGCGCGGACTGGCGGGCGGCGGTGAAGCGCAGCGTGCCGGCGGGCTTGCCGCGGAAATTGTTGAGGTCCTCGAGCGCGTCGTCGATATCGCGAAAGGCCGGCGTGATGCGGGCAAACAGACGTTCGCCGGCCTCGGTGAGCGCGACGCTCCGGGTGGTGCGGTTGACGAGGCGCAGACCGAGCCGCTCTTCGACATTGCGCAAAGCGTGGGACAGCGCCGATGGCGTCACGCCGAGCTCGGTCGCCGCCGCGCGAAAACTGCGGTGGCGGGCAATGGCGAGGAAGGTCGCGAGGTCGGACGGGTCAATCCGCATTAATGAATTTGGCTCAAGAGCTTGCGGAATATATAGCAGATTATCTCAGCTATGGCGAGCCGCTACACCTTGCCCATCGGCTTCCGCACATCGTCGGGGCCAAAATGGAAAGGGCAACATCATGCGTGTCTGGTTCATCACAGGAGCATCCCGCGGATTTGGCGCTTTGATCGCCGAGGCCGCCTTGAAGGCCGGCGATGCGGTGGTCGCGACCGCGCGCGATCCGTCCACTGTCACCGCGCGCCTCGGCAGCCACGAGCGCCTGCTCGCGACCCGGCTCGACGTCACCAGCGAGGCCGAGGCGCATGAGGCGGCGGGCCAGGCTGTGAAGCGCTTCGGGCGCATCGATATCCTGGTCAACAATGCCGGCTACGGCCTGCTCGGCGCGATCGAGGAGGCCAGCGGCGCTGAGACGCAAAAGCTGTTCGGCACGAATGTATTCGGCCTGCTCGGCGTCACCCGCGCGGTGCTGCCGCATATGCGCCGCCAGCGTTCCGGCCACGTCATCAACATCTCGTCGGTCGGCGGTTACACCGGTTATCCCGGCTGGGGCGTCTATGGCGCGACCAAGTTCGCGGTCGAGGGAATCAGCGAAGCGCTGGCCGGCGAAGTGGCGCCGCTCGGCATCAAGGTCACCGTGGTCGAGCCGGGCTTCTTCCGCACCGACTTCCTCGACGACACCTCGCTGTCGCGCACCGCGCAGGTGATCGACGACTATCACGAGAGTGTCGGCAAGACCCGCGCTCACGCCGCCGAATTCAACCACGGCCAGCGCGGCGATCCGCGCAAGCTGGCGCAGGCCTTCCTGACGCTGGTCGATGCCAAGAACCCGCCGCTGCGCCTGCCGCTCGGCAGCGACACGGTGGAGCGGATCGAGGCAAAGAACCTCTTCGTTGCGCGGGAGCTGGCGGGATGGCGATCGGTCGCGACCTCGACCGACTTCACCAATGACGGCGCTTGAGCGAAGGCAAAAAAAGGCCCGGCTCTGGATGACCAGGCCGGGCTCGGAGTGGTGTCAGGCCGAGGCTGAGGGGCTGTCGGCCTGACGGGAAAGGGCGGCGAGGCGCCAGCTCGCGCAGGGAATATCTTTCGGTGCGACGTTGATCTCCTTATCGAAGCGCACCAGCTTCCAGTCGTCGGGATGATTGACGAAAGCGAAACCGGATTTGCGGGCGAGCGAGATCATGGTCTCGTTGGAGCGTAGCGTGTCGCCGAACATGTGCTCGGCACCGAGCGCAGCCGCGCGGCACTCGAGATTCTTCATCAGCGCAGTGGCGATGCCGTGGCCCTGCCAGCGGTCGTCGACCGACAGGCCGAACTCGAGTGTGGAGGTCTCGGCATGGAAGGCGTAGCGCGCCTCGGCGACGATGGTCTCGAAGCCGTCGACCATCTTCGTCGCGACAACAGTGAAGCGTTCGCGCGCGCCGACATCGAGGAATTCGCTCAGCAGGCCCTTTGGCAATTCGCTGATCGCACCGAAGAAGCGGTTGTAGCGGGAGCGGGTCGAGAGCGAGCGGAAATAGTGCTGAAGCTCCTCGGTGTCGCGCGGCTCGACGAAGCGGATGTTGATCGCCTCACCCTGCCGGGTGCGCAGCACGTCCGAATATTGCTTCAGATCTTCGAGGCGAAGAGTGCTCATGACACGAGCCCTGCGGAAAGAGGGACCGCCGGCGCCCCTGTGATCAGGCGGCGCCGGCCTGGCGGCCAATCAGGCCCGCCAGAAGGGTTTGTCAGCCTCGTAGGCGATGTCGGTCCAGGACAGGCCGACGTCGTGGAGATCGCGGGCCGTCCAGTGGGTCAGTTCGCGGCGGGTCCGGTAGCGCTCGTGCCAGACGTGAAGCGTCTCGCCGATCTGCTGGATCAGGCCGGGTGCATGATGATTTGTCATCGAATTGTGGGTCAAAGTAGACATTTTCAGCTCCTCGAGCTAACTTGACCGCTAATATCTGCTTGCTACCGCGTTGCGACAAACGACAATTTGTACCCCTTCGCATGAAATAACGTCATGCATCCTGCTGCCAGATGACTGCCAGATTGCCCTCCCTGAACGGATTGCGGGCCTTTGAGGCCGCCGCGCGCCATCTCAGCTTCACGCTGGCCGCGTCCGAGCTGAACGTGACCCAGACCGCGATCAGCCATCAGATCCGGCGGCTCGAGGAGGAGCTCGGCATCCGCCTGTTCGTCCGGCAGAACCGCGCGCTGGCGCTGACGCCGGAAGCGCGCGACTATTTGCCGGGCGTCCGCGCCGCCTTCAATGACCTCCGCCTTGCGACCGACCGGCTGCTGCGCAAGGACGACGACAAGGTGCTGACCGTCTCGACGCTGGCATCGCTCGCTGCGAAATGGCTGCTGCCGCGGCTGACCGATTTCCAGGAGCAGCACCCCGGCATCGACGTCCGCATCACCACCTCGACCAGCCTCGTCGATTTCCAGCGCGACAATGTCGATGCCGCGATTCGCTATGGCCGCGGTCAATGGCCGGGCCTGCGCGCCGACTGGCTGATGGCGGACGAGCTGTTTCCGGTGTGCAGTCCGTCGCTGCTGCGCGGCGACAAGCCGCTGCGCCAGCCTGAGGATCTCAAAGGCTATCCGCTGCTGCACACCTCCAATGCCAACAGCGATGACTGGCGGCTATGGCTGACGGCGGCCGGCCTTCCGGGCGACATCGCCAGGCAGCCCGGCATCACCTTCGACATGATCTTCATGACCATCCAGGCCGCAATCGACGGCATCGGCGTGGCGATGGGCCGGACCTCCTACGTCCAGGACGACATCGCCAAGGGCCGGCTCGTGGTGCCCTTCAAGATCGCGCTGCCGGCCGATGCGGGCTTCTACCTGGTCGCGCCGGAGGGCCGGCGCGAGGCGCCGAAGCTGGCCGCGTTCCGCGAGTGGATGATCGCTGCAACGCAGAATAAAGCCTGAAAAATCATCAGCTTCCGCGGTGAAATCGATTGACTCGCCGCGCCCCGCGCGAGAGGGGTAGGACAGATTGTCGCAGCAGGCAATCTGCTGCCTTGCCGTGGAATGAGTTCCGGTCCGGCCGCGCCTTCCAGGGGAGTAACGTCATGGCTGGACCAGCAACCAATCCGCCCGAGATCAAGTCGCGCATCGGCGCGATCCTGCGCGCCACATCAGGCAATTTTCTCGAGCAGTTCGATTTCTTCCTGTTCGGCTTCTATGCCGCCGCGATCGGCAAGGCGTTCTTCCCCTCCACCAACGAGACGGCGTCGCTGCTCAACACTTTCGGCGTGTTCTGGCTCGGCGCCTTGATGCGCCCCGTCGGCGCGATCGTGCTCGGCGCCTACATCGACCGCATCGGCCGCCGCCAGGGCCTGATCGTCACGCTCGGCATCATGGCGATCGGCACCGTCGTGATCGCTTTCTGCCCGAGCTATGCGACCATCGGCATCGCCGCGCCCGTCATCGTGCTGATCGGCCGCCTGCTGCAGGGCTTCTCCGCCGGCGTCGAGCTCGGCGGCGTCTCGGTCTATCTCGCGGAAATCTCCACGCCCGGCAATCGCGGCTTCTACACCTCGTTCCAGTCGTCGAGCCAGCAGGTCGCGATCTTCGTGGCCTCGATCCTCGGCTTCATCCTGTCCGAGGTGATGCCGGCGGACGTCGTGACCGCCTGGGGCTGGCGCATTCCCTTCTTCGTCGGTTGCCTCATCATTCCCCTGATCTTCATGCTGCGGCGGACGCTCGAGGAAACGCCGGCCTTCCTCGCCATGAAGAAGCACCCGACGGCAAACGAGGTGTTCGCCTCCGCGCTCGCCAACTGGCGCATCGTCATCCTCGGCATGATGATCGCGGTCCTGACCACGACGACATTCTACTTCGTCACCGTGTACACGCCGACCTTCGGCAAGACGGTGCTGAAGCTCTCGACGCAGGACGCACTGCTGGTGACGCTGCTCGTCGCCGTGACCAACTTCTTCTGGAATCCCGTCGGCGGCGCGCTGTCCGATCGCATCGGCCGCAAGCCGGTACTGCTCGCCATCGCCGGCCTGGCGCTCGTCACCGCCTACCCGGCACTGTCCTGGCTGGTCGCCGCGCCGACTTTCGGCAAACTGCTCGCGGTCGAGATGTTGTTCTCGTTCTATTTCGGCATGTACAGCGGCACCATGCTCGGTGCTCTCGTCGAGATCGTGCCGGCGCATGTCCGCACCACCTGCTTCTCGCTGGCCTTCGCGCTCGCCGCTGCGCTGTTCGGCACGTTCACGCCATTCGCCTCGACCTTGCTGATCGACTACACCGGCAACAAAGCCTCACCCGGCTTCTGGCTGATGTTCGCCGCTGCGCTTGGCATCATTGCCGCATCCATCGTCTATCGCGGTGGCCGCCAAGCGGTGACGACGTACGATGCGACCGGTGAAGCGGCGCCGGCGGTGAGCCACTGATGGTCATTCCGGGGCGCCTCGAAGAGGCGAACCCGGAATCCATTTCTCCCAACATTCTTGCGGCACGATGGATTCCGGGCTCGATGCTTCGCATCGCCCCGGAATGACAGTAACCTAAAGCTCCACCACCACGTAATCGCTCTCGACCTTCACCGGGATGGTCTCGGCGACATACGGGCCCTTCACCACGCTCGCACCCGGCTCGACATGCGCCGGATAGGCCTTCACGCGGAAGCGGCGGGGGTCGCAATAGGACTGGCCGGTGCGGATGTCGAACTCCCAACCGTGCCAGGGGCAGCGGATGATCTCGCCGAGCTTGGTGTATTCGATCTCGCCGGGATCCTTTGATTGCGCGAGCCCGATCGGCGGGCCCTCGCACAGCGCGGCGCCCTGATGCGGGCAGCGGTTCATCAGGCCGAAATACTCGCCCTTGATGTTGAAGACCGCGATCGGCCGTCCGTCGATCTCCAGAAATTTTCGCGTGCCCGGCGGAAGCTCATCCACCGCCGCAATCACGTGCCGCGCCATGCTTATGTCTTCCGCATGATCTGATCGGAAAACCGCTTCACACTTTTCCGGATCATGCGGCTATCCCATAGAGCTTGCGCGCATTGCCGAGATAGAACGCTTCGCGGTTGGCGTCGCTGACGCCCGCCGGCAGCACGCGCGACGGCTCGTCATAGTCCCAATGCGGATAGTCGGTCGCGAACAGCAGTCGGTCCCAGCCGATCCATTTGATGACGTCGAACAGATCCTCGCGCCGCTCCGGGTCCTCCATCGGCTGCGTGGTCCACCACACCTGCTCGCGGATATATTCCGACGGCGGCCGCTTCACATGCGGCACTTCGCTGCGCAGCCGGTGCCAGACCTTGTCGAGCCGCCAGGCGAGCGACGGGGCCCAGCCGAAGCCGGCCTCGATCATCACCATCTTCAGCTTCGGAAAGCGCTCGAACACACCTTCCAAGACAAGGCTCGCCAGCGCCGATTGCTGGCACTGCGAGTGGCCCACCATCTCCTCGATGTAATAGGAAGGCCAGCCGGACGGCGTGATCGGATTGCCGCCGAAGCCGAAAGCGTGCACGCCGACGGGAAGCCCCGCCTCTTCCGCGGCCTGATAGATCGGCCAGTAACGGCGTTGACCGAGCGGCTCGACATTGCGGCTGAGCAGGAGGACCTGCACGAAATTCTTGTCGCCGGCGCGCTCGCGGATTTCGGCGGCGGCCGACAGGCCGTCCTCATTGCCGACGACAATGGACGCCTTCAGACGCTTGTCCTTGCTGGTCCATTTGTCGATCTGCCAGTCGTTGATCGCCGAGCACAGCGCCGCCGAGAGCTCGTGATTGCGGATGCCCTGCCCGGTGTTGAGCGGATTGAGCACGCCGAGTTCCACGTTGTTGGGATCGAGCAGCTGCTTCCGCATGAAGGACAACGAAGAGCCCTGCGGCCCGCCTTCCGGCGGATAGGCGTCGCGACGCGATGCGTTGGGCTGGGCCTTCGGATAGGGCGGGCCTTCCATCATGCCCTGATAGGCATGGACGCCGTAGACTTCGAGATGATGCTGCCAGCGTTTCGCCAGATAAGGATAGAGCTCGGTGCGGGTGGCGCGTGCCGGATGGATGTCGCAGTCCGCGATTGCGGTTTTGACGGTCAGTGGGGAAGCGGCTTCGGTGCTCTCGCGGAATTGGACATTCATCGCCTTGCCTCCTTTGGCAGCGGGCTAAGTCAGGCGGGGATAGGTCGCATGCGGATTTTCGATCATGATCTTGCGCACGAGATCGGGGGTGAGGCCCTCGGGCAGCGCGTCCTGGCCGTCGAATTGCCAGTGCGGATAGTCCGTGGAGAATAGAACCAATTCGTCGGACTGCATATGATCAAACAGGCGAATTAATGTCTCAGGTTCCGGCGGCGCATCAAATGGCTGTAAAGAGAACCGGATGTTGCTGCGCACAATGTCGAGCGGCGCGCGATCGACCCATGGCGTCTCCATTCGCACCCCGCGCCAGAACTTGTGCAGGCGCCAGAGAAAAGGGGAGATCCAGGAGACGCCGGATTCGAGCATCACCATTTTCAGCCGCGGATATTTGGCGAACACGCCCTCGACGATCAGACTGGTGAGCTGAGTCTGGAACGCTTGGGCCTGACCGACATAATCCTCGATGTGATAGGAACCCCAGCCCACGGCAGTCGGCGGATTGTGATAGGCGGAACCGGCGTGAATCCCGACGGGCAGCTGGAGCCGTTCCGCCGCTTCGTAGATCGGCCACAGCGCGCGCTTGCCGAGCGGCGTGTCGCCCATGACCAGCATCAGCACCTGTACGAAGCGGCGGTCCTGTGCGCAGCGCTCGATCTCGGCGACGGCTTTCTCGACATTTTGCGTGGGGATCACGATCGAACCACGCAGCCGTGAATCGCGATCGAGCCATTCCTTCACCAGCCACTCGTTCAACGCGCGGCAGAAGGCGGCCTGCAAATCTTCCGAAAACACCATCTGCACGCCGTAGAGTGGATTGCAGATGGCGTGCGTAAGCTGGAAGGGATCGAGCAGATGGCGCTGCATGTCCTCCAGGCTTGCGCCGGGCTTGCCGGTTTCCGGCCGCCAATCGGGACGCGCCACGATCGGCGAGTTCTGCGGATAGGATTGTGAGACAAGGTCGACCATGCCGCGCGTCGTCACCTGATCGCGCCAATAGTCGTTGAGGTACGGCAGCAGGCTGGTCAGATGCGGCACGGCCGGATGCACGTCGCAGTCCACCCCGCCGGCGATCAGGGACGCCATCACGTCTCCTTCACGTTTCCTCGTCACGTTTTGTCTTGTCCACCATTCAAGCAGGCCTGCCTGTCGTCCGCAACTCGGCCAAGGCCGCTGTCATATGCTAGGAAGGCACAGCTCCGTTGCGAGGACTGAGAGGTTAAAGGGATGAAAGAGCTCGTCGGCATTGCGGAACAGGTTGCGGCCCGACTAATCGCGCGCAAACAGACCATTGCAGTGGCTGAATCCTCGACCGGCGGCCTGATCTCGGCCAGCCTGCTCGCGGTGCCCGGCGCCTCCGCCTATTTCCTCGGCGGCGCGGTGGTCTACACCCGCGATGCCAGGCGCGTGCTGATGGATATTTCGGACGAAGGAATGAAGGGCTTTCGTTCCTCGTCGGAGCCTTATGCAAAGCTGCTGGCCGAACAGATGCGCAGCCGCTTCGGCTGCGACTGGGGCCTGTCCGAAACCGGCGCCGCCGGCCCCACCGGCAACCGCTATGGCGATGCCGCCGGCCACAGCTGCATGGCGGTTTCGGGACCCGCGGCGGAGGTGATCACGCTGGAGACGGGCAACAACGACCGGTTTGCGAACATGCAGATGTTTGCTGCCACGGCGCTGAAGCTGTTGCTGAGGAAGCTGGAGGGGTGAACGCCCTCACATGGGAACCGCACGCGCTCCCGATCTCCAGCCGGACTGACCGTCGTGCCGGCGCATGAGCAAGCGCGTCACCGCCCAGGCGCGATAGGAGCAATGATGCAACTTCCTGCGTTCGTCTTCGCGACCCTGCTCGTCCTTGGGATAACGACGGCGCAAGCCGCCGGGGTCAGAAACTTCGACATTCCTGCCGGTCCGGCGGGACCGGCAATCCGATTGCTGGTCTGGACTCCGTGTGCAGAGCCACCTCGCGAGATGGATGCGCGTGGCGCCACCTTCTTCGCCGTGCCCGCATGTCCGGTCACCGGAGAAAAGCTTCCACTCATCGTGATGTCGCACGGCCGCCGTGGATGGTTCGGCGGTCACCATGACACCGCCGCGGCTTTGGCCGATGCCGGGTTCGTCGTGGCGGCGCTCAATCATCCCGGCGACACCATGCGTGACACCAGCCGCACCGACAGTCTTTCGGTTCTCGTCGAGCGCCCCACGGACATGAGCCGGCTGATCGACTATATGCTCGACGGGTGGTCGGACACATCCCGCATCGATCCTCAGCGCATCGGGCTCTACGGGTTTTCGTTTGGCGGCTACACCGGCCTTGTCGTCATCGGCGGCGATCCCGATCTGCGCAAGGGATTGCCGAATTGCGAGACCTCCAGCCTGAGGGCGTGCAAGCAACTCGAAAGCGGCGAGCTTCCTGATCAGCCGACGACCCATGATAAGCGCGTCAAGGCCGCGGTCATCATCGATCCCTATCCGGTGTTCGTCTTCCCCGAGGAGAATCTGAAAGCAATAGCAGTGCCGGTTCAATTGTGGAGTTCTGACCCCGCGCAGAATGCCGATGGTCTATCCGGATGCTGTGCGGCAGCGATCAATCAAAGGCTTCCGATCAAGCCGGACTACCATTTCGTGGACAATGCCCGGCATTTTTCCTTCCTCGCGACCTGCACCCCAAAGGACGCCCGGGAGGCGCCCGCCGTCTGCACCGATGCGCCGGATTTCGATCGCGTCGATTTCCACCGACGGCTTCACGCAGATGTCGTCGCGTTCTTTCGCAAGCATTTCGCCGAAAGCGCCAAGCCGTAACGCGGCCCTCGGCCCGGCGCCGCGCCGGTCTAAGAGCAGGACAAGCCGTTGCCGGGCTCGCGGCAGAGCTTCGCGCGAACCTCTACGATATCGATATCGTACTCCCCGGCTCTCCGCTTGCGCGAGGCGGAGGCCGAGTCGGCACTGTCCATTGAAAGCAGATTGAGCTGCTTCTTGGTCGCCGCGCTGCACATCAGAGCAGCGTTGCCGCCGAGGTATCTCGACTGGGCGCCAAGCTCCTGCCGGGTGAGCTCCGCGAATGGCCCCAGACGCAATTGCGTTTCGACCGCTGCGATTTCAGCGTCGCTCGCCTGCGTCCGGGCAACACCCTTCATCCTGCGTTCGAAGCCGTTTGCGATCGCCGCCCCATGTGCCGCACCAAGATCCGCAACCTCTTGCGCTGCGTCCGTAAACTCACCGCGCTGGGAACCGGCCAACAGATAGGACTTGCAAGCCAACGGGTTGCTCGCGAGCTTCAGGAGGGTCGCCAGCTCCGCCCGGTCCAGGGCATTGATGTGCTCGTCGTCGGCATAGACTTCCATCTCGCTCGCCAGGATCATGTTGAGTGCACCATTGGCGGCGGGCCATCCGCCCTCGTTGAAGGCCTCTTCGGTCTCCCGAAGGAAGACCGCCCTGAGCGCGGGATCGCTGCGGGCAATCGACGCGGCCAAAGGGAAGCGCGCGATGTTCTGATCGAAATCGCGCGCAAACGCGCTCGGCCCGGAGAGGCTCGCATATGCCAGGTTTCCGGCCAGCAGGGCGACGACGAGGAGCAGCAGGATTGATCTTCTGGTCATGTGAGAGTTTTGGTGTGGGCTACCGCGAGAGATCATCTCACGCCGGGTCACCGTCATCCATTGCAACTACAGGCTGCCCTTAATGAATCCTTTCGCAGCCGTGGCGAGTTGCACGCATGCCCTGCTATCTTGCCAGATGCCGCATGAAGATCCGCACCACATATCCCTGGACCCGCGGCGCTTCGTCATAGATATCCGACGCGAGCCGCTCGATGGTCTCACGCAGGGATAGGAATTGCGCCTGGCGCGCGCTGCTCTCGGTGCCCTGCATGCCCGCGAGCTCGTCCATCGCGGCATCGCTGATCTGGCAATGCACGACCTCATCCTCACGCATCATCGTGAAGCGGAAGGCCAACCGTTCGAGGTCGTGGCCGATGATCCTGTCGCGCGACAGCGGCATCCAATTGTCCCGTTCGCGCCCCCGAACGGGACAATGCTGAAAATCTGACGCTTTGTCACCACCCGCGCCAGGAGGCATCGCTGTCATGCGATGTTCATCAACAGCGAGCTTCCGTCGGTCGGCCCGGCTCCGACGTCAGTAGGCGAGCGCCGTGCCGGTCGGCTTGTCGAGTGCCGCGGCCAGCGATCGATACTCCTCACAATCCGTCCCGCAGATGGCAGCGATCCGGTTGAGATGATAGAGCGCCTGCTCGCGGTTACCCCGCTCGAGCTGCCACAACCCGTAATACTGCCACGTCAATACGTGGTTCGGATCTGCCTTCAACGCGCGCTCGTACCAGACCTGCGACTGCTCGTAGTCGCCGAGCTTGCGGTAGGAATAACCGATGAGGTTGGCGACGTTCGGATGGTCGTCATGGCCGAGCGATTTTAGTTGCTCGATCGCGGTCGCATAGTCGTTTCGCTCGTAGATGGTGTCATAAGCCACGCGGTAGCCGGCCGCGAAGGCGGGATCGCCGATACTGGACTGGTTGTTCGGCTTCCTGCCTTTGTGTGTTGCCTTGGTGCCCCAGCGCTTCGGGTAGACTGGCTGCGGCTGCAGCCTCTGATCCGCGTAGGCTCCGGCATAGGGATCAGTGGAGCTGATGCCGCCCCCGCCACCACCACCACCGCCGCCGCCGGCGGCAAAGGCCGGCGAGCTCAACAGTACTGCCGCAAATGTACCGAGCGTGACGAGCCTGATCATCGCTGTGATCATGTCTGCCTCCTGTCCTGTTCAAGCGACCCCGGACGACGTGATAACCCTGCGTCGGCCGCGATATTCCGGGACACTGTGCTCACAGAGACGTCAGCGTTCGTACGACAGTCACGTTGTCCTTTACTGGAACGCGACCTCGGCGAAGCTTCGCAGCTTTCGCGAATGCAGCCGTTCCGATTCCTGCTGCTTGAGCCGCTCCAGCGCCTTCAGGCCGATCTCGAGATGCTGGCCGACGCGGCGGCGGTAGAATTCGCTGGCCATGCCCGCGAGCTTGATCTCGCCATGCAGCGGCTTGTCGGAGACGCACAGCAGCGTGCCGTAGGGAACGCGGAAGCGGTAGCCGTTGGCGGCGATCGCGGCCGATTCCATGTCGAGCGCGACCGCGCGCGACTGCGACATGCGGCGGATCACCTCGGGCCCCGAGATCTCCCAGTTGCGGTTGTCGACGCTCGCGACGGTGCCCGTGCGCATCAGGCGCTTCAGCTCGAAACCTTCGAGCCCGGTGACGTCCTCGACCGCCTGTTCGAGCGCGACCTGCATCTCGGCCAATGCCGGGATCGGCACCCAGAGCGGCAGCTCGCGGTCGAGCACGTGGTCCTCGCGCACATAGCCGTGGGCGAGCACATAGTCGCCGAGCCGCTGCGTGTTGCGCAGGCCTGCGCAATGGCCGAGCATCAGCCAGGCATGCGGGCGCAGCACAGCAACGTGGTCGGTGACGTTGCGCGCGTTCGACGGGCCGGTGCCGATGTTGATCAGGGTGATGCCGCGATAGCCAGGCGCGACCAGATGGAAAGCCGGCATCTGCGGCGCGCGGGCAGGCGCCACCCCGCTGGTTGCGCCGCCGCTGCCCGTGCTCACATTGCCGGGCGCGACGAAGGCTTCGAGGCCGGCCTCGCCGGACTGCAGCCGCTGCTGGCAGAGCTGCGCGAAGGCATCGACATAGAACTGGTAGTTGGTGAAGATCACGAAATTCTGGAAATGCTCCGGATCGGTTCCGGTGTAGTGGTAGAGCCGCCGCAACGAATAATCGACACGGGCGGCGCGAAACAATGACAACGGCTCGGGCGCGCCCGGCTGAAGCTCGAAAGTGCCGTCGGCGATCGAATCGTCCATGGTGGCGAGATCAGGCACGTCGAACGCATCGCGCAGCGATCGCGTCACAAGGGAATTCTCGCTGGTGGTGATTGCGGCTTCGATATTGATGTCGCGGCGATAGGCGAAGTGGATCGGGATCGACTCGGCGGATTCGCCGATCTCGACGGGAACGCCGTGGTTCTGGATCAACAATCCGATCTGCTCGGTGAGATAGGCGCGGAACAGATCCGGCCGCGTGACGCTGGTCTCGTGCACGCCGGGGCCGGCGACGAAGCCGTAGGCGAGACGCGAGTCCAGCCGCGCATACGTCGCGGTGGTGACGCGGACGAAGGGATAATAGGCCCGCACCCGCGTCGTGATCGCCTCGCCGTTGACATAGGCCTCGAACCGGTCGCGCAGGAATTTCGTGTTGCGCTCGTAGATTTCCTCGAGGCGGGCGACGGCGAGGACGGCGTCGGTGAAGGATTTGGTGGCGATGGAGGGTGGGGACTGCATTGTTCGACCGCCGGGTTGCTGGGCATGAGTCGAACTATAGCAAAGAACGATGGCAATCGTCAGCGAAGGGCGGTTTGCGGACCACACGCTCCACTGTCATGCCCCGGCTTGACCGGGGCATCCAGTACGCCGCGGCGTCCCGGTTCGATCACAGCCGCCTCTGGAATACTGGATCGCCCGGTCAAGCCGGGCGATGACAGCGAGTGTGCGGCGCGCTCCGGGACGACGCGCTTTCGCGCGTCACTTCTCGCGGAAGGCCCGCATCAGCTGGTCGTGCAGCGGCTTCATCAGATAGGACAGCATGGTGCGGTCGCCGGTCTGGACGAAGGCTTCCGCCGGCATGCCGGGGATCAGCTTGGAGTCGCCGAGCTTGGCGACCTCTTCCGCGGGCATCGATACGCGGATGGTGTAGTAGCTCTGCCCGGTGCGCTGGTCGGTGGTGACGTCGGGCGACACGCGGCTGACGACGCCGTTGAGCTCCGGCGTGGTGCGCTGGTTGAACGCAGACAGGCGAAGCAGCGTCTTCTGGCCGATCTGGAGCTTGTCGATATCGACAGGATTGACCTTGGCCTCGACCTGGAGATCGTCGGCCTGCGGCACGATCAGCATCAGCGCGTCGCCGGCGGTGACGACGCCACCGACGGTATGCACGGTCGATTGCAGCACCATGCCGTCCTGCGGCGCGCGGATGTCGACACGGCGGAGCTGGTCTTCGGCGGCGACCTTGCGCTCGATCATTTCACCGATCTTGTCGTTGGTCTCGCGCAGATCCTTGGAGACCTCGCTCACCATGTCCTTGTCGACCTGGATGATCTGTAGCTCGGTCTCGGTGATCTTGCCCTTGGCCTGCGCGCGCGAGGCGATGTATTGCGCGCGCTCGCCGTTGAGGCGGGCGCTGTCGCGTTCCAGCGTGGTGAGGCGGGAGATCTGCACCAGGTGCTTCTCATAGAGATCGCGGACACCGACCAGCTCCTGCTGCACCAGGACGATCTCCCTGTCCTTGGCCTTTTCCTGCGCGGAGAGTCCTTCGATCTCCTCGTTGAGCTGCTGGACACGCTCGCGGAGCTGCGCCTTCTGCCCGGCGCGGCCATTGACGCGGACGTCGAACAACTTGGTTTCGGCGGAGAGCAGGTTCTTGACGTCGGGATCGTTGCCGCGATCGAGGAGCGATTGCGGAAACTCGATCTTGTCGACACCGCGCTGCTCGGCCTGGAGCCGCGCCGTGCGCGCCAGCGCGGCGTCGAGATTCTTGGTGACGATGGCGAGGTTCGCCTTGGTGACCGTGTCGTCGAGCCGCACCACGATATCGCCGGCCTTGACCACGTCGCCGTCGCGGGCACGCAGCTCGCCGACCACGCCGCCGGTCGGATGTTGCACCTTCTTGACGTTGGATTCGACCACGACCTGGCCCGGCGCGATCAGGGCCCCCGAGATCTGCACCGTCGACGCCCAGCCGCCGAGACCGATGACGAGGGCCAGCACGATGGCCAGCCCGAGCATCAGATGAAACCTGATGGAATCCCGCACGGTCCTCTTCGCGGCGGGCTTTCCGCCGCCGATAGCCATCGTGCTCATGACTTGGGCACTCCGCCTTCGCTGACGATCTTGATCGGTGCCGGCGGCGTCACGCGCGGCTGAAGCACCTGGGCAAGCACCTGCTCCTTCGGCCCAAACGCCTGCATACGGCCGTCGCGCAGCACCAGGATCTGGTCGACCGCCTCGACGCCGATCGGGCGATGCGCCACCACGATGACGATGGCGCCGCGCTCGCGCGCGCTGCGGATCGCGCGGGTCAGCGCCTCGTCGCCTTCGGTGTCGAGATTGGAATTGGGCTCGTCGAGCACGATCAGGAACGGGCTGCCGTAGAGCGCACGCGCCAGCGCCACGCGCTGCGCCTGGCCCGCGGAGAGCGCGGTGCCCTGCTCACCGACCTGGGTGTTGTAGCCCTCGCGCATCTTGATGATCATCTCGTGCACGCCGGCTTCCTTCGCCGCGGAAATGATGCCGTCAGAGGTCGCTTCGGGATCGAAACGGCTGATGTTCTGCGCGATGGTGCCGCCGAACAATTCGACGTCCTGCGGCAGATAGCCGATGTGGCGGCCGAGCATGTCGGAGGCCCACTGGTCGAGCGCCGCGCCGTCGAGCCGCACCTTGCCACGGACCGGATGCCAGACGCCGACCAGCGCGCGGATCAGCGACGATTTGCCGGAGCCGCTCGGCCCGATCACGCCGAGGCCATTGCCGGCGGTGAGCGCGAAGGTGACGTCCTGCACGATGAGGCGCTGATCGCCTGGCGGCACCATGGCGATGCCTTCGACCGACAGACGACTGGTGGGCGCCTGCAACTGGGTCGGCATCGTCTGCGGCGGCATCTGCTCCAGCAGGCGCGTGAGGCGCTGCCAGCTCTGACGTGCCGCGACAAAGGATTTCCAGTGCGCAATGGCGAGATCGACCGGCGCGAGGGCGCGGGCGGAGAGGATCGAGCCGGCGATGATGATGCCTGCGGTCGCCTCCTGGTGGATGACGAGATAGGCGCCGACCGCGAGCACGGCCGATTGCAGCATCATGCGCAGCACTTTTGCGACCGCACCGAGACCGCCGGCGACGTCGCTCGCACGCTGATTGCCGTCGAGGTATTTTTCGTTGGCTTCGCTCCAGCGCTGGTTCATCCGGCCGGTCATGCCCATCGACACCATGACTTCGGCGTTGCGTCGGCTGGAGGCGGCGAGATCGTTGCGCTGGGCGGCAAGGCCCATCGCGTCCTTGGCCGGCTGGCGGGACATGAATTCGGTGACCAGCGTCAGCCCGACCAGGATGATGGCGCCGACCAGAGCGGTGAGGCCGATCATGACGTGGAAGGCGAAGCAGATGGCCAGGTACAGCGGCAGCCAGGGCAGGTCGAAGAACGCGCTCGGACCCATGCCGCCGAGGAACGAGCGGACATTGTCGAGGTCGCGCAGCGGCTGCAGGCCCTCGTTGCGGCTGCCGACCAGGAGCGGCAGGCGCACGACGGTGTCGAACACGCGCTTGTTGAGGGCTTCATCGAGCGCCGTGCCGATCCGCCCCAGGATCCGGTTTCGGATCATGTCGAGCATGCCCTGCGCCATATAGAGGAAGCTGGCGATGATGATCAGGCCGACGAGAGTCGGAACGCTGCGGCTCGGCAGAACCCGGTCGTAGACCTCCAGCATGAAGATCGACCCAGTCAGATAGAGCAGGTTGATCATGCAGCTCATCAAGCCGACGCCGACGAACGCCGTGCGACAAGCACGCAAGGCGTCACCGAGCTCTGAACGGCGGACGCCGGGTACGGCTGCCATCAGTCTGATCTCTTTCGGGTAAGGGGCAACGCCCCTGATTTCCTAGGTCGTTCAGGGGTACGCGACCCGGATTAACATCGTATTCCCCCGCGACGAACGCGGCCGAATTAATCCAGGTCCCTGATAGGCCACCTCTACCCCTGACGGCCTCGCACGCAAGTCCGGTATTTCACAGTCTTTGCGGCTTTTTATAGCAGACATCGCGGCCTCTCCCCAGCGGGGGAGAGGCGAAAGTTCTGGCTCACCGAGCCAATGTGACGCTAGAGCCGGCCGCCGCCGCGCACCAGCCGCACCACCAGGAGCAGGATGATGGCGCCGATGGCGGAATAGATGATCTCGGACACGAGGCCGGTGCCGAGATGGATGCCGAGCTTCGGGAACAGGAAGCTTGCGACAAACGCGCCGGCGATGCCGATCACGATGTCGCCAATGATGCCGAACCCGCTGCCGCGCACCACCTTGCCGGCGAGCCAGCCGGCGACGAGGCCGACGAACAGGATGACGATGAGGCCTTGGCCAGAAATGTACATAAGTTGAAGTCCCTCTCCATGAACGGGGGCATGGAACCGGAACCGGGATGAATGGGGTCTGAATGGTCGGTTCGGATAAAAATGTCGAAAACAACCCCATGCACAGTAGGAGTGCAGTTGGCCGGCGGTGCGAGGTGAACTGTGACAAGTCGGTGTTGTCGTAGAGGGATTCTGAAGAAGTGCGCGATTTGAAGTGAGGGACGCGCCGCTCTCTCATTCCCTCCCCCTTGCGGAGGAGGGCCTGGGAGAGGGGTGGCCACGGGCGAGGTCTGAGTTTGTGGCTACCCCTCTCCCCCGCCCTCCCCCGCAAGGGGGAGGGAGCGCAGTGTTGCGCGGGGATGTAGTACGGCTGGAGAACGAACTACGACGCCGTCACCGGCTCCGCCAGCACGCACCTCGCCGCCCGGCCCGGTCCGACCTCCACATTCGCAGGCAATTGCTCCAGACACCGCGGCTGGGCGACCGTGCAGCGGGGGGCGAAGGAGCAGTTGTTCGGCTTTTCGGCCAGCGAGGGCGGGGTGCCGGGGATGGTCTCCAGCCGGGCGCCGCGCTTGGCGCCGTGGATGGTGGAGGCGAGCAAGCCCTTGGCGTAGGGGTGCACCGGCGTGCGGACGATGTCGCGGAGCGTCCCCTGCTCCACGATCTGGCCAGCATACATCACCGCGACACGGTCGCAGATCTCGATCGCAACACCTATGTCGTGGGTGACGAAGATGACGGACATGCCGAACTCGCGCTGAAGCTCGCGCAGCAACAGCAGGATCTGGATCTGCACGGTGGCATCGAGCGCGGTGGTCGGCTCATCCGCCAGCAAGATCTTGGGACGGCAGGCGAGCGCCAGCGCGATCATCGCGCGCTGGCGCATGCCGCCGGACATCTCGTGCGGATAGGCATCCAGCCGCCGCCTGGCCGAGGGAATGCGCACGACCTCGAGCATTTCGAGCGCCCTCGCCCGCCCTTCCGCAAGGCTCTTGCCTTCGTGGCGCACGACGCTTTCGGCGATCTGCGCGCCGATGGTGTAGACCGGATCGAGCGCGAGCGCGGGCTCCTGAAAGATCATCGACACGGTCTGGCCGCGGAACGACGACAGCTCCTCGTCGTTCATGGCGAGCACGTCGCGGCCCATCACGTTGACCTTGCCCGAAATCTGCGTGCGCTTCTTCGGCAGCAGCCGCATCAGCGCACGCAGGGTCACGCTCTTGCCGGAACCGGACTCGCCGAGCAGGCCCAGCACCTCGCCGTCACCGAGCGAGAGACTGAGATCGTTCACGGCATAGACCGTGCGCTCCCCGGTGAAGCGGATGTTGAGGCCTGAGATGTCGACGAGCTTTGTCATGACGGCAGTTTCGGCAACCTATCGTGATAGTCGGTGACGCGCTGGAAGGCGGCGCCGATGGTGAGCAAGGTCGCTTCATCGAAGGAGCGGCCGATCAGCTGCATGCCAACCGGCAGGCCGCTTTTCGTGAAGCCGGAGGGAATGGTGAGCGACGGCAGGCCCAGAAAATTCACCGGGCGGGTGAACAGCGTCAGCCGCTGCACCATCGCCGGCGCGTTCGGGCCGCCGCCGACGTCGCTCTCCTCGATCGTCGGCGCCGGCACCGGCGATGCCGGCGCGATGACCGCATCGACACCAGCGGTGGCCGCATTGTGCGCGGCGAGTGCGGGGCCGCGCCAGCGCATGGCTTCGAGATAGGTGATGGCGGGAACGGCGAGACCGTTCTGAAGCCGCATCAGGACCTGCGGGCCATAGTCCTGCGGACGCTCGATCATCCAGCGCTTGTGGAAGGCGGCCGCTTCGGCCGCGAGCACGAGCTGGCTTGCCGCAGACAATTGCCGCTGGTCCGGCAGCTCGACTGTGACGATGTCGGCGCCCTCGCGCTTGAGCACCGCGATGGTCTCGTCCAGCACGCGCGCGACCTCGCCGTCGAGATCGTCGACATAGAAGGACGCGGGCACGCCGATCTTCAGGCCCTTGAGCGACCCCTTGGTGGCGCCGACATAGTCGGACAGCGGCTCATGACTGGTGGTCGAATCCGCGGGATCGGGACCGGCCATCAGCGCCAGCAGCAGCGCGCAATCCTCGGCGGTGCGGGCGAGCGGACCGACGGTGTCGAGCGATTGCGACAGCGGCATCGCGCCGGCGCGGCTGACGCGACCGACGGTGGTCTTCAGCCCGGTGACGCCGCAGAAATGCGCGGGCATGCGGATCGAACCACCGGTGTCGGAGCCGAGCGCCGCAAACGTCAGGCGCGCCGCGACCGACGAGCCCGAGCCCGACGAGGAGCCGCCGGTGATGTGCGCGACGTTCCAGGGATTGCGCACCGGGCCATAATGGGCGTTGTGGCCGGTCGGGCCATAGGCGAATTCGGCCAGATGCAGCGTGCCGAGGCGGACCTGGCCGGCATCCTTCAGCCGCTGCAAGGCCGTGGACGTGACGGTCGGCACGAAGTCGCGGCGGATCAGCGAGCCGCAGGTCGAGACGTGGCCTGCGTCGTAATACATGTCCTTGTGCGCGAGCGGCACGCCGTGCAGCGGACCGCGGACATTGCCCTTGGCGAGCTCGGCATCCGCGGCATCGGCAGCCTTCAACGCGGACTCGGCTTCAACCGACATGAAGGCGTTCAGATGCGGCTGCCACTGCGCGATGCGGTGCAGCAGCGCACGCGTCACCTCATGCGAGGACACCTGCTTCATCGCGATCGCGCGCGCGACCTCGGTGAGCGTCATCAATGCAGGCTCACGGCTCATTTCGACACCTTCTGCGTCTGCGCGATCGGATAGAGCGCGGGCTCGAGATCGAACGGCAGCGTGCCGGCGATGGCCGCAAAGCCTTCGAAGGCCGGTCCGATGGAATTGGAGATACGCGTCGCGATCTCGTCATCAACAGGGACGCCGGCGATCTGCGCGATCGGCTTGATCTCTTTGGGTGTCGGTCTTGTCATGCTGTTTCCTCTGCGGGCGCGCGGCTATGGCCTGATCCCGGTATCGCCATGTAGCACGCGGCTTCGTGGCCCATTGTATCGAGCGCGGTGAGCTTTGGTGCTGCATTTGCGCAGAGCGGCTCCGCAAACGCGCAGCGGGTGTGGAAGCGGCAACCCGGCGGCGGATCGATCGGATTGGGCGGATCGCCGGTGATCGGCGGCTTCTCGGTGCGACGATCCGGGTCCGACGACGGCATCGCGGCAAGGAGCGCACGCGTATAGGGATGCGCAGGGTTGTCCCAGACCTGGTCGACCGGGCCGAGCTCGACGACCTCGCCGAGATACATCACCAGCACGCGATCGCTGATGTAGTGGACGACGTTGAGGTCGTGGCTGATGAAGAGATAGGTCAGGCCGAACTCGCGCTTGAGATCGGCGAGCAAATTCAGCACCTGTGCCTCGACGGATTTGTCGAGCGCCGAAACGGCTTCGTCGAGGATCACCAGCCGCGGCGACAGCGCCAGCGCACGCGCGATGTTGACGCGCTGGCGCTGGCCGCCGGAGATCTCGTGCGGATAGCGGTTGGCGAAGTTTTCCGGCCGCAGGCCCACCTTGCCGAGCAGCTCGCGCGCCAGCGCCCGCGCCGTGCCATCGGCCATGCCGTGCACTTTCGGGCCGAACGCGATCGATTCCTCGATCGTCAGGCGCGGATTGAGCGAGGCATAGGAATCCTGGAACACCATCTGCATGCCGCGGCGCAGCTCGCGCAACGACAGCGCCTGGCCGACGGTCATGCCGTCATAGATGATGTCCCCGGTATCGCGCGGCATCAGATGCATCAGCAGCCGCGCGGTGGTCGACTTGCCGCAGCCGGATTCGCCGACGATGCCGACGGTCTCGCCCTTCGCGACCGAGAAGGAGACGTTGTCGACCGCGCGCACGGTGCGTTTCGCGGCGAACAGCCCGCCGCGCACCGGGAAATGCTTGGTCAGGCCGTTGACCTGGAGCAGCGGTTGCGCGACGCCGCCAACGTCCTCGACCGGCTCCAGCATTTCAACGGATGTGTTGCTCTCGCTCATGGCCTAGTTCCTAATGTCCATGGCGCTGCGCAGGCCGTCCGAGAGCAGGTTGAAGCAGATCGAGACCGCAAAGATCATCGCGCCCGGCAATGCCGCGACCCAGGGATTGACGTAGATCGCGGTGCGGAGCGTGTTCAGCATCAGTCCCCATTCCGGCTCCGGCGGTTTTGTGCCGAGGCCGAGGAAGGAGAGACCTGCGGCCAGGATCATCGAGACCGAAATGAGACTGGTCGCATAGACGAAGATCGCGCCCAAGACGTTGCCGAGGATGTGCACACGCATGATGGTGAGGGGCCCCGCGCCGGACGCACGCGCCGCTTCGACGAAGTCCATGTTGCGCACGCCGGTGGTCACGCTTTCGGCAACACGTGTGATCTGCGGCACGAACACAACGGTCAGGGACACGATGGAATTGAGGATGCCGGCACCGAGCGCGCCGGAGATCGCGATGGCGAGCAGCACGGAGGGAAAGGCGTAGAACACGTCGATCGTGCGCATGATCGCGGTGTTGAGCTTGCCGCCGACATAGCCAGCGACGAGGCCGAGCGACGTGCCGATGCAGAAGGCGAGGATCACGGGCAGGATGCCGATAACGAGTGACAGCCGGCCGCCATAGATCAGCCGCGCCAGCATGTCGCGGCCGAGCTCGTCGGTGCCGAGCGGGTAGCCTGCTGTGCCGATGTGGCGGAGGCGGCGGATCATCGAACCCTTGTAGGGATCTTCAAGTCCGAGCCACGGCGCGAGCACCGCGGAGAGGAAAATCAGCAGCAGCACCAGCGCGCAGGCCATGCTGACCTTGTCGCGGGCGATGCGGCGGCCGACGGTCGCCCAATAGCCGCGCGCCTTGGTCGCGGGCGCGGCCTGGAGCGCGGCGTCGGCGGTCGCTGACAACGGAAGCTCGCTCATCGGCTAGCCCCGCTTGATGCGCGGGTCGATCGCGGCTTGCGCGATGTCGACCAGCAGATTGAGGAAGACGAAGAACAGCGCCAGGATCAGGATCGTGCCCTGCAGCAGCGGCAGGTCGCGCTGGAAGATCGCCGAATTGAGCAGGAAGCCCGACCCCGGCCAGGAGAACACGGTCTCGATCAGGATCGAGCCGCCGAGCATGTAGCCGAGCTGAAGCCCCATCACCGCGAGCGCGGTGGGCGCGGCGTTCTTGATGACGTGGCGAAACACGCCGGTTTCGTGCAGGCCCTTTGCGCGCAGCGCCTCGACAAAGTCCTGGCTGAGGATGTCGCCGGTGAGCGCGCGCACGGTGCGGGTGACGATGCCCATCGGAATCACCGAGGTCGTGATCGCCGGCAGCACGAGATATTTCAGATGCGCCCAGTCCCAGGCCCAGGAGTTGGAGCCGTTCGGCCCGGCGCCGACCGCGGGCAGCCAGTTCAGCTGCACCGAGAAGATGATGACGAGCACCATGCCGAGCCAGTAATGCGGCACGGAGACGCCGGCGATGGCGAAGGAGGTCGCGACCTTGTCGATCCAGGTCTCGCGGAAATAGCCGGCGATCAGGCCGAGCAGGATGCCCATCGTGAAGCCGATGATGGCGGCCGCAATCGCGAGCGTGACGGTGTTGCTGACCGCGCGCATGACCTCGGCGAGCACGGGACGCCCCGTCGCGATGGAATTGCCGAGATCGCCATGAAGGGCACGCAGCAGCCACAGGCCGAACTGCACCGGCAGCGGACGGTCGAAACCATAGGCGGCGCGGAGCTGCGCCGCGAGCTCCTGCGAGGCGTCGGCCGGCAGCACGGCGACCAGCGGATCGCCCGGCGTGATGTGCACGAGCAGAAAGCACACCAGCGCCACGCTGATGACGATCGGAATGACATAGACGATGCGGCGAGCGATATAGGCGAGCACTGGTCTTCTTTCTTCCTTCTCCCCTTGTGGGAGAAGGTGGCGCGCGATCAGCGCGCCGGATGAGGGGTATCTATCCGCAGATACAGCGTTATCGAATGAGAGAGAGGGTCGCTCGCGGAGAGAGACCCCTCACCCGGCTTCGCTGCCGCGAAGCCGCCCTCTCCCACAAGGGGAGAGGGTGCACTGAGCGTGTGGCGCGAACTACTGCATCGACACCAGCGAGAAGTCGATGAACCAGCTCTTGGGCTGCACGACGCCCGTCACCTTCGGGCTGATGGCGCGGGGGCCGACGTCGTGGGCGACGTAGAGGAAGGCTGCATCGTCGACGGAGGCCGCGTGCAGCTCGGCGAGCGCAGCGTCGCGCGCGGCTGGATCAAACGTCTGCCGTGCCTTCTTCACCAGCTCGTCGAACTTGGGCTCGTGGATGAAGCCCCAATTGTTCGAGACCGGCGGCGCCATGCCGGACTGGAGGAAGCGCACCAGCGCGAAGAACGGGTCCATCGCCGCGTAGGTGACGTTGGTCGCGTTCGAGCCGTTGGCGCTGGGGTCCTTGGCGCCGCGGCGCCAGTTGGTGAACAGCGTGTTCCACTCGATGACGTCGAGCTTCACGTCGAAATAGCATTCGGCGAGCGCCTGCTGGAGATATTCGTTCATCGGCAGCGGCTGCATCTGGCCGGAGCCCGACGCCGAGGTCTGGATCTTCACCGTCAGCTTCTTTGACGGACCGAAGCCGGCCTCCTGCATCAACTTTTGCGCAGCCGCCTTGTCGTACTTGATCTCGAAGGTCGGCTTGCCGCGCCAGGGATGGCCGGGCTCGAAGGTGCCGGTCGCCGGCACCATCAGGCCCGCGAGCAGGCCGTCCTTGAGACCCTCGCGATCGACGCAGAGGTTGGCGGCCTTGCGGACGCGGATGTCATTCCAGGGCGAGCCTTCGACGCGCGAGAACTGCCACGGCCAGACATGCGGCTGCTCGTTGGCGTAGAGCTTGAAACCGCGCTGCTTGAGCTCGGGCAACGCGTCGGGCGCCGGCGCCTCGACCCAATCGACCTGCCCCGAGAGCAGCGCCGCGGTGCGCGCGTTTGCTTCCGGCATCGGCAGGAGCACCATCTTGTCGACCTTGGGCACGCGCGCCTTGTCCCAATAGGCCGCGTTCTTCACCAGCTCGAGGCGCTCGCGCGGCGTGAAGCTCGCCATCTTCCACGGGCCGGTGCCCGCGGCGTCCTTGGCGAACGCGGTCCACGCGGCCTGCGACTTCGCCTTGGCGTCGGCGCCTTCCGCCTTGTCGTAGAAATGCTGCCACTTCGCCGGGCTCGCCATGAACAGGTTGGTGAGGTTGATCGGCAGGAAGCTGTCGGGCTCCTTGGTGGTGAGCTCGACCGTCATGTCGTCGATCTTCTTCGCGGAGGCCAGCGTCGGCATGCGCGACGCGGTCACGCCGACCTGGCTGGCGTCGAACTGCGGCGCATCCTGCTTCAGCACCTTCTCGACGTTCCACACCACGGCATCGGCGTTGAACGGCGAGCCGTCATGGAAGGTGACGCCGGGGCGCAGCTTGAAGATCCACTTGGTCTTGTCGGCATCGTCGACCTTCCACTCGGTGGCAAGGCCCGGGATTACCACGCTCGCCTTGTCGGCCGAGGACAGGTCCCAGCCCGTGAGCGCGTCGTACATGGTGAGGCCGGTGAAGCGGTTGCCTTCAAAACCCTGATCGGGCTGGCCCAATGTGCGCGGAATATCGGCAGCGGTCATGCCGATGCGCAGCACGGTTTCGGCGCTTGCCACGCTCGGCCACGCGGCCGCAGTCGTCAGAGCCAGCGCAGCAATCAGCGCCGCGCGGGTGGTTGTCTTCATAAGCATCGTCTCAGTCCTCTTCCGGCTTTCAATGACTAATTTTGATGCAAACGTATGCAATGGCTATGCCAATGGGGAAACTTTTTCTGCAAATTGCCCCTGCGACGACAAGTCTGTGTGATCACGTGTCGGCAAAGCCACCGTCCTGCCTATTCTGGCATCAAGATTGCAGGTTTGGCTCTGAAATCTCCTGGGAGCCTTGGGCCATGCGTATCCGACTATCGACCTGTCTCGCCGTGCTTGCGCTGGCGTTATCCGCGATCACGGCACGCGCCGAAACGGTGGTGCGCTACGGCATCTCGATGGCGGACATCCCGCTGACGACGGGCCAGCCCGATCGCGGCGCCGGCGCCTATCAGTTCACGGCGTACACCATCTACGATCCGCTGGTCGCCTGGGAGATGGACGTCGCCGACCGCCCCGGCAAGCTGGTGCCCGGGCTCGCCACCGAATGGAAGGTGGATGATGCCGACAAGACCAAATGGCGGTTTGCTTTGCGCAAGGGCGTGAAGTTTCACGACGGCAGCGAGTTCAACGCCGACGCGGTGATCTGGAATCTGGACAAGGTGCTCAACGACAAGGCGCCGCAATTCGACAAGCGGCAGAGCGCGCAGGTGAAGACCCGCCTGCCTTCGGTCGCGAGCTACGCCAAGATCGACGATTTCACGGTGGAGATCACGACCAAGACGGTCGATTCCTTCTTCCCCTATCAGATGCTGTGGTTCCTGGTCTCGAGCCCGGCGCAGTACGAGAAGCTCGGCAAGGATTGGGACAAGTTCGCGAGCCAGCCTTCCGGCACCGGTCCGTTCAAATTGACCAAGCTGGTGCCGCGCGAGCTTGCCGAGCTCACGAAGAATCCGGACTACTGGAACAAGAAGCGCATTCCAAAGGCCGACAAGATCGTGCTGGTGCCGATGCCGGAAGCGCTGACGCGCACCAATGCGCTGCTCGCAGGCCAAGTCGACCTGATCGAGACGCCGGCGCCGGACGCCGTACCGCAGCTGAAAGCCGCCGGCATGAAGATCGTCGACAACGTCACGCCGCACGTCTGGAACTATCACCTCAGCGTGCTGCCGGGCTCGCCCTGGACCGACATCCGCCTGCGCAAGGCGCTGAATCTCGCGATCAACCGTGACGAAGTCGTTGGTCTGATGAACGGGCTTGCAAAACCCGCCAAGGGCCAGGTCGACCCGTCGAGCCCGTGGTTCGGCAAACCGACCTTCGAGCTGAAATATGATCTGGCCGCGGCCAAGAAGCTGGTCGAAGAGGCCGGCTACTCCAAGGCGAAGCCGCTGAAGGCCACCTTCATCATCGCCCAGGGCGGCACCGGCCAGATGCTGTCCCTGCCGATGAACGAATTCCTGCAGCAAAGCTTCAAGGAAATCGGCATCGACATCGACTTCAAGGTGGTCGAGCTCGAGACATTATATACGCATTGGCGCAAGGGCGCGGCCGACGAGATGAACGCCGGCATCACCGCCAACAACATCGCCTATGTCACCTCGGACCCGCTCTACGCCATCGTCCGCTTCTTCGCCTCCGACCAGATCGCGCCGGTCGGCGTGAACTGGGGCGGCTACAAGAACCCGAAGGTTGACGCGCTGATCAGCGAGGCCAAGCAGACGTTCGACACCGCCAAGCAGGACGATCTGATCGCGCAGGCCCACGCGCTGATCGTCGACGATGCCGTGCTGGTCTGGGTCGTCCACGACACCAACCCGCACGCGCTGTCGCCGAAGATCAAGCAGTTCGTGCAGGCGCAGCACTGGTTCCAGGATCTGACGACGATCGGGACGGAGTGAAGGCGGCAAACGCCGGTGTCGTAGGGTGGGCAAAGCGTAAGCGTGCCCACCACCTCTATACGCGGAGTAAGATGGTGGGCACGGCGCTAGCGCGCCTTTGCCCACCCTACGGGAGTTGATGTTGGTGGCGAAGAGCAGACGGACGCTACCGCGCCAAACACCGCTGTCGTCCCGGGGCGCGACGTAGTCGCGAGCCCGGGACCCATAACCGCAGGGAGTGGTTTGGCGAAGACTCGGAGTTACCGGCTCGCGCGATAACATCTCCCTGGGGGTATGGGTCCCCGCGTACGCGGGGACGACACTTTCAGTGCAGCACCAGCGATGGCCACGCACTCACACCGCTACTTCGTCAGCAGCGCATACGCGCCGTTCCATCCTTCCGCCGGCGGATTGATCTGGAATTCCTTGATTCGCGCCTCGTACAGCTTGAACAGCTTTTCCAGCGTGTCGGCATCCTCGCTGCGGCGGCCGCGCTCGATCGCTTCCAGCGCGCCCTGCCAGTCGCGGCCGCGGTAGCAGCCGAGCATCTCGATGGTGACGTTGCGCAGGCGCTGGAAAGCGCCCGAATGCATCACGTCCTCGCGGCCGGCGATGGCGTAGATCACCTCGGGCTCGGTCTTGCCCTTGACCATGATGAAGTCGAGCTCGAGGATCGCGAACTTGTCCTTGGCGGCGAGCGCGGTCCTGGAGCCGACGATGATGGGAAAGCCGTATTCCTTCGACTGGCCTTCCAGGCGCGAGGCGAGGTTCACGCTGTCGCCGAGCACCGAATAGTTCTTCTTTAGGTCGGAGCCCATGTTGCCGACGACGCCGATGCCGGTGTTGAGGCCGATGCCGACATTGAGCGGGATGTAGACGTGACCGCCGTCGGCGGCCTCCTGCTCGCGCTCCTTGTTGACCGCGTCGATCTGCTCCAGCATCTGGATCGCGGCCTCGCAGGCGTTGACCTCGTGCTCGGCATCGTCGAGCGGCGCGTTCCAGAACGCCATGATGGCGTCGCCCATGTACTTGTCGATGTAGCCCTTCTGATCGATGATGACGTCTGTCAACGGCGTCAGGAAGCGGTTCATCAGCGCGATCAGGCCTTGCGGATCCTGCTTGTAGCTCTCCGAGATCGTGGTGAAGCCGCGCACATCGGAAAACATGATCGTCATCTCGCGCTCCTCGCCGCCGAGCACCAGCTTTTCGGGCGACTGCGCGAGCTGCTCGACCAGGACGGGCGACATGTATTGCGCGAACATGCCGCGGATCTGCACGCGCTGACGCTGCTCGCGCACGAAGCTCGCGAAGATCAGTGTCAGATAGATCGCGGTGGTCGAGAGCAGCGGATAGGTGAAGTCGATGAGGTAGCGGTACTGCGCGTAGAAGAACCAGGACACGCCGACCAGGATGGCGGCGAACATCGCGCCCGCGAGCCCCAGACGGACAGGGCCGAGATTGGGCGTGAAGATGATGACGAGCAGGCCGATCACGAGCGCGGCGATCAGCTCGACGCCGAGCGCATAGTTCGGCTGCGAGATCACCGCGCCGCTGAGCACGCTCTCCAGCACCTGGGCATGGATCTCGACACCCGGCATGGTCGATGACACCGGCGTGGTCTTGATGTCGTTCAGCCCGACCGCCGAGGTGCCGACCAGCACCAGCTTGCCGGCGATCTTGTTCGGCGGCGCGGTGTTGTCGAGCACGTCGGCCGCCGAGATGTAGATCGAGGGATCCTGGCGGGCGTAGTGCACCCAGAGCTGGCCGTTCTTGTCGGTCGGAATCTCCACGCCCTTGAGGCGCACGGCCCTGATGCCGGTCTTGTCGGTCCGGACCAGCAGCGTCGGCGTTCCCGTGACGACGCGTAAAATCTCGAGGCTGAGCGAGGGCATGATGTTGCCCTGGGCGCGCATGATCAACGGCACGCGGCGGATCAGGCCGTCGCGCTCGGTCTTGATCGAGAACAGGCCGCGGCCGGCCGCGACCTTCTCGATGACGGACACGTTACGCAACAGGCCGGGGAATTCGAACAGGAAACGTTCGGCATCCGCTTCGCCGACCGTCGCGACGCCGGTGAAGGGCAACGACTTGTCGATCTCGGACGAGATCGCCGGCTGCCCGGTTTCGCCCAGCACCACGTGCGAGCGCTTGATCGCGTCGGCGAGGATCTGGTCGTTGGTCGGGAGCTCGCGCAGCCTGGCGCGGGTGGCGTCGTCGAGATCGCGCATCTGGCTCGCGACCAGATCCGGGTTGAGCCGGTCGGCTTCGGAGAACACCATGTCGAAGCCGATCGTCACCGCGCCGTTACCGGTGAGGTTCTGGATCAGGTCCGCGATCCGCGTGCGCGGCCATGGCCACTGGCCGAGCTTGGCGAGGCTCTTGTCGTCGATGTCGACGATGGTGACCGGCCGCGCCGCCTTGTGGCGGGGATCGATCAGCTGGAACATGTCGAAGGTGCGCAGCCGCAATTCCTGGATCGGCGGCGGATCCCAGACACGAGCGCCGGCAAAGACGACCAGCAGCGCAAGGCACATCAGCCGCGCGAAGCCGAGCTTCCGCGCAAACCACCGCCGCAGGATCTTGAGACGCTTCATTTCAGTCGGACTTCCTGACCTGTATCGCGCCCGGCGCACCGATCATGGAGCGTCCGCGAGCGATTGGCTATTCCCCGGCGGTCGAGGATTAAGGATTTTTTGCCGCGGTCAAGCTGCGAGCCGGCCGCCAGGAGGCCCGGGCGGCGATCAGGTGATGTGGAAGATGAAATCGCTGGCCTTCAGATTTGCCGCGATCACGTTCTTCAGCAGGATCGTCTCGTGGTTGTCCAGCGTGATCAGGGCGTCGCCCGATTGCGGAGCGATATTGACGTCGTGCAGCGAGCTGATGCTGCCGAACTGCCGCAGGTCGATCTTGTCGAGGCCGACCTCGAAATCGTCGACGCTGTGCTGGACCGCGGACTGCGACGACGTCGGCGCGAACACGAACTGGTCCTTGGCGCCGCCGCCGATAAGCGTGTCGCTCGACTCGGTGGCGAAGATCACGTCCTTGCCGTCGGTGCCCTCCAGGCGGATGCCCTGGCTGCTGGCGCCCTCGACGAAGATGAAGTTCACGGTGTCGGAATGACCGGTCGAGTCGGCAACGGTCACCTTGATCTTGTCCGTCGCGGGCGGCTGCGGATACTGCTCGGTGCTGGCGCCTGTCGGGTCGTAGGTGATGCCGGCACCTTCTGCGAGGCCGGTGTTGATCTGCTCGAGCGAGCCCGTCGTCGGATATGCACTGACGCTGCTGGTATCCGGATGCGAGGTCGACACCGTGACGGTGAAAATGTCCGTCGCCGCGCCAGAATCGGTATCGGTGACCACCAGATCGGTGATGATATCGTTGCTGTTCTCGCGGATGTGCTCGACGTGGAAGCTCTCGGTATTGATGACTGGACCGATGGCAGGCGTCACGCTCGTGCCGATGGTGGTGATGTCGTGCGAGATCGACGCGGTGCCGCCGGTGCCCGTCGCCGTGAGATCGATCGTCGCCGTCGAGCCAGCGGTGGTGATGGCGCCTGTATAGGTGTCGTCGAGAGCGTGGACGCCCAGCGCGCCAGGCTCGCCGCTGAATCCGTCTGCAGGCACAAACCGGATCAGCGTAGCGGAGCTCAGCACGAGCGCATTCGCATCACCGACCGAGTCGACATCGACCCAGCAGCCGCCAACCTTGTACTGCCAGACGCCCTGGTCAACGGTCGCGGCGTCCGACGTCACCGCGATGGCCTTGAAGGTCGCGCCAGTGTCGGCGTCATGGAACTTGTTCGTGAAGAGATCGCGGATCTTGCTGCCAGCCGGATCGCTGTCGTTGCCGGCGACGGCGGCCAGCGTCGCGCTGTCGAGCGTCGGCGCGTCGTTCTTGCCGGTGATCGTGATGGTGACGTCGGTCGTGGTGGTCTCGCCCCGGCCATCATCGAGCGTGATGGTGGACACGACCTTCGCCGTCTGGTCCTGGCCGAGGAAATCGAGCGCGTTGTCGGCGATCGAATAGTGCCAGGTGACGGTACCGTTGTTCTTGCCGGTCAGCTGATACGTCAGCGCGTTCTTCAACGCGGCGGTCTCGTCGGGCGTGAGCGACGCGGTGAGGTCGGTGGCGCCGTCGAGCCAGGTCACGTCCTGGTCGACCTTCGTCACCGTCGGACGGTCGGTCAGGTCGATGTCCTTGAAGTCGATCGAGCCGGTCGCGGCCGGCGACGGGTCGATCGTCGAGGACGAACCGGTGGTATCGGGCTGCTCGGAGAAGCTTGCGGTCAGCTGCGCCACATCCGTGGTGGTGAATGTCGGCGCATCGTCGTCCGCATGGATCGTGATCAGCGTGTGGCCACCCTCATCGCTGCCCGCGAAGTGCGCGTCGCGATAGTCTCCGATCAGGGTGAGGCTGATGCTCTTGCCATCGTCGCCGGTGACCGTCAGCACGCCGCCGTTCGCGGGGTGGTCGGCATCCGGGACATAAACCGCGCTGGTGCCAGGCCCCCACTTGATCATCGTCAGGTCGATCTTGTCGTTCGCGGACAGCTCCGCGATCGAGCCGCCGAAATCCTTCGTATCGATCTCCAGCTCGGCGCCGTCACCGGCAAGCGTGATCGTTTGCGATACCGCACCCTTGACCTCGAGCGTCGCGCCGGCATCGACGACGACCGCGCCCGTGGCCGAGCCCGACAGCGAGCCAAACAGCGTCAGCGTCCCGGTGTGAACCTCGATCGAGCCGGTGCCGGTGTTGGTGATGTCGCCCGTGATCGACGCAGTGCCCCAGCTGTCGATGTCGCCATAATTTTCGATGGTCAGATCGGCCCCGGAAATGGAGGCCCCGTGCAGATCGATGTCGCCGTGGTTGACGATCGAGGACGCATCGCCGAACACGCCGCTGCCGGCGACCGTCCAGGTACCGCCCGTCTCGTTATTGAACGTGGCGGTGGCGACCGAGATGTTGCCGTTGATGTGGCCGGCGTTGTTGATCGTGATCTCGCCGCCAGTCTCGACGATCGCATAGGTCGATGAGGTCACGCTGCCGGCATCGGCTGGCCCGATGGTGCCGGAGTTGGTGATAAATGCAGCGCCGGTGCCGTTCTCCTGGATGGAGATCGCAGCAAAACCATCGGCGCCGACCACGGAGCCGGTATTGGTGATGTGCGTCGAGCCGACCGCGCCCGCATCGTCCTGGTCGACATTGATGCCGAACGAGGTCGTGCCGGAGATGTGCCCGTTGTTGGTGACGGTGACTGCGCCGTTGCCATGGGAGACGATGTCGAGGCCGACCGCACCGGAAACGCCGCCGCCGATGGTCGCCGTGATATCGCCTGCACCGTTCGCACCGTCGTGCAGCACGATGCCGTTGCCGGTCTGGCCGGTGATGTCGCCCGATGTCGTCAGCGAGATGTCGCCGATGCCGTTCTGAGTGACGACAATGCCGTTGGTCGCACCGGTCAGCGTACCGCTCGGGGCCAGGACGATGTTGCCGCGACTGCCGATCGTCCCGCCCGAAGCGGTGAAGTCGAGCGCGTCGCCCTTGCCCGAATTGATGCCGGCATCGCCGGTGACCGTGAAAGTACCGCCGGTCGTCGCCTGACCGGCGATAGTGCCGGTAAAGGCATGGCTCGTCTTGTCGAGCTTGAGCGTATTGGTGCCGCCGGCGAAGCTGACGGTCTGCGCATCCGCACCACCGAGCTCCAGCGTCGTGTTATTGTCGATGATCAGCGCGCCGACACCGGTGATGCCGCCGGACAGGTTGAGCGTGCCGCTCTGGACTTCGATGGTGCCGGTGTTGGTGACGCCACCCGTGATCGTGTTGAGGCCGGAGACGCTGTAGAGATTGCCGGCATTGCCGAGGCTGCCGCCGTTGATCGAGACGTCGGACAGATAGAGCTTCGAGGTCCCGTCGACCGAGATCGTGCCGCCGGTGTTGGCGACGGTGACGGTCGTCAGCTTCAGCGTGCCGCCGGTCACTGCCTCGATTAGACCGTGATTGGTGATGCCGTGAAGGATGCCGGGATCGATCGTCAGCGTGCCGCTGGTGACCGAGATCGTGCCGGTATTGCCGACGTCGGCGTTGTCGATCGCGCTCGCGCCGGTCGATTCCAGCGTGCCGGCGATGGTGAGCGTGCCGCCGGCCAGGCTCGCACCGTTCAACGTCAGATTCTTGCTCGCATCGACATTGACGGTGCCGTGATTGACGATCGCGGTGCCCGAAACGGTCGCGTCGTCCAGCGTCAGCGTGGCGCCGCTCTCGACCGTCACCGCGCTGACGCTGAGCGTGGCGGCGTTGTCGATCTTGCTGGCGCCGGTGACGTCGATCGTGCCGGCGCCCCTGATGGCGCCGCCGCTGATCGTGGCATAGTCCAGCGTCAGTGCGGCACTGCCGTCGACGATGACGTCGCCGCTCGAATTGTCGACGGTCGAGCCCTGCTCGATCGCGAGCGCGCCGTTGGCGAGCACTTCGATGATGCCGGCATTGGTGACGGTCTCATCGCTGAGCGCATTGCGCGCACCGCTCACCTTGAAGACGGTATTGTTTTTCAGAATGCCGCCGCTCAGGACGGCATCGCCGGTCAGATCAATCTCACCGTTGTTGGTAATCGTGCCGGCGCCGCGAATGCCGGCGTTGAGGACGGGGCCTCCCTCGTCATCACCGCCACCGGTGTCGATCACCGCACCAGCTCCTCCGATGGTCGCATTGCTGACGATCAGCTTGCCGCTGGCGTCGACCGTGATCTGGCCGGCATTGGTAACGCTGGAGCCCTGATGGATCGTCAGCCAGCCGTTGGCCAGCACCTCGATCACACCGGTCGCGGTGTTGGACACGGTCTCGTGGGCGAACTCGACCGTGCCCTTGACGTTGACTGTGCCGGAATTGTTCAGCGTGCCGTTCTCGATCAGGCTGGTGCCGTCGAGCTCCAGCGTGCCCAAAATGCTGACGGTGCCGCCATCGACCGTCGCGGTGTCGACGATCAGCGTCGAGCCGGCATCGGCCCTCAGCAAGCCGCTGGCGTTGTGGATCGTGGCGAGCGTCTTCAGCGTGCCGCCGGACAGCTCGATCGTGCCGGAATTGGTGATCTTGGTGCCGCTGGCGAAATCGCCGCCGCCCGCGAGCGTCAGATAGCCGGCATTGGTGAGCACGCTCGTGCCCAGAATCTCGGCCTTGCCGCCGACCGACATCGTTCCGGTCGCGGCGGTCGTGAGGATCGAATCGGCACCCATGTTGAGCGCGCCTGATATCGTCAGCGAGCTCTGGACGATCACTTTCGGCGGCGGGCCACCGAAATCGTTCATCGTCAGCGACTTGGCGTAGGCCGCAGTGTCGATCGTCACCGGATAGGACGGCGTCAGGCCGTGCAGCTGATCGGTGATGACGATGACATCGTCATTGATGGTCGGGACCGTGCCGGTTGCCCAGTTCGCCGCGTCCTTCCAGAAGCCGCCGGAGGGAGCGCCGGCCTTGTCGGTCGCGATCCACACCACCGCGGGCGCATCGGTGCCGGTGATCGTGACGGTGATGGTCTGCTTCGAGGTCGCGCCTTGCGAATCCGTCAGCGTCACGGTGTAGACCAGCGTCAGGACCTCACCTTTCGGGATGAAGTCGGCGAGATAGACCGGCAGATCGGCCAGCGACCAGTTGATGGTGCCGGTGCCGTCTCCGGTGCTGTCGGCGCCCGCCGCGATCGCGACCGACATCGCGCTCTGGAACGCCGCGAGCGGGCCCGGCGGAACGGTGCCATCAGGCAGGGTCGCGCTGGTCAGCGCCACCGACACCGTATGCTTGTCGGTGAGATCGACGTCGCCGAAGTTCAGCGTGCCCGTCGTCGGCACATCGCTGGTGAGCGGGCCACCCGGCACGCTGGTGCCGCCTTCAAAGATGATGACCGGAACGCTGGTGGTGATCACCGGCTTGTCGTTGGTGCCGGTGATCGTGATCGTGATGGGGATGAAGGCGGTCTCGGGGCTGACCGAGAAATTGTTGTCGACGCGGACCATGTAGGTCAGCGTCAACGTTTCGCCGGCCGCGAGGAAGTCGAAGACGTGGTCGGGGATCGTGTAGGTCCAGACCGCCGAGCCGTTGTTGTTGTTGCCGCCGTCGGCGACGACGTTGATCTGGATCTGCGTCGCCGCGATGTCCTGCTTCTGGAGCGCGGTGAGCGAGCCGGTGACGTCCTGGCCGGCGCTCTTGTAGACGTAGTTCGGCGCGTCGGCGAGGTTCACGCTCACCGTGGGCCTGTCGCCCAGGTTCTGGTCGATGAAGGTGATGCGGCCGGAGATCGTGTCGGAATGCGTGGTGTCGCCGGTCGTGTCCGCGCGCTCGGTCAGCACAAACGCCGTCTTCACATTGCCGTTGAGATCGAGGCTCTGAGACAGAGGCTTGCCGGGGTAACGGTTGAAAGGCGTCGTGTGATCGCTGGGCCCCTGCGGTCCCTGCTGACCGAGGTTGGTGAAGAGCGCGGTCGCGATGTAGCCGGCCGGCGTCTTGATGACCAGGCCGTCGCTGGTCTGCGTGATCGTGTCGGTGAAGTTCGTGGTCAGCTTGGTGTTGGTGTTGTTGTCGGTGAACTTCAGCGTGAACACGTCTGTGATCAGCCTCTGGACGTCCGGCGACAGCAGCCCGTTGGTGATCGAGACGTTGCCGCCGCTGATCTGGATCATCTGGCCGGCCTGGTTGACCGTCGCGATCGGCAGCAGCGTGACCTTGTCGAACAGGATGTAGGAGCCGGTCGTGCCGTTCGGCTCGACCAGCACCTGGAAGCTCGCCTGCGGCTGCGGATCGCCGCCGCCGGCGGGAACGACGAAGTTGATCTGGGTCAGCACCGCCGTGCCGCGGATGCCCATGGTGGCGACCGGCGTGTCGATCTTCATGTCGCCGTGCTTGGCGGTCTCGCCCGCGACGAAGGTGATGGTGCCCGCAACCAGGCTCAGCAGCGAGGAATTGCTCGACCCGTTGGGGTCGTAGACCATCTCGTTCAGCACCATCCGCGCATTGGAGGACAGGCCGAACACGGTGCCGTCGATGAAGGTGATGCCGAGCGTCGAATCCGCGCCGGTCGAGACCACATCGCCCTTCTCGACGTTATCGCCGTTGTTCAGCGTGACCGAGACGCCGTTGCGAACCGCGGTCGCGCTGCCGGAGAGTTTTGTGACGTGGCCGATGACCTGCGCGGCGGCGATGCCGGGCGCGGCCTGCGCAACCTGCACATGGCCCGTGAGCGCGTTGACGACGTCGCCGGTGAGATGGGCGCCATCGGGCGAGGCGATCGCTGCGCGCTTGTCGCCCTTGAAATAATCGTGAATGACGAACTCATGCCCCTCGTGGGACAGCACGAGGTCGAGACCTGCGCGCTTGAACTCGCCATTGAAGATCAGGTTAGCATCGGGAACAACGAACGTGCCGTCGGGCACGTGACCGTGCGCCTTCGCGACAAAAGGCTTGGCGATAAAAGTCTTGGCCGTAAAGGAATCGATATGAACGTCCGCGGCCGAGCGGGAACCCTCGCCATCAAGGGGAATCGTGGCGTCAAATTTGCCAGCGTAATTCAACCGGGGGGCACCGCAAAAAAGAGTTAAAATCTAAGTAAGTAACGACCGCCTAAGCTTGAATAGCATTACCAAGTCCTTAGCGAAACCATCTATTGCTTGTGTGATTCCCATCACTTGGCTGGAGGAGTCCCCAATAGCGGCGCCTTCACAGAGAAGCCGAAGTAATTCTTCAAATATTCCGAGGTCGGTTTTCGGCTTATTTTCACGCATTCCCAGTCATCCAAAGTAATCAGTCGCCCCTATCGAACGACGGATACTTGTGTCATCTTTTGTTCGTAGTACCCCGCAGCATCCTGCGACAAATACGGGGCAGAATCTGTGACCCAACTAACAGAACCCGTGAAATAACGGGCTGTTAGCCATAAGCGGTAGAATCAGCCCTCCCGCAACTTCTCCCTGCAATTGGTTCCATTTCGCGGCGACGGAGCCCTCCTAGCCGGCGAATCGTAAAATTTTACGCAATTTGCACAGGCCCGTTTCAGCCTGTCCCACGGTTTTGGGACCCCTGCCGGGCGCGTTAAGCAGAACAAAACGGCCCGTCTCGCACTATCTCCGCGAAAGCAACAAAGCCCGGCACGACCAGGTCGAGGGGGACCTGGCGAAGCCGGAAGGGGATGTCAGATGGAGACCGCTGCTCGCTCGCGCGCCTGGCGCGCTGTCCTTGTGCTGTGCGGATTGATCCTGCTCGGATCGGCCGCCGAGCTCCGCGCCGGCACGCTGCTGTCGCCTGGAGCCGGCGTCCTCGTGCGCAGATCCGCCGAGCCGTTCGGCGTGTTCGCCTTCGCCATCTCGTCCGGCAGCCTCCAGCAGAAATGGTTCGCGCTGAAGCAGAAGCTCGACGACGACATGGTGCAGCTCGCGCTGTGCGACGGCGACCGGGACAATTGCGCGTCGCCCGCGGCGCTCAAGCTGATCGCCATCGTCGACCAGGCCCGCAGCCGCGACGGCCGCGCGAAGCTGGGTGAGACCAATCGCGCCATCAATCTTGCCATCCGGGCCGCCAATGACGGCGCCGACGACGTCTGGAGCTCGCCGCTCGCGACCTTCGCGCGGGGCGCCGGCGATTGCGAAGACTATGCCATCGCCAAGCTGGCCGCGCTGCGGCTCGCCGGCGTTGCCAATGAGGACCTCCGCATCGTCGTGGTGCGTGACGTCAGGGCCGGCGAAGAGCATGCGGTTGCCGCAGCAAAGCTCGGCGGCCACTGGCTGATGCTCGACAACCGCCGCATGGCGATGGTCGAGGACGACGCGGCCCAGACCTACCAGCCGCTGTTCGTGCTCTACCAATCCGCCGTGATGAAATATGTCGACGAACCGGTGCGGTTGTCGATGGCCGCACCCGAGGCGCACTGATTTTCTTGTAGCCCGGATGGAGCGAAGCGAAATCCGGGACTTTCACGACGCGCACCGCTCCCGGATTACGCTTCGCTCCATCCGGGCTACGGGTCTCACGTAAACCGTCACGCCACAAAGCCGTTTCGCCGCGCGATCCGGGGCGCTAGCATGGCGCCTTTGCGGGGGCGACTGGAATGCGGTTCATCGTGCTGTCTGTGCTTGCGCTGCTGGTGTTGCCGGCGGCACCAGGCTCCGCGCAATCGGGCCCGTCCGACCGCTCCATCGCCGACAGGCTGCCGCTATTTGCCCGAAACAACTGCCAGCAGATCCGCGATCCCGGCAATCAATTGATCTGCGGTGACGCCGAGCTGGCCGCCGCCGCCGAGAAGCTCGGCACGGCGATCGAGGCGCGGCTCGCCCGCCTGCCCGATCGCCTGCCCGCGATCGAGGAGAATGCGATTTGGATCCGACAGCGCAACCTCGGCTGCGGCATCGTCGGCCAGACCGCGATCCGCACCGACGATTTCGACCGCGTGAAGGCGTGCCTTCTCAAGGTCACCGAAGAGCGCGCCGCAATCGTGCGTGATCCCGATTTCGACTGTCTCGCGGCCAACACGGCCGCGGGCGCGCTGATCTGCGCGGACCCGTCGCTGGCGCTCACCGAAACCGAGCTCAACAGCCAGGTGCTGGGCCTGATCGGCAGGCTGGATCCGACCGCGGCCCGCTTTGCCTTCGCCGAATACGGCCGATGGACGAGGGAGCGCGATCGCAAGTGCAATCTCGTCGGCAAGGAGAACGTGCCGCTTGCCGAGCTTTCGTCCGCGGAAGATTGTCTCGCCGACCATCTGAAGCGCAAGACCGAGGAGATCGCCGCCGCCAAGGGCGATCCGAAGAAAGTGTTCGGCCGGCAGGTCGCGGCCCGCTCGCCCGACACCGATGCCGTCGATTTCTGCGCCGCCCGGATTCACGCCGCCAATTCGTGCGGCAATTTCCTCCGCATCAACCGCGTCTACGCGCTCGACAGCCAGGTGACCGACCAGGAGGCGCAGGTCACGGGCGAGATCGAGATGGTCGTGCTGGCGCCCTTCACCATGTGCAGCAAGGTCGCATCCACCTGCACCGGCACCTGCTGGGACCCCAGGACGGGCCGTCCACAGCCCGGCCTCGGCAGCAAGGAGCGATCCGGCGAAGCCTTCAACGTCACGCGCCGCCTGAGAATCCAGCGGACCTTCGCTTTCGTCAAAGCCGCCGACGGCTGGCGCTGCCGGGAAGACGAGCTCGCGCCGGTGAATTCGGGGACGGCGGGCGGGGGATCGTAGGTTCTCCCCGTGGCGTGCTTTCTTCCTTCTCCCCTTGTGGGAGAAGGTGGCGCGCACATCGTGCGCGCCGGATGAGGGGTTCTCTCCACTCGCACGACCATTCATGAGGATAGAGACCCCGAACCCGGCTTCGCTCACGCGAAGCCAGCCTCTCCCACAAGGGGAGAGGGTGCACCGTCAGCGCCGCAAGAGCGAAGCCATCAAAACATCAGATTATCCTTCACCAGCACCCAGCGGCCGTTCTTCACTTGCTGCACCTGGGTGACGGTGGTGGCGAGATGGTTGGTCTTCGAGAACACCGTCGGCGGCGAATTAAAGATATCCTGGAACTTGTCGCCGGACTCCAGCGCGTCGAGCATCTTCTGGCCAGTGAGATCCTTGCCAGCCTTGTTGGCATAATGCGCGAACGTCATCACCGCATTGTAGCCGATGATCGCCTGGGTGTTGGCGTCGGCGTTGAACATCTTCTTGTAATTGACGAGCCAGTCCTTCACCTTTCCCTTCGCGGTGTCTTCGTAGGGAATTTCGAAGTTCGAGGCGGAATACAAGCCTTCCACCACTTCCTTGCCGAGCGCCGGCACTTCGAGCACGTTAACGGGCGTGGCGCCGAGGAAGGTGACGTCCCATCCGAGCTTCTTCGCTTCACCCATCGTGCCGATCGGCTCACGGAGGACCGCGCCGAGCACGACGAGGTCGCAACCGTCGGACTTCATCTTGGCGACCTGCGCGCTGAAATCGGAGGCGCCGCGCTTGTAGCTCGTGATCGAGGCCGGCTGCAGCTTCATGGCGGTGAGCTGCTGGTTGAAGCCGTCGAGCACGTTTTTGCCGTACTCGTCGTCCTGATGCAGGATGCACGGCTTCTTGAAATTCTTTGCCTCTATCATGTATTTGAGCGCTGCGCGCGTGCTCTCGACATAGGGCAGGAGGTTGTTGAACTTCAGCCTCTCCTGCGGCTTGGCCGGATCGAACTTGAAGGTGAACTCGGCCGCCGTCAGCGGGAAGAGCTGAAGCACGCCGGCGTCGAGCAAGATATCCTGCGCAGCGAGCACGGTCGGCGATCCCATTGGACCCACCATCGCGAAAATCTTGTCGCGCTCGATCAGCTTTTGCGAAGCCAGCACCGCTTTCTTCGGATCGTAGCCCGAGTCCTCGACGACCAGCTTGATCTTGCGGCCCTGGACACCGCCCGCCGCGTTGATCTCCTCGACCGCCATCTTCATGCCGTTCGAGACCGGCACGCCCCAGCCCTTGATCGGCCCCGACAGGTCCTGATGGGTGCCGATGACGATCTCGGATGCCGAGATGCCATCGTTGGTGACCTTGGTTTGCGCCGCGGCCGGCAGACAGGTGAGCACCACGGCGCTCACAGCAAGGCCGAACGTACTGAACGATTTCGACATTGACGTCTCCTCTCCTTTGGGCCCGTATGGTGCGAAGGGCGGGGGCCACAGCTCCTTCGCTTTCTCGAACTGGCAGGCTCGTCACGCCACCGCGCGCTGGCGATACATCGCCTCGATCTCGGCAGCGTAGCGCTTGTTCACGAAGCCGCGCTTCAGCTTCATGGTCGGCGTCAGCTCCTCGTCCTCCGGGGTCAGCTGGCGCTCGATCAGGTAAAATCTCTTGATGGTCTCGACGCGGGCGAAATTGCCGTTGACCCGTTCGATCTCGCGCCAGATCAGGTCCTGGATCTCCGCCGCGCGGCACAGGCTCGCATAATTGGTGAAGGGGATGTCGTGGTCCTGGGCGAATTTCTCGACATTCTCCTGGTCGATCATCACGAGGCAGGTCAGATAGGGCCGCTTGTCGCCGATCACCACGGCATCCGAGATGTAGGGCGAGAATTTGAGCTGGTTCTCGATCTCGGACGGCGTAACGTTCTTTCCGCCGGAGGTGATGATGATGTCCTTCATCCGGTCGGTGATGCGGACAAAGCCTTCGTTGTCGATGGTGCCGACGTCGCCGGTGTGCAGCCAGCCGCGATGGTCGATGGTCTCGGCGGTCTTCTCGGGCTGATTCAGATAGCCCATGAACAGGAAGTCGCCCTTGATCAGGATCTCGCCATCGGGCGACAGCGCGACCTCGCCCCAGGACACGGCAGTGCCGACCGAGCCGAACTTGATGCGTTCCGCCGGCATCATGGTCGCGACGCCGCAATTCTCGGTCTGGCCGTAGACCTCGTGCATGTCGATGCCGAGCGCGAGATACCAGCGGATCAACTCCGGCGCGATCGGCGCAGCGCCGGTGAACGCGATGCGGCAGCGGTCGAGCCCGATCATGCGGCGGATGTTGCGGAACGCGAGCCGGTAGGCGATGCCGTTGGCGATGCGCAGCGAGAGCGGCGGCGCCCTGCCCTCGATCCGGCAATCGACCATGCGATAGCCGACCTTGATGGCGCGGCGATAGACCCATTGCTGCAGCGGCGTCGCGTCCTTCAGCGCGATGGTGATCGCGGAATAGAACTTCTCCCAGACGCGAGGCACCGCAAAGAAGACGGTCGGCTGCACCTCGCGCAGATTGTCCGGCACCGTCTCCGGGCTCTCGGCGAAATTCATCACCGAGCCGAGTGCGACCGAGATGTAGTAGCCGGCGACCCGCTCGGCGACGTGGCAGAGCGGAAGGAAGATCAGCCGGTCTTCGTCCTCCCGCGCCGAGATGAAATCGTTGGCATGCCGCATCTGATGCGTGACGCTGCGGTTCGCGTGCATCGCGCCCTTGGGCGGACCGGTGGTGCCCGAGGTGTAGACGAGGATGACAAGGTCGTCCGCGCTGCGGCTGTCGATCATCTCCTGCCACAGCTCCTCGCGGCCGACCATGTGGTTGCGGCCGAGCGCACGGAACTCGTCGAGCGACATCACCATGTCGTCGGAGAAGCCGCTGAGGCCCTCCATGTCGAACACGATGATCTTTTGCAGGGACGGACAGCGCGCGCGGCAGGCGAGCACCTTGTCGAGCTGCTCCTCGTCCTCTGCAAAGATCACCCTGGTCCGGGAATCGTTGACCAGATATTCGACCTGGGACGATGCATCGGTCGGATAGATTCCAGAGGAAACACCGCCGGCGCACAAAATCCCCATGTCGGCATGAACCCATTCCGGCACGGCATTGGCGATGATGGAGGCGACGTCGCCGGGCAGAAAGCCGGAGGCGCGAAGCGCGTAGGCGATCTCCTTCGAGATCTCCAGCCACTCGCGCCAGCTGGTCGGCTGCCAGATGCCGAATTTCTTCTCGCGAATAGCCGGCCTGTCGCCCCGCGTCTCGGCGGCGCGCAAGAAGCTCTTCGCGATCGTATCAGCGACCGTCAGCACCGCCGGTCGGGCCATGCGCGTCTCCTCCTTGTCGCTCTCCCCTCCGCTGCCTGCCTTGCCGGCGGTCTGTTGTTGCGGATGGGCCAATCCATTTAACGCCTTCTCCTAGCGCCAAATCTTCAGCGCCAAGTCTTCTTCTTTTTCCAGCGCCGCTCGCCTCGTGCGCCCGCCTCCTTGGCACCAAGGTAGAATTCCTGAATGTCCTGGGAATGCATCAAGCGGTCGCAGGTGTCGTTCATCACGACGCGGCCGATCTCCAGCACGTAGCCGTAATGCGCCGTCTCCAGCGCCACCTTGGCATTCTGCTCGACCAGCAGGATCGACATGCCCTGCTCCTCGTTGACGCGGCGGATGATGGTGAAAATCTCCTTCACCAGCAGCGGCGACAGGCCGAGCGAGGGCTCGTCGAGCAGCAGCAAGGTCGGCCGGTTCATCAGCGCGCGCCCGATCGCGAGCATCTGCTGCTCGCCGCCGGAAAGCTGGCCGGCCGGCTGGTTGATGCGCTCCTTCAGCCGCGGGAAATAGCCGTAGACGCGCTCCAGATCCTCCGCGACGCCATCACGATCCCGGCGCGGATACGCCCCCATCATCAGGTTCTCGCGCACCGAGAGGAACGGGAATACCTCGCGCCCCTCCGGCACATGGCTGAGGCCGAGCCGCACGATCCGGTCCGCCTCCATGCGCTGGATCGACCTGCCCATGAATTCGATCGTGCCCTTCTGCGGATCCAGAATGCCCGAGATCGTCTTCAGCACCGTGGTCTTGCCGGCGCCGTTGGCGCCTAGCAGGGTGACGATGCGGCCGCGCGGCACCTCCAGCGAGATGCCGCGGATCGCCATGATCGGCCCGTAATAGCTCTCGATGTTGGATAGCTTCAGGATGATGTCGGGCGTGACGGCGGCGTCCATGCGTCAGGCTCCCAGATACGCGGCGACGACATCGGGATGCTGCTGCACCTCGGCGGGCGACCCCATCGCCAGCACCCGGCCATAGTTCAGCGCGATGACGCGATCGGAGACGCGGTTGACCAGCGACATGTCGTGCTCGACCATCAGCACGGTGACGCCGAGCTCGTTCTTCATGTCGCGGATCCAGAAAGACATGTCGCCGGTCTCCTCGACATTCAGGCCGGAGGACGGCTCGTCGAGCAGGATCAGTTTCGGCTCCGAGCACAGCGCGCGTGCGAGCTCGATCACCTTGCGCACGCCATAGGGCAGGCCGGAGATCAGCTTGTCGCGATAGGGTTCGAGATCGAGGAACTCGATCACCTGCTCGACCCTGCGGCGATGCACCTTCTCGTTCGCCCGCACGCTCGGCAGGAACAGCAGCTCCTGCCAGAGCCGGGTGGTCGAGTGACGGTGGCGGCCGACCAGGAGGTTGGAGAGCACGGTCGCGTTCTCGAACAGCTCGATGTTCTGGAAGGTTCGCGCGATGCCGAGCCTGGCGATGTCGTAGGGCGGCTGCTCCGTGATGTCCTGGTCTTCGAAGAAGATGCGGCCCGTGGTCGGCCGGTAGATCCGCGAGATCAGGTTGAAGATCGAGCTCTTGCCGGCACCGTTCGGTCCGATGATCGAGAGGATCTCGCCCTTCTCGACCGCGAAGGATACCGCATCGACCGCCTTCAGCCCTCCGAAATGCAGCGACAGGTTCTCCGCGCGAAAGTAGCTCATCGGTTGCGCTCCGACTTCACGTAGATCTTCTGACGCTTGAAGGTGGCGCGCTTGTAGAGCGGAAACAGCTGGAAGAAGAGCTTGATCTTGAGCCAGCGGCCGTAGAGCCCGAGCGGCTCGAACAGCACGAACAGCACGATGATGATGCCGTAGATCGCACCCTTCAATCCGTTGAGCGAGGCGAACGCCGCGACTTTCGACTGGATATTGCCCGCAGTCGCCGGACCCGCCCCGAACGTCGCGGCAATGCCGGCGATGATGCCGGGCAGGTCGTCCTTCAGATAGGTCAGGAACGGGTCGATCATCACGATGAAGATCGCGCCCAGCACCGCGCCGTGCAGGCTGAAGGTGCCGCCGATCAGGATCACGATGATGAACTCGATCGAGAGCTGGAGCGTGAACATCTCCGGCGAGATGAAGGAGAGCTTGTGCGCGAACAGCACGCCGGCAAAGCCGGTGATCGCCGCCGAGATCGCAAAGGACTTCACCTTGTACAGCGCGACGTTGACGCCCATGCTGCGCGCCGCGGTCTCGCTGTCGCGGATCGCGACGAAGGCGCGCCCCGTCGGCGAGCGCAGCAGATTGAGCGTGCCGACGATGGTCAACACCAGCACGGCCAGGCAGAGGAAATAGAAAGTCGGGCTGTCGCGCGGGACCGTGACGCCGAGCAGCGACAGGGTCTTGACCCGCATGCCCTCGTTGCCGTTGGTGACGCTCTCCCAGCGGGCCAGGATCTCCTCGACGATCAGGGCAAAGGAGATGGTGGCGATGACGAGGTAGATGCCGGTCAGACGCAGGGCGGGAAAGCCGACCATCGCGCCGATCAACCCGGTCAGGGCACCGGCAGCGAGGAAATAGACCGGGAACGGCACGTTATATTTCTGCAAGTATGCCGCCGTGTAAGCGCCGATCGCGAGGAACGCGGCGTGGCCGAGCGAGGCTTGCCCGGTAAAACCGGTCAGGATCAGAAGGCCGACGCCAACCGTCGCGTAGATGCAGACGAAGACGAGCTGGCTCATCAGATAGCTGGAGAGCACATAGGGCGCGATCAGCAGCAGCGCGAGCAGGATGCCGTAGGAGACGACGTAGCCGGAATGCGGGAACAGCTTGATGTCGTCCTCATAGTCGGTCTTGAACAGGAAGCGCATGGCGTTCAGACCTTCTTGCGGACGTGAAGGCCGAACAGGCCTTCAGGCTTCAAGAGAAGTACGGCGAGCAGCACGAGATAGGGCGCGACGTCCTTCCAGCCCTCCGCCAGATAGAAGCCGGCCATGCTCTCGATCACGCCGATCAGCACGCCGCCGACGACCGCGCCGGGGATCGAGCCAAAGCCGCCGAGGACTGCGGCGGGAAACGCCTTGAGGCCGAGCACGAGGCCGACATTGGAATGGATGAACGTGATCGGCGCCAGCAGCACGCCGGCGCAGGTCGCGACCGCCGCGCTGATCGCCCAGACGACCGACACCACGCGCTTGACCGGGATGCCCATGTAATAGGCCGCCAGCATGTTCTCGGAACTGGCGCGCATCGCGGTGCCGAGCGTGGTCTTGTTGAAAAACAGCCAGAGCAGCGCGCACAGGATCATCGTCGCGGCGATCACCGAGAGCTTGTCATAGGCCAGCACCAGCGAGCCGACGCGCAGCACGCCGTGGCTGAACGGCGTCTCGATCTTCAGATCGTCGGTACCCCAGATCATCCCGGCGACCGAGCGCAGGAAATAGCCGAGGCCGATGGTGGCCATGATGATGGAGAATTGCGGATAGCCGAGGATCGGCCGCACCACCACGCGCTCCGCCAGCATGCCGAACAGCGCCATGGCCGCCACCGCACCGGCAAAGCCGATCCAGTAGTTCAGTCCCATCATGCCGATGAAGGTGAAGGCGAAGAAGCCGCCCAGCATCATCAAATCGCCCTGGGCGAAATTGACGACCTCGGTGGCCTTGTAGACGAGCACGAAGCCGAGCGCGATCAGGCCGTAGACGCAACCGAGCGCAACACCGCTGACCAGCTGCTGAACGAAATCCAGCATCGCCGCGCAACCTCCCGATACAACAGCGGCTCTTCGCGACCGCCTTGCTGCATCTTGTGTCCAGTCGCTACGCGGTCGTTTCGCCGCGTTAGCGCCATTTGTCCCGGCAGCAATTCAGCCTGAACCGTCCAGCGCTGTCAACAAACGGTGACTTGCCATTAGTAGCAACCGGATGGCGGAATTTGGGGGCCGTATATTCACGGTGCCGAAACATCTTGGGATCATGGTCGCGAGCGATGCAAAACCGGATGGTGTGGCCGTCATGAAGCCGGACAGATCGGCGCTGGAAGTCCTGGGGTTAACGAAGCGTTTTGACCGTCTGGCGGTCGACAGCCTCGATCTCACCATTCACGCCGGCGAATTCTATGCGCTGGTCGGCCCCAACGGCGCCGGCAAGACCACCACTTTGCGCATGGTTGCGGGCCTGTTGCGGCCCGATGCCGGCGCGGTCTCGATCTTCGGCATCGATGCGCTCGCAAATCCCGTCGCCGCCAAGCAGCTGATGGCGTGGGTCTCCGACGAGCCCATGATCTACGACAAGCTGACGCCGCTTGAGTACCTCGAATTCGTCGCCGGGCTCTGGGGCATCGCGCCGTCGGCCTCGGAACCGGTCGCGCAGGACCTACTGACCTCGCTCGGGCTCGAGCCGCACCGGCACGAACGCTGCGAAGGCTTTTCCAAGGGCATGCGCCAGAAGGTCGCTCTCGCCGGCGCGCTGGTGCACGATCCCCGCCTCATCATCCTCGACGAACCGCTGACCGGCCTCGACGCCGTTTCCGCCCGCCACGTGAAGGGGCTGCTGAGCGAGCGCGTCCGCGCCGGCTGCACGGTCATCATGACCACGCATATTCTCGAGGTGGCCGAACGCATGGCCGACCGCATCGGCGTGATCGCCTCGGGCCGTCTGGTCGCCGAGGGCACGCTGACCGAGCTGCGCCAGCAGAACGGCCATGCCGACACCAGCCTGGAAGATCTCTTCATCGCGCTGGTGACGCTTCCGGAAGCCGCATGAGCTCGGCAACCGCGCTCTCCTGGTTTGCCCGCCACGAGCTCCGGCTCGCCTGGCGCGAATGGTTCGCCATGATGACCGGCGGGCGGCGCAAGCGGGCGCGCGCTGCAATGATCGGCCTGCTGTTCTTCGCGGCCCTCCTACACGTACCGGCCTGGGCTGTGATCGGCCGTTTCGCCGACCTGCAGCTGCCGCTCGACAAATCCTCGCTGATCGTGATCTCGGCGACGATCTTTCTGGCCTGGACGCTGATGCTGTCTCAGGCGATCGAATCGGTGACGCGGGTGTTTTACGCCCGCGCCGATCTCGACCTGATGATGTCCTCGCCCGCGACGCTGGCCAATCTGTTCTCGGTGCGCATCGCCGCGATCGCACTGGCCGTCACCGTGATGGCGCTGCTGTTCTCGACGCCGTTCATCGACGTGCTGGTGATCGGCGGCGGCGCGCGCTGGCTTGCGGCGTTCGGCGTCGTCATCGCCATGGGCCTCTCGGCCGCGGCGATCGCGATCGCCGTCACCATCCTGCTGTTCCGCCTGATCGGCCCGGCGCGCACGCGCTTCGTCGCCCAGGTCCTCGCCGCGATGATCGGCGCCGGCTTCGTGATCGCGCTCCAGGTCGCCGCGATCATGTCCTATGGCACGCTGTCGCGCTTCACCATCCTGACCTCGAGCAGCTTCGCCGCCTACGCGCCCGACGTCGACAGCATCTGGTGGTGGCCGGCGCGGGCGACCATGGGCGACAGCGAGGCGCTGCTGCTGCTCCTGGCGCTCGGGCTCGTGCTGCTCGGCAGCGTCATGGCGATGTTCTCGCACCGCTTTGCCGACACCGCGATCGATGCCGCCGCTTACGGCGCCTCCGGCAGCAAGGCCGCGAAACAGCGCCCGTTCCGCGGCGGATCGCGGCAACAGGCGCTGCGGCGCAAGGAATTTTCGCTGCTCTGGCGCGATCCCTGGCTGATCTCGCAGACGCTGATGCAGCTGCTCTATCTGGTGCCGCCGGCGCTGCTGCTCTGGCGCAACTTTGCCGACAGCTCCGCTGCGCTGACGCTGATCACACCCGTCATCGTGATGGCGGCAGGACAGCTCGCGGGCGGGCTCGCCTGGCTGACGATCTCGGGCGAGGACGCGCCCGACCTGGTTGCGACCGCACCGCTGACGCCGTCCAGCGTCATCCGCGCCAAGATCGAGGTCGTGCTGATCGCCATCGCCGCCATCTTCTGCCCGCTGATCGCGGCACTCGCTTTCGCCTCACCGTTCCAGGCCGCGGTCAGTGCCGCGGCTGTCATCATCAGCGCGGCGTCCGCGACTGCGATCCAGCTCTGGTTCCGGGTGCAGGCCCGGCGCAGCCAATTCCGCCGCCGCCAGACCTCGTCGCGGCTCGCAACCTTTGCCGAAGCCTTCTCCTCGATCGGCTGGGCCGCCAGCGCGGCGCTGCTGCTCGCGCTGCCGCTTGCCGGCCTCATCAGCGGCCTGATCACCGCGGGCCTCATCGCCATCACCTGGAAGTTCAGCCCAAGGCGCAACTAAACGCCGTGAGTAGGGCTGCGACACTGACGCGCTGTTGATCGCGGCCTATTGGCCACGCGCTGCATTGCACGCTAGACTTCTTCCGAAGTCATCGGGGACGGATTCATGCGGCGACTGGTTTCAGCGGCTCTGGCGCTGTTCGGCGCATTCCTCTCTCCTGCTCTCGCCCAGCAGCCACCTCAGCGGAGCGAATGCCTGGCGATGGCAAACGGCGCGCCCCGCGCAATACCGGCCGCCTTCCGGCAGGCCGCAGGCTCGGCTGAAGTCCAGATCACCTATGCCGGCCATTCCACCTATTTCATCGACACGCCGGGCGGCCTGCGCATCGCGACCGACTACAGCGGCGCCTACCAGGTCGGACGTCTGCCCGATATCGTCACCATGAACCGGGCGCACAGCACCCACTACTCTTTACTTCCCGACAAGCGCATTCCCCATGTGCTGCATGGCTGGGGCGAGGACGGCAAGCCGGCCGTCGTGTCGGAGCGCATCGGCGACACCTTCATCCGCAACGTCACAACCGACATCCGCCGCTATTTCGGTGACGATTCCGGCACCGACATGATCCGCGACGGCAATTCGATCTTCATCTTCGAGGTCGCCGGCCTCTGCATCGGCCATCTCGGCCATCTCCACCACAAGCTCGACGAAACCCATTTCGCCCAGATCGGGCGGCTCGACATCGTGATGGTGCCGATCGACGGCACCTACACCATGTCGCTCGACGGCGTCTCCGAGATCACCAAGCGGCTGCGCGCCTCTGTGGTGCTGCCGATGCATCGCTTCGCCACCCCGCTCGACGAGTTCATGCACCTCATCGGCCGGCAGTTCGAGATCGACCGGCGCAGCGAGCGCTCCTTCCGGATGTCGCGGGACGCGCTGCCGACGACGCCGACGGTGATCATCCTCGACGGCGTGTGACGCGCAATTTTCTCCAAGTCGATTGCCGTTCGGTCGTGCTGATCTCCTCGCGACGGGAGATCGACATGACAGACTTTGCCAGACTTTTGTACGCGGACGGACCGAACCCCGAGCACGCGGCGGCGCTCCAGCTCTATGGCCGCTTCGTCGGCGACTGGGATGCCGGGATCACCGCTCATGGCCCCGATGGAACCACGCACACCGCGCCCGGCGAAATCCATTTCGGCTGGGTGCTGGAAGGCCGCGCCGTTCAGGATGTCTGGATTATCCCTCGCCCAGCGGCTGCGCCGGCGTTTCCGATCGCCGGCAATTGGTACGGCACGACGCTACGGGTCTACGACCCCTCCATTTCCGCATGGCGGATTTCCTGGTTCGATCCCGGTCGTAGCGTGTTCCGCCAGCAGATCGGCCGCCCGCGCGGCGCGGACATCGTGCAGGAAGGTACGACCGATGCGGGCGACCTGACACGCTGGAGTTTCACAAAGATTACCGATGATTCCTTCCATTGGCTCGGCGAAGTGAAGCCGGCAGCCGCCGCCGATTGGCGGCTTGTGGTCGATGTGAGGGCGAAGCGGCGCAAGGGCTAACGACGGCGCCGCTGTGCTCGCGATGACGGGTGCGGTTGCGCAGCACGCGCAGCTGGATGCGAAGACGAGGTGCTAGGCTCCCCCCACAAAAAATAAAGGGAGCGAATGCCGATGGCTGCAAGCGGTGTGCCCGCCAACACGAGCGGGCTATTCGTCGAGCCGCGCGAGGACTGGCTCGCGCAATATCAGGAGGAGATCATCGATCCCTTGCGGCCGATCGTCGATCCTCATCACCATCTCTGGGATCGCGGGCAGCGCTATCTGATCGAGGAGATGGCGGCCGATATCGCCTCCGGGCACAACATCATCGCCACCGTCTATGTCGACTGCCGTTCGATGTATCGCGCGCACGGGCCCGAGGCATTCCGGCCGGTCGGCGAAGTCGAGTTCGCCAACGGCGTCGCCGCCATGAGCGCAAGCGGCGGCTACGGCACGGCCGCGATCTGCGCCGGCATCGTCAGCCACGTGAACCTGTTGCTCGGCGATGCCGCCAAGCCGGTGCTGGAAGCCGAGATCGCGGCGGGCAACGGCCGCTTCCGCGGCATCAGGCATTCCTCGGCCTGGGACGAAGACCCTGTCGTCGCCGGCATGTATGCCAATCGGCCGAAGGGGTTGTTGCGGGATCCTACTTTCCGCAAAGGCTTTGCCTGCCTCGCACCGCTGAACCTGAGCTTCGATGCCTGGCTGTTTCACCCGCAGATCGGCGAGCTGACCGAGCTCGCGCGCGCCTTTCCCGACACCAGGATCGTGCTCGACCATTGCGGCGGCCCGGCCGGCGTCGGTCGCTTCGCCGGGCGGCGCGAAGAGGTGTTTCCGCAATGGCGCGCCTCGATCCAGGAGATCGCGAAGTGCGAGAACGTCTCGGTGAAGCTCGGCGGGCTCGCGATGTGCCTGCTCGGCTATGACTTCCATCTGCGCGCGAAGCCCCCGTCATCCGAGGAGCTTGCCGCGGCCTGGCGGCCCTATGTCGAGACCTGCATCGAGGCGTTCGGCCCCAAGCGCGCGATGTTCGAGAGCAATTTCCCGCCGGACAAGGGCCAGTGCAGCTACCAGGTGATCTTCAACGCGTTCAAGCGTATCGCGGCGCCCTTGAGCGAGGCCGAGAAGACGGCGCTGTTCTCGCAGACGGCGAGCGATGTCTACCGGCTCGAACTGCCGTCATGACGAGAAGAGGGGCCGGGATGTTGGTCCCGGCCCCTCTTCCGTCGTGGCCGCTGGGAAGCGTCCTTGAAAATGCTTGAACTCTAGCCAGCCCCCAACAGCGAGGCGGGGCGGCGCTCGCCGGCGGAGACGAACATCCGCTTGAGCTTGTTGACGACGCGGATCAGGAATCCGATCATCACGGGATTGGTCTTGCGGCAGAAGGCGATCTTCTTGACGTGGCCTTCGACATGCCATTTGGCATGCGCGCCGTCGCGGAAGAAAATGACGTCGCCCGGGCCGTAACGCTTCGGCGGCATGCCGTCGCTTTCGAGCACGATCGATCCTTCCATGATCATGATCGTCTCGTCGATGTCGTAGTACCAGTTGAAGCGCCCTTCGGTGCAGTGCCAGATGATGGTCGAGGCGGTGCCGTCGGCGCTGGTCGACAGGATGTGCGAGCGCGACACCGGATTGCCTTCGATAATCCAGGACGGCTCGATCGGCCGCAGCTCGAGATCCACGTTGCAACTACTGATTTCAATCAATGACGGCGACATCTGCTTCCCCAGGGAATAAAATATGTATGGCCGGGTCTGGGCCCGGATTGTTTCCAAAGATGTTGGAACGCTAGTAGCCGGTTTTTAATTCTTTCTTACGCAGGCGCCGACAATCAGCCGCAAGTTGCAGGCGCGACGAGGTTAACGTCGGGATTTGCCTGCAAATTCGCGCACATGAACCCATCTTTTCTGGGGTGCGACAAAGTGCGCGAAAGTGACCAGCGAAGGAGCCCGCACCGATGCCCCTCACCCCGGAGGTTCTGACAGCCCAAGGCGAGGTCGTCGCCTGGCTCGGCAGCCTCGATGTTTCCTTCGCAACCGAAGATGAGCCCTGGTTCACCATCGACGGCGTCGAAAACCCCCGGCAGATCGGCAGCGACGGCTGCGGCGGCACCTTCGTGCTGCTGCCATCGCGGAATGTGCTCTACGTCTCATCGGAGGGCCGCGCAGGAATTATCGCCGGCACGTTCGAGGCCTTCATCCAGCTCTTTGTCGCCCACCCCTACTGGCTGGACATCCTCAAATTCTCCGCCGGCGGCGATCTCGCAGAGATGCGGCGCGCGGCGGATGCGCTTGAGGCGACACTCGACCAGGAGGATGACGTCAACGCGGCCCGCGAGGAAATTCGCGGCAGCCTCGACCTGCCCGATGCGGACGATCCCATCGAAGCGCTTTACGAGGCGGTCGCCACGTCCGACGTCATCGTGCGGGCCACCGACGGCAGCCCGTTCACGACGCTGTTCAACCGCTTCAGCATCGACAACAACCGGATGCTGCGCAACGCGGCGGCGTGAGAGCGCGTGACGCCAGCGCTGGGGCTTGAACCTTCCACCATCATCGTCATGGCCGGGCTTGTCCCGGCCATCCACGCCTAGCGGCACAAAGAACGTGGATGCCCGGGACAAGCCCGGGCATGACGAGCAGCGGCGGACTACTTCGCCCACTCGCCCTTGCGGAACACCGGCACCTTGCTGCCGTCGGCGAGAATGCCGTCGATGTCGGTCTCGGCAGAACCGATCATCCAGTCGATATGGATCAGGCTCTGGTTGCCGCCTTGCGCGGCGATCTGCTGCGGCGTCAGCTGCGCGCCGTTGACGAAGCACTTCGAATAGCACTGGCCGAGCGCGATGTGCGAGGCCGCGTTCTCGTCGAACAGCGTGTTGTAGAACAACAGCCCGCTCTGCGAGATCGGCGAGGAATGCGGCACCAGCGCCACCTCGCCGAGACGCCGCGCGCCTTCGTCGGTGTCGAGCACCTTGTTCAGCACCTCCGCGCCGCGCGAGGCCTTTGCGTCGACGATCCTGCCGTCCTCGAAGCGCACCGCGATGTTGTCGATCAGCGTGCCCTGGTAGGACAGCGGCTTCGAGCTCACGACATGGCCAAAGACGCGCCGGCAATGCGGCGTTGTGAAAACCTCTTCGGTCGGGATATTGGCGTTGCAACTGATGCCGTTCTTGGACAGCGAGGCGCCGCCCTCCCATTCATGTCCGTCGGCCAGCCCGATGGAGAGGTCGATGCCGGGACCTGAATATTGCAGCGCGCGAAAGCGCTGGCCGTTGAGCCAGTTGGTGCGCTCGCGCAGCACCGCGTTGTGGCTCGCCCAATTGCCCATCGCATCCTCGCGGTCGACGCGGGAGGCCGCGAAGATCGCGTCTGCCAGCTTGCCGATCGCAATGTCCTCGGGATCATCAGGGAAGACCTGCTTGGCCCATGACGGGCTCGGATAGGCGATGATGTTCCAGTTGGTGTCGAAATTGACGATTTTTTCCAGCGCCGGCTGATAGGCTATCGAATTGGCCTTGCTGGCGCGCGCCACCTTGGAAGGATCTTCGCCGGACAGCAGCATCGGATTGTCGCCGACGATGGCGAGCCGCGCGGTGTTGTCGGAGAACGCCTTGGCCATGCCCTCATAGAGCCAGTTGGCGGCACGATCGAAGCTGTTGTCCTGGCCGTGGCGGTAGCGCGCCAGCGTCATCTCCTCATCCGACAGGATCGGCGTCACGATACCGGCGCCGGCCTTGTAGGCGTGCACGGCGATCCGCCGCACCAGCGGCAGCGCGATCGCGGGCGCCGTCAAGAGCAGATCCTGTCCCGGCCGCAAGCCCAGGCCCACCTTCACCGCCACCTCGGCCAGCCGGTCGAGTTTCACGGGATCGATGGGAACGGCGGAATTGCGGTGATCAATCATGCGGGGTCCTCTGCCGAAGCTCTCTCGTTCAATCTAAGTCTAGCATCGCAAGGCGCAAGTGCGCGAGCGCCTTGCGACACGGAGAGATACGGAGTTTCGCGCATTTTGGTTTTCAACGCGTTGCCGATTTCAGCACCCGGTCGACCATGGCAGGCGCAAGGCCGAGGTAATTTTTCGGTGAAGTCAGCGCTTCGATCGTGGCACGGTCGATCCTGACGGAGACGCGGGGGTCGGACGAGAGCGCGTCCGCCAATGTCAGACCCTTCTCATTGGCGAGCCGGCAGGCATCATAGACCACGTCATGCGCCTCCTGCCGCCCGATCTGCGGCGCCAGCCCCATCATGACCGCTTCGGCCACGATCTGGCCGCGGCTGATGGCGAGATTGTCGTTCATCTTCCTTTCATCGACGATGAGGCCTGCGAGCGCGAACTTCGCCTGGTGCAGCGCGCCGGCGGTCAGCACGAAGCTTTCCGGGATCGCCATCCATTCGGCATGCCAGGGCCCGGTGGCGCGCTCGAAATCCTGCACCATCGCATCCAGCATCAGACCGGCATGCTGGCGCACCGCCTTGGACGCCGCGAGCATCAGCTCCGAGGAGATCGGGTTGCGCTTCTGCGGCATGGTCGAGGAGGCGCCGCGGCCCTTGACGAAGGGCTCGTAGACCTCGGCGAACTCGGTCGAGGCCATGATCATGATGTCGAGCGCGATCTTGCCGAGCGAGCCTGTGACGAGCGCGAGGAAGTTCACGGCCTCGGCAAAGCCGTCGCGCGCGACGTGCCAGGTCGAGGCGGGAACGCCGAGCTCGAGCTCGACGCAGAGCGCCTCCTGCACCTCGAACCCCTTGCCGCCGAGCGAGGCCAGCGTTCCGGCGGCGCCGGCGAACTGTCCGACCAGCACGCGCGGCTTCAATTGCACGAGCCGCTCGGCGTGGCGGTCGAACATCGCGAGCCAGATCGCGGTCTTGTAGCCGAACGTCACCGGCAGCGCCTGCTGGAGATGGGTGCGGCCGGCCATCGGCGTGTCGCGGTAGCGCTTCGAGAGGTCCGCGAGGATGTTTCGCAGCTCGGCGATGTCGCGCTCGACGATCCCGAGCGCGGCGCGCAATTGCAGCACCACCGCGGTATCCATGATGTCCTGCGTGGTTGCGCCCCAATGCACGTAGCGGCCGGCCTCGCCGCACTGTTTCACCATCTGATGCACCAGCGGCAGGATCGGATAGCCGACGATGTCGGTCTCCTGTCGCAGCAGATCGAAATCGAATGCGGCGACGTCGGTCCGCGCCGCGATCTGGTCGGCGGCTTCCTGCGGGATCACGCCGCACTTCGCCTCCGCCTTCGCCAGCGCCACCTCGACCTCGGCATAGCGTCCGACCAGCGCGACATCGGAAAACACTTCGCGCATCTCGGGCGTGCCGAAGGCGTCGCGGAACAGCATGGAATCGAGCACGGTCGTCGAGGCGGGAAAAGCGGGCATGGGCGTTTCTTTATGGTTTGCGTTTGTGTGAGAGCAGCTTACGCGGGCCGCGCTGTTCGGCAATGGACATTCATGGCTCGCCACACATTCGATGCCGTACGACGACATTACGACGGCGCATCGCTCCATCACCCCGTCATCCTGAGATGCGAAGCGTGCGACGCGCGGCGGCGCACGAAGCGCCTCGAAGTGATGAGCGGCCGCGATGCAGCCGGGCCGTCGCCCTTCGAGGGCCGTGACAAGGCGGCCACTTCAGGGGGACGGGATAAATTGTGAGCGCGGCAAGATCGGGCTATGTGCGCAGCCCGCGCACCAGACCCGCCACATTCTCATTCAAGTTGCATTCCTATCCGAAAACGGCATAGCAGCCATCACGCGATCGTGGTGAACCCGGCAGGCCGCTCAGCGGACTCACAGTCTTAGAGTCGAAATCCATTCTGATTTCATCATTGCCTGATGTCATTGCGAGGGTTGAGTTTTCGACGTGCAGTTTATGTTCCGGGACCACCTTCTCGACACCGACCGGCGCGAGCTGAGCCGCGAGCAGGTTCCCGTGGCCGTGGAGCCGCAGGTCTTCGACCTCGTCGTCCACCTCATGGAGAACCGCGACCGGGTGGTCAGCAAGGATGAGCTGATCGACAAGATCTGGCACGGGCGCAGCGTCTCCGAATCCACCCTGACCAGCCGGATCAACGCGGCGCGCAAGGCGATCGGCGACAGCGGAGCCAACCAGGCGCTGATCCGCACCATCGCGCGCAAGGGCTTTCGTTTCGTCGGCGCTGTCCAGACGCAGCGCGGCGCGGCCTTGCCGGAGCCGGGCCGTGTCGCCCAGGCGCCGCAGGCGGCGCTCGCGCTGCCCGACCGTCCCGCGATCGCCGTGCTGCCCTTCACCAATATGAGCGGCGACCGCGAGCAGGACTATTTCTCCGACGGCATCAGCGAGGACATCATCACGGCGCTGTCGAAGCTGCGCTGGTTCTTCGTCGTCGCCCGCAACTCTTCCTTCGTCTACAAGGGCCGCGCCGTTCACATGCACGAAGTCGCGCGCGAGCTCGGCGTACGCTATGTGCTCGAAGGCAGCGTGCGGCGCAGCGGCGATCGCCTGCGCATCTCGGCGCAGCTCAACGACGTCTCGACCGGCAGCCATCTCTGGGCCGAGCGCTACGACCGCGAGCTTGCCGACATCTTCGCCGTGCAGGACGAGATCACCGAGGCGATCGTCGCCGCGATCGAGCCGCAGCTCTATACCGCCGAAAGCTTTCGTGCCCAGCAGAAGCCACCGGGCAGCCTCGACGCCTGGGACCTCGTGATGCGTGCGCTGTCGCATTATTGGCGCATCACGCGCGAGGACAACGCCGCCGCACAAGGACTGCTGGAACAGGCGACCGCGATCGATCCCGCCTATGGCAAGGCGCTGGGCCTGCTCGCGACCAGCCATATCTTCGGCGCGCATATGGGCTGGGCCGACATGGCCATGACCGTGCCGGTCGCCGAACGCGCGGCGCTCGCGGCGGTGGAAGCCGATCGCGAGGACGCCTGGGCCCATCACGGTCTGGCTTACACTTATTTGTTCCGCCGCCGCTTCGACGACGCGCTGGCTGAGTTCGAGCTGACGCTGCAACTCAATCCGAATTTTGCGATGGCGCACGCTTTCTACGGCGTGACGCTGTGCTACGCCGGGAGATGGCGAGACGGCGATGCCGCCGCTCGCCGCGCGCTGCGGCTGAGCCCGCGCGATCCGCTCGCGGCGATCTATTGCGGCGTAGCCGCCTATGCCCAGTTCATCGGCCGCAACTATGAGGGCGCCGTGCAGATGGCGCGGGAATCGATGCGGCAGCGCGCCGATTTCGTCGGCGCCCATCGCGTGCTGACGGCCGCCGCCGGCATGTTGGGCGATCCTCAACTCGCGGCGTACGCGCTGCGGGGCCTGCAACGCACCCAGCCCGGCATCTCGCTGGCCTGGCTCACGCGCGAGCTGCCGATGCGGCGGGCAGAGGATCGCGAGCACTATCTGCAGGGGTTTCGGCGCGCGGGAATGAGGTGATGCTGTTTACCCTCCCCTGGAGGGGTCCGGGACGAGCGTAGCTCGCCCGTGGGTCGGCTCGCATCTGAGCGCAGCGAAGATGAGAGACGGGGTGGGGTGACGGTCTCTCCACAATGAACACTGCCTGCGTGGAGAGATCCCCCACCCCGCTCGCGCTTCGCGCGATCGACCCTCCCCCTCCAGGGGAGGGTAAGTGCACCCTACTCCTGCATCATCTCGCCGCTGCCGCCGAACTCGGCCGGAAAGTCCTTCAGTTTCGGCAGGCCATCGCGCATCGGCAGCACCGTCTCGGCGTAGTTGACGTGAACACCGGGTGTGAATGCGAGCGTGGGGATGGTGGCGGTGAAGACGTCGATCAGGTCGAGCGGCGGGTGGTTGGTCATGAGATGACCGCCGCACTTCTTGCAATATTTGCGCTGGCTGAGCGGCGTCTTGGCAAAGGTCTCGACGTTCTGGGCGCCTTCGGTGATGCGCACGGCTTCCGGCTTCCACAGGCTGAAGGCATTCACCGGTCCGCCCGACCACGAGCGGCAGGAGCGGCAATGACAATAGCCCATCGCCGCCGGCTCGCCTGTGACCTCGATTGTGACCGCGCCACAGAAGCAGTTTCCGACATGTTTCATTGGGTCGTCTCCGTTGGATGAAGGTTGAAATTCCTCTCCCCGCTCCGGCTCGCCGATAAACCGGCAAAGGCGGATGCGGGGAGAGGCGTCGGAGCGGAGGGAATCACCCCGAGGGACGTTGAGGGCTGGAGGCCGGCAACGTCCGTTACGCGCTTCGGTTCCGCCGCGCGTCCTCCTTTCGGTGGACGCGGCGGAAAGATGCTACGGCTATACCGATCTGCGCCAGGGAATAAGCATCGACACCCGTTGTTTGTACTGCCGGTATTCGTCGCCGAAGAGATCGACGAGGTCGTGCTCCTCCAGCGCGATGCCGACGAAGATGTAGAGCGTGGTCACGGCCGCGAACAGCAGATGGCCCGCCGTCATGACCGGCGCCGCCCAGAACGCGATGATGAAGCCGAGATAGATCGGATGACGAACGAACTTGTAGAACAACGGCGTCTTGAAGCGCGGCGGCGCCGCCTCATTGCCCACGAGATGGTTGGTCACCTGGTGCAATCCGAACAATTCGAAGTGATTGATGATGAAGGTCGAGGCGAACACCAGCACCCAGCCCGCGAGGGACAGCGTGACCAGCGTCACGGCGAGATCCGGGTTTCCGACATCCCATACGACCGCAGGCATTGGACGCCACTGCCAGAACAGGAGCAGCAATGACAGGCTCGCGAACAGCACGTAGGTCGAGCGCTCGACCGGCTTGGGGACGAACTGCGTCCACCACGCCTTGAACTGCTTGCGCGCCATCACGCTGTGCTGAACGGCGAACAGCGTCATCAGCAGTAGATTGATGATGACGGCTTCGGCCGTCGGCGTGTCGGTTCCGGTGTCGATGGTCTTCGGCACCACCAGCCCCATGACGAAGCCGATGGCGTAGAGAATGGTGACGAAAAACACGAGATATGCCGCAATTCCGTACAGAAAGCCGATGAATTTGAAAATGCGTGAGCCCGCAACCTCCGGGCCGATGGAATGAAGCTGGTGATCAAGTTGGGTCATAGAACGCTCCGTTGTGCCGAGGCATCGGCACTGTTTAGTGTTCGCACCATGCCGGATCGGACACCCCCTGACTTTCACGGACGGTTGATTTTCGCCTGAGACCACTTTGATTTTTGCTTGAGACGACAGAAACGTGCGATTTCTCTTTGAAAACAACGTGCTCGACGGCGACCTGCGGGAACTGACGTGCAGCGGCGCAGCCGTGCCGCTGCAGCCGCAGGTGTTCGATCTGCTGCTCTATCTGGTCGCGCAACGCGCCCGTGTGGTCAGCAAGGATGACCTGATCAGCCAGATCTGGAGCGACCGCATCGTCTCGGATTCCGCCCTGAACAGCCGAATCAATGCCGCGCGCAAGGCGCTTGGCGACGACGGCGCGACGCAGCGGCTGATCAAGACGATCCCGCGCAAGGGCTTTCGCTTCGTCGGCGAAGTCCGGGAAGATGTGGCAGCGACGCTTGCGCCGGTGGAACCCGGCCCTGCCCCGGTGCGCGCCGTGACGGACCGCCCGGCGATCGCAGTGCTCGCCTTCGAGAACATGAGCGGCGATCCCGCGCAGGAATATTTCGGCGACGGGATCAGCGAGGACATTCTCACCGCGCTGTCGAAGCAGCGCTGGTTCATGGTGATCGCCCGCAATTCGTCCTTCACCTACAAAGGGCGCTCGGTTCATATCAGGCAGATCGCCGAGGAGCTCGGCGTCCGCTACATCGTCGAAGGCAGCGTGCGCAAGGTCGACAACCGTGTGCGCATCACCGCGCAGCTCAACGACGCCACCACCGGCAGCCATCTCTGGGCCGAGCGCTACGACCGCGAGCTTGTCGACGTCTTCGCCGTGCAGGACGACATCACCAACGCGATCGTCGCGGCGATCGAGCCGCAGATCCATGCGGCCGAGAATTTTCGCGCCGACCGCAAGCCGCCCGCGAGCCTCGATGCCTGGGACCTGCTGATGCGCGCGCTGTCGCATTACTGGCGAGTGACGCAGCAGGACCACAAGGCTGCGCAGGCATTGCTCGAACGCGCCATTTCGATCGACTCGAACTACGGTCAGGCGCTGTCGGTGCTGGCGGCAAGCCACATGTTCGGCGTCCATCTCGGCTGGGCGGAGCTTGCCACGACGGTGCCGATCGCGGAGGCCGCCGCGCTCGCCGCGGTGCGTCATGACCACGAGGATGCCTGGGCCCATGCCGCGCTCGGCAGCGTCTTCTTCTCGACGCGCAGGCTTTCCGACGCGCTGTCCGAGTTCGAGCAGGCGCTCGCGCTCAACCCGAACTTCTCGCTGGCGCAGGGCTATTACGCCCTGGCGCTGTCCTACGCCGGTCGTTCCGGGGAATCGTTCGATGCGGCGCAGAGGGCGATCCGGCTCTCGCCGCGCGATCCGTCGCTGGCGATCTATTACGGCATTGCCGGCTATGCGCGCTTCACCGAACGGCATTACGACGAAGCGATCGCGCTGGCGCGCGAGGCGATCCGCCATCGCGGCGACCTCACCGGTGCCTACCGCGTGCTCGCGGTGTCCGCCGGCATGACCGGCGACGGCGCGCTGGCCGAGATGGCGCTGGGCGAACTCCGCCGTACCCAGCCCAACATCTCGCTGCACTGGATCGCAACGCAGCTGCCCTGGGCCAGTGACGCCGATCGCGAGCACTATCTGGAAGGGTTCCGGCGCGCGGGGTTGGGGTAGAGAACTCCCTCTCCCCGCAAATGGGCAAAGGGCGGATGCAGATACGACGCGTCGTCTCAGGCTCCTCCGCACGCGGTCAGTGGATCGTAATCGGGCCGCATCAGCATCGCGTGGAGCTGGCGCCGCCGAATGCCCATGTTGCCACCGTCGAAGATCGGCAGCGCCAACGCGTCCTGCAACAAGCGGCCGAACGGCGCCGCGTGATCATAGCTGTCGATGCCGACCACGCGCATCAGGTCGGTGATGACCCGCACCGCGGCTTCGGAGCCGAAGATCTTGGCCTGGATCGCGAGCTCGTCGGCGCCCGGTGATTGCGTATCGAGCGCATGGCAGGCCCGCCAGCTCAGGTAGCGCGCGGCTTCGATAGTGGTCTTGGCATCGGCGAGTGCATAGCCGACCGCCTGATGCTCGATGATCGCCTGTACCCCGCCGCGTTTCTCGGTGCGGGCAAAATGCAGTGCGAAGTCGAAGGCGGCCCGCATCATGGCGACGCCGAAGATGCCGACCAGCGCCGCCGTGCCGGTGAAGGCGGCGGACGCCAGCATCAAGCCGCCCCCCTCCTGCCCGAGCAGATTGCCGTGCGGCGCGGTGACGGCACGCAGGCTGAATTCCGGCACGAGGTGAGCGCGGTGGCCGATCGAATCAATGGCGCGTTCGAACACGATGCCATGCACCGGGCCTTCGACCGCAATGATGGAGACACCCTGCTCCGGTGGCGCGGCGGGATTGGTCCGGCACACCACGCACAACACGTCGGCGCCATTGCGATCCCACCCGGTGGCGGACGACACCCATTTCTTGCGGCCGTTGATGATCCAATTGCCGAGCTCGCGTTTTGCGGTGGTGCGCACGCCCTCGCCCGGCGGCGGTGCGGCAGCATTGGCGCTGCCGCCGGGTTCCGAGGAGCAGAAGCCCGCAAGCGGAGCGCCGCTCGTCTTCAGGAACGGTGCAAGCAGGCGGGCGCATTGCTCCGCGGTGCCACCAAGCAGAATTGGCAGCAGACCGAGCACCGTGCCGAGCATGGTCAGCGTCACGCTCGGATTCACGGCGTAGAATTCTTCCGCCAGGATCGCCATGTCGATGAGTCCGGCATTGTCGCCGCCCGCCGGCGCCGGAATGCATTTGCGCAGATAACCGGCAGCGACCATCGCCTCATAGGTCGGCTTCGTCGCGAGGAAGCGCTCTTCCGGCGTCGCCAGCAACTCGGCCTTGCCGGCGCCGGCCAAGACCTCCGCCGCGAATTTTCGCGATTGAAGCTGCAACGCGCGCTGCGCAGGTGAAAGCGTGAAATCAATCGCCATCGAACATCTCCCTCGCTCCGGCAGGTCACCAGGGTGAGCCGAGCGAGGGCGGAAAATCTTGGTCGGCAGCGACCTAATTCTTGGCTGGAGGTGAACTACTCGCCCTTCCCCTTCGTCCTGCGAAATTCGCGCGGGGCGAGGCCGTGGCTGCGCTTGAAGAGGCGGTTGAAGTGCGAGATGTCGGAAAAGCCGGCCTCATACGCGATCGTGGAGATGGTCTTGTGACGATGCTGCGCGTCGAGCAGGTCGCGGGCGCAGATCAGGATCCGCCGATCGCCGACATGCTCGCCGACGGAGCGGCCGGTCGCGACGAACAACCGGTGCACATAGCGCTCCGAGCAGCGGAACTTCCGGGCAAGCAATTCGGCATCGAGACCGGGATCGTCGCTGTGGCGGTCGATATGGTCGAGCATCATCGACAGCAGCACGGGCGCATTCACGCGCGCAACCGGCATTTCACCCAGCATCTCCGGTGCATGCGCGATCAGCTCGACCACATGCGTGCCGCTGCTTGCCGCAACGGCGGGTGCTGCCAGGCAAAGCTCGGCATAGCCCGCGAGCGTGCGCGACAACGCGCGGCCATTTTCCGTCCTCGACAACGCAAGCCGCGGAGAATCCGTAAAGCTCTTTGGCAGGTGCCGCCGCGGCACGGCAAAGCAAAAGAGGCGGAAGTCGCGGCCGTTGGCAATCTCGAACGGCTCGGTCGTATCGGCGACCGCGAGGTCGCCGGGCGCACAGACCTGCTCGTGTCCCCGCTGCGTCGTGCGGCCCAGACCCTCGAGCTGGAGATTGACGAAGCAGAGATCGTCCGTGCTTCGCGCAATATGGGGCCGCAGCCGGAGAACGCAGTGCCCTGTGGCTTTCACCAGCGAAATCTGGACCGACGCAGCGTCGGTACGCGCGATCGAACCTTCGAAGGGACGGTCGGCGATTTTACGCGGCTCGAGCCGGACAAAGGCCGCAGCGAGATCGTCGGCCCAACTGCCGAAGGGCCGATCGGCACGAGAGGGCTTGGCTGACCATTCCATAGGTGCGCCCCCGGAACGAGGAATTCGCGCGTGCAAATTCAGATTGGACGACCCAGCGGGACGGAAGGATAGCTTTTGGCGAACAACCGGTCAAATCTCGAAGGCGCGCAATATGCGACCGCCATCACGTCGTCATTGCGAGTGCAGCCGTCGGCGTACCGGAAACCACGTGAATGGTTAGAGAAGCAATCCGCTACTTGGCTTTGGCCTGTATCGGCTTCGGTGCCGGCACGGCGGCCCATTCCTTGTCGGCGCGGGGGCCGTTGAGATCGCCGGTGAGGCCGACGAGCTGGCCGGGCAGCACGTCGAGGGTCTGCTGCCAGGTCTGGGTCTGGCACAGGAACTTGATCAGGCAACCCCTGAGCTTGAGGCGATCGGCGGAGTCGCGCCACAGCGAGACCGAATAGGATTTGCCGTCCTCGGCATTGTAGATCTCGCCGGCAAACTGTCCCTCCGGCGTCGCCTGCAAACCCATGATGAGCTGATGGCCGAGCAGCGCGCGGGCGCGTTTGTCGGGATCGGGATTCTCCTTGTCGCGATAGGGCTGGCCGCGCTTGTCGGCCGGTTCCTTCATCCAGACGATGAAGCCGCAGATGCGGTCGCGCGACGGCCCGCAGCGCTCGAGCCTGATGCGCGCGCGGCCGTCCTGGACGAGCCAGGTGCCGCTGGGGTCGGGCGGCGCCGCGGCGCCGGCGCGGCCGCCAAACACCATCATCAGGATCGTGATCGCAACGCGCAGCACGAAGCGAAGGACAATGTTCATCTGCGGCACCTTTCGTTGGATGGGTCGCGGCGTCAGTTCAATTGCGCCATCAGCGCGTCGGCGCCCTTGTCGAGGCCAGCGGTGGCGGCGGCGAGCGCGCCGGCGGTGGCCTTGATGTCGTAGGCAGCCGGGTATTGCTTGGTGACGTAGGCGGAGAGCAGGCGCGCGGCGGCGGCGTCGAAGATCTCGACGCCGTAGATGACCGAGCCGGTCATGGTGCCTTCGCCGTCGCGCGCGGCCTGCACGCCGTTGTAGACGGCGCCGGCGACGTCGAAGCGGGAGAGCGTGCCGAGCACCGGCGTGTTGGCGACGGCGCCGGTGAGTGTCAGCCTGATCCGCAGCGTCTCCGGCCCACGCTCGCGCACCAGCGCGAAGCGGCCGCGCAGACCCTCGGCGAAACGGTTCTGCATGTAGGCGGCAAGCGTCGCCTTGTCCTTGTCGGACATGTCGCCGAACTGGTGATCCCTGCCGCGATAGACCACGACCGGTTCGAGGATGACTTTGTTATAAGCGCGCCAGTCGACCGGCGTGGAATAGCGGTAGGGCACGCGGCCGGAGGCGTCCGACTTGTCCGGAGCCATGTAGGCTGAGGACGCCATCCCGGAATACGGCACGGGCGCGACGGTGGCGCAGCCCGCGACGGCTGCGCCGAGCAGCAGCGTTCCCAGACCGCGCAGGGCGATCGAGCGATTCATTCCAGACTCCTCTAGCGGCTTGCTGCCCAGGCAGTGGCGACCGCAGCCGCGTACGGGACCAGACGCGGCTGCGGCGCTCACCAGTGCCAACCCAAGGCTTCGTCCGGGGCCATCTCGGAAGCCTTGAGTCGTCTCAGTGTGTCGATTTATAAAACCGACTAGACGGTTTGTAAAGTTCAAAAACGCGGGCATGGCACATTTGGCCGCAGGCGCGGCTTTGGGCAGCGATCGGCGGGAAATCGTTAACGATGAATCAGGCGCGCTTGCGCGGCGTTGCGGCCTTTGCCGCCGAAGGCGCGCCGGATTTGGCGGTGCGCTTGGCGCCCGGCTGCGCGAGGCCGGTCCACTGCGCGTCGTCGAGCAGACGCGCGAACAGCCGCTGGTGCTCGTCCTTGCTGAGCGGTGACATGCCGAACAACGAGCTCAGCAGGAGTCCCATCGCGCCGGCCCAGCGCAGCATCGCGAGATCAGGATCAGTGGCCTCTTCCCTGATCGCCGCCATCCTCTCCATCTCGCGCTCGCGCGGCAGCGCCATCAGGCTCGGATTCTCGACCATGGCCGCAACCAGCGCCAGCGCGGCAGAATTCGGCGAGGTGGCCGCTTCGCGCACGGTCGCGAGCTGGGTCGCCAGATTGGGATTCGCGGAGGTCGCGCTCACCTTTGCCATGGTGCTGGTGGCGAACTCCTCGAAATGCGCCATCTGCCGGTCGAGCAACGCCTTCAGCACCGCTTCTTTGGTGCGGAACTGATGCATCACGCCGCCCTTGCTGAGTCCGCTCTCGCGCGCGATCGCATCCAGCGTCAGCCGGCCCGGCCCGGCGCGCGCGATGATCGCGATGGCCGCTTCGAGTGCGGCGTTACGGGATCGTTCGGAGCGGCTGGCATTGTCCATGGCCGACTTGTCTCCGTGACAAGACAATGAATCAAGTGAAAACAGGACGCGCTGTACATTTTTTGTGCGAACACTGTCGAGACTTTCATCTTGCGGCCCCGAATGAGACTGTGTGAGCCTCGATACCGGATGGGGACTGGGATGGGCCGGCCGGAGCTTTGCGCGCCATGACGTGCGAAGCGTTCTCGGCCGGTCTCGCTTGAGAAAGATACGACATGCCAAAACGAGTGTTGCTTGGTGCCCTCCTGGCTTGCGGCCTCACGGCCTCGGCGCTGGCGCAAGAGCCGAGGACGGGGGGCGTGATCAACGCCGTGATCCAGCCCGAGCCGCCCGGCCTGATGCTTGCGCAGGTCCAGAACGGCCCGACTCAAATGGTCTCGGGCAACATCTTCGAGGGCCTGCTGCGCTACAGCCCCAAGCTCGAGCCGCTGCCGGAGCTTGCCGAAAGCTGGAGCGTCAGCGAGGACGCCAAGACCTACACCTTCAAGCTCAAGAAGGGCGTGACCTGGCATGACGGCAAGCCCTTCACCGCCGCCGACGTCCTGTTCTCGATGGAGATGCTGAAGCAGACGCATGCGCGTGCCCGCACCAATCTGGCGCAGGTCGACAAGATCGAGACGCCGGACGACTATACGGTGGTGTTCACGCTGAAGCAGCCGTTCGGACCGTTCCTCGGCATCTTCGAGGTCGGCTCGATGCCGATGGTGCCGAAGCATCTCTATGAAGGCACCGACTGGAAGACCAACCCCTACAACAACGCGCCGGTCGGCACCGGCCCCTTCATGTTCAAGGAGTGGCAGAAGGGCTCGTTCATCCGCCTGGTCAAGAACCCGAACTACCACGAAAAGGGCAAGCCCTATCTCGACGAGATCTACTGGCAGATCATTCCCGACGCCGCCGCGCGCTCGGTGGCGTACGAGACCGGCAAGGTCGACGTGCTGCCCGGCGGCTCGGTCGAGAATTTCGACGTGCCGCGGCTGTCCAAGCTGAAGGACACCTGCGTCACCGGCGCCGGCTGGGAGTTCTTCTCGCCGCTCGCCTGGCTATGGCTCAACAACCGCCAGGGTCCGCTCGCCGACAAGCGGGTGCGGCAGGCGATCATGTTCGCGATCGACCGCGATTTCGCCAAGGACGTGATCTGGAACGGGCTCGGCAAGGTGGCGACAGGCCCGTCCGCCTCGACCATAAGGTTCTACACCGACGACGTGCCGAAATACCCTTACGATCCGGCCAAGGCCAAGGCGCTGCTGAAGGAAGCCGGCTACAAGGGCGAGAAGATCCGCCTGCTGCCGCTCGCCTATGGCGAAACCTGGCAGCGCTGGGGTGAAGCCGTGAAGCAGAACCTCCAGGACGTCGGCATGAACATCGAGACGATCGCCACCGACGTTGCCGGCGGCAACCAGAAGATCGGCGACTGGGACTACGACATCGCCTTCACCTATCTCTACCAGTATGGCGATCCCGCGCTCGGCGTCGGCCGCAATTATATCTCCAGCAACATCGCCAAGGGGCAGGTCTTCAACAACGTCGAGGGCTACTCCAACCCGGAGATCGACAAGCTGTTCGCCGACGGCGCGACCGCGACGCCGGACTCGAAGCGCAAGGAGATCTACGAGAAGGCGCAAAAAATCCTGGTCGAGGACGTGCCGGTGGCCTGGATGCTCGAACTGCAATTCCCGACCATCACCCGCTGCAAGGTCAAGAACCTGATCACCACGGGGATCGGCGTCAATGACGGCTTCAAGGACGCATGGCTGGACAAGTGATGACTGCCCTCTTCACCTCTCCCCGCTCGCGGGGAGAGGTCGAATGTGCGCATAGCGCACATTCGGGTGAGGGGGAGTCTCCGCGAGTCCAACTATCACCGTCCCCGCGGAGAGTCCCCCTCACCCCAACCCTCTCCCCGCATCCGCCTTCGTCGAGGCTTCGGCGGACAAGAGCGGGGCGAGGGAGCCCAGTGTCTCCGTGGCTCCAGGTCACGCTACAAGAGATGACTCTCTAATATGCTCTCCTTCGTCGCTCAGCGTATCGTGAAGGGCGTGATCGTCCTGCTCGCGATCGTCGTTCTCAATTTCTGCCTGATCCGGCTTGCGCCCGGCGACCCCGCGGTCGTGATGGCGGGCGAGGCCGGTGCCAGTGACCAGGTCTTCGTCAAGCAGCTCCGGGAAAAGTTCGGCCTCGACAAGCCGCTGCCCGAGCAGCTCTTCATCTACGTCAAGGGCGTCGTCACGCTCGACCTCGGCTTCTCCTTCCGCCAGCAGGCGCCGGTCGTGAAGCTGATCGGCGAGCGGCTGCCGGCGACGCTGCTGCTGACACTGACCGCATTCGCGATCTCGCTCATGCTCGGCGTTCTCTTCGGCACCTTCGCCGCGCGCTTTGCCGGAACCTTCCTCGACACGGCCATCACCGTGTTCGCGCTGATCTTCTACGCCATGCCGATCTTCTGGGTGGCGCTGATGGGAATCCTCCTGTTCTCGGTCACCATGGATTGGCTGCCGAGCTTCGGCTACGAGACCGTCGGCGCCAACCTCACCGGCATTGCCCACGCAGTCGACGTCGCAAAGCACCTGATCATGCCGGCGATGACGCTCGGCCTGTTCTTCATGGCGACCTATACCCGCATGACGCGCGCTTCGATGCTGGAGGTGAAGCGCCTCGACTTCGTCAAGACCGCGCGCGCCAAGGGCCTTTCCGATGCCGTGATCCAGCGTCGCCACGTGCTGCGCAACGCGCTGCTGCCGGTCGTGACGCTGGCCGGTGTGCATTCCGGCACGCTGATCGGCGGCGCCGTCATCACCGAGACCGTATTCGCCTGGCCCGGCATCGGGCGTCTGATGTACGACGCGCTGCTCCAGCGCGACTACAACCTCCTGCTCGGCGTCTTCGTGATCTGCTCCGCCATGGTGCTGATCTTCAACCTCATCACCGACCTCGTCTACCGCCTGGTCGACCCGCGCATCGAATTCGCTTCATGAAACAGTTCTGGAAATCGATGCTGAAGAGCCCGAGCGGCGTCGTCGGGCTCGTCATCCTTGTCCTTGCGATCTCGATCGCGGTGTTCGGGCCGATGCTGTTCCCGAATTCACCCTGGCGCATGGTGCAGCGGCCGTTCCTGCCGCCCTTCACGCTCTCGACCGTGCCACTCGGCACCGACGCGCTCGGCCGCGACGTGTTCGCCGGCATGATCTTTGGCGCGCGCGTCTCGCTGCTGGTGGGTCTCGTCTCAACGCTGGTCGCGCTGGTCGTCGGCGTTCCCATTGGCGCCATGGCCGGCTATTTCGGCGGCAAGGTCGACGACGCCCTGATGCGCTTCACCGAGTTCTTCCAGACCATTCCGAGCTTTGCGCTCGCGATCGTGCTGGTCGCGATCCTCCAGCCCTCGATCTATTCGATCGTGGCCTCGATCGCGGTGGTGAGCTGGCCGCCGGTCGCCCGCCTCGTGCGCGGCGAGGTGCTGTCGCTGCGCACGCGCGAATATGTCCAGGCCGCGGTGGTCACGGGCCAGAGCAACACCTGGATCATCCTGCGCGAGATCCTGCCCAACGCGCTGTCGCCGGTGATCGTGCTGGCCTCGCTGATGGTGGCGACCGCCATCCTGCTGGAATCCTCGCTGGCGTTCCTCGGGCTCGGCGATCCCAATCTGATTTCCTGGGGCTACATGGTCGGCGCCGGCCGCACCGTGATCCGCCAGGCCTGGTGGATCACCGTGTTTCCCGGCGTCGCCATTCTGATCTCGGTGCTCGGGCTGAACCTGATCGGCGAAGGCCTCAACGACGCGCTCAATCCGCGCCTGTCGCGGGAGGGCCACTGATGATGACCGCCCCGCCCGCCGTCTCGATCAAGAATCTGCGGATCGCGCTGCCCAAGGGCGCCGAGCGTCCGTTCGCGGTCGACGGCGTTTCGCTGGATTTGCGGCCCGGCAAGATCGTCTGCGTCGTCGGCGAATCCGGCTCCGGCAAGTCGATGTGCGCGCATGCGCTGATGGGCCTTCTGCCTGATACGGTCACCGTCACCTCCGGCGAGATCCAGTTCGAAGGCCGCGACCTGCTCAAGCTCGACGACGACGGCTGGCGCGATCTGCGCGGCCGCCGCCTCGCGATGATTTTTCAGGAGCCGATGACCGCGCTCAATCCGTTGATGCGGATCGGCGACCAGATGGCGGAGATGTTCGAGGCCCACGGCCTGCTGACGCCGAAGGAGCGGCGCGCCAAGGCCCTATCGCTGGCGCGCGAGGTCGGCCTGCCCGACCCCGAGCGCATTGTCCGCGCCTATCCGCACCAACTCTCCGGCGGCCAGCGCCAGCGCGCCATGATCGCGATGGCGCTCGCGCTCGAGCCCGCAGTGCTGGTCGCGGACGAGCCCACCACCGCGCTCGACGTCACCACGCAGGCGCAGATCCTGAAACTGATCCGCAACCTCCAGCGCAACCGCAACATGGCGGTGATGTTCATCACCCATGATTTCGGCGTGGTCGCCGACATCGCCGACCAGGTCGTGGTGCTCAGGCATGGCAAGGTCGTCGAGGAAGGCCCCGCTAGCTCCGTCTTCAACAATCCGCAGCATGACTACACCAAGGCGCTGCTCGCCGCCGTGCCGTCGATGGACCCGCCGGCGCGCGAGCCGCTCGATGACCAGGCCAGGGCCGTCGAGGTGATCGGGCTGGACAAGACCTACGTCACATCAGGCGGTTGGTTTCGCGACGACCGCCGCGTCGATGCCGCGCGCGAAGTCAACTTCAACATCCTCAAGGGCGAGACGCTCGGCCTCGTCGGCGAATCCGGCTCCGGCAAATCGTCGGTAGCGCGTCTGGTGATGCGACTGATCGAAGCCGACCGCGGCACGGTGCGGATCGGCGAGACCGATCTCACCTCGCTGTCGGGCAAGGCGCTCCGCGCCGAGCGCCATCGCATCCAGATGATCTTTCAGGATCCGTTCGCCTCGCTCAATCCGCGCCGCAAGGTCGGGCACATCATCGCCGACGGTCCGATCGCAGCCGGCATCGATCCGAAAGTGGCGTTCGACCGCGCCCGCGATCTCCTCAAGATGGTCGGACTGGACGCCGGCGCGCTCGACCGCTACCCGCATGAATTCTCCGGCGGCCAGCGTCAGCGCATCGGCATTGCGCGCGCGCTCGCGCTCGAACCCGAGATCATCGTCGCCGACGAAGCCGTCTCCGCGCTCGACGTCTCCGTGCAGGCGCAGGTGTTGCGACTGCTCGAAGACCTCAAGGCGCGCCTTGGCCTCTCGATGCTGTTCATCACCCACGATCTGCGCGTCGCGGCGCAAATCTGCGACCGCATCGCGGTGATGCAGCGCGGCGCCATCGTCGAATTGAAGCCGACCGCACAACTGTTCGCCGCGCCGGAGCACGCCTATACGCGCGAACTGCTGGCGGCGGTGCCCGGGCGGAAAGAGCCCGCGCCGGCGGCGTGAGTCGGCCGATCGCGGTTGCTACTTGCCCGGAGGGTTGGTGTTCTTCCAGGTGGGGACTGAGTTGGTCACGCCGACCGATGGTTGATTAGACGTTCCGACCGACGGCGCCGTGACGGTCCCGACGGTCTGTCCGGAGCTTCCATAGGTCGTGCCTTGCGTTGCTGGCGCTCCGGAAAGACCGCCCGTGTTGCCTTGGGTGCCCGCCGCAGACGTCTGCGCGCCTGCAGCGAATGGCGATGCCGCAAATCCGACCGCGATAAGTACCGCAATCGAGCGTCTCGTTCCTGTCATGGCTAATCCTTTCGGGCGCGGTGTCTCAGTCGCGTCGGCCGTTCGCTCGTCGAACCACTCGTGCACTGAGCAATCTTACAACTCCACGCGCGTGAAAATGTGCCGCAATACGATCACACTGCAGGGCCTGGCGCTCCATCACGATAGCGCGACGAGCAGCTCCAGCCGAACAGGGGCGCACGGGCGCACTCCCGGCGCATTGGCTCGCCGCCGCACGGAGGATGCTCGCATGTCGTGCCTTGCTTGCAGCGGTCCCGGGACGCAAGCAGCGCGCGCCGGCAACGTCAGGCCAGCGCATCAGCCAAGGTATTCCGCTCCTCTTCGGGCGACGGAACACTCACGGGCTTTTTATCCCTCGTGACCGGCCGCACAGATGCGAAACAGAGGCCGACACCCCAGATTCGCATGGAATGATTTCCATCATCTGATGATGGACTTCCGATCCATTGGAGCCGATATGGGCCAGGTTATTCAGTTTATCTCGAAATCCGAGCGCGAGCGCGTTCGCCTCATTCAGGAGGCACGCGCGATCTACGACAGCATTTTTCCGCCGGCTGATCCGAGCGGCGAGCCGCAGGGCAAGGCGACGATCGGTCGCGCGGCCAACGGCGACGCAGGAAATCTGGCGTGATCAAGATCATCGCTGTGCTCTGCAGCCTCTCCTCTCCGGCAAATTGTCACGAGCAGATCGTCACCACCTCGGACTTCGCCAACGTCTCGATGCAGTCCTGCCTGATGGGCGCGCCGCAGCTCGCCGAATGGATGAACCAGCATCCGGCCGAACGCCTGGCTGGATGGCGCTGCGTGTTCGGTCAACAGACCGGCAGGGGCGCCTGAGGCCACAGGCCGTCTGGTCGAGGACGGCGCCATCCAGTTGAACCGTGACGAGCATGCATCGCCAGGCTAGAATGGCGACGCTGCTTGGCAGAGGGGGACGCCGGATGGAGGTCGCCAGCCTCGTTCTTCCCGTGTTCGCAATCATCGTCACCGGCTGGCTTGCCGGCGAACTCGGTTATCTCTCCCGCTCGCTTGCGGACGCGCTGGTGCATTTTGCCTACAACGTGGCGATGCCGGCGCTGCTGATCGTCACGATCGCCCAGGAGCCGGCGCGCAACCTGCTGGAATGGCGCTTCCTGCTCGCGTTCGGCGGCGGCTCCCTCCTCTGCTTCGCGCTGGTCTTCCTGGCGGTCCGTGCGGACGGCAAGCACGACCTCGCCAGCAGCACGATCCATGGCATGGCGGCGGCCATGACCAATACCGGCTTCGTGGCGCTCCCGATCCTGCACGCGATCTACGGCCAGCCCGCCGTCTTGCCCGCCGCGGTGGCGACGGTGTTCGTCGCCGGCGTGATGTTTCCGCTCACGGTCATCCTGCTGGAAAGGGACGTGCGCAGCCCTGCCCATTCCGCCGGGCTGGTGAAGCAGATCCTGCTCAATCCGATGGTGCTGTCGACGCTGATCGGTCTCGTCTGGGCGATCACGGGCTTGCCGATTCCGGCGCCCGTCGCGGCCTATCTGAACATCATTGCCGCCGCGCTCACGCCCTGCGCACTGTTTGCCATCGGGCTTGGCCTGTCGGTCGACGGCCTGCGATCCAACCTGAAAGCATCGTTCGCGCTCGCGACCGTGAAGCTGGTGGTGATGCCGCTGATCGTCTACGGACTTTGCGTGGTCACTGGCCTCAACCCGCTCTACACGGTCGCCGCCGTCATATGCGCGGCCGTGCCGACGGCGAAGACCGTCTATGTGCTGGCGCACGAGCACAAGGTCGAGGAGAAGCTGGTCGCGGCCACCGTCTCGGTCACGACGATGCTGTCGGTCGCGACATTGCTGGTCGCGCTCTACCTGCTCTCAGGCCTCGCGCCGGGTGTGCGTTGACAGTCGCCGGCGCGCCTGGCGGCGTGTTCTCTATCTCGTGGTGTTGCTCCAGGTCGGCACCGAATTGGTCACGCCGACCGACGGCCAATTGTACGATCCGATCGAGGGCGCCGTGACTGTCCCGACCGTCTGTCCGGACGACCCGTAAGAGGTCCTGGGCTGCGCGACCGGCAATGCGGCGGCGCCATAGGTCGGGGCCACCACGCTCGTGCTGTAGTGATGCCGGCTCGGCCGGGCCTTCTTCGCTTCGGCTGCAAAAGGCGCGGCAAGCAGTCCGACAGTGATGAGTGCGGCAATGGCGGGTTTGATGCTTGTCATGGCGGTTCCCTTCATTGGCTGCGAGCCCATTGTGCCATGTGTTCATTCAACGCGGAATTTCCATGGGTACCCGTTCATAACTTCGTGCACGCCCGAATGTGCCTGACCCGGACACCGCTGCCGTGGTCATCGTCGCTTCGGACGACATGCCTTGCGGCCATGTCGCTCCTTGACTGTCGCGACGGAGTGCATCAGCGCCTTGAAGGCGACGATCGCCGGATCGTCAGCGAGCGCGTGGTCGGGCCGCGACTCCAGATGCTCGACCACGGCCAGCAGCGCGTCCGCGATCTGTCCGATCTGCTTGCCGTAACCGGCGACATCCGACAGCACGTCCTTCTCGACATCTGGCGCCGAGGATTGCCCCACCGTGATGTTGACGAGACCGAACTGGCCGCCGGTGGGACTGAAGAACGACGGATAAATGGACTGGACGACATCCCCCGACAGGGGCAGCTTGAACACAGGCATGCGATTTCGCCTCGCTGACGCTCGACCGGCATGGACACACTATCACGACCACTCGCCTTCGGATGGACCCGAATCAGCGCTAGTGCATTGCCTTCAGTGACTTCCCTGGACGCAAGCAGCATGACCGGCCCCGAACTGAAGCAGCTCCGCAACGACCTTTCCGATGCCCTCGAGCGCAAGCTCACCGCGGCCGACATGGCCAAGCTTTGCGGACTGCCGGAGAAGGGCGGCGCCGACACCATCCGGCGCTGGGAAGTGAGCGGGCCGACGCCGTCCGCAACCAAGGTGCTGCGCGTGCTGGCGATGGCGAGCGAGCGCTATCCGATCATGGAGAAGTTCGACGTCTTCGATCGCCACGACGTCCGCGAGGAAGACCGGCCTGCAAGGCGCGCGGCCTTCCGCGCGCAGATGCGCGATGAGGTACGGCGGCGGCTTGGTTAACGAGAGACGTGCGCAAGTTACCCGAGACGTGCGACGTTAAGCCTTCCTTCACCACTTCTTAAGCCGCCATTAAGCACGAAAATCATTTACAGCCCAATAAGTTAGGTTGGCTGTCGCTGTGCCACGGATGTGACAGCATTTTCGTCAAAAGCGAGCTATCTGCAAAACCAACGACGGCGCGGACAGCGCGTCTGCCGGGGTGCTGGAGTTCAAGACGATGAAGAAGATTTTGTTTGCGACCGTTGGGCTGCTCGTGGTGGGCGCTGCCGCGCCGGCCGTCGGCGCCGATCTCGGCAACCGCAACTATTACAAGGCGCCTGCGCCGGCCTATGCCGCGCCGATCTACAACTGGACGGGCTTCTATGTCGGCGGCCATGTCGGCGGCGCGTTCTCCAGCGACAACAATTTCAACGGCCTCTCCACCGGCAACAACGGCAACGGCCGTTTCCTCGGCGGCGTGCAGGTCGGTGCTGACTGGCAGTTCAACCCGAACTTCCTGGTCGGCGTCGAAGGCCAGTATTCCTGGCTCTCCGGCAGCGTCGGTGCGGCGTTCCCGGGCGGCGTCGCCTACAGCAACGACCAGCGTGGCCTCGGCTCGATCACCGGCCGCGTCGGCTACACCTGGGGTCCGGGCCTGCTCTACGTGAAGGGCGGCTACGCCTATTCGGACAACAACGAGAAGGTGACGATTGGCGGCGTGCCGACCGGCTTCATCATCGATGGCGATCACCGCAACGGCTACACCGTCGGCGCCGGCCTCGAATACATGTTCGCCCCGAACTGGTCGGCCAAGGCCGAGTACCAGTACTACAATTTCGGCGACGCACACTTCACCGCGGGCCCGCTGGTGGGCACCGGCAACTTCACGACCGACGACCACACCTTCAAGGCGGGCGTCAACTACCGCTTCAACTGGGCCAATTCGGCGGTCGCGCGCTACTGATCGCGCCTCAAAAATCTCTTCGCAATCAAGGGCCGGCAATTCTGCCGGCCCTTTCTTTTTTCGCTGTGCGGAACAGGCGCAACCGATTGTGCAACTTGCGATTTTTTAACCCGACCCAGGGATACTCCGCGGCGAAAATATAAAGATCACGCGTGGGGGAATTTCGATGGCGATCCGTCTGGGTGCTGGCCGTGTCCTTGGCCGTCTCAAGCCTCGTTTCAAGATGCCAAGGTGGGGCGTGCGCGGCAGCCTGTTCGCCGCCTTCGCATTGATCGCCGGCATGGGCCTCGTCATCGCAGCCGGCGCCGGCTTCGTGTTCAATCACCTCGGCGCGACCATGATGGATCTGAGCGGCCGCGACATCCCGCGCCTCTCCGCCAGCCTGCAGCTTGCCTCGCAAAGCGCGACGCTCGCGGCGCAAGGCCCGGGCCTGCTGGCATCGCCCTCCGACGAGGCGCTGAAGGAACGCACCAAGAGCGTGAAGGACATCCAGCAGCTCGCCATGGCCAAGCTCGGCGAGATCATCGAGCTCGGCGCCGACAAGCAGATCGCAACCGCGCTGCGCGACACCGCCAAGAGCATCGACGAGGCGACCCAGAGCCTGGTGTCGGCCGCGCGCGAGCGGCTCGAGACCGGCGCGCTGCATGACAAGCAGTATGAGGCGCTGCGCAACGCGCAGCTCACCTTCGTCGGCGCGGCCGGTCCTGCGATGCTGGACGCACAGACACGCTTGAACGCGATCCTCGGCGCGGCGGAAGTTTCCGCCGATGATGCGACTGAGGCCGCCCGCACCGTCTCCCAGGTCGCGACAATCTCCGCCAACGGCAATCTCATGGCCGCCGACATGATGGCGGCGCTGTCGGCCAACAATAGCGACACGCTGGAAGCGATCGAGAAGGAGTTCAAGGCGACGCGCGACCGCGTCAAGTCGAACCTCGAGGATCTCCCGAACATGCCCTCGATGCAGACGGTGCGCGACGCCGTGCAGAAGCTGTTCGCCTTCGGCGAGGGCAAGACCGGCGTGTTCAAGATCCGCCAGAAGGAGCTCGACGCCATCGACTACGGCCAGACCATTCTGGACGAGACCCGCAAGCTCAATGTCGGTCTCGGCATCAGCGTGCAGCAGCTCGTCGACGGCGTGCAGAAGGAGACCAACGCGTCGACCTTCCAGGCGCGCCAGGAGATCTCGCTCGCCACCACCGCGATGCTGGCGCTGGGCGCGCTGATGCTGGTCGGCTCGGCGCTGTTCGTCTGGCTCTATGTCGGCCGCAACATCCTGCGGCGGATCGGCGCGCTGCATCAGTCGATGCAGCTGCTCGCGAACGGCGACCTCGAGACCGAGATCTACCGCTCGAAGCACCACAATGACGAAATCTCGGTGATGGCGAACACGCTGCAGGTGTTCCGCGAGAGCATGATCGAGGCCCGCGCGATGTCGAGCGAGCAGGACAAGGACCGTGTCGCCAAGGCCGAGCGTGCCGCGCGCATGGAAGCGAAGATCGCCGAGTTCGAGGGCGCGGTACGCAACGCGCTCGACAATCTCGCGCAGTCGGCCAATTCGATGCAGTCCACCGCGCAGAGCATGTCGAACACCGCCGACCAGTCCAACGCACTGGTGAACGCGGTTGCCTCCGCCGCGGAGGAAACCTCGGTCAACGTGCAGACCGTGTCATCAGGCACCGAGCAGCTGTCGTCCTCGATCGAGGAGATCAGCAAGCAGGTCGTCACCTCGGCCGCGATCGCCAGGAAGGCGGTCGACGAGGCCGGCGCCACCGACACCACGGTGCAGAGCCTTGCCGACAGTGCGAGCCGCATCAGCGTCGTGGTCGACCTGATCCAGACGATTGCGTCTCAGACCAACCTGCTCGCGCTCAACGCCACCATCGAGGCGGCGCGCGCGGGCGAAGCCGGCCGCGGCTTCGCAGTGGTCGCCTCCGAGGTGAAGAGCCTCGCGAGCCAGACCGCCAAGGCGACGGAAGAGATCCGCACCCAGATCGCCAGCATGCAACAAGTCACCACCTCGGCGGTCGGCGCCATCCAGGGCATCGGCCGGATCATCGGCGAGATCAACGACGTGACGACGACGATCGCCGCCGCGGTCGAGGAACAGGGCGCAGCCACCCGCGAAATCGCCCGCAACATCCAGCATGCCGCCGGCGGCACCAGCGAGGTCTCGAGCAACATCATCGGCGTCTCCACGGCGTCCGCGGAAGCCGGCGCGGCGGCGAGCCAAGTGCTTGGCGCCTCCGACGCGCTCCGCCGCGAAGCCGACATGCTGCGCGGAGAGATCGACGCGTTCCTCAACAACATGCGGGCGGCGTAAGCCGCCGGCCCGTAGCCCGGATGGCGCGCGGCGTAATCCGGGTTACGGAAAACTGCTGGTATGACCGCCATGCGGAGACCACGGCCCGGCCTTTTTCGGCTGGCGCCCCGCGCCCGGCGGGTTTAAGCCGGTAGCATGAACCCGAAAACCGACACCGTGCAGTCCTCGGCCGAGGCCCTGCGCTATCCCTGGGAACAGCATCCCGGCCCCGAAGAGATCGTCGAGGTGCGTCCCGGCGTGTTGTGGGCGCGGCTGAAACTGCCGTTCCGCCTCAACCACGTGAACATCTACCTGCTCGCCGACGGCGACGGCTATGCCATGATCGATGCCGGCTTCGGCAACGAGGAGACGATCGAGGCCTGGACCAGACTGTTCGAGGGGCCGCTGAAGGGCGTCAACATCACGCGCCTGATCGTCACGCATTCGCACCCCGATCACGTCGGCCTCGCGGGCTGGATCGTCGAGCGGTTCAACTGCCCGCTGGTGATGACGCAGGTCGAATATCTGCAATCGGTCTACCACCAGAACCGCGGCACCGAGGAGCGGCGCGAAGCCCAGCGGCTGTTCTTCCGCCGCCACGGCATGGACGAGTCGCTCACCGAAAAGCTGCTCGGCCGCGGCCAGGATTATCTCAAGCGCGTCTCGGTGCTGCCGCCGTCCTACCGCCGCATCTCGCATGGCGACGAGGTCGTGATCGGCACGCGCCGCTTCAAGGTGATCACCGGCGGCGGGCACGCGCTCGACCAGGCGATGCTGTATTGCGCCGACGACAAGCTGTTCCTCTCCGCCGACCAGGTGCTGAGCAAGATCTCGCCCAATGTCAGCGTCTGGGCGGTCGAGCCCGACCAGAACTCGCTCGGCGAATATCTGGCCTCGCTCGCGAGCCTCACCACCACCCTGCCCTACGATCTGCTGGTGCTGCCCGGCCACGGCGTGCCGTTCTATGGTCTGAAGACCCGCATCAAGCAGCTCGCCGATCACCACGAGGAGCGCTGCCGCCTGATCGCGGAAGCCTGCAGCGAGGTGCCGCAGACCTCGCGCGCCCTGGTGCCTGTCGTGTTCAACAAGCACGTGCTTGACGAGCACCAGATGGGCTTTGCCGCCGGCGAACTCGTTGCGCACGTCAATTACATGATCGTCGAGGGCCGGCTGACGGCGGAGACGAAAGACGGCGTGCTCCAGTTCCGGACGACGTGAGCCACGGCGTCATGGCCGGGCTTGTCCCGGCCATCCACGTTCTTTCGAGAAGAAACGAGTTCGCGGATGCCCGGGACAAGCCCGGGCATGACGAGTTTGTGGAAGCGGCTCACTTCATATTTGCGATCGCGTGCATCGCCGCGACGTAGCCGAACGGGCCGAGCCCGCAGATCACACCGGTTGCCACGAACGAGATCTTCGAATGCCGGTGATATTCGTCGCGGGCATGGATGTTGGAGATGTGGACCTCCAGCACCGGGCCTTCGAATGTCTTGATCGCGTCCATGATCGAGACCGAGGTGAAGGAAAGACCGGCCGGATTGATGACGATCGCATCGGCATCCTGCCGCGCCGACTGGATCAGATCGACCAGCACGCCTTCATGGTTGGACTGGTGGAAGGCGAGCTTGAGCCCGAGCTTGGCAGCCGCTTCCTCGCAGCTTGCGTTGACCTGGTCGAGCGTGGTCGTGCCGTAGATGTGCGGCTCGCGGATGCCGAGCATGTTGAGGTTGGGACCGTTGAGGATCATCACGCGCTTCATGGACAGGTCCTTCTAGAAGTTAGCCACCGAACCATTTGGCCGGGCCGGTGACGAGAACGGGAAACAGCGTCAGCAAGGCTAGCACGACGAGCTGCGCGATCATGAAGGGCCAGACGCCCCGGATCAGATCATCCATCGAGACGCGGGCAACGCCACAGACGACGTTGAGCACGACGCCGACCGGCGGCGTGATCAGGCCGATCGCGTTGTTGATGATGAAGAGCACGCCGAAATAGACGGGGTCGATGCCGGCCTGCTTGACGATCGGCATCAGGATCGGCGTCAGGATCAGGATCGTCGGCGTCATGTCCAGCGCGGTGCCGACGATGACGACGATGATCATCAGAACGAAGGTGAGGAGGGTCTTGTTGCCCGCGAACGGTTGCACGAGCGCCACGATCTGGTCGGAGATCTCGGCAACCGTGATCAGCCAGGACGATACCAGCGCCGCGGCGACGAGGAACATCACGACAGCCGTGGTCTGCGCGGTCGAGACCAGCAGCGCCGGCAATTGTGCCGGCCTGAGCTCGCGATAGACGCCCATCGCCACCACCAGCGAGTAGACGGCGACGACGACGGCCGCTTCCGTCGGCGTGAAGATGCCGAAGCGCAGGCCGAAAATGATGATCATCGGCAGCATCAGGGCCCAGAAGCCGTCGATCAGCGCGCGCCAGATCTCAGTGAAACTCTTGCGCGGCAGGCGCGCCGGATTCTCCTTGCGCACCACCCACCACCAGGCAAAGCACAGGCCGACGCCGAGCAGCAGGCCCGGCACGATGCCGGCCAGAAACAGCTTCGAGATCGAGACATTGGCGGCGACGCCGAAAATGACGAAACCGATCGACGGAGGAATGACGGGCGCGATGATCCCGCCGGCAGCGACGAGGCCAGCCGCACTGGCGCGATTGTGGCCGGCGGCGGCCATCATCGGCACCAGGAGCGCACCGAGCGCCGCGGCGTCCGCGACCGCCGAGCCCGAGAGTGAGGCCAGAATGCATGACGTCAGGATCGCGACATAGCCGAGCCCGCCGCGGAAATGGCCGACCAGCGCGATCGCGAAGTTGAGGATGCGGCGCGCCAGCCCGCCGGTGTTCATGACTTCGCCGGCGAGGATGAAGAACGGCACCGCCATCAGCGGGAAGGAATCGACGCCGTTGATAACGTTCTGCGCGATGATCTGGGAATCGAACATCGCCAGATAGGTCATCAGCGCGATGCCACAGATGATCAGCGCAAACGCAATCGGCATCCCGATCGCCATGGCGCCGAGCAGCGAGAAGGTGAAGACGGCGACAGTCATGCCTGCTGCTTTCCGCTCGCGGCGCCAGGAGAATGCGGGAGCTCCTCGGACTCGCTGATGGCGATCAGATCGGCATCGGCGACCTGCCCGGTCACGAGCCGATAGAGCTCGTGCACGATGATCACGCAGGAGGAGGCGCCGAACACGATCCCGGCAGCGTAGAACAGGCCGACCGAGAGCCCCGAGGCGGGCGCCACCGTATCCCAGTTCAGCACCGTCTGCTTCCAGGAGCCCTCCGTCAGCAGCACGGAGGCATAGAGCATCAGCGCGTGGCTGAGGCCGTAGCAGACCTTGCGGCCGAACGGCGACAGCACCTTGACGAGGCTATCGACGCCGAGATGGGCATGCTCCTTCAGGCCGATGATCGCACCCAGAAACACCATCCACACGAACAGCCAGCGCGACAGCTCTTCCGAGATCGCAATCCCGGAATTGAAGCCGTAGCGCAGCACGACGTTGCCGAACACCAGCACCACCATGGCGGCGAGCAGCACCGCGATCACCGCGCGGAGCAGCCAGAAATAGGCGTCGACCATCGTTTTCATCATGTCCGTCCTGCTGCGCGTCGGCTTACGGCTTCAGCGCGTGCACGCGGTCGAGTTCACTGTTGAACAGCTTGACGATGGCGGGGTCGTAGTCGGCCGAGAATTTTTCCGCGATCGGCTTGGTCTTCTCGCGCATGCGATCGAGCTCGGCGGGTGCGATCTCGTTGACGGCCATGCCCTTGGCCTTGAGCTCGTCGATCGCGGCAGCGGCCTGCTCGCGGCTGACCTTGCGCTGGTAGTCGCGTGCCTCGATCGCCGCGTCCTGCAAAATCTTCTGCTCGTCGGGCGAAAGACCGTCCCAGAATTTCTTGCTGATCAGGATGATATTGGTCGAATAGGTATGATTGGTGACGCTGAGATATTTCTGCACCTCGAAGAACTTGTTCGACAGGATCACGGAGAACGGGTTCTCCTGGCCGTCGACGGTGCCCGTCTCCAGCGCGCTGTAGAGCTCCGAGAAACTCATCGGCACCGGGTTGGCGTTGAAGGCCTTGAAGGTCTCCAGATAGACCGGGTTCGGGATCACACGGATCTTGATGCCGCCGAGGTCCTCGCCCTTGGTGATGGCACGCTTGCTGTTGGTGACGTTGCGGAAGCCGAGATCCCAATAAGCGAGACCAACCAGCCCCTTCTCGGGCAGCTTTGCCAGCAGCGCCGCGCCGAGCGGACCATCGAGCAGGGCGTCGGCCTGCTGCGGCGTCGAGACGATGAAGGGGAAATCGATCAGGCCGTAATCCTTGACGATGCCGACCAGCGACGTCGTCGCCGGCGACTGCATCTCCTGGGTGCCGGCGCGCAGCGCCGATTGCTGCTGCATCTCGCTCCCCAGCTGGTTGGCCGGATATTCGCGCACCCTGAGCTTGCCGCCGCTCTTGGCCGCGACGATCTCGGCGAATTTCTGCACGCCTTTGCTGACGGGATGGTCGGTGTTGTTGAGGTGCCCCCAGCGGATGGTGCGCTCCTGAATGGCCTGCGCCGAGGCCGGCCCCATCGTGCCCAAGGCGACCGCGCCGATCGCCGCCACCAAAGCCAGACCTTTGAACCGAACGGGCATCGCCCCTCCCCTGTTGATCTCGTTCTTAGGGGCGGGAACGTCTTATATGACGAATTATAAATCAACCTATATTTTTGATTTTATATGATGTTACAAGAAACGCTTGATAAAGTTACGAAATTTGGCAAAACGCAAGTCCAAAGCGCTAGGATGAGGCATGGACACCCTTCCCGACACGACCGCCGAGACGGTGGGCGACAGCGCCTATCGCCGCATCCGCACCGACCTGATCTTCGGCAAGCTGACGCCGGGGCAGAAGCTGAAGCTCGAGCGGATGAGCGGCGCCTATGGCACCAGCATCTCGACGCTGCGCGAGACGCTGAACCGGCTGTGCTCGGAAGGTTTTGTCGTCGCCGAAGGCCAGCGCGGCTTCGAGGTCGCGCCGATCTCGGCGACCGAATTCCAGGAGATCGCGGAGCTGCGCGAGCTGCTCGAGAGCCACATGATCGAGAAGTCGTTCGCGGCCGGCGATCTCGACTGGGAAGCGCACATCGTCTCGGCGCATCACAAGCTCGCGGCGATGGAGCGGTTGCTACTGTCAGGCGAGCGATCCGATGCGGAGAGCTGGAAACAGTGCGATTTCCAGTTTCATCGCGCGCTCGTCGCGGCCTGCGGCTCGAAGGTGCTGCTCGATGCGCATGCCGCGGTCTATGACCGCTATCTGCGCTACCAGATGATCGCCGTGGTGTTCCGCGGCGAGATGGCGGCTTCCGAGCATCGCGAGCTGAAAGAGCTGGCGCTGAAGCGCGACGCCAAGGGCGCGAACAAGGTGCTGCACACCCACATCCATGATTGTGTGGCGCATGCCTTGCGCAATTCGGATTGGTTAAAGCCGGTGGCCGCCGTCAAGGACGCGCGGAGCGAGCCGCGCAGGAAGGCCAAGGCCGGGTAGACCCGCACCGCCGCCAATGGTGCAAAGCAACATTGCCTCTCGCGCGAACTTGATCGGGATCAAGTTTCAAATCGCACGATAGGGCATTTTGCCCAAATGCTCCCCATGCCCAAATGTGGGATAGCGCATAGACTCTAGAGCTGGAAAAGCTCTAAGAAGATGCGCCCTTTTTGGTCAGTTCCGTCTTAGGTTTTGCCGATGGATTACGCCCAGTTCTTCAATACCGCCCTCGATCGTCTCCACACCGAGCGGCGCTACCGCGTGTTCGCCGATCTCGAACGCATCGCCGGCCGGTTCCCGCATGCGCTCTGGCACTCGCCGAAGGGCAAACGCGACGTCGTGATCTGGTGCTCCAACGATTATCTCGGCATGGGCCAGCACCCGAAGGTGGTCGGCGCCATGGTCGAAACCGCGACCCGCGTCGGCACCGGCGCAGGCGGCACCCGCAACATCGCCGGCACCCATCATCCGCTGGTGCAGCTCGAGGCCGAGCTCGCCGATCTCCACGGCAAGGAAGCGTCGCTGCTGTTCACCTCGGGCTATGTCTCGAACCAGACCGGCATCGCGACCATCGCGAAGCTCATTCCGAACTGCCTGATCCTGTCGGACGAGCTCAACCACAATTCGATGATCGAGGGCATCCGCCAGTCCGGCTGCGAGCGCGTCGTGTTCCGCCACAACGACCTCGCCGACCTCGAAGAGAAGTTGAAGGCCGCAGGTCCGAACCGGCCGAAGCTGATCGCCTGCGAAAGCCTCTATTCGATGGACGGCGACGTCGCCCCGCTCGCCAAGATCTGCGATCTCGCCGAGAAATATGGCGCGATGACCTATGTCGACGAGGTCCATGCCGTCGGCATGTACGGCCCGCGCGGCGGCGGCATCGCCGAGCGTGACGGCGTCATGCATCGCATCGACATTCTCGAAGGTACGCTGGCCAAGGCGTTCGGCTGCCTCGGCGGCTATATCGCCGCCAACGGCCAGATCATCGACGCCGTGCGCTCCTACGCGCCGGGCTTCATCTTCACCACCGCGCTGCCGCCGGCGATCTGCTCGGCCGCGACCGCCGCGATCAAGCATCTGAAGACCTCGAACTGGGAGCGCGAGCGCCACCAGGACCGCGCCGCCCGCGTCAAGGCGATCCTCAACGCCGCCGGCCTGCCTGTGATGTCGAGCGACACCCATATCGTGCCGCTGTTCATCGGCGATGCCGAGAAGTGCAAACAGGCATCCGACCTGCTGCTGGAACAGCACGGCATCTACATTCAGCCGATCAACTATCCGACGGTGGCCAAGGGCACCGAACGCCTGCGCATCACGCCCTCGCCCTATCACGACGACGGCTTGATCGATCAGCTCGCCGAAGCGCTCCTGCAGGTGTGGGACCGCCTCGGTCTGCCGCTCAAGCAAAAGTCGCTGGCGGCGGAGTAGGCGTTTCTCCACCCTCCCCTGGAGGGGGAGGGTCGGCTCACATTGAGCGCAGCGAAATGGGAGACGGGGTGGGGTGACAGTCTCTCCACCTCTGACGCTGCTCGTGTGGAAAGATCACCCCACCCCGCTCGCGCTGCGCGCGATCGACCCTCCCCCTCCAGGGGAGGGTAAGCGGGATCCGCGTTCGCCCGCACCTTAACGACAACCCCAATTCCCGCCCCGGTAGGGCATTTCGCTGTCGCTTGCGCCCGCCCAACGCGCTAGATTTGCAGGGAAAATGAGTACGGGCGCCCTCGCGCCCAGGGAGAAGCGCGCTCGCCATGCTGCACGACTGGGGCGTGATCGCTGCCGCCTTCGGCTATATCGGCTTCCTGTTCCTGGTGGCGAGCCACGGCGACCGCCGCTCGCCGGCCGGGCGCGGCCGCGCGTCCGGGCTGATCTATCCGCTGTCGCTCGCGATCTATTGCACCTCCTGGACCTTCTTCGGCTCGGTCGGCTTCGCCACCCGCGCCTCGACCGACTTCCTCGCCATCTATGTCGGCCCGATCCTGATGATCGGGCTCGGCGCGGGCGTCCTGCGCCGCGTGATCCAGCTCGCGAAGGCGCACAACATCACCTCGATCGCCGACTTCATCGGCGCGCGCTACGGCAAGAGCCAGGCGGTGGCGGCAACGGTGGCGCTGATCGCGATCATCGGCTCGGTGCCCTACATCGCGCTCCAGCTCAAGGCGGTCGCCTCCTCGCTCGAAACGATCCTGAGCGAGGACCAGGCGTTCTCCCACATCCCGATCCTCGGCGACATGGCGCTGATGGTGACGCTGGCGATGGCCGCCTTCGCCGTGCTGTTCGGCACGCGGCAGACCGACGCCACCGAGCATCAGCACGGCCTGATGCTGGCGGTCGCAACCGAATCCATCATCAAGCTGATCGCCTTCCTCGCCGCCGGCATCTTCGTCACCTTCTGGATGTTCTCGCCACACGAATTGATCGAGCGCGCGATGAGGACGCCGGAGGCGGTGCGCGCCATCAACTATTCGCCGTCGATCGGCAACTTCCTCACCATGACGCTGCTGTCGCTCTGCGCGATCATGCTGCTGCCCCGCCAGTTCCACGTCAGCGTGGTCGAAAACTCCTCGGATGCCGAGGTCAGCCGCGCGCGCTGGCTGTTCCCGTTCTATCTCGTCGCCATCAATTTGTTCGTGATCCCGATCGCGCTCGCCGGCCTCGTCACCTTTCCGTTCGGCGCGGTCGAACCGGACATGTATGTGCTGGCGCTGCCGATGGAGGGCGGCGCGGGACTTCTCAGCGTCGCCGTCTTCGTCGGGGGGCTGTCGGCGGCGACCGCGATGGTGATCGTCGAATGCGTCGCGCTCTCCATCATGGTCTCGAACGACCTCGTGGTGCCCCTGGTGCTGCAGCGGCGGCCGGAGGGGCGCACCGGCGGCGCCGATTTCAGCGACTTCCTGCTGCGCTCGCGCCGGCTTGCGATCTTCGCCATCATGGTGATGGCCTATTTCTACTACCGCGCGCTCGGCAACACCCAGCTTGCGGCGATCGGCCTGCTCTCCTTTGCCGCCATCGCCCAGCTCGCGCCGAGCTTCTTCGGCGGGCTGTTGTGGCGGCGCGCCACCGCGCGCGGCGCCATCGGCGGCATGCTGGTCGGCTTCGCGGTGTGGCTCTACACCCTGTTCATCCCGAGCTTCATGGATTCCTCGACGGCGGGCATCCTGCTGCTCCAGCACGGCCCGTTCGGCATCGAGGCACTGCGGCCGCAGGCGCTGTTCGGCGCCGACCTGCCGCCGCTGATGCACGGCGTAATCTGGTCGCTGTCGCTCAACATCCTGACCTATGTGCTGCTGTCGCTGGCGCGGCGGCCGTCCTCGATCGAGCTGGTGCAAGCCGATCTGTTCGTACCCAACACGCTCGCGCCGATCTCCCCGAACTTCCGCCGCTGGCGCACCACCGTCACGGTGCAGGACATCCAGACCACGGTCGCGCAATATCTCGGGCCCGACCGCGCCCGGCACTCCTTCGAGGCATTTTCGGTGCGGCGCAATGTGCGCCTGGAATCCGGTGCGCCCGCCGATTTCGAGCTGCTGCAGCACGCCGAGCACCTGATCGCCTCTTCGATCGGCGCGGCCTCCTCGCGGCTCGTGATGTCGCTGCTGCTGCGCAAGCGGACGGTCTCGGCGAAAGCGGCGCTGAAACTGCTCGACGATTCCCACGCGGCGCTGCATTTCAATCGCGAGATCCTCCAGACCGCGCTCAACCATGTCCGCCAGGGCATCGCCGTGTTCGACGCCGATCTGCAGCTGATCTGCTCCAACCGGCAGTTCGGCGATCTCCTGAACGTGCCGCCGCATTTCATCCAGTTCGGCACGCCATTGCGTGAAATCCTGGAATTCATGGGTGTGAGCGAGCCGGACAATCCGGTCGAGCGCGAAGCCATGCTGGAGCGGCGGCTCGCGGCTTACACCACCGACAGCGAGCCTTATCTCGAGCGCCTGCCCGACCGCCACATGGTGATCGAGATCTTGACCAACCGCATGCCCGGCGGCGGCTTCGTCATCACCTTCACCGATGTCACCCCCACGTTCGAGGCCGCCGAAGCGCTGGAGCGCGCCAACGCGACGCTCGAAAAGCGGGTGCGCGACCGCACCGAGGAGCTGACCCGGCTGAATTCCGAGCTGGCGCTGGCCAAGAGCGCGGCCGAGGACGCCAGCATCTCCAAGACGCGCTTCCTGGCGGCAGCCAGCCACGACATCCTCCAGCCGCTGAACGCGGCGCGGCTCTATGTCACCAGCCTGGTCGAGCGCCAGCACAGCGGCGAGGAGACGCGGCTGGTCGAGAACATCGACGAATCGCTCCAGGCGATCGAGGAGATCCTCGGCGCACTGCTCGACATATCGCGGCTGGACGCCGGCGCGATGACGACCTCGATCTCGAGCTTCAAGATGGCCGATTTGATGCGCTCGCTGGAGATCGAGTTTGCGCCGATCGCACGCGCCAAGAACCTCGAGCTCGCCTTCGTGCCCTGCTCGCTGCCGGTCGAGTCCGATCGGCTGTTGCTGCGGCGCCTGCTCCAGAACCTGATCTCCAACGCGATCAAATACACCCCGCGCGGACGCGTGCTGGTCGGCTGCCGCCGCCAGGGCCCTTCGCTGAAAATCTGCGTCTACGACACCGGCGTCGGCATCCCGCCGGTCAAGCGCGGCGAGATCTTCAAGGAATTCCACCGCCTCGAACAGGGCGCGCGGATCGCCCGCGGCCTTGGACTCGGCCTCTCGATCGTCGAGCGTCTTGCACGCGTGCTCAAGCACGGCATCGCCATCGACGGCAACAAGAGCGGCGGCTCGGTCTTCTCCGTGACGGTGCCGACAGCCAAGGCGATCACCCACACCGCTGCCGTCACCAGCGCGACGCCGCTGGCGCGGAGGCCGATCTCGGGCGCCCTCATCGTCTGCATCGAGAACGACGCAGCGATCCTCGACGGCATGCGCACGCTGCTCAAGGCCTGGGACGCCGAGGTCATCGCGGTCGCCGACCCCGAGGGCGCGATCGCCGCGATCGAAGGCGCGGGACGCCGCGTCACCGGCCTGCTGGTCGATTATCACCTCGACCGCGGCAACGGCATTGCCGCCATCCGCGACATCCGCCGCCGCTTCGGCGACGGCATCCCTGCGATCCTGATCACCGCCGACCGCAGCCCCGCAGTGCAGGTCGCCGCGCGCGAGGAAAATGTCGCGGTGCTCAACAAGCCGGTGAAGCCGGCCTCGCTCCGCGCCCTGCTGGGACAGTGGCGCACGCAGCAGATGGTGGCGGCGGAGTAAGACGCGGTCAGTAGTCGGTCGAGACGCTGAGCGCGCGCCACCTCTCGAGCTCGTCGAGCCGTTGCCGGTCCGTCGCAGCGATGGCGTTCACGGCGTCGCTGCCGAGCGCGATCCGCAGCGGTGGGCTGTCCATGTCGACCAGCTCCAGCACGGCGGCGGCGGCTTTCGCCGGATCGCCCGGCTGGCGGCCATCATAATCGCGCTGCATCCTGACGGCCGCGCCAACGACGGCATCGTACTCCGCACGCCCTTCGCCGGTCGCATGCGCTGACTGCGCAAAGCCCGTACGGAAGCCGCCGGGTTCGACGATCGTCACGTGCACGCCGATCAACGCCATCTCGCGCGCCAGCGATTCCGAAAAGCCCTCGATGCCCCATTTCGCGGCCGAATAGGCCGCGCGTGCGGGAGCTCCGATCCGTCCGCCGACGGATGAGAATTGCACGATATGCCCGCGGCGCTGCCGGCGCAGCACGGGAATCGCCGCCTTGGTGACGATGATGGTGCCGAGCAGATTGACCTCGATCTGCTGACGGAACGAGGCCAGGCTCGTGTCCTCGACCGATCCGAGATCGCCATAGCCGGCATTGTTCACGACCACATCGACGCCGCCGAACGCCTCCACGGCGAGGCCGATGGCCCCTTGCGCGGCCGCCTCGTCAGTCACGTCGAGCGTTGCGAGCCGCAGTCTTTCCTCAAAGCGTTCCCGCAGCGGTTCGAGCGGACCGAGATTCCTGGCAGTGGCAACCACCCGGTCGCCCGCCGCAAGCGCGGCTTCCGTGATGGCGCGTCCGAGCCCGCGCGAGCTGCCGCTGATGAACCAGATCTTTGACACGGTGGGCTCCTGACCGCTCAAGGCGCAAGCCGGGTGAAAACGTAATCGTGGCTCTTGGCGCGGGCGTCGTGACAGCCGAAGCAGGTGCGGTGCTGTGCCTCGTCGACCGGCTTGCCATTGATGAAACGGCCAAAGCCCCAACCGCCGGTGGACGCATATTTCCTGGAATCCTTGACCATCACCTGCACCGTGGTGGCCGCGCCGGGGATCGTTGCGGATGCGAATTCCGGCGACTGTTTCCGTTTCCAGGCGCGCTTGACCAGAATGGTGCCATCCGGGAACGGAAGTTTTCCGGCCTGATAAGCATCGATCGCGGTCTGGTTGCCGACAACGGCGCGAAGCTCGTCGAGCGGTGCCGCCTCTTCGGCCGGCGCAATCAGCTCCCACTGCTTGTAACCCGCAGGAATCGTGACGCCGAAGATCGGGGAAGCGTCTGCCGTGTTGCCTTGTGTCGGCCCCTCGGCAAGGGCAATCGAGACCAGATAGGGCACGCAAGTCAGGAGAACGACGAGAAGGAGCGCGGCAAGCGTGATAGCCGTCGCATAAGAGCGCTTTTTCTTGTCGGGTTTGATGGACGTCATGACGTTCCTTCATGCTGGGATCGCGGCATAGCCTCGGTCCAGCCGCGCTGGACCGAGGCATCGAATGAACGCTCAGGCGCCGTCGGCGTCGATGACGGCCTTGGCGAAGGCTTGCGGCGCTTCCTGCGGCAGATTGTGGCCGATGCCGCCGGTGATCAGGCGGAAGTCGTACCGGCCTGAGAACCTCTTGGCATAGGCGCTGGGGTCGGGATGCGGCGCACCGTTGGCGTCGCCCTCCATCGTGATCGTCGGGACGCTGATCACCGGAGCTGCGGCGAGCTTCTTCTCGAGCTCCTCGTATTTGGCTTCGCCCTGGGCGAGCCCGAGCCGCCAGCGGTAATTGTGGATCGTGATGGCGACATGATCCTTGTTGTCCAGCGCCGCCGCGCTCCGGTTAAAGGTCGTGTCATCGAACTTCCATTGCGGCGAGGCGAGCTTCCAGATCAGTTTTGCGAAATCATGCGTGTACTTCTCGTATCCGGCGCGGCCGCGCTCGGTCGCGAAATAGAACTGGTACCACCATTGCAGCTCGGCCGACGGCGGCAGCGGCGCGTTGCCCGCGGCCTGGCTGGAGATCAGATAGCCGCTGACCGACACCAGCGCGCGGCAGCGATCCGGCCACAACGCAGCGATGATATCGGCGGTGCGCGCGCCCCAGTCGAAGCCGGCGATAACAGCCTTCTTGATGTCGAGCTTGTCCATCAGCGCGATGATGTCGACGGCCATGGCGGCGGGCTCGCCGTTGCGCAGCGTCTCGCTGGAGAGGAAGTGCGTGGTGCCATAACCGCGCAAGTAAGGGATGATCACGCGATAGCCGGCCTTTGCCAGGATCGGCGCGACATCGACGAACGCGTGAATGTCGTAAGGCCAGCCGTGCAGCAGGATCGCCACGGGGCCGTTCGAGGGACCTGCTTCCGCATAGCCGACATTGAGGACGCCGGCGTCGATCTGCTTGATCGGACCGAACGACGCATTCGATGCGGACGACTTCGGCGCGTCCGTTTCGGCACGGGCGAGGTCGATCACGCCGAAACCGACGGCGACGGTTCCCGCGGCGACGCCGAAAAATTTGCGGCGGTGCTGGTCGATGATCTGTTTCATGGTGGTGCTACCTTGTGGATGGTTGGTGATGTCCGTCAGATCAGCGCGACCGTGACGTCGATATTGCCGCGGACGGCCTTGGAATAGGGGCAGGTCTGGTGCGCCTCATCGACGATGCCGCGCGCGATCTCGCGATCGAGGCCCGGCAGGCTGACGTTGAGGCGTGCGCTGAGCGAATAGGCGCCCTCGTCGAGCACGAGATCGATCTCCGCATCGATCGCGCATTTCCGGGGAAGCTCGATCTTGCGCTTGCGCGCCGCGATCTCCATCGCGCCTTCGAAGCAGGCCGACCAGCCGGCCGCGAACAATTGCTCGGGATTGGTGCCGATGCCAGTGCCGCCCGGCGGCGACAGCTTGACGTCGAGGCGGCCGTCGGAACTGCGCGATATGCCGTCGTGTCGTCCGCCGCTGGTGTGGGTGCTGGCCGTGTAGAGCAGTTTTGCCGCCTGCGTCATGAAGGTCTCCTTGCCGTCGGGAAACTGACTAGCAGCGGCCGCGGCAGGACACCCGTTTGGACTTGTGAGAAGTTGTGAGGCCCCGGCGCGCAGCCCCGCCACGAGGCCTGCATCAGCGGTCTGATGCCGATGCAGGTGCGGCCTTGCCCGATTGCGATCATCTGGCTATCCGGTCCGTTTGAAAGGACAACATTTCGCCATGACCGAGCCGGCCGGCACCGCAACGGGAACCCAATCGTTCGGGCCATTCACCGTGACATCGCATGAAAGGCTCGTGATGCGCGACGGCGTCGCGCTGCCGCTCGGCGCGAAGGCCTTCGACACGCTGATCGCGCTGATGTCGCGGCCGAACGAGGTCGTCAGCAAATGGGACCTGATGGCGCTGGTGTGGCCCGGCCTGACCGTCGAGGAAGCCAATCTGCGCTTTCACGTCGCAGCCCTGCGCAAGGCGCTCGGCGACGGCAAGGACGGCGCCCGCTACATCACCACGCTCTCTGGCCGCGGCTATTGCTTCGTGGCGCCGATCTCCAAGGCGGAAATCGCGGCAGAGCGGCGTCCCGCGCAGCGAACGGAATTACCGCCCGTCAAGCTGCCGAACCGGCTGCAACGGATGGTCGGGCGCGACGATGCGGTCGCCGCCGTCTCCGACAAGCTCATCGGCTCGCACTTCGTCACGATCGTCGGCCCGGGCGGCGTCGGCAAGACCGCCGTTGCGGTGGCGATCGCGCACGACCTGCTCGAGACTTTCTCCGATGCCGCGCATTTCGTCGACCTCGCCGCGCTCAGCGATCCCGATCTCGTGATCACCTCGATCCTGCTGATGCTGGGCTTGCCGGCGCAGACCGACGATCCGCTGCCGGCACTGCTCGCGCATCTCGGCGACAAGCGGATGCTGCTGATCCTGGATAATTGCGAGCATGTCATCGCCGCCGCGGCGCCGCTGGCAGCCGAAATCTTTCACGCCGCACCCCATGTCCATATCCTCGCCACGAGCCGCGAGGCCCTGCGTGTCGAGGGCGAGCAGGTCTACCGGTTGGCGCCGCTCGCCGTTCCGCCTGACAATCCCGGGCTGACCGCGGCTGCCGCGCAGACCTATCCCGCGCTTCAGCTCTTCCTCGAACGTGCCATGGCCGGCGGCGCGCAGATCGCGCTCGATGACGTCAATGCCGCGATCGTCGCAGGGATCTGCCGCAAGCTCGACGGCATGGCGCTGGCGATCGAGCTCGCCGCCGGCCGGATCGAGGCCTACGGACTGGAGCAGACGGCCGCACTGCTCGACGAACGCCTCAATCTGCTCTGGCAGGGCCAGCGCACCGCGCCGCCGCGGCAGAAGACGTTGCAAGCGACGCTGGACTGGAGCTACGGGCTCCTGTCCGACACCGAGCGCCTCGTGCTGCGCCGGCTTGCCGTCTTCGCCGGTCACTTCACCATCGACGCCGCGCTCGAAATCGTGCCGGACGAGCGCGTCGACCGCTCGCGCCTGTTCGATGCCATCGACAGCCTGGTCGCCAAGTCGATGGTCGCGCCGCGACCGGTCGGCGCCATGATGCGCTACCGTCTGCTCGACACGACGCGCGCCTATCTGCTCGAGATCGAGCCGAACGAGACCGCGCTTGCCGCCCGCCACGCAACCCACTACCGGCGATGGCTGGAGCAGGCCGGCACGACATGGGCGACGGTGCCGAGCGCCGACGAACGCGCGATCCATTTCTCCGCGCTTCACAACGTGCGCGCCGCGCTGGACTGGTGCTTCGGCACGGACGGCGATGTCGGCATCGGCATTGCGCTCGCCGCCGCGGCGGCTCCGATCTTTCTCGCGATGTCGCTGCTGATCGAATGCCGGCGCTGGTCGGAACGGGCGCTGCTTGCGATCGATCCGTCCTCGCGCGGCAGCGCTGAGGAAATGCACATCCAGGCCGCCCTCGGATTGACCTTGATGTTCACGCGTGGCGGCAGCGAAGCTGCGCGTGGCGCCCTGAGCAGGAGCCTGGCGATCGCCGAGGCTCGCGGCGACGCGGCGAACCAGCTCCAGCTGCTCGGCCGCATGCACATCTTCCACGAGCGGATGGGACAGTTCGACGCCGCGCTCGGTTATGCGCAGCAGAGCCTCACGGTCGCCGAGACGCTCGGCGACGCCGCCTCCATCGCCCTCGCCCATTCGCTGCTGGGTGTCTCCTTGCATCTGGCCGGCGAGCATCGCGACGCCCTGAGCATGCTGGAGGCCGCCTGGCACGGGCCGGGTACGGAGCGGATCAGCACTGTCCACGGCTTCGATCACCGCAACCGGGCCGGCATCTCGCTCGCGCGCGAGCTTTGGTTGCAGGGCCGGCCGGCGGATGCGCGGCAACTGGCGCAGCAGACGGTCACCGAGGCCGCGCAGATGGACCATCCGATCACGCTCTGCATCGCACTGATCTGGGCGGTCTCGATCGATCTCTGGAGCGGGGATCTCGACGGCGCGGAAGAGAACCTCGACCGCTTCATCGCACATGCCGAAACGCGCTCGATGGGCCCTTATCTCGCGGTCGGCCGCGGCGTCAAAGGCGAGCTGGCGATCCGGCGCGGCGACGCCGCTGGCGGCGTCGAGACGATACGGGCCTGTCTGCGCGAGCTCCACGACGCCGGCTACGAGCTGCTCACCACGACGTTCAACATCGCGCTCGTGCATGGCTTGTTGGCGCTCGGGCAGATCGAGCGGAGTGCGCGCCTGATCGACGACGCGATCGGCCTCGTCGAGCAAGGCGGCGATCATCTCTACATGCCCGAGCTGTTGCGCATGAAGGGTAATGTGTCGCTGACACTGCCGGAGCCGGCCACCGATGAGGCTGAGAACCACTTCAGGCAATCGCTTGACCTGAGCCGCCGCACCGATGCGAAAGCCTGGGAGTTGCGAGCGGCGATCGATCTCGCGAAATTGATCGCCGGGCGCGGCCAGCGCGCGGACGCGAAGAGGTTGCTTCGATCGGCGCTCGGAGGTTTCTCCGACGGGTCACGGACCTCGGATATCGGGATCGCCAGCAAGTTGTTGGAGACTCTCTAGGAAGCGCACCGGCGGCCAGGCGCCGGCCGAAACGGTATCTCAATGTTCGAGGGTCGCGCCGCGTGTCCCTGCGACATCCTCTCTCGTTGCAACTCCCGGGAAATGAACTAGCATCAACCACTGCGAGCATTTTATCGCATGTTGAACCTATTCAGTTGATTGCCTTTAGCACGTCCATTTCAATCATCCGGAGCCACGACAATGGCAGGGTCCAGCCTCGAGGATACACTGGCCGCGATTGGCTATGTCAAAGTGATTGTCACAATGAAGGACAGGGCGTCGGCCGCCGCCACGTCCGAGATCGCGATGCAGGATCATTTCATCGCGCCGGACACTGCCCAGACACAGAGTCTCGTGGCGGCGGCAACGCGCTCCGCCGGCCGCCAAATCAGAGGAGCGGAGAGCCTGGCCGAGCGCCGCGTGCGCATCTACCCCAACCTTGGACTCGCAGTCGGCAGCGTGGATGCCAGCGGCCTCGTTTCGCTCCAGGCTGATCCGCAAGTGGGCAAGGTCGACAAGGCTCCGGAGATCAGCCTGATCAAACCGGTCGAAGCCCGTCCAATCAAGACCGGGGTCGGTCCGACCTGGGGCATCAAGCGCTTGAACGTGGAACGCCTTTGGCAGGCGGGTTTCACCGGCCAAGGCGTGGTGGTTGGTCACCTCGATACCGGCGTCGACGGCAAGCATCCGGCATTGGCCGGAGCCATCAAGAAGTTTGCCGAGTTCGACCTGGCGGGAGATCAGGTTCCGAACGCACCGGCCCGCGACAGCGGCGTACACGGCACTCACACCGCGGGCACGATCGTCGGCCGGCCGGTCAGCAAGGGTCGCTTCGGCGTCGCACCGGATGCCCAGCTCGCGAGCGCGATGGTGATCGAGCGCGGGCAGGTGATCGAACGCATCCTGGCCGGCATGGACTGGGTGATCGGCGAAGGCGCCCGAGTCCTGAGCATGTCGCTCGGACTACGCGGCTTCACGCCGGCATTCCAGAGTGTGATCGATGCCTTGCGCGCCGCCAACGTTCTGCCGGTCATTGCGTCCGGCAATGAGGGCCCCCGGACCAGCCGCTCGCCGGGCAATTACGCGAACGTGTTGTCGATCGGCGCGATCGACGTGCACGACGTCGTGCCTGATTTCTCCAGCAGCCAGAGCTTCAATCGCGCGATCAGCCCATTGTGCCCGGCGATCGTCGCACCGGGGGTCGCGATCACGTCCTGCGTTCCCGGCAAAAAGTACGAGACCATGAATGGGACGTCGATGGCGACGCCCCACGTCGCGGGTCTTGCAGCCCTTCTGCTGCAAGCGAGGCCGACTGCAACGGCGGACCAGCTCGAAGCCGCCATCATCGGATCCTGCGCGCGCCCCGAGGCGATGGAAGAGGCCCGCGCGAACCATGGGGTGCCCGATGCCGTCAGGGCCTACGAGCTCCTGACCGGGTCGCAGCTCCCCGCCGCGCAGGTGAGCGTCGCGCCCCGGCGGCGCACGCCCGCGAAAAAGCGCTCTGCGAGGGGGCGCTCGTCGTCGCATCCACCGCGCAGCGTCGCCAAGAAGATGGCACGCCGGCCGAAGGTTGCCGCATCGCGGCGCCCCGCGCGCAAGAAGAGCCCTTCGAAGCGCCGTCCCGCCTGACTCCACGGCAATTCTTGTTGCGGCCAGCTAAAAGCCGGCCGCAATAAGCGCTATATTGGCCAGGCCGCCAGGGATTCCCGCACAGGAGCCGGCCATGACCGACAAGACAAAGCCTTCGCCCGAATGGGAAGGTAAGGCTGTCGTCAATCGATTGCGCCAAGCCACCAAGCCCGGCCAGCCTTCGTCAGTTCAGGTGTTCCTGAACGATGACGTTGCCGCGAGCGACCTGCCGGAGAAGGCAAGGGAAATCGTCACTGACATGAGCGCTAGCCTCGATCTGCCGGCCAATGCGATCAAGCTCGGCAAGGTGTTTCGCTTGGCCAAGTCGTTTTCGGTGTCGACCGACGTACCCGACGTCTTCGACGCCCTTGCAAGGCACGGCGACGTCAAGAGCATTTTGGAATCGGTACAGCCGGATATCCTGCCCAAGCCGACGCGCGAAAAAGGCGACTGACCCGATCGCGGTTTACGATCCCGTCGGGGTGCCCTGCTTCCACTGCCCGCCGGCGATCTTCGCCGCGGCAATTACCGCCTGGGTGCGGCTCTCGACGCCGAGCTTTTGCAGGATCGCCGAGACATGCGCCTTGATGGTGGCTTCGGAGACGCCGAGCTCGTAGGCGATCTGCTTGTTGAGCAGCCCTTCCGACAGCATCATCAAGACCCGGACCTGTTGCGGCGTCAGCGTCACCAGGCGGTCGCGCAGGCGCGTCATGTCGGGATCGGCGGCGGCCGATAGATCGGTGTCGGTGGGAACCCAGACGTCCCCCTCCATCACCTTGAGGATCGCGTCGCGCAAGGTCTCGACGCCGAATCGCTTCGGGATGAAGCCGGAGGCGCCGAAATCGAGCGAGCGGCGAATCGTGGCGCTGTCGTCGGAGGCCGAGACGATCACCACCGGGATGGCCGGGTACTGCGCGCGCAGATAGATCAGCCCGGAAAAGCCGGAGATCCCGGGCATCGAGAGGTCGAGCAGGACCAGATCGACGTCGGATGTCTGTTCCAGCAGCTTGGTGAGATCCTCGAACGATCCCGCCTCGTCGATCCTGGCCGAGGTCAGGACGCCCGCCACCGCTTGCCGCAACGCGTCGCGGAACAGGGGATGGTCATCGGCAATGACAAGATGGGTCGAAGGAGCGCTCATCGTTCTCTTGCTGGCATTCACACCGGGCCAGTAGGCCGGCCCGGGGCCTTGGTCAATTCTTTCCCGACCGGCCGTGGCATGCAAGTGGGCATTATCCCTTTGCGGGAACGGGGTTAACCCATGGTCGAGCACGATCGTGCCGGATTGAAAGGTCCGCGGCGTCAGGTGCGCGTCAGTGCGCAAGGCCGAAAGTCGTATTGGGGCGGGTTTCACGCCGATGTTACCTTGGAGCCAAGACCTGGGTTGATCCGGCATGACCGGGTATCCGGGGCGCGAGGAAACGCATTTCGGGGAGCGACTCAACATGTCGACAATGGCTGTGTCTCAAGCGGGCGCGGGAGGAATGACGAAGGACGAACGGTTCGTCATTCTCGCCTCCTCGCTCGGTACCGTCTTCGAGTGGTACGACTTCTACCTCTACGGTTCGCTGGCCGGCATCATCGGCGCGCAGTTCTTCTCGGCCTATCCGCCGGCAACCCGCGACATCTTCGCGCTGCTGGCCTTCGCCGCGGGCTTCCTCGTCCGTCCGTTCGGCGCCATCGTGTTCGGGCGCGTCGGCGACATCGTCGGCCGCAAATACACCTTCCTCGTCACCATCCTGATCATGGGTCTGTCGACCTTCATCGTCGGCCTGCTGCCCAATGCGGCGACCATCGGCATCGCGGCCCCGATCATCCTGATCGCGCTGCGCCTCGCCCAGGGCCTGGCGCTCGGCGGTGAATATGGCGGTGCGGCGACCTATGTCGCGGAGCACGCGCCGAACGGCAAGCGCGGCTATTACACCTCGTTCATTCAGACGACGGCCACGCTCGGCCTGTTCCTGTCCCTGCTGGTGATCCTGTTCACCCGCAGCGCGATCGGCGAAGCCGATTTCGCGGCCTGGGGCTGGCGCATCCCGTTCCTGGTCTCGGTGCTGCTGCTCGGCATCTCGGTCTGGATCCGGCTCCGCCTCAGCGAATCCCCGATCTTCCAGAAGATGAAGGACGAGGGGAAGAGCTCGAAGGCGCCGCTGACGGAAGCCTTCGGCAACTGGCAGAACGGCAAGCTCGTTCTGCTCGCGCTGCTCGGCGGCGTGATGGGCCAGGGCGTGGTCTGGTACACCGGCCAGTTCTACGCGCTGTTCTTCCTGCAATCGATCCTGAAGGTCGACGGCTATACCGCCAACCTGCTGATCGCCTGGTCGCTGCTGCTCGGCACCGGCTTCTTCATCGTGTTCGGCGTGCTCTCCGACAAGATCGGCCGCAAGCCGATTATCCTCGGCGGCTGTCTGATCGCGGCGCTGACCTTCTTCCCGATCTTCAAGATGATCACCACCAACGCCAACCCGGCGCTGGAAAAGGCGATCGAGTCGGTCAAGGTCGACGTGGTGGCGGATCCCGCGGGTTGCGGCGACCTGTTCAACCCGGTCGGCACCCGCGTCTTCAGCGCGCCCTGCGACACCGCACGCGCCTACCTGTCGGGCGCGTCGGTCAAGTACTCGACCTCTTCCGGCCCGGCCGGCTCCGGCGTGAAGGTGGTGGTCAACGGCAAGGACATCGCCTACGCCAACGCCAAGGACGGCAATCCCGCGCTGCTCGCCGCAGTGCAGGCAGCCGGCTATCCGAAGCCGGGCGATGCGGGCATCGTGAAGATGTCGCATCCGTTCGACATCTTCCGTCCGCAGGTGGCCGCGACCGTCGGGCTGCTGTTCATCCTGGTGATCTTCGTCACCATGGTGTACGGCCCGATCGCCGCGATGCTGGTCGAACTGTTCCCGACCCGCATTCGCTACACCTCGATGTCGCTGCCCTACCATATTGGTAACGGCTGGTTCGGCGGCCTGCTGCCAGCGACCGCGTTCGCGATCGTGGCCTCGACCGGCGATATCTATGCGGGTCTCTGGTATCCGGTCATCTTCGCATCGATTACCGTCGTGATCGGCTTCTTCTTCCTGCCCGAGACCAAGGACGTCGACATCAAGGCGACCTGATCGACAGCAGCGACCGACAATACGAACCGGCCGCGGTCTCCGCGGCCGGTTTTGTTTTGGGGCCTACTGATTGCTACCGATGAATTGCAGCACGACCTCGCGCCGGTGCGGGCGCTTGCGATGCTCGATCAGGTAGATCGCCTGCCAGGTGCCGAGCGCGACTTTGCCGTTCAGGACCGGGACCTGAAGCGAGGTCTGCGTCAGCATGGTCTTGACGTGCGCCGGCATGTCGTCCGGTCCCTCGGTGTAGTGGGTCCAGCCGGCGTTCTCAGGCGCGAGCCGCGACAGTGCCGTGGTGAGATCGACGAGCACGGACGGATCGGCGTTCTCCTGGATCGTCAGCGACGCCGAGGTGTGCCGGATGAACAGCGTCAGCGCGCCATCGCGCGCCTGAACCTCATTGATGAACTTCGCGGCTTCGCTGGTGAGATCGGTGAAGCCGCGGCCGGGCGTCTGCACGGTCAGCAGTGACGATGCGACGGTGGTGACTTGCACCGACGATGGCGCCGAGCGCGTGACGGATTTGCCTGATGTCATGAAAGATCTCTCAACTCGGGATGCCACCGTAGGGTGGGCAAAGCGAAGCGTGCCCACCAATCGACGCAACGAGGTCAAGGTGGTGGGCACGGCGCTTCGCACCTTTGCCCACCCTACGGCATCTCGTCATGCGCTAGATCTTCCCCGAGACGTCCTTCTGCACGCGGTTGGCCATGTCGATCAGCCGGCGCCAGGCCTTTTCCAGGAACGACATCACCCGATCGACATCCTGGTCGCTGGGCAGCGGAATCTCGATCTTGCGGTCCCCCTCGGCGACCTTCGGGTCCTTCTTGAGCGGATCGGATTTCGGCATCGCCTCGTCGATCTTGCCCGACACGGTCGGCCCCGCCGCGATCTGCCCCTTCAGCTTCTCGACTTCGGCCTGGAGCCGGCCGATCTCGGCGTCGAGCGCGGTGCGTTCGTCGGGCACCGCGTAACAGGCCCAGCCCGCGCCGTTCTTGGTGCAGGTCGATACCGTGCCGGTGCGGGTGTCGAGCCGCAGCACTCCTTCGGGGATGGGCGTCATGCTGTAGCGGCCGTTTTCGCTGTCGGGCGCGGACTGTGCGGCAACGAGGCCGCCGCCGATGGTCATCATCGCGGCGAATACCGCCGCTGCAAGCCATGATGCTGTGGATGAATTTGCTGGTCTCATCGCGCTCTCCGCCATGGCGCTTCTGTGGCTTCTCTTCAATTCTACACCCCGGCGAGGCGATCTGCCGCCCAAAACGCGCCACCGATATCAACGATCGCGGCAATCCCTTTGATCCCGCCGGCAGGACGAAATGGTGGTCGCATTCGCCGATCATGAAGAGAGCTGCTGCGGTGCGGCGTCACGCTGTGTGCAGCGTTGCCGTGCGTGCCAATATCATCAAGTAAATCAGATACATAATAGAACGCGACGCAATCGTGACTTGGCTTGACTTGATTATGGGCCATCAGTATGGTCCGCGCGGCTTTTGAGGGTGGCGGGCGTAATTTCCATTCAGCCGCGGCGTTTCGGGTCTTCGTTGCATGACACAGGGCACGGGACACGGCGAGAATGGGGATCGCGATAGATCGTCCGAGGAAGCTGCGCTTTCCGAACGGCTCGGAAATCTTGATCAGCGGTTGTCCGAATTCCGGGACCGACGAATCAAGACCGAGCAACCCGCAGGTGACGGTGAAGACAGAGCGGCCAGAGCTTCGGCGATGGCGCTTGGTTTCCGGTTATCCTCCGAGTTGGTCGCCGGGGTCGTTGTCGGAGCGGGGATTGGCTGGGGTTTCGACCGCTTGCTGTCGACGTCGCCTTTCGGATTTATCGTGTTCCTGCTGCTGGGCTTCGTGGCCGGCGTGGTGAATGTGGTGAGAACGGCAGGCGCGGGTCAAAACAGGCGCGGTGATTCTTAAGCGATCCGCACCAACAGAGGAATGATCGTGCCGGCCATGCCGGTACGGGCCGGCCCGGCCGGCAGACCGAGACCCGCCGGCATTGCCCGGCAGACCAAGAGATGCCGCGCTGATGAAAATCGATCCGATCCACCAGTTCAACATCGAGCCTCTCTTCACGATCGGCCATATCGGCAATCACACGATCGCCTTCACCAATTCGTCGCTCTACATGCTGGTGGCGGTGGCGATCATCTCGTTCCTGATGCTTGCCAGTGGCACGCAGCTGGTTCCCGGGCGCCTCCAGTCGGTCGCCGAGATCTCCTACGAATTCGTCGCCTCGACCATCCGTTCGACGGCCGGCGCGGAAGGCATGAAGTTCTTCCCGCTGATCTTCTCGCTGTTCATGTTCATCTGCGTCTCGAACCTGGTCGGCATCATCCCCTATACCTTCACGATCTCGAGCCATCTGATCGTGACGGCCGCGCTCGCGCTTTTGGTCTTCTTCACCGTGCTGATCTACGGCGTCGCCAAGAACGGCCTGAAATTCTTCTCGATCTTCGTGCCTCACGGCGTCCCCGGCTACATCCTGCCGCTGGTGATGTTCATCGAGATCCTGTCGTTCTTCCTGCGGCCGGTCTCCCACAGCGTCCGTCTGTTCGCCAACATGCTGGCCGGCCACATCGCGCTCAAGGTTTTCGCGGGCTTCGTCGCCATGCTCGGCTTCTCGCTCGGCGCGCTCGGCTGGGTCGGCGGCGTGCTGCCGCTGGCGCTCACGGTCGCGCTGTACGCTCTCGAGATTCTGGTCGCGTTCCTGCAGGCCTATGTGTTTGCGATCCTGACCTGCATCTACCTGAACGACGCCATTCATCCGGGACACTGAGCGGTCCGGGGAATTTCCACCCACAACCCAATCTTTCTTCCAAGGAGTCTAAAATGGATCCGGCAGCAGCAAAACTTATCGGCGCGGGCATCGCATGCATCGGCATGGGCGGCGCGGGCGTCGGCGTGGGCGTGATCTTCGGCAACTACCTTGCCGCAGCCGTTCGCAATCCGTCGGCCGCTCAGGGCCAGTTCGGCAACCTGATCTTCGGCTTCGCCGTGACCGAAGCGCTTGGCATTTTCTCGCTGCTGATCGCGCTGCTGCTGCTGTTCGTTCCGCTCTGAGGACGATGTTTCGCGCCGCTTCGACCGAAGCGGCGCGCATGACGGCAACAGGAGTAATCCATGGCTGAGAGTCATGGCGGGGCGAAAAGTCCGGCGGCGGGCGCCCACACCGAGTCCGAAGGCGGTCACGGTGGCGGTTTTCCGCCGTTCGAGAGCAGCAACTACGCTTCACAGCTGGTGTCGCTCGCGATCTTCTTCGTCGCGCTTTACGTGATCGTGTCCAAGCTCGCTCTGCCGCGCGTCGGCGGTGCGATCGAGGCACGTCAAAACAAGATCGAGGGTGACCTCGCCGAAGCGCAGAAGCTGAAGGACCAGTCCGACGCGGCGCTGAAGGCCTATGAGGGTGAGCTTGCTTCGGCACGTTCGCGCGCGCAGGCGATCGGCAACGAATCCCGCGACAAGGCGAATGCGCAGGCGGAAGCCGAGCGCAAGGCGCTTGAAGAGCAACTGGCGGTCAAGCTCGCCGAGGCGGAAAAGACCATCGCCTCGACCCGCAAGACGGCCATGAGCAACGTCCGCGGCATCGCGGCCGATGCGGCAGGCCAGATCGTGCAGCAGCTCACCGGTATCGTTCCGGACGCAGCCTCGGTCAGCACTGCCGTTGACGCGTCCTTGAAGGGTTAGTCGATATGTTCTTCGATCCTGAAACCTGGGTCGCCATCGCCTTCGTGATCCTGATGGTCCTGTTCGGCTATCTCGGGGTCTTCAAGAAGGTGACGACTGCGCTCGACCACCGCGCCGACCGCATCAAGGCCGAGCTCGACGACGCGACGCGCCTCAAGCAGGAAGCGGCCAAGGTGCTCGCCGACTACAAGGCGCGCAGTGCCACGGCCGAGCGCGAGGCTGCGGACATCATCGCCAACGCCAAGTCCGAAGCCGAGCGCATCGCGACCGAGGCCAAGGCGAAGATGGAAGACTTCGTCGCCCGCCGCACCAAGACCGCGGAGAGCAAGATCGCGCTCGCCGAGGCCCAGGCGGTGGCCGATGTCCGCGCCGCAGCCGCGGAAGCCGCCGTCCAGGCCGCCTCCACGATCCTGTCGCAGTCGGTCAAGGGCGAGGTCGCCGACGACCTGCTCGCCAAGGGCATCAACGAGGTTCGGCAGAAGCTGAACTGAGGGGCTTTGCCTTTCACCAATCAAAAAGCCGGCGCGCGAGCGCCGGCTTTTTTGTTTGACGATGTCTGTAGCAACACATCGGATGTCATCACCCGCGAAGGCGGGTGATCCAGTACGCCGCGGCATCTCGATTCTAGCCTCGCTGTCTCGGAATACTGGATTGCCCGCCTTCGCGGGCAATGACAGTTGAGATTGCCGCGAGATCTTGCCCTATTTCTTCTTCGGCCTTGCCTTCGGCTCGGGCGAGAGCGCCTGCGGGTCAAAGCCGACATAGAAGATGTAGGAATCGGCGATCTTGGCCGAGGGCACGGGATAGGCCAGATCCTCGGCGATGAAGGTGAAGGGCACGCTGCCGCCCTCCGACATCTCGACCGTGGTCCGGTACGCCTTCGAGGCGATCACCTTCTCGCCGACGCCGCCCTGCACCACGGCAATGCGCAAGGGCACCTCGACGGTCGCAGGCGCACCGGCGGGACCGGCGATGACACGGCCCTGGATGCCGATCCGGGCCGTGATATCGCCGCCATTCCGGGTACATTCACGCGCCATCTTGGTGATCGTGGCCTGGAAGCGGATCTCATTGCCGACGGCCGGCTTGCCGGCGGCGCCGACCGCGTAGGTCGAGGCCCCGGCGCGCACCGTGACCTGCGGACAATCGACGTCGTCATCGGCCGCCGGCTGGCCGGGCGCGGGCGCCGGCTTGGGCTGGGCCGGCTCGTCGGACTTGCCGCCGAACAGGCTCTTGAAGCGGTCGGTGAGCGACTGGGCCGCCACCGGCGAGACGGCGGCGAGCGCAACCGACAACGCCAGCGCGATCCCCGTACCCCGCCGCAACGCATTCCGCGATGACCGAAGCTTCTTCACCATCAACGCCCATACTCCATGACCATCCTCCAGCCGATCGCCGGCCGGCCAGCGGTTTATATCGCCAAAATCGGCGAACCCAAGGCAGCAAACAAGGAGACTTTGGCAGCACGAGCGGCAGCTCAGCCGCGGAAATCCTCGTGCAGCAGGCCGAACAGCAGGTGGTCCTGCCAGACCCCGTTGATGCAGAGATAGCGGCGCGCCAGGCCCTCGCGGGAGAAGCCGCACTTCTCCAGCACCCGGATCGACGGCGCATTGGTTGGGATGCAGGCGGCCTCGACCCGGTGCAGATTGAGCTCGCCGAACAGCGTCGGCAGCAGCACCCGCAGCGCCGCCGTCATGTAGCCGCGATGGGCATGAGGCTTGCCGACCCAGTAGCCGATGGTGCCGGCTTGGACGATACCGCGGCGGACATTGGCGAGCGTGATGCCGCCGACCATGGCGCCATCGAGCTCACGGAAGATCAGGAAGGGATAGGAGCGGTCCGCGGCGATGTCCTCGGAATAGCGCCGCAGGCGGCGGCGGAAGCCGGACCGGGTCAGGTCATCCGACGGCCAGATCGGCTCCCAGGGCGTGAGATAGTCGCGGCTGGACTCGCGCAAATGCGCCCACTGTATGAAGTCCGACATCTGCGGCGCGCGCAGCAACAGGCCGTTGCCGCGCGGCGCGAGGGCGGCGGGTCCACTGGATGGCAGGCGAAACAGGGCCATGGTGATGCTTCCCGGGGCAGATCAGCCCGTGCGCGGCTCCTAGTGCAGCCGCGCCTTGGCACGTGCCCGGGTCAATCCTTCCGCAAAAGATACCGCCGTGTCCAGACCCCTGCCACTGCCCAATGCGACAACTGCAGGGCGGCTCCGCGAAAGCAGCGCACGCGCCGCATCCCGGGTCGATTCGACGCTGACGGCGTCGATCCGGGCCACCAGCTCCTCGACCGTCTGCGGCCGGCCATAGGCCAGCACATGCCGGGCCAGCTGCTCGGCGCGGGACGAGCAGCTCTCCAGCGCCATCAGGAGGCCCGCCTTCATCTGCGCCTTGGCCCGCGCGATCTCGGCCTCGGTCAGCGTCTCCACCGAATCATTCATGATGTCGACCACGACCTCCATCATCTCCGGTGCGTCGGCCGGATCGGTGCCGGTGTACAGGCCGAAGAAGCCCGTGTCGGTATAGGGCGCGTGGAACGAGTAGATGGAGTAGCAGAGGCCGCGCTTCTCGCGCACTTCCTGGAACAGCCGCGACGACATCCCGCCGCCGAGGATGTTGGTGAAGACCTGGAGCGAGAACAACGACAGATCGCTCTGCGGCACGCCTTCCAGCGCCAGCGTCAGATGCGCCTGCTCGAGCTCGCGATGCACCACCTTGGCGCCGCCTTTGCCGAACTGAGCGGCTTGCGGCTTCGGACCCGGCGTCCCCTCGAAACTCGCAAAGCGCCTCTCGACCTCGGCGACGACCTGCTTGTGATTGACCGCGCCGGCTGCCGCCACCACCATGTCGGGGCCGCGATAATGCGTCGACAGATAACCGCGCAGCATGTCGCGGTTGAAGGCGCGCAGGGTCTTGGCGGTGCCGAGCAGCGAGCGGCCCATCGGCTGGTCGGGATAGCAGAGCTCGTTGAGATGCTCGAACACGACGTCGTCGGGCGTGTCCTGCGCGGCACCGATTTCCTGCACGATGACGTTCTTCTCGCGCTCGAGCTCGTCGGGCTCGAATGCGGGATTGGCAAGGATGTCGGCGAGCACGTCGAGCGCGAGCGGCACGTCGGCCTTCAGCACCCGCGCATAATAGGACGTGGTCTCGGTCGAGGTGCCGGCATTGAGGTCGCCGCCGACCGCCTCGATCTCCTCGACGATCTCGCGCGAGGAGCGCTTGGTCGTGCCCTTGAACGCCATGTGCTCGAGCAGATGCGAGATGCCGTGCTCGTTCGGCTTCTCGTCGCGCCCGCCAACGCCGGCCCAGACGCCGAGCGCCGCGGTCTCGAGATGGGGCATCTCGTCGGTGACGACGGTCAGGCCGGAGGCAAGCTTGGACATCTCGACACTCATCCGGCAACTCCCTGTTTTGCGGCCCGGCTTACGGACAGCACGAACCGCTCGACCTCGGCCTGATCGTTCTTCATCACCTTCATGTGTTCGGATTTGGTCATGAGACCGTCGAGCCAGGCGGGCAATTGCGGCCGCTGGCCGCAGGCTGCCTCGACCGCATCGGGGAATTTGGCCGGATGGGCGGTGGAGAGCACGATGCTGGGCACCGTCGTGTCGGTGGTGTCGCGGTCGGCGACCGCGAGTGCGACCGCGGTATGGGGATCGACCAGCTCACCCGCCTCGCGCCAGGCGGCGCGGATCGCGGCTGCGGTTTCGGTCTCGTCGGCCCGGCCGGCGTCGAATTCTTCACGGATTGCGGCCAGCATCGCGTCAGGCAACACGAAGCGCCCCGACTGCTTCAGCGAGTCCATCAGACGGCGCACGCCGGCCGCATCGCGCCGGCCGGCCTCGAACAGCAGCCGCTCGAAATTCGAGGAGATCTGGATGTCCATCGATGGCGACGCGGTGGCGTGCACCTCGCGCACCTCGTAGATCCCGGTCTTGAGCGTGCGCGCCAGGATGTCGTTGACGTTGGCGGCGATGCGCAGCGTGCGCACCGGCAGCCCCATCCGCTTGGCGACATAACCGGCAAAGATGTCGCCGAAATTTCCGGTCGGCACGACGAAATCCACCGTGCGTGCCGGCGCGCCGGCGGCGACGGCGGAGGTGAAGTAGTAGACCACCTGGGCGACGATACGCGCCCAGTTGATGGAGTTGACGCCGGAGAGCGAGGTCGCATCGCGGAAGCGATGGTTGTTGAACATCCCCTTCACGAGCGCCTGGCAGTCGTCGAAATTGCCCTCGATGGCGAGCGCATGGACGTTGGCCGCGCCCGTGGTCGTCATCATCCGCTGCTGCACTTCGGAGATGCGGCCGTGCGGGAACAGCACGATGAGATCGACATTCTCCAGGCCCGCGAACGCGTCGACCGCGGCGCCACCGGTGTCGCCGGAGGTCGCGACCACGATGGTGGTGCGCTGGCCGCGCTTGGCGAGCACGTGGTCCATCAGCCGCGAGATCAGCTGCATCGCCACGTCCTTGAAGGCGAGCGTCGGGCCGTGGAACAGCTCCAGCACGAATTGATGCGGCGTCATCTGGCGCAGCGGCACCACCGCCGGATGGCGGAAGGTGGCATAGGCCTCGTTCGCCATGCGGCCGAGCTCGGCATCCGAAATCTCGCCGCCGGCGAACGGACGGATCACGTCGACCGCGACCTCCCAATAGGGGCGGCCGAAGAAGCCAGCGATGGCCTCGGTCGAGAGCTGCGGCCACGTCACCGGCACATACAGGCCGCCGTCACGGGCAAGCCCAGTCAGCATCACGTCGCAGAAGCCGAGTTCTGGGGCCTCGCCCCGGGTCGAGATATAGCGAGTCAAACTGCCCTCCAAAGGCCGGCCGGCCTTGAGCCAGATCCATAAGCCTTTGATTTCATGAAACTACTTGTTAACGGCCAGAGGCGTTAGGCCACCATAAAGTGTTTTGCGGCATCGGGAAACCGCTTCCCGCCTGTGCCCCGCTCAACGAAAAAGGGCTGCGGCGATGCCGCAGCCCTCTCTTGGAAGGTCTGTCGTTGATATGTGCAGACCCGGTTTGCCTCGTGCGGGTTGCCGGCCCGCCAAAACTGTCGGCCAAGTTCTCGGCGCCCGTCACGAAATCGTCAAGAGCCAAAACGGCGGGGGCAAGAAAATGTTCCTATTTTTCCCGGCGCGGTTCGCGTTTCGCAAAGGCATTCCTGCGAGCGCCCGCACGCCATTGCTTCTTTTTCCCGCAATTTCGGGTGGTTCAGGAACGAATATCACGCCGGCCCATTGTGTCGGCGGATGGTGTCGGCGCTGTCCATGCATTGCCCGGTACGCGCCGAGACCCGATCCGCCCGGCCGGACCGGCTGCATCCTGGAGCAGCCGGTTCGGTGCCGGGCGCCAGTGCGCGGGCCGCCGGTGCCCCCGGGCCGCCAATGCCCCGGGCGTCAGCTCATCCCGATTTCCACCGCGATCCTGATCAGGTCGGAATGGTTCTTGGCGCCGAGCTTCTGCTTGAGCAGGGACGTGGTGTTGGCGACCGTCTTGTAGGAGATGCCGAGCGCCTCGGCGACCTCGACGATCTTGTCGCCACGGCCGAGCAGGCGGAGAATTTCGAGCTCCCGCGGCGTCATCTGCGAGGCCGGATTGGCCTTGATCGCTGCACCGGAGAACGTGACCGCCTCCGCGAGTTGCGGCGAGATGAAATTGTCGCCGGCGACCACCTTGCGCACCGCCTTGAGCAGAATCCGGGGATCGTCGCCCTTGGAGACATATCCCTGCGCGCCAAGCTCGACCGCCCGCACCACGAAGGCCGGATCGTCGTTCATGCTGAACATGATGATCTTGGCATCAGGGTCGTCCTTGCGGATCCGCCGCATCAGCTCGAAGCCGGAGACGTCGGGCAGGCTGATGTCGATGACGGTGACGTCGGGCCGCTTGCTGATATAGGCGCGATGCCCGGATTTGGCGTCGGTCGCCTCGTCGATACGGATCGAGTGGTCGGACGCGAAAAGGGTGCGGCATCCTGACAGCACCACGGGATGGTCGTCGACGATCAGAACTCGGGTCGCCGGCTTGGCGGTATCTTGCATCGCGCGCTCTCTTGTTTTTCGACTCATAGACCGACGGGAACAAATGGAAAGAGCAAATCCCGCCAATGCGCGTTAGAATTGACCTAATGTGGCAGCGGCTCTCATTCAGAACACAATTGTTTCTTCCGCTCGGCTTGAGCTTCCTTGCCGCGCTGGTCATGGGCGGCGTGCTGCTCCAGAGCTTCGCGGCGGGGCAGCTTGCCGACGAGAATGAGCCGGGCCGACGCTCGACCCGGACGGTCGCCGAGGCACTCAACAACAGCCTGAAGGCCTCGGACGACCCGCGGAAGATACTCGACGCATTTGTCCATTCTTTGGACAACTCCTCGGATATTCAATTCCGTTCAGTGGAAGCAGGTCCCGCCCCCTCTCCAAAGGACAGCCTGCGTGATCTGCATGGCGTGCCGCATTGGTTCGTGGACCTGATCGCCATCCCGGAGATGGACGCCGCATCTCCCGTCATCATCGACGGCAGGCGTGTCGGCGACATCGTGTTCATGCCGGACCTGTCAGCCGATCTGTTCGAGAAATGGATCGGCTTCCTGGCGCTGACGAGCCTCATCGCCGTGCTGATGATGCTGACTGGGACCATTGCCTATCTCTTTGCGGGATCGGTGCTGCGTCCCCTGCAAGATCTCGGCGCAGGCCTCACGCGAATCCGGCGCGGCGATTATGCAACGCCTATCCCGGTCGCAGGACCGCAGGAGATCCGGCAGAGCTGCGAGGAAGCCAATGCGCTGGCGATGACGCTCGCGCAATTGAGTCAGGATAATCGCGACCTGCTGCACCGCCTGGTGTCGCTCCAGGACGACGAGCGGCGCGATCTCGCGCGCGAGCTGCACGACGAGCTCGGACCGCTATTGTTCGGCATCCGCGCCAGCACGATCGCGCTGAGCGAGACCTCGGGAAATCTCGGCAACCCGGCGCAGGAGGTGATGCGCTCTGTCGAGGCGCTCCAGCAGACCAACCGCCGCATCCTCGACCGGCTGCGGCCGCTCTACATCGAGGAATTGGGGCTCGAGACCAGCGTGCAGACGCTGCTCCAGAACTTTCGCAGGCAGGCGCCGCATATCAGCCTGACGGCCACGATCGATCCGGGTCTGAACGAGATCGACCGACCGCTGGCGCAGACCGTCTATCGCCTGATCCAGGAGGCGCTGACCAACGTGCTGCGCCACGCCGGGGCGAACAATGCCCATGTGCTGGCGACCATGGCCGGCGAGGTGCTCACGATTGAGATCTCCGACGACGGCGGCGGCTTTCCCGCCGACAACGTCTTCGGCCGCGGCCTGACGGGCATGCACGAGCGCGTGCGCGCGCTCAGCGGATCGCTGTCGCTGCTGCGCGCGGACCAGCGAACCTATGTGCGCTGTCGCCTGCCGGTCGAGACGGCGCGAGACGTGCCGGCGGCCGGCTAGCACACACCATCGGCATGCGGGGACTGCCGCGCCGGCTCGCACAGGGTACTGTAGATCTTGCCTTCGGGACTGAAGCGAAACGAGGCGTGGATACGCAGCGAGCCCGCGACGGAATATTCGAGATCGATGCCATGCGGCACTGGATTGATCTCCTCAAGACCGAAGCCTGCCGACGAGAAGGTGCTGAGCCGCGGTCCCCAATAGGTTTCGAGCTCGCGCCGCCCGCGATAATGTCGCTTGCCGTTGCACATGCATTCGACCCGGGCGTCGTCCGCATAGAGATCGAGGAGCGTCGCGAGGTCGCCCTTCCGGCAGGCGTCCACCCAGTCGACGACAATTCCCATCTGGTCGAAATCGCTCACACCAAAATCCTGTCTGCCGCGAAAAATTTGCGTGCGGCTTAGGACCACCCTCGTGAATATGTCCTGAATAATAAACCCCGGGCGATACCGGGTTCCCTCCAGGAACCTACGAAAAATTTCAGGTCGGGTGCCGCCGTCCCCTCGCCCAGACGCCGAATGCGATCAGCACCGCGCCGGCGAGCGCGAACCAGGTGATGGCGTATTGCAGATGATCGTCCTTCAGATGCACGTCGAGCGGGCCGGGACGCGGAATGCCGTTCTCCGGCACCGGCCGCTCCAGGTCGATGTAGAACGGCGCGACCGTGCCCCAGCCGAGCGCCCGGGACATGGCGAGATGATCGCGGGTGAACCACAGCCGTTTGTCACGCTCAGCGTCAGGCATCAGCACGCTGGCTGTTTCGGGGAAACGGACGTAGCCGGTCAACATCGCCGGCTTGTTGGTAATGAGTCGCGCGACCGCCCGATCCTGCAGGGCGCGGTCCTGTTGGGTGTTCGGCACGAAGCCCGCGTTGACCGCGACCATATCGCCGCCAGGCAGCCGTGCGGGAAGGAAAGCCCAGGTGCCGGGGCCGGAAATGTCGGAGCGGATGGCGGAGCCGGAACTGTAGACCATCGCATCCAGACGGGACTCGTAGGTCGCCGAAAATGTGACCCGACGGAATTCGTCCCGCTCCGGCGTCAGCGTGCTCCATTGGGACGGCGGCGGCAACGCAACAGGTGCCGCCGCGAGACGCTCGGTCAATGCGGCGATCAACTGATGTTTCGCGACGCGGCGCTGCAATTGCCAGACGCCGAGCGCGACCAAGACGGCGGCCAGGAAAAGCGTGAACAGCGCGAAGCCGGCCACGCGGGGCTTGCGCGCGGTCTCGTTCATTTCGCGCGGTCGACCAGCCGGCCCGGCGCCGCCTTGTGGTGGAATTGCAGCGCGATCAACAGCGACTTCATCGCGCGCAGCGGCAAGAGCGTGGTCGCGAGGATCAGCGGCAGCCACAGCGCGGCATGCAGCCAGTACGGCGGCTGGTATTTGACCTCGACGATCAGCGCGCACGCAACGACGATCCCGCCGGCCAGCATGATGATGAAGATCGCAGGACCGTCGCCGGTGTCGATGAAGGCATAGTCGAGGCCGCAGCGGTCGCAGCTGGGCGCGAGCGTCAGGAAGCCCGCATAGAGCTTGCCCTTGCCGCAGCGCGGGCACTTGCAGGCAAGCCCGCGCAGCGCGCTTTGCAGGACGGTCGTCTCGGGCTCGGATGGGCCGGTGGTATCGTTCATGATCACGGACTCTAGAACATTATCGGTTCTGATTGAATCAGAACCGAAGCTCTAGATTCTTGTTTTGACGCGTTTTCTTCACGCGAACCGGTATCCGCTTCGCTCGAAAACGCTCAATCACAGTTTCCGCCGAAGCTTCCGGCGGCCCAAAAGCGAAAGGGCGGCCCTGCGGCCGCCCCTTCTGATCGGTCCAATGCGGCTCAGTGCGCGCCGTGGGCCATGGTCTCGGCGCCGTGTCCCCACACATAGATGCAGAGGAACAGGAACAGCCAGACCACGTCGACGAAGTGCCAGTACCAGGCGGCGAACTCGAAGCCGAGGTGCTGTGTCGGGGTGAAGTGGCCGGCATAGGCGCGGAACAGGCAGACCAGCAGGAAGATGGTGCCGACCAGCACATGAAAACCGTGGAAGCCGGTCGCCATGAAGAAGGTCGCGCCATAGACATTGCCGCCGAACGAGAACGCCGCGTGGCTGTACTCATAGGCCTGCACGCAGGTGAAGAGCGCGCCGAGCACGACGGTGAGGATCAGGCCGTATTTCAGGCCCTGGCGATCATTCTCGAGCAACGCGTGGTGCGCCCAGGTCACGGTGGTGCCCGACGTCAGCAGGATCAGCGTGTTCAGGAGCGGCAGATGCCAGGGATCGAAGGTCTCGATGCCATGCGGCGGCCAGGTGCCGGGCACGGCGCAGGCGCCAGCCGCGGTGCCGAGACCGCAGCCGAACACGGCGTCGCGTGTGGCGTGGACGGCGTCGGCCGGGAACAGCGCCGCGTTGAAATAGGCCCAGAACCAGGCGACGAAGAACATCACCTCGGAGGCGATGAACAGGATCATGCCGTAGCGGTGATGCAGCTGCACGACGCGGGTGTGATCGCCCTTGTACTGGGCTTCCCTGATCACATCGCCCCACCAGCTCACCATGGTGTAGATCACGCCGACGGTGCCGGCACCGAAGATGATCGGCGCGGCCGAGAACATGTGGTGCATCCAGGTGATCGCGCCGACCGCCATGATGAAGGCCGAGATGGAGCCGACGACCGGCCACGGGGAGGGATCCACCAGGTGGTAGTCGTGATGCTTGGTGTGCGCCGTTGCCATTTGCGGTCTCTCTCCTCAATCCCGTGCCTGTCCGGCACTTATCCCCTTGTGTCCAACCCCCGCGACGTGAGCCCGGCGGTCAGAGATTTCCCTTGCGTTTGTCGTCTTCACCCGACGCCAGCGGCTTCACCACGGGATCGCGCACCGGATAGAACGTGTAGGACAACGTGATCGTGTTCAGCCCGTCGTTCTCATGATCGTCGGCGATCGACGGATCGACGTAGAATACGACCGGCATCTCGCGCTTCTCGCCGGGCGCCATGGTCTGTTCGGTGAAGCAGAAGCAGTTGATCTTCTGGAAGTAGGAGCCGACCGTCAGGGGCGCGACGTTGTAGGCCGCCTGGCCCGCGGTGGTGCGCGCGGCCTGGTTGGTCACGGTGTAAAAGACCGTCACGACCTGGCCGATATTGACCTCGATCTCGCTCTGCTCCGGCTCGAACTTCCAGGGCAGGCCGGGCGCGACGTTGGAATCGAAGCGCACCGCGATCTTCCGTGCGATCGGCCCGGTGGCCGGCGCCGAGGTCGCAACCTGCGTCGTGCCGTTGAAGCCGGTGGCGCGGCAGAACCAGTTGTAGAACGGCACCGCCGCGTAGGAGGCACCGACCATCAGCGCCACCACGCCTCCGCAGATCGAGGCGACCAGCACGTCGCGGCCAAGACCCTTGGAAGGCCCACGCCCCTGCTTGGCCGTCCGGCTCTGATCCCGCGATATGGTGGGCTCTCGATCCATGTTTCCTACATCGGCCGGACGAGTACTGCCGGTCCCTTGACGATGGTGACGGCGAAGAACAGCACCACGAGCACGCCGAGCGCGAGCGCGATCGCGATCGAGCGCTGGCGGCGGCTCTTCTTCTGCGCCTCCGTGAGGACGATTCCATTCATCTCAGGTTTGTCGGCCATTCCAGCGATCATGCGCCCCCTACCATCGGAGCAAGCGCCCGGAACACGACTTCGGCCAGCAGGGTCGCAAACAGTGCGAACAGATAAAGGATGGAGAAGGCGAACAGCTTGCGGGTCGCGCGCAGCGATTGGCTGCGCTCGCGGCGCATATAGACGTTGATCGCGAGCACAAGCATGCCGGCGCCGAGGATCAGCGAGACGATGCCGTAGATGGCGTCGAAATAGCCGAGCGCCCACGGGGCGGCGGCGACCGCGATCAGCACGATGGTGTAGAGCAGGATCTGAAGCCGCGTCGCGTCGGGACCGGCGACGTTGGGCAGCATCGGAATGCCGGCACGCGCATAGTCGTCGGAGCGGAACAGCGCCAGCGCCCAGAAGTGCGGCGGCGTCCAGAAGAAGATGATGGCGAACAGCAGCAGCGGCTCGACGTCGACGGTGCCCGTGACCGCGGCCCACGCCACCACCGGCGGTAGCGCACCAGCGGCGCCTCCGATTACGATGTTCTGTGCGGTCCGGCGCTTCAGGATCATCGTGTAGATCACGACGTAGAAGAAGATGGTGAAGGCGAGCAGCGCGCCGGCGATCCAGTTGACGAGGATGCCGAGCGTCATCACCGAGAAGAAGGCGAGCGTCATGCCGAACGCCATCGCCTCGGGACGGGTGATGCGGCCGCGCGGAATCGGCCGGTTTGCCGTGCGCGACATCTTGGCGTCGATATCGCCCTCGAGCGCCATGTTGAGCGCTCCGGAAGCGCCGGCACCGACTGCGATGCAGAGCAGCGAGGTGATGGCCAGCACCGGGTGGAAATGCCCGGGCGCCATCGCCAGTCCGACCAGCGCGGTGAAGATCACCAGCGACATCACCCGCGGCTTGAGCAGCGCAATGTAGTCGCCCACCTCCGCTTCCGAGATGCGGGGATCGATGTCGATGGCGTTATGGTCGAGGACGGACACTAGTTTTGACTCGCTTCGCTAAAGAGCCGCGGCGCCCGTCACGGGCGCCGCGAGCGTTGGTTTACTGCACGCGGGGCAGCACTTCAAACTGATGGAAGGGCGGCGGCGAAGGCAGCGTCCATTCCAGCGTGGTCGCGCCCGCACCCCACGGATTGTCGCCGGCCGGCACCTTTTTCGCGAAGGCGTCGAACACGCAGTAGAGGAAGATCAGCACGCCGAAGCCGGAGATGTAGGAGCCGACCGAGGAGACCAGGTTCCAGCCGGCGAACGCGTCGGGATAGTCGACGTAGCGGCGCGGCATGCCCGACAGGCCGAGGAAGTGCTGCGGGAAGAACACAAGGTTCACACCGATGAAGGTGACCCAGAAGTGCGCCTTCGCCAGCGTCTCATTGTACATGTAGCCCGACATCTTCGGGAACCAGTAGTACCAGCCGGCAAAGATCCCGAACACCGCACCGAGCGACAGCACGTAATGGAAGTGCGCAACGACGTAGTAGGTCTCCTGGAGCACGCGGTCGACGCCGGCATTCGCCAGCACGACGCCGGTGACACCGCCGACAGTGAACAGGAAGATGAAGCCCACCGCCCAGATCATCGGCGCACGGAACTCGATCGAGCCGCCCCACATCGTGGCGATCCACGAGAAGATCTTCACGCCGGTCGGAACCGCGATGACCATCGTCGCGGCGACGAAATAGGCCTGCGTCGCCGAGGACATGCCGACCGTGTACATGTGGTGCGCCCAGACCACGAAGCCGATGCCGCCGATCGCGACCATGGCGTAGGCCATGCCGAGATAGCCGAACACGGGCTTGCGCGAGAAGGTCGAGACGATCTGGCTGACCATGCCGAAGGCGGGCAGGATCAGGATGTACACCTCGGGGTGACCGAAGAACCAGAACAGATGCTGGAACAGCACGGGGTCGCCGCCGCCGTCGGGCGCGAAGAACGTCGTGCCGAAATTGCGGTCGGTGAGCAGCATGGTGATCGCACCGGCGAGCACCGGCAGCGACAACAGCAGCAGGAACACCGTCACCAGGATCGACCACACGAACAGCGGCATCTTGTGCAGGGTCATGCCCGGCGCGCGCATGTTGAAGATCGTGGTGATGAAGTTGATGGCGCCGAGGATCGACGAGGCGCCCGCCAGATGCAGCGACAGGATCGCGAAGTCGACGGCCGGGCCCGGATGGCCGGAGCTCGACAGCGGCACATACATGGTCCAGCCGGCGCCGACGCCGTTGGCACCCGGCTCGCCCTCGACGAAGGTCGACATCAGCAGCAGCGCGAAGGAGGCCGGCAGCAGCCAGAACGAGATGTTGTTCATGCGCGGGAACGCCATGTCGGGCGCGCCGATCATCAGCGGCACGAACCAGTTGCCGAAGCCGCCGATCATTGCGGGCATGACCATGAAGAAGATCATGATCAGGCCGTGAGAGGTCACGAACACATTATAGGTGTGCGTCTCGTGGAAGATCTGCACGCCCGGATACATCAGCTCGGCACGGATCGCGATCGACATGGCGGCACCGATGACGCCGGCGATGACCGCGAAGATCAGGTACATCGTACCGATGTCCTTGTGGTTGGTCGAATAGACATAGCGCCGCCATCCGGTCGGATGGGCGTGCTCGTCATGTCCGTGGTCTTGCGCGTGATCGCCGTGTGCCGCTGCGCTCGTTGCCATTTTCAAATCCTGCCTTGCGTCCCGTTCGGACCTTCTGCGGTCCCGCCCTTTATGTCGCTTTCTGTCCCTCGAGCCTTCGCCCGGCGCTTACTGCGTCGGGCCGGCCGCCGAGGCGAAAGTGCTGGTGCCGCCGCTCGCATATTTCTTCTTCGCCGTTTCGACCCAGGAGGCGAAGTCCTTGTCCTCCACGACGCGAATCGCGATCGGCATGAAGGCGTGGTCCTTGCCGCAGAGCTCCGAGCACTGGCCGTAGAACATGCCGGTCTTGGTGGCCTTGAACCAGGTCTCGTTCAGCCGCCCCGGAATGGCGTCGATCTTGACGCCGAAAGCCGGCAGCGCAAAGGCGTGGATGACGTCCGCGCCGGTGACCTGGACACGAATCACCTTGTTGACCGGCACCACCATCTCGTTGTCGACGCCGAGCAGGCGGGGCTGCTTGTCCTGGGCCATCAGCGAGTCGAACTCGAACTTGCCGTTATCAGGATAGGCATAGGACCAGTACCACTGCTTGCCGGTGGCCTTGATGGTCAAATCCGCCTTCGGCACGTCGAGCTCGAGGAACAGCAGGCGGAACGACGGCACCGAGATACCGACCAGGATCAGCACCGGAACGAGCGTCCACGCCACCTCGATCAGCGTGTTGTGCGTGGTCCGCGACGGCACCGGATTGGCCTTCGCGTTGAACTTCATGACCACGATCACCAGCAACGCCAGAACGAACAGCGTGATCAGCGTGATCAGCACGAACAGAAAGTTGTGGAACCAGACGATGTTGTCCATCACCGGCGAGGCGGATTGCTGGAGCGTCCATTCCCACGGCGCCGGCTGCCCGAGCTCGGCATATGCCGCACCGCCCGTCGCCAGCGTCAGACCCGCCACGGCCAATCCCAGCAAGTGCCGGCCCACATGGCCCATCGACATCCTCATGCCGTTCGCGCTCCCCTAACGAAATCACCCCAAGTGCATCCCCCTATTTCCGGGAAACGCTTATTCGATCCGCCCGTCTGACAAACCGCCGCGCAAGAATACCTCTAAGAGGAATTGGGGCCAGATCGCTAGAACGCCGAAATCAAGCCTCTCAAACCATAATTCTTGATCTATCGCAATGCAGTCTTGAGCCCCGCCTGTCAGCCATCACCCGCAAGATATTTCCTAGTAACATCAGAGAAAAATACCGTTTCCCGGGATGCCGCGGCTTGACAGCGGCATTGCCCGCGGTAGGCACTGGCAGACAGCCGCGCAGGAACCTGATTCGTGCGGGCGATGGCGGTGTGGGCGGCGCGGAATTTGCTTGCGAATCGCCTTCAAGACGCCGTCATTCCCGTATCAGTCCGCCAGGCGCGAGCGACCCAGGCGAGCAGAGGGACCGACCCGATGGGGTTTTCGAGAAGCATGGCAAGGCAGGCGAGCGGCCTCACGATGCTGGCGGCCCTGCTGGTGGTGATTGTCGTCATGGCGCTGCCGGGCCTCGCCCATGCGCAGGGCGCGGTGCGCTCCGTCCATGGCGACTGGCAGATCCGCTGCGACACCCCGCCCGGCGCCCAGACCGAGCAATGCGCCCTGATCCAGAGCGTGGTGGCCGAAGACCGCTCCAATGCCGGCCTCACCGTGATCGTGCTCAAGACCGCCGACCAGAAGAGCCGGCTGATGCGGGTGGTCGCCCCACTCGGCGTGCTGCTGCCATCCGGCCTCGGGTTGAAGCTCGACAACCAGGACGTCGGCCGCGCCGGCTTCGTCCGCTGTCTGCCCAATGGCTGCGTCGCCGAGGTCGTCATGGACGACAAGCTGCTCGGCCAGCTCCGCACCGCCAAGACCGCGACCTTCATCATCTTCGAGACCCCGGAAGAAGGCATCGGCTTCCCGCTCAGCCTGAACGGGCTCGGCGAGGGCTATGACAAGCTGCCATAAGGCGGCAGGCGCGTCCGCGCGCGGCGAATCCTATCGTTTCGTAATGTGGCACCTGGCACCCTCGCGGAACCGCCGGGAAACCATTATCTTGCCCTACATCTTCCGATAATGGACGGACGCATGACCAATCCAGCCACCACCTCCCTGCTCGACCGCGCCAATCTCGACCGCGATCAGGTCCGCAACGAGGTCGCACGCGGGCTTGCCGGTGCCGACGACGGCGAATTGTTCCTGGAATACAGCCAGACCGAAGCGCTGATGTTCGACAATGGGCGGCTGAAGCAGGCGACCTATGACACCTCGCAGGGCTTTGGCCTGCGCGCCGTCAAGGACGATGCGGTCGGCTATGCCCATTCCTCCGACGTGTCGCTGCCGGCGCTGATTCGCGCCGCCGACGCGGTCGCTGCCGTGCGCGGCGGCTATTCGGGCAGCTTCGCGGCCCCGCCGGCGCATACCAATGTGCGGCTCTACGCCGACGACAATCCGCTGGATGCGCCGGGCTTCGAGACCAAGGTGAAGCTGCTCGCCGAGATCGACGCTTACTTACGCGACAAGGATCCGCGGGTGCGGCAGGTCAGCGTCAGCCTCGGCGCAACCTGGCAGGTCGTCGAGATCCTGCGGCCCGATGGCGAGAGCTATCGCGACATCCGCCCGCTGGTGCGCGTCAACGTCTCCGTCGTCGCCGGTCAGGGCGACCGCCAGGAGAGCGGCAGCAAGGGTTATGGCGGCCGCGCCGGCTATGCCGAATTCATCGAGAGCAAGAACTGGCGCGACGCCGCCGACGGCGCGCTGCGCGAAGCCCTGGTCAACCTGGAATCGATTCCCGCCCCCGCCGGCGAGATGGACGTCGTGCTTGGGGCCGGCTGGCCCGGCGTGATGCTGCATGAGGCGGTCGGCCATGGCCTCGAAGGCGATTTCAACCGCAAGAAGACGTCGGCCTTTGCCGGCCTGATGGGCCAGCAGGTTGCGGCCAAGGGCGTCACCGTGATCGACGACGGCACCATTGCCTCGCGCCGCGGCTCGCTGTCGATCGACGACGAGGGCACGCCGACCAACCGCACCGTGCTGATCGAGGACGGCATTCTGGTCGGCTACATGCAGGACCGCCAGAACGCGCGCCTGATGAACATGAAGCCGACCGGCAACGGCCGCCGCCAGGGCTACGCCCATGTGCCGATGCCGCGCATGACCAACACCTACATGCTCGCGGGCGACCGCGATCCGGCCGAGATCCTCGCCTCCGTGAAGAACGGCGTCTTCGCCGCGAATTTCGGCGGCGGCCAGGTCGACATCACCTCGGGCAAATACGTGTTCCAGTGCACCGAGGCCTACAAGATCGAGAACGGCAAGATTGGCGCGCCGCTGAAGGGCGCCATGCTGATCGGCAACGGGCCGACCGACCTGCATCGCATCCGCATGATCGGCAACGATCTCGCGCTGGATACCGGCATCGGCACCTGCGGCAAGAACGGTCAGGGCGTGCCCGTCGGCGTCGGCCAGCCGTCGCTTCTGATGGAACGTATTACAGTTGGTGGAACGGGCGCATGAGCGTTGAGAAGGTAACTGTCACCGCCAAGCGGAAGAGCAGCGGCTGGGCTGGTCAGCTGATGCAGCTCGCCGGCATCGTCGCCGCCGTGTTCATCGCCAAGGGCGCACTCGCCGAGCCGTTCTATGTACCGTCGGGTTCGATGGAGCCGACGCTCCTGATCGGCGATGCGCTGCTCGCCTCGAAATTCCCCTATGGCTACGGCACCTCGTCGCTGCCGATCCAGATCAACCTGCCCGAAAGCGGCCGCGTCTTCGCGGAGACGCCGAAGCAGGGCGACGTCGTCGTGTTCCGCTGGCCCGGCGATCGCTCGCAGGCCTGGGTCAAGCGCGTCGTGGGTCTGCCCGGAGACCGCATCCAGATGCGGCAGGGCCAGCTCTTCATCAACGACCGTCCCGCCGAGCTGAAGCCGGATGGCGTCGGCGCCGCCGAAGACGACAATGGCGGCAGCGAGCCGGCCTACCGCTACATCGAGACCCTGCCGAACGGCGTGTCGCATCTGATCTTCAAGATGCGCGACAACGGTCCGCTCGACAACACGCCTGAAGTGACGGTGCCGCCCGGCCACCTCTTCGTGCTCGGCGATAACCGCGACAATTCCGCCGACAGCCGCGTGCCCCTGCGCTCCGGCGGCGTCGGTCTGCTGCCGATCGACAATCTGGTCGGACGCGCGGATGCCGTGCTCGGCTCCTGGGATCTCGGCATGCGCGGCCAGCCGGTGTGGACCTGGCTCTCCGGCTTCCGGCTCGCGCGGTTCTTCACCGCCGTGCACTGAGCTGATCCCAAGGTCTTGATCAAATGACCTTCGACGACGTCAGAAAATTTGCACTGACGTGGCCGGAGGTCGAGGACGGCACCTCCTACGGCACGCCCGCGCTGAAAGTGCGCAAGAAGATGCTGGCGCGGCTGAAGGAGGACGGCGACAGCCTCGTCGTGCCCGACGTTCCAATCGACGAGCGCGCCATGCTGGTCGAGAGCCAGCCAAGAATCTTTTATTTCACCGATCACTACGCCGACTATCCGATCGTGCTGATCCGCCTGTCCAAGGCGAAGCGCGCGATCGTCGAGCCGTTCCTGCGGCGGTGCTGGCGCGGCCTCGCCTCGAAGACCGCACGAGCGGCGTACGATGCCGGCGCGTGAATGATGGCCGCGATGGATCGCGACCGCTTCCTCACGCTGGCGCTGAAGAACCCAGTCAATGTTGCAATCATCGGCGAGCTCGCCTCGCTCGCGCTTCCCGATGCGTGGCTGGTGTCGGGGTGCCTGGTGCAGACGGCGTGGAACGTACTCACGGACCGCGCGGTCGATCATGGCATCGCCGATTACGACGTGTTCTATTTCGATCCAGACACCTCATGGGAGGCGGAGGACACCGTGATCCGCACGCTGCATGCGCGGCTCGCGCATCTCGGCGTCAAGATCGAGACCCGCAACCAGGCGCGCGTGCACCTTTGGTATCCCGGCAAGCACGGCCTGCCCTATCCGCCTCTCACCTGCTCGACCGACGGCATCGACCGTTTCCTCACCCAGAACACGCAAGTCGGTGTGAGGCACGGAGGCGACGGCTACGAGGTCTACGCGCCGCGCGGCTTCGACGACATAGCCGGATTGATCGCGCGGCCCAATCCGGGCCCGAACTTCTCTGCGGCGAGTTACGCGGTGAAGGCCGCGCGATGGAAGGCGTTGTGGCCGGAGCTCACGGTGATTGCCGCGGCGTGATCACGCCGCCTTGGCCTGTACATTGTCGCAGAACTCCGCGAGCCGATCCGCCAGCCGCAGCGTTGCGGGGCTGGCACCGGGCGAGGCCATCAGCGCCACTTCGGTCCGGTTGATCGGCTCAAAGCCGTCCTTGGCGGTCAGCACGCGGTGGTCGGACTGGATCGACATCTCCGACAGGATGCTTAAGCCCATGCCGGCTGCGACCGCAGCCTGGATGCCCGCGAGACTCGATGACGAATAGGACATGTGCCAGGCGCGGCCCGCGCTTTCCAGCGCGTGGATGGCGCCGGCGCGATAGAGACAGCCGAGCGGAAATCCGATCAGCGGCACGGACGAGGCGTTGACGTCGACCGGATGGCTCTTGCTCGTGACCCAGTGCACCCGCTCCGGCCACACCGCGATAGCGCCTTTCGCGCCGGCCTCACGCTTGAACAAGGCGAGGTCGAGCTCGCCGCGTTCGAGGTCGCGGGACAGGTTCTTGCTCTGGTCGGCGCGCACGTCCATTCGCAGACCCGGATGTGAGCGCGAGAAGGCGCCGAGCAGTTTTGCCAGCCGGTACGCCGCAAAATCCTCGGGGATGCCGAGCCGGATCGCGCCCTCGCTGTCGGGCTCGCGCAGCACGTCGCGCGCCTCCTCGGCGAGCGTGAGCAGCCGTCGCGCGTAGGACAGCAGCCGTTCGCCGGCCTCAGTGGGGCGCACGTCCTTGCCGTCACGGTGCAAGAGCACCTGGCCGACGTCCTCCTCCAGCCGCTTGATCTGCTGGCTGACGGTCGATTGCGTGCGGTGGACGCGCTCGCCGGCGCGGGTGAAGCCGCCGGCCTCGACCACCGAGACGAAGCTGCGCAGGAGCTCCAGGTCGAGCATGGCCGCCTCCATTCGAAAATCCACTGATTGGAAGTTAATCATTTAATTTCCAAATGACAAGCCGTCTCCCTAGATCGAGGGCTCAGGAGAATGCCCTCATGTCGCTCGCCACCTCGCTTCCCGCAGCCCCCAGCCGGTTCAACACGCTGCCGCTCGCCATCGGACTGTTTTGCCTGCTCTGGAGCTATGCCTTCGTCGCCGGCAAGATCGGCGTCACCCATTGCCCGCCGCTGATCCTGCTCGCCGCGCGCTTCTCGCTTGCCGGCATTTTGATCCTCGGTGCGACGCTGATCCGCGGTGATGGCTGGTCATTGTCCTGGCGCGATGCCGCGATCTTTGCCGTGCTCGGCATCGCCAACAACGCACTCTATCTCGGGCTCGGCTACACCGGCCTGCAATCGGTCTCCGCCGGCCTCGGCGGCCTGATCGTCTCGGCCAATCCAGTATTCACGGCGGCGCTCGCTGCGTTGCTGCTTGGCGAAGGCATGACTTGGCGCAAGGCGGGCGGTCTCCTGCTCGGCATCACCGGCGTCACCCTGATCGTCTGGCATCGCCTGTCGGTCGGCACAGACTCCCTGCACGGCATCGTCTTCACCCTGGCCTCGCTCGCCTCCATCGTCGCCGGCACGATTCTGTTCAAGCTGCTCGCGCCGAAGGGAAGCCTGTGGATCGGCAACGGCGTGCAGAACCTCGCCGCCGGCATCGTGCTGACGCCGGTCGCGTTCACCTTCGCCGACGTCCACGCAATTGATTTCACCCCGGGCCTGGTCGGCGCCTTCGCGTTCCTCGTGCTCGGCGGCTCGATCCTCGCCTACTGGCTCTGGTTTCATCTCCTGAAAGTGTGTGGCGCAACGGCTGCGAGCGCCTATCATTTCCTGATGCCGCCGCTCGGCATGCTGTTCGCCTACATCGTGCTCGGTGAGCATGTCGAGGCCCGCGACCTGCTCGGCATCATCCCGGTCGCGCTCGGAATTTACCTGGTGACGCGCCCCGCAAAGCCCGTTGCGTAAGAGGAGCTTTCTGATGCCCATTTCCATCACCCTGATCGGCGGCCCTACCGCGCTGATCGAGATCGACGGCTTCCGCCTGCTCACTGACCCGACCTTCGATGCGCCCGGCGCCTACCAGCTGCCGCATGTGACGCTGGAAAAGACGATCGGCCCCGCACTGAAGGCCGACGCGATCGGCCCGATCGATGCCGTCCTGCTCAGCCACGACCAGCACTCGGACAATCTCGACAATTCCGGCCGCGCGTTTCTCAAACACGCAAAGCGCGTGCTGACCACCGAGGCCGGCGCAAAACGCCTGGGCGGCCATGTCGAGGGCCTCGCGCCCTGGGCGACCTCGCATCTGAAGGACCGTGACGGCAACACCCTGACGATCACCGCGACGCCGGCGCGCCACGGCCCGGCCGGCATCGAGCCGCTGTCGGGCGACGTCATCGGCTTCGTGGTGTCCTCGAGCCGGACGGACACGAGCGACGTCTACATCAGCGGCGACACCACCTGGTTCGACGGCGTCGCCGAGGTCGCGCGCCGCTTCAAATGCGGCGTGGTGCTGCCGTTCGCGGGCGCGGCGCAAACGCGTGGGCCGTTCCATCTCACCATGGACACCAACGACACCATCGAGACGGCGCGCGCCTTTCCGGATGCGATGATCGTGCCATTGCATACCGAGGGCTGGGCGCATTTCCGCCAGGACGGCGAGGATCTGCGCAAGACCTTTGATGTGCTCGGCTTCGGGACCCGGTTGCGATTGCTGGAGCCGGGCCTGCCGACGGTGGTTGAGGCGCCGTGAGGCTCAGCTGTCATGCCCCGGCTTGACCGGGGCATCCAGTACGCCGCGGCGGTCGTTGCGAGAGCGAGCTATTCGACGAAGGCCTCTGGAATACTGGATCGCCCGGTCGAGCCGGGCGATGACGGGAGGAGAGAGTGGTGCTCCTCGCAATGACGGACGCTAATCCTTCCGAAACACGATCGACGCCATCCACCCCGTCATCAGCGCCATCGCGGCCGTCGCGAGGCCGTAGATCAGGCCGTGCTGCCGCGCGCTGGTCGCGACGAACTGCTCGAAGCCGACCTTGACGATCTCGAACGCGGTCTCGGTCTTGGTGACCAACGCGCCGTTCGCGAACAGCTTGATTTCCACCTCATAGGTGCCGATCGGCACCTCCTCCGGCAGTGGAATGCCGGTACGAAACAGCGTCGGTGTCAGGAACGTCACCGCGCTCGGGTCCTCGCGATAGAGACCTTTCTGGGTTCGCAGGCGGATGAAGGCCGAGCGGAACGCATCGTTCGGCACCACGTCGGCATAGTCGCCGCTGACCCGTTGGGTCAGCAGCACGTTGTTGAGCCCGATCTGCTGCCGCCGCGCGATCTCGGGCGAGGTGATGACATCGAAGGGGCGGTTGGCGAACAGCGCGAGATAGCTCGGCACCGCCAGGAACTGCCGGTAGTCGGTGTTGATCCAGATGCCGAAGGTACGCTCCTTGCGCCGCGTGACCATGTCGGCGCGCGGGCCCATCACGGTGACGACGAGATCGTAGCTCTTTCGATCCGCGGGCGTGGAGGCGTCCTTCTCGACCGAGCCGAACAGCACCAGTTCCTCGCCGGAATAGTTCGGCGTCACCGTGACGCGATGGTTGGAGACCGACACGATCAGTCGCTCGGCACGCGCGGCTGAGCCCAGCAGCAGGACGAGAAGGACTGCGAGAGCTGCGCGCATCATCCGCTCACTCCCAATTCACGGATGGTGAAGAGATCCTCGGGCCGGATCACCAGCTCGATGGCGAAGCGGACGCCGACCGAAAGGATCAGCAGGCCCAGCAACAGCCGCAGCTGCTCGCCGCGGATCTTCTGGCCGGCGCGGGCGCCGAACTGCGCGCCGGTGACGCCGCCGACCATCAGGATCAGCGCCAGCACCGCGTCGACGAGGTGATTGGTCACCGCGTGCAGCAAGGTCGCGAACAGCATCGTGACCAGCGTCAGGACCATCGAGGTCCCGATCACGGTCGAAGTCGGCACCCGCAGCAGATAGATCATGATCGGCACCAGGATGAAGCCGCCGCCGATGCCCATGATGGCGCCGATGAAGCCGATCACGATGCCGACGATCACGACAGGAATAACCGAGAGGTAGATCTTCGAGCGCTTGAACCGCATTTTCAGCGGCAGGCCGTGGATCCAGCTGTGCGTGCGCCGTGGCGGCACCGCGCCGCGACGGGTCCGCATCAGGGCGCGCAGGCCCTCGGAGAACATCAGGCTGCCGACCGTGGTGAGCAGCACCACGTAGGACAACGCGATCATCAGATCGAGCTGGCCGAGCGCACGAAGCTGCGTGAAGGACCACACCCCGAGCGCCGTGCCGGTGACACCGCCGCATAACAACACGCTCGCGAGCGCCGGGTCGATCGCGCGCCGCCGCCAGTAGGACAACGCACCGGAAAAGGAGGACGCCGCGATGTGGCTCGCAACGGAGGCGACCGCGACCGCCGGAGTGATCCCGATGAAGATCAGAAGCGGCGTCATCAGGAAGCCGCCGCCGATCCCGAACATGCCGGAGACGAAGCCAACCGCCGCACCCATCGCCAGCACCAGGAAGATGTTGACCGGCAGATCGGCGATCGGGAGATAGAGCTGCATCGAAGGACCACACTCCGGCGAAATGGATCGATTGCGCGGGAATGCTCGCCGGACGGTCGGAACGATTGCCGCGCCCTTCAATAGCGGAATTCGTTGTCGGGCGGGACCATGAATTTAGGGCGTGGTGAACGTGGCGCGCGAGCTGTCTCCCCTCACCCTGAGGAGCCTGCGCAGCAGGCGTCTCGAAGGGCGAGGCCCGGATCGGTGGTGGGGGCCTGCATGGTTCTCGCGGCGATGCGAAGCATCGTCCGCTACGCGCGCCAGGGCGCGCTCCTCACCATGAGGAGTGAGAGTGCGCTTTAGTGCGCCGCCGAGGCCGAGCGCTTGGTCGCGACCGGCTTCGGCGCGGGCTTTGCGTTTGCCTGCGGCGCGCTGTCCCAGCCGCCGTTCGGGGCAGGAACATTGACGGCATCGTCAGGCTGCGGCTCGGCGCTGAAAGTCTGGATCGCGAGCTTGGCGGCGGCGAGCGACTGCGGATCGAGCCGCTTGGCGACGTCGTCGCGCTTGCCGGACGCATCCGCGTCACCCTGGGCGGCTGCGAGAGTGAACCATTTGTAGGATTCGGCGAGGTTCTGCTCCACGCCGATACCGCGGGCATAGAGGATGCCGAGGTTGAACTGGCTGTCGGCGACGCCGCGATCGGCGGCCTTGCGGAACCACTGCGCCGCGCTCTTGTAATTGGCGCCGCGTCCGCCGCCATCGGCGTCGAGCACCGCGAGATTGTGCATCGCCTTGGCGTTCCCGCGCTCGGCGGCCTGCGTGTAGTAGCGGCGGGCGATGTCGGCGTCCTTCTTCACCCCGAGGCCCTTCTCATAGAGCGTGCCGAGGCGGAAGGTCGCGGGCACCACGCCGGCCTGCGCCGCGCGGTCGTACCATTTGGCGGCTTCATCGTAATTCGCAGCGACGCCCTTGCCCTCGGCAAAGCGCACGCCGATCTCGTAGGCCGCGGTCGCATCGCCCTTCATCGCGGCGGTGCGCAGCACCGGACCGCCGATGCCGTCAGGGAGCTTCTCGCTCGGCGGCACCTGGATCATACCGAGCCTCGCGCGGCTCGCGCCCGACAGCGCGCCGGTGACGTCGTTGCTCGCCGCAGGCGGTGGTGGCGTCGCGGGGACCGGCGGGATTTCGACCGAAGCCGAGCTGCCCGACCCTGCCACGGGAGCGGGCGCGGGATTATTCAGCGACTGCTTCCCGATCGGCGTCGGCGAGGTCATCGACGGCGTGACCTGCTCGGGCGTGGCAGGCCTGGTCTCGACCGGCGGCGGCGGAGCCTGCGGCGCGGGCGCGCTCGACGAATTCTCCATCGCCTGCGGTGACGGCGGCGGGCTGCCGCCATCGAGCAGATTCATCGCCATCTTGAAGGTGCCGAGCACGATCACGACCACGCTGGCGCCGACCAGCAGCGAGCGGATCTTCGAGGTGATGGTCGAGCCGCCTTCCTGGCCCGTGTCCTTGGCGCGGCCTGCGATGGCCGCCTTGGCAGCTGCCTTTGCACTTGCCTTGGCACCGCGGGCCGGCTTTTCCGGCTGCGCGGCGGCGGCCTGCGCGGCGCGGCGTGCGGCCGCGATAAAGCTCGACGACGACACCGGCTCTTTCGGCGCGGCGGGGATTTCGCTGATCGCGCTTTCGGACGCGGCAATGCGCTCCGAGGGCGTGGCGACGCGGCCGCCCGGCCGTGTGCCCGGCTCGAGCGGATGGTCCGGCGGCAATTCCGGTGCGAGCGCGGCGCGCGCGGGCGCCGTGTGCGGCTCGAGGATCTCGCTGATCGCACGCGGCGGAACGGGCGGTGCGGTTGGCACCGGCGGCGGCGCGGCCGGTGCGGCGGCATGGAATTCGCGCGGCGCGGCGACGAAGGCGCCCTGTGGCGGCTGTTGCGCGGCGGCCGGGTTCTGCAGCTCTGGCTTCGGATCGTATTTCGGCTGCTGCTGTGGCTGCTGCCACGGCTCGCGCGCGACAGGCGGGGGCTCCATGGGCGCGGCCATTGGCATCGACATGGACGTCGAACTGGGCATCGGCTGCGGTGCGGGTGCCGGCGGCGCCGTGCGCACCGCGCGCAGATCACCCTCGATCATCGAGAGGCGATCGACGACATGGCCGAGCGCGCTGTGCACGGCCTCGAGCGAATCCTGGGTGCGGCGGTTGGTCTCGGCCTGGCTGAAGCGGATGTCGGAGAGCTCGCGCTTGACCAGATCGACCATGCCGGGATCGGCAGACGGCGCCGAATTGCGGCTTTCGGCGAGGGCGGAATAGGTCGCCTGCTGCCGCTCCAGATGCCGCAGGATGTCGTGCAGCCCGTCCTCGACGCGGCTTAGATTGCCGTTGCGCGGATCGGAGGCGGCCTCGATCCGCTCCAGCAGATACGAGACCCGCTGTTCGAGATGCGCAAAGGTCGACGCGGAATCGTTGCCGACCTGCATGCGGTCGAAACGGTCCGACAGCGCGCGGATCGCGGCTTCGAGATGCTCGCTGCTCTCGGTGGGCTGCGGCCGCTCGCGCGTTTCCAGCGCGGCGGTGAGGGCCGCGATGCGCTGCTCCAGTACCGCAAAGCTGTCGCTGGGGCCGGACGAGCGGGTGACCTGGTCGACCTTGGAGGACAGCAGCTGCACGTCATCGGAAAGACGCGCCAGGGCTTCGTTGGAGGCGACGTTGGAGACGATGCCGCGCAGCGCCGAGATCGCGCCTTCGAGCTGGCGCACCGTCGACGGGTCGTCATTGGCGCGCAGGATCAGATCGAGCTTGGCGCCGAGGTTGCGGATCGCCTCGTCATAGCCGGTGAGCTGCTCGGCCGGCGTCAGCGTGCGCAGCACCTGCTTGATCTCGGACAACGCGTGCTCGATGCCCGACAGGACCTGGCCGTCCGTCCCGGACGAGCGGGTCTCGTCGATGCGACGGTGCAGCGAGCGGATCTCATTCTCGATAGATTCGATCGCGCGGCGCGGCATCGCCTCGGTGATGGCGTGGCGGATCTCGGCAAGCTCGCTGCGGAAAGCGTTGATCGCCTGCTCGGTGTTGTCAGGGCGCTGAAGCGACTCGATCTGGCTCGTGATCTTGAGCAGATGGCGCTCGAGCGACGAAAAATCCGGCCCCGGCTGCGGGGGCGGCGGCGCATAGGCAGGCGCGGGCGGCGCCATCGGGGGCGCGAAAGGAGCTGCCGTCGGTGCAATCGAGGGCGCGGCGCGTGGCGGCATCTGCCGCGGCGTAAAGCCGTCGAGCTCGCTCTGCCGTGCCGTGATCTCGGCGACGGCAACGTCGAACGACGCGGGGCTCAAGGGAGGTGAATTGCGATAGACCTGTGCGGCCGCGCGCTCGACCATATCGGCCTGGCGCTGGCGCGTCTCGACGGGTGCCGGAGCCGGTGCCGGCCGCTGAGGCTGCTGCGGCTTTGAGATTTGCGACAGCCGCGCATCGAGCCGCGAGATCGCGTCGTTGAGCTGGCGCGCGACGCCCTGCTCGCGCGAGACGTCTGGTCGCGACGCGTCCTGTCGTGAAGCATCTTGGCGCGGCGCGGGCTTTGAAATCCGTTCGATCTGCTGGGTGATCGCGTCGAGCCGCTGGTGGATATCGGCGACGTCGCGGCTCTCCTGGCTCGGCATCTGTTGCGGGCGCTGATCCTGGCGCTGCTCTTGACGCTGGTCTTGACGTTGTTCTTGGCGTTGATCGTAAGGTCCGCGAAAATTCGGCGGGGCCGTCTCGCCGAGCGTGGAGTTCAGCCAATCGTTGAGTGACATGCCGGCACGACGCGCAGCAGCTTCGGCCCGCTCCCTGACGGATGGATCGATGCCGTCAACACTCCACGATACGCGCGAATTCATGACTCTGTCCGGTTCCGACTCCGGCGCCCCACCCGGCGCCTCCAGCCTCCCCACGCGTGCCGGTTGTGAAGACAATCGGATTTGGCGCGGGTCGTCTGCCTCGAAAACCGACTTTTTCCTGTTACGGTAAATAACGGGTTAAGGAACGCGTTGCCGGTGTCTTAAAGTTGGGCGCCGGGAACCCGATTGCCGCCGCTGGCCCCGCCCCAAAGCAGCGTCCCGACAAAGATTTCGCCACGCGCCCGGTCCGCACGTCTCAATGGATAGAGAGCGGCCCGATCCACGGGCGGGTTCTTGCCTGACTGGATTGTTGGCTGACATGAAAAGGTTGCTCGTGGCCGCGATGGCGGCCGGACTGGCATCGCATGCTGTTGCCGCCGATGCCCCGGCGGCAGCGCCTGCGGTGAAGGCACCGGCGCCCGCGGGATACAATTGGACCAGCTGCTATGTCGGCATCCAGGGCGGCGGCAACTGGGGCAAGAGCGAGCATGTCCGGCGCGCCGGCGACGACTCCGGGCCAACGATCACAGGGACTTTCAATCTCAGCGGTGCTGCCGTCGCGGGCGGCGTCTTCGGCTGCGATTTCCAGATCGAAAAGACCGTGCTCGGCTTCGAGAACGACGCGTCATGGACCAACCAGCACGGCAAGGTGCAGGATCTGCCGCCCTTCAACGTCGGGGTGACGAGCGGCACGCGGGAAAAATGGATCGATATGTTCCGCGGCCGTGTCGGTTACGCGCTCGATCAGTTTCTGATCTATGGCACGGCCGGTATCGCCTTCGCCGGTACCGAGGTCACCGTGTCCAACCAAGTGGTGCAGGTCACCAGCTCCCATACCCGCACCGGCCTGGCGGCCGGGCTCGGTGGTGAATGGGCGGCCTATGTCGATACCTGGGGCGCCGTGACCCTCAAGCTCGAATATGTGCACGTCGATTTTGGCAGCAAACGATATGTCGATCCGCCGATCAGCGGCGCCGTCACGCGCGACGTCAGGCTGACGGACGACATCGTCCGCGCCGGCGTCAATGTCCGGTTCAACTGGGATAGGCCTGTTGTCACGAAGTACTAAGGGCGCTGAAGAGCTAGCCTTTCCCCTCGCGCTTGCCGTCCTCCAGCGGCACGACCGCGCCCTTGCCGCTCATCGCCGATAGCGCCTGGAGCGCCTCTTCGCAGAAATCGGCCACCATCTGCTCGTGGCGGGCACCGAGCTGAAGCAGCAGCAGATTGCCGAGGTCGAGCACGCCCGACGCCGAGCCCTCGGGAAATCGCTTCTTGAGGATCCGCTCGTAATTCTCGTGCCGGTCGCGGTGGTGCTCCAGCCGGGCCATCAGATCGGTGCGCATGGGCTCGATGTCGATGCTGTCGAGCGCGTGCAGCCGCACCAGCAGGTCGTCCTTGATCGAGGGCGGTGTGCTCGGCCGCGCGGCCCAGTGCCGCAGCGCTGTTCGGCCCTCGGGAGTCAGCGTATAAATCAGTTTGTTGGGCTTGCCCGATTGCACGACCTCGCGGCCCTGGATGTAGCCGCGGTCGCGCAGCTTCGAGAGCTCGCGGTAGATTTGCTGGTGGTCGGCTTTCCAGAAGAAGCCGATCGAGGAATCGAATGTCTTGGCGAGCTCGTAGCCCGTCATCGGACGTTCCGTCAGGCATGCGAGGATTGCGTCGCCGAGCGCCATGGCACCAGCTCCATTTCGAGGTCCCGACCAATTGACTTGACTTTATGCGCATCGGTGCATATGCGTCAATGTGCATATGAGGCGGGCTTCAGACCCGCCCTTATCGGCCATCGCGCTACTGTGCATGGGGTTGTTTTCGCGTTTTTGCCAAGGCCTTTGATCAAGAAGGCCTTTGACTAAGGGAGGCACCTGAGAATGACCGGCCTCGATTCCTGGTACGCCTTTATGAAGTCCCACGACCGCGCCGCGCTCTGGGACCTGCTCCATCCTGACGCCGTGTTCGAAAGCCCCGTGGTGCATTCGCCGCAGCGTGGACGCGACATCACCTTCAAATATCTCGCCAGTGCCGAGAAGGTGCTCGGCGGTCCCGGCTTCACCTATGTCGGCGAGTGGAAAAGCGCCAATGGCGCGGTGCTCGAATTCAAGAATGTCATCGACGGCATCGAGATCAACGGTGTCGACATCATCACCTTCGATGCCGAGGGACGCATCACCAATTTCAAGGTGATGGTGCGTCCGCTCAAGGCGATCAACATGCTGCACCGCCTGATGGCGGAGCAGTTGGCCGCCGCTCAATCATAAGTCAACATCATCACTTCAGACCGCCTGCCGGGAGACCATCATGCCGATCTACAAAGCCCCCGTCGAAGACGTGAACTTCCTGCTCAACGACGTCTTCCAGATCGATCGCTACGACAATCTCGCCGGCTTCTCCGACGCGTCGAGCGACGTGCGCGAAGCCATTCTCGGCGAAGCCGCCAAGCTCGCCGAAGAGGTGCTGCAGCCGCTGAATCGTGTGGGCGATCTCGAAGGCTGCAAGCGCGCCGATGACGGCAGCGTCACCACGCCGAAGGGCTTCAAGGACGCCTTCAAGCAAGTGGCAGAGGGCGGTTGGCTTGGCCTGTCGGCGCCGACCGAGTTCGGCGGCCAGGGTCTGCCGGTGACGCTGAGCCAGGCGGTCAACGAATTCCAGATCTCCGCCAACATGGCGTTCTCGATGTATGGCGGCCTCACCATGGGCGCGACCGCGGCGCTGATCGTGCACGGCTCGCCTGAGCAGAAGCAGACCTACGTGCCGAAGATGGTGGCGGGCGAGTGGACCGGCACCATGAACCTGACCGAGCCGCATTGCGGCACCGATCTCGGCATGCTCCGCACCAAGGCGGTCCGCCAGCCCGACGGCAGCTTCAAGATCACGGGCACGAAGATCTTCATCTCGGCCGGTGAGCATGACCTCGCCCCCAACATCATCCACCTCGTGCTCGCCCGCATCGAGGGCGCACCGGCCGGCATCAAGGGCGTGTCGCTGTTCGTGGTGCCGAAATTCATGGTCAATGCCGATGGTTCGGTCGGCGCACGCAACGGCGTGGTGTGCGGCTCGATCGAGCACAAGATGGGCATTCACGGCAATTCCACCTGCGTGATGAACTACGACAGCGCCACCGGCTGGCTGATCGGCGAAGAGAACAAGGGCATGCAGGGCATGTTCGTGATGATGAACGAGGCCCGCCTCGGCGTCGCCGTTCAGGGTCTCGCGCAGTCCGAGGTCGCCTATCAGAACGCGGTCGCCTATGCCCGCGAGCGCATCCAGGGCCGCTCGCTGACCGGCGTGAAGGCGCCGGACAAGCAGGCCGACCCGATCATCGTGCATCCCGACGTGCGCCGCACGCTGCTCTCGATCCGCGCCTTCAACGAGGCGGCGCGCGCCTTCGTGATGTGGACCGCGCTGAAGAGCGACGTCGCCCATCGCTCCGAAGATCCCAAGGACCGCCAGGCCGCCGACGACCACATGGGCCTGATGACGCCCGTGCTGAAGGGCTTCCTCACCGATTACGGCTTTGCCAACGCGGTGCAGGCGCAGCAGATGTATGGCGGCCACGGCTACATTGCCGAGCAGGGCATGGAGCAGTTCGTGCGCGATGCCCGCATCGCCATGATCTATGAAGGCGCCAACGGCATCCAGGCGCTCGACCTCGTCGGCCGCAAGCTGCCGCGCGACGGCGGCCGTGCCATCATGGCCTTCTTCGGCGAGGTCATGGCCTTCGCCAAGGAGAACGGCGGCGACGAGGCGCTCAAGCCATTCATCACCCCGCTCTCGGCCTCGCTCGGCCATCTCCAGCAGGCCACGACCTGGCTGATGCAGAACGCGATGGCGAAGCCGGACAATGCGGGCGCTGCCGCAACCGATTACCTGCATCTCTTCGGCTTCGTCGCGCTCGGCTACATGTGGGCGAAGATGGCCAAGGTGACGCAGGCGAAGATTGCCGCGAGCGGAGCGACGCCCTATCTCTCGACCAAGCTCGTCACCGGCCGCTTCTTCATGGAGCGCATGCTGCCGGAGACCGCCGCCAATCTCGCGCGCATCCAGGCCGGCTGCGCCACCATCATGGAACTGCCGGCGGAAGCTTTCTGAGGCTTCCCGCTTCGCCAATGATCCGACCGCGCCGCGGTCGTAACCAATAACTGCAATCAGGAGGCTCCCATGGCAGATGCCTATATTTACGACCACGTCCGAACCCCGCGCGGCCGCGGCAAGGCAGACGGCGCGCTGCACGAGGTGACGGCGCTCGCGCTCGCCACCGTGCCGCTGAAGGCGCTGAAGGACCGCAACAACTTGCCGGAAGATTCCGTCGACGACGTCGTGCTCGGCGTGGTCGACCCCGTCGGCGAAGCCGGCAGCGATATCGCGCGCTTCGCCGCGCTCAAGGCCGGCCTAGGCGAAGCCGTGCCCGGCGTGCAGATCAGCCGCTTCTGTGCTTCCGGCCTCGACGCCGTGAATTTTGCCGCAGCCCAGGTGATGAGCGGCCAGCATGAGCTGGTGATCGGTGGCGGCGCCGAATCCATGAGCCGCGTCGGCATCGGCGCCTCCGGTGGCGCCTGGCCGATGGACCCGTCGATGGCGGTGCCGGCCTACTTCATGCCGCAGGGCGTCTCGGCCGATCTGATCGCCACGAAGTACGGCTTCTCGCGCGACGACGTCGACGCCTATGCCGTGCAGAGCCAGCAGCGCGCCGGCAAGGCCTGGGACGAGGGCCGGTTCAACAGGTCCATCGTGCCCGTGAAGGACATCAACGGCCTCACCATCCTCGCCAAGGACGAGCACATGCGGCCCTCGACGACGATGCAGTCGCTGGCACAGCTTCAGCCGTCGTTCACGATGATGGCGCAGATGGGCGGCTTTGACGGCGTCGCGGTGCAGTCGCACCCGGAAATCGAGCGCGTGAACTACGTGCACCACGCCGGCAACTCGTCGGGTATCGTCGACGGCGCCGGCGCCGTGCTGCTCGGCAGCAAGGAAGCGGGTAGCAAGTACGGCCTGAAGCCGCGCGCAAAGATCCGCGCCTTCGCCAATGTCGGCTCCGAGCCGGCGATGATGCTGACCGGTCCGGTCGACGTCACCGAGAAGCTGTTCGCGCGTTCGGGCATGAAGAAGTCGGACATCGACCTGTTCGAGCTCAACGAAGCCTTCGCCTCCGTCGTGCTGCGCTACATCCAGGCCTTCGACATCGACAACGCCAAGATCAACGTCAATGGCGGCGCGATCGCACTCGGCCATCCGCTTGGCGCCACCGGCGCGATGATTTTGGGCACCGTGCTCGACGAGCTCGAGCGCACCAACAAGGCGACCGCCTTGGTGACGCTGTGCATCGGCGGCGGCATGGGCACCGCGACCATCATCGAGCGCGTCTAACGAGCTGCCGTAGGGTGGGCAAAGCGAAGCGTGCCCACCATTGCTGTCTCCGCGAAGGATGGTGGGCACGGCGCAAGAGCGCCTTTGCCCATCCTACGAGATCTCAAGTCAACCGCCGCGCCTGAGATCGGCTGCGGCACCGAGGAGCAACCAACATGGCTTACAAGAACTTTAGGGTTGAGACCGATTCCGACGGCATCGCGCTCGTCACCTGGGACATCCCGGGCCGTTCGATGAACGTGCTCGACGAGACCTCGACCAGCGAGCTCGATGCGATCGTCAAGGAAACCACGGCCGACGCCGCCGTGAAGGGCGTCGTCATCACCTCCGCCAAGGAGGCGTTCTGCGCCGGCGCCGACCTGTCGATGCTCGAGGGCATGAACCAGGCCTACGCCAAGGTCTTGAAGGAGCAGGACGAGACCGCCGCAAACCAGATGCTGTTCGACCAGAGCCGGCGCTTCTCGCAGGTGCTGCGTTCGATCGAGACCTCCGGCAAGCCGTGGGCGGCCGCGATCAACGGCCTCGCGCTCGGCGGCGGTTTCGAGATCACGCTGTGCTGCCACTACCGCGTCGCGGCGGAAAATCCCAAGACGCGCCTCGGCCTGCCCGAGGTCAAGGTCGGCCTGTTCCCCGGCGCCGGCGGCACGCAGCGCGTGCCGCGCCTGGTGCCGCCGCAGGACGCGATGACGATCCTGCTCAAGGGCGATCCGGTCACGGTCGAGAAGGCCAAGGCGCTTAATCTGATTCACGCCATCGTTCCCGCAGGCGACCTCGTCAAGGCGGCGAAGGACTGGATCAAGGGTGGCGGCAAGGCGGTCGCGCCCTGGGACGAGAAGGGCTTCAAGCTGCCGGGCGGTCCGGTGTTCTCCAAGGCCGGCATGATGATGTTCCCGGCTGGCAACGCGATCTATCGCCGGGAGACCTACGACAATTATCCGGCCGCGCGCGCGATCATGAGCTGCGTCTATGAAGGCCTGCAGTTGCCGATCGACGCCGCGCTGCGCGTCGAGTCGCGCTACTTCACCTCGGTGCTGCGTTCGAAGGAAGCAGCCGCGATGATCCGCAGCCTGTTCCTGTCGATGCAGGAGCTGAACAAGGGCGCGCGCCGCCCGAAGGACGTAGCCCCGACCAAGGTGAAGAAGATCGCGGTGATCGGCGCCGGCTTCATGGGTGCGAGCGTCGGCTACGTCTCGGCCCGCGCCGGTCTCGACGTCGTCCTGATCGACCGCGACCAGGAGAGTGCCGACAAGGGCAAGGCGCATGCTCAGAAGGTGATCGAGGAGCAGATCAAGAAGGGCCGCGCCAAGCCCGGTGACGCCGACGCGCTGCTCGCGCGCATTACGCCGACTGCCGATTATGCTGCACTCAAGGACGTCGACCTCGTCATCGAGGCCGTGTTCGAGGATCGCAAGGTCAAGGCTGATACCTTCGCGAAGGCGCAGGAGCATATGAAGCCGGACGTGATCTTCGCGTCGAACACCTCGACGCTGCCGATCACCTCGCTGGCCGAGGGCTTCAAGGACCAGGGCAAATTCGTCGGCATCCACTTCTTCTCGCCGGTCGAGAAGATGATGCTGGTCGAGATCATCAAGGGCAAGAACACCGGCGACCTCGCGCTCGCGACCGCGCTCGATTACGTCCGGCAGATCGGCAAGACGCCGATCGTCGTCAACGACAGCCGCGGCTTCTTCGCCAATCGCTGCGTCGGCCGCTACGTCGCCGAAGGCAACGAGATGTTCCTCGAAGGCGTGCCGCCGGCGATGATCGAGAACTGCGCCAAGATGGCCGGCATGCCGGTCGGTCCGCTCTCGCTCTCGGACGAAGTCGCACTCGACCTCGGGCTCAAGATCATGAAGGCGACGGAAGCCGATCTCGGCCCGAACGCCATCAACCCCGATCAGAAGAAGCTGATGGTGGAGATGGTCGAGAAGCAGGGCCGTCTCGGCCGCAAGAACAGCAAGGGCTTCTACGACTACCCCGAGAAGGGCAAGGGCCAGAAGAGCCTGTGGCCGGGCCTCTCGGCGCTGCAGCCGAAGCAGCTCGATCCCGACACGCTCGACATCGAGGAGCTGAAGCAGCGCTTCCTGGTGGTGCAGGCGGTGGAAGCCGCGCGCACGGTCGAGGACCACGTCATCACCGACCCGCGCGAGGCGGATGTCGGCTCGATCCTCGGCTTCGGCTTCGCGCCGTTCACCGGCGGCACGCTGTCCTACATCGACTTCATGGGCACGAAGAAATTTGTCGAGCTCTGCCACACGCTGGAGGCGAAGTACGGCTCGCGCTTCACCCCGCCGAAGCTTCTCGAGGAGATGGCCGCGAAGGGAGAAACCTTCTACGGCCGATTCGCGCCGAAGAAGGCTGCAGCCTGACCACCCAAGATCATTTGAGAAGAAAGGCCGGATCGTCGATCCGGCCTTTTTGTTTGGGAAGACGTCATCACGGTTGCGTCAGATTTGTTCCCGGCTTGTGGAACCAATCACAGAATTCGCGTAGGACCCGTGTCAGAGTCCCCCGCTGCCGTGGTGTCGCGCAATTGTCATAGGCGTGTCGAAGCGGCGCCGTTCTTTTGCTCGGCCCTGGCACTAGTCTTGCTCCGGGTCAGGGTTCCGAATCCGGTTGGGACACTTGCCGAGCCATCGGCAGGTTGAAGACAAAATAAGAAAGTATCCTTGATGAACTCTTTGGTGCTGCGGAAGACCGCGCTCGGTCGCGATCTCACCGCGAAATATGCTGTTGGACCCACAACTGGCCGCCTCTCGCCGCAACAGAAGCCGGCGCGCCTGCGCCGCAAGGGGCCGATGCTTTGGGCCGCTTTGGCGTTACTTGTGCTGGCGGCGGATTTTATGCTGGCTTCCCTCGCCTGGCTCGCCGTCGACTTCGTCATGGGCTGAGACCGCCCGCGCGTGCAGCAGGTAGGCCGCCGCGAAGTAGGCGAGCTGGCAGACGGCAAGACAGATGGCGATGACGGTCACACCCGCCATCATGCCGAATCCGTAAGCGCGAAGAATGATTGCCGAGAAAACTGCGATCGCCGGCGCAATCAATATCAGCGCCCAGATCCTGAAAACATAACCTGTCGCTATTCCCACCAATGCACTTGCGACGATCAGGACCAAGGCAATCGTCAAGTTCGGCTCCGATGAAATAATCCTCTAACAATTCCGCCAAGCTCGCGCGCTTTACGGGTACTGACAAGACAGCACTACTTACATTCGGCGAACAGTAGTTCATAAGTCTAATGATAGGTACGATGATCCGGCGAGATGGGTTCGCGCCCAGCCCGCCCCAGGGCAAATAAAACGGGCCGGATCGACGATCCGGCCCGTTTTATTTGCGGTCTCCGAGCGGCGAGAACGCCCGGCCCGAGACCGCATCGTCGGCAAGACTCGCTCTCCAGCTGCCTTCATCGCCGCGGCCAATGCGAACCTCGAAGCGCCAGCCATTCTGGTTGGTGAAGGCGATGTCCGTTCCGCCCTTCTTCCTGGCATAGCTGCACGGATATTCGGTCGGCCGATCGGGAAAGACGATTTTTCCTTCCTTGCTCTCGAACACGGCCGAGGTGACCTGCGGATGGATCATGAAGATGCAATTGCGCTGCGGCAGGTCCGGCGTCGACAAGCCAAGCATCGCGAGCGGCGCGCCCGCGGCGGTCATAAGGACGATCATGTTCATGGCGGCGGCTGTCCCATGGAGGTGCTCCGCGATTTCGACGTGGCCGCCGATCGAATGGTTCACAAAGAAAAAGGCCGGATCGTCGATCCGGCCTTTCGATTGTTGCATCTTGCGATGCGCTTACTTCGCCTGCGCAAGGCCTTCCTTCTTCAGCGCCTCTTGGACCTGCGGCCGCGCCGCAACGCGAGCCTTGTAGGCGGTCAGGTTCGGCATGGCCGAGAGGTCGAACTCCATCCGATCGCCCCAGGTCAGCATCGTGAAGAGATAGCCGTCGGCCACCGTGAACTGCTTTCCCATGAGGTAGTCGCGGCCGGCGAGCTGGCTGTCGATGTATGTCAGCTTGCCCATGACGCGATCCCTGAAGAAGGCCTTGGCCTCGTCGTTCAGCGCCGGCGCGAACAGCGGTCCGAAGCTCTTGTGCACCTCCGAGGTGAGGAAGTTCAGCCATTCGAGCAGCTTGTAGCGCTCGGAGCTGCCGTGAGCTGGCGCCAGCGCCTTGGCCGAAGCCTGGTCGGCGATCATCTGGACAATGACCGGGCCTTCGGTCACGATCTCGCCGCTGTCGAGGCCCAGCGCAGGGACCTGGCCCTTCGGGTTCAGCTTCAGATAATCCTCACCATTTTCGAGCTTCTTGGCCCGGATATCGACCTTGACCAGCTCATAGGGCAGGCCGGCTTCCAGGAGCGCGATGTGGGGGGACAGGGAGCAGGCGCCGGGCGAGTAATAGAGTTTCATGGAATTTCTTTCTCTTGACGCTTGGTTGGGGCGAAGGAACGCCTACATGCATTTGCATCCAATAGTCAAGATTGATGCAGGTGCATTGAGTGAGGTAAGAGACGGGACGACGAGCTTGAGCGGGACCATGAAACGCAAACCATCGACCGAGGCAACTTCGGCCTGGATCCGCCTGATGCGGGTGCAGAGCCGCGTGCTCGATTGCGTCGAGCAGGACTTGAAGAAGGCGGGGTTCCCGCCGCTGGCCTGGTACGACGCGCTGCTCGAATTGTCGCGAGCGCCCTCGGGAGAGCTGCGGCCGGTGGAACTCGAGCGGCAAATGCTGATCCCGCAATACTCCACTTCGCGCCTGATCGATCGCCTGGTCGACGAGGGGCTCGCCTCCCGGCGCGAATGCAAGATCGACAAGCGCGGCCAGTTCGTGGAGATCACGGAAGCCGGCCGCGAGTTGCAGAAGCGGATGTGGGGCGCCTATTCGGCCGCGATCGAAAAGTATGTCGGCTCGAAACTGTCCGATGCGGATGCCGTCAAGCTCAGCGGTCTGCTCGACCGTCTCGGCTGCTCGTGCGGCGAGATGAAACTGCCGCCCATCCACGTCAACGAAACCACGCCGTCGCGATGATCGTGCGGCACACCAGCTCGTCCGTGCACCCCCTGGGTTCGCGGACCACCCCGTCACCCGCGCGCCTTCGATCGAAGCGCCCTTTTTGATTAGAGTTTGATATGGCGCGAGACCAGATCGATATGACGCCGCTGCAGTCGCGCGACGAGCTCGTCGCGTGGTTCGAGGCCGGCTGCAAGGACCCGTCCGAATTCCGCATGGGCACCGAGCACGAGAAGACGCCGTTCACGCTCGAAGGCCACCGTCCGGTGCCTTACGAGGGTGCGCGGGGCATCGGCGCGCTGCTCGAAGGCATGAAGCTCCTGCTCGGCTGGGAGCCGATCATGGAGAAGGGCAACATCATCGGCCTCTACGACGTCACCGGCGGCGGCGCCATCTCGCTCGAGCCCGGCGGACAGTTCGAGCTCTCCGGCGCGCCGGTCGAGAACGTGCATCAGACCCAGAGCGAGCTGATGGCGCATCTGGCGCAGGTGCGCGAGATCGCGACCCCGCTCGGCATCGGCTTCCTCGGGCTCGGCATGACGCCGTCCTGGTCGCGCGCCGACATCCCGGTGATGCCCAAGGGCCGCTACAAGATCATGACCAATTACATGCCGAAGGTCGGCCAATACGGCCTCGACATGATGTACCGGACCTGCACGGTGCAGACCAATCTCGACTTCTCCTCCGAAGCCGACATGGTCAAGAAGCTGCGCGTCTCGCTCGCGCTGCAGCCGGTCGCGACCGCGCTGTTTGCCAATTCGCCGTTCACCGAGGGCAAGCCGAACGGCTTCCTGTCGTTCCGCTCCGAGATCTGGCGCGACACCGACAATGCGCGTTCGGGCATGATGCCGTGGGCATTCGAGGACGGCATGGGTTTCGAGCGCTATGTCGACTACGCGCTCGACGTGCCCATGTATTTCGTCAAGCGCGACGAGGATTACATCGACGTCTCGGGCTCCTCGTTCCGCGCCTTCTTCGACGGCCGCAACAACAATCTGCCCGGTGAACGCCCGACGCTGTCGGACTGGGCCAATCATCTTTCGACGATCTTCCCGGAGGTGCGCCTCAAGCGCTATCTCGAGATGCGCGGCTCCGATGGTGGCCCGTGGGGCCGCCTGCCGGCGCTGTCGGCTTTCTGGGCCGGGCTGCTCTACGACGATGTGTCGCTCGATGCCGCCTGGGACCTCGTGAAGCACTGGACCGCGCATGAGCGCCAGGCCCTGCGCGACGACGTGCCGCGGTTCGGCTTCAAGGCGCGGATCAAGGACCGCTATCTGTTCGAGATCGCCAAGGAATGCCTCGTTCTGGCCCATGCCGGCCTGCGCCGCCGCGGCCGGATCGACCAGCTCGGCCGCGACGAAACCCGGCATCTGGAGCCGCTCGATCGCATCATCGATTCCGGCCGGACCCCGGCCGAGGAGATGCTGGAGAAGTTCAACGGCGCCTGGAACGGCTCCGTGGAACCGGCCTACGCGGAATACGCGTTCTAGGCCAGAGGCCGACGACCAGGACCTGAGCCGTTCATCGCCCATACAGGTTTGCGGCGATCAAATGACCGGCTGAAAAAACCTGAGCGCCGTCAATAACTCGAAAGCTGTTCCAATGGGGAAGGGCCGCCTGCGTGGGGCCGTCATGGCAAGCGTCGTGGCCTGCGCCACGTTGCTTGCGCTCGTGTTTGCGAGCGCGCCTGCGCGCGCCCAGACGGCGTTCGACCGGCCCGGCGGCGACTATTTCAGCTCGCCGGTGACGTCAGGTGACCCCGAGGATTGCGCGCTGCAGTGTGAGCGTGACCGCCGCTGCCGCTCCTGGAGCTTCAACTATCCCGACGTCGAAGGCGGCTCGGCAGTGTGCTGGCTCAAGAACACGGTGCCGCCGCGTGTCCCGGGCAGCTGCTGCATCTCCGGTGTGCGTGGCGCCGGCGTGATCGAGCCGCGGATCGAAGGCGTTGAAACGTCGATCGACCGCCCCGGCGGCGACTTGCGCAATTTCGAGATCAAGGACGGCGAAGGCGAAGAGGCCTGCAAGGCCGCCTGCATCGCCGACAACAAGTGCCGCGCCTTCACCTATGCCCGTCCCGGCTACACCGGGCGTGAAGCGCGCTGCTTCCTGAAAAAGGAAATCAAGCCGCCGCGCCGCAAGGCGGGCTTCACGTCGGGCGTAGTCAGATAGCGCGCAGCACCTTCACGCGCGGCGAATCCAGCGACCCGCTCCTCAATTCGCTGCCGACACCAGCCTGTCCCCGCACGCATTCGCGTAGAACTTGCCACCGCATTGGCGCTTGATGGCGGCGCAGCGCACCGCGGGAGACGCATTTTCCGGAACGCTGAAGCCGCAGCTCATGCCGTCGGCACTGCGACTCGTCTTGCCGGCGGCAAAGGCGGCGCTGGAGGCGGTGATGCAGACGACGAGGAAGGCCGCGGCGGCGATTTCGATCAGCAGTCTCATGGACGTTTCCTCCACACTGATGGCTGAATCTGCCCTCAATCTAGCACCGAATCCGCATCTCTCCGTACGCTTCCGGGTTCCCAAATCGGCCCGTTCCTTGCATAAATTTACGCCAGCGCAGTGCACGGCCGCGCCAGGGATGGTTCCGGTGCAGGGGCAAGACGCGTAGAGTTAGTGGTGTTCTCGCGACCAGGAAGTGACGGCCTTGCAAGATCAATCGTTCCAGCCAAGTTTTCCGGCCTCCGGCCAGCCCATCGACGAGCTCGCGCTGGCTGACGTCAAGGGCGCGATCCTGGCGAAGCTGCGCCTTGCCATCGGCAAGGATGCGGGCATGGCCACCAAGCACGACTGGTACCAGGCCGCAGCGCTCGCGCTGCGCGACCGCATCGTGCATCGCTGGCTCACGGCCGAGAAGCACAGCTACGATGCGGGACGCAAGCGCGTCTATTATCTCTCGCTCGAATTCCTGATCGGCCGTCTCTTCACCGACGCGCTGAACAACATGGGGCTGCTCAAGATCTTCGAGGTCGCGCTCGGCGATCTCGGCGTGTCGCTGCCTGAGCTCCGCAAATGCGAGCCGGATGCCGCGCTCGGCAATGGCGGCCTGGGGCGGCTCGCCGCCTGCTTCATGGAGAGCATGGCCACGCTCTCGATCCCCGCGATCGGCTACGGCATCCGCTACGATTACGGCCTGTTCCGCCAGATCATCAATCAGGGCTGGCAGCAGGAATATCCGGACGAATGGCTGAGCTTCGGCAATCCCTGGGAATTGCAGCGGCCCGAGGTGATCTATCACGTCCATTTCGGCGGTGGCGTCGAGCATGTCGACGACAAGGGCCGCGACCGCGCGATCTGGCATCCGGCCGAGACCGTGCAGGCGATCGCCTATGACACGCCGATCGTCGGCTGGCGCGGCCAGCACGTCAACGCGCTCCGCCTGTGGTCGGCACGCTCGCCCGATCCGTTGAAGCTCGACGCCTTCAACAAGGGCGACTATGTCAGCGCCAGCGCCGAGCAGTCGCGCGCGGAAGCCATCTGCAAATTCCTCTATCCGAACGACGAGAGCCCGGCGGGACGCGAGCTGCGGCTGCGCCAGGAGTATTTCTTCGTCTCCGCTTCGCTTCAGGACCTGGTCAATCGCCACCTGACCTCCGACGGCCAGCTTCGCAGCCTCGCAATGAAGGTCGCGGTCCAGCTCAACGACACGCATCCGAGCCTCGCCGTCACCGAGCTGATGCGCATCCTGGTCGACCTGCACAATTTCCGCTGGGACGAGGCCTGGAAGATCACGGTCGCGACGCTGTCCTACACCAACCACACGCTGTTGCCCGAGGCGCTGGAGACCTGGCCGGTCGAACTGTTCGAGCAGCTGTTGCCGCGCCATCTCGAGATCATCTACCGCATCAACGTGCAGCATCTCGCGCTGGCCGAAGCGCGCGCGCCCGGCGACATCGATTTCCGGGCCTCGGTTTCGCTGATCGACGAGAGGAGCGGACGCCGCGTGCGCATGGGCCAGCTCGCCTTCGTCGGCTCGCACCGCATCAACGGCGTTTCGGCGATGCATTCGGACCTGATGCGCGAGACCGTGTTCCACGATCTCAACCATCTCTATCCCGGCCGCATCACCAACAAGACGAACGGCATCACCTTCCGCCGCTGGCTGATGTTGGCGAATCCGAAGCTGACCGACCTGCTGCGCGAGACCTGTGGCGAAGTCGTGCTCGACGATCCAACCCAGCTCAGCCTGATCGAAGCCCGCGCCAGCGACGTCGAATTCCAGAAGAAATTCCGCAGCGTCAAGCTTCACAACAAGACCGCGCTGGCGCGCCTGATCGGCGAGCGGCTCGGCATCAAGGTCGATCCGACCGCGCTGTTCGACGTGCAGATCAAGCGCATTCACGAATACAAGCGCCAGCTCCTCAACATCATCGAGACGGTGGCGCTGTACCAGGCGATGAAGGACGATCCCAACGGCAACTGGGTGCCGCGGGTGAAGATCTTCGCCGGCAAGGCGGCGGCGAGCTATCGCTACGCAAAATTGATCATCAAGCTGGTCAACGACGTCGCGGACGTCGTCAACAACGATCCCGCGATCGGCGGCAAGCTCAAGGTCGTCTTCCTGCCCGACTACAATGTCAGCCTTGCGGAGGTGATCATTCCCGCGGCCGATTTGTCCGAGCAGATCTCGACCGCCGGCATGGAGGCCTCCGGCACCGGCAACATGAAGCTGTCGCTGAACGGCGCGCTCACCATCGGCACGCTCGACGGCGCCAACATCGAGATCCGCGACCATGTCGGCGCGGAGAATATCGCGATCTTCGGCATGGAGTCCGGCGACGTGATGATCCGCCGCAAGCAGGGGCTGGATGCCTCCGACGTGATCCGCAATTCGCCAAAGCTCCAGCGCGCCATCAATGCGATCGGCACCGGCGAGTTCTCGCCCGGCGATCCCGGCCGCTTCGAATCGATCGCGCACGCGCTGCGCTATCTCGACCACTACATGGTCAGCGCCGATTTCGATTCCTATTACGAAGCGCAGCGCAGCGTCGACGCACGCTGGCAGGTGGCGCCGGCCTGGACGCGCGCCTCCATTCTCAATGTCGCGCGCATGGCCTGGTTCTCCTCGGACCGCACCATCCGCGAATATGCCGAGGAAATCTGGAACGTGCCGGTCAATCCGACCACGCCGCTGCTGCCAGATCTGCGCGACGTGGCAGGCTGATTTTCCGCAACGTGAAATCGGCGTTACCTGCGAGGTTATTGATTTGGCAGGATAGGCATCATATTACGGCTTGAGCTTTTTCTGGCCGGAGTCGATCGTGCCTGTCGGCGAGTATACGAGCCCGGATGGGCAGCTTCGATTGCTGGTCATATGTCCCGACGGGGACTGGACGCTGGGGTTCGACGGATTCTCCTGGCACACGCACGGCAGCATCCTTGCCAGTCTTTCAGGCAAGGACGAGGAAGCTGCCATCGGCGACTTCGTCGCCGATCTGATCAGCGGCAAGAGTATCATTGCGCTGAAGCGCATAGGAGGCTCCGTCGCGGATGCCTGGGTCACAGATGATCCGGCAGACGATGTTTTGAGTTCGCAGCAATATGGCCCTGGTGATGAGACGATGGAGTTTCGTCGTTGGGACGGAAGCTCAGTAGAGGTCTAATCCCATGCACGCCAAGCTCCCGCACCCGTTCGACGACGCCACCCGCATCAGCGCCGGCGACTCCAGCTGGCAGGGGCATACCAGCGACGACTACTGGGCGTTTGTCGGCCCGTTCGGCGGCGCCACGGCCGCGACCATCCTGCGTGCGCTGATCGACCATCCGCAGCGCGCCGGCGATCCGCTGGCCCTGACCGTCAATTACTGCGCGCCGATCGCCAAGGGGCCGTTCGATCTGGACGTGCGGCTGGTGAAGGCCAATCGCTCCAGCCAGCACTGGAGCGTCGAACTGTCGCAGGGCGGCGGCGAGGTCGCTACGCTCGCCACCGCCGTGTTCGCCGAGCGCCGGCCGTCCTGGGAGCACAGGGTGGCGCAATATCCCGATGCCACGGCGTTCGAGGCGACGCTGCCATTCCCGAAGATATCGGCATCCTGGGCCAACCAGTATGAATTCCGCTTCGTCGAGGGCGAGATGCGGATCGGCCCGCCGCGGACCGAGCTCGCTGGCACCTATTCCAAGCTCTGGATCGGCGACCGCACGCCGCGCAAGCTCGACATGCTGTCGCTGATGTCGATGTCGGACGCCTTCTTCGGCCGCATCTTCCACGCCAGGCGCGAGCTGGTGCCGTTCGGCACGGTGTCGCTGACGACGTATTTCCACACCGGCAGCGAGGAGCTCGCCGCCGAGGACATCACGCGCGTGCTCGCGACGGCCGATTCGAAGATCATGCACAAGAGCTATGCCGATCAGAACGCCGAGCTGTGGTCGCCGAACGGCAGGCTGCTCGCGACCACGACGCAGATCGCGTATTTCAAGGCGTGAGGTGCTCTTCCCCTCTCCCCTTGTGGGAGAGGGTGGCTCGTCGCGAAGCGACGAGACGGGTGAGGGGTCTCTCTCCGCGAGCGCTTCTCTTGCAGTTGAACGCGCGGATACAACCCCTCATCCGGCGCTTCGCGCCACCTTCTCCCACAAGGGGAGAAGGAAGAAACAAAAAGGGCGGCCTCGCGGCCGCCCTTTTGCATTGAAGACAGAGCGAGCGATTACTCCGCCGCGAGCTTCACGTCCGGCGCGGCCGCGCGCACTTCGGCGTCGACCTGGGCTTCGAACTTGGCAAAGTTCTTCTGGAACATGCCGACCAGCGCGCGGGCGGTCTTGTCGAACTCGTCCTTGTCCTTCCAGGTGTTCACCGGGTTCAGGATCTCGGCCGGCACGCCCGGCAGCGCGGTCGGGACCGCGAAGCCGAAATATTTGTCGGTGCGGAATTCGACGTTGCGAAGCGAGCCGTCGAGCGCGGCGGTGAGCAGCGCGCGCGTCACCTTGATCGGCATGCGCGAGCCGGTGCCATACTTGCCGCCGGTCCAGCCGGTGTTGACCAGCCAGCAATCGACATTGTGCTGGGCGATGAGGTCGCGCAGCATGTTGCCATAGACGCTGGGGTCGAGCGGCAGGAAGGGCGAGCCGAAGCAGGTCGAGAATTCCGGCTGCGGCTCGTTGCCGAGACCGCGCTCGGTACCGGCGACCTTGGCGGTGTAGCCGGACAGGAAGTGATACATCGCCTGCGCCGGCGAGAGCTTTGCGATCGGTGGCAGCACGCCGAAGGCGTCGGCGGCGAGCATCACCACGTTCTTCGGCTGCGGCGCGCGGCCGGTGCGCGAAGCGTTCGGGATGAAGTCGAGCGGGTACGCGGAGCGCGTGTTCTCGGTCTTGGAACCGTCGTCGAAATCGACGATTCGGGTGTCCTCGTCGAGTACGCAGTTCTCGAGCACCGCGCCGAAGCGCGTCGAGGCGGCGTAGATCTGAGGCTCGGCCTCCTGCGACAGCTTGATGCACTTGGCATAGCAGCCGCCTTCGAAGTTGAACACGCCGTTCGGGCCCCAGCCGTGCTCGTCGTCGCCGATCAGCGTGCGGTTCGGATCGGCCGACAGCGTGGTCTTGCCGGTGCCTGATAGCCCGAAGAAGATCGCGGTGTCGCCATTAGCGCCGACATTGGCCGAGCAGTGCATCGGCATCACGCCGCGCTCGGGCAGATAGTAGTTCAGCGTGGTGAAGACCGACTTCTTCATCTCGCCGGCATAATAAGACCCGCCGATCAGGACGATCTTGCGGGCGAAATCGATCGCGACGACATTCTCCGACTTGCAGCCGTGGCGTTTCGGATCGGCGCGGAAGCTCGGCATGTCGATGATGGTGAGCTCCGGCGTGAAGCTCGGCAGCTCGACCGCCTCGGGGCGGATCAGCAGCGTACGGATGAACAGCGAGTGCCAGGCGAGCTCGGTGAAGACGCGGGTCTTGATCCGGTAGGCCGGATCGGCGCCGCCATAGAGGTCCTGCGCGAACAGGCTCTTGCCTTCGGCGTGCTTGAGGAAATCCTGGTAGAGCGTCTCGAACTGCTCTGCGGTGATCGACTGGTTGCCGGCCCACCACATCTTCTTGTCGGTGGTGGCGTCACGCACCGTGAACTTGTCCTTCGGGCTGCGACCGGTGAACTCACCGGTGTCGGCGCAAAGCGAACCGTCTGCCGACAGCACCGCCTCGCCCGCAGAAAGTGAGTATTGATAGAGTTGCGGCGCGCCGAGGTTCCAGTGAACCCGTTTGAGATTCTTTAAGCCGAATTTGTCGGCACCGAAGGCACCGTTGCGCACGCCCGTCTCTTGCACGAAAAATCCTCCTAGAACCCGCGACACTCAGCGCGACCAAGCTTTGGCGCCATCGCAGTCACCGTGAATTATAGGCCGTCCGGCCTCGGTTGAACGACGTAATAATGGTGAACGCTGGCGTTGCCAAGCCGATCTCGCAGGATTTGGTTTATTCAAGGACCGCGCCAAATGCCGCGCATGTCAGCTCTGAGCGAGCGTATCAAAAAAATACGAATGATCGCGCAACCAAATGCGCAATTCCGCGTTTCCTGTGGTTATTGCGACGCACAATCGCAGGACCGTCCTATCGTACCTCGCCTTCGCCGATGAGCGCGAACGGCCCCCACATCGCGGGATAGGCGTTGCGCGGTGACGAGGTGTCATCAACGTACGTCAACATCGCGCGGCGCAAAGCTTCGGCACGGCCGATTTTTGGTTCGTTCTTGAGCAGTTCGAAAGTCGACGTGGTCAAGCGGGTGGCAGCTTCCGAATCCACTGCCCAATGCGAGACCAGCAGCGCACGTGCACCCGCGTAGAAGAACGAGCGCGCCAGCCCCGACAGGGCCTCGGCGCCGGGCTTGTCGCCGGCGATGGTGTTGCAGGCCGACAGCACAACCCAATCCGCGTTAAGCTTGAGCTGAGCGACTTCACTTGCCGTGAGCAAGCCGTCATCCAGCTCCGTCGGCCGATCGGGAATGGAGAGTGCAAGCGAGGGCTCGCCCAATCCCTTGATATCGCCGGCCACGAGACCGTGGGTGGCAAAGTAGATGATGCTGTATTGAGCAAGCGCTGCACGCTTCAGCGTCGTTTCGCTGGCATCGCGGCCGAGATGGATGTCGGCCTCGGCCGCGCCGACATCCTTTGCTACCGCGTTCAACTCGTCCGCGGTATCCGGCAGTTGCGGCAGCGCCTGCGCAAGCCGCGCGCGATCGACGCCGGCCCCGCGCCAAAAATCGCTATAGGCAATTGTTGCAATGTTGCGTGCGGCGACCTTGCCGCTTGCAGCGCGACGATCGGCCGGCCCTTCCAGCGCAGGATTGAACACGGGATCGCCAAAGCCGGTCATCGGCTTCACGCCCTGCTCCCGACGCGCGACGGCACGCAACGATTTCAGACTGACCACCGAGGGCAGCACCGACACCGCCTGACGCCGCAACAGCCAGGCGGCGCTGCGATAGCCTTCGAGCGTGTCCGGGATCGCAGCTTGCGGCGTCTCCGTGACGAGCAGATGAAACGGCAACGCCGTCAGCGCGGCCGACGGCACCACCAGCAGGTTGCGCTTGTCCTTCGTCAGCCCTTCGACCGGGCCGAGCAGCGCGACATAAAGCTCGTTGGCGAGCCCGAGGTCGAACAACCCTGATTTGCCGGAGGCATCACGCGCCTTGCCGACATCGAGCCCCTTGCGGAAGGCAGTCACCTTCTGCGTCAGCGCGTCCGCGCCGAGCGGAATCTCCTTCCAGTCGACGCCTTCGCGCGTGATCGCGACGACATAGCTCTGCTTGTCGACGACGGAGTAGAGCACCATCGCCTCGTCGGGCGACAGCAAGGGCTGGATATCCTTGACCGCCAGCGGCAGGGGGTTGGAGAGCGACGCATAATCGGGAAACTCGACCGCGAGCGTCTTCTGCAAGCCTGTGCGCTCGTTCGCTATCGCCGCGATCCGCACCTGGCTGCGCTGCTCGGCCGCGACGTCGCGCTGGGCCGACTGCTTCGACACCGCGGCGATGATCGCCTTGTCGAGCGCCTCGGACTCGGCCGCAAGATCCTGGTCCCGGCGCACGAGCTCAGCGAGCCTGTCGCTGCCCGCAGCAAGGCGCACGGCCAGCTTGTTCACGGCGGAGGCAGCGGAGGATTGCGTGCCGCGCTGAATCGCGGCAAGCGCCTCGTCCAGCGCCCTGTCGTCAGGCAGCAGATATTGCTGTCGCGCGGCGAACAGGACCGGCAGCACGACGCGCAACTGCGCGCGATTGGTCGCAAGCGTCTTTTCCGCGAGCGGCAGCGCGTCGGCGTTCCGGCCGGAGACGTAGAGGAAATAAGCGAGATTGCTGGTCGAGGTCGTGACGTCCGGATGATCGGGACCGAGCGCACGTTCGCGGATCGACAGCGCACGGCGATAGAGCGGCTCCGCATCGGCATAGCGCTGCTGGTGCTCGTAGAGACCGGCGAGATTGTTCAGCGAGCGCGCGACGTCGGGATGGTCCGGTCCCAGCACTTTTTCGCGGATCGCGAGCGAGCGCCTGATCGGCGCCTCGGCATCCGCATCGCGGTTGAGGTCGCGATCGAGCTGGCCGAGATTGTTCAGGAGCGTCGCGACCGCCGGATGCTCGGGGCCACCGGCCTTCTGGTAGATCGCGAGCGCGCGCTGAAACAACGGCTCGGCTTCGGCCTGACGCTGCTGCTTGACGTAGTATGTGGCGAGATTGTTGAGGGACTGACCGACGTCGGGATGCTCGCGCGACAGCGCCTTCTCGCGCACGGCGAGCGCACGCTTGAACAGCGGCTCGGCCTCCGCAAAGCGGCTCTGCCTCTGATAGAGCGCGGCGAGGTTGTTCAGCACCGGCGCGACCTCGACGCTGTCGAGACCGGTCCCCTTCTCCATCAGTGCGATGGCGCGCTTGTAGAGCGGCTCGGCCTGGTCGTCGTGACCCTGGTCGGCGTAGATCTGCGCGAGGTTGTTGAGCGCGCCCGCGAGATCACGATTGTTGGTGGTCTTCTCGAGAGACGCCACCATGGCCTGCGCCAGCGGCAGCGCCTCCGAATATTTGCCGGCGCTTCGGAGTGCGTTGATCCGCGCGCTCTCCGCGGCGAGACCTTTCTGGGCAAAGCTGGGCGTGGCAAGCGATGCGATGATCGCGAGCGCCAAACCCGCAACCAGCGTCAAACGACGGCGTGTCATGAACCCTCTCGCTGCCGACTTCGAACCATTACGGTCTTGGGTCGCAGCGATGGGGGGCAGCGTTCAAATTGTTGCGCGCTAGTCCACCTTCGCGCGCGCTTTGCCAGCAAGGCGGACCAGCATCTTGCGCAGCGCCGTGCCGTCAGTCACCCGCTCCGGGAAGTCCAGCCGCAGCGCAGTCTGGCCATCCTGCATGTCGAGGCCTTCGGGGTCGCAGCCGGTGCAGCGCCAGTCGCCCTCCGCCGCGCCGAGGAGTTTTGTTGCATAGAGACCCATGGCGTCGCGGTGGTCGGCATTCATGTGCGCGACCGCCCCCTCCTCCGCCGCCAGCAGATCCTCGGCACCGGTAAGGTCCGTCAGGAACTGCTCGGGCTTGAGATCGACGATGCGGCCGAAGCCGGCGACCAGATGGGTTCCCGTGGGCCGAATTCTGAAGAAAGAGAAATCCTTAAACGAAACAAACGCTTCGGCCGATGGATGGGCATTGAGATACCGCCGCTGGAGCAGATCCTTGTCGGCATCGGCCTGTTCCGCCCGGCCGGACAGCATGATTCGGGCACCCTCCAGCGGATCGCCGGCCGCGCGTTCGTCCAGCATCAGGGAGACCCGGTGATCCGCCAGGATGTTCCTGGTGTGCACGGCCAGGCCCGAGATCAGCAGGATCGGCGAGCCGTCGGGGTGGCTCGCCAGATTGACCAGGGAGCAATAGGGATCGCCGCTGCCGGCCATCAGCGTTGCCAGCGCCCCCTGGCGCGAGCGCCTGAGCAGCGATTTGGCGAGCTTTCCAGGGTCGAAGTCGGGGGTCGGGTGCATCGGCTTTCTCGGGTCAGGTGGTTGCAAGGGAGGTCTTTTTTCGGGTAAACGGGGGTCAGGTTATGGGTCGAAACGCGGCGAATCTGCTGCGCTTCGTGGAACTTGGTCACACTTCAGCCCAGCTTGCATTGCTCGGTGACAAGGTTCGACCGCCGACTTCGGCACCCGTGTATGCGGCGCATCAGTGAATTGCTCGCCGTTTCAAGCCACGACCCAAACGGAAAGCAGAAAGCAGAGGCTCATGCCCACAATCGCTTTGGTCGACGACGACCGCAACATTCTCACATCCGTCTCGATCGCGCTGGAGGCCGAAGGCTATCGCATCATGACTTACACCGACGGCGCCTCCGCGCTCGACGGCTTCCGCACCACCCAGCCCGATCTTGCCATCCTCGACATCAAGATGCCGCGCATGGACGGCATGGAAACGCTGCGCCGGCTGCGGCAGAAATCCGACCTGCCGGTGATCTTCCTGACCTCCAAGGACGAAGAGATCGACGAGCTGTTCGGCCTCAAGATGGGCGCCGACGACTTCATCCGCAAACCGTTCTCGCAGCGCCTGTTGGTCGAGCGCGTCAAGGCCGTGCTGCGCCGCTCTGCACCGAAGGACCCGACCGTCGCGCCGAAGGAGAACGATGCCAAGGCGCTCGACCGCGGCCTGCTGCGCATGGACCCCGAACGGCACACCTGCACCTGGAAGAACGAGCCGGTGACGCTGACCGTCACCGAATTCCTGATCCTCCAGGCGCTGGCAACCCGGCCCGGCGTGGTGAAGAGCCGCAACGCGCTGATGGACGCCGCCTATGACGACCAGGTCTATGTCGACGACCGCACCATCGACAGCCACATCAAGCGGCTGCGCAAGAAGTTCAAGGTGACCGACAACGAGTTCGAGATGATCGAGACGCTCTACGGCGTCGGCTACCGCTTCAAGGAAGCCTGAGGCTCACGCGCCTTCACGAAAGACTGAGAGCATCGCCGGTTCTCGTTCCATCGGGACCGGGATGGCTCTAGGATGCGGGGACCCTTCGCACGAGATGTCCTAACGCGGGCGTAAGCATTGCTTGACCGAACGCAGCCTGACGAGAACCAGAATGCCGGGGATATCGCATCCGACGGCGTACCGGAGCACGTCGCCGACGACAAGCCGGCCGCGCAAGGTTGGCGACCGTTCTCCTGGCTGACGCGTGCCGGTCAGTATTTCTTCGCGCTCTCCTTCTCGAGCCTGACCCGCCGCATCGTCTCGCTCAACCTCGCCGGCCTCGTCGCGCTGGTCGCGAGCATTCTCTATCTCTCGCAGTTCCGCGCCGGCCTGATCGACGCGCGTGCGCAGAGCCTGCTGGTGCAGGCCGAGATCATCGCCGGTGCCATCGGAGCGTCGGCGACCGTGCAGACCAACGCGATCACGGTCGATCCTGACCGCCTGCTCGATCTGAAGCTCGGCGACAGCTACGGCGAATCCGACGATTATTCGGCGCTGAACTTCCCGATCAGCCCGGAGCGCGTGGCCCCCGTGCTGCGCACACTGATCTCGCCGACCAAGACCCGCGCGCGGATATTCGATCCCAACGGGACGGTGCTGCTCGACAGCCGCGACCTCGAGAACGTGCTGATCTTCCCGTTGCCGCCGCCATCGCAGAAGCCCGGCGTGATCGAGCGCGGCCTGACTTCGGTGCGCCTCTGGATCAACCGCGGTGACCTGCCGCTGTATCGCGAGCTCGGGCGAGAGAACGGCAATGGCTATTCGGAAGTGAGCGACGCGCTCCAGGGCCAGAAGCGTTCGATGGTGCGGGTCAATTCGCGCGGCGAGGTGATCGTCTCGGTCGCAGTCCCCGTGCTGCGCTCGCGCGCCATCCACGGCGCCCTGATGCTGTCGACGCAGGGCGACGACATCGACCAGATGGTCACCGCCGAGCGCCTGGCGATCCTGAAGGTCGGCGGCGTCGCTGCCGCGGTCATGATCATGCTGTCGCTGCTGCTCGCCAGCACGATCGCAGGTCCGGTGCGCCGGCTCGCCGACAGCGCCGAGCGCGTCCGCCGCCGCATCAAGGCCCGCATCGAGATTCCCGACTTCACCCGGCGCCGCGACGAGATCGGTCACCTGTCCGGCGCGCTGCGCGACATGACCAGCGCGCTCTACAGCCGCATCGAGGCGATCGAGATGTTCGCCGCCGATGTCGCGCATGAACTGAAGAACCCGCTGACCTCGCTGCGCTCCGCGGTCGAGACGCTGCCGCTGGCGCGCAACGAGACCAGCCGCGCGCGCCTGCTCGAGGTGATCGAGCATGACGTCAAGCGGCTCGACCGCCTCATCTCCGACATCTCCGACGCCAGCCGCCTCGACGCCGAATTGCAGCGCCAGGATGCGGTCCGGGTCGACCTGCGCCGCCTGCTGACGACGCTCGTGTCCGTCGCCAATGAAACCAAGCTCGGCCATGACGTCGCGGTCGAAACGCGCTTCGAGGGCCGCGGCGCGACCGACGCGTTCTCCGTGACGGGCCACGATTCACGGCTCGGGCAGGTGGTCTCCAACCTGCTCTCCAACGCGCAATCGTTCTCCGAGCCCGGCAGCAAGGTGCGCCTCACCTGCCGCCGCGTCCGCTCCGAGATCGAGATCGTGGTCGACGACGACGGTCCCGGCATCCGCGACGACGCGCTGGAGCGCATCTTCGAGCGCTTCTACACCGACCGTCCGCACCAGGGCTTTGGCCAGAACTCCGGCCTCGGCCTGTCGATCTCCAAGCAGATCGTCGATGCCCATGGCGGACGCATCTGGGCCGAGAACCGCCCGGGCCCTGTGGACGAGGACGGAGCGCCTACGGTTGTCGGCGCGCGGTTCGTGGTGAGGCTGCCGGCGCTATGAGCGACGGTGGCCCCAGCGTTCACGCCTCCGCAGTCAAGGTCGGGACTCTGGCGGTGCTGATCCGCGGGCCCTCAGGCTCCGGCAAGTCGCGCCTTGCCTTCGATTTGATCATGGCGGGACGCGCTGGCGTGGTCGAAAGGGCCGTTCTGGTCGGCGATGACCGTGTCCATCTGGCGACAGTCGGCGACGAAATTGAAGTCCGCCCCGCGCCGCTGCTGGCCGGCCTGATCGAGATTCGGGGACTGGGAATCCGCCGCTGCGACTTCGTGGAGCATGCGACCGTCGGCCTCGTGGTCGATCTGGACGCCGCCGACGCAGAACGGCTGCCTGCGGCGGAATCGCTGAAAACAAGCATTTTCGGTGTCGAAATACCGCGAATCCCCGTCGGGCGCGACTATTCGCCCCTCCCTTTGGTTGTTGCGGCCTTGACCACTACCAAGAGTTCATCTTCCGTTAACCCTTCAGGCGATTGTTTGAAGGGAAATGGTAACCATATGAACCCCACTATCGCGACCGAATAGACCGGCGCAGCTCCCCTCATCCATCCGTCTAGTTTCAGGGAGATACGCAACATCCCCTCTTGCGCGGGGGCTCTGGATGGTCAAAGTGGCGCGTTCGTGCGGTGCACCAAAAGCGCCCGCGAGGAGTTTTCCGATGATTGGTCTAGTACTTGTGACCCACGGGCGCCTTGCCGACGAATTCAAGGCAGCGCTTGAGCATGTCATGGGCCCACAAAAGCAAATCGAAGCGATCACGATCGGTGCCGAAGATGATTCCGATCTCTGCCGAAGCGACATCATCGAGGCGGTCAACCGCGTCGATTCCGGCGACGGCGTCGCGATCCTCACCGACATGTTCGGCGGCACGCCGTCGAACCTTGCAATATCCTGCATGAGCCGGCCGAAGGTCGAAGTGCTCGCGGGCATCAACCTTCCCATGCTGGTGAAGCTTGCCAAGGTGCGCGAGGAGCGTCCGTTGCCCGACGCGATCGCGATGGCCCAGGAAGCGGGTCGCAAATACGTCACCATTGCCAGCCGCGTGCTCGCCGGCAAATGAGCGACGACGCGCCGCTCGGAAACCAGGCCGGGACAGGCGTGCCGGCGGGAGCCATTTCCAAAGACCTCCTGATCATCAACAAGCGCGGCCTGCACGCCCGCGCCTCGGCGAAGTTCGTCCAGGCGGTGGAGCGCTTCAACGCGCAGGTGTGGGTGACGCGCGGCGGCGAGACCGTCGGCGGCACCTCGATCATGGGCCTGATGATGCTGGCCGCAGGACCGGGCACGACGATCACGGTCGCCGCCGCCGGTGATGATGCCCAGGCTGCGCTTGCGGCGATTACCGAGCTCGTTGAAAGCAAGTTCAACGAGGAAGGGATCTGAGCCACGCGCTCGGCGCCGTAGGGTGGGCAAAGGCGCGAAGCGCCGTGCCCACCATCTCGCGACAATCGCCACAGAAGTGGTGGGCACGCTTCCGCCGTCGCTCTTCGAGCTATGGCGGACAAGTCGCTTTGCCCACCCTACGGGACCGACAACGCCGCAATCACTTCGCCGGCGGGGCGATGTAGATATTCCAGCTCATCGCCGGGCCGGCCTTGCCGTGGGTGAAGCGGCGCGTCGTCATCACGATGCGCTCGGCGTTCGGCGCGATCTCCGAGACCCATTTCTCGAACGCCGGGAGGCGGCCATCGGTCGGATCGAACACGCCGATGAAACCATACTTCTTGGCATCCTCGCGCGATGTCAGCCCGGAATCCCAGGCTTCGAGCGGCATCAACGCGGCCGGATGGTCGGGGCTGTAGAACACCATCGGCTGGATCGACTCCATGGTGCCGGCAACGACCGCCCAGCGCGAGCCGAAACGCGTGTGCCAGGCCTGCGTCAATTCATGCGCTAGCTCCGAGCGCGCGCCGTAGGTCGCCGTGTTGCCGGCATTAGCGGCCATCTCGCGCGCGGCGATCCAGGGCGAGGCGGCGAGCGTGGCGACGCTGAGCAGGAGCCAGATCACGGCGATGTTGAACAGGGCCGCGCTCTGCACCCGCAGCGCCGGGATCGCGACCAGCGCCAAGGGTACCAGGAAGAACAGCGAGATGCCCCAATCGGTCTTCATGTAGATGCTGAAGGCCAGCGCGCCGAGCGGCGGGCCGACCGCGACGATGATCTGGATGATCCAGACGTTCAACGCCTGCGCAACATTGACGCCGGGATTGGCGCCGCGCCCCCAGGCACGCGTGACGATGCGTAACGGTGCGCGCAACAGCAACGTGAACCAATGCGGCACCAGCGCCATTGCGAGCGCGGCCAGCGCCACCGGCAACGCCAGCAGCGCCAGATTATGCAGGGCGTAGCCCGCCACGAGCTGATGGACCTGGCGGCTGTCATCGAGGCTGTAGGTATCGCCGGCATAGGTCAGCGGCACGAAATGCACGCCGGCAAGCCAGACGATGTGCGGGATCATCGCCACGACCATTGTCGCGATCGCCACCCACGGCGCCGGCGACAGCAGGAATCGCAGCCGGTCGGGATGGATCAGCGCGGCAAGGCCAATGGCGCCGATCATGGTCAGCACCCAGTATTTGGTCATCAGCGCCAGCGCGCCGGCGAGCCCGAACCAGATACCGGACTGCCAGGTCCGCTTCTCGAAGGCGTTGAGATAGGCGAGCACGAGCAGCGGCAGCGTGACGAGTTGGAGCAGGTCGGGGTTGTACTTGAAACCCTTGAAATTGAAGATCGGGTAGAGCGCGACCATCACCACGACCAGGAACGCACGCCGCGCGTCCACGACGCGCAAGCTCAGCAGCCAGCAGATCACCATGCCGACGCCGACGGTCGCCATCGCCAGCGCATAGGTCGCCCAGTCCGCCGCCGGGAACACCTTGAACCAGAGGCCGGCGACCCAGCCCGACAGCGGCGGGTGCTTGCCGTAGCCCCACAGGAACTCCTGGCCCCAGCCATAGGCTTCTGCGACGTCCATGTGAACGTCCTGCGCTGCCTTGAGATTGATCAGGATGAAGGTCCAGATCACGGCATGCAGGATGGCGAGCTGGATCACCAGCCAGAGCCGCGCTTCGGGCCGGATCGCGCAGGCAACCAGCCAGGCCCGGAAGCGGTTAAAGCTCACCCGGGCTTTTACGCGTGTTCGGGCGGAGGGGATCGAGGTCGTGGACATGAGCCTGGACATGGGCCGTTGCGTAGCGCGTTTTGGGCCCTCGTGGAATCAGCTTGGCGTGAAGAAAGGCCCTGAAAATACAGCAATATGGTTGCCGCACGGGGATGTGAGTGGTATCCCGCGCCCATGACGACCGTCCCCATTTCCAACATCCGCAACTTCTCCATCGTCGCCCATATCGACCATGGCAAGTCGACGCTGGCCGACCGCCTGATCCAGATGACCGGCGGCCTCACCGACCGCGAAATGGCGGGCAAGGAGCAGGTGCTCGATTCCATGGACATCGAGCGCGAGCGCGGCATCACCATCAAGGCGCAGACGGTCCGCCTCGCCTACCACGCCAAGGACGGCAAGGACTACATCTTCAACCTGATGGACACGCCCGGCCATGTCGACTTCGCCTACGAAGTCTCGCGGTCGCTGGCGGCCTGCGAGGGTTCCCTGCTGGTGGTCGACGCCAGCCAGGGCGTCGAAGCGCAGACGCTCGCCAACGTCTACCAGGCGCTCGACAACAATCACGAGATCGTCCCGGTCCTGAACAAGGTCGACCTTCCCGCGGCCGAACCCGAGAAGATCAAGCAGCAGATCGAGGACGTCATCGGCATCGATGCCTCCGACGCCGTGATGATCTCGGCCAAGACCGGCCTCGGCGTCCCCGACGTGCTGGAAGCCATCGTCACCCGCCTGCCGCCGCCGAAGGGCGACCGCGAGGCGACCTTGAAGGCGCTCTTGGTCGACAGCTGGTACGACGTCTATCTCGGCGTAGTCGTGCTGATCCGCGTGGTCGACGGCGTCATGAAGAAGAACCAGCGCATCCGCATGATGGGCACAGGCGCGGCGTATGACGTCGAGCGCGTCGGCTTCTTCACCCCGAAGATGGAGCAGGTCGACGAGCTCGGCCCCGGCGAGATCGGCTTCATCACCGCGGCGATCAAGGAAGTCGCCGACACCCGCGTCGGCGACACCATCACCGACGACAGGAAGCCGGTCACCGAAATGCTGCCGGGCTTCAAGCCGGCGATCCCGGTGGTGTTCTGCGGCTTGTTCCCGGCCGACGCCAATGACTTCGAAACGCTGCGCGGGGCGATGGGCAAGTTGCGCCTCAACGACGCGAGCTTCTCCTACGAGATGGAAACCTCGGCTGCGCTGGGCTTCGGCTTCCGCTGCGGCTTCCTCGGGCTATTGCACCTCGAGATCATCCAGGAGCGGCTGTCGCGCGAGTTCGACCTCAACCTGATCGCGACCGCGCCAAGCGTGATCTACAAGATGCACCTGACCGACGGCCAGGAGATCTCGATCCACAATCCCGTCGACATGCCCGACGTGGTCAAGATCGCCGATATCGAGGAGCCCTGGATCGAGGCCACCATCCTCACTCCCGACGAATATCTCGGCAGCGTGTTGAAGCTGTGCCAGGATCGCCGCGGCGCGCAGAAGGAGCTGACCTATGTCGGCTCCCGCGCCATGGTGAAGTACGATCTGCCGCTCAACGAAGTCGTGTTCGACTTCTACGACCGCCTGAAATCGGTCTCGAAAGGCTACGCCTCGTTCGACTATCACCTGACCGACTACAAGGTGGCCGATCTCGTCAAGATGCAGATCCTGGTCAACAACGAGCCGGTCGACGCGCTGTCGATGCTGGTGCATCGCACCCGCGCGGAGGGGCGCGGCCGCGCGATGGTCGAGAAGATGAAGGAGCTGATCCCGCCGCACATGTTCCAGATCCCGATCCAGGCGGCGATCGGCGGCAAGGTGATCGCGCGCGAGACGGTGCGCGCGCTGCGCAAGGACGTCACCGCAAAGTGCTACGGCGGCGACATCACGCGTAAGCGGAAACTTCTGGAGAAGCAGAAGGAAGGCAAGAAGAAGATGCGGCAGTTCGGCAAGGTCGACATCCCGCAGGAAGCCTTCATTGCCGCGCTGAAGGTCGATAGCTGAGGCCAGTGCTCGGGCCACACCGGACCTGACGAGATTGGGGTCCGGCCCGGATATCGGGACCGACAAACAAAATTCGCGAAAACAACCCCATGCACAGTAGCCGGCCCTTGTCGGCATTGGGCTTTTTCGATTTTACGAAATCGATTTGACCCGTCGGGCAAAACAGGGGCATGATGTCATCATGGCAGCGGGTGTGCAGCAGGCGTCCATCAGGACACGCCATCTCGGCCGCCGACCGATTGGCAACCTCTGAATTCGATATCCTGGCGCCACGTCGATGACGGCTTGCGTCGGCTTCTGGCCCATAAACCGACCTGCCAAGCACTGCTCCTCGAAGACCGCTTTTGACCCGTGGCGACATTGGAGCAACTCCGTCCATTGCCCTTCGGGAATAAGGTTGTTATGTTTAATCGACGCCACCACTGCTTGTAGCTCTCTTGAATAGTCGCCCACTTCGAGGTGGAGTTGTGGAGGACATTACTATGAGATTTTCCTCGCTGTTCCTTGTGGGCTTAGCTGTCGCCATTTTGTCGAATGCACCCGCCAACGCCGTGAAGAAAACTACGAGGCCGAACACTCCATCGACAGAGATATTTTACTCGGGTGCGCATGCCAAAGTGCTTGACCCGGATATAAGGGCGTTTGCGCCAGCCAAGGCCAGGACGTACGTGGAATGCAAACAAGGGTTATGGGCGCAAGGTGCAAACCCCAACTATCAATACGCGGTCTGTAGCAGTATGGGGTACAAGAACTGACCAATTCACGCACGCAGCAGAGGCCGCCCTCAGATGGTGGCCTCTCTGTCATATCGGGTCTTATGAGGCCAGCAGGGAACGTCGCCTCCTGGCCCGTGTGAGACATGGCGGTGCAGTCCGACGATTTCCGTTCACAGGGGTAAACCGGAAGAGAGCGGCACGCGGCCATAGTAACGCGATAGACCGATCGCCGGCATCACCCCTCCGGTACTCCGGCGATGTACAATCCCCTAACCAAGCGCCTGGCTCCTGCAACGAAATTCGCGTCGCCGCGCACTGGAACGTTTCTGACGCGACGGATCGTAAATGTTGGATCAAGTGCAAGTCCGGTTTTGGCGGCCACTTGCGCCTCGTCCAGCCTCCCAAGAAGCGCGAGCGCTGCAGCGTACCCGAAATGCAGCAGCGGATAGTTTCGGTTGGCCTCGATTCCTCGGGCACACCAAGCGGCCGCTTCAGCGTCTGCTGCGATCTGGAGCTTGGCAAAGCCCGCCGTATTCATCCATCGGAAGGCGGAGATATCGCGAGGGGAAAGGCGCAGTGCTTCGTTGACGTGGAACTCGGTATCCGCACCGCAACCCATATAAAATTTGGCCTGACCCATCATCTCGTGAGCGTCAGCCAGATTGCGATCCAGGGCCAAGGCTCGCTCGCACTCAGCCACGCCTTGGGCCGTCCGGTTCGTATAGATGAGCACCATTGCCAAGGTGAAATGAGCCCAGGCATGGTCCGGAGCAAGGCGGAGCGCCTTTAGCACCATGGTCTCTGCCGCTGCCAGATGCGGAGGCTCGTTGTCTTTCAAGAACGCCGCGACAAGCACTGTCTCGACCAACGCGCTCCAGCTCATGGCGTCGACATTTTGCGGATCAGTCGCCAGAGCCCGTTCAAAGGAATTGCGAGCTTCTGTCAAATTCTCGAGTGTCACCCCCCTATTGCAAGAATGGCGGCCCTGGAAATAGAGATCCATGGCATCGGGATTCAACGTTCTTGCCGCGCGACGCGCCTCGGCCACGATGAGCTGGTTGTCTAAGGTCCGCGCAATCCTTGCTACGATTTCGTCCTGCATATCGAGCAGATCGGCGAAGGGCTTGTCGAAGCGGTCGGCCCACAAATGATTGCCCGTCGTCGCGTCGATCAATTGAACATTCACCCGGAGACGATTATCGCAACGCTGCACCGAGCCTTCAAGCGCGTAGCGAACATTCAACTCACGACCAATCTGCCTGACATCGACCGATTTGCCTTTGTAGGTGAACGCGGTGTGTTGGCCGATAACAAATGAGCCACTGATGCGTGATAAATCCGTGGTGAGGCTCCCGGTCACACCATCGACAAAGTAGTCCTGCTCGGGGGCGCTGCTGAGATTGACGAAGGGCAACACAACGATGGAAAGGCGAGGTGGTGAAAGCGACCTCTGCGCCGTATCATCGTTCTGCGCCACTTGGCCAAGGGGGACGGTTGTGGGCCTTTGCGCCTCCTGCACCGCGCCAACGAAGCGGAAACCCTTGCGGGGCATCGTCTTGATCAGGCGCTGTTTCTCGCCCGTGTCGCCAATTGCGCTGCGAGCTGCATTCATGCGCGTCGTGAGCGCGGCATCTGAGACGATGCGACCACTCCAGACCGCACCGAGGAGATCGTCCTTGCTGACAACCCGCTCCCTGTTGCGAATGAGGTAAAGGAGCAAGTCAAACGTTTGCGGCGCAGTAGCAATCAGCTCGGCTCCGCAGCGCAGCTCGCGCTGGTCCGTGTCCAATACATAGTCTTCGAAGAGATAGCGCAACGCCGTCTTCTCCGCCCGATAGACCACATTTCTTCCCAAACGCGCTCATCGCAGAAGGACACCAAGAATAGGCCGGAGACGAGAGAAAAGTAAGCTGTTCGTTCAGGGATGACCGACGGCGGCCGATATGGAGCGGCTAGGCACTTCCGCTCGTGCCCCATCGCTTCCGTTGACGCGGTGCAGCTATGTCGGGTGATGGCGGCAGAGCGGAAGTTTGCCCCTGAGCGCCAAACCGACGCTTTTGACCCAACCCGGACATCGCAGAGCCACCTTTGATTTTCAGTATGGCCTTTTAGACGCTAAGATGCGTTGACCTAGACTCTGGCTAGGGGGCGAACATGAGGCGGCGTGCTTTTCTCTGTGCCGTTTGTGGTGCGGTAGCATCGCCGCAGCTGGCTGCGGCCGCGGGGAGCACCAAGAAGAAACGTCTTGCTATTTTCGTCCCATCAGAGCCGAGCGCGGACTGGCACGATCAGAGCGGGAAAAGATATCCTCGAGCCCTCTTCGCGGAACTGCGACGGTTGGGACAGATCGAGGGACAAAACCTCACAGTCGAAAGTTATGGTCGAGAGCAAAATACGTCCGGCCTCGAAGCCTTGGCGACGGAAATCGTTAGCAGCAACCCGGATGTCATTCTCCTCGGTGGTCCTGGCGCACTCATATTCAAGAAACTGACATCGCGTATTCCAATCGTAACGATAACTGCCGACCCCGTTAGATTGGGGATTGCCGAAAGTCTGGCTCACCCGGGCAGCAATTTCACGGGAGCCAGCATCGATGCCGGTCCATCGATTCATGGAAAACGGATTGCACTGCTGCGCGAAATCTTTCCTTCAATATCAAAACTTGGCTTGCTCGCTCTTCACATCCAATACAGCGGGCTCGTCAAGGGTTCGCCTATCCCCGCAGCGGCCCAGGAGGCTGGCCTACCTATCGCGGTGTCGCTACTGGATGTTGGTGCTCAAGAAAATGACTGGCGGGCAGCGGTAGAGAGCCTTTCCGGCGAAGGCGCAAATGCAGTCATGGTGGTCGACTCCCCTGAAACTTTTCAAAACAGCGCTTTGATCGCCAAGTTGCTGACCGACGCGAGACTTCCGGCGATTTTCGCGTTCACCGAATCCGTCGAAGCCGGGGGCCTAATGGCCTACTCCTTTGATCTAGTCGAATTGTATCAGCGCGCTGCCAACAACATCGACGCAATTCTCCGCGGAGCAAAAGCTGGCGATATTCCATTCTACCAAGTGACCAAATTCGATCTGTCCATCAACTTGAAGACGGCCAGGCAGCTGGGCCTTTCCGTCTCTCCTGCACTCGCGGCCAGTGCCGACAAGGTCATCGAGTGAACAGGTCCGGTTATGGCCCGCGGGTGACATGCCCGCGCAGTCTGACGATTTCCGTTCACAGCGGCAGACCGGAAGGGAGCGGCACGCGGCCATATTGACGCGATTGACCCGAAGGCGACATACAGCAAGCTTCAACTTCGGGACGTCAACCTTATTGGCCAATCGTAGTTCGACCGCGGAGATTACTGAGCCTGCTTCAAGTAGGCTTCAACCTCGCGCAGGTCGTTCTGCGGAGGAAATGACAGGAGAGCCTGAGACGGACTGCACCACGGATAGGGAAGCGAAGATAGCCAGCGCATCACGCCATCGAGTTCGGCGCCAGATAAGACTTTCATGACTTCAATGGTGATCACCAGCCTCACCACTTTTCCGTGCTCATTGAAATGCCAGTCGTAACGTCCACATCCAACTCGCAGCGGTTGCCCGCTGGCCTTGGCGGACATCCCCACCAACCAATGGCACTGAAAGCGCGCTCGGTCCGTTTCGGAAGGCCGGGATAGGCAGAACGTGTAGATGTTCTCGTATTCGACACCAAAACGACGCACCAAGATTTCTTCCACGGCGTTCAAGCCGGAAGCCGTGTTGGGGAATGAAATGGCGTCGGTCTTGACCACCATTTCGAGTGCAATGTCTTCAGAGAACGCCTGCCTCATCAAGAACGGTCGGTTGCCGTCCTTGGCCAAGATGTAGGTTCTTACTGCTTCGGCAGGTGTGGGCATGGTGCCTCAGGCTAGCACACTCAGGCTCCAAACGGGAATGTCCGCTTCTCGCCATCAGCGAAGTGGCGACACCTTTCATTGGGGCCCGCTTGGTGGGGTGGAGCGGACTGACTTTGCTCACTCTGCGTTCTTCGCATTTTGACCCGATTGAGACATCGGTCGCGTTCCAGCGTACCCAATATGAAGGGCTACAACCCGCCTATTCAGGCGCCGACCAAATTCGATTGGTGATCAACTTCAAGACCGCCAAAAAAAGCGCTCGACCTCGACGTGTCGTTGCATCTCCAGCGGCCCACCGACGAGGTGATCAAACTAAATGTGAGATGCTGTTTGCCGCCGGTTCCAGCCAGCCGATGATCTCTTTGTTGAAGTGGTGAATTGCGAGTGCGAGGTACGTGTCGGTGGACTTAACGCCGCCGAAGCAGATGACTCCGCAATCGTTGAAGCGGTGGGGATTGGTGCAGTCATCCGCCCAGGGAACTGGCTACGCGCCAGTTGTCACGATGCAGTTGATCACAGACGGGTAATCACTTTGCTCCTGTAAGCGAATAAATTCTTTGATTGCGCGATAACACGTCGGCATCGACGCACTTCCACCCATGCTTTGGTTCGCCCAACGATCCAACATGACATGCGTCTTGACAATTTCTGCGTTCGCCGCGCGCAGTATGCCGACGGAAGGCGAAGCCGTTTCAAACAGATACTTGTGGAAGCTGATCACGAAAGTATCGCTTCTCGGTAATCCGTTGCCATACGGAAGAAGGTCCACATCCCGCACAGTCTTTATATTTTTATAGAGCCACTGCGAATCGATCAACGCTTTCCCAATCCCTCTTCCCTCAACGCCAAGCGGAGCAACCCACTCGGGGCCCGGGGCTATGGTGGACCAAAAGATCACGCGATCATCACGGCGGTTCTCCATCGCCTTGAGCATGCAGAGGAACCGTTCCTTTTGTGGATCGTTCGAATGCTCCACCTCGTACTGGAGCTTCTTGAGTTTGTCGGGCCAGGGTATGGGTGCAGGTGGGGGCGGAGGCGGCATAGCGGGAAGATAGATTTTGCGCAGCTTCGGGTCAGCCCCGATAAACGCGTAATTGCGCCCCCCGTCACGGCTGTGGCGGCAACCCACGAGCTCTCGCAAATACCAATTCACCTCCTCAGGAACGTGCGTTTGGAAATTGAACTCGATTAACGCCCACGCATCTATGTGCTCGCGCGCCGCAATTTTCCACCAGTCGTCCGTATCCAAGACCGGATATTCGCGCCCGCCTTTGGGCGGCCACAAGCCGCGTTTCTGCACTGGATTAAGAGGAACTTTGATATTGACCATTCAACGCCTCCCGCACAGTCCGAACCGTAGCGCGATACGCACCGGCCACGGTGGCGAAAGAAATGAAGTTTCGCCGGAAACATCGGAATGGCAACACGTCGGCGACGCGCCCGATATGAACTATCTCACATTTGTTCTGGCGCCAGCCGCTCGCGGACAATGTCGCCCCTTGGCCCATCGCGCCACTTTCCGCGCGGCGAGAGAACTTCCGAAGCTGGTGCCAGACCGGAAGTCGTCGGCTAAAGGTCCAGGCTGGTGCTTCTGACCCAAAGCGGAAAATCAATGCGCTATCACCTTACCTCGTCAGCGCGGGGCGGGAACAATACGGGACTTTTCTCTGGCATGTCTCCTCTTCGATTTGTGGCGCAATCGAACAGCCACCGCGGTGGCAAATCCGTGAGTAGCGCCACCAAGTGACATGCAGCCTGTTCCTTTGAGACGCCCGGCGGGTAGTAGATTGAGGAGTCGCGATCGATTCCGGCATAGAACTGAGCCCGTTTGGCGATGATTTCGCGCGTCTTCTCGTCCGCGAGCTTGAAGCACAAATCTATCAGCCCCCCGTCCGCCGTGCCTCGCGACAAATCGGTTGAGAACGCCTTTTGAACGGCCTCGATGGCCAAGGATCTCTTTTCCTCATCGACCTCTTTCTTCTTACGCTTGATCCACGTCCTCGCCCACCAGGTCGCAATGACTGCGAGCCCAAAAGCAGCCAGCGTAGCCAATACCGAGGCCTCCGGAGCCAGCCAAGCCGACAACGACGCCAAGACCAGGAAAAGCCAAACAGCGATGGACGCAAGGTAAATCGTGCCGATACCTACTCGGTGGTCGACTTTCCATGGGATGCCGAAAAGACGAAACTTGAGCGACGCGCGCGGGCGGTTGGCAAATGCTCCATCCGCGAGACCAAGGCTTCGTTCAATGTATGCGGCACGTCTCACGAGTTCATCATACAGCTCGTCATTTCTCGTATTGTAGGTCACGAGCCCGATCGTTGCGATCAGGCCAAACAACGAGAACACAAAGCTCCGGCCATCAATGTGGTCGACTTTGAGCGCAATGGCTACGGCGGTCGCGATCGGCAGTAGACCCAGCAACTTGAACCGGATGTCGGTCAGCGTCCGAAAGTTGCTGCAGACCTCGCCGTATTCCGTGGAAAGTGCGTTTCGACGATTTTCGTCCATGGCCTACTCCGCGAAACGTCCAGTTCTTGTCGAACCGAAGTTAGTTGGCGCGCACAGTGCAGTTTAGCACGCGCACGGGTCTCCCAATGTGGGCTAGTTCACGCTTGCGCTCCGGCATACTGAAGTCAGTCCGCCCCCCAACGACGTTGGTGAAGTTGGGTTTTCGTCTCTGATCAATGTCTGCTGCTGGCCCATCAGCGAAGTGGCGACACCTTTCATTGAGGTCCGCTTGGCGGAGTAGAGCGGGCTGACTTTGCTCACTCTGAGTTCTTCGCATTTTGACCCAAAGCAGACCTAATCTGTTCAACTTCTCAAAACTGGATTATAGTGCCACTACAACCATTCGGTGCGCAGTGCTGTAGATGAAATCGGTCAAGCGAAGCCTAGCTCTTGTCGCTGCGATGATGAGCGCAATCATTGTCGGTCCGCCGCGTTCCTCGGCGATGGAGAACAAGACGCCCATTGCGTATTTTTCAGAAGGCGCGCCAGACAATCTCGTAGAGGCACTGAACAATTTGTCTCCCGACGCTAGGGATGTCGTCGTTGCGAGAGTTCGCTTGCAGCAACCCGTAATATGGATGGGTGGCCGTCACTGCGAGCTTTGTACCAACGATGTATGGTTCGCCCGTCTGAGAATCACGGAGACTCTCAAAGGCAAAGCTGAAGTCGGCCAAGTGCTCGATGTTTTCCTAGGCCAGCGTAGCGAACACCGAAGGTACATCGCCATTCCCCGCACACCGGATCAACGGGGCCGAGAGTACACGGTGGCGATCTATTCTATGGGAGATGGCATTCAGCGGCTCGCTTCATTTCCAATAAGTAAACCTCAATACGACAGATTATCCTCTGATTGGCTTGCATATGAAGGCGAGCGATCGAGGGCAGGATTTCGGGATTAGGTCGTGGGTCCGCTTCTGGCCCGTGTGAGACGTGCCGGTGCAGTCTGACGATTTCCGTTCACAGAGGTAGACCGGAAGAGATCGGCACGCGGCCATAGTGACGCGATTGACCCACAACGGAAGTCGGCTGGCCAGGTTTACTCAAGCGCGCGCCCGCCACAGCGTAACCGCAAGCAGCATATAGGCAGCACAAGTCCATAGCGACTGCCAATTGTCCGGTCCTTCGCTAAGCGCCGCATAGATGGCTGCCACCAGGAATACGACGGCAAACATCGCTTCCGCCATGGGGCGGATTCCCTTCTTCGGGCGATTGAGCTGCGTCATCGCCGCGAAAGGGACCGCCGCCATAGTGAGGGCCGCAAAGGGAAAATCCTTTTCGCGCGGGTCAAACACCAGGCCCAGCGCCGTCTCAGTGCCGATCACGATGGTTACGATCAAGATCAATCCGTGCATGATCGCCAGTCCCGATGGGGTCCGGTAGTGCTCCGGACCCAGCAATTCCAAAAATGTGGGCGGTGCGCGCCCGGACATCAGGGCGTTGGCGCCGAACAGCGGCGAGGCAGTTGCCGCCACCAGAAGTGCGCCCCACAGATGCCAGCTGCCCGCGCCGTAGCTTTCATAGAACATCTTTTGAGCGGCCACCCCAAACAAGACTCCGGCGGTGGTTGCCGATATTCCGACCGCAAACCATGAGATGAGCCGGGGCTGCGAGGGCTTCTGGCGCAAGGTCAGCCATGCAGCGCCGAACACCAGGATCGCCAGCGCCATTCCGCTGCTCATTTGCAGTTTCCAGAGCGGATAATTGCTGACGGGGATGCCGGGCGGATATTTCAGCGTGCGCTGCGTGGAATCGAATAAGCCCCACGATCCGCCGACGGTGCCCTCGAACTCATGCTTCCACAATTCATCATACGCCTCGAACAGGTTGACGCGGAAATTCTCGCGCCGGGCAAGATCGAGGACCTCCGAGATCACCCGCGCCTGATTGGTGCGCGATGGTAGCGCCGACTCGCGCATCCGCCCTTCGCTCGGCCAACCTGTTTCTCCAATCAGGATTTCCTTACCCGGAAACGCCGACGCCACCTGCTTTCGGACGGCGTCGACGTGAGCAGCGGCAGATTTCGCCGCGACCGGGACATTTTCCCAATATGGCAGGATATGAAGGGTGACGAAATCGACGGCGTCACCGAGTTCCCGATAGCGCAGCCAGTACTCCCAGACGTCGGAATAGGTGACGGGGACCGGCACCTGTGCCTTGACCGAGCGGATCAAGGCAGCAAGATCGGAAGGTGTCATCTTCCGATGCAACAGAACCTCATTGCCGACCACGAGTGCGGTGATGGTTTCCGGATATTGCCGGGCGAGGCGTATGCCCGTGGATATCTGCGTCGCGCTCTTCCGTCGGTCCCTATCGAGCCAAATTCCCTGAATGACTTTCAGCCCCACCTTGGACGCAAGTTCGGGGATCTGATCGAGACCAAGATCAGTCGCATAGGTACGAATACAGTCGGTTATTTTGGCAAGCTGGGCGAGATCTTCCGCGATCTGGTCCCGCGGCACTGGTGTCGGCGACTCCGACGTTTGGTTGTTGCGGAAGGGCGCGTAGGATATGCATTGCAGCTTGGCATTCGGATCGATCGGCGCGCGCGCCAAGTTGATCGGTATGGCCAGCCACCACCACACCGCGGCGATCGCACCCAGGGATATGATGAGAAGCGCCAGAGGCGTGCGGGGCGAAATAGTTGACCCTCCAACGTAGAGATCGTCGGTCAACCGGCATGTTGTCGTGACCCGACAACAACGGAGATCATCGTCCGCCGGTCCCTACTTGACCTGTGAAAGCTGGTGCCGGATCGTCCGTGCCGCAAGAGGCGAGTCAACATCCAACAAAGGCCTTAAGGGCTACCGCAGGGCGGGTAGAAATAATCCTCCCCATCTCCCGAGATGGCCTTCGGGGACCGGAGCAGAGCGGCCTTGCTCTGACGGTCGCCGTGCCGGCTAACGAACGTCGCCTGTTGACCCGAATGCGAAGTCCAGATCGGTCACGGGTGGTCCGGTAGTAAGAGCACGCCGGCAGCGGGCTCACCCAGCGCGCAGCAGACGCGATTGACCCGAAGGCGACAAATCCCCATTGCGGCCTGCTCGTGTACAGCTCGCCAATTGTGAGTTAGGTTCCGGCGCTGTCGTATGCCGCACGTAGCCGATCCTCCAGCAGGCCTGGGAGTTGGTCATGCAGCCGATGAACGAGGTCCCCTTCGAGACGTCCCTGGCTGAATATGCCGAAGACATGCTCGACGCCTGTACGCGATGTGGGAAATGCGTCGAGGCCTGTCCGAGTGTCGAGCCGGCCGGCATCTCGCGGACGACAAAGTCCGAAGACATCATCGGCGGCATTCTCGAGCTGGTGCGTACCGGCAACGGCCCGGAAGCGTCGCGCAAATGGGCGCTGTCCTGCATGCGAAGCGGGGCATGCATCAAGGCGTGCAGCTATGGCGTCAATCCGCGTTTCCTGCTGAGCATGGCGCGGCTTGGCATCGCGAAGTCGGACAATGAGCTTGCGGAACGGCGCCGGCGGGGTGTCGAGAGGTACCGCGACGGCAGTCGTGGCGTGAACGTGCTTTCGCGCCTGCAACTCGATGCGGACGTGCTCGAACGACTGGGTCAGAGATCGGCGTCGGTCGCCACGCCCGTTGAAACGCCGGATTTCGTGTTTTACACTGGCTGCAATGTGCTCAAGACGCCGCACATCGCCTTGCTTGCCCTCGATATCATGGACGCGCTCGGCGTCAGTTACCAGGTGATGGGCGGACCGAGCCATTGTTGCGGCATTCTCCAGCTCAAGTCTGGCGACGCAGAGATGGCCGGTCGTATGGGATCGAGTACGATGGAAAAGCTGTCGCACTCGAACTCGGGGCAGGTGATCTCCTGGTGCCCGTCGTGCTACGTCCAGTACACGGAGACCATCCTGCCAACGGTGGAGCGACAACACGGGTCCCGCCCGTTCGAGATGAACCCGTTCATGCGCTTTCTCGGCGACCGGCTGGCGCAGCTAAAGCCGCACCTTCAACGCAGGGTCGAAATGCGGGTCGCGCTGCACAGGCATCCCGGCGTGGCCGGCGTCGTGGAATCCGCCGCTGAAATCTTGACGGCGGTACCCGGTATCGAACTCGTCGATCTGAACCAGCCGGCGGTGGGTTTGCAGAGCGTGGATGTCGGCGCGCTTCCAAAGTACAAGCGCGAATTGCAACTCATGGAGCTTGAGGCGGCGCGCGATGCAGGTGTCGATGCACTGGTCGCGGTCTATCATTCCGATCATCGCGAACTGTGCGCGCACGAGCGCGACTGGCCATTTCGTATCATGAATATCCTTGAAGTGGTCGGCGAAAGCATGGGCCTGCATCGGCACGATCGCTACAAGGAGCTCAAGATCATGCAGGACGCCGACCAGATCGTCGCCGACTGTAGCGACCTGATCGCCAAGCACTCGCTTGATCCCGGCAATGCGCGTGACGTGGTGGTGAAGGTGTTGCTTGGCGACCAGCCGCTTCCCCTGAGGCGTGGCGCGCCCCCGGAGACGCGCGCGGGGGGCGTGGAGCCGTCGTAGCAGCTTGACGTCACCTGTTGGCCCACCGCGCCGGTGAGCCCGGCGCAAACCGGAGGTCGCCGGCTGAGGGGGCAACCGACGCGACTGCCCCCGAAGCCGGCTATTCCTCGACTGATCAATTTCCGTCAGGTACTCTGCGCGGAAAGCCGACGGCGCCCGTCAGGGACATCTCCTGCCCCCGCACGGCTTCACGACTTCTTCTGCTTCGCTTGCACGTGTCGCGCGAAGTTGTCGAGGATCGCCTGCCAGCCGCCCTGCTGCTGCTCAACCGAGTGTGTCGGCTCGCTATCGAAGACAACGCGGACGACGACGCCCTTCGCCCCGGGCACGAACTCGACTTCGGCCTTGCGATCGCCGAATGAATATTCGATCAGCTTGTGTTCGACGATCGTCGTGTAAGTCCCGGCGAAGTCAAAGCCCATGCTGCCGTCCTTGGCTTCCATGCGCGACGAGAAGACCCCGCCTTCCCGCAGGTCGACCGTAGCCTTGGTCGTATGCCAGTCGTCGGACGCGGCGTTCCACGCCATGATGTCAGCAGGTGTCGTATAGGCACGCCAGACCTGATCGATGGGGGCTGCTACGGTGGTTTCTACGGTGATCCTCATGAACATAAGCTCCTGGTTCGATTTTCTAGGTGACGGCATCACTGACGTGTGCGGAGTCCATCCAAGGACGATCGAGACTGGTCCATGCCGACAGGGTCGAGCCGTCAAAGCGTTGAAAACACAAAAAAGTCAAAACATCTGTTGGCCACCCACCAGCGGCCGCGAACAAATTGGGGATGAGGGTCACATTTGTTCGATGCGGCTCGTGGCCATTGAACCCGACCCGGGCTCGACGACACTATCTCCCTGCGTCCTAAACGGCCCCGCCCATCTGTGGGCGATACGGGGGAGTGTCTGTCATGCGAAAGCGAAACTGGCGATTGATTGCCGTTGGCTCGGTCCTGCTGGTGCTCGCCGTCCTGTTCTTCCTCTCGATGCGGGACATGACGCCGTGGTCCAATGATCCTGCCGCCCTGATGCGCACGGTCGGAGAGGTCTCGGGTGCTGTCCGCGGCATCAGCCTCGTCATGATCGTCTTCGGTCTGATCGGCAGGAAAGCGCCGGCCTGACAAACGTCGTTCCGGAAGGCCGGACCACGGCGGTATCACGCCTCCGCGATGACAGGGAATAGCGGGTCTTCGATGCAAATCTGAATGTCTGAACCGCACATGCAGGGCGGGATGCATTTGGAGACACCTATGATCACCTCAAAGATGCTGATTGTGGTCACGATCGTATCGACGATGGGCACAGCTTCGGCGCAACCTTTCCACCCGTCGCTGCCCGGAAAGGAAACGACCACCAGGCCGTGGACGGCCCCGGTCGGTCACCGCCAGCCCCACGCCTCCGACGTGCCCTCGGCAAGTTCGGGATCGCTGGATTTCCTCGACCAAGAGGATGCCAACGTCGATCGCAAGATCTCCGGCGTCTGCCGGGGCTGCTGATCGATCCTGCGCCAAGGCCTGATGGGATGAGACTCGACTGGCGTCCCAACGGACGGCAGTCAGTGCCCGACCTTTCGGAATTGGACCAGGCTGAACGAGCCGACACCGCTGGTGCCGACGAAGGCGAAGCCGGCGAGGACGCCAAGCCTGCGGTACTCGGCTTCCGTCCGCTCGCGGCCACCAGGTCCCCGCAGCATATTGAGGTCGCTCATGGCACAGGAGCGGTCCTGGGTCTCAGTCGTCGCAGGCTCCGGCATGATCCGTTCGATCACGATCAACGTTCCGCTGGCCGGCAGCGCGTCCCGGCAGTTGCGCAGAATGACCTCGCAACGATCGTCTCTCCAATTGTGCAGGATGCTCTTCATCAGGATCGTGTCGGCGCCGCCCAGGACCTTCTCGAAGAAACTGCCGGCGACGAACCGGCAGCGATTGGCGATGCCAAGCCGGGCAAAATGCGCCCGCGCTCCCGCCTCGCAGCGCGCGAGATCGAAGGCGATGCCCTCAAGATGCGGGTTGCGCTGGAGCACGCCGCCGATCAATTCGCCGGTGCCGCCACCGAGGTCCATGACAACGCGCGCGGTCGCGAAGTCGTGGGCCGCAACGATCCTTGGAACGATGCTCCGCGTCAGGCTGACCATCGCGGCGTTGAAGCGGCGGGTGAATTCCGGCGCATTGCTCGTCGCGGCATAGCGATCGTCGCCATCGCCGCGCAGCTCGCCCGCGCTCTTGCCCGAGCGAACCGATTCGACCAGTCCGAGCCAGGATTGCGCGAGCATCTCGCCCTCGAAGAGAACCCAGTCCTTGAAGGAGGGGTCGGCGGTCTCGTCGAGCTGCCGGCCGAGCTCGGTCATGGCAAACCGGTCGCGGTCGGCCTGCCTGCACAGGCCAAGTGTCGTCAGGCCAACGAGCAATCGGCGCAGCGCACTTTCATCGGCGGACACCAGCCGGGCGAGCTCGGTCACCGATTTCGCCTCATCGCCGATGGCCTCGGCGAGATTGAGCTTCGCCGCCGCATAGATCACCGCGGTGATGCGATGCGACTGCACGAGATCATGCACGGATGCCGGCCCGCTCATGTGTTGCCTCCTGTCAATGCCGCTTCAATCGGTCGGGACGAACCCCGTTGCCTGAACGATCGCCTTCCACCGGTCGGATTCGGATGCGATCAGCCGGGCGAAGTCTTCCATGGCGATCGCGTCGGGCTCGACGGCCAGCTTTGCCATGCCGGCCTTGACCTCGTCGGTGCGCAAGGCCGCCTGGATCGCGGTGTTGAGCTTATCGACGATCGGCGCCGGCGTCTTGGCCGGAACGAAGAACGCAAACCATGTGAGGTCCTCGAGCGACGGATATCCGGCCTCCCGCATCGTCGGTACCGCCGGAACAAACAGGCTGCGGCGCGGTCCGGTGGTCGCCAGCGCGCGAAGATCTCCGGACTGGACGAGTCCGAGCGAGCTGCCGATCGGCATGACGGTCGCGGCAATCACGCCCTTGACCAGATCCTGAATCGCACCGCCGCCCTGATAGGGCACGTGAAGAAAATCGAAGCCGGCGCTGCGGCCCAGCATCGCACCGAGAAAATGCAGCGAGGTTCCGGCGCCCGGCGAACCAAAGGTGGCGTGCTTCGGATTGGCGCGGCACCAGGCCACGAAGTCCGCCAGCGTCTTGACGTCGGCCGGCACGCTGGGACCGACCGTCAGCAATGTCGGGGTCGAGGCGACGGTCGACACAGGCGTGAAATCCCGCGGATGGTATCTCAGTGTCTTGTAGACGTGCGGAAAGAACATCATGAAGCCGAGCGGCGCGAACAGCATGACCGATCCGTCGGCGTCGGCGCTCTTCACCGCCTCCACCGCGATGCGACCGGCCGCGCCCGGACGGGTCTCGACCACAATGGTTTCCGCATAGCCGCTCATCTGGCCCGCCACGAGCCGCGCCAACCCATCCTGCAGCCCCGGCGTGAAGCCCGTCAGGATATGCGCGGTTCTCGCGATCGGCTGTGCAAGAGCCCGCGGTGAAATATGCGTAGCGGCGAACGCCGCAGCGGCCGCCGACAACACATCACGACGCGTGATCATCACCCGTTTCCCTGATCGAGCCCAGACCAAATGAGATCGCAGCATGCTACCTGGCCATCGCTGCGGTCTCTGGAGCCATGGATGAGCCGGGTCGCACGAACACAAAACGGGATATCGCAGATATCTGCGCGTCCTCACGGCCATCCTGGCCGATCAGGATGAGGCCTGCTCCGCCATTCGCCACCGTCAGGACGACCGCTTCGCCCGCCCACGTTCCGATAGGCTCCATCCCGATGGTGAGAAACTCACCGATCGGCTGGTCCAAATACTGAAGTCTCAGCTGCGGCGCGATTTCGGCGGGCGCCAGAGCAAGACCGAGCTGTTGTGCACGCGCATAGATTTCCCGCAGCGAAGCCTCGCCTTGAAAGCCGAGCTCCGCAACCGACACGGCAACAAGCTCAACCTCCGCCTTCTTGCGACTTAGGGTAAAGGCCGGTCGAGCGAGTATCTCATCAGCCGCGTTTCCGACGCCGCAGCCCATTGCGCTCATCGCGCTGCGAAGAGCGAACGTATCCGTGAATGTTCCTATCCGGATCGTCTTCCACGCCAGGACATCTGCAGCCGAGCTGACCGGAATCTCCGATCTGGGAGCCGGCGGGTCGACCTTGACCGCCAGCTGCCTCCGCAAACCATCCTGCGCAGTGCATTGAGCCTCGGCGCGATCTACGGAAATCAAGCTGAACAGGTTGACGACCAACAGGATCGCAAGCGCACTGCCAATGCGCCAGGGTGCCGGACGATCGGGCCTTGCGCGGCCTTGCTGCAAGGCAATGTAGTCCATATCGGCGCGCGTCGCGCCGATATCCATCAACTCCCGATCGCTGAGGGCACAGAGAGCGGTTTGTACCTTCAGCCGTCTTCGGCGCTTCTGCCATGCGCTCCAGACCCGCAGGAAAAGGCTGGTCACTTGCTGCACGGGTGTGGCAGTCCGTCGCACCTGTGCAACGCCGTTGATGGTACTCATCGGCGATATCCCTTGGCGATACCTTTACCGAGGGCAGGATGTCAGGACTTCGCCGGGCACGCTTGACGTGCAGCTTACATTTTCCTGACCGGCGCCTTACTTTACGCCCCAGCAGGTGCAGAGGCGGCTTCATCCAACGACGGGAGTGGCAACTTGCGCTATCTCTTCGATGAATACGTGCTCGACACGGATCGGCGCGAGCTGCATCGCGGGGCCGATGCTGTTTCCGTTGCGCCACAGGTCTTCGACATTCTCGACTACTTGATCGGCAACAGGGAGCGTGTCGTCAGCAAAGACGACCTCATGAACGCGATCTGGAAGGGGCGCATCGTATCGGAGGCCGCGCTTGCGACCCGCATCAATGGCGTCCGCACGGCAGTCGGCGATTGCGGGGAAGCGCAGCGCCTGATCAAGACGATCCCGCGCAAGGGCTTCCGTTTCGTCGGAGCCGTTCGGGAAGTACGGGAGCCGGATCCTTCAACCGTCCCTCACCGGTCAGAAGCGAGAACAGCGGCCCTCCCGCTACCGGATAAGCCCTCGATTGCCGTACTCCCTTTCGTCAGCCTCAGCTCCGATCCCGAACAGGAGTATTTCGCAGATGGCATCGTGGAGGAAATCACGATGGCTCTGGCTCATTTTCGCTGGCTGTTCGTGATCGCACGCAATTCGAGCTTTGCGTATAAGGGCCGGGTCGTTGATGTAAAGCAGGTCGGCCGCGAGCTTGGTGTCCGCTATGTACTCGAAGGCAGCGTGCGCAAAGCCGGAAATCGCATTCGAATCGCGGGGCAGCTGATCGATGCCGAAACTGGAACGCATCTCTGGGCAGACCGCTTTGAGGGCCCGATCGAGGACATGTTCGATCTGCAGGACAATCTGACGTCCAGTGTCATAGGCGCAATCGCCCCGAGGCTGCAGCGTGAGGAAATCAAGCGGGCAAGGCGGAAGCCGCCCGAAAATCTGGATGCGTATGATCATTATCTGCGCGGGCTGGCGAAATCCCGTTGGTCCAACAACGCAAACACCGAGGCGCTGCAGCTCTTTTGCAAGGCGACCGAACTCGACCCTCGACTGGCTTGTGGCTATGCGATGGCCGCCTGGTGCTATACCCGGCGCAAGGCGAACGGCTGGATCAGCGATCCCGCGAAGGAAATTGCGGAAGCCACCCGGCTGGCCCGGAAGGCGGTAGAACTGGGGGCAAATGATCCGGTTGCACTGTCCGTGGGTGGATATGCACTCGCCTTCATAGCCCATGAGTTCGACGACGCGGCTGCTTTCGTGGATCGAGCTTTGGCTGACAACCCTAACTTCGCGCAAGCCTGGGCCACCAGTGCCTGGCTGAGAGTTTGGAGGGGAGAGCCGGATCTCGCCCTCGAGCACGCCGCACATGCCGTGAGACTTAGCCCGCTCGATCCGCCCATGTACTACGACGCGCAGGGAGCCATGGCGTATGCGCATTTTCTGGCGGGCCGCTATGACGCGGCGGTATCATGCGCCGAGACCGCATTGCGTGGTCAGACGAGTTTCCTGCTCGTGACCTGCATTGCCGCAGCCAGCAACGCATTCGCTGGGCGGCGTGAACGAGCGCAACGATCCCTCCTGCAAGCCCTTGAATGCAATCCAGATCTTCGTGCCAATCTCGAGAATCTGGCACCGTTTCGCCGGGCAGATGACTTCGCGATCTTCGAGAAGGGTCTCTGCGAAGCGGGCCTTCCGGAAAAGCACGACCTTGGCACCCCCTGACGGGGTGGACCAATGTTCGCGGCTTAGTTTTCGGGAGCGAAGGCCTATTCTCCACGGATTATTGCTCCCGCGCCCTCGGAGAATAGAGGGCAGGCTTGGAGAATGGTGCCATGCGCTATTTCTTCGAGGACTGTGCGTTGGACACCGAGCGGCGCGAATTGCGGCGCGGGCTCGATGTGGTGCCCACGACACCCCAGGTTCTCGATCTGCTCGAACATCTGATCCGCAGCAGGGATCGCGTCGTCAGCAAGGACGATCTCGTCAACGCGATTTGGAATGGCCGGATCGTATCCGATGCGGCGCTGACGACCCGGCTGAACGCCGTCCGGCGCGCGATCGGTGACTCCGGTCAGCAACAACGTCTTATCAAGACATTTCCACGCAAGGGCTTTCGTTTCGTGGGCGCCGTGCACGATGAGGATCGGCAACCAGGAACCACGGCAGCGGTTACGATCCCGGTTGCCTCTGCACACGCTGTTGGCGAACGGCGATCCGCAGGCTGGCTGGAGGACCTCAGAGGCCGTTTGAAGCTCGTCGGCAGCGTGCTGGCGTCGGTCGCCGCCATCGGCGCAATTGCCGGTGGCGTTGCCGGATACTGGAATGCCTGGAAGACAGTCCGTACCGACGCACAACGGGAAGCTCAAAATATCCAGCCACAGCCGACAGTCAGGCCCGAGATCGCGCCTCGCCTCTCTCTCGTCGTGTTGCCCTTCGCCAGCCTCAACGACGGTCCGGCGCAGGACTCCTTTGCCGACTTGATCTCGACAGGCTTGACGACCGATCTCGCGCGAACGCCCGCCACTCTCGTTGTTGGACGCGACACCGCCTTGACCTACAAGAAGAAGGTGGTCGATCTGCAGCAGCTCGGGACGGATCTCCGCGTCCGCTGGGCCGTGCGGGGCGCGGTGAGACGCAACGGAGACCAGGTGCGGGTCAACGTATCTCTGACCGACCTTCAGACCGCCCGCGACATCTGGTCGGATAGGTTCGACGGCGACCTCGCAAACCTGGCCGTCTTGCAGGATACCATCGCAGCGCGGCTTCTCTGCGTCGCACACTTGCACCTCCGTCAATATGAAGAAGCCCTCCAACAGTGCAGCCGCTCCCTCAATATGACCGGCACGGATTCTGAGGCCTACATGAGCCTGATCTCGGCGTACGGGTGGCCGGGGCAAATGGAACGGGCACGCGGGGGCAGCGAAACCGCGGCACAAGACACATCCTAAGTCGGTGTTGCGGTGGCCCATGGCGCATGCCGACGCTCAAGGCGCTGCAAGGTAACGAGCTCTGTACCCGCGCATTGCGCGTAATCTTGCCCTCGGCCGACAGATGGGCCACCATCCCCGCGCGCACCATCAACAAGAGCAAAAGCGCAGAGGAAACGGATGAGCAAGCCGTCAGGGTTCGACTATGGCTGGGTCGTGGTCGCTGCGGGAGCGCTGATGACCTGTGTCGGCTTCGGCACGATGCTGTCGCTTGCGGTCTTCCTGCAGCCGATCTCCGAAGCGATGGGCTGGTCGCGCGCGGGCGTGTCGGCGGCGGCCACGCTGGATTTCCTCTGCATGGGCGTTGCCGCGTTCTTCTGGGGCACGCTGTCGGACCGGTTTGGCACCCGCATCGTGGTGCTTGCCGGAAGCCTGCTGCTGGGCCTCGGTCTCGTGACTGCGAGCCAGGCAACCAGCCTATGGCAATTCCAGCTTTTCTTCGGCGTGCTGATCGGCGTCGCCGCCGGCAGCTTTTACGCGCCGATGATGGCGCTCGCGAGCGCCTGGATCGAAAAGAACCGCAGCCTCGCGGTGGCGCTGGTCTCTGCCGGCATGGGCGTGTCGCCGGTGACGATCGCGCCGACCGCAAGCTGGCTGATCACGGCCTATGACTGGCGCACCGCGATGCTGGTGATCGGCTGTGCGGCGTGGGCGCTGCTGATCCCGGCCTGCTTCCTGGTGCGGCCGGCGCCGCAGGCGGCTGGCCCGGCGAGCACCGACGCGGCACCGGAGATCGAGCTGACCGCGGCGCAGGCGCTGCGCACGCCGCAATTCATCGCGCTCGCAGCCGCGCATTTCGCCTGCTGCGCGGCGCATTCCGGTCCGATCTTTCACATGGTGTCCTATGCGATGGTGTGCGGCATCGCCCCGCTCACCGCGGTGACGGTCTACAGCGTCGCCGGCGTCTCCGGGCTCGGCGGACGCCTGCTGCTCGGCGCGGCAGCCGATCGCATCGGCGCCAAGCCCGTGCTGGTCGGCGGCCTGTTCGTGCAGGCGATGTGCATCGTGACCTATCTCGCGGTGGCGCAGCTCGGCGAATTCTACGCGCTCTCGGTCGTGTTCGGCCTCGCCTATGGCGGGGTGATGCCGCTCTATGCCGTGCTGGTCCGCGAGTACTTCGGCGCGCGCATCATGGGCACCGTGTTCGGCGCGGTGTCGGCCTTTGCCAGCCTCGGCATGGCGCTGGGTCCGTGGGCCGGCGGGCTCGTGTTCGACAATTTCCAACGCTACACATGGCTGCACGCCGGCTCCTTCGCGATCGGGCTCGCCGCCGTCGCGGTGGCGCTGAGTTTTCCGACAAGACGCAGGCAATCGCTCGACCTCGGCCGCGCTGCGGCCTGACGAGGTGACGCATGAACAGGCCGCAAGGCTTCGATCTCGTTGAACGTGCCCGGGCAATCGCGCCACTGATTGCGCGCGAAGCGGACGAGATCGAGCGCTCCCGTCGGCTGACGCCGACCGTCGTCTCGGCTTTGATCGAGAGCGGGCTCTATCGCGCGCTTTTGCCGCAGAGTCTCGGCGGTGCGGAAGCCCCCATCGAAACCTTCATGCAGATGCAGGAGGAGATCGCGAAGGCGGATGCCTCGACCGCATGGTGTCTCGGCCAATGCAGCGTCTGCGCGATGATCGCGGCTTCGCTCGACCACGACATTGCGCGCGAGATCTTCGACAGGCCGCCCGGCATCCTCGCCTGGGGCGCGATCGCGCATGAGGCGCGTGCGGTCGAGGGCGGCTATCGCGTCACAGCGCGCTGGGATTTTGCCTCGGGCTCGCGGCAGGCGAGCTGGCTGGGGGCGCATGTCCGCATCGTCGGAGCCGACGGGACGCCGCGGAAAAATGCCGACGGCTCGCCAGAGGTTCGCACCATCCTGTTTCCGGTTGCGAGCGCGGTGCTGCACGACGTCTGGCAGGCGATCGGGCTCGCCGGCACCGGCACGGATTCCTATGAAGTGAGCGACCTCTTCATCCCCGAGCGTTTCACGGCGTTCCGTGACGTGCCGTCCGCGCTGCGTGAGACGGGTCCGCTCTACAGGATCGGCACCGGCTCGACCTTCAGCCTCGGCTTTGCCGCGGTCTCGCTGGGCGTCGCGCGCGCGACGCTGGATGCCGCCATTGCTTTGTCGCGGGCAAAGCACCAGTCGCTGGCAGCGAGCGCCATGCGCGACAACCAGGCTGTCCAGGGCCTGATCGGCCGCACCGAGGGCGACTTACGCGCTGCGCGCACCTATCTCTATGCGACGGCGAATGCGATGTGGCACGACCTCTGCGCGACCGGCCAATTCAGCCCGGCGCATCGCAGCGCCGTTCGCCTCGCCGCGACCTGGACCATCCATCAATCGGCCAAGGTAGTCGACGCCGCCTATCACATGGCCGGCGCGACTGCGGTGTTCCGCAGCAATCCGTTCGAGCGGCGCTTTCGCGACATGCACGCGATCGCGCAGCAGATCCAGGCGCGGGATACGCATTATGAGGATGTGGGGAAGGCGATTTTGGCGGAGGGACGCTGAACTACAGCCGCAATGACGCTGCGCTCCCTCGCCCCGTTCTTACGGGGCCGCGACGAGCTTCGCTCGCGCTGAGAGGGTTGGGGTGAGGGGCATCTCTCCACACGGGCGGTCGTTGAAGGACCTGTACCCCCTCACCGGAATCCGCGCTACGCGCGCATTCCGACCTCTCCCCGCAAGCGGGGCGAGGTAAGGGGCAGCCCCGCCTTACGCCACCATCGCAGCCTTCTCGTCACCATCGATGCCGCGCTGGGCGGCGAGCAGGCTGATGATCTCGGCGTTGGGCCGGGCCTTGCTGAACAGAAAGCCCTGGCCCTCGTCGCAGCCCTCGGCCCGCAGGCAGCTCAGCTCGGCTTCGGTCTCGACGCCCTCGGCGGTGATGGTAACGCCAAGGCCTTTGCCGAGGCTGACGATGGAGCGGATGATCGCCTGGGCCTCGCGGTTGGCGCCGAGATCGCGCACAAAGGACTGGTCGATCTTGATCTTGTCGAAGGGGAAGCTGCGCAGATAGCTGAGGCTGGAATAGCCGGTGCCGAAATCGTCCATCGAGATGCGGACGCCGAGCGCGCGCAGCGCATGCAGCGTCGCCAGCACCTGCGCGCTCTTTTCGAGCAGCAACGTCTCGGTGATCTCGAGCTCCAGCCGCCGCGCCGGCAGGCCGGAATGTTTCAGCGCGTCCGTGACGACCGAAAGCAGATTGCCGCTGCGGAACTGGAGCGGCGACAGGTTGACGGCGACGCGGACATCGTCAGGCCAGGTCGCGGCGTCCAGGCACGCCCGGCGCAGCATCAAGCCGCCGAGCGGATTGATCAGGCCGGTTTCCTCGGCGACCGGAATGAACTCGGCCGGCGAGACCATGCCGCGCTCGGCATGCGGCCAGCGCACCAGCGCCTCGAAGCCGGTGATGCGGCCGCTCTGGAGGTCGATCAGCGGCTGATAGTAGGGCCGCAGCACGTCGTTCTGGATCGCGTCGCGCAGCTCGACCTCGATCTTGCGCCGGCTCTGCGCCTTGGCATCGAGCGCGGCCTCGAAGAACGCAAAGGTGCCGCGGGCATCGGCCTTGGCGCGCGACAGTGCCATGTCGGCGCTCTTGAGCAGCTTTTCGGAATCATCGCCGTCGCCGGGCGCCATCGCGATGCCGATGGAGGCGCCGATCACTACGGAATGGCCGTCGAGCAGATAGGGATCGGCGATGGCTTCCAACAGGCGTTTTGCCAGCATCACCGCGTCCTCGGGACGCGTCAGCCCGCTCTGCACGATCGCGAACTCGTCGGAGTTCAGCCGCGCCAGCGCGTCCTCCTCGCGCAAGGTCGAACGCAGCCGCTTGGCGACGCCGCGCAGCAGCTTGTCGCCGACCGCGTGTCCCAGCGTGTCGTTGACCGCCTTAAAATTGTCCAGCCCCAGCATCAGCAGCGCGACCTTGTCGGAGCTGCGCCGCATATGCAGCAGCATCTCGTCCACCTGCTGGCGCAGCAGATTGCGGTTCGGCAGGCCGGTCAGCCCGTCATGCTGGGCCATGAAGGCGAGCCGCGCCTCGGCGCGCTTGCGTTCGGTGATGTCCATCAGTGCGAGCAGCACCGCGGGCCGGTCGGCATAGGTCAATTCGCGGGAATAGATCGCAAGGTCGATCAGCGCGCCGTTGGCCTTGACGTGCTTCCAGGTGCGTGCGGCCTGCTCCTCGCTGGAGCGATCGGTGGTCCAGGGCGGCTCGCTGTCGAAAGCCTGCAACGAGCGGATCTTCAGCTTCTCGAATTCGGCACGGCTATAGCCGTAATGGGAAATCGCGGCATCGTTGACGCCGAGGATGCGCTCGTCGTCGAGCGCACAGACGATCATGGGGACGGGATTGCCGTCGAACAGCAGGCGGAACGAGGCCTCGCGCTGCTTCAGCTCGGTGATGTCGACGCGCAGGCCGACCACGCCGCCGTCGTCGGTCAGCCGCTCGTCGATCAGGATGACGCGGCCGTCCGCGAGCATCTGCTCGTGGCGCGCGCCGGACTGATAGAGCTTTTGCAGCCGCTCGGCGATCCACTCGTCCTCGTGGCCGGCCGCCTCGGGATAGTCGCCACGCGCGACGCCGATGCGCAGCGTGTCCTCGAGGCGCGCGCCTTCCTCGAACAGATCGGCGGTCTTGCTGTAGATCTCGGCGTATTTCCTGTTCCAGAGCACGTAACGGCCTTCGGCATCGAGAAACACGATGCCTTGCGGCAGGAGGTCGATGGCCTGGCGCAGGCGCTCATGGGATTTGCGGGCCTCGGCAATCGCCGCCTCCGCCTCGGCGCGGCGGCGCAGGAGTTCGTCGCGTTCGGAAACGGATTGAGGCGCGCGCGCGAAGCGCGGCTTGCGCGGCTGTCGGCGAGCCCGGGCGAGCACGCCTCCCTTTCGCTTTGTTGTTTTTCGAAACCCCAAACTCAACTTGATGCGTCCCAGTCGCGCCCAGTGGCCGCAAGTTTTGGGGCAAGTGTCTGAAAAAAAAGTAATCTTGGGTGGCTTGTCGGTCGGTCGCACAGTCTGGTGGCCGCAGAAAAGCAGCCCTCATTGCCGCTTTGCGCGGCGCGGCAGCGCCGCCGGGCGCGCCAAGCCCATCACATCGTCGTCATCGGAGAACGCGATGGCGCAAAATTGCGCGCTGCCTTGAATCATTTCCGAGATCGCGCGCGAATGCATACAGAGGGCTGGGAGCACGCCTCCCACGCACGAATTTTGGTCAATGCACGAGAGGGTTATCGCGTCGTTAAAAATCGGCCGGCCGCGCGTAGGGAACTGCGACTTTCGGACAATATTTCGGCCGAAGGACTGTTTCTTAACCCTGACGCCGCGTTGCGTTATAAGGATGACAGCATGAGTCCCCGCCGCCTCACCCCTCTCCTGCTTGTCATGACGTTCCTGACCGCCGGCGCCGCGCCGGCCCAGGACAAGGGCAGCGTCAACCCAAAACCGCTACCGCCGCTCGCCAACCCAAACGATCCCAGCATCGGCGCCAAGGAGCTGTTCGCGCGAAAGCTGCTGCCGTCGAAGGGAACGGCTCATGTCATCGGCTCCTACACCAAGGGCTGTATCGGCGGCGCCATGCAGATGCCGCTCAACGGCGACAATTGGCAGGTGATGCGGCTGTCGCGTAACCGCAATTACGGTCATCCCGACATGATCGCGCTGATCAAGCGGCTCGCGGCCAGGGCGAATAAGGACGCGGGATGGCCGGGCATTCTGGTCGGCGACATCGCCCAGCCGCGCGGCGGGCCGGCACTGTCAGGCCATGCCAGCCATCAAATTGGCCTGGATGCCGACATCTGGCTGACGCCGATGCCGGACCGTCGTTTGTCACGCGAGGAGCGCGAGGACTTGTCGGCGGTGATGATGGTGCGCCAGGACCGGCTCGACATCGACCCCAAGGTGTTCACGCCTGCTCATGTGCTGGTGCTGCGCGACGCAGCGCAGGAGCCGGCAGTGCAGCGCATCTTCGTCAATCCCGCGATCAAGAAGGCGCTGTGCCGCGAGGCCAAGGGGGACCGCTCATGGCTGTCGAAAATCCGGCCGTGGTGGGGCCACGACTATCACTTCCACATCCGCATGCGCTGCCCGGCGGGCTCGAGCGAATGCGAAGGCCAGTCGTCGCAATCCGAGGACGAAGGCTGCAAGCCGTCCGACCTCGCCTACTGGTTCAGCGACGCCGTGCTGCATCCGAAGCCTCCGCCGGAGCCGCCGAAGCCAAAGCCGCCGATGACGCTGGCGCAGATGCCGGCGGCCTGCAAGGCGGTGCTGCACGCGGTGGATGCGAAGCAATAGGCGGCTGGCTGGGCAAGCTGCCGCCTCACCCACCGCTGTCGTCCCGGGGCGCGCGAAGCGCGAGCCCGGGATCCATAACCACAGGGAGCGGTGGTTGAGCGAAGCGGTAACTCCGAGTCTTCGTCAAATTCCTCCCTCGGGCTATGGATCCCGGATCTGCGCTCCGCTTCGCTGCGCTTATCCGGGATGACAGAGTCATTACTGGCTCCCATCCTCTGAAATGCGCTAGGATCGCCTTGCCGCTCTGCCGTAAGCTGAGCGGCCCTGTCGGGACGCGCATCCCGCCTTTCAGCAATGACCGCAAGCCCCGCATTGTTCGCGTGGCCAACGATGAGATTTGACATGCGCGTCCTCACCTTCCTCGCTGCGCTTTCGCTCAGTGCGACCTCCGCTCTGGCTGCCGAAGAGCCCAGCGGCTGCGACAAGTTCAAATGGCCGATCGAGCGTGAGCGCGCCGCGCTCACCGCGCCGGTCCGCGCGAAGCTCGCCTCGGGGAGCGAGCAGGCGGCCTTGCCGTCGTCGGCCATCACGCTGGGGCTGGTGGCCCCAGCGGACGCGAAGCTGCCGACGCCGCCGGAAAGGGCGCCGAAGGACGGCACCTTCGCGGGCTTCACCAGCATCAAGGCGCCGAAGGCCGGGCTCTACACCGTCAGCCTGTCCTCCGGGGCCTGGGTCGACGTGGTCCAGGACGGGCATTTCCTCAAGCCCGTGGCCTTCAGCGGCGCGACCGATTGCGACGGCATCCGCAAGACCATGAAATACGAGCTGTCGGCACAGCCTTTCGTGCTCCAGGTCAGCGGCGCCAAGGACAATTCCCTGTCGATCGCGATCCTGCCGGCACAATAAGTCGCTTGGTTGGACAAACGGCCGCCTTTGACCTGAAGGCTTAGCCTGCTATCTTCGCAGCTGCGATATCCCCGCCGGCCGTAAGTCGTTGCGGGGACACGTGGAACAGCGCTTCCGCCCGTCGCACGCCAACCCACCCCAACGCCAGATTTGCGCGTACGTTCGCGCGCGCGAACTCGCACGGAGCGCATTCCATGATTCGTATTGCCGGACTTTTCACCGCTTTCGTCCTCCTCGCGAGCGCGAGCCTTTCGCCTGCCGCCGCTGAGGACAAGACCATCACCGTGTTCGCCGCCGCCTCGATGAAGAACGCGCTCGACGAGATCGACGCCGCCTACACCGCCAAGACCGGCGTCAAGTTCAGCGTCAGCTATGCCGCAAGCTCGGTTCTCGCCAAGCAGATCGAGCAGGGCGCGCCGGCCGACGTGTTCGTTTCCGCCGACACCGACTGGATGGACTACGCGATCTCCAAGAAGACCATCAACGAGCCGACCCGCGTCAATTTGCTCGGCAACAGCATCGTCCTGATCGCGCCGAAGGACTCCAAGATCGACAACGTCACGATCGCGCAGGGTTTCGACCTCGCAAAGCTCGCGGGCGACGGCAAGATCGCGACCGGCGACGTCAAGTCCGTGCCGGTCGGCAAATACGCCAAGGCGGCGCTGGAGAAGCTGGGCGCATGGCAGGCTGCGGAGCCGAAATTCGCCATGGCCGAGAGCGTGCGCGCCGCGCTGACGCTGGTGGCGCGTGGTGAGGCCAATCTCGGCATCGTCTATTCGACCGACGCCAAGGTCGAGCCCGGCGTGAAGGTCGTCGGCACCTTCCCGGCGGATTCGCATCCCGCGATCATCTATCCGGTTGCCGCGACCACCACCGCGAAGCCCGAGACCAACGACTATCTCGCCTTTCTGCGCTCGACCGCTGCCAAGACCATTCTGGAAAAATACGGCTTCAAGTTCCTGATCAGCCCGACGACTTGATATCTACGACTTGATGCTCGAGATCTCTCCCGCCGAATGGACGGCGATCCTGCTCTCGCTCAGGGTCGCCGTCATCGCCACGCTGGTCGCAACGCCGTTCGGCATTGCGCTGGCATGGCTGCTTGCCCGCCATGATTTCTGGGGCAAATCGGTGCTCGATGCGCTCGTGCATCTGCCGCTGGTGCTGCCGCCTGTCGTTACGGGCTATCTCCTGCTCCTCACCTTTGGTCGCAAGGGACTCGTCGGCGGATTTCTGGCCGACTATCTCGGTATCGTCTTCGCGTTTCGCTGGACCGGGGCGGCGCTCGCCTGCGGCCTGATGTCGTTTCCGCTGCTGGTGCGCCCGATGCGGCTGTCGATCGAGGCGATCGATCGCCGGCTCGAGCAGGCGGCCGAGACGCTGGGAGCGGCGCCCTGGAAAGTGTTCTTCACGGTGACGCTACCCCTGGCGCTGCCCGGCGTGCTCGCCGGCATGGTGCTGGGCTTTGCCAAGGCGATCGGCGAGTTCGGCGCGACCATCACCTTCGTCTCCAACATTCCCGGCGAAACCCAGACGATTTCGTCGGCGATCTACTCGCTGATCCAGACGCCCGATGGCGACGCGGCCGCGGGACGACTCGTGATCATCTCGATCGTGCTCGCGCTCGGCGCGCTGATCGCCGCCGAATGGTTCGCCCGCCGCGCCACGCAACGCCTGCACGGGAACTGACCATGCTGCGCGTCGACATCGAAAAACAGCTCGGCGAATTCTCGCTCTCCGCAACCTTCACCAGCGAAGGCCGCGTCATCGGCCTGTTCGGCGCGTCCGGTGCCGGCAAGAGCTCGCTGGTCAACATGATCGCGGGCCTGCTGCGGCCCGACCGCGGCACCATCGTGATCGACGGCGAGACCGTCGACGACACTGCCGCCGGCATCCATGTCCCGACCTGGCGCCGCCGCATCGGCTACGTATTCCAGGACGCGCGGCTGTTTCCGCATCTCAACGTCGCGCAAAATCTCGACTACGGCCGGCGGATGAACAGCCTCGCGCCCGATCCTGCCCAGCACAGGCGCATCATCGAGCTGCTCGACATCGGCGCGCTCCTTGATCGCCGTCCAGGAAAGCTCTCCGGCGGCGAACGCCAGCGCGTCGCGCTCGGGCGCGCGCTGCTGTCGAGGCCGCGCCTGCTGCTGCTCGACGAACCGCTCGGCGCGCTCGACGAGGGCCGCAAGCTGGAGATCCTGCCGTATCTGGTGCGGCTGCGCGATGAAGCCAATGTTCCCATGGTCTATGTCAGCCACGACGTCGCAGAATTGCGCCAGCTCGCGACGCAGATCGTGATGCTGAAGCAGGGGCGGGTGACATCGTTCGGCGGGGTGAAGGTGCTGACGTGAGGGGCGCTGACGACTTGCCGAGACACCTCGCCCCACCATCGCTGTCATGCCCCGCCTAGTGCGCAATTGCGCACGGGGGCGGGGCATCCAGTACGCCGCGGCTTCTCGGTTCAATCACAATCGTCTCGGATTACTGGATCGCCCGGTCAAGCCGGGCGATGACAGCGAGGTTGTGGCGGCGGCGCGCAAGCAATGGTGAGCGCTAAACCCCCGCCACCGACGTCCACAAATCCGCGAGCTTGCGCCGCAGCGCTTGCCGGCGCGTCAGCGGCGCGGGCGTCTCCTCGTCCTCCGGCAGACGCAGGCCGACGACGTTGACGCGGCCGCCGGAGATGCTGCGCGCAACCAGCACGATCTCGTCCAGCGGCAGCTCGGCGCCTTCCTTCGGCGCGCGATCGAGATGGACGTCGAAATAGTCGGCGAGGGTCAGCTTGCCGTCATCCTCGCCGACCTTGACGCCGTAGATCTCGGCAAGCTCGGCCAGCGTGTGCTCGCCGGAGACCATGAAGTCGCCGAGCAGATGCGGATCCGGCGCCGAGCTCGGCTGCATGTCGACGAAGAAGCGGTCGAGCGACTCGGCCTTTTCCGGCGGGGCCAGCAGATAGATGTAGTCGCCGGGCGCGATCGGATCGGCTTCTGTCGGGGTCAAAATGTTCTCGTTGCGGATGACCAGCGTCGGCTTGGACCAGGACGGGATCAGACCGCGGCGGAAATACAGGCTCTTGGGCCGCACCGGATAGCCGACGAGTTGCTGCTCGAGCTGGCCGGGCAGATCCAGCTCGACGCGGCGTGGACCACGCTCGGCGCGCGGCAGCGCCACGTGCAGCTTGCGCGCTGCCGGCGCCAGCGTCCAGCCCTGCAGCAGGAGCGAGATGATGACGACGACGAAGGCGACGTCGAAATAGAGATAGGCCTTCGACAGGCCGACCAGCATCGGGATCGACGCCAGGAAGATCGCGACCGCACCGCGCAGGCCGGTCCAGGCGATGAAGATCTTTTCGCGCCAGTTGAAGCGGAACGGCGCCAGGCACACGAACACCGCGATCGGCCGCGCGACCAGCATCAGGACGAACGCAACCCCGACCGCCGGCAGCACGCTCGTGCCGAGCCGGCTCGGCGAAACCAGCAGGCCCAGCAGCACGAACATCACGATCTGCGCCAGCCACGTCGCGGCATCCAGGAATGCCACCACGGAATTATGCGCGCGGGTCGGGCGGTTGCCGATGATGATGCCGGCGAGATAGACCGCGAGGAATCCGGAGGCGTGCATGATCTGCGAGCCGCCGAAGATCACGAGCGCCGCGGTCGTGACAAACGGCGCATGCAGGCCCTGCGGCAGCGCAACCCGGTTGAGCGCAACGACGACGAGACGTCCCCCGAGGAAGCCGACGACGGCGCCCAGCACCGCCTCCTGGATGAACTCCATCGCCACATGGCCCGCCGAGCTCGATCCCAGCGAGATGTATTCGACCAGCATCAGGGTGAGGAAGATCGCGAAGGGATCGTTGGTGCCGGATTCGGCCTCCAGCGTCGCGCCGACGCGCGGACGCAGGCGCAGGCCCTGGGTGTGCACCAGCAGGAACACCGCAGCCGCGTCGGTCGAGGCCACGACGGCACCGACCAGCAGCGATTCCGTCCAGTTGAGGTCGAGCGCGTATTTGGCGAACGGCGCCGTGATCAGCGCGGTCAGAAGCACCCCGACGGTCGCGAGCACAACGGACGGCGCGAGCACGGTGCGGATGCTGGCAAAGCGCGTCTTCAGGCCGCCGTCGAACAGGATCAGGGCCAGCGCCACCGAGCCGACCAGATAGGTGGTGCGGACGTCGTCGAACTGAAGCTGCCCGGGGCCAGAATCGCCCGCGAGCATGCCGATGGCAAGGAAGACGAGCAGCAGGGGCGCGCCGAAGCGCAGAGCAAGCAGGCTCGACAGGATACCGGCCATGACGAGGACGGCGCCGAGCAATATGGCGAGGCTGACAGAGTCGAGGGAAGCCATCCACCTTCCGGGTACAAATCGCTGGAATTGCATCCTTATCGTCGGCAGACTCCCACGCCAACCCATTTTCTCCCACTCGCGGCAATCTGCCCGTATTTTGCGGCCTTAACGCACCTCACTTAGCGGTGTATCGATGGCCGGGCCGCTCCCTTTGTGGGAATCTGCGGCGCCCTCGAATCAATCCCTGCCGCCCGCTTCCCGACGAGACTGATGGACATGGACCTCAAAGACTTCATGGAGTTCGTGCAGACCACCGCGCGCAGCGTCGGGGCGGAAATCTCCTCGCCCTGGTTCTACCTGCAATTCGGCCTGATCCTGGCCGCGGCCGGCATCGCCTATGCCGCGGAAGCCGGGGTTCGCAACCGCATCGACTTGACATCGCTGGCGATACACTGGCCGCTGCCGCTCCGGCACTTCGCCCGGGTGATGGTCTCGAGCGCCTCGACGGCGGTGTTCACCCTGATGGTGATCCTCTCCCGCGTGGTGATGTATCACGCGACCTGGCCGAGCCGCAGCTATCTCCTGATGGTCGCCGCCAAGCTGGGACTGGCCTGGCTTGCGATCCGGCTCGTGACCTCGGTGCTGCGCAACGCCTTCATCGTCAAGCTGGTATCGATCTCGGCGTGGTTCGTCGCGGCGCTGTCCATCATCGGACAGCTCGACACGACGGTCGACCTGCTCGATTCCTTTGCGATCGTGCTCGGCGGCCTGCGGCTGACGCCGCTGCTGGTGATCAAGGCCGGCGCGCTCCTGCTCATCGCGCTCTGGGCCACCAACATCGCCAGCAATTTCGCCGAGAGCCGGATCAACTCGACCACCGATCTGACCCCGTCGGTGCAGGTGCTGCTGGTCAAGATCATCCGGATCGGGCTGCTGGCCATCGCAATCGTCATCGCGCTCGGCGCGGTCGGTATCGATCTCTCGGCGCTTGCGGTGTTCTCCGGCGCGGTCGGCGTCGGCATCGGTATCGGCCTACAGAAGATCGTCGCCAACTTCATCTCGGGCATCATCCTGCTTGCGGACAAGTCGGTGAAGCCGGGCGACCTCGTCACCATCGGCGACAATACCGGGCGCATCAGCGCGATGAAGACGCGCTATATTTCCGTCGCCGCCGGCGATGGCCGCGAATTCCTGGTGCCGAACGAGGACCTGGTGACGCAGAAGGTCGTCAACTGGACCTACACCGACAAGAACACGCTGGTGAAGATCGCCTTCGGCACCAATTACGACGCCGACCCGCGGCTGGTTTGCAAGCTCGCCGCGGAGACCGCGGCCGCCCATCCCCGCGCGCAGAAGGGCAAGCCGCCGAACAGCATCCTGACCGAGTTCGCAGAAGCCGGGATGAAGTTCTCGCTGACCTTCTGGATCGCGGACCCCGACGGCATGGATGGCGTCAAGAGTGACGTGATGCTGGCGCTATGGGAGGCCTTCCAGCGCGAGGGCATCCGGGTTCCCTATCCCGTCCGCGAGATTCGCGTCCGGGGCGGCGCCCTGCCGGTGGAAACCACCGTAGAAGTCCCGAATTAGGCCCTGTTTCGGGCGCAAGAGCCACGCCTGACTTGCATGAAGGCCCCTGATCATTAGATTATGGCCTTGAAATCAAGCCCTTCCGCCGACATCGAGACCAGCCCCGCATGAGCTACGTCGAAGCCTCCGATACCTCCCTGCGCAAGACCGGACAGATCAAGCTGCACGGGCCGAGCGCCTTTGCCGGCATGCACAAGGCGGGCGCGCTGGTGGCGAAGTGCCTCGACGAGCTCACCGATATCGTCGGGCCCGGCGTGCCGACCGAGCGCATCGACCAGTTCGTCCGCGACTTCGCTTTCAGCCACGGCGCCTATCCGGCGACGCTGATGTATCGCGGCTACCGCTACTCGACCTGCACCTCGCTCAACCACGTGGTCTGCCACGGCATGCCTGGTGACCGTCCGTTGAAGGAAGGCGACATCGTCAACATCGACGTCACCTTCATCGTCGACGGCTGGTACGGCGATTCCAGCCGGATGTATGCGGTCGGCCCGATCGCCCGCAAGGCCGAGCGGCTGATCGAGGTGACGTATGAGGCGATGATGCGCGGCATCGCAGCGGTCAAGCCGGGCGCTACCACCGGCGACATCGGCCACGCCATCCAGAGCTTCGTCGAGCCGCAGGGCATGAGCGTGGTGCGCGATTTCTGCGGCCATGGCCTGGGGCGCATGTTCCACGACGAGCCGAACATCATCCATATCGGCCGGCCCGGCGAAGGCGTTCAGCTCAAGCCCGGCATGTTCTTCACCATCGAGCCGATGATCAATCTCGGCAAGCCGCATGTGAAGATCCTCTCCGACGGCTGGACCGCGGTGACCCGCGACCGCTCGCTGTCGGCGCAGTTCGAGCACTCAGTCGGGGTGACCGCGACGGGCGTCGAGATCTTCACGCTGTCGAAGCGGCACGGCGAGACGCAGATCGGGTGATGGCCCGGCAGGACCGCGATGCGATCCTGCCATCCTGTTCGCCGGCGACGATCTGTCGTCAGAGGCGGACCTCTTACAGCACGTAGCCACCATCGATGGTGAGGCTGGCGCCGGTCATATAGCCGGATTCCGGGCCCGCCACATATGACACCAGCGCGGCGATCTCGCCGGGCTCACCGACGCGCTTCAACGGAACGATCTCTTTCAGCCGCGACACCATCGTGGCCGTCATGTCGGTCTCGGTCGGGCCCGGCTGGACGTTGTTGACCGTGATCCGGCGAGGCGCCAGGTCGAGCGCAACGCCGCGGACCAAGGAGGCAACGGCGGCCTTGGTCATGGCATAGACGCTGCCTCCCGGCGTCCCTGTCCGGATCGCCGTGTTGCTCCCGATCGTGATGATGCGGCCGCCGTCACGCATCTGCCCGGCTGCCGCCTGGATGGCCAGAAAGACGCCGCGGATATTCACATCGAGAATGAGGTCGAGGTCTTCCAGGCTGAACTGCTCGACGGGACCGAGGCGGAGAATGCCCGCGTTGACGACGACCGCATCAAGCACCCCAAGCCGGCTCACGGTCTCGGCGACGGCCGCGCGGATCGCGGCGGGATCGGCGCTATCGGCCTTGATCGCGACGGCCTTGCGGCCAGCGTTCTCGATCGCGGACACGATTTCGGCGGCACTGTCCGGTCGCGACACGTAGGTTAGCGCGATATCGAACCCGTCCCGTGCGAGACGGACCGCGATCGCGGCGCCAATGCCGCGCGCTCCACCAAACACCAACGCGACTTTGCTGCTCATTTTCTCTCTCCTTATTTTGAACGATCGTTCCAAATTTGACCAAAAAAAATTACCCGAGGGCGCGCAATGCGATGGCGCCGAGCGCCCGTAATTGGCGCGGCCTGGCGCCACCGCGCGCGGCGATTCGAATACCGGCAACATTCGCCAGCAGAAACTCGGCTGCGTCGTCGGCGTCGAGATCCCGCGTCACGTCGCCGTCGGCCTGCGCTTCGCGCAAGCGTTTCGAAACGGCGCCCTGGAGCGCGCGGCCTGACGCCGCATGGATGCTGGTGAGGTCATCCCGCGAGCGGCCGAACTCGCTGATCGAGCCGATGCCCAGGCAAGCCTCGTTCGCGTCGCGAACGACGCGGTCGATCATCGCCCTGAGGCCGTCAATCGCGCGCGGCGGCGCCCGCAGCGCGGCAAGATGGGCTTCGACCTCGCTGGCCGCGTAGCGGCGCACCGCGGCGCAATAGAGTTGCCATTTGTCGCCAAACGTATCGTAGATGCTCTGGCGGCCGATCCCCATGGCGTCAACAAGCATCGGCGTCGAGGTTCCCTCGAAACCGTGCTCGCGAAACGCACCGATCGCGGCATCGAGCGCCTCGTCCTGATCGAATTCCTTGGTCCTTGCCATGACACGACAATAGTTATTCTGGAACGAATAGTCAATTATCAAATGCGGCGGCATTGCCCGCGACATGGCGGGAAGCAGATCGGGTGATGCCTGGCTCGGCGGCCTAGTGGCGGCGCCGGAATGACGACGGCGGCCGCTTGTAGGTCGCGACAAATGCATCGTTGAATCTGCGAACGCTGCCGAAACCGGCGGCGAAGGCGATCTCCGCCAATGTCATGCTGGTCTGGTCGATCAGACGCTTGGCTTCCTGCACACGGCGGGTCGTGGCGATCTCGCTCGGGCTCGCACCGGCGTGGCGCATGAACAGGCGGAGCAGATGGCGCGGCCCGACTCCCAGGACTTCCGCAAGGTCCATCATCGACGCGCGATCCAGGAATCCGTCATTGATCAGGCGCATCCCGCACGCGACGGTGGTGGCCGTTCCCATCCAGGCCGGCGATCCGGGCGCGGTTTCCGGCCGGCAGCGCAGGCACGGGCGAAAGCCGGCGCGCTCGGCGGCAGCGGCGGTCGCATAAAAGGTGACGTTCTCGGAGCGAGCGGGGCGAACCGGGCAGACCGGCCGGCAGTAGATCCTCGTCGAGCGAACGCCGGAGAAGAACAGCCCGTCGAACGCGCGTGCCCGCGCCAGCCGCGCCCGATCGCAGGTGTCCCAGTCGAGATGCGGCGGCAACGTTTGCCGATGTGCCGAGCCTGTTGCCATGGCGGAAGAATAGTTTCATCGCAGCCCGCCGAGTAGCTGGAATCGGACTCGATCGGGCGATGAGGTCCGAATCCAGCCAGCCTGCGCCACCACGCCGGATCATGGTCCCGGTCCATCCCGGAGCAGATTCGCAATGCACACGCAGGCGCAACAAACGACGTCAGGACAAACCACGCTCACGTTCGAGATCGGGCTCCTGCTCCTCCTCTCACTAATCTGGGGCAGCTCGTTCACGCTGATCAAGGTCGCAATCCCGACGATCCCGCCGTTCACGATGGTCGCCGCGCGCGTGACGATCGCGGCCATTCTCCTGATCGCGATCGCTCGCGCTCAGGGGCACGCTCTTCCCGCCCGGGGACCGGTGTGGGCGGCTTTCTTCGTGCAGGGACTGCTACAGAGCGCGCTGCCGTTTACCCTGATCAGCTGGGGCGAGCTGCATATCGCAAGCGGTCTCGCCGGCGTGCTCAATGCGACCCCGCCGATGTTCGTGCTCGCGATCGCGATGATGACCGGACGAGGGCGGCGGGCGATCAGCAGCTGGAAGATCATCGGCGTCGCGCTCGGTCTTGCGGGCGTCGCGGTGACGATCGGCATCGATGCGCTGTCCGCCTTGGGCACGACGGCCCCGCTGGCGCAGGCCGCCGTGCTCGGCGCAAGCCTCTGCTACGCGCTCGCACCGATATGGGGGCAGCGGTTCTCCGGCTTTCCCGCCACCGTCACGGCGGCCAGCGCCATGAGCTGTGCCGCGATCCTCATGGTCCCTGCCGCACTCGTCCTCGAGCGACCCTGGACGCTGGCACCGACTTCGCACGCGGTCGCGGCCGTCGTCAGCCTCGCGGTGATCTGCACGGCGCTCGCGATGGTGATCTATTTCCGCCTGATCCGCACGCTCGGCCCACTCGGCACGACCAGCGGCAGCTATCTGCGCGCCGGCTTCGCGGTGGCGCTCGGCACGGCATGGCTCGGCGAACGCTTCACCTGGTCGGCCCTTGCAGGCATGACGCTCATTCTCGCCGGGGTCATCGCCATCACGATGCCCCTGCCGGCGCGGCACCGTGGTCTCGAACCGTAAGAGCGTCCGCGGGGCGATCTTTTGGACCGCCCCCGAGCCGCCGTTACAGATCAGGCATGATTGACCTCGACGACCTCGCACAGGATCGTCTCGGCCTTCGACAGCGCCGCAAGGCTCTGGATGTACGGCGCAAATCGCGGATCCTTGCGAAAATTCTCGATGTCCCCCGCGCTTGCCCATTGCGAGTAGTTGATCGCGCGCCGGCCCTCCTTGCTGGCGTGGACGCTGGACGAGATGAACCCGGGCTGCTTGCTGAAGAAGGTCTCGGTGCCCCCCTTCAGCAACTGAACCAGCTTTTGCTGGTTGTCCGGCTCGACCGTGAAGACGTTGACGAGGGTCGTGACGTCGCTACCGGTGCGAATGGTCGCTTCCATTTTCGAACTCCTGTTCTGGCTGTGGGACGGCGCCGCTTGCGCGACGAGCAAGACGCCCGCTCCGAGGCCGGTGGCAACGAAGGCACGACGCGACGGCTCAGGTCTGGTCCGGGACATTGATATTCTCCTGTTGCGGAAGATCGGCTGGCCACTCGACCGGCCAACAGCGCTGAGACGAACGAGGCAGGAGAACGAAGACAGCTGGTGTGAAATTTTTTCTCGACGGCTCAATCGCCCCGAGCGTAGGCGGCGCCGGGAATCCGGGCCGGCAACATCCTGACCGGCTCCCGGCGTTGCCGATGCGCGCGAACTCTGCTACCCGGAGCGCGCCGAAAAAGGCATGGCCGGATTGGTAAGCCCGGCCTGTTCCTGACTTGCCAGGAATTCTGCCACCGTCTCCACGGTAGGACCCACGGCCGGACAGAGTGACGCGATCGTCACGATGATCGGCGGGTCATGTCATCGTGTCAACTCGGCCGCCGCTCAGTGTGGAAGCTCGTTCCGTCCGTTCCTTCACCTGAACGGAGAGCACCTATGCGACTGCAACATCTCAACCTCGCGACCTCGGACGTCACCGCGCTTGCCGCCTTCTTCGAGCGCTTCTTCGGCTTTGCACCCTATGCCTCGCGTGGCGAAGCCCTCGTCGTCCTGCGCAACAAGGAGGATTTCATCCTGACCGTGATGCGCGGCAGGACGGGCGAGCCGGCCGACTATCCCGCCAATTTCCATATCGGCTTCTACTACGACGAGGCAGCCGACGTGGAAGCCAAGCACGCCGAGCTAAAGGCCGCGGGCCTCGACCCGAGCAGGATCGCCTCCATGGATCGTGGCGGCGGCGTCCGCGTCCCGCACTTCTATGTCACCGCGCCGGGCAATGTCCTGGTCGAGGTCTGCACCCCGCCGGGAGGGCTTTCGTCGTAGGTAGACGACGAGGCCCCGGCGGCCGCGCCAATGAGCGAGCCGCCGGGGCCGGACACTTCCCGGTTGCAAAACGCGCGCCGTACGGCATGGTTAGGCCTGATGCCCGCCAAGACCGACCACGACAAGGCCAAGCCCGAGGACGCGCCGCACTATCACGGCCATCGCGAACGGCTGCGCGAGCGCTTCTACAGCGCGGGCGCAGATGCGCTCAGCGATTACGAGCTGCTGGAGATGGCGCTGTTTCCGGCGCTGCCGCGGCGCGACACCAAACCGCTGGCAAAGACGCTGATCAAGACCTTTGGCTCGTTCGCCGAGGTCGTCCATGCCCCGGTGGCGCGTCTGCGCGAGGTCGGCGGCATCGGCGAAGCCGCGATCCACCAGCTCAAGCTGATCGCCGCGGCAACGCATCGCGTCGCCAAGGGCGAGGTCAACAGCCGCAACGCGCTGTCGTCCTGGAACGAAGTGATCGACTATTGCCGCTCCAGCATGGCGTTTTCAGACAAGGAGCAATTCCGCCTGCTCTTCCTCGACAAGCGGAACCAGCTGATCGCCGACGAGGTGCAGCAGACCGGCACCGTCGACCACACCCCGGTCTATCCACGCGAGGTGATCAAGCGCGCGCTGGAGCTGTCGGCGACCGCGCTGATCCTGGTGCACAACCACCCCTCAGGCGATCCCTCGCCGTCACAGGCCGACATCCAGATGACCAAGGCCATCATCGACATCGCAAAACCGCTCGGTATCGCCGTGCACGACCACATCATCGTCGGCAAACGAGGTCACGCCAGTCTGAAGGGACTGAAGCTGATCTAAACGACGTCGCCTCTTGGGGGCTAAAGCGGACCTTACCGCGAACCTCGCAAAACGACGCGATTGCCCCAGAGCAGTCATCAGTCCCGCTGGCAACTCGAGGTTGTCCAGAGAGCACGGCGTGGATCCGTTGGATCAGCATTGTTGTCCCATGCGTGACTCGTAAGCGACAGTGGTCGGGATAATGGATTGCTGCCGCGATCGCCACAGATGCGGCGTCTTCGCACAACAATTCTGGTGCTCGTTGCCTTTCGCGATCGCGTGTGATCGGGCGCAACAAAATGGAACTGCGCAAGCCTTTGCGATTACGTGCCGGTCAGGCGCCGCGTCGGCACCCTCTGCGAGCACGGGTGCTTTCCGTTGTTCTGCCTTGCGTGATTATCATCGCCGCACCGCAAGCGGCCCGCGCTCAATGTACAACTGATCCTGTCAACGGCGGCATCCTTCAGAACGGCGGAACCTGCGTAGCCAATAATCCGGTGAGCACCGGTTTCAACATCGCGGTCAGCGCGTTGAACGGCGCAAACGTGACGACCAATGGCACGGTGACGGCCAATGGTGGTGGAACAGGAATCCAGGCCACCACCAACGCCACGGTCACCGCAAACGCAAATGTAACCGCCGCCAGCACTGGCCTGATTGCGAACACCGGCGGCACGATCATCATTAATGCGATCACCCTGGCGAATTCTGGCGGCGGCGGCGCGGCCATGATCGCCACCACCGGCACGATCATCGCGAATAGCACGACCGTGAATTGGAACGGCGGCGCCGCGGTCGGGGTGGGCGGGGTAGTGCAGGCCACGGCGGGAGGTCTGATTCAATTCACACCTGGCTCGTCGATCAATCTCAGCGGTGGCTTCGGCAAGTTGATGACCGCCGACGGTGCGACAAGCCAAATCATCGCCAATGGTCTTTCCGTGAACATGGGTGCTTCGGGCGGCATGACCGCGGCTACGGCGCAGAACGGGGGGAGTATCCAGCTTGCGAGCGGCAGCAGCATCACGTTCGCCGGAGGCGGCGGGAATACCGGCTTATCGGCAACAGGGACCAACAGTTCGATCACGGCGACCGATCTGAGCTTGTCGGTAGGTAATGGCGGTGGTGATGTCGGTGTGAACGCCGCGTCCGGGGGCCAGGTGACGTTGACGCGCGGCTCCGTTACCGTTCCGGGCATTGGCGGCGGGGAGATAGGACTTCGGGCGACGGGGGCGAACAGCCTGGTTACCGCAAACGATGTGGTCGTCAGCGTGACGGGAGGCGGTGGAAACGCTGGAGTGAATGCGACGACTGGCGGCACCGTTACGACGAGTGGTGGCTCGGTGTCCGTCGTCAACGGCGCGGGCGGGCTGCTGCAGAACGGCGGCAACGCAACCATGACCGGAACCGACGCGACCGCGTCAGGAAATGGCGGCTTCGGCTTTCTGTTCAACGGTAGCGGAAACACGTTGCAGTACAGCAACGCCACCATCGTGGCCAGCGCCGCCTCCTTCTCGGTGCAGGGCGCCGCGGCCAACATCAGTCTTAGTAATGCCGTCGCAGTAACAAATAACAACACCCTGCTCGAAACGGTGTCTGGAGCCAGCACGACGTTCAACGCACAGGCATCGACCTTGCGAGGGGTGATCACGACGGCGGCCGGCGGCATCAGCACAGTCACCCTTGCGCAGAATACCGTCTGGACGATGACGGGCAATTCGAACGCAACCAACCTGACCAACAACGGCAGTGAGATCATCTTCACCCCGCCGACCGCGGACCCCACACAACTGTCGAGCTACAAGACGCTGATTGCGAATAACTATGGGGGCGCAGGCGGCTTGATCACGCTCAATACTTTTCTCGGCAACGACACTTCGCCATCCGACAGGCTGGTCATTAACGGCGGCGCAGCGACGGGCTCGACAACGCTAAGAGTATTGAACACGACCGGTCCCGGCGATCAGACCGTTGCGAACGGCATCCTTTTGGTGCAGACCGTCAACAACGCCACCACGGCGCCCGGCGCTTTCTCGCTCGCCGGCGAGGTGCGCGGCGGCGCCTATGATTACTTCCTGTTTCGCGGCGGCATTAACGGCAATGCGCCCCAGGATTGGTTCCTGCGCTCGACTTTCGATTCGGGGCCGACACCCCCGGACCCGCCGATTATCCCGCCGCCGATCCTGCCGCCCGATCCGCCTCCGGACGGGCTGCCGCCCGGCTCCTACCCAATCATCGGGCCTGGACTTGCAACCTACGGGTCCGTTCAACCTATGGCCCGGCAAATCGGCCTCGCCACGCTTGGTACGCTCAACCAGCGAGTCGGCGACACGATGACATTGTTGAATGCGGGTACCGACCCTGATGGCTGGGGCCGGTCGGACTGGGCGCGCGTTTTCGGTCAGCAGATCAACGGCCACTACCAGGCCTTCGCCGACCCGCGCACCGATGGCTGGCTGGCGGGCTTCCAAGGCGGAATCGATCTCTGGCGCGGCAGCACCATCCCCGGTCACCGCGACTCTGCTGGACTTTACTTCGCCTATACCCAGGCGCGGGCCGACGTGACCGGGCTGGTCACAAACCCGGCCGCCACTGGCTACATGCTCACCCACACCGGGACCAACGACATCCAGGCTTACTCGGCCGGCGGCTACTGGACGCACTACGGTCCGACCGGCTGGTACCTCGACGCGATCCTGCAGGGGACGCTCTATCGCGGCAACGCGACGACGCAATTCACGCAATTGCCGCTCACGGGCGCCGGCTTCGTTGCCTCGCTGGAGACGGGCTATCCAATCCCGCTGCCGCTTGGCCCAGGCTTCGTGCTCGAGCCGCAGGCCCAGATCATCTGGCAACGGGTCTCGTTCGACGAAGCCAATGACGGTCTGGGCCCGGTCGGGCTGGGCACGACGTCGGGTCCGATCGGACGGCTCGGCCTGCGCGGGCAGTGGAATACCACGAGCAGCAACGGGATGCTCTGGCAGCCTTATGCAGGCGTCAATTACTGGCGCAGCTGGGGCGCGGGAGCGGACACCACTTTTGGCATCGATCAAGTGCTGCTGCTGCAGAAGATGCAGACGGTCGAAACCTTCGTCGGCTTCACCGGCAAGCTCGACAAGAGCTATAGCGTCTATGCTCAATTCGGTTATCAATTCGACGTCGGCAGCACGGTCAACGCGGGCCCGCAAGGCGCCAAAGGCACCGCGGGCATACGCTACAGCTGGTGAATAGGGTTCCATCAAGCTGCTTGCGATCTCTACGCGCAGCGAGGCCCGCATTCCGCGGCCTGCCGTATACACTATGTGCATGTCCGGATGCGGCCCTGTTTGAGACATGCCGACCGACCTTGAGAATGTCCGCGAACCGAGGAAGACCGGAAGTGGCCAGCGCACAAGGCAGGCCGCTTCCATGCGGCCGTCTTCGCTTGGTCACGAATGACCCGGATTGGCAGCCTACAACGCGCCGATCGCCTCGGCTAAAGCATGATCCGGAAAAGTGCGCAGCGGTTTTCCCTCGCGACAAACGCGGAGCGCGTTTGAGCGGAGATCATGCTCAAACAACAACCTAAAGCGCGATGACGATTCATCCCAATCTCATCGCGCTTTAGGCAAGATGACTGGCCAGCCGAAAGGTCTCTCGGCGAGCTCGGCAGGGCGGGCCGATGATCACTTCCTTACGGCAGCGACCCTCTAAGGTCCGCGACACCAAAATCTACCGTGGCCCCGCCACCGTTCTCAGAAGTCGTCTGGGTGCGGGCCTCGCTGTGCGCTGACACAGCGATGACCCGGTCGCCTTTCTTCTCCGCCAGTCCGACATTTCGAGCGAGGATCGCGCCAAGCAAAAGCATCGTGACCATCAGCCCGCTCACGGACGCAGTCACATAAACATTGGACCAATTGCGCATCACTACACCACCCATGCGCATCGCCCCGGCCCGATGCAACATGCGTCGTTGAGTCGTTAGGCGATTTGGTGGCGCGGCAGTGGCGTTCTGGAGTTCACCTCACTTGTTACGCGGTGGCGGCACTCGTTGCAGGTTCGTGGCGAGCGGATTGCTTTGAGCAGCCTTTCCTGTGGACCGCCGCACTTCCATCACAGGAGGCAGCATGGACTCAGGCATACTCCGAAATTGCGCGGCTTGCTCTCCCGGCCGCGCGGATCTCGCCTGGAGCCCCGGCTGGTACGGTCGGGGCTCTCTTTGGAGCGGCTCTCCGAGACCGTTCAGCTTGGCCTCGGGCGGCGGTCTTCGTGCTGCCAGTCGCCTAAGCACTAACCCGATCACTAGCTCCGTCAGAACTGCTGACGTTGCTATCCGCTTCCGGGATTTCAGCGCTGTTCGTCTGGATCAGAATAGCTGTTTCTGCATCTCGACGAGGCGCGCGCGGCTATATTGCCACCGGATAAAGCCGCAGCCGCGCCGTGCTAATTGTTGCGCGCAGCTCAAATGACGACCATTCCGGGCTGCATCGTGCGCGTCGGACTGAAGCATCACTTGCGCTGATCTGTTTACGGCGACTTCCGCTTCTGGCCCGTCTCGGACCTCACGACGCCGAAGCAGAATGTCCGCCACTGAGGTCAGAGCTGAAGTCCGCTGATGGTCCCTGGTGAGTGAAATGGCTTATAAAGGCGCTTCCACGTGTTAACGTGATCATCACGAACGATCACTGCTTACAGTCCCCTGTCTACGTCCCCTGCTACTACCCCACCTAAAAAATCTATTGTGTGTTCAACGCATTACGTGAAGCGATAGATTCATCCACAACCACCCCTCGGGCGATCCCTCGCCCTCGCAGGCGGACATCCAGATGACGAAAGCCATCATCGACATCGCAAAGCCGCTCGGCATCGCCGTGCACGACCACATCATCGTCGGCAAGAGCAGGCATGCCAGGCTGCGCGGGATGCGGTTGATCTAGAGCCTCAAATCAGATGACAAGGACACGATGAGCGACTGGCTGCACAATCTGCCGGTGCCTGCAATGGCGCTGGTGATCTTTGGATTCACGTACCTGCTCGCCGCGGCCATCTTCGCAGGCATCGCGAGGGCCGCGACGGAGGAGCGCGCGAAGTCGCTGAAGGCGATCTCGCCGGGCATGCTGCCGGTGCTCGGAATCATCTTCGGCCTGTTCGTCGCCTTCATCGCCGCGCAGGTCTGGGGCGACAGCGACCGCGCCAGCGCCGCGGTGAGCCGCGAGGCCAGTGCGCTACGCAGCGCCGTGCTGCTGGCCGCCGGCCTGCCGGCGGAGCAGGAGACGAAGCTCCGCGGCCTGGTGCGCGACTATGTCGGCCAGGCCGTCGCGGTGGAATGGCCGATGATGGCGCATCAGGAAGTGTCGCTGAAGGTCACGCCGCCGGCCCTCGCCGAAGCCCTGCAGTTCGTCGTCGCGATGACGCCGCAAGGCCCGGGGCAGGCGAATGTGCAGCGCGAGCTCATCGCCGCGCTGGAGCAGGCGCTGGACGCGCGGCGGCAGCGGATCATCGTCAGCCTCGCCGCGGTGAACCCGGTCAAATGGTGGTGCCTGTATCTCCAGGCGGCCTGCGCGCTGCTGGTGATCGGCCTCGTTCATTGCGACAACCGGCTGGGATCGGCGATCGCGATGGGCCTGTTCGCCACCGGCGTCGCCACCTCCGTCCTGCTCATCGCCGCGCATGACCGGCCGTTCGCCGGCCAGATCTCGATCCAACCGGAGCCGCTGCTCCAGATCATGCCGGCAGACCCCGGCAAGAGTTGAGCAGAGCGGCCGCCCCGCGTGAGAGCATCTCACCGGACGAGCTGCCACCCCTTCGGCGTCCAGCGCAGCAGCGTGCCGGACAGCGGCTTCGGCGCGCGCGCCATCATGTTCCTGGCCAGCGTCCGCAGCGCGTCGATCGCGGCACTGCTGTCTTCGCTTGCATAGAGCACGAGATCGGCCGACGGCGCCGCGACGATCAGGACACCGCCCTGGGCCTGCGCGAGCGGCGCCCAGCTGTCGATCAGCGCGAGCCGGCTGGTCTGATAATAGTCTCCCGTCAACGTGCCGAACTGTCCTGATGGGACCGCTTTTGCGACGGTCGTGAACGGCTTCACGCTGCTGCGCAGATTGGCGATGGCGATGTCGAAGACCTGGTCCTGCGTCAAGCCGAGCGCGGCACGATCCTTGTCGTTGAACACCCTGACCGCCCGCGGCGAATCCAGCACCGGGACGATCACCAGCCCCTCCGCCAGCGGCCGCGTCAGCGCCGGGCCGCGCGCGTCGACCTCCCGAAGCGCCTGCCGCATGTAGTCAGCCGAGCGCACGACCACGCGAAGGGCTGCTCGGGTCGGCGGATCATTCCGGCTGCTCGCCGTTGCCTTGACGCCGCTGACATAGGCGCCGATCTCCCTGGCGCAGCCGCCGGTGTTGGCCTTGCAGAAGGCGTAGATGCGGTCGAGGTTGGTTTGCAGAGGGCCGACCGACAGCGTCAGCGGTCCCTTGATCACGACCGGGGTGTCACGAATCTCGGCGCGGATGCGCTCGGCCACGAAAGCCGTAAACGCGGGTTCGTCGGTTGGAATCTGTTGCGCCCGGGCAGCCCCGGCTCCGACGAGATCGCCGGCCACGATCGCGGCGATCAGCCACCGGCATATGCGAGATCGGATGCTCATGCGAACCACCAGCTCGGGAGAGCGGCTCGCCGGCCGATACTCACCCCTCCGCGTCCAATCTACTGCCGGGCGCCGTCAATCCTGTGGGCGCCGGCGGTTGATCGATCAATAGCAATAGCGTTGGCTGACCCGGACGTAATAGCCGTCGGGACGCTGCACATAACAGCCGCGCTGATAGGCGTAGTAACCGGAGCGGCGGCGCTCGCCCTCGGAAGCGATCGCAGCGCCCGTGCCGGCACCGACGACGGCGCCGATTGCGGCGCCGCGGCCTCCGCCGAGCGCACCACCGAGGATCGCCCCGCCGACACCGCCGATGATCGCACCGCCGATGGCATCCTGGGCTGCAGCCTCATGCGCCGGCATCGCCATCGCGACCGTCAGACATGCCGCGATTCCAAAACTTCCAATGCGAAGACCTCGAAGCATGCTCGCCCTCCCTGTGATGAGCCAGTCATAGCGCCGGAAGCGGATTCGGACCAGACAAATAGCCGGCAGCGCGGCTCGCGACGCCTACGCGATGGCGCCGGAGGCGCAGCGCGAAGACGGCTCAAACCATGCCGCGAGCGACGCACAGGCCGGCCAATCGGACGTCAGGGATAGATCCAGCGCTGCACGGCCTCGGCGGTGTCGGCCGGCGTGGAGTTGAAGCAGATCGCGGCGTCAGGCGCCAGTTGATGGACGAGGTTGAGCACCTTCTCGAACAGCAGCGGGCGCTCTTTCGGCTCGCGCAGCCCCGCGCCGATCACGATGCAGTCGAAGCGCTCGTCGCGCAGTGCGGCCGTGACGCCGGCTTCGGCGGTCGCGTCGAGATCGATCAGGCAGCTCGTGACCTCGTAGCCGAGATCACGCAGGCGCAGCAATTGCGCTTCGATATAATGGCGCATGAGCTCCGGCGTGAGCTGCGGAAATGCGCTGTAATCCGCATTGCCGGGTTCGATGCCGATCGCGAGGACGCGCTTGGCCATGCAGGGCTCCCTACCGCATCGTCTAAAATGCTAACGGACGAACGACCATGCCGGTTCCCCACTGGCGGGTCGCGCTGCCGGCGAAGGCGCGGGTCCGGCCCTGCGGCGCATTTTCGCGCCCAGGCTGTAAGCCATTTCACATGCGCCGGGCCGGCAACCTGCCACATTTGCCGGAGATCACGTTGGAGTCACACCCGATCACGGCACCTCGTCCATATCTGACTTGCACGAAATTTCGATAATTCATCAATTTTCGGGAGCGGAAGATGGTCTCATTCGAGAGTCTGAAAAGCGAGTACGAGCGGAATTGGGCCGATCTCGAGATCCGGCCTTCCCGCCTCGGCGACGCGAATGGCGTCGCGCGCAAGGCGATCAACGGCAAGGCGACCTATCAGCAGATCGAGCGGTTGACCGGAGTCCCCTGGTATTTTGCCGCGCTCTGCCACTACCGCGAATCCAACTTCGATTTCGACACCTATCTCGGCAACGGCGAAACGCTTCATCGCGTGACGACCATCGTTCCGAAGGGGCGCGGCCCCTTTACCACGTTCGTGGACGGCGCCGTGGACGCGTTCAGAATCGAGAATTTCATCGGCGCCCACGACTGGGGCATCGCGCGGATGCTGTTCCGGCTCGAGGCGTTCAACGGCTTCGGCTATCACTCGAAGGGCTGCAATTCGCCCTACCTCTATGGCGGTTCGACACTGTACGGCCCGCCCGAGGCGAGGGCCGGCAAATTCGTCCGCGACCACGTGTTCGACTCGAACCACGTCGATTCCCAGCTCGGCACGGCGGTGATCCTGCATGCGATGATGTCGCTCGATTCCTCGATCACCCTCGACGGCAGCCCGCAATTCGCCGGCCGCACCGAGCCCGAGGACGATGCGGCGTCGACGATTGTTCTTATGCAGCAGGCGCTCAACAAGCTCGGCGCCAATCCGCCGCTCGCCGAGGACGGCATCAGCGGACCGAAGACCGGGGCCGCGGTCTCGCAGTTTCAGCAGCAGAACGGCCTGAGGGATACCGGGCTTCTCGACGGGGCCACGGTCGCGGCGCTCACGCGTGCAACGCAGGCGGGAGGTTCCGTGCAGAGCGGCGATCTGTCCAAGATCCTGAAGCGGCTGGAGGACCTCGCACACTTGCTGCGACCGTCAGCCGGCGGCGTAACACCGGGAACGACGACACCGGGCAACACGCTGCCCGCCACCAACGATCCGATCAACCTGTTCGAACGGCTCTTCTCCCTCATCAACAAGACGGCGCCCGTGCCAGGACCGGTCAGCCCGACCAATCCAGCCCCCGTCGATCAGTTGAAGCAGGTCGTCGACCTGCTCAGCACGCTGCTCAACAAGGACGGCAAGCCGGTGCTCGGCCAGGTCAACGGCGCGCTCGGCGAGACCATCGGCAAGCTGCTCGACGGCAAGAAGACGGCACTCGGCATCGGCGGCTCGGTGCTCACTGCGCTGCTCTCTTCGGTGACCGCGAGCCCGAATGCAGGCGGTATTGCCGGACTGCTCGGAACGATCGTATCGGCGGTGCCGGGCCTCGGCCAGTTCGCGATGCCGATCTCGCTGGCGCTCACGGCCTGGGGCGTGCTCGGCAAGTTCGAGAAGTGGGCGCAAGGCACCGCGCCGCCGCCGAAGCCGACGACGTAAAGCCGTTTGCGTCTTCAGCCGTCGGCATCGGCAATGGCTGCCGCTCGCCGCTCCATCAACACGCGCTCGCGCGCATTGTTCGTGAGACGCGCTGCGGTCTCGAACGATCGTCGCGCCTCGGCGAAGCGACCGAGCTTCTCCAGGAGGTCGCCGCGGACAGAATGGAGATGGTGGTAAGTCCCGAGCGCCGGTTCGTCCGCGATCATGTCCACGAGATCGAGACCGGCCTGCGGCCCTTCGGCCATGCCAAGCGCGACCGCCCGGTTGAGCTCGATCACCGGCGAGCGCACCAGCGCCGCGAGCTGGCCATAGAGCTCCGCGATGCGGCGCCAGTCGGTGGCAACGGCCGTCTCCGCCGTCGCGTGGCACGCGACGATCGCGGCCTGCAGCGTGTAGAACCGTCCGGCACCGCCGAGCTCGCGCGCGCGATCGAGCGCGCGAAGGCCGCTGCCAATCTGGCGCCGGTCCCAGAGCCTGCGGTCCTGGTCCATGAGCAGGATGGGCTCGCCATCGATGCCCGTGCGCGCCTGCTTCCGCGCAGCATTCAGCTCCATCAGTGCCATGAGACCGTGGACCTCGGGCTCGAGAGGCGCGAGCCCGACCAGCACCCGCCCCATGCGCAGGGCCTCGTCGCAGAGCTGCGGCCGCAGCCACTCCTCGCCGCCTGAGGCCGAATAGCCCTCGTTAAAGATGAGATAAACGACCTCGAGCACCGAGGCGAGACGCTCCGAAAGCGCCTCGCCGCTCGGGATCTCGTAGCTCAGGCCCGACCGCGACAGCGTGCGCTTGGCGCGGACGATGCGCTGGGCGATGGTTGCCTCCGTGACCAGGAAGGCGCGCGCGATCTCGTCGGTGGTCAGGCCGCAGATCATACGCAAGGCCAGCGCCGCGCGGGCCTGCCGCGGCAGCAGCGGGTGACAGGCCGTAAAGATCAGCCGCAACCATTCGTCACCGATATCGTCGTCGAGGGCGGCGTCGAAATCCGGCATCGCGTCCTGCTCCTGCATCAGCTCGTACGTCAGCAGGTCCTGCTTGCGGGTGAGCATCTTTGCCCGGCGCAGATGATCGAGCCCACGGCGCTTGGCCGTCGCAACCAGCCAGGCGCCGGGATTGTCCGGCACCCCGCTGTGCGGCCAGGCTTCCAGCGCTGCGACCAGTGCGTCCTGGGTCAATTCCTCCGCCAGCGGCACGTCCCGCAGCATACGCGACAGCGTGGCGATCAGCCGTGGCTGCGCGACGCGCCAGGTTGCGTGAATCGCGGCGCGGATCTCGCGATCGATGTCGGCGGTCGTCATCGCCGCCGACCAGAGCCCTTTCCGTTCCGATGGAATCGGAACGGGGCTCTAGATTCTTGTTTTGACGCGTTTTCTTTGCGCGAACCGGTATCCACTTCGCTCGAAAACGCTCCAGGACGAGCGGTGGTGTCCATCAGGCGTGGGCAGCCACCCTGGACTGCGCGTCGACCTGGCAGGCGATCTCCACGCCCGGCGTGGCGAATGCCCGTAATTCGCAGGTACCCTCCCAGCCCGGCATGTGATCGAGGTGCAGCTGCATGAATTCCTTCGCCATGGCCACGGCTTCCGCCTTGTCGCGCAGCTCGAAAATGGCATAGCCGCCGATCACTTCCTTGGCCTCGACGAAGGGGCCGTCGATGACGCTGAGCTCGCCGTCCACGATTCGCACCCGTGCGCCGGTCGCAAGCGGCATCAGGCCGCCATTGTCGATCATTCGACCGGCCTTGATCTCCCGCTCGGATATGTTCTGCATGGCCTCCATCAGCGCCGGGCTCGGGGCAGCCATCGGCTGGCTGGAGGTGACGATGTACATGAAACGCATGAAAAACTCCCTTGGCGAGCAGCAACCGCTCCGGCTGCAAACCGGCTCGCTATGGATGTGACGATTGAGCCTTGGCTAAATCGACATCGACCGGAAGATTTATTGCCGCAGCATGATCAGGGGATCGGCGGTATCGGGGACGCGCCGCCATTGCGCGTTGTCATCGGCCTCGAACTGCCAGGCCTCGCCTGATTTCGACATCAGGACGATCTGGCCGCGCTCGAGCCGCCATTGCGCCAGATTGAACTGAGCAATCGCCGGATCGCATTTCGGCTTGACGAAGACCTGGAAATTGTCCGGGCCGGCTTCCGTGTTGGTCAGCGTCAGCCCGCACACCGGCTGGCCGTTGCCGCGCACCATCGACCAATCGCCGATCATCTGGTCCATCGACTTGGCCATCGAGCGGGCTGCGGCGAGGTCCTGGAGGATGTAGACGCCCTCGCCCTGCCGCAGGCCTTCGAAGATGCCGGCCTCGACCTCGGTGAAGTCGATCACGGCTTCACCGGTCGCGTCCTGCAAACGAACGATGTCGAGGCCCCTGACGCTCCAGGCGACGATGTCCTTCGTAAAGGGCAGCGTGGTCTTGCAGGCCGGCTCCAGCTCCAGCTTGAACCCCTGCGCCGCGGCATCGCCCTTCATCGTGACGACGCAGGTCTTGCTGCGCTCGGTGGTCGAGAGCTCCCACTGCCCGGGCATCGTCTTCTTCAGGGTCGTCGCATCCTGCGCATGCGCGATGCCGATCGCGGCCACAAAGGCCGCGACGGCGAATGCAACGAACCGAAGACCTCTCATCAGCGCCCCTTGAACGGCGTTTCCGCAACCGGCGTCAACGGCGCCTTGCCGGCGAACCAGGACTTGAGGTTGTCGACCACGAGCTGATCCATCGCGTTGCGCGTCACCACCGACGCCGAGCCGATATGCGGCAGCAGCACGACGTTCTGCATGGTCTTGAGCTCGTCCGGCACGCTCGGCTCGGCCGCGAACACGTCGAGACCGGCGGCGAGGATGGTGCCTGATTTCAGCGCCTGGACCAGCGCCGCCTCGTCGACCACCGAGCCGCGGGCCACGTTGACCAGCACGCCGCGCGGACCGAGCGCCTTCAGCACCTCGGCATTGATCATCTTGTTGGTCGAGGCGCCGCCGGGCACGATCACCATCAGCGTGTCCACCGCCTTCGCCATCTCGATCAGATCGGGATAGTGCTTGTAGGAGACGTCCTTCGACGGATTGCGGGAGTGGTAGACCACCGGCACCAGCGAGGCATCGAGCCGGCGCGCGATGGCCTGGCCGATCCGGCCCATGCCGACGATGCCGACCTTGCGGTCGCGCAGCGAGCCGACGCTGAGCGGATAGTTCTGCGTCTGCCAGAGGCCGGAGCGGACGTAGCGGTCGGCCTTGATGAACTCACGCACGGTGGAGATCAGAAGGCCCATCGCGACGTCGGCGACCTCCTCGGTCAGCACGTCGGGCGTGTTGGTGACGATGATGTTGTGCTCGGCCGCGTATTTGGCGTCGATATGGTCGTAGCCGACGCCGAAGCTCGCCACCATCTCGATCTTGGGCAATTGCGACAGCGAGTCCCTGTCGGCACGCACCGTGTGATAGGTCACCGCCACGCCGCGGATCTTTTCGCGGATCGCCGGTGTCAGCCGCTCGAGATCGCCCCGGGTCTCCGCCTTGTGCACGACGAAATGATCGGAAAAACCGTTGTCGAGAATTGGCCGCACCGGCCCATAGATCAGAAGGTCGATCTTTTCGGACGAAATCGAACCGGTAGTCATCAGTTTTCCTTTCCAAGCGCGCTCTCGTGCCAGCGCCGTAAAACGAGGTGGGAAACTAGCGCCAGCACCCCATAGATGACAATCCCGGCCAGCGACAACAGCAGCAGCGCTGCGAACATGCGGGGTATGTTCAATCGATAGCCGGATTCGGCGATCCTGTAGGCGAGCCCGGAGCCCGCGCCGGCGGTGCCGGCCGCGATTTCGGCCACAACCGCGCCGATCAGCGACAGGCCGCCGGCAATGCGCAGGCCGCCGAGGATATAGGGCAGCGCCGCCGGCAGCTTCAGGAAGCGCAGGGTTTGCGGCGGCGAGGCGCCATAGAGCTGGAACAGGCCGGCAAGGTTGCGATCGACCGAATTCAGCCCGAGCGTGGTGTTGGACAGCACCGGGAAAAAGGCAACGATGAAGGCGCAGACCACGACCGCGGTTTGCTGCTCCAGATAGATCAGAAGCAGCGGTGCAATCGCGATGACAGGAGTCACCTGGAGCACGATTGCATAGGGGAATAGCGAATATTCCACCCATTTCGACTGGTTGAACAGCAGTGCCAGCGCGATGCCGCCGATGCTGGCGGCGACAAAACCTTCGAGCGTGGTCAGCAGCGTGGTCGCGAGCGATTGTGACAGCACCGCCCAGTCCTTGATCAGCGTCAGGAAGATGACGGAGGGCGCTGGCAGAACGTAAGGCGGGATGTCCTTGATGCGGACGACCAGTTCCCAGGCCGCGAGTCCGGCTGCGAACACGATGACGGGAAGCACCAAGCGCATCGCGCGTTGCGCGCCGGATGGCTTTGCGGTGACGGTAGCTTGCGCGTTCATAGCATCGATTGCCCCGAATAGGACGGCGCCAGCGCGGCCGACACTTTCCGGCAATAATTGGAATAGGCGGCCGAGGTCCGAAACTCCTCACCGCGCGGCTCGACCGTCTCGATGCGGATATCGGCCTGGATGCGGCCGGGCCGCGCGGTCATGACCACGACCCGCTGCGACAGGTAGACGGATTCGAACACCGAATGGGTGACGAAGATGACGGTCTTGCCCAGGGCTCGCCACAGCGCGAGCAGGTCGTTGTTGAGGCGAAAGCGCGTGATCTCGTCGAGCGCGGCGAACGGCTCATCCATCAGGAGGATATCAGGGTCGGTGACGAGCGCACGCGCCAGCGACACCCGCATCTTCATGCCGCCGGAGAGCTCGCGTGGGAAAGCATCGGCGAAATCGGCAAGACCCACGCTGGCCAATGCCTCATCGGCCCGCGCGCGCGCCTCCGCCTTCGGAACGCCTGCGAGCCTCAAGGGCAGCCGCACATTCTCGCGCACGCTGGTCCAGGGCATCAGCGTCGGCTCCTGGAACACGAAGCCGATGCCATGACCCGGCAGCACATCGCCCTCGTGGCGCGCCACCCGCACGATGCCGGACGATGGCGCGCTGAGCTCTGCGATCAGGCGCAGCGCAGTGGACTTGCCGCAACCGGACGGGCCCAGCAGCGAGATGAACTCGCCCTTGCGAACGGCAAGGTCGAGCGGACCGAGCGCCATGACGCCATTGTCATACGCCTTCGTCACGCCGCGCAGGCTGACGGCGAGAGCCGTCAGTCCGGCCTCGACCCCGGACGAGCTTTTGACGGATGACATGGACCTTGCGCTACGGCTTGCTCGGGCGCAGCTCGACGCCGACGCCCTTGTTGACGAAGCGCAGCGTATAGGACTTGCGGAAGTCGAGATCCGCCTTCACGACGCCGGCCTTCACCATCTTGTTGAAGAAGGAGGTGTAGCGATCGTCGCTCATCGCGCCGATACCGTTCTTCAAGGACTCGCCGGAATCGACGATGCCGTATTCCTTCATCTTGGCGACGGAATAGGCGAGCAGCTCGTCAGTCATCTCCGGGTTGAGCTTCCTGATCATGGCATTGCCCGCGGAATTGTCGCGGTAGATGTAATTGTACCAGCCGACCATGGAGGCATCGACGAAGCGCTGCACCAGGTCCGGCTTTTTCTCGACCATGTCGCGGCGCGTCTCGATCAGGGTCGAATAGGTGTTGAAGCCGTAATCGGCAAGCAGCAGCACATTCGGCTTGAAGCCGGCGGCCTTCTCGACCGCGAAGGGCTCGGAGGTGACGTAGCCCTGCATCGCGCTCTTGGGGTTGGCGATGAAGGGCTGCGGATTGAAATTGTAGGGACGAACGTTCTTCTCGTTGAAGCCGTATTCGGACTTCAGCCACTGGAAGTAGCTGGTCATGCCCTCCTTGGAGACGAACAAGGTCAGCGGCTTGAGATCCTCGATCTTGGCGACCTTGGCGTCCGGCTGCGTCAGCATCACCTGCGGATCCTTCTGGAAGACCGCTGCGATGGTGACGACGGGGACGTTATTCGCCACCGCGTCGAACGACATCAGCGTGTTCGCGGCCATGAAGAAATCGATCTTGCCGGCGATCAGCAGCATCCGGTTGTTCTCGTTCGGACCGCCGGGAACGATGGTGACGTCGAGGCCGTATTTCTTGTAGGTGCCGTCGGCGACCGCCTGGAAGAAACCGCCATGCTCGGCCTCGGCGACCCAGTTGGTGCCGAAGGTGACCTTGTCCAGCGTCTCTGCACGCACCGGCGCGAGAGAGACGCAAGCGGCCATCAAGCCCGCCGTTAACGCTCGCCGCAGATGAGAGGGGGTCATGATGGCACTCCGTCGATCGTGGCTGGCCGATGTGAAGGCAACGCGATAGAACCGCATGAAGTTCGGGGACGCGAGCCGGTCAGGCCCGCGTCCCCTGATAACCCCAAAATACGCGACAAATTCGGGCAAAGAAACCACGATGACGCCGTCCCGCGACTGGATCGACATCAACTGGGCCGATGGGAGCCTTGCAGACGTGTCGCGCCGGATCGCGGTGCTGCCGCTGGCGGCGACCGAGCAGCACGGCCCGCATCTGCCGCTCGAGACCGACGTGCTGATCGCGGACGCGTATCTCGCGCGCGTGCGCGAGCTGTTGCCCGCAAATGTTCCGGCGACGTTCCTGCCCGTTGAACCGGTCGGGATTTCCACCGAGCATATCGACTTTCCGGGCACGCAGACGCTGCCGACCGAGGTGGCGCTGAAGCGATGGACCGCAATCGGCGAGGACGTCGCGCGGCGCGGCTTGAAGAAGCTCGTCATCATCACCAGCCATGGCGGCAACAGCGCGGCAATGATGCTGGTCGCGCAGGATCTTCGCGCGCATCGCAAGCTCTTTGTGGTGACGACGTCGTGGTCGCGGCTGTCGGGCGCGGAGAAACTGTTCCCGGCGGATGAAGTGCGCCACGGCATCCATGGCGGCGCGGTCGAGACCTCGATCATGCTGGCGCGCTATCCCGATCAGGTGCGCAAGGATGCGATCGCGGATTTTCCCGCGAGCAGCATCGCCATGGAAAAGCAGTATCGCTGGCTGTCGACGCAGCGGCCCGCACCGTTCGCCTGGCAGGCGCAGGATCTCCACACGAGCGGCGCGATCGGCAATGCGACGCTGGCTGTCCCCGAGAAGGGTGTGCAGCTCGTCGATCAGGGTGCGCGCGCCTTTTGCGAGCTGCTGGCCGAGGTCGATAACTTCGACGTGAAGAGGCTCGCCAAAGGGCCTCTCGGCTAGCTCGCATCCGACTGGAATCATTCGGGAAACAGCCGATCTGCACGCTCACTTTTGCTGGATTCGAACCGGACGCGGCAAGCCTCCGTCCAACTGGGCACGCGGGCCACAACGGACCGCCTCAACCCGGATGGAGTTTCACATGTCGATCAAGACCAGGATTGCCGCCGTCGCACTCGCTGCCCTCGCCGTCACCGGCAGCATCGTGTCCACCACCTCTTCGGCCGAAGCCAAGCAGCCCGGCTGGGTCTGGGGTGTGGGTGCCGGCATCGCCACCGCCGCCGTCGTCGGCTCCGCGATCGCCGCCAGCAACGACCCCTATTACTACGGCTATCACCGCTGCGGCTGGGTCGCCCAGTACAACGCCTTCGGCCAGTACGTCGGCCGCGTTCGTACTTGCTACTGATTTGGGTACCTGAGGCCGATCTCACGTGGATCCCGCGTTCGACACGGGCGCCTCATCCACCCCGTGTCGTGCCCCCGACCCGCCCGGCTGTCCCCCCGGGCGGGTCATTCATTTTGGACCTGAGAATTTGTTGCAGCTCCGTCACACAAGAGTGCGAACCATCCCCTGCGGCAATCCGTGCCAGTTGCTATTGCGAATTAATCGCAATAAGGTTTGTAACAAGCACAGGGGCTTGGGAAGAAATCGCGTCGAATCGGGATCGTCTGGTCCGATCGCGTGAACAACCAAGACTTCGTGACAGGGTCGCCGCGAATCTGCAGGGATATCGCGGCGAATAGGACACATTCGCGTTTGGGGGCGTGCGTTTTGAAGTTGAGAGGTCACCGGCACCGGTATTTGCGAACGGCCGCGGCGATTGCCTCGGGCGTGCTGGCTTTTCCCGCCGCCGTACACGCGGCCGATCTGCCGCTGAAGGCGCCGGCGCTGAAAGCGGTCTATGACTGGACCGGCCTCTATATCGGCGCGCATGCCGGCTACAGCCGTGGCTCGTCCAGCTTCGCGCTGAACGACGGCACCGCGATCAACGGCAGCGGCGTCTTCAGCGGCATGATCGGCGGCGTGCAGGCCGGCTACAACTACCGGCTCAACTCCGGCTGGCTCGTCGGCGTCGAAGGCGATTTTTCGTTTCCCAATTACATCACCTCCAACTCGATCGTTTCCTTCCTCGCGACACCTGCCAACACGGTCATCCAGCAGTGGGACTACACCGCCAGCCTGCGCGGCCGCGTCGGCTACACCAGCGGTCCATGGCTCGTCTATGCCACCGGCGGCTTTGCGTGGATGGGCGAGCGCTATTTCGACACGCCGGCCGCGGGCGACGTCCCGAAAATCCTGAACACGCGGCCCGGCTGGATCGCGGGTGCCGGCATCGAATACGGCTTCGCGCCGCATTGGAGCGCACGGCTCGAATATCTCTATAGCCGCTTCGACGGCGCCAACGTCGCCTTCTCCACGGGGGCCCAATACACCTCCTCGTCGCTCGACTTCCAGTCGATCAGGCTCGGGCTCAACCGCAAGGTCGATTGGCCGGGCATGCCGAGCTACAATCCGAAGAGCTCCCTGATCGACACGGAATCGGATCGCTGGGAGATTCACGGTCAGAGCACTTATCTGCCGCAAGGCTATCCGTCGTTCCCCGCTCTCTACAGCGGAACAAACTCGCTCTCGCCTTCAACCCAGGCCAAGGCGACCTGGAGCAACAGCCTGTTCCTGAACGCGCGGCTGTGGGACGGCGGCGAGGTCTATTACAATCCCGAACTGCTCCAGGGATTTGGACTGAACGACACGGTGGGCGCGGCAGGCTTTCCCAACGGCGAAGCGCAGAAATCGAACTTCCCCTATCCGCATTACAACACCTCGCGGCTGTTCGTGCGCCAGACGTTCGGCTTTGGCGGCGAGCAGGAAGAGCTCGCGAGCGGCCAGTTGCAGCTTGGGCAAAAGGTCGACGTGTCCAGGCTCACGGTGCAGGCCGGCAAGTTCGCGGTGATCGACGTGTTCGACGGCAATGCCTTTGCCAAGGACACCCGCAAGGATTTCATGAACTGGTCGCTGTGGGCGCCGGGCGCCTTCGACTATTCCGCCGACAAGGTCGGTCTCACCTATGGCGTCACCGCCGAGCTCAACCAGAAGCAATGGGCGCTGCGCGGCGGCTATTTCCTGATGGTCGCGGAGTCCAATTCGAATCATTTCGACACCAGGGTCGGGGAACGCGGTCAGTACGCGATCGAGCTGGAGACGCGGTTCTCGCTGCTCGGCCAACCTGGCAAGCTCAGGACCATGGGCTGGGTCGACAGCGCCAACATGGGCAGCTTCCGCGAGACGCTGGACAATCCTGCGCTCAATCTCGACATCGCGCAGACCCGCCGCGGCCGCCTCAAGGTCGGCTACGTCGTCAACCTCGAGCAGGCGATCACAGAAGATATCGGGCTGTTCGGCCGCTGGAGCTGGAACGACGGCAAGACCGAAACACTCGCCTTCACCGACATCAACAGCAGCCTGGCCGGCGGACTGTCGATCAAGGGCACGAAATGGGGCCGGCCTGACGACGTCGTCGGCATCGGCGGCGCGGTCAATGCCATCTCGCAGGATTATCGCGACTTCCTGGCCGCCGGCGGCCTCGGTGTTCTCATCGGCGACGGCGCTCTCAACTACCGCAAGGAGCGCATCCTTGAGGCCTACTATGCCTATTCGGTGAACAAGAACGTCACGCTGACCGCGGACTATCAATTGATCACAAACCCGGCCTATAACGCCGACCGCGGGCCGGTCTCGATCTTCTCGGGCCGCCTGCACGCAGAGTTCTAGCCCAAAATTCCAGCCCAAGGGCGGGCCTATGAAGCCGAGAGATATCCGCACGGCCGCGATCGGCCGGGCGCTACTCCCCAATGTCTGGGATGTCGCGGCGCTGATCCTCGTGATCGGCGCCATGGTCCTGATCGTCTATGGCGGCGAGCAGACCACGGCGCCGCTGTCCGAGCTCGAGCGCGCACCGGTCACGCTCGATCCGGCAAACCTTCCGCTTTATGCCTTGCGCACCGTCTTGCGGATGCTGCTCGCCATCGTCTGTTCGACGGTCTTCACCTTCATCTACGCGGCGATCGCAGCCAAGAGCCGGCGAGCCGAATTGGTGATGATCCCGCTGCTGGATATTTTGCAATCCGTCCCGATCCTGGGCTTCCTCACCTTCACCGTCGTGTTCTTCATGAATTTGTTTCCGGGGCAGGTGCTCGGCGCCGAGCTCGCCTCGGTGTTCGCGATCTTCACCAGCCAGGCCTGGAACATGACGTTCAGCCTGTACCAGTCGATCCGCAACGTTCCGAAGGATCTGGAAGAGGCCACGCAAAGCTTCCATTTGTCCGGCTGGCAGCGCTTCTGGCGCCTCGACGTCCCCTTCGCGATGCCCGGCCTGATCTGGAACGCGATGATGTCGATGTCGGGCGGCTGGTTCTTCGTGGTGGCCTCGGAGGCGATCACGGTCGGCAACACCACGGTGACGCTGCCGGGCATCGGCTCCTATGTCGCGATGGCAATTCAGCAGCAGGATTTGCCGGCGATCCTCTACGCCATGCTGGCGATGCTGCTCGTGATCATCGCCTATGATCAGCTGCTGTTCCGCCCCATCGTCGCCTGGGCCGACAAATTCCGCTTCGAGCAGACCGCCTCAGGCGAGGCGCCGGCCTCCTGGATGCTCGACCTGTTCCGCCGGACTCGGGCGCTGCGTGCGCTGACCCTTCCTTTCGCGGCGCTGAACCGCGCGATCTCGAACTTGCGCATTCCGCTGCCAAAGCTGCCGCCCGCGGCACCAGGTAAAGACCAGACGTCACGCCTCGTCGATACGGTCTGGATCGCATTGATCCTCGCCGGCACGGCATATGCCGCCTGGCTGACCTATCGCTATCTCTCGGCCAGTCTCGGAATGTCCGACGTTCTCGTCGTCATCAGGGACGGGCTCATCACGTTGTTGCGCGTCGCCATCCTGATCACCCTCGCCACACTGATCTGGGTGCCGGTTGGCGTGTGGATCGGGCTTCGCCCGAAGCTCGCCGAACGAATCCAGCCGCTGGCCCAGTTTCTGGCGGCCTTCCCGGCCAATCTCGCCTTCCCCGTCTTTGTCGTCGCCATTGTCAGCTTCAAGCTCAATCCAGACATCTGGCTGAGCCCGCTGATGATCCTGGGCACGCAGTGGTACATCCTGTTCAACGTGATCGCGGGCGCGAGCGCCTTTCCGACCGATCTGCGCGAAGCCGCCGGCAGCTTCCATCTCGGGGGATGGCGATGGTGGTTCAAGGTGATACTGCCCGGCGTCTTTCCTTATTACATCACCGGCGCGATCACCGCGTCCGGCGGCTCCTGGAATGCGTCGATCGTCGCGGAGGTCGCAAGCTGGGGCGACACGCATCTGAAGGCCACCGGGCTCGGTGCCTATATTGCTTCCGCCACGGAAGCCGGTGACTTCCCGCGCGTCGTGCTCGGAATTGCCACGATGTGCATTCTGGTGACGTTGTTCAATCGTCTGGTCTGGCGGCCGCTCTATGCCTTCGGCGAGCGTCGCCTGCGGCTCGGCTGACGAGGAGACCATCATGCTCGATCAACCCTCTGCGCTCATCGACATCCGCGGTGTCTGCCGATCCTTCCCGAAAGGCAGCGGCGAACAGCTCCTGGTGCTGGACAAGGTCGACCTGACGATCCGCTCGGGCGAGATCGTCGGCCTGCTCGGCCGCTCCGGCTCCGGCAAGTCCACCTTGCTGCGGATCATCGCCGGTCTGGTCAGCCCGTCTGCGGGACAGGCGACCTGTCGCGGCGAGATCATCGTCGGGCCGCCGAACGGCGTCGCCATGGTGTTCCAGTCATTCGCGTTGTTTCCCTGGTTGACCGTGCTCCAGAACGTCGAGCTCGGGCTCGAAGCGCTGGGCGTCGATGCCACCGAGCGCCACAAGCGCGCTCTTGCTGCGATCGACCTGATCGGCCTTGACGGGTTTGAGTCCGCCTTCCCGAAGGAACTGTCGGGAGGCATGCGCCAGCGCGTCGGCTTCGCCCGCGCGCTGGTGGTGCATCCCGACCTCCTGCTGATGGACGAGCCGTTCTCGGCACTCGACGTCCTCACGGCCGAGACGCTGCGCACGGACCTGATCGACCTCTGGATCGAGGGCCGGTTGCCGATCAAATCGATCCTGATGGTGACGCACAATATCGAGGAGGCGGTCCTGATGTGCGATCGCATCCTGGTGTTCTCATCCAATCCAGGGCGTGTCGCCGCCGAGATCAAGGTCGACATGCCGCATCCGCGCAACCGGCTCGACCCCCATTTCCGGCAGCTCGTCGACAACATCTACGCGCGCATGACCCAACGCGCCGAACCGAAGGCGCCCCCCGTCGAAGGCATCCTGGGCTCCGGTGTCGGCATGACCCTGCACCACGTATCGTCCAACGTGCTGTCGGGCCTGATCGAGACGCTGGCGGGGCCGCCCTATCACGGACACGCCGACCTGCCCGTGCTCGCAAGCCAGCTCCAGCTCGAGGCCGACGAGATCCTCCACCTCGGTGAGTCCCTGCAACTGCTGCGCTTCGCCCAGCTGAGCGAAGGCGACCTGATGCTCACCGACACGGGCAAGCGTTTTGCCCATCTCGAAACCGACGCACGCAAGAAGCTGTTCGCCGAACATCTCGTCACTTACGTGCCGGTGATGGGATTGATTCGCCGCGTGCTCGACGAACGTCCCTCCCATACCGCCCCCGCGGCACGGTTCCGCAACGAGCTCGAGGACTACATGTCCGAGGACTATGCGGACGAGACGCTCAGGACCGTGGTGTCCTGGGGACGTTATGGCGAGCTGTTCGCATATGACGAGCAGTCGGAGACGTTCAGCCTCGAAAACCCGGGCGAGAGCGCTTGATCCCGCCTGCGGCAATTTGGTCGGGAACCGGACAAATTGTGCATCGAGTTCATATATAAGGGGCTTGGTCCGGCGTTCGCCGGGTCAAGTATCCCTTCTCTTTGCGCACAATGTTGTCCGTCGAAATCATCATCGTCGTCGTCCTGATCGTCATTAACGGCCTGTTATCCATGTCCGAGCTGGCGGTGGTCTCGTCCCGCCCGGCCCGGCTGTCGCTGCTCGCGGCCAAGGGGGTGCGCGGCGCCGAGCGGGCGCTGACGCTGGCGGCCGATCCCGGAAAGTTCCTCTCGACGGTGCAGATCGGCATCACGCTGGTCGGCGTGCTCTCGGGCGCGTTCTCCGGCGCGACGCTCGGACAGCGGCTGACGCAATGGCTGGTCGAGCTCGGCCTGTCCTCAGGGATTGCCGACATCGTCGGCGTCGGCATCGTCGTCACGCTCATCACCTACACCACCCTGATCGTCGGCGAGCTGGTGCCGAAGCAGGTGGCGCTGCGCGACCCCGAGAGCATCGCGGTCAAGGTCGCGCCCGCGATGCACGTTCTGGCGCGGATCTCGCTGCCGCTCGTCTTCCTGCTCGATCTCTCCGGCAAGCTGATCCTCACGCTGCTCGGCCGCGGCGGCAAGGCCGAGGAGAAGGTCTCGGAGGACGAGATCCATCACCTCGTCAGCGAAGCCGAGAACGCGGGCGTGCTGGAGTCGGGCGAAAAAGAGATGATCGCGGGCGTCATGCGGCTCGGCGACCGGCCGGTCGGCGCGATCATGACGCCGCGCACGGAGGTCAACGAGATCGATCTGAACGATGCGCCGGAGGCCATTCAAGCGATCATCGCGAAGAGCCCGCATTCGCGCTTTCCCGTCTCGGACGGCGATCGCGACAAGCCGATCGGCGTGCTCCAGGCCAAAGACCTGCTGGTCGCCTACATGAACGAGCGCACGCCGGATCTGCGAGCGCTGGTGCGCGAGGCGCCCGGCATTCCGGCATCAGCCGACGCCCGCGACGTGCTGGCGATCCTGAAAGCCGCTCCGGTTCATGTCGGCCTGGTCTACGACGAATACGGCGCCTTCGAGGGCATCGTGACGACGGCTGACATTCTGGAATCGATCGTCGGCGCCTTCCATTCCGAGGAGGGACCGCCGGAGCCGGCCTATGTCAGGCGCGATGACGGCTCGCTGCTGGTCTCCGGCTGGATGCCGGTCGACGAGTTCGGCGAGTTGCTCGGCGTCGAGCTGCCGCCGCACCGCTACAACACGGTGGCGGGCCTGGTGCTGCAACAGTTCAACGTGCTGCCCAATGTCGGCGATGCCTTCGACTTCGCCGGCTGGCATATCGAGGTGGTCGATCTCGACGGACGCAGGATCGACAAGATTCTGGCGGGCCGGTTGAGTGAGGTCGAGACGGGGTGATTGCGCACCCAACCCTCCACCCGTCGTCCCGGACAAGCGCGCCCTAAGCGCGCGCCGATCAAACGCAGACCGCTCACCCGAACCGCACGCCGATCCGCTTCTCCTTGCGCCAGACGACCGTGCAGGCGAGATGCGTTCCGTCGGCCTGGATGACCAGGGTGAAGCGCTCCGGGATACCGACCGGACTGGTGACATCGAGCGCGGCACCCGTATCGGAGAAATTGCGGATGGTGCAGTCGATCGCGCCGCCGCCGAACTCGATGGTTCCGGCTTTCAGCACGCGGTGCCTGGTTTTGTCGCGTCGCTCGTCCATGGGGCCAATTTACACCCCAAGCTGACACAGACGTTAAAACACAACCACAATCCCCGATGAATTTTCACCGCCGCAGGATCCGGCGGATCATGCGGTGGCCCCTACGGCGCCGGCTGGAACGTCTCCGCCCGCGCCATCTGCCAGGCTTCACGGAAGCGCGGATCTTCGGTGCCTTCGAGCAGCTCGCCCGGACGCAGCGACGGATAGAGCTGCGCAAAGGATCGCACCTGGGTGGTCGATGTCCGCTGGCTGAAGTGGATCGGGCGCAGCTGCTGCGGATGTTCGAGACCGGCCGCGGCGATCAGCTCGGTGAGCGAGTGCAGCGTGGCGTGGTGATAATTATGCACGCGGTCGATCTTGAGCGGCACGTAGAGCGCACGCGCACGCGTCGGGTCCTGGGTCGCAACCCCGGTCGGGCAGCGGTCGGTGTGGCAGCTCAGCGACTGGATGCAGCCGAGCGAGAACATGAAGCCGCGCGCCGAGTTGCAATAGTCGGCGCCAATCGCCATCGCCCGCGCCATGTCGAAGGCGGTCGCGATCTTGCCGGACGCGCCGATCCTGATGCGGTCGCGCGCATTGATGCCGACCAGCGCGTTGTGGACGAAATTGACGCCCTCGCGCATCGGCATGCCCAGATGGTCCATGAACTCCAGCGGCGCGGCGCCGGTGCCACCTTCATTGCCGTCGACGACGATGAAATCAGGATAGATGCCGGTCTCCAGCATCGCCTTGCAGATCGCGAGGAATTCCCAGGGGTGGCCGATGCACAGCTTGAAGCCGGCCGGCTTGCCGCCGGACAAGCGTCGCATCTCGGCGATGAACTGCATCATGCCAACCGGCGTGGAGAAGGCGCGGTGCGAGGCCGGCGAGATGCAGTCCTCGCCCATCGTGACGCCGCGGATTTTTGAGATCTCCTCCGACACCTTCGCAGCCGGCAGCACGCCGCCATGGCCGGGCTTGGCGCCCTGGCTGATCTTGAGCTCGACCATCTTGATCTGGTCCTGGCTCGCGACGCGCGCGAACGCCTCGGGATCGAACGTGCCGTCGAGATGACGGCAACCGAAATAGCCGGAGCCGATCTCCCAGATGATGTCGCCGCCCATCTCGCGATGGTAGGGGCTGAAGCCGCCCTCGCCGGTGTCATGCGCGAAGCCGCCCTTCCTGGCGCCGGCATTGAGCGCGCGCACGGCGTTCGGGCTGAGCGCGCCGAAGCTCATCGCGGAGATGTTGAACACCGATGCCGAATATGGCTTTGCGCAATCGGGGCCGCCAATGGTGACGCGAAACTTCTCCTCGGCGTGCGTCTTCGGCGAGACCGAGTGATGCATCCACTCGTAGCCCTCGCGGTAGACGTCCTCCTGGGTGCCGAACGGGCGCTTGTCGAGCTCCATCTTGGCGCGCTGATAGACCAGCGAGCGGGTATCGCGCGAGAACGGCATGCCGTCCTTCTCGCTCTCGAAGAAATACTGCCGCATCTCGGGGCGTATCTCTTCGAGCAGAAAACGGATATGCGCCGAGATCGGATAGTTGCGCAGCACCGCGTGACTCTTCTGCATGAGATCGCGGACGCCGAGCAGCGTGAGAGCGCCGAAGATCGCGATCGGGATCAGCTGGATGTCGAAGATCTTGCCATCGGCGAGGCCGATGCCAATCAACAGCGCGGTGACGACCGCGCAGATGGTCAGCACGATGAAACGCGGCGAGAACGGCAGCAGCAGGGTTTCCATCAGCCCTTCGGGCGAAGCTTGCGTCTTGTTATCGTTGGCCACGACCACATCCCTCTCGTCAGTCTGACAGGGCATGATACGCCCGCGCCACGTCCATGGTTATGACGCGGACCCCGCCTTGAGGCTACCGAATCCGGATGCCGCAAATCAATCCATCCCGCGGCGGGCTTCGCAGTGCAATAGATTCAAATGAAATGACAAATCAGTGACCATGAGGCTGCGCCTCGTGCGGAATGACGCCGTGCTGCTCGAGGCCGCCTCGCGCCAGCCAGGCATCGGTGCTCGCGACCGCACGCTCGATATGGTCGTCGGTCCGCGAAAAATCGTAGGGCGATCCCACCAGCGGACAGAGCGGCGGCACCACGACATATTCGATGTCGGACGCCACCCCCTCGAGCTCCGCCACCAATTGCCGGGCGATCAGCAGCGTCAGCGCATGCAGGGCATTGGCAACCGCGCCCACCGGCGGATCCTTCACCGCGCAGGCGTGCCCGGTCGGCAGCACGACCAGCCGTTTTGCGCCTTTCTTGATCGCGACCCGGACCGGGGTGTTTGAGGAGATCGCACCGTCGGCGAGGAACCGATTGCGGTAGTAGACCGGCGAGAACGCGCCGGGGATCGCAGTGGACGCCAGGATCGCGTCCACCGTCGCCCCCTCCGACAACACCACGCTCTCTCCGGAGACGAAATCGGTGGTGACGATGTGCACCGGAAGCGCGGCATCCTCGAGGTTGCGATAGGGGATGTGGTCCTCGACCAGCTTGCGGATGCCGTCATGGGGAATCAGGAAATCGCGCCGCCACATGAATCCGGCGAGGCTCTTCCAGGTGACCGGGAAGACATCATGACGCTTCAGGCCGCGCCAGACCGCTTCCAGCCCCAGCACGCCCTTGAGCGAGGGATCGCCGGCATAATAGGCGCCGTTGATCGCGCCGACACTGGAGCCGACCACGAGATCGGCGACGACCCCGTGGCTCGCCAGCGAATGCATCATCCCGACCTGGATCGCCCCGAAGCTGCCGCCGCCCGCCAGCACGAAGGCGGTCGGTTTCGGCGAACCATGGTCGATCACAGACAAGATTTGCGCAGCTCCCCAGCTCTCGCATTGCAACATCGCGGCGAGATTTTGGCGCGAGCTTATAACAAGGGGCGCGCGAGACGCGCCAATAACAAAGTCGGGGGAGGAGGGTGAGGGACGTGGATGGCCTAGCGAGTGTGAGGCGAGATGCCAGCCAAACTCTCAACTGTCGTCCCCGCGCACGCGGGGACCCATAACCACAGGGAGAGGTTATGGAGCGAGCTGATAGCCACTAGCCGTCGCCAAACCACGTCCTGTGGTTATGGGTCCCGGGCTCGCGCTTACGCCTTCGCTCTTCGAGCTACGGCGGACAAGTCGCGCGCCCCGGGACGACACCGATGTTGTGGCTAAAGGCGTCGCTCAGAAAACGAGCGGCTTACCGCTCGACGAACGCCTTCTCGATCACGAAATGGCCGGGCTTGTTGCCGCTTCCCTCGATGAAATCGCGGCCTTCGAACATCACCTTCAGCTCTTCCAGCATCGCCGGGCTGCCGCACATCATGATGCGGTCGGTTTCGATGTCGAGCGGGCCCTGTCCGATATCGTTGAAGATCTGCTCGGAGTTGATGAGGTCGGTGATGCGGCCGCGGTTCTTGAACGGCTCGCGGGTCACGGTCGGATAGTAGATCAGCTTGTCCGCCAGCAGCTCCCCGAACAGCTCGTCCTCGCGCAAGGAAGCAACCAGCTTCTCGCCATAGGCAAGCTCGGAGACCTGGCGGCAGCCATGCACCAGCACGATGCTGTCGAACTGGTCGTAGACCTCGGGGTCCTTGATCAGGCTGGCGAAGGGCGCGAGACCGGTGCCGGTCGAGAGCAGCATCAGCCGCTTGCCGGGAATGAGGTTGTCGGTGATCAGCGTGCCGGTCGCCTTGCGGCCGACCAGGATGGTGTCGCCTTCCTTGATCTTCTGCAGGCGCGAGGTCAGCGGACCGTCCTGAACCTTGATCGAGAAGAACTCGAGCTCTTCCTCGTGGTTGGCGCTCGCCATGCTGTAGGCGCGCAGCAGCGGACGGCCATCGACCTCGAGGCCGATCATGGCGAACTGGCCGTTCTGGAAGCGAAAGCCGGTGTCGCGCGTGGCGCGGAAGCTGAACAGCGTGTCGGTCCAGTGCTGGACGGAAAGAACCTTCTCTCGGTAAAACGCGCTCATGATTTTCGATATTCCGAATAATTGCGGTTTTAGGGCAAAAGCATTGCCCGGCCCCTGAAAGCGGGGCGGACACCATTGCCATGGCGGAGGATTTCGCGTGTGTGATCTACGCCATTGAGGCCAATAATCAACCTCGTTCCGGATGCAATTGATGCCGCTCAAACCGGCATTTGCGGCGGAAATGGCCACATCATTAATGAATCTGCTGCCGGGCATGCGCGGCGGGCAATTTCTTTTCCCTTCAGGGCCTGATTGCAGCACTTAATTTCCGTCGCGCTCGCGAGAATTTCATTAAGAATAGCTCTGACTTTCACCCCGGTTTGGCGCCGTTTCCCGCATTTTTGCGGCTTTTGGCGACAGGAACGACTGAACACATGGCAAGCGGCGAGCGGATCTTCGTCCAGGCGATCAGGCGCTATTGCGCGACCCATGGCATCGCGCTCGATGTCCGCGCCGGCGGCTGGCTGCTCGCGATGCGCAGCCGCGCGAAGCGCCACTTCGCGTTCGGCTACGACATCGGTCTCAACAGCGCCATCGCGCACCGTCTCGCCAACGACAAATCGGCCACTGCCGAGGTGCTGGCGCTTGAGGGCGTACGATGCGTTCCCCATCGCCTCTTCCTCAACCCAAAGCTGGGCAAGAACGTTGTTGGTCCCAATTGGCGAGACGCAATGCTCGAGCTGCTTCACGACCATCCGCAAGGCGTGGTGGTGAAGCCGAACGAGGGAACATCGGGGCGCGCGGTGTTCAAGGTGACGACAGAGGCGGAACTCGACCACGCGGCCGCCGAGGTCTTTTCGATGAGCGCCGGACTCGTGATCTCGCCCTATGTCGCGATCGAGCAAGAGGTGCGCGTGATCCTGCTCGATGATGTGCCACTCGTCGTCTACAGCAAGCAGCGTGGGTCGGATTGGCGACACAACCTCGATGCCGGCGCAAAGCCGGTGCTGCTGGAGGACGACAAGGTTCGAACGGCCTGCGTGAAGCTCGCGACCGATGCCGCGAGCGCCATCGACATCGCCTTCGCATCGATTGACGTGGTCCGTGTCGATGGCGAGTGGCGGGTGCTGGAAATCAATTCCGGCGTGATGATGGAAGCGCTGGCGAAGCTGCATCCGGAGCTGGTGCAGGCGACGTACGATGCGGCGCTGGATCGGGTGTTTGGGGCATAACGTTGATCGAACTCTTGCGACAAAGTGCGCTGCGTCCCCTCTCCCCTTGTGGGAGAGGGTGGCTCGCCGCGGAGCGGCGAGACGGGTGAGGGGTCTCTCTCCTCAACGTAGATTTAACGTGCGGATAGAGCCCCCTCATCCGGCGCTTCGCGCCACCTTCTCCCACAAGGGGAGAAGGAAGTAAGCGCTCAATTATTCGCGCTCGCGGAATCGTCCATCGCCTTGAAGGCTTCCTCCAGCTGCAGGGAGATCGGCACGTTCAGGCGTTCGCCGGTGGGCAGCCGCGCGGTGAACCATTTGTTGTAGAGAGGAACGAGATCGCGATTGGAGCCGAGCTTGCGGAAGGTGCGGTCGACCACCGCCGTCAGCTGAGGCTCACCCTTCCTGAACATGATGCCGTAGGGGTCATAGGACAGGTAATCGCCGGTGACGCGGAACTTGTCCTGCGCCTTATGGCGAGCGATCAGGCCGGAGAGCAGGATGTCGTCGGTTGCAAACGCGTCGGCCTTGCCGTCGACGAGCATCTGGTAGGACTGCTCGTGATCCGGCGAGGTGACGATGTTGAGGCCGAGCGAGGACTTCTTGTCGGCCGCCTGGATCGCCTGCTCGTTGGTGGTGCCCTTCGTCACCACCACGGTCTTGCCCTTCAGGTCGGTCAACGACTGGACCTTTGATGCCTTCGGCACCATCAGCTTGGTGCCGGCGACGAACATCAAAGGCGAGAACGCGACGCGCTTGCCCCGCTCGGCATTGGCCGTGGTCGAACCGCATTCCAGGTCGATCTTGTTCTGGAGCACGGCGTCGATGCGGTCGTCCGAGGTGACCTTGACGTAGTCGATCTTCAGATCGGGATCGTCGACCTCGACGCCGATCTCCTCGACGATGGCCTCGCAGAGTTCGAGGCTGTAGCCGATCGGGCGGCCTGACTGGTCGAGGAAGGAGAACGGCGGCGAGCTCTCGCGATAGCCGAGCCGCACGGTGTGCCTGTTCTTGATGGCCGACAGCGTCGGGCTAAGCCCTTCGCTGCCGCCGGTCTGGGCGGAGGCGCCGGTTGCCAGCAGGCACGCCGCCAGCAACAGGCCACCCGATATCGCCGTTGAAAGGCGCATGATGCACTCCCGTCAATGGCCGGCCATCGCGGGCAGTTCGCCCGGAACCATGTCCGGCGTCGTCGCTTCGCCGGGTCCGAGCTCGTGCTCGGGCCCGAGCTCACCTTCCCACTTCGCGACCACGGCGGTCGCGAGCGAATTGCCGATGACATTGGTGGCGCTGCGTCCCATGTCGAGGAACGTGTCAATGCCCATGATCATCAGCAGGCCTGCCTCGGGGATGCCGAACTGCGACAGCGTCGAGGCGATCACCACGAGGGATGCGCGCGGTACGCCGGCAACGCCCTTGGAGGTGATCATCAACGTCGCGAGCATCGCCAGCTGCGTCGCGAGCGACATCTCGATGTGGTAGGTCTGCGCGATGAAGATGCTCGCGAAGGTGCAGTACATCATCGTGCCGTCGAGATTGAAGGAGTAACCGAGCGGCAGCACGAAGCTCGAGATCCGCGACGACGCGCCGAACTTGGTCAGCCCCTCCAGCGTCTTCGGATAGGCCGCTTCCGAGCTCGCGGTGGAGAACGCGATCATCAGGGGTTCGCGGATCAGCTTCAGCAGATGGCTGTATCGCGGCCCGATCACCACAAAGCCGACGATCATCAGGATGACCCACAGGATCCCAAGCGCGAGATAGAAGCCACCCATGAAGACGATGAGCTTCCACAGCACGCCGAGGCCGTTCTTGGCGACAGTGGCCGTGATGGCGGCCCATACCGCGAGCGGGGCGAACAGCATCACATAGCTCGTCACCTTGAGCATGATGTGAGCGACGTCGTCGATCATTGCCAGGATCGGCTTCGACCGTTCGGGCATCGAGCCCATCGCCACCGAGAAGAACACGGCGAAGATCACGATCTGCAGGATCTCGTTCTGCGCCATGGCGTCGGCGATCGAGGTCGGGATCAGATGGGTCAGGAATTTTTCGATCGAGAAGGCCGAGACCGGCAAGCCGGTCGATTGCCCCGCCTGCGGCAGCGTGCCGGGGAAGTTCGCGCCGGGCTGGAGCAGATTGACCATGACGAGGCCGAGCAGCAGCGACACGAAGGACGCGCTGACGAACCAGCCCATGGTCTTGGCGAAGATGCGCCCGAGCCGCGAGCCGCTGCCCATATGCGCGATGCCACCGACCAGCGTCGCAAACACCAGCGGCGCGATGATCATCTTGATCAGGCGCAGGAACATCATGGCGATCAGGTTGATGGAGGAAGCCCATTCGGCTCTGGTGTCAGGCAGGAAGTTGAAGATCGCCGCCCCCATGACGATGCCCAGCACCATCGCGGCCAGAATGTATTGCGTAAACTTGTTCGACATCGCTTACCCCCACCTACACCGGCGCTTCATGATGTCGCAGATATGACGACGACGCAACACGCTTGGCGTGCTCGCGCGATGGCCTGATGTTCCCGTTGCGAAACGGGTCGGCGCGATCTAGCCTTCATGCAGCGCACAACGAATGCGGCTTGCACGTTTTCTTTGCGGCGGCTGCATCCATAATCGTCAAGCAAACGAAGAGGAAACGCCATGAGCAGCAGCATCAATCGCCAGATTCTTCTGGTCGAAAAGCCCAGCGGCAAGCTCGGTGCCGAGCACTTCAAGATGGTCGAGGGTGCGATGCCGGAGCCGAAGGACGGCGAGGCCTTGCTGCAGGTGCGTTACATCTCGCTCGACGCCGCCAACCGCGCCTGGATGCATGGCGCGACCTATCGTTCCGCGGTCGAGGCCAACAGCGTGATGGCCGGCGGCGGCATCGCTGAGGTCGTCAGCTCGAAGGCGCCGGGGCTGGCTGCCGGCGACATCGTGTTCGGCGACACCGGCTGGCAGGAGTTTGCCGCGGTGCCGGCAAAGCATCTCACGAAAATGCCGAAGCTCGAACCGATGACGCATCTGCTCAGCGTGTTCGGCATCGCCGGCCTCACCGCCTATTTCGGCCTGCTGGAGATCGGCAAGCCCAAAGAGGGCGAGACCGTCGTGGTGTCCGCGGCGGCCGGCTCCGTCGGCTCGATCGTCGGGCAGATCGCCAAGATCAGGGGATGTCGCGTGGTCGGCATCGCCGGCGGCGCAGACAAGTGCAACTGGCTGACCTCCGAGCTCGGCTTCGATGCCGCCGTCGACTACAAGGACGGCGCGGTGTTCAAGGCCCTGCGCGCGGCGGCGCCAAAAGGCATCGACGTCTATTTCGACAATGTCGGCGGCGACATTCTGGAAGCCTGCCTGCCGCAGATGAACAATTACGGCCGCATCGCCTGCTGCGGCGCGATCTCGCAATATGACGGCGCACCTGCCGCGCACGGCCCGCGCGGCGTGCCCGGCCTGATCGTGGTGAAGCGGCTCGTCATGCAGGGCTTCATCGTGATGGACTACATGAAGGAGAGCCAGCGCGCGCTCGCCGACCTCCAGGGCTGGGTCGCATCCGGCAAGCTGAAGGTGCAGGAGGACATCATCGACGGATTGGAGAATACGCCGAAGGCGCTGATCGGATTGCTGGCGGGAGAGAACCGCGGCAAGCGCATGGTCAAGCTCTGACGCCGTATTGTTTGAGCATGATCTCCGCGCCAACGCGTTCCGCGTTTGTCGCGAGGGAAAGCCGCGGCACACTTTTCCGGATCATGCTCTGGTTACGTCGCAATTGCGCCCGTATAATCTACTTGCGGTAGAGGCCGAGGCAGCCAATGATGCTGCACGCGGCATCACCCGCAATGATTGCTTGCATTACATTTAAAAATCGTCGGCGTGACCGACAGGGCAGGGAATTTACCCAAATGTTCAACACGTTGAAACACGCGTCAACGCGTCGCGCGCTGCTGGCGGCAACGCTCTTCGCAACTGCAACAGGCGCATTCGCGCAAGCGCCGACCGAGGCTCAGAAGAGCGCCATCCGTTCCGCATGCCGCTCGGACTTCATGGCACACTGCGCGAGCGTCACGCCCGGTGGCGCGGAGGCGTATCAATGTCTCCAGAAGAACATGTCCAGCCTGTCATCGGGATGCCAGACCGCGGTTCGCGCGGTCGAGCCCGCTGCGGCGCCGAAGACTGAAGCTGCGCCCGCCAAATCTGAACCGGCAAAGACCGAAGCGGCCCCCGCCGCCGGGGCGAAGCCCGCCGCCGCAGCCGCTCCGAAAGCGGCAGCGTCAAAGCAGCCGAGCAGCACGCAGATTGCCGCGGTCAAGAGCGCGTGCCGCGCCGATTATCCCAAGGTGTGCGCCAGCGTGCCGCCGGGCGGCGCCCCCGCCCTCGAATGCCTCGAGAAGAACAAGGCCAAGGTTTCGCCGGCCTGTGAGAAGGCGGTGAGCGCCGCAACCGGTGGCGGCAGCGCTGCTGCGACAGCAGCACCTGCGGGCGCAGCTCCTGCGGCAGCAGCACCGGCGGCGGCGCCGGCCGTGATCGTTCTGCGCCCGCTACGGCCGCGCGAAGAACTGTTCATCGTGCGCTCGGCCTGCGGTGCCGACATCCGCACGCTCTGCGCCGGCGTCGCGCCGGGCGGGGGCCGCATCGTGCAATGCATCTCCAGCAATGCCGCATCACTGTCGCCCGCCTGCAAGGAAGTGCTGGCGCCATTCGCGGCGCGATAAGCGGCGCGGGATTGCGCGCCAAGCGCGCGACCACGATCGGGCGCGCGCGAATGAATTTTCGCGCGCCGGCCGCGACAAACCCTTTGCAAGTAACCGATTTCGATCACGACAAGACCGGGAGAAAGACATGCGTTCATTTCTGCTTATTGCTGCCGCGCTCCTCGCCTTCGGCGCGAGCATGACCTTTGAGTCTACCGATGCCAACGCGGTGGTGTGCGCCCGGGGCGTCTACCGCGCCGGCTGTGCCGGGCCGAATGCGGCCGTCGTGGTGCGCAAGCCGGTTCCCGCGGTCCGCTGTACCAGGGTGCTGGTGAACGGCGTCTACGTGAAGCGCTGCGTCTGACCCCGGATGGCCAAGCCCGCGCGGTTTGGTTATGGTTCGCAACGTCACTGCTTCGGACACGCGCCAGACGCGTGTCCGGGAGTAAGCTTCGGCGCGCCTCGCCTTCGATAATTCCGCTGGCGTGGAAAGCCGGAGCACATTAGTCTACCCCTAGATAGTAAGTATACTGTCAATTAGGGAGGCAGACGTTGCGGATCGCCGTGATTGGCGGGGGGCCCGGTGGGCTCTATTTCGCCTATCTCTGGAAGAAGCGTCATCCCGAGGATCAAGTCGACCTGTTCGAACAGAACCCGGCCGACGCGACCTGGGGCTTTGGCGTCGTGTTCTCCGATCAGGCCCTGGAATTCCTGCGCGCCGACGACCCCGAAACGGTCGATGCGATCGCGCCGCATATGGAGAGCTGGGAGAACATCACGCTGAACCTTCACGGCGACAGCGTCGCCATCGACGGCGTCGGCTTCTCCTCGATCGGCAGGCTGGAGCTCCTGCAGTTCCTCCAGCAGCGCGCGCTCGACGCCGGCGTCACGCCGCGCTTCGACACGCAGATCCACGCCATCGACCAGCTCAACGGCCACGACCTGATCGTCGCGGCCGACGGGCTGAATTCGCTGGTGCGGCGCGCCTATGAGGGCGATTTCGGCACGTCGCTGTCCTACTCCTCCAACAAGTTCGTCTGGTACGGGACCTCGAAACGCTTCGACACGCTGTCGCAGACCTTCGTGAAGACGGACCGCGGCGCCTTCAATGCCCATCACTATCGCTACTCCCCGACCATGAGCACCTTCCTGGTCGAATGCGACCACGCGACATGGCAGGCCTATGGCTTCGCCTACAAGGATGCCGAGCAGTGCAAGGGCGTCTGCGAGGAGGTCTTTGCCGACACGCTGGGCGGCCACTGCCTGGTCTCCAACAAGTCGGTCTGGCGCAACTTTCCCTGGGTCTGGAACGAGCACTGGTCGTTCAAGAACATGGTGCTGCTCGGCGACGCCCTGCACTCGGCGCATTTCTCCATCGGCTCGGGGACGCGGCTCGCGATCGAGGACGCCATCGCGCTGGTCAAGGCGCTGGAGTCGGATGCGCATCTGTCGACCGCGCTGCACCGTTATCAGGCCGCGCGAAAACCGGTGGTGCAGAAGCTCGTCAATGCCGCGCGCACCTCGGCCTTCTGGTACGAGCACTTCGCCCAGCACATGCAGCTCGGCCTGATGGACTTCGCCTACAGCTACATCACCCGCTCCGGCCGTATCGACGACCCCCGGCTGCGCGCGATGTCGCCCGCCTTCATGACGCGCTACGAGGCCGAGAAGAACGGCGGAGATGCCGCATGAGCAGCGAGATCCGCGACCAGGTGCCCGCTGACGGCCCGGGCGCCCGTGAAATCGGCTTTGCCATTCCGCAAACCTACAATGCCAGCCGCGTGCTGTTCGACCAGCTCGCCAAGGGCCGCGGCGACAAGCCTGCGCTGATCGGACCCGCGGGGACCCGCAGCTATTCCGAGCTTTGCGCGGAAACTTGCCGCTGGGGCAACGGTTTCGCGTCGCTTGGCCTGAAGCGCGGCGACCGCGTGCTGCTGTTCCTCGACGATACCCCGGCCTATCCGGCCGCATTCTTCGGCGCGGTGCGCGCCGGCTTCGTGCCGCTCCTGATCAACACGCTGACGCCGCCGGACCTGCTGCAATTCTATCTCGCCGATTCCGGCGCCGCGGTCGCGGTGGCGGATGCCGAATTCGCGACGCGCTTCGATGCGGAGGCCTGCGCGGCGACCTGCCTGCGCACGCTGATCGTCGTCAACGGCGAAGCGCGCGCCCACGCCGCGCCTGCTGCGATCGCGGCGCCAGGCTGGCTCGCGCAGTTCCCGGCCGAGCTCGCGGAAGCGGACACCCATCGCGACGAGATGGCGTTCTGGATGTACTCCTCCGGCTCGACCGGCCGGCCCAAGGGCATCGTGCATCTCCAGCACGACATGGCCTACAGCGATGCCGCCTTTGCGCAGAACGTGCTGAAGCTGACGCCCGGCGACATCTGCTTCTCGGTGCCGAAGATCTTCTTCGCCTACGGTTTCGGCAACTCCGTCACCTTCCCGTTCTCCGCGGGTGCCGCGACGCTGCTGCTGCCGGGCCAGCCGAAGCCTGCATCGATCTTTGCCGCGATCGAGCAATACAAGCCGACGGTCTTCTTCGGCCTGCCGACGCTGTACACCTCACTGACCAAGGCGGAGGGGGCAGACAAGACCAACTTCTCGTCGCTGCGCATGTCGCTTTCGGCGGCCGAGGTCCTGTCTGCGGACGTCTTCAACGGCTGGAAGACGCTCACCGGCCTCGAAATCGTCGAAGGCCTCGGCTCGACCGAGGTGCTGCACATCTACCTCTCCAACCGCCCCGAACAGAAGAAGCTCGGCGCCGCCGGCCTGCGCGTGCCAGGCTACGAGGTCGCACTGCGCGACAAGGACGGCCGCGACGTCGCCGACGACGAGGAAGGCATCTTGTGGGTGCGCGGCGGTTCCAACACGCCGCTGTACTGGAACCGGCCGGACAAATCCGCCGAGACCATCCGCGAGGGCGGCTGGATCTACACCGGCGACCGTTTCGTGCGCGATGCCGACGGCTTCCACTTCTTCCGCGGCCGTGCCGACGACCTCATCAAGATCTCAGGCCAGTGGGTCTACCCGCTCGAAGTCGAGCTGTGCCTCGCCGACCACCCCGACATCCGCGAATGCGCCGTGTTCGCCGCCGAGCTGCCGGACCGGCGCATGACGCTGAAGGCGGTCGTGGTGATGAACAACCGCGCGACCGATCAGAATGAGGCGACGCGGCGGCTGCAGGATTACGTCAAGGGCAAGCTGCTTCCCTACAAGTATCCGCGCGAGGTGATCTTCATCGACGAGCTGCCGAAGACGGGGACTGGGAAGATTGACCGGCAGGCGTTGTTGCGGATGTAGCAATCCCAAACTCGCTGTCATCGCCCGCGAAAGCGGGCGATCCAGTATTCCGAGGCGGTTGTGATTGAACCGAGAAGCCGCGGCGTACTGGATTCCCCGCTTTCGCGGGGAATGACAGCGGAGATAAAGGCGACAGCGTCACCGCATCCGCCGACCATCCCGCTCACCCCGCCTTCCCCATATGCTCCAGCGCGTCCTCCGCGCGCAGCGGCACGCGCGAGGCCTCGTTGTTGAGGTCGACGAGCTGCACCAAAAGCCCCATCAGCGCCTTGCGGTCGGCGGGTTTCAGCGGCTCCAGCATCCGCGCCTGGGCGCGCTCGACGGCGGGGATGATCTCGCGCAGGATCGCGGCGCCCGATTTCGTCAGATAGAGCAGCTTGATCCGCTTGTCTTCGGGTGCCGGCTTGCGTTCGATAAAATCCTTGGCCTGCAGCCGCTCGATCACGCTGCCGAGGGTGGAGCGGTCGAAGGCGATCACCGCCGACAGCCGTGTCGCGTCGATGCCGGGGTGGGTGTGAATCGCGATCAGCGCCGCATATTGCACCGGCGTGAGATCGAACGCCTTGCACTCCTCCATGAAGATCGAGACTGCGATCTGCTGCATGCGCCGGAACAGATAGCCCGGCGCGGCATAGACCGCGTCGATCGTGATCGGAGGGGCGGGCTTACTCGGCATCGGGCTGCTTCTCCGGCGCGGCGTTTGCGAAGGCCGGCAGCGCCTTTGCCGCAGCCTCCGCCTTCAGCAGCCGCGGATAGGTCGACACATCGACGCCGAAGCGGCGGGCATTGGCGAGCTGCGGCACCAGGCAGAGATCGGCGAGCGTCGGCGCATCGCCGAAGCAGAACGGCCCCGGCTCGTCCCTGATCAGCGTCTCGCAGGCCGACAGCCCCTCGCGGTTGACCCACGCCGCCCAGTCCTGGACCTTCTCCTCGGCGAGCCCAAGCTCGCGCAGCCGCGCCAGCACCTTCAAATTCTGCACCGGGTGGGTGTCGCAGGCGATCGCCAGCGCGAACGCCCTCACCTTCGCGCGCCGCAGCGGATCCTTCGGCAGCAGCGGCGGATTGGGATGCGTCTCGTCGAGCCATTCGATGATGGCGACCGATTGGGTCAGCACCGCTCCCGCATCGTTCTCCAGCGTCGGCACCAGCCCTTGCGGATTGATGGCGAGATAGGCGGGCGCACATTGCTCGCCCTTGCGAAGATGATGCGGCAGGTGCTGGGCGCCGAGGCCCTTGAGGTTCAGCGCGATCCGCACCCGATAGGCGGCGCTGGAGCGGAAATAGCCGTGCAGCTTCATCGGAACCCTCCCTGTATTTTGTTCGTCATTCCGGGGCGACGCGTTAGCGTCGAGCCCGGAATCCATAACCACGATCGGGAGTATGGATTCAGGCCTCGCGCCTTTCGGCGCGCCCCGGAATGACAGCGGCTTTGTAGGCCGTTCGTCACGTTGACGCTACCTAGATCGTCAGTATACTGTCAATCAACAAAACGAACGGGAGCCGCACCATGGAAGCCGTGACCAAGACGCCGGAACGCGAGGCCTTCTACAAGAAGATTGACGGCGAAAACCTCACCGCGCTGTGGACGGTGATGAGCGATTTGATCACGCCGGAGCCGAGGAGCGCCTGCCGGCCGCATCTGTGGAAATTCGACGTCATCCGCGACTACATGACGGAAGCAGGCCGACTGATCACGGCCAAGGAAGCCGAGCGGCGCGTGCTGGTGCTGGAGAACCCCGGCCTGCGCGGCCAGTCGAAAATCACGACCTCGCTCTATGCCGGCGTGCAGATGGTGGTGCCCGGCGACGTCGCGCCCGCACACCGCCACAGCCAGTCGGCGCTGCGCTTCGTGCTCGAAGGCAAGGGCGCTCACACCGCGGTCGACGGCGAGCGCACCGCGATGGAGCCCGGCGATTTCATCATCACGCCGTCGATGACCTGGCACGATCATTCCAACGAGACCGACCAGCCGATGTTCTGGCTCGACGGCCTCGACATCCCGCTGGTGCAGTTCTTCGACTGCTCCTTTGCGGAAGGTTCCAAGGACGACCAGCAGAGGATCACAAAGCCCGCCGGCGACAGCTTTGCGCGCTACGGCCACAATCTGCTACCGGTCGACGTGAAGCGATCGTCCAAGACCTCTCCGATCTTCAGCTATCCCTATGCCTACACCCGCGAGGCGCTGGAGAAGGCACGCGCGAGCCAGGAGTGGGACGCCTGCCACGGATTGAAGCTGAAATTCAGCAATCCCGAGACCGGCGATTTCGCAATGCCGACCATCGGCACCTTCATCCAGTTGCTGCCGAAGGGTTTCAAGACCGCACGCTACCGCGCGACCGATGCGACGGTGTTCTGTCCGATCGAGGGCAAAGGACGCAGCCGGATTGGCGATGCCGTTTTCGAATGGGGCCCGCGCGATCTGTTCGTGGTGCCGAGCTGGCAGTGGGTGACGCACGAAGCCGAAGACGACGCCGTGCTGTTCAGCTTCTCGGATCGCCCGGTGCAGCAGAAGCTGGATCTGTTTCGGGAAGATCGCGGGAATGCGTGAGCCGCCGGTTTCGTAGGGTGGGCAAAGGCGCCCTTGCGCCGTGCCCACCACACTTCAGCGACTGATGAAGAGATGGTGGGTACGCTTACGCTTTGCCCACCCTGCAGTCGCGCGGGTTGCGGCTACCGCCAGTGCAGCAACCGCGTCTCCAGCCAGCCGATCACCTTCCCCACCACAAGCCCGAACACCGACAGGATCACCACGCCCGCGAGCAGCTGGTCCGTCTGCATCAGATTGCCGGCCTGAAGCACGAAGGCGCCGATGCCATACTGGGCGCCGATCATCTCGGCACTGACGACGAGCAGCAGTGCGACAGACGCGGTGATGCGGAAGCCGGCGAGGATGGCGGGCAGCGCGCCGGGCCAGATCACCTTGCGCACGATGGTGGCGAAGGGAACGTTGAAACTCTGCGCCATGCGGATGAGGTTGCGCGGCACCGCATCGACGCCGCTATAGACCGAGATTGCGGTCGAGAAGAACACGCCGAGCGCAATGGTCGCGATCTTCGGCTCTTCGCCGATGCCGAGCCAGAGAATGAGCAATGGCAGAAGTGCGATCTTCGGGATCGGGAACAGCGCCGAGATGAAGGTGATGCCGACGCTGCGCGCAAGCCGCGACAGGCCGATGGCGAAGCCGACCGCGACGCCGGCCGCCGTTCCCAGCACCCAGCCGACGCCGATGCGCAGGATCGAGGCCGACAGATGCTGCCACAGCGCGCCTGACATCGCGAGCTCGTAGATCGCGCGCGCGATCGCAGCCGGCGCCGGCAGGAACAGCGGATTGACGAGCCCGGCGCTGCCGGCCGCCTGCCAGATCGCGATGACGAGGGCGAGCGCGATCCAGCCGCCGAAGCGGCTGCTGGCGGGCACGAAGCCGGCGCCGCGAAAACGGACGCGCCGCGTCGTGTCGTCCTTCGCAGACGTCCCCGCGCGATCAAGCATGCTGGACCTCGCGCTCGGCGTCGATCGCCTCGTTGCGGATCAGCGACCAGATCTGGTTCTGAAGCGCCAGCAGCTTTTCACGCGCAGCGATCTCGCCGCGCTCGGTGCGCGTCATCGGTACGGCCACGACTTCGCGAATACGGCCCGGCCGCCGCGACAGCACCACGATGCGGTCGGCGAGCCGTGCGGCTTCCTCGAGATTGTGGGTGACATAGACTGCGCCCATGCCGCCATCGGCGAGCAGGCGGACGAAGTCTTCCATCAAAAGTTCGCGGGTCTGCGAATCCAGCGCCGACAGCGGCTCGTCCATCAGCAGGATGGCGGGCTTGACCGCAAGCGCGCGCGAAATGCCGACGCGCTGGCGCATGCCGCCGGAAAGCTGCTTCGGATAGGTTGTGCGAAAATCGGTCAAGCCGGTGCGGCGCAGGGCATCGTCGACCAGCGCGCGGCGCTGCACGGCCGAGAGCTGGGTATGCAGCAGCGGGAATTCGACATTCTCCTCCACCGTCGCCCAGGGCAGCAGCGCGAAATCCTGGAACACGAAGGTCAGCGGATTGAGACTGTCCGCCGGCGGCGATCCGCGCAGCTCGGGCGCGCCCGACGATGGCTGCAACAGTCCGCCGAGAATCGACAGCAGCGTGCTTTTGCCACATCCCGAAGGCCCGACGATCGCCACCACCTCGCCGGCACCGACGGTGAAGGAAACGTCGTCGAGCACGGCGAGGTCACCGAAGCGATGGCTGATGTGGTTGGCGATCAGGTCCATAAGCTGCGTTCTACTCTCAATCCGCCTTCACAAAATCCTTGGCAATGATCGTGTTCACATCAAAGCCCTTGTCCGCGAATCCCTGCTCTTGGAGCCATTTGATCTGGTTGTCGACGTTCTTGACGTCCAGCTTGCCGTCGGGATCGATATAGGCGCAATTGCCGACCACCTGCTCGACCGGCAAATTGGTGTATTTGGCGATGATCTCCAGCAGCGGCCTGGTCTTGTCGTTGATGGGGGCGACGCCGTCCTTCATGGCTGCGAGGATGACGTCGTGATATTCGCGGTCGGCTTTCGCGAGCACGCCGAGAAATTTCGTCACCAGCACCTTGTTGGTCAGCGTCTTCGGCGAAGCGAACACTGCGCCGAGCTGCCACGGCGTCTCGTCGCCGACCCATCCCAAAAACTTCGCGCCGCCTTCGTCCATCAGCTTTCGCGCGGTGGAGATCGGCAGCAGCGCCGCATCGACCGTCTCGCCCTTCAAGGCGGCGGCCGCGTTCGACAGCGATTGCAGCGGCACGATCTTCACGTCGGCGAGCTTGAAACCGTATTTGTCGGCGAGCAGCCCCAGCGAATAGTGGAAGGACGAGCCAACCTGCGTCACGGCTACGCGCTTGCCCGCGAGGTCCTTCGGCGTCTTCAGCCCGGCGGCATAGGCGTTGTTGCTGGCGAAATAGCCGATCAGGGGATAACCGGCCTTCTCTCGGCTCATGCCGCCGATCACTTTCAGCGTGCCCTTGCCGGCGAGATTGTAGAGACCGGCGGTGAATGCGGTGACGCCGAAATCGACGTCGCCCGATGTGGTCGCCACCGCGATCGGCTGCGCCGCATCGAAGAACTTCAGCTCGACGTCGAGACCGGCCTCGCGGAAATAGCCCTTGTCCTGCGCAATGAAGACGGGCGCGGACGACGACAGGCGGAGCACGCCGACCCTGGCCTTCAGCGCGTCTTCGGCCCGGGCCGTGCCCATCGCTGTGATCGCCATCAGGCCAGCCAGTGCGAGCCGCGCAATCCCGATCATTCCGTCTCCTCCGTCGTCGTTCTCTCGGTCGTAATGTTACAACCGTCACAAACCTTCAGGCACGGGCTGGTCCCGCCCGATGAAGGCGCCCTGTTGTTTCAACGTTTCCTGTAATTTTTCAATGGGGATATCGCGCGGGATGCGGTTTCCTGAGAGCGCGAGCGCCGCGGCGGAACCGGCGGCCTCCCCCATCACGAAACAGGCACCGGACACCCGCGCCGCCGACTGGCCCTCATGGGTCATCGAGGCGCAGCGGCCGGCGACGAGGAGATTGTCGACGCCCTCGGGCACCAGCATCCGGTAAGGCAGCTCGTTATAGCCGCGCGATTCCGGGATTGGCGGGAACGTGAAGACGACGTCGCCGGGAACATGGGCCTCGATCGGCCAGCCATTGACGCCGATGGAATCCGCGAACGAGGCGCAGCCGAGCACATCCTCGCCGCTGAGCTGGTAGCCGCCCTTGATGCGGCGGGTCTCGCGGATACCGAGCTGCGGCGGCAAATCGACGATGTAGGACTTTTCGAAGCCCGGCACGGTGCTGCGCAGGAACTCGAATGCGGCCAGCGCCTGCTTGCGGCCCTCGATCTCGCCGCGGGTGAGGTCGTCGGGCTCGATGCCGTTGATGGCATGGCCGTCCTCACGCGCCACTTGGGTGAAATTCACCCGCCATTCGATGCCTGATTTCTGCGGCCGCACGATTGCGCTCTTGCGCGGGAATGTGTGGGTGCCGGCGGCGATCGCCTTCTCCATCAATTGCGGGATGGTGCGCCAGGCATCGCCAGCCTTCTCGGGATCGATGCCGTTGAGGCGGAGCATCATCGAGGGGTACATCGGATGGCCGTGCTCGTCACCGAGCTCGAAGGGCGCCCCGGCCCAGACCGCGAGGTCGCCGTCGCCGGAGCAGTCGATAAAGATCTCGGCGCGGACGGCCTGCCGTCCGGCCTTGGTCTCGACCATCAGCGCATCGATGCGGCAGTTGTCGCCCATCACGACGCCGGCACCGAGCGCATGGAAGAGGATGTGCACCTTGTGGCTGGCGAGCAGCTCGTCGGCCGCGATCTTGTAGGCCGCGGTGTCATAGGCCTGGGCGAAGACCTTGCCGAGGATCAGGTGCGGTGCGTTGAGGCCGTTCAAATGATCGATCCGCGCCAGCAGATCGGACGCCATGCCCTGTACCAGCCGGTGGGCCTGGCCGTAGACATTGCCATGCAGGCCGCAGAAATTGGTGACGCCGGCAGCCGTGCCCATGCCGCCGAGGAAGCCGTAGCGCTCGATCAGCAGCGTCTTTCGTCCCGCGCGCGCCGCTGACGCCGCCGCCACGATGCCGGCGGGTCCGCCGCCGAGAACGACGACTTCATATTCGCCGTAGAGCGGCACCTGGCGTGCCGGTTCTTCGATCATCATGGCCCGCATGCGCGTCCGCTCCCAAAATCTCTTGCTTGAAGCCGACTATGAATTAACGCAGGGCGAGCTACAATCCACCAAAATACGCGATCAGCTTTCTCGAATCGAGAAAGGTCGACATGGACATCCTGGTGAACCTTCAGGCCTTCCTCGCCACCGCGGATACGGCCGGATTCTCCGCCGCCGCGCGCAAGCTCAATGTCTCGACCTCGGTCGTGGCCAAGCGCGTCACGCAACTGGAGGCGCGGATCGGCGCGCCGCTGTTCCATCGCTCGACCCGGCAATTACGCCTGACGGAAGCCGGCCAGCGCTATGTGCATCGCGCCCGCAGTGTCGTCGCCGATGCCACCGACCTGCTCTCGCGGATGGGCGAGAAGGGACACGATCTCGTCGATCACCTCCGCATCAAGGCGCCGACCTCGCTCACCGTGGCGCGCCTTGCCGACGCCTTCAGCGCCTTCCAGACGCAGAACCCGCGATTGAAACTCGAGATCGTGCTGATCGACCGCCCGGTCGATCCCGTCACCGAAGGCTTTGACATCGCCATCGGCGCCTTCCCTCATTCCTTCGGCGGTGTGGTCGACGAGCCGCTGTGTCCGCTGAAGCGGCTGCTCTGCGCCTCACCGGCCTATTTGAAGAAGCACGGCGCGCCAAAGCACCCGCGCGACCTTGTCGACCATCGCTGCCTCAGCTTCCTGCCGACGGGACCGGAGTGGATCTTCGACGGCCCGCGCGGGCGCATCAGCATCCAGGTCAGCCCGCTGCTCTCCTCCAACGAGGGCCATGTGCTGGCGCGCAGCGCGATCGCCGGCAACGGCATCGCGCTGATCTCCCATTATCTCGTGGCGGATGCCCTGCGCGACGGTACGCTCAAGCCGGTGCTGCGCGACTTTCCAATTCCCGAGCTGTGGGTCAAGGCCGCGATCCCCGAGCGGCGGCGCAACGCCGCCGCGGTGCAGGCGCTCTTGCGCGAATTGAAGAGCGCGCTGCTACCGGTGCTGTAAGGCCGCCTCGTTCGCCCCCGTGGCGTCCCCGGTTTTCCCGGGGTTCAGGCCGCCGAGCGGATGGTGTGGAGGAAATCGTCGACGTTCGACCTCATCGAATCCGCCTGCTGCTTCAGGGCGGCTGCGACCGTCAGGGCGGCTTCGGCGCCGGCGTCGGTCTCGCCTGCCACGGCGCGCACCTGCCCGATTTCCTGCGTCACCGCCGAGGTGCCGTTGGCCGCCTCTTCGACGTTGCGCGCGATTTCGCCCGTGGCCGCGCCCTGCTCTTCGACGGCCGCGGCAATCGCCGTGGCGATGTCGGCCATTTCCTTGACGGTGGAGCCGAACTGCCTGATCGCCTGAACCGATTGGCCGGTCGCACTCTGGATCGTCGCGATCTGGCTGGCGATCTGCTCGGTCGCCTGCGCCGTTTGGGTGGCGAGACTCTTGACCTCGCTGGCGACGATCGCGAAGCCCCGGCCGGCGTCGCCGGCGCGCGCCGCTTCGATGGTCGCGTTCAGCGCCAGCAAATTGGTCTGGCTGGCGATGGCCTGAATCAGCTGAATGATGGTGCCGATCTTCTCAGCCGCATCCGACAGCCCATGCATCAATTCTGAGGTGCGGTTGGTCTCGTCGGTCGCCCTGTTCGAGACCGCGACGGAGCGGTGCACCTGGCTCGAGATTTCACGGATCGAGGCCGCGAGTTGCTGGGTGGCGGAGGCGACGGTCTGCACATTCATCGATGCCTGCTCGGCGCGGGTCGCGACCGCTTCGGCGAGCCCGCGTCCGCGTTCGGCGACCTTTGCCAACTCCTCGGCGCTGCGCCCCATGTCGTCGGCACGGCCGCCGACACCGGAAATGACTCCCTGCATGCCCTGCTCGAAGCGGCCGGCAAGATCCGACATCATGCGGGCGCGGTCAGCCTCGCTGGCTTCGCGCTGTGCCGTCGCCTCGCCTTCCATGCGGCGAACCGCCAGCGCGTTTTCGCGGAACACCTCGACGGCGCGCGCCATGCGGCCGATTTCGTCGCGCGAGTCGCCGCCGGGGATCGGCTCATCGAGCTCGCCCGCCGCCAGCGATTGCATCCGGTCGGTCATGCTGCGAATCGGACCGGACACGCTGGCGCCGATCAACCACGCCAGCACCGCTCCCAGCAGCAGCGCGCCGGTCGCGGTCGCGATGACGGTCTGCTTGGTCTGATCGACCGCTGCCGCGGTCTTGTCGCCCTGCTCGGCGCGCACAGTGCCGAGCTTCGCGTTGATCTTGTTGACGTGGTCGTCGATGGCCGCACTGGCCTTCTTCAATTCGGCCTGCCTGGCGCGCAGATCGGCGGCCACCTTGATGACCTCGTCCAGCGCGGCCGCGTCGGCAGTGATCGCGGTCTTGAGCGCGGCGACCAGCGCCTTCAGTTTGGCGTCGTTCGCCCCCGCCAGCTCAGCCTCGGTGTCCGCGATCGCCAGCTGGGCGTAGGACAAGGCCTGCTTGGCGTCGTCGGCATCGCCCGTCGACAAAGTGGAGCCATAGCGCATCACGGTGATCCGCAGTGCGTCAACGACGCCGGCCAGACGCATCGGGTTGACCAGCCGTTCCGCGTCTTCGGACCGGTTGGCGAGCGCAACCTGAATGCCGCTGACATTGAGGCCGGCGGCTGCACCCTGGGCGTCGGTTTTCGTGGTCGCGGCGCGCAGCCGATCCGCCGCCTCCGCTGCCGCGGTGAACGACGAGCGATAGGTTTCCAGCGCGGTCTTGACCGGGCCGATGCCTTCCGCGATCGCTTGCAGCTTGCCGAACTGCCGGTCGACCTGATCGGCCAGTTTGCCGACGCCGTCGATCGCCTTGGCCGCGGCATCCTTGTCGCCGACATTCCAGGTTCGGATGAATTTCTCGACCGCCGAGTTCGCCTCCAGAAGCGCGGCCCGCGCCTGTGACATGCCGGCGTCGCCGGCAGCGCTGGTCACGAGCTCATTGACCGTTCCGCCGATCCGCTCGACCTGGACCATGGCGAAGCCCCCGAGCAGGACCAGAAAGCTGAGAACCAGCGCGAAGCCGCCGAACACGCGCGGACGAACGCCGACGCGGGACATCATGTGCGATAATTTCATGGCAAATCCGAAATTCTTCAACGGGTGGAGCGGATGGCGGCGAGCAGATCCTTGCCGAACCGCTTCTCGAATTCCTGATCGAGCGGTTTGACCGCGTCGACGAACGGCTGGCGATCGAATGTCTCGATGACGTCCATGCCGCCGCTACGCACCTGCTCGAGCGACGCGGCATCGAGCTTCGCCTGCCAGGTCGCCTCCGCTCCCTCCTTCGCCAGCGCGATCAGCATGGCCTGGTCGGCCGGCGGAAGCTGTTCGAACATGGCACGGTTGGCGACGAATGCGATCGGCGCGAAGAAGTGACCGGTCAGCGTGAGGTATTTCTGGACTTCGTAGAGCCGGGAGCCGGCGATGGTCGGCACCGGATTTTCCTGCCCATCGAGCCGGCCGTCCTTCAGCGCGGTATAGACCAGCGGAAATTCCATCGGGACCACTTCGGCGCCGAGCGCCTTGAACGTCATCTGGTAGATCTCGTTCGGAATGACGCGAATCTTGAGCCCTTTGATATCCTCGGGCGAGCGAACCGGCCGTTTGGAATTCGTGACGTTGCGAAATCCCTGTCGGCCGATCGCCAGCAGCGTCAGCCCCTTGTCGGCGAATTTAGTGGCGATCGCCGCGCCGGCCGGACCTTGCGCCACGGCCTTCGCGTGGGCTGTGTCGCGGAACAGGAAGGGAATGTCGAACACGCCAAGTTCGGGGACGACCGAACTGACCACAGACCCCGACAGCACCGCCATATCGACCGAGCCGGCCCGGGTCGCCGCCAGGATGGCGTTCTCGCTGCCGAGCGCGTTGGTGGCCCGCTCGTCGATCACGATGCGCTTGCCGGCCGACGCCACCAGCTTCTGGCGAAACTCATCGGCTCCGATTTGCTGCGGGCTCCCCAGCTGGGAATTGAACGCCAGAGAGATCAATCGCGGTGAAGCGGCAGCCGATTGCAGAACCAGCAGCCCCGCCGCCGCGGCGACGATCGATCCGGCTTTCCAAAGTCCCAAAACTTGTCTGTGCATTCGACACCATGGCGTGACAATTGTCGTAACCCTAATGGCGGGGAATGATTGAACCCTTAAGGAAGGCCCCGCGGAATTACGGAGATTCGCCTCGATCCGCCGCCGACGAGATTTGGGACAGAGGTCCGATGCAGATGGTATCGGATTGCTATGTGATAATGAGTGGTTCGGGGGAATGACGATGGGATCAAGGATAAACGTGGCCGCCGCCATCGCGATCGGCATCATGGGCGGTACGGCCCCGGCCCGCGCCGAGGTCGCGCAATGCCGGCTCATACAGGCCAAGCCGGAGCGCGAAGCGTGTTACCAACGTCAGGAAGCCGCGCTGGCCGCCAAGCGCAAGCCGGAGCCGAGCGCGGAAAGCAAGACGCTCGAATCGATGCGCCAGATGCGGCAGGACGACGATGCCGTCTATCGCAGCATCAACAACATCTGCCGCGGCTGCTGAGATCGCAACCGAGCTCAAGGCGCCTAACGTTCCGACTGATTTCGATAGATCAGTGAGATCACGAAGGCCTCGATCGACCTGCTGCCGGGAGGCAATGGCGGGAACGGTTGTGCCTGCCTAAGGGTATTGAGCGCCGCCTCATCCAGCATGGCCGAGCCTGAGCTGGTTTTCACGCTGCTCGCCGCGAGCAATCCCCAGCGGGTGATGCTGAATGCAAGCTCCGCCACCCCTTCGACCCTGTCGCTGACGGCCTGCCGCGGATAGGACTTTTCGATTTGCAGCCGCGCAACCAACATGCGGCCGTATTCATCGATGGATTTCACACCTGCGCCCTTCGCCGCGCGCACATTGTCACGCGCCAGCGTGCTGCGGCCGTCGCTCGGGTCACGCTTGAGCAACCGGTCATAGTCCGCGATCGCGAGATCGAATGCCTTTTTCCGGCTGTAAGCCCATGCGCGATCCGCATAGGCGTCCCCGGAACGAGGATCGAGCTTGATCGCCCGTGTCATGTCGGCGATCCCAGCATCGAACTGTCGCAGCAAAACGTATCTCCGCCCCCGGGACAACAGGCGCGATGGCGCCGGATCAAGCCGGAGCGCCGCATCGAAATCCTTGAACGCGGCGTCATCTTCGAGACGGTACCAGTGCAGGAAACCGCGATGCATGAAGGCGTCAGCATTCCCCGGATGATTTGCAATCGCTTCGTCGAAATCGGTCAAGGCATGTGCGAAGTCGTCCTTGTCAAAATAGGCATCGGCGCGGCGGGCCAGCAGTCGGGATCGGCTCTCCTTGTTCTTCTCCTGATCGAGCAGTCTTGTGCAGATCTCGATGCGTATGTTGGAGGCAACCTTCTCGTCATTGCAGACGACGCTGTCATCGGAGCTTGCATGACCGGGCCAGATTGCGACGAGCAACGGCAGTGCAAGAATGAACTTCCGACGCATGACCTCTCAGCCCCCACACTCTCGATAGTGGTGGCCATCCAGCACATCGCCGGAGCAAAATCTACCCTTGGTTGCTCCAACGCCCCGCGCGCTTTTCGGCGAACGACGCTAGGCCCTCCGCCGCCTCCGCGCTCTGACGCTTGACCGAATGCAGGTGCACGAGCCGCTTGTACGCGGCATCGTCCACCGCCATCCCGCCAAACGAGCTCTCCAGCGCGAGCCGCTTGGTCTCGGCCATCGCCTCCGGTCCGTTGGCAAGGAGCTGCTCGACCACCTTGGCGCCGGCAGCCTCCAGCTCGGCGAGCGGGACGACCTCGTGGACGAGGCCGATGCGGCGGGCGTCTTCGGCGCCGAAGCGTTCGCCTGTCAGCGCGTAACGGCGGACTTGCCGTACACTAATGGCATCGCAAAGCTGCGGGATGATGATCGCGGCGGTCAGCCCCCAGCGCACCTCCGTGATCGAAAACAGCGCATTGTCCGCCGCGATCACGACGTCGCAAGCGGCAATCACGCCGGTGCCGCCGCCAAAACAGCCGCCCTGTACCAGCGCGATGGTCGGGATTGGCAAGGTATTGAGCCGCTGCACGGCCTCGAAGGTCGCCCGCGACGCCGCCTCGTTCGCCTCAGCCGATTGCGGCCGCACGCCGTTGATCCATTTGAGGTCGGCGCCGGCCTGGAAATGCTTGCCATTGCCCCGGAGCACGACGACGCGAAGGTTGGACTTCCTGCCGAGATCGTCCATGGCCGCGAGCACGCCTGCGATCAATGCGCCGTCATAGGCATTGTTCACTTCAGGCCGGTTCAACGTGACGGTCGCAACCCCACGCTCATCGAGGGTCCACAGGACGGGGTTGGCAGTCATCGGCGATCCTCCGGTCATCTTGTTTGCCGCCCACTATGGCTGAGGCAACTCATCCCGATCCATATCTTTCCGGCGTAGGGCGGCCGCGTCCATCGCATGGCGGCTTGTGTCATGCTGCTGCCGGGCGACATCACGGGATCAGGGACGGGACATCACACCATGCGCATCTGCATTTTCGGCGCGGGCGCCGTCGGCAGCCATATCGCGGTCAGGCTGGCCCGCGCCGGCCATGAGGTCTCGTGCGTGATGCGCGGCGCCCATCTGGAGGCGGTCCGCGCCAATGGCCTGAAGCTGCGCGTCGGCGATTCCGAGGTCACCGCCAAGGTGAACGCCTCCGGCGATGCGGCCCAGCTCGGCCCGCAGGACGTCGTGATCAGCACGCTCAAGGCGACCGCGCTGACGGGCCTGGTCGCCAGCATAAAACCGCTGCTCCATGACGACACCGCGATCGTCTTTGCGCAGAACGGTATTCCCTGGTGGTACGGCATCGGCCTGCCGCCGCGGCATCCGACGCCGCCCGACATTTCCTTCCTCGACCCCGGCGGGCGCTTGCGCGCTTGCATCCCGAAAGAGCGGATCGTCGGCGGCGTCGTCTTCTCCTCCAACGAGGTGACCGCGCCCGGTGTGGTGCAGAATCTGACGCCGGACCGCAACCGCCTGCTGATCGGCGAATGCGACGACCGCAATTGCGAGCGCATCACCAGGCTTCGCGGCGTTCTCAACGATGCTCGGCTGGAATCGCCGCCGGTGGCGGAGATCCGCGAGGCGATCTGGTCAAAGCTCCTGACCAACATGTCACTGTCGGTGCTGTGCCTGCTCACCGGCCAGACCGCGCGCGGAGTGCGCGACGACCCGGCCTTTGCCGAGGTCATTCCGCGCATGCTGAACGAGGCTAACGACATCGCGCAGCACTTCATCCCCGAGGTCAAGCGCGTGACGCGCAGCGGCCCCGCCCCCAACCACAAGCCGTCGCTGCTCCAGGATTACGAGCTCGGCCGCGCCATGGAGATCGACGTGCTGGTGAAGGCGCCCGCCGCCTTCGCCCGCACCGCCGGCCTGTCGACGCCGACGCTCGACCTGATCGCCGCGCTCGCGATCCAGAAGGCGCGGGACAAGGGGCTTTATTCCGCTTGAGCCTTAAGCGAGCTCATCGATCCAGGCCGCCAGCGTATCGAGCACCTCTGTGAGGGCCTCTTCATTCGTCCGGCCGGACTTCTTCAGCACCGCGAAGGAATGATCGCCGCCGGCGACCTCGTGCAGCGTCGCCTTCGGGCCGAGCTGCGCGATCACGGGCTTGAGGAGGCCGAGATCGGCAAGCCCGTCACGCGTGCCTTGCAGGAACAGCATCGGGATCTCGACATGGACCAGGTGCTCGGCGCGCTCCGTCGACGGCTTTTTGTCGGCGTGCAGGGGAAAGCCGAGGAAGGCGAGCCCTTTGACGTCAGGTAGCGGCGCCTTGGACTGCGCCTGCGAGGTCATGCGCCCGCCGAACGACTTTCCGCCGGCAACGAGCTTCAAGCCGGGGCAGAGCCGCGCTGCCTCCTCGACGGCCGCACGGATGGCGGCATGCGCGACCGCAGGCTGATCGGGACGCCCCAGCCTCTTCTCCATGTAGGGGAAATTGAAGCGAAGCGTCGCAATGCCTCGACCGGCGAGCCCCTCCGCAATCTTGTCCATCGATGCATGGCGCATGTCGGTACCGGCGCCGTGCGCAAGGACGTAGCAGGCGCGCGCATTGTCCGGCTGCGTCAGGATCGCCGAGACCGTGCCGATGCGCTCGATGTCGAGCTTGAGCTCCTGCATTTTGACAGCCAAGATCAGACACCCCGACAGACGCGTTTTCCGGCCGCCTTGGTAGCGTCACCGGCGCAGCCTGAAAACACAATAATTGCCGCCGCCGACCAGCCTACCAAGGCCGGAAAGCCGCATTGACCGAGGTGACCATGTCCTACCGCTCCTCCTGGATGACCGAAGAGCTCGAAATCTTCCGCGACCAGTTCCGGAAATATCTGGCCAAGGATCTGGCGCCGCATGCCGAGAAATGGCGCGAGCAGAAGATGGTCGACCGCTTCGCCTGGCGCGGGCTCGGCGAGATGGGCGCCCTGCTGGCGAGCGTGCCGGAGGAATATGGCGGCCTCGGCGCCACCTTCGCCTATGACGCCGCCGTGCTCGACGATCTCGAAAGCACGGTGCCGGAGCTCACCACCGGCGTCTCCGTGCACAGCGCCATCGTCGCGCACTACATCCTCAACTACGGCTCGGAGGAGCAAAGGAAGCGCTGGCTGCCGAAGATGGCTTCCGGCGAGATGGTCGGTGCCATCGCCATGACCGAGCCCGGCACCGGCTCGGACCTGCAGGCCGTCAAGACCACCGCGAAGAAGCAGGGCAATTCCTACGTCATCAACGGCCAGAAGACTTTTATTACCAACGGCCAGGCCGCCGATCTCGTCGTCGTGGTCGCGCGCACCGGCGATGTGGGTGCCAAGGGCATTTCGCTGATCGTGGTCGAGACCGCGGGCGCGGACGGCTACAAGCGCGGGCGCAACCTCGACAAGATCGGCCTGCATGCCTCCGACACGTCAGAACTGTTCTTCGACAACGTCACGGTGCCGCCGGAAAACCTGCTCGGCAAGGAGGAAGGCCAGGGTTTTGTCCAGCTGATGCAGCAATTGCCGCAGGAGCGCCTCGCGCTTGCGGTTGGCGCGGTCGCCTCGATGGAGCGCGCGGTCAAGCTCACCACCGAATACACCAAGGAACGGAAGGCGTTCGGCAAGCCGCTGATGGATTTCCAGAACACCGCCTTCACGCTCGCCGAGCGCAAGACCGAAGCGATGATTGCGCGCGTCTTCGTCGACTGGTGCATTGAGCGCCTCGTCGCCGGGGATCTCGACACCGTCACGGCGTCGATGGCGAAATACTGGTGCTCGGACAAGCAGGTCCAGACCGCCGACGAATGCCTCCAGCTGTTCGGCGGCTACGGTTACATGCAGGAATACCCGATCTCCCGCATCTTCATCGATTCCCGCATCCAGAAGATCTATGGCGGCACCAACGAGATCATGAAGCTGCTGATCGCGAGGTCGCTGTAGCTCTGTTCATCGCGCACGCCAATCGCGTGGGCGGCAGCCGAAGCGCTGCTTGAAGCGCCGCGCGAAGTGGGAGAGATCGGAGAACCCCCAGTCGAAGGCGATAGCGCCGATCGCGCGGCCGCCCGATGCCGGATCCTTCAGGTCGGCCGCCGCGCCCACGAGGCGGCGATCGATCACGTAGTCCGAAAATGTCGTGCCGGAGCGTTCGAACAGCTTGTGGACATAGCGCTCGCTGATGCCGACGGAGCCGGCGACCGCCGCGACCGTCAGTCCCGGCTCGCGCAGCCGCTCGTGAATGGCGCGGCGCAGCGCCAGCACGGTCGCGTCTGCAAAGCTTGCGGCTTCCGCCGTCTGCGCCCGCGAGCGGCGCGACAGGCTGAGCGCAACGAGATCGAGCAGCACGTCGAACAGCCGAATGCTGTCCTCTTCCGCCATCCGCAATGCGCCGGCGTTGAGGGAGCGCGCGGTCTCGACGATGAGGTGACCGACATGGGGATCGTCGGAGACGCGCTCGGCCCTGAAATCGAACGACGGCGGCAGCCGGTCGCGCAGGGCGCGCGACGGCACCCAGAACGAAGCGACCCCCAGCATCGGACCGCGATCGTGCAGCAGCGTCACCTCGCGGTCGCTGTCGACGATGCCGACCTGGCCGCGCGACAGGCTGACCTCGCTGTCGCCCTGGAGCATGCGGCAGCGCCCGGCCAGCTTGAAGTTGAGATAGAAGCAGCTCTCGGTCGATGCTGCGATATCGGCGCGCGAGCGATTGACGGTATGCTCGGGAAACATCACCCGGTTGATTGCGCCGGCGCCGAGCCCGATCGTCTCCACCTTCGCAGGGAAGCGCGACGTCGTCGCCGATTCCGGCGTCAGGTTCATGAATGCCTGGCAGATCGCCTCGCGGTAATAGGAAAACTGCTCGTCCGGCCGCGTCACTGCGGTGTTCCAGACGACGTGCCGCGGCCGGCTTGTGACCTGCTCCATCAGTTCGCTCCGAGACCAATCCGGTTCAGCGCCAGCCAAGCGGAAAATGGCCGGCCGGTTCACACTTCGCACAACAAGAATTGTCCGCTGCGCCTCGCGAGCGCCGCAAAGGACCCACGTCATGCCGATCTAACCACACCCTCGGGAGCAGCTACAACATGTCGACCTACGTTCTCGTCCATGGCGCCTGGCACACCGGTGCCGAGTTCGAACCCGTCGCGGCCCCGATCCGCGCCGCCGGCCACAAGGTCTATACGCCGACAATCAAGGGCAATCGCCCCGGCGATGCCAAGACGACCGGGCTGAAGGACGCGATCCAGTCGATCGCCGACTATCTCGCCGAAAACAATCTGAAGGACATCGTCCTGCTCGGCCATTCCTATGGCGGCATGATCATCACCGGCGTCGCCGACCTCGCGCCCGAGCGCATTCGCCGCCTGGTGTATTGGAATGCCTTCGTACCCAACAACGGCGAATGCCTCAACGACATGGTGCCGCCGCACTTTATCGGGCTGTTCGAAGCGATCGCGGCCGAACGCGGCGACAGCTCTGTGGTGTTGCCCTTCCCGATCTGGCGCGAAGCCTTCATCAACGATGCCGATCTCGAGACCGCGCAGCGCGCCTATGACGTGCTCAACCCGCATCCGTTCGCGACTTTCACCGACAAGATCGCGCTCAAGACCAATCCGGCGGAGATGCCGCTGGCAAAGTCCTACATCAACTGCACCGAGGACGTCGCGATGCCGCACAGCCATCCCTGGCATCCGCGGCTCTCGGAGAAGCTCGGCCTGTTCCGTCTGGTGCAGGTGCCGGGAAGCCACGAGCTGTGCTTCTCCGATCCGGCGCGGCTGGCCAAGGCGATCATGGAGGCGGGGCGCGACTGACGCGCGTCCGTCAAGAGCGCGACGACTTTCGACGATTGCTCCTACCGCCGGCTTCGGCGGCACAGCCCTTGCTTGTCCGCTAACGAATCCAGATCGGTAGAAGCAACCCCTGCTTGTCACGTGTGGCTCCCCGCCATACGCTGCCCGTGTTCGGCAACCGCCATCTGGTTTCGTTTTGCGTCAAGTCAGGAGAAGCGAATGGTTCACGTCTCGCGACGGAAACTGCTTCAGCTTGCGGCTGTTGCGCCATCGGCACTTCCTCTGGCCTGGACGTCGGTTGTATCTGCCGCGACCGGAAAGAAGACCCTGAGCGCGGTGATGCAATCGGACCTTCGCGTCACCGACCCTGGCTTCACGACAGCCATCATCACCCGCGACCATGGCTACATGGTCTACGATACGCTGCTCGGCATCGATTCCAGCTTCAAGGTGCAGCCGCAGATGGCCGACTGGACAGTGTCCGCGGACAAGCTGACCTACACCTTCACCTTGCGCGACGGCCTGAAGTGGCATGACGGTGCACCGGTGACGGCCGAGGATTGCGTGGCCTCCCTGAAGCGCTGGGGTACGAGCGTCGACGGCATGGCGCGCAAGCTGATGGACTTCACGGCCGGTATCGAAGCCGCGGACGCCAAAACAATCGTCTTCAAGCTGAAGGAGCCCTATGGCCTGGTGCTGGAGACGATCGCCAAGCCATCGTCGGTCTGCGCCTTCATGATGCCCAAGCGGCTTGCTGAAACCCCGATCACCAAGCAGATTCCCGAGCAGATCGGCTCCGGCCCGTTCAGATTCGTCGCGGCCGAATTCCAGCCCGGCGTGAAGGCCGTCTACGAAAAGAACACCGACTATGTGCCGCGCAAGGAGCCGGCCGAATGGACCTCGGGCGGCAAGGTGGCCAAGGTTGACCGGGTCGAGTGGATCACGATGCCGGACGCGCAGACCGCGCTCAACGCGCTGCAGTCAGGCGATGTCGATTTCGTCGAGACGCCGCCATTCGACATGCTGCCCGCGCTCGAGTCCAATCCGGACATCAACGTATCCATCCTGAACAAGTTCGGCTTCCAGTCGTTCGGCGGGATGAATTTTCTGCATCCGCCATTCGACAATGTGAAGATCCGCCGCGCCGCGATGCTGGCGATCAACCAGAAGGACGTGCTCGACGCGCAGATCGGCAATCCCAAATACTACAAGCTGTGCGGCGCGTTCTTCATCTGCGACACGCCGCTCGCCAGCGACGCCGGCGGCGAGACCCTGATAAAGGGCAACGGCATGGCGGACGCCAGGAAGGCGTTGGCCGAGGCCGGTTATGACGGCACGCCCGTGGTGATCCTGGCGCCGACCGATCAGATCCTGCTGAAGGCGCAGCCGGTCGTGGTCGCACAGCTGTTGCGCGACGCCGGCTTCAAGGTCGATCTGCAGGCGATGGACTGGCAGACCGTGGTCACCCGCCGGGCAATCCAGAAGCCGCCGAAGGAAGGTGGCTGGAACATGTTCTTTACCTACCAGGGCGCCGCCGACTCCTTGAACCCGCTGGTCAACGTCCCGATGGTCGGCAAGGGCACGAGTGGCGGCTGGTACGGCTGGTCCGAGGACCCCAAGCTCGAGGAGTTGCGCGATTCCTTTGCCCGCGCGACCTCGCCCGAGGAGCGCAAGAAGATCGCGCTTGAGGTGCAGAAGGAAGCCTACGACCAGGTGATCTACGTCCCGCTCGGCCAGTTCCAGGCGCCGAGCGCCTGGCGCAAATCGCTCACCGGCGTGATCGACGGCCCGGCGACGCCGATGTTCTGGAATGTAGACAAGAACGAGTAGCTTCCTCTCCCCGTTCTCACGGGAAGAGGCAAAGCCCTAATTCGGATGCCACCAGCGGCCGCCGATCACGACGCCCTCGGAGACGATCTTGCGATCCCCGATCAGGTGCTCGCCGACGACGTCCTCATAGTCGAACTGGCCCTGCCTGACCGTAACAAGCGTGGCGTCGCCGACGCTACCGGGCTTGAGGCTGCCGAGCTCGGGACGCCGCAGCGCCATGGCCGCGTTCACCGTCGAGGCGGCGACGACGTCCGACAGCTCCATGCCCATGCACAGGAATTTCGACATGGTCGTGACCTGGTCGAACGCCGGGCCGTCGATGCAGAGCTGATGGATGTCGGAAGAGATCGTGTCGGGATAGAAGCCGTTGGCGAGCATCGCGCGCGCGGTCTTGAAGGCGAACGAGCCCTTGCCGTGGCCGATATCGAACAGCACGCCGCGCTCGCGCGCGTCCAGCACCGCCCTCTTCACTGTGCCTTGCGCGGTCGCCGGCGTGTTGGGGAAGGGGCGGAACGCATGGGTCAGCACGTCGCCCGGACGCAGGCGGCCCAGCACCTCCTCGTAGCTCGGCGGCGGATGGTCGATATGCGCCATCAGCGGCATGCCGACCTCGTTCGCGACCTCGAGCGCGATGTCGAGCGGCACGATCCCCGACGTGCCCGAGGAGTGCAGCCCCACGCGCACCTTGATGCCGACGATGAGGTCGCGGTTGGCATCGGCCACCTTGGCCGCCTCGATCGGGTTCATCAGCCGCAACTCCTCGCTCTCGCCGACCATGATCCGGTGCGAGAAGCCGAAGATGCCGGCATGCGAGACGTGCAGATAGGCGAGGATGCGGACCTGGCTCGGCTCGATCACATGCTTGCGGAAGCCCGCGAAATTGCCGGGACCGGCACTGCCGGTATCGACCGCAGTGGTGACGCCGGAGAGGCGGCAGAATTCCTCGGCATCGATGCCGAGCGAGGTGCCGCCCCAATAGACATGGGTGTGCAGATCGATCAACCCCGGCGTCACGATGTAACGCGAGACGTCGCGCACATCGGTGCCCGGATCGGCCTTGAGCCCGGTCCCGACGGCGGCGACCTTGCCGCCGGCAAAGGCGATGTCCGTCACGGCATCGAGCTTCTGGGACGGGTCGACCACACGGCCGCCGCGCAGGATCAAGTCGAAAGGCATTGTTGTCTCCGGATGGGGTAGCGAGGCGTGGCCGGCACGTCGGCAAGGCCAGGAAGGACGTCTTTCGCTTCTAGCAAATTTTGCGCCGACGAGCGTGGCAAACTGCGACGATTGCCCATGACAAAATGGCGATCCCGGGACGACTCGAACTTTCAACCCATGTTTTACGAAACCGCTCTCAGGTCAACAATATCAGCGGCCTGTTCGCTCGGATTCCGGCTTCACGTGCGAAGCTGAAACATCCGCGGCCTATTGAAAAGACGGCGAGCGCGCATCCGGCAAACATGGAGTCGTCGGCAGGTCTCGGGCCAATGAGTGTCCGGCAAAGGTCGAGACGTGGCCGACATCATGTAGCTGGAGAAAAAACGATGGAACGACTGAAATTGCTTGGCGTGATCGCTCTTTGCGCAACCTTGGCGCCGGGAGCGGCCGCCTCTGCGCGCGGCGGCGGACATGGGGGCGGTGGACATGGGGGCGGTGGCGGACATTTCGGAGGCGGCGGCGGATTTCACGGTGGTGGGCACTTCGGAGGCGGCGGAGGCTTCCACGGCGGAGTTGGTCACTTCCGGGCCGCCGGCGGCTTCCATGCGCCACGTCCCGTCGCGGCCGGCGCCGGCTTCCATGGCGGTCAATTCCATCATGCCGGATTCCGGCATCGCTACCGCCACGCATTTGCTTACGGCGGGGGTCTTGGCCTTGGCGGCGCCTTAGCGCTGGGCGCCTATTCGGGCTGGCCTTACTATGGCGGCTACGACGACGGCTACTACGGCGATTACGACGACTCCGCTGATGGCTCGTCCTATTGCGAACAAAAATATCGGTCGTACGACCCGGCTTCGGGAACGTATCTCGGCTACGATGGCAAGCGACACCCCTGCCCATAGCTCGATGTGGTGATGTCTTCGAGCCGTGCTCGCCGGCACCTTGGGAATCCCTGAGATCGCTGACGACGCACGGCTCGAATTGCCGGCGCGTTGCTGTTGCCAGTCTCCCCAAAGCAATATGGTTGTGACGAATGTCGTTGGGAGGCTGCTGATCAATCAGCTCATGATGCGTAGCGTTGCGAAACCACCACGCTCCGCCCCTGGCGGCATCAAGCTAAGTCATCGAAAAGCTGGCGATCCCGGCATGACTCGAACATGCGACCTACGGTTTAGGAAACCGCCGCTCTATCCGGCTGAGCTACGGGACCGCGGAACCCGCTGGTATGGGTTCGATCCCGTCATAGCAGAGCAAAATGCGGTTCGCCAGCCGCAAGGCGGGCCGGATCATCGTCAACCTGAACGGGGCGGCTATACAATCGCTTCCAGGCCCCTCTCGGCGGAGCAGCTCACATGATCGAAAGCATCAGTGCCATCACGCTCGGCACGCATGACATGGGGCGCGCCGTGCACTTCTACCGTTCGCTGGGGTTCGAGCTCCTGTATGGCGGCGAAGCCGCCGCATTCACCAGCTTTCGCGCCGGCACCGGCTATCTCAACCTGACGGCGCAGCCGGACGACAAGCGCTGGTCCTGGTGGGGCCGCATCATCTTCTACGTCGCCGATGTCGACGGGACCTACGAGCGCGCACGCGCCGCCGGATGGCAGCCGTCGACCACGCCGCGCGATGCAGAATGGGGTGAGCGCTACTTCCATCTCACCGACCCCGACGGCCATGAGCTCAGTTTCGCGCGGCCGTTGTCCTGACCGAATAAGTCACATCCGCTGACGTTCCCAACGCGCAGTAGCGCTGTCTCAGCCGCCGTGGCAAGCTCGGCGCGGTTGCCTCAAGCGAGAATTGGATCTGGGTTCTAACCAGGGAGGACGACCATGGTAACCTATGTCGTGCTGGGAAGCTTCACTGATCAGGGAGTCCGCAACGTCAAGGACTCGCCGAAGCGGGCCGACGCCTTCAAGGAGATGGCCAAAACGTTCGGCGTGACCGTGAAAGAGATCGTCTGGACGCAGGGACGATATGACGTTGTAACCGTTCTCGAGGCTCCAGATGAGGCTGCCGCGATGTCGCTCAGCCTTAGTCTCAGCGCACTCGGCAATGTCCGCACCGAAACGCTGCGCGCGTTTTCGGCGGCAGATATGACAAAGATCGTCGGCAAGATGCTCTGACGCTCAAGCCCGCGCGAGCGCACTGGACCCGGGATGGCAATCCCGGGAATAGGCCTCTCATGCCCTGATATTGTTCTCGCGCACCACCTTGCCCCAATAGGCGACCTGCTTGTCGAAGAAGCTCTTGAAGGCGGCGCCGTCCTGGAGCAGCAGCGTCATCTGCTGGGTCTCCTTGAGCTGGGCGGCGGTCGCGGGCTCGCTCAGGATCTCCCTGGACGCCGTCGCCATGGCCGCGACGATATCCGGCGGCGTGCCCGCGGGCGCGAAAACGCCCCACCACGCCAGCGTCTCAAAGTCCGGAAAGCCGGCCTCGATCGCGGTCGGCGTATCCGGTAAGCCCGGCAGCCGCTCGCGGCCGAGTTGCAGGATCGGCCGCAGCATGTTGGTGCCGAGTTGGGCCGAGACCAGCGCCGCCGATCCCGCGATCAGATCGACATGGCCGCCGAGCACGTCGTTCATCGCCGGGCCGCCGCCGCGATAGGGCACGTGCATGATCTCGACGCCGGCCTTGGTGCCGAGCACCGTCATGGCGAGATGGCCGAGCGTGCCGATGCCGACGGAGGCATATTTCACCGCGCCGGGCGTCGCCTTGCAGGCGGCGACCACGTCGGCAAAGCTCTTGTAGGGACGGCCGGCGCCGGCGGCGATCACGTAGGGCGCGGTGCCCACCAGCAGCACCGGCATCAGCTCGCGCTCGACATCGACCGGCGGCTTGTCGAGGATGGACGGGATCACCGCGTGGGAATCGAAGGTGACCAGGAACGTCGAGCCGTCCGGCGGGCTCTTGGCAACCTGCGCCGCGCCGAGCGCGCCGGCGGCGCCCGACTTGTTCTCGACCACGACGATGCGGTTGAGTTTTGTCTGTAGATTGGCCTGCAACAGCCGCGCCGTCGCATCGGTCGATCCGCCCGGCGGAAATGGCACCACCAGAGTAATCTTGCCGGCCTGCGCCACCGCTGGCGCGATTGCGAGAATAGCGGGCGCTGCCAGCAGCGTGCGTCGTGTGATCGTCATAGTCCCCTCCCCTTTGGTTTTGCGCCTGGCTTTTTGCTCTTTGGCGCTTAAGTCGTGCCGAAGCCCGACCCCGCTTTTTTGTATTCTGGCCGTGGTGGACTGAAAATGTCCAGCACGCGGGCCCCATCGGGGCCGGCGCGCATCGTGTGCGGCACATTGCCGGGCGTGCGCCAGAAATCGCCCTTCTTTACCGGAATTTCCTCATCGCCCTGGACGCGGATGGCGGAGCCGTCGAGCAGCACGCCCCATTGCTCCTCGGGATGATGATGCAGCGTGCCCTGCGCATGCGGGGCCAGCGTCACCACCGACAGCATCGCCTGCTCGCCGGAAAAGATGCGCGTGGTCAGCCCCGCCGCGAGCTCGCGGAAGAGGCCATCGCTGGGATCGTCGATGTTGTGAAATTCGTCCTTCTGGCTCAAGCCGCCCTCCCCTTCATTCTGATCCGATCAGGATTTGCCATAGGAGCCCTGGTAGCGGCCCTCGCGGATCGCCTTCATGGTCTCCTCCTCACGCGCGACCTGGGCGCGGACGGCTTCCAGCAGCGCCGCGGCGCCGGCGGCGGGGAACGACACCACGCCGTCCTCATCGCCGACGACGATGTCGCCGGGCGAGATGACGCTGCCGCCGATCGTAACAGGCACGTTGATCTCGCCGGGGCCGTTCTTGTAGGGGCCGCGATGGATCACCGCGCGGGCGTAGCAGGGAAAGTCGTCAGCGGCGAAGGCCGCGACATCTCGGATCGCGCCGTCGATGACATAGCCTTCGGCTTTGCGCCACTGCGCGATGTTCTTCATGATCTCGCCGACCAGCGCGCGCGTCTCGTCGCCACCGCCATCGACCACGATGACGTCGCCGGGACCGACCAGTTCAAGTGCGCGGTGGATGGCGAGATTGTCGCCGGGGCGGGTGCGCACGGTGAAGGCCGTCCCCACCAGCTTGCCGCCGCGATGATAGGGTTTCAGCCCGACCGCGCCCGGCAACCGGGCGAGATTGTCTGAAATGACCGAGGTCGGCGCGCCGCGAAAACCCTCGATGATCTCGGCCGGCGGCCTCGGCACGCTGTTCGCTGCGATGGTGATCGTCATGTCTCAATCCTTCTGTATTCTTCTTATTCGGCGTGCGCCCGCGCCTTCGCCGGCCGAATCCGGAAGGCGCGCCCTTCCTTCATCCACGCCGCGCGCTCGTCGCGCAACAGGGTGCGGCGAACTTTTCCGGAATCATCGCGCGGCGGGGCGCTGACGATCTCGAAACTCTCGGGGTGCTTGTAGCGGCTCAGCCTGTCTTTCAAGAAGTCCGCCATGCCGTCGGCGATGGCCTGGCCGTCCGCGCCAGGTTCGGGCTCGACGATGGCATGCACGCGCTGGCCCAATTCCGGATCGGGCAATCCCACCACCACGCAGGACCGCACACCGGGGCATTCGGAGACCGCGGCCTCGACCTCGGCCGGATAGATGTTGGCGCCGCCGCGCAGCACCATGTCGGCGAGACGGTCGCCGAGATAGAGATAGCCTTCGGCGTCCAGCCGGCCGATGTCGCCGAGCGACTCCCAGCCGTCCGCGCGGCGCTTCGGCTCGGCGCCGAGATAATGATAGGTGGCATCCCTGCCGTCATTGTTGAGGAAATAGATCTCGCCGGTCTCGCCGGGCGCGACGTCGTTGCCGTCCTTGCCGACGATGCGCAAGCGCGCCATCTCCCCGATCTTGCCGACCGAGCCCTTGTGGGTCAGCCATTCCGTGCCTGATATGATGCAGGAGCCCTGGCGCTCGGTGCCGCCATAGAGCTCCCAGACGCGCTCAGGGCCGAGCCAGGCGATCCAGTTCTCCTTCAGCCAGGGCGGCATCGGAGCCGCCATGTGGAAGACGGTCTGAAGGCTCGACATGTCGTAAGAGTTCCGCACGTTCTCCGGCAGCGCCCAGATTCGGTGCATCATGGTCGGCACGAAATTGACCCATTGCACGCGCTCGCGTGCGATCTGCCGCAACGTCTCCTCGGCGTCGAACTTGACGAGGCCGGTAAGCTGGCCGCCGGTGAACAGCGCGTAGTGCGACACGATGAACGGCGCATTGTGGTAGAGCGGACCGGGATTGAGCAGCGAAACCCCGAATGGAATGTTGAGCGGCGGCGCGGCGACGGTGTCGGTCACGGCCGGCTGATGATCGAGGATCACTTTCGGCCGGCCGGTCGAGCCGCCGCTGGTCATGGCTTTCCAGTAGCGAGCCACCGGCGGATCGAGCGGCTCGTCCGAAAAACCTTCCGGCACGAAATCCGCCGGCAGGCGGTTCGGCGCGTTCCAGTCGGCCTCGCCGCCGACCACCAGCGCGGGCTTCAGGATGTCGAGCACCGCGGCGGCTTCGCCGCGCGGCAGCCGCCACGACAGTGACGTCGGCGTCGCTCCGCACTTCCAGACCGCAAACGAGGTCTCGAAGAACGCGTTGCCATTAGGCAAACCGATTGCGACAAAGTCGCCGGGCTTGACGCCCTTGGCCATGAACGCCCGTGCGCGCCGATTGGCGCCGCGTTCGAGCTCGTCCCATGTCAGCGTATCCTGCCCGTGACGGACGGCGATCGTGCCTTGCGGTTTGCGTTGAGCGTACCAGCGAGGCACGTCGGACAGGGGCAGCAGCATCAGGTGTTTCCACTTCGTCTTCTTGGCGTCGTCTCAGGATGAGGCGTCGCGAGACGAAGTGTAACAGCCGGAGCCAACGCTTCAAGGGATCTGCCTTCAAGGGATCTGGCTTCAAGGCATCTGCCTTCAAGAGATCTGCCTTCAAGACGTCCGCATCAGCGCTCCGCCCCGCAGCCCGGAATATCGAACAGCGCTGCGAGGCCGCATTTCGAGGTCAGCATCTTGTCGCCGTCGTGGCCGACCCCGGCGACGTCCCAGACCCGGTGATTGGGCGTGCCGCGGTCGCGCTTGGCCATCGCATCCGCATAAGCGTGGCCGCGGGCGTAGCGCGTGGGACCTTGCGCCTCGGCCATGCAGCTCTTGTCCAGCGCAGAATGCTTCGGATTGGTGTCGAGCGTGCCGAGCAGATAGATCACCTCGCGCTCGACATAGCGCTGCTCCAGCGCTACCGGCGTTGCGTTCGCAAGATAGGGCGGACGCCCGTCCATGCCGTATTTCCAATTGTTGTAGCCCGGGCAGGATGCGGCGATCGCCGGCACGGGCCGCGTGTTGCTGAAATAAGCGTAGGAGGAGGGATTGGCGACAACGTAGCGGACATCGATATGCTGGCGCGACAGCGCCGCCTCGCCTTTGCCGGCGATGGCATAGCGTTGCGCGACCTGGCCACCGCCGGAATGGCCGGCGACGACGACCTGCTTCAGATTCGGGAAGATGCGCCGGTCCGAGAGTTTTACGAGGATCGCATCGAGCGCATCGAAGGACGACACCGGATTCGGCGCCAGCGCGGCGTCGCCGCCCTCCCATCCCTCCAGCGACCAGCGCAACGTATCCGCGGGCAGCCTGTGCGCGTCGATATCGATCTCCGCCAGAAACTGCGGGACGATCATGAGCGCGCTCTTGCCGTCGTCGCCCGCGGCAACCTGCGCAGTATGGGCCGACATGTAATATTCGTCGGCATTGCGCAGGCGTCCGTGCAGCACGATGATGGCGCGCGAGATCGCCGGCAGCGGCAGCGACCAGTCGCTGGAGAGATAGAGCGGCAGCATTCCCTGGCCGCCGACCGAAAGCCGCGCGTCGGCGATCGCCCTCACCGGCTTGCGGTTGGGCGCTTCTTCGTCCGCCGCGAACGCATAGCTGGAAATGAACGCCAATGTGATTGCGGCGAGGCGGGCCAACGCTCTCATGACGGATATTCCCCTTCGAATTCAAACCAATAAAGTCTAAGCCGATCATGTGCCGCGCGGCTGTGACTCCCGCGCCACGTCAAGCAAAAAATGTCAGCATTGCAGCCATGAAATTCCCGAGTTCCACGGGTGACAAGCCGGCGATAAAGGGGCAAAAATCGGACCCGACTCAGTTCGGGTTGAGTTTTGCAAGGAATGCTCTCGTAGAATGTCGGACGTAGTTGCATCGCGTCGTGCGGCGCTAGTCGTTGCCGCAGCAGGATTTCTTCTGCTGACGCCGTTGCATGCCCACGCCCAATGGTGGAAGCGCGCGCCGGTCGATTTCGAGGAATGCGCCGACGCCGCCGAGAAGGCCGCGAACAAGACCGAGAAGACGGCTGCGCTTGCCGATTGCAACGCCAAGTTCGCGGGCCGCCGCAAGCCAGGCGGCGGCTATTCCTATTACGATTTCCTCCAGGACCGCACCTTCGACATCGCAGGTCCCAATCCGACGCCGGAGGAGCAGAAGAGGATCGACGAATCCTACACCTCCTACCTCGCCAATCAGCGCCGCAGCAATGAAGCCGCCCAAGCCGCCGCGCGTCAGCAGCGCGAGCAGCAGGAACAAGCGCGGCAACAGCAGGTCGCACTGCGAACCGAGGTCGAGCGCGTGTCCGTCCCGGTCGCGCGCGTGCCTGTCCCGGTCGAGCGGCCGAAGGTGCAGCAGTCCGTCAGCCCGCGACCGAAGGGCGCGCCCTGCACCAAGGGCTCGTTCTCCTGCGAATGGCCGCGGCTATCGGAAAGCTTGAGCGATCTGAAGAAGCTGTTCACCCCCGCGCCAAGCAAGCCGGCGAAGAAGGGGTAAGCTCATCGCGCGGCAAACTCCGCTGTCGTCCCGGACAAGCGGAGCGCTGATCCGGGACGACAGCGAGCGTGTGGCGTCAGTTCGGCTGCTTCTTCTTGCCGCGCTTCGGTTTGACCACCGGCGCACGCGTGGGCTCTGTTGTCGTTGGCGAATTGCCCAACTGCGACCTGCTCTCTTGCAACCGCCTGTCATAGCCGGGCGAGCTCACGACCGTTGGCGGCCTTGCGTAGGCCAGCGTCGACGTGCCGCAGAGCGCGGCCAGCGCGAGCCCAATCATCAAACAACGCCTCATCGTTGCTCCTCCCGCCGCCCGGCTCGCACTCAGGCCGCTCCGCGGATCTGCTGCGGCGTCAGCCGCGGCGGACCATTGCCTGCCGTCTCGGCCTGCTTGATCAGCGCAACAATACGGCGCATCAGCGGCACGTCGACGTTGTTCTGCTCGGCGAGCGCGATGACTGCGCCCTGGAGATAGTCGATCTCGGTCTTGCGGCCCTGCTTCAGGTCCTGCCACATCGAGGAGCGCGCCTCGGGATCGATCTTCATCGTGCGCCCCAGGATCGCATTGAAGATCACATCAGGCAGCCTCAGCAGGGTCGGCGTCCACCTCAGCGGGATCGGCGTCGCCGAGACCGGCGTGATGCCGGCGGCCTTCATCGCAGTCACGCCTTCGGCCATCTGGTCGGCGAACAGTCTTCGCCAGTCGCGGTTCGCCAGTTGCGCGGCGAGCGGCATGTCGGACAGCGCACTGAGCGCATTGTTCAAATTGATGATCAGCTTGCCCCATTGCACGCCGGTGATGTCGCGGCTTGCGCGCATGGCGAGGCCGGGCACCGACAGCGCTACGGCCGTATTCGCCTCATCCGCGCCGACATGGATGTCGCCGGACGTCGAGCGGTGGAAGCGTCCCTCGCCCATCGCGATCACGTTGAACGGCACCATGCCGGCGAGCACGTGCCGGCCGCCGAGCCGCTCGCGCAGAACCGCGACATTGCCGACGCCGTTCTGCAGGGAGACGATGACGGCGTCCTGCGGCGCGTGCCGGGCAATCTGGTCCGCGACATCGGCGGTGTCGGCGCTCTTCACCGTGACCAGCACGATGCCGGCGTTGTGAAAGATCGCGGGATCCTCCGACAGCGCCAGCTGGCCCGCGCCGAGCTTCTGCTCGGAGCCGTCGAAATCGGTCAGCCGCAGGCCGAACCGCTCGATCTCGGTTTTGACCCGCGGCCGCACCAGCAGCGCGACGCGGCGCCCTCCGGCCGCCAGCTGGCCTCCGACGAAACAGCCGATGGCGCCCGCGCCGGCCACCACGATCGGTCGATCCGCAACCACCTGACCTTGCTCCCTTGAATGACCTGCCCTCGATAGCAGAGGCAACGCCGGCTGCCCATTGGTTGCGGTGCATTCGCCTTGTAACCGTCATGAGAGCCTCATATGTTTTTGCCCCGGGGGCTGTCACCGGCGAGAACTCGCCGACGAGAACGCCAAAGGAGAGCACCATGGGTCTACTCGACGTCCTCAACGGCATGCAGAACGGCCCCCGCGGCCCGAGCACGCCCAGCTCTGAGCAATCCTCCGGCGGCATGTCGCCAATGACCATGGCGCTGCTCGGCCTGATCGCCTGGAAGGCCTTCAAGCATCTGACGGCTGGCCAGCCCGACGCGGCGCCGGCGCCGCAGCAGCGCTCGCCGCTGCCGCCTCCGACGCCTGTCAATACGGGCAGCAGCGCTGTTCCCGGCGGCCCCGGTGGTAGCGGCGGCCTCAGCGATCTGCTCAAGGGTGGCCTCGGCGGCCTGCTCGCGGGCGGCGCGGCCGGCAGCGTGCTCAGCGGCGGCCTCGGCGATCTCCTCAACCAGCTCCAGCAGGGTGGCCACGGCGAGACCGCGAGCACCTGGGTCGGCAAGGGCGAGAACAAGGCGATCGCGCCCGGCGATCTCGCCAGCGCCCTCGGCGCCGACCAGATCCAAAGCCTGTCCGCCCAGAGCGGCCTGTCGCGCGACGAGCTGCTCTCCGGCCTCAGCCAGTATCTGCCACAGGTGATCGACCACCTGACGCCGGACGGACGGCTGCCGACCGAGAACGAGCTCTCGGGCAGACTTTAATCGAACTTTGATCTACGCATTCTCGGGAAGGGGAGCACTGACATGAGCATGGGCGGCCTGTTGTGGATCATCGTCGTCGGCTTCATCGCCGGCCTCATCGCGCGCTGGCTGGCGCCGGGACCGAACAACCCGAGCGGCTTTATCCTCACCACCATCCTCGGCATCGCCGGTGCGTTTCTTGCGACCTTCATCGGACAGGCGATCGGGCACTACAGCCCAGACCAGGGCGCCGGCTTCATCATGGCCACGATCGGCGCGGTGGTGGTGCTGTTCATCTGGCACCGGCTGGTCGCGAGCGGCGTGATAAAAGGGTAGTGGTGCCGGACGTCGGGCACGACGCCGCCCTCGCACTCCATCATCGCGAGGAGCCCTTGCGACGAAGCAATCCAGACTGTCCGCGCGGACGCTCTCTGGATTGCTTCGCTTCGCTCGCAATGACGAATTAAGTTATCAGATGCATCCCCGCATCCATCCGCACGACCTCGCCGGTCATGTTGCTCGACGCCGGCGTTGCCAGGAAGCAGACGAGCTGCGCGATGTCATTGGCGGATGAAGCGACCTTCAGCGGCACCTTCGCCACCACGCTGTCGCGCACCTGCTTGGCGCCGGCCTCGCCGCGGCCCTTGGTGAACCAGGGCGTGTCGATATAGCCGGGGCACACCGTGTTGACGCGGATCAGCGGCGCCAGTGCACGGGACAGCGACAACGTCATCGTGTTGAGCGCGCCCTTGCTCGCAGCATAGGCGATCGACGAGCCGACGCCGCTGATGCCGGCAACCGAGGACACGTTGACCACGGCGGACGGCCGTTCCGAAGCCTTCGCGCCGGCCTCGAGCAGGCTGCGTGCTGCGCGCACCATCTGGAACGGGCCGATCGTGTTGACGCCGTACAAGCGCTGGAAATCTTCAGCCGACAATCCATCGAGATCGGCATGCGCAACATGCTTGGTGATGCCGGCATTGTTGACGAGCACGTCGAGCCGGCCCCAGCCGCTGGCTGCCGCAACGATCTTGCGGCAATCGTCATCTTTTGAAACGTCGCCCTGCGCGACCAGCACTTCCGCCGCCCCCGCCTTGCGGCAGAGTTCGGCCGTGGCCTCGGCTTCCTTCTGGCTCGAGGAATAGTTGATGACGAGCCGCGCCCCGCTCCGCGCGAGAATTTCCGCAGTCGCTGCACCAAGTCCGGATGCGGACCCCGTCACGATTGCGCACAAGCCATCTTTTGCCATCCGGATTTCCTTCCCCTTGATTGAATACAAGCCTTAAGCAGCTGGCCCTGTTTAGCGAGTTTGCCGCGCCCTGCAAATCGACCAAACTCCGCTAAGCGGAATTAGTCCATAGCAGCTCTTGCGCCCATGCCGGAGCCGCAGATGGGCCTGCGGTCAACGCTTGTCAGGGCCATGGCTTTTTCGGATCATCGGGCGCAAGAAGAGACCGCGCGCCGCGCCGACCGGACGGAACGCGCCAATGGCAAAACACGGGGAACGCTGTGGCGGAGAGTGACAATATCGTCGTCGAGACCGCGGAGAAAATCTTCGCCGATCTCGCCGATCCGCAGACCATCAACAACGACAAGAAGGGTTCGTGGCAGGCGCCGCTGTGGCAGGCGCTGAGCGAAGCCGGCTTGCCATTGTCCTGGGTGCCTGACGATCTCGGCGGCTCCGGCGCCAGCCTTGCCGACGGTTTTGCGCTGCTGAACGCCGCCGGCCGCTTCGCAGTCGCGGTTCCTCTGGCCGAGACCATGCTGGCGGGCTGGCTGCTTGCGCAGGCGAAAATCGCCTCACCGGAAGGTGAGATGACGGTGCTGCCGGCCTCGCCGAAGGATCGCATTACCCTCGATGCCGACGGCGCGCTCTCCGGCCGCGCCCGCGGCGTGCCCTTTGCCAAGGCGGCGAAGCACTTTGCGGTGCTGGCGCACGGCAAGGATGGTATCTCGATTGCCTTGGTCGAAGCGAGCAAGGGCCGGATCGAATCCGGACTCAACGTCGGCTACGACCACAGCGATACCGTGACGCTCGACAAGGTCCAGCCCGTCACCGTCAAGCCCGCGAAGGGCTTTGACCAGACCACGCTCATGCTGATGGGCGGCGTCGCGCGCAGCCTTCAGATCGCGGGCGCGCTGGAAGCGATGCTCGACATCTCCGTGCGCTATTCCAACGAGCGCGTCGCGTTCGAGAAGAAGATCTCGAAGTTTCAGGCCGTACAGCACAACCTCGCCCGTCTCGCCGGCGAATCCGCCGCGGCGCTTGCGGCCGCGACGTCGGCGGCCGACGCCATCGCGAACGCAAAGTCATTCGACGACGAGGTCTATCTCGAGGCTGCCTCGGCAAAGATCCGCTGCGCGGAAGCCGCGGAAAAAGGCGGCGCCATCGCGCATCAGGTGCACGGCGCCATCGGCTTCACCAGCGAGCACATCCTGCACCGCTTTTCGCTGCGGGCTCTGGCCTGGCGCGATGATTTCGGTTCGGAGAGCCATTGGGCCGTCGAGCTCGGCAAGCTGGTGGCAAACCGCGGCGCCGACGAATTGTGGCCGCTCGTGGCTTCGCGCTGATCAGAGGACGAGACAACAATGACCGCTGCCCTCCGTTTCGATCCGATCCGCCTGCCCGAGAAGTGCGAGCAATTGCGCAAGGAAGTGCGCGCCTTCCTCGCCGAGGAAATCGCGGCCGGCACCTTCGATCCGCACAAGCCCAACCGCGAAGACACCGACGCGCCGGAATTCTCCCGCCGGGTCGGCGCCAAGGGCTGGCTCGGCATGACCTGGCCGAAAAAATATGGCGGCCAGGAGCGCTCCTTCCTCGAGCGCTACGTGGTGACCGAGGAAATGCGCGTCGCCAACGCGCCGACGCGGCGTTTCTTCGTCGCCGACCGCCAGAGCGGGCCGGTGCTGATCAAATACGCGCCCGAGCATATCAAGATGGATATCCTGCCGCGCATCTGCCGCGGCGAGATCTGCTTTGCCATCGGCATGAGCGAGCCGAACTCCGGCTCCGACCTGTTCGCGGCCAAGACGCGCGCGACCAAGACCGACGGCGGCTACCTCATCAACGGCACAAAGATCTGGACCTCGTCGGCGCACATCGCCGACTACATGATCGCGATCTTCCGGACCTCGCAGCCGACCAAGGAAAACCGCCGTCACGGCCTGACGCAGTTTCTGGTCAAGATGAAGCAGCCGGGCATCCAGGTGAACCCGATCGGCCAGATCACCGGCCAGTACGAGTTCAACGAGGTCGTCTTCACCGATTTCTTCGTGCCCGATGATCACGTGCTCGGCGAAGTCGACGGCGCCTGGAAGCAGGCGACGAGCGAGCTCGCCTATGAGCGTTCGGGCCCTGAGCGTTTCCTCGAGACCTATTATGTGTTGACCGAGCTGGTGCGCGCGGTCGGCCCCAACCCGGATACCCGCAGCGCCGAAGGCATCGGCCGTCTCGTGGCGCAGCTCCACACCATGCGGCGCATGTCGGTCTCGGTTGCGGGCATGCTGCAGGCCGGCAAGGAGCCGGTGGTGGAAGCCTCCATCGTCAAGGACATCGGCACGGTCTGGGAGCAGCAGCTTCCGCACCGCGTGCGCGATCTCGCCGCCTTCGTCGAGGAGACCGCGACCAACCGCGAGACGCTGGAGCGGCAACTCGACTTCGCCATCAAGACCGCACCGAAACTCACCATCCAGGGCGGCACCACCGAGGTGCTGCGCGGCATCATCGCGCGCGGACTTGGCCTGCGCTAGTCGCGCGGACTTGGTTTGCGCTAATTCAATCGAGGATCGTCATGAGCACCTATAAAGATATCGGCGTCGAAAAAGTTGGCCACGTCGGCACCATCGAGATCCGCCGCCCGCCGCTGAACTTCTTCGATATCTCGCTGATCAACCAGATCGCGGATGCACTCGACGAGTTCGATCGCGACATCGAGATCCGCGCATCCGTGCTGTCGGCACAAGGCAAGGCATTCTGTGCCGGCGCCAATTTCGGCGATCCGGCGCGCCAGGCGCAGGAAGCGCGCGAGGCCGAGAAGAAGGGCGACCCGGCCGACAACCTCGGCCCGATCAACCATCTCTACATCCAGGCCGTGCGTATCTTCCGCGCCAAGAAGCCGATCGTCGCGGCCGTGCAGGGCGCAGCCATCGGCGGCGGGCTCGGTCTCGCAGTGTCGGCCGACTTCCGCGTCACCTGCCCGGAAGCGCGCTTCTCCGCCAATTTCACGAAGCTCGGTTTCCATCCCGGCTTCGGCCTGACCGTGACGCTGCCCGAGCTGATCGGCAAGAACAACGCTGAGCTGATGTTCTACACCAGCCGCCGCGTCACCGGCGAGGAGGCAGTGAAGTGGGGCCTCGCCAACGAGCTGGTGCCGCAGGACCAGGTGAAGGCCGGCGCGATGAAGCTCGCCGCCGAGATCGCCGAATGCTCGCCGCTCGGCCTCCTCTCCACCCGCGCCACGATGCGCGCCAACCTCGCCGACCGCGTGATGGCCGCGACCAACCACGAGCTCGCCGAGCAGACGCGGCTGCGTGCGACGGAAGACTTCAAGGAGGGCGTCAAGGCGACGGAAGAGCGCCGCGCGGCGAATTTTAAGGGAAGGTGATTGCGGCGACGTCTCGCCGTATCACACCAGCGTCACCATAATCTCCCTGTCGTCCCTGCGAAAGCAGGGACCCATAACCACAGGAAGGGGTTTGGCGGAGACGCGGAGTTATCATCCCGCATCATAACCACTCCCTGTGGTTATGGGTCCCGGATCTGCGCTTCGCTTGTCCGGGACGACAGCGGTGTGTGAGGCAACCGCTCAAGCCGCAAGCCGGAACGTCACCCCGCCGAGCAAAAACTCGTTCCCCGCAATCGCGAGCCCCTTCGCCTTCGCGGCATGCAGCACGCTTGCGGCATCCGCCACCTGAAACTCCAGCGCGCTCATGATCTCGCTGGCGCCCTTCACGAAATGGAAGGTGGCATTGGGCAGTTTCAATTCGGCGCCGCCACTCGGTACGACCCCGATGATCTTCCCCCAATGTTCCGCGAGCCCCTGAGGATCCGGGCTCTGCATCTCCACGCCCGTCAGCGCCTGCGTCACATCCTTGCGGATGAACTTTTGCCAGTCCGGCCCTGCGGGCGGGTACGGCCCCAGAATATCGTCGCTGCCTTTGGTATGGTTGAATTCGATGAAGGCGGCGCGGCAGTCGCGGGGGTGGAGCTGCACGCCGTGATAGGGCGCGTGGTCGATCACGTTGGCGGTGCGCACGCCCATCGCATTGGCGTTGCGGCCGCGTTCGTCCGGATCGTTGCAGCAGAAGATCGCCATATAGCCGCCGCGGCCGCCGGTCTTCTGGATGAAGCGGCCGGCGGTGGTGCCGCCCTTGAACGGCGCGACCACCTCCAGCAGGATCGTGTCGACCGGGAGCAGCGCGTTCTCCAGGCCGTATTTGGCGACATTGCCATCGCGGTAGCAGACGTCGAGGCCCATGATCCCGGCGATGTCGGAGACCACAGGCACGAGCTGCGGCGCGACGAGGCAGATCTGCCGGAGCCGCATATAGGGCGCCATCGTCATGCGCCCTTGAAGGTCGGCTTGCGCTTCTCGACAAAGGCCTTCGCGGCTTCCTTGTGATCCTCGGTGTCGCTGCAACGGGTGTGATGGATCGCCTCGCCGTCGAAGCAATCTTCCAGCGCCAGATGCTCGGCGTTGTTGATGTTGCGCTTGATGAAGCCGAGCGCGATCGATGGCCCCTGCGCCAGCGACAGCGCGAGCTCGTGTGCGGCGGCATCGATCTCGGCGTCGGGAACGACTTTCGTCACCATGCCGATCGCATACGCCTCCTTCGCCGAGAGCACCGGCGACATCAGATAAAGCTCGCGCGCCCGCGCGCTGCCGAGCAGCTGCGTCAGGAAATAGGTGCCGCCATAATCGCCTGAGAAGCCGACCTTGGCGAAGGCGGTCGTGATCTTGCAGGATTCGCTCGCGATGCGCAGGTCGCAGGACAGTGCCATCGAAAGGCCGGCGCCGGCTGCCGCGCCGTCGAGCTGCGCCACCACGGGCTTTGGCATCTGGTGCAGGATGCGCGACACTTCCATGCCGCGGCGCAGGTTCGCCATTTTCACTTCGAACGGCAGCGGCGCACGGCCTGCCGCCATCGACTTGACGTCCCCGCCGACGCAGAACGAGCCGCCTGCGCCTTTGAACAGCACCGCGCGCACCTCGGGATCGTCGGCCGCGCGCCGCGCGGCCTCGACCAGCCCCGCGACCATGTCGGGGTTGAGCGCGTTCTTCCGCTCCGGGCGATTCATCGTGATGGTGAGCAGCCCGCCTTCGAGCTTTTGCAGGACCATGTCGTTCATGGGACGTCTCCCTTGTTGTTGTTTTGCTCGGGCCTCAGCCACACCCGTCATTGCGAGGAGCGAAGCGACGAAGCAATCCAGACCGTCTCTGCGGAAACATCTCTGGATTGCTTCGCTTCGCTCGCAATGACGATCTCTATTTCTTCACCAGGGGGCAGCGCGACTGCTCCAGCGACTGGAACGCCTCGTTGCCGGACACGGTGGCGAGCAGCTTGTAGTCGTCCCAGCGGCCCTTGGACTCCGACGGCTTCTTGACCTCGAACAGGTACATGTCGTGGATCATGCGGCCGTCCTCGCGGATCTTGCCGTTCTTGGCGAAGAAGTCGTTGATCGGTGTCTCTTTCATCACCTTGATGACCGCGGCCGAGTCGGTCGTGCCCGCCGCCTTCACAGCCTTCAGGTAATGCGTGACCGACGAATAGACGCCGGCCTGCGCCGAGGTCGGTACGCGCTTGGTGCGCTCCATGAATCGCTTCGAGAACGCGCGCGTGTCGTCGTTGAGGTCCCAGTAGAAGGCTTCGGCGAGCAGCAGGCCCTGCGCGGTCTCCAGCCCGATCGAATCGATGTCGGAGACGAAGGCGAGCAGCGGCGAGACCTTCTGGCCGCCCTTGGTGATGCCGAACTCGGCCGCCTGCTTGATGGCGTTGACGGTATCGCCGCCGGCGTTGGCAAGGCCAATCACCTTGGCCTTGGACGCTTGCGCCTGGAGCAGGAACGACGAAAAATCCGAGGTGTTGAGCGGATGGCGCACGGCTCCGAGCACCTTGCCGCCGGTCTTGGTGACGACGGCGCTGGTGTCCTTCTCCAGGTCCTGGCCGAAGGCGTAGTCGGCAGTGAGGAAGAACCAGCTGTCGAGGCCGGACTTCACGGCGGCAAGACCGGTCACGTTGGCCTGGCCGTAAGTGTCGAACACGTAGTGGATGGTGTAGGGACCGCAGGCCTCGTTGGTGAGACGGATCGAGCCCGGGCCGTTGAACATGATGATCTTGTTGCGCGCTTTCGCGATCTCGCCGGCGGCGAGTGCAGTGGCCGAGGCCGCGACGTCGTAGATCATCTCGACGCCCTGGTTGTCGAGCATGTCGCGGGCGATGTTGGCGGACAGGTCAGCCTTGTTGAGATGGTCGGCCGCCAGCACCTGGATCTTGCGTCCCAGCACCTCGCCGCCAAAATCTTCGACGGCCATCTTGGCCGCGGTCTCGCTGCCGGGGCCGGTGATGTCGGCATAGAGGCTCGACATGTCGAGGATGCCGCCGATCTTCAGCGGCGGCTTGTCCTGGGCCTGCGCGGCGGCGCTCGCACTCAGCGCAAACGCTGCGGCAAAAATGCCCGACAAAATATGCTTCATAGAAAAAGACCTCCCTTATCGCGCCGTACTCTGATGGCGGCTTGGTTATTGCTCTTGGTTGAAGCTGTTGCCGCAATCATGCCGCATGCGCAAGTGCGCAGCAAGCGCGAGGGCGTTGCGGGCGCATGATTGCCGCACATGTTTTCCGCAAAGCGGAATGGCATGTTGCGGCGAAATGTTTCCACCGTCATTGCTGTGCAAGTTCATTAATTCGCTGATCGAGTGTGAGGCAATGGCGACGCGTCACGCGAACTGCCGTAGGGTGGGCAAAGGCGCGCTCTTCGCGCCGTGCCCACGAGCCCGCGCGACAAATCAAAGACGTGGGCACGCTTCGCTTTGCCCACCCTACGATAGCCTTCGCGGTTCGCCACGTTTGCGTTAGAACTAGAGCACAACGCAACCTTTCCGGGCACCGTGACGCGACTGCTTCATCTCATCCTCGCACTTCCTCTCGTCGCCGGTCACACCGCGTTCGCCGCACCGTGCCAGTTCGAGTCCCAAGGCGACGGCCGCGTCGCCGCAATCGTCGATGCGCGTGGCGTGCGTCTCGACGACGGCCGCGAGGTGCGCCTCGCCGGGATCGAGCCAACCGCAACGACGAAGCAGGCGCTGACGTCGCTGCTCACCGGACGCGACGTCACGCTGCGCGGCACCGACGACACGCCCGACCGCTACGGCCGTCAGGGCGCACTCATCTTCGTCGGCGAAAGCGAGGCCCCCATCCAGGCGACGCTGCTCGCCCAGGGCGACGCCCTCGTCTCCGCCGAGATCGCGGACAAGGACTGCGCGGCGGCCCTGATGGCGGCGGAGACCGAGGCACGGCGCCAAAAAAAGGGCAACTGGGCTGACCCGTCGGCCATAAAAAACGCGGAAAGTCCGGACGATATTTTGGCGGGGATCGGGCGCTTTATGGTGGTCGAGGGCAAAGTCCTGTCGGTCCGGCAAGCTGGGGCAATGACCTACCTCAACTTCGGACGAAACTGGACACGCGGCTTTGCCGTCACTATTTCAAAGCGTACGCAACCCGCGCTCGAAAACGCCGGGATCACTCTTAAGTCCCTGGAAAATAGACGGATTCGCGTCCGGGGCTGGGTCGAGGGGAATTCAGGGCCGCGCATCGATGTGCGCCTTGCGGGGCAGGTCGAGTTGCTGGGTGCAAACGAGCCGACAGGGGTAAGGCCCTAAAAGGGCCAGGCACGGGTTAAGCGACGTGGATGGGGTGCTAGAACGGCACGTATCGAGTGAACGCCGCCGCCTGCGGGCTGCGCCGGCGGCGCTGTGCCTCGTGCTGGGCGCAGCCCTTGCCGGTTGCGGCGACATGAACCGGTTCCAGACCGCGGCGGCCCCGCCGACCGTGGCGATGCCCAAGCCGAAACCGGCCGTCGCGCAGACCCCCGCCACCGAAAAGGAGCACGAGCGCATCCTGGCGAGCTATGGCGGCACCTATGACGACCCCAGGCTCGAATCGCTGGTCAGCAAGACCGTCGACCGGCTCGTCGCGGCGTCCGACCGCCCCGACCAGGGCTATAAGGTCACCATCCTCAATTCCGGCGCGGTGAACGCGTTCGCGCTGCCGAACGGCCAGCTCTATGTCACCCGCGGCCTGCTCGCGCTCGCCAGCGACACTTCGGAATTGTCCTCCGTGCTCAGCCACGAGATGGCGCATGTGCTGTCCAAGCACGCCGCGATGCGCGAGGACCAGGCGCGCCAGGCTGCGATCGTCACCCGCGTCGTCACCGACATGAGCAACGATCCCGATCTCACCGCGCTTGCACTGGCCAAGACCAAGCTCACCATGGCGAGCTTTTCGCGCAACCAGGAGTTCGAGGCCGACGGCATCGGCGTCGGCCTTTCCGCCAAGGCACATTTCGATCCCTATGGCGCCGCGCGCTTCCTGTCGGCGATGGAGCGCAATGCCGAGCTCAAGGTCGGCAAGACCTCGCTCGATCCGCGCGCGCAGGATTTCACCTCGTCGCATCCGGCCACCCCCGAGCGCGTGCAGAATGCGCAGACCATCGCACGGCAATATGCGGCGCCCGAGGGCGCCGAGCGCGACCGCGAGACCTATCTCGCCGCGATCGACAACCTCGTCTATGGCGAAGATCCCAGCGAAGGTTTTGTCCGCGGCCGGCGTTTCCTGCACCCGAAACTCGGCTTCACCTTCCAGGCGCCGGACAATTTCACGCTCGACAACACCGCGCAGGCGGTGATCGGCGTGCGCGACGGCGGCTCTCAGGCGATGCGCTTCGACGTCGTGCGGGTGCCGGCCGAGCAGTCACTCGGCGATTACCTGAATTCCGGCTGGATGGAGGGCGTCGAGAAGGCCTCCACCGAAGACATCACCATCAACGGTTTTCCGGCTGCGTCCGCCACCGCCAAGGGCGATCAGTGGCAGTTCAAGGTCTATGCGTTGCGCTTCGGCAGCGACGTCTATCGCTTCATCTTCGCGACACGGCAGAAATCGACCGAGAGCGAGCGCAACGCGCGCGAGACCGTCAATTCATTCCGCCGCCTGACGCTCGACGAAATCCAGGCCGCGCGCCCCCTGCGCATCAAGGTCATCACCGTGCAGCCCGGCGACACCGTGGAATCGCTCTCCCACCGCATGGCCGGCGTCGATCATCCCGCCGAACGCTTCCGCGTGCTCAACGGGCTCGATCGCAACGCGCAGGTGAAGGTGCGGGATCGCGTGAAGGTCGTGGCGGATTGACGCGCGCTAAGCGCGCGTCAATCCCGCGGCGCGCTTAGCGCGAACCCGGGATCTCGGGCCACAAAGACAGTGCCGTAGGGTGGGCAAAGGCGCGTAGCGCCGTGCCCACGATCCGTAATGATAGCGACAGATGGTGGGCACGCTTCGCTTTGCCCACCCTACGAGACCTGCTCTGCCGACCTACCGCGCCTTTTCCTTCAGAAACGCGATGATGTCAGCACGATCCCGCGCGTCCGGGACGTCGAAGAACATCTTGGTTTCCGGCACCATGGCCTGCGGTCCGGCCAGCCATTTGTCGAGATTGTCCTCGGTCCAGACGATCCCTGAGTTCTTCAGATCGGCCGAATAGTCATAGCCGGGCACGCTGCCCGCCTTGCGACCGACCACGCCCTTGTGCATCGGGCCGACAGCGTTCTCATTGATGGAGTGACAATCTGCGCAGCCCTTGTAGAGCGTTTGGCCGCGCGCGACGTTGCCGGTGGCGTGGGCAAGCCCGGTCGAGAAAACGACCGCGACGATGGTGAGGACCAGGCTTACGGTGAGGAGGCTTGCAAAACTTTGCGGGTGGACGGGATTGGACCGGACGTTCATGGGATCTCCTGCTTGCGTCGCCGCAAACAGGATCGTCCAGCCCGAGTTTTATTCCCGTCCGCTGGACGCGGCTTAACCGCCCGCGTCCATGTCGCCCGCCTCGCGCTGGCCGCTGAGCCAGAGTGCGAGCAGCGTCCAGAACGCGCCTGACAGCAGATACGCACCCGACGCGATGACGCCGAGATTGGTGGCGAGCAGAAGCGCCACCAACGGCGCGAAGCCCGCCCCGAACAGCCAGGCCATATCCGAGGTCAGCGCGGAAGCCGTGTAGCGGTACGCCTGCCGGAAGTTCGAGGCGATCGCGCCCGAGGACTGGCCGAAGGAGAGACCCAGCAGGATGAAACCGATCACCATGTAGATGGTCTCACCGAACGCGCCGGCATCGAGCAGCTGCGGAGCAAAACCGCTGTAGATGGCGATCGCGATTGCCGATCCCATCAGCAGCGATTTGCGGCCGACGCGGTCGGCGATGATGCCGGAGGCCACGATGGCCGCGACGCCGAACACGGCGGCGACGATCTCGATGATCAGGAAGCGCACCGGGCTTTCGCGGGTGAACAGGAACACCCAGGACAGCGGAAACACCGTGACCATGTGGAACAGCGCGAAGCTTGCGAGCGGCGCGAATGCACCGAGCATGATGTTCTGGCCTTCGCGCGCGACGGTCTCGGAGATACGCGCGGGCTGCAATTCGCGGGTCTCGAACAACGAAGCATATTCTTCCGTCGTCACCATGCGCAGGCGCGCGAACAGCGCCACGACGTTGATGGCGAAGGCGACGAAGAACGGATAGCGCCAGCCCCAGTCGAAGAAGTCGTCGGCCGAGAGGTTACCGGCGAAATAGGCGAACAGCGCGCTCGCCACGATCAGGCCGAGCGGGGCGCCGAGCTGCGGCACCATCGCGTACCAGCCGCGCTTGGAGGGCGGCGCGTTCAGCGCCAGCAGCGAAGCCATGCCGTCCCAGGCGCCGCCCCAGGCCAGACCCTGCGCGATACGCGCCAGCGCCAGCAGCCAGATCGCGGCGCTGCCGATGTCGTGATAGCCGGGCAGGAACGCGAGCGCGACTGTGGCGGTGCCGAGCAGAAACAGCGCCGAGACCAGCTTGGCGGTTTTGCCGTACTCGCGATCGACCGTCATGAAAATGACGGTTCCGATCGGCCGGGCCACGAAGGCCAGCGCGAAGATCATGAAGGAATAGAGGGTGCCGGTCAGCTCGCTGGTGAACGGGAACACCAGGCGCGGAAACACGATCACCGAGGCGATCGCGTAGACGAAGAAGTCGAAGAATTCCGAGGTGCGGCCGATGATGACGCCGATGGCGATCTCGCCGGGACTGGCCTGGTCGTGGCCGTGCTCGCCCGAGTGGAGGTCTGCCATTGCGGGGGTCTGTGCCGTCGCCATTCGTGCGCCCTTAACGTCCTGAAAACCAAAGCCGACCGCCCGGCGGGGCGCCAGGCAATCTGCCCTTGTCTGACCCAACATTCCGCACTGCAACATTGGACAAATTGTCCAATGTCCGGATTGCTGCGCCGCAGCTACCCCTTGGGCCCGCAAAGGAAACTCATTCTCATAAGGCTCGGCCCGTGTCCCGTCTCAAGATCCTGGCGCTGCTACCCCTGGCAGCTGCGCTCAGCGGCTGCAACTACGTCGTGCTGTCGCCGGCCGGCGACATCGCCGCCCAACAGCGCGACCTCGTCATCATCTCCACCGTCCTGATGCTCCTGATCGTCGTCCCCGTGATGGCGCTGACGGTGCTGTTCGCCTGGCGCTACCGCCAGTCCAACACCTCGGCCCGCTACGAGCCGGATTGGGACCACTCGACCAAGCTCGAGCTGGTGATCTGGTCGGCGCCGCTGCTGATCATCATCTGCCTGGGCGCGCTGACCTGGATGGGCACGCATCTGCTCGACCCCTATCGCAACATCGGCCGCATCCATGCGGAACGCGCCGTGGACCAGTCCAAGGCTCCGCTCGTCGTCGATGTCGTCGCGCTCGACTGGAAGTGGCTCTTTATCTACCCCGATTACGGCATCGCCACCGTCAACGAGCTCGCCGCGCCGGTCGACCGCCCGATCAACTTCCACATCACCGCCTCCTCGGTGATGAACTCGTTCTACATCCCCGCACTCGCCGGTCAGATCTACGCGATGCCGGGCATGGAGACGTCGCTCCACGCCGTGATCAACCACGCCGGTACATACAAGGGTTTTTCGGCGAACTACAGCGGCGCCGGCTTCTCTGGCATGCACTTCAACTTCCAGGGCCTCGACGACAAGGGCTTTGACGCCTGGATCGCGCAGGCCAAATCGGCCGGCGGCTCGCTCGGCCGCGCCGAATATCTCCAGCTCGAAAAGCCGAGCGAGAACGAGCCGGTGCGCCGCTGGGGCACCGTCGATTCCGACCTCTACCGCCTGATCCTCAACATGTGCGTCGAGACCGGCAAGATGTGCCAGAGCGAGATGATGGCGATCGACGCCAAGGGCGGTCTCGGCCATGAGGGCCTGAACAACACCCTGCCGCTGGCCTACGACAAGTACGCACGCCGCGGCACCGCGCTCGGACCCGAGCCGACCTTCGTCGCCGGCACCTGCACGCCGGATGCGCCCCAGGGCAGGACCACCGCCTCCATCACGGCACCCGCCGACACCGCGCCGCTGCTCGGTGCCGGCCTGAAGCGGCCGATCTTCACGCCGCTGAAGTCCTCGTCCTTCTTCCTCGGACAACGTCCCAAGTCAGACTCCTGAAGTCAGACTCCTAAAGAGAGCTCGCATGTCTCCTGATCTTCTCAAGCTCATCTTCGGCCGTCTCGGCCTCGATTCGCTGCCGCTGCACGAGCCGATCCTGGTCGGCACCTTCGTGATGGTCGCGCTCGGCGGCGGCGCGCTGTTCGCCGGCATCACCTATTTCCGCCTCTGGGGCTATCTGTGGCGCGAGTGGTTCACCACCGTGGACCACAAGCGCATCGGCATCATGTACATGATCCTCGGCATCGTGATGCTGCTGCGCGGCTTCGCAGACGCGCTGATGATGCGCGCACAACAAGCACTCGCGTTCGGCGGCTCCGAAGGCTTCCTCCCCGCCCATCACTATGACCAGGTCTTCACTGCCCATGGCGTGATCATGATCTTCTTCGTGGCGATGCCGCTGGTCACCGGCCTAATGAACTACGTGGTGCCGCTGCAGATCGGCGCGCGCGACGTGTCGTTCCCGTTCCTGAACAATTTCAGCTTCTGGATGACGGTCGGCGGCGCAGTGCTGGTGATGGCTTCGCTGTTCATCGGCGAATTCGCCCGCACCGGCTGGCTGGCCTATCCGCCGCTGTCGAACATCGGCTACAGTCCTGACGTCGGCGTCGACTATTATATCTGGGCGCTGCAGGTCGCGGGCGTCGGCACGACCTTATCCGGCATCAACCTGATCTGCACCATCGTCAAGCTGCGCTGTCCCGGCATGACCATGATGAAGATGCCGGTGTTCACCTGGACCGCGCTCTGCACCAACATCCTGATCGTCGCCTCCTTCCCCGTCCTGACCGTCGTGCTCGCGCTGCTCTCGCTTGACCGCTACGTCGGCACCAACTTCTTCACGAACGATTTCGGCGGCAGCCCGATGATGTACGTGAACCTGATCTGGATCTGGGGTCATCCCGAGGTCTACATTCTGGTTCTCCCCGCCTTCGGCATCTTCTCGGAAGTGACCTCGACCTTCTCCGGCAAGCGGCTGTTCGGCTACACCTCGATGGTTTACGCCACGGTGGTCATCACCATCCTGTCGTACCTGGTCTGGCTGCACCACTTCTTCACGATGGGCTCGGGCGCCAGCGTCAACTCGTTCTTCGGCATCACCACGATGATCATCTCGATCCCGACGGGCGCGAAGATGTTCAACTGGTTGTTCACGATGTATCGCGGCCGCATCCGCTTCGAGCTGCCGATGCTGTGGACGATCGCCTTCATGCTGACCTTCGTGCTCGGCGGCATGACCGGCGTGCTGCTCGCAGTGCCACCGGCCGACTTCGTCCTGCACAACAGCCTGTTCCTGATCGCGCACTTTCACAACGTGATCATCGGCGGCGTGGTGTTCGGCGCGTTCGCCGGCATCAACTACTGGTTCCCGAAGGCGTTCGGCTTCAAGCTCGATCCGTTCTGGGGCAAGCTGTCGTTCTGGTTCTGGGTCACCGGCTTCTACATGGCCTTCATGCCGCTCTATGTGCTCGGCCTGATGGGCGTGACCCGCCGCCTGCGCGTGTTCGACGATCCGTCCTTGCAGATCTGGTTCGTCATCGCCGCGATCGGCGCCGGCCTCGTCTTCCTCGGCATCCTCTCGATGCTGATGCAGTTCGCGGTCTCCTTCCTCAAGCGCGAGCAGCTCAAGGACGTCACCGGCGATCCCTGGGATGCACGCACGCTGGAATGGGCGACCTCCTCGCCCCCGCCGGACTACAACTTCGCCTTCACCCCCGTCGTTCACGACAATGACGCGTGGTGGGACATGAAGAAGCGCGGCTACCAGCGTCCGCTCACCGGGTTCAAGCCGATCCACATGCCCTCCAGCACCGGCACCGGTGTCATCCTCGCCGGCCTCGCCACCGCGATGGGATTCGGCCTGATCTGGTACATCTGGTGGCTGGCGGCCGTGAGCTTCATCGCGATGCTCGCCGTCGGGATCGGTCACACCTTCAACTATCACCGCGACTTCGACATTCCGGCTGACGACGTCATCCGGACCGAGGACGCGCGTACCAAACTGCTCGCCGGAGCCAAGTAAATGACTGTCGCTGTCAATCCCGCCCAGACCGGCGAGCCGATGTTCTACCTCGCCGACGAACACCCGCATCCGGAAGGCTACAGCACCCCGCTCGGCTTCTGGATCTACCTGATGAGCGACTGCCTCATCTTTGCGATGCTGTTCGCCACCTTCGGCGTGCTCGGCGCCAACTACGCCGCCGGCCCCGCCCCGAAGGACCTGTTCGAGCTGCCGCTGGTCGCGGTGAACACCTCGATGCTGCTGCTGTCGTCGATCACATATGGCTTTGCCATGCTGACGATGCAGCAGAACAAGATCGCCCAGACCCAGATGTGGCTGGCGATCACCGGCCTGTTCGGCCTCGCCTTCATCGGCATCGAGCTCTCCGAGTTCGCCCACATGATCCATGAAGGGGCGACCCCGCAGCGCAGCGCCTTCCTGTCCTCCTTCTTCACGCTGGTCGGCACCCACGGCCTGCACGTCTCCTGCGGCCTGATCTGGCTGGTGACCCTGATGGTGCAGGTCTGGAAGTTCGGCCTGATCGAAGCCAACCGCCGCCGCCTGATGTGCCTGTCGATGTTCTGGCACTTCCTGGACGTGGTCTGGATCGGCGTCTTCACCTTCGTCTATCTCCTGGGAGTTCTGCGATGAACACCGATACCCACGCCGCCCACGCGGACGGCCATCACCACGGCGACGACCACGCCCACGGCACGTTCTCGACCTATATGCTCGGCTTCGTGCTCTCGGTCGTGCTCACCGCGATCCCGTTCTGGCTGGTGATGAGCGGCGCGCTGCCGAGCAAGCAGATCACCGCGCTGGTCATCATGGCCTTCGCGGTCGTGCAGATCGTCGTGCACATGATCTACTTCCTGCACATGAGCACCAAGTCCGAGAACGGCTGGAGCATGATGGCGCTGATCTTCACCATCGTCATGGTGGTGATCGCGCTGTCCGGCTCGCTGTGGGTGATGAACCATCTCAACAGCAACATGATGCCGATGCACCAGATGACGGGAATGAAGTGAGCGAGACTTCGAAGTGAGCAAGGCTTGGAAGTGAGCAAGGCTTGGACCGTGACAGGCAAGGATAAGGACGCGCGTCGCAAGGCTGCGCGTCCGCGCCTGTGGCTCACGGTCCTCTCGCTCGCGGCCTTTGCACTTCTGATCGCACTCGGCGTCTGGCAGATCGAGCGACGCGCCTGGAAGCTGGCGCTGATCGACCGCGTCGAGCAGCGCGTCCATGCCCCGGCCCAACCGATCCCGTCGCCCGCGGCCTGGCCGACCGTCTCCACCGCAAACGACGAATACAGGCACGTCAGCCTCACCGGCCTCTTCCTGCATGACCGCGAGACGCTGGTTCAGGCGGTCACCGAGGAAGGCCCCGGCTATTGGGTGGTGACGCCGCTTCAGCGCGGCGACGGCACGCTGGTCTTGGTCAATCGCGGCTTCGTGCCGTCCGAGCGGCGCGACGCATCGACGCGCCAGAGCGGCAATCGGGACGGGCAGGTCGAGATCACGGGCCTGCTCCGCATGACCGAGCCGAAAGGCGGGTTCTTGCGGAACAACGTCCCCCAGCACAACCGCTGGTACTCGCGGGATGTCGCCGCGATTGCGGCAGCGCGCGGCCTCGACCATGTCGCACCCTTTTTCGTCGATGCTGACGCCGGATCACAAACCACCAGCGGCCCGATCGGCGGATTGACCGTGATCAGCTTTCCCAATAACCACCTGATCTACGCGCTGACGTGGTTTGCCCTGGCTTTCATGCTGGCGGGTAAACTTTTCGTCACATTCGGCGGCGGGCTGTTCCGCCGCAAGCGCTTCGTCCACGAACCGGCCGGCTGCTCCGATGCAACCGCCCGCAGGACGGGATCAGATGCTGGAACGATCGTCGAATCTACCTGACGACGGAATGACGCATGACGCCGTCACGCTGCAATCGCAGGCGGACGCGCGCAGCGAGCTGATCGGCGTTGCGCCGACCGACGACGAGACCAACCGCAAGAACATGGCGCTGCTGATCCAGCTGCGCTGGACCGCGGTGGTCGGGCAGATCGTGACCATCGGCGGCGTGCATTTCGGCCTGGGTATTCCCCTGCCATTGGAACGGATGGGCGCGGTGATCGGCGCGCTGCTGCTGCTCAACGTCTCCAGCCTCGTCTGGGTGCGCCATCGCGCCGCGATCACCAACAACGAGCTGCTGGTCGCCTTGATGCTCGATGTCGCCGCGCTGACCGCTCAGCTCTACCTCAGCGGCGGCGCCACCAATCCCTTCACCTCGCTGTTCCTGCTCCAGGTGACGCTGGGCGCGGTGCTGCTTAATGCCCGCTCGACCTGGTCGCTGGTCGCACTGACCTGCGCGAGTTTCATCTGGCTGACCATGGCCTACCGGCCGCTCGACCTGCCGCCGAACCCGATCAGCGAGGCCTACAGTCTCACCGTGACAGGCATGCTGCTGGGCTTCGTCCTCAACGCCGTGCTGCTGGTCGTGTTCGTCACCCGGATCAACAGGAATTTGCGCGAGCGCGATGCGCATCTGGCGGCATTGCGCCAGCATGCGGCCGAGCAGGACCACATCGTCCGCATGGGCCTGCTCGCCTCCGGCGCTGCGCATGAGCTCGGCACGCCGCTCGCCTCGCTGTCGGTCATCCTCAGCGACTGGCGCCGCATGCCCGATCTCGCCGCCGATCAGGAACTTGCCGAGGATCTCGCGGAGATGGAAACCTCTCTGCAACGCTGCAAGACCATCGTGACGGGCATCCTGGTGTCGGCGGGCGAAGCGCGCGGCGAAGGCTCCTCGCCGACGACGGTGACGGCCTTCGTCACCGCGCTGGTGAACGAGTGGCGCGACGCACGCTCGGCCCGCACGCTCTATTTCGTCAACACGTTCGGCGAGGACGTCGCGATCGTCTCCGACATCGCGCTGAAGCAAGTGATCTTCAACGTGCTCGACAATGCCTATGAGGTCTCGCGCGAATGGGTGGAGCTGCTGGCCGAGCGCGAGAGCGACAATCTCGTGCTGTCGATCAGCGATCGCGGCCCGGGCTTTGCGCCGGAGATGCTGGCGCAGCTGGGAAAACCCTATCACTCGAGCAAGGGCCGCGCCGGCGGCGGGCTCGGCCTGTTCCTGGTGGTGAACGTCGTGCGCAAGCTCGGCGGCAGCGTGACCGCCGAGAACCACAGGAAGCGTGGCGCCACCGTCCGCCTGACGCTGCCGCTCGCAACGCTCGCGATCGGAGGAACTTTTGACGCCTGACCGTTCGCTCATCGTCGTCGAGGACGATGCCGGCTTCGCGCGCACGCTGAAACGCTCGTTCGAGCGCCGCGGCTACGACGTCGTCCTCGCAGCTTCGATCGAAGAGGTGCGGAAGGTGCTGGAGGAGCGATCCTTTGGACACGCGGTGGTCGATCTCAAGCTCGGCGGCGCCTCGGGCCTCGCCTGCGTCGAGCTGCTGCACACGCACGATCCGGAGATGCTGATCGTGGTGCTGACCGGCTTTGCCAGCATCTCCACCGCCGTCGAGGCGATCAAGCTCGGCGCCTGCCACTACCTGGCAAAGCCGTCGAACACCGACGATATCGAAGCCGCCTTCAACAAGGCCGAAGGCAACGCCGAAGTCGCCCTCGATGCACGGCCGACCTCGATCAAGACGCTGGAATGGGAGCGCATCCACCAGACGCTGATCGAGACCGATTTCAACATCTCGGAAGCGGCGAGACGATTGGGCATGCACCGGCGCACGCTGGCAAGAAAGCTCGAGAAGCGGCCGGTGAAGTGAGCCTAGGACGACGCCGTCGCGAGCTTGCCGACCTCGGAGAGAAGCAACTTCAGGATCGGGGATTGATTCGCCTTGTGATAGGCGACAACGAGATCAAGCTTGGGTGCTTCTCCCCGCACCGGCCGGGTGGTGATGGTCTCCGGCAAATATCGCTTCGTGTAGGCCGGCAGCATCATGACGCCGCGCGTCGACGCAATCATCGAGATCGCGTGGACGACGTTGTGCACTTCGCGATCGGGCTTGAGGTCGATTCCGGTCCGGCTGAAATAATCCAGAACGATACGGCGAACCGCGGGAGCGGATTTGGACGGTAGGTAGAAGGTCTCGTCCCTGATCTCCTCGGGCGCCACCGCGGCTTGCGATGCCAGCCGATGGTCGCTCGGAAAGACGAAGACCAGCGGATCGGTGCGCACGCGCCGGCAGACCAGATCTTCCATGTGCTCTTCCGACCGGATGAAGGCAGCATCGAGCTTTCGCCGCATCAGGGCCTTGGCAAGCGAGGGCGAATAATCGCTCGACAGGCGGATATCGATGCCGGGAAATGCGTCGCGCAGAATGCGATCCACCTCGGGCAGCAGGTCGATTTCGGCGCCCGACAGAAAGCCCAACGAGAAAGCGGGCTGCGGGGGCTGCGCGGCACGGAGCGCCGCTTCCTTGGCAGCCTCCGCCTGAAGCAGCGCCATTCTGGCGTGCTCGAGAAAGGCCTTGCCGGCCGCCGTCAGCGCGATGCCTTGGGCGCTGCGGTTCATCAAGGGAACGCCGACCTCCCGTTCGAGATCCCGGATTTGCCGGCTGAGCGACGGTTGCGACGTGTGCAGCTTCTGCTCGGCCGCAACAGTCAAACTGCCCGCATCGGCAACGGCGACGAAATAGCGGAGATGCCGAAGCTCCATCGCGATCTCCCATATCTCGCAGGCATGGGGCCAGCTTACAAAGTCTTTTTCCAAGCGGCCAGCTGCCCGTATAGCCGGCGTGAACGAAGTCTGCCTGGCAGGCAGAGGCGCACGGGAGCGAGCTTCACATGCTCAAGAGCATTCAAACGTCTCTGTTGATCCTCACGCTGGCGGGATCTGGCGAAGTGGCTGCGCAATCCTCCAACACGCAGGCAAAGGCAAACAACATGGAACTGGATGTGACAGGATTGAAGCAGGCGTTGCTCGGCGACTGGGAAAGCATCGCACCGGAGGTGCGCCCGAGCGCGGCGAAGAACGCCGATGGCACGCTCAAGCCGTTCTATCTCAAGCGGGCCTTCAAATATCTCCCCTCCGACCGTTTCGAGCTCGAGATCGTCAACTCGGCCGATCCCTACAGCGCCGTGCCGCTCGCGCGGATCAGGATTGGCGGCCATATGCTGTGGAGGGGTGCGCATCCCATCGCTCCGGGCGCGCAGAAGGTCGACTTCGTTGCCGACGAGACCTACGAGGTTACGCCGCTGGCACAGGGATTTGCCGATGTGCTCAACAAGGTCGCCGCGGTCGGATATGCACCGTGGGACGTTGGCGCGCCCCAGAGCATCTTCGGCAAGACCTTCGCTCCCTTCGGTCTCGCCGAGGCCACGAACTTCATGGAATATGATCTCGTCTATCTCAGGGGCGACCTCCTGTTCTGGGGCGCCCGCAACATCGACGGCCGTGGCTTTGACACCGAGCAGAACCGGCCGACCAATTTGCAGATTCCGCTGATCAGGAAGTGACTCGGGTCAAGTTCGTCACACTCTCCCTCGACGCGATGCCCTCAACACGGGGCCTGAACACCCGTGGCCGTGCGAACGCATGGATTGCACCGTCACAAAGCCTGATCCGCTCAAAACAAAAAAGCCCGGCCAACCGGCCGGGCTTTTGATTGCTTGCAATCGACGCTGCGAGACGCTTACGCGGCCTCGTCGGCGACGGCGGTGTCGTCGCCATCGGTATCGCCGTCGGCATCCGCCTCGCCCTCGCCGTCGGCGGCTTCCGCCTTGGCGTTGGTGCGGCGCGGGCTCTTGGCGAGCTGGGCCTCGATCTCCTTGACCGCTTCGGTCTCGGTCGAGTGCTGCACAACCGCGATCTCGCGGGAGAGACGATCGAGCGCCGCTTCATAGAGCTGGCGTTCAGAGTACGACTGCTCGGGCTGCGACTCGGAACGGTAGAGGTCGCGCACGACTTCCGCGATCGCGACGATGTCGCCCGAATTGATCTTTGCTTCGTATTCCTGGGCGCGGCGCGACCACATGGTGCGCTTGACGCGGGCGCGGCCCTTCAGCGTCTCCAGCGCCTTCTTCACCAGCGCGGGGTCGGACAGCTTGCGCATGCCGACGTTCGCGACCTTGGCGGTCGGCACGCGCAGCGTCATCTTGTCCTTGATGAAATTGATGACGAACAGCTCGAGCTTCGCACCGGCGATCTCCTGCTCCTCGATGGCCAGGATCTGGCCAACGCCGTGAGCGGGATAGACGACGAATTCGTTGGCCTTGAAGCCCTGGCGCTGGGTCACGACCTTCTTTTCCTCGACCTTCGGCGCGGGTGCAGCAGCCTTCACGGCCGGCTTCGCAGCAGCAACGGGGGCTTTGGCAGGGGCGGCAGCAACAGGAGCCTTCGGAGCAACGGGCTTGGCAGCGGAAGCCTTGGCAGCAGCAGGCTTGGCAACGGTCGCTTTCGCGGCCGGTTTGGCAGTCTTGTGAGGCATTGCGCTTCTTTTGTTCTTCGAGGACTTTGCAGCCGGTGCCTTAGTCGCGGTCCGACCCTTGGATGCGCTACGGCTGGCCGCGGCGACTTTTTTGGCCTCCTTATGGGAAGCCCTCGCTGAAGTACTCTTTTTACGCGTTTTCTGTGACACAGCCTGCGCGCGGAAACTGCCACGCCCCTGTTCGACATTTGGTTTCACGGGAACCCAACGGGGCCAACTGGGCTGACGGGGGTTCAGCTTAATGTGCTCAATATAGCACATTTCCCGCAAAAATCAATGATTTAGGGGTCTTGAGGGCTGGTTTTCGGCGCTGACGAAGGTATTAGGGTTAAGTTTGGGCGAGAATTAGTCTCCCGAGCCCGGGTTCGGAGAAAAATATTTCTCGAACTTTCCTTCCTGGCCGTCGAATTCCTTCGCGTCGGGGGGTGATTCTTTCTTCTGGGTGATGTTCGGCCAGCTTTTGGCGTAGTCGGCGTTGACCTGGAGCCACTTTTCGAGGCCCGGTTCCGTGTCCGGCTTGATCGCGTCAGCGGGGCATTCCGGCTCGCACACGCCGCAGTCGATGCACTCGTCAGGATGGATGACGAGCATGTTCTCGCCCTCGTAGAAACAGTCGACCGGGCAGACCTCGACGCAGTCGGTATACTTGCACTTGATGCAGGCTTCAGTGACGACGTAAGTCATCCAACGCTCCGAAAAGCTCTTTTAAAAGTCGCGGCTTGCGTAGCGCGGATGGCCCGGCGCCGCAAGGTCGGGAACGGCCGATCATGACGGCTTTACGCGTTTGATCGACCAAGAAATGAATTCAGAGCGCAATTAATTGCGCCGAGAACTTTGATTGCCTTCGCTCAGCTCCTCGTAGAGCACGCGGGCCGAGGCGGCATCGCCGCGGCGCTCGTTGAAAGCGGTTACTTTCAGCACGCGCACAGTGCGATCGAGCGCGATGGTGATCACGTCGCCGATCTTGATCGCATGGCCCGGCGACTTCTCGCGTGTGCCGTTGATGCGAACGTGGCCGGACTCAACGAGCTCGGCCGCGGAGGTGCGCGCCTTCACCACCCGCGCGTGCCACAGCCATTTGTCGAGACGCTGCCGCTCGGTCGTGGGATCACTCCTTGCGACCGGACAGCTGCTCTTTCAGCGCAGCAAGCTTTGCGAAGGGCGAGTTCGGATCGGCCGGACGATCGCGCTCGCGCGGGTTCGCGCTCGAGGCGTAGGGGCGCAGCGACGGCCCGCCCTGACGGTCGCGGCCCTTGTCGCGGTCACGACCGCGATTGTCGCGGCCCTTGTCGCGATCGCCGCCGAACTTGCCCTTGTTGCGATCGCGATCCTTGTTGTCGCGATCCTTGCCCTCGAAGCGGCGGTTCTTGTCGTCGCGCCCCTCTTGGCGCGGTGCACCTTCGGCGCCACCTTCGCGCGGCTTGCGGAAATCCTTTGCCCCATCTCTGCGATGACCGCCGTGACGATGGCGCTCATTGCGCTTCTCGCCGTCGGCTGACTGCGCGGCCGCGCCTTCGGCGGGGGCGGCGCCAGCTTCAGCACCGGCCTGCTGCGGGCGCTGATTGTGGTGACGCTGGTGGCGATGACGCTCGTGGCGGGGCTTGCGATCGTCGTGGCGGCCGCCGGGACGCCAGACCTCGACGAGCTCGGGCTCGGCAGGCACAGCGGCAGCCTCGACCGGCGCGGCGGCATCGGCGGATGCAGCGGCTTCCGTTGCAGCGGCCTCGGCGGGAGCGGCTTCCACCGCCTCGCTGGGCGCAGCAGCCTCTTCCGCCGGCGGCGCGATGCCGGGGGCATCCTCGGGCGTGACGGGGGCATCAGGCGATGCTTCGAGCGCCGGCTCTTCGTGTGCGGGCTCGTCGTGCTGCTCCATGCCGGGCGCGTCTTCGACGGTGACGGGCTCGGCGGCGGCTTCGATTGCGGTGTCCGCGCTTGCGGTGGCATCATCGGTCGCCGTCGGTTCAGTCGGAGCCTCTGCGCTTGCTTCGGCCGCCGGCGTCTCCACGGCAGCAGCCACCGGCTTCGGCGGCAGCGGCGCACGCTTCTCCATGCGATAGCCGAGCGCGCGCAGCACCGAGGCGAAATCCTCGCCGGCCGAGCCGGTGAGCGAGGTCATCGCCTGCGTCACCACAAAGCTGCGGCCGTCGAACGCGCCGGCAGGCTTTTCGCCGGGCGAGTTCTCGCGCCAGGCCAGCGCCGGCCGGATCAGATCGGCAAGGCGCTCCAGAATGTCGACGCGCACCGCTCGCTCACCGGCCTGCTTGTAGCCGAGCACGCGATAGGCATCGCGCGGCAGCTGCTTGTCGACCGGGAACGAGGTGCGGCCCGAAGATGCCAGATGCTGCGCGCCGGACAGCGACGACAGATCGACATTGTCCTGCTTCAGCGCCCACAGCAGTGCGGCCAGCGCACGGCCGGCGGGCTTGAGCAGGCCGGGGAAATAGATATGATAAGCACCGAAACGGACGCCGTATTTGCGCAACACGGCGCGCGAGGGCTGGTCGAGGTCCTTCAGCTCGTTGGCGATCTTGGGACGCTCGAGCACGCCGAGCGCCTCGACCAGCTGATAGGCGATGCCGCGGGCAATGCCGGTGACGTCCTCGGCCTTCGACAGCTCGAACATCGGCCCAAGCAGCTTTTCGATATGGGTCTTGAGCCAGAGCTCGAGCCGGGCCTGCACCTTCTCACGCGGCGCACCGGTGAGGCGCTCGTCGGAGATGATGCGGATGCGCGGATGCAGCGCCTCCTCCGCGGCAGACAGGCGCGCCACGGCATCGCCGGTCCAGCGGATGGTGCCTTCCGAGGTCAGCACGAACTGATCGTCCGGCGCATTGCCCAGTTTTTCGGCGCGCGCGTTGATCTCGCCGGCGAGCACCGCTTGCGCTGCAGCCTGCAAGGCTTTCGCATCGGAGCCTGCTTCCGCCGCATCCGGTGCAAAGGTGAAGCCATCGAGGCGGCCGATGACATGGCCTTCGACGATGACTTCGCCGGTCTTGCCGATTTCAGTATTCAAGCTCGTGTTCTCCCGCAGGCGGCGCATCAATACACTGGTCCGGCGATCAACGAAACGCTCAGTCAAGCGTTCATGGAGCGCATCCGATAATTTATTTTCGACCTCGCGGGCGATCCCCTGCCAGCGTTCGGGGTCTTTCAGCCAGTCCGGGCGGTTGGCGACGAAGGTCCAGGTGCGGATCTGGGCGATCCGGGCCGACAGCGTGTCGATGTCGCCGTCGATGCGGTCGGCCTGGTCGACCTGGGCCGCGAACCAGGAATCGGGGATGCAGCCCTTCTGCATCAGGAAGCCGTACAGCGTGGTCACGAGCTCGGCATGGGCGGCCGGCGACAGTTTTCGGTAATCGGGGACCTGGCAGGCCTCCCACAGCCGTTCCACGGCCGCCTTGCCATGCGCGATATCGCGCACCTCGACGTCGCGGGCGGCGTGGTCGAGCACGCGCATGTCCTCGGCGATCGGCGCGCGCGTCAGCGCCTCATGGCCGGGCGACTGGTTCAGGGACACCTGGAGCGCGCCGAGGGAGGCGAAATCCAGCTTCGAATTGCGCCATTGCAGCATCTTCACGTTGTCGAAGGTGTGGTTCTGCAGCGCGTTGACGAGCTCGGGCTCGAACGGCCCGCAGCGGCCCGTCGTCCCGAAAGTACCGTTGCGCGTGGCGCGGCCCGCGCGGCCTGCGATCTGCGCGAATTCGGCCGGCGTCAGGCGGCGGAACTGGTAGCCGTCGAACTTGCGGTCGGAGGCGAAGGCGACGTGGTCGACGTCGAGATTGAGGCCCATGCCGACGGCGTCGGTGGCGACGAGATAGTCGACGTCGCCGTTCTGGAACATCTCCACCTGCGCATTGCGCGTGCGGGGCGAGAGCGATCCCAGCACCACGGCCGCGCCGCCATGCTGGCGGCGGATCAGCTCGGCGATGGCGTAGACCTCGTCGGCCGAGAAGGCGACGATGGCGGTGCGGCGCGGCTGGCGCGTGATCTTGCGGTCGCCGGCGAATTCGAGCTGCGACAGGCGCGGCCGCGTGATCATGGACACGCCCGGCAGCAGCCGCTCGATGATCGGGCGCATCGTGGCCGCGCCCAACAGCAGCGTCTCGTCGCGGCCGCGGCGGTTGAGGATGCGGTCGGTGAAGACGTGGCCGCGTTCGAGATCGGAAGCGATCTGGACCTCGTCGACGGCGAGGAAGGAGACGTCGATATCGCGCGGCATCGCCTCGACGGTCGACACCCAATAGCGCGGGTTCTTCGGCTTGATCTTCTCTTCGCCGGTCACAAGCGCGACGGCCTCGCTGCCGACCCGTGCGGCGATCTTGTTATAGACCTCGCGCGCGAGCAGCCGCAGCGGCAGCCCGATCAGCCCAGAGGGATGCGCGAGCATCCGCTCGATGGCGAGATGGGTCTTGCCGGTGTTGGTCGGCCCGAGCACCGCAGTGACGCCCGCGCCGGGTGCGCGCTCGGAGGCGAAGAGGGAGGAGGAGAAGGCCATGTCTGCGGATTAGGTAGTGGCGATTTGGGCGAATGTCAGTGCTGCTTTGGGGTGTGTTGAGGGCTGGGAGGTGTCGGCCATGTCTCCGAACGCTACGCTGCAGCCAAGCATTCCGCTGTCATGCCCCGGCCTGCCGCCTTCGCCAAGGCTTCGGCGGGCCGAGCACCCCCCTGAGCCCCGGCGTAGCCTTGGCGGAGCCGGGACCGGGGCATCCAGTACGCCGCGGCCTGTCCGCTCAACCACAACGGCCTCGGCGTACTGGATGCGCCCGGTCAAGCCGGGCGATGACACCGAGCGTGTGGGAGCGCACTCCCCAAACCTCGCGCAACTGTCTCACTTTGCGACGCTTTTCCCGTTGGCCTTAAGCTTCGGAACGACTCTAGAACGAATCGCGGCCGAATCGCTGACTCCCGCTGAAGCCTGTTCCGTTCACGCCACATGTCGCGGGACTCTTATTGGTTGTGCACTAGATGGAGTTTTGCCCTGCCGCACAAGCGGCGTTTTGATGACCGGTTCCTTAAAATTGGGGACGGCGCGGAGTCGAATCAGAATCGGGCAGGAGTCAAATGGATTCCCGGGATCACGACCCCCAAACTCATTTTCGCGAAAACAACCCCATGCACAGTAGAAATGCCATTGAAAGGATTACATTTCTTTCCAGCCAAATTGCCTCCCCGTCATTCCGGCGCGCGACGCGGTCTTTCCGTCATCCTGAGGTGCGAGTGGCGCGTTGCGCAGCATCGCGCCGGGAGCCTCGAAGGATGGACGGCCCGGATGCGGCGGCACGCACGGATATTCCCTGCGGGAACAGCCGGGCTGTCGCCCTTCGAGGGCCGCTGAAGAAGCGGCCACCTCAGGGTGACGGTCTCTAAGGGGGAATGCGCAGCTAAAGCCCTACTGCGTCTTGGCGACCTTTGGCGGCTGGGCTGAGGTGATGAAGCTGGTGGCTTCCAGCATGGCCGGGCCGAGCGGCGTCGGCACTTTCAGCCAGAACGGGACCAGGATGCGCGTGCCCGCGACGGGGGCGAAGGCGATCTCGATGTTGCGCTGGGCGGCGAGGTATTTGATCACGGGACGGTCGGGAATGTAGCCCGCCACGGGCACGAAATAGAGCGCGCAGACCACGACCGGGCCCCTGTAGCCCTTCTCCGCCTTCACGCTCTCCATGCGCTTGAAATCGAGTTTCAGCTCGTAGCGCATGCGGCCGTCGAACACCGGCGCGGCGTTGTGGCAGGCGTCGGGCGTAACAGGGTCGCCGGTGCCGGGCACGCGCAGCAGCGAGGCCGTCATCGGGTCCCAGACGCCGCGGCGATGCGCATCGGTGACGACGATGCGGTCGGCATCGACAGGCGGCTCCGGCACGATGCCGAACTCCTTCACATTGCCCTTGTCGAGCGTGATGCGGATCTCTTCGGTCTTCTTCGAGGTGGTGGTGGAGGCCTGGTAGCCGGTCGCGACCAGCGCGCCGTTCACCACCCTACCTTGCGAGGCGCCGGTGCCGGACCCGCCCGCGAAGGATTTCAGCAGCCCCGTGGTGCCGCCGCTTGCCGCGGCCGCGAACACGTCGTCGCCGATGTCGATGTTCCAGGCGCCCTTGCCGACGGGAATGCCCGCCAGCGTCGCCTCATACTGCGCCTCGAGCTTGCCCTGTGCCGCCACGGGCTCCGCGCCCCAGGCCACGACGAGCCCGCAAAGGGCTGCGAAGGCCAGCCGGCCGGCAGAGCGCGGACTGGCTGAGCCGTGACTGACCAAGCCTTGGAGCCAAAGTCGGGGGGATGCGAGCACGAAACAATCCAATCGGGGCGCGAACGGTTGTTACTTAAGCCAAAAACCGCGGCAAACAATGTGTCCGGGCGCGGAGGCTTGCGGAACTCCATTTGATACTTCGGGTGCGAATACGCCCTTTATGTGATGGTAAGGCACTTCAATCATTGCCGTTTTGGTGATCGGGGGTGTGTCAGGGACGCGCACCTCGCCCCGCCCATTCCGCCGTCATGCCCCGGCTTGACCGGGGCATCCAGTACGCCGTAGCCCCTCGGCTCCAGCCGCACCGCCTCGGCGTACTGGATCGCCCGGTCAAGCCGGGCGATGACACCTGTTGTGGGGGATGCCGCGGAGCATGAATCCCCGCCCAAAACCTTGACGTCCCGTCCCTTCCCCCCTATACGTCCGCCCGCTCCCTACAAGGACACAGAATTAGCCCCCGTGGCGCCCAGAATGGCGGCCGCAAATCGTTTGGGGGACAGAAGAGGATTTCTACCATGTCTCGCCGCTGCGAACTGACGGCCAAGGGCCCCCTCGTCGGCCACAAGGTCAGCCACTCCAACATCAAGACCAAGCGCCGCTTCCTGCCGAACCTCGTCAACGTGACGTTCATCAGCGAAGCGCTCGGCCGCAACGTGCGCCTGCGCGTCTCCACCAACGCGGTCAAGAGCGTCGACCACAATGGCGGCCTCGACCCCTTCCTGCTCAAGGCCAAGGCCGACGTCCTGTCGCCGCGCGCCCTCGAGCTGAAGCGCGCCATCCAGAAGAAGGTCGGCCCGACGGCCGCGCCGGCGAAGAAGGCCAGCTAATCCAATTTTGAAATCGGGCGGGGGCTAAGTTGCGTCGCGTGGCGTAGTCTTAGCCAGTAGAGTTTTGCGTCGCGGCCGGATCGAAAGATCCGGCCGTTTTTGTTGTTGCCGGTAGGCCAGTAGCGAATTTGGAGTGACATCAGCAAAAGGGAGTACACAAGATCGTACAGCCCTTAGTTGCAGGTTCAATGTGAATCTGTTTGTGTCGGTCAGAGGATAACCGATGCATATTGATTCAGTTGAAATTGCTAACTTTCGCAAGCTTCGTTCTACTCGGGTGAGTTTTGCACGAGACAAGACAGTCTTCGTCGGCGCGAACAACAGTGGCAAAACTTCCGCCATGGTCGCACTACGATATTTCCTCGTAGCTCATGAACGAAGTAGCTTCACACTAAACGACTTCAAGTTCCCTTATCCGAGCACTCGAATTTATCAAACAGAAGAACCTTCCAAGGCTCCGCCTTAGGGGGCAACAGGTTGCTGTGGTCACGTACACCAACGCAGCCTGCGACGAGATCCTTCGGCGATTGAAATTCGATCCAACCTTTCACGTCTCAACAATCCATAGCTTCGCTTGGAAGCTAATTTCTGGATTTAACAAAGATATTCGAGACTGGCTTCACAAAAGGCTTGAGAACGAAATTCGCGAAATTCAAGAACTGGAGGCGAAGGGGCGCCCCGGCACGAAAGCTTCCCTGACTCGCCAAGCACAGATCGAATCGAAATCTCGCCGACTCAGTGGCCTGAGCGGGATAAAGAAGTTCACCTACAGCCCGACTGGAGACAACAAAGAGCGAGACGCGCTAAATCATGCTGAGGTAATTGAACTCTTTGCGAGCTTCCTCACTGAGAAGAAGTTGATGCAAAGCATTCTAGTGAATCAATTTCCTTTCCTTCTAGTAGATGAAAGCCAGGACACGAATAAGCGGATCGTTGACGCCCTTCTAACCGTACAAGGTGCTCATACCGGAAAATTCAGCCTCGGCTTCATCGGCGACACGATGCAGAGAATCTATAACGACGGGAAAGAGCGAATAGAGGAAGAATTGCCGGCTGATTGGGCAAAACCGGTAAAGCGCCTCAATCATCGATGCCCGAGACGGGTCGTTCGGCTCATCAACCAGATTCGTAGCCAAGTCGATAGCCATGCTCAGGAAGCCAGGTCCGACAGCATCGACGGAATTGTCCGATTGTTTGTTTTGCCGACGGGCGAAGACAACAAATCTTCGATGGAGGACTCCGTTCGCGCCTACATGGCGGAGCTCACTCGTGATGCAGATTGGCAGGATCGCCAAAAGTGTAAGATATTGACACTCGAGCATCATATGGCCGCCAGACGCATGGGATTCGAGACGATCTTCGAAGCGCTTGCTAGCGTTGACACCTTCAGAACAGGACTTCTTGACGGGTCTTTGCCGGTCACACGTTTGTTTACGGCCAACGTCCTGCCTCTCGTCTCCGCTCTCCAGAACAATGACAAATTTGCTACCGCAAGAATTGTGCGTGAGTCCTCGCCACTGCTGAGCGCTGAAAGACTCAAGAATGCGACCGACCAGCGCAATCAATTGCGCAATGCCAAGATCGCAGCTGAGGGCCTATTGAAACTGTGGCAGCAGGGGACACCTACCTGCGGCGAAGTCCTGGCTTATGTCGCCGAGCAACATCTCTTTGATCTCCCAGAAGCTTTGAAGCCATTTGCCATTCACCGATCGGACGATGAAGCCCAATCTAGCTCTGACGACGAGTCTCGTGATCCTTTAGATGAGGCAGACGCGGCAATTGAGAAATTTCTGCTCGCATCATTTTCGGAAATCGCGCCATATGCTCAGTACATCTCGAATACGGCCGAGTTCGGCACACACCAGGGGGTTAAGGGGCTAGAGTTCGATCGCGTTATGGTGTTGATGGACGATACCGAGGCGCGCGGCTTCATGTTCGGATATGAAAAGTTCTTCGGCGCCAAAGAACTTTCAGCGAGCGATTTGTCAAATGAATCTGAGGGCCGCGACAACTCGGTTAGCAGGACGCGTCGCCTATTTTATGTCACCTGCAGTAGAGCCAAGAAGAGCCTTGCGTTGGTGCTCTACACTTCCGCTCCCGAGGCGGTGAAAATGCAGATGCTTAGAAACGAGTGGTTCGACGAGCATGAAATTTTATTAGCGGTGCCCGACCATCCGATTCCAGCGTGACCGACTCGCACATGAGTTCCAGGGCTACTTGAACCATGTCATCTGCTCCACTTTCCGCTCTGCTCGCCCCCTAGCCTCACCGGGAGGGGCCTTCCGTGAGCACGAACCCCAATCCGAGCCGCGAAACCTCGTCATCTGCTGTGACGGCACCCTAAACAACGCCCCACGCGCGTTAACCGTCCGTTAACCAACGCAGCCTAGCCTGCGGTAATCGTCCAGCCATCATTAGCTCGAAATGCCTTCCCGGTTCGCTCCAGGAGAAGCGCCAATGTGCGTTGCGTTGTTGACGTATGCCGATCTCAGTGCCCGCCTCAATATCTCGCGCGAGGCCGCGCGTGCCCTGGCGAGACGTCGCCGTTTGCCGCGCTCGCGGTCGGAGGACGGCAAGGCCCTGGTGAGCGTCGATCTCGCCGAGCTCCGCTACACGCCCCGCCCGCGAATTGGCCGCAAGGCAGCCCCCATCGCTGCCCCCATGGCTGAGATCGAGGCCTTCAAGGTCGAGGCCTTCAAGGTCGAGGCCTTCAAGATCGAGGCCTTCAAGATCGAGGCATTCAAGGCGGAGATCGCGCGGCTCGAAGCCCTCGCAGCCGGCGCCAGGTTAGTTTTCGAGCGTGAGCGCGAGCGCGCCGATCGCCTGGCCGTCGAGTTGCTGCAGGCGGCCGCCGAGACGGCGGCAGCCAATGCGTGGGCGGCACGACTGGAAGACGAAGTGGCGGACTTACGGACCGGTCGCCAGGCTGGCGGCGCGACCGCGGGACAAGCCGCGCGTCGATTGGGACATCTGGCCGCGGCCATCGTGGGCGCAGACCGCGCGGCTCGCAGATAGCACTCGAACCCTTCTCCATCCCGGCCTGCCGGAGCAATCGCGAGGACAGAATGACTGGCATGACCGATATTCACGAGATGAAGGCGCGCATTGTCGTATTCGGGGTCGGCGGCGCCGGCGGCAATGCCGTCAACAACATGATCACATCCGGGCTGCAGGGGGTCGACTTCGTCGTCGCCAATACCGACGCTCAGGCGCTTGCCATGTCGAAGGCGCCGCGCCTGATCCAGCTGGGCACCCAGGTCACCGCAGGCCTCGGCGCCGGCTCTCAGCCCGAATTGGGACGCGCCGCAGCCGAGGAGGTCATCGATACGATCCGCGATCAGTTGACCGGCGCGCACATGGTGTTCGTGACCGCCGGCATGGGCGGCGGCACCGGCACCGGGGCCGCCCCCATCATCGCCAGGACCGCGCGCGAACTCGGCATCCTCACGATCGGCGTCGTCACCAAGCCATTCTACTTCGAGGGCCAGCGCCGCATGCGCTTTGCCGAAGCCGGCATCGAGGAGCTGCTGAAGACGGTCGACACCCTGCTGATCATCCCGAACCAGAACCTGTTCCGGGTGGCCAGCGCCAAGACCACATTCGCCGATGCCTTTGCCCTTGCCGACCAGGTGCTCTATTCGGGCGTGGCCTGCATCAGCGACCTCATCGTCAAGGAAGGCCTGATCAATCTCGATTTTGCCGACGTTCTCTCCGTGATGCGGGAGAAGGGCAAGGCCATGATGGGACGGGGCGAGGCGTCCGGCGAGAAGCGCGTGCTCGCCGCCGCCGTGGCCGCCATTTCCAATCCGTTGATCGAGAACCCCTCGATCAAGCGCGCCAGCGGCCTCATCATCTCCATCACCGGCGGCAAGGATCTCATGCTGTACGAGGTCGACGAAGCCGCGACGCGGATTCGCGACGAGGCCGACCCGGACGCCAACATCATCGTCGGCGCCTCGTTCGACGAAAGCCTCGAAGGCATCGTCCGCGTCTCGGTGGTGGCGACCGGGATCGACAATGTCGACCCGGCGCAGCTGGCGGCGCCGGTGGAAACCGCACTCACGCAGCTCGCCGGCAGGCTGCGCGACGACAGCCGCCGCATCGCCGATCGCATCGAGCAGCGCAGTGCGCCGCTTCCGCACGTGGAAAGCCCGCCGCTCCGCCCGGCGGCCGGCCGACCCGCAGTGCAACCGGCAAGGCCCGATCCGGAATATGCGCGCCGCGCGGCGCCTCAGCCGCTCGATCCCTACGGACGCACCGCTCCGCGCAATATAGCCGACGAAGACCTTCTCGACATCCCGGCCTTCCTGCGCCGCTCCGCTAATTGAGCGGGCGCGGGGGAAGCGCGGGGCGATCGCATTTGGTCTTAGTGAGCTCGCGTGCGATGCCCCACAGCGTCATGGCCGGGCTTGTCCCGGCCATCCACGCCTTTCCCACGGCACGAAGAACGTGGATGCCCGGGACAAGCCCGGGCATGACGAGTTTGTGGCCCCGGCTGTGCCGAACCACTGTGATATGAGGCTCTGATATCTCGCCGCGCACTCCGCCCTCATCCTGAGGGCCCGCCGTAGGCGGGCGTCTCGAAGGATAGCCGCAGGCGAGCTTCCGATCTGCGCAGCGCGCCGATCGTTCACGCTGCCGTGCTGCGCGGGGTCTCCGCCGTTTCCCTTTTTTCCGGCTCCTTGTCGCGAGACAGCCATGCCGGGAAGCGAAGCAGGCGATCGTTGCCGTCTTTTGGCGGCTCGATGGGCGGTGCTTCATTGGCCGAACGCGGGAGGTCCAGCACGGCCTGCCCTGCCCGCACCGCATCCGCGCGCTGATCCAGTTCGCGCATCAGGGGATCGAGCACGCTGTCGATTTCGGTCGCCACCGACACGATGAAACTGTTGAGCTCGCGAGCCTCGGGCACAACGGCCGAGGCCGACTCGATCGCCCTGGAGAGACCGTCGACGACCGGTGCGAACGCGCCGGCGGCTTGTTTGATTCGCGTTCTTATCGCTTCGATCTCGGCCAAGACGCGATCACGCTCCCGCCTGGTCTTCTCTTCCGAAAGGCGGGCTTCGATTTCGGCGATCTGAGCCGTGAGAGTCGTGGCTTCGGATGCGAGTGCATCGCGGCGCAGGCGCGCACGATCGAGATCGCGACTGAGATTGTCCACTAGATCGTCCTTCCCGAACATGGCTTTGCTCCGTAGGACAGCCGTGACGCGAACCGCCAGCCGGTTAAGCGAACCAAAGGCTGGATCGGCCGAAAAAGGCATCAACTTCGGTCGCGTCATATGGGCCGACATGGTGACCCCCACCGTCCTCATTAGGCGACGACATGGTTAACAGGTGGTTAATGTCAACAGATGATGGGGCAATGAGGCACCATGCCGCCGATGCCGACTTCGTCTCCTCGCTGCCATCCATTTTCGCTATACTCGCCCCGGTAGCATCACCGGGAGGGGCATACCGTGGAGCACGACGACCAGCACAAACCCAAAACCGAGCCGAAAAACCTCGTCATCTGCTGTGACGGCACCGGCAACGAGATCTCGGAGAACATCTCCAACGTCCTGAAGCTCTATCGCTGCCTGCGCAAGACCGACAAGACGAAGCCGCGGCAGATGGTGTTTTACGATCCGGGCGTCGGCACGGTGACGGAGCCTTCGACGTGGCACCGGCTCAAGGCCAACGTCAATCTGGTGCTGGGGCTCGCCACCGGCTACGGGCTCGATGACAACGTGCTGTCAGCCTATTGCTTCCTGGTCGAGCATTACGCGCCGGGCGACCGCATCTACCTGTTCGGCTTCTCGCGCGGCGCCTACACCGTGCGGGTGCTGGCGGGGCTGATCCACAAGATCGGGCTGATCTCGCCGGAGCAGGCGAACCTCGCGGGCTCGGGCCTCGTCGCCTACAAGCAATATTCCGGCACCGGGCGCGGCAACGACATCGAGGACCTCAAGGATGTCGCCTTCGACGAGAGCGGGCCGCTGCCGAAGGACGAATTCGACCTCGCCGCCCAGTTCGCGCGCATCACCTCGACGCGCTGGCCGACCATCCACTTCATCGGCGTCTGGGACACGGTGGCGAGCGTGATCGTGCCGCGGCGCGACAATTTCTTCTTCGTATTCAGCCTGGAGGAGCTCGCCTTCACGCTGCGCAATCCGAGCGTAAAAATCTTCCGGCAGGCGATCGCGATCGACGAGCGGCGCTGCATGTTCCGCCTCAAGGCGTACAAGGAGCCGCAGGAATATTGGAGTAACCGCTATGTGCCCGACGAGAAGAAGGTGCCGCAGGACATCATGCAGGTGTGGTTCGCCGGCGTTCATTGCGACGTCGGCGGCGGCTATCCGGAAGCCGAGAGCGGCGAGTCCAAATATCCGCTGATCTGGATGATCGAGGAAGCGGCGAAGGCCCGGCTGAACTTCAACCCGCGCACCGTGAACCAGCTCGCCTGGGGCATCCAGCGCAAGAACTCGCCGTTCCAGTATGTCGAGCCTGCCTACACCGGCAAGGTGGGCGAGCTGCACAATTCGATGACGGCGCTCTGGCGCGTGCTGGAATTTGTGCCGAAGAGCGCAAAGTACAAGGAATGGCCGCAGCGAAAGGTTTTTCTGGGCTTCTACATCCCCGATTGCGAGCCGCGCGTGATCCCCGAAGGCGCCCATGTGCACGAGAGCGTGCTGAAGCGGATGGCGGTGGAGCCGGGCTACCGGCCGGTGAACTTGCCGAGGGATTATGTGACCGTGCCGATGCCGGTGCGGCCGCATGCTGAAGCCGCTCCGGACTCGCTGCCACCCTCCCCTGAAGGGGGAGGGTCGGCTCATATTGAGCACAGCGAAATATGAGACGGGGTGGGGTGAAGGTCTCTCCACCTCCAACAGTGCCCGTGTTGAGAGATCACCCCACCCCGCTCGCGCTACGCGCGATCGACCCACGAGCGAGCTTCGCTCGTCTCGGACCCCTCCAGGGGAGGGTGGGCATCCCGCTACCGGCGTTTTCTCCGTTCGCTGCTACTTTTCATTAAAATTCTCGGGCCGCCCTTAGTCGGATCGCATCAACTCTTTTCCATCATGCCTCCCAAGACCACCCGCGCCGTCCGCGGAATTGGAGGAGAGTGCCAATGCATCCGCGCCGACATGCCCGCGTGAAACCGTCCGGGCTGGTATCCCGCCAGGCCAAGATCATCACTGACCCGCGCGCGCCGGTGATTCCCTGCACGCTGATCGACTACTCGCCCGGCGGCGCCTGCGTCGATCTCGGCGGGCAGGTGAATATCCCCGACAGGTTCGAGCTGCTCCACGTCAACACCAAGAAGCGCTGCCGCATCGCCTGGAAGCGCGGCTCGCGGATCGGCGTGGTGTTTTAGGGGGACGCTCTCTCCGTAACTGAATAATTCCGCCGAGCACTCCGCTCTTCCCCCTCCCCCTTGCGGGGGAGGGTTGGGGAGAGGGGTGGCCCGGCAATAGGTGTTAGCTGCGTGCGAGGTGATGCAACACAGGCGCGCTTCATTCGATAGTCGTCCGTGAAGAATGCGGATTGATCTGAGAAATAAGCAGAATTTGTCTTGATGTAGTATTCGATTTTGCAGGAAAGCGGGGTGTTGGACCTCGCTTTCTTGCGTTTTAGGATTTTGCTTTTGGGCGATTCGTGATTCCCTGACGGCGTCGTCGACATTGGGGAATGCGATGAGCAAGCCGAGGGATGATCGCCAGAAAGACCTGTTGCTTCCGGCGCTTGATCAGATCATCGACATGGGTCATCCGCTGGTGCGGTTGGCAGCGCTGATCGACTGGAACATCCTGAATGAGCGCTTCAGTTCAGTGTGCCAAGCAGGGTCGGGCCAGCCGGGCTTGCCGACGCGGCTAGTCGCCGGCCTGTTCATTTTGAAGCACATGCACAACCTGTCAGATGAGGTGCTGTGCGCTCGCTGGATCGAGAACCCCTATTACCAATACTTCTGCGGCGAATTGAGCTTCTGCCACCGTCTGCCGTTCGATCGATCGTCGATGACACGCTGGCGGCAGCGGCTCGGCGAGGAACAGCTCGTCGCCCTGATCCAGGAAAGTCTTTCAGTGGCGCACAAGACCGGCGCCATCGGTCCCAAGGACCTGGAACGGGTGGTCGTCGATACCACAGTGCAGCCCAAGGCGGTTGCACATCCGACCGACGCGCGGCTGCTGCATCGAGCAATCACCAAGCTGGTCGGGCTCGCCAAGTGCAACCGTGTGCCGCTACGCCAGAGCTATCTGCGCCTGGCCAAGCGCGCCGCCATCATGACCGGCCGCTATACCCACGCCCACCAGTTCAAACGCGCCCGGCGGCAGCTCAAGTTCCTGCGGACACGGCTTGGCCGGATCATCCGCGACATCCGCCGCAAGATTGATGGCGATACGGTGCTGGAAGCTCGCTTCGGCCCGTTGCTCGGTTTAGCGCAGCAGGTGCGCAGCCAGGATCAGCATCAGCGCGGTCCGAAGGTCTATGCGTTACATGCTCCGGAGGTTGAGTGCATCGGCAAAGGTAAAGCCCGCGCGCCCTACGAGTTCGGCTGCAAGGTCAGCATCGCCACCCCTGTGACGTCTCCGAAGGGCGGCCAGTTCGTGCTCCATGCCAAGGCCCTGCATGGCAATCCCTTCGATGGGCACACGCTCGGTCCCGTAATCGCCGACATGGAGAAGCTCACCGGGGTGGAGACTCGCCGTATCCACGTCGACAAAGGATATCGCGGTCACAACCACCCGCATCGGTTCAGGGTCTGGATCTCGGGTCAGGTCCGCCGCGTCACAGCTTCCATCCGTCGCGAGATGAAGCGTCGCGCGGCTGTCGAGCCTGTCATCGGCCACGTCAAGGCCGAGCACCGCATGGACAGAAATTATCTCAAGGGACGCCTCGGCGACCGCATCAACACTGTTCTCGCCGCCGCCGGCTATAACTTCGGTCTGCTGCTGCGATGGCTCGCAGAGCTCTTGCGTGTCATCATCCGAGCCTTCTTCGAGACCGTCCCGGCTCGAAACACCGCTTGAGCCGGGCGCCGCCGCCAGTTCTTCACGAACGACTCGATAGCGCGTGCCGTGTGGCTACCCCTCTCCCTAGCCCTCCCCCGCAAGGGGGGAGGGAACGCAGCGGTGATGCGGCACGACCTTTTTCCAACAGCTGTCGTAGCTACGCCCGCATCCTGGCTTTCGTGCCGGCGACGATCTGCATGGCGACGCCGGCGATCCAGCCGAACAAAGCGAGCCAGGTCCACGCCAGGTGCGGCTCGAGGCGGAGCACGATGACGCCGACGGAGGCGAGCGCGGTGAGCGTGGCGCAGAGCGTGCCGGCGGCGCTGAGGAATTCCGCGGCGTCGATCGCGCTGTGGGCGTCGTCGAAGGGCAGCTGCGGCGTGTCGATGCCGAGATAGAAGCCGACGAAGCCGAGCAGCATCATCAGCAGCAGGAAGCCCTGCGTGGTCAGCGGGGCGATCGAAGATCCCACATAGGCGCCGACGAACAGCCCGCACGCCGCGCCTGCCATCGCGAGGCCCACGCGCTCGAAAACGTGGGCAGTCTTGCGAACACGAAACCGCATGGCGGGCCTCCCTGAGGAGTTGGGTGCGCGGGAGGGTAGGCCAGTTTTGCGGTGCGTGGAAGGTGAGGAGAGTTACGGATGCGTGAGGGCGCGGGATAGTGAGGGCACGATCGCCCGCGCTGCCCCCACCGCTGTCGTCCCGGACAAGCGAAGCACAGATCCGGGATCACCACAGGGAGAGATTTGGCGAAGACTTTAAGTTGTGCAGTGGCAACTCATACCGCGCATCATCGTGAGATCACGCGGTATGGCAGCGCCCTCTCGCGCCCTACCTTGCCCCGAACGTGGTCTTGCCGAACAGCGCCTTTTGCGTCGACGGCTGCGAGCGCCAGTATTGCGGCGGGGCTTCGACTTCGCCGCCGAGTTCGGCCGCGGCGTGCCAGCCCCAGCGGGGATCGTAGAGCAAGCTGCGGCCGAGCGCGACCATGTCGGCCTTGCCGGATGCCACGATCTCCTCGGCGTGTTTGGCTTCGGTGATCAGGCCGACGGCGATGGTGGGCAATCCGGTCTCGCGCTTGATGGCCTCGGCAAACTGCACCTGATAGCCGGGGCCGAGCGGGATCTTCTGCAGCGGCGAGACGCCGCCGGAGGAGGCATCGATCCAGTCGACGCCGCGCGCCTTCAGCGCGTTTGCGAACGTGATGGTCTGCGCCAGGTCCCAGCCGCCCTCGACCCAGTCGGTCGACGACACCCGCATGCCGACCGGCTTGTCGTGCGGGAAGACCGCGCGCACCGCGTCGTAGATCTCGAGCGGAAAGCGCATGCGGTTTTCGAGCGAACCGCCATATTCGTCGGTGCGCCTGTTGGAGATCGGCGACAGGAACTGATGCATGAGATAGCCGTGCGCGCCGTGCAGCTCGATCGCGTCGATGCCGAGCCGGGCAGCGCGCTTGGCGCTGTCGACGAAGGCCTCGCGGATGCGCTTCAGGCCGGCGGCATCGAGCGCCAGCGGCGCGGCCTCGCCTTCCTTGTGCGGCAGCGCCGACGGCGCCACCGTCTGCCAGCCGCCTTCACTCTGCGGAATGAGCTGGCCGCCGTCCCAAGGCCGCGCGCTGGAGGCCTTGCGGCCGGCATGGGCGAGCTGCATCGCGACGGCCGTGGTGGAATGCTTGCGCACGGAGGAGAGGATCTGCTTCAGCGCGGCTTCGCAGGCGTCGCTGTAGAGCCCGAGACAGCCCGGCGTGATGCGGCCGATCGCCTCCACATGGGTCGCCTCGATGCAGAACATCGACGCGCCCGACAGCGCGAGGTTGTTGATATGGGTGAAGTGCCAGTCGGTGGCGACGCCGTCGTCGGCCGAATACTGGCACATCGGCGACACCACGACGCGGTTCTTCAGCGTCAGGCCGCGCAGCTTGATCGGGGAAAACAGGGCGCTCATGCGGGGAGTTCCGGGGGATGGAGGAATGGAAGCGATTGCATGAAGTTTAGTAGCCCTACGGCGAATTGCCAGCTGCGCGGCGGACATGCCCGCCCGCGGCGCCATGCATTGCGCGCGTCATATGATCACAAGGCGGAGATAACCCTCGGCCGCTTGCCAGGAACTCCACTGTCATCCCGGGGCACGCGAAGCGCGAGCCCGGGATCCATAACCACGGGATTGGGTTTTACGAAGATCGACAACAGCTGGTCTTCGCCAAACGTCTCTCTCCCTGTGCCTATGGGTCCCGGGCTCGCGCTTCGCGCGCCCCGGGACGACGATCGAATTTGAGGCCCCTACTCCAGCTCCTCGAACCTGCCCGGCACGGGCTTGCCCATGCGGATGCGGCCGTCGGGCAACAGCTCGCCGTCGGCTTCGGCCGAGAACTGGATCGTGTTGCCGCCGCCGTCGCGCTTGCTGACCTTGCCGAGCGGGCCGAGCTTGTCGGCAAGCGCGGTGTCGTCGAGCACGAACACGCGGTACTCGGTGAGGTGAAAGCGGCGCGGCGCCTGCCATGTCAGCGCGGGCACGGATGTGCGCATGTCGCCGTCGGTCTTGATGTCGACGCTGCGGCCGGTCACGTCGCGGAACAGATCCGGCCCGGCGACCAGCCGCGCGCGGCCGCCGTCGATGGCGTAGAGATTCAGCGTGACGATATGGCGCTCGCTGCGGAACGAGACCGCGACGGTGCGTGAGTCCTGCGACCAGGCGGCGTGGAAGGCATCCGGCGCCGAGTCCAGAATGTTGTCGTCGTTGACATTGTCGAGCGTCATCAGCCGGCGATGGCCGGGCTCGGCCATCAGGTAGATGCGAAAGCCTTCGCTTCCAGACTCGCCGCCGCCATGGGCTGCGACCGACAGCTTCCCATTCGGCGCGCGGCCGCCCTGGATGATGGCGTATTCGTTCTTTCCGTACCGGTGCTCGGCCGTGGCGAAGGCCGGCGACAGCGCGGCGAGCGTGAAAATGAGGGCGAGGGCGAGGATGGCGCGGCAGGGCATGACGGTTTGTCGGAGAAGGGCGGGCGGACGTTCACTCCACCAGCGTGAACTGCAGCAGCAGCGTGCGCTGGAGCATCGAGAAATTGTCGTCCGACACCAGCGTCAGCACGGTCTCACCCTCGGGCGTGACGTGGGCGTCGATGCCTTCCATGTTGTCGACCTCGTGGCCGAGATCGGCGGCGAACAGCGCAGGGCCGTCGACCAGCGCGTTGGGCGCGATGGATTTCAGGGGGATCGACCGGATGCGGATGTTGATGCCAGTGAACCAGGAGAATTTGCGTTCGAGGATGAGAAGCTCGCCGGACGGCAGCAGCACGGCATCGCTGATGTCGAATTTTTCGGTGCGGCGGACGCTGAACTGGCCGGGCGACGGACCGCCGATCAGGAACGCGACCAGATTGCCGTCGGCGTCCAGTCCGCGTTCGGAGAAGGCGATCAGGGTGCCTGCCAGCGGCTGGCCTTTCGGCACGACGACCATCGCTTCGAGCCCCTTGTTGGAGGGCAGCTTCCGCACGGCGGGCGGCGTCGGCAACACCTCGCCGCGGGCGCGCGTGCCGCCTTTCGCGAAATCGAAGCGCAGGACCTGGTTGACGCGCTCGAGCCCGACGTAAACGACATTGCCGTCGCGCGCGAGCGACTCGGTGTCGTACCAGAACCGCCTCTCCGTGATCGGCCGGCCCTCGGAATTGAGCATCGGGGACGCCTCGACATCGTCGAGCCCGATCATCTTGCCGCCGGAATAGCGGATGCTGCCGGTGAACCAGCCGCCCTGGTCGGAGATCGCGAGGAAGCGCTCGCCCTTCGCATCGAGCCGGATGCCGGACAGGCCACCGAAGCCGCGATAGGGCGAAGTCAGCACCAGGCCGCTGCGATATTGCAGCTGACCGAAGCGCACGCGCGAGCGGTCGCGCGGCTCGAAATTGGGAATCGGCCGCGCGTTCACCTCGACGCTGACAGCCTCGGTGACGGCGTGCTCGATCTGCGCGGTGCGCGGCGGCGGCTCGGTCGTCGGCTGCGCCTGCGCCAGTCGGGAGAGTGCGAGAGTGGAAAATCCCGCCGCCGCGTGGCCAAGAAAGCTGCGGCGGGACGATTGCGTGCTCACGAATGCAGTTTGCGTCGCGGGCGACCGGCCTGATGCGTGGGCGCGGTATTGGTCTCGCTGAACAGTTCGGCGAGCTTCTCGGTGATGGCACCGCCGAGCTCTTCGGCATCCACGATCGTTACCGCGCGGCGATAGTAGCGCGTCACGTCATGGCCGATGCCGATCGCGATCAGCTCGACCGGCGAGCGGGTCTCGATCTCCTCGATGATGTGGCGCAGGTGCCGCTCGAGATAGTTGCCGGGATTGACCGACAGCGTGGAATCGTCGACCGGCGCACCGTCGGAGATCATCATCAGGATCTTGCGCTGCTCGGGCCGGCCGAGCAGGCGCTTGTGCGCCCAGTCCAGCGCCTCGCCGTCGATGTTCTCCTTCAGCAGACCCTCGCGCATCATCAGGCCCAGATTCTTCCGCGCGCGGCGCCAGGGGGCGTCGGCGGACTTGTAGATGATGTGGCGGAGATCGTTGAGGCGGCCGGGATTGGCCGGCTTGCCGGCGGCAAGCCACGCCTCGCGCGATTGCCCGCCCTTCCAGGCGCGCGTGGTGAAGCCGAGGATCTCGACCTTGACGCCGCAACGCTCCAGCGTGCGCGCCAGGATGTCGGCGCAGGTCGCGGCGACCGTGATCGGGCGGCCGCGCATCGAGCCGGAATTGTCGAGCAGCAGCGTCACCACGGTGTCGCGGAACGTCGCCTCCTTCTCGTGCATGAAGGACAGCGGGTGATAGGGATCGGTCACCACGCGCGACAGCCGCGCCGGATCCAGAATGCCCTCTTCGAGGTCGAAGTCCCAAGCGCGGTTCTGCTGCGCCATCAAGCGTCTCTGAAGGCGGTTGGCGAGGCGCGCGACGATGCCCTGCAGATGCGCGAGCTGCTTGTCGAGATAGGCGCGCAGGCGCTCCAGCTCGTCATGGTCGCAGAGGTCTTCGGCCGCGATGACCTCGTCGAATTTCGGCGCGAAGGCGTGATATTCCGGCCCGCGCGGCTCGTTCTTGCCGTGAGCGTTCGGACGCGTCGCCTCGCCCGGCGTCTCGTCGTCGCCGAGTTCGCCGTCGTCGAACGTGTCGGAGGTCGAGGCCTGCGCGCTTTCCATCGCGCTCTCGCTCATCTCCTCGCTGGAGGCCTGCGCCTGGTCGGCGCTCATCTCCTGCGCGGCATCGGAATCGGGCGAGCCTTCGGCGCCGGACTGGTCGTTGTCGCCGTCGCGGTTTTCCTCGTCGTCGTCGTTGTCTTCGCTGTCGGCGCTGCGCTCGTCGCCGAGCTCGAGCGCGGTCAGCAGGTCATGCACGGCGTCGCCGAACCTGGTCTGGTCCTCGACCAGGCCATCGAGCCGGTCGAGCCGCTTGCCGATCTTGTCCTCGAGAATGGGCCGCCAGAGATCGACCATCTTCTTCGCCGCCGTGGGCGGCGCCATGCCGGTCAGGCGCTCGCGCACCAGCATCGCCAGCGCATCCGCCAGCGGCGCATCGGCACGGTCGGTGATTTCGTCGAACTTGCCGCGATGGAAATGGTCGTCGAGCATCGCGCTGAGGTTTTTCGCAACGCCCGCCATGCGGCGCGCGCCGATCGCCTCGACGCGGGCCTGCTCGACCGCCTCGAACACGCCGCGCGCCTGCGGATTGCCGGGCATCAGCTTGCGATGCAGCTTTGCATCGTGACAGGCGATCTTGAGCGCGATGGAATCGGCGTGGCCGCGCACGATCGCAGCGTCACGCTTGGTCATCTTGCGCGCGGGCTCGGGCAGCCGCGCTTTGCCCGGCGCCAGACCAGGGCGCTCGGCAGCAAAACTGACCTCGAGCTCCGGCGACTTCGCGATCGCCTTCAGGCAGGAGGCCACCGAGCGCTTGAACGGCTCGGTCGGGGCTTCCTTGGTGTTACGGAATTTGGAGTTGGATGATGATGTGCTCATAGCGACTTCGTAAACGAGTGGCGCGTCACGCCGCCGGGATAGCCCTTGAGGGTGCCGAACTCCTCGTACCCGCAGGAACGATAGAAGCCCGGCGCCTGGAAACTCATCGTGTCGACATGGGCCTGGATCGCGCCCTGCCGTCTTGCCTCGTCCTCGATCGCCGCGATCAGCTTCGTGCCAAGACCCTTGCCGCGCTGCTTCTGGTCGATCCAGAAGTACTGGATGAACAGAACCGTGGCCCACAGGTGTCCGACGATGCCGCCGACGATCTTGCCGCGGTCTTTCAGCGAGACCGCGATGCTCCTGACCTTCTGCTTCCCGAACTGCTCGTCGTTATAGGCGCCGAGCCCGGCGAGCACAGCCTTCTTGGTGGTCCCAATGGTGCGCTCGACGGTGATGTTTGGCATGGTCTAGCTGAGCGCCACGTTGACCGCCGATTCCGGCAGCTCCGCGTTGAAGCAGCGCTGGTAGAACTCGGCGACCAGGGGACGCTCGAGCTCGTCGCACTTGTTGAGGAAGGTGACCCGGAACGCGAAGCCGATATCGCCGAAGATATCGGCGTTCTCGGCCCAGGTGATCACCGTGCGCGGGCTCATCACCGTCGACAGATCGCCATTGGCGAAGGCGTTACGGGTGAGATCGGCAAGGCGGACCATCTTGTTGACGATGTCGCGGCCTTCCTGCGTGCGATAGTGCTTGGCCTTGGCCAGCACGATCTCCACTTCCTCGTCATGGGCGAGATAGTTCAGCGTGGTGACGATCGACCAGCGGTCCATCTGGCCCTGGTTGATCTGCTGGGTGCCGTGATAGAGGCCCGAGGTGTCGCCGAGGCCGACCGTGTTGGCGGTCGAGAACATGCGGAAGGCCGGATGCGGCTTGATCACCTTGTTCTGGTCGAGCAGCGTCAGGCGTCCGGAGACTTCCAGCACGCGCTGGATCACGAACATCACGTCGGGGCGGCCGGCGTCGTATTCGTCGAACACCAGCGCGATGTTGTGCTGGAGCGCCCAGGGCAGGATGCCGTCGCGGAATTCGGTGACCTGCTTGCCGTCGCGGACCACGATGGAGTCCTTGCCGACGAGGTCGATACGGCTGATGTGGCTGTCGAGGTTGACGCGCACGCAGGGCCAGTTCAGGCGGGCAGCGACCTGCTCGATATGGGTGGATTTGCCGGTGCCGTGATAGCCGGTCACCATCACGCGGCGGTTGCGGGCAAAGCCGGCGAGAATGGCAAGCGTGGTGGCACGGTCGAAGCGGTAATCAGAATCGACTTCGGGCACATGAGGATCGACTTCGGAATAGGCCGGGACTTCAAGATCGCTATCGATCCCGAACACCTGGCGCACCGACACCTTCATGTCGGGCAGACCGGAAATTTCCTCAACTTTGGACAGAGCGGCGGTCGTCATCAATCCTCCGAGGCCCCGGGCGATCCCGAGACCAGTTATTTGCACGTTGGCTGCGGCTGGGTGCGGTTGCGAACTTATCAGAGACAACGTGCCGGCAGAAGCCCGCGCCCCAATCAAAGTTCCATTGTCTTTTCATTTAGATAGGCAAGGAACGCGATTTTTGGAGGGCTGCCTTGCGAATCACGCTCAAATTTCAAGCGGGCCAGCGGCCCTGCCCGCGCGAATGGCACTTTTACCGCGTGCACCTACTTATGTAGGGTCCGAACCCCGGTGCTCCAGCCCCCCACGAAAGACGACGTGACGTCCTTTCTCGATCCCCTCATATCCTTCGTTTCAGCCCATGTGTGGCTGGCCTATCTGACCCTGTTCCTGGCGGCGCTGCTCGAAGCCGTTCCGGTGGTGGGATCGGTGATCCCCGGCTCGACCATCATTCTGGCGCTGAGCGCGCTGGTTCCAGGCGGGGAATTGAAGCTGCAATGGGTGCTGCTGGCGGCGGCAATCGGCGCCGTGCTGGGCGACGGCTCGGCCTACTGGATCGGGCACCGGCGGCAGCGCGAAATCCTCAACACCTGGCCGCTGACCAACTATCCGCGCGTGGTTGCCGAGAGCGAAAGCTTCTTCCACCGCTTCGGCACCTGGGCCGTGTTCTTCGCCCGTTTCGTACCGCCGATCCGCGCCTTCGTGCCCGTCACCGCCGGCGCGCTGGGGATGACCCCCGCGAAGTTTTATGCCGTGAATATCCCGGCGATCCTGGTCTGGGCCCCCGCGCATGTGCTGCCGGGCGTGCTGGCGGTATCGGCCTTCCACCAATATTTCGGCGTGCCGCACCATGGGCATCCGTTCAAGCACATCTGGATCTTGATGGTGGTGGCCGTGGCGATCATCGGCGGCCTTGGCATCTGGTACTACCGCCGCCGGCAGAACGGCCTCGTCGCGACGTCCAAGCCGCGGGCTTAGTGCGCCGGTGTCGTCCCTGCCTAGTGCGCAATTGCGCACTAGGCAGGGACGACAGCGGAGGACGACGCGCTCGCAGAGAGATTTTAACTAGCCCTTCTTCCCGGCGCCGGTCCGACATAGCGCGCCCGCGGGCGGATCAGCTTGCCGAACTGCAATTGCTCGCTGGCGTGCGCGATCCAGCCGACGCTGCGGGCCATCGCGAACAGCGCGAGCTCGCTGCCTAAGGGCAGGCGCAGCGCGTGCACGAGGACGGCCAGTGCATAGTCGATGTTGACGAGCTCGCCGGTCGCCTCGACGATCCGCTCCGGCACTTCGCGCGTGAATTTGCGCGGCGCGCCGGCACGCGCCAGCGCGTTCAGCAGCGACTGCGCGCGGGGATCGCCGCGCTTGTAGACGCCGTGGCCGAAGCCGGCAAAGCGCTCACCCAAGGCGACGCGCTCGCGAACCATCGGGGCGACATCGCGATCGACCAGCGCCTTGACGAGCTGCGAGGCCAGCACGCCGGCGCCGCCATGCTTCGGCCCTTTCAACGCGGCGAGGCCGGCGATGACGGAGTCATAGAGGTTGAGGCCGGTCGATGCCGCACAGCGCGCGGTGAAGGTCGAGGCGTTCAATTCGTGATCGGCGAGCAGCACCAGCGCGCGGCGGATGAGGTCGGGCGCGTGCTTGTTGTCGGGCGCCCAGGCCTTCGCGATCTGCTGGTGCAGCGGCTCGGACGACGGCTCGGCGTTGAGCATGGTCGCAACCAGGAGCCGGACAATGCGCCCGCCGACCATCGCGCGGCCGTCGGGCGCGCGGGTGAAGGCACGCGCGTCCGCGCTGGTCGCGAGCGCCAGCACTGCGATGGCACGGTCGATCGGCGCGGCGCGGCGCGCGGCCTCTGCGATCGCGCGCATCTCGTCGGATATCTGGGGCTGATTGTCCGGCGTGAAGGGATCGACGTCGGAGACGTCCCACAGCAGCGTCGCCGTGTGCTCCAGCGTATCGTTCTCGGCGAGATCGACGCAATTGACGCCGCGGTAGATCGCGCCCTCCTCGGTGATGGTCGAGATCTCCGTGTCCATGACAGGCAGGTCGGCATCGAAGCTGCGCAGGCCGCGCGGCTCCGGCGACGGCACCCGGCGCTCCTTGAGCGCGCGGACGTCCTCCGCCCGATAGCGGTTCTTGCGCGAATCCGGCGTCGGCTCGGAGCGGATCAGGCCGCGGCTGACATAGGCGTAGAGCGTGGCCGGCGAGATCGCGAGCTCGGCGGCAGCTTCCCGGGCCGACAGATAGAGTTCCTCGGAATTATTCATATTGATTTATGTAATCAAGATTGATCAATCTGTCGAGAGGCCTGATTTTCTCCTGGTGCAGTGCAAAGGAGATTGGGTCATGAACATCCACCTCACCAAAAGCCAGATCGGGCTGGACGGCGTTCCCGCGGCCGAGACCGTGCTGAGCCATGTCGACGGCGAGCGCGGCGAGTTGATCATCGCCGGCGAGCATGTCGGCACCCTCGCAAGCCAGTCGAGCTTCGAGGGCGTCACCGCCCGGCTCTGGAACGGCGCGAGCAAGACCACGCTGAGCGAAGCCAATGTGCGGGCGAGCCTGGGCGCGGCGCGCGAGCGTGCGTTCGCGCGTTTGCCGGAGCTGTTGCCGGCGACACGCGGCATGAGCATCGTCGACGAGTTCCGCGCGGCGGTCGCGGGCCTGCGCGCGGAAAACGGGCTGGAACATGAGGCGACGATCGTCGGCGCGTTTCCGGTGATCGCAGGCGCGCTGGTCCGTCGCGCCAAGGGATTGGAGCTGCTCGCGCCCGATCCGAATGCGAGCCATGCCGCCGATACGCTGCGGATGCTGCGTGGCGCCTCACCGAAGCCGCGTGAGGTCGCGGCGCTGGACGCCTATCTCGTCACGGTCTGCGACCACGGCATGAACGCTTCGACCTTCACGACGCGCGTGGTGGCCTCGACGCAGGCCGATCTGTTTGCCGCCGTCACCGCCGGATACTGCGCGCTGACCGGCCCCTTGCACGGCGGCGCGCCGGAGCCGGTGCTGGAAATGCTCGATGCGATCGGCTCCAGCGAACGCATCAAGCCATGGGTCGATGCGGCCCTCGCCCGCGGCGAGCGGCTGATGGGCTTTGGCCATCGCGTCTATCGCGTGCGCGATCCGCGCGCCGACGTGCTCAAGGCCGCGATCAGGCGGCTTTCGGCGGATGGCGCCGACCTGCCCTTTGCCGGCGAGGTCGAGGCCTATATCCGCAGCGCGCTGCGCAAGAAGAATCCTGACCGGCCGCTGGAGACGAACGTGGAGTTCTTCACGGCGATTCTGCTCGATGCCCTCGCCATTCCACGCCAGGCCTTCACGCCGATCTTCGCAGTGGCGCGTGCAGCGGGGTGGACCGCCCATGCGCGCGAGCAACAGCGGACGGGGCGGTTGATCCGGCCGAGTTCGTCATATGTGGGGGAAATGCCGAAGGCTTCCGGCGAATAGAGCACAAGGGCACGACAGCCGGGCCGTTCACTGCGCTGTCGTGCCTCGCCCGGACGAACAATGACACGGCAGAGCCGTCGCGCGAGATCGTGATTGCGGGAACGCGCGCACGGTCCGGGCGACGAACTTGGAACATCTCCGGGTCTGGGGACTTAACTGTGAGCCCCCTCGGATCAAGATTCCAATGCTGGACCTGTTTGGACAAGCGGACGAGGCCAGGATCGGCGAGATCGCCGCCGGCTATGCCGCCAACCGGACCGAGGCCGGCACGGATTCTGAAAGACGATTCCGCGACTTGCTGCAGGCTCTGCCTGCCGCGATCTACACAACCGACGCGGAAGGCTGCATCACCTTCTTCAATCGCGCCTGCATCGATTTTGCCGGACGCATGCCGAAGATCGGCGAGATGTGGTGCGTGACCTGGAAGCTCTATCTGCCCGACGGCACGGCGCTTCCCCACGATGAATGCCCGATGGCAATCGCGCTCAAGCAGAACCGGCCAGTGCGCGACGTCGAGGCCGTGGCCGAGCGGCCGGACGGCTCCCGGATCTGCTTCATGCCATATCCGACGCCGCTGCGCGACGAACGGGGGCGTTTGGTTGGTGCGGTGAACATGCTGGTCGACATCACGGCTCGCAAGGAGGCCGAGCAGAGGATGATGCTCCTCACCTCCGAGGTCGATCACCGTTCCAACAACCTGCTCGCGGTGGCTCAGGCGATGCTGCGGCTGACGAAGGCGGATACCGCGGAAGAGTTCCAGACCGTGTTTGCAGGCCGGCTCAGCGCGCTTGCCAACGTGCAGAGGCTGTTCTCGGCTTCGCGTTGGACCGGCGCGAATCTGAAGACCATCGTCGAAGAGGAACTCCGGCCGTACGCAAGCCGGGACGGCGAGCGGATCAGGATCGCGGGAGACGACGTCCGCCTGCCGCCCACGCTGGCCCAGTCGATCGCCGTCGCGCTGCATGAGCTCGCCACCAACGCCGCCAAGTATGGCGCGCTGTCGAGGCCTTCGGGCAGGCTGGAGATCAGCTGGGAGACCAATGGTGCAGAGCCTCTCGTGCTGCACTGGTCGGAGAGCGGCGGTCCTCGGGTCAACGAGGCGCCGACGCGCAAGGGCTTTGGAATCGGCGCGGTCGACGGCATCATCCGGACCTTGCGCGGAACCATTACCCGACAGTGGAGGCCGGAAGGACTGGTTTGCGAACTGTCCTTCCCGGAAGGCGTAGCCTAGGCCTCGCGGACCACCGTCTTCAGATAATTGTAGGCCTTGATGATCTCGATCAGGCGGTCTTCGGTCGACCGGTCGCCACCGTTGGCGTCAGGGTGATGCTGCTTGACCAGCGCCTTGTACTTGCTCTTGACGTCGGCGAGCGTGGAATCGGGGCCGAGGCCCATGACCTGGAGCGCCTTGCGCTCGGCGTTCATCACCTTGCGCGTCTCGGCCTTGGGCTCGGCCTGCGGACCCTTCCGCCAGCCCGCACGGCCGTTGATCTCACTGAACATGCTGAACGGATCGGACGCCATGTCGATCTCGGCTTCCGCACCCTTCTTGCCGCCATTGGCGCCCATCTTCCAGGTCGGGCGGTGACCGGTCAGCGCATCCTTCTGGTAGCGCGCGACGGCATCGGCATTCATGCCGGAGAAGAAATTGTAGTTCTGGTTGTACTCGCGCACGTGGTTCAAGCAGAAGTGCCAGTACTCGCGCTGGTTCTCGCGGCCCTTCGGCGCACGGTGCGCGCCCTTGTTCTGACACCCGGCCCATTCGCAATTGACCACGGCGTCGCGCGGCTTCACTTCCGGCTGCTTGCCTTTCGGCTTGACCCGGATGGAGTCGAAGAACTTTGATGAATCGATCGGCATGACTGACTTTGACTACGCAATGCAAAAACCTTCAAGTCTTGACATTGCAATTAGCTGGGAACCCGCAGCCGAAGTTTCACTCCGGCGTCTTCGAGGTACGGCCGCCGCAGGCGGCCTATGCAATTGACGGAGTGCGGCTGCGCGCTTTAATGGCACTCATGGTTATGAAAGACACTATCAGCAACAAGTTGAAGGAAGCTTTCACGCCGGAAAGCCTGCAGGTCGTCGACGAGTCACATTTGCATGAGGGCCACGCCGGCCATCGGCCGAGCGGCGAAACACATTTTCGCGTTTATATTGTGTCTCAGGCCTTCAAAGGGAAGAGCCGGGTCGATCGCCACCGCATGATAAATTCGGCGCTGGCCGCGGAACTTGCCGGCAGCGTGCACGCGCTCGCGATCCACGCGCAGGCACCGGGGGAAGGTTGATCTTCGCTTACCCTCCCCTGGAGGGGGAGGGTCGGCTCATATTGAGCGCAGCGAAATTTGAGACGGGGTGGGGTGATCTCTCCACACGCGACACTGCCCGAGTGGAGAGATCACCCCACCCCGCTCGCGCTGCGCGCGATCGACCCTCCCCCTCCAGGGGAGGGTAAGAGAAATCAAAACGACGTTCCCGCCCGCCTGGGCTTGGCCTCTTCCATCTCCGCGTCACGCGGCACCGGTGAAATACGGAGCGCGGTGATGCGGTTGCGTTCGCGGCGGAGGACGCGGAAACGGAAGCCGTGGAACGTGAAACTCTGGCCGCGGTCGGGGATCGAGCGCGCCTCGTGAATGACGAGACCGGCGACTGTCGTTGCCTCCTCATCGGGCAGGTGCCAGTCCATGGCGCGGTTGAGATCGCGGATCGGCACCGAGCCGTCGACCACGACCGAGCCGTCCGGCTGGGCGCGCACGCCGGCGACCACGACGTCGTGCTCGTCGGAGATGTCGCCGACGATTTCTTCCAAAATGTCTTCCAACGTCACGAGACCTTCAACCTCGCCGTACTCGTCGACGACGAGCGCGAAATGGGTTTTTCGGCGCCGGAACGCCTTGAGCTGCTCGGAGACCGGGCGCATTTCCGGCACGAACCAGGGCGGCAGCGCGATGGTGGAGACGTCGATGCGCGAGGTATCGCCGTCGGATGCGCGGATTGCGCGCAACAAATCCTTGGCGTGAAGCACGCCGATGATGTTTTCCGGCTTCTCGCGCCACAGCGGAATGCGGGTGTACTCGGTCGCCAGCACCTCGCGCACCAGTTCCTCCGGCGGCAGGTCGGCATTGATCATCATCATCTCGGTGCGATGGATCATGACGTCGGAGACCTGGAGCTCGCGCAGATCGAGCAGGCCGCCGAGCATGTCGCGGTCCTGCTTCTCGACCTTGCCCTCGTGGTGCAACAGGTCGACCGCGCCGCGCAGGCGCTCGGTCGGCGACAGGATCGCCTGGTGCTCGCCGGCCAGACCAAACAAGCGCATCAGCAGACGGACGATGACCTCGACGATCCGCAGCAACGGTCCCAGCACATACATCGTCAGCCGCATCGGGCGGGCGACCGCAAGGGCCATGCGGTCGGGCGCGTTGATCGCGATGGTCTTCGGCAGCACCTCCGCGAAGATCACGACCAGCGCCGTCATCACGCCGGTGGCATAGAGCACGCCGACATCGCCGAACCAGGCCGTGAAGATGCTGGTGGCGAGCGCGGACGCGCTGATATTGGCGATATTGTTGCCGAGCAGCAGCGCGCCGATCAGGCGCTCGCGCATGTCGAGCAGCTGCGAGACGACATCGGCGTCGTGGTTACCCTGCTTGGAGAGCCGCAGCATGCTGGCGCGCGAGGCGCCGGTCAGCGCGGTCTCGCTCGCGGCGAAGAAGCCCGAGACGAGCAGGCAGAGAATGACGATGGTGAATCCGAGCCAGTCCATGCACCACTCAAAAACCGGTTAGCCGCGCATCAAGCCTTTTGCGCGAGCTTCTCTTTGAGGAAATCGCGCACCGGCGCCGGCTCGACGTCCTTCGCGATCACGGCACGCCCGACCGCCTCCAGCAGGATGAAGGTGAGCTTGCCGCGCTTGACCTTCTTGTCCTGCGCCATCAACGCCATCAGCGCGTCGGCGTCGGCGAGCCCTTCCTGCGCGAAACCGGCGATGTCCTGCAGGCGCGTCGGCAGGCCAGCCTCGATGAGGTGACGCTCGACGCGCGCGGCATCGGCCTCGCCGATCATGCCAAGCTTCGCCGAGAACTGCGCCGCCAGCGTCATGCCGATCGAAACACCCTCGCCATGGAAGAGGCGATCGGAGAAACCGGTCGCGGCCTCCAGCGCGTGACCAAAGGTATGGCCGAGATTGAGCAGCGCGCGCTCGCCGGTCTCGCGCTCATCGCGCGAGACGACGCCGGCCTTGGCGCGGCAGGAGGTCGCGATCGCGTGCTCGCGCGCCGAGCCGCCTTTGAAGATATCGGAATGGTTCTTCTCCAGCCAGGTGAAGAAGGCTTCGTCGCCGAGCACGCCGTATTTGGCGACTTCGGCATAGCCGGCGCGGAATTGCCGCGGCGACAGCGTGTCGAGCACGGCGGTGTCGGCAATCACCAGCACGGGCTGGTGGAAGGCGCCGAGCAGATTCTTGCCCTGCGGCGAATTGATGCCGGTCTTGCCGCCGACGGAGGAATCGACCTGCGCCAGCAGCGAGGTCGGCACCTGCACGAAATCGACGCCGCGGCGCAGGATCGCGGCCGCAAAGCCGGCGAGATCGCCGACCACGCCGCCGCCGAGCGCGATGACGAGATCGTTGCGCTCGATCTTCGCGGCGATCAGGGCCTCGCTGACCTTTTCGAGGCCGGCATAGGTTTTGGAGATCTCGCCTTCCTCGACCACGATGCGCGAGGTCGGAATGCCGGCAGAAGCGAGCGACGCTTCGGTCGGCTCGAGCCAGTATTTTGCGACGGTGCGATCGGTGATGATTGCCGTACGCACGCCGGGCCGCAAGCGCGCGACACGTTCGCCGAGCGAGGCCAGCACGCCGCGGCCGATGACGATGTCATAGGCGCGATCGCCGAGCGCGACGTCGACGTTGACAGGATCTGAATGTTTCAACGGCGCAGTCATCGTACGGCACTCGCAACGTCGGCAGGTGATTGGGCGGCTTGTTCGCCGCGGAAATGGGCGCGCAGCGTCTCGATGCATTCCTCGACGATCTTGTCGTGCGGCACGTCGCGCGAGGCGATGGTGAGGTCGGCATGGCGATAGATCGGCTCGCGCTCGGTGAGGAGGCGCGTCACGGTTCCTTCGGGATCGGCGGTCTGGAGCAGCGGGCGGTCGGCGCGGCGGCGCACCCGGCGCATGATGACGTCAGGGTCGGCTTTGAGCCAGATCGAGACCGCCTTGGCCGCAATGCGGTTGCGCGTCTCCTCGCGCATGAAGGCACCGCCGCCGGTCGCCAGCACGATCGGTTCGCCGTCGAGCAGGCGCGCGATCACCCGCGCCTCGCCATCCCGGAAATACGGCTCGCCATGGCGCTCGAAAATCTCCGGTATGGTCATGCCGGCATGAGCGACCTCGATCTCGGTGTCGGCGTCAACGAAGGGCAGCTTGAGCCGGGCCGCCATGCGGCGGCCGATGGTGGATTTGCCCACCCCCATCATGCCGACGAGCACGATCGAGCGCGTCCCGAGCGCCGACAGGATGTCGGCCTCAGGGGCAGCTTGTATCGGCAACGCGGCGTCGGGCATAAATCTCGCTCTGGGTCTCGCTCGATCTGCCGCCGGAGGCGGCATGCTTTGGCCACCTATACGACCCCCTCGGGGCCCTCGCCAGAGGACTCTTGCCACGAAACGGCGAACATGTTGGATGATTCCATTGGTTAATTTGGACGCCTGAGACCCTCCCGAGACCTTGCCCGATGCCCAGCCTGTTCCGCTTCCTGACGGTCGTCGCCGTGCTCGCCGGCATCGTCTATGGCGTGGTCTTCGCGCTGGCGAACTTTGTGAGCCCGAAGTCGCGAGAAATGACGGTGACGATCCCGCCGGATAAGTTTCTCAAGAAATAGGAGCTAGCCTCCAGGGCATGCGCGTACAGCCCTCAGACAGCAAGCTCACCGGCCTGTTCCTCGACATGCTCGCGGCGGAACAGGGCGCCGGCCCCAATACGCTCGACGCCTACCGCCGCGACCTCACCGATTTCTCGGAATTTTTGGGCCGCGTCGGGCACAGCTTTGCCGACGCCGAGACGCAGATCCTGCGCGATTATCTCGCCGATCTCGACAGCCGCGGCTTCAAGTCCACCAGCGTCGCGCGGCGGCTGTCGGCGATGCGGCATCTCTACCGCTTTCTCCTGAACGAGCGCATCCGCACCGAGGATCCCGCGGCGATCCTGTCCGGCCCCAAGCGCGGCCGCGGCCTGCCGAAGGTGCTGTCGATCGCGCATGTCGACCGCATGCTCAGCCGCGCCAAGGAATTGAGCGAGGCGGAGGACGCTTCTCCCTCGAAACGGCTGCGCGCGTTGCGGCTCTATTGCCTGCTCGAGGTGCTCTACGCCACCGGCCTGCGCGTCTCCGAGCTGGTGGCGCTGCCGCGCTCCGCGGCAAAACGCGACGCCCGCATGATCGTGGTGCGCGGCAAGGGCAACAAGGAACGCCTGGTGCCGCTCAACGAGGCCTCGCGGCAGGCGATGGCCGACTATCTCGCGGCGACGGAAGCGGCAAAAGCCGACAAGAAGAACAGCGTGGCCGCCTCGAAATGGCTATTCCCATCGTTCGGCGAGAGCGGGCATCTGACGCGGCAGCATTTCGCCCGCGACCTGAAAGAGCTTGCTGTCGCCTCGGGGCTGCAGGCCCGGCTGGTCTCCCCGCACGTGTTGCGCCACGCCTTTGCCAGCCACCTCCTGCACAACGGCGCGGATTTGCGCATCGTGCAGACCCTGCTCGGCCACACCGATATCTCCACGACCCAGATCTACACCCATGTGGTCGAGGAGCGCCTGAAGAGCCTGGTGCGCGACCTGCACCCGCTGGCGGAGAAATAGTTCTCTTGTAGCCCGGATGGAGCGCAGCGAAATCCGGGGCCGCCCGCCTCGCGGAAAGACCCTCCCGGATTGCGCTTCGCTCCATCCGGGCTACAGGCAACCCATGAAACCGCCTTGACTTCGGCCACATCTCCGCAGAAAGAGCCGTGGCCTCACGCATGATTTGGCGGGCTGCTTTAGAGCGCACAAGCCAACTCATTGAAGAAGCTACATTTCTTTCCGCCGGTCCAAACCTGCTTCGACGCCCCGCCCCGTCCTCGCTATATTGAGTTGATGCCAGATCACATGCGCAGCTATCTCGACTTCGAAAAGCCGGTCGCCGAGCTCGACTCCAAGGTCGACGAGCTGCGGACGCTTGCGGCCTCGGGCACCGATATCTCCGAGGAGATCGGGAAGATCGAGGACAAGGCGGCGCAGGCGCTGGCCGACCTCTATCTGAACCTGACGCCGTGGCAGAAGACGCTGGTCGCGCGGCATCCGCAGCGGCCGCATTTCAACGACTTCATCAAGGGCCTGATCACCGAATTCACCCCGCTCGCGGGCGACCGCAAGTTCGGCGAGGACGAGGCGCTGGTTGCCGGCTTCGGCCGCTTCCGCGGTGAGGCCATCTGCGTGATGGGCCAGGAAAAGGGCGATTCCACCGAGAGTCGCATCCGGCACAATTTCGGCATGGCGCGGCCCGAGGGCTATCGCAAATGCGTGCGGCTGATGGAGATGGCCGAGCGGTTCGGCCTGCCCGTGCTGTCGCTCGCCGATTCCGCCGGCGCCTATCCCGGCATCGGCGCCGAGGAGCGCGGCCAGGCCGAGGCGATCGCGCGCTCGACCGATGCCTGCATGGCGCTGACCGTGCCCAACGTCGCCATCATCACCGGCGAGGGCATGTCGGGCGGCGCCATCGCCATCACCACCGCCAACAGGGTCCTGATGCTGGAGCACGCGATCTACAGCGTGATCTCGCCCGAGGCCGCCTCCTCGATCCTGTGGCGCGACGGCTCCAAGGCGCAGGAAGCCGCCAACAACATGAAGATCACCGCGCAGGACATGCTGCGCTTCGGGGTGATCGACAGCATCTTGAAGGAGCCGGTCGGCGGCGCCCACCGCGACCCCACCGCCATGATCGCCACCACGGGCGATGCCATCGCCAAGGCTTTTGACGAGCTCCGCGGCCTGGACGGCGACACCATCCGCAAGCAGCGGCGGCAGAAATTCCTCGATATCGGCCGGAAGCTGGGCTGATTCGGCCGTTTTCGGTGCCGTAGAGTGGGCAAAGCGAAGCGTGCCCACCATTCCAAACAGTATGGGGAGCGAGATGGTGGGCACGGCGCTTTGCGCCTTTGCCCACCCTACAAGACCTTTCGGGCGGCCCCCGACGCCCCGGTAACTCCCCGTTAACCCTTTTTTTGCCCAAATCAGCGATCTCTGTGCGGATTGGGCCGGAAGGCCCAAGTACGGCCCAAAGTCGCGTCCATTTAGTCTTCGTTGACCATGCCACTGGGCCAACGGGCTCGTGATCCCAGCTCGGGTTGCGACCACATGACCCAGAGGTTAGAATTTTAATCAATGGCTTCAGGGCACAAGCGCTGGAGCGTGGTTCGAAAACGCCCGTCACGACGGGTCCGGATCTCCGGTCGGATCATGCTTCGAGATTGGGGTTCGCGCTCTCTGCCCGGCACGGTGTGGGGTCCATCTTGATTTCTCGTTCGCTTGCTCGCGCGCTTTTGGCTTCGGTTGCGCTGCTGACAGCCAGTGTTCTGCTGGCCGGCTGCGACACCGACCAGGTCTCGCTCGCGACCAACGCCAAGGCCAACCAGCCGGTGCCGCCAAAGCTTCTCGCCGCGATGGTCGAGAAGGACATGGACCTGCAATCGCCGATCCTGGTCCGCCTGTTCAAGCAGGAGGCCGAGCTCGAGGTCTGGAAGCAGGCCCGCAACGGCCAGTTCGCGCTGCTCAAGACCTATCCGATCTGCCGCTGGTCGGGCGATCTCGGTCCGAAGGTGCGCGAAGGCGACCGCCAGGCGCCGGAAGGATTCTACTCGATCAATCCGGGCCAGATGAATCCGCAGTCGGCCTACTATCTCTCGTTCAACACGGGCTATCCGAACGCGTTCGACAAGGCTCTGGGGCGCACCGGCTCGCAGCTGATGGTGCATGGCGATTGTTCGTCGCGCGGCTGCTACGCGATGACGGACGAGCAGATCGCGGAGATTTATTCGCTTGGCCGCGAGTCGTTCTTCGGCGGCCAGAAGGCGTTCCAGCTGCAGGCCTATCCGTTCAAGATGACGCCGGTGAACATGGCCAAGCACCGGAACAACCCGAACATGCCGTTCTGGAAGATGATCAAGGAAGGCTATGATCATTTCGAGGTGACGCGGCAGGAGCCGAAGGTCGATTTCTGCGAGCGCAAATACGTGTTCGACGCAACGAAGACGCCTGACGCGAAGCGCGATCCGGTGTTCGACGCGTCCGCGAAGTGCCCGGCCTATGTGATCCCCGAGAACATCGCCAGCGCGGTGCGCGACAAGGATGCGCGCGACCAGGTCGAATACAACAAGCTCGTCGCCAAGGGCACGCCGATCGCGCGCATGAACACCGGCATCGACGGCGGCATGAACAAGATTTTTGCCTCGAAGATTCCGGAGGGATCGACCGGACTCTCGGAGAACGCCGAAGGCTCGACCCTGGAGATGCTGGCGATGGCGAAGGCGCCGGGCACGATCCCCGGACACGTCAATCCGCCCAAGCCCAATCTCGATGCGGTCGCCGCCGCTCCCGTGAACCAGGAGCCGGTCGTCGCCGTCAGCGCGCCCGCCGCCACCACCCGCGTCGCCGCGGCCGCGCCGGCCAGCGAGAAATCCCAAGAGAAATCGTCAGGCGGCTTCTTCTCCAACCTCGGCCGCAAGATGGGCCTCGGCACCGCCGACACGACGGCGACCACGCCTCCCCCGCAAGCGACCGCGTCCGTGGCCCCTGCCGCTGCGCCCGCAACGCCACCCACCGCGACATCGAGGCTGAAGGCCGCAGTGACCCGGTTCGTGCCCGGCCGCGATACGTCCAAGGACGCGCCTAAGCCGGCCGTCGCCGCCGCCAAGCCGGCCGAACCGGTGAAGCCGGACACGCGCCTCGCCGCGACGCGGCCGGCGCTGAAGCCGTCGGTGTCGGATGGCGCGAGTGAAGCGACGCAGATCATGGGCGCCGCGCCGGTGGTGTCGTCGAACTCGTTCGACAGCCGCTTTGGGGCGGTGAAGTAAGGGCGGCGCTCCGCTTAATCTCTCCGATCCATCTCAGCCTGACGCCGTCATTCCCCTTGATGAGGTACAGTGAGAGCGCTGCGCCTCACTCAAAGACGGGCAGCGCGACCTACGGCGCCAGGTACCGCATCAGCTCCGGATTGACGCGCACATCGTTCGCCTGCCCTTGCAGCGCGACCCTGCCGCGGTCCAGTACATAGGCGTAATCGGCGACGCGCAGCGCGAGGTCGAGGTGCTGCTCGACGATGATGACGGCGATGCTCTTCGCGAGCTCGATCAGGCGCTCGGTGATCTCCTCAATCACTCCGATCCAGACGCCTTCGGTCGGCTCGTCCAGCAACAACAGCTTCGGATCGCCCAGCATCGCGCGGCCGATGGCGAGCATCTTGCGCTCACCGCCGGAGAGGGTGCCGGCGGGCTGGTCGAGGCGCTGGCCGAGTTTCGGGAAGATAGTCAGCACATGGTCGACCGCGTCGTCCTTCTTGCTGGCGAGCGAGCCGACCGCGAGATTGTCGCGCACCGACAGGCGCGCGAATACCGAATGCTCCTGCGGCACGTAGCCGATGCCGGCGCGCACGCGCTCCTGGGTCGCGCGGCGGCTGATGTCGCGCCCGTCGAAGGCGACCTCGCCCTTCCACGCCGGCAGCTCGCCGACGATGGTCTTCATCAGCGTGGTCTTGCCTGCGCCGTTGCGGCCGAGCACGGCGACGCCGCCGCGCCAGGGAATGCCGAGGGTGACGTCGAACAGGACCTGGCTGCGGCCATAGCCCGCGTCGAGATGCTTGATGTCCAAAAATTCAGGCACGGCGCAGATAGATCTCCTGAACGGATTTGTTGGCCTGGATCTCCGACACGGTGCCTGATGCCAGCACCTTGCCCTGGTCGAGCACGGTCAACCGATCGCAAATGTCGCGGATGAAATCGAGGTCGTGCTCGACGATGACGAGCGAGCAATGTTTTTTGATCGGCTGAAGCAATTCACCGGTGACGCGGCGCTCCTCCAGGCTCATGCCGCCGGTCGGCTCGTCCAGCAGCAGCAGCTTCGGCTTGCCCGCGAGCGCCATCGCGATCTCCAGCCATTGCTGCTGGCCGTGCGACAGTGCGGCCGCCGCGTCGAAGGCGCGATCGGCGAGGCGGAACTGCGTCAGCATGGTCATGACCTGGTCGTGCAGCGCGTCCCGCGTGCGCGAGAATACGAGATCGAACAGCGAGGACTGCGCCTGCAGCGCGAGCAGGATGTTGTCGTAGAGCGTCAGCGTCGGCAGCACGCTGGTGATCTGGAATTTCAGGCTCATGCCGGCCCGGGCCCGTTCGGTCGGCGTGAACGCGGTGATGTCGGTGTTGATGAAACTCACTTTGCCTTGGGTCGGCACTTCGGCCCCCGCAATGCACTTCATCAGCGTGCTCTTGCCGGAGCCGTTCGGTCCGATCAGGCCGTGAAACTCGTTCTCGCCGACGGTCAGCGCGGCGCCGTCGAGCGCGGTGAGCTTGCCAAAGATCTTCTTGATATCGGCAGCTTCAAGGAGCGGCATTGCGCTTCTCCTTCTCAGTCTGCTTCTCAGTCCGCTTCACGGTCTCCTTGGGCTTGGCACCAAAGCTGCCGACCCGTTCGCGCTCGCCGAGCACAAAGCTGATCAGGCCAAGTGGCCGGAACAGGATCACGAGCAGCAGCAGCAGACCGAGGATGATCGGCCAGATCTCGCGATAATTGTCAGAGAGCCAGAAGCTGACGCCCTCGACGATCACGGCGCCGATGACGGCGCCGATCAACGTGCCGGAGCCGCCGAACAGCACATAGAGCACGACCTGCGTCGAGACGACGACGCCGACCATGTTGGGCCAGACGAAACCTTCATGGAAGGCATAAAGGCTGCCGGCAAGACCTGCGATGGCGCCGCCGATCGCGAAGATGATCGCCTTCAGGTGCTGTACCTTGTAGCCGAAGAAGGCGATGCGCTGCTCGTTCTCGCGCAGGCCCGCAAGCGCCAGGCCGAATTGCGAGCGTACCAGGAAGCGGCAGAGCAGGTAGACCACGACGAGGATACCGAGCACGAGATAGTAGAAGGCCGGGCCCTCAGTAAATTCGTAGCCGCCGAGCGACATCGGCGCGATCGAGGGGATGCCGTTCTGGCCGCCGAGATAGTACCAGCCGCGCGCGAGGCGATCGGCGGCGTAGGAGCCGGTCAGCGTGCCCAGCGACACGAAGATGACGCTGGAGGGGTGCCGTCCAAGCAGCAGGAAGCCGCCGAGCAGCAGCGCGAAGGTGAGGCCGATCAGCGTTCCCGCCGGCAGCACCACGAAGATGTTGGTGATGTCGAGGTCGCGCGCGAGCAGCGCGACGCCATAGCCGGCCGAGCCGAAGAACAGGGCCTGGCCGAAGCTCATGATGCCGGCATAACCCCAGACCAGATCGAACGACAACGCGAACAGCGCGAGGATGATCACGCGGGTCGCGAACACGGTGAGGTAGTCCTGCAGCACCAGCGGCGCGAGCAGCGCCGCGACGAGCACGACGCCCTCCACGATCGGCAGGACCTTTCGTCCTGCCTTGACCTGTTCCTTGGCCTGTCCCGCGGCCACGCGTTCAGCCATCGCACCGTCCGCTTCGTCGCCGGCGATGGCTTCTCTTACCACAGTCATCGACTTCGGCATTCCGCCTCAGCATTCCTTGGGATCGACGAGCCCGTCGCTGCGTCCGACGATCTCGTAGTTCCCACCCTTGGCGACCGCGGTGTACATCTTCATCTTGCAGTGCCGCTTGCCCGGCACCATCTCGGCCGGGCCGCCCGGGCCTTCGGCGATCTTGGCGTGATCGAGAGTGGCGGCAACCGAGTCGCGATCGACCTTGCCGGCTTCCTTCACGGCCGCTTCCCACAGCTTGAGGCCGCGATAGGTACCGGTCGCGGCACTGCCGGCCGCGAACAGGAAGTTGCCGGGAAAGTCCTTCTCGTACGCCGCCTGGATTTTTGCGTCGAACGGGTTCTCCTTGGTCAGCACCTTGAAATAGTCGAGGCAGCTTGCGAGCCCTTCGATCTCGGCGGCCTGGTTGATGTTGAGCGTGTTCTCGTCATAGTAGACGCAGGCTAGGCGCCCGCCGTTCTTGAGGAAGCCCGCTTCATAGAGCTGCTTGAAGAACGGGCCGACGCCCGGCGGAATGACAGTGTTGAAGACGACGTCGACCTTGTTGGAGATGATCCGGTTGACGGTCGATGAGAAGTCGATCTGGTCGAGCGGGTAATATTCCTCGAACACGACCTCGCCGCCGTTCGCCTCAATGACCTTGCGGGCGTAGACGTTGAGCGTGTGCGGCCAGACATAGTTGGCGCTCGGCAGCGCGAACTTCTTGCCGCCGTTCTTGATCAGCCAGGGGATGAACTCGTCACACTGCTGCGCCGGCGTCGGCCCGGTGCAGAACAGATAGGGTGTGCACTCCTTGCCTTCGTAGAGCTGCGGATAGATGTAGAGCGTCTTGCCGCGCGCCACGATCGGGTCCTTGATCGCGTTGCGCATCGACGAGGTGATGCCGCCCAGCACCATGTCGACCTTGTCGCGCTGGATCAGTTTTCGGACGTTGCCGACGGCGACGGATTCGTTCGACGCAGTGTCCTCGATATAGAGCTCGAGCGGACGGCCGAGCAGGCCACCGGCCGTATTGATCTCCTTGATCACCATCTTGGCGACATTGGCGTCGGCATTGCCGGCATAAGCGATCGGGCCGGTGAGATCGGTCGCGATACCGACCTTGATCGGGCCTTCCGCCGCGTTCGCCCACGGCGCCGGGATCACCCAGCTTCCGACGCCGGTCGCGACCGCGCCGGTGGTAAAGGCAAGATTGGAGAGGAAGCGGCGACGCGAAAGCTGAGTACGATCGAACATGACTAAACCCCTTTTCCAGCGATGAGGCCCTGTGGCCGAAATTTGATGAAGACAATGGCGAGCACGAAGACGAGGACGTCGGCGACGACGGGCGCCATCACCCATGGCAGCGCGGCACTGAGGGTGCCGATCACGCCGGCGCCCGCCACCGGTCCGATGAAGGAGCCGACGCCGCCGACCATCACCGCGACAAAACCCTGGATCAGGAAACGCAGGCCGAGATCGGCGTACAGGCTGAACACCGGCACGATCAGCGCACCGGCAAGGCCGGCGAGCGCGGAGCCAAACGCAAACGTGGCGCCGTACATCAGGGGCGTGGAGATGCCTGAGGCCCGCGCCAGCGAGGGATTTTCCAGGGTGGCGCGCATGCGCAGGCCAAAACTCGTGCGCGACAGCAGGAGGTAACAGCCCGCCATCACCAGGAGCGTGATGACGATGATGGTGAAGCGCCAGGCCGAGATATGCATGGCGCCGATATCGATCGAGCCGCCGATCGGCTCGGGCACGGTCAGATAGAAGCCACCGATCAGGCCGCGCACGGATTCGCGGATGATCAGGCCGAGCGCATAGGTGCCGAGCATCGCCACGATCGGCGCGGCGTAGAAGCGGCGGATGATCAGCGCCTCCAGCACGAAGCCGAGCGCACCGACCACGAAGGGCGCCGCGACCATGCCGGCCCAGATCGGCAGGCCCTTGGCGTAGGCGAGATAGGTGATGTAGGCCCCGAGCAGGACGAACTCTCCTTGCGCGAAGTTGAAGATGCCCATCATGCTGGCGATGATTCCGAGCCCCAGCACGATCAGGACGATGATCGCGCCGAAGCTCAGGATTTCGAACGCCGCGACGAACGCGTTAGCCATGCGCTGGATTCTTATTTTTACGCGTTTTCTTGACGCGAACCGGTATCCACTTCGCTTGAAAACGCTCTGGTCCGTCCGTCTGCATCGATGCCTCGCTCACATCTTCTTCCAGTCGCCGATCTGCTCGAAGGCATGCGCGGCGCGGTAGATCGTGGATTCCTCGAACATGCGGCCGACCAGCATCAGTCCGACGGGCAGGCCGTCGACCATGCCGCAGGGCAGCGACATCGCGGGATGATGGGTGATGTCGAACGGCGCTGTGTTGGAGATCATCTCGAGCGCGCGGGCGACGTAGTCTTCGCGGCTCGCGGTGGGCTCCGGCAGCTTCGTCGCCTTCATTGGCGTCGTCGGCAGCAGCAGCAGGTCGTATTCGCCGAACGCCTTGTCATAGGCCGCGGTCAGGCGACGCGAGATGTTGAGTGCCTTGCCGTAATAGCGGGGACCGAAGCTGTTGTTGATGTAGGTCCCGAGCATCAGGAACAGTTTTGTCGTCTCCGATAGCGAATCCGCCTGCCGGCGCCAGCCGCGATGGAAGTCCATCAGCGAGGTCGAGTAGAGGTCGGAGCGGCTGAGGCCATAGCCATCGCCATACATCATGGTCTGGGTCATGCCCTCCGTGCCGATCGGCGTCCAGATCGCGGGACCGACAAGATGCATCGGGATCGAGACGATCTCGACCGTGGCGCCAAGGTCCTTGAAGCGCTTGGCGGCCTCGCGGACGCTTTCGTTGACGGCGGCCTCCGCGTTCGCCTGCTCGAAGCCTTCCTTGAGGATGCCGATCTTCATGCCCTTGACGCCCTGGCCGAGCGCCTTGGTGTACTCCTCGACCTTCGGCGCCTTGATGCGGGGATCGTAGCCGTCGTCGCCGGCGAGCACTTCGAGCAGCAGCGCATTGTCGGCGACGGTCGCGGTCATCGGACCGGTGTGGTCGACGAAGACCTCGATCGGCATGATGCCGGTGTAGGGGACGAGGCCCCAGGTCGGCTTCATGCCGTAGGTGCCGCAGAACGAGGACGGCATGCGGATCGAGCCGCCCTGGTCGCCGCCGATCGCCATGTCGACCTCGCCGAGCGCGACCACGACGCCGGAACCGGAGGACGAGCCGCCGGCCGAATAGCCCATCTTGTGCGGATTGTGCACGGCACCGACCGCACCGGTGTGGCTGCCGCCGGACATGCAGAAGGATTCGCAATGCACCTTGCCGGCGATCTCGGCGCCGGCATCGAGCATGCGCGTGACGATGGTGGCGTCGAAATCGGGAACATAGCCTTCCAGCGTCGCCGAGCCGTTCATCATGGGCACGCCGGCGAGCATGATGTTGTCCTTCAGCGCGACGGTCTTGCCCTTGAGCTTGCCGCTCGCCGCACCCTTCACGGTCGACTTGCGATACCAGGCGTTGCGCGGGTTCTCCTCGGGTGAGGGCCGGTAGCCCGGCGTGCGCGGATATTTCACCTCCGGCACTTCGTCCGGCATCGCGCCGACGAGATTATAGGCCTCGATCGAGCCCTGCATCAGGCCGCGGAACGAGGCGACATCGGCATCGGTCAGCGAAAGGCCGCACTGCTTGGCGACGTCAAGAAGTTGGGCAGGCGTGGGAAGGACAACTGTCACGGCGCTCTCCTGAAGTTTCTTGGTACGGTCCCTGCGCGCGGCCGCGATTGGCGCGACGCGCGCAGCGGCCCTGCTGAAACATTCAAAGCGGAAATATTTTCCTTTTCAAGTATTATTTTAAGATGGGGCTGTCCGGATTGCCGCAGCAGGCTCAGACCGGCTTGATCAGCTTGAAGTCGAGGCCGTCGGCCTCCGCGAGATACATCTGCATGCGGGCGTGGCCGTTGCGAACGACGACCGGGCCGCGCGCGCCGCCGTAAACGATGTTGCGGCCCGCCGCGAGCATGGGCGCCATCGACAGCGAACCTGCCTTTTTCGCCACGGCTTCGAGGAAACGCAGGCCTTCATAGCTGGACTGGCCGAGCGATCCGATCGGCGGGGCGTTCGGCCCGAACATCGCGCGATAGCGGATCTGGAAGTCGTCATTGGCCCGCGAGCCGATGCCGGAGAAATAGCCGGATGCGCAGAACATGTTCTCGCTGTTGTCGGCGCCGATGCCGAGCAGCACCGTCTCGTCCATGGCTCCCGCCAGCCGCAGCGTCGTGGCGCCGAGGCCGCATTCGCCGAAAGCACGATTGAAGGTGACGCTGTCGGTGCCGATCAGCGAGATCAGCACGACATCGGGCCGCGCGGCGCGGATGCGCGCCAGGTGCGGCTCGTGATTGTCCTCGCCGAGGGGGACGAACTCCTCGCCAACGACGTGGCCTCCGGTTTCCTTGATGTAGTTCTTCACGGCGCGGTGCGATTGCCAGGGCCAGACGTAATCGCTGCCGATCAGGTACCAGCGCGACGCCTTCTTGACGTCGGCAAGCCAGTGGATCGACGGCCGGCTCTGCCAGCGCGGCGTCTCGCCGATCGCCATCACGCCGGGCGTGCGCTCGCCGCCTTCGTAGACCGGCGTATAGATGTAGGGGATGCGGTGACGCGTGGTGACGTCGCGCAAGCCGACGCGGACCGCGCTGGTGTGCAGCCCGACGATGAGATCGACCTCGTCGAACGCGATCGCCTGTTCGGCGCGGTTCAGCACCTCGTCGAGCGGCCCGCCGGCGTCGTAGATCGACAGCTCGATCTCGCGGCCGAGGATGCCGCCGCGCTTGTTGATCTCGGCAACGGCGAGTTGCGCGCTGTTGGTCGCGCAGGGGCCCCACACACCCGGCGATCCCGTGCAGCAGATGAAACCGCCGATGCGCAGCTTGTTCGCGCCACGCCGCCTGAGGAAAGCATGATCGCCCGGCGACAGCGAGCTATCGGCGCCCGACGACGACAGATTCCTCAGCAGCAAGGACGGCGGCATCGCCGGACTGCCGTGAGCCGGGAAGTTTACCGTCGCGTGCACGCCAACTCCTGTCTGGCACCAGACCTGAAAGCACAATGAGCAGGCGGCCGCGGCATCCGCCCTTTTGTTAGGCAATCATCCTATTTTGAAAATATTGAATATTCAACAATTGAAGTGCATATAGAAGCAGCATTGATTGCAAGACATTCACTCATTTGGGTCAAGACGAAGTCTTAGCCGTGGCAAAACCGAACTCCCCGATCACCGAACACCTCGCCTACCTGCTCGCGCAAGCCAACCGGGAGATCAACCGGCAGCTGGAACTGCGGCTGAGCAAGGAAGGCGTTCCCGTCGAGCAGTGGCGCATCCTTAAGGTGTTGTCGGACGGCGATGGCCACTCGATGGGCGAACTCGCGGACGCGGTGCTGCTCAATCATCCGACGCTGACCAAGATGATCGACCGCATGGTCTCCGACACGCTGGTCTATCGCGTGCAGGACCCGAATGATCGCCGCAAGGTTTTGATGTTCATCTCCGACCGCGGCAAGGTGCTGTGCAAGAAGCTCAACTCGCTCGCGGTCGACCAGGAGGAGCACATCCTGGAGAGCTACGGCGACAAATCGACGAGCGAACTGAAGCGGCTGCTGGAGAGCTTGATCGACAGCTCGAATTGAGCGGCGTCGATTTCAATCTCATCGTCGTCCTGGACAAGCGAAGCGGAGCGCCAGGACGACGATGTGGTGCGAGTTGCGCGCCACACACTCGGCTGTCATCGCCCGATTTAATCGGTCGTCCGTGAAGAATGCGGATTGATCTGAGAAATAAGCAGAATTTGTCTTGATGTAGTATTCGATTTTGCAGGAAAGCGGGGTGTTGGACCTCGCTTTCTTGCGTTTTAGGATTTTGCTTTTGGGCGATTCGTGATTCCCTGACGGCGTCGTCGACATTGGGGAATGCGATGAGCAAGCCGAGGGATGATCGCCAGAAAGACCTGTTGCTTCCGGCGCTTGATCAGATCATCGACATGGGTCATCCGCTGGTGCGGTTGGCAGCGCTGATCGACTGGAACATCCTGAATGAGCGCTTCAGTTCAGTGTGCCAAGCAGGGTCGGGCCAGCCGGGCTTGCCGACGCGGCTAGTCGCCGGCCTGTTCATTTTGAAGCACATGCACAACCTGTCAGATGAGGTGCTGTGCGCTCGCTGGATCGAGAACCCCTATTACCAATACTTCTGCGGCGAATTGAGCTTCTGCCACCGTCTGCCGTTCGATCGATCGTCGATGACACGCTGGCGGCAGCGGCTCGGCGAGGAACAGCTCGTCGCCCTGATCCAGGAAAGTCTTTCAGTGGCGCACAAGACCGGCGCCATCGGTCCCAAGGACCTGGAACGGGTGGTCGTCGATACCACAGTGCAGCCCAAGGCGGTTGCACATCCGACCGACGCGCGGCTGCTGCATCGAGCAATCACCAAGCTGGTCGGGCTCGCCAAGTGCAACCGTGTGCCGCTACGCCAGAGCTATCTGCGCCTGGCCAAGCGCGCCGCCATCATGACCGGCCGCTATACCCACGCCCACCAGTTCAAACGCGCCCGGCGGCAGCTCAAGTTCCTGCGGACACGGCTTGGCCGGATCATCCGCGACATCCGCCGCAAGATTGATGGCGATACGGTGCTGGAAGCTCGCTTCGGCCCGTTGCTCGGTTTAGCGCAGCAGGTGCGCAGCCAGGATCAGCATCAGCGCGGTCCGAAGGTCTATGCGTTACATGCTCCGGAGGTTGAGTGCATCGGCAAAGGTAAAGCCCGCGCGCCCTACGAGTTCGGCTGCAAGGTCAGCATCGCCACCCCTGTGACGTCTCCGAAGGGCGGCCAGTTCGTGCTCCATGCCAAGGCCCTGCATGGCAATCCCTTCGATGGGCACACGCTCGGTCCCGTAATCGCCGACATGGAGAAGCTCACCGGGGTGGAGACTCGCCGTATCCACGTCGACAAAGGATATCGCGGTCACAACCACCCGCATCGGTTCAGGGTCTGGATCTCGGGTCAGGTCCGCCGCGTCACAGCTTCCATCCGTCGCGAGATGAAGCGTCGCGCGGCTGTCGAGCCTGTCATCGGCCACGTCAAGGCCGAGCACCGCATGGACAGAAATTATCTCAAGGGACGCCTCGGCGACCGCATCAACGCTGTTCTCGCCGCCGCCGGCTATAACTTCGGTCTGCTGCTGCGATGGCTCGCAGAGCTCTTGCGTGTCATCATCCGAGCCTTCTTCGAGACCGTCCCGGCTCGAAACACCGCTTGAGCCGGGCGCCGCCGCCAGTTCTTCACGAACGACTAATCGGGCGATCCAGTATTCCAGAGACAGTTTTGATTGAACCGAGAAGCCGCGGCGTACTGGGTCGCCCGGTCAAGCCGGGCGACGACAGTGGAGAGTGAGGCGCCGACGTCGCGCCTCACAGCGGAGCTTAGCGGCTAGCCGTACCGCCCGTGGCAGTGCTTGTACTTCTTGCCTGAGCCGCACGGGCAATCCTCGTTGCGGCCGACCTTGCCCCAGCTTGCGGGGTTCTTCGGATCGCGAAGAGCTGCGTCGGAAGCCTGCGCACCGAGCGTGACGCTGGCGAGCGCCATTTCGTCCTCGCCGGTGTTCGGGTCGAACTTGTGCGCTTCCATCGGCGGCAGCACGGGGGCTTCCTGCTCCGGCGGGACGATCTCGACCCGCATCAGCTGCGCCGTGACGGCCTCGCGCAGATGCGCGCTCATCTCCTGGAAGAGATTGAAGGCCTCGGTCTTGTACTCCTGCAACGGATCGCGCTGGCCGTAGCCACGCAGGCCGATGACCTGGCGCAGATGGTCGAGCATGATCAGATGCTCGCGCCAGAGATGGTCGAGCGTCTGGAGCAGAATGGTCTTCTCGACGTAACGCATCACGTCGGGACCCCATTGCCCGACCTTGGCCGCCATGTGCTCGTCGGCTTTGGTCTCGATGCGGGTGAGCAGCTCCTCGTCGGCGATGCCCTCTTCCTTGGCCCATTCGTCGACCGGCAGGTCGAGATCGAGCACGCGCTTCAGCTCTTCCTTCAGGCCGGCCACATCCCACTGCTCGGCATAGGCATGCTCGGGCACGTGCTTGGCGACGAGGTCGTCGATGAAGGCGTGGCGCATGTCGGTAACGGTCTCGGCGACGCTGTCGTCCTTCATCAGGTCGACGCGCTGATCGAAGATCACCTTGCGCTGGTCGTTCTGGACGTTGTCGAACTTGAGCAGGTTCTTGCGGATGTCGAAGTTGCGCGCCTCGACCTTCTGCTGCGCCTTCTCGAGCGCCTTGTTGATCCAGGGATGGATGATCGCCTCGCCTTCCTTGAGGCCGAGACGCTGCAGCATGCTGTCGAGGCGATCCGAGCCGAAGATGCGCATCAGATCGTCTTCCAGCGACAGGAAGAACTTCGAGCGGCCGGGGTCGCCCTGACGGCCGGAACGGCCGCGCAGCTGGTTGTCGATGCGGCGGGATTCGTGACGCTCGGATCCCATGATGTAGAGGCCGCCGGGCTTCTTCACGGTCTTGGCGGGCTTCGAACCCTTCGCCGGCTCGATCTCGACCTCTTCCTCGGCCTTCAGCACGATCTCGCGGAAGTGCTCGATGTCGGCCTTGATCTGCTCGATCTTCTTCGCCTTCTCCGCCTCGTCCTCGATGCCGGCAGTCTCCTGCTGGATCCGCATCTCGAGCGAGCCGCCGAGCTTGATGTCGGTACCGCGGCCGGCCATGTTGGTGGCGATCGTGATCGCGCCAGGCACGCCGGCTTCCGCGACGATATAGGCTTCCTGCTCGTGGAAGCGCGCGTTCAGCACCGCAAACAGTTTTGCCGGCTTGCCGGCGCGGGCCGCGGCGTACAGCTTCTGCATCGAATTCTCGTTGCCGAAATCGATCTGCCGGTAGCCGTGCTTCTTGAGGTATTCGGCGATCACTTCCGATTTTTCGATCGAGGCGGTGCCGACCAGCACCGGCTGCAGCCGCGCATTGGCACGCTCGATCTCGGCCAGGATCGCGGCGTATTTCTCGTTCTGGGTACGATAGACCTCGTCGTCCTCGTCGAGGCGGCCGACCGGCACGTTGGTCGGGATCTCCACGACTTCGAGCTTGTAGATGTCGAAGAGTTCGTCGGCTTCGGTCAGCGCCGTGCCGGTCATGCCGGCGAGCTTTTCGTACATCCGGAAATAGTTCTGGAAGGTGATCGAGGCCAGCGTCTGGTTTTCCGGCTGAACCTGGACATGCTCCTTGGCTTCAAGCGCCTGATGCAGGCCTTCCGAATAACGTCGGCCGGCCATCATGCGTCCCGTGAACTCGTCGATGATGACGACCTCGTCGTCGCGGACGATGTAGTCCTTGTCGCGCGTGAAAAGCGTGTGGGCGCGCAGCGCCTGGTTGATGTGGTGCACGACGGAAACGTTCTCGACGTCGTAGAGCGACTCGCCCTTGAGCTGGCCGGCGTCGCGCAGCAACGTCTCGATCTTCTCCATGCCACCTTCGGTCAGCGTCACCGTACGCTGCTTCTCGTCGACCTCGTAATCGGTCTTGTCGAGCTTGGGCAGGAAGCCGTCGATGGTGTTGTAGAAATCGGAACGGTCGTCGAGCGGGCCGGAGATGATCAGCGGCGTGCGCGCTTCGTCGATCAGGATCGAGTCGACTTCGTCGACGATGGCGTAGAAGTGCGGGCGCTGGACCATGTCCTCGAGCCGGTACTTCATGTTGTCGCGCAGATAGTCGAAGCCGTATTCGTTGTTGGTGCCGTAGGTGATGTCGCAGGCATAGGCCGCCTTGCGTTCGGCATCGTCCAGGCCGTGCACGATCACGCCAGTGGTCAGGCCGAGGAAGCCGTAGATCTGGCCCATCCAGCCGGAGTCGCGGCGGGCGAGGTAGTCGTTGACGGTGACGACGTGAATGCCCTTGCCGGCGAGCGCGTTGAGATAGACCGCGAGCGTTGCGACCAGCGTCTTGCCTTCGCCGGTCTTCATCTCGGCGATGTCGCCCTCGTGCAGCACGATGCCGCCGATCAGCTGCACGTCGAAATGACGCTGGCCGAGCGTGCGCTTGGCGGCTTCGCGCACGGTGGCGAAGGCCGGCACCAGCAGATCGTCGAGCGTTTTGCCCTCGGCGAGCTGTTTCTTGAACTCGACGGTGCGGGCCTTCAGTGCCTCGTCGGAGAGTTTCGAAACCTCCGGCTCCAGCGCGTTGATCGCGTTGACGCGGGACTGGTATCCCTTCACCCGCCGGTCGTTGGCGGAGCCGAAAAACTTGCGGGCGAGCGCGCCGATCATGCCTAGTTCCTGTGTTCGCGATTCAACCGCGTTGCAGCCAAGAAGTTGTCACCCCCCTGCCTATCAACTCACCGTGACGCCTGATGGCGACAGAGCCCGGACTGCGGGGGGTCATCCGCCATATGGGTGGGAATTGGGCAAGTCTGGGTTCAACGGCCAAAAACGCAGCAAAATAAACGCCATCGCCATGGTCGCGACCGGGCAGAGATATGGCCCGGTCAGGGCCTTGTCAACGGCGGGCGCATTGCGGCTAATTCATCATTTTGACAGACTTTTCGCGTTGCCAAGCCCCCCTGAATTGGGCGAGTGTCCGCCCCGCTAGAGCAGCCCCCTGCTTCAACAAAAGGATTTTCCATGACCACCTCGTTCCCGGTAACCAAAACCGGCCTGCGCTTCGGCCTCGCCACCGCCCTCGTGGGCTGCCTTGCGTTGGCGCTGATCGCGGGTCCCGGCCGGGCTGCCGACGATCCGGTGCTGGCGAAGGTCAATGGCGCGGAAATCAAGAAGAGCGACGTTGCCATGGCCGAGGAGGAACTCGGGGCGAGCCTCGCCCAGATGGACCCGGCGACCAAGGACGAGAACGTGCTGTCCTTCCTGATCGACATGAAGATCGTCAGCAAGGCTGCCGAGGACAAGAAGGTCGCCGACGGCGACGAGTTCAAGAAGCGCCTGGCGTTCGCCCGGAACCGCCTGCTGATGGACAGCCTGCTCGCCAACGAGGGCAAGGCCGCCACCACCCCCGACGCCATGAAGAAGGTCTATGAGGAGGCCTCCAAGCAGATCACCGGCGAGCAGGAGGTCCGCGCCCGCCACATCCTGGTCGAGACCGAGGACGAGGCCAAGGCGGTGAAGGCCGAGCTCGACAAGGGCGCCGATTTCGCCGAACTCGCCAAGAAGAAGTCCAAGGATCCGGGCTCCGCCGATGGCGGCGACCTCGGCTTCTTCACCAAGGAGCAGATGGTGCCGGAGTTCTCGGCCGTGGCCTTCACGCTGGAGCCGGGCAAGATCTCCGATCCCGTGAAGTCGCAGTTCGGCTGGCACATCATCAAGGTCGAGGAAAAGCGCAACCGCAAGGCGCCGGACTTCGAGCAGGTCAAGGCCCAGATCGAGCAGTACGTCACCCGCAAGGCCCAGGCCGACTACGTCGCCAAACTCCGCGCGGAAGCCAAGGTCGAGCGGACGGACCAGCCGGCAGCGGATGCCAAACCGGATGCCAAGCCGGCCGACCCTGCCAAGCCGTCCGACAGCAAGATGGCGCCCCCCGCGAAGAAGTAAGAATTCGCTGTCACTTCGCGGACGCCAATAGTATCTAACGTCGCAATGGCCGGGCAAATGCCCGGCCATCTGCATATCCAGACCTCACCAAGGCGCCCCGATGTCCTCCTCCGTCTCCCCGCTCGCCCCCAAAACTGTCCCCGACATGCCCGTGATCGCGGGCGTCCGCCTTGCGACGGCCGAAGCCGGCATCCGCTACAAGAACCGCACCGACGTGCTGCTGGCGGTAATGGACAAGGGCACCGCGGTCGCGGGCGTCTTCACCAAGTCGAAATGCCCCTCCGCGCCGGTGGAATGGTGCCGCGCCAAGCTGAAGGGCGGCAAGGCGCGCGCGCTGGTGGTGAATTCCGGCAACGCCAATGCCTTCACCGGCAAGACCGGACGCAGCTCCACCGCGCTGACCGCGAAGATCGCGGCCAAGGCGGTCGGATGCAGCGAGGGTGAGATCTTCCTGGCCTCGACCGGCGTGATCGGCGAGCCGCTGGACGCGACCAAGTTCGACGGTGTGCTCGGCCGGCTGGCCGAGACTGCCGAGCCCGGCGACTATCTCGCCGCGGCCAAGGCGATCATGACCACCGATACCTTCCCCAAGGTCGCGACCGCGACCGTCAAGCTCGGCAAGGCCAAGGTCACCATCAATGGCATGGCCAAGGGCGCCGGCATGATCGCCCCCGACATGGCGACGATGCTGTCCTTCATCTTCACCGACGCGCCGATCGCGCCGGCCGCCCTGCAAGCCCTGCTCAAGAGCGGCGTCGAGGACACCTTCAACGCGGTGACGATCGACGGCGACACCTCGACCTCGGACACGCTGCTGGCCTTCGCCACCGGCGCCGCCGCAGAGCACGGCGCACCAAAAATCAGCCGGGCCAGCGATCCCCGCCTGAAGGCCTTCGTGAAAGCCTTCAACCAGGTGCTCGCCAATCTCTCCGAGCAGGTCGCCCGCGACGGCGAAGGCGCGCGCAAGCTGGTCGAGATCACCGTGGAAGGCGCCAAGACCAAGGCGTCGGCGCGCAAGATCGCGATGTCGATTGCGAACTCGCCGCTGGTCAAGACCGCAATCGCCGGCGAGGACGCCAATTGGGGCCGCGTGGTGATGGCGGTCGGCAAGGCCGGCGAGCCGGCCGATCGCGACAAGCTCTCGATCTCCTTCAACGGCATCCGCGTCGCCAAGAGCGGCGCGCGCGATCCGTCCTATGACGAGGCGCAGGTGTCGGAAGCGATGAAGGCCCCGGAAATCGCGATCAAGGTCTCGCTCGGCCTCGGCAAGGGTCGCGACCGCGTGCTGACCTGCGACCTGACGAAGGAGTATGTCGCGATCAACGGGGATTACAGGTCTTAAGCGAACGCCGATGGCCGATCTCAAACTGACATTGGTGGTGGCCTGCGCGCTCGTCGACGCCGACAAGCGCGTCCTGATCGCGCAGCGCCCGGAGGGCAAGACGCTTGCGGGCCTCTGGGAATTCCCCGGCGGCAAGTGTGAGCCCGGCGAGCGGCCGGAGCAGAGCCTGATCCGCGAGCTGCACGAAGAGCTCGGCATCACCGTCGCCGAACCGTGCCTGGCGCCGCTGACCTTTGCGAGCTACGGCTACGAGACCTTTCACCTGCTGATGCCGCTTTACATCTGCCGGCGCTGGGAGGGGCTGGTCACCCCGCGCGAAGGCCAGACCCTGGCCTGGGTCCGCGCCAACAAGCTGCGCGACTACCCGATGCCGCCCGCCGACATCCCGCTGATCCCGCATCTGATCGACTTGCTGATGTGAGTACGGACCTCATCCCGAGGAGCGCGGCACGCGCGTCTCGAAGGATGGCCACACGGCAAGAGCGGGGCCTGCATGGTTCTCGCGGCGATGCGAAGCATCGTCCGCTAAGCGCGCCTTACGCGCCTCCTCACCATGAGGATCACTCCTTCCCCGCCTTCTTCACCGCCTCCGCCAGGCTCGCCTTGGCCGACCCCGGCTTCAGCGGCTGCTGCTGGCTCGCATGCGGGGCCCAGCCGGAGAGCCAGATGATGTCGAATGTCGCACGGATGCGGCCGTCGGCATCCGCAAAGCGTTCGGCGTAGATTTCGGCCATCCGCAGCAGCGTCGCGCGGGGCGTCGGCGTGCGCCGCCGCTCGATCAGCACATTGGCCGCGCCCATGCGGCGGAGATCCTGCATCAGCGCAAACGCATTGGCGTAGCGCACCACCACGCGGTCAACATCGGTGACCGGAAGTGCAAAGCCCGCCCGCTGCAACAGCGCGCCGATGTCGCGCAAATCCGCGAACGGGGCCACGCGCGGCGACACGCCGCCGTCGCATTCGGCCTCCGCCGCGGCAAATGCCTGCCGCAGCTCCGTTAAACTGTCGCCGCCGATCATCGCTGCGAGCAGCAATCCGTCCGGCTTCAGCGCACGCCGCACCTGCGCAAGCACCCCCGGCAGGTCGTTGACGAATTGCAGCGCCAGCGCCGAGACGACGAGGTCGAGACTTTCCGGGGCAAAGGGCAGTTTTTCCGCGCCCGCTTCGTCGAGCGCGATCCGCCGAAGTGATGGCGGCCCCGTGAGCCCCTCTCCGGGCGTCCAGAGATCGGCCGCAGCGTGAAACTCCCGCATCACGGCGGCCAGCCGGTCGGTCATGTCCTCTGCAACACGATCGAGCAGGAATGTCACCTCGCCCTGCGCATGTGCGCGCCGCTGCCGCGCATGCAGCAATGCGCGATCGAACAGAGCGGGCGGGGTTTGCGGGTTCTGGGCCATGCCGCTGGTTACGCCGATCACGACCGCCATGGCAATCTCCTCTCTCGTGTCCCGGACGCGCAGCAGCGCTCTTAGCGCTGCTGCGCAGAGCCGGGACCCAGAAGGCACCACCGCACGATGCGGTGAGATGGGCCCCGGCTCTGCAGCGCACCGCACCGGACGATGCTTCGCATCGCCGGGAGCGCTGCGCTGCGTCCGGGGCACGAGACCGATTCAGTCGCTTGAGCGGCTCTTCCCATAACGCTAGCCTGCCCCCATGGAAGCCGACGCCGCCCCCACCCGCTCCATCGCCGCGCCGTTGCGTGCCGCGTGGACGGCCGGCCGCCACGTGCTGTCACGCGCCGCACGGCTCGCGCTCGACATTGCGCTGCCTACGCTGTGCGTGTCCTGCCGGGAGCCGGTCGATGGCGAGGGCGTCTGCGCGGCCTGCTGGGCGCGGCTGTCGTTCATCGAACGGCCCTATTGCCCGCGCCTCGGCATTCCCTTCGTCTACGATCCCGGCCCCGAGATGCTGTCGATGGAGGCGATCGCCAGCCCGCCGGCGTACACGCGCGCACGCGCGGCGGTGCGCTATGACGACGTCGCGCGCACCCTGGTGCATGCGCTGAAATACCAGGACCGCACCGATCTGGCACCGGCCATGGGCCGCTGGATGGCGCGCGCGGGCGCCGAACTGCTCACCGGAGCCGACATGCTGGTGCCCGTTCCCCTGCATTGGCGCCGGGCGTGGCGGCGCCGCTACAACCAGTCCGGGGCGCTGGCGCACGTCATCGCGCGGCAGAGCGGTGTCAGGGTGCGCGGCGAAGTGCTGCGCCGGGTGCGCGCCACCGAGCAGCAGATCGGCCTGTCGCGGACCCAGCGCGCCACCAATGTGCAGGGCGCATTCCAGGTATCCCCCGACCGCCAGGCGGAAATCCAGGGCCGCCGCATCGTCCTGATCGACGATGTCCTGACCTCGGGGGCGACGCTGGACGCCTGCGCGCGGGCCTTGTTGCGCGCCAAGGCGGCCCAGGTGGACGTGCTGGTCTTCGCCCGGGTTGTCGAGAGCGGCCCCCGTCCCATATAATTCAATGACTTCATGACATGAGAGCGCCACACGACATGACCGACGCTGTCGAAATCTACACCAGGCCGGGCTGTGGCTATTGTTCCGCCGCCAAATCGCTGCTGACCCGCAAGAAGGCAACCTTCACGGAGTTCGACATCGCCAGGAACCCGTCCTGGCGCGAAGAGATGTACGACCGCGCCGGCGGGGGCTCGACTTTCCCGCAGATCTGGATCGGCGGAACCCATGTCGGCGGTTGCGACGAGCTCTATGCGCTCGACCGCGAGGGCAAGCTCGACGGCCTGCTCGAAAGCGTAAAGGCGGTGTCATGAGCCAGGATCGCACCTTCACCGCCGCGATGATCCAGATGCGCACCGGCCTGATGCCCGAGCCGAGCCTCGCGCAGGCCACCAGGCTGATCCGGCAGGCTGCCGCCAACGGCGCCGACTACGTGCAGACGCCCGAAGTCAGCAACATGATGCAGCTCAACCGAAAGGCGTTGTTCGAGCACCTCCAGAGCGAAGAGGACGACACCTCGCTGAAGGCCTATCGCGCGCTCGCGGCGGAACTCGGAATTCACATTCATGTCGGATCGCTGGCGCTGCGCTACTCGGACGAAAAAGCGGTCAACCGCTCTTTCCTGATCGGGCCCGAGGGCAGTGTGCTCGCGAGCTACGACAAGATCCACATGTTCGACATCGAGTTGCCGGACGGCGAGAGCTATCGCGAATCCGCCAACTACCAGCCGGGCGAGACTGCCGTGATCTCCGACCTGCCCTGGGGCCGGGTCGGGTTGACGATCTGCTACGACGTGCGCTTCCCCGCGCTCTACCGCGCGCTGGCCGAGAGCGGTGCGTATTTCATCACCGTGCCCTCGGCCTTCACCCGCAAGACCGGTGAGGCGCACTGGCACATCCTGCTGCGCTCGCGCGCAATCGAGACCGGCTGCTTCATCTTCGCTGCCGCGCAGGCCGGCCTGCACGAGAACAAGCGCGAGACGTATGGCCACTCGCTGATCATCGACCCCTGGGGCGAGATCCTCGCCGAGGGTGACGTCGAGCCCGGGATCATCATGGCCAAGATCGACCCGGCCAAGGTCGAGACCGCCCGCCGCGCGATCCCCTCGCTCCAGCACGGCCGCCGCTTCGGCGTCGCCGATCCCAAGGCCGGGCCGGACCATCTCCACCTCGTGCGGGGATCGGCATGATCCGCTACGCGCTCCACTGCGACCGAAGCCACGCATTCGAAAGCTGGTTCCAGAGCTCGTCGGCTTATGATTCGCAGGTGAAGCGCAAGCTCGTGACTTGCCCGATCTGCGGCTCGGCCAAGGTCGAGAAGGCGATCATGGCCCCGCGGATCATCGGCAAGAAGGGCCGCGGACGGGCGACGCCGCCGCCGGAGCCGGCTTCAACGCCTGCGCCCGAGGCCGCGCCGTCGGGACCGACCTCGCTGATGATGGCGCAGGAGCGCGAGTTGCGCGCCAAGCTCAAGGAGCTGCGCGATCACATCGTCAAGAACGCCGACAATGTCGGCGAGCGTTTTGCGAACGAAGCCCGCGCGATGCATTACGGCGACAAGGAGCACCGTCCGATCTATGGCGAGGCTTCGCCCGACGAGGCAAAGTCGTTGATCGACGAAGGCATCGAGGTGTCGCCGCTGCCGACGCTGCCGGAAGATAGGAACTAGGCCCCCACCAGCACCGCAACGCCAACGACGATCAACGCGATACCAAAAATCTCGCGCGGCGCGATCGGCTGATTGAACGAGTAATACGCCACGCCTTGCGCGAACAGCACCTCGATCAAAGCGAGCGTGCGGACATTGGCGGCGGCCGTCAGCGCGAAGGCCAGGAACCAGAATTGCGAGGCGAACGCGCCCATGAAGCCGGCGAGCAGCGACGGCTTCCACAATCCCAGGATCGACTGGAGCACCTTTGGCGCGCGCCAGAGCAGATAGATCGTCAGCACCAGCGTCTGCACGAACAGACCGAGCACCAGCGTGAACGACGCCGCCGTCACGAAGGAGACATCAGGCACGTTGATGATCGCGCCGCGAAAACCGACCGCTGACAACGCGAACGCCGCAGCCGCGACGAGACCGGTGATGGTCGGCTTCAGCTCGGCAAAGCTCTTCTCGCCGCCGGGCCGCAGGGCCGTGATGACAACGCCGACAGTCGCGATCACGATCGCCAGCACCTTCAGCCAGGTCAGGTGATCGCCGAGGAAGACGAAGCCGAAAATCGCGGTCTGGATCGCCTCGGTCTTCAGGTACGCCGTCGTCACCACGAAGGAGCGATCGTTCATCGCGAGCAGCATCAGCCCGGTGGCGACGATCTGGCTGAGCGCCCCGAGCAGCAGCCACGGCCAGAACACGGTCGGCGGCATGCCGAGGTGATCGCCGGTAGCGATCAGCACCACTCCCAGAAACAGCAGCGAGAACGGGAAACCGAACAGGAAGCGGATATTGGTCGCGCCCCAGGTCCCCAGCGGCTTCGTCAGCGACCGCTGCATCGCATTGCGCGCGACCTGGCCTAGCGCAGCAATGACGGTGAAGGGAATCCAGAGGCTGGCGATGGTGAACATGCGGGTGGGAGCGGTAGGAGGGGAAGCCGTGGCCAACCTGCCGCTAGCGGCGAAGCAGGTCAATCACGCCCACGTCATGGGTGCGATGCTCGCGCCTCGCGTACCCCTCACACCATCCCTTCCGCCACGACCATGTAGTTCACGTCCATGTCGGAGGAGAGGGTCCATTTGTCGGCGAAGGGTGAGTAGACGACGCCGGTCTGCTCGGTGATGACGAGACGGTTGTCCAAAAGATACTTCGTCAGCTCGTCGGGGGTGACGAACTTGTTCCATTCGTGGGTGCCGCGCGGCAGCCAGCGCAGGACGTATTCGGCGCCGACGATGGCGAGCGCAAAGCTCTTCCAGTTCCGGTTCAGCGTCGAGACCACCATCAGCCCGTTCGGCTTCAGCAGCGCCGCGCAGCGCTTGAGGAAAACGCCGACATCGACGACGTGCTCGACCACTTCCATCGCCAGCACGATGTCGAAGCGCTCGCGCGGGTCGATCTCCTCGACCGTGGTGCAGCGGTAATCAATCGACAGATGGCTCTTGTCGGCATGCAGCTTCGCGGCGGCGATGTTGCTGACCGAGGGATCGACGCCGATGACCTGGGCACCGAGGCGCGACAGCGGCTCGCACAACAGGCCGGCACCGCAGCCGATGTCGAGCACGCGCAGGCCGCCGAGGCAGTTGAGGCTGCGCACGTTGCGCTCGAACTTGCGGCAGGCGGCGTCGCGGATATAGCCGAGCCGCAGCGGGTTGATCCGGTGCAGCGGGGCCATCTTGCCGTTGGGGTCCCACCACTCGGCCGAAAGTTTCGAGAATTTCGCGATCTCGGCGGCGTCGGCGGTCGAGCCCGGCTGCGGGCTTGCGGTTGCGGAAGTATTTTGCTGCATGCTCATGGTTAGGCGCGGTCCTACCGCGTGGTGATCGAACTACGGAAGGCGAGCGGCGAGGCGATTGTATCAATGATCTCGCGACCTTCACCCACACCGCGGATCGTCACGTTTCCATAGTTGAGAATACGTCCAAGAATCGACTGATCAACGTCGACGCTCTCTACCTTGTCGAGGCTCATCTCGAAGGTCTTCCGGGTAATGAACCCGGTCTTGTGCACAACCCGCAGATTGGTCACGTCGATCTCGGTGGTCCAGCGATGGAACCAAGCCTTGACTGTCGAGTAAAGGGCAACCAGCGCCACCAGACCGGAGCCGAACAGGCACAGAATCATCACGCTGTAGACGTCGATCAGGCGGGAGGCCACGTACAGGGCCAGAGCCGCGATCCAGGCCATCATCGCCGGGACATGGAAGATCCAGTGCGCATTGGTCGAATACAGCACCCGCTCGCCCGGTTGCAGGATCTCGTCGATATAACGCGCCATGATCTCGGTTAACCCATACCCCCAAGCCCGACCTTAGGTCGGACCTTACCCTGCCCCCGCAGGAACCCGCTTGCCCCCGGCCCCGCCGCTATGTATACGCGCGGTCGGTGTCCGCCCGCACCCGTCCGGTGCGGGTCACCATACTGATCCTTATGAGGGAATGCACGCGTCGTCATGAGCCGCCTCGTGATGAAATTCGGCGGCACGTCCGTCGCCAATATCGAACGTATCCGCAACGTCGCACGCCATGTGAAGCGTGAGGTCGACGCCGGCCATGAAGTGGCCGTGGTCGTCTCGGCGATGTCCGGTAAAACCAACGAGCTGGTGGCCTGGTGCACCGAGGCCTCGCCGATGCACGACGCGCGCGAATACGACGCCGTCGTCGCCTCCGGCGAACAGGTGACGTCGGGCCTGCTCGCCATCGTGCTTCAGGGCATGGGCATCCAGGCCCGCTCCTGGCAGGGCTGGCAGATCCCGATCAAGACCAGCGACGCCCATGCCTCGGCCCGGATCGAGGACATCGACGGCAGCGAGATCATCAAGCGCTTCCGGGAGCGCAAGGAGGTCGCGGTCATCGCCGGCTTCCAGGGCATCAATCCCGAGACCAATCGCATCACCACGCTCGGCCGCGGCGGCTCCGATACCTCGGCCGTGGCGATCGCCGCCGCCGTCAAGGCCGACCGCTGCGACATCTACACCGACGTCGACGGCGTCTACACCACCGACCCGCGAACCGTGCCGAAGGCCCGCCGCCTCGACAAGATCGCGTTCGAAGACATGCTGGAACTGGCCTCCCAGGGCGCAAAAGTGCTCCAGGTCCGCTCGGTGGAACTCGGCATGGTCCACAACATGCCGATCTTCGTCCGCTCGAGCTTCGACAAGCCCGAGGATATCGACCCGCATGCCAACCAGCCGCCCGGCACGCTGATCTGCAGCGAGGAGGAGATCATGGAAAGCCACGTCGTCACCGGCATTGCCTTTTCGAAGGACGAGGCCCAGATCTCGGTACGCCAGATCGAGGACAAGCCCGGCGTGGCAGCGTCGATCTTCGGCCCGCTGGCGGATGCCAACATCAACGTCGACATGATCGTGCAGAACGTCTCCGAGGACGGCAAGACCACCGATCTCACCTTCACGGTGCCGGCGGCCGACTACACCCGTGCCAAGGACACGATCACGGCCGCCAAAGGCAAGATCGGCTATGCCCGGCTCGATACCGCCACCGACGTCGCCAAGATATCGGTAATCGGCAGCGGCATGCGCAGCCATGCCGGCGTCGCCGCCCAGGCGTTTTCGGCCCTCGCCGGACGGAATATCAACATCCGGGCCATCACAACCTCCGAGATCAAATTCTCGGTTTTGATCGACACCGCCTATACCGAGCTCGCAGTACGCACCCTGCACACGCTCTACGGTCTCGATCAGGCCTAGACGAATTTTCTCTTAGCGGTCGCAGCAAACGCGAAGGTGTACACACCTTCGCGTTTGGCAGGCGTTTTGCTTGGCAAAACAAGCCTCAATTCGCTATACGGCGAACAGGGTGGGCTGCCGCAGACTGTGTCCCAGTTCAGGCGGCGCTGATTCGGTGCAAGCGCTAAATCTTGAGTAGATTTGTGTTTGTGCCTGCGCCGGACGAACAATTTGGTTGTTTTTCTGGAATTTTGGGCCAGCCGCCGGCCGATACCGCCGGGCCAGGCAGACGGAGGAGATTGACGGTTCATGCGGAGCGCGTCGGGAGGTCCCCGCGTCTTGTTGAGACGGCTCCGCGAAACCATGGCGGAGCAGGTCTCGGCCCAGGAGCGGCTGGACAAGATCGTGGTGCTGATCGCCGCCAATATGGTGGCCGAGGTGTGCTCGGTCTATGTGCTGCGCATTGACAACACGCTCGAGCTCTACGCCACCGAAGGCCTCAACCGCGAGGCGGTGCACCACACCGTGCTGAGCGCCCATGAGGGCCTGGTCGGCCTCGTCGCCAGCGAGGCGACCCCGCTCAATCTCAGCGACGCGCAAAGCCACCCGGCCTTCTCGTTCCGCCCGGAGACCGGCGAAGAAATCTATCACTCCTTCCTCGGCGTGCCGATCCTGCGCGCCGGCAACACGCTCGGCGTGCTGGTGGTGCAGAACCGCGCCAAGCGCAATTATGTCGAGGAGGAGCTCGAGGCGCTCCAGACCACCGCGATGGTGCTGGCGGAGCTGATCGCCTCCGGCGAATTGTCTGCGCTGGCCCAGCCGGGCCAGGAGCCGGCCGCGCGCCATTCGGCGCAGAAGGTCGGCGCCATCCTCTCGGAAGGCATCGCGCTCGGCCATGTCGTGCTGCACGAGCCGCGCGTCGTCATCAAGGACTACATCGCCGAGGATCTGCCGAAGGAGATCAAGCGGCTCGACACCGCGCTCGCCAAGCTGCGCGCCGATCTCGACCGCATGCTGGAGCGTGGCGACGTTGCCGAGGGCGGCGAGCACCGCGAGGTGCTGGAAGCCTACCGCATGTTCGCCAACGACCAGGGCTGGTCGCACAAGCTGCATGAGGCGGTCGCCACCGGCCTCACGGCGGAAGCCGCCGTCGAGCGCGTGCAGTCCGACACCCGCGCGCGGATGCTGCGCTCCACCGATCCCTATTTGCGTGACCGGCTGCACGATCTCGAGGATCTCGGCTACCGCCTGATGCGGCAGCTGGTCGGCCAGGACCACGCGCCCTCACGCGAGCAACTGCCCGACAATGCCATTGTCATCGCGCGCGCAATGGGCCCGGCGGCGCTGCTCGACTACGACCGCAAGCGCCTGCGCGGCATCGTGCTGGAGGAAGGCACCGCCAACTCCCACGTCTCGATCGTGGCCCGCGCGCTCGGCATCCCCGCGGTCGGCGAAGTCCCGAACGCGCCGGGCATCGCCGATCCCGGCGACGCCATCATCGTCGACGGCACCTCGGGCTCGATCTATGTGCGCCCGTCGCAGGAGGTCGAAGCCGCCTTCGCCGAACGCGTGCGCTTCCGCGCCCGCCGCCAGGCGCAATACCTCGCGCTGCGCGACCGTCCCTGCGTCACCAAGGACGGGCAGAAGGTCGAGCTGATGATCAACGCAGGTCTTGCGATCGACCTGCCGCATATCGAGGACACCGGCAGCGCCGGCATCGGCCTGTTCCGCACCGAGCTGCAATTCATGGTGGGGCAGAGCCTGCCGCGCACCAGCGACCAGCTCGCGCTCTATCGCACGGTGCTGGATGCCGCGGGCACCAAGCCCGTCACCTTCCGCACCCTCGACATCGGTGGCGACAAGGCACTGCCTTACATGGAAGCGGTGATCGAGGAGAATCCCGCACTCGGCTGGCGCGCGATCCGGCTCGGCCTCGATCGCCCCGGCCTGCTGCGCGGCCAGATCCGCGCGCTGCTGCGCGCCGGCGGCGGCCGCGCGCTGCGCATCATGTTCCCGATGATCTCGGAGGTCGCCGAATTCGATTCGGCGAAGGCGCTGGTCGAGCGCGAGCTGACTTATCTGCGCCAGCACGGCCACACCCTGCCGGAGCGGATCGACATCGGCACCATGGTCGAGGTGCCCGCCCTGCTCTACCAGCTCGACGAGCTCCTGAAGAAGGTCGACTTCATCTCGGTCGGCTCCAACGATCTGTTCCAGTTCCTGTTCGCGGTCGATCGCGGCAATGCGAAAGTCTCCGAGCGCTTCGACACGATGTCGGCGCCGATCCTGCGCGTGCTGCGCGAGATCGCGCGGAAGTCGAACGATGCAAAGAAGTCGTTATCGCTCTGCGGCGAGATGGCCTCCAAGCCGATCGGCGCACTGGCGCTGATCGCGATGGGCTATCGTTCGCTGTCGCTCTCGGCGACCGCGCTCGGTCCGGTCAAGGCGATGGTCATCGATCTCGACGCGAAGAAGGCCGAAGCGATGCTCGGCCCGCTGCTGGACGCGCCCTCCGGCAGCGTCTCGATCCGGCAGAAGCTGACGGAATTTGCCGAGGCCGAAGGCCTGGCGTTGTAGCGGGCCTGTCGCCCCCTCCCGCCGCCTCGCCCTCTTCCGCCATTTGAGACTGAACCGATGTCGTCACTCCCCGAAGCCAAACTGGACGTCCTGCTCGCGCATCACGCCTCGCTCGAGGCCGAATCGCTCGGCCAGCTCGCCTCCGAACGCTACGTGCAGATCACCCGCGAGCTCGCCGAGCTCACCCCGCTGATCGAGGCGGTGAAGGCGTATCGTTCTGCGGTCAAAGAACTCGCCGACACCGAGGCGCTGATCGCCGATCCCGCGACGGATTCCGAGATGCGCGGCATGGCTGAAGCCGAGCGCGACGAGCTGACGCCTAAAATCGAAGAGCTGGTCCAGAAGATTCGCGTCGCGCTGCTGCCCAAGGACGCCATGGACGACCGCAACGTGGTGCTGGAAATCCGCGCCGGCACCGGCGGCGACGAGGCCTCGCTGTTCGCCGGCGATCTGTTCCGGATGTACGAGCGCTTCGCGGCCTTGCAGGGCTGGAAGGTCGAGGTGATCTCGGCCAGCGAAGGCACCGTCGGCGGCTACAAGGAAATCATCGCGGAGGTGCAGGGCCGCGGCGCGTTCTCGAAGCTGAAATTCGAATCCGGTGTGCACCGGGTGCAGCGCGTGCCGGACACCGAAACGCAGGGACGCATCCACACCTCCGCCGCTACCGTCGCCGTGATGCCGGAGGTCGAGGAGGTCGACGTCGACATCAAGAACGACGATCTGCGGATCGAGACCATGCGGGCGCAGGGCGCCGGCGGCCAGCACGTCAACAAGACCGAATCGGCGATCCGCATCACCCACATCCCGACCGGCATCGTGGTGATGATGCAGGACAGCCGCTCACAGCATAAGAACCGCGCCTCCGCCATGAACATTCTGCGCTCGCGCATCTACGATGCCGAACAGCAGCGCCTCGACGCCGCACGCTCGGCCGAACGCAAGGAGAAGGTCGGCTCCGGCGACCGCAGCGAGCGCATCCGCACCTACAATTTCCCGCAAGGACGCGTCACCGATCATCGCATCAACCTGACGCTCTACAAGCTGCCGCAGGTGATCGCCGGCGAAGCGCTCGGCGAATTGACCGACGCGCTGACCACCGAGCATCAGGCCGCACAGCTCGCCGCGCAAGGCGCAGCCGCCTGAACCGCGCCTCAGCGCGCTTTGGCCCGGAACGATCGCAGGATCCTGGCCAGGGCGGGCGCGGCGGCACCCAGCTCGTCCAGGTGAATGCGCGAGAGCGATCGCAGCTTCTGCTCGCCCTTGGCCGTCAGCCTGACCAGGACGCGTCTTGCGTCCTGCGGATCGGCTTCCCGGCCGATCAGCTTCAGCTTCGCCATGCGATCCACCAGCTCCACCGCGGTATGGTGCCGGATCAGGAGGAAGCGCGCGATGTCGCCGACGCTTGCGCCGTCAGGGGCGGCCAGCCCCTTGATCGCCAGCAGCGCCTGATGCTGCTGCGGCGTCAAGCCGGCACTCTGGGCCGCGGCTTCGCTGAACGCCAGGAAGGTCCGGAGCTGATAGCGGAACTGTGCGAGCGCCGCATAGTCGGCCTCGCGCATCGCGCCGCCCTTTGAGGGCGCCGCGGACGCGGGACGCGTCGTCTTCCGCTTCGATTGAGTCATTCCTGCCTGCGACGTCGAGCCCACCGATGAAGCGGGCGGGCGCTGCCGAGACTAGCAAGGAAGGACCGGCGGAACCAACCGAGCGGCGCCGCGGATGCACAAATATCGGGGGCTATTCGAAACTGGAGAGCAGGATCTTCACCAGGATGACCTGAAACGCGATCGGGATGCGAACGCTCTTTCGCCTGATCGAGCGCTGGAGCGCGCTGGCGATCTCGGCGCTGGTCAAGGCCCCGGCCGACGCATTGGCAATCAACTCCGCCCACATCTGCGACAGCGAGCCGCCGGGCGGTATCACCGGCTTGATGGTCACGCCGCAGCCCTGGGCCCAATCCACGATCTCCCGCATCGTGTGAGGACCGCAGTTGCGCGTGGTCGCAAAGCGCTCGGCCGTCAGCGCGAGCAGCAACTCGCGCGACGGCAGCCAATTCCCCTTCGGCGGCTGTTCGCCGGTGAGCTCCACCGCAAGCTCCTTCAGAACATTCTGCGCGCGCACGCTCAGCTTCTGCATCGGGCCGGGCGCGCGCTTGGCCTGGACCTTGGCCTGGACGGAGCCGACGACGGGTCCGCGCCGGCCGGCTGACCGGCTGCACGGCTCGGACACGCGGGAGGCATCGCCCGACTGCGGCGCCGCGCGCTGGTCGCTGCCCTCCCCCGCGGGCCACGCGGCCTCCGGCCGCTCCGCCTCCTGCGGCCAGGATCGTCGCTTCCGGGCACTCGCCACTGTCGTCTGCCGCGCCATTTCTCTCGCCGAACCCGCCAGCCTCGTACTCACAAAGACTAATATATATCGTGATCCGATATGTTTTCACGTGATAATTTTCGTCGTTCGACCAAAGACGAAATTGACAGAAGGACTTCACGAGCAATGCTTAGGGCCAAGAGCTACACGCGGATGTGACGTGCCCGGCGCAGCAGGCCAGCGAGGCCGGCTGGCGCCGGACAGGTCGTGCTTGCGCCTGCAAACAAGAACGATGTTCGGAGGAAACGACCATGACTGACGATCTCATCCGCCGCGGCCTCTCGCGCCGTGGCCTGCTCCAGACCACAGCTAGCCTCATCGGCGGCTCGATGCTGCCCGCGACGCCGGCCTTTGCCGAGGACAAGCCGGCGATCGGCTCGTATCCCGCCGGCGTTTCGGGTTCCACCGCGTTCATCGGAATCTCGGTCCCGCGCACCGGCACCTATGCCGTGCAGGGCGAGGACGAGCTCAAGGGCTACCAGCTCGCGATCGAGCACATCAACAGCGGCCACGACCTGATCAAGAAGATTTCGCCGAAGACCAGCAAGGGCGTGCTCGGCAAGGAGCTGAAGTTCGGCGTCGCGGATTCCGCGGCCAAGCCGAACGAGGCGGTGCAGGCGCAGCAGCGCTTCATCAGCGAGAACAAGGCGATCATGATCACCGGCGGCACGTCGAGCGCCGTCGCGGTCGCGCTCAACAAGCTCGCGCAGCGCGAACACGTGCTGTTCGTGTGCGGCATTTCCGGCTCGAACGACACCACCGGCAAGGACTGCGTTCGCTACGGCTTCCGCCAGAATTTCTTCGGCCAGACCGCCGCCGCGGCGATCGGCCCGGTGATGGTGAGGGAGTTCGGCAAGAACAAGAAGGCCGCCTACCTGACGCCCGATTACACCTACGGCCACACCGTCACCAAGTCGATGCAGGACTTCCTCGCGACCGCGGGCTGGACGACGGTGACCAACCAGGTCGCACCGCTCGGCGCGCCCGACTACTCCTCATATCTGCTGAACGTCGCGAATTCCGGCGCCGACGTGCTCATCAACGTCAACTGGGGCCACGACGCGGTACTGTCGACCCAGCAGGCCAAGCAGTTCGGCGTGCTCGACAAGATGAAGCTGGTCGTCCCCTACCAGGTGCCCTTCATCGCACGCGAGACCGGCGGCCTGATGCAGGGCGTGTACGCCGCCACCGACTATTGGTGGACGATCGAGGACAAGTTCCCGCTCGCCAAGATGTTCAACGAGGCCTTCGAGAAGAAGTACGGCTACAAGCCCGAATGGGGCGCCGAGAACGCCTATGTCAGCTTCGCGCACTGGGCCCACATGTGCGAGCAGGCCGGCAGCTTCAATCCGCCCGACGTGATCAAGGCCTACGAGAAGGGCGAGACGATCCCCTCCCTGGTCGGCGACGTGCATTACCGCCCCGAGGATCACCAATGCGTCCGCCCGGTGATCATCGTGAAGGGCAAGCAGCAGAAGGACATGAAGAGCAAGGAAGACTGGTACGACGTCGTCGAGATCGTCCCCGGTGAAGGCCTGATGCAGAAGCCGGACGCGTTCGGCTGCCATCCCGGCGATTACAGCTGAGCCCGCGCTAACCCCTGTGACGCCGCGGGCTGCACTCTGGTCCTGCGGCGTCACCTTTTTCTGACGCGCACCATCGCGCGTCACAACGGCGATTGTCGCATGATCAGTTGGCCCAACCTCGTTTCGCAGCTTTTCAACGGGCTCGCGCTCGGCGCCCTGCTCGCGCTGATCAGCTCCGGCCTGACCATCATCTACGGCACGCTCGGCGTGCTCAACCTCGCGCATGGCGCGATGTTCATGATCGGCGGCTATGCCGGCTTCGTCGCCTACCAGTACACGGAGTCCTTCATCATCGCCGTCATCGCGGGCTCGCTGTTCGTGATGCTGCTCGGCGTCGCGATGGAACGCGTCATCATCCGCCATTTCTATCATCGCCCGCACGAGGATCAGCTGCTCGTGACCTTCGGGCTCGGCATCTGTTTCGTCGAGCTCGTGCGCCTGATCTTCTCGAGCCAGTCGCAGCTGGTGCCGCCGCCGGCCCTGTTCCAGGGCATCACCAATCTCGGCTTCATGTTCTATCCGACCTACCGCCTCGCCGTCGTCGGCATCGTCGCGGTCGCCCTCGGCGCACTGTTCATCGTCCTGTACCGGACCCGGCTCGGCATGATCGTGCGCGCCGGCATCGAGGATTCGGTGATGGTCGATTCGCTCGGCATCAACGTCTACCGCGTCTTCATGGTCGTGTTCGGCATCGGCGCGATGGCCGCCGGATTTGCCGGCATCGTCAATGCGCCGGTGGTGTCGCTGACACCGGGCATCGGTGACGACATCCTGGTCCAGACCTTCGTGGTGGTGGTGATCGGCGGCGTCGGCTCGTTTCCGGGCGCGATCCTCGGCGGCCTGATCGCCGGCGAGATCATCAGCGTCACCTCCATGTTCAACCCCGGCTACGCCTATGTGATGCTGTTTGCGGCGATGACGCTCGTGCTCGTGGTGCGACCGCATGGCCTGCTCGGCGTCCAGGGCCGCGAGTAAGCGATTTCCTGATGCTCAAGCAACGCCCGTTCCTGATCGAGACCCTGACCGCGATCGGTTTGATCGCAGCCCCTTTCGTGCTGCCTCATCTCGGCTTCGCCCCGAACACCGTGAACCGGATTCTGGTCTGGGGCCTGTTCGGTCTCGGCTTCGACATCCTGTTCGGATTCACCGGCCTGCTGTCGTTCGGCCAGTCCGCCTTCTACGGCACCGGCGGCTTTGTCGCGGCCTACCTCCTGACCCGCGCGGGCTTCGGCAACGTGCTGGGCGCGCTGATCATCGGCATGATCGCGGCGGCGGCGACCGGCTACCTGATCGGCCTGATCGCGCTGCGCCGCACCGGCATCTATTTCGCCATGATCACGGTGGCGATCGCGGAGGTGTTCTTCTTCGTCGAGTTCAATCCGCTCTCGGATTTCACCGGCGGCGAGAACGGCCTGCCGGGCGTGCCGACACCGAGCTTCAATCTCGGTTTCACCACCATCCACTTCACCAATGGCTGGTCGCTCTATCAGTTCATCGCGCTGTGCTACTTCATCGGCGTCATCATCGCGCTCAGGATCGTCCGCTCGCCGGTCGGCGCCATCTTCAGCGCGATCCGGGACAATCCGCTGCGCGCCACCGCCGTCGGCCACAACATCCACGGCTACAAGTTGACCGCCTTCGTGATCGCTGCGGCCTATGCGGGCTTCGCCGGCGGCCTGCTCGGCGTATTGCAGGCCTTCATGCCGCCTGACGCCTTCACTTTCGACACCTCGGGCCAGCTCGTGATGCAGACCGCCATTGGCGGCCGCGGCACGCTGTTCGGACCGCTGGTCGGCGCAACAGTTTGGCTCTTCCTTCAGGATTTCCTCCAGTCCGCGCTGGGCCTCGGGGCGGCCTGGAAGCTCGTGCTGGGCGTCGTGTTCGTGGTGCTGGTCTGCTTCCTGCGCGGCGGCATTGTGGGCGGCCTCGTCGATCTCTACGGCCTCGTGTCCGGCAAGCGAGCGCGGAAGGCTGCGGAGACGGAGGTGGAGGCCGAGATCGAGACGCCACAGCAAGCTCCGCCTGCACCGATGCAGGCCAGGGAGGTCGCGCATCCCGCCTATTCCGGGCCGATCCTGAAAGCCACCGGCCTGACCAAGCGCTATGGCGGTCTCGTCGCCAACAGCGACATCGATTTCAGCGTCAATCAGGGCGAGCTGCGCGGCATCATCGGGCCCAACGGCGCCGGCAAATCGACCTTCTTCAAGATGCTGACCTGCGAGATCGCGCCGACCTCCGGCCGGATCGTGTTCGAGGGCCGCGACATCACGGGATTGAAGGTCACCGAGGTTTGCCAGCTCGGACTCACCAAGAGCTACCAAGTCAACCAGCTCTTCACGGGCCTCACGGTGCGGCAGAACCTGACGATCGCAGCACTCGCCGAGCTGCGCGGCAAATTTCGGCTCGACCTGTTCCGCAAGCTCTCGGGCGTGAAGGGCCTGACGGAGCAGGTCGAGCACACGCTTGCCCTGGTCAATTTGACCCGCCGCGCCGATACGCCGGTATCCGAGCTCGCCTATGGCGAGAAGCGCCGGCTGGAGATCGGGCTTGCGCTCGCCACCTCGCCGCGCCTGCTGCTGCTCGACGAGCCGCTCGCGGGCATGAGCCCGCGCGAACGGGTCGAGACCGTCAAGCTGCTCAAATCGATCGCGCGCGGGCGCACCATGATCATCATCGACCACGACATGGATTCGCTGTTCGAGCTGGTCGAGCGCGTGACGGTGCTCCAGGAGGGCAAGGTGCTGCTGGACGGCACACCGGAGGAAATCAGGACCAACGCCGCGGTGCAGGAAGCCTATCTCGGCGGCGTTCACGGAGAGATCGCCGCATGAGCCTGATCGAGGTCAACGGCCTGAACAGCTACTACGGGGACTCCCACATCCTGTTCGACGTCGCCATGCGCGTCGAGCGGCACGAGGTGGTGGCGCTGCTCGGGAGGAACGGCGCCGGCAAGAGCACGACGCTCAAGAGCCTGATGGGCGTCGTGACGCCCCGCAGCGGCAGCGTGAAGTTCGACGGCATCGATATCGCCGGACGCAAGAGCCACAGAATCGCGCAGGCCGGCATGCAGCTCGTGCACGAGGAGCGCCGGATCTTCGGCAGCTTGTCGGTGGAGGAGAACATCGTCCTCGCCGGGATCACCGCACCGAAGCGCTGGCCGCTCGAGCGCGTCTACGAGATGTTTCCGCGGCTGAAGGAGCGGCGCAACAACCGCGGCACCGAGCTCTCCGGCGGCGAACAGCAGATGCTCGCGATCGCCCGGGCGCTGGTGCGCGATCCCAAGATCGTGCTGCTGGACGAGCCGTTCGAGGGGCTCGCGCCCGTCATCGTCCACGATCTGGTCAAGGCCTGCCGCGAGCTCGCGGCCGCCGGCCAGACCATCGTGCTGGTCGAGCAGAATCTGGCAGCGACGCTGGCGCTGGCGACGCGGATCTACATCATCAACAACGGCCACATCGTGCACGAGGGACCGGCGCAGGAGCTCAAGGTCCAGCCGGAGCTGCTGCAGCGATACCTTGGCGTCTAGGTCGAGTCCCCCTAAACTCCGGGATATCTGCTTTCGAGGGCGCAGCATGCGGCCTCGCCCCCGGAATGTCGCCTTGGGCCCAAAGCGGACACAGGGTCGCCTTTAGCCGAGGTGAGGTCTTGCCAAGCCGAACCGAACCTGAGGGAGGAGACGCTATGAGCGCGATCTGGCCGGAGATTCCCTTCGAGGCATGGCGCGAAACCTGTTCCGCGCTTCATCTGTATTGCCAGATTGTCGGCAAGTATCGGCTCGCGAGAACGCCGTGGGTCAACCATTCCTGGCACGCGACCTTCTACGTGAATGCACGCGGGCTCACGACTTCGCTGATTCCAGACGCATCAGGTATCGAGATCGTCTTCGATCTCTCCCATCACGTCCTGATCGGAGAAGCAGCTGATGGGCGCAGGGCGGAAATGCCGCTCGGGCGAATGTCCGTCGCCGAATTTCACGCCCGGTTCTGTGATTTGGTAGAACATCTCGGCGGAACACCAGAATTTGACGGTCGGCCCAGTGAGGTCCCGGATCCGATCCCGTTCACGGAGGACCGCCAGATCAGGCCCTATGACGCAGACGCCGTGACGCGGTTCTTCCGCGCCCTCGTCGCGATCAGCGGAGTGTTCTATCGGTTTCGGACGGGATTCATCGGGAAAGTCAGTCCGGTCCATCTCTTCTGGGGCAGCTTCGATCTCGCGGTGACGCGCTTCTCTGGGCGTTCCGCTCCGCTTCACCCGGGTGGCGTCCCGGGTTTGCCGGACGTCGTGACACGCGAGGCCTATAGCGATGAGGTCTCGTCCGCCGGCTTTTGGCCGGGCGGAGGTGGCACAGACTTTGCGGCTTTCTACTCCTATGCCTACCCCACCCCGAATGGCTTTGCTGACGGACAGGTCATGCCGGCGGGCGCATACTTCGATCGGAAGCTCGGCGAATATCTCCTGCCCTACGACCTTGTGCGAAAATCCAGCGAGCCAGAGGCCACGCTCATGGCGTTTCTGCAAACCACCTATCAGGCAGCAGCTGATGTCGGACGCTGGGATCGTGCCGCGCTCGAATGTCCGATTGGCTCTCCCCTTCGACCCCGCCCGCTGAACAGGAACTGATGAAGGTTCGATGAAAGATCGCTGGCTCGCAGTTTCGGTGGAGCGAAGCTGCGCCAGTCGATTTCGAGTTTGTCTCGATGATGGGTTTCGCAACAGCTCTACCCGTCCTACGGTCTTGCTGCAGCGCTATCTCGATCAACTGCCAAGCGCCGCAATCATCCGCTTGGCGTGAGCCGCGAGCACGGCCATGTCTTCCTTGCGCGTCTGCGCCGGCAGCAGCTCGATTCCGGCCCTGACCGGCATGACGTGCATGTGCAGGTGGAAGACCACCTGCCCGCTCGCCGGTTCACTGAACTGCTGCAGGATGATACCCTCGGCGTCGAACGCCTTCATCGCTGCAATCGCGATCCGTTTGCCGGTTCGGGCGACCGCGGCGAGATCGTCATCCGCGATGTCGAGGATGCCACGCGCCGGCGCCCGGGGGATGACCAGCGTGTGTCCGGGCGAGCGCGGCATGATGTCGAGGAAGGCGAGGCTGCGGTCGTCGCTGAAAACCTCGAAGCAGGGAATCTCGCCGCGCAGGATCTTTGCGAAGACGTTCTGATCGTCGTAAGCCGCCATGGATCCCTCGCTGGCTGCGAGATGCGATCAGACGCGCTCCTTTCCGTTGACGCAAGCAATGCCGCCGATCTATCCACGATACCAGGCAGGATGGCTCCATTGGCGACAGGTTTCGATTCCGGACACAGCATCGAGAGTGCGCGGCGCGCGCTTGCGGCGCGGCTGCAATCGGCCGGCATCGAAGAGCCCGCCCTCGACGCGCGCCTGCTCGTCGGAGCCGCGCTGAGGCTTGATTTGACCGGCATCGTCACGCAGGCGGCGCGCCAGCTCACGCCCGAAGAGGCCGCGCGGCTCGAAGCCTATGCGCAGCGCCGGCTCGCGCATGAGCCGGTCGCCCGCATTCTCGGCGCGCGCGAATTCTGGGGCCTGCCGTTCCAACTGTCCGAAGCGACGCTGGTGCCGCGGCCGGACACCGAGACCGTGGTCGAACTGGCACTGGAAATCTTTCGGGAGGCCGCGATATCGGGGCAGCGCCCGCGAATCGCGGATATCGGCACTGGATCCGGCGCGATCCTGCTCGCGCTGCTGCACGAAATTCCCGATGCCTTCGGTGTCGGAACCGATCTCAGCCTCTCCGCGCTCGACACCGCGCGGAGCAATGCCGCAGCACTGGGCCTCGCCGATCGTTCCGGCTTCGTCGCCTGCTCCTATGCGGCGGCGCTGCGCGGCCCGTTCGATCTCATCGTGTCGAATCCGCCCTATATTCCCTCAGGGGAAATTCCGAAACTGAGCCTCGATGTGCGCGAGCACGATCCGCATCTGGCGCTCGACGGCGGCAATGACGGCTATGACGCCTACCGCGCCCTGATCCCGCAGGCGGCCGAGCGGCTCGCCCCCGGCGGGGCGTTGATCGTCGAGGCGGGGCAAGGGCAGGCCCGCGATATTGAAACCTTGATGACGGCCGCCGCGTTGTCTGTGGACAGGCCGCCCAAGGCCGATTTGGCGGGCATCCCGCGGGCGGTTTCGGCCCGAAAAATGCCCCCATAAAAGCCGGATTGGGTTGCAAAAAACCTCTTGGAATATCCCTTGGGAACGACTACGTTCCGGTCAACACATCGGTGCCGGCCCCGTAGACCTACGGGCAAAAGCCGGGCTCTCGGGCGAGAGCTTTACTGATTTAAAGGTTCCAAGCCGCAGGTCCTGTTGAGCGCGATGGCCATTGGAGCTGCGCTGCTCTCCGACCGCAAAGTGAACGAAAGCCTGATATTGCGCTTGAAGACTTACGCAACAAAGCTGGGCTTGTTTCGGCAGGCGATATGAATGGGTTCGCTGGCAATGGATGCTGGCGGGTGGGGAACGCGTCTTTGTTGAACGCGACGGTCGACGGACATCGGCAGGGTTCAAGCCGCTCTTGCGCGCGGTGCGCATGAGAGATGTGAACCGCTGTCATCAGGTCACTCCGAGCAATCAGTAATGCGTGCAACCTTTAGGGCTGGAATTAAAGGCAGGACATGAGAAACGGTCAGAACAAGCAGCGGATGCGCAACCGCAATAACAATAATAATAACAACAACAACCGGCGCGGCCAGAACCCGATGACCCGGGTTTACGAATCGAACGGACCCGACATCAAGATCCGCGGCACGGCTTCGCACATCGCCGAAAAATATCTTCAGCTCGCGCGCGATGCGCGCTCTTCCGGCGACCCGGTCGCCGCCGAGAACTACTACCAGCACGCCGAGCATTATTTCCGCCTGATCGCGGCAGCCCAGGAACAGTTCCGCCAGAACCAGCAGCCGCGCGGCGACGAGCCCGTCAGCAACAGCGGCGACGACAGCGAGGACGACGGCGAGAATTTCTCGAATTTCGGCCAGGAGCCGGGCTTCGTCCCGCAGCCGCCGCAGCAGCAACAGCCCTTCATGCGCGACCGCGACGGCCAGCGCGATCACCAGCGTGATCATCAGCCGCGTGACGGCCAGCAGCCCTATCAGCGCGACAACCAGCAGCCCCGCGAACATCGCGAACGCGACCATCGTGCGCAGCCGCAATATCAGCCGCAGCCGCTGCCGCTGAACCAGCCGCAGCCCGTCGTTGCCGACGCCGGCAGCGTCGATCGCCTGCCCTCCTTCATCACCGGCGCACAGCCGCAAGTGAATAGTGCCGCGAATGGCGGTCAGGGCGGCCTGGAAGGCGGCGGTGGCGGCGAACGCTTTCCGCGGCGGCGCCGCCGGCCGCACGGCCCGCGCCCCGAGCGCGAGGCGGCTCCGGCCGGCTCCAGCGACGAAGTCGCCTCCGGCGAGTAAGCTTCTTCTGATCTGCAATCGTCCCGGCCTCGCGCCGGGACGATTTGTTTTCAAGTGCGCGTCACCGTCGAGGACGGCACCAGCACCGGCTTCAACGAGGGAATCAGCCGCGCGCGCTCGCGCTTGGCGGGGATCGCGCGATAGACCTGCTTGGTCGCCTCGACAATGTGCACGCCGGCAAAGGGCAGCGACAGCGCCGCGCCCGCACGCTCCCACACCTGCGCCGATTTCAGCACCCAGCCGCCGGCATAGGGCGGCATGAACAGCGCCTCGCCCCAGGCGGTCGGCGTGAACCAGGTCTGGCGCAACAGGTCGGTGATCTGCGAGCGCGAATAGGGCCGGCCGTGACCGAACGGCGTGCTGTCGGTGCGGGTCCATACCCCGCGCCGGTTCGGGATCACCGCGATCACGCGGCCGGAGGGCGACAGCACCCGCCACACCTCGCGCAAGAGCGCGGCCGGATCGTCCGACATCTCCAGCGCATGAATTAGCAGGATCCGGTCGACCGCGGCGTCAGGAAGCGGCAGCGAGAATTCATCGACCAGCGAGGCCAGCGCCGGCCGGCCCGTCGGCCATTTCAAGACGCCCTGCGCCGACGGCATGAAGGCGATGCAGCGCTCCGCGTCCTCGCGGAACAGGCCGAGATAAGGGGTGGGATAGCCGATGCCGAGCACACGCTGGCCCGCGGCGGTCGGCCAGCGCTCCCTGATGCCGCGATTGATCATTTGCCGCGCCACAATCCCGAGGCGACGGGAGTAGAACTCGCGGAGGTCGACGACATCAATGGTCATGACGGCAATGTAACATGCACGAGGCGGCTCCCGCGCCCGGAATATTGCATTGCCTGCGCAACGTTAACGCCATATTTGTCTGCGGGGCTGAGCGCGATGGAGATGACATGGCCGCCGAAATTCGTACTTTCACCTGTTTAAACGACAATTTCGGTTATCTGATCCACGATGTGGAAACCAAGGCGACGGCGTCGATCGACGCGCCGGAGGCCGGCCCCATCCTGAAGGCGCTTGAGCGCGAGGGCTGGCAGCTCACCGACATCCTGATCACCCATCATCATGGCGATCATGTCGGCGGGGTCGCCGAACTCAAGCAGAAATACAATTGCCGCGTCGTCGCGCCGCATGACAAGACGACTGAGATCGCCAACGTCGACCTGCGCGTCGCCAATGCCGACATCGTCAAGGTCGGCAGCTTGCTGGGGCGCGTTCTGGAGACGCCCGGCCACACGCTCGACCACATCTCCTACGTGTTCGACAATGAGAAGACGCTGTTCGCGGCCGACACGTTGTTCTCGATCGGCTGCGGCCGCGTGTTCGAAGGCGACTACCCGATGATGTGGGACTCGCTTCTGAAGCTGCGGGCGCTGCCTGACGACTTCAAGCTCTATTGCGGGCACGAATACACCGCGTCCAACGTCAAGTTCGCGCTCACCATCGACCCCGACAATGTGGCGCTCCAGGCACGCGCGGCGGAAGTGGCGAAGCTGCGGGCCGAGAATAGGCCAACCATTCCATCACTGCTTGGTGACGAGAAGCGAGCAAACGTGTTCCTGCGTGCTGATGAACCATCGGTCGCAACCAGGCTACACATGAAGGGCGCGGACGCTGCCGCGGTGTTTGGCGAACTGCGCGAGCGCAAGAACAAATCCTGAAGAAGAAATCCTGACGGGGATCGATGCCGACCGCAGCCGAGATCATCGCACGCCTCGAACTCCGCCCGCATCCCGAAGGCGGCCACTACCGCGAGACGTTTCGCGACCAGACCACGGACCCTAACGGCCGGTCGCGCTCGACCCTCATTTATTTCCTGCTCGCGCGCGGCGAACGCTCGCATTGGCATCGCATCGACGCCGTGGAGACCTGGCACTACTACGCCGGCAGCCCGCTGACGCTGCGCATCGCGCATGAAGGCTGCTCGCAACACGAGGTGCGGCTCGGCACGGACCTTGTGAGCGGCGAACGGCCGCAGGGAATCGTGCCGGCGAATGCCTGGCAGACGGCGGAGAGCATGGGAGAGTGGACGCTGGTCGGTTGCACCGTGGCGCCCGCATTCGAGTTCGCAAAATTCGAGCTCGCGCCGAAGGACTGGGAGCCGTAAGGCGCACTGTCATTCCCTGGCGCCGCATGGCAGCGAGCCCGACAACAACTGTCACCGCTTCCGCAGCACCATATCCTTCGCCGCGATCAGGCCGCCGCCGGCGATCAGGATCGCGGCGATGGCGATGTTCGCGCTGGCTTTTGCAAAACCGGCGGCGATGAGGAATCCGGTCGAGAGCAGCGGCGTCGCATAGGATGCGGCGCCGAGCACGCGGATGTCGCCGCGCTTCATACCGATGTCCCAGGCGTAGAACGCGGCGCCGACGGGGCCGATGCCGAGAGCGGCCACGGAGAGCCATTGCAGCGTCGTCTCCGGCCACACCGTGGTTTCAAGCAGACCATGCATCAGCGCGGCAAGCGCGGCGGTGGCAAGGCAGAAGCCCGCGACCGCATCGGTCGGCACCGCCTTCAATCGCCGCGACAACACCGAATAGGCCGCCCAGACGAACGCCGCGATGAACGCCGCAATCAATCCCGGCAGCTGGCCCGGCGCGAAGCCGGAGGTGCTCCCGGCGAACAGCAGCACGGTGCCGACGAGGCCGAGCACGGCACCAATGATGTGATGCACCGCAAGCCGCTCGCCCGGCAGGAACGACGAGAACAGCACGATCAGGAGCGGCCACATGTAATTCAAAAGACCGGCTTCGGCCGGCGGCGCAAAGCGCAGCGCCAGGAAATACAGTGCGTGATAGCCGAACAGGCCACCGACGCCGACGACCCACACGACCAGCGGCTGACGCAAGCTCCTCGCCGCATCGCCACGGCCGACCCAGGTGAGGAGGCCGACGAGACCGCCGATCGCGAACGTCATGGCGGCGAGCTGGAACGCCGGAATCTTTCCGGTCGCCACCGTCATCACGGATAGCAGCGACCACATCAGGATCGCGGTCAATCCGATCAGTGTGGCTGTGCGCGGGGTCATCAATCGAAAGGCCCTGAGGACGATGATGCCCGGCACGAGGCCGGGCATTTCGTCTTCACTATCGCCTTGTCGCGCCTGAATCTACAGGCTTGACGCCATATCAGGCGTGATACTGGCCGCCATTGATGGTCAGCGTCGAGCCGGTGATGAAGCCGGCCTCGTCGGCGGCGAGGAACACCACCGCGCGGGCGATCTCCTCCGGTTCGCCAAGACGATTGACCGGGATCTGCGGAATGACATTCTTCTCCAGCACGTCCTTCGGCACCGCCTGCACCATCTCGGTGTTGATGTAGCCCGGTGCGATCGCGTTGACGGTAATGCCGCCCTTGGCGTTCTCGATCGCGAGCGCCTTGGTGAAGCCGATGTCGCCGGCCTTTGCTGCAGAATAGTTGACCTGGCCGAACTGCCCCTTCTGGCCGTTGATCGACGAGATCGAGATGACGCGGCCGAACTTGCGCGCGCGCATGCCCTCGATGACCTGGCGCGTCATGTTGAACAGCGAGCCGAGATTGGTGTTGATGACGGCGTTCCACTGCTCGAGCGTCATCTTGTGGAAGGCGGTGTCGCGGGTGATGCCGGCGTTGTTGACGAGCACGTCGACGGGGCCGAGCTCGGCCTCGACCTTCTTCACGCCTTCGGCGCAGGCATCGAAATTGCTGACGTCCCATTTGTAGACGGCGATGCCGGTCTCGGCCTTGAACTTCTCCGCCGCCGCATCATTGCCGGCATAGCTCGCCGCGACCTTGTAGCCGGCCGCTTTCAGCGCCTTGCTGATCGCAGCTCCGATGCCCCGCGTACCACCCGTCACCAGTGCAACACGTGCCATATCGTATTCCTTCCCTTGGACTCTGCGGACGTTTCTGAGTGATCGTTTTAGATGCGGATTATGCGGTTGGTTTGACGGACATCAAGAACAAAACGCCCGGCGTCGAGCCGGGCGTTTGTATTTAGTCGAGGCTGGCGCTGTTGCGAAGAATATTTGATTTGCAACCGCCGCCTTTTTAGTCGCGTGCGATGCACTCATCTATGTGTGCAGCGCACGCGCAAGTGACACGTAAGTTAGATGTCAGCTTCAGTCGCGCGCCAGGCACATCGCGATACCCATGCCGCCGCCGATGCACAGCGTGGCGAGGCCCTTCTTCGAATCGCGCTTCTGCATCTCGTGCAGCAGCGTCACCAGCACGCGTGCGCCGGAAGCGCCGACCGGATGGCCGATCGCGATCGCACCGCCGTTGACGTTGACCTTCGAGGTGTCCCAGCCGAGATCCTTGTTGACGGCGCAGGCCTGCGCCGCGAAGGCCTCGTTGGCCTCGATCAGGTCGAGATCGCCGACGCTCCAGCCAGCCTTCTTCAGCGCGGCGCGCGAGGCCGGGATCGGGCCCGAGCCCATGATCTTCGGATCGACGCCGGCCTGCGCCCAGGACACGATGCGCGCGATCGGCTTCTTGCCTTCCTTGGCGGCCTGCTTCGCCGTCATCAGCACAACAGCAGCGGCGCCGTCGTTGATGCCGGAGGCCGAACCCGCGGTGACCGTGCCTTCCTTCTCGAAGGCGGGCTTGAGCTTCGCCATCCCGTCGAGCGTTGCGCCATGACGCGGATATTCGTCGGCGCTGACGACGATGTCGCCCTTGCGGGTCTTGATGGTGACGGGAACGATCTCGTCGTTGAACTTGCCGGCCTTCTGCGCCGCCTCGGCCTTCTGCTGCGAGTGGACCGCGAATTCGTCCTGCTGGGCGCGGGTAATCTGCCACTGGCGCGCGACGTTCTCGGCCGTATTCCCCATGTGATAGCCGTTGAAGGCATCCCACAGGCCGTCCTTGATCATGGTGTCGACGAACTCGACCGGGCCCATCTTGACGCCGCCGCGCAGATACTGGGCGTGCGGAGCCATGCTCATGGATTCCTGGCCGCCGGCGACCACGATCTCGGAATCGCCGTTGAGCAGCGCCTGGTAGCCGAGCGCGACGGTGCGCAGGCCCGAGCCGCAAAGCTGGTTGACGCCCCAAGCCGGGCTCTCCACCGGAATGCCGGCGGCAATCGAGGCCTGGCGGGCCGGGTTCTGACCCTGAGCCGCGGTCAGGATCTGACCCATGATGACTTCGGAGACCCGGCCAGGCTCGATGCCACCACGCTCCAGCGCGGCCTTGATGGCGATGGCGCCGAGGTCATGGGCGGGAAGGGTCGCGAACGCTCCGTTGAAGCTTCCGACCGGGGTGCGGGCGGCGCTGACGATGACGACATCGTCTGACATGGGCATCTCCTGGTGTTGAAAGGGGGCAGGCGGGGCTGGGGAAACGGCTCGCCAGTCTCGAATGGCATCCTGTTAACGTCGTTGAGGCATGTCAATCGGCCGGCGACCGAATTCATGCCGCAACGCATTCAAAATAGCGTTCTTGGCGCTTTCGCAAGCACGTTTTTGCTGCCCGATTAACCGTGGCGCACAAAACGGTAGCGTGACCCCTTTGAAAATGCTTATTTTGTTGCGTTGCGTACTCTTCCCGCCCTGCGGCATTATCCGCCGGGTTCCCGTTCTCCGCGCTTGCAAGTGAGAGCCCATGGCGAAATCAGACCAACCCACCACCATCAAGAAATACGCGAACCGCCGGCTCTATAACACCGGAACGAGCACCTACGTGACGCTCGAAGACCTCGCCGCCATGGTCAAGGACGGAGAGGATTTCCTGGTCTACGACGCCAAGACCGGCGACGACATCACCCGCTCCGTGCTCGCCCAGATCATCTTCGAGCAGGAGAACAAGGCCGGCCAGAACCTGCTGCCGACCACCTTCCTGCGCCAGCTCATCCGCTTCTACGGCGACAGCATGCAGATGGTGGTGCCGAAATATCTGGAGCAGTCGATCGCGACGCTGACCCAGGAGCAGGAGAAGTTCCGCAAGCAGATCGCCAACTCGCTCTCCGGCACTCCTTTTGCTCCGTTGGAAGAACAGGTCCGCCGCAACATGGAGCTGTTCCAGCAGACCTTCTCGATGTTCAAGCCGTTTGCCCCCAACGCGGGCCGTCCGGCGACCAGCCCCGAACCGGAGGCCGACGCAAGCGCTGCGGCGCCGACGGACAGCAGCAACATCGACGACCTGCGTCAGCAGATGAAGGACATGCAGGAACGCCTCGAGCGGATGTCGAAGAAGGACGAGTAGGGATTTCGTTCGTGCCGGCGCGTCCACCTGCGGCGGGCGCGCGGGCCGCCGGTTCGTAACGGCGCGACGTGCGCGCTGTCGTCCCGGCCAGGCCGGAGCCGCCATGTCCGACCGCAGCACCCACTGGGACAACGTCTACGCCACCAAGGGCGAGGCCGAGGTAAGCTGGTTTCAGGACAGCCCAGCGATCTCCCTCGAGATGATCCGTTCGGCCCGTCCTGACCATGGCGCCGCCATCATCGACATCGGCGGCGGTGCTTCGCGGCTGGTGGACGCTCTCCTGCGGGACGGATACCGCGACCTCGCCGTGCTCGATCTCTCCGCCAACGCGCTTGAAGCGGCGAAGAAACGAATCGGCCGGGCGGCCTCAGCAGTCGACTGGATCGTTGCCGACGCCACGACATGGCGGCCGGGGCGCAGCTACAACGTCTGGCACGATCGCGCGGCATTTCACTTCCTGACCGATCCGCGCGACAGGGCCGCTTACGTCGAGCGCCTGCGGTCGGCGATTACGCCCGGCGGCCACGCCATCATCGCGACATTTGCGCTTGATGGCCCGGAGAAATGCAGCGGCCTTCCGGTGCAGCGGCACGATAGCGCGAGCCTTGCTGCGGAGCTTGGGCCGGAGTTCGAGCTGATCGAGACGCGGAGCGAGACGCACCACACGCCGTGGAAGTCGACCCAGGCGTTTCAGTTCAGCCGGTTTAAGCGACGCGGCTAGGACGAAGGAAAGTGCGGCGCCCTACGCCGCCAGCTTCACCGCATGCGCAAAGTCCCAATAGAGCTTGCGCGCTTTGGTGTAGAGCGGGCCCGGCTTCAGTTCGCGATCGTCGATGCGGATGACGGGGGCGACCTTGGCGAAATTGCCGGTCGAGAAGATCTCGTCGGCAGCGAGGAAGTCGGCATAGCGCAGCGTCTTCTCGACCACGGTAACGCCGTCGCCGCGCAGCAGGCTGATGACGCGCTGGCGCGTGATGCCGTTCAGGAACGTGCCGTTCGGGACCGGCGTGTAGACCACGCCGTCCTTGGCCATGAACACGTTGGAATTGCCGAACTCCGCGACATTGCCGAGCATGTCGAGCATCAGCGCGTTCTGGAAGCCGCGTCCGGCGGCTTCCGCGAGCGCGCGCGAATTGTTCGGATAGAGACAGGCGGCCTTGGCCTCGACCGGCGCGCATTCGGCGGTGGGCCTGCGGAACGGCGATAGCGTGATGGCGTTGCCGACGGGTTTCGGCATCGGCGCCTCGTAGATGCACAGGCACCAATTGGTCGTCTCGGGGTCGAACAGCACGCCGCCGCCCGAACCGTTCTGCGCCCAGTACATCGGACGGACGTACAGCTCGGCATTCGCGGTGAAGCGCGCGATGCCTTCGTGTGCGAGCAACAGCCAGGTGCCGGTGTCGACCACCGGCTTCAGACCAAAATTGATCGCGGATTGATTGGCGCGGGCGACGTGACGGTCGAGGTCGGGCGCGACGCCCTCGAACGCGCGCGCACCGTCGAACACGACCGAGCCGAGCCAGGCCGCATGCGTGCGCGGGCCCATGATCGGCACGTTGCCGTCGTGCCATTTGCCCTCGAAGAAGGTCCAGCTCGGCGAATATTCGATCGGTTTCTTGATCTCGGCCATGACCGGCCTCCCTTGGACATACCCGGGCACTATTGTCCCAATGTCTAAATGATTCCCTGCTGGGATATGGTGCGTTACCCTCTCCGACGAGGGAGAAGGATCCATGCCGCTCGATCCGCTTGCAAGGCGTTTGTTGACCATGATGGCTGCGGCCGCCCCGCAGGGGCGGAGCCGGCCGAGCGTCGAGGCACGGCGGCAGTCGCTGGCCAAGCTGATGCAGTTTGCACGCACTGATGCGCCGGATGTGACCACCGCCGACGGCACGCTTCCGGGTCCCGGTGGAGAGCTGCCCTATCGCCTTTATTCGCCCGCATCAGCCGGCGACCGCGCGCCGGGCTTCGTGTTCTTTCATGGCGGCGGGCTCGTGGCCGGCAGCATTGCGACGCATGACCGCATCGCGGCGGCGCTGGCGCATGTAACCGGCTGTCGCCTCGTCTCGGTCGATTACCGGCTCTCGCCTGAGCACAAATTTCCTGCCGCCGTCATTGATGCGATCGCGGCCACGGAGTGGGTCGCGCGGCAAGCTTCGTCGCTGGGCATCGACGCCGAACGGCTGGTGGTCGGCGGTGATTCCGCCGGCGCCACGCTCGCTGCGATCGTGTGCCAGGAAGCGATGCAGACCGCCGGCCTCTCGATCGTCGCGCAATGCCTGATCTGCCCGGTGCTGGATTTCGAGGAGACCTCGCCTTCACGCGAGGCATTCGCCGAAGGCCATCTGATCGATCGCGCCACCATCGAAGCCGATCTCGCCGATTACCTGCCTGATGGCATCGACACCGCCGACCCCCGCATCTCGCCCTTGCGCGCGACGCGGCTTGCAGGCCTGCCGACCGCGATCATCCACACCGCCGAATTCGATCCGATGCGCGACGAGGGCAATGCCTATGCGCGCAAGCTGCTCGCCGCGGGTGTCGCGGTCGAGCATGTCTGCCATGACGGCATGGTCCACAATTTCCACGCCATGGGCGCGATCCTGCCGCAGGCGCGGCTCGTGCTGTCGCAGATCGGCGAACAGGTTCGGCGGGCGGTGGAGAAATGAGGCACTTTCTTACCCTCTCCCCCTGTGGGAGAGGGTGGATCGCCGCGTAGCGGCGCTTCGCGCCACCTTCTCCCGCAAGGGGAGAAGAGAAGAAAGCATCACGCGCGCGCGCCGAGCACGGCCCGCGCCGCCACGACATATTCCAGCCAATGCGCATCCGCATAGCGCTCGGCCTGCCGTGCGCAGCTGACGTCAGGGGCATGGGCGGCGGCAATCGTGCGCGCGAATCGCTCTTCGGCGACCGTCACGTCGCCAGGCTCGGCCGACGGTACGCTAGCCGCCGCCGCGGTCGGAGCGACAGCGAGGCCCGCCAGACCAGTGAGCAGGATGCGGCGTGACGTGTTCATGGCTGTGTCCTTCCAATGTCCGGCCCGCACTCCGGCCGGCGCGTGTGTCAGTGCGATCACGGCAGGGTAGCCGCGCACATCCGTGCCGTCCATCGCTTACGGATACCGCTTGACCACCCGAGCGATCACGTTCCATCCAACAACGGTTCCGTCATCAAATCGCCACGCGTCGGATTGTCACGTGTCCCATCACAACCCATCGCATCGCCAGGCTTCACGCGCTGTCGCGATGGGACTGCTTTGTCTGACGATCTCGGCAGGCACTGCCTTCGCTGCCGACGATGAGGAAGACGCGCCGGCAAAGCCCGCTGTCCCCAACATCTACCTCGATCTTCGCACGATCCATGCGACCATCCCCGCCGGCACGCTCGGGCTCGGCTTCGGCAACACAACATTGTCGGCCGCATTCGAAGCGCTGGCGGTACGCAGAGGCACGACGCTGCCGAGCGGCTTGCCGGCGGCATCCGCAAGCGCGTAATGAGCGCGCAGGTCTTTGCCGACAAGGTTCAGTTCGGCCTCACCGTGAGCATCGGCATGGCGGAAGCCACCGTCAGCATGTCCGGCATCGACACGCTGATGGGAGCGGCCGATCATGCGCTCTACCAGACCAAGGCCGAAGGCCGCAATCGTTGCATCGCATGGGCGCCCCCGCCGCCTGCAAGCAAGGCGGCGGAGTGATCGAAGGACGCGGCGTCTACTCCGGCACCGGCACGTCGAACGTGTTGAGGGTGACCGAGACCATGCAGTAGACGCCGACGAGATAGGACAGCTCGGCCGCGCCGTGCTCGCCGAACTCCTTCACCGCGGCGCGCCAGGTCAATTCCGGCAGCACGCCGCCGCCGACCAATGCGGCCGCCACGTCGTAGGCGACGGCTTCCTGCTTGGTGAGATCCACCGGCCGCTGCCCCGCGACGATGGTCGCGAGCTTCTCGTCGGAGAGGCCGCGCTGCTCGGCAACGAGCACATGAGCATAGAGCTCGTAGCCGGAGCGGAAATGCGAACCGGTGACGAGGATCGCGACCTCGCGCACCGGCGCAGGCAGCAGCGGGTTCGACGCGATTGCCTTGACCAGCTCCCACACCGGCTTGCCGAAACGTGGCTCGCAGACCCAGGGATTCCACGGCCCCAGCAGCGCGCCGTCGTCGCGCATGTTCACGAAGCCCTTGAAGTGGTCCTTGATGCCGGCTCGCATGTCGTCATAGAGCGGCTTCTGTTCGTCGCTCAGGTCTTTCGGATCGAGAATGGGAAGGCGCACGGCGGGGATCTCCTCGTTGAGAAGAGGCGAAGCTCACCCGCGTGTGCGTGCAAGGCAAGTGAAGTTGCCGTGACGATCGTGCCATTTTGGAAGTGGCAAGGAAACGTCGGCTAGGATGCCTCGGGGCTTGGTACGATCTGCGGATTTGCGACGTCGTCGACATCGAGCGTCAGCGGCTCGCCCGTCGTGAGGAACGACGACAGGGCCGCCTCGAACGGCGCAGGATCGAGGCGGCGCCCCTTCAGCCATTCGGGCTCGTAATAGGTCTGCCGGTAGCGCTCGCCGGAATCGCAGATCAGCGTCACCAGCGACCCTGATACGTTCGCCTGTCGCATCTCCGAGGCGAGGCGGCACAGTGCCAGGAAGTTGGTGCCGGTGGAGCCGCCGACCGCGCGGCGCAGTCGGCGCGACAGCACGTTCATCGCCGCGATCGTTGCCGCATCCGGGATCTTCATCATGCGGTCGACCACGCCGGGGACGAAGGAGGGTTCGCAGCGCGGCCGGCCGACGCCCTCGATCAACGATGGGCGTTCGCAAACGTGAGAGCGGTCCTGCGTGCGGAAGCAATCGAAGAAGGCGGAATGCTCGACATCGGCGACGCACAGCCGTGTCGGATACTGGCGAAAGCGCAAGTACCGTCCGATGGTGGCCGAGGTGCCGCCGGTGCCCGCACCCATGACAATCCAGTCGGGAATCGGACGCGGCTCACCCTGCAATTGCGTGAAGATCGATTCTGCGATGTTGTTGTTGCCGCGCCAATCGGTGGCGCGCTCGGCAAAGGTGAACTGGTCCATGTAGTGGCCGTTCAGCCGGGTAGCGAGCGCGGCGGCTTCCGCGTAGAGCGCGCGGCCGTCGTCGATCAGATGGCAGTTGCCGCTATAATGCTCGATCGCGGCGATCTTCTCCGCCGAGGTCGTGCGCGGCATCACGGCGTAGAAGGGCACGCCGATCATCTGCGCGAAATAGGCTTCCGACACCGCCGTCGATCCCGACGAGGCCTCGACCACGGGCGTGCCTTCGCGGATGTGGCCGTTGCAGAGCGCGTAGAGGAACAGCGAGCGCGCAAGGCGGTGCTTGAGGCTGCCGGTCGGATGCGTGGACTCATCCTTGAGATAGATGTCGATGCCTGATAGCGCCGGCACGATCAGCCGGATCAGATGCGTGTCGGCCGTGCGGCACTCGTCGGCCTCGATCGCGGCGACGGCCTCGTCCACCCAACCGCGCCGATAGGCCGGCCCGGCCGGATTGAGTTGGCGGAAGGGAAATGTCTGCATCGCCTGAATCTCCCATGATGCGGATCGCGCATCAATAGCAGCTGCTCAAAACTCCAGCGGCGCGTTGTCGACAACCTCCTTCATCACGAAGAAGGTGCGGGTCTGGCGCACGCCGGGCAGCGCGATCAGCTGTTCGCCGTGGATGCGGTTGAAATCCTCCATGTCGCCGACGCGGATCTTGAGGAAATAGTCGAAGTCGCCGGCGACGAGGTGGCAGTCGAGCACGCATTTCAGCCTGGTGATCGCCTGCTCGAAGGTGGCAAAACTCTCCGGGGTCGAGCGGTCGAGCACGACGCCGACCATCACCAGCGTGCCCTTCGCCACCTTCTTCGGCGCGACCATGGCGCGGACCGCGGCGATGAAGCCGTCCTCGAACAGGCGCTGGGTGCGGCGATGGCAGGTGGCGGGGCTGATGGCGACGGTTTCGGCCAGCTCGGCATTGCTGAGCCGGCCGTTATTTTGCAGCAATCTCAACATCTTAAGGTCGGTACGGTCGAGCCTGGCGGCCATGGAAGAAGCTTTCGCTATTGGGCTCAAGTTCGGAAGAAAATAGATCCTTTTGACGATCGACTGCAAGCTTTACGACAGTTGCTGCGCAATATTTGAAAGCACATTTGTCCACGGCAGTGCTAGGCGCTTGAGCCAATTCAACGCCAATCGGGATGACCCAATGATGCTGGACAAATTCACGCGCTATCCGCTGACCTTCGGCCCGACGCCCATCGAGAAGCTGGAGCGGTTGTCGAAGCATCTCGGCGGCAATGTCGAGATCTATGCCAAGCGCGAGGACTGCAATTCCGGCCTCGCCTATGGCGGCAACAAGCTGCGCAAGCTCGAATACATCATCCCGGACGCGATCGCCTCGAACGCGGACACGCTGGTCTCGATCGGTGGCGTGCAGTCCAACCACACCCGCATGATCGCGGCGGTCGCCGCCAAGATCGGCATGAAGTGCCGCCTGGTGCAGGAAGCCTGGGTGCCGCACGAGGACGCCGTCTATGACCGCGTCGGCAACATCATGCTGTCGCGCATCATGGGCGCCGACGTGCGCCTGGTCGACGACGGCTTCGACATCGGCATCCGCAAGAGCTGGGAGCAGGCGATCGAGGAGGTGAAGGCGGCGGGCGGCAAGCCTTACGCGATCCCCGCCGGTGCCTCCGTGCACAAATTCGGCGGCCTCGGCTATGTCGGCTTCGCCGAGGAAGTGCGCAAGCAGGAAGCCGAGCTCGGCTTCAAGTTCGACTACATCGTGGTCTGCACCGTCACCGGCTCGACCCATGCCGGCATGCTGGTCGGCTTCGCCGCCGACGGCCGCGCGCGAAAGGTGATCGGCATCGATGCGTCCTTCACGCCGGCGCAAACGAAGGCGCAGGTGCTCTCGATCGCGCAGAACACCGCCAAGCTCGTCGAGCTCGGCAAGGATATCGTCGAAGACGACGTCGTGCTGATCGAGGACTACGCCTATCCTGCCTACGGCGTGCCGTCGGAAGAGACCAAGGAAGCGATCCGCCTCACCGCACGGTTAGAGGCGATGATCACCGACCCTGTCTATGAGGGCAAATCGATGCAAGGCCTGATCGACCTGACCCAAAAGGGCCATTTCGAGAAGGGCGCAAAGATCCTCTACGCCCATCTCGGCGGCGCGCCGGCGCTCAACGGCTACGGTTACGCATTCCGGAACGGCTAGCCAAAGACCGTCGTCCCGGGCGCGACGAAGTCGCGAGCCCGGGACCCATACCACAGGATCGCATTTGGCGGAGACTCGTGGTTACCGGCTTGCCCCAACCACATCGTCCTGCGGTTATGGATCCCGGATCTGCGCTCCGCTTCGCTGCGCTTGCCCGGGATGACAGCAGAGAGATTGACCGCTACCGCGTCTTGACGATCTGGAGCAGCTCGTCGCCGTAATGCTCGAGCTTCTTGTCGCCGATGCCGGGCACGTTGCGGAGCTCGTCGAGCGTCGTCGGCCACGCCCGGACGATGCCGTCGATGGTCGCATCGTGCAGCACGACATAGGCCGGCACGCCGCGTTCGCGCGCGATGTCCGAACGCCAGGACCTCAGCCGCGCCCGCAATTCGGGATCGACATCGCCCTGCGGCGCGTTGGCCGCAGGCGCGAGGTCACCACGGCGGGATTTTGTCCGGCTCGCGCGAACGCGCGTGCCCGGCGCCTCCTCGCGCAGCCACACCTCGGTCTCGCCACGTAGCACGCCGCGCGCGCTCTCCGTCAGTTTCAGCGCGCCGAACGCCTCGCTGTCGCTGTACAAATGCCCCATCGCCACCAGCTGCCGCAGCACGGTGCGCCACTGCTTCTCGTTCAGCTCGCGCCCGATGCCGAACACGGACAATTTGTCGTGGCCGAACTGCGTCACCTTTTCGGTGAGGCGGCCAATCAGCACGTCGATCAGCTGCATCGCACCGAAACGCTGCCCGGTGCGATAGGCGCAGGACAGCAGCTTCTGCGCCAGCACCTTGCCGTCGCGCATCTTGGGCGGCGTCAGGCAGTTGTCGCAGTTGCCGCAATTGTTCGCCGTCTCCGCCTCGCCGAAATAGGCGAGCAGCCGCTTGCGCCGGCACTGCGCGGTCTCGGCGAGGCCGACCAGTGCGTCGAGCTTGCCGATCGACACCCGCTTGAAATCGTCAGAACCGCTGGACTCGTCGATCATGCGGCGCTGCTGCACGATGTCGGAGAGACCATAGGCCATCCAGGCCGCCGACGGCTTGCCGTCGCGCCCCGCCCGCCCCGTCTCCTGATAATAGGCCTCGATGCTCTTCGGCAGATCGAGATGGGCGACGAAGCGGACGTCGGGCTTGTCGATGCCCATGCCGAAGGCGATGGTCGCGACGATGACGATGCCGTCCTCGTTGAGGAACCGGTCCTGGTTGCGCGAGCGTATGCCGCTGTCGAGCCCGGCGTGATAGGGCAGCGCCGCAATGCCGGCGTCGTCGAGCGCGGCGGCGACCTCCTCGACGCGATTGCGCGACAGGCAATAGACCACGCCGGCGTCGCCCGCGTGCCGCTCCCGGATGAATTCTTTCAATTGCGACACGGCGTTGCGCTTGTCGACGATCTCGTAGCGGATATTCGGGCGGTCGAAGCTGGAGACGAATTGCGGGCTGTCGGCGAGCCGGAGGCGCTCGACGATCTCCTTGCGCGTCAGTTCGTCGGCGGTCGCAGTCAGCGCGATGCGCGGAACGTTCGGAAAACGTTCGGCGATGATGGAGAGGCCGACATACTCGGGACGGAAGTCATGACCCCATTGCGAGACGCAATGCGCCTCGTCGATCGCGAACAGCGCGACCTTCGCCTGCGCCAGCAGCGCCAGGCAGCGCGGCGTCACCAGGCGTTCCGGCGCGACATAGAGCAGGTCGAGATCGCCCGCGATCAGGCGGCGCTCGATGTCGGAAGCTTCCTGCAGCGTCAGCGACGAGTTCAGCGCCGCGGCGTTGACCCCGGCCTCGAGCAGGCCGGCGACCTGGTCGCGCATCAGCGCGATCAGCGGCGACACCACGATACCGCAACCTTCGCGCAGCAGTGACGGCAGTTGATAGCACAGCGACTTGCCGCCGCCGGTCGGCATCAAGACCAGGCAATTGCCGCCATCCGTGACGTGCCGGATGATCTCGCCCTGTGCACCACGGAACTCCGGCAGGCCGAACACCGAATGCAGCACCGACAGCGCGTCGCGGCCGTTGGCCGGCGCAGGCAGCGGGGCGGTGGAGGGAGCGGACATGGGTGCGTCGGTGCAAGGCCGTAGGATTCGTCACAAGGCCAGTCGCATGACCGCGCGGGCATGGCAAGACTGTTTGGATGGCAGGCAGGACTCTTCCCCTCTCCCCTTGCAGGAGAGGGTGGATCGCCGCGTAGCGGCGAGACGGGTGAGGGGTATCTATCCACGGATTCGGTAAAGCTTGCTCTGTGGAGACATAACCCTCATCCGGCGCCATAGCCGAAGCTTTGCTTCGGCGTTCCTAGGAACGGCGGCCGAAGGCCGCCTATGCCACCTTCTCCCGCAAGGGGAGAAGGAAGAAGAAGCTACGCCCCGATCCGTCGTAGCGCTTCCGCGACCGTCACGATCGGCATGTCGCGCTTCCCGGCCGCCTCCAGCGCATGGCGCATCAGGTGCGGCGTGCAGCCGTAGGGGCTTGGCGCGTCGGCGACGTCGTGGCCGTAGAAGATCAGCCATCCGCCGCTCGCCACCGCCTCGTCGAAATAGCGATCGACGCCAGCAATATCGATCTCGCGATCGACCAGAGGCGAGGCGCGTAGGAACTGGAGGTCGATGACGTCGCGATTGACGCCGGGAAGGATGCCGCGCGCCGAGCGAAAGGCCTTTGCAAGCTGCGGCTTGCGCCAGACCGAGGCGATTCCATAGGGGTAGGCGAAGTTCTCCAGCACGATCGAGGAATCGATGGCGTGGAAATGGCTGCGGTTACGCTCGATCTCGCGCGCCATGGCGGCCTCGTCGAGATCGGCCGAGCTCTGGTGCGAAAAGGTATGGCAGGCAATCTCGTGACCGGCCCGGTGAAGCCGCACGATCGCGTCGTTCGACAGGCCGTGCCAGTGATCCGACGGACGATCGATCAGGCTGCCGGCGAGGTAATAGGTGCCGCGGCCACCATGCGTCTCCAGAAGCGCGGCGCCCTCGCCTGCGGCGCTATCGGGCGCGTCGTCAAACGTGAAGCTCACCATCGGCGCATGCGCAGGCAGCCGGTGCGGCGCGGCACGGAAATGCCGGGCCAGCCGATTGCTCACGCGTCCCTGGAGTGCCGACCACACGACTGCGTTTCCTGCGGTTCCCTATTTCTCTACTGAAACATTCGTGCGCTGGTAGAGGCAAGCCTAACGCCCGGGTAATCCTAATGCGGAACCAACGCCCTTCGTCTAGCGTGCCAGGACCGAAATATCGGCTTCCGCACCGAGATATTGCAGCCAGTTGCGGAAAAGCGCCGCCGCGGCGCTGCCGGCAGCGATATCGGCGCGCAGATTCAGCGCAGGCAGTTCGTTGGTGAGCGCCGGGTGGCGCTGTTGGGTCGCCTTCTTCTCGAAGCGGGCGAGCTTCTCTTCAGTCGCTGCGTCAAAATAACTCACGGGCAGGTGCGGATACGCCTCGCGCTCGCGCGCGAGATAGCGGCCGATGTCGCGCAGATATTCGCGCTGGAGCGACAGCGCATCGTATTCCGGGTGGCCCTGGAAGAAGACGAAGCGGCTGGCATATTGCCTGACGAAGATATCGATGCCGGCCTTTGCCGAACGCGTCAGCACCTGATAGCCGGCCTGCGTGAGATCGCTCTCGGCGATCTCGTTCAGGCGCGAATGCGAGACCTTGAGGGGCGCAGGCGCAGCGCGCGTCAGCGCATCGTTCGTCGCAGTTTCGCAGTCGAAAATGCCGTGACATTTGGCCGGGAGCCGCCGCCGCGCGATGCCGTCGAGATGCAGCACCGCCGCATGCGCGGCGAGGCACGACCAGATCGTCGAGCGCGTGTTGACCTTGGCCCAGTCGATCAGGTCGGTGAGGTCGCGCCAATACGGCTCCTGGTCGAGCTCGGGCGCGACCGGCTCGGCGCCGGTCACGATCAGCCCGTCGAACTTGTGGTGCCTGAGCTCGCTGAGTTCCGAATATTCGCTTTCGACATGCCACTTCGCCTCGGGCGACCGCTTCACCGAGGGCAGCGAGAAACAATGGAAACGGATACGGCGCGGACCTGCGGCCGCCTGGAGCAGCTTCATGAACTGCCGCTCGGTCGCCTTCAGCGCTGGATCCGGCATGTTGTTGATCAGGCCGATCGTGAGATCGGCGAAACCGTGGTCGCGCGCGAAATCGCCCTCGGCCGGCACCAGCGCCGGGCTCGATATACCTTGATCCCTGTCGATCAAGATCGTCATCGGCGCCGGCGCCTACTCCGCGGCCTGGAGGCGGGCCGACGGGCAGGCCTTCTCGAGCGCCTGATCGATGTCCGCGATGATATCTGCCGAATGCTCGATGCCGATTGACAGGCGGATCGTCTCCGGCAGCACGCCGGCAACGCGCTGCTGCTCCGCCGACATCTGCCGGTGCGTGGTCGAGGCCGGATGGCACGCCAGCGACTTGGCATCGCCGATATTGACCAGGCGTGTGATCAGCTTCAGCGCATCGTAGAAGGTCTTGCCGGCCTCCATGCCGCCCTTGATACCGAAGGTGAACAGCGAGGAGGCGTTACCGTCGAGGTATTTCTGAACGAGCGGGTAATAGGGGCTGTCCGGAAAGCCGGTGTAGTTGACCCAGGCAACGCGCGAGTCCTTGCGCAGGAATTCGGCGACCTTGCGCGCGTTCTCGACATGGCGCTCCATGCGCAGCGCGACGGTCTCGATGCCCTGGAGCAGCAGGAAGGCGTTGAACGGCGACAGCACCGATCCCATGGTGCGCTGATAGACGCTGCGGGCGCGTTCGATATAGGCGGTTCGGCCGAAGCGCTCGGCATAGACGAGGCCGTGATAGGAGGCGTCCGGCTTGTTGTAGCCGGGGAAGCGGTCGGCGTGCTTCGCCCAGGGGAAATTTCCGGAATCGACGATCGCACCACCGAGCGTGGTGCCGTGGCCGCCCAGAAACTTGGTGAGCGAATGCACGGCGATGTCGGCGCCGTAATCGAACGGCTTGAGCAGGATCGGGGTCGCGACGGTGTTGTCCACGATCAGCGGCACGCCGTGCGCATGCGCGATCTTGGCGAGAGCCTCGATGTCGCAGACATTGCCGGCCGGATTGCCGATGGTCTCGGCGAACACGGCGCGCGTATTCTCGTCGATCAGTTTTGCGATCGCATCCGGCTTGTCGCTCTCGGCGAAACGGCCGTTGATGCCCTGCCGCGGCAGGATGTGCGAGAGCAGCGTGTGCGTGGTGCCGTAGAGCTGCGGCACGGAAACGATGTTGCCGCCGTGATCGGCGACGTTGACGAAGGCGAAATGCAGCGCAGCCTGGCCGGTCGCGACCGCGAGCGCGCCGACGCCGCCTTCGAGCTGGGCGATACGCTTCTCCAGCACCGCGCTGGTCGGATTGGCGATGCGGCTGTAGCGAAAACCCTCGGCCTCGAGATTGAAGAGCGCGGCGCCGTGATCGGCGCTGTCGAAGGCATAGGCCGCGGTCTGGTAGATCGGCACCGCAACCGCGTGCGTGGTGGCTTCTGGCTCGTAGCCGGCGTGAATAGCGATCGTCTCGTTGCGCATCGTGCCACCTCCGCGTGGAGCGGGCCGCACTTATTGGCCTGTATGAGGCATGTGCGTTCTCCGCCGTTCCTCTGTTAGAGGCGGGTGGTAAAGCGGACAATAATTCGCCTAGAGATCGAGGAAGTAACCCTAACGATTGTTGGTGAATTGGCTAAAATTTGAATCGAATTGGATTAATGAATTGCTGCGAGCAAACGCGGCAGTGACGGTGCTTTCCCTTCTCCCCTTGCGGGAGAAGGTGGCGCGAAGCGCCGGATGAGGGGTATCTGTCCATACGGCTAAATGCTCGCCTGTGGGGAGAGACCCCTCATCCGTCTCGCCGCTTTGCCATAGCCGATGCAAAGCATCGGCGTTCTAAGGACGGCGGCCGAAGGTCGCCTATGCCACCCTCTCCCACAAGAAGGGGGGAGGGTGAGAGTACTCCCTACTCCATCGTCTCCCAGAGCCGGTGAGCGAGCACACCGGCACGCTTCTCGATCGCGGCCGCCGCATCGAGCGCGAGGTCCTCGCGATAGCGGCCGGCGATGAGCTGCACGCCGATCGGCTTGCCGTCATGCAGGGTCACCGGCACCACCGCGCCGGGCAGGCCCAGCACGTTGATGGCGGAGATGAAGCGGATCTCGCCCCAGAAGATTTCCTTCACGCGATCGGCACTGACGGTGTCGTCGCGCGGACCCGGCGTCGGCTTCACCGTGGTCGGCGCCAGCACGACCGGATACTCCTCGAAGAACAATTGCCAGGCGCGGATATGGCCGTTGCGTGCGGCCGTCGCCTGCATCCAGGCCTTGAGATCAAGCACATTGGCCTTGGTCTTCATGCCGCCCCAGGCCTTGTGGAAGTCCTCGGACGTCACCTTCAGCATGCCGGCCTCCTGCATCACCACGGTCTCGTTGGTGATGATGTCGCACCAGGTCTGCCAGACGCCGTCGATGTCGGGGACATCGACCTCGGTCACGCGATAGCCGGAACGCTCCAGGTGATCGGCGGCCTGCCGCAGCGCCGCGCGGACGGATGGATCGACGTCCATATCCTCCGGAATCCTGGCCAGTGCGACCTTGATCGGTCCCTTCGGCTTCGGCCCGGCCAGCGGCGCCGGCACCCACCAGGGATCGCGCGGATCGCGCTGGCTCATCACATCGAGCGCGAGGCGGACGTCGCCGACGTGGCGGGCGAGCGGGCCCTGCGCCGACATCAGATGCGCCAGCATCGGACGCTCGGCCGTGGCGCTTCCGTTGAAGGCGGGGATGCGGCCCTGCGTCGGCTTGATGGTGGCAACGCCGTTGCAGTGCGCCGGCCAGCGCAGCGAGCCGCCGATGTCGTTGCCATGGGCGATGGTGCCGATGCCGGCGGCCACCGCCGAGCCCGCTCCGCCCGAAGAGCCGCCGCAGGTGATGTTCGGGTCCCAGGGGTTCAGCGTCAGCCCGTGCAGCGGATTGTCGGTGAAGCCGCGGAAGGAGAATTCCGGCGTGTTGGTGAGGCCGATGACGATCGCGCCGGCTTTCTTGAGATTGCGCACCACGGGCGAGTCCGACGGCGCGACTAAATCCTTGTTGGCGGGCACGCCGTTGAAATTCGGCCGGCCTTCGTAGTCGACATTCTCCTTGATCGTGATGGGCACGCCGTGCAGCAGGCCGAGCGCGCCGCCCTTGGCGCGCTGCTTGTCGGCCGCATGCGCAGCCTTCAGCGCTTCCTCGCTGAGATCGACGACAACCGCGTTCAGCCGCGGATTGACGGCGCGCATCCGTTCGAGATGCGCTTCGACGGTCTCGACCGCGGAGATCGCGCCGTTGCGGATCGCGGCTGCGGTGTCGACCGCGGACCATTGCCAGACCGGACCTTTCGGACGGCGTGCCGTGGCCGCCTTACGCGGTGCCGGCTTCTTGACCGTCTTCTTGGCCGCCTTCGCAACGGCCACCTTGCGGGCGGTGCTCGCCTTGACCGAGGTCTTCGTTACTTTCCTTGCAACACTTTTCTTCTTCGTCGCCGTCTTCTTCGCCACGCCGCATCTCCAAAAAATTGCGCGGCGGAGGTTATGGAGATCACGCGAGCGTGTACAGGCGCGTTTCTGCATGGCGCGTCGCCGCGACGCTCTGCCACGGGCCGGCGCGAGTGACGCGCATGAACCTTTGGCCCCGCTGTCCTGACCCATATACTGGTTGAATAGTGGAACAAACCACCGCCAAGATTGTGTCATCAAGATTGTGCCATGGCGATTAGGTTTTTGACGTAGCTATTCTGACAGCGACGCATCGGAGCATTTGCCATGCTCGTGGAATTCGACAGCGGATACGACCAGCAACCCTTCCGCGATCTATGCGCCGACTATCCGGGCGCTGAAACCTACGATCCCGACGATTTCCGGATTGAATGGGGGCCGATCTTTCACCGCGGCCGGCTCGACGGATCGGCGCGTGTGCTCGTCGTCGGTCAGGATCCCGCCCAGCACGAGACGATCGTGCGCAGAATTCTGGTCGGCACCGCGGGGCGCCGCACTCAGGGCTTTCTCGCCAAGCTCGGCATCACGCGGAGCTACGTGATGGTGAACACCTTCCTGTACAGCGTCTACGGGCAGAGCGGCGGCAACAAGCACAAGAACGAGCCGGGCATCGTCGAGTATCGCAACAAATGGTTCAAGGCCGTGCTCGCGCCGGGCAATATCGAAGCCGTTGTCTCACTCGGCGGCCTCGCCGACGAGGCGTGGAAGTCTTGGCTCAAGACGCCCGACGGCGAGGCCTACAAGACCCTCGCCTATCAGCATATCACGCACCCGACCTGGCCGGAAAGCTCGGCCCACGATAACGCGACGCGGGCCGCGAACACGAAGATCATGCTGACCAAGTGGAATGCCGCGCTCGCGGCTCTCGCGCCTGGGCTCCAGCATCCCGACGTGCCGACGACGCTCGTGCCGTACGGCGACGCCTTCAAGCCGACCGAGCTCTTCGACATCATCGCAAAGGATCTTCCCGCCGGACTGCCGGCCTGGATGCGCGGAGACACGCCATGGGCCGTGCGCCAGGGCGCCGACGCGGCCACCAAGCGGCGCACGATCACGATCACCATCCCCGACGGAGTGATCCCATGAGCCCGGCTGCCAACCCGAAACGATGGGCCCTGAGCGGGCGGATCGTGACGATGACCACCGAGGGCGACGTCATCAAGAGCGGGACGATCTTCATCGAGGACAATCGCATCGCGGCGATCGTACCCAAGGGACAGCCGGCCCCGGCAGGCTTCGAGGCCGTCGTTGCAGTGGCGACCGGCGGCACCATCTATCCTGGCCTGATCGAGCTGCATAATCACCTGAGCTACAACATCCTGCCGCTCTGGCGCGTGCCGCAGCCCTACGGCAATCGCGACCAATGGCAGAATGCCAAATCGTACAAGACGTCGGTCACCGGCCCCATGAGCGCGATCGCGCTCGCCGACGACGGCTCGCTGCTGCCGGCCCTGGTCCGCTATGTCGAAGCCAAGTGCATGGTCGCAGGGACCACGACGAGCCAGGGGATCACGCTGTCGAACTGGAGCGGCACGATCCACAAATATTACAAGGGCGCGTTGCGCGCCGCCGAGATCGGCAGCCCGCCCGATCTGCCGCGGGCACACTCGAAGATTCCCGACATCGATGCCGAGGATTGGGCGAAGTTCGACAACGAGTTGAAATCGTCATCGTGCTTCCTGCTGCATCTCAGCGAAGGCATCGACACCAAGGCGCATAGCCACTTCCTCGCCTTGCGCAATTCCGAGGGAGATTGGGCGATCGAGCCGTCACTCGCCGGCATTCATTGCACGGCACTCGATGCGACCGACTTCGGAACGATGGCCGAAAACCATGCCAAGGTCGTCTGGTCGCCCCTGAGCAATCTCCTGCTCTACGGAAAGACGACCAATGTCGTTGCTGCGCGCACGGCCGGCCTCACCATTGCGCTCGGTTCTGACTGGTCGCCGTCCGGCAGCAAGAACCTGCTCGGCGAGCTGAAGGCGGCCAAGGTCGTGTCCGCGCATTTCAATCTCGGCTTCAGCGACTACGACATCGTCTCGATGGCGACGCGCAATCCGGCCGCGATCCTCAAGTGGGATACGAAGCTGGGAACGATTGCCAATGGCAAGTTCGCCGACCTTCTGGTCGTGAAGGGAGTCACCGGCGATCCCTACGCTCATCTGATCAAATCGCGCGAGCAGGACATCGTCCTGGTCACCATCGGCGGACGAGCCCGTTATGGGACGAAGACGGTCATGCAAAAGGCAGGCGGAATCGGCGAGGCGCTCAAGATCGGCAGCAGCGCGCGAGTGATCGACTTCACCTCGCCCGACCAGGATCCCGGGATCGAGAGGATCACGCTGGCGGAGGCGACGAGCCGCCTCCGTGCCGCGCTCGGCAATCTCGGCACCTTGCAACCGCACAGCCTCGCCATGAGTGATGCGATCGCCCGCGGAGCGGTGTCACGCACCGGATGGCGTCTCGCGCTCGACGAGCAGTTCGGCAACAACGTCCAGCTCCGCCCGCGGCTGGAATATAACGGCGTCAGGACCGGTCCGGATTTGGCGGCGGTCGCGGCAGCGGCCGAGCCGCTGCACCCGATCAAGCTGGATGGCCTCACGGTATCAGGCGATCCCGCGTTTCTGGACACGCTGAAGAACGAGCCGAATCTTCCAGCGGGAATCGCGACCGCGATCGCGGCCTTTTACTAGTTCTCCGTCACACCAGCGGTGGGTTAAGGCGCGCAAAGCCTTCCTGGATGCGATAGGGGTAGTAGGGATAAGGCGGCATCACGGCGCTGACCTCGTCGAGACGCGCGATCTGCGCAGCGCTGAGCGACCAGCCAACCGCGCCGAGATTGTCGCGCAACTGCGCTTCGTCGCGGGCGCCGATGATCACCGAGGATACGGTCGGACGCGACAGCAGCCAGGCGATAGCGATTTGCGGCACGGTGCGGCCGGTCTCCGCGGCGATCGTCTCAAGCACGTCGACGATGGCATAGAGACGCTCATCATCCACGGGCGGGCCGAACTGCGCAGTGGCGTGCAGACGGCTGCTCGCAGGGAGCGGCTTTCCGCACCGGATCTTGCCGGTGAGCCGGCCCCAGCCGAGCGGGCTCCAGACCAGCGCGCCGACGCCCTGGTCGCGTGCGAGCGGCATCAGCTCCCATTCGTAGTCGCGGCCGAGCAGCGAGTAATAGACCTGATGTGCGACATGGCGCGGCCAGCCGTGCCGGTCAGCGATGGAGAGCGACTTCATCAGCTGCCAGCCGGCGAAATTGGAGACACCGACATAGCGGAGCTTGCCGGCGCGTACGAGCCTATCGAGCGTGGACAGCACCTCCTCGATCGGCGTGAACGCATCGAACGCATGGAGCTGGAGCAGATCGAGGTAATCGGTGCCGAGCCGCCGCAGCGCTGCTTCGACCGAGGCGACCAGACGATATCGCGAAGAGCCGGCATCGAGCGGACCATCGCCCATCGGCAGGCTCATCTTGGTGGAGATCAGCACCTTGTCGCGGCGTCCCCTGATCGCGGCGCCGAGGATTTCCTCGGATGCGCCGTTCGAATAGACATCGGCGCTGTCGAACAGGTTGACGCCGGCCTCGAGGCAGATGTCGACCAGCCTGCGCGCTTCGTCGGCGCCGCTGCGGCCCCAGGCCGAGAATAGCGGGCCTTGGCCGCCAAACGTGCCGGTGCCGAAGCTGAGGACGGGTACCCTGAGGCCGGAGGCACCGAGATTGCGATATTCCATGATCATTCTCCTATTCCGCCGGGCACGCCGCGACTGCGGACTGCGTTCGATCAAGCTGAAGGCTCCATAGCGCGAGCACGAGACCGACAGCCGTGATGCCGGCCGCGACCAGCGGCAGCGCGGAGAGACTGAGCCCGCGGTCGATGGTGACGCCGCCTGCCCAGGCGCCGAGCGCGTTGCCGAGATTGAAGGCGGCGATGTTGAGGCTGGAGGCGAGCGTGCGGCCGCTTGGCCCCGCCGCCTCCAGCACGCGAAGCTGGAGCGGCGCGACGGTCGCAAAGGCCGCAATGCCGAGCAGCAGGATCAGCGCAATGGCTGCGATCTTGACCGACAGCACGGCGGCAAGGCCAAGCAGCACGATGGCGAGCGCAGCGAGCGTGCCGATCAGGGCACGCGCGAGGCCGCGATCGGCGAGCTTGCCGCCGGCGACGTTGCCGATTGCGAGACCTGTACCGAACACCAGCAGGATCGGCGACACCGCGGCTTCCGAAAAACCGGTGAAGCGCGTCAGGATCGGCTGGATATAGGTAAAGACGACGAACAGGCCGGCAAAGCCGAACACGGTCATGGCAAGGCCGAGCAGCACCTGCGGACGGCCGAGCACCGCGACCTCCTCGGAGAGCGAGATCGGCTTGTCGCCATTGCCGACATCGCCGGGCACGAATGTGGCCACCACTGCGAAGGCGATCACGCCGATCACCGTCACCGCCCAGAATGCCGCGCGCCAGCCGAGCATCAGGCCGAACCAGGCGCCGAAGGGCACGCCCAGGAGCGTCGCGACCGTCAGGCCGATGAACATGGTCGCAATCGCCGACGCGCGCTTGTCCTCCGCGACGAGGCTGGTCGCAACGACCGACCCGACGCCGAAGAAGGTGCCGTGGGCGAGCGAGGTCAGCACCCGCGCCGCCATCAGCCATTCGTAGTTCGGCGCCAGCGCGCAAGCGGCATTGCCGAGCGTGAAGATCGCCATCAGGGCGAGAAGAACGGTTTTCCGCGGCATCCGCCGCGTCGCCAGCGTCAGGACAGGCGCGCCGACGAAGACGCCGAGCGCATAGCCGGAGATCAGCAGCCCCGCGACCGGCACGGAGACGTGCATGTCGGCGGCGACCTGGAGCAACAGGCCCATGATGATGAACTCGGTGGTGCCGATGCCGAAGGCACCGGCGGTGAGGGCGAGGACGGCGGGAGGCATGCGTGGCTCCAATGCGAGGGACGAGCCACGCAGATAGCCGCAGCGCAGCAAAACCATTAGGATGTCCGCAATCCAATCATTTGTGACGTGAATTCAACATGGCCCGTTTCGACACCAACCGCTCCGCCGAGATGGAGGTTTTCGTCCGCGTCGTCGAACTCGGCGGATTCACCCAGGCCGCGCGAAACCTGCGCCTGACGCCGTCGGGCGTCAGCAAGCTGATCTCGCGGCTGGAGACGCGCCTCGGCTCGCGGCTGATCAACCGCACCACGCGCAAGCTGACGCTGACGGAGGAGGGCCAGGCCTTCTACCAGCGCACCGTGCGCATCCTCGGAGAGATGGAGGAAGCTGAGCGCGAGGCGGCTTCAGGCGCGGCGCCGCGCGGCCACCTCACGGTCAACTGCAACATCCCTTTCGGCATGCTGCACGTCCTACCGCTGATTCCCCGCTTCCTGGAACGGCATCCCGAGATCACACTCGACCTCGTGCTGACCGACACGCTGATCGACCTGATGCAGGAACGGGCCGATATTGCCATCCGCGTCGGGCCCCTGAAAGCGTCACGCCTGGTCGCGCGAAAGCTCGGCACCAGCCGCATGGTCGTCGTCGGCACCCCGAACTATCTGGCGCGCTTCGGCACGCCGAAGACGCCGGCGGATCTCACCCAGCATCGCGGCATCGGCTGGACCTTTCCGCGCATCCGCGGCGGCTGGCCATTCCGGCGCGGCGACCACACCGAGGAAGCCATGCCGCCACCGGCCGCCCGCGCCAGTGACGGCGAAATCGCCCGCCGCCTCGCCCTCGGCGGCGTCGGCCTCGCCCGCCTCGCCCTCTTCCACATCGGCCCCGACATCGAATCGGGCCGTCTCGTTCCGGTCTTGCAGAACTACAATCCCGGCGACCGCGAAGACATCCACGCCGTCTATGTCGGCCACACCGCGCCCCTGCCCGCGCGCGTGCGCGCGTTCATCGATTTTCTCGCCGAGCATGTGCGGGTGAGCGACCCCGCGCTGAAGCGCGCGGGGGACGGGAGGTGGAGGGTGGCCTAGGGACGTCGAAATCGCGGCGATAGGTGCGTTCGGTGCTGCCCATCGTGTCATGGGAGCGGACCAACTATCCGTTGGCCGTTGCGCGCTGCGATCTTCGGCAGCATGTCCATGTGCTGCTCGCGCGGCTCGGGGATCCTGTGCAGATCGCGGAAGAATTCCTCGTGACGACGCGGCGTGGAGACGAGGATGTGTCTCGCGTCGGCCGGCCCCTCATTGGTGAAGCCGTGAACAACTCCTCTCGGCACGAGAATCCGCGAACCGGGTCCAGCGACCTCGGTCTGGTCTCCCACGAGGTATTTCACCTGGCCCTCCAGGAGGACGAACAGCTTGTCCTCCTCCTCGGAGATGTGGGCGGGTGCGCCGAAGCCCGGCTTGATGGTCATGTCCAGCACCGTGAACAGGCTTTCCTGCGGATTGATAATTTTCGTCGTGAGACCGGCAAATTCGGTCGTTTCGAACTTCGTCGTGATGACGCTCTGCATTGGCCAAGGCTCCATTGACTTCGGAGCTCGATAGATTGCATGCGGGAGGGCTGCGGATTAGTCCCCTTCCGCAAGCCACAGCGGCTGTAGTTCTGGCCAATTGGCATCGGAGTTTCCCGAAGACCAGTTCAGCTGCCCGAACGGTCCACCTCAAACTGTCGGCATGAACAACGACAACAACGAAAATCACCGCCCCGCAGCTGCAAGCTGTCGCTCGAACACACGGGTAAAATCCGCGACCTTGGCGCTCAGATCGGCCCGCGACGGATATGTGAGATGCAGGCGGATCGTCCCGGAGAACTGCTCTGGCAAAACCGGCACGACGAGCCCCGATGCGTATTCCACTCTGCAGAGGGCTTCCGGAAGCAGACCAATCCCCTGGTGATTCAGCACAAGCTCACGAGCAAGAGCGAAGGAGTCGACCGCGAGATGAAAGGCGGGCCACGTCGCCCCGCCCGGCAAGGAGCGGGATAGAAGGCGCAGCAATTCCGGCCTCGATGGCCCGATCAAGGTCGACGCGTCGCGAATATCGACGGGGATCCCGTGACGGCTCACATAGTCTGAGCTCGCATAAAGACCGAACTTCATGTCGATTGCGCCCTTGATCAGGGCTTCCTGAGGATTGGCCGCTCCGATGCGGAGCGCAATATCAATATCCCGGGAGATGAGATCGAGCACGTCGTTAGTGAGCGACACCTCAAAGCGCACATTGGGGTGATCGTTTCTGAAATCCCCGATCGCGGCTGCCACGATCCTGACCGGAAAGTCGGCCGGCAGCGTGATGCGGATTTCGCCGGCATACGGGTCGTCAGCACCGCTTACCCCCCGGAGCGCGTTGACAAGCAGGGCAAGCGCGCCAGCCGAACGCTGGTAGAGTTCTCGTCCTGCGGCCGTGAGGGCAAAAGCGCGCGTGGACCTCTTGAAGAGCCGCGCACCGAGCGCCGCCTCCAGGCTGCGGATGCGCAAGCTGACGGACGACCTCGGCGTGTTGGTTTCGCGGGCTGCCGCCGCAAATCCGCCGGCGCGCACGACAGCGACGAATGTCTGCAGGGAATTCAGGTCGATCGGCTGCGCGTCGGTGTGAGCGAGACTTGAATGTTCATTCCGATCATCCTTCTCGGCCTCTTCGAGAACGCTGCTGTGTGCCTTCATGACGTCCTGTTTCCGGTGATGGTCCGGCGCGCGCGGGAACTTCATGAGGGAAGGGAGCGGCAACCGATAGCGAACCTATGGACGGCAACAATGACCGGAGCGCACCAGGACTTGCGATGCAATTGAACGTGACCGTCGATTGATTGAGCAAGCCGCGATATCGTCAGCTCATCGTTCATGGTGGATGCTCTCAGGGGAGAGGGCGGGATGAATCCCGCCCTTTCATCGTCAAATGGTCGGATGAAGGTTGCGGACCGGGCTCACCTCCTCGAGGAGCGAGGCGACCTTGAGCACCGTCGATTCCGCCAGCCAGGAGGAGACTATTTGTACGCCGATCGGAAGGCCGTCGTGGCTCGTTCCAAACCGCATTGATAGAGCGGGCATTCCCGTCAAGCTGAACGGTGATGTGGCGCTCATGACGTGAAAGGGTGAAACCGTCACACCATCGACCACGAGGTCGTTGAGACCGTGTTTGGTCGCCGGGAACGGGGTCACCGGGCATAGCAGCGCATCGTAGCGCTGGAAGTATTCGGCGAAGCTGTCGCGAAGGCGCTCTATGGCCTGCTCGGCGGCGACGAAGTCGGCTATCGGCGTGTCAGGTGTATCGAGGACCAATTTGGCGTGCCTGAAGATCTGGGCCTCATGGCCGGCAGTGACGTTCTCGAACTCGCGCCGGGATTCCATCTGCTGGAGCTGCCAGAGGACGCTGTTGGCATCGGTCTGCTCCACCACCGGCAACCGGACCTGTTCGACGTGGTAGCCGGCATTGCTCAGCGCATGTGCCGCTGCCTTCACGGTCGCGACCACTTCCGGATCGATGGGTCCGAAGAAGCCCGGAGAGGCCATCCAGCCTACGCGAAGCTCACGGGTCGATTTCGTACCTAGCCCTGTATCGAGGCTGGGCGAGCTGACCGAGAAGCCGTCGGCACCGTCAGGTCCTGCCATCAAGGAATAAGCGAGCGCCACATCGCGAACGGAACGCGCCATCGGACCGATGTGCCAGAAACGGCGCGGTACCCGAGGCCAGTGGCCCGTCATCGGCATTCGACCGTGAGTCGCTTTAAATCCGACGACACCGGTATGCGCTGCCGGGCCGCGCAACGAGATTGAGAGATCGCTGCCCACACCGAGTGGCGACATGCCCGCTGCGATGGCAGCGGATTCACCGCCGCTCGATCCGCCCGGAGTGTAATCGAGGTTCCAGGGGTTGTTCGTCTGGCCGGTCAGGAGATTGTCGGTTTCGATTGAGTAGGAAAATTCCGGGGGATTCGTTTTTGCGATGAGGATGGCGCCGGCGGCCTTCAGCCTGGCCACGACGGTGGCATCAGTATCAGGCACGCGCCCTCTGAAAATCGGCGAACCGCGCTGTGTCAGCACGCCCGCCGTGTCGATTCCATCCTTGGCCGTGAACGGAACGCCATGGAGAGGGCCGAGCTGGGCGCCCGATATCACCGCCGCTTCGGCCGTCCTGGCGCCTTCCATCGCGCCGTCGGCCAGCGTCACGATCGCATTCAGCTTGGGATTGACCGCCGCGATGCGGTCGAGATGCGCCTGCATGACCTCGACGGGCGAAAGCTCCCGTTGAGCGATCAGCTGGGCGATGCGGGTGGCGTCCATTCTAACGATGTTATCCATCATATCTGTCCTACCTGCCATTTGGTAGGCTGGACATGTCCCTCGCATTTATGGACTTCAATCCCTACCTGCCATTTGGTAGGGACACGTTGAGGTGATCACGATGAGCGAAAATGCGAAGGAAGCGATCCTGGCTGCAGCGCGCAGGACAGCGCAGGCCCACGGGTATGGCGGGTTGAACTTCCGCGACATCGGGGCTGAAGTCGGCATCAAGGCTGCGAGCATCTATCATCACTTCCCCGGCAAGGCCGAGCTGGGTGCGGCGGTGGCGAGACGCTACTGGGAGGATACGGCGGCGAACCTCGAAGCTCTTTCAAAAGCGAACGGAGATCCAAGAAAGGCGCTCCGCGCCTATCCGGGACTTTTTCGTCGATCGCTCGAGCAGGACAATCGCATGTGCCTCTGCAGCTTCATGGCGGCCGAATATGATGATCTGCCGGACGCCGTCAAAACCGAGGTGCAAGCCTTCGCCGATGTCAACGTGGCCTGGCTGACCAGGATGCTCGCTGCGGCTTCAGTTCCCGCCAGCAAGCGTGAAGCAAGGGCGCGCGCGATCTACGCGGCCGTTGCCGGCGCGCAGCTGATGGCACGGAGCCGCGCCGACCTGAAATTGTTCGATGCGCTGATCGAAAGCTATCGCGGATCAGGCTTGATCCCGACTTGAGAGCCGATCCTGCCTGCGCCGTCCAAATGGCTGGCGGAGATGTATCTGGACATCTTTGGCTCCTTGACGCCGACGCTTGCGTGCCAATTGACGGTCAATTGGAGAACGTGCTCGCCTTGCGGACGAGCAGTTCATCACCCTTTCGGCTGATTTCGAGCGCGGGTGCCTGGTATGGCGTTGAGACAACGACGCGCTGACCGGGCGCCAGTACTGTCACAAAGCGGATCGGCGTTCCCGCTGCACCCTGTGCAAGAGTCGTGACGACGCGGAATCCATCGGGCTCGACCGTGTAGTAGGCGACGCCGGATACATCGCCGAGATTGATGCTCAGGCCCTCGATCGGCCGCAGGCCGTTAGCGTGTGCGGCCCCGAGTGAGGCGAAGGTGACGGCGGCTGCGAGAAGCGAGCTGCGGACTGACATAGGAACCTCCGTTGGCTTCGGCGGCGGGCGGGTTGCCCGTCTGGCTGATCGCGGCGGAATCGCGGTTTCCGTAAAGCTCGCGCAATTTGGTCTTCAGGACTTTTCCGGTCGCCCCGTGCGGAAGCTCGTCGACGAACAGAACATCGTCCGGCATCCACCACTTCGCGATCTTGCCCTCGTAAAAGGTCAGGAGATCTTGCGCCTCGAGCCTCGCCCCCTGGCGCCGGACCGCAAGCACGAGCGGGCGTTCGTCCCATTTTGGATGCGCAATACCAATCACCGCCGCTTCGACGATTTCGGGGTGGGCCATCGCCAGGTTTTCGAGCTCGATAGACGATATCCATTCGCCTCCGGACTTGATGACGTCCTTCGAGCGATCCGTAACCTGCATATAACCGTCGCTGTCGATCGTGACGACATCACCCGTGAAAAACCAGCCATCGGCACGCTCGCTTTCCGGCATCTTGTAATAAGCGCGGGCAATCCAGGGCCCCCGAACCACGAGGTCGCCAACTGCCTTGCCATCGTGGGGGAGTTTTCTGTTGTTGCCATCGCGAATGCCGATTTCGACCCCGAAAAGCGCACGTCCTTGTTTGACCTGGCGAGACCGCCGTTCAGCTCTCGACGAGGTCATGTGCTTGCGCAGTGGCTTCGAGATCGTCGCGAGCGGGCTGGTTTCCGTCATGCCCCAGCCATGCAGAACTTCTACTCCGTATTCGTCCTGCAGCGTTTCCATCAGGGAGGCCGGACATGCCGTGCCACCGATCAGCGCGCGATTGAGCGTCGTCGGCTTCACGCCGGCGCTTTGCAGGTATCGAACATAGCCCAGCCAGACCGTCGGCACGCCGCCGGCGAAAGTCACCCCGTGGTCCTCGAACAACCTGTGCAGGCTCTCACCGTCGACGTTTTGGCCGGCCATCACCAGCTTCGAACCCGTCGCCGTTGCACAATACGGCATTCCCCAAGACATTGCGTGGAACATCGGCGAGACAAGCGCGACCGTGTCATCCAGAGAAATGCGACAAGCGTCTGGGAGCGCTGCGGCGCAGGAATGCAGCACCGCGCTGCGATGGCTATACAGCACACCCTTTGGGTTTCCTGTCGTTCCCGACGTATAGCAAAGTCCGCATGCCGTGTTCTCGTCGAACTCGGGCCATGCATAAGCTTCCGAGCCCCCGGAGAGAAATCCTTCATAGGATGGGAAGCCTTTGGCTCCCACGATCTTTGCGTCGCCCGCCTCGCCCAGATATATCCACGCTTCAACAGTCGGACATTGCGGCATTAAAGAGTGTACGAGATCGATAAAAGCCAGATCGAAGAATACAACCGCATCTTCGGCGTGGTTGATGATGTATATGATCTGGTCCACGAACAGCCTTGGATTGATCGTGTGGCAAACGGCTCCCATTCCGGAAATGCCGAAGTATAGCTCCAGATGCCGATAGCTATTCCAGGCTAAGGTCGCCACGCGATCGCCTGGCTTAATGCCGATCGAGTCCAATGCATTTGCGAGCCGAGAGCTGCGCTCGAGAAGGCCGCTGTAGCTCGTGATGTGATCGGGCTTGTCGGGAGTTCGGGAGACGATCTCAACATCGGGAAAGGAGCGCGCCGCGTGCATGAGAATGGACGACAGGAGCAACGGAGTTTGCATCATTAAGCCAAGCATGGCGAATGTTCCCTCGGTTTCAACGCCTTCACTTCAGCCGCAAGCGACTGTTCGTGCGGGCAGGAGATGGTCCGCACGGGTATCCATTTGGCGAGAGGTCTTCATCAGCCAGGACGACGTCTCGCCCGCCCTCGCGCCCTTGGGTGCCCGGTCCCCGAACACGCGCCTTCGCGCGAGACCTGAGAAGGATGGCGAGCTTGAAGTGAACGACTAGCAGCCTGATCGCAAAGGACGTGACGAGCCATATGACTGACAGGGGCATTTGTCTTCCAAACACGATTTAGATTCGATGCTGTGAATGAAGCTAAGACTCTGGAAGCTGGATGTCGTGAGCCGCCGGCGCCCTTTCACCGGTACTGGCACGCACCGCTCACTGCCACGTCGCGCCACCAACTCAGCCATCAGCTATTGGAACGAAAAGATATTCTTCCAGTCGTTCTTCATGCTGATGATGGTCCAGTTTTTCTTCCTGGCCTCAGCGTAGAGCGCGGGGGTGAAGGAACCGATCTTGGTATAGGGCAGCCCCTGCGCCGGACCATAAGCGTACTCACGTATTCCATCGTCGTGCAGTACAAGCATCGATAGTCGCGCGCCCTCCCCGGCACCCGTATATTCCAGCATCTGCTGGTCTCCAGTCGAGTTGCCAAATGAAGCGTTCGGACGCCGACCAATCATCAAGTGAATGCCCTCCGGTTTCCCGGCAGCGCTGTCATACAGCATGAGCCTGGGTTCACTAATGAGGACCGGCTTGCCGTCCTTGTCATAATCATATTTGACGGCAAGCGCCGACCCGACCACCTGCTCCGGTGGGATGCCGTAGACCTGCTGTGAATACAGGCGCACAAAATCCTGACCGAAGCCTGTGACAATGTAGGTCTTAAAGCCATTCGCCCGCAGGTAGGTCATCACCTCCAGCATCGGTTGGTAGACGAGTTCGGTATAGGGCCGCTTCCAGCGTGGGTCCTTCGCGGAGGAAAGCCATTTCTTTCCTTCGGCCTCGAACTCGTCAGTTGTTATGCCGGCGAGCGTGGCAAGGACGATCTTTTCGAGGTCTCGCATCGAAAGCCCGGCTATCGCTTCCCGGTTTCCCGAGAGCACCGTCTTGAATGGCTCAACGTCCTTTAGCGCCGGCTCTTGCGCGACCAACACCGGGACCCGGTCGAGGCAATACACCATTTGGCTATAAATCGGCTGCTCCACCCAAAGCGTGCCATCCTGATCAAAAGTGGCAATGCGTTCCTCGGGAGGCACGAACTTCGGACTTGCCCGGTCTGTCGTGTCTCGGACGAAGTCGAGGATCGCTTGTTTGGCGGATCCGTTATTCCACGATGGCAATGGGCCGCTCGAAGCGGTCTGGGCCAACGCGGAGACGGATAAGGGCGGCGCGGATAGGGCTGGAAGCAGCGCCAACGTCGTGAGCAGGGTGCGACGGTCGATGCCGGAGCGCAGAATAGTTTCTTTCATGGTCGGCTATTCCTAGTTCAAATACATCGGGTGTGAGCATGTTCGGTGAAATGCGACGGTCCGCACTGCTGATGGGGCTTGCAAGCACCATCAGGTCGGCCGTGGGGGACAAAGGCTCATGGTGACTGGAACGCAGTGCTAGTCCGCGCGCACCCAAAGCGCCTCTAATCCATTGAAGTTGAGCATCGTCCGGCGCTCCAAGGGGTGCTCGGCACTCAGGCGGAGCTTCGGGAACCGCTCGAAAAGCACCGAAAGAGCGATCTGTGCCTCGGCCCGGGCCAATGGCGCGCCAAGACAGAAATGAGCGCCGCCGCCAAATGAGATGTGACGCTTATCCGGCCGTTCGATGTCAAACCGCTTTGGGTCGGGATGCGCCTCTGAGTCGTGGTTCGCTGCGTAGAGCACGGCATTGATCGTCTGCCCCGCCGCGACCGGGCACCCGTCGATCTGCATCGCTTCGGTTGCGATCCGAGTGCCTTGCACGACTGGCGCGTCATAGCGCAACACTTCCTCGACGGCGCTACGAACCAGGCTCGGATTAGCGAGCAGTTTGCTGAGTTCACCGGGATGCTGTAGCAGGGCTAGTACGGCGTTACCGATAAGATCAGTCGTCGTCACGTTGCCCGCAAAGAGCACTATGGCAAACGTTTGTGATCTCCGCTTCGTCGAGCTGCTCGCCGTCCTCTTCGGCGTCGATCAGGCTGCTTATCAGATCGGCCCGTCGTTCCTTACGACGCTTTTGGATTACCTCAGCGAAGTAGCTGGTGAGAGCAGCATTGCAGGATGCCAGGATGGCCTCCTGCTCCGGCGTGCGTTGCGGGTTGAACATTTGTAGTTTGCCGTCAGACCACTGCTTGAAGTCGTCGCAGCGGGCGGTATCGACGCCCAACATCAGCGCGATGGCGATCGTCGGCAACGGTCGGGCATAAGCCTCCATAATATCGAAGCAGGATGGATCGTCGATGTCGTCCAGCAAGCCGCATGCGACCTCAGTGATACGCGGGCGCATCGCATCGACCGCGACCTGGTTGAACGCCTTGACGACCAGGGAGCGCAGGCGCTTATGGTCCGGGTCATCCATATGCAGTATGAGCGGCTGAAATGTCTCATCCACCTTCAGTTGCACCCGAGAGAACGAACCCGGGCGGGATTTCCGTGGATCGGAGGCCAGTTCGCGATTATTCATGACGGCATCGACATCGACCGCACGGGTCAGCACCACCCGATCGAACATCCGGTCCTGGTGCACCGGCTCGCGCGACCTCAGCATATCGAGATATTCGTCTGGCCGCTCCCGAAAGACGGGATCCAAGTGGGTCAGGGAAATTCCCGTTGGCACCGCAGTCTCGTCGTTACTCATGGATCTCGTCCTTTCGCTAGGGTTTAGTTCCGATCGGCTTGGAACGAGCGAAGCCTCCGCGCATGGCAGCATCGTCGCCGAAGGTGATCGAGGCCATCCAGCGCGGGCATGACGCTAACTTGCGAAAACGCGACGCTCGGCGGGACGGGCAATCAGCAGATAAGAGGCCAGCGCCAGAAGCGAACACGGCGTCATGACCGCGGCCATCGATAGCGCTGATCGTCCGTCATAAAGACACGCAACGAGCCCGCTTGAGACGGCGCCTGCCATCATCTGAATGCTTCCGGACACAGCGCCTACCGCGCCGGCGATCTGCGGCAACGGATGCATCGTCGCGCGGATGGCGTTCGGTATGGTCAATCCGAAGGCAAGACCAACAGCGACCAGAAGTGAAACAACAAGGAGTAGCGGTACCCAGCCGACCAGTGTCGTGGCAAGCAATAGCCCTGAAGCCACCGCCGAGACTGTCAAACCCCTCATCAGCACATAAGCTGGTGAGACGTTCCAAGCGACGAGCCGGCGATCGAGGAAAGCCCCGGCCATGACCGATCCGGAGCACGCACTGAAAATCAGGCCATACCGATTAGGCCGTAGCCCCATGCTGTTGATGAAGAACAGGGAGGACCCGGTGACATAAGCCATAACGGTCCCGCCGGCGGCTGCACCGACCAGAATGTATGCGAACGAGATCGGATGCCTCAGGACTTGAAGATAGCTGCGGCCAATGATTGATGGTGCAAGGCGATTGGTCTGATCGATCTTTGCACTTTCGGCAAAGCCGGTGACCAATGCGATCAACAAAACCAGACCCATTACGAACTGAATCGTGTAAATCAGGCGCCAGCTGCCCAGCGCCAGTAGAGCCGCGCCAGCGGTCGGCGCGATCAATGTGACTACATTTATGGCAATGACAACGTTGGCCATCTTCGCACGCGCATTATCCCCCTCGAACAGGTCGCGGATGATTGCAAACGTCAACGTTGTGCTGGCCGCGCCGCAGCCTTGGCCGAAGCGGCACACCAGCAGCACCGGCAATGATTGGGCGAGCGCGCAAGCGAGACTGCCGACGACAAAGAGCGTGACGCCGAATACCACGACGGGCCTGCGACCGTACCGATCGGATACCGGCCCATAGACAAGCGGCGCCGTCGCCAGACTGAGCATGAAAACACTCATCGTAAAGCCGACATCCGCGGGCGGCGCGCCGAGAGCGGCGCCAGTGGCCGCCAGTGCCGGTAAGCTCATGTCAATGCCCGAATACGGAACTGAGGCAAGAAGGCCCAGCAACAGCGTGAAGGCAAACGATGCGGGTTGAATACGCATGGGTTGAATATCCGATACGTTGCTGATCCCGCGCGTCGTCAGATGCGGCGCGTGTCCGCGGAGATATCGATCGCCTCCCAGACGAAGGACGGAAGAATCAACCTTCCATCCTTCCCGGGAGCGGAAGCAAGTCACCGATTGGCGGCGACACGTCGACCTTGCTTAGCGACCGTGGTGCCGCCCGGGTCGCTTATCTCATTCGACCCTTGCGCGACTTGGTTGATGATCCGCAGGATTTCGGAGCGAGTGTCGATCGTCTTGAACTCGTCGGCCATAGCTGAGGCACCCGAACGATAGTCCGGCTTGTCGAGCACGCTCCGCACGGCCTCGCGCAACGCTTGCGGTGTCGGATTGTTGGTCGCAAGATTGATTCCGACCCCGGACCATGCCACACGCGCGTTCACGTCCGCCTTGTCTTCCGTCAACCCTGCGGTCACAAGCGGAATTCCAAAGCTCATCGCCTGGTTGACACTCCCATATCCACCGTTGGTGACGAGCACGTCGACCTTGGGCAGAAGCCACTCGAACGGCAGATAGCTGGAGAGACGCGCATTGCCGGGAATTGGGCCGGGAATGTCGCCGACCGCGCGACCGCCTGCTGTGACGACCACAAGCAAGTCAGGTTCGTTCGCGAGTCCCGCGAGCGCCGGCGCGATCAACAGGTCGAAATCGTGGTTTGCCAACGTACCCTGCGTCACCAGCACAACCTTGCGCGAGCCGTCCAGTTCGTGCGCCCACGACGGAAGCGGGACCTGGTTGGGTATAATCGGAGGGGTGCCAACAAAAGTCACCGAGGAAGGGATATCGCGTGGAAACTCAAAACGCGGCACCGTCAGCTGCATATAGGCATCTGCAAGCTCTACGACGGATTCAAAGAGAGGCTTGGTCACCGGTCCAACGCCCAGCTCCCTCAGGTACCGATTGACGCAAAGGCCGAGAGGCCCGTCGACGATCTTGTCCTGTTCTCGCGCGAAGGCGGCATATTCGTCGAGTTGCGCTCGGGTGGCTGCGGGCGGCAGACCCGCAAAAACTGGCGCTTTGTCGTCGCGTTGCCAGTGCAAGATGGATGTGCCGCAAAGAACGATGGGCGGGCGTTTCGAGCGCGGTCCGAGCAGCATCGGCAGGACGCCAAAAAACATGTCGTCGCCGATGATGACGTCGGCGGGGAATTCCCGCAGGACCTTGAGCATGCCGCTGTGCTGACCGGGAATGGGATCGACGAAGAGGCGTTCGATTACTAAGCGCCGCCATTGTGGCCCGAGTGGCGCGGCCTTTACTTCGTCGGACATGACAATTTCGTTTGCATTAATATCCGCCTCTTTGGGGAGCGGACAGAAATTTGCTTTGAACCGCGCGACACGGCTACGCAGGGGGCTCCCGGTCAAAAAGGCAAGTTCGTGGCCCTCCGCGATCAAGATGTGGCCGATCGCAAGCAGCGGATTGAGATGGCCGGTCATGGGGGTCGAAACGACGAGAATCTTCATATGATCGTCTCGTCCGATTGTCGACATAGCGATCTCCTTTGGATTGCGACGCAAAACCTGTAAGGCGTCGAGGCTGAAGAGCACTGCGGCGGGCCGGCCGGGCGGCATTGCGTTCGCCCGTCCCCTTTCCGCATTGGAATCATCGTGAGAAGGCGCCAATTCGCTCGAAATTTAGTTCGAGACCGATTTCACCTTGCGGACGAGCACGCTGTCGCCGTTCCGGCTGATTTCGAGCGCATCTGCCTGGTACGGTGTTGAGAACGCCACACGCTGACCCGGTGCAAGAACAGACACAATACGGATCGGCGTTCCCGCCATGCCTTGTGCGAGGGTCGTGACAACATGGAATCCGTCGCGCCCGACGGTGTAGTAGGCGACACCGGACACTTCGCCGAGGTCGATGCTCATACCATCAATCGGACGCAGGCCATCGGCGTGGGCGGCCTCCAGAGAGGCCAAGGCGAATGCTGCGGCTACAAACATGCTACGGATCGACATAGCGATCTCCTTTGGGTTGCGACATAAAACCTGTAAAACGTCGAGGCTGAAGAACACTGCGACGAGCCGGCCGGGCGTATTGCGTCCGCCCGCGCCTTTCGGCATTTAGGCGTTCGCGCCGCCGAAGCTTGGCGGATTGATACCCATTGCTGCGATCGGCTCGCTGAAGGCTGCGCCCACACTCAGCTATATGCTGACGGGCGGTCCTCTTTGACCCAGTGCTTTTCAGCCTCAGAATCGGGGTTAGGCGGCTTCATTCCTTGGATGGTCCAGAAATCGATTGGCGTTTCGTCAATGTGGACCTCCCAGCGATAACCCCGCTCGCGTGCGAAGGGATTGAGCGTAGTGTTGACGCGCTCCAGCCACCACGCTCGCCGCTCGGGAGCAGTTGCGCGAGCAATCTGATCAATCCAAATCCGGACAAAATCGTTCGTTGCCTTTCCGCCGACAAAGAACGAGTTCTTTGGCAATTCGTGAAAGACAATGCTTGCATAGAACCGGGGCAGGCCGACATCCGCGTAGAGGTCCGTGATACGCGTCGCAAGCGCGCGCTTGTCCTCGGCTGAGTACGCATTTTCCGGGCAGTAAATATGCCACAGAGGCATTTGAGTTCTCCTTGTTAAGCTCCTGGCAGGGCGCGCCCGCCAGCATGCTGCCGCGTGAGGACGGGTCGACGGCAGGCGCCGACCCGGAACGCTCCATCACGCGAGTTCTTCGAGATGCCCGAGGCCCAGACCGTCGACGACGGCCTTCTGGACGGGCGCGATGTCGGCATTGATCTTGTCAGCACCGAACGACGTGCCCACCACCGTCCGAGCGGCGCGACTGCCCTTCGCCTGGCCGACGAGCTTGGCGACGGCCTCGGCAATGTCGTGAGGCTTCGGAGCGTTCTTTCCCTGCAGCATTGACGTGAAGGTCTTGTAGATGGCGTCGGGAATCTGGCCGACCTCGCCGTAGGACTTCGTGATGTCGCCGTCGGCAGGCCTCTGGATGCTCGAGTACAGGCTTGTCGGGTAAGCGCCAGGTTGAACTTCCACCACGTCTACGCCGAGTTGGGAGACCTCCAGCCGAATGCTGTCGGTCAAAGCTTCGATCGCCATCTTGCTCGCGCCGTAGATGCCGACGAAGGGGAACGTCACGCGGCCGAGGACCGAGCCCATGTTGATAATGAGGCCGTCGCGCTCCCGACGCATCGAAGGCAGCACTGCCCGTGTAACGCGGAGGAGCCCGATGACGTTGGTGTCGAAGATCGCCTTCGCCTGATCCGCCGTGAAGGCTTCGGTCACGCCGACCGACGCAATGCCGGCGTTGTTGACCAGCACGTTGATCTTGCCGGCCTCGGCGAGGATAGAAGCAATGGCGCGATCGACCGAGCCGTCATCGGTAACGTCGAGTTCCACGACGCCTATTTTCTGGCTTCGTAGCGCGTCGGCGTGCCTGCGATTGCGGCTGGCGATGTCGCGCATCGCGGCGAACACGCGATAGCCGTCGCGCGCCAGCCTTTCCGCGGTTTCGCGGCCGAAGCCGCTCGATGTGCCGGTGATGAGAATAGTCCTGGTCATGGTTTGCCTCCGGTGGTGAGGGTTGCGGGTCAATGCGAGATGATCAGCCGGTATGGCTGGTCAGGAACTGGCGGAGTACCGCGACCGGGATGTCCGAGAACGAGCTTCAACAGACGTCAGGAGCGGCGGGTTGGGGTGATGAAGCCTTGGATGCGAGTCAGAAGGCGAATTCCAGGCTGGCGTGTGCAACCAACGTTCCCGTAGACGCAAACGAAACGCGGGTTTCCGTGAAGGCCGACGCTTTGCCAAAGCGCAATGCTTCCGCTCGTACATGATAGTCATCGTTGACGGCTGGACGCAGGAAGTGAGTGTGCTGATACACGGTGCCTTTAGTGATGCGCCCCGTCGTGCCCGCGGACAGTGATGCAACCGAGTCAATGGCCGCCATAATTGCCTGGCCACACACCGCACAGCTTGACAATTTGAGCGCATCATTTTGTGGAAGCATCGCGGACACGATGCCCGGGCAGACCTTGAACTCACGAAGGCCGAGCATTTTCACCCAAGGCGCGAAAACATATTCGTACAACTCAAGAACGGTGGCATCCGTCACGGGCAAACAATGAAGCGGAACCGGAATTCCAAGCCGCCCAACTCCCAAGGCAGGATCGGACTCGTTTTGCGTTGCCTGCTCGGTCACAAGAGCCCGGTTCCCCGTTAGCGTCATTGTATTCTGAACTTCTGCAATCATTGTTGCCTCCGATTCTCGTCAAAGCGTGACTACCAGGATCGGAATCTAGGCGGCTGGACCTCAGGTGTCGTGAGACGATCGCGCCCAATCGTCCGTACTGGCGCGCACCGCCTGGCGCGCCTCGCGGCGATGCTGACACGATCTCGGGGGCGTGATTTGGCGTGACGCAGAGTTGAGTGGGACTCGTCCCGGGCCACGCTAGCTTGATCGACGTCTGCCCGTGGTTTCCGGCGCAGGCCATTACAAACCGTGCGATTAGGCTTGCCAAGACTCGTTTTACCAAGACCCGTGGAGGTGATGATGCGCCCGAACGACGATTTTCTCAGCGCTCCAGAATTGGACTATGACGGTTTCCGATCTGCAATGCGCGAGGATTGGGGATGGTTTACTCCTGCTCGCGAAACCAACATCTTCGCCAGCAAGGTGCGCACGCGGCGCGTCTTCGGATTCGCTGCAGTGGATCTCACCTGCAGCGCTACCCGCCTTGAGCGGACGGAACAGGACATTCGCCGTGATAACATGGAGTACTATTTCGTCACAGTTCAGGATACCGGCGAATCGATCATCATTCACAACGACCGAGTCGTAAATATCACTGCTGGCGATGTCATCCTGCTCGATTCCACAAAACCCGTGACATTCATCTCGCGGGCCGAAGACAGCGCGCAATGGCTTGGTGTGCAAGTGCCGCGCCAGAAGCTGGCGTCGCATCTCGGCTTCGAACCGCAGGGTGGCGTGTGCGGTCCTCGGCAGGCGCAAGCGTCACGTCTGCTCTGTCAACTCGCTCTTGACCCGATCAGCGATGCAGAACCGGCGTTCGCGTCGACTGATCAATTTATGCATCTGGTGGTCTACGATCTCCTCGGCGCACTGTTTGCACCTCCCGCCCCGCTTGGCTCGCGTCACAACGACAAGCTGTTCATGCGCGTCTGCGGCATCATAAAGGACCGCTTTGCCGATCCGGACATCTCTCCGCGGGAGGTGGCTGCCGAGGCGGGAATTTCACTGCGCTATTTGCAGAAGCTGTTCACGGCCCGTGGGTCGACATGCGGTCACCACATATGTTCGGCCCGTCTGGATCATGCGGCGCGTCTGATCGAACGACGCGCGTTGATGAAGACAGGTCAGCCTCTCAGCGATATTGCCTACGCCTGCGGCTTTCGCGACTACACGCATTTTGCGCGCGGCTTCCGCCGGCGTTTCGGCACCGCGCCGGGCGCCGTCGGAGCAGGCGCCACCGGTAACGACAGCGCACGGGTGTGAAGGCTGCAGAAACAGAGGCAAGCGCAGTTAAGCTCGGCTCTCGACCGAATTCAGAAAGGATCTCGCTTTCCAACCCCTGTCGCGCCCAGAAGCAATCCGGGGGGGCGACCGTCGAAAACAGAGATCTACCTTACATTTCGATAGGAGCTGGCGGAGGGAGAGAATCTGTAAATAAACTTGCTCAACCGCTGCGTCTCAGGTGCTCTCGGTAGGCGAGAGGGATGGGATTTCCCGGCCTCTCCGCGTACCGTCGCGGGTCAAGACTGCCGTCTTCCAGGGCTCCTTTAGGTGGCTCTGAAGGGGCCTCCGCGGACCGGTGAGGGACGGATTTTAGAAATCCTTCGCGGCTTGTACGCCGGCCAGGCCCGCTTATTTTCGGAGCGGCCAGTACTCGCTAGCTTCGACTGCTATTTCAAAAAGCGACTAGAAGATAGGAGGAGAGCACGAAGTTCCGTCCGCTTGGGCGAGCTGCTTCAGGTCTGCCCCTACAACCAGACCACCTGTGAGCCCGTCTGGACCTCGCACACGGGCCATGAACGGAAGTCGCGGACGCTAGGCTCGATTTCCGTCTCGGCATACCCAGATCCAAGTCGAAAGGCCGCAGACATCTCTGCGGCCTTTCGTGGTGCGAACTTCAGCGTCGGACCGGCTGCGAGGTGACCTTTACTGACCTTCGCGGTGCTTGACCATTTCTTCGATCTTCTTCTTCACCGATTCGAGATTGAAGGAAGCCGGGTCCTGCATGGGCGGATAGTCGATTGCCGTCAGGGCCAGCTTCCCGACATACTGTTGAACCAGGACGAAGCGCCAGAACTCACGGGCGAAAAAGTCGTTGCCATAGCCGAATGCGCCGGCGTTTGACGACTCGCCCCGAATGAACGGCGTCCGCTCGAACGGATCCTGACGAATGTTGACCATCGAGGGCATGTCGGTGGTGGTTTTCTCGCCCGGCCAGCCCCAAGGCTGCTGATAGAACTGGAACTTGAAGTTGTCGATGCGGACCGCGCCAAGCTGCGCGCCACCGAAGTAGAATATCTCATGACGCTTGGACGGGCCTTTCCCGGTGAGCAGATCCATCTGATTGTAGCCGTCCAGATGGTTCTTGTAGGTCCGCTCGCCGAGCTTCACGCCCTTCAGCAGTTGATCCGTGATGTTCGGGTTGCCCGCAGCAGCCATCAGGGTCGGAAACCAATCGAGGCCGGAGAAGATTCCGTTCTCGACGATGCCCGGCTTGATCTGGCCCGGCCAGCGGATGATGCACGGCACGCGGAAGCCGCCCTCGCCGACGGTACCCTTAGTGTTCTTGAACGGGGTCATGCCGCCATCCGGCCAGGTGAACACCTCCGCGCCGTTGTCCGTGGTGAAGATCACGATGGTGTTGTTAGTCTCACCGATGTCGTCGAGATGCTTCAGCAGGGCACCAATGCTGTCATCCATCTGCGTCATACCGGCTTCCTCGAGACCGTAGTTCGTCTCGCTGTTCTGCATCGCGCTGTACTTCTTCGAGAGGAACGTCCAGACGTGCATGCGCGTGGTATTGTGCCAGACGAAGAACGGCTTGCCGTCCCGCTTGGCCTTGTCCATGAAGTCACTGGAAGACTTGACCAACACTTCGTCGAAGGTCGTCATGTCGTACTTCGCCTTCAGGAAGGGCAAATCGTGCATGTTGGGCACGTTCGACATATCCGGGAACGGCGGCAACGGACCTTCATCGATGATCCTTTGCTTGCCGATTTTGCCCCAGCGCGGCATCTCGGTCGGATCGTCGGTATCGGTCGCATAACTATGGATCAGGCTGCGCGGGCCGTTCTGGTTGTAATAGTCCTGGTTGGCGGGGAACGAGTACCAGTACGGATCGGACATCGCGTCGAGGTGGTACAGATATCCGAAGAACTCGTCGAAGCCGTGCACGGTCGGGAGATATTTGTTCAGGTCGCCGAGGTGGTTCTTGCCGAACTGCCCGGTGGCATAGCCCTGTGCCTTCAGGGCGGTGGCGAGCGTCGCGGCCTCAGCCGGGATCCCCACATCAGCACCTGCTTGGCCTACGGTCGTCAGACCGGTTCGGATCGGCAACTCGCCGGTGATGAAGTTCGCCCGACCTGCCGTACAACTTGCTTCGGCGTAATAATCCGTGAACATCATGCCTTCAGATGCCAGCTTATCGAGGTTCGGCGTCTTGCCCGACATGATGCCGCGATGGTAGGCGCCGATGTTGAACCAACCAACGTCATCGCCCATGATCACAACGATGTTTGGACGCTTTCCGTCAGCTGTGGCAGCTCCCGGTTGCTGCTGCGCTTGCGCCGGGCTTGTGAGCCCGACAGCCGAAAGCGCGGAAGCGGCGACGAGAGAAGTACCGCTCAATAACAAATCGCGACGTTTCAATCCTGCGCCGGTCGGCTCGGCGCTGATCTTAGAGATTTTGGAAATGTCATCGTTGCTCATGACGTGATCCGCTCCTTTGACAGATGCTGAGATGTAAAGAATCGAAGCGGCGCTCACTTTCCGGTTGATCCAGATCAATGGATGTCCGGGTCGGGTCAAAATGCGAACAACTCAACTTGAGCAAATCTAGTCGGCTCTGCCTCACTAAGCGGACCTTAATGGGCTACACCGCCACTTCGCTGATGGGCCAACAAGCCACATCTTACTTTTGGTTTGACTTGAGGAGCAGACCATTGACCCGCCTGGAGCAGTGATGAAGCCTGGAAGATGATGAGGCGCAGCCGAATGCAGGTCGCTCACGTCCACTCCCCAAAGTAACCCGGTGGCACACTGTTAAGACAGGGCTTACCCCCCACATACTCGCACAATGACAACACTTGGCGAGCTTTGCTTGCAGCAAGCGCTATAACAACTGTCGCTCGGCGCCACGGGCGGCGCTCGGACCTCGCGCAGCAGCAATCCGCGCCCTCTACACGTGACCATCAGCTCGGTCTGCTCGGACGGAAATCCGCGATCGGACAGCGGCGCCGCATGCGCTGTAAGTGCCCCTCTACGCAATCGCACCGCGAATCTATTGCTGGACGTTCTTCGGAAAGACTATAGCCTGAGCAAAACGACGGGGAGGCTTGGCTTGTTCACATTCCGAACCTCGATCACGCTGGCGGTGATGACGTTTGTCGTCGCGCTCGCAGGGCTGCTGATAGCCATACAGGCCCGCTCGCTGCGCGCGGCGACGCATGAAGCCGCGTCGGCCTTTATGGACTCCGCCAGCACCAAGTCGTTGGGCCGTCTGCAGACCGAACTGAACGCCATCGCGTCCCTGGTGAACGTGTTGGCGACCAGTTCGAGCGTAGCCGATTCCAATGAAAGGTCGGAGACCGGCCGGGCCATCCCTCTGTTCAAAGCGGCGCTGCAGGAAATGCCGCAGATGGACAGCATCTATGCCGGCTTCGACAATGGCGCATGGCTGCAGGTGAGGCGCACCAGCGTTCTCAGCGAAGACCAGCGCGACCGGCTGCGGGCGCCGGCAAGCGCCGAATTTGCGATCAGCCTGATTCGTCCGACCCCGGCTGGCGAACTGCCGATGCGCCGTGTCTTTCAGGACCGTCAGGGCAACGACGTCGGCGAAATCGACCTGTGGAACTACGGATACGACGGGCGCAAGCGGTCCTGGTACTGGCAAACGCTGCGGCTGGATCGGCCATATGTTTCGGCCCCCTATCTGTCGTTCAGCATCGACGCGCCGGTGATCACCGTTAGCGCCCCGTTGCGAGGCAAGGTGCCGGGCGTGATCGCGGCCGATCTCAAGCTCGACACCTTCAGCGCATTTGTCCAGGCGCAGCGGCCGGGCCAGAATGGCACGGTGATGATCTTCGACCAAGCCGGCTCGCTGATCGCGCATCCCGAATTTACGGGACTTGTCGAAAGCGCGATGACGCATCCTTCGCAATCGCAATTGCCCAGCATCGACGAGATCAATTCCGGAATGGTGGCCTCCGTTGTTCGACGGTCGCATAACCGCGACCACAACGAGGGCCTCATCCACGATGAGGACGGACAGGGCTTCCTGTTCAGGTTGACGAAGTTCACACTTGGCGAAGGATACAACGGCAGCATCCTGTTGCTGGCTGCCGAGGATGACTTCGTTCAGAATGTCCGGCGACTCCAGTTTACCGGTTTGATCCTCGCGATCGTCGTCGGTGCGGCCTTTGTGCCGCTCGTCTGGATGTTCGGCAGCACAATGTCGTACTCCCTGAAACGCATCACGGCGCAGGCTGGCCAGCTTCAGACGCTGGCTGAACCCAGCCTCGCGCCGGTAACCTCGTATATTCGCGAGATTCACGAGTTGGGCAGCACCGTCAATCTAGCGCAGCGGGCGATATGGTCGTTCGCACATTTCGTCCCAAAGGAAATCGTCCGCGGCCTCATCGACAATTCCATCTCCACCACGCTCGGCGGCGTCAAACGGGAGATCACGCTGGTCTTCACCGACGTTCAAGGCTTTACGACGATCGCGGAAGCAGCCGACCCCGATGGGTTGATGCGGCAGACCTCGCGCTATTTCTCCGTGATGACGGACGCGTTCCTCGCCGAGGGCGGCACGGTCGACAAGTTCATCGGCGACGCTGTCATGGTGTTCTGGAATGCCCCCAATCCACAACCCGATCACGTCGCCCGTGCGTGCCGGGCGACGCTTGCGGCCAAAGCAGCGGGCGAACGGCTCAATGCCGAATTCGCGGCTGAAGGCCTGACGCCTTTCGTGACAAGGTTCGGCATTCATGTCGGGGAAGCCGTCGTCGGCAATGTGGGATCGTCCGAGCGCATGAATTACACCGCCCTCGGAAACACGGTTAATCTTGCCGCGCGGCTGGAAGGCCTGAACAAGCAGGTCGGGACAACCGTCCTCGCAAGCGAGGACGTATATTTGCGCGTTCGCGATCAATTCGAATTCAAGGCCTTCGATGCGGTCGTTGCCAAGGGTATGACAAAAGAAACCCGCATTTTCGAACTCGTCGGAGCGTCGGCATGAGGTGGATTTGTTCCTTGCGCGGGCTCGTCGCCGTGCCGATCATTCTTTTTGCTTCGCTGGCACATGGCACCGAAGACACCATCAAAGTCGGCATTCTGCACTCTCTGTCCGGGACCATGGCCAACAGCGAATCCGCGCTGAAGGACACGGTTCTGATGATGATTGCGAACCAGAACAAGAAGGGCGGGCTGCTCGGCAGGAAACTGGAGCCGGTCGTCGCCGACCCCGCTTCGGACTGGGACGCATTCACCGACAAGGCGCGCGAGCTGCTCGCGAACGAAAAGGTCGCGGTCGTATTTGGTTGCTGGACCTCAACTTCCCGAAAAGCCGTCATTCCGGTGTTCGAACGATTGAACGGCCTGCTTTTCTATCCTGTTCAACACGAGGGTGAGGAAAGCTCGCGAAACGTCTTCTACACCGGCGCGGCGCCGAGCCAGCAGGCGATTCCGGCCGTTCGCTACTTGATGAGCAAGGAGGGAGGGGATATTCGCCGCTGGGTCCTCCTCGGAACTGAAAGCGACTATCCGCGCATGACCAACCGGATCCTCGGCGCATACCTCGCCGCGGAAGGCGTGAATGCTGAGGACGTTACCACGATCTACGTACCGCTCGGCCATTCGGACTGGCGCGAGATCGTCGAGAAGATCAAGGTCCTTGGCTCGCAGGGCAAAAAGACCGCCGTGATCTCGACCATCAGCGGAGATGCTAACGGCCATCTGTACAACGAATTGGCGGCCCAGCAGGTCGAGGCTCGCAAGATTCCCGTCATGGGGCTCTCCGTTACAGCACGAGAATTACGAGGTGTAGATGTCAGCCGGCTTGTTGGGCACATGGCAGCGCGGAGCTACTTCCAGTCGGTCACGACGCCGGAGAACGATGCATTCGTTAAGATGTGGTCCGACTTCAACGAACAGCGCGACAACATCACGAACGATCCGATGGAGGCGACCTTCATCGGCTTCCGGATGTGGGTGCAGGCAGTCACCCAGGCCGGGACACCAGATGCGAACGCGGTCCGTCAGGCCATGTACGGTCAGAGGATCAGGGCGCCGAGCGGTTTTGAGGTGGTGATGAATACCAATCATCATCTTTCCAAACCGGCCATGATCGGCAAGCTCAATCCGGATGGCAGGTTCGACGTGGTCTGGCGCTCGATCAACCCGATCAAGGCTTCGGTCTGGAGCAGGTACATTCCAGAGAGCGCAAAGCTTACCTCCGACTGGACATTTCCCTGGGTGTGCGGCGGGTGCGCCGAGCCGACATTCAAGGAATGGTGAACAGAGTAGTGCGGCCTGAAGTCCGCTTTGGGTCAAAATGCGAAAAACTCAACGCGAGCAAATTCGGTCCGCTAACCAACTGGCTACGTTAAGCTGCGGTCGGCAGCTGAGAGCGGCTAAGCAACTTGCGCTCTGATCGCGTCGACAGCTGCAGGCCCGTCGTCTCGTTCGCGTATGCGTTGTTATGGAACACTGCCTCGATAGCCCGACCAACAAACCGCCTTCACATCACACCGAGCAAATGATGCGTGTGGCGCAAGTTAGGGAATCACGTCGTGTTCGATAGAGTAGTGGCGACCACATCACCCCATTCGATGACAGATGCGGCCGCCGACTTCGTCAATGTAAAATAAAGTCGTTCGATCCCGCGCTCGTGTTGAGATTGAAAACGTTGAGAATCTCGATGGTTTCAGCCAACGCGGCGCCACCATGAGCCGCATCGGGAGTAATTGTGTAAAAATCGGTCGCCGCGACCCGCTGGAACGTCGCGCCACTGGCCAGTGTGCCATAACCATAAAAGTCCAAATGATCGCCGGCATTGGCTCCCGCTCCGGCAAAATCGGTCACCACATCGCCATTGGCCTCACCGAAATTGAATTTGAAGGAATCATTGCCGGCGCCGCCTGTCAGGCGATCCGCGCCGGCTCCGCCGTCGAGCGTATCGGCGCCGCCTCCACCATTCAGCACATCGTTGCCGCCACCTCCTGTCAAGACATCGGCGGCGCTACTGCCGGTCAGCACATCGTTATAGGCCGAACCCGTCAGATTCTCGAAACCAGTCAGCGTGTCCGACCCGGCGCCGAACGTGTTCTGTGCCGAGGTTACGGCAAGACTGACCGTTACCCCTGCGCTCGCATGCGCGTACGAGACTGTGTCGATGCCGGCACCGCCCGCCAGCACGTTGTTTCCCGCGTCACCCTCCAGGAGGTCGTTGAATTGGGAGCCGGTCAGGTTCTCGATGTTGGCCAGAATATCACCCTGAGCATCACCGCCGCTACCCTGCCCCGTCGCCAAGCTCACGTTGACGCCAGTCCCCGAGGCCGTGTAGGTCGCCGTGTCAGTGCCCTGCCCGCCGTCGAGCGTATCCGCGCCGCCAAGTCCGACGAGGATGTTGTTGCCAGAATTTCCGACGATAACGTTGTCAACCCCATTGCCGGTGCCATTGATGTTCGAGGTCCCCGTCAACGTAAGGTTTTCCACGTTGGTCCCGAGCGTGTAGGTGACCGACGACTGCACGGTGTCCGTACCCTCGCCCGCGTTCTCCACGACCGTGTCACCGGTGTTGGTGATGATGTAAGTATCATCGCCCAGCCCGCCAATCAGCGTGTCGGCTCCGCCGCCGCCGGCGATCTGGTCGGCAAACGCGCTGCCGGTGATGATGAATTTCTCACTCTGATTGTGTATGTCGATCGTCACACCTGCGTCGGCCGATGCCGCCGAGACAGCTTCGACGTTGGTGATCTGTGCATTCGTTGCGGTGTTGAGGCCCGTGGACGTCGCAGACAGGACGATGGTGTCTGTGCCTGCGCCGCCATTCACGATATCGGCCCCGATAAAGCCGATGATCTTGTCGTTGCCGCCACCGGCCGTGATGCTGTCAGCTCCGGCTCCGCCCGTGATGATGTCATCCGATGTAGTGCCGGTGATGGTGAACCCTTCGCTTTGGCTATGGAGGTCGATGACCACGCCCGCTGCTGCCGACGCAGCATTGATGGCTTCAACGTTGACGATTTGGGCGTCCGCGGCGGTGTTCAGATCACTGGACGTGGCGGACAGGATGACGCTGTCCGTGCCCGCGCCGCCATTCACGGTGTCGGCTCCTACAAAGCCAATGATCGAGTCGGCGCCCCCGCCACCCGTGATCAGGTCGGCGAGTGCGCTGCCGGCGATGGTGAACCCCTCGCTTTGATTGTGCAAATCAATCGTCACACCCGCGGCTGCAGAAGCCGCCGACACAGCCTCGACATTGGTGATTTGGGCGTTCGTTGCGACGTTGAAGTCCGTGGACGTCGCGGACAGGACGATGGTGTCTGTCCCCGCGCCGCCATTGACGGAATCAGCCCCGACGAATCCGATAACCTTGTCGTTGCCGCCGCCGGCGGCGATGCTGTCGGCCCCGGTTCCGCCCGTGATGGTATCATCCAAAGCACTGCCCGTGACGGTAAATCCTTCACTCTGGCTGTGAAGGTCGATGACCACACCGGCTGCCGCGGACGCAGCGTTGATAGCCTCGACATTGACGATTTGGGCATTGGTGGCCGCGTTCAGATCAGTGGACGTGGCCGACAGCACGATGCTGTCCGTTCCCACGCCGCCGTTGACGGTGTCCGCTCCCACAAAGCCAGTGATCGAGTCGTTACCCGCTCCTCCTGCAATGTTGTTAGCGGCTGACGTGCCGGCAATCGTATCGTTACCCCCAAGCCCGAACGTCGCGGTTGCGCCAGCCGCCACGGTGATGGCCTGGCCAGCAGAGGTTCCGAACTGAAGCGTTAGCGGTTGAGCGTAAAGATTGCCTGCCTGATCCTCCGCAACAACGTATATGCTTGGCCAGCTGCTCAGGGCCGCCGCCGTTGTGAGAACTCCAGTGTTGGCATCGATCGAGATTCCATTACTGCTTTGGCTGATCCCTGACGTTCCGGCGGCATTCGACGCAAAGAAATACTTGAACGGTGAGCCGGTCGCATCTCCTGTTTGAGCAATCGATCCAATGACCGTTCCCGCAGCAATGTTAGTCGTTCCATCAAAATTCGAATTCGCCAACGTAAACTGCCATCCCGTCGGGCCATGGGTATCAAGCGTAAATGTCACCGGCGAGGTCGCACCGACATTGCCCGCGGCATCGGTCTCGCCTGCTATTACCGTATGTGACCCATCAGCCAGGCCGGTCGGCGCAAAGCTCCAGGCACCGCTGGCGTCCGCTTCGACCGTTGCAACAATCTCCGTGCCATCCACCGTGAAGTGAATCACGGCGTTAGCCTCCGCCGCACCTGCAATTGCGGCGTTCGAGGTGATCTTGTCCGTCGCGGATAGACCGGTGTCACTGGCCAGACTTGCCGTCACCACGGGAGCCGAGGTATCGACGGCGAAAGCCAGAGGATCACTGATCGCGCTGATATTGCCTGCCGCATCGGTTGCGGTCACCATATAGCTGTGAGTTGACCCGTTCGTGAGGCTGCCGATGGTGTAAGACCAGTTGCCCAAACCGTCTGCCGTTGTGGTCCCGAGCGCCTGGAATCCATTGATAGCAAAGTCCATCGAAGTGGGAGTTCCCCCACGAGGATTGCCGTCGACAAAATACAAGGAGCTAGCCACGCCAGGATAAAGGGTTGGATAAAGCGGCGATCCATTGGACGTGAGGGACAGATAGTAGGTGCCAGAGCTAAGCGTCGTGGACGGAAGCTTGACCTCGGCGCCAAGTATTCCGATATTTGCAGTATCTATAAACAGCGTCGTTAATTCAGCCGCACTATAGTCGTGGCTGAACACCGCAGATCCCAGCTGCCCTTGAACTGGTCCAGCGGCGTAGATCGTTACGTCAACGTCCGCGGGGAAGTTCGGCGCCGCGCCGCCGGCTCGGACCACGAAATCAATCGATGTAATGGTAGAAACCTGGCTAAGCGAGAAGGGCTCGTATTCATTTGTTTGCCCAAACCCGTTGGCAATCCAGCCGTTCGCCACAGTTTGCGTAACAGGATAGGTCTGGAACAACGTGCTGGATGAGGTCCCGTCGTAAATTGCGACGGCACTGCCAGCCTCGGCCGTTCCGGTCAGCATCTGCGCTGCGGTATTGTTAGCGGCGTTGACGTAGCCGTTCGATACCGCAGCATCCACGGGCGCAGCCGGCTTTGCCGGCGCAACACCATCGATGACTAGCACACCATCAGGATTCGTCACAGCTGCCCTGAGGTCGGCATCATTACCGAAATTGTCTTTGATCGTGCCGCCGTTCAGGCTGAACGCCGTGATGGCGAGATCGGGGGAACTGTCTCCGGGACCAACCGTATAGGTGAAGGTCAATTTGTCGGTTCCGGAGCCGCCGACATAACCGGCGGTAGCTCCGTCATTCAATGTCATGGTCGGGCTGCCGTTAGACGTATCGACCGTCGCGACTCGGCCCATCAGAACAGTTATTGTGACCACATGGCCAACGCCGAGAACGCCGGACCCGTTGGTGATACCGGCACCCGATGTCGATACAGAAAGCGTGCTCAGACCGTTATAAGTGCCGCTGCTGTCCTGGATGACGTCGACGGAGGTTCCGGCGAAGATCGCGGCACGTTGGCCTGCAGTGAAGGCAAAGCCGCTCGCGACGAGGGTATCGTCGCCGGCTCCACCGAGAACATGGAAGCCGGTGGTGGCATTGGCAACAGTGAACGTGGTGCCGCTGGCGTTGGTGCTGGCGATATCTGCACCGTTGACCACCGTCGTATGAGTCAGATCGAGTGTCGCGTCGGCGGTATGGAGATGATCGCTCGTACCGCCACTGATGGACGTAAGATGCGACACGCTGGCCTGATCGATTTCAACCGATTGGTCGGGTGAGAGAGCTAACGCCCAACTTCCGTTGAGATGAATCTGGCGCAGATCGAAAGCACCCGAACCACCTATGCCGATGGAATTCCTTCCGCTGATTGCGCTAGCCGTGAAGACATCGTCATAATTGAAAGTAGCAATGTCCCCTATGTTGATGCTGTTGAAATTTTGACTCCCGGTAAAATCCACGGTGGCCTTGCCGGAGGAAACGTACACGGCAGCACTGCCGTTGTTCCCGCCGCCATGATAATGGATATCGGCAGTTCCGGTTGAGAGCGTAAATGTATCGGGACCATTAAAAAAGGACGGCTTCCCGGTAACGTCCAATGTCGCAGTCCCGGTCGACAAGTTAAAGATGCCGCCATTGCCGCTCGTGATCGTTGCGGCGCCGCTCGATAGGTTGAACGTGCCGCCAAAACTGCTAATCGTTGCAGCTCCGCTCGACAGATTATAGGTGCCAGCCTGAGTACTATTGATCGCTGCAGTCCCGATGGACGTGTTGACCGTATAATTGGCGCTCGCACCCAGGTTGAGCGTCACCGCACCATCGCCGAGAGTGACCGTGCCTCCACCAAACGCTTCATTGTCGACGTTGATCGTCAAGTCGGAGCCGTTGGCGAGGGTCAGGTTTGATTGCCCTCCGGTGATGTTGACGAGATCTACCTCCTCCATGCCGAGGAACTGCGCCAGCGCGCTCAGATCGAACGATCCCGCACCGAACAGCGCCAGCGTGTCGTAGCCAGCTCCACCATCAATCTGATCGGCGGAGTTTAACGTTGCTGCCGTTCCGTTGATCGTGTCGTCATTGCTCGTCCCAACAATCGTGTCCGTACCGGTCGTGAGGGTCACTGAGCTGGGGGCATTATAAGTGCCGCTGCTGTCCTGGATGACGTCGACGGAGGTTCCGGCGAAGATCGCGGCACGTTGGCCTGCAGTGAAGGCAAAGCCGCTCGCGACGAGGGTATCGTCGCCGGCTCCACCGAGAACATGGAAGCCGGTGGTGGCATTGGCAACAGTGAACGTGGTGCCGCTGGCGTTGGTGCTGGCGATATCTGCACCGTTGACCACCGTCGTATGAGTCAGATCGAGTGTCGCGTCGGCGGTATGGAGATGATCGCTCGTACCGCCACTGATGGACGTAAGATGCGACACGCTGGCCTGATCGATTTCAACCGATTGGTCGGGTGAGAGAGCTAACGCCCAACTTCCGTTGAGATGAATCTGGCGCAGATCGAAAGCACCCGAACCACCTATGCCGATGGAATTCCTTCCGCTGATTGCGCTAGCCGTGAAGACATCGTCATAATTGAAAGTAGCAATGTCCCCTATGTTGATGCTGTTGAAATTTTGACTCCCGGTAAAATCCACGGTGGCCTTGCCGGAGGAAACGTACACGGCAGCACTGCCGTTGTTCCCGCCGCCATGATAATGGATATCGGCAGTTCCGGTTGAGAGCGTAAATGTATCGGGACCATTAAAAAAGGACGGCTTCCCGGTAACGTCCAATGTCGCAGTCCCGGTCGACAAGTTAAAGATGCCGCCATTGCCGCTCGTGATCGTTGCGGCGCCGCTCGATAGGTTGAACGTGCCGCCAAAACTGCTAATCGTTGCAGCTCCGCTCGACAGATTATAGGTGCCAGCCTGAGTACTATTGATCGCTGCAGTCCCGATGGACGTGTTGACCGTATAATTGGCGCTCGCACCCAGGTTGAGCGTCACCGCACCATCGCCGAGAGTGACCGTGCCTCCACCAAACGCTTCATTGTCGACGTTGATCGTCAAGTCGGAGCCGTTGGCGAGGGTCAGGTTTGATTGCCCTCCGGTGATGTTGACGAGATCTACCTCCTCCATGCCGAGGAACTGCGCCAGCGCGCTCAGATCGAACGATCCCGCACCGAACAGCGCCAGCGTGTCGTAGCCAGCTCCACCATCAATCTGATCGGCGGAGTTTAACGTTGCTGCCGTTCCGTTGATCGTGTCGTCATTGCTCGTCCCAACAATCGTGTCCGTACCGGTCGTGAGGGTCACTGAGCTGGGGGCATTATAAGTGCCGCTGCTGTCCTGGATGACGTCGACGGAGGTTCCGGCGAAGATCGCGGCACGTTGGCCTGCAGTGAAGGCAAAGCCGCTCGCGACGAGGGTATCGTCGCCGGCTCCACCGAGAACATGGAAGCCGGTGGTGGCATTGGCAACAGTGAACGTGGTGCCGCTGGCGTTGGTGCTGGCGATATCTGCACCGTTGACCACCGTCGTATGAGTCAGATCGAGTGTCGCGTCGGCGGTATGGAGATGATCGCTCGTACCGCCACTGATGGACGTAAGATGCGACACGCTGGCCTGATCGATTTCAACCGATTGGTCGGGTGAGAGAGCTAACGCCCAACTTCCGTTGAGATGAATCTGGCGCAGATCGAAAGCACCCGAACCACCTATGCCGATGGAATTCCTTCCGCTGATTGCGCTAGCCGTGAAGACATCGTCATAATTGAAAGTAGCAATGTCCCCTATGTTGATGCTGTTGAAATTTTGACTCCCGGTAAAATCCACGGTGGCCTTGCCGGAGGAAACGTACACGGCAGCACTGCCGTTGTTCCCGCCGCCATGATAATGGATATCGGCAGTTCCGGTTGAGAGCGTAAATGTATCGGGACCATTAAAAAAGGACGGCTTCCCGGTAACGTCCAATGTCGCAGTCCCGGTCGACAAGTTAAAGATGCCGCCATTGCCGCTCGTGATCGTTGCGGCGCCGCTCGATAGGTTGAACGTGCCGCCAAAACTGCTAATCGTTGCAGCTCCGCTCGACAGATTATAGGTGCCAGCCTGAGTACTATTGATCGCTGCAGTCCCGATGGACGTGTTGACCGTATAATTGGCGCTCGCACCCAGGTTGAGCGTCACCGCACCATCGCCGAGAGTGACCGTGCCTCCACCAAACGCTTCATTGTCGACGTTGATCGTCAAGTCGGAGCCGTTGGCGAGGGTCAGGTTTGATTGCCCTCCGGTGATGTTGACGAGATCTACCTCCTCCATGCCGAGGAACTGCGCCAGCGCGCTCAGATCGAACGATCCCGCACCGAACAGCGCCAGCGTGTCGTAGCCAGCTCCACCATCAATCTGATCGGCGGAGTTTAACGTTGCTGCCGTTCCGTTGATCGTGTCGTCATTGCTCGTCCCAACAATCGTGTCCGTACCGGTCGTGAGGGTATAAGTAGTCATCTTAAACATCTCCTCGTCGCGGATGCGATGATGAACGTTCGGGACTTGATTTAACGATTGTGAGAGAATAGTGCGGCGACAGACTGCAAATAAAAGGGGTCGCTACCGGCGCTCAGAAAGGTGAGCTATCTTAAGAACTCGCGCTGCTAGTCCCTTTCGGCGCCACCGCATTCGACTTGCTCGCCACCGCGCTAGGGGTGTCGCTCACTTCATTTTCCAAAATGTTGGCCACGATCAACATGCTTTGACCTCCATCACAAAGGGCGAAAGCTAATTTGGGCAATGAGATCGACAGCACTCATTGAACTTCAACGTCTTCGTCGGCGCCGAAAACACACCGCTCACATTGGGTGAGCGCCTGGGCGGCAACTATCCTGGCCTTCACAGACCATAGCGCCTTGCGTCGAATCTGATGTGAAAGTCCTCAGAAAAATGCGGACCTTCGGAGTGCTCCCGAAACAAGAGTAGTGGTCACGCCTACTCGACCGCCACGCCAATTGCGAGGTACGCCAATCGGATAAGCCCCCCTTTTGCTCCCAAGAGACATATTCTAGTCACCTTGAACCTGCTTAGGAAATTTGTGCGAGAATGATCTAGACGGCTGACCCGCCCCAAACTTACTCCTCGTAAAACTGCGGGATCGCTTGATGTCAGGATCGGCTTGTTTGCCGACATCTACAACGAATTGTCGACGACAGCTGAAAGTTTCGCACAGTGATATAATGATGCCACTGATCAAAAGAAGCGGCACGCTGGTCAGCAGGGTTCGAACCTGCGCCACTAACACCGCGTTGCGAGCGCAGCATTGCTCCACATACCTCCGTCGAGGCGCTTCCTCTTCATCCAACGAAGTCGCGACACTTTGGATTGACCGACAGAAGTCGCCTTGCAGCGTTGACCCATTATTGAGCGGCGCGCCCTCGCCCACTCGGCCGCATTCGCAGATCCGATGTTATGGAATGATCCAGACGAGGTCCTCCGGTGCACTCGGCGGACAAACAAAGTTGTAAATCCGACGTCTGCGTTGGGCCAAGAAGAGAAGCGCGATCTAACCGCTCGTCGCAGCGCGATAGAAGGCTTCTACCTTACCCAGGTCTTTTGAGTGTGTGCCCGCTCGATCCGTTCTTGTTTTCGAATCAACGCCGGCAGGTCGTACCGACCGAATCGCTTCTTTGACATTGTCTGGTCCGAGGCCACCAGCAAGTATGACTGGGGTGCGAACACTCTCGACTATCATTCGACTGATGCGCCAGTCATGCGTCACGCCCTGCGCGCCGATTTGCACATCACCTGTGCGATGACTGTCGAGCAAAATCCAATCGACAACCCCATCATATGCTTGCGCCACACCTACTGCCTCAGGTCCCGTGACAGGTACGCTGCGCATGAATTTGGCCTTCGGCAGGGACTTTCGCAGCTTCACGACAAGATCAGGCGTAAGCAATTCGCTTGATGCGCCAAGATGAACAATGGGCGGATCAAGCTCTCTCGCCATCCGTTCGATAAGAGCGACATCCGCCGAGAGGAACAGCGCGGAAAGTACGGACGGCGCCCGCATCATCTTCATAACGGCTAACGCCTTCTGAACCGGAAGCTCCCGAGGGAAGGCTCCATCGCCGACGAGCACGCCGACATGATCCAAGCCGATTGCCGATATCGCCGCGGCTTCCGCAGGTATCGCGACTTCGTAAATTTGCGTCAGCATTGTCTTACACGCTGCCACCACTCAGTTGATTAGACGTCGGCGTCGAACGCGTAGTGCCCGAAGAAATAGCGCAATTCACATTCCCCCGGTCGCGCTTTGAGGCTGCTATAGCGACGCCTGACGCGAAAAGAATAGATCGGCGGCAGGGAAAATGTAAGCCGTATGTCACGCGCACTCGGTCTGACGCCATCTTCGGACATGTTCGCGCATCGCTTCTGAGACGGGCGGCGAGCGTGGTGTCAGCGAGTGCCGGCGGGATCGCCACAGGCAACTATATCGCGGGGAGATTTTCGACCCGCACCTCCGGCGGAGAGAATACCGCCAGGTAACCTCCGTCCCCTGCGAGCTCATATGTGGCGACCTCGCGATAGCCGACGGCGGTCAATTCGCAGCGCAAGAGCTCAATTGGCGTGCCATGCTTCGACGTCGGAAGCTCAAGGTCGACAATTCCGACCCGCGCACCCTGCTTCAAGGCGGGCGCGAGATTGTAGAGGAAGGCATAGGGTTGGGCTATCTCATGATACATGTGCGCAAGGATTGCGGCATCCAGCGAGGAAGCGGGCAGACGCGGGTCGTGTGGTTCGCCGAGCGCGAATTTCACGTTCGTCAACTTCAGAAGTTCTGTTCGCCTGGCGAGCTCCATGAGGTAATCCCGCCTGACGTCCTGGGCAACAACAGAGCCGGCGGGTCCGACGAGGTGCGAGAGTCTGACCGTGTGGTAGCCACTGCCTGCACCAATGTCGCCGACTGTCATGCCAGGCTTCAGTTCGAGAACACGCGCGATCTGACCGGCCGCATCGAGCGCGTCGCGGTGCTCTTCGGCGGAGCGGCGTGCGCTGACAATCCGTGCGACAGGGCGCTGCGGCGAGGGAAACTCGTTTGCAGCGACCCCGGGGGGAGCCAGATAACCTATGTCAGCGCCGTATGCGCGAATTGCAGCAAACGCTACAAATAGCGTCGCTGCATAAGCCAGTGCCGTCACGGGCCTACCACGCATTCTCAGCCGGTCTAGGCGCAGTCGCCCACGTTTTGTGAGCTCCAGATGTGCGCCCACCGCCAAGTCAACGAGGTTCAATGTAGCAGGCAACTCCATCCGTGCGCCTCGCGTTGACGCCGACCGATCGTACCTGAGAGCAAATCCTATCAACCCAATGGATCTGCATTGGGTCAAGCCATATGTCCGTTGCGAGTCAAAAGCGCCTCTCTGGCACGCCGCCGTTCACTTCCGGTCTACTACTCCGATGATCGGACCTGCTCGGCTCACTTGCCACTTCGCTGATGGGCCAACAGGCGACACGGCATCACCACAGCAAAGAAATCCTGGCACTTGGCCGGGATCGATAACTCACGCCTTGTTCGTAAACCAAATCGTTGGAGCTCCCGCCACTCGCGCGTTCTGCATGGCATTCTTCAATTCAGCACTCTCCGCGAAGGCTTGCGCAGCTTCAATCGTGGCAAACTCGTGAGTTACTGTGATGTCATTGGGATTTTCGACTGCTCGGTAGACAGCCTCGGCTGTTACGCCCTTCGCCTTCTGAACCGGAGCAAAATCGTCGTAAACCTTCCGCCAGGTCTTGTAGTCGGAAACCGTGTGTCTAACGAACATAGTCGTCATCAGATGTTCCTCCCTGACTGTCGTAACAATCTTTCCACGAACGCTCGAAACAGCACTTCCAGTAGCACCAGTATAATACCGGCCACCGCTTGGAGCTATTTCATTTCCGGGTTGCACTGGTGCCATCGGACGTTTGCCCTTTGTCCGATTAAACTGAGGCGTGCTGCCACTTCGCTGATGGGCCAACTCCGGACGGTCTGCGGGAGCAGCATCATCGCCTCCGCACTCGACGCCAATAGGTCGTGGCCGCGCAGTTACTGCGACCAGCCGCAGGACCAGTCAGTGACACTGACTTGCGTATTCAGTTGGTCGCAGTGTGAAGTTGTTGAACGCCGGGTCCGATCTTCAGGCCTAAGCAAACTGAGGCATTATGCCTCTTGGGCGAAACGCCCATTTCTAGGGCGCGTCCGTTCTCGTAGAATGTGGTTGCCCTTGAAGCGGGATGTGCCGAAGTCACCGTTCGGGACGAACGAGCAGTACTAGCGCTGTCGGCAGGTACGCTACTCTAAGAGACCGCCCCCTTTTCGGTTTCACACCACGATTTCACATTCCACACGCGCGCAACTTTTGCGGCGGCTTGTTGCAGTAACCTAGGGAGAAAAGCGATGAGAAAGATCGATCGAAGGTCTGCATTGACATTCGGGTTGGCGGCGGCGTCGGCGGCCATGATAAAGCCCGCCGCCGCTCAAACTACGGGCTATAAGGACACAACTCCGTGGCCAGGTGTGGTGGTGCGTGAGTATGATGGCGAGACACCATCGCTGATCCCCGGTTTTAAGTCCGTCTCAATGCGCGACATCATCATGCAGCCGGGATCGAAGACCATGGGGCCCCCGATGATGAATGCCATGGTCTGCCATATCACCGAAGGAGAGCTTCGGCTTGAGCAGGACGAAAAGACCTTTGCCGGCAAGAAGAATTTTGTCTGGACCTGCAACAAGGACACAAAGGAGCAGGCGTTCAATGATGGGAACGTGGTCGCAATTATGCGGATCACGGACCTAAAGGCTTAAGGCTCGTTTCTTCGCAAGAAATCGATTGTAGGAGCGAATGGCGCACGCTACGGCGCGCCGATAGCGTCGGCTTGCCCTCTGACGTGACTTCCTGGTTACGCCGAATTCTAGATATGTCGCTGCGCCAACCGACGCGATGGGCCATGACCGGGCATCTTCTCGACCAATGAGGCCGCTCTCGCCGCTGCTAACACTTGCGCGACCGCTCGCACTTAAGATTAGATCGGTCGCGTGGCTCACTGTCCAGTTTTGAAGGAGGTGTTTCATGAAATACATGCTTGAATATACAGTCCGCGCTGCCGGCCTTTCCTTTGACCAAAACTTTGCAGGATCGCAATCACTTCTTGCTGCGTTCAGCAAGTGGAACCCGGATGAAGAGAAGGGGCTGACGATACAAGCGTTCGTAGCGAACCTGGCGGGACGAGGGGGCTATGTTTTGGTCGAAGCCGACGACCCAAAAGCCATCACCGCCTTTGTGGCAAAGTACAACTTCTGGAATGACATTGATGTCGTTCCGGTCGTCGATATCAGTGACTCAGTGCCGATAAGCGCAAGTTCACTCGAATGGGCGAGACAAGCGTCTAAGGGCTAGTTGGCGGACGATATGAAATCGACGAGCGCCCCGACAGTTTGGTCGGGGCGTCTCAATTCAAAGACTAGTGCAGCATGAAGAGAGAGAGGCCGATGTCTGGATTGAGTCAAAATGCGCCGTTTTGACCCTCTGCGGTCAATTCCGGTCTACCCCAAGGAACGGACATTAGGTTGAAGTTTCGTGCCACTTCCGGACACGGCGCGACTGGTTGGCCTCGATGAGCCGGTCACCCTTTCCATGCAAGATCCTAACGCACGCAAGGCGTGGCGTCATCGCCCCGTTCGAAATCCGTGTTTGCGTCCATCCTTTGCCGCAGCGGGTACGGCTTGCAGTTATTGTCCCGGCAGAGCCGTGAGCTCTCGGGGGCGCTTGATGCGCCAGAACGGATATGCCGCCAATTCTTTCGAATGCTGCCCGAACATATCGACCCGTCTGCTTGTAAACTCCGTAATGACGCCGAAATATTCAGTTGGTGATCTGATCGTCGCAAGTCTCAGGCCGAATTCAAAAGCAAATTGCGCGTTGGCCGCGGCTATCTCAAGAAGCTTCGCCTGATACGCCTGCATGTTTGCCGTCGCTAAAGCAATGCTTTTCGTTGGATCGCTATCCGTCATTCTCTGACTGAGGTCATCTGGTAAGGCATCCACCCGAGGCTCAATGATAGGAACCTCGTGTTTAGGATCATAAAGCTCAGGAGGCGGATCAATCGAGACTGCCGCAACAGAGCGAAGTAAATTCTCTTTCGGGCTTCTAACAATGTTCTGCTTGTTCCGTTGGGCCCGCGCGGCCATTTTCGGATTGCGGGCGCGCTTTGGCGCTGTCGCCGGTTTGCGTTTGCTCATCTGACGCTCCAAGAAAATGGGGGGGGGGCGACCACAACGGTCATTTCTGAAAGGACAACAGGCTTTGTGACGTGGCGTTCCAAACCCGTGCATTGTTGGAGTCCCGCATGAACTGAGATCAATCGCACGTTCTGCGATGTCGACGATACGGCCTATCAATGGCCGCAGCCGAGGCCGCCCTCCGAAGGTTCGCTAGGAGGAAGTCTCGCGAAATTGAGGCATGAACGTTTACGTAATCGCCGCAACTTGAAGCGGTCCTTGGAGAGCACAACGAGCGGATGGCTGATTGTTCTCAGACCGACGCCGTTGAGCATAGGTCTGGAAGATCGCCAGCTAGATGTTTGTTGGTTGGAGTTGCTACCTAAACCATCGACGCCAAGCTGACCCGGAAACTGGGCGACGTGCTCGAGGACAACCTGAGCGCCCTATGAAGCCAGATTACCCACCGAGCGAATGCTCGAGGAAGAAGCGCAGCATTTCCCTCGTCGCATCCGGCCCTTGCGGATCAGTGTAGGACCCGGCGGGGCTGCCGCCTGACCACGCGTGTCCGGCGCCGTCGATGGTCCAGTGTTCGGAGATCGCCCGACCGGCCCCATCGATCAGGACGGTGCGAGTGTAGGCATGGCCGTGGGGTACGCGTCCGCGAAGTACCATCGTCGTTGGCCTCGTTGCCCTGGTGGACTGCTCGATAATCTGATCGCCATTCTTTGGATGCACCGTAGTGTCGCGATCGCCATGGAAAACGATGGTCGGCATAGAAGTTTTGTCATCCGCAATTGCCTTGGAGCCGCCTCCCTGCCGCATGGCGACGAACGCGGAGGGAAGATCGCTCGCGGCTCCACATGCGAGACCTGAATGAATACCGACGGCGGCGTACAGGTCGCTATACGTTGAGCCCATGATGGCGGCGGCGGCCCCGCCGGCCGACAGACCCGCGACGTATACGCGCTTCGGATCGATCGCATGGTCGCGCATGATCTGGCGGGTAATGCCGGCGATCATCGAGGGCTCGCCCCTGCCGCGGCGCTGGTCGCCCGTGCGAAACCAGTTCCAGCACTTCGACTGGTTGGCTCCGCTCGGCTGCTCAGGATAGACCACGAAGCAATTCTGCTCTTCCGCCAGGAAGTTCATCCGGGTGCCGGCCGCGAAATCGTCCGGCGACTGGGTGCAGCCGTGAAGCATGACGATCAGGGGAAGCCGTTGTCCCCGGCAGCGGCTTGGGATGAACAGCTTATAGGTCCGGCTTCCCGCGGCGTTACTGAAGGTACCGGCGATAAACCGTGTGCCCTCGGGCACGATGTCCGATGGCGATAGAGGAGCGCGCGTGATCGGACTTCGCAGGCCGAGCCCGGAAAAATCCCGCATGCCGTCGAGCGGTAAGGAGCGTCTGCGTCCCTGAGCAGAGCGGGCCGGCGCAATCAGCGGAGCTTCCCGCTCCTCGACGACGTTGGCCGTAGCGTCGATGGTAAGCGGATCGAGCCGCGGGAGCCGAGCCTGAGGGGCGCTGCGAGACCCCGGTCTTGGAGCGCTACCGCCCTGGAGCATGCGCTGCAGGAGCGCGGTGGCCTCGACCAGTTGGCCGGCACGCGTGAGGCGTGTTGCTTCGCGGACTATGTCTTGATTCAGCATCGTTCACCTCGTTCTGTCGGCGAGAGCGGCCTTGACCGCGGGAGTGGCGTGAAGGGCCCCCAGCACCGAGACCGACGCGATTGTGGCGCGAGCCAACGCGGGAGTGACGTCCTGGGCGATGGTGGCTAAGCCCAGAACATTAATCTGCAGCATTTCGCCGGCGCGCCGCGCCGCTTCGAGATCCTCGCGAGTATAGTTGCGCAGCCCGAGATCCAGGTTCTTCCGGGCCGTGGACTGTCTGACGACCTCTACGTGTCGCTCGAGCTGGTTCCGGATTGCTGTCCGGATGAAATCGGTCCGGTTCGAATAGAACCCTTCCTGCACCATAAGATCGACATGACCGAGGTCGACATAGCCAAGGTTGATCGTGATCTTCTCGGTGTCGGGGACCTTGGGTCGCAACTCGCGCACATTATCGGCCATAGCTAAGCATCCATCTTTTACCATCCATTTGGATGGTGCATGGCTGTCATCTAGATGTTCCGGGGCGATTTTCAAGGGATGAGCGAATAGACCCGCGGCCAAGAGCGCGAGATCTGGATGCTGCAGCGGGTCAGCGTCTCGATGACCTCGGCGGGCGAAGGTCAACGACCTCTACCGCGACCGAGACACGCTCGGGAAAGGGACGCCTGCCGGTGAATTTGGCCGTCGCCCGCATGCGCGACATCCGGAGCTCCGCCGAGGTCATCGAGACGCCAACCCGCTGCGAGCCAGACTTTCGGCAATCCCAGTCGAACTGGGGTCGCCAGTTATCGTTACGATTGGAATACGCGATCTCAGTTTTTTGAAGATGAGTGCGCCAAGGCCACCGAGGAGAATGACGTCCGGGTTGCTGCCAACGGTTTCCGTCGCCATGGCTTCGAGGCCGGACGTGTTTTGCTCTCGGCCATAATTTTCGACTGTAAGGTTTGTCCCTGGATCTGTCCCAACCGTCGCAGCTCCGCGAAGAAGGGCTCGAGGATATCTTTTCCCGCTATGCTCGTGCCGGTCCGCGCTCAGCTCTGATGGGACGAAAATAGCAAGACGTTTCTTGTTGGTGCTCCCCGCCGCCGTAGCCAGCTGCGGCGATGTTACCGCACCACAAACGGCACGGAGAAAAGCACGCCGCCTCATGTTCGCCCCTAGTTAAGTCTAGGTCAACGCATGCTGGCGTCGCTGAGCGAGACCATTCAAAGCCCGCAGAGACCGCCGGTTCAGGCTGAAGGCGATGAATGACCTGATCTGAAGGCTGCTACCGTTCGCACATCAGTTGTTATGGAAGAACCAGGCCACTGGCCGAGACGACGACTGAGAAGACTGCGTCCGGTTTGCCTCAACAGCGGACGTCGCGCTGCGCCACTTTGGGGCCGATTGTGTTGCAAAAGTCGATTTTCGCCGAAGACCAAAATCCGCGGGCCGTGGGCGCGACCTTCGTGTACAAGATGTGAGACGCCTCACGGCCTCACGCAAACTTCACAGGCGACTTCGGTACCGCGATTGAGGTCATTCGAAACAGCGATTGCTCGCTAGTGTTTTCGCGAAAGATAGAGCCCTCCAACTTTCGGCTTTTGCAACAATATCGGCCAAAGGCAGACTGAACGCAGTCGAGATCGCACGCACTCCTAGAACCTGCAACCTCGAGAAATCAGCTAACCTATGCCTTCTCTACCTTAGTCTTGCGTGGGACCGGTAACCCGCGCCGCTCGGCCTCCACTTTCAGCGCGCGCCGCAGCACATCCCACTCCTCTTTGTCCTCGATCCGACCCCATAGTTCGACCAAGCGCTTGTTGTCCAGCAGCGCAGCTGCGAAGCTCCAAAGAACGCGGCGCGCGTCAGGGCTCTGTATCCAGATCGTCGAACTAGCAATCATCTTTTCAAGTTCGGCTACAGAAAAGCCGTCTTGCGCGAACCAGCGTGCCGCCAAGTAAGCGTGCATTTGATCATGCACAAACTCAAACGCGCCAGCGCCAACCCGCCGAATGAGGCGTACGGGCCGGTTGTCATTTTGTGGAGCATCCGCCAATGCTATCAATAGAGTGGCCGGCAGGTCGACGTCGGGCTTGAGCCGACGCATATCCTCGTTGGGCTTGCGCTCGGAAACCATGCGCCATGCGGCAAACGCAGTAGCGCCCTGTTGTTCGTGGCGCACGTCCTCAGGCACAGCGGGCCATCCAGCTTCGATAACCGCTGCATACAGGCCCAACCGGTCGGCGGGCAGCTTGGCGTGATACGGATCGGTCCGCGCGAGGTCGATGACAAGGCGAACATCGTATCCCGAGCGGATGGCGGGCTCCAGCCCCGACGCGGTGATGCGTCCCATTACTGCTTCAGCGTGTTCTCTCAGGTACAGTCGAAGCAGATCCAAGGTGAAGTTCCGAATATCGGTCGGCAGACGCCATGTGACGAAGCGATCGCTGCTGGGTTGCTGTTGTGATGTGATCAGCATCGGCGCTTCGCTGAAAGTCCGGCTGAAGGCCGTAATGGCTTTCGTCCTGTCAACCTCGTTCAGACCGTCGACCGCAACTCCGATCGTGCCGCTTTGAAGAAATCGCGACAACAACGTGCTGCTCCCGAATGTTAGACCCGCGCTCGATAAAGTGGCACGCACCGCGTCGAAAACCCATGCCGGATCATCCTTGTCCTCTCCGCTGCCGGCGAAATCGCGTGCGGCAAATGAAACGATGATGCAGCCCCATTTCGCGTACGCGGCGAAGGCTGTCTCGTGCTCGCGGAAATGACGTTCTGTTACATGTCGAAACACCGCGGTCTTGCCCATGCCGCTGGCGCCTTGCACCCAGAGGCACCGATCTCTCCAAGGTGGGGCAAGCGCCTCGGTGGCCCCTAGCATACGGCCGTCAATTGCCGTGAGTGGCAAGGGCAGAAATGGACGAGGCTCCTGCAAGCGTTCGCGAACACGCTGGAAATAGAGATCGAGGATCCAGAGTTGAGCTAGCCGAATGTGACTTAGAGCAAGCGGGGCAATGCGGAGAACCCAGGTGCCCCAGCCATCGTCGGTCGCGAGCCGCCATGCCCAGGCAGACCAGCGCGCAAGTCCAAAGAGGACGAGATTTATCAACGCGAGCGCCACACCAAAGCCAATGGTCAAAACCCTCCACCATCGCTCCCACCAAGGACCACGAACGAAATTCAAGGTCTGCGCCTCGCCGACCTGACGCTCAACACCACCGGATGTTGCGACCACTTGGACTGTCCAGCGGTCAGGCTTGTCAAAGGTAGATGAAATCGCGAGTTCTGCGACTGTGGCGCCAGGCGTAATTCGTTCAATATGTTCCACGAACTTGCCGGGACGTTGGTCGCCGGGCGCGACCACACGGACATTCAGCCCCAATTTGTCGGCAGATCGCGCGCACTCGTGCGCAATTGTGAATACCAAAAAAGAAGGATTAAGGCGGGGATCTATTGAGCTTCCGTCCCAGTTCTTCTTGTTCCTAATATCGACTCGGGCGCGCGCGAGCGGTGTTTGGATGGTTAGGAAAACGCCATTCGAGGCCCCTATCAGCGCCCCGCCGCCCGGAAAGTCGCGCGCGTCGTACACGTCTCCGGTGCTGGCATCGCCGGCAGGTGTGACGCTGACCTTGCCACCCACCTCGCGTGCGAGGAACCAGCCCTTCGCGGCCCGGATCAGCACCCCGCCACCGTGTGAATCGCGCGCGTCGTACACGGCGCCGGTGCTGGCATCGCCGGCCGGCGTGACGCTGACCTTGCCGTCCACCTCGCGTGCGAGGAACCAGCCCTTCGCGGCCCGGATCAGCACCCCGCCGCCCGGGAAGTCACGCGCGTCGTACACGGCTCCGGTGCTGGCATCGCCGGCCGGCGCGACGCTGACCTTGCCGCCCACCTCGCGTGCGAGGAATAAGCCCTTCTCGGCCTGGATCAGCACTCCGCCGCCCCGCATGTTGTGCGCAGCGTACGCGGCTCCTATGTCGGCATCGCCGGCCCGCGCGACGCTGACCTTGCCGCCCACCTCGCGTGCGAGGAATAAGCCGTTCGCAGCCGCGATCAGTACGCCGCCCGGGAAGTCGGGCGCATCGTCGTACACGTCTCCGGTGTCGGCATCGCCGGCCGGTGCGACGCGGACCTTGCCGCCCACCTCGCGTGCGAGGAACCAGCCCTTCGTGGCCCGGAACAGTACCCCGCCGCCCGGGAAGCCGCGCGCGTGGAACACGTCTCCCGTGTTGGCATCGCTGGCCGGCGCGATGCTGACTTTGCCGCCCACCTCGTGTGCGAGGAACCAGCCCTTATTGGCCCTGATTAGCACCTCGCCGCCGCGTAAATCGCGAGCGTCGTAAATGTCTCCGGTGTTGGCATCGCTGGCCGGCGCGAAGCTGACCTCGCCGCCTACCTCGTGTGCGAGGAACCAGCCCTTCGCGGCCTCGATCAGTACCTCGCCGCCGCCGCGTATGTTGAACGCACGACGCACGTTTCCGGTCTTGGCATCGCCGGCCGGTGCGACGCGGACCTTTCCGCCCACCTCGTGTGCGAGGAACCAGCCCTTCGCGGCCTCGATCAGCACCCCACCGCCCGGCATGTTGTACGCAGCGGACACGGCTCCTATGTCGGGATCGCCGGCCGGCGCGACGCTGACCTTCCCGCCCACCTCGCGTGCGAGGAATAAGCCGTTCGCAGCCACGATAAGCACCCCGCCGCCCGGGAAGTCGTGCGTACTCTTCACGCGTCCGGTGTCGGCATCGCTGGCAACAAGACAAGCAATCTGCGGCACCGGTTGGGTTAGCGCTGTTTGCTGGAGAGCCGCGGTCAAACTAACGACAGCAAAGAAAGACGCTAATGCTAGGCGTCTGCACGGCGTGACTGCAGTCATAGTGTCTACCGCCATTAGAATGTCGAAGGCCCGAAGCCCTCATCGGCTCACACGAACACTACCAGCGCCTGATGCCGTCCAGACTTCTCCAAAATCTTCAAGTCGTCAACATGCCTACTTCGGGTCCGGCAAAGTGTCCGGGGCAAATGTCTGCTTCCATCCTCGAACGCGGAAATCGCTCAGCAGGTGAGAAGCTGCCGCGATCATAGGAATCGCAAATGAGATGTTATGGCAGAAGTCAGCCAGTGACCGACCTTCGCCAGGCTCAAGTTCTTCGATCAAGCAGCCGCAACCCACACTCCGCTAAGAATGCCGCCGTTCCATCGTAGAAGGCTGGAGGACGGGTGGCGTCGATCGAGTCACCCCTCGGAATATAAATTACCATCCCCTGTCGCGCGCGCGTCAGCAACACACGGTAGGCGTTGGTCAGGTAGACCTTGCGGTTGTCATCATTGACGTTCTGCCATCGCGTGCCGGCAAACCGATAGAACTGCCACCTCCCGTCGACCGACCGAAAATCAGCGTCCCAGCAGACCCCTACCCAATCGAGTTCCAGGCCCTGAATATCGAACTCGGTCGCGGGATCCTCCATATAGTAGGACGAGCGCACATCATCTTTTCCGTTCAAGAACCATGTCGTTGCTTCGATCTTTTCGTGAACGTTGATTCCCTCGGGCTTCAGGCGCGATGCGCCGGACGAGGCCACCAGACCAACGCGCTCCGAACCCCGCCCACGATCTCGGAGCCATTGCCGCGCGTGGCCGAGCTCTCGCGTCAGGACGATCGGATAGGTGTCCTTAATCGCCTGGTAAAGCGCTTTAGCCTCTTCGGCCTCCCCAGCGACTAGCGCGCCAACGAACGCAGAGAGCTTTTCGGCACGAAACGATCGCACAGAGACCGCCAAATGAAGCGCCGGCAAAGATTCGCTCTCAAGCCCTGCCAGAAGTGCCGGTAGATCTTGCCCCCAATGGTAGTCTCGATGGGCTAGTTGTTCCGACGTATAGACCTTCCAGTTCCGAAAACTTCGCTGGAGCGCGGAAAACCATTCGGTTAGGCCCGCTTCACCGGCGTTGATCTCCTGTCCTCCGCCTATCAGACATATGATCGTGCACCAGCCGTCGTGCCTGTCCATGACGCTGATGAGAAACTCAGGTTCAGACATCTGGAAATTTGTCTGCCCCTTCTTCTGACTCATGAAGTTCGCCAGATGCTTGGCGTCCCATGCCCGCTGCGCCTCGTCGAACACCGCAACCCGCTCGATCGGAGGTTCCGAGGTGACGAGGTTGCTGTCGCGGAAATGCATAATGTTCTGAACGAAACTTTTGACTTTCCGGAGCGCGTCGGACTTCCGGCTCTTCTCGCCGCGTTCCTTTAATTGCGCATGCTGGTCCCGTGCGAGTGCCTCTCGCAGCACCTCCACCAAGGGGCCGTTGCCGGAGAGGAAGACAGCATGCTCGTCCTCGTGGGCCTTCGTGCGAAGTGTCACGAGATTGAGGCCCGCCAGCGTCTTTCCGGCACCTGGCACTCCCTTGACAAAGCAGATCGCCTTCCGCCGATGAGCCTTGGCATCCTCGATGATGTCAGCAAGGCTTGCCGCCGTCTGACTTAGATTCTTCGCTCCGGCATCGGAACGAGTGATGTCTTCGACCCGATGCCCCTGGTAGAGCGCCTGCGCGGCTTCAATGATTGTGGGTGTCGGCTTATAACCTGTCCGCGACCACTGGGCGCCGTCAAGTTCAGCCTGCTTGGGTATCTCACGCACGATACGCCCTAAAATTTCCCGCAGATTGCCCCCATTCGATTTGACCGGGCTTGCGATCCCGTCATTTTCCCAATCCAGCTCAATGGCTGAATTCGCGGCCATCGTCGCAACAACGATCGGCACGATCCGCCGATCATGACTGCCAGCATGAAAGTTCTTGAGATCGAGGGCATAGTCGACAACTTGATCTAGGGCGGCCGCATCGAACCGATCCGAGCCGACCTTGAACTCGATGACGAAAACGACACCCGCCGTAGTCACGACCACATCGGCACGCCTGCCCATGCGCGGGATTGCAAATTCAAATGCAATCCAACCATCGAGCCCACGAAATTGAGCCCGCACGAGCTCGATCTGGCTCAGCCACGCGTTGCGCTGCAGCGCATCCAAGGCGAAAGGATTCTGTTTGGCGAGGCTTCCCAGAATAGCTTCAGGGGTTAGATCGACAAGCTCTTGGATCGAGCTAGAATAAAAGGCACCATTCATCGTGTTTCGCGCGCTTCTGCCAGAGTTTTGGTTGATTCTATGACGTCGGACGAGATCGATCTAACAGTAGTGGCCGAAATGTTATCGATGTCTCCGGACTACCGAGTCCTTCGTCGGCTCACTCCCCGGACAGAATTCACCCCATGCGACGGGCAGGCAACAAAGACTGGCATTTTGCTGGATGTCGAAACCACCGGCTTGAATACAGCGCAAGACGAAATCATCGAGCTGGCGATGGTGAAATTCGACTATCTGCCAGATGACAGGATTTCGCGAATCACGGACGTTTTTTCATCGTTCAACGAGCCGCAGAATCCTATCCCTGTCGAGATCACCGAGCTCACGGGCATTGCGGACGAAATGGTGCTGGGGCATCGGATCAATCCGGACGCGGTTTCGGCGTTTGTCTCCGATGCGGTGATCATCGTCGCCCACAATGCAAACTTCGATCGGAAATTTGCCGAGCGCTATTGGCCGGTTTTTGAGCGAAAACCGTGGGCATGCTCTGCGACCGAGATCGAGTGGCGCAGACACGGATTTGACGGATCGCGCCTCGGCTACTTATTGGCCGGCGTTGGGCTTTTTCACCAAGCCCATCGCGCAATCGACGATTGTTGGGCTTTGATTGAAATCTTGGCCACAGACGTACCAAACCAGGTTCGATCGGCTTTCGCCATTCTCCTCGAACGTGCTCGACGCAAGACAATTCGGATCTGGGCCGAGCAGTCCCCGTTTGACTTGAAGGATGTGCTGAAGAGGCGGGGCTATCGCTGGAGCGACGGCTCCGACGGAAGGCCGCGGTCCTGGTACATCGATGTGGATGAAGCAAATCAGGTTGCGGAGGTCGAATTTCTTCAGACCGCCATTTATCTGAAAGACGTTGAGCCGCCCATGCAGATCATGAGCGCGATGAACCGGTTTTCCAGCAGACTGTAAGCCTGACGGGGAGGATGCTGCTGTCTCCCAAGTCACACTCCAGAACTACCTGTCCCCTGTTTGCTCTAGGATCTCGATGGCCAAGCGCACGAGATCTGGTCGCGGGAAATAAATAGCGAAAATCGGCCACTGCTCTGGCGATTGGCGGCGAAGCGTCAAGTCCTGTGCCTGCTAAACGGCGGAAGCATAACGTTTTTTTGCCGATGCCTCATTACACGGATTGGTACGACCATCGAAGGCAATCGCCAAAAACATGCGCAACCGGGAAAAAAATCCGTGCATGGAAGTGGGGCCGGTCCGCCAAGTGAAGGCCTTTGAGGAATTGACCACCCCCCACCCTCTCACTCCACAACCTCGTTGCCGGTGGCTTTTTGTATTTAATTCCAGAATTTTGCATACGAACCAGGGAGACCGGTCTCCGCGGCATTCTCGGCAGACTTTTGACCACCCCCACCCTGTCAACCGTGTCAACCTTATCAACCTAACTTTTCAGTACCTTCGGCTAGCGCGGTGGCGCGGTGCGAATTACCCGCGCCCGTTTCGTCCACCAGAATGACCCGAGATTACTTGGTTAGCATGGGCTACGAACAATGACGACGAGACGAACCAAATTTGGATGCTCGGGGCGAAAGCACTCCAAAACCTGCGGCTCGAACTGCTCCACGATCTTTGCCGCGACGAATTTCATTTCGGCAGACAGAACAATTTCGTGCTTTCGCACTTCCTCCAATCTCACCGATTGAAACCACGATTTAAACCTTGCACTGCCAAGCCTCCGCTCAATCCGCGGCGCAAAGATTTCGATGTAGTTCTGCTTCTCCTCACGAGCAGGTGGGCCAGTCCAGGCCTGACAAGCAGCGTTCTGTTGAAGATCGGAAGAGGTTAGTGGAAAGATATTGGTAGGACAGGTTTGTGAGGCGATCTCGCGGCCGGTTGTGGGGCAAACCTGCCTCACTGACGGGGACATTTCTGGGGCATCAAAGCGGCTCCTGTGTTTGCGACGGTCAGCACTCCACTTCTCTTCGTCGGCTCGAAATCGATGCCAACACGGTTGATAGGAATTACAATGCCGGCTACCTCGATGTCGCAACGAATTGAAATAGCCCAACCTGACAAGCTTTTTGATCGATCGATTGACTGTTTTTCGGTCTACGCTTAGCAGCGCCGCTATGGTTTGCTGAGATGGGTCACATCGAGTCGTTTTTCGATTGAAATGATCGAGCAATGCGACGGCAACACGCTTTTCGGTCTTGTTGAGCTGATCGCTGAGGCCGATCGCCTTCAGCGCGAGCGTCGTATCATATTTTTCCGGCAGCATTGCTAGACCAAGCCCGATCGCTGCCCACCAGCGATTATCCTGGTTCAGCCTACAAGAGCTTAGAAATTCAATCAGGCAAACTACCCGGCTATTTCTGCCGAGCTTTCTTGCTCAGCTTAGCGCTGCGGATTCGGCTGTTGAGGATATCCAGCGTATCGGCAGCCTCCTTCATAGTGAGGGCCAGCTTGTGTTTAGTTAGCAGATTAGAATGGGGTTCTGCCTTCAACTCTTGATAGAGCCTCTCTGCGGAGAGATATAATTCGGAGGCATCGTCTCGCTGGCGGAGTAGACTCGCAAGAGCCTTCACCCATGAACCAATGCTGGAGTGCCGTTCAGAGCTGCGGCCGGTGGCATACTTGAACACGTGCTTGAGAAACTCATGAAATGCGCCGTGCTCGGTGCCTTTCGCCTGCTTGTGCAGGAAGGTTTCAAATACACTCCAACCCGAAATGACAAGATTGCGGTCCGGGGATCCGAACCCTTCCTTGAACAGGTTCGTGCGCCCTCCCTTATCAATCGGTGCACTTCGTTCCGCACCACGGCTCTTCTTAAATTCGGCTGCGACCAATCTCGCGCCCTGACGCAACTCCAGTAGATTCTGTATCCACAAACTCTCGTTGTCGTCGTCAGCAGGATCAGGATAATCGTCATCCTCTTCAAAGTTATCAAACTGGCCAGAATAGGTGGGCAGATCCTGAACGGAGCTATATCTTCCATACTCCATGAATGCTTTTCGAGTGTAGTCATCAGTGCCCTTGATAGCTTTTAGTAGCTGATCAGCGCATTGGGCAACGAGATTTGCTCCATCAACGACGTGCTTGGCGCGCGGTGCATCTCGCTCCAGCAATTTGTTTTGGTTGAGTTCGATGGCGAGCCGCTGCACTTCATTGGCCGCGCAAGATACGCAGGCGCAATGTTGCCGCTCACCGAACTCGCTTAGCCGGTGCATTGTGGAAATAGGTCGTAGGGATTGCACCGCCTGCTCGAAACTCTCGAAGGGCCCGGCCGGCAGCGCCGCTTCTGCCCGCGGCAATTTGAAGGACCACCGTCTTGGTCTTGAGGAATCCATTGGGCACCAACTAGTGGCCTGCGGGTAAAATACCCAGATTTGGTGACCTGGCTTGATTGCCTGACATCAAGAAAGGTCGAGCTCATCCTGCCGAAACAATGTCCCATCCTCTCTCTGATTCGCCATCGCCGCAGGACGCAATCAACGAGTTGGCCACCATTTTGGCCGCCGGCCTTCTGCGTGTTCTCGACCGAAAGTCCAGTCGAAATTTGCCCGATCCCGCAAATTCTCCGCTCGACTGTGCCGGGTTGTCTGGGGGTGATGAGGCTGACAGAGCCCAGGAAATTACTCCGTGAAAGACACCGTTTTGGCCCAGCTGGCCGCTCTTAAAGGCGCGTCCGCCCCCGCTCTAAAGGCCCGCTGGCGCGAGCTTTTTGACAGCGAACCACCCGCCTATAACCGGCGCTTCTTGGAGAGCCGGCTGGCCTACCGCATTCAGGAATTGGCCTATGGCGGCCTGAGCCGGGAAACCACCGAGCGGCTCAAAGCCATCGCTAAGCAATATGCCGACCAGAAGCCAGCAGACCGCAAGGCTCGACCGCTGTTGCGGCCCATCGCCGGGACGAAGCTCATCCGCGAATGGGAGGGCGTCGAGCACTGCGTCACCGTTCGTCACGACGATTTCGAATATCTCGGCCGCCCCTACAAGTCCCTGTCCTCGTTCGCCCGCCAAATCACCGGCACCAAATGGAACGGCTGGGTCTTCTTTGGCTTGAAGAACTCGCTGAGCAAATGACCCCCCGCAAATTGGCAAAGCGCCGGTCCAGTCCGTTCGCCAACTCCTTCGAGCGAGCAAGCTCGGACCGCGCGCCGGTCCGGAAGGTTCGCTGTGCGGTGTATACCCGCAAGTCGAGCGAGGAAGGCCTCGACATGGACTTTAACTCACTCGACGCCCAAAGGGAGTCTTGTGAAGCTTATATCGTAAGCCAACGGGCGGAAGGCTGGACTCCTGTTTCCGATCGTTACGATGATGGCGGCTTCTCGGGAGGCACCCTCGAAAGACCGGCGTTGAGGCGGCTTTTGACAGACGTCAAAGCAGGCAAGATCGACGTCATCGTGGTCTATAAGATCGACCGGCTCTCCCGATCGATGCTCGACTTCCTCAACCTTGTCGAACTGTTCGAAAGCCATGGCGTGACGTTCGTGTCCGTCACCCAATCGTTTAACACCAAGGATGCCATGGGCCGCATGGCGCTGAACATCCTGGTGACATTCGCCCAATTCGAGCGTGAACTGATTGGCGAGCGGATCCGCGACAAGGTTGCAGCCTCTCGCAAGCGCGGCAAGTGGATGGGCGGCTGGACGCCGCTCGGCTACGAAGTCAGCGACCGAAAGCTGCTGATTCACGAAGTCGATGCTGAACGGGTCAGAGCTATCTTTCGGCGGTTCGTGCACCTCAAATCCGCAACCCGGCTGGCTCGGGAGCTCGTCGCAGCTAACGAACGCACGCGGTACGGCCACCTCTTGGACAAGGGGGTGCTGTACAAAATACTCAACAACCGGGTCTATCTTGGGGAGGCGGTTCACAAAGGCACCTCATACCCCGGCGAGCACGAGCCGATCGTTGATCGCAAGCTCTGGGACCAGGTTCACACCATTCTCAAGGAAAGCCCGCGCAAACGCGCCGGCAATGCTCGCGCGCAGACCCCTGCCCTCCTCAAAGGGCTTCTCTTCGGTCCTGACGGCGCGGCCATGTCGCCAACTCACACTCGAAAATCCGGACGCCTCTATCGCTACTACATCAGCCAGACCGCGATGAAGCAGGGCAGATCAGACTGCCCCGTCAAATTGGTACCGGCGGCCGAGTTGGAGCGGATCATCATCGATCAGGTCCGTCTGCTGCTGCAAACCCCTGAAGTCATCGTTCAGACCTGGCGCGCTCTGCGCAAGCAAACCGTCGAGGTCAGCGAGGCCGAAGTGAGAAGCGCGCTGCTCGGCTTTGACGAGCTCTGGGACGAGCTGTTTCCGGCAGAGCAAGCCCGCATCGTCGAGCTGCTCATCGAGCGCATCGATATGCATGCTGATCGGATGGACATCACCTTGAAGATCCAGGGACTAACCTCGCTCTCCGCGGAATTGCAGCCACAGCCCTTCCAACAGGCCGCCGAATGAACCGACCGACCACCCTCACCCTGGGACCCATTGGCCGACCGAAGCTCAGCCGTGACGGCGGAACCATGGTCGTAAGCATCCCAATTTCATTTCGACGACAGGGCGGTCGCAAACGCGTCGTCACGCCCGCGAATGCCGAGACTTGGGCACCGCCGAGGCCCCAGGTCGACAACACGCTGATCAAGGCCGTAGTGCGGGCCCATCGCTGGCGCAGCATGCTCGAAACAAACCTGTTCAGCTCTGTGCGAGAGCTCGCCAAGGCCGAAAAGATCAACGAGTCTTATCTGTGTCGGGTGCTGAGGCTCACGCTACTCTCGCCGGCCATCACCGAAGCCATCCTCAACGGACTGCAGCCTGAAGGGCTTGAGCTGGCGCATCTGTTGAAATCCATTCCAGCCGAGTGGGACAAGCAAGAAGCTATGCTTCGCCAGCGACAGCGTTAGGCCTACCTGTTCCTGAAGGGACAGGTAGGGGTCGCCCGGCCGGATGCAGACCAAGGGCTCCGATTCGCAAATCGGATGTTATGGAATAATCAGGCGCCACCCGACTTCACCATTGGATTACCTTTGTCGAACAGGCGATAGCCTTGTCGCAAGCTCTTCAATCAATCGGTGTTCCTGGGGAGGCGGAACTGGACAGCTTCTCCTCGCAATCGAGAACACGGGTCCGCAACTCATCTCACCGAACACGCCAGCGTCCAAGGTGAGATGGCATCGCTTCTGGAGTGGCTGTCTCTTTGGGTGATGCGTTGGAGCACGCGCCGCTTCCCTGCGCCAGCCGCCGTCAGAGTAGCACCCGGACCAACAACCCGGCGAAAACCAATTCTGCTTTCCCGTCAGATGGTTCTTATCCTAAAAGATGCTATGTCGCGGGTTTTGGTTGAATTGCGCCGCGCTGCGCGCTGTGGTCATGTCTAGGCGGCTTTCCGGGGGATTTGCTTTGGCCGACGTTCGTCAGAAGCTCATTGGTCTGTTGGATTATGTAGAGCAGGTCGTGCGGCTCGATGAGCGCGTATCGTTTCGGCTTTCCGAATATCACTTGCCGGACGGAACCAGCTTCACGATACGTCAAGCTGACACGCGAAATCTACCGGGTATCCGCCACGATCATAATGACGACGACGGTCCAATTTGGCTCGAATTAGAGCGTCTCGCCAGAAGGGAACCGCCGGCGCGGCCGGAGGTGATTGCGGATTGGATCGTCGTCCCCGGAGATCCCGCAAAAGCGCCTGATGTTCGATTTGAGCGACTAGTTACGGTATCTGCGGCGGAGAAAGACGCAGCACTCGCCGCCGGCGAAGTGCGCGCTGATGATGTTCTCGAGACCCCGCGTAAACGCGGCGATGCCGAGACAACGCCTCCGCAATATGATTTGCGATTGCGCCTCGAAGACCGGCCGGAATTGGCTGAGAAAATCAATCAATGGATCGCGGGCCCCTGGTCGGAATGGTCCGCACTTGAGACACCGCGCCGACGGACCATTTCGCTCTACCAATCTTTCTACAAAGTGTTCCAATTGCTGGAGGTCGGCGGTGCCGAGAGCCCGATTGAGGTCATCTGGGGCGTTGGCGCGGTCGATTGGCATAAGGAGGGACGGGTCATCGATCGCCCGCTCCTCGAACGCCGCGTCGATATTGAACTCGATGACAAGCGCGGCGGCATGATCCGCGTGCGGCCGGCAGGCAGCGATGCCCAATTCGATCTGAAGCCTTATGAAGAGCTTGGCTGCACGGGTCTTGCTAGCTTGGCCGACCTGATGCGCCGCGAGATACAGCGCGCCGGTGAAAATGAAGGTGTGTCGCCCTTCGCGCGCGATAGCTTTGAACCCATTTTGTCGGCTGCTGGCGTACGACTTGACCGTGACGGGTCCTACGTCCCCGAAAGCGAGACCACATCCTCTCAGGAAGCGAACACAGCGCGTCTTACTGTTAGCGATCGATGGGTGCTTTTTGCGCGGCCTCGATCGCAGCATGTCATCCTGCAGGACATCGACCGGCTGCGTAATTCGGCAGAGTCTGAGAAAGAAGATATCGTCGGTCTTCCCGAACGGCTGGTAACAGAGCCGGCAAAGGAAGTATCGGGAGATGTCTGGCAACCGCTGAGCGAGCGGATTGGTGGATCAGGTGGGGGCCCGGCACCCGCCGCGCCGCAACCTGCGGATCAATTGGACGTCTTTTTTCCAAAGCCCTTCAACGACGACCAACTTGAGATTATTCGCCGCCTCACCAAGGCGGATGGGCTGGTTGTCCAGGGCCCTCCCGGCACGGGCAAGACGCACACCATCGCCAACTTGATTTGTCATGCCATGGCGACAGGCCAGCGCGTGTTGGTGGTGTCCCGCGGCGAAGCGGCCTTATCGGTCCTAAAAAACCAGCTGCCGGCCGAAGTTCAGCCTCTTGCGATCTCTGTGCTTTCGAGCGAGCGCGAGGGGCTGCGGCAGGTCGAGAGCGCCATACGTGAAATTCAAGGCGTGGTGGAAGGCTCCCAACCGCAAAGCCGGCGTGCCACGATCGGCCGCATCGAAGCCGAGCTCGACGGACTACGCCAGCGTATTGCCGCCATCGATGTCGAACTTGATAAGATGGCTATCGCCCATTTGACCAAGATCGGGCCGCGCGGTGAGACGCCAGCCGAAGTTGCCAAACGCATTGTCGCGGAACGCGACGCCTTTGTTTGGTTCAGCGACCGTCCAAATCGCTTTGCCTCCGAGACATCGCTTGATGAGCGCCTTCTGACCGATTTCTTCGCCGCGCGTTCGCGCTGCGGCGATCTTATCGATCACCTGAACGCGAAACTACCCTCGCCTCACGATCTTCCTGCAGCTAACGATGTCGCCGGTTGGCATGATGATCTCATTTCAGCGGCCGAGCACCAGCAAGCGGCTACCCAAGGTCCCGTTCGCAATTTGCGGGTTGCACAGCAAGGCGTGGCTGGCGCCCTCGCCGTTGCGCACCTTCTCGAAAGCCTCAAGCAGACATTTCAAGCGTGTCAAACATCACCTTGGTTAGCCCCATTCCGGCGTGCGGCGCTTCTGGATCCGACAAACGCTTGGTTCGTGAGGTTGCACGAGCTTCTTACGGAAATGCTCGCGGCTGATACAGAACGCGCGCAACTGATGCGCCGCGCTGTTGCCGTACCAGAAGGGTTCGTCGATAATTTTGATGCAAGGGAGGCGATCGGCCGCGCGGCAGCGGGACAACGGCTTTGGCCGATCGTTGCCATCCGCAAGGGTGAAGCAAAAACTCTTGTTGCCGGTATCCGCGTGAATGGCGGCCCCGTGAGGGACACCGACGCCGCCAGTTGGCAACACGTCAAGGCGGTGATTGCTAATCTGCAACGGCAGCGCGACATACGGGCACAGTGGGATGAGTTTGCGGGCGAAGTCGGATGCCCAAGGCATGTCGAGGCCAAGACATCCATTGAGCTCGCCCGAACCACGCTCGAGGCTTGTCAAGACGCCCGCTCCAATGCAGGCGCTCTGACGGCGCTGACATCCGATGAGGTTTCGCTCGCGCGCGTGGCAGATGATCCGGCTCTCTGCGAAGCACTCGCGGAGCAGATTCGCGCCGCCGCCGCGAGTATTCGCCTGGCAAGCGCCGAACTTTACCGTGATCAAACGTTGGCTAAGTTTGACGGGGACGACCGCACCTCAACCCTTGCCCGCCAGCTTTTCGAGGAAGTTCTCGGCAAGCCGGCTGTTGCAAGCGAGAAGGTATCGCAAGTCTGGACCGGTTTGCTGAAGCGCCTTGGCCGCCTCAAAGAACTATCGCCCGATTTTGCGATCATCTTGCGTGTCACGGCAGCGATCTCTGCGGCGGGCGCTCCGAACTGGGCGACGATGCTGGCAAGTGAGCCGGCGGCCGCCGATGACGCGCAATACTCGGCCTCGTGGCGCGATGCATGGGACCATGCGGCTGCTGACGCGGCCTTGGCGCGCATCGACATGCGCCAACGATTGACCGCTTTGGCAACAGAGCGCGAAGGGGCTGACAAGCGTTGCCGGCAACTGTTTGGCGAGTTAGTTCGCGAACGGACCTTCTATCAATTGGAGCGTCGCCTTTCGCCAGCCATCAAGACCGCCTTGGTTGAATTTGTCAGGGCCCTTGCCCGTATCGGGCGCGGAACCGGCAAGTCGGCCTGGACGCACCGGCGGACGGCGCGCGATGCCATGGCAAAATGCTATGGCGCAGTGCCGTGCTGGATCATGCCGACTTGGCGCGTGGCAGAGCAGCTTCCTGCGGAGCTGGGGGCGGTCGAGCTCGTCATCATCGACGAAGCGTCCCAATCCGATATCACTGAACTCCCGGCACTCTTGCGGGGCAAGAAGATCCTGGTGGTGGGCGACGACCGGCAGGTCAGCCCTACCGCTCCGTTCGTTACCCAAGAAAAAATCGCTCAGCTTCGTCACCATTATCTCGGCGACATGCCGTTCAAGAGCCTCTTGGAACCGGGCGAGAGCATCTACGACTTAATGCGGGCGGTATTCCCCAATGAGCGCCTGATGCTCAAGGAGCACTTCCGCTGCGTCGAGCCGATCGTGCGATTTTCAATGCAGTTTTACCCGGAAAAGATGATTCCGTTACGCGTGCCGGAGGCGCATGAGCGCCTCGATCCGCCGCTCATCGACATCTATGTGCCCTATGGACGACGCAGCCGAAAGAAAGTCAACGAAGCCGAGGCCGATGTCATCGTTCGCGAAATAGGCGCGCTGGTCGCAAGTCCCGAAATGCGCGAACGGAGCATCGGTGTGATTTCCTTGGTTGGAGCCGAACAGTCCGAGCATATTCGTGGCCGCCTGTCCGAGACGATCGGTGAAGAGCTGATGCAGCGCCACGCCATCTTATGCGGAGATAGCGCAACCTTCCAAGGCAGCGAAAGAGACATTGTTTTTTTGTCGATGGTCGCTGATCCGTCCAACAAGACCGCGCTCACGATGCTGCGCTATGAGCAACGGTTCAATGTAGCAGTCTCTCGCGCGCGCGACCGTGTCGTTCTCGTGAGGTCCGTCCGGCGCGAAGAACTCAATCCAAATGATCTGAAAGCGCGCCTGATCGCTCACTTCGAAAACCCGATGCCGGAGGTCGAAGTGAGCGCTGATGCGTTCGCTTTGTGCGACTCCGATTTCGAGCGCGATGTGATGGGACGATTGCTGCAGTTAGGCTACAACGTTCGGTCGCAAGTCGGTTCGCTGGGCTATCGAATCGATATGGTCGTCGAAGGCGCCAATGGTCGACGGCTCGCGGTCGAGTGCGACGGGGACCGCTACCATGGTCCAGAGCAATGGCGCCAGGATATGCGCCGTCAACGTGTCCTCGAACGCGTTGGTTGGCGCTTTTGGCGGAGCTTTGCATCCAGCTATTACCGCGACACAGATGCTGTCATCGGTGATTTGGTGACCATGCTAACCCGCATGGGAATCGAGCCGACAGCTAACACCGAGCGTTCGGTGCAGCCCCATCGCTACACGGAACATCGCATCGCGGAGTTACCCGCTTCCGTGGGAGAAGGGGTGGTGATTGCCGAAAGCAACGTGCCCATCGCGGAAGAGGTCGCGCCGGACGAGCCGTCAACCCGCATTAAGCTGAGCGACAAGGTCGTACTTTTCTTTGCCGACACCAACAAGCGATTGTCAGTTCGATTATTCGACGAAGGCGAGGACCTCGATAAAGGACGGCTTTCCGTCCATTCCGCGCTTGGTGTTGCCGTGTGTTCTTGTGATGCGGGCGACGAGATAGAATATCGCGACGGCAACGTCGGCCGTAAGGTGCTGGTCGAAAGCGTTGAGCGGAGTCTGACACTCGAGCCGTCGCTCGCCGACAGCGCTCTGCCGGCCAAGCCGGAATTGAATGTCACGTCCGCTGTCAGATGACGGGCTCAGTCGGCTACTCGGCAAAAAGAGGCCGTTAGCCGACAATCCTCTGGCAGATCAGAATTTCGTCTTTATCGCACCACGCGCTCGTTGAAACAATTTCCAAGCTCCTACTCGCCTTGGAGGCGACGAACCACGCCGGCTTCACGAAGTTTAACCTTCACCGCCATCTCCTCAAACCGGCAGAACCCACTCGCCCACCCCATCTGTTCCGGCGTGCGGCAATCGGGTTCGAACAGCCGTGGATTCGCAACGACAATCACTGTGCTGCACGCCCGGCTGGTGGCAACATTGAATCGATGCGGGTCATATAGGAACGCCATGCCGCGGGGCGCGTCTTCGGGTGATGAACTGGCGCACGAATAGATCACCACTGGCGCTTCCTGACCCTGAAACTTGTCGACGGTGCCGACGCGGACCACGTGGACATCGGCGAGCGCGCGCCTTAGCGCGCTCACTTGGGAGTTGTAGGGAGCGACGACGAGGATGTCCTTCGGCTCCAACGGGCGGATTTCTCCGTCGGCGCTTGTCCACGTGGTGCTGGACTGCAGCAATGAACGCGCAATAGAGACCACAGCGTCCACCTCTTCGAGGGATTGGGCTTGGTTGCCTTGGTGGGCCACTTCAACCAGGAAGAGCCCAGCGCCGACGAACGGCGTGGCGCCCTCGATGCGCTGACGCTCCAAGCCACAATTCGACTGCAACCGACCCTCGTAGTACGCCTCGGACGTGAACGCGCAAACGGCGGGGTGCAGCCGATACGTCCGGTCGAGGAACAGCCCTTGCTCAGCGCGCAGCGTCGCCTGCGCTGGACCGAGCAGGTGCACGAGTGCGGCAACGTCGGCGCCATCCTCGTGCGCGCCCCGCGTGGGCTGTTCAAGCTGCTGCGGGTCGCCGAGCAACACCAAGTTGCGGGCCGCGCGTGCTGCGGCCAGCGCCTGTGCTAGAGCCATCTGTCCAGCCTCGTCGATGAAGAGCACGTCAAGGCGTCCGATGGCATCAGGATCAGCCCAGAGCCACGCGGTGCCACCGACGATGGTGCCCGGGGCAATGCGGTCGAGCGCCTCGCCTGGCGACTTGGCGAATTCAATGCCATCCACACCAGCATGCTCATCATCCTTGTGCACCAGGTGTAGATGTTGAGGCCGGCTCGACGCGTTGTCGGCCTTGCGCACGGCAACGAGTAGGTTGTCGATGACTTTGTGGCTGACTGCGGTGATGCCAATCGTCTTGCCCGCCGCAGCGAGCGCCAGGATGGCCTTGGCACCTTGCGTCGTCTTGCCGGCTCCGGGCGGCCCCTGCACAGGCAGCACGCCGCCATCAAGCTCATTAGATAGGCGCACTAGTGCTTGGCCGGCGTCCTCATCGGCACCGCGCAACTCCTCGCCGACACCGGCGACACGGCGCGGCGGACGTGCACGCAGGAGTTCACTCGCAGCGGCGTAGGGGCTGTCGTGTCCGAACCCGTTGTCGCGGACATGTTCGGCGAAGGCGAGCAGTGCTTCCTCAAGTGGCTTGGCGCCGACCACGGGATCTTTGAAGACCGAGGCGGGAAGAGACTGCATGGCCTTCTCGCTCATGCTCAGCACGACCGTTCGGTCATCGAGATCGAGCGCTTCGACTGGGGCTCTAATCGTGCCTGGTTCCTGGCCCGGATCAGCTGGGACTGGCCACACGACCTTGTCACCGACGTCGATCGCCGTTTCCTGAATCGGGAAACGGAATCGGCATCTCGCGTTCCGCTCGCGTCCCTGCTTGGGAAGCCGCTCGACGAACTCTAGCCCGGCGATCATCTGGCGTTCGTCGAGGTGCTCATCGTTCGGCAGATCGCGAAGGCGGAAGAACTCCCACCAGGCGTTTTTTTCCTCTTGGCGGTAGTAGCCGAGCATCGCAGCGAGCAGCGCGCGCGCCCTTTCGTCCGCCGTCCGCGTCTCGAGGTCCGCAGGCAGGCCTTGCCGCAATGCTTCCCGAATCGCCTCGATGCGCTGATCGCGGGCGCTGACTTCCTCACTTGGCGCCAGCGTGCCGGGCACCGGTCGGACGATGCTTTGGCCCCGCGCGAGGAAATTGTCGCGCTGGCGCTCGAGCCAGCCGCGCAGGAACTCAGTGGAGAGGCAGTCGTCGCTGTTGTATGCGGCGACACGCTTACGGATCTCGTCGGTAATGGCATCGGGGTCGCCGAGTTCGAGTGCCAATTCGAGCTCGTGTCGCGCATGGCCAGCGTCTCGCAGGTCTAGCCGGCGCTGAAAGCCATGCAAAGCTTCTAACTCCTTGAGACCATAACGCTCCACGCCGATGCGAAAACCCTCGCGCACGACGGCATGGAGGTCCACGAAACGCCGCCCCCGCAGCAGTTGATCCAGCTCGGATCCGCGCGTGGCATGGCGAGCCGACAGCCGTTTGAGGGCAGCGGGCTCGTAGGCGCCGAAGTGGTAGACATGGGCACCAGGGTGCTTCTGCACGCGAGCCAGCGCAAAGTCGATGAAGGCCTCCAAGGCAGCCTTCTCCTCACCAGTATGCAGCGCCCAACGTTGGTTGAATTCGACGCCTCCGTTCTCGTTCTTGATGCTGACGCCGGTGAGGTACTCCAGCCCGTGCGGGGCAACGAATGGGTCGCCCTCGAAGTCGAGGAAGATGTCGCCTACTGAAGGCTCCGGCAGCCGTGCCAGGCCACGGCTCGGTTCAAGCGCGAGTGCCTCTGCCTGCGGCATGTCGGCACCACGGCTGGCCACTTGGAGCCGCGCCTGCTGCCCAAGCCGCCGGTAAGTGTCTTCGGCGCCTCGCTTAGGCTTCTCGGGGAGTCGGCCTTCGCGTTGGGCGATGGCCGCGACCGTCGGAACTCCTTGCTGCTGGAACTCACGCACTTGAGCGCTGCTGATGGCAGCGATCAGCGAAGGGTGGTCGTCCACCCGCCTCTGCCGGTCGCAATGGCGCCAATAGATGCAGATGTCGCAATGCGCCACGGGATGCGGATAGGTGCTCGGGGGCGGTGTCGCGGTCACCGCGGCCAGCAAGCGGGCACGCACGAGCCGGTAGTACGCAGCGAACTTCGCGGTGCGATAGGTTTCCTGCTCGATCGGCGTGATGACGTGGATGCGATCGGGCGCCACACCCTGCATTGGCGTCAGCAATTCGGCGTAGGTACACAGTTGCAGGATCGTGCCTGGCTTGGTCTCGAGCGAAAGCTTGGTGTCGGCCGGCTCGTAGGCGTAGCCAGGCAAAGACGAGGTCGTGGCATCTACGCGCAGCAACACGTCGGCGATGCCGCCGAACACCTCGTTGCCCAATGTTGCCTGCACGATGGCGTCGAAGCCGGCCTCCATCGCTTGGCGGGTCGCCGCGGGATCACGCTGGTCGCGCAAGTCGCAGATCGAGCGGCCCTCACTCCGCAGCCTCTCGACATAGGCCGTTTCGTGCTGGCGGCCACGCTCGCGCAACGCGTCGAGCCGTGAGTCGGGGCTGAACTCGATCTGCAGCAGCCCCTCACGCCGCTGGCGATCGAGTTGCGTGAGGTGAGGACAGGCAAGATGGGCCGCGAGCTGTGTCGGAGTGAGGTGCCCGGTTAGGCCCAGAGTCGATTTATCGTGGGCGACGGAGTCGCCATCTAAAGATTTTTGTCCAACTGCTGACCCCTTAGCATCTCGCGTCTCTGCCATAGCTCCCCCAGTCTCGTTTCACGACGTCTCCGAGCTACCTCAAAGAACGATCTACTTTATCGCGAGTTTTAGATTGTAAAATCCCCGTAGTTGTAGAGCAGCACAGAAACTTTTCGGCTGCAGCAGGCCCACTCGGGCGATCGGGCGTGGTTGGCTGGGCAGGCAGGAATAGAACTCACGTACTTTCCGCAGTCGGTTGAGCGAGAGGGATCCAAACCGGCGCGCAGCCAAGCCGTTGATTTTCGGAGAAATGCCGTACTAGACCCATTTTTGCGGGTTCAAAGATTCGGAGAAAATTCGGTTCTCCGGGTTCATTCAGGCCCTTGTCAGACGACCGCTGGGAGTTCTCCGCCCGCGGAAATGCGGAAAAACGGCCGAGTTTCTGGCCTGTCTGCAGCTCCAAGTACGAGATGATATTGATGAGGTGGCGGAGAGAGTGGGATTCGAACCCACGGTACGGTTTCCCGCACACACGCTTTCCAAGCGTGCGCCTTAAGCCACTCGGCCATCTCTCCGGAGCGCCCTCTCTTGAAGGGGAGCCGATGATTTTGCAAGAGATCGCGGGGAAATCGGGTGAATTTTCCGTAAGATATTGTATTTGAAAGACAATATCTGGCGCCAGCTGGCGCTTCGGAACCGCTCAAAGGCTGAACCGGAAGCGGGTTTGGCGCGACGATTCACTCAAGACCGCCAAACACGACCGGGGACGCCATGACCATCCAAAAGACCATCGTCGCGCTGGGCCTGATTTCGGCCCTTGGCTCCGCCTTTGCCGCGTCGGCCGCCGCGCAGGTCTGCACCCGGCAGGGCGTCGACGTGAGTTGCGACGACGGGCGGCGCGGGGTGCTTTCGGGCGATGCCATCATCTGGCCGGACGGGACGCGCTCGAACGCCTCGCCGCATCCGAGCGTGATCATCGGCAACAAGAGCTCGGTGCATGTCGGACCCGGCGTGTTCGTCGGCCAGGGCAAGGGCATGGTGCCGCTGGACGATCCCAACGCGCCGAACAAGCGGCAATGCGCGATTTTGGACGGGGTGTCGTATTGTTATTGAGCGCCTCTCCCCGCGAGAACGGGGAGAGCAAGCGAGCTTAAATCAGCCGCACACCTGATATCGCCGACTTCAGCCAGCGCAGTGCCTGCGGCGGCTGGGTCTCGAGCGGCGCGACGACGGCCTTTTCGGTCCGGCACTTCTCCAGCTCGGCGACGAAGTCGGCGGACCATTGCTGGATGGTGTGGCCGCGCAGCTTCTTCATCATCGCGTCCCAGCGCATCTTGCGCTCGGCGAGCGGCATCGCGGCCGCAACCGCGATCGCGCGCGCCATGCCGTCGATGTCGTGCGGATTGACCAGCAGCGCCGTTTCGAGCTCGTTGGCGGCGCCGGCGAACTTCGACAGCACCAGCACGCCGGGATCGGCCGGGTTCTGCGCGGCGACATATTCCTTGGCGACGAGGTTCATGCCGTCATGCAGCGGCGTCACCACGCCGATCTGCGCGGTGCGGTAGAGACCCGCGAGCACGGTCTGGCTGAAGCCCTTGTTGAGGTAGCGAATCGGCGTCCAGTCGACCTCGCCGTGGCGGCCGTTGACGTCGGTGACGAGACGCGCGACCTCGTTCTGGAGATTGCCATAGGCCTCGATCGCGCCGCGCGAGGGGTTGGCGATCTGGAGCAGCGAGATGCTGCGCGCGAACTGCGGATGCTCGGTCCAGAGCCGGTCGAACGCGCTGATGCGATTGACGAGACCCTTGGAATAGTCGAGCCGGTCGACGCCGATGGCGAGCCGCTCGCCGTTGAGGCTGCGGCGCAGCCGCGACACGTCGGGATGCGAGGCCGACTTCGCGGCGTAAGCTGCGAACTTCTCCGCATCGATGCCGATCGGAAAGACCTCGCAACGCGTACGGCCATGCTGCGAGATCGCAACGCCGTCTTCGACGGCGAGGCCGAGTTCGCCCGCGACATAGCCGAGGAAATTCTGGCAATCCTCATTGGTCTGGAAGCCGAGCAGATCGTAGGCCAGCATCGCCGTGATCAGCTCGCGATGATTGGGCACGCCCTGCATCACCGCGGCGACCGGCCACGGCGTGTGCAGGAAGAAGCCGATCGGATCATCGACGCCGAGATCGCGCAGCTCCGCGCCGAGCGCGAGGAAATGATAATCCTGCACCCAGAAAGCCGTTTTCGCTTTCCGGAAGCGCATCAAGGCGCGCGCCATGAAGGCGTTGACCTCGCGATAGCTGACATAGTCGTCGCGCGAGACGCGGATCAGATCGCTGCGCGAATGCAGCGCCGGCCACAGCGCCGAATTGGCAAAGCCTTCGTAATAGCCGCCGTAGTGCGCCGCCGGCAGATCCAGCGTCGCAATCGCACCCGAGCCAAGCGCTTCGATCTCGGCGAACGGTTCCTTCTGATGGCCGTCGCGCACACGGCCCGACGAACCCACCCAGATAGCACCCGAATGTTCCACCACGGGAAGCAATGCCGCAGCCAAGCCGCCCGTCATCGGCTCGTTGGGTTTACCGCGCGCAACTCGATTTGAAACGACGACTAAATTCACAGGTCGTCCCCTCCTTTATTCCAACCCGTTTAACTGCTGTTCATCAATATGGTTCCTGTCCATCATTTGTACGAAATGAAACCAAAATCAGGCACATGCGTTGGAACCAGTTTTTCTGCTGGGAACCCGGCGGTTTCGCTCAACAAAGTCAGTTTTCGTGACTGTGTTGCCCAGCATGAATTGCGCGCGCAAGCGAACCACGCGAGCGACAATGTGGCCCCGAGGTGTCGGTGCCTTATTCCAACCTTGTGTCGTCGAGCAGACGCGCGAGGAACGCGCGCACATCCTTCGGCTCATCGAAATGGCCGTTGACGCCGATGGCGCGGCGACCGACCGAGAAGGACAGCCCGTTCATGTCGGGCATGATCGCGAACACGGTCTCATCGGTAACGTCGTCGCCAATGAAGATCGGACGGCGCCCTTTGAAGGGCTCATGCTTCATCAATTCGCGCACGCCGGTGGCCTTGGTGAAGCCGGAATGCTTGATCTCGCAAACGAACTTGCCGGGCAGCACCTCGATCGGCGCATTGGGCAGATCGGCGCGGATCAGCGAGACGGCTTCGAAGATCGCCTTCTCCGCATGCGGCGCGAGACGATAATGCAGCGCCAGCGAATAGCCCTTGTCCTCGAGCAGAATGCCGGGGCTGAGCTTGGCGATCGCAGCCAGGCGCCGCTTCAGCTCCTTGTCCATCGGCGGCGCGTGCACGTCGTCGGCCTCATTGCCCACCGACAGGCGCATTTCCGCGCCGTGACCGGCGACCGCGCGAAACACGTCGGGTGCGAAGATCAGGTCGATGTCGTTGAGCGAACGGCCGCTGACCATCGCCAGCGCGCCGGACGTGCGCTCGGTCAACAGGTTCAGCGTTTCCGACAGGCCCGGCGGCACCCACACCTCGCGCGGCGTCGGCATCAGGTCGAGCAGCGTGCCGTCGATGTCGAGCAGGATCGCGGTCTCCCCCAGATGCGGCACGAGCGCATGCGGCACCGGCACCGCGTCGGGCGCTTCTTCGTCAACCATGGGGCGCTTCTGATCCAATTCCGCGAGTTCCGATTTCATAGTCTACTCCATAAAGGCAAGCGGCCGCGCGATTTGTTCGAGCGATTTGCGTTCCGCGGCGACGGCGTAGCGCCAGGCCACGATCGCAGCCACGATCATCAGGAAGGCCCCCAGCAAATAGCCCGCGAACACGCTGGTGCGTGATCCCGTGTCGATCAGCGCGCCGAACAGCGCGGGCCCGATCACGCCGCCGATGCCGGTGCCGACCGCGTAGAACACTGCAATCGCCAACGCGCGCACTTCCAGAGGGAACGTCTCGCTGACGGTCAGGTAGGCCGCGCTCGCGGCGGGCGAGGCAAAGAAGAAGATCACCATCCAGGCAATGGTCTGCCCCTGCGCGCTCAGCGCGCCGATCGAGAACAGATAGCCCGAGAGCGCCAGCAGCACGCCCGATACGCCGTAGGTAAACGTGATCATGACGCGGCGGCCGAGCGTGTCGAACAGGCGGCCGAGCAGCAGCGGCCCGAGGAAGTTGCCGGCGGCGAACGGCAGGAGATACCAGCCGACATGCTCGGCGCTGATGCCGTAGAAGTCGGTCAGCACCAGCGCGAAGGTGAAGAAGATCGCGTTGTAGAAGAACGCCTGCGCGCTCATCAGCACGAGGCCGACCAGGGAGCGCTGACGATAGACGAAGAACAGCGTGTGCACGACCTCCCTGATCGGAGTGTGGTCGCGCATCTTCAGGCGTATTTTCGTGAAGCGGCCATCGCTCGCATGCCGGTCATGCCCGATCACAGAGCGCTCGATCTCGTCCACGATGGCGTGGGCCTGGTCGGGCCGGCCGTGGATCATCAGCCAGCGCGGGCTCTCCGGAATCCACATCCGCATCAACAGCACGACGAGGCCAAGGGTCGCGCCGATGAGATAGGCGAGGCGCCAGCCGAGATCGGGACCGATCAATGCGGGATCGAGCAGCACGATGGCCGCCACCGCGCCCATCGCCGCGCCGATCCAGAAACTGCCGTTGATGACGAGGTCGGTCCAGCCGCGATAGCGCGCCGGCACCAGTTCCTGGATCGTCGAGTTGATCGCAGTGTATTCGCCGCCGATGCCGGCGCCGGTGAGAAAACGAAACAGCGCGTAACTCGCGACATTCCACGACAAGGCGGTCGCGGCGGTCGCGGAGAGATAAAGCGCCAGTGTGATGAAGAACAGCTTCTTGCGGCCGATGCGGTCGGTGAGCCAGCCGAAGCCGAGCGCGCCGAGCACCGCACCGGCAAGATACGCGGAATTGGCGATACCGAGATCGAGATTGGAGAATTGCAGCGACGGACTCTGCTTCAACGCGCCGGAGAGCGCGCCGGCCAGCGTCACCTCGAGCCCGTCGAGGATCCAGGTGATCCCGAGCGCCAGCACGACGCGGGTATGAAAGCCGCTCCACGGCAGCGCATCGAGCCGCGCGGGAATGCTGGTCTCGATGATGCGGTCAGCCGCGACCGCCGCAGAGACTGCAGGTCCATAATTCAGCGCTGGGCTTTGCTGCAATTCCATCGCGTTGCTGGGTCTAACCAATGGAAGCGGCCCCGGTTCACATGGTGTGGACAGGGGCGTTCCGATCATGGAGGTGCGGCATTCCGCCTGCCACCTGCGACAACGCCTGCGGCAAAGGCGGGTTCCCGCGGGAACAGCGCTTGGGATCGTCCGTTTCCGATGGAGCCGCTGGGAGTTGACGCATGGCTCACGTCAGAAAGACGACACATTCGCGCAAAACCTGGAGCGCGCGAAGGTGGAGTTGAAGCGGACGTTCGGGAGGGAGTGAGACTCGCGCTCTTTACCCCCCGTCGTCCCGGACAAGCGAAGCGCAGATCCGGGACCATAACCACAGGGAGTGGTTTGGCGAAGACTTGGAGTTACCACCGTCCGTCTCAACTATCCGCTGGGAGTATGGATCCCGGATCGGCGCGCGCCTAAGGGCGCGCTTGTCCGGGACGACAGCGGAGTATGAGGCGATAGCGAGGTCTTCAAGCGCCAAGCGCCTGACGCGCGGCGAGCCTTACGCGGCCCTGATATTGCCCATAAAGCGATCGAGCTCGGCGCGCAGGCGCGTGCTTTCGGATGACAGCGTCTTGGCCGAGTTCAGCACCTCTTCCGAGGCCGAACCGGTTTCGGCGGCGCCGCGATTGACCTGACCGATGTCGGTGGCTGCGGTCTGTGTGCCCTGCGCAACGGTCTGGACGCTGCGGGCGATTTCCTGCGTCGCGGCGCCCTGCTGCTCGACGGCGCTCGCAATCGACGTCGAGATCGACGAGATCTGGCCGATGGTCGCGCCGATCTCCTTGATCGCGGCGACCGACTCGGCGGTCGCGCCCTGCATCCCCGTAATGTGGGAGGAGATTTCGTCGGTCGCCTTCGCGGTCTGGCTCGCCAGCGACTTCACTTCGCTGGCGACCACGGCGAAGCCGCGGCCGGCCTCGCCGGCGCGCGCCGCCTCGATGGTGGCGTTGAGCGCAAGAAGATTGGTCTGCTCGGCGATCGCCGTGATCAGCTTGACCACTTCGCCGATCTGCTGCGCGGCATGGGAGAGTTTTCCGATGCGGCCGTCGGTTTCCTTCGCCTGCACCACGGCAGCTTCCGCAATACGACTGGAGTCGCGCACCTGGCGGCCGATCTCCTCGACGGAGGCCGAGAGCTCTTCCGTCGCGGTTGCCACCGACTGCATGTTGCTGGAGGCCTGCTCGGAGACACCGGCGACCTGGCTCGACAGGCTCTGCGTGGTCTCGGCGGTGCGGGTCAGCGTGGAGGCCGCCGATTCCAGCTGCACGGCCGAGGCCGAGACGTTGGAGACGATGGCGCCGACGGCGCTCTCGAAATCGTCGGCAAAGCGAATCAGCTCGGAGCGGCGGCTTGCGGCCTGCTCGCGGTTCTGGGCTTCGCTGGCGGCGGCGTCGCGCTCGGCTTTCGCGACAGCCTGAACCTTGAATTCCTCGACCGCGCCAGCCATCTCGCCGATCTCGTCCTTGCGGCCCAGGCCCGGCAGCACGACGTCGAAATTGCCGGACGCAAGCTCGCGCATCGCCTTGCACATCGCGATCATCGGACGCGAGATGCCGTTGCCGAGCATCAGGGCCAGCACGGCGCCAATGGCGAGGCCGCCGAGCGCCATCATCAGCATCAGCCGTTCGGTCTCGGTGATGGTGGAGTTGGCGCTCGCTTCGATGCGCTGCTGATCCGAGGTCAGATCGGACCGCAACTCGGCCGAGAGCTTGAGAATGCCCGCCGCCGTCTTGGTCATCTCGCCGTTCAACTTGACGATGATCTTCACGTTCTCGGTCAGCTTCGAGAAAGAGGTGCGGTACTGCTTCAGCAGGTTGCCGATCTCGGTGACGCGGTCGGTGATCTTCTGGTCATTGGCATAGATCGAGACCAGCAGGGTCTCCAAAAACTTGATGCGGGCGATCACGCCGTCGGCGGTCTTCGGCTCCGGCTTGGCGACGAAGGCGCTGACCGAGGTGGAGACCGCGAGATATTGCGAGGTGACGTCCTTGGCGGTGGTCTGAACCGAGTTCAGGCCCGCCAGCGCGGCCGTATCGGCGAGATCGTCGAACTTGAAGCGGATCTTGTTGCCGACGCTGTTGAGCTCGTCGGCGGCGATCTTGTTGTTCTCGCGGGTCAACGTGATGATCTCACCGAACACCTTGGTGAAGCGCTGGAATTCGGCCTCGAGCTTGCCGACCTGCTCGCGGCGCGCCGCGCCGGTCGTGGCCGCCACCGACTTGGCGATCGCGCCCTTCAGATTCTCTTCGGCGGCCTTGGCCGCGGTCTCGTCATCGGTCGCGCCCGTTAGCGTATAGGCCCGCGCCAGTCCCTGATAGGCGATCAGCTCGCGGTCCACGGTCCGCGCGAGGTCCGCTTCCGACACGCTGGCCCGGTAGGAGGCGACGGCGGCCTGGATCCGCTCGAAGCCGAAATAGGCGAAAGCCATGCTGACGGCGAGGATGGCCAGCACCGCCACGAAGCCGAGGATGATTTTTGCACGAAAACGCAGGGTGAAGAGCTTCGATGTGTTCGGCGTCGACTTGACGGGCATTCCCCACCCCATTCCATTCGCGGAAAACCAGGCGCAGCCCGGAAGCAGCCCGCTTCCTGACTCGTGAGCACGGTAGAGTGCAAAGGATAAGCGGCGGTAAATTTATGGCGTCGCAACTTGCGGTTAGGTGACGCGGGGAGATGCGCACTCGGCTGTCGTCCCCGCGCTCACGCGCCTTCGCGGGACGACAGCCGAGAGTGACGCGACGGCAGCGGCTTCGGACGCGGCCGAGCCTTATGCCGCCCGGATATTCCCCATGAACCGGTCGAGCTCGGCGCGCAGGCGGGTGCTTTCGCTGGACAGGGTTTTGGCCGAATTCAGGACCTCCTCCGAGGCCGAGCCGGTTTCGGCGGCGCCACGGTTGACCTGGCCGATGTCGGTGGCGGCGGTCTGGGTGCCCTGCGCGACGGTCTGGACGCTGCGGGCAATCTCCTGCGTCGCGGCGCCCTGCTCTTCCACGGCGCTCGCGATCGAGGTCGAGATCGACGAAATCTTGCCGATGGTGGCGCCGATCTCCTTGATCGCGGCGACCGACTCGGCCGTCGCGCCCTGCATGCCCGCGATGTGCGAGGAAATCTCGTCGGTGGCCTTCGCGGTCTGGCTGGCCAGCGACTTCACTTCGCTGGCGACCACGGCAAAGCCGCGGCCGGCCTCGCCGGCACGCGCCGCCTCGATGGTGGCGTTGAGCGCCAGAAGGTTGGTCTGCTCGGCGATCGCGGTGATCAATTTGACCACCTCGCCGATCTGCTGGGCGGCGTGCGACAGCTTGCCGATCCGGCCGTCGGTTTCCTTGGCCTGAACCACCGCATCTTCCGCGATGCGGCTGGAATCGCGGACCTGGCGGCCGATCTCCTCGACGGAGGCCGAAAGCTCTTCCGTCGCGGTTGCGACCGACTGCATGTTGCTCGAGGCCTGCTCGGAGACACCGGCGACCTGGCTCGACAGGGTCTGCGTGGTTTCGGCGGTTCGGGTCAGTGTGGACGCCGCCGATTCGAGCTGCACAGCGGAAGCCGACACGTTCGACACGATGGCACCGACCGCGCTTTCAAAGTCATCGGCGAAGCGAATCAGCTCGGAACGACGTGCGGTGGCCAGTTCCTTGTTCTGGGCTTCGCTGGCGGCGGCGTCGCGCTCGGCCTTGGCCACGGCCTGAACCTTGAATTCCTCGACCGCGCCGGCCATCTCGCCGATCTCGTCCCTGCGGCCGAGGCCCGGCAGCACGACGTCGAAATTGCCCGACGCGAGCTCGCGCATCGCCTTGCACATCGCGATCATCGGACGCGAGATGCCGGTGCCGAGCAGAAAGGCGAGGATCGCGCCGAGCAGCGTGCCGCCGACGGCCAGCATCAGCACCAGTTGCTTGGTCCGTCCGATGGTCGCTTCCGACTCCGAATCCAGCCGCTGCTGTTCGGCGACGAGGTCCGCCTTCATGGCGGTGGCGCCTTGCAGGATCGCACCGGCAGAACCGCTCATCTCGGTGACGAGCTCATCCACCATCTTGGCGTTGGCGATCAGCTTCTCCAGCGCTTCGCGATAGGCCACGAGGATGGTCTTGGCGTCCTTCAGGCCGGCGACGATCTTGTCGTCCATGGAATAGACCGCGCCGAGCGAATTCTCGACGAATTTCAGCCGCGCCAGCGCGCTGGTCGCGATCGCCTGGTCGGACGTCAGCACGAAATTGGTCGCCGCCGCGCTCGCGGTCTGGAACTGGGCGTTGACCTGCTTGGTGCCGAACTCGATCGACTGCGCCTCGGAATCGGAGGCATTGTTGCCGATATCGTCAAGCTTGTATTTCAGGAGATTGGCTTGGCGCGTCAGCTGGTTCTGCACCAGCAGCGCGCTGTCGCGCTTGGCCTGGAGGACCTTTGCGAAGGTTGCGGAGAAGTTGGAGAATTCCTTGGCGAGCTTGTTGAGGCCCTCCTGCCGCGCCGGCTTCTGGGCACTCTTGACCGCCTGGTCGATGGCGCTCTTCAGGCCGGTCTCGGCGTCCAGCGCTGCCTTGGCATCGTCCTCCTTGCCGGTGACGACGAAATAACGGACTGCCGAGCGGTAGGCGAGCAGCTCGCGGTCGATGTTGCGGGCGAGATCGGCCTCGGTGACGCTGCTGCGGTAGGACCCGACCCCGGCCGAGACCCGCTCGAAACCGAAATAAGAGAAAGCCATGCTGCCGGCGGAGATCACCAGCACCGCGGCGAAGCCGAGGATGATCTTGGCGCGGAACCGGAGGGTCGGAAATATTGTACGCTTCGACGGCGACGCGATACGCCCGGACATTCCAACCCCCATTTTCTATTCAGCCGTGATCCGGAGGCGCCCCGCCGGATGCGCAAAACTAGGGCAGAATGGATAAAAGGCGGTAAATTCGCCGCACCTGCGCAATTTCCGGCTTTGTCGGCCAAAAGCCGACCGGATGGGATGACGGCTGGCATCCCACATGGGCCGACCATTTTGCGGCGGTCGACCCGCTTCGCCGGCCCAAGTCATTGCCCGCTCGTCAGGATCGATAACTTTTCCATGACCGGCGTGACCAAAATCCTAGTTGCAATGTCAGGGGGCGGCGGTCTCTAATTAGAAACAATCAAAATCAATCCGGGGAGGTATATTCCGTGTCTACAGTCAAACTGACGGTGAACGGCAAGGCCGTTGCCGTCGACGTCGAGGACCGCACGCTGCTGGTCCAACTCCTGCGGGATCACCTCAACCTCACCGGGACCCATGTCGGCTGCGACACCAGCCAGTGCGGCGCCTGCGTCGTACACGTGGACGGCAAGGCGGTGAAATCCTGCACCATGCTGGCCGGCCAGGCCGACGGCGCCAGCGTCACCACCATCGAAGGCATCGCCAAGGGCGATGAGCTGCATCCGATGCAGGCCGCCTTCCGCGACAATCACGGCCTGCAATGCGGCTATTGCACGCCGGGCATGATCATGTCGGCGATCGACATCGTGCACCGCCATGGCGGCCAGCTCGACGAGCCCACCGTGCGCCAAGAGCTCGAAGGCAATATCTGCCGCTGCACCGGCTACCACAACATCGTCAAGGCCGTGCTGGACGCAGCCGGGCGCATGAAGGTCTCGCAGGCGGCCGAGTAAATCGGCGCGCCTCGAATAAAGAACCACCGCTGCCGCTTTCGAGGGAAAGCGCAGTCAAAGAAACTTCCGGTCGGGAGGACCAGACATGGGTGTTGAAGGCATCGGCGCGCGCGTCGTGCGCAAGGAAGACAAGCGTTTCATTACCGGCAAAGGCCGTTACGTCGACGACATCAAATTGCAGGGCATGACCCATGCCCATTTCATCAGAAGCCCGCATGCGCATGCCAAGGTGAAGAAGATCGATTCATCCGCCGCGCTCAACATGCCGGGCGTGGTCGCCGTGCTCACGGGACAGCAGATCGTCGACGACAAGGTCGGCAATCTCATCTGCGGCTGGGCCATCACCTCCAAGGACGGCAGCCCGATGAAGATGGGCGCATGGCCGGCGATGGCGCCGGAAACCGTGCGCTTCGTCGGTCAGGCCGTCGCGGTCGTGATCGCCGACAGCAAGAACCTCGCGCGCGACGCGGCCGAAGCCGTGGTCGTGGATTATGAAGAGCTGCCGGCAGTCGCCGATATCCATGCCGCGATCAAGGCCGGCGCAGCCCAGCTTCACCCCGAAGCCCCCGGCAACCAGGTCTATGACTGGGTGATCGGCGACGAGGGCGCGACGGATGCCGCCTTCGCCAAGGCCGCCAATGTGGTCAAGCTCGACGTCACCAACAACCGCCTCGCCCCGAACGCGATGGAGCCGCGCGCGGCGATCGCCGACTATGACGCGGCGGAAGAGCACTTCACGCTCTATACGACCTCGCAGAACCCGCACGTCGCCCGCCTCGTGCTCTCGGCGTTCTACAACATCGCCCCCGAGCACAAGCTGCGCGTGATCGCCCCCGACGTCGGCGGCGGCTTCGGCTCAAAAATCTTCATCTATCCCGAGGAGATGGTGGCGCTGTGGGCCTCGAAGAAGGTCGGCCGTCCAGTAAAATGGACCGGCGACCGCACCGAGGCCTTCCTCACCGATGCGCATGGCCGTGACCATGTGACCCATGCCGAAATGGCGTTCGATGCCAACAACAAGATCACCGGCTTGAAGGTGAAGACCTACGCCAATTTCGGCGCCTACATGTCGCTGTTCTCCTCGTCGGTCCCGACCTATCTCTACGCGACGCTGCTGTCGGGCCAGTACAACATCCCGGCGATCCATGCCGAGGTGGTCGGGGTCTACACCAACACCACGCCGGTCGACGCCTATCGCGGCGCAGGCCGCCCCGAGGCGAGCTATTTGATCGAGCGGCTGATGGAGACGGCGGCGCGGCAGCTCAAGGTCGATCCGGCAGCACTGCGCCGGAGCAACTTCATCACCCAGTTCCCGCACCAGACGCCTGTGATCATGGCCTATGACACCGGTGATTTTAATGCCTCGCTCGATGCCGCGATGAAGGCGATCGACTATGCCGGCTTCGCAGCCCGCAAGGCCAAGGCGAAGGCGGACGGCAAGCTGCGCGGCATCGGCGTGTCCTGCTACATCGAGGCCTGCGGCATCGCGCCGTCGAAGGCCGTCGGTAGCCTCGGCGCCGGCGTTGGTCTGTGGGAATCCGCCGAAGTGCGGGTCAACCCGGTCGGCACCATCGAGATCCTGACGGGCTCGCACAGCCACGGCCAGGGTCACGAGACCACGTTCTGCCAGCTCGTTGCGGAACGCTTGGGCGTTCCCATCAGCCAGGTCTCGATCGTCCATGGCGACACCGACAAGGTGCAGTTCGGCATGGGCACCTACGGCTCGCGCTCGGCGGCCGTCGGTCTCACCGCGATCCTGAAGGCCATGGAGAAGATGGAGTCCAAGGCCAAGAAGATCGCGGCGCATGCGCTCGAAGCGTCCGAGGGCGACATCGTCATCGAGAACGGCGAGTTCAAGGTGGCCGGCACGGACAAGGCGATCGCCTTCCCGATGGTCGCGCTCGCGGCCTACACCGCGCACAATCTGCCTGACGGGATGGAGCCGGGCCTGAAGGAAAGCGCCTTCTACGATCCGACCAACTTCACCTTCCCGGCCGGCGCCTACATCTGCGAGCTCGAGGTCGATCCCGGCACCGGCAAGACCTCCTTCGTCAACTTCGTCGCGGCCGACGATTTCGGCCGGCTGATCAACCCGATGATCGTCGAGGGACAGGTCCATGGCGGCCTTGCCCAGGGCATCGGGCAGGCGCTGCTCGAGCACGCCATCTACGATGCCAACGGCCAGCCCGTCACGGCCTCGTTCATGGACTACTCCATGCCGCGCGCCGACGACCTGCCCTCGTTCAACCTCTCCCACACCACGACGCTGTGCCCGGGCAATCCCCTGGGCATCAAGGGCTGCGGTGAGGCCGGCGCGATCGGCGCCTCTGCGGCCGTGATCAACGCGATCACGGATGCGATCGGCAAGAACAATCTGGAAATGCCCGCAACCCCGGACCGGGTGTGGCGCACGATCCACGCGGCCTGAGAGGAGCAACAAGATGTACCAGACCACTTATCATCGCCCCTCCTCGGTCGACGAGGCCGTCGCCCTGTTCGGCAAGAGCAGTGAGGCGAAATTCCTCGCCGGCGGCCAGACCTTGCTGCCGGTCATGAAGCAGCGGCTCGCCAGCCCGTCCGACGTGATCGATCTCGGCAAGATCAAGGAGCTGCAGGGCGTCGAGCTCTCGGGCGACGTGCTGACCATCAAGGCCGGCACGACCTATTTCGACATCATGCAGAATGCCGACGTGAAGAAGGCGATCCCCGCGATCGCCTATCTCACCTCGGTGCTCGGCGATCCCGCCGTGCGTTATCGCGGCACGATCGGCGGCTCGATTGCCAACAACGATCCCGCCGCGGATTATCCGGCCGCGCTGCTGGCGCTCGGTGCCACCGTCAAGACCAACAAGCGGTCGATCTCGGCCGAGGACTTCTTCCAGGGCCTGTTCACGACGGCGCTGGAAGACGGCGAGATCATCACCGCGGTGTCGTTCCCGGTGCCGGCGAAGGCAGGCTACGAAAAAATGCGGCACCCGGCCTCACGCTTCGCGCTGACTGCCGTGTTCGTCGCGCAGACGAAGTCGGGCGAGATCCGTGTTGCCGCCACCGGCGCCTCGCAGAGCGGCGTGATGCGGGTGCCCGCGATCGAAGCCGCGCTGAAGGCGAACTGGTCGCCGTCGGCGCTCGACAATGTCAGCATTCCGGCGAGCGGATTGCTGGCCGATATCCACGGGACCGCGGAATACCGCGCCAACCTCGTCAAGGTGATGGCGCAGCGCGCGGTGGCCGCCGCGGGCTGACCGAGTCGCTAAAGCGCGACAGCGCGTCGCGCCTTAGCGCCTCAACACAAATCTTCCGCGGCGCGCAGCAATGCGCGCCGCTTTTTATTATGCGCCCATGCATGAAAACCGCTTGCCACGCGGACATGTAGGCGAGAAAAGTTAATCAGCCAATTAACTCGTCCCCAAAGAGGAACGTCTAAGGCGATTGCCGGACCACCGGCATTCGCCGGTGACCCGAGGAAACAACAGCGTGCTCGATAAACCAGCGCCCACCTCCTCCGTCCGCACCTCCGGCCCGCTTTCGGGCTTCCGTGTCGTCGAATTCGCCGGCATCGGACCCGGCCCATTCGCCTGCATGATGCTGGCTGACATGGGCGCCGATGTCGTCACGCTCGATCGCGTCGGTGCGAAGAAGAGCATGAAGTCGGTCGCGGGCCGCGGCCGCAAGGTGATCGAGCTCGACCTCAAGGACAAGGCGGCGATCGCAGAGGTGCTCGACCTGCTTGCCAGCGCCGACGCGCTGGTCGAGGGCTTTCGTCCCGGCGTGATGGAACGGCTTGGGCTCGGGCCCGACGTCGTGCTCGCGCGCAATCCCAAACTCGTCTACGGCCGCATGACCGGCTGGGGCCAGGAAGGCCCGCTGGCCAACGCCGCCGGCCATGACATCAATTACATCTCGATCACCGGCGCGCTGGCCGCGATCGGCACCAAGGAAGCCCCGGTGCCGCCGCTCAATTTGGTCGGCGATTTCGGCGGCGGTGCACTCTATCTCGTCGTCGGCGTGCTCGCCGCCCTCCTCGAAGCGCAAAGGTCCGGCAAGGGCCAGGTCGTGGACGCCGCGATGTGCGACGGCGCGGCATCGCTGATGTCGTTCTTCTTCGACATGAAGACGATCGGCCGCTGGAGCGAGGGGCGCAACCAGAACTTCCTCGACGGCGGCGCACATTTCTACGGCGTCTATGAATGTGCCTGCGGGCACTTCGTCTCGATCGGCTCGATCGAACCGCAGTTCTACGCGCTGCTGCGCGAGCACGCGGGCCTGACCGATGCCGACTTCGACGCGCAGATGAACCCCAAGGCCTGGCCCGCGCTGAAGCAGAAGTTGCAGGCCGTGTTTAGGAGCAAGACCCGCGAGGACTGGTGCAAGATCATGGAAGGCACCGACATCTGCTTCGCGCCGGTGCTCACCATGTCGGAAGCGACCGAGCATCCGCACATGGTCGCCCGCAACGTCTTCCTCGAGCGCCACGGCGTGAAGCAGCCCGCGCCCGCGCCGCGGTTCTCACGCACGCCGTCGGCGGTGCGGGAGCCGGAGGGCGCGGAGATTGGTGCGGTGATGGCTGCGTGGAAGAGGTAGATCTAGCCTCGGCAAAGATCGCGTAGGGTGGGCAAAGGCGCGAAGCGCCGAGCCCACCACCGCTCCGCAATTCTGATAGAAGTAGTGGGCACGCTTGCGCTTTGCCCACCACGGCAGTGTGCCCGAACGCAGCGACCTACGCCGCCGTATCCACCTTCAACACGCCGCGCCGGATCTGGTCCTCCTCGATCGACTCGAACAGGGCCTTGAAGTTGCCCTCGCCAAAGCCGTCGTCGCCTTTGCGCTGGATGAACTCGAAGAAGATCGGGCCGATCGCGTTGGCGGAGAAGATCTGCAGCAGCACCTTGGTCTGGCCGCCATCGACCACGCCCTCACCATCGATCAGAATGCCGTTGGTCTGGAGCCGCGCGACGTCCTCGCCGTGCTTCGGCAGGCGCGCGTCGATCCGCTCGAAATAGGTCTCGGGCGGCGACGGCATGAACGGCAGGCCGGCTTCGCGCAGGCCTTCGATGGTGGCGTGGATATCGCGGCAGCCGCAGGCGATGTGCTGGATGCCCTCGCCGCGATAGATATTGAGATATTCCTCGATCTGGCCGGAATCGCCGGCGTCCTCGTTGATCGGAATCCGGATCTTGCCGTCGGGGCTGGTCAGCGCGCGCGAGAACAGGCCGGAGGCGCGACCCTCGATGTCGAAGAAGCGGATCTGGCGGAAGTTGAACAGCTTTTGGTAGAAGCCCGTCCACACATCCATGCGGCCGCGATGGACGTTGTGGGTGAGGTGATCGAGATAGAACAGGCCGGCACCGACCGGCTTGGGATCGCGTGCCCCCAACCACTCGAACTCGGCATCGTAAGCCGAGCCCTTGGCGCCGTAGCAATCGACGAAATAGAGCAGGCTGCCGCCGATGCCCTTGATCGCGGGCACATCAAGCGTCTTCTGCACCGACGACACATCGGCAGGTTCGGCGCCGAGCGCGATCGCACGGTCATAGGCCGCCTTCGCATCGACCACGCGAAACGCCATCGACGGCGCGCAGGGGCCGTGCGCGGCGACGAAGTCGAAGCCGTGGGTGCCGGGCTCCTCGTTGACGAGATAGTTGATGTCGCCCTGGCGGTAGACCGTGATCTTCTTGCTCTTGTGGCGGGCGACGGGCGCATAACCCATCAGCTTGAACAACGCGTGCAGCTCTTCCGGATTGGGATGCGCATATTCGACGAACTCGAACCCGTCGGTGCCCATCGGATTGTCGGCGGTGACGGTGGCCGGCGGTGCATCGTGCGGAAACGGACCCATGGTGCTCTCCAATTGCTGCTGCCATGAACTATCCTTCACCGGGCGTGCAATGAGCGTGCAAACGGGACGCGTTTTGGCTATCATATGCACGATCCGTGCATGAAATGGATAAATGACGCATGATCTCCGTAGACGCCTTCGACCTCAAGATCCTGGGCGCGCTCCAGGACGACGGCCGCCTCACCAACCAGGAGCTCGCCGATCTCGCGGGTCTCTCGGCCTCGCAATGCTCGCGGCGGCGGATGCGGCTGGAGGAGGAGAAGGTGATCTCGGGCTATCACGCCGATCTCTCCAGCGAAGCGCTGGGCTTCGGCGTGATCGCCTTTATCCAGGTGGGGCTCGCGACCCACTCGCCGGACAATTCGAAACGCTTCCGCGCCTTGGTCAACCGCATCGACGAGATCCAGGAAGCTTATTCGCTGACGGGCGACGCCGATTACGTGCTCAAAGCCGTGCTGCGCGACCTCAAGGGTCTCTCCAATCTCGTCAACGACGTGCTGATGCCGCACCAGAGCGTGGCGCATGTGCGCTCCTCGATCGTGCTCGACAGGCTCAAGGAAAGCTCGCGGCTGCCGCTGAAGGATTTGAAGGCTGGCTGAAATCGAGGGAACTACGGCATTCGCGCTTCACGCGCCGTCTGCGATGATCAAGCCAATCTGCGGAGATTCTGCCATGGCCCTCCAGCTTCGACCGAACTGCGAATATTGCGACCGCGACCTGCCGCCTGATGCAACGGACGCGCGGATCTGCTCCTATGAATGCACGTTCTGTGCGGATTGCGTGGAGACGAAACTCTCCAACGTCTGCCCGAATTGCGGCGGCGGCTTTGCGCCGCGCCCGATCAGGCCGACGCAGGAATGGCGGCCGGGCGTGTGCGTCACCAAACACGTGCCGTCCGACAAGCGGGTGCATTTGAAGTACAGCATGGAGGATGTCGCGGCGCATTGCGCGCGGGTCAGGGACGTGCCGCCGGAGAGGCGGTGACTTCGTAGGGTGGGCAAAGGCGCCCTTGCGCCGTGCCCACCACGTCTCCGCAAGCGCGATCGTGATGGTGGGCACGCTTCGCTTTGCCCACCCTACGACACCGGAACGCGCGGCTACTCCGCCGCCAAAATCGTCCCCTCGACCTCTCCGAACCCGACCCGGTAGCCATTGCCCTGGCACCAGCCGCGCATGACGAGGCTGTCGCCGTCTTCCAAAAACGACCGCTTGATGCCGCCGGGCAATTCCACCGGCTCGGTGCCGTTCCAGCTGATCTCCAATAGGCTGCCGCGCTGGTTCTTCTCCGGGCCGGAGATGGTGCCGGACCCAAGGAGATCGCCCACATTCATCGCACAGCCACTGGAGGCGTGATGCATGAGCTGCTGCACCGAGGACCAGTACATGTATTTGAAATTGGTGCGGCTGATGCCGGCGGGCGCATTGGCGCCGGCCGCGTGCAAGGAGACGTCGAGCTCGAGATCATAGTTCTGCGGCTTCGCCTGCTTGAGATAGTCCAGCGGCACCGGCTCCTGCTCCGGCCCCTTCAGCCGGAACGGCTCCAGCGCCTCGCGCGTCACCACCCACGGGCTGATCGAGGTCGCGAACGCTTTTGCCAGGAACGGCCCGAGCGGCACATATTCCCATTGCTGGATGTCGCGCGCGCTCCAGTCGTTGAGCAGCACGAAACCGAAGATCATCTCCTCGGCCTGTTGCTCGGTCAGCATGCCGCCCATGGCAGAGGGCTGGCCGACCACGACGCCCATCTCCAGCTCGAAATCGAGCCGCTTGCACGGCCCGAAGCTCGGCACCTCGACATTCGGCGGCTTCAGCTGGCCGCGCGGCCGCTTCACCTTCGTTCCGGAGACCACGACGGTCGAGGCGCGACCATTATAGGCGATCGGCATGTGCAGCCAGTTCGGCTGCAGCGCGTTGTCCTTGCCGCGGAACATCACGCCGACATTGGTGGCGTGCTCCTTCGACGAATAGAAATCGGTATAGCCGGACACTGCGAACGGCAGATGCAATTTTGCATCGCGCATCGGCACCAGGGCCTGCTTGCGCAGCTCCTCATTGTCACGCAGCTCCGGATGATCATGACGCAGCAGCTCGCTGATCCGCGCGCGTGTCTTCGTCCAGACCTTCGGTCCGAGCGCCATGAACGGATTGAGCGAGGGCGCGGAGAATACGCCGAGCGGCCCGACATCAAGCCGGCAATCCTGCTCGAGCGCCCAGAGATCGAACACGTAGTTGCCGATCGCGACACCGACGCGCGGCGTCGGATTGGCCGAGGTCGAGAACACGCCATAGGGCAGGTTCTGGATCGGGAAGTCGGAGGCGGGATCGACCTCGATGAAGGATCGGAGGCTGGGGTCGTTGGGGTGGGGCATGTTTCCTGCCATACGAATTCTGGTGCTGAACTTCTGTCACCCTCCCCTGGAGGGGGAGGGTCGGCTCATATTGAGCGCAGCGAAATATGAGACGGGGAGGGGTGATCTCTCAACACGGGCAGTGTTCCTTGCGGAGAGACCATCACCCCACCCCGCTACGCATTCCGCTTCGCTGCATGCGTAGCGACCCTCCCCCTCCAGGGGAGGGTAAGCAAGACTACGGCTTGTTCGGATCGAATCGCTTCTCCAGGCCCGTCCAGCAGTCCGCGTAATTGTCCTGCAGCGTCGACGACTTCGCGGCATGCGCTGTCACGCGCTGCGGGTAGCGGGTCTCGAACATGAAGGCCATGGTGCCGGTCAGCTTGACCGGTTTCAGCTCGCCGTTGCTGGCGTGCTCGAAGGCATCGCGGTCGGGACCGTGCGGCAGCATGCAATTGTGGAGTGAGATGCCGCCCGGGACAAAACCCTGCGGCTTGGCGTCGTAGACGCCGTAGATCAGGCCCATGAACTCGCTCATGATGTTCATGTGGTACCACGGCGGACGGAAGGTGTTGTCGGCCACCATCCAGCGCTCGGGGAAGATCACGAAGTCGATGTTCGCGGTGCCCGCGGTCTCCGACGGCGAGGTCAGCACCGTGAAGATCGAGGGATCGGGGTGATCGAACCCGATCGCGCCTACGGGAGAGAAGGTGCGCAGATCGTATTTATAGGGCGCGTAATTGCCGTGCCAGGCGACAACGTCGATTGGCGAATGCGGCAGCGTGGTCTTGAACAGCGAGCCGCCCCATTTCACGTAGAGCTCGGTCGGCGTGTCCTTGTCCTCGTAATACGCGACCGGGGTGAGGAAGTCGCGCGCGTTGGCGAGGCAATTGGCGCCGATCGGCCCGCGCTCCGGCAGCGTGAAGGCGCCGCCGTAGTTTTCGCAGAGATAGCCGCGCGCAGGACCGTTCGGAATCTCGACGCGGAATTTGACGCCGCGCGGGATCACCACGATCTCGCCGGGCTCGGCGTCGATACGGCCGAATTCGGTGACGACGCGCAGATTGCCCTGCTGGAGCACGAACATCAGTTCGCCGTCGGCATTGTAGAAATGCTGATCCACCATCGACTTGGTGATGAGATAGACATGCGCGGCCATGCCGGCCTGCGTGTTGACATCACCAGCCGTCGTCATGGTCTGCACGCCCTGGAGGAAGGTCATGTCCTCCTTCGGGATCGGCGCCGGGTCCCAGCGCAGCTGCGCGATCGGCAGATCGTATTCATGGCAGGGCGCCGAGCGCCACAGGCCGGCATCGGCCTTCTCGAAGCGGCCGGAATGCTTCACCGAGGGGCGGATGCGATAGAGCCAGGAGCGCTCATTGGTGCCACGCGGCGCGGTGAAGGGTGAGCCGGAGAGCTGCTCGGCGTAGAGCCCGTAAGCGCAGCGCTGCGGCGAGTTGCGCCCGATCGGCAGCGCGCCCGGCAGCGCCTCGGTCTCGAAGCTGTTGCCGAAGCCGGACATGTAGCCCGGCGTGACCTGCGCCGAGCTCCGGATGATCTGATCAGGCGAGGTGTTGACGTTCATGACTATCCTCCTCCTTGCAGGGCGGCCCACATTTCCTGGTCGCGCTTGTCGGTCCAGATCACGGGGTCGTCGATCCCCGACGCCTCGTCATAGGCGCGCGACACGTTGAACGGCAGGCAGTGCTCGTAGATGGCGAAGCTGTGGAACTTCGGATCCATGACTTCGCGCGTCGCCGCCATCGATTCCTTCAGCGTACGCCCCCTGGCGACCGAAATTTCGGCCGCGCCATAGAGCGAGGTAACGAAGTCACGCGTCATCGCGATGGCTTCGCGCACCGTGGCCGTGCCCTTCAGCGCATCGCCGCGGCCCGGCGCGATCGCCTTGGGATTGAAGTTGCGGATCTCGTTCAGCGTCAGCGGCCATTCGCGCAAATGCGCGTCACCGCAATAGCAGGCCGAGTGATATTCGATGAGGTCGCCGGAGAACATCACTTCGGCATCCGGCACCCAGGCGACGATGTCGCCGGAGGTGTGGCCTGCGCCCAACTGCATCAGGCGCACCTCGCGCTTGCCCAGATAGATCGACATCTCGCCTTCGAACGTGAGCGTCGGCCAGGTCAGGCCTGGAATGCTCGCGGCATCCTGGAACAGCCGCGGGAAGCGGCCATATTCGGAATCCCAATCCTGCTGGCCGCGTTCCTCGATGAGGCGATAGGTCTCCTGCGAGGCCACGATGCCCTGCGCCTTGTAGGCGGAGGCGCCCAGCACGCGCACGGCGTGATAGTGCGACAGCACGACATATTTGATCGGCTTGTCGGTGACGGTGCGGACGCGCTCGATCACCTTGTTGGCCATCGCCGGCGTCGACTGCGCGTCGAACACCAGGCAGCCGTCGTCACCGACGATGATCGCGGTGTTCGGATCGCCCTCCGCGGTGAAGGCATAGAGATCGGTGCCGATCTCTGAGAAGGTGATCTTCTTCTCGGAGAGATCGCCGGTGGATGCGAAGTTCTTCGCCATCAATTCGTCCTCAGGTCTTGGGGTTATTGTTGTTGCTGTTGTTGCTGCTGGCCGTCGGTCATGCGCCGCTTCGCGAGCACGATCGCTTCCCGCAACACGTCGATGTCGCCGATATGGTTGGCGAGGATCAGGACCAGTGCCGCGTCGAAATCGGCGCTCTGCTCGTCCGTGAAGCCGCGGTGCGCCTCGACGATGGCACGAAAGGCATCGTCGGGCCGCGCGAAGTTGGAGCTGGTTGAAAGCGGCATGCGAATCCTCAATTCAAGCCTTGGGCCCGCGACAACGCGGCCGCGATCGCCGCACGCGTCGGATGGCGGAAGCGGGCCGCAACGTAGCCGTCGGGCCTGAGCAGATAGGCTGTATCAGGCGCGGCGTCATAGCGCTTTGCGACAAGGCCCGAGGGATCGGCAAGCCCGCCCTCGCCACCAATGCGGATATCCTTGACACCATCGGGCGCATCGACCGCCGCGCCATTGCTGAACGACAGCAAGGTGAAGTCCGTTCCACCCCGGCGGAATGCATCGGTCAGATAGGCCTGCTCGCCAACGGGCGCGTCGAGCATGGAACAGCCGGGCAACGGTCCGCCGCGCCACGCCTCCGCGTCGGGCGATGACAGCGGCGAGTCGTAGCTGCACGGCACCGAGAGCCGCCCGCCATTGACCATGCGCTTGCCGAATTCGGTCTCCTTAGCCAGCGACAGCACTGCCTTGCACAGCCGCGCCTCCTGGTGCGAGTTCGGCGCCATGAAATCGGTCGAGCGGGTCGATTCGCGGATGTTCTCGTCGGCCGCGAGACTCCGCTCGACATGGTAGCTCTCGAGCAGGCTCGCCGGCGAGGTGCCGCGCAACACACGATCGAGCTTCCAGGACAGATTCTCGGCGTCCTCTAGCCCGGAATTGGCACCGCGCGCACCGAAGGGCGAGACCTGATGCGCGGAATCGCCCGCAAAAATCACCCGGCCGTGGAGGAAGCGATCCATCCTCCGGCACTGGAATTTGTAGAGCGAGATCCACTCGAACTCGAACTTGTCGTGACCGAGCATGCGCGCGATCCGCGGCCGCACGTTCTCCGGCTTCTTCTCGACGACGGGATCGGCATAGCGATTGAGCTGGAGATCGATGCGCCAGACGTCGTCGGGCTGACGGTGCAGCAGCGCGGAGCGGCCGGCATGAAACGGCGGATCGAACCAGAACCAGCGCTCGGTCGGGAACTCCGCGGTCATCTTGACGTCGGCGATCAGGAACTGGTCCTCGAACACCTGTCCCGCGAACTCGGCGCCGACCATCTGCCGCAGCGACGAGCGCGCGCCGTCGCAGGCGACGACATATTGCGCGTGCAGGCGATAGGCGCCCTCCGGCGTCTCGATCGTCAGCGCGACGGAATCGTTGCGCTGTTCAAGCGCCGTCACCTTGTTGCGCCAGCGCAGATCGATCTCAGAGAGATCGCTGATGCGATCGACCAGATAGGCCTCGGCGTAATATTGCTGGAGATTGATGAAGGCCGGCCGCTTGTGACCGTCCTCGGGCAACAGGTTGAACTGGTAAAGCTGCGACTCGCCATGGAAGATGCGGCCGACGCTCCACACCACGCCCTTCTCGACCATGCGGTCGCCGACGCCGAGCCGATCCCAATATTCGAGCGACCGCTTGGAGAAGCAGATCGCGCGCGAGCCTTCGCCGATCCGGTCGGCATCATCCAGAAGGACGACGCGCTGGCCGCGCTGGGCAAGGTCGATCGCGAGCGACAGCCCCACCGGCCCCGCGCCGACGACCACCACGGGATGCTCGGCCGCACTCTGGCCGGGACGATCCTGGTCGGGATGGCGGCGATAGCCGAACTGGGTTTTGGCCTGCTGCGTATTGGCCTGCGCCATGCGCTAACCTCGGCTCTGGTCAAGAGAGGACTGATCTGCTAGATAGTCTCACGTGCAACTATTTTGGACCGGAGCCGGCCGGCCGTCAACTGGAATTCGGAGCGCAAGCCTTGGCGAGGACATCCAGCGACATCGCGCTGAAGGCACGTGAGGCCGACGAGGCTTCATTGCGGCCGAATGCGCGGCTCGATTTGTTCAAATTCGTGCCGTTCCGCCTCAACCGGCTGGCCGCCGAGGTGAGTTCCGCGCTTGCGGTCGAATATCAGGAGCGTCACGGCCTCGACATTCCGGCCTGGCGCGTGATCGCCACGCTCGGCTTCCGCAACGATGCCTGTAGCGCGCAGTACATCTCGCAATGCACCCGCACGCACAAATCCACCATCAGCCGCGCCGTGACCGCGCTGCTGCACCAGGGGCTGATCGAGCGGGTCGAGAACGAAGCCGACCGCCGCGAATTCCGCCTGCAACTGACGAAGAAGGGTCGCGCGCTGTACGAAGAGCTGTTCCCGCAATTGCTGCGGCGGGAAGACGAGATCCTCGCCTGCCTCTCTGCGCAGGAGCGCAAGCAACTGTCGGCCCTGCTCGGCAAGATCGAACAGAGCCTCGACCTGATCCAGACCAGCGAAGAGGCCGACGCGAAAGAGGCGTATTAGGGCGCGTACTCATAGAGGTGCAGACGTCGGCTTTTGGGAGGCCGATTGAGAAAGCTTGGCAGGTCCGTGACGGCACTGGCTTATATAACGGCGCTACTTGCGGCGTTTGCCGTAACTCGCGCATACGCCGCTGACATAGGTTATCTGGCTTCCCCCGGAGTCGCTGCAAACGAGTTTCCCTCACCACAGCGCCCTGTTGCACGGATCGTCAGCCCGCGCCGTGCCGCCGAAGAGCGCCGAGACGCCCTCAATGAGGCCGGTCAAATCGCACGTGCTCTTGAACTGAAACCAGGTATGACAGTGGGCGACATTGGAGCAGGCAGCGGCTACCACACGGTCAGGCTCTCGCACGTCGTCGGCCCCGCCGGTTCTGTCGTTGCCCAGGACGTCACGCGGGATTACCTCATCGAGCTCGCCAGGCGAACAGAACGTCTGAAGTTGACGAACGTGCAATTCGCGCTCGGCGAACCACACGACCCGCGTCTGCCCGCTTCCTCGCTGGATGCTGCAATCCTCGTGCACATGTATCACGAGATAGCCCAACCCTATGCCTTCCTCTACAATCTCGCGGCCGCTCTAAAGCAGGATGCGCGGGTCGGAATTGTCGATCTTGAGCTTCCGACGTCGAAGCATGGCACGCCAATTGAGCTCTTGCGCTGCGAATTGACCGCCGTCGGCTATCGCGACGTTGCCACATATGAGCTCGCAGGGGACGGAGGATACCTGGCGGTATTCTCTCCGCCGGAGGTAGCGGCTCGAAAATCTCCCCGCGACATCGTTGCTTGTGCGGATCCTGCCGGCACTCGCTGACACCACGCCCCGGATTCCGTCATTTCGCAAACGACCGCGACGGCGGCAAATGCAGCGCCCAGGCATCGACCTTGTCGCTGGCACGCGGATAGATCTCCGTCACGATCGGATCATGGCCGGGAATGAACCTGTCAGGATGTCCGGCGAGGCGTTCGATCGTCTCCCAGCCCTGCGCCATGTCACCGATATTGTAGACGATGGGGAACGGGCTCTTGCGCTGCAGATTGGCGTAGTAATGCGCGGCATCGGACGCCAGCACCACCGGCCCGCGCGCGGTCTCGACCTTGACCACCTGCAAGCCGTCGGAATGGCCGCCGACACGGTGCACGGTGACGCCGGGCGCGATCTCGCCGTCGCCGGAATAGAAATTGACGCGCTCGCCATAGACATGGCGCACCATCTGCGTGACGTGCTCGACCGAGAACGGATGTCGCAGCAGTCCGTTGCACATGCAGCGTCCCGTCGCGTAAGCCATCTCGCGCTCCTGGAGATGGAAGCGCGCGTTCGAGAAGCGATCGAGATTGCCGGCGTGGTCGTAATGCAGATGCGTCACGATAATGTCGCGAACGCTCGACGCCGCGACGCCAAAGCGCTCCAGCGCATCGACCGGATTGAGCGTCAGCTTGCGCGCCCGCGCGCTCGCCTCCTCGGCGTTGAAACCGGTGTCCACCAGGATCTCGCGGCCCTGCCCTCGGATCAGCCAGACGAAATAGTCGAGATCCTGCGCCGCGCTGTCATGCGGGTCGGGCTGAAGGAAGTTCATGTTGGGGGTGCGTGGCGACATCGTCGCATAACGCAGGGCGTAGATTTCGTAGGCGTTTCCCATGGTTTTCTTTTCTGAGTTGGACCTTCGGGGACGATCGAGCGCACCAAGCCATTGTCCGCAGCAAAGGTCAAACACCGGAGGGCTGCGACAGCGTCCAGCCTGCTATGTGAGACCCCTCACATCTTCTTTGTCGCGGCCGCTCCAGCATCCTGCCGCAGAGTCGAACCAGATGGCGCCGAGCACAACCGTGACAGTCCGTTTATTCCCCTCCCGGCGCGCCCATGCATCGCGGTCAATTGTCGCGATAATGCCGAATCTCCAAGCGGTTGACGCCCCCCTTCCGCGGTTTGATAATGCACATTGCGTAAGTTAAGGTCGCCGCGGCGCAAGCTGGTAACGGCGCCTTTTTGGCTGGACCGCGCTGATTATGAAAATTCGCTTCCTTTTTCTTCTGCCCTTGCTCGTTTCGCTCGTCCCGGTTGCGCCATCCCTGGCCGCCGGCGACCGTTATGCGTTGGTCATTGGCAACGCCAAATATCCAGACGCGGACGCCCCGCTGAAGGAACCGCTCAACGACGCGCGCGACGTCGCCGACGAGCTCAAGCGCGACGGCTTTTCCGTTGAAATCGGCGAGAACCTGACCGGCGACGGCATGCGCCGCGCGTTCGACAAGCTCTATGGCAAGATCAAGCCGGGCTCGGTGGCGCTGATCTTCTTCAGCGGTTTCGGCATCCAGTCGGCGCGCCAGAGCTACATGCTGCCGATCGACGCGCAGATCTGGACCGAATCCGACGTCCGCCGCGACGGTTTCAGCCTGGAGACCGTGCTCGGCGAGCTCAATACCCGTGGCGCGGGCGTCAAGATCGCGCTGGTCGACGCCTCCAGGCGCAATCCCTTCGAGCGCCGGTTCCGCAGCTTCTCGGCCGGCCTGACGCCGGTCATCGCGCCGAACGGCACGCTGGTGATGTACTCGGCGGCACTGGCCTCGGTGGTCTCGGACGCGGGCGGCGATCACAGCCTGTTCGTCCAGGAGCTCCTGAAGGAGATCCGCGTCCCCGACCTGATGGCCGAGGAGACGCTGAACCGCACCAAGATGGGCGTCACCCGCGCCTCGCGCGGCGAACAGGTGCCGTGGATCTCCTCTTCCCTCGCCGAGGATTTTTCGTTCATTCCAGGCGCCGGCGGATCGCGCCCGTCGATGACGGCACCGCCGCCATCGCCGCCGCCGGTCGTCGCCAACAATCCGCCGCCGGCTCCGCCCGCACCGCCTCCGCCGCCGAAGCCGGCGGACACGGCAGCGGCACCTGCTCCAGCACCTGCTCCTGCACCGGTGCCCTCACCGAAACCGCAGGTCGAGGCCGCCTTGCCGCCGGCGCCACCGCCGGTGAAACCAGCCGAGACCACCCCCGCACCGAGCATGGATAGCGGGCCGAGCGCGGCCGCGCTGGCGGAGGATCCGACCATCAAGGGCCTGACGGCCAAGATCGCCGCCAATCCTGATGACGTGAATGCGCTGTACCGGCGCGGTCAGGTCTATGCCAGCAAGGGCGCCTACAATTTGGCCATCAAGGATTTCGACGAGACGCTTCGGATCAACGCGAAGGACGTCGAGGCGCTGAACAACCGCTGCTGGACCCGCACCGTGGTCGGCGACCTCCAGGGCGCGCTGAAGGATTGCAACGAGGCGCTGCGGCTGCGGCCGAATTTCGTCGATGCGCTGGACAGCCGGGGGCTCGTCAATCTGAAATCGGGAGCGGTCAAGAACGCCATCGCCGATTTCGACGCAGCCCTGAAGATCAACCCGCGCCTGACCTCCTCGCTCTTTGGCCGCGGGATTGCCAAGCAGCGCAACGGCTCGGCGCAGGAAGGCGCGCTCGACATCGCCAATGCCAAGGCGATGGACCCGAACATTGTTCAGGAGTTCGCAAGCTACGGAGTACGCTAGTATTTTTTTGAGTTGAGGCGGCAGACGCCTCGAACCCTCGGCGGCTCAGGGAAGACTAACGGACGGATGCCGCAGGCGGCCTTTCCCGGGGGGGCCATTGCAGGAATTTTGGAACCGCGCGGTCAGCTGCGCAGGAGGGACTGGCAATGAGATTGGCTGCAAAGGGATTTAGCGCGATGCTGTCCATCATCACGGTCGGCGTCGCTCTGTCGCTGACGACCCCGCTCGCATTCGCGGGCGACGACGGCAACAGCAAGAACGTCACCGAGGACGAGATCGTCCGCGCACTGGCGCCGCCGCCGAAGAAGCCGTTGACCCGCGGCCTCTCGATCGCCCCGCAGGCCGATCCCGCACCCAGTGCGACGGAAACCAAGCTGATCCAGTCCGTGCGCGGCCGCTCGACGCGCTCACTTTCGTCGACCGAGCGCGAAGAAATCGCCTCAGTGGCCAAGGACAAGCCGAACATCGATCTTGAAATCACGTTCGACTACAACTCGGCCAATATCAGCGCCAAGTCGCTCGCCTCGGTACAGGCGCTCGGTCGCGCGCTGACCAGCCCCGACCTGAAGGGCTCGACCTTCGTGGTGGCCGGCCACACCGACGCCGCCGGCGGCGAGGGCTATAATCAGGACCTGTCGGAGCGCCGCGCGGATTCGATCAAGCGCTACCTCGTCGACAAGTACAGCATCTCCGCGACCGATCTCGTCACCGTCGGCTACGGCAAGAGCAAGCTGAAGGACCCGGCCCAGCCGATGGCGGAGGTCAATCGTCGCGTCCAGGTCGTCAACATGGAAAACAAGACCACCGCATCGAAGTGAGAGCACGACGTAATCCTTTGAAGTGCCAAATCCTTTGAAGTGCCAAGTCGTGATGTGGTGTAAAGTCTTGCTTCAAAAGCGCGTCCCGCAGCCTTGTGGGACGCCGCTTTATTTCAGGGAAACGCTCTCAGCAGGCCTCGTGCGGATGGCCGTGAGCCAGGCCAGGACAATCCGGCGATGAACGCCTCCGAATATCTCAAGCCTGCCGGAACCGTGGTGTTCGTCGTTGCGCTCGGCGTCGGCTATTATCTGTTCGAGCATCGGCATCGCCCCGAGGCGAAGGAAACGCCGAGCGAGGCGCTCGTCATCGTGACGAAGTCGACCAACGCCTGCTTCTCCGACCTCGTGCGGGTGACCGGCTTCTTCGTGCCGCGCCGCGAGGCCGTGGTCGTCGCCGACCAGGAAGGCTCCAGGGTCACCGACCTCTTCGTCACCGAAGGCGCCATGGTCACCGACAATCAGGAGCTGGCGCGCCTGACGGCGCCGCCGCAGATCCCCGGCCAGCCGCAAAGACCCGGCCCGCAAGGCCCGATCTCGCTGAAGGCGCCCGCGCCGGGCCTCGTCACCGAAGTGCGTACCGTCGTCGGCGCGCCCGCCTCGCCGCAGGCCGGCCCGATGTTCCGCATCGCCGTCAACAACGAGATCGAGCTCGACGCCCAGGTCCCGGCGGTGCACATGCCCAAGCTCAATCCCGGCGCGACCGTGCGCATCAGCCGCGATGACGCGCCCGATTTGATCGGCCGGGTCCGGCTGGTCGCGCCCGAAATCGACCGCACCACGCAGCTCGGCCGCGTCCGCATCAGCGTCACCAACAATCCATCGCTCAAGGTCGGCGTGTTTGCCCGCGCCTCGATCGACGCCAAGCGAAGCTGCGGCGTCTCGATCCCCAAGACCGCGATCGACCATCTCACCATTCAGGTCGTCAAAAACAATATTGTCGAGACGCGCAAGGTACGGGTCGGGCTGTCGTCCGACAGCGCGACGGAAATCCTGGAAGGCCTCGAGGTCGGCGAAATCGTCGTGGCCGACGCCGGGTCTTCGCTCCATGACGGCGACCAGATCAAGACCATGTTCGCCGATGAACTCGATCGCACGCGGGTACGCTGATGGCTCTCAATATCTCGGCTTGGTCGATCCGCAATCCGCTGCCGTCGGTCGTCTTCTCGATCATCCTCCTGGTCCTCGGCTGGGTGTCCTTCACCAAGCTCGCCGTGACGCGGCTGCCTTCGGCCGACATTCCCGTGATCTCGGTCGTGGTGTCGCAGTTCGGCGCCGCACCCGCAGAACTCGAATCCCAGGTCACCAAGACGGTTGAAGACGCCGTCTCCGGCGTCGAGGGTGTCAGGCACATCACCTCCTCGATCACCGACGGCGTGTCAGTGACCACCATCCAGTTCGCGCTGGAAACCAACACCGACCGCGCGCTCAACGACGTCAAGGACGCGGTGACGCGGGTACGATCGAACCTGCCGCAGAACGTCACCGAGCCGCTGATCCAGCGCGTCGACGTCATCGGCCTGCCGATCGTCACCTATGCCGCGATCTCGCCCGGCAAGACGCCGGAGCAGCTCTCCTATTTCGTTGACGACGTGGTCAAGCGCGCGCTGCAGGGCGTGCGCGGCGTCGCCCAGGTCGAGCGCATCGGCGGTGTCGAGCGCGAGATCCTGGTCTCGCTCGATCCGGACCGGATGCAGGCGATGGGGCTGACCGCGGTCAATGTCAGCCAAAGCCTGCGCGGCACCAATGTCGACGTCGCCGGCGGCCGCGCTGAGATCGGCAAGAACGACCAGGCGATCCGCACGCTTGCGGGCGCGAAGACACTGGGCGATCTCGCCGGCACCATGATCCCGCTGTTCGGCGGCGGTGAGGTCCGGCTCGACGATCTCGGCACCGTCACCGACACCATCGCCGACCGCCGCACCTTCGCCCGCTTCAACGGCGAGCCGGTGGTCGCGCTCGGCATCAAGCGATCCAAGGGCGCCAGCGATGTGAAAGTGGCCGAGGCCGTGCAGAAGCGCATCGACGCGCTGAAGGCCGCCTATCCCGACGTCGACCTGAAGGTGATCGACACCTCGGTCGAATATACCAACGGCAATTACCACGCGGCGATCTCGACCCTGTTCGAAGGCGCCATCCTTGCCGTCATCATCGTGCTCCTGTTCCTGCGGGACTTGCGCGCCACCATCATTGCCGCGATCTCGCTCCCGCTGTCGATCTTCCCGGCGTTCTGGGCGATGGACCTTCTCGGCTTCTCGCTGAACCTCGTCAGCTTCCTCGCCATCACGCTGTCGACAGGTATTCTCGTCGACGACGCCATCGTCGAGATCGAGAACATCGTCCGGCACATGAACATGGGCAAATCGCCCTACCGTGCCGCGCTCGAGGCCGCCGACGAAATCGGCCTCGCGGTGATCGCGATCTCGCTGACGATCATTGCGATCTTCGCGCCAGCGAGCTTCATGTCGGGCATCGCCGGACAGTTCTTCAAGCAGTTCGGCATCACCGTCTCGGTGCAAGTGTTCTTCTCGCTGCTCGCGGCGCGCTTCGTCACGCCGGTGCTGGCCGCCTACTTCCTCAAGCACCATGCGCACGAAGAGCCGCCGCCCGGCCGCGTGCTGCGGGCCTATCACAGGATCGTGGCCTGGTCGGTGAAGCACCATTTCATCACCGTGCTGATCGGCTTCGGGGTGTTCGCCGCCTCAATCTGGAGCATCACGCTGCTGCCGCAGGGCTTCCTGCCGGCGCAGGACAGCGCGCGCTCGCTGCTGGCGCTCGAGCTGCCGCCGGGCACCCAGCTTGCCTACACCGAGAAGGTCACCGAGGACATCGTCGCACGCCTGCGCAAGCGGCCGGAGGTGAAGAGCATCTTCGTCGATGGCGGGCGCGTCCCGCCGGGCACCCAGGAAGTCCGGCGCGCCTCTCTGATCATCAACTACACGCCCAAGGACAGCCGCGACATCACCCAGCGCGAGCTCGAATTCTCGATCAGCCAGGAGCTGGAGAACGTTCCCGACATCCGCTTCTGGTTCCTCGACGAGAACGGCCTGCGCGCCATCTCGCTGGTCGTGACCGGCGTCGACGCCAACATCGTCAACAACGTCGCCAGCGAGCTCGCGACGCAGATGAAGCGGATTCCGACGATCTCCAACGTGATCTCGGAAACCACGCTCGAGCGGCCCGAGCTGCGCATCGAGCCGCGCGCAGATCTCGCCGCGCGCCTCGGCGTCTCCACGGAAAGCCTGTCGCAGACCATCCGCGTCGCCACCATCGGCGATGTCGGGCCCGCGCTCGCCAAGTTCGACGTCGGCGACCGCCTGGTGCCGATCCGCGTTCAGCTCGAGGACGCCGCGCGCGGTAATCTGAGGACGCTCGAACAGCTGCGCGTGCCGCTCGGCGAGCGCGGCGAGAAGGGCGGCGTGCCGCTCTCGGTCATCGCCGACGTCAAGCTCGACCAGGGTCCGACCAGCATCAACCGCTACGATCGTGAGCGGCAGGCAACCGTCGCCGCCGACCTCGTCGGCTCCGCCGCGCTCGGCGACGCGACCAAGAAGATCTACGACCTGCCGGTGATGAAGAGCCGGCCGAAGGGCGTGAAGGTCTCGCCCTCCGGCGACGCCGAAAGCCTGAACGAGCTGTCCGACGGCTTCGCCACTGCAATCACCGCGGGCCTGATGATGGTCTACGCCGTGCTGGTGCTGCTGTTCGGCACCTTCCTGCAGCCGATCACCATCCTGTTCTCGCTGCCGCTCTCGATCGGCGGCGCCATCGCCGCACTGCTCATCACCGGTAAGCAGCTCACCACGCCGGTCTGGATCGGCATCCTGATGCTGATGGGTATCGTCACCAAGAACGCGATCATGCTGGTGGAATTCGCCATCGAGGCGATCCGCGCCGGCAAGCCGCGCGAGGAAGCGATGATCGACGCCGGCATGAAGCGCGCGCGCCCGATCGTGATGACCACGATCGCGATGGCCGCGGGCATGACGCCGAGCGCGCTCGCGGTCGGCGCCGGCGGCGAGTTCCGCTCGCCGATGGCGCTCGCGGTGATCGGCGGCCTGATCTTCTCGACCATCCTGTCGCTGGTGTTCGTGCCCGCGATGTTCATGGTGATGGACGATCTCGGCGCCCTGATCTGGCGATTCGCAAAGCGCCTGATCGTGCACAGCGAGGATGCCGACACCGCCGATCATCACGGCACGGCGCCGGATAAAAAGGGCATGGTACACCCCGCGGCGGAGTAGCCGTGATACGGACGTCGACAGCTCAAGCTGGTTCAGCGAGCGGCGTCAGCGAACCCGACGTCGCAGGAGATCGTCTCCGCTACGAAGCGTTCAAGCGCACCGGTCGCGCCGTCCGAACGACGAAGCGGTTTAGCCGATCCCCTACTCGTTCCGCGCGATGGCCGTCAGCTTGGTCATGTTCCGCAGCAGGATGCGGCCGCGCTGGAGATCGAGGATCGCCTCCTTGCGCCACGCCTGAAGCTGGCGGTTGACGCTCTCGCGGGCCGCGCCGACGAAGATGCCGAGCTGCTCCTGCGAGATGTGGACCTCCGAGCCGAAATCGGCGGCGAGCGCGCAGAGCCGCCGCGCCAGCCGCACCGGCAGCGGTTGCAGCATGGATTCTTCCATGCGCTCGCTCTGCCAGCGGATGCGCTGGCACAGCAGCGCGATGATTTTGATTGCGACCTTCGGCTCGCGTTCGAGGAAGCTGAGAAAATCTTCGCGCCGCAGCACGAACAATTCACTGGCTTCGCCTGCGGTCGCATCCGCAGTCCGGCTCTGGCCGTCCAGCACCGCGACCTCGCCGAACAGGTCGCCCGACCCCATGAAGTTCAGGGTCAGACGGCTGCCGTCGGAGACGCCGGTCTCGATACGGACCTGGCCCCGGCGCACGCCGAACAGCGCGTCCCCCGCATCGCCCTTCTGGAACAGCACCTCGCCGTTCCCCAGATGCTGGGTGTGGCAGAGATTCGACAGCCGCTGGAGCTCGTCTGCGCCGAGATCGGCGAACATCGCGTTCATCTTCAGGATGACCGCAAATTCGGCCTGCTTGCTCATTTCAATGTCCTTGTGAATTTCCTTAGCCAGTTTCCCTGGCAAATCGCTTGGAACCATCAAATCAGGATCGCGTAATACCGCGCCGGGGAAGTGTGTCATAAGTCACATAACTTTGCAGCACCCCCTGACTATTTTTACGTGCTTGGAGCCGCTTCCCGTCCGGGGATAAACTCAGGCGCAAAGGACGGATGCATAGGACGGTCATCTGCGGGATTCGCCGCCGATTGTCCGTCGTTGGAAAGTCGACATGAGAGCAGTGAAATTCGCCGGCGCGGCGATAGCCGCCGTCATCATCGTGATCGGGCTTCTCCTCGTGATCGGGATTCCCTCGGGATTCCTGACCACGACGATTGCCTCGCGGGTCGAGAGCGCGACCGGCTACCGCCTGTCCATCGACGGCACCACGAAGATCAGCCTGTGGCCGACGCTGAACGTCACACTCAACGATCTCACGCTTCAGGACCCGAAGGACCGCAGCGGCATCACGCGCCTGACGGTCGACAGCGTGCAGGCCGACATGTCGCTCTCGAGCGTATGGTCGGGCAGCCCGAAGATCAGCGAACTCGTCGTCACCCATCCCGTGCTCCACCAGCCGCTGCTGCGTGAGCGACTGCCGAATGCCGGCACCGCGTCGAAGCCGCTGGCGCTCGACACCGGTGGTGCGACCATCGACCGCGTCAAGGTCGTCGACGGCGAAGTCGCGTTCGCGCGCGTGCGCGACCGTGTCGAGGGCCGCATCAGCGCCATCAACGCCGACGCCGTCGTTGGCCGCGACCGCAAGGTCGACATCGCCGGCACCGCGCGGGTCGGCGATCACCCGACCAAGTTCGACATCAAGGCGTCGACGCCGGCGCCGCCGGCCGACCGGCCGACCATTCCGGTGGATTTCGCCATCGACATGCCTGATGTGCTGAAGTCCCAGCTCACCGGTCATGCCGAGATGCGGCTGAGCGGCGATGTCGTGATGATCAACGGCGTGAACGGCAGGCTCGGCGACGGCGCCTTCAACGGCTGGGCCTCGGTCGATATTGCGAGCAAGCCCCTGGTCAAGGTCGATCTCGACTTCCAGCGGCTCGCGATTCCGGTGGCGAAATCGCCGGAGGGCACGTCGGGACAGCCCTGGAGCAATGCACCGATCGACGTGTCCGGGCTCAATTATGTCGACGCACAAATCAGGATCTCCGCGAACGAGGCCGTGATCGGCGATGCGCGCCTCGCGCCGCTGGCGCTCGATGCGAAGCTCGCCGGCGGCGTGCTGAAGGCCGGCACCGCCAATCTCGGCGCCTATGACGGCCAGGTCTCGGGCGAGGTGATCCTGGATGCCACAAGCGGCGCACCGAGCTTTGCCATGCATTCCGATCTCGTCGGCGTGCGCGCACTGCCGCTGCTCCAGGGCCTTGCCGAGTTCGACCGGATCGACGGCAAGCTGCAAGCCAAGCTCGCGCTGCGCAGCGCCGGCACCAGCCAGCGCGCGCTGATGGCGAACATGCAGGGCACGGCCTTCGTCAATTTCCAGGACGGCGCCATCCGCGGCATCAATATCGCGCAGATGATCCGCTCGCTGACGTCGGGCACGCTGTCGGGCTGGCAGGACAGTGAGGCCCAGAGCACGGATCTGTCGCAGCTCTCGGCGTCCTTCCGCATCGACAAGGGGCAGGCGGTGACGACCGATCTCAATCTGATCGGACCGCTGGTGCGCGTGACCGGCGCCGGCACCATCGCCCTCGACACCAAGATGATGGGTTTTCGCGTCGAGCCGAAGCTCGTGATGACGACCGAAGGCCAGGGCCGCACGTCGGAGCCGGTCGGCTTCGGCATTCCCGTGATGATCCAGGGCAGCTGGTCGCAGCCGCGGATCTACCCTGACATGGCCGGCATGCTGGACAATCCGGATGCCGCCTATGCCAAGCTGCGCGAGATGGGCAAGGGCCTGTTCGGCCCTGATGGCGCAGGGCTCGGCAATCTCCTGGGCAGCCTCGGGTTGGGCGGCGCCGCAGCGCCGGGCGGCGGCAACGCGGCCGGCAATGCCAATCCGCCAACCCAGCAGCCGGGACAGAACAACCCGCTCGGCGGCCCGCTGGGCGAGGCGATCGGCAATTTGATCCAGCAGGGGCTCTCCAGCGGTGCGGGGACCAGCACTGGCACCGGCCGCAGCCGCGGCCTGCCGGCGACACCGTCCACCCCCGCTCCGCAGGCCTCTCCCGCGCCCCCGGCCCAGGACGACCCGGCGGTGGTGCAGCAGGACAGCCAGCCGATGAACGACGTGCTGCGACAGCTCTTTAATCGATGATTGGCCGACCAACGCACTGGACTCCACGCCAATCCCTACATCGGCCTCCCCGTCCGCCGCTTCATCCAAAGGGATGAGGCCGCGACAATTCACGACCCCTTCGGCCGAGCCCCGGCCTCGACAGCGGTAACCACGCCGGCCGGTCCACAGGTCGCTGGACGGCCCGCTGGCCCGAATTGTGGTAGAAGGGCGCCTGGACCGGTACGGCCCGTAGCGTCGGCGTCGATGACGGCGCGAGAGGATCTGGATGGCGGGAGCGAAAGACAAGACACGGTTTCTGCGCGAGGGCCTGTTCGCCAAATACGTCGTCTCCCTCGTCGGCCTCGTCGTGTTTGTCCTCGCCGTCAACGGCGCGATGGAGACCTGGATCTCCTATCGCGCCACCAAGACCCAGCTGACCGACGGGCTCGACGACAAGGCGCAAGGAGCCGCCCGGCGGATCGAGCAGTCGATCTCCGAGCTCGAGCGCCAGATCAGCTGGGTGACGCGGGCAAGCCAGGACACGCTCGAGAAGCGCCGCGCCGACTACGCATCGCTCCTGCACCAGGTCTCGGTCGTCAATCAGCTGTTCCAGCTCAACGGCGAGGGACGCGAGGTGCTGCGCGTCTCGCGCCAGTCGACCACGACCGGCGGCAATGCCGACCTCTCCCGCGACATGCGCTTCACCGACACGGTTGCCCGCGGCGTCAGCTACGCGCCGGCCTGGTTCTCCGACCGGACGCCGATGATGTCGATCTCGCTGGCGCATTCCGGTTTCAATGCCGGCGTCACCGTGGCCGAGATCGACCTCAGCTTCCTCTCCGACTTCCTGTCCGACGCCCAGGTCGGCAAGGCCGCGTTCGCCTATGTGGTCGATCCGCGCGGCCGCGTGCTGGCGACGTCGTCGAAAGGGCCCGATGTCGGCAAGGACCTGTCGAAGCTGCCGCAGGTGGCGGCGGCGATTGCGCCCGGCCGCGAGCCGGACACCTCGGGCACCGACTTCAACGGCCATGCGGTGATGAGCGCCGCGAGCACCGTGCCGAAGCTCGGCTGGAACGTGATGTTCGAGCAGCCGACCACGCAGGCGTTGATGCCGATCCGCGACCAGCTCGTGCGCATCGCGCTCTTGATCGGCATGGGCCTGATGGTCGCGATCCTCGCCGGCACGCTGCTCGCCCGCCGCATGATCATCCCGATCACGGCGCTGCGCGACGGCGCGCACAAGCTCGGCGAAGGCGATTTCAGCCACCGCATCGACGTCCACACCTCCGACGAGCTGGAAGACCTCGCCGGCCAGTTCAACCGCATGGCCGGCCAGCTCCAGGAAACCTATTCGGACCTGGAGACCAAGGTCGAGGAGCGCACCCGCGATCTCGCGCAGTCGATCAACGAGCTCAAGGCGCTGGAAGAGGTCGGCCGTGCGGTCGCCTCCTCGCTCGATCTCAACGCCGTGCTGCCGACCATCGCGGCGCGCGCGATCGAGATCACCCATGCCGATGCGGTGCTGATCTATGGCTTCGATGCCGAGACGCGCCGCTTCAACCTGATCGAATCCAACGGCATCGACAAATCGGCCGACGGCGCGCATGTCACGATCCAGCAGGGCGCCAACATCCTGAGCGATGCCGCCGATAGCGGCGAGCCGATCGCGATCGCCGATCTCGACCGGGCCTCCGAGCAGCCGCTGCGCGACGTCGCGGTCGATGCCGGCTTCCACTCGGTGCTGGTGGTGCCGCTGGTGGACCAGCAGGGCACGCTCGGCTCGCTGGTGGTGCTGCGCCGGGCCGGCGGCGAGTTCGGCGGAAGCCTCACCGGCCTGATGCGCACCTTTGCCAACCAGGCCGTGCTGGCGATGCGCAACGCGCGGCTGTTCACCGAGGTCGATCACAAGGGCCGCGAGCTCGCCGCGGCACATAACACCGTGCAGCAGCAGGCGGCCAAGCTCCAGGAGCAGACCGAGCAGCTTCGCAACTGGAACCGCTCACTGGAAGAGCGCGTCGAGAAGCAGCTCGGCGAGATCAGCCGCATCAAACGGCTCGAACGATTTCTCGCGCCGCAGGTCGCCCAGCTCATCGCTTCGTCGGATGGTCATGACTCGCTGCTCGACAGCCATCGCCGCGAGGTCACCGTGCTGTTCTGCGATTTGCGCGGCTTCACCGCCTTCACCGAGGCGACCGAGCCGGAAGAGGCGATGAACGTGCTGCGCGAATATCACGCAGCGCTCGGCAAGCTGATCTTCAAATACGAGGGCACGCTCGACAAATATGCCGGCGATGGCGTGATGATCCTGTTCAACGCGCCGATCCAGTTCGAGGACCACACGCGGCGCGCGGTCCAGATGGCGGTGGAGATGCGCGACACGATCGGCCCGCTGACCGAGAAGTGGCGCAACCGCGGGCACACGCTCGGCTTCGGCATCGGCATCGCGCTCGGCTATGCCACGCTCGGCCAGGTCGGCTTCGAGCAGCGGCTGGAATATGCCGCGATCGGCAGCGTCACCAACCTCGCCTCGCGTCTCTGCGACGAAGCCAAGGCCAACCAGATCGTGGTCAGCCGCCGCGTCTACGGCATCGTCGAGCCCTGGGTCGAAGCCCGCGCGCTCGACGACCTCGTGCTCAAGGGGTTCAATCACCCGGTGCTGGCGATGGAGATTTTGTCCTGGCGCGAGCAGGTGGAGAACGTGGTGGATGCGTCCGCAGCGCGGCGGAGAGGGTAGCCAACAACAAAAAAGTCGAAAACAACCCCATGCACAGTAGACGGGGTCCGCAAGATCAATGACTTACGCGGGTGCGGGAGTGGTTTGACACGTCGGGCAAAACACCGGCGGAATGGTATCATCTCCCACACCCTCCCACGAACCACATCCCTCCTCCCTGCGACTAACGATCGCCTCGGGGTCGAGGCTCGATTTCGGATGGAGACGATCGTGGCGTTTGCCTTGCCTTCGCGCGCGTATGATTTGCAGATGCTGGACCGTCCCGCTGATCGTGCGCGCGATCACGGTTGGGTCTATGGCCTGCCGCCGGGCATCAGCAGCGAGCAATGGCCGCTCGATCTCGTCACCGGCTTTCCGCTGATGCACGGCTTCACCTTGAAGCTGCCGGAAGACTATCGCGTGCATGGCGAGGACATCGTTGCGGTCTCGTTCTTCGCCACCGCGCCCGACCACAATGACGGCGGTGCGCCCGATGATCCCGAGATTCGCGAGGCCGTGGCGGCGCGACCAGCGCATCCGCGGCTTTCGCGCATGACCGATATTCTCGACTACGAATATGCAGCGTTGCTGCTGACCAAGGCCGAATATGAGGGCGCATTCGCGGCGCCGCCGGCACCGCTTCCGCTTGCGACAGCCGATCGGCCGCGCTGGCTCGACGTCGGCGGCGCCAGTGCCTTCTTCGAGGCCGCCGCGCCTTACGCAAAAAAGATGTTTGCCGCGCAGCTGCGCGCCGATCTCAGCGAGACCCGCGCGATCGCGCTTGTGCCACGCGCGACCGATCCCAATGCCGGCAAGGGCCCGCAGGACGAGCACACCCGACAAAACCCGCCGACTGGTTATCAGCCCTACTATTACTATGTCGGCGGCGTGCCGAGCCGCGACAATTTCCGCCTGCATGACTGGGGCAAGGATCACGCGCACAACCATCTCGGCGGCACCATGCGGCCGTGCCAGGCGGTGCCGGAGATGAGCCCGTTCTACATCGAGTTCGAGGAATATTTCGGCGGCTACAATTTCGGCGGCGGCAACGCGCAGCTCGACTTCAAGGACATGAAGTTCGACTGGGCGTGCGGCTGATCACGCCCCGCGCTTCGGCCCGATCGCCTCGAAGCCGACCTTCTGCTCGTCGCTCAAGTCTGCCTCGAAATCGTCGAGCGCGTCGCCGACGCCCTTCACTGCCTGCAGCATCGTCTCCAGCCGCGCCTTCACGGCCGTGAGGCGGGCCTGCGGCGTTGCGGCCGCATGGGTCGGGCAGGCGCTGAGCGTCTCCATGGTGCGCAGCGTAGTGTCCTGGAGCACCTCAAGCCGGGCGCGAGCGGTGTCGTCGAGCCTCAGCGTGGACGCGATCTCGCCGGCGGGCCATTGCTGCTGCACGAGCTGCTCGTATTGCCGCTGCGCCTGCACATCATAGCGGGGATCGTAGCCGGCCTCGCACGCGGCTGGCGTCTGCGCATCCTTGCGCTGGCCGGCCGCAAGCGCGGCACGGCGCTCGTTGGCCAGCGCGTCGAGCTTTGCCTTCTGGCCGGCATCGAGGAGATCGACGAATTTTGCGAGCGGCGGCGCGATTGCGTCCGTCGCCTTGATCATGGCCGCGAGGCGCGTCTGCATCAGGCCGAGGCGCTCCGCGGCGGTCGCGGGGACCTGCGTCAGGCAGGCCGTGCGAATGGTGTCGCGCGCAGCGACCCAGGCGGTCGCGAGCTCATCGAGCGCTGTGCGCTGCAATTCGTTCGGCTGCACCAGGGCGACGATACGGTCGACCGGCAGGCCGCCGGTGTCGCTGGCATCGCAAACGGCCTCGACCGAAGGGACCTTTCGCGCGCGCCTGCCTTGCGGCGCTGTGTAGGCGGCGAACTCCGTGGCCGCATAGGGCGCGAAGATCGCGGCGTAGATGTCGCCATAGCCATAGAGCGAGAGGCTGGTCGTATCGCCCAGGATGATCGCGGTGGTGAGGTCGTCATGCGCGAACGGCCAGAACACCGGGCCCGCCCAGCCATAGCTGCCATCGGGGTGGCGCCACCAGCCCTGCGGGCGACGGCCACCGTGCCAGCCCGACAGCGCAGCTTGCGCCGTAAGCGCCGCACGCAGGATGTAGGGGTTGGCCGGCTGGCCGCGTTCGGCGCCGCGAGGATCCTGCGACCTCAGCGCGGCGGAGCGGTATCGGCCGCCCCGTACCGCCATGCGCGCATGGCGCAGGCGAGTCATGCCGATCACGTGGCCGACGGCAAAGCGCGCGACACCGAGCGGACCACCGCGCAATCCGAACTGTGCCTCGGCCTTATTCGGCAGCAGCACTGCCGCAATCACAAGAGTAGCGCCCGCCAGCGCCAGTCCCATGCGTCCGGACATGAAAGCGGACCTGACCACCTTGGCCTCCTCCCAGCGGCAAGCGCGCACTACGACGCATCACAATGACGCGCTGGGGAACCGAATGTTCCGGAGAGACGGAGGGCAAAGCGTCGCAACGCGCACCGGCGTTGCCGATGCGGTCTCACTCCGCCTTCCGCGGCACCACAAAAGTCTGGCCGGGATAGATCAGGTTGGGGTTGTGGATCTTGCCCCGGTTGGCGTTGTAGATCACCGCGTAGCGGGCGCCGTCACCGTAAGCGAGCCTGCTGAGCGCCCACAGGCTGTCGCCGCGGGAGATGACCCGGTTGCCGCCTGCTTCGGCCGGTGCGCCGCTGATGGCGTCCGCCGGCGACGCCGATGCAACGGTCGTGGCCGCGGGCGCTCGCGCCATCACCCTGGGTTTCGGTGCACCGATAAATCTCGGCTGAACCGTGGGCCTGTCATGCGCCGATGCCTGGCGCGCCGATGCCGACGGCAGGGATGCCACGACATCAGACTTGTCGTCGGACTTCTCGGCCTGCTTCAGCTCCAGCTTCGCGGCCGGTGCCGGGCGCGCGGGCGGCGGCGCGGCTTCGGCGATGGTCACCGGCATGCTGCGGCCCGACTGCGTCACGGTACCGTCAGGCGCTTTCGCCCGCAGGGTCAGCTCATAGGAGCCGGCGGGAAGCTGCGGCGGGGTCATCACGAACTGGCCCGAGGCATCGGCGACAACCGTATCGAGCGGCTTGCCGTCGCGCAGCAGCTCGACCTGTGCACCCGGCGCGGCCCGACCCGCGATCACCGCCGCCTCGCCGTGATCGTCGACGCGCGCGACGTCGAACCGCGGGCCGGCATCGGTCGTGGCCGCCGGCGGCTTGGCCGGCACGAGATCGGCCAGCGCCATGGCCTGCTTCTGCGTCTCGGCCAGCGCATCGACCTTCGGCGCGGAGGCTGGGGGCGCCGATGGTGCAGGCGGCGCGGCGGCGGCGAGCTTTGGCTCGTCCGGCTTCGGCTCTGGCTTGGTCTCGGCCTTGGCTTCGGGCGTTGCCTCCGGCTTGGCGGCGACGGCGATCTCGGTCTGCGCGCCGCCCGGCAGCAGGCGGCGCAGCTCGGTGGGACCGATCACCAGCAGGGTGCCGCCCACCGCGAGCAGGCAGAATGCAATGAAGGCCTTGGAAGCGGTGATCATCAGACAATGAACCCTTGGATCGCAAATCAACCGAAGCCGGCAAATTGCGCCGATTTGGCTGCGTCAGCAAGTCGATCATTGGGATGATGCACCTTTCGTTCCGGCACGCCCGGCATGAACCGGCGGGGCACCGACGGCGTCAAATCACCGAGGCCGCATCGCGGTCATTTCTTGAGGATTTTTTTCCGTGACCGCATTTTGCCGTCCTGCACCATGGCTGGCGCTTGTCTTGACACTGGCCGCCTCTCCGGCGCTCGCCGCATCCGGCCCGCCGCCGGACTACATCCTCACCAACAATGCCGGCCTCGCCTTCACCTCGCCCGATGGCGCCACCAGGATCGAGCAGTACATGAAGGACGGCGGGGATTGGGACGTCAAATGGCAGGTCTGGGCTCGCCGCGGCGAGCAGATGACGGAGCTGAAGCCCGAGCAGGGCTACGGGGCCGGCTTCCGCTTCACCGGCGACTCGCAATGGCTGGTGCGGATGCAGAAGACCGGCTCGGGCGAGCAGGACCTCTATCTCTACCATGTCGAGAAGGGCGCCTTCGCGAGCGCGACGAAGAAGCCGCTCAGCGATCTCGCCTGGGCCTATTTCTACGGCCGGCCGGAGACGAAGAGGTTCGCCAAGCTCGACTTCCACATCTCGGCCAATCTCATGGAGGGTACGGAAGAGGCCTATCGCTCGCTCGGCATGGACTGGCCCAACAACCGCTACCTCGTGATCTCGCTGTCGGGCGAATATGACAATCATCCCAAGAACGTCGCCATGAAGGGACTGGGCGGCTGGCATTGCCGCTATGATCTCGAGACCGGAAAGTTCGACGTGCCCGAGACGTTCCCCAAGAAGAATGCGGAAGCCTTGAGGTGGGAAATCCGCCGGTGATCCCCCGGAATCGCGTCACCGTAAATCCAGCCAGCGGAGCTCCCGCCGATCGAGGGAAATCAACCCTCTGATTCCGTTCCGATTCATGTTTTCCTAACCCTTACTGGTAACGGGCTCTTGTCGGTTTTGCTGCATCTTGCATCCCACGGGAGGGCTGGATGGGCACATCAATCCGATGGACCACGCGCATGCGCGCGTTGCTCCGCCGTTGGCAGGGCGCGCCGCTGACGTGGCTGATCGCCGGCGGCTTCGTGCTGATGGTCGCGATGGCCATCGGCACCGCGCTCACCGTCGATCGTTTCCGGCAAAATGCAATCGAGAGCGGCCGCGACAGCCTGGAAAACTCCGTGCGCATGCTCGCCCGGCATTTCGACCGCGAATTCGCCGACTTTGCGGTGCTCCAGAAGAGCGTCATCGCCGAGCTTGAAAGTCACGGCATCGCATCCGCCGATCTCTTCCGCAGCGAGATGGCCACGCTGGCCATGCACGAGGTGCTGCGCGCAAAGGCCAGCGGCTGGTCCGACGTCGCCGGCGCCAACGTGTTCGATTCCAACGGCGTGCTGATCAACTCGTCGCGGCGCTGGCCGGTCGCCGATATTTCGGTCGCCGACCGCGGCTACTTCAATCGCCTCAGGAACGATCCGGCCTCGCAGGAAGAGATCGAGGTCGTGCCCGGCCGGCTCGGCAACGGAGCTGCGATCGTGTTCGCGCGGCGTGTCTCCGGTCCCCACGGCGAATTCCTCGGCATGGTGTCGCGGGCCATTTCGCCGGAGCAGCTCGAATCCTTCTTCGCCTCGGCCGGGCTCGGCGAGGAATCCTCGATCGCGATGCACCACCAGAATGGCCAGCTGCTCGCGCGCGTTCCGCATGTCGACACGATGATCGGACAGAATTTTCGCAACGGCACGCGCGAGCAGATGGCGGTGTTCGAGCGCACCTTCGTCACGACGCAGCTCGCCAGCCCGATCGACGGCAAGGACCGCATCGTCGCCGCGCGCCTCCTGACCGGTGAGCCGCTGGTCGTGGTCGCGACCAAATCGCTGGACGCGACGCTGGCCACCTGGCGGACGCAGACAAAATTCTTCGTCGCCGTCGCCGTGCTGTCGATCGGCCTGCTCGTGCTCACGCTGTTCCTGATCTTCCGCCAGATGACGCGCAGGCTCGCCGCGGAGAAGCAGCAGCTCGACACCGCGATGAACACCATGACGCAAGGCCTGTTGATGTTCGACCAGGACGAGCGCCTGATCGTCTGCAACCGGCGCTACATCGAGATGTACGGACTGTCGGCCGACGTGGTGAAGCCCGGTGCCTATTTCCGCGACGTGATCCAGCATCGCTATGACACCGGATCGTTCCACGGTGACGTCGCGTCCTATTGCGACGACATTCTGAGCAATACCGGGCGAACCCAGAGCGCCGTCGTCGAGACCGCGGACGGCCGCCTGATCGAGATCAAGAACCAGCCCGGCGCCGCCGGCGGCTGGCTCGCGACCCACGACGACGTCACCGAACGCATCCGCGCCGACGAGCGCATCGCGCATATGGCGCATTACGACGCGCTGACCGACTTGCCCAACCGCGTGCTGATGCGCGGCCATCTGGAGCGCCGCATCGCGGAGCTTGCCCAGGGCCAGCCGTTCGCGATCCTCTACATCGACGTCGACGAATTCAAGGGCGTTAACGATTCGCTCGGCCACGAGGTCGGCGACGAGCTGCTCCGCCAGGTCGCCAACCGCCTGCGCGCCTGCGTCAGCGGCAACGACCTCGTTGCGCGCCTGGGCGGTGACGAATTCGCCATCGTCAAGGCCGGCACCAGCGACCGGACCGAGCTGACGGCGCTGGCGGAAAATATCCTGAAAGCGCTGCGTACGCCCGTGGACTGCAAGGGCCAGGAGATCCCGACCGATGCCAGCATCGGCATCGCGATCGCGCCCGATCACGGCGACAATCTCGACGATCTGCTCAAGCGCGCCGATCTCGCGATGTATGCCGCGAAGTCCGAGGGCCGCCGCACCTTCCGCCTCTTCGTGCCCGAATACGACGCCAAGGCGCGGCTGCGCCGCCAGCTCGAGCTCGACCTGCGCCAGGCCCTCGCCCGCGGCGAGTTCGAGGTGCATTACCAGCCGCTGGTCGATCTCGCGGCCAATGTGGTCAACGGCTGCGAGGCGCTGCTGCGCTGGCGCCATCCCGAGCGCGGCATGATCTCGCCCGTCGATTTCATTCCGGTCGCGGAAGAGACCGGACTGATCGGCGAGATCGGCGAATGGGTGCTGAAGCAGGCCTGCACCGAGGCCGCGAGCTGGCCCGGCGATATCCACATCGCGGTCAACGTCTCGCCAGTGCAGTTCCGCGCCAGGACGCTGGCGCTCAAGGTTGCAGCCGCGCTCGCGGAGTCAGGACTTGCGCCCGGACGGCTCGAGCTCGAGGTCACCGAGACCGTGCTCATCCGCGACGACGAGGAGGCGCTGACGATCCTCCAGCAGCTGCGCGAGCTCGGCGTACGCATCGCGCTCGACGATTTCGGCACCGGCTATTCGTCGCTGAGCTATCTGCACCGCTTCCCGTTCGACAAGATCAAGATCGACCGCAGCTTCATCAGCGACATCGGCCGGTCCGAGGATTCCTCTCCGATCGTGCAGGCGGTGGTGCACATGGCGGCCGCCCGCCACATGGCGACGACGGCCGAAGGCGTCGAGACCGAAGCCCAGCGCGAGGTGCTGCGGCAGCTCGGATGCAGCCAGATGCAGGGCTGGCTGTTCAGCCCCGCCGTGCCGGCGGCGAAGCTGAGGCAGCTGTTGTCGGCGCAGGCGGTGGCGGCTTAGCGCGGCCAGTCACCCCATCCCTCGCCGACGCCTCGCTACTTCTTCTTCGCCGGTCCGAAATCCGGTTGCCAGGCGGCTTCCTTGCGGCTCGGCGCCGCCGCGATCACCTTGGATTTTTCCTTCTTCGGCTTCTTGGTTTCGCGATTACCGCGTTGCTGACCCTTTGCCATGTCGCTCTCCGTTGGTTCGAGCTCGTCGAGCTCATCCGATTGCAGCAGCCGTCCACGAGGGGTGCAGACCCTGACGTCCATGTAGCCTTCGCGCAGCAGTTTTCGAGCGAGGCGCAGCGCGAACGTCGCCTTGCCGCGACCGAGATTGGAGCTGCCGTATTCGTTGGTCCCGCTGACCAGATACGGCACAATTGTTGCCCTAGCCATTGAAGATGGCGGCCGCGCCGACGAGAAGCAGAAGAAACCGCGGAACCATCACCGGCGGCACGATCCGATCCGCGAAGCGAACGCACGCCATCGAACGCTCCTGCGAAGCCTTCGGCGGGAGCACACGTGCCCCTCAGTCACCGGTCGAAGCCGTTGAGACGTGCGGTGATGGCAGCGACCCTACGCCCGCACCGAGCCAATAGCGAGGGTTAAAATGCTGCGGAAACAATGGCTGCTGTGACATCGTCGCTTGCCGGCCCGGCGACGATAGTACTGGCTATTGCCGCGGCGAGCGCGCATGGTCGTGACGGCCGGCACCGGTTGGGGCTTCACTTGCGAAAGGCAGGCGTGCATGACCATCCGCTCGCGGCGTGAAACCGTCACCTTCAGGCATCCGTTCCGCATCCGCGGCGTCGAGCGCATGTTGCCGGCCGGCGCCTATGAGGTCGTCACTGACGAGGAGGCGATCGAGGGCCTGACCTTCGCGGCCTATCGCCGCGTTGCCACGATGATCACCGTGCCCGCCGAAGGCCCCCGCGGAACCTTGGAGATGCTGTCGATCGGCTCGGTTGATCTTGCGAACGCGCAGGCCGCAGACGCGAGCGTGGCGAATGACTGACCGCACCGTCGATCTCGACAAGCACCGGGGCATGGCCGCGCAGAAGGCGACCGACCTGCGCCGCGCGCTGGCGGAGGTCGAGGCAAATGTCAGGGAACTGCGCGAGCGCGAGGCCGATCTCGAGAACCGTATGATGACGGTGCCCGCCACGTCCTGGCCGGAAGCGGCGGTGAAGGCGCGCCATCTGCTCAACCTCTATGCTGCGAGCCTGCCCGCCGAGGACACACGCCACCGCGCGCTGGTGGCGGCGCTGTTGGACGATTTCGTCCGGCTGTCGGGTGATGACTGAGACAAACGACGGCCGCCTGCAGTCTCGACGTGCGCCACGTTCCGGCCAGCCGGGAATCGGCGGCGATGATTTGAGGGGCATCGTGCCAAGCAGCAATCAGGTGACGGAGTAAGCCATGACATTGACCAGCGGCCGCTTTATCGGCCACGAATACGATCGGATGATCGTCCGGTTCTCGATGCATGACGGTGCCAGGGAGATTCCTTGCGCAATCTCGACCTCGGCGATGGACTACCTCGAGCCCAGCCCGCAGGTCAGGCCCGAGCAACGTGAGGCCCAGTTCACTCGCCTGCGGGATCGCATCGAAGCACGCGCGGCGAGCAAATATCGCGCGACGGAGTTCGAAGGCACGCCGCCCGGCATCGTGCTGCGAGGCATCGACTTCAGGCTATAGGGACCCGAGCCTTGACATCCGGCAGGGGCGGCTTGCGCTCAAAAGGCTTCTTCTTCGGCGGCGCGGGCAGCAATCCTTCGCGGATTGCCTGCTTCCGCGCGAGCTTGCGGGCGCGTCGAACGGCCTCGGATTTCTCGCGAGTCTTTCTCTCCGAGGGCTTTTCGTAGGAACGCCGCTGTTTCATTTCGCGGAAGACGCCCTCGCGTTGCATCTTCTTCTTGAGAACACGGAGTGCCTGCTCGATATTGTTGTCTCTGACGAGTACCTGCAATCGATCCTCCTCCTCGCTTGGGGCTGCAAATGCGACACGCCCTGCATGGCAGCCAATTGCGCAGGAGCTTCATTGCGAATTTTGAGGATAGCGCTGCGACATTCGTCGCCAGCTTCGGACAAGTCGATGCGCTTGTCACAGCGATGCAACTTCGCGCTGGCACGTGACCACTCCAGTGCAGCCCTGTCAATCGATAAAGCCTTGGCTGCACGTCGGCCGGATCGCGTGAAGCCTCTCGATCGAGGCGCCGGAGCTGCCTGGCTGAGCCAAATCGGCCTTGCCGTCCTTGCAGAAAATCGAACGAGACATATATCGGGGGCGTTCGATCAGCCGCTGTGCCTCGTTGAATGCGCCCGCGGGCACCTTTTCCAAAGACATCGACCGAGTTGAAAGCGTTCGCGCGATTGTCGCGCGCCAGCCCGTTCGATCCCCGGATCGAGCGGGTTTTGCCGGTTGCACAACGGAGTGAAGCATGAGCGCCAGGAAATCCGCCGAGCTGTCACCCGAAAGCATCGCGCGCTCCAATCGCAGGCGCCTCGCCGCCGAAGAGGGAGCACTTGCACTGGCAGACGTCGAAAGGCAGTCCATCGAGATTCGCAAGAACATGGCGCGGCTTCGAGAGGCGCGCGAAGCCAAGCAAGCGGCTGACGCAGCCCTTCAAGCGGCGTTGCCGGCACCCGCGGTCAAGAAGCGCTCGAGCAGAGCGGCGCGAAAGCCGTCTTCAACGCCGCCGACGGAGCAGCCATCGCTACCCGCGAACGGTTCATAGCCCCGGAGATCGGGCCTCAGGCGCGCGGGCTCACTTCGCCTGCTTTGCCGCCCGGATCTCGGCGAACTCGGCGTCGGGATGGGTGACGATGGTGGTGAACATGATGCCGCTGATGATGAGCGACCAAGCGGTGTTCCAATAGATCCAAAACACGTGCCAGCCTCCGGTTCGACCTCGTCCGCTTGCGGGATCAGCATAACGGCAAGGCGAGGCTGATGTTCCCGGCGCGAAATACAGCGCTATTTTTGTTTGGTCGGCGGCAGCGTGCGATCGGTTTGGCCGGTGTGGCGCTTTGCCACGACGTCCTCATCGTGCGGACCCTCGCGCGGGCGCGGCGGCGGCTTGGGCTGGCCTTTCTGGCCGCCATGCTTGCCGCCCATGTCGGGCTTGCCTTCGAGGTCATTTTCACGCGGCATATGGGTCAATGCACTCCCGCGGCATTGGTTCGCAATGCCGATGCGATGTTGTGCCTGTGAACGAGTTCATAGGATCGTCGCCGTTTGCAGTGCACGATCATGTGCGGGCCCCGGGGTTTCAAACAACGGATGGACTTGGCTTGATGCGGAAACGATTGGTCGCCTGGACCATTTTGACCTGCGCGCTGCTGGCGGTGGCCGTGTGGGGCCTGCTCGGGGCACCCAACACTGCGTCCGGCCCGCATCTGCCCTCCCGCAGCCAGACGGCCGCAGTGCGGTAGCCACCGCGCGACCGATACAATTTCGGCATCGATCGATCTTCAACCGGAACTTGGTAAGGCGGCACGGCTCCCGCTATCCTCCGGACAAAACGACAAGGCCGTAACGCTGTAAGGAGGAGCCCCATGCCGAGACCGACACGCCGCATCGCGCCACGCGCTGCGATCGCCACCACCCTCGCCTTCCTCACCCTCGTTTCTGGAGTCCGCCCCGGCATGGCCGAGACCTTCGCCTATGTCGGCAACGCCGACAGCAACGACATCAGCGTGTTCAAGCTGGCCGAGAGCGGCGAGATGACACCGGTGCAGACCGCCGCCTTCACCGGCGTCGACAAGCCCGGCTCGTCGACACCGCTCGCGATCACACCCGACCACCGCGTGCTGATTGCCGGCGTGCGCTCGCAACCATTCCTCGCGGTGAGCTTTGCGATCGATCCCAAGACGGGCCAGCTCAGCCCTCTCGGCAATGGTCCGCTTGCCGACAGCATGGCGAACATCGCCGTCGACAGCACTGGCAAATTCCTGTTCAGCGCCTCCTATGGCGGCAACAGGGTCGCGCTGAATCCGCTCAGCCCGAACGGCGTCGCCGGCGAGCCGAAGCAGGTGATTCCGACCGGGCTGAATGCGCACGCCTTCCTGCCCTCGCCCGACAACCGCTTCGTGTTCGCGACCAATCTCGGTTCGGATCAGGTGCTGACCTTCGCGTTCGATGCAGTCGCGGGCACGCTGGCGCCGAGCGATCCGCCGGTGACCAAGGTGCCGGAGAAATCGGGACCGCGGCACTTCGTGTTTCATCCCAACGGCAAGTTCGTCTATCTCGTCCATGAGCTGAACGGCGACGTCGCGGCGTTCAGCTATGAGGCCAAGAGCGGCGCATGGGACGAGATCCAGCGCACCACCGCGCTGCCGGAAGGCTTTACTGGCAAGCCCTGGGCCGCGGACATCCACATCACCCCGGACGGCCGCTTCCTCTACGCCTCCGAGCGCACCACCAACACGCTCGCCGGCTACAAGGTCGACGCAACAAGCGGCAAGCTGACCACGATCGGCAGCGTGCCGACGGAGAAGCAGCCGCGCGGCTTCCACATCGATCCGTCGGGGCGTTACCTCGCCGCAGTCGGCGAGCTCTCCGACAGCATGACGGTCTATGCGATCGACCAGAGCAGCGGCGCGCTCGCCAAGCTGAAATCCTATCCCACCGGCAAGAAGCCGAACTGGGTGGAGTTCTTGACGCTGCAGTGAGGCTACTTTCCTACCCTCCCCTGGAGGGGTCCGAGACGAGCGTAGCTCGCTCGTGGGTCGCTAGGCATTGAGCGAAGCGAAATGCGTAGCGGGGTGGGGTGACGGCCTCTCCGCCTCGCACACTGCCCGAGTGGAGAGATCACCCCACCCCGCTCGCGCTGCGCGCGATCGACCCTCCCCCTCCAGGGGAGGGTAAGAGACGGCGAACCTCTTCGTCCTTGCCACGACTAATCCAACAAGCGGCATCGCGCCGCCTGCGCTGCGGCATTCTCATCCGGCCGGCCCATGGTCCGCCGCGGTTGCTTCTGCTAACGATGAGGCCGTCAAGGCCCCAACCGGAATGACCGATGCGTTCATTGCCTGCGCGTTCCTTTCCTAAAAAACTCGTTGCTCTCGCCGGACTGGTTCTGCTGTCCGCCCAGCCCGCGCGCGCCGCCGATGACGACGCGCCCAAGGGGCCCGCGGTCACAGTGCTGAAGGTCGCAAAATCCTGCTTCTCCGACATCGTCGAGGCCACCGGCACGATCATCGCGCGCGAGGAGACCTCCGTGCGGCCGGAACGTCCCGGCCTGAAGGTCACGGACGTGCTGGCGGAAGCCGGCGACACCACCACGGCCGGCCAGGTGCTGGCGCGGCTGGCGCTGCCCGAAGGCGGCACGCTTCAGGTCACCGCCCCCGTGGCGGGCGTGATCGCGACGTCGACCGCGCAGATCGGCAACCTCGCCTCGGCCAAGGGCGAGGCGCTGTTCACGATCGTGGCGCGCAGCGAATATGATCTGGTCGGCCTGGTCGCGACCACCGATATTCGGAAGCTCGCGGTCGGCCAGCAGGCGACGGTGCGCATTGCCGGCGCGGGCGATCTCGACGGCAAGGTGCGCCGCATCGGACCGACCGTCGAGCCGAACATCCAGCAGGGAATGGTCTATATCGGCATCTCCTCGCAGAAGCGGCTGCTGCTGAACGCGAGCGGGCGCGCGCTGATCAAGACCGGGCAGAGCTGCAACGTCGCGGTGCCGCTGACCTCGGTGCAGTATTCCACCGCCGGCACCGTGGTGCAGGTGATCCGCCGCAACCGCGTCGAGACCAAGCGGGTTGAGATCGGGCTGATGTCGGGCGGCAATATCGAGGTTCGCGACGGCCTCAACGAAGGCGATATCGTCGTCGCCCGCGCCGGCGCGATCCTGCGCGAAGGCGATCCGGTGCGCCCGGTGATGGCCACGGAAGCCGCGAAGTAGGGCTCGCCTCAACCGTCATTGCGAGCGAAGCGAAGCAATCCAGAATCTTTCCGCGGAGAGACCCTGGATTGCTTCGCTTCGCTCGCAATGACGATGTGGGGGCAGTGGTGCGTTACACACGCAGACCGTAGGGTGGGCAAAGCGACTTGTCCGCCGTAGCTCGGCGAGCGAAGGCGGAAGCGTGCCCACGTCTTCTATTGAAATCTCGAAAAGATGGTGGGCACGGCGCTTTGCGCTTTTGCCCACCCTACAATTTGCGGCTAGCCGCCGGCTGCTTCGCCGAAATGGACGTCCTCGAGCAGCGAGGAGGAGATGGTCGGGACCTGGTCGCCTTCGGAGGCGCGGGAGATGGCGACGCGGGTCTTGTTGAAGACGCTTTCGGCGCTGCCCTGCGCATTGAGGTTGGTGAGGAACTCGCCGACCAGCACGCTGTACTCGCCCTTGCCGTCGTCGACGACCTTGCCGGGCGAAGCCGAGGAAAGGATCAACGCGTTGTCCGTCGCGCTGATCGGTGCAAGACCATGGCTGTAGGAGCGGAAGCGGCGCTCGTAGGGGTTACGGCGGGAGGCGTCGACGACGACGAGCTTGGCCTTGGCGCCCTGCTCCTTCATCATGTCGAGCACGCCGTCGATGGACACGCCCTGGCGGCGGACGTCGCTTTCCTTCCAGATCACCGCATCGACCGGCAGCATGTAGCTCTCGCGGCCGGCCTGCACGCCGTAGCCGCCGAAGAACAGCATGACGACGGTGTCGCGCTTGATCCGGGACTTCAGGCGGTTGACGGCGCGGACCATGTCGTCCTTGGTCGCGTCTTCCACCATATCGACGTCAAAGCCGTTCTTACGGAGCGACGAGGACAGCGCGCGGGCGTCGTTGATCGACTGCGTCAGCGGCGCGCTGGCGTCGGGATAATGTCCATTGCCGATGACGAGGGCGAGGCGGGACGACTGGCCGATCGAGCCGGTGACCTCGTCGGTCGCCACGGCCTTGGCGGCATCGATCGCGCGCATGTTGAGGGCAGCATGGGCGCCGATCACGAGCGACACCGTGCCGATGAGGGCTGCGGCCACCGCGATCGTGCGTCTGGAAAGCTCGAGCTGCCTTACATTCATCTCGGTTCGTTCCTGTGCCAAAGACCAGCCAAGCGCGCGCACAATGTTTGAGTAGCGCGATGGTGGCTTCAGGTTTGAGGGATTGGCCGGGGATGTGCCCCCGAACTGCGCGCAATTTGCGGCGCCGCACCAAACAAAGCCTTAACCGGATATCTCCTCCCCGGCAATAGATCGCCCAAAATTTGAGCTAAGTGACTGAAGATATTGGTTAATCCTCCGAGCAGAATTTGCACGTCTTTTCGTCGCGAGCCCCTTGTAACGGCCTTAATCATGCAGCTCCCGTGCCGGATTTTTCCGTGACCGCCATCACATTTGAATTTCCCGCGAATCCGGGTAGCTTTTTCAAAGACTTGCAGGGGGTGGCGCGCAGATGGGAGCGTGCCGGCCGGCCCCTGGCCAAGACCCCGCGACCAGGTATTTCATGAGCTTTCATTATTTTGCCGGCGCTGCCTGCCGGGCGCTGACGGCGCGAAAAGACGGCCCGTCGCTTTATGACGTCTGCGATCCCGTATTGTCGGGCCCAGCCAGCGGCGATCCGCATCTGGCCAAGTTCTACAAGACCGCGCTCGGCAATCCCGCATTGCGGATCCTGCTCGGTCGCGCCGGGCTGCCCGAGTTGCGCGACGAGGCGAAGCTGACCCGGCTTCGCACGGCACTGGTGCGGGCACGCGACGACGCCGAGCCCGACTGGGCGGCGATCGGCCAGCCCGTCGCCGATCTCGTCGACAGCATCGCGCTCGACCATCCAAAGCCGCCGCCGGCGATATTCACGGGCCTAGCGCCGCAACAAGCGCAGATCGACGGCGTGATCCGCGACTGCGCGCAGCATCTGCTCGGCTCGTACCGCAAGAACGGCTTCCTGCCGACCTATGCCGCCTTCAACCTGATCGGCGACCCCGATGTCCGCGGGCGCGAGCTGACCATGGCGCTGACGGGGCTGAACGCGCGCGGCTACAAGAACTCCTCGCTGCTGTTCAACCTCGCCCGCGTCTTCATCGCGCGTTCACAGGCAGCAGCCGTCGTCAATCCGCCCTGGAGCGGCATTGCCGAGCCGATGTGGGAGCCGGTGCAGATCCGACACCGCTCGGCCTATTACGACGCGTTCTTCATCGAGGCGCTGCTGAGCTATGTCGAGACCGGGCTCGCTTCGCCGGCCGACAAGATTGCAGCCGAGCGTGCGATCGCCGACATGGTCGATTTCTGCGTCAACATCAGCCGCGAAGAGGTCGAGGGTATCGACGGCACACGCTTCAACGTCATCACCGCGCTCGCGCCGGCGCCGCATCCGCGCTTCTCCCGCTTCTTCGCCCAGATCAAGCAGGACCTCGGCTTCGGCGTCTACGTGCCGGATTGCGACACCACGGCGTGCTCGATCTCGGCAGCGACGCAAGCCGGCTGCACCGATCCGATCATCGACCAGCCGCTGCTGGACTTCTATTCGGGCTATCAGGTGCTCGCCGGCGTCAACGAACCGCGCGTGACCGTGCCGCTCAACGACAACATCGACTACGAGGGCGGCGTCGCGACCTGGATCGATAACCTCAAAGGCGAGCGGCCCTACGGCAACGATCTCGATCCGACGCTCAATCTCGACATTCTCGAGGTCAGCTTTCGCAACCTCGCGCGCTGGAAGATTTTGGAGACGCCGGCGCGGCTGGCGACCGTGCATCGCATCATCGGCTTCCAGAAGCGGCTCGCCGCCAACGGCGCCTTCGCCAATCCGCGCTCGCACATCTATTATCTGCCCGAGCTCTACAGCGCCTATTTCGGCCGCTGCTATGCGGCCTTCCTCGCACTGCCGCTGGCAGCACAGGCCGCGATCGACCCCGACGGCGATTTCGATTTCATCCGCCATCGCGTGCTCTCCTACGTCAAGGGCGAGCTGATGGCCGCGGAGATGAACGTGTTCGACGCGGCGCTGGCGCTGATCGCGCTCGGCCATCTCGGCGCCGACCCGCGCGCCTTCGCGCCGGCGCTGAACGTGATCGTCGCGAGCCTCGGCGAAGGCGGTCGCCGCGGCCCGTTCCGCGCCTATGAATGGAACAAGATGAAGACGCCGACGCGGATTCTGGTCGGTGGTCCCGAGGTGACGTCGGCCTTCGTGCTGATGGGGCTGGCCGTGGCGAAGCGGGCGATGGCGGGGCGGGGGTAGGTCTCGTAGGGTGGGCAAAGGCGCGCTCTTCGCGCGCCGTGCCCACCATCCGCCACCGCGCTGGACATGGTGGGCACGCTTCGTTTTGCCCACCCTACGAGACCGTCGTGCAATGACGGGAAGTTGAAAGCTCAATCGTTGGGCAGGCGCTGGCCGGGCGGCCAAAAGCCGACCACAATTGCGACGTCTATCGAGATTTTCCTCACACGCGGACCGGCATGTTGCGAAAATTCCTGATTGCGCTGTCTTTGCTCGCCATCCCCTCGCTGGCCCAGGCCGCCGACATCACCGGCACCGCAAAGGTCCGCTCCGGCGATTCCGTCCTGATCGGGAACACGCGGGTCCGGCTTGGCGGCATCGACGCGCCCGCGGTCGACCAGCTCTGCCTCAATACAAAAACCGAACGCTGGACCTGCGGCATCGCGGCGCGCGACGAGCTCGCCAAATACACCGAAGGCAAGAGCTGGGTCTGCCACGCCCGCGCGATCGACCGGCGCGGCCGCACCGTGGCGCGCTGCGAGGTCGGCGGCGAGGACATCCAGAAATGGCTGGTGCGCAGCGGCTGGGCACTCGCCTACACCCGCGTCTCTCACGACTACGAACCCGATGAGGCCGCCGCGCGCGAGGCCAAAGCCGGCATGTGGCAGGGCGCCTTCATCGCGCCGTGGGACTGGCGCGTCCGCAACAAGAAAACCACGATCCTGGGCGCCACCAAGCCGCCCGAGGGCGCGCATGCGGTGCTGCTCGCCTCGGCCTCCGGGCCGGTCGCGCCCTCGCCGGACTGCACCATCAAGGGCAACGTCAACACCGCCGGCGAGTGCATCTATCACCAGCCGACCAGCCGCTGGTACACCCAGATCAAGATGAAGATCAGCAAGGGCACCCGCTGGTTCTGCTCGGTGGAAGAGGCCGAAGCCGCCGGCTGCCGCGAGACCAAGAGATGAGTGCATGGTCCTGAAAAGTGTGAGGCGGTTTTCCGACAAGACCATGCTCGAAACAAAAACCACCCCAGACCTGCGTTTTGCGTGCTTTTCTTGGGCTTCCACGGCGCGTAGAACGTGAGTCAGCGACCCACCAGCCTGTTCTCAAGCAACAAGGACCAACAGCAATGACCGTTCGCGCGGGCCGGGAATTTCTGGCCATCCCCGGGCCCACCACGATGCCCGACGAGGTGCTGCAGGCGATGCATCGTCCGGCGATCGACATCTACTCCAAAGAGATGCACGAGCTGACCGATACACTTCTCGCAGACATCTCGAAGCTGTTCGCGACCAAGGGCAAGTCCTACATCTACATCGCCAACGGCCATGGCGCCTGGGAAGCCGCGCTGAGCAACGTGCTGTCGCGCGGCGACAAGGTGCTGGTGCTGGAGAGCGGGCGCTTCGCGATCGGCTGGGGCAACGCCGCCGCCCTGATGGGCGCCGAGGTCGAGGTGCTCAAGGGCGACTGGCGCCGCGCGGTGCGGCCGCACGAGGTCGAAGAGCGCCTGCGCCGCGACAAGGAGCACACCATCAAGGCCGTCGTCGTCGTCCAGGTCGACACGGCATCGGGCGTGCAGAACGACATCGAGGCGATCGGCAAGGCGATCAAGGCCAGCGGCCATCCCGCGCTGTACATGGTGGACACTGTCGCCTCGCTCGGCTGCATGCCGTTCGAAATGGACAAATGGGGCATCGACGTCGCGATGTCCGGCTCGCAGAAGGGCCTGATGACGCCGCCCGGCCTCGGCTTCGTCGCGGCGAACGCGCGCGCACTCGAGGTGCAGAAGAAGGCCAACATGTCGACGCCCTATTGGAGCTGGAGCGAGCGCGAGGGCAGCGAGAATTATCGCAAATATGCCGGCACCGCGCCGGTGCATCTGTTGTTCGCGCTGCGCAAGGCGATCGACCTGCTGCACGAGGAAGGGCTCGAAAACGCGTTCCGCCGCCACAGCCTGCTCGGCGAAGCCGCGCGCCGCGCCGTCTCCGCCTGGTCGGAAGGCCAGGTGCTCGGCTTCAACGTCGCGGAGGCGAGCGAGCGCTCCAACACCGTGACCACGGTGACCATGAGCAATGGCCACGATCCGGCGCTGCTGCAGCGCTATTGCAAAGACAAGTGCGGCGTCGTGCTCGGCACCGGCATCGGCGATCTCTCCGGACAAGCCTTCCGCATCGCCCATATGGGCCACGTTAATGCGCCGATGCTGCTCGGCACGTTGGGGGTGGTCGAGATCGGGCTGAATGCGCTGAAGATCCCGCACGGCAAGGGCGGGCTGGAAGCCGCGGTCGCGTATCTCGGCGAGCAGGTGGCGGTCTAGACGCGCTTTCTTCCTTCTCCCCTTGTGGGAGAAGGTGGCGTAGGCGGCCTTCGGCCGCCGTTCTTAGGAACGCCGAAGCGAAGCTTCGGCTATGGCGCCGGATGAGGGGTTGTCTTGGCGAACTCAATTGCGAGATGGACTCGCGGATAGATACCCCTCACCCGTCTCGCCGCTACGCGGCGAGCCACCCTCTCCCACAGGGGGCCTGTTGCGTAATTCGTCAATTGTGATTCCCTAGGGCAAAGCCTTGGAGGGTAGCGATGGCGGTCAAGCGGACGGGACAGCCGAGCTTTGTGGAAGCGCTGATGCCGAAGGGGGCCGGCGCCAATGCGGCGCTGGATCGGCTGGCTGGCCTGGTCAAGTGGTACCGGTTCGAGAAGCTGATCGGCCATTTGCGGGATGAAGGGAGCCCCGGTCGACCAGGCTATCCGGTGCTGGTGCTGTTTCGTGCTGTGCTGTTGCAGTCGCTGTATGGTCTTTCGGAGCGCGAACTCGAGGAAGCGCTGGGCGACCGGTTGTCGTTCAAGCGCTTCGTCGGTTTGAGCCTTGAGGATGCGACGCCCGACCATACGGTCCTGAACCGCTTTCGGAACCAGCTTGTCGAACAAGGCCTGCTGGAGAAGCTGTTTGGTGAGCTGGATCGTCAGCTTGAGAATGCCGGCGTCATCCTCAAGCGCGGCACGATGCTGGATGCGACCTTGATCCAGGCGGTGTCGGCTCCTCCGAAGGAGGATCGCCCCTCAAACGATCCCGACGCCCGCTTCACCAAGCGGCAAGGCAAGAGCGGCACGACGTTCGGTTACAAGGCCCATGTCGGTGTCGACGAAGGATCCGGCTTGATCCGCACGGTACTGACCACACCGGCCAACATCAACGACACGACACCGGCGGACGCTTTGATCCGCGGCGATGAAGCTGCGGTGTGGGCCGATGCGGCTTACGACACCCATGCCCGACGGGCCCGGCTGAAGGCGGAGGGCAAGAAACCCCGCATTGCTCGTCGGCCCAACCGGCATCACCCGGAGTTGCCGCCGAGGCTCAAACGCTACAACCTCCTCATCGCGCGCCGCCGAGCCCAGGTCGAGACCACCTTCGCTACTCTCAAACGCCGCATGCGGCTGACCTGCATCCGCTACGTCGGTCTGATCAAGGCGACCGGGCAAGTTCTGCTCGCCTCAATCGCCTTCAACATGAGGCGGTGGGCCACGATCGCCGCGTGAGCTGCCCGCTGAGGGCAACAACTACAGATCTTCGCAGGCATTGCCAGGACCAAGGCCTTCTCTCCTGACGTCTTCAGCCTCAAAAGCCGATAACGCAACAGGCCCACAGGGGGAGAGGGGGAAAGGTCAGCGCTCCACGCGATAGGCCTCGACCTGAGCTTTCAGCGCATCCAGCGACGCGAGCGGCGCCTCAGGATCGACGCGATACTCTCCACGCGCCAGCCAATTCAGCACCTTCGCATCGACCGCCGGCGAATGGTGGATGACGTCGCTGTAGTTATCGAGATCGTGCGTCACCGCCCTGATCGCGCGGAAATCGTACAGACGCACATTCGGAAGCTGCGTCAGCCGCTCGGCGATGCGCGCGGTGAGGTCGGTGACGATCTTCAGCGTCGCAGGCGAGGCATCACGCATCGCCACGAACTGCAGGATCGAATAGGGCGGCAAGTAGATGTCGAAGGTCACGTCCGGATGACGCGTGATCAAGCCGACGGCGTCGCGTTCGAAATGCCGGAGCATGGCGTCGTAGCCATAGCCTTCGCCAAGGAAGCGGCTGCGCACGGGGCTCGTGATGTAAGCGAACGAGGCAAGCGTCTTCTTCGCATTGTAGTCACGCGCGACGTCGAAATCGCGCGGCAGCGCGTAGATGTCGTCGACGTCGGACAGCGCGAACTTGACGGGGAGAAACGGCGCCGCCTGGGTCAGCTTCTGCTGCAGCGGCGGGATCGACCGCAGCAGCGCGAACAAGGATTCCTTCGCCATCGCGGCGCTGAACAGATAGGACGCGATGCCCTTCGTTGTCTGGCGATAGAGATCGACGGACAGAAAGGGATCGGCCTCGATATCCGCCGCATCGACAAAGATGAAATCGTCCATCGCCCAGATCACGCGCCGGGCGCCGCGCTCGATCGCCCGCTCCAGCACAAAGCCCTGCTGGCGCGAATTGGACCCGGTCATCGCCAGCTTGAGCGAGTGGACGCCGAGCGCGCGATCGATGTCGCTCTGGCGGAAACGGATCGCGAGCGAGGTGCCCATGAAGGCGGTGTCGAACGACTGGCTGCGGATCAGCCCGGCATTCTGCACGCGCGTGTCGTCGGAATAGAAGGCCAGTCGCGACGGGCGAAACAGTTGCAAGGGATCGACGAGATAGGTGAGTACCGCCGCGCCCAGCACGCAGGCGATGCTGGCGAGCAGAAGACGTCTCAGATGTATGAAATTGCCTCGCATCAGAACCGGAAATAGATGAATTCGCTGTGGCTCTGGATGCCGAGAATCCCGAGAGCGAGCACCAGCGCCGCGCCGTAAAGGAACAGCGGTCGCATCCGTCCTGCCGGCAGGGCCTCGCCGACCCTGCGATTGTCGTGATCGTATCCCATGATCGCTTGCGTGTTCGGCGACATCCACACCAGCGCGGCGTAGATCGACACCAGAACCAATGCGGCGATCTCCTCGCGGCCGAGGACGATATTCGACGGATCGGCCATCGCGTGGAGGACACGCAGCGCCCAAGTAACGCTCTCGGCGCGAAAAAAAACCCAAGCCACGACGACGGCGAGGAACGTCAGCACGGCTCCGACGATGCGGACCGGACGCACGAGCAACGTCGGGACGTTGGGCACCAGCGCGTTGAAGGCATGATTGACGCAGAGATAAGCGCCATGCAGCGCGCCCCAGGCGACAAAAGTCCAGGCCGCGCCGTGCCAGAGCCCGCCGAGCAGCATCGTGATCATCAGATTGACGTAGCGCAGCACGCGGCCGCGGCGATTGCCGCCGAGCGAGATGTAGAGATAGTCGCGCAGGAACTGCGACAAGGTCATGTGCCAGCGGCGCCAGAACTCGACGATGCTGGTGGCCTTGTAGGGTGAGTTGAAATTCACGGGCAGGAAGATGCCGAACATCAGCGATATCCCGATCGCCATGTCGGAATAGCCGGAGAAGTCGAAATAGAGCTGGAACGTGTAGGCGAGCGCACCACACCAGGCCTGATCAAAGCTCGGCGAGCGCGCCTCGAAGGCGAGCGCCACCAGGGGCTGGATGCCATCGGCAAGGCAGGTCTTCTTGAACAGGCCGATCGCGAAGATGACGATTCCGCACAGGATCAGGTGTGCGTCCGGATACTTGGTCTCCTTCCGCTCGAATTGCGGGATCATGTCCTTGTGGTGGAGGATCGGCCCCGCGATCAGGTGCGGAAAGTAGGTCACGAACAGCGCGTAGTGCGGCAAGGCGTAACGCGCGACCTGGCCACGATACGCATCCACCAGGAACGCGATCTGGGTGAAGGTGTAGAAGGAGATGCCGACCGGCAGCAGGATGTGGACCGCAACATGCGTACCGGCCAGCGCATTGATGTTCTCGGCGACGAAGCCGGCATATTTGAAGATGCCGAGCACCAGGAGGTCGCCGACGACGCCGAGCGCGAGCGCCGCCTTTCGTTGCATTGGGGCGAGCTTCGCCGCGATCAGGAGATAGCCGACGCCGTAGTTGAAGGCGATCGAGACCAGCAGCAGGCCCACGAACTGCCAGCTGCCGAAGGCGTAGAAGGCGAGCGAGGCCAGCGCCAGCCAGATCACCGGCGCCAGATTGCTGCGCCGCCCGAGCCAGAAATAGCCGGCCAGCACGGCCGGTAGGAACAGCAGGATGAACGGGTAGGAATTGAACAGCATCAGGCTGGACCGGCGGCGGGGGGTATCGCCCCTAAAGCATACAAGGGGGCGATCAACAACCCGGCGACTTGGCGCAGTCCTTGGCGCAGCGGCGCTGGCAATTCGCGGAATCGGGACGATATAAGGTGGAATACGGCGAGCGATGCGGCGCGCCTTTCTTCTCCCTCTCCCCGTTCTTACGGGGAGAGGTAAAGAGGGAACGCAGCGCGAGTACGAGATGATGAGGACCGAGTGACACAAGCCAAGACACCTTCCCAGCCCCCCGTCGCCCCGCGCCGGCCGCATTCCTTCACGCGGCACGGGATCACCGTGGCCGACGACTATGCCTGGCTGAAGGACGAGAAATGGCAGGAGGTGCTGCGCGATCCCGCCGTGCTCGATCCCGACATCCGCAAATATCTCGATGAAGAGAACGGCTACACCGAGAGCCTGCTCGGCCACACCTCGTCGCTTCAGAAGACGCTGGTGCGCGAGATGCGCGGGCGGATCAAGGAGGACGATTCCAGCGTGCCCTCGCCCGACGGACCGTTCGCCTATTTCCGGAGGTTTCGCGAGGGTGGGCAGCACGAATTGTTCGGCCGCATGCCGCGCGACGGCGGCGAGGGCCAGATCGTGCTCGACGGCGACGCGCTCGCCAAAGACCACAAATACTTCAAGTTCGGCGGCAGCCGCCACTCGAACGATCACAAGCTGCAAGCCTGGAGCGCCGACACCAAGGGCTCGGAATATTTCTCCATCCGCGTCCGCGACTGGGCCACGGGCAAGGATCTTGACGATTTGGTCGAGGAGACCGACGGCGGCATCGTCTGGAGCAAGGACTGCAAGAGCTTCTTCTATGTGAAGCTCGACGACAACCATCGCCCGATGCAGGTGTGGCTGCACAGGCTCGGCACCAGGCAGGCCGACGACTCGCTCGTCTACGAGGAGCAGGATTCCGGCTGGTTCACCCATCTGCATGAGAGCACCAGCGGCCGCTTCTGCGTGATCGCGGGCGGCGATCACGAGACCTCGGAGCAGCGGCTGATCGATCTCGCCCACCCCGAAGCGCCGCCGCGCCTGGTCGCGGCGCGCGAGGACGGCGTGCAATATTCGCTGGCCGACCGCGGCGACGAGCTCTTCATCCTCACCAATGCCGATGACGCCATCGATTTCAAGATCGTCACCGCGCCGCTTGGCGCACCCGAGCGCAAGAACTGGCGCGACCTGATCCCGTATCGTCCCGGCGTCTACATCATCGACCTCGATCTCTATGCCGGCCATCTGGTGCGGCTGGAGCGCGCCAATGCGCTGCCGTCGGTCGTGATCCGCGATCTCGCGACCAGGGACGAGCACGCCATCGCCTTCGACGAGGCGGCCTATTCGCTCGACACGATGGGCTCCTACGAATTCGACACCACGAACTTGCGCTTCGCCTATTCGTCGATGACGACGCCGTCGGAAGTCTACGATTACGACATGGTCAAGCGCACGCGGACCTTGCGCAAGCGCCAGGAGATTCCGTCCGGTCACGATGCGGCCGACTATGTCACGACGCGCATCATGGCCAAGGCGCATGACGGCGCCGAGGTGCCGGTGTCGATCCTCTATCGCCTCGGGCTGAAGCTCGATGGCTCGGCGCCGCTGCTGCTCTACGGCTACGGCTCCTACGGCATGGCGATGCCGGCCTCCTTCAACGCCAACCGCCTCTCGCTGGTCGACCGCGGTTTTGTTTACGCCATCGCCCATATCCGCGGCGGCGCCGACAAGGGCTGGGGCTGGTATCTCGACGGCAAGCGCGAGAAAAAGACGAACAGCTTTGACGATTTTGCGGCCAGCGCGCGGGCGCTGATCGATGCGAAATACACCAGCGCAAAACGCATCGTCGGCCATGGCGGCTCGGCCGGCGGCATGCTGATGGGCGCCGTCGCGAACCGCGCCGGCGAATTGTTCGCAGGCATCGTCGCCGAAGTGCCGTTCGTCGACGTGCTCAACACCATGCTTGACGACACGCTGCCGCTGACGCCGCCGGAATGGCCCGAATGGGGCAACCCGATCGAGAGCGAAAAGGATTTTCGCACCATCCTGTCCTACTCCCCGTACGACAATGTCGCGGCGAAGGACTATCCGGCGATCCTCGCGATGGGCGGCTTGACCGATCCGCGCGTGACCTATTGGGAGCCGGCCAAATGGATCGCGCGCCTGCGCGCGACCATGAGCGGCGGCGGCCCGGTGTTGCTCCGCACCAACATGGGTGCCGGCCACGGCGGCGCATCGGGGCGGTTCGACCGGCTGGACGAAGTCGCGATCGTCTATGCGTTCGCGCTTTGGGCAGCGGGGATGCCGGAGGCGTGACCTTGTAGCCCGGATGGAGCGCAGCGAAATCCGGGATTCGTGCAGACGGCAAGACCGCCCCGGATTGCGCTGTGCTCCATCCGGGCTACGGGCCTCTCCCCGCACGCGGGGAGAGGCGAAGGAATTCGGCAGCTCTGTAGGGTGGGCAAAGGCGCATCGCGCCGTGCCCACCATTTTTCAGCAATTGCGACGAGAGCGGTGGGCACGCTTCGCTTTGCCCACCCTACGGCAGCTTAGCTGGTCAGCTCTGCCTCACACCGCCCCATGCGCCTCGACGTACAGCGCATACACCGAGTGGCTGCTCGCCATATAAAGCCGGTTGTTCTTCGGGCCGCCGAAGCAGAGGTTGGCGCAACGTTCGGGCAGCTTGATGAAGGCGAGCGGCTTGCCGTCCGCGTTGAACACCATCACGCCGTCGAGATCTTCCGACTTGCCCCTGAGCTGAAAGACCTTGCGGCCGCCGATGTCGGTGGGTTCGGATTGCAGCGCGCCGTTGGAGCCCCAGCCGCACCAGAGATTGCCGTCGCGATCGACGCGAAAACCATCGAGCGAGGCCTGGTCGGCGGCATCGATCAGCTTGGTCTTGCCGCTCAAGCTGCCGTCGTCGCCGACATTGTAGCTCCAGATGCTGCGGTTGGGCGTGCCCTTCCATTCGACGATGTAGAGCTTCTTCTCGTCCGGCGAGAAGGCGAGGCCGTTGGGATTGACGAGGTCGGTGAGGACGGCGCTGATCTTGCCGTCCTTGGCGATGCGATAGACGTTGGTGGTGGCCTGCTCGGACTTCTCCTTGTTGCCTTCCCACTCGCCGTTGATGCCGAACAAGGGATCGGTGAACCAGATGCTGTCGTCGGACTTCACCACGATGTCGTTCGGCGCGTTCAGCCGCTTGCCCTCGAACTTGTCGGCGAGAACCGTGATTTTGCCGTCCTTCTCGGTGCGGGTGATGCGGCGGGTGACGGAGTGCTCGCAAGTGACGAGGCGGCCCTGGCGGTCGCGCGCATTGCCGTTAGCGTAATTGGCGTTGGCGCGGAACACGCTGGTCTGCCCGGTCTTCTCGTCGAACTTCATGATCCGGTTGTTGGGAATGTCCGAGAACAGGAGATAACCGCCCTCGGGGAAATAAGCGGGGCCTTCGGCCCAGCGCATGCCAGTCGCGACCTGCTCGACCGTTGAGGAATAGAGCCGGTATTTTCCAAAGCTCGGATCGAGGATCTGGACGGCGGGATCGGGGTAGCGCTGGTTGGGCGTGAACGGAAACGACTGGGCACCGGCGGTGCGGGCGAGAAGTGCGGACGCCGCCGCCGCACCGGCGCCGGCCATGAGACTACGTCGCGTGAGATTCATAAGTATCCTCCCTGCTCGATAAAAGGCCGGCGCTTGATGCGCCGGCTCGTTTCTTGACGTGACTTAGCTTCGACCTAGCGGCCGTTCTTCTTCCGCCATTCCGCGAAGTCGGTGAGCGTCTGCGGATCGGTGGCGGGATAGAGCCCAAAAATGCCGCGGCCGTTGCCGACTTCCTCGGTGACGAAATCCTCGAACGCCGTCATCTCAAAGGTTTCGTTCGCGATCTCGTCGGCGAGATGCGCGGGGATCACGATGACGCCGTCGCTGTCGCCGAGAATGACGTCGCCCGGAAATACCGGCGCATCGCCACAACCGATCGGTACGTTGATCTCGATCGCCTGGTGCAGCGTGAGATTCGTCGGCGCCGAGGGGCGATGGTGATAGGCGGGGATGCCGAGCTTGGCGATCTCGGCGGAATCGCGAAAGCCGCCGTCGGTGACGACGCCGGCGACGCCGCGCTTCATCAATCGCGTCACCAGGATCGCACCGGCCGAGGCCGCGCGCGCGTCCTTGCGGCTGTCCATCACCAGCACGCTGCCGGGCGGACAATCCTCGATCGCCTTGCGCTGCGGGTGGGAGCGGTCCTTGAAGACGTCGATGGTGTTGAGATCCTCGCGCGCCGGCATGTAGCGCAGCGTGAAGGCCTCGCCGACCATGGTCGGCTGGTCGGCGCCGAGCGGGTGCACGTCCTGGATCATCTGGATGCGCAGCCCGCGCTTGAACAGCGCGGTGGCGACGGTGGCGGTGGAGACGGATTTGAGTTTTGTGCGGGTGGCTTCGGTGAGTTTTGTCATGTGTATCCTCTTGTCATTCCGGGGCGCCGCGCAGCGGCGAGCCCGGAATCCATCGGGCCGCACGCAACGCGGTGAAATGGGTTCCGGGTTCGCGCTACGCGTGCCCCGGAACGACGGTCAGTAAATCGACGGCTCGCCGATCGGCGCGCCGAAATCGGTCTCCAGGAAGTCGAAGTCGCAGCCGTCATTGGCCTGCTTGATGTGTTTGGTGAACATCCAGCCATAGCCGCGCTCGAAGCGGCGCTCGGGCTGCTTCCAGGCGGCGCGACGCTTTTCGAGCTCGGCTTCGGACACATCGAGGTTGATAGTGCGCGCGGCGACGTCGAGCGTGATGCGGTCGCCATTCCGCACCAGCGCCAGCGGGCCGCCGACATAGGATTCGGGCGCAACGTGCAAAATGCAGGCGCCATAGCTGGTGCCGCTCATGCGCGCGTCCGAGATCCGCACCATGTCGCGCACGCCCTGCTTCACGAGCTTGGTCGGGATCGGCAGCATGCCCCACTCCGGCATGCCCGGCCCGCCCTGCGGCCCTGCATTGCGCAGGATGAGGATGTGATCCTCGGTGACATCGAGGTTGGGATCGTCGACCGCCTTCTTCATCGACGGATAGTCGTCGAACACCAGCGCAGGCCCGGTGTGCTTGAGGAAGCGCGGCGCACAGGCACTCGGCTTGATGACGCAGCCATCGGGCGCGAGATTGCCCTTGAGCACGGCGAGCGCGCCTTCCTTGTAGATGGGGTTATCGACGCCGCGGATGACATCGGCATTGTGCACTTCGGCGCCTTCGATGTTTTCGCCGACCGTCTGGCCGGTGACGGTGATGCAGTCGAGATGCAGATGCGGCTTGATCTGGCTCATCAGCGCCGGCAGGCCGCCGGCATAGAAGAAGTCTTCCATCAGATAGGCATCGCCGCTCGGTCGGACGTTGGCGATCACGGGCACCTTGCGGCTCGCCTTCTCGAAATCGTCGAGGCCGATGTCGAGGCCGGCGCGGCGGGCCTGCGCGATCAGATGGATGATCGCGTTGGTCGAGCAGCCCATCGCCATGGCGACCGCAATCGCGTTCTCGAACGCCTTGCGGGTCTGGATCGTCTTCGGCGTCAAATCCTCCCACACCATCTCGACGATGCGCCGGCCGCATTCCGACGCCATGCGGATGTGGTTGGCGTCGGCGGCCGGAATCGAGGAGGCGCCGGGCAGCGTCATGCCGATCGCCTCGGCAATCGCGGTCATGGTCGAGGCGGTGCCCATGGTCATGCAGGTGCCGTAGCTCCGCGCGATGCCGGCTTCGATATCGAGCCAGTCCTTGTCGGAGATCTTGCCGGCGCGCCGCTCGTCCCAGTATTTCCAACCGTCGGAGCCCGAGCCGAGCGTCTTGCCCTTCCAATTGCCGCGCAGCATCGGACCCGCGGGCAGATAGATCGCGGGAATGTTCATCGAGGTCGCGCCCAAGAGCAGCGCCGGCGTGGTCTTGTCGCAGCCGCCCATCAGCACCACGCCGTCCACGGGATGGCTGCGCAACAGCTCCTCGGCATCCATCGCCAGAAGGTTGCGGTAGAGCATCGTGGTCGGCTTCAAGAGCGATTCCGACAGTGACAGCGCCGGCAGCTCCAGCGGGAGGCCGCCGGCCATCAGGATGCCGCGCTTGACGTCGTCGACGCGCGACTTGAAGTGCATGTGGCAGGGCTGCGCGTCCGACCAGGTGTTGAGGATCGCGATGATCGGGCGGTCCTTCCACTCCTCCGGGGCGTAGCCCATCTGCATCGTGCGGGAGCGGTGGCCGAACGAGCGGAGGTCGTCGGGCGCGAACCAGCGCGCGCTGCGGAGCTGGTCGGGCGTGATTTTCTTCTTGGTCATGATTGGGTGCCCCATTTCTGGACGGTATTCCGCTCGATGGCGCGGAAGATCAGGTTCTCGACAAAAAGCCCGATGATAATCACCGTCAAGAGGCCCGCGAACACTGCGGGTATGTCGAGGAGATTGCGGTTCTCGAAGATGAACCAGCCGAGCCCGCCCTGCCCCGAGGACACGCCGAACACCAGCTCGGCCGCGATCAGCGTGCGCCATGCAAAGGCCCAGCCGATCTTGAGGCCGGTGAGGATCGAGCCGAACGCCGCCGGGATCAGGATTTTCGCGACATAAGGCAGCCCGCGCAGGCCGTAATTGCGCCCGACCATGCGCAGCGTGTTGGACACGCTCTTGAAGCCGGAATGGGTGTTGAGCGCGACCGGCCACAGCACCGAATGGATTAGCACGAAGACCAGGCTGCCATTGCCGAGCCCGAACCAGATCAAGGCGAGCGGCAACAGCGCGATCGCCGGCAACGGGTTGAACATCGCCGTAACAGTCTCGAGGAAATCGGTGCCGATCCGCGTCGAGATGGCGAGCACGGTGAAGATCGCGGCGAGCACGATGCCGGCCGAATAGCCCATGAAAAGGACTTTCAGCGAAGCCCAGGCGCGCATCGGAATGGTGCCGTCTTTCACGCGGTCCCAAAGCGTCACGATGGTGTCGTGCAGCGTTGGAAACAGCAGCGGATTGTCGAGGGCGACGCCATAGGCTTCCCAGACCGCTGCCAGAAACAGGATGATGACGGTCTTGCGGACAAAACCGTCGTTCCACAACAGCTCCGGCACGCTCAGCTTGCGCTCGACCTCGCCCGCACCGCCGGTCGCGGCAACCGACGCGTCGCGCAGCAATATTCTCGCCTCGCCCATGACAGGCTCCCTCAATGCGCCACAGCTTCGGCCGCGAACAGGAGATCGTGGATCTCCTTCTCCAGCCGGCCGGCGCTGCCGTCTCCATTCGAGACCTTGTCGACGTCGACCACCTCGGCCTTGACCCGGCCGGGATGCGGCGACAGCAGCAGGATGCGGTTGCCGATGCGGATCGCTTCCGCGATCGAATGCGTCACGAACAGCACCGTGAATTTGGTCTCGCTCCAGAGCTGAAGCAGCTCGTCCTGGCAGGTGCGCCGTGTCAGCGCGTCGAGCGCGGCGAACGGCTCGTCCATCAGCAGGATATCGGGCTCCATCGCCATGCCGCGCGCAATCGCGACGCGCTGCTTCATGCCGCCGGACAGCGTGTGCGGATAGGCGTCGACGACGCGGGTGAGGCCGACCTTCTCGATATAGGCCCGTGCGCGGGCCTCGGCGTCCTTGCGCGACAGCTTTCGCGCGGTCAGCAGCGGGAACATCACGTTGGCAAGCACGCTCTTCCAGGGCAGCAGCTGGTCGAACTCCTGAAAGATCATCATGCGGTCCGCGCCCGGACCATGAATCTCGCGATCGTTGATGGTCATGCGGCCCTCGCTCGGCGTCATATAGCCGCCGACGGCCTTGAGCAGGGTCGACTTACCGCAGCCGGACGGCCCGAGCAGCACGAAGCGGTCGGACCTGTCGACCGTGAAGCTGACCCTTTCGGTGGCGGTAACGACGGCGCTGGAGGTCTTGTAGCGCAGCGTCACCCCGTTGACGTCGAGCAGCGCCATCAGTTGCCTTTCAGGTCGTGCGCGACGGGGAGGTAATAGTCGGTCCAGGCCTTGGGCTGCATCTTCAGTGTGCCGGTCTTGAACAGATGGGCTGCGAATTTCATCGTGCCCTGCGGCTCGAGATTCCATTCCATCATGCCGGGCTCCTTGAGGAGATCGAGCAGCTCTTCCACCGAGGTCTTGTCGCCGGTGATCTCCTTGTAGATCTCGACCGCCTGCTTGGTGTCGCTGCGGATCAGATCCTGCGCTTCCTTGGTGGCATCGCGCACCGCCTGGATGATCTTCGGATTGGCGTCGGCGAATTTCGTCGTGGTGAAGAACTGGGCCTGGCTCAGCGGGCCGCCCATTACGTCCGGCGAGTTCAGCACGACATGCGCGCCCGGCACGTTCTTCAGCTCGAGGAAGGTGAAAGGCGGGATCGAGAAGTGGGTGTGGACCTCGTGCTTCGAATTGGACAGCGCCGCATAGGCGTCGGGATGGCCAAGCTGCACGGTGTTGGCGTCCAGCTTCGACCATTGGTCGGCACCGAAGGCCTCGGCGGCCGCGATCTGAAGCACGATCGCCTGGGTCGAGACTTTTACGGTCGGCACCGCGATCTTGTCGCTCGGACCAAGATCCTTGATCGACTTGATGTTGGCATCGCGGCTGATCAGCGTCATCGGCTGCGCCGAGGTCGCGACGATGCCCTTCACGCCGCCGCGGGTGCGGTCCCACAGCAACAGAAGATTGCCGGTGCCGGTGTTGAGGATGTCGACGCCGCCGGCGAGCAGCGCATCGGTCTGCGCGCCGCCGCCGGAAAAGGTCACCCATTTGGTGGTGACGCCGGGTACGCCGAGCGAAGCTGCGTGCTTCTCGATCAGCTTCTGCTTTTCCATGATGTGGCTCGGCATGTAGAAAATGCCGGGCTGGCGCGACAGCGAGATCTCGGATTTCTGCTGCGCATGCGCCGCGGATACCGGCAGGACGGTTGCGGCGATCAGGGCGGCAGCCGCAAGCTTGCTACGAAGATGCTTGATCATTGTTGTGTGTTTCCTCCGGCCAGCGTCGAGCTGCGTTGACCCTGCTGATGCACTAATATATTAGTGCATCAAAGGCAAGCCCGCGGGACCCGACATGGAAGCAACCCATACCGCGCTGCGCGCGGCACGACCCGCCCGGCTCGATCGCGCCCGCCAGGCCGCGCCGCAGGTGTTCGAGCGGCTGCGCAATGCGATCATCGCCCTGGAACTGCCGCCGGGCGCCCCCCTGTCACGCGCCGAGCTCGCCGGCCAGTTCGGCGTCAGCTCGACACCGGTGCGCGATGCGCTGATGCGGCTGGAGGAGGAAGGGCTCGTCGACGTATTTCCGCAGCACGCGACCGTGGTCAGCCGAGTCGACGTCGGCCGCGCCGAGCAGGCCCATTTCCTGCGCCAGGCGCTGGAGCTCGAAATCGTCCGGATGCTCGCGGAACAACATGACCAGGCCCTGGTCATCCGTCTTGACCACGCGATCGCGCTCCAGCAGCAATTCGCCAAGGCCGGGGACTTCGAGAGCTTCATCGCCGCCGACAATGATTTTCACGCCCAGCTCTACGCCGCCGCCGGAAAGCAAGACCTGTGGACGCTGGTGCGCAGCCGCAGCGGGCATATCGACCGGCTGCGCCGGCTGCATCTGCCCTCGCCCGGCAAGGCCCAGAACATCGTCCGCCACCACAAGCTGATCACGCGCGCGATCGAGGCCGGAGAGGCCGATGCCGCGCAACAGCATCTGCGCAAGCACCTGTCGGGCACGCTCAGCGAGCTCGACAAGATCCGGAGCCACCATCCCGAATACCTGACCGATTAGGCCCGCGACACGATCCGGGCGTGCGTCAGGGACCGCATGTGCACGTAAGCATGCATATGACCGACCTCGCCGAAATCGCGCGAGGCGGACAAGGTGTCGGCCGCGAAGTGCTTGCAGGCCGGACGGAAACCGCGCAACAATTTCGCATTTGATGCTTTGATTTGGGGTCGCTGGAACGTCCCATCCGGCCCGGAGGGTTTCAGACGTGGCCAACATCCTGATTGTGGATGACGACCCGGCCGTGCAGATCACGATCCGGCTGATCCTGGAGAGGGCCGGCCATCACGTCACCGCCGCCGGCGACGGCCACACGGGGCTTGCGCTGTTCGAGGCGAGCCGGTTCGACCTCCTGTTCCTCGACATATTCATGCCCGGCATGGACGGACTGGAGACGATGCGCCACATCCGGGTGCTGCAGCCGACCCTTCCGATCATCGTCATTTCCGGCCGCGCCGTCGCGCCAGACGCCTATGCCGAGCCGGACTTTCTGAAGATGGCGACCAAGCTCGGCGCGGTCGCAAGTCTGCAGAAGCCGTTCCGGCCGGACGCCCTGCTCGCCGCTGTCGACGGCTGCCTCACATCCGCGCCGCTAGCCAATGCCGCCTCCGGCAGCCGATGACGGGGCGATCCATGTTGCAGCGTAGCAGGACATTCGGGACCGCTCGCGACGCAGCGCGAAGGCCGAAATGACCCTCGCGACCCGGCTGGCCATCGCAATGATCCTGCTGGTCGCGGCTGCGGTCGCCGCTGTCGGATGGCTGAGCCATTACAGCCTGGAGCAAGCCTTCCTGCCGCGCGTGCTCGACCGTATCGAGGGCCACTCACGGCTCCTGGCCTCGCAACTCGAAGCGCATGTGAACGGCGCCCGCGCCGACGTTGCGACGTTCCGCTCCCGTGCCGCCGCGCGCGGCATGATCGATGCCCATTTCAACGACGGGGTCGATCCGGTCGATCACCTCTCGGAGAAGACCTGGCGCGACCGCTTGCTGACGCGCCTCGTGGCCGACGTCGGCGCCAACCCGGCCTACGCAAAATTCCGTATCATCGGTGCCGACGGCGTCGAGTATCTGCGCGTCGACCGCTCCGGCCCGAACGGAGCGGTGCGAGCAGTTCCCGACGATGCCTTGCAGAACAAGGGCGAGCGCTCCTTCTTCCAGGCGGCGATCAAGCTGGCAGAAGACCAGGTCAGCGTCTCCCCGGTCGAACTGGACGTCGACGACGGCGTGGTTCAGATGCCCTATGTTCCGACCTTGCGCGTCGCGGCGCCCCTGTTTGGGTCCGATCACCGGCTGTTCGGCATCGTCGTCGTCAATGTCGACATGCGCCAGGTGTTCGACCGGATCAGGATATCGATCCGGAACGGTGAAGCGGTCTATGTGGTCGGCCGCAACGGCGATTATCTCGTGCATCCGGATCGCACCCGCGAGTTCGGTTCGCAACTGGGGACACCAACACGCTGGCAGGACGACTTCCCCTATTTCGCAGCCATCACCGGATCGACGCTGGGTGCGACCCAGGTCGTGCCGGGCAGTGACGGCAAGCCGAGCGGCACCGCGATCGCGCCCGCAATCCTGGCCGAGGACCAGTGGGTCGGTGTCATCCGCGTCGTGCCCAACGCCGTCTTCATGGCGCCGGCCGTCACCATCGAGAAATCGACCATCACGATCGGCCTCATCGCGGTGCTGGTCGCCGCCATACTGGCCGTGCTGCTGGCGCGGTCGTTGACCCGGCCGATCGGGCAGCTCACTGCGGCGGTCGAGTGGCTCGGTCGGGACAATTCCATCAGAATTCCAACCGACGCCCCCGGCGAGACCGGTGTGCTGGCGCGGGCATTTGCCCGTCTGATCGATGAAATGCGGGCGAAGACGGCAGCGCTGGAGCATGAGGTCGAAGAGCGGCGGCGCACCGAGGCCGCGCGCGACCAGCTTGCCGTCCGCGAACGCCTGTTCAGCGCGGCCGTCGAATCCTCCGACGATTCGATCGTGATGCAGACGCTCGACGGCATCGTCATCGGCTGGAATGCGGCGGCCGAGCGCCTCTACGGCTATACGGCCGAGGAAGCGGTCGGACAGCCGACCTTGATCCTCCTGCCACCCGATCGCCGCGAAGAGGGCAAGGACTATCTGCGGCGGATTGCGACGGGCGAGCGGATCGAGCACTTCGAAACGGTGCGCCTGCGCAAAGACGGCAGTCCGGTCGAAATCTCGGTGAGCCTGTCACCGATCAGGGACGATTCGGGCGAGATCATCGGCGCGTCCGGCACGGCGCGCCGCCTGACCGATGCGCGACGGACCGAGCGCGCGCTGCAACAGCAGATCGAGGAACGGCGGCAGCTGTTCGACGCCTCGGAAGATCTGATCATGATCATGGATTCGCGGGGCCATATCGTGCAGGTCAGCCCGAGCAGCCAAGCCGTGCTCGGCTACCCGCCGGACGAGATGATCGGCCGCAGCGGCGTCGATTTCATCCATCCCGCGCATCTCGAGCAATCCCGCGAGGAGATGCGCGCGCTGCGGCGCGGCGGGCACCCCAGGCTCGCCGACACCCGCTGCATCCACAAGGACGGACGCGAGGTCTGGCTGTCCTGGCTCGGCAACTGGTCAGATCAGGCCAAACGCTTCTTCTTCGTCGGACGCGACATGACCGAGGCGCGGCGCGCGGAAGAGTCCTTGCGCGAAAGCGAGCTGCTCGCGCGCAATATCGTTGAGACCGCGCTCGACGCCTTCGTCCAGACCGACGAGCGCAGCACCATCCTGAACTGGAGCTCGCGGGCCGAGGAGCTGTTCGGCTGGCGGCGCGACGAAGCGCTGGGCAGGAATGGGGTCGACCTCATCGTCGCCGAGAGCGAGCGGGAGCGGGTCAAGGCCGGCCTCGCGCGCTTCCTCGAGTCCCAGGACGGCCAGACGCTCAACCGCCGCCGCGAGCTCACGGTTCGCCGTCGCGACGGCAAAGAATTCAGGGCCGAGCTGAGCGTCACGGCGCTGAAACGCCGCGAAGGCATTCTGTTCAACGTGTTCTACCGCGACCTCACCGACAAGATCGCGTCCGAGGAGCGCATCCGCCACGCCGACAAGATGGAGGCTGTCGGCCAGCTCACCGGCGGCGTGGCGCACGACTTCAACAACATCCTCACCGTCATCACCGGGACGATCGAGATCCTGGCCGACGCGGTGGCGAAGGAGCCGGAGCTTGCGGCGATCACGAAGATGATCGACGAGGCCGCCGGGCGCGGCGCCGAGCTGACCCAGCACCTGCTCGCCTTCGCGCGCAAGCAGCCGCTGCAGCCACGCGAGGTCGACATCAACGCGCTGATCATCGACACCGCAAAGCTGTTACGCCCGACGCTGGGCGAGCAGATCCAGATCGAATCGGTGTTCGAGGACGAGAGCTGCGTCGCGATCGTCGACCCCAACCAGCTCACCACCGCGATCCTCAACCTCGCGCTCAATGCCCGTGACGCCATGCCCGGCGGCGGCAAGCTGATCGTGGAGACCGGCGCCGCCTATCTCGACGAGGTCTATGCCAGCGTCAACGACGTCAGGCCCGGACACTATGTGCTGATCGCCGTGAGCGACACCGGCACCGGCATTCCTGCGCACATGCTGGCCCGGGTGTTCGATCCGTTCTTCACCTCGAAGGGACCGGGCAAGGGCACCGGGCTCGGGCTTTCGATGGTCTACGGCTTCATCAAGCAGTCCACGGGCCACATCAAGATCTACAGCGAGGAAGGCCACGGTACCACGATCAAGATGTATCTGCCGCCCGGCAAGACGGCCGCGGCCGTGGGCGAAGGCGTGACGCCGTCGACGATCGAGGGCGGACACGAGACGATCCTCGTGGTCGAGGACGACCGGCTGGTGCGCGACTACGTGCTGGCGCAGCTGCATTCGCTCGGCTACGTCACCTTGCAGGCCGCGAACGCCGCGGAGGCGCTCGCGATCGTCGCCACCGGCAAGCCGTTCGACCTGCTGTTCACCGACGTCATCATGCCCGGCAAGTTGAACGGACGGCAGCTTGCCGACGAGGTGTCGAAGACGCGTCCGGACCTCAGGGTGGTCTACACCTCAGGCTATACGGAGAACGCGATCATCCATCACGGCCGGCTGGATTTAGGCGTGCTGCTGCTGGCGAAGCCGTATCGCAAATCCGATCTGGCGCGGATCATCCGCAAGGCGCTGAGCAGTTGAGGAACCGTGTCCCGGACAAGGCGCAGCGTGCAACGCTGCGGCGCAGAGCCGGGACCCAGAACTGTCAGCCGTGAAATTGGAGAGATATGGGCCCCGGCTCAGCAGCGCATCATTGCATGACGCGCTGCGTCCGGAGCACGAGAGGATGGCGAGCGTTACGATGCGCGCTGGGCCGCAGTCATCACGATGCGGATCAGATCGGCGGCGTTGCGCGCCCCGAGCTTCTTCATGATGTTGGCGCGATGGTCCTCGATGGTGCGCGGGCTGATGCCGAGCGTGCGGCCGGCTTCCTTGTTGGACGCACCGGAAGCGAACTGCTCGAGCACCTCGCGTTCGCGCCGCGTCAACGGCTCGCGTCCGGGGAAGTGCAGCGAAGAGAATTTCGGCGATACGCTCTCTGCCTGCCTGCGTGCATAGGCTCCGATCGCCTCGTCCAGCCGGCCGACGATCTCGCTACCGCGGAACGGCTTTTCGATGAAATCGAGCGCGCCGCTCTTGATGGCGCCCACCGCCATCGAGATGTCGCCCTGCCCGGAGATCATGAAGATCGGCGCCGGATAATCTTCGCCCTGCAGTTCGTTCAGAATGTCGAGGCCCGACTTTCCGGGAATGTGCACGTCGAGCAGGATCGCAGCCGGCGTACGGTTCCGCGCGACGGAGAGCAGCGCTGCGCCGTCCGCAAAACAGATCACCTCATAACCCGCCGCCTTCAACACCATCGACAAGGTGTCGCGAACCGCAGGGTCGTCGTCGACCACGAAGATTTCACCACGAGAGGTTTGCTCGGCCATGTGCCACATCCAGTTGGCATTACGGACTCGCGTCCGCGCCAACCGTTATGGCGTTCGGCGCGGATTCGGCCCACCCGTATTTGTACGGGACATAGACTTAACGCACAAGTAGCGGCATTGCGCCTAATTGCAGGAGACGGAGAATATCCATGCTAAATTTGGCCGATACGCCGCCGCTGGTCGCGACATCCGAGGCCGACAGCCAACGATTGATCGCCGCAGACCTTCGCTTGCTGATCGCACAGATCGAGACCAGTATGCGCCGGATCGCCGCAGCCATGGATCAAGAACACAGCAACGATCCGGAAGGTTCCGCCGACGTCTTCATACTTGACGACGTCACGCCGCGTTATGCCACCGCGAACGCCGCTCTCAACGCCTGCCGGGCAGGCCTCGGCCACGCCCTGCAATACCTGTCTGAATCCGGCAATCCGGCTTGAATTGCGACCGACGCGGCGCAGTGCCCGCGTCCGATCGCATGGCAGCTCCGCGCCTCAGGCGCGGTGCCGTTCCACGATCGCGTCGGTGGCGACGCCACCCCAGGTGTGGATCGCCGGCAGCCCCATTGCGGTCTTGCCGAGATTGGCGAGGCTGATGCGCAGCGCCGCGAGATCGAGCGGCTTCGGCAGGCCCTGGAGCTGAATCCCGACGGAACGGGCGAAGCTGCGGGCGGCGCTGCGGCGCTTGCCGTCCATACCGCTGATGACGATCACATGGCCTGCGAATTTCGCCGCCGCCATCTCGCGCAGCACGTCGATGCCGTCGCCATCCTCCAGCACGAGATCGAGCGTCACGCAGTCGAAGCGGGCGGCGCGGAGCTTCTCGATCGCCTCGGCGACGGACGGCGCCACCGTGACTTCATGGCCGGCCTGCTTTGCGGCGACCGTGATCAGGCTGCGCTGCGTGGCGTCGTCGTCGACCACCAGGAGCTGAAGCGCACGCCGCTCGGCGACGTCGGGCAGATTTGACGGGATGGGGGAGAGGGAACTTCGGGGCATTGCCGTATCCTGAGATTGAGACGGGCAATTGCTACACGGCTCGCGCTTAGGCCACGTAAAGCCGGTGCGGCGAATTCGTCCGGATGTTTTAGCAAGTATGAACCAACGTCTCGGAAAGCGGCGACGGGGCGCGCGGGACGAGGCCTATTTGGCGATCACGCTGCCTCGTCACGGCCGCCGGCGGCGCCGCGCTTCTTGCGGTTCTTGCCGCGCAGGAACTGGATGTCCATTTCGGCGCCGTTGACGCGCACCAGCTCGCAACGGCGATAGGCGAGCCCGGTCGACGACAGCAGCAGGAAGAATTCCTTCAGGTTCAATCCCTGGATCGAGCCGTCCACCGTGAGGATGGCGTCGGTGTCGGAAATCGCATTGAGCTTGCAGTCGCGCCGCCACGTGCCATCGATCGCCATGATGCAGACATCATAGCCACGACTGAACGTGACGCGCTCCGCGCCCTTGCCATCCTCTGCCATGCCTATCGTCCTGCCAACACCGCCATGCGCGGCGGCGCGGCGCCGGCGAGAGCCGGTTTGGTTGCCGCTGCACGCGGATCGTTCGGCTTGTAGAGGCCGCGACGATCCGGGATCGGCCTGAACGTGTCGGTCAGTCCGACCACGGTTTCGGCTGCACCCAGCACCAGGAAGCCGTCTCCCTCGATCTGGCGGGCGAGGCGGTTGAAGATGTTGATCTTGGTGTCCTGGTCGAAATAGATCAGCACGTTGCGGCAGAAGATGACGTCGAAGGTGCCGAGCTGGGCAAAATCATGCAGCAGGTTGAGCTGCCGGTGCTGGATCATCGCGCGCAGCTCGGGATTGATCTGCCACGTCTCCCCGGTCTGCTTGAAATATTTCATCAGCATCTGGATCGGCAGGCCGCGCTGCACCTCGAACTGGCTGTAGATGCCGGCCTTGGCCTTCTCGAGCACCTCCTGCGACAGGTCGGTCGCGATGATCTCGACGCGCCAGCCGGTCAGGGCCGCGCCCATCTCCTTCAGGCACATCGCGAGCGAATAGGGCTCCTGCCCGGTCGAGCCGGCGGCGCACCAGATGCGCACGCTCCGTCGGCCGGCGCGCGCCTTGATGACCTCAGGCATGATGGTGTCGCGGAAATGATCGAACGGGACCTTGTCGCGGAAGAAGAAGGTCTCGTTGGTGGTCATGGCTTCGACCACGCTGGTGACGAGCGCGCTCGAGCCGCCCTGCAGCTTCTGCACGAGCTCGCCGATCCCGGAGAGCCCGGCCTTGCGGGCGAGCGGCAACAACCGGCTTTCGATCAGATATTGCTTGTCTGCGGACAGGTCGAGTCCGGAATGATCCCTCAGGAACTTACGCAGATACTCATACTCGGTCGGGGTCACGGATAGCCTCTCGGAAGCTGTACTGGGGACACTCTGGCTGAAACGCTCGGGCCAGATACTCAGACCATGGCTTGTCCGACCGGGATCAAGCCGACTTCAGCGAATTTGTCGGCGATGATGTCTTTATCGAAGGGCTTCATAATGTACTCGTTGGCGCCGCCGCTGAGCGCCTGGGCGATATGAGCCACGTTGTTCTCGGTGGTGCAGAACACCACCTTCGGCTGGTCGCCGCCGGGCAGGCGGCGCATGTGGCCCATGAACTCGAAGCCGTCCATCACGGGCATGTTCCAGTCGAGCAGCACCGCATCGGGCAGCTGCCGCTGGCAGATCTCCAGCGCCTTCGAGCCGTCCTCGGCCTCGGTGACTTCGAATTCCAGGCCTTCCAGGATCCGGCGCGCGATCTTTCGCACGACGCTGGAATCATCGACCACCAAACATGTCTTCATTTTGGTTCTCCGGCTTCGATGTTTCGGTTAGCTCAGGCAGCCATTTGTACTTCGGTTTTAAGCTCGAGGACGCGATCGACGTCGAGGACGACCATGAGCTGCCCGTCGAGGCGGTGGACGCCGCCGGCGAGCTTGGCCATGCGGGGATCGAGGTTGACGGGGTTTTCTTCCTTGTTGTCCTCGGCGAGCCGCAGCACCTCGCCGATCTGGTCGATCAGGAGGCCGTAGGATTCACCGCGCAGGTCGACGCCGACCGCCATCGGGGTCTTGCCGTCCTCGGGCTTGGGCAGGCCGAGCCGGGCACGCATGTCGACCACGGTGACGATGCGGCCGCGCAGGTTCAGCACGCCCGCGATCTCGCGCGAGGACAAGGGAACGCGGGTGACGCGCTCGGGCATGAACACGTCCTGCACGCGGGAGATCGGCAGGCCGAACAGCTGGCCGCCGATCATCGCGGTGACGTATTCGACCATGGCGCCTTCGCCGATCTGCGTCTTCTTGTTGCTCATAGCGGTATCTCCTGATCCCCAGTGCCGTTACGCCGCTGCCCGGCTCAGCTCGGAGGCGCCGGCGGCGCCCGCGGTCTGTTCCTTCAGCGCCGCGATCAGACCGGGACGGTCGAACTTGGCGACATAGTCGTGGAAGCCGGCCTGACGGCCGCGCTCGATCGCCGCCGGCGACACCAGCGCGGACAGGCCGATGATCGGCATCGCGCCCAGATTGGTGTCGGAGCGGATCACTTCGGCGAACTCGAACCCGTTCATGTCGGGCATCTCGATGTCGGTCAGGACCACGTCGAAGCTCTGCGCACGCAGCGCAGCCAGGCCCTCCTGCGCAGTCGGCGCGGTGCGGACGCGGTAGCCGGCCGCCTTCAGCACGGGTGCCAGCATGTTGCGGAAGAAGGCCGAGTCGTCGACCAGCAGCACCGACTGCGAGTGCTGCGACGGCTTCATCTCCTTGCGGGTGAACCAGTCGGCGAACGCCATCGGCAGGAAGTGGCCGACGTCGATCACCTCGGTGGCCTGGCCCTTGATCACGGCCGAACCGAGAATGCCGGAGGCGGAGCCGCCGACCTCGATGTTGAGCCGTTCCTCGACGATGTCGATGATCTCGTCGACGACGAGGCCCATGGAGCGGCCGTCATCCGCAAACACCAGAATCGGCTGGGCGCCCTGGCTCGCAATGGTGACGCTCTCCATGGCGACCAGCGGCATCAGCTGCTCGCGGTACTGCACCATGTAGCGGCCGTTGCTGAACTCGATCTTGTCGGCCGGGAGCTCTTCCAGGCGGGTGACGAGCCCGAGCGGGACCGCCTTGGGCTGGCTGGAGCCGGCGCGGAACACCAGCAGCGAGGTGGTCTGCTCGCCACTTCCGATGTGATGGGCGCCGTTCTCGTCGCCCATGTCATGGGCCGAGGAGCCGGCGGCGCCGAGCGCCTTGGCAATGCCGTTGGGATCGATGATCATGATAACAGCGCCATCGCCCAGAATGGTGTTGCCGGAGAACATGTCGATGTGACGCAGCTTCGTCGACATCGGCTTCACCACGATCTCTTCGGTGTGGAACACGCCGTCGACCACGATGCCGAAGGTCTGGCTGCCGACCTGGGTCACCACGATAAAACCGTTCTCGGGATCGCTGGCCGCGCCGTCGTCGATCTTGAGCAGCTTCTTGAGGTGGATCAGCGGCAAGAGCTTGTTGCGCAACCTGAGCACCGCGGTGTCCTTGATGCGCTCGATGCGGTGCTCGCTGTTGGCGCGGGCACGGACAAGCTCGACGACCGAGAGCTGCGGGATTGCAAAACGGTCGCCGGCGGCCTCGACGATCAGCGCCGAGACGATGGCCAAGGTCAGCGGGATCTTGATGGTGACGGAGGAACCCTCGTCGGCCACCGACTTGATGTCGATGGTGCCGCCGATCTGGTCGATATTGGTGCGCACCACGTCCATGCCGACGCCGCGGCCGGAGACCGAGGTGATCGCAGCTGCGGTCGAGAAGCCCGGCGCGAAGATGAACTTGTGGATCTGGGCTTCGCTCATCTTCTCGAGCTCGGCCTCGGTGACGAGACCGGAGGAGATCGCCTTGGCCTTGATCCTCTCGGTGTTGAGGCCGCGGCCGTTGTCGGCGATGCAGATGATGATGTGGCCGCCCTCGTGATAGGCGGACAGGCGGATGGTGCCCTGCTCGCCCTTGCCGGACGCGAGCCGCTCGGCGGGGGTCTCCAGGCCGTGGTCGGCGGAGTTGCGCACCATGTGGGTGAGCGGGTCCTTGATCAGGTCGAGCACCTGGCGGTCGAGCTCGGTGTCGGCGCCGTGCATCTCCAGCTCGATCTGCTTGCCGAGTTCGCTCGAGAGATCGCGGACGATGCGGGGCAGCTTCTGCCAGGCATTGCCGATCGGCTGCATGCGCGTCTTCATGACGCCTTCCTGCAGCTCGGCGGTGACGTTGGACAGGCGCTGCAACGGCACCTTGAACTCGGTGTCCTCGTTGCGGCGGGAGATCTCCAGCAGCTGGTTGCGGGTCAGGACCAGCTCGGAGACCATGGTCATCAGATGCTCCAGCGTATCCACGTTGACGCGGATCGACTGGTTGGCGATGCTGGCGCCTTCGCCTGCATTCTCGTCGGCCGTCGACTTCTTCGGCGCGGCCTTTTCCTTGGCGGGCTTCGCAGCTTCCTTGGCGGCGAGCGCCGGAGCTTCAGCAGCCGGCGCGGGCTCGGCCTTGGCGACAGGAGCCGGCGCTTCGATCGCGGTCTCGCGGAAGGCGCGCTCGAGCTCGTCGAGCGAGACTTCGCCCGGACGTAAGGGGCGCTCCAGGGTCTGGTCGATCAGCGTGCCCTCGGTCATTTCTTTTTCTTTCGACGGTGCAACCTTTGCTTCGACGGGAGTGGGAGCTTCCGGGACGAGCGGCGGTGCATCAGCAACAGCACCTGCGGCCATCGCGGCCATGCCCTGCTCGACCATCGCTTCCAGCTTGTCGATGAGATCGCGGTCGTTGCCTTCGGGCTCGGCTTCGGTCGCCTCGAGGCCGGCGAGGATCTCCTTGATGCGGTCGATCGAGGACAGGATCACCGTCACCGCGCCGGCCGTCACCGGCATGCCGTCGCGGAATTTGCTCATCAGGGTCTCGCCGGCATGCGCCAGCGCTTCAAGCCGCGGCAGTCCGAGGAAGCCGCACGTGCCCTTGATGGTGTGGACCAGGCGGAAGATGTTATCCAGGATCTTGGCGTTATTCGGCTCCTGCTCGAACTTCACCAACTGATTGTCGACGGTGTCCAGGCTCTCGCTGGTCTCCGTCAAAAACTCCCGCAACAGATCATCCATGAGCTACGCCTTACTGAGCCGGACTTCGACGCCTGGGCCGCACCTGGAGTTCGGCGGAGGTCCGCGCCTGGATCGTTAGACAACCCCTTTCACGGTCCCGTTAATTTCAGCCTCCGTGCTAATACGGATATTGAAGACAAGTTTGCGCTTCGAGGCCTGCGATAGCGTCTTGCGACAAAAGCGGCGCCGCATCTCACGCGACAGACGCGATAGGTAAACGCTCCGATAACAACACTGCGACGTATGCGAAAAATCCTGCTCGCGAAGGACGATATGCACGGGCCGCGCGAATTGAATCAAATCACGCGCAATCAGAATCGCTCACACCGCCGCCCGCTGCTCGCCTGCTCAATCCGCAACAGCTGCGCTTGCGGTAAACGGACGCTTATTTCGCGGCCGCCGCGATTGCTACCGCGCTAACCCAATTGCGGAGACAGCACGATGCTCCGCGAGACAATCCTCGATGGCCGCGAATAGCGCATCCGGTCTAAACGGCTTGCGAAGGCAACGCGCAGCGCCGAGCTCCGGCGCCATCCGGAGGAAGTCGGGTGCGGGCGCGTTCAAATTTGCGAAGGCGTAGCCGGACATCGCAATCAGCGGAATGGCCGGCGCGTGCTCGTGGAAGATCCGGATCGACTCGAACCTCGCGTGTGCGGCATGAAGATGTCGATCATCATCAGATCGACCTGTTCGTTCTCGAGAGCGCGGAGGCGGCTTCTCCTCCGTCGGCAATCGTCACCCGGAAATGATTCCGCTGCAGATAGATCTCGATGGCCATGCACACCATCGGGTCGTCGTCGACGAGAGTATGGTGCAGGTCTGCCGTCCCCGTTTGAGTTTCCCGTTTCGGCGATTCAAACGTCAAACCGTGGGGCACGCCGTTCTCCTCTGGCTGGTCGAAACATTGATGCAAGCGTCAACGGTCCTGTCGGGAAATCAGGGGCAAGGGGTGCGACAGTCGCGGCGTTGCGAAGCCGCGCGGACCAGTCCCGGATGGATAGAAAATGCGCGCTTGAGGGGAAGCCGCAGGTGTCGGTCGGGTCCGATGACGGCGCAGATGCGATCCTAGCGGCTCATGATGGCCCCCTTGCCGCTTTTTCCTGCCGCCCGGCGCAAGACGGACGCCCCTAATTAACGCGCGAATCAGCGTGCGTTTCTCAATTTCCGCCGCAAATGCCGCAGCCTGTCTGCCCCCCAACGGGTATATGGACGGCCACACAACCTTTACAATATGTTTTGGTCGCCGTGCAACTGAATGACGCACAGGGCGCGGCGGCCGATCGTCCTAATGAACGCGCCGGATTGACCTGCATGACCGCGAGCGGCCACCCGTCCAACCAGTTGCTGCAAATGCTCGGCGTGGCGGATTTCGATCTGCTGCGCCCCCATCTCGCGACAGTCGAAATGGTCAGGGAATCTGTCTTGGCCGAGGCAGGCGCCGCGCTGCGACATGTCTACTTCCCGCACGGCGGGTCCGTTTCGATCACGGTGGGTCTCTCCGAGGGACAGATGATCGAGGTCGCGATGCTGGGCCGCGACAGCGCCGTCGGCGCCGGCGCCGCGCTTGCCGACGGCATCGCTCCGACGGATGCCGCTGTGCTCTTCCCCGGGACTGCGTCCGTGCTCGAAATCGCGGCCTTCCGGGCGGTGGCGGCCGCAAGCGCGCAGTTTCGCGGCCTGATGATCCGCCACGAGCAGGCGCTGCTCGCGCATGCGCAGCAATCGGTGCTGTGCAATACGGTGCACCCGGTCGAAGCGCGGCTGGCGCGCTGGCTCCTGCGTGCCCGCGACCTGTCCGACAGCAAGTTCCTTCCGCTGACACAGGAGACGCTGGCGCAGATGATGGGCGTACGGCGCAACGCGATTTCCCTCGTCGCAAATGCGCTCCAGCGCGCCGGCATCATTCACTACACCCGCGGCCAGATCGAGATCGTCGACGAGCGCGCATTGGAGACGAGGTCCTGCGACTGCTATGCGGCGGTGAAGGGCTGCCACGCCCGCCTGCTGGGAGCCCCGCGATGAAGATAGCCCGGCGCAACCGGCCTGCTGCATGCCGGTGTGCACACAGTGCAGCGGGGGCGCCATCGCAACCGGACATCTTGTCCCAATTGCCAATATATCCCGACGAGAACATGATCAAACTTATCCGTACAGCGAGCAGCCCATTCGCTTCGAGTTCGGGGGCTGACGAGACGGAGGCAGTCTTGGAAACGATGGCGCGCCCATCCAACGGTTTCCTGTCCGCACTGTCGGCGGAGGATTACGAATTGATCCGCCCGCATTTGCGCATGATCGATCTGCCGCACGAAGCGATCCTGGTGGAGACCGGCGAGACGCTCAAGCGCGCCTACTTTCCCCACCGCGGCGTCATCTCGCTGGTGGTGAAACTCGCCAAGGGCGAGCATGTGCAGGTCGCCATGGTCGGCCGCGACAGCCTGCTCGGAACGCTCTCGACCATGGGCGATGCCTGCGCGCTGAACACGGCAATCGTGCTGGTCCCCGGTGCCGCCTCCGTGATGGACCTCGACCGGCTGCGCGACGCGGCCGACCAGAGCAGCACCTTGCGGACGCTGCTCACCCGTCACGGGCTGGCCGTCTACGCACAGGTCCAGCAGACCGCGGGCTGCAACGCCGCCCATCCGGTGGAGTCGCGGCTGTCGCGTTGCCTGCTGCACACCCATGACCTGTCGGGCGATTACCGGCTGCTGCTGACCCAGGAGGCGATGGCGCAGATGATCGGGGCGCGCCGCAACAGCGTGTCGCTGGTCGCCAATACGTTGCAGCACGCCAATTTCATCCACTACAGCCGCGGGCACATCCAGATCCTCAACCTGGACGGCCTGCGCCAGACGGCGTGCGAATGCTACGCCACCGTGAAGGCCCAGTACGACCGGCTGCTCGGCCCGCGCTGACCGGCGCCTTGGTAAACCGGCGGCTAACGCCGGCCTGCAAACACGGATCGTCCTGCTACCGGAACTGAAATTCGGATGCCCTAGACACGGGGCATGCCTCGCGCCGTACAGGCCGCGCGGCAGACGAACCGTGACCAGGACGGGCCAAAGCCATGTTTGAAGTGACCGCCGCGCCGATGCCAAAAGCGCTCGATGCTGCGCCCGCGCGCGAGCCGGGTGCGTACGAAGCGCTGGTGCGGGAGATCGGCGAGGACGGGGCCTGTGAAGTCCGTGACGTGTTCTGGAGCGAGACCTGCGCGCGTCTGCAGCTGTTCCGCACGCTCTCGCTCGCGCGGCACCTCGCCAGGATCACCCGCGAAGCGCATTCGCTGAAGAGCGCGGCCGGAACGTTCGGCTATGTCAGGCTTGCGGCGCTGGCGCTGCGGCTGGAGCAGACCGCGGAGACGCTTGGCGAGGCCGAATTCCACGGTCTCCTCGACCTGATGGATGCCGCCTACGCCGCCGCGCGCGCGCAGGAGCCGCAGGGCTAGAGCCATTTTCGTTTCGATGAATCGGAGCGGGGCTTGCGCAAACCGTATCCACTTCGCTCGAAAACGCTCTGACGAAAACCGCGCCAGGCCCGCCGTACTTCTACGGTTTGGGATTTTCACAGATGGCTAATCATAGGTGGCGATAGTCGCCGGAAACCAGGAGGGTTTCCATGTTCACCTATGAGACTGCGGATCAGAAAGAGGTCCGTCGCTTCCGCATCGCACAGTTCAACGGCAGGACGGCGACGGTGAAGGCTGGCGAGGCGACGGTGACTGGTTTCGTTCGCTCGGTGCTGGAGCAGGAATCGAGCATGCCGCCGCGCTGGACCATCACGATCATTCCGAGCGCGCCGAAGGAAGAGCCCAAGTCGCTGCGGCCGCCGTCGCGGGTACGCCCTTTCGCCGAGGATTATCTCTGAACCCATCGGGTCCCCAGGCCATTCTCAGGCTTGATCGCCCGCCTGGCGGCGCAGGACAGAACCTCAATCGATCGAATGCAGCAGCGCCGCACGGACGAGGTCCGCGGTGTTGCGCGCGCCGAGCTTGCGCATCGCCTCGGCGCGATGGCTCTCGAACGTGCGCGGGCTGATCTGCATCCGCAGCGCGCCCTGCTTGTTCGAGTAGCCCTCGCTGATCAGCCTCAGCACCTCGCGTTCGCGCTTGGTCAGCCGCTTCTGGCCCGACAGGCCCAGCAACTCGGTGCTCGGCACACGCTGCGCTTGCTGTGCGCGGGCGGCGTTCAATTCGGCGCCCTCGGTCCTGGACTGGATCGGCAGGGCATCCCTATGAGGGCCGGCAAGCTGCTTGACCACGCCGCAAACACGTTCGGTCTGCGCCAGCGCATTCTCCACCACGCGCTGCAAATAGGCCCGATCGGCCGTAACCGGCGCGAGCTGGTCGCTGTGGTGCTTGATCTCGCCCATGTAGAGCAGGAGCGCGGTCAGGGGGCCGTTGAGCTCGCGGGCGATGGCGCTGGCCATCTCGTCGGCGGCCTTGGCGCGGACCGCGTTCAGGCGGGCGAAATCGAGCTCTTCGGTCGGAGCAGAGCTGCTTTCGAACCATTCCGACGGCCGCGAATCGGTGGCCGTATCGTTCTGTGACCCCATGTGACTCGTTTAGCGGAACCGAGGCCGGTCTGTGGTTAACTTTTTGCTCCGTAAGACTACGGTAATTTTGGCAGTTTTGTGCTGAAATACCGGCGCAGGCACAATTTATGCTTGAGTACCCACGCAATCGACCACGCGTAGGTTGAGGTTTCGCCCAAAACTTGAGCAGGCGACGAAATGCCTCCTTAACCAACGCTCCCCAGCGGGCGCCCGCGCCTCCCGGTTTTTACGGATAAATTAACAATGACTTGCTTCTCTTGGTCACGATTGAGAGCGCGCAAATGCCTCCACGCATGAGGCCGGTAGGCCTGCGGGAAACGCTGCGGAAGATTGCGTGCCATGAACGAGATCGATCGGCTGTCCGAGTTCTTGCAGAGGCTGACGCCGCTCTCGCGCAGCTGTCTGCTCAGCGAGCTCGAGCGGCTCGAACTGTGCGGCATCGACATGCCGGGCTCGTCCGACATCCAGGCGAAGTTGCGCGCCGAGTTCCGCAAGGACGGATCGACCCAGGCACGCGCCACCAGTCCCTCGCGCTATTTCTTCGCGCCGCTCGAACTGCTCCTGATCGACGGCGCACCCGAGCATGCCAATGCGGGGCGGATTTCACGTAACACGCTCACGCCGATCTGGGAGTGGATCTGCCGCGACCTGCTGCCGACCATGGCGCGCGACTACATCAAGGCGATCAACGACCAGGTCACCGCCAACAACCCGAAGGAAGTGCTGAAAACCGCGTCGATCTTCCAGACCAAGGTCCTCAAGGTCCTCGAGAACACCCTCGCATCGGCGGAAAGCACCGAGTTCGCACGCGCCAAGCTCACGCAATACACGGCCTCGCGCACCGCCTTCGACGACGTGAGGAAAATGCAGCAGGTGCTGCGCGCCGGCGACGCGCTGCCGAAGTTCAACGAAAAGCTGCCTGAGAAGATCGCGAAATTCGACGACGGCCAGGTTGCCCAGATCACTGCGCAACTCGATGTCTTCAAGAAGTCCCACCCGGACGCGCTGCCCTTTGCGCTGGCGCTGGTGGCGAGGCGGCTGAAGACGTCCTGGGAGCTGGTGCGCCTTGCCACCAGGATCGCCGCGAGCAAGAGCGTGGCCGACGTCGCCGCCACGCCCTATGCCTGCGTCGTTCCCATGGTGCTCGACCGGCTCGACGACAAGCGGCTCGCCCTGCGGGTCGCGCTCAAGCACAACCGCGTGCTGGTCGCCCGCGACCTGCTCGCCGACATCTACGACACCGAATATGCGCTCAAGGTCCGCATCGACGGCATCGAGGGTTGCGAATGGGGTATCCGGCTCCAGCAATTGATGGATGCGATCGCGGCGCTGGTGTCCGCCGAGGTGAGCCGCTTCCCCTCCAATGTCGGCCACATTCTCGGCTCGCGCCGGCTGCGCAGCCACGACACGCTCGGTGGCAAGCTGTCCTATCTGGCCTGGAAGGGACGCGACGCCGTGCAGGACGGCGCGGCGGCGTTTCGCAAATTGATTGGGCAGACCTGATACTGCGGCGCGGCTACTCCGCCCGCGGCAGGCACAGGAAGCGATCGGTAAATCGTCCTGACAGAACGAATCTGAACCACCAATACATCAATCGCCGCGTCGTCATTGCTGTAATCCTCGACAGCCCACCACCGGCTGCGCACAGCAATAGCGCAGGTGCAGCAAGACACATGTGATGTGCTTCACATTTGCGCCGCCGCAGCCGGCCACGTTGTCGCAGAACTGTCACGCGTAAACCATGGAACATGCGCGCATCGCGTGAAAATGAACTCTCCCATCGCTGCCATCGTGTCGATCCTGCGATGCACCGCAAGAGCGACGGGAAGGAGGTTGCGATGAGATCGAACCGGCGGACATCGACGATGGCGGCATTGCACGCGCGCGCCAGCGCCGCGCGAAACGCGAGCGGTTCGTAGCGCGTTGAACGAGCTGAATGCGCAGCTCGACAAGCACGGATTCTACAAGGCGTTTCCCGTCCTGAGTCGCGGTCGCGAGCTGGTACTGCATGACCCGGCACGCCACGGCCACAAGCAATTGAGGCGTCCATTATTCAATTGGGCGAAGTGCGCGCGACCTCGTCCGATTACAGGACAGCGCGCGTGTCCGCAGCCAAGCCGCGTCTTGCAAAAATTGCGCGGGATTGCCGCACGCTCGCGCGCGACGCGCGGGCAGACGTAAAAACTTCTGGAAGAAGATCCAGACAATTTTAGACGTGATGCGGGCTTTAACGTTACCCAGATAATTCAACAATCGACTGAAGCTCTCCATATTTGAAACTGCTCCCATCGCTAACACCTGTCGCGGAACGGGAGTGGTTTGCGATGAACGATGAACTTGTTGAGCTCGCCGGACGGAGGCCTAAAACCTTCGGACGGCGAAAGGTAACGCCGCGCGCATGCGTCGCCGACGGCAAGCGCCATCTGCGCGCATTCCTCGCCGAGGTGCTGGAGGATCTTGGTTTCGTCACCAGCGAATGCGCCAGCGCGGACGAGCTGCAGACCGTGCTGACCCGCGAGTTGCCGGACCTGATCCTGCTCGGCATCGCCGCCGACGGCATCGAGCCCGGCACGTTTCTGGAGACACTGGTGCGCGAGGCCTTCGACGGCAAGGTTCTCGCCGTCGGCGCCCGCGAGTCCATCATCGTCAGGGCTGTGCAGCAGGTCGGCGAGGAGTATGGCCTCGCGATGCTGCCGCCACTGACCACGCCCTTTGCCGCCGAGACGCTGCGCGAGCGCGTCGCGATGCTGCTGCCGGACGAGCCGGCGCCGAGCCCGGCCGTGTATGTCGGCGAGGCGCTGCATGCCGGCTGGCTCGAGCTCTGGTACCAGCCCAAGATCGACGCGCGCACCTTGGTCCGCAGCGGCGCCGAGGCGCTGGTGCGGATGCGGCATCCGACCTGGGGCGTGGTGCCGCCCGCCTACTTCATCCCCGAAGAGCACGATCCGCATTTGCGCGAGCTCTCGGAGTTCGTGATCGAGCGCGCCTTGCAGGACTGGCACTATCTCCTGGAGCAGCAGAGCCCGGTCGATCTCTCGATCAACCTGCCGACGTCGTATCTGAAGGAGCCGCAGGCGGTGCGCGATCTCTGCCGCCGCATGCCGACGCATCCGGCCTTCGGCGGGCTGACGATCGAGATCGACAGCGAGGAGGCGATCCGCGATCTCGAATTCCTCGTCGAGGTCGCCCGCGAGGTGCGCCTGCACAATATCGGCCTGTCGATCGACAATCTTGGCGCCAACTGGCCGTCACTGATGGATCTGGACAAGATTCCCTTCATCAAGCTGAAGGCCGATCGGCACTTCGTCACCGGCAGCGGCAGCGATCGGCTGAAGCGCACGGTGTGCCGTCACATCGTCGAGCTCGCGCACGCCTACGGCGCGCGCACCGTGGCCGAAGGCGTCGAGAGCCGCGCCGACCTCGTCGCCGCCAACGAGCTCGGCTTCGACCTCGTGCAGGGTTTTCTGTTCGGCAAGCCGATGCCGCTGAAGAAGTTTGCCCGGAGTGCGCTGACGCGGACGGTGATGGGGCAGGCGTGAGGCACAGGCCTCACGCCAACCGCCGCGCGAAGAAGAAGACGCACACGACCACGAGCGCGATCGCTGCGATCACCCCCATGAAGGACAGAGCTTTCCTAGCGACAGACCCACGCGCCATTGACCAGCACGCGGGCGCACGTTGGTGCCGCGACAGCGGCGCCTACGGCCGCTCCACCGACTACGGCGCGGCGCGTCGTTCGCCGCGCGACGCCGGCGACACTCACTGGGGTCGCTGGTCGCCCTACGCGGGCCTGTGCGCTCTGAACCGAGAATGAAAGACCATCCTCCTCCGACCACTGCACCGAGCCCATGGCTGCGCAGGCAATAACGGCGCCGGCTAGCCAAAATTTGGTTCCGTGTCGCATGACGTGCTCCTTCCCTTGCTTTCTGCGGATTTCTGTCAGTCGCGTGAGGATGCCGATCACCGTCCCATCAGCGAAACGAGCAGACCAGCCAGGCGGATGCTGTCACTGTGATCGCGAAACAGGGCACGCGATGCACCGGGGAGATAACTCTCCCATCCAGTGCGGCACTGCGTGCAAGAACAGACGTTGATCTAGATCAACGTTGGCAGTCGCATAACGACCGCGCCAAGGTGTGGTCGCGAGCCAATGACCAGATGGAAGCGCGTTCGATCAAGGTCATCAACTTCAGACCCTGGTCGGGAACTGCGATCACCGCCTCAGGCATATCGCCGCGCGAAGAACACGCAGACGACGACGAGTGCGGTCGCGGCGATCATGCTCCATGCGACCGGCTCGTGCAGCAGGAAGCCGGCAAGCGCGAGGCCGAAGAACGGCTGGAGCTGCTGCAATTGACCGACGCGGGCAATGCCGCCGACCGCAAGGCCCCGGTACCAGAAGATGAAGCCGACGAACATGCTGAAGACGGAGACGTAGGCGAGCCCGATCCAGGCGGGCACGCCGACGCCGCTCCACGTCGACGGCCATGTCAGGATCGCGACCGACACCATCAGCGGCAGCGCGAGCAGCAGCGCCCAGGAGATCACCTGCCAGCCGCCGAGGCGGCGCGACAGCGCCGCGCCTTCGGCATAACCGAGCCCGCACAGCACGATGGCGGCGACCATCAGGAGATCGCCGGTGACTGATGCCGAGCCGTCGTTGGACAAAGCAAAGCCTGCCACCGTGGTGCTGCCGAGGACAGCGAACAGCCAGAACAGCGGCTGCGGTCGCTCGCCACCGCGCAGCACCGCGAAGATCGCCGTCGACAGCGGCAAGAGCCCGATGAAGACGATCGAATGCGCGGAGGTGATGTGCTGGAGCGCGAGCGCCGTCAGCAGGGGGAAGCCGACCACGACGCCGATGGAGACGATGGTGAGCGAGACGAGATCCTTCCGCTGCGGCCGCGCCTGGCGGAGCAGGAAGAGCACGGCCATACCGATCAGGGCCGCGATGACCGCGCGGGCGGACGTCAGGAACAGCGCGGAGAAACCACCGACCGCCACGCGCGTCGCCGGCAAGGAGCCGCTGAAGATGATGACGCCGAGAAGCCCGTTGCCCCAGCCACTGCCTGTAGATTGCATGTCCGTCTCGCTTTTTGGGTCACGATCATCGGCCGTCGCCGGTGGCGAAACCAGCAACAATCCAGTACAATCCGGCAGAACTGTATGGATATGGAAGGTAATACACCTTGGGCGGCGAGCTACAAACGAAGGGACGGGGCGGGACGCGGACCAGCGACGTGATGGGCGCGATCCGCGCCAAGGTCGCCGCCCGCGCGCTCAGTGCCGGCGACCGCCTGCCGTCGATCCGCAGCCTTGCCGCGACAATGGGTGTTTCGCCGTCCACCGTCGTCGAAGCCTATGATCGGCTGGCCGCCGATGGCCTGATCCGCGCCCGGCGCGGCTCGGGCTTCTATGTCTCATCGGCCGTCACCCCGCCGCTGGCGCTGACCGAAGTCGAGCCCCGCCGCGACCGGGAAGTTGATCCGTTCTGGGTTTCCCGACAATCGCTCGACACGGATGATGGCGTGCCAAAACCCGGCTGCGGCTGGCTGCCGCCGGAGTGGATGCCGGAGGCGGCGTTGCGCCGCGCCACCCGCGCGCTTGCCCGCACCGACGCGAGCGTTTTGACCAACTACGGCAGCACGAGCGGCTCCCCTGCCCTGCGCCGGCTGCTGCTCGCGCGCCTCGCCGAAGACGCGATCGAGGCCTCGATCAACCAGTTGATGCTGACCGGTTCAGGCACGCAGGCGACCGACCTGATCTGCCGCTTCCTGCTCCGTCCCGGCGACACCGTGCTGGTCGACGATCCCTGCTACTTCAATTTTCGCGCGCTGCTGCGAGCGCATCAGGCGAAGATCGTCAGCGTGCCCTACACGCCGTCGGGCCCCGATGTCGCGCGCTTCGAGCAGATCCTCGCGGCTGAGCGGCCGCGGCTCTACATCACCAATTCAGCGCTGCACAATCCGACCGGCGCGACGATCTCGCTTCAGACCGCGCACCGGCTTCTGACTGCGGCCACGACGCACGACCTCACCATCATCGAGGACGACATCTTCGGCGACTTCGAACCGGAGCGCTCGCCGCGCCTTGCCGCGCTCGACGGATTGAACCGCGTGATCCGCATCGGCAGCTTCTCCAAGACGCTGTCGGCCTCGGTGCGCTGCGGCTACATCGCAGGGCGAGCCGACTGGATCGAGCACCTCGTCGACCTCCAGGTCGCGACCAGTTTTGGCGGCCCGAGCCCGGTGGCGACCGAAATCATCGCAAGGGTCCTGGCCGGCGGCAGCTATCGCAAGCACATGGACGAGCTCAGGCAGAAGCTCACGCGCACGCGCCGCGACGTCGCGCGAAAACTTCAGGCGCTGGGCATCGAGCCCTGGCTGATGCCGCGCGGTGGCTTCTTCCTCTGGTGCCGCCTCGCGGGCGGACAGGATGCCACCGCCGTCGCGCGCGCCGCGCTCGAGGAGGATGTGGTGCTCGCACCGGGCAACGTCTTCAGCGTATCGCAGACGGCATCGGACTTCCTGCGCTTCAACGTGGCGCATATGAGCGATCCGCGAATGTGGGACGTGCTGCGGCGGGCGCTGAAGGCCAAATGATCAGCGCCTAGTATAACGGCTCCTCATAGACCGGCTCGCCGTCGAGCAGCAGCCGCTTGATGGCGGCGCGGCCTGAGGGGAGTACGGCGGCGACGACCCGGAGTTTCTGCTGGTTGCGGGCCTGCTCGAGCTTCTTGCCCTCGCCTTCGGGCACGAAATAGCTTTCGAGACCGTATTTGATCGCCAGTTTCTCGCAGAAGACGCGCGAGCCGGAGCCGCAGGTTCCGCCGTAAGAGGAGACGCGGCCGCGGATCAGCACTTCGGGAGCCGTGACCGTGACGGGCTCGGCATGCACCGAGACGGCCTCGTAGAGACCATTGGCATTCGGCGCGAGCTTGACGAACACGACGGGCTTGCGCTCGGCCGCCGGCTGTCCAGCGAGCGTGCCCGCCGGCAGTTGCGAGATGTCGTAGCGGAGCACGACATAGTCGCCGCGTAGCAGATCGCGGGGATCGACCGGCTGCGTCTGCAACGTCACCTCACGGCCTTCGCGCAGGATCTGCATGCGATCGGCGACCATCAGCACCAGCAGCACGCATTGAAGCAGGACGGCGACACCGAACAGCACGGCTTTCGGGATGCGTTGCCAGAGTTTTGTCACGGACGCGGTCAACTCCATCATCGCTGGGCCCTCGGCAGCGCGCGATTGAGCGCGGTGGCAAATACGACGGCAACAACACCGGCCGCGGCAAGGAAAGCCGAGCGGCGCAGCAGCGATCCCTTCACCGCCCAGGTGATGCCCGCGATCACGCCGGCAATCCCGAGCCAGCCGGCAACGATCCGCGGACGCACATCATCGAGCACACCGGAGACAACGAGGCACAGCATGGCGCAGAGCAGCGCGGCATAGGCGAACCAGGGCTCGCCGGCCGTGGATGCCGGCCAGATCGGCGCCGCGAGCAGGACGAGTCCGATCGAACATGCCGCAAGGATTTCACCTGCACGCCTGGTGACGCCGGCAGACGCAAGCGCGAGGATCACGCCCGCGGCCCCGCACAGGATCGCCCAAAGTGGCTGGGCCGGCACCGTGCTGTTCCGGAAGCGGATGATGTCGTCCACCGTTGTCACCTCCAGGCAAGCGACGGCCGCCAGCGAAAACGCTCCGTAGATCGATAAAACGGTCCCGAGACGCCGCGCCCTCGGCGACGGCACAGCGGCGATTGCGAGTCCGGCGCCGAACAGCAAGGCGGCGCCGTTCGCGAGCACGAACGACGGCTGGGCACCGTCGAGTTCGAAGCGGAGCGAAGTCGCGATCCACCACGGAAGCAGCGCGACCGCGACGAGATGGGCCGCCACACGGGAATTCCATGCAAGCGCGAGCGCGGCGGCGATCAGCCAGACCGCCACGAACGGAAGATGCAGGACATCATGCGCATCATAGTTGCGCATGCAGGTCCAGATGCAGGCCGCGACGAGGGCGACCGCAAGCGCGCCGCGCGATCCGGTCAGCAGTGCGGCGGCAAATGCTCCGATCGACCACAGCAGCATGCCGCCGGCGAAATCCTCGCCGAGATGATACATCTGGCCGACCAGCGCGATGCCCGCGCCGAAGATGATCGCACCGATGCTCGCACAGAGATCGGCGAGAACATTGCGGCCCGTCGCGGCAAACCACGCTCCGAGGCCGCCGGCGACGACCATGCCGGCGATCAGGATCGCGAACCGCAGCAGCCGCGCGATCTCGGTCCAGTGCGCCGCGACGAAGGCGAGGAAGGCGGCTGCGATCAAGAGGCCGCCGACGATGGCAACGACGACGGCGATGTTGATGCCGGGCGAGAGCGGCGGCAGCGCGCTGCGGATGGAGGTGGCCGCCGCCGGCGCGATCACGCCGTCGGCTTCCCATTGCGCAAGATCAGCCTCGAGGCGCTGCCGATAGGTTTTGTCGAACATCGTCGTGAAACACCTCGCTCCCTGCCGGTTGGCGGGATGCTGTTGGTCGGGCCGCGACGGTAGCAGGTTCAACCTGTCACCGCTCTGGTTGCGGGGGGACCGGGCGCGTGCCCCCGCGCGACAGCGGCTTCGCGTTCACGGTCGAACCGAGTGAGTAACCGGCCGTCATGATGATGACCCGTCATGCAGAAACTGACGAACTCGAGGCAGGACGAGATCGACCGCACTCAGTTCGGCTTCATGGGTCAGGCCGTCCAGGATCACGAGCTGTACTTTGGTCGACTGCAACGCAGTCCCGATGGTCTGCGCGTTCCCGAGCGCGGGAACTTCCATTTCGCGGGCCACGCCCAGCGTCGCCGCCTCGATATCCAGCGTGCGTAGAATATGACGTCCGGCGATTCATTGGTCAGATCGTTCAAGCGTAACCGCGCGCGAATTTTGATTTCACGCAACAATTCATCGCACGTGCTTGGGAATTCGAGCATCGCAGCGCCCGACGAGAATACGGTGTTCATGACAACCCCGATGAGGCGTCCGACACTCCCGCTATTGCCGAACAAAGGGCTCGTCATCGTTGGCCTTCCCGGATGCCGATCGAAGGATCGTATCGCCGGAAGAAAACGGACAACCTCTCGAAGGGTGAGAGCCTCTTGTGCGGGAAGGCGCCCCTTCGGCACCTGCGCGAGGTTATAAGGTCGTCTTCAAAAGGACGCAAGCTGGTCGGGACGGCGGGCCGTGACGACTTTGAACCTTCCGTCCCCACGTATCGGCAGTCTACTGCAAAGGGATTCGCATGACGCCAACTCACGCACTGACGTCCATCCTTCCCTGCAACGACCTCGACGCCTCGGAGAAATTCTACGCCCGGCTCGGTTTTACGCGCGCGGACGGCGACAAGCCGGAGGACGGTGAGGACAGCTATCGCATCCTCTCCGATGGAAAGGGCGGCCATCTCCATCTCACCGATGCCGTCGAAGGCTGGCTGATCAGAGGCCGCAACCCGTTCGGTCTCTATCTCTACACCGAGGCCGTCGACGAACTCGCGCGAGAGTTTTCGGGCGAGTTGGCCAACGGACGGGGGCCGGAGGACACGCCGTGGGGAATGTACGAGTTTGCGCTGTCGGACCCGGACGAGACCCTGGTCAGGATCGGCTGGCCGTCACGGCTCCGTCAGAACAAGCAAGCTTGAGCGGCGGAGAGGAAGGCCTAGGACGTGGACTCATTAGCGCCAAGCCATAGCCTGATTGAAGCGAGTTGGACGAAGGCGAGATAGTTGGCGGCAAGCTTGTCATAACGCGTCGCCACACGACGGCATTGCTTGATCCTGTTGAAGAAGCGCTCAGTGCTGATGCACGCGGACAATCGACGTGTCGCAGACGCTCTTCTTACGTGGAGTAGCAAGCACCCAGCGTGTCGATGATGCGGCCCCAGAGACCAGCCCGTCACCAACGGACGATTCTCCTCTTCTGCGCCCGGATTTATTCCGACTTCGTCGTTGCCCTCTTTATGGTGCTGTCGCGAAGCGATCGGTGGCGCGCACCAGTTGATCGAGGATACCTGGCTCCGACCAAGCATGACCTGCACCCTCGACCAGATGGAATGCGGCATCAGGCCACGCCCTATGCAGCGCGTACGCATATCGGGCTGGACAGGGCATGTCGTAGCGGCCGTGAACAATGGCTCCCGGGATACCGCGGAGGCGGTGAGCGTTGCGCAGAAGTTGCCCATCCTCCAGCCAGCAATCGTGAACGAAATAGTGGTTCTCCAATCGCGCAAACGCGAGCGCAAATTGGTCGTCGCCAAACGATGTCGAGAATGCTGGATTAGGCAGCAGCGTGATCGTTTCGCCCTCCCAAATAGCCCAAGCCTTGGCTGCCTCGAGCTGGGTGGCTCGATCGTCGCCCGTCAGCCGGCTGCGATACGCCGCAATCATGTCGCCTCGCTCGCTCAGGGGTATCGGTGCCTGGAACTTTTCCCACTTCTCCGGAAAGATCTCTGAAACGCCGAACTGATAGTACCATTGCAGCTCCGCCTTGGTGACGGTGTAGACGCCACGGAGAACAAGCTCGCTGACGCGGTCGGGATGCGTTTCTGCATAGGCTAACGCGAGAGTCGATCCCCACGAGCCACCGAACACGAGCCATTTGTCGACGCCTGCAAGTGCACGCAAGCGCTCGATGTCCGATACCAAATGCCAAGTCGTATTCGCTTCGAGCCCCGCATACGGAGTTGATTGCCCACATCCTCGCTGATCGAAGAGCATGACATCATATCGATTGGGATCAAACAGACGCCTATGTTCAGGGGACAAACCTCCGCCCGGTCCGCCGTGCAGGAAGACCGCCGGCTTCGCGCCCGGCGTCCCCACCCGTTCGTAATAAACCCGGTAACCTTCTCCAACGTCGAGGGTACCAGCGCTATAGGGCTCGATGGGTGGGTACATCGACCTCAACTGACTCATACGGCCTCCGTTTGGCACCACGAGGTTCGATTAGCACGCCGCGATCATGGTGGTTTCGGTTATAGGAGCAAAGCGGACGAAGCCACCAGTCACATGACGCACCGGGTTTATGGGTACGCGGCCTAATTCGCCTTGATGCCGGCCTCGCTGATGAGCTTGCCCCATTTCGTGCTCTCGCTCTGAATGAAGCGGCCGAACTGCTCCGGCGAGGTCGGCGCGGGCTCTGCGCCGAGGGTCCGGATTTTCTCGGCCACCACCGGGTCTTTCAGGGCTTTTGTGAAAGCCTCGTTCAGCCTGCTGATGACGTCCGCGGGCGTGCCTGAGGGAGCAACGAGCCCGAACCAGCCTACGGATTCAAAGCCCGCAATACCGCTCTCGGCAAGGGTTGGCACATCGGGCAAGGATGGGAGGCGACGTACCGAGGAGACGCCGACGGCGTTGAGCTTGCCTTCGAGAATCAGTTGCCTCGATGCGGGGATATCCAGCACCGCGAAGGGGACGTGTCCCGCAAGGACATCAACCGCTGCCGGCGCCGTCCCGCGATACGGAACGAGCTCCATGCTGATCCCCGCCTTCTGCGTGAACAGCGCGGCCGTCAGATGCATCGCGGTCGAATTGCCGCCATGCCCGATCGACAGCGCGCCCGGCTTCGCCTTGGCGAGCGCGATCGTCTCTGCGGCATTGCGCGCGGGCACGTCCGCGGACGCGACCAGCACAAAGGGAATTTCCGCCAGCAGGGTGATCGGCGCGAGATCCTTTGGGTCGAACGGCATCGACGAATTGAGGTGCGGGTTCACCGTCAGTGCGCCCGCCGGCGCAACGCCGAGCGTGTAGCCGTCGGGCCTGGCCTGGGCCACCGCGGCCATGCCGATATTGCCCCCTGCCCCGGCGCGGTTCTCGATCACCAGGCTCTGCTTGAGCTCCGCGGTGACCAGCGGCTCGAGCGCACGGATGACGGTGTCGGCGCTGCCGCCGGGCGGGAAGGTCACGATGATCTTGATCAACTGGTCCGGATAGGCTGCTTCACCGGCCTCCAGCGGCAGCACGGCGAAAGTCGCGGCCGTCAGCGCGGCCAGAATGCGGCGCCTTGCAACGTGAAACAATTTCTCCTCCCCCATTACGTATTCTTGTTTGTAGGCCAACCAGGCTGCCGTGCCGTTGGCAGGCAGCCTGCTATTCGATCACGCCGCAGCGCCTGTGATGCGCGCCAGCAGGCCTTGCGGATCTTCGGGCGCGGCCTGCCCGCGCCAGGCGATGTGCTGGTCGGGTCGTGCCAACACGAGCTTCTCGGCATAGGCCCCGTTCGCCTCATCCGGCGCGATGTCGATGAGCGCGAGCGGCATGCCGCGCTGTTCTGCGGCTGAGAGCAGCCGCGCCACATCGATTGCCGGGTCGAACCGCAGCAACGTGTAGCCGGCTCCGAAGGCGTCGTAGAGCGATCGTCCGTCGCGGAGAAACACATGCGGCGCGCGGGCGCCCGGCACGGTGGAGGGCGTAAAGCTTCCCATCGCGTAGGCCGGCGGGGTTTCGCCGTCATAAGCGATGATCGGCGAGGCATCGTAGTAGTAGCCGAAGTTGAGGCCCGCGCAGCAATATTGCTGCACGTTGAGATCGTAGGCCGCTCTCGCAAGCGAAGCGCGCGCCGCGTGGCCGCGCGGCGTGTCATCCTCGATCTCCGTGGACACGCCGCCGCGCTGCGCCATCATCTTCATCGCATGATCCATGGCAAAGCGCGACACCTGGTCGGTGATGGGCTGGCGCTCCGCCTCATAGGCATCAAGGATCGCAGCCGACGCCCATCCGTTCAGACGCGCGGCCAATTGCCAGCAGAGATCGACGGCATCAGCAATGCCCGCGTTCATGCCGTAGCCCGCATAGGGCATCCACAGATGCGCGGCGTCGCCGCAGATGAAGACCCTGCGGTCGCGGAAGCGATCGGCCACCAACCGGCGCCCGACCCAGTCCTCCTTGCTGAGGATTTTGTACTCGAACCGCTCGTCGACGCCGAGGATGGCACGGATCGACCAGTCGCGATCGACCGAGTCGAACTCAGGCTCGTCGGGCCTCAGATGATTATGGATCAGCCAGCGGTCGTGGCCGTCGATCGCAACGGTGGTGCCGGAACGTCGCGGGTTGAGCGAGAGCACCATCCAGGCCGGCTTGTGCGCGCCCATCAACTCCTTCAGTTGCGGCGCTTCGATGAAGGTTGATTGCACCCGCTGGATCACCGGCGTGCCGGACAGGCTGGCGCCGATCGATTTGCGGACGAGGGAGCGGCTGCCATCGCAGCCGACCACGAAGTCGGCCTCGATGCGGAGCGCGTCTCCACTGTCGAGGTCGCGACCTAGCGCGACCACACGATCGTCGTCCTGCTCGATATCGGTGATTTCCGTGCGCGCCAAAATGGTGATGCGCGGTTGAGCGGCGGCGTGGCTGAACAGGATCGGCTCGAGATAGACCTGGTTGATACGGTGCGGCGGCTCGGGCGTCGGCCACCAGGTGTCGGGGCCGCCGGTGGCGCTGTAGCGGCGCGCGCGCGAGGGAATGTCGATACGGCACAGCTCGATACCGGTCGCCGTGGTCCGATAGGAGCAATCGTTCGGGAAGTCCGCGGGCAGGCCCGCGTCGCGCAGCTTTGCGGCGACGCCCAGCCGGCGGAAGATTTCCATCGATCGCGCCGAGACGTGATTGCATTTGACGCTGGGCGGATCGCCGGCGTGGCGGATCTCCGCGACGACGACGTCGATCCCGCGCGAGGCCAGATCCATGGCCGCGGTCAATCCCACGGGCCCGGCGCCCACGACCAGCACCTGTGTCCTCATGCTCGTTTCCATCCCCTTGCATCATCGCGGATTCGTTGCCCGCGCAGTATGCATTTTATTGCAAGGCCTCTTATGCGATAAGTCGGAAAGAACTCATCAATTCATGAGAATTAGCTATGAATGTCACCTTGCGACAATTGCGGGCCTTCACCGGCGTGTATCGCACGCGCAGCATCACGCGGGCCGCCCGCGAGCTGGGCATCACGCAATCGGCGGCGAGCCTCCTGATCCAGCAGCTCGAAGTGCAGCTCGGCGTGAAGCTGTTCGATCGCTCCACGCGTTCGGTGCAGCCGACGCTGGCCGCCGACGAGGCCTTTCACGCCGCCGAACGCATGCTGAGCGATGCGCTGGGCCTGTCACGGCGCATGCATGACCTCGCGCAGGCGCGCGCAGGCCGCGTCGCGTTCGTCGCGTCGGCGGGTGCCGCTTCGGCACTGCTGCCGCAGGTTCTCGCGAAATTCCGCGCAGGCCATCCCGAGATCGACATCGACATGCGCGACGTCGCCGCCGACGATCTCGTTCCGCGCCTGATCGCAACCGATGCCGAGTTCGCGATCGGCAGCGTCGAAGGTGAGTTCGCGGAGATGACGATCGAGACGCTGACCCGCGGGCGGCTGAGCGCGATCGGCCGTCGCACCGCCGACTTCGCCGCGCGGCGCGCACTGACATGGGACGAACTGGCGCAGCTTCCGACCATCGCGATGCGGCGCGAGACGCGGATCCGCATGCAGATCGATCACGCCCTCGGTGCGCAGGGCAAGCACCTTTCTCCAACCTATGAGGTCACGCTGATCAACACCGCGCTCGCCATGACAGCACAAGGCCTCGGCCTCGCCATCCTCCCCGCAACGATGCTGCCCGCCGATCAATTCCCGACGCTGATCGCAAGACCGCTGATACGCCCGGCGATCATCCGCCCGGTGTCGCTGCTGCAGCGTCAGGGACGCACGCTGTCGCCGGCGGCGCAGGCGTTTGTGACGACGGCTCGGACGGTGCTGGCGGGGTCGTAATCCGCAGGCCGCTGCTCGGGCTACTCCGCGAGATTATGCTGCTGCCAGCGCAGCAGATAGGCCTGCAATCGCCAGATCAACGCGGACAGCGCGACGCCGACCAGCATCAGCACGACGACGGCGACCATCATTCCCGATGCCTCCGCCCGCGCCTCGGATTCGATGATCAGGCGGCCGATTCCTCGTTCCGCGCCGATGAACTCGCCGACGATCACGCCGATCAGGGCGAAGGAGATCGCAGGCGTCAGCGAGGCGAAGACCCAGGCCATGGTCGAGGGGATGACCACCGTGCGGGTGATCTGCCACTCGCTGGCGCCGAGCAGCCGCGCTGCGTTGACGAAGCCCTCGTCGATCGAGCGCGCCCCTTCGAACGTATTGAAGAACACCAGGAAGACGACCACGATCCACGACGTGACGATCTTCGAGGTATCGCCGATGCCGAAGGCCAGCACGATGATCGGCGCCAGCGCGATGCGGGGGATCGAATTCACCGCCGTGATGAACGGCTGGAAGATCGCGCTGAGCCGGTCCGAACGGCCGAGCACGAGGCCCGCGGCAAAGCCGCTGCTGACGCCGGTGACGAAACCGAAGAACGTGTTCTTCAGGGTGACGGCGGTCGCGATCCAGAGATTGTTCTCGGATCGCGCCATGCAGCGGGTGAATTCGCCATTGAACCAGCCGTTGAACACGCCGAGCTTGGACTTGAGGCAGCTCAGGATCAGGAAGTGCTCGAAGATGTCGGACGGCTTGGACACGAAATAGGGGTCGAGCAGATCCGGCACCAGCCAGGGAAGGCGGCCGTGCAGATCGTACCCCCACTGCCAGATCGACAGGAAGCCGATGCAGATCAACATCTGCCATGCGAACGTTCTGCCGGGGCGGCGCGCGCGCCTCATGGCTTGCGGCCCTTGATGAATTCCTCGCCGAGCGAGTGCCAGATCAGCTGAAACAGCTCGGCGTAACGCGGCGTCTCCCGGATCTTCACGGCATTGCGCGGGCGGGCGAAATCCACCTCGAAACTCTCCTTGATCCGGCCCGGCCGCGCGGAAAACAGAATGATGCGGTCTGCCAGCGTCAGGGCCTCGCCGAGATCATGGGTCACGAACAGCACGGTCTGCTGCTCGCGTTCCCAGATGCGAAGCAGCACATCGTGCATGTCGATCTTGGTGTGGGTGTCGAGTGCGCCGAACGGCTCGTCCATCAGCAGAACCTGCGGCTCGACGACCAGCGTTCGCATCAAGGCGGCGCGCTGGCGCATGCCGCCCGACAGCGCCGAGGGATAGGCATTGTCGAAATCCTGCAGCCCGGCTTGCGCCAGGCAGGCACGGACACGATCCTTTCGCTCCGCCGCCGGGACACCCGCCAGTTCGAGGCCGTAGCCGATGTTGTCGGCGACGGTGCGCCAGGGAAACAGGGTGTCGCGCTGGAACACATAGCCGACATTGGGCGTCGCCTGTCCGGGGACGACGGGCGTACCATCAATCAGGATCTGACCGCTGGTCGGCTTGACCAGGGTTGCGATCATGTTGAGGACGGTGCTCTTGCCCGAGCCGGATGGCCCCAGCAGGGCGACGAATTCGCCGCGCCGGACATTGAAGGAGACGTCGCGCACGGCCTCGATGGCCGTACCCGCCAGCTGGAACGTCTTGCACAAACCGCGCACGTCGATGCGCCGCGTCTCAGGCGGCGCATCGACGTGCGGCGTGTGTAAGGCCTGGATCGTCAAGCGGGATAGGCCTTGCGTGCCGCTTCGATGAAGCTGGTGTTGACAACGTCGGCCATCGCGAGCGGCTTGATGCCGGTCATTTCACGAAACCAGACCTTCTGACCGCGCGCGAAGCTGGCGGCATCGATGATGCCTTCGTAATCGGTGACCTTCTTCATGACGCCGCTGTCGAAGATATTCGCATCGCGCGACGTGCTTCCGACGTAAGGCTCGATCATATCATAGATCTCTTCGGGAGAGTGCCCCTTGATCCACAGGGTGGCGCGCCACAGCGCCGTGACGAACGCCTGCATCTTCTGCGGGTCCTTGTCGATGGTCGCCTGCAGCGTGAAATGAGACGTCACCGGGACCTTGCCGCCGATATACTTGGCCCAGACTGCCTCGTCCGTTCCATCGAACAACAGCGCACCCCAGCCCTGCTCCACTGAATCCTTCAGGATCGATGGCGAGTTGATGAGAACATCGACCTGCTTCGTCTTCAACGTGCCCATCATGGTGTCGACATTGCCGGTGCCGATCCAGGTCACCTTGTCGTCCAGCCCCATGGTTTCCATGTAGTAGGACGCCCAGACGTGGTTGGTGCCGCCCAGCGACGACACCGAGACGATCGGCTTTCGTCCGTCAGGCCGCTTCCACTTCGCCAGCGCCTCCAGGGTGGTGATGCCCTGATCGAACAGATCCTTGCGGATGATGAAGATCGCCGCGTTGCTTCTTGTATCGACCGGCATCAGGACCCGCGCGCTGCGGCCGTGATTGCTGAGCTGCATCGGGTGGGTGATGTCGCCGATACCGATATCGCCCTGGGACGAAGCGATGATCTCGCGCGTCTTCACGCCGCTGCCGCCCTGGATCAGCTTGCAGTCGAGGCCGGCCTCTTTGAAGAATCCGGCCCGGTCGGCGACGAATTGAGACTGATAGACCGGAATGGCCACCGGATAGATCACGCGGCCCGACGGGGTATCCGCCCACGCCCGTCCTGCCGCCATGGACGCACCGGCGCCGGCGACGATCGTCAACGCGGCCCGTCTGGTGACCCGAGTCCTCATCACGCGTGCTCCCTCTCCTTGCCGACCACCTTGTCGAGCGCGTTCAGAACCGCATCGCCCATCTCCTGGGTCGAAAGTCTTTTTGCGCCGGGTTCGGCGATATCGGCCGTTCTTGCGCCGGCAGCCAGCGCCGTATCCACGGCCTTCTCCAGCAGCGTGGCATCATCGGGCCGATTGAGGGTGATGCGCAACATCATTGCGACGCTGAGGATCGAGCCGAGCGGATTGGCGATGCCCTTGCCCGCAATATCAGGCGCGCTGCCGTGAACCGGTTCATAGAGCGCCTTGCGGCGGCCCAGCCGGTCCGGCGGCCCGAGCGAGACCGACGGCAGCATGCCCAGCGAGCCCGAGGCCATCGCGGCGCAATCGGAGAGAATGTCGCCGAAGATATTGCAAGTCACCATGACGTCGAACTGCGACGGCGCCCGCACGATCTGCATCGCAGCGTTGTCGACATAGAGGTGTGTCAGCTCCACATCGGAGAATTCCGCCTGATGCAGCGCGGTGACCTCCTCGCGCCACAGCACGCTGGTTTCCAGCACATTGGCCTTGTCGACGGAGCAGACCCGGCCTTTGCGCGTCCGCGCCAGTTCGAACGCGGTTCGCGCCACCCGGCGAATCTGGCTGGTGGTGTATTGCTGGGTGTTGAAACCGCGGCGCTGGCCGTCCGGCAGCGTTTCGATGCCGCGCGGTTCGCCGAAATAGATGCCGCTGGTGAGCTCGCGGATGATGATGAAGTCGACATCCTTCAGCACCGGGGCCTTGAGCGGCGCGGAGTCCGCCAGCGCCGGATTGGCGACGATGGGCCGGAGATTCGCATAAAGGTCGTACTTGCTGCGCAACGACAGCAGGCTTCCCGCCTTGCGCGCTGCCGGAGGGACCTCAGTGGTTTCAGGACCACCCGTCGCGCCCCAGAGTATCGCGTCGGCCTCCTCCATCGCCTCGACGGTGTCGTCCGGCAACACCTTGCCCGTCGCGAGATAGGGGATGAGACCGTATTGCGCTTCGCGCAGCGCCACGGGAATGCTGCGCCTCGCCGAAAACCATTTGAGAATGCGGTGAGACTGGTCGGTCACTTCAGGACCGATGCCTTCACCGCCGACCACGGCGACCTTGATCATGTTCGAGAGCGTGTTCATGCCAATTGTCCTGCCTGATGTCCTGCAAAGTGAATCCACGGCCGCGCGTCGCGGTCGGATGCCTGGAATGCGCGGATCTCGTGGTCGCGCCGCAACGTCAGCGAAATCTCATCGAGGCCTTCGAGCAAACCCGCACGCCGGCGCGGATCGATCTCGAAGACGTGCCGTACGCCCGATGGCGAGGTAACCGTCTGCTCCTGCAGATCGACGCTGACACGTCCCGCGCCCTGGCTCGCTTCGATCTCCGCGGCGAGGCCGTCGATGACGGCCTTGTCCAGCACCACCGGCAGGATGCCGTTCTGGAAGCAATTGGCGAAGAAGATGTCGCCGAAACCGGATCCGATGATGGCGCGGATGCCCATCTCCTGCAGCGACCACACCGCCGCCTCCCGCGACGAGCCGCAGCCGAAGTTCGGTCCCGTCACCAGAATTTCCGCTGCGCGATAGGGCTCGCGATTGAGGATGAACTCCGGATTATCCGAGCCATCAGGCAAATAGCGGAGCGAACCGAACGCCCATTTTCCGAGACTGCCGCGGACGGAATTTCCGATCATGCGGTTGATGCTGATGATGACGTCCGTATCGACATTGGTGCGCATGATCGGCGCCGCAGTCGCGGTCAGCTTGGTGAAGGCTTGCGGCATCTAGCGCTCCATCGTTCGGACGTCGGCGATGGCGCCGGACACCGCCGCCGCCACGGCCATGGCCGGGCTTGCCAGATGGGTGCGGGCACGCGGCCCCTGCCGGCCGATGAAATTCCGGTTCGACGTCGACACCGAGCGCTGGCCGGGCGGCACGGTCTCGCCGTTCGCGGCGAGGCACATCGAGCATCCGGGCTCGCGCCATTCAAAGCCCGCGTCGATGAAGATCTTGTCGAGCCCCTCGGCCATCGCATCGCGCCTGACGGTCTCCGACCCCGGCACGACCCAGGCCCGCACGCCTGGCGCAACCTTGCGGCCGCGCGCGACTTCGGCCGCGGCACGCAGATCGCTGAGGCGGCTGTTGGTGCAGGAGCCGATGAAGACCCAATCCACCGGCGTGCCGGCGATCGGCGCACCGGGCTTCAGGCCCATATAGTCGAGCGCGATCTCGATCGCGCCGCGGCGCGCGGGATCGGCGATATCAGCGGGATCCGGGATGCGGCCATCGACACCAAGGACGTGTTCGGGACTGGTGCCCCAGGTGATCTGGGGGATGATGGTTCCGACGTCGATCGACACCTCGCGATCGAACATTGCGTCGCTGTCGCTCCGCAGCGTCCGCCACGCCGCGACGGCCCGCTCCCACATCTCGCCTTGCGGCGCATAGGGACGGCCGCGGATATAATCGAACGTCGTTTCATCCGGCGCGATCAGCCCCATCTTGGCGCCGAGCTCGACCGACAGATTGCAGATGGTGAGCCGCCCTTCGATCGGCATGTCCCTGATCGCACTGCCGGCATATTCGACGGCATAGCCGGTGCCGCCGGCGGCTCCGACATGGCCGATCAAGGCGAGGATGAGGTCCTTCGCCGTCACGCCGAACGGCAACCGGCCGTCGAACGTCACCCGCATGGTTTTCGGCCGGCGCTGGATGATGGTCTGGGTCGCCAGCACATGCGTGAGCTCGCTGGAGCCGATGCCGAAGGCGAGCGCGCCAAGCCCGCCATGGGTGCAGGTGTGGCTGTCGCCGCAAACGATCAGGCAGCCGGGCAGGCTGAGACCGAGCTCCGGCCCGATGACATGGACGATGCCCTGCCCCGGCTGGTCGAGGTCGAACAGCCGGATGCCGCTGGCGGACGTCTCGGTCCGCAACGCCGCCAGCAGCTCCCACCCGGTCTTGATCGTGCCGGCACGTCCGGACGCCGTCGAAATCGCATGATCGGGCGTCGCGAAGGTCAGTTCGGGATTGTGGACCGGAATGTTGCGGCTTTTGAGATTGATCAGGCCGCTGGAGCCGCCGAGGTCATGCAGCAGATGGCGATCCACGTGAAGCAGATCGGTGTCATCGCTGACATGGGCGATGACATGCTGGTCCCAGATTTTGGCCAGCAGCGTGCGGCCACGCGTGTCCACGATCCGTCCTCCCCTGTTCGGCATCTGATGTGCCGTGTTGCCGCCGATCATGCCGACCGACAGCGAGCTTGAGAAGCAGGATAGAAGTCCGTCGCGGAAATGTGCAGTGACGGTTGGGCAGGGAGCCATCGCGGCCGGCGATGGCAGGCCGTCGGCAGGAGCGATGTCAGCTTCGGCCGCGCACGACCGTCAGCCGGTCGGAGACGCCGCCCATGGTGAGACGCGCATCATCATGGGTCCGCAAATGCTCCACCAGCAGCTTCGTCACCGAAGGCAACGACTTGTAATCGCGCACGCCGATGACCAGGTCGCGTCGCGCCCAGGACTCGTCGAGCGGGACGGTGACGAGACTGTCGACGCCGTAGCGGTCGCGAACGATCTCGAGCGGCACGATTCCGACCCCCATCCTGGCATCGACGACGCGGAACAGCGCATCGAAACTGCTGACGCGGATGCGCACCTTGAGGTGCTGCCCGAGTGCCGCGGCGGCCCTGACACACAGCGTCTCGATCGAGCTGCCCTTCTCCAGGCTGACGAAGTCGAAATCGACCAGCTCGCGGAAGCGAACGCTATCGCGGCCCGCCAGCGGGTGGTCGCGCGTGACCAGCGCGACCAGGCTGTCGCTGCGATAGGACAGCAGCTCCAGATCCTGCCCGTCGATGTTGCCGCCAAAAATGCCGATGTCGGCCCGGTTCTCCACCACCGCACGCACGATCGCGGGGCTGAGATCCTCCTCGATGTCGATGTGGACCAGCGGATGCCGTTCCAGGAACAGGCTGAGCTCGTCGGCGAGCGCTTCGAGGATCGCGGATTTGTTGGCACAGATCCGGATCAGCCCGCGCTTGCCCTGCCGGTATCCCGTCAGCTCGCTCTCGAGCTTGCTGAGATTTCCCAGGATGATGCGGGCGTGCTCGAGCAGGGCGAAGCCAGCCGGTGTCGGCTCGATCCCCTTCGAATGACGATGCAGCAGCTCGACCTGAAACAGGTCCTCGATATCCGAGACGCGCCGGCTGACCGCGGACGCGGCAATGTTCTTCTTCTCCGCCGCCTTCGCGATGCTCTGCTCCTCGACGATCGCCACGAACAATTGCAGCGTCAGCAGATCGATTTTAGCCGTCATCCGGAATGATCCTCGGGCGGGTCGTCACGAGGGGCATTGTGGAGAAGCTTGGCAGCCAGTCGCAAGTGCGGCGTCAGATTGCGGTCCCCGGGGGGACGACAGCAGAGGCTGCTGGGACGCAGAGAGACTGTCCTTGGTGGGAGTTCTCAAAGTCGCTTTAATATGGCGGAGAGGGAGGGATTCGAACCCCCGATAGGCTTGCACCTATGCCGCATTTCGAGTGCGGTGCATTCAACCACTCTGCCACCTCTCCTGAAGGCGCCAAGTAAGGAGCAGGGCCCCTGTGGTTGGGGGCGTTAATAGGCGAGGATGGCGGGCCAGACAAGGCGCGAAAGGGGAAAATCCGCTGCCTCTTTCAGCCCTGCCCTGGAGCCGTCTACGGTCCGATGAATCGGAACGGGGCTCCAGATTCTTGTTTTGACGCGTTTTCTTGAGGCGAACCGGTGTCCGCTTCGCTCGAAAACGCTCTCACCGCCGGGAGGAACTGCCGTGGAGCACCTGACGATCAAGGCCAATGGCGCCGATTTCCACCTGGTCCGCGCTGGCAGCGGCAAACCGCTGCTTTTGCTGCATGGTTGGCCGGAATTCTGGCTGACTTGGGAGCCGGTGATATCAAGGCTTTCGGACCGTTTCATGCTGATCGCGCCCGATCTGCGCGGCTTCGGCGACAGCGACAAGCCGGACGGGCCTTTTGGGCCGGACGGCCATGCCGCCGACATGCTGGCGCTGATGGAGGGGCTCGGCATCGAGCGATTCGCCGTGGTCGGCCATGACGTCGGCGGCGCCGTGATGCAGCCGCTGGCCCGGCAGGCGCCCGAGCGGCTCGCGGGGCTGTTCTTCTTCGATTTCGTCTATCCCGGCATCGGGCCGCGCATGGCGGCGCCCGATAGGCTCAACCACATCTGGTATCAATCTTTCCACCAGATGGAGATGGCGCCCGCGCTCGTCGGCATGAGCCGCGAGAGCTGCCGGCTCTATATCAGCCACTTCCTCAAGGGTTGGGCGCACCGGGAGAGCGCCTTCGACGATGTTCTCGACGCCTTCGCCGACAATTTCTTCAGAGAAGGCAATCTCGCCGGGGGCTTTGCGCATTATCGCGCCTCGCATGCCGGGCGGGTCGCGATGATGAAGGGCGAAGCCCTATCGCTTCCGCCGATCAACGCGCCGACCTGCGTGCGCTGGGCCGAGCACGATCCGCTGTTTCCCTATGCCTGGACCGATCGTCTGGGCGAGACGTTTGGCGATCTCGATCTTGCGATGTTTCCGGGCGTCGGCCACTTCCCGCATCGGGAAGATCCGGATCGCGCGGCCGCGGAGATCGCGGCGTTCTTTCAGCGGATCGGCTGGAGCTGAAGACAGGGGTGGGACCGCCAGACGCGGTAAACACTGGCGGTCCCGTGCCGCTCATTGAAATACTGGCTGGGAAGGGCGGCTTCGCCGGCCAGGGTGAGGCGACGATTCGACCCTAGCGAGTGTCCTGTGCGCCGCAACGCAATCCGGTCCTTAACCTAACCAGTCAAGGTTACTCCTTGTCCGCCTTACTCTTTTTCTTGCCGTTCTCAGTAGAATCCCGGTCTTTTCCGTTGCCGTTGTCCTTGCGGCGGTTGGTGAAGCGGGCATTGCCGAGCCCGGTGCCGATGGTGAGCACACCCCAGCGATCGACGTCCTGCATGAACGGCACCTCGGAGAGGCCCTGAACCACGCCGTCATTGTGCATCAGGATCGCGGTGTCGTGGTCGCCGATCACGGGGATGCCCTCGATCAGGCTCGCCGGCAGGTTGAACTTGCTGCTCTCCCAATTGCCCGGCAGGTTCTGTGCGCCCTTCTCGATCGAGCCATCCTCGTTGATCACGCCGGGGCAGGCGATGCCGATGAAGGGAGCGAGCTTGTAGCCATCTTTCTCGGCCTCGGTGATCAGCCCCTTCAGCATCTTGGTGAGCCGCTTCACCGCACCCTCGCGGGTCGGCTCGTCATCCGCATGACGCCACAGCTCGGATTTCACGACCTTGGCCTTCGAGAGGTCCTTGGCCTTCTTCCAGCCGGTCTCCACCAGGCCACAGCGGATGTTGGTGCCGCCGATGTCGACGGCGAGGATGCTGTCATGAGCCTCGAAAATCCATGATGGCGCCAGATGCAGCGCGCCTATCAGGCCCGCTTCATCGGGATGGGCGCGGATCGGCACCATGTCGATCTTGAAATCCTCGGCCTTGAGGATGATCCCGGTGCGCGCGATCGCGAGCTCACCGAGCCGTGAATCGCGGAAGCCGCCGCCGACGACGATGCGCGCGGTCTTCGCCCAGGCCTTGCTCTTGAGGAAGCGACGGGTGACGTAAGCGAGCTCCTGGGCAAAGTCCTCGATGGCGCTATGCACCACGGCCCAGGCCTCGGTGTCATCGCCGATCAGGATGGCGTCCAGCGTCTTCTTGCTGATCTCATCCGATGGCTCCTTGCCGAACGGATCCTCGCCGGACTTGCGCAGCGGCTTGCGCCAGCGCTCGAGGATTTCGCGGAACGCGCCCTTGCTGGCGCGGTCGCCGAGGAAACCGTCCTCGTCCTTCATCTCGATGTTGAAACTGTCGATGTCCACTGACGGCAGCCGCGCCGCACCGTGGGCGGCGATGCCCGTCGTCGTCTTGACCAGTTCGTCCGTTGCCATGAAAGCCCTGCCCGATTGCAAAAATCCGGCGGGACAACAAACGGGAACCCGTTTGGTTGCGTTGCCCATGGCACAGTTCTGGCCACGTCCGGGGATATATGGTATATTGTTCGCCCTCAGATTGTGGGGAGGATCGAATGGGAATTGCCTTCGACCTGGCCACCGTCAACTGGTTGGCCCATTTGCTTCAGCCTGGCGGACACATTCCCCGGCGTGCCGCGCCTGATGAGCACGAATCGCTGGAAATGTTCCTAAGCCAATTGCCGGAGCGTTTTGTCTCCTCTCGCGGGAACAAGGACAAGGTGCGCGAGGTCGCTGAGGCGGCACGTGCGCAATTGAGCCAGATTCCCTACGGGCAGGAGATTCCCCTTGAGATCCTCGAGTCGCTGCAACAACTGTTTTCGCACTACCCTTGGATCAGCATGATCGTGCCATCGATGAAGAATATGGAGCTGGATCGTTTTCTGGCCTCTCCGGAATTTCTTTACGATCTCGTCCATAAGGTGAACTGGCAAGACGACGGCCTGATCATGCAGCCCCGGGATCTCGACGATCACCCGCAAGCGCTGCTGGACGTCTTCCCCCCATTTCAGACTGCGTTGAACGCAATGACGCGGTGGCCCGGGCTGCTGTTCTGGAGACCCAACGAGGATTCCGTGTTTCTGCCCTTTGCAGGCAAGACGCCGGCTGCTGTCCGCGAATGCGCGGGATGGGCGTTGTCCAATCTCAAGATATCCAGGTTTCGCGGATTAAAGACATTCGAAGCCGAATATTTCAGGAGATTTCCAGAGGCCAGAGCTACTGCAGCATCAACCACGACGCTGCTGCATATCAGCGACCTTCACATCGGAAGCACCGAGGCAGCGACGAGCTTGCCCCGTCTGCAACAATTGTTGCGGAATCAAATCCACGAGATACCGAATGGGCAAAAGGTCGTTTTGGTCATCAGCGGCGATCTGATCGACGATCCCAAAGACGAGTACTACAATTCGGCGCGACAGTTCCTCGACACAGCGCAAAACCTCACGGAGGAACCACCGATCCTCGTTTTGGGCAACCACGACGTCCGAACAGATGGCTATCTGAGCGAGAACCTGAGAAACGCGATCAAGCTCCCGACAAATCGCGTGCGATGGTTCGATGATCGGCCTCTTGGTCTGGTCTGCTTCAATTCAGTGGCCGGCGGCCGTCTCGCCGCGGGCAAGATTGGGCCGGAGCAATTTGCCGACGTTGGCAACGAAATCGACCACAAACGCGATTGGCGGGATCACACGCTGGTTGGCGTACTCCATCATCATCCGCTCCCGGTCGATAATCCCGCCTGGTATGCAAGGCCGTTCTACGAGCGGATACTGGGACGATTTTTCGAGAAGACCGACCAGCTTGAGGACGCCGCCGAATTCGGGGACTTCGTCCGCCAGCGGCGATTTGCCGCCGTGCTTCACGGGCACAAGCATATCCCTCGCGTTGCGTCGATACCGGGACCACCTCCGATCGCGGTTTTGGGATGCGGAAGTTCCGTCGGAAAGGTTCCGACCAATGATGGGAGGATCTTCCTGTCCATCAACCGCATCGACGTCAATCACCAGACCGGGTCCTTGTCGTGCCGGCTGATGGCCGAGCGCACCCTGGGGGCGGGCATGAGCCAATGGGACCGATGGGAGAGCCACGAGATCCTCCATGCGCAGGCCTTGTAGCCTCCTGGATTACGGGTGAATTGCCCTAAACTCTTCGGTTTTCGGCGCTTTTCCTTGACTCTCCGCGTCCGGCGGCTATAAGTCCCGCAACCGGCGCGGGGCGTTTCTCGCGCTGTTTGTTTTTGCGTGGGTTTTCAAAGGGATAACTCCCGCCCGCACAAAACGCGCATAAACCCATAGCGACTGACAAAAAGCCGGCCCGGACGATTCTCGTCGCGAGGCCGGGATTTGAACACGGAGAAAAAACGATGTTCGCAGTCATCAAAACCGGCGGCAAGCAATACCGCGTCGTGCCGGATGATGTTCTCGAAGTAGGCAAGATCGAAGGCGAAGTCGGCTCGATCATACAGCTGAATGAAGTGCTGGTGCTCGGCGGTGACACGCCGGTCCTGGGCGTCCCGACGGTCGCAGGCGCGTCCGTTGCGGTCGAGGTGCTCGACCACAAGCGCGGGCCGAAGGTCATCGCGTTCAAGAAGCGCCGCCGCAAAAATTCGCGCCGCAAGCGCGGCTATCGCGACGAGATCACGGTCCTCCGTATCTCCGAGATCCTGACGGACGGCGCCAAGCCCACCAAGGGCCCGCGTCCGAAGCGGGAGAAGGTCGCCAAGGAAGCGACCACCGAAGAAGCCGCCGCATAATTTGATCACGCGCAATCACGAATTGATGCGTGAGAAATTGTGAAATGATTCCGTCAAGGAATTGATCTAGAAGTACGCAGGATTTTGGAGACGAGCCATGGCTCATAAAAAAGCAGGCGGTTCATCGCGCAACGGTCGCGATTCGAAGGGCAAGCGCCTCGGCATCAAGGCGTTCGGCGGCGAAGTCGTGATTCCCGGCAACATCATTGCGCGTCAGCGCGGCACCACCTGGCATCCCGGCCTTAATGTCGGCATGGGCACGGACCACACTCTGTTCGCCAAGATCGAGGGTCGCGTCACGTTCCAAGCCAAAGCCAACGGCCGCACATTCGTATCGGTACTCCCGATCGCCGAGGCGGCTGAATAGACGGTGGACCAAATTTGGAGTCCGCCGGGTCCTTGACCGAACCGGCGGAGTCCACAAGACGGCTCCAGGGGAGGCAGGGAAACCGGCCTCCCCTTTCGTTTGACTTGCTCACTTTTCACTTAGTGACTTTGACGGAGCCGGACATGTTGCAGGATTTCTCGAGCGTGACCTTGCGGGAGGCGAGACCGAGCGTCGTCGCCACCGAGCGGCTGACGTTGCGGCGCCCGACTCTCGCCGACGTCAGGACCATCGCCCACCTCGCCAACGACCGCCGTGTCGCGGAAAACACCCGCCGCCTTCCACACCCCTATTCGCAGGACGACGCCGTCGAATTCGTCCGCGCCACCGCCGCGCTCGGCAGCGAGACCGTGTTCCTGATCGAGCACGACACCGGGCCGGTCGGCATGGTCGGCATCGACCGCTCCACGCCCGACAATGCCGAGCTCGGCTACTGGCTCGGCGTCGAGCATTGGGGCCAGGGCTTTGCCACCGAGGCGGCGCGCGGCGCGATCGACTTCTTCTTCGAGGAATTCGAGGACGATCATCTCCATGCGGGCGCGCGCGTCACCAATCCGGCCTCGCGCAACGTGCTGGAGAAGTGCGGCTTCCAGTGGAGCGGCGTCCAGCTGCATCGCTTCCTCGCGCTGGGCTCGTCCACGCCGGTCGATTGCTTCCGCCTGTCACGCGGCGTGTGGTCGTCGCTGAAGAACTGGAGCAGTGCGAGACGGATGAGGTAGGGCGGAGAACTGCTCCATTCTCCGCTGTCGTCCCGGGGCGCGACAAAGTCGCGAGCCCGGGACCCATAATCCCAGGGAGAAGTGGGGGACAAAAACTCCCGCTCCGAGTTATCGCAAAACGGCGTCCTGTGGGTATGGGTCCCGGGCTCGCGCTACGCGCGCCCCGGGACGACGGTGTGACCGCAGCTACGCCGGCGGATTCACCTCGTTGCTCGGGCGGCCGAGATCGCGTTCGCGCAAGTAGATGTAGAACCCGGCGCCGATGATGATGGCGGCGCCGATGATGGTGGCAATCGACGGCACGTCGCCGAACACGACGAAGCCGAAGATCACGGCCCAGACGATCATCGAATATTGATAGGGCACCACGACGCTCGCCGGCGCCAGCTTGAGCGAGCGGTTGACGCAGAACAGCGCCGTCACCGAGACGCACCCCGCCATTGCGAAGATCGCGAGGCTGCCCGGTGTCGGCGGCACCCAGTGGAATGCCGACAGCACAGCACCCAGCGAGAACGTGCCGATGAATTGCGACGACGCCATCACGATGTCGGGCGTCTTCCGCAGGCTGCGCGTGATCAGCATCAGGGTCGCAAACGACAGACTGCCGCCGAGCGCGATCAGCGCCGGCAGGCTGACCGTCTGGGCCGACGGCCGTAACGCGATCAGCACGCCGCAGAAGCCGATCAGGATCGCCGTCCAGCGCCGCCAGCCGACCTTCTCGCCGAGGAAGATCGCCGACATCGCGGTGACGAAGATGGGGCCGGCGAGATAATAAGTGATGACGTCGGCGAGCGGCAGATAGACCGTCGCGAGGAAGAAAGCGGCCACTTCCAGCGTCGACAGCACGACGCGAAACAGCTGCAGGCGCGGCCGCTCCAGATGCAGGAACTGGTGACGCTGCCGCCAGACCAGCGGCGACAGCAGCAGCAGCGCCGCGCAGGCGCGCAGGAACAAGAGCTGCCCCACCGAATACGTCCCGACCAGGAACTTGCCCATGGCGTCGCCGAACGAGAACATGAAGATCGACAGCACCATCAACGCAATGCCGGCCAGGCGTGCGGAGCGGTCGTCATAGGCGGAGAGATTCTTGAAGAAGGGCATTGGCGCCGTTTTAATCACGTGGGCGCGCCGGACAAGCCCGCATCTGCCGATTGAACGGATTGTCGCACTCTTCGCGGCGCGATAGCGATAGGCGCCTCCCCAACTAGAGAGCATGGACATGACCGACTTCGACCCGACGCGGCATCGCATGATCCCCGCGCAACGCTGGTTTGAGGATTTCGTGGTCGGCGAGCGCTTCGTGCTGCCGAGCCGCACCCAGACCTCGGCGGTGTTCGCCGCCTTCCAGACCGCGAGCGGCGACACTCATCCCGTGCATTACGACGTGGAATATTGCCGCAGCCGCGGCATGCCGCATCTGCTCGCCCACGGCTTCCAGACCTTGATCCACACGGCGCCCGGCGCAGGCCTGTTTCCGTTCATGGTCGAGGACTCCCTGGTCGGCTTCCTCGAGCAATCGAGCCGGTTCCTCAAACCGGTGTTCGCCGACGACACCATCTATCCCGCGCTCGAGGTCACGGAGCTGGTGCCGGGTCGCACGACCGGCGCGGTGACGCTCAAAAGCACCGTATTCAACCAGCGCAAGGAGCTGGTGCTGGAGGGGATGCAGAAATTCCTGATCCGGAGACGGCCTGCGGGTTAAGCACGGGGTCAAATTCGCGGAAATTCGGCCGATTCAGGGATAAGTCCGGGTTGCCGCGCGGGACCACCTGCCCTACCTATGGCCCATGAAATTCCTCGACGAAGCAAAGGTCTATATCCGCTCCGGTGACGGCGGGAACGGCTGCGTGGCGTTCCGCCGCGAGAAGTTCATCGAATTCGGCGGTCCTTCCGGCGGCAATGGCGGCCGCGGCGGCAACGTGGTCATCGAGGTCGCCGACGGCCTCAACACGCTGATCGACTACCGCTACCAGCAGCATTTCAAGGCCCAGAAGGGCGAGAACGGCTCGGGCTCGGACCGCCATGGCGCCAACGGCAAGGCGATCGTGCTGAAGGTCCCCGTGGGCACGCAGATCTTCGACGAGGATCGCGAGACCCTGATCCACGACTTCACTGATGTCGGCGAGAAGTTCGTGCTGGCCGAGGGCGGCAATGGCGGCTTCGGCAACGCGCATTTCAAATCGTCGACCAATCGCGCGCCGCGCAACGCCAATCCCGGCCAGCCCGGCGAGGAGCGCTGGATCTGGCTGCGGCTGAAACTGATCGCGGATGCCGGCCTGGTCGGCCTGCCCAATGCCGGCAAATCGACCTTCCTCTCCAAGGTCAGCGCGGCGAAGCCGAAGATCGCCGACTATCCCTTCACCACGCTGCATCCGCAGCTCGGCGTCGTGAATTCCGACGGCCGCGAATTCGTGCTGGCGGACATTCCCGGTCTGATCGAAGGCGCGCATGAAGGCGCCGGCCTCGGCGACCGCTTCCTCGGCCATGTCGAGCGCTGCCGCGTGCTGCTGCATCTCGTCGACGCGACCTGCGAGCACGCGGGCAAGGCGTATAAGACGGTTCGCAACGAACTCAATGCCTATGGCGGCCTGCTCACCGACAAGATCGAGATCGTCGCGCTGAACAAGATCGACGCGGTCGGGCCGGACGAGTTGAAGAAGCAGAAGGACCGGCTGAAGCGCGCCGCCAAGAAGACACCGCTGCTGCTCTCCGGCATCACCGGCGACGGCGTGAAGGAAGCGTTGCGCGCGCTTGTCGAAGTGATCGGCGAGGCCCCGGTATCGGCCAAGGCGAAGAGCGCGGCCGAAGCGGAGCCGTGGTCGGCTTGAACTCTCTCCCCACGGTCGTCCCCGCCTAGTGCGCAATTGCGCACGGGGAGCGGGGACCCATACCGCGTGATCTTTCGATTGCGGACGGTTGTAGTACCGAACAACGAGCCTTCGCAAAACTACGTCTTGGGGTTATGGGTCCCTGCTTTCGCAGGGACGACAGCGGAATGCGCGGCCGCGGGCACGCGTATCGCTGGCTTGTCATCGCGCCCGCGATAGCGCAGCATTAAAAAATCAAGAAACGGCAGGGGCGAAGCATGGCGCGCGCGAAGAACGTTCTCTGGATCATGTGCGACCAGCTTCGCTACGACTATCTCGGCTGCACCGGCCATCCCACGCTGAAAACGCCCAACATCGACGCCATGGCCAAGCGTGGCGTGCTGTTCAGCAAGGCGTATGTGCAGTCGCCGATCTGCGGCCCGTCGCGGATGTCGTTCTACACCGGGCGCTACATGCGCTCGCACGGCTCGCACTGGAACGGCTGGCCGCTGCGCGTCGGCGAGCCCACGCTCGGCGACCACCTCAAAAAGATCGGCGTGCGCAACGTGCTGGTCGGCAAGACCCACATGGCGCCCGATCTCGAGGGCATGAAGGCGCTCGGCATCCCGCCGGAATCGATGATCGGCGTTCACGTTGCCGAATGCGGGTTCGAGCCTTATGAGCGTGACGACGGCCTGCATCCAACGGGACGGCCGCGCCCGAAATACGATGAGTACCTGCGCAGCCAGGGATTCGAGGCGACCAATCCCTGGGAGCATTGGGCGAATTCCGGCGAAGCTGGCGACGGCTCCCTGCAGAACGGCTGGCTCCTGGTGCATGCCGACAAGGCCGCGCGCGTGCCGGACGAGCACTCTGAGACGCCCTACATGACGCGGCGCGCGATGGACTTCATCAGCGAGGCCGAGACCGACGGCAGGCCGTGGTGCCTGCATCTGTCCTACATCAAGCCGCACTGGCCCTACATCGCGCCCGAGCCCTATGCGAGCATGTATTCGACCGATGACATGATCCCGGCGATCCGCTCCGAGCGCGAACGCCAGAATCCGCATCCGGTGTTCGGCGCTTACATGGACATGCGCTACTCCCGCAACATGGCGCGCGACGAGGCTCGCGAGAAGGTGATCCCGACCTATATGGGCCTGATCACCCAGATCGACGACCAGATGGGCGTGCTGATGAAGTTTTTGGAGGCGCGCGGCCTGCTGGACACCACCATGATCGTGTTTACCTCCGATCATGGTGATTATCTCGGCGATCACTGGATGGGCGAGAAGGATCTGTTCCACGAACAGTCGGCGAAGATTCCGTTGATCATCATCGATCCGTCGAAGGAAGCCGACGCCACGCGTGGCGCGCGCAGCGACGCGCTGGTGGAAGGCATCGATCTCGCGCCGACCTTCGTCGATTATTTCGGCGGCAAGGTGCCGGGCCACATCCTCGAAGGACGCTCGCTGCTGCCGCTGCTGCGCGGCGAGAGGCCGTCCGACTGGCGCAAGGTCGCGTTCTCTGAATACGACTACGCCATGCAGGATGTGCGGCTGAAGCTGAACCAGCCGATCGAACGCTGCCGCCTGTTCATGGTGTTCGACGGCCGCTGGAAATACATCCACGCCTCCGGCTTCCGCCCGATGCTGTATGATCTCGAAACCGATCCGGAGGAATACGTCGATCGCGGCGACGATCCGGAATGCGCCGCGATCATCGCGAGGCTACAGGCCGAGCTGTTCGACTGGGCCCTGCATCCCAACGACCACATCACCACGCCGCGCGAGAAGATCGCGAACTATGCCGACAACCAGCTCCAGGTGAAGGGCGGCATTTTGATCGGCGTCTGGGATGAGGCGGAGCTTGCGTCGATCAAGGACGGGATCGCGCAACGCGCGAAGCTCTAAAACCCTCATGGTGAGGAGGCGCGAAGCGCCGTCTCGAACCATGCAGGCCCCCGCTGCTACAGCCGGGCCTTTCATCCTTCGAGACGCCGCTCCGCGGCTCCTCAGGATGAGGGGATAGAGTAGCGCGCGGCATTCAATTCTCGATCTTGTACCCCGTCGCCTTCACGATCGGCTGCCAGAACGCCGTGTTGGCGGCGAGCTCCTTGGTCAGGCCATCCGCGGTGCTGCCGACCGGGATCAGCCCGATCGCGGTGAGCTTCTCCTTCACCTCGGGCCTGGCGAGCGCCGCACTCGCGGCGGCGCCGAGCTTGCTGGCGAAGTCCGGCGGGCTGCCGGCGGGAAGCCACATGCCGTACCAGGCATCCGCGACGAGATCGATGCCGCTCTCCTTCAGCGTCGGAACCTCAGGTGCGAACGGCGAACGTTCCGCGCTCGCGACCGCGATGATCTTCACGCCCTTGGCGCGGTGCTGCGGCAGCGCATCGGCCAATGTCACGATGCCGAACGACAGATGGCCGCCGATGAGATCGTTGAGGATGGGCGCGCTCCCGCGATAGGGCACGCGGGTCAAGGGAATGCCGAGATCCTTCTCGAGCTTGGAGCCCATGAAATGCGGAATGGTGCCGTTGCTCGGCACCCCGAACGACGTCTTGTCCGGATGCGCCTTCAGCCACGCCACGAATGACTTGAAATCGGCAGCGTCAATCGCCGGGCCGATCACGACTGCGAATTCGAACCGCGCCAACAGCGACACCGGCATGAAATCCCTGGCCGTGTCGAAGCTCGGCGTCGTCTCCACCATCGGCAGCAGGTACATGGTGGGGCCCGTCGTCACCAGCACCATGCTGCCGTCGGCACTCGCGCCCTTCACCGCCTTGATGCCGATCAGGCCGTCGCCGCCGGTACGGTTCTCGACGACGATGGTCCGTTGCAGCGCCGGCGCCATCTCCTGCGCGATCAGCCGGCACAGCGTGTCGCCGCCCGCTCCCGCCGCGAACGGGAAGATCATCTTTGTCAGCCCGGCCTGCGCTTGCGATCCGCCCGCCTGCGCCAACAGCGGCAACCCGAGACATCCGGCGATGAAGTTGCGGCGATCCATCGGTTTCCTCTTTGAGCCCATTATGGTTGGCGACAATTAGAGCCAGACGCGTGTCCCGGACAAGCGCCGTTTACCATTTTAGCCGCCTTGCGCCGGCCATCGTCCTGCTGCAAAAGCAGGCCTTAACCGGCGCCGCCTGTCGCTCCGCCGTTTCCGATGCAGAGCAATCCGTCACACGCGCCAACGCATACACACATGGCCAGCCCCGAACTCAGTCAATTCCGCCGCATCGTCGTCAAGGTCGGCTCCGCCCTGCTGGTCGATTCCGACAAGGGCGAGGTGCGCGCCTCCTGGCTCGCCGCGCTCGCCGACGACATGGCCAAGCTGCATCGCGAGGGCCGCGATGTGCTCGTGGTGTCCTCGGGCTCGATCGCACTCGGCCGCAGCCGCCTCAAGCTGCCGCGCGGCCCGCTGAAGCTGGAGGAGAGCCAGGCGGCCGCCGCCGTCGGCCAGATCGCGCTGGCGCGGATCTGGTCGGAGGTGCTCGGCGCCCACGGCATCGGCGCGGGGCAGATCCTGGTCACGCTCCAGGACACCGAGGAGCGCCGCCGCTATCTCAACGCTCGCTCCACCATCGGCAAGCTGCTGGAATGGCGCGCGATCCCCGTCATCAACGAGAACGATACGGTCGCCACCAACGAGATCCGCTACGGCGACAATGACCGCCTCGCCGCGCGCGTCGCCACCATGGCGAGCGCCGATTTGCTGGTGCTGCTGTCCGATATCGACGGGCTCTACGACGCCCCGCCGAAGAACAATCCGAACGCAAAACTCATTCCCGTGGTCGACAGCATCTCCTCCGAGATCGAGGCCGTGGCAGGCGACGCCGAGTCCGAGCTGTCGCGCGGCGGCATGCGCACCAAGGTCGAGGCAGCCAAGATCGCGACCACAGGCGGCACGCATATGCTGATCGCCTCGGGCAAGATCGAGCATCCCCTGCAGGCGATCGCCGACGGCGGCCGCTGCACCTGGTTCCTGACGCCGGCCAACCCCATCACCTCGCGCAAGCGGTGGATCGCGGGCACGCTGGAGCCGAAGGGCACGCTGACCATCGATGCCGGTGCCGTGACGGCGCTGCGTGCCGGCGCCAGCCTGCTGCCGGCCGGTGTGATCAAGGTCGAAGGCCAGTTCGCCCGCGGCGATGCCGTGATCGTGCGCGGTCCTGATACCAGCGAGGTCGGCCGCGGCCTGATCGCCTACGATGCCGAGGTCGCCGAGCGGATCAAGGGCCGCTCGTCCCCGGACGTGATGGCCATCCTGGGCATCAGCGGGAGGTCCGAGATGATCCACCGCGACGATCTGGTGGTGGGTGGGTAAGGACGAGCAAGTCCGCCAACTATTGCATGTCGTCAGAGCCGATATCCTGGCGGCCGTGCATCACGCGGACGATCTCGACTCCATCGGGCAGCGGGACATAGAAGATCACGTAATTGCCAACGGGGAAGCTGCGCAGGCTGTCGCGCAATTCTCGCCGTTCGCGGCCAGCCAAGGGATTTTCCACGAGCATCTCGAAAATCTCGCCGATGCGCGCGATCTGCTTGTCGGCCGCCCGAACGCTGTCCGACGCGATGAAATCCCAGATCGAATCTAGATCTTGGTCGGCTTGTGGGGCCTTGCGGAATCTATTCGCCACGTTTGCGCGCGGCCAGTCGCTGCCGTCCCCGCGCCTTGATGTCGTTCATCCATTCCTGGACATCGACCTCTTCCATTGGTCCGCTGTCAAACCCCTTCTGGATTTCCTCCCGCAGCGCCTCCAGCTTGACCCTGCGCCGCTCTTCACGCTCCTCGACTAGGCGAAGGCCTTCGCGCATGACCTCGCTCGCGGTGGCATAGCGGCCGCTCTCGACCAGATCGTCGATCAGGTCCTCGAAATGCTTTCCAATGCTGTAGCTGCTCGCCATGGAACGGCTCCGTTATCAAGTAATGATATTTATTGATATTTGAGCGCCTCGCAAGGATCCGTCCGGCCTCGGGGGCAACCAGGCCATTGGCCGACCGGGCGGCGCGAACCGGGCCCCAGCCATACCCTCCCGACCCTTCGCAGACGCGGGATTTCCGTGCTAGGACACTGCCTTAGCAGAAGGTTGAACTCTCCATGGCCGCCCCCCTCAAAGCCGTCGACGGCAATGCCGATCTCCAGGCGCTGATGTCCGATCTCGCCGCCCGTGCCCGCGCTGCCGCGCGCGTGCTGGCGCTGGCGCCGCCGGAGCAGAAGAACAGGGCGCTCGGGGCCATGGAGCGGGCGATCCGCGCGAACTCTGCCGCGATCCTTGCCGCCAATGCCGAGGACGTCGCGGAGGCCCGGGCCTCGGGCACCATGATCGCCTCATTCATCGACCGCCTGACGCTGACACCTGCGCGCGTCGAGTCGATGGCCGAGGGCATCGGTATCGTGCGCGGCATCGCCGATCCGATCGGCATCGTCACCGAGAGCTGGCAGCGGCCGAACGGCATGACCATCGAGCGCGTGCGCGTTCCGCTCGGCGTCGTCGGCGTGATCTTCGAGAGCCGGCCGAACGTTGCGGCGGATGCCGGCGTGCTGTGCCTGAAATCCGGCAATGCCGTGATCCTGCGCGGCGGCTCCGACAGTTTTCGTTCGTGCCGCGCGATCCATGAATGTCTCGTCCAGGGCCTGCGTGACGCCGGGCTCCCCGAAGCTGCGATCACGCTGGTGCCGACGCGCGACCGCGCGGCGGTCGGCATGATGCTGTCGGGGTTGAACGGCGCCATCGACGTGATCGTTCCGCGCGGAGGCAAGAGCCTCGTCGCGCGCGTCGAGCAGGAGGCCCGCGTGCCCGTGTTCGCGCATCTCGAAGGCGTCAACCACGTCTATATCGATGCCAGCGCCGACCTCGCCATGGCGAAGTCGATCGTGCTCAACGCCAAGATGCGCCGCACCGGCGTCTGCGGCGCGGCCGAGACGCTGCTGGTCGATCGCGCCGCGGCCGCCAAGAACCTGAGGCCGCTGGTCGAGATGCTGATCGAGGCCGGCTGCGAAGTGCGCGGCGACGACGCCGTGCAGAAGACCGATGCGCGCGTCAAGGCTGCCAGCGAAGACGATTGGGACACCGAATATCTCGACGCGATCATCGCGGCGAAGGTGGTGGACGGTGTCGACGGCGCAATCGCGCATATCCAGAACCACGGCTCGCACCACACCGATGCGATCGTGAGCGCGGATGAGGCTGCTGCGAAGAAATTCCTGAGCGAGGTCGATTCCGCGATCGTGCTGCACAATGCCTCGACGCAATTCGCCGACGGCGGCGAGTTCGGTTTCGGCGCCGAGATCGGCATCGCCACTGGCCGATTCCACGCCCGTGGTCCTGTCGGCGCCGAGCAGCTCACGAGCTTCAAATATCGCGTCCACGGCACAGGTCAGACGCGGCCGTAAGTCATGTCGCGAGGCGTGGGGCATTGAGTAACAATTTCGTCGCGCCACGTTTCTTCGCGCAGGCCATTCCGCCCTACACCGAAGGCATGCGCGTCGGCCTGCTCGGCGGCTCGTTCAATCCACCGCACGAGGCCCATCGCGCCATCAGCCAGTTCGCGCTGAAACGCCTCCGACTCGACCGCGTGTGGTGGCTGGTGACGCCGGGCAATCCGCTGAAGGAGAACGGCACGCTGCATGAGCTCGGCGCGCGCATGCAAGCCGCGCGCGACGTCGCCGACGATCCCAGGATCGAGGTGACCTGTCTCGAATCCGTCATTCGTACCCGCTATACTATCGACACGATCAACACCTTGCGCCGCCGCCTCAGCGGCCTGCGCTTTGTCTGGATCATGGGCGCCGACAATCTCGCTCAATTCCATCGTTGGCAGCACTGGCGGCGCATCGCCGACCAGGTGCCGATTGCGGTCATCGATCGCCCGCCGCAGAGTTTTCGCGCCCTCGCCTCGCCCGCTGCCCAGGCCCTTGCACGCTACCGCGTGCCCGAGACGGACGCGGCATTGCTTCCGGATCGGCCAGCGCCGGCCTGGGTCTTTCTGACGGGGTTGAAACTGAACCTGTCCTCGACCGGCTTGCGGAACCCGGACGGGAGCTGGAAAGGTCCGAAGTGAGACGGAGTGTGTGGACGTTGTGGGGATTTCAGACTCTCTGGCATATTGAAACCCTTAACCCCACATGATGTAGTGTAACCAGTGAGCGTCGGATTCGGCGTTCGCGATACAGTGAAAGGAATGGTCCCTGACCACATCTGTATTGTCCAAGTCTGTTTTACCCAAGGTAGCGAAACCGGCGCGTAAAACATCGACCAAAGCTGCGGCCTTGAAGGCGCAACCCGACGCCGACAAGACGCTGAGCCTGATCCTCTCCCGCCTCGACGACATGAAGGCGGAAGAGACGGTCACCATCGACCTTCGCGGCAAATCGGCGTACTCCGACTACATGATCGTCACCACCGGCCGGGTGAACCGGCACGTCGGCGCGATCGCGGACAACGTCGCCAAGGGCCTCAAGGAAAACGGCATCAGGAACATCCACGTCGAGGGCTTGCCCAATTGCGACTGGGTGCTGATCGATTCCGGCGATGTGATCGTGCACGTGTTCAGACCCGAGGTCCGTGAGTTCTACAATCTCGAGAGATTGTACACGCAGGGCCCAGGGGCGGCGAAGGCGATCTAGGCTCATCGAGCCGATTTCGAATCGGCTGACGCGCATGCTAGCGTCGTGCGCGCGCATATTGCGCGCGGTCTCGAAACACGACCTGAAGATATCATGCGCGTTGCTGTCATTGCGGTGGGCCGGCTGAAGCAGGGCCCCGAACGGGAGCTTGCCGACCGCTATTTCGAGCGGTTCGACGAAGCCGGCCGCAAGCTCGGATTCCGCGAGCTCACCATCCACGAAATCCCCGAAAGCCGCGCGCGCGACACCGCGACACGGATGGCCGAAGAGGCCGCGGCGATTGGTGCGCACATCCCGGAAAAATCGATCCTGGTGGCGCTGGACGAGCGCGGCCAGAATCTCGACTCCACCGTATTCGCACGGCACCTCGGTCGCTGGCGCGACGAGGGTGCCGGACATACTATCTTCGTGATCGGAGGGGCGGACGGACTTTCGCCCGAATTGCGCCGTAAGGCCAAGCTCGCGATCGCGTTCGGCTCTGCGACCTGGCCGCACCAAATGGTCCGCGTCATGCTTCTGGAACAGCTTTATCGGGCCGCCACCATTCTGGCCGGCCACCCCTATCACCGCGCGTGATGCGCGCACAACGAGCACCTTTGCGTAAAGCGATGCGAGCGCCGATCCTCAACCTGCTGCTGATCGCCGGCGTCACGGGCGCAAGCCTCGCGCAAGCTCAGACGCAAGGTCCGATAATTGCGCCCGCGCCACAGACGGCGGCCGCCTCGCCCGATGCGATCAAGCAGCGCGAGCAGGAGCTCGAGGCCGCCCGCGCGAGGCAGAAGAGCGCCGAGGAAGCGCAGGCCAAGCTCAAGGCCGAAATCACCTCGCTCGGCCAGGACCGCACCCAGCTCAATCAGCAGCTGATCGATACCGCAGCCAATGTGCGGGCCGTCGAGACCAAGATCGACGAAGCCGAAGCGCGGCTGCGCTCGCTCAACGGCCGCGAGCAGCAGATGCGCACCTCGCTGGAGTCGCGCCGCGCCGACATCGTCGAGGTGCTGGCGGCCCTGCAGCGCGCCGGCCGGCGCACGCCGCCGGCGCTGTTGGTGCGGCCAGAAGATGCGCTGCAATCACTGCGCACCGCCATGCTGCTCGGCGCCGTGGTGCCGGAATTGCGCGGCCGCGCCGAGAAGCTCGCCGGCGACCTCGGCGAGCTCGTGGCCTTGCGCAAGAACATCGCCGCCGAACGCGACCAGCTTGCCACCGACCGCGACAAGGTCCGCAACGACCAGACCCGGCTGACCGCCCTGGTCGACGAGCGGCAGCGTCAGCAGGCGTCGCGCGAAAAAGACCTAGACGCCGAGAACTCGCGCGCCATCGCGCTCTCCAGGCAGGTCGGCGATCTCCAGGGGCTGATCACCAAGATGGAGCAGGATCTGCAGAGCGCCGCCAAGGCCGCCGAGAAGGCGGCTGAGGCCGCCAAGCAGGCCGAGGCCAAGGCGGCCGCCAGCGCCAAGCCCGGTCCGGGCACTTTCAAGGACCGGTCCCGGACCACCCCGGCGATCGCCTTCGCGGCGGCCAAGGGGCTCCTGCCTCTCCCGGTTAACGGTAACAAGATCAGGGATTTTGGCGGTTCCGACGGGGTCGGCGGTGTCCAGAAGGGCATTTCGCTGGCAACCAGGCCCGGCTCCCAGGTCACGACGCCGTGTGATGGCTGGGTTGTCTATTCCGGCCCGTTCCGCAGCTATGGACAACTCTTGATCCTCAACGCCGGGGGCGGGTATCATGTCCTGATCGCCGGGATGGAGCGCATTTCGGTTAACATCGGTCAGTTTGTGCTCACGGGGGAGCCGGTCGCGACCATGGGATCGACCTCACAAGTCGCCTCCATTCTCGCCACGAACGCGAGTCAACCTGTGCTGTATGTCGAGTTCCGTAAGGACGGCACTCCAATCGATCCAGGCCCATGGTGGGCCGCAAATGAAGGCGAGAAGGTTCGCGGATGATGCGCAAGACTTCAGTTATCCTCCTCAGCGCGGCCACCGGTGCTGCGCTGACGCTGTTCGTGACCCAGCCGCGCGCGGTCTTCATGGGCTCCAGCGCGCGAGCCGCAACTGCAGACACTTATCGCCAGCTCAATCTGTTCGGCGATGTGTTCGAGCGCGTGCGCTCGGACTATGTCGAGAAGCCCGATGACACGAAGCTGATCGAATCCGCCATCAGCGGCATGCTCACCGGCCTCGATCCGCATTCGAGCTACATGGACGCCAAGAGCTTCCGCGACATGCAGGTGCAGACCCGCGGTGAGTTCGGCGGCCTCGGCATCGAAGTCACGATGGAGGACGGCCTGATCAAGGTGGTCTCGCCGATCGACGACACCCCCGCTTCGCGCGCCGGCGTCATGGCCAACGACATCATCACCAATCTCGACGACGAAGCCGTGCAGGGCCTGACCCTGAACCAGGCGGTCGAGAAGATGCGCGGTCCGGTCAACACCAAGATCAAGCTCAAGATCATCCGCAAGGGCCAGGACAATCCGATCGACGTCACCCTGGTGCGCGACAACATTCGCGTCCGCTCGGTGCGCGCGCGCATCGAGGCCGACGACATCGCCTATATCCGCATCACCACCTTCAACGAGCAGACCACCGAAGGCCTGAAGCGCGAGGTCGCCAACCTCTCGAATCAGATCGGCGACAAGCTCAAGGGCTACATCATCGATCTCCGCAACAACCCGGGCGGCCTGCTCGAGGAAGCGGTCACCGTCTCCGACTCGTTCCTGGAGAAGGGCGAGATCGTCTCGACCCGTGGCCGCAATGCCGAGGAGACCCAGCGCCGCACCGCGCATGCGGGCGACCTCACCAAGGGCAAGCCTGTTATCGTGCTGGTCAACGGCGGTTCGGCTTCGGCATCGGAAATCGTCGCCGGCGCGCTGCAGGACCACAAGCGCGCGACCATCGTCGGCACGCGCTCGTTCGGCAAGGGCTCGGTGCAGACCATCATTCCGCTCGGCTCGGGCAACGGCGCGCTGCGCCTGACCACGGCGCGCTACTACACGCCGTCGGGCAAGTCGATCCAGGCGAAGGGCATCGTGCCCGACATCGAAGTGCTCCAGGATGTGCCGGACGAGCTGAAGTCGCGCACCGACACCAAGGGCGAGGCTTCGCTGCGCGGCCATCTCAAGAACGACGGCGACGAGAAGACCGGCTCGCAGTCCTACGTCCCGCCGGACGCCAAGGACGACAAGGCGCTCAAGCTCGCGGACGACCTGCTCCACGGCATCAAGAACAGCGCCTCCGCGGCGCCGACGCCGGGCGACAACAAGGCCACGACCGACAAGCCCAAAGCGGCGAACTAAGTCGGCGCGTCACCTCATCTCTCGAAAAGGGCGGCTCCTGGAGCCGCCCTTTTTGCTTGGGGCTCCTGCTACCCCCGGCCTATCCCGGCCTGACGCCGCTTGACCTCGGCGTGGTATCGTCGGCGGGAGTGATTCGGGATCTCGCATGACTGAAACGGCCGATGATCTGAGCGCCCCGCTCGGACAGGACAAGCCGCGCCGGAAACGGCGGCTGCGGCTGCCGTTCACAGCCATGCAGGCCCTCACGGTCATGCTCGGCCTGTTCCTGGTCGCCTTCGCCGGCTTCGCCATCTTCAACAAGGATCCGCTCGGCGGTGAGCCGATGACGCGGATTGCGATCCGCGAGCCCAGGGCCACCGACGAGAAGCCGGCCGCCGCGAGCCTTGGCCAGGAGAGCAAGCCAGAGAGCAAGCACGAGGCCAAGGAGGCGCCGAAGCAGGCGGGCGAGCAGAAGACCGTCACCATGATCGACGGTTCCACCGGCACGCGCCACGACGTGGTGATCGGTGGCGGCGATGCCGCCGACAAGGGGGACGCGGCAGCCGCCTCCGCCCCTCCGCCCGTCATGGCCGGGATCGACCCAAAACTGCTGGAAAAATCGCGCTACGGCATGATCCCCGTGACGGCCGAGGGCGCGAAGCCGTTCAACGTCTACGCGGCGGATGCCGACCGCGCCAAGGCGGCAAAGATGCCTGTGGTCGCGATCCTGATCGGCGGCCTTGGCGTCGGCGCGGCCAAGACCACCGACGCGATCATGCGGCTGCCGCCGGCGGTGACGCTGGCCTTCACGCCCTATGGCGCCGATCCCGGCAAGCTCGCCGAGCGGGCCCGCGCCCAGCGGCACGAGATCTTCCTCCAGATCCCGATGGAGCCCTACGACTTCCCGGACAACGACCCGGGCCCGCAGACGCTGCTGACCTCGCTCACCACCGACCAGAACATGGACCGCCTGTACTGGCACCTGAGCCGGATGCAGGGCTATGCCGGCCTCACCAATTTCATGGGCGCCCGTTTCGTGGCGACCGACGCCGCGATGCAGCCGATCATCCGCGAGGCGGCCAAGCGCGGCCTCGGCTTCTTCGACGACGGCTCCTCGCCGCGCAGCATCGCGCCCCAGGCCGCGGGCAGCCAGGCGATGCCGTTCGGCAAGGGCGATATCGCGATCGACGTGGTGCCGACCCCGGCGGAGATCGACCGCGCCCTGAACAAGCTCGAATCGATGGCGCGCGAGCGCGGCGTTGCAATCGGCACCGCCTCCGCCCTGCCGGTCTCGATCGAGCGCATCGGCAGCTGGACCAAGACATTGAGCGACCGTGGTATCCTTTTGGTGCCGTTGACAACCGCGATGCTGAAATCAAAATCTAGCTAAATCAACGGATTGGTACGTTACGGGCCCTCGGGACCGGCATACCCACCAAAAGCACGCGAGAGGTCTGGCGGAATGGCACGTTACGAGGATCTGCCCTACCGTACCTGCGTCGGTGTGATGCTGATCAACATGAAGGGTCTGGTGTTCATCGGCCGCCGCGCCGGTGGCATCGAGCATGTCGACGACGCCCATGTCTGGCAGATGCCGCAGGGCGGCGTCGATCCCGGCGAGGACACCTGGGATGCCGCCAAGCGCGAGCTCTATGAGGAGACCAGCGTGCGCTCGGTCGAGCGGCTCGGCGAGGTCCCGGACTGGCTCGTCTACGACATCCCGCGCACGGTTGCCGGGCGCGCCTGGAAGGGCCGCTATCGCGGCCAGCGCCAGAAATGGTTCGCGGTCCGGTTCACCGGCAAGGACAGCGAGATCAATGTCGAAAAGCCCGGCGGCGGCCACAAGGCCGAGTTCGTGAGCTGGCGCTGGGAGCCGATGAAGAACCTGACCGGTTTGATCATCCCGTTCAAGCGCCCGGTCTATGAGCGCGTGGTGAAGGAATTTTCCGCGCTGGCGGATGAATAAATCAAATCGTCATCCCGGGTTCGGTGCTAATGCATCGCCGGAATGACGATGAAAGACGCGCGCGTGACCAATCAAAAACCCTACCGTCCCAACGTGGGGATCGCCCTCTTCAATGCCGATGGCCGCGTGCTGATCGGCCACCGCTTCAAGGGCGACGGCCCCGAGATCATCCTGCCGGGCCTCGACTGGCAGATGCCGCAAGGTGGTGTCGATGAGGGCGAGAACCTGCGCGATGCGGCGCTGCGCGAACTTTGGGAAGAGACCAGCGTCAAGAGTGCGGACTATCTCGGCGAGACAGACTGGCTGACTTACGAGTTCCCGCCCTACGACGGGCCGCAGACGCATCGGCTGGCGAAGTTCCGCGGGCAGCGCCAGAAATGGTTCGCGCTGCGCTTCACCGGCCGCGATGACGAGATCGATCCGCTGACGCCGCGCAACGAACAGCCCGCGGAGTTCGACGCCTGGCGCTGGGAGCGGCTCGACCGCGTCACCGAGTTCGTGGTGCCGTTCCGTCGCGACGTCTACCGCGCGGTCGCGCAGCAGTTTGCGCCCTTCGCAAACTAAAACCGCGAAAACAACCCCATGCACAGTAGCCGGCGATTGCCGGCGCGATGCGCGGTGGTTGTGGCGAAGTTTTTGAAGCGTCAAAGAGAATCGGCCGCGGGGCACAAGCGGCGTGGCGGCCTACGTCCAGCAAGCTCTAATTCGTCGGTCCGACCGTGAACGGGCCGATCGCGATGACGTGGCAATCGCTGTCGCGCTTGGCGCAGTCGGCGAGCGCGGAGTTGACGGCGGTCTGCTCGTCCGCCACCTTCAGGCCGAGGCCCGGCCGGCCCGCGGTTCCGACCGCGACCGCGTTCCAGCCCATGCCATCGGCGAGCTTGCGTACGACCTCGGCCCGCGCGTCGGCGGCGATCGAGGCGTTGGAAGCGGCATGGAAGAAGCCGGTGATCCTGAGCAGGGTCGGGATCGGCACGACGAAATTGTCGTCGACCGCGACGATCAGACAGGCCATGCCGGCGATGGCGCCGCACGATTCCAGCGAACGCCGCGCCGAATCGTCGACGGATGACGCGCCCAGCACCATGAAATATTGACCGCCCGGGCCGAGCGCGATCGCGCGGGATTTCGCCGCCGGCACGAACATGTTCTCGAGCCGGACTTTTGCCGGATCGCGCACCATAGGAAAATCCTTCGGCACGAAGGCCCGCTCGGTCATGGCGTCGTGGCGCACCCAGGGCTGCGGCGGCATCGGCGGCTTGCCGTGCGTGTAGACGACGTCGTTGCCGACCGCATAGAGCTCGCAGCGCCGCGGCGATTGCGCGGCATCGGCGCGCTTCTGGCATTGCTCGAGCGCCATGTTGCGCGCGGCTTCCTCGGTCGGCTGGTTCAACGCCGCGCCTGTGAAGCCGCCGACATTGAGCGCGAAGGCCTTGTAGTCGCCGGAGGCGGAATAGTCGCCAGCCAGATAGTTGCGGATGCGCTCGTTGATGAAGGGCACGCTGTCGGCGGCCAGCTTGCCCGATAGCGGCGCGGCGGATGGTGAGGACGCGGGCATCGGCGCCATCGCAGCGCCGGCTGGGCTCATCGGAGCCATCGGCGCCTTTGCCATCTGGGTCGGCATCGGGCTCGGCGCCACGGCATCTGCCGCTGGCGCTGCGCTTGGCATTGCAGCACTTGGCGTCGCGGCCGGCGCGACTGCGGCGGTGACCGTCTGCTTGAGCTTGGTGTTGTAGAGGAAGCCGGTGACAAGGATGGCGACGACCGAGACGACGGCGACCACCAGCGGCCACATCCAGACGGGTGCCGCGGCCAGCTTGGAGGCGGGCTTCTTCAGTTTCGGCGTGGCGTAAGTGCCGTCCTCGCGCCGCATCGCCACCATGTAGGCATGCACCGGCGTCGGGATGTTCTTGATCTCCTGCGCGCCGATGTCGGCGAACTGCACCGACAGCTTGTTGGCGACCTGCTCGTGCACGGCGCGGGAGACGCAAATGCCGCCGACCTCGGCGAGGCCTTCGAGCCGGGCGGCGATATTGACGCCGTCACCGAGCAGATCGCCGTTGCGCTCGACCACGTCACCGATGGTGATGCCGATGCGGAACGACATCTGCCGGCTCGGCGGATAGGCCATGTTGCGGGTTCGCAGGGATTCCTGGATGTCGATCGCGCAACGCACCGCATCGACCGCGCTCGGAAACTCCGCGAGCACGGCGTCACCCGCCGTGTTGAAGATGCGGCCGTTGGCCTTCGCGATGAAGTCGTCGACGACCTCGCGATAGGAGGCGAGACGCCGCAGCGTCTCCTCTTCGTCTTCCGCGACCAGTCTTGAGTAACCGGCAATATCGGCTGCGAAAATCGCTGCGATCTTGCGTTTCATCTGCTGCCAGCCCCGAAACAAATTCGCGGGCGCAGAATGCCGCTATCGGCGGCGCGGTGCAACAAAGTTTCAGCGCCCGCCACTTTCGTGACGAGCGCTGAACCTGTTCAGGAATTTTTAGCTTGAGCCCCGGAGCAGTGCACCGGGGCTTAGTGCATAGCCGTGCTGTTGAGCTGCTGCTGGATGCTCTTGAAGTGGTCGAGCCGCTCGATGGCCTGATCGAGCTCGCCGCCCTCGTGCTCCTTCAGGCCGTCTTCCATCTCGGAGATGGTCGCGGCGAACTGGGCACGGTCGAGTTCGTCGAGCGACGTCGCGACGTCGGCGAGCACGGTGAGGCCCTTTTCGGAGACTTCGGCGAGACCGCCGAGCACGATGATCTTCACGTGCCTGCCGCCCGTGGTCACGGTGAGGATGCCGGGCCGGATCGCAGCCACGACCGGCGCATGTCCCGCCAGCACGCCGAAGTCACCCTCGACGCCGGGGATATCGACCTGATCGACCTGGCCCGAGAATGCGAGCTTTTCCGGCGAGACGAGATCGAAGTGGATGGTGGCCATTGGAAACCTGCGAATGGTGAGTAGCGAACGCGCGAGTGACGAGCAGCGAATGGCGAATAGATTCTACTCGCCACTCCCTATTCGCTATTCGCCGGCTTAGGCGGCTTCCGCCGCCAGCTTCTTGCCCTTCTCGACTGCCTCTTCGATGGTGCCGACCATGTAGAAGGCGGCTTCCGGCAGGTGGTCATACTTGCCTTCGCAGAGGCCGCGGAAGCCCTTGATGGTATCCGCGAGGTCGACGAACTTGCCGGGCGAGCCGGTGAAGATTTCGGCGACGTGGAACGGCTGCGACAGGAAGCGCTCGATCTTGCGGGCGCGGGCCACCGTCAGCTTGTCCTCTTCCGAAAGCTCGTCCATGCCGAGAATGGCGATGATGTCCTGGAGCGACTTGTAGCGCTGCAGCACCTGCTGGACCTGACGCGCGGTGTCGTAGTGCTCCTGACCGACGACGAGCGGCGAGAGCATGCGCGAGGTCGAGTCGAGCGGGTCCACCGCGGGGTAGATGCCCTTTTCCGAGATCGCGCGGTTCAACACCGTGGTCGCGTCCAGATGCGCGAACGAGGTCGCGGGCGCCGGGTCGGTCAAGTCGTCGGCCGGAACGTAGATGGCCTGCACCGAGGTGATCGAGCCCTTCTGCGTGGTGGTGATGCGCTCCTGCAGCGCGCCCATGTCGGTGGCGAGCGTCGGCTGATAACCCACCGCCGAAGGAATACGGCCGAGCAGCGCCGACACTTCCGAGCCGGCCTGGGTGAAGCGGAAGATGTTGTCGACGAAGAACAGCACGTCCTGGCCCTGGTCGCGGAAGTGCTCGGCGACGGTGAGACCGGTGAGGCCGACGCGGGCGCGGGCGCCCGGCGGCTCGTTCATCTGGCCGAACACCAGCGCGCACTTGGATTTCACGCTCGGATCCGGATTGTGCGGATCGGCGTTGACCTTGGACTCGATGAACTCGTGATAGAGGTCGTTGCCTTCGCGGGTACGCTCGCCGACGCCGGCGAACACGGAGTAACCACCGTGCGCCTTCGCGACGTTGTTGATCAGCTCCTGAATCAGCACGGTCTTGCCGACGCCGGCGCCGCCGAACAGGCCGATCTTGCCGCCCTTCGCATACGGAGCAAGAAGATCGACGACCTTGATGCCGGTGACGAGAATTTCAGCTTCGGTCGACTGGTCGGTGTAGCTCGGCGCTTCCTGGTGGATGGCGCGGAGACCTTCGGACTTGATCGGGCCGGCTTCGTCGATCGGCTCGCCGATGACGTTCATGATGCGGCCGAGCGTGCCGTCACCCACCGGAACCGCGATCGGCTGGCCGGTGTCGGTCACTTCCTGGCCGCGCACCAGACCTTCGGTCACGTCCATCGCGATCGTGCGGACGGTGGACTCACCGAGATGCTGCGCAACTTCCAGCACGAGGCGGATGTTGCCGTTCCGGGTTTCCAGCGAATTGAGAATGGCGGGCAGGTGGCCCTCGAACTGCACGTCGACGACGGCGCCCATGACCTGGGTGACGCGACCGACCTGGTTAGCTGCTGTAGCCATGAATAGCTCTCCTTCGAAATTCTGGACTTGAACGACCGTCGTTTGGTTCGTGCGTCAGACCGCCTCGGCGCCGGAGATGATCTCGATCAGCTCCTTGGTGATCTGGGCTTGACGGGTTCGGTTGTAGATCTGGGTTTGCTTGCGGATCATTTCGCCGGCATTGCGGGTGGCGTTGTCCATCGAACTCATCTGCGCGCCATAGAACGAAGCGTTGTTTTCCAGCAGCGCGCGGAAGATCTGCACCGCGATGTTGCGCGGCAACAGGCCGGACAGCAGTTCGTCCTCCTCCGGCTCGTAATCGTAGGACGTCGTCGGCGCGTTCGCCGCCTTTTCCTCGACGACCAGCGGGATGATCTGCTGCGCGGTCGGGATCTGGGCGATCACCGACTTGAACTGCGCGTAGAACAGCGTGCAGACGTCGAACTCACCGTTGTCGAAACGGGCCAGCACCTTCTTGGCGATGTCCTCGGCGTTGACGAAGCCGAGCTGACGAACGCTACGCAGGTCGAGGTGCTCGACGATCTGCTTGTCGAACAGGCGGCGGAGCTGCTCATAGCCCTTGCGGCCGACACAGAAGAATTTCACTTCCTTGCCCTGCGCGATCAGCGCCTGGGCGCGCTCGCGGGCGAGGCGCACGATCGAGGAGTTGAAGGCGCCGGACAGACCGCGCTCGCCGGTGCAGACCAGCAGCAGGTGGACCTGGTCCCTGCCGGTGCCGGCCAGCAGCGCCGGCGCGCCGGGCGAACCCGCAGCGGCGCTGGCGATGTTGGAGATCACCGCGCTCATCTTGTCGGCATAGGGCCGCGCCGCCTCGGCCGCTTGCTGGGCACGGCGCAACCTCGACGCCGCGACCATCTGCATCGCCTTGGTGATCTTCTGCGTCGCCTTGGTGGAGGCGATGCGGACGCGCATGTCTTTAAGTGACGCCATTCTTCGTCCCCGACGATCCGACCCTTTGGCCTGATCGCAAACCTATCCAGTCGTCATGCCCGGGCTCGCCCCGGGCATCCACGCGGTGCCTCACACGCCGTTAGACGTGGATGGCCGGGACAAGCCCGGCCATGACGGCATTTACGCGAAGCTCTTCGCGAAGCCTTCGACCACCGACTTCAGCTTGGCGGCGGTGTCGTCGGAGAGATCGCGGCTGTCGCGGATCGCGTTGAGGATCTCGGCGTTCTTGCCGCGCAGCAGCGACAGCAGACCGTCCTCGAACGCGCGCACCTTGTTGAGCGGGAGCGGATCGAGATAGCCGTTGGTGCCGGCCCAGATCACGCAGACCTGCTCTTCCATCTTCAGCGGCGCGAACTGCGGCTGCTTGAGCAGCTCGGTCAGGCGCGAACCGCGGTTGAGCAGGCGCTGGGTCGAGGCGTCGAGATCGGAGCCGAACTGCGCGAACGCCGCCATTTCGCGGTACTGCGCGAGCTCGCCCTTGATCTTGCCGGCGACCTTCTTGGTGGCCTTGGTCTGCGCGGACGAACCGACGCGCGACACCGACAGACCGACGTTCACCGCGGGACGGATGCCCTGGAAGAACAGGTCGGTTTCCAGGAAGATCTGGCCGTCGGTGATCGAGATGACGTTGGTCGGAATGTAGGCCGACACGTCGTTGGCCTGGGTTTCGATGACCGGCAGCGCCGTCAGCGAGCCCGAGCCCTGGTCCTTGTTCAGCTTCGCCGCGCGCTCGAGCAGGCGGGAGTGCAGATAGAACACGTCGCCCGGATAGGCTTCGCGGCCCGGCGGGCGGCGCAGCAGCAGCGACATCTGACGGTAGGCGACGGCCTGCTTGGACAGATCGTCATAGATGATGACGGCGTGCATGCCGTTATCGCGGAAGTACTCGCCCATGGTGCAGCCGGTGAACGGCGCGATGTACTGCATCGGAGCCGGATCCGAAGCGGTGGCGGCGACGATGATCGAGTATTCGAGCGCGCCCTGCTCTTCCAGCACCTTCACGAACTGGGCGACGGTCGAACGCTTCTGGCCGATCGCGACGTAGACGCAATACAGCTTGATGTTCTCGTCCGGCTGCGCGTTGAGCGGCTTCTGGTTCAGGATGGTGTCGAGCGCGATCGCGGTCTTGCCGGTCTGACGGTCGCCGATGATCAGCTCGCGCTGGCCACGGCCGATCGGGATCAGGGCGTCGATCGCCTTGAGGCCGGTCGCCATCGGCTCGCTCACCGACTTGCGCGGAATGATGCCGGGCGCCTTGACGTCGACGCGCATGCGCTTGTCGGCCTGGATCGGGCCCTTGCCGTCGATCGGGTTGCCGAGCGCGTCGACGACGCGGCCGAGCAGGCCCTTGCCGACCGGCGCGTCCACGATGGCGCGGGTGCGCTTGACGGTCTGGCCTTCCTTGATCTCGCGGTCGGCGCCGAAAATAACGATACCGACGTTGTCGGTTTCGAGGTTCAGCGCCATGCCGCGGGTGCCGTTCTCGAATTCGACCATTTCGCCGGCCTGGACGTTGTCCAGACCATAGACGCGGGCAATACCGTCGCCGACGGACAGCACCTGTCCGACTTCGGAGACTTCAGCTTCCTGGCCGAAATTCTTGATCTGGTCCTTCAGGATCGCGGAAATTTCCGCGGCGCGGATGTCCATCAGCCTGCCTCTTTCATCGCGTGCTTGATCGAATTGAGTTTGGTGCGAAGCGAACTATCGATCATGCGGCTGCCAAGCTTGACCACGAGGCCACCGATGATCGAGGGATCGACCTTCACGTTGAGCGCGACGTCCTTGCCGGTCACCGACTTCAGGGCAACCTTGAGGGCGTCGAGATTCTTGTCCGAAAGCGCCTCCGCCACGGTGACGTCGGCCGTCGTCTCGCCCTTGAACCTGGCGACGAGGGCGCGATAGGCGCGAATGACGTCAGCCACCGCGAACAGGCGGCGGTTGGCGGTCAGGACTTTCAGGAAATTGGCGGAGATGCCGGCGATGCCCGCCTTGTCCAGAACGGCCGAGAGGGCCCTGGACTGGGTATCGGCCGCAAACACCGGGCTGCGGACGAGGCGCGTCAGATCGGCGCTTTCGCTCAGCAAGCCCTCGAATTTATCGAGATCGGCTTTGACCTCGTCGACCACATTCTGGTCGCGGGCCAGTTCAAACAAGGCCGTTGCATAACGGCCGGACACACCGGAAACGGACGTATCTTCTGCAGCCACAGACGCGCTCTTTTTGCTGTCAAACTCGCAAGGGAAAAACCGTCGCCACAAAGCGGCGCCAAGCGATCCAAGCCCTTGGAATTCAAGCGGGACTTCGATTTTCGGCCGACACGGGAGGTGCCGGGTCCGTTAAAATCGCGGCTTTGCTAACATAGCAGGCGCGCACGTGCAACATGACGCCAAATTAAAGGCACGACCTTCTGTCGCCAGTTCGTCGCAGCCGACGGCACCGCGACAGCGGCCTGCCACGTCGCGGAATGACGCGCCCCCTCGGCGGCATCGCGGCCATTCGTTCCTGCCCTCAGCGCATAGCGGCCATGAACACGAATCGCTGAGGCGTGAGTCGGACGTGACGAGCGGCCTCCCCTGAATACTTTCCTAATTCTAAACATGAAGTATAATGACCTCGTTTTACAGTATTAATGAGTAATAAAATAGTTAAATAATTGTTAAAGCGAAAGATTCCAGAACATCGGCTGCAACATTGATGCCAATCACAGAATATTTCATGACGACACAGAACGGATTTACTGCCCAATTCACGCCTCATTAGGAATCGAAACGCGATCCCGCTCACAGACTTACGGGGGCTCCACTTGCCACATATGTGGCAATACTAGATTAGGGACCACTAAATGCTGTCTTTGAAGACGCTGGGCTCCGTGCCCCGGCCGCGCACGGCGATCGCTTTCGTTGCCGCCACTCTCCTCGTCGGTGGAACCGCCACCGAAGCTTCTGCCAAATCCCGGCATCACCACCGGTACTCTCACCATCATCACCGCCACCACGCCCAGAGCGATGCCAACACGACCTCCGATTGGCGCAACGCCAACGCGTCGATGACGCCGTCGTCGGGCACGGGCCGCAGCTTCTCCGGCATGGCCTCCTATTATGGCAACGAATCCGGCAGCCGGACTGCATCGGGCCAGCGCTTCAACCAGAACGCCATGACCGCAGCGCACCGTTCGCTGCCGTTCGGCACCAAGCTGCGCGTCACCCATGGCGGTTCGAGCGTCATCGTCACCATCAATGACCGTGGCCCGTTCATTCGCGGCCGCGTCCTCGACCTCTCCACGGGCGCTGCCCGCGCCATCGGCCTCACCGGCGCCGGCGTCGGCCGCGTCACCGCGGAAGTCGTCTCCTAAGGCGCCACCAGCGCCTCACCGACAAAGCGCAAATCTCGCCATCGTCCGCGGACGTGTGAGCGGCGAGACCAGTTCGGGCGAAACAAGCCCGCCGTCTTGGGGGACGGCGGGCTTTTTGATTCTTTCGTCATTGCGAGGAGCGCAGCGACGAAGCAATCCAGACTGCCTCCGCGGAGGGATTCTGGATTGCTTCGCTGCGCTCGCAATGACGGGGATGGATTGCAGCCTTACAAAAAGCTCTGCGGGTCGACGTCGACCTCGAGCTTTTGGTTGCCCTTCGGCTTCGGACACACCGCCAGCCAGTTGCGCAAATAGTCCGACAGATCGAAACCACGCGCCGATTTCACCAGGATGCGGAAACGGTAGCGACCCTTGATCACGGCGAGCGGGGCCTCCGCCGGTCCCAGCACCACGACGCGCTCGTCGCGCGGTGCGAGCGCAACGAGGCGGCGACCCAAACCTTCGGCGCTCGGGCGGTCGCCGGCCGAAATGATCAGGCTCGCGAGCCGGCCGAACGGCGGATAGAGCGTGCGCTCGCGCAGATCGATCTCGCTGTCGTAGAAGGCCTCGCGGTCGCAGGCGATCAGCGCCTTCATCACGGGATGATCGGGCTGGTGGGTCTGGAGATAGCCGACGCCGCGGCCCTGCTCGCGCCCGGCACGGCCGATCACCTGGTTGAGCAGCTGCCAGGTGCGTTCCGACGCGCGCGGATCGCCGTTGGACAGGCCCAGATCCGCGTCGACCACGCCGACGAGATTGAGCCGTGGAAAGTTGTGGCCCTTGGCGACGAGCTGCGTGCCGATGATGATGTCGACGCGGCCCTCCGCGATCTCGGTAAGCTCGGAGCGCATTGTCTCGATCGAGGTGATGAGATCGCTCGACAGCACCATGGTGCGCGCGTCGGGGAACAGCGCGGCCGCCTCTTCCTGCAAGCGTTCGACGCCCGGTCCGACCGCGACCAGCGATTCCTCCGCCGCGCAATGCGGGCAGGTCTGCGGGCGCGGCATCGAGAAGCCGCAATGGTGGCAGACCAGCCGCTGGCGAAAGCGGTGATCGACCAGCCAGGCATCGCAGATGGTGCAGGCGAAGCGATGGCCGCAGGCACGGCACAAGGTCAGCGGCGCATAGCCGCGGCGATTGAGGAACAGCAGCGCCTGCTCGCGCTTTTCGACCGCTTTTCTGATCTCGGAAGCCAGCCGCGGCGAGATATAGCGGCCGCGCGCGGGCGGCTCGCGGCGCATGTCGATCGCCTCGATATGCGGCATGTGCTGGCCGCCGAAGCGCGAGGGCAGCGCGATGCGCTGATAGCGGCTCTTGCGCGCATTGACCTCGGATTCGACCGACGGCGTGGCGGAGGCCAGCACGATCGGGATCTTGGCGATATGCGCGCGGACCACCGCCATGTCGCGGGCGTGATAATGCACGCCCTCGTCCTGCTTGTAGGCCTGGTCGTGCTCTTCATCGACCACGATGAGGCCGAGATTGGCGTACGGCAGAAACAGCGCCGAGCGCGCGCCGACCACGACCGGCGCACTGCCATCGGAGATCGCGGCCCAGTTGCGTGCGCGGGTGCGCGGCGTCAGCTCGGAGTGCCATTCGATCGGACGCACGCCAAAGCGCTGCGCGAAGCGGTCGAGGAACTGGCCGGTCAGCGCGATCTCCGGCATCAGGATCAGAGTCTGCTTGCCGCGGCGGATGGTCTCTGCAATCGCCTCGAAATAGACCTCGGTTTTGCCGGAGCCGGTGACGCCGTCGAGCAGCGCAACGTGAAAGGTGCCGTTGGCGGCGAGCGCGCGCATTGCATCCACCCCGGCGCGCTGGAGCGGTGAAAAATCCGGCTGGCCAAAATCCGGATCGGGTGCCGGCGGCGGCGGAGGCGGCGGCATCGGCTCGACCGTGAGCGTGCCTTCGTCGACGAGGCCGTCGATCACGCCGGCCGAGACCCCTGCTTCCTTGGCGGCCTCGGACTTGCCGTGCAGCAGGCGATCCGACAGCAGCTCGATCACGCGCTGCCGCGCCGGCGTCAGCCGTCGCGGCGGATCGCCGACCAGGCGCACACCGGCGCGCACCCGCTCCGGGCCGAGATTCTCGCCCATGCGCAGGCACATCCGCAGCACCATGCCGCGCGGGCTCAGCGTGTAATTGGCGACCCAGTCGACGACCGAGCGCAGCTCAGGCTTCAGCGGAGGAAGATCGAGCTTTTCGCTGACCTCCTTGAGCCGGTTGTGCAGGCGCGGGTCGGGATTGGCGTTCTCCGCCCAGACCACGGCCAGCACCTCGCGCGGGCCGAGCGGCACGCCGACGAGATCGCCCGCCTTCAGCTCCATCCCCCGCGGCACCTTGTAGGAATAGGTCTGGTCGAGCGCGACCGGCACCAGCACGTCGACCATGCGGGTCGCGTTGGCGGGGGTGGTCGTGCTGCGCGACGAATGATCCATCAAAGATCTTTGGAGGGAGAATCGGAACCTTGGGCCTTGAGGCTAGCGCCCAGGGGCGGCCTTAGCGAACAGTAAACGGGTGTGATGCGATATACTGAGTGGAATCATTACGTCCAGAGCGCATGAGCAAAGCGGCCGCCCCCCCAATCGAGCTCGCCAGCGCCGATCCCTCGATCGCGCAGGAGATGACGCGCTGGCTGTCGCATCTTGGCGCCGAGCGGCGGCTGTCGCCGAAGACGCTGGAGGCCTATGGCCGCGACCTGCGGCAATGCCTGGATTTCCTTTGCGCCCATTGGGGCGAGCGCGTGACGCTGGCGCGCTTTGCCGCGCTGGAAGCCACCGACATCCGCGCCTTCATGGCGATGCGCCGCGCCGACGACATTGCCGGCCGCTCGCTGATGCGCGCGCTGGCGGGCTTGCGCTCGTTCGGCCGTTTCCTCGAACGCGAAGGCAAGGGCAAGGTCGGCGCACTCTCGGCTATCCGCGCGCCCAAGGTGGCCAAGACTTTGCCGAAGCCGCTGCCGATGGCATCCGCAAAACGTCTCGCCGATGCCGACGAGCGCGCCGGCGAGGAACGCGAGACGTGGGTTCTGGCCCGCGACGCCGCGGTGATGGCGCTCTTGTATGGCTCGGGCCTGCGCATCTCCGAAGCGCTGGGGTTGAAGCGCCGCGAGGTGCCGCGTCCCGGCGAAGGCGACGTGCTGATCGTGACAGGCAAAGGCAACAAGACCCGCATGGTGCCGGTGCTGCAGAACGTGCTCGCGCTCGTGCAGGAATACGTTGCGATGTGCCCCTATCCGCTGCCGGCGGAAGGCCCGATCTTCCTCGGCGCGCGCGGCGGGCCCTTGAGCCCGCGCATCATCCAGCTCGCGATGGAGCGGCTGCGCGGCGCGCTCGGCCTGCCCGACAGCGCGACGCCTCACGCGCTCCGGCATTCCTTCGCGACGCATCTGCTGTCGCGTGGCGGCGACCTGCGCGCGATCCAGGAGCTGTTGGGTCACTCCTCGCTCTCGACCACGCAGATCTACACCGGCATCGATTCGGAGCGGCTGCTCGAAGTCTATGCGAGCGCCCATCCGCGGCGATGAACCTGACATGAAGCTGTCATAGCGCGCGTGCCTCTTGCGCGGCGCCCGCGGTTCGGTCAATCGTGGGGAACCGCGACTGGAGGGAATCATGAGCGCACACGAAAGCATGGAGCATGCCGAACACGCCGAGCACGCGTCCGGATCGAACAAGAAGATCGCTCTTCTGATCGCCGTGCTGGCGCTGTTCCTGGCGATCTCCGAGACGCTCGGCAAGGGCGCCCAGACTGAATCGATCAGCAAGAACGTCGAGTCCGCCAATCTCTGGGCGTTCTTCCAGGCCAAGACCATCCGCCGCACCGTGGTGCTGACCGCATCCGAGCAGGGCAAGCTCACGCTCGCCGCCGCCGACGAGGCTCAGAAGCCGGCGGTGCAGAAGCAGGTCGACGACTGGACCAAGACCGCGCAGCGCTATCGCTCAGAGCCCGAGACCGGCGAAGGCACCGAGCAGCTCGCCGAGAAGGCCAAGCACGCCGAGCACGAGCGCGACGAGGCGACCGCGAAATATCATCACTTCGAGCTGGCCTCCGCCGCCTTCCAGATCGGCATCGTTCTGGCCTCGGCCACCATCATCACCGGCATGATCGCGCTCGCTTATGTCGCCGGCGTCCTGACCCTGGCCGGCCTCCTCATGACCGCGCTCGGCCTGTGGTGGCCGCATCTGGTGCATTTGCATTAGCGGCGTTGAGGCGCGCGCAGCCGTCACATCTTGGGTGTCATGCCCCGCGAAAGCGGGGCATCCAGTACGCCGCAGCTTCTCGGTTCTAGCCTTACCGTCGCTGGAATACTGGATTGCCCGCCTTCGCGGGCTATGACACCGAGTATGTGACGATGACAGTGTGTATGTCGCGAGCAGCTAGCGCGCCTGGTGCACGCTCTTGCGAAAGCGCTGGATCAGGCGGAGCGTACGGGCGGACCAGCCTTCGCCGTTGCCGGCGATCAGCTCGCGGATGCGCTGCTTGATCGGGTCGACCAGCTCGGCGGCCTTGGCGCGCAGCTTCATCACGAGATCGTAGAGCCGCTCGAACCAGTGCATCTCCATCAGCTTGTCGCGCGTCACGTCGAACACGAAGGCGGTGACGCCGACGCCGAGCAGCTTTGCGAACAGAAACGTGGATACGCCGCTCAGCCAGTATTCATGCGTGAGCAGATACAGGCCCATCAGCTTGAGCGGAAACAGCGGGATGATCGGCACCGCGAACACGATCAGTGTCATGGCCGGCGGCAGCGCATCGACGCGCTCCGTCAGCCATTGCTTGAAGCGTGCGAGCGGGATGGCTGCGACAACCCGCGCGACGATCGGCTCGAGATGGTCCCACAGCCAGGCTTCGATCAGGAAGATGATCGCCAGCAGGACCCAGACCGGTTGAAGTAGGCGGCGCAGCATGTGTTTCCCGCCCGATTCGACGCTAGGCGCGTCGCCTACATATGGATGGCCCGCTTGCCCACCGCAAGCGCGGCTTCCTTGATGGCCTCTGAACGGGTCGGATGCGCGTGGCAGGTGCGCGCAAGATCTTCCGCGCTGCCGCCAAACTCCATGAGAACGCAGGCCTCATGGATCATTTCGCCGGCTTCACGGCCGATAATGTGCACGCCGAGCACGCGATCGGTCTTCGCATCTGCGAGAATCTTCACGAAGCCGTCGGTGGTCTGGTTGACCTTGGAGCGGCCGTTGGCGGTAAAGGGAAACTTCCCAACGGTATACGCTTGACCCGCCTGCTTCAGCTCCTCCTCGGTCTTGCCGACGGAGGACACTTCTGGCGTGGTATACACGACGCCTGGGATAACGTCGTAGTTCACGTGGCCGGCCTGCCCTGCGATGATCTCCGCAACGGCTACGCCTTCATCCTCGGCCTTGTGCGCGAGCATCGGGCCCGCGACGACGTCGCCGATGGCATAGACGCCCTTCACGCTGGTCGCGAAATGCGGATCGATCTGCACGCGGCCGCGATTGTCCAGCGCCACGCCGGCTTCCTTCAGGCCGAGCCCATCCGTGTACGGCACGCGACCGATGCAGACGAGAACGACGTCGGCTTCCAGCGTCTCGGCAGCGCCGCCGGCCGCAGGCTCGATGGTCGCCTTCAGCGACTTGCCGGAGGTGTCGACGGCGGTGACCTTGGCGCCGAGCTTGAATGCAAAGCCCTGCTTCTCCAGGATGCGCTGGAATTGCTTGGCGATCTCGCCATCCATGCCGGGCAGGATGCGATCGAGGAATTCGACGACGACGACTTCAGCGCCGAGCCGCTTCCACACCGAGCCGAGTTCGAGGCCGATCACGCCGGCGCCGACGATCAAGAGCTTGCCGGGGACCTTGTCCAGCGACAGCGCGCCGGTGGACGACACGATGCGCTTCTCGTCGATCTCGATGCCCTTGAGGCGCGCGATGTCGGAGCCGGTCGCGATGACGATGTTCTTGGTCTCGACCACTTGCGACTTGCCGTCGGCGGACACTTCCACCTTGCCGGTGCCCAGGATCTTGCCGGTGCCCTTGAGCACGTCGATCTTGTTCTTCTTCATCAGGAACTCGACACCCTTGACGTTGCCGTCGATGCCCTGCTGCTTGAAGTTCATCATCGCCGGAAGCTCGAGCTTCGGCGCGGAAACGGAAACGCCCATCTTGGCGAAGGAGTGCGCGGCTTCCTCGAACATTTCGGACGCGTGCAGCAGCGCCTTCGACGGCATGCAGCCGACGTTCAGGCAGGTGCCGCCGAGCGTGGCGTCCTTTTCGACCACGGCGACTTTCATGCCGAGCTGGGCCGCGCGCACCGCGCAGACATAACCGCCAGGTCCGGTGCCGATGACGACGAGATCGTAGGTAGCCATGAGAGAAAGTCCCGTAAGTTTAGCGTGATGAGGATGTGTCAGCGTCCGCCGGACACATCGAGAATGGCCGAGGTGACGTAGGAGGCTTCGTCCGACATCAGCCAGACGATGGCGTTGGCGATTTCGTCGGCGGTACCGACGCGCTTCATCGGCACCATATGGGCCAGACGATGGGCGCGATCGGGCTCGCCGCCGGCGGCGTGGATTTCGGTGTCGATCAGGCCGGGGCGGATGCCCGCGACACGAATGCCTTCGCCTGCGACCTCATAGCCGAGACCGACGGTGAAGGAATCGATCGCGCCCTTGGACGCGGCATAGTCGACATAGGTATTCGGCGCACCAAGTCTGGCAGCGACCGATGACAGATTGACGATGACGCCGCCCTGGCCGCCGTGCTTGGTCGACATCCGCTTCACCGCTTCGCGCGCGCAGAGGATGGAGCCGGTGACGTTGACGGCCATCACGCGCCGGATGCGCTCCGCCGACATCTCGTCGACGCGCACGCCGCTCTGGCCGACGATGCCGCCATTGTTGACGAGTGCACCGAGCGTGCCGAACTTGTCGGCAGCCTTGAACAGCTCGATGATGTCGCTTTCCTCGGCGACATCGCATTTCACCGCGATGGCCTTGCCGTTGCTGGCCGCGATCTGGGCGACCACCTCGTCAGCAGCCGTTTTGTTGCTGGCGTAGCCGACGACGACACGGAAGCCGCGCGCGGCCGCCGCAATCGCGGTCGCCCGCCCGATGCCGCGGCTGCCGCCGGTGATGACAACGACTTTATCCGTCACGCGCGCCTCCATGGTTCGACCCGCGCCGTCGCACGATTAAGGCGACGGCGCTCGCAGAGCTTCAGGGATCAGAGATCGAGCACCAGGCGCGCCGGATCTTCCAGGCTCTCCTTGACGCGGACCAGGAAGGTGACGGCTTCCTTACCGTCGATGACGCGGTGATCGTAGGACAGTGCCAGGTACATCATCGGGCGGACCTCGATCTTGCCGGCGACGACCATCGGCCGCTCCTGGATCTTGTGCATGCCGAGGATGCCGGACTGCGGCGCGTTCAGGATCGGGGTCGACATCAACGAGCCGTAGATGCCGCCATTGGTGATGGTGAAGGTGCCGCCCTGCATCTCGTCGATCTTGAGCTGGCCGTCACGGGCGCGGCGACCGAAATCGGCGATGCCCTTCTCGATGTCGGCGATCGACTTGTTGTCGCAGTCGCGCACGACCGGCACGACCAGACCCTTGTCGGTGCCGACGGCGACGCCGATGTGGTAGTAGTTCTTGTAGATCAGATCGGTGCCGTCGATCTCGGCGTTGACCGCCGGGATGTCCTTCAGCGCCTGCACGACGGCCTTGGTGAAGAAGCCCATGAAGCCGAGCTTCGAGCCGTGCTTCTTCTCGAACGCATCCTTGTAGTGGGCGCGTAGCGCCATCACGTTGGTCATGTCGACCTCGTTGAAGGTCGTCAGCATGGCCGCGGTGTTCTGCACGTCCTTGAGGCGGCGCGCGATGGTCTGGCGCAGACGGGTCATCTTGACGCGCTCTTCGCGGGCGGCGTCATCGGCGGGCGACGGCGCGCGGACCTGGACGGCGGCGGCGGGCTGGTTGACCGGGGTCGGCGCGGAGGCCGCACGCTCGATCGCGGCGAGCATGTCGCCCTTGGTGACGCGGCCGTCCTTGCCGGAGCCCGGAACGGTCGAAGCGTCGATGCCGGTCTCGGCCGAGAGCTTTCGCACGGACGGGGCGAGCGGGGCGTCGGCCGGCGGCGCTTTCGCGGCCGGAGCCGGCGCAGGAGCAGCAGCCACGGCGGCCGGAGCAGCAGCGGCGGCGGGCTTCGCGGGAGCAGCGGCGGGCTTCGCAGCGCCGGCACCGTCGGTGATCTGGCCGAGCAGCGCACCGACCGCAACGGTTGCGCCATCGGCAGCGACGATCTCGCTCAGCGTGCCGGCGGAGGGCGCCGGGACTTCGATGGTGACCTTGTCGGTCTCGAGCTCCACCAAGGGCTCGTCGACGGCGACGGGATCGCCGGCCTTCTTGAACCAGCGGCCGATGGTGGCCTCGGTGACGGATTCGCCGAGCGTCGGCACACGAATTTCAGTCATGGTCTTTTCCTTAAGGGATCGCCGGTGCGGTCAAAAATTCGGTCGTCATCGGCCCGCGAAAGGCAAGCCATCCAGCAAGCCGGACGTTCGTATTCTGCACGGACGCCGCGGCGTACTGGTGCCCCGCTCCAGTGCGCGATTGCGCACGAGGCGGGGCATGACGCAGTTCAGAAAGATCAGCTCAGTGCTTCGTCCAGGAACGCCTTCAACTGCGCCTGATGCTTGGACATCAGACCAGTGGCGGTCGCGGCGGAAGCGGCGCGGCCGACATAACGCGGACGCCGGCTCACACCGTGCACCTGGTTCAGCACCCATTCCAGATAGGGCTCGATGAAGTGCCAGGCGCCCATGTTGCGGGGCTCTTCCTGGCACCACACCACTTCAGCCTTCTTGAAGCGCGACAGCTCGGCCACCAGCGCCTTCAGCGGCACCGGATAAAGCTGCTCGACGCGCATCAGGTAGATGTCGTCGATGCCGCGCTTCTCGCGCTCCTCGTAGAGGTCGTAATAGACCTTGCCGGAGCAGAGCACGATGCGGCGGACCTTCTCGTCGGGGACGAGCTTGATCGCCTCGTTCGGCAGCATCTGGGCGTCATCATAGAGGATGCGGTGGAAGGTCGTTCCCTTCGCGAGCTCCTCGAGGCGCGACACCGCCCGCTTGTGGCGCAGCAGCGACTTCGGCGTCATCAGGATCAGCGGCTTGCGGATCTCGCGATGAAGCTGGCGACGCAGCACGTGGAAGTAGTTCGCCGGCGTGGTCGGGTAGACCACCTGCATGTTGTCTTCGGCGCACATCTGCAGATAACGCTCCAGACGCGCCGAGGAGTGCTCCGGTCCCTGGCCCTCATAGCCGTGCGGCAAGAGGCAGACGAGGCCGGACATGCGCAGCCATTTGCGTTCGCCCGAGGAGATGAACTGGTCGAACACGACCTGCGCACCGTTGGCGAAGTCGCCGAACTGGGCTTCCCACAGGGTCAGCGTGTTCGGCTCGGCGAGCGAGTAGCCGTATTCGAAGCCGAGCACGGCTTCTTCCGACAGCAGCGAGTTGATGACCTCGTAATGGCCCTGCTCGTGGCCGAGATGGTTGAACGGCGTGTAGCGGCTCTCGTCTTCCTGGTCGATCAGGACCGAATGGCGCTGCGAGAAGGTGCCACGCTCGGAATCCTGGCCCGACAGGCGGACATGGTGGTTCTCGTTGAGCAGCGTGCAGAACGCCAGTGCTTCACCGGTCGCCCAATCGATGCCGGCGCCGGTGTCGATTGCCTTGGCGCGATTGTCGAGGAAGCGCTGGATGGTGCGGTGGACGCGGAAGCCATCCGGCACCTTGGTGATCTTGCGGCCGATTTCCTTCAGCTCGGCGGTGTCGACGCCGGTGACGCCGCGGCGCGCATCCTCTTCCTGGTCGGCGATCTTGAAGCCGGACCACTTGCCATCGAGCCAGTCGGCCTTGTTCGGCTTGTAGGAGGTGCCGGCCTCGAACTCGGCGTCGAGCCGCGCGCGCCAATCGGCCTTGGCCTTGTCGACCTCGCCCTCGGTCATCACGCCTTCGCTGATCAGGCGGCGGGCGTAGAGCTCGAGCGTCGACGGATGGGCCGCGATCCTCTTGTACATCACCGGTTGGGTGAAAGCCGGCTCGTCGCCTTCGTTATGGCCATGCCTGCGGTAGCAGAACATGTCGATGACGACGGGCTTGTGGAATTTCTGCCGGAATTCGGTCGCGACCTTGGCCGCGAAAACCACTGCTTCCGGATCGTCGCCGTTCACGTGGAAGATCGGCGCGTCGATCATCTTCGCCACATCCGACGGATAGGGCGACGAGCGCGAGTAGCGCGGATAGGTGGTGAAGCCGATCTGGTTGTTGACGATGAAGTGCACGGAGCCGCCGGTGCGGTAGCCCTTCAGGTCAGACAGGCCGAAGCATTCCGCGACCACGCCCTGGCCGGCGAACGCCGCGTCGCCATGCATCAGGAGCGGCATCACCGAGATGCGCTGGTCCGGCGGATCGCCGTGCTGGTCCTGCTTGGCGCGGACCTTGCCGAGCACCACGGGATCGACGATCTCGAGATGCGAGGGGTTGGCGGTCAGCGACAGATGGATGCGGTTGCCGTCGAACTCGCGGTCCGAGGAGGCGCCGAGGTGATATTTGACGTCGCCGGAGCCTTCGACAGCATCAGGGTTGGCCGAGCCGCCCTTGAATTCATGGAACAGGGCGCGGTGCGCCTTGCCCATCACCTGGGTCAGCACGTTGAGGCGGCCGCGATGCGGCATGCCGAGCACGACTTCCTTCACGCCGAGATTGCCGCCGCGCTTGATGATCTGCTCGAGCGCGGGAATCAGCGATTCACCGCCGTCGAGGCCGAAGCGCTTGGTGCCGGTGAACTTGGTGTCGCAGAACTTCTCGAAGCCTTCGGCTTCGACCAGCTTCGTCAGGATGGCGCGCCGGCCTTCGCGGGTGAACGAGATTTCCTTGTCCGGCCCCTCGATGCGCTCCTGGATCCACGCCTTCTGCGCGGCGTTGCTGATGTGCATGAACTCGACGCCGAGCGTCTGGCAGTAGGTGCGCTCGCAGATCGCGGTGATCTCGCGCAGCGTGGCGTATTCGAGACCGAGCACGTGATCGAGGAAGATCTTGCGGTCGAAATCGGCTTCGCTGAAGCCGTAGGTGCGCGGATCGAGCTCTTCGCGGTTGCGCGGGGCTTCGATGCCGAGCGGATCGAGCTTGGCGTGGAAGTGGCCGCGCATGCGGTAGGAGCGGATCAGCATCAGCGCGCGGACCGAGTCGCGCGTGGCCTGGAGCAGGTCGGCGGACGAGAAATCAGCGCCCTTGTTGCCCGCCTGGGCCTGCGCCTTGGCGGCGATCTTGGCACCGACCGCCTTCTCGACCTGGGCCCAGTTGCCGTCGAGGGCGGAGGTGAGGTCGTCCTGCGGGGTCAGCGGCCAGTTGGCGCGCTCCCAGGACGGGCCTTCGGCATTCTTGCTGATATCGCCGGGCTGGTCGTTGAGGCTCTTGAAGAACTCCTGCCACTCGGCGTCGACCGAGGACGGGTCCTTCTCGTAGCGGGCGTAGATTTCGTCGATGTAGGTGGCGTTGGTGCCCTGCAAAAAGGAAGAGAGGGCAAAGGCTGCGTTCGCGTCCTGGCGAGACATGCTTAAGTTCCTGGCGATTTCGGTTCGCGCATAACAAACGGCGCTGGCGCTGAGCTCCCCGGCAGAGGCCCAGCGCGACAGGCACCATTTATCCTATTTGCTACGAAACTTCGCCCGGAAAAGTACGAAGAAGTGAATTAGCCTTTCAACTTTTCGGCAAGCGTGTGGCCGAGGCGGGCGGGAGACGGAGACACTGTAATCCCAGCCGATTTCATCGCATCGGTCTTGGAACCGGCGTCGCCCTTGCCGCCGGAGATGATCGCGCCGGCATGGCCCATGCGGCGGCCGGGAGGCGCGGTGACACCGGCAATGAAACCGACCATCGGCTTCTTGCGGCCGCGCTTGGCCTCGTCCTTGAGGAACTGGGCGGCGTCTTCCTCGGCGGAACCGCCGATCTCGCCGATCATGATGATCGATTCGGTCTTGGGGTCGGCGAGCAGCATTTCCAGCACGTCGATGAACTCGGTGCCCTTGACCGGGTCGCCGCCGATGCCGACCGCGGTGGTCTGGCCGAGGCCTTCCTGCGAGGTCTGGAACACGGCTTCATAGGTCAGCGTGCCGGAGCGGGAGACGATGCCGACGCTGCCGGTCTTGAAGATGTTGGCGGGCATAATGCCGATCTTGCACTCGCCGGCGGTCATGACGCCCGGGCAGTTCGGCCCGATCAGGCGCGACTTGGAACCGGCCAGCGAGCGCTTCACGCGCACCATGTCGATAACAGGAATGCCTTCGGTGATGCAGACGATCAGCGGGATCTCCGCGTCGATGGCTTCGCAGATCGCATCGGCCGCGCCCGGCGGCGGCACGTAGATCACCGACGCATCGGCACCGGTCTTCTCACGCGCCTCGCGCACCGTGTCGAACACCGGCAGGCCCAGATGCGTGGCGCCGCCTTTGCCCGGCGAGGTGCCGCCGACCATCTTGGTGCCGTAGGCGAGCGCGGCCTCCGAGTGGAAGGTGCCGTTCTTGCCGGTGAAGCCCTGGCAGATGACCTTGGTGTTCTTGTCGATCAGGATGGACATGAGGTCTGCTTTCGCGAACTAACGAGTGAGAGGTCAGTGGATGCGGCGGTAGATGCCGGTGAGCACGTCGGCCCAGCCTTCCGCGTCCGGCGAGAACTGGATCTTCAACGAGTAGGAATTGTCGTCGATGATTTCGTAGACGTGGCGCGCATTGCCGCGGAGCGAGCCGCGCACCAGCGTCAGGGTCTTGCCGACCCAGCCGCCGGAGGCGGGCGAGGGCGGCGTATAGCCGAGCGAGTCGTACCAGAACAATTTGTAGGTCCGGTCCTCACGATCGTAGGTGAAGAGGCCGTGGGTGGCGAAGACCTGCTTGCCGTCGCGGATCTGGACAGCATCTTGGATCAGGTAGAATCCGTTCAGGTCCATGCGCGCGACGACATGCGAAGTTGCCGGCCCACCCTCCGTCCAGCGTGACGGGAAGACCACCTCTTCGCCATTCCATTCGCCGGCGAACGCGGCGAGGCGCGTGTGCTCTGCAAGCGGAGATGATGCGGCGAGATGGTCCTGGGTCATGGCCTTAGCCTCCCTTGACGGCCTTCACGATCTTCTGCGCGGCGTCGTCGAGATTGTCGGCCGGCACCACGTTCAGGCCGGATTCACGGATGATCTTCTTGCCGAGCTCGACATTGGTGCCTTCGAGGCGAACCACCAGCGGCACGCTGAGGCCGACCTCGCGCACGGCGGCCGTGACGCCCTCGGCGATCACGTCGCACTTCATGATCCCACCGAAGATGTTGACCAGGATGCCCTTCACGTTGGGATCGGCGGTGATGATCTTGAAGGCGGCCGCAACCTTCTCCTTGCTGGCGCTGCCGCCGACGTCGAGGAAGTTCGCCGGCGCCATGCCGTAGAGCTTGATGATGTCCATCGTCGCCATGGCGAGGCCGGCGCCGTTGACCATGCAGCCGATGTTACCGTCGAGGGTGACGTAGTTGAGATCGTATTTCGACGCCTCGATTTCCTTGGCGTCTTCCTCGGTCTCGTCGCGTAGCGCGAGCACCTCGGGATGACGGAACAGCGCGTTGTCGTCGAACGACACCTTGGCGTCGAGCACGCGGAGCTGGCCCTGCTTGGTCACGACCAGCGGGTTGATCTCCAGCATCGACATGTCCTTGGCGACGAAGGCGGTGTAGAGCTGCGCGGTGAGCTTTTCGGCCTGCTTGGCGAGATCGCCGGACAGCTTCAGCGCGTTCGCAACGGTGCGGCCGTGATGGCCCATGATGCCGGTCGCGGGATCGATCGAGAAGGTGACGATCTTCTCGGGCGTGTTGTGCGCGACGTCCTCGATGTTGACGCCGCCTTCGGTCGACACCACGAAGGAGACGCGGGAGGTCTCGCGGTCGACCAGGAGCGAGAGATAGAATTCCTTGTCGATGTCGGAGCCGTCCTCGATATAGAGGCGGTTGACCTGCTTGCCGGCGGGGCCGGTCTGGATCGTCACGAGGGTCGCGCCCAGCATCTGCTTGGCGAATTCGGTGACCTCAGCGGCCGACTTGGCGATGCGGACGCCGCCCTTGTCGCCGGCCGAGGCTTCCTTGAACTTGCCCTTGCCGCGGCCACCAGCGTGGATCTGGCTCTTCACCACCCAGACCGGGCCCGGGAGGGCCTTGGCGGCAGCTTCCGCGTCCGCGGGCTTCAGGACGGGGACGCCCTTTGAGATCGCGACGCCGAACTCGTTCAGCAGCGCCTTGGCCTGATATTCATGGATATTCATATGGTCGCTCCCTGAACCCGCGGGCGGTGACCTCTAGGGCCCACCTCAGTCTTGTGGCTGGCATACCATATACCACAGGAACTGCAACCCGGATTCTTTGACATCGAGATCTCTGGACTGCCGAACCGGGCGCCGCCCGACGCGGGGCCCGGAAATGAAACCGCCGAAGACCGGTTTTTCGATCTTCGGCGGGGATTGCTCTCGCTTAGCGGCCGAGAAGATCGGGTGCGATCTTCTTGCAGGCATCGACCAGGCCCTGTACGGCGCCGACCGACTTGTCGAACGCCTCGCGGTCCTTGCCGGTGAGCTCGATCTCGACGACGCGCTCGACACCCTTGGCGCCGATCACGACGGGCACACCGACATACATGTCCTTCACGCCGTATTCGCCGTTGAGGTAGGCGGCGCTGGCCAGCACGCGCTTCTTGTCCCGCAGATAGCTCTCGGCCATCGCGATCGCGGAAGCAGCAGGCGCGTAGAAGGCCGAGCCGGTCTTGAGCAGATTGACGATCTCGGCGCCGCCGTTGCGGGTGCGGTCGACGATCTCGTCGAGGCGCGCCTGCGAGGTCCAGCCCATCTTGACGAGGTCGGGCAGCGGAATGCCGGCGACGGTGGAGTACTTCACCAGCGGCACCATGGTGTCGCCGTGTCCGCCGAGCACGAAGGCGGTGACGTCCTCGACCGAGACGTTGAACTCGTCGGCCAGGAAGTAGCGGAAGCGCGAGGAATCCAGCACGCCGGCCATGCCGACGACCTTCTTGTGCGGCAGGCCCGAAGCCTTCTGCAGCGCCCACACCATCGCGTCGAGCGGGTTGGTGATGCAGATGACGAAGGCGTCGGGGGCGTATTTCTTGATGCCGGCGCCGACCTGCTCCATGACCTTCAGGTTGATGGAGAGGAGATCGTCGCGGCTCATGCCGGGCTTGCGCGGCACGCCGGCGGTGACGATGCAGACTTTGGCGTTGTCGAGGGCTTCGTACGAATTGGCGCCGGTGTAGTGCGCGTCAAAACCGTCGACCGGCGAGGACTGGGCGATGTCGAGCGCCTTGCCCTGCGGCACGCCCTCGGCGATGTCGAACATCACCACGTCGCCCAGTTCTTTCAGGCCGATGAGATGAGCCAGCGTTCCGCCGATCTGACCGGAGCCAATCAAAGCAATCTTGTCGCGCGCCATGTGAACCTGTCCTTTAGACACGTTAAGGAGGGGAAAACTGAGACGGGTGGTTATCCCTTTCGCTCCCCCCGTTCAAGTCGGTGGATGCCCAATTGTCGGGCTTGGCGAACATTGAAGCGCATCCCTGTCATTCCGGGGCGCGACGAAAGTCGCGAGCTACGATGCGCAATTGCGCATCTGAGAATCCATAACCACCAGCGGGAGTATGGATTCCGGGCTCGTCGCTTTGCGACGCCCCGGAATGACAGCGCTGGCAAATAGGACTTAAGTCTCCACCAGACCCTTGGTGGAGCCGCTGGCGGTGGAATCCTTGCGGCCGTGAGGCAGCGCCAGATAGGATTCCGAGCTCATCTCGATCAGGCGCGAGGCCGTCCGCTTGAACTCCATGGCCTCGTTGCCCTCGTGGGCGAGGTAGAGCGAGATCGGATTGGCATCGGCCGAGGCCATCAGCTTCACGGCATTGTCATAGAGCGTATCGATCAGCGTGATGAAACGCTTGGCGGCGTTGCGCTGGGAAAAATCCATCACTGGAATATGGTCGACCAGGATGGTGTGATAGTCGTGCGCGAGGCGGAGGTAGTCGGACGCGCCGAGCGGTTTTTCGCAGAGATCCGCAAATCCGAACCGCGCCACGCCATGGGCCGAGCACGGCACGTGCAGGATGCGGCCCTTGAACGAAATATCGCGCGACTTGCATTTGGCGCCGCCGGTCATCTTCGACCAGGCGCGGTCGAGGGCTGCGTCCGCGTCGCCGTCGGCCGGCGTCAGCCACATCGGCACGCCCTGAAGCTTTTCCAGGCGGAAATCCGTGCGCGCATCGAGCCGCAACACGTCCATGTGGTCGGTGATCTGCTTGATGAAGGGCAGGAACAGCGAACGGTTCAGGCCGCCCTTGTAGAGATCGTCGGGTGCGACGTTGGAGGTCGCGACCACCACGGTGCCGAGCTCGAACAGCTTTGCGAACAGGCGGCCGAGGATCATCGCGTCCGCGATGTCGGTGACGTGGAATTCGTCGAAGCAAAGCAGCCAGCTTTCCTCAAAGATCGCGTTCGCGGTCAGCGTGATGACGTCGCCATCGGCGATCTCGCCGCGCGAGATGCCCTGGCGATAATCGTAGATGCGCTCATGCGCTTCCGCCATGAACTCGTGGAAATGCGCGCGGCGCTTGTGCTCGACGGTACTGTGCTGGAAGAACAGGTCCATCAGCATGGTCTTGCCGCGGCCGACTTCGCCATGGACGTAGAGCCCGCGCGGCGCCTCGTCCTTGTCGCCGCTGAACAAACGGCTGAGCAGGCCCTGCTTGCGCTGCGGCTTGTAGTTCGCGAGCCGTTGGTCGAGCGCCGCATAGGCTTCGGCGATGTCGGCCTGCGCAGCATCGGGCTCGATCGCGCCGGACGCGATCTGGGCCTGGTATGCCTCGCGGAATGAGGAACTGGGGGTGGAGAGCATGGCTCTTTACCGCCAGAGATGCGCGGAAATTGCAAGCCGTGAATTGGTGGGCGGGGTATGCGTTCCGCGTCCCGGACGCGCTACGGGAAGCAGTGACGGTGCGCAGAGCGGGGACCCACTATTTCGTACATCCATCGTGGAGCGATGGGCCCCGGCCCAGCAGCGCACCGCCGTAGCGTGTCGAAGACGCGCGTAAACGCGCTGATGGCGCTGCGCCGCGTCCGGGGCACGAGAGCGGTGCTACTCACACAGCTCGTAGGCGTCCTCGACCACATAGGGGCCGCCGCCGGTCGATGCGCGGGACGAGAACAAGACAAACCGTTCGGCCATGAACGCCTTGCTCGGGAAGTAACCGCGCAGCGAGAGATAGTCGGCGACGTCGCGGTCGGACGCGTCGTGCAGCCGGGCCAGCGTGACATGCGGGGTGAACTTGCGCCCCTCAGGGTCGAGGCCGATCCGCTGCATCATGCGTTCGAGCTCGGCCTGCAATTCCATCAGCGGCTTGCTCGGCGCGATGGTCGCGACCACCGCGCGCGGCTTGCGGCCGCCGAAGCTCATGAGCCCCTGCACCTTCACCTCGAAGGGCTTGCGATCAACGCGAAACAGCATCGATGCGATCTCGTTGGCGGACATGCCGTCGATATCGCCGATGAAGCGCAGGGTAACGTGATAATTTTCGGGATCGATCCAGCGGGCGCCGGGAAGGCCGCCCCGCAAATTGGAAAGCGTCTGGCCGATCTCGGCCGGAATTTCCAGACCTGTGAACAAACGCGGCATCGTTTCGCACTCCCGATGCTTGGGCATGATCCCTGGGAAGGATCATATCCAAATTGTAGAGCCGGCGACGAATCACCGGTACCCTGATTCCTATCGCAGTTGTGTGACTCTGCGAAGCATCGCGCGCCTCACCCCGGTAAAACCCTGGGAATTACGGTTAGCGCTGCCCGCTTTTCAGCGGCGCTGCTCGCTTATGTTGCGCAAAAATGCCTCCACGGTGGGCATGATGTTGTTAACGATAATGTCGACGCCGGCCGCGGTCGGATGAATGCCGTCGGCCTGGTTGAGCTTGGCGTCGGCCGCGACACCGTCGAGGAAGAACGGATAGAGCGGCACGTCGAATTTTTTCGCAAGATCCGGATAAATCGAATTGAAGCGCGCGGCGTATTCCGCGCCGTAATTCGGCGGCGCCAGCATGCCGCACAGCATCACCGCGATCTTGCGTGCCTTCAATCGCTGGACGATGTCGGTCAGCGCAGTACGCGTCAAATCGGGGTCGATGCCGCGCAGCGCGTCGTTGGCGCCGAGCTCGATGATCACGCCGTCGGTTCCGTCCGGGACCGACCAGTCGAGCCGGTCACGGCCGCCGGACGAGGTATCTCCGGACACGCCCGCATTGGTCATCTCGACCGCTATGCCTTTGGCCTGCAAGGCTTTTTGAAGTTTTGTGGGGAATGCGTCCTGGGCCGGGAGGCCGAGGCCAGCGCTCAGGGAATCGCCGAGAACGACCAGCTTGACCGGCTTTGCCGCTTCGGCCCATGCCGGATCCGCCACCGTCATCAAAGCGATCATCAACACGGCTATGTGCATGAAGAATCCGTAACGCCTCTCGACCGCGTATGCGGAGTTGCCATATGACCGGACCATGGACAGTCGCATCGAAACCTCTTCGCTCGCCGGCACCGCGCCGGACACCATCGCCATCTCCAACGTCAATCTTTCATTGGGTACGGGCGCGGCACGCGTTCACATCCTCAAGGATATCAGCCTGCGGGTCGCCTCGGGCGAGACGATCGGCCTGATCGGCCCGTCAGGCTCGGGCAAATCCACGCTGCTGATGGTGATGGCGGGGCTGGAGCGTCCTGATAGCGGAGAGGTGGTGGTGTCAGGCACGCCTTTCAATGCCCTCGACGAGGACGCGCTGGCCCGCTTCCGCGGCCGCCAGGTCGGCATCGTCTTCCAGTCCTTCCATCTGATCCCGACCATGACGGCGCTCGAGAACGTCGCCGTGCCGCTCGAACTCGCCGGCAACCCTGACGCTGCAAGACGCGCGGCGCAGGAGCTGCAATCGGTCGGGCTTGGCGATCGCCTGCATCACTATCCGACGCAGCTGTCCGGCGGCGAGCAGCAGCGCGTCGCGCTCGCCCGCGCGCTGGCGCCCGATCCCGCCATCCTCGTCGCGGACGAGCCGACCGGCAATCTCGACGAGGCCACCGGAAAACAAATCGTCGATCTTCTGTTCACCAAATATGCCGAGCGCGGCATGACGCTGGTGCTGGTCACGCACGATTCCTCGCTCGCGCAGCGCTGCGATCGCGTGATCCGCCTGCGCTCCGGCCGCATCGACACCCAGTCTGCACCGGCATGAGCATCGCGGCCGAACCGTTCGCGAAGCCCAACGGCGTCGCGCTGTCGCTGCGCTACGCGCTGCGTGAATTGCGCGGAGGCCTGCGCGGCTTCTATGTCTTCATCGCCTGCATCGCGCTCGGCGTGATGGCCATCGCCGGCGTCGGCTCGGTCTCGGCGAGCCTGAGCGACGGTCTCGCGCGCGAGGGCCGTACGTTGCTCGGCGGCGACGTCTCCTTCGTGCTGTTCCAGCGCGAGGCGAAGCCCGAGGAGGTCTCCTTCCTGCGCTCGCGCGGCACCGTCTCCACCGCCGCGACCTTGCGCGGCATGGCGCGCGCCGCCGACGGCCAGCTCGCGCTGGTCGAGATGAAGGCGGTCGACGACACCTATCCGATGCTGGGTCAGCTGACGCTGGCGCCGCCGCTGCCGATGTCCGACCTGCTCGCGGAGCGCGACGGCGCGTTCGGTGCCGCCGCCGATCCGACGCTGCTGGCGCGGCTGTCGCTGAAGACCGGCGACCGCGTCACCATCGGAAGCGCAACGTTCCAGATCCGCAGCACCGTCGAAGCCGAGCCCGACAAGCTCGCCGGCGGCATCGGTTTCGGGCCGCGCTTCCTGATCAGCGAGGCGGGTCTGCGCGCCACCGGCCTGATCCAGCCCGGCAGCCTGGTGCGCTGGGTGTACCGGGTGAAGCTGCCTGATACCGGCAACAGCGAGCGCGCCACCGACGCCTTCATCGCGGACGCGCGCAACGCCGCGCCGCAGGCCGGCTGGGAGATCCGCAGCCGCTCCAATGCCTCGCCGCAGCTCGAGCGCAACATCAACCGCTTCACGCAATTCTTGACGCTGGTCGGCCTCGCCGCGCTCCTGGTCGGCGGCGTCGGCGTCGCCAATGCCGTCAAGAGCCATATCGACCGCCGGCTCGAGGTCATCGCGGCCTTCAAGGCGGTCGGCGCCACCGGCCGCGACGTGTTCGGCATCTATCTGGCGCAGGTCCTCCTGCTGGCGGGAATTGGCTCGGTGATCGGCCTTGCGCTCGGCGCCGCCATGCCGTTCGCCATCGTCGGCCTGTTCGGAAAACTGCTGCCGCTGCCGGTGGTGCCGGCCGTGCATGCCGACGAGCTCGCGCTGTCCTTCGTCTATGGCCTGCTCACGGCGCTCGCCTTCGGCCTGTGGCCGCTCGGGCGCGTGCACGACGTGCCAGTCGCCGCGCTGTTCCGCGACACCATCAGCTCCGAATGGCACCGGCCGCGCTGGAGCTATGTCGTGTTCATGGCCGTCGTGATCGCGCTGCTGATCGCGGTCGTGATTGGATTGTCCTTCGACAAGCGCATCGCCGCGGTGTTCGTGGCCTCCTCCGTCGTCGTATTCGCCCTGCTCCGCGGCATCGCCGCCCTGCTGATGACGATCGCGCGCCGGCTGCCGCGCACGCGCCTGCCGATGCTGCGGCTGGCGATCGCCAACATCCACCGGCCCGGCGCGCTGACGCCCTCCGTCGTGCTGTCGCTCGGGCTCGGGCTCGCCGTGCTCGTCACCATCACCCAGATCGACGGCAATCTGCGCCGGCAGTTCCTTGCGGCCCTCCCCGAGCACGCGCCGTCGTTCTTCTTCATCGACATCCCGAGCACGCAGGCCGAGCAGTTCGACGGCTATCTGCGCCGGATCGCGCCGGGCGCAAAGGTCGAGGACGTGCCGATGCTGCGCGGCCGCATCGTCGCCGCGCGCGGCGTGCGTGCCGAGGACCTCAAGCCCACCACCGATTCCGAATGGGTGCTGCAAAGCGACCGCGGCCTGACCTATACCGCCGAATTGCCGAAGGGTTCCAAGGTGGTCGAGGGCGAATGGTGGAGCGCCGACTATTCCGGCCCGCTGCTGGTCTCGATGGAGAAGAAGATCGCCGACGGGCTCGGTCTCAAGCTCGGCGACGAGATCGTGGTCAACGTGCTCGGCCGCGACATCCCGGCCAAAATCGGCAATCTGCGCACCATCGACTGGCAGGGCATGGGCATCAATTTCGTGCTGGTGTTCTCGCCCAATGCCTTCAAGGGCGCGCCCCACACCCATATCGCGACGCTGACTGAGGCCGGCGGCACTGCGGCCGGCGACGGCAAGATCATCAGGCAAGTCGCCGACACCTATCCGATGGTGACGAGCGTGCGCGTGCGCGAGGTGATGGAGACGGTCGGCTCGGTCGTGACCAATCTGGCGCTGGCGATCCGCGGCGCCAGCGCGGTGACCCTGATCTCGGCGATCCTGGTGCTGGGCGGCGCGCTCGCCGCCGGCCACCGCCACCGGGTCTACGATGCGGTGATCCTCAAGACCCTCGGCGCGACCCGGCTGCGGCTGCTCGGCGCCTACGCCCTCGAATACCTGCTGATCGGACTTGCCACCGCGGTGTTCGGCGTGATCGCCGGCAGCGTCGCGGCCTGGATGATCGTGACGCGGCTGATGACGCTGAGTTTCGTCTGGCAGGCCGGCAGCGCGGCCGGCGTGGTCGCGGCGGCCCTGGTCGTCACGGTCGGACTTGGGCTCGCTGGGACGCTGCTGGCATTGAACAAAAAGCCCGCCACGGTGTTGCGGAATTTGTGACAAATGGTAGCGGGCGACCCCGCGATGTCGGAATCGCACGATTCCAGCGATTAACCACGTCTGCTCGCCAGGATTGCGGGCGAGGGCGACATTCAGCCGCGCGTGGACGGTTGCAGCGAATGTGTTAGTTTCCCACATATCCAATGGGTTCGGACCCCCGATTATGAGCCAGAATTTAGTCGGCACAGATCGGTATCCGAGATAGAATTTGACGAACCGGCGGCATGGCGACCCTCATGCCGGACCGGGCTAACCAACGGGAATTCGACCATGTCGGACCTAGACCGTAACTACGCTTCTCCTTTCGGCAGGGCCGCCGGGCGTGTTGACGCCGCGACGGTCGATGCCGGCCTGCGCGCCTATATGCTGCGCATCTACAATTACATGAGCATCGGCCTCGCCATCACCGGCCTGGCCGCGCTCGGCGTCTATATGGCCGCCGTGACCGACGTTCCGACCCCGGAGGCCGTCCGCGTTGGCAAGCTGTTCCTGACGCCGTTCGGCTACGCGATGTTCGTCAGCCCCCTGAAGTGGCTGTTCATGCTCGCGCCACTCGCGATGGTGTTCGTGATCTCGGCGGGCATCAACCGTCTCGCCCCCTCGACCGCGCAGATCCTGTTCTGGGTGTTCGCGGCGCTGATGGGCATCTCGCTGTCCTCGATCTTCCTGGTGTTCACGCACACCTCGATCGTGCGGGTGTTCTTCATCACCGCGGCCACGTTTGGCGCACTGAGCCTCTACGGCTACACCACCAAGCGTGATCTGACCGGGATGGGCTCGTTCCTGTTCATGGGCCTGATCGGCATCATCATCGCGAGCCTGGTCAACCTGTTCCTGGCGAGCACGATGCTGCAGTTCATCGTCTCGGTGGTGGGCGTGCTGGTGTTCGCGGGCCTCACCGCCTGGGATACCCAGCGGCTGAAGAACGACTACATCTACGGCTACGCCTCGGCCGGCGGTGACATCGCAGAGCGTGCGGCCATCACCGGCGCACTGTCGCTGTACCTGAACTTCATCAACCTGTTCACGCTGCTCCTGCAGCTCCTTGGCCAGCGCGACTAAGCGCTTCGACGAGAGAACGGATACGAACCCCGGCCGAGAGGCCGGGGTTTTTGTTTGGGCCGGGATGCGCGACGCCCCCCCGCTTGTCATCGCCCGCCTTGTGCGCAATTGCGCACTGGGGCGGGCGATCCAGTACGCCGCAGCGGCTCGGTTCTAGCCGCGCTGTCTCGGAGTACTGGATGCCCCCCTGCGCGGGGCATGACAGCGGAGAAGATTGGAGGGCTGCTGCGCTGGCAATGACGGAGCATGGGGAAGCGGCGTTGCCCCTTCCAGTGACCGCGGGAAGGCTCTAATCTCGCCGCCATGTCCGCACCTGAGATCAGGCCCGCCATTGAGGCCGACCTTCCCGCCATCACCGCCATCTACAAGCAGGCCGTCCGCGAGGGCACCGCGACATTCGAGCTGGCGCCGCCGGATCTGGCCGAGATGACGCGCCGCTACCGCGCGCTGATCGACGGCGGCTATCCCTATTTCGTCGCCATCCTCGATCGTAGCGTCGCCGGCTATGCCTATGCCGGCGCCTACCGACCGCGGCCGGCCTACCGCTTCACGGTCGAGAACTCGATCTATCTCGATCCCGCGTTCCACCGCCGCGGCATCGGCTCATTGCTGCTGGACCGGCTGATCGCTGAATGCGAGGCGCGCGGCTTCCGCCAGATGATCGCGGTGATCGGCGATTCCGCCAATGCCGGCTCGATCGGCGTGCACACGCGCGGCGGTTTCAAGATGATCGGCACGCATCCCAATGTTGGCCTGAAATTCGGCCGCTGGCTCGACACGGTGATGATGCAGCGGGATCTGGGCGAGGGCGCGAGTACGGTGCCGAAATAACCTCGGTCTCGTAGGGTGGGCAAAGCGACTTGTCCGCCGTAGCTCGGAGAGCGAAGGCGGAAGCGTGCCCAGCATGCCCGGTGATTGAGGAAAGATGGTGGGCACGGCGCGGTGCGCCTTTGCCCACACTACGGCACCGTCCGTAAGGCTAAACCACCGCCAATTTTCGATCGATCACCAGCAGCACGCGCTCGAGCTCGTGGCCGCGGCGCAGGATCAGGCCGGTCGCCGAGATCACGCTGTACATGCCCTGCTTGCGCGCCAGCCGCGGGTCCTTCTCGATGCGATAGATCGGCACCTCCGAGGCGCGGCGGAAGACCGAGAACACCGCGCGGTCCTTCAGGAAGTCGATGGCATAGTCGCGCCACTCGCCGTCGGCGACCATGCGGCCGTACAGGTTGAGGATGCGGTTCAGTTCCAGCCGGTTGAATGTCACCCGGTTGGGTTGGGCATTCGCAGCGGTGGGGCGCGCCACGGCGCGCTGCTCGCTCGGATCGGCATCCTCCGGCGTCAGACTCATCGAGCGCCTCCTCATCTCGCGGCATGATCGCATCCGCGAAGGACCGTCCCCGGAACCGCGGATCATGACAATTGCATGATCGCGCCAACTGTTCCCCGCCGCAAGGGGCTCTTCACTCAACTGATTGAATCGGGTGCGAATCGGAGCACACGCAGGAGTGGAATTCTGTCGCGGCAAACCGTCACGGGATCGTTAGAAGGAATCTTGATATCGCCGCTTTTCCGCCAAGCGCCTGCCGCCCTGCATTGCGAAAAGACCTGTGTGCGTTGACCCGGTCCTTTCGGTTCCGGATTCCTCAGCCCCCAGCCCCCCGGGGCCGTCAGGATCGGGTCTGTACGCGCGACAAGGAGGGCCAACGCAAGTTGGTCCTTTTTGGTTTGTGCCGAGATGTTTCCGGCACGACCAACTTCTCTCTGATTAACGCGAAGACAACTCTCACCCCTCATCGTGGGGAGCCGCGAAGCGGTGACTCGCAGGATGAAGGCCGCGCTGCATCAGCCGCGCCTGCATGGTTCTCGCGGCGATGCGTAGCATCGTCCGCCTCGCGCGCGAGGGCGCGCTCCTCACCATGAGGCGTGAGAGCGAGTGCGACGTTGGCGAGAGAGATCGGATCTAGTGCAGCGACGTGTACGCCGCGCCAAGCATCGCACCCGGCTTCTCACGGCTGCCGTCCTGGACATAGACCACAGCGCCGTCGACGCCGTCGCGCGTGAGATTTTCCAACGGCACCGTCCAGCTTTCCGGACGCCCGTTCCAGTCGCCGACCTTGAGCAGGTTGCGCACGACGTTGTGATAGGTGATCTGCTGTCCGCGATTTTCGCCGCGGCTGATTGCGATCGGCACCGATTTCGTGATCGAGCAGATCCAGACCTCACCGTGCGAGACCGCCGACTCCTTGCTCGCCGCCACCGACACGTTGATCTGCTTGCCTGCAAGCGACATCGTCACCGGCACGCTCATTACGCCTGTGCCGTTGTCGGTCTTGCCGATCGCGCTCTCGATGCCGGCGCGATCGCTGCCGATGACATGCGTCGAACCGTTGACCACGACTTGCGGCGTATAGACCTCGCGGTCGCCGCGCATGCGCGAATAGGCGCGCTGCCGCGCCGAGAAGCGCGAATCCGCAAGCGTGTCCTTCCAGCCGAGATAATCCCAATAGTCGATCGGCATGCTCAGCGCGATGATCGACGGGTCGTTGGAGAGATCGCCGATGACCTGGTCGGCGGGCGGGCAGGAGGAGCAGCCCTGCGATGTGAAGAGCTCGACTACGGCGCGAGGATCAGCCTCGGCGGGACGGATGACGGCGACGATGGCGCAGATACCAAGTGCTCCCGACCAGAGTGCACCGGACCAGCGCGAAACCAGATTAGAAGCCATCATTGCAGTCATGTTGAACGTCACACCTCGCACGCGTGGGGGAAGATCCTATCGCCTGATGGTCACCGTAGTCTTACGGGCATCGTACACTCAACCGTCCGGGGCGAGGTTTTCCGCCGGGCGGGACCATCGGACGCGTGTTCTAACGCACGAAGGCGGCCTTGTGATAGGCCGCCCTCGTTTAACCTTCTACTCACGTCGCGGTGAGCCACCGTTCACAAATTCGCGCTTAGGCCGCGAGCTTGCGCAGCACGTAGTGCAGAATGCCGCCGTTCCGGTAGTAATCGAGCTCATCCAGCGTATCGATGCGGCAAAGCAGCGAAACCCGCTGCAACGAACCGTCGCCGGAGACGATCTCCGCGGTCAGCTTCTGACGCGGCTTCAGGTCGCCGACCAGGCCGCGCAGCGTGACCTTCTCGTCGCCCTTCAGGCCGAGCGACGACCAGGAGGTGCCTTCCTCGAAGGTCAGCGGCAGCACGCCCATGCCGACCAGGTTGGAGCGGTGGATACGCTCGAAGCTCTGGCAGATCACGGCGCGGACGCCGAGCAGGCGCGTGCCCTTCGCAGCCCAGTCGCGCGAGGAACCGTTGCCGTATTCGGCACCGGCGAACACCACCAGCGGCACCTGCTCCTGCTGGTACTTCATCGCGGCGTCGTAGATCGACATCTGCTCGCCGTCGGGCCAGTGCTTGGTGAGACCGCCTTCCGGGATATTTCCGTCAGCGCCCTTCAGCATGAAGTTCTTGATGCGGATGTTGGCGAAGGTGCCGCGCATCATCACTTCATGGTTGCCGCGACGCGTGCCGTACTGGTTGAAGTCGGCCGGACGCACCTGGTGTTCGCTGAGATATTTGCCGGCGGGCGAGGTGAGCTTGATCGAACCGGCCGGCGAGATGTGGTCGGTGGTGATCTTGTCGCCGAACATGGCGAGGATGCGCGCCTCGATGATGTCGGTGACCGGCTCCGGCTCCTTCTTCATGCCGTCGAAATAGGGCGGGTTCTGCACATAGGTCGAGCTCATGTTCCAGCGGTAGGTCTCGCTCTCGACCGTCTTGATCTTGCGCCAGTTGGTGTCGCCCTTGAACACGTCGGCATACTTCTTCTTGAAGATCGACGCGGTCACGAACTTCTTCATGAAGGCGTTGATCTCCTTCGTCGTCGGCCAGATGTCCTTGAGGTACACCGGCTTGCCGTCCTTGCCTTCACCGAGCGGCTCGACGGCGAGGTTCTTGGTGACGCTGCCCGCAAGCGCGTGGGCGACGACCAGCGGCGGCGAAGCGAGATAGTTCGCCTGCACGTCCGGCGAGACGCGGCCTTCGAAGTTGCGGTTGCCGGAGAGCACGGCGGCCGCGACGATGCCGTTGTCGTTGATCGACTTCGAGATCTCCTCGGGCAGCGGACCGGAATTGCCGATGCAGGTGGTGCAGCCGAAGCCGACCAGGTTGAAGCCGACCTTGTCGAGATCGGCCTGCAGACCGGAATCGGCGAGATAGGCCGCGACCACCTGGCTGCCCGGGGCGAGCGACGTCTTCACCCACGGTTTTGCCTTGAGGCCCTTGGCGGCAGCGTTGCGCGCAAGCAGGCCGGCGCCGATCAAGACGCTCGGATTCGAGGTGTTGGTGCAGGAGGTGATGGCGGCGATCACGACGTCGCCATGACCGATCTCGAAGTTCTTGCCGTCGACGGCAAAGCGCTTCCCGGGCTCGTCGGTCTTCTTGTACTCGGTGCCGAGCGCGAGCGAAAAGCCTTCGGCGACCGACGGCAGCGCGATGCGGCCTTCGGGACGCTTCGGACCGGCCATCGAGGGAACGACGTCGCCGAGGTCGAGGGTCAGCGTTTCCGTGAACACCGGATCGGCCGACTTGGCGGTGCGGAACAGGCCCTGCGCCTTGGCATAGGCCTGCACCAGCGCGACGCGCGCCGGAGCGCGGCCGGAGGTCTTGAGGTAATCGAGCGCAGCAGCGTCGACCGGGAAGAAGCCGCAGGTCGCGCCATATTCCGGCGCCATGTTGGCGATGGTCGCCTTGTCGGCGACGGACAGGTGATCAAGGCCGGGACCGAAGAACTCGACGAACTTGCCGACCACGCCGAGCTTGCGCAGCATCTGCGTCACGGTCAGCACGAGGTCGGTGGCGGTGACGCCTTCCTTCATCGCGCCCTTCAGCTTGAAGCCGACGACGGTGGGCAGCAGCATCGACAGCGGCTGGCCGAGCATGCAGGCTTCCGCCTCGATGCCGCCGACGCCCCAGCCGAGCACGGCGAGACCGTTGACCATGGTGGTGTGGGAGTCGGTGCCGACCAGCGAGTCGGGATAGGCGACCTCGAAGGTGCCGGTCTTCTTGCCGACCGTCATCTTCTCCTTCTTGGTCCAGACCGTCTGGGAGAGATATTCGAGATTGACCTGATGGCAGATGCCGGTGCCGGGCGGCACGACCGAGAAGTTCGAGAACGCCTTCTGGCCCCACTTCAGGAACTCGTAGCGCTCCTGGTTCTGCTTGTATTCCTCGGTGACGTTCTTGCCGAAGGCCTTGTTGTCGCCGAAGAAATTCACGATCACGGAGTGGTCGATGACGAGGTCGACCGGCACCAGCGGGTTGATCTTCTCGGCATCGCCGCCGAGCTTCTGCATCGCGTTGCGCATCGCGGCGAGATCGACCACGGCCGGCACGCCGGTGAAATCCTGCATCAGCACGCGGGCCGGGCGGAATGCGATCTCATGCTCCAGCGACTTCTTGCGCAGCCACTTCGACACCGCCACGATGTCTTCCTTCTTGACCGTGCGGCCGTCCTCGTTGCGCAGGAGGTTCTCGAGCAGAACCTTCATCGAATAGGGGAGTTTCGAAATTCCCTTCAGACCATTCTTCTCGGCCGTGGGCAGGCTGTAATAGACATAGGTCTTGGCGCCGACCTTGAGGGTCTTTTTGCATTTGAAGCTGTCGAGCGAGGTCATGTAGGAAATCCCAATTGTTAGTTATACCCGGCAAGGGGTATTTTAACACCGTCAGCGAGTCCGGCTGGGTCGCTTGCAGGGGCAGGTTAAGTTGCTGCATCAAGTAGTTCCGGGCTTATAGAAGCTTTCTAACCGCGCCGCCACAGCCACAAACGTGCCGCAGCAATCCGCGAGCCAAAAATTCCCATGCGCTACCCCAAGATTTCCTGAGGCCAGGCTTTGAGCGGATTGAACCAAGGCAAGATGCAGCTGTCCGGACGCGGGGTCGTCTGCGTGCGCGGCGGCCGCGAGGTGTTCTCCGGGCTCGATTTCGAGGCGGTCTCGGGCGAGGCCGTGGCGGTCGTGGGCCGCAACGGCTCGGGCAAGACCTCGCTGCTGCGGCTGATCGCGGGTCTGCTGATTCCGGCCGGCGGGACAATCGCGCTCGCCGGCGGCGATGCCGAGCTGACGCTGCCGGAGCAGTGCCACTATCTCGGCCATCGCGACGCCCTGAAGCCAGCACTGAGCGTGGCGGAAAACCTGTCATTCTGGGCTGATTTTCTGGGCGGCGAGCGCAGTGATGCGGCCAAGAGCCTCGCCATCGTCGGGCTCGATCACGCCACTCATTTGCCGGCCGCCTTCCTGTCCGCCGGCCAGCGCCGCCGTCTGTCGCTGGCCCGGCTGCTGACGGTGCGCCGCCCGGTCTGGCTGCTGGACGAGCCGACTACGGCGCTGGACGTGGCCGGCCAGGAGATGTTCGAGGGCCTGATGCGGGAGCATCTGGCCCGGGGCGGCATGATCATCGCTGCGACCCATGCGCCGCTCGGCATCGATTCGCGGGAGCTGAGGATTGGGGGTTCAGCATGATTCCGATGGACCCTCAGTTTTCCAAGCGGCCGGGCCCGGCTCTCTCCGTTCCCTCCCCCCTTACGGGGGAGGGTCGGGGAGAGGGGTGCGGCACGGTAGGGCGATTCGGTTCTAGCGCTGGGGAGGCGAGCGCTCTGTCGCTCGCCGTCAGCCCTTCAAAAGCATCTCTCTCGGGGCTACCCCTCTCCCCCGCCCTCCCCCGCAAGGGGGGAGGGAGCGCAGTTTGCCTGGGGCACGAATCAGGCTCCCATGGCGGCCTCGACGTCGGATACACCCCATGACCGCCCTGTCCGCCCTCATCCGCCGGGACATCCGGATCGCGCTCCGCGTCGGCGGTGGGGCATTGATCGGCGTGCTGTTCTTCCTGACCGTCGTCGTCCTGATGCCGTTCGCGGTGGGGCCGGATCTGGCGCTGCTGTCGCGGCTCGGGCCGGCGATCCTGTGGCTCGGCGCGCTGCTGGCAAGCCTGCTCACCCTGGACCGGCTGTTCATGGCCGACCACGAGGACGGCTCGCTCGACCTGATCACGATGAGCCGAACGCCGCTGGAACTCGCCTGCGCCGCCAAGGCGCTGGCGCATTGGCTGGCCGCCGGCCTGCCACTGATTGTCGCAACCCCGGTGCTCGGCCTGCTGCTCAACCTCGACATGGTCGCGACCGGGGCGGTGGCGCTGACGCTCCTGGCCGGTACGCCGGCGCTGACCTTCACCGGCATGATCGGCGCGGCGCTCGCGGTGACGCTGCACCGGGGTGGACTGTTGATGGCCGTGCTGGTGCTGCCGCTGTCGATCCCGGTGCTGATTTTCGGGGTCGCGGCCTCGCAGGCCGTGATCGTCGGTCCCATGACGTTCGGCGCGCCGTTCTCGATCCTGTGCGCGCTGTCGCTGGTCAGCCTCGTCATCGGCCCTTTCGCGGCGGCGGCGAGCCTGCGCCATGGTCTCGATTGAAATGGGCCGGATGCCCTTGACCCCGATCAACTTTCGCTGCGCGCTTTTATGCTGATTGCGTGAGTGCTGACCTGTGATTATCAGAATACCATGACGCTGATCGATCTCGCCAATCCGACACGGTTCCTCGCGCTGACGGCGCGGCTGCTGCCGTGGCTTGTGGCCGCGACCGTCATCCTGCTCACCATCGGCCTCTACCAGTCCGCTCTCGCGCCCGACGACTACCAGCAGGGCGCGACGGTGAAGATCATGTTCATCCACGTGCCCAACGCCTGGCTGTCGATGTTCGTCTGGGGCGTGATGAGCATCGCCTCATTGGGCACGCTGGTGTGGCGGCATCCGCTCGCCGACGTCGCCGCCAAAGCCGCCGCGCCGATCGGCGCCGCCTTCACCTTCCTCGCGCTGCTCACGGGATCGCTGTGGGGCCGGCCGATGTGGGGCACCTATTGGGAATGGGACGCGCGGCTGACCTCGGTGCTGATCCTCTTCCTGATGTATCTCGGCCTGATGGCGCTGTGGCGCGCGGTCGAGGATCCCTCGCGCGCGGCGCGCGCCGCCGCGGTGCTGACGCTGGTCGGCGCGATCAACCTGCCGATCATCAAGTTCTCGGTCGACTGGTGGAACACGCTGCACCAGCCGGCGTCGGTGATGCGCATGGGCGGCTCGACGCTCGACAAATCGTTCCTGATTCCGCTGCTGCTGATGGCCATCGCGTTCACGCTGCTGTTCGTCACGTTGCATATCGCGGCGATGCGCAACGAGATTTTGCGCCGCCGTGTCCGCTCCTTGCAGATGATGCAGGCGAGCCAGAAGGCCGCATGACGATGTCACTTGGTCCCTACGCGTCCTTCATCGTGACGTCCTATGCCGCGGCCGCGCTCGTCGTCGTGATCCTGATCGGCTGGATCGTGCTCGACTATCGCAGCCAGACCGAGCGCCTGCGCGAGCTCGACCGCAGCGGCGTCACGCGCCGCTCCGGACGCAGCGCAACGGACACGCCGTGAGCGATCAATCATGAGCGATCAACCGACTTCCGCTCCGCCGCAGCGCCGCACCTTCCTGATGGTGCTGCCGCTGATCGCCTTCATCGCCCTGGCGCTGCTGTTCTGGTTCCGGCTCGGCAGCGGCGATCCCTCGCGGATTCCGTCCGCGCTGATCGGCCGGCCGGCGCCGCAGACCGCGCTGCCGCCGCTCGAGGGATTGCAGGCCGACAGCGCGCAGGTACCGGGCCTCGATCCCGCCGCGTTCAAAGGCAAGGTCAGCCTGGTCAATGTCTGGGCGTCCTGGTGCGTACCCTGTCATGACGAAGCACCGCTCCTGACCGAACTGGCAAAAGACAAGCGCTTCCAGCTCGTCGGCATCAACTACAAGGACGCGGCCGACAACGCGCGCCGTTTCCTCGGCCGCTACGGCAACCCGTTCGGCCGCGTCGGTGTGGACGCCAACGGCCGCGCCTCGATCGAATGGGGCGTCTATGGCGTGCCGGAGACGTTCGTCGTCGGGCGCGAAGGCACCATCGTCTACAAGCTGGTCGGACCGATCACGCCGGACAATCTGCGCACGGTGTTGTTGCCGCAGATGGAGAAGGCGTTGAAGGCAGGGAGCTGAGCTCCGCTCTCGCGCGAGCGCAGGGGCCAGCACCACGCACCGCTGTCATGCCCCGGCTTGACCGGGGTATCCAGTACGCCGCGGCCTCACCGTATCTCACGACTGTCTCTGGAATACTGGATCGCCCGGTCAAGCCGGGCGATGACAGTTAAGTGTATGGCCGCATTTCAGCTCGCAATGACGAGCTGAGAGACCGTCAGCCCTTCCGCACATCCCCCGCGTCGGCCTCGCTCGCCTCCAGCGACGCCGGCTCGATCCCGTAGCGCTTGGTCAGCGGCATCTGGGCGATGGCGAAGACCATCGTGATCGGCGTGACGCCGAACACCTTGAAGTTCACCCAGAAATCCGTGCTCTGGGTGCGCCAAACGATCTCGTTCAGGATGGCCATGCCGGCGAAGAACAGCGCCCAGCGCAGCGTGAGGATGCGCCAGCCCTGCGGGGTCAGGTTGAACATCTGGTCGAACATGACGGCGATGAAGGAGCGGCCGAACAACAGGCCGCCGCCGAGGATCGCCGCGAACAGGCCGTAGATGATGGTCGGCTTGACCTTGATGAAGGTCTCGTCGTGCAGCACCAGCGTCAGCGTGCCGAACACCAGCACGATCACGCCTGTCACGATCGCCATGATCGGGATATGGCGCGTCACCACATAGGACGCGATCATCGCCGCCACGATCGCGACCATGAAGGCGCCGGTCGCGGCGAACAGATTGAACTTCGCATTCACGAAGAAGAACACGAGCAGCGGACCGAGCTCGGTCGCGAGCTTGAACAGCGGATGCGGCTGGGTCTTGTCCATTCTCAGCTTTCGATTCCGGCGATCGCACGGGCGAAATCGCGCGCGGTGAACGGCGCGAGATCGTCGACGCCTTCGCCGACGCCGATGAAATGCACCGGCAGTTTGAATTTCTCCGCGAGCGCCACCAGAATGCCGCCGCGCGCGGTGCCGTCGAGCTTCGTCATCACGAGGCCGGTGACCCCCGCCGTGCGATGGAAGGCCTCGACCTGCGACAGCGCGTTCTGGCCGACCGTAGCATCAAGCACCAGCAAGACGGCATGCGGCGCAGTGTCGTCCACCTTGCGGATCACGCGCACGACCTTTTCGAGCTCGTTCATCAGCTCGGCCTTGTTCTGCAGGCGGCCGGCGGTGTCGATCAGGAGCACGTCGATGGCCTGCTCCTTCGCTGCCGTCAGCGCGTTGAAGGCGAGGCTTGCCGAATCCGAGCCCTGGGTGCCAGCGATGACCGGCGTCCTGGTGCGCTCGCCCCAGACCTTGAGCTGCTCGATCGCGGCCGCGCGAAACGTGTCGCCGGCGGCCAGCATCACCTTGCGGCCCTCGGATGCGAATTTTTGCGAGAGCTTGCCGATGGTCGTGGTCTTGCCGGAACCGTTGACGCCGACCACGAGGATGACGAACGGCTTCTTGGCCGTATCGATCTCGAGCGGCTTTGCCACCGGCGCCAGCACCTTCTCGACCTCGGTGGCGACGACGTCCTTGACCTCGTCCGCCGAGATCGCCTTGTCGTAGCGGCCCGTGCCGACGGCGTCCGCGATCCGCACCGCGACCGACGTGCCGAGGTCGGCGCGCAGCAGCACGTCCTCGATGTCGTCGAGCATGGCGCGGTCGAGCTTGCGCTTGGTGACGAGGTCGGCGACCGCGGTCCCGAGCGAGGACGAGGTGCGCTTCAGCCCGTTGGACAGGCGGCGCCACCAGCTCAGCTTGGGGGGATCTGACGTGGTATCGTTCATGGTGGCGGTGTGTTAGCCGTTCCGGCTCCCAAACGAAAGTGTTGACCGAAAGTCTTGCAATTGCTCGATGTTCCCGAATTGACCGCCGACGAGATCCTGGCGCGCGTGCTCCATCGCGACGGGCTGATGCTGGTCATCGACAAGCCCGCCGGCCTGCCGGTGCACCGCGGCCCCAAGGGCGGGGCCAATCTGGAAACGTCGTTCGATGCGCTTCGTTTCGGCCTGCCGCGGCCGCCGGTGCTGGCCCACCGGCTGGACAAGGACACCTCCGGTTGCCTCGTGCTCGGCCGCCATCGCAAGGCGACGGCCTCACTCGGCCTCCTCTTCAAGCACGGCAAGATCGGCAAGACCTACTGGACCGTGGTCGAGGGCGGCCCTGCCGAGGACGAAGGCACCATCGACATGCCGCTCGGCCGGCTCAATGCCGAGCGCGGCTGGTGGCAGAAGCCGGACCCGGAAGGGCAGAAAGCCGTCACAAATTGGAAGGTGATGGGCCGGGGCGACGGGCTGACCTGGCTCGCCATGGAACCGGTGACCGGCCGAACCCATCAATTGCGGGTGCATTCGGCGTCGACCGGCTGGCCGATCTTCGGTGATAACATTTACGGCAACGGCCCGCGCTTCGGCGAGCCGCGGCTGCACCTGCATTCCCGCGAGATCGTGGTACCGATCTCCCGGAACAAGGAGCCGATCCGCGTGGTCGCGCCGGCCCCGCCCCACATGCACGACAAGCTCCGCGCCTGCGGGTGGAATGGGGAATAGTTTTAGCCCCTCATGGTGAGGAGGCGCATCAGCGCCGTCTCGAACCATGAAGGCCCGACTGTCGCCCGCGGCCATCCTTCGAGACGCCCGCTTCGCGGGCTCCTCAGGATGAGGAGCAGTGGCCGGTCGGGGAGCAAAGCAGTGCTCGCCTTCCGCCCCGTGGTTTACGAAACGTTCAGTGCTCGTCTCTATTGATAGCGATTGCTTAGAACAAGCTTCCGTCATTCGCTCAGGACGAGCAACGCGTCATGTCCACGGCCGAGTTTTCGATCATCGATGAAGTCGAATCAGCGATTCGGCTCGGCTCGGCGGAAAAGCGCCTGGAAACGGCCCGCCGCGTCACCGACCTGTTCCTCTCCTCCGCCGGAAGTTTTGGCAACGAGCAGATCGCGCTGTTCGACGACGTGCTCGAGCGCCTGATCGGCACCATCGAGCTGCGCGCCATCGCCGACATGGGCGCACGCGTTGCGCTGGCCGAGATCAGCGCGCAGCTTGCGCCGATCGCGCAGGCGCCGCCCTCCGTGATCCGCCGCCTCGCCAATAATGACGAAATTCGCATCGCCGGCCCCGTGCTCCAGGAATCCGCGCGCCTCGACGATGGCGAGCTGGTGAAGATCGCCTCCAGCAAGGGCGAATCGCATCTGCTCGCGGTCGCCGGTCGCTGGTGGCTCAAGGAGATCGTCACCGACGCGCTGCTGGCGCGGCGCTATCCCAGCGTCAGCCGGCGGCTTGCCGCCAATCCCGGCGCGCGCGTTTCCGGAAACGGATTTGCCGTCATCGTCGGGCAGGCGGAGGCCGATCCCGAGCTCGCCGTGAGCGTCGGCGTCCGCGTCGACCTGCCGTCCGATTTGCGCCGCCGGTTGCTGCGTTCTGCGACGGATGCCGTGCGCACCCGGCTGCTGTCGCGCGCACCGCCGCATCTGTTCGAGGAGATCCAGGGCGCGATCGCCGCCGTGACCGTCGGTGTCGAGCGCGAGATGTCGGCCGTCCGCGATTTCGAAGGCGCCAAGCGGGCCATCGCAAATCTCAAGGCGACGGGCCAGCTGACCGAGGCGACGCTGCTCGGCTTCGCCACGCAGCGGCGCTACGAGGAAACCGTGGCTGCATTAGCGGCCCTGTCCGGATCGACCGTCGAAGTGATTCGCCCGCTGATGCAGAGCCTGCGCGAGGACGGCTTGCTGGTGCCGTGCAAGGCGGCCCAGCTCAGCTGGGAAACCACAGCCGCCGTGCTCGAGAGTCGCTTTGCCACCGGCGCGATGAAACCCGCCGATATCGCGAGGGCGAAAAGCAATTACGCGCGAATGACGTCGGAGAACGCGCGGCGGACGCTGCGATTCTGGCAGGTGCGGGCGTTGTAGGCCTGCTGCTCATCACACACTCCGCTGTCATTGCCCGCGAAAGCGGGCAATCCAGTATTCCAGAGACGGCAGCGATAGAACCGAGGAGCCGCGGCGTACTGGGTCGCCCGGTCAAGCCGGGCGACGACACTGATTACGTGGTTAGCCGCTCGCCATCGCTGCCGGCGATCATCAGCGGCACCACACGGCCAATACGTTCACCCGCGATCGCCACCGGCAGATAATGCTCCGTGCGGCCCTGGCTGTCGCTCTCGATCAGCACATCGCGCGTCGTACCCACTTCCTCTTGCAGCCGCCGTCGTAATGCCACTTCGCCCGCCGCACGCAGCCGCTTCGCACGCTCCTTGATCGCACCGCCCGCGACCTGCGGCATCCGCGCGGCCGGCGTGCCGGGGCGTGGCGAATACGGGAAGACGTGCAGGAACGTCAGACCGCACTCCTCCACGAGATCCAGCGAGCGCGAAAACATCTCCTCGGTCTCGGTCGGAAAGCCCGCGATGATGTCGGCTCCGAACGCGATGTCCGGGCGCAGGCGGCGGACCTGGTCGCAGAACGCGATCGCGTCGTTGCGCGAATGCCGCCGTTTCATGCGCTTCAAAATCATGTCGTCGCCGGATTGCAGCGACAGGTGCAGATGCGGCATCAGGCGCGCATCGTCGCCGATGGCATCCAGCAGATCGGCATCGGCCTCGATCGAATCGATCGAGGAGATGCGCAGGCGCTTGAGCTCCGGCACGTGCCGCAAGATCTGCTTCGTCAGCATGCCGAGTCTTGGTGCACCCGGCAGGTCGGCGCCATAGCTGGTGAGGTCCACACCGGTCAGCACGATCTCGGCATGGCCGCGCGCAACAAGCGCCCGCACCTGATCGACCACCGCGCCCATCGGCACCGAGCGTGAATTGCCGCGGCCATAGGGGATGATGCAGAACGTGCAGCGATGGTCGCAGCCGTTCTGCACCTGCACGAACACGCGCGGCAGGCCGCTCGCAAAGCCGTCGATCAGATGCGGCGCCATCTCCTTCACCGCCATGATGTCGCTGACGGCGATCTTTTCGCTCGCACCGAGATCGAACGCGGCACGCGCATCGCGCCAGGCTTCGCTGCGCATCTTGTCGTCATTGCCGAGGACGCGATCGACCTCGGCCATGTCTGCGAACATCCGGCTCTGCGTCTGCGCCGCACAGCCGGTGACGACGATGCGCGCGCCCGGTCGTTCGCGCTTCAATTTACGGATCGACTGGCGCGCCTGCGCCACCGCCTCGTTGGTGACGGCGCAGCTGTTGATGACGATGGTATCGGAAAGGCCAGCGCCTTCAGCCTCGCGGCGGATCAATTCGGCCTCGAAGGCATTGAGGCGGCAGCCGAAGGTGACGACGTCGACGGCCATCAGCCGACCGGCGCGAACAGCGCCGGATCGAAGGAGCCCTCATATTCGAAGGTCGCGGGGCCCGTCATCAGCACGTGGTCATCGCTTTCACGCCATTCGATCCCGAGCTTGCCGCCGGGCAGCGCGATCTCGACATTGCCCTCGGTGCGCTTCAGCCGCGCGGCCGCGACCGCGGTCGCGCAGGCCGCCGAACCACAAGCTCTGGTCAGGCCCGCGCCACGCTCCCAGGTGCGGATCGTGACGTGGTCGCGATCGACGATGTGGGCGAGCGTGATGTTGGCGCGTTCGGGGAAGATCGGGTGATTTTCCAGCAGCGGACCGAAACGCTCGAGATCATAGGCGTTGACGTCCTCGACCCAGAAGATCGCATGCGGATTGCCCATGCTCACCACTGAAGGCGAATGCAGGATCGGATTGTCGATCGGCCCGATCTGCAATTCGATGTAGCGGGTGTCGCGAAACTCTTCCGCCAGCGGAATCTCCTGCCAGCCGAACTTCGGCGCGCCCATATCGACGGTGTAGAGATCGGGCGCCGGGCCCTGCCAGCAATTGAGCAGGCCCGCGGCGGTCTCGAACGTTGCCGTGGTCTGCCCGGTCTTCTCGAAGATGCGCCGCACCACGCAGCGCATGCCGTTGCCGCAGGCGCCGGCCTCGGAGCCGTCATTGTTGTAGATGCTGATGAAGGCCTCGGTCCCGTCGAACCGCGGCTTCCGGAGCACCATGAGCTGGTCGTAGGGCACGCCGCCCGGCGCGGACGCGACCGCGCGGGCGTCGTCCGGCGTCACCGGCGCGGCGGAATCACGCATGTCGACAACGACGATCTCGTTGCCGATGCCGTTCATCTTGGCAAATGCGTGGTTGGCCAGAGCGCTCATGAAATGTCCCGAATTTCGCCTGCCTTATATGGCGATCCTTGGCGGCTTGGCCAGTGATTTGCCGCCATAGCCATGACGCATCTGTCATGGGACGAATTCGGCACTCGCGTGTTAGAACGGCAGGGTTCGCGCAATCCGGGACGCGCGGCCGGCTCAAGGCCTTGGGGATGTAAGGCCTTGGCGCATAAGCCCTTGGGGAGAATAGAATGAATCGTTTTTGTCGCCTCGCACTGCTCGCGCTGATCCCGGCAGCGACCATGTCGTTTGGCGTGCCCGGCGCTCTGGCGCAGACCCCGAGCCCGGCGCCCGCCGCGTCGGCCAGCCCTTCGCCGGCTCCGTCGGCCTCGCCCTCCCCGGCCGCAAGTGCGGCACCTGCGCCCGCGGCGGCGCCCTCTCCGGCGCCATCGCCTGCGGCCAGCGCTTCGCCCTCACCCGCTCCGGCGGCCCCGCCGCCCGCTGCGGCCGCGACGCCCGCCCCGGTGCAGACCGCCGATCCCTTTGGCCTGGAGACCACGCTCGAGCCGAAGAAGGTCGTGATGGTCAAGGGCACTGCCAATTGGGATTCGGCCTTCGACACGCTGATCGACGCTTTCAAGGCGCTGAACACGCTGCTGGACAAGCAGGGCATCAAGCCCGCCGGCAATTCGATGATCGTCTACACCTCGACCGACGACACCGGCTTCACCTTCCTGGCCGAGATCCCGGTCGAGCAGGACCCGAAGAACCTGCCCAAGGACATGAGCATCGGCAAATCGCCCGAAGGCAAGGCGCTGAAATTCGTTCATCGCGGCTCCTACGACAACATGGACAACACCTATGAGGCGATCACCAATCACCTCGACGACAAGAAGCTGGAAGCCAAGGACACCTTTATCGAGGAGTACCTCACCGATCCCCTGAAGACGGCGGAGGACAAGCTCGTGATCAACGTGTTCGTGCCATTGAAGTGAGAGAGATGAAGAAGCCTGCCGTCCTTTTTACGTCCCTTGCCGCCGCTTTCGCCGCCACGCTGCTGGCGACGCCCGCACGCGCGGACGATTTTCCCTCCGCGATCTCGGTGAGCGGCGAAGCCACGATCTCCGCGGCGCCCGATCTCGCGCAGATCGACGCCGGCGTCGCCAACGACGCCAAGTCGGCGAAGGAAGCCTCCGACGCCAACAACGCCGCGATGGGCAAGGTACTGCTGGCGCTGAAGGGCGCTGGCATCGCCGAGAAGGACTATCAGACCTCGCGCCTGTCCTTGCAGCCGCAATACGGCCAGAACAAATCCACCGGCGCTTCGCCCGTGGTCGGGTTCCGCGCCTCTAACCGCGTTACCGTGAAGATCCGCGACGTGACCAAGGTCGCTGGCATCATCGACACGCTGGTCGGCGCCGGCGCCAACGACATCGGCAACATCTCCTTCGAGGTGACGCAGGCCTCAAAGCTGCTCGACGACGCCCGCGAACAGGCGGTTGTGGACGCCCGCCGCAAGGCCGAGATCTATGCCAAGGCCACCGGCGTCACGCTCGGCTCGCCGCTCAGCGTATCCGAGGGCGGCGCTCCGGTGCCGCTGTTCAAGGCAAGAATGGCGACCGCGCCGATGGCGGCGCCCGCGGCAGTCGCCCCGGGCGAGGAAACGCTGTCGGTGACGGTGAATGTCAGCTGGGCGATTATTCGCCCTGAAGGCAAATAAGTCTCTTGTCCCGGACGCGCTGCAGCGTGAAACGCCGCTGCGCAGGGCCGGGACCCAGAAAGCCAACGGCACGTGCTGCTGCATGGGCCCCGGCTCTGCAGCGCACCGTCGAAGAGACGCTGCGCTGCGTCCGGGGCAAGTTGTGTACGTGGATGGATTTAGATCTCCACCACCTGTCCCGGCTGCATCGCCACGAACCGTTCCTGCGGAAGCTTCGCGGCATCCAACGCTTCGACCAGCGCCTTGGCCGGCGCGTCGATCGCTTCATCGGTCAGCTGGAACGTGCCGTGATGATGCCCGAGCGCGGCTTGCGCGCCGCAATCGGCCAGCGCTTTCACGGCGTCTTCCGGATTCATGTGCTGGTCGCGCATGAACCAGCGCGGTTCGTAGGCGCCGATCGGGAGGATCGCCAGACGCAGCGGCCCGTGCTTCTCTGCGACGCGGCGAAAGTGCCCGCCGTCGCCATAGCCGGAATCGCAGACCACGTAGATTTTCCCCGCCGGTGTCTCCAGCACGAAACTCGCCCACAGTGCCTTGTTGCGATCGAACATGCCGCGCGCCGACCAGTGCCGGGTCGGCACCAGCGTCACGGCGATGCCGCCGCCGAGCTCGACGCGATCGTGCCAGTCGAAGGCCTCCACCTTGATGGAGGAGTCGGCGCTGCGCATCGTTACGTCGTTGCCGAGTGGCGTCACCACGCGCGGCGCAAAGTTCTTGGCAAGCCGCGACAGCGTCGCGATGTCCAGATGATCGTAATGACCGTGCGAGACCAGCACGACGTCGATCTTCGGCAGCTTCTCGAACGCGATACCGGGGTCGTTGTGCCGCTTCGGTCCGGCAAAGCTGACGGGCGAGACCCGCGAGGACCAGACGGGATCGACGAGGATGTTGAGGCCGCCGGCCTGGACCAGCCAGCTGACGTGGCCGACGAAGGAGAGCCGCACCTTGTCGCCCTCGACGCGCTGCGGCGGCGTGTCGGCATGGGGGTTGGGCACCCAGTCGGGCCAGTCCGCGCGCTGCCCCCGGCCACCTAATTGCCACCGCAGCACCTCGCCGAGCGATCTCGGCGGCGCCCCGTCGGGATCGAAGAAGGTCAGGCCGTCAAAATGGTCGGAGACCGGGCCGTCATAGGTTTTCATGCGGGACATCCAGAGGGGCGGAACACCAACCAGCGCGGCGCCACCGGCGAGCGATCCAAAGAGGCGGCGGCGGGTGATCGGCACAAGCGGGCTTCAGGGATGGTAACGGAGGTAAGTCATCGTCTTCTATATGGGCGGAGCCCAGGCAAAAGGAACCGGCCGCGAAAAGTTCCGTATTCTCAGGGCCTTGCCCTGGCAAAGGCACCCCGGCACCCTAACTTTCCTTGACTTTTGGGCGGGAGCGGCGTTTAACCCCGCCACTTTCTCGGAAAGGCTTTCTTTTCGACCCGCCTACTGGCCCTGGAGGCCAGAGGCCAACGCCCGACAGCGCTGTGCGCCCTCGGGCGCAAAGGTGTTTGGAAGATCGCTTGCTTTGGAAGTGGTCATCGCCCGACTTGATCGGGCGATCCAGTATCCCAGAGGCAGCTCGGCTGAACCGAGGTGCCGCGGCGTACTGGATGCCCCGGTTAAGCCGGGGCATGACGATGGTGAACGCGGCAACCCTGTGCGAGCAGGACAAGGGACAACGGCATTGTTCGACAATCTGTCGGAACGGCTTGGTGGCATTCTCGATCGTCTGACGGGGCGCGGTGCGCTGACCGAAAAGGACGTCGACGCCGCGATGCGCGAGGTGCGCCGCGCGCTGCTGGAGGCTGACGTCGCGCTCGAAGTGGTGCGCAGCTTCACCGAGCGCGTCCGCGAGCAGGCGATCGGCGCCACCGTCGTCAAATCGGTCACGCCCGGCCAGATGGTGGTCAAGATCGTCCATGACGAGCTGATCAACACGCTCGGTGCCGAAAGCCAGACCATCGACGTCAATTCCGTGCCGCCGGTGCCGATCATGATGGTCGGTCTGCAAGGCTCCGGTAAAACGACCACCACCGCAAAGCTCGCCCGCCGCATGGTCCAGCGCGACAAGCGCAAGGTGCTGATGGCTTCGCTCGACATCTATCGCCCGGCGGCGATGGAGCAGCTGGCCGTGCTCGGCCGCGATCTCGACATTCCGACCCTGCCGATCGTCGCCGGCCAGCAGCCGGCTCAGATTGCGAAGCGCGCGCTGGAAGCCGGCAAGCTCGGCGGCTACGACGTCGTGCTGCTCGACACCGCCGGCCGCACCACGCTCGACGAAGACATGATGGCGGAAGCGGCTGCGATCAAAGCCGCTGCCAATCCGCATGAAGTGCTGCTGGTCGCCGACAGCCTCACCGGCCAGGACGCCGTGAATCTCGCGCGCGCCTTCGATCAGCGCGTCGGCCTCACCGGCATCGTGCTGACACGCGTCGACGGCGACGGCCGCGGCGGCGCCGCGCTGTCGATGCGCGCCGTCACCGGCAAGCCGATCAAGCTGATCGGCACCGGTGAAAAGACCGACGCGCTGGAAGATTTCCATCCCGATCGTATCGCCGGCCGCATCCTCGGCATGGGCGACGTGGTGTCGCTGGTCGAACGTGCCGCCGCCAACATCGACGCCGAAAAGGCCGCGCGCACCGCCGAGCGCATGCGCAAGGGTCAGTTCGACCTCAACGACATGCGCGAGCAGCTGTTGCAGATGGCGAACATGGGCGGCATCAGCGGGCTGATGGGCATGATGCCCGGCATCGCCAAGATGAAGAACCAGATCGCGGCCGCCGGCATCGACGACAAGATCCTGAAGCGCCAGGTCGCGGTGATCGATTCCATGACGCGCGACGAGCGCCGTCATCCCGACCTGCTCAAGGCCAGCCGCAAGAAGCGCATCGCCGCAGGAAGCGGCCAGAGCGTCGAGCAGGTCAACAAGCTGCTCAAGATGCACCGGAACATGGCCGACGTGATGAAGGCCATGGGCTCGGGCAAGCGTGGCCCGCTCGCCGGCATTGCGCAGGCGATGGGCTTTGGCGGCGGCATGAAGCCGCCCTCGCCCGAAGAGATGAAGGCGTTGCAGGAGAAGATGCAAGGCGGCGGACAAGGTCTGCCCAGCCTGCCGAAGGATTTGCCCGCTGGTCTGCGCACCGGCCTGCCCAACGTTCCCGGACTGACCGGGCTGAGCGGCAAGCCGACGCTGCCGGGCCTCGGCGGATTTCCGGGCAAGAAGAAATGAGGAATTCGTCGCGAGGGATCCTAAGCATCTCGCGCGACGCGGAATACCAACCAACCGAACAAACTGTACTTTGAAGGAGAACCAGATGTCCGTCGTTATCCGCCTCGCTCGCGCAGGCACCAAGAAGCGCCCCGTCTATCACGTCGTCGTCGCCGATTCGCGCTTTCCCCGCGATGGCCGCTTCATCGAGCGTCTCGGTTATTTCAACCCGCTGCTGCCGAAGGACAACGAGGCCCGCCTCAAGCTCGACATGGACAAGGTGAAGGCCTGGGTCGCCAAGGGTGCGCAGCCGTCGGACCGCGTGGCGCGTTTCCTCGACGCCGCCGGCGTCAAGAAGCGCGAAGCGCGCAACAACCCTGAGAAGGCCGTGCCGCGCAAGGAGCGCAAGGCGCAGGCCGAAGCCGCCGCGAAGGGTTAAGGTCAGATCATGTCGGCGCTGGTCTGCGTCGCGCGGATCGGCGCCGCGCATGGTGTGCGCGGTGCGGTCAAGCTGTGGACCTTCACCGAAGATCCCTTTGCGGTCAGGCGCTACGGGCCGCTTCTGTCCAAGGATGGCAAGCGCCAGTTCGAGGTCGCGCAGGCGCGCGAAGCCAAGGATCATCTGGTCGCGACGTTCAAGGGCGTCACGACCCGCGATGAGGCCGAGCGCCTCAACGGCATCGAGCTCTACGTCGCGCGCGAAAAGCTGCCCGCGACCGACGAGGACGAATATTACCACACCGACCTGATCGGGCTCGCCGCCGTCACCACCGACGGCGACGCGCTCGGCCGCGTGCTCGCGATCCACAATTTCGGCGCCGGCGACATCATCGAGATCGCTCCGCCCAAAGGATCTGCAAAGGGCACGACGATGCTGCTGCCGTTCACAAACGCGGTGGTGCCGGAAGTCGATCTCACAGGCGGCCGCGTCGTGATCGCGCTGCCGCAGGAGATCGAGGGTGATGATGACAGCGAGGCTCCGTCATCATGACGGTGCGGTAACGGCTCGCTAACAAATCTCGCGAAATCTTCACTTGCATCGGGCATCCGGCTCGTTCACGCTTTGGTTGCATCGCCCTCCCGCGCCTCTCCCCAACACCGGAGCTCCAAATGCTGCGCCGCTGTCTTATGGCAACGATCGGCCTGCTCGCATCCGCGGGCCTTGTCAGTGCGCAGACGCCACCGAGCCCCCCGCCGGCTGCAGCCGAGCAAGCCACCTCGCTCGCCCCGATGGAGGAGCCGCAGGTCGGTGACCACTGGACCTACGAGATGCGCGACGAGATCACGGGCGACCTCAAATCGACCATGACGCACACCATCACCGACGTGTCGGCCACCGAGATCAGCGTCCGGTTCGAGATCCTCGGCAAGCCCGGTTTCGGCTACCAGACCTATGACCGGTCGTGGGACATCATCAACAATGGTGCATGGCGGTTCACGCCGAATGACGGCACGGGCATCCGCATGCCGCTCGCGATCGGCAAGACCTGGACGTTCAAGTCCAGCGACTCGAACAGCACGGCGGGTGTCAACCTGAAGCGCACGGGTACCTCGAAGGTCACTGCCAGGGAGACCATCACCACCCGCGCCGGCACATTCGAGGCCTACAAGATCGAAACCTCGATCGAGATGCGAAACGCCAACGATCCCACCAAGAAATCCCAGGCCGAGCAGCAGGCCTGGTACGTGCCCGAGATCAACCATTGGGTGAAGCGCACTTATGTCAGCAGAGCGGACGGCAGGGTTCGCGAGCGGGGCGCGCTCGAAATGATCGAATACGGCCGCCGCTAGCGGCCGGCGCGAAAGCGACCGTCGATGACCGAAGCCTTCCGGGGAGCATGAAGATGTCTCGTTACGCGGCCACGATGATGGCTTGTCTGCTTGCCGGCACCACCCTGGCATCGGCGGCGAGCGATCCGCCCGCCGCCGCAAAGCCGGTCATCGCGATGGAGGCACCCCTGCAAGGCGACTTCTGGACCTACGAGGTGCGGGACGAAATCAGCGGCAAGGTCAGCGCGGTCCGCAGGAACATCGTCACCGAGGTCACGCCTGCCGAGATCAGCGTTCGGGTCACGACCGACGGCAAGGAGGCCGAGGGCCTGAACATCTACGATCGGTCGTGGAATCTGAAGAACGCGGGTGAGTGGAAATATCAGCCCGGCGACGGCAGCGGCATCCATGCGCCACTGAAAATCGGCGATAGCTGGAGCTTCTCCGCCGATGACGTCAACAGCAGCAAGGGCTTCATCTGGAAACGCTCGGGCCATTCGAAGGTCGTCGGCCAGGAGACCATCACCACCAAGGCCGGCACGTTCGAGACGTACAAGATCGAAACGACGCTCCTGAGGCGTCCAACCAACGATCCGAGCCGCAAGCACGAGATCTCGGCCATGACCTGGTACGCGCCGGCCATCGACCACTGGGCGAAACGGACCTACGTGGCGCGCGGCAACGGCCATCTGCTGACCAATAACGTCATCGAGCTCGTCGAGTACGGCCGCAAGCAATAACCAACTCGGCCGGCCGGGCCTCGACCTGTCGGCCGCAATGCCCTAACCAGCGGCCATGACGACCTCCTCACCCTGGCGCGCGACGGTGCTGACACTGTTTCCGGAGATGTTTCCGGGGCCGCTCGGCGTGAGCCTGGCCGGCCGGGCGCTGGCTGGCGGGCTCTGGGAGCTCGAGGCGCGGGACATCCGGGCCTCAGCCACCGACCGGCATCGGAGCGTCGACGACACCCCCGCGGGCGGCGGACCGGGCATGGTGCTGCGGGCCGATGTTCTGGCGGCGGCGATCGATGCCGCCGGGATCAGCGCGGACCGGCCGAAACTGCTGATGAGCCCGAGGGGTCGGCCATTGACCCAGGCCCGGGTGGTGGAGCTGGCCGAGGGTCCGGGTCCCCTGATCGTTTGCGGACGGTTCGAGGGCGTGGACCAGCGGGTGATCGACGGACGGGGCCTGGAGGAGGTCTCGATCGGCGACTACGTGCTGTCCGGGGGCGAAATCGCCGCGCTGGCCCTGATCGACGCCTGCGTCCGGCTGCTGCCCGGCGTGATGGGCAAGGAGGCCTCGGGAACCGAGGAAAGCTTTTCGGAGGGCCTGCTCGAATACCCCCAATACACCCGCCCGCAGCTGTTCGAGGGGGCTCCGATCCCGGAGACCCTGACCTCCGGCGACCACGCCAAGGTTGCAGCCTGGCGGCGGGCACAATCCGAGGCCCTGACGGCGGCCCGGCGGCCTGATTTGTGGGCCAAAATCCCGGCCAAAGCCCCGAATCGAGCCAGACGCCAAAAAACGCCAAAAAACAAGACAGACGGGTGACAAACGCTCCGGCTTGCCTTATAGGAGCGGCCACATCCGCAATAGCTGGATCAACGAATTTCGCGCAGCCCCCGTCCTGCGGCTGGGCGCGCCGATGGAGATTTACCCATGAACCTGATCCAACAGCTCGAAAAAGAGCAATTCGACAAGCTCTCCGCCAGCAAGGAGATTCCGGAATTCGGTCCCGGTGACACCGTGATCGTCAACGTGAAGGTCGTCGAAGGCGACCGCACCCGCGTGCAGGCCTATGAAGGCGTCTGCATCGGCCGTTCCGGCGGCGGCCTCAACGAGAGCTTCACCGTCCGCAAGATCTCCTATGGCGAGGGTGTCGAGCGCGTGTTCCCGCTACTCTCCCCGATGATCGACTCGATCAAGGTGGTGCGCCGCGGCAAGGTGCGTCGTGCCAAGCTCTATTACCTCCGCAACCTTCGCGGCAAGTCGGCCCGCATCGTCGAGAAGACTGAGCACGCCAAGGCCGTCAACGAGTAAGCTCCGTTTACAGACGAGTTCTAGAGAGCGCGGGGCAAAACCCCGCGCTTTTTTGTTGCGTCAGCCGTGCGCGTCAAAGCACTCGCGCTTCCAAATCGGCCTGCTATATATTCTTGGAATGTTTCCAGATCAGACCAGCCTCGCCCCCGTCACGCGCATCGTCATCGACGATCGCTCGCGGCTGCCTGGCCGGTTCTTCGGACGCTTCGCGACCTCGGCAACGTCAGAGCTTACGCGCGCAGCCTAAAAGCTGCGCTGACGATTTTGTTGCCCGCGCGTGACCGCGCATATCCGCACCACAACATTCCTGGAGCTGAAGCTCATGTCCAAGCCGACCACATTGTACGACAAGATCTGGAACGACCATCTGGTGCACGAAGCCGACGACGGCACCTGCCTGCTCTATATCGACCGCCATCTGGTGCACGAAGTGACCTCGCCGCAGGCGTTCGAGGGTCTGCGCGCCACCGGCCGCAAGGTGCACTCGCCGGAAAAGACGCTCGCCGTCGTCGACCACAACGTGCCGACCACCGATCGCACCAAGCCGAATCCCGATCCGGAGAGCATCGAGCAGATCAAGGCGCTGGCCGAGAACGCCAAGCAATTCGGCATCGAATATTACGACGAGTTCGACAAGCGCCAGGGCGTCGTCCACGTCATCGGCCCCGAGCAGGGCTTTACCCTGCCCGGCACCACCATCGTCTGCGGTGACAGCCACACCTCGACGCATGGCGCGTTCGGCGCGCTCGCACACGGCATCGGCACCTCCGAGGTCGAGCACGTGCTGGCGACGCAGACGCTGATCCAGAAGAAGGCGAAGAACATGCGCGTGACCGTCGACGGCAAATTGCCTGAAGGCGTGACGGGCAAGGACATCATCCTCGCCATCATCGGCGAGATCGGCACTGCCGGCGGCACCGGCTACGTGCTGGAATACGCCGGCGATGCGATCCGCGCGTTGTCGATGGAAGGCCGCATGACGGTCTGCAACATGTCGATCGAAGGCGGCGCCCGCGCCGGCCTGGTTGCGCCCGACCAGAAGGCGTTCGACTTCCTGCGCGGCCGCCCGAAGGCGCCGAAGGGCGCGGACTGGGACGCGGCGATGCGCTACTGGGAGAAGCTGCGCTCCGACGACGGCGCGCATTTCGACCACGAGCTGCGCCTCGACGCTGCCAAGCTGCCGCCGATCGTGACCTGGGGCACCTCGCCTGAGGACGTCATCTCGGTGACCGGCATCGTGCCCGATCCGGATCAGATCGCGGACGAGGCCAAGCGTCTCTCCAAGCACCGCGCGCTGAAATACATGGGCCTGACGGCGGGCACGAAGATCACCGACATCAAGCTCGACCGCATCTTCATCGGCTCCTGCACCAACGGCCGGATCGAAGATCTGCGCGCGGCGGCGAAGATTGCCGAAGGCAAGACCGTTTCAGCGCATGTCAACGCCATGGTCGTGCCGGGCTCGGGCCTCGTGAAGGAGCAGGCCGAGGCTGAGGGTCTGGACAAGATCTTCATCAAGGCCGGCTTCGAATGGCGCGAGCCCGGTTGCTCGATGTGCCTCGCGATGAACCCGGACAAGCTGGCCCCGGAAGAGCGCTGCGCCTCGACCTCGAACCGCAACTTCGAGGGACGCCAGGGCTTCAAGGGCCGCACGCATCTGGTGTCGCCGGCGATGGCTGCGGCGGCTGCGATCGCGGGTCACTTCGTCGACGTCAGGGAGTGGCGGTAAGCCGCTCCCTGCAATTTGAGCTAAAGCGGCAAACGGCCGTTAATCGGCATCGCCGACACTGCGTCCTCGCGACGGTTTCGCGAGGACACAGCTCATGGCCAACAAGCCTGAATATGTCGATCTGATCGGCGAGGCGACGCGCCAGCACCGGCGGCGCGCAACGCCCTTGCCCATCGTCGCCAAGCCCGAGGTCGAGGAGACCTCGAAGCTCAGCCGCTGGCCGCCGGCGATGATCAAGCAGTGGAAGCTCGAGAACCTGACACGGTGGAAGCCGGCGTCGTGGAAGCTGAAGGATTGGCTCTAGGCCACACGAACAAAGGGCGCCGTCGCGGCGCCCTTTTCATTTCGATCGCGATTACCAATAGCGGTACGGATAGTGCCAGCGATGCCACCGGCAGACGCGGCGCGGACCGTAATAGGTCCAGATCACCCGGCAGCGGCGCGGATAGTTGTAGTAGGGATAGTAGCCGCCGTAATAATAGCGCCGGTGGAAGTGGCGATAGCCGTAATGCGGGCGATAGACCCCGTAGCGATGAAAACCGCCATAGTGGCGAAATCCGCCGTAGCGATAGCCGCTACCGTGAAAGGCGGGTGCGGCGCGGAAGCCGCCGATATGGCCGCCACGAAAGCCACCGCCGCGGAAACCGCCGATATGTCCTCCGCCGCCGTGGAAACCACCGCCACGAAAACCGCCACCACCATGGAAGCCGCCACCATGTCCACCACCGCCGCCACCGTGGCGAACCTGCGTGATCATGTCGTCGCTTGCAGCCTTCGCCGCCGGCAATGGCGTCGGATTGATCGGAGTCATCGCTTCGGCACGTTGTGCAGTTCCGGCCGACAGCATCAGCGTGGCAACGGCCGCGAGCCCGAGCAAGCGTATCGGGCTTGTCCGAGCATCCAAGATCCGCAGCATGGAATTCTCCCTGAATCTGAACGGCAGCATTGCGGCGCAGCCGTCGCTCGCATCGCTGTTCAATTGCAGTCGCTCCCAAGATTAAATTAGGGACAGCGACGTGAACCCCTCGTGAATGAACAACCTGCCGAGGCGCCGTGCCACGACAAAAGGAATTCGAAAGATGACCGTCTACGCGATCGCGCAATTGAAGATGACGGACCGCGCGGCCTATGACCGCTATCAGGCGCGGTTCTTCGACGTGTTCAGAAAGTACAATGGACGGCTGCTCGCCGCCGACGAGCAGCCGCGCGTGCTCGAGGGCCCGTGGCCGTTCGACAAGCTCGTCATGATGTCGTTTCCCGACGAGGCCGCGTTCCTCGCCTTCTCGAATTCGCCGGACTACGAAGACATCTCGCGCGATCGCAAGGCGGGCGCGCAGGCAACCGTGCTGCTGGTCAGGGGATTTGCGCCGGCGGGCTAACGCGGCGCGTCACCACCACGGCCCGTAGCCGAACACGAAGGGTGCCGGCACGCCGTAGGGATAGGGACGATAGTAGATGGGCCGCGCGTAATAATGCGGATCATGGGGCGCTGAGCGCCGCGCAACGTCATGGTGTCTTGCGTGCCGTCTCGCATCGAAAATCGCTGTCCCGGCCGAGGCATCCGACTTCGTCACACTCTGCGCGGTTGAAGCGCGAGGCAAACCCGCTGCGAGCCCGGCGACAACGGCCAATGCAATCCATCTCGTCATGACGAACTCCGCCCTCAAGATGCGGGCATCACGCGGCCGTTGAGGCGCGTCAGCCCCGCCGCCAGTAGCAGCTCATATGCGGCACGATCACCGTGCCGCTCGGCCGATATTCCTGCACATAGGTGGCGTTGCACTCGCGCACCGCATCGGGACCCGGATAGTAGCGCGGATAGACGCCGTCCGGAGCGTAGTAGGGCGTGACGCGCAGCCGGGCGGGCGGGCGCCTGCGCGGCGGCGGAACGTCGTCTGGCGAGGCCGCCTGGGCCAGCCTGACACCGGCGCCGGCCGTCTGAGCTTCCGCACCGACGCAAAATTGCGAAAACAACCCCATGCAAAGTAGAACCAGTATTGCTGTTCCCGCCCGCATCGCACCACCACCCACCTGAGCTATCCCCTTGAGGCGCCGTACGCTCCCCGTTTTCGTGCGCGGCGTCAACTCTTCGTAGCCCTCTATAAAGCCGGATGCATCGCCACGGAACCCGCGCTAAGAAAAGCCCATGTGGACGGAATTGAAAGCACCCTCGCTGGCTGAGATGGAAGCGACGGCGCACGACATCTTCGAGCGCCTGCCGGCGGAATTTCGCGGCCTCTGTGAGGGCGTGATCCTCCGTGTCGACGACTTCCCGACCGAGGAAGTGATGGACGAGATGGAATGCGATAGCGAGTTCGACCTGCTCGGCCTGTTCCAGGGCGTCGGCCTGCCCCAGCAGAGCCTGGGCGATGTGGCGCGGCTGCCCAACATGGTCTGGCTCTACCGCCGGCCGATCCTGGATTACTGGGCCGAGCACGACGAGAGGCTCGGCCACATCGTCCGCCACGTCCTGATCCACGAGATCGGCCACCATTTCGGCCTCTCGGACGACGATATGGCGGCGATTGAGGCTCAGGCGGAGTAGGACGTCATCGGTTGCGTATGGTTGGCGCAGCGAGAAGCATCGTCAGTCGATAGTCGGACCAGCCCGCGAGAGACAGCGACACCTGCTGATAGTGCAGCAGTCCCATGGTCGGATGATCGAACGCACGCTCGCCGCCTTCGCGTGCCAGAACCCCCTGCGTCTCCCAGCAGCGTTCGAAATCGGGGCTTCCAACTCTCAGTTCCTCGACGAGCCGGCGAATGTCCGGATCGTCGGAATAGGCTGTAACAGCGGCGCGGAATTCTGCGACGACGCGTTGCGCGCGTGAGGTCCAGTCGAGGATCAGTGTTCGCGCCTCGGGCCTGAGGAAGATGTAGCGCAGAAGATTTTTTTCGCCGTCAGCATCGAGCCATCCGGCAAACAACCGGGACGCTTTCGCATTCCAACGACGCGCACCCCATGTGCGATCGAGAATGTAGGCCGGCCCTTCGATCGCATCGACGCAGGCCAGCACCTCCTCAGGCGGATCATCCCTGTGGCCGGGACGCTCGGGATCGCGCTTGCCCCCAACTTCGAACAGATAGCTGCGCTCCGCTCGTGACAGGCGCAATCCGCGTGCGAGGCGCGCAAGTGTCGAAGCCGAGACGGAGACATCGCGACCCTGCTCGATCCACGTGTACCAGGTGACGCTCAATCCGCAGAGCTGAGCGACCTCCTCGCGCCGGAGGCCGGGCGTGCGCCGCCGTGCTCCGGCGGCGAGGCCGAATTCTGCCGGAGACTGGCGCTCCCGGAGCGCGCGCAGGAACGCGCTGAGCGAGAGAGCTGGAGCGATCGGGTCTGGTCCCTTCATGGTGGTTTTTATACCAGCATAAATAACATTCTTAAACGGGTATAATCGGCATGCTAACTCTTTGCCGCTGCGGCGTCGCTGCGGAAAGGACGAACGGGTATGGGCAGGCAATTCGCAAGGATCGAACCTGAGCACAGGGCTTTCATCGAACGGCAGAAGATCTTCTTCGTCGCGAGCGCCCCGCCGAAGGGACGCATCAACGTGTCTCCCAAGGGCCTGTCGGCATTCCGGGTGCTGGGAGAGAGCGACGTCGCCTACCTCGATTGCACCGGCAGCGGCAGCGAGACCCGTGCGCATCTGACCGCCTCCGACGACAAGCGGCTGACCATCATGTTTTGCGCCTTCGACGGCGCCCCGATGATCCTGCGGCTCTATGGCCAGGCTCGATCGCTCATGCGCGGCACGCCGGAATATTCCGATCTCGTTCCTGACTTCGAGGACATGGCAGGCGCCCGCCAAATCGTGCGCCTCTCGGTCGACCTCGTGCAGACGTCATGCGGTATGGGCGTGCCGCTGTTCGACTACAGACAAGAACGCGGCAGCCTCGTGCGCTACTGGACGGCGCAGGGTGTCAACAATTTGCGAAAATACTGGGGTCTGAAGAACATGAAGAGCATCGACGGCCTGCCGACCGGCTTTGCCCCTGACAGCATGGCTCCGCCAGGCTGAAGACGAACCTCGATTTACGCCCCTAGGCCTGCCGAATCCGGCCTAGGATTTGTGTGCCAACCGGGCTAAATAGCCCTCCCCTGACTTCAAACCGGGAAGCCTGAAATGGACAAGTTCACCACGCTGGAAGGCGTCGCGGCGCCGCTGAAGATCATCAATGTCGACACCGACATGATCATTCCGAAGCAGTACCTCAAGACCATCAAGCGCACCGGCCTTGGCAAGGGGCTCTTCTCCGAGCAGCGCTACAAGGACGATGGCAGCGAGAATCCGGATTTCGTGCTCAACCAGCCTGCCTATCGCAATTCGAAGGTGCTGGTCGCCGGCGACAATTTCGGCTGCGGCTCGAGCCGCGAGCACGCGCCCTGGGCGCTGCTCGACTTCGGCATCCGCTGCGTGATCTCGACCTCGTTCGGCGACATCTTCTACAACAACTGCTTCAAGAACGGCATTCTGCCGATCCGCGTCTCGCAGGAAGATCTCGACAAGCTGTTCGACGACGCCGAGCGCGGCGCCAATGCGACGCTGACGATCGACCTGCCGAACCAGGAGATCCGCGGCCCCGACGGCGGCAAGGTCAAGTTCGAGATCGACCCGTTCCGCAAGCACTGCCTGATCAACGGCCTCGACGACATCGGCCTGACGATGGAGAAGAAGGCCTCGATCGACACCTACGAGGAAAAGCTCAAGCGCGAACGCGCCTGGGCCTGAGATCGAGCTCCAGTTCGAGCCCCGGTGCGACGAGCGCCGGGGCTTTTTCTTTGCCCTGATTAACCCCTAGATTGACGCGCATGCTGCCCGACATCGTCACCTTCTGGCACGGCCCGATGGACGCACTGCGCCAGACCTGTCTGCGCTCGCAGCTCGCGGCCGGCCACAAGGTCACGGTCTACAGTTTCGACACCATTCCCGGCCTGCCCGCGGGCATCGGGAATGCGGATGCCGAGGCGATCCTGCCGCACGCGTTCTCCGAACGATTGCGACCGCCGCAGCCGGACGGAAGCTGGCGCGACTGGACCACGCTGCAGTTCAGCGACTTCTTCCGCATGAAGCTGATGGCGAAGAACCTCGGCCTCTGGCTCGATGCCGACGTGCTGCTGCTGAAACCCGTCGAGATCGATCCAGCAAAGCCCTACTTCGCCTGGGAGCGGCCGCGCCAGCTCGGCAATTCCGTGATCTATCTGCCGGCGAAGCACGGCATCGTTGCCGCCTTCGAGGAGCTGATGGAGCAGGAGGAGCTGACGCCGAACTGGCTGTCAGTGCGCCATCGCATCACCTTCATGATGCGTCGCCTGCGCGGGGGCTCGAACCGTCTCTCGGATATTCGCGTCGCGATCTTCGGACCGGCGGCGCTCACTGCGCTCGCGCGCCGCACCGGTGAATTACAAAACGCACTGCCGAAGCAATCGTTCTACGCCGTGCATGCCGAGCCAAAACTGTTCTTCGATCCCTCGAGCTATCTCGGCCTCGTCACTAACCCCGAAATCATCGGCCTGCACATCTCGCCCAAGGGCCGTGGCGGCGAAAAGCCGATCCCGGGCAGCCTGTATGCATGGGCGACGGAGCGGTTTAGCTGAGCTCTCTCCGCTGCGCGGCACGCTCGTGCCCCGACGCAGCGCAGCACGTCAGTGATGCGCTGCTGAGCCGGGGCCCAGCATGTGGCAAGATGGGTCCCGGCTCTGCGGAGCGGCACTTCGCGCCGCACCGCGTCCGGGACACGCGACCTGCCTTCTTGACCCATTCTCAATTTGATCCAGCGCAACGCGCTCCTGCACCATTGTGCCTAGTCTGGCTCCAATTCCACGACCCGAACGGAGCCTCGCATGAGCACCGCAAGTAGGCCTTATCCCATCGTACAGGATCTCATCGAATCCTTCGCGAACTGGCTGAAGCATCGCCGCGAGATGAACGAGATGCGGCAGCTCGATCGCGCCGATTTCGACCGGATCGCGCAAGATCTCAGGATCGCGCCTGACGATCTGGAGGAGCTGGTCCGTCACGGCAAGCACGCTGCCGACGAGCTGCTGAAGATGCTCGAGCAGCTCGGCATCAGCGCAGACAGGCTCGGTCGTGCGCAGCCGCTGCTGCTCCGCGACATGGAGCGCGTCTGCTCGCTCTGCAATCACAAGGGACAATGCGACCGCGATCTCGCCGATGGCACCGCCGCGGAGAACTACCACGGCTATTGTGCCAATGCGTCGACGCTGGAGTCGCTCGATCGGGCCGACGTCGCCCCGCGCTGACGCGTCGTCTGGATCGAAAGATCAGATCGTGCCGTTTCGCGCGCAAGCGTCGCGCTGGGCAAATCCCTTCACGAGCTTTCTGCATGCTCGATAGCGCTCTTCCATACTCGCTCCGCCGGCATGACCCGGAGGGCCAGGTTCGGCCGCGCTCTCTTTCTTGACTGCATGAGCTCGCGACGTCTTATCGCGTTTGGTCGGAGGTTCGGCATCCTCGGGCACCGGCACAAGCTGCCAGACTGGACGAAGCTCGATAGTCGCGGTCTCCGACGGATTCTCCTTATTGATGGAAGTCAGGGCAAGGACGTTCTTGTCCAGCTTGACCGTGACAGGCGTTCCATTGATGGAGAATTTATCGTTCGAAATGAACTCGGCGAACGATTTGTATCCCGCCACATCCTTCGCCCATGATTGTTTCGTGGGCGGCCCCCAGAGGTAGTATCCTTTGGCCAAGCCCGTCGCGGAGACCTCCGTGATGATCAGCATGGCGTAGCGTCCCTTGCCATTGGTCCACCCGCGCTTGTTGGACCACACGCCGACAAACCTGGAATTGGCGTTGAGTGGATCGTTCTGATCGGACGAGATGGCGAAGCTCGGCAATTCGAGGTGCTGAGCTGCCGCGATGACAGAGATTTTTTTGTTGTCGTCGGGCGTAAATGGATTTCGCACGACGCGCTTGGCATCAGGCTCCTGGCGCCCGCCCGCATCCGATTTCGGGGCAGCAGCCGGAGATGATAGCGCCGCAACTTCGCTGGCCTTGAGATCCTTGATTCGTTGGCGGGCTTCGACGGCGTGGTCGCTGCGGGGGTATCTGGCGAGAAATTCCTCAAAGAGAGCTGCCACCGTCGACGTCCGGACAGCCTGCCAGAACTTCTCGTCTTCCGCGGGAGCTGCGGGCGCCGGAGTTGATGCAGCTGGCGCCTGAGCGGCGACGGCGGGGGCCTTGAGGTAAATCTCTTCCTTCGACAACGAGCCATACACGAAAGGCTGCTGTTCGCGCCTGGTTGCCGCCATCACGTCGTCACGAACCCGGCGAAACAGAAACGATATCTCCAGGCCGGGCGTTTCGATGTGGCGAAGCAGCGACGTCGTGAAGGGGCTATTCCGGCCTTCGCCGTCGCTTGCCGTGGTGCCGTCCCGGGCGGCATACGCGATCAGGACATTGTCGGACGGCTCCGTCGGCGCGAGCCCGCGAGCCACGGCCCGGGTGCTCAACGAGCGCTTCATCTTCGCAGCAAAAGGGTTGTTGCGGCACGCGTCAAGTATCACGAGGCCCAACTTCCGTGCCTTCGAAACCTGAAGGCTCACCGAACGCAGGCTGATCGCCTCGCTTTCGGCGTCGGTATCGCTGCGCAGCTCGGCGCTGATCGGGATCAGCCAATTCTCGCCGCCGACTTCCATGCCGTGCCCGGCGTAGAACACGACGGCGATGTCGGACATTTCGGCGGATCGGCCGAACTCAACGACGGCCTTCCTCATCTCTTGCGCGGTGGCGTTCTTGACTTGAGTGACCTTGAAATCCAGCCGCTCCAGCGCGCGGCCGATGTCGGCCGCGTCGCGAGTCGGGTTCGGCAACTCGGGCACCTTCTCGTAGGCGCCATTGCCGATGACAAGCGCAACCCGCGCCTGCGCAAGGGCGGGCTGAGCGGACAAAAGCGACATGACGAGAAAGACAGCTGCCCCAAAAAAACGCATCAATAGATTGCCCGAACCCACCAATGGCTTCGAGGGTAGCACCCCTGTTCACCACCGCAACGGGAAAAGCCGAGATCGTGGACTTCGGCGAAACGGCCGTCGTCGGGACGAGCCGACGACAAGCAGCTGACGATGCCGGTGCAGCTCGGCATCGGCGCGGAAGCGCCCGGGCCAGGGCAAACTCACGCGCCGCCGCAACAATCACTGGTCGATCACCACGTGTGGCACCTCGCCCAGTAGCAAAGGGCGTCAATAGTATGATGTATGCAAGGCCCTGTTTGCGCGGCGAGGATGCCGGCAAGGTCTCCGCAATTGTCCGTGCTTGATCTCGACGAATGGCTCTGTTTGGATGGTTGCCCTTCGGCAATTCGAATTCCGGACAATCATGGCAAACGAAATAGATGGTTACCGTCGTTCGTTGGGTGCTCGTTCACCGGAAAGCGCCGTGACCGTCCACCGCACGGGCATCGGGAATCGACTATTGGCGGCGTTGCCGCCGGCGGATCTCGGTTTGCTCACGCCCTACTTCCAGAAGGTCTCGTTCGAACCCGATGCCATCCTGGTGCGGTCGGGCGATGAGCTCGACCCGGTTTATTTTCCCCATAGCGGCGCCATCGCCTTCATGATCGATATGCCGGACGGGCAAACGGTCGCAACCACCTTGATGGGACGGGAAGGCGCTTTGGCCTCGTTCTCCGTGCTCGGCCCGTCGCTGTCATCCGTGACCGCGATTGCTCGGATCGCCGGCACAGCATCGCTGATTTCCGCCGCCAAGTTTCGCGCGGCCTTTGCGCAAAGCGCCGCCATCAGGAACGTCGTGCAAGTCCACGCCCGCGCGGTGTTGTTGCAGCTCCAGCACGTCGCCGCCTGCAACGCGCTGCACCGGGTCGATGGCCGCATGGCGCGGTGGCTCCTGCAGCTGCACGACCGCGTTCCCGATGACCGGCTTCCGGTGACGCACGAGGCGCTTGCGCAATTGCTTGGGGTGCGACGGACGACAGTGACCCTGACGATGAGCAAGCTACGCGATGCCGGCGCCGTCCCGTCCGACCGGCGCGGGTTTGTCGAGATCCATCGGGCGCGGCTCGAGAAGGTCGCATGCGATTGCTATGCGCTCATGCAGCGCAAGATCGATCAGATGTATTGCCAGGAATTGGCGGCGCCGCAGCCTGTCGATGCGCCGTCCCGCGAAAGCGCCATCGTCGCGGGTGACGAATCCAGAGCCGCTTCGCGGGCGGGAAAATAGGCGATTGGGACTGACCGCCGCGATGACCGCATGGGTCACAAGCGGCAGTCCTCTTGACGTCGAGAAGATGTCCGTCTGGCGGGGAAAAGCGGATATCGCTTCTTCGAGTTGACGCCTCAGCCCTTGCTCATCGCTGCGATCGCGTCCGCGATCTCGATCGTGCGCCGCGCCATGTCGGCGTGCAGGCGCTCCACCATTGCGCCATCGAGCCGGATCGCGCCGCGCGAGACGTTCTCAGGCAGCTCGAACGCCGCGATGATCTTTCGCGCGCGCGCGACTTCCTCTTCGGGCGGCGTGAAGATCGCGTTGCAGGCCTCGATCTGCGACGGATGGATCAGCGTCTTGCCGTCGAAGCCGAGGTCGCGGCCCTGTGCGCATTCGGTGGCAAAACCGTCTGAATTCGCGATGTCGCTGTAGGGGCCGTCAAGGATCTCGAGGCCATGGGCGCGCGTCGCCAGAATGCAATGGGTGATCATCGGGATCATCGCCGCGCGGCCCGGCAGCATCTTGATGCGCGTCTCGCGCGATATGTCGTTCGGGCCGAACACGAAACCGGAGAGGCGCGTCTTGGGATCGCGGCCCGCGGCGGCCAGCTCCTCGGCATGAAGCACGGCGCGCGCGGTCTCGATCATCGCCCAGACTTTCACCGTCGGCGCGGCGCCGAGCTCGGCAAGGCGAGCGCCGATCGCCTGGAGATCCTCGATGCTTGAAACTTTTGGAACCAGAATGCCGTCAGGCGAGGCCTTGGCGGCCATCGCGACGTCATCGGCCCACCAGGGCGTGTCGAGGCCGTTGGTCCGGATCAAAATCTCGCGCTTGCCGAACCCCTTGTCCGCGATCGCAGCGGCGATGCCGTCACGCGCCACCCCCTTGAGGTCGGGGGCGACGGAATCTTCCAGATCGAGGATCAAGCCGTCAGCGGCGAGATTTCGCGCCTTTTCCAGCGCGCGGGGGTTGGAGCCGGGCATGAACAGATGGCTGCGGCGCGGGCGGGTCATGCGAGCATTCCTTCCAGTTTCCTCAGGTCTATTCTGAAGCATGATCCCGGAAAAGTGTGCGGCGGTTTTCCGAAAGGATCATGCTCAAACAACAAGCCAAGCCGATAGCATCTGGCCTGCCTATTCGAAAGGCTTGTTCGCCCCTCTGGTCTATGGTTAGGCATAGGCCATGATCACATTCCCGAAGCATTTGCTGGAAGGCTACAAGGCCTTCGCCACCCAGCGGCTGCCGACCGAGCAGAGCCGCTATCGCGAGCTGTCGGTGAAGGGGCAGTTCCCGGAAGTGATGGTGATCGGCTGCTGCGACAGCCGCGTCTCGCCCGAGGTGATCTTCGACGTCGGCCCGGGTGAACTGTTCGTCGTCCGCAACATCGCCAACCTGGTGCCGGTGTATCAGCCCGACGGCAATGCGCACGGCGTCTCCGCGGCGCTGGAATATGCCGTGACGGTGCTGAAGGTGAAGCACATCGTCGTGCTCGGGCACGCGCAATGCGGCGGCATCCGCGCCTTCGTCGACAAGATCGAGCCGCTCACGCCGGGCGACTTCATCGGCAAATGGATGCAGATGTTCATCAAGCCGGGCGAAGTGGTCGAGCAGCGCGACCACGAAACCATGGCACAGTTCGTCGAGCGCATCGAGAAGGCCGCGGTGTTCCGCAGCCTGGAAAACCTGATGACGTTTCCGTTCGTGCAGAAGGCGGTGGACTCAGGCCAGATGCAGACCCATGGCGCCTATTTCGGCGTGGCAGAGGGGTCGCTGTTCGTGCTGGACAAGGTCGCGAAGGAATTCAAGAGCGTGCGCAACGCGGCTTGAATTCGTAGGGTGGGCAAAGGCGCAACGCGCCGTGCCCACCACTTCTATCGCAATCGGGGAGAGATGGTGGGCACGGCGCTTCGCGCCTTTGCCCACCCTACGGTAGCGTGCGTTACGCCGCCTTCTTCTTCGCGCTGATCAGCTTGCGGTTGATCAGGACTTCCGCGATCTGGATGGCGTTGAGCGCCGCGCCCTTGCGAAGATTGTCGGACACGCACCACAGCACGAGGCCGTTCTCCACCGTCGCGTCCTCGCGGATGCGGCTGATATAGGTGGCGTCCTCGCCGGCGGCTTCATACGGCGTGGCGTAGCCACCGGGCTCCTGCTTGTCGATGACGAGGCAGCCCGGCGCCTTGCGGAGGATGTCGCGTGCCTCGTCCGCCGTGATCGGATTCTCGAACTCGATGTTGACGGCCTCGGAGTGGCCGACGAACACCGGCACGCGCACGCAGGTCGCGGAGAGCTTGATCTTGGGATCAAGGATCTTCTTGGTCTCCGCCATCATCTTCCACTCTTCCTTGGTGTAGCCGTCCTCCATGAAGACGTCGATCTGGGGGATGACGTTGAAGGCGATGCGCTTGGGGAATTTCTTCGCGATCAGCTCGCTGTTGGTGTAGACGGCCTTGGTCTGCGAGAACAATTCGTCCATCGCATCCTTGCCGGCGCCCGAGACCGATTGATAGGTCGAGACCACGACGCGCTTGATCGTCGCCTTGTCGTGCAGCGGCTTCAGCGCGACCACGAGCTGCGCGGTCGAGCAGTTCGGGTTGGCGATGATGTTCTTCTTCTTGAAGCCGGCCGTCGCGTCCGCGTTCACTTCCGGCACGATCAGCGGCACGTCCGGATCCATGCGCCAGGCGGACGAGTTGTCGATCACGACCGTGCCGGCGGCGCCGATCTTCGGCGACCATTCCTTCGACACCGAGCCGCCCGCCGACATCAGGCAGATATCGACATCGGAGAAGTCGTAGTGCTCGAGCGCTTTGACCTTCAGGGTGCGGTCGCCATAGGAGACCTCGACGCCGACGCTGCGGCGTGATGCCAGGGCCACGACCTCGTCCGCGGGGAATTTGCGCTCATCGAGGATGTTGAGCATTTCCCGTCCGACATTGCCGGTCGCGCCGACGACTGCGACTTTGTAACCCATCGTTCACTCTCCGATGAAAAAGCCCGTTCCTGAAGCTGACGCTTAAACAGGAAGAGCAGCGCTTCTATGCGAGAACCGGCCTCAAGACAACGTTGGACCATGCCTGAAGGCCGTGGATGCAGTCGCCAGAGGCCAGCACGGCCGCAACCCCTACCCAGATCCATCTGGCGCTCGCAGCCCTCGCCGACGAAATCGTCGGCACGCTGGCGCGCCTGTTCGCCTATGTGGGGGCGCTGGTCCTGTTTGCCATCCTCGCCCTCGCCGCGCTCGACCAGCTGCCCAGCCTGCGTGACGATGAGCCCGCCGAGAAGCTGGGGTGGAGCGTGGCCGACCGCTCGCAACCGGCCTTCGCCCTCAGTCGGCTCGATTCATCAGAAAAAACAGCCTCTTACGTCATTCTCAGGCATCCCGAAGGCGGTCGCCGGGACGTGATGCGCTGGACCGGCGAGGCGGACAAGCCCGTGGCGGAGCTCGAGATCTACCGCGAAGGCGGCGAATTCGACGTGACCCGCCCGGCGACAGCGGACCTGGCGGTCCAAATGGGCCTGGGTGACGCAACGCCGCTCGAGCAGGCCGGCCTGATCGACACGAAATTCGGTCCCGTCGCCCTGTTCCGGCCCACCGGCACGGCGGAGGCCGCGCGGGCGTGCCTCGGCTACCTCAAGCGCAGCGAAGAGCCGGCGCTCCAGATCTCCGGCTTCTCCTGCCAGGGCGACACCCTGCCCGCCCGGCGCGCGGCGATCGCCTGCACGCTGAACCGGCTGACGCTCCTGACCTCGGGCAACGAGCCGAAGCTGGCGGAATTGTTCGCCCATGCGGAGCTGAAGCGCCGCTCCTGCGCTCCCCAGGGTTCGTCGGACTGGCTGCTGGGCGCGGCGAACGCGCAATTGCGCGGCGCGCTCTAACCGGCATCAAGCTCAAGTGGCTGGTATTGATGCAACTTTTGCCAGCGCGCACGATTATTCCGAGCTGGTGTGACCCAATAGACCTAGTTGCGGCCACCCTTGCCGGGCTAGTATGGGGATGAAATCGATTGGCGGCTTGCCGCCTGAAGGGGACGTGATGAGCTCGAATTTCTCCGCCGCGAACAAACTGGCGATGTGGCTTGCGGCCGGCGCCGTGGTTGCCATGTCCTCAGCCCTCGCGACACCCGCCTCGGCAGACACCAAGAAACAACGTTACGACAACAGCCGGCCCTATTACGGTCCGAGCGGCCCCAACGCGGTCTATCAGCAGGGTCGCACCCGCCTCTATGTGAGCAAGCGCTCCTGGCTCGACGGCGGCACCGAGGTCAATCCGGGCGACCGCAAGTTCTCCGACTACGCTTTCCCGCCGGCGATCGGCTATCCGACCTTCGCCCGCGAGAACAACAACCGCCCGATCGATCGCCAGCCGCTGAGCACGCCGGCCGACGTCGGCGGCTATCCGCGGAATTTCCCGCTGTACTGAGCGGAATGATCGACCGAATCAAAATGGCCGGGCTCGCGCCCGGCCATTTTTGTTTGTGAGAGATGCGTCCGCTTCAGGCGTTGGCTGCCGGGTCGTAGCGCCTGCAAAATTCTTCAATCGCCTCGGAGCGGAAATCGCCCAGGCGCTCGAAGATCAGTTCGTCCGGCCAATCCCACCAGGCTATGCGGCGCAGGCTTTCGGCGACCGAATCGTCAAATCGCTTGCGGATGGGGCGCGCGGGAACGCCACCGACGATCGTGTAGGGCTCGACATCGCGGCTGACGACCGCGCCCGCGGCAATCACCGCGCCGTCGCCGACCGTGACGCCCGGTAGCAGGATGGCGGCGTGCCCGATCCAGACATCATTGCCGACGATGACGCGGTCACTGCGGCGATCCGCGAAGAAGTCGCGGTCACGACTCGCAGTCGCGTCGTAATATTCAGGGCAATAGGTGAAGCGATGCTGGGACGGCCCATCGGATGATTGGGCGCGCCGATCCGCACCGAGTTAGCGATGGCGGTGAATTTTCCGATCACCGCGTCGGCGACCTCGCAGTTCTCGCCGAGATAGGAGTAGTCGCCGAGCGCGGCATATTCGATGCGGGTGTTGGCGAGGATTTCGCAGCGCCGCCCGATCTGGGCTTCGCGCTGGCGGACCGTTTCATGGATGATGGTTTCCGCGATCTTGGGGCGGGGCGAGGCATCCATGAGGTGGCTTCCCTGAGGTCGTCGGCAGAGCCGTAGGGTGGGCAAAGGCGCGAAGCGCCGTGCCCACCATCTCGCGGCAATCGCGATCGAAATGGTGGGCGCGCTATCGCTTAGCCCACCCTACGATTGCAGTGTTTGTGGCTACGCGTGCAGCTTCTGCAATTCCTTCAGGATCGCTTCGCCCATCTGCGTGGTCGAGGCGGCCGTGGTGCCTTCCGACTTGATGTCGGCGGTGCGCAGGCCACTCGCCAGCACCGCGGCGATCGCGGCATCGACCTTGTCGGCGAGATCGCCCATGTCGAAGGAATAGCGCAACGCCATGCCGAAGGACGAGATCATCGCGATGGGATTCGCGAGGCCTTGGCCTGCGATGTCAGGCGCCGAACCGTGCACGGGCTCGTACAGCGCCTTGCGCTTCTTGCTCTTCACATCAACCTCGCCGAGCGAGGCCGAGGGCAGCATGCCGAGCGAACCGGTCAGCATCGCCGCGATGTCGGACAGCATGTCGCCGAACAGGTTGTCGGTGACGATGACGTCGAACTGCTTCGGCGCCTTCACCAGCATCATGCCGCCGGAATCGGCGAGCTGGTGCTCGAGCGTGACGTCGGGATATTCGCGCTTGTGGACCGCCGTCATGACCTCATTCCAGAGCACGCCCGACTTCATGACGTTGCGCTTCTCCATCGACGTCACCTTGTTCTTGCGCTTCCTCGCAAGCTCGAAGGCGACGCGGCCGATGCGCTCGATCTCATAGGTGTCGTAGACCTGGGTATCGACGGCACGCTTCTGGCCGTTGCCGAGATCGGTGATGGTCTTGGGCTCGCCGAAATAGACGCCGCCGGTGAGCTCGCGCACGATGACGATGTCGAGACCCTCGACCGCCTCACGCTTCAGACTGGAGGCATCGGCCAGCGCCGGATAACAGACGGCGGGACGGAGGTTGGCGAACAGGGCGAGATCCTTGCGCAGGCGGAGCAGGCCGGCTTCGGGGCGCACCTCGTAAGGAACGGCATCCCACTTCGGGCCGCCGACCGCGCCGAAGATGATGGCGTCGGCGGCCAGCGCCTTGGCCATGTCGCCCTCGGAGATCGACACCTTGTGGGCGTCATAGGCGGAGCCGCCGACCAGGCCGGTATCGGTCTCGAATTTGGCGATCCCTGCCGAATTGAGCCAGTCGATCAGCCGCTTCACCTCGCCCATCACCTCGGGGCCGATACCGTCGCCGGGGAGCAGCAGCAATTTGTGGGTCGCCATGGTCGTTTCCTCTGAGATCGAATTCGGCCGGAGTGCTAGAGCGGCGTTGCGCGCTTGGCAAGACACCATTGCCGCCTCGCGGCTGTGCAAGACCCGCAGGGCCTGCCACACTGCGCACGCCGGAGTATCCCTTGCGCGCCCCTGATCGTCCCCCGCCCGACGCACACCCCGCGCGGCTGATCCTGACCCTGTCGCTGGCGGCGACGGTCGGGCTCGGCATCGGCCGCTTTGCCTATGCGCTGGTGCTGCCCGATATGCGGGAGGACCTCGGCTGGTCCTACTCGGCCGCCGGTTTCATGAACACCATCAATGCCGTCGGCTACCTCGTGGGCGCGCTTGTCGCGTCCCGGCTGATCCAGCGCGTCGGCTGGTCGGCGGCGATCCGCGGCGGAACCCTCGCCTGCGTCGCCGCGCTCGCCACCTGCGCACTGACCGGCAATTTCGTTGCGCTGAGCCTCGCACGTCTCGTGCTGGGCTTAGGGGCCGCGGCCGGCTTCGTCGCCGGCGGCGCGCTGGCCGCTGCTATCGCGCAGTCGCGCCCGGAACGGGCCAATTTCCTGCTGAGCCTGTTCTACGCCGGGCCCGGCATCGGGATTCTCGCCTCGGGGCTGATCGCCCCGTTCACGCTGCAATATTTCGGGCCGGGCTCGTGGTGGCTGGTGTGGTGGGCGCTGACGCTGCTGTCCGTCGTGATGACCGTGCCGCTGTTCCTGATCCGCATCGAGAGCGGGGTGCGTTTCTCGGAAGGCAGCCACGCCACCTTCGCGATTCTGCCCGTGCTGATCTATCTCGCCGGCTACTTCCTGTTTGGCGCCGGCTACATCGCCTACATGACCTTCATGATCGCCTATGTGCGCGACGGCGGCGGCGGGGCCGCGGCGCAGGCCGCGTTCTGGAGCCTGATCGGCCTCAGCGCCTTCGTCACACCCTGGGTCTGGCGCGGCGTGCTGGCGCTCGACCGCGGCGGACTTGCCACCGCCATCATCCTCGGCACCAACGCGCTCGGCGCGGCGTTGCCTATGCTGGGGCATTCGCCGGCGTGGCTCGCGGTCTCGGCGGTCGTGTTCGGCGTTGCCTTCTTCGCCGTGGTCGGCTCGACCACGGCCTTCGTGCGCTTCAACTATCCGCCCGAGATGTGGCCGACCGCGATCGCGGCCATGACGATCTCGTTCGGCGTCGGCCAGACGCTCGGCCCGATCGTGGTCGGTGCGATCACCGATGCACTGGGCAGCTTGAGTTACGCGCTGAATGTGTCGGCGGCGCTGCTGGCGTTGGGGGCGGTGGCCGCGTTGTGTCAACGCAAGGTGGGGCCGGCCAAGCAATCGGTGCCGTAGGGTGGGTTAGCCGAAGGCGTAACCCACCACTTCTGCCACTGCGGAAACGAAAGAGGTGGATTACGCCGTGCGACCGCGCTTCGCGCAGCCGCAGGGCTAATCCACCCTACAGCAGCGTGCCTAACTCCCGCTGAACGAATTGTACCCCTGGTCTTCCCAATAGCCGCCCTTGTAGTCGTTGGTGACTTCCATCGAGACCACGTATTTCGGGTTCTTGAATCCGAGTTTCGTCGGCACGCGGATCTTCATCGGGAAGCCGTAGGCGCGCGGTAATATCTCGTTGGCGTATTTGAACGTCATCTGGGTTTGCGGATGCAGCGCGCTGCGCATGTCCAGGGGCGAGTTGTAGCCGTCCTTGTCGGCGCACTGGAACCAGACATACTTTGCGCGCGTGTCGGCGCCGATCAGCTTGAGGAAATCGCGCAAGGGCGTGCCGGTCCAGCTTCCGATCGCGCTCCAGCCCTCGACGCAGATGTGTCGGGTGATCTGCGTGACCTGCGGCAGCTTGTAGAGCTCGTCCAGCGTCCAGGACTTCTTGTTGTCGACGAGACCGCGCACCTCGAGCTTCCAGTCGGCGCCGTCGACATCGGGCGCGTCGTCGAGATCGTAATAGGCGTTGAACGGAAACGGTTTCGTGATCGCGCTTTCCGGGAAGGTCGGCGCCAGCGCGTCGGGATTGAACATCCAGGCCTGCACGGCGTCGTTGAACTTCGAGACCTTCGCGAGCAGGGTATCGGCCGACGAGGAATCGACGACGTCGCAGCCGGTGAGCAGCGTCAGCGCGCCGAGGCTGGCGCCGCCGGCGATGAAGCGGCGGCGGGTGAAGTCCGGCATGGACTTGATGGAGTCCTTGATCAGCAGCCGCTTGTCGACGCCGGGGATGAGGAATGAGCGCTTGGCCATAACGGGTCTCCTAATCAGCGGCCAATGATCATCGCACGCAGGCTCTTGGGCACCAGCAGCGCGAGCAAGACGTGAATGACGAGGAAGGCGCAGATCGCGGCCATGCAGAAGAAATGGACGTAGCGCGCGGTCGGATAGTCGCCGAACAGCATCACGAGATAATAGAGCTGCACCGGCTTCCACATCGACAGGCCCGACAGCACGATCAGCACGCCGACCACGATGATGCCGGCATAGAGCAGGCGCTGCACGTAATTGTAGACGGTGAGATCGTCGTGGCCGAGCTTGAAGGTCAGGGCAGCCCTGACGTCGTGGAGCACACCGGACGGCGTGATCGGCAGCAATTTTTTGCGGAAGCGGCCGGTGGCGAAGCCGGTGACGAGATAGGCGAGGCCGTTGACCATCAGCAGCCACATCGCCGCAAAGTGCCAGAGCAGGCCACCGCCGAGCCAGCCGCCAAGCGTATACTCGCGCGGAAAACTGAAGCCGAACAGCGGCGAGGCGTTGTAGATCTGCCAGCCCGACAGGATCATCAGGATCATGGCGACCGCGTTGGTCCAGTGCATGACACGGACCCAGGCCGGCTGGATCACTTTGGCGGGGGTGGCGCTGACCTGCTCGTCGCTGACTGTGAGGCTCGACATGATGGTTCCGTCCTGAAGGTCGTCTGACACCGAATATACGCCGATACTTCCGCTTTCGTTACGCCCCCGCACGACGGCGAATCGAGTCTGCGGGCGACCTTGGTCACAATAAAGCGAGCCGGGTGCCCCCGGCTCGCCGTTTCGTCGCATCCTGCTTGCGGGATGAAACAGGGACGCGCGGTGTTACGTCGCCGGCATCAGCACGGTATCGACCACATGGATCACGCCGTTCAACTGGTTGACGTTGGAGATCGTCACCATCGAGGTGCCGCCCTTGGCATCGACGATCCAGACCTTGCCGTCCTGCTTCTTCACGGTCAGTTCCTCGCCTTCGGCGGTCTTCATCTTCTTGCCGTCGGTGAGGTCGGAGGCCTCGAGCTTGCCGGGCACGACATGGTAGGTGAGGATCTTGGTCAAGGTCGCCTTGTTCTCGGGCTTGACCAGATTGTCGACGGTTCCGGCCGGCAGCTTGCCGAAGGCGGCATTGGTGGGCGCGAACACCGTGAACGGGCCCTTGCTTTCCAGCGTCGGCACCAGGCCGGCCGCCTTCACCGCCGCGACCAGCGTGGTGTGATCCTTGGAGTTGACGGCGTTCTGGACGATGTTCTTGGACGGGAACATCGCGGCGCCACCGACCATGACGGTCTTCTCCTCGGCGCGGACAGGCGCGACGACGGTCGCGGTGATGGCCAGGGCGCTGAAAGCGGCGGCAGCGAGATAGGCAATACGCTTCGACATGGAGAGTCTCCCGATTGGATTGTGACCGGCAATGGCCGGCGTTTGCGTTGGGGCAACAACGGCGCCTGCGACCTTTTGGCGTGAAGCAGCAGTGCCGTCGTTGGACCGAACTACGGGAGGGTTCGCGATGGGGTTTCGGGAAATAATTTATCGTGATGCGTGAAACTATGTAGCGGCGCATCCGTGTATGAGCGCGGGCTCAGCACCCGGTGCCGTAGGGTGGGCAAAGCGAAGCGTGCCCACCAACTTCATTCGCGATCGAGGGTAGATGGTGGGCACGGCGCGTCGCGCCTTTGCCCACCCTACGGCAGTGTGCTCGTCTCAATCCCTGTTGTTCGGCGTCTGAATGAATCCGCGATTATGCGTCGGGCTGATCAGCAGCTCGTTGATGCAGACGCGCGGCGGCATCGATGCGATGAACGCGATGGTGCGGCCCAGATCTTCCGATTGCAGCATCTTGGCCTGCTCCTCCTCGCTCGGCACCACCGGGCGCAGTTTCAGGATGGGAGTAGCCACCTCGCCCGGCATCAGGCAGCAGGCGCGCAGGCCGTTGACGCATTCGTCCATGTTGAAGGAATGAGTCAGCGCCAGCACCGCATGCTTGGTGGTGGTGTAGGCCGGGCCCGGCATCTTCGAGACGTGGCGGCCGGCCCAGGACGAGACGTTGATGATCGAGCCATCCTGCTGCTTGCGCATCGTGGGCAACACTGCGCGCATGCAATACAGCACGCCGTTGAGGTTGACCTGGACGAGCTCGTCCCAGCCCTCCAGTTCCATGTCCTTCCAGCTCCGCTTGGGGACATTGATACCGGCATTGTTCACGAGCAGGTCGATGCGGCCGTGTTTCGCGACGATTTGATCGGCCGCCTTCTGGGCTTCGGCGGCGTTGGACACATCGAGCGCAATGGCCTCGGCCGCCCCGCCTGCCTTGGCAATCCTGGCAACCACGGTATCCAGGGCGTCCTTGCGGCGGCCCGAGACCACGACTATCCAGCCGTCGGCCGCGAGCGCCTCGGCGCCGGCCTCCCCGATGCCGCTGCCACCGCCCGTCACCCAGGCCACGCGTTTCCCGTTTTTGGTCATGCAAACTGTCTCCGTTGCTTCATTGGGGCGGTTTTTGCTAATCCAGCCCTCGGTTTTGACCGGCCTTGTTTGCCTTGCGGTCGAGGAAATCTTGCATGAACCAAGCTGCCAACGCCAACCTGTTTTCCCGCCTGTTCGACGGTCTGGACGATCCCAAACGCCTCGCGGTCGAGACGCAGGACGGCGCCCATATCAGCTATGGCGACCTGATCGCGCGGGCCGGGCAGATGGCGAACGTGCTGGTCGCGCGCGGCGTGAAGCCCGGCGACCGCGTCGCGGTGCAGGTGGAGAAATCGGTCGCCAATATCGTGCTGTATCTCGCCACCGTGCGGGCCGGCGCGGTCTATTTGCCGCTGAACACGGCCTATACGCTGAACGAGCTCGATTACTTCATCGGCGATGCCGAGCCGTCGCTGGTGGTCTGCGATCCCTCCAAGGCCGAGGGCCTCGCCCCGATCGCCGCCAAGGTGAAGGCCAAGGTCGAGACGCTCGGGCCCGACGGCAAGGGCTCGCTGACGGAAGCCGCCGACAAGGCCAGCAGCGAATTCGCGACCGTCTCACGGGCAAACGACGATCTCGCCGCGATCCTCTACACGTCAGGCACCACCGGCCGCTCCAAGGGCGCGATGCTGACGCACGACAATCTCGCGTCGAACTCGCTGAGCCTGGTCGGCTATTGGCGCTTCACCGACAAGGACGTGCTGATCCACGCGCTGCCGATCTACCATACGCACGGCCTGTTCGTGGCGACCAACGTCACGCTGTTTTCGCGGGCGTCGATGATCTTCCTGCCGAAGCTCGACCCCGATCTCATAATCAAGCTGATGGCGCGCGCCACGGTGCTGATGGGCGTGCCGACCTTCTACACGCGGCTGCTCCAGAACTCCGCGCTGTCGCGCGAGACCACAAAGCACATGCGGCTGTTCATCTCGGGCTCCGCACCGCTGCTCGCCGAAACCCATCGCGAATGGTCGGCGCGCACGGGCCATGCGGTGCTCGAGCGCTACGGCATGACCGAGACCAACATGAACACGTCGAACCCGTATGACGGCGAGCGCGTGCCCGGCGCGGTCGGCTTTCCCCTCCCCGGCGTCTCCGTGCGCGTGACCGAGCCCGAGACCGGCAAGGAGCTGCCGCGCGACGAGATCGGCATGATCGAGGTGAAGGGCCCGAACGTCTTCAAGGGCTATTGGCGCATGCCGGAGAAGACCAAGTCCGAATTCCGGCCCGACGGCTTCTTCATCACTGGCGACCTCGGCAAGATCGACGACAAGGGCTACGTCCACATTCTCGGCCGCGGCAAGGATCTCGTGATCTCCGGCGGCTTCAACGTCTACCCCAAGGAAATCGAGAGTGAGCTCGACGCCATGCCCGGCGTGGTCGAATCCGCCGTGATCGGCGTGCCGCATGCCGATTTCGGCGAAGGCGTCACGGCGGTTCTGGTCTGCAACAAGGGCGCCGACGTCACCGAGGCCGCGGTGCTGAAGGCGCTCGACGGAAGGCTGGCAAAGTTCAAGATGCCCAAGCGCGTGTTCGTCGTCGACGAATTGCCGCGGAATACGATGGGCAAGGTGCAGAAGAACGTGCTGCGGGATACGTACAAGGATATTTACGCGAAGAAATGAGTGGGGGAGCTCTGCTCTCTCGCCGTCATTGCGAGGAGCCTCTACCCGGTACGCTGTCATGCCCCGCGAAGGCGGGGCATCCAGTACGCCGCGGCCTCTCGGATCAATCACCGGCGCTGGTGGAATACTGGATCGCCCGCCTTCGCGGGCGATGACAGCGGAGGATGTGGCGCGGAGTTCAGCCGAAGCCGTTCACTGTCCGCCCACCAAGCTCATCACAAACCGGCTTCCGACGATGAACAGATAGCAGCCGAACGCCACCTCCAGCGTTCGCTTCGACATCGCATGCGCGGCTCTCACGCCGAGCGGCGCTGTCACGAGGCTCATCGGCATCACCAGCACGGCGCCGATCAGCGAGACGTAGCCAAGCGCGAACGGGACTTGCAGCGCTGCGACGGCCGGATAGGTCGCCGCCGCCGGCCAGCCGGCATAAATGTAGCCGAGCGCGCCGGGGATCGAGATCAGGACCGCGAGTGCCGACGAGGTCGCCACTGCCTGGTGGATGGGCCGGCCGTAGAACGTCATCAGCAGGTTCGAGAACAAGCCGCCGCCGATGCCCATCAGCGTCGAGAGGATACCGACGCAGAAGCCGTAGACGCGCATCAGCGGGCCTTTGGGCAGATCATCGCCGAACTTCCAGCCCTCGCGCGCGAAGATGAGACGCGCCGACGCGGAATAGGCGACGCAGACGAACACGATCTTGAACAGCTTCTCCGGCGCGTAACGCGCGATGACGCTGCCGGCGACGACGCCGATCACGATCGGCAGCCACCACACGCGCAGGATCGTCATATCGACGGCGCCGCGCTTGTAGTGCGCCTGGAACGAACGGATCGAGGTCGGAATGATCACCGCGAGCGAGGTGCCGATGCAGAGCGGCATGCGCACTTCGAGCGGCACGCCGGCGATCCGGAAGCATTCGTAAAACACCGGCACGAGAATCGCGCCCCCGCCAATGCCGAACACGCCGGCCAGGAATCCCGAGAGCGCGCCGGTTGCGATCAGCAACAGCGCGAGCTCGACGATCTCCTTGATATCAAGACCTGCAATCACCCCTGACCTGCCCCGGCGACTGGTCGCAACTTCTCCGAAACATGCCTTCGGAAAGCTGCGTGCGGAGCTTTAGGCGATCTGATTCTCGCGGTCGACACGCCACATCTTGCGGCTGGGGTGGAATGCAAGGTGCGCATATCCGGACAGGGGCCAAAACGGGCCGGGGCGGGAGCTGTTTGGTGCCGTCCGAAAGGCGTTAGCGGCTCAAAAGACCGGCCCCGGGCGGGTTTGGACGGCATGGTCCGTTTAGAGGCGTTCCAATAGCAATTTCAACGCGCATCGGTCCCTTCAGAACAAATGAATCTATATTCCGTTTTTCGTTGGCGGACAGAAGTGCTGGTATACCAAGCCACTGATTGGCCTTGCATCATCAACGCTCTAGAGCTGAACCGCGGTTCGATTTATGGCGATTTGGTGATTGCGCAGGCGAAATCGACTCCGTAAATAGAGCCGACCTTTCGCGATCCCCGCGTGCCCCCTGCTGGGCCGCAATAAACATCAAAAGCCCATGACCGCACGGATCGAACGACCGCTTTCCCCCCACATGCAAGTCTACCGCTGGACGCTGACGATGGCGCTGTCCATCGTCCATCGCGCCACCGGTATCGCGCTCTACGTCGGAACCCTGCTGCTGGCCTGGTGGCTGATCGCGGCGGCTTCCGGCCCCGCCGCCTATTCCCACGTCCAGGCCTTCACCGGCAGCATCATCGGCCGGCTGATCGTGTTCGGCTACACTTGGGCGCTGATGCACCATATGCTGAGCGGTATCCGGCACTTCGTGTGGGACCTCGGCTACGGCTTCAAGCCCAATGAGCGCGAGGCCCTGACCTGGGGCGCGCTGATCGGCGGCATCGTGCTCACGGTCCTGATCTGGATCATCGCCTATGCGATCGGAGGCGGACGATGAGCGCGACCGATACGCCCAAGCGCAGCATGCGCACCCCGCTCGGCCGCGTCCGCAATCTCGGTGCGGCGCATTCGGGTACGTCCGATTTCTGGCGCCAGCGCATCACCGCCGTCGCCATGACGCTGCTGATGATTCCGGTGCTCGTGATCATCATGATGCTGCTCGGCCGCAACCAGGCCGGTGCCGCACAGATCCTCGGCTCGCTGCCGATCGCGGTGATCCTGCTGCTCTTCATCGCCGCCAGCGCCTGGCACATGAAGATCGGCATGCAGGTGGTGATCGAGGACTACATCCATAACGAGAAGCTGAAGCTCATCTCGATCATGCTCAACAATTTCTTCTCGATCGCTGTGGCGCTCGCCTCGACCTACGCGATCCTCAAGCTTTCATCCGGAGTGTAACCCATGGCCACAGCGACGAATGGCAAGGGCAACGGCGCTCCCGCCACCAACGGCAAAGCCTATCCGATCGAAGACCACACCTATGACGTCGTCGTGGTCGGCGCCGGCGGCGCGGGCCTGCGCGCCGTGGTCGGCTGCAGCGAAGCCGGTCTGCGCACCGCCTGCATCACCAAGGTGTTTCCGACCCGCTCGCATACGGTCGCGGCCCAGGGCGGCATCTCGGCTTCCCTCGGCAACATGCACAAGGACGACTGGCGCTGGCACATGTACGACACCGTGAAGGGGTCGGACTGGCTCGGTGACCAGGACGCGATCGAATACATGGTGCGCAACGCGCCCGAGGCGGTCTACGAGCTCGAACATTGGGGCGTGCCGTTCTCGCGCACCGAGGACGGCAAGATCTACCAGCGCCCGTTCGGCGGCATGACCATGGACTACGGCAAGGGCCAGGCGCAGCGCACCTGCGCCGCCGCCGACCGCACCGGCCACGCCATGCTGCACACGATGTACGGCCAGTCGCTGCGTCACGCGGCCGAGTTCTTCATCGAGTTCTTCGCCATCGATTTGATCATGGACGACCAGGGCACCTGCCGCGGCGTCATCGCGCTCAAGCTGGACGACGGCACGCTGCACCGCTTCCGCGCCCAGACCGTGATCCTGGCAACGGGCGGCTACGGCCGCGCCTACGCCTCCTGCACCTCGGCACACACCTGCACCGGCGACGGCGGCGGCATGGTGCTGCGCGCCGGCCTGCCGATGCAGGACATGGAGTTCGTGCAGTTCCACCCGACCGGCATTTACGGCTCGGGCTGTCTCGTCACCGAAGGCGCGCGCGGCGAAGGCGGCTATCTCGTCAATTCCGAGGGCGAGCGCTTCATGGAGCGCTATGCGCCGTCCGCGAAGGACCTCGCCTCGCGCGACGTCGTCTCGCGCGCGATGACCATCGAGATCCGCGAAGGCCGCGGCGTCGGCAAGAAGAAGGACCACATCTTCCTGCATCTCGACCATCTCGATCCCGCGGTGCTGGCCGAGCGCCTGCCGGGCATCTCCGAATCCGCAAAAATCTTCGCCAATGTCGACGTGACGCGCGAGCCGATCCCGATCGTGCCGACCGTGCACTACAACATGGGCGGCATCCCCACGAACTATCATGGCGAAGTGCTGACCAAGCGGGACGGCGACGACAACGCCGTCATCCCAGGCCTGATGGCGATCGGCGAAGCGGCTTGCGTCTCCGTGCACGGCGCCAACCGCCTTGGCTCCAACTCGCTGATCGACCTCGTGGTGTTCGGCCGCGCCGCCGCTTTGCGTCTTGCCGAAAAGCTCACGCCCAACGCCAAGCAGCCGGAGCTGCCGGCGAACTCGTCCGAGCTCGCGCTCGGCCGCCTCGACCATTACCGCTACGCCTCCGGCGGCACGCCGACCGCGAAGCTGCGCGAAGGCATGCAGCACGTGATGCAGAACAATTGCGCGGTGTTCCGCACCGGCGACATCCTGAGCGAAGGCCAGAACCTGATCGAGAAGGTCCACAGCGGCATCACCGACATCGCCGTGTCCGACCGCTCGCTGGTGTGGAATTCCGACCTGATCGAGACGCTCGAGTTCGACAATCTGATCTCGCAGGCAGTGGTGACGATGGACTCCGCCGCCAACCGCACCGAGAGCCGTGGCGCCCACGCCCGCGAGGACTTCTCCGCGCGCGACGACAAGAACTGGATGAAGCACACGCTGGCCTGGCTGGACGATGCCGGCAAGGTCAAGATCGAGTACCGCCCCGTTCACGACTACACCATGACCAACGACGTGCAGTACATCCCGCCCAAGGCGCGCGTGTACTGAGCGAACAGCGAAGGCCTTAATCGAAATGGTTGAATTCGCACTTCCGAAGAACTCCAAGATCACCGGCGGCAAGACCTGGCCGAAGCCGGCGGGCGCGACAGACGTTCGCGAATTCCGCGTTTATCGCTGGAATCCGGACGACGGCAAGAATCCGAGCGTCGACACTTATTACGTCGACACCCATGATTGCGGTCCGATGGTGTTGGACGGCCTGATCTGGATCAAGAACAACATCGACCCGTCGCTGACCTTCCGCCGCTCCTGCCGTGAAGGCGTCTGCGGCTCCTGCGCGATGAACATCGACGGCCAGAACACGCTCGCCTGTACGCGCTCGATGCATGACGTCAAGGACGGCGCGGTCAAGATCAACCCGCTGCCGCACCAGCCGGTCGTGAAGGACCTCGTTCCTGACCTCACCAATTTCTACGCGCAGTACGCCTCGGTCGAACCGTGGCTGAAGACGACCTCGCCGACGCCGCAGAAGGAATGGCGCCAGAGCCATGAGGACCGCGAGAAGCTCGACGGCCTCTACGAGTGCATCCTCTGCGCCTGCTGCTCGACCTCGTGCCCGAGCTATTGGTGGAACAGCGATCGCTATCTCGGCCCGGCCGCCCTGCTCCAGGCCAACCGCTGGGTCTCCGACTCCCGCGACGAGGCGACCGGCGAGCGGCTCGACAATCTCGAGGACCCGTTCCGCCTCTACCGCTGCCATACCATCATGAACTGCGCCAAGGCCTGCCCGAAGGGCCTGAATCCGGCGGAAGCCATCGCCGAGCTCAAGCTCAAGATGGTCGAGCGCCAGATCTAGGCCTCATTCATGCTACGGCTCCCCGGCCGCGACGGCCGGGGCATTCTACGCCATAGCCCGCACCACGCGCGAACGTCCGGATTACAACCTCCGGTTCCATCGACAGGCCACTTCCTTCCCAGCGGGAATTTCAAGTAAGCTCTCCGGTCAGGGACCGGAGCGACTGTGCAGGGTGCGCAACGCAACTCGCTGAGACTGTTGCAGTGGATGATGGCGGCATCCCTGGCGCTGCCGATTGCACTGTTCGTCTTCACCTCCACGATCTCCTACACATCGACGAAGGACATCGCCGACCGCGAGATCGAGCGCACGCTCGATGTCGCCCATGAGCACGCGCTCAAGGTGTTCGAGACCATCGACCGCAGCTTGGCCGAACTCAACGAAGTCGTGCGCGGCCTTCCCGACGAGGTCATCCGCTCGCGCGAACCGGCGCTGCATCGCCGCCTGAAACGGCTGACCGATGCGCTGCCGCAGCTCAAATCGGCCTGGATCTTCGACTCGAACGGGAAATCGCTGGTCAACAGCCTCGCCTCGCCACCGCAGGATCTGAGTTTTGCGGACCGCGATTACTTCTACGCCCATGTCGACCAGAACATTGGCACGTTCGTCGGCGCAGCCCTGACGCCGCGTCCGCCCTATCAGGGGGCACGCTTCTTCGGCATGAGCCGGCGCCGCGAAACCGACGATGGCAGCTTCATCGGCGTCATCCAGGCCTCCGTCCTGCCGGAATATTTCGAGAGCTTTTATGCCAGGATCGGCTCCGATCCCGGCAGCTTCTTCGCCATGGGACGCACGGACGGCGTGGTGCTCACTCATTTTCCCCGGCTCGACCGCGACTTCCGGCTCGATCCGACCGGACCGGTCGGGCAGCAGATCGCCGCTCACCCCGAGCACGGCCTCATCACCATCGCCTGGCCCTCGGACGGAATCGAGCGGCGCGTCGGCTACAGGCGCGTCGCCGAATATCCGATCTATGTCAGCGCCGGGCTCGAGACCTCGGCGATCCGCGCGCGCTGGCTCGCCACCATGGGCCAGCATCTGGTGTTCGGCATTCCCGCCACGGCGCTGCTGTTTCTGCTGCTTGCGCTCGCGTTCCGGCGCACCCAGCATCTCCACGCCGAGGCCACGGCGCGACGCGAGGCCGAGGAGGCGCTCAAGCACAGCCAGCGGCTGGAAGCGCTCGGCCAGCTCACCGGTGGTGTCGCGCACGACTTCAACAATCTCCTCACCGTGATTCGTGCCTCGGTCGACTTGTTGAACCGGCCGCAGCTGAGCGAGGAGCGGCGGCAGCGCTACATCAATGCCATTGCGGACGCGGTCGCGCGCGCCGCCAAGCTGACCTCGCAGCTGCTGGCGTTCGCGCGGCGCCAGACCCTGAAACCGGAAGTGTTCGACGTCGGGGAGCGGATGCAGTCGCTGCACGACATGCTCGCCACGCTGCTCGGGCCGGCGATCGAGATCGGAATCCGGCTGCCGACCGAGTCCTGCCTCGTCAAGGCCGATGCCGGCCAGTTCGAGACGGCTCTGATCAACATGGCGACCAATGCGCGCGACGCCATGCAGGGCAAAGGCAGGATCACCTTCGCCGTGCAGGCGGCGGCGACCGTACCCGATACATTGGTGCACGTCTCGGGCAGCCATGATCTTGCAGGCAACGATGGCTTCGTCAGTGTCGCCGTCAGCGACACCGGCATCGGCATTCCCGCCGCACGATTGGGCCGCATCTTCGAGCCGTTCTTCACCACCAAGCAGGTCGGCCAGGGCACCGGTCTCGGCCTGTCGCAGGTGTTCGGCTTCGCCCGCCAATCCGGCGGCGAGGTGACCGTCGAGAGCGAGGTCGGCCAGGGCAGCACCTTCTCACTCTATCTGCCGCGCGTGCCGGCGGACCTGCTGCCGCAGCGGCAGGCGCCCAACACCGCGCCGGCGGTGGCCGGCAGCGGCATGTCGGTGCTGTTGGTCGAGGACAATATCGAGCTCGCCAATTTCGCTGCCGACGGTCTCACCGAGCTCGGTTACAGCATCACTTTGGTGGACAACGCCACCGACGCACTTGCCGAGCTCACCGTGGACACAGATCGCTTCGACGTCGTGTTCTCCGACGTGGTGATGCCCGGGATGACCGGGCTCGATCTGGCGCAAGCGATCCGCGAGCGCGGCATCCGCGTGCCGATCGTGCTGACCACGGGCTACAGTCAGGCCCTGTCACAAGATGGCGCCGCCGGCTTCGATCTCGTGCAAAAGCCCTATTCGATCGAGGAATTGTCGCGGGTTCTCCATCGGGCCGCGAGGCTCCGGCCGGTCCGCGACGGCGCCGCCGAGTGAGGGCGGCACGGAACCAACGGGAACCGATTGATTTGGTTCGCGTTATCCGCTCATGCACAAGCCGGCCGCAAAGCGCGAACAGGGCAGGAAGCCCCCCATTGTCGAGATCAAGGGCGAGAACGGCGACGAGGTCACGCCGCCGCCGCCGGAGGTTATTGAGCCCGATCCCGCACTCTCGCCCGAGGAGGCCGAGCAGGTTCGCAAGGACTATCTGCTGACGCGCTTCTGGATCAGCGCACGCGGCTTCTGGGGCCGCAACGGCGACCGGCTGGCGTGGCTCTATTCGATCGGCCTCGTCGTGCTGATCGTCCTCACCGTCGGCTTTCAATACGGCATCAATGTCTGGAATCGCGCGATCTTCGACGCCATCGAGAAGCGCGAGGCGACCACCGTCTTCCATCTCACCGCGGTGTTCTTCCCGCTCGCGATCGGCAGCATCGTGCTCGGCGTCGCGCAGGTGTTCGCGCGCATGGGCATTCAGCGCCGCTGGCGCGCCTGGCTCACGGCAAGCGTGCTGACGCGTTGGCTGGCCAACGGGCGCTATTATCAGCTCAACCTGGTCGGCGGCGACCACAAGAATCCAGAATACCGGATCGCCGAGGATCTGCGCGTGGCGACCGATTCCCCGGTCGATTTCCTCGCCGGCGTCACGTCGGCGCTGTTGTCGGCTGCGACCTTCATCATCGTGCTCTGGACCATCGGCGGCGCGCTCACGGTCACGCTCGGCGGCTCCGCCATCACCATCCCCGGCTTCCTCGTCATCGCCGCGATCCTTTACGCCGCGATCGCCTCCGGTTCGATCCTGGTGATCGGCCGGCGCTTCGTGCAGGTCTCCGAGGACAAGAACCAGGCCGAGGCGGATTTCCGCTACACGCTGACGCGCGTGCGCGAGAACGGCGAGAGCATCGCGCTGCTCGGCGGCGAGGAGGAGGAGCGCGGCGGCATCGACCGCAATTTCACCAACGTGCTGCGGCAGTGGGCGCGTTTGGCCGGCCAGCACATGCGCACAACGCTGGTCTCGCAAGGCTCGAGCCTTGTCGCTCCCGTGGTCCCTCTCCTGCTCTGCGCGCCAAAATTCCTCGACGGCAGCATGACGCTCGGACAGGTGATGCAGGCGGCCTCCGCCTTCACCATCGTGCAGAGCGCGTTCGGCTGGCTGGTCGACAATTATCCCAGGCTCGCCGACTGGAACGCCTGCGCCCGGCGCATCGCCTCGCTGATGATGTCGCTCGACGGCCTCGAGCGCGCCGAGCAGGGCGACGGCCTCGGCCGCATCAAGCGCGGCGAGACCAGCAACGACGCCATGCTGGAGATGAAGGATCTCTCCGTCACGCTCGACGACGGCACGGCCGTGGTCGGCGAGACCGAGGTGGTGATCGAGCCGGGCGAGCGGCTGCTGGTCGCGGGCGAATCCGGCACCGGCAAGAGCACGCTGGTGCGCGCCATCGCGGGGCTCTGGCCATGGGGCGGCGGCAGCGTCAATTTCCATCCCGACCGGCGCCTGTTCATGCTGCCGCAGCGGCCTTACGTGCCGTCCGGCAGCCTGCGCCGCGCCGTCGCCTATCCCGGCGCCGAGGACGACTGGACCGTGGAGGAGATCGGCGAAGCCCTGCACAAGGTCGGCCTCGACCACCTCAAGGAGAAGATCGAGGAAGAGGGACCGTGGGATCAGACGTTGTCAGGCGGCGAGAAGCAGCGCCTCGCCTTCGCGCGGCTGCTGCTGCACAATCCCGACATCGTCGTGCTCGATGAAGCGACCTCCGCGCTCGACGAGAAGAGCCAGGACAAGATGATGCAGATGGTCACCGACGAGCTGCCGAAGGCGACCATCGTCAGCGTCGCCCATCGCGTCGAACTGGAAGCCTTCCACAGCCGCAAGATCGTGCTGGAACGCCGCAAGGGCGGCGCCAAGCTCGTCAGCGATATCGACCTGATCCCGCGCAAGGGCAAGCGCAAGCTGCTCGGGCGATTCCTGAGGCAGCGCAAGGCCGCGCCAAAAAAGGCGGCGTGAGGTCCGTAGCCCGGATGGAGCGAAGCGCAATCCGGGACGGTCCATCAGAGCGGCGAGAACCCCGGATTTCGCTGCGCTCCATCCGGGCTACATTCTTTTCCCGCAACATTGGAGTCCTCATCAAAACCGGCTATGCATGCGCCGCCTGCAACGAGGACCACCTGCTTGACGCCCGACAACGCCCCTTCGTCCGCGCCGTTTGGCGCGTTTGCGCCGAACGCGGCACAGGCTGCGATCATCCGCCTTGCGCAACAGTCGGGGCTGAAGCGCGGTGCGTTCCGCCCGTGGATGTCGCGGCTGGTCAACCTGATACGCGGCGGGCCGATCGATGTGCAGTACCAGGGCGCCTCGTTCCGCTTCTATCACCAGGGCAGCGCGACCGAGCGCGGCGCGCTGTTCAATCCCGACTACAATCTCGACGAGCTCGACTTCCTGCGCCGACACACCCCGGCAGGCGGCGTGTTCGTCGACGTCGGCGCCAATGTCGGCACCTTTGCCCTGGTGATGGCGCAGCAGGTCGGCACCAATGGCAAGGTGGTCGCGATCGAACCGCATCCGATGACGTTTGGACGGCTCTCGTTCAACCACGCCGCGTCGAAGACGACGCAGGTGCGCCTGGTGCAGGCTGCCGCCGGTGACAGCGACGGCGAGCTCATGATCGAGAGCGGCGGCGGCAATCTCGGCGCCACGCACGTCGTCACCGGCACGGCCAGCGCGGAGGCCATCAAGGTGCCGTCGCTGCGGCTGACACGCATTCTGGACGAGGCCGGCGTCGGCCAAGTCGATTCGCTCAAGATCGACGTCGAGGGGTTCGAGGACCGCGTGCTGATCGGCTTCTTCCGCGACGCGCCGCAATCGCTGTGGCCGCGCGCGGTGGTGATCGAGCATCTGTCACAAAACGAATGGCAGCAGGATTGTATCGCTGACATGGTCGCGCGCGGCTTTGCGATCGCGCGCAAGACACGGAGCAATACGTTCCTGTCGCGCTAGCCGTGAGCAAGGGAGATTTGCGATGATCGACCATCTGGGTTTTTCGGTCTCCGACTATGAGCGCGCGAAAGCGTTCTACGCCAAGGCGCTGGCACCACTCGATTACAGCCTGATCATGGAGGTAACGGCGGAGCAGACTGGCCACGCTGCGGCGGCAGGCTTCGGCGCCAACGGCAAGCCGGACCTCTGGTTCGGTGCGGAAGGCGCGATGAACAAGCCGGTGCATATCGCGATTCTCGCCAAGGATCGCGCCACGGTCGACGCCTTCTACAAGGCGGCGATTGCCGCCGGCGGCCGCGACAACGGCGCACCCGGCATCCGCCCGCATTATCATGCGAACTATTACGGCGCGTTCGTGCTCGACCCTGACGGACACAACATCGAGGCCGTCTGCCACGCGCCGGAATAGCGCGCGTTCAGGCACGACACGACAAGGAACATCGGCGCGGCATCATCGTTGTCATTCTCCAGACAACTGACCTCGATGATGTGATGCCGATCGAACCGCCCGAGATTCCACCGTCGACGCCCGGCACGCCCACCGAGCCGCCGCCTGGAATTCCGCCGGGCAATCCGCAGCCTGAAATCGCGCCGCCCGTGCGCGAGCCCGGCGAATCACCGCGGCCCGACGAATTGCCGGGCCACGTGCCGGAAGAGATTCCATCGCGCGGACAGAACGGACCGCTCACGCCGAATCCCGCGACGGATGCAAGTTCGCTGCGCGATCACATGTGAGGCGAAGCATCACATGTGAGGCAATTGCAACCTGCGTCTGAATGCGCAATGAACGTCACCATAGTGAGGTGATTTGCGTGCAGAAATAAATCGGCCCGCGACCTCTTCGCCCGCCACATTCCGGCCTAACGCGTAGCTGTTCATCCCGACACTTCGTCAAAGAACCTTCCGGGGAAGTTCACCATCATGACCAACCTTCGTTTCGTGCTGCTTGCAACGACGGCTCTGACCGCGATGCAATTCGCAAGCTCCGCATCGCATGCGCAAAGCGCGCCGCCGCTCGTGGTCGCGCAAGCGCAGACACAACCACCAGAGACCGACAAATCGAAGCAGCCTCCGAAGGAAGCGCCGAAGGGACCGCCGCCTGGCGCACGTCCTGCCGCACCACCTCCTCCTGCCGCGGCACCGCCTGCAGCTCCTGCGCGCCCCACGGCGCCGCCGCCCGCAGCTGCACCTCCGCATCCTCCCGCTCCGCCGCCGCCGGCTGCCGCGCCATCGCGCCCGACCCCACCACCGCCTCCTCCGCCTGCGGCACGTCCGACACCTCCGCCTCCGCCGCCACCCCCACCGCCGGCAGCTCCCAAGCAGCCGTCGCCGCCTCCGGCTGCGGCACCCCAGCAGCATGCGCCTGCGCCAACTCCGCCGCCCCCGGCCGCGCAGCAGCACACGCCGACGCCGCCTCCCGCCGCAGCTCCGCCTGCCGCGCGTCCCGCTCCGACTCCGCCGGCAGCAGCAACGCCGCCCGCAGCAGCACCCGCACGTCCGGCGCCGGCACCTGCGGCTACGCCGTCGCCTTCACCGGCCGCGCCTGCGGCCCGCCCTGGCGCGGCTGCACCGACCGCCACGCCTGCTCCGACGGCAACACCTGCTCCGACGGCAACGCCGGCACCGGGCGCCACGCCCGGCGCACCGCCGACTGGACGCCCGGGCACCCCGCCGCCCGGCGGACGTCCCGGCACGCCTCCGGCTGCAGGATCACCGACACCGGCCCCCGGTGCCGCGCCCGCTCCAACGGCCACGCCGGCCCCCGGTGGCGCTCCGACGCCGCTGCCGGGCCGTCCCGGTGCAGGACCGACGCCCGCCCCCGGCACAGCTCCAGCGGCGACGCCGACCCCTGGTCAACAGGGCGGAACGCCTCCCGCGGGCGCGCCCGCAGCCGGAACTCCGGCTGCGCCGCCCCAGGCCGGCGGCCTCCCGCCGCGGCCCGCGGCGCCCGCCGGTGCCGCTGCGCCGAGCACAGTCCCAGGCTCGGCGGCCGCAACGCCGCCGCCCAACCGGGCGCAATTCGCTCCGCCGACGGTTACGCCTGCCTTCCAGGCCAGGCCGACAGTCGTCGCACCGCTGCCACCTCCGCCGCGCCCGCCGCAGCGTGACCTGACACCGCTCGCGATCGGTGCGGGCGTGGTGGCCGGCGCCGTAATCGGAGCCACCATTGCCGACCTGCACAACCAGCGACGCGAGGCCATCGAAGGCGGCCGCACCGTCTACACCGAACCGGATCGCATCATCATCCGCGATCCGGGCGGACAGGCCTACGTCCGCGGCAACGACCTCTATCGCTTCCGCTATGGCGCCCGCGACATCCGCACCGACACCGTCGGCGGCGAGACCCGCACGGTCGTGATCCGTCCTGATGGCAGCGAGGTCATCACCGTGGTCGGTCCCGACGGTTCGTTGCTGCGGCGAATCCGCAGGGACCCCGGCGGGCGCGAGATCATCATCATCGACAACAGCTACCGCGATCCGCGGTCGGTCGGCGGCTTCTATGTCGATGCGCCGCCGCCGGTCGTGAACATTCCCTACGATCGCTACATCGTCGACGCCGAGGAAGCATCGCCGGACGTGATCTACCAGACCATGGAGGCACCGCCGGTACAGCGGATCGATCGGCGTTACACGCTCGACGAGATCCGCTACAGCCCCAATGTTCGCATGCAGATGCCGAGCATCGACGTCAACACGATCACCTTCGAGACGGGCTCGTGGACCATCCCGCCGGACCAGGCGGCCCGGCTGCAGGGGATCGCCGACGGTCTCAACCGTGCGATCCAGCGCAACCCGCGTGCGGTGTTCCTGATCGAGGGACACACCGACGCGGTCGGCAACGAGGTCGACAATCTGTCATTGTCGGATCGCCGTGCGCAGTCCGCGGCCGAATTGCTGACCCAGCAGTTCGGGGTGCCCGCCGAGAACCTGACCTCGCAGGGCTATGGCGAGCAGTATCTGAAGGAGCAGACGCAAGGACCGAGCCTGATCAACCGGCGCGTCACCGTCCGCAACATCACGCCGCTGCTCAACGGTGGCCAGGCCTCGCTGCCGCCGCCCCCGCCCGGCACCGCGCCGCCGCGCTGAGGCGAAGCACAAATGCAAAATGGCCGGGAGCAATCCCGGCCATTTTTGTTTGGATCAGGCGCCCGCTGCCTGAAGCGGCACGCAGGCAGCGCAGATGGCTGCGGCATGCCTGTGATCGGTACCGCAGCAGCCGCCGAGCAGTTGCATGCGCGGGAATGCCCGCCTGAGCGCCACATAACGGCGGCCGAGATCGGCGGGATCGCCGCTGTCGAGCACCTCGGACTCATCGAGCTCGGCATGGCTCTTGGCCGACGCATTGGCCCTGACGCCATGAATGCGTTCGACCCATGGCTCGCCGGCTTGGAGGGCACTCTCGAAGTGGGTCGGATGAGCGCAGTTGATCAGGAAATATTCGCAGGCGCTTTCCGTTGCACGATCGACGACTTCGATCGCCTCCCGCAGGGTCTCTCCCCTGACCAGGCAACCGTCAGTTTCGACCGTGAAGGAGATGGCAACCGGGATCGCGTGCATCTTTGCAGCACGCACCACGCCGATGGCTTCATTGACGCTGTTCAGCGTGAACGCGGTCACCATGTCGGCGCCGGCCTCGGCGAAGGAGGCGATCTGGGACGAATGATAGTCCATCGCCTCCGTCGCATCCATGTTGCCGGCCTTGTAGCCGTCGCCCCGCGGACCGATCGCACCGTTGATCACACAGGGCAGGCCGGAGGTCTCCCATGTGCCGCGCAATTCCTCGAGAAAAAGAATTGCCCGCACGTTGATCGCCGTGAGCGCGTCCATATCGTAGCCGAGCTTGACACCCCAATCAGGATTGGCGCGCCAGGTCGGACTGTCGAGCACGAAGCCGAGCCCATGCTGACGCGCGATCGCAAGATAGGCCTCGTAATACTGCCTCAGATGCGAGCGGCCGGCCTCGCTCTCGAGCAACACGAAGGCAGCAAAGTGAGGAAGCTCCAGACCTTTGTGAAAGATCAGGGTCGTCTCCATGCCGCCGTCGGTCAGGAAGATACCGCCGCGGCGCTGAGGCAGATTGTCTCTGTACTTCGCCATTGGTCGCTCCGTCGCTGCGAGGCCCCACTCATTCGGTCGTTTCAACCTCCTTCCGGTCTCATGCGAGATGGTGCCGCATAATGTCGCGCGGTACGCGACTGCTCCTACTGCCCTGCGGCGAGCCCAAGCGCATCGACCATCACGCGAAACACCTCGGTGTTGTCCATCGAGCCGTGCACGCGCTCGCTGCCCGGCCCGGTCGCCGTCAGGATGACGTCCTCGCCCGAATGCACGCTGGCGCCGATCATCGCCGACAGATTGCCCGGGCGCAGCACCGCGCCGGGGACGTCCTTGTATTTGTCGTTGGCCTTGAAGGTCCCGTCGTCACCGGCCTTGACGGTCGGCTCGTTGGGATTGTCGAGCTTCGGGCGGAACGTCTCGTAGTGATCCGGCAGGCTGGCCGAGAAGATGGCGAGCCGGCGGCTCACATCGACGCGTGACGGATAGCCCTCGGCATCCGGCGCCGGATAATTGGGAAATCCAGCCTGCTCGTAGACGCCGACACGCTCGCGCAGCGGCACGTTGGGCGTGGTGCCCATGTCGTCATTCACTGTGCCGACAAGGCTGTTGGGATGATTGTGGTCCGCCAGCACCAGGATGAGGGTGTCGTCGCCGCGCGCCCGTGCCCATTCGCGCGTCTGGCGCACTGCGTTGTCGAGCATGATCGTATCGTAGACGGCGCGCTCCATGTCGAGGACATGCGCATATTTGTCGATCAGTCCGGATTCGACCATCAGGAAGAAGCCGGTCTCGTTCTTCGAGAGCATGTTCAGCGCCGCCCGCACCTGCTCGGTCAAATCAGGTTGCTCGGGAAATTTCTTCACGCCGCCGCCCTTGAGGAATTTGCGGTCGAGCACGCCATCCATGTTGCCGGTCGCGAACAGGCCGAGCAGCTTGCTTGTCTCCGGCTTTGCGGCAGAAGCGCCGAGCTCGCTCGCGGTCGTCGCGACCTGATAGCCTGCTTCGCGAAATTTCGCGATGTAGTCGGCTTCGTCCTTGCGTTTGGAGCCGGCCGCGGATTTCGGCAGAAAATTCGCGCTGCCGCCGCCCATCAGCACATCCGGCTTCGCCGCGAAGAACTGCTCGACGATCTCGTCATAGGCGGCGCGCCGGCGGGTGTGCGCGACCATCGCGGCCGGTGTTGCGTCTTCGATCTCGATGTTGGTGACGACACCGATCGCCATGCCGTGCCTCCGCCTGGCAAGACTCGTGATGGTTTCGACGCGGGGATCGTCGAACGGACTTGCGGTGCGGTCCGCATAGACGCCCAGGGCGTTGACGGCGCTCTTGTGGCCGGTCGCATAGGCGCTGGCCGAGTTCGCGGAGTCCGTGATGATCGAGTCCGAGCCCGCGGTCGCCACCAGCGCCATATGGGGCATGTCGTCGATTGCGAGCTTGCCGCGGCTCTTGCCTTCCGCAATCCCCTTGGACAGGATTCGCGCTGCGACCCGATGCGCTGGCGACATGCCGTCGCCGATAAACAGGATGACGTTCTTCGCCTTGCGCGGACCGGTGTCGTAAACCGTCCATGCGATGCTGCGCTGCTGCGTGCCATCGCTGACATCCACCGTGACGGTGCCGGGCTTGGCCAGCGTGACGTCGCGCAAAATCAGCGCCGACTGGTCCTTGCCGTCCTCGCGATCGATGAAGGTCCCGCTACGTCCGAACGCGGCAGCATAGTCCGCGCCGTTCACGGTCACCTTCAGCCTGGCCGGATCGACCGGCCCGGGAAACTCGACCTTGAAGTCGAACCGGGCGCCAGCCAGGATCTCGGCACGATCGATCGGATAGATCGTCTGCGCCGACAGCGACGTTGTCCAACAGAGGACGATGAGTGAGGCGAGTGCCGATCCCTTGACCATGCTCGATGCTCCGCAATCCCGTTCACAACAGGAGCGGAACCCTAGCGGTCGCGCATGACATCGTCATTAAGCGCGTAGCCCGGATGGAGCGAAGCGCAATCCGGGAATCTAGCGGCTGGACGAGAGGCCCCGGATTTCGCTTCGCTCCATCCGGGCTACAAGATCAACCCTTGTCGCTCTCGAGCTTGAAGATCTGCGAGCCTTCGCTGCCCGACAGCAGGCCGGTATCCGTGTAGAGCTTCAGCTTGGTGCGCGTGTCAGCGATGTCGAGGTTGCGCATGGTGAGCTGGCCGATGCGATCGGCCGGCGTGAATGCGGCGTCTTCGACCTTCTCCATGCTGAGCCGTTCCGGCGCATAAGTGAGGTTCGGGCTCTCGGTGTTGAGGATCGAATAGTCGTTGCCGCGGCGCAGCTCCAGCGTCACCTCGCCGGTGACGGCGCGTGCGACCCAGCGCTGCGCGGTCTCGCGCAGCATCAGGGCCTGCGAATCGAACCAGCGACCCTGATACAGCAGGCGTCCCAAGCGCATGCCGCTGATGCGGTACTGCTCGATGGTGTCCTCGTTGTGGATGCCGGTGACGAGGCGCTCATAGGCGATGTGCAGCAGCGCCATGCCGGGCGCCTCGTAGATGCCGCGGCTCTTCGCCTCGATGATGCGGTTCTCGATCTGGTCGCTCATGCCGAGTCCGTGGCGGCCGCCGATCGCATTGGCTTCGAGGAACAACGCGACGGGGTCGCTGAAGGTCTGGCCGTTCAGCGCCGTGGGCTGGCCTTCCTCGAAACGCACCACGACCTTCTCGGCCTTGACGTTGCAGTCGTCACGCCAGAACGGCACGCCCATGATGGGGTTGACGATCTTGATGCCGCTGTCGAGGCTTTCGAGATCCTTCGCTTCGTGCGTGGCGCCGAGCAGGTTGCTGTCGGTCGAGTACGCCTTCTCCGCGCTCATCTTGTAGGCAAAGCCCTGCGCGGTCATGAACGCCGACATTTCGGCGCGGCCGCCGAGCTCGTCGATGAACTGCTGGTCGAGCCAGGGCTTGTAGATGCGCAAGGATGGATTGGTCAGCAGGCCGTAGCGATAGAAACGCTCGATGTCGTTGCCCTTGAAGGTCGAGCCGTCGCCCCAGATGTTGACGCCGTCTTCCTTCATCGCCGCGACCAGCATCGTGCCGGTGACGGCGCGCCCGAGCGGCGTAGTGTTGAAATAGGTGATGCCGCCGGTCGAGATGTGGAAGGCGCCCGACTGGATCGCGGCGATGCCCTCGTGGACGAGCTGCGTGCGGCAATCGACGAGCACCGCCTTCTCGGCGCCGAACGCCTCGGCCTTGCGCGGGATCTCGTTGTAGTCGGCTTCATCGGGCTGGCCGAGATTGGCCGTGTAGGCGTAGCAGCGCGCGCCCTTCTGCTTCATCCAGAGCAGCGCCGCGCTGGTATCGAGACCGCCCGAAAAAGCGATGCCGACTTTCTCACCCTTGGGCAGGCTTTTCAGGATCGTGGTCATGGGGCTTCCAATCGGGTCTCAAGGGGCGGATGGCGTTCGTGGGTTGACCGCGCGAATATCAAATTTCGCGCGCCTCGGCACGCATTTAATGGCTCAAATCGACGGCTCGGGGCCTGTCTTGCGGCCGAACAGGCGCTGGCGGAGCCGGTAGGCGGGCATGTTCAGCCGGGTCAGGGCGGCATCGACCGCCTCGTCCGAGAACCGGGTCCGCGGCCAGCGGTAAATCAGCGCGTAGGCGAACCAGATCACGACGAAGGTGACGAGGCCGGCGATCGAGACGTCCGTGAAGAAGTGGCCGCCGAAGGCCATCCGCAGCCCGCTGGTGACCATGCCGAACATAACCGCACCGGCATAGGCGAGCGGCCGCCATGCCGGCGGCGCCAGCGCAGCCGGCGCCAGCGTCCAGAACGCGGTCGCGCCCTCGCCCGAGAAGAACGAGCAGTTGCGCGCGCAATCGCCGCGCGGATCCCACCACGGCACGAATTGCTGGTCGCCGGCAAACTCAGTCACCACCACCGGACGCGGCCGTCCCCAATAGGTCTTGAAGGTGAGATTGGTGAGGATGCCTGCCGACATGATGATGGTGACCAGCAGGAATACGATCGCGCGCCCCGATACCATCAGCGGCCGGTCGGGTCGGATCATCTTGACCACAAGCGCGACCAGCGGCGGCAGCACGAATGCCCAGGCGACCCACATGGCGGCGTCGCGCGCGACGCCCGCCCACTCATTCAGCTTGAGCGGAAACGTCTTCGTCTCGGGGTCGAAGAACAGCGCGGCGAGCTTGAGATCGAGCTCGGGATAGAGGCCGAAAACGACGCCGATCACAAGCCACAGCGCCAGGGCGATGAAGAGTCCAGTCCGGTTCATGGCGCGCGGTTTAGCGGAGTGGGGAGGAGATGAAAACCCCGGAAGCGGCGCGACTCATCGCGCATCCGGCCGCGAATTCGACGGCAGCGGCGGAGGCGGCTTGTGCGGGGGCGGCGGATTGCGCCAGGCGCCGGCATTGCGGCCGGCAATCAGCCAGTAGACCACGCCGGAGACGATGCCCGCGCCTGTCATGATCTCCAGATGCCGCCGCACGATGCCTTCGAACTGGAGTGTATCGGAGTGGAAGGGGATGAGGCCGAGATAGCAGGCTAGGCCAACTACGCCGCCACCCACGGCATAAGCGAGCGCGCTGCGGATATAGAGCGCTTCGGTGATCGCGACGATCACCGCCGCCGGAACCAGCGCAAAGCCCGAGACGAAGATGAAGCCGAAGCCGAGCAGAATGTCGATCGCGCCCTGGTCGACCGGACCGGCGCCGAGATCGGCAAACTCCGGAAACAACAGCGCGACGACGACGATCATGCCGCCGACGAAGCAGGCGGCGAGGAAGCCGATGAAGATGACGATGAGGCGGCCGATCAGGGACATGACAGAAATGCCAATTCCGCCGTCATTGCGAGGAGCCACCCGGTCCCGCCTTCGGCGGGCCGGATGACAGGCTCCACGACGAAGCAATCCAGACTGTCTCAACGGAAAGATTCTGGATTGCTTCGCTGCGCTCGCAATGACGAGGATGCGAGAGCGAAGGCATGAACTATCAATCCGTCATCGCCATGGCGCGGAGCGCCTGACGTTCGCGGGCCGAGAGCTTCTCGGTCTCCGACTTGAGCTGGCCGCAGGCGGCGAGGATGTCGCGGCCGCGCGGGGTGCGCACCGGCGAAGAATAGCCGGCATTAAAAATGTATTCGGAGAATTTCTCGATCTGGTCCCAGTCCGAGCATTCATAGGCCGTGCCGGGCCAGGGATTGAAAGGGATCAGGTTGATCTTGGCGTGAATGCCCTTGAGCAGCTTCACCAGCAGCTTCGCATCGTCGAGCGAATCGTTGACGCCCTTGAGCATCACATATTCGAAGGTGATGCGGCGTGCGTTCGAGGCGCCGGGATAGTCGCGGCAGGCCTGCAGTAGCTCCTTGATCGGATATTTGCGGTTGAGCGGCACCAGCTCGTTGCGCAGCTCGTCGCGCACCGCATGCAGCGAGATCGCGAGCATGACGCCGATCTCGTCGCCCGCGCGCACGATGTTCGGCACCACGCCCGAGGTCGACAGCGTGATGCGGCGACGGGAGATGCCGATGCCTTCATTGTCGCCGACGATCAGCAACGCATCGCGCACCGCGTCGAAATTGTAGAGCGGCTCGCCCATGCCCATCATCACGATGTTGGTGACGCGGCGCGTGCCGTCTTCGCGATCGGCCCAGTCATTGAGGCGGTCGCGTGCGACCATCACCTGTCCGACGATCTCGCCGGCGGTGAGATTGCGCACCAGCCGCTGCGTGCCGGTGTGACAGAAGGAGCAGTTCAGCGTGCAGCCGACCTGGGAGGAGACGCAAAGCGTGCCGCGATCGGTCTCGGGAATGTAGACGCACTCGACTTCATGCGCGCGCTCGACGTTGTCGCCGCTCGGCAGCCGCAGCAGCCATTTGCGGGTGCCGTCGTTCGAGATCTGCTCGGCCACGACTTCGGGACGGTCGACGGTGAAGTGCTGCGCGAGCTCGCCGCGAATGCCCTTCGAGATCGACGTCATATCGTCGAAGCTTTGGGCGCCGCGGAAATAGAGCCAGTGCCACAGCTGCTGGACGCGCATCTTGCGCTGCGCGGGCGCGACGCCGATCTCGCCGAGGCGGTCGGCAAGCTCGCTGCGCGACAGGCCGATCAGCGAGGGCCTGGCCGGCGGCACATAGGTTTCGAGCGGAGTCTTCTCCACCAGTATTGCGTTGTGCGGCTCGGTCGTCGGTTGCATTGGTTGCCTGATATCTCTCGTCATGCCCGGGCTTGTCCCGGGCATCCACGTTCTATTCCGCCCGTTGCTAGCGCGTGGATGGCCGGGACATCTGGTGCGAAGACGCGCTTCGCGCTTTAGCCCGGCCATGTCGGCTGCACCTTTGGGATACCCCAATATAGCAACCGGAACCGCCGATTGCGACCGTGATACCGACCGCAGCCTTAACGCGGCTGGTTTACCGCCTGCAATCCTGGGAAATCCGGTCCAGCGCCTGGGCGAGGCCCTTCAACGAGAAGGTATCGGTTGTCTCCGTTCCCTTGGCCGAGACGCCCTTGACCACAAGATCGGCGGATTTGCGCATGGCCTCGACCATCCGCTCTTCCTCGGCCGCGTTCTTGATCCAGAGGCCGTCGCCCTGCGTGTACATCGCGAAAGCGGCGCCGCCGACCTCGACCGAGGATTCCGAGCCCGGCTTCAGCGCATAGCCGATCATGACCGAGACTTCGTTGTTCACCTTTTCCGCCGGCCGGGTCGAAACGAAGGCATAGGCGGGATCGCGCGGGCGGTTCGGCGGGTTGGTCTTCGACGACGACGGCTTGGCCAGCGCGAAGCAGACCTTCTTGCCGTTCGGTGTGGCCGAATAGGCGCCCCAGGTGCCGAACTGGCCGATCAGGGTCGGCTCCGCGCCGCCCGCAACTGCGGTGGCTGGAGCCACCGGCTTGCTCTCGGGCTTTGCTACTGTCTTTGCAGCCGGATTGGCCGCCGGTGCAGCCGCCTTTGGCGCGGCTTTGGGCGCCGGTTGCGCCGTCTGCGCCCGCGCGGAATCGGTGATTCCCACGGCCATAACGCCCGTCATCAAGGCTAAAATCAGCACCCGCCACATGCTGGAGTGGTTCCCTCAATATTGTGACTGGAAGATGGCCCGGCCGCGCTTTGTCCCCCGGCAGGGATAACCGGGAAAGTCCAATTTGGGAAGGCAGTTAGCGGCTTAGCCTTTGGATCGCGCAGCCCGCTGCTCGGCCCATTGCGCGTCGGTCCAGCGCAACAAATCCTCGGCGCCCGAGCTGCGCAAATGCGCGCCACCGTCGATCACGACCATCTCGCCATTGATGTAACCGGCACGGTCCGAGACCAGGAAGCTGGCGAGGTCGGCGAGCTCACTGTGCTCGCCGGTACGCCCCATCGGGTTCCGGGCGGTCCAGCCTTCGTCGCGGCCCTCAGGACGGAGCTGCCCCGAGGCGCCAGCGGTCGGGAACGGGCCCGGGGCGATCGCGACGGTACGGATGCCCTTCGGGCCCCACTCGACCGCGAGACTCCTGGTCATCGCCAGCACCGCCGACTTCGCCATCGCCGAGGGAACCGTGAAGGCGCGGCCGGTGATGGTCGAGGTCGAGAGGATCGAGAGCACGACACCGCCATGCTTGCCGTCGATCCAGCGCTTGCCGGCGGCGAGCGTGCAATACATCGCGCCATGCAGCGTCGGCGCGAGGATCGCGTCCGCGGCGCGAAACGACAGATGCTCGCTCTGCGCGATGAAGGTTGCGGCAGCGTTGTTGACGAGAATATCGAGTGGCGCCTCGCGCCAGATCGCGTCCATCATGCTCTCGACGGCGCCACCGTCACGGACATCGCAGGCGATCGTGGTGACCTTGCCGCCGGTCTGCGCGCGCATCTCGCTCGCCGTCGCTTCCAGCCGGTCGAGCTTGCGGCCGCAGATCACGAGCTCGGCGCCAAGCGCGAGAAAGCGACGTCCCATCGCGGCGCCAAGGCCGGAGCCGCCGCCGGTGACGAGGATGCGCTTATCCCTGAGCAGACCCGTTTCAAACATCGTTTGAATCCTTCTTTTTCTTCTTACTTCGTCATTGCGAGCGCAGCGAAGCAATCCAGACTATTTCCGCAGGACGGATTCTGGATTGCGTCGCTGCGCTCGCAATGACGCGAGGATAGGCCTTCACGCTGCGCTAGACAAAGAAACCGGATTGTCGGACCGCACTAAATCCGGCAGAAACGGACCAACTATAATTCCGCCTCGAAACGCCCAGTATTCTCAAGAAGGTGCCGCCATGAAAGCCATCCTCTGCTCGCAATATTGCCAGCCCGATGATCTCGTGCTTGCCGACGTGCCGGATCCGGTGGCAGGTCCCGGCGAAGCGGTGATCGCGATCAAGGCGGCGGCGCTGAACTTCTTCGACATCCTGATGATTCAGGGCAAGTACCAGATCAAGCCGCCGTTCCCGTTCTCGCCCGCCGCCGAAGTCGCCGGCGTGATCGAGAGCATCGGTCCCGGCGTGACTGATCTGAAGGTCGGCGATCGCGTCGTTGCGTCCTGCGGCCACAACGGCGCGCGCGAAAAGATCGCGCTGCCGGCGGCATCGATCGTGAAGATTCCCGACAATCTCGACTATGACCGCGCGGCCGGCATCATCATCATCTACGGCACCGCGCTGCATGCGCTGGAAGACCGCGCGAGCCCGAAGCCGGGCGAGACGCTCGCGGTGCTGGGAGCAGCCGGCGGCACCGGCTTGGCTGCCTGCGAGCTCGGCAAGCTGATGGGCCTGAAGGTGATCGCCTGTGCCTCGTCGGACGAGAAGCTCGAATTCGCGAAAGCGCATGGCGCCGAGCTGACGCTCAACTACGGCAAGGAAGATTTGAAAGAGGGCCTGCGCAAGCTCACCGGCGGCAAGGGCGTCGACATCATCTTCGATCCGGTTGGTGGCGCCTATGCCGAGCAGGCACTGCGCTCGATCGCCTGGGAAGGCCGCTTCCTGGTGATCGGTTTTGCCGCCGGCGACATTCCGAAGATGCCGCTGAACCTCGCGCTACTGAAGGGCTGCGACATCCGCGGCGTGTTCTGGGGTGCATGGACCCGGCTCAACCCGGCCAAGAACCGCGCCAATCTCGAGAAGCTCGTGAAGTGGACCGCGGAAGGAAAGATTTCCTCGCATGTCGACCGCACCTTCCCGCTGGCACAAACCGCCGACGCACTGAAGGTTCTGGCGGGACGCCAGGCCATGGGCAAGGTGATCCTGCATCCGTGATGGTGTGAGCCGCAGCGCTTGCCTGCCACACGCACTCGCCACATATGCGACCGTCGTCGCCCGCCTTCTGCGCAATTGCGTACTGAGGCGGGCGGTCCAGATTTCAGAGACGCCAGAGATTTCAGCCGAGACGCCGCGGCCCACTGGATGCCCCGGGGTCAAAGTCAGCGGAGTCTAGGAAAACCTTCCTCAACCATCACCGCCAAAATCGTGGTGCATTCCTCCGCTCCGCCTCAATCAAACCCAAATATTTCCTAATTCGCGCAAACCGTCGTCGTTTTTTGGGCTGATTCCAACTGCGTTTTACCGGTTCCATTTGCGGGACACTTTGGACAAAAGCAAGAAGACTTAAGCCGAATTGCCCCTGCGTTGCGTTGGTAATGGGGAGCATGACCATGGAGACGACGGCACATCGCCCGTCGAAGGAGTCGAAGGCGTTCGACTCCGATCGAGCCACATCACATCCGCCGACCGCGTCCTTTATCCGTGCGCGCGCCGCGCGGGCCGATCTTTCGCAGGACGATCCAATTCCACTCTTCCTGTCCGATCCGCTCGGTGCGCCGGACCCAGGCGAATATGCGCCCATTGAGGTGCGCTCCAGAATTGTCCCGCGCGTTCTCGCGGCCGTTCTGACGGCATCCACCCTGGCAATTCTGGTCACACTGTATCAGTCCGACTTTCGCGGCCTCTTCCCCGCCAATGCCGTTAGCTGGATGGGCATCGCGCCGGAGCAAGCCATGGCGTCGGCCAACACGCCGGCCATGACGCAGAGCTCGCTGAAGGATTCGGACCGCGCGACCAACACGACGCTGGCGAGCGCCGACACGCAGGTTCCCCCTGCACCGTCAACGCCGAGCCGCGAAGCGATCGCGACCGCCTATCAGACGGCGCTGCAAGCCCAGGCACCCATACCTGCGCCCGCACCCGTCGCGGCGCCGCCGGCGCCCACTCCGCCCGCCAAGACGCTAGCCAAGACGCTCGATGCCGACACGCTGGCCGGGCTGATGACACGCGCGAAGAGCCTGTTGAGGATCGGCGATATTGTTGCAGCCCGCCTGCTGCTCGAGCGCGCGGCCAATGCACAGGATGCAACGGCCGCGTTTCTGCTGGCGCAGACCTATGACCCGGCCGTGCTGGGCACCAGCGACGCGCGGAGCATCGCCGGCGACGCGACCGTCGCGCGTGACTGGTACCAGAAGGCCGCGGCACTCGGATCGGCGGAGGCGCGGCAGCGCCTCGCTCAGCTTCAGAACTAGAACTTTTCAGAGGGTATTATGCGTAACGCTTTGGGAATGGCGGTTGCCGCCATCATGACGATTTGCGCCTTCGCGGCACGCGCCGAGCAGACCGAGTACGATCCGGCCAAGGTCTCGGACGGCCTGAAGGCCATCTTCCAGTTCGGCTCGACCTCGACCAAGCAGTCGCTGAACGCCAATACGGTCACGCTGATCACCGGCACGATCGGCGGCACCTACGTGCAGTTCGGCGCCGACCTCGCCTCCGTGCTCGACGACGGCAACAAGATCCGCGTGCTACCGATCGTCGGCCGCGGCTCGGTGCAGAGCGTCGCCGACATTCTGTTCCTGCAAGGCGTCGATCTCGGCATCGTGCGGGCGGACACGCTCGACTATCTCGAGCGCAAGGGCTTTGCCAAGGACATCAAGAAGCAGTTCACCTATGTGACCAAGCTCTACAATGAAGAGATGCAGGTGATCGCGCCGAAATCGGTCGCGACGCTGAAGGATCTCGAGGGCAAGAAGGTCAGCGTCGATCTGCCCAATGGCGGGACCTTCGTCACCGCGCTGACGGTGTTCGAACGGCTCGGGATCAAGGCGAACTTCGTCTATGTCGAGCAGCGCATCGCGATGGAGAAGCTGAAAGCCGGCGAGATCGACGCCGTCATCGTGGTCGGCGGCAAGCCGTACAAGTCAGTGTCGACCTTCAGCAATGACGGCCGCTTCCACCTCGCGGGGGTCGACTATGCAAAGCCGCTCCAGAGCGACTATCTGCCGGCGACGCTGACCGCCAAAGACTATCCGAACCTGATCAAGGAAGGCGAGAACGTGGACACCATCGCGGTGCCGGCGGTGCTCGCGGCCTACAACTGGGCGCCCAACACCGACCGTTACCGTAAGCTTGCGCTGTTCGTGGATGCGTTCTTCACGAAATTCCCGACCCTGCAGAACCCGCCTTTCCATCCCAAGTGGAAGGAAGTCTCGCTCCCGGCACCTCTGACGGGCTGGAACAGATTGCCGGTGGCGCAGCAATGGCTCGACAAGCACGGCGTCGAACCGGTGACCCGGGAGCGCTTCGAGGCGTTCCTCAAGCAGAACCCCGCGGCCCAGAAGGTGTCCGACGCAGACAGGGAAGCGCTGTTCAAGCAATTCCAGGCGTGGGACGCGGGGAACGCGCGGGCGGAGAAGAAGTAACGAGCGGCATTGCGGCCGATGGTGTCGCAAGCGGCACCCACACACTCGCTGTCATCGCCCGGCTTGACCGGGCGATCCAGTACTCCGTGACGTCAGTGATTGAATCGAGAGGCCGCGGCCTACCGGATTCCCCGCCTGCCACCTACGCTAAAGCTTCGGCTGCCCTGGACCGCAACCCCGGCGAAGCCTTGGCGTGGCCGGGTCGCGGGGAATGACAGCGGTGGGCGTGGCTACGGCGTGTAGCCAACAACGCCTACTGCGCCGCCTCCGCACCATCCACCCCACGCTTCAGCACGGCGCGGGCGGCTTCGCGGTGCTCCGTCGTGATGTGGCTGGCGACCATGCGGATGGCGGTGGCGAGCACGGCGGCGTCATCGGTGAAGCCGAGGATCGGCATCACGTCGGGGACGAAATCGAACGGCAGGATGAAATAGGCGATCGCTCCGAGCAGCGACGCCTGGACATGGCGCGGCGTCTGCCGGTCGAACGCACAGTAATAGGCCGCGAGCAGGTCTTCCGCGAACGGCAATTGCGCGGCGACACGCTTCAGCTTGCGCCAGAAACCGCGGCGCACGCTCTCATGATCCTCCGCGAGCCGATCGGCCGGCTCGAAGCCGACGCTGTGTTCGGCAGCCATGTTCGACAAACTCCCCATTCAGCCAGGGGCGGCAGATGGCCGCATCTCCTGCTGATCACAACATGGGGATGCAGCCGATCCTCGCAAGGTGTCAGGTAGCTGTCAGCTTGGCGATCGTGTTCATCGTCCTGGCCAGCTCGATGTCGAGCTTGGTGACGCCGCCGGCGTCATGGGTCGACAGCACCACCTCCACCGTCTTGTAGACGTTGCGCCATTCGGGGTGGTGATCCATTTTCTCGGCAACCAGCGCCGCGCGGGTCATGAACCCGAACGCCTCGTTGAAATCCTTGAAGACAAAGGTCTTCCCGATGGCGTCGCGGCCCTGAACCTCGGTCCAGCCCGGTATGGCGCCCAGTGCCTGCTTGCGTGCTTCCGGCGTCAGCCGCTCTGCCATGATCGCCTCCATTTTCAGGGGAACTTTACCCTAACACCGTGCGTATGGCCCTGGTTCAGACCGGATTTCGTCCATCCGCTAACCATGACGGAGATGTAACCCCGCGGGACAAGAAATTTGCTATGATTGCAGGTGTAAATCGCCGGCCAAGATGAAACTGAGCCTCAAGCGCCTGTTTGGGAGATCGATGACCGGGGGATTGGACCTGGCCGAAGCGCCCACCCCGCCTTCGCCGCGATCAGCGGCGCGGAAGACGGCGCTTGTGTCTCTGGCGCTGGTGCTTGCGATCATCGGCGCGCTCGTCGGCGGATACTATTTCGCGATGCGGCCGGTGACGTTGAAGATCGCGGTCGGTCCGGCCAATAGCGACGACCTCAAGGTGGTGCAGGCGCTGACGCAGGCTTTCGCGCAGCACAAGAGCTTTGTGCGGCTACGCCCGATCCAGACCGACGGTGCCACCGCCAGCGCCGATGCGCTCGCGGAAAACAAGGTCGATCTCGCCATCGTGCGCGGCGACGTCGACGTGCCGAAGAACGCGCAAGCCGTCGCGACCCTGCGCAAGAACGTCGTGGTGCTGTGGACCGTGCCCGGCAAGGGCAAGAAGAAGGGCGCGAAGATCACCAAGATCGCGCAGCTCGCCGGCCATCGCGTCGGGGTGATCGGCAGAACCCAGGCCAACGTCAATTTGCTCAAGGTGATCCTCCAGCAATACGGCGTCGATCCCGCCAAGGTCGAGGTCATACAGTTCCCGGCCAATGAAGCCGCCGAGGCGATCAAGGCCCAGAAGGCCGATGCCTATCTCGCAGCCGGCCCCGTCAACAGCAAGATCACGTCGGATGCGATCGCGGCTTCCGCCAAGGACAGCGGCACGCCGACCTTCCTCGCGATCGATTCCGCGGACGCGATCGCGCAAAACCATCCCGTCTACGAAGCATCGGAGATTCCCGCCGGCACCTATGGCGGCTCGCCCGATCGCCCCGATGACGAGGTCAAGACCATCAGCTTCTCGCACCACATCGTGGCGCGCAAAGGGGTGTCCGATACCACCATCGCGGCATTCACGCGCCAGCTCTTCGCCGTGCGCCAGCAACTGGTGGCGGAATTCCCGATGGCGGCGAAGATCGAGACGCCCGACACCGACAAGGATGCGGTGATCCCCGTGCATCCGGGCGCCGCCGCCTTCGTCGACGGCGAGGAAAAGACCTTCCTCGACAAATACAGCGATTACATCTGGTGGACCCTGATGGCGCTCTCGGCGATGGGCTCGATCGGCGCCTGGTTCGCGGGCTACCTGAAGAAGGACGAGCGCGACAACAACAGCCATTTGCGCGACCGCCTGTTCGACCTGATCGCGGCGGCGCGCAAGAGCGAGACGACCGACGAGCTCGACCAGATGCAAACCGAGGCTGACGAAATCCTGCGCGACACGCTGCGCTGCTTCGATCACGGCGCGATCGAAGAGGGCGGGCTCACCGCCATCAACATCGTGCTCGACCAGTTCCACGCCGCCGTCGCCGACCGCAAGGCCGTGCTGTTTGCCATGCCGCAAAGCCTGCAGCGCGCAGGCGCGCAATTCAGGGCCGCCGGCAACGCGTAAACGCTTGCCGCGTTATTGCTGCGTCATACTGTCTCAGTATAGCTTTCGCTGTCATTCCGGAGCGCGCGCAGCGCGAGTCCGGAATCTCGAGATTCCGGGTCCGGTCGTTCGGACCGTCCCGGAATGACGACGCGAGATGCGCACGAGACAAAAAGCGAAGCCGCCATGAACATCAAATTCTCCCGCCGCCGCTTCCTCACCACCAGCGCCGGCGCACTCGGCGCGATCGCGATGCCCCATCTCTCGCGCGCGGCCGACCGGCCGGCGGTTACGCATGGCGTGCAGTCCGGCGACGTCACGGTCGACGGTGGCGTGGTCTGGGCGCGCACTGACCGGCCATCGCAGATGCTGGTCGAGGTGGCCACGACCGAGTCCTTCAAGGATGTCCGCGCACTGCCGCCGATCGCGGCACTGCCGGAGAGCGACTTCACCGCGAAGATGCTGATCGAGAACCTGCCGGGCGGACAGGACATCTTCTATCGCGTCCGCTTTCGCGATCTCTCGCATACCGCGATCGAGGGCGAGCCGGTGGTCGGCCGCTTCCGCACCGCTCCGGCCGACCGTCGCGACGTCAGCTTCGTCTGGGGCGGCGACGTCGCAGGGCAAGGCTGGGGCATCAATCCCGATGATGGCGGCATGTTCACTTTCTCCGCGATGCGCAAGCATCGCCCGGATTTCTTCCTGCATTCCGGCGACACGATCTATGCCGACGGTCCGATCGAATCCGAGGTGAAGCTCACCGACGGCAAGACCTGGAAGAACGTCACCATCCCCGAAAAGGCCAAGGTCGCGGAGACGCTGGACGAGTACCGCGCCGCACACAAATACAATCTCACCGACGACAACGTCCGCGCCTTCAATGCCGAAGTGCCGATCTTCGTGCAGTGGGACGACCATGAAGTGACCAACAACTGGTCGCTGTCGAAGGAGTTGCCGGCATCCTACAAGGTGCGCGACATCTCCCTGCTGGCAGCCCGCGCCGGCCGCGCCTTTCACGAGATGTATCCGATGCGGGAGAGCATCGTTGAGCCGGGCCGCGTCTATCGCCAGATCTCCTACGGCCCGCATCTCGACGTGTTCGTGCTCGACGAGCGCAGCTATCGCGGCCCGAACGGCGCCAATCTCGAAACCGCTTACGGGCCCGCGAGCTATTTTCTCGGCCCGGACCAGGTCGCCTGGCTCAAGCGCGGCCTTCTGAATTCGCGTGCGACCTGGAAAGTGATCGCCTCCGACATGCCTATCAGTCTCGTCGTGTCGGACACGCCGAAGGGCGGATCGGAAGCCATTGCGCAGGGCGACGGCCCGGTGCGCGGCCGCGAGTTCGAGATCGCCGACATCCTGCGCTTCATCAAGATGGCGCCGATCAACAACACGGTGTGGCTGACCGCGGACGTGCACTACGCCGCCGCGCATTATTACGATCCGAACAAGGCGCAATTCCAGGAGTTCGAGCCGTTCTGGGAATTCGTCTCGGGCCCGCTGCATGCGGGCACCTTCGGTCCGAACGCGCTCGACAACACCTTTGGGCCAGAGGTGCGCTTCGTCAAAGCGCCGGGCAAGGACAACCAGAACCTGCCGCCGTCCGCAGGCATGCAGTTCTTCGGTCACGTCAAGATCGACGGCGCATCCGGCCAGATGACGGTGACCTTGCGCGACCGCGCCGACGTCGCGCTGTGGTCGACCACGCTCGATCCGAAATTGGCCTGAAGCCGGGAGAACGCCGACGGGCGATCAGGAGCCGCCCGAGCGCAGCGCGGCCTCCAGCGCTTCGCTCGAACACGGCTTTTGCAGCCGCGGCCGCGTCTTGAATTCGGGAGCGATCCGATCCTCGGCGCCGTAGCCCGTCACGAAGACGAAGGGAATTTGCGCAGCCGCCAGCCGGTCGGCGACGGCAAAGCTTTTCTCGCGGCCGAGCTCGACGTCGAGCAGCGCGAAATCCGGCGCGCGCGCTGCGATCGCCGCCAGCGCCTGCGCCACCGACCCCACGGTGCGCACGCTCCTCACGCCAAATCCGAGCAGGCGATCCTCGAAATCGATCGCAATGATCGGATCGTCCTCAACGATCAGAACATCGGCGGGCATGCCGGTCGAGCCGTCCGGGGGAGCAGGTATCATGATGGTGGATATCGAGGGCTGCATGTTCTTACCGATCGAGGACAGCCTCATCCCGACGCCTGCGCCCAGCGCATCGGAGGGTTCCCGGAACGAAACTCACCACAGAACAGTTTTCACGTCTGTCCACTTGTGCACATAGCCCATGATCGGACCTCGCTAGTGTTGAAAGGAGAGCAGGGGATTTACGATGGACGCGCGTATCAGCAAGACAACCGAAGTCGGCAGCCGGCCGGCCAACAATCTGCTGCGGCGCTTGAGTCCGGCTGACTACGCGCTGCTGGCACCGCACGTCACCCTGGACACCGCCGGGGCCAACGAGCTGCTCTACAGTCCCGGCGACGATGTCCAGGTCGTGCACTTCCCCTGTGGGCCGTCGCTCGCGACATTTCTCGTTCCCAATGAGGACGGCCGCGACGTCGAGACCATCCTGGTCGGCCGCGAAGGCGCAGTGGGCGGCATCGTCAGCGAGGGATTTTTGCCGGCCTATACCCGCATCTGCGTGAAATTCGGCGGACCATTCGCGCGCATTCACGTCGCCAAGCTGGACGCTGCCAAGATGCGCTCGGCCTCGCTGCGCAACATCTTCGCCCGCTATGCCGACTGCATGCTGGCGCAGATGTTCCAGTCCACCGCCTGTAACGCCATCCACTCCATCGAGCAGCGTACGGCCAAGTGGATCATTGCGGCGATGGAGCGGACCGGCGACGAGAGCAGCGTGCCGCTGACGCATGAGCAACTCGCGACGCTGCTCGGGGTCGGCCGCAGCTATGCGAGCCGCGTGCTCCAGTCGTTCAAGGCCGAGGGCGTGCTCGATACAAGACGCGGCGCGATCCTGGTCCGCAATCTCGACGGCTTGCGCCTGCGCGCCTGCCTGTGCAACGACGCGGTGAAGATGCACTTCGAGGAAGTGCTGCGCGGGGTCTATCCGACCGAGGAGACCAGCCCCGGCTCGGCGCAGGGCTGATCGAGGCCCCGTCCCCGAGCAAAGGCCGGTTTGGTGCTGAATTTACCCTAACCCCCGGAGATTCCCTGACAAAATTCAGTCAACCAACTAGCAAAGAACACATTGTTTTTTGGCGGTTTTTGCATATATTGCGCCGCAACGCGTAGGGTGCCTGGTCGAGATGACCGGGCGGCCCTTTTTGGGCGGAAAGCGCCCGTTTCCAGTCTTCCAGCGTTGTTTCGAGAAGAGGTCCCGGTCCGACCGGCGAGATCGCGCTTAACCCATTGTCCGACCGCAAAGAAGCTCACTCATGAACCTTCGTAACGTCGCCATCATCGCCCACGTCGACCACGGCAAGACGACCCTGGTCGACAAACTCCTCCAGCAATCCGGTACGTTCCGCGAGAACCAGAAGGTGACGGATCGCGCCATGGACTCCAACGATCTGGAGCGTGAGCGCGGCATCACCATCCTGGCCAAGGCGGCCTCGGTGCAGTGGAAGGACACCCGCGTCAACATCGTCGACACCCCCGGCCACGCCGATTTCGGTGGTGAGGTCGAGCGCATCCTAAACATGGTGGACGGCGCCCTGGTGCTGGTCGACGCCGCCGAAGGCCCGCTGCCGCAGACCAAATTCGTGGTCTCCAAGGCGCTCAAGGTCGGCCTGAAGCCGATCGTCGTCATCAACAAGGTCGACCGCCCCGACGCGCGCCCGACCGAAGTCATCAACGAGGTGTTCGACCTATTCGCGGCGCTCGACGCCAGCGAGGAGCAGCTCGACTTCCCGATCCTGTACGGGTCGGCCAAGCAGGGCTGGATGGCTGAAAGCCCCGAGGGTCCGCAGGACAAGGGTATGGAGCCGCTGTTCGACCTGATCCTGCGCCACGTCGCGCCGCCGACGGTCGAGGAAGGTCCGTTCAGGATGATCGGCACCATCCTGGAAGCCAACCCCTATCTCGGCCGCATCATCACCGGCCGCATCTCGTCCGGCGTGCTCAAGCCGAACCAGCAGGTCAAGGTGCTGCATGCCGACGGCAAGCTGGTCGAGTCCGGGCGCATCACCAAGATCCTGGCATTCCGCGGTCTCGAGCGCACGCCGCTCGATGAAGCCGAAGCCGGCGACATCGTCGCCATTGCCGGCCTGACCAAGGGCACCGTCGCCGACACCTTCTGCGATCCGACCGTCGAGGTGCCGCTGCCGGCGCAGCCGATCGATCCGCCGACCGTGTCGATGTCGTTCATCGTCAACAACTCCCCGCTCGCCGGCACTGAAGGCGACAAGGTGACGAGCCGCATGATCCGCGACCGTCTGCTGCGTGAAGCCGAAGGCAACGTCGCGCTGCGCGTCGTCGAAGCCTCCGACAAGGACGCGATGGAAGTCTCGGGCCGCGGCGAATTGCAGCTCGCGATCCTGATCGAGACCATGCGCCGCGAAGGTTTTGAGCTCTCGGTGTCGCGCCCGCGCGTCGTGTACCAGAAGGACGAAGCGACCGGCGCCACCATGGAGCCGATCGAGGAAGTCGTGATCGACGTCGACGAGGAGCATTCCGGCGTCGTCGTGCAGAAGATGAGCGAGCGCAAGTCCGAGTTGGTCGAGATGAAGCCGTCCGGCGGCAACCGCCTGCGCCTGGTGTTCTACGCGCCGACCCGCGGCCTGATCGGTTATCAGGGCGAACTGCTCACCGACACCCGCGGCACGGCGATCATGAACCGCCTGTTCCACGGCTACGCCCCGTACAAGGGCGAGATCCAGGGCCGCCGCAACGGCGTCTTGATCTCCAACGACCAGGGCGAAGCGGTGGCCTACGCCATGTTCAAGCTGGAAGACCGCGGCCCGATGATGATCGAGCCGGGCTGGAAGGTCTACAAGGGCATGATCGTCGGCGAGCACACCCGCGACAACGATCTCGAGATCAACGTGCTCAAGGGCAAGCAGCTCACCAACATCCGCACCACGTCCAAGGACGAAGCGGTGCGCCTGACCCCGCCGATCCGCATGACGCTGGAAAAGGCGCTCGCCTATATCGAGGACGACGAGCTCGTCGAGGTCACGCCGAAGTCGATCCGCCTGCGCAAGAAGCACCTCGACCCGAACGAGCGCAAGCGCGCGGAAAAGTCCAAGGAAGCGGTGGCGTAAGCCGCTCCATACCGTAGTGCCGTAGGGTGGGCCAAGCGTAGCGGGCCCACCACTTGAAATCCCGGTCGACAATGGTGGGCACGGCGCAAGAGCGCCTTTGCCCACCCTACGAAGATGGATCACTCGCCCCAGTGCACAACGTGCGCACAAGGCGGGTGATGACACCTCACTTTGTGGTGGCTTCAGCGCTCTTCGCGAACGTGCTAGAGCCCGCTGATGACCTCCCTGCCCTCCTCCGTCAACGTCGCGATCATCGGCGCCGGCGCAGCCGGCCTCGGCGCGGCGCATGCGCTGCATGGCTCCGGCCTCTCCATGATCGTGCTGGAGGCGCGCGACCGGATTGGCGGACGTGCCTGGACCGTGCAGGCCTCGCCTGAGGTGACCTTCGACGTCGGCTGCGGCTGGCTGCACTCGGCCGACAAGAATTCCTTCGTCGACATCGCCAAGCAGCTCGGCTTCGAGGTCAACAAGGACCTGCCGCCCTGGCGCGAGCGCGCCTTCGGCAACGCGTTTCCGCAGACCGAGCGCGACGATTTCATGCGCGCGATGGACGCATTCTACGAGCGGCTGTGGCAGGCCGCGCAAAAGGGCAAGGACGAGCCCGCAAGCCTGAGCCTCGATCCGGGCAATCGCTGGAATCCCATGATCGACGCCGTCTCGACCTACATCAACGGCTGCGAACTGAAGGACATGTCGACACTGGATTGGGACGCCTACGAGGACAGCGATCTCAACTGGCGCGTCCGCCGTGGCTATGGCGCACTGATCGCGGCCTATGGCGCCCCCTGCCCGGTGGCCCTGGGCTGCAATGTCACGCTGATCGATCATTCCGGCCAGCGCCTCCGCATCGAGACATCGCAGGGTACGCTGACCGCCGACAAGGTGATCGTCACCGTTCCGACCAATCTGATCGCCGATGAGGCGATCCGCTTCTCACCGCCGCTGCCCGCCAAGGTCGATGCGGCAGCCGGCCTGCCGCTCGGCGTCGACGACAAGGTGACGCTGGCGCTCGACGATGCAGAAGCCTTTCCGAAAGAGGGCAATCTGCGCGGCGCCACCATGCGCACCGAGATGGGCACCTATCACATCCGCCCGTTCGGACAGCCCTGCATCGAAGGCTTTTTCGGCGGCAGCTTTGCCCGCGGGCTGGAAGACGCCGGCGACGGCGCCATTGCCGCGCACAGCATCGACGAGATCGCAGGCTTCCTCGGCAACGACATCAGGCGAAAGCTCAAGCCGCTCTACGAGTCGCGCTGGGCCCACGACCCCTTCGCGAGAGGATCGTATTCACACGCACTGCCAGGGCACGCTGGAGACCGCGCGGTGCTGGCCGCGCCGGTGGATGGGCGGCTGTTCTTCGCGGGAGAAGCGACGTCGCCAAGCTTCTTCACGACGGCGCATGGCGCCAGGGACAGCGGGGAGCGCGCGGCGAAGGAAGTGCTGGCGGCTTCAGGCAAGCCGTAAGCGCCGGCTACGTCACTCAATCACCCGCGCCCGCAAATCCGCATCGGGAACGAAGCAGGCGTCGTACTTGCCGAAGATGCGGTAGCGATTGCGCGCGATGAGGCTGTACACGGGGTCTCGCAGCAGTTTTGGCACGGCGAACAACGCGCGCACCCAACGCCATCCCGGCAGATGCGACAGCACGATCAGCGCGGCGTCGGACTTCATAAAGACCTCTCCGTCATGAACCACGGCATTGGTGTCGGGATCGTCAGGATCGATGCCAAACGTACGGGCAAGCCGCGCCCCATAATCCGACTGGATCGGCGTGAAGCGAAACCGCTTCGACGTGTCGCGCTTGGCGACGAAGCGGACCCAGCGCGAGCAGAAGATGCAGACGCCGTCGAACAGAATTACGTCATCATCGGGCCATTTGCTCATCAGTCTCTCTATCTTACGCGTTTTCTGGGCGCGAACCGGGATCCACTTCGCGTGAAAACGCTATCGATTATCCAGCATCATAAGCGCGGCCAGCATCAGCACGATCGCGGGGCCTGTCTTCACCAGCGCGCCGAGCGGCTCGATCCAGAGGTCGGGCGTGAGGATTGCCGCGCCGAACATATAGCCGAGCGAGGCGACGATGCCTGCGAGCAGGCCGATCGCCGCGGTGCGGCGGAAGGCGATCAGCGCGCCGATGCTCATGTCCATCAGGCTGGTGCCGATGGTGATGGGATCGACCAGCGCGGGCGAAAAATTGTGCGCGGTCAGGATGCCGGCGGCGGCGCGGTAGGAGACGAACAGCGCGATGAAGCCGGAGACAAGCCAGAACGCAACGAGGCTGGCGAAGATCAGCGCCTTGATCAGGAACAGCCGCGCGAACCATTTGTCCTGGATGGTGGCGGGATGGCGCCCGATCGCATCAGTCAACGTCTTCGGCGCGATGCCCGTGGCGGCGATCCAGGCGGAGGGATCGCCAGTCACGCCGCGGCGCAGCTCGGCGATGGCGGTGGAGCGCATCGGCGGCACCCAGCCGAGATAATTGGCTAGATCGCCGATCTTCGCGCCGAGATCGAGCATGAAGGATGGCATCACGAGGCGCGGCCAGCCGGCTGTGCCGAAGGCGTGGCGGAACTGTTTGATGACGCCCACCATGGTGACCGGCTCGGCCTGCATCAGGTCCCACGTCACGGCTTTGACTGAGGCGTCGTCGATATCGCGCGCGGCGAGCCAGGCGATGGTGGCCGAAATGTCCTCGACTGCGACGGACTGGAATGGCGTCGACATCTCCTTCTGCGGCAGGTCGAGCGGGAAGGCGGCGAGCGCACGCAGCATGGCGCTGCCGCCATAGGCTGACGGTGCGACGACGAAGCCGGGCCGCAGGACAGCGTGGGGAATGCCGGAGGTTGCAATCAGGCGTTCGGCCTCGCGCTTGGTCGTCGCGAAGGCGGTGCGATCCGCCTCCGCGGTCCCGGGGATCGAGATGTGCACCAGCCGGATCGCGCGGCCGCTGTCGGCGATCGCCTCAAGCAGGCGCGCGACGAAATCGCGATGCACCGCGCCGGTGTCGCTGCCGGGACCATCCTGGAGCACGCCAAGACAGTTCACGACGACGTCGAGGCATGCTCGCGGAAGAGGCGCATCAGCGCGGCTGCGTCGAGCGACAAGATCGGCTGCTCGATGTCCCGTGCGCTCATCTTCTGCGCGGGCGACAGGCTGCGTGCGACGCCGACCACGCGAAATCCCCGCACGCGCAGATCGTCGGTGACGAAGCGCCCGATCAGGCCGGAGGCGCCGAGCACCAAAACGGTTGGCTGGGTCATCGCATCTCTCAAAACGGTTTCGCGATCATCAGCCACAGGATCAACATCGTCGCGCCGAAGCCGGGGAAACCGAACGCGAACCAGCGGCGGTAGAGCACGAAGTAGCGTTCAGGCAGAGCGCCGCGCTGCTCGGCCGCCTTGCGCGCGAGATCGCGCATCTCGATCTGCATGAAGACGACGGGGACCCAGAACAGGCCCGCAAAGACGTAGAGCCCAAGCGAGGCCAGCAGCCAGCGTTCCGTGATCGGCATGGCCGAAAGCATCATCAGCAGGCCGCCCGTCACCGGCTGGAGGATCACGGCCGACAGCGTGAAGATCGCGTCCGCAATCACCACCACCGAAGCGGTACGCGCGATGAATTCGGCGTCGCTCGTGCGGTGCGCCATCAGCATGAAGAAGGCGATGCCGGTGCCAGTGCCGAGAATGACGATGGCGCCCAGCACATGGAGGTATTTGACCAGGAGATACAGCGTCATGGCTTCTTGGCCGCCGCAGGTTTGGACTGGTTCAGCGCAAGCCCGAGCTCGCGGCTGGCGGCTTTGACGCCGGCTTCGCTCTCGATCATCCAATGCCCCTCGCTGCCGACGGCCGGCAATGTGCGGAAGTCCACCTTGCCGCCTCCACCGCGAAACGCATCGGCCAATTGGCGCGAGAACGCCGGCGCAAAATAGCTGTCATTGGTCGCCACGAGCCATGTGACCGGAATGCGCGCCGCCTTGCCGAACTCGGCCACCGCGGCGAGAAGCGTCTGCGGCGCGCAGATCCGGTTCGGTTCGTCGTTGGCGTGGCCACCGCGCCCCGGCGCAAGCGCGATGATCGCGGAGATCGCGTTCGGATCGGCGTTCGCGAGCGCCAACGCCCCCCAACCGCCGGCGGAATGGCCGAGCACGACGGCCGAGTCTTGACGAACGAAATCCTGCTTTCGCAAAAAATCCAGCGCGAGCGAAATTTCGGTGGCCGTCGCGCGACCCGAGCGCGCGTAATCCGCCTCGTCGCAGCCGCCCTGGTCCTCGACATAGCGGCCGCCGGTCGCACCATGGCCGAGCCGCTCCGGCACCAGCACGGCGAAGCCGTGCGCGACGAGAAACGCGACCAGCGCGCGGTATTCAGGCTGCGGCATTTGCGCCCGACGCAGCACATTCTGCGTCGAGGCATGCGCGATCACCGCAAGCCGGAACGGACCGGCGCCAACGGGACGAAACAGCAGCGCATGCGCGGCAACGTCGGTATCCGGCGATGGCACGCGCCATTGTTGCCGGCGAAGCGGCTCGCCCTCCTCACCCGATGACCCAAACGTGACCTGCGCGCACAGAGGGGACGCCATCAACAAGGCCAGCACAGGCACTAGGGCGAAGATGTTGAAGAGGCGCATGAATCGCCGCAGGCGAACACGGACAGCGACGGATCTGCAGGAACGAATCATTTTCGGCGGACTTTTTGCGTTGCCATCGCGGTTCATTGGTTGCCGCAGGGCAGTTTTGCACCGGCAATGGCAGGCCGGTGCCGTTCGAAATGGCGTCTTGTCTTCTTTCGGTACAACATGGTTAAAATACTGATGCACAAAATCCACACGTTAACCGATAATTAACGATAGGTCTTGCCGCCGGCGCGGCGACTTGGTTTGATCGTATCCATGAGCACAACCCTGATCGAGGTCCGGCCGGCCAAAGCTGCAGATGCAACTGCGGTGGCGTCCACCCATGACGAAGCCTGGCGCTCCGCCTATCAGGGCATCATTCCCGGCGGCGAACTGGAAAAGCTGATCAACCGCCGCGGTCCGCAGTGGTGGGACAGTGCGATTCGCAAAGGCAGCCGCGTCAGCGTGCTCGTGTTCGGCGACAAGATCGCCGGCTATGCCAATTACGGCCGCAACCGCGCCCGCAGCCTGCACTTCGACGGCGAGATCTACGAGCTCTATCTGCGTCCGGAATTCCAGGGTCTCGGCTTCGGCCGCCGCCTGTTCACCGCAGCCCGCCGCGACCTGATGCAGAGCGGCCTGAAGAGCATGGTGGTGTGGGCGCTCTCGGACAACGATCCAGCGACCGAGTTCTACCGCGCCTTGGGCGGCCGCATGGTGGCGCGCTCCTCCGAGCGTTTCGGGCCGAAGTCGCTCGACAAGGTTGCCTTCGCTTGGACCAATTGAGCTGCTGAAAGTCTAGCCGGCAGCGCTTCCCATCCGTCGATACCGTTGCCTTTTGAGCCGGTAGTCGCTGGATTCATTATTTCACAAAAACACGATGGATTGGCGCGCCAAGCCCGCGTATGACAGCGCCAAAATCGCTGCCGGGCGCGATTTAACCTCGGCAACAACGGAGCCTTGAATGCGTATCGATGCGGTCTCGATCGGAAAAAACGTACCCCACGACGTCAACGTCATCATCGAAGTCCCCGTGGGCGGCGAACCGATCAAATACGAGATGGACAAGGAAGCCGGCACGCTCGTTGTCGACCGCTTCCTCTACACGCCGATGCGTTACCCCGGTAACTACGGCTTCATCCCGCACACGCTGTCCGATGATGGCGATCCCTGCGACGTGCTGATCATCAACACCCGCGCCATCATCCCCGGCGCCGTCATGAGCGTGCGCCCGGTCGGCGTGCTGTTCATGGAAGACGAAGCCGGCGGCGACGAGAAGATTCTCGCGGTGCCGTCGTCGAAGCTGACGCAGCGCTACGACAAGGTGAAGTCGTACTCCGACCTGCCCGACATCACGCTGCAGCAGATCCAGCACTTCTTCGAGCACTACAAGGATCTCGAGAAGGGCAAGTGGGTGAAGATTCTGCGCTGGGGCGGCCCGGAAGACGCGCAGAAGCTGATCCTCGAAGGCATCGAGCGCGAGAAGAAAAAGAAGGCGTGAGCTCTGCTCCCTCGCCCCGCTTGCGGGGCCGCGACGAGCTTCGCTCGCGCTGAGAGGGTCGGGGTGAGGGGGGAGTCTCCGCAAGGACGGTGAGACTTAGATTCGCGGACAGTCCCCCTCACCCGGAATTCAGGCTACGCTTGAATTCCGACCTCTCCCCGCAAGCGGGGAGAGGTGAAGAAAACCTAACCCGCCGGCTTCGGCAGCCCTGCGATCGCGCACGCCGCGCGCAGCGTATTCACCAGCAGGCAGGCGACCGTCATCTGGCCAACGCCACCCGGCACCGGCGTGATCGCGCCGGCAACGGCGAGTGCTTCCTGATACGCGACATCGCCGACGAGACGGGTCTTGCCGTCGTCCTTGGGGATACGGTTGATGCCGATATCGATCACGGTCGCGCCCGGCTTCAACCAGTCGCCGCGCACCATCTCCGGCTTGCCGACCGCGGCATAAACAAGGTCGGCGCGCTTCACGAGCCCGGGCAGATCGCGCGAGCGCGAATGCGCGATGGTCACCGTGGCATTCTCGTTGAGCAGCAATTGCACCAGCGGACGGCCGACCAGATTGGAGCGGCCGATCACGATGGCATTCATGCCTTCAAGCGAGGCGTGGACGCTCTTGGTCAGGATGATCGAGCCGAGCGGCGTGCAAGGCGACAGCGCTTCAAAGCCGCCGGCGAGCCGGCCGGCATTGTTCGGATGCAGGCCGTCGACATCCTTGGCGGGATCGATGGCGTTGATGACGGCCTCGGTGTTCAGGCCCTTCGGCAGCGGCAGTTGCACCAGAATGCCGTGCACGGCGGGATCGCGGTTGAGTTTTGCGACGACGGCCAGCAGATCGGCCTGCGACACGTCGGCCGGCAGCTTGTGCTCGAACGAGGCCATGCCGGCCGCCTGCGTCTGGGTGTGCTTGGAGCGGACATAGACCTCGCTGGCGGGGTCGTTGCCGACCAGAACCACCGCGAGGCCCGGCACCAGATTGTGTTCGCGCTTGACGCGGGCAACCTCGTCAGCGACGCGCGCGCGGAGTTCCGCAGCGATGACTTTTCCATCGATGATCTTGGCCGTCATGTCAGTTCCCTTGGTCTGTCGGTTTGGCGTCTGCCGATCTGGCTTGGGCGAGCTTGCGCAGGGCTTCGCCGAGTCGCGCCGGATCGCCGTCGACCGCGATCTGCTTCAGCCGCGAGGTGGCACCGGATAGCAGCTTTACACTGGCCTTGGGGACGCCGAGCGATTTCGCCAATAGCACCAGAACGGCCTTGTTGGCCTCGCCGCCATCGGCGATCGCGCGCACCCGCACCTTGAGCACGCTGCGGCCGTCGGCCAATTGCTCGATCCCGTCGATGTCGTCGCGGCCGCCGCGCGGCGTCACCCGCAGCGCGATGCTGATTCCTGCGACCGAATAGCGCCAGGGTTCCTTGAAGGCCTCTTTCGCAACCAAGGCGCTCCCGCCTGCTTAGATCACGTTCGGGTAGATGTAATACAGGATCACCCGCTCGATGAACATGATGAGCAGGATCAGGATGATCGGCGAGATATCGAGGCCGCCGAGGCTGGGCAGGAAATTGCGAATCGGCGCCAGCACCGGCTCGGTGATCCGGTACAGGAACTCCGCCACCGCCGAAACGAACTGGTTGCGGGTGTTCACGACGTTGAAAGCGATCAGCCAGGACAGGATCGCGGAGGCGATCAGCAGCCAGACGTAGAGGTCGAGCACGATGATGACGATGTCGAGAACGGCACGCATTGAAGACTCTGGCTTTCGGTCGGGATTGACGCTTTTTGCTAGATATCGGTTCCCCCCGGCCCAAACAAGGGAAGTCAGTGCCGGGGATGGTTAAAACCGGGTCACACCCGTCCTTGACTTGACCTTGGCGGGGACTTAAATGGCGCCCGGTTGTCGGCCGCATTCACCAGAGCGGCCGCCAAACGGGGCCATAGCTCAGCTGGGAGAGCGCGTCGTTCGCAATGACGAGGTCGGCGGTTCGATCCCGCCTGGCTCCACCAGCCTTCGCTCGCTTCGCGAGCTACGGCTAGGCAAGCCAGCCGAGCTCCCTCGTAGCGAAGCGAGCGAAGGCTGTCCCGCCATAGCCCGAAGGGCGACGGCGGACCCCATCCACCATCACTGACATTCGCGAGCTACCGCTAGGCAAGCCAGCCAAGCTCCCTCGTAGCGAAGTGAGCGAAGGCTGTCCCGCCATAGCCCGAAGGGCGACGGCGGACCTTTTCCCCGAGTTCAGCCAGCCCCCCTACTTCCCCGTGAACCTCGGCGGCCGCTTCTCCATGAAGCTCGCGACCCCCTCCCGGAAATCGCTGCCGTTCAACGCGACCATCATCTCGCGGTTGGCCTCGATCGTGGCCTCCGCCAGGGTCTGGAACGGCACCTCGTAGAGCTGGCGCTTGATCACGGCCATCGCGCTCGGGGAAACCATGTCGGCGAGGTCGCGCGCATAGGCGTAGGTCTCCTCGCGCAGCTTCTCCGGCGAGCAGAGCCGGTTCACCAGGCCGATCCGCAGCGCCTCCTCGCTCGACACGCGGCGGGCCGAGAGCAGCAGATCCATCGCATTGGCGTGGCCGACGATGCGCGGCAGCATCCAGGACATGCCATGCTCGGCGATCAGTCCGCGCCGCGCGAAGGCTGTCGTGAAGACGGTATTGTCGGCGGCAAAGCGCAGGTCGCAATAAAGCGCGTGCACGAGGCCGATGCCGGCGGTCGCGCCGTTGAGCATGGCGATGACGGGTTTTCCGATCGATGGATAGAAGCCGTAACGCGTCTGCCAGTCCGGCCGGCGATTCATGTCGAAGGGCGGCAGGTTCGAGGCACGCCTGACGTCGTTGGGGTCGAGCCCCTTCAGCGCATCCATGTCGGCGCCGGCGCAGAAGGCGCGGCCCGCGCCGGTGAGCACGATGACGCGGACATCGTCATCGGCGCTCGATGCTTCCATCGCATGGCGCACGTCGCGCTCCATCGTCGGCGTCCACGCATTCATGCGATCAGGGCGATTGAGCGTGATGGTCGCGACCTTGTCGCTCACCTCATACAAAATGTGTTCATAGGCCATGACGCTCTCCCTGTGTCTGCCGGCACGCGTTCGCGCGCGCTCGTTAGGAACGAGCCTAGCATATCCAGGGATCAGGCAAGGCCTTGCGCGAAGGCCTTGCGCAGAGGCGCGATCACTCGGCGGCTTGCGCCAGCACCTGCCGGCGCGCCAGCCAGCCATCGATGAAATGATCGAGCCAGGCCCGCTCCGCAACGTCGTACACGGCACGGTCCGCGAAATGATGATGCCGCTCGCGCGCGCCGGGCGCGCTGAGGCCGTCATAGCCGCGCGTGGTCCAGCAATGCATCATCGCGCAGGTCACGTCAGGATGAAACTGCACCCCGAAAGCATTGCCGGTGCGGAACGCCTGGATCGGAAAATCATCGCCTTCCGCAAGCAGCTCAGCGCCGACGGGCAGTTCAAATCCTTCGCGATGCCAGTGATAGACCTGCGCCGGCCAATTCGGGCAGAGCGCGTGGCCCGCCGCGGTCGGGCGGATCGGATAGTAGCCGATCTGGGTCAGCGCCTGCGCATGCGGTGCGACGCGGGCCCCCAACTGCATCGCCAGCATCTGCGCGCCGAGGCAGATACCAAGGAACGGCCGCTGTTCGCGGAGCGGAATTTCGATCCAGTCGATCTCGCGGCGGATGTAGTCGTCGGGATCGTTGGCGCTCATCGGACCGCCGAAAAAAACAGCGCCGGCATGCTGGTCGAGCGTGTCGGGCAGGGGATCGCCGAAGCGCGGCCGGCGAATGTCGAGGCGATGGCCGAGCGCGCGCAGCCCATTGCCGACGCGGCCGGGCGTCGAGGATTCCTGATGCAGGATGATCAGAACCGGCAACCGGGCTTCGGAGGCGGCGGCGCTCGGCGTCCTTCTTGGGAAGGGCACCAATTCTGCGCCACCAAACCTGTCCGTCCGGAACGACATGGCCTCTGCGAGTGCTATCGGTTCAGACCGCCAGCATAACTAAGCGGTAGTTAACATCGTGTGAGTTCGCGCACACGCGTCCCGATATTGAAGCAAGCTCCGGGCCACTACGGAGCTCTGAGCTTTCTTTAAAGCGTTTTCGAGCGAAGTGGGTACCGGTTCGCGTAAAGAAAACGCGTCAAAACAAGGAATCAGTGCCTCTGCCTCTGGAACCGGCTGGTGGCGGACAGGATGAAGCCGCGCGGGAAGAAACGCAGCGCGAACGGCACGATCTTGATGCCGAGACCAGGCAACACTGCCCGTTTGTTGGCCATCAGGCCGCGATAAGCTTGTTGCGCAACTTCGGCGGCAGACACGTTGAGAAGAGCCGTATCATGACCGGACCCGACGCCGGCGCGCGCCTGGAATTCGGTGGGCACCGGACCCGGGCAAAGTACGGTGACGCGAACGCCGCGCGGCGCGAGCTCCGCCCGCAAGGCCTCGGTGAGGGAAATCACATAGGCCTTGGACGCGTAGTACACGGCCATGCCGGGGCCGGGCAGAAAGCCCGCGACCGATCCGACATTGAGAAGACCGCCCTTGTTCCTGATCAGCTGATCGGCAAAGCGCAGCGACAGATCCGTCAGAGCCCGGACGTTGACATCGACGATGCCGACCTGTTCGACGCGGTCGCGCTCGATCGCATCGCCGAACACGCCGAAGCCGGCATTGTTGACGAGATGGTCGAGCTCGACGTCTTCGGCGGCAAGCGCGGCGGCGATCTTCTCGCCCGCATCCGCCTCCTGCAGGTCGCAGGCGATCACGATCGGCTTCTTGCCACCCTTGGCGGCGAGCTCGTTCGCAAGCGCCTCCAGCCGGTCTGCGCGTCGCGCCGTCAGCGCGAGGCGATGCCCGTTGGCGGCGAACACACGCGCCAGCTCCGTGCCGATGCCCGCCGACGCACCGGTGATCAACGTTACCCGCTCAGTCACGATCGAAGTCTCTTGAATTGAAGTTTTTTGGCCCCGCAATGGCGGAACGAGAGCATAGGCCGAGCGCGACAGGCAAGCGTCACCGGCAGCATGGCTGCTTGAGCGGGCAACAGGGAAGCAGGAAAACCACGGATTTTACGGGGAAATCCGGGGCCGGGCTGGCCGACGGGGGTATATTAAAGTTTCGTCATGTAGTCAGCACAACCGCCGATAATACCGCGTCGAGACGGCTCAACCCCCGACGGCGCCGTCCTTGACCTGACCACCGGCGCGATTTGCGACCGCATGCTTGAGGTCGATCCGGTCGCGCTGGGCGATCCCGAGCAGGTCGGACGCGCGCCAGACGACGTTATCCTCGAACTCGGACACCTGGCCATCGGCATAGACCAGCTCCCACATCATCTGGACGATGCGCTTGCGGCCCTCTTCGTCGAGCGAGCGCATGATGACGCTGGTGAAGTGATAGAGGTCGACGGCCTCGCCCTCGACCTGGGTAGCGTCCGCAATCAGGCGATCGGCGGTACCGCGATCCAGCCCGAAATGGCTTTCGATCAGGCTGTGCAGCTTGCGCTGCTCGGTCGCCGTCGGCTGACCGTCCAGCGAGACCACGTGAACCAGCAGCGCGGTGGCCGCAAGCCGGTAATCGCCATCGCCGAAAGCACGATCCGCGGCATGAGGAGCCACAATGTCAGCGATGAATTGGCGCAGGCCGTCGAGCATAGGATCCTACCGAAAACGATGAAGCCGCGGGGGTGCGGCCGCCACCAGCGTTATATGAGTGGGAAACTCAACCGCCGCAACGTGCGTCAGCTCCGCGCGGGCATTACCTTTCGGCAATCTGTCACGGTATCTCGTACACCACCATCTTGTCGGCGATGCCGCGCAGGGCCGCCTGCTTCTGGATCGGCTTGATCGCGCGCTGCTCGAGCACCTCGGCGACTGCGGGCGCATCGAGCACGGGGCCCGTGATGTGGATCTCCTGCGCCGTCGACAGGCTCTGGACGCGAGCGGCGATGTTGACGGTCTGGCCGAAATAATCCTGGCGTTCGTTGAGCATCACCGCAAGGCACGGGCCTTCATGGATGCCGATCTTGACGATGAGATCGTCGGTGCCGCGCTGCCTGTTGAGCTCGTCCATCGCGGACCGCATGCGCAGGCCCGCGACGATGGCGTGCTCGGGGCGGACGAAGGTCGCCATCACGGCGTCGCCGATCGTCTTCACCACCGCGCCCTTCTCGGAGGAGATGATCTCGAGCAGCGCATGGAAATGCGCGCGCACGAGATCGAAGGCGGCGAGATCGCCGACGCGCTCGTAGAGCGCGGTCGAGCCCTTCAAATCGGTGAACAGGAATGTCAGCGACGTGATCTGGAGCCGCTGGTCGAGGCTGAGATTGTCCGCCTTGAAGACATCGCGAAACGTCTGGTTCGACAGCATGCGCTTGGCGGTGAGGAACGGCTTGCGCTTGCCGATGAGATGATGGAGCGCCTCGGCCGCGATGAACACCGACGGCAACACGCGCACGCCGGCCTGGTTCTCCAGCGACAGCCGCAGCGGCCCCGGCCGCATGGTCGTCGTCCCTGTCGGAGCCTGCACCTTGTTGTACATGATCGCGAACTGCTGGCGCTCCTTGGTCGGCTCGCCCTGGACGTCGATGAAATGGGCTGCGTGCGTCACCGGCTCGAAGATGATGATGAAGTCGCCCGGCAGTTGCAGCGACATGGTCGCTTTCTCGCCCGCCGGAAGCTCGAGTGTATCGAGCGTCACCTCGTTGGCGAGCGTCGCGAAGGATTCCTTGTTGAAGTCGACGCCGGAACTCCAGAATACCTGCTTGAAATATTCCCACACCGGAAGCGTATCGGGATCGTGCGCTGCGATGCGCCGCACGCGCGGATTGACGGTGAAGGAGACCTCGACCTGATCGTCGACCGACGCCTTGTAGCCGCAGGCGCAGAGCGCGCAGTGATAATCGTCCGGCTTGAGCGCCTTCAGCGTCGAATGGGCACCCAGCACGCCGCCGCAGCCCGGACAGAGCACATTCCAGCCGAGATCGAACAGTCCGAGCCGCGCCGCATGCAGGAAGGTGGAGATCGTGTGCTCTTCGTCGAGGCCATGCTGCCTGGAGAAATCGAGGACATTGACGCGGTTGAGCTCGTGATCCTCGCCGTTCTCGATGAGGTGTGCAATCGCGTCGACCACCTTGGCGTCGGCGGTCTGCTTCAGAACGGAAAACTGGGCCTGGATGTCGCTCATGGCGGAGGCTCTATCTGGGGTGGATCGCGCCATCGGGCAGACGAATGTCTGTCACCGACGCGTGATGCGGAACAAGGGTGAGTGGTCCGGCTGGGTCGTCACGACGCCGAGCGGGATCACCGGAACCCTGTCGGCAAGCTCGATACGGAAGGCGCCGATCAACCGGGCCAGCGCCAGCACGGATTCGGCTTGCGCGAACGGCGCGCCGATGCAGACGCGCGGACCCGCGCCGAACGGCAGGTAAGCGAAACGGTCGGGCGCCTCGTTCGACATGAAGCGTTTGGGAATGAAGGCGTTCGGCTGATCCCACAGCTTCTCATGCCGGTGCAGCAGCCAGGGCGCGATCATGATGATGTCGCCCTTGCCGATCTCGACGCCGGCCGCATTGTCCTTCTCGCGCGCGGCGCGCGCGACCAGGAAGGCCGGCGGATAGAGCCGCATGGTCTCCTCGATCACCGCACGGGTGAACTTCTGGCGATCGATGTCGGCCATGCTGTCGAGGTGCTCGCCGTGGGTCTCGGAGGCAACTTCCTCCTGCGTCTCCGGATCGAGCGCGAGCAGATAGAGCGCCCAGAACAGCGCCGTCGCCGTGGTCTCGTGACCCGCCAGGATCATGGTCGCGACCTCGTCGACGAGTTGCGCGTCCGAAAAGCCCTTGCCGGTTTCGGGATCGCGCGCCGCGTCCATGAGATCGAACAGGTCGCGCGGCGGCGCGCCGTCCTTCTTGCCCATCGTGCGGCGCTCGGCGATCAGCATCGCGACGAATTCGGTCCAACGCTTGCGGAAGCGCGCGCGGGCAAAATCCATCGGGGTCGGCCAGGACACCGGCAGCAGCATGTCGAGGAAATAGGGCCGTCCGAGCCGCGCGCCGTATTCCATGACGAAGTTGCGCAAGGTCGGGCCGTGACGGTCCATGCCGAACGAGAACATCGTGCGTCCGGCGATCTCCAGCGTCATACGCTGCATCGTCTCGCGCAGATCGACCGGCTCGCTTGTTCGCGCATCGAGCTTTGTGATGGTCTCGTCGAGCACCGCGGTCATATGCGGGACGAGATTTGCGGTCGCACGCGGCGTGAAGGCCGGCGCGAGCGTACGGCGCTGATGCGCCCAGGCGTGGCCTTCCGCGATCAGAACTCCTTCGCCGAGCACCGGACGCAGCATGCGGATCCCCGCCGGCGTGCGCGTGTAGTTTTCATAATTGCTGAGCAGGACATGCCGAATTGCATTCGGCTGATTCAGAATGAAGCTGTTGTGGAGGAAAAAGCGGCCCTTGATGACCTCTTCTTCGTAGGCACGCTGGCCCCAGGTCGCGATCATGTTCTGCTTGAGGACCGCGACCCGGCCGAGAAACGACATGTCGTCGGGCGCACGCGGCGGGGTCGGAGGGATGATGGGCCGACGCACACTGGCGATGTTCATGGCTCTCTCCCGCAGATATGACCCAAGCCAATAGCTAGTAAGTCAGCTCGGCAATCGCAATCCTGTTCTCGGAGGCGGGCCAGGCACGCGCCACAATTCGTTCTTCGCCGAACTGGGCCACGACGTTACGCCCGGCCTCCGCGGCCGGGAGCCGCAAGGTTGCTGCCGAATCCGTGGGCACACCCGGCTTGACGTCGGCCGGCTCCTTGCCGTCGAGCAGCACCACGTCCCGCGGCAGGCCGAAATAGCCGCGCGGGCGTGACATGATCACGACGGCGCCGGCATCCTTGTCCGCCGGCCCGAGCGGGCGCGCGGCACGCAGATGCACGACATCGGACGAGCGCGGGAAGGGCGTGCGGTAGATATGCGTCGTCGGCGCGTCCGGCGATGTCAGGACGAATTCGAGGAACCAGGAAGGCTCGACCTGCGCCGGACCCCAGCGGCCGTCGGCGCCGGTCTTCGCGCTGTGCACCGCGCTGCCTTTGCGCTCCCCGGTATCAGGATCAACGCGGAAGACATCGACGGTTGCACCTGCCACCGGGCGATTGGTCGACACGCCGCCTGGCGTACCGGTCACAAGGCCGCTCAAACTGACGCTCTGCTCCGGCACAATCGCGATGCGCGCGGGCTCGCGGCCGGCAATGAATTTGTAGATCTCGCGGAAGGCGCGCGGGTGAAACGCCACTTCGCGATGGTCGAGCGCGCCGAGCACGAGATTGGTGGCGCCCTTCAACTCCGGCCCTTCGACGGTAACACCGGTCGGCGTGCCGGGCTTGCCGATGAAGCGGCCATCCGCCTGGGCGTATTTGTCCATGCCGTCGCTGCGCAGCGTAAGGAAGGCAACACCCGGCGTCACCTCGCTCTCGCCCTCGTTGAGACCGCGCAGAAATGTGCCGCGGCCGTTGAACTCGTTGTTCGGCTGGTCATCGGTCGCGAACACGCCGTGATTGGGTGTGCCGCACAGCACGGCATGGCTGACATCGCCGGCACCGCCGTTCCTGATGACGTTGCGAATCGCATAGCCACCGCGCGAGCTGCCGACCAGCGCCACGCGGGCCGCGCCGGCGCGGCGCTTCAATTCCGCGATGGCCGCCGCGAGTTCGCGGCGCTGGTCCTCGGTCGAGGAGCGCCCCGCTTGCTCGACCTTGTCGTCGCTCCGCGCATTGGGATCAGTGAAGTTGATCGCCATCATGCGATCGCGCGCGACGCCGTTGGATTCCATTCGCCACAAGGTCGTCATCCAGAGCGCGTCGTACTCGCCATTGCCGTGGACGAACAGGACCGGCGGCACCTCGGCAGTCTGAGCCGCGGGCACGGTCTGGGCCAGCGCGCCTGTCCGCAAGCTCGCAACCGCGAAAGGCAAGCTGCCTACTCCCAGCAGGATCGACCGTCGCGACAGCTTCATATGTTTCTCCGGAAAAACCATGTCTTTGTGCCGCTTATAGCGGCCTAACCACTGGACAGCGAAGGACTTTCGCAGGCATCACTGGACTTGCCGGAATCACCCAAAGACCATTCCAAGACCACTTCTGCCAGCCCATATGGAAGGGGATATGACCGAGCAGCCGAACCGTCAGAAATTCGCCGGCGACGGCATCGCCGCACCCCTGCGGTACACCGTGTTCCGGCGCATCTGGCTCGCCAGCCTGCTCTCCAATCTTGGCCTCTTGATCCAGGGCGTGGGCGCGGCCTGGGCGATGACGCAGATGGCGGCCTCGGCCGACAAGGTGGCGCTGGTGCAGACCGCGCTGATGCTGCCGATCATGCTGATCTCGATGCCGGCCGGCGCCATCGCCGACATGTATGACCGGCGCATCGTGACCTTGATTTCGCTCGCGATCGCGCTGATCGGCGCGACTGCGCTGACGGTGCTGGCCTGGCTCAAGCTGATCACCCCGGAAACGCTGCTCGTGTTCTGCTTCGTGGTGGGCAGCGGCAATGCGCTGTTCGGGCCGGCGTGGCAATCCTCGGTCAGCGAGCAGGTGCCGCCCGAATCACTGCCGTCAGCCGTCGCACTGAACGGCATCAGCTACAATATTGCACGCAGCTTCGGTCCCGCGGTCGGCGGCGTCATCGTCGCCTCGCTCGGCGCGGTGGCCGCGTTTGCCTGCAACGCGATCCTCTATCTGCCGCTGCTGGTGGTGCTGCTGCTCTGGCGGCGCAACACCGAGCCCTCGCGCCTGCCGCGGGAGAAGCTCAACCGCGCGATGGTCTCGGGCTTCCGCTACATCACCAATTCGCCGCCGATCAAGATCGTGCTGTTGCGCACGCTGGTGATGGGCCTGATCGGCGGCGCCATCATGGCCCTGATGCCGCTGATCGCGCGCGATTTGCTGCATGGCGGCGCGCAGACCTACGGCATCATGCTGGGTGCCTTCGGCATGGGCGCCGTCGTCGGTGCGCTCAACATCCATGAATTGCGCAAGCGCATGAGCGGTGAAGCGGCGATCCGCGCCTGCACCATCTCGATGGCATTTGCGATGGCCGCGCTCGCCGTGAGCACGGAGCCGGTGTTGACGGCGGCGGCGCTTGTGCTCGCCGGTGCGGTCTGGATGGCGGCGGTCGCGCTGTTCAACATCGGCGTGCAGCTCTCGGCGCCGCGCTGGGTCGCGGGCCGTTCGCTCGCGGCGTTCCAGGCCTCGATATCCGGCGGCATTGCGATCGGCGCCTGGGGCTGGGGCCATCTCACCGATTATGCCGGCGTCGAGGTCGCGCTGCTGACGGCCGCCAGCCTGATGCTGATCTCGCCGGTGCTGGGCATTTGGCTGGCGATGCCGCGCGTCGGCGCCCGCAACGAGGACGCGGACGTGCTCGCCGATCCGGAAGTCAAACTGTCGCTCACGGCGCGCAGCGGGCCGCTGGTGGTCGAGATCGAATATAGGGTGAGCCAAGAGAATGCACGCGCCTTCCACAATGTGATGCAGGACGTGCAGCTCTCCCGGCAGCGCAACGGCGCCTATGGCTGGTCGATCGCGCGCGACATCGCCGACCCCGAATTGTGGACCGAGCGCTACCACTGTCCGACCTGGCTCGATTACTTGCGCCAGCGCAACCGCTCGACGCAGTCCGAACGCGCGTTGCATCAACAGGCGATCGATTTCCACATCGGCCCCGATCCGGTGCGGATCCGCCGCATGCTGGAGCGTCCGTTCGGCTCGGTGCGCTGGAAGGAAGAGACGCCGGATCGTGCCGGCGCCGAGGTGCTGCCGGTGGTCGCGAGCGCGGCGGGAAGCAGCACGTAGGTTTTGGCCTGTAGCCCGGATGGCGCGAAGCGCAATCCGGGACGATCTCACCGCGCGGGCAGACCCCGGATTTCGCTCAGCCGGGCTGCGACGGCACGTCTTACTGCCCGTGATCCGTCAACACCTTGTCGCAGGCTTTGCTGAGGCGGGTACGGTTCTGCTTGAGGCAAGCGAGCACGGCGCCATCGCCATTGTTCATCACGGCACGGCAGAAGCGCGTCACATCGCGCGCGCAGGCATCGTGGCCGGGCTGCTGTTGCGCTGAGGCGCTCGATGCGCACAGAATCAAAGAAACAATGAAAAGAAATCTGGTCATCGCGTAATGCCTCTTACCCCAAGGATGTGCGGGCGAAGCTAGTGCGACGATCCTGGAGCCGCAACGGCTTTATTGCCGAGCGGGACTGGCGCGCGTGGCCCCGGCTTGACGCCGGGAGCACATCGCGAGGGGAGCCAACAACGATCGCCGTTGCGCGTTGTCCTACTGCTTGTCCTGGGCGTCAGCGACCTTGCGTGAGGCGCCCTTTGCGAGGTCCTTGTCCATCACCGCGCGGCAGCCGGCGCTCAGATCAGAGCGATGCTTCATCATGCACGCCGTGATCTTCGGGACGTTGGGGATTTCCGAGGAGCACAGGCGGAAGGCATCGCCGGTGCACTGCTGCTGCGCCTCGGCCGAGAAGGCGAAGCTCGCGGTCGTCGCGACGATCGAGACGATCGCGGCAAAGCCCAGAGCCAGGCTGGTGTCGCGGATCCTACTCGTCAGCAATTTCGCAGAGAAAGACTTGGCCGAAGAAGATTTGGTCATTTGAAGCTCCCATTGGCGCCGCTGGAAGCGGGGCCCGTTGTTGGTGGGAACTACGATGCTCCGGCAAAACAGTTTCCACTGTGATGACGGTCACGGGTGGCCATCCATCTGTGACCTCCGTCACATGGCGCACCTCGCTGAAAATCCGGCGCAAACGCCGTCGTGTTGGTGTCACGTTAACTGTTCCTTCGCATTAATGGCTCGTCGCGCGGGAGATTCCGCAGGGTTGGTTGCGTAATTGGAAAGAATAGCGATGCGTAATGCGTTGGGCCTGATGCTGGCCAGTGTAGTTGCGGCGGTCGTGATCGCCGTCGGCGGTTGGTTTTATTATTCCGCGCGCGCCGATCAGGGCGCCCCCAAAACAACGGCCGCCCGTGCCGCCGATCAATTGCCGGCACAGGCGAAGCTCGCCGCCAAGGATGACGTCGAGACCACCGCGGCGATCGCGGCCAGGCCGACGGCAGTTGCTCAGGCAGCGGCGCCTGCGCCCGCTCCGGCCATGCCGGTGCAGCAGCGGTCGACCTGTGCCAATCCGAACGCGCTGGGCGTTGCCCGCGTGGTCGAGATCGACACCACCGGCGGACCCGGCTTCGGCTTCGAGCATTTCAAGCAGTTCGACTTCCTCACCGACAAGGAGGTCGTGCTGACCTTCGACGACGGTCCGTGGCCGGTCAACACGCCCGCGGTGCTGAAGGCGCTCGGGGATGAATGCACCAAGGGTCTTTTCTTCTCGGTCGGCAAGCACGCGACCTATCATCCCGAAATCCTGCGCCAGGTGCTGGCCCAGGGCCACACGGTCGGCACGCACACGTGGTCGCATGTCAACCTGAACAGCAAGAAGATGACGGAGCAACAGGTCAAGGACGAGGTCGAGAAGGGCTTCAGCGCGGTGAGGTTCGCGCTCGGCACCAATCCGGCACCGTTCTTCCGCTTCCCTCAGCTTCAGCACAATCCGGCGATGGTGAGCTATTTCGGCACCCGCAATGTCGCGATGTTCTCGACCGACATCGACTCCTTCGACTTCAGGAAAGGTGCCACGCCGGAGAAGATCGTCGACAACGTGATGACCAAGCTCGACAAGCTCGGCAAGGGCATCATCCTGATGCACGACTTCCAGAAGCACACCGGCGAAGCGATGCCGGCGCTGCTCGCGCGGCTGAAGGCTGGCGGATACAAGGTCGTGCAGATGAAGGCCAAGGCGACGCTCCAGACGCTGCCGGAATATGACGAGGCGCTGCTGAAGGACCTGAAGGTACCGACCTCGAGCGCGCGTCCGATAACGAGCGTGGTGCAGACGGTGTCGCAGTAAGCCCGAACCGCTTCCTCAATACGCGCATGGCCGGGCTCTTGCCCGGCCATTTGCTTTTGCAGCGGGTCGCGGCCTTACCAGTAGATGCCGTGGCGGTGCAGCTCGCTGATGATGCGGCCTTCGGTCCACGTGCGCTTGTGCTTCGGCTTGCCCGCCTTTGCGGTCTTCGTGGCAGTCGCCGCCGGCGCTGAGGTCGTCGTTGTCGCGGTCACGGCAGGAGCCGTCGCCGCGGCGGGAGCAGGGGCCGAGACTGCCGGCGGACGATCGACGTATTTCGGAGCTTCCGTGGCTGGCGCGACTTCGCTGATTTGTGTCATCGGGGCGATGGTCGTGGTGGCCTGCGGAGCGGCCGTCGCCGTGGCCAGCGACAGGCTGCGGTCGGCGGCATGGGCAGATGCAGAAGCCAGGACCATGGCGGCAACCAGAATGATCTTGCGCATGTGAAATCTCCCCGTGTTTGCGTGACCGGGAAATTAGGGGAGATCTGATCTGCGTTATGTGACTGTCATCACGTAGACTGCGCTCGGTCTTGAACCCGCGATCAGCATCCGCGGCGATCAACCCGCAACGTCATGTCGCGTTTGACGATTGTTTCCAAATATTTCTGATTGTGGCAGACGCTCGACACGTATCAAAAGGCGTGCCGAGTCCGCCCGTTGTGACCTTCATCAAGCGAGTGAAGCGTAAGCTGCTGCCGCCGCGAGAGGTTATTCAGGGGTACGAGAACCCGGAACTGGTTGAAACGATTTTCCTGAAGACAATCAACTACAACCCGGACAGCGACTGGCCGCTGGTCGCGGGCATAAACACGGTTCTGGATTTCGGCGGAGGCGCCGGCCTGCATTACAAGGTGGCGCGCCGGCAATGCCCGGACATTCGATGGGCGGTGGTTGAGACGCCAGCAATGGTGCAGCGCGCCAAGGAGCTTGGCACCGATAGGCTGATGTTTTTCGAGCGCATCGACCAGGCCGCCGACTGGCTCGGCACTGTCGATCTCATCCACTCGAATGGGACCATACAGTACGTCCCGGATGCATTGGAAACCGTCAGAACGCTGTGCTCGGTTCGGCCGGCAATGTTGGCATGGTACCGCGTTCCGATCAGCGAAGAGACCCGGCGAGAGGTTCAGACCTCGTACCTGAGCGACAACGGTCCAGGATCGTCGCTCGCCTCCAAGGAGAAGCTCGTCAGATACGAGCGCAACTGGATCTCCGAGCAAGCATTCATCCAGGCTCATGAGGGATTTCGCATCACTGAGCGGAGCCCGGATCCCACCGAGCGCGGCACGCAACAATTCAGGTTCGCGCGGGTCTAGCTTGCGACAATACGGGGGCGATGTGTTTGACAAGTTTGCAGACTGGTTACGTCAGACGGCCTTTTTCTCGACGGCTATCGACATCGCGCGCCAGACGTTACCGGAGCCCGCGCTGATCTGGTTGCGCACGCAGATGGTGCGCAATCTCCGTGGAACGCCTGGCGAGGTGTTCGGCGAGATCTATCGTCGCAACGTCTGGGGCTAAAAGGAAACCGCTTCCGGCGGCGGATCCACGCTGCACAATACCCAGAGGGTGCGAGAAAGCCTTCCTGGTCTGGTTGGCGACCTCGGGATCCGTACCCTGCTCGATTTGCCTTGTGGTGATTTTCATTGGTTGTCGAAGATCGAACTTCCAATTTCTCGCTACATTGGAGGAGACATCGTTCCGGAACTGATTGCGCGAACGGCTGACCAATACAGTCGCCCAGATCGCACGTTCCTCCGGATCGATCTCTGCAACGATCCGCTCCCGGAAGCTGACCTGCTGCTCTGCCGCGATTGCTTCATTCATCTGTCCGAAGAGATGATTTTTCAAGCAATCGACAACATTCGTCGATCCAACATCAAGTATCTCCTGACGACCACTTACCCGGCGGGCCGAAATCGTGCGATCCGCACGGGTGACTTCTTCTCCATCGATCTGAGCGCTCCGCCCTACAACTTCCCGCCGCCGATCAAGGTGCTGGACGACTACGCCCCACCGTTCGACCGGCGGCAACTGGCGCTGTGGGAAATCGAAAGCCTGCGCAAAGTCTGAGGCGATGGCACGCCGTCTCGCGGCGAGGCTGCTTCGGAGGATGAAACAACGGCGCGGAAAACAACGGAAAATCAGAGTGATAAATGGTGCCGCAAGAGGGATTCGAACCCCCGACCCCGTCATTACGAATGACGTGCTCTACCAACTGAGCTATTGCGGCGAACCCTACCGGGACCCGCGCAATGCAGGTCCCGATACGCGCGCTCCTGATATCGGGCATGGCCCGAATTGGCAAGGTGGAGCGGGCTTCGAAATGTGCCTCACGCGCCCCAGCGGGACCAGAATCCGCGCCAGCCGCCGGCCTGGGCCTTTGCATGGGTTCTGGGCGTGCCGATTTGTTCCGCAAATTCATCGCTCGGACCCTCGTCATCAATCCCGGGATCATCGGGGGCGCGGACTATCGGGATGACGGCCTGGATCGGGGCCGGCGCAGGCTTGCCGAGGTCGGCGCGGGTCCGGAACACCGGCGTTGCCGCCTCCGGCGATGATTCGGCCGCCTCAGGGGCGGGATTGACCGGCTCGGCAGCCGGCGTGACCGCAGGCTCTTCTTTGGCGGCCTCCCCGGTCGTTTCCTTGGCCTCAGGGGGCGAATTGTCCTGTGCGGCGGGGACCGGATCCGGTGCAGCCGCGGGCGGTTCCACCGGGGCTTCGCTCGGGGCTGCCGTCACCCGCTTCGGCGGCGGGGCGGCCAGCATGGCTTCCTCGAAGGCCGAGGATTCGATGGTGGCGCCCTTGTCGGAGGGCAGGCTCGCGACCGGCGTTTGCCACTGGAAGGCATCGAGACGGCCGGTGACCGGCGAGACCGGACGCCAGCGGTCGCTGACATAGCCGTCCGCGGTCCAGGCCGGATCGTGACGGGCGCGCACCGCGCGCAAGGTCCAGGCGCGGGCACGGCCGCCGTCGCCGTGCTCGGTGCGCTCGAGCTCGGCCATCAGCAGCGCGACGCGCTGGGTCGGATCATTGACGTAGGGTGCCAGCACCGCGCGCGCACGCGCGAACTCGGAGGCGTCGATCGCGGCGCGCGCGATCGCGAGCTGGCCCTCGACATGGCCCGCCTTGTCGGCGGGCGTCTTGGCCGCCAGCGTCTCGACCCGCTGCAAGCGCTGCCGCGCAGAATCGCCGAGCTTCACATGCGCGTAGGCGTCAGCGAGATCCGGATGCGGATTGGCGAGCCACGCGGCCTCGACCAGCTTCATGGAGCGGCGCACCTGATGCGCTTCGCTCTCGAACTTCGCCGCAAGTACCGCGGCCGGCACCAGCGTCGGCGCGAGCTTGATGGCCTCCATCACGCTCTCGCGCGCCACGTCGCGGTCCATGGTTTCCAATTCCAGCGCGCGGGCCGTGAGCAGCACGCCGCGCTGGCGACGATAGGCCGCCTTGTCGATCAGGCCCGCGGACAGATTCGAATCGAGGATCGCGAGTGCGCCGCTCCAATCGCCGCGCGCGCAGCGGAAGCCGAGCACCGCGTGCGAGGCCCAGGTCGAGGACGGCGACAGCTTGATCGCCTCCTCCGCGATCATCACGGCGCCGACCGCATCGTCGGCACGCTGCGCCTCGATGAACAGGCCGCGCAGGCCGAGCAGCCGGGTATCCTCGCGCTCAGCCATGACGCGGAAGACGCGCTGGGCCTCGTCGCGATTGCCTTCGAGCTGGGCCGACTGCGCGTGCAGCAGCAGTGCGAGCGGATCGTTCGCGGCCAGCCGCCGCGCGGTATCGGCGTGGCGGCGGGCGAGGGCGGTATCGCCATGACCGATCGCGAGCAGGCCGTGGGTGATGGCATGGCGGCCGCGCGCATGGCGTTTCTCGTGACGGCGGCGGCGCAGGCGTCCCGGCGCGCGCCAGATCATCGTCACGATGCTCCAGACCAGCACGACCGCCGCCGCAAAGACGCCGAGCAGAAACACGAACCTCGGAAGCGTCGTTGACGCGCGGAAACCGCCCGCGGTCAGGACGAGATCACCGGGCTGATCGGCAACCCAGGCCGCGCCGGCCGCCGCCAGCGCGATCAGGACGAGGAAGAGGACGATGCGAAGCATGGCGATCCCTATTACGCGCTGATTATTGCGCGAACCTTTACTGAGCAGGCTTGACCAGATCGGGCTTGGCGAGATCCGCCATGGCATCGTCGGCGAATTTGCGGGAGGCGCCGAGCGCGGCGTCGCGCGCATCGGCCTTGTCGAGCCAGGCCTGTGCCGGTGCACGATCGGCCTCGGGCAGCGTCTTCAGCTCGCGCCGCGCTTCCGCGAAATCGTTGCGAAGCGCCGCCGCCGTCACCCGTGCGACGATGGCGCCGCGATCATTGCCGACGCCGTCGGTGCGCTCGATACGAACGAGTTTCGAGGCCCCCGCCTGGAGGCGCTCGACGATGCCGGCACCGGCGGCCGGGGCTTCCGCCGGCGGCGAGAGCTTGGGCACGATGTTGAGCAATTCGCGGCTCAGCGCGACCGGCGTCGGAATGCCTGACGACGCAAAGGTGTCGAGCGGCTTCAGCATATCGGGCTTGGCCGCGAGCGACCGCGCCGTGGCCAATTGCGATTCGTAGGGATCGCCATGCCGAACCGCGACGTCGAGCAGAGCCGCCGCCACGACATGGCGCAGGGGCTTGTCATTCGTCGCCTTGTTGTCGGCAATCTTCTCGCCCTGCTGTGCGAGCTCGGCGCGCTCCGTCTTGCTGGCGCGCTCCAGCTGCGCAATGCGGTCGCTGAGCGCGGCAAGATCGGGCGCTGCAGCGCGCGGTGCCGATTTCACGTCGTTGGCGGTCTTGTCGGACTGTGCGCGCAGATTGGCGATGTCACTGCGCAAGGCATTTGCGGATTTCTCCAGTGCATCGATCCGCGCCACCGTGGCCGGATCGGCGGCGGGCTTGCCCGCCTTGGCTTCGACCGCGGCGACACGTCCGCTGAGCGCGTCGACCGTCGCGCTCGTGACTTGCGGCGCGGCCGGCGGCGCCTCCACGGCGGGCCAGCCCAGCATCCAGCCGACGGCAATCACGATTGCGGCTGCGACCGCGCCGGAGAACGGCGCAATGACCCAGGGCGAAACCGGCGCCGACGCGGGAGCGGAAGCAACCGCGGCCTCCGCATGCGCGGGCTCCGGGTCGGGCCTGGCCTCTTCGGATTTGGACTCTTCGACCGTGGCCTGCTCTGGCGTGGCCTGCTCCGGCGTTGGCTGAACCTCCGGTTCGGCGGCCGCCGTTGGCTGCGGCTGGGTCGAGATTTCGGTTGCCTCAAGGTCGATGGTGGGCGGGGTGCGCTTGGCACGGCCTGACTCGGGAGCCAATCCTGCGTCTTCAGGCTTGTCGTCGGCCATCGTGACGGTTCCTCACACTCAAATGCCCTGAACGGACCCGATCGCGTCGGATTCGGCCCGACCTCTTACGCCAAACGGGTCCGCAAAGCACGCTCCAAGGTATCAAATAGGGCATTTTCGTCCGGCGTCGCAGCCCCCAGAACCTGCGACGCGCCGGCATCGCGCAGCACGCTGGCGACCGTCTCGGACAGGCAGCATTGCGGGATCGCCAGCGCCGAGATTTCGACGCCTTCGTCCCGTGCCGCATCCAGGAAGGCCCGCGCGCTGCGGCGGGAGTAGTGCAGCACCGCCTCGATCCCATGTGCGGCAAAGCCATCGCAGACATCGCGCGGCAGGATCTTGACCGGAGTCATGCGATAGGTGGTCTGCGTCACCACGCTGAAGCCCTCCGCGCCAAGCTCGCCGCCGAGATCGCGCGACAGATCCGCGCCCGCGAGATAGAGCAGCGTGCTTTTCTTCTTCAGCAGCTTCTCGCGCGCGCTCTGCATCACCTTGTCGCGCAAGGCCGCGGCATCGCCGCCGGCGACGATCACCTCGGCGAAGCCGGCGTCGCGCGCCGCAGCAGCCGTGTGCTCGCCGACCGCAAACAGCGGCAGCTCCAAAAGGCCAAGGTTCTTTAAGCCAAGATCCTGCAATTGCGGCGCGACGGCGCGGATCGCGTTGGCCGACGTGACGATGATGGCGCCGTAGTCGGCCTCACTCTCGTCATGGAAGGCGACCGGCTCGAACTTGAGCATGGGGGCGAGCAGCACCACATGACCCCGCGCCCTCAAATTTTCCGCCGTTGCCTCATTGTCGGGATGCGGCCGTGTGACAAGAATGGACATCGCTTGTGTTCCCGAACCGCGTGGCGGTGACGCATTCACGAAGGCGGCTGCGCGTGACGATTGCGCAAGTGGACCCCGGAATGCTACCGGACGTACCAGAACTCTGCTTTACGGATGAGCGCAAGGGCGCAAATTGGATAACAATTCGCCAATGCTGGTACTGGGCATCGAAACCACCTGCGACGAGACCGCCGCGGCCGTGATCGAGCGCGCGCCCGACGGCAGCGGCAAGATCCTGTCCAACATCGTGCGGTCCCAGATCGAGGAGCATGCCCGCTTCGGCGGCGTGGTGCCGGAGATTGCCGCACGCGCGCATGTCGACGTCCTCGACGGCATCATCGACCGGGCCATGCACGAGGCCGGCATCGACTATGCGCAGCTCAACGGTGTCGCCGCCGCGGCGGGGCCGGGGCTGATCGGCGGCGTCATCGTCGGCCTCACCACCGCCAAGGCGATCGCGATGGTGCACGACACGCCGCTGGTCGCGGTCAACCACCTCGAGGCGCATGCACTGACGCCGCGCCTCACCGACGGAATTGAATTTCCCTACTGCCTGTTCCTCGCCTCGGGCGGGCATACCCAGATCGTCGCCGTCACCGGGGTCGGCCAATATGTACGGCTCGGCACCACCGTCGACGACGCGATGGGCGAAGCTTTCGACAAGGTCGCGAAGATGCTGGGCCTGCCCTATCCGGGCGGGCCACAGGTCGAACGCGCGGCGGCAACCGGCGATACCACGCGCTTCGCCTTCCCGCGCCCGATGCAGGGACGGCCCGATGCCAATTTCTCGCTGTCGGGATTGAAGACGGCGGTGCGCAACGAGGCGAGCCGGTTAACCGAGATCGCGCCGCAGGATATCAGCGATCTCTGCGCGAGTTTTCAAGCCGCAGTGCTCGACTCGACCGCCGACCGGCTGAGCGTCGGCCTGAGGCTTTTCCGCGAGCAGTTCGGCGCTCCGCATGCCCTCGTCGCCGCCGGCGGCGTCGCGGCCAATCAGGCGATCCGCGGCGCCCTGCATGACGTCGCGCGGCAGGCCGGGACGCAACTGATCATGCCGCCGCCCGCGCTCTGCACCGATAACGGCGCGATGATCGCCTGGGCCGGCGCCGAGCGCCTGGCGCTCGGCATGATCGACACGATGGAAGCCCAACCCCGCGCACGCTGGCTGCTCGATGCCAACGCCACGGCGCCGGCCGGTTACGGCAACACGCGGGCGGGATTCTAGCTATGACGGCGTTCCGGTCCGTCGCGGTGATTGGTGCGGGCGCATGGGGCACGGCACTGGCGACGGTCGCGGCGCGCGCCGGGCGGAACGTGACGCTCTGGGCGCGCAACAGCGAACATGCCGCGCGAATCGCCTCGACCCGCGACAATCCGCGGCTGCCCGGCGTGCGGCTGGCGCCGGAGATCGTCGTGACGCACGAGCTTGCGGAGGCCGCGCGCGCGGACATGGTGCTGATCGCGACGCCCGCACAGCATTTGCGCGGCGCAGTCAACATGCTCGCCTCGCATCTGACAAAGCCGGTGCCGATCGTCGCCTGCGCCAAAGGCATCGAGCACGGCACCCATAAATTCATGACCGACGTCATCGCGGAAGCCGCACCTCACGCGCCGCCGGCGATCCTGTCGGGCCCGAGCTTTGCCGACGACGTCGCGCGCGGCTTGCCGACCGCGGTGACGCTGGCGGCGAAGGATGAAGCGCTGGCGAGCGCGCTGGTGCAGGCGCTGGGCTCGGCGACCTTCCGGCCCTATCACACGACAGATGTCCGCGGCGTCGAGATCGGCGGTGCGGCCAAGAACGTGTTGGCGATCGCGGTTGGCATCGCGGTCGGGCGCAAGCTCGGCGCCTCCGCCCAGGCTGCGCTGACGACCCGCGGCTTTGCCGAACTCACGCGCCTCGGCCGTGCCCTCGGCGCGCGCGGCGAGACGCTCACGGGCCTGTCCGGCCTCGGCGATCTGATCCTGACCTGCTCGAGCCCGCAATCGCGCAATCTCGCGCACGGCCTTGCGCTGGGCCGCGGCGAGCAGCCTCCCGCGGGCAAGCTTGCCGAGGGCGAGTTCACCGCACCTGTGTTGATCGAACTCGCAGCTTCGCACAACATCGAGATGCCGGTATCAGAAGCGGTCGCTTCGATCCTGAGCGGTCGGAGCACGATCGACGCCGCGATCTCGGGGCTGTTGACGCGCCCCTTCAAGGCAGAGGAATGACGTCTTTCTCGTCATGCCCGCGCTTGTCGCGGGCATCCACGTCTTGATATTGAATTGGTGGCAGAGACGTGGATGGCCGGGACAAGCCCGGCCATGACGAACGGATAGGACGCGCGATGAACTACTGGCTGGTGAAATCCGAACCGTCGGTATGGTCCTGGGACCAGCAGGTGGCGAAAGGCGCCAAGGGCGAGGCCTGGACCGGCGTGCGCAATTACACCGCGCGCATAAACCTCGTGAACATGAAGAAGGGCGACAAGGCGTTCTTCTATCATTCCAACGAGGGCAAGGAGATCGTCGGCATCGCCGAGATCATCAAGGAGGCCTACCCCGACCCGACCGACAAGACCGAGAAATTCGTTTGCGTCGATATCAAAGCCGACAAGCCCTTGAAGACGCCGGTGACGATGGCCGCGATCAAGGCGGACAAGAAGCTCGCTGATATGGCGCTGGTGAAATATTCGCGCCTGTCGGTGCAGCCGGTGACGGCGGAAGAGTGGAAGCTCGTCTGCAAGATGGGCGGGATGTAATCGACTTCAACGGTAGGGTGGGCAAAGCGTAGCGTGCCCACCAATCGAAACCGGAGCTTGCCGTGAGATGGTGGGCACGGCGCGCAAGAGCGCACTGCGCTTCGCTCCGTCGGGGCTACGATATCCGGGCTTGCGTCGCCGGTAGCGTAAACACCTCGCATGGCGAAGCGATGCCGCGCAGCGGATGCGATCCGAGCGCGACGAGAGGCGTGTCCGTCTCCGCGGCAAGCGCCCCCGATACCAGGACGGTCCGTTCCAAGGGCTTGCACAATCCCTCGAGCCGGCTGGCGAGATTGACGGCGGGACCGATCGCCGTGAAATCGAGCCTGTTGGCGGCGCCGATATTGCCCCAGAGTATTTCGCCGAGATGAAGGGCCGCTCCGAACGCAAGCGGCGGCAGTCCTTGAGCGCCGCGCTCCCCGTTGAGATACGCCATGCCGGCTTCGGCTGCGCCTGCGGCACGCAGGGCGGCGTCGCAGGCGCGGCGCGGTGAGGCCTCGACCACCGGGAAGATTGCGAGCACGCCGTCGCCGATGAATTTCAGCACCTCGCCGCCGAAGGCATGAACGGCACCGGCGATGCGATCGAACCAGGCGTCGAGCGCTGCGATGACGTCGGCCGGCGGTGTGGTTTCCGACAAGGTCGTGAAGTTGCGCAGATCCGCATAGAGCAGCGCGGCTTGAATGGTCTCGCCGAGATCGCGCCGCAGCGGCGCCGCCAGCACCCGCTCCGCGCTGCGCTTGCCGAGATAGGCATCGAGCGTCGCGCGCAACGTGGCGCGCGCGGCGAGTACGGCAAGCGGCGTCGCGGCGAAACGCGCAGCCTGGCGCAATTGCTCGATCTCGTCTGCGGTGAACGGACGCGGCCCGATCCAGCCGAGCTGCGGCCCATCCTGTCGCCCGACCACCTCTTCGTGCACCTCGCCGCCCGCGATGTCGCGCAGCCAGCGGCGGCCGGCATCATCGGGCGGGTCGGGCGCCAGCCCACTTGGTGCGAAGCCGAGCGCCTCGATGACCCGGCCGTTCTCCGCGCGCCACAGCCAGGTCCGCTTCGCGATCAGCGGATGCGGCACCTCCAACGTCAGGCTGCCTGCCGCAAGCGGCACACCGTCGGCGACCAGATGAGCGCCGAGTTCCGCGAGCAGACGGTCGGCCCCGGGGCAGTCCGAGGCGGCATCGACGAGCCAGGCGAGGGTCCGGGAGAGTTGCATGGCCCGATGATGGCGAAGGTGGCCCGTCTTTGTCACGGGCAATCCTTGACGCACCGCTCCACCGCCGCCATGTGGCCAGTGTCAGCCCAGGGATGATCGCCGATGACCGAGCCGTTCGTAGTGCGACGCGAAACCCAGATCGCAGCCCCCCGCGCCACCGTCTTCGCCTATTTGACCGACCCCGAGAAAATCCTGAGCTGGATGGGCTCCGACGCGACCACGGAGCCGCACCCTGGCGGGCTCTATCTCCTCAAGGGCATCGGCCCGCGTGGCGGCGTCGGCCGCGGCACCTTCCGCGAGGTCGTGCCGGTGCATCGTCTGGCCTACACGTTCGGCTGGGAGGGCGGTCAGGAAGTGCCGCCCGGCTCGAGCCTGATCGAGATCGACCTGATCGAGCGCGACGGCGGCACGCTGCTGCGCATGACCCATAGCGGGCTCCCGACCGAGGAACAGGCCGCCGCGCACGCGAAAGGATGGGCGCATTATCTGGGCCGGCTCACGAGCGCAGCCGCGGGCCGCGATCCCGGTCCGGACAAGGGTATCTCAGACAAGATGTAGCTCTCGTAGGGTGGGCAAAGCGAAGCGTGCCCACGCGGCCTATCAACAATGTCGTGAGAATGGTGGGCACGGCGCTTCGCGCCTTTGCCCACCCTACGGCACTCCCGCTTAAACCGCCGCGGTCGCCACCACCTGCTGCAAAAGTTGCTCGCGCCTGGCCTGTGAACGCTGGCCCTTCATGGTCGCGGCGAAGCGTTCGAGGATGCCGTCCTCGAAGGCGGTGACGATGGTGTCGTGGACGTAGCTCTTGCGGCAGATGGCCGGCGTGTTGGAGAGCTTGTCGGCAGCGGCGCGGATCGCGTCCAGCACCTGCTTCTTGCGGCCGCGCTGGCTGGTCGCCGGCGTGATCCGCGACAGCGATTCCACCACGACTGCGGACGCCATCAGCGTGCGAAAATCCTTCAGCGAAATCTTGATGCCGGCGATCTCGCGCAGAAACGCGTTCACCTGCGTGGTGCTGACCGCGCGCACGATGCCGTAGGCGTCGCGATACTGGAACATGCGCTTGCCGGGAACGCCGTTCAGAATGCCGATGGCGCGCACCAGCTTCGCAGCGTCGCACTCTTTCCGCACCGCCTTGCCGCCCTTGGCCTTGAACGTCAGCACGAAGGAGTCGTCCTCGAGCGTAACGTTCGACTTCAGCATCGTGGTGGCACCGCGGGTGCCGTTGAGGCGGGCATAGGATTCGTTGCCGGGACGGATCGCGGTGCGCGCGATCAGCTCAATCACGGCCGAGAGTGCGAATTCACGCGTCGGCTCGTCGCCCGACAGGAACGCGGAGACCTTGCGCCGGATCTTTGGCAGCGCGCCAACAAGCTTTTCCAGCCGGTGCGCCTTGCGGTGCTCGCGGACCTTTTCCCAATCGGCGTGGTAGCGGTATTGCAGCCGGCCCGCGGCATCGCGTCCCACCGCCTGGAGATGCGAGCTCGGATCGGCGGAGTAGCGCACCTGGCGATAGGCCGGCGGCACCGCCATGGCGTGCAGCCGGCGGATAGTGCGGGCGTCGCGGATATGCGCGCCGTTGGGACGGACGAAGGAATAGCCCTTGCCGCGCTTGATGCGCCGGATGGTCAGCTCGTTCTGGTCGCCGAGCCGCAGGCCCAGCTCCTTGGCGATCGCCTCAACCGAGGTCGCAGGCGCGGTGTCGAAGACCTTTTTCGGGCTGAGACGGGCGGAACCGGCCGGTTTCGGCCATTGTCCGAGGGCTTTCGCCAGCGCGACAGCAGCAGGATCGGCCGAAGCGAGCCGCATCGTCCCGAGATTCTGCTGATCCATCATAGTCTTAAGCCTTAGCCCTGTCTGTTATCGGTCAATGCCGCTGTTCTGATTTTTGTTCCAAGGGTCTCTTGGACGGTCTCGTTGGACCCGGGTTGGCCATTTAGGGTGTTCCGAACCGCATTGCGAGTCCCGAATCAGTGACAGACGGTTTCTAAATACCTCCTGCGGCGCATGGGCGCCCTGCACGGGCCTCTTCCGGCGATTTGGTAAAGACCTGGAAAGCCGCGCCGGCCTGTTTCAGATCTGCGACAGTCGCGCCAGGCGGCGTTGATCTTCCGCATGGCTGGCCGCTCGCCGAAGGTCCAGCTTGTGCTCCTTGTCGGGTCCGGTTAGGCGGACGCATAATCGGTTCAACGATGACGTCGGCTCGCCAGTCGCCTGGGCTCGGCTTGCCGTATCTGGAGGGAAGCATGTCCGAGAAGACCTACGACGTCCCCGCGGAATGGGCCAAGCGCGCCTGGATCGACCAAGCCAAGTACAAGGACATGTACGCCCGCTCGATCGCGGACCCGAACGCCTTCTGGGCCGAGCAGGCCAAGCGTATCGACTGGATGCACGCGCCGACGAAGATCGAGAACGTCTCCTTTGCCCCCGGCAACATCTCGATCAAATGGTTCGAGGACGGCATCCTCAACGTCGCCCATAATTGCATCGACCGGCACCTGCACAAGCGCGCCAACCAGACCGCGATCATCTGGGAGGGCGACGATCCCTCGCAATCCCGGCACATCACCTACAAGGAGCTGCACGACGAGGTCTGCCGGATGGCCAACATCCTGCGCACCCGCAACGTCAAGAAGGGCGACCGCATCACCATCTACCTGCCGATGATTCCCGAAGCGGCCTACGCGATGCTGGCCTGCGCGCGGATCGGCGCAATCCACTCCGTGGTGTTCGCGGGCTTCTCGCCCGACAGCCTCGCCCAGCGCATCAACGACTGCCAGTCCAAGGTGATCATCACTGCCGACGAAGGTCTGCGCGGCGGCAAGAAGGTGCCGCTGAAGGCCAATGTCGATGCAGCGCTCGCCAAGGCCGATGGCGTCGACTGGGTCGTCGTTGTCAAGCGCACCGGCGGCACGGTCGAGATGAATCCGTCGCGCGATCTCTGGTATCACGACGCCGCCAAGATGGTGACGACGGAATGCCGGGCCGAGCACATGCACGCCGAGGATCCGCTGTTCATCCTCTATACGTCGGGCTCGACCGGCCAGCCCAAGGGCGTGCTGCACACCTCGGGCGGCTATCTCGTATTCGCCGCGATGACGCATCAATACGTCTTCGACTATCACGACGGCGACATCTACTGGTGCACCGCCGACGTCGGCTGGGTCACCGGACACAGCTATATCCTCTATGGGCCGCTGGCGAACGGTGCGACCACGCTGATGTTCGAAGGCGTGCCGAATTATCCGGACAATTCCCGTTTCTGGAACGTGATCGACAAGCACAAGGTCAACATCTTCTACACCGCACCGACCGCGATCCGCGCGCTGATGCAGAGCGGCGACGAGCCCGTGAAGAAGACGTCGCGCGCAAGCCTCCGGCTGCTTGGCTCGGTCGGCGAGCCGATCAATCCCGAAGCCTGGGAGTGGTATCACCGCGTCGTCGGCGACGACCGCTGCCCGATCGTCGACACCTGGTGGCAGACCGAGACCGGCGGCATCTTGATCACGCCGCTGCCGGGCGCGACCAAGCTGAAGCCGGGCTCGGCGACGCAGCCGTTCTTCGGCGTCGTGCCTGAGATCGTCGATGCCGACGGCAAGGTGCTGGACGGCGAGACATCAGGCAATCTCTGCCTGACGCGATCATGGCCGGGCCAGATGCGCACGGTCTATGGCGATCACGCCCGCTTCGAGCAGACCTATTTCTCGACCTACAAGGGCAAGTATTTCACCGGCGACGGCTGCCGGCGCGACGCCGACGGCTATTACTGGATCACCGGCCGCGTCGACGACGTCATCAACGTCTCCGGCCACCGCATGGGCACCGCGGAAGTCGAGAGCGCGCTGGTCGCGCATGAGAAGGTGTCGGAAGCCGCCGTGGTCGGTTACCCGCACGACATCAAGGGCCAGGGCATCTACGCCTATGTCACCCTGATGGCCGGCGTCGAGCCGACCGACGAATTGCGCAAGGAGCTCGTCACCTGGGTGCGCAAGGAGATCGGCCCGATCGCCGCGCCCGACCAGATCCAGTTCTCGCCCGGCCTGCCCAAGACCCGCTCCGGCAAGATCATGCGCCGCATCCTGCGCAAGATCGCCGAGGACGAGCCGGGCAGCCTCGGCGATACCTCGACGCTCGCCGATCCGGCCGTCGTCGACGATCTCGTCAAGAACCGGCAGAACAAGAAGTCGGCGTAAGCCACGCTCTCGTGCCCCGGAGTCAGCGCAGCGCTTCTTCAACGGTGCGCTGCAGAGCCGGGGGCCGATCCAACGGCAGAGCGCGTGGCCTCCTGGGTCCCGGCTCTGCGCAGCAGCGCCAAGGCGCTGTGGCGCGTCCGGGACACAGAGCCCCCCTCGAAACAACAGCCATTCACACCCTCACGCACTTGTCAGGGCGCGCGGCGCCGCGCCCGCGTCTTTCCAGCCAAGTGTTGTTTTCTTGTCATTTACTTTATTTCGAACATTTTCTTTGTTCCGCGTGCTGGCGGGCCCTTGGCGGCCGCGCGTGGAAACCATCCGGTTAACAGGCGCGATTAAGAATATCCGGGTAAGCGGGCAATTGCCGGTGCTGCGTAGTTTTGGACGATCCGTTCGGGGCAGAGGAAAAATTGATGTCGGTAAGGATTGCTGTGGCGCTCGCCGCCACCATCGGGGCAGGGGTCTTGATGTCGACGGCCGCAGAGGCGCGGCCGGAAATGGTTGGGACGCACGTCGCCAACTATTCACCCGGTACCATCGTGGTCAAAACCAACGAGCGGCGGCTCTATCTCATCCTCGATGACGGCCACGCCGTGCGCTACCCGGTCGGCGTCGGCAAGTCCGGCAAGCAGTGGGCCGGCACCACCCGCATCGACGGCAAGTATCGCAATCCGGCCTGGTCGCCGCCCGCCGAAGTGAAGCGCGACAAGCCGCAGCTTCCCGACGTGATCCCGGGCGGCTCACCGCATAACCCGATGGGCGTCGCCGCGATGACGCTGGCCGGCGGCGAGTATGCCATCCACGGCACCAATGTGCCGGGCTCGGTCGGCGGCTTCGTCTCCTATGGCTGCATCCGCATGCTCAACGACGACATCACCGATCTCTACAGCCGCGTCTCGGTTGGCACGACGGTGGTCGTGACGCGCTGATCTCCAAACTCGTAACAGAATTGAAAGAGCCGCGTCCATCGACGCGGCCTTTTGTTACCAGAAGCGCCAGCCGCGCGCGCACCAGCCGTCGCGATGGCCGCCATTGTAGCTCCGCGCGTAACCGCCCGCGAGCAACGCGGCAGATACGTCCGCAGTTCGCCTTGTCGCGACATTGGCGAGAACACGGCCGTATTTGTCGGGGCCGAGATTGGTGATCGTCACGCCGCCCTGGCCGAGCAAATCGCGCAGGGCGCCGGTCGCCGCTTGAGCCTTGTCCAATTCATCCTGGCAGGATGCCTTCATCTCCGGCGCATCGATACCGCGCAGGCGAACGCGCGCAACGAGAACGCGTCCGTCGCGCTGGTGCACGCGAGCGAGAAAGGTATCGCCGTCGATCGTGCGAATGACGTCGACCGGCTGACGGATGTCCGGATTGGCCTGCTGCAAAATGATCTGGGCATCTCGCGATTGACCGTCGATCGCATGCGGGAAGGGCCAGTTCATCCCGTGCCGGAACGTAAGCACGACGGCCACCACGATTCCGACCACGAACATCCACGGCAACAGCCCCGAGAAGTGACGGCCGAACGGCGAACCACTGTATGAGGGCCGGTATGGATGGCTAGGATCGAAGCGCGGCATCCGCGCACGCTAGGGCTGAGTCGGGCGATCCGGCAAGATAGCCTCAAAAGACAGCCTCAAAAGTCCGAGGCGATACCTTTGCGCTCCCAATCGCCGTAGCGGGTGGGCTCAGGTCCCTTCGGTCCCTGCAATTCCTTCGGCGCCGCCGCGGCGTGGGCAGCAGCAGCCTGCCGGCGCGCTTCCGCCTCGGCCAGCGCGCGCTGGGCGGCCGGCGGGAGCGGCTTGCGATCGGAAACGGGGGGCTGGTCACTCATCTCGGCGGTTCCTAGCGCAGGATCACGGGGTGTGCGACGTCCAATAACGCATTGCTGAGATGGTCATGGTGGGCTGTAAACGCGAGAGGCCATTCTTACATTTGGCATATTCGCATGCCAAAGATAGGTCTCTCGAGGCATGCGCCCATTGCGGCGGAACTGCCGCTCGCCAAGAACCTTAAGCCGCATGCCATCTCAACGTTTCGCTCCTCCGTCCGAAGTGCCCGGTCTCGCGGCGCGGCGGATCGCCGCTGACATCGTCGACGGCGTGCTGCACAAGCACCGCACGCTTGACGATCAGCTCGACGGCAGCGGTGCCCATCCCGGATTGAAGACGCTCGCCGACCGCGACCGCGCGCTGATGCGCCGCCTGGTCGCGACCGTACTGCGTCGGCTCGGCACGCTCGGCCATGTGCTGTCCCGCTTGCTCGACAAGGGCATTCCGTCCGAAGCGCCGCGCGCGCAGAGCGCGCTCCTGATCGGCGCCGCCCAGATCCTCTGGATGGACGTGCCCGATCACGCCGCGGTCGATCTTTCCGTCCGCCTCGTCCAGTCCGACCGGCGTGCCGCGCGTTATGCCGGCCTCGTCAATGCCGTGCTGCGCCGCTGCGCGCGCGAGGGCAAGGCGCTGGTGGATGAAGTTGCCACGCAATCGCTGGACCTGCCGCCCTGGCTGCTCGCGCGCTGGAGCGCGCATTACGGCGAGGCGACCGCAAGAGACATGGCGTTGGCGCTCGGCCACGAGCCCTCGCTCGACCTCACCGTGAAATCAGACGCCGCGCAATGGGCGAGCCGGCTGCACGGTGAAGTGCTGCCGACCGGATCGGTGCGCACGGTGCTGCACGGCGCCGTGACCATGCTGCCCGGCTTCACCGAGGGGCAATGGTGGGTGCAGGATGCCGCCGCCGCGTTGCCGGCTCGGCTATTTGGCGACATCAAAGGCAAGTCCATTGCCGATCTCTGCGCCGCCCCGGGCGGCAAGACCGCGCAACTGGCACAGGCCGGCGCGCATGTCACGGCGATCGACCGCTCACCCGCCCGGGTGGCGCGTCTGCGCGAGAATCTGACGCGGCTGTCGCTCCAGGCCGAGACTGTCGTCGCCGACGCCGTGGAATGGGCCGGCCCTGCCGAGGGTTTTGACGGCATCCTGATCGATGCGCCCTGCACATCGACCGGCACGATCCGCCGCCATCCCGACGTCGCCTGGCTCCGGCAGGAATCCGACGTCGCCGCCCTGACCGCGCTCCAGCAGCGGCTGCTGAAGAAATCCGTCTCGCTGCTCAAGCCGGGCGGGACGCTGGTCTACTGCACCTGTTCGCTGGAACCCGAAGAGGGCGAGCAGGCGATCGCGGCGCTGCTGGCCACGGAGGGCGGCCTGCGCCGCGTGCCGATCGAAGCTTCCGAGGTCTCGGGGCTCAGCGAGATCATCACCACGGAAGGCGACCTGCGCACGCTGCCCAGCCACCTGCCGAACGCCGATCCCAAGCTCGGCGGGCTCGACGGTTTCTACGCAGCCCGGCTCGTTAAATCCTGATTTTGCACCGGTTTTTGCGCCAGCGCTGATTCGCGACGCTTCAAGGTGGTGTCAGACGTCCGATTTTGGGATTAAGAAGGATTCGTCGTTCATCCTCTCCCCCTTCAAGGCAAGGCGTGTCGGTCGCTCAACGCAGACGTATCTCGACGCTGGTGATGAACCGCTTCGCGCGGAACGTGCTCGCGCGCGCGAGCGGCGGTTCCGTTGCGCTATCGCGGGTCTGGCCCGGCCGTACCGACCGGCTGATCATCGCGCCGCATGACCTGCGCACCGCGGATGCGACCCGCGCCGCTGAGATCTATGCCGGCCGCTTCGTCTTCGCCGGCAAGATCGTCAATTGCCACGGCCGCTCGATCTTCGATCTCGAACCGCCGTCGGAAGACTGGGAGGTCGCGCTGCTCGGCTTCGGCTGGCTGCGCCATCTGCGCGCCGCCGACACCGCGCTGACGCGCGCCAATGCGCGCGCGCTGGTCGAGGACTGGATCGCCAACCCCGCCAACAAGCGCCGCGCCGTCGCGCGGCGTGCCGACGTGCTGGCGCGGCGTGTGATCTCGCTGCTGTCGCAGGCGCCGCTGGTGCTCAACGACACCGACAACAAATTCTACCGCCGCTATCTGCGGGCGCTGGCGCGGGAGATCCGCCTCCTGCGCTACACCATGGTCAACATGCCCGACGGGGTGCCGAAGCTCCAGGTGCTGATCGCACTGTGCTACGCGGCGCTGTGCCTTGCCAACCAGGCGGGACAGATCCGCAGTGCCTCGAAAAAGCTCTCGGACGAGTTGCAGCGGCAGATCCTGCCCGACGGCGGCCACATCTCCCGCAATCCGGGCGCGCTGATCGAGCTCCTGATCGACCTGTTGCCGCTGCGGCAGACCTTTGCCGCGCGCAACATCGCGCCGCCGCCGGCGCTGCTCAACGCGATCGACCGCATGATGCCGATGCTGCGCTTCTTCCGGCACGGCGACGGCAATTTCGCGCTGTTCAACGGCATGAGCGCGACGCCCTCGGACCTGCTCGCCACGCTGCTCGCCTATGACGACACCCACGGCGCGCCGATGGCGAACATGCCGCATACCGGCTTCCAGCGCCTCGACGCCGGCCAGACCACGCTGATCATCGACACCGGTCCGCCGCCGCCGGCCGGCGTCAGCCACGACGCCCATGCCGGCTGCCTGTCGTTCGAATTGTCTTCCGGCATCAGCCGCATCGTCACCAATTGCGGCATGCCGACCACGGGCCGCGACAATTGGCGGCCGTTCGCACGCGGCACCGCGGCGCATTCGACGCTGACCTATCACGAGACGTCCTCATGCCAGTTCGTCGAGATGTCGGCGATGAAGCGCCTCCTGCACGGTTCACCCGTCACCAGCGGCCCCGTCGAGGTCGAGAGCTATCGCGAGACCGTTCAGAACGGCACGCTGCTCACGACCTCGCATGACGGCTATCTCGCGAAGTTCGGCGCGATCCATCGCCGTGTGCTGATGATCGCCAATGACGGCGCACGCATCGACGGCGAGGACACGCTGTCGCCGCCGCAGGGCGGACGCTTCAAGGGCGCGGATGCCGATCTCGCGCTGCGCTTCCATCTGCATCCGGCGGTGAAGGCGAGCCGGCTGTCGGATGCCCGTGGCGTCATGCTGGTGCTGCCGAACCGCGACGTCTGGACCTTCGAGGCGCTCGACGACAAGGTCGACCTCGAGGACAGCGTGTTCCTGGCCGGCAATGACGGCCCGCGCCGCACCGCGCAGATCGTGATCCGGCAGGATGCGCGGCAGGCGCCGTCGATCCGCTGGAGCTTCGTCCGCTCCACTGCATCGCCTGCGGTCACCAATGCCCGCCGCAACGCCCGGCGCGAGCCGGAACTTCCGCTGTAAACGCGCACGATTCGGCCCCATCTCATCGTTGTGAAAACGGCCGAAAGCTGCTATCGAGCCCTCGCTCGCGCGACTGGCGACCTTGGATGGAGCACCATCGGGAAGCGCGAGATATAGAAGCCGCGCGCCTGGGCATAGACACTCCTTAAGACAGAGGATCTTGCTCATGACTGACCATCCCCGCCGCGTCACCCGTGCTCTTCTCTCCGTCTCCGACAAAACCAGCCTGATCGAGTTCGCAAAGGCGCTTGCCGCGCACGATGTCGAGCTGGTCTCGACCGGCGGCACCGCCAAGGCGATCGCCGCGGCCGGCCTCAAGGTGAAGGACGTTTCCGACCTCACCGGCTTCCCCGAGATGATGGACGGCCGCGTCAAGACGCTGCATCCGAAGGTGCATGGCGGCCTGCTCGCGATCCGCGACAACAAGGAACATGCGGAGGCGATGAAGGCGCACGGCATCGCGCCGATCGATCTCCTGGTCGTCAACCTGTATCCGTTCGAAGCGACCGTCGACAAAGGCGCGGGCTTCGAGGATTGCATCGAGAACATCGACATCGGCGGCCCCGCGATGATCCGCGCCGCGGCGAAGAACCATGACGACGTCGCCGTCGTGGTCGAGGCCGAGGACTACAAGGCCGTGCTCGACGAGCTCGCCGCCAACAACGGATCGACGACGTTGAAACTGCGCCGGCGGCTTGCCGCAAAGGCCTATGCGCGCACCGGAGCTTATGACGCCGCGATCTCGAACTGGTTCAACCGCCAGCTCGAGATCGACGCGCCCGATTTCCGCGCCTTCGGCGGCAGACTGATCCAGTCGCTGCGCTATGGCGAGAACCCGCACCAGACCGCGGCGTTCTATGCGACGCCCGACAAGCGGCCGGGCGTCTCGACCGCGCGCCAGCTCCAGGGCAAGGAGCTCTCCTACAACAACATCAACGACACCGATGCGGCCTACGAGTGCATCGGCGAGTTCGACGCCAAGCGCACCGCGGCCTGCGTCATCGTCAAGCACGCCAATCCGTGCGGCGTGGCCGAAGGCTCCGATCTCGTCAGCGCCTATCGCAAGGCGCTCGCATGCGATTCCACTTCGGCGTTCGGCGGCATCATCGCGATGAACCGCGCGCTCGACGCCGAGACCGCGCGCGAGATCACAAAGATCTTCACCGAGGTGATCATCGCGCCCGACGCCAGCGAGGAGGCGATCGCGATCATCGGCGCGCGCAAGAATCTGCGCCTGCTGCTCGCCGGCAGCCTGCCCGATCCGCGCGCGCCTGGCCTCACCGCCAAGACGGTGGCCGGCGGCCTCCTCGTGCAAAGCCGCGACAACGCGGTGGTCGACGACATGACCTTCAAGGTCGTGACCAAACGTGCGCCCACCGACGCCGAGATGCGCGATCTGAAATTCGCGTTCCGGGTCGCAAAGCACGTCAAGTCCAACACCATCATCTACGCCAAGGATCTCGCCACCGTCGGCATCGGCGCGGGCCAGATGAGCCGGGTGGATTCGGCGCGGATCGCGGCGCGCAAGGCGCAGGACGCGGCGAATGAGCTCAAGCTCGCAGAGCCGCTCACCAAGGGCTCGGTGGTGGCGTCGGATGCGTTCTTCCCGTTCGCCGACGGCATGCTCGCCTGCATCGAGGCCGGCGCCACCGCCGTGGTGCAGCCCGGCGGCTCCATGCGCGACGACGAGGTGATCAAGGCCGCCGACGAGCACGGCATCGCCATGGTGTTCACGGGCACGCGGCACTTCCGGCACTAACGCGATTTGCGTAGCCCGGATGGAGCGTAGCGAAATCCGGGTCTCACGTCTCAGCAACAGCGGCCCCGGATTGCGCTTCGCTCCATCCGGGTTACGCCACTAATCTCGCACCCGCATCAACAACCCCAGCCCCGCGACGAAAAACACCACCAGCACGGCCATGCCGGCCTTCTGGCTCGCCGTCACCGCGGTGATCATGCCGATCAGCAGCGGGCCGATGAAGGACGTTACCTTCCCCGTCAGCGCGAACAGGCCGAAATACTGCGCGATGCGATCCTTCGGCGCGAGACGGATCAGCAGCGTGCGCGAGGCGGCTTGAAGCGGGCCGCCGGCAGCGCCGATGAGACAACCCAAAACGAGATAAGCGCGCTCGGCCGCGCTCGAGAACAGGGGCGCGCCCGGAAGAGGCGGCGCAACCTTGACGAACAGGACGCTGTCCTTGTCGACCAGAAGAATCGCCGCCACCGCCAGCAACAGAACAAGCAGGCTGCCTGCGATGACGCGCTTCGGCCCGAGACCATCGTCGAGCTTGCCACCAAGCCATGCGCCAAGGGCGCCGGCAATCGCGAGCATGATGCCGAAGGTGCCGATCTGGATCGTGTGCCAGCCGAAGGTGCCGGCGGCATAGATGCCGCCGAACGCGAACAGCGACACCAGGCCGTCGGTGTAGATCATGTTGGCGAGCAGGAATGCCGCGAGCGATTTCCGCTGCGGCAGGCCCTTAATCGATTGCTTGAGATCCGACAATCCCTCGCGCAGCGCCTCGCGCACCGGATGCTTCGCCGGATAATCCGGCGTGAACAGGAACAATGGCGTCACGAAGATGATGAACCACAGCCCGGTCAGCGGTCCCACGATGCGGTCGCCCTGATGGCTGACCGGATCGAGCCCGAACAGCGGCTTGAAGCCGAGCAACGTGCGGCCGGTCTCGGGATTGGCGGCGAGGAAGCCGAGCACGATGACGAGGCTGACGATGCCGCCGATGTAACCCGTGGCCCAGCCGGTGCCGGAGAGCCGGCCGATCCGCTCAGGCGGCACCAGGGTCGGCATCATCGCGTTGTTGAAGACGGTGGCGAATTCCGCGCCGACGCTAGCGAGCGCGACCGCGGTGAGCAGCGGCGCAATGATGGTGGGATCGCCGGGCTTGCCGATCCACAGCGTGCAGGCCGCCAGCACCAGCAGTGTACCGAATCCCGCGATCCACGGCTTCCTGCGGCCCGAGGCATCGGCAATGGCGCCGAGCACCGGCGACATCAGCGCGATCGCGAGGCCTGCGGCCGCCATCGCAAAGCCCCACAACGACTGGCCGGTGGCGGCATCTGGCGCAATGCTGGTGGCGAAATAGGGTGCGAAAACAAAGGTCGTGATCAGCGTGAAATAAGGCTGCGCGGCCCAATCGAAGAAGATCCAGCTGATAACAGCGGCGCGCGGCGGATAGGTCCGCTGCGCGCCGGCCAAGCGCGCATCCGAGGCGATCGTCGTCATATTCCAGTCCCCATCACGAACAGTTTTGCCTCTGTTGGGGCAAAGCGTATAGCATTGAAGCGACGCGTGGGAACTGGCCTGAGGCCGCGACGGAAGCTTGATGATGTCGTCATATCCGACACGGCGGACATTTTTCGCCTTCATTGCCACTCTGGCGTTTGGTTTTTCGTCTGCCACCGCACAGGATGCGCGGCGAGCCTATGTCCCACCCGCGCTCGACACGGTGCACGCCGTTCCGTCCGAGCACGGCATGGTGGTGGCGCAGGAAAAGATATCGGCGCAAGTCGGCGCCGACATCCTGCGCCGCGGCGGCAACGCGGTCGATGCCGCGGTCGCCACCGGCTTTGCGATGGCCGTAACGTATCCGCGCGCCGGCAATATCGGCGGCGGCGGATTCATGGTGATCCATTCGGCCGAGCGCAACGAGGACATCACGATCGACTATCGCGAGACCGCGCCGGCTGCGACCACCCCGCAGATATTCCTCGGCGCTGACGGCAAGCCCGATGCCGCGAAGTCGCGGGATTCCGCGCTCGGCGTCGGCGTGCCCGGCACCGTCGCAGGTCTTGTGCTGGCCTTGGAAAAATACGGCTCGGGCCGGTTCACGCTGGCACAGCTGCTCGAGCCCGCGATTGGGCTCGCCCGCGACGGTTTTGTCGTCACCGACGACCTTGCCGACACGCTGCCGGGTTGGCACCGGCGGCTGGCGCGCTGGCCGTCGTCGGCCAGGATCTTCTCGCGCCCCGACGGCACACCGCTCGGCGAAGGCGACAGGCTGGTGCAGAGCGATCTCGCCGAAACGCTGTCGGCCGTCGCCGCACAGGGGCCGCGCGGCTTCTATGAGGGACCGGTCGCGGACAAGCTCGCCAAGGCCGTGACTGACGCCGGCGGCATCATGACGCCGGCCGATCTGAAATCCTATCAGGCGATGATCCGTGCCCCGGCGCACGGCACCTATCGCGGCTACGACATTGTCTCGATGCCGCTGCCTTCCTCCGGCGGCGTGGTGCTGGTGGAGACGCTCAACATCCTCGAGGGCTTTCAGCTGGCCGATCTGAAACAGGGGTCGCCGGCCTCGCTGCATCTGCTGATCGAAGCCATGAAGCGCGCCTATGCGGATCGTGCGCGCTATCTCGGCGATCCCGCCTTCGTCAATGCGCCGATCGACACGCTCACTGCAAAGGACTACGCCGCCAAGCTGCGCGCCGGCATCTCCACGGAGCGCGCCACGCCGTCGAAGCAGCTCGTCTCCGCCCCTCCCGCGCCGCGCGAGGGCACCAACACCACGCACTTTTCCGTCGTCGACGCCGGCGGCAATGCCGTCAGCAACACCACCACGCTGAATTTCAGCTATGGCGTCGGCCTGGTTGCCGACGGAACCGGCGTGCTGCTCAACAACGAGCTCGACGATTTCACCGCCGCGGTCGGCGCTTCCAACGCCTACGGCCTCGTCGGTTTCGAGCCCAATCTGCCCGGACCCGGCAAGCGGCCGTTGTCCTCGATGTCCCCGACCATCGTGCTCAAGGACGGCAAGCCGGTGCTGGTGACGGGCTCGCCCGGCGGCAGCCGCATCATCTCGACCGTGCTCCAGGTCATCGTCAACGTGCTCGACTACAAGATGGATGTGGCCGCCGCCGTCGCTGCGCCGCGGCTGCATCACCAATGGCTGCCGGACGAGGTGCGTATCGAGAGCGGCTTTCCCGGCGATGTGCTGTTCGAGCTGAAGGCGATGGATCACCTCATCGTCGAGCCGATGGGACAGACCTCGGCCAATTCGATTCTGGTGACGCCGAACGGTCCACTCGGCGCGCCGGATCCGCGTACCCGCGGCGCGGAAGCCGCGGGACAGTAGTCTCGCCGTTGCATGGCACGGCAGCGCGCGCCTGCTTGCGCGGGCTGCCCTGCGTGCTACCACCGCGCAGCTTTAAGGAACCGCCGGGGAAACGCACATGAGCACAGCCGATCCGACCCAGCGCATTGAGCGCGCGGAGATCGAAGACACCAGCCTTCTCGCCTTCTATCGCGACATGAACGCGCCGGAGCGGCGGACGTTCTGGGCCTGCGCCGCGGGCTGGGCGCTCGACGGCATGGACTTCATGATCTATCCGCTGGTGATCGGCACCATCATCGCGCTGTGGAAGGTCGATGCGGCCTCGGCCGGACTCGCCGGCACCGTGACACTGCTGGCCTCCGCAATCGGCGGCTGGCTCGGCGGCTATCTCTCCGATCATATCGGACGTGTCAGGACGCTCCAGATCACCATCATCTGGTTCTCGTTCTTCTCGCTGGTCTGCGCGGTCGTGCAGAATTTCGACCAGCTCCTGATCGCACGCGCCGTGCTCGGCCTCGGCTTCGGCGGCGAGTGGGCGGCGGGCGCCGTGCTGATGGGCGAGGCGATCCGGCCGCAATATCGCGGACGCGCAGTCGGTTCGGTGCAGTCGGGCTGGGCGGTCGGCTGGGGTCTCGCCGTGCTGTCGCAGGCAATCCTGTTCTCGGCTTTGCCGCCGGAGACGGCGTGGCGCTGGATGTTCGTGATCGGCGCACTGCCGGCGCTGCTGGTGTTCTACATCCGCCGCTCCGTCACCGAGCCGGAGATCGCGGCCGAGGCCCGCGCAAAACAGGCCGCGAGCGGCGATCGTCCGGCGCTCTGGGAAATCTTCTCCGGCCCGATCCTGAAGACCACGATCCTGGCCTCGCTGATGGCGACGGGCTGCCAGGGCGGCTACTACGCCGTCACCTTCTGGGTGCCGCAGTTCCTGACCAAGGAGCGGCATCTGTCGATCGTCGGTTCGACCGGCTATCTCTCGACGCTGATCATCGGCTCTTTCATCGGCTATCTCGTCGGGGCCTGGCTCGCGGATCGCATCGGCAGGCGCAATCTGTTCCTGATCTTCTCGATCGGCGCCATGGCCGTGGTGCTGCTCTACACGCAGCTGCCGCTCACCAACGAGATCCTGTGGGTGCTCGGCTTCCCGCTGGGCTTCTTCGCCTCGGGCTATTTCTCAGGGATCGGCGCGTTCCTGACCGAGCTCTATCCGACGCGGCTGCGCGGCTCCGGCCAGGGCTTCTGCTACAATTTCGGCCGCGGCATCGGCGCGCTGTTTCCGTTCCTGGTCGGCGCGCTCTCGGCGACGACGTCGCTCGCAAATGCGATCGCGATGTTCGCGGTGGTGGCTTACGTGCTGTTCTTCATTGCCGCCTTCGCGCTGCCGGAGACGCGCGGGCGCGTGCTGCACGCGGACTAGTCCGGCGTTATCACCCCGGGGCGGTGAGGAACCTTACCGTCCCACCTGGTACGGCCCGCCCTTTTCCAGCGCTCTGGCGTAGGCCGACCGCGCGTGGATGCGCTCCAGGAATGCCATCGCCTTTGGATGGCCGAGCTCGAGCCCGCCACGCGCTTGCGCGGCTTCGAGCGGGAAGCTCATCTGGATATCGGCGGCGGTGAACTCGCTGCCGGCGAACCACTCGCTCTTGCCGAGCTCGCCTTCCCAATAATCCATGTGCTGCTTGAGCTGCGGATTGACCAGCGCGGTGAGCGCCTGGTTCGAGACCTTGCGCACCAGTGGGCGAAGCAGCGCGGGTGCGCGCTTCGGCATCAGCGTGAACAGCAGCTTGAGCAGCAGCGGCTGCATCGCCGAGCCCTCCGCATAGTGCAGCCAATAAGTGAAGCGCAGCCGCTCCGGCGTGTTCGGCGGCGGAATCAGCCGGCCGTTGCCGTAGGTCGCAATGAGATATTCGATGATCGCGCCTGACTCGGCGATGGTGTTGCCGTTGTCGGTGATGACGGGCGACTTGCCGAGCGGATGGATGGCGCGCAGCTCCTTCGGCGCGCGCATATCCGGCTGGCGCTGATAGCGCACGATCTCGTAGGGCACGCCCAACTCCTCGAGCAGCCACAGCACCCGCTGCGAGCGGGAATTGTTGAGGTGGTGAACGGTCAGCATCGTTGAGGTCCCCAGGCTAGGCGTGGTCGGTCGGCCGCGCCGTTCGTGCCAGCCCGGGAACACAATGTCGAGCCATCCAGACGGATAATTTCACCCGGGTATATTGACGTCAGCAATTTACCCGGATATTAAAAGGCCAACGTCATCAATATGGCAATGATTTCAATGCAACGGACTTTCACTGCGTTCCAGGGCCATCGCCGCCTGGCGTCCGGGCCAGCGGGAGAGATCGCGCTGGTCGTCAAGCGGATCACGCCACCGCCGGACGAGCCCATCATCATCTTCGAGGACAGCACGGGCCGACCGATCGACTTCGATCTGCGCGGCGGGGATCGCGAGGTGCTGGCGCGGGTGGCAAAGCTTGTCCCGCCACCGGTCGAGGAGTCCGCGCCACCGAGCGAGCCGCGCGGGCGCGGCCGGCCGAAGCTCGGCGTGGTCGCGCGCGAGGTGACGCTGCTGCCGCGGCACTGGGAGTGGCTCGGAGCCCAGCCGGGCGGCGCCTCGGTCGCGCTGCGAAAGCTCGTCGACGAGGCAAGACGCGTAAGCGGCGACAAGGACCGCGAGCGGCAGGCGCGCGATGCGGCCTATCACTTCATGTTGACCATGGCGGGTAATCTGCCGCAGTTCGAAGAAGCGTCGCGCGCCCTGTTCGCGGACGACCGGCGGCGCTTCACCGGACTGATCGCCGACTGGCCGGTCGACGTCCGCGACCACATCGTCAAGCTCGCCTACAGCGACCGCGCTTAGGCGCAGCACTTTCTCTCACCCCATCGACGGCCGAGCCGCGCGCGCATCGCGCGGCAACGGCTTCGCACGCCCCGATGAAAGGCCTATCCATGTCCGCGCCAAAGCCGCTCTGGACGACATTCCTCCGCTTCCTCGCGCCGCTGGTGCTGAGCAACGCGCTGCAATCGCTGTTCGGGACCGTCAGCAACGTCTATCTCGGCCAGATGATCGGCGTCGACGCGCTCGCAGCGGTGTCGGCGTTCTTCCCGGTGATGTTCTTCCTGTTCGCCTTCGTCATGGGCCTGAGCACCGGCGCCACTGTGCTGATCGGCCAGGCCTTTGGCGCTGGCGAGCATGGCAGGATCAGGATCGTCGTCGGCACGACGCTCGCGATCGGCCTGCTGCTCTCGCTTTCGGTTGCATTGGTCGGCGGCTTCTTCAGCCGGCAATTAATGACGATGCTCGCGACGCCTCCGGACATCCTCGACCAGGCGAGTGCCTATGCGCGCATCATGCTGCTCACCATGCCGCTCGGCTTCGTCTTCCTGCTGATGACGGCGATGATCCGCGGCGTCGGTGATGCCGTGACGCCGCTGCTGGCGTTGGCCTTGTCGACCACCATCGGACTGATCCTGACGCCGATGCTGATCCGCGGCGCGTTCGGGATACCTGCCGCCGGAATCACCAGTCCGGCCTGGGCGGCAGCGATTTCCAACGCACTGACACTCATCGCACTGGCCGTCTATCTGCTGCGGACGAAGCATGCACTGGCACCGGATGCCGCGCTGCTGCGTCATCTGCGGCTCAATCGTGCCGTGCTCGGAAAGATCCTCGGCATCGGACTGCCGAGCGCGGTCGGCATGGTGGTGATGGCAGTCGCCGAGCTGGTGCTGCTCGGGCTCGTCAATGGCTTTGGATCGGATGCCACCGCCGCGTATGGCGCAGTCAACCAGGTGATGGGCTACACGCAGTTCACGGCAATGTCGATTTCGATCGCGGTCTCGATCCTCGGCGCGCAGGCCATCGGCGGCGGCAACAGGGCGCTGCTCGATGGCATCGTGCGCACCGGCCTCCTGTTCAACATTGTCCTGACCGGCGGGCTGGTGGGGCTGATCTATCTGGCGCCGCGGGCCGTGCTCGGCCTCTTCATCACCGACAGTGCCGTACTCGACCTCGCCGGGGGACTGCTTCACATCGCACTGTGGAGCTCGGTGCCGTTCGGCTTGGCCACCGTGTTTTCCGGAGCCATGCGCGCGGCCGGCGTCGCCTTGACGCCAATGCTGCTCTCGATCTTCGCCATTGTCGCAATCGAGCTGCCGGCCGCTGTGATCCTGAGCCGCACGATCGGCCTGAAAGGTGTGTGGGCCGCCTATCCGATCGTGTTCTGCGCCATGTTCGTTTTGCAGATGGGCTATTACCTCACGGTGTGGCGCAGGCGCGCGATCCAGCGTCTGATCTGACCGGATCATCAAGATATTATGGCCATCATTAAACGGTGGACCCGTGGCGCGCCCTGCGCCACAATGGATGAAAAGCCAGATCAAAAGCCAGGTCAGGGAGAACGATTTTGACCCGCACAGCCCCGCAATTCCTGTTCGATTTCGGCAGCCCGAACGCCTATCTCAGTCATCTCGCGATCCCGGCGATCGAGCAGCGCATCGGCGTCAAATTCGAGTACGTGCCGATCCTGCTCGGCGGCATCTTCAAGTCGACCAACAACAAGTCGCCGGCCGAGACGCTCGCCGGCATCAAGAACAAGCGCGAATTCCAGGCGGTCGAGACCGAGCGCTTCGTCAAGCGCTTCAAGGTCCAGCCCTATGTCATGAATCCGTTCTTCCCGGTCAACACGCTGAACCTGATGCGCACGGCGATCGCGGCACAGGCGGAGGGCGTGTTCGAAAAGTATGTCGAGGCCGCCTTCCACCACATGTGGCGCGAGCCGAAGAAGATGGACGACCCGGAAGTCGCGGCGAAGGCGCTGGCGTCCTCCGGCCTCGATGCCCAAAAACTGTTCGCGCGTGCCCAGGAGCCAGAGGTCAAGGGCAAGCTGATCAAGAACACCGAGGACGCCGTTGCCCGCGGTGCGTTCGGCTCGCCGACCTTCTTCGTCGGTAACGAGATGTTCTTCGGCAAGGAGCAGCTGCGCGAGGTCGAGGAGATGGTGTCGGGAAAGTGAAGCGCGCGAATGGCGCCTAGCGAATAGCGAGTGGAAATCGCGCCTGCTATTCGCTACTTCCTGTTCGCCATCCGCCAAAAATAAAGCCAAGTATAAAGCCAGGAATAAAACGGAGTTCTCCCATGCGTATCCTCGTGGTCGGCGCCGGCGCCATCGGCGGCTATTTTGGTGGCAGGCTGTTACAGGCCGGCCGCGACGTCACCTTCCTGGTCCGGCCGCGGCGCGCCAGCGAGCTCGCGAGCGCCGGCCTCGTCATCAAGAGCCCGAACGGCGACGTGACGCTGAAGAATCCGCCGACCGTTCAGGCCGACGCGCTCAAGGAAAAGTTCGACGTCGTGCTCTTGAGCTGCAAGGCGTTCGACCTCGACGACGCCATCAACTCGTTCGCGGCCGCGGTCGGGCCTGATACGGCGATCATCCCCATGCTCAACGGCATGAAGCATCTCGACACGCTCGACGAAAAATTCGGCAAGGAGCGCGTGCTCGGCGGCCTCTGCGCCATCGCGGCGACCCTGAACGAGAAGCGCGAAGTGGTGCAGCTCCAGCCGATGCAGTCGCTCAGTTACGGCGAGCGCGACGGCAAGCTCTCGGACCGGGTCAAGGCGATCGACGAGGCCTTCAAGAGCGGCATCAATGGCGCCGCCGCCAGCCAGAACATCATGCAGGACATGTGGGAGAAGTGGGTGTTCCTGTCTTCGCTCGCCGCAAGCACCAGCCTGATGCGCACCTCCGTCGGCAACATCCTCGCGGCCCCCGGCGGCAGGGACTTTTTGCTCGGCATGCTGGACGAGACCAGCGCGATCGCCACCGCGTCGGGCTACACGCCGGGCGGCCCGTTCTTCGAGCGCGTGAAGGGCAACCTCACCACCGAGGGATCGCCGATGACGGCATCCATGTTCCGCGACATCAAGGCGGGCCTGCCGGTCGAGGCCGATCACGTCGTCGGCGATCTCATCGCGCGCGCCGACGCCGCCAAGGTGCCGGTGCCGAAGCTGCGCATCGCGTATACGCATCTGAAGGCGTATGAGAGGCAGCGGGCGGGGTAGCTCCAAGCTCCGCTGTCGTCCCGGGGCGCGCAGAGCGCGAGCCCCGGGACGACAGCGGCGCTTGCCGCAACGACTCCGCGTTACTTGAAATACGCGAGATAGTGCGAGACGGCGGTGATTTCCTCATCGCTCATGTGATAGGCGACATCGGCCATCGCAGCACCACCGCCGCCGACGCGCTGGCTGCTCTTGTAGTCGTGCAGCGCCTTGACGAGGTATTCCTCGCGCTGGCCGGCGAGCCGCGCAACCGCCTTGGTGCCGGCGAAGCTATCCGTATGGCACGAGGCGCAGCGGCGGCCGACGGCGACTTGCGCGCCTTTTTTCGACAGGTCCGGATCCCCGTCTTCCGCGGCCTTCGGCGGCGTCATCTGCGCGAAATAGGCGCCGAAATTGCGGATGTCCTCGTTGGTGATCTCCTCGGCGATCGGCTGCATCTGGTCGTTCTTGCGCGAGCCGGCGCGGAAGAACACGAGCTGCCACTGGATGAATTGATCGGGCTGGCCGGCCAGCGAGGGGATGTTCTCCGTCTGCGAAATGCCGTTCTCGCCGTGACAGCCGGAGCAGACGGCGGCCTTCTCCTGGATCGCGGCATTATCGGCCGCCTCGGCTCGGACGAATGCAAGTGCTGCTAGCGAAAGCGTCACAGACAGAATTCCAAACCGAACGGCTCGCATGGTTGATTTCTCCGACTGTCATTGCCGGGCTTGACCCGCCTGCTTGGCGTAGGCCCGGCAATCCATCCTGTTTGCAAAGAGGTTTCTCGTTTGATGGATGCCCGGATCAAGTCCGGGCATGACGAACGCGTTCCGCTGCAAGCCTGTCACAAACAAACGAGGCTGCGACCGTCATCCGGTCGCAGCCTCGTGTCGTCCTACGCTACTTCTTGCTGTAGCTGATGCGATAGATCGCGCCGGCCCAGTCGTCGGCGACGAGGATCGAGCCATCCTTGGCGAGGATGATGTCGTTGGGACGGCCGAGATAGCCCTGGTCGCCCTCGATCCAGCCGGAGGCGAACACCTCCTTCTTGGCGTTCTTGCCGTCGGGGCCGACGATCACGCGCGTGATATTGCCGCCCTGGTACTTGTGACGATTCCAGGAGCCATGCTCGGCGATCAGGATGTTATTCTTGTACTCGGCGGGGAATTGATCGCCGGTATAGAACTTCATACCGAGCGGAGCGACATGCGCGCCGAGGTTCAGCACGGGCGGCGTGAACTCGGAGCACTTGTGACCCATCGCGAACTTCGTATCCAGCAGGTCGCCCTGGTGGCAGTAGGGATAGCCGAAATGCTCGCCGATCTTCGAGATCATGTTCAGCTTGTCTGAGGGCAGATCGTCGCTGATCCAGTCGCGCGCGTTCTCGGTGAACCAGTATTTGCCGGTGCGCGGATCGACGTCCCCGCCGACCGAGTTGCGAACGCCGAGCGCGTAGATCTCGGCGTTGCCGGTCTTGGGATCGACGCGGCGGATCTGCGAGACACTAGTCGGGGGCACGCCGACGTTGAAGGGCGGTCCGAACGGCAGGTAGAACCAGCCTTCCTTGTCGACCGCGATGTACTTCCAGCCATGCGCGGCATAGGAGGGCATGTCGTCATAGACGACCTTGCCGTCGCCGAGCTTGTCGAGATTGGCTTCGGCGTTGTCGTAACGGATCAGCTTGTCGACCGCGATGACGTAGAGCGCGCCATCCCTAAAGGCGAGACCGGTGGGCATGTTCAGCCCCTTCAGGATGGTCTTGACCTCTTTCTTTCCGTTGTTGTCCTTGATGGCATAGACGTTGCCGAGGCCGAACGAGCCAACGAACAGCGTGCCCTTGTCACCCCAGGCCATCTGCCGCGCGGCGAGAACGCCGGGCGCATAGACTTCGATCTTGAAGCCGGCCGGCAGCTTGATCTTCTTCATCATCGCGGCGAGCTCGGCCTCCGACGCGCCGGTCGGCGGGCCTGATGGCGGCGCGAGGCCCTTCTGCGCCTCGGTCTCGTCGCCGAGGAACCAGTCGTCCGGCGGATGGGTCCAGAACTCCTTGGTGCCGGATTCGTATTTCTTCAGCTGGCGGTTCTTGTCCTGCTGTTGCGCGCTGACTGCGCTTGTCCCCGCGAGAAGGGCAACCGCTGCAAGCGCCAGGACGGATTGAAAGACGGATTGATGGAATTTCATCACGTCACTCCCCTAAGGCAGCCGTCAGGGCTGCACGTTATTTTGTTTTGCTAGTCGAGAGGCGAAGTTCGGAGTCTGTCAGGACGACAGACGCAAAAAGGTTAGCACATCTGCGGACGGTGAGAAGCGCGTCGGGAGCACTGCAGTCAGACTCAATAGAAATTGAGACTGAACGCCACGAAGATTTGCACGGCGACGATCACGGTCTCGCTGCAACGCGGAATCAAAAAATGGTGCGTGACTGATTTGCAGGCAGCAGGAAGAGCGGTCGCACAAAATTGCGAAAACAACCCCATGCACAGTAGAACGGCTCACCCCGGTCTGCTCCCGGTGACGCCGGGCAGACATTTGATGCGTCGAGCAAAACGGCAAAGACGGCGATTACGAGGCGACGGGATAGGGTCCGTCGTCGAATACCGTGTCGTGATAGCCTTTCGACCCGATCTCGCGTGCCAGCGTGCTGCGAAAATCCGTCCCATCGCGCAGGCTGTTCAGGACATGCGCGAAGTCGAATTCGGGCCGCCAGCCCAGCTCGTGCCGCGCACGGTCGTTGACATAGACGCGGTCGATCTCGGGGAATAGCCGCCATCCGCGCGCCGCATAGAGCTGCGCGCAATCCGGGTAGAGCTCGCGCACGACACCGGCCGCGTCGCGCGCGAGCGCCGCGAGATGACGGGGCTCGAACGGGCTCGTCGCGGAGATGATGTAACGGGCAAAACCGATCTTCGGCGCGCGCTCGACGCCGAGGAGATGGGCGCTCACCGCGTCCGCTATATCCAGCCGTCTATAGAGCAGCTCGTTGGCCTGTGCGTTGTCCAGCGGGTAAGCCGAGCGCATCGCGGGATCGTCATCGTCCTCAGGGAAGAAGCGCGAGGTCCTCAAGATCACGACGGGCAGGCCGCGCTCGCGAAAGAACAGCTCGCACAGAGTCTCGGCCATCAGCTTGGTCGTGCCGTAGATGTTCTTCGGCACCGGCGCCAGATCCTCGGTGACCCACACCGCAGCCTGTCCGGCTCCGGGTCGAAGCTGCGAGCCGAATGCGCTGGTGGTGCTGGTGAAGACGAAGCTGCGCACGCCAGCGGCTAGGGCCGCCTCGAGCAGATTGAGCGTGCCGGTGACGTTGGTGTCGACAAAATCCTGCTTGCCGTGGGTCGCCACATGCGGCTTGTGCAGCGTCGCGGTGTGGATCACGGCGGTGACGCCCTCCATCTGGCGCCGCACGAAATCGGGATCGACGATCGAGCCGACGGCATCGGTGAAGGGCGATGGCTTCAGATCGATTCCACGCGCGGGGAAACTGCGTCCCCGGAGCATACGGAGAACGGCCTCCCCAAGGTGGCCCGCGCTGCCCGTGACCAGAATTGTCATTTGAGACCCAATACAGCCGCCAGCGGCGTGGAAAACCACGGCCCGACCCGGTTTGGCTGGATGCGTTGGGAAAAATTGGAGCGGGCGAAGGGGCTCGAACCCTCGACCCCGACCTTGGCAAGTTCGGTGCCTTTCATCCGAACAAGTAACCACGAGTAAGCCCCCAAGACTACTAGGTGTTGTCGCGGGTACGGAACTGGCGAAGAGCTAGTTCGGTGGAGTTCTGGTGGTAACACTCAGTTTCTGCTCCCCCGGAGCTCCCCGAGGGACCGGAAATGGCTGCCAGTAGTCGACGGAAGAGGTTTACTGATCAGGGGGTCGAGCGACTTAGGTACGACCCAAAGATCGCGCCCAAGAGCGGGCGCATGGAGATCACCGACGAATTATGCCCGGGTTTAATTCTCCGAGTGACCCCTAAGGGGGCGAAAACTTTCAGTGTGATTTACAAGGTCCCCGGGGAGGGTGGTGTGACGCCGTCAGGACGACTCCTAACGGGCAGGCAACATCGGATCACCCTCGGAGCAACGCCGCCACTCGACCTTAAGTCAGCGCGGGAACGAGCGAAGGAGATTTTGCGCGCAGCAACGGAGGGCCGGGACGTGCGTCAGGAGCGCATAGCAAGCCATGTCCGACTACATCACAATACCTTTGACCGAGCATTTCACCGGTTCATCGAGCAGGAAATCAAACCGAGCATCAGCTCATGGCGGAACGTTGAGCGTGTCCTACGGCTTCACGTTTTGCCGCATTGGGCTGGTAAAGGCCTGCATGAAATTCGTCGGAGCGACGCTCATGCGATTTTGGATGGTCTGGTAGCAAAAGAGTTACGAGGCGCCGGATCCGAGGTGCGCAAGCACCTGTCGCGCTTCTTCAATTGGGCGGCCGATCGCGAACTTATAAACGAGAATCCGCTAGCGGGTCTTAAGCGGAGCGATTTAAGCTCGAACGCAGAAGCGGGCCGTTCGCTGAGTGATCTCGAACTCAGAGCCGTTTGGCGCGCCGCCTGCGGCTTGGGATATCCATTTGGAGCGCTGTTTCGCCTTCTCATGCTTACCGGACAACGTCGCAATGATTGGGCTCGCGCGCGGTGTTCTGAACTCGACTCCCAGAACTTCTGGCTCGAGGTACCGAGGGCTCGCTACAAAAGCCGGCGTGATCACATAGTCCCCCTGTGCGCTGAGGCTTTCGAAATCCTCACAACTGTCCCGTCCTACAGATCCCCTGAGGCATTTCTTTTTTCCTCTCGCGAGGGACGAGTACCAGTCTCGGGGTTCTCAAAAGCTAAAGAGAGGATGGACAAGGAGGCGAGCGCAATGCTCAAACTCGAGCAGCGAGTGCAATCACTTCAGAGTTACCGGATCCACGACTTCCGAGTGACTTGTGAAACGAGGTTAGCGACCCTTGGCTTCAGTCAAGACGTTCGTGACGCCGTGCTGGGACACGCGAAGCAGGGTCTACAGAGAACATACAATAAATATGATTATCACGATGAGAAGAAAGAGGCTCTCGCTGCTTACGGACGCCATCTTGCGGAGATCGTCAGGTGACTAGTCGCAATCCACCGGACTTGCATGAGGAGATCAACCGTCGAATCAAACTGCATCCGCATCTAATCGCCGCCGCCGCGCGCGAAGGCGAAATTTCAGAATATGAGGATCAACTCATTGAAGACCTTAATAAGCTCAGACAATCGTATTCGGACACCAGGTTGTACGAGGAAGCACGTAAGACGCCGAAGCTTTACGAGAACCCAGAGCCTCTTCAACCGGGCGACGAATATTATGACGAAGAATGGGTTAGAAGCGGAGGATGGGGTCCGGGGATTTGGAAAGAATTATATCCGCCCGCGAAGGGACAACCGCCTCACGAAGCCCTTCGCCTCATCTACGATGACCTGAAAGAGCTTTGGACCGAGCTACGCTCCCAAATAGACCGAGCGGCCGGTCGCAAGATGCAATCCCGGGAGAAGAAGATACCAAGGCGAAAGAGGATGCTTACGTGGGCTCCGGTGTTCGCAAAAGAGTACGTTGAAATCGCAGGCGAAGTTCGGGAGCAAATGACACCGCAAAATCCATCCGCCAAGCTGTTTCTGACAGTGGCGAAGCTGTTCGATCCGTTATACACCGCCAGCAATTGCTATTCGGTCGTCGAACGCGTCAAGATCGAAAGAAAGTCGCCGGAAGAAAAACTTAAGCTTAGGGAACGTCGCAGAAAAGCGGCGCGCATCTTTCGGGCGAAGCCGCAGTCCGAAAGATCCGCCAACCGCGCGAAAACTCGCACTTGACCTTCGTGTTGGTGCTTGGTTCTTTTTTTTCCGACGTGCCCACCCTACGCACCCCTGATGCTACTCAAAATCGCTCTTCAGCGCATCGGCGCGAGAGCCCAACCCTGCGCAGGTTGAGCTCGTAGGATCGTCACGTCCGAATCTTGCGCCCAGGCACCAGCTAATGAAAACGCGTTTGTTCGAATTTAGCGAGATCAAGAATGTTCGCCTAGCTGCCGGCAACTGGATCGTGCGCCTATCAATTTGCCGGCATGGCGTTTCACGTTACCAGGCAACGATCATCGGACTGACCGACAGGGCCAACCAATCTCTTTCCGACAAAAGATTATGGCTCGATAGCTGAACGCCTACCCAGAATCGCACCCCGTCGAATGGAAGTAGTGGCCGAAAAGACCCGCACAACTTGTCATTGCAAAGAAGAAAAGACTGAGTTACGCTATCCCATCCGAGGGAGGCGATGATGAACCTTGAGATGAAGCCTGCAAAACAGGGCGACTGTGGATTCGCTTGGGCTCTCTTTTCAGAATTCGCTCAGCAGAACATGTTCTCGGGGGCTCAGGGAAGGCGAGCTCCGAAGGACTGGCAGGAAGATCAGGAATTTCAAAGATTCGCCAAATACTGGGCGGCTGGTGAGCACTATTTGATAACTGTCGACGAAGCGCCCATAGGGTGGGCCGCCTTAGACAAGAACGGCAAAACCGTCGTAATTGAAAACTGGCACCTTCTTCCACGATGGCGCAATCGAGCGGTTACAAAGACCATTCTGAGCGAGCTCGTGCATCGGTGGAAGACAGAGGGACTTCTTGTCAAAGCCGCAGTTCTTGAGAACTCTCAATTGTCCTCCGTGGCTGAGGGTCTGCTAACGAAATTGGGCTTCTCGATCGAACGGTTAGAGAGCCACTCCAAAATCATGCATGTTGTTTAGGGAGGGGAAAAATGCTCCGAAGCTCTTGCCAGACGGACTTCATACTTTCCGATGTGGAGGTCGAAACACTGCGCCGTGCAGCGATCGAGAGGAATATTCATTTTAATCCAACGCGAAAGACGTACTCGGCCGCGGAACTGGCGGAGTATGGCATTGTGCGTGAAGCGTATAATTCGCCGGAGTTGCGAGAGCTGGGTGTCAACCCTAATAAGGTTGTGACAAGCTTCGATCTGGAAGCGGATCAAGCAAGAGATGCGCTGCTCGTGGACGCTCCCTTCGCCGACGGAATCAAGAAGTGGCAGCTTCCAATCGATATTTGCGAATGGCGAGTATTCATATCTGAATTTCCGCCAAATACCCTCGTTGAGCCGCACGTACACCCAGCTAACAGTCCAGAAAAACCTGGCGGCAGCCTAAGGACGGTGCTCAAGGGCTCGCTGACGTACGCCGGGCGAATTTTCAATCCTGGCGACTGGTTCTTCATCCCAAATGGAGTGCCGTATTCATTCCGGTCCGATGCTCGCATGGTCACGAAAGTGATGTACAAATACGCGTTCTTTGCCGTGGTGGAGGGAAATCGATTCTCTTCGCCACTTGCCATCGAAACGTACCGAAGCTCAACCGAGACGGCAGCTTGATTTATAGATTGTGAAGTCAAAGGGAGAATGAAATGGGTGCTCTATTCTTTGAGACCGAAGAAAAAGGCTTCCAGATTGTTATGGATCAATTTCGAGAAAAGCTCGAAGCCGCAGGTACTGGAATTGATGGCGAGACCGAGGTGGAGATCGTTATTCGCGGCAAGAGCACTCAAACGCTCAAGTTCAAGACCAAAGGAACCGATGAGCTGATTGAAATCCTGAAATTGAATACCGACTAATTGCTCGTCTCAGGAAAGTGGTACCTGATCTCGTTTCATATGGAGTTCACGAGCGCTCTCGGCCGGCAGCGGATGCGCTTGAACTAGCGACACAATTTCTCTCGGGAATCAACGCGACCGTGCGATATGAAGACGCAGGGGCTTCGGTAAAAACGAGCTTTTGTTATTTGGAGCAATCGGGTGCGGTAGTTTCGAATGGGTGCGGCAAGGGTATTGGCGTTCAGGCAAGAGCGTCTGCTCTGTTTGAGGCTATTGAACACTACTACTCAATATTCTCAAACCGGTATCGGATCGACGCACAAAGAGTTCTCGCACTAGTTGGAGACGATTCGTTTCTTGCTGGAGGAAGCCCAGAGTTCGAACGCATATGCAATGGCCATCAGCTGCTGTTGTCGCGAACTCTCTTCGAAGGATTTAGAAGCAGTCCTGTGCTTTACCCGACCTTTTTGACCGATCCTGGTTTCTTGCCACCAGAGGAGGTCGAGGAGCGATCACTATCTGCATTTGCGCTCAAGCGATATAGTACCAATTCTGGCGTTGCCGCGGGCACTTCGATTCACGAAGCTCTGCTGCATGGATTTCTTGAAACTATTGAACGTGACGCCCTCGGTATAGAACTCCTCAGAACGGTCATTCGGAAACAGCCTGCAGCCCTACGACGAGTAAACATCGCGAGTCTCGAGCCTAAGCTACGCGCTATATGTGAAAGCGTTGCAGGAGAGACTAGCGGAAATCTGAAAGTCTGGGACATCACAACCGACATTGGTGTTCCGGTGGCGCTGGCAGGCATTTATGTCGAAGATCCCCACCATTTTTCTTGCTTCGGTTCAGGAGCATCGCTCTCACCTCAATACGCAGTTGAGCGTGCAGTTCTGGAAGCGTTGCAGCACTTTCACTTGATCAAAATGTCTCATCAGAAGCCTACTAGGGCGTGCCAGCTCTCTCCAGGAGAGATGCCTAGGTATCTTCAGTGCGCTCTCTCCAAGGGGATCTTTTGCTACAGGGGGGGAGAAATTGCGGCGCCGACGATCCACAGTGATGCCTCGCAAGTTGAACAGACGCCCGAGGCTCAAATCGGTCGGATCCTCGATCGGCTAGAAAGAGTCAACGTGAATGCCTATTATCGCGTGATCGTTGACGGCCCCGTTTGGGTAACCCATGTTGTTGCCCCCCGATTAGAGCGATTTCATCTGGTAGCTCGAGGAGTCCCAGTCCTACCAGGAGCGCGCGGCCGGCGTTTTCTATCTGAATCCACGATTTGACGACCCATGCTGTGGGCGATCGCAAGTCTCAGTGAGCTTTACATCTAAGGTTATCTCAATCGAGTGCAATCCAGCCGCTGTCTGGAACGTGAGGCGTGTCGTAATCTCGAGGTAATGTGGCTGATCGGCCACCTAACTCCCGATCACAAAACGATCGCCGACTCCGGAAGGACAGTGGTGCGGCGATTGCAGTCATCCGAGCCAATTGAAGGCGGGGAAGTGCGTCCAAAGGCACCGCGCGTCGCTATGATCAAGGCGGCAACCGACATAGGCGCCTGCAGGTTATGCAAATCTGCGGAGAACAGGCTTAGGTGACTTTCAGCGATACCGACAACGCGGCGTCCCACAAACATGTTTAAGAATGCTTGTTTGTTGTGTGATTTGTGCGAGCTTAAAGCACCGCAAGCGTGCGCAGACAAACGCTCGTCCCGTCCAAACTTGTCTGTTGATGTCAGGTGACGTCGGCCTTGGCAACTTGACACCGCAACGCATCTCGCACCGTGAGGATCACGCTGTTCCAGTCGCCCGGAGTGGGTTGGCGAAACTGGCGCAGTTGAGGGTACCAAGGGCTGTCGTCGCGGTCTAACAGCCAGCGCCAACAAGTGTCGAAACGGTTGAGGAGCCAGGTCGGCTTCCCAAGCGCGCCGGCCAAATGTGCGACGGAGGTGTCGACGCTAATGACGAGGTCTAGCGCTCCAATCAGCGCGGCCGTGTCGGCGAAGTCCTGTAAATCGGCCGTGAAGTCATGCACCGCCAAGCGCAGCCTGGCATCAGCGCTTTGAGCGGCCGGTCAGCCCTTTTGTAACGAGATAAAGCTGACCCCCGAGACATCGCCCAACGGCGCCATCGTGGCGAAAGTGATTGAGCGGCGCCGATCAATGGCAATCAATTCTGGTTCCAACCGCAGGGAGCCGGCCCAGACGAGACCGACCCGAAGTCCATCGAGACAGGAAAGCCGCTCGCGCCAGCCCGCGATCAGTACGGGGTCAGCGGCCAAGTAGGGCGTGTCTGAGGGGATTGTTTCGAGTGTTGTTCCGACAGCGAGAGGAAGGCTCATCAGGGGACAGTGCATATCAAACGCAGGCAGCGGCTCGCCACGAGCAATAACTTGGAAAACCCCAGCAAGGCTGGAGCAAAGCCGCACCAGTGAGGGCTGGACTTCGAGAATCACCCGCGCCGTCGCTCCCACGAGCGACGCGTAGCGGCAGAACTGGAGTGTGTCACCGAACCCCTGCTCAGCGTGGAGAAGTAAGGTCTTTCCTGCGACCTCTTCGCCATGCCATTGCGGCGCGGCGAAGCCTCGGAGTTTGATCTTCTCCGCCGTGCCGCCGCGCCAGCGCCATTCAAATTCGCGCCAACCCTCCGCGTATTCCCCGCGCAACAACAGAAGACGCGAGCGAGCGAAATGAGCCAAGACATCGTCCGGCTGGAGCGCTTGCACCCGCTCATAACACGCCAGCGCCTCCGCCGTGCGGCCCAGGTCGCTCAGGGCGCCGCCGAGGTTGTTGAGAGTCTCAGGACAATCCGGCTGCAGACGCAGCGCCTCCCGGTAGCTTGCCTCCGCTTCCGCCAAGCGGCCGAGATCGCTCAGGACATTCCCGAGATTGTTGTGAGCCTCGGGATAGTCCGGCCGTATCCGGAGCGCTTTCCGATAGCTCGCCTCCGCCTCTGCTGGACGGCCGAGGCCCCGCAGGGCTCCGCCGAGGTTGTAGTGAGCCTTGAGATAATCCGGCCGCAGGCGCAGCGCTTCCCGATAGCACTCCTCAGCCTCCCCCGGGCGGCCCAAGTCGCGCAGGACCACGCCGAGATTGTTGTGAGCCTCGGGATAAGCCGGCTGCAGACGCAGCGCCTCCCGGTAACTTTCCTCCGCTTCAGCCAGACGGCCAAGGCCCCGCAGGGCTACGCCAAGAATGTAACAAGCCTCAGCGTGATTTGGTTCGATTGCGAGCGCCTTAGTGAGCAGTTTAACCGCTTCCAAAGCGTTTCCTTGTTGGTGGCGCAAGACACTGAGAAAATATAGCGCTTCAGCATTGTTGGGCTGAGTTTCCAGCGCTTGGAGATAAAGGGCCGCCGCCCGGTCAAATTTGCCTATTTGATGGTGGACCAACGCCTCTGCAACCGATCGCGGGCGCTCCGGCGAGGCTGCGGGCATCAAGCTTGGGATCGGACCGCTCCTGGATAGCGTAAGCCAGTTAGGAGTGCACGATCAGTTGATCGCCGTCGCAACCCAAATGGTGAGGACACTAAACATACGCCAACGTCAATTTCAAAGGTCTTCGATGTCCCATAACGCGAGGATGGCCAAGCGTTCCCAACCTCGCACCCTCTCGACGGAATGCCAGTTGGACGGCAATGTTCGGAACGCAACCAGCCGATTAGAGAGCGGCTCGATCGACAACGACGGGACGTTTTGTGATTCAGCTTTGTATAGCTGCAGACGTCCACCGCAGGTGCTTCTCCAGCCGGGACTGAGGTAGAGAAACGACGCTATCGTATCTTCTCTCGACGCAAAGTCATTGTGCACTGGAAATTCCGGTGTTGCATCATTCATCCGACGAAGTTGCACGTAGTTATCTCGATTTAACTTTATCTTCACGCCGAACGCGAGCGACAACAGTGCGATCGTCTCCTTAGAATATACTGCTCGCCAAGCGACTTTACTTTTGAGAAGCGAGAACTCGATCCTTCCGGTGCCACGGCTTTCGATTTCGTAGTCATAGTCCTCAGCACCAATCTCACGAAGGCATTCTTGGAACACCGTCGTCGGAAGAAAGTCATCAAGCACCAGATGGGGCCATGGGTCGAGACTAAGCGGCGTCATGCCTCATGCTCCCTTTTTGGCAAAACGGCTTCGTGTTCTTGCGCAGCCCGCGTCTGAGTTTCAGTCGAACTGAGATCTCGGATAGCTTGTCAGGGAGCGGGTTCTACTTATGAACGATATCGTGGAGTTTCTTCTCAATCTTTTTTAGCTCGTCAACGCTGATCTCGCCTTCGACCTTCTTGTCGAGCTGCTTGACGAGATCGGCGATATCTTCCGAAATACTTTCGAGATCGAGACGCTTGGCAACGCCGACATTTGAATCGCACATGTTAGCCTCCCAAAAGGTTGCCGGACCAGCTTTATACAATCTGATAAGCTAAAAGCGCAAGCAAAATCCCGTTAAACGCGAGTTCTCTCTCGCACGGCATACTCGCAAACCGACAGAGACGATGTCTTCAATCTTCAAGCCGAAAGTTTCGCTGACAAGGAGGCTGGAATCTGAGGCCACTTCAGCTCGGACGCGTGGCGCAGACAGCAAGCTGTTAGAATAATTAGCCTGACTGAACACTAGCAAAGCGTGTCTAAGAAACTGCTTTCCAGGCCTCAATTAACAGACGAGAGCGCAAGAGAGATGTTGCAGCTTAGTTGAACATCATCACGTGGGGAAAGGTCGGTGTAGGCAAGAGCCGGGCCGGTCAGCTGGCGATCTCCGGAAGGCTGACGGTTGGATCATCGCTCAGGGGCGAGGTGGTTTTCAGCGTCATGTGGCGGTCGCGCTGGACGGTCCACTCATCGTTCTGTTCGAGCAGGATCGCTCCGATGAGGCGGACGATAGGACTGCGTCGCGGCATCTTGACATTCGACTTCTGCGCGTTGGTCCGCGATTTGATACCCGCTTATTCCGGCTATGCTCAGGAAGGGCGTTCCTAGGTTAAGCCAGCGACAAGCGGCCATAGAGCGAGCCGCATAGATGGATCTGAATTTAGGCGTTGTAGGTAGTCCTGCACTAATGTCCGGCTGGCATCGTTCGTTATCCTAAGTCGCAGCGCTTCTGCTAGAACTGCAGCATCTAGGCCCCGCGGACCTCTTATTAAACACTCCTGCAGCAACTCACTGCAAATTCGCTTCGCGACATCTTCTTCTTCACTCAGCACGCGAACCAGCCGACGTCCTAAACCAGCATAGAAGGCATCATTTCCTTCATCGCCAAGGTCGCTATCTTGCTGGTCTTTGAAATCCGCAGAGACGGCGCCTGTCGCGATAGCGAGGTCGATCGGCTCGCGCAAGGAGATCGGAGACTCGATGCCCCTGAGAAACTGCAGCATCCGATCCTCCTGATCTAGGTCTTTTGCAAACCGAAGCGAAGCGTATGTCCAATTATGGACCGTAATTCGGTTCGGACTTGTCGGCTCCGGAATTGAGAATGGCGCAAGAAGCTTTGGGGTGTTGACTGCAGCCGACCACATATCAAAGATGTGCTTGAGGAGCACATTCCAATGCTCGTCCACATATGCCTCACCGAGCAGCGCAGCAAACTCTGCGCGACGACCGGCCAAGGCAATCACCGCTGCATAAGCATTCGCAACTCCCATCGCAGGTCGATTCGTGTTCACGGAGCTGAGAACAGCCTCCAACGCCTCAACGGCCGCTGTCACGCCTACTTTCCCTGACAATGACGGAATTGCTAACAAAGCTCTGATTTCAGCTGCATTAGAGCTGGTATTGAGCCGCTTCACCGATGGCACGAGTCGCCCTATGAAAGCCTCGCCCAGCTCAGTGATGACATTTACGTCCAACAAGGAGCGATCAAATCGCTCAAGGTTTTGGATAAGTCCGGCCGCGTCCGATCGACCGCCGGCGCTGAACGTGACAATGGCGTTTACTATTCGGCGACCAACCTCCGCATCAACATTTGCCAGAGATACCACCTCATCAGCGAGCAGGAACTGCAGTGCCGGCCCCACCACGGGCCACAACTGGGTCTCGGGCCTTATAGTAGCAAGGAGAGCCAACGTGTCGTCGATCAGCTCGCGCGTCTGATCTTTGGAAAACATGTCGATCGTAAGACAGGCAAGCTCAATGGTCTTCGCGTGCAGGTACCAATGAGCCTGCGGCCGAAGGCGCGTCACAATAGCTGAATGGATTGATCCAATACGATCGCGACAAAGCTCCGGCCTACTTCTTGCTAATCTGCCTAACGCCTCAAGCCCTGCTAGCGCTAGGTTTCTGTTAGAAGAGAACGATGTGCTTCCGTCTCGCGCCTGCTTTGAAAGAAAATCGACAATAACGTGGGCCAGCTGTCGTCGGTCCTGTGGAATCTTCTCCGCCCACCCCGTAAGCACAGAAATGGCCGACCGGTGCCGCTCGATCGACATGCCCTGATGTCTTCGACAAAGCGAAATGACCAGCTCAATCGCAGCGTCATCCACAAACCTTACGACCAACCTTTCGGACCAAATAATGTCATCAACATGAGAGCGATCTCCCGCTTGTATCAGAAGGCGCACAGACAGCTGAAAATCAACAAGATGACCTCTGCTAGGTTCGGGTTCGTCTACCAAAGTAAGAAGGATCTGAGCAAACGCTCCCATAGTATCTCGGGACTCAGTTGACAGTCCTAAAGCCATCTGACGTCGCAATACCGCCCAGCAACGCTTCCAAGCGCTGCCTCGGTTACGAGCCCCCGTCATCGAGAAAACCGACCAGTCAAGCCGATGCGATTCGTGGCTTAGTGGCGGCTTTAACAGCGCGGTCCGATCGTCGACAAACTTCAGTGCCAACGCATCGACGCTCAGCGCTGCGGAAAGAGCATCGAATGGAGCATTTAGCTTAAGCAGAGGACGCTCTTTAAGTGAGCCCCCGTCAAGGTTCTCACGCAAGAACGCGAAGGCTGCTTCCGGACCAGCGTTGACCCTCACCGCCGCTGCGATCGATTGGTCAACAAGATCAGCGAACTGCTCGGAGAGCACTCGCCAGTCTTCTCTGCTCTGACTTCCCAACCTATCGCGACACTTTCGATACAAGTCCTCGGCGACCGGCCAAGCGTCGGCATCAGCGCAAAGATCGCCGATATGCTTCAAGAGAAGCATTGCAAGTGGTGGATATAAATTACTGACCCGATTGATAGCAACAGATGGAAGCTCCGACCACTCCGCCTTGCCGGCTAAACAAGCTGAACCGTTACGCAGTAGATCGAGCAGCGCTTCGCAAACCTGGTCGTTGAGCGGCGACCGCAATTCACGCTGGCCAACACTAAAATCGCGGGTGCCCAACTCAAGAGCTTGCTCGAGAGATCGCGCTTTCAGTAGCTGTGCTGGGGTCGCGCCATCCTCTGGTGGAAACCCGTCGCTATCCGCTTGCCAAACGATATCTTGGATCGCGCGCTGAAGGTAAGCAGCAAGTTTCCCTTCAACTCTCTGAGGACGGACAATCCATCCATCAAGTCCGGGCATGGTGGGTATTTCGCGTTCGTCGAACAATTGATCAAACGACATCTGTCCGTCGCTCACCTCCTCCACTAACCACCAAATCAGATCGCGCAAGTTGTTAGCCGGCAAGAAGTGTCGAAGCGAAACCCAGCCAAACACATTCGCGCGCAACTGGCCGTGGAACGACGATGGCATTTTGTTTACCTCTGTCATGATCGCTCTCTATGAACTTAAACTGTCTGCCGGTAGCTGGACGTCAACGTAATGGAGGTTTACGTCGCGCAGACCTACAGTTGCTCCCCAAGGAGGAGCATGGCGAGGCAATCGATGAACGGTCATCCGCAGCATTCTTACCCGCGGCGGCTCCATGTCACGAGGACTAAGTTGGGCGATGTATCCCCGCACGCTCCGCTTCGGACCAACTTTGTCGGCTGGCATCGACCAACTATTATCTATATCGCCTTCGTTCTTGCCGTAAGTCGACAGCTCCATGAAATTTGGATTGATACCCGCTCGATTTTTCACAGGTAGGAACACTCCGGAGAGCCCTCCTATTTCACTGGAGTCGATCTGGTCGCTCGCGCCAAGCGACCAAAAATTTGCAAGAACAAACGCTGCGTGAGCATGACGTTGACAGCTCGGATCTTTAGCAGCACGAATGAAAGATTCACGGAACTGTTGATGCCACATCCTGCTTGCAATCATTCCTTGGCTTGTATTTTCAGACTGCGGCGTGCAAGTCGCAACAGAAACCACATCAACATAATCGGGAATGGCTTGACCGAAGCACGAACCGTTGCTGTTCACGGCATCAATCGGCAAATGCCCTGGTCGATCACTGTCAAGCTGAAGCGCATCAGAGCAAATAAGCGGCTGCATTGTTATGCTTAGTAGATTCGGATCACTCGGGATTAGCCTAACAAGACTAACTAAATCTCCCTGAGCCATATCCCGCTCGGGGAGCGCGCCTGCTTCAACTTTGGATCTAACCATTTTGGGATGGAGGCATATTCTAAGCTTTGCTCTCGCATCAATTGTGAACAGGCACGCCAAATTAAAGCGCTTCCCGACAGCTTGCCGCTTGATCCAGGAGAGAACACCTTCAAGATCTTCAAGTTCGACAGACGAAATTGATCGGAGTTCGGCCAAAAGATTCAAGATCGAAGCATTGTCGAACAAATGTTCCTCGTTGAGGTCCGGGCGTAATCCGACGTGGATACAGCCGAGCCGCTCAAAGCGGGAGAGTAAGCCGATCGTTCGGATAAAGTCCGCGACCGGCAGAAACGCTTCCGGAAATGTAACAAGGTCGAACCGCTCAATCACAGGCACGTTTGGTCTAAGATCACTGACCGGAGCATTGTCCGAGGTGAGTAAAGCCGTGATAGCCGAATCAAATATACCGCCGTGGGTAGTAGGCTCGATGAACGGCGGCTCCACTACGACAACCCGATAGTCTTTCTCGGTTCTTTCAACAGTCCAGTCAAACAAATGACCGATCATCTCAGCTCGCTGCAAACCTTCACCCTTTAAGAACTCTCGATGCCAGCGAGTTAACGCCGCAGTAATCCGGTTGATCAGAGCAGAAGTTCTAAAACATAGATCCTTTCTGAGCCCGTATCAAAGCAAAACGCTGACTTGGTACGCATGCTGTAGTCCGGGATAGAGACAGTCGCGCCACAACAGTATCCGTCCGGTGAAGGCCGCCTTGCCGAATGAGGCGTGTTGTTGAGAACTGTCCTTATGGACAGTGATAGGCGCAGTGCCCAAGTCGAACGGCTTGAGGTGGTGGACACGGGCCGGCGGCGGCGCTGGTCCGAGGACGAGAAGCTCAAGATCGTCCTGGAGAGCTTACAGGCGCCGCGCCAGGTCGCTGCGACGGCGCGGCGATATGGCGTTTCGCGCTCATTGCTGCTGCGATGGCGACGGTCGTTTCGGCCTGAGCCGAAGGATGCCGCCCATCAAGCGGGCTTCGTGCCGGCAATGGTGGTCGCGGAATCGGGGCCGACGTCTGGTCCGGTCGGGCCGGCCGGCATCGGCGCGATCGAGATCGAGTTTGCGGCGGGGGCTCGGATGCGGATCACGGGCACGGTCGACGCGGCGACGCTTAAGGCCGCCGTGGCGGCGCTGGCAGATGGACGCCTTCGGTGATCCCCATTGCGTCGGGCGTGCGGGTGTGGATTGCGACCGGCCACACCGACATGCGTCGCGGCATGAACTCACTGGGCTTGCTGGTGCAGGAAGCCTTCAAACGAGACCCGCACGGCGGCGACCTCTATGTGTTCCGTGGCAAAAGCGGCAAGCTGATCAAGATCCTTTGGCACGATGGACTGGGCATGTCACTTTATGCCAAGCGGCTGGAGCGCGGCCGCTTCCTGTGGCCATCGTCGGCTGATGGCGTCGTGACAATCACCGCAGCCCAGCTTGGCTACCTGCTGGAGGGTATCGACTGGCGGATGCCACAACATACCTGGCGACCGCAGGCGGCAGGCTGATCTCTGTGATTTGAATCGACGGCGCGATCAGCGGTTCGGACAGAGACCGCGCCTTGTGATTCTCTGGTCGGCGATGGGCGCCGATGATTCTCTTCCCGACGATGTGACCACGCTGCAGGCAATGCTGCGCGCCGAGCGAGCCGCTCGGTTGGCCGCGGAAGCCGAGGCCCAGGCGGGGACCTTGCTGATCGAGAAGCTCAAACTCACGATCAAGAAGCTCCGGCATGAGCAGTTCGGACAGTCCTCCGAGCGAGGCGCGTTGCTGGACCAGCTCGAGCTACAGCTCGCCGACCTGGAGGAGAACGCGGCGCAATCTGAGACCGCGGCGCAGATGGCAGCCGAGAAGATTGCGGTGCCATCGTTCGAGCGCCGCAAGCCAGCCCGCCGGCCGCTGCCGGAGCATTTGCCGCGGGAGCGCATTATCTATCCGGTGCCTGCCACCTGCCCATGCTGCGGCGACAGCCGATTGCGCAAAATTGGCGAGGACGTGACCGAGACGCTGGAGCTCGTTCCGCGCCAGTGGAAGGTGATCCAGCACGTGCGCGAGAAGCTCGTCTGCCGGGCCTGCGAAGCGATCACCCAGCCGCCGGCTCCTTCGCACCCGATTGCGCGCGGGCGTGCAGGGCCCAAGCTGCTGGCTCATGTCCTGTTCGCCAAGTATGGCCTGCATCTGCCGCTTCATCGTCAGAGCGACGTCTACCAGCGTGAAGGCATCGACCTCGACGTCTCGACGCTCGCGGACTGGGTAGGTGCCTCCGCCGCAAGCCTGATGCCTTTGGTCGATGCGATCCGGAGCCACGTCTTCGCGGCCGAGCGCATCCACGCAGATGACACCACGGTGCCAGTCCTGGCCAAGGGCAAGACCCGGACCGGACGGCTCTGGACTTACGTGCGCGACGACCGTCCGTTTGCCGGCCCAGATCCGCCGGCGGCCGTGTTCTTCTACTCGCCCGATCGTGGCGGTGCGCATCCGGAGCAGCATCTGGCGGGCTATGCCGGACTGATGCAGGCCGACGCTTACGCCGGCTTTGGCAGGCTCTACGAGGCCAATCGCAAGGGCGGCCCGATCATCGAGGCCGCGTGCTGGGCGCACGGCAGGCGCAAGTTCTTTGATCTGGCGCGGCTCAGCAAGGCGCCGATCGCGGCCGAGGCGGTCAAGCACATCGATGCCCTGTTCGCCATCGAGCGCGAGATCAACGGTCTTGCTCCGCAGGAGCGCCTGCGTGTGCGCCAGGAGCGTAGCCGCCCCCTGATCGTCGAGCTGCAGGCGTGGTTGCGCGAGCAGCGCGCCAAGCTCTCCCGGAACAACGACACGACCAAGGCGATCAACTACTGCCTCAGCCGCTGGGATGCATTTAGCCGCTTCCTGGATGACGGACGGCTTTGCATGTCGAACAATGCTGCCGAGCGTGAGCTACGGGCGGTCGCCGTGGGGCGAAAAAATTGGACCTTCGCTGGGTCCGACGAGGGCGGCCGGCGTGCGGCTGCCATCTACAGCCTCATCGCCACCGCAAAGCTCAACGACGTCGACCCGCAGGCTTGGCTTGCCGACGTGCTGGCGCGCCTACCGGATCACTCTGCCAAGCGCATTGACGAACTGCTGCCTTGGAATTGGCAGTCTCAAAGCGTCGCTCACGCAGCTTGAGCGCGATCAGCCTTCCCGAAAGCGGCCTAGCCGGGGGCCTTCGCCGGATGCGTACCCACAACAGTCTACCCAAGCGGAATCTCATAATCGACGATCTCGTGGCACTTGAGCGTAACCTCAAAAAAGATAAACGCACGGTCGATACTGTCTGATCGATGGTCGGCACGCCAGCGCGGCTCTCCGCAAGATGTCGCTGGTAGCGGCGGACGTCCTCGAAACCTACCGTAACGGGGATCGTCGGAGGAGCGCCGCGAATGGTGTTGCGTCTTCGGCGCGGACTTGCGGATCGTCATGTCTTTCGATCATGCGTCGGCGCAACGGGCTCATTGCCTCGTCGGTCATGGGGGCGCCTGTTTTGAGTGAAGGTTCTGAACCCTCATCTCAAAGCAGGACACCCCGTCGCGCTATTCTATTGGCTGTGCAGTCAACCGCAGCGCCTACCGCGCGAGCGGTTTAGTCCGTTGGTCCATCTCAGACTAATATGGCCCCCGTACCATTGGCCGGCAATCGAAGATGAAGCGGACACCGCGACTGACGTCTAATCAGCTGATCCAAAACCTTCTCACGAGGCAACGCTCGCCAGCGAGATGACCGATCCAAATCTTTGAAGGATTCGCTCCCCCCGCGCTTCCCCAATAGACCCGCGAACGCCGTAGCCTCTATGGATATCACAATATTTTTCGGTCGGGCCCAACCTTTAGAAGAGCGGGGTGCCAGCACGCCTCTATCTATCAGAGATCAATCCTCCCGCCCTGCAATGATGCTCAAGTTCTTTCAGCAGGGCGGAAAGTACGTCCGCCCTTTGCATTAGAACGCCGTCGTCTAGGCACTTATGGAGACTTTTGGCCGTGCGCCGTGCTTGCAAAATATGTTCCTGCTTCGCTCGAACCGCGGCAACATCGCTGATCAACATGTGCACTCCTTCTTTGACCTCTTGCTCTTAGCGGAAACTTTTCATCGCTTCGCGGGGGCTTATTCTTGGTGCCTACGCGCGCGCGAAGGGAGGACAAATAATTAAGATGAATCGCCGGAATCATAAACGCCGGTGGGCCCCGCGACGTTCTCCGTTGTTTGAGCAGCTAGGTAAAAAGAGGCCGAAATTGAAGCCGAAAGGACGACCGATTTCTTCTAATGAACAGGCCGATAAGCGAAATCTCGCTCGCAATGGGTGACGCGTTTAACCCCTTCTCTCAGAAATGAAGGCCGGCCCGTGTCGCGATCGCAACTAAGTCGGAGGTCGGAGACAAGTCGGATATGGCAAACACACCGTATTCTCGAAGTCTCTCCGGCTTCACCGACTCTTCCGACTCTTCGCCAATCGACGGAGTATAAGAAAATGAAACCCGAGTAATTACATGATCCAGTCTAGCAGCAGGGAAAGCCGGCAACTCGGCGAACTCGGGGTCTTTGAATCGCGCGATGCACTCTGAAGTCTAAGCGGCATCTCGGCCGTACAGTCGGACGCTATCGGAGATCCGCCGCGCGATAGGAACTATCAGCAGACGCTCCTCGCGCTGACATTCTGACGCTCAAGTGACGGCATTTCTAATGGCCGCATTCAGAGCGAGAGTTTCTCCTTAAAAAGGGCTGACATCAGGGCGAGCCCGCCCCGAGCGCGACCAAGAGGATGTGCTATCCCATCGTTCCGGCGCACGTGCTTTGTCCCATCCAATCCTAGCATCCGCCAGTTTAGGCACTTGGTAGCAGCGCGGCCTGCTGTCCTCAATTTTCTTGTAACCGAGCTCATTAAAAAGAAGCCCTATTTCGGTCGTCGTTATTCTTTCTCCCGGTAGCGCGTATTTCTGCGCATACTCCTTAAGCTCAGATGTCGAAAGCCTCGGATGCTGTTCGTCCATTTGCCTCAGCCTTGCTGACTCTGAATTTGTTGGCTCGGGCAGTTCTCCCGTCCGCAAGATATCAAGCCAGATGCGCTCGAAGCCTGTCAGGCTCGCGTTCTTTTGGTCGTTACGTGCTTGGGTCTCTACAATCCTGCGAGGATGCCAATCTCCCAACGGTCGACTCTGAAGGTCATGCAACATTGCCTGTAAACCTCCATCTGCCATTTGAGCGTACAATTTGTCGAAGTACTCTTGTTGGTTCTTATATTTGTCGGAGACATCGAAAACGGCAAACCGGCGATCACCATTCTGGACTGGAGCAACCCACTTCTCGTTAGAAGCCATGACTACTTTGACGTGATTGATTGCTTGAACAAGGTCCTTTCCTTTGCCCTCAATTTGCAACTGGGGCTCCGTGAGCAAACCTTTTATTATGGAGAGACTTTGGGGGTCGTTAGGCACCAAAGCCTCATCCGCGAACAGCAGACAGACATTTCGCAAATGCGCATTGAATTTCCCAGCAAATTGCGAGGGAGCGTTTACCTGCTTTCCGTGGCAGCCGAACAGTTGCACGAGGCTACGCGCAAAGACTCCTTTGCCTACTCCATGCCCGCCTCGGAAGACTAGCGCCGCCTCCGCCGGTTTCTCTGGGTTCTGCAGAGCCCATGCAGCCCAATTGAGAATGTAATCAGCACTGGGTTCATGCTCCCCGGCAAGCGTTTCTCGGACATGTTTCTCCATAAGAGACCAGTCACCTTCCTTCGGCTCGACCCCGAAGCCTTGCCACAGGTTATAGTAGCCGTTGAGGACTTCCTCGCGGCCAGGGCGGAAGATGACTCCAAGGTACTCCCTACGGTTCTTATGTTTTAGCCACCATTTCCCAAGCTCCATGGTGACGAGTTTCCCCTTATAAGTTCCCGTCGCAATATCGACGTTGCAGTAGCGCCCTTTAAACGCGCCGAACGTTTGATATGATAGCTGTGGGAGACCGTCACCGTTCTCACGATCAAAAACGGCAACTACGCAGTCACCGCTGTGGTTCGCAACAACGAAGTGCATTTCATTCAGCTTGCGCAGCCATGGCTCCTCGACCTCCTCCTTGGCGCGCTCGATCTGACGGATGGCGTACTTCTCAGCTGAGCCACCCTTCTCCAGGATGCTCTCGCTGATGCCGAAGTCGGGGTCCATCAGGATGCTGAAGATCATCTGATCCGGCACGCCAGCCCGAACCAGCTGGCAGCAGCAGTCGAACACCCACGTGGAGCGGCTGTTGTCACCCTCCTTGGGCTCCTCCGGATGCTTGCCCCGGACGCAGATGACCTTCACCCGGTCGGGCACGCCCCATTTGTCGAGCTCGTTGATGTCGTCGAGGCGCTCGATGTTGCCGGAGACTTCGACCTTCTTGGCCGCCTGCCCATCGGTGAAGCCCTTGACGTCAGGCGTCTGGACCGCCGGAGCAGCGGTGAACTTGCCCAGGGGGTAGGTCTCGTCGGTGAACGACACCAGCGTGGCGAGCTGCGCCGTCCGACCCTTCTTGCGCTTCTTCTCGTCCGGCACGTTGATGGTGCCCGGAAGGCGCATGATGCGGTCGATGTTGTGGCAGTTGTCACCACCAAAGATCCGCTCAAGCTGCTGGTTGTAGCGCTTGGCATCCTCCGCCAGCTGGAGGTCCCCATTGACGGGAATGGGAACCTCCAGCCGCCAGAAGGCCTGATAGCCACCGCCTGAGAACAGCACGGCAGTCGGAGCGGGGACGTTGGACTGCTTCAGCTGGATGCTGTCGCCGCTGAACAGGGCCTCAAGGCGCACCCGTTCCTCGGCTAGGTCTTCACCTGCACGAGGGTCCACGTCGACATGGAGGTACGCAACCTCCTTGATGTCCTCACGCTCGGCCTTCTTGGACAGATCACGCAGCGGCGGGTTGACGGACCAATAGATATTCCAATGGCCACCATACTTGCGTAGCCATAGTTTGCATGCCGTTTCGTTAAGAGGACCAAATGTTTGAGTGTCGATACCTTGCCGGTTAGGTCCGATCGCCGTCAGGACCCACCGTCCTGAGGGATACATCTTCCGTAAGAAATCGACTGACGCCTCAATATTGGGTGAAATAGGCTCGATCATCGCGCCGCCTTTCTCACCTGACGCGCCGCTACAGCGCTTTGAGCTCGCGATTTACGCCATTCTACTCCAACGTCCTTAGTGTCGATCTGCGCTTTCATCCACGCATCAATTTGGGACTCAATGAAAACGACCTTTTGTGGCCCAAGAGCAATCGTTCGCGGAAATGCTCCTTGCTTCATTCGTTCGTAGAGCTCCGTCCGCGACAAACAAACTCGATCTAGGACAGACTTCACGCTTAGAAATCGCTCAGTCATTAGCTGACTCCGCTAGCTGTTTTTACTAGCGAGGGCTATGCAGCATCTCTGCTCGAGATTCGTGGGGGCTTATTTCTGCTTATAGAAGCAGCGTCGAACCGACGTTGTGCTGTGGTTCATGAGAATGACGCGAGTAGTTCTCCGGGAACGGTGAAAGCGGAGAATGAGACGAAGCAGAAACCCGATGACACGAGGGACCAGCTCGACACGTGGTCCCTCGTTCATCAATCGCGGCCGTCGGTCACCTTCGCGGCCTTGCGATTAATCGAAGCCGCCGAGCTGCGCGAAGATTAACGTGCCAGCCTGGCTCAATCTGCACCATGAAACGCCGATCGAATGACCGAATGTAAGAAGTGCGTTGCTGTCTATTCTTTTCCATGAGATCCAATCCTTTTTGGTTGACGACACGGGTTGTCGTCTCCAAAGCACTCCCATGGATCGAGCATCGATTGCTCAGGGGCTTATTCAAATCCCGGACACACCATGTTGTCAAACCACGGGGGGCCTTTGCGGCAGTGACGCTCGAAACCGAAAATGCACAACCGTCGCCACCGACTTATGGCCGCGTCGGCAGATTCTTACCGGGATACGGCCGCTGGCCTGCCTTTACGAACGATTGGTGGATGTCCCGCGAACTTTCATGCCGACAGCGGCGGCTCTCGAAAGGGCGAGCAGGAGCTCAACCTCCGCAGGGTTAGGTTCGGATTCGATAAGCCCCACATTGAGCATCAGGTTTACCCATCCGGTATTCGGAAGGGGAGCCCAGGGGTATTCGTTTCCTCGGCTCCGTCTCTGATCAGCCTAACGACCGGGCCGTCCGGCCAGGAATCCTAAATCCGCGTCGATCAGGTCGAGGTCAGAGGTGGAGATGAGGGTTTGATGGGCGCCAGATCACGTTTCACTCTTTGCTGAGGCTCGGTCGATCGCGTCGAACTCGGTCTCACTCAAGCGCCAACCGAGTGAATCGAGATTGGCCCTGGCGTGATGAGGCTTGGTGGCGCCGGGGATGGGAATTACGTGACTGTCGCGCGCCAACAGCCAGTTCAGGGCGACCTGACTGATACTGGCGTCGTGCGCGCGGGCAATATCGGCCAGACGCATCAGCAACGCATCCGTGCCGAGGCTGTCCGACGACTGCGTGAGACGGCCGGACGCAAGGGGAAAATACGCGACAAGTGCCACATCGAGCTCACGGCAGGCTTCGAGCACGCCATTTGTTTCCGCTGCTCGTCGGAGCAGGCTGTAATTGACCTGATTGGCGGCGAGCGGAACGCCTGCCCTTGCGAGGTGATCGGCGATGCGGCGCATCTGGTCCGCATTGAAATTTGCCACGCCGACCGCGCGTGCCTTGCCGGACTTCACCGCTTCGACGAGGCCATCGGCGAACACTCCGACGTCGAGCAAGGGCAGCGGGTAATGGACATAGTAGAGATCGATTGTCTTGAGGCCCAGGCGCGCGAGCGAACCGTCAAGCGCGCTCATCAGGCGGCGGGAAGAGGTTCGGCCCGGAAAGGGAAGGAACTTCGATGCTATCACCGCGCGGGTGGGACCGGCACGCAAGCAGTCACCTACAACGCGCTCCGAGAAATAGATCTCAGCCGTGTCGATCATGCAAGGGCCGGCATCATGAATGGTCCTGTATGTTTCCATCACGGCCCCCCGATCGGCACGCCGCCACTTGTTTGTGCCGATGCCCAAGGGCAGCACATGGATGCCGGTTCGACCCAAGGGACGCGTATCATGATTTGCCGGCATGGCTGACCTCTCACAAGGCGTGAGCGCCGTTGGCTGGTTGGTGTGATGACGCTGCGCTCTAAGGGTACGCGATAGCGACCACGGCCGCATCATCTTCTGCGGCTACGTCCGTATCAGGACAACGCCATGGATCATGTAGGTTGCGCGGCAAGCCGGATCAGGTTTGCAGACTGAACGGGAATGTCGAGCAGACCGAGGCGTTCAGATGAGACAGAATTGATGTCCGCTTAGCCCTCAATAGCGAGGCAAAAGCGGACATGCCCGTAGGCCCGGGTTGGGCCAAAAGACATAGCAAGCGTCAGGGCGGCGGCACGAGTCATCCGATGGATTTAGCCGATCGGCAGACGGCTTGAAATTCCTCCGAGACCCACCGGGCAGGAACAGGCCCCAAGGATTCGTGTTGGTTTGTGCGGGGACAGAGATGGAACGGTTGCAGGCACTACCACGCGTTTAGAAAGGTTTTTCTAGCGAGACAAGCTGTGCCAAAGGGAGTCCAAAGATGAAGAAGCTCCGCTGTTTGGTTTACGGTGTGCTTGCTGGGATCACAATCCTACATTTCACCGCATCTGCCGAGACTGCCCAGTCAAACTCTACCACCGCCCCTGCTGCCAGCGCCGCGCCACACAATAGCCCAAGGAATATTGAGGAGGAGTGCGAAGCCGAATGGAGTGCTGATAAGGAAGCCATGATGAAACACGGTTTGACTGAAGATCGTTATGTCGAACAGTGTAGGGTGAAAGACGACGTACCGACTATTCCCTCTGAGAACGGCGCTCCCTCCGTTGCACCCAATAGACCCCCTGCTAGAGAACGATAGCAGCTCTCGCATGGGCACCATGCCTACTGGTGTTTGGTTGAGTGGAATTCTTTCGCTACGTTAGGCAACGAATTGCGCACTTGCAGCATTTGGAACAAGGGATCAACTCTGTGCGAGCGGAATTTCGAGACGCTAATTATTGCACACTTCGCGTTATAATAGGGGTCATGCAGGGGACGATTTAGAGCTGGACAGCACGACAAGATTTCGTCCTGCAATCCGCAATTGGTCTGCTGATGGTCGAGCATGTCCCCATGGATCTCCGTCGCCGCGCACTATTGAGCGCTGCGGGAGTGCTGATTATCGAAGGGGTTCTTCTGGCGACGACCGCATCGGGTCAGACCACCGCTACTCCCAAGATGAAAATAGGCGTTATCGGCGCGGGCCATATCGGCGGGGCGATCGGTGGCCTGTGGACCAAGGCAGGCCATTCGGTCTTCTTCTCATCACGTCACCCGGAAGCACTGCAGGACCTCATTGCGCTCCTTGGCCCTCTTGCACAGGCCGGCACAGTCGACCAGGCGATTGCATTTGGTGACGTTGTCTTGATCGCCGTGCCTTACGGCGCACTGCCGCAGATTGGTAGAGATTACAGCAAATCGTTGGCGGGGAAGATCGTGCTCGACGCCAATAATGCCGTGGCCAGCCGCGACGGCGCCATTGCCGAGGAAGTCGAGCGCAATGGCATCGGAGCTACTTCGCAGAAATATCTGCCCGGCGCGCGGCTGGTGCGCGCCTTCAACACGCTCAACTACATGATCTTCGAACGCGAAGCGAACCGTCCTCCCCCGCGGCTCGCTGTCCCGATTGCCGGTGATGATCAGGAAGCAGTCGAGGTCGCGGCGCGACTGGTGCGTGATGCCGGGTTTGACCCGGTGGAGGTCGGCAAACTGGCCGATGCGAGCCGCTTCCAGCGCGGCGCGCCGGGATATGGCCAGAATGTGAGCGCAGCGGAGTTCAGGCAAAAGTTGTCGCTGACACCATGACGGCTCCTGCGGCAGCTTTCGGGGGCTGGTTGCACCGCGCGGTGCCCGGCACCGCGCAAGAACGGGGGGCAGCGCTGTGGTCATTCGCGTATTTCTTCACCCTGCTTGCCGGGTATTATGTGCTGCGTCCGCTGCGCGATCAGATGGGTATTGCCGGTGGAACCAAAAACCTGCCCTGGCTCTTCACGGCTACGTTTGTCAGCCTGCTCGTCGCACAGCCGCTCTACGGCGCGCTGGTAGCGAGGCTGCCGCGGGTCAGGTTTATTCCTGTCGTTTACCACTTCTTCGTCGCCAACCTGGTCCTGTTTTGGCTGTTGCTGTTTTTCGACATCGAAAACGTGATCGTGGCGCGCGTGTTTTTCGTTTGGGTCAGCGTTTTCAATTTGTTCGCGGTCGCGGTGTTCTGGTCGTTTATGGCCGATCTGTTTACGTCAGAGCAAGGCAAGCGACTGTTCGGGTTCATCGGCGCCGGAGGAACGGCTGGCGCGCTTCTTGGTCCCGTCATCACAATCTGGCTGTCGGGGCCGATTGGTCCGGTCAACCTGCTGATCGCGGCCGCTATCTTCCTCGAATTCGCTGTGCTCTGCGTGCATCGAATTGAACAGGTGGCGGATCCACCGGCGGAAGTCGATGCTCGAGCTCAGCGCATTGGCGGCGGCGCGTTCGCGGGATTGTTCGAATTGATGCGGTCGCCTTATCTGCTCGGCGTGGCCGGCTGGGTCAGCCTGCTCTCGTTCGGCGCGACGATTGCCTATTTCGCGCAGGCCAACATCGTTTCGACGACGTTCCATAACGCGACAGCGCAAACGCGTCTGTTCGCAGGTATCGATCTCGCGGTGGGCCTGCTGAGCCTGGCGACACAGGTATTTGCCACCGCCACGTTCCTCAAGCGCTTCGGCACCGGAATCGCCGCCGCTGCTTTGCCCGCTATCTATGTCGTGGGCTTCGCAGCGCTGGCGATGGCGCCGAGCCTGTCCGTGGTGGTGACACTCCAGGTCGCGCAACGCTGGATGAACTTCGCAATCGCCAATCCGGCACGCCAGGTGTTCTTCACCGTGGTTGGGCGCGAGGAAAAATATAAGGCCAAAAACTTGATCGATGTGGTGATCTATCGCGGCTCGGACGCGTTGTATGGCTGGGTCTACGACAGCCTGCAGGCGTTGGGGTTGAAGCTTGGCGCCATCGCGCTGTGTGCGCTGCCGGTCGCGGCGGGATGGCTCTTCCTCTCAACCGCGCTGGGACGAACGCAGGAGAGCCTTGCAACAAGAAGAGATGATCAAGGAGCGCCGGAATGGCAATCCGAATGACTCGGCAATTAACTCGCCAAATCACCCGCCGCGACTTTGCCGCGCTCGCCGGCGGACTTCTGCTGTCGACCAAAGCAGCTGCCCAAACTGAGACACCGCTTCTCACCCGTCCGATTCCTGGCAGCGGCGAGCGCATTCCCGCCGTTGGTCTTGGGACCGCCTATGTTTTCGACGAGAATAACGAAACAACGCGGAGCAAGGCTGATGCAGTCGTACAGGCGCTGATCAAGAATGGCGGACGTCTCATCGACACCGCGTCGACCTATGGCGATGCGGAAAGCGTGCTGGGCGAGGTCACCGCAACTGCCGGCTTGCGCGACAAGCTCTTCATTGCCACCAAGCTCGAGTCGCTCGATTCCAAGGAACTCAAGCGATCATTGGCCCGACTGAAGACTGCAAACGTCGATCTGCTGCAGCTCCACAATGTCAGGAGCAAGCAGCAATCTCTCCAACGCTTCCAGGAGTGGAAGAAACAAGGCGTGTGCCGTTATGTCGGCATCACTTCGACCTTCCGCCGCGACTATCCCGCGGTCGAGGCCGTGCTTGAACGGGAGAAGCCTGACTTCGTGCAGATCGACTATTCACTGGATAACCGCGGGGCTGAGAAAACTATCCTGCCACTAGCCGCTGAAATCAGAGCCGGAGTGCTGACCGCCGTGCCTTTCGGCAATGGCAGATTATTCAAGGCAGTGCACGGCAAGGAATTGCCGGACTGGGCGCGGGTGTTCGCGAACTCGTGGGGGCAGTTTTTCCTGAAATATTTGCTAGGCGACCCGCGCGTGACCGCTGTGATCCCGGGGACCGGCGATCCCGGCCACATGGCGGACAATGCCGGCGCGATGCGCGGCCCATTGCCCGATCCCGATCAACGTCGTCGAATGGTCGAGTTCATCGAAGCGCTTTGATTGATGACCGATGTGCCGGCATAGCCCTTAGATTCCGGCCTGGGTCAAAATCAAATAGCCGCATTCCGTCGGCTATTGTTTGAGGTGGCTTTTCGCATTTAATTCCGACTTTGTGCCTATGAACCAGAGAGCCCGTTCGACGGGAAGTCGCCTAGACGTCGGCAGTGGCAAGGTCTTCAATGGGTGTCCAGGCTCTGACGTGTGTGATGGAAGCAGTTTCGGTCGGGTTCTGCTTCAACAGCAGACGTGTTGGAACTCAACCTGCGCAGGGTCGAGTTCGAGCACGCGACTCCACAGAAGCGCATGCAAGTGGTTCGCCCTGCAAGCTTATGAGGGGAGCTCTAGGGTATTTCAGGCGAAGCCGAAATATCTGTGAGGGGCCGAGAACACGATGTTGACGGGTCGGGCGTTGCTTAAAGGACGCCTCGAGGTGGACCGGTCAATCTTTAGGTGGTCTAAAGCTAAACCTAAACCGCAGCTAATTCCCGAGCTCTAACGCGTTCCAAAATCTTTGTTTCGATGCTAGTTTCACTCAAAATTACACCCGTCGGGATAACTCGAAATAGTCCCACGAAAGTATCGAACACGGAAGGTGCTGCGTGATCATTCTTTGCTTTGGCCAGAGCAACGATGAAAGCATTTGGATCCGCTGCACGACTCCTCAGTTCATTGGCACTTCGATACCAAACCTCCAGGAATACTTCTTGAGACGACGCCCCTTTCCGCCTTCCTTTGGTTAAAGTGACAGGAACAACGATTTTTTGATTTTCGAAGCGCAGCTCCGCTTTCCAGCTCGTTCGACTAGTGAACTTTAGCTCAAATCCATCCACGTGATGTGACATATAAGTTGCTCGCTCGTCTCTTGGGCGAAGCATCCGATGTTGCCGGGTACAGAGCCACGGGACATGTGACCAGCGAGAGTCTCAAGAAGCCTTTCCAGTTCGCGCGGGGGGCCATGGGTACGCAACGCTCCAGGGTACAGGACACGGACTCAAGACGAACAGGGCGGCGCGGTTCCGACACCCCCGGCGGCTGTCCACGAGATTCAACCCTGCCCCTGCAGCGGGCGTCAGCGAAACAGAGCGCCGACGCTTGACTCTCGTGAACAAAATGAGAACATCATCTGATGACCGCTACGCCCGAGCCCTCCAGACCGGCCACCTTCGACCTGGAGGCCGCCGCCGACCAGGCCATCGCGGCCTGCGGCGGAGACGCCCGGGAGGCGGTCAGGGCACTGCTCGTCGCCGTCGACTTTCTCGAGGCCGAGGCCGGCGAGCTCCGGACGAAGGTCTCCAAAGGCTACGCCCGGGGACGGCTCCCAGCGGCGCGAACGCAAGGATGAGGCAGATGTCTGAGGTGACCTACTATGTCGCTCTGCCGTTCGTTTTCTCCGACGACGGCATGGCCGCCGGCGAGGCCACGGAGTGCTTCAGCGCCAACGCCGCGGTCATGCGGGCCGAGGCGCTCTCCCGCAAGCCGGGCCATCGCGTTCTCGCGGACCGGGGATCCATCCAGCGGCGACTTCAGCGACGCCACCCTGATCCGGAAGTTCGGCGACGTGCCGGATGACCTCAGCTCACTGTGAGCGCTGGAGCTGGATCATTCCTCAGTCGAGGTGGCGGCGTCTCCTGGAACGAGGAGGCTGAGCGCGGTCTTGATCTGCGCAAGCTGCCTTTCGATTTCCTCGCGCTCGTTCGACCCTGGATCGCTCTCCAGTTGCGCCAGGAGCCGTTCCTTCCGCGCAAGCAACTTCGCGACGGTCGACATCGCACCCTCCCCGTATTCTGCAGCGGCAATCCTTCAAAGAAGTTGGTGCGCCGGCGACGGTCCCGCCAGTCCTGTGGCCGGCTACGGATCGCCCACCGCAGGCTGGATGGCCACAGACCCTGAATGGAAGACGGATGGACAAGCGGCCTCGGCGCCATGACCGGATTCTTCGGAGGCTACTTGGCCGGCGGGCGCAGCGGGCTGTCCGCCCATTTTTGGGCGGCGGGGTCGTGCAACGGATCCTCCTCGCAGGCGGGGCAAACGTATCGCTCGCGGCCCCGGCCCGTCGACTCGGAGACAAGCTTCATCGCTCTCCCGCAGTGCGGACACCGCTTCCGGATCAGGTGCAGCTCGGACATCTGGATTTCCCCGCCCGACCAGCTTAGTGCCGCAACGAGCGCTCGCTCAAGGGAAATCGGGGAGCGCGCCGCAGCGAACGATGCCGCTTGACGCTGCCGCCGCCGATGTCATCAACTTCATCCGTCGGTAGCGTGGCAGGAATGCTACTGGGCGATGGCCCATCGCGTGCGCGAGCTGGCCGGAAGGGCCCACCCCTTCATCAGGCGGCGATTGCTGGTGCTGGCGGAGCGATACGAAGCCAGGGGCGGCAAGCCTTCTCCGCTGTCCCGGTCCGCCGAGCGTCCGTTGCCGCCGCTGCGCATCGTCCCGCCGGCCACGGCCATACCCGTGTCTGGCGAGGCCTGAGGGACCTCCTCGACCTTGGCGGCTGAAGCGCGCCTCTCAGTTGGCCCGACGGCGGCCTTGACGCCGTCCGTCATCGTCGACACGGGCAGCCCCCTTCGTGAACCAAGCAATCGCTCTTGCCGTTGTGCCGAATCCGGGCGCCTTCGACTGCATGCGCCGAGAGACAATCATGGGGACCGATTCACGCCAGCATCTCGATTCAGGCGGCGCTTGGGACCGGACCTACCTCGAGTCCCTGATCCGCGAGGATTTCGAGCGATGTCATCCCGGCGAGACGCTGGAGGATCTCAAGCGGCGCGCGTCTTTTTCGAAGGAGGACAAAGGCCTGCTGCGGGACTGGATGGCGGTAGCGGAGGCTCGCGCTGCGGCCGCATGCAAGGCCAAGGCATAGCCGGCGCGCTCGACGATCCGCTGATCCGCCGCCCCCCCATTGCGGGCTATCGAAGGATCGGAGCCTCACAACGATCCCGGTTCGACCCGGCTAGGCTCGGGTATCCAGTAGCTGCGAGACGGCGGCAGCCAATTGCGCCGGCGCAAAGGGCTTCTCGATCAGGAGGCTGCCATCGACGCCTTGCGATTTCCAGTCTGGCGCGCTGGCGCTCGTCATGTAGACCACGGGAAAGCCAGGCGTGATTTCCCTGATCTGCCGCGCCAGCTCCCATCCGTTGATGCCAGCACCCAGGTTGACGTCCGTCAGCAGCGCCCGACACTGCTTCCGGCCGTCCCAAAAGGTGGACATCGCCGCCTCTCCCGAATGGACCGAGCAGGCCGCGAAGCCGCCGTCCGACAAGGCATCTTCGATGAAGGTGCAGATCAGAGCTTCATCCTCCACCACGAGAACACGAACGACATTGCCCATTTTCAAGTCTCCTCGGCGACCGATGCGGTCGTCTCGCGTGGCGGAGGGCGCGTCGGCCCGCGCGCGGGTGCCGTGCCGCCTCAAGCCACCGGCACACCGTAGTAAGCGTTCACGGACCGCGTGGTCGCCGGGTCGGTCCAGTTCCAACTGCTCTCGTCGGCGTATTTGGGAGCGCCGCGGAGCTGGTCCTGGGTGATGCCGGTGACGTAACCCGCGAGGTTGGTGTCGTATTTCAGCGCCTGCCAGGGCAGCGGATAGTGATCGTCGCCGATGCCGAGCAGGCCGCCGAAGCTCAGCACCGCGTACGACACCTTGCCGCTGACCTTGTCGATCATGACGCGCTCGATGTAGCCGACCTTTTCTCCGTCGGCCCCGTACACGTTCGTGCCCTCGACCTTGTCGCTTCCGATAAGGCTGAAGGTCTCGCGATCTTCCATGGCCATGTTGACCTCCCGGATGTTGTCTCCCGGAGTCAACCGGACGACGATGGCTCCGTTCCTGACTGACGCCTCGGTGACGTTGTTTCTCGCCATCGTCGTCGATGGGCGCCGCCCCGCACGACGCGGCCCGCGCTGCCCCGTAGGGCGGCAGCAGGTCCAAAGTTCCTGCGGGCGCCGGAATGGCGGCGGGGGACTGGGCCCTGCTCGACCGACGACGTCCGCTTTGCCGTTCGTCCCTTATGACGACGGCATCGCACCCGAACGCAGCCGCAGCCGTGATGAAGGCTGAAGCTTTCTCGCGGGAGCCGGGGCATGTCGGCGCGCTTGCCTTCAGCCGCAGCGGGCCACCGGCGACTTCGAACACGCGAAGCTGATCCGGAAATTCGGCGAGGTGCCGGACGACCTGAGCGCGCTGTGAAGCCGTCGGGGTCAGCTCTTCAAGTCGAACTGGCTGCGCAGCCTGTCAGCGATCGCTTCGATCATCGTGGAGCGCTCCGGGTCTTGTGGGCCGTCCGTTATGATCGCGACCTTCCAGGTGTCCTCGCAGGGCATGACCGAGATGGCTAAATCCGTCGGCAACTCGCTGATGTCTTCCATCTCCAGCCTGATCGCGGCCTCGAGTTCTTCGCGCGTTTTTGACGGCTTCTTCAAGCTGATTCTTTCACCGCTCGGAACGGGACCACCGCCTTTGGCTATCCGCGCGAGCGCGTGTTTTTGAACAGCGGGCCTTTAAGCCTTTGGCTATCCGCTACAGGCGCCGTACTCAAACGGCGGGCGATGGTCCAACGAGTTAAAGATGTCGTCGCGTTATCGTTCCGTTCGCTCGGCGCCTTCGACTGAAAACAGGGTCAGTCGGGCTGCCTCGACCGCTGAGCAAGTTTACGCCGGAACGATGTTAGGCGCAGCGTGACCCAATCGGTGAGCAGCCTGCGGCGCGGTGTTCCTACTACGCCGAAAGGCGGAGGCGGGCGCGCCAGCGGCAACCTATTGCTCTGGCGGCCGCAGCGGGCCGTCGGCCCATCGGGACGTCATCCTCCGTGAGCTTGGTCTCGAGCCGAAGGCTCCTCAGCTTGGCGCTGCGATGCCGAAACCTGGTGCCGCGCATCAGGACGAACTTGAATCTGGCCGCAATCAGCATCTGCAGGATCGGCGTCAGCGCGTCCCACGGGATGCCGATGTTGCCGTATCCGAGTCGGTTCGTGGCGGAAACTTCGGTGCCGTCGTGGGCGAGATCGGCCCGCCATTTGCCCGCGCCGGCATCTAGCATCTGCACGTCGCCCCAAAGGGAAAACCCCACCATAGGCTGATTTGGCCGGCGGCTTGGGGATTCAGGCATATTAAGCTTCGAGGAAAATGCGCTCGGAATTTTAAGGAGCAGAGCTGCTGCGCCCGAAGACGCCAAGCGGCGCATCGACGACCCCGCGCATGCCATGGACTCCTGCTGGTCGCTTCGGTGCGATCTCTCAACCGCACTGACGTCGGCTTGCCAGGTGCGAACGGTCCAAACTCGAAGTGGCTGCGGCACCCCCGGACTACTCTCTCTCGGCCGTCGGAACGTCTGCTCCGATCCGGATCACACGTGTTTCTGTCCCCAACAAGATCGGAAGGCTGCGATACAATGTAGCGATCCAAGCAACGCTCACCAGGAGAATGATGCCCAAGACGCTGACGAGCATCTGGGCAACGATGCCACCTGCAACCTGCTTCAGCATCCAATAAGCAGCGAATGACAGCAGAACACCAAAGCAGAACACGGAGAGCGAGCGTTGACCACACAGGATTAGAGGCCGCAGCCATTTTGAGGTGAGCCCCGGTAAATCTGGCGGGAGAACACGCAGCAATACGACCATCAGTGCGAGGAAATGCGTGAGCCGCAGGGGATCAAGATTGGTTTTGTCGATGGGATAAATCGCGCGAATTAGCGCTTGGGGCACGAACCGCTCCAAGGCTGGCACATGCCATGTCATCACGATGAGGAATGCAAAAACGAGCCATGCAGCCGCAACGATCGTGACCGGGCGGGACAATGCTGCTGGCCTTATTGTAGGGCCGCCACCAAAGCCACACCAAATGCCGAAGACGAACAAGAACTGCCAGGCGAAGGGATTGAAATACCATTTGCCGCCTGGAAACGAAGGCAAATTCCAATCGAAGTGTCGAGCTGCGAAGTAAAGAAGCGCAGAGAAGAGCAGCGTCCAATTCGGCCGACGCAGAAGGCCCCACAGCACTGCTGGGGCCGCAATCACCAGCACAATGTAAAGGGGCAGGACATCAAGATTGACCGGCTTATACTTGAGCAAAAGCGCCTGTCCGATCATGATATCCGTACGGTCCAAAAACTGAGCGATGTTGAACTCATCCTTGTACATTGGATTGTCGAACCGAGCTGCCGTGCGAGCAATCTGGGCCGTGAAGAACAGAAACAAGAAAATATGAGCGACGTAGAGTTGCGATGCGCGCGTCCAAAGGCGCTTGGCGCCAGCTAGAAACTGACCGGCCTTGATCGCTGGACCGTAGGAAAATCCGATCGAATAGCCTGAAATGAACACGAATATTTCGGCTGCGTCGCTGAAGCCGTAGTTGCGAAGGGTGAACCAGTTCAGGAAGTTCTCCGGGATATGGTCAAGGAAGACCATCCACTGGCCGACACCTCGCAACAGATCGAGCCGCAGGTCACGTTTGCCGGGGCCTACCAGGACAGCGGTGCGAGCGTCTCCGAACGTCTCGCGCATGATCTGGACCTTTCGCAGCAGGACATTGTCTCAGCAACGATGTTCATTCCTCATCAGACGCGAAATCGAACGTGCGGGTGGGTGACCCCTTGTGAACGTTGGCGAACTGCTCGAGCGGCAGACTTATCGCAACTGACGACGAGTTGAGGTCGGTGAGTTCAAGTTTGAGCTGTCGGCCGGCTTCCATCTGAGCAGCCAGGGTCGGTTCGATTCCTCGTGCCGCGATGCAGATGTTGGTGAGACACCAGTTGAAAGGAATCTGGGTAGGGCTGCCCTGATCTATCGTCACTTTGACACCCTGCTGCAGATTTGCCCCTTGCGGAACGAATAGCTGCAAGCGAGCCGGACCGTCAGCCCGTTGGATCAGGTCCACACGCACCACCACCTGATCGAGGTCGTCCGTGCCGGTTGAGGTCGTTCGGCATATCGTGGTCCCATCGGATGAGTCGAAACAAAGTTTTTCCCAGCTTGAGTAATGAATGTTTTCAGGTAGGCGCAGTCGCGGCGGCTTCGTCTGAAGCTCCTCCTGGGGTGAAGAGCTGCTGACTTGTCCCGACGGCGTGGCGGTTGCTGAATGCTTCTCTAGAAATTGGACGACCAAAGGCGACCAGATCGGCACAGCGTCTGCGGAATCGATCATGAAGTGTCCGTCACTTCCAAAGGGAGGCAGCATACGATATTCGACATTGCCGCCCGCTTCGACAACGGCCTGATGCATCCGCTTCGTCAATTCCGGCCCGAAATAGGTGTCGTTTTCCGCGTAAATCCAGAGCATCGGTATGCGTGCGGTGCGTCCAAACTCGCCGGTCGCGGCAACAAGCTTGTCGGGAGCACAATTATTGTTGGGTCTGCCATCAACTCGGCCGCCACGCCCCGCCGCAAAGGTAATGATGGCCTGAACTGATGACGGGTTCAGGCTCGCGAGAGCAATCGAGCCCCATCCACCGCCCGACTGGCCAACGACGATGACCTTACCAGGCTGGATCATCTTCTTCTTGCTCATGTAGTCGATGACCCACTCGTTGAGAGTGGCGATAGCGAGCCCGGGACCGCGGAAGTTCGGGTTGTCACAGCTACCGACGTGAGCAAAGACAGCTCCGTAGAGACCCTGATCCTTGTCATCGAGACTGCTGGCGCCGTACCTGATAGGCGAGATGACTACATAACCCTGACGCGCAAACCAACGTGCCGCGTCCCGATATTCGATCATGGGAAACATCGTCCGCTGATTGGCGTCGAGAGAAATTCCGTGGTTCATGATCACCAGGGGGAATGGGCCCTCTCCGACTGGCCGCACCAAGAAAGCAAGCACAGGTAGCGGAAACGGCAGCGCCCAGATTTCCTCCTGGATTTGCGGTCCCGCAGTTCGGTCATCTGCGGCGGCTGGGGAATGGACCGCCGAGAGGACAACCAGCAAAAGAAGGATGACCGGCCAACGCTTCAGCATCTTCTTTCTCCGACGATGTGGTCTGGCCCGACGCTAGGTACGGAGGGTGCGAATCTGTTGATTTGGATCAAGGATCAAACCGTGGCGTCCCTGGGCCGCGGCGCTCGGTCAGCAGCAACAAAGGCGCTGTCAAAGCGGTCCGCCGGCTCTCATGACTTCCGGCTTCTGCGGGGCTGGCTTCGTGCAACTCGACAGTATCGGCGCAGGCGGAACCGCCTACCGGAATCCTTGCGCTGGAGCCCATCCTTGGAAGGCGGAGACCTTGCCGATCCTCCTAGCGCGCAGTTTTTGCATATCGCTGCTCCGCCTGATACGCGCCTCGGCCGTCGAGGCGCTGAAATCCTTTGATCTGGGTCAAGCTAAAGCGCTCATCCAGACCCAAGCTGAACGGAGGAGTACGCTTGGATCTCAGGAAAAGGCCCATGCGTGTTCCACTATACCGGTCGACTACTCAGTCGCTGGTCGACTAACCGTCGCTACGGTCGGGAGGATGAGATGATCAGGTTGATTATGATTGCTGGATTTGCCCTGTCGGTCGCAACCTCGGCGCTTGCTCTGACGCCTGCGCCGATTGCTCAGCCGGACAGCCTGATCACGCAAGTCGCGGCCGCTTGCGGTGCAGGTAGAACACGAGTGGGAGGCGTGTGCGTGGCAAGGACAACAGTCCGTCACGCCCGCCGAGAGGTCCGCAGGTGCCTGCGGTGGAACGCAGGAGTTTGCGCTCGCTACGAGTAATCATCAGGGGAATAGCCCCGACCCGGCAGCTGACAGCGCGATGGGCAAGTCACGCAATTGCTTTGGCTTAGCCATGTCAAATCTGGCGTTGTTGAGACGGCTGATCGTGGCCGCTTCGATGGTGCTGGCGGCAGCGCATCCTGCCGCGGCCCTCGATGCCGTATCAATTCAACTCAAATGGAAGCATCAATTTCAGTTCGCGGGCTACTACCAGGCCCTTGAGCAAGGCTTCTACCGCGACACTGGTCTCGACGTTACCATTCGAGAAGGCGGCCCCGATATCGACGTCTCTGAGTTGGTTGCCGGCGGCAAGGCGGATTTCGGGGTGTGCAGCGCCAGCGTTCTGCGTGACTGGGCAGCGGGCCGCAGGCTGGTCGTGCTGGCCGCCATCTTCCAGCATTCCGCGGCCGTCATCCTGGTCGCGCGTCGGGCAGACATCAGCAGCGTAGCGGATCTGCGTGGCCGAGCGCTCATGGATACGCCGGGAAGCGATGACATCGCTGCGATGCTGAAGCGCGAGGGGATCGACTATCAATCCATGCTGCGCGTCCCGCACGAGGGAAACCCGCGCGACCTCCTGGCCGGACGGGCCGACGCGATGATCGCCTACAGCACCAACGAGCCGTTCGTTCTAGACCAGCTGGGGGCGGCCTACCGCACCTTCTCGCCTGCCGCATCCGGCATCGATTTCTACGGCGATAATTTGTGCGCTTCCGAAGCGGAAGTGAGAGCCCATCCCGATCGGGTGGCATCATTCAGGGCGGCGAGCCTGAAAGGCTGGGCCTACGCCCTCGCGCACAAGGAGGCCACAGTCGATCTGATCCTGCGCGGGTACTCGGCGAAAAAGAGTCGAGACGCCCTGCTGTTTGAGGCGGAGCAGACGGCGGCGCTGGTCGGAAGGGATCCCGCCCGGATCGGCGAGCAGGATCCTGCGCGCTGGCAACGTATCGCCGCGGTCTATCGACCACTCGGGTTGCTGACCGACGATGCGCTACCCCCTACACTGATCTGGGATCGAGATGACGATAGCCGTCGGCGCTGGCTAGTTCCTCTCCTGCTCGCCACGGCCGGATCGGCGAGTGCGGCACTGCTCGCGTACCGAAACCGCCGCACCTTGCGGGTCGCGACAGCGCGCCTGAGCGCACTGAATCCGTTGGTCGGGATGGGGCGGCCGAGACTGAGCCTGATCATGTCGCTGCTGTTCATCGGCCTTAGCATTCCGGTCCTCATTTTCATCCTGATCTATAATTACAACAAGAACTCGACCGGCATTGTCTCGATCCTGGACGAGGCGGTCGCGCAGACCAGCCAGGCCGGCGTTGAACGCACCCAGGATCTGATCGACAACACCGAAAGCTCGCTGCGCTTTATCGCCGAACTGGCTGCTGCCGATCCCGGCTATTTTCGTACCGAACAAAGCCGCGACCTTCTTTATCGCGCCCTGACCTCGGCAGCGCATATCGACGGCGTCTACGTCAGTTTCGAGGATGGTTATCATCGGGTGGTCACCCGAATCGACGACGACCGCCGGCGCGGCGACCCCCGGATTCCCGCGACTGCGAACTGGCATTCCAGCTACATCGATGCAATCACGTATGCGCTGCGGCGGGTGCGGCATCGAACATTCTTCGACATATGGCCCCACGAAGTCGGCAAATATAGTGTCGCCACCGACACCGACATTCGCACCTTGCCCGGCTATCAGTCCGCCAAGACGACGCATACCCTGGTCGTGACCGAACCTTCAATCAATCCCGATACCGGCTCTCCGATTATTTCGGTGCGCATTCCGATCTTTCGCGGCGTCGAATTTCTCGGTTGCGCATCGGCCAACATCACCGTGGACGTCCTGTCGCGCTTTCTCGACAAGCATCGGGCGAGCGCAGGGAGCACGACATTCGTCGCGGACCGCAACAACGGCAAGATCATCGCCTTTCCGGATAAGCAAAGGGCCGTTCGGATCGATAATGGAGCCCTCAGGATCGCAACCCTGGCTGACATCGACGATCCCGTGGTGCGCGAGGCTCATTGGCAACACGGTCGAACGGGCACCGACAGATTTGAGTTTCGATCGCCGGCGAACGGAGAGGATTTCGTCGCGGCGTTCGCCAATTTCCCGGGCGGCTTCGGGCAGCCTTGGCAGGTTATCACGTTGACGCCGATCGACGATTTCGTGGGGACTTTGAAAAGCGCCAATCGATTGATGATGGGGGTGATCTTTGCCCTCACGATGATCGAGTTTTTCTTCATCTACTTCGCTTCGACCAGGCTGTCGCGCCCGGTCGAAAACGTGTCCCGGCAATTGCAGGACATCGAAAGCCTCAATTTTGATGCACCCGTGCGTCCACCGTCGCATATCGAGGAGATCGCGAAGCTGGAATCGGCGGCTTCGCTGCTGCGAACGTCGCTGAAATCCTTTTCCTCCTTCGTTCCGCTCGATGTGGTCCGCCAACTGATCAAGTCGGGCATCCCCCTGACGCCCGGCGTTGAGCCGCGATTCCTTACCGTGTTCTTTTCCGATCTGGAGAATTTTTCCAGCCACGCCGAAACGCTCCCGCCTGATGACCTCCTGGTCCAGATCTCGACCTATCTGGAGGAAGTTTCTTCTGCGATCGCGGCGGAAAACGGCACCGTCGACAAATTCATCGGCGACGGCGTCATGGCGTTCTGGAACGCACCGGTCGAGCGCCCTGACCACGTTCTGCGCGGCTGCACCGCCGCATTGCGGGCTGCGCGCCGAATGGAGCGCGTCAACGATGTGTGGCAGGCGGAAGGGAGGCCGCGAATCCGCCTGAGGATCGGGCTCAACTGCGCCAACGTCCTTGTCGGCAATGTCGGTTCGTCGACCCGGCTGAACTACACGGCCTTGGGTGACGGCGTGAACGTCGCTTCCCGCCTCGAAGGCATCAACAAGCTGTTTGGCACCACGATCTGCATCAGCGACAGCGTTTACGACCAGGCAAAGGACGACATTATTGCAAGGCCGATGAAGCGGGTTCGGGTGAAGGGCCGCAAGACCAAGTTCATGATCTACGAGCTCCTCGCCCTTCGCGCGAGTGACGATCCGGAGGTCAAGGTCCGCGATCGGGAGGAACAATTGAGCGCGATGACCTGGCAAGCCTCGAAAAAATTCGAGGCCGGCGATCTTCCCGCCGCAGAGTGTGCCTATCGTGACCTCCTGAAGCAGTTTCCCGAAGACGCTCTGGCGAGGTTCATGCTCGCGGAATGCGAAGGAAAGCAAGGATTAGATCCTGCCGATGCGCCTGCGTCGCGAGGAGGAGCGGAGAAAAAGGCCGTGTGAGTTCGGGCCACATTGTCCGGAGAAAGAAAGATAGTGACGGCCGGTTCATTGATCTGCATCAACAAAGCGTAGCAAGCCTGAAATTGAATCCATCCAAGTCGGTGGCCTCGCGATGATCGCCGCAGCCGCGGTTGTTGGGGCGTCTACCACGATCAAGATCACGCGCCAGGAATAGCCGCATCTCGACTGGAAGCGCACTCCATTAAGGGGAGATAATCATGGCAATGAAGCTTACGGATTCCCGGCAAGACGAAGGCCTGATCGAATCCCAACCCGCGGATTCTGCCCGTGCGGCAGGGATCGATCGTCGTTCGTTCATCGGTGCAGCGGCGGTGATGACCGGAGCTGCCTTGACACCTGAAGTGCTCGCAGCTCAGACGCCGAAGGACACAAAGATCGTGTTGACCGGCATTGCCCGGTCGAAAGGAAAGGCTGCCGGCGAAGCGCTCATGAACAGCCAACGCATGGGGTGGGCATTTAACCACGTCGGTAACGAGTCGTCCGTGAAGAATGCGGATTGATCTGAGAAATAAGCAGAATTTGTCTTGATGTAGTATTCGATTTTGCAGGAAAGCGGGGTGTTGGACCTCGCTTTCTTGCGTTTTAGGATTTTGCTTTTGGGCGATTCGTGATTCCCTGACGGCGTCGTCGACATTGGGGAATGCGATGAGCAAGCCGAGGGATGATCGCCAGAAAGACCTGTTGCTTCCGGCGCTTGATCAGATCATCGACATGGGTCATCCGCTGGTGCGGTTGGCAGCGCTGATCGACTGGAACATCCTGAATGAGCGCTTCAGTTCAGTGTGCCAAGCAGGGTCGGGCCAGCCGGGCTTGCCGACGCGGCTAGTCGCCGGCCTGTTCATTTTGAAGCACATGCACAACCTGTCAGATGAGGTGCTGTGCGCTCGCTGGATCGAGAACCCCTATTACCAATACTTCTGCGGCGAATTGAGCTTCTGCCACCGTCTGCCGTTCGATCGATCGTCGATGACACGCTGGCGGCAGCGGCTCGGCGAGGAACAGCTCGTCGCCCTGATCCAGGAAAGTCTTTCAGTGGCGCACAAGACCGGCGCCATCGGTCCCAAGGACCTGGAACGGGTGGTCGTCGATACCACAGTGCAGCCCAAGGCGGTTGCACATCCGACCGACGCGCGGCTGCTGCATCGAGCAATCACCAAGCTGGTCGGGCTCGCCAAGTGCAACCGTGTGCCGCTACGCCAGAGCTATCTGCGCCTGGCCAAGCGCGCCGCCATCATGACCGGCCGCTATACCCACGCCCACCAGTTCAAACGCGCCCGGCGGCAGCTCAAGTTCCTGCGGACACGGCTTGGCCGGATCATCCGCGACATCCGCCGCAAGATTGATGGCGATACGGTGCTGGAAGCTCGCTTCGGCCCGTTGCTCGGTTTAGCGCAGCAGGTGCGCAGCCAGGATCAGCATCAGCGCGGTCCGAAGGTCTATGCGTTACATGCTCCGGAGGTTGAGTGCATCGGCAAAGGTAAAGCCCGCGCGCCCTACGAGTTCGGCTGCAAGGTCAGCATCGCCACCCCTGTGACGTCTCCGAAGGGCGGCCAGTTCGTGCTCCATGCCAAGGCCCTGCATGGCAATCCCTTCGATGGGCACACGCTCGGTCCCGTAATCGCCGACATGGAGAAGCTCACCGGGGTGGAGACTCGCCGTATCCACGTCGACAAAGGATATCGCGGTCACAACCACCCGCATCGGTTCAGGGTCCGGATCTCGGGTCAGGTCCGCCGCGTCACAGCTTCCATCCGTCGCGAGATGAAGCGTCGCGCGGCTGTCGAGCCTGTCATCGGCCACGTCAAGGCCGAGCACCGCATGGACAGAAATTATCTCAAGGGACGCCTCGGCGACCGCATCAACGCTGTTCTCGCCGCCGCCGGCTATAACTTCGGTCTGCTGCTGCGATGGCTCGCAGAGCTCTTGCGTGTCATCATCCGAGCCTTCTTCGAGACCGTCCCGGCTCGAAACACCGCTTGAGCCGGGCGCCGCCGCCAGTTCTTCACGAACGACTAACGAAGACGGCATCGTCCTCGTGCCGGGCGCCGACATTAAGGGCAAAAGCGTCATTGGGAAGATCGTGGTCTATCCCACGGTGTTGGGCTCCACCACTGGCGCCATTAGCATGTACTACAAGGTCAAGGTCTCACATCACGGCCCTGCGGCCATCATCTGCCGGAAAGTCCACGATATCGACATCAGCGGAACCCTTGCCGCAGAAATCCCCGCCGTGGACAGCCTGGACCGCGACCCGATCACGGAAATCAAGACCGGCGACTGGGTGGAAATCGACGCGCCGAAGGTAGGCCAGAAGGCCACGGTCACGATCACGCGCAAGGCATAGTCCGTTCCAGCGACATTGAAAATGCAATCCGTCAGCGGGAGATAACGATGGCAATGCAACTCACGAAACTCCAGCAAGAGATGCTCGACGGCAAGCATGGCGAAGCCAAGCAGTTCTGCATGGACAAGCTGAACGATTTCGGCGAAGCGGTCGAAGCCAAGCAAATGGTGGATGTCTCCCTTGTTCTCAACTTGTGTCCCATCTACTCGAAGGATCGCACGGCTGCCGAGACGAAGAAGAAACTCGAGGCGTACGATATTGGCCACAGTCCGCTTTACGATCCGATCTTTGCCATGAAGGGCGCCCACGTCGCGGACGAAACAGGCACTCAGGCTGGAAACGATCCGTACCTGCTGCAGTTCGATAAGGTCGACGAGAAGGGCTACCCTTGGATGCTGAGACGCCTGCTGCGGAGGGGTTGCGCCCTTGGTTGCGATTTTCGCCGTTTTGGATTTCTCCCGCTTCACCGCCGCTTCAAGCGTTTGCATGCGGTTGTCGAGGTCCTGCATCTTGCGGAGCAGGTCCTGCTTAGTGTTCGCGCCGTAGAAAATGCGATCATCATGGCTCAAATTACGAGCAAGGTCGTGAAGCGTCACCTGAACGCATAGCTTTACGTTGCCCTTTTCAAGCGCAGCCTTCGTCACATCGATTTTTAGCTGCTTGTGCGCATCATTCGCCATGCCATTTGGCTTGGTGTTCGTGCCCGACTTTAAGGTGTCGGTCCCTGACATCCCAGCAGCGGTGCGCAGACGCTCAACTTCAGAGTGGAGCGCCGAGATGGAATTCGAAGGCACAAATATCGCGCCATAGACAAAGAACCTCTTATCTTTTGCGGCGTCTTTATCTGCCTCGTCGCCGAACATAAGATGCATGCCCTCTCCCTCCCGAAGCGCTCGACTTCATCCCTGATAGCATGATCAGCTTCCACTGCACACGGAATCCGTGTACGTTGCCGCGCCACCCGCCAAACGAGATTCCCCAAGATGAGCGTCTTGAAGACAAACCTGAAGCATCAGGTGAAGCAGACTCCGCTTCCGAAGTGGAAGCCGCTCATCCCGCTCTTCGAGGCGGTCATGAACTCAATCCAGTCGGTGCGGGAAAATAGGCATCTTACCGTGCCAGGCCACGTCCGTATCACGGTTGAGCGAGACTCAGACTTATTGGGAGAAGAACTCTCACCAATTGGCGGCTTCATCATTGAAGACAATGGCGTTGGCCTGACGGATGAGAACTTCGATTCCTTCAACACGGCATTCTCTGACCACAAAGAAAAGGAGGGCGGGAAGGGCTTAGGGCGTTTCACTTGGCTTAAGGCGTTCGTTGCGGCGGAGATCGAAACCGTCTTCAGGCCCGCTGGCGAAGCCGCGCACCGCCGCAAGTTTATTTTTGATGAGAACTACGATCCCGACAGGGGGCTGCCGTCACAGACCGATATTGCAGTGACGGGCATGAGGGTTCGGCTGATCGGTCTTAGAGAGCCATACAAGAGCAAGTTTCCACGCTCGGCAGATCAGATCGTTCAGCGGCTCGTGGAGCACTTCCTGCTAATTTTGCTGGAGCCGAACTGCCCCAGTATAGACCTAGTAGACGGGTCGCTCAGGCACTCAGTGAATGAAGCCTTTGAGAAGGACTTCAAGGCAACAGCGAAGGTTCACTCGTTCGCGATAAGAGGGACGCCGTTTACGCTGCACGGCTTTCGTTTGACTACACCTCGAGTTTCAAACCACAAGCTTGTGTACGCCGCAAATCAGCGTGGCGTTGTGAGCGACTTTCTCAACAAGTTCATCCCGAATCTTTCGACTAGGCTGCCGGACCCCGATGGGACCACGTTTATCTACTTTGGAATCGTGCAGAGTCCCTATCTTACGCAGCACGTAAACCCGGCCCGCACCGACTTCGACATCGGGAGCAACGAAGATGCCGAGGCGGAGCAGGCTGACCTCTTTGACAGTGAGATAAGACTATCTGAGATACGAGAGAAGGCCCTAGGGCTCATTCAGGTCGATCTTTCTGAGGTTCTGACCGAACTAAACCAAACGAAGGAAGATCGAATTCGGTCATACGTGCAAACAGAGGCCCCCCAATACAAAGTGCTTCTCAAGTACCGGGACGAGTTCATCAATAAGATCTCTCCATCCGCGACGAAGACCGACATAGAGGTCGCACTCCATCGTGAGCTATACGAGCGAGAAGTCGAGATGAAGCGACAGGGCTCACGCATTATCAAGGAAGCGGAGAAGATTTCCGACTACGAGGATTATCACAAGAAGCTCTCTGCCTTCATGGATAAATACAACGAGTTAGGCACGGCCGCGCTCGCACAGTACGTCGCACACAGGAAGATACTCCTCGAATTTCTCAAGGATGCCATTTCGCGCAGCCCCGAGACGAACAAATACCCTCTTGAAGAGGTCGTACACCAACTCGTCTTTCCGATGCGCTTTACTGATGAGGACATCCCCTCACACGAGCAAAATCTCTGGATGCTCGACGAGCGTCTGACGTTTCACTCGTTCGTCGCTTCCGATAAGCGGCTTGACGGAATTTCGCACCGCCTCGACAGCGATTCCGCAATGCGCCCCGATCTATTCATTTTTGATGAGAAGATCATCTTTAGCGACACCAAACCAGACGAGCATCCGGTCAACTCCATCACCATAGTTGAATTTAAAAAGCCCGGCCGCGACAATTATTCGGCAAGCGACAATCCGGTCATGCAGTCGTTTAAATTGGTCGAACAAATTCGCGCGGGGAAGTTCATGCGCAATGGCAGACCGGTTTCGGTCGCAAATGACCACATCCCTGCCACGGTCTACGCTGTCTGCGACCTGACCGATACGTTGCGCTCAGCCCTCAGGGATATGGATGCGGATGCAACGCCGGATAACCAAGGCTACTATGGCTTCCATCGTGGATACCGTGTTTTCTACGAAGTCCTCGACTACAATAAGCTGCTTCGCGACGCTGAAAAGCGAAACAGAATTTTCTTTGATAAGCTAAACATTATAGGCGGATTCGCTCAGCAGTAGTTCGATCCACCCTACACACTTCGCCTCTGAACGAATTACTCTTGTCACCTTCCGATGTGGAATAGTTTGACCTGATGTACGACTTCCGAACTTTGTCTCCCATTGATTTCGAAGAGCTCGTTCGTGACCTATTGCAGGCTGAGCTGCGTATCCGCATAGAAAGCTTCGGTCCAGGTCGCGACCAAGGCATCGACTTCCGTTTCGCGATCGGCGTCAACACCACAATCATTCAAGCCAAACACTATGCAGACACCGGATTCTCCGGCCTTGTAACCGCGGCTAAAAATGAGAATGCAAAGATAAGGGCGCTACGTCCTCACCGCTACATCTTCGCGACGTCACTCCCGTTGACGCCTACACAGAAGAGCCGAATACAGCAGGCAATGCCCGACGCCCCCCTATCCGAACAAGACGTATTGGGCAAATTGGATCTGAACAACCTGCTCGGGCGACACAGGCACGTCGAGCGAAAGCATTTCAAGCTTTGGCTCTCAAGTACAACTGTCCTCGAGCGGATACTGCACAGTGGAGTCTACAATCGGACAGCCATCGAGATGGACTTAATCCGAAGCATCACGTCCAAATTCGTTCACAATGAAAGCGTCCCGGCCGCTGAGGCTATACTGAACAAATCCGGCACCCTCATCATTTCGGGCGATCCTGGCGTCGGCAAAACTACACTGGCGAGAATGCTCGTGTGGCTGCATGCTGAACAAGGCTGGCAAGTCACAGTCATCGACGATATCCGAGAGGCGTACGACGTTACTCTCGGCGAGAAGGAGCATATTATCTTCTTCGACGACTTCTTGGGCCAAGTAGAGCTTTCAACTGACCTCGTTCGCGGTATGGATCAACGCCTTCCTCCCTTTCTGGAGAAAGTGCGCACCCACAAGAACTTGCGCTTTGTACTCACAACGAGAGACTACATCCTTCATCAGGCGCAGTCGCACTCAAGGCGCTTAGCTGCCCCGGCCATAAACACCAATCAATTCATCCTGAATGTGGGTCACTACACTAGATCCGCTCGCGCCAAAATTCTCTACAACCACCTCTATTTTTCTGAGCTGGTCAGATCAGACTTAGAGGCACTACTTGCGGACAAGCTCTTCATTCGAATGATCGATCATAAGAACTTCAATCCACGATTGATCGAATTGCTCACCAATGCAGACTACCTTGCCATCGCTGAGAAGCCGATAAGAGAAGTTGTCGAGGCCGTTCTCGAGAATCCACGAGAGCTTTGGGAGCTTCCGTACCGAGCACATCTGACTAGCGAGGCTCGGGCTCTTATGCTCGCGATATACTTCAATTGCCCTAGCATCGAACTGAGCGCCTTGGAAAGGACCTTTGAGCGGATACTGGATGCGTTGGGGCTGCGGCTGCCTGCGTCGGACCGACCGCCAGCATTCCGACGATCTCTCAAGGAGCTAGAAGGCTCAGTACTTGCTATCGAAAAGAAGATCGTTCGCTTTTCTAATCCAGGTGTTCGCGATTTTCTTGATCGAGTCGTCGAGGATGATCGGTTGCTTCATCTCGTGGTGAAGACTCTCGAAGAATACCACGAACTAGTTCAGTGCTGGAGTATCATAGAAGAGAGTAGTGCAACGAAGCTACAAAGCGAACAATTTCAACAAGACTGGATCGATGCAGTCGGCCGCCTGGTGGCAGGAAGCAGTGGATCAGCATTAGTTCGCCTTAAGCTTACTCTTGATTCGTACGCGCATGTTCCGAGTCCGAGCCTGCTTACGCACGTAATGACGGCTGCAACCGCGCTCGAACAAGACATTGCGATTGGATCAGAACTTTCCGAATGTGAAGCAGCGCTGGAAGAACTCGTAGCTCTTGGGTTGCCATCGCCCGAGGCAGGCGTGGTCTGCAACATCATAACGGAGTTTATGATAGACGCTCTCAATGACGCTTCATGGGGAATCCCCCTCGACGAGGTCGAAAGTGCAGCCAACACGCTGCTTCAGTTTGGAAGCAAGACCTCAGCAATTCAATCTGCCGTCCACGAGGCGCTCGAAGCGCAGATTGAGCATATCGATACGATGATGGAGGGGATTGATACCATCGATGATCTTGACGACTTCGAATCAGACCTGAAAGCGGCTTTGGCTAAATATGGTTACAAGAAGAAGGGTTACGAATACGATATCGAGCAGCGGAGAGAACGCATTCTTGAAGGAGACATTAGCCCACGCTCTACAAAGTACGGATCTGTCCAGAGCCAAACCTCCACGGAAGCCACGAACGAGGAGATCGAATCGATGTTCCAGGGCCTGCTAAAGTAGGTCCGAGCCGCCGAGAAGACATTTGCGCCTCTGTGCGTTCGCATCAATTCGCTGCAAGCAAGCTCACGCCACATAGCGCGTCAATCAAACAGCATATCAGGATGCGTCGCCCGGAGATCATAGCTTCTTCTACGGCGTGTAGTAGGCCAACCTAGCAGCACCCGCGTTGACGGTTGAATGTTCTCACGCGCCCACTCATTCCCCTCGACAATATCAAGGACATACAAGAGGTCGCTCACCATACTCAGGAAGCTCGGCATGTTCGAGATGACCTCTTTCGGCATCGCGCCGCTATGCGTCAATTTGTTTCGGCGCTTCGCAAGCTCTTCCACCTCTTTGAAGAGCGGACGCAGCTTTTCCCACTCTGCGAGACCAATTCCCTTAGATGCATGGAGCTGAGGTAAGTAATCGCGCAGCATCTTTACCACTGGAGGAGCAGGAGCCTCCATCATGAGCCACTCCGTCTCTGGCGCGATCCTTGCGATGTGCATTTTCACACCAGCCTCAAGAGCGCTTGCAGCTAACAGCAACGCACTGCGAGGTGCTGAGTGGACCGCCCCTTGCGCCTCCCTGAGTAGTTCGTGACCGAGCGGCTCCTCGGCCTCGACCTTCGCCCAAAGTTCGTTGAAGTCTCGCTGATCTGCCACGCTCCACTCGATTCCGGCGGGGGACCTTCCAATCCACTCCCGCTGTCTCCTGCCAACAATTCGATAATCACCGCTTGGCGAGACCCTCCAACAGAGAATTGGCTCCCGCTCGAATACATCATGGGGCCCATCGATCTCTTGTTGCCATCTGATCAGCTTGAAGAACCTTTCCAGCGCTGAGCGCAGTTCACTAGCCACCTCATCGCAGATTGTTTGTAGGGCGGGTGGGTAAAGCTCCAATGGAAGCTCGAACCCTTTCGTTAGCTTACCATTCGCATCGATGAGCTGCTTCTTGTCGCGGACGAGGGGAAGCTTGATGGTCGCTTTGGGGTACATCCTAAAGCGACGGTTCATCACATCTGTTGCAAACGCCTGTAGTTCCGGATCGACCGTTCTGCTGCCGTAAGCGCGACATTCGAGCCCGTGGTGTAGGCCGCTCCCATCTTCGTTAGGATCGGCAGGCTTGATTGAGACGTTGACCGGAGGAATTTCCGCTTGAAAAGCTATTCCATCGGGCCGATGCGGGTTGAAGAAGAAGCCTCGCAAATTGGCCATGAGGAGGAAGTCAAGCTGATGCTTTGCTGACACACTGTGACCTTCGCGATTAACAACAGAGGAGGTGTACTTCAGGGACTGAAAAATGGGAGAACTTTCGAAAGGGTGATCGCTATCCGCCCGAGGCAGGTTTCCCCCCGGTGGGGCGGCCCGCCTCATCGAACTCTCTTTGGCCTTTTGGGTAGAAGCGCAATCGCGACAATCATTCTGCGTTCAGAACGCTGCTCTCCTCTCGCGTTGCTTTGACAAGAGGCGACGATCTCCTGAATCCATCGTCCCGACCTTAGGCCCGCGAGCGTCGGGGCAATCCCCAGTCCATTGCTCACATGGGTATGCCCTAGCGAGCACGACGACCGTAGCTGGATTAGAAAACTCTAGGTCCCTGCCGATTTCCGCCAATGCGCAAACAAATTTGGCGCGCACCGCCGCTCCCCCTCTCGCTCCCCCGATCTGATTGACCGAGGAGACACGAGGTGGACAGGCGAGCTAAGCTATTCGGCTGCCAGGAAAATTTGGAGCGGGCGAAGGGGCTCGAACCCTCGACCCCGACCTTGGCAAGGTCGTGCTCTACCACTGAGCTACACCCGCATCCTGTGTCGGTCGCATGACGCGCCGGCAACGGCTGTCGTATGCCAAAAGCGGACGGCGAATGCAACAGCTACCGGCAGCATAGATTCGCAATTGAAGGGCCATATGGACCCCGAACGCGGCCAAATCGCCCGAAAACGTCCCGGAACCGGCGAATCGGCCCTGATGGATTGAAATTCGGCCCATTCGGCCCAATCTAGGAGCCGACAACGAAGCATATGATTTGGCGACGTGCTAAAGAGCCGCCATTCCAGACATCAGACGAGGGGATCCCGTGACGATCATCGACCAGGGTAACGGAGCGGCGGGCGCGGCCGCGGCCGATTTGATCAAGGACACCACCACCCAGACCTTCGTGAAGGACGTCATCGAGGAATCGAAGCGCCAGCCGGTGCTGATCGACTTCTGGGCGGAGTGGTGCGGCCCCTGCAAGCAGCTCACGCCCGTATTGGAAAAGGCGGTCAAGGCGGCCAAGGGCAAGGTCAAGCTGGTCAAGATGAACATCGACCAGCATCCGGCGATCCCGGGCCAGATGGGCATCCAGTCGATCCCGGCCGTGATCGCCTTCGTCAACGGCCAGCCGGCCGACGGCTTCATGGGCGCAGTGCCGGAGAGCCAGGTCAACGCCTTCATCGAAAAGGTGACCAAGGGCGTGACGGCGCCGGGCGAGCCCAATATCGCCGAGATCCTGCAAGAGGCCGAGGCGGTGCTCGCCGAGGGGGACGCCGCCGCCGCGGCGCAGATCTATGCCGAGGTGCTGCAGCACGATTCGACCAACATCGCGGCCCTTGCCGGACTCGCGAAATGCTACGCCGTCTCCGGCGCGATGGAGCAGGCCAAGCAGACGCTGGCGATGGTGCCGGAATCCAAGCGCAACGACCCCGCCGTGAAGGCCGTGCAGACCGCGATCGATCTCGCCGAGCAGGCGGAGCAGCTGGGGCCGGTGGCCGAGCTGGAACAGAAAGTCGCCGCAAACCCGCTCGATCATCAGGCACGCTTCGACCTTGCGACCGCGCTGAATGCGCAAGGCAACCGGGCGGCGGCCACCGAGCAGTTGCTGGCGATCATCAAGCGCGACCGCAAGTGGAACGACGACGGCGCCCGCAAGCAGCTCGTGCAATTCTTCGAGGCGTGGGGTGGCACGGATGATGCTACCGTCGAGGGACGAAAGCGCTTGTCGACGATCCTGTTTTCGTAAGGGTTATTGTTGGAGCATGATCTTGTCGGAAAGCCGCTTCACACTTTGCGCTAACGCGGCCCTCCGGGTCCGGATCATGCTCTAGCGGTCTAGCGGGGTCCAGATGCCGATCAACATCGAATATCGCGGCCCCGCCGACCTGCCGGAGATCATTCCGGTATTTCCGCTGCCGGGCGCGCTCTTGCTCCCGCGCGGCCAGATGCCGCTCAACATCTTCGAGCCGCGTTACCTTTCGATGGTCGACGATTCCTTGCGCGACGGCCATCGCCTGATCGGCATGATCCAGCCCGACATCGCGCACTCGCCGAAGAATTCCGACAGGCCGGCGCTGTTCCGCGTCGGCTGCGTCGGCCGCATCACCCAGCTCGCCGAATCCGGCGACGGCCGCTACCTCCTCGAGCTCACCGGCGTCTCGCGCTTCAAGGTGGTCAAGGAGCTCGAAGTGCTGACCGCCTACCGCCAGTGCAAGGTGGACTTCTTCACCTTCGTCGACGACTTCACCGCGCGCATGGGCGAGGACGAGGTCGATCGCGAGGCGCTGCTGACCGTGCTGGCGGATTTCCTGAAGGCCAACAATCTCAAGGTCGACTGGGAAGGCGTCGAGAGCGCGCCTAACGAAGCGCTCGTCAACGCGCTGGCGATGATGTCGCCCTATGGCCCCGCGGAAAAGCAGGCCATGCTGGAGGCGCCGGATTTGAAGACCCGCGCCGAAATCCTGATCGCGGTGACCGAGATGGATCTCGCCAAGAAGCGCACCAGCGGCGATCCGCCATTGCAGTGAGGGGCGCGCTGCCGCGTCACGCTCCGTCATGCCCGGGCATAGCCGTCCGAAGGACGGCGTCGCTTCGCTCGCCGATGACCCGGGCATCCACGTCTGAGAGGCACAAAAGAACGTGGATGGCCGGGACAAGCCCGGCCATGACAAGGAGAGAGCGCCGCCTCAAAAACCCTATTGATGATGGCGGATGCGCTTGCGTCCGGTGAACATCGCGCGGATCAGGTTCTCGCGCTGGAGAAGCCCCATCAGCACGACGCCCAGCACGTGTACCACGGCCAGCACGATGACGGCGTCGGATGCAATCGCGTGGGTATCCTCGACCCACCACAGGCCGAAGAAGGTGACGGTCACCGACATCGCCCCCGTGATGGCCGAGATGGCGATCGCCAGCAGCAGCGCTACCAGCATCAAGGTGCCGGCTGGATTGAGGCCGATATAGCGGCCGGTCATGCCGCGGCGTAGATTCCAGAGATAGTGTGGCGCGACCCGAAGCCGGACGCCGACCATGCGGAAGCGCGAATAGCGGCTTCCCCAAAAACCCCAGACCAGGCGGAAGGCGAGAAGCCCGAGCACCGTATAGCCGACGATGCGGTGAAGGGTATCGTAGACGGAGGGCGTGAACCACGCGGCCAAGATGCTGACCGCGAGGGCCCAGTGCCAGAGGCGTAGCGGGAGGTCCCAGACTGCGACCGTCCGCGAAGCCGTTCGATCCGCGGGGGTCCCGTCGGACGCCCCGCGCGTTTCTGGCACCGCTTCGTCGATCAAGCCGTGACTATCCTCAAGCCTTGCTCAAGCCCTTGCTTGAAACCTTACTTGGCAACCGTCTTCTTCAGGCTAAGATCTTCCGGGCTGTAGAACAGCTCGTAGAGCTTGCCTTCCTTGACGCCGTAGACCTCATAGCACGAGCCTTCGATCTTGGAGCGCCGCACTTCGTAACCCAGCGCCTTGGCCTTGGCTTCGGCTTCGGCGGCCGGCTTCCACGACGCCTTGTCGAGCTTGGTGCAATCCTTGAACCCGTCGGCCATGGCCGCCGAGCTCATACCCATGCCGACCGTCAGTGCAATTGCAACAACACGAATGACCTTCACGAACGTCTCCTCCTCTGTCGTGTGCGCGCGTGGCGCGAAGCGGGAGCGAGGGAAGCAAAGGCGATGATGAAGTCAATCCGGTTTGGACGCGGATGGCTTTAGAGTTATTCTAACGATCCGGAAAAGATCAGTTGGCTCCGTAGGCAGCAGGCATTTGAGCGGCCGCTGCGGCCTTACGCCTCACGGTTTGACGGCCGGCATTCTGGGCGCGGCACCTCAATAGCCGGCAACCGCCATCGCAACGACGGCACTGAGCGCCATCCAGCCGAAATGCCGGCCGCGCGTGGCCCACGCGTTGGCGACAGCCGAGAAACCGAACACACAGACCATGGTGATGACGATCCAGCGGCGCGCCAGCTCCGAGTCCATCCAGGGCGCCGCGATCAGGAGCACACCACCACCGATCCAGGCGACGGTCGAGGCCTGCCAGACCAGGCGAATTAGGGTGCGGAGCCGTTCCGGCTCGATGCGGGCGCGGGCAAAGACCTTGGTCTCGCCGAGAACACCATGGATGAGGGCCACGGCAATGGCCACGACGCCGGAGCACTGGAGCAAGAGATCACGCATCGGCACAGCTCCCTGAAGCTTCGTCCATACAGTTGTGTATAGTGAGATAGGCGCTGGCCCGCCGCCTGTCAATACACTAGTGTATGGCCAATTTCCGGAACCGGTCATGACCGAACAACTCTCCGCCGACGACTGGATCAAACAGGGCCTGAAGGCGCTGGCCAAGAACGGCTTCACGGCCCTGAAAGCCGATCGGCTCGCAAAGGCGATGGGCGTCTCGCGCGGCAGCTTCTATTGGCATTTCGCCGATCTCGGCGCGTTCCACGCCGAAGTCCTGAAGCGCTGGCGCGAGATCGCGGCCGAACAGATCATCGCCGACGTCGAGGCCGCCGGCGACGAGCCGCTGAAGGCGCTGCTGCGGAGATCCTTTGGCGCGCGGCTCGACCTGGAGCGCGCCGTGCGCAGCTGGGCGGCGTTCGATACGGCCGCGCAAGGCGCGGTCCGCGCGATCGACCGCCGCAGGATCGACTATATCGAGACGCTGCTTGCGATGCGGGGCCTTGAGCCGGCGAAGGCGCAGGCCCGCGCGCAGATCCTGTACTGGACATTCCTGGGCTTTGCCTTGTCGGGCACGCCGGTACCGGCGGCACGGCTCCAGGGCCTGCTCGACGAGATCATGCGGATGGTCTCTGCCTAGATTCTTGTTTTGACGCGTTTTCTTTATGCGAGCCGGTACCCACTTCGCTCGAAAACGCTCTGGTGGCGCAATGGGCGGCCGCGATTTTCTGTGCTAGAGGCAAGCGATCTTCGGAGACCCCAATGAACGCGCCCACCGAACGCCCCGAAACCAGCGTCGATCCCAAATTGCTGGAGATCCTGGTCTGCCCGCTGACCAAGGGTCCGCTGGAGTTCGATTCCGCAAAGCAGGAGCTGATCTCGCGCAGCGCCAAGCTGGCCTACCCGATCCGCGACGGCATCCCGATCATGCTGCCGGAAGAGGCGCGCAAGATCGATTGATCAGGCGGCCCTCATGGTGAGGAGGCGCGATAGCGCCGTCTCGAACCATGAAAGCCCGGCTCTCTCACCTCGGCCTTCATCCTTCGAGACGCGCGCAAGCGCGCTCCTCAGGATGAGGAGTTAGAGCTTGCGCGATTGCTACAACGCCTCACCTTTCAGCAACCGCGGGATCTCACCGGTCAAACCAGCGGCCTGGCGGATGAAGAGGTTCTTCAGCGGCGGGGCGCGGTCGACGAGGCCGAGGCCGATGTCGCGCACCGTGCGCAGCAGCGTCGACTGGTTGGAGAACAGGAAGTTCAGCGAGTTGGTGGCAACGCCCATCGCCATGGTGTCGAAGCGGCGCCAGCGCTGATAACGTTCGAGCACGTCGACGCCGCCGAGATCCATGCCGAGCCGCGCGGCATCGACCACGACTTCGGCCAGTGCTGCGACATCCTTCAGCCCCATGTTGAGGCCCTGGCCCGCGATCGGATGGATGACATGCGCGGAATCGCCGACCAGCGCGAGACGCTCGGCGATGAAGGAGCGCGCCACGAAATAGGACAGCGGGAACGCACGCGGCTTGTCGAGCGCCTTGACCTCGCCGAGATGCAGGCCGAACCGGCGCTCGAGCTCGCCGTGGAACTCCTCGTCGCTCAACGCGATGATGCGCGCGGCCTCGCTGCGGCGCTCGGTCCACACCAGCGAGGATCGTTTTCCGGAGAGCGGCAGAATCGCGAAGGGACCCGCGGGCAGGAAGTGCTCCTCGGCGCGGCCGTCGTGATCGCGCTCATGGCCGACGGTGACGACGATGCCGGATTGATCGTACTCCCAGCCATGGGTGACGATACCGGCGCGCTCGCGCAGTTTCGACCGCGCGCCATCGGCGGCGACCAGCAGGCTTGCCGCAATCACGCTGCCGTCGCCAAGCGTCACGTCGACGCCTTCCGGGCGCGCGTCATAAGACGCGACCGTCGTGGCGCGGAGATCGATGCCCTCGGCTTCGGCCCGCACCACCAGCGCGTCGATCAAACGGCGGTTCTCGACCATATGCGCAAACGGTTCGCCCGGCGCGACATCGCCGGCAAAGTTCAGAAAAACCGGACGGGTGGCGTCTTCCAGCTTTGAATCGGTGACGACCATGTCGAGGATCGGCTGCGCCTCGCCCCTGACGGCGTCCCAGGCGCCGATGGCCTCGAACAGGCGGCGGCAGGCGGCCACGATCGCGGTCGCGCGCGGGTCGCGGCTCGGACGGGTCGCGAGCGCGGGGTCGGCGACGATGACGGGAATCTCGGGCCCGAGCCCCTGGCGCAGCGCCAGGGCCAGCGCGAGGCCGGCAAACGCGCCGCCACCAATGACAATGCTACCCTGTACCGGCATACCAAATTCCTGGTTCACACTTCGGCTTTTCCAGGCCTTGCTAGCAGACTTGAGGTGGGCGAAACAGTGCGGTGAAACAAGGGCGGAACTGCCTCATTCCGTCATTCCGGGGCGCGCAAAAGCGCGAACCCGGAATCCAGAGGTTATCGGCTCGGGATTCCGGGGTCATCGCTGTCGCGATGCCCGGGAATGACGAGATGCTTCGAAAGCACCATCATGTCCAAAGGCCTGATCGACCTGATCTCGATTCTCGACCTCGAACAGCTCGAGGTGAATCTGTTCCGCGGCAACAGCCCGAAGACGGGCTGGCAGCGGGTGTTCGGCGGCCAGGTGATCGGGCAGGCGATGGTTGCGGCCTGCCGCACGGTCGAGGGCCGGCTGCCGCATTCGCTGCATTGCTATTTCATCCTGCCGGGCGATCCGCAGATCCCGATCATCTACCAGGTCGAGCGCCTGCGCGACGGCAAGAGCTATTCGACCCGCCGCGTCACCGCGATCCAGCACGGCAACGCGATCTTCTCGATCATGGTGTCGTTCCACACCGACGAGGAGAGCGCGTTCGATCATCAGGACAAGATGCCCGACGTGCCGCCGCCGGAAAAGCTGACGGCGGAGGAGGTGGCGAAGCAGCCGATGTTCAAGGAGATGCCGGAGTTCATCCGCCGCTACTACGAGTCCGATCGTCCGATCGAGCTGCGCCCGGTCGAGCTCGGCCGTTATTTCGGCCAGAAGATCGAGGACGGCCGCATTCACGTCTGGATCAGGACCGCGGCAAAGCTGCCGGACGATCCGGCGCTGCACATGTGCGCGCTGGCCTATGCCTCGGATTTTTCGCTGCTCGACGCGATCATGGCGCGCTACGGCCGCACGCTGTTCGACAAGCGCATGATGCCCGCGAGCCTCGACCACGCGATGTGGTTTCATCGCCCGTTTCGCGCCGACGAATGGCTGCTCTACGCGCAGGATTCGCCGAACGCACGCGGCGGCCGCGGCTTGACCCGCGGCTCGATCTTCAAGCCCGACGGCACGCTGGTCGCCTCCGTCGCGCAGGAAGGTTCTGTGCGCGAGCGGAAGTCCTAGCGCCCAGGCGCGAGTTCGTCGCGCCTGGGATTTGCGATCAAGCTCCGAGCGACCCGCGCGGAGCGAGCTCGGTCTGCGACGCGAACCAGTTCATGATCCAGCGATACACCCACGGGATCGGGATGATGAGGCTGGACAGGATCGCGGCGACGATGCCGCGCCAGAGAATGCCGAGACCGCTGCCCTTGAACACGATCTCACGGCGCGTGCCTTCGATGCTGCGGCAGAACCAGCGCATCTGCGCCGCGGCGACCCAGGCCCAGCCGATGATCGTGATGATCGAGATCGCGAACAACAGATTCCAGCCGATATAGGCCCAAGCTGAGCCGGAGAAGCTGAGCCCGAGCGGCTGCTCGTTGGAGGCGAGGTTCGCGACCATCCATTTGATCAGCAGCCAGTAGAGCACGATCTGCGCGATGAACAGCAGATTGCTGAGCAGCGCACTGCCGATGACGCCGATCGCGATCGCCAGGACGATGAAGCCGAAGAACCAGGGCACCAGCGTCATCGCATTGCCGGTGAAGCTGAGATTGGGCCGGCCGGGCACCTTCACGCAGGACACGATCCATTTCGTGTACCAGACGAACACCCACGGCACCGGAATGATGAGGCACATGCCGATCAGCATCACGATGCTGCGCCAGGTGAACTCGAGGATGCCGAAATCGACCGACAGCGCTCCTCCGCTGCCACCGCCACCACCAGCGTAGCCGGCGCCAGCGTAACCACCGGAGCCCATCATCGGCGGACCGCCGGCCGGCATCATCGGGGGCGCACCGCCACCGCCGATCAGGCCGGGAATTTCGGCGGCCTTCTGCCAGCCGGCCATGCCCTCGGACCACACCAGCGTATCCGGGCGCACAACTCCCTGCGCGACCAGGTCGCGGAATTGCCCTTCCGGATAGGGTCCCTGTTGCTTGCCCTCGGATGCGTAGAACCAACTCGCCATGAAGCGTCCCCCTCAAACATACTTTTGTACCGGCCGGGACGCTTCGGTTCACCGCATCCATGCCAAAAACGCATTGTGAAGGATGAACGGATGCCCTGTACAGAGGCGGCGGTTCACATGGCCAAACGTTTTTCCGCTTCAGTCTGCAAGTTTTTTATGCCATTTGCCCGGAAAGATGCCAGATTGACGCTGCGCCGGGGACATACGGCGTGGCGCATCCCCGGGGAATAGGCCTGACCATGAAACTCGTCGTCGCGATCATCAAACCCTTCAAGCTCGATGAAGTCCGCCAGGCGCTGACCGCGATCGGCGTCCACGGCATGACCGTGACCGAGGTGAAAGGCTACGGCCGCCAGAAGGGTCATACCGAGATCTATCGCGGCGCGGAATATGTCGTGAACTTCCTGCCGAAGCTGCGGATCGAGATCGCGGTCGCCTCCGACGTCGCCGACAAGGCGGTCGCCGTGATCACCGCGACGGCGCGCACCGGGCAGATCGGCGACGGCAAGATCTTCGTCACGCCGATCGACCACGCGCTGCGCATCCGCACCGGCGAAACCGACAGCGACGCGCTTTAAGGCTTTTTGTTTTGACGCGTTTTCTTCACGCGAACCGGTATCCACTTCGCTCGAAAACGCTTTGATCCTTCTTCGATCGCACCGGGCAACGACGCCACAGCGTGCGACGCCAATTGATGCCGGGGGGAATGACATGGCGGGATTGTTGCGCCGCGCAGCTGCTATGGCTGCGCCGCTCGGATTTGTGACGTTCGTTGCGGCGCCCGCATACGCCGCGGGCTCTGAGATCAACACCGCCGACACCGCCTGGATGATCGTCGCCACCGCGCTGGTGCTGATGATGACGATCCCCGGCTTGGCGCTGTTCTATTCCGGCATGGTGCGCAAGAAGAACGTGCTCGCCACCATGGCGCAGAGCCTCGCCGCGGTGACGATGATCTCGATCCTCTGGGTGGCGTTCGGCTATTCGCTCTGCTTCGTCGGCGACGGGCCTTGGATCGGAACGCTCGACCGCTGGTTCCTCGCGGGCATGACGATGGACAGCGTCAACCCGGCGGCGAAGACGATCCCGGAAGCGCTGTTCATGCTGTACCAGATGACCTTTGCCATCATCACGGTGGCGCTGGTCGCGGGCTCGGTCGCCGACCGGATGCGATTCTCCGCCTATCTGGTGTTCTCGGTCGCCTGGTTCATTTTCGTCTACATTCCGCTGGCGCATTGGGTGTGGGGCGGCGGCTTCCTCGCCAGCATGGGCGTGCTGGATTTCGCCGGCGGCCTCGTCGTGCATCTGTCGGCCGGCACCGCCGGCCTCGTCGCCGCCAAGGTGATGGGCCGCCGCCACGGCTACGGCACCGAAAATCTGTCGCCGTTCGATCTGTCGCTCGCGGTGATGGGCACCGGCCTGTTGTGGGTCGGCTGGTTCGGCTTCAACGGCGGCTCGGCGGGCGCAGCCAATTCGCGCGCGGTGCTGGCGATCATCGCGACGCATCTTGCGGCCTGCTCCGGCGCGCTGACCTGGGGCGCGATCGAATGGTCGACCCGGCGCAAGCCGTCGGTGCTCGGCATGATCTCCGGCGCGGTCGCCGGGCTCGGCACGATCACGCCGGCTTCGGGCTTCGTCGCGCCCTGGCATGGCATCGTCATCGGTATTGTCGCCGGCGCCGTCTGCTACTGGGCCTGCACCTGGCTCAAGCACCGCTTCAACTATGACGATTCCCTCGACGTGTTCGGCGTCCACGGCATCGGCGGCCTGACCGGCACGCTGCTGGCCGGCGTGTTCGCGACTTCCGCGATCGGCGGCACCGCCGGCCTGATCGAGGGCCATCCGCAGCAATTGCTGATCCAGCTCTACGGGGTCGCCGTCACCTTCGTCTGGGCGGCCGGCGTGAGTTTCGTCCTGCTCAAGCTGGTCTCCCTGTTCGTGCCCTTGCGCGTATCCCGTGAGCACGAGCTGGAGGGACTGGATATTTCGCAGCACGGAGAAGCGCTTCAGTAATCGGGGGCTTGCGCGACACATAAGCACATGCTTATGTATTGGCATGATCGAAGCCGACATCTTCAAGGCACTGGCCGACCCGACGCGCCGAAAGGTCTTTGAGAAGCTCGCCGGCGGAAGCCTGAATGCCAGCGCTTTGCGCGACGGTTTGGAGATCAGCCAGCCGGCGATGTCGCAGCATCTTTCGGTGCTGCGCGCGGCAGGCCTCGTACGCGAACAGCGGCAGGGCCGCTTCGTGAACTACGAAGTCGACCCGGACGGAATCGTGGCCATCGGCACATGGCTTGCGCGCTACCGTGCCTACTGGCCGAAGCGCATGGAAGCACTCGCCGATCTCCTCAAGGACATGGATCAATGAGCGACGCAGCGAAACCTGATCCCTCCGACGCAAAACTGGTGCTCGAATATGAATTCGACGCGCCGCCAGCAAAGGTCTGGCGCGCCGTCACCATTCCGGCCTTGCGCGAGCGCTGGTTGCCGGATTGCGACCTTGCAGGCGCCGAGCCTGAATCAACGATCGCAGGCGAAGAGGTGCGCTACCGGCTTCGCGATTCAGAGCCGCCGTTTCGCGAGAGCCACGTCATCTTCCGGATCGAGCCGAACGAGGACGGCGGCACGCGCTTCCGCATCATCCAGCAAGCCTGCGAAGAGCGAACAAAGCTGCCGCAGCCGGCCAACAGCAATTGCTGCCTGATGCGCGCGGCGGCTTAAACACCAACAAGACTTCGTCACCTGCAAACATGGAGGTCGCCAATGCGCGACATGCTTCAGCTCGTCCCTATGGTTGTCGAGCAATCCGCCCGCGGCGAGCGATCCTTCGACATCTATTCGCGGCTCCTGCGCGAGCGCATCATCTTCCTCAACGGCGAGGTCAATGATGCGATGTCCGGACTGGTGTGCGCGCAATTGTTGTTCCTGGAGGCGGAGAATCCGAACAGGCCGATCAATCTCTACATCAACTCCTATGGCGGCGTGGTCACCTCTGGTCTCGCCATGTACGACACCATGCAGTTCATCAAGGCGCCGGTTCATACGCTGTGCATGGGCACCGCGCGCTCGATGGGCTCGTTCCTGCTGATGGCCGGCGAGCCAGGTCACCGCGCCGCGCTGCCCAATGCGAGCCTTCACGTGCATCAGCCGCTCGGCGGCTTCCAGGGCCAGGCGTCCGACATCCTGATCCATGCCAACGAAATGCAGGAGACCAAGCGGCGCATCACCCGGCTCTACGCGCAGCATTGCGGGCGCACCGAGGCGGAGGTGGAACGGACCCTGGACCGCGACCACTTCATGACCGCGCAGCAGGGGGTCGAGTGGGGATTGATCGACCGGGTCTTTGCGGAGCGCGAGGCCGCCTGACGATTCAGGCCGGTTGCGCGCATCCCGTGAGCACGCCGAGGGCCGGTTCGATATTTCGCAGGGCGGCGGGGCCCTTTGTCGGGCCCCTTCTGTAATAAAATACCTTCTTGCTGCCCGACACGTGAGCAGCAATTGTGTCGACAGCCTGTCGTGCCCGCTTTTTGATCAGGCGTGACCACGTTTTGAGCGCGACGTATTAGCGCACTGCACCGCAGCACGCGTCAAACGCGAAAACACCCGTTTTCATAGTCCGTTAGGCAACGCGCCCGATCTGGCACGGCATTTGATTCTAAGGGTGCTGGCTGTGCCCGCGTAGTGAACTTCTCCCTCGTGGCGAACCAGTCGAGAAACGCCCGGCCACGTCCGGACCGGGCCAAGCGGGGATAGGACCCATGAAAATTGTTATGGCGATTATCAAGCCATTCAAGCTGGAAGAAGTCCGTGACGCCCTGACCGCCATCGGCGTTCACGGTCTCACGGTGACGGAAGTCAAGGGATATGGCCGCCAGAAAGGCCATACGGAAATCTATCGCGGTGCCGAATACGCCGTGAGCTTCCTGCCCAAGATCAAGATCGAGGTCGCTGTCGCCTCCGACCAGGTCGACAAGACCATCGACGCCATCACGTCCGCCGCGAAAACCGGGCAGATCGGCGACGGCAAGATCTTCGTCATCAACCTCGACCATGCGGTTCGCATCCGCACCGGCGAGGCCGATGCCGCGGCCCTTTGATTTCGCGCTCAACCTTTACCAATCAGGAGTGAATAAAATGACGTTTAAGCGTCCCTATGGCGCGGGATTGGCGGCTCTCGCAGTCGGCATGTTCGCTGCGACCGCGGCCTATGCCGAGCCAACGGTCAACAAGGGAGACAACGCCTGGATGCTGACATCGACAGTGCTCGTGCTGTTGATGACGATCCCCGGCCTCGCGCTGTTCTACGGCGGTCTTGTCCGTTCCAAGAACATGCTCTCCGTGCTGATGCAGGTGTTCTACACCGTCTGCGTCGTCACGGTAATCTGGGCCGTGTACGGCTACAGCCTCACCTTCACCGGCGGCTCCGACTTCATCGGCGGCTTCTCCAAGGCCTTCATGATGGGCGTCACCACCGACTCGAAGGCCGCGACCTTCTCGGTCGACGCCAACATCTCGGAGCTCATCTATATGTGCTTCCAGATGACCTTCGCGGCGATCACGCCGGCCCTCATCGTCGGCGCCTTCGCCGAGCGCATGAAGTTCGCGGCAATCGCGCTCTTCATCCCGCTCTGGGTCACGCTGATCTACTTCCCGATCGCGCACATGGTCTGGTACTGGCCCGGCCCGGACATGATCCAGGACGCTGCCAAGGCACTCGCTGCTGCCACTGATGCGGCTGCGAAGACCGCGGCGCAGGCCAAGCTCGACGAGATCAACGCCGACGCCGGCTGGATCTTCAAGAAGGGCGCGATCGACTTCGCTGGCGGCACCGTGGTGCACATCAACGCCGGCATCGCAGGTCTCGTCGGCGCTCTGCTGATCGGCAAGCGCGTCGGCTACGGCAAGGAGCTGATGGCTCCGCACTCGCTGACCATGTCGATGATCGGCGCCTCGCTGCTCTGGGTCGGCTGGTTCGGCTTCAACGCCGGCTCCAACCTCGAAGCCAACGGCGGCGCAGCCCTCGCCATGACCAACTCCTTCGTCGCCACCGCGGCCGCCGCGCTGTCGTGGATGTTCGCGGAGTGGATCGTGAAGGGTCACCCGTCGGTGCTCGGCGTCATCTCCGGCGCTGTCGCGGGCCTCGTGGCCGTCACGCCTGCCGCCGGCTTCGCCGGCGTGATGGGTGCGATCGTCCTCGGCCTCGTGGTCGGCGTGGTCTGCCTGTTCTTCTGCACCGTCGTGAAGAACGCGCTCGGCTACGACGACAGCCTCGATGTGTTCGGCGTGCACTGCGTCGGCGGCATCGTCGGCGCCCTCGGCACCGGCATCCTCGTCAATCCGGCGCTGGGTGGTGCGGGCATCATCGACTACACCGCGATCCCGCCGAAGGTTGCCGATTACGACTTCGCGGCGCAGATGGTCTCCCAGCTCTGGGGCGTCTGCACCACGCTGGTGTGGTCGGGCATCGGTTCGGCGATCCTCTACAAGGTCGTCGATGTGATCGTTGGCCTCCGCGCCAATGTCGAGACCGAGCGTGAAGGCCTCGATATCACCGAGCACACCGAGCGCGCCTACAACATGTAACTCTCCTCCCGGGCGCGGCCTCCGCGGGGGCCGTGCCCACAACTACGGTTTGGGGCACATACCCGGCAATGTCCCGACCGTTGAGGGGCTCCAGCGCAAGCTGGAGCCCCTTTCTTTTTGCCTTCTTTTGTCCTGCGCGACAAAGAAAGCGATTGCCATTTCAGATTGCCGGCGCAGAAATATCGACCACAACGAAAAACAAACCGGGAGGTCGTCATGCGTTTGGAAGGCGGATGCTATTGCGGCGAAGTGCGCTACGTGGCCGAAGGTGATCCGATGATGCAGGCCCAGTGTCATTGCCGCGAGTGCCAGTACATCTCGGGCGGCGCGCCCAACACCTTCATCGCGATGCCGGCGGCCGGCTTCAGCTACATCACCGGGCAGCCCAAGCAATTCACGCGCAAGGACCTCGAACGCGCCGTCACGCGCGAATTCTGCGCCGAATGCGGCACCCATCTGGTGACCAAGGTTCCGGGCCTGCCGGCGGCGATCCTGAAGGTCGGCACCTTAGACGAGCCCGCGCAGTTCCATCCGCAGATGGCGATCTACACCTGCGACATGCAGGAGTTCCACGCGATCCCGGTGGGCATGAAGACATTCGAGAAGCTGCCGGGGCACTAGGCGCGCCCATATCCGGAAACTCGCCATGCCCGGGCTTGCCCCGCCTGCGCGGCCGAAGCCCGCTTCGGCGAGGCGAAGGCCCGGGCATGAACGTTCTTGGGTACGGTAGAATGGGCCGGGGGATGGCCGGGACAGGCCCGGCCATGACGGGACCCGGGCCCGCCATGCGTCCGCTCTATCCGGCCTCATTATTCCCGCTCCGGACGGACCGGACCTCAAATCCAGGTCACGGAAATGACTCTTGATGGCGCGGAAAGCCGATGGTTAATCGCGTCTTAACCTCGCCCTATCTATGGTGAAGTGAACCGCTTCCCGCCGGCGCCTTGGTGCGACCGGCTGTTCCAAGAGTGCTGGCGTCCAGAATGGCTATAACCGCTTCATCCCGTGCGCCGCAGGACAGTGGAAGCTCCGATAGCGAACGCTCGCCCTTCGTCCGGCTGAACGAGCTGCTGGCACCCCATCAGCCGGGTAAGCCATTGATTACGCTTGCAGTCGGCGAGCCCCAGCATCCCGTGCCTGACTTCGTCGGCCCGGTGCTGGCCAAGCACATCGCCGATTTCGGCCGTTACCCCGCGAACAAGGGCACCGACCCGTTCCGCACGGCAGCGGGCGCCTGGCTGTCGTCGCGCTTCAAGCTGCCGCGGCCGCTCGACCCCGAGAACGAGATTCTCGTCCTCAATGGCAGCCGCGAGGGGCTGTTCCTCGCCGCGATCGCGGCCGCGCGCTATGTCGGCCCGCGCCCCGGCAAGCCCGCCATCCTGATGCCGAACCCGTTCTATCCGGTCTATGGCGCCGGCGCCCGCGCCGCGGCCTGCGAGCCGGTCTACCTGCCGACCACCGTCGAAAACGGCTTTCTGCCCGATCTCGATGCCATCGACGAAGCGACGCTGGCGCGCACGGTGGCGTTCTATCTGGCCTCGCCCGCCAATCCGCAGGGCTCGGTCGCCAAACCCGACTATTTCAGGCGGTTGAAGCAGCTCGCCGACCGCTACGGCTTCGTGATCCTCAGCGACGAGTGCTATTCCGAGATCTACACCCGCGAGGCCCCGGGCAGCGCGCTCGAATGCGCCGGCCCTGATTTCACCCGCGTGGTTGCGTTCCAGTCGCTGTCGAAGCGCTCCAACCTGCCGGGCCTGCGCGTCGGTTTCGCCGCCGGCGACAAGCGATTCATCGGCATGTTCCTCGAGCTGCGCAACATCGCGGCGCCGCAGGTGCCGGTGCCGCTCCAGCATGTCGCGACCGTTGCCTATGGCGACGAGGCGCATGTCGAGGAGAACCGCAGGCTCTACCGGATCAAGTTCGATCTCGCCGACCAGATCATCGGCGATCGTTACGGCTATCGCCGACCTGACGCAGGCTTCTGCGTCTGGCTCAACACGTCCGCGCTCGGCGACGACGTGTCGATCACGCTCAGGCTCTTCAAGGAAGCAGGCGTACGCGTGGTGCCCGGCAGCTATCTGGCGCGGCTCCAGCCCGACGGCTTCAATCCGGGCGCAGGTTTCATTCGCCTTGCGCTGGTGCAGGATGGCGAGACCACGGCGCAGGCGCTGCACCGCCTGGTCGAGACTCTGGGTTAGGCGGGGCCCATGAGCATGTCGGCAATCGAACGTGTCATTCCACTGGTCGGCCATCTGCCACCGTCGATCCGCGAGGGGCTGGCGCGGCGTATGCGCGAGCTCACCGGTTTCGGCCTGATTGCATTGTCCGGCGTCGCCTCGGCCGCGCTGATGACCTGGTCGGTGCAGGATCCAAGCCTCAGCCACGCGACCTCACGGCCGATCCGCAACATTCTCGGCTATGCCGGCGCGATCGGCGCCGACCTTGCGATGCAGATCCTCGGGCTCGGCGCGATTATGCTGGTCCTGACGGTCGCGGTCTGGGGCTGGCGCATGATGACCCATCGCCCGTTCGACCGCGAGGCGCTGCGGCTCGGTTCCTGGACTCTCTGCACCGTGATCGCTGCGGGCTTTGCCAGCTGCTGGCCGCATGGCGGCGCCTGGCCGCTGCCGACCGGCCTCGGCGGCGTGGTCGGCGATGCGCTGGTGCGCGCGCCCGCGGTGATTTTCGGACCGGCGGGCACGATCTATCGCATGGTGCTGGGCACGATCCTGTTCGCCGCGATCGGCGCGACCTTCCTGATCGCCTGCGGCCTCGGCGCGCGCGCGCATGACGACGAGTTCGCGGAGATCGAGGACGACGACAAGCCGCTCGACGAAGACGAGGAGAGCGATCGCGGCTCGGTGTCGCTGGGGTGGCTGTTCCACGCATTGATGAGCACGAAGGCGCGGCTGATCTGGCTGCTCGGCACCGCTTACCGCTCGCTGGTCTCGAGCGGACCGAAGACCAAAGCCGTTGCGTTCAGCCGCCAGGAGCCGAATCTCGGCGGCGGCCGCGCCGCGCCGTCGATCTCGCCGCAGTCCGAAGACGAAATTGACGAGGACGAGCACGAAGAAGAGGAAGACGAGGAGGAGGAAGAGGAGGAGCCGGCCGCGCGCGCGCCGCGCAAGAAGGCTGCACCAAAGGCCGCCTCCAAGAAATCCTCCGACAAGTTCGAGCTTCCGTCCGTGTCCGTGCTGGCCGCGCCCAAGGCGGGCGATCGCCAGCCGCTCAGCAAGGCTGAGCTGGAAGCCAATTCGCGTTCGCTCGAAGGCGTGCTGCAGGATTTCGGCGTGCGCGGCGAGATCGTGAAAGCCAATCCGGGTCCCGTGGTCACACTGTACGAGCTGGAGCCGGCGCCCGGCATCAAGTCATCGCGCGTGATCGGTCTCGCCGACGATATCGCCCGTTCGATGAGCGCGCTGTCGGCACGCGTCGCCGTCGTGCCCGGCCGTAACGCCATCGGCATCGAGCTACCGAATGCGCATCGCGAAAAGGTCTATCTGCGCGAGCTGCTGGTCGCCAAGGAGACTGTCGATTCGGTTGCGAAGCTGCCGCTCTGCCTCGGCAAGACCATCGGCGGCGACCCCGTGATCATCGACCTCGCGCGCACGCCGCACATGCTGATCGCCGGCACCACCGGCTCCGGCAAGTCGGTCGCCATCAACACCATGATCCTCAGCCTGGTCTACCGGCTGCGCCCGGACCAGTGCCGCCTGATCATGGTCGATCCGAAAATGCTCGAACTCTCCGTCTATGACGGCATTCCCCATCTGCTCACGCCTGTTGTGACCGACCCGAAGAAGGCGGTGGTCGCGCTGAAATGGGCCGTGCGCGAGATGGAAGAGCGCTACAAGAACATGGCCAAGCTCGGTGTGCGCAACATCGACGGCTACAATACGCGCCTGCTCGAATTGAAGGCCAAGGGCGAGGAACCGACGCGCACGGTGCACACCGGCTTCGACAAGGAAACCGGCAAGGCGATCTACGAGGAAGAGAAGCTCTCGCTCGACCCGCTGCCCTACATCGTCATCATCGTCGACGAAATGGCCGACCTGATGATGGTCGCCGGCAAGGACATCGAAGGGGCGGTGCAGCGCCTCGCGCAGATGGCGCGCGCCGCCGGCCTGCACGTGATCCTCGCGACGCAGCGTCCGTCGGTCGACGTCATCACCGGCACCATCAAAGCGAACTTCCCGACCCGCATCGCCTTCCAGGTGACGTCCAAGATCGACAGCCGCACCATTTTGGGCGAGATGGGCGCCGAGCAGCTGCTCGGGCAGGGCGACATGCTCTACATGGCGGGCGGCGGCCGCATCAGCCGCGTGCACGGACCTTTCGCGTCGGACGAGGAAGTCGAGAAGGTGGTGCGTCACCTCAAGACGCAGGGCCAGCCCGAATACCTCGAGGCCGTCACGGCCGAAGAGCCGACCGAGGACGAGGACGGTGGCGCCGTGTTCGACGCCAGCGGCATGGGAGCGGATGGCGGCGGCGATCTCTTCCAACAGGCCGTGGCCATCGTCAAACGCGACCGCAAGGCCTCGACCAGCTACATCCAGCGCCGGCTCCAGATCGGCTATAACCGCGCCGCTTCGCTGATGGAGCGCATGGAACTCGAGGGCATCGTCGGACCCGCCAACCACGCCGGAAAGCGCGAGATTCTGGTCGAGGAAGAAGATAGCCATATGTGAGGCGAGCCGCCTCTGAACATAATTTCACGCAAAATCGATATCTGCAGTAGCGAAATCACGCTAAAAGGGCGCCCAGCCACACAGGACGACGCGTTGATCAGACATCCGGACATTCGATTCGCTGCCACCATCGCTGCGCGAAGCGCGCGCATGGCCGGTGTGCTTCTCGTCACCGCCGCGATGGTGACCGCGGCGTCGTTCGCGCAGACCGTGCCTGTGCCGAAGCCCGCGCCGAAGGGCCGCGATGGCGGTTCGGCCGGTGGGCCCGCCGTCACCGGCGCGACCCAGACGCCGCCGAACCCGGTCATCCCGGATCCGCGCCGCAACGTGCCGACCAGCATCTTCCAGACGTTTGACGCCAACCAGAAGGCGCAGGCGGCCAAGGTCAGCGCCTATCTGTCCTCGTTGTCGACGCTGGTTGGAAATTTCGTCCAGGTCGGCCCCGACGGCAGCAAGACGCAGGGCGACTTCTACATCCAGAAGCCCGGCAAGGTGCGCTTCGAATATGACGCGCCGAGCCCGATCGACATCGTCGCCGACGGATCCTCGCTGGTGGTGCGCGACCGCAAGCTCGCGACCCAGGACGTCTATCCGCTGTCGCAGACGCCGCTGCGCTTCCTGCTGTCCGATCGCATCGACCTGATGAAGGACACCAACGTCGTCAACGTCTCGGCCGACGACGTCTTCGTCAGCGTCACGATCGAGGAGAAGCAGGCGCTGGTCGGCACCAGCCGCCTCCTGCTGATGTTCGGCGCCAAGGACGGCCAGTTGAAGCAGTGGACCGTCACCGACCCGCAGGGCTACGACACCACGATCGCGGTCTACAATCTCGATGCGGGCAAGAAGCTTGATCCTGCCATGTTCAAGATCGATTTCACCAATTACGGCCCATCGCCGGGTTGAAAGCTCTACTGCCGTAGGGTGGGCAAAGGCGCATTAGCGCCGTGCCCACCATCTCTCCTTGCGGCAGGCATTGGTGGGCACGCTTCGCTTTGCCCACCCTACGAGGGCTCGCAACGAACCTTGCACCCACCCCCGAAAAGACGTGGGCACGGCGCTTTGCGCCTTTGCCCACCCTACGAGAGCTTGCTAAGACGCAGGCCTCATGCGTCTTTCCCTGACAACCTGGAACATCAACTCGGTGCGGCTGCGCATCGACTTGGTCGCGAAGTTTCTCAAGAGCGCGCGGCCGGACGTGCTGTGCCTCCAGGAGACCAAGTGCATCGACGATGCCTTTCCCCTGAAGCGTTTCAAGCGGCTCGGCTATGAGCATGTCGCGCTGAACGGGCAGAAGGGTTATCACGGCGTCGCCATCGTCTCGAAGATCCCGTTCGAATCGAAAGACATCCGCACCTTCTGCGACAAGGTGGATTCGCGCCACATCTCGGTCTCGTTCGGCGAGAAGGCCAGCATCGCAAAGCCGCTGGTGCTGCATAATTTCTACGTGCCCGCCGGCGGCGACATTCCCGATCCCGCGCTGAACGAGAAATTCGACCACAAGCTTCGCTTCCTCGACGAGATGAAGGCCTGCGAGCCGCTGCATCCGCGCGGGGAGGATCGCCACATCCTGGTCGGCGATCTCAACGTCGCGCCGCACGAGAACGACGTCTGGTCGCACAAGCAGCTTCTGAAAGTGGTTTCGCATACACCTGTGGAGACAGAGAAGTTGCAAGCCGCGCTGGCAGCCGGTGAGTGGGTCGACGTCGCGCGCGAGCGTTTTCCGATGTCGGAGAAGGTCTATACGTGGTGGAGCTATCGTTCCGCGGACTGGACCGTCGGTGATCGCGGCCGCAGGCTCGACCACATCTGGGTCTCGCGCGCATTGAAGGACGCGGTCAGCGATTTCAAGATCCTGCGCGACGCGCGGAGCTGGGAGCGCCCGTCGGACCACGTGCCGGTGACGGTGACGCTGGAGGTGTAGCGGCGCCGTCCGGGCTACGACGACGTCAGCTTCGCGCCCGCCATCAGGATATCGCTCGCGATCTGGCTGGAGCGCACCGCGAATTCGTCACGCAGGCGCACCGCAGCCGCGGGGTCACTCTCGAGCACACGTTGAAACAGGCTGCGCGCGACGCGGATGACGGAGGCGTGCTCCAGCGCGACCGCGCTCGATGGCCGCTTCATCGGCACCACCAGCGCGAGCTCGCCGATCAGCGCACCGGGACCTGCGATCATCTCCGCGCCGGCGCCGTCGTCGACCCGAAAGGCGCCGCGTTGAACCACGTATCCGGCATCGGCGTCGTCGCCGAGATTGAAGAGGACGTCGCCGCGAACGAAATTACGCTGCTCGGAGCCGATCGCCAGCATGCGCAACGACGCGTCTCCCAACAAGCGCAGTGTCGGGACACGCTCGAGAAGCGCTACGTCGTCGTCGATTGACATTCAGGTCCGGGGCTCAAAGGGCATGCGATCTAAAACGATTCGCACGCCCCTAAAGCGTATCACGGCACCAGCTTGTAGCCACCGGCTTCCGTGACCAGGATCTCCGGATTGGCGGCGTCCTTCTCGATCTTCTGGCGGAGGCGGTAGATGTGCGTTTCCAGCGTGTGGGTGGTGACGCCGGAATTATAGCCCCAGACCTCCTGGAGCAGGGTCTCGCGCGAGACCGGCATCTGGCCGGCCCGGTAGAGGAAGCGGAGGATGGCGGTTTCCTTCTCGGTGAGCCGGACCTTGCGGGCATTGGCCGCGGTCAGCATCTTCGAGCCCGGGCGGAAGGAGTAGGGGCCGACCGAGAACACCGCGTCCTCGCTCGCCTCGTGCTGGCGGAGCTGGGCGCGGATGCGGGCCAGCAGCACGGCGAAACGGAAGGGTTTTGCGACGTAGTCGTTGGCGCCGGATTCCAGCCCCAAAATCGTGTCGGAATCGGTGTCATGCCCGGTGAGCATGATGATCGGGGCCTTGAAGCCGCCCTTGCGCAAGGAACGAACCACCTCGCGGCCATCGGTGTCGGGCAGGCCGACATCCATCAGGACGAGATCGGGGGCATTGGCCTTCGCGGCGCTCGCGCCCTTGGCCCCGGTATCGACGGCGGAGGCCTCAAATTCTTCGTGCAGCGATAATTGCTCCACCAACGTATCGCGCAGATCGGTATCGTCATCCACGATGAGGATCTTGCGGGCATTGGCCATAGGGGGTCATCCTTTTGGAGTCCGGCTCGGCGCGCATGCATGCTGCACCCAGCCGCGAGGGAAAGTTAGGGGGGTCGCCGTTATTATTGTTGTTCGTGTTGAAGTAGTGGGCTGTTACCGATTCACAAGCCAGAAGCACTCTAACTCAAAATCTCAGGCCGTTTTGATGAATGTCCTGTAATGAATTCGACATCGCACGTTCACATGAAAAGCAAAGCGGATTCAGCTAGTTACCCAAAGAATCGAAGCTCCGGACCGCTTCAAGCGATCCGCGTTAAACCTGCTGCCGGGAATCCGCGCCGTGGCTGGCTGACGGCCGGCGCGCTGACGATCCCGGTGGCGCTGGGGCGGGGCGGAATCCTGGCAAACAAGCGCGAGGGCGATGGCGGCACCCCGCGGGGCAGCTTCCGTCCCAGGCAATTGTGGTGGCGGGGCGACCGTCACAGCCGTCCGCGGACCTTTCTTCCGGCCCGGACCATCGGCGACACGGACGCCTGGTGCGAGGACGCCGGAGATCGCCACTACAATCAGGCGATCCGGCTCGGACCGGAGCAGGGCGGTGACCGTCTCAAGCGGACCGACCATCTCTATGACTTCATCATCGAAATCGACCACAACACCAGACCGCGCGTCGCCGGCCGCGGCAGTGCGGTGTTTTTGCATCTGGCGCGCGACAATTTCGGGCCGACCGCAGGCTGCGTCTCGATGACCAAAGCGGCGATGCTGCAATTGCTGCGGCGCCTGGGACCAAGAACCAGAATCATCATCGGGTGAGGGCACATGCTCGACAAGGATCAGATCGCCGCCGCATCGCAGGTCCTGGTCAAACATTGGCGCGACGGCACCAAGTTTGACGCGCTGGAGCCGCGGTTGCGGCCGCAGAGCCGCGCTGATGGCTATGCCATCCAGGCCGCCCTCGAAAACCAATCACTTGGAACACTGTTCGGTTGGAAGATCGCGGCGACAAGCGAGGCCGGACAAAAGCACATCAACGTCGCGGGACCGCTGGCCGGCCGCATCATGAGCGACACCGTGATCGCCGACGGCGGCACGGCGTCGATGAAGGGCAACGAGATGCGCGTCGGCGAGCCGGAGTTCGCCTTCCGCATGGGCCGCGATCTGCCGCCGCGCGCGACGCCGTACAGTGTCGACGACGTGCTCGCCGCCGTCGACACCTTGCATCCCGCGATCGAGATTCCCGACTCGCGCTTTGGCGATTTCGCCGGCGCCGGCGAGGCACAGCTCATCGCCGACAATGCCTGCGCGCATCTGTTCGTGCTGGGCGCCGCGACGACTGCGAACTGGCGCGCCATGGATCTCGTCGAGGAGCGGCCGCAGATCACGCTGCGCGGCCAGCGCTATCTCGGCCACGGCAAGAACGTGCTCGGCGATCCCCGTGTTGCCTTGGCCTGGCTTGCCAACGAGCTGCGCGGGCTCGGCATCACCTTGCGGGCAGGGGAGGTGGTGACGACAGGCACGTGCCATCCGCCGCTGCCGATCCAGGCCGGCGATCATTTCGCGGTGGATTTTGGTGTGCTGGGGCAGGTGTCGGTGGGGTTTGCGTAACCACCGCACACACCGCCGTCGTCCCTGCGGACGCAGGGACCCATAACCCCAGGGAGAAGTTTGGCGAAGACTGGCAGTTACCTCACTTTCGCCGGTACGAAGACCACCCACCAATCAGAGATCACGCGGTATGGGTCCCTGCGCCCCGTGCGCAATTGCGCACTAGGCAGGGACGACAGCAACTACCGGTGCCCGAAGATCGCGCTCCCAACGCGCACATGGGTGGCGCCGAGCATGATCGCGGTGGCGAAGTCCGCGCTCATGCCCATCGAGAGATTCTTCAAGCCATTGCGCGCCGCGATCTTGGCGGTCAGCGCGAAATGCGCCGCCGGCGGCTCGTCGACCGGCGGGATGCACATCAGGCCGGAGATCGTCAGCCCATAGCTGTCGCGGCAGCTCGCGATGAAGGCATCGGCCTCGCCGGGAGCGATGCCGGCCTTCTGCGGCTCCTCGCCGATGTTGATCTGGACGAACAGCTCCGGGTGCCTGTTCTGGGATTCGATTTCCTTGGCTAACGCCTGGCAAATGCTCGGGCGGTCAACCGAATGGATGGCATCGAACAGCGCCACCGCCTCCTTCGCCTTGTTGGACTGCAGCGGCCCGATCAGATGCAGCGCGATGCCGGAATAAGCGGACGTTAACGCCGGCCACTTGCCTTTGGCCTCCTGCACCCGATTTTCGCCGAATACGCGCTGTCCGCCGTCGATGACCGGGATAATTGCATCCGCGGCGAACGTCTTGGACACCGCGATCAGCGTCACGGAGGCGCGACTGCGCCGCGCTTCCTTGCAGGCGCGGGCAATTTCGGCTTCGACCGCGGCGAGCGCGTTTGGTGAATGGCCGGTTACCGGCGCGGCGTTGGTTTCGGTCATGACGTCGGTTCGGACTGGATTGTTGCGGAGCTAGTTCTAATTTTACCGAGTTCAAGAAAGAGTTTTTGAACCCTTCGCTTTACCTTGGCCGATGGGGTGGGCAGCGAAGATGGCAAACGTCAGTTTCAACCGCAAACGAGTGAAACTCAAGCAGGTTCTCGGAATCCGGGCACGGCTTGCGTTGCTCGCGGTGATTCTGGTGACGCCTTTGATGTTCGAGCGCATCCGTTCGCTCGAGGACACGCGCGCGCGGCAGATCGCGCAGGCCGCGACCGAATTCACCACCGTTGCAAGACACAGCGCCGATGCGCAGCGCGAAGTGATCTCGTCGGTCGAAACCATCCTGAAATCTGAAGCCTTCATCCGCGCCTCCGCCGGCGGCATCAGCAAGAGCTGCGACGTGCTGCGCGCGAGCCTGCCGTCGAACCTTCCCTGGATCCGCACGCTGTTGATCGCCGGCCAGGACGGACGCATCCAGTGCGCCACCAACAACATGTATGTCGGCCTCGACCTCAGCGACCGGCCATACTTCCAGCAGGCGCAGGAAACCGGCCGCTTCGTGCTGAGCGACTTCATCCTGTCGCGGCCTGTGCCGTCGCCGACCGTCATGGCGGTTTATCCGGTGTCGGCCTTCAGCGGCGTGGCGGATGCCGTCGTGCTCGCCACCGTCAACCTCGACTGGATGTCGAAGGTCATGAGCAATCTCGGCGGCCGCGCCGGCATCACCGCCGTGCTGGTCGACAGCGCCGGCACCGTGCTCGCCGCGCCGGCTGATCAGCACAGCGCAATCGGCCGTCCGCTCGACAACATGCCGCTGATGTCGGCGATCGCCGACAGGGCGCTGCGTTCGGACCAGGACGAGGGCTCACTCTCTTTCCTCGCCGCTGACGGCTCCCGCCGCGCGGTGAGCTATATCCGCATCGCCGGCACCAACGCCCGCCTGATTGCCAGCATCGACGAGGACAAGGTGTCCGCGGCGGTCAGCCGCGACATCCGCACCGCCTATCTCCAGCTCGCGTTCGTCGTCCTGTTCGTCCTACTCGGCGCGCTGATCGCCGCCGAGAAGCTCGTGATCAAGCCGATCGAGATGCTGGCCGACATGGCCAAGCGCCTCGGCGAAGGCGACCTCTCGGCCCGCGCCGCGCGCAACCGTCTGCCGGCCGAGTTCGTGCCGCTGGCCCGCGCCTTCAACGCGATGGCCGCGCAGCTCAGCCAGCGCGAGCGCGAGCTGATCGCGAGCAACGACCGCCTGACCGTGATGGCCTCGATCGACATGCTGTCGGGGCTGGCCAATCGCCGCGGCTTCCAGAGCCGGCTCGACTTCGAATGGATGCGCGCGCAGCAGTATGACAGCGAGCTTGCGCTCCTGATGATCGACGTCGACCACTTCAAGCTGTTCAACGACACCTACGGCCATCTCGAAGGCGATTCCTGCCTGACCCGGCTCGGCGAATCCTTGTCCGGCATCGCCGCCGACACGATGGGCTTTGCGGCCCGCTATGGCGGCGAGGAGTTCTGCCTGCTGCTGCCGAACACCGATGTGAACCGCGCCGTCGAGATCGGCGAGCAGGTGCGCGCGGCCGTGCTGAAGCTGTGCCTGCCGCACATCACCTCCGCCCACATGATCGTCACCGTCTCGATCGGCGTTGCCGCAACGAAGCCGAACGAGACGCTGCGCCCCGGCGATCTCATCGAAGCCGCCGACGCCGCGCTCTACGCCGCAAAACACCGCGGCCGCAACAATGTCATGGAGCACGGCATCCAGGTGATCGAGAACAGCGCGGCCGCCATGATGCTGGCGGCGAGCGCCTAGCCCGCAGCCGCGGCGCGATCGAGCTCGACCTCCGTCACTACGCGATTGCGGCCGCCGCCCTTGGCGAGATAGAGCGCGCGGTCGCAACGCTCGATCAGATCGGTGATCGCCTCGCCCGCACGATACTGCGCTACGCCGATCGACACGCTGATGCCGGGCAGGGTCTCGCCGGTCGAGCGGCGCGTGATCGTGCATTCGGCGATCGCGCGCCTGATACGCTCGGCGATCTCGGCGCAAGTGGCGAGATCGGCATCCGGCAGCACGGCAATCAGCTCCTCGCCGCCATAGCGGGCCGACAGATCCTGCTCGCGAACTTTTTCGCGCAGCACTTTCGCAATCAGGCGCAGCACCTGGTCGCCGACGCCATGGCCGAAATTGTCGTTGAAGGTCTTGAAGTGGTCGATGTCGAGCATCAGCACGCCGAGCGGCTCGCCCCAATCCGCGGTCGTCTGTGCCTTGCGCAGGAATTCATCGAGCGCCCGCCGGTTTGCCAGCCCCGTCAGCGTATCGGTCCGGGCGCGCTCTTCGGACTTGGAGAGCGAGTCGCGGATCACGTCGAGCTCGCGGGTCTTTTCCGCAAAGCCGGCCTCGAGCCGGGTCGCCCTCGTGGCGGCCCGGGCCAACTCATTCATGAGCTGGGCGACCAGCGCCTTCGGATCGACGCCGGCCCTGCCCTGATCAGCGACTTCGCTGATCGCCTGCATCTGGGAACGATTGTCGGCCATGGCCGTCGCCAGAAACTCCTTCGCCGCCCCCATGAGGGCATGCAGCCGATCGGACGTCTCGGAGGCGACGGCGCCCGCCCGGGGCGCGACATAGGTCTCGAACAGATCCTGGTTGGTCCTGGCGTCGAAGGGACGGTTGTGGTCGATCAGGAGATCGATGGCATTGCGCAGGTCGTCATGACTGCCTGCGAAATAGTGGAACCAGACGGCAAAATTGGTCGGCGTCGGCGGAATCCGCTGCTCGGCCATGCTCCGCACCGCCCGTCCGGCGACGGACGCGGCATAGTCGTAATCGAGATCGTCGAAGCCTGATTCCATCGCCTGGCGGGGTGCTGTCGGCGGCCAACCTCGCACCGACCCCTTAATCCGATCCCAATGGGCCGTCCGTACTTTAGCGGAGCAGCCTTGCGGGGGGCCGCCGCCAGCGGCAACCCATTGACCCCCTAAGGACTTCTATGGCCTAGTCCGCCGTCTTTAGACGGCCGAATCCACGAAAACCCAACGATTCCATGACCTCCGAACGCTACAACGCCCGCGACGCCGAACCGCGCTGGCAAGCCGCCTGGGACCAGCAGGCGATCTTCGTCTCCAAGAACGACGATTCGCGGCCCAAATACTACGTGCTGGAGATGTTCCCCTACCCGTCCGGGCGCATCCATATCGGCCATGTCCGCAATTACACGCTCGGCGACGTGCTGGCCCGCTTCATGCGCGCCAAGGGGTTCAACGTGCTGCACCCGATGGGCTGGGACGCCTTCGGCCTTCCGGCCGAGAACGCCGCCATCGAGCGCAAGGTCGCGCCGAAGGCCTGGACCTACGACAACATCGCCGCGATGAAGAAGCAGCTCCGCTCGATCGGGCTGTCGCTGGACTGGTCGCGCGAATTCGCGACCTGCGACCCCAGCTACTACAAGCATCAGCAGAAGATGTTTTTGGACATGCTCGCCGCCGGCCTGGCCGAGCGTGAGAAGCGCAAGCTCAACTGGGATCCGGTCGACATGACCGTGCTCGCCAACGAGCAGGTGATCGACGGCCGCGGCTGGCGCTCGGGTGCCGTTGTCGAACAACGGGAAATGAGCCAGTGGGTCTTCAAGATCACGAAGTACTCGCAGGAACTGCTGTCCGCGCTGGATGGGCTCGACCGCTGGCCCGACAAGGTGCGGCTGATGCAGCGCAACTGGATCGGCCGCTCCGAGGGCCTGCTGGTCCGCTTCGCGCTGGATCAGGCGACGACGCCCGCCGGCGAGAGCGAGCTGAAGATCTTTACGACGCGCCCGGACACCCTGTTCGGCGCCAAATTCATGGCGATCTCGTCGGATCATCCGCTGGCTCAAGCAGCAGCCGCGAAGAACCCGAAGCTTGCCCAGTTCATCGCCGACATCAAGAAGATCGGCACCGCGCAAGAGATCATCGACACCGCGGAAAAGCAGGGTTTTGACACCGGCATCCGCGCGGTGCACCCGTTCGACCCGAGCTGGAAGCTGCCGGTCTATGTCGCGAACTTCGTGCTGATGGAATACGGCACCGGCGCGATCTTCGGCTGCCCCGCGCACGACCAGCGCGACCTCGACTTCGTCAACAAGTACAATCTCGGCAACATTCCGGTGGTGTGCCCCGAGGGTCAGGACCCGAAGACGTTCGTCATCACCGACACCGCCTATGACGGTGACGGCCGCATGATCAATTCGCGCTTCCTCGACGGCATGACCATCGAGCAGGCCAAGGACGAGGTCGCAAAGCGGCTGGAAGGCGAACTGCGCGGCAATGCGCCGGTCGGCGAGCGTCAGGTCAATTTCCGCCTGCGCGACTGGGGCATTTCGCGCCAGCGCTATTGGGGCTGCCCGATTCCGGTCATCCACTGTCCGAAGTGCGATGTGGTGCCGGTGCCGGACGCCGACCTGCCGGTGACGCTGCCTGATGACGCGACCTTCGACAGACCGGGCAACGCGCTCGATCATCACCCGACCTGGAAGCACGTCACCTGCCCCAAATGCGGCGGCAAGGCCCAGCGTGAAACCGACACCATGGACACCTTCGTGGATTCGTCCTGGTATTTTGCGCGGTTCACCGATCCCTGGAACGAGAACGCGCCGACGACGCCAGCCGTCGCCAACCGGATGCTGCCGGTCGACCAGTATATCGGCGGCGTCGAGCACGCGATCCTGCATCTGCTCTACAGCCGCTTCTTCACCCGCGCGATGAAGGCGACCGGGCACATTGCGCTGGACGAGCCGTTCGCCGGCATGTTCACCCAGGGCATGGTGGTGCACGAGACCTACCAGAAGGCCGACGGCACCTATGTGCAGCCGGCCGAGGTGAAGATCGAGGTCGGCGGCAACGGCCGGCGCGCGACGCTGCTGACGTCAGGCGAAGACATCCAGATCGGTCCGATCGAGAAGATGTCGAAGTCGAAGAAGAACACGGTCGACCCCGACGACATCATCGAGACCTACGGCGCCGATGTCGCCCGCTGGTTCATGCTGTCGGACTCCCCGCCCGACCGCGACGTGATCTGGAGCGACGAGCGCGTCCAGGGTGCCTCGCGCTTCGTGCAGCGGCTGTGGCGGCTGGTGAACGATGCAGTGGAGCTCGGCCAGGCCGCGCCGGCAGATCGTCCGGGCTCGTTCGGCCCGGATGCGACCGCCTTGCGCAAGGCCGCCCATGGCGCGCTGGACAAGGTCACCACCGGCATCGAGCGGCTGCACTTCAATGTCTGCCTTGCCCATATCCGCGAATTCGCCAATGCGTTTTCGGAGGTGCTCCAGCGCCCCGGCCAGCCCACAGCTGACCTCGCCTGGGCGGTCCGGGAGGCCAGCCAGATCCTGGTCCAGCTGTTCTCCCCGATGATGCCGCATCTGGCCGAGGAGTGTTGGCAGGTTCTGGGCAATAGCGGGCTGGTTTCCGAGGCCGATTGGCCCCAAATCGAACGCGATTTGCTGGTTGAAGACGCCGTGACCCTGGTGGTCCAGGTCAATGGCAAGAAGCGGGGTGAGGTCACAGTTGCAACAGCGGCCCAGAATCCGGAAATCGAGGCTGCCGTTTTGGCACTCGATGCGGTAAAACTGGCCTTGGACGGCAAGCCCGTCCGCAAGGTGATCATCGTCCCCAAGAGGATCGTGAATGTTGTCGGCTAGGATCCGCATCGCAGCCCGCTTGCTGGCGGTCGCCGCATTGGCGGCCCTGACGGCTGGCTGCTTCCAGCCGATGTACGCCGAGCGTGGCGACGGGACACCCGGCCTGCGCGAAAAGCTGATGGGGGTCGACCTTCCGCCGATCAACAAGGCCAATGCCTCCCGCGAGGCCCGTGTCGGCGTCGAGGTCCGCAACGCCTTGGCCTTCAAGCTCTACGGCACGGCCACCGGCATGCCGCCGACCCATCGCCTGGAAATTCGCTTCGCGAGCAGCAAAACGTCGCTGATCGTCGATCCCAATACCGGCCTGCCGAACAGTGAAAACTACGGCATCGACGCCCAGTACAATTTGATCGAGGTCGTCAGCGGCAAGTCGGTCATGACCGGCACGACGTTCGCGCGCGTGTCCTATGACATGCCCGGCTCCTACCAGCGCTTTGCCCGCAACCGGGCCCTTCGCGATGCCGAGGATCGTGCCGCCAACGAGATCGCCGAGAACATCAACACGCGCCTCGCCTCGTTCTTCATCGCCGGCACTTAAGTCATCCCCGTCATTCCGGAGCGCCCGCAGGGCGGATCCGGAATCCAGAGATTATTGATCGAGATTCTCAGGCGCGCAATTGCGCGCCGTAGTTCGCGCTTCGTGCGCCCTGGAATGACAGTCAGGTCCGATGGTCGCGCTGCGCGGAAAAGAGATCGACGCCTTCCTCGCCCGTCCCGACGGGGGCCGACCGATCATCCTGCTCTACGGTCCCGATGCCGGCCTCGTGCGCGAGCGCGCCGATGCACTGATAGCCTCGGCCGTCGACGACCCCAACGATCCCTTCTCCCTCGTCAAGCTCGACGGCGACGAACTCTCCGCCGAGCCGTCGCGGCTCGTCGATGAGGCCATGACGGTGCCGTTGTTCGGCGGCCGCCGCGCCATCCGCGTCCGCGCCGGCTCGCGCAGCTTTGCCAGCGGCATCGATACGCTGGCGGAGATGGGCGTGAAGGATTGCCGCATCGTGATCGAGGCCGGCGAGCTGCGCCCGGAATCGCCGCTGCGCAAAGCCTGCGAGCGCGCCAAGACGGCCGTGGCGATCGGCTGCTATCCCGACACCGAGCGCGACCTTGCCAAGCTGATGGACGACGAGCTCCGCATCGCCAATCTGCGCATCGCGCAGGATGCCCGCGCGGCGCTGATGTCATTCCTCGGCGGCGACCGCCAGGCCTCGCGCAATGAGCTGCGCAAGCTGACGCTCTATGCGCATGGCAAAGGCGAGATCACGCTGGATGATGTGATGTCCGTCGTTGCCGATGCGTCCGAGCTGAAACTCGATCCCATCGTCGACGGCGCCTTCGCCGGCCGGCCCGACATCGTCGAGACCGAATTTGCAAAGGCCATGATCGCCGGCACCTATCCCGGCGTGATCATCTCCGCCGCGCAGCGCCAGGCCGCGTGGCTGCACAAATCTGCGCTCGCGATCGCCGACGGCCAGCCTGCCTCCGCGGTGCTCGAGGGCGGCTATCCGCGCCTGCATTTTTCGCGAAAGCCGGCGGTGGAAACGGCGCTGCGCAATTTCAGCGTGGCGCGGCTCGCCGCAATCATCGAGCAGCTCGCGACCGCCGCGCTCGACACCCGCAAGCAATCGACGCTAGCCGCCGCCATCGCCCAGCGCACGTTGATGGCCATCGCCGTGAATGCGAAGCGGCGCAGCTGAGGCACCGCTCTCTCCACGTCATTGCGAGGAGCGCAAGCGACGAAGCAATCCAGAGTCCCTCCGCGGAAAGAATCTGGATTGCTTCGCTTCGCTCGCAATGACGATGTGGAAACAGATGCGCCCGCAAAGACGGAACGAAGCGCCTACTCCTCATCCTGAGGAGCGCGCCTTGCGCGCGTCTCGAAGGATGAAGGCCCGGGCCCTCGCCCTTCGAGACGCCGCTTTGCGGCTCCTCAGGGTGAGGGAGACAGACTGTGAATGACGTCTACAGCGCGCCCTTCGCCAGCCGCCTCATCACCTCGTCGAGCTGATCGAGGTTGCGGTAGTTGATCTGGACGGAGCCGCCGGGGTCGCGGTGATTGACCGTGACCTTGAGGCCGAGCGCATCGCTGACGCGCCTTTCGAGATCGACCGTATCAGGGTCCTTTTCCTTACCGCCGGTGCTGCGCGCCTTCTGCGGCTTGCGCTCCGGCACACCCTCTTCATGCGCGAGCGCCTCGGCCTGGCGGACGTTAAGGCCTTCCGCGACGATGCGCCTGGCTGATGCGAGCGGATCGGGCACGCCGATCAGCGCGCGGGCGTGGCCGGCGGTCAGCTCGCCGCTCGTGATCAAGGCCTGCACTTCGGCCGGCAGTTTCGTCAGCCGCATCATGTTGGCGATGTGGCTGCGGCTCTTGCCAACGACCTTTGCGATGTCGTCCTGGCTGCGTTTGAACTCGTTGGCGAGCGCGTGATAGCCGAGCGCCTCTTCCATCGGGTTGAGGTCTTCGCGCTGCACGTTCTCGACGATCGCGAACTCCAGCGCATCGCTGTCGCTGATGTCGACCGGCACGATCGGCACCTCGTGCAGGCCGGCCATCTGCGACGCGCGCCAGCGCCGTTCGCCGGCGATGATCTCGAAGCGATCCTGCGCGCCCTTCACCGGACGCACGACGATCGGCTGGATCACGCCGTGCTGTCTGATCGAATCAGAGAGCTCCTTGAGCTCTGTTTCCGAAAAGGCGCGGCGCGGGTTGCGCGGATTGGGCTTGATGAATTCGATCGGCACCTTGCGCTGCGCGCGCGGACGATCGACATGCTGAGCCTCGCCGCCGACATCACCGATCAGACTCGCAAGACCCCGGCCCAGTCGCGAACGCGCTTCGTCGGCCATCGCCAGCTCCCTTGGATTCACGGTGCAACACTCCAGAACTGAATTATCGTAGGGTGGGCAAAGCGAAGCGTGCCCACCAGTTGTGTGCAGAAGATGGTGGGCACGGCGAAGACGCCTTTGCCCACCCTACGGCAGCGTCAATGCGTGGTGCGCAGCTCGCGCTCGCGCTGGATCACTTCCGTGGCGAGCCGCAGATACGCTTCGCTGCCGACGCATTTGAGATCGTAGACCAGGACCGGCTTTCCGTAGGACGGCGCCTCCGAGATGCGCACATTGCGCGGGATCATGGTCTTGTAGACCTTCTCGCCCATGAACTGACGGACGTCGGCGACGACTTGGTTCGAGAGGTTGTTGCGCGAGTCGAACATGGTCAGCACGATGCCGTGGATCGACAGGTTCGGATTGAGCGTCGAGCGCACCTGCTCCACCGTCTGCAGCAATTGCGACAGACCCTCGAGCGCGAAGAACTCGCACTGGAGCGGCACCAGGATCGCATCGGAGGCCGCCATCGCATTCACCGTGAGCAGGTTGAGCGAGGGCGGGCAGTCGATCAGCACATAGGTGTAATCGGCGTCCGGCGAGACGTTGTTGTTGAGCGCGCCGATGGCGTCGCGCAGCTTGAACGCGCGGCCGGGCGTGGTGCCGAGCTCGAGCTCGAGGCCGGAGAGATCCATGGTCGAGGGTGCGATGTGCAGCCGCGGCACCGCGGTCGAGACCACCGCCTCGCGCAAGCTCGATTCGCCGATCAACACGTCATAGGTCGAGCAGGAGCGGTTGCGGCGATCGATGCCGAGGCCGGTCGAGGCGTTGCCCTGCGGATCGAGATCGACGATCAGGACGCGCTCGCCGATCGCAGCGAGTGCCGTGCCAAGATTGATCGCCGTGGTTGTTTTTCCCACGCCGCCCTTCTGATTCGCCAGCGCCAGGATGCGCGGGTGGCCCTGCGGGACTTCGCCGGTCTGTTGCTGCTGCGGTTCGTCAATCACGCTCATCGCAAATTCCCCACTCGACCCCTGAACGCCTCAGCCGCGCTGCTCGACGGACGTCAGCTCGACGATCCAACCGTCGCCGGTACGGCTTTGGTGAAGCTGCGGTTGAATATTCCAATATTTAGCGGCTTCGGTCAATTCAGCCTCTACATCTTGCCCCTTCGGAAACAGCGCTTTTGCACCCTGGCGCATCAGCGGCTCCGCAAAGCCGATGAGTTGATGTAGCGGAGCCAGCGCACGCGCGGTGACGCAATCCACGGGGCCGGTGATTCTATCCACATTATCCCCGATCTCCGCGAGATGTACGAGCCCCGGAGATGCGGTGACGCGAACTGCTTCGCGCAGAAAGGCCGCCTTCTTGGCGATTCGCTCGACGAGGTGGACGCTGGCGCCAGGCGTCCCGGCCATGGCACAGGCGAGGACGATTCCGGGGAAGCCGCCGCCGCTACCGAGGTCGGCCCAGCGTTTGGCCAAAGGGGCGAGATCGACGAGCTGGAGCGAGTCGGCGATGTGCCGGGTCCAGAGCTGCGGCAGGGTCGAGGGCGCGACCAGATTGGTCTTGGCCTGCCACTCCCGGAGCAGCGCGATGTAGCGATCGAGTCGTTCCTCGGTTTCACGTGAAACGGGGGCGAGCCTGAGGGCCGCGAGCTTGTCCGCGGCGATGATCGCGTCCAGCGACCGATCGTTGGCGCTGGCCTTGTCGATCTTCGGCTTGATCGGCGTCGACTCGGATCGGCGACTCGCGCCCTCGCCCGCCGATGGTTTCCCTGATGACGATCTGCCGCCCGGCCCGCGCTGTTTCACGTGAAACGCCTATGCGATCGCCTTTGAGGTCTTCCGTGCCTCGCGCCGGAGGTAGGCCGCGAGGATACCGAGAGCCGCCGGCGTCATGCCGTCGATCCGGCCAGCCTGGCCAACGGTGAACGGCCGCGCCTTCTCAAGCTTGGCCCGCACTTCATTGGAAAGACCAGGGACCTGCTGGTAATCGACGTCCGACAGCACCATCCCCTCGTCTCGCCTGAAAGCTTCGACGTCGGCGCTCTGGCGCTCGAGATAGACGTCGTACTTCGCGTCGATCTCCAGATGGGTGGCGATGACCGGGTCGATCGCCGACAGCTCCGGCCAGATGGTCCGGACCTGGCTCCAGCCGATGTCGGGATAGGCCATCAACTCGAACGCCGAACGGCGCTGGCCGTCCCGGTTCAGGGACAGGCCGTGCTTGATCGCCTCGTTCGGCGTGATGGTCAGGGACTTCGACAGCGCCCTGGCCGCATTCAGAGCGTCCATCTTGGCGCGGTGATGCTGCGTCCGGGCGCTCCCGACGCATCCGAGCTCAATCCCCTTCTCGGTGAGACGCTGATCGGCGTTGTCGGCGCGCAGGGTCAGCCGGTACTCGGCCCTGGAGGTGAACATCCGATAGGGTTCGCTGATCCCGCGGGTGACGAGGTCATCGATCATCACACCGAGATAGCCATCGGCACGGTCGAACACTGTCAGGGCGGCGCCGCTCGCGGCCAAAGCTGCGTTCAGGCCGGCCACGATGCCCTGCCCGGCAGCTTCCTCATATCCGGTGGTGCCGTTGATCTGACCCGCCAGGAAGAGGCCACGCAGACGCTTGGTCTGGAGGGTCGGATCGAGCTCGCGGGGATCGATGTGGTCGTATTCGATGGCGTAGCCCGGGCGAACCATCTTCACCTGCTCCAGGCCAGGAATGCTGGCGAGGATCGCGAGCTGGACCTCCTCCGGCAGCGAGGTCGAGATGCCGTTGGGATAGACAGTGCTATCGTCGAGCCCTTCCGGCTCCAGGAAGATCTGATGCCCGTCGCGGTCGCCAAAGCGGACGATCTTGTCCTCGATCGAGGGACAGTAGCGCGGTCCGGAACTCTTAATCTGGCCGGAGTACATCGGAGAGCGATGGACGTTCGCGCGAATCACCTCATGGGTCGCGGAGGTCGTTCGGGTGATCCCGCACTGGATCTGCGGGGTCGTGATCCGCTCGGTCATCACCGAGAACGGCTCCGGCGGCTCATCTCCGGGCTGCATCTCGACCGCTGACCAGTCGATCGTGGTGCCGTCCAGACGCGGCGGAGTTCCGGTCTTAAGCCGTCCAAGGGTGAAGCCTGCCCGCTCAAAGGAGGCGGAGAGACCCATCGCCGGGGCCTCTCCGACCCGCCCAGCCGGCCAGTTCTTCTCGCCGAGATGGATCAGACCGCGGAGGAAGGTGCCGGTGGTGACGACGACGGCCCCTGCCCGAAGCTCGCGGCCGTCTGCCAGGCGTAGGCCGGTCACCCGGCCCTCGGCCACGATCAGCTCGTCTGCCTCGCCCTCGATGACGGAAAGACCTTCGGTGTCCCGGATCGCAGCCTGCATGGCTGCGGCATAGAGCTTCCGGTCGGCCTGAGCCCGGGGGCCTCGGACAGCCGGTCCCTTGCGGCGATTGAGGACGCGGAACTGGATGCCGCCGGCATCGCCGACCCGGCCCATCAGACCATCCAGCGCGTCGACCTCGCGGACCAGATGGCCCTTGCCGAGGCCGCCGATGGCGGGGTTGCAGGACATCGCGCCGACCGTGGAGAAACGGTGCGTCACCAGAGCGGTCGTCGCACCCATCCGGGCGGAAGCAGCCGCGGCTTCACAGCCGGCATGGCCGCCGCCAATCACGATGACGTCGAAACTCTCTCGCTCTGTTCGCATGGGCGGACTTCTATCTCAGAGGTGGAGAAGCCGGAAGTAGAAACTGGGTGAGGCGGTTGTTTCACGTGAAACGGTGCGGCCAAGTAGGCGATGCGCATTTTCGCGAAAACAACCCCATGCACAGTAGAAGGGACATTGAGAGGACTGCTGTTTCACGTGAAACAGGATGGGTCTGACCGGGAGAGAACTCCTGGCGAGATCTCGCACGGTTCTGGACGGGGGTAGAGAGGGCACAAGCGATGGGTCTGCTCCGTCATTGCGAGCGGAGCGAAGCAATCCAGAATCCCTCCTTGGAGGCAGTCTGGATTGCTTCGTCGCAAGGGCTCCCCGCAATGACGGGCTTCGGGGACGACCGGCGGCCAAGACCCTCACTGCCCGTCAGGCGATCAGACCGTGCGTACGAACACTGCGACCAGGGCGGTCCAATCGTCCCGCGGTTTCACGTGAAACAGGCCGGAGCCTGCAAGGCACGTGGTCCACGTGAAACGGACCGGAACCGACCCCGCCGCTGTTTCACGTGAAACGCAAGGAGCGTGACAAGCTTGTAGCCTGGATGGAGCGCAGCGAAATCCGGGAAAGGTGTTCCGGCTGCGGAGCCGTCCCCGGATTGCGCTTCGCTTCATCCGGGCTACGAAACGAGCCCCCGTTTCACGGGAAACGCAAGGACTGGAACAAGCTCTAGTTCTACAATGAAGAACTAGTCCTATTTTCCGATGCAGAATTTCTGGAAGATGGCCCCGAGGACGTCCTCGACGTCGACCCGGCCCAACAGCCGACCCAAGGCATAGGCCGCAGCGCGCAGCTCTTCGGCGGCAAGCTCTTCGCCGTCTTCTACAAGCTCCAGGCTCCGGCGCAAGCTGTCTGAGGCCCGGCGCAACAGATCTCGCTGGCGGGCCCGGGTCACCAATGCGCCCTCGGTGGTCCCGAAAAACTCGGCGGCGAATTTCACGAGAGCGTCGATCAGGTCGGGAACGCCGTCCCCCCGGCTCGCCGAGATCCCGAACTCGCCGCGCGGCCCGACCTCCCCCGCCTCGCCCAGATCGATCTTGTTGCGGACGATCCAGACCGCGCCGCTCGATTGATCACGCCCGGGGCCGGACTTCACCAGCGATTGCATCGCGCCCGGATCGACGGCGTGGCCACCCTCGACTAGCCACAGCACGAGGTCGGCGTCTTCGGCTCGGGCTCGCGCTCGGCGCACGCCTTCCTGCTCCACGGGATCGTCGGTCTCCCGGATGCCAGCCGTGTCGATCACCGTGACCGGGTAGCCGTCGAGATCGAGCTGCACCTCGATCACGTCGCGCGTGGTGCCGGCGTAGGGCGAGACGATCGCGACCTCGCGGCGCGCGAGCTGATTGATCAGCGTCGACTTGCCGACATTCGGCTCGCCGGCGATCGCGACCACCAGGCCGTCGCGCAGGCGTTCAGAATGTCCCTGTGCCGCAAGGACTTCTGTGATTTCGTCATACAGCGCTTTGATCGCTTTCACCGCTGGCGCCCTCAACTCGGCTGGCACATCGCCCTCGTCGGAAAAATCGATGCCGGCCTCGATCAGCGCCGACGCCTCGATGATGCGCTCGCGCCAGTCGCGCGCGCGATCGCCGAGCAGGCCCTGCAACTGGCGCAGCGCCTGGCGGCGCTGACGATCGGTATCGGCATGGATGAGATCGTCGAGACCCTCGGCCTCCGTGAGATCGAGCTTGCCGTTCTCGAAGGCGCGCCGCGTGAATTCGCCGGGCTCGGCCGCGCGCGTATTCGGAATAAGGGAAACCGCGGAGAGGAGCGCCGCGAGCACCGCGCGGCCGCCATGGACGTGAAATTCGGCGACGTCCTCGCCGGTCGCGCTGGCCGGCCCCGGAAACCAGAGCACGACCGCGTCGTCGATCGCCTGGCCCGCGCCATCGCGGAGCAGCCGGCGGCTGGCCTGTCTCGGCGCCGGCTGCTTCCCCGCCAGCGTCGTGAGTGCGAGGCCGGCCTGCGGGCCCGAGACGCGCACCACGGCGATCGCGCTGGGCGCACGGCCGGACGACAGCGCAAAGATGGTCTGGTCTCGCGGATGCATGGCCTATTTGTCCGGCTGGCGGGGAAAAGGCAAACGGCCCGTTCTCGCGATGCCGACGCCCCCCCTTTTGCTGCGCTCTGGCCCGCAGCAACGGCTCTATTGCGATGCAACATAAAGCGCAGCATTTTGCTGCAGAGGCAGCCTCGCCCAAGCACCAAATGGTCAGGCAGCGTCAAGTATTATGTAAATATATCAATAACTTACGGAAGATCCGATTTTCCTTTCGTCCCATCGCCATGCTGCATTTCTTCCGCAGCAAAGCCGCACAAACGAAAAAGGGCGCCCGGAGGCGCCCTCTGATCTCATGCTGCATCGCACTCAGGTGTTCATCGAGTCGAAGAACTCTGAATTGCTCTTGGTCGAGCGCAGCTTGTCGAGCAGGAAGTCGATCCCATCCATGGTGCCCATCGGGTTCAGGATGCGGCGGAGCACGTACATTTTCTTGAGCACCTGCGGATCGGTGATGAGCTCCTCCTTGCGGGTGCCGGAGCGCGAGATGTCGATCGCCGGGAAGGTGCGCTTGTCCGAGACCTTGCGGTCCAGGATCAGTTCGGAGTTACCGGTGCCCTTGAACTCTTCGAAGATGACTTCGTCCATGCGGCTGCCAGTATCGACCAGCGCGGTTGCAATGATCGTCAGCGAACCACCCTCCTCGATATTGCGGGCGGCACCAAAGAAGCGCTTCGGGCGCTGGAGCGCGTTGGCGTCGACACCACCGGTCAAGACCTTGCCGGATGACGGCACCACGGTGTTGTAGGCGCGGCCCAGGCGCGTGATCGAATCGAGCAGGATGACGACGTCGCGGCCATGCTCGACCAGACGTTTTGCTTTTTCGATCACCATCTCGGCGACCTGGACGTGACGAACCGCCGGCTCGTCGAAGGTCGACGAAACGACCTCGCCCTTCACCGAGCGCTGCATGTCCGTGACTTCTTCCGGACGTTCGTCGATCAGCAGCACGATCAGATAGCATTCGGGGTGATTGTGCGCGATCGAATGCGCGATGTTCTGCATCAGCACGGTTTTACCCGTGCGCGGCGGCGCGACGATCAGCGCGCGCTGGCCCTTGCCGATCGGCGCGACGATGTCGATCACCCTTGCAGAAAGGTCTTTCCGCGTCGGATCGTCGATTTCCATGCGGAAGCGCTGATTCGGAAACAGCGGCGTGAGGTTGTCGAAATTGACCTTGTGCTTGGCCTTTTCCGGGTCCTCGAAATTGAGTGTGTTGACCTTCAGCAGCGCGAAATAGCGCTCGCCCTCTTTCGGGCTGCGAATGTGGCCTTCGATGGTGTCGCCGGTGCGCAGACCGAAGCGGCGGATCTGCGAGGGCGAAACGTAGATGTCGTCCGGTCCCGGCAGATAATTGGCGTCCGGCGAGCGGAGGAATCCGAAGCCGTCGGAGAGCACCTCGACGACGCCCTCGCCAACGATGTCGGTTTCAGCAATCGCGAGCTGCTTGAGGATGGCGAACAGCAGCTCCTGCTTGCGCATGGTGCTGGCATTCTCGACCCCATTCTCTTCCGCGAACGAGACAAGCTCGGCCGGCGTCTTCGACTTGAGGTCCTGGAGTTTAATTTCCCGCATTGGGGTGGTCCTGTGGGGTAACCTTGGGAGGGGGTGCGAGGAGGCTCTGAAATGCGGACGCGAGAAGGTAAGGTCCGCAGGTCTGGCAAGGAGAGCGCCGGTGAGGCTTCAAACCTGATGCGGTGTCCGGCCTCTGGAAAGCTCAGACAAAACCACATCCGCCTGCGTTGGGTGGGATGTCGCCAATATAGAAAATCGCTTTCCACTCCGCAAGCCGAAGCGCTGAGCGATTCATCGCAAGCCTTGCCTAGAACGGCTTCACGATCACCATGATGACGATCAAAATCATCAGAGCAGTCGGCACCTCATTGATAATTCGATAGAATTTCTGGCTACGCGGACGCCGGTCGGCGGCGAAATCCTTGCACCAGCGTGAAAAAAAGCCGTGGACCCCAGACATCGCCAGGACCAGTGCCAGTTTTACGTGCAGCCAGCCGAAAGAGAACCAGTGGCCGGACCAGGCGAGATAGAGCCCGGCAAGCCATGTGACGATCATGGCGGGGTTGATGATCGCCTTGAGCAGCCGGCGTTCCATCACTTTGAACGTTTCCGACTGCTTCGAGCCGATCTCGGCCTCGGAGTGATAAACGAACAGCCGCGGCAGATACAGCATGCCCCCCATCCAGGAGATGACGGCGATCACGTGCAGCGCCTTGATCCAGAGATAGACGTCTTCGAACATTTTCTGCGCCCGGCTTTCTGTCCAGCGCAGGGAACGCTGGGGATAGTAAGAACTCGTTAAGGTCTCACCCTACACACTTATCCGTCCGTAGCGCCTTCCTCTAATCTAGAATCTTAGATTCTTAAGGTTTGAGTCTATGTGACCGTGAATAGGACTCACACAATTCCGTCCGCACGTTCACGTGCGCTTGTTCACATCCATCAACATATCCCTGATGCTTCCTGCGGCCTTCGATAAGTCGGCCAGCTTCAAAGGCTTGCGCGTTTCTGTCGGCAGCTTATCAAGGGGGTTGTCCGCGCAATCCCGTTTTCCTCTCAACAGGTCGCCGGACTTGTTCCGATGGGCAGTGGTGTGAAGAAAATTGGCACTTGTCCCGCCCCTGGTGTCGCGCAACCCTTTCCGAGGGGTTAAGGTCCACAGAAATCCACAAACCACACCGCCTCCATACAAAGGGCTTTTGTGCCGACCTCGAACAATTATTTCCATCTCCACCTGGTCTCCGACTCCACCGGAGAGACGCTGATCACCGTCGCGCGCGCCGTCGCGGCGCAGTACGCCAACGTCACCCCGGTCGAGCATGTCTATCCCCTGGTGCGCAGCCAGAAGCAGCTCGATCGCGTGCTCGACGAGATCGAGGAGGCGCCGGGGATCGTGCTGTTCACGCTGCTGGAGAAGGATCTGGTCTCTCGGCTCGAGGACAAGTGCAAGCAGATCAACGTTCCGAGCCTGTCGATCATCGGGCCGGTGATGCAGTTGTTCGAAGCCTATCTCGGCGCCGCGACCACGGGCCGCGTCGGCGCCCAGCACGTCCTCAATGCGGAATATTTCAAGCGCATCGACGCGCTGAACTACACGATGATCCACGACGACGGCCAGCATGTCGAAGGCCTCGACGATGCCGACGTGGTGCTCGTCGGCGTCTCACGCACCTCCAAGACACCGACGTCGATCTATCTAGCCAATCGCGGCATCCGCACCGCCAACGTGCCATTGGTTCCGGGCATTCCGGTGCCGGCACAATTGGAGACCCTGACGCGGCCGCTGGTGGTGAGCCTGCATGCGACGCCGGAACGCCTGATCCAGGTGCGCCAGAACCGCCTGCTCTCGATGGGTGCCGATACCAGCGGCGACACCTATACCGACAGGCAGGCGGTCGCCGACGAGGTCGCGTTCGCGCGCAAGCTGAGCGCCAAGCACGACTGGCCGCTGCTCGACGTCACGCGGCGATCGATCGAGGAAACCGCCGCGGCGATCATGAAGCTCTACAGTGACCGCCAGCGCAACCGGCCTACGGGATAGTTTCGGCGATGTCTCTCTGGCGCGGCGAAACTCCGTTGATACTGGCCTCGCAGAGCAGCGCGCGAAAGATGCTGCTGGCTAGTGCCGGACTGGAGTTCAAGGCGATTGCGGCCGATATCGACGAGCGCGGCATTCAGGCCGCCTCGAAACTTTCAGGCCCGCATGACATCGCCCTGCTGCTGGCGCGTGAGAAGGCCAAGGCGGTCTCGGCCGGTCATCCGGGGAGCTATGTGATCGGTGCCGACCAGACCCTGGCTCTCGGCGAGCGTCTCTTCAACAAGCCTGCAGGCCGCGCAGAGGCGATGGCGCAATTGCTCGACCTCGCCGGCAAAAGCCACGCGCTGAATTCCGCGGTGGCCGTGGCGCGAGATGGCAAGATCGTTTTCGAGGATGTTTCGGTGGCCCGCATGACCATGCGGCCGATGACCGAGACGGAGCTTTCCGCCTATCTCGACGCCGCCGGCGATGCGGTGACGACCAGTGTCGGCGCCTATCAGCTCGAAGGTCTCGGCAGCCATCTGTTCGAGCGCATCGAGGGTGACCATTTCACCATTCTCGGGCTGCCGCTGCTGCCGTTGCTTGCGTTCCTGCGGCGCGAACGGCTAGTTGCAGTGTGAACGACAGGAACGGCTGCCTGCTGATGCGGATCCTTGGACTGACCGGCTCGATCGGGATGGGAAAATCCACCACCGCGAAATTGTTCGCGGAGGCCGGCGTTCCCGTCTATGACGCCGATGCCGCTGTCCATCAGCTCTACGAGGGCGAGGCCGCGCCCGCGATCGAGGCCGCCTTTCCCGGCACCACCTCGAACGGCAAGGTTGATCGCCCAAAACTGTCCGCGCGCGTCGTGCATGATCCGGCCGCGATCAAGCAGCTCGAACAGATCGTTCATCCGATGCTCGGCGCCTCCCGGCAAAAATTCTTCGCCGATGCGGAAGCAGCCAAGGCGCCCGTCGTGGTCCTGGATATCCCGCTGCTGTTCGAAACCGGCGGCGAGAAGCGGGTCGACGCCGTCGTCGTGGTGTCGACCTCGCCGGAACTCCAGCGCAAGCGTGTGCTGGAGCGCGGCACGATGGACGAGGCCAAGCTCGACGCGATCATCGCCAAGCAGACGCCGGATGCCGAGAAGCGCAAGCGGGCCGATTTCGTAGTGGATACGTCACACGGACTTGAACCCGTGCGCGCCCAAATCACGCACATTCTGGCCGAGGTCGTTAAGATGCCGCAGCGGCGAGCCTGATTCGCTGCCTCACACGGCCTCTTGATCATGCGTGAAATCGTTCTCGACACCGAAACCACTGGCCTCGATCCGCTCCGCGGCGATCGGTTGGTCGAAATCGGCTGCGTCGAGATTTTCAACCGTATGCCGACGGGCCAGACGTATCACGTCTATATCAATCCCGAACGGGACATGCCGGCGGAAGCCTTTGCGGTACACGGGCTGTCGGCCGAGTTCCTGTCGACCAAGCCGCTGTTCCACGAGGTCGTCGACCCGTTTCTGGAGTTCATCGGCGATGCGCCGCTGGTGATCCACAACGCTTCGTTCGACATCGGCTTCATCAACGCCGAGCTCGACAAGGTCAAGCGCGTCGCGATCCCGCGCGAGCGGCTGGTCGATACGCTGCTGTTGGCGCGGCGCAAGCATCCGGGCGTGTCGAACCGGCTCGACGATCTCTGCTCGCGCTATTCGATCGACAATTCACACCGCACCAAGCACGGCGCGCTGCTCGACGCCGAACTCTTGGCCGAAGTTTATGTCGATCTGGTCGGGGCGCGGCAATCGCAATTGCTCCTCGCTTCGGAAGGCGAGGACATTCGCGCCAATGCGGCTGGCGATGTGCCGCGGCGGCAGCGGACCGTGCCGCTCGCGCCGCGGATTTCCGATGCCGAGCGCGAGGCCCATCGGGCCTTTATCGCAACGCTCGGCGACAAGGCGATCTGGAACGAGTTCCTGCCCGCTCCAGCCGCCCCTCCGGCTGTTTAGGCCTGACCGCTCGTCTGCTGAGCGGCCATTTGCCGCTCCATGTTCTGACGATAGAGACCGACGAAGTCGACCGGATCCAGCATCAGGGGCGGGAACCCGCCGTCGCGCACGGCGGTCGCGATGATCTCGCGGGCGAACGGGAACAGCAGACGCGGGCACTCGATCATGACCAGCGGATGCAAATTCTCCTTCGGCACGTTGGTGATGCGGAACACGCCGGCATAGGCGAGCTCGAACGAGAACATGATCTTACCGGCGGTCTCGGCCTTGCCCTCGACCGACAGCGTCACCTCGAACTCGGTTTCGCTGAGATTGATGGCGCTGACATTGATCTGGATGTTGATCTGGGGCGGCTGGCCCTGCTGCTGGAGCGAGGTCGGCGCGTTCGGATTCTCGAATGAAAGGTCCTTGATATACTGCGCCAGAACGTTGAGCTGGGCAGCCTGGGCCGCCTCGGGAGGGGTGCCGTTGCCGTTGGTCATGAGAGTCTCTCCTTACCCGATTTGGGCTGAATTTCGCGGCGGTTGGCTAACATAGGGCCGCCTCACTCCACAAGGACGAACGGCCCCGGATCGGGTATCCGCGCCGCCCCCGCAATTGTGACGTTCACCCGGCCCTCCTGACGAAATCGCGCGTTAAACGATTGAAGATGCGCGATTTCCGGGCAGGATCGGGTTTCCCCTTAAGCATAAAACGCGCTACACTCGGCGCTGTGCCAAAAGGCGCCATTGGCCGGGCAAGATTTCGTGCCTACATCCCGAGGACCAGACGCGCGGACCTAAAATGGTGATGTAGACTTGCCGTTCCCGTATGGAACGGTCTACTGGCCGGATTGATTTTCCCGGCGACGACCCGAGACGGCCCCTTTCAGCGAAGACCAGAAAGCGAATACGACGTGGACATCTACACCATCATCTTCCTGGCGCTGGCGGTCTTCATCTTTCTGAGGCTGCGCAGCGTGCTGGGACAGCGGACGGGTAACGAGCGGCCGCCGTTCGACCGCACCGCCGCCCGCAATGCGCTGGGGGGTGCCCAGGACAAGAACGTCGTGACCATGCCGGGCAAGGTGATCGACCAGGCCCCGCTGGCGCCGACCGCCGAGCCGGCTCCGCCCTCCGACCGCTGGAAGGGCCTGACCGAGCCGGGCACCGCGCTCGCCCAGGGTCTCGATGCCATCGTCGACAAGGATTCCACCTTCGACCCGCGCCATTTCATCTCGGGCGCCCGCGGCGCTTATGAGATGATCGTGCTGGCCTTTGCCAATGGCGACCGCCGCGCGTTGCGCGACCTGCTGTCGTCGGAGGTCTATGATAGCTTCGACGCCGCCATCAAGGAACGCGAGAAGTATGAGCAGAAGACCGAGACGCGTTTCGTCTCGATCGACAAGGCCGAGCTCGTCGGCGCCGAGCTGCGCGACCGCACGGCTCAGCTCACCATACGATTCGTCTCGCAGATGATCTCGGCCACCCGCGACAAGAGCGGCAATATCGTCGACGGTAGTGCGGACACGGTCGCCGACATCACCGACATCTGGACCTTCGCCCGCGATATCACCTCTCGCGATCCAAACTGGAAGCTGGTTGGCACCGGAAGCGCGAATTAAGAATTTCCTGAAGAACAGCGCGACGGCGCTTTGCGCAGGTGCCGTCGTGCTGTCGTCGTTTTCGCTCGGCGCCGAGGCGGCGCGGCGTCACTATCGCAGCCATCACCATCATCTCCCGGCACTTGCCGCCGCCCCGCCGCGCGCCTTGCCCTATCCGCAGCTCCCTTTGCCGTTCGAAATCCCCGGTGCGCAATATCTGCCGCTGACCTGGACGGACGTGAAAGGCTGGAGCGACGACGACCATCTCGCCGCCTACAAGACGTTCCGCGCGAGCTGCCGGACGATCAACGCGCAGACCGGTGCGGCCGAACCGAAGGCGCTTGGCGGCTCGCTGAGCGAGCCCTGCAGGGCCGCCAAGTCGCTCGAGCTCACCGACGACGGCAAAGCCAGGACCTTCTTCGAGGAGAATTTTGCACCGCTGCGGATCTCGCGCCTCGGCGAGCCCGACGGTTTCGTCACCGGCTATTACGAACCGGTGCTGGAGGGATCGCGGACGCAGACCGACGTCTTCAACGTGCCGGTCTATCGTCGCCCGTCGAACCTGTTCGTGCGCGGCTACAAGCAGGACTCGGTCAGCTTGCCCAACAAGGGCCCGGTCTACCGCAAGATCGGCCGCCGCAAGCTGGTGCCCTATTACGATCGCGGCGAGATCGAGGACGGCAAGATCGCCGGCCGCGGGCTGGAGATCGCCTGGCTGAAGGACCCCACCGATCTGCTGTTCGCCCAGATCCAGGGCTCGGCGCGGATCAAGTTCGACGACGGCGGCACGGTCCGGCTGAATTACGACGCCTATAACGGCTATCCCTACACGGCCGTCGGCCGTGTCCTGATCGAGCGCGGCATCATTCCGAAGGAGGAGATGTCGATGCAGAAGATCAGGGAGTGGATGGCGCAGAACCCCGATGGCGCCAAGGATCTGCGCCGCCAGAACCGATCCTACATCTTCTTCCGCGAGGTCAATCTGTCCGACAAGGAAGAAGCGGTGGGTGCGCAGGGCATTCCGCTGACCGCCGGCCGTTCGATCGCGGTCGACAAGGCACTGCACGTCTACGGCACGCCGTTCTTCATCGAGGGCGAGCTGCCGATCGATTCCGAACGCTCCAAGACGCCGTTCCACCGGCTGATGATCGCGCAGGACACCGGCTCGGCCATCATCGGCCCCGCGCGCGCCGATCTCTATTTCGGCGCCGGCGCGGATGCCGGCCGTGTCTCGGGACGGCTGCGCCATCCCATGCACTTCGTCATGTTGGTACCGAAGGGCCTCGATCCCGCAGTACGCGCCGCGAAGTTGCCGGCGCCGGACCCGCGTCCCTCGGAGAAGATCGCAAGGCTGTTTCCGCAGACCGATCCTGCCAAGGATTCGCCCAAGGATCAGACCAAGCCCGCGGCTCCGGCCGCAGCCGTGGCGCAAGGTAAGGGTGAGACCGTCGCCGTTGCCAATCCGGTCCCGTTGCCGGTGCCGCGTCCCGTGATAGAGCCCGTTCAGGAGCCGCGGCGGCCAGTCAAGAATCGTCCCCATCGGCAGCAATGAAGCGATCGTCCCGTCCGCCCGTGCTGGAGCCTCGTACCTCGCCGCGCCGCCGTGCGCTGAGCGAGGAGGAGCGCGCGCTGTGGGATGCGGTCGCAAAACAGGTCAAGCCGCTGCGGAAGCATCGCGTGGCAAAGACACACGCCCCGCCGCGCACTGAGCCTTCACCGGCAGCGCCGGCTACGCGATCTGCGCCATCGCCACGGCCGATCGCTGCCGCGCCGGCGGTGCGCATGGCAAAGCCGGCCATGCCGCCGCTGGCACCGCTGGGCAAGCGCGAGCGCACAAAATTGTCGCGCGGCCGCAGCGAGATCGAGGCGCGGCTCGATCTGCACGGCATGACCCAGATACGCGCCCACCGGGCCTTGACCGGCTTCCTGCACCGCGCCCATGATGACGGCCTGACCTTCGTGCTCGTCATCACTGGCAAGGGACGGAGCGGCGGCGAAAGCGGCGTGCTCCGCCGCCAGGTGCCGGAATGGCTGAGCCTGCCGGAATTCCGCGCCTTCGTCGTCGGCTTCGAGGAGGCGCATATCGGCCATGGCGGCGAGGGCGCGCTCTATGTGCGGATACGCCGGGCGAGGTATTAGAACGGCCGGACGATTCCGACGCGCGGGATCAGCGTGAGGATCAGGCCGAAGATATTTGTCTTCCGATCCTCCGACGCGATCAGCGGTGCATTGTACTTGGCCGGCAGCATCTTCACCGCGTGCAGGATCAGGAACAGGCAGACCGCCCAGTTCGAGATCCAGCGCGAATAGTCGAACACCATCGCGAACATCACGAGATAGGCGAGACTGATGCCGATCAGCGCCGCGATGACGAGGCGCCGGTGCAGGTCGTTCGCGAGCGCGCCGATCACGCCGGCAAAATAGCGCCAGAGTGGCGTGTGCAGCCAGATCAGCAGGGCAAACACCGGCACGCCGAGGATGTTGTGCGGCAGGCGGCCCCAGGTATCCGAAACCTCCTTCGCCAGCGGCTGGTACCAGATGTAGGCGAATTGCAGCAGGTCGGTCCGCGCCGGATCAGCCATCCGGGTCTTCAGGTAGGCAACGAAATCCGCTTCCGGGATCGGCATCGTTCCCAGGAATTGCGCCGCGAAGAACAGCGCGCTCACGCCAAGCAATGCCACCAAACCAAACGCGACATTCGTCTTGGTGACGCTGTAGGCGAGGTAGTGCCTGATCACGACGATGGCGATGATCGTCGGCACATACATCAGCAGATGAATGTGGTGGATCAGCACGAGGACGATCGAGAACAGCGCGGCCATTGCGACGAACAGCAGCGAGCCCGCCGGCATCAGCAGCAGGATGATCGCCAGCGCGCAGCCATAGATGTCGAAATGGCCGAGCGTGTGCATGAAGTTCTTGAGAAAGAACGGCGAGCCCGCGATGAAGACGAACAGCGGCAGCGTTCTCGCGGTGAAGCCGAACGTTTTCTGGAATAGCCTTGCGTACAGCCCCAGCGTCACCAGCCACGTCGCTCCGCCGAGCGCGAACACCAGCCAAACCGGCACCTTGTCCGTGAACAGCGCGACGATGGCCCCGATCAGCGCGCGCTTGATGAAGCCGAAATGATAGTCGACGAGGAGGTGGATGTAGGGGACGTAAGGCGGCAGCTGGATCTTGTGGACGAACACGCCGACGATGACCGCGGCGTTGATCGCGAGCAGGAGACGCCAGGGATTTTTCTGAATCTGGGCGATCACGCCGCACCCGAACTGACGCGATCTACCTCCGCCGTCGTCCCCGACAAGCGAGCACAGCGAGCGCAGATCCGGGACCCATAACCACAGGAAGTCGTTCGAGCCGGGATCGTGGTCGCCATCTGTTTCAACAAGAGCCGCTGGTGGTTATGGGTCCCTGCTTTCGCAGGGACGACAGCGGCATCCATAGCGTGGCCGCAGCCGAATTACAAAATGAACCGGCTCAGATCGGCGTTCTTGGCGAGGTCGCCGACGTGCTTCTGCACGAAATCCGCATCGACCTTGACGGTCTCGCCGCTGCGGTCGGGGGCGGTGAAGGAGATTTCGTCCAGCACCCGTTCCATCACCGTCTGGAGCCGCCGCGCGCCGATGTTCTCGACGGTGGAATTGACGGCGACCGCGACGTCGGCCAGGGCGTCGATGGCGTCGGCGGTGATGTCGAGCGTCACGCCCTCGGTCTGCAGCAACGCGATATATTGCTTGATCAGCGAGGCCTCGGGCTCGGTCAGGATGCGCCGCATGTCGTCGCGGGTCAGTGCCTGCAGTTCGACGCGGATCGGCAGGCGGCCCTGCAATTCCGGCAACAGGTCGGACGGTTTCGCGACGTGGAAGGCGCCGGACGCGATGAACAGGATGTGATCGGTCTTCACCGCGCCGTGCTTGGTCGAGACCGTGGTGCCTTCGATCAGCGGCAACAGGTCACGCTGCACGCCCTCGCGCGAGACGTCGCCGCCGACCCGGCCGTCGCGTGCGCAGATCTTGTCGATCTCGTCCAGGAACACGATGCCGTTGTTCTCGACCGCGCTGATCGCCTCCAGCGTGAGCTGGTCGGTATCCAGCAGCTTGTCGGATTCCTCATTGACGAGGATCTCGTGCGAGTTCTCCACCGTCAGTCGCCGCGTCTTGCTGCGCCCGCCCAGCTTGCCGAAGATGTCGCCGAGCGACACCGCGCCCATCTGCGCGCCGGGCATGCCCGGGATCTCGAACATCGGCATGCCGCCGCCCGAGGACTGCGTCTCGATCTCGATTTCCTTGTCGTTGAGCTCGCCAGCGCGCAGCTTCTTGCGGAACGATTCGCGCGTTGCCTGGCTGGAATTGGCGCCGACCAGCGCGTCGAGCACGCGCTCCTCGGCGGCGAGCTGCGCGCGTGCCTGCACGTCCTTGCGCTTGCGCTCACGCACCTGGGCGATCGCGACCTCGACGAGATCGCGCACGATCTGCTCGACGTCGCGGCCGACATAGCCGACCTCGGTGAATTTCGTCGCTTCCACCTTCAGGAACGGCGCGTTCGCGAGCTTGGCGAGCCGTCGCGCGATCTCCGTCTTGCCGACGCCGGTGGGGCCGATCATCAAGATGTTCTTCGGGAGTACCTCTTCGCGCAAGGAGCCGGAGAGCTGCTGCCGGCGCCAGCGGTTGCGCAGCGCGATCGAGACCGCGCGCTTGGCATCGGCCTGGCCGACGATGAAACGGTCGAGTTCGGAGACGATTTCGCGGGGAGAGAAGTCTGTCATGGGACCTTAGCTAGGATCAGATGCGGGTCGGGACAAGCCGCATTTTACGTCAGATGATGGGCGGGCCCGATTGCCACTGTTTCACGGCGTCGATCGGATGGATCAGCATCAGGATATTGAGCGTCAGATTGTCGCGAATGTGAAGCGCGAGCATGATCTCGAAGGCGAGCCCGAGCAGGACGGTCACCGAGACTGGCAGCACGCGCGCGGCGAGGAACCCCATCATCATGGCCAGATTGTCAGAAATCGAATTGACGATGCTGTCGCCGAAATAATCCAGCGAGATCGTGCCGGCACGGTAGCGTTCGATGATGAAGGGCGAGTTCTCGACGATCTCCCAGGCGCCTTCGATCAGCATGGCGACGATCAGCCGTGCCGGCCAGGACAGTTGTAGGAAGGGCAGGCGCGCGAACAGCAGCCAGGTCAAGCCGTAGAACAGGAAGCCATGCAGGATGTGAGAGAAGGTGTACCAGTCGGCGATGTGCTGCGAATTCTCGGAGCTGTTCACCACGCCATGCCAGAGCTTTACATAGCCGCAGGTGCAGATCGGCACCCGCCCCATCGCGAACAAGATCGAGGCCTGCAGCGCCAGCAGCAGCAGTGCGATGCCGACCCAGGCCAATGGCGGTACGGCGACCTTGCTCTCGTGCGTGCTCGTCAGCGTCACGGCTCGCGCACCATCAGCAGCGCCGTCCCGTCCGGCGTCTCGACCATGCGGTCGCGGACGAAGCCGGCCTTCTCATAAGCGCGCACGGCGCGTGCGTTGAGCGGATCGGGATCGGTGACAATGCGTGGCAGGCCCTGCCGCAACTGGCCGTCGACGAACTGGCGGATGAACGCGGAGCCGTGGCCGCGCGCGATCATGTCGCTTTCGCCGATGAACTGGTCGATCCCACGGGTGCCCTCCGGTTGCGGCCCGAAGCCGGTATTCCAGGCTGTCAGGCGATAGCATTGAAGATAGCCGAACGGGTGGGTGCCAGCCAACACGATGAACTGGTCCATCGCCGGCTCATCGAGATCGCCGCTCACCAGCAAGAACTGCTCGTCCGGATCGCCCCACCACTCCCGCACATGCACCTCGCCCAGCCACCGCCGGATCAGCGGCAAATCGGCCGGGCTCATCGGGCGGAAGGTGTAGGCGGGCGCCATGTCCTGTTCGGTCTGGCCTAGCCGGTCGCCAGGCTTTCGATGGTCAGATTGCGGTTGGTGTAGACGCAGATGTCGGCGGCGATATCGAGGGAGCGGCGGACGATGGTCTCGGCATCCTTGTCGGTGTCGATCAAGGCCCGCGCAGCGGCCAGGGCGTAATTGCCGCCAGAGCCGATCGCCATGACCCCGGCCTCGGGCTCCAGCACGTCGCCGGTGCCCGTCAGGACCAGGGAGACGTCCTTGTCGGCCACGATCATCATAGCCTCCAGGCGGCGCAGATAGCGGTCTGTCCGCCAGTCCTTGGCGAGCTCCACCGCAGCCCGGGTCAGCTGCCCCGGATACTGCTCGAGCTTGGATTCGAGCCGCTCGAAGAGCGTGAAGGCGTCAGCCGTGGCGCCGGCAAAGCCGCCGATGACGTCGCCCTTGCCGAGTTTTCGCACCTTCTTGGCGTTGGACTTGATCACGGTCTGGCCGATCGAGACCTGGCCGTCGCCGCCGATCACCACCTTGCCGCCCTTGCGGACCGTCAAAATCGTGGTGCCGTGCCAGCCCGGTGCGCTGTTCTGGGAATCCTGCATCAAATACCTCGTTGTCGGACCTGATTTAGGCGGTCGGGACCGACCGTACAACGGGCCGCTCCGGGCCCATTTCGCTCACCATAGGCAGAAGTAGAGGCCCGGCCAGCCGTTCCCGCAGTAGCGAAGGCGTCATTTGACTGTTAAAAGACCGCCGTTTTCGGTCCAAAACCAGAATGGAAACCGCTTTTCAATGCGCACCGCGACGATCAAGCGCAAGACCAAGGAAACCGACATCGAGGTCACCGTGAACCTCGATGGCACCGGCGTGTCCAATATCGCGACCGGCATCGGCTTTTTCGACCATATGCTCGATCTCCTCGCCCGCCATTCCCGCATCGACCTCACGGTCAAGGCGGTTGGCGATTTGCACATTGATCATCACCATACCACCGAGGACACCGGCATCGCGCTGGGCCAGGCGGTCAAGCAGGCGCTCGGCAACATGGCGGGCATCACCCGCTATGCCGGCGTGCACATGCCCATGGACGAGACGCTGTCGCGCGTGGTCATCGACATCTCGGGCCGTCCGTTCCTGGTGTTCAAGGCCGACTTCCCCCGCGACAAGATCGGCGAGTTCGATACCGAGCTGGTGCGCGAGTGGTTCCAGGCCTTCGCCATGAACGCCGGCGTGACTCTCCACGTCGAGACCCTATATGGCGATAACAGCCACCATATCGCCGAGTCCTGCTTCAAGGGCCTGGCGCGGGCGCTGCGCACTGCCGTCGCGATCGATCCGAAGGCCGTGGGCGAAATCCCGTCCACCAAGGGTTCGCTCGGCGGCTGACGTCTTTCGGCCCGCGGCACGCGCCGCTTGCGGTATCACTGAATTCCTAGGAACGGGGCATCACCATGCCTGTCTACACAGTTCATGCTCCCTCCCCTGCCGGAGCCGATCTGCGCGCGACCGACAAGTTCGTCTTCGTGCGCGACGGTTTTCATTTCTGGGCGATGGTTTTGGGTCCGTTCTGGCTGCTCTGGAACAGGCTCTGGCTGGCGCTGATCGGCTGGGTGATTTTCCTGGCTGCATTCGATGCAGGGCTGCATAGCCTCGGCGTTGGCCGCAGCTCGATCTTCCTGGCCAATATGATCATCGCGGTGCTGATGGGTTTCGAGGCCTCGAGCCTGCGCCGCTGGACACTGTCGCGCGGCAAGTGGCGCCAGCTTGACGTCGTCATCTCCGACGACGAGGACACCGCCGAGCGGCGTTTCTTCGAGCGCTGGAGCCTGAAGCAGCGCGGCATCGTCAACGATCAATGGGCCGTCGATCGCGGCGGCCCGCCGCCAACCCGCAACGTGCCGGGTCAGCAATTCTCAAATCCGCCACCGCTGCCGTCGGGCGGCATCATTGGATTGTTTCCGGAACCGGGAGGGTCAAGATGAGCGTCGCGATCATCGATTACGGTTCAGGCAATCTGCATTCCGCCGCCAAGGCGTTCGAGCGCGCCGCGCGCAGCCTGGAGATTCCGCAAAAGGTCTTCGTCACCAGCGATCCGGATCAGGCCTACGGCGCCGACCGTCTGGTGCTGCCGGGCGTCGGCGCCTTCGCCGATTGCCGGCGCGGGCTCGATGCCGTCAACGGCATGGTCGAGGCGATCACCGAAGCGGTCCGCGTCAAGGCGCGGCCCTTCTTTGGTATTTGCGTCGGCATGCAGCTGATGGCGAGCCGCGGCAAGGAACACGTCATCACCGAGGGCCTGAACTGGGTCGGCGGCGACGTCGAGAAGATCATGCCGCGCGACGAGAGCCTGAAGATCCCGCACATGGGCTGGAACACGCTCGACCTGCTGCAGGAGCATCCGGTGCTGGACAGGCTGCCGCTCGGCCCCAAGGGCCAGCACGCCTATTTCGTGCACTCCTACCACCTCAACGCCGCCAACGAGGCGGACGTGCTCGCGCGCGCCGATTACGGTGGACCGGTCACCGCGATCGTCGCGAAGGACACCGCCATCGGCACCCAATTCCACCCCGAGAAGAGCCAGCGTTTCGGCCTGGCCCTGATCTCGAACTTTTTGCGATGGAAACCGTGATTCTCTTTCCCGCGATCGACCTCAAGAACGGCCAGTGCGTGCGCCTCGAGCAAGGCGACATGGCGCGCGCGACCGTGTTCAACCTCAATCCCGCGGCCCAGGCGCAGAGCTTTGTCGAACAGGGCTTCGAGTATCTCCACGTCGTCGATCTCGACGGCGCCTTTGCCGGCAAGCCGGTGAATGCGCAGGCGGTAGAGGCGATGCTCAAGACGATCAAGATCCCGGTGCAGCTCGGCGGCGGCATTCGCGATCTCGCGACCGTCGAAGCCTGGCTCGACAAGGGCATCACCCGCGTCATCATCGGCACCGCCGCGGTGCGCGACCCTGAACTGGTGAAGGCGGCTGCAAGGAAATTCCCCGGCCGCGTTGCGGTCGGGCTCGATGCCCGTGACGGCAAGGTCGCCGTCGAAGGCTGGGCCGAGACCTCGCAGGTGACGGTGCTGGAAATCGCGCAGCGTTTCGAGGATGCCGGCGTCGCCGCCATCATCTTCACCGACATCGCGCGCGATGGCCTGCTCAAGGGCCTCAACCACGATGCGACCATTGCGCTGGCAGATGCGATCTCGATTCCCGTGATCGCCTCCGGCGGCCTCGCCTCGATCGAGGACGTCAAGGCGATGCTGACGCCGCGCGCCAGGAAGCTCGCCGGCGCGATCGCCGGCCGTGCGCTTTACGACGGCCGGCTCGATCCCGCCGCCGCCCTCACCTTGATCCGCAACGCGCGCACCGCCTAGGAGCCGACACATGTTCAAGGTGCGCGTGATCCCCTGCCTCGACGTCAAGGACGGCCGGGTCGTCAAGGGCGTCAACTTCGTCGACCTGCGCGATGCCGGCGATCCCGTCGAAGCCGCGATCGCCTATGACGCCGCCGGTGCCGACGAGCTCACCTTCCTCGACATCACCGCGACCCACGAGAACCGCGGCATCATGCTGGACGTGGTCCGGCGTACGGCGGAGGCCTGCTTCATGCCCGTGACCGTCGGTGGCGGCGTGCGCAAGGTTGACGACATCAAGACGCTTCTGCGCGCCGGCGCCGACAAGGTCTCGATCAACAGCGCCGCGGTGTCGCGGCGCGAGTTCGTCAAGGAAGCTGCCGAGAAATTCGGCGAACAATGCGTGGTGGTCGCGATCGACGCCAAGCGGGTCAAGCGTCCGGGCGGCGACCGCTGGGAGATCTTCACCCATGGTGGCCGCAACTCGACCGGCATCGATGCCATCGAATATGCCCAGGAAGTGGTCTCGCTCGGTGCTGGTGAAATCCTGCTCACCTCCATGGACCGCGACGGCACCCGGCAGGGCTTCGACATCCCGCTGACCCGGGCGATCGCCGACAGCGTTCCCGTTCCCGTGATAGCCTCGGGCGGCGTCGGCAATCTCGATCATCTCGTCGACGGTATCCGCAACGGCCACGCCACAGCTGTGCTGGCCGCCTCGATCTTCCATTTCGGGGAATTCACCATTCGCGAAGCCAAGGAGCACATGGCCCGGCGCGGACTGGCCATGCGCCTCGATGCCTGACGACTCCCGATCATAAAAATGCTACATAGGCCTACGGGGAATGGCCTCCGTGGCCTTGTGTGTTGTTCGAGTAATTCCGATGTCGCGTTTCACGATCCACGATCTGGCCGACACCATCGACGCCCGCGCGGCGGCCGGCGGCGAGGCGTCCTATACCCGTAAGCTCCTGGACAAGGGCGCCGAGCATTGCGCCAAGAAGTTCGGCGAGGAGGCAGTCGAAACCGTAATCGCAGCAGTCGAAAACGATCGCGCGCATCTGATCGCTGAAAGTGCCGACCTGCTCTATCACTTCCTTGTGCTGCTCAAGGCCCGCGGCGTAAAGCTGGAGGAGGTCGAGGCCGCGCTGGACAAGCGGACGAATATGTCCGGATTGGAAGAAAAGGCGTCCCGCAAGGGTTAGTAGATCCCAACGGAAAGGTCGCGTCATGGATATCCGCGCACCCGAGCAGCAGTATAATCCGTACCGCGTCTATACGCGCGAGCAGTGGTCGCGACTGCGCGACGACACGCCGATGACGCTGGAGCCCGGCGAGTTCGACCGGCTGCGCTCGCTGCACGATCGCCTGGACTTGCAGGAGGTCGAGGACATCTACCTGCCGCTGTCGCGCCTCTTGTCGATCTATGTCGATGCGATGCAGCGCCTGTACTACGCAGAGCGCCAGTTTCTCAACATCCGCGACCGCAAGATGCCCTACATCATCGGCGTCGCTGGTTCGGTCGCGGTCGGAAAATCCACCACGGCCCGCGTGCTTCAGGCACTGCTGGCGCGCTGGTCGCCGCGTCCGAAGGTCGAACTGATCACCACCGACGGATTTCTGTATCCCAACGCCGTGCTGGAGCGGCAGGGCATCATGCAGAAGAAGGGTTTTCCGGAGAGCTACGACCTGCCGCTGCTGCTCAGCTTCCTCTCCGACATCAAGGCAGGCCGCCGCCACGTGCGCGCGCCGGTCTATTCGCATCTGACCTACGACATCGTGCCGAACCAGTGGGCCGAGATCGACCAGCCGGACATCCTGATCGTCGAGGGCGTCAACGTGCTGCAAACCGGCAAGCTGCCGCGCGACGGCAAGGCGGTGCCCGTCGTCTCCGACTTCTTCGACTTTTCGGTCTATATCGACGCCGACGAGGCGGCGCTGCGGCAATGGTACATCAAGCGCTTCCTGGCGCTGCGTGACACCGCGTTCACCAATCCGAAATCCTACTTCAATCGCTACGCGCTGTTGTCGGACGAGGAAGCCACCGCCACCGCGATCGCGATCTGGGAACGCACCAACCTCGCCAATCTCGAGGATAACATCCTGCCGACCCGCCCCCGCGCGACGCTGATCCTGAAGAAGGGCGCCGACCACACCGTGGCAAGCGTGGCGCTGCGACGGCTATAGGCCGCGGTATCGTAGGGTGGGCAAAGGCGCGAAGCGCCGTGCCCACCGTCTATCTGCATTGTCGAATGTGAATAGTGGGCACGCGGAGCCTGTCATTGGGCGCGCATTCGCGCGACCCGTTGGCTTTGCCCACCCTACGGCATCGGTGATTGGCGCACGCCTGCAGCCACATCGTCATTGCGAGCGCAGCGAAGCAATCCAGAATCTTTCCGCGGAGGGATTCTGGATTGCTTCGTCGCAAGGGCTCCTCGCAATGACGGAGGAGAGACCTTCCTACACCGCCAGATGCCGCGCCGCCGCCAGCCCGGCCAGCGCCTCGTCCAGCTTGTCGCGGTCGAGCGGCTTGATCAGAAATCCGTTCATGCCCGCCTCGAAACAGGCATAGCGATCCTCCACCAGCGTATTGGCGGTGAGCGCGAGGATCGGCGTGTGGTGGCCGCCTTTGGCCGCCTCATGCGTGCGGATGCGTTTCGTCGCCTCGATGCCGTCGAGCTGCGGCATCTGGATGTCCATCAGCACGAGATCGTAGGGCGTGCCGGCGGATGACGCGGCGAGCCAGGATTCCAGCGCCGCCTCGCCATGAACCGCGATGACGACGCGGTGGCCGAGCTTGGTCAGCAGCGAGCGCATCAGCAGCGCGTTGATCTCGTTGTCCTCGGCGACGAGGATCGACAGACCCTTTGCCGTTACGACGCCGGCGGGGGAGGCGGCCGGCGGCTCCGGCGCCAGTTCGGGCGAGGCGACCTCCGGCGTCAGCGCGAGACGTGCCGCGAGCGAAGCTGCGCGCAGCGGCTTGATCAGAAAGCCGGTGAAGGAAGCTGAAAATTTCTCGTGACGCGAGCTCGACGTCAGCAGCACCAGCCGCTGCGTCGCATGCTTGCGCGCGACCTCGCCGAGATGGTCGGCGATGGCGGCGCCGATCGCACGATCGACCAGCACCGCATGCCATGAGCGCTCCGGCAGCAGCGCCTCTGCGACGGCTCCATCCGAGACGAGGCAGATCTGTCCGCCCCAGCGCTCCAGCCGCCGCGCGATCAGCGAGGCCTCGATGCCGTCGGCGATCAGGAGGATCGACTTGCCGGTGAGATCAGGGCTCGGGAACGCCGTCTGCCCCGCGCCGGATTGCGATGGCGCAAGCGGGATCGCGACGTCGAAGGTCGAGCCCTTGCCCGGCTCGCTCTCCAGGGTGATGCGGCCGCCCATGCGCTTGACGATGCGTTCGCTGATGGCAAGGCCGAGCCCGGTGCCGCCATAGGTGCGGGCGACGCGCTCGTCGGCCTGCTCGAACTCGCGGAAGATGCGCGTTCGCGCCTCGGGCGCGATGCCGATGCCGGTGTCGCGCACCAGAAAGCTGATCTCGTTCGGCCAGATGCCGGGTTCGACGATCAGCGCGACGCCGCCGGTCGCGGTGAACTTGATGGCGTTGCCGGCGAGGTTGAGCAGCACCTGGCGCAACCGCGCGGCATCGCCGACGACCTCGAGCGGCAGGCGCTCGTCGACATAGGCGGCGATCTCGAGCGTCTTTGCCTGCGCGCGCGGCGCGAGCAGCTCGGTGATCTCCTCGATCATGGTCGAGAGCGCGAACGGGCGTTGGTCGAGATCGAGCTTGCCGGCCTCGATCTTGGAATAGTCGAGCAGCTCCTCGATCAGCGCCATCAGCGCTTCGCCGGAGGTTTTCACCGCCCTGGCATAGGTCGTCTGCTCCGGCGTCAGCGTGGTGTCGAGCAACAGGCCGCCCATGCCGATCATGCCGTTGAGCGGCGTGCGGATCTCATGCGAGGCCATCGCCAGGAAGCGCGACTTGGCGCGGTTGGCGGCATCGGCCTGGTCGCGCGCGTCCGACAGCGCGCGCTCGGTCTCGGTGCGGTCGGTGACGTCGCGTCCGACGCTCTGCAATTCGGCGGGCTGGCCGGCATCGAGACGGACATAGCCCTCGCGCCAGGCGATCCAGCGCGCGCCGTGCGGGGTGGTGATCCTCTGGTCGTGAATGCGCGTGCCGTTGCTTTCGCGGGCGCTGTCGCCCTGCTCGAGGACGTCGAAATCGAAACGCGTGCCGACCAGCGCGTTGCGCCCCTGTCCTGCGAGTGCGCAATAGGCGTCGTTGGCGAAGGAGATGCGGCCCTGGTGGTCGCGCAGCACGATCAGATCGCCCTGCTGTTCGAACAGGCTGCGCGCGCGCTCCTCCGCTTCCTTCAGTTCCCAATTGCGGTCGATCAGCGTCTCGTTGTGGGCGGCGAGCTTACGCATCCGCTTGTTGACGAAGCGCAGCCGCATGCTGAGCGTGGCGAGGCCGAGGCAGGCGAGCGCGAACAGGAAGCTCGCGCCGACCGCAAACGTATTGGGATCGTAGCCGGAGTTCTCGGAGCGGCTGCCGGAGACGAAGCCATAGGCGCCGCCGAACGTCGCCGAGAAAATCATGAAGGAGCGGATCGCGAACGCGATGCGGGGATGCTGTCGCCTGAAGCGGCGCATGCGCACCTTGATCCGGAACGTCCGATCCATCGCCATCGACCCCGACTCTTGCTCCGAAACCCCGCGTCGCCAATTGCGACGATGTCTCGCCGACCTTGCGAACAGCTTGAGGCTTTGGTTCGGCCTCCAAACAGGGTTGACGAGGTGTTAACGCTTCAGAGCGAGGCGGCCTGGAGCGGGAGCGGGCGGTGGCCGCCATTGGCACCGACGATCAGCGCCGCGGCCTCGCGCTGCGAAAAGGTCTTCGAGCGCACATAGATGCGGTAATCGGCCGGCCCGTCGGTGGACAGGTAAATCACCGGACCGCCGTCGACCGGCTCCGCGGCAATCGTGATGAGGCGCGTCGCCGGATTGGCCTGACAGGAATCCGTTTCGGAGCCGAGACCGTCGTCCACGACCGCGAAGTCCGCCGCGTCCGGATCGTCGGTGATCTGAACCCGCACCGTGGCCCGCGACAGATCGTCGGTGAAGGCGACATGGACGCCGGCCGTCCAGAACAGGGATGTCAGCTCGACTGAAGTCTCGCCCAGCGCGATGCAGGGATGCGAGACCGATCCGATCTCGCCGCGGGCGAACACCGCGGCCGCCAGCAGGGGAACAACCGAGGCCAGGATCTTGAAACGCAACATGACACTCTACTCGCCCGGGCCCTGTGTGGAACTCATAGGGGAACGCTTGGGCCTTATGGTTTGCAGAGCGTAAAGGAAACTCGTTACCGCCGGGTTGATGCGCGGAAGGATCAGGCCATCTGCCGCACATCCTCCGCGAGTGCGCGGTAGGACAGCGCCTCGGCGAGATGCAGCCGGCCGATCTTGTCGGCGCCGTCGAGATCGGCGAGCGTGCGCGCCACCCGCAGGACGCGGTGATAGCCGCGAGCCGACAGCCGCATGGTCTCGGCGGCGTCGCGCAGTAATTTGGCGCCTTGCGCATCCGGCTTGGCGACGTCCTCCAACACCGAGGCCGGCGCCTCGGCATTGGTGCGAACATGCGGCAGGCCCGCATCCGCGTAACGCGCGAGCTGGATGTCGCGCGCGGCTGCCACGCGCGCGGCGACTTCCGCCGAGCCCTCCGCCGCCGGCGGCAGGATCAGATCGGCTGCGGTCACCGCGGGAACCTCGATGCGCAAATCGATGCGGTCCATCAGCGGACCGGAGATGCGCGCCTGGTAGTCGCCGGTGCAGCGATCGATGCGGCCGCGCTTGCAGGCATAGCCGGGCTCGAACGCATGGCCGCAGCGGCACGGATTCATCGCCGCGACCAGCATGAAGCGCGCAGGATAAGTCACGCGATGATTGGCGCGGGAGACGGAGACCTCGCCGTTCTCCAGCGGCTGGCGCAGCGAATCCAGCACCCGAGGATCGAACTCGGGCAGCTCGTCGAGGAACAGCACGCCCTGATGCGCAAGCGAGATCTCGCCGGGTTTTGCGCGGATGCCGCCGCCGGTGAGTGCGGCCATGCTGGCGGAATGATGCGGCGAACGGAACGGCCGCCGCGCGGTCAACGCGCCGCCCTCGATCTCGCCGGCGACGGAGGCGATCATGGAGACTTCGAGCAATTCGCCCGGCGACAGCGGTGGCAGGATCGAGGGCAGGCGCGCCGCCAGCATCGACTTGCCGGCGCCGGGCGCGCCGATCATGAGCAGGTGATGTCCGCCGGCGGCCGCGATCTCCAGCGCGCGCTTGGCGCTCTCCTGGCCCTTGATGTCACGCAGGTCGAGCGGGGATGCGGCGACCTCGTGCACGCGCGGCGTGGGCCGCGACAGCACCTGCGTGCCTTTGAAATGGTTGGCGATCTGGATCAGCGATTGTGCCGCGATGATCTGGATGTCCGGGCTCGCCCACGCCGCTTCCGAGCCGCAGGCCGCCGGACAGATCAAGCCTTCCTCGCGCACATTGGCGCCGATCGCGGCGGGAAGCACGCCGGCCACCGGCGCGATCGAGCCGTCGAGACCGAGTTCGCCGAGAACGGTAAAACCGGTCAGCGCATCCGGCGGGATCGCGCCGATTGCGGCCATCAGCCCGAGCGCGATCGGCAGGTCGTAATGGCTGCCCTCCTTGGGCAGGTCGGCGGGCGCCAGATTGACGATGATCCGCCGCGCCGGCAGCGCCAGCCCCGAGGCAATCAGCGCCGAGCGGACGCGCTCCCGTGCCTCCGACACCGCCTTGTCGGGCAGGCCGACGATGGCCATTGCAGAGTGTGAATGCCAACAGTATACGGCAGCATCACACGGAGATTGCAATGGAATTGCGGAACTACGCTATCGCCCTTCGTAGCACCCTTCGGCTCGCTTGGGCCATGGCACGGGTTGCAAGGGCACTGGGGGACCTTGGGGAGGCCATTGAGCGCGTTGTGGACAATCAAGCTCGCAGGAGGCGGGTGGACATCGCCGACGTCTTAGAGCCCCTGATTGCCGAAGCAGGCCTCTAAGGTAGGCCATCCCATGAGTACCCCTGTGCGCTCCTCGCAGTCCGAAGAGACCCGCGCGTATTCCTACGTCCGCTTCTCGACACCCGCGCAGCAAGAGGGAGCGAGCTTCGCGCGGCAGATGGAAAAGGCAACCAAGTTCGCGCTCGACCACGGGCTGACCTTGGACACCGAGCTGAGCATGACGGACATCGGTGTGTCCGCCTACCGGGGCAAGAATGCCCGCACAGGGGCGCTCGCGGGGTTCCTTGAGGCCGTCCATAAGGGATACGTCCCCGAGGGCAGCTACCTCCTCGTTGAGAACATCGACCGGCTGTCGCGTGATGACTTCTTTGAAGCGCAGACGCTGTTCCAGCAATTGATCGTCAGCGGGATCAACATCGCCGTGCTGTCTACGGGCGAGGTGTATTCGCATGAGCGGCTGAAAAAGCAGCCCTACGACATCATGTACATTGTCGCGGAGCAGATCAGGGCTAACCAAGAGAGCGCGAGGAAGTCCCAGCTTATCGGTGACGCTAAGGCCCGAAAGAAGAAGCGGCTGAGCGAGCACGGTCTTGAGGGCAAACCATACACCCGCCAGACACCCGCGTGGATCACGTGGTCTGAGGAGAACAAGCGTTATGAGCTGATCCCCGACAGAGCAGCCATCGTGAGGGAGATGTTCGAGCGCATGGCAGCGGGCGACGGGCTTACTCGCATCGCGTGGGACCTCAATCAGCGAGCCGTGCCCACATGGAGCAGGAGCGGCAGGCAGAAGACGGCCGACCATTGGCGCACCAGCTACATCCGCAAGGTCCTAACCAGCACAGCGCCAATTGGGACCTTCACACCGCACACCACGGCCCACGACGAGACCACAAGGGTGCGACGGGATGAGCCGATGGAGCCCGTGGAGAACCTGTTCCCCCCTGCGGTGGATGCAGAGACGTATTGGGCGGTGAACCGCAAGCTGAGCACCAAGGCGCCCCGAGGGCGGAACGCCAAACAGGCGCCAAAGTCCATCGTATCGGGCATCGCGTTCTGCGCCAACTGCGGCCACTCGATGACCCGAGTTTCCAAGGGAGGCTACGTATACCTCGTGTGCTCCCGAGCGAACATGCGGGCTGAGGGCTGTCGCTACTTGGCTGTGCGGTATGAGGCCGTGGACGCAGCGCTGCGAAGCAACGTGAACCGGCTCATCAAGGAAGCCCCAAGGGGCAAGAGCACAACCGACATTGAGCGGGAGATTGAGAAGCTGCAGGCTAACGCTGACGCAGCAGAACAGATGACATTCGACTTGGCGGAACTCGCCGCACAGGAGAGAAGCCCGGCAGCAAGGCGAGCCCTGCGCGACATGGAGCAACAGCTCAAGGACCTTCAAAAGCAGCTACGGGAACTGCGGAGCCAACGGGACACCTTAACGACCGCGAGCGTTAGAGACCGGCTGAAGGCCGTGCAGCAAGCCCTCAGCGGCAAAGCAGATGTAGTGGAGGTCAACAAGGTCCTGCGAGACGCCATTCGCCGCATCGTGATCGATCCGGTGCAGGGACATCTGTGGATACGCTGGCATCATTCCGAGGACGTGCAGGACATCCTTCTCGTCACGCGGCACATGGACTTCACCGAGATGAGGGAGACGACACCCCCAATGGGCGCGCTGTTTCCCGAGAAAGCAAACGGCATCGATAAAGCGCAGTAGCAAGAAGAATGAAGCATCAACTCAGCAAGATCACTGCTCTCGAAACAATCAAGTCACTCAAGGAAGCAGAGGCCGACCTCACGAGGGTCGAGGGAAACGGGGGAAGCCCGGTGTACGTCCAGGTCCGGCCGCAGGACATTGTGGAGCGCTTGGAGCTGTTTCAGCCGCGACGGCCCGGCTACGGGCTGCGCAAGGTAGATACCCAGCACGTCAACAGGCTCGCGACGCGGATCACACGGAAGGGTGAGTTAGACCCCGTGTTGGTCGTGAAGATTGGCGGGAAATGGGTGGTGGTTGACGGGCATCACCGGTTAGCCGCCTACCTGAAGCTCAAATACAAATCCCCGATCAAGTGTGAATGGTTCGCGGGGACCGTGCGGGAGGCAATGGATGAGAGCCTGCTTCGCAATGAGAAGACCCATCTGCAGGTGGAGCAGGCGGACAAGGCTGAGGCCGCATGGACGCGCACATTGATGGATTGGAACGGTAAGGGCTGGAGCACCAGCAAGGCCCAAGTCGTGACGCTAACCGGCGCGAGCGATGGCACCGTTGCTCAGATGAGGAGAGCGCTGAAGTGGCACACGAACTACAAGACTGGAGCGGAAAAGCACCCCACCGGTGAGAAGCTCTTCACGGCGCTTGGGTCTGACCTCCGCAGACATTCTTGGAACAAGGTCAAGTCGGTGCTTTTGGACCTTGCGCCCAAGGAATGGGACATGAACGATGCGGCGGCTAAGCTCGCTCGCAACCTCGTCACAAGGATGACTACAAAGCTGTCCGACGACCCCGAGGTGACCGCGCGGGCCCTGTGGCTCTACAACCGAGACCTGTGCCCCGACCTCGTTAAGGCCCTGCAGAAGGTCATGAAGAGCGAGCGGGAGGCCGAGGGGGACGAGGAGTTCTGGGAGCCCTACAAGCGCGCTGGCGTCGTGAGTGATGATTGATAATCATCCTCCTAAGTCGCTCTGGGCTCCACAGGGAACCCACGCCTTTCCTCGGGTGCATTTAGGACCTGCAGGTATGCAGATGCATAGGCAGGCCGCATTCAAGTAATTTGTCTTTTGTCTATCGATTTCAATAGCTTGGATTAATGCAGGGAGCTCCGGGCCGAGGTGTAAAAGTTTATGACCAAATGGCGGCTTGGTGGGCGTATCACGTCGGCCCCTTCCAGTTTATGACCAGTGGGGGGCCGAGCCCCCTACGGACCAAGGCTCACACGACAAAATAAAGTTACAAAGCGGGAGCGAGAGGCGGCCCTGCTTCTTTGCACCCGGCTCGGGCAATCCTCGACACCGAAGGCCCATCTGGTATCGTTAAGGACCCCACGGGCCGCCGTAAGCGGCACTGTGCAGCAGACCGCCACGACGGGACACGGGCCAATCAGCCAAGGCGCATCTGCGCCACATCGTCTCGAACACGGTGCTCTTGCCGTTGCTGGCGGCGTTGCTGGTGATTTCTTCCTTTAAGGTTTGGCGCCACCAATGAAGAACCGAAGGCCCCAGCGCTGCATCCAACGCTCGGCGGCGGTCGCCCCTTTGAACCGAGAACGTTAGAAAGGGTGACGGCCAAAGTGACCCATAGGGGCCCCAGTCGGCCCTGAGAGGCTCATTGCTGAGCAGGAGCAGCCGCTACAGGAGGGGCGCCCGGCATAACGAGGGGAAGTTCTGGAGCGGGGTATACGGGCTTGCAGCGCTCGATATGAATGACCTTTTTAGCAAAAATGAATTGCTCCGGTGAGAAGCCCTCACACCACGTTTCATAACCGAGGAGGGGAACGGACCGATTGCCATCGAGGTCCTTCTTACCGCCCCCATCGAAGGTATGGATACAGTCCAGCCGCACGCCGTACCCTTCGACCAAATGCACGGCGGTAGCAAGCATTATGGCATCGGGTGTAGAGAGCCGACGATTGGTGGAAGCGCCCTTTCGATAAGGAAGGTCTCGCAAGCGACCTGACAGGGTCATAACGTTGGGGTTAGGCTCAATGGGAACGATGGCTCCTTCAAAATCTGCCATGAAATCTTCGAAAGTCGCCGCAGCTTTCATCTGGCTAGGCAGCACTTCAGCCGATGAAATTGTCGAAGCGTAAATCTTCAGACGCCCCTGCTTAGCGTCCTCAAGGAAGCTCTCAATGCTGGGGATGTCATACGCTGCCTGCTCATCCATGAGGTATGCAGAGAAAACGCAACTGTCCCAGAAGACATTTTGAAAGGACACTACCAGTCCCCCCTCTCGGAGGGAGTACGAAAGGCCCCACGCCAGCGCTTAAGGTCCGCATCTGTCTTGACTGGACGGACGCTGTGGACGTCAAGCCGCACCGGCAACTGCGTCAAGCCGTTGTAATGCGCGGTGCCCTCTACGCGAACCCGGACGTCGAAGTAGTTACGTATTTCGGGGATGCGAACCTTGTTTATGACGCAGTCAATCTCAACGCGCCCGGCCGTTGTGACGAGTTTGGCCAGCAGGGCGTCGCCGCGAGCGTCCATAACTCTCAGGACGCCATCAAAACTCCCTACGACCAAGCCTTTGTACAGACGGCTGCTTTGAGCGCGTATGTCCTCGGAGACGGACAGGGCACGCTCCGCTTGCGTCAGCAGGAACTGATCCACCCGGATTACGTCGCAGTCCTGGAAGCGAACCTCGGCATGAGAAAACTGCGAGCCGACGCCGACACCAAGCTGTTTGATGCTCCGAAGCAGTGGGCGGGGCAATGTGGCGGTAGACCGATCACCATTGTAGACCGCACGGAGGGCTTTCTCGTAGGTGACGATACCGGAGGCCACAGCGGGGCGCGTAAAACGCCTACGCTCGCCTATCTGAACCTGAGCGCTACCCTTCCGAAGGTCCTCTATCATGAACCGATGGAGAGACTTCCCGTTTGCGACCTTATCGGCCACGCCAAGACCCGCGAGGAGAGCCCGGAGCTTCCGCGTGAAAACGTCCGCGCGAACGGCTTTGTTGTCTCCATCCAGACCGTGCACAGTGAGCGTTGTTTGACCGTCGAAAGCCATTGCCAACCTAAGTCGGAAGAAACCTGCAGGACCGACCCTATCATCGATCCTTTAAGCATTAAGCCACAATGCCTTTTTGATGCCACCGACCCCACGGACAGGGCTATGAGATGGAGAACGCCGCTGCGGGAAGCTCGGCGGCGGCCGTCCCTTTAAGCCAAACAGTTTGAAGTGGAGGGGCGGGGGTCGGCTAAAATGGGGCCCGGTACTTCAAAGGGGACCCGTTGATTTAACTCAAGCTCCGATGAGCCGGATCATCGAGCAAAACGTCGCGGGCTGGAAGGAAATCACCCGGAAAGTGGGGCGAAAGCACAATTGAATTGTCATTGACGCTCCACCTTTGCGAAAGCCGGCAGCCCGGGCGCGACCTGCACCTGCACGTCGACCGCGCGGGCCTCAATCCCCTCAAAGGCGACGGTAGAAACCCGCTGAACCATGCCCGAACCAGCCTGCCCTCTCGTACAATTAGGGGTAGCAGAGCCCGATCTTTCTTGCAAGAACAATACGAGAACAGCCCGAGGGCCCGGAAAACCCTAACCGGTCGTAAACATCACGCAGACACTACGCCTCGAATGCGAGCGGCTCTCATCAGCACATCCCAACGAATGTTCGCTACTCCTAGAGCTGCGGGATGGGCCGTGATCTAACGGGTGAACAATTCAAATGCTTGCAAATCGCCGCAGAAGCGAACGACGGGTGTGCACTCGGCTCGCCAAGATTCACTTTGGCGCGGGCTCGCTGCCGAGGGATTGCACGATCACGGATATCTCGGATGGGGGCGTGAAAGTGGTGGCGGAGTTTCTGGAAGTGCCGCCGCAATTCACCATCATCTTCGCGCCCGATTATTCCCGCCAATGCCGCCTGCGCTGGCGCATCGGCTGCGAATTCGGCGCCGAGTTCACCGATTGAGCCGGACGGGCCAGGTTCCTTAACTGGACTTTAGGGTTAATCGGTAAGCATCGCTGATCAGTCGCCGAGTGATCAGAGTATGCCCAAGCGTTCGTCCCTTGCCTCTCCGCCGGCGAGATTCCTGCTTTCCGCGCTCGTGATGCTTGCCCTCGGCGGCTGCCAGACCACGAGTCTGGAGGACATCACCGGCGCGCTCGGTGGCAAGTCGGAAACCGCTGGCAGGGCCGACCCGAAGCCGGACATGGACGCGCTTCGCGAGCGCTATCGCGCCAAGCCTTCCGATCCCAACGTCGCGCTCGAATATGGCATGGCGCTGCGCGAGACCGGCCAGCGCGCCCAGGCCGTTGCGGTGATGGAGCAGGCCGTGCTCGCCCATCCCAGCAACAAGGCGCTGCTCGCCGGCTACGGCCGCGCGCTCGCCGACAGCGGCAATTTCCAGCAGGCTTTCGATGTGCTCAGCCGCGCGCATACGCCTGAGGATCCCGACTGGCGCATCCTGTCGGCGCAAGGCGCGGCGCTCGATCAGCTCGGCCGCAACGAAGAGGCGCAGCAATATTATTCGGCAGCGCTGAAGATCGTGCCCGAGGAGCCGCAGGTTCTGTCCAATCTCGGCCTGTCCTACATGCTCCAGAACAATCTGCCGCGGGCCGAGGAAACGCTGCGCCGCGCCTATGAGCACAATCGCGCCGATTCCCGCGTGCGCGCCAATCTGGCGCTCGTCGTGGGACTGCAGGGAAAGCAGGCCGAGGCCGAGACCATCGTGAAGGCCGACCTGCCGCCGGATCAGGCCGCGGCAAAGGTCACGGCGCTACGGCAGTTGCTGGCGAAGAAGCAGCAGCGGGCGGACAAGTAGCCCGCCCTCGTTTCTCGTTCGCGTTGGTGCTTACGACACCTTGCGATGCGGGGCTGACCCGCGACCCGCCCTGCCCTTGAGCCTCTTCAGGAGCGGCCCGAGCAGCGAGCGCTTCGGCTTCTTCACCTCGCCACGCCCGGCGAGGCGGTTCGCCATGTTCTGGAACAGAAGGGTGGTGCGGTGGTTCTTGGAGACTTCCGCGATCATCTGGCCGTTATTGGCCGCGGTCGAGAACAGTTTCGAGTCGAACGGGATCGCCGCGATCGGCTGGCTCTCCATGGTCTTGGCGAACGCCTTGACGTCGATCTCCGCGCGCTTGTGCATGCCGACCTGGTTGATGCAGTACAGCGGCGGACGGTCGTTGGGCCGTGCCGCCTTGAGCACGCTCAGCATGTTCCTGGTGTTGCGCAAATTGGCCAGATCGGGTTCGGCCACGATCACGATATCGTCGGCATTGACGAGCGCGCGGCGCGTCCAGCCCGACCATTGGTGGGGAACGTCGAGCACGATGCAGGGTGTGGTCATGCGCAGCGTGTCGAAGATCGCATCAAAAGCTTCGGCGCCGAAATCGTAGACGCGGTCGAGCGTTGCGGGCGCCGCGAGGAGACTGAGGCGCTCGGTGCATTTGGCGAGCAGGCGCTCCATCAGCGCCGTGTCCGGCCGGTCCTGCGAGAGCACCGCGTTGGCGATGCCCTGCGCCGGGTCCTGGTTGTAGTCGAGGCCGGCGGTGCCGAAGGCGAGGTCGAGATCGATCACGACGGAATCAAGTGCGAGGTCGCGCGCGATGGTCCAGGCCACGTTGTGCGCGACCGTGGACGCACCGACGCCGCCCTTGGCGCCGACCACCGCGATGACGCGGCCGGTGATGATGGCTTCCGACGCCGAGAACAGGCTGCAGATGGAGCGGACGACGTCGAGGGTTTCGACCGGTCCCACCACGTAGTCGTTGACGCCGCGGCGGACCAGCTCGCGATAGGGCGCGGTGTCGTTGGGGTTGCCGATCACGACCACGCGTGTGCCGGGATCGCAGACGCCGGCGAGATCGTCGAGGCCCTCGAGGATATCGCGTGTGCCGTCGGATTCGATCACGATGACGTTCGGCGTCGGCATCGTGTCATAGACTTCGATGGCCGCGGCAAGGCCGCCGCCCTTGGCGGTGAGATGCGCCTTGGCGAGACGGCGATCCTGCCCGGCCGCGGTGATCGCGGCGAGCGTCTGCTCGGTCTCGCAAAAGGCCTGCACCGAGATGCGAGGAACCGGCGCAATGTGGTCCTCGGGGTGCCGCGGGTCGTCCGCTTCCTCGTCGTCGTGAAAACTTGTCATTTGCCGGTGTCGCTGAGTTTGGCCTTTTCGGCCTCGGGATACATGGTCGTGGTCGCCATGCCTTTGCGGTAGCGCTCGAAGGCGATCTCGCGCCGTGCGGTGTAGGCAGGCGTCTCCGCCCTCGGCTGCTCGAGGTCGGCGGGGTTGTCGATCATGGCCGCGAGGTTGCGCTGGCTGGCGCAGCCCAGATTGAAGTACGGCCGGTTCTCGTTGTAGCCGGGGTCGAGGATGTTCGGACCGACGTCTTCCGGCCACAGCCCGCAGGGGCCGGCGACCGCGGCGATCTTCGAATAGCTCAGGCGGATGGTCGGCAGCAGTCCGGGATCCTCGGGGCGATAGGGATGCTGGACGATGGCGCGCGACGGCACGCCGCCGGATGCGAGCACCGACCGGATTTCGTGATAGGTCGCCGCCGCGGCGCGTGAATTCGCAGCGTCGCTCGGCACGTCGACGACGACGGAACCGGTGCCTCCGCGCACCCAGTCCCTGGCAATGCCCGCGACGTCCGCGTGCTGCGCGGTGGAGAGGCCGCCGCGCGCCTTGCCGACGAAGATCACGATCGACTTCTTGGCTTCCTGCACCGCGATCGGGTGGCGCTGGCGATAGTCGGTCGGCACCGTCTGGGTGACGATGTCACCGGTGGTGTTGCAGGCGCCGAGCATGACGGAAAGCCCCGTCAGCGCCAGCGCGATCCGCAGGTTGCGACGTCGATCGGCGATCGTCTTCGTCATCGCTTTGTCCCCTCTTGCCCCATTTCTTGCCCCGGTCCCCAAACCGTCCGTCTCAGTCGATGATGAAGCCGAAATCGCCGCGGGTGCCTTCGATCGGATCGACGCTGCGCGCGATGCCATAGAGCCGGTTCATGCGGCCGAGCAGCGCCGTCTGCGCGTCCGAGGCCGGCGCAAAGCCGTCGTCGGGCCGCGACAATTCCTTCTGGGCGACCGCCCGCACCACATAGGGCGTCACGATCACCATCAGCTCGGTCTCGTTGTTGACGAAGTCCTGGCTGCGGAAGAGCGCGCCGATGATCGGCACCTGGTCGACGCCGGGCAGGCCGTTGATCGCCTGCTTGGTCTTCTGCTGGATCAGGCCGGCCATCGCCATCGAGCCACCGGAAGGAATCTCCAGCGTGGTCTCGGCGCGGCGGGTCTGGACCGAGGGGATGGTGATCGAGTTGCTCGAGGTCGAGGACACCGCCTGCGTCAGCGTGATCGCGTTCGTGTTCGACAGCTCCGAGACCTCGGTCATCACGCGCAGGCTGATACGGCCTTCGCTGAGCACGAGCGGGGTGAAGTTCAGGGAGATGCCGAACTTCTTGTAGGTGACCTGGGTGGTACAGACGTGGGTGACCGGATCGCAGGAATAGCCTGCAGGGATCGGGAATTCACCGCCGGCGATGAAGGTGGCGGATTCGCCCGAGATCGCGGTCAGGCTCGGTTCGGCGAGCGTGCGCATGACGCCGGCGCTTTCCATCGCGCGCATCGTGGCGCTGACGGTGGCGACACCCTTGGCGAGGCCGGCCACGCCGAGCCCGTTGCTGCCGACGATCGGTCCGCCAGAGACCGAGAACGGGTTGGAATTGTTGAAGTTCACGACCGCCGTGCCGGCATTCAGGCTGGCGCTGAGGTCGACGCCCAGCTGCTTGACGATGTCGCGGCGGACTTCGCCGACGACGACCTTGAGCATCACCTGGTCGCGGCCGCGCACGACGATGTTGTTGACGACCTTGTCAGCGCCGCCAACGAGTTTTGCGGCGACGTCGCCGGCCTGCTGGGCCTCGATCGGGCTCGACACCGAGCCGGTCAGCATCACGCTGTCGCCTACGCCTTCGATCTGCACGCCCGGCAGCGACTGGCGCAGCGCCGTGCGCATGCCGTTGAGATCGCGCTTTACCGCGATGTCGTAAGAGGCAACCTGCTGGCCGTCGGCGGTGAAGAACACGACGTTGGTCTGGCCGACCTGGCCGCCGATGATATAGGCGCGCTGCGACGAGCGGATCACTGCATTGGCGATCTTGGGATCGGCCACCAGCACGTCCTTGACCTCGCGCGGCAGATCGATGACGACGGACTTGCCGACGCCGAGCGACAGCGAGCGCGTGCGTGTAGGCGCGATGGTCGAAACCGGCGACACGCCGAGATCCGGCGCCTGCATCGGCGCCTGGTCGCCGACCGGCGCATCCGCCGCGCTGACGAAGTCGGGGGCTGCGATCAGCCCCAGCATCAGCACCGCCCCCGTCCAGAACGAGCGTGCGCGCTTCCCCCGAATGCGCAGGCCCGTCCGATCATCCCCGTAGTTCATGGTGTCCCCATCATCACTTCTGTGACGTCAGTTGCCGTGCCTGCACCCCGTAGCGGATCACGTTCACGCCGCCGGGCCGCTTGGCCGTCAGGTCTTCGATCGAAATCTCCGACGCGTTGGCATCGGCGATGCTTCGCAACGCGAGCGTCAGCGTGCCGCCCTGGCGCGAGGCCGACAGCGTCGCGACCTGGTCCGGCTTGAGCTCGAGCGTGACGGTCTTGCCGAGTACGGCGTTCTGGCCGTCTTTTTCTTTCGGCGCCTGGTCGATCGCGAGCACGCGGATGTTGCTCAGGATGACCTCCGACAGGATCAGGTCGTTGCCGCCGGTCGCGCCGTTGGCGCCATCGGGGTTCTTCAGGCGCCGCGTTAGAACGATGTCGACGCGGTCGTTCGGCAGGATGAAGCCGCCGGCGCCGGTCTCGGCTGAAATCTCGGTAGAGACGGCCCGCATGCCGGAGGGCAGGATCGCGGCCATGAAGCCCGAGCCCTCGGCCCGCACCAGCTTCTGCTCGCGGATCGGCTCGCCCTGCATCAACGGCACGCGCGCGATCGAGCCTGCGATCTGGGTCTGGGCGTCGGGCCTGCTGTCGCGGCGGATGAAGGCGCTGCTCGCGGTCGCCGCCGGCCAGGACTGCCATTGCAGATCCTCGGGCTTCACGGCCTGGCCGAGCTGGATGTCGTTCTTCGCGATCAGCACCTCGACCGTCGGCAGCTTCTCGGCGACGGGAAGGGCGGGTGCTGGCTTGTTGTCAAAGCCGCTCGCCAGATACGCAGCGACGCCGCCGGCGCCCAGCGCGATGACGAGAACGACAATGCGTGCGGTGTTCATGCGCTTCTACTCTTACGCGGGGCACTCGAACCGCACGTGGCGGGTTCCCCTGCGTCGATGAGTAGGGAGTAAAGGTATAAGGGGTGTTGCGAGGCCGAGTGTGATGGCCCGTGACGATGCGCGTTCTGGGCAGATGGTGAACGTCGCGTTATCCGCTCGGCCAATGGCCCCGTAGATTCACGCAGGGCGGGACGTTCGTTCGAACGATGCGCGCGGCGTCATGGTGAATGGGTGGTTTAGCCATGGGCGCTTCGCGCAGCGTGCGCGGTCGTCGCTCCTCTGGGTGAGGAGCGTACTTCCTCGTGTTTCAATTGATGTCCGTAGCCCGGATGGAGCGAAGCGCAATCCGGGCTCGTGCAGCGCGTTGTGAGATCCCGGATTTCGCTGCGCTCCATCCGGGCTACGAGTGAGCGCCCTACTTCGCCCGCTTCTGCTCGATCGTGTCCCAGACCTTCGCCGCGACGTCCGGGCCGCCGAGCCGCGCGATGGCGCGGATGCCCGTCGGCGATGTCACGTTGATCTCGGTGAGGTTGCCGTTGATGACGTCGATGCCGACGAACAGCAGGCCGCGCTCGCGCAGCGCCGGGCCGACGGTGGCGCAGATCTCGCGCTCGCGTGGCGTGAGCTCGGTCTCCTGCGCGGCGCCGCCACGCACCATGTTGGAGCGGAGGTCGTCGGCGGCCGGCACGCGGTTGACCGCGCCGGCGAACTCGCCGTTGACCAGGATGATGCGCTTGTCGCCGTGCTTCACCTCGGGGATGAACTGCTGGATCACCCACGGCTCCTTGAAGGTCACCGAGAACATGTCGAACAGCGAGCCGAAATTCATGTCCTGCGGCATCACGCGGAACACCGCCGCGCCGCCATGGCCGTGCAGCGGCTTCATGACGACGGCGCCGTGCTTATCCCGGAACGCGTTGATCTCGTCGAGGTCGCGCGAGATCAGCGTCGGCGGCATCAGCTGCGGAAAGTTCATCACGAACAGTTTTTCCGGCGCGTTGCGCACTGAGGCGGGGTTGTTGACGACCAGCGTCTTCGGATGGATGCGCTCCAGGAAATGCGTCGAGGTGATGTAGGCGAGATCGAACGGCGGATCCTGGCGCAGCAGCACGACGTCGAAGCCGTTGAGCGCTTCGCGCCTGGGCTCGCCCAGCGTGAAGTGATTGCCGGGCTCGTCGCGCACGGTCAGGAGCTGGATGGGCGCGACGATCTCCTCGCCGACCATCGAGAGCTTGTCGGGCGTGTAATAGGACAGGCCGTGGCCGCGCTTCTGCGCCTCCAGGAGCAGTGCAAAGGTGGAATCGCCCTTGATGTTGATACGGGCGATGGGGTCCATCTGGACGGCGACGTTCAGTTTCATGGTCTGCCTTTCAGGTCGAGGCGTCGAATGCCGCCAACACATGGCGCGGAAGTGAGCGCGGCGCAATCAGCATGGCGTCGAATCGCAGTTCGAATTCGGCATGCTCGGGATGCGCCACGAGCCAGCCTTGCGCGGCGTCGATGATGCGCTGCTGTTGGCGCGGGGTCACGGCGAAGGCGGCGTCATCTAGCGTCGCGCGGGCCTTGACCTCGACGAAGGCGATCAGGTTGCGGCGGCGCGCCACGATGTCGATCTCGCCATGTGGGGTGCGGTAGCGCCTGGCGAGGATGCGGTAGCCCTTGGCCATGAGATAGGCGGCGGCGCGGCTCTCCGCGGAGATGCCGGTGCGGAACGCGGCGACGCGCTCGGGCGAGGCGACCTTCGGTTCCGCGCCCTTAGTCTTCGCCATCGCCGTCCCTCAGGTCCTTTGCGAGCTCGAGCGCGCGGGCATAGACCTCGCGGCGCGGTCGGCCCGAGAGCGCGACCGCATGCGCGACGGCATCCTTGACGCTGTGCGCGGCGAGCTGCTCGCGCAGCAGGCCGTCGAGCGCATCCGAGGTCAGCAGCTCCGCGTCCGCCGCAGGCGGCGCGATCACCAGCACGAATTCGCCGCGCGTCTCCAGCGTGTCCGCTCCGCGTGCCAGCTCCTGCAGCGGGGCGCGCGAAATTTCCTCGTGCAGTTTCGTCAATTCGCGGCAGATCGCGGCTTCGCGCGTCCCCATGATCTCGGCAAGCTCGGCGAGCGTGTCCTGGACGCGGTTGCCGGAGTCGAACATCACGAGCGTCGCATCGATGCGGGCGAGCTCTGCAAGGCGCGACTTTCGCGCGGCGGATTTCGCCGGCAGAAAGCCCTCGAAGAAGAAGCGGTCGGTCGGCAATGCGGCGACCGACAGCGCCGCCAGCACCGAGGACGGGCCGGGCAGCGCGTAGACCGCATGGCCGGCTGCGCAGACCTCGCGCACCAGCTTGAAACCGGGGTCGGAGATCAGCGGCGTGCCGGCATCCGACACCAGCGCGATCGAGCCGCCCTGCCCCAGCGCCTCCAGGATCCTCGGACGCGCCGCTTCCGCGTTGTGCTCGTGATATTGCTTGAGCTGCGCCGTGATCGCGTAGCGCTCGGTCAGGCGCCGCGTGATGCGGGTGTCCTCGCAGGCGATGACGTCGACGCCGGCGAGCGTCTGAAGCGCGCGCAGCGTGATGTCGCCGAGATTGCCGATGGGGGTGGCGACCAGATGGAGGCCCGGCGCCGCCTTCGGCGCCGTCAGCCGATGGGCGTCGATGGAGAAACCGCGCGAGGCGGGATCCGTCGCTTCAGGTGTATTTATCGGGCTCGGCTTTACGCGCATAATGAATCGAACTTAGGCATGATCCCGGGGGCTGGGAACCGGTCCTCGGAAAAAGATCGCGCCAGGTCAGGGGTGAGGAAGGACTGGAATGTGATCCATCCGGCATCACATTGCAGAGGGAATGAAGCGTCGGCGCCACATTCGCGGCGGAAACGCCGCCTTGATGCGGGTGACGGATGGTGGACAGCTAGCCAGGGCTTGAGGTGTGGCCGCGTTAAGTGGTCATTATCCTTTTGTTTTAGTTAACTATTTGCCGACAATATGCCTGAATCCGCGGCTTGTGTCGTGGAAAGAATGTTGTGACCGGCCGGCCGACGGTCGGTCAGAAGAGAAGTTGTGATGCTGGGCCCGCGCGATCCTAAATCTCCCGTTCAGGGCTCCCGATTATCGGGGGCGACCCGGCGGAGCGCACTCGGCCTGTTACTCGGCGCCCCCTTGCTGTCGGCCTGCGCCGGCGTGCAGCAGAGTCTCAGCCAGTTCTCCAACCCGTTCAGCAGCTCCTCCCCGGCCCCGGCTCAGCCGGCCGGACCGCCGCAACAGGCCACCACCGCCGGCAGCGGCGGGGTGAAGGTTGCCGTGATCCTGCCGCTCTCGGCCGCCGGCAATGCCGGCCTTGCCGCGCAGTCGATGCGCAACGCCGCCGAGATGGCGCTGGCCGAGTTCCAGAATCCCAACATCCAGCTCCTGATCAAGGACGACAACGGCAGCCCGCAAGGCGCCCAGGCGGGCGCGCAGCAGGCGGTCGACGAGGGCGCCGAGATCATCCTGGGCCCGCTGTTCGCGCAGTCGGTGCCGGCGGTGGCGCAGGTCGCGCGTACGCGCGGCATCTCGGTGATCGCGTTCTCGACCGATTCCAGCATCGCCGGCCGCGGCGTCTTTCTGCTGAGCTTCCTGCCGGAGTCCGACGTCAACCGCATAGTCGAATATTCCGCCAGCATCGGAAAACGTTCCGTCGCCGTGCTCGTGCCCGACAATGCCTATGGCAATGTCGTCGAGGCCGCGGTGAAGGCGGCGGTGCCGCGGCGCGGCGGCCGCATTGTCGCCTTCGAGAAATACGGCGCCGATCGCGCGACGCCGGCACGCACCGTGGCGCAGCAGCTCGGCAGCGCGGATGCGCTGTTCATCGCCGATGACGGCGATGCCGTCGTCGCGGTGGCCGATGCGATGACGGCCGCAGGCGCGAATTTGCGCAACATCCAGCTGCTCGGCACCGGCCTGTGGGACAATCCGCGCGTCTATGCCAATGCAAACTTGCAAGGCGGTCTCTACGCCGCGCCGGACCCGGCCGGCTTCCGCGCCTTCTCCGGCCGCTATCGCACCAAATACGGTGCCGAGCCGATCCGCACCGCGACGCTCGCCTATGACGCGGTCGCCCTCGTCGCCGCGCTCGCGCGCACGCAGGGCCCGACGCGCTTCTCGCCGGATGTGCTCACCAACCCTTCCGGCTTCGCCGGCATCGACGGCCTGTTCCGCTTCCGCGCCGATGGCACGAATGAGCGTGGGTTAGCGGTGATGAAGGTGACGACAGGTGGTGGCGTGGCGGTCGCGGGCTCGCCGAAGAGTTTTGGGGCTTGATGGCTTCGTAGTCCGGATGGAGCGCAGCGCAATCCGGGTTCTATCCGAGTGGCGAAAGCGTCCCGGATTACGCTGCGCTCCATCCGGGCTACGGCAGCTCGCTATGCCGCCAGATCCGCGACCACTGCATCAAGCACCGGAAATCCGCTGCTCGTGACCCGCAAGCGCCCCGTCGCATCCACGATGATCGCGCCCTCCTCGCGCAACAGCGCGATGCGCTTGGGATCAAGCGGGCGGCCCGACAGCGCGCTGTAGCGCTCGGGGTCGATGCCCTCGGCGAGGCGGAGCCCCATCAGCAGAAATTCGTCGGCGCGCTCCTCGCTGTTGAGGAGATCGTCGGTGACGTTGCCGTGGCCGTTGGTTTCGACCCGCATCAGCCAGGCTTCGGGGCGCTTCTCGGTGGCGGTGGCGTGCCTGATCCCGTCGATGTCGAGGCGGCCATGGGCACCGGGGCCGATGCCGGCATATTCATCGCCGCGCCAATACACCAGATTGTGCCGGCACTCGGCGCCGCGCCGCGCGTGATTTGAAATCTCGTAAGCGGGCAGGCCGAGCTTGTCGCAGGTCTCCTGCGTGACGTCATAGAGCGCGCGCGCGACGGCTTCGTCCGGCGTCTTCAATTTGCCGGCCTGGTGCAGGCCGAAGAACGGCGTGCCTTCCTCGATCGTCAATTGATAGAGCGACAGATGCTCCGCGGCTTCATCGATCGCGAGACGCAGCTCGTCGGCCCACATCGCCGGTGTCTGGTCGGGGCGTGCGTAGATCAGGTCGAAGGAGTAGCGGTCGAACGAGCGGCGCGCGATGGCGACAGCGTCGAGCGCTTCGCGGGCGCTGTGCATCCGGCCCAGCGCTTTCAGCGAGGCATCGTCGAGTGCCTGCACGCCGAGCGAGACGCGGTTGACGCCGGCGGCGCGATAGCCGGCAAAACGCGTGGCTTCGACGCTGGTCGGGTTTGCCTCGAGCGTGACCTCGACATCGCTGGCGACGTGCCAGTGCTTGCCGATGGCATCGAGCACCGCGCCGACGGTCGCGGGCTGCATCAGTGAAGGCGTGCCGCCGCCGAGGAAGATCGAGGTGACTTCACGCCCGGGCGCACGCTGTGCGGTCGTTTCGATTTCGCGCGCGAAAGCTGAAGCGAAGCGCGTCTCGTCGATCGCGGCGTGGCGGACGTGGCTGTTGAAGTCGCAATAGGGGCACTTCGACAGGCAGAACGGCCAGTGTACATAGACGCCGAAAGCTTGCTTAGCGCGGCTCAAGGCAGATCTCCGCCAGTTTCACGAAGGCGCGGGCGCGATGCGACAGGCCGAGGCCAAGCGGCGGCAGGCCGTGCTTCTCGATACTGGTCATCTCGCCGAACGTGCGATCGTGGCCATTGGGCAGGAACATCGGATCATAGCCGAAGCCGGCGGTGCCGCGCGGCGGCCAGGCCAAGGTGCCGTCGACGCGCGCCTCGACCTCTTCGAGATGATCGTCGGGCCAGGCGACGCAGAGCGCGGATACGAAATGCGCGGTGCGCTTGTCGGGCGTGGTGGCGCCGCGCTCCTGCAACAGGCGCTCGATCTGCGCCATCGCGGCGGTAAAATCCTTTGCTGGACCGGCCCAGCGCGCGCTGTAGATGCCGGGCGCGCCATCGAGCGCGTCGACCACTATGCCGGAATCGTCGGCGAAGGAGGGAAGCTTGGTCGCCTGCGCCGCCGCGATCGCCTTGATCGCGGCATTGCTGCGGAAATCGTTGCCGGTCTCGTCGGGCTCGGGCAGGCCGAGCTCACCGGCCGACACCGCCTCGATGCCGTGAGGCGCGAGCAGCTCCTTCATCTCGGCGAGCTTGCCGGGATTGTGGGTCGCGATGACGAGCTTTTCGGTGATTCGGCGGTGCATGGGCCTATTGACTACGCGACGGCCAGTTTCTGCAAGTCCACGAGACGGGCAATGCCCTTCTGGGCCAGCGCCATCAGCGCGAGGAATTCGTCTTGTGTGAACGGTTCGCGTTCCGCGGTGCCCTGCACCTCGATGATGCGGCCATCGCCGGTCAGGACGAAATTGGCGTCGGTCTGGGCTTCCGAATCCTCGGCATAGTCGAGGTCGAGCACGGGCGTGCCGTTGTAGATGCCGCAGGAGATCGCGGCGACGTTGTCGCGCAGCACCTTGGCCTTGATCATGTTGCGCGCCTTCATCCAGTTGATGCAATCGGCGAGCGCGACCCAGGCACCGGTGATCGAGGCCGTGCGCGTGCCGCCGTCGGCCTGGAGCACGTCGCAATCGACCGTGATCTGGCGCTCACCGAGCGCTTCGAGATCGACGATGGTACGAAGCGAGCGGCCGATCAGGCGCTGAATCTCGACGGTACGGCCGCTTTGTTTACCCGCGGAGGCCTCGCGGCGGGTGCGTTCGGAGGTCGCGCGTGGTAGCATGCCGTATTCGGCGGTGACCCAGCCGCGGCCTTGGCCCTTCAGCCACGGCGGCAGGCGGTCTTCCAGCGTGGCGGTGACCAGCACATGGGTGTCGCCGAATTTCACCAGGCAGGAGCCTTCCGCATATTTGACCACGCCGCGCTCCAGCGTCACGGGGCGCAATTCGTCGGGCGCACGGCGGCTTGGCCGCATGGGAAATCCTCCAAAACTCTCGGAAAAGGGCTATTCGCGGTGCTTGTAGGTGGGGTGAGGGTGGGCGGCAAGGCTTTTTCACCCCCAGTTTTCCACCCCGCAAACGCCACGCTTGTCAGAACCCTCCGGGATGGACAAATTATAAGCGTCTGAGAGGAGTTACCGTCCGTGGCCCATCACGATCCGATCCATCTGATCGCGCCGCGCGCAGGCCTCGCCCAGCTCAACGAGCGTTCCCGCGACATCTTTCGTCAAATTGTCGAAAGCTATCTCGCGACCGGCGAGCCGGTCGGGTCGCGCAATATTTCGCGGCTGATCGCGATGCCGCTGTCGCCGGCCTCGGTCCGCAACGTCATGGCCGACCTGGAACAGCTCGGCCTGATCTATGCGCCCCACACCTCCGCCGGCCGATTGCCGACGGAACTGGGCTTACGCTTCTTCGTCGACGCCCTGATGCAGGTCGGCGACCTCAATGACGCCGAGCGGCAGTCGATCCAGAGCCAGTTGACGTCGGTGGGTCACGCCCAATCGGTCGAGGCGGCGCTGTCGGAGGCGCTGACGCGGCTGTCCGGTCTCACCCGCGCCGCAGCGGTCGTGTTGACCCCGAAATCCAATGCGCGGCTGAAACACATCGAATTCGTCCGGCTGGAACCCGAAAAGGCGCTGGTGATCCTGGTCGGCGAGGACGGTCAGGTCGAAAACCGCGTGTTGTCGCTGCCGCCGGGAGTTCCCTCCTCGGCGCTCACGGAAGCCGGTAATTTCCTCAATGCGCGGATTCGCGGCCGCACGCTGGCCGAGGCGCGGCTCGAGCTCGAAACCGCGCTCGGCGAAGCCCGCGCCGAACTCGACCAACTGACGCAGAAGGTGATTTCGGCCGGTATTGCGAGCTGGTCCGGCGGCGAGAACGAGGACCGCCAGCTGATCGTTCGCGGCCACGCCAACCTGCTCGAGGATCTGCACGCGCTGGAGGATCTGGAGCGCGTTCGCCTGCTGTTCGACGATCTCGAGACCAAGCGCGGCGTGATCGACCTTCTGGGACGCGCCGAGACCGCCGAGGGCGTGCGGATCTTCATCGGCTCGGAGAACAAACTGTTTTCCTTGTCAGGCTCCTCCACCATCATCTCACCCTATCGGGATGCCGCCGGCCACATCGTCGGCGTTTTGGGCGTGATCGGGCCGACGCGGCTGAATTATGCCCGCGTAATCCCGACCGTGGACTACGCCGCGCGCATCGTCAGCCGCCTCCTGGGGGGCTGACCGGCGTTTCCTCCGATCACGGGCGCTTGATTTTCGTGAGCTTAGGCACGATATCCGGGCCAACAATCCCTTGAGACGAGTTCGAGAAGAGAGCCGATGACCGATCGAGACCGGCAGCCCGACGACACTACCCCACCGACCGACGAGCCCGTGGTGTCAAAACCCTACATCATGCCCGACGATCCGGAGCCCGGCTCGGTCGAGCTGTTGCAGAAGGAAGCCGCCGAGGCGCGTGACCGCATGCTGCGGACGCTGGCCGAGATGGAAAATCTGCGCAAGCGCACCACCAAGGAGGTCGCCGACGCCCGCCTCTACGGCATCACCGGCTTTGCCCGCGACGTGCTCGACATCGCCGACAATCTCCAGCGTGCGCTCGATGCCGTTCCGGCCGAGGCCCGTGCCGCGGCCGATCCCGGCCTGACCTCGCTGATCGAGGGCGTCGAGCTCACCGAGCGCTCGCTGCTCAATGCGCTGGAAAAGCACGGCGTCAAGAAGTTCGATCCGCAGGGCCAGAAGTTCGACCCGAACTTCCAGCAGGCGATGTACGAGGTGCCGGATGCGTCGGTGCCTGCGGGCACCGTCGTGCAGGTCATGCAGGCCGGCTACACCATCGGCGAGCGCGTGCTGCGCCCGGCGCTGGTCGGTGTCGCCAAGGGCGGCACGAAGGCTGCACCGGCTGCGAACAGCAACGAAGTGAACTGAGCGGCGCACTGGTTGATCCTCATGGTGAGGAGGCGCGTCAGCGCCGTCTCGAACCATGCAGGCCCGGCTGTTGCAGCTCGGCCTTCATCCTTCGAGACGCGTGCTAAGGAGCACGCTCCTCAGGATGAGGGTTTGGCAGCTTTTCGCGCCGCTTACGCGCTCACCGCGATATCCGCGGACTGAATCCGCTTCACGCCGGCCTTGGCCATGTCGGCCCAGGCTTTTGCGAGCGAACCCTGCGTGTCGATGCCGCGGCAGGCGTCCTCCACCACATAGACCTCGAAGCCCGCCTTGCGCGCATCGAGCGCGGTCCAGGCGACGCAGAAGTCTGTCGCGAGGCCGGCGACGAAGACGCGCTTGATCTTGCGGCCCTTCAGGTAACCGGCGAGGCCCGTCGAGGTCTTGCCGTCGGCTTCGAGGAAGGCCGAATAGCTGTCGACGTCCTTGTGAAAACCCTTGCGGATGATGAGCTCGGCATGCGGAATCGCAAGATCCTTCGACAGCGCGGCGCCGTCGGTGCCCTGCACGCAATGGTCGGGCCACAGCACCTGCTTGCCGTAGGGGAGATCGACGGTCTCGAACGGCTTCTTGCCGGAGTGCACCGACGCAAATGAAATGTGGCCTGGCGTGTGCCAGTCCTGGGTCATCACCACGTTCGCAAAGGCTTTCGCCATCTTGTTGATGACGGGAACGACCTGCTCGCCTTCCTTCACGGCGAGGCTGCCGCCGGGCAGGAAGCAGTTTTGCACGTCGATCACGAGCAGCGCGGAGGCATCGTCCGGCTTGATCGATGCGGCCGCAAGGAGCGCGGTTGGAGCAAGGGCTACGAGAGCGCTTGTCCCAAGCGCCGCGAGGATTTGTCGTCGATCAAGCATCGTTCGCCTCCCTCCAGGATGATCCAATGGAAGGAAGCCTAGTTCCGTTCGTATACGAACAGAAGCCCGAAAATGCAGCCGGCTCTGTCCAGCGCTTGGGCTAACCCTTGGACTAACCCTTGAGACTAACCCTTGAGACTAACCCTTGAGACTAACCCTTGGGCTGGATGCCGTCGCGCACAGCGCGGAAGCGGGTGAAGGCGGCCGACCACTGGTCGCGCGGGGCGCTGGCGATGATGCGCAGCGAGGCGCCGCCGCTCGAGAAGCGGATCCACTGCACCACGGTCACGGGCGTCTTGTCCTTGCCGCTGACGCCGTCGATCCGGGTCTCGAAACCCTGCTGGCCGTTGATGCGGATCGGCTCCGACATGGTGACGCGGGATTCGCGCACGCCGGGGATCTGGAGCGCGGCCTCCTGGGCAAAGCGGGCGCGGTCGTCGGCCTGCTGCGGGGTGGCGCCGATCAGGCCGAGGATCATGAACGGCTTGGATTCATAGCCCGAACTCTCATTGCCGTCGGCCAGGATGATGCTGGAGCCCGGCGCCAGGGTGCGGATGTCCTTGAAATCGGCGAGATCGGTGATCTTGAACGGCATCAGCCCGATCTGCTCTTCGGCCGAGACCTGCTTGCGGGTGACGGCGCTCGCAAACATCTGCCGCACCGCCTCGTCGGTGTAGATCTTGGTTGCGTTCTCCGGGATCTGCACCGCGACATAGCCGGAGAAACCGGCGCCCGGCACGATCATCGAGTAGCGCTTCACCGGCGTCTCGCCGGCCTTGCCGCTTTCCATGGTGAAATAGGCAAGACCCGCGGGGGTCTCGATCTTGTCCTGCTTGACGCCGGCGGTGCCGCCGGGATTGGAATTGAAGGCGCTCACGACCTCCCCATAGGCCGCCGGCGGCAGCTCGGTGATCAGCACCTTGACGCTGCCGTCCTCGCTCTCGAAGCCCGGAAACGTCTTGGCCGTGCTCAGGCCGACCAGCGGCACCATGCCGAGGCGCAGGCCGGGCGGGAAAACGGCATCGGCCGCAAAGGCCGGAAGCGCTGTGGCGACGAGGACGGCGAGCGCGGCGAGGGGGCGAATGAGCTTCATGGGCACTCTGATTGGTTCACATTGAGGCCGTTCGATGGTCGGCCATTGGGCCGCTTTGTCGCGCAAAGCCGCCTTGATGGCGGCGGTCCGGCCGCCCGCCTTTTAACGGGTTTGGCCCGCCGGTAACAGGGCGGGCAGATCACGGTGGCGGGGGCCGGCTGACGCCTGAACCTGTTAATAATTCATCACCCGCAAGGGCGGTTGAGCCCGGATATGATCTTCCAAAACCCAATGTTTTCATGGCCGAAACTTGCGTTCGGTCCTTGCGGGCCCCTCCCCCCCTCCTATATGAGCGTCAACCATCGCAATATCGCGGATGTTTGATCTTAGGGGGTTTGGAGCGGGTGCCTCTTGGGCCCAGCCAACCTGCCGCAAAAACAAGGATATCAGGACCATGGGAAAGGTCATTGGGATCGACCTCGGCACCACGAATTCGTGCGTCGCCGTGATGGATGGCAAGAACGCCAAAGTCATCGAGAATTCTGAAGGCATGCGCACGACGCCTTCGATCGTCGCCGTGACGGACGACGGTGAGCGCCTCGTCGGCCAGCCTGCCAAGCGCCAGGCCGTTACCAATCCCGAGCGTACGTTCTTCGCAGTGAAGCGCCTCATCGGCCGCCGCTACGACGACCCGATGGTCGAGAAGGACAAGAAGCTCGTTCCGTACAAGATCGTGAAGGCTTCCAACGGCGACGCCTGGGTCGAGGCCGACGGCCAGACCTACTCGCCCTCGCAGGTGTCTGCGTTCATCCTGCAGAAGATGAAGGAGACCGCGGAAGCCCATCTCGGCCAGAAGGTCGACCAGGCCGTCATCACCGTTCCCGCTTACTTCAACGACGCCCAGCGCCAGGCGACCAAGGACGCCGGCAAGATCGCGGGCCTTGAAGTGCTGCGCATCATCAACGAGCCGACCGCGGCCGCGCTCGCCTATGGTCTGGACAAGACCAAGACCGGCACGATCGCCGTGTACGATCTCGGCGGCGGCACGTTCGATATCTCCATTCTCGAAATCGGCGACGGCGTGTTCGAGGTGAAGTCGACCAACGGCGACACCTTCCTCGGCGGCGAAGACTTCGACATGCGCCTCGTGGGTTATCTGGCCGACGAGTTCCAGAAGGAGCAGGGCATCAACCTGCGCAACGACAAGCTCGCGTTGCAGCGCCTGAAGGAAGCCGCTGAAAAGGCCAAGATCGAGCTGTCGTCGACGACGCAGACCGAGATCAACCTGCCCTTCATCACCGCGGACCAGACCGGCCCCAAGCATCTGACGATGAAGCTCACCCGCGCCAAGTTCGAGGCGCTGGTCGACGACCTCGTCCAGAAGACGGTCGAGCCCTGCCGCAAGGCGCTGAAGGATGCCGGCGTCACCGCCGGTGAGATCGGCGAAGTCGTTCTGGTCGGCGGCATGTCGCGCATGCCGAAGGTCCAGGAAGTCGTGAAGCAGCTGTTCGGCAAGGAGCCGCACAAGGGCGTCAACCCGGACGAAGTCGTGGCGATCGGTGCCGCGATCCAGGCCGGCGTGCTCCAGGGCGACGTCAAGGACGTGCTGCTGCTCGACGTGACCCCGCTGTCGCTGGGCATCGAGACGCTGGGCGGCGTGTTCACCCGCATCATCGACCGCAACACCACGATCCCGACCAAGAAGAGCCAGGTGTTCTCGACTGCCGAGGACAACCAGAACGCGGTCACCATCCGCGTCTTCCAGGGCGAGCGTGAAATGGCGGCCGACAACAAGATGCTCGGCCAGTTCGACCTGATGGGCATTCCGCCGGCTCCGCGCGGCATGCCGCAGATCGAGGTGACCTTCGACATCGACGCCAACGGCATCGTCAACGTCTCGGCCAAGGACAAGGCCACGGCCAAGGAGCAGCAGATCCGCATCCAGGCCTCCGGCGGCCTGTCGGAAGCCGACATCGAGAAGATGGTCAAGGACGCCGAGGCCAACGCCGAGGCGGACAAGAAGCGCCGCGAGGCCGTCACCGCCAAGAACGAGGCGGATGGCCTGGTGCACTCGACCGAAAAGGCTCTCGCCGAGCACGGTTCGAAGGTCGCCGAGCCCGAGCGCCGCGCCATCGAGGATGCCGTCAGCGACCTCAAGGAAGCGCTGAAGGGCGACGATGCCGAGGCGATCAAGGCCAAGACCCAGACGCTGGCCCAGGCTTCGATGAAGCTCGGCGAGGCCATGTACAAGCAGCAGGCCGAGGCCGACGCCAAGAAGGATGCGGCCAAGGACGACGTCGTCGACGCGGAATTCACCGAAGTCGACGACGACAAGAACAACAAGAAGTCCGCCTGATCCCCAAGAGGGTGATGATGCGGACGGCTTGGACCCCACACGCGCTACCGGCCTCCCCCCTCACGGGGGAGGCCGTCGTGTCGGGCTCGGCGGGGTGTGTCCCCGTTACGATCGATCAATTCCCAGCCGTTATGATGAACGTCGCCGTGCCGCCCTCTGCCGCGAAGCAAAGGGCTGCCTATATCGTCTCCTGGCGACGTTGTTCCGCTCCGACTTGAATCGCGATTGGATAGACCGAGTTCAACATGTCCACGTCCACCAAGCGCTGCTATTACGAAACGCTCGAAGTCGAACGCACTGCCGACGATTCCGTCCTGAAATCGTCCTTCCGCAAGCTTGCGATGAAATTCCACCCGGACCGCAACCCCGGGGACGACACCAGCGAAGTCAAGTTCAAGGAAATCAACGAGGCCTACGAGGTCCTCAAGGACAAGGACAAGCGCGCGGCCTATGATCGCTTCGGCCATGCGGCCTTCGAGCAGGGCGGCGGCGGCGCCGGTTTCGGTGCGGGCTTCGCCTCCTCCTTCTCCGACATCTTCGAAGACCTGTTCGGCATGGCCGGGCAGCGCGGCCGCGGCGGCCGCGAGCGTGGCGCCGACCTGCGCTACAACATGGAAATCACGCTCGAGGAAGCCTTTGGCGGCAAGACCGCGCAGATCGAGATTCCGGTCTCGGTCACCTGCGAGGCCTGCTCGGGCATCGGCGCCAAGGCCGGCACCAAGCCGAAGACCTGCTCGAGCTGCGGCGGCGCCGGCCGTGTGCGGCAGTCGCAGGGCTTCTTCACGCTGGAGCGCACCTGTCCGAGCTGCCAGGGCCGCGGCCAGATGATCGAGGATGCCTGCCCGTCCTGTTCCGGCCAGGGCCGGGTCACCCGCGAGCGGACGCTGTCGGTCAACATTCCCCCGGGGGTCGAGGACGGCACCCGGATCAGGCTCGCCGGCGAAGGCGAGGCCGGGGTTCGCGGCGGCCCGCCCGGCGACCTCTACATCTTCCTGTCGCTGGCCCAGCACCAGCTCTTCCAGCGCGACGGCGCCGATTTGCACTGCCGGGTGCCAATCTCGATGGTGACGGCCGCCCTCGGCGGCGAATTCGAGGTGCCGACCATCGACAGCGGCAAAACCAAGGTGAAGGTGCCGGCCGGAACCCAGTCGGGCCGCCGATTCCGCATTGCATCAAAAGGCATGCCGGTGCTGCGCTCGCGCCAGATGGGCGACATGTACGTTCAGGTTGCCGTCGAGACCCCGCAGAATCTCACCAAGAAGCAGCAGGAATTGCTGGCGGAATTCGAAAAGCTCTCCTCTGGCAATACCCAGCCTGAATCCGTCGGCTTCTTCGCCAAGGTCAAGGATCTATTCAGTAATCGGGCGACCTGACTCGTCTTGACCGTATCGCCTTCGGCCTATACCTGTTTATGACCATTTTCTGACACGCCGCGGTCCCGCGGTCCCGTCCGGTCCCGACATGCCATTGCCATCGTCCGCGCGTGCGTTGAAGAAGCCCCGTCTCGACGACGAGGTGCGCTTTCTAAGGTCGTGGATCGAAAAGCCGCTGCACATGGGTGCAGTGATGCCTTCGGGCAAGCTGCTCGCCCGGACCATGGCGCATTACGTCGACGTCAACTCAGACGCACCCGTGGTCGAGCTCGGGCCCGGCACCGGCGCCATCACCTCGGCCCTGGTCGAGCGCGGCGTCGACCAGAAGCGCCTCGTCCTCGTCGAATACAATCCCGGCTTCTGCGCCTTGCTGCGCGACCGCTATCCGCAAGCCAAGGTGGTGCAGGGCGATGCCTATCGCCTGCGCGACACGCTCTGGAACGTGCTCAGCGCGCCGGCCTCCGCCGTCGTCTCCGGCCTGCCGCTCGTGACAAAACCGATGCTGACGCGGCTCCGGCTGGTCCGCGACGCCTTCGCGGCGCTGACCCCGGGCGCGCCCTTCGTGCAGTTCACCTATGCGGTGGTGCCGCCGATCCCGAAATCGCTGCCCGGCGTGTCCACAGAGGCCTCGGAACGGATCTGGATGAACCTTCCGCCGGCCCGCGTCTGGGTGTATCGCAAGGACTAATTCCGTCGGCATTCCCTTTTGCGCGGCGGACTCGTTTCGCCGAACGCATGGAAGTGGATGTCCGCACCCAAAATCCTGGTCATTCCCGGCTCGCTGCGCACCGGCTCGCACAATGCGAAGCTGGCGGCGGTCGCCGCCTATGAATTCGCCCAGGCCGGCGTCGACGTCACCCGTATCTCGCTCGCCGATTTTCCGCTGCCGATCTACGACGGCGATCTCCAGGCCAAGTCCGGCGTGCCCAAGCACGCGATCAATCTCAAGCGCATGATCGGCGCGCATCATGGCGTGCTGATCGTTTCGCCCGAATACAACGCCTCGGTGCCGCCGCTGCTGAAGAACGCGATCGACTGGGTCAGCCGCGTACATGAGCTGCACGAGACGCGCGGCGACGTGTTTCGCAACCGCGCCTTCGCGCTCGCCGGCGCCTCGCAGAGCCGGCTCGGTGCGGCCCGTGCGCTCCAGGCGTTGCGGCTGATCCTGACCTCCTGCCACGCCAACGTGATTGCCAGCCAGCTCACGCTCGCCTTTGCCGACCAGGCCTATGACGATATGGACAGGCTCAAGAACGAGGGCGACATCGCCGCGTTGAAGGAGCTGGCGCGGCAATTGATCGACATTTCCCAACGCATGATGTGAGGTGACATGACGCCAGCCGAGATCGCCCCGAAGGACCGCCTGATCGTTGCGCTCGACCTTCCCAGCGTTGACGCCGCGGAGGCGATGATCGCAAGGCTCGGCGACAGCGTCACCTTCTACAAGATCGGCTATCAGCTCGCTTATGCCGGCGGCCTGCCGCTGATCGGCAAGCTCGCCGACAAGGGCAAGAAGGTGTTCGCCGACCTCAAGATGCACGACATCGGCAACACCGTCACGCGTGGTGTGGAGAGCGTGGCCAAGCTGGGTGCTACCTTCGTCACCGTGCACGCCTATCCGCAGACCATGAAGGGCGCGGTCGAAGGCCGCGGTAGCGCGAGCCTGAAGATTCTCGCCGTCACGGTGCTGACGTCCTACAACGACGACGATCTGCATGCGGCCGGCTATCGGCTCAGCGTCTCCGAGCTGGTCGAAGCGCGCGCGCAGCAGGCGCAGGTGCTCGGCGTCGACGGGCTGGTGTCCTCGCCCGAGGAGGTCGGCGCCTTGCGCAAGATCGTCGGCCACCAGATGAGCCTCGTCACCCCCGGCATCCGGCCGGCGGGTTCTGCGAGCGGCGACCAGAAACGCATCATGACGCCCGGCCGCGCAATTGCCGCGGGCGCCGATTATCTCGTCGTCGGACGGCCGGTGGTGGAAGCCGCCGACCCCAAGGCGATCGCTGAAGCCATCCAGGCCGAGATCGCGCAGGCGCTCGGCGCATGATTCGGAAAAACCGCGCAGCGGTTTTCCGGTCGGATCATGCTTAGATAGAGACCGACAAACAGGGAGAAGAACAATGGCAAAGGGCTACTGGATCGGGCGCGTGGATGTGAGCAGCGACGAGGGCTACAAGCCCTATGCCGTCGCCAACGGTCCGATCTTCAAGAAATGGGGTGGCCGCTTCGTCGTTCGGGCCGGCAAGTTCACCACCGTCGAAGGCGCCAGCCGCTCGCGCAACGTCGTGATTGAATTTCCCGACTACGAGACCGCGATCGCCTGCTACAACTCGCCGGAATACCAGGCCAACATCAAGGTGCGCCAGCCGCACTCCATCGCCGACCTCATCATCATCGAGGGCTATGACGGCCCGCAGCCCTGAAGACGGATCGTCGCGAGAACCTATCCTGGATTGACGCGAGCATCATCCGGCTCTCGCGGACAGCACGCGCGTGCGATCATCGCACGCGATCAGGAGAGCGTCGCGGACATCTCCGCTCGCACTCACGTCGACATCATCTTGCATCACCTTGACGGACTCATTCGCTTGAACGCCTGAGGGTCGTTCGCGCCTGAGACGAAGACCGTGGCCGTCATTGGGTCCACCAGCTTGCCGTATTCTTTTGTCCCCAAATGGGGATTGCTGGATCGCTCTCGTTTCATCCAAGGTTGCTTGATCGGAGCCCACATCGATCGGTGATGGGCATCAAGCCAACCCGAAATCTGCGACGTCCGTGACGGGCCGCAAGGCGACCCGCATCGCGCATTTCCATGCAAAGGGAGTGAAGATCATGGCACTGATCATCGGAACAGCAGGCGACGATGTGTTGCCTGGCACGAATGTAGACGATCAGATCTTTGGCCTTCAAGGCAACGACACCATTACTGGCCTGGACGGCAATGATGACGTAAGCGGCGGCGCGGGCAATGATTCCATCGATGGTGGTGCCGGCAACGACATCCTTGATGGAAATGCCGGTATCGATACGATCACCGGTGGCGCCGGCGACGACACGATCAACGGCGGCGCGGGCGACGACACGCTGAACGGAAATGCCGGCGCCGACATCATCCACGGCGACCAGGGCAACGACACCATCGATGGCGGAACCGGCGCTGATCAGCTCTTTGGTGACGCCGGCGACGACGGCATCCACGGCGGCGACGGCAATGATGACATTCATGGCGGCGCGGGTGCCGACACCCTGTGGGGCGACGCCGGCGACGATACGTTGAGCGGCGACGCCGCCAATGACGTCTTGAATGGCGGCGACGGTAACGACCTACTCAACGGTGGATTCGGAGATGACACTCTGAATGGCGATGCCGGCAACGACACGCTGAACGGCGGACTTGGCAATGACCTGCTGAACGGCGGTACCGGTGACGACATCCTGAACGGCGGTTTGGGCGCCGATACGCTCAACGGTGGCGATGGCAACGACACCATGCACGGCGACGCGGGCGACGACATCATGGACGGCGGCGCCGGTAACGATACGATGTTCGGCGATGCCGGAGACGACGAGATGGCCGGCGGCGCGGGCAACGATGCCATGAGCGGCGGCGCCGGTGATGACGAAATGAGCGGCGGAACCGGCAACGACACGCTCGACGGCGACGCCGGAGATGACACGCTCGATGGCGGCGACGGCACCGATGTCCTGAACGGCGGGGCTGGGGCTGACATCCTGTCGGGCGGCGCCGGCAATGACACCCTGAACGGCGGTAACGGCGATGACGAGTTGTCCGGCGGCAATGGCGCCGACGTCCTCAACGGTGGACTCGGCGATGATGTGCTGACGGGCGGTGCTGGTACCGATACGCACAATTTCGGCGACAACACAGCTACGAACTTCGGCAACGATGAAGTCACCGATCTCAGCTTTGCCGATGGCGATGCCGTTGTTGTCGACGCTCCGCCAGGCTTTGACCCGGCTACAGTGGTAGTGGACGACGACGGCACCAACACCGTGCTGGATTTCGGCTTCGGCGCCATCCAGCTCGATGGCATCACGGGCGGCGCGACACCGTTCGAGTCGATCGCCGAAATCAACACTGCCGCCGGTTATACGGCCGTTGACGTTGTCTAGCGCCGACTAGTAGCGGGGCGGCTGTCAGGCCGCCCCGCCCTCATTTCAGTCAGTGATAGTGCCGGCAAGTTATGTATTCGCGTAACCGTGGTGTGATCCCAGCATCTGGTCAGAGATTGCTGGTGGCCTTGATTCCGGGACGATTCGCATTGGTGTGGATCGTTTGTTTCAGCGTGTCCGTAAACCTGCTGCTGCTGGTCGTACCTTTCTATTCAATCGAAGTGTTCGACCGCGTGCTCAGCAGCGGAAGCGTCGAGACGCTTGTCGGCCTCACCGTCATCGCCGTCGGCGCTCTCGCCTTCAGCGCCGCCTTCGACACGTTTCGTAACCGCCTGTTGAGCCGGTTCGCGGTCGGGTTCGAGCACTGCCTCGCTCCGATCATCCTTGAAGGCAGCATCACCGGCGCGGCGCCGGGCGACGGCCGGCAGCACGATCTGGTCAAGCTTCGCGAGTTGAGAACTTTCCTGTCGAGCGGAACGGTCACATCGCTGATAGATGCTCCGTTCCTCCCGGTGTTTATTCTCATCCTGTTCTTCCTGCACCCCTGGTATGGCGTCATAGCCCTGATCGGGGTGGGGGTCCTGCTGGCGATGGGTGTTGCAAGCCACTGGATCGCGCGCGGGGAAATTGCGCAGGCTTCGCAAGCGGCGTTGAAGACGCAGGCGTTGCTCGATGGAATCGTCCGGCACTCCAGCGTGGTGCGGGCGATGGGCTGGACCCGGGGCGCCATCCGCGCGTTCATGAGCCTCAATGACGAAGCCCTGTCTCCGGTGGTGCGGGCCAGCGAACGCATCTACACGATTAGCGCCGCCGCGCGAATGGTCAGGACCATCCTGCAGATTGCCGCGATCGGCTGCGGTGCCTGGCTCGTGCTCCAGAACGAGGTGCTGTCCGGCAGTCTGATCGCGAGCTCGATCCTGATAGCGCGCACGTTGCAGCCCATGGAAGGGTTGGTCTCGGCCTGGCGCGCGTTGGCATCTGCGCAGGACGCGTGGACGCAAGTCTGCAACGCCGCGATGCCGGTGCTTGCGCGTCCGCGGAAGACGTTGCTTCCGCCGCCAGCCGGCATGCTCAAGGTAGAGCGGGTGACATTCCGGATTGGCGGGACGCAGCGTCCCATTCTCGCGGGCATATCCTTTCAATGCCGGCCGTCCGAGCTTGTCGTCGTGATCGGGCCGACCGGCGCCGGAAAATCCACATTGCTGCGCTTGATGGCAGGCCTCGATCGGCCGACCAGCGGTACGATCCGGTTGGACCACGCAGCACTCCATACCTGGGATCCCGACCAGCTTGGGCAATTCGTCGGCTATCTCCCCCAGGACGTGCAGCTCCTGGAAGGAACGGTGGCCGAAGCCATTGCCGGGTTTGATGAATACGCACGGGACGAGGCCATCGTCGCCGCGGCCATGCTCGCGCAGGCGCATGAGATGATCCTGTCCCTTCCGGCCGGCTACCAGACCGAGATCGGCCGCGACGGCTGCAGGCTATCCGGTGGCCAGCGTCAGCGCATTGGTCTTGCCCGCGCCTTCTTCGGCGATCGCAAATTGATCCTGCTGGATGAGCCCAATGCCAATCTCGACCCGGACGGCGAAGAAGCGTTGTGCTCCGCCATTCAATCGGCCAAAGCGCGCGGCGCGGCGTCGGTGATCGTCACCCACCGGCCGCGGCTGTTGACCATCGCCGATGCCGTGCTGCTGTTGAGGGACGGCAACCAGGTCGCCTTCGGACCGCCATATGACGTACTTCGCGCCCAGCGGCCGGCACCGGTACCGGGTTCGGCAGGGCTCCCGCGCAATGTCGAACCTCAGAGGTTGCCAGGCAGGAGGGTCATTCCATGACGCAGACCGGTCATGCCTCCGCGATGTCCGCGCCTGTTGCAGGTCCGTCGAAGACCTGGCCGACGGAGCAACCGCGATCCGACATGCGACGGATCATCGCATGGGGCTGTGTATTGCTCGTCCTGCAATTTTGCGGCTTCGGCTTGTGGGCAACCACGGTTCCGCTCCGCGGCGCCGTCGTGGCACCAGGATTCATCAAGGTCCATTCGAAGCGCAAGGCGGTGCAACATCTGGAAGGCGGAATCATCAAATCGATCTATGTCCGGGAGAACGATCACGTCGAAGCCGGTCAACTCATTGCACGGCTCGACACCGCGCAGATCGAAGGGAGCCTTGGTTCCCTCGAAACCAAGTTCTTTGCTGATCTGGCGATGGAGGCCCGGCTGGCGGCGGAGCAAGACGGTGCGAAGTCAATCCGGTTTCCGGACGAATTGCGGGAAAGTGCAACGCGTCTCTCCGCACGTATCGCCATTCAAACCCAGGAGGCCGAATTTGCCGCGCGACTGGCCGCGATTGAGAACGAGCGCAAGGTGATCGATCAGCAGATGCTGCAAAACGCGGACACCATCCGCGGCCTGCAGAGCAACACCCAAGGACTTGAACAGCAACTCAAGCTGTTGCGGGAAGAGATCGCCGACACGAGTTATCTCCTCGCAAAGGGCCTCGCCCGGAAACCACGTTTGCTGGCCTTGCAACGGGCCGAAGCCGAGGCCACCGGACAGGTCGATCGCAATGCCGCGTCAATCTCGGAGATGCAGGGCAAGATCGCGGAGTTGCAGGACAGACGCAGGCAACTGGGGTTCAACCAAAATCAGGATATCGCCAAGCAGCGGCATGCGACGAGCGAGGAGATCGGCGACCTCAGACATCGAATTGCCGCGTTGCGTGCCCAGCTTGTCCGGTCTGAATTGCGTGCCCCGGAAAGTGGAAGGATCGTCGGCCTCAACAGCAGGGACCTCAATGCCGTGCTTGGACCTCGGGAAACCCTTTTGGAAATCGTTCCGATGCAAGATCGGCTTGTCATCGAGGCGACATTGAAGCCTGCCGATCGGGAAGAGGTCTATGTCGGACAGATGGCGCGTGTGCGAGTTCACGCGCTGAACATTCGCCGCCGGCCGATGCTCGAGGGAAGGGTCGTCGGCGTTGCGGCAGACGCACTGACCGACACCCATTCCGGCGACAGCTCCTATTTGGCCGAGGTTGAGCTGGACCCCAACGCGCCGACGGCCTCCTACATCTCCACATTGATGCCTGGAATGCCTGTCGAGATATTTGTCGAGACGGGGGAACGAACCTTTGCGGAATATCTTTTGCAGCCGATGACGTTACGGATCAACCGTGCGTTCAGGGAGAATTAAGCGCTGGTAAGGGGTGGGCCGGCCTATGAGGGAGGCGACCGTGCATGAGTGCAGTAAGGCACTACCTTCCGCACAGGATGATTTTCGTTCCGATTGCGTCGAGCGCGCCTCGAAGCAAGGCAATGACGGATGCGGTCCGTCTGGGTCTTGTCCGGAGCCACGCCCGCAACAGGCCGCAATGGAATATTTCGCAAAGGCCATGGCGGAATTGCTCGGCTGCCGGAGCTGCTACGTAGCCATGCTATCCGCCTCCGGGCTGGAAGAAGCCAGGATCGGAGATGCTCCTGCCGATCCGTCATGCGCGGCGATGGTTGAGCGATTTGCGCGCAAGGGTACAGCCGAGGACGTCGCCTCGCTCGAGCCGATCAATTCCCGGACCTCCTTCGTCCGCAAGTTGATCGGCGCGGAACCCCCGGTAAAGAGTCATTCAGTCATTGGCAGGTTTGCTTCCGATGAGCGAACCACGGTCGTGTTCGTGGCCGGATGGCGACCGGCCGCGCTTGCGGCATCGGAGATTCCGGGCTTGGCGCATACCGTGCGCCCGTTATGGAAGGCTGCTCATTCACTTGCCCGGCAAGCGCCGGGGCAGGTCGATGCGCAACTCTGGCTCGAAGAGCTGACCTTTCCCGCCATCGTCGTGGACCAGGGCCTGCACATTTACGCAGTCAATCGTGGTGGACGCGTGCTGCTTGCCAAGCGCGAGTTGCTCAGGATGGAAGGAGGCAGGCTTGCTGGCTCATGCGCTTCCGTGACCGAGAGCTTGCGGGGGGCAATCGGGAAAGTGCTCATCGAGAGCGGGACTCATGGATGGTTCAACACTACGGTACCGCTTTCGACGGATCGTCAGCAGTTCGCCTTCGCCAAGATCGGCGCTGTTCCAACGCATGACAAGCTGGGACAGGCCCTCATCGTCGTGCCGCAATTCGATGACGTGCAGGGCGCGCACTGCATCGCATCTGCCTTTGGCTTGAACTGGGCTGAGGAAAGAATCGTCGCCCGGATTCTTCAATTCCAGTGCCCTCGCGATATTGGAGCCGAGCTTGGGCTGACCGAGGCAACGGTGCGAACCTACACCAAGAGGATCATGCTCAAACTGGGGATCAACCGACAGTCGGAGTTCTTTCTTCTGTATCATCTCACCCAATCGCCTTTTGGCGCTGGCAGGCGCGAGAACTGGGTGAGCCGGTCGGCCTCCGATTGTCGATTGGACGAAGAGGGTCCGATGAGATTGCGGACGGCCCGCAAGCATTCGCCTGAATGAGTACGGGGTTCTCCGCGATGTCGAGGCGCATGGGCAGCGCAGGTTTCCTCTACCGGATGTTCGCTGCCCTGGCATTGGCCGGGGCCGGCTTCCCTGCCCATGCCCAGAGCATTCAATTGGCGCTGCCGATTGCCTGCGAGCCTGGCCGCACCTGCTACATCCAGAATTACACGGATCTCGATCCGTCGCGGTCGGCGCGAGATTACAAATGCGGCACGCTGACTTATGACGACCACAACGGCACCGATTTTCGTTTGCCCTCACTGCCGGTGCAAAGGGCCGGCGTGGACGTGCGCGCGGCGGCAGGCGGCCGTATTCTTCGTACACGCAATGACGCGCCGGACGGCGCTTTCACAAAATCGGGACGCGAAGCGGTGCGCGAGGCCGAATGTGGCAATGGCGTCGTCATCGAACATCCGGAGCAGTGGGAAACCCAGTACTGCCACCTCGCCGCCGGCAGTGTGTCGGTCAAGCCTGGAGACAAGGTCGACCTAAGACAGCCGCTCGGCCGTGTCGGTCTCTCCGGCCTCACGGAGTATCCTCACCTGCATTTCACCGTGAGGCACAATGGCGCGGTGGTCGATCCCTTTGCGTACGGCGTTCGCCCCGAGTCTTGCGAGGGCGGTCAATCGCTCTGGCTTGCTGCCCTCCGCCCGAAACTCGAGTACCAGGAACGAGCCATCCTCAATGCGGGCTTTACGACGGGGCCGGTCACGATGGAACTCATCGAGGACGGCAGTGCCGAGAGCCAAAAGCCGTCCGCCGGTTCGATGGCGATCGTCGCGTTCGTGCGGGCTATCGGGCTGAAGGCGGGCGACGCGCAATGGCTGCTCATCAAGGATCCCCTCGACAACGTCATCGCGGAAAATCGGTCTGCACCACTTCAGGCCAACAAGGCGCAATTCATGCTCTTTGCGGGGAAGAAGCGACCTCCCGGGGGGTGGGAACGCGGCTCCTACAAGGCCACTTATGTTGTAGAGCGCGATGGCCAGGTCGTGCTCAGGAAAGACCTGGAGCTCATGCTCTAGCGTTGCATCTGTGCTTGGGGAGACCCGCGCCACGGGCCTTTTGAAGGCCTGATCGGTTGCCGGAACGGCCCGCTCCCGCTATAGGGCGTGGAGAGGGTGAACTATGTCCGATATGCGTTTGATTGTTGCCGGGGCAGGCGGCCGGATGGGCCGGGCGCTGGCACGAGCCATTGCCGACACTGAAGGCGCGGTGCTGGCGGGAGCCCTGGAGGCGCCCGGCTCGGAGCTGCTCGGCAAGGATGCCGGCGTACTCGCGGGCCTGCCTGCCAACGGCGTCAAACTCTCGGCCGACCTCTGGGCGATGTCGAAAGATGCCGACGGCATCCTGGATTTCACCGTGCCGGCCGCGACCATCGCCAATGTCGCGATCGCTGCCGAGCGCGGCATCGTGCACGTCATCGGCACCACCGGACTGTCGGCCTCCGACAACGCCGTGATCAAGAGCGTCACCAACCGTGCGGTCGTGGTGCAGTCGGGCAATATGAGCCTGGGCGTCAATCTGCTCGCCGCGGTGGTCAAGCGCGTCGCCAAGGCACTCGACGAGAGCTTCGACATCGAGGTCGTGGAAACCCACCACCGCATGAAGATCGATGCGCCCTCGGGCACTGCGCTGATGCTGGGCCAGGCCGCCGCCGCCGGCCGCGGCATCTCGCTCGATGAGCATTCGGATCGCGGCCGCGACGGCATCACCGGCGCGCGCAAGCCGGGCGACATCGGCTTTGCCTCCTTGCGCGGCGGCACCGTTGCCGGCGAGCACAGCGTGACCTTTCTTGGTCCGTTCGAACGCCTGACGCTGTCGCATCTCGCCGAAGACCGCATGCTGTTCGCACACGGCGCGCTCAAGGCGGCGCTGTGGGCGCATGGCAAGAAGCCGGGGCACTACTCCATGGCCGACGTGCTCGGTCTCGCAGACATCTGAGCGAGCCGGAGCATGAACCGGACCCGAAGGGCCGCGTTAGCGCAAGACGTGAAGCGGCTTTCCGCCAAGATCATTCCTCAACAATAACCTGAATGGAAAGCAGTCAATGAGCGAACGTCTCCTCGTGCTCGTGCGCCACGGTCAGAGCGAGTGGAATCTGAAGAACCTGTTCACGGGCTGGAAGGATCCTGATCTCACCGAGCTCGGCGTGAAGGAAGCCACGGAAGCCGGCCGCAAGCTGAAGGCGCAGGGCCTCGTGTTCGACGTCGCCTACACCTCGGTCTTGACGCGCGCGCAGCACACGCTCGATCTCATTCTCGGCGAGCTCGACCAGAAGGGCCTGCCGACCTCCAAAGACCTCGCGCTGAACGAGCGCGACTATGGCGATCTCTCCGGCCTCAACAAGGACGACGCCCGCAAGAAATGGGGCGAGGACCAGGTGCTGATCTGGCGCCGCTCATACGATGTGCCGCCGCCCGGCGGCGAAAGCCTGAAGGATACGCTGGCGCGCGCGCTGCCCTACTACGTGCAGGAGATCCTGCCCGGCGTGCTCAACGGCAAGCGCACGCTGGTCGCCGCCCACGGCAACTCGCTGCGCGCGCTGATCATGGTGCTGGAAAAGCTCTCGCCCGAAGGCATTTTGAAGCGCGAGCTCGCGACCGGTGTGCCGATCATCTACCGGCTCAACGCGGATTCGACGGTGGCCTCGAAGCTGGATCTGGCGGGCTGAGCTTCGCCACAAGCGCGGAGTCGTAGGGTGGGCAAAGCGTAGCGTGCCCACCATGTGTCAGCGATCGCGGAAGAATGGTGGGCACGGCGCTATGCGCCTTTGCCCACCCTACGGAAGCGGGGCCTACTGCATCCCCAGCTGCCCGGCCTCCCAGCCCAGCATCGCCTGCTTGCGGGTGATGCCCCAGTGATAGCCGGTGAGCGTGCCGCTCTTGCCGAGCGCGCGGTGGCAGGGCACAACGAACGAGACCGGGTTCTTGCCGACCGCAGCGCCGACGGCGCGTGAGGCCTTCGGGCTGTTGATGTTGCAGGCGATGTCGGAATAGGACACCGCGCGACCCATCGGGATCTTCAGCAGCGTCTCCCACACCCGTACCTCGAAATCGGTGCCGATCATCACCACGCGCAACGGCTGGTCCGGCCGCCACAGCCTGGTGTCGAAGATGCGCTGTGCGAGCGGTGCGGTGCCTTCGTGATCCTCGACGTAAGTTGCGTTGCGCCATCGCCGCGTCATGTCGGCGAGCGCGACCTTCTCCTCACCGGGATCGGCGAACGCAAGGCCTGACAGGCCGCGGTCGGTGGCGATCACGATCGCCGTGCCGAACGGCGAGGGATGGAAGCCGTAGCGCAGCGTCAGGCCCGCGCCGCCGTTCTTCCATTCGCCGGGCGACATCGCTTCATGGGTGACGAAGAGATCGTGCAGCCGGCCCGGTCCTGAAAGACCTGAATCGAGCGCGGCATCGAGGATGCTCGCGGAGTCCCGCAACAGTCCCTTGGCGTGATCGAGCGTCAGCGCCTGCATGAACGCCTTCGGCGTGATCGAGGCCCAGCGGCGGAACAGATGGTGCAGCTCATCCGGCGTGACGCCCGCCGCATCGGCCATCGCTTCGATGGCCGGCTGGGTGCGCCAGTTCTCCGAGATGAACGCGATCGCCCGGCGCACGGAGTCGTAATCGCGCAACGCGGCGTTCTGGGAGCCCGGCTTGGCCAGGCGCTGGTCATTTATGGCGAGTGTCATCATGACTGGAAATGTAGGCGTGGCGCCGGGCCGAAACCACCCGATTTCCGATTCGGAGTCAGGAGACCGGGTTGTAGGTCGGGCCGCGCTTGGCGGCGTTCAGGGCCTCAACCAAGCCTTTGTAAAAACTTGCCTTTTCGTCCGGGCCGAGGAAGCGGGCGATCTGGATCTGATGGCCGCGCGAGATCAAATAGAGATGCTCGATGCCAAAATCCTCGTCGACCTCCATATCGAGGCGGACCCAGAGCGGATTGAACGTCCATTCGGCGACCTGGCCGCGATGACTGACGCGCCGCACCCGCAGTTCGGACGCCGTGACCGAAATCTCCTCGCGCGCCCGCGCGCTGCGGAAATTGGCCTTGAAGGCCCACCAGATCACCAGCACGTCGAGGCCGAAGAAGCCGAACACCGGCCACGCACCCATCATCAGGAAGGCGAGGCCGGTGGCAAAGCTCACCACGCTCAGGAACAGCATCACGGCGAGGAAGCCGGTGCGGTTCAGCGAGCGGTGCGGCGTCAGGAGCGCGGAGAAGATCTGAGGGTCCGTCTCGCTTTCAGATCGCCCGCGCTCAATTTCGTTGCCTGTGCTCATCGTCCCTCAGTATATCCGGATCATGGCGAAAATCACCCGCAAGCCGGCCCCGCGCAAAGCGTCCGTGCCGAAGAAAAAGGCAAAGGCGATAGTTGCGAAGCCGAGGGCTCCCGCCAGGAAATCGCTCAAGGCCGCAAGACCCAATTCTACCAAACCTTGGACGCCGGCCGAGATCCACGAGGTCTTCAGCCGTTTCCGCAAGGCCAATTCGGAGCCGAAAGGCGAGCTCGAGCACGTCAATCCCTTCACGCTGCTGGTCGCCGTGGTGCTGTCGGCGCAGGCCACCGATGCCGGGGTCAACAAGGCGACGCGCGCCTTGTTCGAGATCGCCGACACGCCGCAGAAGATGCTCGACGTCGGCGAGGAACGCTTGCGCGAATACATCAAGACCATCGGCCTCTATCGCACCAAGGCCAGGAACGTGATTGCGCTATCGGCAAAGGTGCTCAGCGAATTCGGCGGCGAGGTGCCGCGCACGCGCGCCGGGATCGAATCCCTGCCAGGCGCCGGGCGCAAGACCGCCAACGTGGTGCTCAACATGGCCTTCGGCGAGCACACCATGGCGGTGGACACGCATGTGTTTCGCGTCGGCAACCGCACCGGGATGGCGCCCGGCAAGACGCCGCTCGAAGTCGAGCTTGGTCTCGAAAAGGTGATCCCGGCCGAGTTCATGTTGCACGCCCATCATTGGCTGATCCTGCATGGCCGCTATACTTGCCTCGCCCGCAAGCCGCGCTGTGAGGTGTGTCTGATCAACGATCTCTGCCGATGGCCGGAGAAGACGGTCTGAGGTGGCGCCGTCGTTTCGGGGGGGCGATGTGAAGCAAGCCGGTTTTGGGGGCATGTCGTGAGTCAGCAAGAACAAATCTCATCGCCATTGCCATCGCCATCGCCACCGCCACCGCCGGCCGCGGCACCGGCTCCGCCGCCGAAGCCGACGCAGCGGCCGGCGAGCTCGCTCTGGGGCCGGCTCGCGATCCCCCTGTTCGCCGTGATCGTCGCGCTCGCCTTCGTGGCACTGGCGACGCTGCGCTTCGACGAATGGGTCGGCAACGCCGTGGTCCAGACCACCAACGACGCCTATGTGCGCGCCGATCTGACGCGGCTTGCAAGCCGCGTCTCCGGCGAAGTGCTGACCGTCGGGGTCTCCGACTTCCAGCGCGTCAAGGCCGGCGATCTCCTGATCCAGATCGATCCCGCCGACTACCAGGCCCAGGTCGCGCAGTCCGAGGCCGCTGTCGCCGCCGCGCAGGCCGTGCTCGACAATCTGAGCAACCAGGTCGAGCTGCAATATGCGACCATCGCGCAGGCGCAGGCCGCGCAGCTGTCAGCGGAAGCGTTGGAGGTCGAGGCCCGGCAGGAGCAGGATCGCCAGAAATCCCTGACGCAGACGGAAGCCGGCACGCGGCAGCGGCTGGAACAGGCCGTCGCGGGCTACGCGAAGGCGCAGGCCGACGTGCGTGCCAGTCGCGCCGTCATCGCCGCGCAGCAGCATCAACTCGAAGTTCTGCAGGGCACCAAGAAGCAGCGCGCCGCCGATGTCGCGGCGGCCAAGGCGACGCTGGCGAGCGCGAAGCTGAAGCTCGGCTATACCAGGATCACCGCGCCGTTCGACGGCGTCGTCGGCGAGCGCCAGGTGCAGCCCGGCGACTACGTCAACATCGGCACCAACCTCATCAATGTGGTGCCGCTGCCGAAGGTCTACGTGATCGCGAATTACAAGGAGACCCAGCTCACGCATGTCGCGCCGGGCCAGCCGGTCGAGATCACCGTCGATGGCTTCCCGCGCGAGAAGCTGCGCGGCAAGGTCGAGCGCATTGCCCCCGCGACCGGCGCGCAGGTGGCCCTGCTGCCGCCGGACAATGCGACCGGCAATTTCACCAAAGTCGTGCAGCGCATTCCCGTGCGCATCCAGTTCGACGACAACCAGCCGCTGCTGGCGCGGCTGGTGCCGGGCATGTCGGTCGTCACCAGCATCGACACGAAGGCCGCGAATGGCGGAAAATGACGATGCCGGCCGCGGGCCTCTCTCGCGCGGCGGCATCGCGCCACAGCCGTTGTTTGCCGTGGCGGCGGTGCTGCTCGGCTCGTTCCTCGCCAATTTCGACAGCCGGCTGACCACGGTCGGTCTGCCGGACCTGCGCGGTGCGTTCTCGCTCTCGTTTGACGAGGGCGCCTGGCTTTCGACCGCCGGCATCGGCTCGCAGATCCTGATTGCGCCGGCGGTGGCGTGGCTCGCGACGGTGTTCGGCCTGCGCCGCGTGCTCGGCATCCCGAGCCTCGTCTACGCCGCGGTGTCGCTGATCATTCCCTTCGTGCACGATTATCCGACGCTGCTCGCGCTCAGCGTCGTTCATGGCCTGCTGCTCGGCACCTTCGTGCCTGCGACGCTCATGATCGTGTTACGAAACCTGCCGATCCGATGGTGGGTGCCGGCGATCTCGCTCTATTCGATCCGGGTCGGCTTTGCGCTGGATACGTCGAGCTCCCTGGTCGGCTTCTATGTCGACCATCTCGGCTGGCAATGGATGTACTGGCAGAGCGTCGTGATCGCGCCCTTGATGGGCCTGATGGTTTATCTGGGCACGCCGAGCGAGCCGGTGAACCGCACGCTGCTGCGCGAGGCCGATTGGGGCGGCATGCTGCTGCTCGGCGCCGCGGTCTCGATGATCTATGCCGGCCTCGACCAGGGCAATCGCCTGGACTGGCTCGGCTCGGGGACGGTGATGGCGCTGCTCGTCAGCGGTGTGGTGCTGTTCGCAGGCTTCCTCGTCAACGAGTCGCTGGTGCGACAGCCCTGGGCGCATGTCAACGTGCTGTTCTCGCGCAATGTCGGGTTGGGGCTGATCTTGATCCTGCTCTACACGCTGACCAGCCTCTCCAACTCGTCGCTGGTGCCGAACTTCCTCGGCAATGTCGTTCTGCTCAGGCCGGAGCAGAGCGGGATGTTGCTGCTCACCTATGGCGCGCTGCCGATGTTCGTGCTGGTGCCGATCTCGATCTGGCTGCTGCGGCATTTCGATACGCGGCTTGTCGTGGTGCTGGGCTTTGCCTGCTTTGCCGCGGCCAATCTCTGGGGCACGCAGCTCAGCCATGTCTGGGCGCGCGAGGATTTTGTCGGCATCGTGCTGCTCCAGGCGATCGGGCAGTCGCTGCTCCTGCTGCCGATCATCATCACGCTGCTGTCGAACGCCGATCCGAGCCGCGCCACCTCCTTTGCCGCCTACATCCAGATCATGCGGCTCGGCGGCGCGGAGATCGGCATCGCGCTGATGGGAACGTGGCTGCGCGTGCGCGAGCAGGTCCATTCCTTCTATCTCGGCCAGGACCTTGTGGTCGGCAATGCCGACGTGGTGGGTAGGCTCAAGCAGCTCGCCGATTACTTCGCGGCCCATGGCACCGGAATGGCGCAGGCGCGCGCGGTCGGCACGCTCGCGGGCCTGGTGCAGCGCGAGGCCAATGTGCTCGCCTATATCGACGGCTTCTGGCTGTGCTTCTGGCTAGCGATGGTCGCGCTCGGCGTCGTCGCGCTGATCACCCGGGCGCCACCGGGCCCGTTCACGCCGGCGCCGTTCGGTTTCGCCAAGATGCTGCTGCGCAAATGCGGGGTGCAAGTGAACTGAGAGGCCTCACCGCATCTGCCGCGCCGGCTCGATCAGCTCGGGCCGCGGCCCCGACAGGCGCTTGTGCATGTGGACCATGAACGCCATGCCGAAGATCGGCGTCGCCAGATTGACGATCGGGATCGAGACGAAGGCCGCAATGAAAAGGCCGGCGGTGAAGATGGTCGCGGCGTTGTCGCGCCGCATCGCCCTGGCCTCCTCCGGCGAACGGAAGCGCATCGCGGCGAGCTCGAAATATTCGCGCCCGAGCAGCCAGGCGGCGGCGACGAAGAAGATCAGGAATCCGGCACCAGCGAACAGGACCAGCGGCAACGCCACCAGATAGACCACGATCGTCAGCAGCGCGGTCTTGACGCCCTCGTAGATCGCCTGGCTGAACGGCAGCGCAGCGCCCGGCCGCTCGGCGGGATAGTGCTCGCGCTCGACGATGTCGGCGACGTCGTCGACGAACAGGCTCGCCACCAGCGAGGTGATCGCAGGCATCAGGAACACACCGCCGAACACGACGCCGAGGCCCGCCGTGATCGAGACGATCCAGGCGAGGACCTCGAGCGAGGAATGCCAGCTCGGCCCGAGCAGGCCTTCCAGCCAGACCTCACCATAGGTCGCAAACCAGCTCAGCAGCCGCTGCAAGCCGATCGCCAGCACGATGATCAGGACCAGTGCAAGCCCGATCGATCGCCACAGGATCGAGCGCATCGGCGGCGAGATCAATTGCGACAGCGCCTTTACGGCGGCATCCAGCATCGGAGTACCTCTCAGCAAAACCACCCGCGAGAGGTAGACATGCGCGGAAGGTTCGACAAGAGGTCGAGCTTTCCGGGACAGATTGCCGCGCCTGGAGCTTGGGTTCTGAGTGAATCAGAACGGAAGCTCAAGGCGCTTGTTTTGACGCGTTTTCTTCGCGCGAACCGGCAGCCACTTCGCTTGAAGACGCTCTAGCTCACCCTGATGACGAGGGCATAGTTCTGCGGCGCGACGGCGATGGAATGAGCGATGACCGATATCACCGCTTCGCCGGCCGGCAGATTTTCGAAGATGACCTGCTCCACATTGTTCCGGCGGTCGAAGTCCTTCGAGCCGGCCGGCATGTTGCCATGGCGTTCCTGCTTGTTGGCCACCACGACGAGATCGAGGTCGCTTTGCAGGCCTTCGCCGGGCGGATCGGTCCAGACCAGCGTGACCTTCAGGCGGCTGCTTCCCGCCGGTATCGTGACCGTGCGGTCTTCGCGGTCGCCGGCGTCCAGCTTCTTCTTCTCGTCGAAGAACTGCAGCTCTTCGCTCGTGGCATGGGGGCCGACCACCGCTTGAACGTCGACCCGGCCGAAGCCCTGGCTGTTGCTCGCGACGGACCCCGCCTCCGACGGATGGTATTGTCCGGCGAGACTGCGCGCTCCGTTGATGATGAGCGCCTTGAGCAGTGCGGCGCTCGGCGACTTCAGTCCCTGGCTTTTCCTCAGGAACGCCCGGATCACCGCGACGGACCCGGCCACCAGCGGCGTCGCCATGCTGGTGCCGCCTTCGAACATGTAGAGCGGATCTTGCGAGAGCTTCCATCCCTTCGATTTCGTGGCGCGGGATCGGGTTGACAGAATGAAGGATCCCGGCGCCACGACGTCGGGCTTGATGCGTTCGTCGTTGGTGGGTCCGCGGCTGCTGAACGCCACCATCCCTTCGGGATTGTTGGCCACACGATCGGAGCTGATCGGCGTGGCCGGAAAATCGTCTGGCCATGCCCTGCCGTAGGTCATGGCCTCGCTGGGACGATTGTTCTCGCAGGCGCCGATGGTGAGGCAGTTCTTGGCCGTACCCGGCGGCGTCACGGAGTTGGGGTCGACCTGGCCATTGCCATCCTTGTCGCTACCCTCATTTCCGGCGGCGAAGCAGATCAGCATGTCGCGGTGCGCGTAGACGAACGTGTCGAGCTCGTTGGCCTGGGAGTCATACACGCCGAAATTTCCGACGCTGCCCCAGGAGTTGGAATGGATTCGCGCCTTGTCCGTCTTGTAGGGCGGGCCGAACAGCGCATCGAGGCTGTCGGGCAGGCCGCCGAGATTGCCGTCGCTGTCGAGCACGGATTGCAGAACCAGCTTGGCACCGGGAGCCGTGCCGCGGATCGGGCCGTCGCTTTTCGATACGCCGTCGCCGAGAGCGGAACCCGCGACATGGGTGCCGTGACCATCAGGATCGTCTTTGCGCCCGGGCCGGCCGAGCGCGTAGAGCTTCTTGACGCGCCCCTTGAAAGCCGGGTGCGTGTTCGTGGTCGATCCCTTGTCGAAACCGGTATCGGCGATCGCGATGATCTCGCCCGCGCCTTCGCCGCCATTGCTCGGCGTCGCCGCGGGAACGCGAAGAATGCCCCGCGCGATGTTGTTGAGCAGCTTGCGGGGAAAGACCTTCTCGACGCTGCGCACCTCGTCGAGCGCCGCGACGTCGGCAAGACGGCGCATCTTCAGCGTCACACGCACCTTGGCCGTGCCCGGGACGACGTCGTCGAGCTGCACATGCGCCGCTTCCGCAATCTTCTTTGCGGCGGCCTTCACGCCGACATTGCGGTGGAGCATGACGTCGACGGTCACGCTGGTGCGGTCGAGCGCCGCCGGCTTTGCCGCAAGCGCGCGCGCCGCGGCGACGCCTCCGGGTTGGGTGTCCAGGTTGCGCAGCGCCGGCGCGATCTTCACGATGCCCGGGTAGAGGTCTGCCCATGTCACGAACGGAAGTTTCCGCACCTTGTCGAGCCCGGCCGCCGGAAAGTGACAGATGACGGCGCTGCCCGGGACGGCTTCCAGGATCTCGGCGCCGGCCTTGGCGAGCTGCCCTCTGCGCTCGGCGTTGAGCGGCTGGTTGGTCTGCACGATGATGTAGTCGGATTCCTTCGCATTCGCATGATCCAGCGACAGCGCGGCGCGTTCCGCGTGCGGAGCCGAAGGATCGATCGTGATGCCGTTGATCGTGATCTGCGCCATGGCCGTTCCACTTTCCCTGATTGATCGCCCGTCCTTTGTCGTCTGTGCTGGCCGGATCGCTCGCTACGGCTCCGCCGCGATGCTGGCCCAGCAGGTGATGGCGCTACAGACCGTGCTCCAGCGGCCGAACCCCTTGTAGATCTGGGCCGCGATCTGCTCCTGCTGCTGCAGGGTGCCTTCGGCCTTGATCTGCGGATCGGAGACGTTGCGGATCGCGAGCCAGCGCGGTGCCTTCTCGCCCATCTCCTGCGCGACTAGGCCAAGGATGGCATCGCCCATCTCGGAGACGTCGCCGAGCCCCTGGAGATGGAAGTGGTCGTCCGAGGTGTCGAAGCCGAAGAAGTCGGTGGTGACCACGGAGGAGGACAGGCCGCTCGGCTTCACGACGAAGATCTTCGGCGCCCTTGTATTGTCCTTCGGCAATTGCCCGGCATTGGCCTTGAACAGCGTCTTGGCCTGCGCGAACTTCTTCGTCACGGCGGATCGGCTGGAAAAATGCTCCTGCGCGAATGGCTGCTTCTTGAACTTCGATAGGCAGTCGAAGCGAACGATCGGACTGACGACGACGTCGCCGACCTCGAATTCCTTGCCGATGCCGCCCGCCGTACCGGTGGTGATCACGAGACTCGGCTGCACCTCGGTGATGATCTGGCGCCAGACGTCGATGTTCGGCAGCTGCGGGCCGTCCTGCGACATGTGCGAATCGGATTTGAAGATGACGACCTTCTTCTTGCCGATCGTGGTGGTCCAGTAGGTGCCGAGCCGTTTCAGCTCCTTGGCCGGACAGCCGTTGCGCATCTTCTTGGAGATGGCCGCGTAATTATGCGTATAGGGTACGTAATCGTTGCGGGAGTCCTTGCCCGGCGTCAGCACGCGGCTGAGGGCGTGGCCCTCGTCGACGGTCCAGGTCACGACCAGCACGTCGGCGCGCGGTAGCGGTCCCTTGCCGTTGCCCTTCGGCTTCGGCCCGGTTTGCGGCGCCAGCCCCTTCGGCCAGGCAATGTCGGTGAAGCGCGACAGCCCGGTCGAGGTCGAGAAGGCCATGAACTCGCGGCCCTCGCTCGACTCGGAATCGAAATCGATGATCTCGCGCCGAAAGTCTTCGGTCGTGACCTTCGCGGATTTCTTCACCGCGCCCTTGGCCACGCGTTTCACCGCGAAGGTGTCGGGCGGGGGCGGCGTCGTGATCGGATCGAAACCGAGATTTCTCTCAACCCATTTGCGGTCAGCACGCATCGCATTGTCTCCGCCAAATTGATTTCCAGACGTCTGATTTCGACAAACGTCTTCCGTTGGTCGGCCAGACAAGCCAACGGTTGCAATTTTAAATCGAAATCCTTGTCGTCGAATGGTCGTGAATATTGACCGATTCCGTGCCGATCTGAGCCAGTCGGATGTTGCCCCTGCCAAACAAGAGGTTTTCTGAAAAAATATCGTTCAAATGCCTGAACCAATTTGGGTTTGAGATTACACCTATAGTTGAGGTGCGACAATCTGCCTTCCAATCACAAACGGAGGAAGTCATGGCAAGCTCGACCACGCGCGTGACGCTGGCGAACAGCGCACGGAAATTGCCGAAGGGGGCCAAGCTCGTCGGCGCGGCCGATCCCAAGCAGGAAATCGAGATCAGCGTTCGCCTGCGCGCGAAGCGTGCCGACGATGAGCAGGTGATGACGCTCGGCGCGCAACCGCCGCGCGAGCGGCAGTATCTCTCGCGTGCCGAGTTCGGCGCAGAGATGGGCGCGGATACCGCCGACGTCGCCAAGATCGACGATTTCGCGCATCACCACGATCTCAACGTCAAGAGCGTGCATCTGGCGTCCCGCACCGTGAAGCTGACCGGGACGGTGAAGGCCATGAGCGCAGCCTTCGGCGTCAAGCTCAACAAGGTCAGATACGAGGGCGCGACCCATCGCATGCGTAAAGGCAGCGTGCAGATCCCGGCCGAGCTCGCAGGTATCGTGGTCGGCGTGCACGGCCTGGACAACCGGCCGGTGGCGCAACCCCACTTCCGCCGCAAGCTGCCGCAGAAGGGCGCAGCCGCACGCGCCGCGCAGGGCGGCAGCTTCTCGGTCGATCAGATCGCCCAGCTCTACAATTTCCCCGGCGGCGAGACCGGCGCCGGCCAGTGCATCGCCATCATCGAGCTCAACGACATCGACCAGAAGGGCCATCCCACGGGCGCCGGCTACAAAACGTCAGACCTGCGCACCTTCTTCAAGAAGGCGGGCATCCCGATGCCGAAGATCGCACCCGCGAGCGTCGACGGCGGCGCCAACAAGCCCGGCCATTCGGACGCCGACGGCGAGGTCGTGCTCGACATCGAGGTGGCCGGTGCGATCGCGCCCGGCGCCAGGATCGTGGTCTATTTCGCGCCCAACACCACCAACGGCTTCATCGATGCGGTCAAGGCCGCCGTCCACGACACCGCGCGAAAACCTTCGGTGATCTCGATCAGCTGGGGCGGGCCGGAAGACCAGGAAGGCTCGCAGCAATTCGTCGACGGCCTGAACGAGGCGATCCGCGACGCCGCCGCGATGGGCGTCACCGTCTGCGTTGCCTCCGGCGACAATGGTTCGGCTGACATGGGCGCGGACTGGGACGGCAAGCCACATGCAGATTTCCCGGCCTCGAGCCCGTTTGCACTCGCCTGCGGCGGCACCAATCTGAAGGCGCCGAACGGCGATATCAACGAAGTGGTCTGGAACGGCGGGCCGCAGGGCGGCGCAGGCGGCGGCGGTGTCAGCGTCGTGTTCCCGCGGCCGCAATACCAGGCCCAGGCCCATGTGCCGAAATCACCGACGCATCACAACGGCCGCGGGGTGCCCGATGTTGCCGGCGATGCCGATCCCGCGACCGGCTACCAGATCTTCCTCAACGGCGTCGGCACCACCATCGGCGGCACAAGTGCCGTGGCGCCGCTGATGGCGGGGTTGATCGCCCGCATCAACGAGGCGACGACGAAGAAATTCGGCAAGACCGTCGGCTTCATCAACCCGCTGATCTACGCCGCGCACACGCAAGGCGTGTTCCGCGACATCACGGTCGGCAACAATGACATCACCGGCGATTTGCACGGCATGTACAAGGCCGGCCCCGGCTGGGACGCCTGCTCAGGCCTCGGCGTCCCCAACGGCGAAGCGCTGCAGAATTTACTCTCGGCGTGAGGTTTGTCGTCGCCTCTCCCCGCGTGCGGGGAGAGGCCGGATCGCATCGAAAGATGCGATCCGGGTGAGGGGGAGTCTCCGCGAGTCCAACTGGTACCGCCCCCGCGGAGGCTCCCCCTCACCCCGACCCTCTCCCCGCAAGCGGGGCGAGGGAGAAGAACTACTCGTGCCGGTGCCCGTGCTTGCGCGCCTTCGCCTGCTTCCCTTCACCCGTCGGGATCATCACCACGCGGCCGTAGCGGACGCCGCGCTCGGCGATGATGTGGTCGGCGAAATGCTTGACCTCGGAGGCGTCGCCGCGCAGCGCCGTCATCTCCATGCAATTGTTATCGTCGAGATGGACATGCAGGGTGGCCAGCGCGAGGTCGTGGTGGCCGTGGAATTCCTGCACCAGGCGTTTCGAGAGATCGCGCGCGGCGTGGTCGTAGACGTAGACGAGGCCGGCGACGCAGGGGCCGGTCTGCGCGGTGTCCTCGGCGCTCTGTTGCAGGCCGGCACGCGCGAGATCGCGGATGATCTCGGAGCGGTTCTGGTAGCCGCGCGCTTCCGCTGCCGCGTCGATCTCCGCCAACAAATCGTCCTCGATCGTGATCGTAATCCGCTGCATCAGGTCCTCTCCGCGCGTACCGCTCTTGTTACCTCGCCCCGCTTGCGGGGAGAGGTCGGAGTTCAAGCGTAGCTTGAATTCCGGGTGAGGGGGACTCTCCACGAGTCCAATTGTCACCGTGGTCGCGGAAGCGGCCCCTCACCCCGTAAGAACGGGGCGAGGGAGCGCACCGTCATCCTCACAGCCGGGTCCCGCGCAGCCGCAGCGCATTCCCGACCACGCTCACCGAGGACAGCGCCATCGCCGCCGCGGCGATGATCGGGGACAGCAGGATGCCGAACGCGGGATAGAGGATGCCGGCCGCGATCGGAATGCCGGCGGCGTTGTAGATGAAGGCGAAGAACAGGTTTTGCCGGATGTTGCTCATGGTTGCCTGCGACAGTCTTCGCGCACGCACGATGCCGGTGAGATCACCGCCCAGCAGGGTGACGCCGGCGCTCTCCATCGCCACGTCCGTGCCGGTGCCCATGGCGATGCCGACCTCGGCGGCGGCCAGTGCGGGCGCGTCGTTGACGCCGTCGCCCGCCATCGCGACGCTGCGCCCGGCCTTTTGCAGCTTCGTCACCACCGCGCTCTTCTGGTCGGGCAGAACCTCGGCCTCGACCTCGGCGATACCGAGCCGGCGCGCCACCGCTTCCGCCGTCGTGCGATTGTCGCCGGTCAGCATGATGACCTTGATGCCTTCATCGGCCAGCGCTTTCAGCGCTTCCGGGGTCGAGGCCTTGACTGGATCGGCGATCGCGAACAGGCCGGCCAGCTTGCCGTCGACGGCCATGTTGATCACGGTGGCGCCGTCCTGGCGCATGCGTTCGGCCTCGGCATCGAGCGCCCTGGTGTCGATGCCGATCGACACCAGATATCTTGCGTTGCCGAGCACGATGCTCCTGCCGTCGATTATTCCGGTCGCGCCCTTGCCCGTCGGCGAGTCGAACTGTTCGACCTGAGCGAGGGTGAGTTGCTTCTCTTTCGCGGCGCGCATGATGGCGTCGGCCAAAGGATGCTCGCTGGCGCGCTCGACGCTGGCCGCAATGCGGAGGATGTCGTCCTCCGCAAAGCCGGCAGCCGGGACGATCGCGACCACCTTGGGCTTGCCCTCGGTCAGCGTGCCGGTCTTGTCGACCACCAGCGTGTCGATCTTCTCCATCCGCTCCAGCGCCTCGGCGTTCTTGATCAGCACGCCCGCCTGCGCGCCGCGGCCGACGCCGACCATGATCGACATCGGGGTCGCCAGGCCGAGCGCACAGGGGCAGGCGATGATCAGCACGCTGACGGCGGCAACGAGGCCGAACGCCAGCCGCGGCTCCGGTCCGAACCAGGCCCAGGCGGCAAAGGCGGCGATGGCGACGGCGATCACGGTCGGCACGAACCAGCCAGCGACCTGGTCGGCCAGCCGCTGGATCGGCGCGCGCGAGCGCTGCGCGTCGGCGACCATCTGCACGATCTGCGACAGCAGCGTCTCGCGCCCGACCTTGTCGGCGCGCATGATGAAGCCGCCCGATTGGTTGAGCGTCCCGGCGATCACTTTTGCACCTGGCTCCTTGGTGACCGGCATGGATTCGCCGGTGACGAGGGATTCGTCGAGCGCGGAGCGTCCCTCGAGGATAATTCCGTCGACCGGCACCTTCTCGCCTGGGCGGACGCGCAAATGGTCGCCGGCGTGGAGCGCATCGATCTCGACCTCGTGCTCGCCGCCATCGGCATCGACGCGGCGCGCGGTTTTTGGCGCAAGCTGCAACAGCGCCTTGATCGCACCCGACGTCGCGTCACGGGCGCGCAGCTCCAGCACCTGGCCGAGCAGCACCAGCACGGTGATCACAGCGGCGGGCTCGAAATAGACGGCAACGGCACCATCATGACTGCGGAAGGCCGCCGGGAAGATCTGCGGCACGACAGTCGCGACGATGCTGTAGAGATAGGCGACGCCCGTGCCCATCGCGATCAGCGTGAACATGTTGAGGTTGCGGGTGACCAGAGACTGCCAGCCGCGGACGAAGAACGGCCAGCCGGCCCACAGCACGGCGGGCGTGGTGACGACGAGCTGGATCCAGTTCGACAGCGCCGGATCGATCCAGTCGTGTGGTCCGGCGAGATGGCCGCCCATCTCCAGCACCACCGCCGGCAGCGCCAGCGCGCCACCGATCCAGAACCGCCGCGTCATGTCGGCAAGCTCGGGATTGGGTCCCGTCTCCAGGCTCGCGACCTCCGGCTCCAGCGCCATGCCGCAGATCGGGCAGCTGCCGGGTCCGACCTGGCGGATCTCCGGATGCATCGGGCAGGTGTAGATCGTGCCCGCGGGCATCTCGGGTTCGGGCGCCTTCTCTCTGACGAGATACTTTGCGGGATCGGCGGCGAATTTGGTGCGGCAGCCGGCCGAGCAGAAATGGAAGGTCTCGCCGTGATGTGTGTGGTGATGCTTCGAGGTGGCGGGATCGACCGTCATGCCGCAGACGGGGTCGAGGACTGTGGTCGCGGCGGCGCCATGGTCATGCGCGTGGTGCTGGGCATGATCGCCGTGCCCGCCGCAGCAGGAGGACGCCGCGGGCTTGTCGGCTGGCGGAGCACCCGTGGGGGCGGCCTCGGGAGCAGCCTTGGCGGAACAGCCGCATCCGGACGATGTTTCCGACGTGTGATGGTGCCCGTTTTCGGCGTCGTTCATTGCCATGCTCCGGCCTTGCAACATATACCCTAGGGGGGTATATAGAGCGCATGCGCAAGGACATCAAGGCATCCGTCGGAAAACGTCTTGGCCGGATCGAGGGTCAGGTTCGCGGCCTCTCGAAGATGGTCGAGGAGGACCGCTATTGCATCGACATCGTGACGCAGATTTCGGCCGTGCGTGCCGCGCTGCGCCGGGTCGAGGAAGAGGTTCTGAAGGATCACGTCGCCCATTGCGTCGAGCACGCGATCGCGAGCGGCGACAAGGCCGATCAGCGCGAGAAGATCGCGGAGCTGATGGCGGTGATCGGGCGGGCGGAACGGTAGGCTCTCACCATCGTCATTGCGAGGAGCGCAGCGACGAAGCAATCCAGATTGCCTCCGCCGAGGGACTCTGGATTGCTTCGCTACGCTCGCAATGACGGTGGAAAGAGCGGTGCAACGTCTCTCCTGGCCTTTGCCGGAACGACGGCAGGCGCGATGCTTACGCCGCCATCTCCTGCGCGCGTCCCCGCGCGCGGTACATCGCCAGTTCGTTCAGCAGCACAAAATGCTCGGAGCAGATGGCGCCCATCTCCGCGGGCTGCGCGCTCACTTCTTCAGCCGGAACTTCAGTCGGCGCTTCTTCGTCAACCGTCTCAGGAACGAGCGGCGGCGCACTGAGCGTTTCTGGAAACACACTGAATGTGCCCGCTACCTCCTCGAGCGGCTTCTGCTTGTCGGCCCAGTGCAGCGCGGTGTAGTCGAAGCCGTGCACGATGGTGGGTTTGACGACTTCGAAATAGGGCGAGATGTCGAAGTCGCGGGGCATGTAGAGCGAGGAATCGCGGATGTGCAGGATCTCGCGGCGGGCGGCGCGGCTGCCGGCCTTGGTGATCTTCGGCAGGATCGGATAGCGCACGGCATCGAAGGCCTGCGCGATCAGCGCCGAGCAGATGATTTTTGTCGGATCGCCCGAGCCGATCGAGATCATGCGCCGCCGCCAGCGTTGCGGGATCGGCAGCGGGAACAGGAAGCGCATCAGGTCGACGATGTTCTTGGTGTCGTAGCCGAAGCCGATGCGGTTGATCGCATAGCGGCAGACCGTGGTGCGGTCCTCATAGGACAGCCCGACCGGGCGGCAGACACGGGTGTGATACGGGAAATATTTCGACAGCGGCGCCGAGGTGACGCCCTCGCCGATATTGGCCTCGATCAGCACATGCGGCTCGCCATTGGGCTCCGTGGCGCCCTCGACCGGACCAACATAGAGCGCGGCATGGGACCAGGTCGATTGCGTCAGATATTTGATGATGCCGGAGATGCGGTTGTTGCCCTCGACTAGCAGCACGTCGCCGGGCTCGATGACGCCGCGCAGGTGCTCCGGGTCGCTCGGCGTGAACGGCTCGTAGCCCGGCACCTCCTTCGAGAGGTACGCGGCAATCAGCTTGCCGACTGAGTCCAGAACCGTCCCCATTTCAAACTCCCCCCACGGCCTTTTCCGGCCGTCTTTTTCCCTTCTCTATCATGGTCGAAACGTGTTGCAATTCGGTTCATCACTCTGTGAGATCAAGCACGATTGATTCACCATGATGGTTGCCGTGCGACACCAGATGCAGCAAGGTTCGCGGGCTGTTCCCGTTCGCCGCAAGTTCCCGGAAACCATGACATGACAATCACGCGCCGCAGCTTCCTATCGGCGTCGGCGGCTCTTGCCGCGATGCCGGTCCTGCGCGCGACTGCCGCACCCCTGCCGCGCGAGGCCGACATCGTCGTGATCGGTGCGGGAGCGGCCGGAATTGCCGCGGCGCGGCGCATCATGGCGGCCAACCGCAAGGTCGTGGTCGTGGAAGCGGCATCCCAGATCGGCGGCCGCTGCGTCACGGACAGCACGACCTTCGACGTGCCGTTCGATCGCGGCGCGCGCTGGATGCACAATCCCGAGACCAATCCGATGATCCGGCTGGCGCGCAGTGCCGGGCTCGACGTCCTGCCGGCACCGACTGGCCAGAAGATGCGTATCGGCCGCCGCAATGCGCGCGCGGGCGAGACCGAACAGTTCCTGGCGGCGCTGGTGCGCGCCAACCGCGCCATCGACGAGGCCGGACGCGGCAAGCTCGATACGGCCTGCGCCTCGGTGCTGCCGAAGGATCTCGGTGACTGGGCCGGTGCGGCCGAATTCGTGCTCGGTGCGAGCTTTGCGGGCAAAGACCTCAAGGAGCTGTCGGCGATCGACAAGGCGCGTGCGCAGGACCGCAACACCGCGATCGCCTGCCGCCAGGGCCTGGGGACCCTGATCACCAGGCTCGGCGAACAGGCGCCGGTGGCGCTGGCGACGCCGGTGAGCAGGATTGTCTGGAGCAATCGCGATGTCAGCGTGGAGACGCCATCCGGCAGGATCGCCGCACGCGCCGCCATCGTCACGGTCTCGACCAACGTGCTGACGTCGGGCGCGATCAAGTTCGGGCCTGATATTCCCAAGCGCACGCTCGATGCGGCGTCGAAGCTCACGCTCGGCAGCTACGATCGCATTGTGCTGCAACTGCCGGGTAATCCGCTGGGGCTCTCGCGCGACGACATCCTCATCGAGCAGAGCAATTCGACGCGCACGGCGCTGATGCTCGCCAATATCGGCGGCTCTTCACTGTGTTCGATCGATGTCGGCGGCTCGTTCGGCCGCGATCTCTCCGAGCAGGGCGAGAAGGCGATGGTCGCCTTCGCCAGGGAATGGATCACGAAGCTGTTCGGCAGCGAGGCGGCGGCCGCCGTGCAGAAGACCACCGCGACGCGCTGGAACGCCTCGCCCTTCGTGATGGGCGCGATGTCGGCGGCCTCGCCCGGCGGGCAGCTCTCGCGAAAAATCCTGACCGAGCCGATCGGCAACATGTTTCTCGCCGGCGAAGCCACGCACGAGACGCTGTGGGGCACCGTCGACGGCGCCTGGGAAAGCGGTGAGCGCGCAGCCGATGCGGCCTTGCGCAAGATCGGCGCGCTCAAGGACGAGTCGGCCGACGTGCCGACGCAGTCGACGAAGAAGCGCCGCGCGCCTCGACAGTAGGACAATTAAGTCGCCAAACACTCCGCTGTCGTCCCTGCGAACGCAGGGGACCCATAACCACAGGGAGTGGTTTGGCGAAAGCTAGCAGTTAGGGGTCCTTGGTCGGTACTGCCACCTGCGCTTATCGACAAATCACACGGTATGGGTCCCTGCTTTCGCAGGGACGACCGCGGAGATTGTTACCGCAAAATCCCGTCCAGCACCGGCAGCCCCGCGATCACCGCCATCGCGATCAGACCGTAGCAAATCGCGCGAAACACTTTTTCGCTGGCGCGGCCGAACAGCGACGCACCGAACGCGACGCCGATCGCATAGACCGGGCCGACGATCAGCGACAGCACCAGCGATTCGCGTGAGATCAGGCCGGTCGTCGCGTAGCTGACCATCGAGAAGAAATCCGACGCGCCGAAGAACAGCACGATATTGGCGCGCGCGACGATCGGCGCGATGGGGCGGCCGAGCCAGTAGCCGACGATCGGCGGGCCGCCGGTCTGCGCCAGACCGCTACAGAAGCCCGAGAGGCCGCCGATGCCGACCGAGAGCCAGGCGTGGTCCTTGCCGCGATAGCGCCAGCCGGACAGCAGCAGCAGCAACAGCGCAGCGACGAAGCAGGAGATGATCCAGCGCGTGGTGACGGGCTCGAGCACGCTGAGGAAATAGGTGCCCACCGGCACGCCGACCAGCGCGCCCAGCACGATTACCGCGGTGGCCTTGCGGTCCGCCTTCCGCCACGCGTCGGGCAGCAGCGGCAGGGCCGCGACGAAATCGATCACCAGGAGCAGCGCGGCAACGAGACGCGGCGCCGCGATGCTGCTCGCCAGCGGCATGAAGATCAGCGCCGAGCCGAAGCCGGAGAAGCCGCGCGCGGTGCCCGAAACGAAAGCGACGGCGCAGAGCGCCATCGCAACGGTGAGGCTGACGTCCTTCGGAAGAACATCCGCAAGGGTCATCCGCGCAAGACGCCGCCGGTCTTCTTCGTGACTTCCGCCACGATCTTCCCGGCGACGGCCTCGATCTCCTGATCGGTCAGCGTCTTCTCGCGCGGCTGGATCGTCACGGCGATCGCGATCGACTTCTTGCCGTCATCGATGCCCTTGCCCTCGTAGACGTCGAAGACATTCACGCCGGTGATCAGCTTCTTGTCGACGCCTTGCGCGGCGCGAACGATGTCGCCGGCCTTGATGGTGCGGTCGACGATGAAGGCGAAATCGCGCGACACCGGCTGGAAGGCCGACAGCTCGATCACGGGCTTGGCGCGGGTCGGCTTCTTCTTCGCCTCGGGGATGCGGTCGAGGATCACCTCGAACACCATCAGCGGGCCGTCGGCGCCGAGCGCCTCGAGCGCGCTCGGATGCATCTCGCCGAAATAGCCGAGCACGTTCTGCGGGCCGATCTGGATCGTGCCGGAACGCCCCGGATGCAACCAGGCTGGTCCGCCCGCGACGATCTGCAGCGCCTGCATCGGTGCACCGGCAACGGCAAGCACCGCGAGCGCGTCGGCCTTGGCGTCGAACAATTCGGCCTGCGCCGAACCCGACCAGTGCCGTCCCAGACCTTCGGACGAAGCAAAGCCGCGCCGAACGCCGCTGGCCGCCATGAACTGATCCTGCGGGCGGTCGCCCTTGAACAGCTGGCCGACCTCGAACAGCGCGACATCGCCGAAGCCGCGATCGGCGTTGGCCTGCGCCGCCGCGATCAGGCCCGCCAACAGGGTCGGCCGCATGTCGGAGAGATCCGAGGCGATCGGGTTGGCCACTTCGAGCTCGCGCTGGCCGCCGCCGAACAGGGTTGCCGCAGACTTCGTGATGAAGGACCAGGTCACCGCTTCGATGATGCCGCGGCTCGCGAGTGCGCGCCTGGCGCGACGGGTGCGGAGCTGCAGCGGCGTCAGCACCGGCTTGCGCGCGTCCTCGCCGCGCTCGAACAGCGTCATCGGCACCTTGTCGACGCCGTAGATGCGCACGATCTCTTCGACGATGTCGGCCTTGCCATGCACATCGGTGCGCCACGAGGGCACCGCGATCTTCACCACCGGACCCGGGCCGGCCATCATGAAGCCGAGATGGGTCAGGATGCGCTTCATCTCCGGCTGCGGCACCTCGATGCCGGAGAGCCGCTTGACCTCGGTAACAGGAAAATCGATCACCCGGTCGTCGCCGAAGGCCTTTCCGACCACGACGTTCTCGGACGGCGCGCCGCCGCATATTTCCATCACGAGCTTGGTGGCGAGCTCCAGTCCCGGCACCATGAAGGCCGGATCGACGCCGCGCTCGAAGCGGTAGCGCGCGTCCGAATTGATGCCGAGCTTGCGCCCGGTCTGGGCGATGTTGATCTCGTTCCACAGCGCCGATTCGATCAGCACGTCGGTGGTGTTCTCGTCGCAGCCCGAGGCTTCGCCGCCCATGATGCCGGCGAGCGATTCGACGCCGTGCTCGTCCGCGATCACGCAGATGGCGGGATCGAGATTGTAGGTGCGGCCGTCGAGCGCCAGCAGCGTCTCGCCGTCGCGGGCGCGGCGCACCACGAGATTGCCCTTCACCTTCTTGGCGTCGAACACGTGCAGCGGGCGCGCGCGGTCGTAGGTCATGAAGTTGGTGATGTCGACCAGCGCATTGATCGGACGCAGCCCGATCGCGGTCAGCCGCTTCTGCAGCCATTCCGGCGACGGCCCGTTCTTCACCCCGCGCACCAGGCGCAACGCGAAGCCCGGACACAGCGTGGCGTCCTCGACCGCGACCTTCACGGGGCACGGGAATTCACCCTTGATCGGCTTGATCGTGGGGTCCTTGAACTTGCCCATGTCGGCCGCGGCAAGATCGCGGGCGATGCCGTGCACGCCGGTGCAGTCCTGTCGGTTCGGCGTCAGATTGATCTCGACCACGGGATCGCCGAGGCCCGCCCATGCGGCGTATGCCGCGCCGATCGGCGCATCCGCCGGCAGCTCCATGATGCCGTCATGGTCGTTGGAGATCTGGAGTTCGGCCGCCGAGCACAGCATGCCGCGGCTCTCGACGCCGCGGATGGTGCCGACACCGAGCGTGATGTCCTTGCCGGGAATGTAGGTGCCCGGAGGCGAGAACACGCTGACCAGGCCCGTGCGCGCATTCGGCGCGCCGCACACGACCTGCACCGGTGCGCCACCATCGCCGGTGTCGACCATGCAGACGCGCAGGCGATCTGCATTCGGATGCTGCTCGGCCGAGATCACCTTCGCGATGGTGAACGGCTTCAGCGCCTTCGCCTTGTCCTCGATGTTCTCGACCTCGAGCCCGATCATAGTGAGCTTGTCGGCGAGCTTTTCCAGGGGCTCGTCGGTGTCGAGATGATCCTTCAGCCAGGAGAGGGTGAATTTCACGAGCTCAGTCCTCCCGCAAGCGTCGGCAGTTCGAGCGGCTTGAAGCCGTAATGGGACAGCCAGCGGACGTCGCTGTCGAACAGCTGGCGCAAATCGGCGATGCCGTATTTCAGCATGGCGATGCGGTCGATACCCATGCCCCAGGCAAAGCCCTGGTACTCGTCGGGATCGATGCCGCAGGCGCGTAGCACGTTCGGATGCACCATGCCGCAGCCGAGAATCTCGAGCCAGTCCTCGCCCTCGCCGAAGCGGATCTCGCCCTTGTCGCGGCGGCACTGGATGTCGACTTCCAGCGACGGCTCGGTGAACGGGAAGAACGACGGCCGGAAGCGCATGTTGATGTGATCGACCTCGAAGAACGCCTTGCAGAACTCGTGCAGGATCCATTTGAGGTGGCCGAGATGCGAGTGCTTGTCGATGACGAGGCCTTCGACCTGGTGGAATTGCGGCGTGTGGGTCGCGTCCGAATCGATGCGGTAGGTGCGGCCCGGGCAGATCACGCGGATCGGCGGCTTCTGGCTCAGCATGGTGCGCACCTGCACCGGCGAGGTGTGGGTTCGCAGCAGCATGCGCGAGCCGTCCTCCTTCGGATGGAAGAAGAAGGTGTCGTGCATCTCGCGGGCGGGATGGCCTTCCGGGAAATTCAGCTTGGTGAAGTTGTAGTCGTCGGTCTCGATGTCGGGGCCTTCCGCGACCGAGAATCCCATGTCGGCGAAGATCGTCGTCAACTCGTCCCAGACCTGGCTCAGCGGATGGATGCGGCCGGCTTCAGTCGGCGCATCGCGCAGCGGCAGGGTGACGTCGATGGTCTCGGATGCGAGCCGCGCATCGAGCGCCGCCGACTTCAGCACGTCGCGCCGCGCGGCGAGGGCCTGGGTGACCTCGTCCTTGGCCTGGTTGATCGCGGCGCCTTGCGTCTTGCGCTCGTCCGGCGACATCTTGCCGAGCGTCGCAAGCAAGGCGGAGATCGAGCCCTTCTTGCCGAGGGACGCGACGCGGACGGCTTCGAGGGCGGCTTCGTCCCCGGCAGCACTGATCTGCGCGAGGATGGATTGGACGAGACTGGCGAGGTCGGACACGGTCGGATCCTTTCAAAACGCTGCCGGTTGTGGCCGCAGCCGGGCCGGAACGTCAAGCCGTATAGCCGTCGTAAATGCAGGGCATTTGAACCCTATAGGCATGGCTGGCACCAACCTGAAGTCGAGGGAGAAGACGATGCGTTTACGATCCTGGGTGGTCGGCTTGAGCTTGGTTCTTTTGGGGAGCGCGGCTCACGCCGCGGAGGAATGCCCGGCCAAATCGACGTCGATGGATGACATCATCGCGGTCCTGAACGCGGCGCCGAGCTGCGACCGTGCCATGACGCTGTTCGATGCTTGCGCATACGGCGCCAGCGGCGACGTGCAATTCGGCGAAGCGGTCGAGAAGAAGTGCGAGGCCGATTTTGTCGGCCGGCTGAGAACGCCGCAGAAGCTCAGCTATCAGCGCGAGTTGCGGGTCTGCGACCGGAAGTACCGGAACAAGTCCGGCACCATGTATATCTCGGCCACGGCCTTCTGCCGGGCGGAGGTCGCCCAGCGTTACTCGCGACGTGCGCTGAAGGCCGGCGGAGCCGGCCATTAGTGCTGGGCTTGCTCTGAAGCAGCCGCTTAGGCGGCCAGCGCAGCCTTGGCCTTCTCGGCGATCGCCTGGAACGACGCAGGCTCGTGGATCGCGAGATCCGACAGCACCTTGCGGTCCACGGTGATGCCCGACTTGGCGAGACCGTCGATAAATCGGCTGTAGGTCAGGCCGAACGGACGCACAGCGGCGTTGAGACGCTGGATCCAGAGCGCGCGGAAAGTCCGCTTCTTGCGCTTGCGATCACGGAACGCGTACTGCTGGGCCTTTTCTACGGCCGGCTTGGCGGCGCGGATGGTGTTCTTGCGGCGGCCATAGAAACCCTTGGCGGCCTTGTAGACTTTCTTGTGCTTGGCGTGGGCGGTCACACCGCGTTTGACGCGAGACATGACAAAATCCTTCAGAGATGACTTGGTTTTCGGATCGCCGCGCGAGCGCGGCGGAGGTGGCAATGATCTTCGACGATCTTGGACGCGATCAGGCGTTCGGCAAGAAGTACTTCTTGACGTTGTCGCCGTCGGTCTTGAACAGCACGCGAGTGCCGCGCAGCTGACGGATCTGCTTCTTCGTCCGCTTGATCATGCCGTGACGCTTGCCGCGCTGGGCGTGCATCACTTTGCCGGTGGCAGTCACCTTGAAGCGCTTTTTAGCGCCCGATTTGGTCTTCAGCTTGGGCATTTGGCTCTCCTAATGGCCACAGAAACCCGCCCGCGAAGGCGGCTGGCCGTCAAAAATGCTCGTTAGAGCGTTGATTGTGCTCAGGTTTTACGAACAAGCGCGAAACCCGCACGGACACCGCCACGGCAGCCCTTAATCAGCCGGGCGATGAAGGCTGGGCTTATGACAGAGGACAAGCCAAATGGCAACGCTGAACCGCCGAAACCTGCCCGGCGACTATTCGAAGTTACCACCCATATGTCCAAGCCATGTCGCCTGGAGCAAGACCAAAATGGCCCATTTTCCCCGATCGCTTTCGTCCTTGACGGACCTCGCCCGCCCGCGCCGCCTGGCGCTGCTTGCCGTGCTGGCCACGGCCGTGCTGCCCTCGACCGCCGACGCCCGTATCGGCAGCTATGACGGCATCTGGAATGTCACTTTCGCCACCACGCGGGGCAATTGCAGTTCCGGTTACAGCGTCCCCTTCACCGTCACCGGCGGCCGGGTGTCATCCGCCGGCGGCGGCCGGGTCTCCGGCACGGTTCGTCGCGGCGGCGCCGTCGCGGTCCAGGTCTCGGTCGGCGCGTCCCACGCCAGTGGAGGCGGCCGGCTCGGCGGGGTGGCCGGTGCAGGCTCCTGGAACGGCATCATTTCCGGCGACCGGTGCAGCGGCATCTGGCATGCGACCCGGTCCTGATACACAAACGGCCCGCCGGAAATCCGGACGGGCCGTTGAACTCTCAGTCCTGAAAAACGGACGTCAGCGCGGCGCCAGCACCATGACGACCTGACGGCCCTCGAACCTGGCATCCTGCTCGACCTTGGCGAGCTCGGCGACGTCGTTCTTGATCTTGTCCAGAAGCTTGGTGCCGATCTCCTGGTGCGCCATTTCGCGGCCGCGATAGCGCAGCGTGATCTTGACCTTGTCGCCTTCTTCGAAGAACCGCTGCATCGCGCGCATCTTCACGTCGTAATCGTGGTCGTCGATCATCGGGCGGAGCTTGATCTCCTTGATCTCGACGATCTTCTGCCGCTTGCGGGCTTCGGCGGCCTTTTTCTGGGCGGAATACTTGTACTTCCCGTAGTCCATGATCTTGCAGACGGGAGGGCTGACATTCGGCGAAATCTCGACCAGATCCATGCCAGCTTCCTGGGCCATACGGATGGCCATGACGGTTTCGACCGTGCCCTTGTTGTCACCGGTCTGATCGATCAGCTGGATTTGCGCATTGCGAATATCATCATTGATGCGCGGCCCGTCTTTGCTGGCAACGGGCGGGGCTTTATTGGGACGGCGAATGGGTGGTTCTCCAAAATTGTGAAAGAGGCGGCTAGTCTGAAGGAAGATGCGTTTGCCGGCAAGCAAGTCGCGTGCGGGAGGCGAAAAAGCCTCAAATGCGAGGCATTTTGGTCACGCCCATGGGCACGCTGCAGGACATAGACACCTTGCTTCTGTTCCGCAAGCGTCCCAAAGGGCAATAGCGATGCTGGGCTGGGCCTCGGAACGCATCCAGACAGCTCAAACCGAACAACCAGAGTAAACGTTCCATGAGCAATGCAATTCCCGAAGCCGTGCTCGGCTTCATCGATGTGGGCGAGGGACCGTCCGCACGCAGGATCGCGGTGCGCAGCCGCGCCGGTCGCGGACCCGGACTGGTCTGGCTCGGCGGGTTCAAGTCGGACATGCAGGGCAGCAAGGCCGTGGCGCTGGATGCCTGGGCCGCGGACCACGGCCGCGCCGCGGTCCGGTTCGACTACTCCGGCCATGGCGAATCCGGCGGCGAGTTCGCCGATGGAACCATCGGAAGCTGGCTCGAGGACAGCGTGGCGGTGTTCGAGCGGTTCTGCGACGGCCCGCAGGTTCTGATCGGTTCCTCCATGGGCGGCTGGATGGCGCTGCTGCTCGCGCGCGAGATCAGGAAGCGGGCCAGTAAAGCGTCGCTTGCGGGCCTGGTGCTGATCGCGCCGGCGCCCGACTTCACCGAGGAGCTGATGTGGAAGAATTTTTCGCCTGCGGTGAAGAAAGAAATCGAGACCAAGGGCTTCTGGCTGCGGCCGTCGGACTATGGCGATGGCTCGCCCTATCCGATCACGCGGAATCTGATCGAGGAGGGCCGCAATCATTTGCTGCTCGGCAGCGCCATCGATCTCGGCTGTCCCGTCCGCATCCTCCAGGGCGCGCAGGATCCGGATGTGCCCTGGCAGCACGCATTCGCGCTGACGCATCGCCTGCCGGCCGACGACGTCGTGCTCACCATGATCCAGGACGGCGATCACCGCCTCTCCCGTCCGCAAGATATCGCCCGCATTCTTGCCGCGGTGGCCGAGATCGGGTGAGACTGCCGCCCAACATTCGGTGTCATCGCCCGACTTGATCGGGCGATCCAGTATTCCAGAGGCCATCGTGCTTTAGCCGAGAAGCCGCGGCGTACTGGATGCCCCGGTCAAGCCGGGGCATGACGAAGAGCGAGAATGGGAGAAATGCCAATGACCGCCACTGCCATGCTGCGCACCTTTTGCGACGCCGTCGAACAGCGTAACGGAAAAGCCTTCGCGGATCTCTTCACCGAGGACGGCGTCTATCACGACGTCTTCTACGGCGCCTTCGAAGGCCGCGAAAAGATCGCAGCGATGGTCGACGACTGGTTCTATCGCACGGCGACCGATTTCCGCTGGGACATGCATGATCCCGTCACCGACGGCACCACGCTCTATGCGCGCTACACCTTCAGCTATCGCTCGACCTTGGCCGAAGCGAACGGCGCGCGGGCGATGTTCGAGGGCGTCGCGATCATGACGCTGCGCGACGGCAGGATCGTGAGCTATCACGAGGTCGCCAACACCGCGCCGGCGTTCGTCGATCTGAAGTTTGCGCCGGAACGGATTGCGAAGATCGTCGGCAAGCAGGGTGCTGAGCTGAAAGCGCGGCCGGAGATGAAGCGGCATCTGGCGTAGCCGCGCGGCCCCTCTCCTCTTGTCATTCCGGGGCGTGCCACTTGGCGCGCGCCCCGGAATGACAGTAACGACTACCGCTTCGACGGATTCGCCATCGGCTTGCGCTGCGCCAGTGCTGCGACCGTGGCGGTGCCGATCGGGCCTTGCTCGTCGTAGAGCCAGCATTCGCCGATCGCGACACCATCGGTCGCCTGGTGATTGACCACGTCGAAGCCGATCCAGTTCGTCACTGGCAGCCGATGCAGATAGATCGTGACGTCGCTGTTGATGTAGCCGAGCCCCTTGTCGCCGGCGTTGGCAAAGGGGCTGGCGAAATCGGCGCCGACAGCGACATGGACGAACGGCGTCATCGGCACGCCGGCCACGAGCTCGCGCACCTCGCTCATCCAGAGCCGGCGCGGACCGAGCGAGCCCATATGGCCGACGATCGGCCGCGTCGTCCATTTGCCGTTCATGCCGAGCCTGGGATCGGTGGGCTTGGGAATGTCGTCCGGCTTCGGCACGTCCCAGTTCGGCGGCGACCAGACGTTGCCGTCCGGATTCTGCGTTTTGCGCAGCAGCTGGCACGAGGCACGCGCCATGCTGACGCCGCCGGAGACAAATTCGGCCTCGACCACGCGAATGCGTAGTCCGTCGCGCACCAGCCGCGTCGTCACCTCGATCGGCTTGTCGATGGTCGGCAGCCGAAACATGTCGACCGTGAGCCGCGCCGGGACGAATTCCGGGCCGGAATGGCGCTCCTCGATGGCGAAGCCGAGCAGGCCGACGATGACGCGTCCGTGCAGCGATTTCGGATCCCAGGGACCGTTGGCCACTTCCGTCGGATGGAATGTATCGCCGTCGCGGGTGAAGAAAGGCATGTTTGTCATGACGCGCGACTTTGAGGAAACGCGTGAGGAAATCAAGGTCCCCCAATCCTCAGGGTGAGGAGGCGCGAAGCGCTCTCATCACAACAACGGTGTCATCGCCCGGCTTGACCGGGCGATCCAGTACTCCGAGACGATTGTGGTTCAATCGAGAGGCCGCGGCGTACTGGATGCCCCGGTCAAGCCGGGGCATGACACCGAGAATTAGGAAGCGGCCTGCCACTCTTCACGCACGCTGTCGTCGTGCTCGTTGCTCGCCGTGGCAAACCTCATCGCCTCAAACTCTCCGCGCGACACCAGCTGCTCCAGCGCCCACACCGCAGCGCCACGCACCAAAGCGCTCTCATCGCCGAGCAATCGCCGCGCCTCCTCCGCCAGCATCGCCTCACCGGAGTTACCAATCGCGATCAGCACGTTCCGCAAAAACCGGTCGCGGCCGATGCGCTTCACCGGCGACTTCGTGAACAGCGCGCGAAACGATGCATCGTCGAGCCGTGCGAGTTCGGCGAGCGACGGCGCGCGCAATTCGTCGCGCGCGGCGAGCTTTGCCTCGCGTCCCTCCTGCGCGAACTTGTTCCAGGGACACGCTGCAAGGCAATCGTCGCAGCCATAGATGCGGTTGCCGATGGCCTTGCGAAACTCGCGCGGGATCGGTCCCTTGTTCTCGATGGTCAGATACGAGATGCAGCGCCGCGCATCGAGCTTGTAGGGCGCCGGAAACGCCGACGTCGGGCAGATGTCGAGGCACGCCTGGCATGAGCCGCAATGATCGATCTCGGCGTCGTCGCGCGGCAGCTCGAGCGTCGTGTAGATCGCGCCGAGGAATAGCCAGGAGCCGAACTCGCGCGAGACGAGATTGGTGTGCTTGCCCTGCCAGCCCAGATGCGCGGCTTGCGCCAACGGCTTCTCCATCACCGCCGCGGTGTCGACGAACACCTTTACGTCCGATGGCGCGGTCGCGACCAGCCAGCGCGCCAGCGCCTTCAGGCGCTTCTTGATGAGATCGTGGTAGTCGTCGCCCTGCGCATAGACCGAGATCGCCGCGCGCGTGCGCTGCTGCAGGATCGCGAGCGGATCCTGGTCGGGCCCGTAATTGACGCCGAGCATGATGACGCTGCGCACGTCCTGCCATAGCCCGCGTGGATCGACGCGGCGCTCGGGGTGTGCTGCAAGCCAGTCCATGTCGCCATGGCCGCCCGAGGCGATGAATTCGAGAAAATGCTTTCCGGCGTTTTCGATCGTGCCGGATGCGGTGATGCCGATGCAGTCGAAGCCGAGCGCGCGTGCCTCGTTTGCAAGCGCCGCCTTCAATTCGGTCGGATCCGAGTTCAGAAGTCGAGGTCCACGTAGGTCCGCGATGCCGGCACGCCCGCCAGCCATTCGCTCAGCAGCGGACGGAACGACGGGCGGGATTTCACCCGCGCGTACCACGCCTTTGCTGCGTCGTCCTCGCTCCATGGCACGTCGCCCAGATAGTCGATCGCCGAGAGATGCGCCGCGGCGGCGAGGTCCGCGTAGGTGAGCCGGTCGCCGGCGAGGAAGTTCCGCGTCTGCGCCAGCCAGCCGATATAGGCCAGATGATAGCGCACGTTGGCCTTGGCGGCTCGCATCACGTCGGCCGAGGGTGCGCCGCCGCCGTTCTCCTCGCTCATGAAGCGCTTGTAGATGCGCTCGGTGACCAGAGGATGCGAGACCTCCTCGAAGAATTTTTCGTTGAACCAGGCCATCAGCCGGCGCACCTCGACGCGCTCGGCGACCGTTTCCGGCATCAGGCGCTTCGGTCCCATGTCGGCGCCGTAGGCCTCATCGACATATTCGGCGATGATCGCGGCGCCCGGTATGGGCGATTGTTCCTTGTCCACCAGGACGGGCGTGGTGCCGGCCGCATTGAGCAGCAGAAATGCCTCGCGCCGCTCCCAGCTGCGTTCTTCGACCAGCCGCAATTCGAGCCCGTATTCTCCCGCGATCAGGCGGATGAAACGCGAATGCGGGCAGAACGGATGATGAAACAGCGTAAACATGAAGCCTTTGACTATTTGATGGTGATTAAGAATCCATCAATGTTTGTGCGGCGCCACACTAGTCCTTCAAAACCGCGAGGCAAGGGCGTGACGTCGCATTTTGCGATTGCGAGAGCAGGACGAATAGGCGAGAAGAGCCCCGCTTTTCCAGCGGAAATGGACCGTAAATATGTCAGACGCAATACGGGCAGTGATCCTCGGCATCATCGAGGGTGTGACCGAGTTCCTTCCCGTGTCCTCGACCGGCCACCTTCTGCTCGCGGAGCGCTTCTTCCATCTCGGCGAAGGCGCCTTCTGGGATTCGTTTACCGTTCTGATCCAGCTTGGTGCGATCCTCGCGATCGTCGTGCTGTACTTCAAGAAATTGTGGGACGTCGCGATCGGTATGTTCACCGGCGACGCCTATGCGCGCCGCTTCGTGATCGGCGTGCTGGTGGCGTTCCTGCCCGCGGTCATCGTCGGTCTCGTCGCCGGCAAATACATCAAGAGCCTGCTGTTCAATCCGTGGGTCGTGTGCTTCTCGCTGATCGTCGGCGGCGCCATCCTGCTGTGGGTCGATCGGCTCGATCTCAAGGCGCGCGAGCATGACGCCACCCGCTTTCCGCTGCTGATGTATCTCTATATCGGCATCGCGCAGTGCATCGCGATGATCCCGGGCGTGTCGCGCTCCGGCGCCAGCATCGTCGCCGCGATGTTTCTGGGCGCCGACAAGCGCGCGGCGGCGGAGTTCTCGTTCTTCCTCGCCATCCCCACCATGATCGGCGCGTTCGCCTACGATTTCTACAAGAACCGCTCCGAGATGACGATGGACCACATGGGCATCGTCGCGATCGGTTTCGTGGTGTCGTTCATCACCGCGATCATCGTCGTGAAGACTTTCTTGAGCTACGTCACCCGCCACGGCTTCGCGGTGTTTGCCTGGTGGCGCGTGATCGTCGGCACGCTCGGCCTGATCGCGCTGGCGCTCGGCCGTTAACCTCTCGAAAACTCACTGACGCGCCTCAACGCAATATAAGCTTTTGATCGGTAGGCAGTTTCCAGAGCAGGGCGGCGCGCCCGGCACAGGAGCTGAACTATGACCCTCGTCAGCGGCTGGGGGCGTTTCCCGGTCGTCGATAGCGAGCTGCTGCGGCCGCGGTCGTTCGAGGCCGTGGGCGAAGCCGTGGTGACGGGCTCCGTGGCCAGGGGCAACGGCCGCGCCTATGGCGATGCCGCGATCGGCGCCGCAAGGACCATCGCGATGACGGGGTTCGACCGGGTCCGGTCGTTCGATCCCGTGACCGGACGCATCCGGCTCGAAGCCGGCGTGCTGCTGTCGGACCTGATCGACACTTTTGGCCCGCGCGGCTTCCTGCCCTTCGTCGTGCCGGGTACGCGCTTCGTCTCGGTTGGCGGCGCCATTGCCGCCGATGTCCACGGCAAGAACCATCATTGTGAGGGTGGTTTCGGCCGCTATGTCGACAGCATCCTGCTGCGCACCGGGCAGGGCGAGACCATCGAGGCCTCGCGCGAACAGAATTCCGATGCCTTCTTCGCGACCGTCGGCGGAATGGGCCTCACCGGGGTGATCCTCGAGGCGACGATGCGGCTACGACCGGTCGAAACGGGGTGGATCCGCGAGCGGGTGATCTCCGCATCCGATCTCGATGCCGCGATGCGCGCGCTCGATGCGGGCGATTCCGCGACCTATTCGGTGGCCTGGATCGATTGTGCCGCACGCGGCAGCGATCTCGGCCGCTCGCTGATCTATCTCGGCGAGCACGCAAGGACGGGCGAGATTGCCGACGGCGCCGGTGCATTTCCCGCCGGCAAAAATCCCGGCCTCGCGGTGCCCGTCGACCTGCCGTCGATGACGCTGAACCGCTACAGCATCCGCGCCTTCAACGAGCTCTACTACCGCATGGGCGCGCGGCGCGCCGGCGCCAGCCATGTGGTCTCGCTCTATCCGTATTTCTTCCCGCTCGACAGCATCAGTGACTGGAACCGCATCTACGGCCGGCGCGGTTTTCTCCAGCATCAATGCGTGATCCCGGAGCTGGGCGCCCGCGCCGTGCTCGGCGAGATCCTCGATCGCGTCGCCCGGCGCGGCGATGCCTCCTTCCTCGCGGTGCTCAAGAAACTCGGCCAGGGCGACGGCATCCTGTCGTTCCCACTGCCCGGCTACACGCTGGCGCTGGATTTCCCGGTGAAGGGCGACATCCTGAATTTCCTCGACGAGATCGACCGCCTGGTCGTCGCCGCCGGCGGCCGGCTTTATCTGGCCAAGGATGCACGCCAGTCGCGCGCCACGTTCGAAGCTGGCTATCCGGCCTTGCGGCGCTTCAACGCAATCCGCAAATCGCTCGATCCCGCCGGGACCATCCGCTCAAAACTTTCACAACGCCTGTTCGATGAGGTTTAAGCCGTGACGTCACGCAAGTCCGCAATTGTGCTCGGTGGCTCCTCCGATATCGGCCGCGCCGCCGCGCGCGCCTTTGCCAAGGCCGGATACGATGTCGCCCTCGCGGGCCGTGACGTCGCCGCACTCGAGCCTGACGCCGCCGATCTGCGCGCGCGCTACAATGTCGAGGTTGGCCTCCACACATTCGATGTGCTCGATACCGCTTCGTTCGAGGGTTTTGTGAGCGGCCTTCCTGCGTTGCCTGATGTCGTTGTCTCGATCGTCGGCCTACTGGGCGTGCAGCAAAATGCCGAGAGCGATCTCGCGCACGCCACCACGATCATGCGCTCGAACTACGAGGGCCCGTCGCTGATCCTCGGCCTGTTCGCAGAGAAATTTTTGGCGCGCGGCAGTGGTACGCTCGTCGGCGTCTCGTCCGTCGCCGGCGATCGCGGCCGTGCCTCCAATTATGTCTACGGATCGGCCAAGGCAGGCTTCTCCGCCTTCCTGTCGGGCCTGCGCGCCCGCGCCAGCCGCGACGGCGTCCATGTCGTCACCGTAAAACCCGGCTTCGTCCGCACGAAAATGACGGAAGGCATGAAGCTGATCGGCCCGCTCACCGTCGAGGCGCCGGTCGTCGGCGATGCGATCCTCAACGCCGTCGAGAAGAAGACCGACGTCGTCTATGTCAGCGGCAAATGGCGTCTCGTGATGCTGATCATCAAGACGCTGCCGGAAGCGGTGTTCAAGAAGCTGAAGTTTTGAGGCGGTTGCGACCCACACCACAGTCTCGTCACGCCCGGCCTTGTGCCGGGCATCCACGTTCTTGGTGGCCGCGGTGAGAAAGACGTGGATGGCCGGGTCAAGCCCGGCCATGACGCTGCGGAAACCTCAAACGCTCATTCGCTGGAACTGCCCGGCCGCGCGAAAACGCCAGAGATATTGCGGGGCGATGGCCTCCAGCGAATCCGCGGCAATGCCGAGGCCTTCCAGCGTCAGCCCCGCCGCCTTGGCCGCCTCCGACACGACATTGTCGTGCTCGAGCAGCGTAACCTGGTCCGGCGTAAGCTTCAGCGCACCCGGCGCGAATTGCAGGAAGTTGGCCTGGAAGCGAGCAAGGCCGAACGACAGCGGGACCAGCGCCCGCTTGCGGTCGGTGATGGCCAAAATGGCTTCGATGATCTCGCGCATGGTCAGCACTTCCGGCCCGCCGAGCTCGTAGGTCGCGCCCGCCTTGGCCTTGCCGTCGACGGCATCCGCGATCGCGGTGGCGACGTCGCCGACATAGACCGGCTGCATCCTGGTCTCGGCGCCGATCAGCGGCAGCACCGGCGACATCCGCGCCAGCGCGGCAAAACGGTTGGTGAACTGGTCCTCGGGGCCGAACATCACGGAGGGACGGAAGATGGTGGCCGAGGGCACCGCGGCCAGCACAGCCGCTTCGCCGGCCGCCTTGGCCTTGGCATAGCGCGAGGGCGATTCCGCATCGGCGCCGATCGCGGAGACATGCACCAGGCGTGCCCCGGCGGCGGCCGCCGCCTTGGCGACGGTCTCGGCGCCCCTGGCCTGGACGGCGTCGAAGCTCTGCGCGCCGCCCTCGGTGAGGATGCCGACCAGATTGATCACGACATGCGAATCACGCAGCGCCGCCTCGACCGAGGCCGGATAGCGCAGATTCGCCTGCACGGTGTGGACCTGCCCGACCTTGCCGGACGGCTGGAGGTACCCGGCCAGTTCCGGCCGCCGCACCGCGACGCGGACCCGGTAGTCCCGCCGGCACAGCGCGCGGACGACATTCCGGCCCAAAAACCCCGATCCGCCGAAAACCGTGACGAGAGTTTCCAGATTCGATGCCATGGGATCCATTCCTGGGGTCCATTCCTGCGGAAAGAGTGCGTGTTATCAGGCTTGTATCGGGCCGGTTTGCGATGCGCAATCCGCATCCCCGCGCAGGTGCCAAGCAGCATTTGACAACCGCGTCACCGAACCGTAGTAACCGCCTCCGTGCCCCAAACGGCATGCCCAGGTGGTGGAATTGGTAGACGCGCTGGCTTCAGGTGCCAGTGGCTTAACGGCCGTGAAGGTTCGAGTCCTTTCCTGGGCACCATCGCTCCGCGATGTTGTTGAAGTTGCTGAAGTCCCTGATAAGTAAGGGTGATCGACCGTCTCAATTGGTACACAGAGACGGTACACATGCTTCTGCGAATGGCCTCTCCTATCCGCCGCGACGGCTCCTCCGTTCATTATCTCCGAAAGCGCGTTCCTGCTGACCTGACTGACAAGGCGGTGGGCGTGGTGCTGCGCGTGCCCGTGGGGGATGAGACTGCGGAAGTGCAGGTTGGCCGCAATGCCACAATCAGGGTATCGCTGCGCACTCACGATCCTCGGGAGGCCAAAGCGCGGCAGGCCAAGGCGCTCGCCTACCTTGATGATGTCTGGCGTTCCATGCGCGAGACCCCGCGTCGCCTCACGCATCGGGAGGTCATTGCGCTCGCGGGCGAAGCCTACCGTCACGCGAAGAAGACTTGGGAGAACGATCCGGGCCGGGCAACGCTCTGGAACATGCTGCACCAAGCCGCTCTCAGGTGGGACGCTGACACAGCGCGACGTGAGATGGCTCCCTTCGTTGCCGAACTGCTTCAGCGGAAGGCCCTACGGATCGACGATGACAGCTGGGCCCGGTTGGCTGCTGCCCTGCATGAGGCGTTCAAGGACGCTACGGCGCTGTTGGAGCGCAGGGGCAGAGGCGACTACGGGCCGGACCTCGTGGAGGTGCGGTTTCCTGAATGGGAGGCCGACGCTGCTCCGAGCGGTCAGGCAGGGCTGACGGTGCCAGCACTGTTCGCCGGTTGGGAGTTGGAGAGCCGGGCAGGGGGTGTCACCGAGAAGACGGTCAGCGAGTACAAGTCCGTGCTCACGCGCTTCGCCGCCTTTGTGGGGCACGACGACGCCGCCCGGATCACCCCTCACGATGTCGTCGGCTGGAAGGATAAGCGGCTCTCGGATGGTCGCTCCCCGAAGACTGTGAAGGATGTCGACTTGTCTGCGATGAAGTCAGTGTTCAGCTGGGGCGTTCGGAACCACAAGCTGCCAAGCAATCCGGCTCAAGGCGTCACGCTGAAGATCGAGAAGAAAGTCCGCGAGCGAGGCAAGGGGTTCACTGACGATGAAGCTGCGGCGATCCTGAAGACCGCCCTTGGTTACAGCGGTGCCGCGAAAGAGCACGCAAAGACGGCTGCGGCGAAGCGGTGGCTCCCATGGCTGTGTGCCTACAGTGGCGCTCGGATTGGCGAGGTGGCGCAGCTCCGGCGCGACGACATCCGCCGCGAGGGCGACCACTACGTGGCAACGATCACGCCTGAGGCTGGTCCGGTGAAGAACAAGGAAGCACGCGAAGTGCCGCTGCACCCACACCTGATCGAGTTGGGCTTCATCGAGTTCGTCACCGCATCAGCCAAAGGTTATCTGTTCCTGACTGTCGCCAAGGATGCGGAAGTGCGGGGCAAGCTGCGGGCATTGAAGAACCGGCTCGCTGAGTTCGTGCGAGACATCGTCCCCGACAAGCGTGTTGCACCGAACCATGGCTGGCGGCACCGCTTCATCACGATGAGCCGAAAGCACGGACTGGATCAGGAGAAGCGGCGCATGATCACCGGCCATGCTGGTGAGAGCGTGGATGAGCGGGTCTACGGTGATCCTGCCGGACTGTACGTCGAGGTCTGCAAGCTGCCTCGATACGAGCTGGTGATCCCAACGCGGTCAGCTCAAGCCGCCTAAGCCCGCGGGTTCCACACCGATTGGAGCGTTGGCTTGCAAAGGCCGGGAACCCTTGATTTTTCAGGTCAGGTGGCCTACATTCACCTAGTGCGGTGAAATCAATCCACCGTACCGAGGATAAAAAATGGCAAACCGGAGTGACATCAATGCTTAACCCGCTCGGTAAGGCGCTGCGAAAGCTGCGGATCGACCGGGGTTGGCTTCTCAAAGATATGGCGCAGGGGATCGGAGTGGCCACCTCTTTTCTGTCGGGAATTGAGACTGGAAGAAAGGCTATCCCAGCCGGCTTGGTCGAAAAGGTCGCGGTCTGGGCAGGGCTTAATGGTGATGAATTGGCGAACTTGAGGAATGCGGCAATGACATCTCAACGTGAGTTCAAGATCGCAGTGCGTTCTGACTTCTCGGATGGTGACCGGGAGGCCGCCGCTCTTCTGGCTCGCTTCGGCGAGCTGCCTCGTGAGAAGCGCGACAGCCTGCATCTCCTGCTGAAGAAGACGTTCGAATGAGTGACATCATCTTCGAGGCTCCGCCGCGTTCCGGCGACAACATCGAGGACTTGGCGGATGCTGTTCGCCAAGCCTTCGGGCTTCTCGACGTGCCCTACTTCCCCGTCGTGCCTTTCGTGGAGCTGGGCATTCAGCACCTCAACCCCGGCATCATGTTCGATGTGGTGGAAGGCGATTTGCTTGGTGCTCGGATGGGCGCTGTGAACCCCCTGACGGGCCAGTTCATGGTGCGGGAAGACATCTACGACGCCGCAGTCCAGGGCCAGCCCCGGCACCGCTTCACAGTGGCGCATGAGGCAGGCCATGCCATGATGCACGTTGGCACGCTCAATCGCATGCCAGCATCGGTCGGCAAGGTGCCTGCGTTTCGGGACCCTGAGTGGCAAGCCAATCGCTTCGCCGCGGCCTTGCTGATGCCGCGCCACTTGGTGAGGCAGTGCACTTCTGTGGCAGAGATCATGCAGCGTTTCGGGGTCAGCCGCGAATGCGCTGAATTTCGCATCAAGACGCTGAAGCTGAGTGTTCTAATGTGAAAAGACCACCTCGCTGTGGCGGCGAAGTGGTCTTTTTTGTCTTCGGATTGCCGACGCGGTTCGAAGAACGATCGACAAGGGAAGAGGCAGCTTGGTCTTGGCCGTCCAAGTGTTACTCGCCTTTCCCCTGCGTCGCAACACCCGTCGGAGAAAGGAATGTGACGAATGGTTAAGTCAACGACACCGAAGAAGCACCGCAACGTGATCTTTCGCCGGTACCGCAAACTGCCTGATGGCACCGTCCTCGATGCCCACGACTACGGGCTCAAGGCATGGCCGATGTACTTGAAGTAGCTCTACCGATGTAGGGTAAAGAAGACGTTGAACAAGAGGTTCCTCCCCACGATTTGGCCGTCGTGGGGAGGTTAAAAACACTGATAGAGCGGGGAAGATGCACTTAGAGCTGATCCCCTAGGCGGCCCAACTCTGCAGCGCCGCCGCGGCTCCGGCCGGGTCCTCCTTGATCCGGTAGATCGTCTGTCTGCTCAGTCCCGTTGCCGTCGCGATTTGCCCAACACCCGCCGCCTGCTCCAGCATGTTGCGGACCGTTTCGAGCTGGTCCTTGTTGAATGTCGGCTTCCGTCCCCGGTACTTCGTCTCACTCGCTGTTGCCTTTGCGAGTGCGATGCCGCCCCGTTGTGCCTCTTTGATGGCTTCGGCGTTGGCCTGTGCAGTAGCAGCCATGAAGGCGATGAGCGCATCTCTGACAGCCTGCTGCATGGGGTCCGTGGTTGAACCATCGAAGGTGAGCCCGTTGATCACCGTGCGGATGACGACGCCACGCCGCATGAACTCCCTGATGGTGTCGCACACGTCACCGTAGTTGCGCCCGAGGCGGTCGATCCAGCGAACCACAAGAGTGTCGCCATTGCGGAGAATGTCGAAGAGACGCTTGCCCTCGGGGCGTTCGGCAAGGCGAGTGCTGATCCCCGACACGCCGTGGTCGGCGACGACCCGGTCGATCTTGAAGCCAGCGGCCTCCGCCCCCGTGCGCTGATGCTCGACGGTCTGGTCGGTGGTGGATACTCGCGCGTAGAGGATTGTAGCCAAAGACGCCCCCTGTTGTCCGTTAGGGTTATGTCCGCTGTCTAATCTGTCCGTTGAGCGAAGTCAACCCTAGCGGACGGGGTTTCGAGCCTGTCCCGCTTGTCCGCACGGGCATACCCCAACGGACGAGACGGCGGCCTCCGCCACTGGTAAGCAGCAACAGCTTAGACAACCGGGGATACTCATGGACGCGGCCTACTTCTTGACGAAGCGGATCGAGTTCATGCGGTTCTTCTTCGATGAAGGGCAAGCCGCGTTCCAGCGTCTTCAGGCCAGTATTGAGGAAGGGAAACCGCCATTCGACGACCCTCCATACTCGGAAGACCCAGAGCCTCCGTTTCTGGAGCAGTGGATGGCCGCAAGAACCGCGCTTCATGTGGTCGGTCAGACGAGCGTTTCGATGCTCTCAGAGGCTCTCAAGCTCTACTTCCACACGTTACAGTCGCGCGTGATCGGTTTCGCGGTGAGCAAGGAGGCGCTGGCATCTGCCAAACAAACCGGCTGGGTCGCGCTGTATCGCGATGCTCTGGGAGTAATCCTCGCCACTGACTGGTCCGATTGCGCCGTTGACTTCGGCGTCATCGAACAGGTTGTGCTTGCTCGCAACAACAGTCAGCACGCTCAGGAGCTGACCTCCCATCGCGTTGTGCACGACCCTAAGACGCTAATTCGGTATCCCGAGCCGTGGTTTGCGAGCGAGGAAGAGATCGCCACGTGGAAAGAGTGTGGCGGTGATGCTAGTTCGCTCTTTGCCCCGGAACTTGACGTTACCCGCGCAAAACTCTTTGCCGCCGCCGATCACATCGAGAAGCTGGCACAATGGATCGAAGATCACATGGACCGCGCAATGGCATGGCGCCGGGCTCAGAAGTTGAAGCACAAGAATGAGTGAAAGCAGAGCGAAGCGAAGGGCCCACGACGCCGTCTTTGCAGAATGTCCAAACTGTATCTACTGCGCGGGTGAAGTGCCCGCGACCTCGATTGACCATGTACCGCCGCGCGTCATCTTTCGGGGTCGCCAACGCCCTAAAGGATTGGAGTTCGCGAGCTGCCAAAGTTGTAACGAAGGAACCAGCAAGGCTGACCTTGTAGCTGGCTTGCTCAGCCGCCTCGCACCGGACGCGGAGACGGACCAAGAGCGAGACGAGTTGAAGAAACTATTGCGCGAAACTGAAAACAACGTCCCCGGTCTTCTGCAGGAGATGCACATAAGCGACGCCGAAGCGGCCCTAACGCAGGCCGATCTGCCCCAGCCTGTCTCAGGGAGCTTCCTGAGAGCCAACGGGCCACTGGTGTCCGCGCACATGCAGACATTCGCAACCAAACTGGGCTTTGCGCTCTACTACGAAGCCACGCGCAAGGTGGTTCCGGGGGCTGGGGCTGTGACCGCCCGGTGGTTCTCGAATGTCGAACGGTTGAACGGGACGTTTCCAGAAACCGTGTTCGACATCCTGCTTCCGCCGCAAACGCTACGCCAAGGCAAAATCAACGTAGCAGATCAATTCCTGTATCAGTGGCGCATGACAGACGACGATAGCATGGCGATGTTCCTCGCTTCGTTCCGACAGTCCTTTGCCGTGCTTGCGTTCGCGGTTGCCGACAGGTCGAAGCTCGACATCGACACGGAGCATCCCATGCGGATCGTCACGCCCCGAAACATCAAGACGTTCCTCGAACGTGGCATTCCAGAAGACGACGACGGCGTCCGTGGGCAGTGAGTGGCCCGAGGGTGTAATAGGGCGGACCGCCCCCGGGGGGAAGCCCACCACACGACGGGGTCGAGTGGGGGCCTCACAGTTTTCTGCCGAATTATCCGGGGTCAGTTGGCATAAGGGCGTCCGCGAGGCGCTGCCGAGCGCTGGGTATCGTCAGAGGCTTCCCAGAATGGCAGCGACCGTCGCCCCAACGAACGTCTGGGTTTGTGTAGCCTGGCCCTCGCGCTGTCTCGATGGCTGCTTGCCGGATCAGGCCGCGTGAGACCGCGACGATGTTCCGAAGCCTGATGTCGAACGGGTTGCCGTTGCGATGGCGAACCGCGTAGTTGCCCGAGATGCCGAGCAGGAAACGCGCCGCCGCGAAGCCTCCTGCACGACCCTTACCGGCCGCGTAGAGGCCACCCCGAGCGACCCGGAGAGTTGTCAGTTTCCACCGTTGCAGAGTGGCCCAGCCGTTAGGGCAGAGAATGACGGTGTAGCCGGTGGGGACCGTCCCGACGAGAACGACCGGCTGGCCGTCCAGCTCGCCTTTGGTCACCGTACCGGGCAGCATCGTTGCTGGGATAGCGGTCGAATTGCCGTTGGCATTCAAGGGAGTAGCCCCTCTTCTGGCTGATGGGGTGTCCAATTTGGACAGCAGCTAAAAATCATCATTGATCTCAATGGGTTGTTTCGCCTGCGGTTTGATGGGCTCAAGGATCGCCTTGGCAAACTCATGAAGGAGCGCCCTTCGCTTCCCTAAACAGGCGACCCCTCTCGCTTCCGCAACGGCCAACGTAAGGGCGTCGCGGACGCGCACTTCAGCGGTGTTGAGCGGCCTTCTGGGGTCAGACGCTCCGGCATTATCGTCGCGCCCTGATCGCATCTTGGCAGCGATCTTCGGGAACACCTTCTTCATCCAGTTCTCAATGGACGACTTCGACGCAAGGCCCCCGAGGTCCTTGGCGATCTCCCGATACGACTTGAGGCCAAGCCGTCCCACGCGATTGCGCCCTTGTCGGATGTACAGCTCAAACACCCTGCGCTTCTCGCTTTGGCGGGCCAGCCGTTCGCCGTTGCAGTTGTTCGCCACTGCCGCCTGCCATTGCGCCTCATCCTCGCTCAGCTCTTCGACGGTTGCCTCGATGGCATCGCGGCCGAGCTGCTTCTGGGCTAGGAGCCGGTGCCACCCGTCCATGAGGACGAGCGCTCCACCTACGTCCGCCAGCCGAACCGGAGGCATATTCGCCCCGTGCACGTAGTGAGTGATGTACTCCCTCACGAGGGCTTGGTTGATCTGATCGCGCACCTGCCAATCAGCTCGCGTCGCGATGTCGGCAATTGGGACCGAGGTGACGGGGCTTTGTTGGGGGCCTTCTGCGGTGTCCTCGAAGTCGTACTTCAGTGGGGCAGAGGTGCTCTTGCTGATGGTCCATGGAGCGGTTGTTCCGGCTTCGGTCGAGTTAGTTGAAGTGGTGTGTTCTGTGCTGTTGGTTCGCATGTTCAGGGATGCTGGATGCGCCCCAAAGGTGTCCGTCCTGAACGGCTGAGAGCATCAGCCACAGACGCCTGAGGGTGCGCGGGGTGGGTTGTTGTGGAAGGGCCTTGATTGCTAACCCGCAACCTAATGGCGTTGCAGCGACCATGCCTTCTTCCAGGAGCGCAACCTAATGACTGGAACTCGAACCCGGCAATCGTCGCGTACCGCGATGTCGGCATTCTTCACGATGCCAAACTGCGGAGGCTTCCCGCCCTCCGGTCAATTGGAGTGTTGCTGTTGTGAATGGTTCCGGCACCGTTCCGCAGGCCAGACGTTGGGCCCACCGAAGCCTCACGCTGCGTCGCGAGACGGGCTGAAGCTCACTTGCGGCGTTCGTGCTCAGCCTGATTGACATCCGCAAGTCTGTTCTGGATGTAGCAGGCTAGATCGCCGATCTCACTCTCCAATGCTTGCCGGGTGATCCCTTGACCTAGCGCACCTTCGACAAGGCGATTGACCAGCACGCTCACGTTCTGGGAACCGCCGGGCGCTCTGTGCTCCTCTACAGCGTGGATGTTGTTCTCGGTCCAGAAGTCAACGTAGTCGCGGACAGTTGTTGTCATGTGATGTCCCCTGCAGGGAAGACCTGAACAGTCAACGAGAGGATGGCAATCTAATACCGGCCTTGGCTATGAAACCGAAGCCCTTTCCCGTGCTTGTAGGATCATGAAACAGGTCTTCTTAGTTCGAGTAACATCCGATAGCGGCGAGGGACAGCTCTGGCTTGCGGCGACAGGCCGAGAAGAAGCTGTAGACCGTGTGCTCGACGCTATTCCTGAGGGGTGGACTGCGAGCTTGGTTGAGCGACAGTTGGGGGCTGACGATGTCGCGGCGTTGGACATACAGCCCGGAGAAGTGCGGCAGCACCGGGTTTCCTGAGCAAGCGAGTATGGGCTTCTGCTGGCGACAGCGGAGGAGTGGGAAGAAGCTGCAGCGAAGGTCTGTTGAGCCACCTGACAAGGTTGCGCTCACGTTCCACCCGCCTACGGGGGGTGCACGAAGGGCCATTGAAGACTGTACACAAGACTGGTACACAAGCCGATGTCGGCGGTCGAAAAACGCCAGCAAAATCAACAGTCTCGAGGCGACGCTGCCCATTCCTTTCCTGGGCACCATACAATTCTGGAAAATGAGCAATTCCAGTTAGTTGAGCCCCATCTGCGTGCTTGGACGGCTCCCTTGGCCACGGGTGGTTTGGCTCCTTGGCTTGCAAGAATGCGCTCGCCGTGTCGGCACCGGCGCTTCCTATTTCGCAGAGCGTTTGCGCTGGATGCGACCGCCCGGTTTGCTGGCCCACAAATACAAACCGCTCACCAGCACCATGATCGTCACGATGTCGAAAAACGCCCAGACGAGCTTGGGCGCCAGGCCGGGAAACGTCGTCGGAAAATGCAACGGCTCGGCGATCAGCAGCGCCTTCGTGACACCCGTCGGCTCGAATACATCAGACACGCCACCGGTATGGGCGTCGATGAGCACCGCGTAGAAGAGCTCCTGTGTCATCATTTGTCCGTCCTTCATCAGAACCACGTAGTGGTTGGACGGACTGATCTCAGCGTTCGGGAACAACAACGACATCACTCGCGCTGCTGGCACCTTGCCGCGGGCAGCAGCGATCGCAGCTTCGATTGACCCAGGCCGATCGACTTCTTCCATACGCCCTGCCTGTGTCATGACGACCCGCCGCCGAATCTCGTCGGACATGGCTGTCCTTACCGAAGTGGAAACGGGGCCATGCAGGGTGTTGATTGCTCCGGTCGTGGCAACGAGGAGCAGCCATGCCATCGTAATGATGCCCGTCAGATTGTGCAGGTCGAGCCACAATAGTTTTCGGCTCTTGTTCGTGCGAACCGTGCCAAATCCAAATCGGCGGACGAATGGCGGATAGAGTATCAAGCCCGAGACGACAGAGGCGATGACGACGAGTGCCGTGCCGGCAAGGAACAAGCCGCCGGGCAGCCCCAGATACAAATCCGCGTGCAGCGTGTGCAGGAATTGCATCACGGGACTACGCCGTTGCGGCATCGTTGTGAGCTGACCGGTGCGAAGGTCGATCGCCTCGCGGTGTATCCGAGTGGGTCCGGCATCCGGGGTTGGCGCCGAGCGCGTCTCCACGATCGGCCACCGCTTTGCAAATTCGAGTGAGATCATCGTATCGCCGGGGTGTCGCGCCAGCGCTGCCGAGACGATGGAATCAAGCGTTGGCGCGCCCTTGCTTTCCGGGACTTCGGCCAACATTCCCGATGAACCAAACGCCTCGTCGATCTCCTTTTGGAATATCAGCGGCAAGCCCGTCAGGGAGAGGATCAGCAGGAACAGCGTCGAGATGATGCTCGTCCAGCGGTGGATGCCGGCCCACGTCCGCAGCGATCGCATGTTGGGTCGCTTCCGCGCGGCGGTACGCGACGCATTTACCAGTAGCGATGTCATGTCGGGTCTTGAGTCCCCAGCAATTGCGCGTCTGTGACAATTGACCGCGGTGGTTTCGCGCGGTCTGCCTCATGGCTCGTCGCGATCACATCCGGCGCGTTGCGGTCTTACGAATTTTTTCGAATCGTGCGTTCGGGCGGCAGCAAAAGGCTTTCGCGCTTACCAACAATCGATGCGATGTGAAATCGAAACGTAGAGCGGCGCGCCAGGATCACCTGGAAGCTTAGACGCCTTCTAGTTGGCATGGATTTTCCCGAATGCTTAGTCGCTCTCGTCCCAAGCGATTCGTGTCTGGGACGGGGCATCAAGAAGAAAAGACTCCGGGGACTGCATGCTTAACGACGTGACCTTCTCGCGCGCATTCGGGCTTGCGTGCGTGTCAGTGTTTTTGACCACGACCTCATCCGTCGCACAGCAATCGGGCCGCCAACAATCGGCGACGTCCGGACAGTCACTCCCTCCCGTGACCGTCGTCGCGCCTGAGCAGCGAGCCTCTCCCGCGCGGCGACAGCGGTCATCCAATACATCGCGCGCTGCGACGACGCGGCGGGCAGAGCGACGTGAGAACGCGCCAGTGATGAGCGCGCCTGCCACGCTTGGAGCAAAACAGGCAGCGTTGCCGGTGCCGTATGTTGGAGGGCAAGTCGCAAGGGGCGGACAGGTCGGCCTCCTCGGCAACAGGGATTATATGGAAACGCCATATAGCCTCACGAGCTACACTGAAAAGACCATCCGCGATCAGCAGGCGACCAGTGTCGCCGAGGTCCTGACCAATTCCGATTCGTCGGTACGGGCGGCGATCGGTAGCAGCAATCGCTATGACGCGCTGACCATTCGCGGCTTCCGGGTCGAGAACAGCGAGATCGCGCTGAATGGGCTGTACGGCCTCGTGCCGGCTTACCGGATCAACCCTGCGCCGATCGAGCGCATCGAGCTGCTCAAGGGACCCGGGGCGTTCCTCAATGGCATGGCTCCGTCCGGCAGCATCGGCGGCAGCGTCAATGTCGTGACCAAACGGGCAAACGAGGACCTGACGCGTCTGACTGCCGGCTACATCTCGAATGCGCGGTTTGGCACGGAGATCGACGTGGCGCGCCGTTACGGCGAGCAGCGGGAATGGGGCGTTCGTTTCAACGGCGGGATCGATGGCGGCAATACGACGATCGACCGTCAGTCGGTACGCGACGGAGTCGGTTCGCTTGGCGTTGACTATCGGGGCGAGCGCTTCAGGTGGTCCGCCGATGTCATCTATCAGGACGACTGGATGAAAGCGGCAGCTCGCGGCTACACGCCCGTCACTGGCATCGCGGTGCCGAACGCTCCGGACCCCCGCATCAACCTCGCCCAGCCGTTCGACTATGCCCGCGCGAAGAGCCTCACCGGGCTTACGCGCGCCGAATATGATGTGTCGAATAATGTCACCGTGTTCGGCGCAATCGGCGCCAACCAATTCACCTTCGACAAGCAGGAAGCCCCCGGCGCCACCATTCTAAACACGGCAGGCGATGCCCTCTCGACCTCTCGCTTCCAGACCGGCAAAAACGACGGCGTATCGGGCGAAGCCGGCGTGCGGGCGCGTTTCGACACAGGTCCGGTCGGTCATGAGGTCGTTGTCAGCGGCAGTGCCTTGAACCGCACTGACTGGCTCGGTCAGACCAATTACGGAAACTATCTTACCAACATCTACACGCCGAACCTGCTGGCGAGTCCGGGCACCCCGCTGTCTTCATTCCCTGAGGGGAAGTCGGCCTTCCTTGGTCTGAGAAGTGTCGGCGTCGCCGATACGCTCTCGATGATGAACGGGATGCTTCAGGTGATCGTCGGAGCGCGACAGCAGCAGGTTATCGCGAACAGCTATGCCCCCGTGAGCGGCCTGGAAGCGACCCACTACGATCAGAGCGCCACGTCGCCTTCCGTGGCGCTGGTGGTTCGGCCGATCAAGGAGCTGTCCTTCTACGCCAACTACATCGAAGGCCTCACGCCTGGACCAACGCCGCCGTCCGGCGCCGCCAACACCAATGCGGTGTTCGCGCCCTTCAAGACAAAGCAGTATGAAGTCGGAACCAAGCTTGATCTCGGAGGCTTCGGCGCGAGCCTCGCGGCATTCCAGATCAGCCTGCCGAGCGGCGCGACCGATCCGGTTACCAGGATCTTCAGTCTCGATGGTGAGCAAAGGAACCGGGGCATCGAGTTCAATACGTTCGGTGAAGTCGGGCCCGGGATCCGCGTCCTGGGAGGGGTGACTTACCTCGACGCGCGGCTGACAAAGACTGAAGGGCACCTCCATGATGGCAACCGTGCCATCGGCGCTCCGGAATGGCAGAGCAATCTCGGTGTCGAGTGGGACACTCCGTTCCTGCCCGGGCTGACTACGACGGCGCGTACCATCTACACCAGCCAGGCCTATGTCAGTGCTGACAACATCCAAAGTGTTCCGGCCTGGATGACGTTCGACATTGGTGCACGTTACGCAACCCAACTGGCGGGACGACCCACCACGTTCCGTGCTTCTCTCACCAACCTCTTCGACAAACGCTATTGGATCGGCAATCCGACCGGTTATGTGATCAGCGGCATGCCGCGTACGTTGTGGTTATCAATGACGGTTGACTTCTGACGCTGCCAGAGAGGCGCATCGTCCTGCGCCAAGCGCGTCACCGAACCATGGTAACCGCCTCCGTGCCCCAAACGGCGCGCAGGTGGGTGGAATTGGTAGACGCTCTGGCTTCAGGTGCCTTCGCGGCCGTGAAGGTTCGAGTCCTTTCCGGGGCGCCAGCTTTTTCTGGATACCCAGCATTTCCAGATAGATAAATCGCATCCTTGTGTTGCGTGATCTCAAACGCGCAACGAAGGGGCGCGGCCCCGCCGACCCGACGCGGATTTCCGCGATCGCTCACGATGTCGACGTATCATTCGTATCGATCGCGAGTCCGTCACTCGCGACGCGTGTGACGTCACCCGTCCGGCAATCATCTGCTCGATGTTTCGGCGTTTCCAATTCGCACGACAATCTGCGGAGCCGAACGGCTGATAACAATGATGTTGACGGCGATTGACCGCTTGTTGCGGTAACACGAGCAGCAAAGCTGCGTGCACGGCTGCTCCTGCAGATTATGCAACGCAGGTCTGTGATTGATGTCCGGCGCAAAACTCGGATAGCCTTCGGGAAGGCCTGACCCCGACAGGGAGTGTGCTTCGTTGAAGAATGATCAAGCGCCAAAGCTTCTTCGACGTGACTTGCTTCGGCTGACGATTGTCGGTGCCGGTGCGTTGGGTGCCGGCCAATTGTTGCCGGCAGCGGCTTCCGCAAAGCCCGTTGATCTCGATCAGAAGCGGAAGGCTCGCTATCGACCTGACTCCCGGGAAGTCAGGAATTTCTACCGCGTCAACAGCTATCCCGCTCGATAGGAGACTTCCGTGCTGATCAGGAAGTCCGAACGTCGTCCGGAGCGTGCCAGGCTTTTCGATGCGGCGGCCGACGAAGCATCGGCGAAACTGGACCGGCGGACGTTCCTGAAGCGCTCGGGAGTCACGGCTGGCGCGTTGGCCGCGGTGGGTGAGATCGCGCTGCACAGCGTGCGCAAGGCCGAAGCCGGTCCGCCGCCACCCGTCGGCGCAACGGTCACGACCCGCAAGAACGTCTGCACGCACTGCTCGGTCGGTTGCTCGGTGATCGCCAAGGTCGCCAACGGCGTATGGATCGGGCAGGAGCCCGACTACGACAGTCCGATTAATCGCGGCTCGCATTGCTGCAAGGGTGCGGCAGTTCGCGACGACGTGTTGAACGAACGACGCCTGCGTTACCCCGTAAAGCTCGTCAACGGACAGTGGACGCGCATCTCCTGGGAGACGGCGATCGACGAGATCGGCGACAAGCTGCTGGATATCCGCCAGAAGGCGGGGCCCGACTCGGTCTATTGGCTTGGCTCCGCCAAGTTCACCAACGAGGCCGCTTATCTCAATCGCAAGCTTGCGGCGTTTTGGGGCACCAATAATTCCGATCATCAGGCGCGGATCTGCCACTCCACGACGGTCACCGGTGTAGCCAATACCTGGGGCTACGGCGCGATGACCAACAGCTACAACGACATCCGCAACGCCAAGACCATCCTGCTGATGGGTGGCAATCCGGCCGAGGCCCATCCGGTTTCGCTGCAGCACATTCTTGAAGGCAAGGAGCTCAACCGCGCCAACATGATCGTGGTCGATCCCCGGATGACGCGGACCGCTGCGCACGCGACCGAATATGTCCGGGTTCGCCCCGGCACGCATATCGCCACGATCTACGGCATGCTGTGGCACATTTTCGAGAATGGCTGGGAGGACAAGGAATTCCTCGCTCAGCGCGTCTATGGCCTGGATGAGGTCCGGAAGCAGGTTGCGAAGTGGCCGCCCAAGGAGGTCGAGCGCGTGACCGGCCTGCCGGAGGCGCAGGTCAAGCACGTCGCCGAACTGTTCGCCAAACAGAAGCCGTCCACCCTGATCTGGGCGATGGGGCAGACCCAGTTCACCACCGGCACCGCCAATGTCCGCGCCAGCTGCCTGTTGCTGCTCGCCACCGGCAACATGGGGCTGCCCGGCGCAGGCGCCAACATTTTCCGCGGCCACACCAACGTGCAGGGTGCAACCGATCTCGGTCTCGATGTCACCTCGCTGCCGCTGTACTACGGTCTTGCCGAGGAGGCCTGGCGGCATTGGTGCCGGGTATGGGAGGTCGACTACGACTGGATGAAGTCGCGCTTCCCCGACAAGAAGCTGATGGAAACGCCTGGCATTCCCAGCACGCGCTGGTTCGACGCAACCCTGCTCCCGAAGAATCAGATCAGCCAGCCCAATCCGGTGCAGGCCATGTTCATCATGGGCCATGGCGTCAACACCATCACGCGGATGCCGGAAGCGGTGAAGGGCATCGAGAAGCTGGAGTTGCTGGTGGTCTGCGATCCCTATCCGACCGCATGGTCGGTGCTGTCGGAGCGCAAGAACGGCACTTACCTCCTGCCGGCCTGCACGAGCTTCGAGATGGAAGGTTCGCGCACCAACTCCAACCGCTCCCTGCAATGGGGCGAAAAGATCGTCGATCCGGTCTTCGAATCGAAGAACGACTACGACACCATGTACCTGTTCGCCCGCAAATTCGGATTTGCCGACCTGATGTTCAAGAACATCAAGGTCGAGAACGGCGCGGTCTCGGCGGAGGACATCCTGCGCGAGATCAACCGCGGCGGCTGGTCGACGGGCTATTGCGGCCAGTCGCCGGAGCGGCTCAAGGCCCACATGAGAAACCAGCATAAGTTCGACCTGGTGACGCTGCGGGCGCCGAAGGATGATCCGGAGGTTGGTGGAGATTATTACGGCCTGCCATGGCCGTGCTGGGGCACGCCCGAGTACAGGCATCCGGGCACGCCGATCCTCTACAATACCAACCTTCCGGTGAAGGAGGGCGGCGGTACCTTCCGCGCGCGGTTCGGAGTCGAGCGCGTCGTGAAGCGCAAGGTGATGGAGAACGGGCAGGAGGTGGAGCGGGAAGATCACGATAATCTTCTTGCCGAAGGCTCGTACTCCGTTGGTTCGGAGATCAAGGACGGTTATCCCGAGTTCACCCTTGGCGTGCTGAAGAAACTCGGCTGGGACAAGGACCTCACGACGCAAGAACGCGAGGTGATCGAGCGCATCAATCCGGCCGATCCCGACAAGGTGTCATGGTCGACCGATCTTTCCGGCGGCATCCAGCGGGTCGCGATCGAACACGGGTGTTCGCCTTACGGAAACGCCAAGGCACGCATGATTGCGTGGAATCTTCCCGATCCGGTTCCGGTGCATCGCGAGCCGATCTACACGCCGCGTCCCGACCTCGTCGCCGACTATCCGACCTTGCCGGACGCGAAGCAATTCCGCGTGCCCAATATCGGCTTCTCCGTGCAGAAGGCGGCCGTCGATCGCGCGATCTCGAAGCAGTTCCCGCTGATCCTGAGCTCGGGCCGTCTGGTTGAATACGAAGGCGGTGGCGAGGAAACGCGGTCCAACAGATGGCTCGCCGAACTGAAGCAGCACATGTACGTCGAGATCAACCCGGCGGACGCAGCCGAGCGCGGCATCGTCGATGGCGGCTGGGTTTGGGTGACCGGTGCAGAGAACAGCTCGCGGGCCCGGATGAAGGCGCAGGTGACTGAACGCGTCGGCAAGGGCGTTGCCTGGATGCCGTTCCATTTCGCCGGCTGGTACGAGGGAACCGACCTTCGGGCGAAATATCCAACGGGGGCCGATCCCATCGTGCTCGGCGAGAGCAACAACACGCTGACGACCTATGGCTATGATCCTGCCACCGGCATGCAGGAGCCGAAAGCCACGCTGTGTCAGATCAGGGCCGCATGAGAGGTTAGACCAATGGCACGCATGAAATTCCTGTGCGATGCGGACCGTTGCATCGACTGCAATGCCTGTGTGACCGCCTGCAAGAACGAGAACGAAGTGCCTTGGGGCATCAATCGGCGGCGCGTCGTCACGATCAATGACGGCAAGCCCGGCGAGCGGTCGGTGTCGATGGCCTGCATGCACTGTACCGATGCGCCTTGCGCGTCGGTGTGTCCGGTCAAGTGCATCTATCCGACCGAAGACGGTATCGTCCTGCACGACAAGGATCTGTGCATCGGCTGCGGCTATTGCTTCTACGCCTGCCCGTTCGGAGCGCCGCAATATCCCCAGGTCGGGAATTTCGGCTCGCGCGGCAAGATGGACAAGTGCACCTATTGCGCGGGCGGCGGCGGTCCGGAGGCACCGGGCAGCGCTGAAGAATATGCGAAATACGGCTCGAACCGGTTCGGCGAAGGCAAGCTGCCGTTGTGCGCCGAGATGTGCTCGACCAAATCACTGCTCGCAGGCGATGGCGACATCATCGCCCAGATCTACGAGGAGCGCGTCGAGAAGCGCGGCTATGGTTCCGGAGCCTGGGGCTGGACAACCGCCTATCACGAGGACGTCAAGTCGTAAGGGGACCTGCGTTTACCGCGACGATTAGGGACGAAGATTGGGTATCCGTCATGACGGCTTTCGCACGCATTCGCTTCGTAGCGCTGTTGTTGATGCTGTTCGGTCTCACGACAGCCCCGGTGCTCGCCCAGAAGCTCGGTCCCGACGGGGCGCCCAATCCGACCGCCAGTGTGGCCAATCAGAAGACGCTTCTCGAGCAGGCGCCGCGCATCCAGGGCCGGATCGACATTCCAGATGTCAAAGCCAGCGTGCTGATGCAGCCGGCGGGACGGACCTGGGATTATTTCCACGAGGTCCTGCTGCACTGGGGTGGGGCGGTGGTGATCGTCGGCATGCTTGCCGTGCTCGCGCTTGCCTATCTGATCATGGGCCGGCTTCGCATCGAAGCGGGGCGCTCCGGCCAGAAGATTGTCCGCTTCAAGGCTTTCGAGCGGTTCGCGCATTGGCTGACAGCGGTTTCGTTCGTGCTGCTCGGATTGACCGGCCTGAACATCACCTTCGGCAAGGTCCTGCTGCGGCCGCTGGTCGGCCCGGATCTGTTCTCCGACATCTCCCAGGTCGCCAAGTACGTGCACAATTTCACGAGCTTCGCCTTCGTGGCGGGCCTCGTTCTGATCACGGTGCTTTTCTTCAGGGACAATCTGTTCAAGCGAGTCGATATTGACTGGGTCAAGCAGGGTGGCGGCTTCATCAAGTCGAAGCATGCGCCTGCAGGCCGCTTCAATCTCGGTGAGAAAATGGTCTATTGGCTGTCGGTCGCGGCCGGCCTCCTGGTCTCCGCATCGGGATTCGTGCTGCTGTTTCCCTTCTACGGCACTAACATTGCCGACATGCAGATCGCCCAGGTCGCCCACGCCGTCATCGCGATCCTTTTCATCGCGCTGATCCTGGGACACATCTATATCGGCACGCTCGGCATGGAAGGCGCATTCGAAGCCATGGGTACCGGCGAGGTCGATATCAATTGGGCGAGAGAGCATCACGACCGCTGGCTCGCCGAAAAGCTCGAAGCGGAAGGCCGGCAACCCTCGGCCACGCCGGCTGAATAGCGCGATGGCGCTCGGACCAACCTGAACCGGGCAATTCAGTTGGAGCGGCCGTCCGGGTCTCGCTTCCCGTCCCGGTCACGCAGGTAATCGTCGGTGGTGCGGACGGTCGGGCTCTGCGCGCCATAAGATTCAAAACCTTGTTCGGCGACGAAGCCGACGCGGCAGTCGCCGCACATCTTGACGGCGTCGAGCCGCTGCGCCGAGCCCGAATACATCCAGTGCTGGCCTTCGAGCTTCGCGACCACACGCTCGATGCTGCTCTTGACGCCGAACGGCTTGCCGCAGCGGATACAGCAAAACGGCTCCTCTTCCTTGAGAACCCGGGTTGGCGCGCGGCTGGCGCGGAAGTCGATCTGCGGAACCAGGGTGATGACGTTTTCCGGGCACGTCGTCCGGCACAGGCCGCACTGGACGCAGGAGTCTTCGACAAAACGCAATGCCGGGCGCTCGGGGTCGTCGCGCAGGGCACTCGTCGGACAGACCGACACGCAGGACAGGCAAAGCGTGCAGCCGGCAGCATCGATCTCGACGGCCCCGAACGGCGCGCCTTCGGGCAACGGAACGACATCGACGGGTGCAGGCGCCGCGCGGTGCAGTTCGGCCAGCGCAAAACGCAGCACGTCGCGCTTGCCGCCCACGGCGCGGAAGCTCGCAGGGCGCGGAGTGGGGGCGTCGGCCGGCGCGGTACGGAGCGCTTCGATCAGACCGTCCGGATCGTCGGTCGCGATGACGGAAAGCCGGGCCGGGCCGAAGCCGAGTCCGGCAAGGATCGGATCGGCGAGCGCGATCGTCCGCGTCAATCCGGAGACGTCGTGGCGCGGCTTGGCCCGTAGCAGGAAATGCACCGCCGACACGCCATAGGCAAAAGCCGCGATGATGCTCTCCAACCCGATTTGCGTGACCTCGTTGACCGCGAACGGCAGCACGTTCGCGGGCAAGCCGTCGCCGAACCGCGACAGCGCGTCGATCAGCGGCGCGCCGTTGCTTTCGTCATGGACGAGGACAACGGCCCGCTCGCCGCCCGCCTGACGGTATGCGAGCAGCATGGCACGCAGCTTTCTGACCAGCGCGTCTTCCGCCGGCAGCGCATAGGACGCGGCGCCGGTGGGACAGGCCGTCGCGCATTGGCCGCAGCCCGCGCAGATGTTGGCGTCGATCGCCACATGGTTGCCGGCAGGTGTGATCGCGCCGGCCGGACAGGAATCGAGACAGCGGGTGCAGCCGGTCCGCTTCGAGCGCGAATGTGCGCAAAGCCCGGCGTCGAAGGTGATGTAGCGCGGCTTCTCGAAGGTCCCGACGAGGTCGCGCGCTTTCAGCACGGCCTGGAGGATTGCTGCGGGACTGCCGGGATCCGCGCGCAGATAGCCGTCGCGCAAGTCGGCAGGAACCAGCGCAGGCCCGCCGGTCAAGTCGAGGACGATGTCGCAGCTCGAACGGGCGTTGTTGCGTGACGAGCCGAACGTCAGGGCGCGACGTGAGGACGGTGCGGCTTCGGCGAAATCGTCGACCACCACATCGAACGCGCCCAGATGTCCTTTGACACTCGTTATCCGGCCTTTGGCAATCGGATAGTCGGCGCTACGTGGCGGTGCGATCGCGGCTGGTGGCGCAATCAGCACGGTGACGTCGAGATGTTCCTTCAGCAAGTCGCCAGCCTCGATCGCGGCCTCGTCGCGGCCGTAGATCAGGATGACCCCGCTGCTTTCCAACTGGACCATCGGCGCGGGTGCGGCGACTTCGGCCGCGGCGGCCAGCAGCGCGGCCATCTTCGGTCCCGCGCGGTCGGCATCGCCGGACCATCCGGCGGTCTCGCGGATGTTGGCAAACTGTATCGAATTCGCACGATTATTTTCGGAAGCAACCTGCGAAAACAACGCCGCCTGCTGCGTGCAGGCCACCGTGAGCGGACCATCTTCGGCGGCGACAGCCTTGAATCGGCCGAGTTCGGCGCCGCAGAGCTGCGTCGCTGCCGTCACTTCACCGCGGCAGCCGCGGCGAATTGCGTCTGCATCGAGCGGCATCGTCCCTTCGCACGAGCAGATCAGGTGGCGCCTGCCGGTATCAGATATGACGGTCACAATATCTCGCGGCTCCCAAAATAGAGCGGCCACCTACTGGCCCGTTCACCCCCGAAGTATATACTCCGCGTATCGGAAAAGACGACGCCCGTATCATGAGCGCACGATTATCGCTCTCGCCGGGCGCGAGCGCAGCTTCGCAGGATTGGCTTCGGAAGCGGGAACCACATCTCGATCTCGAGAGGGCACATTGATATCGACAAGTCTTGCACGCATTGCTGTCGGTGTCGCAATCGAGCGGCGCAAGGCGAAGAGTGCGTGGGCCGATTTTCTGTGGCGGCCCGTCTCGGTATTCGCGGGAGAGCCGACTGCGAAGCCGTGGACTCCGATTGGTGGCGAAGGCGAGGTCACGTTGTTCTACGCCGGTGATGCCGTGATCGAGCTGCACCGGACCGAAACCACCAACTATCGCGAAAATCTCACGTCAGGCTCGCCCACGCTGTGGGTCAATTTGCGTCCGACCGGCTCCGAGCCGCCCTACGAGCTGCTCGCGGTCACGGCCGATCCGGCGGAGGGCGAGGCGTTTACCGATGCAGGCAGCAATCTGGTCGAAGCCGTGCCGATGCCACCAGGCATCTCCGAGATCGTCGGCCGGTTCATCGCCGAGCATCATGTCGAACGACCATTCGTCAAACGGCAGCGCAATCGTTAGCAGCGGCATGAGAGAGATCGATGTCAGAGACTAACGTCTTCGTTCGCTGGGCGCGGCTCAAGCAAGCCTCGAAAAGCCAAAACGCTGAACTTGCCCCGGCCGACAAAGAGCAGGCTGCCGAGCCGTCCGTAGCGAATGACGAGACAGACCGGCCTTTCGATCTCGCCAGTTTGCCGTCGATCGAATCGATCACCGCTCACACCGACATTGCGGCGTTCCTGCAGACGGGCGTTCCGGCCGAACTGACGCGCCTGGCATTGCGCCGTGCCTGGGCGGCCGACCCTGCGATCCGCGACTTCATCGGGATTGCGGAGAACCAGTGGGATTTCAACGATCCCAACGCAATTCCAGGATTTGGCCCGCTCGATCCGGCGGACAACGTCGCCGATCTCGTTGCGCAGATGTCGAAGGGGCTGGAGCAGGTGGGTGACGCGCTTGCGGACGTGCCGCCGCCAACCGAGCTCATTCCGCAAGGGCGGCCCGATGCCGAACAGCCCATTCTCGAACCGACGATAGTGGCAGCTCAATCGCTGCCCGATGATGCCACGGCACGACCGGACCAGGACCGGAATGAGAGCATGCAGTCCGTCAGTCCTGCTGCCGGAGAGCCGCCCTCCCAGCGAGCACGACGTCATGGCAGCGCATTGCCCCGCTAGCAACCGGCAGGATCATATGTCTTGCGCGATCGAACAATGATGGATCCAACTTCAACAATCGCTTCAGTGCGTATCGTCGATGAATTCGACCTCGCCCGGGCGCAGGAATATGCCCTGTTGGCGACGTTGCTGACGCGCAGCCCGGACGCGCAGCTGCTGCGCCGGATCTCTGCATTGCACAGCGATGCGAGTGCGATGGGCAAGGCGCACATGGCGCTGGCGGATGCAGCGCGCCGGACCAATGAGCAGGCCGCATCGAGCGAGTTCTTCGCCCTCTTTGCAGGGTTGGGCAAGGGGGCGCTGCTGCCTTATGCGTCACACTACCTGTCCGATACCCTGTATGGCCGTCCACTCGCGCGGTTGCGGGAAACTCTCGAGGGTCTCGGCCTCGAAGCGGCTCCGGAACGTACGGAGCCCGAAGATCACGCGGGATTTCTCTGTGAGATCATGGCAGGCTTCGCCGGCGGGAGCATTCCAGCGCCAGCGGATGCCGAGCGCATTTTCTTTGATCAGCATGTTTCACGCTGGATGAGGCGCTTTTTCGTTGATCTCGAGCGGGCCAGTTCGGCGGACTTCTATGCGGCGGTCGGCGCGCTCGGACGGACGTTCATCGATATCGAGGCGGAGGCCTTCGCACTTCCAGGTTGAACACAGCGTTTTGTACGGCCGCTGCACAAATCCGTTTGGAAGCGTGCTAGGTTGCAGGGGTAGGGATCAACAGAATGCGCGTTTTCATAATTGCCTGTCTGTTCGCCGCCGTCGTCGCACTTGGTGCCGCCGGCATCCTTGATCATTTCGTGCAGGAGTCCGCCACAACGGCGTTCGCTGAGTCGAGCGCCCGCGTTTAGCGGTCATTATTGTTTGTTAAGCTTTCTGTTCTCCACATAGACGTGGGAGACGCCATATGCGCCGGTCGCTGATCGCTTGTTTCGTCGTTGCAGCTCTGATCGCCGCTTCTGCCCTGATCTTCAGGACGCAACCTCGCTCGATAGAGCTATCCGCAGCGGCCATGCCGCCCTTGGTCGAGCTGCACGCCATGGCGGGCGTCCATCAGCTCCCGGATCAGGAGATCGATGATCAGTCGCTCATTTTCCCGGCCAGCGTAAAGCAATAACCTGGCTCCAGACGATCTTGCTCCCGGCCCGCTTAGATCGGCATCTCGAAAGAGAAGGTCGTTTCGCGTCCGGTCGATATCGCACTCAATTTGCCGCCATGGGCCTGGGCGATTTGCGAAGCGATGTAAAGACCAAGTCCCAGACCCTGCTGACTGGGCCGGTCGCCTCGCGTGTATGGCTTGAAGAGGTTTGCCAGCGCCTTTTCGGAGATTGGCGGGCCTTCGTTGGACACCGTCAGATCGAACGTTCCGTCCAAGGTTCTGGCTACGACGTGGATCGGCCTACTCTGGTCACCGTACGTAATTGCATTCCCGAGCAGGTTCGAGAAAAGTTGGCCCATCTTGCTCCGATCGCAGCTGATGGGCTCTTCGATTTGGACCGATGAACTGATCGTCACGGTCGGCCAAGCCGTCCTGAACTCCGCGATGATTTGCTCCAGCACCGGCGCCAAAGGCAGCGTCGCATCTCGCTTGATCGTAAGGCCTCCGCCAAGTCGGCCTCGCGCGAAGTCCATGACGTTTTCGACGATGCCGGCCATGCGATAGACGGCTTTTTGAACGCCGAGCGCGATTTCGGGCGCCCGCCCGGTGTCGAGGTTCTTCAGCAGCACGCGCATGCCTGCATCGACGGCTGCGAGGGGATTACGAAGATCGTGCCCCAATACGCCGATGAACTGCTCGCGAAGCTCTGCCGTTTTTCGCTCGTCGATGAGATCGGCCTGACTCCGCTCCAGACGTTGATTGAGTTCGAGCTGTGCAGCGATCAGTTCGGCCAACAGCTGAAACGTGTCGAGGATTTCAGGCGTACGAAGTTGTCGAGGCGTGGGGTCGATGGCGCACAATGTTCCCCAGACGGCTCCGTCGATCAGGACGATGGGAGCTGAGATGTAGCTGCGAAATCCATACATGGCCGGTGTCGGATGATTGCAGAAGTCGCTGTCCGTCTGCACATCGTTGATGACGACCGTGTTGCCGTGCTGCCGGATCTCGTTGCAGATGGTCGTCTCGACACGCAGTTCTCCGCCCGGCTCAAGGCCAAAGGCGATGCTGTCCCGAACGGCGCAGCAAATCCATTGATCTGAAGTTACGCGCGCTATGGCGACGAAGCCCATGCCCGTTATGCGTGCGGCCAAATCCAGAACTTTGGGAACTGCCCCAATCTGCTGGACGGCATCCACGTCCGCCTTGATGTCAATTGCCATGGTGAACCCTAACGCCCTGCTCTAACAAACGCGATCCTTTGCAAGACGTTCTGTGGAACAAAGAAGCCGTTCAAACCTTATGCTCGGTTATGCCGGAGCATAAGTGTCCAATCTCAGCCAGCATAGGGACGTGATCCTCATCGTGGAAGATGACTTCCTCATCCGCGTGAACGCGGCTGACATGGTGCGGGATATGGGCTTCGATGTCTTCGAGGCGGCCGACGCGGACGAGGCTGTCAATCTGCTGGAGACGGAACCGGCGATCACCGTCGTCTTTACCGACATCCAGATGCCGGGCTCGATGGATGGCCTTCGGCTGGCGGCGGTGATCAGAGACCGATGGCCGCCCGTGCGGCTCCTCATTACGTCCGGCCAACTCAGCCCGGCAGCGGATGACATCCCACTCGGGGCGAGGTTCATCCCCAAGCCGTATCTTCCTGCGCAGCTTCACGACCAGCTTGAAAGGCTGGCCGGCGGGCGGGCATAGCGGGCTTTTTCAAGTCGAGCCCTCAGACCACCCGTCTCCCGGTCCGCTCTGCCACAGCCCTCTGCACAAAGTACATCGCGACCAGCGAGACGATTGCCGACGCGACCACGACGTAGCCGATCCGGTCGAAATGGAGCAGCGAACCATCCGGTTGTTGCGCGATGATGGCGGCGGCGAGGACCGAACCGAGCCCACCGGAGAGTTGCTGAAGCGACGCGCTGACCGCACTGAACGAGCCGCGCTGGCTGGGGTCGGGGATCGCCGACATCAGCGCCTGCGACGGGATCATGCGCGAGAAGATGCCGACGAACATCAGCACGTTGACGAGGATCGCGGTCGCGAGCGAGACGTGGCCGAGATGGGTGTAGATCAGCACCATGATGACAGACACCACGCTGCCGAAGACGAAGGTCGGGTACTTGCCGAACGCGTCGCTCGCCCTGCCGACCAGCGGTCCCGTGACGATGCTGAACAGGCCGGAGACGAGATAGATCGTCGGCAGATGCAGGATGTCGATGCCGAGATTATGCACGGTGAAGGCGCTGGAGAACGGCATCAGCATGTACCCGCCCGTCGCCAGCAACGTCGTGACGGCGAAGGCCAGCGTATAGCGCGGCTGTCCGATGGTCGCGATCAGATGGCGGAACGGGTTTCTGTCCTGCTTCAGTTTCAGATGCGCGTCGACCGGCTCCATCGCGAAGGCGATGACGGCGATCGCGACGATCGACAAGCCGACGATCGCAACGAAGCAGACATGCCAGTTCCAGTGATTGGCGAGAAACAGCCCCGCGGGAATGCCGAGCACCTGGCTCGCGGCGAACGCCGTCTGGACGAAGCCCATCACGCGGCCGCGCAGGTGCAGCGCGAACAAATCGGTGATGATGGCCAGCACGACCGAGCCGATCACGCCGCCGAACAATCCGGTCACGATCCTGCCGAGCAGCAGCACGTGGTAGGTCTGCGCGGCGGCACAGAGCAGGGTCCCGAGCGTGAAGCCGACATAGAAGAACAGCAGCAGGCGCTTGCGGTCGAAGCGATCGGCAAAGCCCGCGGCCAGGATCCCCGACAGTCCCGCGCTGAACGCGTAGGCCGACACCGCGACGCCGAATTGCCCGGCCGTGATGTCGAGCGCCGGCATCAGGATGGCGCCGAGCGGCGACATGATGATGAAATCGAGAATGATCGTGAACTGCGTGAACGCGAGCAGTGCGATCAGGAGCGCCTGGTAGCGCGTAAAGCCGCGCTGGCGTTCCTGTTGGTCGTCGATAGGCGCAGCGAGCGTCTGTTCGGTCATGACACCTGATTTCATTGTGGGCGGCGGGCGAGCGCGCGAAAACTCGCAGATGGGGTCGGCCGGGAGGATTTTCACGGGGCGCGCGGCAAAAGCCCCGCCGGAACATGAAGCTGGCGCCGGGTTGTGGGATCCATGCAACAGCAGGGTGCATGGCCTGGACCCGGCATCCCCCAGGGGCGCCGGCCCTTCTCCCCCCGGTTAAGTCGCCCTTAGCGAATGCCCCCTAGGCTCTCGGCCGTCCATTTCCCTGCTCCCCGGCCTCAGGGCCGGTCATGTTGCGGCAAGTCAGAGCGTTTTCGGATGGAGCAGCCTGCCTGGCACTACGATTCGGGCGTCCCCACACCGTCGGCGGTTCCCGCCGCGGCGCGGACGCTTGTCATCGATCTCGAAGGCGCCCTGCTCCGTTCCGAGCTGCTGCTGGAAGCGCTGTTCTCCAGCCCCGGCCGGATGCTGGCCCGCTTCGGCGCGGGTGGACGCCCGGGCATGGCGGCGCTCACGGATATCCTGGCGCAGGCCGAGCTCGACTACGCCCATCTGCCCTATGATGCCGACGTGCTGAACCAGGCCCTGGCGGCGCGGGCGCGGGGCGACAAGATTTATCTGGTGGCCGGCCGGTTTGCGCATCACGCGGCGGGCATTGCCGCGCATCTCGGGTTCGATGGCGTCGTTGCGCCGGCCGATCTCGCGGCGCCTGACCGGCTGCCGTTCGACCACGCCTCCATGGAGCGCATCGAGACGCGCGGCAGCAGCCGTGCCAGCCTCAAAACCTGGGCGCAGGCGCTGCGCGTCTATCAATACGCCAAGAACACGCTGGTGTTCGTGCCGGCGATCACGGCGCATCAGATGAATCTTGCGACGCTCGGCTACGCGTTGCTGGCGTTCCTCGCGTTCTCGGCCTGCGCGTCGGGTGCCTACCTGATGAACGATCTGCTCGATCTCTCAGCCGACCGGCAGCATCCGACCAAGCGCCATCGCGCGCTGGCGGCAGGTCGACTGCCGATGTCCTCGGCGCTGCTTGCGATTCCCGCGCTGTGGCTGCTCGCGGTTGCCGCCAGCCTCTGCATCTCGCCTCTGTTCCTCGGCGTGCTCGGTGGCTATCTCGCCACCACGATCGCCTATTCGCTCGTGCTCAAGCGCAAGATGCTGGTCGACGTCGTGACACTCGCCGGCCTCTACACGCTACGCATCATCGCCGGCGCGGTCGGCGTCGGCGTGGTGCTGTCGGAATGGCTCTTGATCTTCTCGCTGTTCGTGTTCACCTCGCTGGCGCTGATCAAGCGCTTCAGCGAGCTCAGCATGCGCGAGAGCGCCGGCCTCGCCGATCCCTCCAACCGCGATTACAGGATCACCGACCTGCACATCATCGGCGCGATGGCGGCGGCGAGCGCCATGAACGCGGTGACCGTGTTCTCGCTCTACGTCTCCTCCTCCGCGGTGACGCCGCTCTACAGCCGTCCCTGGATGTTATGGCTGCTCAATCCGCTGCTGCTCTACTGGTTCGGCCGCGCCCTGATGATGGCGCATCGCCGCGAGATGCCCGACGACCCGATTCTCTACACTTTTCGCGATGGTGCCAGCCGCACGACGGTGGCGGCGATGATCTGCATCATGCTGGCGGCGATCTGACCGCGCCCCGGCGGGCACAGCTGCCGCTTGCGCGGCCCGCCGCCAGTGGCTACATCGCGGGCAACCCGATTAGCTTATGATGCCGACCGACCAATTCGATTGAGGTTTTGAAACGCCATGACCGTACGCCTGCATCGCGGCGACCTGCCCGACCTGTCCCGCTACACCGGAGCGGTGGCGATCGACACCGAGACCATGGGGCTGAACCCGCACCGCGACCGGCTCTGCGTGGTGCAGCTCTCGCCCGGCGACGGCAGCGCCGACGTGGTGCAGATCCCCAAGGGCCACACCGACGCGCCGAACCTGAAGGCCCTGCTGGCCAATCCTGCGATCACGAAGATCTTCCACTTCGCGCGGTTCGACGTCGCGGTGCTGTACCAGACGTTTGGCGTCATGACCGGCCCGATTTATTGCACCAAGATTGCCTCCCGCCTGACCCGCACCTACACCGACCGGCATGGCCTCAAGGACCTCGTGCGCGAGGTGCTCAATGTCGACCTCTCCAAGCAGCAGCAATCCAGCGACTGGGGTTCCGACAGCCTGACCGAGCCGCAGCTCGCCTACGCCGCCTCCGACGTGCTGCACCTTCATGCCCTGCGCGAGCGGCTCGACGCCATGCTGGTGCGGGAAGGCCGCACCGCGCTGGCAAAAGCCTGTTTCGACTTCCTGCCGACCCGCGCTCTGCTCGATCTCCAGGGCTGGGCGGAAGAGGACATTTTCGCGCATTCCTGAGGCCTCGGGCCGCTGTTAGCTTAGGGCTGCCGCCCCGTTTCGGACACTTTCGTGCGGCCTGTCGCAGGCTGCATATTCAGGCGGCGCCGGATACAATGGCGTGCGCCCGTCAACCGGACGAGACGAGCGACACCTCGGGAGCTCAGGTGAATTCGGCCCAGAATCCAACCTACGACGCCGCGCTTGCGGCGAAGTTTGCCAGCGCGGCGCGCCACAGCCGCCTGGTGCGGATTCTGCGCATCGCGGTGCCGGTGACGGTGGCTGCGTCCATGGCCGCGATCGTCGCCGTCTCGACTTTCCTCAATCCCTTCCAGATCCCCGTGAAGCTCGACTCCGGAAATCTCGTGGTGACGGGCACCAAGATCACGATGGAAACGCCGCATATGTCCGGCTTCACCCCGGACCAGCGGCCCTACGAGCTCTGGGCCAAGACCGCGACGCAGGACATCACCGACCCCGATCATGTCGATCTCAATGATTTGCGCGCAAAGGTGCTGATGGAAGACAAATCCACTTTGCTGCTCGATGCGCGCACCGGCCGCTTCGACAACAAGCAGCAGCAGCTCGACCTGCACAAGGATATCTTCCTGCGCACCTCGTCCGGCTATGAGGCGCGGCTGAACTCGGCCTTCGTCGACATGGGCAAGGGAACGGTCTCCTCGGATGAGCATGTCGACGTCAAGCTGACCAACGGAACGCTGACCGCCGACCGGCTGCGGATCACGGAAGGCGGCGACGTCATCCGCTTCGAGGGCAATGTGGTGATGCATCTGGACAAGCTGGACGATCCCGCTGCCGCCCAGCCTGCGCCGGCCGAGCAGCCCGCGCCGCCGGTGAAGACACGCACGCCTCAGAACAAGTCGGCCAATTCAAAGTGATTTTCATGATGAGATTCTTTTCGCGCAACGAAGACAAGCGGTGCGCCATTCTCGGTGTGGCCGCGCTCACCGTCGCGCTGGTCGCAACCGGTGCGGCCGTCGCGCAGAGCACGATGCAAGGCGTGCCCAACGCAATGCAGGGCTTTTCGCAAAACCGCGACCAGCCGATCCAGATCGAAGCCGCCTCGCTCGAGATGCGCGACAAGAAGAAGGAGGCGACCTTCTCCGGCAATGTGAAGGTCATCCAGGGCGACACCACCATGACCTCGAAGACGCTCGTGGTGTTTTACGACTCCGGCGGCGGCGACAAGCCGGCCGCGCCGCAGCCCGCGGCGAAGGGGACCAAGGGTGCGCCGATGCAGTCGGCGCAGCCGGGGCCGGGCGGCAGTTCCTCGATCAAGCGGCTGGAAGCGCGCGGCAACGTCGTCGTCACCCAGAAGGACCAGGTGGTAACAGGCGAGACCGCCGTGTTCGACACCAAAACCAACCTCATCACCATGCTCGGCGGCGTCGTTCTCACGCAGTGCAGGAACGTGCTGCGCGGCGACCGTCTGGCGGTCGACATGACCACGGGCGTCTCGCGGGTGGAATCCGACAGCGGCAGGGTGCAGGCATTGCTGCCGCAGGGCGGCAGCAATGATTGCGGATCGGGGAGCCCGGGCAAGCCCGCTCCGGCGCCGCCTCTGCAATTGCCCGGCGCAGGCAAACAAAAGTAAATTCCTGAAGTAACTTCAATCGCTTGGGCCAGATTCTCCCGATCCGAGGTTGAAGCTTGCCCGGCGAGGCTGTATCTAGCGCGAAGGGCTTTCCAAGCGGGGTTCGCCGCTTTTCGGGCGTGTTTCACTGGGCATGAGACATCCCTTCACTCATGCTGTGCCGGCGAATCGCAAGGCCGGTGCGGCAGATCGCGGGATCACGCGCGGATCATCGCGCAGGATTGTCGTGAAAGGCTAGAAGGCGGGATGGTCGATCTCTTCAGCATGTTCCGTCGGCGCCCCGCCAAGCGCGGCCGGCCAGGATTTGCGCGCCAGGACATCACTGCCCTCGGTGACAGCGTCGGCGGTCTCGTGCCCAGCCCGGTGCGGGATGCATCGCCGATCGCGCGCGACCAGATGCGCGCGCCCGACCATTTCCAGGCCGACTACCAAGCCGACTACCAGACCGAACCGCCGCGTGCCCAGGCGGTGCATCCCGTGAGGGCCGCCAGCAGGCCCAACGGCGCCGGCGGACCGCAGCTTCTGAAGCGGCCGGGTTTCCTGGCTGTGCATAGCGTGGAAAAGAGTTTCGGCAGCCGCCAGGTGGTGCGCGGCGTCAGCATCTATGTGCGCCGCGGCGAAGCGGTCGGCCTGCTCGGCCCGAACGGCGCCGGCAAGACCACCGTGTTCTACATGATCACCGGCCTGATCAAGCCCGATCGCGGCGCGATCGAGCTCGACGGCCACGACGTCACCAAGCTGCCGATGTATCAGCGCGCGCGGCTCGGCATCGGCTATCTGCCGCAGGAAGCCTCGATCTTTCGCGGCCTCACCGTCGAGCAGAATATCCGCGCCGTGCTCGAAGTGGTCGAGCCCTCGCGCAAGAAGCGCGAGCAGCAGCTCGACTCGCTGCTCGACGAATTCAACATCACGCGCTTGCGGAAATCGCCGTCGATCGCGCTGTCAGGCGGCGAGCGCCGCCGCGTCGAGATTGCGCGCGCGCTGGCGACGCGTCCGAACTACATGCTGCTCGACGAGCCCTTCGCGGGCATCGATCCGATCGCGGTCGGCGACATTCAGGACCTCGTCCGCCATCTCACCAACCGCGGCATCGGCGTGCTGATCACCGACCACAATGTGCGCGAGACGCTCGGCCTGACCGATCGTGCCTATATCGTCTATGCCGGTGAAATCTTGACCGAGGGTAGCCCGGATGAGATCGTCGCCGATCCCGACGTTCGCCGGCTTTACCTTGGCGAGGAATTCCGCCTCTAGCCCTTTTTTCCCGTTCGTCAAGCCGTGTACATCGCGCCAAGACTAGGATAAGCAAAAATCGGACCAACTTTTGGGATCGGTTCTTGCTTCATGGCGCTCACGCAGAGATTAGAGTTCCGGCAATCGCAGTCGCTGGTCATGACGCCGCAGCTGATGCAGGCGATCAAGCTGCTGCAATTGTCCAACCTCGATCTCACGACCTTCGTGGAAGAGGAACTCGAGCGGAACCCCCTGCTGGAGCGGGCCAACGACGAGCCGCCCGCGGGTGAAGCCCCGGCCGAGACCGGCCAGTTCAGCGACTCCGACGGTGGCCACAACGACGAGCCGGGTGGCGGTCCGGGCGAGGCGTTCGAGCCGGGCCAGGAAGAATGGATGAGCAAGGATCTCGGCACCCGCGCCGAGATCGAGCAGACCCTGGATACGGGCCTGGACAACGTCTTCTCCGAGGAACCGGCCGAGGCCGCCGCGCGCAACGCCCAGGATGCGGCGCCGACCACCTATACCGAATGGGGCGGCGGGGCCTCCGGCGACGAGGACTACAATCTCGAAGCCTTCGTCGCCGCGGAGATCACGCTCGGCGACCATCTTGCCGAGCAGCTCTCGGTCGCCTTCACCGGCCCGGCGCAGCGCATGATCGGCCAGTACCTGATCGACCTCGTCGACGAGGCCGGCTATCTGCCGCCGGATCTCGGCCAGGCCGCCGAGCGCCTTGGCGCATCGCAAGCCGACGTCGAGGACGTCCTTGCCGTGCTGCAAAAATTCGATCCGCCCGGCGTCTGCGCGCGCAATTTGAGCGAATGCCTGGCGATCCAGCTCCGCGAGCTCGACCGCTACGACCCGGCGATGCAGGCCCTCGTCGAGCACCTCGATCTGCTCGCGAAGCGCGACATCGCTTCGCTGCGCAAGCTCTGCGGCGTCGACGACGAGGACATCGCCGACATGATCGGCGAGATCCGCCGCCTCAATCCCAAGCCCGGCATGAAGTTCGGCTCGGCGCGGCTCCAGACCATGGTGCCCGACGTCTATGTCCGCCCGGGCCCGGATGGCGGCTGGCATGTCGAGCTCAACAGCGACACCTTGCCGCGCGTGCTGGTCAACCAGACCTACTATTCGCAACTCTCGAAGAAGGTCGGCAAGGACGGCGACAAGTCCTATTTCACCGACGCGCTCCAGAACGCGACCTGGCTGGTGCGCGCGCTCGATCAGCGCGCCCGCACCATCCTGAAAGTTGCGACGGAGATCGTGCGCCAGCAGGACGGCTTCTTCACCCATGGCGTGGCGCACCTGCGGCCGCTGAATCTGAAGGCCGTTGCCGACGCCATCCAGATGCATGAATCGACCGTGTCGCGCGTCACCGCCAACAAGTACATGGCGACAAATCGCGGCACATTCGAATTGAAATATTTCTTCACGGCCTCGATCGCCTCCGCCGACGGCGGCGAGGCGCATTCCGCCGAGGCCGTGCGCCACCACATCAAGCAGCTGATCGATTCGGAAGCTCCGTCGGCGATCCTGTCGGACGACACCATCGTGGAACGCTTACGCGCCTCGGGAATTGACATTGCCCGCCGCACGGTCGCGAAGTACCGCGAAGCCATGCGCATTCCCTCTTCGGTGCAACGCCGCCGTGACAAGCAGAGCGCTCTTGGTAACGTCCTCTCCACCGCAATGCCCGATCGCTCCCGCAACACCGAGCCGGCCTGATTGCGCTGGCGCGAAATCGCGCTACTCTCGATCCCCCATCGAGACCGATCCAAGCTGGGCACTTAAAACCAAGCGAGGCATCACATGACCCTCAGAATCTCGGGAAAGAGCGTCAGCGTCGGCGACGCCCTGCGCGGCCGCGTGACCGATCGGACCGACGAGGTCCTGCGTAAATATTTCGACGGGAACTATTCCGGCCACATCACCCTGAGCAAGGATGGCTTCGGCTTCCGCACCGACTGTGCCCTGCATCTTGATACGGGAATTACGCTGGAGGCCGATTCGAACGCGCCGGATGCCTATGCCAGCGCCGACCAGGCGCTCCTGATGATCGAGAAGCGGCTCAAGCGCTACAAGAGCCGGCTCAAGGACCGCTCGGCCCGCAAGGCCCATGTCGCCTCCGCGGCGCTGGCCGCCATGGACGCCACGAGCTACGTGCTGGAGGCGCCGGGCGAGGGTGAGGACGAGGACGAGGTCACCGGCTACAGTCCCGTCATCATCGCCGAGGCCACCACCTCGCTGAAACAGCTATCGGTGAGCGAGGCGGTGATGGAGCTCGACCTCAGCGGAGCGCCCTGCCTGGTATTCCAGCACGGCTCCAGCGGCCGGGTGAACATCATTTACCGCCGGGCCGACGGCAATGTCGGCTGGATCGACCCGCCGGGGCCCAAACCGGACGGTTAAGGGCTGGAACCGGCCCCCGTACCAACCGCAGCCCTTAACAATGAGCGGGGCAAAGCCGCACGCAGCAGTTGGCACCGGGATTGCGTTGGAGTAGAAGCGCCCCACATCAGGATCGGGGCTAAGTCCCCCTCCTGCTTCACCTTCTTGATGCCGGCCAGGCATGGTTTGACCAAGCTGGCCAATTCGGAACCTGACGGTTTAATTCACCTCGGAAACCTTCCATGCCGATTACCGATCTGGTCGCACCCGAGGCGATTCTCCCGGCATTGAAGGTCAACAGCAAGAAGCAGGCGCTTCAGGAGCTCGCGGCCAAGGCCGCCGAGTTGACCGGGCAGAACGAACGCTCCGTGTTCGAGGTGCTGCTGCAGCGTGAGAAGCTCGGCACCACCGCGGTCGGCTACGGCGTCGCCATTCCGCACGGCAAGCTGCCCAAGCTGGAAAAGATCTTCGGCCTATTCGCGCGCCTCGATCGTCCGATCGATTTCGAGGCGATGGATGGCCAGCCGGTCGATCTCGTCTTCCTGCTGCTCGCCCCCGAAGGCGCCGGCGCCGATCACCTCAAGGCGCTCGCCCGCATCGCCCGCCTTCTGCGCGACCAGGACATCGCCAAGAAGCTCCGCGCCTCGCGCGACGCCCAGGCGATCTATTCGGTGCTGGCGCTGCCGCCGGCGACCGCGGCGTAACGTCGCCTGTCCTCGTCGTCCGCTGAGAAGCGGAATCGATCCACGCAATTGCCAATGCACGCCGGCCATCCTCGTGGCATGCGCGCGCGGGATGTGGTGATCCTGCAAGAACCGACAACGCGAAAACTTTTCCGCTTGAGACGCCCGGCACATTGTACCGCGCCCGAGTCCCTTAAGGTCGCCCCAGGACGCAAGGGGCACGCGGGTGGACGTGATGGGGAAGAAAAAGGTGCCGTTGCGCTTCGGCGCAACCGCGGGACGGCGGCAAGACGATCGGGCGCGATTCGCCCGACTTGCCGAATCGGATCTTACCAACGACCGCGCTCCTGCCGGCGAAGGGGCGAGCACGTTCCAGGCGCTGAGCGCGAGCCGTGGCTGGCGCGTGGCGCTGCTTGGGACAGCGGCCAGCGGCGCGCTGTGGCTGATGGAACCGCGGCCGGCGCAAGCCGGACCAAATGGCTGCACGACGGCCGGGACGACCGCGAGCTGCACCGGCGATCAATCGGCCGGGATCGGTGCCGCTGATTTCAACCAGGCCCTCGTCGACACGCTCAACGCCAATTCGCTGACGACCAATATCGCGCCGGCCGCCGGCACGTCCGGTATAGAATTCGTGCGCTCGAGCGGCGCGGTCACCATCAACAACGACATGGCGCCCCATTCCATCATCGTGACCGGAGCCGCCGATGGCATTCGTGCCTCGTCCGCCGCGACGGGGTCGTGGGAAACCGGGGTGGTGACGATCAACCACACCGGCGACATCAGCTCGGCTGGCGGTTTCGGCATCCACGCATCCACAGTTGGCCTTTTCGGCATCGTCGACATCAACATCACCAGCCGCGGCACAATCACTGCATATCTTGATGGCATTTACGCTAACGCCCATTCCGGCTATGGCGACGCCATCACCATCACGAACAGCGGCGACATCACCTCCAGCAATGGTAGCGGCATTTATGCCAAGACGTACACCTACGGCATCTCTGTCACCAAGGTCGGAAATATCAACGCGGCCAGTCTCGGTATTTACGCGTTCGCTGACTTTGGTGCCACGATCGACAGCATCGGAAACATTGCCGCGACCGCCGGCATCCTCGCCTCCGCAGATCTTGGCGATGCAGTGATCCGGCACAGCGGAAACATCTCTGCCCTTTTCGGCATTCAAGGGAACTCGGGGCGAGGATCCGTAAGGATCACGCATGATGGAGGTAACATCACGTCCGACCGCATGGCTATCTATGCGGATGCTCTGAACGACGTCTACATTACCAACCGCGGCAATCTCGTCGGCAACGACTACGGCATCCTCGCGGGCGCCCAGATCGGCACCAACGTGGACAGCATCGGCGACATTACCTCGCGCAACGGCACCGGCATGTATCTCGTGGGGACGAATGCCGTCGTGGTGACGAGCCGGGGAAACATCGGCGCGCGCGATTACGGCATTTACGCGTTTGCGGGTGGGATGCTCGGGTACTACGTCACGGTGGACAGTACCGGCGACATCACCTCGTCCGGCGCTGAAGGAATTCATGCCGTTGGCTATGCCGGCTACACGTCGGTCATCAGCCGGGGAAATGTCAGTGCGTATGGCGACGGCATCCACGCCGAGAGCGTGGGCACCACCACGCTGAACAGCACCGGCAACGTCACCTCGACAACCGGCAACGCGATCTATGCGAGTGCGGGCGGCAATATCGGCGTCACGGTCAATGGCGGTGTCTTATCCGGCGCTGCTGCGGGCGTTAATATGGCCGGCGGCGTAACCAATACCTTGACCATCGGTGCGACAGCGACGGTCGCGGGAGGCCTTTACGCCATCGTTGCCAGCACCGGCAACGACACGGTGAACAATGCCGGCACGGTCACCGGCAATGTCGGTCTCGGCAGCGGCACGAACGCCTTCAACAATCTTTCGGGCAGCGTGCTCAACAGCGGCGCGACGGTCGATCTCGGCGCCGGCAACATGCTGGGCAATAGCGGCATCCTGGCTCCATCAGGTCTCGGCACTGTCGGCACCACGACGCTCACCGGCAATTTCGTTCAGAGCGGGGGCGGCAAATTCATCGTGGACGTTGACCCCCACAGTGCCGACCGGCTCAACGTCAGCGGTACGGCTGGCCTCGCCGGCAAGGTGATGGTGGATCCGCTGGCGCGCGTCGCGGCGACCACGACCTATACGATCGCGACGGCGGGCACGGTGAACGGCACCTTCTCCGGTGTCGACTTCCTCACCGCCACCAGCTTCGCCCGCAACGCGCGGCTGAGCTATGTCGGCAACGACGTGCTGCTGACGCTCGATGCCGGCCTGCTGTCGCCGTCGCTGCCGGGCAACGCCAACGTCAATCAGAGGAACGTCGCGGCGGGCATCGATAGTGCGCTGATCGGCGGCGCTCCCCTGCCGGCCGGCTTCAACCCGCTGTTCGCGCTCTCGGGCAATGCTCTGCTCAATCCGCTGACGCAGGTTTCGGGCGAGACGGCGGCCGGCACGCAGCAGACCACGTTCAACGCGATGAACCAGTTCATGGGCGTGCTGACCGATCCGTTCGCCGCCGGGCGCGGCGATCCGCGTTCGTCGTCCGGTGCGACGGGCTACGCAACTGACGACAGCGATGCGCTCGCCTATGCCGGCGGCCGCAAGCGCACGAGCGCCGAGCGCGACGCCTATGCCGCGATGTCGCGCAAGGCGCCGGCGCAGACCTTCGCGCAGCGTTGGAATGTCTGGGCCGCTGGCTTCGGCGGCTCGCAGACCACGGACGGCGATGCGACGCTCGGTTCGAACAGCACCACCAGCCGCATCGCAGGCACTGCGGCGGGAGCCGACTACTGGTTCTCGCCCAACACCGTCGCGGGCTTTGCCCTTGCCGGCGGCGGCACCAGCTTCTCGGTGGCGAATGGCGGCACTGGCCGCTCCGACCTGTTCCAGGCCGGCGCGTTCGTGCGGCACAATGCCGGGGCGGCCTATGTCACGGGCGCGCTGGCCTATGGCTGGCAGGACGTCACCACCGATCGCACTGTGACCATCGCCGGGGCCGATCACCTCCAGGCCCGCTTCAATGCCAACGCCTGGTCCGGCCGGCTCGAAGGCGGCTATCGCTTCGTGGCGCCCGTGATCGGCGGCGTTGGCCTCACGCCCTATGCCGCAGTCCAGTTCACCACGTTCGACCTGCCGTCCTATACGGAGCAGGCAATCACGGGGACCAGCACCTTTGCCCTGAGCTACGCTGCGAAGAGCGTCACCGACACCCGCAGCGAATTCGGCCTGCGTGCCGACAAATCCTTTGCCGCGGCGGACGGCGTCACCACGCTGCGCGGCCGCCTCGCCTGGGTCCATGACTTCAACCCCGATCGCGCGATCGGAGCGACCTTCCAGACGCTGCCCGGCGCGAGTTTCGTCGTCAACGGCGCAGCGCAAGCCACTGAGGCCGCGCTCGTCACGGCCTCAGTGGAAAGGCAATGGCTGAACGGCTGGTCCACGGCAGCGACGTTTGAAGGTGAGTTCTCGAACCTCACGCGCAGCTACGCCGGCAAGGGCGTCCTGCGCTACGCCTGGTGAGACCGCAGAGGCGGCACTTACTCGTTCGAACCGAAGCCCCGCCGTCTGCGACTTATTTTCGCAGCCGGGCGCTGCGATGTTTCTCCGCCGGATACGACCGTCACCCGCTTGCGCGACCCGGCGCGGGTTCGATGCAGGGTTTTTTGAGCCATGAATTGCGGTTCGATCGGCCGGATTTTCGGTCTGTTTTGCGCGGTCACCATTGCCGTGACGGTTGCCGTTCATGCCGATGATACGTCCAACGACCGCGTCATCGCCGAAAAGACCGAGATCATTGCGGCTGATCCGACAAACGCGGTTGCTTACGAGCTGCGTGGCGAAGCCTGGTACCTCAAGCGGGACAGGGATCGCGCCTTCGAGGATTGCAGCGCCGCGATACGGATCGATCCGAATTTCGGGCGGGCTTATAACTGCCGCGGCCGCGCCTATTCGGCGAAGGGCGAACGGGATCGCGCTTTGGCCGATTACAACGAGGCCATTCGCCTCGATCCCGGCTACGGTCCGTCCTACACCTCCCGTGCCCTCGAATATTTCAACCAGCGCGACTTCGATCTGGCGATCGGCGCGTTTACCGAGGCCATCGAACGCAATCCCAAGCAAGCCTACTTTGCTCTTATCAAGAGAGGGGAAGCGTATGCGGCGAAGCGCGACTCCGATCATGCCGTCGCCGATTACAACGAGGCGATGCGGCGCAATCCCGCCGCCGCATGGCCCTACGAGCTGCGAAGCACCGTCCATTTCAACAAGGGCGAGATCGACGAGGCTCTCGACGACTGCAACACCGCCGTCCGTCTGGAGCCCGGGAGCGCTGGCGGCCATTATTGCCGGGCCATCGTTCTCCTGAAAAAGGACGACACCGACAATGCCATCCGCGAGCTTGATGACGTCACCAGGATCATGCCTTCCTTCGAGAAGGCCTACTTCGTTCGTGCAACCGCCTGGCGCAAGAAGGGTGATGATCGTCGCGCCATTGCCGATTTCGACGAGGGCATCCGGCTGCAGCCGGGAAATTCGATGGCCTACAGCAATCGCGCCAGTGCGTTTCGCGACATGGGCGAGAACGACCGCGCGCTCGCCGACTACAACGAGGCGATCCGGCTCGATCCCGGCAATCAGATCGCGCTCGTCAATCGCGGCATCCTCTACATGAAGCTGTCCGACTCCGCCAAGGCGCGCGCGGATTTCAAAAGCGTGCTCGCGCTGCCGCCGGGCGACCAATGGGCCGTGGACACGGCGCGCGAAGGACTTGGCTTTTTGAAGTGATGCGTCTCGAAAGAGCGTGCATCTCCGCTCTAGTCCCCCGGACGCAGCGCAGCGCTTCCCTCGCGATGCGAAGCATCGTCGAGAGCGGTGCGCTGCAGAGCCTTCGCCGGCGCCGCTCGTGCGCTTCAGCAGACCGTCGGCAACAGGCGCCGGACTTCGTCGAGCAGTTCGGGAATCGCCGTCTTGTCACCCGCGAGGTGCTTAAGCAGCGCACTTTGGAATAGACCGTCGAACAGCGCATAGAGCGCGGCGGACGACGACGCCGGCCGCTTGCCGCCGAGCTCGGCATAGCGGGAGGCGATGCGCCAGATCATCGCTTCCAGGCTCTTGTCGATCTCGAGTACATCCTTGCGAAACGCCGCCTCGAACATCGCCTGCGAGCGCAGGTCGTACCAAAGGCGGTGCATACGGGCTTCGTTCTGCAGCGTTGCTGCGAGCTTGGCGAGGAAACCCTCCGTCAATTCGTCGCGGCTCGTTGCTGTCGCGACGACATCGTCATATCGCGTCACGCACTTCGCCTTGTAGTGGCGGACGCAGCAGCAGATCAGGTCGAGCTTGTCGCTGAAATAATAGTGGAACACGCCGTGCGTGAACGCCGAGTTCTGCGCGATTTCGCGCAGGCTGGTGCGTGCGAAGCCGAGCTCTCCAAGCGTTTCGAGCGCGGCCTCGGCAAGCTCGACGCGCCGCGCGTTGAACTTCTCGTCGCGCAGCACCTCGGCCGCATCAGCCACACGCCGGGCCGCTCCCGTCACCTGCCGCGCCATCTCGTTCCTTCCTCAGTCCCGTTCTTTCAAGGACTTATACCGCGTCGACCGCGGAATGCTCCATCCCTCACAACCACTTCCTTTGACAACTGTCAAATTCGTTCTTGACAAGTGTCAAGATTTTGGCGGAGGTTCGCACCAAGAATTTGGACAGTCGTCAAGACGTCCGACCATGGAGGAACGCTTCGCTGGGTGCCGCCGAAAGGCCTGCGCCCATCGACCTGGTGCGCGCCGATTGGCGCAGCACGAATCGATCACCAGCAACGGAGGAGTGCGTCATGAGTGGGAAGAGCCTTGCAGGCAGGAACGCCCTGGTCACCGGCGGTGCTAGAGGAATCGGCGCGGCCATCGCGCAAGCGTTGGCGCGAGCCGGCGCCTCGATCATGATCGCCGACATCCTGGAAGAGACCGGCCGCGCCAGCGCAGCCGCTATCGCGAAGGAAGACGTCGCCACGGGCTTCGTCCAGCTCGACGTCACCGACGACGCTCAATGGGAGCAGGCGGTTGCCAAGACCGTCGCAACCCTCGGCGGCTACGACATTCTGATCAACAATGCCGGCATCGAGATCACGTCGCTGATCTCCGAGGTCAAGGCCGAGGACGCGCGGCGGATGTGCGACGTCAATATCGTTGGCACCGTGCTCGGCATGAAGCACGCCTTCCGTGCCATGCGCCCGGGCGGGCCGGCCGGCAAGGGCGGCGCCGTCGTCAACATCGCCTCGGTTGCGGCAACGATCGCCTTCCCGAGCATCGCGGTCTATTCGGGCACCAAATCCGCGGTTGACCGCATGACGCGGGTCGGAGCGATGGAAGCCGGCAAGCTCGGTTTCGGCGTGCGCGTAAACTGCATCTATCCGGGCCTGATCCCGACCGACATGGGCATGCAGCTCGCCAACGACATCGTCAAGGTCGGGCTCGCGGCCGACGTCAACGCCGCAGTCGGCTCGGTGGTGGAGCAAACCCCGCTCGGCCGTCTCGCCGAGGTCACGGACATCGGCGATGCCGCGGTGTTCCTGTGCTCGAACGAGGCGCGCTTCATCACCGGCATCGGACTGCCGGTCGATGGCGGCATGGGCATGTAACGACAAAGCCGACAACAAGCATTTCGGAGGAACGCAATGAGCGAGAAGAAGCCCGTCATCGTCTATGGCGCTTCCGGCTATACCGGCCGGCTGGTCTGTGAATACTTACGCGAATACAACATCCCCTTCATCGCCGCCGGCCGCAGCAATGAGAAGCTCAACGCCGCGATGAAGTCGAATGTAGCGGGCATCGAGACCGCCGACTACGAGGTGGTCAAGGTGCCGCACACCGTGGCTGCGCTGACTGAATTGTTCAAGGGCGCCTCGGTGGTGCTCAACACCGTGGGTCCCTTCGCCAAGTTCGGCGGCGAAGTGGTGCAGGCTTGCCTCGCTTCCAAGTGTCATTACACCGACACCACCGGTGAGCAGGACTGGCTGATCACGCTCGAGCAGGAGTGGGGCACGAAGTTCGCCAATGCCGGGCTGCTGTTGGCGCCAGGCATCGCGCAGATGTACACCACCGGCGAGATCGCCGCGCAGCTGTGCCTGGAGACGCCCGGCCTCGACACGCTGGACATTGCCGTGTTCTGGGGTGGCAGCCCGACCATCGCATCGACGCAGACCATCCTGGTCAACGCCGCGATGGCCAAGGCCTACTACCTGGAGCAGAACAAGTACGTCGAGCATCAGCCCGATGCCGGCCTCTACAACCTCGCCATCCCTGGTCAGCACGAGCTGGCGCTGGCGTTGCCCTGGGGAGGCACCTCGCACCCGGTGTGGTTCAAGCGCGATCCGCGCGTGGCCAACGTGAAGGTGCTGGGCGGCGTGTTCAATCGCGCGCTGATGCTGGGCGTGCCGCAGATCGTCGCGGCCGCGCTGGAGGCGACCAAGGATATGAATCCCGACGACCGCTACGCCGCATTGGCGCAGACCGCCGCCGGTGTGATGAACACCATGCCGCCGCGCGAGAACCCGCGCGTCAACAAGTCGATGGATTCGGTACATGCCTCCGGCCCGTTGGGGCGCGCGCACTGCGTCATCAACGGCAACAGCAACTACAAGCAGACCGGCATGTTGCAGGCCTATGCTGCGGCCCATCTGTTGCAGCAGCCGCCCAAGCGCGTAGGCTTCGCCTCCGGCTGCCAGGCGTTCGGCCATCACGAGCTGCTCGGGCAATTGCGCAGCTTCGGGCTCGTCAGCAAGCCTGTTCTGACCGTGCACGATTAAGTCAATCGCGGGTGGCGCGGACCTCCGCGTCACCCGCTACCGCTTCGGGTGTTGATCATGCGCTTCGTCGATTACCTGGACAAAGGTGCCTCGCTCGGCGCCGACGCGCCGTGCCTCACCATGGATGGACGCGACCTCAGCTATGGCGAGGTGCAGGGGCTGAGCTACCGCGTCGCGCGCGGGCTCGCGCGATCGGGCATTGCTGCCGGCGAGAAGGTCGCAATCCTCTCCGGCAACGATCCGGTCGCGTTTGCCTGCGTGTTCGGCATTTCCCGCGCAGGCGCGGTCTGGTGCCCGATCAATCCGCGCAACGAGGCGGTCGAAAATCGGCTCATCCTCGAGCAATTCGACTGCAGCCTGCTGTTGTTTCATTCAAGCTTCGCGCCGATGGTCGAGGCGGTGCGTGCAGAGCTGCCAAAGCTGCGCGCCGTCGTCTGCCTCGATGCTGAGTTGCCCTTCGCGCCTTCGTTCGACAGCTGGCTCGCCGGCCTCGCCGACGACCATTATCAACGCGAGGCGGTCGACGATCTCGCGATGATCCCGGGCACCGGCGGCACCACAGGCAAGCCGAAGGGGGTCATGCTGTCGGGCCGCAACATCGAGGCGATGACGGCCCTGACGCTGATGGGCTATCCCTTCAAGGGCCGCCCGATCTACCTCGCGCTTGCGCCGCTGACCCACGCGGCCGGCGTGCTGTGTTTCCCGATCATGGCGCTCGGCGGCCGCATCGTGATCATGCATCACCCCGACATCGCAGAATTTCTCGATCTGATCGAGCGCTACCGTATCACGCACACCTTCCTGCCGCCGACCGTGATCTACATGCTGCTCGATCATCCGAAGCTCGACTCCGCGAGGCTCGGGTCTCTGCAATGTTTCTGGTACGGCGCGGCGCCGATCTCGGCCGCGCGGCTTGCGGAAGCGCTCCAGCGTATCGGGCCGATGGCGCAGTTGTTCGGTCAGACCGAAGCGCCGATGATGATCTCGATGATGGCACCTAGCGAGCATTACAATGCCGACGGCACGATCGCGATGGAGCGTCTCGCCTCGGCCGGGCGGATCAGCCCGCTGGTGCAGGCCGGCATCATGGATAGCGACGGCAATTTGCTGCCGACCGGCGCCCGCGGCGAGATCGTGGTCCGCGGTTCGCTGGTGATGGAGGGCTATTACAAAAATCCCGAGGCTACGGCGGAGGCCTCCGCGCATGGCTGGCACCACACCGGCGACATCGGCTACATCGACGACGACGGCTACCTCTATATCGTCGATCGCGCCAAGGACATGATCATCACCGGCGGGTTCAACGTCTACTCGATCGAGGTCGAGAACGCGCTGCGGGCGCATGAGGCGGTGCAGGATTGCGCCGTGATCGGGCTGGCGGACGAGAAATGGGGTGAGCGGATCGTCGCCGTGGTGCAGCCCCGCGCCGGCCAAAGCGTCGATGCGACGGCGCTGGCTGCCTTCGTCAAGGCGCGGATCGGCAGCGTCAAGACACCGAAGCAGATCGAAGTCTGGGACGACCTGCCGCGTTCCAAGGTCGGCAAGGTCTTGAAGCCGGACATCCGCGCGCGGCTGGCGGAGCGTTCAGGCGGCTGAGGCGCATCTTATTGCAGCGCCCATCGCTTCGAAGATATCCGCGAGACGCGCTGACGCGGACATTCGCGCGGGCCTGGAACTCTCATCCGTGTCCGGGCAGGCAAAGGCATGTTTCCGCTTTTCGATGCGCGTTTTGGGTGTCACCATGCTTTTGAACGGACGGGAGGGCCGCCATGCGCTGGTGTGTCTCGGTCGGGGCGGTGCTTGTTGCGGGGGCGATCGTCGGAGGTGACGTTGCCAGCATTGCCGCGCCGAGCCCGAAATCAGGGATAGCCGACGCCAGGCACAGCGCACTGTCCGTCAATGTCGAGCTCGTTATCGCCGTCGACGTCTCCTATTCGATGGATCTGGACGAACTCGCCATTCAGCGCGAGGGCTATGCACAGGCCATCGTCTCGAAAGACTTTCTTCAGGCGCTAAGGGCCCGTCCGGCCAGCAAGGTGGCTCTGACCTATTTCGAGTGGTCGATGTCGGGCGACGACAGGATCATCATTCCGTGGCGCGTGATCGACGGCCCGGAATCGGCGGACGCCGTGGCCGCCGAGATCATGAAAACGCCGATTCGCCGAGGTTCGAGCACCTCGATTTCCGGCGCGATCAATTTCGCAGTGCAGCTGTTCGAAGAAAATCCCTATCGCGGGTCGCGGCGCGTCATCGACATTTCCGGCGATGGGCCGAACAACGACGGAGCCCCCGTCACCGGCGCGCGCGACGCTGCCGTTGAGAAAGGCATCATCATCAACGGCCTGCCGATCATGGTGAAGGAGCCGTCCTATTTGACGACCGATATCGAGAATCTCGATCTGTATTACGAGGACTGCGTGATCGGAGGGCCGGGTGCCTTCATCATGACAATCAAGGATCGCGAAAAATTCCAGGAAGCGATCCGGACCAAGCTTGTTCTCGAAGTTGCGGGCCTCGCGCCGGAGGGGAGGATCGTCCCAACTGCCGAGAATGAGCCCCGGGTGTCCTGTCTGGTCGGCGAAGAAAAATGGCGGGAGCGCGGGCGACGGATCATGCGCTAGTTGCCCGTCAGCAAAGCGAACCGACGTCGGTCGATCGCCTCACGCGCCACCAGCCCTGCCGCCTTGCAAAGATCTGGCGCATAGAGTTGGCAGCGCCGTTCCTGCTTCTCGATAGCCTTGTCGATCAACTCCAGCAGTCGTGCGGGGGCCATTCCCGCGGGAGCGGCAATTCGCCCCGTGACGACGTGCTTTTCTATTGCCTCGTGACGGTCGTGATCGAGATCGGGGTCGCGCCAGCAATTCGCGCATATCATCACGAAGCTCTCGGAATGCGAATAGACGACGGCGTCCTCATCCAGCTCTGCGGTCAAGTCCGCCAGTTGCCGTGCCGAATCCTGTGTGCCGGCGAAGTCGAATAGCTGATAGTTCCGCCGCTCCAGCGTCGCCAAATGTGGAAAAACCGGGACCTGCACCTCACCATACGTGTGATGTGTAATCGGCGCGCCGTCGATCAGGATGACGTCGCCATAGTCCACGCCGAGCTTCTGGTAGAGCACACTGCGGACGATGCCGTGGCACGGGCTCAACCGTTCGATCCAGATGGTTTCCTCCGCGCCCGGATCGTCCTGATCGGCCGTGCGCTCCGCCAGGGGCCGCTCCGCCAGCTTGACCTTGCATTGAGACAATGAGCATTCCGGCAAGCCAAAGCGCCCGATCTCGATCGCAAGCCCCATGCGCCTCCAGACATCCAGTGCCAGAGAGGCATTCTTTGCGCCGGTGGCGCAGATACCAAGATTCCACTCGTAACTCTCGGTGACTTCGTCCGCGAGGCTGGCTGCGATCTGGTTTGCGGTCGCGCCATCTGCGAATCTGCCGCGTGTCTTGTAGAAAAGACCCAGATTGTAATGGTGGGTGCTGTTTTGCGGATTGAGTTCGGTGAGTTTCCGATAGCTGCTCTCGGCAATCGCATCTTGCTGGCGCGACAGCATTCGCGCCGCAGTGGCCAGACCTTCGAGAATCGGTTCCTGTTCGGGTTGCCCCTCGTGGACCTTGGCCAACCCGCTCAGTTTTTCGACGACCAAACGGAACAATGCAATATCGGGCGGCGGTGCATTGAGATCGTCAATGTCGCGCGCTGCTTCAAGGCAGAGCCCTACAGTCGAGAGAATCCAGAAGTCCTGATCGTGAGATTGTGCGACCTCTGACAGAACGTCTATCGCGGCTTCTCTTTGCAAGCATCGATCATGGACGACCCGCAGCAATGCCATGGCGGCTTCGGGCTGCCGGGGCTGCGCTTTTCGCAGCGGCATCAGCTTGTGCAACGCGGCCTGTGTTCTTCCCGCCTGAGCTTCCGCAATGGCATCGCGCGCAATCGCCTCGATCTCTTCGGATGAGAGCACCGCACTTGGACCGTCCGACGTCATTCTCGATTCTCTTCTCAGAGCACCCCGCTTCGGCGTTGAGCCCGATGCTAGGCCGGAACGTCGACGCTTCGCCAGATGGCCCATAAAAAATGCGCGGGCCGCCTTGAGGCATGCCCGCGCATTTGAATTCGCAGATGTCGCGCTAAGCGTGCGTCAGTGCACGCTCACGGCTTGCAGCTCGTTGCTCCAGGCGTTGGCGACCGCGGCTTCGCGGCTGTCGGTCAGCATGATCGGCGTGCCGTCGGCGGCGTGGAGCGCGAAGAGCTTGAGGCCCGGCGCGATTTTCGGCGCCTCGGGAAACAGGCCCGGCACATCCTCGGAGCGGATCTGCTTCACATAGGCGATATGACCTTCGCCGAGGGTTGCCAGCGTCTCGGGCGAGACGTTCTTGGCTTCGTATTCGAACGCAACGTGACCTTCACTCATGGTCTCGACTCCTTCACAGAAACTAAGCGGTCGAGTCCGCTACTCGTTCCATTATTCGTGCTCATTGATAGCGATTGTCTTAACGATCCTCTCCGGTTCAGGCCGGGCAAGATCGACCGACAGCAGCCCGTTCTTCAGATCCGCACCCAGCACCAGCATCCCCTCCGCCAGCACGAAGGTGCGCTGGAAGTGGCGCGCGGCGATGCCGCGATGGATGTATTGCCGGGACTTGTCGTCCTGCTGACGCCCGCGAATCACGAGCTGGTTTTCCTCAATGGTTACATCGAGTTGGTCGCGGGTGAATCCGGCGACCGCCAGCGTGATCCGCAGCCGCTCGGGCTGGCCGTCCGATCGGTCGCACCTCTCGATATTGTAGGGAGGGTAGCCGTCGGCGCCTTTGACGACGCGGTCGAGCACGCGCTCGATCTCGTCGAAGCCCAGAAGGAACGGACTGGAAAGCGTGGGAACACGAGACATAGTTTACAAAGTCCTCTCGAAGCGACTTTGGCATTTCGGGGCCCGGAAGCGGCGCCCCTTGGTCAGCAATATGGTCATAACCCCGTGTCGGTTCAAGGACGTAGCGGGAGCCTGTGGATTGCCCATTTTCGCGCCTGACCCCGCCCGCGGTCGCGCGGAAGCGCCCAATTCGTCACCGGGAACGCAAATGCTCGGACAAGCCCGGGCATGACGAGTCGGCCGCCGATTTATCTCAATGAAATCAAACCCCCGGCTACTGTGCATGGGGTTGTTTTTCGCGTTTTTGATCGGCCGGCCCTCGGAACCGGTCAGGCCTCGATCCGCGTCCGCCCGTCGCCGCTGAAAAGGTGCAGCTTCGGCCGTACCGCGGCGACGCGGATCCTCTCACCGATGGCTGGGGCCTCGGTTCCGGGAATGCGGACGATGACCTCGCCGGGCGGCAGCTCGCCGGGGGTGGCGGCGACGCGCTGCTCGTCCTGGGCCCGCGTGCCGTAGACGAAAGTTTCGGCGCCGACGCGCTCGATCGCTTCCACGGTCAGCGGCAGTGCGACACCGCCGGCCGGGGTCTGGTCGGTGATGACGAAATCTTCCGGGCGGATGCCGAGGATGCCGGCCTCGGTCGCGCTGCCGTCGAGCTGCGATTTGATCTCATCGGCGCGCGTCGACATCAGGTTCATCGGCGGTGCCCCGATGAAGGAGGCGACGAAGGTCGTCGCCGGCTTCTCGTAGATCGCCAGCGGATTGCCGACCTGCTCGACCTGGCCGCCATTCATGACCACGAGAATATCGGCGAGCGTCATCGCCTCGAGCTGGTCGTGGGTGACGTAGATCGAGGTCGTGTTGAGCCGGCGCTGCAATTTGCGGATCTCGACCCGCATCGCGATGCGCAGCTTTGCATCGAGGTTCGACAGCGGCTCGTCGAACAGAAAGACTTTCGGCTGGCGCACGATGGCGCGGCCCATGGCGACGCGCTGGCGCTGGCCGCCGGAGAGCTGGCGCGGCTTGCGCTCCAGCATCGGCGTGAGCTCGAGCACGCGTGCGGCCTCGTCGACGCGGGTCTTGACCTCGGCCTCCTTCATGCCGCGGTTGCGCAGGCCGTAGGCCATGTTGTTGAAGACGCTCATATGCGGATAGAGCGCGTAGTTCTGGAACACCATCGCGATGTCGCGATCGGCGGGCTCGATCTGGTTAACGATTCGGCCGCCGATGTCGATCTCGCCGCCGGTGACGGTCTCGAGACCTGCGACCATGCGCAGCAGCGTGGACTTGCCGCAGCCGGAGGGACCGACCAGCACGCAGAACTGGCCGTCGCCGACATCGACGTTGACGCCCTTGATGGCCTCGAAGCCGCCGGGATAGGTCTTGCGGACGTTGCGCAGGGTGACGTTAGCCATGAAAACTCATTCCCAAAAACCTACTTCTCGGTCTCGACCAGGCCGCGCACGAACAATTTCTGCATGGCGACGACGACGAACACCGGCGGCAGCATGGCGAGCACGGCGGTGGCCATCACGATCGGCCATTCGGTCAGCGCATCGGTAGTGGTGATCATCTTGCGGATGCCGACCTGGATGGTCTGCATGTCGTCGCGCGTTGTGATCAGCAGCGGCCAGAGATATTGATTCCAGCCGAGGATGAAGAGGATCACGAACAGCGCCGCCATGTTGGTGCGCGACAGCGGCAGCAGCGTATCCCAGAAGAAACGCAAGGGGCCGGCACCGTCGATGCGCGAGGCCTCCAGCAACTCGTCCGGCACGGTCATGAAGAACTGGCGGAACAGCAGCGTCGCGGTGGCCGACGCGATCAGCGGCAGCGCGAGGCCAGCATAGCTGTCGAGCATGTGCAGATCGGCGACGATCTTGTAGGTCGGATAGATGCGCACCTCGACCGGCAGCATCAACGTGATGAAGATGATCCAGAAGATCGCCATCCGGAACGGAAAGCGGAAATACACGATCGCATAGGCCGAGATGATCGAGATCGCGATCTTGCCGATCGCGATTGCCAGCGCCATCACCAGCGAGTTCAGCATCATGTTGCCGACGGGCTCGCGGGTCGAGCCGCTCGTGCCGACGAAGATGGTCTTGTAGTAGACCTCGAAGAAATGGCCGCCCGGCAGCAGCGACATCTGCCCGTTCGCGATCAGGGCGTTGTCCTGGGTCGAGGCGACGATCGCGATGTAGACCGGGAATGCGACGATCGCGATCCCGATCCAGAGAATCGCGTGGGCGACGTAGCGCCGAAAGCCCTCTTCTTCGACCATCAGTAGGTCACCTTGCGTTCGACGAAGCGGAACTGGATTCCCGTCAGCACGATGACCATGACCATCAGGATCACCGACTGCGCCGCCGAGCTGCCGAGATTGCCGCCGAGCAGGCCGTCAGAATAGACCTTGTAGACCAGCGTGACCGTCGATGTGCCGGGACCGCCGCGGGTCATGGTGTCGATGATGCCGAAGGTGTCGAAGAAGGCGTAAACGATGTTGACGACCAGCAGGAAGAAGATCGTGGGCGACAGCAGCGGGAAGGTCACTGTCCAGAACCGCCGCATCGGACGGGCGCCGTCGATCGCGGCGGCCTCGAACACGCTTCGGGGGATGGCTTGCAGGCCGGCGAGGAAGAACAGGAAATTATAGGAGATCTGCTTCCACGCCGCGGCGAGGATGATCAGCCCAGCCGCCTGGTTGCCGTCAAGCAGCGGATTCCAGTCGACGCCCAGGTTGCGCAGATAGCGCGACAGCACGCCGAGCGAAGGATGCAGCATGAAGATCCAGAGCACGCCGACGACGGGCGGCGCCACCGCATAGGGCCAGATCAGCAGCGTGCGGTAGAGCATTGAGCCGCGCAGCGGCTTGTCCGCCATCACGGCGAGCAAGAGCGCGAAGGACAGCGACGAGACGGCGATGGCGAACGAAAAGACGAACGTACGGACAACCGCCTCGAAATAGGCCGGGTCCTTGAACAGGTCCTGATAATTCTCGAACCAGACGAAGCTTGTCGACAGACCGAAGGCGTCCTGGAGCAGGAAGGATTGGATCACCGCCTGCGCGGCCGGCCAGTAGAAAAAAATCAGGACGATCGCGAGCTGCGGCGCAACCAGCGCGTAGGGCAATAGTTTTGCTTGGAAAATGGCTTGCTTTTGCATGATGTCAGGTGAGCGGCAGGCCGGCTTGCGGCCTGCCGCTCATCGCCTCACTTGACGGCAGTCTTTTCGAACTGGCGCAGCATCGTGTTGCCGCGCTCGACGGCAGCATCCAGCGCCTGCTTGGCGGTCTTCTTGCCGGCCAGCGCCTGCTCGATCTCTTCCGACCAGACGTCACGGAGCTGAACCATGTTGCCGAGGCGCAGACCGCGCGAATTGTCGGTCGGCTCCTTGTTGGTCAGCTCGATCAGCGGGGTCTCGAGATAGGGCTGATCCTTGTAGAAGCCTTCTTCCTTCGCCTTGGCGTAGGCCGCCTTGGTGATCGGCAGATAGCCCGAGGCCTTGTGGATGTAGACTTGGCGGTCGGTGTCCGAGAGGAAGGTCAGGAACTTCGCGACACCCTTGTATTCGTCGGCCGACTTGCCGCCCATCACCCAGAGCGAAGCGCCGCCGATGATCGAGTTCTGCGGCGCGCCCTTGACGTCCGGATAGTATGGCATCGGCACGGCGGTGAAGTTGAACTTGGCCTGCGCCTTGACGTTGCCGAAGAACGCCGACGAGGTCAGGTAGATCGGGCATTCGCCGGAGGTGAAGCGGCCTTCGCCGGTGTTGGTGCGGCCGGCATAGTCGTAGGTCTTGGTCTTCTGCAGCTCGACCAGGGTTTCGAGATGCTTGACCTGGAGCGGGCCGTTGAACTCCAGCACGGTGTCGAAGCCGTCGAGGCCGTTGGCCTTGCTGGCGAGCGGCACGTTGTGCCAGGCGGAGAGCTGCTCGAGATTGACCCAGGTGACCCAGGAGCCGGAGAAGCCGCAGGTGTCATGACCCGCAGCCTTCAGCTTCTTGGCGGCCTCGAACGTTTCGGGCCAGGTCTTGGGGATCTCGACGTTCGCCTTCTTGAGCTCGTCGAGGTTGACCCACATGACGGTCGACGACGAGTTGAACGGGAAGGACAGCATCTCGCCCTTCGAGGTCGAATAGTAGCCGGTGATGGCGGGCAGGTAGATCTTGGGGTCGAACTTCTCGCCGGCCTCGGCCATCAGCTTGTAGACGGGTTTTACGGCGCCGGTCGCGGCCATCATGGTCGCGGTGCCGACTTCGAACACCTGCATGATGTGCGGGGCGTTGCCGGCGCGGAACGCCGCGATGCCGGCGTTCATCGTATCGGGATAGTTGCCCTTGTAGGTCGGGATCACCTTGTAGTCGGTCTGAGAGGCGTTGAAGTCGGTGGCGAGCTTGACGATGACGTCGTTGTTGGCGCCGGTCATCGCGTGCCACCACTGGATTTCGGTCACTGCCCACGCCGGCGAAGCGCCAAAACCAACGGTGACTGCAAGCGCGGCAGCCGCGCCAAAGTGTCGAAGAGCCATCAAGAAACCTCCCTTGGGCCGTCAAAAAGAAGCGCTTGCGCTAGCAGCGCCATATGACGTTCACATGACTGTGTAAGCGGGAGAAACGAAAGCAGCAAGCGCGGCCAAATGGGAAGCCGTCAAATAGGCGAATGCCGAGCGCGCAGCCTCCTCCGTTCGCGGCGCACATGCGTGCCCGCGCCGCAGTGCGGCATTTGCTCGGGTGAGGCGGCGAGGGCGTTTAGCGCTTGCGCTCGGGGCCGCAGACGGTGCCCTTTTCGACCATCGCGTCGATCTCCGATTTGGAGTAGCCGAACTCGCCCAGCACCTCCTGGGAGTGCTGGCTGAATTTCGGCGGCAGGCGGCGCAGGCTCGGCTTGCTGCGATCGAGCCGGATCGGCGAGGCCACGCCCTTGTACCAGTCCTTCTCGATGACATCGCCGCGGGCGATCGTGTGCGGGTTGGTCAAGGCCTGGTCGATCTTCTGCACGGGACCTGCGGGCAGGCCGGCGGCGAGCAGACGATTGCACAGCGGCTCGGCCTCGTGCTGGCTGAACACGGCGGCAAGCTCGGCCCGCAGCGCCTCGCGATTGGCGATGCGGTCCTTGTTGCGGGCAAAGCGCGGATCGGTGCCGAGCTCGGGCTTGCCGATCTCCTTGGCGAGCTTGCGGAAGGTGCCGTCATTGCCGACGCCGATGAAGATGTTGTCGGTCCTGGTCGGGAAGATCGCGTAGGGCACGAGGTTGGGATGCTCGTTGCCGGTGAGCGACGGCGGCTTGCCGTGCATGAAATAATTCGCGGTGTGCGGATGCATGATGGCGAGGCCGGTCTCGTACAGCGTCGTCTCCAGGAACTGGCCCTGGCCCGAGCGCTGCCGTTCCGACAGCGCCATCAGGATGCCGATCGCCGCATAGAGGCCGGTGGTGATGTCGACCAGCGGCACGCCGATCCGCATCGGTCCGCTCTCCGGCGAGCCGGTCGCCGCGATCATGCCGGTCATGGCCTGGATGATGGCGTCATAGCCGGGATTGCCGCCGCGCGGACCGTCGGCGCCGAAGCCGCAGATCCGGCAATGCACCAGGCGCGGGAATTTCTTGCTGAGCACATCGTTGCCGATGCCCCATTTCTCCAGCGTGCCCGGCTTGAAATTCTCGATCAGGACGTCGGCGGTCTCGAGCATCTTGAGCAGCACGAGGCGGCCGCCTTCGGAGGCGAGGTCGAGGCCGATCGAGCGCTTGTTGCGGTTGATGCCGATGAAATAGGCCGCGTCTTCCTCGTGGAAAGGAGGGCCCCAGTCGCGCACCTCGTCGCCGGCGGGCGGCTCGACCTTGATCACGTCGGCGCCGTGGTCGGCGAGGATCTGGGTGCAGTAGGGACCGCCAAGCACGCGCGTGAGATCGATGACGCGCAGTCCGCTCATTGCGCCCAAAACGGCTTCAGTCATGCCTTCGCTTCCCCTGTGTCGATCATTGATCACAGGCCTAGCGAGGTTTTTTTGCGCCAGCAATGGCTTGCTGCGTAGGGCCGCATGCGCCGCCGCTGCGCTATCCCGCAACGTGGCAAATCAAGCGGAAGCGGCCGGCCCGAGGGGGATCTCGGGCCAGCCAATCCGCCGTTTGATCAGACGACCGTCAGGCGAACGTCGACATTGCCGCGCGTGGCATTGGAGTAGGGGCACACCTGGTGGGCCTTCTCGACCAGCGCCTCGGCTTCCGCGCGGGCAAGGCCCGGCAGCGAGACGGCCAGATCGATGTCGAGACCGAAGCCGCCGGCCGCGCGCGGGCCGATGCCGACGGTGGAGGTGACCGAGGCGTCAGCCGGAACCTTCGGGCCGCCCTGCGAGGCCACGAACTTCATCGCGCCGATGAAGCAGGCGGCATAGCCGGCCGCAAACAGCTGCTCGGGATTGTTGCCGGCGCCGCCTCCGCCGCCGAGTTCCTTCGGCGTGGTGAGCTTGACGTCGAGCGCGCCGTCGAGGGTCGCCGCATGGCCGTCACGGCCGCCGGTGGCTTTGGCGCTGGTCTTATACAGGACGTTTACTGACATTTTCGTCTCCTTAGGTCTTCGGGTTGGGGTGGAACCTACATCGCAAACAATTAGATTGCGCGCAATTGAAATTTGCATGCCTCACATTTAATTGTTCGCAATTGAATGTACGGCCGCCCGGTCCCAGAATGGAGGAAACCGCGTGAGATTCTCGATGCCCCGGAAATTATCGGCGCTGGACCCGCAGCGCCTCGACAATCAGATCTGCTTCGCGGTCTATTCGGCCGCGCATGCCTTCAACCGGGTCTACAAGCCGCTGCTGGACCGGCTCGGCCTGACCTACCCGCAATATCTGGTGATGCTTGTGCTGTGGGAGCGCGACGACGTGCCGGTCAAGGACATCGGCGAAAAGCTGTTCCTGGATTCGGGCACGCTGACGCCGCTGCTCAAGCGCCTCGAGGCCGCCCACCTCGTCAGGCGCACGCGCTCGCGCGAGGACGAACGTCAGGTGCTGATCGCGCTGACCCCGCAGGGCCATGCCTTGAAGGAAAAAGCGCGCGCCGTGCCGCAATCGATCCTGGCGGCGTCGGATTGCTCGGTCTCGGAACTGGTCGCGATGAAGGACGAGATCGTGGCGCTGCGGGATCGGTTGAATGCGGTGATCGGGGAGTAGGGGGGGCGGCGAGCTCAATCCTCTCGTACCTCGCCGCGAGTTTCTCTCCTCAAAGCCGCTTCTTTGCAAATGCGCGGCCCGAAGCCGATTTCAGATATTTCTCGAACGCAACAGCCTTAGCCTCATCGCTGAAAGCGATGCAGGTCTTGATGCGCCATGGGCCATACTTTGATGTATGTGGCACTTCGCCGGCGTTGTGCTTTGCGAGCCGGGCTCGCAGATCATCAGTGATGCCGATGTAGAAATGGCCGGAATCGAGGCTTTCGAGAATGTAGACGTACTTCATCCTATCCCCCGCCTTGCGCAGTGGATGGACAGTATCTCTCAGGATCAGCTTTTGCCGAGGCCCGGCTTCGCCCTTCGGGCTACGCCGCGGCAGCCTTCGCTACGATAGGGCTTGCCGAGCCGAAGCTGGCGAAGCCAGCGAAGGCTGGTGGAGCCAGGCGGGATCGAACCGCCGACCTCTTGCATGCCATGCAAGCGCTCTCCCAGCTGAGCTATGGCCCCTTAGTCTTCCAGTTGGGAGGATCCTGGTGGATCACTCCCGACCGCCGAGCCTGGTGACTCGCGCGGTGCACCCTTTTTCACAGATCAGGGCTGATCTCAAGTCTCTTCATCACCTCCGACATCACCAATGATGTCCGTGACGTCCTCATCGCCCTCTTCGTCGTCGGCGATAAAGGTCGAATCATCGTCGTCATCGTCCTCGATGGTCTCGTCGACCTCGATGTCGTCCTCGGATTCGGGCACCGCGGCCTTGACCTTGCCGGTGTTTTCCTCGGCGTCGGCCTCCTCGAGCGAGACCTCTTCGACTTCTGCCGGCTCCGGCGTGGTGTCGGCAGCCGGCGTGTGGCGAGGTTCGGCGCCGCGAGTCGCGCGGGCCGGCGCCACAGGCGCGATCGGGACGACTTCGCCGGTATAGGGCGAGATCACCGGATTCTTGTTGAGGTCATAGAACTTCTTGCCCGTGGTCGGGCAAATACGTTTGGTTCCGAGTTCGGACTTGGCCACGGCAGGAATCCTGGGAATGTCTGAAAAGCGGTGTTTCACTTGGCTAGTTGGCGGCCCGCTGTCAATAGCGCATTACGGGAGAAAGACATGCCCGTGACGGCGGGCAGACCTTGTGGTACCTGCCCCGCGAGCCCCGCAGGGACGTTTCGGGCCTATCCAAGGACACAAACTTGACTGATTCCGACAAGCCGACGCCGCTTCAGTCGCGCGCAAGCGGTCCCCTGACCGGGAAAGTACGGGTCCCCGGGGACAAGTCGATCTCCCACCGCGCCCTCATCCTGGGCGCGCTCGCGGTCGGCGAGACCCGGATTTCGGGCTTGCTCGAGGGCGAGGACGTCCTCAACACCGCCAAATCCATGCAGGCGCTGGGCGCCAGGGTCGAGCGCACCGGCGATTTCGCCTGGAGGGTGAACGGCGTGGGCGTCGCCGGCTTCGCCGAGCCCAGGGCGCCGCTTGATTTCGGCAACTCCGGCACCGGCTGCCGGCTCGTCATGGGCGCCGTCGCCGGCTGCCCGATTTCGGCGGTTTTCGACGGTGATGCCTCGCTGCGCAGCCGGCCCATGCGCCGGATCCTCGACCCGCTCGAGAAGATGGGCGCCAAAGTGGTGTCCGGCGGCGAGGGCGGCCGTCTGCCGCTGACCGTCCAGGGCGCGCGCGATCCGCTGCCGATCACCTACAAGACCCCGGTCGCCTCGGCCCAGATCAAATCCGCCGTGCTGCTGGCGGGCCTGGCCGCGCCCGGCACCACGACGGTGATCGAGACCGAGGCCAGCCGCGACCATACCGAGCTGATGCTGAAGCACTTTGGCGCCGACATCACCTCCGCGCAGGAGGGTCAGCACGGCCGCCGCATCACGCTCGTTGGCCAGCCCGAGCTGCACGGCGCCACCGTCGTTGTGCCCGCCGATCCCTCTTCGGCGGCCTTCCCGGTCGTCGCGGCGCTGATTGTCGAAGGCTCGGATGTCGTCCTGTCCGACGTGATGACCAATCCGCTGCGCACGGGCCTGTTCACCACGCTGCGTGAAATGGGTGCCTCGATCGAGGAAAGCGAAGTCCGGGGCGATGCCGGCGAGCCCATGGCGCAGCTGCGCGTGCGCGCGTCGAAACTGCGCGGCGTCGAGGTGCCGCCGGAGCGCGCGCCCTCGATGATCGACGAATATCTCGTGCTGGCGGTGGCGGCTTCCTTCGCCGAGGGCACGACCATCATGCGCGGCCTCCAGGAGCTGCGCGTCAAGGAATCCGATCGGCTTGAGGCCACCGCCGACATGCTCCGCGTCAACGGCGTCAAGGTCGAGGTCTCCGGCGACGACCTGATCGTCGAAGGCCGCGGCCATGTCCCCGGCGGCGGCACAGTCGCCACGCACATGGATCATCGCATCGCGATGTCCGCGCTGGTGATGGGCTGCGCCTCCGACCAGCCCGTGACCGTCGACGACACCGCCTTCATCGCCACCAGTTTCCCGGACTTCATCCCGATGATGCGTTCGCTTGGGGCCGAGTTTTCATGATCATCGCCATCGACGGGCCCGCGGCCTCGGGCAAGGGGACGCTCGGCAAGCGCCTCGCCCACCATTACGGCTATCGTCATCTCGATACCGGCGTCATTTATCGCGCGGTGGCCTACGCCGTGGTGGAATCCGGTCATGATCTCCGGGACGAGGCGGCTGCGGTGCAGGCTGCGCTGGAGCTTGATCCCGAAAAGTTCGGCAATCCCGCCCTGAAGACCCAGGAGGCCGGCGAGGGCGCCTCGATCGTCTCGGCGATCCCCAGGGTTCGCGAGGTCCTGCTCAATTTCCAGCGGCAATTCGCCGCCGATCCGCCCGGCGCCGTGCTCGACGGCCGGGACATTGGAACCGTGATCTGCCCCCATGCCGACGTGAAGATCTTCGTCGTGGCCGACCCCAGGGTCCGCGCCCACCGCAGGACCATGGAGGCCAAGGCGAGGGGCGAGGAGGCGGACGAGGCGGCGGTGCTCGCTGACATCATCCGGCGCGACGAGCGCGACAAGAACCGGCCGATTGCGCCCTTGAAACCGGCCCCGGATGCTTACTTGCTAGATAACTCCCAACTGGATATAGAAGGCGGCGTCCGGGCCGCCATCGACATTATCGAGGCCGTCCGAGCGGGCCGGTCGCGGGGTTAAGCCGCCGCCGTCATTGGAGGAAGCGCCCGCTCCCGCTCTTTGAGGTCGATAACCCCGGTCCCCTGTTTGGGCCCGGCGCGATCCAGGCTCCGGACCAAGATTTCCACGTATCGAACGCGCGGGCCTCAGCCGGCCCGCCTCCGCTGTTCCGCCTCCATGCCGGAGCAACGAGCGGTCGCTCGAAGGTCTTGCGGACCTTCCGACACTGCGTGTGCGATGCGCCCATGAACCCAACGGCCGGCACGACATCCGCAACTGGAGAACAAATGGCTTCGATTTCTGCTGATACCTATAGCCCGTCGCGCGACGATTTCGCCGCGATGCTCGACGAGTCCTTCGCAGGTGGCAACCTGCAGGAGAGCTCCGTCGTCAAGGGCAAGGTGGTTGCAATTGAAAAAGACATGGCCGTCATCGACGTCGGCCTGAAGACCGAGGGCCGCGTTGCCCTGCGCGAATTTTCCGGCCCCGGCCGTGAGAGCGAGATCAAGGTCGGCGACGAGGTCGAAGTGTTCCTCGATCGCATCGAGAACGCCCTCGGCGAAGCCGTGCTGTCGCGCGACAAGGCGCGCCGCGAAGAGAGCTGGGGCAAGCTCGAGAAGGCCTTCCAGAACAACGAGAAGGTCAACGGCGTCATCTTCAACCAGGTCAAGGGCGGCTTCACCGTCGACCTCGACGGTGCCGTGGCCTTCCTGCCGCGCTCGCAGGTCGACATCCGTCCGATCCGCGACGTTGCGCCGCTGATGAACAACTCGCAGCCGTTCCAGATCCTCAAGATGGATCGCCGCCGCGGCAACATCGTCGTCTCCCGCCGCACGGTGCTGGAAGAGACCCGCGCCGAGCAGCGTCAGGAGCTGGTGCAGAACCTCGAAGAGGGGCAGGTCATCGACGGCGTGGTCAAGAACATCACCGATTACGGTGCGTTCGTTGATCTCGGCGGTATCGACGGTCTGCTGCACGTCACCGACATCGCGTGGCGCCGCGTCAACCACCCGACCGAGGTGCTCTCGATCGGCCAGACCGTGAAGGTCAAGATCATCAAGATCAACCACGAGACGCACCGCATCTCGCTGGGCATGAAGCAGCTGCTGGACGATCCGTGGCAGGGCATCGAAGCCAAGTACCCGCTGGGTGCCCGCTTCACCGGCCGCGTCACCAACATCACCGACTACGGTGCGTTCGTCGAGCTCGAGCCGGGCATCGAAGGCCTGATCCACGTCTCCGAGATGTCGTGGACCAAGAAGAACATGCACCCCGGCAAGATCGTTTCGACCTCGCAGGAAGTCGAAGTGCAGGTGCTGGAAGTCGATTCCGTCAAGCGCCGCATCTCGCTCGGCCTCAAGCAGACCATGCGCAACCCGTGGGAGGTCTTCGTCGAAGGTCACCCGACCGGTTCGGTGGTCGAAGGCGAGGTCAAGAACAAGACCGAGTTCGGTCTGTTCCTGGGCCTCGAGGGCGACGTCGACGGCATGGTCCATCTCTCCGACCTCGACTGGAAGCTTCCGGGCGAGCAGGTGATCGACAACTACAAGAAGGGCGACGTGGTGAAAGCCGTGGTGCTCGATGTGGACGTCGAGAAGGAGCGTATCTCGCTCGGCATCAAGCAGCTCGAAGGCGACCCCTTCGCCGAGCCGGGCGATGTCAAGAAGGGCGCGGTCGTGACCTGCGAAGTGCTCGAAGTGAAGGAAAGCGGCATCGAGGTGAAGATCACCGGTACCGACTTCTCGACCTTCATCAAGCGTTCGGAGCTCGCCCGTGACCGCAACGACCAGCGCGCCGAGCGCTTCGCCGTCGGCGAGAAGGTCGATGCCCGCGTGATCCAGTTCGACAAGAAGGCCCGCAAGGTCCAGGTGTCGATCAAGGCGCTCGAAGTCGCCGAAGAGAAGGAAGCCATCGCGCAGTACGGCTCCTCCGATTCGGGGGCGACGCTCGGTGACATTCTCGGCACCGCGCTCAAGAACCGCGACAAGTAAGCGAAACGCCTGTTTCGCAACCATCAAAGCCCCGGCGCGAGCCGGGGCTTTTTTGTTGCGGCGGCATACCATTGTCGTCCCGGACAAGCGCAGCGAAGCGGAGCGCCGATCCGGGGACGCATACCCACGGGGAGTGGTTTGACGAAGACTCGGAGTGGGCGCCTCGCGTCACACTCCTTCTTGTGGTTATGGGTCCCCGCGCCCCGTGCGCAATTGCGCACTAGGCGGGGATGACATCTGAGTGCTTGGCTACCATCCGGGCTACGCCAGCCTTGTTTTCTTCAAATTACGCCGCAATTGATGTATCCAGATAAGCCAATGGTCACGCTGTGACGGCACAACGCGCCCAGCCTTTCATTTGGAGATATTCCGATGTCGCTCGATTCGGACATCATCGTCGATCGTCGCAGGATACGTCGCAAGCTGACGTTCTGGCGCGTGATGGCTGCGCTGATCGCGATCGCGGCGATTGCGGGCTTTGCGCTGATCGCAACACCCGGTGCGCGCGGCACGTTCGCATCCGCCGGCTCGATCGCGCGGGTCCAGATCGATGGCCTGATCCGCAGCGACTCCGATCGCACCCAGGCGCTGGAGCGACTGGAGAACTCGCAGGCCGCCGCCGTCATCATTCACATCAACTCGCCGGGTGGCACCACCGCCGGTTCCGAGCAGCTTTACGATTCGCTTGTGAGGCTAAAGGCGAAGAAGCCGCTCGTCGTCGTGGTCGAAGGCCTCGCCGCGTCCGGCGGTTACATCACCGCGATCGCGAGCGACCACATCATTGCCCAGCAGAGCTCGCTGGTCGGTTCGATCGGCGTGCTGTTCCAGTTTCCCAACGTCACGGAGCTGCTGAAGACCGTCGGTGTGAAGGTCGAGGAGGTCAAATCCTCGCCGCTGAAGGCCGCGCCGAACGGTTTTGAGCCGACCAGCCCCGAGGCACGCGCCGCGCTCGATGCGCTGGTGAAGGATTCCTATGCCTGGTTCAAGGGATTGGTGAAGGAGCGGCGTGGCATGGATGACACGCAGCTCGAAAAAGTCGCCGATGGCCGCGTCTTCACCGGACGCCAGGCGATCGATCTCAAGCTGATCGATCAGCTCGGCGACGAGAAGACCGCCGTGACCTGGCTGGTCGAGCAGAAGGGCGTCAAGAAGGGCCTCACCGTCCGCGATTACAAGCTCCAGCCCCGCTTTGGCGATCTGCCGTTCCTCAAAACGGCTGCTGTCGTTACGCTGGAAGCGCTTGGTTTGGGCTCGATTGCGCATCAGATCGGGCAAACCGGCGTCACGCAGGCCGTCGATCGGCTCGGAATGGATGGAATGCTGGCCCTGTGGCAGCCGGCCGCGTCAAATTGATGGAACCGGGCGAGCTTCAGAGGCTTTTCCCGTCTGGCGGGTAGCGGGGCAGCCCGCTTTTTCGGCATTTGTCACGCATTTTCCCGACGCTCAACCTTCATTTAGCGTCTTGACAGATCACAGTATTTTCACGGAAATGGTCATCCGCACGCTTCCGGGTCCTATCTCTCGATGATCAAATCCGAACTTGTTCAGCGTATCGCCGAGCACAACCCGCATCTGTACCAGCGGGATGTCGAGAACATTGTGAATGCGATTCTCGAAGAGATCGTAGCGGCTCTCGCGCGCGGTGATCGCGTCGAGTTGCGCGGCTTCGGTGCCTTCTCGGTCAAGCATCGCCCTGCGCGCGCAGGGCGCAATCCGCGTACCGGCGCCCATGTGCCCGTCGATCAGAAGAGCGTTCCGTTCTTCAAGACCGGCAAGGAAATGCGCGAACGGCTGAACCGCGACCATCCGGATCCAGGCGCGCCAGACTGAGACCGGCGTCAGGGTTTTCCGCGGTCGCGAGCGATGCGGCCGGAAGCTTGATTCAAGGCGAGCGAAGCGAGATGCGAAAGTTCCTGACCGCGCTGATCGTGATTCCGCTGGGCCTGATCCTGGTGACCTTCGCCGTCGCCAACCGGCATTTCGTCACGGTCTCATTCGATCCCTTCATTACGAACGACCCGTCATTCTCGGTGACGCTGCCGCTGTTCCTTCTCCTCATCCTGGTGGCTGCCCTCGGGGTCCTCGCGGGCGGCTGCGCGGTCTGGTTCGGCCAGCGGCGCTGGCGGCGCGCGGCGCGCCGGAATGATGCGGATGCACGGGCTGCCAGGACCGAATTGGCCGATCTGCGGGCCCAGGCGGCCGCAGCGAAGCCCCAGCCCCAGCGCCTCCCCGTTCCCTCCGGGGTGGGCCTTTACGGGCCCATCGGACGAGACAAGCAGCGCGCGACGTTGTAGAAGCGGCCGCAACCGAAAACCCGGTTTTCCGGCCGCAGACCCGCGGCCTTCACCTGCTTCGAGACCATGTCCCTGCTCGTCAAAATCTGCGGCCTGTCCACGGGCGAGACGCTCGAAACAGCGCTCGACGCCGGCGCCGACATGGTGGGGTTCGTGTTCTTTCCGCCGTCGCCGCGGCACGTCTCTCTCGAGCTTGGCCGCGACCTCGGCCGCCAGGTGAAGCGGCGCGCGCTCAAGGTCGCGCTCACGGTCGATGCCGATGACGCCACGCTCGACAACATCATGGACGCGCTGTCGCCGGATATCCTTCAACTTCACGGCAAGGAGAGCGTCGCACGGCTGCGCGACATCAAGCAGCGGTTCGGCCGCCCGGTGATGAAAGCGGTGCCGGTCGCAACCGCCGCCGATCTCGCCGTGCTGCCTGGCTACGCAGAGGTTGCCGATCGCATCCTGTTCGACGCGCGGGCGCCAAAGGACGCGACACGTCCCGGCGGCCTCGGCGCGGCCTTCGATTGGCGCCTGCTCGAAAACCTGGAACTCAAGCTGCCGTATATGGTCTCGGGCGGACTTGACGCCCACAACGTCGCCGAGGCCCTTCGGGTCACGCGCGCCGGCGGCGTCGACGTTTCCTCCGGTGTCGAGAGCGCCTCCGGCGTCAAGGATCCCGAGATGATCAAGGCCTTCATTCGCGCCGCGCGCGCCACCCAAGATGCAAGTCAAGAGTTGAGCGTTCGATGAACATCGCCAAACCAAACTCCTACCGCAGCGGCCCCGACGACCGCGGGCACTTCGGCATTTTCGGCGGCCGCTTCGTCGCCGAAACCCTGATGCCGCTGATCCTCGATCTGGAGAAGGCCTACACGGCGGCCAAGGCCGATCCGGCCTTCCAGGCCGAGATGAACGGCTATCTCAAGAACTATGTCGGCCGGCCTTCGCCGCTCTATTTCGCCGAGCGCCTCACCGAGCATCTCGGCGGCGCCAAGATTTACCTCAAGCGCGAAGAGCTCAACCACACCGGCTCGCACAAGGTGAACAACGTGCTCGGCCAGATCATGCTGGCACGGCGCATGGGCAAGAAGCGCATCATCGCCGAGACCGGCGCCGGCCAGCACGGCGTTGCTACCGCGACGCTGTGCGCGCGCTTCGGCCTCGAATGCGTGGTCTATATGGGCGCCGTCGACGTCGAACGGCAGCAGCCCAACGTCATCCGCATGGAGATGCTGGGCGCAACCGTGGTCCCGGTGCAGTCGGGCACGCGCACGCTGAAGGACGCCATGAACGAGGCGCTGCGCGACTGGGTCACCAACGTGCACAACACGTTCTATTGCATCGGCACGGTGGCGGGCCCGCATCCCTATCCGACGCTGGTGCGCGACTTCCAGTCGATCATCGGCAACGAGACCAAGACGCAGATGCAGGAGGTCGAGGGACGCCTGCCGGACTCGCTGGTCGCCTGCATCGGCGGCGGCTCGAACGCGATGGGCCTGTTTCATCCGTTCCTCGACGATCCCTCCGTCGAAATCTTTGGCGTCGAAGCCGCCGGCCATGGGCTCACGCAACTGCATGCGGCCTCGATCGCAGGCGGCCGTCCCGGCGTGCTGCACGGCAACCGCACTTATCTCTTGATGGATGCGGACGGCCAGATCCAGGACGCGCATTCGATCTCCGCCGGCCTCGACTATCCCGGCATCGGCCCCGAGCATTCCTGGCTGCACGAGATCGGCCGCGTCAACTATCTCTCCGCGACCGATGACGAGGCGCTCGCAGCATTCCAGTTGCTGTCGCGGCTGGAAGGCATCATCCCCGCGCTCGAGCCCGCGCATGCCATCGCCAAGGTGATGGAGCTCGCGCCGAAGCGGCCGAGAGATCACCTGATGGTCGTCAATCTCTCCGGCCGCGGCGACAAGGACGTCCCGCAGGTCGGCGACATCCTGAGGGGCAAGAGCAAGTGACCACGCGTATCGACACCCGTTTCGCCGAGCTGAAGAAAGCGGGCCGCTCGGCCTTCGTCACCTATGTGATGGCCGGCGATCCCGATCTCTCGACGTCGCTCGATATCGTCAAGGCGCTGCCCAAGGCAGGCGCCGACGTCATCGAACTCGGCATTCCCTTCACCGATCCGATGGCGGATGGTCCCTCGATTCAGGCTGCAGGTCTGCGCGCGCTCAAGAACGGCATGACCTTGAAGAAGACGCTGGAACTGGTGGGCGACTTCCGCAAGGACGACAACGTCACGCCGCTGGTGCTGATGGGCTATTACAATCCGATCTACATTTACGGCGTCGACAAGTTTTTGGCCGATGCCAAGACGGCCGGCGTTGACGGCCTGATCATCGTCGATTTACCGCCGGAGGAAGACGACGAGCTCTGCATTCCCGCGCTGAAGGCGGGCCTGAACTTCATTCGCCTCGCGACCCCGACCACCGACGACAAGCGCCTGCCCGCGGTGCTCGCGAATACATCAGGCTTTGTCTACTACGTCTCTATCGCCGGCATCACCGGAGCCGCGGCGGCGGACGCGAATGCCGTCGGTGAAGCTGTCGCGCGCATCAAGCGGCATACCAAGCTGCCGATCTGCGTTGGTTTTGGCATCCGCACGCCAGAGGCGGCGCGCGCCATTGCCGAGAAGGCCGATGGTTCGGTGGTTGGCACCGCGCTGGTCGACGCGCTCAAGAACAGCCTCGACGCCGAGGGCCGGGCGACCGCCAAAACCGTTAACGCCGTAGCCGAGCTGACGGCGGCCCTGGCCCAGGGTGTCAAGGGCGCGAAAGCTGCGGCCGAATAGGCCATAATTCCGCTTCTGGGGCGGGCGAACACGGCGGCTTGCCGGGCAGAGGCCCGGCCGCCATATATCCTTCAGGCGGTCCCTCCGCGGGGCTCGCACATCGGAGCAAACCATGAACTGGCTTACCAATGTGGTCCGGCCGAAGATCCGCAACATGCTGCGGCGGGAGACGCCGGAGAATCTGTGGATCAAGTGCCCGGATTCCGGACAGCTCGTGTTCTACAAGGACGTCGAGGCCAACCAGTTCGTCATCCCCGGCTCGAACTACCACATGCGCATGGGCGCGGTGGCGCGTCTGAAGTCGATCTTCGACAACGAGACCTGGTACGACGTCGCGTTGCCCGACGTCACGCCCGATCCACTCAAGTTCCGTGACGAGAAAAAGTACGTCGACCGTATCAAGGATGCCCGTGCGCGCACCAATCTGAACGATGCGATCAAGGTCGGCTATGGCAAGCTCGAAGGCGCCGCCGTCGTCGTCGCCGTGCAGGATTTCGATTTCATGGGCGGCTCGCTCGGCATGGCCGCAGGCGAAGCGATCGTGCGCGGGCTGGAGCTCGCCGTCGAGAAGAAGTCGCCGTTCATCGTGTTCGCCGCATCGGGCGGCGCGCGCATGCAGGAAGGCATCCTGTCGCTGATGCAGATGCCGCGCACCACGGTCGCGGTGCAGATGCTGCGCGAAGCAAAACAGCCCTACATCGTCGTGCTGACCAACCCGACCACCGGCGGCGTCACAGCGTCCTACGCGATGCTGGGCGACGTCCAGATCGCCGAGCCCGGTGCGCTGATCGGCTTCGCCGGCGCGCGCGTGATCGAGCAGACCATCCGCGAGAAATTGCCGGAAGGCTTCCAGCGCGCCGAATATCTGAAGGATCACGGCATGGTCGACATGGTCGTGCACCGTCACGAACTGCGCCCGACCCTGGCGCGGCTCTGCCGCCTGCTGACCAGGGCGCCGGCGCAGGAAGGCGCATCGAAATCGGTGCAGCCGGTCGTCAGTCCGGCGCAGATCGTCTCGGCCGCCGAGACGGCGCCGGCCGCGCCGCACGCGTGAACGCGTCCTCTGACAGCGCAAAGCCGCCGCTCGGTGAATTGATCGGGCGGCTGTCGGCCCTGCATCAGAAGCGCATCGATCTCGGGCTGGAGCGGATGCACCGCCTGCTCGAGCGGCTCGACCACCCTGAACGCAAGCTACCGCCGGTGATCCACATCGCCGGCACCAACGGCAAGGGCTCGACGCTCGCTTATCTGCGCGCGACGCTGGAGGCCGCGGGCCTGCGGGTCCATGCCTACACCTCGCCCTATCTCGTCCGCATCAACGAATGTTTTCGTCTGGGCCGTGTCGGCGGCGGGGTGCTGGTCGGCGACGATGAATTGCGCGCGGTTCTGGAAGAGGTCGAGCGGGTCAATGCCGGCGAAGCCGCGACCGTGTTCGAGCTGAAGACCGCGGCTGCCTTCCATCTGTTCGCGCAGAACCCTGCCGATGTCGTGCTGCTTGAGGTCGGCCTCGGCGGTCGGCTCGATTCGACCAATGTGGTCGACACACCGGCAGCCTGCGTGATTACGCCCATCAGCATGGACCACATGGATTTCCTCGGCGATACGCTGACCTCCATCGCCGGCGAGAAGGCGGCGATCATCAAGCGCGGCGTGCCCGTGATTTGCGCCGAGCAGACGGGCGAGGCGATGGCCGTGATCGAGGCGCAGGCGAGGCACATGCGCGCGCCGCTGTTTGCCGCGGGCGAGAGCTGGCACGTCAATGTCGAGCACGGGCGTCTGGTCTATTCCGACGATCGCGGCCTGATGGATCTGGCGGCGCCGCGCCTGTTCGGCCGCCACCAGTTCGACAATGCCGGTCTTGCGATCGCGACGCTGCGCGCGATTCCGGCTTTCAAAGTCAACCAGGCGGCCTTCGAGGCGGGCATCGTCGGCGCCGAATGGCCGGCGCGGATGCAGCGCATCACCTCGGGCGAGCTGCTCGCGCTCGGACCGCAGGGCTCGGAGATCTGGCTCGACGGCGGCCACAATGCCGAAGGCGGGCGCGTCGCGGCGGCCGCGCTCGGCGATCTCGAAGAGCGGGTGTCGCGTCCGCTGGTCGTGATCGCGGGCATGATGGCCAACAAGGACGCGCAAGGTTTTCTCGCCAATTTCGCCGGCCTGACCCGTCACATCATCGCGGTGCCGATCCCCGACACCGAGAATGCGATGGCGGTCGACCGCCTCGCGGATGCCGCGCGCAGCCTCGGCATGCGCGTCGAGACCGCGCCCGGCATCGAAGCCGCGCTACGCGGCTTGGCGAAGCTCGCCTACGAGGTGCCACCGCGCATCCTGATCACCGGCTCGCTTTATCTTGCCGGCCACGTGCTGGGCATCAACGGCACGCCTCCTGCATAGAGGGGCGTAGCCCGGATGGAGCGAAGCGCAATCCGGGATCACGCCGCAAGCGATCAAGGCCCCGGATTACGCTTCGCTCCATCCGGGCTACAGGAATCTCAATGCGTTTCGCCGCGATCGCCGACGTTCACGGGAACCATCTCGCGCTGGAGGCGGTGCTTGCCGACATCCGCGCGCAGGGCATCGCCGACATCGTCAATCTCGGCGACATGCTGAGCGGCCCGCTCGATGCGCGCCGGACCATCGAGATCCTGATGCAGCTCGACGCCGTGCACGTGCTCGGCAATCACGACCGCTACCTGCTCGATCGCCCGCCGGAACAGATGGGATCGTGGGACCGTCCAGCCTACGAAGCGCTCAATGCCGCGCAACTCGACTGGCTGCGCGCGCAGCCGATGACGCGGGTGTTTCGCGAGCAGGTTTTCCTCTGTCATGCGACGCCCGATGACGATGAGGTCTATTGGCTCGATACCGTGCATCCCGACGGCACGGTGGCGCTCTCGCCGCTCGACCGCATCGAGCAGTTCGCGCAGGGCGTCACGCAAACGCTGATCCTTTGCGCGCACACCCATCTTGCCCGCGCGGTGCGGTTGCGCGACGGCCGGTTGATCGTCAATCCCGGCAGCGTCGGCAGCCCCGGCTATCGCGACGTGCATCCATTCCCGCATGTCGTCGAAGCCGGCACGCCGCACGCGCGCTATGCGATCCTTGAGCTCGTTGACGGTGTTTGGCAGGTGACGTTCCGGCACGTCGCATATGACCACGAGGCGATGGCCGTACTCGCGCGCCGCAATGGCCAGCCGGAGCTGGCGAATGCATTGGCGACGGGGTGGGTTGGATAGAGGCGCTTCGTCCCGGTTGCCTCGACTCCTCAATAAGCGCGCTTATGATGAGCGTACATATTAAGGAGGGCAGCGTGCGATGAACGACGACAATGTCTGGCGGGGCGAATACGCGGTCGAGACATCGGCAGCCCCGGAGACGGTCTGGAGCATCTTCCGCGATGTGCCGGGTTGGAAAACCTGGAACGCAGGTATCGAGCAGATCGACATTGACGGGCCATTTGCGGCAGGGACCTGGTTCACGATGAAGCCTCCCGGCGAGGAGGCGCTGCGCTCGCAGTTGATCGAGGTCCGCGAGAACGCGTGCTTCATCGACGAAACGCGAGTCGGCGATCTCGTCATTAAGGTCGCCCATCGCATCGAATCCCTTGGGGCAGGGCGCACACGGATCGTTTACGCCGTCGACGCGCGAGGGCCGCAGGCGTCCGAGATCGGTCCGGCTGTCGCGTCGGACTTTCCCGATGTTCTCGCCAGTCTCGCCAAACTCGCCGAAACGAGATCGGCATGATTGACGTCGAGCAAAAATAAAACGGCCGGCGTGTTGCCGGCCGTTGAAGAATTCTCAGTTACACGTGCCGCGGATCAAACCGCGGACGTGATCCACTGCTGAAGCTTCGCCTTCGGCGCGGCGCCGACCTGACGGGAGGCCATCTCGCCGCCCTTGAAGATCATCAGCGTCGGGATCGACATCACGCCATACTTGGACGCGGTCTTCGGGCTCTCGTCGACGTTGAGCTTGACGATCTTGACCTTGTCGCCCATCGCGCCGGCGATCTCGTCGAGGGCGGGTGCGATCATGCGGCAGGGGCCGCACCATTCGGCCCAGAAATCGACGACCACAGGGCCGTTCGCCTTGAGCACTTCGGCTTCGAAATCGGTATCGGAAACCTTGCCAACGGCCATTGGAGCACCTCGTACGGTTGAAAGAGAATCGGCGCGACGTGGAATCGCGCCCGGGATCATGGCGTCAACCTATGAACGGCTCCTTGCCGGGTCAAGGACGCTCACGCCGACATGAAGGGATGCCAGCGCCGCGTCCAGCGCGGGGGCTGAAATCTCCATATATTCAAGGGCCTCGGTCCAGAGCAGGACGGCCCGGATCGGCTTTTGGGGATAAAGCCGGGCCAGCACCGCCCGGTACAGCGCGAGCTGCCGGACATAGGCGGCGGGCGCCTCCGCGGCGCTTTTGGGCGCCGCCTGGTTGGTCTTGAAATCGACGATCAGAACCTCGTCCGGACGGACGACCAGCCGGTCAATCTGCCCCGACACCAGCGCTGGCGGCCGCCCCGGCCGGTCCACTCGGCCGACGATCGAGACCTCGGCACGGCTGCCGGCGGTAAACACCGGGGCAAAGCGCGGTTCGGCGATCAGGGCGAGAACCTTGTCGGCCAGCGCGGTCCGGTCGGCCTCCGTCCAGTCGGGCGCGTTGCGCGCCATGAAGCCAAGCGCGGCCTCGCGCCGGCGCTCGGGGGCGATGTCGGGGAGGGATTGCAGCAGCCGGTGCACCAGCGTGCCGCGCTGCAGCGCCACCGCGCGCGACTGCACCGATTCGCCTGGCCGCACGCTTCGGCCGTCCTCGGCCGACTGGCCGGAGGGGCGCACTGGATCGTCATCGACGCTCTCGTGCGGTAACGGCGTCCGCAGCCAGTCCGGCAATGCGATCGATTGGTCCACCGACATCGCAGGCGTGCCGAGCGCCCCGACATCCTCCGGCCGGGCGAATCGGGTCACCTTACCGAGCGGCGTCTCGATCGTCTGCTTGTCCAGGCCCGAGCCGGTGAGCCCGGTGTCGATGAGGTCATACCAGCTCAGCTTGCGGACCGTCTTCATGTTACCGGGCATGCAGCCGCCGACGATCAGCCGATCGGCCGCGCGCGTCATCGCGACATAGAGCAGGCGGCGATACTCGTCCTCGGTCTCCTCGATCATGGCCTTGCGTGCGTCGGCGACGGGCTTGGGATCGTCGGCCTTGCGCCCGGCCCAGACCACGACCTCGCCGCCATTGCCGCGCGGCACGTGGATCAGCCGGACCCGCTGCGAATCCGCGGGCGATGATGTCGTGTCGACCATGAACACGACGGAGGCTTCGAGGCCCTTGGCGCCGTGCACCGTCATCACCCGCACCTCGTCGCGCGAGATCTCCATGTCGCGCTTCACCTCGGTGTCGGCCGAGCGCAGCCAGGCCATGAAACCCTGCAGGGAGGCCGGTGCCTTGCGCTCGTAATTCAGCGCCAGCTCCAGGAACTCGTCGAGCGCGTCGTTGGCCTCATGGCCGAGCCGGCGCAGGATCCGCGCACGTCCGCCGTCGCCGCCGAGCAGCCAAGCGTAGAAGGCGAACGGAGTCTCGTCGCGCGACCGCGCCTCGCAGGCTTCAAGCCGCCGCAGTGCCGTGGCGAACGTCTCGCTTGTGGCGGCATGTTCGGCAAGCGCGCGGCGCAGCGACCCCTTGCGGCCCCAGGCGAGCTGAAACAGGTCGTCGTCATCGAGCCCGAACAGAGGGCTCTTCAGCGCAACCGCGAGCGCGAGATCGTCCTGCGGCAGCAGCAGCGCGTCCGCGAGATTCATCAGGTCGATGATCGCGATGTGCTCGGTCAGCTTCAGCCGGTCGGCGCCGGCGACCGGAACATTGGCGTGCTTCAGCGCCTGGATCACGGCGTCGAACGCATTGCCGCGCCGGCGCACCAGGATCAGCATGTCGCCGTAACGTAAGGGGCGGCGCTCGCCTTCGTGTCCCGTCAGCGTGCCGCTCTCGACCAGTTGCTTGATCTCGGTCTGGATGCGGCGGGCGAGCTTCACCTCGGGGCTGGTGGCGGCGACGCCATCGAACGGCGCGCGCCAGCCCTCGATCTCCTGCCTGTCATCGGGCTCGGCGAGATCCCACAGCTCGATCACGCTCGGGCCCGCATCGGCGAGCGCATTGTGCAGGGGATGGCCGATCTCTGCCGAATGGATGCTCTTGTAGATCTGGGGCTCGCGGAAGACGTGGTCGACCGAGTGCAGGATCGCCGCGCCCGAACGGAACGAATAGGTGAAGGCGACCGGATCGAACTTCAGCCCGGCGGCGGTGAACTTGCTGCGCAGCTCGCGCCGGCGCGCGTCGAATTCTCGGGGTTGGGCGCCCTGAAAGGAGAAGATCGACTGCTTCTCGTCGCCGACGGCAAAGACGGTGCGGTTCAACCCTTCGCGCGCGCCTTCGCCCGCGGTGAACTCGGAAATGATGTGCGCGACGATGTCCCACTGCCGCGGGCTCGTGTCCTGGGCTTCGTCGATCAGGACGTGATCGACGCCGCGGTCGAGCTTGTAATGCACCCAGCCTGAAGAGACGCGGTTCAGCATCGCCAGCGTCTTGTCGATGAGGTCGTCGTAGTCGAGCAGCCCGCGCTCCTGCTTCTCACGGCGGTAGTTTGCGGCGGCCGCGGTCGCGATGTGCAGCAGGGCCGCGGTGCGGTCACGCATGGTCACCGCGCGGCGCTTCTCGATCAATCCGCCGAGGCGCTGCCCCTCGTTCTCGAACAGGCGGGCGACGGATGGGTTGTGATCGCCAAACTTCTTCGTCAGCACCGCCTTGCGCGGCAGCTTTTCGTCGGTGAGGAAGACGCCGAGATAGGCATCGACCTGTGCGGCACCGGAGAAGACCTTCGCCTCGCGGAGGCGACTCGCCTGGTCGTTGTCGGACTTGCTGCCGTCTTCCAGCGCGAAGGCAATGTCGTCCCAACGCGACCGCGGCAGGAAGGGACCGTCGAGAATTTCCGTCTCGACGTCCTCGATCCGATCGCTCGCCTCCACGCCCAGCACCGCCGCCATCTGCTCAGCAGCTGCCCCGGCGTTGCCGGCCTCGTCGGTCCAGGCCATGAAATGATCGCGGCTGAGACAGGCTTCGCGCACGACCTCCTTGAAAGTGACGTCGGCCGCACTCGCCATCGCGGTGAGCAGCGCGCGGCCGGTGACGGTCTCCGGATCGCGCGCGGCTTCCAGCAGCACCTTCAGATTGGCGCGCTCCATCATGTCGGTCTGGTCGCGCTCGTCGATCACGGCGAAGCGCGCGGGAACATTGGCCTCGAACGGAAACTGCTGGAGCAGCCGGGTGCACAACGCGTGGATGGTCTGCACCTTCAATCCGCCCGGCGTCTCCAGCGCGCAGGCGAACAGCTTTCGTGCTTCGCGGCGCAGTTTTCGGTCCGGATGGGGAATGCCGACGTCGCGGATCGCTGCATCAAGCTCCGCATCGTCCAGCGTCACCCAATGGCCAAGCGTGGTGAAAACGCGTTCAGCCATGTTGGCGGCCGCCGCCTTGGTGAAGGTGATGCAGAGGATCTTTTCCGGCGGCACACCTGACAACAGCAGCCGGATCACGCGCTGCACCAGCACATGCGTTTTGCCTGAGCCAGCGTTGGCCGACACGAAGGCCGACGCGGTCGGGTCCGACGCGCGCCTCTGTGTGTCGCGCACAGCATTCGGGATGGGGCGTAGCGCTTTTACCATTCTTCGATCCCCAGGCCGCCGGCCGCCGACCATTCCTTGATGCGGGCGAGGTCGTCATAGGTGCCGTAGCGGTTGGTCCACATCGGCAGGTTCAGCGAGGTGTACGCCTGGTTCTCGTCCTCGAAGGCACGGATCAGCGCCTCCAGCTTGGCCCGTGCTTCGGCGGCGGCCGTGTCCGGCGGCTGCGGCTCGTCGCCTTGCCTATATTTGAGCTCGAGGATGCGCTCTTCACCGGGGGGATTGTTGCCGCTCAGGCGCACATAGACGAGCTGGCTGACGGACGAACCCGCGTCGATGTCAGGGAAGCCGCCCTCGCGCAGGATCGCCGCTTCCAGCGTGAGCTGCGGTGACAGGCCCATGCGGACCTGCTTGCCGGTCGGCGGCTGCCCGGTCTTGTAGTCGAGGATAGCATAGCTGCCGCCCTGGCGCCGCTCGATGCGGTCGGCGCGGGCGGAGAGCTGGAAGCTGCGCTCGTGGTCGAGCCGGATCGAAATCTCGCCACGCGTCTCCGCCGTGATGACCTCGATCACGTCGCGACGCGCCGTCTCCCATTCGCCAAACCAGCGCGCGATGCGCTGGAAACGCGGCCACCACAGCGCGCGCGCTTCGGGGCGCTCCATCAGCGGCTCAAAATACTTCTTACCGATCGCGTGCAGCACGCGGGCGGGATCGTCGGGCAGGCGCGCGGCGTAGCTTTCCGTGAACTCGCCGAGCGCATCGTGAATCGCCGAGCCGCGGTCGGCGGCCGACAGAGGCATGTCGACGGGGTCGAGCGCGTCGAGCCGCAAAATGTGCTTTGCGTAGATCGTGTAGGGATCACGCAGCCAGTCCTCGATCGCGGTGACCGACATCTTGAGCGGCCGCGTCGCGCGCGGCGGCCGCGGCTCGGGCTGCTTGACCGGCCTGACCTCGTCGGGCTGGTCCAGCGCGCCCGCAAACTGCACGTATTTTTCGCCCGCGCGGATGGCCGTCTTCCAGAACTCGCCGCCCGCGACCGCCTCTAACCGGTGCAGGAAGCGCGAGGCGACCGCTGGTGCGCCGCCGGCCTTCGCGGAATGGGTCAGGATCACCTCGCCGCCGCCGAGCAGTTGCGCGAAATCGTGTGCGGAGAGGCCGATACGGCGCTCCGGCAGATCGAGGCCAAGCTCGTGCCGCATCGGCCGGCTGAGCCAGGGATCGATGCGCGGCGCCGGCGGCCAGACGCCTTCGATCAAGCCGCCGATGATGATCCGGTCGGCCTGCATCAGGCGCGATTCCAGCGGGCCGTAGATCTGCAGCCGCGCGCCGGGTCTGTCCCGCCGCCGCACGGCCCGGTCGCTGAACGCGGTCTGGAAAACGTCGGCATAGTCAGACAGCGTCACCATCAACCCGCTGGTGGTGCCGCCGCGCAGGAGGTCGTCGAAGGCGGCTGCGAGCGCCAGGCCCTCGCGCTCCTCGAAAGCGAGCGGGATGCCCTGCTCGTCGCGCGACAGTTCGATCATGATCTCGCGATGCCGGTGCGCGAGCTCGGCGAAGTCGTACGGTTTCGATGACGCGAGACTCTCGATCGGCGCCAACGCTTGTCGCAGGGCATCGATCAGCGCCTGGATGCGATCGAGGTCCTCTGCCTTCAGACGCGCACGTGGCTCCGCGTGGTGGAGCGCAGAGACCTCCTTGCGCCACAGCTTTGCCAGCTCCTCGCGGAAACGATTGAATTCGCGCAGCAGGCCTGCGGTGCCCGCAGGCGGCCGCGTGCCGCGCAGGACTGCAAGCTCGAGGCCCTCGATTGCCGCCTTCCATGCGCCAGGCAGCCGGCCAAGCCGGCACAGCGGATGCTTCAGCATCGCCAATAGCGTCGGCGGCTCCAATCCCTTGGTCGCAGCCTCGGCCGCGAGGCGCGCAAAAACGCCGGCGGACGTTTCCATCAGCACGTCGCCGCCGGAATCGTCGAAGGCGAGATCCCATCGCGTCAGCGCGGCCATCACCCGCCGCGCCAGCGCGCGGTCCGGCGTCACCAGCGCCGCTGATTTGTCGAGATGGCGCGCCTCGCGCATCGCAATGGCGATCGCGAGGGCCTCCATTTCGGGATTGGGCGCCTCGACCACCGCGAGGTTTGACATGCCGCCGGCGATCTTCGCTGCGACATCCGGTTGCTTCAGCCGGTCGTGCCAGACTTCCGTCTTGGCAGATGGCCGCATCGATTCGGAGGCGAGCAGATCGCGGCCACCGTCCGCTGCCGGTTGAAGCAGCTCGACATCGCCGCGCTTGATGCCGAAGCGATCCAGCAGCGCGTGCATAGCATATTGCGGATGGTTCGACGCCGGATGCTCGGCGAACTTGCCGAGCGAATCGCGCACGCCGCCGATGCTGCGCCAGGCGTCGTCGTCGAGGTCGGTGTCGAGGCCGGGCAGCACCACGGCACCATGCGGCAGCGATGCGACCGCATGCAGGAATTTTGCGGTGGCCGGCATCGAGCCGGTCGAGCCCGCCGCGATCACGGGGCCATGGGGATGCGCGGTCAACCGCCTGGCTTCCGCCGCGATCAGGAGGTCGCGCCGCGCCGCGGGCTCGATCCGGTTGATCTCGGCGAGATGGCCGGGCCACGCGATGCGCGCGATCCGCAAAAATTCGAGCGAGTGCTGCCAGTAGCGGTCGAGCATGTCGGGCACGAGGCCGTCGAGCGCGCTCCAGTCGACGCCGCGCGTCACCATGTCGTCGATCAGGCGCGCGAGGTCGCCGGCCAGCGCCAGCGTCGAGGCGGGGCCGCCGACCACCAGCGGGGACAGCACCGGGCCCTTGGCCCAGGCGGCGACGAGCTGCGCCAGCGTCAGCCGCCGTTCCAGCTCGCCAAGCCGCGGCGGAATGTCGAGCGGCGCTGCGCCGGAGAACTGCTCGCCCTCGTCGGCGAAAGCGAGCTCGTCCTCGTCGATGTCGCCGAGCGCGACGATGCGGGGCAGGACCACCGCATCGGCGGCCATCTCGTCGAGAAAGATCTCGCGCACGACGCGCATGGCGCGCCTTGTCGGCAGGTACAGCGTGGCATCCGCAAGCCGCGCCGGTTCCTTGCGCGCCTCGAATCCGTCGACCAGCCGGCCGTCGAGCAGGCTCGAGACGACCGTGCGCAGGAACGGAACTGAGATGGGAACGCTGAAAACGCGCATGGGCTGCCTGATTCGGGAATCAGGCGCCAATATAGGGAGGCGGATTCAAATGGATATGGGTGGAGGGGAGATAGTCCCCGCTGTTCGCCTGACTAGGATCAGGTGTCGTAGGGTGGGCAAAGGCGCACTCGCGCCGTGCCCACCATGTATCCCCGATCTCTAAGCAGAGAGATGGTGGGCACGCTTCGCTTTGCCCACCCTACGGTACTCGCGTCCGGGACACGAGAGCAGCTTACGCCACGCTCTCCAGAAACGCCTCTTCCGCCGCATGCACGGCATCGGGCGTGCCGACATGCATCCAGACGCCGTCGAGGCGGAGGCCGAACAGCCGTTCCTGCTCGTTGGCGCGGTCGAACATCTTGGTCAGCGAGAACTCGCCCGTCGGCGCGTCGGCGAAGATCGAGGGCGACAGGATCGCCGCGCCGGCATAGACGAACGGAACGACCTCTTTTTCCTTGCGCTTGCGCAGGGCGCCGTCGGGCAGCATGCCGTAATCGCCACGGCCGCTATAGCCGATGCTGGTCGCGGTCGGCGCCATCAAGAGCAGGATGTCCATGCGCTCAGGGTCGAAGTTTTCCGCAAGCCGCGCCAGGTTCGAGCGCACGCCGTCGATCCACAGCGTGTCGGAATTGACATGGAAGAACGGCGCGTCGCCGAGCAGCGGCAGCGCCTTGACCACGCCACCGCCGGTGCCGAGCACCTGGTCGCGCTCGTCCGAGATGGTCACGCGCGGATGCTGGCGGGATGCGGTGTGGTTGATGATCTGGTCCGGCAGATAGTGCACATTGACGATCGCCTCGGTCACGCCGGCGTCGCCGAGCTTGTCGAGCACATGGTCCAGCAGCGGCTGGCCGGCCACCGGCACGAGCGGCTTCGGCATCTTCTCCGTCAACGGACGCATGCGCAGCCCGAACCCCGCAGCGAGCACCATGGCTTTGGTCGGTTTGACGGACATCGTGCGCTTTCTCAGACTCGTCTTTCCCGGAATCGAGAACTTTTGAAGTTCGCGTACGCAGCAATCCTAACACGGACCGCAATTGGCCGCACCGCGTCTTAACCGCCTTAACCACCTGCCGTGACGGTTGTACGACGGGTGTGGCCGTCACGCCCCAACGGATGTGGAACGCGCCTTCTTCTTCTTGTCGCCGAGCTTGAGAAAATTGACGCCGATCTGGTCGCCATTGACCCACGCCAGCTCACAGCGCCGGTACGCAAGTCCGGTAGACGACAGCAGGAGAAAAAATTCCTTCAGATGCAGGCCCTCGACCGAGCCGTCGATGGTCAGCTTGGCGCCGCTCTCGGAGACGTCCTCCATGGTGCACTCGCGCCGCCAGGTGCCGTCGATCCCCATCATCTGGGCCGGTATCCCGCGCTCGAAAACAACCCGGCTGTTGCCACGATGGTCCGTCTTGACCGCCATCTGCCCTTGCTCCAGCCCCGTCTTTGTCCGGCTGCCTGCGGGCGATGATACCGATGCGATGGCTAACAGGCGGTAAATCGGGCCGCGAATCAGGCTTGGGGCTGCTCTTGAGGCTGCTCTTCGGACGGCTCTTGGGACGCCCCCCGGGGCGGCGGGACGTTGGCGAGATACCAGTCGCGCAGGCGAGCCAGCGCGGGATGTGCCAGCGAGCGCTGGAGGTAGGTCCAGATCCGCGGCTGGTGGCGAAGATAATGCGGCTTACCGTCGCGGCGGTTGAGGCGGGCGAAGGTGCCGAGCAGGCGCGTGTTCCGCTGCGCCGACATGATGGCGTAGAGTTCGGCGAAGCCGGCCGGATCGAAGCTCGCATCGGCCGTGCGCCGCGCCTTGATGTAGCGCGACAGCAGTGTCAGCTCGAGGGTCTCAGGGACGTCGATACGCGCGTCCTGCAGCAGCGACACTACGTCATAGGAGTGCGGCCCGAGCACGGTGTCTTGGAAGTCGATCACGCCGACGCGCGCCATGCCAGTACGATCGGCGAGCCAGATCAGATTGGGCGAGTGGTAGTCGCGGATGATCCAGGTTCTTGGCGCGGCCAGCGGCTTCTTCAGCAGCTCGCGCCACATCGCGAAGAATTCCGCGCGCTTCTCGTCGCTCAGTGGCGCGTTGCGATCGGGCAGATACCATTCCGGCATCAACCCGATCTCGATCAGCAGCGCCTCGGTGTCGAAGGCAGGAATGGTGTAGGTCTGATCCGCCAGCCGCAGCGTCTCCGGCAATGTCTTGCCGTGCAGCACGGCCAGCACGTCGGTCGCAGCTTCGTAACGTTCGGCGATCGGGCGCGGCGGATCGCCTTCGATCACGCCGTCGCTGCCGAAATCCTCGGAGATCAGGAAGCCGTGGTCGAGATCGTAATGGTGGATCGCGGGCGCTGAGACTCCCGCCACGCGCAGGCCTTCGTCGACGGCAACGAACGGCTTGATGTTCTCGGCAAGATGCACTGCCGCGCTGTAGGATTTTCCGTTGTACATCGCAGCGCCGTCGGGCCGCTGCGGAAAGTTCATGAGGATGACGATCTCGTCGTTACGCTGCAGCCGCGCATAGGAGCGGGTCGAGGCATCGCCGGCCATGTGCTTGCGCGTTGCATCCATGTAGCCGGATGCCTCGAGGAATTCCCGTAGCGCCTTCAGCCGCGCGACTTGCGCGGCGGCCTTGCCGTAACCGGTGATGTCGGCGGCGCGCGCATTCGAGCCCAGCGCCGGCCGGTGCGTCAGCGCGATGTCGATGCGGTCTTGCGGCATCGCCGACGGTGCGCGCTCCGGCCATTCGATCAGGACGAGCGTGGCATCGGGAAGCGGCGACAGGCCGATCTCCTCGAGCTCGCTCTCGTCCTCGACGCGGTAGAGATCGGCATGCATCACCGGAAACGGCGGCAGCTCGTAACCCTGCACCAGCGTGAAGGTTGGGCTCGGAACTTCCAGCGTCTCGTCGCCGGCGAGATAGCGGATCATGGCTCGCGCAGCCGCAGTCTTGCCGGCGCCGAGATCGCCGGTGAGGGTGATGACGTCGCCGGGGCCGACCAGCAGCGCAAGGTCGGCCATCAATTGCGCAGTGGCCGTCTCGTTGACAAGCGCGACGGAGAATGTGGTCGGTTCAGTCATTCGGCGGCGTCGCGATGCGCCGCCTGGTCGGTCGGGAAGTCGCAGATCACGACCGTGCCCCTGCCCACGATCGAATCCACCCGCACCTTGCCGCCATGCAGCTCGACGAAGGAGCGCACCAGCGACAGGCCGAGCCCGGCGCCGCGGTGACGCGACCCCTGCGAGCGGCTTTCGAACCAGTTGAACACCTTGTCCTTCATGTCGGCAGGTATTCCAGGCCCGGAATCTGTCACAGTGAAGACCACGCTGCGTTCGGTGCGGCGTGCGCTGATGCCGACGGTGGAATCCTGTGGAGAAAACCCGACGGCGTTGGCGAGGAGGTTATAGAGCACCTGCACCACGCGCTTCTCGTCGCCGACGAAGCTGCCGATATCGGGCGCGATCTCGACCTTGAGACGGATGCGGTCGGTGGCGAGGCGGTCCTGGATGCCCTCGGCGGCGAGCTCGATGGCCTTGCTGACGTCGACCGGGCCGAGTTCCAGCTTCATGGCGCCGGCGTCGATCGTGGCGAGATCCAGGATGTTGTTGGTCAGCGCCAGCAGGGCGTTGGTCGATTTGGTGACGTAGTCGAGATATTCGGCCTGTTTCGGCGTCAGCGGCCCGGTCGAGGGATCGCTGAGGAAATGCGCGAAGCCGATGATGGTGGTGAGCGGCGAGCGCAGCTCGTAGGAGACGTGGTGGACGAAATCCACCTTCATCTGGTCGGCGGCCTCCAGCGCCTCGTTGCGCTCGCGCAGCGCACGCTCGACATTCTCGGTGTCGGTGATGTCCTGGAACGTCAGCATGGTCGCGCCGTCATGCAGCGGACGGATCATGCCGTCGAGCACGCTGCCGTCCTTGCGCTCCAGCTTCAGCGGCACGTCGGCGCGGCTCTCGATCGAGGTGACGGCCTCGCGGATCTGGCGCCAGACTTGCGGGTCGTCGAACAGCTGATGGCACCAGCCTTCGACCGTCTGGATGTGCGGCTCGTCGCGCATGGCGTCGCTCGACAGCTTCCACATCCGGACGAAGGCCGGGTTGAACAGCTGCGCCCTGCCGTTGCTGCCGAACACCGCGACGCCCTCGGCGAGGCTGTCCAGCGTCTCGCGCTGGACGCGAATCATGCCGTCGAAGCGGCGGGCGAGCTCGAGGCTTTCGGTGACGTCGTCGAACAGATAGGTGACGCCGCCTTCCGGATTCGGGGTGGTGACGACGGAGAGCGCGCGGCCATCGGGCAGGTACCAGGTGTCCTTGGCGGCCTCGACCGCGCGATAGGCCTCGTGCAGCTTGGCCTTCCAGGCGCGGAAGTCCGGCTGCTCCGGCAGCTTGCGCGCTGCGCGGAGCTGGTCGAGCACGCTGGAATCGTCGGGATTGGCGTCGAGGAAGATGCGGTCGAGGTCCCACAGCCGGCGGTAGGAATCGTTGTAGAAGGCGAGCCGGCGCTGGCCGTCGAACACGGCAACGCCCGAGGAGAGCTGGTCGAGCGTGCGCCGATGCGCCTCCGCCATCCGCACCAGCGCCGAGCTCAGCGCATCCGCCTCGCTGGCATCGATGGCGACGCCGACATTGCCGCTGCCGACATTGACCGCGCGGACGTCGTAGATGCGCCGCTCACCGCCGATCACGATCGGCAGCCGCGAGGTGAAACTGGCCGCGTCCTTCAGGCCCCGCTCCATCGCGGTCCGGTCGGCACTGTCGAGCAGCTCGAGCTTGCGCTGCTGGGCGTCGGTGACGCTGCTTGCCTCGGTCGCGCGCACATAGGCCGGATTGGCGTAGCTCAGCGCGCCGTTCTCGGCCTTGGCCCAGATCGGCCAGGGCGCGGCGGCGGCAAAGCCGCGCAGCATCTCGGTCTCGTCGGCGAGGGCCTTGTAACGCAAATTGGTCTCGGCCAGATCGCGCCGGAGTCCGGAGAGTTCGCGAATCCTGACAATGGCCTGGCCGCCGATGGCACGGCCGATGGCCTCCAGCGTGTGGCCGTGCGCGGTGGTCAGCGTCAGCTGGAACCCGTCGCCGCGATCACGCAGCGCATCGACCGCGTGATCCATTTGGAGCGCGGGCTCCGGCGGCAGCCATGTTCCGAACGCGAGGACGCGCTGGGGGGAGGAATCGCGCGGCAGCACCATGGAGATGTCGCCGGAAATCTGCGCGCGATTGTCGCCGGCCGGCCAGGAGATCAGGATCTGCGGCTCGGCGAACAGCAACGCGCCGAAGCGATCGGACTGGAGTTGCAGTTCCCCGATCCGCGCGCGCAGCCGCGCCTCGTTGTTCGCCGTGCGCACGCGCGTGCGCATCAACAGGATCGCGGCCACGACCGAGAAGCCGAGCAGCGCGAGCGCGGTGGCCAGCACCGCGAGTTCCTGCCGGTTGAAGTCCAGCATTATGGAAAGTGTGTCGACGAGGTCGGCAGCCTCAGCCGGCGCAGCCGGCAGCAGCGCCGCGAGAGCGCCTCCCAACAAGCCGTTGCGCGCCAACGATGTGCACGACAGCAGCGTCCGACGCATCGACACGATCACGCCTGACATAGTTGCCCCAGATCGCACGAATTTGCGCGCGGCGACCCCCGTCGCGCGCGAATCAAACGACAATACCCCCACCGTGACTCCAGCGGTAAGAGTCCAGATCGTGAACGCAAAGGCGGTCCCACAAAAATGCCGGGCGCGCGGTTCCAATCCACGTCGTTCTTCGGGATGATTCGGCTGGAGTTGCCGTGTGTTAGCGGCCGGTCGAGCCGAAGCCGCCGGCGCCGCGATTGGTCGCGGACAATGTCGCCACGGGAACCAGCGCTGCCTGCACCACCGGCGCGATCACCATCTGCGCGATGCGCTCGCCGCGCTTGACCACGAAGGGCGCCGCGCCGTGGTTGATCAGGATCACCTTGATCTCGCCGCGATAGTCCGCATCGATCGTGCCGGGCGAGTTCAACACGGTGACGCCGTGCTTGGCCGCAAGGCCCGAGCGCGGCCGCACCTGCGCCTCGTGGCCGGGCGGCAGCGCGATCGCGAGGCCCGTCGGCACCAGCGCATATTGGCCGGGGGCGAGCGTCATCGGCTCGCTGTCGGGAACTGCGGCCATCAGGTCGAGGCCGGCGGCTTCGGAGGTCTGATAGGCCGGCAGCGGAAGGCCTTCGGCGTGGGCCAGTTGCTGCAGTTCGACCGTGACTTTCGTGCTCAAGATGCCGGCTCCCGGGATTTGTCGGTCACGCTCTTGACGACATGCGCGACCAGCTCGATGGCGACCTGTTCCTTGGTCATCACCGGCCAGGAATCAACTGCGATCTCGCCGTCCTCCTCACCATTCTTGCGACTGATCAGATGCACGGTGTTGCGGTCGCCGCCCATCACGCCGGTGGCCGGCGAGACGTCGTTGGCGACGATCCAGTCGCAGCCCTTGCGGGCCAGCTTGGACTTGGCGTTGTCGATGAGGTGCTCGGTCTCGGCGGCAAAGCCGATCACCAGCGGCGGGCGCCGGTCGGTCAGCTTCGAGATCGTGGCGAGGATGTCGGGATTCTCGACCAGCTGAAGCGGCGGCATGCCGGCCGAGGTCTTCTTCAGCTTCTGCTCGCCCTCACTGGCAACCCGCCAGTCCGCGACCGCGGCCGCGAAGATCGCGATGTCGGCGGGAAGCGCCGCCTGCACCTGCTCCAGCATCTGCCGCGCCGATTCCACGCGCTTCACCGTCACGCCCGGGGGATCGCCGAGATCGACCGGGCCGCTGACCAAAATCACCTCGGCACCCGCAGCTTGCGCGGCGGCGGCGATGGCAAAGCCCTGCTTGCCGGAGGAGCGGTTGGCGATGTAGCGCACCGGGTCGATCGGCTCGTGGGTGGGACCTGCGGTGATCAGCACGCGCTTGCCGGCGAGCGGGCGCGGCACCGGCGGCCGCAGCAGGCGCTCGGCGGCGGTGGCGATCTCGATCGCCTCGGACATGCGGCCGATTCCGGCTTCGCCCGCCTCGGCCATCTCGCCTGAATTCGGGCCGATCAGCACCATGCCGTCACGCTGAAGCTGCGTGACGTTGCGGCGGGTCGCGGCATTGTTCCACATCAGCGGATTCATCGCCGGCGCCAGCAGCACCTTGCGGTTGGTTGCGAGCAGGATGGCGCTGGCGAGATCATCGGCGTGGCCATTGGCCATCTTCGCCAGGAGATCGGCGGTCGCGGGCGCGACGACGATCAGGTCGCACTCGCGCGCCAGGCGAATGTGCCCGGCGTCGAACTCGCTCTGCGGGTCGAACAGGTCGGTGTAGACGCGTTCATGCGACAGCGCGCTCACGGCCAGCGGCGTGACGAATTGCTGAGCCGCCTTGGTCAGGACGCAACGGACCTCGATCCGGCGCTCCTTGAGCCGGCGGATCAGGTCGAGCGACTTATAGGCCGCGATGCCACCGCCGATGATCAGGGTGACGCTGGCCTCGGGAAGGGCGCCGGTCCGTTGCGGCGTGGGGGCGGTAGATTGGGCCGGCGGCAGCGCAAACGGCGTCAGCGGCTCCTCGCGGCCCTCGATCAGCTCCCCGAGGATGACCCGGACCTCTTCCTCGACCGACCTGCGGTTCCTGGCCGAGCGCAGGCGCAAATAGGTTTTGACGCCCTCGTCGAGCTTGCGGATGGTCAGGCTTGCCATGACGCCCCTCCAGCACGGAATGATAGCGATGCTATCGTTTTCGTGATTGCAGTGCAATCACAGATTCCGAACGGCGATCAGGATTCCGATGAAGGTGGCGGCGATGATCCAGAGCGCCACGGTGCGCCAGCGATTCTTGCGGCCTTCGCTGCGGCCCATCGCGGCGATGCTCTCCGGCGACAGCCGGATGCCTTCCCGCGTCATGGTCTCGAGCTGCTCGAGCACCGCGACCGAGCGCTGCGCGATGTCGGGCAGGCGCATCAGCACGCGGGCGAGGTCGCTGCCGCCGGAGAGCGCGCCCTGCACGCGGCCGATCGGGCCGAGATTGCGCTCGATCCATTCGCGCACCACGGGGTCGGCGACCTTCCAGATGTCGAGCTTGGGATCGAAGGCGCGCGCCACGCCCTCGACCACCACCATGGTCTTCTGCAGCAGGATCAGCTCGGGCCGCGTCGTCATGTCGAACAGGCCGGTTACCTCGAGCAGCAGCGTCAGCAGCCGCGCCATCGAGATCTCTTCCGCCGTGCGGTTGTGAATGGGCTCACCGATGGCGCGGATCGCTTGCGCGAAATTCTCGACCGAGTGATGCGCCGGCACATAGCCCGCCTCGAAATGCACCTCGGCGACGCGGCGATAATCGCGCGTGATGAAGCCGAGCAGGATCTCGGCGAGGAAGCGCCGCTCCTTCATCCCGAGCCGGCCCATGATGCCGAAATCGACCGCGACCAGACGGCCGGCGTCATCGAGGAACAGATTGCCCGGATGCATGTCGGCGTGGAAGAAGCCGTCGCGGAGCGCGTGGCGCAGAAAACTCTGGATCACCTTGCGGCCGAGATCGGGCAGGTCGACCTGCGCCTCTGCAAGGCGCTTGTGATCGTTCAGCGCGATGCCGTCGATCCACTCCATCGTCAGCACGTTGTGCGTGGTGCGGTCCCAATCGACGGTTGGCACGCGAAAATCAGGATCGTCGCCCGTGTTCTCCGCCATCTCCGACATTGCAGCCGCTTCCAGCCGCAGGTCCATCTCCATCGCGACCGAGCGCGACATGGTGTTGATGACTTCGATCAGGCGCAAACGCCGCGCCTCGCTCGAATAGGTCTCGGCCTTGTGCGCGACGTAGAAGAAATCGGAGAGGTCGCGGCGGAATCGCGAGGCCACGTTCGGCCGCAGCACCTTCACCGCGACAGGCTTGCGGACACCGTCGCGCGACACCTCGCCGCGATGCACCTGCGCGATCGAGGCGGCGGCGACCGGCGGGCCGAGGCTCGTGAACACGTCCTTGAGCGCACGCTCCAGCGAGCTCGCGATCGCGGCTTCCGCTTCGGCTTGCGAAAACGGCGGCAAGCGATCCTGGAGGCTTTCCAGATCACGCGCCATGACGACGCCGACGACGTCGGGACGCGTGGCCAGAAACTGCCCGAGCTTGAGATAGGCTGGGCCCATCCGGGTCAGCGCGCGCGTCAGCCGTGGTCCGTGCTTTGGACCGCGCCGTTCGACGAGGCGCGCAAGCTTCAGCGCGAGTTGCCCTGGCGGCGGCACCAGGGTCGGATCGACGGAACCGAACACGCCCTCGCGCGCAAACACGAACGCGGCGCGGATCAGGCGCGAAATGTGGGTAATGGAAGAAATCACAAACGCCAGCCCGAATGCAGTGCGACGATGCCGCCGGACAATGTCTGCCAGCCGACGCGGGCGAAGCCGGCGTCGCGGATCATGTCGGCGAAGGCGTTGGGTTTCGGAAACTTGCGGATCGATTCGACGAGATACTGGTAGGACTCGGCGTCGCCCGTGACCATGCGGCCGAGCGGCGGGATCACCTTGAACGAGAACAGGTCATAGATCCGGTCGAGCCCGGGCATCTCGACGGTGGAGAATTCCAGGCACAGGAAGCGGCTGCCGGGCTTCAGCACGCGATAGGCCTCGCGCAGCGCCAGGTCGATCCGCGGCACATTGCGAATGCCGAAAGCGATCGTATATGCGTCAAAGCTGCGGTCGGCGAAGGCGAGCGCTTCGGCATTGCCCTCGACGAAATCGACCTGGGTCTCGAGATGCCGCTTCGCGGCGCGCTCGCGGCCCACGGCCAGCATCTCGGCGTTGATGTCGCAGACCGTGGCATGGAAGCCGGGACCTGCCGCCTTGGCAGCGCGGAACGAGATGTCGCCGGTGCCGCCGGCAACATCGAGCAGCGCGAACGGCCGGTCACCCCTCGGCGGGTTGAGCGCGTTGATCATGATGTCCTTCCAGACCCGGTGCAGGCCACCGGACATCAGGTCGTTCATCAAGTCATAGCGCGACGCCACGCTGTGAAACACATCGTTCACCAGCGTCTGCTTGTCCCCCAGGGGAACGTCCCTGAAGCCAAAATGCGTGGTTTCGCCCGGCCGATCCATTACTCTACTCCACTGGGCGGACCATAGCGCGGCCGCCGCAATGGCGCTATCACACCGCCCTCATAAGGTGAATGCCTGACCATGCCTGAATTGCCCGAAGTCGAGACCGTCCGCCGCGGCCTTCAGCCCGTCATGGAGGGTGCGAAAATCCTCGTCGCGGAGGCCCGCAGGCCGGATCTGCGCTTTCCGTTCCAGCCCGATTTCGTGGCCCGGCTCCAGGGGCAGGTCGTCACGGGGCTTGGCCGCCGTGCAAAATATCTCATGGCCGATCTCGCCTCCGGCGACGTGCTGCTGATGCATCTGGGCATGTCGGGCTCGTTCCGCGTCATCAAGCCGGACAACGAGGCCGCGCCGGGCGAGTTTCACTACCCACGGGCTAAGGACTCCACGCACGACCACGTGCTGTTTCGGATGTCCTCCGGCGCCGACATCGTGTTCAACGACCCGCGCCGCTTCGGTTACATGAAAGTCATCGCGCGCAACGCGCTTGAAGACGAGCCACTGCTGCGCGATCTCGGTCCCGAGCCGCTCGGCAACGAATTCGACGCCGCGATGCTGGCGCGGTCGTGCGAGGGCAAGACGACGAGCCTGAAAGCCGCGCTGCTCGACCAGCGCGTGGTCGCCGGGCTCGGCAACATCTATGTCTGCGAAGCGCTGCATCGCTCGCATCTGTCACCGCGCCGCATTGCTGCGACGCTCGCGACCAAGGGTCGCAAGGGTGTTGGCGGCGGCGAGCCGACCGATCACGCGAAGCGGTTGGTGAGTGCCATTCACACCGTGCTGAACGACGCGATCAAGGCCGGCGGCTCCAGCTTGCGCGACCATCGCCAGACCTCGGGCGAACTCGGCTATTTCCAGCACTCCTTCAAGGTCTATGACCGCGAGGGCGAGACCTGCAAGACGCCAGGGTGCGGCGGCACCGTGAAGCGATTCACCCAGAACGGGCGCTCCACCTTCTGGTGTCAGAAATGTCAGAAGTGAAGATCGGGCCTGCCGCCGATAGGCCGTGAGTCTCGGCGAAGGCGACGACCCCACCACGCCGTCATTGCGAGCGCAGCGAAGCAATCCGGCCGGGCTGGTGGCCGGATTGCTTCATCGCTTGGACTCTTCAACCGGATAAGTGAAGAGGCCGCCTGTCGTCCGAGCGATCGCCCCGCTCAGGACGCCAGTGTCGTGGTCTCGTCCGCCGCGTGTTTGGCGGCGACGCGCAGCATCCCGTCCGCGACCGAGATGACCTGGTCGATCAGGACATTGGTCGTGGCTTCGAGCTCGAGACGGGTCTCGATCCAGCGCCAGAGGCCGCGGATCTCGTCCGCCGACTTGCCGTTCGGCGCGAATTCGCTGACGGCGAGGCCGCTCGCGAGCGAGTCCTGGTGGTCGTTGCGCATCACAATCAGCGGGCGCGCGAGCACCTCGGCGAGATCGAGCGCGGCTTCCTCGGCGAGCGTGTTGGCGGCGTTGTCGATGCGCTGGCCGCGGATTGGCGCCTGGTTCAGCACGAAGCCGTAGGGCCGCTTCCAAGCGCGCGCGACGCTCAGCGTCGAGACGGTCGCCTCGATGTCGGCAACGCTCGGGCGAGCCGGAATCAGGCAGAGGTCGGAATGGCGGATCGCGGCGGTGGTCGCGGCGCTGAGGCCGGCCGCGGTGTCGACGATCGCGAGCTGCAAGCCGCTGTCGGCCAGCATCTTCAGGCGCGGCGCGATGTCGGCGGCGTGATAGATCGGCTCGACGACGAGATCGTCAGCGTGGCGGCGACGCAGCCAGTTGGACAGGGTACCCTGCGGGTCGGTTTCGATCAGGCGGACGGTGAAGCCGGCCTGCTTGGCCGCCAGCGCGAGGCCGATGGCAAGCGTGCTCTTGCCACTGCCACCCTTTTGGGTGGCCAGTACGATCGTGTGCATGGAAAGTTGAATCCTTTGGAATGCTTGGGTCTGTGGGGTAACGCCACGCGAACGTGCATCGCTTCTCGATGCTGAGCTCTACTCGCTCAGGACGTGCCCTGCCCGATCCAAAGGGGACCGCGGATGTCCGAATCAACGCTAACGATGATGGCAGAATCGGGAATGCCAGCTAATCCGTACCAATACTGGACCCGTCATCGCGCGTATGATGTGCTTGCCGCCGTGAATAAAAGGGGCAGGCGGCATGGGCGGAAACTGGCGCGACCGGACGGCAACGATCTTTGAATGCGAGAAGATGCCGGCGGTCTCGAGCCGCGGCATGGTGGTCAGCAACCATCCGCTGGCCTCCAGCGCCGGCGCCGAGATGCTGGCCGCGGGCGGCAACGCCATCGACGCCGCGATCGCGACCCTGTTCACGCTGACCGTGGTCGAGCCGATGATGGTCGGCATCATCGGCGGCGGCATGGCGCATATACGTCTGGCTGACGGCAGCCACCGTTTCATCGACGGGCAGAGCACTGTGCCCGCGGCGGTACGTGACACCAGCTATACCTCCGCGCCAGGCGCGGCGCATGACGTGTTCGACACCGTCGGCAACGAGAACCTCAACGGCCCGAAGGCGGTCGCCACGCCGGGCTCGCTGAAAGCCTGGTGCGAGACGCTGCGCCGCTTCGGCACCATGAGCCTCGCGGACGTCATGCAGCCCGCGATCAAGCATGCCGCGCGCGGCTATGCGGCGACGCCGTATTTGCACGAATGCATCAGCGAGAGCGCTGCCGAGATGCGCAAGGACAAGCCAATTGCGGCGATCTATTTGCCTGATGGCGAGCCGCTCAAGGTCGGCGAACGCGTGGTGCAGGCCGAATATGCCGAGACGCTCCGCACCATCGCCGACCACGGCGAGACCGCGCTCTACGAGGGGCCGCTTGGTGACATCCTCGTCGACTACATGGAGAAGGCCGGCGGCTTCATCCGCCGCAACGATCTGACCGGCTACAAGACCGTCGAACGGCAACCGATCCGCGCCGACTATCGCGGCTGGACCATCCTTGGCCCGCCGCCGCCCGCGGCCTCCGGCGTGCACATCGCGCAGATGCTGAACATTCTGGAGGGTTATGACATCGGAGGCCTCGGCTTCGGCACGCCGGAGACGATCCACTATCTCGCCGAAGTCCTGAAGATCGCCTTTGCCGATCGCGCCGCGGCCAGCGGCGATCCGGATTATGTCGGCGTCCCCGTGGAGCGGCTGACGTCGAAGGCCTATGCCGAGGAACGCCGCCGCGCCATCGATCCGGCGCGGGCCCAGGCCTGGGGCGCCGGCGTCTCGCAGCTCGAAGGCGCGCACACCACGCACATGACAGCGGCAGACGCGTTCGGCAACGTCGTCGCGACCACGCAGACCATCAACAATCTCTTTGGCGCCAAGATCATGATTCCGGGCCTGGGCGCCATCGCCAACAACTACATGAACCTGTTCGATCCGCGTCCCGGCCACGCGCTGTCGCTGGCGCCGGGCAAGCGCGTCACCACCTCGATGTCGCCGATGATGGCGCTGCGCGACGGCAAGCTGCGCTATGCGCTCGGCCTGCCCGGGGGAAAACGTATCTTCCCCAGCGCGATGCAGGCGCTGGTCAATCTGATCGACCACGGCATGAGCCTGCAGGAAGCGGTCGAGGCGCCGCGCATCTGGACCGAAGGTAACGCGCTCGAAGTCGAGCAGAAGGTGCCGGAGGCCGTGCGCGCGAAGCTTGCGGGCCTCGGCCACAAGGTGCAGCCCGTTGCGACGGTGGCGGGCGGCATGAATGGCATTGCCTTCCACGACGACGGCACCATGACCGGCGCCGCCTGCTGGCGCGCGGACGGCACGCCGGTCGGGATCTCTGGAGGGCTTGCGCGGAGCGGTGTCAGGTTCAGGTTGAGCTGACCGCGCATTCACAAGGACGGTGCGCTCGTACCTCTTGTGCAACTGACGTCGTCCAATCGCCGGCAGGTGTCGCGACCGCAAATCCAGCGGTTCGCGGTTTTCGAACCTCCGCGGTATTTTTCGGTGCGAGGCAGATGTCGCCTATGCGGCCCGATCCGCGCAGATGACGGCACAAGTTCGGCAATGTAGGGTGCGGAACACTGGCGGCAGGCTCGTCGATCAGCGTCTGAGTAAGGCTGTGCGTATGGGCGGCGATATAAGCGGCGACTTCCTGGCCGGCGGCGGCGAGATGGGCGCTTTGACGCGAGCGTTTGACTGGTCGAGCACATCCGTGGGCTCTCCGGACACTTGGCCCCAAAGTCTTCGAGTTACAGTGCGGCTCGTTCTCACCTCGCGGCACCCGATGTTCATTTGGTGGGGACCAGAACTCATCCAGTTCTACAACGATGCATACCGGGAGACGATGGGGCCGGAAAGGCACCCAAGCGCTTTGGGCGCGCGCGGCCGTGAGTGTTGGGCCGAGATCTGGGACATCATTGGTCCCCAGATCGAGTACGTCATGTCGGGCAAGGGGGCGACCTGGAATGAGGACCAGCTGGTACCGGTGACTCGTCACGGGCGCCGCGAGGACGTTTGGTGGACGTACAGCTTTGGTCCAATTGATCTTGAAGGCAAGGTGGGCGGCGTGCTTGTCGTCTGCAGGGATGTCACGTCCGAGCATATGGCAAGGGAAGCGCTGAACCTCATCAATGAGGAGCTGAAGCACCGCGTCAAGAACACGCTCGCAGTGTTGAGCGCGGTAGCTGCCCAGACATTTCGTGACCCGACGAGCAAAGCCGATCTCGAAAAGTACCAGGCACGGCTCGGCGCGTTTGGACGAGCGCAGGATCTGCTGACCGCATCAAATTGGGCGGCCGCGCCACTCCACGATGTGATCGGCACTGCTCTTGCACCTTATCGGACAGGCGAAGGCCGCTTCATCGTCTCGGGTCCTCCACTCGTCGTGAAATCTCGACAAGCGCTGGCTCTGTCATTGGCGCTCCACGAGCTCGCGACCAACGCTTCGAAGTACGGCGCTCTGACCGTAGCGGGAGGCTGCGTATCGATTACATGGTCAACCGAGGCTCAGGATGGCGAGTCAAAATTTGTCTTTGTCTGGCAGGAGATTGGCGGTCCGTCCGTATCGAAACCCGTCGGCACAGGCTTTGGCTCCAGGCTGATTTCCCGGGTGCTGAAGGACGATTTCAGCGGTTCCGTTGACGTTTCGTATGGCGCAGCCGGGCTTACATGCAGGCTGACCGCGCCCCTCGAAAATCTGGGACCTTCGCCAAAGAGCACGTGAGACCGTGTAGGAGCTGCGTGGCTCAACGGAGAGGGCATTGCGTTCCGCACCGCGTCCGGGACACGAGAGAAGTGTTATTCTCTCTCGCCTACTTCCGCACGCAGATCACGCGGACGACGGCCGCCTTCGCATCCGTCGACGTGCCGTTCGCCGTGACATCGTTCGCCTTCAGGAAATTACGCACCGCTTCTGCAGACACCATCACCGCCTGCGACGCCGGCACCGATGTCGCGGGCCCCGCGACCATCGCCGGCTTCAACAGCGCGACGCCGGCGAACTTGCCGTCGCCGTCGATGGCCGGGCTGCCCGAGAAGCCGACCGCCGGTGGAGGCGACAGCGCGGAATCGCTTGCTGTGACCGGCGCCAGCGCGCCCTTGAGGCTCGATACGCCCGCAGCTCCGCCCTGGCTCTGCGGATCGGCAATGCCGATGACATCGACGCTCGTCTTCGCTGTGCCACCGGTGAGGCTGAGCGGCTTCAGGCCGCGCGCGCCGTAGATGTGCAGGAGCGCGAGATCGTGCTCCTTGTCCTCGGCGAGACGGTCGGCGCTGCCATAGCCGGCAATCGTGATCGCGAGACAGCTATCGGTGACGAGGCGGTCGGTGACAATCGCACCATCGTCGCTGACGACGACGCCGGTGCCGTATTCGACGGTCTTGCGCGGCGGCGGCCCGGCCTGCGGGCCCGTCGGAAACGCATTGAACGCGCTCGACATCGCGATCACGACCGGCTCGACGGTGTTCTCGGTCGCCTGGTCGTAGAGGATCGTCATGGTGCGGACTTCGTCGCCCTTAAAGGTGCCTCGCACGTAGAATTTCTTGAGGCCCTGCAATCCCGACAGCACGAAGAAGTCGGGCTTCACCACGGTGTAGTCGACCTTGCGCCCCGACGGCTCCTTCTCCAGCTCGGCGAGTTTCGCCGTGGTCGGGTTCGCTTCCTTGCGGCGGCTCAGCAGCACCTGCACCGTGCCGGTCGGCGAAGTCCATTTCGAGCCGTTGGCGTCGGTCGCCTGCTGCGGCACCAATTTGCCGGGGATGCCGAGCCGGGCGCCGCTGGTCGGCTCCATCACGATTTTCCAGCCGACGCTCTCCTGCTTGCGCCGCGCGGTCTCGGCGAGCGCAGCGCGCTCCTGCGGATTGAGCACGCCGGTCGGCTTGCCACCCTTGGCCTTCTGATATTCCTTGATCGCCTCGACCATGCGCGCGCTGACGTCGCCGGTGATGGCGCCGTTATATTGGCCGACCCAGGCGAGGTCGGACTGGAGCGACAGCCGTTCCGCCTGCGCCATCGCATCGGCCGTCGCCGACGGCGTCTGCAGTGCGGGAGGCCGGATCGGCACGGTCTGGACCGGCTTCGGCTTGGTGCCGGGGATCTCTGGCGTCGTCATCTGGGCGCTAGCGCCTGTGGCAGCCGCGAACATCAGTGTTGCCGCAAGCATCGATCTCATGACAAATCCAGCCAGCCCATTGAACGTGCTACCATTGAAGCACATCTCGTTGGTCGCGAACAATGTTGGGGTGGTTCAGGCAAAGAGCTGAGCCACACACCCAGGTCCTCATCCTGAGGAGCGGTCGAAGGCCGCGTCTCGAAGGATGGCTGCAGGCGAGATCGAGGCCTTCATGGTTCGAGACGGCGCTTTGCGCCTCCTCACCATGAGGGTTTGAGAGAACGAAGGACGACGATGCTGAGCCCGGACGAACTGGAACGCTATGCCCGCCATATCGTGCTGCGCGATGTCGGCGGGCCGGGTCAGGCCGCGCTGAAGCGGGCCTCCGTGCTGGTGATCGGCGCCGGCGGGCTCGGCGCGCCCGCGCTGATGTATCTGGCGGCCGCCGGCGTCGGCACGCTCGGCGTGGTCGATGACGACGTGGTCTCGCTGTCAAACCTCCAGCGCCAGGTGATCCATACGACGCCCGATATCGGCCGGCACAAGGTCGAGAGCGCGGCCGAGCGGATCTCCGCGCTCAATCCGCATGTCCGCTTCGTCGGCCACGCCACCTGGCTCAATGCCGACAATGCGCTGAGCATGATCGGAGACTACGATCTCGTGCTCGACGGCTCCGACAATTTCTCGACGCGTTATCTGGTCTCGGACGCCTGCTTCTTCGCGAAGCGGCCGCTGATCACGGCGGCGCTCGGTACCTTCGACGGCTCGCTCACCACCATCCGCGCGCATGAGAAGAACGAGCAGGGCGTGTTCAATCCGACCTATCGCTGCCTGTTTCCGGAAGCGCCGCCGCCCGGCACGGTGCCTGCCTGCGCCGAGGCCGGCGTCATGGGCGCGCTTGCTGGCGTGATGGGCTCGATGATGGCGCTGGAGGCGATCCGCGAGATCGTCGGCTTCGGCGACGGCCTCGTCGGCCGCCTCCTGATGATCGACGCGCGCGCGATGCGCTTCGAGACGCTGCGCTACGCGCGCGATCCGGCCAATCCGCTCAACGGCGATGGGCCTGTGATCACCGATCTCAGCGCCCATCGCACCTGATCGCCGCCGCTACCGCGTGGCCGGCTTCTCGCTGTCGAGATGCGCCATCTGCTCGGCCGCGTAGCGCGTGCCGGAAGCGACGTCGGGCGGAAATGCTTTTGCAAGCGCCGCGAGATGAGCCGGCGTCAGCGTTACCTTCGCCGCGCCGAGCGCTTCGGTGAGACGGTTGCGCGTGCGTGCGCCGACCAGCGGCACGATCTCCTTGCCTTGAGCCGCCACCCAGGCGATTGCGACCTGCGCCGGCGTTGCGCCGATCTCTGCGGCGATCGCCCGCAGGGATTCCACCAGCGCGAGATTGGCGTCGAGATTTGCGCCCTGGAAGCGCGGCGTCATCAGCCGGTAATCCCTGCCGGTCTTGCCGGAGTCCTTCGACCAATGGCCGCTGATCAGGCCGCGCGCCAGCACGCCGTAAGCGGTGATGCCGATGCCGAGTTCGCGGCAGGTCTTGAGGATGCCGCGTTCGATGCCGCGCTCAATCAACGAATATTCGATCTGGAGATCGGCAATCGGATGCATGGCGTGCGCGCGGCGGATGGTGTCGGAGCCGACCTCGGACAGGCCGATATGCCTGATGTAGCCGGCCTTCACGAGATCGGCGAGGCCGCCGATGGTCTCTTCGATCGGGACGTTGGGATCGAGACGCGCGGGACGGTAGACGTCGATGTAGTCGGTGCCGAGGCGTTGGAGCGAATAGGCGAGGAAGTTTTTGGTCGCGGCCGGCCTTGTGTCCATGCCGGAGAATTCGCCGGCGGGACCGCGCAGCGCGCCGAACTTCACGCTGATCTGCACTTTTTCGCGCGACACATCCTTCAGGGCCTCGCGCACCAGCATTTCATTGTGGCCCATGGCGTAGAAATCGCCGGTGTCGAGCAGCGTGATGCCGGCATCGAGCGCCGCATGGACCGTGGCGATGCTTTCGCCGCGGTCGGCGGGGCCATAGACCTCCGACATGCCCATGCAGCCGAGACCAAGGGCGGAGACGGTCGGACCGGTTGAACCGAGTTTGCGCTGTTCCATGATGGCTCTCCTCAAAAGGCGGCAGGCTGATCGCGCCGCGTGACGAGGCCAGATATGCGCCTGACCGATTAGGCCGATAAGCTGGACAATCCAGAATAGCTTGTTCATCATAGCGAACAATGACCGAGCCCGATCTGCGTGATCTCGACGTCTTCGTGGCGGTTGCCCGCACCCGCAATTTCCGGCGTGCGGCGGTCGAAATTCGCGTGTCGGTGTCGAGCCTTAGCCAGCGGCTGCGGGATCTGGAGGAGCGCCTTGGCGTCCGCCTGATGAACCGCACCACCCGCAGCGTCGCGCTGACCGAGGCGGGCGAGCTGCTGTTGTCCCGCATCGCTCCGGCGCTGCGCGATGTCGGCGATGCCCTGGATCAGGTCCGCGGCTTGCGCGAGGTGGCCTCGGGCCGCCTGCGCATCAACGCGCCGCCGCCGGCGGTGGACCTCGTGCTGGCGCCGATGGTCGGGCCGTTTCTCGCGACCTACCCGCAGGTCGATCTCGACATCGTTTCCGAAAGCGGCTTCGTCGACATCGTCAGCGCGGGCTACGATGCCGGCGTGCGTTATGGCGAGCACCTCGCGCAGGACATGGTGGCGATCCCGCTGAGCGGTCCGCAGACCTATGTCGTCGTCGCATCGCCTGCGTACATCGCGCGCCGCGGCACGCCGAAGCATCCGAAGGATCTGCTCGACCATGACTGCATCCGCGCCCGCTACTCGAGCGGCGTCATGCATGATCTGGAGTTCGAGAAGGCTGGCCAGATCGTGAAGGTCGATCCGCCCGCAAAGCTGATCTCGACCAACATGGGCCTTGCCATGCGCGCTGCGCTCGACGGCGCCGGTATCTGGGCGACGCTCGATGGCTACGTCCATGACGCGGTGAGGTCCGGCGCGCTGGTCAGCTTGATGGAAGATTGGTGCGAGCCGTTTCCGGGCCCGTTCCTGTACTATCCGAGCCGGCGCCAGACGCCGCCCGCGCTACGCGCGTTCATCGATTTCGTCGCGGATTGGCGCAAGCGCGAAACGCGCGGCAAATAAACCTCAGAGCATGCTCGGCAGTACGCGGTCCGGCGGCTTGTGCGCGTCGAGGAAGGTGCGGATGTTGATGATCACCTTCTCGCCCATCTCGACGCGGCCCTCGATCGTGGCCGAGCCCATATGCGGCAGCAGCGTCACCTTGCCGGCCTTGGCGAGCCGCACCAGCTTTGGATTGACCGCGGGCTCGTGCTCGTAGACGTCGAGGCCCGCGCCGCCGATCTCGCCGCCCTCGATCAGCTTGATCAGCGTGTCCTCGTCGGTCACCTCGCCGCGCGCGGTGTTGACGATGTAGGCGTCCTTGCGGATCAGCTTCAGCCGCCGCGCCGACAGCAGATGATAGGTCGCCGGCGTGTGCGGACAGTTCACCGAGATGATGTCCATCCGCGCCAGCATCTGGTCGAGGCTTTCCCAATAGGTAGCCCCTAACTCTTCGGCGATCTTCGGGGCCACGGGGCGACGGTTGTGATAGTGGATCTGGAGGCCGAAGGCGCGGGCACGGCGCGCGACCGCCTGGCCGATGCGGCCCATGCCGATGATGCCGAGACGCTTGCCGCCGATGCGGTGGCCGAGCATCCAGGTCGGCGACCAGCCGGGCCAGGGCTTTCCTTCGGTCAGGATCGAGGCGCCTTCGATCATCCGGCGCGGCACCGCCAGGATCAGCGCCATGGTCATGTCGGCGGTGTCTTCGGTCAGAACTTTTGGTGTGTTGGTGACGGTGATGCCGCGGGCATGCGCGGCCTCGACGTCGATGTTGTCGACGCCGTTGCCGAAATTGGCGATCAGGCGGAGCTTGCAGTCGGGCTGGTTGACGATGTCGGCGGTGATGTGGTCGGTGACGGTCGGAACCAGCACGTCGGCGGTGCGCGCGGCCTCGGCGATCTGCTCGGCCGACATCGGTGTGTCCTCGAGATTGATCCGCGCGTCGAACAGCTCGCGCATCCGGGTCTCGATCGAGTCCGGCAGCTTGCGCGTCACCACCACGAGGGGCTTTTTCTTCACCGACATGTCATGCCCTCATGAGGCGCCGCAAGCCGCCTCTGTTACCAAAGGCCGGCCGTTGAGGCCTCATTAACCCGGTTGTTCGACACTGCCTTTGCCGTGTCGTCCCCGGCGCTTCCTTCAAGCTCTCCCGACATTTCCGGCTGGAAAATCGGGGCAAACTGGTTGTTCAAGTGTCCGTCCTCTCTAGCAGAAGGCCGGGCCAAGACAAGAACCACGGGTTAAGGCTTCGGGAACACTGGCGAGGGGCTTGCGCGGCAGGTTCGGAATTTAGGGTGAGGGCCCGGCGCGGCGGGGCCCTCGACAGGAGACGGGTTGATGGCGTTGGGGCGTTTTTGTTCGGTGATGGCGCTCGTTTGCACCTGGTTGAGCGCCTCGGTCAGCCCCTCCCATTCGGCGAAGGACAGCACCCCCCAGACCGCGAGCGGCCTGCCGGTGCCGCGTTATGTCAGCCTCAAATCGGACCACGTGAACGTCCGCGCCGGCCCGACCAAGGACAATGACGTCGCCTGGGTCTACACCCGCGCCGGCCTGCCGGTCGAAATCACCGCCGAGTTCGAGAACTGGCGCCGGGTGCGCGATTCCGAAGGCGCCGAGGGCTGGGTCTATCATTCGCTGCTGTCGGGCCGCCGCACCGCGGTCGTCACCATGAAACACAAGGACGAGCTCGCGCCGATCTACGACCGGGCCGATCCTGACAGCGCGGTTGCGGCCAAGCTCCAGGCCGGCGTCGTCACGCAGGTCAAGAAGTGCACTGCAAACTGGTGTCGCGTCACCGGCAACGGCTTTGACGGCTGGATCCAGCAGGAGCGCCTCTGGGGCGTCTATTCGGACGAGCAGGTCAACTGACGCCGTAGGCGTCATCCCGGGGCGATGCGCAAGCATCGAACCCGGGATCTCGAGATTCCGGGCCTGGTCCTTCGGACCATTCAGGAATGACCGTGCAAATAGCAATGGCCGGGACAAGCCCGGCCATGACGATCAACTCAACAATGTTGGATATTCAGCGCTTCTTGCGCAGGCGCACGACCATGTCGATGCGCGCGATCTCGTAACCCTCGGGCACCTCCGGCATCTTGGACAGTGCCAGATGCGGATCCTCGATATCGACCAGCTCGTGGCTGTTCTCGAGGTAATAATGGTGGTGGGTGGTGACGTTGGTGTCGAAATAGGTCTTGGTGCCGTCGACGCTGACCTGGCGCAGCAGGCCGGCATCGGTCAGCTGGTTCAGCGTGTTGTAGACGGTCGCGAGCGACACCGGCACCTTGGCCAGCGTCGCCTCCTCATAGAGCATTTCAGCCGTGAGGTGGCGAGCACCCTTGCCGAACAGGAGCCAGCCGAGCGCCATGCGCTGGCGCGTCGGACGAAGCCCCGCGGACTGGAGCATTTCGTTGACGTCGTGCCACGGGCAGCCGGTCAACGCCGGCTGGCGGCCGGACAGGAGGGCGGCGGAATGGACGTCGTCGTCGTGATGGGGCGCGGGATTCTCGCTCATTTCCAGATTTCGGGCACGCGTGGACACTGCATCTATATGCAATATATGGACAGATAGATGCAGATGCAAGTTTCTCGCAACTAGAGAGGTTCTAATGAGAAATGGAACCGGGCGAGCAGGTGGTCACTTTACCTTCATGAGATCGCTTTGCCACCCGAAATGCCTGTGTTAGAGAGCCCGCGGTTCCGCTTGGCCGATTATGGCGCAGCCGGGCATTGAGGCCCGGCCCGCAGTCCATCCTGGCTCGTGGCAGTCGCGCCTGATGACGGGAATTGGCGCGGCTTTCCGAACGAAACGGGGCCCATTTTCGCCAGAAACGCCGCTCAATCGGGATTTGAACAGAGGCTTCCGCATGCTGAACAGGCGCAACGGCTACGAATACGAAGATCTGCTGGCATGTGGCCGCGGCGAAATGTTCGGCCCGGGTAATGCCCAGCTGCCGCTGCCGCCGATGCTCATGTTCGACCGCATCGCGGAAATCAACGACAATGGCGGCGAGTTCGGCAAGGGAATGGTGCGGGCCGAGCTCGACGTGAAGCCCGACCTCTGGTTCTTCGGCTGCCACTTCAAGAACGACCCGGTCATGCCCGGCTGCCTCGGCCTCGATGCGCTGTGGCAGATGGTCGGCTTTTATTTGGGCTGGAGCGGCGGTGAAGGGCGTGGCCGCGCGCTTGGCCTGAACGAGCTGAAGTTCAGCGGCCAGGTGCTGCCCGAGGCCCGTAAGGTTGTGTACAACATCGATATCAAGCGCGTGATGCGTTCAAAGCTGGTGCTCGGCATCGCCGACGGATGGCTTTCGGTCGATGACCAGATTATCTATCGCGCGAAGGATCTGAAGGTCGGCCTGTTCAAGCAGGGCGTGAGCCTGGGCTGAGCGCATCACCAAGAAAGACAATGATTTAGGCGAGGCTGTCATGAGGCGGGTTGTGGTCACCGGGATGGGTATCGTCTCGTCCATCGGAAACAACACCCAGGAAGTGCTTGCGAGCCTTCACGAGGCGAAGTCAGGCATTACGCGGGCTGAAAAATATGCCGAACTCGGCTTCCGTTCGCAGGTGCAAGGTGCGCCGACGATCGATCCCGCGACGGTTGTCGACCGGCGTGCGATGCGCTTCCTCGGCCAGGGCGCGGGGTGGAATCACATCGCGATGGAGCAGGCGATCCAGGACTCCGGTCTGTCGCCCGAAGAAATCTCCAACATCCGCACCGGCATCATCATGGGTTCCGGCGGCCCGTCGGCCCGCACTATCGTCGAATCCGCCGACATCACCCGCACCAAGGGGCCGAAGCGCGTCGGACCGTTTGCCGTGCCGAAGGCGATGTCGTCCACGGCCTCCGCGACGCTCGCGACGTGGTTCAAGATCAAGGGCGTGAACTATTCGATCTCCTCGGCCTGCGCGACGTCGAACCATTGCGTCGGCAACGCCTATGAGACGATCCAGATCGGCAAGCAGGACATCATTTTCGCCGGCGGCTGCGAGGAGCTGGACTGGTCCCTCTCGGTGCTGTTCGACGCCATGGGCGCGATGTCGTCGAAGTACAACGATACGCCCGCCACCGCCTCGCGTCCCTATGACGTCAACCGCGACGGCTTCGTGATTGCCGGCGGCGCCGGCGTGCTGGTGCTGGAAGAGCTCGAACATGCCAAGGCGCGCGGCGCGCGCATTTACGGCGAGATCGTCGGCTACGGCGCGACGTCGGACGGTTACGATATGGTCGCGCCCTCCGGTGAAGGCGCCGAGCGCTGCATGCGCATGGCGATGTCGACGGTGAAGACCAAGGTCGACTACATCAATCCGCACGCGACCTCGACGCCAGCAGGCGATCCGCCGGAGATCGACGCGCTCCGCAGGGTGTTCGGTGCCGGCGAGAAGTGCCCGCCGATCTCGGCGACCAAGGCGCTGACCGGCCATTCGCTCGGTGCGACCGGTGTGCAGGAGGCGATCTACTCGCTGCTCATGATGAACAACGGCTTCATCTGCGAGAGCGCTCACATCCAGGAGCTCGATCCCGTGTTCGCCGACATGCCGATCGTGCGCAAGCGCATCGACAACGTCAAGATCGGCACCGTGCTGTCGAACTCCTTCGGCTTCGGCGGCACCAACGCCACGCTGGTGTTCAGCCGGCTGGATGTGTGAGCCCAGCACTCTGTCATGCTCCGCGAAAGCGGGGCATCCAGTACGCCGCGGCATCTCGGCCTATAACTGCTGTCTCTGGAATACTGGATCGCCCGCCTGCGCGGGCGATGACGTCGGAATGATGGGAGCCGCTGGGCAATGGAAGGACTGATGAAAGGCAAGCGCGGTCTGATCATGGGCATCGCCAATGATCATTCGATCGCCTGGGGCATGGCGAAGGCGCTGCATGCCCACGGTGCCGAGCTTGCCTTCACCTTCCAGGGCGAGGCACTGGGCAAGCGCGTCAAGCCGTTGGCGGAGCAGCTCGGCGTGGAATTGGTGCTGCCTTGCGACGTCGAGGACATTGCCAGCGTTGATGCGACCTTCGCCGTGCTGCGCGAGAAATGGGGCAAGCTCGATTTCGTCATCCACGCCATCGGCTTTGCCGACAAGAACGAGCTGAAGGGCCGCTACGCCGACACCAGCCGCGAGAACTTTTCGCGCACCATGGTGATCTCCTGCTTCTCGTTCACGGAGGTGGCAAAGCGTGCCGCCGAGCTGATGACGGAGGGCGGCAGCATGATCACGCTGACCTTCGGCGCCTCGGAGCGCGCGATGCCGAACTACAACGTGATGGGCGTCGCCAAGGCGGCGCTGGAGGCCTCCGTGCGCTACCTCGCCTCCGATTTCGGACCGCGCGGCATCCGCGTCAACGCCATCTCCGCAGGCCCCATCCGTACGCTCGCCGGCTCGGGCATCGGCGAGGCGCGTGCGATGTTCGGCTTCATGCAAAAACATTCGCCGCTCCGCCGCGGCGTCACGCTCGACGAGCTCGGCGGCTCGGCGCTGTATCTGTTGTCGGATCTCTCCGGCGGCGTGACCGGCGAGATCCACTATGTCGATTCCGGCTACAACATCGTCCTGATGCCAAGGCCGGACGATCTGAAGGCGTCAGAGTGATTTCGTAGGGTGGGCAAAGGCGCAGAGCGCCGTGCCCACCATCTCTCCATGACCGCAGAAAGACGTGGTGGGCACGCTCCGCTTTGCCCACCCTACGAGAGTTGGTTTATCCCGCGGCGATCTGCTCTGCACGCTGGAACGCCGGCCGCGCCATGCAGCGCGCGAGATAGGCATCGAACGCCGGGCGGGACGGCACCATCTTGAACAGGCGCACCGCAAAATTCAGGCCGGAGCCGACCGTGATGTCGGCGGCGGAAAATTCCTCGCCGAGGATCCACGGTCCCTTCGCGAGCGCAGCTTCCAGCACGTCGAACACCTGCGTGGCGCTGCCCCAGGCCGCCGTCGAGGTCGGGATCTCGATCTTGGTGAAGATCTGGATGATGGCAGGCTCGATGCAGCCAGGCGAAAAGAACAGCCATTGCAAATAGCGCGCACGACGCGGATCGGTTACCGCGGGCGCGAGCTTCGCTTCGGGATAGCGGTCGGCGATGTAGGCGCAGATCGCGGCGGCCTCGCCGAGCGCGGCATCGCCGTCGGCGAGCGCCGGCACCTTGCCCATCGGATTGACCTTGAGGAAATCCGGCGCCTTCTGCGCGCCGGTCGAGATGTCGGTCAGCACGCGCTCATAGGGCAGGCCGCTCTCTTCCATCAGCCAGAGCGTCGTGAACGAGCGCGAGCGGGGTGACCAATAGAGCTTGATCATGGCGAGAACTTTCCATTGGCGTAACGGCGGGCGAGGGCAGATTCATTGCGTGTTTGCGCCCGATGCGCAACGCACTATGCCTAGATGGATGCGCCGTTCTGCGAGCGATATCTTGGTCAACGTGACGGCGACGGACGTTGCAGCAGGGCCGGCAGCGTCTTGTCGAGACTCTTCGTCAGCATCGTGCGTACCCCGTCGCGCAGCACCGGGTTGTTGACTGCGTCCGCCGGCTTCTCCGGAAACATCGCGCGATCCAGCTCGCTTGACGGACCGCCGAGCGGATTGTGCAGCAAGCGCTCTACATACGTGTCCTCGGTCATCAAGGCGGGTGCCTCCTTGATCAACGCGAAGGTGGTACCGTCATAGACCCGGATGTACATCATCGCGAAGAGATGGACTGGCCCACCGTAAGGGTATTGTGAGATACCGATGCCGGATTCCCGATGCGTTCCGTGATTCCGGTGGACGACGATGTAGCGCTCACACCGCAGTTTGGGCGCGAGGAAGCGAACGAAGTTTCCGATGTCGGTCGCTGCGCTGTAAAAAAACGGATGCTGCTTTTCGCGACCACCGGACTTGAGCTCTTCGACGGTGTAGGGGATTCTCTTCACGGAACTGCCGGCCGCAGCGGCGCGAACGCGCGAGACGACGAGGTCGTCGAGTGCCCACGCCGCAATCGAGACCCGCGCACGTTTGTCCATGAACGTGAAAGGCCCAAACTTCTCGACCACGAATAGGTCACCGCCGACCGGTATCACGCCGATTTGGCACGGGCCGCTTTCAACCGGTCCGCTTGGCTTGACGCCTGCCGGTTTCCTGATCGCGGGCTTGACCACTTCCGGCTTTGGCGCCGGTTGCACCTGCCCGCCTGTCGGCGACAGCAGCGCGTATGATACCAATGCGCCGGCAAGCAGATTCATCGTCGTACGCCAACGCGCCTTATTGCGCGAAATACGGCGGCAAGATCTTGTCCAGCCGTTTGGTCAGAAAGTCGCGGGTGGTGTCGCGCAGGGCGGTGTTGTTGGCGGAGTCCGCGGCCGTCTCCGGAAACATGGACTTGTCCACCTTCTGCAAAAGCTCGTTCGAAACGAAGTTGTCAGCCATATGCTTCATGACACCTTCGAACGTTACGGCGGGGCCTTTCATGATTTCGAAGGTGCGGCCGTCGACCCACGTCACGCCGATATAGGAGAAGACATATGCATATGAGATGAGACCGACACCCCGGCTGAAGATGCCGACGCCGCTGAGCGACTGATTGGTCCCGTCAAGCTGTCCTTCGCTGCGCATGACGACGAGATAGCGTTCGCAACCAGCAGTGGCGCGACCTGCCGGATCAGGTTCGACTGCTCCTCGCGCTGATTGCGAAACAGGCCGGATTTGGGGTGGTAGCAGGAATCGAGTGCACCCTTGGCATAAGTGATCCGTCGCACCGGCGTGTTGCCTGCTGCGGCCCGCACCCGCGCAAAGACAAGATCGTCAAGGCCCCAGGATACCGGGACTTCGGCATAGTCGTTGCCGAACACGGTCAAACCGATCTTCTGGACGACGAAGATGTCCCCGGTCCCCGCAATCACGCCGGCGCCGCAAGGACCGGCAGTCGCCGACTCCGCAGGCTTCGGCGTCGCCTTCGCCGTCGCTTTCTTGGCTGTCGGCTTTGCCGATGGTGCGGTCTGAGCGGCGGGAGCGGTGGTTGCGGGAGGGGTTTGCGCTGCTGCCGAAGTCAGGAAGGACAGCAGGATGAGCACCGGGGCAGCAAGTCGAAACATGGATTCCAAGGATCAGAGGCGGGAGGTCATCGGACGCGCCACACTAGGGTGGGATCGCGACAACCGCAAGCTGCACCCGGAGGTCGCCGTCTATTCGGTGGGCCGCTACCGCTTCCACCGATAATACTTCATCACGAACCCATTCGACGGCTCGATCTCTTCCTTCTCGAACACAAAGCCTTCGCGTTCGTACCAGCGCCAGGCTTTTTCGTTCTCGCGCACGCAGCGCAGGTGCATCTCGTCGGGCATTTCCGTGCGGGTGAAGGCGAGCAATTGCCGTCCGAGCGATTGCCCCTGGTAGGCGGGCCCGACGAAAAGCATGTCGAGATAGAGTTTTGGCAGATGCAGCGCCAGCATGGCGGCGATCGTGCCGTTGTCGTCGGCGACGAACAGGCTCCAGCCGTTCTCGATCTCGCGCCTGATGCGTGCGCGCAGATTTGCCAGCAGGAACTCGCTCGCCTCGGCGAGGCCGGTCGAGGCCCAGCTTTCCATCCAGACGCGGCCGATCTCGTCATATTCGTCGGTGCGCGCGGGACGGATGACGGGATCAGACATTGGTGCTCTCAGTTCGATCTGCCGCCTTGCGCCGGGGCTCGCTTGAATGATCCCGGCTATTCAGGAAAATTCCCGCCTACCCACGTTGGCCGCGCGTGGCTTGCCGCGGGCGCGCCTTGCCGGCCGACAGGCACACCACCTCGGAGATCTGCAGCAGCTGCCGCGCCAGCGGGCTGGTCTTGCGCCAGACCATGCCGATGGTGCGCGAGGGCTCGGGATCGCGGAAGCGCGACAGCGAGACCGAGGCCGATCGCGTCTCCACCGACACCGCCATTTCCGGGATCAAGGTGACGCCGATTCCGGCGCTGACCATCTGGACCAGCGTCGACAGCGAATTCGCATCCAGCATCTCGCGCGGCGGCGCCGATTGCATGTTGCAGAACGACAGCGCCTGATCGCGGAAGCAGTGCCCTTCTTCAAGCAGCAGCAGCCGCATCTCGCGCATCATCTCGCGCGATGGCACCGGTGTGCCTTCGTCGGAGCCCGGCCGCACCAGCAGGAATTTTTCGTCGAACAGCGCGACTTCGGTGAGCGAAGGCTCGGACACCGGCAGTGCGACGATGGCCGTGTCGAGCCGGCCTTCGACCAGTTCCTGGATCAGCCGCGGCGTCATCGTCTCGCGCACGCGGATGTCGAGCTCCGGATGCATGCGCGTGAGATTCTTGGTGATCTTCGGCAGCAGATAGGGCGCGATCGTCGGGATCATGCCGATCCGCAGCCGGCCCGCAAACCGGTCCTGCGAGGCGCGCGCGAAATCGCCAAGCTCATCGACCGAGCGCAGGATGTCGCGGACGCGCGGTGCGAGCTCCTCGCCGAACCGGGTCAGCGCCACCTGCCGGGCGCTGCGCTCCAGCAGCAGGCCGCCAAGCGCCTCCTCCAGTTCCTTGATCTGCATCGACAGGGCCGGCTGGGAGATCGAGCTTGCCTCCGCCGCGCGGCCGAAATGGCCGTGACGCGCCAGCGCGTCGAAATATCTGAGCTGGCGCATCGTCACGTTGGCCATCAGAAAATCCTATCGCAGCGATCATTAAAGTCAACTTCCCCTGATCGAATGCGAAGCCTAGAGTAATTCTACCTGGTCAAAGGCGCGAGTTCGACGCCACCAGAGGAGGTATTCATGGATGACACTTCGAAGTGCCCGTTTTCGGGCGGAAAACCCACGCGCGTGAACCGCGACTGGTGGCCGACCCAGCTCAGCATCGAGATGCTGCACAAGAATTCGACCCTGTCCGACCCGATGGGCAAGGAGTTCGACTATGCCAAGGAGTTCAAGTCGCTCGACCTGAATGCCGTCATCAAGGACCTGACGGCTCTGATGACGGACTCGCAGGAATGGTGGCCTGCCGATTTCGGCCACTATGGCGGCCTCATGATCCGCATGGCCTGGCACAGCGCGGGCACCTATCGCACCACGGACGGCCGCGGTGGCGCCGGTGCCGGTCAGCAGCGTTTCGCACCGCTGAACAGCTGGCCTGACAACGCCAATCTCGACAAGGCGCGCCGTCTGCTCTGGCCGATCAAGCAGAAATACGGCCGCAAGATCTCCTGGGGCGATCTGATGGTGCTCGCCGGCAACGTCGCGCTGGAATCGATGGGCTTCAAGACCTTCGGCTTCGCCGGCGGCCGCGCCGACGTGTGGGAGCCGGAAGAGCTCTATTGGGGTCCTGAAGGCACGTGGCTGGGCGACGAGCGCTACAGCGGCGAACGCCAGCTCGCCGAGCCGCTCGGCGCGGTGCAGATGGGCCTGATCTACGTCAATCCGGAAGGCCCGAACGGCAAGCCTGACCCGGTCGCCGCGGCCAAGGACATCCGCGAGACGTTCGCCCGCATGGCGATGAACGACGAGGAAACCGTCGCGCTGATCGCCGGCGGCCACACCTTCGGCAAGACCCACGGCGCGGGCGATCCGTCGCTGGTCGGTCCGGAGCCGGAAGCGGGCGCGCTCGAGGATCAGGGCCTCGGCTGGAAGAGCAAGTACGCTTCCGGCCTGGCGGGCGATTCCATCACCAGCGGTATCGAGGTGACATGGACGACGACGCCGACGAAGTGGAGCAACAACTTCTTCGAGAACCTGTTCAAGTACGAATGGGAGCTGACGAAGAGCCCGGGCGGTGCGAATCAGTGGACGGCTAAGGGTGCCGACGCGATCATTCCTGATGCCTTCGACAAGTCGAAGAAGCACCGGCCGACGATGCTGACGACCGACCTCTCGCTGCGTCTCGATCCGGCCTACGAGAAGATCTCGCGTCGCTTCTTCGAAAACCCGGATCAGTTCGCGGACGCCTTTGCCCGCGCCTGGTTCAAGCTCACCCACCGCGATATGGGTCCGATCCAGCGCTATCTCGGCCCGCTGGTGCCGAAGGAAACGCTGATCTGGCAGGATCCGATTCCGAAGGTGAACCACGAGCTGGTCGGCGACCAGGACATCGCTGCGCTGAAGACCAAGATACTGGCTTCGGGCCTCTCGGTCTCCGAGCTGGTCTCGACCGCCTGGGCGTCGGCTTCGACGTTCCGCGGCTCCGACAAGCGCGGCGGCGCCAACGGCGCGCGCATCCGTCTGGCCCCGCAGAAGGATTGGGAGGTGAACCAGCCGGCTCAGCTCTCCAAGGTTCTCGGCAAGCTCGAAGCGATCCAGAAGGACTTCAACGCATCGGCAGGTGCGAAGAAGGTCTCGCTCGCCGACCTCATCGTCCTCGGCGGTTCTGCCGCGGTCGAGAAGGCCGCGAAGGATGCCGGCGTTGACGTGAAGCTTGGCTTCACGCCGGGCCGCATGGATGCTTCGCAGGAGCAGACCGACGCGGAATCCTTCGCCCCGCTGGAGCCGCGGGCCGATGGCTTCCGCAACTACGTCGGCAAGAAGCATCAGTTCCTGCAGCAGGAGGAAGCTCTTGTCGATCGCGCGCAGCTGCTGAAGCTGTCCGGTCCCGAGCTGACCGCGCTCGTCGGCGGTCTGCGTGTGCTCGGCGCCAATGCGGGCGGTTCGAAGCACGGCGTCTTGACCTCGAAGGTCGGAACGCTGAGCAACGACTTCTTCATCAACCTGCTCGACATGAGCGCGCAGTGGACGCCGGCGGCTGACGGCACCTACGAGGCCCGCGACCGCAAGACCAACGCGGTGAAGTGGACCGGCACGCGCGCCGACCTGATCTTCGGTGCGCACTCGCAGCTCCGCGCCTTCGCCGAGGTCTATGCCTCGTCGGACGCCAAGCAGCAGTTCGTGCAGGACTTCGCCAAGGCCTGGACCAAGGTGATGAACCTCGACCGGTACGACCTCGCGGCCTGATCCCCGGGCTTAAGCAAGCGACAAACAAAAAGGGCGGCCGCGAGGCCGCCCTTCGTGTTTCTGATGTGCGGATCGATTACTCGCCGGCGGCTTCGCGCGGGGTCTTCTCGCCGTCGCCGCCCTTGCCTTCGAGGTCTTCGCCGGTGGTCTGGTCGACCACCTTCATCGACAGCCGGGTCTTGCCGCGGTCGTCGAAGCCGAGCAGCTTGACCTTGACCTTGTCGCCTTCCTTGACGACGTCGGAGGTCTTCTGCACGCGCGCCGAAGCGAGCTGGCTGATGTGGACGAGGCCGTCCTTGGAACCGAAGAAGTTCACGAAGGCGCCGAACTCCATCACCTTGACGACGGTGCCGTCATAGATCTGGCCGACTTCCGGATCGGAGGCGATCGACTTGATCCACTTGATCGCGGCCTTCATCGCCTCGCCATCGGAGGAGGCGACCTTCACGGTGCCGTCGTCCTCGATGTTGACTTTGGCGCCGGTCTTCTCGACGATCTCGCGGATCACCTTGCCGCCGGTGCCGATCACTTCGCGGATCTTGTCGGTGGCGATCTTGAAGGTCTCGATGCGCGGCGCGTACTCGCCGAGCTCGGCGCGGGCGTTGGTGAGCGCCTTGGCCATTTCACCGAGGATGTGGATACGGCCATCCTTGGCCTGACCGAGCGCCACCTTCATGATCTCTTCGGTGATGCCCTCGATCTTGATGTCCATCTGGAGCGAGGTGATGCCTTGCTCGGTACCGGCGACCTTGAAGTCCATGTCGCCGAGATGGTCCTCGTCACCGAGGATGTCCGAGAGCACCGCGAAGCGCTTGTCCTCGAGGATCAGGCCCATCGCGATACCCGCGGTCGGCCGCTTCAACGGCACGCCGGCATCCATCAGCGCCAGCGAAGCGCCGCAGACCGAAGCCATCGAGGACGAGCCGTTCGACTCGGTGATCTCCGACACCACGCGCGTGGTGTAGGGGAACTCGTGATGCGGCGGCAGCACCGGGTGGATCGCGCGCCAGGCCAGCTTGCCGTGGCCGATCTCGCGGCGCTTGGTGCCGCCGAGGCGACCGGTCTCACCGACCGAATAGGGAGGGAAGTTGTAGTGCAGCAGGAACGTCTCTTTGTACGTTCCGGACAGCGCGTCGATATACTGCTCGTCCTCGCCGGTGCCGAGCGTGGTCACGACCAGCGCCTGGGTTTCGCCGCGGGTGAACAGCGCCGAGCCGTGGGCGCGGGGCAGCACGCCGACTTCGGCGATGATGTTGCGCACGGTCTTGCTATCGCGGCCGTCGATGCGCTTGCCGGTGTCGAGAATGTTCCAGCGAACGATCTTGGCTTCCAGCTCCTTGAACACGCCGGAGACGCGCAGCTTGTCGTATTTCGGCTCCTGCCCTTCGGGGAAGTAATGGGCGATCACCTTTTCCTTGACCTTGCCGACCGCGGCGTAGCGATCCTGCTTGACCGGAATGGCGTAGGCGGCGCGCAGCTCCTGCTCGACGAGGCCGAGCATTTCCTTCTCGAGCGCCGAATTGTCGATCACCGTGACTTCGCGCGGTTCCTTGGCGGCCTTCTCGGCGAGCTCGATGATGGCGTTAATCACCGGCTGGAAGTGGCGGTGACCGAACATCACGGCGCCGAGCATGATGTCCTCGTTGAGCTCCTTGGCTTCCGATTCCACCATCAGCACGGCGTCGGCCGTGCCGGCGACGACGAGGTCGAGCTGGGTGTCGACCATCTCGTCGAGCGTCGGGTTGAGAATGAACTCGTCATTGGCGAAGCCGACGCGCGCTGCGCCGATCGGGCCCTTGAAGGGCGCGCCGGACAGGGTCAGCGCAGCCGATGAGGCCACCAGCGCCACGATATCGGGATCGTTCTCCATGTCGTGCGACAGCACGGTGACGATCACCTGGGTCTCGTTGCGCCAGCCGTCGACGAACAGCGGACGGATCGGACGGTCGATCAGGCGGGAGACCAGCGTCTCCTTCTCGGTCGGACGACCCTCGCGCTTGAAATAGCCGCCGGGAATGCGGCCGGCTGCGTAGGTCTTCTCCTGGTAGTCGACCGTCAGCGGCAGGAAGTCGACGCCTTCGCGCGGCGCCTTCGCCGCGACGACGGTGGCGAGCACCACGGTCTCGCCATAGGTGGCGACGACGGCACCGTCGGCCTGACGCGCGATCTTGCCGGTTTCAAGCTTGAGAGGGCGTCCACCCCAGTCGATCTCGACTGAATGCTTATTGAACATAGATGTCTTCTTTCATGGGTTCTCGAAAGAAGGACGGCCCGAAAAACAAAAACCATGCGCAAGATTGCGGGACGTTGATCGAAGCGGGCGATCAGCGTCCTGCGATCCTGCCATGGTTTTCGGATTTCGGATGGCGTCCATCCTTTCGGGTCATACGGGCGCCTTGCCCGTTGTGCCCAGCCGCCGGATTGCTGCTGGACTGTCAGTCGGCACGAACGCGAACACCGGATTGCGGTCCTCGCCCATCGTGCCCGGGTGCTAGCCGTCAACGGCTCGCACCCGACGCGCACGCAGCCTCGATCAAAAACCTTTAAACAAACGCTTTCGCTCGAAACCGCGCACGAAAACGCGCGCCAGTGGCGCGCGCAGGAACACTTAACGACGAATGTTGTGCTTCTCGAGCAGCGCCTTGTAACGCGCCTCGTCCCTCTTCTTGAGGTAGTCGAGCAGCGAGCGGCGGGTCGAAACCAGCTTCAAGAGGCCGCGACGCGAATGGTTGTCCTTCACGTGGGTCTTGAAATGGTTGGTGAGGTTGTTGATGCGTTCCGACAGGATCGCGACCTGAACCTCCGGCGAGCCGGTGTCGCCGGCCTTGTTGGCATTCGTCTTGATGACTTCCGCTTTGCGTTCTGCGGCAATCGACATCGTCAATTTCTCTCGTTGCGACCGGTGCTGGCAGTCAGACCGGTCAGGTTGAACACACGCTTGGGGATGATTTCGCCGTTGCCGACTTCAGCAAGCGCCAATAGACGGCCTGCCACCGTGACATAGACTGTGCCGCTACTAGTGGGCGCATCCCGTCCGCGCAATAAAACGGCCTGGCCCCGATGGAGCCTTGCCGCATCAGCCCGAGTGACGGCCAGTGCCGGGATGTCGTCCAGCGCGGTCTCAACGGGCATAAGCGCGTCGGCGAGGCTGCCCTCGCCGGACGCGGCTCTATCGCATAAAGCCTCCAACTGATCCAGCGGAATCATGTCGTTCTCGTCAAATGGGCCGACCAGGGTCCGCCGCAGCGCGCAGATGTGGCCGTAAGTGCCGAGAATCCGGCCCATATCGCGGGCCAGCGCCCGGACATAGGTGCCCTTGCCGCACTCCGCCTCGAACACTGCCCGGTCGCTATCCGGTTGATCCACAAGGGTTAAATGATGAATTTCGACGGGACGGGGGGCCAGTTCCACAACCTCGCCGTCGCGGGCGAGGTCGTAGGCGCGCTCGCCCTGGACCTTGATCGCGGAATAGCGCGGCGGGATCTGCTCGATCACCCCGGTGAAGCGGGGCAGCAGGGCCAGGATGGCCTCCTGGGTCGGGCGCTGGTCGGAGGTCGCGGTGACCCGGCCCTCGATATCATCGGTGTCGCGCTCCTCGCCCCAGCACACGGTGAACTGGTAGCGCTTGCGGCCGTCCATCACGAAGGGAACGGTCTTGGTGGCCTCGCCGAGCGCAATCGGCAGGCCGCCGGAGGCGAGCGGGTCGAGCGTGCCGGCGTGTCCCGCGCGCTTGGCGTTGAACAGGCGCTTGAGCACGGCGACGGCTTGCGTCGAGGTCATGCCGATCGGCTTGTCGAGCACGACCCAGCCATGGACGTCGCGGCGGTCGCGGCGCGGCTGGTTGCCCTTCTGCTTGTTGGCGCGGGGATCGTTGTTGACGCGGCGCGGCTCCTGATGCGGCTGCGAATCGCCGCCGAGATCCGCAAAATTATTTTTCTGCACGTCGCGCTGATCGGTCTCTTCGCCGCCGATCGTGCCGTGAGCCGGGTCCATCGTCATCGCTCTTCTTCCCGATCCGAATCCGGATCCTGTTCCAGGTCCTTCTGCACCGCAGGTGTTCGCAAAAGCTTCTCGATCCGTTCCGCTTCGTCGAATCGTTCGTCGACGCGGAAACGAAGGTCAGGTGCAAATTTCAGGTTAACGCGCCGCGCGACTTCGCCGCGCAGGAATTTCTTGTTGCGCTCGAGCGCAGCGATGATGACCTCGGTGTCGCGGCCACCGAGCGGCATCACGTAAACCGTTGCGAGCTTCAGGTCGGGCGACATCCGAACCTCCGGCACGGTGATGATGTGACCTTCGAGGTCCACATCATGCACATTGCCTTGCGCCAGAATCTCGGCCATCGCGTGGCGAACCTGCTCGCCGACACGCAACTGGCGTTGCGAGCCGCCCGGCGCGGAACTTTTCTTCTGATGGTGGCGGGGCATGGTTGAAAATCACCTCGTCGTGCCCGCGTTTGGGACACGAGCATTGTCATTTGTCCTGTTGAAACGAATGCGGCGCGGATGGCCGGAATAAATCCGGCCATCGCACTCCCGCAATTTCAGCTCAAAAAGATCCGGGCGCTTCGGTAAGATTTGGACTTACAGGGAGCGCTGGATCGTCTCCACGCGATAACACTCGATCACGTCACCGGCACGCATGTCGTGGTAGTTCTCGAAGGCCATGCCGCACTCCTGACCGGACTGGACTTCCTTCACTTCGTCCTTGAAGCGCTTCAGCGTCGACAGCTTGCCTTCGTGCACGACGACGTTGTCGCGGATCAGGCGCACATTGGCGCCGCGTTCCACGGTGCCGTCGGTGACGCGGCAGCCGGCAACCTTGCCGACCTTGGAGATGTTGAAGATCTCCAGGATCGCGGCATTGCCCAGCATGGTTTCACGCAGGGTCGGCGCGAGCAGGCCGCTCATCGCCTTCTTCACGTCGTCCACGAGGTCGTAGATGATGTTGTAGTAGCGGATCTCGATGCCGTTGCGCTTGGCGGCCGCAGCCGCCTCCTTGTTGGCACGAACCGAGAAGCCGATGATCGCGGCGTTGAAGCCTTCCGCGAGCGTCACGTCCGATTCCGAGATGCCGCCGACGCCGGCATGCAGGATGCGGGCTGCGACTTCATCGGTGCCGAGCTTCTCCAGCGAGCCGAGGATCGCTTCCAGCGAGCCTTGCACGTCGGCCTTGATGATCAGCGGGAATTCCTTGCGGCCCGCCGTCTTCAATTGCGACATCATCTGCTCGAGCGAGCCGCGCATGCCGGAGATCGAGGCAGCCGCGTTCTCGCGCTTCTGGTGCGCGCGATAGCTGGTGACCTGGCGGGCGCGGGCTTCGTTCTCGACCACCGCGAGACGATCGCCGGCCTCCGGCGGACCGTTGAAGCCGAGCACCTCGACCGGAACCGAAGGACCGGCCTCATGCACCGTCTCGCCCTGATCCGAGATCAGCGCGCGGACGCGGCCCATCTCGGCGCCGGCGACAATGATGTCACCGACACGAAGCGTGCCGCGCTGGACCAGCACGGTCGCGACCGGGCCACGGCCGCGATCGAGCTTGGCTTCGATCACGGTGCCTTCGGCCGGACGCTCCGAATTGGTCTTCAGGTCGAGGATGTCGGCCTGGAGCGCGATCATCTCGAGCAGCTTGTCGAGATTGGTCTTGTTCTTGGCTGACACTTCGACGTCGACGACTTCGCCGCCGAAGGATTCGACCTGCACCTCGTGCTGGAGCAGCTCGGTGCGCACGCGCTCGGGCTTCGCATCGGGCTTGTCGATCTTGTTGATGGCAACGATGATCGGGACCCGCGCCGCCTTGGCGTGGTTGATGGCTTCGATCGTCTGCGGCATGACGCCGTCATCGGCAGCAACCACCAGCACGACGATGTCGGTCACCTTGGCGCCGCGGGCGCGCATCGCGGTGAACGCGGCGTGGCCGGGCGTGTCGATGAAGGTGATCTTCTTGCCGCTTTCGGGCGACAGCACCTGATAGGCGCCGATATGCTGGGTGATGCCGCCGGCTTCGCCGGAGACGACGTTGGCATGGCGGAGCGCGTCGAGCAGCGAGGTCTTGCCGTGGTCGACGTGACCCATCACGGTCACGACGGGCGAACGCGTCTCGGTGTCGGTGGAATCGTCGGTGGCGTCGAACAGGCCTTCTTCAACGTCGGACGCGGCAACGCGCTTGACGGTGTGACCAAGCTCTTCGGCGATCAGCTGCGCAGTGTCGGCGTCGATCACGTCGGTGATCTTGTGAATCGCGCCCTGCTTCATCAGCATGCGGATGATTTCCACCGCGCGCTCGGCCATGCGGTTGGCGAGCTCCTGGATGGTGATCGCTTCCGGAATGACCACCTCGCGGATGAGCTTTTCCTTCGGCTCGTTCGCGGCATGGCCCTTCAGGCGCTGAGTGCGGCGGCGGAACGAGGCGATCGAGCGCTCGCGCACGTCGTCGGCATTGAATGCGGTCACGACCGTCAGGCGACCGCGCTCCTTCTGCGGGCCGGGTTTGTGGGTGGGCTTGGGGGCTACCACAGGACGCGCGGCGCCGCCGGGACCGCGACGGATCTGGCGCGGACCATCGTCCTCGTCCGGTCCGGCTGCGACCGCGGGAGCGCGACCCAACGGGCCGCCTCCCGGCCTCGCGGTGGTCGTTCCAGGGCGCGCGGTGGTTGTTCCCGGGCGTGCCGTGGTCGTGGTGGTGCCGGGGCGTGCTGCGGGCGCGCCAGGACGTGGCGTGGGAGCGGCCGGGGCGGCAGTTGCAGGGCGCGCGGCTGACGCCGGCTGTTCGCCTTCGCCAAAACGCTTCTTGGCCTCGGTTTCGGCCTTGCGCTTGGCTTCCTCTTCGTGGCGGTGGCGCTCATCCTCGGCCTTGCGGCGGGCCTCGGCGGCTTCGCGCTCGACGCGTTCGGCGGCTTCGCGGACAGCGCGGCGCTGGGCTTCGTCTTCGGCCTGGCGGCGCTCTTCGACTTCGCGCACCTTGGCGTCGGCCAGCGCGCTGGCGCGGGCGGAACGTTCGTCCTCGGTCAGCGTGCGCAGCACCACGCCGGAGCCGGCGTTGCGCGGCGGAGCCGGGCGTGCCGGAGCGGGAGCAGGCGCGGCCGGTGCCGGCTTTGCAACAACCGCGGGAGCTTGCGGTTCGGGGCTGCCGTCGACGCGGCGCTTGCCGCGCTTCTCGACCACGACCTGCTTGCTGCGGCCATGGCTGAAGCTCTGACGCACAGTGCCCGTTTCGACGCGCGGCTTGAGCGATAGCGTCTTGCTCGGAACGCTCAGCTTCTTGTCGTCAGGGGTCTTGGTATCAACCATTCAGCAGTCCTAATCCTGATCTTTGTTAACGTTGTGCGTTGCCGCACCGTCCTATCGGGTCGTCGTTGTCTCTCAGAAATCCTGGCCGGGCTTTTCGGCAGTCTTGTCATCGTCCGCCATCCGGTATCGGACCAGCATCTGGCTACGTGACAGGAATGACTTGCTCGCCGGGCCCGCGAGCAGGGCAGCATGTATCACATTTGACCGGGTAAGTGCCAAATCCAATTCTATCGATTTCAACGCAGTGACGACGGGAATCTGCGGCTTGGCGCCGCGATTCCCGTCATTTTGACGTGCCAGCATGTCCAATTTGCGGATTCCGTCCGCGGCCCCGTCGCTGGCATGGATCAGGACCTCGGCCGTGCCTTCCCGCAGGGCGCTTTCGACCTTGCCGAAGCCGGCCACAATCTGGCCCGCCTTGGCGGCAATCCCAAGGGCTTCCGTCACACTCCGAACCAGGAGCGCCTCGATGTCGGCGGGAAGCGTCTGGGGAGTGCGCAGCTCGCGCTTGAAGGCTTTGCTAAATTGGTGACGCCGCACGGCTTCCGCAACCACCTCGCGCGAGGCGGTGACCCACATGCCGCGTCCGGGCAGCTTGCGCTTGAGATCGGGAACTATGTCGCCTTGCGGCGAAATGACGAAGCGGATCAGCTCGTCGATCGGCCGGACCTCGCGACTGACCGCGCACATCCGCATGGTCGCGGACCTTTCGGTCCGCGGTCCATGGTCGAGATCGTGGTCAGTATCTGCGAGCATCCGGGCGACATTCTCCTTCGTCCTTAAGCCGGCTGATCTTCGGTCGCCTCGGCCTCTTCGGCGGGCTTCGCGAGATCGGCTTCGGTGATCCAGCCGGCTTTGACGCGGGCCTGCATGATCATGGCTTCGGCATCGTCACGGGAGATCTCGATACCGTCGAGCGCACCAGGGAATTTGGTCTGCTCGCCGCCTTCCTTGCGCTCGGTCCAGCCGACCAGATCGTCAGTGGCGCAGCCGGCGAGGTCTTCGACGGTCTTGATGTCGTTCTCGCCGAACTTGACCAGCATCTTGGAGGTGACGCCCGGCACGTCCTTGACGGCGTCCTCGACACCGAGCTCCTTGCGCTTGGCCTCGATCTCGGCCTCCTGCTGCTCGAGATATTCGCGGGCACGGTTCTGGAGCTCTTGCGCGGTCTCCTCGTCGAAGCCTTCGATGCCGGCGAGTTCCTTGAGGTCCACCATCGCGAGTTCCTCGACCGAGGTGAAGCCTTCGGACGCCAGCAGCTGGCCGACCACCTCGTCGACATTGAGCGATTCCATGAAGACGCGGGTGGAGTTCTCGAAGTCGGCCTGGCGGCGCTCCGATTCCTCCTGCTCGGTCAGGATGTCGATGTCCCAGCCGGTGAGCTGCGAGGCCAGACGCACGTTCTGGCCGCGGCGGCCGATCGCCAGCGAGAGCTGGTTGTTGGTGTCGGGCACGACGACCTCGATGCGCTCGCGGTCTTCGTCGATGACGACCTTGGAGACTTCGGCCGGCGCCAGCGCGTTGACCACGAAGGTCGCGATGTCGGGCGACCACGGAATGATGTCGATCTTCTCGCCCTGCAGCTCGTTCACCACCGCCTGCACGCGCGAGCCGCGCATACCGACGCAAGCGCCGACCGGATCGACCGAGGAATCGCGGGAAATCACGCCGATTTTCGCGCGCGAGCCGGGATCGCGGGCCACCGCCTTGATCTCGACGATGCCGTCATAGATCTCAGGCACTTCCTGCGCGAACAGCTTCGCCATGAACTGCGGATGGGTGCGGGAGAGGAAGATCTGCGGGCCGCGGGTCTCGCGGCGGACGTCGAAGATGTAGGCGCGGACGCGGTCGCCGTTGCGGAACACTTCGCGCGGCAGCATCTCGTCGCGGCGGATGATGGCTTCACCGCGGCCGAGGTCGACGATCACGCTGCCATATTCGACGCGCTTGACGACGCCGTTGACGATGTCGCCGATGCGGTCCTTGAATTCCTGATATTGCCGGTCGCGCTCGGCCTCGCGCACCTTCTGCACGATCACCTGCTTGGCCGATTGCGCGGCGATGCGGCCATATTCCAGCGGCGGCAGCGTATCGGCGATGGTGTCACCGACCTGGGCGCCGGGATTGGCGCGCTGCGCATCCACCAGCGAGATCTGGTTGGAATGATTTTCGACCTTCTCGACCACCAGCATGTGGCGCGACAGCCGCAGCTCGCCCTTCTTCGGGTCGATCTCGGCATGAACGTCAGTCTCGCTGCCGTAACGTGCCCGTGCCGCCTTGGCGATGGCGTCTTCCATTGCCGCGATGACGATGCCGCGGTCGATCGATTTCTCGCGCGCGACGGCATCGGCGATCTGGAGCAATTCAAGTCGATTGGCGCTGACTGCCATGGCTAGTCTCCTTCGTCAGGCTCGATCTCGCCCCGCCGCGCGCGTTCGGCGGCCAGGCGGTGCTTCTTCGTATTGGTCGGTGCCGGCTTCTTTTTTTGCGGCTTGGTGTTCTTGGTGATCTTCGCACTGATTTCCGCGTGCGGTGCAGCCGGCGGCTCGATGCCGAGATCGCGGCGCATCTGGCGCTCCTCGGCCTTGCCGCGGCGCATGGATTCCGCGATCAGCTCGTCGGTCAGCACCAAGCGTGCCTCACCGATGTCTTCCATCGTCAGGAGAACGTCGGGATTATCGTTCGCCTTGACGTCGTCGCGATGCAGGTGCACGCGGTCGCCTTCGACGGCACCAAGCATGCCACGGAACCGCTTCCGCCCCTCATGGGCGACCGCCATGTCGATCTTCACCAGATAGCCGGAATAGCGCTCGAAATCCGAGCGGCGCACCAGCGGACGGTCGATCCCCGGCGAGGAGATTTCCAGCCGATAAGCGCGGTCGATGGGGTCCGCGACGTCGAGCACGGGCGACAGCGCCCGCGAGATCGCTTCGCAATCCTCGAGCTGCATCGAGCCGTCCGGCCGCTCGGCCATGATCTGCACGGTGCAGCCGGCCTCGCCGGAGATGCGGATCCGCACCAGGCGGTAGCCCATGCCCTCGAGCACCGGACCTGCGACCGCAGACACACGTGCCGCCACGCCCGGCTCGACCACGAGCCTCGGCTCGGCCAGCAACTCGGCATCCGTGGAACCAGTGTTCGGTTCGGTCATATCAGGGGTCAAGGCGCTCGATGGTTAAGGCTTGGTTAAGGACTTGAACAGGTTAGGATCTGCAGAGCCTGTTTCGGAACTCTTTATCCCGGCAGCTCGCCGGGCCGCATATCTTCAACCAAGCCGCGTTCAGGTAATAAAAAAGAGCGGGTCCTTTCGGGCCCACTCTCACTACGCGGATCGTATGAGAAGATGAATTGGCGCTGATATAGCCCTTTCCGTCCTCCCGGACAAGGCCCATCGCGGGAAAGACGAGGCTTTTTGCGCCCGGCCTGTGGCCCCCCCCCCGCGCAACGCTTCCTTCATCTAGCAGGCCTAAATTCCCTGATTGTGGGGCGGCTTGGACCAAGGGCGCACCCGCGGCGTGCCCTGTACGAGTTGCGTTTTCATGACCGCTGCCACGTCGCTCATTCCCGGACTGGACGAGATCGTCAAACGCGGCGACCCCCGGCGTCGCGGTGAGATCGCGCGCGCCATCGCCCAACTGTTCTTCCAGGACGCCGAGAAGCTCCGTCCCGATCTCGTCGATCTCTTCGACAATCTGCTGATCGATCTCGTTCCGCATGCCGAGCTTGCCTCGCGCGTCGACCTCGCCGAGCGCTTCTCGCGCCTGAACAATGCGCCGCCGCATCTGGTGAGCCAGCTCGCGCGCGAAAACGAGATCATGGTGGCGGGCCCTGTGCTGCGCCGCTCGCCGGTGCTCGACGACGCCGCTCTCGTCGAGATCGCGCGGCTGAAGGGTCAGGGCCATCTGCTGGCGATGACCGAGCGCCCCGCACTGTCGGCCGCCATCACCGACGTGCTGGTCGAGCGCGGCGATCGCGACGTGGTGCGTCGCGCCGCGGGCAATGCCGGCGCGGAGTTCTCGCAAGGCAGCTATTCCGAGCTGATCAAGCGTGCGTCGCAGGACGGCGTGCTGACGCTCAAGATCGGCCAGCGCAACGATCTCTCGGGCGAGCACCTGAAACAGCTGCTCGACGGCACGCTCGACGTCATCCGCCGCCGCCTCTCGAGCGTGGTCAATCCCGTGCGCCAGGTCGAGATCAAGCGCGCCATGGCGGCGATCGAGGAGGCCGCGCTGCCGCCGGGGCCGCGCCGCGATTTCTCGGCGGCACAGCGCACGGTGCTGACCTTGCATCGCGAGGGTCATCTCGGCGAGAGCGCGCTGCTCGGCTTCGCCAAGGCGCTCAAATATGAGGAATCGATCGCCTCGCTCGCGGCGATGTCCGGTGTCCGCCTCTCGATCCTCGATCGCCTGGTCGCGGGCGACCGCTACGATCCGATTCTGATTCTGGGGCGCGTGCTCAATCTCGGCTGGCCCACGGTGCGCGCGCTGATCCTGATGTGGTACGGCCCGCATCGCACGCCGGCTGATGCCGATCTCGAGCAGGCGCGCGTGAACTTCACGCGCCTGATGCCGTCAACGGCCGAGCGCGTCGTGAAATTCTGGCGCAACCGCCAGACGATCTAATCAAAGTACGGATCTTCGTCGTCATGGCCGGGCTTGTCCCGGCCATCCACGTTCTTGCTGCCCACAGGAGGAAAGTACGTGGATGCCCGGGACAAGCCCGGGCATGACGATTATCGATGGATCGCGCGAAGAATCTATGCGCGCCTGAACCGCAGATATGTGGTCTTGCGCCCTTCGCGCGTGGCCTTCCGGCCGTAGCGCGTCATGGTGTAGCCGTCCCATGGCCGACGGAAATCGTCGGCGCATTGGGCGAGCCACTGAAAATCCGTCGACCGCGACAGATGCATCAGCGTCCACGCGCAGTAATCGTCGATATCGCAGACGAAACGGAATTCGCCGCCCGCCTTCAGCACGCGTGCCATCGCGGCGATGGTGCGGTCCTGGACGAAGCGCCGCTTCCAGTGCCGCCGCTTCGGCCAGGGATCGGGATGGATCAGGTCGATCCGCGACAGCGATGCCTGCGGCAGCCAGGCCAGGAGCTCGGCGGCATCGCCCGCGAACAGGCGGATGTTGCCGATGTTGGCGGCCTCGATCTGCGCGAGGATCTTTGCCATGCCGTTGACATAGGGCTCGCAGCCGATGAAGCCGGTCGTGGCGAAGTTCTGGGCCTCGGCCGCAAGATGCTCGCCGCCGCCGAAGCCGATCTCGAGCCGGACATCGTCGGCCGCGGGATCGAAGATCTCGTTGGCATTCGCCGGCTTCTCGCCCTCGATGTCGAGTGAAAGATGCGGCAGTAGATGATCGATCAGCTCGGCCTGGTGCTGCCTGAGCTTGTGGCCCTTGCGGCGCCCAAAGAAGGCGCGTTCGCTGTCATCGCGATCGGGATCTGATTTTCGTTCGCTCATCGCAGCGTCTGGTACAGGCGATGGAGCAGCCGCGCGCGGGGTTCGAGCGACGAGAGGTAGATCTGCTCATAATGGGTGTGTGCGCCCTTGCCGTCGACGCCGAGTCCATCGAGCGTTGCGGTGTGGGCGGCGGTGAAATTGCCATCCGAGCCGCCGCCGGTGTGGGTGTCGATCAGCTCGAAGCCGATCTCGGTGGCAAGCGACTTCGCATGCTCGTACAGCGAGGCGCCTGCATTGCTCTTCTCGTAGGGCGGACGGTTGAGTCCGCCCGTGACCTTGACCGTGACGCCATCCGTCTTCGACGTCAGCCCGAGGATCTTGCCGACGAACTCCTCCGCGTCGGCAAAGCTCGGCACGCGCAGGTCGACTTCGGCATAGGCCTCCTCCGGCGTGACGTTGGGACGCGTGCCGCCGCGTGCCACGCCGACATTCACCGTGACGCCGCGTGCCAGATCGTTCATCGCTTCCAGCGCCAGGATGACGTTGGCAAGCTCGCGGATCGCGCTGCGGCCATCCTGGGGCCGCGTGCCGGCATGTGCGGGCACACCCTTGATGAATACTTCGAATCGTCCGACGCCCTTGCGCCCGGTGACGATCTTGCCGCCGTCGCGCGCGGGCTCCGTCACCAGCACGTATTTGGCCTTGCGCCCTTCCGCCTCGATCAGCGCGCGCGAGGTCGGGCTGCCGATCTCCTCGTCGGAGGTGAACAAATGGGTGATGCCGAGCGGCGAGCGATCGCCGGCGGCGCAGAGCGCGCGAAAGGCGTGATGGGCGATATAGGCGCCGCCCTTCATGTCGTAGATGCCGGGACCGAACGCGCTGTCGCCCTCGACCTTGAACGGCAGGCGCTCGATGAATCCCATGGGATGAACGGTATCGAGGTGGCTCAGCACCAAAATGCCCGGCCGGTCCTGGCCCCAGGTCGAGCGTGCAGCGAGATGATCGCCGCAGCCATCGACGCCGGCGACGCGCTCGAGCGTAACCGGCAGATCGCGGTATTGCTCCGCGACCACGGAGATCAGCTTGTTGACCTGTTCAGGTGTGTCCGTCGGCGTCTCGATCTCCACCCAGCGGCGGATGCCATCGAGAATAGTTTGTGAATCGAACCAATTGGACTTGGTCATGAACGCATCTGTGCCTTTGAACCGCATCATCGAAGAGGGCGCGCACCAAAAACGCGCCCGCAAATGACGACATAGGCCAGATTTGACGCAGTCTCAAATCGGATTGAGCCGTCGCGTCAGCGTTTGTCGGGACCTTCGCGGGCGGCGATCTGCTCGACGAGATCGACGATCGAGCGGCGCATCTTCGAATCAGTGATTCGGGTGAACGCCTTGGTCAGAGCGAGACCTTCGGAGGTCGCGAGGAAGTCCGACACATACGACGGCGAGGCGCCTTCGGCGAAGCCGTCCGGGCCAGCTACGCCGCTCGGTCCGCCCTCGAACAGGAACGACACCGGCACCTGCAGAATCTCGGCGATCTGCTGGATGCGGCTTGCGCCGACGCGATTCGTGCCCTTCTCGTACTTCTGGATCTGCTGGAAAGTCAGGCCCAAAGCTTCACCGAGCTTTTCCTGGCTCATGCCCAACATGATGCGGCGCATACGCACGCGGCTGCCGACATATTTGTCAACAGGGTTGGGCGCTTTCGACATTTCCTCAGCCTCCAAACATCACCTTCGGCGCAATCACAAGAATGCCTCCGGTGCCAGCAGCGTCAAAATCAAACCCTGTTATTGGGAAACATTGCGGAGAAATTTAGCAACGCCCACTGTCTTTTGCAGCCGGTGCAGAATGAGGAGGGCGCGTGCAGTCTGTCAACCGTGGGACTACGGTTGTCAAAGGATTCCGGTCGCGGCGGCCGCGAGGCGTGATCAGGGGTGCCGTTTGGCAACACGTCGGCGGACCGCCAGAAACACGGCCAGCGCAACGAGCATGGCTGCGGGCACGTCGCCCACCCGCGCATAGACGGTCGGCGGAATTGCGGCGGGCAGGTTTGCATCCAAAATGCCTTCGACGCCGAGGCCGAGGCTGGCAACGGTTCGTCCCACCGGATCGATCACCGCTGACACGCCGGTATTGGCGGACCGGACCAGCGGCAATCCGAGCTCGATCGCACGCATCCGGGCCTGCTCGAGATGCTGATAGGGACCGGTCGATATGCCGAACCAGCCGTCATTGGTGAGGTTCACGATCCAGCCCGGACGCTCATTGCGGCCGGCGACCTCGCCTGGAAAAATTGCTTCGTAACAGATCAGCGGCAGCGCGGGCGGCGCGCCGGGCACCGATAGCGCATGTCGCACGCTGCCCGGAATGAATCCGCCGCGCACGCGCGTGAGTTGCTCAAAGCCGAGCTTCTCCATCAAGTCCTGGTAGGGCAGGAATTCGCCGAACGGCACGAGGTGCAGCTTGTCATAGACCGAAAGCACGCTGCCGTCGTGATCGATCACGTAGATCGAGTTGTAGGCGCGCGTGATCGGCGTGCCCCGCGGCAGGTCGGGGGCGCGAACCGAGCCCGTGATCAGCACCGTACCCTTCGGCAGCAGCTCGGCGATCTGCGCCATCGCGTCGGCTTCGCGGGTCAGGAAGAACGGAAAGGCGGATTCCGGCCAGATCAGGATGGTGGCATCGCGCACGCCGGTCGATTGCGGCCCCGAGGCGCGGTCCGACAGCGCCAGGTATTTCTTCATCACCTCCGCCTTGGCGGCGTAGTTGAATTTCGCGTCCTGCTGGAGGTCCGGCTGCATCAGGCGCAGCTTCGCGCCCGCGACCATCGTGGTCGGATGCAGCGACAGGCGGATCGCGCCGAAGATGCTCATGACAATCAGAAGGGCAATCGCAGCAGCCGGCGCGCGCCATGCCGGGCGGCGATCGGGCGTACGGTCGATCAGCGCCGCCGGGCTTGCGAAGATCGCAACGCTAAGGAACGTCATGCCCCACAGGCCGATCAGCGACGCTGTCTGCGCCAGCGGCAGCGGCTCTGACAGGGCATAGCCGAACGCGTTCCAGGGGAAACCGGTCAATGCGTGACCACGCAGCCATTCGGCGATGGTGAGACTTGCGGCGAGCGCGAGGATGCGCGTGGCATCCTTGGTCCAGAGCAGGCGGGCCAGCGCGAATCCGATCGCGGTGAAGATGGAGAGATAGGCCGGCAGGCCAAGCACGGCGAACGGCGTCAGCCACGCGAACACGTCGGCGTCGACGAAGAAGGCGTAGCCGATCCAGTAGAGGCCGGGGACGAAATAGCCGAGCCCGAACCAATAGCCCGTCAGTGCCGCGGCAGGGACGCCGCGATATCGTCCGGCGCCCGCGCCGTCGATCAGCCAGACCAGCACCGGGAAGGTGATGAACAGCACCGGAAAGACATTGAATGGCGCCAGCGCCAGCACCGACAGCGCACCGCATCCCATCGCGATGAGCGCACGCTTCCATCCCCAGGTGAGGATGATGGCAAGCGCAATCTGCCGAAACCGCTGGAACGGGCTCACTGCGAACCGGTCCCGTCGCTTGGCGGCGGGACGGGCGTGTCGCTGGAAGGCGGTTGACCGCTCTCCGGCGTGGCTTCGCGGCGGCGGCTCTCGCGCTGGGTACGCGGCGCAGGGCGCTCCTTCCGTGTCGAGATGCGCAGCCGCTTGACGCGGCGCGGATCGGCATCGAGCACCTCGATCTCGTAATGGCCGGGGCCGGAGATCACCTCGCCGCGCACCGGCAGGCGCCCGACGAAGCTGACGAGATAGCCGCCGAGCGTCTCGACTTCCTCACCCGCCTCGCCGGTGACGAAATCCTCTCCGATCACCGTGCGGACGTCGTCGAGGCTGGCGCGGGCGTCTGCAATGAAGGCGTTGTCGGGCAGCCGCACGATCGAGGGCGGCTCGTCGCTGTCATGCTCGTCGTCGATCTCGCCGACGATCTGCTCGACGATGTCCTCGAGCGAAACCAGTCCGTCGCTGCCGCCATATTCGTCGACCACCAGCGCCAGATGAATGCGCGTCGCCTGCATCTGCGCCAGCAGGTCGATCGCCCGCATCGACGGCGGCACGTAGAGCAGCTTGCGGATGATGCGCGCATCCTGCAGCGGTAGCGCCAGGTCGACCGTACGCAGGTCGAGGCCGGCCGGCAGCGGTTTCTTGCGCTTGGTTTTCGTGGCCTCGGACACCCGTGCGCGCGCGGTCATGAAAGCGAGCAGATCGCGGATGTGGACGATGCCGACGGGGTCGTCCAGCGTCTCGTTGTAGACGACGAGACGCGAATGGCCGGCGCTCTCGAAGCGGTCCATCAATTCGCCGAGCGGGATGTCGCGCTTCACCGCGATGATGTCGGCACGATGCACCATGACGTCGGCGATGCGGCGCTCGTGCAGACCGAGGATGTTGCGCAACATGGTGCGCTCGACGGTCGAGAAGCCGGTGTCGTCAGGCGTCGTGGCATCGAGCACGACCTGGAGATCGTCGCGCACCGATCCCGCCTTCCAGCCGAACAGGGTGCGAATGGCACGCAGCAGCCAGCCTTCCGCGGTCGGCCGCATCACCTCGCCTGATGTCACCACGACCGGCAAATTGGCGGTATTGCGCGGATTGTCGTGAATAGGGTCGGAATCGGGCATCTCAATGCGTCCCCGGGCGGTCTGCATAGGGATCGGGTATGCCGAGATGAGACAGGATCTCTCGTTCGAGCGCTTCCATCTCCTCCGCGTCGCCATCGTTCTCGTGATCGTAGCCGACCAGGTGCAGGAAACCATGCACGGCGAGATGGCTCAAATGATGATCGAACGGCTTCTGTTCCTCGTCCGCCTCGCGCCGCATGGTCTCGTAGGCGATCGCGATGTCGCCGAGCATGCGCGGCGCATCGCCTTCCTTCCACTCGCCCTCCGGCTGGAGCGCGGGAAACGACAGCACGTTGGTCGGCTTGTCGATGCCGCGCCAGTTGCTGTTGAGCGTACGGATACCGGCATCATCGGTCAGCATCACGGCCACTTCGGCGTCGGCAACGTCCTCGTCGACACTCTCGGCGGCGGCCGCCACCGCACGCTGGATCACCGCTTCGGAATCGGGTTCGCGCTGCCAGCAATCGGCAACGACGAGGACCTCGGTCATGGGAAGGTTTGGATGTGACATCTTGTCTGTTCGGAACCAAAGGACGCCCTGTCCGCGCCCGTATGGTCCGGTTGTTGTCTCGTCAGGATTTACCGGCGGCCGGCCGCTGCGGCTGCCCCTCATAGGCAGAGACGATTCGTGCCACGAGCTCGTGGCGGATCACGTCCTCGGCTTTGAAATGAACTTGTGCAATACCTTCGACGCCGCCCAGCAGGCGCGTCGCTTCCGCAAGGCCCGAAGTCTGGCCGTTCGGCAGGTCGATCTGCGAGGGATCGCCGGTCACGATCATGCGGCTGTTCTCGCCGAGACGGGTCAAGAACATCTTCATCTGCATAGACGTGGTGTTCTGCGCCTCGTCCAGGATGATCGCGGCGTTGGTCAGCGTGCGGCCGCGCATGAAGGCGAGCGGCGCGATCTCGATCTCGCCGGTCTGGAGCGCCCGCTCGACGATGCGCGCGTCCATGAGATCGTAAAGCGCGTCGTAGATCGGACGGAGATACGGATCGACCTTCTCGCGGAGATCGCCGGGCAAAAAGCCGAGCCGCTCGCCGGCCTCGACCGCCGGACGCGACAGGATGATCTTGTCGACTTCCTTGCGCTCGAACAGCTGCGCGGCATGCGCGACCGCGAGCCAGGTCTTGCCGGTGCCGGCGGGGCCGATGCCGAACACCAGCTCGTGGCGCTTCAGCGCGCGGATGTAGGAATCCTGCGCGGCAGTGCGTGCGCGCACCGGGCGCTTGCGCAAATTGATGCTGTCGAAGGTGGATTTGGCCGATTTGGCGTCGAATTCGAACAGCGAGCCCTGTGCGATCACGGCGCGGATCGCGCCTTCGACTTCGCCCTGGTCGAGATCCTGCCCCTTCACGGCCTGCGCGTAGAGTGTCTCCAGCACGCGGCGCGCGGCGTCGCAGCCGTCGCGCGTGCCGCCGATGGTGATGTGGTTGCCCTTGGAGTCGACCACGACGCCGAGCCGCCGCTCGATCTGGGCGAGATGCTGGCCGTAGGGGCCGACCAACGCGGATGCGGCGCGGTTGTCGTCGAAGTCGATGACGACCTGGGTCTCGGGCGGAACTTGCATGTCGCGGTCAAATTTGCGGCTGGGAGCGAACGAAGACGAATCCGATGCGCTTTTTGGCAAGGGTTCAGGCTCCAATGGCTTGCGATAAAGCGGGCTCGCGCGCGTTACGCGGCGTCACGAGCTCACCGAGGAAACTATAGCGTTCGAGGCTGTCGATCCGGACCGGCAGGATTTGTCCGATGATGTCGGGCGAGGCCATCACATGCGCAGGCTGGAGGAAGGCAGTGCGGCCGACGATCTGGCCCTCCTTGCGGGCCGGACGCTCGAACAGCACATCGACCGTTGAGCCAATCGCGGCCTTGTTGAAGGCCGATTGCTGGCTGTCGATCAGTTCCTGGAGCCGCTCCAATCGCTGGTCCATCTCGGCGGGGGACACCGTCTCCTGCATATCCGCGGCCGGCGTTCCCGGCCGGGCGGAGTATTTGAACGAATATGCGGCAGCGTAGCCGATTTGCGTGACAAGCGCGAGGGTGGCGAGAAAATCTTGCTCGCTTTCACCGGGGAAGCCCACGATAAAATCTGATGAAAAAGCAATGTCTTGGCGCGCGGACCGGAAACGGTCGATGACACGCCGATAATCATCGGCGGTATGTTTCCGGTTCATGGCGGCAAGAATCCGGTCCGAACCCGACTGCACCGGCAGGTGCACGAACGGCATCAGCTCGCCGAGATCGCGATGGGCTGCAATCAAACTGTCATCGACATCGCGGGGATGGCTGGTCGAATAGCGCAGCCGCGCGATGCCGGGAATCTTCGCCAGATGTTCGAGCAATCGGCCGAGCGGCCAGCTTGTCCCGTCCGGTCCCTCGCCATGATAGGCGTTGACGTTCTGCCCGATCAGCGTGAGCTCCCGGACGCCGTTGTCAGTCAGCCGCTTCACGTCATCGACGATCTTCGCCACGGGACGCGAGACTTCGGCGCCGCGCGTATAGGGCACCACGCAGAAGGTGCAGAATTTGTCGCAGCCCTCCTGCACCGTGACGAAAGCGGAAATGCCGCGCGCGCGGATTGCATCGGGTTTTGGCTGGGCCAGGAAGCCGAACTTGTCAGCCGCGGGAAATTCGGTCTCGATCGCGCGGCCTTCGTCGCGCGCTCGCTTCAACAACTCCGGAAGGTGATGATAGCTCTGCGGGCCGACCACGACGTCCACCACCGGCGCGCGGCGCGTGATCTCAGCACCCTCGGCCTGCGCCACGCAGCCCGCCACCGCGATCTGCATCGCCCGGCCCCCGCGCGCGGCCTCGTCCTTGGCAACCCGCAGCCGGCCAAGCTCGGAATAGACCTTTTCGGAGGCCTTCTCGCGGATATGGCAGGTGTTGAGGATGACGAGGTCGGCATCCTCCGCGTTGGCCGTCTCCACGAATCCTTCCGGAGCCAGCGTGTCCACCATGCGCTGGGCATCGTAGACGTTCATCTGGCAGCCATATGATTTGATGTGCAGCTTGCGCGGCGGCGTCATGGAACCCGGAATTGAGGTGGAGGACGCCCCTCAGATATAGGCTGGAGGGGCGAAAATCCAGCGAATGGAGCCCTCAACGGGATTCCGGGCGCTCCCAAAGGGGAGACAGGTCCCAAAACCCCTCGAATCGGGCCCGCCTGGCGTGGATCCAGCACTACACGCGAGGGGCGGCGAGCCATTCCGGAAAAAACTCTTCCTGCGCGTCGACCGAGGCCGGGGTCACATCAGGCCCGGTGTCGAAGATTTCGACGAGGTCGGCCATGCGCGCATGGACACCTTTCTTCATCCGGTATGCCTTCAGCCCGGCTCCCATGTCCCTCGCCATTGCGGACGGATACACATTGAGGCTGGCGCCGTAGCAGAATGGGATAAGCCCTTCACGCTCGAGCTGACGGCGGATCAAGCACAGGGCCTCGAAGAAATCGGGGGCTTCAGCTTCGATCATCTTTCCGCGATAGGTGCAGGTCAGCTTGCAGACGACAGGATCAATTTCGTACTCGGTGATTACTGCCCTTTCGTCGTTACTGCCGCCGATCAGAGCGATGTTGTGTTGCTCGTCCATGGTCCCGACACGCTCTTTACGACCGAAGCTCGGCCATACCGACGTTTCGCTGGACCAACTCCGGCAACTGATGCATGTCGGCAAAGGTCAGGTCGGCCCCGGCCTTGCGCAGGGTCTCGGCATGGCCGTCCCCGCAATGGCTGCCCCCATGGAAGCCGAACACGGTCATGCCGGCCGCTCGCGCCCCGGCGATGCCGGCCAGGCTGTCCTCGATCACGACGCAGCGCTCGGGCGCCACGCCCATTTCCTTGGCCGCGAACAGGAACAGGTCCGGTGCCGGCTTGCCGTTCTTGACCTGCGAGGCCGAGAAGATGTTCGGCGCGAGGCGCTCATAGAGGCCCGTGCTTCCCAGGCTCACCTGCATGCGCTGATGCGAGCCGCTCGAGGCGACGCAGACGGCCTGCGTGACGACATCGAGCACATCGTGGATGCCGCGGATCGCTTCGAGGTCGGCTTCGAACGAGCGGAACAGCTCGTCCTGCAGATCGCTGTGATAGGCCTCGGGCAATTTGCGACCGAGCTCGGTCTCGATCTCCAGATTGGCCTGCCGCGTCGAGCGACCGAGGAAGCGCGCGAATACCTGCTCCGAGGTGATGGAATAGCCGTGCCGCGTGAGTACATCGGCATGGGCGCGACAGGAGATCACCTCGCTGTCCACGAGCACGCCGTCGCAATCGAAGATGATGAGATCTATAGGCACGAGGGCATGATCCGGAAAAGTGTGAAGCGGTTTTCCGACAAGATCATGCCACTTAAGACGTCGGCTTGTCGTCGTCGAGCGGGACGCAATAGAGCTCGAGCCGATGGTCGACCAGCTTGTAGCCGAGCTTGCGGGCGATCTCCGCCTGCAGCTTCTCGATCTCCTCGGAGGTGAACTCGATCACCTTGCCGTCGCGCAGATTGATGAGGTGGTCGTGATGGCTGTCGCGCATCGTCTCGTAGCGCGCGCGGCCCTCGCGGAAATCATGGCGCTCGATGATGCCGGCATCCTCGAACAGCTTGACGGTGCGATACACGGTCGAGATCGAGATCTTGTCGTCGACGGCGACGCAGCGCCGGTACAGTTCCTCGACGTCGGGGTGGTCGACCGATTCCGCCAGCACGCGGGCGATGACACGGCGCTGCTCGGTCATGCGCATGCCGGTGGCGGCGCAGCGAGCCTCGATGCCGGTCGCCTTGGAGGCGGAGGAAGGTTTAAGTCCAGTCATAGTGTGTCTGCCTGACGGGGGCGCTTTCTGCCATCAATGTTACGACAAGTCACGTCGCATCAGAAGTGCGTTCAATTGTTCCCCGTTGGGCTGCTTATAGTAGCGTTCGCGGCGCCCGACCACCATGAATCCGGCCCGATCGTAGAGCCGCCGCGCCGGCTGGTTATTTTCCTCGACTTCGAGAAATATTGTGCGCACGCCGCGCCCTGCGAGGTGGCCGAGATGCGTCATCAGCAGCGTGCCGGACAGCCCGCGGCCGCGGTGAGCCTGGTCGACCGCGATGGAGAGGATTTCCGCTTCGTCCGCGCCGATCCGCGACACCGCGAATCCGATGGTCTTGCGGCCGAGCCGCAACCGGTGCACGAGCGTGTTGCGCTCGCCGATCATGCCTTCGAACTCGCCTTCGCCCCAGCCGCGGGCAAAGGATTGTCCGTGCAGCTGCGCCAGCCGCGCGGCGTCGCGCGTGGAGGCCGGCTCGACGGCGGCCGTGCCGCCGCGCCACCATTCCGAAAGCCATCTCATCATGAGGTTGCGGCTTGTGCTGCGAACGGTGGCTGTGCGGCCGGCTTTGCGTCGGGTGCCTTCAGATAGAACGGCCGCGCCGGCGTGGTTTCGGGATTGGCCGCGGCGCCGAGCCAGGCGACCCAGCCGATGTCGGGCGCGGGCTGGGCGTCGACCGCAACGGGTTGCGGACCGTCCTTCGGCCAGCGATCGGCGAGGATCTTTGCGGCATTGCCGACCAGATGCGGCGCACCGAATTGCGAGGCCGCGATCGCCGCGTCAATTGGCACGACGCTCGGCCGCACCAGCGGGCTACCGTCGCCGGCTACGATCTGGAAGTAGACGTGATCGTGCCGCGCATCGATCGCCGAGATCACCGGCGCCGTTCCGCTCTGGCCGACGACGGTGGCGGCATAGGCCGAAAGCGTCGTCAGCCCGACCGCGGGCCGCTTCGCCGCAAGCGCAAGGCCGCGCGCCGCCGAAATGCCGACCCTCAGGCCCGTGAAGCTTCCGGGACCGACGGTGACGGCGATGCGGTCGAGCGAGGTGAAGGCAAGATCGGCCGATTGCATCACACGCGCGATCATCGGCATCAGCGCTTCGGCGTGGCCGCGCTTCATCAGAAGCGATTCCTCCGCAAGCAGCTGGACGGCGTCGGTGTCGAGAACGGCAGCCGCGCACGCTTCCAGCGCGGTATCGATGGCAAGGATCAGCATCGAATCAGCTTAGTCGGTCGAGCCGCGGTCGAACCAGTCCAAGTTTGATTTCTCGACAGGCGCACGATCGGCCCCGTAATTCTACGTGGACGCGAAGGCGACAAAATTTTCGCTCCCCATTTTCGATGCGGATGCATCAATTTGCAACCTTAGAGATAGCTAAGTGATTGAAATGTTGGCATTTTAAGTAATCATTAGCAAACCAATGACACCGTCAACGGGCGGGAGAGTGAGTCAACGACGACTCAGACGGGGCGCTTTGGCAGATCAAGCCGCGCCTGTTCGGTCATTTGGAAGGGTTCATTTATGTCTTTTTGGCGAAGCGGTTCTTCGGCTAGGGAGGCTTTGGCTCAGGTCATTGCACTCGGCAAGTCGCAGGCGGTCATCGAATTTAATCTCGACGGCACCATTATCACGGCCAACCAGAATTTCCTGGACGCGATGGGCTACCGGCTCGACGAGATCGCCGGCAAGCACCACAGCATGTTCGTGATGCCGGAGGAGCGGGGCAGCGCGGCCTATCGCGAGTTTTGGGCGCAGCTCGGCCGCGGCGCATATCAATCAGCCGAATACAAGCGGCTCGGCAAGGGCGGCCGCGAGATCTGGATCCAGGCGTCCTACAATCCGATCATCGACGAGGCCGGCAAGCCGGTGAAGGTCGTCAAGTTCGCGACCGACATCACCGCGCGCAAGATCCGCAGCCTCGAAGATGCCGGCAAGATTTCCGCGATCGGCCGCGCCCAGGCGGTGATCGAGTTTAATCTCGACGGCACCATCATCACCGCCAACGAGAATTTCCTGAGCACGGTGGGGTATCGGCTCGACGAGATCCAGGGGCAGCATCACAGCATATTCGTGGGGGCAGGTGAGCGCGATAGCGCAGCCTATCGCGAATTCTGGGCCAAGCTCGGCCGCGGCGAATTCCAGTCCGGCGAATACAAGCGCTTCGGCAAGGGCGGCAAGGAGGTCTGGATTCTCGCTTCCTACAATCCGATCCTCGATGAGACCGGCAAGCCGTTCAAGGTGGTGAAGTTCGCGACCGACGTCAGTGCGCAGAAGCTGTCGAATGCGAATTTTGCCGGGCAGATCGAGGCGATCGGCAAGTCGCAGGCCGTGATCGAGTTCAGCATGGACGGTAAGGTTTTGACAGCCAACGAAAACTTCCTCGGCGCGCTCGGCTATACGCTGTCCGAGATCGTCGGCAAGCATCACAGCATGTTCGTGGGCACTGACGAGCGCGACAGCGAAGCCTATCGGGCCTTCTGGGCCAGGCTGAACGCCGGTGAATTCCAGTCCGGCGAATATCAGCGCGTCGGCAAGGGTGGCCGGCAGGTCTGGATCCAGGCCTCCTACAACCCGATCCGCGACCTCAACGGCAATCCGTTCAAGGTCGTGAAATACGCCTCCGACACCACCGCCCAGGTGATCGCGCGCAAGCGCAGCGAGAAGGTGCGCGATATGATGGAATCGGTCGCCGCTGGCGCCGAGGAGCTCAACGCCTCGGTGCGCGAGATTGCCGAGGCAATGACGCGCTCGCGCGAGACCGCATCGACCGCGGTCGATCGGGTCGAGGCGGCGGACCATCAGGCGCAGCGGCTGACGCAGGCGGCGGAGTCGATGAGCATGATCGTGCAGCTGATCGGCAGCATCACCGGTCAGATCAATCTGCTGGCGCTGAACGCCACCATCGAATCCGCGCGCGCCGGCGAGGCCGGTCGCGGCTTTGCCGTGGTGGCATCTGAAGTGAAGAACCTCGCCAATCAGGCCAAGCAGGCCGCCGACCGGATCGAGCAGGAGATCGGCAATCTGAACGGCATCTCGGTCGACGTGGTCGCCGCGCTGGGGGCGATCCGGGGCGCGATCGAGGGCGTCAGCGAATATGTGTCGTCAACGGCCGCCGCCGTCGAGGAGCAGAGCACCGTCACCAGCGAAATGTCGGCGAGCATGCGCAAGGCCGCGGAAGAGGCGGCGAGCATCGGCCAAGCGGCGTAGGAGAGATCTCGTAGGGTGGGCAAAGCGAAGCGTGCCCACCTCTTCTTTTCGCGATGATTGCATAGTGGGCACGGCGCAAGCGCGCCTTTGCCCACCCTACGGCACTTCGCCTACATCGGCCGAACTTCGACCACGTCGGGCACGAAATGCTTCAGCAAATTCTGAATGCCGTGCTGGAGCGTCGCGGTCGACGACGGGCAGCCGGCGCATGAGCCCTTCATGTTGAGATAGACGATCCCGTCCTTGAAGCCGCGGAAGGTGATGTCGCCGCCGTCATTGGCGACCGCGGGCCGCACGCGGGTCTCGATCAGATCCTTGATCATGTCGACCGTCTCGGCATCGGACTCGTCGAAGAACTCATCCTCGTCGTCGAGATCGGCATCGCTTGGAGCCGCGCCATCGGCGAGCAACGGCGCGCCGGACATGTAGTGCTCCATGATGGCGCCGAGGATCGCGGGCTTGAGCTGCTGCCATTCACCGTTCGCCTTGGTCACGGTGATGAAATCCGATCCATAGAACACGCCGGTGACGCCGGGCACGTCGAACAGCTTTTCGGCCAGCGGCGAGCGCGTGGCCGATTCGCGGCTCGAAAATTCCATCGGGCCGCCGTCGACGACGACGCGGCCGGGAATGAACTTCAGCGTGGCGGGATTGGGGGTGGCTTCGGTTTGAATGAACATGGTTTTCTCCAGACGTCGCCGGTTCAAGGCCGGCGCGCAAGCTATCCAGTAGCAGATGGCGACGGGGAACGCACGGTCAAGGGGTGGGTAGGACGTTTCGTTGCGATATCAGCGGGTTAGGACACTTTAATATTCCCGCGCCGTCATGGCCGGGCTTGACCCGGCCATCCACGCCTTGCTTCGTGGCGCCAAGAACGTGGATGCCCGGGCCTTCGCCGCGCCGAAGCGGCTTCGGCCGCGCAGGCGGGACAAGCCCGGGCATGACGGATATCTGGTTGGCCGCAGTCCAGATAGGGACGCCTACGACAGCGAATCCACGCTTCCATCGCTCAGCGCGCCCGAGATGATCGTCACCGGCACCGGGAACGTGCCCAGTTCATGCGCCAGCAGCGAGACCAGCGGTCCCGGACCCTCCGCGCCGGGATTGGCGGCGAGCACCAGCATGGCGATGTCAGGGTCCTCGTCGATCACGGCGAGCAGTTGTTCCATTGCATCGCCTTCGCGGATCACCCGCTCCGGCGTGATCGCGGCGATGCCGTTGGCGCGGCCGGCGGCGCGGTCGAGCGCGGCTTCCGCCGCCTCCTGCGCCTCGGCGCGCATGATCTCGGCCACCCCGAGCCATTCCTGACTCTGCTGCTCGGGCTCGATGATGCGCAGCATGACCACACCGCCGCCGGCGCGGATCGCCCAGCGGCTGGCATAGTAGACCGCGCGATCCCATTCGGCGGTGTCATCGACGATCACGAGGCATTTGGGCTTGTGACCCGGCTCGAAGCAAAGTCGCTTGCTGGTCATGCATGTCCCGGAATGTGCACGGCCGGCATGCTGCCACACTCCCTCACGCTTGGGGAGAGGAGAAGCTGCCGGCGCAGTGGGCGCCGGCCGGGTCTCGCAAATGCGGGAAATCAGCGCCGGCGGATGAAGCCGACGATGTCCTTCGAGAGCTTCATGGTCTCGTCGGCGATCGCGCGGGCCCGGTCGGCGCCATCGTTCAGGATCGCGTCGATATGGCCGGGGTCGGCGACGAGGCGCTTCATCTCGCCGGCGATCGGCGAGAGTTTCGTGACGCACAGATCCACCAGCGCATTCTTGAAGCTGGAGAACTGGCCGCCGCCGAATTCGCGCAGCACGTCAGCCTTGGAGCGGCCGGAGAGCGCGGCGAAGATGCCGACGAGATTGTCGGCCTCGGGGCGCGCTTCCAAGCCCTTTTCCTCTGACGGCAGCGGCTCCGGATCGGTCTTCGCCTTGCGCACCTTCTGCGCGATGGTGTCGGCGTCGTCGGTCAGATTGATGCGCGAATTGTCGGACGCGTCCGACTTCGACATCTTCTTGGTGCCGTCGCGCAGGCTCATCACGCGCGTCGCGGGGCCCGTGATCAGCGGCTCCGGCAGCGGGAAGAACAGGCCGTCATTGGCGCCGAGGTTGCGGATCGAGTCGCCAAAGTCGTTGTTGAACTTCTGCGCGATGTCGCGAGAGAGCTCGAGATGCTGCTTCTGGTCCTCGCCGACCGGAACGTGGGTGGCGCGGTACAGCAGAATGTCGGCGGCCATCAGCACGGGATAGTCGAACAGACCCACGGAAGCGTTCTCGCGGTCCTTGCCGGCCTTCTCCTTGAACTGGGTCATGCGGCCCAGCCAACCCATGCGCGCGACGCAGTTGAAGATCCAGGCGAGCTCGGCGTGGCCGGAGACCTGGCTCTGGTTGAACACGATGTGCTTCTTCGGATCGATGCCGCTCGCGATGAACGCCGCGGTCACCTCGCGGGTGTTGCGCGCGAGCTCGACCGGTCCGCCCCAGACGTCCACGCCTTGCGTGATTGCGTGCATGTCGACGACGCAATAGATGCAGTTGTGGGTTTCCTGCATCTTCACGAAGTTGACGATCGCGCCGAGGTAATTGCCGAGATGCAGATTGCCCGTCGGCTGGACGCCCGAAAAGACCCGTTCAACGAATGCCATGGTAAGTCTTCCTGGAAGGTATTCGGCCGTCGTTTCCAACAGCGGCGCTGCCCCGTCAAGGGTAATTCGATGGCGTCAAGCCTCGGACTCGGTCCGGGCCGGGCGCTTCAGCGCGTTAGCCGCCTCGCGCCACGAGGCCGCGCCGAGGACCTGCAGGAGCACGCCATAGACGGCGATTCCGGCTGCGATCTGCACGCCCAGGACGATGAAGCGGATCAGCCCATGCGCCTCGGCGGGCGTCAGACCGGTCGTGAGCCAAAGCAGGGCGCCCATGGCAGCCGCGGCGAGCATGATCCGCGGCAGCCGGTTGCGGGCGGCCGCATCGACCGAGAAGCCGAACTCGCTGGTGCCTTTCCGCAGCAGCGAGATCGCGCTGCTCCAGGCGCCGGCCGCGATGCTGGCAGCGATTCCGCTCGCGCCAAGGACGTGTCCGAGCACGACAGCGAGGGCGATCGCGACCACAAAGCCCTTGGCGGTCGCCAGCAGCGGCGTCATCGTGTCGCTGCGGGCAAAGTAGGCCGGCGACAGCGCCTTGATCAGCACATGCGCCGGCAGGCCCAGCGCCAGCCACATCAGCGCATGTGCGGTGGCCGTGCTGTCGTCCGCGCCGAATGCGCCATGCTCGAACAACAGTCGCACGATCGGTTCGGCCAGAACGATCAGGCCGAGCGTCGCGGGCAGCGCCAGCCCGGTCGCCAGTTCCAGCGCGCGCGATTCCGCATGCGCCACGGCGTCACGGTCGCCGCTACGCACCGCGCGCGTCAGCTCCGGCACCAGCACCGTGCCCATCGCGACGCCGACGATACCGAGCGGCAGCTCGATCAGGCGGTTGGCGAAATAGAGCCAGGACACGGCGGAGGGCGTTGCAGAGGCGATGATCGCGCCCGCGACCATCAGCCATTGCGGGCCCGAGCTTGCGATCATGCCGGGGATTGCCTTGGCGAAAAAGCCGCGCATCTCCTGGTCGAAGCTGATCCGCAGCGGCGTCGCCAGTCGCGCGCTTCGCTGCGACAGCAGCATCAGCAATTGCAGCAGTCCGGCCACGCCGACGGTCGCCGCCAGCATCCATGCTGCGAAGCCGGCGTCGGCATGCCAGACGAGCAGCATCGCAATGGCCGCAATCAGCGCGATGTTGAACAGCAGCGGCGAGAATGCTGTGAGTGCAAAGCGCCCCTGCGCATTGAGCAGCCCCATCAGCACGGTGACAGGTCCGGCGAAGGCGAGATAGGGCAGCATCAGCCGCGCGTTCGCGACGGCAAGATCGAGCGTGCCGCTGCCGAGAAAACCCGGCGCGATGATCGTGATGATCAATGGCATCAACAGCGCAATCACGATCGAGATCGCGATCAGCGCCGCGCTGACCGTGCCGAGCACGCGTCCGGCGAAGGCGGAAGCGGCCGCTTCGCCGTCGCGGTCACGGACGCGTAGCCAGGCCGGGATCAGGGCAGCGTTCAGCGCCCCCTCGCTGAGCAGTCGCCGAACCACATTGACGAGCTGAAACGCGGCCAGAAACGCATCGGCCACCGCGCCCGTGCCCAACAGTGCAGCAATCATCGAATCGCGTGCAAAACCAAGCAGCCGCGAGGCCAGTGTTCCCGTTGAAACTGTCAGGAAAGAGCGGATCATTGCGCCGACATAATACCGTTGCTTGCCCGCCTGGGGCCGGTCGTGATAGGCCGCGAGCCAGATTTCAGACCGACAGGAAGCGGATTTCCGCGGGTATCGCAATCCGCCAAACAGGATCAAGGTGAATGGCTGACGTGAAATATGACGTTCTCGGCATCGGCAACGCGCTGTTCGACGTGCTGGTCCGGACTGACGAGGCTTTTCTGGCCAAACACGCCATGACCAAGGGCAGCATGTCCCTGATCGACGAGGCGCGGGCCGCCGCCATCTACAAGGACATGGGCCCGGCGACCGAAGTCTCGGGCGGCTCGGCCGCCAACACCATCGTCGGCATCGGCAGCCTCGGGGCACGCGCGGCCTATGTCGGCAAGGTCAAGGACGACCAGATCGGCAAGCTCTATGTCCACGACATCCGCGCCGCCGGCGTCGCCTTCAACACGCCCGCCGCGAAAGACGGCCCTGCGACCGGCTGTTCCTACATCCTGGTCACTGATGACGGCGAGCGCACCATGAACACCTATCTCGGTGCCGCACAGGACCTGTCGCCCGCCGACATCGATCCGGCCGAGATCGCGTCGGCCGGCATCGTCTATCTCGAAGGCTATCTCTGGGATCCGAAGAACGCCAAGGACGCCTTCGTCAAGGCGGCCCAGATCGCGCATGATGCCAAGCGCAAGGTGGCGCTGACGCTGTCGGATTCGTTCTGCGTCGACCGCTATCGCGACGAATTCCTCGGGCTGATGCGCAACGGTACCGTCGACATCGTGTTCGCCAACGAATCCGAGCTGCATTCGCTCTACACGACCTCGGACTTCGACACCGCGCTGAAGCAGCTGCGCAACGACGTCAAGCTCGGCGTGGTCACCCGCAGCGAGAAGGGCTGCGTGGTGGTGACGCCGACCGAGGCCGTCGCCGCGCCGGCCTCGCCGATCGCGAAGCTGGTGGACACCACCGGCGCCGGTGATCTCTTCGCCGCCGGCTTCCTGTACGGTCTCGCGCGTAACCTGGCGCACAAGCAGTGCGGCGAGCTCGGCGCGCTCGCGGCTGCCGAAGTGATCCAGCACATCGGCGCGCGGCCGCAGGTGTCGCTGAAGGAGCTGGCGCAGCAGCGCGGGTTGACCGTTTAAGGAAGTCGCGCCCCAACCGCGCTGTCGTCGCCCGGCTTGACCGGGCGATCCAGTATTCCAGAGGCGGTTGTGATTTAATCGAGACGCCGCGGCGTACTGGATTCCCCGTTTTCGCGGGGAATGACAGTTGCGGCTCGCGGCCTAAGCCGTCTTCGCCGCCTTCAATCCCAGCCGCTGCTCCACCGCATCGCGCATCACGAATTTCTGGATCTTGCCGGTCACGGTCATCGGAAACTCGTCGACGAACTCCACATAGCGCGGGATCTTGTTGTGCGCGATCTGGCCGTCGCAGAACGCGCGAACCTCTTCGGCCGTCAGCGTCTCGCCCGGCCTGACGCGGATCCAGGCGCAGAGCTCCTCGCCATAGCGGGTGTCGGCCACGCCAAAAATCTGCACGTCCTGAATCTTGGGGTGGCGATACAGGAATTCCTCGATCTCGCGCGGATAGAGGTTCTCGCCGCCGCGGATCACCAGATCCTTGATGCGGCCGACGATGTTGCAATAGCCCTCGTCGTCGATGGTGGCGAGATCGCCGGTGTGCATCCAGCCATTGGCATCAAGCACGTCCGCCGTCTTTTCCTTCTCCTCCCAATAGCCCAGCATGATGCTGTAGCCGCGGGTGCAGAGCTCGCCGCGTTCGCCGCGCTTGACGATCCTGCCCTCGAGATCGACGACCTTGACCTCGACATGCGGATGAATCCGCCCGACGGTAGAGACACGCCGTTCGAGCGGGTCGTCCGTCGCGCTCTGGAAGCTGACCGGACTGGTCTCGGTCATGCCGTAGGCGATGGTGACCTCGCGCATGTTCATCTCGGTGTTGACGCGCTTCATCACCTCGATCGGGCAGGGCGCGCCCGCCATGATGCCGGTGCGCAGCGATGTCAGGTCAAACTTTGGGAATTCGGGGTGATCGAGCTCCGCGATGAACATCGTCGGCACGCCGTACAGCGCCGTGCACTTTTCCTGCTCGACCGCGCGCAGCGTCGCGAGCGGATCGAAGCCCTCGCCGGGATATACCATCGTCGTGCCGAGCGTGACGGAGGCGAGGTTGCCCATCACCATGCCGAAGCAGTGATAGAGCGGCACCGGAATGCAGATGCGATCCTGCTCGGTCAGGTGCATCGCACGTCCCGTGAAATAGCCATTGTTGAGGATATTGTGGTGCGTCAGCGTCACGCCCTTGGGCGATCCCGTGGTGCCGCTGGTGAACTGGATGTTGACGGGATCGTCGAATTGCAAGGCAGCGCCGAGTGCAGTGAGCTGCTCGCGATGCTGCGCTCCGCCCATGCGCGCGACCTCTTCGAACGGGATCGTACCTGATGCCGCGGGGCCACCGATCTGGATCACCATCCGCAAGTCCGGCAGTCGCGCTGCGTTGAGTTGTCCGGGCTTGGCGCCGGCCAGTTCCGGCAGCAGCGTGTTGAGCATCTCAATGTAATGACTGGTCTTGAACACGGTCGCCGTGACGATCGCCTTGCAGCCGACCTTGCGCAGCGCGAACTCCAGCTCGCTCAAGCGGTAGGCGGGATTGATCGTCACCAGGATCAGGCCGGCCTTGGCGGCGGCGAACTGGGTCAGCGTCCATTCCGGCCGGTTCAGCGACCAGATGCCGATCCGCTGCCCTCGCTCGAGGCCGAGCGCGAGAAAGCCGGCGGCGAGCGCGTCGACCCGTTCGGCGAATTCGGTCCAGGTCCATCGCACGCCGTGGCTAGGCGAGACCAGCGCCTCGCGATGGCCCCAGCGCCGCACGGCGCGGTCAAGGCTGCGGCCGATGGTTTCGCCGAGCAGCGGCGTGTCCGAGATGCCGCAAACATAGCTGTCGGCTTTATCAGACAATTCGAAATCCTCTCGTCAAAGATAGTCAGTGCGATCTTTTTCGGTCGTCATGCCCGGGCTTGTCCCGCCTGCGCGGCCGAAGCCGCTTCGGCGCAGCGAAGGCCCGGGCATCCACGTTCTTCGTGCAGCAAGGTCAGGCGTGGATGGCCGGGACAAGCCCGGCCATGACGTGTGGGGAGAGCTCGGCTCTCCCTTAGGCCGCCTTCTTCCCGCTGCCCGCATCGAGCCCGGCATACACGCCACGCTCGAATCCCGTGAAGGCCTCGATGCACTTGGCGTCGACGAACGGCAACACCTGCATCAGGATCACGCCGGAAACATCGCGCGCCGGGTCGATCCAGAAATAGGTGTTGGCGAGACCGGCCCAGGCGAGGCTGCCGGCGCTGCGGCCCTCCGGCGTCTTGGCAGTATTGATCAGGAAGGACAGCCCCCACTTCTTCACGATGTCGGGGAAGAGATCGACATCGTTGGTGTACATGGGCGCAACCGTCGTCATCTTGCCAATGGTGAGATCGCCGATGTGGTTCTGGCCCATCAGCGCGACCGTCTCGGGCTTCAGCACCTGGTTGCCGTTGCCGCGGCCCTTGTTGAGGATCATCTGGGTGAACTTGATGTAGTCGCCGGCAGTGCCGTAAAGGCCGCCGCCGCCCATGCAAAATTCCGGATTCTGCTCGATCTCGAACGGGATCGGCGCCAGCGATCCATCCTCGCCGCGAGCATGGGTGGCGACCAGCCGCTGGCGCATGTTGTCGGTGATCTTGAAGCCGGTGTCGCTCATACCGAGCGGAGTGAAGAGATTGTCGCGCAGATAGGCATCGAGCCGCTTGCCGCTCACGGCTTCCACTGCCTTGCCGACGAAGTCGATGTTGATGCCGTATTCCCAGCGCGTACCGGGATCAGACATGATCGGCGTCTTCAGCGCGACGTCCTGGCAGGAGAAGATGTTCGGGGTTCCGGTCTTCTCCAGATAGACCGCGAGATCGCCGTTCCACACATTGTAAGCAAAACCAGCGGTGTGGGTCATGAGCTGGCGCAGCGTGATCGCGCCCTTCGCCGGCCGCAGTTTCGGTTCGCCCTTGGCATCAAAACCTTCGAGCACCTGCGGCTTGGCGAGGTCGGGCAGCACCGAACCGATCGGCGCATCCAGCGACAGCTTGCCCTGCTCGACCAGCTGCATCGCGCCTGCTGAAGTCACCGCCTTGGTCATCGAGGCGATCCAGAACACGCTGTCGTCAGTCATCGCATCGGGCTTGGACAGGTCGCGCTTGCCGAACGCGCTTTGATAGATCACGTCGTTGCCGCTGGCGGCGATCGCGACGACGCCGGGAATCTCCTTGGCGTCGCTCTTCTGGCGCAGGATCTCGTCGATCTGGGCTTTGCTTTGCATACGCGTTTCCTCCGGTTTGATTATTGTTGGAAGCGAATGATTGTCCTCCTGCACGGTCCGCGCGGCAAGCGCGTCCAGATGCCCGCGCCGGTCGCGATGTCGTGACTTGACGGTGCGTGGCGTGCGCAGGACGAGAGAGGGCTGAACTGCAACACTCCGTCACAATCTGCGGTGGATGGCCGCAACTCACCGTGACCGTGGATAGGCTCTGGCGATATGTTTCACGTGTTTGAAGCACTTGAAACATTTTGTGCGTTGCGGCGTTTCCGCACGCGGCCAATCGACGGCCAACGTTAAGACTTGATGCAAATATTGGCGGTCGTTCATGACCGCGAGGGGGACCTCAGATGATTTCGACTTGGAGCGAATGGAAGCGCTATCCCCGTCCCGGACGGGGCGACAATCTCGAGGCGCCGATTTCGCCCGGCATTTACGAGGTCCGGATCGCCGGCACCGGCGCGCTCTATTCGTTCGGCGCTGTCGATAATCTGGCGCAGGCGCTGGCGCTGCTGCCGGTGGGCTCGAAATCCTGGTTCGGGCGCCGTGACACCTCGGACGTTCCCGATCTCGAATACCGTACGTGCGCGACGTCCTCGAAGGCCGACGCCAAGGCGGCCGCCGAGCGCATGATCGGTCGGCGCGAGACGTATATGAGTGGCGCGGCATAACCGCGCCGTTGCCACTTTAACTCCCAGCAGATGTGCGTTGCGGGACGGTGCATTGCGCGCCGTCTGTCCCTATATTCGGGGCCGATCCGATCGCGCCCCGAGGAACAATGCCATGACCCCGACTGCCGCCGCACGCGCCCCGCAAGCCACGTCCAATCTGCGCGACCGGTTGAAGGATCCGTCGTTGCTGAAGGAGGCCTGCTACATCGACGGCGCCTGGGTCGGCTCGCCGGTCTTCGCGGTGAACAATCCTGCGACCGGCATCGAGCTCGCGAAGGTTCCGCAGCTTGGTGCGGACGATACGACCAAGGCGGTCGAAGCCGCCGAGCGCGCCTTTCCGGCCTGGGCCAAGCACACCGCCAAGCAGCGCTCCAACATCCTGCGTAAATGGTTCGAGCTGATCATCGCCAACCGCGAGGATCTCGCGCTGATCCTCACCTCCGAGCAGGGCAAGCCGCTCTCCGAGGCGCTCGGCGAGGTCGATATCGGTGCCGCCTATATCGAATTCTTCGCCGAGGAAGCCCGTCGCGTCTATGGCGAGACCATCCCGACGCAGCGGCCCGATGCGCGCCTGCTCGCGATCAAGCAGCCGATCGGCGTCTGCGGCGCGATCACGCCGTGGAATTTCCCGAACTCGATGATTACCCGCAAGGTTTCGCCGGCGCTGGCGGCCGGCTGCACCGTGGTGCTGAAGCCCGCCAACGAGACGCCGCTCTCGGCGCTGGCGCTGGCCGTGCTCGCCGAGAAGGCCGGCGTGCCCAAGGGCGTGCTCAACATCATCACCGGTGACGCGCCGCCGATCGGCAAGGTGCTGTGCGAGCACCCGGCGGTGCGCTTCGTCGGCTTCACCGGCTCGACCGCGGTCGGCAAGATCCTCTACCAGCAGGCCGCCGTCGGCGTGAAGCGGCTCGGCCTCGAGCTCGGCGGCAATGCGCCGTTCGTGGTGTTCGACGATGCCGATATCGATGCCGCGGTCGAAGGCGCGATCGTCTCGAAATACCGCAATATGGGTCAGACCTGCGTCTGCGCCAACCGCATCTACGCCCAGGACAAGATCTACGACGAGTTCGTGCAGAAGCTCTCGAAGAAGGTCGCGGCGATGAAGATCGGCGATGGCACCGAGAGCGGCGTCACGCAGGGCCCGCTGATCAATTTGAAAGCGGTCGACAAGGTCGAGCGCCACATCGCGGACGCCGTCAAGCGCGGCGCCAAGGTCGTCACCGGCGGCAAGCGCAGCGAGCTCGGCCGCTCCTTCTTCGAGCCGACGGTGCTTGCCGACGTCAAGTCGGACTCGCTGGTGGCGCAGGAAGAAACGTTTGGCCCGCTCGCGCCGGTGATCCGCTTCAAGGACGAAGCCGATGTGATCGCGATGTGCAACGCCTCGCCGTTTGGCTTGGCTTCGTACTTCTACTCCCGCGATCTCGGCCGCGTCTGGCGCGTCGCCGAAGCGCTGGAATCCGGCATGGTCGGCGTCAACACCGGCCTGATCACGACCGAAGTCGCGCCCTTCGGCGGCGTCAAGGAAAGCGGCCTGGGCCGCGAAGGCTCGCGTCACGGCATGGAAGAATATGTCGAGATCAAATACGTGATGATGGCGGGGGTTTAAGACCGTCGCCGATCAGTCCTTGCTTCGACGCAGTTCGCTCGGACTGCGTCCGAGCTCGCGTCGCATCCATTTGGCCAGATGAGACTGATGGGCAAAGCCCGCTTCGAGGGCAACATCGCTTAGCTTGCGATCGCCTTGAAGGAGGAGCTGGCGCGCGTGCTCCACTCTCCTTCTCAGGATGTAGCGATGAATCGTGACATCCATGGCCGCCTTGAACCATGTACGCAGATGTGAGCTGCTGACGCCGGCCTCGCGGCTGAGAATGTCGATTGTGAGCGGCTGGTCGAGATTTGCATCGATATAGGCGAGGACTCTCTGGAGCTGCGCGTTCGAGAGGCGGATGGCCTCTCCCGGCGGATCATTCGCCAGGTTGATCAATTCGACCGCCAGGGCCATTCCCACGTTTTCGGCAAACAACGGGCCGCTCGGCGAGCCCGCTTTCACGTCGCTTTCGAGAGCCTGTCCAAGCAGAACGATGCGGTCATTCCGCAGCATATGATGATGCGTGAGCCGGGCGGCTGCCAATTGTCGACTCCTTGATGCTGCATGGTCCAGCATGCCTGGTGCGAGCCGGATCTGAAGCGACTGGTAGGGCGTCTCAGCCACGAAGCCGCCGATGGCGCCGGACGGAACCACATCGATATCGCCGGCCTGACGTAGAAACTGCTCCCCGGTCTCGAGACAGAATGAGCGCGTCGCCCGGCTGAGGTGGATGATGATGCGGTGATCGCCGATCGGCTCCAGCGCAACGGCGTCAGGCTCGGTTCGCCTGGCCGCAGCGGTGGCGCCGGCCGATGTTGACGCCGAACTCGGTCTCGCACGCATGGGCCAGGCTCCAGATCTTGGCGGAACGTGTTCGATATTTGGCGGATCGTGCGCGATTTTCAACGGCGCGGGCGTCAAAGAACTCATCTGTCGTTTCCCGACAAATGAGGATGCCAAGTGAGTCACTACGTGATTGTGGGAGCCGGCCCGGTCGGGCGCGAAACCGCGCGCCTTCTGGCGGAAGAAGGACACAGTGTCATCCTGACCAGCAGGAATGCCGGATCGCTCAATGCCGGCGATGTGCGTACGGTTTCGTCAGATGCCACCGATGCCGCACAGCTGGCGGTACTCAGCAAGGGCGCGGATGCGATCTTCATGTGCGCGATGGCGGCCTATCATCGTTGGCCGACCGACTTCTTTCCGATCATGGACGGAACGGTCAAGGCGGCCGAGCAGGTTGGTGCCAGGCTGCTCGTGGTCGGGAATGTCTATGGCTATGGCGCGGGATCTGCGAGCCCTCTCACGCCGGACCTGGAGCCGGACCCGACCACCCGAAAGGGCACGACCCGGCACATCATGTGGCAGCGTGCGTTGCGATCGAGCGTTCCCGCCCTTGAAGTGCGGGCGAGCGATTATCTCGGCGAGGGCGCAGTCGCCTATTTTTCCCTGCTGGCGTTGCCGTCGCTGCTTAGGAACGAGCCGGTTGCCTTCCTCGGCGATCCGGATGCCGCGCATGCCTGGTCTTTCACCAAGGACACGGCGACGACGCTGGTTGCAGCGTCGCGCTTCACTGGAGAATGGGGCCGCGCCTTTCACGTGCCGTCGCAGTCGGCGTCGGTGCGCGAACTGGTACGGAGATTCGCAGCCGCGCTGAAGATCGACGCTCCTGGCCTGTCGCGACTCGCCCCGGCTGAGCTGGAAGGCATCGGCTTCAGCGAAGGGATCGAGATGGCCTATTTGTTCGAAAAGCCGCTTTTGCTCGATGCCGGCGATACAGAGAAACTGCTGGGCGTCACCGCGAGCAGTCTGGACACCATGGTTCGCGACACACTTTCGCAAGTAGCAGACATGGTTGCGACAGGGAAGGAAGCAAAATGAGTGAACAGGTGACCAATCTCGTCCAGAACTACATCGCGGTCTGGAACGAGAGAGATGCCGGGAAGCGCCGGTTGCTGATCGACAGAGTCTTCAGCGACGCGTGCGTCTATATCGATCCGAATGACTCGGTGGCTGGAAAGGATGCGATCGAGCGCCTGGTGCAAGCCTTGCAGGCGAGACTTCCGGATCTCCGCTTCACGCTCGCCGGTCACGTGAATGCGCATCACGATCAGATCCTGTTCGGCTGGACGCTGGCTGCGCCCGGAGCCGCAACACCTGCCGCCACAGGCGTCGACATGGCGGTGTTGGACGGTGACCGCATTCGGCAGCTTCATGGATTTGTAAATCCGCGGGACCAATAGCGTGTAGCCCGGATTGCGCTCCGCTCGATCCGGGCTACAGGTCCGTCACCGCCGCAACACCGCAATCGTCCGGTTCGCGAACGTCAGCCGCTCGGCCATGACCGACACGAAATAGGTCAGCAGCTTGTGGCTGAGCGTGGGGTCCTCGTCCCTGATCGCGTCGAACTGGAGCGTGTTGAGCACGTAGAGCACGCTGGCGACCTCGGCCTGGATCGTCGCGCTGCGCGGCGTGTTCGACACCAGTCCCATCTCGCCGATCGTGGTGTAGCGCCCCAGGCTGCGCACGCGCGTGGTGCGGTCGTCGTCGGCGGGGACCATGATGCCGACGCGGCCGTCGAGGATGAAATGCATGGAATCGGCGGGGTCGCCGGCCTGCACGATGATGTCGCCGGCCTCGACCTCGAGGCGCTGGCAGCGGTGGATCAGCGCGTCGGCGTCGGCCTCGCTGTCGAGTATCCCCGTGAACCAGTCGCGCAGGCTGGCTTCTTCCTGCTCCCGCCCCTGATGCTGCGAGATGATCTCGTTCTCGCACCATTCCAGCGCATGATCGAGCTCGCCGATGATGGTGACGCCCTCACCGACGAAGTCGCTGGAGCGCAGCACCTTCTCGGCCGCCGCCGACAGATGCACCAGGATCAGCTCGACGCCGAGGTCATGCGCGCTGCGCTTGATCTGGGCGAAGCTGTAGGCGGCCGAGGAGTCGACGCCGGTGACGAGCTTGAAGTCGAACAGCAGATAACGGCACTCCGGGCGCTCCTGGAGCAGCTGTTTGACGTGCTGGTAGAGCCGGTTGGCGGAGCCGAAGAACAGATAGCTCTGCAGGTTGAGGCCCTGGATGTTGCCGCCATGGGCCAGCAGCACGTCCTGGTCGTCGCGCGAGCGGTCGAGCGAGGAACGATATTCCGAGCCGTCGAAACTGTACTTGATCGACTCCACCCGTGCGGCGCTGAACGCAAACGTCGCGCAGCCGATGATCACGCCGATCAGGATGCCCGGCACGAAGCCCCAGGCGACGATGATCGCGATGATGGCGATCAGCGAGAGATATTCGAGCTTCGAGAGCCGCTTGCGCGACTCGATGATCCATTTGTGGAGCTGGTCGGCGCCGAGATAGAGCAGAAGGCCACCGATGACGAATTTCGGGATGAAGCCGAGCAGATCGGGCGCGACGGCAAGCATCAAAAGGGACAACGCCGCGACCGTAAGGCCGGACAAGCGTCCGCGGCCGCCGCTGGAGAAATTGAGGATCGTGCGGCTGATCGAGCTGCAGCCGGCATAGCCACCCAGCATGCCGGTCAGGATATTGGCGGCGCCGGTGACGTTCAGCTCGCGCTCCAGATTGGCCTCGCGATGCACGGCAACCTCGATGCCGGTGGTGTTGAACAGCGTGCTGGAGGCCGTGACGAAGATGACGGCAACCACGTTGCCGAGCAGGTCCGGCACGGCAAACCAGGGATAGCGGGCGAGATCGTCGGTGTGCCAGGGCAGCATGAAGACCGCCTGCGGCGGCGGCTGAAACGTCCAGCCCAGGGCGCGAGCGTGATCGAATGAAACGCCGGTGATCCAGAACGCCAGATGCGCCGTGAGCACGCCACCGACCAGGATGATCGGCAGTCCGAACGGGCTGCGCGAGCGATGCCAGGTCAGGTACAGCACCAGCGCCATCGCGCAGGCGGCGCCCAGCTCCAGCAATGTGGTGCCGTTGGCGAAGTGCGTCAGCGTCGTGAACTGGAGCGGGTGGTTGGTGATCACCCGCACCGCGCCCAGGGCGATGAGAAGCCCGGTGGCGCCGAGGAAGCCGCCGACGACGGGATAGGGCACGTAGCGGATGGCGCGGCCAAGCCGCGTCAGGCCCAATCCGCACAGCACCAATCCCGTCAGCACCGTCGACAGGCCGAGCGTGATCAGAACCGGCGAGAGCAGCGGCGTCGACAGGTTCGCCGTCTCGAGGCGTTCGACCACCGAGGCCGCCAGAATTCCTGTCACCGCCGCGGTCGAGCTGTCGGGGGCACCAATTGCGAAGGGCAGGGAGCTGCCGAGCCCGATGACGACCGCAAGCACCGCGGAACTGACGAACGTCGCCGTGATTCCGTAGGACAGGTAAGGCGAGAGCGGCCCGGCGAAGATCAGCAGCGAATAGGACAGCCCGAAGGTGACGGTCAGGACGCTGGCCGCCGTTCCGCCCAATATATCATTCAACGCACGCTTGAGGGCCGGATTGAATCGCGAAGCCGGGCTGAAAATAATTGCTGGATCGGTCACGCCGTTGCGCTCGCCCCTGAAAAGTCCCGTCCCGAGACGTAGACGAGTACGGGCTTAGCGCAACTGGATTCTTGTAACTGTGAAACATCCGACAGTTTTGCGGCGGTTTGGCGTGTGAACGGCCAATCACACGCGGCGGGCCATCCACGTCATTGCGAGCGCAGCGAAGCAATCCAGTCTGTGTGTTCCTCATCCTGAGGAGCGCGGAACGCGCGTCTCGAAGGATGAAGGCCCCGCTGGTGGCCTCGCCCTTCGAGACGCGCGCAAAGGGCGCGCTCCTCAGGGTGAGGAGCAGCAGCTCTGGATTGCTTCGCTTCGCTCGCAATGACGGAGCGAGACGAAACAGCCGGGCTTAGATCTTCAGCTCTTTCCCCGTCACGCGCCTGTAAGCTTCGAGATAGCGCTTGCTGGTTGCATCCACGACGCTGGCGGGCAGCGGGGGCGGCGGCGCGTCGCCGTTCCAACGGCCGGCGTGGCGCTCGACGTCGAGATAGTCGCGCAAAGGCTGCTTGTCGAAGCTCGCCTGCGGCTGGCCGGGCTTGTAGGCATCGACCGCCCAGAAGCGTGAGCTGTCTGGCGTCATGACTTCGTCGATCAGGATGATGCGGCCGTCCTTGTCGCGGCCGAACTCGAACTTGGTGTCGGCGATGATGATGCCCTGCTCGCGGGCGAGCTCCTCGCCGAGCGTATACACCGCGCGCGTCATGCTCTCGAGCGTGTAGGCGACCTCGTCGCCGACGACTTCTCGCATCTTGGCGATGGTGATGTTCTCGTCATGGCCAGTCTCGGCCTTGGTCGCCGGGCTGAAGATCGAAGGCTCCAGCTTCTCGCTCTCGACGAGGCCCTCCTTCAGCTTCTCGCCGGCCAGCGTGCCGCTGGCGGCATATTCCTTCCAGGCCGATCCCGAGAGATAGCCGCGGATCACGCATTCGATCGGGAAGACGGTGGTGCGGCGCGACAGCATGGCGCGGCCGAGGATCTCGGCGCGATGCGGCTTCAAGGCCGGCACGGCGGCAATGATCTCGTCGGCGTCGGCGCTGATCATGTGATGCGGCACCACGCCTTCGAGCTCGTTGAACCAGAATGCGCTGATCTGGGTCAGCACCGCGCCCTTCATCGGGATGGTCTCGCCCATCACGACGTCGAAGGCGCTGATGCGGTCGGTGGTGACGAGCAGCAGGCGGTCGTCGTCGACGGCGTAGATATCGCGCACCTTGCCGCGTCCGATCTTGGGTAGGGGCAGGTCACTGGAGAGCATGGCGGTCATCGGCAGGGCCTTCGCAGACAAGTCCTTCGGACAGGGGATTCAGGCCGCACTGGATGGTACGGCCTAAATCGGGATAGCCTATTCCGGCAGCGGAATGAACTCATGTTCCTGCGGAACCCCGGCGAAGCGGCCGGTTTTCCAGTCCTCCTTGGCCTGCTCGATCCGCTCCTTGCTGGAGGAGACGAAATTCCACCAGATGTGGCGCGGGCCTTCCAATGCATCGCCACCGAGAAACATCATGCGCGTTGCCTTCAGCGCCTTCACGGTGATGCGGTCGCCGGGCCGGAAGATCAGGAGCCGCGGCCCCTCGTACCGCTCGTTCGCGATCTCGACCTCGCCGTCGACGACGTAGATGGCGCGCTCCTCGTGGTCGGGGTCGAGCGGCACGCTGGCGCCCGCGACCGCCGTGACCTCGGTGTAGAACCAGGGCGACACCATCGTAACCGGCGAGGTGATGCCGAACGCGGAGCCCGCGATCACCCGCGCGGTGAAATCGCGCTCGGAAATCATCGGCAGATCGCCCGCGCCGTAATGCTGGAACGACGGCGCGATCTCTTCGGATCCGGCCGGTAGCGCGATCCAGCTTTGCAGGCCCAGCATCTGCTGCCCCGAGGCGCGCTGTGCGTCCGGGGTGCGCTCGGAATGGGCGATGCCGCGGCCGGCGGTCATCAGATTCATTGCGCCGGGCGCGATCTCCTGGACGTTGCCCTCGCTGTCGCGATGCATGATCGAGCCGTCGAACAGATAGGTGACGGTGGCAAGCCCGATATGCGGATGCGGCCGCACGTCCATGCCCTTGCCGGAGACGAACTGCACCGGGCCGAAATGATCGAAGAAGATGAACGGCCCGACCATCTGCCGCTTGCCATGCGGCAGCGCGCGCCGCACCACGAATCCGTCGCCGAGGTCGCGGGTGCGTGGCACGATGACGAGATCGAGTGCGTCGCAGGACATGGGATCGCCGAGCACGGGATCGTTCGAGGGTTGCCAGCTCATGGTGGTCTCCTGTTTCTTGCTGGTATGATCGTAACAGAACAATGTCGGGAACGGGAGAAGACCGATGATCCCACCGCTCAAGCCAGGCGCCAGGCTGCTCGAGGTCACAGGCCCCCGAATCGAGACGGAACATTTGATCCTGCGGCCATGGCGCGCCAGCGACATTGCGCCGAATGCCGCGATGTTGTCCGACCCCGGCACCGCCCGCTTCATCGCCGCCGACGGCAAGCCGGTCACGACCGAGATTGCCGGCTGGCGTAACGCGGCCGTGATCTCCGGACACTGGGCGCTCCACGGCTTCGGCATGTTTGCGGTCGAGGAGAAATCGAGCGGCAGCTACATCGGGCGGGTTGGTCCGTGGTGCCCGCCGGGCTGGCCCGGCTTCGAGGTCGGTTGGGGCATCGCCAGGGATTTCCGCGGCAAAGGTTATGCGGTGGAAGCGGCCAGCGCATCGATCGACTGGGTGTTTGACAGCTTTGAGATCGACGAGATCATGCACTGTATCGAGAGCACGAATACGCCGTCGCAGGGCGTGGCGCGCAGCCTGGGCGCCCGGAAGGAGCGCGAAATCGATCTGTTCGGCAAGCCGGCCGACGCCTGGATCACGTCGCGCGCCGCGTGGACCCGGCGAAATTGAATCGGTCTTTGATTTGAACTAGGTTCGCGTCACGCGCGTGCGTGCGCGATCGGGTCGACCGGATGCTGCTTGCCAATCTCGAACTTGCCTTTCGCGCCGGCGCCGTGGCGCTGCTGTTGGTGTTGGCGGCATCGTTGTTCTCGGACTTCCGCAACGTGCTGGCGGCTCGCCTCGGCGCCGCCTTCGCGCTCGGCTCGGCCGCGCACGCGGTGAGCTATTCGGTCGGCGTGACGTCGCTAGTGCCGGCCTGGCATGCGCCGCTGATCGCACTGTCGACCGGCAATATCGTGGTGTTCTGGCTGTTCACGCGCGCGCTGTTCGACGACGATTTTCGCCTGCGCTGGTGGCATGGGCTGGTCTGGGGACTGGTGACGGCCTTCAGCTTCGCCGGGTGCGTCTGGATCGCGCCGGGCGGCCATGTGCGGTTCTCCGTCACCGTGGTGAACCTGATCGTGCTCGGCTTCATCGCGCTCGCGGTAGGGCAGACGATCGCGTCGTGGCCGGCGGATCTGGTCGAGCGCCGGCGGCGTGCCCGCGTCTTCATCGTCTGCGCCGCCGCGCTCTATGGCGGACTGAACGCGCTGCTCCAGATTGCCGTTGCCGGCAGTGACGTCGGCGATGTCGCCAACACCATCAATGCCGGCGTGCTGGCCTGCGTCGTTGCGGCCATCGCCTACGCGATGATGCGCGTCGATGGTGCGGACCTGTTTCCGGCGAACGCGGGCGTCACGCCAGCGGTCATTCTGAGCCATCCCACAGCCACCGATGAAGCCGCCGACCAGAAGCTGATCGACGCCCTGATGCGCCTGATGGCGGATGAGCGGGTCTATCGCCAGGAGAACATCACCATCGGCGTGCTGGCGGGCCGGCTGAAAATTCCCGAATACAGGCTGCGCCGGCTGATCAACCAGCGGCTCGGCTACCGCAATTTCAATGTGTTCCTGAACAACCACCGGATCGAGGAAGCCAAGGCGGCGCTCGCCGATCCCGCCCAGGCCGAGGTCCCCGTCATCACCATCGCGATGGACGCCGGCTTCCAATCGCTCGGTCCCTTCAACCGCGCCTTCAAGGCGGTGACGGGCGTGACGCCGACGGAATACCGGCGGCTCAAGGTGAGTGCGGCGTAAGTTCTAACCCTTTCCAATCACGCCGAAATTCCAGAATCGACCAGCCCGGTTCAGTTTCAGCCAGTCTATTTTCCAAATCCGGCGAGCACTCCTCCGCCCACTCCGGCTTCCTCCCGGCACACGCCCCAGCCGGAGAAAGCCCGTGACCCGCCGCCGCAAGATCATCCTCCTGACCACCGCCGTCGCCTGTATTGGCCTCGCATTCGGCGCCGCTCGCGCGCGCAACGCGCCGCAGGTCGCCACCGGCTTCCTCGCCGACATCCTCTGCGCCGAGACATTTATCTCCGGCCTCGATCCGCAGCGCACCTTCACCGAGACCACCGACGCGATGCCGGGCTCGGGCCTGATCACCTGGGCGATGGACTACCGGATCGACCGGGTGCGCAAGGACGTCACCGTGACGCTGTTCGGCCTCGGCCGTAGCCATGCCGTCTATCGCGAGGGGCTGGGCTGTACGCTCGAGCACGGCGCTGATATCGCCGACGTCGCGCCGCCGGCCGACGACAAGCAGCCCGCATTGCTCCCCGAGATCGCGGGACCCTCGATCGTGCCGCCACAAAGCCCGGAGCTGTCGGCCGCACTCGATCGCGCCTTCACCGAACCCGCGCAACCGCCCGCCCGCCGCACCCGCGCCATCGTCGTCATGAAGTCAGGCCGCGTCATCGCCGAGCGTTATGCGGATGGTGTCGGGCCCGAGACGCCGCTGCTCGGCTTCTCCATGACGAAGTCGGTGATCTCGGCGCTAACAGGCATTCTCGTGCGCCAGGGCAAGCTGAAGCTCGACGGGCCCGCGCCGGTCGCGGCGTGGACAAATCCGGATGATCCGCGCCACGCCATCACCGTCGACCAGCTGCTGCGGCACACCGCGGGCCTCGCGCTCGGCAGCTCGCTGCAGGCTTCGCTCGGCTCCGCCTTCGAGCCGGTCAATCGCATGAAATTCATCGAGGACGACATGGCCGCCTATGCCGCGAGCATGCCGCTTGCCACCGCGCCGGGCGCGGTGTGGAATTATCACGACGGCAACACCATCATGCTCGCGCATCTGATCCGCAATGCTTCCGGCGGCAGCCCCGCGGACGCGCTGCGCTTCGCGCGCCGTGAATTGTTCGCGCCGCTCGGCATGCGCCACGTCACGCTCCAGCTCGACGGCGCCGGCACGATCGAGGGATCGAGCGAGATGCTGGCCTCCGCGCGCGACTGGGCGCGCTTCGGTCAGCTCTATCTCAATGACGGCGTCGCCGGCGGCAAGCGTATCCTCCCCGAGGGCTGGGTGAATTACGCGGCGTCAGCCACGCCGAATGCCTTGGTCGGCATCGGCGCCGGCTTCTGGACCAACCGGGGCGACAGCTTTGGCGCGAATTTCCGCGTGGAGCACGGCTGGCCGCGCGATGCGTTTTTCGCCAAGGGCACGATCGGGCAGTACACGATCATCATTCCCTCGGAGCGTCTGGTGATCGTGCGGCTGGGCCGCTCGTCCAACTGGCCGCCGGAAGCGGATGGCGTGTTCGATCTGGTGCGGGATGTGGTGGCGGTGACGCGCGAGAAGGGGAAAATGGCGGGGGTGGATTGATGACAGCAGCAGAGCGCTGTCTCTTACCCTCCCCTGGAGGGGGAGGGTCGATCGCGCGCAGCGCGAGCGGGGTGGGGTGAACCCTCCGCACGGGCACTGTTGAATGCGGAGGGACCGTCACCCCACCCCGTCTCATATTTCGCTGCGCTCTATATGAGCCGACCCTCCCCCTCCAGGGGAGGGTAAGCAGCTCCTACCTCCCCAGCTCCGTGGCTTTCGCCACGCGGTCGAACCGCTCCAGTGTCATGATCGCGTCCGCAAACTTCTCCGCGCGCGCGTTCAGCACCGGGCGCGCCAGCGTCAGAAACTTCTGCTGCATCGCCTGCGCGTCGGGGAACGAATTCGGCTCGCCCGAGGGATCGGCATAGAGCCGCTCATGCACGCCATCGTCTGTCGTGATGCTGACGCGCGCGCCGAACGGGTGGGTGCGGCCGACCTCGAGCCGATCGTCCTGCACCACGTCGAACTTGTCGGCGAGCGCGTCGATGGCGGCGTCACCAAGGCGGTTGTAATCGTCCCAGCCGAACGAGCCCTGGTCGAGCGCGAGCGCACCGGTGAAGAACATCGAGAACTGGCCGCCGACGATCGAGGTGGGATGCCGCTTGGTCGCGACATCGCCGGTCAAGGTGATGCCGTTCCGATGCAGGCCGATCTCGACGCGCTTGACCTGGTCGGGCGTCAGATTGTGCTCGCGCCGCATCGCGATCAGCGCGTCGATCGCCGCATGGGTGTAGCGGCAGCTCGGATACGGCTTCACGCCGATCTTCATCGTCTCATAGGTCTTGCCGAGCCCGGCGACCGCCTTGTCCGGATGCGCGTTGTCGGTGTAGCCGGCGAGCAGGCCGTGCTTGCCCTCGACCGATTCGCTCGCGCCGACGAAATCGTTGCGCGCCAGCGTCGCGGCGATCACGCCATTCATCGCGGCGGCGCCGACCTGGTAGCGCTTGTTCCAGGCGCCGTTGACCAGGAATTGCAGCGAGCCCGCGGCCTGGCTGCCGGAGACGCCGAAGGCGGCGATGATCTGTTGCTCGGACAGGCCGAACAGTTTGCCCGCGGCGGCCGCCGCGCCATAGGTGCCGGCGGTCGCGGTCGGGTGGAAGCCGCGCGCGTAATGCGAGGTCGGGTCGAGCGCGTTGCCGAGCCGGCAGCAGACCTCATAGCCCGCGACGATCGCGGTCAGCACGTCGCGGCCCGACGCGCCGACCATCTCGCCGACGGCGAAGGCGGCCGGAACCACCGGCGCGCTCGGATGCAGCGAGGAATCCGCGTGCGTATCGTCGAAATCGAGGGAATGGCCGAGCGCGCCGTTGAGCAGTGCCGCGACCGCCGGCGTCCAGGTCTTGCTGTCGCCGAACACGGTGGACTCGCCCTTGGTGTCGAGCGCGAGCGCTTCCAGCATCTTCAGGATCGAGGGGGTGGATTCCGCCTCGCTGCGGGCCCGGATGGCGCTGCCGAGGAAGTCCAGCGTCAGCACCTTGGCGCGATTCAGCACTTCCGCCGGAATATCCTGGTATTTCAGATTGACGACATAAGCGGCGAGCGTTGCGGTTTCGTGAGCCATCGTGTTTCCTCGTTTTGGCGCGCAAGTTAGGCGGGCTGATTTGGCCTTTCAAGCGGCCTTGGGGCCGCGGGCATCAGCCATGCTTTTGGCAGGCTCCAAGAGGATCGGACCGGGACATTCGACGATGGCATTCGCAAGACAAATGTTCGACCGGATCCGATCACGGCGCACGCAGTTGGGGCTGGCGATCCGGGTCACGGTGGCCGCAGTGGCGGCCTATGCGATCGCCACCGCGCTGCATCTGCTATTGCCGCTCTGGGCCGTGCTGACCTCGCTGATCGTGACCCAGATGAGCGTCGGCCGCTCGCTGAAGGCGACGCGCGACTACGTGCTCGGCACGATCGGCGGCGCCATCTATGGCGGCGCCATCGCGATCCTGATCCCTTATTCCACCGAGGCGGGCCTGTTGGGGCTGCTGGTGCTGGCGGTCGCGCCGCTCGCCTTCGTGGCCGCGATCAACCCAAGCCTCAACGCCGCCACGGTGACCGCGATCATCGTGCTGCTGGTTCCGACCATGCATCATTCAGATCCCCTGGCGTCGGCGATCGACCGCGTCAGCGAGGTCGGGGTGGGCGCCATCACTGGCCTGCTGGTCTCATTCCTAGTGCTGCCGTCCCGCGCCGTGCGGCAGATCCGCGCCAGCGCGGCCACGCTGCTCGAACTGATCGCGGATGCCTTCACCGAACTGCTCGCGGGGCTCACGCGCGGCCGCGACAACGACGCGCTGCACCGGATCCAGGACGGCATCGGCACGGCAATGGTGGGCATGAACGCGATCGGCGCCGAAGCCGAGCGTGAACGCTCCGTGCGACTGTCGAGCGGCCCCGACACCGGCCCGCTGCTGCGCACCGTGCTGCGGCTGCGCCATGACGTCGTGATGATCGGCCGTGCCACGGTGGTGCCGCTGCCGGCCGAGGTGCAGATGCGGCTTGCAGCCCCGCTGACGGAAGTCTCGACCGTGATCGCGCGATTCCTTCGCTCCGCCGCCGCGGCGCTGCGCGAGGGCGCCGGCGCGCCGGCGATCCATCCGGTCCACGTCGCGCTCCAGCATTATGCCGAGGCCGTCGCCGCCGTCCGTCATGACGGCCTGATCCGCGGCCAGCCCGGCGACACCGCCGAGCGCTTCTTTGCCATCGGCTTCTCGCTGGAGCAGATGCACCAGAATCTCTGCGATCTCGATCGCGTCGTCGGCGAATGGTCAGAGGCTTCGACCGACAAGTCCGCGCGCGTGGCGGAGTGATTCTTTAGAGGTCGAAGAAAGCGAGCGCTGCCGCGTCGCGCTGCTCGATGCCGTCGGTCAGCGCCTTCAGCGCGACATCGAAGCCGGGCTGCTTCTGCTCCAACTCCCATGCGCCGTCATGGTCCCACTGAAAGCACTGGCCATGTCGCTCGCCCGGCTCGACATGGAGCAGCAGGCAGCGACTGAGCTGTGATGGCTCGGCGATGGGCACCAGGTGTTTCAGCGACACGCCATACTCCTTGCGGAAATAGGCGCAGGCCTCTTCGAGCTCGTCCTCGGAATGAGCAATGAAGTCGAGGACGTTGCGCAGCTGCGTGGCCAGCTCGTCCGGTGCGTAGAAGCGTAGCTCGGAGGACGATTCAGGCAGCCGTACCAGCAGCTCGGTCTCGCCGCGGCTCAGCAGGAAATTGCGATAATCGTCGGGCAGTTTGACATCGATGGCCTGCTCTGCCGCGCTGACATCCGCTTCGCTGGCCGGCGTGCCGGGCTTCCAGCGCCAGCCCTTTGCGGTCGTGCCTGCCTTGCGCCGGGCTTCATATTCGGCGTAGCCGGGAAACAGCGTGATGACATCGTAGCCGCCGAACCGTGACCATTGATAGGCATCGTCAAAGGCTTCCTCCCGTCGCTCCGGAAAGAAGCCGCAAAGAATCTCGGCACGCTGGAGAATGCGATCATGGTTCGGAGCGATCTTGCAGAGATGCTCGATCGTCGCGAGCGCCGCGACCGGATTTTCCGCGAGAAGATAGACGTCGCTGAGCAATTCGAGGATGCTACCTTCAAGGTCGCCTTCGTACATGGACCAGGCGTAATGCGACTGTCCCGCAGCCCGCCGTGCGCGGAGCGCGTCACGCGCCTGTTCGGCAAAGCGCAGGGTCTGCGTAAAATCTTCGCCTGCGGCCTTGCCGTGATGAGCGGCGAGCCAGAGATACAACGGCTCATGTTCGGCCGGAGTGCCCTTGAGCGCGTCGAGCTGCGCGGCCTGCTCGGCCATCGGCGCGCTGAGCGCCAGGATCATCAGCTCATCGAGCCCCTTCTGCCAGTCCGGCTTGGCTCGCGGATTGGGACCGAGGTCGCGCAGCGTGTAGTTGGTATGATCCGTCTCGACATAGCCGGCTGCGACCAGCTTGGCGACATGGCGGCGGAAAGCCGCTGCGGCGCCGGCGATATCAGGAAATTCCTCGCGCAGGAATTCGTTCGCGTCGGGCTCGCCCTTCCAGTTCATATGAATGCCGATCACCATGGGATCGCTGCCCGGGACCAGCATCAGCTCGCGATCGTCATCGCCGGGTGCGCGGTGGAAGAACTTTGCCAGATACATGCGACCCTCCGAACGCGCCGCCGGGATCGGGGCGCCACGTCTCAGTCGCAGTTTCAGGGAAACCGGTTCATGCCGGCCGGCAAGAGCGTTTTCGAGCGAAGCGGATAGCGGTTCGCGTGAAGAAAACGCGTCCTAAACAACGGTCAGCGCTTTTTCAGGCCCTTAGCCACCATGCGCCAGAGCAGCAGGTCGATGCGGTCCTGGCCGAAGAACGGCTCGTTCTCGAACACGAAGGTCGGCACGCCCCAATGGCCGGAGGCGGCATGGTCCTTTTCGTTCTCGGCGATCACCCGCTCGTAGCGATCGGGGTCGGCACTGATCGCTTCATCCATCGCGGCGAGATCGAAGCCGGCCGCTTCAGTGGCGCGCGCGAGGTGATCGCCTTCGTTCCAGCCCGCCACCGAGCCGTCCCACAGCACGCGCGCGATCGCATCGGTGAATGCGAGCGAGCGGCCTTCGAGCTGCGCCATCGCACCCAGCCGGGTCAGGCGGTGGATGTAGGGCTGCTCGGCCGCAACATCGAACGTCGTCTTGTCCTGCACGATCGGATCGGGCCTCGGAAAGCGGAACGGGATGCCCTCGTGCTGCGCCACGCGCGTGCTGTCGAGCACCACATAGCGAATGAAGTTCGGACTGGCCTTCTTGAAGAAGCCGGGCACGCGGACGGCGAGCGGATAGACCGGCCGCAAATTCACCGCGAGATCGTACTCTTCGACGAGCTTGAGCGTCTTCGGCAGCGCCAGATAGCTGAAGGGACTGCGGTAGGAGTAGAAGAGATCGACGGACAGGGTCATTGCACCGGCTCCATGATCCCGATCATCCCGCCAGTCTGCGCGTCAGCATGCGGAAGCGCAAGATCAGGAGGCCAGCATAGACGAACGTGCCGGTCGAGAACCCGATCCAGACGCCGACCGCGCCGAGCCCGGCATTGAAGGCCAGCACCCAGGCGATGGGAAAGGCGACGCACCAATAGCCGATCGCCGCGAACAGCAACGTCATCCTGGTATCGTTGATGCCGCGCAGCGCGCCGGCCATGATGGTCTGGAGGCCGTCGGCGATGAAGAAGGTCGCTCCGACCAGCAGCAGGGTCGCCGTCAGCTCGACGGTGGCCGCGCTGGCCTCGCTGCTCCCGAAGAACAGCCGTCCGAGCGCGTAGCGGCCGAGGATGATGGCAACGGTCAGGGCCGAGACCAGCGCTACGCCAAGCACCGCCGCGACGAGGCCCGCTCGCCTCACCGCGGCCGGGTCGTCGCGGCCGAAAGCATGGCCGACGCGGACCGTCGCCGCCATGCCGATGCCAAGCGGGACCATGAACAGCACGGCGGTGACCTGGAGCGCGATCTGGTGCGCGGCAAGCGCCGTGGTCGAGATCAATCCCATCAGCAGCGCGGCGGACGAGAACAGACCATATTCCAGCAGCAGGGAAAACGAGATCGGCGCACCGACCGCGATGAGCTGGCGCATCAGGGGCCAGTCGATCCGCCACAGATGGGCGAGCGGGCGGTAGTCCGCGAATGGCTTTCGCCATGCGGCGATGGCGAGCACGGCGAGGAAGGTGCCGAGATTGACGAGCGTGGTCGCGAGCCCCGCGCCGAACAGGCCGAGCTCCGGCAGGCCGAACAGGCCGTGGATCAGGCAATAGACCAGCGCCGCGTTGGCGGGGATCGCTGCAACGGTGATCCACAGCGGCGGCTGCGGCCGGTTCACCGCGCTCATCATGCTGCGCAACGCGATGAAGCCGAGCGCCGGCGCGATGCCCCAGGCCAGCCCGTTCAGATAGCGCTGCGCGAGCGCGGCCGATTGCGGCGCCTGTCCGAGCGCCAGCAGGATGCGCTCGCCATAGAGCGGCGAGGCCATCATCGGCAGCGAGATCAGGAGTGCGATCCACAGGCCGGCGCGCAGGGAGCGGCGGATGCGCTTGACGTCGCCGGCGCCGAACGCCTGCGCGGCCAGCGGCGACACCGCGGCCATCAATCCGAGCCCGAAGGTGAAACTGACGAAATAGACGGTGTGCGCCAGCGCGGCGGCCGCGACCGCATCCTCGCCGAGCCGCCCGATCAGCGCGAGATCGGTCGTGATCATCGCGATCTGCCCGAGCTGCGTCAGCATCATCGGCACGGCCAGCCGCAGCGTCTCGACGAACTCTTCGGCGAGATGGTTTTGCGGCACGCCGGCTTGCGGCTGCGGACGAGGCTGGACGGTGTCGAGCATGGCGGTTGCAATAGCACAGCCGCACGTCGAAAACATGGCCCAGCTCTCGTGTCCCGGACGCGCGAAGCGCGAGCCGGGACCCGGGAGCCAAGGGCGCGGCTCTCAGGAACCGTAGGGTGGGCAAAGGCGCGCTTGCGCCGTGCCCACCATCAGTCCAACGCGGCAACAGAAGCGGTGGGCACGCTACGCTTTGCCCACCCTACGATACTGTGGCGCGGAGAGAACTTCTCAGCCCTTCCTTTCAGGCACGCGCCTGATCTTGGCGCCGAGCGCGTTCAGGCGTTCGTCGATGCGCTCGTAGCCGCGCTCGATCTGGTCGGCGTTGTTGATCGTGGAGGTGCCCTCGGCGCAGACCGCGGCGAGCAGCATCGCCATGCCGGCGCGGATGTCGGGCGAGATCATCGATGCGCCACGCAGGCGGCTGGGGCCGGCGATGATGGCGCGATGCGGATCACAGAGAACAATTCGCGCGCCCATGGCGATCAGCTTGTCGACGAAGAACATCCGCGATTCGAACATCTTCTCGAACATCAGGATCACGCCGTCGCATTGCGTGGCAGTGACGATCGCGATCGACATCAGATCGGCCGGGAAGGCCGGCCAGGGCTGATCTTCCAGCTTCGGCACGTGGCCGCCGAAATCGTCCTGGATCTTCAGCGTCTGGTTCGAGGGCACGATGAGATCATCACCCTCGATGCGGCAGACGATGCCGAGCCGCTCGAACCCCATGCGGATCGAGCGCAGATGCTCGACGCCGGCGCGCACGATGCGAAGCGGGGAGCGCGTGACGGCCGCAAGCCCGATCAGCGAGCCGACTTCGATATGGTCGGGCTGGATCCGGTAGGTCGTGGCGCCCAGCGTCGCCGGTCCATGCACGATCATGGTGTTGGTGCCGATGCCCTCGATTCGCGCGCCGAGCGCGACCAGGAAATTGGCGAGGTCCTGCACATGCGGCTCGGAGGCCGCGTTGCGCAAATGGGTGACGCCGTCGGCGGCGACCGCCGCGACCAGCGCGTTTTCGGTTGCGGTGACGCTCGGCTCGTCCAGAAACACGTCAGCACCGGCAAGCTTTGCCGCGCGGAATTCGAGCCGGTCGGTGGCGGTGACCTTGGCGCCCAGTTGTTCGAGCGCGAGCACATGGGTGTCCAGGCGGCGGCGGCCGATGACGTCGCCGCCGGGCGGCGGCAGCATCACTTCGCCGCAGCGGGCGAGCAGGGGGCCTGCGAGCAGGATCGAGGCGCGGATACGGACGCAGAGCTCGGGGTCGAGGTCGGCGGCGCGGATGCTCTTGGCGTGGATGTGCAGCGTATTGCGGGCGGTCCATTCCGCCGCCGCGCCGACCGAGCGGATCAGCTCGACCAGCGTCTCGGTGTCGCGGATCCGCGGCACGTTCTCCAGCGTCACCGGATGCTCGGTGAGCAGGGCGGCGGCGATGATCGGCAGCGCCGAATTCTTGTTGCCGGACGGCTCGATCGAGCCCGAGAGCCGGTGACCGCCCTCGACAATGTACTGGATGGGCGCCACGGGGTTCTCGCTGTCCTGTTGGGTGGGGTGTTTCGGGCGGAAACTACAGAGAATTGAGCGCGGGAGCAATTGTGCTCGCTGCGGTTAGAGCCAGCCTGTTAGCCCCGAAGAGGCTGCTAGCCCCTCATGGTGAGGAGCGCGGAACGCGCGTCTCGAACCATGAAGGCCCGGACATCTCGCTTGCGACCATCCTTCGAGACGCCCGCTTCGCGGGCTCCTCTGTCCCGTGCTGAGGAGCGGGCTTCAATGCCCCAGGATGAGCCGGTCTCCCGTCCGCCACCGCGCGAGCCATTCTATCCCGCCCGGCGACCTTGAAGTTACAAGGATGAGGATCGGAGCTTGCGGCAAGCGGCCCTAGAACAGGCCGATGTTGTTCGCCACCACATAAAGGACGACGATCAGCATCAGGACGCCCATGGCGAGGAACGATATCTCGATGGCGATGGCGCCGCTGCCGAGCGCGGCCGCGACGCCCGCCAGAAGCCTCTCCTCGCGAAACACGAGCGCGAGCACGGAGAACAGGATGGCGAGCAGGCCGAGCGAGATCGCGCCGATCGAGGATGCCTCCCTCAGCTGGCTTCCCGTCGACTTCTCGCGTGGCGGCGCCTGATACTCGACGCCCTTGACCCGCGCGATCATGCGATCCTTCAGGCGGTGGCCGGTGTCGACAATCACTTTGTCGGCCGGCGGCGGCGGGTAGATCGCGGGTATGACCCAATGCGGCAACACGGCCGCGATCAGCGCCAGCACACCGACGATGCTACCGATCACGCCGAGACGGCGAGAGGGGAGGACAGGGCTGGCAGTTGCGGAACTGGTCATGGCCGCGACGTTTCCCGGCCAGAACGGGCCGATGGGTTCACGCCATTTCGTCGTGATGGCCGCTGGTCGGGTTCATCGGCGGTGTTTCCACAGCGTCATGGCCGAGCATAGCCGTCCAAAGGACGGCGTCGCTTCCGCTCGCCTGTCCCGGCCATCCACGCCTTTGCCCCGATGCACGAAGAACGTGCCCTGGGACAATCCCGGGCATGACGCCCCTTCGTGAATGTGTCTCCACACAAATAACTTTGACACAGTCGCCCGAAATTTCGCAATAGAATCAAGGGTCACTCGACGTGCCGTAAAATAATTCTCTGACTCAAATAACTCAACAGCCTGACTCTAGGAACGCGCTCCAACGCCTAACTCTGACTCTACCGCGTCGGGCGCCGCTTCTGGTTGTATCGACGCCTTTGCAAGGCGGCGCACTGGAACGTCCCGCACTCGGCGGACGCGGGAGGGTATACTTAGGTGGCCATCGAAGGCGTCATTGGCCAAGAAGTTAACGGTCTATCGAGAGTTTGAAGGCCTGCAGGTGCGGACGCCATCAGGTGTTGACCGATGATTAAACGTCATGAGCTCGCTCGATCTAAGCGAACCACGTCGAGCTTCATCAGAATGGCAATTGCGTCATGATTTATCGCGAGCGAATACGACATCGAACCTCTGTTTGGCGACCACCTGATCAAAGACGCCGTTCAGCCGGTCGTTGGCCGCGTCATAATTGAGCGTGTAGGTCGAGCCGTTGTAACCGGCGGCGCGCAACTCGAAGAGCAATTTGAGCGCGTTACCGTCCCTGCTCGCGACCGCGACATGAAAAGGCAATGGTCTCGGATTTGCGTAGCTCGCGTCGAGTTTGCCGTCCGCGTCAACAGCTCGGATGGTGATCACGTAACCTCCCTGGAGACGTACCCAGCGGCCGAGTAGCCTGTCAAATGCCGGTTCAGCTGACGACTGCCTTGCGGCCGTCGTTGCGGATGGCTGCTGAGAAGGCTGCTGCGCCAATGCCGGATTCACGATCAGGGAGAGGCAGAGCATCACAAATGGAATGGGATTCATATTGGTTCGATCCGCTTGGTTGCTTCTTCGTCGATCCCGCCCCATGAACCTTGCTTCCTGCCATGAAGCGCTCAGGCCGCTTTATTTGTAAAGCCCCGGCAGTGGCTCAGATCAGTCGCGCTCCGCTACTAAATCGGGTGACATATTGTAAGGTAAACTTATTATTGCTGCAGAGCATTTTCTACAGTCATTGCGATCCATGCAGAACTCGATAGACCCTGCTTGCGTGCGGTGGCATTGAGCGCGTCGACGACATCCGGCGCAAGTGGAACGTTGACAATGACGTCCAGCCCGCTTTCCAAGCTGTAGACCAACTGCGTGATTTGCCCAGCGAAGCGCCGAACCTTTGCAGCTTTTTCTGCATCAGTCTGCGAGCTTTCTTGAGCGACGATCAGGCAGTAAGCGCCGACAAGATGACTTACAATCTGACTCTTTGCCATACCGTCCCGACGTAGAGTATCGATAGTCGAGTTGAGCCGGCCGAGACTTCCCATCGCGTCAGCGTCGGGAAGAAGGGCCTTCATTCTTTCAAGCTTTGAGGGATCGCTGCTGGTAAAATTGAAAGGACAGTTGAGTTTTTCGATAGCGGCGGAGGGCTCTGGCGAGAGCATGATTCCCAATAGCATGAGGCTTCGCGGCAGTGACATCTTAGTCATGGGATGCTCCGTCATTTGTGAGCCAGACGGAGAGACTGCTACGCTGATCAAGTTAGAGCAATATGCCTGAACCGCGGGACACTCTAACGAAAATTGTCAGGGAGACTGACGCTTGGTGTAGGTGATCACGTGCCACGTCGTTCCTCGAGGACGACCACGGCGGACCTGTAGCGGGTGATGGCGCGTCGCAGCGTTGCAGCCCACTGAAACCGCCTTCGCGAGATTTTCGGGTCGTTCGATTTTCAGCTTTGCAATAAGGTCGCCAAATGAGCCGAGCGCCAAATCGCTCGGCTTGCGAATCAATGACGGATAACTGTCGACGGAGATGTTGGAAAAGTTATTGACACTCTGTGACATCGCACCAAGCTAGCCGTCGTTCTCGACCCGAATGCCAAAGCGATGTTTTCGATCCGACATTCAGCCCGTTTACCGATTTCGCACTGCCAGAGGCTAGGACGCGCGTCAGAATAATCACGCACCCGGCGATTGAGCAAATGCCCCTAGAATTTGTGAGTCGATCGCGTGACAGACCTTCACCAAATTCTGCAAGCGATTGTAACCATTTTGGCCGTTATCAATCCCGTAGTGTGCGGTTCGCTCTTTCTGAGCCTGACGCCGAATCTGACCGCGCCGGAACGACGACGCGAGGCGGCCAAGGTCGCCCTCAACATTCTGATCATATTGATGGGCTCTGCGTTGGTCGGACTCAAGGTTTTAAGCATCTTCGGGATTTCGCTTGACGTGTTCAGGGTCGTCGGCGGAATGATCATCGCGTATATGGGATTCGATATGCTGCGTGGCAGCCATACGGTTGCTCAGGCGCCGCCCGACAATAGCGACGCGGACGTTCAGGGCTCACTTGTACCACTTTTAATGTTTGCAGCCGGTCCCGGAACTATTACGGCCGTGGTCACGTTGGCAGCTGTTCATACGCCCGATGGTTTGCCGGTGACGGCAATCATCGCCGCTGTCGCTGGAGCAGGCGTAACATTTGTGGCGTTGACCCTCGCTGTTCGGCTTGGGCCTCGTCTAGGCCGAGGCACGCAAGCGACAGTCACACGCTTCATGGGGCTCATCGTAGCGTCCATGGGAATGCAATTCGTGCTGGTCGGCCTAAAGGCGTTTCTTGAGACTTAGGGTCACAATCATCGCGTAGCGAACAATCGGCCAATGAGGTGGCGCTCGAGGGCATCCTTCCCGCGGAAAGCTTTCGCTTGTTCGAGCCGTTTTACACCACAAAGGAAAATGGTCTCGGTCTCGGGATGTCAATCTGTTCGACGATAATTGAGGCGCATGGAACGTCATGCCCAGGACAAGCCCGGGCATGACGATCACCCAAAGCCACGAGCCTCAGATATCGATCGTCGCGCTCAGCGAATGTTCCTGGATGAAGTCGCGGCGCGGCTCGACCACGTCGCCCATCAGCTTGGTGAAGATGTCGTCGGCCTCGTCGACTTCCTTGACCTTCACCTGCAGCAGCGAGCGCGCATCGATGTCCAGCGTCGTTTCCCAGAGCTGCTCCGGGTTCATCTCGCCCAGACCTTTGTAACGCTGCAGCGTGATGCCCTTGCGGCCGGCGTCGGTGACCGCTTCGAACAGGTCGACCGGGCCGTAGACCATGTGCTCGATGTCCTTGCGCCGCAGCTTGCCAGGGCGGGCATAAACGTCCTGGAGCTTCACGGTGTATTCGTCGAGCTTGCGGGCTTCGACCGAGCCCAGGAAGGCGGCGTCGATGACGGCGGCTTCCTTGACGCCGCGCACGGTGCGTTCGAACTGGAAGCCCTGGCCTTCCACGTACTGGCCGACCCAGCCGCGCTCGACCTCCTCGGCCTGGTTGTCCAGCCGTCCCGCGATGTATTGTGCCGCTGCGGCGGCTTTCTCGGGATCGCCGTAGATCGCCTTGTTGAGCACGCCGGTGATGGCGGCCTGCTCGATCACCTTGCGATTGTAGCGGCTGTGCAGATTGCGCAGGACGCTGCGGACGGTGCGGGCGTCGTCGACCAGCGAGCGCAAATCGCGGCCGGTGCGATCACCGCCGACGCCGGGAATGAAGACGCAGTCGTCGAGGCCTGTGTCGATCAGATAATCCTCGAGCGCCCGCTCGTCCTTCAGATACTGCTCGGACTTGCCGCGGCTGACCTTATAGAGCGGCGGCTGGGCGATATAGAGGTAACCGCCGTCGATGATGTCGCGCATCTGACGGTAGAAGAAGGTCAGCAGCAGCGTGCGGATGTGGGCGCCGTCGACGTCGGCGTCCGTCATCACGATGATCTTGTGATAGCGCAGCTTCTCGATCGAGAATTCGTCGCTGATGCCGGTGCCGAGCGCGGTGATCAGCGTGCCGATCTGCTCGCTTCCCAGCATCTTGTCGGGGCGGACGCGCTCGACGTTGAGGATCTTGCCGCGCAGCGGCAGCACCGCCTGGAATTCGCGGTTGCGGCCCTGCTTGGCGCTGCCGCCTGCCGAGTCGCCCTCGACGATGAAGAGTTCGGACTTGGCCGGATCCTTTTCCTGGCAGTCGGCGAGCTTGCCGGGCAGCGAGGAGACCGAGAGCGGGCTCTTGCGCGTCAGCTCACGCGCTTTTCGCGCGGCTTCACGCGCGGCGGCGGCCTGGATCACCTTGCCGACGATCATCTTGGCTTCGCTAGGGTGCTCCTCGAACCAGGCCTGGAGCGCCTCGTTGAGGACGTTCTCGACCACGGGACGCACTTCCGAGGACACCAGCTTGTCCTTGGTCTGCGACGAGAATTTCGGATCGGGCACCTTCACCGAGAGAACGGCGGTGAGACCTTCACGGCAGTCGTCGCCGGTCAGCGCGATCTTTTCCTTCTTCGCATTGGCCTCGGCATAGCCGTTGACCTGGCGTGTCAGCGCGCCGCGGAAACCGGCCAGATGGGTGCCGCCGTCACGCTGCGGGATGTTGTTGGTGAAGCACAGCACGTTCTCATGGTAGCTGTCGTTCCACCACAGTGCCGCCTCGACGCCGATGCCGTTGGCCTCCGCGCGCACCATGATCGGCGCCGGCACGATCGCCTTCTTGTTGCGGTCGAGATATTTGACGAACTCCTCGACGCCGCCGGAATAGTGCATCTCCTCGCGCTTCTCGACCGCATGGCGCATGTCTGAGAGCGCGATGTTGACGCCGGAATTGAGGAAGGCGAGCTCGCGCAGGCGGTGCTCCAGCGTCGCGAAATCATATTCGATGTTCTTGAAGGTTTCCGTCGAGGCCTGGAACGTCACCTCGGTGCCGCGCTTGCCCGGCGCGTCGCCGACCACCACCAGCGGTGCGACCGCATCGCCATGGGCGAACTCGATGTAGTGCTCCTTGTTGTCGCGCCAGATGCGCAAGCCGAGCTTGCTCGACAGCGCGTTGACGACGGAGACGCCCACGCCGTGCAGGCCGCCGGAGACCTTGTAGGAATTCTGGTCGAACTTTCCACCGGCATGGAGCTGGGTCATGATGACCTCGGCCGCGGAGATGCCTTCGCCCTTGTGGATGTCGACGGGAATGCCGCGGCCGTCGTCGCGCACCGTGACGGAATTGTCGGCATTGAGCACGACGTCGACGCGCGTAGCGTGGCCCGCGAGCGCCTCGTCGATCGCGTTGTCGACGACCTCGTAGACCATGTGGTGCAGGCCCGAGCCGTCGTCGGTGTCGCCGATATACATGCCCGGGCGCTTGCGGACGGCGTCGAGACCCTTGAGCACGCGGATCGATTCCGCCCCGTAATCGCTTGGATTTGAGGGCTCGTTTTCGGCAGGCGTCTGCCGAGCAGGTTCTGTCATGAGAGGCCTTCGAGATGTCGCCCGAATCAGCGGCGCAAAAGGCGCTGATTTGCAGGCTATTTGTGCCATGAAAGACCGCTTGCGCCTAGCGCAAAGTATCTTCCGGCAACCCTTTGACGAAATAGGGATTTTTTGCCGGTTTTCAAGGCTCCTGGAGGCCGATTCTGGGGCTTGCGAAAAGGGCGATTCGAGGCCCTGTTTTTAGCTCTTGAAGGCGTGGATTTTGCGGGGCGGAGAAGCGCGTTCCCAGGCGCCGTGGCGCCCCGGAACAGGCCACCAGGTTCAGTAGATCTGATCCGGCCTCTTGTCGTCGTCGCCCAAGCTGAGGGACCAGGCCTCGCCTGAGGCCACGGTGATGGTATCGGTGCGCACCGGATAGCCCGACACGACCAGCTTGTAGGAATATTTGCCGGGCGGCAGATCCAGCGTTTGTGGGTGATTGACGCCGCCCGCGATCTTGATGGTCTGATCGTTGATCGTGAGCGAAGCCGTGTCCGGCGCGAGATAGCCGAATATCAGCCGCGCTTGTCCTGCTATCGGCAGGAAATTGGCCTTCGCCGCGGCCTCCGTATTCCGCTGCACCAGGCTGACAATGGTCTCGTCCTGCGCGCGGCCAAGCTTCAGGGTGGCCGGCCCCTTGGGTGAGGCGAAGGCGAGCTGCACATGATCGGCGGCAACCACAGTGCTTTCAGGCCTTTCCTCCCAGCCACGCTTTGCGAGCTCCCTGCGGTAGAAGGCGAGCACATCGCTGAGCTGGGCCTGCACATGGGCTTCGAGTCCGACCCGCAGCGGGATTTCGATGCCGGTCATATGGGTGGTGTTGGAGCTGGAGAAGTTGTGTTGCTTCGGCACCGGCATCTCGGCGTTTGGATCCGCCGGTGTGAGTGCGGCCGAAGTTTGCGGTGACGGGTGCGGCAGCCATCCGCCGGCGCCTGCGGCGACCAGGCCGCCCGCGAGAAGAGCGAGGCCGCACGCGAACAGCCGCCATCGTGCCGGGACCTTCGTTCTGCGCCTCACCGTCGTCATGCCACTCTCCAGGGATGTCGCGCGTTGTAGTCTTCGCGCGATGCAGCGGCTGCGACACAGTCGCCGCCGCCTCCGGACGACTAGTCGCCCCACCAACTGGACAGGTTCAACCTGGCCGTTACAGGCACAGGCGGCGGGATCAATACATCTGAAGCGGCAGCACGTCGTCGCTTGGCCCCACCAGGAGGCCCCAGGCGTCGCCGGCGGCAACGGTCAGGGTTTCGTTGCGAGCGGGCTGCCCGGGCAGGCGCAGCGCGTACTGATACTTGCCGGGCGGTAGATCCAACATCGGGCCTTTCGGCGATTGCGGGCCGCCGGCGCCGGCAACGCATCCAGCGCGCCAAATGAAGAATCCACTGCCGGCACTCCCTTCTATACGCGATGATATTTCGCGCGGGCTTTCGAAGCGGATCCCGCCGAACGATTTCTTAGCGAAGAAGGATGAGTCGTGGCGTTGGGGCCGACATGAATCGCCACGACTTGTCGCGCTCAGTCCCTCGCTCTTTCGAGCGCGTGTCGAATGACCTTTTGCTCATCCTCCGTCATCTGCGTCGCGCCAAGCTTGAAGGTCAGCTTGTCGATCTTGCCGGTGAAACGGAAGGGCAGCTTATAGCTGTCGTCCACCGTCGTGCGGGTGTCGCTGCCGATGTCAAACGTTTCGTCGATGGCCATAAGAAACGGAATCGTGTGCGGGATCGTCTTTGCGGCCACCAGCTTGCCATCGGCCGTCAGTACACCGGTGCCACCCTTACCCGGGCCGGGTCCGTTGTACTTGAAGTCGAATACAATGGTGTGCTTGCCCGGCTTGAGCGCATCGGTAAACAAGTCGCGACCGCCAATGCCGCCTTCCCAGCGGTACCGTTCTAGATCGAGCAGGTTATAGACGAAGACAGGCTTGCCTTTGAGCAGGTAGAGGGCGTATCCGCCAAAGCGACCGCCTAGAGTTGCGATCATTCCTTCCGCGCCGCCCTTAGGAACGGTAACCTCGGCCGTGATCGTGTAATCCTTATTGAGAAGGCTCGGAGCGTTAGCGTCAGGGATGCCAGCGTTCTCACCAGAATATGTGAAAACGGTTCGTCCGGCGGTCGCGCTTGGGCGCGGTGTCACAATGCGGGGCAGGACCGAGTTGTCCAGCGGAAAGACCTGGTATTTCGCCGCCTCCGACAGGAACAACGCTTGCAACTCCTTGAGCTTGTCGGGATTCCTGGCTGCGAGGTCATTGGCCTGCGAGTAATCCTCGGCGATGTTGTAAAGCTCCCACTTGTATTCATTGATCCCCGGCAGCTTGGCGGTGCCCAGAAGCCAGGGAGGCGCAGGCGGCGTCGTACATGCATACCAACCATCGTGATAGATGCCGCGGTTCGCGAACATCTCGAAATACTGCGTGTCGCGCTTTGACGGCGCGTTGGCGTTAGCCTGGTCGAACGTATAGGCCATGCTGACGCCCTCGATGGGCCTTTGCTTGATGCCATTGACGGTGTCGGGAGCCTGAATGCCTGTGGCTTCCAGAATCGTCGGCACGATGTCGATCATGTGATGGAATTGGCTGCGGATGCCGCCGACGTCCTTGATGTGGCCGGGCCATGAGATGGCCATGCCTTGCCGGGTGCCGCCGAAGTGCGATGCCACCTGCTTGGTCCACTTGAACGGGGTGTCGAAGGCCCACGACCACGCCACCGACATATGCGGGTAGGTCTTGTCGGAGCCCCAATCCTCGTAGTGCAGCATCAGCTCGGTTTCGGGCAGTTTCAGAATGCCGTTGTAGGCGGTCATCTGGTTCGGCGTGCCCTCGAGGGTTCCTTCGGCGCTGGTGCCATTGTCGCCGCTGATGTAGATGATCAGGGTGTTGTCGAGTTTGCCCATGTCCTCGACCGCCTGGATGACGCGGCCGATTTCGTAGTCGGTATACGCCGCATAGCCGGCAAACACCTCGGCTTCGCGCGCGTACAATTTCTTCTGGATGAACGAGAGCGAGTCCCACTTCGGCAGCGTATCCGGCCAGGCGGTGAGCTGGGTGTTCGCCGGGATCACCCCGAGTTTCTTCTGGTTGGCGAAGATCTGCTCGCGCAGCTTCTCCCAACCCATGTCGAACTTGCCCTTGAACTTCTCGCTCCATTCCTTCTTCGGCTGATGCGGCGAATGGGTGCCGCCGGGCACGTAGTAGACGAAGAACGGCTTCTCGGGCGCCGCCGCGTTCAGTCCGTTCATGTAGTTGATGGCGTCATCCGCCATGTCGGTGATGAGGTTGTAGCCGGTCTTGCCGACCCATGGAAAAACCTGGCTCGTGTTGCGGAAAAGGTAAGGCGTCCACTGGTCGGTCTCGCCGCCCATGAACCCATAAAAATACTGAAATCCCATGCCGATTGGCCATTGGTCGAACGGCCCGGCTGAGCTGTACAGATAGGTCGGGGTGTTGTGGTTCTTGCCGAACCATGAGGTGGCAAATCCGTTATCCCGCAGAATGGTCCCGATCGTCGCACTTTCCTGGCCAATGACGGAATCGTAGCCCGGATAGCCGGTGGACATTTCACCGATCACGCCAAACCCGACCGAGTGGTGGTTGCGGCCGGTGATCAGCGCTGCCCGCGTCGGCGAGCAGAGCGCTGTCGAGTGAAACTGCGTGTAACGCAGGCCCGCCTTGGCGATGCGATCCATGTTCGGGGTCGGGATCACCCCACCGAAGGTGCCGGTCACGCCATAACCCTGGTCGTCGGTCATGATCAGCAGCACGTTCGGCGCGCCTTTGGGCGGCACAACGGACGGTGGCCAGTATGGCTTGGAGTCCGTGGCATCTTCCTTGATCACGCCTTCGAACTTCGGAGGCTCAGGCGGAAGCTGCTTGCCATCGATGGTTGTCGTGGCGCTCGGCGAACCCGGCGTGCCGGTGGTTTGCTGCGCGAGGCTGGTCGTCTCCAGCGCGCACAGCATAAAAGCGACGGTCAGTGCAGTGCCGCAAAGCAGCAAGTTGCGGTGGTTTAGTAAGCGGCTTTCTGGCTTTGAGCTATCGTCAACGTGACGGGTACGCGTCATTGCAAGCTCCCTCTTGGAGACGTCAGAACCTTGTTGACGCCTATTCGGGAGGCAACGCCGCAACGCTCTGTTGATTTAGATCAACTTTCCGCCCACGGGTCCGAAACGCCGGCTGCGCGTGGGCGCACCTGCTTCGTCGCACCTCAATACATCTGCAGCGGAAGCACGTCGCCGCTTGGCCCCACCAAGAGGCCCCAGGCGTCGCCGGCGGCTACGGTCAGGGTCTCGTTGCGAGTGGGCTGCCCGGGCAGGCGCAGCGCGTACTGGTACTTGCCGGGCGGCAGATCGAGCATCGGGCCTTTCGGCGATTGCGGGCCGCCGGCGCCGGCCGCGATCTTGATGGTCTGCTTGTTGATCGTCAGCGACGCCTCCTTCGGCCCGATATTGCCGAGCATCAGCCTCGCCTGTCCCGCCTTGGGCATGATGTCGGCCTTGGCCGCTGCCTGCGGATTCCGCTGCACCAGGCTGACCGTTGTCTCCTCCCTGGCGCGGCCGAGCTTCAGCATGGCCGGCCCCTCCGGCGAGGTGAACGCCAGCTCCGCCCGCTCGGCGGTAACAGTCGCGCCGTCAGTCTTTTCCTGCCAGCCGCGCTTGGTGAGCTCTGCGCGATAGAAGGCGAGGACATCTGAGAGCTCAGCCGGAATGCTGGCTTCAAGCTCCTTGCGGAACGACTGGTCGCTGCCGGGGAATTTCGTCGAGCTGATCCCGCTCGAGCTGCGCTGCGTCGGCACCGGCAGGGCGGAATCGGGATCGGGCTTCAGCGGCTCGGTCGATTTGGCCTGCATGGCCTTGGATTCTGTCGGTTTGGATTGTGCCGATTTGGTCTCGACCGGCTTCGCCGCGGCCACGACCAGGCCGGAGCCGGTGGCGCTGACATTCACTTTCGGGCCCATCTGCATCACGGTCATCGAGATCGACTTGCCGCCCTTGGAGAACTCCATCACCGCCATGTTGGGCTGGTTGATGACGGAGGGCTGCTCCTTCCAGCCCGCGTTCTTCAGCGATGCGCGGTAGAAGGTGCCGAGCGCCTTCACGCTCGAATTGGAGGAGAATTCGAGCCGACCGTCGCCGCCTTCGAATATCACGCCCTCGGCGGTCTCGGGCAGCGGCACCGGTGTCTTGCTGTCGGCGAGCGCATTGAGCGGCGCATCGGAGAGTCCGGCGGCCTGCACCTTGCGCCGCGCCTCGTCGGCGGCGATCATCTTCTGTGCGGCTGCTGCGGCATCGCTGAAGAACTTGTCGTCGGCCTCCTTCTTCGCCTTGGCGCGGGCGGCAAGCGCGGAGTCCTTCACCTGCACGTTCAGGCTGATCATGGTGAAATCATATTTGCGGCCAAGCCGCAGCACGCCGGTCTCCTCGGCGTTGGAGACTTTGATTGCGACTTCGTCGCCGGGCGCGAGCGGCGCGCTGCCATCTTCCTGCCAGCCGCGCGCGGCGAGCTCGCGGTGATAGAAGGCGAGCACGGCGGGCAGCTCGGCCATCGCGGCGGCCGACATCTCGCGCTTGTTGGAGCTTGCGCTGCCGAGGCCCCTGGCCGTCTTGGTCGGGGTTGGCCGCGGCAGGCCGGCCAGATCGCCATCGGCCTTGAGCTCGCTGGGCAGCGCGAAGGGCGCGACGCGGATATCGATATTGGTGCGGCCGTCGTCGCGGCGTGTCAGCGTCAGCATCACCGGCTTCTGCTGGTAGAAGCCGGTGTCCTTGCTGTCAGGGTGCGCGTAGAAGGCGCGCAGGCCGTTGGGAACGGTTTCATCCAGGCTGGTCGTCCAGCGCGCGGCGGTTTCCGGCGTGAGTTTCTGCCAGCCGATCGCGGCCATCTGGCTGGCGTAGAAATCCGACGTCGCATCGAGCGCGCTGGGCGCGATGCAGCCGAGATAGGGCCGGGTCCCATCGAACATGATGTCGCTCGCGCCGTCCGGAAACGGCACGTTCCCGTAGATCCGGTCGGTCGTGTAGTAGACCACGGATTGATCGGGCCGGCCGAGGGCCTGCGTGAAGTGAACCGAAAGGCCCTGCCGTCCCTTCTTGAAGTTCAGATTGGTGCTCTTCTCCTCCAGCGGCCTCACATAGAGCACCCAGCCGTCGGCGCTGAGGAGTTTCTTCACCGCCGGCGATGTCACGGCTTCCGGCGTCGGCATGCGGTATTCGACGCGGTAGGGATCGGGGCGCGAGGTGTCTTCCACCGCGCCCTCGAGCTGCGGCAGCGCATGGACGTCGACGATGCCTCCGTCGGCGGCGGCCGCGGTCGAGCAGCTCGCCATCAGGACAAGGCCGCAGGCAAGCAGCTGCCATCGTGCCGGGACTGGCGTCCCGCGCGGGATCATCGACATCGTCACGTCTCCAGGATATCGCGCACGGCTCAGGCGTGCGCATTTGCAGGCTGCGACACCGTCGGCGCGGCCTCAGACGAGAAGTCGCGGCAGAAACCCGGGAGGTTCAATACAGCAGGAGCGGCGACCATGCCTCTCCGTCGCGCCCGACCGTAAGCTCCCAGGTATCGCCGGCAGCGAAGTTGAGGATGTTCGTCGTGGCTGGATGGCCCGGCACGCTCACCTCGTAGGAATATCTGCCGGGCTGCAGATCCAGCGAAACCGCGTAGGCGCCGGCGGCGTGCTTGATGGTCCGGTCGTTGATCGTGAGCGAGGCTTCCGTTTCGCTGATATTGGAGAACACCAGCTTCGCCTGGCCGGGCTCGGGCATCACGTTCGCATTGGCCGCGACAGATGCGTTCTTCTGCACGAGATTGACGGCGGTGCTGGCGTCTTTGCGGTCGAGCGCCAGCATGCCAGGTCCGAGCGGGGAGGCGAAGGCGAGCTTGACGTGATCGGCGGAGACCACCGCGCCATCGCGCTGCTCCTGCCAGCCGAGCTTGCTGAGTTCGGTGCGGTAGAAGGCGAGGACGTCGCCGAGCTCGGCGGGCACGGTGGCCTCCAGCCTTGTGCGGAGTGGCGTTTCAATGCCCTTGACGACGGTGGTGTGCGTTCCTCGGTAGCTGTAACGGGTCGGCGCGGGCAGCTTGGCAGCGGGGTCCGGCGTGAGTGCCGACGCGAACAGCGGCGACAGATGCGGCACCCAGGCGCTGGCGCTTGCTGCGAGCATGCAGACCGCAAGCAAGAGGAGGCCGCACGCAAAGGCCAGCCATTGAGCCGGGACTCGCGCCCCGGTCCTTACCGTCCGCATCTCATTCTCCAGGGTTTTCGCGCGTGACGTCATTTGCGCGCTGGCGACGGCCGTGACAGGCATCGCCACGGCCTCAAAAGGCTAGTCGCGATTGCAAACGGCCGGGTTCAACGGCGCGGTCTAGCGCCGGGCGGAGACACGTCCGCTCTCGACGTCAAAGACGTCGCCGCCTGCGCCAATGTCGGCAAAGGCGGCGGGGTCGGCGCCGGTCAGCCACACCTGCGCGCCGAGCTTGCGCAGCTCCTCGAACAGCGCCGCGCGCCGGTTCGGATCGAGATGCGCGACGACCTCGTCGAGCAACAGCAGCGGCACGATGGCGGTCATCTCAGCGACCAGGCTCGCATGCGCCAGCACGAGGCCAATCAGCAGCGCCTTCTGCTCGCCGGTCGAGGCATCGCGCGCCGGCATGCTTTTCGGCGCATAGATCACCTGGAGATCGGTGAGGTGCGGGCCGTCGGTGGTGCGGCCGGCGATGGCGTCGCGCGGGCGGTTGTCGCGCAGGATCTGGCGGTAGCGGTCCTCGACCGACGTCGCGGTCTCCGTGAGCAGCGCATTCTCCATCCAGCCGTCCAGCGCGATTTGCGCGGACGGAAAGGCGGATTCCTGCGCGCGGGCGTTGAGCATGCCGGTGAGGCGCGCTGCGGTCTGGCCGCGCGTTGCGGCGACCGCGACCGCAAGCTCCGCGGTCTCGCGCTCGATCGCATCACACCAATGGTCGTCGTAATTGCGCGTCTCGAGCAGGCGGTTGCGCGAGCGCAGGGAGCGTTCGAGCGCGGAGATGCGGCTGGAATGCTCGCTGTCGATCGCCAGCACCAGGCGGTCGAAGAAGCGCCGCCGCTCGGAGGCCGCGCCCATGAACAGCCCGTCCATCGCCGGCGTCAGCCACACCATGCGGATATGGTCGCCGAAGGCGGTGGCCGAATTGACCGGCTCGCGGTCAATGCGGCAGCGCCGGCTGACTGTGGCGTCCGCGCGCGGCGCGTCGATGCCGGTGCCGAGCGTGGCGAGCCCCAGCGCGCCCTCGACCTGCGCCGACACCGCCCAGGAGCCGTCGCCCTGGTTGTCGGCAACATCTTCCAGCGTGGCGCGCCGCAAGCCGCGGCCCGGCGACAGGAACGAGATCGCCTCGATGCAATTGGTCTTGCCGGCCCCGTTCGGCCCGACCAGCGCCACCATGTCAGCCGCCGTCTCGAGCCCCGCCGCCCGATAATTGCGAAAATGCGTCAGCGTCAGGCGTTGAATGCGGGAGGGGGTCATATCACTCTGTCATTGCCGGGCACCCACGTTCTCAGGCTCCCAAGACGTGGATGGCCGGGACAAGCCCGGCCATGACGTATGTAGGCAATGCGAAGGAGGCCGGTAGGCCTCACACCCGCATCGGCATCAGCACGTAGAGCGCGCTCTTGTCGTCCTTGTCCTGCACCAGGGTCGGCGAGCCGGGGTCGGCGAGCTTCAGCGTGGCGACGTCGCCTTCGATCTGGGCGGCGATGTCGAGGAGGTAGCGCGAGTTGAAGCCGATATCGAGGGCGTCGGAGGCGTATTCGACTTCGAGCTCTTCGGTCGCGCTGCCGGAATCAGGGTTGGTGACCGATAGCACCAGCTTGCCCGGCGACAGCGAGAGCTTCACGGCCCGGCCGCGCTCGCTGGAGATGGTGGAGACGCGGTCGACCGCGTTCTCGAAATCCTTCTTGTCGACGACGAGTTCCTTGTCGTTGCCCTGCGGGATCACGCGGCCATAGTCGGGGAAGGTGCCGTCGATCAGCTTCGAGGTCAGCACCACATTGCCGATCGTGAAGCGGATCTTGGCCTGCGACAGCTCGATCGTGACTTCGGCCTCGTTGTCCTCGATCAGGCGCTGCACCTCGCCGACGGTTTTCCGCGGCACGATCACGCCGGGCATGCCGTCGGCGCCCTTGGGCTGGACCAGGTCGAGCTGGGCGAGCCGGTGGCCGTCGGTGGCAACGCCGCGCAGGGTGGCGGCCGTGGCCGTGCCCGCGGCGTGCAGATAGATGCCGTTGAGATAATAGCGCGTCTCTTCGGTCGAGATCGCGAACTGGGTGCGGTCGATCAGCCGCTTGACGTCCTTGGCGGCGAGCGAGAACGAGTGCGACATGTCGCCGGCGGCGAGATCCGGGAAATCATTCTCCGGCAGGGTCTGCAGCGTGAAGCGCGAGCGGCCGGCGCGGATCGCCAGCACGGCGCGGTCGCCGTCGGCCTCCAGCACGATCTGCGAGCCATCGGGCAGCTTGCGCACGATGTCGTAGAACATGTGCGCCGGCACGGTGGTGGAGCCCGCGGTCGCGGTTTCGGCCGGGAGCGTCTCGGTCACCTCGAGGTCGAGGTCGGTCGCCTTCAGCGACAATTTCGCGTTCTCGGCGCGGACCAGCACGTTGCCGAGGATCGGAATGGTGTTGCGGCGCTCGACCACGCGGTGGACATGACCCAGCGATTTCAGGAGTTGCGCGCGTTCGACCGTAACCTTCATTGCACTACTCGCCCGATCCCCAAGGAAACACAACGTTGGAAAAGCCGGGCGGCGGGACGCGCGCCACGGCATCGAAGACCCCGAAAAGCCGGATCATCCAGCCGATATGACCAAAGCCGTCAGGGTCGCGCAAGGTGGCGCGGAAAGCCATCCGTTTCAAGGGATTGCGGGGTGGTTCCCCACGATTTACAGCCCAAAAGGAGGGCGGCCGTCCCGGCAAACGAACACCGCCGCCCAGGCATGGCCGGGGCGGCGGGAGAATGGCAGGAGCCTTAGGCGTTTATTCCTGAAGCTGGCGCTTCAGCGACTCGACTTCCTCGGACAGCGCCGTGTCCTTGTTGACCAGCGCCTCGATCTTGCGCACGGCGTGCAGCACCGTGGTGTGGTCGCGCCCGCCGAAGCGGCGGCCGATCTCGGGCAGCGAGCGCAGGGTCAGCGTCTTGGCGAGATACATCGCCACCTGGCGCGGACGGACCACGTTGGCGGTGCGGCGCGAGGACAGGAGGTCGGAACGGCTGACATTATACTGCCGCGCCACCACGCGCTGGATGTCCTCGATCTTGATCCGCTTCGGCTCCTGCGGCCGGACCAGATCGCGCACCTCGCGCTCGGCCATCTCCAGCGTCACCGGCTGGTTGTTCAGCTTCGAATGCGCGAGAAGCCGGTTGATCGCGCCTTCGAGGTCGCGGCCGTTATGGGTGATGGTGCGCGCCAGATAGAGCAGCACCTCCTCCGGCACGTCGAAGGTGGCGTGATGGGCGCGGGCCGCCGCGACGCGCGACTTCAAGATGCCATGCCGCAGTTCTTCGCCGAGCGAGCCCATCTCGACCACGAGGCCGCCGGCGAGGCGCGAGCGCACGCGATCGTCGAGGCTTTCGAGGTCGGACGGCGGACGGTCGGCCGCGATCACGACCTGGCGGCCGGCATCGATCAGCGCGTTCAGCGTGTGACAGAACTCGGCCTGGGTCGACTTGCCCTGCAGGAACTGGAGGTCGTCGATTACGAGCACGTCGATGCCGCGCAGCGCTTCCTTGAAGGCGAGCGCCGTCTGCGTCTTCAGCGCGGCGACGAAGCCGTACATGAATTTTTCGGCCGTGAGATACAGCACCTTGCGCTCGTTGCCGGAATTGCCGGCCCAGGTCACGGCCTGGAGCAGATGCGTCTTGCCGAGGCCAACGCCGGCATGGATGTAGAGCGGATTGAACATGACGGGATCGCCGCGACGCCCTTCGGCGACCTGACGAGCCGCCGCATGCGCCAGCGTGTTGGAGCGGCCGACGACGAAGCTTGCAAAGGTCAGGCGCGGATCGAGTGGCGAGCCGCCGAGCGCGTCGTGGTTTGCGGAGACCGGCGCAGTCGCCGTCGAGCGCAGTTCCGGCGCGGGCGCGCGGCGTGTTTCGACCGGCGCAGGCGTCTCCTTCTGCTGCACGACCGGGCGCACCGCGGAGCGAACGGTGAGATCGATGCGATGAACTTCCGGCGCCTCGGCCTGCCAGCACGACAGTACGCGCTCGGCATAATGCGCCTGAATCCAGCTCTTCAGGAAGCGCGTCGGCACCGAGAGCCGCACGCTCTCCTCCTGCACGCCTTCCAGATCCATACGGGCGAACCAGCTCGTATAGACGTCTTCGCCTACGTTCGAGCGCAGCCGGCTCTTCACGCGTGACCAGCGATCCTGTTCCGATGTGTTCAT